>NZ_BMUA01000001.1 GCF_014649955.1 Streptomyces violascens
GTCTGTCATCCGCTCATGCGGAGAGGCTTTGCAGGTCGCACCAGTGGTGGTGGGTCTTGCCTGCGTCGATACCGGCCCAGATCGCAGCCATGTGGTGCCTCCGTGCGGTGGTGTTGCTGGTGCCTCCCGACGGACGACCTCGCTGTCGATTCCCTACGGAGCGATCATTCGCAATTCCTCATTGGCAGCCGAGTCGTCGTGGGGCGTCGGGCGGCCAATCGATGAAAGCCACAAGCGGCAGAAGATTGAAAGCCACACCCGACGCCCCTGGGTGGGAGAACCATACGAAAGGCTCGCCCGGTCCCGCAGAACAACGTAGGGAACGTTGAGCGAATCTCACCGATTCCTGATGGATTGCAGTTCGTCTCATCGAAGGTTAAGTACGCAGGTCAGGGCGTTGTGGCAGTGGGCGAGGGGCCGGGTGATCACTGATGCGATGGTTGTCGGCAGGATTCGGGCTTTCTTGGCATCAGGGGAGTCGTCTGCTACTCCGTCCGACCGGTCATGGGACGGGGCGAGCCCCGGCGGTCGATGTCCGCCGGGGCTCGTGAGCTGTGGGGCTCGGGTTTATGCCTTGTGAATTTTCCAGTCGGCGACGTTGCTGCCGCGGTTGTAGTAGGCGTTGGTGCAGACGTCGAGCTTGTCGCCGTCGGTGGCGTTCTGGTTGGTCTCCAGGAAGCCGCCGTTGTCGTCGTAGGTGTTCCACAGGTGGACCACGTCGCCGGCCCGGACGTTCTGGTCGCCGGGGGTGGAGGTCTGGGCGAAGATCCGCCAGCGACCGCTGCCCGGGGTGCGGTCCTTGGACTCCGCGGTGGACACGTCGTACTTCCCGCCGGAGGCCTTCTGTACGTCAGTGGCGTGGTTGGCGGTGTCGAGGTAGCCGCCGTCCCCGGCGTAGAGGTTGCGCAGGTGGACCAGGTCGCCGCTAAGGACGGGCTGTCCTGCCGCCTTGCCCGAGGCGGAGATGAGCTCCCACGTACCCGTGCCCTTGCCGCGGTCCGGGCTGTCGGCGGTGCGCACGTTGTGCTTGAGGCCGGCTGTGGGGCTGTTGTTGATGGTGTCGAGGTATCCGCCCTGCCAGCCGTTGTACCCGTTCTGCAAGTGGATCTGGTCGCCGTACTTGAGCTCGTTCGCCATTCGACTTCCCCTCCGCGGACGACACAGCATGAAGCCCCTTCGCCGGGCAGGGCTGCTGGCCCAACACCCGGCGGGACACGCGCAATCCTGCCAAGACCATTCGCATCCGGGATGTGATTCACAAGCTTGGCCAAATCTCGCTTGGTTCATTTCTAGCCATGAACCGGACAGGACTTGGGGCCTGGGAGTGAGTGAGGAGTCAGGGGCAAAAGCGGAGTTGTCCAACCCCAAGCAGAGCTGGCTGAGTTATGAACAGCCCCTCACGGAGGCGTATCCCTGCTCAAGTTTCGATGAGACTGCTCAGCCTTCAGCGAGACGGGACAGCCCAGCTGAGACTGAGCGCGACAGTTGGCGCGCAGGGTAGCGGGTGGAATGCTCTGAGCAGGTCCTTTTTCCACGTTCTCCGTTCTCGTGACGTTGCACGCGGTGCGCTGGGGCATGACGGGTCCTGGTCTGGAGTGCGTGTGGTCTCACCGCTGTGCGTTCGACGAGCTGATCGCGCCGGGGGTCGACGGGCCGCGGGCACGGCTTCGAGAGCCTGGTCGAGCGCCGCAGGCTGACCGTCCTGGACTTCTGCGGTCAGGTTCAGGACGTTCCCGGGACGGAGGCTCGTCTGTCTAATGAGGGAAGCGGCCTGCGGAAAGGCCCAGCCGTACGTCTGGCGGCACAGCGGGGGATGGGAGGGCTGGTCACGCCACACGAGAGGTCGGTGACCGTGTCCCGGTCGGCCGGCGCCCACCTCGCTCGTGTCACCCGGATGCCGAGTGGCGAGCGCCGAGTCGCCCGGATCGTGAGTTCCTGGAGTCGGAGGCGGGGGAAGCGAACGTCGAGGAGGACATCACCATGAGCATGAACAGCGAGTACCAGGAGCAGCAGAAGTTCAAAAAGCAGCTGTTCTCAGACCAGGATGGCAAGGACGACGCGGAGGAGCAGCAGAACGCCCAGCAGGTGCAGGACACTGGCGACGAGAACGACGAGTACGGGCAGGAACGTTGAAGCACCATCCGAGGGCCCGGCGGCCCAGGCAGCGTCGTTAGGTCCAGAGCCTCCAGACCGGAACACGGCTCGCACGAGCACGCGGGGGACTGCTGGTGTGAGTCGTCGGGGGCCCGTCCGCCCCCCTCCGCCACCTCTCTCGCTCACCATCGGGTCCGGACGCGTGTGCGTGCTCGCCAAGGCTGCCGAATCCGTGAGGAGCCGACTCGAAAGGTGCCAACGGAGATCCGCGATGTTCGCGCCCGGCGAGCCACCGGGGCTGGGGCGGTGCCGGGCAGTGGAGCAGAGTGCTCGTCGCGGGGGCGCGTGGCCCCGGGGCGCAGCATTCCGTCACGCGGCATAGGGCCGGCCGCCGACCCCGAGGCGGGTGCAGCATGTCATGCCCGGGCAGAGCGGGAAGGAAGATCTGCGCGGGATGGCCGACAACCAGCGCGCGGACAGGGCCTGTTGGACCAGTTCTGGTGAGTGAGTTCGGGGGCGTATCTGGCCGGGCCGACGACCTGGCCGGCGGGTGGGTGTTCAGTGCGTGGCGTGCAGGGTGCGGTGGGCGGTGGCGCGGAGGTGGTCGAGGACGTCGGGGTCGGCATCGAGGCTGTAGTCGGCGGGGAGGCCGGCCAGGGTCTGGGCGATGCGGGTGAGGGAGTCGTCCGAGGCATCGACGAGACAGGTGGTCTGGTCGAGGGGACGGATGCGGGTGGCCAGGTTGCGGGTGTGGGCGCGGACGTGGTCGGCGGGGGCGTGGACCGTGGCGACGGCGCGGTGGCGGGTGGGGGCGGCGGAGAGGCGGGCGGCGACGAAGGCGGCGGGGTCGCCGCCGGGCAGGTGTCTGGCGGGGACGCGGCGGCCGGTGAGCGTGACGCCGGTGATGCGGTCCAGGCGGAAGATGCGCCAGTCGTCCCGGCCAATGTCGTGCGCGAGGAGGTACCACAGGTCGCCGGAGGCGACGAGGTGCTGCGGCTCGACACGGCGCGGGGTACTGGTGCGGGCGCGGGTGGTGTAGTCGAAGGTGATGATCTCGTGGTCGCGGCAGGCTACGGCGAGGGTGCCCAGGAGCGTCGTGGCCGCGCGCGGTCCGCGGCTCTCCCAGGCGATTCCGGTGACCGACTGCTGGAGGGCGGCGACCTGGGTCCGCAGACGGTGGGGCAGGACCTGTTCTAGTTTGGCCAGGGCCCGCAGGGCGCTCTCCTCGATGCCGGTCAGCCCGCCTGCCGCGGTGCGCAGGGCGACAGCGAGGGCGACAGCCTCGTCGTCGTCGAGGAGCAGGGGCGGCAGGTCGGTGCCGGCGGCGAGCCGGTAGCCGCCGGCGTGGCCGCGGGCGCTGTCGACGGGGTAGCCCAGGTCGCGCAGGCGGTCGATGTCGCGGCGGACGGTGCGGACGGTCACGTCCAGGCGGTCGGCGAGGTCGGCGCCGGACCATTCGCGGCGGGTCTGCAGCAGGGACAGCAGCCGCAGCATGCGGGCGGTCATGTCGCTCGTCATGAATTCCATGATGCCCGTGTCAAAGGACACGTCTTGTCCTCAAAGCCTCTTAGCGTGGGCTGGGTCCGCATGGAACAAACCAGGAGGTTTCCCCATGAAGATCGCTGTTCTCGGTACTGGTGCCGGTGCCCGCGCCCACATCGCCAGGCTCGCCGGACTCGGTCACCAGGTGCACGTCGGCACCCGCGACCCCGAGGCCACGCTGGCCCGCACGGAGCCCGACATGATGGGCACCCCGCCGTTCAAGGAGTTCCTCGCTCAGCACCCCGGCATCACCTTGCACACCTTCGGTGACGCCGCAGCCGCCTCCGACGGCCTGGTGATCAGCGGCATCGACGGCCACAACGCGGTGGCCGCCCTGACCGCCATCGCCGACCAGCTGGCGGGCAAGACCCTGGTCGACTACGCCGTCCCCTACATCTACCAGCACCAGAGCGAGCACCCCTGGCCCACGCCCTGGGGCGTCATGCCGAAGCTGGACCCGTGCGACACCGACAGCCTCGCCGAGCAGATCCAGCGGGCCCTGCCCGACGTGAAGGTCGTCAAGAGCTTCGTCACCCAGGAACAGACCACCGTCGTAGACCCGCAGTCCGTCGGCGGTGGCGACCACACCATGTTCGTCGCCGGCGACCACACCGACGCCAAGCAGGAGGCCACCGACCTGCTGAAGTCCTACGGCTGGAGCGACATCCTCGACCTCGGCCCGCTGGTGTGTGCCCGCGGCATGGAGATGTACGCCCACATGCACTCCGCCATCGGCTTCGGCCTCGGCCAGCAGTTCGGTGGCCACTTCGGCATCAAAGTCGTCCGCTGACCCAACCCACCCCCACCTGTCGGCATCGCCTCGCCGGACCCTGTGCTCAGTGACCCGGCCGCCGTCGGCCGGGTCGAGCGCCAGCCCCTGCCGTTCCGCCCCTGGCTCCCCAAAAGCCAGGCAACGAGATGGAGAACCTGTGACCCGCACCAGCCCGGCACCCCTGGACGGCACGATCATGTGCCACGCGATGTGGGCCCGCGACGGCCGCGCCCTCGCCGAGTTCTACGCCACCGCCCTCGGCACCAAGGTCAGCGAGACCTACCCCGGCGAACAGGGCGAACCCGCCGCCTGCGCCTTCACCATCGGCCCCTCGATGTACCTCTTCTACACCTCTAAAGCGTTCGCCGCCCCCAACTGGCCAGAAGACGACCTGCCCTTCCACATGGACCTGACCTTCAGCGACGTCCGGGCCGCGGAAGAGCAGCTGCTCCAGATCGGGGCCACCAAGCCCGCCCACCAGCCTGGCGGCGACCACTGGACCGTCCTGCTCGACCCCTCCGGACAGCCCTTCTGCATCCACCAGGCCCGCTGACCCATGACCGCACTGCCCCGTATCACCGCCGACCAGCGCCGCGCCCGCCTCGTCCGCCGACACCTCCTCGCGCCTTCGGTGCGCATGCAGACCGCGCACGAGGTGGCCCAGGCCCTCATCGGCCTGCACGCCACCGATCCCGCCACCGTCTACCTCGCCGTGGCAGCCCGCATGCACACCCCCAGCATCGAAGCCATCGACCACGCCCTCCACGACCGGCCGGTCGGCGCGCCCGCGCTGGAGCGGATCCGGTGCATGCGCCGCACCATGTTCGTCGTCCCCACCCACCTCGCCCCCGACATACGCTCCGCGACCGCCCAGGACACCGGCCGCCTCCGTACCGAAGCGGGCGACAAGCTGTCGAAGGCCCTCGGCTGGGACCAACGCCACTACACCGCCGTGGAACAGGACACACTCGCCGCCCTCGCCGCACGCGGCGAGGCAACCGCAGCCCAGCTGGCCGCCGACGTGCCCGCCCTGCGCGAGCAGCTGACCGTCTTCCCCGGCAAGCCGTACGAGTCCCGCCAGCGCGTCAGCGCCACGATCCTCGGAGTCCTCGCCGCCGAAGGCCGCATCCGGCGCTCCCGGCCGGTCGGATCATGGACCTCGGCCCAGTTCCGCTGGACCCCAGCCACCCCGCTGCCCACCCTCCCCGCTGCCGACGCACGGGCCGAACTGGCCCGGCACTACCTCACCGCCTTCGGGCCGGCCACAGCCGACGACCTCACATGGTGGACCGGCTGGAACCTCACCCACACACGGAAGGCCATCGCCGCCACCGGCGCCCAAGCCGTCGAACTCGACGAAGGAACCGGCTACCTCCTGCCCCAGGACCTCGAACCCGCCCCGTCCCCCGAGCCGGGCGCCGCGCTGCTGCCCAGCCTCGACCCCACCTCCATGGGATGGCGCCACCGCGCCTGGTACACCGACCCCGCCCACGCCCCGGCCCTCTTCGACCGCAACGGCAACATCGGCCCCACCCTCTGGTGGAACGGCCGCATCATCGGCGCCTGGGCCCAGCACACCGACGGACACATCAACCACCACCTCCTCACCGACCCCGGCACCACCGGCCGCACCGTCATCCATGGGGAAATCGAACGCCTCACCAACTTCCTCGCCACCACCCGCGTCACCCTCGCCTACCGCACCCCCCTCGAACGCCGGCTCGCACAGCTAGAGCCATCCTGAGAAGCCGTTGTCGCGTCCGCGCTGGCAGTCGCCAACGACAACCACGCCGATTACATCCACACCGCGATCGTTGATGTCTTCAGCATCTTCGCGGACGATCTGAACGAGGCGCTACGGATCTGCGACGAGATGTCGGGCGACACTGACGATCGTGTTGCCCAGGGGGCCCGTCGGCTGCACGAGAGCCTGGCAGGGATCGATCCCGTTCTCCGCCCCGCATAGCGGCGGTTCGATCGCTGTTGTGAGGTGCAGACCCTCGACTACGGGAGCGCGGAACGTTGCCGGATCAGTGACACGGAGCATTCCCGTCGATCATGTGCGGAGCCGGATCGTGAGAGCTGCCGCGGTGGCGGTGCCGAGGTAGGCGTAATGGCGCTTGTCGTAGCGGGTAGCAACCGCCCGGTGCTGCTCTCAGATCACCCCGCCCCATGTCCACAGCAACGACCCGGATATGAAGCGGTCACATGATCGGCCGGACAAGTCCTAGGCGACGTCTCCCTGGACCATGCCGGTCTGCTGCGACCGGGACTTGATGACCGCGTACCGGCGGTCGGCGGTCTCTTCGGCCAGGCGGATCGCCGTGTCGCCGGAGCCGTAGATGCCGACCTGGCCGGGGAATTTGTCCTCGGCCACCTCCTGGTTATTCCAATAGCCCTCGGTACCGGCGCCGTCGGGTCGGAACTGGGTGGTCACGCGAAATCTGCCGGGGTTCATGGACCAGGAGCCTGCCGCGGGGCGGGGAAGTGTCCGGTGCTGGCGTGTGGTGAAGCCGCGGTGGTGCCCGGGGCAGTGTGCGCGAGGGCGGATGCGAAGAGCTCCCGGAGTACTGACCGTCGGGCCGGCGGTGCGGCTGGCTAGCGGTGGATGATGGCGCAGGGGTTGTCGCCGGGTGCCTTGTTGAAGGCGATGCACAGTTTCGTTCCGTCGGGGAAGGTGCGTCCGCCTTTCCAGTACCAGTGGACGATTGAGGTTTTGGTGAGGCCCCAGGTGTGGTGGGTGGCGTTCTGCCAGCCGGTGATGTTGTGCGGGGTTGATCGTGCGGCGAGGGTGTAGAGCTGGGCGCGGGTGCCGGCGGGTTGGCCGTCCATGTAGCCGTCGACGGTGTCGACGCGCAGGCCGTGGCCTTGGACGTGGATGCCGACTCTGCCTTCCTCGACGGTGGCATTGGCGTGCGCGGGGGCGGTGCACAGGGCCAGTGTGGCGGTGGCCAGCGCGACAGGCAGGATCCTTTTCATGCTGTGGTCAACCCGCTGGTGAGGGAAAGGTCACCGATCACTGTGGCGCCGGGTGATGGTCCGTGGCGCGGATTCCGACATGCCGTCATGTGGGGAAGGCCCGCAGAGGGCCGCGACACGGCACGGGCCCGGCTCTTCGACCGATCAAAGAGTCGGGCCCGGCTCGTACGCGTAGCCGAAGGCCGCCACGGGGGCTTTGCGGCTCCTACGCGCGTGCGGCTAGCTGGCCGTTTACGCGTGGCACCGAGGCTCACCACCTGCCTGTCTTTGTCCCGGTCGTCTGCTGAACGACCGGGTGAGCGTGACGCAGGATGGGGATATCGGGGCACACTGCCACTTCCTCCGGGTCACAACTCCCGGGATTCGGCCGCCTGTCAGCACCTCGTGCTGCGGCTGTGAACCGCTGTCCTTCTATCCCGGACAACCGCCAGCGTGGCCCGGCCTTGTCCTTGGGCAAGCCAAGCACGCAGGCCTGGCCCGAACGCGACGCCACTCGACCGACTGCCGACACCACCACTCTGGAGGGCGGCATCGGGGCTAGGGCTTGTCGGTGGGTCGCGTGACTACCACGCGTCTGTCTCGTGGGCCTGTGTCTGACTCACCGGACACGCCCTGGCTAGTTGCCCTCGTGCGCGCTGAGACCACCCAAGGTCTCGTAGGCCGTGTTCTCGCCGGGGAAGAGCACCTGGACGTTCAGCGGCAGGGGCGAACCTGGGTCGATGGTCTGTTTCGGGTCCTGGTTCTGAAGCTCCACCGTGCCGTTGCTCCCGTCACTGACGACGGTGAAGGCGAACCTCGCCGCCCAGTCGGGGTCCACGGTGGTGTTGGCCGGCACGTCGAAGCTGATGGTCCACAGCGTCACCCGGGTCCGCTTCGCCTGCACGGTCAGGGTGAAGGAGTAGATGTATGGGTCCTTGTCCCAGACCTTCTTCCAGTGGCCTTCGTGATGCTGCGTGACTTTCAGGTTCGGGTCCTTGGCAGTGAAGTGCACGATCGCCGGCCGGGATTCGCGGTCGCCCTTGTGCGCAACAGCCTGGACGATGTGCTCGCCTTCGGACCAGGCGTCCGCGGAAGCGTACGTCCATGTCCCGGTGCCGAGCGCCGCGTTGCCCAGGGCTGTGTCTCCCTCGGAGAGGCTGACCTTGTCCACTCCGTCGGCCATCGTGCCGCTGATCACCTGGTCGACGTCGACCGTCGTGGTGTCCTTCGGGTCTTTGATCACCGGCGGCGCGACCGGCACGACGGTGAAGGTCACGGTGGCGGGCTTCGAGTCCCGCCTGCCGATATAGGCCACGGCCTGAACGGTGTGCTCGCCTTCGGGCCAGGGCTGGCCCGGCCGGTACTCCCAGCCGGTCCCTGTCAGGATCGCTGGACCCAGGAGCCGGGGCGCGTCGTCGATCACCTCGAACACCTTGACCGCGTCGATCCCTTCGTCAGCGGTCACCGTGCCCTTGATCACCTGATTGGGTTCGGACTGCGCATGGTCGTGCGGCTCCGTGACGACCGGCGGGTCGAGCGGGGTGATCTTCGCGATGATGCCGGCCGCGTTCATCACTTCAAGGTCGTCCACCGGCAGGGGCGTGTTGCTGAGCCGGTGCGATGCGTCGATCCGATCCGGGGTGATCGGCTGGGACGCGGACGACGCCGTGAGATCCAGGGCGTTCGCGTTCCCCTTGGAGTCGATGGCGTAGAACATGCCGTCCTCGCTGAAGAAGACGGCTGAGTACGACTTCCGTCCACCGCTCGCACTCCGCTCGGCGGGCGGGAAAACTCCCGTCTTGAGGAGCTGCTTCACGGGCGACTTCGACTCGTCGAAGTAGAGCAGGTCGCCGTTGTCGCCCTCCACGCCGTAGAGGCGACCGTCGACGGGGTGATAGGCCCAGTCGTCCCAGCGCCCTCCTCCGGCCACGTTGCCCGCGGTCGCCGTGGCGCTGCTCAGGTCGATCTCGTACACCGGTGTACCCGGCCCCGCGCAGGCGAAGAGCGTCTTCCCACCAGGAGTGACATCCCCGCAGAACCAGCCCTGGTCCTCGAACTCCTGGATGAACTGGGTGTCCGGGACCCCGCCCTTCTCCAGGTCGATGATGACGAGGTTGTTCTTGCTCAGCGCGTATAACCGATCGTCCAGCCTCCCCATGGAGGCGTAACCGTCGGGGAACGTCGCTACCTTGTCGTACACCTGGACATCCCACTGCACCGGATCGAACCGAAAGATCCGTGTGTCTGTCCTGCCCACCGCGAGATACACGTACTGCTCGGCCATGCCACTCCTCCATGTACGACGGCACGCCGCTCGCCATGCGGCGCGGGGAACCACGCTGCCCCGGCCGAACGCCACCGGCAAGATCGGAAAGTCGCCACGGTCGTCGACCGACAGGCCAGAGTGCTGCCGGAGGCCAAGTTTCACTGGTTGTCGGCGGGATTGGCCTTGGCCGCCGGGGCGTGTCTGGTGGGCCAGACACAGACCTCACGAGACAGCTGTGTGGTGGTCACGGGACCCATCGGGAAGGCCCTAAGGCCTGGGCCAGACACAGGCCAGGTCACCCCAGCGAGTGACGCAAGAACGCCGTGATCCATGGGCCACAGAGATCCGCAGCTGGGTTCCATCCATGACCTACCGGGCTCACTGTTTGACCGGAATCGCGTCGAGAAACCGGCAGGACGCCGGGCACAATCGCTGGGCTCAGCACGCTTCCTCGAAGGTGGTCGATGACGTTGATCTACGGACTGCACCGTGCCAAGGGCAACGCCCCGCTTGTCGGCTGTACCCGGCCCGGCGAGCGGGGCCCGTATGGGGTGGGCTGGAGCGAGCCGGACCGGGAGGACGAGACACCCCAGCACGAGACACCCGTGGCCGACCCCGAGCGCGGATGCCGAGGTACAGGCCGTGACCGGCAGGGTCCGAGCGGGCCTTGAGTAGTAACTCCGGTCCGCGCGGTGCGTTGGAGGGGCGTGCCCCAGCCCGTGTGTAGTCCCAGCAAGACGAAAACTGCGGCCCCGGGCGGCAAGGCCCAGCCGCTGCCCTTCCTGTTGACGCCTCAGCAGGGCGAAGCGGCCCGCATGCTGCTGGACTACGTGGGTTCACTGCAGCTGCCGGGCCCCGACGCACAGCTCCTGGCCGTCGTGATGGCCATCAGGGCTGCACGCCGCGGCGTCGGCAACGTGACCGGGCAGGATCTTGCCGCTCTGCGTCTGAGCGACCCACGCGAGGCTGTTCATGTTCTGCGGGAGCTGGGCCGGCAGATGGGGGACGCCATCTTCGACAGTGATCCTGCCGCGCCGCCGGTCTCCGTCACCGTCCCCGATCTGGTCGGCGAGGCGCCCCGCCCACTGCCCTTCGGGAAGACCCGGCGATCGCGTGTGTCCGGATGGACCATACGGACCTTGTCCGCCAAGCCGGTCAAGAAACTGCCGTCGGCCGCGCGACTGGCCGGGCTGTTCGTCGCAGCCCACGCCACCTCGAATGCTTCTCGGCGAGCTTCCGCCCGGCATCCCTGAAGCCTGCCGAGCCGCTCTGCCGGACCTCCTGCGCAACGGCTTCCTCGCCGGACTCTCCGGCGACCAGTTCCGTCTGGATCCCCAAGTACGCCACCTGTCGGGCCTGCTCCCGAAAACCCGACTCACGTCTGCAGTGGCCCAGGGATTCGAGTTCGACGCTGACGCATGGGAGCAGTGGAAGAACGCAGCCACACCCGCGCTGCGCCGGCACGTGGAAAGCGTCGAGTACTGCGCCCTGTCCGAACTGCCCGTGGAGCGGGCCGCGGAGGCCTTCATGAGCCCCTGTGGGGCCGCGTTCTTCTCCAAAGCCGCCAAGAACGCCTATGGACGGTGGAAGGACGCGAACCCGGACCGCGGCCCGCAGGCCGCCGAGTTCACTGTGACCTTCCGGGCAGCACACGGGCATGGCCCCTCGTTCAAGCAACTGAGCGATGGGCTGGGGTGGCACCACAGCTACCAGCTGCGCGGGTTCGTCGTGCACCGCCTGCTCTCGAACGGATGGCTGACCAGAACAGGCCCCGTGCCCTGGACCCTCCGTCCCGGACCGACCGCACAACAACAGGGCATCACCCTTCCCCGAGCCCGGGGTTCCGCGACCGTCACTGCTTTCCGGCAGGCCCTGACCGCGGGCAGGGCCTGCCGGAGGCGTCGAGGGCGGCGCTGTTCGCGTACCAGCGAGCCGCCGGGCTCGCTACGCCCGACGGGCTGGCCAGCTGGCGGCCGCCCTCGGGAGATAGCAGGGCGCAGCACGGTCTTCTCACGGTACGGCGTGCCGGTGGCAAGCCCGGGCAGGCCGTCTGCGGGACGTGTCGACTTCCTCGGAGGCCGGGGTGCAGCGGGCGGAACGCCTTCGAGGAGATCACCCGCGCGGGTAGCGTGACGGCGGGAAGTTGGGGGCCGTACGAAAGGGGCAGCTGAGCATGGACAACTTCTTCGCCAGGGTCGAAGGCCGCGCTCACGCCTGGCCGCCCGGCCGCAGAGACCTGCACTGGCTGATCGTCCCCGGCGAGGCTTTCGCCCGCCCTCGCTTGTACGAGCCGTACTGTAGGTTCGCATCTCGCGTGTCCCTTTCTCATTGACCATGGCCTTTGTCCGGCCCAAAGGACAGGGCGGTGAGACGAACGCTGTCCTGTCGCATTGAAGCTGTCGGATTCTTACTCGTTCTCGTTCGCGCTGTCGGATTCTCATTGCGTCGCACGCTGAGCGACAGAGTTTGCCCCGTACGTGGGGTTTGATCTCACCTTCCTGGTCCGGTTCTCGCGGTACCTGTCACGGTCGTTTTCGGCAGGTACGCGAAGCCGGGGGTGGCGATGGAGCTGGGTCTGGTCGATGTCGAGTGGGCTGACGGTGAGGGTGGCGGGCTGCGGAGTCCGTGCTGGAGGCGGTGTCCCGGGTCCGGTTCGAGTCGGTGCTCCCGGTGCGGCGCTTCACGTCGTACCAAGGGCAGCGGCACTTCACCGGCTCGTACTGGGCGGCGACGACGCATTACGCGGCTCCGACGGACCGGTCGGGCAACTGATCGGCGGGTGGGGCGAGGAAACCGGCCTGAGCCCGAGGCGGGGGCCCGTGTCGTCGTCGAATGCCTCGCAGAACGCGGTGAGAGCGTCGGTGAGATGGTTCAGGGACCGGGTGGCAAACAGGAATGGCTGATATCCCGCGGCGCGGTAGGGGGTTTTGGCCATGGCGCAAACGTTCCACGCCCGGATCTCACACTGAGGCAGTTTCCTGATCTCGCCGTATGAGGAAAGCAGCGCCGCACCGTACGCCTTGACGTGCCCGGTCTGGGTGAGCACCCCGAACTCAAGGGTGTACCAGTACACGCGGCTGAGTAGTTCGAGGGCTTCCTTGGTGTGAAGTCGTTGGGCCGTCCGACCGATGAGGCGGTACAGGTCGGCGAAGCGCGGGGACACCAGATGCACGCCATGGCCGAACACGTCGTGGATCACGTCGGGTTCCGGCGTGTACAGCGGTACGGCGGGATGGCGGACGAACTGCACGGCGTGGAAGAAGCCGCGTCCGAGTGATTCGAAGAACCTACGGTTGTTCACGAATCCGCCAGCGAGGGTGAAATCGAATTCCGTCCGGGCTTTGAGGACCGCCCCGACCTCGGTGTGCTGCGGGATCCGGTCGGCCGGAATACACGCCTCCTCGCGGGCATCCAGGATCTCTTGGCACGCATGGGCGCGCAGGGCAGGTTCCAGCGCGGTGTGGACAGTACGCCATGTCGCGTGCTCTGCGTCCGTGTAGGCGACCGGGGGCGAAGGGTGGCCCACGAGGTGGCCCCGGGCCAGTCCGGAGAGTGCGCCCCGCCGCTCCAGGTACCCAGGGTCGCGTACGCCAGGATGAAGGTGGGAAGGACCGAGTCGGCCGTCTGCTGTGATCGGTATCCGATCCCCTGTATCGCTCATGATCGATACCGTGCCCATGTCCGGATGGCGGATCACCACGGCCGCATGCGCTGAGGCGAATCCCGGCCAGTCATAACCAGTGGCTGAGCCGTATGCGAGGCGCGCGTGCCGCGAGCGGGTCCGCCGTCCTACCGGCCGACCGCGTAGCCCTGCATTCCGCGAGAGTCGGCGGCGGCGGAGAGGACGCCGCTCTGCGGGTCGCGGGCGACCGCGCAGAGCCGTCCTTGCGACCAGGGGCCGGCCACTTTGACGTCATGGCCCCGCTCTCGGAGTGCGGAGATGTGAGCCTCGCCAATCCGTGCCTCGACGGTGAGCCTGCCGGCGTGCATGGCACGGGGGTGGAAAGAGCTGGGGAAGCTGCTGTTGTGCCAGTTGGGGGCGTCGATGGCGGCCTGGAGGCTGAGACCCCCGAGAGCGACTGCGAGGAAGAAGTGCAAGGACCACTGGTCCTGCTGGTCTCCGCCCGGGGTTCCGAACGCCATCACCGCGGTACCGTCGCGCAGGGCGAGCGAGGGCGAGAGAGTGGTGCGTGGACGGCGTCCGGGGGTCAGTGAGTTGGGCAGGCCCGGCTGCAGCCAGGCCATCTGCAAGCGGGTACCGAGGGGGAAGCCGAGGGCGGGGATCACCGGATTGGACTGGAACCAACCGCCGCTGGGCGTCGCTGCGACCATGTTGCCCCAGCGGTCGACGACGTCGAGGTGGCAGGTGTCCCCCCGGGTCAGCCCGTCGGAGCTGACGGTCGGTTCACCCGCACCAAGACTGTGCCTGGATGCGTCGCCGGTCTTCGACTCGCGCGAGGGTTGATCCGGCAGGCGCGGTGTGCGGCCTTCCGGGCTGCCGGGACGCAACTCATGCGACGCCTTGCCGTCGATCAGGGCGCGCCGCCTGTCGTTGTAGGACCGGGACAGCAGGTCGGCGAGCGGGACGTCGCCCGCGTCGCCGTACCAAGCCTCCCGGTCGGCCATGGCTAGCTTGGTTCCTTCTACCAGGCTGTGCAGGTAGTCCGGTGTGTCATAGGCGAACCCGTCGGGCAGGAGCGCGAGTTGTTGGAGGAAGACTGGTCCCTGGCTCCAGGGTCCGGCCTTGCACAGGGTCCAGCCGTTCCAGTCGTAGCTGACCGGGGACTCGTAGTGTGCCTCGTAGCCAGCCAGGTCGTCACCGGTGAGAGCCGAGGCGTGGCGTCGGCCCGTGGTGTCCATGGCGGGTTTGGCGGCGAATCCGGCGATGGCCTCGCCGATGAAGCCCTCGCGCCAGATCCTGCGGGCGGCCTCGATCACGGCCTCTCGGGACGTGCCGGCGCTCTCGCGCAGCAAGGTGCGCCAAGTCTGTGCCAGAGCCGGGTTCCTGAACAGGGCCCCCGGACGTGGTGCCGGCAGGTACAGCTCGGCGGATGTAGTCCATTCCGTTTCGAAGAGCTCCCGCACGGCCTCTATTGTCCTGCCGAGACCTGCCGAGGCAGGATGCCCGTGCTCTGCATAGCCGATGGCGTACTTCAGCACCTCGGCCAGGGGCTTCGTGCCGTGGTCTCGCAGCAGTACCATCCACGCGTCGAAGGCGCCTGGCACGGCGGCGGCCAACGGACCGGTGCCGGGAACCAAATCGAGCCCGAGGCTGCGGTAGTGCCCCATCGTCGCCCCGCCGGGAGCAGGCCCCTGTCCGCACAGCACCCGGACCTGCCCGCTCACGGGAGCCAGAATGATCGGGACCTCTCCGGCCGGGCCGTTGAGGTGGGGCTGGACGACGTGCAGCACGAACCCGGCGGCCACCGCCGCGTCGTACGCGTTGCCGCCGTCCTCCAGCACCGCCATCGCAGACTGCGAGGCCAGCCAGTGAGTTGTGGACACCATGCCGAAGGTGCCCCTCAGGGTCGGACGTGTCGTCCATGTACGCATCGCGATCACCTTTCGCTTGGGTGGAGACAGGGGACAAGATCGCGAGACAGAGGTGCCGTGTCCCCCCAATGAGACAGTCAGATATGCCCAGGTCACCGCAGCGGAACGGGGCATTCCGATTGCAGACCTACAGCAGCGGCCAAGATCCTCGCGTCAACCAAGACGGCTACAGACAAGGCGGTCGCGAGGGCTGGCGCCTCTCTCCCCCGGTCAGCCTGAGCGTTCCCAGGGAAGACGGCGGCGGCCCCCCACCTTCCTGGTGAGGGCCGCCGCCGTGTGCGGTCGTCCTGCGCCGCCGGGGCGCCCGGCCGACGCATCACTCCTGGAACTCGCGGCTCTTCACGCCGTAGAACGACGGTTTCGCGGGCCGGGCCTGGGATTCCGCCATGCTGTCGGCGAGCGGGGCGAACGTCTCGCTGCGCCGGACGACGTCGAGGAACTTGCCCGGCGCCGCCTTGTCCTCCCACAGCGCCGACGCGGTGCTGATAATCAGCGACTTCAGGTGCTCCGACTCGGGCACGGTCTCGTTCGCTGCCACGTGGTGTCCCCTCCTGATGTTCGGGACGATCAGCCAACCAACTGGTGGCCCGCGCCCACAAGACGGCCTTCGGTCAGGGGGCGGTCCAGGATGCTGTGGGTCCCGATCCGGTGCCACACGATGTGAGGGCCGGCGAACTTCTCCTTGCCGTAGGACCACGTCGCGCGCCCGTCCGGCGCCCAGGTGAGTTCGTAGGTGCCGGGGGCGCGGCGCACGCCCTTGATCCGTAAGCCGGGGCGGCCGGTGCGCAGGTCGGGGACGAAGGCGTCCAGGACGACGCGGCGGAAGCGCCGGTGCTGGGCGGGGGTGAGGTGATGGAGGTCGGTGGTGAAGCGGGGGAGGGTCTCGAAGGAGGGCACGAGTACAAGTACCGGTATGGCATGGGAGCGGATCCGGTGGCCGGTCGTGGTGGACCGGGCCCGGGAGATCGTGGAGAGCTACGAGGGCGGCGTCACGCTGCGCCAAGTGATGTATCGCCTGGTTTCCGGAGTGCGGGTCCGACCCGGCGTGGCCAGTGCCCGGGAGCGCCCCGGGCCGTTCTCCAACTAATGTTCCCCCCCAAGGGGTTTGCGACATGAGGACTGCCCCGGCGGACGAGGGGGCGGTGGGACGCGTGGGCGCGCAGAGGACACGTCGGGTACGGCGGATCGGGGAATGGCTGGCCGGGGCGCCCGCGTCCGAGCCGAGAACGCTGGCCGACGCGCTCGGGTTCGCCGAGAACGCGCCCGATCTGCAGCGGCTGTGGCGGTGGCAGCCGCAGCAGCTCGACCGGATCGAGCAGCTCTACGCGGCGGCTCAGCGGGCCTTCGAGCGGCGCACCCGTGAGGATGTGTGCCGGGCGCTCGAGCAGGCGGTGCGAGGCGGGGTGCGGATGGCGTCGGTCGAGCACGCCGAGACGCGGGCCGCGGCCGCCGAGCGGCTGGGGGACGAGGCCGACGCCGCGGCCCGGCGTCTGGACGCGGACGCGGCGCTGGCCAGCGGTCGCGGGCTCAACACCGGGCTCGCCTTCGGCATGGTGCTCAGCCCGGTCGTGCTGGTCCTCGCGTTCGCCGTGGGCGAGGCGGTGCCCGCGCTGTTCGACAGCAGGCTCGCCTGCCCGGAACAGCTGAGCCTGATGCACGCCCTGGTGTGTTTCGCGGGCGGGGCGCTCGGCGCGGTGTTCAGCGTGATCGTCCGGTTGCGCAACGCCTACCAGCTGATGCACCGGGCGCCGGGCCGCGGCGGGGTGCGGAACATACCCGCCGACCCCCGCCAACTCGCCCAGATCATGAGGCAGGAGGGCTGGTATCGGGTGGTGGTCGGCTGGTTCCTGGCCACCTCGCTGTTCCTGCTCATCAACGGCGGCGTCCTCACGATCTTCGCGCCGCCCGCGACCCCGGCCGGCCTGTGCGGTGCGGGCCCGCTGTCCATGGCCGACCACGAGGCCCTGATCAAGGCGTTCTTCTTCTGGGGCACGATCGGCTTCCTCGCGGGCCTCAACGAGCGCTGGGCCTACGGACTGCTGCGCCGTGGCGGCACGGACCGCCACCCGAGCGACCCCGCGAGCTGAACCCTGCCCCACCCTGAGCCCGCGGCTTCCCGCCGGGCCCGCCCGAGCCGGGCGCGTGCGCCAGTCACTCACCCGATCTCGCACCCATCGCCGAGCACACGGCGCACTGGCTGTGCCAGAGCTCTGCTCGTGCCTGGCTGATCCTCACCACACCCCAGCACCCCGGTAGCGAGCCAGAGATCCGTCCCGCCGTCGCCAAAGCGGTTTCATCGGACGGCAAGGCGAGCTGGGTGCGTTCAGGGAAAACCTGGACCGTGATCCGATCAGTGAGGCATTCCAGTACCTCTTCCACGTGCACGGCCAGGCCGGGGTGGGCAAGACGTCGCTGGTGCGCCAGTGGGAGACCACAGCACGGGAGCGGCAGGCCGTGACCGCCTACCTCGACGACGACGTGCACAGCGTCATCGAAGCCATGGAGACGATCAGCGTCCAACTCGGGCGTCAGCAGGCCGCACTGAAGCGTTTCGACAGGCTGCTGGCCTCCTACCGTCAGCGCCGCCACGAGGCCGAGATCGCCGTATCCGGCACCGCAGCACCCACAGGCGAAGGCCGTGCAACTCAGGCGGGGCCGTCCGCGTCCAGCACCGTCATGGCCCAGGCCGGTCTGGCCGGCCTGGGCATGGTCCCGGGCCTGGGGCCGGTCGCCGGAGCGATGGCCCCGCAGCTCGGGAGCGCCCCAGACCTGCTGTGGGCGGGAGCGCCGAGATGGCCGCCCTGTATGCCGCCGTCGCCTCGGCACTGATCACCCACGTGCTTCCCCACACGCCCCGGGCAGCCATAACGGCCACTGGCCGACTACCTGGCCTGGGGCTGGTACGCCAACGACATCGCAGTCCCCAGCGCGCCGGAGGCGACGCTGGCGGACGCCGTGCGGGCCGTGGGCCGCTTCGCCCGCATGACCCGCACCCCCCCTCGTCTGGCAGCACGACCTCGACCCCGCCGAGGAACCCTTCCAGGACGCACTGCCCCGCCTACGCGCCGCGCTCGGCGAAGCCCAGTTCCACCTCTTCGCACGCACCACCGAGAGCTGGCTGCTCAACCAGGTCTGGGAGACCGCGCTCCGCGAACGCGGCACACCCCCCCGGCGTCAACGAATACCTGGCCATGCGGTACTTCACCGCCGGACTGGACGTCATGGTGCCCCTGGTCTGCATCGCCGAGAGCGTCGAGCCCGACCTGACCACCTTCATCTCCCCCCCTGGTGACCGCGGCGTCCGAAGCGGGATTCCTGGTCGCCGCAATCGACAACGACCGCTACTCCTACTTCAAGGAACAGGCCCTCGGACAGCGCAAATACAACCTGGCCTCAGCCCTCCAGGCAGACGATCCCACCCTGAATTCCCACGACGCATGGGAGCAGGCCATCGTCATCCGCGACCGCATCCTCGCGCTCTACCTGCTCCTGCGTGACAAAGCCCTGGAGACCGCCGATCCCGAAATGCGCCGCTACTTCACGGGCATCGACCTGTCCGTCGCCGGGAACATGCCCTTCTCCAGGACAGCCCTGCGCTACCTCGACCCTGAGGCCGCCGGCGCAGTCCGAGCCACGACCGAGCGCCCAGCCCACGCAAGCTCAGGAGCCGTTCCCGCCTACCCCCTCGTGACCCGATGGGCAGACGTGCTTCGGGCTCAACACCGACCAACCGACCGGTAGCCATCACAGTCATTCGTGCAGGATGGCGACTGCACGGGCGCGAGCGAGCCGACCGCAGCGTCGCGCTTGGTCCAGGCAAATCTCGGTGGTGATGTGGTTGTTCATCATGCTGCGCAGGGTGCTCGCGTCGGTGATGGAGCTGACCCAGCCGGGCAGTTGGGAGTGCCAGACCAGGGTGTGGCCGCGCATTCGCTGACCGTGCGCGGTGGCGTGGCTGACGATCGAGTCGGCTGGGGCGAAGTTGAACCGCCCGCGGGAGGGTTCGGTGGTGTCCCGCTTCATCTCGTTCTTCGGGGTGATCATGTTGAACTCCCGGTCGAGAATCGTGGAGTACGTCGAGTCGCCGAGCTTTCCAGCAGCCATGGCCGTGCCGAAATAGCGGCCGCTGCCGGCTGCCGCCGCGCCCAGCGTGCCGGAAGCCGTATAGGCGGCGGGGCCGCCGTCCCGGCCAGGGCGGCCCGTACCGCGGCGGCAGACAGGCGGCTTGTGGAGTCGGTTCACGAGGCTCAGGAGACCGGTAGAGCGGTCCACTGCTGGTTGGCGCTGCCGTTGCAGTCCCACAGGACCAGTTGCGTACCGTCGGTGGCAGACGCACCGGGGTCGTCGAGGCAGCGGCCGGAGACCGGGTTTCGGTAACCGCCGTTGTACGCCTGCCATTGCTGGTTGGCGCCGCCGTTGCAGTCCCAGATCTCGATCTTGGTGCCGTTGGCGGTACCACCGGCCGTGGCGTCGAGGCACTTCCCGAGCGCCCGCACGGTGCCGTCCGAGCGCGCGGACCACCACTGCGCGTCGGCGCCGTTGCAGGACCAGATCTGCGTGGCTGTCCCGTTGGCGCTGTTGCCGCCGTTGACGTCCAGGCACTTCCCCGCGATCCCGGAGTGCACCGGCCCGCCCGCGGAGACCGGCGGCTTGATCCAGCCCGCCGCGTCCGCGGCCTGGACTCCGGCGTTGAAGGCGTCCGCCATCTTGCTGTAGCCGTTGTCGTTGGGGTGGAAGGGGTCGGACAGGTCCGCGGTGGTCAGAGCGCTCATGTCCACCAGGCGTACATGCTTGCCGGCAGCCTGCTCGGCCTGGACGATGCCGGGCAGCTTGGCGTTGAACGCGGGGCGGGTGGCCTCCTCGGTGCTGCTGGTGGAGACGATCAGGGTGCCGACGAGGACGGTTGCGTCAGGGGCGTCCGCCGTGATCTGGTCGATGAGCGCATGGAGCCGTTCGGCGGCGGACTCAGCCTGAGAGCCGCCGTTCAGATCATTGGTGCCGATCTCCAGGGTGATCACGTTGGGCCGGTACCGGGCCAGCACGGAGTCCGAGATGCCGGCTATCTGGTCGATATGCCAGCCGGAGTGGCCTTCGTTGTCCGGGTCGGACATCGTGCCGTTGCGGCCCGACCCCACGAAGTCCAGGGCATGCCCCTCGGCCGCCAACCGGTTCCACAGGAAGCCCCGGTAGCCGTTCCCAGACGGGCTGCCGACGCCCCAGGTGATCGAGTCGCCCAACGGCATCAGCCGCAAGGGGGCGGGGGCGGCGGCCCGCACGGCGGACGGCCGCGCACCGGTGTAGGTGGCAGCCACGGCGGGCAGCGCGGCGCCCATGGCGAGCGCGGCCGTCAGCGCTGCGGCCAGAGGTACCGAGTACTTCTTCATATGCGTTCCTCAGGAGTGGGGGAGATAGCGGAGGGTTTGAACAAGCTGCCGCTTACTGCGGCCAGCGGGGAGTGAAGTCCTGGCTGGTGCCGCCGGCGTCCCTGCAGGGCCACTGGTCGAGCGTTCACGGGTCGAGCGCGGCGTCCGTGCTGCCGGAGCCGCCGTGCACGTCCAGGCACGGGCTGTCGCTACCAGCCACCAACTGGTGGTAGCCGGCCGGGAAGCCGTCACCGGCCGCCGGATGGACGCCTGCCTGCTGGATGACCTGCCGCGCGCCCTGCGGCCAGTTGGTGCCGCTGACCTGGACGTTGCCGGTGAGGACGTTGCCGTGGGAGAACCGGTGATGTCACGGTGAGTGGCGGGAAGAAGGAGGCCCGGCCGGTGAAGGCCCGAGTGCCGTCGACGCCGTCGAGCGGTGTGGCGGCCGGTGTCCCGGCGCACATGCCACGGGCGGGTGGCGGTGCTGCCGGGCCGTCTGCCGCCTGCGCGTGTTCACCTGCCGTGCGATGCCCTGCTGCGGCGTACGCGAAGCACCAGCACGAAGCCGGAGGCCAGGGCCAGCAGGCCGGCGATGGCACCGTAGGTGACGGCGTTGCTCGTCCCGGTGGAGGCCAGGCCACCGGCCGTGTTGCTCTGCTCCGGCCGGCTGACGGGTGGGCCGGCCGCCGTCGCCTGTGCGCGGGTGCCGATCGTGCCGGAGGCCGGGGCGACCGGTGCGGCGGTGTCCGGGGTGGCGGCACGAGACGGGGCGTCGGCGGGGGTGGCTGCCGACGAGGGCTTCAGTTGAAGCGTCGTGATCGAGTACGGCGGCAGCGTCTGGCCGCCCGCTGTGCCCTGGGCGGTGGTGGAAAGGGCGGTGCCGCCCTTGGTGTAGGAGACGGTGGTGGCCTTCCCGGGGGCCGGGGTGTATCCGGTGTAGGAGAGCCACACCTGCGCCGAGTTCTGCGGGTCCTTGTTGATCAGCATCACGTTCAGGCCGCCGTTGCGGGTGCGTACCGCGTGCACGGCGACCGACTGCTTGGCGGAGGACGCCTTGACCATGGTGTCGCCGGGCCTGGCCAGCGCGGTCAGCGAGCGGATGCCCCAGTAGGTGGGGAAGGGCGTCTCACGCGCCGGTTCGCAGTGCCCGCCGGCGCAGCTTCCGCTGGAGAGCACGCCCTGGTCCAGGTAGTCGGTCTCGCCGCCCACGGTGGTGGGTGCCTTGCCCATGCCGTTGTGCAGGTCCCACCAGTCGACGTTGACGGCGCCGTGTTCGAGCCAGTTCATGTACGTGTCCGATGCGAACAGGGCTGCGGCCTGGCTGGTGTTGGCCGGTGACTGGGTGCTGTCGGTCTCGGTGACCGCGATCTCGACCGAGGCGGCGTGTGCACCCGCGTACGTGTTGAGCAGCGAGCGCACCGCGGAGGTGACACCCGCGATCTGGGCGGGGGAGTTCAGCAGGTCCGCCGTGCTGGAAGCGCTCGGGTACGAGTGGATGATCGCGAAGTCGATCGACTTGCCGGCGATGGCGAGCACGGTGTGGTTCCAGTCGGCGGTGTCGCCCGGGGCCTTCGCCCCGTCCGGCCAGGATCCCGGAGTGTTGAGCACCGCTCCGATCTTCACCTTCGGGTCCACGGCCTTCATCGCCTTCGCGTAGGCGAGGAGGTTCTTCGCGTACTCCCTGGGGCTTTTGTCCGCGTGCTTGTCGATCTCCCATTTGCTGCCGTAGTACCCATTGCCGGAGACCTCGTTGCCGATCTCCCAGTACTTCACGCCGTAGTGCTTGTCGACGTTGGCGTACTTGACCCAGTCGGCGGCCTCCTGGGCCGTGCCGGAACCGTAGTTGGCGGTGATGATGGGCTGGGCGCCGACCTTCTTCGCGGTCGCCATGAAGTGGTCGAAGTCGGTACCGGGCGCGACCCAGCCGCCGTCTTCGAGGGTGTGGGTCTTCCAGTGGTAGGCGTCCGCGTAGGAGCCACCGGGATAGCGCAGCTGCCGGACCCCGGCGGCCTTCATCAGCGCCGACGCTGTGGTGTCGTTCAGGTGCGAGTCGTAGACCGCTGTGTTGAGGCCGACAGCGGTGCTGGGCAGCGTGCCCAGGGAGGTACCGGCATCCACCGTGATGTCCACGGTCGGCGCGGCGTTCGCGCTGAGCGCCAGGACGCCCGCGCCGGCCCCGGCCAGCAGGGCAGCCACCGTCCCCGCCACGATGTGGCGGCGCGTTCGGCTACGGCGGTGCGTACGGCCCCGAGGCATCGGCTGCTCGGTGGTTGTCGGGTCGTCAGGTGACACGTTGGGGCTCCCGATCGGAGTGCGTGGAGACGGGCGGCGTGGTGCGCCCGCCTTGCTTGGTGCACCCCTGAGTGGCCGCCCGGGACGGAAAGGTTGCCGCCGCATCCGATGTTCTTCAGATCCCTTTCGTGCCGAGCACCGGTCGCCGAGAAATCGGCGTCGGGGCGGCAACCTTCTCGTCCCCTGCGGCAACTGGGAGCCGGAAGGCCGAGTCGAACTACCGGATGGACGGGCATGAGGGCAACGAAGCACGCCGCGCCACAACCGTGGCGCAGGCGCGGACTGGTCACGGGCATTTCCCTTGGGGCTACTGGTCGTCGGTGCGTTGGTTCTGCCTGGCCCTGACGGTCCTCACCGGGAGCGAAACCGGTGCCGGGCGGGCAGCCGACGCGCCCACCGCAGGTGCGCGGGCGGCCGTGCACGATTGCCATCCGGCTACAAGACCGGGTCCACCAAGTGGTGGTGCGGGATCCAGGTGATAGGCCACCGGAACCCGGTGGCCGCGCCGGAGGTGCGGCCCGTCGGCGGCTGTCGGCGGCTGTCCCGCACCGACTGCAACTACTTCCTGTTCGCCGATGGCACCGGCTGTGGCGGGGCGCTGAGGATCGCCGACATCTACGGGGAGCAGCTGACCGTCGACGGCATTGTCGTGCGGCCGGACGTCGCGCAGCCGACCGGCGTCCAGTTCGCCCGGCATTGACCAGCAGGTCGGTCAGCCTTCACCGGCCCACCGAGCGCGAGCGCCGTTCGAATCCCGGGCTGGGCACTGTTAGGCTGCGCCCCCCGTTGTTGTTAAATGTGCAACCAACGCGCACATCATGGCCAGGAGAGGGCGACCGGGGGATGGTCCTCAATGACGCGTCCGCGGAGTTCCACGAATTCTTCGAACGCCACTATGCCGAACTCGCCCGTCTAGCACACCTCCTGACCGGCGAGACCGACGCGGCGGACGACCTCGCGGCGGATGCCCTGCTCGCCCTGTGGCAGCGCTGGGACCGGTTGCGGCAGGCCGACCACCCGCTCGCCTACGCTCGCGGTGTGGTGGCCAACCTGGCGCGCGGACGGATCCGCAGCGCGGTGCGCGAGCGACGCCGGATCACGCTGTTCTGGTCCCGCAGCCCCCAGAAGGTGGAGGGCCCGGACATGGCGGACGTGCTGGACGTCCGCGCGGCGCTCGCCCGGCTGCCGTTCCGCAAGCGCGCCTGCGTGGTGCTGCGGCACGCCCTCGACCTGTCGGAGAAGGACACGGCCGCAGCGCTCGGCATCTCGGTCGGTACGGTGAAGAGCCAGACCTCGAAGGGAATGGCCGAGCTGGAAAGGACACTGGGCGCACGAGCGGTCGGGGACCTGGTGGCAGAGAGGAGGAACCGGTGAACGAGGAGATCGCCCGTCGGCTGCGCGAGGCCGCCGAGGCCCACCGGCCCGACCGTGCGAGGGTGCTGGCCCGGGTGCAGCGCGGCATGGCCGGCCCCGCCGTCCGTCACCGCGCGCGGCCGTTCGCGAGGTCCGGGACCAGGGTCGCGCTCGCCGGGCTCGCCGCCACCGGCATCCTGGCGACCGGCGGCCTCGCCGTCGCAGCCATCGTCGCGACCTCGTCGCCGCCGGCCACCGTGACCACGCCTGCCATCCCGTCCCCGACCGTCAGCTCCCGGCAACCGACATCGGCCCGCCCCACCCCCGTCGCCCCTGCCCCGGCCACCACCCCGGGCAGCGCGCGCCCGACTCCGCCGGCCACCAGCCCATCGCCAACCGCCGGCAAGAACCAGAACGGGCCGCTGTGGTCGGCCGGCTCAGTGGACCCGCACAGCACCGTCTACTGGACGCAGAGCAACCTCGTCCTCAAGACGACCCAGCCGCTCACCTCGCTCACGATCGAGATGCGGATCGTGCAGACCGGCGGTGTGAAGAACACCGGCACCTGGCAGACCCTGCCGAGTGCTGACTTCACCGTCACCGCCCAGGAGACCGACGGCACACTGGTCTACCGCTGGGTCCTCAAGCCGGGCCTGACCGTGCCGGCCGGGAGCCATGAGTTCGCCGCCCAGTTCAACCACGCCACCGGCGAGCGCAGTGCCGCGGGCGACGGCTACCGCGTCGACGCGCAGGGTACGGGCGGCTCCGCGTCGGTCCGGGGAGGGTTCGTCCCGACCCGGTGAACGCCGCTGTGCGGCAAGGGGACGAGTCCCTTGCCGCACAGCTCGATGGTCGAGGAGAGCCGCGTGGAAATTCCTACCTCGATCACGGCAACCTTTGTGCGCGTGGCGGCAACTGGCGGGTAACCAGGGCCGGATCAAGGCCCGTTGCGCCAGAAGGGCCATGCCGTTGTCAGATCAGAACCGTTCTCATCGCCGCCGTCCGGCAACCCGCCGCGTGCTCGCCGCCGCCGTGGTTCTCGCCGCCGCGGGTGCCGCCGTGCCGCTGGTCGCCCAGGCCGCCCACACGTCGAAGACCGGGACGCCGACCCTGGCGGCTGCGGCGGCCGGCAGTGGCCGCTACTTCGGTACGGCCGTGGCCTCGGGCAGGCTCGGGGACTCGACGTACTCCTCGATTCTCGACCGGGAGTTCAATATGATCACCCGGAGAACGAGATGAAGTGGGACACCACCGAACCCTCCCGCGGGCGGTTCAACCATCCAGTCGGCCTACGGCCTGACCTCCGCGGCCTCCTCCAAGGGCTCCGGCGAGACCGTCGCCATCGTCGACGCCTTCGACGACCCGAACGCCGAGGCCGACCTCGCCACCTACCGCTCGCAGTACGGCCTTGCGGCCTGCACCGGCGACAGCGGCTGCTTCAGCACGGTCGGCCAGGGCGGCTCGTCGTCCAACCTCCCCACCGCCGATAGCGGCTGGGCCGGTGAAATCTCGCTCGACCTCGACATGGTCAGCGCGACCTGCGCGCGAACTGCAACATCCTCCTCGTCGAGGCCAAGTCGGCCTCCGAGGCCGACCTCGGCACCGCGGTGAACGAGGCCGTCAAGCTCGGCGCCAAGTTCGTCTCCAACAGCTACGGCGGCGCGGAGTCCTCCTCCGACGCGACGTACGACTCCCAGTACTACAACCACCCGGGCGTCGCTATCACTGCCAGCGCGGGTGACAGCGCCTACGGCGCCGAGTACCCGGCCGCCTCCCAGTACGTCACCGCAGTCGGCGGCACCGCCCTGTCCAAGGACTCCAGCAGCCGCGGCTGGACCGAGTCCGTCTGGCACACCTCAAGCACCGAGGGCACCGGCTCCGGCTGCTCTGCCAACGATCCCAAGCCCAGTTGGCAGACCGACAGCGGCTGCTCCACTCGCATGATCGCCGATGTGTCCGCCGTGGCCGACCCCGCCGTCGGCGTCTCGGTCTACGACACTTACCAGGCGAGCGGCTGGAACACCTACGGCGTCACCAGCGCCTCCGCGCCGATCATCGCCTCCGTCTATGCGCTGGCGGGCACCCCGGGCAGCAGCGACTACCCGGCCCAGTACCCGTACGCCAAGGCCGGCACCGCTGCCCTCAACGACGTGACCAGCGGCAGCAACGGCTCCTGCTCCACGTCGCACTTCTGCACCGCCGGCCCCGGCTACGACGGCCCGACCGGCTGGGGCACCCCCGAGGGCACCAGCGCCGTCAGCGCGAGCTGAGCGACACCCGCACACGTCACGCATGGAATGAGCGCCCCGTCGGGTCACGGGGGAGCCGCCTGATTGCGGGGGACGTGGGGTCCCCTCGGCGGCACGGAAAGGAGAGCGGGTCACGGCAGCCAGCCGGGGCCCGTTCTCGCTGATCTACCTCGGTGCGCCTCAGCTTGAGGGACGTTGATCGCGAGGATCCCCGGCCGCCGAGAGACGGGGCAACAAGATCGTGCTGTGCCTGCCAGATGCCGACTTCCGCGAAGGCGACCTGCACCGAATGCCGCTTCCCCGGGCGTCGCAGTCTGGCGTGTCGATGGCCGGGCAGTCCCGTTCGGCCACCCCTGGGTGTGCCTGTTTGACTCACCGGTTCGGGAACGACGCCGACAATCCGGTGCGTGAGCGCCGGTATCCGACCGATATGGCGGACGGGGAGTGGGCCGTGGTCCGCCCGTTGCTGCCGGTACCGGGCCGGCTGCGTGGCCGGGGCGAGCAGCCGGTCGGCACAAGCCGAGGAGTCCTCGGCGTGACGGAGGGGAAGAACGCGGCTCCGTCGGGCGGGCCGACCGGCTGTGTGCGTCTACTTGAGTGCTGTACCGCCCGAGTTGTGATAGGCGATGGTCTTGCTGATCAGGTTTCCGCCGTCGGTCTCGACCGATGTCTGTTCCTGCTGCCCCGGACCGAACAGCAGGCCGGCTACATGCGCGTTCGCCACCTGATCCATGTGCGCGAAGAACCAGTCGACCTTGTCGTCCTTGTAGTGGTTGAGGGTGTTGTTCTGCGCCATGTTGCCCACGGGGATCTGCCACAGGACCACCGGCTTGCCCACGGACTCGGCCATCGTCTTGTAGAACCTCAGCGCGGCGGCGGCCTTCTGGTCGGTCCAGAAGGTGTCACGGCCGCCGTGGGCCGGCTGTGCGTACCAGCCCGCGTCGCGGTCCGACACGTCGGTGACCAGGAAGTCGGCGTTCTGTGCCCCGAGGCTCGCGTAGTCCTTGACGCATCCCTGGGTGTTGTTCTGCCAGTCCCAGCAAGTGAGGTGGAGCCCCAGGGCGGTGTGCGGCGCGTACTTGTGGGCCATCGAGATCAGGCAGCGGGAGAGTCCGGCGGCGCTGTTCTCCTGTGATCCGCAGTCCGTCGGATTCGCGCCCGAGACCTGCGCGGGAACCTTGTGCGGATCGCCGAGCGACCGGACGTAGCCCCAGAAATCTGGTTCAAGGTCGACCATGTCGTGCGAGTTGCCGATCTTCTGGAGGAAGAAGCGGTAGTCGTTCATGTACCGGGTGAGCAGGTCCACCCTGTTGATGGCCACGACCTCGCCGGGACCGTCGCCCTGGCCTGCCGCATCCCCGAGGTCGCGCAGCGAGTACCAGGTCCAGAGCATCTTCTGCGGGCGCGGGCTGCCCTTGTATGTCGCCTGGGCCGCCTGGGCGTCCCGATAGGTCACGTACGTGCCCGGTGCCGTGGTGCTGCCAGTCCAGCAGCCCCACCAGCTCGACCACGCGACCTGGCAACGCGATGCCGAGTAGTAGGCCGGCGAGGGCGCGGGCTGGCTGTGCACATAGGCGTACCGCACGTCGAACGGAGCGGCGGCCGCCGAGGCGTCGGACATCGACCCGCCGACGAATACCGTGCTATTGCCCATGAAGCGTTTCGCCGAGCTGCCGCCACCGGCCGCGGGAGACGACGGCGACGACGGGCGCGTGCCGCTCGGCGTCTGGCTTGCGGGAGCGCTGCCGCCCGTCGCGGGGGGCGTGCCGGTGCTGCCCGTGCTCCCGGCCGGGACGAGCTTCCACTGCTGGTTGGCGCCGCCACCGTCGCGGTTCTGGGCGACGCTGCCCCCGTCGGCCTTGGAGCCCTTCTGGACCTCTACGGCCATGCCACTGAAGCGATTGATCAAACGCACGTAGCCGTCCGACGACTTCTCCAGGTGGAACTGCTGGTTGGCGCCGTTGTGGTCGCGCCACTGCACCATGGCGGAGCCGGCGGTCTTCGACCAGCCGTAGTCGTCCAGCACCTTGCCGGAGTTCCGGTTCTGTAGCCGGTAGTTCCCGTCACCCGCCTCGATGAACCGCCACTGCTGGTTGGTCCCGCCGTTACGGCCCCACTGCACCACCGCCGCACCGTCGTACGTGGCGTAGGAGAGGCCGTCCAGCACCTCGCCGCTGTTGCGGTTGACCAGCACGTACCAGCCCTTCGTGTCCACGACTCCCGCCGAGGCCGTGTTGACCACGGCCACGGAACCGCCCACGACAGCCAGGACGACGGCCGCCCACAGACTCCGACGCTGGTACAACCGACGGCCACGATGCCCCTGCCGTCGCCCCGGAACGGCTGAGCGGAACGACAGGCGACCACGGCGACGACGGCGGGCGCGACCGCCGCCGGGCGACGCCTCCGACGACGCGGATGGACGAGGAAACATTTCGGTGCTCTCTTTCAGCCGTTGCCTCTGTCCGGACCACCCGGTCCGGACAACACCCAGTTGCCAACGCCCCCGAAAAGGTTGCCCCCGGACCGCGAGAATTTTTCGGCCGCCACGCACCGGATGACGATCACGTCGTCGGGCCGGAACGGCGGCCGAGGCGGAACGCGGCCGGTCAGCCGGCCACCGACAGTAGGTAGCGGGAGCCCTCCGGCCCGTCGCCCGGCGCGGCACCGACCGCACAGAACTCCCACTCCGCTGGGCTGTCCTCGATGCGGACGCGGTCGACGGGCTTGAGGAAGTGGATGGACGGACTGTGCATCTGCAAGCCGATCCGTGATCGTGATGATGGTCTGCTTGGGCACCTCGGCGCCGTAGACCTCGGCCAGGTGCGCGGATATCTCGCCGTGGGTGAGCCCCTTCGCGGACAGCGAGAGCACCATCTCGTCGACGCCGGTCAGCCGGCGCTGACGCTTCTTGACGATCTGCGGCTCGAACGTGCCGGCCACGTCCCGGGGCACCCTCACCTCTACCGGGCCGACGTCAGCACCGTCTTCGAACGGGTGCCGTTGCGGGAGGACGGCCGTGGCGCCGGTGAGTCCCCAGCGGGGCGCCGGTGATGTCGAGGCGGTCGCCGATCAGATGACGGCAGGCGTCTTCGACGGCACCGGTCGCGATCGGCCAGCCTCTGGCGAGGGCGGTGTCGTAACGGAGCTGGTCGAGGTGGCGGCAGTCGCGGATCCGACGGATGAGCGCGGTGCTCAAGGCGCGTCATTGACCGTTCCACTGAGCTGACCTCACCTGACCCCGCCCCGGGCAGACAGAGTTGAAGCGGCCCCCAGCTGTATGACACGGGTTGTCCCTCTCCTGGCCGTGCTTCCGCCCGTCCGGCGGGGTGACAACGGGCGGGGGAGCGCGCCGCGTTCTACGGTGAACGGGAGTGCTCCCGAGAGCGCTCGCGGCGGCCGGTCGTCCCGCACGTTGGCGACCGGCCGCAACACCTGGGTACTCGCCCGGACAGCCCCGAACCTGGAAAGAGCCGGTTCGCACGTCCACACGAGTGCGCGGTCAGAAGGCGCTCTGCAGGCGGAATCTGGTGCGGCCGCGGTCCTGTCCGGGCTGGGCGGTGTGGACGAACGGCATAAAGATGCGTGCTCCGTTGCGGAAGAGGACGCCGATGCCGGGGTGCATCGCCGGGGTGGGGCGGTGGCTGTATCCGTAGACCTCGGCGATCTCACTGCTGTCGCTGTTGGTGAGGACGGCAGCGAGGTAGGCCTCGGCCCGCTCGGGGCTCACCTTGCCCGCCTTGTCGAACAGCGCGGGCAGCGCGACATGTGCCCGGGACGGCCCGCTGGTCGGGGATTATGGAACAAGGAACCCCAGTGGGGAACGTTGCCAGGCCGACCGCCGTTGATCGCGGCGGTGGGGGGCTTCGGAAGGAGCGCAGGAGCGGACGTGGAGCCGAGCGCTCAGTGCGCTACGGCTGTGAGTTGGCTCAGCAGTACAAAGTGTCGCGGAACACGGTGGCGAAGACGCTGGCGTGTCCGGTGCCGACCAGCCGGAAGCCGTCACCCCTGATGGCTTCCCGGGAGCGGGTGCGCTGCACTCCTGGCCCCAGCCGTCGAAGACCGCCGGGCGGAAGGCTGGCAGGACGCGGCGGCGCACGGGCGTGAAGAGCTGACCCGGGGCCGGGGCATCACCTGGCCGCCGCGACCATGGGATTCTTCAAGGGCGGCGTGTAAGGCTGGTGTGACGCGAAGAACCGGACTCCCCGCGCAGCCACGCCCGCACGTCCGCATACCGTGAGCGGCTCGGGCGGTTCGCCGTGGCCCCGCGGGGTGGCTACAGCCGCCATCGAACGCCTGGCGGAGCCAGCGCGAGCCGCCCGCGTGGGGCCCCGCCCCCGCTGGCTGCCAGAGCCACCGTGAGACCGGCCAGGCCTCGGATTGCCTACCCGCCCGCTCGGAGCACTCCTTCGGTACTGCTGCCCGGATGGATGTCCGCAGTTCCTGGACTGTTGCCCCGTCGCTGGTGTTGGGTGCGTCATTCTGGCGGGGGCACGCCGGGTTGCTCGCGTCGCTGATCTCCCGTAGGTGGTCGATGACGCCGGTGTGGCCGGCCGGTCATCCATGGGGCGCTCGGCCGCCAGCTCCTCGCCTGTCATGCCGCCGGAGGCGCGGGCCGGCGGGATTGTCCGAGCATCGGTCCCGAGGGTTCGAGGGCGTGGTTCAGCCGGTGGGGTCGCCGAGGGCGGTGAGGATGTCCTGGAGGGTGTGTTCGAAGAGGGGTTCGGGGTTGGTCAGCGCGAAGTCGAGGTGGCCGAAGGCTTCGACGGCGACGGCGCCGAAGAGGCGGGCCCAGCTGGCGACGAAGACGTAGATGACGTTCAGGGGGACGTCTTCGCCCGCCAAGTGTTCGCGTACTTCTTCGAGTTGGGTGATCCATGCGGTGTCGAGGTCCGCGGGCGGGTGGATGCCGCCGCGGTGCCACAGCTGCACCATCAGTTCGAGGATGACGCCGCCGAAGCGCCAGCCGGGATCGTGGGCGGCGTTGCCGGGGGCGGTGTCGGTGTCGGTGAGGGGTTTGGCGAAGAGCAGGCCGAACTCGCGGGGGTGGGCGAGCGCCCAGCGGCGCAGTTGTCGGCAGACCGCTCTCATTCGCTGCCCGGGCTCGGATGCGGGGTGTTCGTCGCGTGCGGCGGCCAGTGCGGTGGCGAGTTCGTCGTAGAGGTGGGAGGCCAGCGCCTGGATCAGGTCCTGGTGGCTGGAGTGGTAGCGGTAGAGGCCGGGCGCTGTCATGCCCATCTCGCGGGCGATGGCCCGCAGGGTGACGGCCGCCGGTCCTTGCTCGACCAGCAGTCGCCGCGCGGTGCGCTGGATCTCGTCGAGGGCGTGCTCGCGGACTCGGTGGCGGCGGCTGGGGGCGGCTCGACTGGTCAACGGGGTGGCCTTTCGCGGCGTAGGCGCTGGACAGGGTGCTGGGGCGCGGTCCGGACTGGACCCCGCTTGACAAAGTTAACACCAATCACTTTAGCTTTCTTCGAAAGTGAACAGTGTTAGCAATTGCTGGTCGGGGCTCAGCCGCAGGCAGACGGGGCGAGGTTGGCGCCTTGGCGGTCGTCGGCGACGTCCGCCCGGCAGAGCTGCCCATTGATCGGGGGAGTCCATGAAGTACGGAATCGTCTTGACCTACACCGTCACCACGCGCTGGCTGGCGCTGTCCCGCGCCGAGCGCAACGCGATGCGCACCGCGCACATCGAGCCGGTCTTCGCCGCGTACGCGGACCGCATCGCGGCCCGTTTCTTCGACGCCGAGGCGTTCCACACCCGCGTGACCGACTTCGCTGTGCTGGAGACCGAGGACCTGCGCGCCTACTACTTCCTCATCGAGGAACTGCGCGACTCGCCGCTGATCAGCCAGGGCTATCTGGCGTTCAGTGAGATCTTCCTCGGGGTCCAGGACGGCTTCCAGGAATACGAGCGCACCCGCAGTGCCGCGGCAGCGACTCGGTGACTGCTCTCGGCCCGTCCCACGCGACGGGATACGACGAACGGAGAACGGCCATGCTGCGCATCCCCACGACCGAAGTGGGGGCGGATGCCGTGCCGTCGGTGTCCCGGCTCCGGCGGTGGCCGATCCGGCTGTTGCGGGCAACGGCCGTCCTGTTCCTCCTCGATTCCTTGCTCCAGGCCGCTCTGGCGGGCTTGTTTGTTACAGGGGATGTCGGCCTGCTGGCGTGGCACGCCGCCAACGCGCAGATGCTGAGCGCGCTGGTAGTCGTCCAGACCATCGCTGCCGTGGTGATCTGGCGTTCTCTGCGCGGGCCGTGGTGGCCGCCGGCGCTCACCGTCGGACTGCTTGGGCTGCTGAGCATCCAGCAGGGGCTGGGCGAGTCGCGGATGCTGGGCGGCCACATACCGCTGGGCATGGCCATCTTCGGCACAGGAGCCGCACTGACGTACTGGGCCTTCTCCTTCCAGCCGGCCGGAAGGCCGCGCGCGGAGCGGGAGGCGGACAAGTGACCTCGCGCCGCCGTTTTCTCGGCCTGGCGGCGGGTGCCGGTGTGGGGCTCGCCGTCCCGATCGGCGCGGCGACGTACGCTGCCGTGACGGGATCGAAAACAGGGACCCTCCTGACCAGTTCCCTGCCGCTGCCCAAACCCTTCACGGGAGCCCTGCCCATACCGCCCCGCGCCCAGCCGGTGCGCAGTGCGGCCAGCGCGGACTATTACCGGCTCACGCAGCGGGAAGCGGCCGTCGAGATCCTGCCCGGCACCAAGACGAAGGTCTGGGGCTACGACGGCATCTTCCCGGGCCCCACCTTCGTCGGCCGCTCAGGACGCACGATGGTCGTCGAGGTGTCCAACAAGCTGTCCGTGCCCACCTCCATGCACCTGCACGGAGGCGTCACCCCGTCCGACTCCGACGGCTACCCGACCGACCTCCTCATCCCCGTGCAGTGCGGCGCCGCCCTGCGCAGCGGCGCCTACCAGGGACACAGCGGATCCCACGGGATGCATGTGCCGTCCGGCGACTGGAAGGTGTCGGAGGGCTACAAGTCGTACGAGTACCCGTTGCACCAGCGCGCGGCGACGCTCTGGTACCACGACCACCGGATGGACTTCAGCGCACCGCAGGTCTGGCGCGGCCTGGCCGGGATGTTCCTCGTCCACGACGACGAAGAGGAAGCACTCCCGCTGCCCAAGGGCGACAAGGACATCCCGCTGATGCTCTGCGACCGGGCCTTCGAGGCGGACGGATCATTCCGCTACCCCGCCGTGTCGCCGAGCTGCGTCGGCACACCGGGGGTGGACCAGGCATACATGGACGGCGTGCTGGGCGATGTGCAGCTCGTCAACGGGGCTCCGTGGCCCGTGCTGGAGGTCGCGAACACGAAGTACCGCCTCCGGCTGCTCAACGCCTCCAATGCCCGCCGCTACCAGCTGAAGCTGGAAACGGACCAGTGCCACGCTCTGCGCTTCGTGCAGATCGGCAGCGACGCGGGCCTGCTTTCCGCCCCGCAGCATCTGGACGCCGTGCCGATGGCCCCCGCCGAACGCTTCGACGTGGTCGTGGACTTCTCGGCATGTCCGGTGGACACCGAGGTGCTGTTGGTCAACACCCTCGCCGACGGCGGGATGCGCAACGTGATGCGCTTCCGCGTCACGCGCAAGGAGAAGGACGACAGCCGCATCCCGGCCCGGCTCGCGAAAGATATCCCCCTGGAGCGCAGCGCGTCCGTCCCGGTGCGGCACTTCGACTTCCGGCGCACCAACGGCCCCGGCGAGACGGCGATGTGGACCATCAACGGCAGGCCGTTCAACAGCTCTGAGGTACTGGCCAGTCCCCGCCTGGGCTCGGTCGAGCGATGGCGCTTCAGCAGCGACTTCCACCACCCGGTCCACCTCCACCTGGCGCACTTCCAGGTCCTGTCCCGCGGCGGCAAACAGCCGGCCGCCTCCGACGCGGGCTGGAAGGACACCGTCGACGTCCGCCCGTACGAAGTGGTCGAAGTCCTGGCCCGGTTCGACGGTTACAAGGGCCGTTACATGATCCACTGCCACAACCTCGAACACGAAGACATGGCGATGATGGCCAACTTCCAGGTCGTCTGACCATCGCCCCGGGACGCAGCTGAACGGCCCGTTTCACCCCTCCGCAGGAATCCGCTCCCCATCAGCGCTGCGGCCCTGACCGCTATCGCGGCCCGGTGACAGCGCAGGAGGGAGGGGGCGTGTGCCACCGCAGGTCCACAGGCCTGTCGTGCCCTCGTGCTGCGGAGCCGGCTTCATGTGACGGCTCCGGTGTTGGAGTGCACCCAGCCCACCGCGGGTAGGTCCATTTTGTGGAGCGCGAGAACACCCGTGTGAAGGTTGCATGGATCTGCCTGGCCGTCGTCGGCGTCGCCATCCTGGCCTTCGGCGTCATCGCCGCAATGGCGCCCTCGTCCGGCGACGAGCGGCTCATGCGGGCCGACGGTGTCGCGGCGACCGGCATGGGCCTTTTCGGCGTGCTCATCGCCCTGGTCCCGTTCCGCCGCCGGGAACGGTGGGCATGGCTCGTGCTGTGGTACTACCCGGCCTTCTGGGTCGCGCACCTCGTGGGCGGGTTGCCGCCGGGCAAGGACCACGTCCACCAGGCGGTGTTCATCGCGCTGTCGCTCGCCGGGCTGCTCCTGCCCCTCCGCCAGTTCTTCCCACCGTCGACAACCCCGAAGACGGCGACGAGGGAGCCTCGTGAGTGACCTCAATCGCCGGGTGTATCTCCCCGCTCCGCGGCATCCTCCAGTAGTCCGCGCAAGGACGGCCCGCCCCCCCCAGCGCCTGGTGAACCCATTCCGGCAGCGCCGAGGGAAGCCCCCGCGGACGGGCTGGCGCGGCAGTTCCTGGCCCAGACGGGCGGAGAGCAGTACTGCGTCATCACCACATAGCGATCAACGCCTGGCTGCAGGGTGGGGGTTCGGGTTTTGTGTGGCGGTAGTGCCGGGGCCGGGAACGGCCGCAGGGCCCCTGGAATTCGCCTATGGCGGGGCCCTGCGATCGGTGCGCCTGCCCGGGGGAGGAAGGCGGCTGTTCGACGAGTTGGCGCCGGACCGGTTCTGCGGGAGCCGGCTGTCCTCGGCCGCAGCCCTGTGCCGTCCCGCGTCGATGGACAGCACACCCACAACCCTGTGGTGGGCAGGCAGGCGGCCCGCTGACCCGAGACTCCAGGTCAGCAGCCCAACTCGCACCCTGGATCGCACATTCAGGCGACAACTGACGGTGCGGCCCCAGTGCGCCGGTGCACCCCCGCCGGGCGGCTGGTTCGTCGTGGACGTCTGGCAGTCCGAGGAAGCCTTCAAGAAGTTCGGCGAAGTGCTCATGCCGATGCTCAAGGAGGTCGGCGTCACGGACGCGAAGCCGAAGATCTACCCGGCGTTCAACGTCGTCACTTCCTGACCACAGCCGATCACCGGAGCGCTCTGGGGGTGTACCCCGCCGACCCGAGCGCCACGACGAGGCTGTCACCGCAGCCACCGGATGGATGCGGTGGCATTCCTCCACCCGATCAGACTCCGAGCCTGCCTCGCGGCGTCTCGAAGGCTCTCCTGCGCAACCGCCTCACGCCGCCTGGCGTACCTGGCTCGGCCGACTACCGTGCGAGGACGAGGGTTGCGGGAGAGGGCGTGGGGTGGAACGAGATGTCGGTGAATCCCGCTTCCTGCAGCCAGACCTCGTAGTCGTGCTTGGTCCATGTCGACCCGTGGCGGGTCTGCAGGAGCATCATCGAGTGGAAGATCAGTGAGAAGGGCGGCCCGGTCCGGCCGTCGTCCACGACGAAGTCGTTGACGACCAGCGTCCCGCCCGGCTTGAGGGCGCTGCGGAACTTGCGGAAGACGGCCACGTTGTCGTCCGGGGTCTCTTGATGGGCCAGGTGCGAGTAGACGCCGACGTCGTACTCGGCGGTGCCGAAGTCGACTGTATGGAAGTCACCGTCGATCGTGCGGAAGCGCTCTGCGACACCGTGTCGGGCCGTGAAGGCGACCGCGATCCGGTTGACGTTGGCCCAGTCGATCTGGGTGGACCGTGCCTGGCGGTTGATGCCCAGCCAGACGACGGAGTAGATGCCCGAACCGCCCCCGACGTCGAGAACGGAGACCGCGCCGGCCTGCGCCAGGTCGAGCTTCTCGGCGGCCGTGAGCGCAGACGGCACGGACAGCGGGGCGATCGCGGGAACAAGCGACTCCCAGAATGGATTCTCGGTCACGTCAGCAGTGTCCGGAGCGACGGGGTCCCCCGTCCTGGCCACCTCGGGAAGTGTCGACCAGCGCGCCATGTCCATGAACTGGTGCCTGGCGAAGGCCCCGAAATAGGAGGGCTTGCCTTCCACCAGGAAAGCGGAAGCCTCGGGCGAGTTGCGGTACGCGCCGTCGCTCACCTCGACCAGTCCGAGGCCGACCAGGCCGTCCAGAAGTACCTGGGACCCCCGCACTGAAATTCCGGCCTGCTTGGCCACGTCCTGCGGTGTGGCCGAGCCGTTGTCCAGGTGTGTGAAGACGGAGTGGATCGCGCCGACCGCGAGGATGCTGGCCGCCCAGTTCCCCGTAGCGATTTGCATGATCTTTTCGGGTGACGGCTGCGCTGCGTCCATGGTTCCATCCCCTTTTGCTTCACCAACTGTCGGCGGTCATGCGACTCCCAGCGCCAGCCTCTCCAGGCAGGCATTCGAACAAGGCCAGGTGCGGCGCTCGTGCCGGTGACGTAGAGCTGATGGGTGAGGGCAGGCTGCTTCGGGCTGTCCCGCTCCGGGACGAACCGTCGCCTGCCGTATCAGCGCCGGACTTAGAAGATCGTTGTCGCCGCCTGGATCTGGCTGAGGCCTTCTTCCATTGTCAGCGACGGCAGCACACTGATGCTGTTCCACTGCACGAGATGGGAGTCGGACAGGAAGCGGTCGACGTTCTCAGCCGTGTCGGACTGCACGACCATGACCACTGTGTGCTCGCGGTTGACGAAGGGGCCCGCCACAAGCTCGACACCCGCGCTCTGGGCCAGACTCGGGATTTGAGGGGCGGTTTTCAGTATCAGATCACGCGTCGTCGCGTTGGCCAGCGGGCAGATGTCCGCAGCGTGATTGGCCAGAAGAACGAAGATCATCTCGGACTCCTCTGTGCCGGAGTACCCCCTATACCACGCTACGAGCCTCAATGCCGCTCCGCGACCGGTCGAGCAACCCATGCGCCTTTCAGGGGCCGCTGGGCCGGTCCGTCGACGGGCAGATGTCGGCGTACATGCCGAAGCGTGCTCAGGTAGTTGAGCGTGTCGTGGCTGGGGCGGCTGGGGCCGATGCTCGACGCTTTGGTGGTGCGGTCGTCAGCCGAATGACCGGCAGCAGGAGGTTGAGGCGCATGCTGGTGCTGAGCCGCTCGCAGGTCGAGGACCTGCTCGACATGGACTCGCTGATCGATTCCCTGGCCCCGGCGATGGCAGACCTCAGTGCGGGCCGTGCCTCGGTGCCCGATCGCGTCGCCGCCCTGGTGCCCGAACACGATGGATTCCTGGCGGCCATGCCGGGCTACCTGGCATCGGCCGGGATGCTCATGACCAAGCTGGTGTCCCTCTTCCCTCACAACGACGGGGCTCAGCTGCCGACCCATCAGGCGCTCATCGTGGCGTTCGATCCGGACACCGGCGAGCCCGCTGCCCTGCTGGACGGTACGGCCATCACCGCAGCGCGGACCGCCGCCTGCTCCGCGCTGTCGGCGCGGCTGCTGGCCCGCGAGGACGCGTCGGTACTGGCCGTGCTGGGCACTGGCGTGCAGGCCCGCTCCCACGCTCGCGCGATCTGCCGTGTCCGCCCGATCCGGCAGATCCGTGTGGCCGGCCGGGACCCGGCGAGAGCCGCTGCCCTGGCCGAGGAACTCTCCTCCGTCCTCGATGCCGACGTGCAGGCCGCCGGAAGCTACGCCGAGGCGCTGGACGGCGCGGACATCGCCGCAGCGACGACGCATGCCGTCGAGCCCGTGATCCGCCGCCCCTGGTTGACACCCGGGGTGCACATCACGTCGGTGGGCTACAACCCGGCCGGCCGCGAGATCGACGACGCCACGGTCGCCGGGGCGCTGGTGTGCGTCGAGTCGCGCCAGGCCGCGCTCGCCCCACCACCCGTGGGCAGCAACGACTTGCTCATGCCGATCCGCGACGGCCTCATCACAGCCGATCACGTCCATACCGAGCTGGGCGAACTCATCGCAGGCACCAAGCCGGGACGCACCTCGCCCGATCAGATGACCCTCTACAAATCGGTCGGTGTGGCCGTACAGGACGCCGCAGCCACGGCTCTGGTCATCGCGGCCGCCCACGACCAATCGATCGGCGAAGAGATCACTCTGCAGTGACGCCACCACCAGCAGGAGATCGCCCTCACCCAAGCGGCTGCGCGATGGGAGGGCGGCCGGGCGGCTGGGGCTACGCGGGTGTGGGGCGGGCGCTGTCTATGCCGGGGGCTTGCTCGCATTGCTGTTGCAGGCGGTGGGCCTTGTCCTGGAGGCGTTGGCGGAGTTCGGGGTCCAGGGTGCGGTCGGTGGCGTGGCGGAGTTCTTTCACCTGCGCGCGCATCTGGTGTGCGGGCGGCGCGCCCCGAGGTCACCTCTTGCGGTCACGAGTAGTCCCTGTTGATCGTCGACGGCGGGGGGAATCCAGAGAACCAGTCGCACGGGGGCCACGCTTGTCGAGGGGGGGACGGTCTGCAGCCAGGACCGGCTCGAGGCATAGCCAGCCTCGGGCAAACATCTCGCCGCCCTCCTCGCGGGCCACGCCGAACCCATCCGCGCCGACATACCCAGCCCCCGCAAGATCACCAGCTGGATCATGCGACCGCAAGACGCCCTTGCACCCGAACTGGAACGCCGTCTTCTCGACGTGCGGATCGCCTGCCCGGACATCGCCCGAGCCTGCGATCGCGGCCGGGCCTTCGCCGAACTCCTCCGACACCGGCGCGGATTCCTACTGACCGAGTGGCTCCGGCAGGCTGAGCTGGTGCCCCGAAGCCGGTGAGCGGCTTCGCCGGCTTCCTCCGACAAGACCTCGACGCCGTCACCGCCGGACTCAGAACCTGTGCCTGAAATTGGCGTTGCGTGAGTGCCGACATCGGCAGCGCGGTGGTTGTCAGTGCCGGGTGCAAGGATCGTGGCATGCCTATGTGTGACTACTTCTGGGCTCCGCATGACGACGCAGCTGTCGGCGTTCTCGATCAGCCTGGTGGACCCGACGCTTCAGGGTTCGACGTGGTTCCCCTCAAGGGGATGGATCCGAGCGTGACGATGGCCTCCCTCGAAGCGATCCTCACCGGCTGCACCTATGACGAGGCATCGGCGCGTCCTCGCGCGGGCCACCTCCTCTCGTCTCCCGATCACGAGAACGCGTTCATCACCAGCCTGTCCGACACCCTCCAGGAGGCCCTGGTGTCCGCCTCGCACGACGGTTTGGCCGACGCTGCTGCTGCGTGGGCTGAGACGGTTGAGCTTCAGGCGCACGGGATCACCGATGACACCGCTCGCGAGGTGTTGGTCCTGCTGTCCGGGCTGGCAGACCGTGCCAGTTCTGGGCGTCGACGCCTGTACTGCTGGTGGGCCCTGTAAGCGAGATGAGCATGATGGGATTGAGCAGGGCAGAGGCCGTTGCTCTCGTGCAGCGGATCATGGATGCGGACTTCGACTCGGAGGCGGAGGTCGACGGCTGGCTGGAGACGCTGGACCGAGTCGCCTGCCCAACCGGACATGTCAGTGACCTGATCTTCTGGCCGCCGGGGCAGGACCTCTCGGCCGACGAGGTGATCGACAAGGCCTTGGCGTATCGGCCGATCTCCTTGTGAGACCAGCGGTTGGCTCTGCGCGCGAGGGCCAAGGCTCTCAGGCGGCGACTTCGTCCCCGTGAGCGACGATCGGGGTTGCGGGGACGACCGCAACGGGCGGGTTTCCTGGTGAGAAGGCGGGTCATGAGGGTGATTGCGGACCAGTTGATGAGGGCTTCGCTGTGTTGGGGCAGGCGTTCGTAATCGCGGACCAGACGGCGCGAGTGCATCCACCAGCTGATCGTCCGCTCGACTCGCCACCTCCTTGACAGCACCGTGAACCCCTTCTGTCCCTTCAGCTTGGAGACGACCTTCACGGTGAGGTGCAGGAAGGACTTCGCCCAGTCGATAAGCGTGCCTCCGTAGGCCGAGTCGCCCCAGGTCATGGTGAGTTGGGGGTGCATGAGGCGGAGGCGGAAGAGGAAGTCGCGGGCCGGAACGCTGTCGTGAGGACTGGCAGGGGTGACCATGACGGCCAGCAGAAGCCCCGGCTGTCGACCGCGACGTGGCGCTTGCGCCCGTTGATCAGTTTCCCGCCGTCGAAACCGCGGCTGGCTTTGGCAACGGTCTCGGCGGCCTTGACCGATCGTGAATCGAGGATCGCGGTCACCGCGCGCGGGCTGCGGCCCGCGCGGGCGCGGACACGGTGCCTGAGCTGGTCCCGGATTCGGGCGACTGCCCCGGAGGCGGCCCACCGCTGGTCGAAGCCGTAGATCGTGCGCCAGGGCGGGAAGTCGGTCGGCATCGCCCGCCACTTGATCCCGTTGTCAACCAGATAGCGGATCCCGTCGACGACCTCCCGCCTCGGGTGTTTCTCCGGCCGAGCCGCGTCCAGTGTCGTGGGCGGCCGGCGGCAGCAGCGGTTCCACGAGGGACCATTCGGCGTCGGTGGTGCCGGAGGGGTAGCGGCGTCGGCGCATGGCTAGGGGTGCCGGGCCCGGCCGGGCAGAGTGTGGGCGGCCGCCGCGCCGGTCCCGGTGGGCTCCTTCGTCGCCTTCCAGCAGGGCGGCCGCCTCGGGGCAGGGCTACTCGTACTGGTCGAGCAGGTCGAGGTTGGACTCGATCGCGTTGAGCTGGGTGAGCGTGTACTGGGCCCAGCGGCTCTTGGGGAACATCGTCAGGTGCGGAGCGAGGACCCCGGTGATCAGAAGGCGGACCTCATGGAGTTTTTTCCCCGCAGACGTGAGCGTTCCCACCGCTCCAGCTCGTCCTCCTCGCCGGCGAAGTGGTAGTCGTACGCCCAGGTCCAGATCAGCGGGGGCCAGCCCTCGCCTGCGGCCCGCTCGCGGGCCCGCCGCGGGCCCCGGCGGGCCTGGCTGCCGGTCAGCTGGGTGGCCAGCAGCAACTGCGGGAGGAACAGACCGGCCGGACGGGCCTCAAACAGCACCCGCACGATCCGGTCCGCAGACTTGTCCGGCGTCAGTCGCTTCGCCCGACGCCGTTGCACGGCTACTGCCCTCGCAGCAGCCGTACCAATGCCTCGTCCGCGTCGACTTCCCCGGTGTCGACCGCCGTTTCGATCCACTCGCAGGTGGCCTTCACCTTGTCGACGTTCTTGTGAACGATCGCCTGCTCGTCCGAAGACAAGGTGCGATCCCGCAGCCGGGGAACGATCCGCCCGGAGGCCGCGACGAACGCCTGGCAGGCCCCGACCAGATCGAGGAACTCGATCGCCCGCTCCAAGCGCCTCACCGCAGGAGCCGCCGGCGACTGGTCACGGAAGGCTTCCCCAGCCTCCTCGATCCGCTTCATCTGAGCCTGATTGGCCAGGTGCCGAGCGGTGCCATCGACCATGGCCCGCGCAGCGACCTCCGGACGGCGCAGCAGATCGGTGGCCACCTGTGCGGCCACCGCATCGTCGACGACCAGGTCATGGACGGCCTCGACCTTCTCCTGGGGGCTGCGGGGGTGGCTGACCTGCCAACCAACTCTCCGCTTGGCCGCATCTTGGGTCCACACGTGCCGCCCCCATCGTTCGTGCAGCGGCGGATTCTTGATCACCTCGAACCGGTCTTCCAGACCAGCCAGGATGCGATGGATGTCGTGAGCAAGTCCACTGGGTCGAGCTCCATCCAGTACGAGGGGCCTACAAGGTCTATCTGCACGCCGCTTTCGACTGCGAACCCCTGACCGGCGACCTGGATTCACTGCCACCGCTGTTCGACAGCGACGAAGAGGACTTCGGCCGCCTCCTGGCAACCACGAACGATCCCATCGCCGCCCTGGATGCTGCCGAGAGCCAAACGGGAGCAGTTCGCAACCGCTGGATAACCCAGTCCATGGCAGGCGACGAGTACCACGACTACGTAGTTGCCGGCCGCTCAGCCAACACTCCTGACGGCCAACCATGGCCGACACCGCAGACTTCCTGACCTCGGACTTCACGGAACTCCGGCAAGAGCCAAAATCGCGGATCCCCATCAACTTGGAGGACCGGCAGTCATGCGGCTCTGGTTGGGAAGCGCGGTGGCGGCGTACGGCTTGTCAGGACGTGCGGCTCGCGCCGAAGGGGGGCTCCTCCGGTGTGCCCCAATGCGGATGAGCCAGATTGTTTCCTGGCAAACCGTAAGTAATGGTAAAGAAAAGTCCGGATTGCAACTAAGCCCGCAGTGAAGCGAGATGCCCTCCTGCTGGAACGTGATTTTGACCATGGCGTCGATTGGTCTGGACCTGATGGGGTGACACCGACATTGCCCCACACAGGAAGAGCACAGGGTTGAGATTCAGACCTCTCACGAAGACGAATCTGCGCCTGGCGATAGGTACGACCCTTGCGGTCGTCCTCGGATCAGGCGTCGCCTCCGCCGTCACCTACACCCCAGGTGCGGAGTTGACGGCACAAGCAGCTGCGAACCAGCGGCCCAACTCCGGCACGAACCCTGAAGCCGGGCCTCCATTCGCCAAGAAGAACGGTGTGTGGGAGGTCAATACGACCGGCCCCACACTACGCAACACCGTCACCGACCCGGACGGCGACAAGAGCAACCTCACCTTCGAGGTGTGGACTACGGATGCCGCCGGAAAACCGAAGAGCCGAGTCAAGCTGACCGATGACAACCAGTACGGCGTCCTCGTCTCTGATTTCGTAGCCTCCGGCAAGGCCGCGCAAGTCACGGTCCCCGCAGGAAGGTTGACGAACGGTGTGACGTACGCGTTCCACACCTCCGCCTATGACGGCAAGCTGTACGAGACCGATTGGTCGCCGTGGACCACGTTCAAGGTCAGCGTCCCCGCCCCGGCCAAGCCCGCGAAGCCGACGAGCTTGGCGAACAACGGCAAACCAGGGGAGTTCACCGTCGCTCTGCCCTCCGGGCACACGGCGAAGTGGGTGGAGTGGCAGCTCGATGCGGCCGCGTGGAAGCGGGTCGACGCCGCCGGCAAGACATCAGTGACCATCGACACTGGACTCCGGGCAGCCGCGCCTACCGCGCCGGCCGCACCCGCCGCGAACAATCACACGCTCAACGTGCGTACCGCCAACGACGATGGCGCCTCTGACGCTGTGTCCGTGGCGTTCACCGGCAATGGAACCGGCAACGGCGACGGGGACCACGCAGTGGACCTCACCCTGCCGGATCCGGTCTCCACCGCGCCAAACCCGGATCAGACCAAGCAGGTCGTCACGGGTAAGATCACCCGGCCGCTCGGGGCACCCGCATCCAGCAGCCCGCGGTTCGCGGCTCCTGCTGCCAAGGAGCAGTGTGGACCGGTCGACAAGGACGGCGGTCAGGCGTGCTTCGGCGCGCCCGTGAAGTTCGAGGACCTGCCTGCCGAGGTCCAGGCCAAGGCGAAAGAGCAGGCCAAGGCGAAGCAGCAGCGGCCCCAGGCTCCGGCTGCGGGTTCCCCGGGGATGACCGACTGGTGCGCGACGAACACCTCCGGCGCGTTCGCCACCCGCACCGTCGAGTGTGAGACCAAGCAGCTTCCCGTCGTCTACCGCGTGGACGGCGAGCCGATCGCGACCGCGTACTTCACGATGACGCGCGAGATATCCCTGGACAATTCAGGGAAGAGCTTCATCCATCGCCTGAACATCCATCCGATCCTGATCGCGCCGACCTTCCGCGCCATCGAAATGGTCATGGCCAACCGCACCTGCGTGGGAAGCACCGCAGCCCAGTGCAAGGACCCGGGCAAGGCCGAGCTGTCGGACTGGGACGGGAAGGCCATCTGGCAGTCCCCCACGGACACGCACGACGCCAACCTGACCACGACGTACACGTGGGACAACTCGACCAGCGGCGCGGAGTACGACCTCCGGACGGACTTCATGATCAAGGGCATCCTGATCGCAGGGAACACGCCCGGCCCGACCCTCATGACCGACTTCCGTTGGGCGATGTCCGACCCCTCGGACCTGGAAGAGATCCGCTGCGACACCAAGGGCACCGGGGCCACGGTGAGCGGCTGCGTGTTCAAGAACGTCGCTCCGAGCTACACGTTCAACGCCGCCAAGTTCCCGCAGGCCGCCGCGCACGCGTGGCTGCTGCAGGAGAAGCTGCCCAACACCATGGGCGTCAAGACCCGTGACACGCCTCTGTACTACCTGCCCGGCGGAAAGCGCGCCGACGGCAAGAACAACCGCGACGTCATCTGCGACGTGGCGAGCTGGGCCAGCACCTACGGTGACGCCAGCGCCATGGATGGAGCCGGGGACAAGCCCAACTGTGACGAGTTCGCGTTCAACGCCACCTACAACAGTGGCGGCATGCCCAAGGCGGAAGGGGGCCTGAACGAGGTCTCCTCCGGCAGCCAGTGCGTGCAGACCTTCACCAAGAAGGCAAGCGACGGGGCCGTGCACCTGTACAACATCGACGGACAGGCGCCCACCTGGCGGGAGGTCTGCGGCCGCTCCGCGATCTCCGGGAAGCACAACAGCGGGTCCATGGGTGGATTCTCCGGGTTCGCCAAGAACATGCGACTGATGGACAAGGACCCGTACTGGCTGGAGACCGGCATGTCCGGGCAGTGCACGACGGACGCCAAGTCATTCAAGTGCAGCCTGCGCGCCAACTAGCGACCCTCCCGGCCGGACCAGTTGGTGAACCGCCAACTGCAGCCGTGACATGACATACGTGTGGGTGGCACACCGTCCGGTGTGCCACCCACACTCTTCTACTGAGTCGGGTCCGGCAGACCGGCGGCAGGCAGCAGCCCCGCCTCGATCTCCGGGCGCGGCAGCCGGAGGCCCAGGTGCTCTCCAACCGTGCCAAAGACACGGGGAAGCAGGTCCTCGCCGTGCCACACCACACCGGCCCTGCCCAGCGCCTCATCCAGCGCGGCGACCTTGCCTGTCGGATCGTCGCGCCCGGGGTAGTCCAGCAAGCTCTCCTCGCCGATCCCCATGCTCCACACCTCCCCGTCGCCCGGCGAATACAGGAGTTTGGCCGGAGCCTGATGGCGGTTCAGCGTCACGCACACCAGCTCCTCGCCCCGGCGTGGCATCGCGTCCCCAACCTCTTCGATCCAGTCGAGGTACCACGTGGCGCACAAGAAGTCCTCCAGCAGGAACGTCCACTCCCCGCTGGTGCCGAACATGCACTGCCAGTCCTTGTACTCCTGCGGTGACCACTGTGCAGCGATGTCCTTGTACGGCACCCCCCGCTCCAGCACGTCCCGGTCCGCTCCCATACGTACAAGGAATTCGATCGGGTCTGCGCCGCGAATCGCGGTAAGAGAGATGCTGCCGCGCATCCCGGACACCCCGCCCCTGGAGTCATCGGCGTGGTGCCCGATCCATGCCAGACCGTGATCCGTGTGTTCTGTCATGGCGGCCACGGTAAAACATCACGGCCTCCGTGATCGAGGTGTCGCGAAGACCGATGCGATCCACCGGGGAGGCCGTGGACGTCGATCTGGTGGCGGTCTGTGATGTCTGTCTGGGCGAGATCGCCGATGGCGGCGGCGTGCTCGAGGTGGACACCGCTGCGGCCGACCGGGTTTGCGCACCTGGCAGGCGAGGGCCGGTACGGACCCGCAGGCTCTGTTCCGTCTGACGCCCGGAGCAGGGCCGGTGCCGTGGGCGGTCCGCGACCACACCTGAGGCACGGGAACGGCCTTCGCCCACACCATCGCGGTGGAGCGCATCCGGTCATGGACGGGCCTGCTGGAGTGGAACGAGTACTTGGCGGACAGGGCGTTCCTGGCGGCGACCAACTGGGTGGATCTCCTGGACCGGGCGCTGCTCCCGGTCGTGCTCCCCGGCGTTTTTCGTCGCGCCGTCGGCCTCTTGGGCGTATGTGTTGGCGTTCTTGGAGGCTTCTTCCGCCGACCTGGCGTACTTTTCGGCGGAGTCGGCGAGCTTGCCGGCGTCGGTGGCATCCTGCTCCGCCTGGTTTGCCGTGCCTTGGGCGACGACGGCCTCCTTCTCGGCGAGGTCGGCGGCGCCGGGGGAGGCGGAGGCGTGCTGGTCGGCTGCGGTGCCACGGGCGCGGGCCGCTTCGGCCTCGGCCTGGTTGGCGCTCTGGGGGCGAGTTTGGCGTCGGCCTGGGCGTCGGCCTCGTTGGCCCGTGCCGCTGCTGCTCTGGCCTTGGCTCCATCTTCTGCCGCCTGCGCGGCGGACTTCATGGCCGCCGCGGTCGAGCGGGCCGCGTCGGCCGAGGATCGTGCCGCGTCCGCGGCAGCCTTGAACGCCGGGGCCACTTCAGCGTTGGCCCGCTTGGCAGCAGCGTCCGCCGCTTTTGCGGCCTTGACCGCCTCGGCCGCCTTCGCCGCGGCGGAGGCAACCTACTCCTGCCCCATCTCCAAGGCGTCCTTGGCCACCAGAGCGGCGAAGTCCGCGTCGATGTCCTTGCCGGAGAACGGCGCGATCAGCGTGATGGCCGTGTTGGCGGGGTCTGCGATGCCGGCCGCGGTGGTGCGGGAGGCGTTCGCGGCCTGGACGGCGATACCGGACTGGAGCCTGGCCATAGCGGCCTCACGGACCGCGCCTTCAGCTTCTGCCTTGGTGCGGTTGGCCGCATGCAGAGCGTTGTTGGCCTCAATGGCGGCAAGGCCGGACAGGCGGGCGGACTCGTGCGCGGCCATGCCCGCGCGGGGCTTCCTGCAAGGTGGCTTCAGCTGCGCTCGAGTTGGCGCGCTGTGCCGCAGCATGGGTCTTGGCGGCTTCCGCTTCAGCCTTGTTCGCTGCCGCGTTGGCGGCCGAGGCCTTGCTCGCCGCTTCGTTGGCACGGGCCGCATGCGCGGTGGCCTCCGCTGCTGCTGCCCGTGCCTGAGCTGCCGCTCCTGCGGCCTCGGTGGCCGCGGACCGGGCTCGTACTGCCGCACCGCTTGCCGTGTTGGCGGCGCCGCGGGCTTGATTGGCCGCCGTCTTGGCGGTGTTGGCCTCCGCCCGCGCCGACTCCGCCGCGGTCTGTGCCGCAGCGGCGTCCGCGGTGCCGCGGACCTTGGCAGCGATCGCCTCGGTGGCCTTGGCCCGGGCCTCCTTCGCGTCGTGTTCCTGCTCGGCCTTGAACGCGCTGTTGCGGGCGTTGGTCTCCTCGCCGCGGGCGTTTTCGTCCGCCTTGGAGGTGATGCCTTCCTGCTCGGCGGCGTGCGCCCGTGCTTCGGCCGCGGTGGCGCCGGCCGCTTGAGCCTCGGCCCGTGCTGCCGACGCCGTGCGGGCCTTGGCCTCCGCACGCGCCCGCGCGGCTGCCGCGTTGTTCCGCTCCGTCTCGGCACGGGCCCGCGCCTGGGCGGCGAGGTTGCGCTCGCGTTCGGCTAAGATCGGGATCCGGTCCCAGACGGACCGCATCCGCTCCTCGGCGTCCCGATCGACGAGGCTGCGGCGGGGGGCAGGTCCCGGACGGTGAGGCCCCGCCGACTGCACCGGTGCCCGCTCCGCGTCCCTCGGCCGATCCCGCCACCGTGGCTGACGGCGGGCAGAACACCGCCGGAGCGAGCACCAGTGCAGACGCTGCTCCGCTCCCGACCGGACCCGAAGAGCCCTCACCCGAGAAGAAGGTGGGGGCGGGCCAGGGGGGAGTGACGCACTAGGTGAGCAGGCTCCGGCGTTGACGGTCGTCGACCGGTATTTCCTCGCCTGTGAGGCCTACGTCGAGGAGTACGGCCAGGAGTCCACCGCGCCGCAGTTGTCCGACCACCTGGCAGCGCGGGGCATCCTGAACCGGAACGGCTCACCCGTTGCGCCGGCCACGCTGCGCCGCTACCTGCTGGAGTTCCGTATCTACACCGTGTGGGCCAAACAGCACGAGACCCAAGCCGATCCCGCCGTCTCCGCGGTGCTGGGGGAACTCGCCCGGCGCGGAGTCACCGGCCAGTACAACCGGCCCCTGGAAGCGGCGACCGTGGAGGAGTTCCTCGCCAACTTCCGCCGCCGCTACCAGGTGTTCTCACTCGACATGAGCAACTCCACCCCTTGACCAGGCGATCGGGCCACTGCGTACAACGGTGCGCATCCCGCGACGGGTGCTACTGCGCATGCTGCGCGCTGTGTGACCGGTGAACTGCGCACCCAGGGACCGGTGCGCACCCTAGGGTGAAGGCAGCCGGTCGGCGGTGTCCCCCCGTCCTCGCCGACCGGCCCTCAGAGGCGGTGCGCGCAGCACTGGCCGGAGCGGGGGACAGGGGGGGAGGGAACCGACGTGATGAGGGCTTGGCTTGTCGATGAGGGGGCACGGCTGACGGCGCTGGATCTGCCCGCCGATGATGCGGTGCGCAGTATGCGCAGATCCGCGGCGCGGTGGGCGGGAGCACCGAGGCCGCCCACTACCACCGCGGCTCGGTGCTGCACGTTCCGGCGACCGGCCGCACGGACGGGCTGGGCCCGAACCTGGCCGTATGGGCGTTGGCGTGCGGCTGGCGGACGATGGAACTGCCCTACCTGCTGTACGGGCCGGTTGCGATCACCGGCCCCTACGACACGGAAGGCCCCGCCGTAGAGGAGCTGTCCGACCGGCTGACTTCGCAACTCCACACCGTGTGCGACACGGTCCGGGAAACCGTGACCGGCTGGCGTACCCGCAGGCCAGCCTCGAACGAGGCAGTACTGAGCGAGCTCCTGGCATACACCCGGCGTGACCTGGCCGCCGTGAGCTGACTGCGCACAACGGACCGCCCACGCGAAGAGTGCGCACGGGCGGTGCGCACCCCGAACTCGCTGCGCAACCCCCGCCGGTGCGCTGCGCACCGAGATGGGGCAAGGGCCCCCAGCCCCTGCGCACCCGGCTGCGCACAGGCCACAGCAGCCCGCACTCCGCCCGCTCTGCGCTGCGCATCCGGTGCGCACCCGCTTCTTGCTTCGCTGGTGCGGTGCGCTCTAAGCGGTCTTGGCGAAGTTCGCTGCGGCCCCCGTCAGGTCCTCATCCGGCGGGGACCGTCTCGTCAGCCGCAAGTGAGTTGCCTTCGGCGATGCTGCCGCAGGAGGACGGGGCCTCCTTGCCGGCGAACCGGGCACGCAGCCAGGCGAGCGCGGTGGGCACCGTGGCCGTGGGCGCGGTCAAGTGGCTGAGGGCGTCGTACTGCTGGTACCAGACCGCGGCGCCCTCGGCGCAGTACTTCCGCGCCAGCGCCCGTGTGTCCCCGGCGACCGTGATGCCGTCGCCCGAGCCGATGCCCGCGATGTTGCTCGTGGTTCCCTCGAGGAAGCCGGCGTTGCCCTGGCCGATGTAGCCGGGGACGGTCGGGGTCGGTGCCAGGCCGAGGTTGGTCTTGTTGACCGCCTCGACGAGCTCGGGTACGGAGTTCGGGTTCGCGTACTCCGGCTTCGCCATCTTCTTCCACGTCAGACCGGGGTAGTGGCCCAGCACGTCGGCGATCGAGGAGTGCTGGTGCTCGTCGACCAGCTGCTTGCCGTAGTCGTTCAGGTACTTCTTGAGGTCGAAGTCGTACGAACGCGCTTGCCCGATGAGCAACTCCGGGATGAGCCCGGACCACACCTGACTGCCTTCGATGTACCTGAGGATGTGCGAGGGCTTCACGAGCACCCCGCCCTCGGCGTATCCCACCAGGCGCTTGTTGACGTCAGGGGCGTACTTGGGCGCGAGGGAGGCAGCCCAGTTGGTCGCGACGGCGCCGCCGGAGTAGCCCATGAGGCCGACGCGCGCGTCGGGGCTGATGCCGGTCCTCGACGCCGCGCTGGAAGCGGCACGCAGGGAGTCCAGCGTGTTGTACCCGTACTCGCGGGAGGCCGTGAGGTGGGCGGCCTGCCCCTCGGTGTCAGGGAGGACGACGTCGTAGCCGGACAGCAGGAGCGGCGCCACGAGCGTGGACTCGCCGTTCGCGATCAAGCCGCCGGGCAGCTTGACGTTGCCCGCGACCGCCCGGGATGGACCGTCTTCGGGGTCGAGCGAGTCGTAGAACGACTGGTACGACACGACCTTGCGGCCGTCGCCACCAGGGCTGCGCAGCACGGAGGTCACGCCTGCGGACGGGCGGCCCTGCGCGTCGGTGGTGCGGTAGAGCAGTTGCGTCGCCTGGAGGGGGGTCGCGATACCCAGGACGTGGTACGGCAGCGTCCGGACCTTGAGCACGTCCCCGGGACTGTACGAGGACAGCGGCTTGCTGCCGTTGTAGGTGTAGAACGCGTCGCTCCCGGCAGTCGTCGACGAGGGCTGCTCCTGAACGCCGGCCGCGACAGCGGGCACGGCGGCGACGGCGAGGGCGACGACGCCCGTGATCGCGGCGTGGCACACTCTGAATTTGCGCATGACTCTCCCGAACGGTGTAAGCGGATCAGAGAGATGACCGCTACGGCCCGAAGGGGGAGTGGCCGAAGGTCGGTTCCGGCGCAACCTAACAAAGGCACACGGCAGTTGACCAGGGGTGCGCCAGAGTCTGCACGGGACGAACAGCGGCTGAGTCAGTGACCCCGCTCCGCCAATTCCCTTGGGGTGCGGCTCTCCTGAAGTGACTGGGTGAGGGCGAGCTGAGCTGGGCTTTCGTTCTGATGCTCTAGTGGCGGGGCTGGGCGCTTCTACCGTTTCGGGCAGATGAGGACTCGCTGCCGCAGTTCCGTCGACCGGTCATCCGGGCCGGCGGCTGCATATAACGAGCCACTTCCAGCCCGGCTCGATCAGTGGATCCACAGAGTGGTCAGGTAGGAGTCGCCGGCCCAGTCCTTCAGGGAGTAGCAGTCGTGCCGTTGGATGAAGTGGCCCACAGGCCCGCCTGAGTCGAAGCTCACGGTGATGTCATTGTTCCCGCTGCACACCTGCCAGACGCCGTGGATGTTGGGGTGGGTGACACCGGCATTGGCGTAACAGGTGGAGCCCGAGTCGGCGTACACAGTGACGTAGTCACTGCCGTCGCAGACCGGGTTGGTGATATCCGCAGGCTTTGCCGTTGCGGGCGAGGCGACGGCAAGGCCGAGCACGACCGATGCGGCGGCTACCCCGATCATGCGCTTGAACATGACGGTCCTCTCAGAGACAAGTCCCGTTACCTGCTCGGTACGGGTGACATGGATCTTCCTCAACCAGGTCCCCGGACGCGAGCCCCACACCGGTCAACCATCCCCAGCCACCGTCCGCTATCCGACCGGCACGCACGAGCGGTCCCGGTCCCACGTCGCCCAGGAACATCAACGGCCCTGTCCCGCCCACGACCAGGACCGGTACACCTTCACCGCTTGATCGCCGAGCTCACTCAAGGAGAGCCGCACCCAAAGGGTCTGAGCGGCTTGGGTGAAGCTCGACGCTGTTCTCCGGATCCGGTCGCGTTGCCGAAGCACCGTCCGGTCGACGGCTTCGCCGATGGCGTCGCTGCTGGTCTGGGTACGCTGGGGGTAGTCCTGGTACCTCGCCTGGCGCCAGACGAGCTCGATGTCGTCCAACTCCGGGCTGTACGGGGGCAGGTAGAACAGCTCGACCCCGATCTTCGCCAGCTGCCGACGGCGGCCCTTGAACGCCTTGGCCACGTGCGCGGAAGCGTTGTCCAGCACGATCGTGCACGGCCGTCGCCGTTCCCGGACCGGTATGACGTCGATGCCGAGGCCGTCGGCGGCCAGGTCCAGCACGGCTGCCCCGCCGCCCAGGCCCGCTAGGCGGACACAGACGAACTCCAACAGCATCCCGGCGTCGACCTTGCCGTTGGTGCGCTGCCAGACCAGGTCCGGCTCGCTGCCGACGATCTTCGCGCCGAGCACGTCGACCCGGCGGTTTCTGGTGTCCCCCTTCGGTACCACTGCCCGCTGCCCGACCCGGGACCAGGTGTAGCCGGTGGGCATGGCTGGAGCGAACCCGGACTCGTCCAGGAAGATCAGATCCCGCCCGCCCGCGTGCGCCTCCATCCGTAAGTCCGCAAGTCCCCCAGCTGCGCCTTCGCGGCCTGCTGGAGGACGGGGTCGGCCTGGTGCCGCAGGCTGCCACGGGTCTGTTTCCAGCGGAACCCGTCACGGAGCAGCAGCTCCCACAGCCAGTCGGCGGAGATCTCCACCCCGCGCTGCCCGCGCAGCCAGTCACGCAGAGCCGGGACGGTCCAGGCGATACCGGCCGCGGCGGACCGGTCCAGCAGGTCGGCCAGCGCGGCGCGGTCCACACCGCCCAGCACCCTCGCCGGGCGGCCCGGACGCGGGGCATCGGGCAGTGCCCCGATTCCACCGCCGTTGAAGCGGTGGACCGCCGCGCGGACGGTGACCACGTTGCATTCGAGCAGGTCGGCCACCTCGGGGGCGGCCTTGCCCCGGTCGAGCAGGCGGATGCACTCCGCGCGCTGCCGCGAATAGCGGGTCAGATCCCGCCGTGCCAGCAGAGCATGCAGCTCGCCATGCTGATCGTCAGTCAACTCGACGCGGAGGATGTTCGACATGGCGTCCCTCCCACAGAACGCCTACCAACCCACAGCCAACTTCACCAGATCCGCTTAGGGCGCTTGTTGTTTTAGCAGGCGGTGTCCGTAGACCGCGATGCCTAGAGCCAGCTCACGCGCACGCTGGTGGCCGCCTCCGGGCCCGTGCCCTCCGTAGGGCGAGCGAGTTCTCCGGACCACACCCGCTGCAGCAGCCTGCGGACCGTATCTGTGATCTCAGGCGCTGCGGTGCGCAGCGCGTCCACGTCCGATGCCGGGATCTGGGCCGGGGAGATACTGGTTTCCTTCAACAGACTGGACACGTCGCCGAGTGTGCGGGCCAGCCATGCGAGCGGATCGCTGGACAGTTCCTCGACGAAGACCCGGGGGCCGGGGTCCCATCCGGTGAAGTGGGGGTGATGGTGGGCCCGGTCCAAGGTGTCCGGGGCGGCTTCTGCGTCCTGGAGGAGATCCACCCGCCACAGCGGGCGGCTGATCGAGATGGGCCGGGCAGCGTAGATGGATCCGGTCAGCTCCCCGCGCTCGAAGATCCGCAGCTCCAGGCGCACCCCAAGCTCGGGAGTCTCCTGCCCCGGCAGGGGATTGGGGTCGACGAAGTAGAGGTCGCTCACCACGACACCGACCCGCTCGAAGCCAAAGGCGTACAACACGTCAACCTCCGGGGAAAGTCTCGTTGGGGTGCAGAGCCTACGGAACTTCGTGCTCCCGCCACACCGTCCCGAACTGGCCAAGGCTTAGTGGTCGACGCTCGAAGTCCTTCGGGGGTTGATCCGAGAACAGGGTTTGTGGCGAGACCGGTCCGGGTTGTTTGGTTGTCGAGCGAGGCTGCCACCAGGGTCGGGCCGCCGTATCAGCGCGGCCCCCGGCCGCTACTGCTCGCCGGGCCCAGTCGCTGATCGCCCAATCTGGCTTTATCGGCGAGAAGCGAGAGCAGATGTCGGAGACGTCGAAGAGCAGCCGGTCGATCAGGGAATCGGTGTCGACGAGTTCCGAGAGCACCCGCGCGCTGCCCGAGGGAGCGGCACACGGCTACCGCTCGTGCCGCGTGACCTGCTCGTCCGTAGCCGGCTTCTTCGACCTCGCTCTGGAGGTCCCGGAGTCCTGGCTCAGACACCAGGGGACGAGTAACCGCCGAGTAGCCAGATCGAAACGGGGTGGACCCCGGGCCCACCCAGGAGCGCAGAGCCGCCACGAGTGACCCGCAACCGGCATACGCGGTCCCGGGACCTACGGTGCGGTCACGCCCGCCGCGTTGGTGTCGTGCCGGTGCTGTGGGCCGAGCATGCGCAACTCGTCCAGCACCGCGGTGCCACCGGGCGGAGGGGTGAAGATCCGCACGCGCTGGTCTGCCGCGGGCGTCGCCAGCACCTCGCAGTCCAGGTCGATCCTGCCCAGGTCGGGATGCACGAGCCGGTATGGGTGCGACCTGCGCACGGCGACCTCGTGCCGGTCCCACAGCGCCGTGAACTCCGGGCTCGCGGCCCGGAGCCGCGTCACAAGCGAGCGGGACGCCCCGTCGTCGCCGCGACGGGTCGTCGCGGCCCGCAGGTCGGCGACCAACTGCCGGGCCTGCTCCTGGTGTTCCTCGACCGCGAAGTGACCGCGGACGCGGGGGTCGGTGAACCAGCTCAGCACGATGTTGCGATCCTCCACGGCGACCGTGCACACGCACCCGAACAGCGCGAGCGCCAGGTCGTTCTGCGCCAGCAGGTCACCCAGATCGCTCACCACCTGCACGGGCACGCCATCCAGGCGGTCGAGGAGGTATCGCAGGCCCGGCCGCAGGTACTCCCCGGCCCGCGCGCCCTCCGGCGGGCGGTGCCCGGCGAGGAGGTACAGGTGGTCCCGCTCGTCCTCGGTCAGCCGCAGCGCGCCTGCCAGCGCGGCGAGCACCTGGACCGAGGGCTGGGAGCCACGGGCTTGTTCGAGCCGCATGTAGTAGTCGGCCGACATCCCGGCGAGCATCGCGACCTCCTCGCGACGCAGGCCCGGGATCCGCCGCCGCGGCCCTTCGACGAACCCGACGTCGCGCGGCGTCAGCCTGTCCCGGGACCGGCGCAGGAAATCGGCGAGGTCAGAACGGTTCAGTGTCATGGTCTGCTCAGGATATCGGTGTCGTGAAAGCGCATCCTGGGACTGCCGCTCCTAGGGCAAGCCCTCCGCTTCCGCGGTGCCCGCGGCGGCGGCACGATCGCCACATGGCCGCCCAAGGCCTGTCCTACGAGAAGATCGGTGGTCGCACCATGAGGGAATCCGTGCTGGAAGTGCCGGGGGCGCGACTGCGCTACGCCGTCCGCGGCGAGGGCCCCTTGCTCCTGCTCGTCGCCGGTGGCCATCACGGTGTCGACGCGAACGAACCCCTCGCGTGTCACCTCGCCGACCGGTACACCGTCCTCACCTACGACCGGCGCGGCCTGTCGGGGAGCACCACCGACGCCCCCGCGACGACGCTCACCACGCACGCCGACGACGTCTCCCGCCTGCTCTCCCACCTCACCCCGGAACCCGCACTCGTCTACGGCACCAGCCTCGGCGCCCTGATCTCGCTGGAGCTGACCGTCAGGCACCCAGGGCAGGTCGCGGCGGTCGTCGCGCACGAACCGCCCGTCACACAGCTGCTGTCGGAACCCGGGCGCGCCCTCGCCCTCGGACAGCTTCTCACCGTCGAGGAGACCTTCAGGGCGGAGGGCGCGGCCCCCGCGATGCGCAGGTTCGCGGCCGACATCGACATCGACCCGAACGACTGCGAGCCAGACGTCCCGCCGCGCGCTCCGGGGCCCGACCACCTGCGGAACGCGGAGGTCCTCCTCACGCACGACATGCCGGCCATCAGGTCGCACGTCCTCGACGTGGCCGCTCTCAAGGACTCACCCGCCCGTGTCGTGCCCGCCGCCGGTGAGAACTCGGGCCACATCTGGCCGCACGCGTGCGCCGCGATGCTCGCCGACGAACTGGGGACGCCCCTGCAGACGTTTCCCGGCGGCCACAACGGATACGTCTTTCACCCTTGCGGAACCGCGGAACGGATCCGCACGGTGTTCGGTTCCTGAGGTGCGATGAGTCCCAGCGGCCGTACCGTCCGTGGGGCACAGTTCCGGAGGTCGCAAGCGGGCCATCGAGCCGAAATGCCAGTTTCGATCCGGCTGCTCGGCGGTTGCTTGTCCCTTGGTGCCTGAGCTGGGACTCCGGGGCCTGGAGGGCGCCCCGGCGTTTGCGCGGTGCTCTCGTGAGACGCCGACATTTCCCCAGCCCAGTGATCGTCAACTGCTCTCCGAGCTGGGCGATAGTCGCTCTCGCTTCTCACCTACGTAGCCACCCAGTCAGGGGGTGTCGCTGACGAGTATGTCAACGACACCCTGATGGTCCCGACGGCGAGGCGGGCATGTGTCAGCCCAGCGTGTACTCCAAAACGTAGGAGTGGCTGCCGTCTTCGGACTGGATGATCTCGAAGGCACCCGAGATCCCCGCGAGGTCACTGGAACCAGTTCCCGGGACCACGCGGATCGCGATCTGCTCACCATGGCTACCGGGTGCGCTGTGCTGGAGGACGAAGGAGCCCTTGCGGCCGTTGAGTTCGCCCGTGAATAGCTCCACGGCGACATAGGCGGCGGGACTGCCCTCGATGTCGGCCACCGACAGCATGTGCACGGTGCTGGTGCCAGCCAGGCCGCCCTGGAAGGTCTTGGTGATCCGCACGCGGCCAAGCGCGGCGCCCGGGCCTTCGTCGAGCACCTCCGGTTCGAATGATGTGAGGTCGAACGTTCCGCTGGCCTTCGTGCTCATTCCGCACCCCTTGAATCTTGATCGTCTGTATCGCGCAGCAGCCTTGCACACAGCACTGACATTGCCTGCACGATGACCATCGAAAGCCCGGCTCAGTACTTGCGGCAGCGGGCTGGCAGGGCGTCGACGTCACGACGTCACGACGTCACGACGTCACGACGTCACGACGTCACGACGTCACGACGTCACGACGTCACGACGTCGCAGGATGCAGGGGCGGGTGTGGCCTGGTGTCGGCCCGTTCTCCGTTGTCCTCGAAGGATCGGCCGCTTTCCTCCCATGCCCGTCGCTTCCGCCGTGCCCGTCGTGCTGACCGCCTCTGAGCGCCACCGGCTGAAAAAGATGACCTACGGCCACAAGACTCCGCATCGGGCCCGGCAGCGGGCAACCATCGTGCTACTGGCGGCCCGAGGGCGCCCCAACGCCCGGATAGCCGCGCAGACTCGGCTGCACGTGGACACGGTGCGCACCTGGCAGGGCCGCTTCGCCGCTGGAGGCATGTCTGCCCTCGCTGACCGCAAGCGGTCCGGCCGGCCGGTCTCGTTCACCGCGCTGCAGGCTGCCGAGGTCAAGGCGCTGGCCTGTCAGTTACTGGCCGAGACCGGCGTGCCGCTGTCGCGCTGGTCGTGTCCGGGGCTGGCCCGGGAGGTGGTCGCTCGGTCCATCGCCGGGTCGATCTCCGCTTCCACGGTGCGGCGCTGGCTCAAACAGGACGCGCTCAAGCCCTGGCAGTACCGGTCCTGGATCTCCCTACGCGACCACGCCTTCCGGCCCAAGGCCGCGCGCGTGCTGGACCTGTACGCCCACACCTTCGACGGCGTCACGCTGGGCCAGGACGAGTACGTGATCTCCGCTGACGAGAAGACTTCCTTCCAGGCGCGCTGCCGCTGCCACCCGACCCTGGCACCTGGACAGGCCCGGGCGATGCGCGTCAATCACGAATACGACCGCGGCGGCGCATTGGCCTACCTGGCCGCCTACGACGTCCATCACGCCCGTGTCTTTGGCCGCTGCGAGCCCAAGACCGGCATCAGGCCCTTCATGAACCTGGTCACCCAAGTCATGACCACCGAGCCCTACGCCAGCGCCAGACACGTCTTCTGGATCGTCGACAAATGCTTGGCTTCATTCATGAGTCGTGACGGCGGTTGTACACGGGTTTGGGAGGCGCCCGTTTCCAAGGTCGGGTGATGTTCACGAGTTTTGAAGGCAGTAGGGGGTTTGCCAGGACAGCATCGGGGTGTTGTCGGTGAAAGGCCCTGGTCTTGCCGCAGACGTCGAAGGTCAAGCTGTACGCGGCGATCCGTCGGGATCACCGGGCCGGCCTGATGATGCGGCAGCTGGAGCGCAATTCGTCGCGCAGACCCATCCGCCCGGGGTGGAGGCGGAGGTCAACTTCGGCGACGTGGCCGTGCGGCTCGCCGGCGAGCTGGTGACCTGCTATCTCTTCTCCTTCCGCCTGTCGTATTAGGCAAGTCCACCAGGTGTTCGCCTCTGTCGGTCAGAAAGCCTTCTTCGAAGGCCACGTGCATGCGCTGCGGGTGCTGGGCGGGGTCCCTCCACAATCTCGCCTCCGCCCGGGCCCGGGTCGAGGAACCAGCTAAGGCCGGCTGAGTGGCAGGCCCGAAGGGGGCTGTGGGATGGTGAGGGGGCAACGCAGATCTGCGGCACAAGCAGGCATTGGTTGCGCCGAGCTCGCTGCCCATTGGCGACCGCGACGACGGCCTCCGCTCACGGGGTACTGGGATCCTCGGCGCACAGTGCGTGGTCGATCAGGGAGCTGGCCGCTTTCTCTTGGTCCAGTATGTGCTTCGGGGTGTCGCCGCGTGCCTCGGACATCGAGACCACGGCACTTCGCCTGGCGTCGTCGGTGACGCCGTTGAGGGTGATGTAGCCGCCGTCCCCGCCCTCGTGGCTCCAGTAGGTTCCTCCGCAACTCAGGGGGCGTTCGACCAGGCCGAGCCCGTATCGGCCGCCGGGCCATAGCTGTTGGACCTCCGCGCTCACGGGAACCGTCTGCTTCATCTCGGCCAGCTGCCGCGTCGGTAGCAGGTCGCCCGCGAGCAGCGCGCGGAGGAAGACGTTCTCGTCCCGAGTGGTCGTGACCCACGAAAGGTTCTCGTGGTCCACCGGTATCTGGTCGGTGACGTCCACCCGGGAACCGGGGCCGAAGAGCTGGTATGCCTGGGCGTGCGGCTGGGGCAGGGTGGGCGAAGTGCCATTCCACAGGGACTGGTCGAGGCCGAGCGGTCGCAGGATGCGGTTTTCGATCTCTTGGTGGGTGGGGTGACCGGTGGCCTTCTGGATGATCATGTCGAGCAGGACGTAGCCGGTGTTGGAGTACGCCCAGCCCTTGCCGGGCGGGAAGTCCGGCGCGTGGGCCACGGCGCGGGCAACCAGCTGCTCGGGGCCGTAGACGTCGTGGCGCTGCTGGTAGTACTCCTTGGGCGTTGTGTATCCGGGCAGGCCGTCGGGGATGCCGCTGGTGTGCTGGAGCAGCTGGCGGATGGTGACCCGGCTGCCGTCGTTGCCCCTACTCTGCACCACTCCCGGCAGCCAGTGGTCGACCGTGTCGTGAAGGGACAGCCTGCCCTCGGCCTCCAGTTGGAGGACCACCGTGGCGACCAGCGCCTTGGACGTGCTGGCCATGCGGAAATAGCCATTGGAAGGGACCGGGCGGCCGGTGTCCAGGTCGGCGGTGCCGCTGGTGGCGACCGACTGCCGACCGTCAGGTGCGATCACGCGGACTTGCACACCGCTGATACCGAGGGCGTGGATCGCCTCGGCGTCCTGGCGTAACCGCTCCACGGGGGAGGGCCCGGCGGGCTTGGCGCTGGTGGTGGCCGCGCAGGCGGCGAGCAGCGTAGCGACACCAAGTGCCATGGCGAGGTGCTTTCGCAGAATCGAACTCATGGCTGGATGCTAGTTTCGGCCCCCACGGAGTGCGATCCGGCCAACCCCATGATCGGAGTTGGGATATCCCCCCCCAGCGCGTGCCTTGGGGGTTCAGAAGACAGACTCTGCCGCGCATTGAAAAAAGTTGCGGGCCGCTGTCGATCCGGCCGCGTCCCATTCGACGTCATGATGTGCGGCGCCTCGCCACACAGTGACGCGACAGGACCTGACGAGGAAACACGTGGATCAACTGCTGAGAGTGATGAGTTTCAACGTCTCGAGTGAGGGGATCGGTGCCGGTGAGCACCAGAGTCTCGAGCGACCGTTCGGCCACGGCCATCCCGAGAGGCTGTTCGCCTGGGCCGGAGCCACGGCGAGCTGGCCCATGCGCACGGATTCCGGAGGGAGCCGGGGCCTCGACGACTACTTCACGCGAGACTTCGCACGCAACATCGGTGCCGAGATCATGGGCCGCAACAAGTTCGGGCCCCAGCGTGGGCCCTGGCAGGACCATGAGTGGCGCGGCTGGTGGGGGGAGGAGCCTCCCTTCCACACGCCGGTGTTCGTCATGACCCACCACGAGCGTCCGTCGTTCACGCTCTCCGACACCACGTTCCACTTCGTTGAAGGCGAACCGGCCGAGGTCCTTGTACGGGCGCGGGAAGCGGCGCGGGGCAAGGACGTCCGACTCGGCGGCGGGGTCACCACCATCCGGCAGTTCCTTGATGCCGACCTCGTCGACACCATGCATGTGGCGGTCGCGCCGGTAGAGCTCGGGTCCGGGCTACGACTTTGGGAGTCCCCCGATGAGCTGCTCGACCGCTTCCACCTGGAGATCGTGCCCAGCCCGAGCGGCGTGACGCACCACCTGTTCTGGCGAAGGTGACGCAAGGGCCCACTCGGGGCCGGCTGAAAGGCTGGTCAGGCACTCAACGACCAGCCGTTCGGCGGACTCGCCCTGATCAAGCGCCCTCTGACACCTGCAGGGCTGCCTCGACGGCCCGCCGCCCTCACGGGCTGCGGGCCGTCCCACGAAGTGACGTCATTTCTCGCGAACATTCACGGCCCGGCAGACCGCCCGTCGACGCTCAAACCGATGGACGGACGCTGCTTGAAGTGAACGAAGCCAACGGCTCATCCCACCGAGGGAAGAAGGCCATAGATCGCCTGACCAGGGCGTTTCCGAACGCTGTCATGGTCCACACCCCCGTGCACGCCTCCTGGACGAACCAGATCGAGATCTTCTTCTCCATCGTCCAGCGCAAGGTCGTCTCGCCCAACGACTTCACGGACCTCAGCGAGGTCCGGGACCGGCTCCGAGCATTCGAAGACCGCTACAACTCCACAGCACAGCCGTTCCAGTGGAGGTTCACCACCTCCGACCTGGACGATCTGCTGGCCAGGCTCGACCGACACACACTCGATCAGCAGGAAGAATCCTCCGCCCGTCTCTCCGCATGATCAACCCCCGAAGGACTTCGAGCGTCGACCACTTAGAACCTGTGCTTGATATCGAAGGCCTGTGTTCGACAGGTGGACGTCTCCGCGTAGGTTGCCGCTATGACGAACGACTGGCGAAGGGATCGGATCGGGAGCGCCCTGCGGGGCGAGAACCCAACGGTGTTGCGGCATTTGGAAGCGGGGTTCGCGGCGATTGGGGACGTCCAGTTCCTGCCGGGATACTCGGTGCTGCTCGTGGACGATCCGCAGGTGCAGCGGCTCTCCGACCTTCCGAAGGCGAAGCGGCTGGCCTTCTTGTCGGACATGGACGCGCTGGGCGAAGCAGTCGAGCGCGCTTGCCGGCGGCTTGACCCAGCCTTCCGCAGGGTGAACCTGGAGATCCTCGGCAACACGGATGGGTTTCTGCATGTGCATGTGTGGCCGCGATTCGATTGGGAGCCGGAGGATCTTGTGCGCATGCCGGTGTGGCTCTACTCCCTGGAGCATTGGAGGGACGAACGCTATGCCCTGTCTCCGCGGCATGACGCTCTGCGAGAGGCCATCGGAAAGGAGTTGGACCTCCTGACTGTCAAGCCCCGGGTTTCGTGGAGAGTGAGTTAGCTGGTTTTCTGGAGTGGCGCAGGGGGTTCGGCCGTGTAATAGGCGGCCTCGCGCTCGGCCGGGGTGACGTGTGCCCGAGCTCGCCGTGCAGGCGTCGCTGGTTGAACCAGTCGATGTACTCGGCGACCGCGATCTCAACGTCGTTGATGGACGTCCACGGCCCCTTGTTGCGGATCAACTCGGCCTTGAACAGGCTGTTGAACGCCTCGGCGAGGGCGTTGTCATACGAGTCCTCCTTGGAGCCGACCGAGGCCACGGCCGCCTCGTCGGCGAGGCGTTCGGTGTAGCGAATGGCACGATATTGGACTCCGCGGTCGGAGTGATGTGTGAGGCCGGTGAGGTCGGTGCCAGTGTGCCGACGGCGCCAGATCGCCATCTCCAGGGCGTCGAGCGCGAGGTCGGTGTAGTGGCTGGTGGCGACCTGCCAGCCGACGACCATGCGGGAGAACACATCGATGACGAAGGCCGCGTAGACCCAGCCGGAGAAAGTCCTGATGTAGGCGATGTCGGCAACCCACAGGTGGTTTGGGGCAGTTGCGGTGAACTGCCGCTCGACCAGGTCGGCCGGGCGGTCGGTCTCCGGGGCCGGCCGGGTAGTGCGCGGGCTCCTGGCACGGATCACCCCGCGAAGTCCTGCCAGCCGCAGGAGGCGTTCGACCGTGCAGCGGGCCACCTCGACTCCTTCGCGGACCAGAGCCGCGTGGACCTTGCGGGCGCCGTAGACGCCGTAGTTGTCGGCGTGAATCTGGCATATCTCCTCGGCGAGCTGCTCGTCGCGCATGCTGCGGGCCGACGGTGGGCTGTGGGCGGCGAAATAGGTGCTCGGCGCGATCGGCGCGTCTGTCTCGGCGAGGACGTCGCAGACCGGCTCGACGCCGAACGTTTCCTTGTACTGGTCGATGTAGGCGACCTTCATCGCAGTGGACGGTCCAGCTCCGCGGCGAAGAAGGCGGACTTCAATATCGCGTTCGCCCGCCGCAGTTCCTTCGCCTCCCGCTCCAACTCCGCGATCCGGGAGGCCTCCGCGCTGGTAGTCCCGGGCAAGGTGCCCTCGTCGATCTCAGCCCGCTTCACCCACCCACGCAGGGCCTCGGGATGTACATCGAGCTGGTCGGCAATCCGCTTGATCGCACCGGACCGGCCGACCGGGTCCTTGCGGGCCTCGACGGCCAGGCGCGTAGCGCGTTCACGCAGTTCGTCGGGGTACTTACGGGGGAGCAGCCATGAACGGCATCCTTCCGGGACTTGATGATCTCCATCAAACCGGGGGCGATTCATGTAGTTGTGGATGGCGTCCGATCCCGGTGCAGGGCACGAGTCCCTGCCCTCGGGGCACCCATACGCGGGTTCTACGTCAAGGGTGTGCCATCGACGTGGTCACCGGTGGCGTTGCATCCGCCCCGCCAGGGTGTTCTCGGCACGACGCTCGTCACGCGGGAGTCGGCGGGCATCCCAGCCACCTGTGGAACTGGACTGCGAGACCTCAAGGGCCCGGCAGGAGACGGCGCGCGGCACCCGGTGACTGGCCCTCTGGTCGGTGATGAAGTCCGCAACCACCACTTGTCGTCCTTGACCCACAGGACCACCGTTTCCGTCGGGCTGATGGTGCGGTGCACGGTATCGCGCGGATGCAGATGCGGAGTAGGCGTACGCGCTGGTGATTTCCTTGGCCTGGGCGGCCATGAGAACGGCTGCCAGGTACTCCTCGGCGCGCGGCGGAGTGATCTTCCCGGCGTCATCGAAGAGGGGCGGCGGGGTGATCGGGGAGTACGGCCCAAGGTCTGCGCCCATCGCGCCGGCAGTGGTGATCGCGGTCCGCGATCGTGCGCCACTGCCGAAAGCGATCAAGAGTCCGCAGGGGCTGCCGCAGTCCAACCAGCTGGTTGTCGAGGTGATGTCCCGGGCCTTGGCCAGGATCCTCGCTTGCACAGTTCCTGCATAGGAATTGATCCCACTTTGTCAGTATCGTTTTCGCCGCAACGCCAGAGTCGGTCTCATCGGCAGGGCAAATCCCGTGGAGGCGCGGGTGATGGGCGGGCGTGACACCCGACGGCTCGGCCGGCCGTGCGGGGCCGTCGCTGCTCGGCCTCACCCCGCAGCAGCGAGTGCTCATCGAATTCGCTCCTTCGGGTGGCGATCGGCTCCGACAGCCGGGAACAGGCCGCCGAGTCCGCCGGCGCTGGCACGATGACCCGGTGGACACCACGGACATCGCGGCGCAGCGCGACCAGGTCGGATACGTGCTGCGCAAGCTTCCCCAAGTAACTCTGCTGTTTTGGGCGTTGAAGATGGTGGCGGTGACCCTGGGGGAGACCGCCGGCGACCTGCTGGGCATCACTTTCGGGCTCGGCTACGTGACGACGGCCCTGCTGTTCCTGGCCTTCCTTACGGCCGTCGCGGTAGCCCAGGTGCGGGCCGGGCGCTTCCACCCGGCCCTGTACTGGGCGGTGATCCTTGGCACCAGCATGATCGGCACCGAGATCTCCGACTTCCTCAACCGCGGCTTCGGGCACGGCAGCGCCCCCGACGGCATCGGCTACGCCTGGGGCGCGGCCCTTCTCACCGGCCTGCTCGCCGGGGTGTTCGCGATGTGGTGGCGCACCGGGCAGACCCTCGACGTGGAGAACATCACCAGCCGCCACGGGGAGGTCCTGTACTGGATCGCCATCCTCGTCTCCAACACCCTGGGCACCTCCAGCGGCGACTGGCTGGCCGACGACACCGGGCTGGGATTCCGCAACGCTTTCTTCCTGATCGCAGCGATCATGCTGCTGATCGTCGCGGCATACCGGTTCACCGCCGCCAACCGGACCGTGCTGTTCTGGCTCGCCTTCATCCTGACCAGGCCGCTGGGTGCCGCGGGCGGCGACTCACTGACCAAGCCGACCGCCCAGGGCGGCCTCGGCTGGGGAACGCTGTGGGGATCGGTGGCGTTGCTCGGTTCGCTCACCGCGTTGGTCGCCTGCCAGATCTGGCAGGTCCACCGGCATCCGCTGGCTCCGCTCCCGGCCCCGTGCGACCGCCGTACCGGCCTGCCCCAGCGCCCCAACGCCGACCCAGCGACCGGCGATTCGGTGCGGAAGCCGACCCCGACACAGATCTGAGTTCCACGCCCGGCAGCGCGGGGCGTCAGAAATCTGTCGTCCGCCAGCTGCGATGTCGCCGCTGGGGGGCGTCGAACTCAATCGTCCAGCGCGTCCAGTCGCCCTCGCTGGTCGCCAGGATCACGAGCTCGTCCGCGACGGGGCCGGGGAGAACTCCGGCCAGAGAGGGGCCGGGAGCTGGTCGGCTCAGCACTGGCGGGGGCGGAAGAATGCGTGGCCGAGCGCCCCGAGGAGCAGCGTGGTATCCACGCCGGTCTCCAGGTCGAAGGTCTCGGGCAAAGAAGCCCGGCGGGGCCGGCGCCTGGCACTCCTGCAGACCGCCCTCCTCGAGCACGCCGCCGCCCCACAACCTCAAGCCCGTCATGACGTTCCACCAGAAGGTCGAGGAAGCCGCCGCGTTCGCGGACAAGCTGCCCGAGACCGCCGCCGAGCCGTACGCCAACGAGACGTCCGACGAAGCCCTGGCGAGGGCGGAGGCAGTGCCGAAGTCGTCGATCGACGCGGAACTGTACGACCGGGAAGCCGGCCGCCACGTGCCGCCGGACCGGGTGTGGTCGGCATGGCTGTGCGGCGACCACCTCGTCGCCGAACGCCGCGAAGTCCTGCGCCAGTTCGCAGGCGGCATCAACGAGGACAACCGGCGCGTGCACCGGGCCTTCCTCGCCAGCTGCCGCGTCCTCGGAGAAGGCATCTGCATCACCGGCGAACGAGGCTTCGAACCGTCTGCTTCGCAGACACCCGCGGCTCCCCAGGTCGAGATCGTCCAGAACATCGGCCGCGCACTCCGACTCAACAAGGACGGCACCACCAAGGTCGCGCGCATCATCGTGCCGGTGTTCCTGGAACCCGGGGAGGGCCCGAAGGACATGGTCGCCTCTGCCTCGTTCCGCCCCCTGGTAGCCGTCCTCCAGGGCCTGCGCTCGCACGATGAGCGCCTGGTCGAGCAGCTCGCCTCCCGTACGCTCACCGGCGGGAAACGCAAAGTACACGTCCGGCGCGATGAGGACGCGCGGATCGTCGGGGCCAGCGGCGAAGGCGACAGCGAGGACCAGGAGGACGGCACCCAAGTCGCTGCCGAAGCAGCCCTGCTCCACTTCTCCAGCCCCAGGTACGCGGCGACCATCGCGGTGTTCCTGCGCACCCGGGTCTACCGGCCGGAATCGCTCGTCTGGCTGGAGGGCTACCAAGCCCTGCTCCGCTGGCGGAAGAAGAACCAGATCACCGGCGTCCACGCCGTGCCGTACGACACAGAGACCGAAGTCGGCGTCACAAGGACTTCCCCCTCGGCCGATGGGTCCACCAGCAGCGCAAGGCGCTGAGAGCCGGGGAACTCGAGGAACGGCGCAAGACAATGCTCGACGCGCCGGAGGCCGGGATGGTGTGGGAGCCGGGCGAGGAGGCGTGGGAGGCCAAGCTGGCCGCCCTGCGGTCCTTCCGGCGCGGCGGGCGACCGGGCACCTCGCGCGCCGGCAGGACGTCGTCTGGGGCGAGGACGACCAGATGGTCCCCCTCGGACAGCACCTCGCCAACCTCCGCCGCAAGGGCGGCCTCGGCAAGGACCCGAAGCGGGCCGCCGCACGCGCGGAGCAACTGACCACGATCGACGCCGACTGGAACTGCCCCCAGCCACTCAACTGGCAACGCCACTACGCCGTCCTGCGCGATCTCACCGAAACCGACGGACACCTCCCCGACCTCGCACCCGGCGCCACCTTCGACAGCGACGACCTCGGCAAGTGGCTGGCGCAGCAGAAACAGCCGGCCACCTGGGCGCAACTTCTCCCCGAACAACCGGAACGGCTGACTGCCCTGGGCATCAAGCCTGTTGAGGCCCCGCCACCCACGCCGGCGGCAATGCCCGCGGCGAAGGGGCAGGGAAAGGCTCACCAGCATTCCAGAGAGGTCTTGCGGCACTCGCACAGTGGGGGGAACGGGAAGGCGCCCACCGGCCCGTACCCCGCGGCCATGCCGAAGAGATCACGGTCGACGGAGAGATCGAGCCAGGTCGTTGAACCGCTCGTACATCGCGGGGCACAGAGAGACCCCGGGCCTCAGATGCCCGGGGTCTCATACGTCGTCCTGCGGGCTACCAGCGACGCAGGTTCTTGACGAGTTCACGGTGCCACTCGGTGCGGCGCGGAACGTACTCATCGGGCGCCGTGCCGAGAGCGACGGCCTGGAACACCCGGAGTGGGAGGCCGCATTGAAGGCGATCGACGAGGACTGGAACCCCGACTGGACTGCGGAGTGGCCGAGGAACAACGCCGCGCTGCCGGAGCTGGTGCGTGACGAGGAAGGCCCGGCGGAGGTCCTGCCGGGTTCACCGTGCACGGGATGGACGTGGCAAGTGGCTGGCCCGGCAGCGGAAACCCGAGGTGTGGGCGGCCCTGGCGGAGGGGCAGCGCGAGCGCCACCACGGGGCAAAGGCTCTTTGGTTGCGGCACGAGTTGACAGTTCCGTCGCCAACGGCCAGTGCGTACACCCCGGCGTGGCAGGGTCAACGCTCTCCGCTCGACGCTATACGCCGGTGGTGCCGTCGATGCGTTCCCGGAGCAGGTCGGCGTGGCCGTTGTGGCGGGCGTACTCCTCGATCATGTGGACGTAGATCCAGCGGAGGCTGACGTCCTGTTCCATGAAGCGGCCGGTGTCGGTCAGGGCACGGTCGGCGCAGTGCTCGCGGGCGCGGGCGATTTCCGCGTGCCAGGTGGCAAGAGCGTTGTGCAGGGTGGCGCCCTGGGCCAGGGCGAAGCCGCCGTCGGGGCCATCCGGGTCGGCCTGCGGGTCGTAGATGGGCGGGGCCTGTTCTCCAGCCAGCACTCGGCGGAACCAGTTCCGCTCCACCTCGGCCATGTGCTGGACAAGACCGGTCAGAGTGAAGCCGGACGGCGGCACGGACGCGACAGCGGCCTGCTCATCGTCCAGGCCCTCGCACTTCATGGCGAGTGTCGTGCGGTGAAAGTCAAGCCAGCTTTCGAGCGTGGTGCGCTCGTCGGCATTCAGGGGCGGCACAGGGCGTTCGACGGTACTCATCGGTCAATTATCGCCAGCAGCCGAACCCGTTGGCAGGCGCGCCTCACAGCAGGGCGAACGGTGCTTGATGCGGCACCAGGTGGCCGATGGCTCCGGCCCCGATCCACTCGTCCCGCCTGCGGCGGATCGTGGTCGCCGAGCACGACTTGTCTGCGACCCGCTCGTGGCCCATCCCCGACACCAGCGCCAGGACCAGGACCAGGACCAGGACCAGCTTGTCAAAGACCGTCTCGTCCGCGATCCGCGGCCGATGACAGCTCAGCGGGTGAGCGTCCTCACGATCCGGGAGCAGCGCGAGGAACTCCTCACGGATCGGGTCGATGACGGACGCAGGCACGACAGCCACACCTTCTCCTAAAGATCGCAGAGCGTGAGCACCTCCATGATCATGAAGAGAGTGGCTGCCATGCCGCCCTGTTCCTCGTGTCCATGACCTATATCGGCAGACGCTCCTAGCCGCGCAGGTGCAGCCCGAAACCCGTGCGGCCCGCGGGCTCCAGGCCCTCCTTCAGGTGCAGCGAGGGGATCTCGTAGTCGCCGAAGTTCTGCCGCCGGAATGCGACCGGCTCGGTCGACTCCAGGGTGAGCAGGCGCTGCTCCCATGCCTTGGCAACGTCCGGGTACTCCTCAGCGGTCATCCGGTCGGTGCCGTACAGCACGAACGGCGGCAGCACCTCGATGCCCGGGTAGTAGAGGATGCCGTGCTGGATCGGGAACAGCAGATCGTCGATGGGGCCGTTGATCCCGCGAGCGGCGTAGTGCGACTCCGGGCCGCCGGTCGTCACCGACAGCAGAGCCTTCCGGCCCGCGAGGGTGCCTTCGCCGAAGCGCTCACCATACTTGGTGTCGCTGTGCTCGCCGACGCCGTACGCGAAGCGGTAGGTGAACACCCGGTCCACCCAGCCCTTGAGGATCGCGGGCATCGTGTACCACCACAGCGGGAACTGGAAGATGATCGTGTCGGCCCACAGCAGCTTCTCCTGCTCGGCGAGGACGTCCGGGGTGAGCGCCCCGGTGTCGAAGGCCCGGCCCGAGTCCAGAGCGACCTTCAGCGGGCGTGAGGCGTGGGGGCCGTAGTCCGCGGCGTCCACGACCGCCTTCCAGTTCATCGCGTACAGATCACTCACCCGCACCTCGTGCCCGGCGCCCTCCAACGTGGACACCGCGAGGTCCTTCAGCGAGCTGTTGAGCGACTTCGGCTCCGGGTGGGCGTGGACGATCAGCGTCTTCATGGGAACAACTCCTTCGGATCGGATGCCGTCGATCCTGGCCGCTGCGGCGCCCGTCGTTCAGGGACGCCTCTTCCGTCGGACGGGACTTCCTGGTACTGGCAGAGCCACCTTCACCAGCTTCAGCGAAGCCATACTGGGGGCATGGACGATCTTGCAGGCTTCCTGCGCACCCGGCGCTCCCGAGTCGACCCGGCAGCCGTCGGCATTCCCATCGACAGCCGCCGCCGGGTCGCGGGGCTGCGCCGCGAAGAGGTCGCCCACCTGTCCGGAGTCAGCGTCGACTACTACGTGCGCCTGGAACAGGGCCGCGCAACGCAGCCCTCCGAGCAGGTCCTCGACGCGCTCGCCCGCGTCCTCGGCCTCGACGAGACCGAACGCGGACACCTCGACCGGCTCGCCCGGCACCCCCGCCGCCGCGCGAAGGCACCGAACGGGCGGGTCCGGCCGGAGCTGCTGCGCGTCCTCGACCTGGTCACCGACGCACCCGCGCTGATCATGAACCACCGCCTGGACGTGCTCGCCGGGAACCGCCTCGCGGGGCTCCTCTTCGGCAGGCCGATGCCGGGCCTGAACACCGCCCGGCACATCTTCCTCGAGGAGGCCGAGCGCGGCCTCTACGCGGACTGGGAGACCTGCACGCTCGACGCGGTCGGGCACCTGCGCCTGGCCACCGGCACTTACCCCGAGGACACCCGACTGGCCTCGCTGATCGGCGAGTTGGCGATCGGCAGCGAGCGCTTCCGTCGCCTCTGGGCCCGCGCGGACGTGCGCGCCCGCACCCATGGACGCAAGGCATACCGGCACCCGCTGGTCGGACTGCTGGAACTGCACCAGGAGAACTTCGCGCTACCGGACGAATCGGGCATGGAGTTGCTCGTGCTGTCCGCAGCCCCCGGCAGCCCCACCGAGGACGGGCTGCGCCTTCTCACAAGCCTGGGCGCGGACAGCGGTGACGCGCATCCGACAGTGAACGCTCAGATCCGCGAATAACAAGCTCCGCCGCCGCACCGAACGACGGCGCGTCTACGTCGAGTTCTGCCTCGCCCTGGCCACCGCCATCATCACCGTGCGTAGCCTCATCCGCCGGGCCTGGCCACGGGGTCGCCTTCTATTATCTGGCACCCAGCGAGGACCTGTCGCGCCCCGGGACGGTCTGGTGGCCGCTGACGGCCGCGCCGGACACGCCGACCCCGACGTGTACGGTGCCGAGCACGATGTTCCAGGAAGGCGCCTCGGGGCATCACCTGCAGCTGTGCGTGACGACCCTCAACACCGCCACCCTCAACCGGTTCCAACGGCTGTCGTACGAGCTGCACTTGGGGCACTGCGAAGGGTGGCGCCTGTACGCCGAGCGGCTGATGGACGAGCTGGGGTACTTCGCTGACCCGGTGCGCCGGCTGGGGATGCCGGCCGGCGGTCAGCAGCTGCGCGCCGCGCGGGTGGTGCTGGGCATCGGGCTGCACCTGCGGCTTCCGATCCCCGCGGGCACCGGGTTCCATGAGGGTGAACGGTGGACGCCGCAGCTGGGCCGCGAGTTCCTCACTGAGCACTGCGGGCTGAGCCTTGCGGGGTTCGTCGAGTTCGAGATCGACCGGTATCTGGGGCGCGCCGGGTAGGCCCTCGCCTACGAGCTGGGGGAAAAGGTGTGGCTGGAGGCGCGGGACGCGGCCCGCCGTCGCGACGGCGCCGCATTCGACCTCGAGCAGTTCCACCAACAGGCCCTGGACCTGGGGCCGATGGGCTTGGACCTGCTGCGCGCCCAGCTGACCGACAAGAACTGACCATGCTGATTGCTGTGGCTCCGTTCGGGGCTCTGCCCCCTGAACAGTCCCGCGCTCGGCTGTCTTTGGTGGGATTCGTCGGCCATCCGGGCGGAACCGCAGCGCACATGGCCAGTCGGGCATATGTGACTTCTTGGGAGGCCGCGCTCGCACGGCGGACAGCCCACAGCGGGGCCGGGAGACACTGGCGCCGCAGTGGCTGCTTCCTGACCTCCGGCTGCGTCACCGTCGTCGAGGTTGACCGCCTTGGCCTCAAAGCCCGCCGGGGCAACGGCAATTCCCACCCGGTGGACACCCATGTCGCCGCACGGGCAAGCCGGTCGACCTCATGGCCCGGTTCCCGGTTGACGGTCTCCCCCGATCTGGAACGCCCTACCAGGGTCAGGCTGCACAGGCTCGCCCGCCGCTACCAGCGGTCGGCCGGCTGGAAGGATTCCCGCTCATCTCCGAGACGGTCGCGCCTCCTCTGTCGGACACGTGGGAGGCAGGGCGTCCGCAAGGTCTGGAGGCCGAGCGTCTGCCTTCTATGCGGTCTTCTGCACGCGGGTGGTGTCGGCGCCGAGGGGGGTCCCGTCGGCACTGGTCGGGGCGATTTCCGGCACGGGGATGCCGTGCTGGTCGACGAGGACGGAGTGGGTCTCACCGGCTGCGAAGGCATGGCGTTCCCCCCACTGCCGCAGGGTGAGGACGACGGGAAAGAGGTCGCGGCCTGCGTCGGTGAGCACGTATTCCTGGCGGCGGCCCGATGGTGCGGTGCGCTGCGCGAGGAGCCCGTGAGCGATGAGCTTGCGCAGGCGGTCGGTGAGGATGTTGCGGGCGATGCCGGTGCGGCGCTGGAATTCGGTAAACGATTGCGTCCCGTCCATCGCGTCGCGGATGACGAGAAGGCTCCACCTGTCGCCGACGAGGTCGAGCGTACGGGCGACAGGGCACTCGGGGTCGGTCCAGTCGGGGTTCGGGGCGCGCAGGGTCTGGCGCGACATGACACCTCCCAATGAGTTGCGAATCGAAACCATCATGCCGTACCGTCAAAACGGTTGCAATTCGCTACTGATTGGGGAACGTGATGGACGCGTGGCGGCGGTTATTACTCGCAGTGGTGTGTGGTGTCGCTGTGGCAAGCATCTATGCCGCGCAGCCGGTTCTTGAACCGATGGGGCACGATCTCGGGCTGCCGCCAGAACTCGCTGGATGGATCGTCTCGACCAGCCAGTTCGGCTATCTGGCAGGGCTGGTGCTGCTGGTGCCGCTCGGTGATGTAGTGGCCGACAGGCGCCGACTCATCGCCGTGCACCTGGCGATCACCGCGGTGGGCATGATCCTGACCGCCTCGGCGTCAGCCGCCTGGGTGGCGTTCGTGGGGCTCGCGGCGGCGGGGGTGTTCGCGGTCGTGGTGCAGACCACGGTGGCCTACGCGGCGTCGGTCTCACTGCCCGCCGAACGCGGGCGGAACATCGGTGTTGTGACCTCGGGCGTCGTGGTCGGCATCCTGGGCGCACGGGTCGTCACCGGCTCGCTCGCCGACGTGTGGGGCTGGCGCAGCGTCTATGCCGTGCTCGCAGTGCTGTCACTCGGGCTCGCGGCCCTCGTCCTCGCCGTACTGCCGTCGCAGGGGCGCCCCGACGAGCCTACGGCGGGGTACAGGCAGGCCGTCACCTCACTCGGCGGACTGTTCGGGCAGCGCCTCTTTCTGACGCGCGGGCTCATCGCCTTCTTCCTGTTCGCATCGTTCGGAACCCTGTGGAGCGGAGTGTCCCTGCCACTGGCGGGCACGCCGTGGCACCTGAGCGAGAGTCAGATCGGACTGTTCGGCATCGTCGGACTCGCCGGCGCACTCGGCGCGGCACGTGCGGGGCGGTGGGCGGATGCAGGACGGGCGGCCCCGGTCACCGGTCTCGCGCTCACCCTGCTCATCCTCTCCTGGGCAGCGATCGCGCAACTGCCGTGGTCACTGTGGCTCCTCATCGTCGGAATCGTGCTTCTCGACTTCGCGGTCCAGGCCGTGCATGTGAGCAACCAGCACCTGCTCACCGCCGCACATCCCCATCGCATCAGCAGCGTCATCGGCAGCTACATGGTCTTCTACTCACTCGGCTCCGCCCTCGGCGCAGCGGCAACCACCGCCACCTTCAGCGCCCATGGCTGGGCGGGCTCCAGCCTCCTCGGGGCCGGATTCGCGGCCTGCGCACTCATCGTCTGGGCAGCCGACAGGCGACTCCCCCGCCGTAGCGAGAACATCCGACCCAAGGAGGCAGGCGCGCGCCAGGCGCAAGCGGAAACTGAAGCGGCCGACCAAGCCGGACACGTAGTGAATTGAAGCCCCTATGGCCCACGACCGCACCGCATCGGTGCGTCGCGGCGGTGCACCGCGCTCCCCCGCCAGGGTCTCGATCCGGTGCGGTGCGCTCCCCGCCCGATACGCACCATGCCGACCATTCGGCGCGGCCTTCACGGCCTCTGCATAGCGAGGTTCTTGTCCCGTCAACTCCTTGAATTCCGTGCGGACTTGGCGGAGTCAGCCATTGGGTAAGGTGCGCCGCACCGGGGCGGACGTAATTCACTCTTGAGTGTTTCAGCCCAAAGACGTGATCATGCTCACAGGCCGACTAATTTGAAGGCCACGATCGCATCGAGACACGTTCGTGGTGCCGCGGGGGCCAAAGTCTCGGAACATCAGGTCAGGTTCGCGGTGAGGACGAGGGCGGCGGCGAGGACCAGGGGCGCGAGCACCACGGCGAGAACGAGTACCAGGAGCAGGCCGAGCAAGGCGACGAACCGGCTGACCGTGCCCGCGTAGGTGCGCGAGGCGGCAGGGCGGTTGGGTGGCCGGCGCCTGCGGGCGCGGGCGTGGAGCGTGTCTGTCACGCCGGTCTCAACGACCAGGCGGCACCGACCGGCACGGCGGGGGCTTCAGAGTCCCCCAAAGCCGAATTATCGTAAGGCCATCTAATACATCGTCAGAATTTAATCAACCATGGCCTGTAATCTGATATTCGAGAGACCCTCCCCTGTGAACATTCCCCCGACTGTGTGACATCTCGCGCCGCGTTACGCTCGTTAGACGATCGTGGCTTTGAAGGAAAGAATGCAGGAAGGACTGGTTGGCCCCTCTCGCGCCAGGAAGCCCCCAGGGGGCTGGGGCAGCCGATCCCCTCCTCAACCAATATTGCCGCCACGAAAGACCGTGCCGTCCGGGCTTGATCCGGCCGGCGGAAGAGCAGGCCTCACGCACTGCCCAGGCTTGCTTGAGGAGTCCCTCGCGACCGGCGGACGGGGGGGAGAGCCACTACCTTCGGTCCGCGACGGAGGGATGGTGGGCCCAGGGATCGCGCTCTGAGTGAAACATCCCAAAGCGCTCGCGGAGAAGCCAAGGGCGGAAAGGATTCATAATGAGAACCGACTATGATCCGGTAAATCAGTACTCTGATTACGCTCAGTCAATTGCCGTGCCGCACGCGTGGCGCGCCCCTGATCCGGAGACTCCGTCGGCCGGATGGGATCCAAACGAAGAACTGGCGCGGATCCTGCATCCGACGCACAGCGTGGACTCTACGCCTTCACCGTTAGGCAGCGACGAGCAACTGCGCCGCCCGGTCAGCCGACGGCGGCCCCGGCCAGGGTTTCACACCCTTGCCGGAAAGCGGCGGATCATCGCTGTCGCGACCCTGACCGCAATGAGCGCCATCTGCGCAGTGGCGATTCTGACCTGGGTCATCTCTTATTCGTGCGATCAGCTGCACACCATTGCGCTGCTCTGGGCGCCCCCACAGTTGGCGCGACGGTGGCCGCTGATGGTGTATGGGCCGTGGCTTCTGGCAGGTCAGTCCATCTTGCGGGCATCCGTGCAGCACCGAACTGCCCGTCGGTCCTGGGCTGTCATGCTGATCTCCTCCGGCACAGCGATGGCTCTGTGTATCGCCCAAGCTCCGCATTCAGCTGTTGCGGTGGTAGTCGTCGGAATCCCGCCGATTACCGCCCTGGTCTGTTTCCGCGAACTCGTCGGCCAGTTCTCGTCGTCCCGGTCCGGCCCTCGGCACGCCTCCGACGTGGTGAACGGGCCCAGGAAAACAAGGCCGTAGGCTTCCCAAAGGTTATGGGGGCCTTTCAGATCTGCCCGTTGTCCGCAGCCGAGCTTGTCTCAGAGTCCCCCGGTCCTCGCCTACATCTAAAAGGCTGTCCCGTATAAACGCGTGACCTGTGGCTTTACCTGACGGTCGGTCGCTGTGCGGAGCCGAAGCTGTTGAACGAGTGCCCGTTGCACGGGGCCGGGATGGGTCTGGATTACCTGGTCGGGCGGCGTCTCGAACCATCTCGGCGAGACGGTCTTGGCGGTACACGACGAAGCGGACCCGGACATCGGTCGGCTCGCGCTTGAGCTCACTCTGGACTCCGGCCGTCCGTTGCAAGACCTGGTCCGGGGAGCTGCGACTGTCCGAAAGGTGATCAGTGCGCCAGTACCGGCGGAATCCGTGTGAGGATCCCGCTGTGATTGGTGTGATCACGGCGTCTCGGCCAGCTCGCCGGGTGGCCGCACCTGATAGTAGAGGTGCCGGAGCCCGTGCGGGGAGACGCGGGCGAAGACCCGGCCCCGGCACTCCGGACACGTCAACACACCCTTGACGCGGTGGACGTCCGACCAGGCACTGCCGCAGCCGAGGCCGTCAAGCGAGGCATCCAGCCACCCCCACGCGGGATGCCCAGCGGTGTACTCCATCGGTCCCCTCCAAGCCATGCCTGCACGCCCACGGCAAGCGTCCCCTGGGAGAGCCAGCACCCTGCCCTCCCCCAAGAACGGCGCGAACGGGACCCCGTTTCGGCCATCGGGCACCAGTCACCAGCCTCGGCTCGGTCGAGATCGGCGGTGAGATTGGGAGCCACCCTGATCGAGTGATTTCCCCAGCTGAGAGCGTCTGCGGTGGCGGCCTGGCCTGAGCCGATAGCGTGGTGATCTGAGCCCTGCCGGTCCGTGTCCCTGACAGGTGCGGTGTGCAAGGGCCCTCCTTGTTGTTGTCTGCGCTTGCTCCGGTCGTGCTCGGCAGCTGATCATTCGCGGATAAGACCCGAAGTTCAGACCTTCGTTGCCGATGGCCCTCTGCCCGATTGGGATGCCGACGAGGAAGAGATCGAGCGGCGGGTGAAACAGCTCGAAGCCATCACCTCGCCTGTCGTGACGGAGGAGGCGCATGCGCTGGCCGGCTGCTTCGGCTCGCCGAAGAGCTCTCCTGCTGAACCCGAGCATGCTGCTGCTCGCCTACCGGGCCTTCGACGGCAGCGGCTTTCTCACTGCAGTAAGCGACACCGGAGCCCAGATGCTGATCCGCCTGAAATCCACGCGCTGTCCTGTCATCTGGGCGACGCTGCCCGACGGCTCCTTCCTCACCCGCATCAACGGCCGGTCCTTCCGCACCATCGACGCAGACGTCACCGTCGAGTGCGGCGACGGGCACCTCATCCACGACCGCTACCGGCTCGCCACTACCTTGCTGGACCACCGGACCGACCCGGCCACGTGCCTCGTGCGCCTGTACCACGAACGCTGAGAAGTCGGATCCTCCTTCCTGGCCCTGCGCCACACCCTGTTCGCCGGCCGAGTCCTGCGATCAGCCGACCCCTTCGGTCTTGAGCAAGAGCTCTGAACCCAACTCGCCCTATGCCAGGCATTGCGCCGCGTCATGGTCGATGCCGTGGAGTCCGCACCGGGGACCGACCCCCGACCGGGCTGCCTGCACCGTGGCCCTCCAGGCCACCCGGGACCAGGGCATGACCGCAAGCGGCATCATCCCGGCCGCCGCCACCCCACGGGCCGAAGCCATCAGCAAAGCCGTCTTGAGCAACCTTCTGCCGCCTCGCCGCGCCCGCACCAGTGCCCGGAAAGTGAAGTGTCCTGTCTCCCATCACCCTGTCGAACAGAGCGAGAAGCGCCCCGCACGCAGCCAGAACATCGTGACCATCGCCATCGGCATCCTTACCCGTGCCGCCTCACGGCCCTCCCCCGCAGCAGCCGAAGACCACAGCAGCCAGGCAAGTTGACGCTTCCCCCGCGTGCTTGACTTCGCGGCCTTGCCTGGTCGGGGGCCGCCGTTGAGTGCCAGGGGGCATCGCCCGGGGTGAGCTTGGCGTTTATTCGAGGGGGCCGAAACGTTCCTCGAACGGGGGCCGCTCACCTGGCTCACCTGGGCCGGATCAGCGGCACTCCGCGCAGACGTCCCTCGGACCGCCCTGCTGCCGTACGGTTTCCACCGCCGCCTCGGCGAAGGCGCGGATGCGGCCCGTGTCCACCGTGGCCCGCCACACCAGGCCGTACTCCAGCGGGGGAGCGTCGTCGAAGGGCACGTACGCGATATTGGGCCGGGCGTAGTACCTGACCTCGTGCGCGGCGGCCGGATGCACCCCGCGTCCCGCCCCGACCAGGGCGAGGAGCTCCTGCCGGGTCGCCGCCCGCTCACCGCGCTCGATGGGACGGCCCGCCGGAGTCGCGGGCGGCAGGAGATGGTCGAGCCAGTAGTCCGGTATAGGCCCCGAGAGGCTGAGCACCTTGTCCCCGGCGAGGTCGTCGACCCGGACGGAGGGCCTCTTGGCGAAGGGGTGCCGGGTGGAGACGGCCAGCACGCGGGTGTCGGAGATCAGTACGGGGCCGGTGGCCAGATCAGGTTCGACGACGGGGAACTGGGCGAGCAGCAGGTCGAGTTCGCCCGAGCGCAGCAGGCCGAAGGGGTCGGAGAGCGGGGTCTCCTGGAGCAGGACCTCACCGGCGGCCGGGTGCCGCTCGCGGTACGCGGAGGCGGCGAACAGCACGAGTTCACCGGCGAGCGGGCTGCTGAACCCGACGCGCAGCGGCTCGGCCAGACCGCGTCCCGCGGCGATCGCCCGATCGACGCCGTCTCTGATCAGCTCGTAGCCGGGGCGTATGTCGTCGGCGAGGCGGCGCCCGATCGACGTCAGCTCCACGCGCCTGCTGGTCCGTTCAAAGAGCGCCGCACCTATACGCCGCTCCAGTTGCTTGATGGTCTGGCTGACCCGAGCCTGCGACACGTGCAGGCGCCGCGCGGTGCGGCCGAAGTGCAGCTCCTCGGTGAGGGCCAGGAAGATCTCGACGTCACGGCGTTCCATAACCGTCAGGTTATCGACCGTTGCGCGACCGGCTGTTGTTCGGGATCCACTGGACGATCAAGGTTGAGGACATGAACACCGACATGAACGCGGCTGTGAACGCCGACTTGAACACCTTCGCCAAGCCCTTGGCCGTCATCACCGGAGCCAGCTCGGGCATCGGCGCCGCCACCGCCCGCACCCTCTCCGCACTCGGCCACCCTCTCCTGCTGCTGGCCCGCAGGGTCGAGCGGATCGAGGCACTCGGTCTCCCCGCCACCCTCGCCCGCTCCGTCGACGTCACTGACGCCGAGGCGGTGGCCGGGGCCGTGCGGGAGGCCGAGGCGTTGTACGGCCCCGCCGACCTGATCGTCAACAATGCGGGCGTGATGCTGCTGGGCGAGGTGGCCAGGCAGTCGGCCGATGAGTGGGAGCGGATGTTCGACGTCAATGTGCGGGGTCTGCTCCACGGAGTACGTGCAGTCCTGCCCGGCATGATCGAGCGCGGCCACGGCACGGTGATCAACGTCAGTTCGGTCGCGGGCCGCAGGACCTACGCCAAACACACGGTCTACAGCGGCAGCAAGTTCGCCGTGCACGGCATGTCCGAGAGCCTGCGCGAAGAGGTCGCGGGCCACGGGGTCCGCGTCATCACCATCGCCCCGGGAGCCGTTGAGACCGAGCTGCTCTCACACACCACCGACGAGGCGGTGAAAGCCGACTACCAGGCCTTCAAGGACTCCATCGAGGTGCTCGCCCCCGAAGACGTGGCCGCGGCGATCGGCTTTGCGTATCAGCAGCCGCAGCGCGTCACCCTGCGCGAGTTGGTCCTAGCGGCCACCGCCCAAGTGGCCTGAGATGCCACCGTGATCGGCTCTCGGGGTACTCGTGCCGGTCGTGGGCGAGAGCGCCTGCGGAGAAGAACGTTCGTCAGCGGTCGGTTCGATGGCTTCGAGGCGCGCCTCGCCGTCCTGGCCAGGCACGGGGGAACGTGCCCAGGTGGCGAGTTCGGGCGGCGTAATGTCGGCCCTTTGAGGGAAGACGGTTCGCGCCTGGGATCGTCGGCGCATGTCCGAAGAGTCGAACCTGATGTCAAGCCTGTGGCCGCTCGTGCCTTCCGGGGCCACCGATTGGCTGCTGGAGCTGTGCGGCGAAGGCATCACCGGGTTCATGACTGCGGCGATGCCTGACGCCTTGTGGGTCCTCAACGCCATGTGCGAGCACGAGCAGGGGCCGGCCGATGCCACCGTGAGGGTCCACTTGCCTGGACCGAGCTCGGTCATCCGCGTCTTGTCGTGCGAGGTGAACCTGCCCGCCACCGTCGGCCGCTGCGGCAGATCACCGGACACCCCGGCCGCGACCCCGTAAGCGTGCGCGCGTGCGTAACCCGCCCCCTCGGCCGGAACCTGCCTGCAGACGACAGCCCCAACTGCGGGCCCTCGGCGGCGGGGTCGCAAACCCGGCCTCGTCCTCGAAGGCAGAAGCTGAGCTCACCTCACGCGGCGCTCCCGCTCCTGCATGTTGGTCTGAATGAGCGCATCTTGTGACCTTTTATGAACGTTCCTCGTTCCAGGGGTGGCAGGTTTCCACTCCCCCGGAGCAGGGCCTGTCATCTCTGTCTGACCCACCGAATGGGAGCATGATCGTGATCAAGCAGGTTCTCGCCGGGGCGGCTTTCGCCGTTGCCGCAACGATGGCCGTCGCAGCGCCCGCCTCGGCGGACGCCTCGGACTTCGGGACCCGCAACGGCAACACCTCCATCGCGGGCGAGGCGGGCGGCATCGGCAACACCTATGGCGCCCCGTTCGCCAGCGCCGACCTGCGCTGCGCGGTGCCGCTGCCCGAAGGTGAGGGCATCGGCGGCCACGGCCTCGGCGGTCCCAAGGCTGCGTGCAACATTGCACCCGTCGACCAGTACCAGGCCCCGCAGAAGCTCCTCTGACCGCCATCAACTGCTGAACCCCGGCCCACAGCCCCCTGCCACGCAGGGGGCTGTGGCTTGCCCGCAGGCTGCGAGCACCAGGGTCGCTCCGCATCGCACACCGAACAGACCACTCCGGACGGCCAGGACCACGGCATGCACCCAGGGGTGCGGGTCTCCCACCAGGAAGACCGACACGACAAGCCGACAGGTACCCAAATCCACGCGGCTCGCCGGGCGCGCACTGGGCTGGGCGGGGGAACCAGGGTGACCCTGGATGCAAAGAGCCGTTGAACCGGAAGCTTGATCACGTCAGAGAGTGCCCCTGGGGGGTCCCGGGGTCTGACCAGTCGCCCCGGGACCCAGCACACTCTCCCCCTCCTGGCCGGGCCGTGGGCCCCGGATGCACGCGCCCTCTACCGGCAGCACCGACGGCCCAGGACGTTCGCTTCGAGGTGTGGCCCTTGTTGAGTGACCGCGATCCGGCGGCCTGATCACTCTGCGGGATCGTGGTCATTCAACAAGGGCCACACCCCTTCGCCTGTGCGGGTCCACCTGCGGCCCCGGGAGGCCGCCGACGGACAGCAAGCGCATCAGTTCTCTGCATATTGGTCCAAATGATCACAATTAGTGACGTTTTCTGGGTGCCCCTCGTTGCAGAGATGACAGGTTCCGCACTCCCCCGAGGCAGGCCTGTCACCCCACTCTGACCCACTGAACGGGAGTAACACCGTGATCAAGAAGATTCTCGCCGGGGCGGCCTTCGCCACCGCCGCCACGATGGCCATCGCCGCTCCCGCCTCGGCGCAGACCCCGAAGCCCAAGCCCAACACCACCCCCATGACCACACTCCAGATCCCCACCGCCACACTCCAGAGCATCCTCGCCGCCGCTGCGGCGCAGGGCCCGACCGCGAGCGGCACCGGTGCCATGAACAGCATGGGCGCCTCGGACTTCGCCACCCGTAACGGCAACACCTCGATCGCGGGTGAGGCGGGCGGCATCCTCAACACCTACGGCGCCTCACTCATCAACGTCGACCTGCGCTGCGCGGTACCGCTGCCCGAGGGTGAGGGCATCGGCGGACACGCCCTCGGTGGCCCCAAGGCCTCCTGCAACGTCGCACCCGTCGACCAGTACCAGGCCCCGCAGAAGCTCCTCTGACCGCCATCAACTGCTGAACCCCGGCCCACAGCCCCCTGCCACGCAGGGGCTGCGGGCCGTGCGCACGCCCGGGTCCCGTGGGCAGGTCACCACGCCCCACATCACACACTGGACGACCGGCTCAGGCGAGCCTCTGCGAACGGCCAGGACCACGACGTACAACCCGGGGCAATGGATCCCACCACAGAGCCGCCGCAACAGGCCCAACAGACAGCAGCCTGCACGGCCCTGTCGGCTCGACGAGGGGTGACCACTTCCCGCACCATGCGCCAACTGGGGATTTCATCCCCGCGGTTGGAGTTTGGCTGCGGCGAGCCGTGAGGTCACTCATAGCGAGGTGGATCTGGCTTCGGAGCTGCACCGACACGAGACGCAGGGGACGGCCATCACCTTCCTTCGTTTTCCTTCGTTCAGGCGGTCCTCCCGTCCAGGGCCGCCTGGCGGGAGGTGACCGGAAATAACTTCGTCGCGCCACCGTCGCCTTGGGGGCCGCCTGCTCCGCCACCGTCTCCCCGTCACCGCCACCGTCCTCGCGCCGACCGCCGTCTCCCCGCCTGTCCCAGCGCCGGCCATCCTCCGACGCGCAGCTGCCAGCGCCCCAGTCGAGCCCGGCTTCCGACCTGCAGGCCCGGCCGGGGGGCGCACCGGCGGCCCTGCAGAACGGTCCCGGCCCGTAGCCCAAGTGCACGGTCCAGACCCAGCTGCCCGCCGGATCCCGCCACTTCGGCAACGACCACGGCCAGCCGCTGCCGTACCCCACGTGCACGCCAGGCGCCCTGAATCCGAACGTCATCCCGGCCTCGCTGAAGTCGACGATCTGCAAGCCTGGCTACACCACGACGATCCGCCCGACCTCCTCCATCACCGGCGCGGAGAAAACGGCCAAACGCCAAGTCGTACAGCTACACCGGCGGCCTCCATGACGCCGAGGTCGACCACCTCATCTCCCTGGAGGTCGCCGGCGACCCCAACGCCCCCCGCAACCTGCGGGTCGAACCGCCATCACCGGGACACAAGGCAGGCGCGGGCCCCAACAATCCCCCAAGGACGCCGTCGAGCCCGAACTCCACACTGCGATCTGCTCCGGTGAAACACAGCTCGCCACGGCGCAGCAGGCGATCGCGACCACCTGGTCGACCGCCCTGGCCAAACTCGGCCTCAGCTAAGCCCGGAGCCGGGTCTCGTCAGCGGCACGGGTCGGATGGCCCCACGCCGAGGGCCGCGCTTCGGGCCTCGTAGCCGATATGCGGGCCGGCGGGCGATTTCGTGCTCATTCGCTGCCACCGCAGGCGGATCGCAGAGCCGGAGTGGAGCGTCGACGAGTGGACTGTGCCGCGAGTTCGCTGAACTCACCCCCCTGTGCGGACCGTTGCCGCTACCGCGGTGGTGTCAATCCGAGTGTGCGGATCAGGTCGTGCATGTCGGCCTCGTAGAGCTTGGACGGTTCGGTGACCTGATGACGCAGGTGCCCGTAGATTTCCAAGGGTGAGCAGTCCGTGCATCCGGCTCCACGGGCGCAGGCAGAGGGCTACGGCTGCGGGTGGCAGGCCGGGGAACGAGTCGCGGGCAAGGTGGCCAGGCAGGGCTGGAAGTCGGGGCAGGCGTAGCCGAAACCCTCCTGGGCGGCGGTGGCCTCGGGCCAGACCGAGGCCACCGACCCCACCCACCTGGCCGCCGAACTCGGCCCCGTCCCCAAGCTCCTCTCGGCACAAGCGGCTTGGCTCAGATTCGAGTCGAAGAAGGCGATGAACGCCCGCGGTATGTCGAGTCCGGACCGCACCGAGGCGGTGCTGGTCGTCCTGTGTGAGCCCGAACCCTCTCCGCAAGCCGCGCAGCCGCGGCCTCCTCAACTAGATCAGGACTTCTCGGCGCGCCATCGTGCGGTTTTGGTGGTATTTAATCTAATTTTCGTGACTGTAAGGAATCGATCTGCCACGGATCGCACACACTCCACTCCATTGGAGATCACATGAACACGCTTCGCAAGGCTGCGGTCTTGGTCGCCGCCCTCGGCAGCCTCGGAATGCTGGCCACCGGCACGGCCCAGGCACACGACGGCGGGAAAGGCGGCGACCGCTTCAACATCGGGCAGAGCAGCAACTGCAAGTCACACGACCTGAACGTCGACGTCCTCGGCCAAGTCGGCATCCTCAACGGCCTGGGCGGCAACCTCCTGAACGGCGAGGGCAACGCGGGTGCTCAGGAGACCCACTTGGGTTCGAGCATGGGCTGCAGCAACACCGCCTTCTGAGCCAGGGCTACCGCAACTCAGGGCTGCCGCCTGGCAACTGGCCACAGCCTTGAACCTCTGACCCAGGCAAGCGTCCCCTCCCCTCACAGCGGACATCTCCACGCTGCGAGGGGAGGGACGGGCGAGACCGTCCCTCCAAAAGAGCTACACCCAATTGGTTTGCGGCTCACGCCTGAGGCCGAGGCGAGAGACGTGGCCCGCCCCCACATGGGCGGGGAGGACGCCCCGTCGCAAGTGCGGTGGGTGTAGCTCCTTTGGAGGGACTGGCCGAGCCGGGACTTCGGCAAAACGATCGCGAGAGCTACGGCTGCTCGCCGGCCGAAGAAGGCGATGAAGACCCGCGGCGCGTCGAGTCCGGACCGCGCCGAGGCGGTACTGCTCGCCCTGCACAAACCCGAACCCCTCCTCACCGCGCAACCGCGGCATCCTCAACCAACCACAGCGGTCGACGAAATCACGAACGACCGCGCGTTCCTCCTGCGAGCTGGCCCGCCGCCACCTTCGGCACCCAGACCTCGGCACGGTGGCCGCGGCGACCACGCCGACTCGTTGCCCCGGTGAGCTTCACTTCCTCGACAGCCTCAGCCGAAACGATCGCGTCTGTCATCAGGTGTCAATTCCCATTCGCGGATCCACCATTGACGGTACGGGCCTCCCGAAGCTGCTGTTCGAAGTAGCACGTCCGAGTTCACGACAAGCACCGACAGCAGCCTCCGCGGCCCACGATGTGCTCGGCTCCGAGCATGGACGAAGTACCGCCAGCCTGCCCAAACGCCAAAGGATCAGGTGGCTCAAGGCTTCGCTGGTCTGAATGTTGAAGGGCAGTGAAGGCTCGTGATCCGTACTCTGGCACGCTGTTCCGGTGGACGCTCTCATCGGCACTCAAGTACCTCGTCGGCGACTGACTGATCCGGCTTCGGCAGTCGCAGCTTTGGAGCAGGCTGTCCCCGGCCTCGCCCTGCTTCGCCGCACGTCGTCGGCCGGCATCGACTGGGCACGGGTCGAGGAGTGCCTGACCACGGAGCTGCCCTCGGACTACAAGCTGCTTGCCAACAGCTACCCGTCCTTGGCCTTCGGTGACTTCCTTTACACCGGCTTCCCGAACCCCGGGCAGGAGAAGGCCTGGTCGGAGGACACCGAAGACCTTGAGATCCTCGCCGAGTGGTGTGCGGACGCAGAGATGTCCATTCCTCTGCACCCCTTTCCCGCCCCTGGAGGCCTGCTGCCCTGGGCCACGTCGTACCAGGGCGACTACTTCCTCTGGAACACCACAGGGTCCGGTCCCGACGAATGGACTGTCACCGTGGCCTCGCGCAACGGCGGCTGGTGGCACTACACCGGAGGCGCGGTCCAGTTCCTCGCTGACCTGATCAGCGGAGCTTTGGAACTGTGGGAGCTGCCGTTGGTACGGCCACACGCCGCGGCCGCCTGAGCGACCGACGGCTCTACGACGCGCTCGTGTTCACTGTGTCGTCACACACGAAGAGACCCTCCGGTCCAGGGGCGGACCGAAAGGGGCCACCCAAGTGAGTGGCCCCGTTTCGGGCAACGCTGCTCTATTGCTTGCCAGGCGTCACATTGAATTCTGACGGCGTGACGGCTGGGGAGCCCAAGACGTTATCCCTGGGATACCTGTCCGGAACGGTCTCGGCCGCATGGTCGCGCTCCACTGGTTTTGGCGGCTCTGCGTAGATGTGCGAGCGCGTGTTGGGCGAGAAGTAGGCCAACTACGCGATGGCATGGGGCGCCAGCAGCGCCGAGACGATCGCGACGGCTCTTCGCGCGCCGCTGGACCGAGGCCGGGCCGTACGGGCCGCCGGCCTTCGCTCGTGTTCCGGAACGCGGAGCTGGTGTGACGGTCAGGGAGCCAGGACGATTTTGCCTCGGGTGTGGCCCTGTTCGAGCTGCGTGAACGCGGCGTGGATCTCGTCCAGCGGGAACACCTTCGCGATCGGCACCTCCAACGCCCCGTCCGCGACCAGCGACGCCAGCTCCGCCACGACCTCGATGTCGGCTGCGGACGCGCTCCCTTCCGCCTTCACCCCGTGTTCCTCGACGGCCTGGAAGTCGATGATCGTGTCGATCCGCGCGGCAGACACCCCCAAGTCGAGCGCCAGCTTCACATAGCCCTCGCCGTAGGTGTCGATGAATGCGTCGATCCCGTCGGTGGTCTTGCGCAGCCGGTCGGCCAGGCCGCTGCCGTAGGCGATCGGTGTGACGCCGTGGGAGGCGAGCCAGGAGTGGTTGGCCGGGCTCGCGATGCCGATCACCTCGGCTCCGGCGTGCCTGGCCAGTTGGACGGCGATGGAACCCACACCGCCCGCGGCCCCGGACACCGCCACCGTGTCGCCCGGCTTCAGTTCCACCGCGCGCACCGCCGCATAGGCCGTGGTCCCGGCGACGTACAGCGAACCCGCCACCTCCCAGGGAACGCCCGCGGGCCTCGGCGCAAGCTCCGCGACCTTCGCGACCACATACTTGGCGTGACTGGCGCGCAGGTCGGTGAATCCGAGAACCTCGTCACCGACCGCGAACTGCTCGACCCCGTCGCCGACGTCCACCACGATCCCCGCCAGGTCGCTGCCCTGCCCCGAAGGGAAAGTAGCCGGCCAGCGATCGTGCAACACCCCCTCACGAATCTTCGCCTCGCCCGGGTTGATGCCCGCAGCCTTCACCCTGACCAGCACTTCTCCGGCCGCGGGCTCGGCAAGCGGCACGTCCTCCAACCGCAGAACGTCGATCCCGCCGTACTCGTCGAACCGCACCGCTTTCGGCATGGCCTGCTCCTTGTGTGCCCGTCGTGGATGACTCTGCTCCCTCAACAGCGCGCGGACCGTCCGTATGCCCATGGGGAGGGCCACCCGTCCAAGGCCCACATCCACGAGGCGGGGCGCCGAAGGCTACGGGCGGCGCCGACCGCGCAGATGGTCGTCGATCAGGGCGAGGGTCGCCCCGGACTGCTCGATGTGGGGCAAGTGACCTGCCTCTGGGACTACCTGGAGTCGGGCGTCGCCGAAGGCGGCCGCGTAGGCGGCGCCGTAGGCCGGCGTGACGATCCGGTCGCTCTCCCCCCAGAGCAGGAGCGCCGGTACGCGTACGCGCCCAAGGCGGCGCAGCAGCTTGGGGTCGGGCATGTACGGCTCACCGGCAAGGATCCTCATCGTCTCCATGTAGGCCCGGCGGGCGGCGAATTGCTCCGGCGGGACGGTGGCGGGGTCCACGTAGTAGCGAGCCGAGTCGTGCCAGGCGTGGTCGGCGATGCCGCGCGCGTCGAGGCCGAAGAAGTCCCGCATCGGCTCGCCCTCGACGCGTACGCCCACCGCGTCGATGAGGACGAGGTCCGTGATGATGCCGGCGGTGTCCCGTACCGCCATCTCTGCGGCAATCCAGCCTCCGAGTGAGGAGCCCACCACGAGGACGTCGCGAGCCCGCATCAGCGGTCCGGCTGCTCGACGGTGTCAGCCCGGGATCCTCCGCGGCGCGGTGCCGTACTTCCTCACTGCTGTCCCAGCCGAACCACTAGACCGGTTCGGCCGTCGACTCCGGGTCGTCCAGGGCCAGCTGGCGCATCCGCGGGTTCGGGTCCTCGGCTTACCCGAGCAGTCCCGTGCGGGGGAAGTTCGGATGACCGCCGCGGTGACACAGGCGGACGGCTGCCCGAGGACGTCCTGTTCGTGAGGGACGCCCCGGAAACCGACGCGCTCGGCCGCACGCGTACGGCATGTCCGCGGTGCTCGTCACCTCGCTGCCCCGGCCCGGCCGTCCTGCCCTCGCGGATCTCCACGACCTGCCGTCTCGGCAAGCTGGCGGCCCACCTCAACCACCATGGGCGTGCAAGACGTTGGCGCCTTCAGGCGCGGGTCATCTCCCGGGGGCGCCGGCCCTCAGGCCGTCCATGACGAGGTCCATGAGCCGACTCGCCCGTGACTGCCAGTCTCCGTGCGGGTCGATCTGCCAGAGCCCGGCGATGGCGAGCAGGAAGTCGTCGGAGGTGACCCCGGGCCGGATGGCGCCCGCGTCCTCGTTCGCCCGGAGCAGGAGCTCGACGGCCGAGCTCACCGCGTCGTAGCCGAGTCCTGCCAGGCTGCCGCGCGAACAGGTGGCCTTGCGCAGGGCGTCGGCAAGGCCGGCCTTGGCCACGGCGTACTGGGCCAGGCGGTCCATCCACTCCCGCAGCGCCCGGTCGGGCGGGCAGGTTTCGAGCAGCTGGGACGCGGCGTCGGACACCTGCTGGACTTCGTAGCGGTACACCTCGAGGACGAGCGCCTCGCGGTTGGGGAAGTTGCGGTAGAACGTGCCCTGTCCGACGCCCGCCTTCTTCGCGATCGAGCTCAACGGCGCGTCGGCCGAGCACGTCAGTTCGGTCAGCGCCACTTCCAGGATGCGCTCGCGATTGCGTTGCGCGTCCGAGCGCAGTCGTGCGTCCCTGTTCTGCCGCACTCGTCTTCCTTCCGCGCATCCCGCCGAGGACACCCTTGCTAAGCGGACAGCCGTCCGTTAGGTTCACCGTCAGCGGACAGCTGTCCGGTTGGGCTCACCATAGCGGCAGCACGAGGCCTGCGTGGACCGCCGGTCGCTCTCGCGTCCGCCCCGCTCCGCCCTCACACCGAGGCCGCCCGAGCCGACTCCCTCACGCACAGCGCCACCGTTCACGCACCGCCCGCCGCCACGCCGTCGGCATCAGGGCCCGCGCCACGAAGCCCGCCGCGTACCCCTACGGGAAAGAAGGCTGATCATGGCCCCATCGACGTCCAGTGCCATCACACTCACCGTCAACGGCGAAAAGCACACGCTGCCCGTCGACCACCGCACCACCCTGCTCGACGCGCTGCGCGATCGCCTCGATCTGACCGGCACCAAGAAGGGCTGCGACCAAGGCCAGTGCGGCGCCTGTACGGTCCTGATCGACGGGCGCCGGGCGGTGTCCTGCCTCCAGCTCGCGGTGGCCGCCGAAGGCCGCGAGATCACCACCATCGAAGGCGTGGCGCAGGATGGTCAACTGCACCCGGTGCAACAGGCCTTCCTCGATCTCGACGGCTACCAGTGCGGCTACTGCACCCCGGGCCAGATATGTTCCGCGATCGCGGTGATCCAGGAACACGCCGCGGGATGGCCGAGTGCCGCGACCGCCGATGTGCGGCCCGCGGCGGGGGTGCCGGCACTCACGGCCGACGAGATCCGCGAGCGGATGAGCGGCAACCTGTGCCGTTGCGGAGCGTACGTGTCGATCGTGCGGGCGGTGGCCAGGGCGGCCGAACCCGCGCAGGCCCCACCGGGCACGGCGGACGCCTCCGTCGGCCCGGCCGGATCGGGTGTGGCGGCGTGAGGGAATTCGGCTATCGCCGCGCGGTGGACGTCCCCGGCGCGGTCGCCCTGCTCGGCGCCGACCCCGAGGCCCGCTACCTCGGCGGCGGCACCAATCTGGTCGATCTGATGAAGACCGGAGTGGAGCGCCCCGGGCTGCTCGTCGACGTACGCGAACTTCCTCTCGACCGCGTCGAGACCACCGCGGACGGCGGTCTGCGCATCGGCTCGACGGTGACCAACAGCGACCTTGCCGCCGACCCCGAAGTGCGGCGCCGCTACCCGGCGCTGGCCCAGGCGGTCCTGGCCGGAGCGTCGGGCCAGTTGCGCAACATGGCCACCGTGGGCGGGAATCTGCTGCAGCGCACCCGGTGCGGCTACTTCGCCGATCCGGCCAGGCCCTGCAACAAGCGGGTTCCCGGCAGCGGTTGCCCTGCCATCACGGGCGAGCACCGCAACCACGCGATCCTCGGGGCCTCCGAGCACTGCGTGGCCGTCCACCCTTCCGACATGGGTGTGGCGCTCGCCGCCTTCGACGCGGTCGTCTCCTACGAAGCGGCCGACGGGCCGGGCGAGTTGGCGTTCAAAGATTTCTATCTGCCGGTGGGCGAGAGCCCCCATCGCGAGACCGCGCTGCCGCCCGGCGCGCTGATCACCGCCGTCACCCTGCCCCCGGCTCCGGTCGCCGCCACATCCCGCTACCGCAAGGTGCGCGAGCGCGCGTCCTACGCGTTCGCGATCGGCTCGATCGCCGCGGCACTCGACGTCCGGGACGAAGCGGTGCGCGAGGTGCGCCTCGCCTTCGGCGCGGTGGCGTCCCGGCCGTGGCGGGCCAGGACGGCCGAGCGGGTACTGACCGGCGGCCCGGCGACCGCCGAGGCGTTCGCCGCCGCGGCGGACGCCGAGCTGGCAGCCGCCGAGCCGCTGCCGGACAACGGATACAAGGTGACTCTGATGCGCAACCTCGTCGTGGCCCTGCTGATCGAACTCACCGAGGAGGCCTCCCGATGACCACCACGACGGGAACCCTGACCACCGCGGGATCCGTCGGGTCCGCACACGTCCGCGTGGAGGGGCGCGCCAAGGTCACCGGAGCGGCCCGCTACGCGGCGGACCTTCCCTTCGCCGAACTCGCCCACGGATGGATGGTGTTGTCCACGGTCGCCCGCGGCCGGGTCCGCTCGGTGGAGTCCGCCCCCGTACTCGCCATGCCGGGAGTCCTGACCGTCCTGCACCACGGCAACGCCCCGCGCGTCGACGGAGACTACGTCGGCACGCTGGGACGCCCCGACCCGATCGTCGCCTGCTTCCAGGACGACCACATTCCGTGTGCGGGCTGGCCGGTGGCGCTGGTCGTGGCTCAGACGCCGGAGCAGGCACGGGAGGCCGCCGAGGCGCTGGCCGTCCGGTACGACGAGGAGTCGCACGACGTCGCGTTCTACGCCGGGCGGCCAGGGACGTACACGCCGGAGAACTCCCCGATGCTCCAGGCGGAGACCTTGAAGGGCGACCTGGAGGCTGAACTCGCCGCGTCCGCCGTCGTCGTGGACGCCGAGTACACCACGCCCCAGGAGCACCACCACACCCTGGAACCGCATGCGGCGACGGCGCGCTGGGAGGATGGCCGGCTCGAAGTCGTCGACTCCAACCAGGGCAGCATGTGGGTGGCCGACGAGCTCGCGAAGCTTTTCTCCCTCGACCCGGCCTCGGTGCGGGTGCGCTCCGAACACGTCGGCGGGGGCTTCGGCTCCAAGGGGGTCCGGCCGCACCAGGTGTGCGCCGTGATGGCCGCGACCGTTCTGCACCGTCCGGTCCGGGTCGTCCTGACGCGCCGTCAGATGTTCACCGCGGTCGGCTACCGCAGCCCCACAGCGCAGCGGGTCAGGCTGGGCGCCGACGCCGACGGACGGCTGCGTGTCCTAGACCACCAGGCTCAGAACCTCACGTCGAGAGTGTACGAATTCGTCGAGCAGAGCGCCTCGATCGGGCGCGTCATGTACGACGCCGACGCCCACCACACCGTCCACCGCGTCGTGCCGCTCGACGTGGCGACGCCGACCTGGATGCGGGCGCCGGGCGAGGCACCGGGTTCGTTCGCCCTTGAGTCCGCGCTCGACGAGCTCGCCGAGAAGTGCGGCGTCGACCCCATCGTGCTGCGGTCCCGCAATGAGCCGGTCTCGGGGCCGGTCTCCGGGCTGCCGTTCAGCAGCCGCAATGTGCTCGCCTGTTTCCGGGAGGGCGCCCGCCGGTTCGGCTGGGCCGACCGGGATCCGCGCCCCGGGCTGCGCCGCGAAGGGCGCTGGCTGCTCGGGACCGGCACGGCCGCGGCCACGTATCCCTCGGGGGCCGCCCCCTCCACCGCGGCCGTGACGGCGGAGGCGGACGGCACCTTCACCGTACGGATCGCCGCGGCGGACATCGGGACCGGGGCGCGGACCGCCCTGACCCTGATCGCGGCGGACGCGCTGGAGGTGCGGCCGGACCGCGTCAGGGTGCGGATCGCGGACAGCGACTTCGGCCCGGCGATGATCGCGGGCGGCTCGATGGGCACCCGCTCCTGGGGATGGGCCGTCATGACCGCGGTGGACGAGTTGCAAGGTCAGCTCGCCCTGGGGGGTGACATTCCGCCGGAGGGGATCACCGTCCGGTCGGACACATCCGCGGCGGTCGCGGCGCTGGCGGCGAAGGAGCGGCATTCGTTCGGGGCCCAGTTCGCCGAGGTCGCGGTGGACACCTCCAGCGGCGAGGTGCGGGTACGGCGCATGCTCGGCATCTTCGCCGCGGGCCGGATCGTCAACCCGCTGACCGCACGCAGCCAGTTCGTGGGCGGGATGACCTGGGGCATCTCCATGGCGCTGCACGAGGAGGCCGTCAGGGACCAGGCATCGGGTTCGCACGTCTCGGCCGACCTGGCGGGCTACCACTTCGCGGCGAACGCCGACGTGCCGCTCGTCGAGGCGGACTGGGTGGACGATCCGGACGCGGACGACCCCGTCGGCATCAAGGGCATCGGTGAGATCGGGATCGTCGGCGCCGCGGCCGCGATCGCCAACGCGGTCTGGCACGCGACCGGAGTGCGCCACCGGCACCTGCCGATCCGGCCCGACCGTGTCCTCCTCTCGGGGTCACGGGACATCGCGTCCGGCTGACCCGGTGTTCACGTCAACCAGCCATGATTCAACGGGAGTTCGCGTGCTTGACATAGCCGGTGAGTTGAACCGATGGGTGGGGCAGGGCGTGGACTTCGCCGTCGCCACCGTCGTGGCCGTGAGCGGCAGCGCGCCGCGCCGGCCGGGCGCCGCCCTGGCCGTCGACACCGACGGCAGGGCTATCGGCTCGGTCTCCGGCGGCTGCGTGGAGGGGGCGGTGTACGACCTGTGTGTCCAGGCCCTCCAGGACGGCGTGGTGGTGCGCGAGCGGTTCGGCTACAGCAACGAGGACGCCTTCGCGGTGGGACTGACCTGCGGCGGAGCCATCGACGTCCTGGTCACTCCGGTACGGGTCGGCGCGCCGGGCGCGGGCGTCCTCGCGGCGGCTCTGTCGGCCGCCGCCGGCAAGGGCGCGGCGGCGCTCGCCCGTGTGGTCCAGGGCCCTGCCGAGCTCCTCGGCCGGGCTCTGCTCGTCCGCCCCGACGGCTCACGCGAGGGGAGTCTGGACGGCCGTCCCGGGCTGGACGAAGCGGTAGCCGAGGAGGCCTTCGGACACCTGAACGCGGGGCGCACCGCCTCGTTCACCGTCTCGGAGAGCGGGTCGCCCTGCGGGGGCGCCGTGACGGTGTTCGTGGAGTCGAGCGTGCCGCCGCCCCGCATGATCGTCTTCGGTGCCATCGACTTCGCCGCGGCGCTGGTGCGGATGGGCAAGTTCCTCGGCTATCACGTCACCGTGTGCGACGCCCGCCCCGTGTTCGCCACCCGGGCGCGGTTCCCCGAGGCCGACGACGTGGTGGTCGACTGGCCGCACCGCTACCTCCGGCGCACGGAGACGGACGGCCGCACCGTCCTGTGCGTACTCACCCACGATGCCAAGTTCGACGTGCCTCTCCTGGAGTTGGCACTACGGCTGCCGGTCGCGTTCATCGGCGCGATGGGCTCGCGCCGCACTCATGAGGACCGCGCCCGCAAGCTGCGCGAGGCCGGCGTCACCGAGCGCCGACTGGCCCGCCTGCGCTCGCCGATCGGCCTGGACCTGGGCGCGCGAACGCCGGAGGAGACCGCCCTGTCCATCGCGGCCGAGATCGTCGCGGCACGCCAGGGCGGCACGGGGGCCCCTCTGACCACCCTGAGCAAGCCGATCCACCCCGGCCTCGGGCAGAACGCCGAACCCGCTCGACTCCGGGTGAGTTGACCAGAACGCGAGGACCGCCGTGAGCCTCCCCCGCACTCACTCCGAGCTGTTCTTGAGACATCTCAGGGGCGGTTCACGATCTGCCGGACTGGCCAAGGGGGACGAACTGACCAAGGCGTGGGCGTCCCGGAGCTCGCTGCGCTCGCCGCACGTTAGGCAAGACCGCGCAGTCAGCAGCATCGATCGCGGTCCACGAGAACAGGTCCGCCTTGATGAGACCGCTCTGTGCAGTCCGCCCACTCCATCAAGGTGCTGCTTCCACTGTCCCTGCCTGCCGGTAAAGCTGCTGCCACAGCGCAACGCTCCGGCGACACCTTCCGGGCCTCCCGATGGAAAGAGCTGGTCGGCTGTGTCGTTACGTCGGGGTGACCAGAACCAGAGGGATCTCTCGGATCGTCGCGGTGCGGTAGGCGGCATACGAGGGCATCGCCGCCACGACGGTTGGCCACAGCCGGTCGGACTCGGCCGCCGTTGCAGGGCGCGCCGTCGCCGGGAAGGTGGCCTCACCGACCTGGAGGATGACTTCCGGGGCGGCCATCAGGTTCAGGTACCAGGCGGGATGGCGGTCCCCACCCGCGTTGGACGCCGTCAAGACGTAGGCGTCCTCGTCCCGCACGTACGTCAACGCCGTGCGACGCAGCAGGCCGGACCTGCGGCCCCGAGTGGTCAGGAGCAGGTCGGCGATCCCGGGGCGGGGGTGACCGCCGGTCTCCTGGAAGCGGCGGATGTGATCGGCGACCCAGGGGGTTGGGTTGTCGTGGATCGTGTCGGTCATATCGCGGACACTCCGACGTGAGTGCGGTGCAGGGTCGGGACCTCGACCTGGTCGAGCAACGCGCGGGCGAAGTCCGCGTGCGTGATGCGGCTGTCGGCGGCCGCCGGAACGAGGGCGTATCCGCCCGAAGGTTCATCCGCGTCGTCGAAGTCTCCCGCAGGGCTCATCACCACCCAGTCCAGCGCTTCCGGCGCGGCGGCCCGCAGCGCCTCGGTGCCGGCGCCATGACCGACGTAAAACTCCCTCCACTCCTGCGGATAGCCGGGAACGTCCATCAGCAGGGCACCGGACGCGGTCGGCAGTACGGACGCCAGCCCGACCGATACCAGCCGAGTCACTCCTGCCTCCGGGAGTCCGACCCCGAGAGCGCGGGCGAGGGACGGAAAGAATTCACCGGCGGGAACGCCGGGGTCGTACACCGCGACAATTGCCGCGTCGTGGCCGGCTGCGAGCCGCGCCACGGTCGCGGCGTCCGTCACCTGCCCGTCGGCCCGGCCGGCCGGCGTCACCTCGTGGCCTCGGCGTCGGGCCTCCGCCACGGCCGCCCGGCCCACGCGGCCACCCGCCCCGAACACGATGATCCTGCTGTTGTTCGTCTCCATGGACGAGACAGTAGGACGGAGGCTGGTTTCCGATCGGATACCGCCCTACCGTGTGGATCATGACGAAACCGCTGGCCGAACTGGCCCCGCTGGATCCGGAGATGTTCGACCCCGTCTGCCCATCCCCTCTCGTGCCGTTCCGTGTGGGCGACAAGTGGGCCGCGATGATCCTGCGTTGCCTGCAGGACGGCTCACGTCGATTCTCGGAACTCAAAGGCCCGCTGCGTGGAGTCACCTCCAAATCACTGACCCAGTCCCTGCGCAGGCTGGAACGGGACGGCTTTGTCACACGGAAGGCGTACGAGGACACCAAACTGGGCGTCGAGTACTCCCTCACCCCGCTCGGCCGCGGGCTCCTGGGCCCCTTGGACGCAGCGTGTGAGTGGACTCGTGAGCACTGGGACGAACTGATCGACGCCCACGAAGCACACATGAACAAAGGCGGCTGACCCCACCACCTCGGGAGGAGCAGGCCTTGTCGGCCAGGACCACGTCCGGCGTGATTCTGGGACGGCCGATCCGCAGGGGCCCTCGTAAGCGGACCATGAGCTGGGCGAACGCGAACGGCGGACCTGTCCCGCAACTGGTCAGCGGGAGCAACTACCCGTGCCAATCGGGCTGACAGCACGATCGACCTCGGTATCCCAGTCTGTGGACACACCCCGACGGACACCGGTGGAACATCAACTCCCTAGTTCAGAGAAGCCGGCCCGGGTTGTCAGCGGGCAGGAACGTCCCGAAGAGAGACTCGTACTCATCGTCCGACTCGGTCACCACCATGTGGCCCGCTTCGGTGCCGGTCACTGCGTCCGCAATCGGGCGATGGGTTCAGGCACAGGCACCTGTCGCAACGACAATGCCGCAGCAAGGCGGGCCCGGTGTTCGGCGATCTCGGGTTCGTCACGCATCAGGTCCCGCTCAAGGCACCCGTACTGCCGCCACCGCGAACAACCCGAGCATCACCAGCAGTTCAGCCGCGACCACGCCCGACTGCGCGCACCCAACGAACGCGCCTTCGCCCGACTCAAGACAGGGCATCTCTTCCGCAGCGGCGCCGTCCACGCATGCCCCTTCTGGGACCCAAGCACCCCCACCAGTAAGCTCCCGAGGTCCTCTCGCCCTACTAGCCTGCCGACCCGCCGACCCGGAGTACACGATGTTCCAATCCCGCATGGCCATAGCCCCGTCGATTCTCATGTCCGTCACGGCCGTCGCCGCCGGCGCACTGCTCGTGGGCTGCTCGGCCCACGTCGAGATCGGGAAACCCACGCCGAAGCTGTCCGCCGACAAGGTCGCCGACACCGTCGCCGAAAAGCTGGCCGCCACCACGGGGCAGCCAAAGCCGCAAGTCACGTGCCCCGAGGATCTCGTTGGCAAGATCGGCACCACCATGCGCTGCACTCTCACGGGGAGCGACGGCCGCATCCTCGGTGTGACAGTCGACGTCACCTCGGTCGCCAAGGACCAAGTCAACTTCGACATAAAGGCCGACGACAAGAGTTCGCCCGCTCCGAACTGAGGACTTGCGGATCGTGAACACAGCGAAGGGTTCCGGTCAGCTGGTGGACTTGTTCGGGAACTGCGCGATGATGCCCGTGCTCAGGACGTCCGCAGGCATCGTCATGTGCTGCTCCCCTTGTCGTAGTCGGTGGTCGACTTCGCGTAGTCACCTTTGAGCAAGTCGACGGAGCAGGGCGCCTGGGGAAGGGCGCCTGACGCGCAATCAGGCATGCGGCGCGCCACCGTCCGCCGCCAGGCGCGTGAGCCACTCTCGCAGCAGGCGCTGCTCGGCGTCGCTCAGGACATCGGCGTCGTCGGGGAGGGCGGCGCGCAGCGCGCGGGCCGCCGCGGCGGGACCGGACTCCGCGGCGGGGACCGTCGGCTCGGCGCGAGTGACGGCCGCGACCATGGACTCGCGCAGGACGGTCAACAGTGCCGGATTGCGGCGGTCCGCGGGGGTGGAGTGCCAGGTGGTGACCGCGCCCTGGCCGGTTGCCTGGATGATCTGGGCGGCCAGCTCCTCGTCGACCCGCAGCCACCCCCCGGCCGCCAGCCGACGCACCCGCCGGTGGAGGATCTCCAGGCCCGCGCGGTGCGCTGCGTCCGGTCCCCGGCCGGTGGCCCGGTTCATCACGGCGAACAACTCGGGGCGGGAGACTCCGAACTCGACCACCATGTCCCAGCCGCGACGCAGCTCCTCCACCGGGTCCTGAGTGGCGGGGTCGAACTGTGCGCGCTTTTTCTCCAGGAACTGCGCGTAGCCGTGCTCGGCGACGGCCTCAAGAAGCCCCTCCTTGTCGCCGAAGAGGCGGTAGATCGCCGGCGGCTGCATGCCCGCCGCGGCGGCGACCGCGCGGGTGCTCACCGCGTCAGGGCCGCCGTTCTCCAGCAGCTCCACGGCGGCCTCGACGATGCGGCGCCGAGGGCTGTCGGTTGAGTCGCGCGTAGCCATGAATCGATGGTACCGGGGATCTGGTTCCATTGGAATTTCCAGTGTTACCGTTTAAGCGGTTCCATCGGAAGCAACGTCGGGAGAGCTCAATGATCATCGTCACCGGAGCCACCGGAAAGCTCGGCCGCCGCACCGTCGAGTGCCTCCTGGAGCGCGTCCGCGCCGACCGCGTCGGCGTCAGCGTCCGCGACCCGCGCAAGGCTCAGGACCTCGTCGACCGCGGCGTCCGCGTCCGGCAGGGCAGCTTCGACGACCCTGCTTCACTCATGCACTCCTTCGAGGGCGCCGAGCAACTGCTCCTCGTCTCCCTCGACCGCACGGGCCAGGAATGCGTCAGCGGCCACCGCGCCGCCATCGACGCCGCCGTGCAGGCCGGCGTCGGCCGCATCCTCTACACAAGCCAGATGGGCGCCGCCCACGACGCCCGCTTCCAGGCGTGCCGCGACCACGCCCAGACCGAGGACCTGCTGCGCGCCACCGGCCTGCCCTGGACCGCGCTGCGCAACGGCTTCTACGCCTCCAGCGCCCTGCAGTTCCTGGAGGCCGCCCGCCGCACCGGCGACATCGCCCTCCCCGCCGACGGCCCCGTCGCCTGGACCGGCCACGACGACCTCGCCGAGGCCACCGCGGTCATACTCGCCGAGGAGGCCCGTTTCGAGGGTCCCACCCCGCCGCTCACCGGGCCGGCGGCGCTCGACTTCGACACCGTCGCCGAGATCGCGTCCCAGACCACCGGACGACCCTTCACCCGCACCGTCGTCCCCGACGACGCCTTCCGCGAGCAGGCCCTGGAGCACGGCGCCCCGGCCCCGATCGCCGACCTGATGCTGAGCATCTTCGCCGCGGCACGCAATGGCGAGTTCACCGCTGTCGACTCGACGCTGGCCGAGCTGATCGGGCGAGAGCCCGCCACCTTCCGCACCCATCTGGAGCGAGCCTGGGCCGAATAGAACCCGCGGGGAGCACAGACGGCCCCGGTCCAACTCGCCACCCACAAAGGCTCGTCCTCTGTCGCCGAGAACGTCGATCACCAGATCGGCGGCCTCGGGCACAAATCCGACCTTGTTGTCGTCTGTGAGGTTGAGCGCAGAACAGACAGCGGGTCACCCGGTGCAGCGGCGAGCCGAGGGCGAGTTGGCGTAACAGGGCGCGAGCGGCAGCACTCCGGCGCTACCGACCGATGGCCGATACCACTGGTACCGCTGGTACCACTGCGCATCCGACGGCGAGCAGGAGCGACAGCAGTCCGCTGCCCACGACCGCGAGCGGGCTGCCTCAGCGTGAACGATCCCTGCCCGTCGGCATTCGTCGACGGTGCACGGAGGGCCATGACACTGGTGTCCGCGCCCAGCTGCACCCCTCCGCCGCCGTAGTAGGCGCCCTCGCTGGTGAGGGCGCTGCTGGTACTGACGGACCGTGAAGGCACCCGCCGACCCATGACGTTCACAAGAGTCGTCTGCCGATGACCAGCGGCTGCGCGCTGACATTCGCGCGCAGCCAGCTCCACGATCGGCGACTTCACGATGCACGCCACTCGGTGATGGGAGGCCGGGTCACCGGGCAACAGGCCGGGGACCGGGGTGACTCGCGGGAGCCACCGGTCGTTGCTCTCCATGAAGACCTCGGGCGGAACGAGGCGACTGACTAGGGGCCGGAGCCATGACCCACGTGACCAATGTCCACTACCAGCAACACGTCATGCCGTACTACCGCGCGTTCGAGTCACGCTTCGGGTATGCGGCGCTGCTCGGTCGCACGCGCCACTTCGGCTGGTACGAGCCGGGTCATTCACCTTGGGCCTTCGCGGCAGCCATGCGGCGCATGGAGCTCGTCCTGGCCCGGAAGCTGGCACTGCCTCCGGCGTCGGCGGTGCTCGATGCGGGGTGCGGGGTCGGCGACACTGCGCGCACGGTCGCACGGGCGAGCAAGGTGTACGTCACCGGGATCGACGGGATCCAGCCGGACATCGCTATCGCGCGGCAGCGGTCGGCCCGTGCCGGTGAGACAGGCAGGCGCACACGTTTCCTCCTCGCCGACTATCACGCCCTCCCGTTCGCCGATGGCTCTTTCGAAGGCGCGTACACAATGGAGTCCTTCGTCCACTCCCCTGACCCTCGCCAGGGGCTCGCCGAGTTCTTTCGCGTCCTGCGCCCCGGCGGAAGGCTGGTGATGTCCGAGTATTCGAGCACTCCCCAGGCTCATCTGTTGCCGCGAGCGCGGTCCGCGCTGCTCCGAGTCTGTGAGCGCTCCGGCATGCCGGGCATGCTCACGATGACCCACGGTCACCTGGAGCGGCTTCTCCAGCAGGCCGGTTTCGTTGTCGAATCGGCGTATGACGCGACGGAGAAGGTCCTGCCCATGCTGCGGTGCTTCTCGGCGCTCGGCCGATTGCCTTATGCGCTCGCGCGCGGTGTCGGCTGCGGCGACAGTCTGGTCAACGCGATGAGTGGGGTGGAGATGTACCGGCACCAGGAGACATGGCGGTACAACATCTGCGTTGCCACCAGGCCATGATGCTTCTGCGGCGTCTTCAACAAACCGTGGGGGAACGATCATCGCGCTGACGTCCTCCGCAGCCTTCCCCGCCATCGCCAGGACCTCCGTCGCCCGCCGGCAGGGTCCAAGGCCACGGGATCGATATGCGGCAGCGGATCCGGAGCAGCGGGCGGGGGTCGAGGGCCGGGCTCAACGACGGTGACAGGCGTGAGTAGGGCGGCTGAGAGCCGCATCACGCACAGGCCGGGGGCGGATGCCAGGGCTGCAGGCCATGGCGTTGGCACTGTTTCGGGACGGTGAGGAGATCGCCGCACCCGGTCGGGTCAGCGGCTCAGGTGCGGCATGGCCATGCACACCACTGTGCCCAGAACGGCCCCCAGGAGGACTTGGGCCGGTGTGTGCGCACGCAGGTGCAGACGAGACCAGGCGATCGCGGCAACGAGGAGATACAGCACGGCCCAGCCTGCATCCACCCAGACAGTCATGAGGGTGATGCTGGCGGCTGCCGCGTTGGTGTGCAGAGAGATGTTACTGAAGCAGGTGCACGCCAGCACGAGAGCGACCAGGAGCACGGCGGTACGCCCGGCGGCCAGCAACGGGGGCGGGGCTCCGAGGCGTTCGCACACCAGCCACACGGCTGCGGCCGCTAAGACGCTCGCCGTCAGCAGCATCAGCCGGGGTCTGCGCTGGGAGGAAACGGAGCTCGGCCACCACCCCAGCCGCCTCCCGGTCACGGCCAGAGCGGCACTCAGCAGTGCCCAGGCTCCACTTCCGCCGAGCCCCCACAACAGCCCGCGATGGTCGGGCTGGGTCATACGCCAGCTGACCGCGGCGCCGGTGACGACCGGCAAGAGGGGAGGGGGAAAGTATCTGCTCAGCTGCCATGCCAGCCATGTCCGGCCAGAGCTCGCGGTGATCGTCGACATGACAGGTGAACGAGCCGGCCACGGCGAAGTTGCCGCTCCCGTCCGACGGGCGTGAACGGTCTGCGGCGCCTCCGCAGACGAGCAAGTCGCCTTTGGGGCATGTCTGTTGGCGCTCCCGTCCCGTTGGGCTGTACAGACGTTGACCGTCCTGATGAGGAGAACGACATGGCACCGGCTACCCGGCTGCGCATCAACGCCGTGCACAAGGCCTACGGCAGACGGCGTGTGCTGTGCGGCGCGGACTTCACCGTGTCGGCAGGCATGCTCGCCGGGGTCGTGGGAGAGAACGGATCGGGCAAGAGCACGCTGCTGCGCATCGCAGTCGGACAGCTTGCACCCGACCACGGCACCGTCCAACGCTTCAGCACGCTGGGGTACTGCCCGCAGCAGTCGGTCGTCAACGACACGCTCACCGTCACCCAGCATCTGCGACTGTTCCAGGTCGCGTACCGGCTACCGGATCTGCGCCACGCCTGGGACCTGGTGGACGTGCTCGGCTTCCACGCCGACCGGCGCACCCGAGCGGGGGAACTCAGTGGCGGAACCCGCCAAAAACTGAACCTGACACTGGCGCTGATGCATGACCCGCCGCTGCTGGTACTCGACGAGCCCTACCAGGGCTTCGACTGGGACACCCATCAACGCTTCTGGCAACTGGCGGGGCAGCTGCGCAGCCAAGGACGCTCGCTCGTTGTGGTCTCTCATCTGCTGCACGACCTCCAGCACTTCGACACCATCCACCACCTGCGCGACAGCCGCCTGCACACCGAGGCAACGACACGATGAAACATCAGTGGACCGCATTCGGCGTCGCTTTCGGGCTCACCCTGACAGGACACCTGCGCAACCGCCTCGCGATGGCCATGATCGCGTTCTTCATCCCGACCTGGATCTACCTGGTCCGCGCAACGGCTCTGAACAAAAACATCACCTTTCACACCAGCACCCTCGGCATCCATGTGACCGCCTCGATGAACCGCACCATCCAGGTCTCCAGCGCGCTGCACGCCGTCACCGTGATCGCCGGATTCATGATGTTCATGGCCACCTTCAGCGCCCGGAACATGGACCAACGCCTGGTCCTGGCCGGCTATCCCCGCCTTCAGCTGCTGGCCGCCAAAATCGCGACGCTCCTTGTCATCACCGCACTGCTGACCGGCTACTGCACCGTCCTGCTGGAACTGTCCTGGCCTCTTACCCAGCCATGGGCCGTCGCCGCTGCTCTGGCGGCGGCGATCCTGGCCTATGGAGGGCTGGGCGTCATGGCCGGGTTCCTGCTGCGCGGCGAACTCGAAGGGTTCTTCGTCGTGGTGATGGCCACGCTGATCGATGTCGGTATGCAAAGCCCGGTCTCCAACCCAGCCGGAGATCAGGCCGGGTTGGAGGCCCTGCCCCTGTTCGGCCCCGCACAGGCTGCCCTGGCTGCCGCCTTCACCGACACCGCCACCTTCTCGTGCGCAGTCCGTGCGCTCCCGTGGTTCACCGCCACCAGCATCATGGCCGTGCTCATCTTCTGCGCACGCACCCGGCACTACCACCGGCTCACCGCAGCTCGGACGGACGACTCAGTCGGTGCCGGTGTCCAGCGGAGTGCATGTGGACGGCGAGGTTCCGCCGTGTGCACGGAGGAAGGCCAGCAGGTCGCAGACCGACCGCCCCAGGACCTGTAGGTGGCCCGCAGCGGGATAGGTGCGGTAGAGCACGGCCGGCGAGCCGAGTTCGCGCAGATGGGAGACGACCTGGTTGGTCCAGACGGCCGGCACGTCCTGGTCGGCCTCGCCTTGGATGATCAGCGCCGGGACGGGGACCGGGGCGCGGTCGGGGTCACCGTAGGCGCCCATCCGCTCCCCGATCCGCTTGAGATGGCCGGCACTGAGCGGCAGCATCTTCTCGGTGTCCAGGCCCTTCAGTACCTGGGCGCTGTTCGTGGCGCACCCGGCGAGGACCCGCGAGGCGGTGGCGGCTGCCTCGTTCCCCAGCAGCGTGCGCAGGTTCACCGACGCGTCGGTCGGGTCGATGGCCGCCAGCCCTGCCAGGGAGTACAGGGCGAAGGACAGCTCGCCGGGCACATGGGACGCCTTCACGCCGGAGAGCATCACCTCCAGATGGCTGGCCGGGGCAACGGCCACCACCCCGCCCAGGCGCTGACCGCCAGGTGGATGTGCTGCGTGCGCGGCGAACAGGGCGGCCTGGCCGCCTTGGGAGTGCCCGACCGCGAACCACACCCGTCCCAAGCCGGGTACCAGCTGGTGGGCCGCGGTGACGATGTCGGCCACCGCATTGCCTTCGTCCGCGCCGACCAGATACGTGTGCGTTCCCGGTGTCCCGAGCCCGGGATAGTCCGAGGCGGTGACCACATACCCGGCGCGCAACAGCGCACCGAGTTCCTGGGTGAAGGCGGCCGAGCCGCGATCGGCCAGCCGGGAGGGAGCGCAGGCATCGGCCACGCCGGTGGTGCCGTGTGCCCAGGACACCACCGGCCGGCCACCATGGGAAGGGGGACCAGGTGGCACCAGCACGATGCCGCTGACCGGAACGTCGACGCCACGGCCGTTCGTCGAGTGGTAAACCACAGTCCAGCGCCGGGCGCCGGCCAGCCGGGCATCGGGGCCGTGGTCGGTCGCGGCGATCAGCGCGCCCGGTGTCCCGGGCGGTAGCGGCTCGGGCACGCGGTAGGTTTCGCCCCTCAGGGCTACCGTCGGCGGCACAGCGCGACCCGACGGACTCGTGGCCGCATGGGGGGAGGTGCAGCCGACCGCCGCGACCACGGCCGCAACCACGAAGGTCAGCAGCCCGGCCGTGCGCCGGAGCATCCTGTCCGGGCGCGGTACCGCAGCGTACAAGGGCGGGGGTCTTTGCATGTGGACGATGCCCCTTCCCGCGTGAATCTCGCAGCTGATCTCACCCTGGCATCGCTGCCGCTCCCCACGCATCCGGGGTCGGCCGCCCGTGCCATACGGCCCCTGCGCGAGCCACGGGGCCGGGTCACGCTGCGATCGAGGCGTGTTCCGGGCCGCGCAACGCAAGGGGGCGCGCGCCTTCGCCGACAGCCTCCGTCCTCCAGGGCGAGCCTGCACCTCGGGTTCGCCCATGCGTATGGAGCCCAGGAAGCCGTCGGCAGAAATCGTGCCGTGCCGGCGGAATGGGAGGAGGTGTGTGGTGGTTGCAGTTGATGCATACGCACATACCTACGAGCCACCCTTATTTCTGAGGAGCCCCGACGTGACAGTCGCCGACGACACCGCCACGGCCACCGAAGCCCGCACCGCCCGTATCCTGGCCCGCCCGGTCCAGCTCAACGGCCTCACCGTGCCGAACCGGATTGTGATGGCTCCCATGACCCGTCAGTTCTCCCCCGGCGGCATCCCGGGCGAGGACGTGGCGTCGTACTACGCGCGGCGCGCCGCCGCGGGCGTCGGCCTGATCGTCACCGAGGGCACCTACGTCGGCCACGACTCGGCGGGCCAGAGCGACGACATCCCGCGCTTCCACGGCGAAAAGCAGCTGGCGGGCTGGAAGAAGGTCGTGGACGCCGTGCACGCGGCGGGCGGCACGATCGCTCCGCAGCTGTGGCACATCGGCATGGTCCGCCAGGCCGGCCAGCCTCCGTACACGGACGCCCCGGCCGTCGGTCCCTCCGGAATCAGCTCCGCAGGCGCCGAGGTCACCGGCAAGGAGATGACCCAGCAGGACCTGGACGACGTCATCGCGGCGTTCGCCCGGGCCGCGGCCGATGCCGAGCGCATCGGCTTCGACGGCATCGAGCTGCACGGTGCGCACGGTTACCTGGTCGACCAGTTCCTGTGGGAAGGCACCAACCGGCGCACGGACGCGTACGGCGGCTCGGCGGTGGCCCGCACGAAGTTCGCGGCCGAGATCGTCGCCGCGGTCCGCGCGGTGGTCTCCCCCGGCTTCCCCGTCATCTTCCGCTACTCGCAGTGGAAGCAGCAGGCCTACGACGCCCGTCTCGCCGAGACCCCCGAGGAGCTGGCCGCGATCCTGACCCCGCTCGCCGAGGCCGGTGTGGACGCCTTCCACGCCTCGACGCGCCGTTACTGGGTCCCGGAGTTCGAGGGCTCGGACCTGAACCTGGCGGGCTGGACGAAGAAGCTCACGGGCAAGCCCACCATCACGGTCGGCTCGGTCGGCCTCGACGGCGACTTCATCCGCGCGTTCGCCGGCGAAGGCTCCTCGGCCCGCAGCATCGACGACCTCCTCGACCGCCTGGAGAGCGACGAGTTCGACCTGGTCGCCATTGGCCGCGCACTGCTCCAGGACCCGGAGTGGGCCGCGAAGGTCCTGGCCGGCCGCTTCACGGAACTGAACGCGTACGACCCCTCGGCCCTCAAGTCCTTGAGCTGACCCGCGACATGGCTCTGACGTTGTCCAATCAACGTCAGAGCCGGTAGCGGGTGGAGCAGGTGCCGGTCCAGCCGTGCCTGGATGGCGTCCGGGACCTGATGGAGGGTCAGGCTGGTCTGGGCACTTCGGCGTTGAGCCCAGGACGGTTCCGCAGGGCATCGAGAGTGTCGGCCACGGTCACCGGCCCGGCGCCCCGCGGTCTGCGGCCCGCGCGGACGTCACCGGTCCGGCTGCACCGAGCGGTTCACCCCAAGTCCCAAGCACCGTTCCGGATGAGTTCGTCCGGCGCTACAGCTTCCGTGCCTCACGGACGGAGTGGAGGTGGACCAGTACGTCGAAGGAGCGGCCGACGGTGACCCGAGGGGTCGCCGGCCCCGGGTACAGCGTGCCGAAGCTGTACCCGGGGCGCCTGGCGTCCATCCAGCCGCGGGCCGCGGCGGGCAGCTCACGCAGGTCGGCGTAGTAGTCGCGGTGGCGGACCCGGTCGAGGGTGTACTCGTTGCTGCCGGGGCCCGCCGGGGCGACGGTGAACTTCTTCCACTCCCCGCCCAGCGCCTGGTCCTTGGACAGGAAGGAGCCCTGGTCGAAGGTGGTGCCGACGGCGAGGTAGTCCGCGCCCAGCGCGTCGCGGAGGAACGAGCCCTGGGTCTTCGGGTAGCTCTTCAGGTCGTCGGCCACGTACCCGGCGTGCGTGTTGTGGGCCGACATCAGGACCTTGCCGTCGGTGTGCCGCTGCCACCACACGGTTGTGTCGGCCATGACCTGGTCGCGATAGCGCTGGGCCGCGGCCAACGAGGTCTGGTCGCGGGGGTCGATCGTGAGGAAACGGTAGGTCTGGGCGATGTTGCGGGCGTTCTGCAGCGCGAATGCGAAGTCCCGCTTCCCTGAGTAGTTTTGACTGCCCATCAGGTCCAGGACCTGCTGCGCCCGGGCGGCCATCTGCTGCCGTTCGGCGACCGGCCGCTTCAGGTAGGCGAAGGCGTCGTCGAGCGGGCGCAGACCGGTCAGGAGCCCGGTCAGGCGCGGCAGGGACTCGGGGGCGTTGCGCCGTACGTAGTCGGTGACGGTGTCGAAGACCCGACCGTCGAGCTTGGGCGCGCCGACGTCGTCGCCGAGGAAGTGGACCGGGCGGTCGGGGTGTTTGCGGTTGTAGTCCCTCATCCACTGGACGAGCGTGACGAACTCCTCCCGGTCCCAGGGGGATTCGGCCATCACGTCATGGACCACCTGCCGTGCGTCACGTTTGTCGACGCCCTGAAGGTAGTCGTCGATCCGCAGGCCCGCCGACCAGCTCATCTCCAGTGCGAAGGTGGTGAAGCCCTTCTGTTCGACGAGGTAGCGGAACACCCGGTCCTTCATGGCGAAGAACTCGTGCGAGCCGTGTGTGGCCTCGCCGAAGCCCACCACCTTCGCGTCGCCGATCGCCGCCCCGAGACCGCGCAGGTCGGCCGTGCCGGTGCCCGGCTCCGCCGACAGCAACGGAAGGGCGAGCCGGTCCAGCGCACGGACGGGATCCTGCACGGCGGTCGACGAGTGCGCGACCGGCCTCGCGTACGCGGCTGTCACGGGGGTCAGCGTCACCGCCACAGCCGTCGCCGCCAAAGCGAGCCGCTTCCCTCTGCCCGTCATGTGTTACTCCTCAGCCCGTGTCAGTCAAGTACTGCTGAGAAGATCTTCATGTCCGGCACACCCCTCACGCGCTGCGGCGGGCCCCCCACTTCGACCTGGGGACACCCCCCGGTTCAGGCTTCCCACGATGGAACCTCCGATCCTGCCGTTCCACGTGCGCGGGGACGCGATCCCGGCGTTGTGCATAGTGCTGAGCTCGGTTCCTTCAACTGCTCACGCGCGCCCGGTCGTCAGCCCGAGCCCGCCTGCCGTGTTCGCGACCACCCCGCACGACACCTGGCGTGGCCCTCCTCAGGTCCGCGGGCCCGGACCCCGGATGCTGCCGACCGAGTGCCGAGTGGCCTTGAGGGTGAGCTCCCTCCGACCGACCGCGTGATTCCGGATCCGGCAGCGCACGCGTCGAGCCCATACCTTCCAGTTGGTATGAGACCCCGTGGCTGCCGCGTGGCAGGGTAGTCAGCCGCACCCTCGCGGTGCGGGTGGATTCCGGGGGCAGGAGGGGGCTGTTCAATGCTCACGTTCGGGGTGCTCGGCCCCTTGGAGGCGGCGGCGAACGGCACGCCCGTCGAGGTGCAGGGGCCGCAGCGCCGCCTGATGCTCGCACGGCTGCTGGTCGCCCAGGGCCAGGTCGTCTCCGTCGAGAGTCTCATCGACGGGCTCTGGGACGGAGTGCCGCCGCTGCGGGCCACGGGCGTCCTGCGCACCGTCGTGTTCGGGCTGCGCAAGGCCCTGGAGCCGGACCGGCCTCCGCGCACCCCGCCACGGCTGCTGATATCCGCACCCACCGGCTATGCCCTGCGCGTACCCGAAGAGGCAGTGGACGCCTGGCGGTTCGAGGCCGCGGTGCGCGGGACCCGAGCAGGCGGCACTCCCCCGGAGGTGGTGCTGCGGCAGCTCGACCGTGCGCTGGCGCTGTGGCGCGGCCCTGCCTACGCCGAGTTCGCCGCCGCGCGCTGGGCCGCTCGGGAGGCAGCGCGGCTCGAGGAGTTCCGCGCGCGGGCCGTGGAGCAGCGGTCCCAGGCCCTGATCACGCTCGGCCGGGCCGCCGAGCCGCTGCCCGACCTCGAAGCGCAGGTCCTCGAACACCCGCTGCGCGAGGAGAGCTGGCGGCTGCTGGCGCTCGCCCTCTATCAGGCCGGACGCCAGGGGGACGCGCTGGCGGCGCTGCGCCGTGTCAGGCGCGTACTCATGAACGACCTCGGGGTGGAGCCCGGTGCGGAACTGCGTCGCCTGGAGGCCGACGTCCTCTCACAGGCGCCGCGCCTGGAACCGGCCGTCTCGGCTCGTCCCTCCCTACGGCCCGCCTCCTCGGTCACGCCGCCCGGCGTGCGTCCGGCCTCCGCGGCCCCGGCCGCCCCGCCGTTCGTGGGGCGCGCGGGCGAGATGGCGCGCCTCGAAGAGACCGCGGCGGTGGCCGCCGCCGGGCGGCTGACCCTGGCACTGGTCACCGGCGAGCCGGGGGTGGGCAAGACGAGGCTGGTCGAGCAGTTCGGCGCCGTACTCGCGCGGCGGGGCTGGACCTGTGTGCGGGGGCGCTGCCCGGAGAGCGGCGGCGCGCCGGCCGCATGGCCGTGGACCGAGCTGCTGTCCGAGCTCGCGGACGCGGGTCACGAGCCGCACCCCGCAACGGCACGGGTGCTTGCCCCGCTCCTGAAGTCCGCGTCCGCGCACACTTCCCACGACGCGACGGGCGGCCGTTTCCGGATGCGCAACGCGGTCGTCGACCACCTCACCGCCACGGCCCGTACGGCCCCGCTGCTCATCGTCGTCGAGGACCTGCACCGGGCCGACGAGGAGACCCTCGACCTGCTGGCCCACCTCGTCGACGGGGCCGGCGCGGCGCCCGTCGTGGTCGTGGCCACGCTCCGCAGCCACGAGGAGTCACCCGGGCTGCGGGACGCGCTGGGCCAACTCGCCCGGCACTCCCCGGTGCGCATCGACCTTGCGGGCCTGTCCGGGGAAGCCGTCGCCGAGCTCCTGTTGTCCGGGGCGCCCGAACTGGACGAGGCGACGGTACGGGCGATCGCCGAGCGGACCGGAGGCAACGCGTTCTTCGTGTGCGAGACCGCGCGGCTGATCAGCGCGGCGGGCGCCGAGGACGCCCTCTCACAAGTGCCCGCCGGGGTGCACGCGGTGGTCCGGCAGCGCCTCGCCCGGCTGCCCGAGACCGCGCAGGCCCTGCTGCGGCAGGCCACCGTACTCGGCCGCGAAGTCGACCTGGACGTGCTGGCCGCCATGACCGACAGCGACCCCGAGACCGTGGCCACCGCCGTCGAGACTGCCCTGGACGCGGGGCTGCTCGTGGAGGACGGCCCGGACCAGGTGCGCTTCGTTCACATCCTGGTGCGCGACGCGCTCTACGAGGAGGTTCCGAAAGTGCGTCGGGCGCGCTGGCACGCCCGGGCCGGCACCGAGCTCCAGCGGCTGCGCCCGGCCGAAGTGAGCCTGCTGGCCTACCACTTCCTGGCGGCGGGTGACCGGGCGAGCGCCCCGCGCGCCGCACGGTTCGCGAGGGCGGCCGCGGAACAGGCGGCCTGGCGGTTCGCCCACCGCGAGGCGGCCCGGCTGTGGCAGGAGGCGGTCGCGGCCCACGACCGCTCGGGAGTCCACGACGAACGGACGCGCCTGGAGCTCGTCATGGGCACGATCAGGGCGCTCGCCCTGGCAGGTGACGTGGTCACCGCGCGCGAGCGGCGCAACGCGGCCATCGCCGACGCCGAGAAGCTCGGCGACCCCGAGTTCACCGCGGACCTGCTCTCCGCCTTCGACGTACCCACCATCTGGACCAACCGCCGTTACGCGGCCAAGGACGACCAGGTCGTGGCCGCGGCCGAAGGCGTCCTGCGCCTTCTGCCCCCGTACGCCGAGGAAGCGCGCTGCCGCGTGCTCACCACGCTGGCCCTGGAACTCGACGGCACCCAGGACGACCGGGGTCGGCAGGCCGCGCAGCAGGCCGAGGCCCTCGCGCGCGGCCTGGACCGGCCGGACCTGCTCGCGCAGGCGCTCAACGCCCGGCACGCGCACGCCTACCACCGCGCGGGGCTCGCTCCCGAACGCCTCGGCATCGGCCGCGAGCTGCTGGCCCTCGGTGTCCACCACGAGCTGGCGGCCGTGGAGGTGCTGGGCCACGTGATCCTCGCCCAGGCGCATGCCGCCCTCGCCGACCCGGAAACGGCCGATGAACACGCCGACGCGGTCGAGCGGTTGGCGGACCGGTACGACCTGCCGCTGCCGGGGACGCTGCTCGGCTGGTACCGGGCGATGCGGTTGTCGATCGCGGGCCGGTTCACCGACGCCGATACCGCCTACCGCCGGACCACCGAGCGCCTGGGCGAGTCCTGGATGTGGGGCATCGAACGCGATCTGCTGCACTTCGCCCTGTTCTGCCTCTACATCCAGAACGGCACCCTGCTCGACCTGGCCGGCGAGGCCGACGAGCAGTACCAGCGCTGGGGTTCCAACTACGCCCGCGGCAAGGCCCTGATGCTGCTGGCCGAGGGCGACGCCGCCGAGGCGCGGGCCGTCACCTCGGCCGCACGGGAGCTGCCCCGCGACTATTTGCTGGAGGCCCGCCTGGGGCTCGCCGCCATCCTGGCCGTGTCTCTCGACGATCGCGACATGGCCGCATCCGTCTACGAGGAACTCCTGCCCGCCGCGGACTGCCTGGCTGGCGCGGGCAGCGGCGTGGTAACCCTCGGCCCGGTGGCCCACTACCTCGGCGAGCTGGCCCGCTGCCTGGGCCGCCCGGAACAGGCAGCGGCGCACCACCGCCACGCGCTCGCCATCGCCGAACGCACGGGCGCCCCGCACTGGGCCGAGGCCGCCCGCACGGCTCTCAGCCGCGGCGGACACGGCTGAGAGTCGGCTGCTCCGGATCGGGCCCCAGCGGCGCAGACGATGTGGAACCAGGCATGGTCCCGCTCGCGCTCGGCCCGTTCCTCGTTGATCCGCGATCCGCCGGGTCCGCGCGTACGACGTCTTCGTGCGCGCGTGTAGAGGATGTTCAGCGGCACGCCGACGGTTGCTGTCAGGGCGGCGACCTTGTCCGGATCCGACAGACCCGGCACGAACACCCCGTCCGCCCCGGCCTGTTCGTACACCGCGAGGTGTTCCGCGGTCTTCTCCTCCTGGCGCACGGTTGGCACCGGTGGAGTCGCCCGGAGCACCCGGGTCGGCGGGACGTCGCCCCCGGGTGCGGCCTAGGCCACCGCCGCCATCGCCGCACACGCCTGCACCAGCAGCCCGATGCGGTTGGCGGCGGCCTCCAGTGCGGCTTCGTCCGCCGCTGAGACCGCCGGCCTGTTCGCCGACCGCATCCGGGCACTCTTCTGCCGGGCGCTCCTTGACGGACGTGCCTGGACGGCGGGCGAACTCGCCCGGCACGCGGGAGTGCGCCCCTCCACCGCCGGCGAGCAGCCTTCCCGTCTCATCGAGGGCGAGGTGCCGGCTGAGGAGCGCCAGGCCGGCACCGCTACGTCCGGCTGGCGGGCCCGGAGACGGCCGCCCTCGTCGAAGCCCTCACCTCGTACGCCGCCGACACGCCCCGTCCGCGGAATCTGCGCGAATCGGCGCGGCTGAGCGGCGAAGCCCGCGCCCGCACCTGCACTGCCATCTGGCAGGGCAGCCGCCACGTACGACCACCCGCACTTCGGCCGCTGGCCGGCGGTCACCACCCGGGCCCACGGCGCAGGCCGGGTGACCTGCGTCGGCACCGTCCCCGGACGCGGCCTGGCACGGGCGCTCACCGCGTGGCTCGCCTCCGCCCCTGTGAGCGGCTGGCGCGACCTGCCCGTCTCCGTCACCGCGACCACCGGAACGTCCCCGGACGGCTGCCGGGTCCACGTGGTCCACAACTGGAGCTGGCAGCCTGCCGAGACCCAGGCTCCGGTGGACCTGACCGACCTGCTGAACGGCACCTCGGTGCCCGCCGTCGGGCCCGTCTCCCTGGGCGCCTGGGACGTACGGGTCTTCGTCACTCGTTGAGGCAAGGAGAGGCCGGGCGGCCCTGCGCGGATGGACTCCACCCGGCCCAGTTGCTTCGTCGCCCTACGGGCGGGCGCCCACGCGCTGTGCTCGGCGGAGCTACTCGAGCAGCTCGGCGTACGAGCCCATGGCCATGGCGATGTCCGCCTGCGCCCAGAACCGGTGGTACGTGAAGGAGGGCGCTGCCCCGCCCGCCAGATACGCCTCGATCTTCGACCAGGCCGGGTCGTTCTTGTAGAAGGACCGCAGCGAGGCAAAGGTGGACGAGGAGTTGATCGCGTCGCCGTTCGGCATTTTGCCGCTCCAGCCGCTCGGCACGTACACCGTGTCGCCGAAGCGGCGGTAGTCGGCGCGGGTTTCGGGGACCGCGATGCCCAGGCCGTCCTGGTAGTTGTTCCACATACCGTCAAGCAGCGCCTTCGCCGTCGTCTTCGCCGCCGTGTCACCGGACTTGGCGGCGTAGTACGTCAGGGTCTTGGCGTATGCGGCCGCCACGCCGACGTCGTTGGTGTAGTCGGCGACGGTGACGTGAAGTCCGCTGTTGGCACCGGGACTTGAGGCGTTCCAGGTGTCGGGCTGACCCGACCACTGGAGTGTGGAGGGGATCCGGTAGGTGCCGTCCGGGTTGATCGTGGTCTTGGACAGTGCCCACGTGACCCACTTGTCGAGGACCGCCTTGGCGTTGGCGTTCCCGGTCTGCTGGTAGTACTCGGCGACGCGCTCCATCGACCATGCCTGGAAGCCGAACCACTGGTTGGACGGCGGGTCGTGGTAGACGGGCTGCTCGTCGTAGTACATGCCGTAGAACGTCGACTTCCCGGTCGGCGGTGCCGCGTAACGGCCCGCCCAGCTGTTCGTCGCACCGCCCGCGACGGCGCCCTCGTCCGACTGCAGCCAGCGGTAGAACTCCAGCTGCCGGGTCAGTGATGTGCCCCAATCGGCAGCCCCTGTGGCCGACTTGGGCTTCAGGTCTGCGTTGGAGCTGAGCGCGTAGGCGGCCAGCGGGTTCTGGTATCCGCCGTGCGCGTGGCTGGAGCCGATGCGCCAGGCCCAGCCGCCGCTGGTGTCGGTGGAGCCGCCCCATGCGTAGTACCAGGACAGCAAGTACTGCGAGGAATCCTTCCCGATCCCGGCAGGGCAGGTGAACGGCCCGACGCAGTTGCCGACTTTCTTAAAGTACTTGTCGTACATCGCGTAGCGCAGGTAGTCACCCATCTTCGCGGCCTTGCCGACGGTCGCGGTGACGTCGCCGCCCTTGCCCTGAGCCTTGGCCCACACGTCCGCCCAGTACGCGGCCTGCACCGCGCGCGCGTCGGCGTCCGGGGCGTCGGTGTACTTCCACTGCTTGGCGTAGGAATTGTCACCGGTGAACAGGTCAAGGTATCCGTTCGTACCGCCGTACTTGAAGGCGTCGCAGGTCGGCTGGGGCACCGTCTCCCACACCGACTCCTGCGGGCCGCGCTGGAAGGTGTTGATGAACGACGGCCCGCTCTGGGTCGGTCCGCCCTCGCAGGTGCCGCCCGGTGTGTCACCGTAGCCGTAGACGTTGTCGACGTCCTGGAGCCAGTGCATGCCGTAGACGTCGTCCGTGCCGTACGCGGACTTCAGCTCGCCCGCGATCGGATCCGACCCCACCGGCACCGACGTGTCCAGTTTCGCCGGGTACTCGTTCGGCGTGTCCTCCTCGGGCGCGTACGTCGCCGGCTTCGAGGCGTTGTAGAAGGAGTTGGTGGGCTGGTCCGCGTGCGTGGGGATCATGTACTTCTCCATGAGGGCCCACGCGCCGTTGAACTTCGACCAGTCACCGGTGACCTTGCCGTACATCGCCTGCAGCCAGATGAGGTAGCTGTAGGCCTCCGACGTGGTCTCGTGGCCCTGGTCCGGGGCCTCGACGATCAGCGTCTCGACCGAGTGGTAGGGGATGCCTTGGGGTGAGAAGTAGCCGTTCGCCGGGCTGGTGATCTTCCCGTACAGGTCCAGGAAGCGGGCGTCGTACGTCTTCGACGCGGGCAGCTCCGTCACGGTGGCCGTCGCCTTGCTGTGGCCGGCGGCCGAGGCGGTGAACGTCGCGCTGCCCGTGCCGGAGGAGTCCGCCGCGATGGTCACCGACTGCGCGGTGCTCCAGTTCGACGGGGTGAAGGCCAGCGACGAGCCGTTGGAAACGGACAGGCCCGGGTTGCCGTCTGTGCGAGCGACGCCCACTGTCACGTTCGCGCTCGGCTGCTTCGACAGCTTCACCGAGAACGTGCCCGACTTTCCTTGCTGTACGGCGAGTTGAGGGGGCGAGGCCACGACCGCGGGTCCCGAGGCGACCATGATGCCGACCGGGGTCGATTCCGCTGAGGCATCCAGGCTGTCGTACGCCTTCGCCAGCAGGGAATGACTCCCCGCGGCCAAGTTGGAGGCCGAGAACGTGAAGGGCGGACTGGTGTCCGTGCCCAGCAGGGTCGTGTCGTCGTAGAACTCCACCTTGCTGACGGTCGCGTTGTCGGCGGCCGCCGCGGTGGCCGCGAGCGGAACCGCGTCCCCCTGCGTGTAGATCGCGCCCGCACTCGGACTGGTGAGCACGGTGACGGGCGGCTGGTGCGCACCGGCACAGGTGGTGCCGTTGACCGCGAAGCTGCTGGGCGCGGTGTTGGCGCCGCTGTAGGTGAACTGCGCGCCGGTGGAGACGGCGGCGCCGGCGGCGATCTTCGCGTTGTACCCGGCGTCCTTCACCGTCACTGTCTGCCCGGACTGGGACCAGGTGCCGTTCCATCCGTTCGCGAGTTTCTGGTTACCGCCGTAGGCATACGTCAGGGTCCAGCTGTCGATGGTGTCGGTGCCGCGGTTGGTGATCGTGAGGTCGGCGGTGAAGCCGGAGCCCCAGTCGTTCGTCTTGTAGTCGACGCTGCACCGGACGGCCACCGCATGCGCGGTGGTGGTGCCGACGGCGAGCATCGTCAGGGGTAAGGCGAGCGCGGCGAGGGCGGCGGTCCACACCCGCCGTACGGATCTGCGCCTGTGTCCGGGATCCATGTACTGGTTCCTCCTTGCGGCTTGCGCTTTGCAGCTAGGGAGAATTCAGGTCTTGAACCCAGTGGGAGCGCTCCCATAGTGGAGATGGCCCCGCGTGCGGTCAAGGTGTGTGAAGAGTCGAAAGCGTTCGCGCGTTCATTTGAGAGAAAGTCAGGTCGCGCCTCTGGGCATTTACGCCAACGGGCGTTACGTTCCTTCGCACCAGTGGGAGCGGTTCCATTCAGTCGACGCGCCGGTTACGGCGCGGCAAGCTGCAAGGAGTCGCTCATGCGACACCCCCCGTGTTCACATCTCTTAGCCACCCAGTGCGCTCGTACTCGTGGGCGGTCCGGCCTGCCCGTGGTGACGGCCGCGAAAGTCACCCCGCCCGGCATGGTGGAGTACTCGGTCACCGGCCGGTGGGGCACCGGCTCGCGGAGCTCCGTGAAGACCAACAGGGCGAACAGGGACGTCGATACGCGAGGCTGCCGCGAAGACCGTCCTCATGAGCGACGGGCCCGCGCACTCCGGCGACCTCAGCCAGGAACTGACGCGCAGGGGCCCTGATCGCCGGCCACGCAGGCACACCCACCCCGTACGTCAGCCGCCTCGCGGCCACTTGCGCGCTGTCCACCCGTAGATCCCACGGAAACAGAAGGAAACCCACCCTCATGAGTCGCACCAGAACATCACTGCTCGCTGCCCTGACGTTGGTTGCCGGGGCCTCCGCGACCGCGCTCTCCGTCCCATCGGCCGACGCCGCGGCCACAGCCACCCCCTGCACCGTCGACTACAAGGTGCAGAACCAGTGGAGCACCGGCTTCACCGCCGCCGTGACCGTCACCAACAACGCGGCGGCAAAGTCGGGTTGGTCGGTGAAGTGGTCGTATGCCGGCAACCAGCAGGTCACGAGCGGGTGGAGCGCGAACGTCAGCCAGAGCAGCACCGGCGTCACCGCCGCCAACGAGAGCTACAACGGTGTCCTGGCAACCGGCGGTTCGGTGAGCTTCGGCTTCAACGCCTCCTACAGCGGCGCCAATGCCATCCCCAGCACGTTCACGCTCGACGGCGTCACCTGCAACGTCGACGACGGCGGCAGCGGTGGCGGCAACAGCGGCAGCCGGGTCGACAATCCGTACGCCGGTGCCAAGATGTATGTGAACCCGGCGTGGTCGGCGAAGGCGGCCGCCGAACCGGGCGGCAGCCGCATCGCCGACCAGCCCACCGCAGTCTGGCTCGACCGCATAGCCACCATCAACGGCGTGAGCGGCGGCATGGGTCTGCGCGCCCACCTGAACGAAGCCCTGAAGCAGAAGGGCTCCGGCGACCTGGTCGTTCAGCTGGTCATCTACGACCTGCCCGGACGCGACTGTGCTGCCCTCGCCTCCAACGGCGAACTCGGCCCGAATGACATCGACAAGTACAAGTCCCAGTACATCGACCCCATCGCCTCGATCCTCTCCGACCCGGCCTACGCGGGCCTCAGGATCGCCACCGTGATCGAACCCGACTCGCTCCCCAACCTGGTCACCAACGCCGGCGGCACCAACACCACCACCGACGCCTGCGTGACCATGAAGAGCAACGGCAACTACGAGAAGGGCGTCAGCTACGCCCTGAGCAAGCTCGGCGCCATCCCGAATGTCTACAACTACATCGACGCCGGCCACCACGGCTGGCTCGGCTGGGACACCAATCTGGGCCCGGCCGCCCAGGAGTTCGCCAAGGTCGCCACCACCAACGGCGCGAGCGTGAACGACGTGGCCGGCTTCATCGTCAACACCGCGAACTACGGACCTGTCAAGGAGCCGTACTTCAAGATCACCGACAGTGTGAACGGGCAGACGGTGCGCCAGGCCAAGTGGCTGGACTGGAACCAGTACGCGGACGAGCAGTCCTACGCCCAGGGGTTGCGCGACAAGGTCATCGCGGCCGGCTTCAGCTCCGGCACCGGGATGCTGATCGACACGTCCCGCGACGGGTGGGGCGGCTCGGCGCGGCCCAGCGCGCCGGGCCCGCAGACCTCCGTCGACAACTACGTCAACGGCGGCCGCATCGACCGGCGCATCCACGTCGGCAACTGGTGCAACCAGAGCGGCGCCGGAATCGGCGAACGGCCCACCGCCGCGCCGGCCGCCGGGATCGACGCCTACGTGTGGGTGAAACCCCCGGGAGAGTCGGACGGAGCCAGCTCGGACATCCCCAACGACGAGGGCAAGGGCTTCGACCGGATGTGCGACCCCACCTACGGCGGCAACGCCCGTAACAACAACAACCCCTCCGGCGCCCTGCCGAACGCGCCGCTGGGCGGGCACTGGTTCTCGGCCCAGTTCCAGCAGTTGATGCAGAACGCCTATCCGCCGCTGCCGTAACCGGCCGGCCCGCTCCGCCGGGGCCGGTCCCTACCCAGGAGCCGGCCCCGGCGCTCCCACGCTCCTGCCCTCGCCCCACACCTTCGGAGAGGATCCACATGCGACCGTCACCACACCGTGCCCGTGGCACGCGGGGCCTGTTGGGCGCGTTGCTCACCGCGCTCATCTCGCTGGCCGCACTGCTGACCACCGCCTCGGTGGCACAGGCCGACACCACTCTCTGCGAACAGTTCGGCTCGACGACGGTCCAGGGCCGCTACGTCGCTCAGAACAACCGCTGGGGCACCAGTCAGGCCCAGTGCATCACCACTACCGCCTCGGGATTCAGGATCACCCGGGCCGACGGGTCGGTCCCCACGGCCGGCGCCCCGAAGTCCTACCCGTCCCTCTACAACGGCTGCCATTACACCAACTGCTCGCCCGGCACCCACCTGCCCGCCCGGCTCAGCACCATCGCCGGCTCGCCCACCAGCGTCTCCTACAGCTATGTGAACAACGCGGTGTACGACGCCGCGTACGACATCTGGCTCGATCCCACGCCCCGTACCGACGGAGTCAACCGGACCGAGATCATGATCTGGTTCAACAAAGTCGGCCCCGTCCAGCCCGTGGGCTCGCAGGTCGGCACAGCGACCGTGGCTGGCCGCCCGTGGCAGGTGTGGTCCGGCAACAACGGCTCCAATGACGTGCTGACCTTCGTCGCACCGTCAGCGATCGCCGGCTGGAGCTTCGATGTCATGGACTTCGCCCGGCAGGCCGTCTCCCGAGGGCTGGCGCAGAACAGCTGGTACCTGACCAGCATTCAGGCGGGCTTCGAGCCCTGGCAGAACGGCGCCGGCCTCGCCGTGACCTCGTTCTCCTCCACGGTCAACACCAGCAGCGCCGACCCCAGGGCCTGAACGGCACCCCCTGCAGCACCTCCTGCCCCCCCACGAGCTCACCCAGCCCCGCCCACCCGTGACGGAGGACAGCAGTTGACCCGCATCCGCTTCACCGATGGGGGTCAACTGCCTCTTCGGGTCGCGGTCTTGACGTGAACTTCGCACGGCTGGCTTGATGGATTGGGAGCGCTCCCATCTCTCATTTCGCCCAAGCCTCCCCCACCCCAGGAAGGCCTCATCAGTGCCCCTTGCCACCTCCGCCCGCGGCATGTTGCGTCATGCGGTCACCGCGCTCGCCGCCCTCGCCCTGGCCACCGGCGGCCTGACCGCCGCCGCGCTTCCTGCGCACTCCGCCGCCGCAGCCACCGAGGCAGCCGCCGACGTCCAAGTCCGGGTCAACCAGCTCGGCTACCTGCCCGACGGCCCCAAGCGGGCCACCGTGGTCAGTTCCGCGACCGGGCCGCTTCCCTGGCAGCTGCGCGACTCCTCCGGCACGGTGGTCGCCTCGGGCACCACCACCCTGCACGGCGCCGACGAGGCATCCGGCCAGTCCACGCACTTGGTGGACTTCGGCGCGTACACCGCTTCCGGCGCCGGCTTCACCTTGGTCGTCGACGGTCGGGCCAGCCACCCGTTCGACATCTCCGCATCGCTGTACGACGGGCTGCGCGCCGACAGCATGTCGTTCTTCTACCAGCAGCGCAGCGGTATCCCGATCGAAGCCGGCCTCGCGGGCAGCGCCTACACCCGCCCCGCGGGGCACCTGGGCGTGGCCCCGAACAAGGGGGACACCAGCGTCCCCTGCCAGGCCGACGTGTGCGACTACCACCTTGACGTGCGCGGCGGCTGGTACGACGCGGGCGACCAGGGCAAGTACGTGGTCAACGGTGGCATATCCGTCTGGGAGCTCGTCAATTCCTTCGAACGGGCCCGGCGTGCGGGCGGTGACGCGGCGCTCGGCGACTCGACGCTACGCGTGCCGGAGCGCGGCAACGGGATACCGGACGTGCTGGACGAGGCCCGCTGGGAGCTGGAGTTCCTGCTGCGGATGCAGGTCCCGGCAGGCAGACCGATGGCCGGAATGGCCTTCCACAAGGTGCACGACGCCGAGTGGACCGCGTTGCCGACCCGCCCCGAACTCGATGACAAACAACGCGAGTTGCACAGCCCGTCCACCGCGGCCACGCTCAACCTGGCGGCCACAGCCGCGCAGTGCGCCCGGGTGTACGCACCGTACGACGCGGCCTTCTCCGCACGCTGCCTCGACGCCGCCCGACGCGCCTGGGCGGCCGCCAAGGCCAACCCGAACGTGCTCGCCCCGGCGACCGACAACACCGGCGGCGGCGCATACGAGGACGCCGACGTCTCGGACGAGTTCTACTGGGCCGCGGCCGAACTCCTCGCCACCACCGGCGAGTCGCAGTACCGGGACGCGGTGACAGCCTCCCCGCACCACACCGAACCGGCCGGCGGATTCTGGTGGGGCGGCACCGCGACGCTCGGCCGGATCACCCTCGTCACCGTCCCCGGCGTCGACCTGCCGGCCGACGACCTCACCCGGGTGCGCGGCCTACTGACCTCGGCCGCAGACGGCTACCTCGCCACCATGGCCGGCCAGGGCTACGCCGTACCGATCCCCGCGACCGGCTACACCTGGGGCTCCAACGGCTCCGTCGCCAACAACGCGATGATTCTGGCCGTCGCCTACGAGCTGACCGGTCGGCAGAAATACCGCGCGGGAGCGCTGGAATCGATGGACTACCTCCTCGGCCACAATGCCCTCGACCTCTCCTACGTCACCGGTTACGGCGAGCACTCCTCCGAGAACCAGCACCACCGCTTCTGGGCGCACCAGAACGACGCCTCGCTGCCGCATCCGCCGGCCGGCTCCTTCGCGGGCGGCCCGAACGCGGGTCTGGAGGATCCGGTGGCCAAGGCCAAGCTCCCGGGCTGCGCGCCGGCGGCGTGCTACGTGGACGACATCGGCTCGTACTCAACCAACGAGGTGGCGATCAACTGGAACGCCTCGCTGGCATGGCTTGCGGCCTTCGCGGCGGAGCGGCACGGAACCCCGGCGGTGCCCGAGGTGCGGGTGACACCGGCGGCGGTGGCCGTCCCGGAGGGCGGCTCGGCGGCGGTCGGGGTACGGCTCTCGGCCGCGCCGGCGCAGAGCGTCACCGTGACCGTGGCCCGGAGCTCCGGCGACCAGGATCTGGCCGCGACGACGGGTACGACCTTGGTGTTCACACCGGCCGACTGGGCGACCCCGCAGCAGGTTTCGGTGTCCGCCGCGCAGGACGCCGACACCGTCTCGGGCAGCGCGACGTTCACTGTCGCCGGGCCGGGGGTGCGGTCGGCGACGTTCGCGGCAACCGAGGTTGACGACGACGCGGCGGCAGCCTGCGCGGTGACGTACCGGGTCGACAATTCCTGGGGCAACGGGTTCACCGCGACGGTGACCGTGAAGAACACCGGGGCGTCGGCGGTCTCGGGCTGGACGCTGGGGTGGAGCTTCGCGGGCGACCAGCGGATCAGCAGTGCCTGGAATGCCACGGTGAGTCAGTCGGGCTCCGCGGTGACGGCCCACGACGCCGGTTGGAACGCCGCTCTGGCGCCCGGCGGCAGCACGCGTGTCGGGTTCCAGGCGACGTACTCGGGAACCAACGCGGCACCCACGCGATACACCCTGAACGGCGTGCTCTGCTCCTGAGCGACGGAAAACCACACCGGGTGCGCCTCACCCGGGCACCAACGCTGGGGACGCCGACACCTTACCGGGCGGGGCTGTTGCCTCAGAGCAACGGCCCTGCCCGGCCCATCGCCCTCAACTCATCGGCGTCACACCGGGTTCGGCCGTAGGCAGAACCTGCACGGTGACGGTCGGGTGGAGGCGGCGGGTGTGGTCGAGCGAGCGGACCGGGCCGCTCAGGCGCAGCGGTACGGCGAAGCGGGCATTGGTGCTGGAGGCGGCGATCCGTAGTTCCAGCGTGCCCGGTTCCACGATCCGACGGCCGCTGCGGCCGGTGAAGGAGGCCAGGTCGGCGGGGACTGCCAGTTCCACGCGGCACCCGGCGCCCGCCGCCAGCTCGATCCGCCGGTATCCGATCAGCCGCTGCACCGGCTGCACCACGCTCGCGACCGGATCGTGCAGGTACAGCTGTACGACCTCGCTGCCCACCCGTCCGCCGACGTTGCGCAGTTCGAAGGCCAGCCGGAACTCGCCGTCGGTGCCGGTCTCGCCGATCTCCATCGCCAAACCCGACCAGATGAACTCGCTGTAGCCGAGCCCGTGTCCGAATCCGTAGGCGGGTGTCGGGTCGACGCTGGAGACACCGCTCGCCTGGGCAAGCCGCGCGGCCAGGTACGTCGTCGGCTGGACACCGGGATGCGCGGGGATACTGACCGGCAGCCGCCCGGACGGGTTGACCCGTCCGCTCAGCACGCCCGCCACAGCCTGTGTGCCAGCCTCACCGGGGAAGAAGCACTGGACGATCGCCGCAGCCTCGCGCACCGCGCGTCCCAGCGCGTACGGACGCCCGGCCAACAAGGTGACCACGAGCGGAGTGCCGCAGTCCAGCAACGCTTCAAGCAACTCTCCCTGAACACCAGGAAGTTCGAGAGATTCAGCATCGCAGCCTTCGCCGCTGGTGCCTCGGCCGAACAAGCCCGCCCGGTCACCGAGGGCCAGCACCACTACATCGGCCTGCCGAGCGGCACGGACCGCTTCCGGGATTCCCCCGGTGTCCTCGCCGTCGACGGCCACCCCGCACACCGTCCGCACCTCGCTCCCGGCGAACTCGGCCCGCAACGCCTCGCTCAGCGTGGGGAGTTCGATGCCGAGCGGCACCTGGGGGTGCTGGCCGCCCACGTGCACCGGGAAGGCGTAGCAGCCCAGGACTGCGGTCGGTTCGTCGGCGTTGGGGCCGATCAACGCGATCCGGGCGGGGGCGCGCAACGGCAGCAGGCCGTCGTTGCGCAGCAGTACCACGGCCTGTTCGGCGAGTTCGGCGGCGAGGGCTCGGTTGGCGGACGGGTCGAGGTCGACCGTGCCGCGCAACGCCGCCGGTTCGCTCGGGTCGGTGTCGGTGAGGGCGTCGGGCACGGGGTCCCAGTCCGGGTCCAGCAAGCCGAGTTGGGCCTTCTGGACGAGCACCCGGCGCAGCGCCCGGTCGATCAGGCCCTCCGGGACGAGGCCGGCGGCGACGGCGTCGAGCAGGGGCTGCCCGTAGGCCTTCACGGTCGGCAGTTCGGTGTCGACGCCGCTGGTCAGAGCCAGGGCGGCGGCCTCCTTCCAGTCCTCGGCGACGCCGTGCAGGGTTTTGAGGAAGGCGATGCCGAAGTAGTCGGCGACCACCGTTCCGGTGAAACCCCAGGTGTCCCGGAGCAGCCCGGTGAGCAGGGCCTCATCGGCGGCGCTGGGGATGCCGTCCGTATCGGTGTAGGCGTGCATGACCGAGCGGGGGCGGCCTTCGCGGACGGCCATCTCGAACGGCGGCAGGACGACGTCGGCGCGTTCGCGCGGCCCCATGGAGACGGGAGCCAGGTTGCGTCCGGCGCGGGAGGCGGAGTACCCGGCGAAATGCTTGAGGGTGGCGACGATCCCGGCCGCCTCCAGGCCCTGGACGTAGGCCGTTGCGATGGTGGCGACCAGATACGGGTCCTCGCCGATGGTCTCCTCGACCCGCCCCCAGCGGGCGTCGCGCACCACGTCGAGGACCGGCGCCAGTCCCTGGTGCACACCGACGGCCCGCATGTCGCGGCCGATCGCGGCGGCCATCCGCCGCACCAGTGCCGGGTTGAAGGCGGCGCCCCAGGACAGGGGCACGGGGTAGGCGGTGGCGCCCCAGGCGGCGAAGCCGGCCAGGCACTCCTCGTGAGCCAGGGCGGGGATGCCGAAGCGGTTGGTTGCGACGATCCGGCGCTGGGTGCGCACCAGCGAGAGGGCGCCGAGCGCCGGATCGACCGGTGCGGTACCGAAGGGGCGGGTCAACTGGCCGAGCCCGTACGGCAGCAGGGTGTCCAGGTCGGGCGGATCCTCCATCTCGTGCTGGTGCGGGGCGACTTCACCCCCCTCGTCGCTGGCACCGACCCAGACGCCGATCAGCTGGGCTGCCTTCTCCCGCAGGGTCATGACCGCGATCAGGGCGTCGGCTCGGGCCTGCGGCGTGAGCGTGGTGTCCCGCCAGGCGGGAACGCCGTCCGGGGCGGGGGGCGGGATGGCGCTCATTTTCCTCCCACGCCCATCAGGCCCTGGACGAGGGCGCGGCGGGCGAACAGGTAGACGACAAGGATGGGGAGCATGGACAGCACCACGGCGCTGAGCAGTCCGGGTACGTCGGCGCCGTGTTCGGTCTGGAACTCGTACAGGCCGAGGGTGATGACCTTGGTGGAGTCGGACTGGGTGAGGATGAGCGGGAACAGGAAGCCGTTCCACGCCTGGAGGGCGGCGAAGACCACGATGGAGGACAAGCCCCCCTTGGACAGCGGCAGCACCAGTTGCCGGAAGACCCGGCCCGGGGAGGCGCCGTCCATCGCCATCGCCTCGTACAGCTCGGGGCTGATGTCGCGCATGGCACCGGTGAGGACCAGGGTGCAGACCGGGAGGCAGAAGGCGGCGGTCGGCAGGATGACACCGATCAGGTGGTCGTAGAGCCCGGCCTTACTGATCAGGTAGAACATCGGGACGATCACCGCCTGCGCGGGGATCGCCAGGCCGAGGAGGAACAGCCGGAACACCCAGCCGGTGGCGCGGCCCCGGGCTCGTACGATGGCGTACGCGAGCGGCGGGACGACCAGCAGCACGATCGCGACCACGCTGGCGGTGACGGTCAGGGTGTTGAGGAAGTCCCGGCCGAAGCCGTTGGACAGGTCGGTGAGATAGTTCCGCAGGGTCCACTGGGCCGGCAGACCGAGCGGGCCCTCGGTGGAGTAGTCGGCGCGGGTGCGGAGGGTGGCCAGCAGCAGTACGTACAGCGGTAGGCCGACAAGCAGCAGCCAGATCAACGAGCCGAAGCCTGCAAGGTAGTTGGGGCGTCCGCGCATCACAGGCCCTCCGCCGTGCCGCGCATCCGGTCGTAGCCGGAGAACTTGACTACGGCCAGCGAGACGAGGGTGGCGACGACCACCAGGACCAGGGCGATGGCAGACGCGGCCCCGAAGTCGTAGCTCTTGAAGCCCTTTTGGTACATGTAGAAGGCGCTGACGGTGGTGTCGGTGCCGGGGCCGCCCTGGGTGAGGATCAGCACCGTGTCGAAGGTGGTGAGTCCGCCGACCACCATCAGCACCATCGAGGTGATGACAGTGTTGCGCAGTTGCGGCAGGGTGATGTGGATGAACTGCCGGACGGTGCCCGCCCCGTCGACCGCGGCAGCTTGGTAGAGCACCTGGGGGATGGCTCGGGCACCGCCCTGGTAGATCAGTGCGTGCAGCGGGGTGAACTGCCACACCCCCACGAAGGTGAGCACCGCGAGCGCGCCGCTGCGGCTGCCCAGCAGGTTGCCGTCACCGAACAGCCATGTCAGTTGGGCGGGCACACCGAAGTTGGGGTCCAGGACGGCTCGCCACACCACGGACACGGCGGTCGCCGAAAGGAGCAGCGGTACGAAGTAGACCGCCGAGAGCACGGCCCGGTTGCGCTGGTGTCCGGCGGCCCACACCCCGAGCAGAAGGCTGACCGGTGTCTGGGTGAGCACGCCGAGGGCGGTGAGCAGCAGCGTGGTCCAGACCGACTGGCTCATCACCGGGTCGTGGATCAGCGCGACCCAGTTGTCCAGACCGTTGAAGTGCGGCTCGGTGATGCCGTCCCAGTTGGCGAAGGAGAGCACGGCGACCAGGACCAGCGGCGCCATCGCGAACAGCAGGAAGAACACCGCTGCGGGCGCCGCCCAGGCGAAGCCCGGACGGGCCACGCCCGCGGCGGACTTCGGGGCACGCGTCATGAGGTGGGCAAGGCCTGCATGGCCTTGATGAAGGCGTCGGCATCGATCTTGCCGTCGACGTACTGCTGGATGGCGGTGCGCATCGGGGTGGACGCGCTCTGCGGGTAGGCCTGGTCCCAGGAAAGCTGGAACGAGGGGGCGGCCTTGACCAGTTCGTACTGGTACTTGGAGTACGCGGGGCTGGCCGCGGTGTCGAGGAAGTCGACGGTGTGGACGGTGGTGGGCAGGTTGCCCACGGCGAGCTGAGCCTTGACGAACTCCTCGGAGTACATCAGCTTCAGGAAGGCGGCAGCGGCCTCGGGGTGCTTGGTCTTCTTCAGCACCGAGTAGAAGTTGTTGGTGTTGCCGACCACGTCGGCCGGGTCGCCCTTGCCACCGTTCAGCGTGGGGAAGCCGGTGTACCCGAGGCCCGACTCGGCGAAGTCCGGGTTGGCGTCCTGCTGGGTGGAGTAGTACCAGGAGCCCATGAGTTCGAAGGCGGCCCGGCCCTTGGCCACCAGGGCCGGGGAGCCGCCGTCGGTGAACTTGACGGAGTCGAAGCTCCTGCCGAACGCTCCGGAGTCGGCCAGGTCTTTGACGGCGGCCAGCGCCTTGCGGCTGTCCTCGCTCGCCCAGGCCTCCCGGTCGCCGCCCACTGCCCGTTGCAACAGTCCGGGCCCGCCGATCCGGTCGTAGAGGTACTCGAACCACATCAGGGTGGGCCACTGGTCGCCGCCGCCGAGCGCGATCGGAGTGATGCCCTTGGCCTTGAGTGCCCTGGTGGCAGCGACCAGCTCGTCCCACGTGCGCGGCGGAGTCAGGCCGGCGTCCGCCAGCACCTTCTTGTTGTGGAACAGCAGCACCGGCTGGGTACCGCGCATCGGCACCCCGTACGGTTTGCCGTCCACGACGGCCGAGTTGAACACGGACGGCAGGAAGTTGCTCTTCAATCCCGGGTCCTTGGCGATGAAGCCGTCCAACGGAAGCAGCAGACCGGCCTTCACGAAGGGCTTGATGGAGCCGCCGCCCCAGTTGAAGAAGACGTCCGGGGCATGCGGGGTGTTGATGACGGTCTGCAGCTTCTGCTGGTAGTCCGCGCCGGGGACGGTGTCGAGCACCACCTTGACCTTGGAGGTCTTGTTGAAGGTCTCGGCGATCTGCTTCTCGACCTTGTTGGTGGCGTCGCCGTAGACCATCACGTGGATCGTCCCGGATCCCGCGTCGGAGGAGGCGCCACCCGATCCGCACGCCGCGGTCATGCCCAGGACGAGTGCGCTGGCCGCGGCGATCGCGGCGAATCTCGATCCCATACCCTGCCCATCATTCGAATGTTTCGGACTACGTGGCGAATGTTGTGGGAAAACTAGGACCACCCCCGGCGGCCGTCAAGAGTGCTGGCGGGATCCGATCCGACCGGCCGACCGGCTAGCATCCGTGCCGTCGACCACCCACAGCGACGTTCGCCCAGCAGGGCAGTGCAGGAGGAGTTCGTGACCAGAGCCGCGACGCTCGCCGAGATCGCGCAGGAGGCGGGGGTCTCAGCCCCGACTGTTTCGAAAGTCCTCAACGGCCGGGCCGATGTCGCCCAGGCCACCCGGGAGCGGGTCGAGGAGCTGCTGCGCCGACACGGCTACCGGCGGCGGCGCGGCATCCAGAACAGCCCGCTGCTTGAACTGGTCTTCCACGAGCTGGAGAGCGTCTGGGCGATGGAGGTGATCCGCGGCGTCGAGAACGTGGCGCGCGACGAGGGACTGAGCATCGTCCTCTCGGAGTCCTCCGGGCGGCTCACCCCCGGCCAGTCCTGGATGGACGGAGTGCTCGCCCGTCGCCCCGCCGGCGTCCTCCTGGTCCTGTCCGGCCTGGACCGCTCCCAGCAGGAACAACTGGCCGGCCGTGACATCCCGTTCGTGGTGATGGACCCGGCCGGCGACCCCGGCCAGGGGGTGCCCGCCGTCGGCACCACCAACTGGGACGGCGGCCTGGCCGCCACCCGGCACCTGCTCGACCTCGGCCACCGCCGGATCGGCCTGCTCGGCGGGCCGGCCCGGATGATGTGCAGCCGGGCCCGAGCCGACGGCTACCGGGCGGCCCTCGACATGGCAGGCATCGCGTACGAGCCGGAGCTGGTCCGCGACGGCGACTTCCACCACGAGGCCGGTCGCCGGGTCGGGCTGGAACTGCTGGGCCTGCCCGACCGGCCGACCGCCGTGTTCGCGGGGAACGACCTGCAGGCCCTCGGGCTCTACGAGGCCGCCCGTGAAATGGGGTTGCGCATCCCGGAGGACCTCAGCGTGGTCGGCTTCGACGATCTGCCGCTGGCCCGTTGGGTCGGCCCTCCACTCACCACCGTCCGCCAACCCCTGACCGAAATGGCCGAGGTCGCCACCCGCATGGTGATCGACCTCGCCCGAGGCACCCGGCCCGGCACCCTGCGGGTGGACCTGGCCACCAGCCTGGTCGAGCGAAGCAGCACCGCCCCACCACAAACACGGTCCCGAACGGTTGACGGAGCATCACCCCGGCTCTAGGGTCACCGACTGAATCGGCGGATGATCCGAAACTTTCGACTCGTCTCTCCGTACGGTCCGCGTTCCACGCCCCACCGCACGTCCGTCTCTTCCCTCACAGAGAAAGGACCACGCCGGTGTCAGTCCGGACGCTCCGCCTCCCCCGCCCCAGGCAATCCCGGCGCGCCTTCGGCGCCGCCACAGTCACCGCAGTCGCAGCCCTGGCCGCCGCCACACTGCAGCCCACCGGCCAGGCCGGCGCCGCAGATACCAGCCTGCGCTCGCTCGCCGAGGCGAAGGGCATCTACTTCGGTACCGCCATGACCCAGGGCGACCTCAACAACTCCGCACTCACCGCCGTCGCCGGCAGTCAGTTCGGCACGCTAACCCCCGGCAACGAGATGAAGTGGGACACCACCGAGCCCTCGCAGGGCACCTTCAACTTCGCCCCCGCCGACAGGATCGTCTCCTTCGCCCAGGCCAACTCGATGAAGCTGCGCGGCCACACCCTGGTGTGGCACAGCCAGCTCCCGTCCTGGGTGAACAGCCTGCCCACCGCACAGGTGAAGGCCGCCATGGAGAACCACATCACCAACGAGGTGGCCCACTACAAGGGCAAGCTCTACTCCTGGGACGTGGTGAACGAGCCCTTCAACGAGGACGGCAGCTTCCGCTCCGACGCCTTCTACAACGCGATGGGCAGCGGCTTCGTCGCCGACGCGCTGCGCACCGCACGCGCCGCAGACCCGAACGCAAAGCTGTACCTGAACGACTACAACATCGAGGGCCAGAACCCGAAGAGCGACGCCATGTACAACCTGGTGAAGTCGCTCAAGAGCCAAGGCGTCCCGGTGGACGGCGTCGGCTTCCAGGCCCACTTCGTCCTCGCCCAGGCCCCTTCGACCTTCAAGGCCAACCTCCAGCGGTTCGCCGCTCTCGGCGTCAACGTCGCCATCACCGAGCTCGACGACCGCATCCAGCTCCCCGCGAGCTCCGCCAGTCTCGCCCAGCAGGCGAGCGACTACGCCGCCGTGATCAACACCTGTCTGGCCGTCACCGGCTGCGTGGGCATCACCCAGTGGGGCGTCGGCGACGCGGACTCCTGGATCCCCGGCACCTTCCCCGGCTACGGCGCCGCCACCATGTACGACGCCAACTACCGGCCGAAGCCCGCGTACACCGCCTCCGTCACCGCCCTCGGCGGCAGCACCAGCTCCTCCCCCACCCCGGGCGCCTCCTGCAAGGTGGCCGGCGCGGTCAATGCCTGGAAGAGCGGCCTGACGGAGGACATCACCCTCACCAACACGGGCTCGATCACGATCAACGGCTGGTCCCTGGCCTTCCCCCTGCCCGCCGGCCAGACCGTGACCAGTAGCTGGAACGCCTCCCTCACTCCGGCCACCGGCCAGGTCGCCGCCACAAACCTCAGCTACAGCGGCACGCTGACTCCCGGCGCCTCCACCTCCTTCGGCTTCCAGGCCACGCACACCGGCAACACCTCCCTCCCCACCCTGTTCAGCCTCAACGGCGTTTCTTGCACCACCGCCTGACGCCCTTCCCCCCTCACCGCGTTTCGATCCGACCACACCCTGATCGCCGCCATGTATCCGTGTCCGCACACGACCGTCGAAGGAGAACCATGACGCACCCGCACCGACCCGGCCCACGCCGCGTCTGCCTGCTGGGCCTGCTGGCCGCCGCCACCCTCGTGTCGGTCAGCACCGCGACCGCGGCTCCCCCCGCCGCCCGAGCCACAACCCTGGGCGCCCAAGCCGCCCAGTCCGGCCGGTACTTCGGCACCGCCGTGGCGGCCCACAAGCTCAACGACAGTGCCTACACAGGGATCCTGGACCGCGAGTTCAACAGGGTCACGCCGGAGAACGAGATGAAGTGGGACACCACGGAGCCGTCCCGGGGCTCGTTCAACTTCGGCCCCTCCGACCAGATCGTCAACCATGCCCTGGCCCACGGACAGAAGGTCCGTGGCCACACCCTCGTATGGCACTCCCAGCTGCCCGGCTGGGTGGGTGCCATCACCGACGCCAACACCCTGCGCGGCGTGATGAACAACCACATCACCGCGGAGATGACCCACTTCAAAGGGAGGATCCATTCCTGGGACGTGGTGAACGAGGCCTTCGCGGACGGCGGCAGCGGACAACACCGTTCCTCCGTCTTCCAGAACGTCCTGGGCGACGGCTTCATCGAAACGGCCTTCCGAACAGCCCGCACGGCCGACCCGTCGGCCAAGCTCTGTTACAACGACTACAGCATCGAGGACTGGAACAGCGCCAAGACGCAGGGCGTCTACCGCATGGTCCACGACTTCAAGGCGCGGGGCGTACCCATCGACTGCGTCGGCTTCCAGGCCCACTTCGGCACCAGCGGCCCACCCGCGAGTTTCGGCTCCACGCTGGCAAACTTCTCCGCACTCGGCGTCGATGTACAGATCACCGAACTGGACATCGCACAGGCACCGCCGACCGCATACGCGAACACGGTGAGGGCCTGCATGACCGTCGCACGTTGCGTCGGCATCACCGTATGGGGCATCCGGGACACGGACTCCTGGCGCTCCGGAGAGAAACCGCTGCTCTTCGACGGCAGCGGCAACAAGAAGTCGGCGTACTACGCGGCACTCACCGCCCTCGGCGGCACTCCCACTCGGCAGAAGTGACGCCGGACCAACACCAGCACGCGCTGAACGACCGGCGTGCCGGGCAGGGACATGCCCTGCCCGGCACCATGTGCCCGGTGTCAACTCTGGCCCTGCAGGCGCCAGATCTGGTTCTTCTTGGTGCTGAGGGCGCTCACCGGGTCGCAGGTCCACTGGTGGGCCAGCGCACCGGCCGTGGTCGAGATGTTGGAGACGTCGACGCACTTGCGGCTGTGGGCGGCGACCAACTGGTAGTCCTTGCTGTTGCCCAGTGCCGTGACGGGGTTGAGGGTGAACTGCTGGTTGGTGGCACCGTTGCAGATGTACTGGATGACGGCGGCACCGTCTGCGGTAGAGGCGCCGGAGACGTCGAGGCACTTACCGCTGTGCTCGTTGACCACGGTGTAGGTATCGGCCTTGCCGCTCACCGGCTTGAGGTCGAGCATCTGCTGGTAGCCGCCCTCGCAGTTGTACTGCTGGTACTGCGTGCCGTTGGCGGTGCTGAGGTTGGTGTCGTCCGGGCACTGGCCGCTGTTCTCGCTGACCGCCACGGTGGAGGTGGTGGTATTGGTGGGCGGGAGGAGGGTGACGGTGTAGCCGTCCTTGGCGTTGCTCCAAGGGAGGCTCACCGAGGCCGCGTTGTTGCTGACCGTCAGAGTGGTGTCGGAGATCCTTTCCGGCCCTGTCACCGCGGCGCCGTCGTTGTGGGGGACTCGCTGGACGACCGCACGGACCTTGCCGTTCTCCACCACCGAGGTGGCAGCCAGGCCGGTGAGGTTGACGGTGACGCTGCCGGTGTTGCCGTTGCTGCCGAGCAGCACCTTGGCGTTCTTCGCGGTGTTCTCCTTGGTGGCCAGGCCGTCGATGTCGGAGCCGGGGACGAGGTTGACGATGTTGCCGGTCTGCGAGCCGTAGTAGCGGTACATGAACCACTCGCCCAGCGGCAGGTACTGGCCCGCGCCGTTCTTGGTGAGCAGGCCGGCCTCGTAGTCGTGCAGGCTGGTGCCCCACGCCCAGTTGCCGAGCAGGCCGTCGGCGCCGGCCCGCTCCAGACGGCCGATGAACCAGGCACCGCCACCGGGGCTCTGCATGGATGAGGTGGCGTACTCGTTGATCTGGTACGGGCGGGTGTGGGGCAGGCCCGCGGCGTCGAGGGTGGCGTTGGCGCGGCCCACGTCGGTGACGGGGTCACCCGGCTCGTCGTGCCAGCTCCAGATGTCGGGAGCGACGTTGTCGGCCTTGACGTGGTTGAGGAAGGCGGTCCACCAACTGCTGGAGGAGCTGGGCTGGCCGGCGAGGCTGGGGCCGACGATGAGCTGGCCCGGGAGTGCCTCCCGCACGCGGGCGTAGAACCGTGACCACATCTGCATGTACTGGCTCTGGGAGGCACCCCAGAACGCCTTGCCGTCGGGCTCGTTCCACAGGTCCCACTGGACCTTCATGTTGTTGGCCTTGATGTCGCCGATGAGCTGGGTGACGAAGTTGTCGAACTGCGTCCAGTCGCCGTTGTCACCGGGCAGACCTTGAACAGTGCTGTGCCGTACGGGATCTCGGGTATTCCCGAGGACAAGGTCGCGATGGCCTCGTCGTTCAGCTCCTGCGGCACGACCGCGTCCAGGCGCAGAAAGCCCTGCGCGACGAAGCGTGCCACCTGAATCGAGGTGAGCAGCTGTTTAGTGGTTGGCATGCGCCAAAGCTAGGACGTCAACCGGTCTTGCGCGTGGGATGTAATCACCAGTCACTGGTAGGTTTTCACCCCCATGGAGAGCGTGTCCTTGTGTCTGGATCAGCCGCCCGAGGTGGTGAACGCCGGGGTGGGCGTGCACGGGGCCTCCACCGCGCACGAAGTCTTCCGGCTGCCCGACCTGTGGCAACTGCACCTGTACAGCCCGCCGGCCCCAGGCACTCCGTGCCTCTGATGCAGGACGCCGGGTCCGAAGGGCCGCTCGTGGCCGTCCTGTTGAGGCATGCGGTCGCCCCCCTGCCTGTGTCCGCCGCGCGCGCGTCCGCCGAGGTGTGGACGGTTCTCTGGCACATCACCCAGCTGACCGGCTCCAACGACCCCGGCACCGGCATCCCGTCGTGACCTCCGCGCAGGCCTACATCGAGGAACATCTTGCCGAGCCGCTGCCCGTGCCCGTCATCGCGCGCGCTGCCCGCGTCTCGCACACACACCTGACCCGTTTGTTCCGGGCGGACACAGGCCTCACCGTCATCGCCTACGTCCGGCGCCGGAGGCTGGAGCGCGCCCGCCATCTGCTCCAGTCCTCCACACTCTCCATCCCCTCCATCGCCGCGACAGTGGGCATCGCCGACCTCCAGGCCTTCAACAAGGCCTGCCATCGCGAACTCGGGGCGGGACCACATGCCGTGCGCGCCGCCGGCGACCTGTGAGAAACGGGCAAGGGCGGCGACCGGCTCCGACGACCTCGCGGGTGGCCAGGTCCAGCCAGCAGGCGAGGCAGAGCCGGCCCTCGGCGGTGGGCAGGCAGGTGATCTCGCCGACCAGCTTGGGGCCCGGGCGCTCGGCATGGAAGTCGCCGCCGATCAGGGCCGGGGCCAGCCTCGTCTTCTTGGCCAGCCGGCTCAGCGAGCGGTGTTTGCGCCGGGTGACGCCACGGATGTCGCGCTCGCGCATCAGGCGGGCGACGCGTTTGCGGTTCACCCGCCTCCCGTGGCGGTGCAGTTCGGCGTGGATGCGTGGGACGCCGTAGGTGCGACGGGAGGCGAGGTGCGGCACGGTGATCTCGTGGGCGAGCGCGTCGTCGGCGGCCTGCCGGGCACGACGGGCGGCCTCGCCCTCGCGCCAGGCGCAGTAGGAGGAGCGAGCCACGTGCAGCACGCGGCACAGCAGCGTGATCGGGTAGTTCGCCTTCTCCGCGTGGATGAACGGGCACAACTCGCTCACCGGTCGTTCTCCTTGACGAAGAAGGCGGTCGCGTTTCTCAGGACCTCGATCGTCTGCTGCTGTTCGTGGTTCTCCCTGCGCAGTCGCCGCATTTCCTCACGCTCTGCGCGCGGCTGGTACCGCCAGGCCAAGGCCGACCGAGGCGGTGGCCAGGGCGGCGAGCTGACCAGCGCAGGGCTGATGCCGGGTTCCTGGGCCAACCGTGGTGACCGTCTTGCCCGAGGAGTCGACGAGCGCGATGGCGTCCGCTTGAACTCCTCCGAGTTCCGCTTCGAGTACTGGCTTCCCACCTGGTGCTACTTCCTCTGGAACCTCAGCTCCCCGTCTCCAGGTGTCCACGACCAAGGGGAAGCTTCAGTCAAGGCTCGTGATCGCCTGGCCCAGGATCTCGATACGGCCTTGGCTTCCCCGGGTGAGTCTGGTCACGCAGCTCCCGGCGCCTACTACACACGGCCGTGGATGAGAAAGGCCGCCCCGTGCCGGGAAAACCCAGGCCGTCGCGAGCCTTGCTACGACCCTGGGCCGTACCGGGACCATTGTGATCAGACTGCCGTACGGGCTAACGATGACCCTGTCGTGTCCGCCGCCGATGCCGTGCTTCCCGGCGGCCCCCTTTCCCGACGTGGGCATGTCGAACCCCGATCCGGTCGTGCCACGGCCTGGTGCGTGACCCGAATACAAGGAAGAAGGTGCCCCATGTCCAGTGTCGTTCTGCTCGCCCGTCCTGTGACCGGCGCCGCGTCGGCCGGAGTGGCCAGCCGGATGATGGCCTTCCTGGACTACTTCGCCGGAGTCTTCACCCTGCTCTCGCTGACCGCGGTGGTGACGTGCGGGCTCGCCGCCACCGACCGGCTGGTGTTGACCCCCCGTATGCGGGTGGCCGTTCAGTCGGTGCACCGGGCGAGCGCCGTCGCAGCGCTCGGCTTCCTCGCCACCCACATCGCGGTCAAGGTCGTCGAGCGGCACGCCGCTCCGCAGACCGCCGTGGCCCCCTTCACCGGCGGCACCGCCCTCGCGGTGAGCCTGGGCACCATCGCCACCGACCTGCTCGTCCTGATCACGGCCACCGGCGTGCTCCGCGGCTGGTTCGCCGGCATCCGCCACGCCTGGCTGTGGCGGGTGCTGCACTCGATGGCGTACCTCTGCTGGCCGGTCTCACTGGCGCACGGGTTGACGGCGGGGCGCAAGGCACACGCGTGGGTGCTCTGGGGATACGGCCTGTGCGCGGCCTTGGTGGCGCTCGCACTGATGGTCCGTGTCCTTTCCTTCCTGGGCCGCCACCGGACCCTGAGCCGACGTCGGCGCGGCGCGAAGGCATACCGACCCGCCACCATCCGTCCGACCGCGCTGACCGCGCTGACCGCCCTGTCCACCCGCTCCGCAACCGGCATCCGCCCCATCGCCTGGGCCGCCCAGTCCGCTGCACCGGCGACAGCGACAGGCCGGTCCGCTCAGAGTGACGGCCTGCCCAGGCTGCCCAAACACGCGAGACCAGCGTCCAGGCCGCTGTACCTGGCTCAGCCGGGGAGCAGCGAATGAAGAACGGCCCGCTTGAGCTGCCCGAGGCGCGCTGGCTGGATACTGCCCGGCTGACCGCCGGCCTGGACCGTTACCAGCGCCTGGACCTCGCCGCCCACACCCGTGTCCACCCGCCGCTGCGCCACCTGGACAGGGACGGTCTGCTCGCCCTCGCCGAGTCCATCGGGTTGTCCGGCCGCGGCGGTGCCGGCTTCCCGTTCGCCCGCAAGGCCCGGGCCACACTCGCCACCGCCGACCGCACCGGCGCGCCGCCGGTCGTCGTGGTGAACGGCGCGGAGGGCGAACCAGCCAGCGCCAAGGACAAGATGCTGCTCGCCCGCACGCCTCATCTAGTCCTGGACGGCGCCTGCCTGGCCGCGGCCGCGTTCGGCGCCGAGGAGATCGTGATCGGCGTCGCCGCGGGCAGCCCCGGCGAGATATCGGTCCCGGCCGCCCTCGCCGAGCGTGAACTTCCCTGCCCGGCCCGGACCGTATGCCTCCCCGAACGCTTCGTCTCCGGCGAATCCGGGGCGCTGATCCGGGGCGTCAACGGTCTGCCGGTGGCACCGGCGCCGCTGAAGGCCCGCGCGGCCGACGGCGCAGCGGGCGGGGTGCGTCGTCGCCCGACGCTGCTCTCCAACGCCGAGACATGGGCCCAACTCGCCATCGCGGCCCGGATCGGACCCAACGCCTACGCGGCCGTCGGCACCGCCGCCGAACCCGGCACCATCCTGCTCACCGTCAACCGGCCAGGTGCCGATCCGCTCGTCGTCGAGGTTCCGACCGGAATCCCACTGGGCCAGGCACTGGACGCCTGCGGCCTCAGGCCGGGCATCGGCGTGCTGGTGGGCGGCTACCACGGTGCCTGGCTGCACCCGTCGGACGCCGTCGGCGCGCCTCTCTCCCGCGCCGGACTCGCCGGCCTCGGTGGGACCCTCGGCGCGGGCGCCATCGTCACGCTCCCCGACGACACCTGCCCGCTCGGCGAGTCCGCCCGGGTCGCGGCCTGGCTGGCGGCCGAGTCCAGCGGCCAGTGCGGACCGTGCAAACGCGGCCTGCCCGAAGCCGCCGAAGCCCTGGCCATGCTGGCCGCCGGTGCTGCCGAGCCCGCAGTGTTGGAGGACGTCCGGCGAGCCCTCGGCGCGGCCCAGGCCGGTGGCGCCTGCTCGCACCCGGACGGCACGGCCCGCTTCCTGCTCACCGCGCTCCACGTCTTCTCCGAGGACGTCGACGCCCACCTGTCCGGCCCCGGCTGCGGCCTCCCCGTACGCGGAGTACTGCCCCTCCCGCCCGCGAAGGGCGCCCGGCTCGAGGTGGACTGGTCCCGCTGCACCGGCCACGGTCTGTGCGCCGTGCTCACCCCCGACCTCATTCGCCTCGGCCCGCACGGCTACCCCACTTCCACCACCATCCCGGTCGCCACCTGGCAGGAGCACGGCGCCCGCCGCGCCGTCAACCAGTGCCCGGCCCTGGCCCTGAGTCTCCGGCGTCGCGGGCAAGTCTGAGCGCTTGACTCTGCCGGGAGTCCTGGAAGCTACGCCGCATTGAGGGTGAGGGCGTGAGGGGTTCAGTGTTGCTGTTGGGCTGCCAGGGCGTCTCTCGGCCACGTCGGGCATCGTGCGCCGCCGAAGACTTGAGTGAGCAACGCTGTCGGCGGATTTTTTGCTCAGGTGCCCGCAGCCTGAACGCGCTCGCGGGCTGTGGTGCACGGATTCGCCCCGGCGCCCGGCCGGATGCCGGGGACCAGGGCGAAGGGGGCCGGGTTCAGCCCGTGGTGCTGCGCCTGCGGCGGAGGGCGAAGGTGGCGCCCGCGAGCGCAAGTGCCGCACTCGAACCGCTGAGGAGCAGTGGTGCCGAATACGAGGCGGCCTGCGTCTTCTTCGCGGTGCCGTAGCCGCTGGACATGCCCTTGTTGTCGTACTCCGAGCCGGGCAGCTTGTCGGCGTAACGGGACTTGACGAGCTTCTGGTAGTCGCTCAGCGAGACTGACGACTGCCCGTTCAGGCCCTGCCGTGCCTGGTCGTTGAGCGGCTCGACCGTGGTCAGCTTCAGCTGGTACCAACCGCGGATCTGCGGCTCGGTGAACACCAGGGTCCCCAGCGTGGCCTTACCCGCGTACGTCGCGTCGCTGTCACCCTCGCGCACGGCCGCCAGATGCCAGCCGCCTCCCTGGGTGGGGGCGAGCATGACGGTGACGTTCCGCCCGTTGACCGAGGCGCTCAGTGCGGAGACCAGACCACTCAGCTTGACCGCCTCGGTGGCGATCGGTTGGGACGTCCCCGCGACGAAGCCGGCGGTGATCTCGTTCAGGGCCAACGGGTCCTTGACGGTGAACGCCGGCATGCCCTGGCACGGGTCGGTCTTGTCGGGGATCGGCTGCGACGTCCCGGCCCCGTCACCCTGGGGCACCGGAACGCTGAGGAAACGGCAGATGGCGTTGTGAACATTGGTCGACTTCACCAGGTCGAGGGCGGCCTGGTAGTCGGGGATGTCCGCCGGCAGCGGGTCCTTGGCCGGGGCCGCGTGAACGGGGCCGACGATGGACAGCAGTACGGACGCGCTCAGTGCCAGGAGGGTGGTCAGGCGGGGGGCCGCCCGACCGCTGGACGTTCTTGTTTCGCGCATGTCGCCTGCCTTAGCGGGAGATGCCGATGCGGGAGTGGGTCCACTTGGACGAGCTGTTGCTCACGTAGTCGTTGTAGTTCCACCACGTGTAGGTGGCGGTGTCCGGCCATGGGTCGGCCACCGCGATCGTGTTGTTCGACGTGTCGAAGCCGTAGACCACGTTCATGTGGCCACCGCCGGAGGCCCACCCGATGCGCGCGCCGATTGGACGGGCCGCCTTGACGTCGGTGTAGACCTGATTGAACGTGGCCGCGCTGCTCAGGCCTGAGCCGGTATGAGTCATGCCGAGGCTGCCCCAACCCCTGGCCATGTCGTCAAGGGTGGCGGGCTGGTTGTTGCAACCGTAGGCGGGCTGGGCCCGGTTGCAGAAGTCCGTCTGCGTGCTGCCGAGGCCCTGGAACTTGGCGATCGTCAGCCCGGAGGCGACCCAGCACCACTGGGTCTTCTCCTGCTTGTACATGCCGATGGTGTCCTGCCCCGCCTCGGCATGTGCCGGGCCTCCGACGGCGACAAGCACTCCCGAAGCCGTGAGCGCGATGGCCGACGTCGTAGTCGCGAACCTGAATCTGCCCATCTTCCTGCCTTCCCGCGTAAATGCGATGAGTGCCGGGTGATCTGGCAGGAATATGACAGCGCGAAATGAAGATGACATATAGAGCTACTGCGGAAACTGCACCCATGAGGATGAATAGGCATATAAACAGTGCGCTGTCCACTTCCTCAACCAGGCCCTGACCATGCGAAGGGATGTGGGGCCGGGTTGCTGAGGTGTTGCTGGAGCAGTGCCTGGAACGGATCTTCGGCGGGCCAGCGGTGGTTGGGGCCATCCGTCGGACCCTCCTGGATGTGCACGCCGACGCGCACGCGGACCGCGCCCACGAGGAATTCGTACTCTTCACCTGGTTCGTGGACCAATGGGTGACCGGACGAGGTTCGCGTGCGTGGTCGTCTACGAGAGCGAGCGAGCCGGTCGGGTTCACCTACGGAGCACCGGGCGAGCCGGGCCGGGAATGGTGGCGTGACTACCTCGACTCCGCGCCGGCGGATCCGTCGACGTTTTCCGTCTCCGAGCTGATGCTCAGGGTGAAGTGGCGCAAGAAGGGTCTCGGGGAGCGGCTGCGCACCGCATTGGTCGACGGCCGCGCGGAGGGCCCTGGCCGTGCTCGCCGTGAGCACGACCCCCGCCTCCAGGCGCAGTACGAGGGATGGGGCTACCGGAAGATCGGCGAGCGGCAGCCGTTCCCGAACTCCCCGCTCTATGCTGTGATGCTGCTCGACCTCAAGACCGCAGCCCGGACCGGCAACCGCCACAGCGGCCCGCTCCCCTCGAGGCGGCGGGCCGTTGGCATGTGCGGCGTCGTCACCCGGCCGGAGGCTGGCCGAGTTCCCAGTGCGCGGCGAGCGCCTGTCTGAGCAGCACGACGGCGGCGGTGGCGAACGGTGTGTGTGCGGCGACTGAACGCGGCACCTGATCCGGATCGGACTGTGCGGCCTCGTGCGCCTGGGCGACGAGGTCCGCGACCTGGTCGACGGGTCCGTGGACGTCGTGGGTGGCCCAGAGTCGGGCGCTTTCCGCGGCCTCCGTGACCAGCGTCTCGACCGCGACTGTCGTGCGCGCCGTCAGCACGTCCCCGTCGCCGAGCCCAGCAGCCTTGGCGAGCCGGCCGACCGCATGGTGTTCGACCTCTTCGTGCAGCCCGCCCCGGGGTGTCCGCAGGAGCTCAACGATCTCGGCACTGTCGCCCTCGCGGCTCACCACGGTTCGTAACCCGAAGTCTTCGGGTGCATCAGCTTCTTCGGAGAAGGGGCTCATCTCCTCCCGCTCCGACGACCTCCCCGTTGCCGGGGCCATCCTCGCGAGCCATGGATACCATTGTCCCGCGCGGACAGCCGAGTACGCCACAACTCCCCTCATTGCCCGATGAGTTGAAGACCAGCATCGTGAAGGTCGCGAGGCGGGAGACGCGGAGCATGGGAGGGGACGTCGACTGAGCGGCTCCTGAGCGGGGTCTGGGAGCGGAGCCCCAAGGAGCTTTTCGTTCCCGCACCTCAGCGGAGCCGCCTTGGGGCCTGTCTCGAAGTCGGATGTGAGCTTGTGCCAAGATCGCGGGATGTTGCGACTCACTGATTTCATTATCGACTGCCCGGACACGATGGAGCTGGCGGCTTTCTACTCCGAGGTGACGGGCCGTCCGATCAAGGAAGGCAGCTCCGAGGAGTGGGCGGGTATCCAGTTCGGCGAGATCGAGCTGGCCTTCATCCGAGTGGACGACTACCGCGCTCCGCAGTGGCCCGACAGCGAGCACCCCAAGCAGTTCCACCTCGACTTCGAAGTGGACGAGATCAAGTCCGAGCAGCGCCGCGTCCTCGACCTCGGTGCGACGCTGAGGCAGGACTTCATCGGCCCCAACGGCTACGGCTGGCAGGTCTACACCGACCCGGTCGGCCACCCCTTCTGCCTGTGCCGCAACAAGGGCGTCATCTGGACCGACCAGGGCCCGGTCTGGCCCAAGCGCGGCTGAGGACTGTCCGGCGGATCATGCCGCTATCCGGCTGAAGGGGTGTCAGCAGCCAACCGTCGACGCACCGTGACTGCGCCACGAGACCCGCACCTCATGCCTCGGGTGTGGGCGGCGCTTCGAACAGGCGGGTCGGCAAAGCCTGCATCACGACCGGCTCATCGAGGTCTTGTCAGGTCGGGTTGCTTACCCAGCCGGAGCACGTACCCGCCGTGATCATCTTGGTGTCCCAGTGGCCCAGGCAGATGCGGAAGCGGACGGTGGCCCCTTCGGGGAAGTCCTTCTTCTTGTAGAGGGATGCGGGCATGCCGTCAGCGTTGAATATGGCGCCATAGCGCTTCCCCACTTGCCAGTCCACGACGGCGGCGGATCCGTCCGCCTTCCCGTCGTAGACATTGAACCAGTCGCCGTCGGGGTCGAAGCAGGCCTGGTAGACGTTGTCGCCGTTCTCTTTCTTACTGGCGCACTTCACCCACTCGCCGTCATGCCTAGTGGTGGTCGCGCGGTCGACTTCACCGCCGGCGGCGTTTGCCTGGGTGAGGGGGAGGAGAAGGGCAGCGGAGAGGGTGCCTGCGACGGCGCCTATTCGCTTGAGCCGACGGTTCTTGATCACAAGGTTCCTTGTGTGTGTGGGGGGGCGTCCAACGAGGCGTTGGCGAGCTCACGAGGCTAGCCATGAGCAATGCGATGATCAACTGTGTGTTCGATGTGACCGTTTGGTGAGCGGGCAAACGCCAGTTGACGGGCACTCCCCCCCCCCGCACGCACGCACGCACGCTCGGGATGGCGGGCGACCTTGCCCGCCGGCCGCACTTCGAGCACGACGAACCGCGAGGTCATGCGGCCCCTGCTGCCACCGCGCCAGGTCACCTCTTCGAAGGGCGTGGCACTGTCGACAGGCCCGTCCAGGGCCTGCCGCGTTCGCGAGAGCAGGGCCGGGTCGGAGGCTCCAGCCCGCCGTAGGGCGGCTGATACAGCTCAGCGGCCGCCACCTGGACGGTCTCCCTGGGGTCGACGGCCACCACGTATGACCAGCCGCGTTCCTCCAACGCGAGCCGGAAAGGCGGCGTGCACGCTGACCGCAACCTGGTAGTTGGCCCACTTGCCCAACGCTCCGCAGTACTGGCGGGCCACGCCGGCCGAGGTCCGTCCGCACTTGGGGAACGACACGTCGTCGACTGGATCGACTTGCGCCAGCCGTCGAGCATCAGCCCCCGCAGACAACACTCGCCCCAGGCTCGCCGAGCCTCGCGTGCCATCGAGGCGAACACATCGGCGACGAACAACCCCAACTCCGCCCGCAGACCGTTCACTTACAGTGCGCCCACACCCCCAACATGCTCTTGGTCAGCACTGACGAAGAGGCCTAACGAAGCACTATCAAGCAGCGGCTGTTCTGCGACGCGCCGGACTGTTCGCGCTGTACGTTCGCCGAGCAAGTCGAGGGGCTGACCATCCGGGTCGATGTCGAGACCCACCGTGTCATCGACATGCTTGCTGACTACACAGGAGACACATTCGCCGCCTGGCTCACGGTCCCCCGGGGCCGAGGTGATCTGCCGGGACCGGGCCGACTCCTTCAGCGACGGAGCCCGACGGGGTGCCCGCCAGGCTCACTAATGCGCCGCCCGCTTCCAGCGCGCCACTGACGCGGGTGAAGCCGGATGGGCGGCGGCCGAGGTCGGCCGCGCACCGTCCGGAGGTGACGCGCCCGCCGATGGCCTCACCGGCCCAGCGCGGCGGCAACGGCTCCGCGGTCACCCCGCGCCCTGATGGCCCAGGCCGCAGCAGGCCACACCAACCAGACCAAGGGAGGCGGCGTCATGAAGGTGCCGATCCGTCATCTCACCAGTCATCTGCTGTGCTCGGCCCAGGGCGGGTGTGGCCCGTCTACCGCCTCCACCCCGACTTCATATCGACTGCGTTTGTGAAGCGGCCGTGAGACGGAGCAGGTCAGACTGTGCCCTCCAGCAGGGCCTAGCCCGAGGCGCGGCGGCCGTTGATGACAGCGCGTACGGCCCTCTCTCCGCGAGGGTCGGCCATCAGGCGGGCGATGTCCCACCACCGCAGCAGCAGCGCCGGATAGTGCGGCGGGATCGCGTCCATGAAGTCCCGGTTGAACCGTGCGCGGATGCTCTCGTGGCGCAACGCGGCGTGGATGTCGTCGATGGACGGCGGGCGGTGGCGGATCGCAAGCGGCAGCGTGGCCTCGTACTCCGGAGCCAGCATGTGGCCGGGTTGGGCCATGATGTTGCCGCCCAGCGCGGCGGCAACGTCGTCCTCCAGTTCCTCCTGCGCCTGCACGGCACGCTCCCACCAGCGGTCCCGGAAGGCGGAGACGGACTCGGGGTCGGACAGGTCGACGGCGTCGCGCTGCTCCTCGAACTCCGCACGTTCCTCGGCGGGCAGAGCTTCCCGGATCGCACCGAGAGTTTTCGCCGGATGGCGCGGCGGGGCCTGGCCAAGGTGACGCACCCACTGGTCCCTGCGCTCCTCGTCAGGAGGGGGTCCCCACATCAAGGCACCGCCCCTCATGCCTGGCTTCTCCGGGCCGGCCGCCGCCAAAGGGGCTTCCAGGCTGACCGCCATGAGTTCCAGATAGGCGGGCAGCGACTCGTACTCCCGCTCGCGGTCCCCGAACCTGGTCCACTTGCAGACTTCCCCGGTCTCACCGTTCATGTAGAGGCCGTAGGCGGTGTCGGAGGGGTTGAAGGAGCAGAACGGTATCCAAGACGGCTTCCACAGCACCAAGGCGTCCTCGTCCTCGCCGCTCGCCTCCTGGAACCGCATCTGCATCTGGTAGACCTCGATCACGGCGTCGAGCGGCATCAGGGTCCAGTCGCCCAGCATGAGCCCCGAACCGTCCACGCCGTCCTCACCCGCGGACAGCCGCCACAGCGCCTTCAACTCCTCCGGAACGCCTGCGCCCAGGGTTTGTTCCAGGGCCGCGATTTCGTTGTCGGAGGCACCGGGCTTGAGGGCCGCATACGACGGCGGGGCGTACTCGGCCAGCCATTCCACGATCCGGCTCCATGCCCGGGTGACTCGCGCATCTGCTGGTGTGTCAGTGGTCATGGTCACCACGCTCGCATTGCTCCCCGGTCCGTCACACGGCGGGGCCCGAGCGCCCTACAAGGGCCGTCGGGTACGGCGGTGGTAAGCGGTGAGCGGCCACGCCCGAATCCGCGTGTCCTGTGACGCGAGCGCGAGACCTACCGGTAGGTCTCGCGGCTGATGTCGTGATCTCAACTGGCCGTGTCGTGGCGATGTCGGATACGACGTCGCCGTGAGCCCAGCGCGTGGGTGCTGCTGCTCAGCGCCTCGTCTCGTACCTGCTCAGGACCACGCCGCCGGGAAACGTCCGCGTCTCCACCCGGTTGAGGTCCACCCAGCTGTCCAGTGAGGTGAAGAACGGCGTGCCGCTGCCGACCAGGACCGGATGGGCGGCGATCACGTACTCGTCGATCAGCCCGGCGCGCATGGCCGCCCCGGCGAGTGTCGCGCCGCCGATGTTCATTGCGGCGCCGTCCTCGGCCTTGAGCCGGGTGATCTCTGCGATGGCGTCGCCGGTGACCAGGCGGGTGTTCCAGTCGACCTTGTCGATCGTCGAGGAGAACACCACCTTCGGCGTGTCCCGCCAGTTCCGCGCGAACTCGATCTCCGCCGGGGTGGCGTTGGGCTGCCGGTCGCCGGTCGGCCAGTAGGAGCTCATCGTCTCCCACAGCTTGCGCCCATACAGCGACAGGCCACTCGCCCGCTCTTGGTCGAGCCACCACTGGAACAGCTCCTCACTCGGCGGTCCGCTCCAGCCGATGTCGTCGCCGACCGCCGCGATGTAGCCGTCCAGAGTCACGTTCATGCCGTAGATCAGTTTCCGCATGGCCAGCCTTCCGTCCGTGGGCGTCCGAGCGTATAGACCAGCACGGCGCGGGAAACTCATCGGTGCGCGACCTGGGCTCGCCAGTAGTCCTCTAGCTCGGGCTCAGCGCGGTGTACTCGGGCAGGCCGCCTGAATTCAACCTCGCCCTCGCCCTCGCCCTCGCCCTCGCCCTCGCCCTCGCCCTCGCCCTCGCCCTCGCCCTCGCCCTCGCCCTCGCCCTCGCCAGCAAATGCCACGCCCGGCGCGGTCGGCAGGTCACCCCACTCATATGTGCCAAGGAGGCCCGTACGTGACTGGGCATCAGCAGGGACCGGACCTGTCGCTGCACAGCGATTGATTTCTCAGCCTCTGGAGCCATGTACTGCCGCGCTCGCAGTCGCTCCTGCTGTGCATGGTCCTGTCCACGGCGGCGGTCCGGGAGCTGCGTGGATCTCTCGATGACGTGGTGTCGGAGATCGGCGGTGGCGCCTTCCCGGCGATGTTCCGCGGTGTAGGGGAAAGCCTCGACTCGCCGGCGCTGTGGCTGGAGCCCGATGATCCGGAGGACGCAGGGAACGGCGACGAAGCAGCCGAGGTCCGGGCCGAGGCCCAACAGCGTCGGAGTCGGGGTGAAGGCGCGTTGGCTGCCATCGGACTCCCGGCACCATGCACCATCCGGGATCTTGCCGAGGTCATGGTCGGTCTCGGCATCGTCGAGCGGGGAAGCGATGGTGTCCGGGCCGTGCCGGGCAGCCTGCCCTGGCCGGAACTGCCTTGCTCGGCTATCAGGACCGCGCGAACAGCGGCGAGGACCTGATATCGACCCGCGCCGCCGCGGGGCACCGTTCTCCTTCCAGCAGATCGACGCACCGCGCCCGCAGCGCAACCGGCACGCTGGCCGGGCGAGTTGGTGGTGAAGGACGGGGACTGGACAGCGTTTCCTGCCGCGGTCGCCGTGGCGCGGCCATGTGGTATGCGCCCCCTATGACGAGGGCGCACACCGCACTTTCACTGGTTCGGATCCGTGTCCTCCATGCCCCATCGGGGTCCCACCACGACGAAGAGTGCGGTGACGGCCACTCCGTCGAACGGGCGGACAGCCACGGCGTCCGGTCGGATCAGGGTGACTCGAAGGCGAGCCGGGCCGCGAACCCACGTCTGCCATGGGGCCCGCGGTGAGCTGGGTGTAGGTGACGGCGCCGGGGCCATGCTGAGCGCGGCGGCTCGATTCTCCGGCTGCGTCCGTACCTGTTCCCCATGTCGATCACGGTGGGAAGTCCAGTCACCCCCGTGGAACGCGCTCCGGGAGCGTTGCAGATCACGCGAACAGACCGAACACCGTCACACGAAGAGCGGGAAGATCCACAGAGCAGGTTCCACCAACTCCCCAAGCGCACGGCCGAATTCAGGAAGGGTCATCAGCGTCGGCGTTCCCGAGTCCGACCGCCGCCGCGGCCATGTCCCGCAGATGTTTGTAGTACTCGGTCGCGTTGCCCTCGTCACCGATCGAAGGCAAGACCTTCTCCACCGCCGCAAGGCAGGCGAGCAGAATCTCGCGGCGCTTCTCATCAAGAGGCCCTGACAGCGACGAGAGGACACAGCCGGCGACCTCCGCGTCGAGCAGCACCATGTCTTCGCCTTCGATCTCTCGACCGCGCATGTGCGGTGGGAATGGCGCGCGCATGTGCTCTTCCCACAGCCGTGAGAGCAGGGCCCGTTTCGATTCGCTCATGTCCACGATCATGCCGTCGATCTGGACCTGTCCATCCGGACGACACTGCCCCGCCCCCGCGCCCCGCGTGGAGAGCCATCCGGAGCCACGGTGTGATGACCGTGGCTCCGGGCGGGGGCATCTTCGGAGCCACGGTGATGATGACGTCGCACAACAGGGGGCTGTTACGCGAAGACTTCACTGACACAAGATGTCAGTGAACCTCCGGACATTGGTGCCATGATCCTCAGTCATCACTCCCGCCGCGCCGAGCGCCTGCTCGTGCCCGCTGCTTTCGCAACCGCTCTCGGCAACAACGTCCAGCTCATCGTCGGGGCGCTGCTCATGATCAGGGAGCAGCAGACCATGTTGGCCGTGGGCTGGCTGTTCATCGCCGTCGCCGGGCCGCAGGCCCTGCTGTCGCCGTTCTTCGGCCGGCTGGCCGACCGCTTCGACCGACGGGCCCTGTGGATCGGCTGCGATGTCACCAGCGCGGCGCTGGCCCTCGGGCTGCCGCTGTGGCTGGCCTGCGGTGGTGCCCCGGGATCCGGGATCTACGGCGCCAATCTGGCGCTCGCCGTGGTTGGTGCCCTGTTCGTTCCGGCCAGCTCCGCGCTGATCAAGGAACGGGTTCCGGCGGACCGGCTGCGGCGCTTCAATGCCCGCTACGAGATGGGGACCCAGGCCGGGATGCTGCTGTCGGCGACCGTCGGCGGGCTGTGCGTCCAGGCGTTCGGCGCCGTGCCGCTGCTGGTGTTCAACGCCGGGACTTTCATGGTGTCGGCGCTATGCCTCGCTGCAGTGGGGCGGCGCCCGGACCGGGTGCCGACGGCCACCGTCGCAGGGAAGCAGGCGCCGGCCCGGGCGGCTACGCGCGGGCCGCTGCGAATGCGCCGCTTCATCCTGCTCTACGCCCAGGGGAGCGTGGTCGTCACGGTCTTCAACGCTCTGCTGCCCACCGCCATGATCGGTGAACTCCACCTGGGCGCAGCAATGTTCGGTGGGACGCCCTCGGGTGCCTCGGTTTCCTGGCGGCCGCCGGTGCCTACCGGATCGTCAGCCGGCGCAGTCCGGACCTTCGCATCGCCGTCGTCGGCTTCCTGCTCTGCAACGTCGGCCTTGTGCTGCAGAGCCAGTTCGCGATCGCCGGCTACCTCGTCGGGGTGCCACTGGGTGCGTTCTTCTTCGGGCAGGCCAGGATCGCCTCCCGCACCATGCTGATGGCCTCGGCCGACGACGCCTCGGTGGGCAGGGCCTTCGGACTGGCGAACGGTGGCGGGCTGGCGGCCACGGTCGGGGTGATGTTCCTGGTCGCGACGGTCACCGACCACAGTGACACGCGCTACGGCTTTGGGGCCCTCGCCGCCCTTGCGCTGCTGGCGACCGTGTCCGCCGGACTGCTGCTGAGGTCGCCGGCCCCCGCCCGGCCTGATGTATCCGCCGGTCGGTACTGGTCGAGCACGGCCGCCGCCGTCTCCGCGATCTTGCAGCGCAGCTCCTCGGGAGCCAGCACCTCGATGTCCGACCCCAGCGACAGCAGCGTGGGCACCGCCAGGTCGACCGATTCCAGCGGTACCGTCGCTGTCACCCAGCCGTCGCCGTCCGGCGGACCGGCCGAAGCCTCGACGGCGCGGACCAGTGCCGCGTCCAGGCGGTCCGGCAGTGCGGCGAGCAGTGCCGGAGCGATCCGGACGGAGACCTGAAGCCTCAGCCTGCGGGCATCGTAGGCGGTGAGGTAGTCCTGCCAGTGGGCGGTCAGGTCGAAGCCGTCGGGGCGCTCGAAGCCCGTCTCCTCGACGGCCAGGCTGAGAATCGACGACACCCGATAGGTCCGCACCGCGCCGTCCACCGCTGCGACGAAGTACCAGACGCCCGCCTTGAGGACCAGGCCGTACGGGTCCAGTTCGCGCTCGACTTCCTGCGGCTCGGCCCAGCGGCGGTAGCGCACCTGGATGCGCCGCTGGTTCCACACGGCATTGGCGAGCGCTACGAGAGCGGGTGGGGAGTCCTGTTCCCGGTACCAGCCGAGAGCGTCGAGGTGGAAGCGTTCGCGGATCCGGCCGGCTCGGTCCCGTAGTGGGGTCGGAAGCGCCGCAGTCAGTTTCAGCTGTGCCGCCGCGAGCACCTCGCCCAGCCCCAGATCCGCCGCCGCACCGGGCAGTCCGGCCAGGAACAACGACTCGGCCTCGTCGGCATGCAGTCCGGTGAGCCGGGTCCGGTAGCCGCCGAGCAGCTGGTAGCCGCCGCGGTGCCCTGCGTCCCCGTAGACCGGAATGCCCGCACTGCTCAGTGAGTCGATGTCCCGGTAGACGATCCGGGCCGAGACACCCAGCTCCTCCGCGAGCTCGTCGGCCGTCAGCCTGCCCCGGTTCTGCAGCAGGAGAACGAGGGAGAGGAGCCGGGCTGCGCGCATGAACCGATTCTTCCAGGTCCCGGCCCGGTTCGGCTTCGGCCTTCGGCCCCTTCTGCAAACCCGTGATCCGGCTGCCGAACTGTCCGTCCTCAACGACCGCACGAATCCGATGCTGCGCGTCGAGGTCATCGGCGCGACACTGAGCTGCCTCCACCGGGCAACCCGGGAAACGACTGGCACGGTCGTCAAACCGTTGCGGCGTACGCCTGTAGTTGGACGGCATCCTGCACGAGGGCGACTCCGCTTTTGCGGTTTCCGAAGACCGCGACAGTCTCGAACTCCGGATCGACGAGACCCTCCGTGCCGCCTACGGCAAAGCCGAGAAGACAGGGGCTTCGAAGACGCAGACTGTGGCTGACCATCTCCGGACGGCATTCAGCGAGGCATACGGCCTCAAGCCTGGTCCGAGTGCCGCCTACGCCCATGCCGTCACGGCCGTCGAAGGCCTGCACGCCGGCTTCTGCAACAACCTTGAGCCTAAGGGGCTGTTGCGAAGGTGGATCGTCTGTCAGACCTGCCTGGGATGCTCGGAGCATGGAGATGACAGTGCAGCTGACGATCGACTGCTCCGATCCGCAGAGAATGGTGACTTTTTGGGCCGAGGCCCTGGACTACGTGCCTGAACCTCCGCCGGACGGGCATGCCACGTGGCGTGCCTACTGGGCGGCAATGGGGGTGCCCGAGGCAGAACTGCCAGCCGGTGCCGGGGACATTCCGGAGTCGATCATCGATCCCGCGGGACGTGGACCGAGGGTGTGGTTCCAGCAGGTTCCAGAGCCGAAGGTCACCAAGAACCGGTGGCACTTCGACCTGAAGGTCGGTGGGGGCCGTGACGTCCCACTGGACGTCCGCACACAGCGGGTCAAGGCTACGGTTGAACGGTTGGTCAAAGCTGGTGCCACCGTGGTGCGGGTCAAGGACGAGCCGGACATGGGGCTCTACGCCGTCGCCATGAAGGACCCCGAGGGCAACGAATTCGACGTCGTCTGAGGGCCGTTGCGACGGTGCCGCAGACGACGTGGGTGGAGGGAGTGTGCTTCCAGCTGTGGTGTCCTGGGACTCCTCGTCCGCATTCGGGGGTTTGCGCACGCAGCAGGCCAACCGCCCAGGCGGGTGAGAGGTTCGGGGAAATCGCCGTAGAGCGTGTCGACAGCCCGGTCGGGGTGCAGGCGCGTCGAGCCGTCGGGCTCCGGGCTGATCGCGCCCTGGAGCTGCGGGGAAGCCCCACCCAGACCGGCCGCGCAGGCGATCTCAGTTCTGGGCCATGGCCAGCCATCACTCACCACCTTGATCCACTCCGGATACAGGCCCTAGCGGAAGTTAGGGTTCTGGCATGAGCAGCACAGCTGAAGGCCTGGACAACCGGGCCGCGAGGATCAGCGGCGGAGCGGCCGCGGTCGGGGTGGCCGCAGCCACAGGGAACCTGGTCACTAAGGATCTTCAGCGTTGCTGCTCGAGGGTGAGGACGGCCTGGGCCATTGACGTGAGGCGGTTCGGGCTGCAGCGCGCTTTGCGGAACAGGCGCCAGGTCTTCAGCCGGGCGAAGGCCCGCTCGACCGGTACCCGCAGTCGGGCATGTGCCCGGTTGACGGCTTGCTGTTTGACGGTGAGGTCGCGTCCGCAGTGCCGTTTGAAGGGTGTGGCGAAGGTTCCGCCGGCCCCTTCGTAGGCTTTGTCCGCCAGGACCGGGATCCTCAGTCGTTCACAGATGGTGACGATGCAGTGGGTGCGGGCGGCGGTGATGTCGACGGTCCGGCCTGGCAGCGCGGGCGAGTACCAGAGCAGTTCGCCGTCGGGTCCGGTGACGGCCTGGATGTTCACACCATGCCGTCGGGCCTTGCCGGAGTAGTCGCCTGTGCTGTCGCCGACGCGGTCGCATTCGGCGATCGTGCCGTCCACCAGCACGTACTCCGGGCGGGCTTTCCGCAACGCGCGGGTCAGGGACGGGGCCCGTGCTGCAAGGAGTGCGGTCACGCTGTGTACGTAGGCGTGGGCGGTGCCCTCGCTGATCCGGAACCCTGCGGCGAGTTTCGCGAGAGTGGTGTGCTCGCGCAGGTACACCAGCGCCACCAGAGCCCGTTGCGAGGGCGGGAGCTTGCACCTGCGGTCACCCTCGCGGGTGACGATCAGCATGGTCACCCACTCCACAAGGGCATGCGGCAGGTCCAATGCGCAAGGATAGGTGACCAACAGGGCTCCCTGGCCGAACGGTTGAGACTTCAGACATCTCGCCCAACAGTCAGGGAGCCCTGCTCGTTACGGGTGGGCGGACGTCACCCGATCGGTGGTCACTCTGAAGATCCTTACTGGAACGATGTTCCTGCCGCTCACCCTGGGATGGGTGTTTCTCATCCTGGTGTGCTCCGTGGTTGCGATCATCTCGGGCCACATCGGACGCAGGAGGGCTCGACGCCATGGCCTGCCCGGACGCTGGTTCGCGCTGGCGTCGATCGTGACGGCCTATCTGACGTTCCTCTATGCGCTGCTCGTGACGCTGCTGTTTTTCGGTGTACTGATCGGACTCCACGCGCTCTTCAACAGCTAGGCCCCCACTCCCGAAGCTGATCACCCATGCGGACCGCGCCTCTTGGGACACACGCAGGGCCCCAACTGCCCCCGGATGGGGCCACGTCCCCCTCACGGGCGGCGGCGCTCACCGACTGGGTGGACGTCTCGATACGCCCTTCAAGCCGGATCATGCTGCTGGCCTCCAGCATCACAACGTCCCAAGAACCAAAAAACACAGGGAAATTGAGATGACCACCGCGATCTGTGAGCGGTCGTGCAATTCCCCAGGTCGGCTCTGTCGTCCCCGCTCGTTCGTACAGTTTCAAGGAATGCAAGGAAATCGGGCCGCCCAGCTGTGAAGTGTCCGGTCTGAGGCGGGCCGTCAAGGACGCCTGCGGCATCGATACCGCGATGAGCTGCGCTCATCCTTGACGGCCCGCCTCAGACCTAAAGAATTCGCTGGTTGCCGGGCAGCCCGGAACTGCGCCGACCGCCTGGTCAGCGCGGAGTAAATCCGCATCGCCCATGGGGACGCCCATGACGTTTGGTCTGAGAAATGGCGCGACGTTCCACACGGTGTCGTGCTCATCTACCGGCGGCCGATTCGCCCTTCAGAGGATTAGTGCGGGGATCCGCCCTGCGGTTGGACGTCCGGGAACTCGCTAGAGGTCCCCGCTCCCCTCGGGGTCTCGTTTACAGGGGATCGGTTGCCGACCCGGGCGCGGCTGAAGGGTGGCGAAAGAATATGCGGTGCCGTCCCCTTTCCGAGTAGCCGTCCCCCTTTCCGAGTAGCTGCAGTGTGGCTGGTCGGGCCGGCGGGCAGGGCTGGAATTGCCCCCGGTCATACGGACCGGAGGCTGTCGATCGGAGTCCTTGTGATCTTCCGTTTCCGCCATGCTGCCGCTGCCTCGCTCACGGTCGCGGCATGCGGGCTGGGACTGCTCAGCGCCCCGGCTCAGGCCACTCCGGCCCCCGTAACCGCCCGCGCCGCACCGCTCTGCTGGGAAAAGACAGAGGACGACGGCTGCACCATTCCCAAACTCGGCCTCATCACAGCGCGCGTGGGAGCGTGCCGAACCACACCGAGGGACGGCGCCTGCCCGGAAGGGCAAGAAGGCGGAACCGAAATCATCGAGCTCGACCCTGACGGGCCGCTGGCCAAAGCAGGGCTCAAGATGCACGAAACGATCGTCGGGATCAACGTCATCCGCGGCCAGCCCCACACCAACTCGTGGACACCCCATGCCCTCTACGCCAAGGCCAACACGTTTCCCAAGGGCGACACGGTGAAGGTCCGCTACAAACTGGCCGGCGGCGCGTACCGGGTCGCCAAGGTCATCATGGGCTGACCCCCTCCGCCCTGGGGCCCGCGAGCCGACACCGCACCCCCGGCCACGCCCCAGGGCCGGGGGTGCGGGTGCGGGTGTCGAACACCACGCCCCAGGCCAAGCTGGGAGACCTGCTCCCCCCGCTCCCCTCGACCTGGGCGGACTCACTGCACTCCCCCGACCACGGCCCGCAAGCGGGCCAAGCCGGCTGCAAGCAGGAGCCTTTGCTCGTGCCGCGCAGCGTTGCCCTTCAGGTAGGCCACGCCGGTCTCCCAGTACCGGAGAAACCTCTTGCCCCTCTCCCCGCCCCCTCCCCAGCCGGGCGGGCGGGGCACATCTCTCGAAGCCTCCGCCGGGCCCACCGCGACGCGCCAGTTGGTGGGCTTCCCCCAGATGATGCCGCCGTTGAACTGGCCGCCGGGGATGGGTGAGTAGTCGTTGTAGTTTGCCGCTGCCGGGATTGATCCTCTGATGTCGTTGGACTCGCCCAACAAGTACGAGGGGCCGTCGAATTGCAGGTAAGCGCTGCCAGTGCCCGTTCCCGGCCAGGGGCGGAGGCCGGCCCGGCGAGGAGCCGGTGACATGGGCCAAGGCAATGGCGGCCGTGTGGTCCAGGATGATCAACGCACGTCACCGGTCGGGACGGTGGTCACGGCGGTTTCGCGGAGCCCGAGGAGATGGCCACCAGGGTCGCCCTCCTTCCCCGTGACAACTCCAGCTTCGTCGACGGTGGCCTCGCGGGCGGCTATGGGACCCTGTGTAGGGTCCAAGATCAAGTGCCCGGGCGGCCACCCGCCGGCCCCGGCCTGTCCTGCCACCCCTCACACGTAAGAGAACGCATGCGCAAGAAGCCCGCCATCGTCGTCGGCGTCCTGGCCGCCGCGGTCCTCACCGCCACGGTCCCCGCCACCGCCGCACCGGCCCACTCGTCCAGCGCCAAGTGCCCCCAGCTCGACAAGAACCTCACCTGGGCCGGTGCCAACCGCGCCAAGCTGCAGAAGATGATCGACGAGCGCGGCACCTGCTCCGGCAACGGCGGCCCCCGCCCTGTCGCCGCCTTCGACTGGGACAACACCGTCGTGAAGAACGACATCACGGACGCGACCCTCGCCTGGGCCCTCAAGCACGACAAGATCCTCCAGCCCAAGAGCTGGCGGGACACCAGCGCCTGGCTCACCCCGGCCGCGGACAAGGCTCTCACCAAGGCGTGCGGCACCGAGGTGCGCGCCGGCCGGCCCCTGCCCACCTCGAAGAACGCGGCGTGCGCCGACGAGATCTTCGAGATCCGCGAGAAGTCGCAGACGATGGCCGGCGAGGCCGCCTTCGCAGGTGACTGGAACCACCGCCGCACCGTGCCCGCGTACGCCTGGATACCTCAGCTGTTCGCCGGCCACACCCCGGGGCAGCTCACCTCCTTCGCCAAGAAGGCGCGTGCCGAGCAGCTCTCCGCGCCCGTCGGTACCAAGCAGACCGTGGGCACGCACACCCTGGCCGGCTACGTGCGCTACTACGACCAGCAGAAGGACCTGATCCATACCCTCAAGGCAGCCGGCTTCGACGTCTACATCGTCTCCGCCTCATCCGAGCCCATCGCCGAGGCGTGGTCCAGCGGCGTCGGCCTCGACCGTGCTCACACCATCGGCATCCGCAGCGTCACCAAGCACGGCCGTCTCACCACGGAGATCAAGGGCTGCGGCGGCGTCGAGACCGGCCGGGGCGACACGCTGCCCTACATGGACGGCAAGCGCTGCATGATCAACCAGGAGATCTTCAAGATCAAGGGCGCCAAGGCCTGGCAGAAACAGGACTTCGCGCACCGCATCGCCCTCGGCGCGGGCGACGCCGACACCGACGTCACCTTCGTCGACGACGCCACCGGTGCCCACCTGGCCATCAACCGCAACAAGTCCGAGCTGATGTGCCGCGCCTTCGACGACGCGGACGGCCGCTGGGTGGCCAACCCGATGTTCATCGACCCGCTGCCACGCAAGTCCGGCACCTACCCGTGCGCCACCACCGGCGCCACGCACCCCGACGGCACGCACGGCCCCGTGCGGCGCACCGACGGCTCGGTCATCCCGGACCAGCTCGACCGGGTCTGATCCGGGCACGGGAGCCGGCGAGCACCGATGCCGCCACCTCCGGTGCGGGGGCCTGACGTTCGTCCGGCCCCCGCATCGGTACATGGAGACCGTCGCCACGCCACCGTCAACGGTGCAGCGCCTCGAAGCGCTCGCACAGCCAAGCCCGGCCCAGATAGTCGGCGACGTCGTCCAGCAGCACCAGGGTGAGCCCGGCGAACTGCAGCAGCCTCCAGGCCGACATAGTGGGCCGGGGACGTACGTCCTGTGGTTTGCTGAGCCCGTCCAGCACGCGATGGCGAATCGTCAGGGGGAACCTGCCCACGACCTCGCCCCCGGGCTCGGCCATGGTGTACAGCAGCCCCCGCTCGATACCGACTCGGAACTCCCCGTCAGGCATGGAGAGGCGCCGGTGGGCCAGGAAGTCACGCCGCCCGGCGAGCCGGGTCAGGTCTTCGGGCAGTCCCGCCTGCTGCCGCCGCTCCTGCTCAGCGTGGCTCGCCAGGGTCTCGACACCGAGGAACGGCACCTGCGGGCAGGCGCACAGGTAGCGGTAGGCGATGTCGTCGTACGTCCGCTCGGCCCCGCCCCGGGCGTAGGTCAGCGTCTTGGCGGCCGCTCGCTCGCACGCCGGACATACAGCAACTGGGGATGCCTTCGTAACTTCTCCGGCGGGATCGACAGCATAGCCTCGACGTCGTCGGCCGGCGGTTCACCCCGAGACAGGCAACTCGCCTTCTTTCAGGCGGCTTCATGTGCCCTGCCATGCGATCGAAGCACTTATCCCTGCAGCAGGGCTGGCGAACGCGACGACCAAGACCAGCCGCCACAAACTCATCCCCGAACGACGCGCCGTGCTCGCCGAGTTGGGGGTGGAGTGGGCCTCAACACCGCCCCTGGCCAGCCCTCACGGACCCGCCAGGTCCTGCGGTGTCGGCCACTTCCGGGTCCGAGACCCGGGGGCGCGGCGGGTGCCGGTGATCTGCCGGTCGGCGGCCCGGCGGCGGTCGCGGCCCGCCGCCCACTGCGCCGGACGGTTCCTCGTCGTCCATGGTGCGGCGCCTCCTACGTGGTGGCCGCCTGCGGTACGGGCTTCCCCGGTTCGTCGAGCCACACGGATGCGCCGCGGGGGGTGATGGTAGGGCCGTACCGTTCGACCGGCGACCGGTCGCGGAGTGCCCACCGCCGTTGCGCGTCGGCGACTTCGTCCCATTGGCGTCGGGGTCGTGCTGATAGGCGCTGGCCGGTCGGGAAATGGGCCATCACGTACACCATGGGCCGGCCACTGGGCGCGGTCGTGGCGGTCCTGGGTGAACTCCACGGCCCGGGTGCACGAGCCGGAGGCGGTTTTGTCGCTCACGGCCAGGCGGGCGCGCAGAAGGGTGTTTCCGCTCACCCCAATCGAGTGACACGCGCATGGCTACGTCCCGATTCGGGCAACCATGCGGCATCTCGGACAAACCACTGGGTCAAGCCCCACTGCCTGGACAGCAAAGGGAACCTTATGCGCCGTATCGCCGCAGTTATCCTCGGAACTGCCTGCATCTTTGGGCTCACCATCAACACCGCGACGGCTACCCCTTCCGACGGGCCCTTCGGCGACTCCGATGACACTGTGCTCGTGCTGCCCGGCTTTCATGGTGTCCGGTAGTTCTGAAGCGCGGGCCCGGTTGATGGCAGGGCGACGGTGGCAGGGTGCGCAACGCGCGACGCTCCGGTGCCGTTGAGACAGGTGTTGGAAGTCTCAACTCATCGACACTGGAGCCTCGTTGGTTCCCTGTCCTACCGCATTCGACCGACCCATGCCCCGGCCGAGTGGGCCACCATGGTCGTCACCACCCGAGAGGGTGGCCGCCGTTGCATACTCCCACCGCCCAGCACGCGCTGGTCGCCCTGGTGTACCTGCGCAAGCACGACACCCTCGCCCAGACGGCCACCCGCTTCGGCATCTCCGTCGGAAGGGCACATGCCTGCACCAGCGGCGTGATCGACCTGCACGCGGCAGTACGCCGACCCTGCTCAAGGTCTGGCCACGCACGACCTTCACGAATCCGTCCGGCCCTGCGGTGGCTGACGTCCCCGGCCCTGCCCTTGGCGTGTTCCCGGCTCCGGCGCCATGAAGTCAACCTCTAGGGCAGGCAGGACCCGAACACTGCGATCAGGAAAATCGATGTGCCGGTAGATTTCGTTGTGATGGGCGATCGACTGGTCCGGCGGGGCGAAGTCTGTCGGCTGAGAGCGGACGGACGTGGTGTGTCCGTCCGCCACGAGTACCAGGTCGTATCCATGGCTGAGGGCTTGGCGGGCGGTCGTCTCCACACAGTTCTCCGTGGCAAAACCGGTGACCAGGACCTCGGTCACACCAAGGCGGATCAGCGTCTCATCGAGGTCGGTGTCCAAGAAGGCGTCCGCGGAGGTTTTCGTGATCACCAACTCTCCCTTGCGCGAGGCCAGTTCAGGCAGGACGTCGCCGCACCCTTGTTGTCGAACCGTGATCACGGGAACGTTGGAAGCACGGGCTCGGAAGCTGAGACCCGCGATGGTTCCGATGGTTCGGTCGGAGCGATGCATGATGGGCAACATGTCGTCCTGCATATCGATGACGAGGAGCGCGGCACGGTGCGGCATCAGTGGCATCGGCCCACCGTAGCTGTGGTGCTCTGCCGACTGCCACCAGTCGTGGAACGGCATGGTCACGCACACGGTGACACCCCCCGGAACTCCTAAGTCCCCTTGCCCGCTCCAGTATTGGCCGTAGAGATGGACGGCCCCGATGCGTGGTGCTGGTCCGTGGCCACGATGCGTGTCCGGCCTGCCAGGCAGACAGCCCCCGCGATCGGGAGTGCCAGGAGCGCGAATGCCCCGGCGAACGCGGGCAGCTGACTCGTCGACACCGCCGAGAGCGCCGTGAACAGAGTCGACGCCACGGCCAGCACCAGGGTCTGGCCGAGATTCTGCGAGGTCTGCATCGCACCGCTTGCGTAGCCCTGCTGGTCGGCCGGAGTATGCGCAAGCGACAGCAGCGTGAGTGACGGCGCCGCGAGCCCCATGCCGACGGCGGCCATCGCCATCGAGGACACCGCTACGGCCGGAGGCACCGCCGGCACGGTGCACAGTGCCGCTACCACCACCGCGACCGCCATGATTCCGGCCCCGACGGCGACAAGCCGGTGCCGCCGAACCCGGCTCTGCAGACGGCTCTGCACCCAGGAGGCTCCAGCCCAGGCAAGTGCCGCCCCGGTGAATGCCAGACCCACCACGATGCCCGGTACATGTCGGGCCGTGCTGAGCATCAGGGGGACGAAGGCTTCGAGCGTGAAGTACGCACCGGAGGTCAGCGCCCGCAGGAGCACCGTGGCGGGCAACCCTCCCCCGGCTCGCCAGGTGTGCGGTGGCAGCAGCCTCGGGGCGAACGCCACAAGCACCACCACACCGATCGACGCGCACACCGCGTGACGTACGTTCCAAGCGGAAACACCGTACTGGGTGAGAGCCGCAGCCACGCTTACCATCACTGCGGCGGGCAGCGCGGGCCGCCTCAGGGATGCCCCGGAACTCTCAGGTTCTTGCGGTGCTCCTGAATGTGCCGGTCGTCCGCGAAGGAGCAGTACCGCGGCTGCCGCGGGAATCAGAGTGAACCCGGCGAGGCCGAAGAACACCGCACGCCAGGACCACAACTCGGCTACGAACCCGGCGAGCGGAGGCCCGGCCAGTGACGGAATAATCCAGCAGGCGCTCATGAAGGACAAGGCGCGGGCGCGCAGGTGATCCGGGTAGGACTGCCCGATGGCCGCGTTGACGGACACCGCCACCAGGCCCGCCGCGATTCCGTCGGTGAAGCGTCCCAGGCCCAGCTGCCAGACGCTGGTACTGGTTGCGGAGACGAGGAGTGTCGCAACGGTCAAGACCACCCCGGCTGTCAGGGGGCGCCGGGCACCGCCCCGATCCGCCCATGCCCCGCCCAGCACACCACCGAGCAGGCTCGCGGCCACGAACGCCCCTGCCACCAACGGGTACAGACCGACTCCGTCGAGGTCCCGAGCCGCCACCGGCAGCAACGGCATCACCGCGAGCGCCGCGAACCCGGTCAAGAACATCACCGCAGCGAAACTCGCCGTGGCAGCCAGATACGTACGGGAGAAGATTCCGGGTTCGGGAAGAGACTCTGCCGGTTCACGGGGGTCGCTTGTCACCGGCAGCACGGTAGGGCCCAACTCCGCACCGGACCAGTGGTTTTCGGGGACCTGACGGGCCACCCGCCTCCCCTGCGCCGCGCCGATGCACGGGAGGCGGTATGGACAACGGTCAGCGAGGAAGCTCTCGCGTCACCTCCGCCAGAACAGGTGGTGCGTCACGCCGCTCGGGCTGGGCACGATCTCCAGGTGGAACCGGTCGAGCAGCTCATCGGGGGACTCCCACAGGCGTAGTCCGGACCCGAGCTTTACCGGCGCGACCGCCACATGCATGGTGTCGACGAGGTCGGCATCAAGGAACTGCCGGATGGTGGTGACCCCGCCGCCGAGCCGGACGTCCTTGCCCCGCGCCGCTTCCCGCGCCCGTACAAGGACCTCGGCCGGTTCGCCTTCAACGAAGTGGAACGTGGTGTCGGAGAGCGTGAACGACGGACGCTCGTGGTGGGTCATGACGAACACCGGCGTGTGGAAGGGAGGCTCCTCCCCCCACCAGCCGCGCCACTCATCGTCTGGCCAGGGCCCACGCTGGGGCCCGAACTTGTTGCGGCCCATGATCTCGGCACCGATGTTGCGTGCGAAGTCTCGCGTGAAGTAGTCGTCGAGGCCCCGGCTCCCTCCGGAATCCGTGCGCATGGGCCAGCTCGCCGTGGCTCCGGCCCAGGCGAACAGCCTCTCGGGATGGTCGTGGCCGAACGGCCGCTCGAGACTCTGGTGCTCACCGGCACCGATCCCCTCACTCGACACGTTGAAATTCATCACTCTCAGCAGTTGATCCACGTGTTTCCTCATCAGGTTTTCTGTCGCGTCACTGTGTGGCGAGGCGCCGCACATCATGACGTCGAACGGGACGCGGCCGGATCGACAGCGGCCAACAACTTTTTTCCAGGGCGCGTCAGCAAGCTGCCCGTTGGCGGTGTGGCTGCGGCAGACGCGGAGAGGCCCGGCTCTTGCCGGCTCGTCACAGGACTGATCCTGTTCGTCGGGCTGACCTGGTTCCAGGTGTTCGCCAAGGAGCAGCCGCTGTACATGGCGGCGTCGGCATTCTCGGCGTACGGCATCCTCTGGTTCGCGATCGGCTGGAACCGATATCGCTTCAATGATCCACGAACCGACGCAGGCATGTGTGTCGCCTTCATGGTGATCTCGGCGATGGGCGCCACGATGTTCTTCAAGGTCGCCGACCGGCCGGCGGGCCTGCTCTTCCTGGGGCTGTTCGCGATCTGCTTCAGCGATCTCTTCGCCTCCATCGGGCTCAGGGTCGGCGAAGCGTACTGGGCGTCTTCATACATCGCGACCGGCGGCCGGCTCATATATCTCGCATACGCCACTACGGTCAACTTTGCTCTTGCGTATCATTGTCCCGTATAGGCAAAGAGGCAGTCATGGCCGATCAATCGAGCAATCCCCCGGGAACACACGCGCCGGCCGGCGGTCCGGCATCCGCATCGGATGTGACGTCGTCGGGTCCGAAGAAGTCCAGCGTCGGACTCCACGGCATCGCCGAATCCGCGCGCTATTCGCTGGCGGAAATGGGACCGAGACGCAGCTTGCAGACGCTGCTGTCAGTGAACCACGTTGACGGCTTCGACTGTCCCAGCTGCGCCTGGGGCGACCCGGAGCCCGGACACCGCAAGAACGCGGAATTCTGCGAGAACGGCGCGAAGGCGGTCGCATGGGAAGCCACCCGGAAACGCGTGGACGCGGCGTTCTTCGCCGAACACTCCATCGCCGACCTGCGGGAGCGGGACGGGTACTGGCTGGAGGCTCAGGGCCGACTTGCCCAGCCGATGCACCTCGCCCCCGGCGCCACCCACTACGCGCCCCTCACCTGGGACGACGCCCTCATGCGCGTCGCCGACAGCCTGCGCGGTCTCGCCGATCCGAACCGTGCAGTCTTCTACACCAGCGGCCGGACGAGCAACGAGGCCGCCTTCCTCTACCAGCTGCTGGCACGCCGGCTGGGCACGAACAACCTGCCGGACTGCTCGAACCTGTGCCATGAGTCGAGCGGCGCGGCCCTGACCGAGACACTCGGCGTCGGAAAGGGCCTCATCTCGTACGGCGACATCACCGATCACGCCGACCTGATCATCATCGTCGGCCAGAACCCAGGAACCTGCCACCCCCGCATGCTCACGGCCCTTGAGGAGGCCAAGCAGCGTGGGGCACGCATCATCGCCGCGAACCCACTCCCCGAGGCCGGCTTCGGCCGGTTCCACAACCCGCAGACCGCGCGTGGTCTGGTCGGCCCGGGTACAAAGCTCGCCGACCGCTATCTGCCGGTACGTGTCAACGGCGACCTGGCCCTGTTCGCGGGCCTCAACCGCACGCTCATCGACCAGGAGGACGCCCGGCCGGGCTCCGCCCTCGACCGCGACTTCATCGACCGCTACTGCGACGGCTTCGAGGAGGCCGTTGCCGCGTGGAGGAACCTGGACTGGTCGCGGATCGAGACACTCAGCGGTCTGTCCCGACGCCGGATCGAGTCCTGCGCCGCCGATGTGCTCGCCGCCGACAGCGTGATCGTCTGCTGGGCGATGGGGCTCACCCAGCACCGTAACGCGGTGGCCACCATCCGGGAGATCGTCAACTTCCTTCTCCTGCGCGGCAACATCGGCCGGCCCGGCGCCGGACCCGCCCCGATCCGCGGCCACAGCAACGTCCAGGGCGACCGCACCATGGGCATCTGGGAGAAGATGCCGGACGCGTTCCTGGACAAGCTGAGGGGCGAGTTCGGGTTCGACCCACCCCGCGCGCACGGCCTGGACACCGTCGACTCGATCAGGGCCATGCGCGACGGCAGGATCGACGTGTTCATCGGCCTCGGCGGCAACTTCGCCGCTGCCACGCCGGACACCGAGGTCACCGAGGCCGCGCTGGCCAACTGCGCCCTCACAGTGCACGTCGCGACCAAGCTGAACCGGTCCCATCTGTGCCACGGCACCGAGGCGCTGCTCCTGCCCTGCCTCGGCCGCACCGAGCGCGATCAGCAGGCCTCCGGCGAACAATTCGTCACCGTCGAGGACACGATGGCCATGGTGCACGCTTCCCGGGGACGGCTGCGTCCCGGGACTCCGCACCTGCGCAGCGAGGTGGCGATCATCGCCGACCTAGGCCACGCGCTGTTCGGCGACGGACTCGGCTGGCGCGCCATGCGCGACGACTACGCGGTGATCCGCCGTCACATCGAGCACGTCGTCCCCGGATTCCATGCGTTCGAGCAGCGCGTCCAGCAGCCCGGCGGCTTCATGCTCCCCCGGGGGCCGCGCGACTCCCGCACCTTCCCCACAGAGACCGGCAAGGCCCGCTTCACCGTCAACCCGCCGACGGCGACCGAAGTTCCGCCCGGGCACCTGCTGTTGACGACGGTACGGTCGCACGACCAGTTCAACACCACCGTTTACGGCCTCGACGACCGCTACCGGGGCATCAAAGGAGGGCGGCGGGTCGTCTTCCTCAACCAGGATGACCTCCGCGGGCTCCACCTGCGCGACGGTGACCTGGTCGACCTGGTCAGTGTCAACCCCGACGGGGAACGTCGTGCGCCCGGCTTCCGCGCCGTCCGCTATCCCACACCGCGGGGCTGCGCCGCGGCTTACTACCCCGAGACGAACGTGCTGGTCGCCCTGGACGCCACAGCCGAGACCAGCAACACCCCCGCGACCAAATCCATCCTCATCCGCGTCGAGCGCACTTCCTCGACGGCCCGGAGATCCTGATCGACGCCATCACCTGCGTGCGCCTCCACCGCAACAGCGTGCCCGCCCGCGCCCGACTCGGCTCCGGTGCGGCTCCTCGCGCGATCCGCAGGTGGGCGGCCCTGAACAGGGTCGAGCTGTGCTTCACCCCAACCACACCGTCCAGGCCAGGGCGCCGCACACCTACCTGTGCCGGCGCGACCTGAACACCCGTCATCCCCGACGTCCTGGCCGCCCAACGACGAGCGCGAGCACGCATCCGATGCGGGGCAGGTGTGCGCTGCGGCGGCGGGCGACTACCAGGCGCAGCCCGACCACCCGACCACCGGCCTGGCGAACGTTCCCGGTCATCGCGCTAGCCGGTCCAAGGCAGGCGGACGGCTTCGAGCTCGATGTCCGCGAGCGGTGCTTCAGCGAGCGGGCGGCGGCCGCGACTTGGTGCTCCAGACGTCGTAGTCGGTGCGGACGGCCCAGGAGCGGTCCGCGGCCCACGGGTTGGATTGGGTGTGCAGGATTTCCGTGTTGTCGAATAGAGCCTGGGCGTCGGGCAGCCCGGGCACTTCGTAGCCGGTCAGGCCGTCATCCTGGGCAAGCCCTGCAAGCCAGTCTGTCTCAGAAGCGGGCGCGAGCCGGGCACAACACCGCCAACTGGCGCGGAACGAGAGCCAGGGGGGCCCAGACCCACATCAGCGGAGCAGCACCACTCAGCAACGCGGCATCAAGCCGTGGAGAGCCGTCTCCACGATGCTGTCGGTGTACTCCGGGGTGAGCGGGCCGGTGCGCTGCAGCCAGCGGTTGAGCAGCGGGCCCCAGATCATCTCTATCGCAAGGTCGAGGTCGGTGTTCGGGTCGAGCTGACCGACTTGCTGGGCCTTGCGCAGGCGGTCCCGTTTGAGGCGCTGCATCGGTTCGTGCAGGCGCTCGGTGTAGGCCGCGGCGAGCTCTTGGTTGTGCACGATCTCGGTGTTGAGGGCGCGCATCGGCTCGTCGTAGCGGGGGTCGTTGAGCTCGCCGACGGTGGCGCGTAGCACTGTCTTGAGGTCGGCCTCCAGGTCGCCGGTGTCGGGGAGCTCGGGGCGTCCGGTGGCCTTGTCCTCGCTGAGCATGAGCAGCGCGTCGAACAACACCGCGCCCTTGGAGGGCCACCAGCGGTAGATCGTCTGCTTGCCGACGCCGGCCCGCGCGGCGATCGCCTCGATGCTCAGCTTGCCGAACCCGACCTCGCCGACCAGGTCGAAGGCGGCCGTCAGGATCGCCTTACGGGACGCCTCGTTTCGGCGGATGGGGGCCGGGGCACTGTTTCTCGGCTTGGCAGGCATGGGTTCCACTCTAGCAGCGAACGAGACGAGACGGTCCGTATTGACTCAGGAACGCGACGGCGGGCATGATTGAGGCATCGAACGATACGAACCGTCTCGTCTCACTTGAGGGGAGTCATACCGTGCGTACCTCAACCGGAAACACCGGCCGAGTCTGGTTCATCACGGGGGCCAGCCGTGGTCTCGGCCGCGCCTTCGCGGAGGCCGCGCTCGGCGCGGGCGATCGCGTCGCCCTCGCCGCACGTTCGGTCGGCACCCTGGCCGAGCTCGCGGCCGCCCATCCCGGGCGGGTCCTGCCCCTCGGGCTTGACGTGACCGACCGTCAAGCGGTGTTCGCAGCAGTCGCCGAGGCAGTCGGCCATTTCGGGCGGCTCGACGTCGTCGTCAACAATGCCGGGACACTGTCCATGGGCATGGTCGAGGGATTCACCGAGGCCGAGGCCCGAGCCCAGTTCGAAGTCAACTTCTTCGGCGCCCTGTGGGTATCTCAGGCGGTGCTGCCCACGCTGCGGGAGCAGGGCTCCGGGCATCTGGTGCAGATATCGAGCATCGGCGCGCTCGGAGGCTTCCCGAGCACGGGTCTCTACAGCGCCAGCAAATGCGCCCTTGAGGGCCTGAGCGAGGCGCTCGCCCTGGAGGCGGCCGGCTTCGGAGTGAAGGTCAGCATCATCGAGCCGGGCGGCTACTGGACGGACCTCTACACCGCGATGCACAGCACCGGCACGCTGGCGGCATACGACCCGCTGCGGGCGGACCTCGCGGCGCAGTTCGCCGATGGCTCGATCGACAGCGACCCCAAGCTCGCCGCCGCCGCCCTGCTGACGCTCGTGGACAGCGACGAGCCACCGCAGCGCCTGCTGCTCGGCAGCATGGTCTATGACCTCGCGTTCGACATCTCCCGCAAGCGCATGGCCACTTGGGCCGGATGGGAGCAGGTCAGCCGCGCCGCCGAGCACGCGATACCGGCACCGCCGGCTGGATGAGCACTGCCGGGCCAGGGCGGTCACCGTGTCGATCGACTCGGACACCGCCCAGTTGTATGGGCACGCAGTGCCGTTGCCCCCTTCTTCTCGCGCTTCGCTCGGACTGCGATCCCCCTCCCCGCTCATTCAGGCGTGCAAGGTCTACCGCGCCCAGTTCCCGGGCCCCGGCAAGACCAACAAAAACGTGATCGGCAAGACCGGCGTGATCAAGCGTCTCGCTCAGGGCGAGTTCACCGAGGTCCACAAGCCTCTCAACCAGGGTGCGCTCTTCACCTACACCCAGCACGAGCAGCCCCAGTCGCTCGGCATCGGTCCGGAGACCGACGACCAGGGCGTGGTGCACAAGACCGGACGCATCACCAGGCTGAGGGCCAAGCTCTCCCGCGGCTACTACGGAGAGGGCAGCCAGATCTCCAAGCCCACGGCCGAGGAGTACGAGGAGATCACGAGCAGCCCCAGACAGCACTGAACCAAGGCATGCAGGCGCAGATCCGCACGCCGGCTGGGCGGAGGCCCCGAAGCTGCCGCCCTATGTCACGTCCCTCTGCGCGACCGGAGGTGAACGCCGTTGCAAGCCATGCCGTACAGGGCACGGCGGTCTCCGCTCAGCGCGAATCGGCGGACTGCTAGGCCGTGTTCAAGGGTGCGCCGATCGCCTCGCTGAACATCGCGAGGCGATCGGCGAGGACCACACTCTGCGCACTAGTGCTGCGTTCCTCATAGGACGTACACATAGCGACGCCTGCGTGTGCGGGTGGGAGGTGCTGGTCGTCCCCAGATCCAGGGGCGGGCACGGGTGTTGAGCTGGGCAGTAGCCAGCTCGGTGGCGTGGGCGATGTCGTGGGGGCTACAGAAGGAACGGCCGGCCAGCGCGGTCTTGCGGAAGAGGCGCCACCAGCCTTCTTGCAGGTTGAGCCAGCAGGCACCGACCGGGATGAAGGCGTGGTGGATGCGCGGGTGGTCTTCCAGCCAGGCCCTGGTGGACACGCTGCGGTGTGCGGACAGGTTGTCGGTGACGATCCAGATCGTCCCACTCGGGTTGGCCTGCTCCACGCGCTCCAGGAACTGTTGGTAGCAGACGCTGCTGCGGGACGGCGCGGTCATCGTGATCTCCATGCCGTCGCGGATCCGCAGTCCGCCGAAGACCCAGGTCTTTTCCGGGCCCCGGCTGTAGTCGAGGTCGGACTTGATGCGGTGCCCGTCCGGCGACCAGCCCGGTCCGGGTGGAAAGGTCCGCGGGATCACCGGCCCGAGCTCGTCCGCGCAGTGTTCCCCGAGGACGGCATCACCAAGGCTGACCTCGCCGAGTACTACCGCGGTGTTGCCCGCAAAATGCTGCCTCACCTGCACGGCCGCCCACTGATGCTGGAGCGCCACCCGGAGGGGGTCGACGGCAAGAGCTTCAAGAGAAGGACGCACCGGACAACTTTCCCGACTGTGTGGACACCGCCGAGCTGCCCAAGGAGGACGGCACCGTCACTCACGTGCTCTGCGACGACACCGCCACTCTCCCGTACCTCGCCAGCCAGGCCTGTATCACCCCGCACGCTGGCTCGCGAAGGCCGATCGGAAGCAGGCCCGGCACGGGCGGCTCCACCTGGACGTACAGCACAACGCCTATGCCCAGACCACGGTCGCCCCATACGCCGTAGGGCCCTTCCCGGCGCCCCCGTCGCACCTTTGGCCTGGTCGGAGCTGAACGAACCGGGCCTGGCCGCCCTGGCCGACAGCGGCTGATCACACGCGAGCAGGGGCGCCGCCGCCGACGGGTCACCCGAATGCCCCGCGCCGGGGAGCGCGGGACCCTCAGCTGTGATGGCGTGGAGTGCTGTCCACGGTACGGAGGACTGTCATGTACGAAATGCACGTCGGCATATCTGTCAGTGGCGTCGGCCAGGTGTGGCACGTAGTGGCCCAGGGCCAGCGCGCCACCCTGTGCGGGCAGCCCCTCGACCTCGACGGGGACGCCGAGACCGACCACCACTGTCTGGCCTGCATGACGGCCTTCCAGCACCTCATGCAAGCGGCCGAGCCCGCCTGACCCCGAAGGCCGGCAAACGCCGTGACCGCTATCCCCGGGCACGCCATGGGTGGCCGGATGCAAGGTGGAAGGCATGGACAAGACGGCAGTCATCGTCATCGACATGATCAACACGTATGACCACGCCGACGCCGACCTGCTGCTCCCCGCCGCCCAGGCCGCACTGCCCGCCATCGTGAAACTCCTGGAAACGGCGCGTCGCCATGATGTCCCGGTCATCTACGCCAACGACAACTTCGGGCAGTGGAGATCCCACCACGGCGAACTCCTCGACACGGCCCTCTCAGGACCGCACGCCGACCTCGTACGCCCCCTCAGCCCCGACAAGGACTCGCTGTTCGTGGTGAAGGCCCGCCACTCGATCTTCTACGAGACCCCCCTCAGCTACCTCCTGAGGCAGCAAGGGATCACCCATGTCGTGCTCTGCGGACAGGTCACCGAGCAGTGCGTCCTCTACTCCGCACTCGACGCCCACATCCGGCACCTCGAAGTGACCGTCCCCCGCGACGCAGTCGCCCACATCCACCGAGACCTGGCCGATGCCGCCCTGGGGATGATGGAACGCAACATGGACGCCCACATCCCCACCACCGACGAGTTGGACTGGTGACGCCGAGCGCATGCCGTTCAGGTGGAGGCGGTTTCGTCGATGATGAAGTCGATCAGGGCGGGGAGTCCTCCCTCGGCCAGGGCGTGACGCTGCCGGTCGGCGCCGGTGCCTTCGCGCAGCAGGCGGTGAAGAAGGGGATCGACGTGGCGGCCGTCGCCGTGTTCCTCGAGGGCCGGGGCGATGTGCCGGGCCAGCTGGACCAGGACGTCGCCGGCGGGGCGGGGGCGGCCCGCGAGGTCGAGAAGGGTGGTGCCGAGGCCGTGTCGGGCGGCATGCCACATCGCGGCCTGGAGCAGCTCGGGAGGGCAGGCGGGCTCAGGGACTGCGTCCTTCTGCTCGCGGATGGCCGTGGCGGCCAGGGCCCGCACGATTCCCGCGAGCATCACCGCGTCGTCCACGCGTAGCTGGACGTCCATGCAGCGGACTTCGACGGTGGGGTAGCGCTCGGAGAGACGCGCCTGCCAGTAGAGCTGCCCCGCATCCGCGATGGTTGCGGACGCGACGAGTGCGTCGGTGCGTCGTTCGTAGTCCTCGAGGTCGGCGAAGGGCGGTGGCGGCCCGCTGACCGGCCAACGGCTGAAGACGGGCGTGCGCCAGCTCGCGAAGGCGGTGTCGTTGCCGTCCCAGAACGGCGAGTTCGCCGACATGGCCAGAAGTGTGGGCAGCCAGACCCGGAGACGGTTCAGAACCGCCACTCCCATCCCCCGGTCCGGCATCCCGACATGCACATGCATCCCGTTGATCAGCATGCCGTCGATGAGATGGCCGCCCTGCTTGCGCAGTTCCAGATACCGGCGCTTGTCCGTGACGGGAACGGTCCCCGCACCCGACACCGGAGCCGCGGCGGTCGCGGCGAGACGGCACCCCGCACGCTCCGCGGCCGTGCCCAAGGCGTGACGCAACCGCAGCAGATGGCCGGCCACTTCCGCCAGGCTGCCGCACACCGGTGTGGCGGCCTCGACCTGCGCCTGCAGCAGCTCCAGCTGTACCTCGTCGTCCTCGGCCAGCGCCTCAAGCCCTGCGGCGCGGCGCACCTCCTCCGACCGAGGCACAGGATGCCCGGTGACCGGATCGAGCAGCAGGTACTCCTCTTCGACCCCGATGGTGATCATGACTAGTAACTACCCGTCGTGCGGCCGACCGTACCGGCAACCACTCATGACCCCGGCGGTCGCACCGAGTCCGGGGCGACGGGCCCTGCCAACGAGGATCGAAAGGGACTCAGAGAGGTTCAGAAGCCCAGGTGGGGCACGGCCACAGGCTCGGGCCGCGCCCCACGAGACGTCCCGGCAGCGGGTCAGTGCTTGAAGACGTCCTTGGCCTTCTCCTTGGCCTGGCGCGCGTCTCCCTTGGCCTGCTCGGCACGGCCCTTCGCTTCCATGCTCTCGTTGCCCACGGCGCGTCCCACGGCCTCCTTGGCCTTGCCCTTGACCTGCTCGGACTTCGCCTTGGCCTTCTTGTTGCCGGACATTCGATCACTCCCTTGGTTCGTCGGACACCTACGACCGTCGTACGGGTGCGCACGCCCGTCAGGCCCAAACCCGGTCCCGGGCAGTGCCGACGTGCTCGCCTTCCCGGCGTGGGGGCCACCGGCGGAACGCCACGAGGCCCTGCCCCTGTGGTCAGGCCTTTTCCTGCATGTCCCGCCGCGCGGGGTTGCTCTGCTCCGCGGCCTTGGGGTCCTTCTCGTCCGCCTTGGCGCGAACTCCCCGTTCGATGCGCTCACCGATCGACTTGTCGATGTTGGACCAGTACTCGAAGGCACGTCGCAGGACCGGCTCGGTAACCCCGTTGAGGAGGTGACCCACCACGTTGTCCACCAGCCGGTCCCGGGCCGCGTCGTCCAGGACCTCGCGCACCATGGTGCCTGGCTGGCCCCAGTCGTCGTCCTCGGCATGCGAGACGTAGGCCGATCGTGTGATTTCCCCGTCGATGTGCCAGCTGGGCGGGTTCCCGTACCGGCCGGTGTCGGCCGCCGGGCCGCCCTTCGAGTTCGGTGCGTAGACCGGGTCGACGGTCTTGCGGTACGCCATCGCCCCGTCCTTGGAGTACGTGTGCACCGGGACGACCGGGGCGTTGACGGGCAGTTGCTGATAGTTGCCGCCGATCCGATGCCGGTGTGCGTCCGCGTACGAGAACAGCCGGGCCAGCAGCATCCGGTCCGGGCTGGGGCCGATCCCGGGAACGAGGTTGTTCGGCTGGAAGGCCGCCTGCTCGATCTCCGCATGGTGGTCGGTGGGGTTGCGGTCCAGGGTCATCCGGCCCACCTCGATCAGCGGGTAGTCGCTGTGGGGCCACACCTTCGTCAGGTCGAACGGGTTGAACCGGTATTCCGCAGCGTCCTCGTACGGCATGACCTGCACATGCAGGGTCCAGCTCGGGTACTCCCCGTCGCGGATGTGCTCGAAGAGATCGCGCGTGTGGTAATCGGTGTCGGCCGATGCCATCTGGTCGGCCTCGTCCTGAGTGAAGTACTCGATGCCCTGGTCGGTCTTGAAGTGGTACTTCACCCAGAAGCGCTCACCTCGGGCGTTGATCCACATGTAGGTGTGGGAGGTGTATCCGTTCATGTGGCGCCAGGTGCGGGGGATGCCACGGTCGCCCATGAGCCACGTGACCTGGTGAGCCGACTCCGGCGAGAGGGTCCAGAAGTCCCACTGCATGTCGTGGTCGCGCAGATTGTTGTCCGCCCGGCGCTTCTGGGACCGGATGAAGTGCTGGAACTTCATCGGATCCTTGACGAAGAACACGGGGGTGTTGTTACCCACCATGTCGTAGTTGCCCTCGCTGGTGTAGAACTTCACCGCGAATCCGCGCGGGTCCCGCCAGGTGTCCGGGCTGCCGCGTTCCCCTGCGACCGTGGAGAACCGGGTGACCAGTTCGGTCCTGGCACCGGGTTGGAAGACGGCGGCCTTGGTGTAGGCACTGACATCGTTGGTCACTTCGAAATGCCCGAAGGCACCACTCCCCTTGGCGTGCGGCTGGCGCTCGGGGATCCGCTCCCGGTTGAACTGCGCCATCTGCTCGATCAGATAGGAGTCCTGCAGCAGGACCGGCCCACCCGGGCCGACGGTGAGCGAGTGTTCGTCACTCTCCACCGGAGCACCGGAATCGCTGGTGGTCGGCTCGCGTGAAGTCTCGGTCATCGGTCTCTCCTCCGTCGGACGGTGCCAGGCGAAACACTGGTCAGGCCACGGCTGCGAGAAGCCGTTGCGGCATTACGCGTGTAGCCCGCCGTGGGCGCTGCCAAACCCGGCGATTCGCCGCATGTGCACCGGCTGGGCCGGGCGGTTGACGCCGGGCCCCTTACGGCGGTGTCGACGAGCGGCGGGCGCGTCGGCCGCCGACGATGGACCCCTGTCCCCCATCCCCGTCGCCGCCACCCTCAGGAGCCCGCTGGTGCTGAACCGCACACCGCGCAACAACCGCACCGAAGTCACATTCATCCTCCCGGCCGACACACCACCCGGACCGGTCAGCGTGGTGGGCGACTTCAACAACTGGCAGCCGGGCATTCACACCCTGACGCCCCGCGAGGACGGCAGCCGCGCCGTCACCATCGAGCTGCCCAGCAAGAGCAGCCACTCGTTCAGATACCTGGCCGCCGGCGACTACTGGTTCAACGACGATGACAGCACCGCCCACCAGGACGGCCCCAACAGCCGCCTGCACACCTGACCGCGGCGGCCACTCGGCCCACACCGGTCTTTGTAGGCAGCGAACGCTCCCCCGCCCCGTAAAGACTGCGGACTACTTGCCGCGGCCTGTGACGAAGTCCCGGACCCGGTCGACCAGCCCGACACCCGGGGCGAGGAGCTTGTTGGCCGGGACTGCGGGGTGGGGGCGGGTGGGAGCGGTCTTCTTCGCGTGGCGCACCTTCTCGCCCAGACTCTCCAGGACGAAGGGGTGACAGCCCTCGCGCAGCCGCACGAAGAGGTTGTCCTCCTCGTCCTTGACGTGGGCGAAGACCTCGGTTTTGAGATGCACCAGGATCCGGGTGAACGCGAGATCGCCGGCATCCGTGGCCTCCAGGTCCTTGAGCAGCTGCTCCACGCGCCCGTGGTCGGCGAGTTCCTTGTCCGCCAGCGCGTCGCCGTTCTCCAGGTACTCGCGCACCGCCGGGTAGAGGTGCTCCTCCTCGGCCACCGCGTGCCGCACCAGCTCGATGGTGAGCCGGTCGGCCAGTTCCTTGCGCTCCGCCGTGCCCGGCATGGTGTCCTCGATCCGGGCGAAGAGCTCGTCCACCTCACGGTGATCGGCGGTCAGCTCCGCGATGACATCGGGACTGTGCACCATGGCGGATACCGCCTTCCTCGGTCCGGGGCGGCCGACTTCTCCCGGCACACCATGAACACGCGTTCCCTGCGCACATCCGCCATAACGCAGCGCCAGAAGGTTACGCCGGATGGCGCTCAGATGGCCCCGCCCAGCACCCTCGGCCGCCGTGTGGGCACCCACACGGGCGGGGATCTGCTGCTGCGCGCGATCGGGGCGACGGTCCCGGTCATCCGCAGGCGGCCCGGGACGGGTGGGTCTGCTCGCCCATCCTCCGTTCCAGCCCTTGCCGCACCTATCGAAACTCGATAGATTCCCATCGTAAGTCGATGGAGGGACGGGTCATGGGAAAGCTGGCAGTGCGTGCGTTGCGCGCCGTGCTCGCGGTGGTGCTCGCCGGCACCGCGTTCGTACAGGCAGGGATGGTGTGGGCGTTGGTCAGCGGGAGCGACCCGGAGGACGGGTCGGTCCCACTGACCGCGCTGCGCGTGATCACGATCCTGGGCATGATGTCGGCCCAGGTCGCCCTGGTCTGCGTATGGCGGCTGGTCGCGATGGTGCGACGCGGCACCGTGTTCTCCCACGCCGCTTTCCGGTACGTGGACATCTTGATCGGCGCGATCGTGGCGGCGTCCCTCGTGTGGTTCGCGGTCACGATCGTCAACGCACCGGGACAGCGGGACGACCCGGGCGTCAGCGTCATCATGGCCGGGATCGGCGTGGCCATCCTGGGGGTCGCGCTCATGGTGCTCGTGCTGCGGATGCTGCTCGCCCAGGCGGTCGCGCGCGACGTCGAAGCCGCTCGGATGCAGGCCGAGTTGGACGAGGTGATCTGATGCCGATCACCGTCGACATCGACGTGATGCTGGCCAGGCGGAAGATGTCCGTGGGTGAACTCGCGGACCGCGTAGGGATCACTCCCACCAACCTCGCGGTACTCAAGAACGGCCGCGCCAAGGCGGTGCGGTTCGCCACGCTCGCCGCGCTCTGCGAGGTGCTCAAGTGCCAGCCGGGCGACCTGCTGCGCTGGGAGCCCGAAGACGCCACCAGCGGATGACGTGCCCCGGGCCGGTTCAGCCGAGGCGCGTGGTGGCGTAGGCGTCGATGGCGGCGCGCTGGTAGAGGGCCAGGCCCGGTGCGATCGACTCGTACGCGGCGCGCCAGTGTTCGTTCTCCACACAGGAACGCCCGATCGCCCGGTATTCCTCGGCGGTGGCCTGCCGGATCCGGGCCAGCGTGCGGTACTGGGTGTCGATCTCCGCCTGTACCTCGGCGGAGTCGGCGGGCAGACCGGCGGCCAGTAGCTCGGCCAGCCGGATCATCTGTGCGGTGCGCTCGCGCTCGTCGGCCTCGATCTCGGCCTCGCTCAGCATCGCGTTGTGCCGTTCGATGGCCCCGGCCAGTTCCGGGAAGTCACGCAGGGCCTTCATGCAGTGGGCGGGCCGGATGCCCTCGAAGAGGTTTTCCGGCCGGTTGATGCTGGTCATGGGTGTGCCGTCCTTCCTGGACCGTTCCAGTTCGGTGATCGTGCGGGCGACGGTGGCGGCCAGGGTGTCCAGCCGGTCGCGCTCGGCCAGCAGTTGGCGGTGGTGGCCGCGCAGGGCCTCCAGTTCGTCGACCTGCTCGGCCAGGACCCGGCCGATTTCCGGCAGTCCAACGCCCAGGGCCCGCAGCACGAGGATCTGCTGGAGCTGCAGCAACTGCCGCTCCTCGTAGTAGCGGCGGCCGTTGGTGCCGATGCGGGCGGGTGGCAGCAGGCCGATCTCGTCGTAGTGCCGCAGTGTCCGGGCCGTCACACCCGATATCCGGGCGACCTCCGCGATCGGCCAGGCCATCGCCGCCTCCCCCACGGGTGCGTCACCGAGCCGGTTTCTCCGGCCCTGCCCCAAACGGTAGAAGCTGCCGCAACGGCAGCTTCAAGCCCCTCACCAGATTTTCCGGCCACGTTCCAGCCGGCCAGGGACGGCCGCAACCCGGCGGACTTGAAGGGTCACCGCTCGCGGGGTGGCCGACCGAACGCGGAGACGGCGGCTGTGTCAGTCGGCCGTGATCGCGTCCAGCTGCGCCCGCAGGTAGGTGTGGGAATCGATGCCCCGGACGTCCGTGCCGGGGTCGCACTCGTAGAAGTACACCAGCGACAGCAGTTCTTCGGCGGGGGCGTCGGCGGGTGGTGGCAGCACCCGGTGGCGGCCCGACTTCCAGCGGCCGTCGGTCCAACGGGCCATCAGGTCACCGATGTTGACGGTCAGGGCGGCGGGGTCGTACGGGGCGTCCTGCCAGCCGTGCCGGTCCGAGAAGACCTGAAGGCCGCCCTTGCCGTGCTGTCGGTCCAGGACCGTCACCGTCCCGAAGTCGGTGTGGGGTCCGATCCGGAACTGGCCCGGCTGCGGGGCGCCGACGGTGTCCGTCCCGGGGTACCAGTTGATGTTGAACCCCCAGGTGGGGTGGCCGGTGTGCCGGGTGAAGAAGTCTTCGGGGCGGCCGAGGGATACGGCCAGGAGGTCCAGGAGGCGGTCGGAGAGAGCCTTCATCCCGGCGAGGTAGTCGGCGAGGAGCGGTTTGAGGTCCGGGACTTCGAAGGGCCAGGTGTTGGGCACGAACCACTCCGCGTCGACGGCCGCGTCCCCGGTGGGCTGCTCGGCGGCGAAGGACAGCGACTCCTTCAGGTCCGGCGGAGTCTCCGTGCCCTCGGCATAGCCGTTGGCCTCGGCTCCCGGGCCCAGCCACCCCCGCCCGCCCACCTTCACGGCGTACGGCTGCTTGGCCGAGACGGGGAGGCGGAAGAAGTCGCGTGCGGTCTCGCGGATGGCGGCGGGCAGCGAGGGGTCGATGCCGTGGCCCGTGACCAGGAGGAAGCCGGCGTTCTGGAGAGCACGGTCGATCCGGGCCGGGTCGGGGGCAGTCAGATCGATGGTGGGGATGAGGTCCACGTGAGAGATCTCCCCCGCCCCGCCGCATCCCGAAACCCGGCCCGCCGCCCCCGTGCGGTCCCGAACAGGTGCTGCCCTCAGAGCAGACCTGGGGTGAGATGACGCCAATAGCTGCACGAAGGGAACGGCGAGTTCGCGCCCGCACTCGGCCCGGCCGGCCGACGCGCCGCCCCCGCACCGCCTCAACAATGCGCCCCGGCCTGCGGTACGCCCCGTCGGGCCCAACTACGAAGAGGGGAGCGGAGGTTGTTGTCCTTGTCCGGGCCTTGCGGAGCGCCCGGCGCAGCGCGAAACAGAACCGGCCGGCCCCGCCCCACGACACCAACCGGTGGTCCATGCCCAAACACCCACGCAGGGTACTCATCACAGACATGACACGATTTCAGTCAGTTGGATGCCTTATGTTTCCCAGGCGCCCGAGCCCCGTGACATGCTGCGTGAGCGGCCGTCCGTGGGGGAGGCCGCACTTTGGTCGGCGCCCGGTCCTCAACCGTGCCCCGGTGGACCGGACGCCGACACCAGCCTTCACACCTGCCGACCCTGGAAGCAGACGGCCTCCTGCCGCTGCCGGCCAGGACCGACCAACCCCCGCTCAGGGCCGTTGGTTCAACCGGGCGGTCCGCTGCACCCGTTCGGTCCCATCGGCAGCGACGCGGTCATATGGTCCTCCCACGGTCTGCTCTGATGACGCCATCCCACTGTCGATGCTTGGGAGGGCCGCACGGTGAGACCCCGGGTCAGGTACTGGAGCATGGCGCTCGTCGCGGCAGGTGCCATGACCATGGCAGCCGCGGCGCCCATGCTCACTCCATCGCTGCACACCCGCTCCACAGTGCCCCTCCTCGCGGACACGGCGCTGGAAGCCGTGGCGGGCAAGCAACCTGTGGGCGGTCTGTGCACCAAGAGCTGCCCCGTCGGCTCGTGCGAGGCCGCGGGTTCCGGGGGCGACGACCGGCCGCATCCGACCGACGACGACGGCCGGCATCAACTGCCGATCCAGCGTGTGGACTTGGACCCGGAATCCGTGATGCCGTTGGCGGATCCCGCCGACTCACTGACGATCCGTCTGAGAGCGGACGGCCAGCTCACGGATGTGAGCGTCACCGATGCGCAGGGACGACACCTGGCGGGTCGGATCAGCGACGACGGCGCCTGCTGGCACAGTACGACACCGCTGCGCGCCGGTACCCGCTACCTCCTCCGAGCCATGGCCGAGGACGAGGACGGCCTGCCCGGGCAGGCCAGTTGGGCCCTGGAGACCGCACCGCCGCCACCGGGCAACAGGCTCACCGCCGCCTTCGGTCCCACGCCCGGCGTCTACGGAGTGGGGCAGCCCGTCGTCGCCGAACTGTCCCAGCCCGTCCCGGCAGCCGACCGCGAGGCGCGCAGGCTCGTCGAACGGTCCCTGCAGGTGACCTCCGAGCCCGCCGTGCAGGGCACCTGGTACTGGGTGGACGACAGCACTCTCCACTACCGGCCCCAGACGTACTGGCCCACCCACGCCACCATCCAGGTACGCAGCGGCCTCGACCGGGTCCATGTCACCGACAGGCTGTACGGCGGCCCGTCACAGCCGCTCACCCTCACCACCGGTGACCGGATCGAAGCCATCACCGACGTCGCGGCGCACGAGATGACCGTCAAGCGCAACGGCCACACGATCAGAACGATCCCGGTGACCACCGGCAAGGCGGGTTTCCGCACCCGCGAGGGCATCAAGGTGGTCCTGGGCAAGGAACGCACCGTACGCATGCGGGGCGACTCGATCGGCATCGCCCGCGGCACCAGCGACTTCTACGACCTCCCCGTCTCCTACGCCACCCGCCTCACCTGGAGCGGCGAGTACGTCCACGCGGCTCCCTGGTCCCTCGAATCCCAGGGCGCCGAGAACGTCAGCCACGGCTGCACCGGCATGTCCAGCGACGACGCCGCCTGGTTCTACGACACCATCAGTCCCGGCGACATCGTCGACGTCATCCACGGCTACGGCACTCCCATGACCGTCTTCGACAACGGCTACGGCGACTGGAACCTCACCTGGAAGCAGTGGCTCACCGGCAGTTCCCTGGCCGCCATCCCCCACTATCCGGCCATCACCACCGCCGCCGCACGCCTGCGGCCCACCCCCTGATCCCGCCATCCCACTACTCCTGGGCGTTGCGGCGGAACAGGGCTGTCCACAGGAAGGCTTCGCCGAAGTGGGCGGACTCGACTGGCTCGTCGTGCATGCGCCGGATCTCCACCTCGGCAACGCGGGAGAAGATCCTGCGCAGGTCCTGGGAGGTGTAGGCGAGCCCGCCGTGGAGGCGGGCGTCGCGGTAGAAGGCCGTGTCGGGAAGCGTGGAGGCTCCGCTCTCGCCGGGGGCGAAGCAGGTGAGGGCGAAATGGCCGCCGGGGACGAGGAGTCGGTCGAGGAGGTCGAGGTAGCTGATGCGGCGGTGGGGTGGCAGGTGGTGGAAGCAGCCCGAGTCGTAGATGAGGTCGTAGGGGCCGTTCAGCTCCGCCTCAGTGAGGCTGAAGGCGTCCGCACAGCGGAATCGGATGTCGGCTCCGGCCTGCAGAGCACGTTCTTGAGCCCAGGCGATGGCCGTGGGGGACAGATCTACGGCGTCCACCTGGAAACCGTGTGAGGCAAGGTGGAGGGCGTTGCGCCCGGGCCCGCAGCCGAGGTCGAGCGCCCGTCCCGGAGTGATGAGTTCGCGGTCGAGGTAGGAAGCCAGGTTCTCGTCCGGTTTCGCCGCGAAGAACGGCACGGGCTTGGAGCGGTCGGTGTAGAAATCGTCCCACCAGGTGGCCGCACCGCTCGTCCAGCGATCGGCCTCGGGTGCGAACAGGCCGTCCAGAAGCTCCAGCACGTCCTCGACCGTGTAGATGTTCCGGTCCATACAGTCCCCTTCCGTCATGGGAGACGCTACGGCCCGACACCATAAAATCCCAGGTCAGGGCGGAGTGCACGACAGCACAGACGGGCGGTGGCAAGCCTGGGGCAGACGCAGGCGAGCCATCACCTGCGCCCGTGCATACGGCACGGTCCCTGCCCCCGTCGATGGCCACCGCGCGGGCATTCCGGCCGGCGCTCAAGCGGAATTCTGAGGCGATTGCCTGCCCCGCATCCGGAAGACGCCCACGCCACTACCAGTGGACGACGGGCTACGCCGGAGACGGTTTTCCGGACGGGGCGCAGGGTCACCGGGGAGCGGCTGACCGAGAAGGTCGAACAGCGCCTCTTGGCCTACGAAGACGCGTCAACCCCTCGCTGCGCAACTACCACGCGCGCATCGAGCTGGAGCCGACGTCCGACTCGGGCACGGTCATCCACTGGTACGGCGAGTACGAGACGGGTTGGGCGTTGCGCTGGATCTTGCCGCACTACCTCCAGAAGTTCATGCAGGGCATGGCGGAAGGCCTGGCCCGCTTCGCCGAGGAGGGCAAGCCGACGCGGTGAAGCCGGCACCGCAGCAGCGGAACGGCCATCAGCGTGCGGGCACCGGCTTCGTGCGTACCGAGTAACGGGTGATGAGTACCGAGTACCGAAGCACCTGCGGATTGTCACCGCCGCCTCACCTGCAACCGGCAGCCCCATACACACGTCAAGCACCACGTGGAACGTGAATGGCTCTTCTCCCTCATCCCCCTGACCATCGGCATATTCTTCCTCGGCTTCGGCGCGTACGGTCTCCGCCAGGCCGGCGTGCTCCGCCGCGCAGGTGTCACTGCCGAGGCCCGGATCGTCCGCCACGACGTCAAGCGGGACGATGGCATCGCCTATCACCACCCTGTGGCGGCTTGGACCGCCCGGGACGGGCGCACGTACGAGTGCTCCTCCAGGTTCGGCCGCGCAACCGTCGGAAGTGGCTTCCGCGTGGGAGCGCATGTCGCAGTCCGGTACGACCCGGACAATCCTCACCGGTTTTCGATCGAGGGCTGGGACATGAAGGGTCTCGACCGGCTGTTCACCGTGCTGGGGTCGATGCTCACTGTCGGCACGGTGACCGTGTTGCTGGTGCGACTGCTCACCCTCTGACCAGGGGCGTCGTCGTTCAGCTGCTCCATGCCTGCGCCGCCGGGGCCTCGACCGCGGCTCGATCCCGCTTCACCACCCCGCTGCGCAGGAGCAGTTGAACGGCACCGAGCAGCACCGCGGTCGCGAGCGCGCTGTGCCAGAGCAGGGCGTCCAGGTGACCGGCGGAGACGTAGGCGCCCACGGCGATCGCGGCCAGGGCGCACACCGCGCGGTCCACGATGCTCTCGACCGAAAGCAGCGTGGCGCGCGGGGCGTTCGCGGGCACGGCGTCGTTCACCAGCTTGCGCTGCACCGGGTAGACGAAGCCGGTCGCCGCGGCGAACAGGCAGAGCAGGGCGACCACGGCCCACGGGCCGCCCAGTGTCATAGCCGCCAGCGTGCCCGCGAGGGCGAGGCTGAGGATCGACACCCAGGCGACGGGTGTCACGCGACGGCTCAGCCACTGGGGGCGGGCCGAGCCCACCGCCTCCGCCACCGTCATCGCGGCCAGCACTCCCCCGTGGGAGGCTTCCTTGATGCCGTGGTCCAGCAGGATCGGCTGGAAGAGGTTGACCTGGCAGATGCGGGACAGCGTGAAGACCGCCACGCCCTGCACCATCACCAGGCCCAGCCACCTCGACGAGGCGACGCAGCGCAATGCGGCACCCGCGTCCCGCAGGAACGCCCGGCCCCGACGCCCTCCGTCCTTCCGGGCGGCGGCCGCCGCCTCTGTACCTCCATCCGTTCCGGCGAGCCGGGGCAGCCCCACCGCGCAGGCGAGGGAACCCGCTGCACTGGCGGCGCTGAGCACGTACGGGGCCGTGTGGGCCACCGACATCAACGGCCCGACCAGCGGCCAGCACACGACCTTCGCCGCAAGCCCCCAGGCCCGCGCGGTTCCCTCCGCCTTCAGGTAGTGCTCCTCGCAGTTCTCGGCCCGCAGCCCGTCGTACAGGTAGGCGCTCGCCGCGCCCGAGGTGAGCGAGCGGCCCATGGCGATGGCGAGGAAATGGAGGAGGAAGCCGGTGTACGAGGCGCTGACGACGGGAGCCAGGTTGGCCGCGGTCATCACCACCGCGCCGGCTCGCAGGCAGTTGCGGGCGCCGATCCGGTCGGCGATCAGGCCGGTCGGGATCTCGAACAGGCAGAAGGCCACGTAGTAGATGCTCTGGATGCCGAAGATCTGCCCGTCGGAGAGCCCGGCCTGCTTCTGGTAGGCGTAGAACACCGGCATCCACCACAGCAGGTTGAACAGCAGCTGGAAGCCGTAGTTGAGCCGGATGATCCGGTGAGCGGTCCGCGTCAAACCGGTGGGCGTCGGACCGGTGCGTGCGCCCGTCGTGCCCGGGCTCACAGCGCGTACGGGCGGATCTGGACCAGCCGGAAGTCGCCCCGTTCGGTCATGAGCCACTCGATGTCCAGCGGCCTGTCCACATCGGCCTCGCTGAAGTGGGACTGCAGGAGCCGCCCGGTCAGGGACAGGTCGGCGAGCCGGGCGCGGGTGGTGGCGGGCAGATCGTCGCCCCAGGAGCCCAGCGCGACGGTACGGCCGCCGCCCTCCACCGTGTTGTACAGGTACTGCTGCGGCAGCACCGAGCCCTCGACGACCCGCTCCGGGGAGCCGGGGGAACAGTTGAGGTAGACGTTGCGGAAGTCCGCGCGACGGGTCGGGTCGCAGGTCACCAGGACGCCGCCGAGGGAGGCGGGCACGTACTCCTGGATGATCACGCCCATGTACGTGTCGTCGAGCGAGATCCCCACCTGGTGGCGCAGCCGCACACTGCGGGGTGACACCAGGGAGGCCCACACCTGGCGTACCGCGTCCAGGAGTTCGGCGGTGCCGTGGACGGTGGTCACGGAGTCGTAGACACCGGCGGCGGAGAACCCGGGCAGGTCCTCGGCGTTGGACGAGGAGCGCACCACCAGGCGCCCGTGCGCGGCGGGCGGCGCGGGGAAGGCCTGGCTGATCTGCCGGATGACGGACTCGGGTACAGGCGTGTGCCGGATCAGCTGTTGGAGTTGCAGACAGATCGGGTCCAGGGCGTCGGCGGCGTCGAGTTCGAGTGCCATTTTGAGCTTCCCGATGCCCTGCTGGATCGCGGGCGAGGAGGCGAGGAAGTGCTGCTGGAGCGCGAAGGGGAGGGCCACGCCCTCCGGGGCGCCGACGGTGGCCGACACGAACTCGGCCGCCCTGGAGCGGAGTTGGGGCATGGAGGGCGCGTCGAGGCCGAGCCGGGCGGCAAGGTGCCCGTAGAGGTCGTCGCGCGGCGGGCGGGGCCGGCCGTAGAAGGCGGTCAGGTCGGCGGTGCGGCTGTCGAGCACGTGGTGCAGTTCGCCGAGGTTGGCCGCCTTGGTGCCGTAGCGGTCGTGGTCGGCGCCGCGAAGGCGGTGCAGGGACAGGACGGGGGCGTCTTCGAGCAGGGGCGGTTCGAGGCGGATGCGCTGCTGGTGCCAGGCCGGCGCCCGCAGGACCGGTTCGTGGTCGAGGCGCTCCAGGGAGATCTCGTCCTCGCGCACCTGGTAGCGGACCCACGCGCCGTCCAAGTCGTGCTTCTCGACGAGCTGTTCCAGGTCGCGCACGATCGCGTTGGGTATCCCCCAGCCGGAAGCCAGGACGTTGGTGTGGGAGAGGGGCGTGATCGGCGCGGTGTTGAGGAATCCCGCCGTCCGGGGAACGTCGTCCGGCAGGCACGGCATGGCTACGATGTCCGCCCAGCCGAGCTCTCGCGCCGCGGCCGCGTACTCCTCGTCGGTCCGGAAGAAGCGCAGCCGTCCGACGGCCTCGCCGGGGTTCAGCGGCGTCCGGACCCGGGAGCCGAAGAGTTCGTGGCTCAGGATGCGCGGCAGGTGCTGTTCGCTGATCGCCGCCAGCTCCTCCTCCTGCCCGTGGTTGGCGGGCTTGAGCAGCACCGGGAGCCGGCCGTCGACCCGTTCCCGTACGAACTCGTAGAAGAATTGCAGCAGCGGGCCGTTCATGGTGTCGGCCTCGGTCGTCTCCAGGACGAGGAAGGTGCGTTCGCGGCCCTCGGGGTCCTGGTCGGTGTGCAGGGACAGCACACCGAGGAGGAAGCGCCGTGCCGGGTCGGCGTAGACGGAGGCGTTGAACGCGTCCAGGTCCGCGTCCAGTTCGGCCAGTTCCATGCCGAGCACGCGGGTGGCGATGTAGTTGACGTGGAAGGGGTGCGCCGCCGTGTCAAGGAGGTGCCAGGTGTTCTCGGCACGGTCGACGACGACCTTGAGGTAGGGGTGGCCGGCCAGCACTCCGGAGAGGGTGCGGAAGAGCGGCAGGGAGAGGTTCTCGCCGACGACGGTGCGGTCCGTGGCCGGCTCGCAGGCGCCGGTGAACAGCTGGGCGGTCACGCGGAGACCTCCTCGGGCCGTGCGGCGGGCAGGACCTGCGGCAGGGCCTCCACCAGCGTCTCGAAGTCGCGCAGCACCGTGCGCGCGTCGGTGGCGGAGAGCAGGCACAGGGCGGCCATGGTGTTGGCGCCCGCGGCCGGGTCGTAGACCGGCACGACGCTTCCGTCGGCGAGCGAACTCTCCTCGACCACCGACAACTCGCTGCCCCGGCTGAGGGGCACCTCCTTGGCGACGACCGGGAAGTCCCACACCTTGCGGTGGCGCCAGGCCTCGCCCCGGCCGTCGACCGCGAGGACGACGAGGGAGCCCGCCGCGCCGCGCGCCTGCGCCGGGGTGAGGGCCTGCTCGGGCCAGTGGACCGGACGTCCGACGAGGTGGTCGACGAGCATGCCGACGAGGTCGAGCCCGAAGACGTCCTCGATCTGCGGCACCGTCATCGCGCCGCCGAACCGGGCGGCCGTCTCGATCAGCCACATGCTGCCGTCCGCGCCGAGCTTGATCTCGGTGTGCGTTCCGCAGTCCCGCAGGCCGAGGGCGTCGACCGCCTCCCGCGCGAGCGCCACCACGCGGTCCTGGGCGTCCTGGGACAGGAGGGCGGGGGTGATGCCGGCGCGTTCGGTGAACGGCTCGACCGTGGGCATCCGGCCGCTGAGGCAGACCGGGTGGAAGGTGCCGTCCGCCACCACGCCCTCGACGCTGACGTAGTCGCCCCAGCCGGGCTCGTCGAACCAGTCCGATGCGGTGCCGGTCACGATCTGCTCCACCACGAAGTGGCCCTGCGCCTCGGCGACGTGGAGTTCGGCGTACCCCAACTGGGCCGATTCGGCCATGACTTCATGGGAGCGGTGCCAGGCGGCGGACAGTTCGCGCGGGGAGCGGATGATCTGGTGCGCGGTGGATCCGGCGCTCCAGGCCGCCTTGAGGAGCAGCGGGAAGGGCAGCGCATCGGCCGCCTCGCGCAGGTCAGCCTCGGTGTCGACGGAACGGAACTCGGGCTGCGGCAGCCGGTGTTCCTGCCAGGTGCGGCGCATCAGCCGCTTGTCGCGCGCGAGCGCCGCGGCACCGCCGGCCCCCGCGAGCCCGAGCACCTCGCAGGCCTCGGCCACGGCCACGACCGCGTACTCGGAGAAGGTGAGCACCGCGTCCGCGCCCACGTCCTCGGCCCGCGAGACGATCAGCGACACCAGGTCGGAGCGCTCCACGTCGGCGGGTGTCAGGACCGAGGCGCACAGTCTCCGGGCGGCGCGTGCCACAACGGGAGGAAGGGCGCTGAGCGCCAGCAGGTGCACTTCCGCCCTCACGGCCGTCCGGGACAGGACGTGACCGAGCGGCGGACCACCCTTGGCATGCACTAACAGCACCTTGCTCACTGAAGTTCGTCTCCATTCGTGTATTTCGGGGCGTAATCACCCGCACACTCAAGGGGACCACGGCAACCGGCGCCCACATCGCCCCGGGGGACGCCGGCCGTTCAGGCAAATGCCTGATTCGCAGGCCGTGTTGGGCGCCGGGAGGTGCCGCGAGGGCTCACAGAACGGCTTCCACTTCGGCCGAGAAGCGAGCATGCACGGGGTCGGGGCGGGATACCCATGCGATGTGACAGTGCGTCAGCCGGTTGCGTACGGACCGTATACGAACGGAGAGACCGCTGTGGATGACTCCAGCCTGAAGGCGCTGCTCGAACACCTTCCGGTGTTCTGGTGGGAGGTCGACGAGCCGTGGCAGGTGCGCGAGAGGGGAGGCGGCGCCTTCGCCGACACCAAAACGGCCCAGCGCTTCCTCGACCGGATGCGGCAGGAGCTCGCGGCCCCGGGTCACCCGCCGCAGGGAGGCCGCTGGCGGGCCCGGTTCGACGGCCGCACCTTCGATGTGAGCTGGCCCCTGGACGAGCGCGGCGCCGGCCACCGTACGCACGGCCTAGCCGTGGAGGTCGACGCCCGCCCCGAAACCCCGCGGCAGCACGCGGCCTTCGCGGGCCTGGTCAACCTCTCCCCGGCGGCCGCCTTCATCCGGGACAGCGATGGCCGCTACCTGTGGGCCAACCACGCGTACGCGCACCTCTACGGCACCGTTCCGGAGGAACTCGTCGGCAAGCGCATCGAGGAATACGACGCCCCCACCGAGGCCGCCCAGTTCCGCGCCCTCGACCAGGAGATCCTCACCCGGGGGACGCCCATGCGGCACACCCTCGACTACCGACGGCCGGACGGCAGTGCGGGCCAGGCGGTGGGCCACCGGTTCCCCGTGCGGGAGAACGCGCGGACCTGCGTCGCCGGAATCTACGTGGACATCACCGATCACCTGCGCGCCATGGTCCAGCGGCAAGAGGCCGAGGACGACTTACGAGCGCTGCGCGACCACAGCGGCCTGCCCTGCGCGCTCCTGTCGGCCAACGGCCGTGTGGTCACGGCGAGTTGGGCCGCAGCCGAGCTGTTCGACCTCAGCCTGCACGACCTGGTCGGCCGCCGAGCGCACACCCTGCTCGCCCCCGAAACCGGCCTCGACGGGCTGCACCGCCGGTGGAACGGTCTGATAGCGCGCCACACCCGACGAGTGGAGACGTCCGCAGTGTTCGTGGACGCCCAGGGGCGGCAGCGCCGCGCACAGCTCCACCTGACCACGGTCGGCCATTGCGCCGGCCGCGCCCGCCACGTCTGGGCCGTCGTCACCCACCAGAGCCTCGCCCACGACCCCCATCCGTCACTCACCCCCGCCCAGATCCGCATCCTCTCCCTGCTGGCCGCGGGCAGCAGCAACGGCGACATCGCCACCTCGCTCAGGCTGTCCCGGCAGACGGTCGACTACCACATCAGCCGCCTGCGGGAACTCCTGGACGCCGACACCCGCCCCGCCCTCGTCGCCCGAGCCTACGTACTCGGCATCCTCGCCCCCCGCGCCTGGCCACCACGCTCCGCCACGGCGGCCCATCCGCTCAGTACCGTCTGACGGGCGGCGGCAGGGCGGCACCGCCCTGCCGCCGAGCCGGCCCACGCCCACGCACCTCCAAGTCCCCTCAGTAGTCCGGCAGATCGAAGGCGACAGCCGCGCGGAATTCCGCCGACTCCTCCCGGCCGGGCCCATCGGGACGCGCCGAGTCCGCGTCCGCCTCCGGCCCCGACGCTCCTGTCTCGGCGACCAGCATCTCCTGGCCCAGGCTGAGCAGCGCCTGATTGGCCGTCACATGAGGGCGCAGCCGCTCCTCGTAGGCCTGATAGGCAGCCACGTGGTCGCCGTCGGCGAGGTGCAGCTCCCCCGCGAGGACGTAGGCCGCCGTCAGCGCGACGCTGGTGCCCTGCCCGGTGAGCGGGGAGCAGCAGAATCCGGCGTCGCCCAGAAGCGCGACGCGCCCCCGCGACCAGCGGTCCATCCGGATCTGCGCCACCACGTCGTAGTGGAAGGCGTCGGTCTCCCACATGGCCTTCAGGAAGCGTGGCACCTCCCAGCGCAGGGACTCACAGCGCTCGGCCACCAGCCGCTTCTGCGCCATGAGGTCACGCGGCAGCATCTCTTCGTACGCCTCCTCGGATGTGAAGCCCACGAAGACACGCAGTTCGGTGTTGTCCCGCACCGTCATGGCCATGCAGCCCCATATGTCGTCGACACCCGGCCGGTGGAACACCTCCCAGCGGTCGAGGCCGAGGTGGTTGGGGGCGCTCCACGACGCGACGTAGACACCGATCGGATGCAGATAGTCGGCCTCAGGGCCGAAGACCAGTCGACGGGTCGCCGAGTGGAGACCGTCGGCGCCCACCACGAGGTCGAAACGCCGCTGCTCACCGCTCGCGAAGTGGACCCGGACACCGTCGTCCTCCTGGGCCAACGTGCCGATGGAGTCGCCGAACAGGTACTCCACCCCGCTCCCGGCGGCCCGGGCGAGCAACGCGGCCAGATCGTCCCGGAGGATCTCCACATCGGGTCCGTCCGAGGGGCCGCCGCTGGCGGTCCACCCCTCGGTGCGTCGCACTTCACGACCGTCCGCGTCGACGTGCGACATCCCGCGCAGGCCCGTCCTCCCGGCCCGCAGCTCCTCCGACAGGCCCATCCGCTCGACTACTTCCATCGCACTTCCGCGCACATCCACCGCCTGTCCGCCGCCGCGAAGGTCCGCGGCACGCTCGACGACGGTGACACGGAAGCCGTAGCGCGCCAGCCAGTACGCCAGAGCCGTGCCGGCGATGCCCGCGCCGGAGACGAGGATCGAGGTGGGGCGTGAGTGGTGCGGCCGGATGCTGTTCGTCATGGTGACCTCCCGAATCGGTTCCATGCGCCCATCCTTGGCAGTGGCACCGACAGAGCACCGACAACCACGTGCCAGCTCCGACAAGCCACCGACAGACCGCAGGACGCCGGGCCCCCTGGTAAGGGACCAGCCGTGCCTGTGCCTTGCACGGCAGGCGAGCCGAGCGTGATGGAGTCTCGGTGTCAGAGGCGGGACCTGGGCTCCGCCGCATGACGTTGCGACTTCCTGACGGGCTTCCTCGCGGTTCGGCCATACCGAGCAGCTCCCCGACCATGTGGGTTTCCGCCGAGCCGATCTCCGATCCTGCACTCTGGTGGACCGTGCCGCCGACGGCGGCGAGGACACGGGCCCCGAACCGGTCTTCCCTGCGAACGACCGGCCGGGAGGACTGCTGCGGAGAATCGTCGCCGTCCCCCTCGCGTACGCTCTCGGCGGCAGCAACGCCGAACTCCGGAACTTCGCCGGGCTCCGCCTCATCCACCCACGTGAGGGCCAGTGCAAGGGTGTTCCGGGATGTCCTCGCAGCGCGGGCCACCGCACGCCCCAAACCACCACGCCCCACACCCAGATCGCCCCAGCGGTGAATCACGCGGGCGACACGCCCACGCACAGGCTTTAACGTTGGTCCATGCCCCCTACGCCGTCACGTGTCGAACTGCACCCGCTCACCCTCTCCGACCAGGACGAGTTCTGCACGCTGGTGCAGGCCAGCTCCGAGCTGCACCGGCCTTGGATGCAACTACCCGCTACCGCACAGGAGTTCCAGGCCTGGATGCACCGCTTCGACGACGGCACCAACCGGGGCTATCTGATCCGTGTGCGGGAGACCGGCGCAGCCGCCGGCACGGTCAACATCAACTCGATCATCCGGGGCCGCTACCAGGGTGCGTCCCTGGGCTATGCGGCCTTCGCCCCGTTCGCAGGGCACGGGTACATGACCGAAGGGCTGGCCTCCACCCTGCAGCACGCCTTCACCGACCTGCGGCTCCACCGCCTGGAGGCCAACATCCAGCCGGCGAACAAGGCGTCCCTCGCCGTGGTCCAGCGACTGGGCTTCCGCTACGAAGGGGTTTCGCCCAACTACCTCTACATCGACGGAGCCTGGCGGGACCACGAACGCTGGGCCATCACCGCCCCGAAACCCTGGACACCCGATCCGTCACTTCCCGAGGTGTGAGGGCCCCCGGGGGGGGCGAACACCCCGCGGAGTTCCAGGACGAACGCCGGCTCACCGCTCTGGAACAGCCGGAATAACAAACCAACAGCAAGCAATAGGGAGGGCAACATGACGAGGGCCGGACGGCGAAGACGCGGAGTCCTGGGGATCGTGGCAACGGGGGCGGTTCTGTTGTGCGGGTGTGGGCCGCTCGGGGTCACGGGCAGGCCTCGCCCCAACCCCACCTCCGAGGCCGGACTCGCTCAGCTACTGGACTTCCACTATGTGGGCGACTCGGGCGAGAACGAGACGATGAACCAACAGTTGGTGATCAAGAACAACGCCCGGCGTTCGCAGGTCCCGACACTGTCGTTCACCGCGTTCGACAAGAACAAGCACGTGCTGCCGCAGGTGCGAGTCACCACCGTCTACGGCAGCGACCACGGCAATCTGGTCGCTCCGTTCGGCAGCAGCTACGACGTCCTCAGGTTCTCCGGGCCCGGTGAGCACGATGTGGCCGATGTCCGTGTCGCCGTCCGGCGCACCTCCGTGGCCCGTATCCCCGCTGGGCCGCACGACGTGACCACGCAAGCTCTCGACAGCCGCGGCAAGGAGATCCCCAGGTTCGAACGGTTCTCCGCGGTCCGTCTGACGAACGAGGACGACGTCCCCGTGTCCGTGCGCGTGGTCTACATCCTCTGGGACCGGCCTCCCAACGGTGTCACCCAGCAGGCCGTCGAGGTCACTCCGGTCGGCGCGCTGATGACCGTTCCCGCGCACGGCACCACCGTCCTGCAGGTGGACACCGCAGCAGCGAAGGCGGTTGCCCGGAACTCGGAAGGCCCCGCCGTGAGCATCAAGGCCTACAACTCCCAGTAGGAACAACGCCCGCCGGTGGGCCCCGCCCTTGCGACGAGTTACTGTCCGGGGGCGGGAGGTGCCGGTCCGAAGGCCACGGATGTCTTGGCCCCGATCCCGGTACGGAGTGTGTCGCGAAGGGCGGGCCACTTTTCTGCGAGCAGGCTGTAGTAGAGCGAGTTGCCGCGATTACGTCCTGGCGCCGCATATGGCTGCGCAGGATTCCCTCGTAGACCAGGCCAAGACAGGTCAGGGCCTGCTTGCTGGGACCGTTCGTTGAGATTGCCTGTGCGCAGGGCGAGCCGGATGAGTTGCGGGCCCTCGAACAGGGTCACACCGGCAACAGCATGAGGGCGCAGCGCACGGGACGGGCGTGGGTGGGGTCCAGGGCGTTGAGTACCAACTGGTACGTGTTCAGGTCGTAGGAGCTGCCCAGGTGGCCGGTGAGGTCCAACGGGCACACGCCCTGCAGCAGGATGTTGTGCACGGTCGCGCCGGGTCCGGCGGTGAGGTACTGGTTGGTGTACGGGGTCACTACCTCGTCGGTCTTGGTGATGATGTTGGTGTAGGTGACGCCGGGCTCGGTGTCGCCCTTGGCGTAGAGCCGGTGCAACACCGGGGAGCCGACCGTCTGGTCCCTGGCCGCGGGGCTGTCCAGGCCGAGCGGCTTGCCGGCGCTCCCTGCCACCGCCAGGACCGCATCGGCGACGTGGATCAGGCCGAGCAGGGTGGTGCCGTGACTGCTGGGGCTGATACCCACCAGCTGGTGCACCTTCGCGGCACCGCCCTCGAAGCGCAGGTACCACTGCGGCATCAGACCGCCGCCTTGGGAGTGGCCCACGAGGTCGACCTTTGCCGCCCCCGTTGCGGCCCGCACCTTGTCGACATAGGCAGCCAACTGCCGGGCCGAGGCGGGAATCGGGCCGACCGCCTTGATCAGGGCATGGGGTCTGGTCTCGCCGTAGTTGAGGGCGAAGACGCAGTATCCGGCCTTCTTCAGCACCGGGGCGAGCCCGCTCCAGTTGTCGAAGGCGTTCTCGAACGTGCCGTGGACCAGCACCACTGGGTAGGGGTGGGCGGCCGAGGGCTTGCAGCCGAAGTCGTTGGTCCCGGCCGGGGAACGATCGGGGTCCGCCACCGAGGCCAGCAGCGCCGGGGCGAAGCTCACCACCCCCAGACCGCCCAACGGGTCGACCGGCGACGCAGGCTGATCCTCGACGGCAACATGCCGCAGCTTGGAGCCCTCGGCAGAGGCGGCGGGGACAGAGGCGGCCAGGCAGACCGCCGCGGCGAGGGCAGTGCCTGCGGCCTTGAGGAATCGGCGCATCGTGTGCGCACCTCCTGGTGACGGGTCGGCGGTCGGGGTGAGAGCACCCCAGCTTCGACAGCCCGCCGCACCCCGTTCGCGTACGCCGCGCCGCGTACGCCCGTTCAGCGCACGCGCGGTCAGCCGGGCGGGCGGAAGCGGCTCTCTGCCGGAGAGAAAGCAGGGGGCCACGCGGCGGCCGGCCGAGCCGCCGGTCCCACTCCTGCCCCGTCATGCCACCGCGTGGGCCACTGCCATGGGACCGGCGGCGTCCCCCACCCGAATTTCGGTACCTCGCCGAAGGACTTGGTGAACGACATGAACGACAACAGGCCGTGATCGAGAGGAAGTTGAAGGTTGTCCATGCCCTTCGTGAGGAGTCGGCGGCCAAGAGCGCCGCGCGACCGGCGCGACTCGTTCCCATTGACGGCGAACTCCCCGGCGGCTTGCTGTGGTAGGTGAGTTGACAGCGAACGACAGGCTCGCGGCTGTCCTCGCCTCCCGCGCGTTTCTCGGCGCGTGTCCGTCCGCTGACGTCTACAGCCACACGGTTGCCCGGACCAGCCGCCGAGCTCACCCTCAACCGACCGGAACACGAAAGGAGACCCCTCGCAGTCACGGGCTCCTGCGCTCACGACCCCGCCAGCCAGGTCCACGAGCCGCCGGCGGGAAAGGGAGTTGGTGGGGGCGGCCATCATCAAGCCGGCGAGTTGGGCGTTGGTCCGAATGAGCGCAATTTGTGACGTGTTCTGCCTGCCCCTCGTTCTAGGGGAGGCAGGTTGCACAGGGCGGGCCTGCCACTCCTCACCAACCCACCGAATGGGAGCACAACCGTGATCAAGCAGGTTCTCGCCGGGGCGGCTTTCGCCACCGCCGCAACGATGGCTGTCGCCATGCCCGCCTCGGCCTCGGCACACACCACCGCGCCCCAGGCTCTCAAGTCCCCCACCGACGCGCTCCAGAGGATCCTCGCCACCAATGTCGTGCAGGGCCCGACCGCCGGCGGCACCGGCGCCACGGGCTTCGGGACTCTCAACGGCGACACCGCCATCACCGGTGAGTCCGGCGGCATCCTCAACAACCACGGTGCCCCGCTCGGCCACATCGACGGTCGCTGCCTGGTGCCGCTGCCGGAGGGCGAGGGCATCGGCGGACACGGGCTCGGCAGCCTCAAGAACGAGTGCAACATCGCGCCCGCCGACCAGTACCAGGCCCCGCAGAAGCTGCTCTGAGGTACGGCTGGGCGTACGGGCCTCCCACCAGGAAACCCTGCGCCACATGCTGAACGAAGAGCAACTCGCGCGGCTCTCCGAACTCGGAATGGACTGGGTGTAGTCCATGAGAGTTGCGGAATCCGGGGCGGGTGGACGGCAGCTCAGCCGTCCACCCGCCCCGGACGTTTTGGCCCAGATGTGCAGCTGTCGGCATGCCCGACCTGCATCACCAACCTGCTGACTGCTGGCTTGCTCCTGCCGGCGGACAGTGGGGTGCGGGACAGTCCCCTGCGGGGCAGGGGGCTGTGGGGTGGTTCGGGGTTTTGGTGGGTCAGAGGAGCTTCTGGGGGGCCTGGTACTGGTCGACGGGGGCGAGGTTGCAGGCGGCCTTGGGGCCGCCGAGGGCGTGTCCGCCGATGCCCTCGCCCTCGGGCAGGGGGACCAGGCAGCGTCCGTCGATGTTGATGAGGGGGGCGCCGTAGGTGTTGAGGATGCCGCCGGAATCGCCGGTGATGGCGGTGTCGCCGTTGCGGGTGCCGAAGTCCCTGGCGCCGGTGGCGCCGCCGGAGGAGCCGGTCGCGGTGCGGGCGGTGCGGATGCTCTCGTGGGCGCTGGTGGCGATGCTCCTGGCCTCGGTGCCCGTGGTGTGCGCGGAGGCGGGCGCGGCGACGGCCATCGTTGCGGCGGTGGCGAAGGCCGCCCCGGCGAGAACCTGCTTGATCACGGTGTTGTGCTCCCATTCGGTGGATCGGCGGGGGTGGCAGGTCCGCCCGGTGGGAAACCTGCCGCCCTCTAGAACGAGGAGCAGGCATAAAACGTCACAAATTGCGCCCATTTAGACCAATGCGGCAGAGGCCGGGGGGCGTTGCCCCGACTGCCTGCGGGCGGGCACCCGGGTCGGCCGGCGGGGTCGTGGGTGTGCAGGGTCCCGGGGCTGGTCAGGCCCCGGGACCCTGGTGCACTCTCCATATGCGCCGGGCTCAACGACCCCCCACAGCCCCGGTCACCCAACATCCCCCACCCAGCCCATTCCGCACTCGGCGGCATGCTTTTCGCCGGCATGCCGGCTCGCCGTGCCCTCTCCATCCCGTACGGAGCACCCCTGCGGCGCCGCGCCACGCGGTCGGCTGCCCCGGCCCGCCCTGCGGTCGCGGAGGGCCGGCGGGCCCAACCCGGCGGGTCCGGGGGCAGGGTGATCCGGTGTCAGGCGGCGTTGTCAGTGCCTCCACCTACAGTGAAAACGTCACTCGGGGAGCCTCGGAGGGGGAGCACAACCATGTCCATCAACAAGATCCAGCACAAGGTGAATCACGTCGCGCTGGTAGTCGACTGTTCGGGGTCCATGCGTCCGCACCAGAGTCAACTGATCCGCGTTGTGGACGAGTTCGTGGCCGGGTTGAAGGCCGAATCCGACAGCCTCGGCCACGAGACGCGGATCAGCCTCTACTCCTTCGACCACCAGGTGGAGAACCTTGTCTGGGACATGGACGTGAAGCATCTGCCGTCCATGCGGGGGCTGTACCAGGTCAACAATGGCGCCACCGCCCTCATCGAGGCTTCGCTGAAGTCTCTGGACGACCTGGGGCACATCTGGGAGCAGTACGGCGAGCACAGCTTCCTGCAGATCGTGGTGACGGATGGTGAGGAGAACGCGTCCGGCGGCGACAGGCGGCACGACGGCGACCCGGCGATCCTCGGCCCGTGGCTCGACAGGATCGCCGCGACAATGGGCGGTCTTCCGGGGCACTGGACGTCCGCGATCCTGGTTCCGAACTCCCTGGCCAAGCGGACCGCCCAGAACTACGGCTTCCCGGCCGGAAACATCGCCATCTGGGACGCCGATTCCCAGAAGGGTGTCGAGGAGGCGATCGGCACCGTGCGCGCCGCCGCCACCAGCTTCCTCCGGGGCCGCGAGCAGGGGGTGCGCGGCACGAAGAACCTGTTCGCCGTCGGTCAGGACATATCGGTGGACGAGGTGCGAGCCAACCTCGAACCGATTCCGGCCGACAAGTACCGGCTCCTCAAGGTCGACAAGGAGATCGAGATCCGCCCCTTCGTCGATTCACATCCGGGTGTGACGTACGAACGTGGCGCGTGTTACTACCAGTTGGGCGGCCGGGCCCAGGTTCAGCAGAACAAGGAAGTCATCGTGGTCGAGAAGGACACCGACCGCGCCTACACGGGCGATGCGGCCCGCAGCCTTCTGTTCGGTACGGGGGTTCGGGGCACCGTCTCGGTGAAGGCGGGGAACAATCCTGCGCTGGAGGTGTACGTGCAGAGCCGTTCGGTGAACAGGAAACTCAAGCCAAAGACGCGGCTGCTCATCATGCTCTGAAACCGAACGACGCGCCGCCCGGCACCCGGGTCACGAAACACTGGTCGCGGCTCTGTACAGGGCAGTTACCTCTAGGTAACTTTCCTGAGGTCACTCCTGTCACTCATTTGACGATCCACGGGGGAGCCATGTTCAGACACACCGCGCGGGTGCTGGCGACCGCGGTTGCCACGGCGCTGGCCGCCACCGCCGTTCCGGCCGCAGCCGCCACGCCGTCGACGGCCGCGAAGAGCGACCCGTTCTACACCTACGACAGCAGCACACCGTTGTCCTCGTACGCGCCGGGCACCGTGCTGAAGAAGCGGACATTGCAGTACCACATCGTGGGATTACCCACTCCGGTCAAGGCGATCCAGCTGCTCTACCGCACCAGCGACGCTCAGGGCCGCCCGGCCGCCAACGTGACCACCGTGGTGCGCAGCATCAAGGGTGACGGCAGCAAGGCGGTTTCCTACCAGTCGTTCTACGACTCGCTCAACCCCCAGGACGGGCCCTCCCGCGCCATCGCCGGAGGCGTCACCCTGGGCGGAGTCATCACGAACACCGAGAACCTCTTCCTGGTGCCCCTGCTGACGCAGGGCTACAACGTCGTCATCCCCGACACCGAAGGGCAGACCGCCGACTTCGCCGCGGGACCGGAGTACGCGACGAACACGCTGGACTCGATCCGGGCCTCGACCACCCCCGAAGCCGGTACTGGCATGAACGCCGACACCCGGGTCGGCCTCATGGGCTACTCAGGCGGTTCCATCGCGACCAACTGGGCGGCGGCGCTGGCACCGGCGTACGCGCCCGATGTCAACAAGAGGCTGGTGGGCTTCGCCGAGGGCGGCCTGCTCGTGGATCCGGCACACAACCTCAAGTACGTGGACGGCTCCCTCGTGTGGTCCGGGGTCATCCCCATGGCGATCATCGGGGTGGCCAGGTCGTACGGCATCGATCTGAAGCAGTACATGAACAGCTACGGCCAGCAGGTGTACCGGGATCTTGAGCACGGCTCGCTGCTCGACGCACTCGGCCACTACCCCGGTCTGACCTGGAAGAAGCTGGCGAAGCCGGAGTACGCCGATCCGAACTCGGTGACCGCGTTCGTCGAGGCGGTCAACAAGATCAACCTGGGTTCGGCCGCCACCCCGACCGTTCCCGGATTCATCGCGCAGGGCAACGGAGGCGTCGCCGAGGGGACGTTCGGCAACCCGCCGGGCATCGGGACGGGCGACGGGGTCATGGTCGCCGGGGACGTCCGCGCGCTCGCCCGGCAGTACTGCGCCACGGGCAACGACTCGATCGCTTTCCACCAGTACAACCTGCTCAGCCACGTCCCCGTGGCCGCGGCCTGGGCACCCGGCGCGATCGGCTGGCTCGGGGACCGGTTCGCGGGCAAGCCGGCCCCGTCCGACTGCGGACACATCGCACCGGGCAACTCGGTGGCCCCGGAGCAGCCGACCTCGGTGTCATGACCTCACAGCGGCACCCACGCGAACAGTCAGACTCGCAGAGACCATCAACTCCCCTTATCAGCCATATCAGTTGGGCCGAGAAGGGCTGACGCACACCGAGCGGTACCGGCACAAGCTCGCGGAGCGCGCCATGCCGGGACCGCTCTCGGCCGTAACCACGACAAACGGTTGTTCCCCTCCCCGGAACGCGGATACAGATATGCGCGACCAGTCGGTACAAGGAGGGGAAAATCATGAAGAAAACCATGAGCAAGACTGCCGGTGTCGTCCTGGGGCTCGCGCTTGCGGGCACCCTGGGAGCCACCGGGGTGGCCGAGGCCCAGGCCCAGCCGTCGATCCAGGCTCCGGCCGCCGCCCCGGCCATCAGCACGGCGGGCGCGGGCAGTTCGGCCGTCGAGGCACCGCCCGCCTCGGTGGTCGCGGACCTGAAGGCGGCGACCAGCAGAGCGCGCGCCTCGCTGTTGCCGAACGCCCGGGTGATCTGTTACGCCGCCCACGTCCAGGACATCGGCTGGCAGTCGGCGGTCTGCGACGGCAGCGTGGCCGGGACGACCGGTCAGAGCCGCCGCATGGAGGCACTGGCGATCTCGACCAGCGGCGTCGGCGGCGTCTGCGCCGACGCCCACCTGGCCGACATCGGCTGGCAGGGCTGGAGGTGCGGAGGGGACGGCACGGTCGTGACCGTCGGCACCACCGGCCAGTCGCGGCGGATGGAGGCGCTGGGCGTCCAGGTCGGCTCGGGCAGCGTGGGTGCGCAGGCGCACGTGGAGGGCTACGGCTGGCTGGGCTCGGTCAGCGGAAACCCGGTCTATGTGGGGACGACGGGCCAGTCACGGCGTATGGAAGCCGTACGCATCTGGGTCTGAGACCCGGCGTCTGACGCCTGATATGTGATGCCGGCAGGGGTGGTGCCGGACCGCGGCCGGCACCACCCCTGCCAGAACAGCCGTCCCTGTCATCATGCGTGCCGCAATGCTTCAAAGCCACATACAACCGGCCGCGGCCGCCCCGCTCAGGCGGACGGCCGGATCGACAGGGCGTGGTGGAAGACGTCGCGCGGGTCCCAACGGGCCTTGACCTGTTGGAGGCGCGGGTAGTTGTCCTTGTAGTAGAGGGTGTGCCACGGCACGCCGGAGGTGTTCCACTCGGGGTCGGCCAGGTCGGTGTCCGGGTAGTTGATGTACGAGCCGTCACTGACCACGCCGGGCACGGGGACGCCGCCGCTGTCGGCATACACATCACGGTAGAAGTTGCGGACCCAGGCGAGGTTGGTGGCGTCGTCGCGCTCGTCGGACCAGATCGTCTGGTAGACCGCCTTCATGATCACATCGCGTTGGGCGACGGCGGTGGCGTCGGCCGGTACGGCGCCGACCTGGCCCCCGTACCCGACCAGGAGCATGCCGCCGCCCGCCGTACCCGAGCTGTTGGTCAAGTTCCGGTGAATGGCGGTGAGTTGGTCGTCGGTGAACGAGCGCCGCAGATAGCCTGCCTTGATCTTGTAGCGGCGGGTGCCGACATTGCCGGGCTCGCCGGTGCCCGGCCAGGTGGTGGGGTGCAGCCAGGGCATCGAAAGCCAGGTCTCCTGGCCCGCGAGCCCGGTGCCCTCGGTGACCGCTTTCGCGAACTCGCTCACCATGGTCCGGGCGCCCGGGATGTCCGCGTCGATCTGTACGGTCATCAGGAAGCCGCCCGCTCTGCGGTGCATCGGGATGAGGATCGCGTACAGGCCTGCGTACGGCGAACCGGGCGCGCTGTTGCGTTCGTGCCAGGTGCCGAAGTTGTGCAGCAGCCTGGTGAACGCCCGCGAGGTCATCTTCTCGTCCCAGGGCCAGGTGACCAGGTACGCCAGCTGCTCGCGCGGTGCGGCGGGCAGCAGCCGGGACGGGTCGCTCCCCCGCGGGCCCGGCGAACGCAGCCAGTACCGGGTGACCACCCCGAAGTTCCCGCCGCCTCCGCCCGTGTGTGCCCAGAACAGGTCGCGGTGCGGGTCGTCCGGCTCGCGCGTCGCCACCACCGCGCGGGCGGTGCCGTCCTGGCCGACCACCACCACCTCCACGCCGTAGAGGTGGTCCACCACCGATCCGTACCGGCGGGACAGCGGCCCGTACCCGCCGCCGGCGAAGTGCCCGCCCGCTCCGACCTCCGGGCAGCCGCCCGCGGGAATCGTCACGCCCCAGCCCTTGAACAGCGTCCGGTAGACGTGCCCGAGCGTGGCGCCCGGCTGCACCGCGAAAGCGCCGCGCGCCGCGTCGTAGCCGACGGCGTCCATGGGCGACATGTCCAGGAGCATCCGCACGGCCGGGTCGGCGGTGAAGTTCTCGAAGCAGTGTCCGCCGCTGCGCACGGCCACCCTGCGCCCGGCCCGTACGGCGTCGGCGACCGCGTGCACCACCTGCCCGGTCGAGCCGACGACACGGATCTCGTCCGGCCGCCCCACGAAGCGGAAGTTGTTGCCGCGCAGCAGGCTCTCGTAACGGGTGTCCCCCGGACGGACCGTCACCGGCCCGAACGCTGTCGACTCCCCCGTCGCCGGGCCGGTTTCCGCGGCTGCCGCGGCAGCCGGCGGGCCGACCACACTCGCTGCCGCGCCTGCCGCGGCCAGCGCACCGGCCGCCGCGAGCAGCCCACGGCGGTTCAACGGACTGGGATCCGATCCGCTCACCACGGCCTCCCGTCCGGGCCGGCCGCCACGACCGGCCCGGTCGCCGCCGTCGACCGGCCGCCCGCGTCGGGGCGATGTTCCGTCATCCCCGGTAACCCACGACGCCCACCGCACGGGCGAGGTGCGCAACGGGCGCGTCTGTCCGCGTGACACATATCAACTCCCTTTCTCTGTACGGTTACTGACGTCTCATCATGCCGCCTTTCCACATGGCGCCCCCACCCCTTCGGGATGCCGGTTCAGGCCAGGCCCGCTGCGATGGCACGGCGCACTGCGTCGGCGCGGTCTCTGATGTCTGCCTTGGCGAACAGGTTGTTGATGTGGGTCTTGACCGTGGCCTCGCTGATGAACAGCTTCTCGGCGATCGCCCGGTTCGGCAGGCCCTGGCCGATCAGGGTCAGCACCTCGCGTTCGCGTGGTGTGATGTCGCCGGGCAGCGGCTGTTGGGGAGTGGGGGCCTTGGTGCGGGCCGTGGCCAGGAGCCGGTCCTGGACCTCGCGGTCGAGGACGGACTGGCCCGCCGCGGCCGCCCGGATGGCGCGGGCGATGTCCTCGCGCCCCGCGTTCTTGGTCAGGTATCCGCGGGCCCCTGCGCTCAGCGCGGCCAGGATCGAGTCGTCGTCGGCGAAGGTGGTCAGGACGACGACGGCCACCTCCGGATGCTCCTCGGTCAGCCGTCGCGTCGCCTCGATGCCGTCCATCACCGGCATGCGCAGGTCCATGAGGACCACGTCCACGGGCCCCCCGGCGACCGCGGTGAGCACCTGGCTCCCGTCGGCGGCGGCCGCGACGACCTCGATGTCCCCAGACAGGCCCAGGACCGCGGCCAGCGGCTCCCGTACGGCGGCCTGGTCGTCGGCCACGATCACCTTCAACCGCTGCTCGTTCTGCGTCGGTTCACTCATCCCGGGATCACTGCCTCCACTTGCCAGCCACCTTCGTGCGGTCCGGCCACCACCGGGCCCGCCGTGATCGTTCCACCAAGGAGGGCGGCCCGTTCACGCATGCCGATCAGCCCCATCCCGCTGCCGACGCCCGGGGTCACCTTGCGGATCGCCGGGCTGTTGCTCACCGTCAGTTTCATGGACTCCGCCGCGTACGTCAGCTCCACTCGGACATCGCCGCCCGGCGCATGCCGCGCCGCGTTGGTCAGCGCCTCCTGCGCGATCCGCAGCAGGTTCTGGGTCACCCGGGACGGCACTTCGCGGGCGGTCCCCGTCACCGTCAGCGCGTCGCGGTGGCCGGACGACTCCACCATCGCGGTCAGGCTCTCCACCAGCGGCAGGGAGTCCTCACGCAGCGCGTGCACGGTCCACTGGGCCTGTTTCAGGCTCTCCTTGACCATGCTGTGCGCCTTCCTGTTCGCCTCGCGGACCTTGTCCAGATCGCCGGTGTCGATCAGCGCGTCCGCCAGCTCCAGCTGCATGTTGATGCCTGCCAGCGAGTGGGCCAGGACGTCGTGCACATCGCGGGCGATCCGGCCCCGTTCGGTCAGTACCGCGGTCTTGGCTTCGGCGCGGGCGGCCCGTTCCGCGGACTCGGCCGCCGAGATCGCCGCCCGTACGGCCTGCCGGTTGCTGCGATTGAGGATGCCGATCACCACCGGGCCGCCGGTGGTCAGACCGAGCGTCCAGGGCAGCAGATCGTGGCCGGAGCCGAGGCGGAAGTAGAGCACGCCGCCGCACAGCACACTGCACAGCGCCGCGAGAGCGAGGGCTCGTCTGGTCTCGAGGCGGAACCCGATGTGCCCGACGAGGAAGTACGCGAAGAGGTAGCTCGATCCGCTGGTGCTGACGCCGAGCAGTGCCGCCGCGGCGACGATGCCGGCGGTCAGCCACACCAGGGCGACGCGTGGGGAAACCCTGTCCTCGGGCAGGTGCCGGGCCGCCAGCGCGACACAGTTCACCAGGAGAAGGGCGCCGCATACCAGGCCCCGGCCGCTGAGATCCAGCGGCCGGACCGTCCAGATCGCGGAACCCATGACGAACAGGGTCAGAGCCCACTGCATGCGCGGGTCGGGGCCGGGCACGGCCCGCGGGCCGGCCCCGTGGTGCGAGGCCGGCCCGGGGGCCTGGGCTTTCTGGGCTTCGGGCACGGCGTGACCATAGTCCACGGTCAGGCCGTACGGTCGAGCACGGGGGCGGTTCGCGCCGCCACCGCGAGCGGTTGACGGTGGGCGACCATCCGGCCGCGGAGGAAGATCGTGGCGAGCCGCGTGACCACCTCGGTGAGCGCCATCAGGACGAAGGCGGCGACCCACGCCTGATCCGTGGTGATGTGGTGGGCGATGCTGAACCGGGCGACGTCGTCGGCGCCGCCGTGCTCGACCCATATCTGGAAGCCCATCCGGGCGCCCATGCCGAGCACCCACAGGACCGCGGAGACCGCCCCGGCCTTGATCAGCAGGTGCTCCCCCGCGACGCGGATCCGGGTGTGGACGCCGCCTGCGATGCCGAGCGCCGCACCCACGGCCATCAGCGCTCCGATGAGCACCAGGTCGTTGCCCTCGGTGGGAATCGAGTCGAGGTAGGTGTGGGCGACGAAGGCCACGATCCCCAGCGGGATCAGGAAGGTCTTGAGGTCGAGGCGGCCTTCCCGCAGCTGCCGGAAGACGACGAGGACGAGCGCGATGTCGGTGATCCAGTCGGTCGTTGTCATGCCCTCAAGACTGCTGCCGCCCGGCCTCACGCACCTGGACCCACGGGTGGAACCGAGGGTGGAGATGGCCTGCCGCCCCGCGTCCACCCTCAGGGGTCAGTGGAGGGTGGGCCGGTAGACGAGCTCCTGAATGTGACCGTCGAGTGTCCGGTGCTCGAGCAGCTCCAGGTCGAAGTCGGCGGCACCTTCGAAGATCCGGTCGACGCCGGTCCGGCCGGTGATGACGGGGAAGAGCGTCACCTGCACGCGGTCGACCAGACCGGCGGCCATCAGCGCCCGGTTCATGGAGAGGCTGCCGTGCGAGCGCAACGGCACGTCGGACTCCTCCTTGAGCCGGGCCACGACGTCGACGGCGTCACCGCTCACGACGGTCGCGTCCGGCCAGTCGAGGGGGCCTTCCAGGGTCGTCGACACCACCGTGGCGGGCATGCTCCTCATCCGCGTGACCCAGGGGTCACGCACGTCGGAATCCTCGGTGCTCTCGGCCAGCATCCGCGCGAAGGCCCGGTACGTGTTGGCTCCGAAGACCATCCGCTGCTCCGGTACGTACAGGGCCAGGCGGTGGTCGAGCAGCTCGGGGCCCTGCTTGCCCCAGTAGCCGGTCCAGTTGGCGCTGGCGCCACCGAAGCCGTCCAGGCTGGAAAAGACGTCGAAGGTGTACGTGGCGGTCATGTCGTTCTCCTCAAGTGCGGTCGGCCGGCGCGACGGGGCAGACCGACGGCTTTCCCCGGCCGGGCTTCGCAGACTGTCGCACCCATGGACCCGGCGCGCTTGCGAAACTCATCGCCATGCCGACCGCACGTGGTCCCGGCCACCCGAATGCCATGTGATCAACGACCGCCGGCACGGCAGCCCGTACGTCACACGGCTGCGGTGGACTGCGCCGTGCTCACCAGCGGACAGCCGTGAAGTCGATCGGGCGGGGCCTGAGCAGTCGTGTGCGTTCCGCGAGCGCCCGCAGTCGGCGGGACATCTCGTCGACCGCCAGGCAGTGGCGGTCCCCATGGCCGGGCAGGACCCATTCGAATCGCACCCGTCCGGCCGTCCTGGTCAAGGAGGTGGCCAACTCCTCGATGGAGTACCAGGTCACGCTGTCCGCTACCTCCAGATCGCCGGTGGCGCGCGACCAGTAGAAGCTGTCACCGCTGAAGCAGTACCGGTCGTCCGCGAGGTAGAGCACGCTCCCCCGGGTGTGGCCGGGGAGGGGGTGGGCAGTGACTCCCTCCCCGATTTCAACAGGTTCGAGGCCCCGGATCACCTGGTCGGCGTCGGGCGCCGCGTCGAGGTCTCCCTCGTGGATCCACAGGCGGGCGCCGAAGTGGTCCGCGTAATGCCGGCCGTGTGCGGCATGGTCCCGGTGAGTGAGCAGCACATCGGTGACCGGGCTCAACGCCGCGTACCGTTCGGCGAGTTCACGGCTCCAGCGCGGCGTGTCGATCATCATCGCCGTGCCGGAGGGTCGCAGCAGGAGGTAGGAGTTGGCTCCCGCGGTGTGCTGGGAATTGTGTCCGCATAACAGCAAGCCGTCGTCCAAAACCATCGGAAATGGGTCGCGCGCGCGGTCGATCCGCCCGGAGGTCGTACGGATCGAGCGTGTGGGACAGGCGAAGGCCGCGGCGTGAAGGCTCCGTGCCTCCGCCTCATCGCGCGGGGATCGAAGAACCCGCGACTTTCCGTCGGCCTCGACGACCAGGTCGGGCGCGAGTTGCCGGGCGACATCGCAGTTGGTGCAGCGGTCGTCCACGTACCAGCCGTCCATGACAGAACTCCTTCCAGAGGTCCAAGGATCCACGGGCCCGAGGATCCGTAGGCACCAAGGTCCACAGGTCGAATCGGAGCCGGACCGTCGCCACCCCACCAAGTCGGGGCGCCAGCGGACCGGATACATTGGCTGCATCGCCAAGTATCTTAATCGCGAAGGTAAATGGGACCCGCATGCGCGTCAATCACCAGGACGAACAGGCCGACGAACCGGCCGACCGGATCATCGCGTCCTTGACGGACCTCGCCGGAGCCCTGGGAAGGCTCAACGACCTGATCGCCCAGCGGCTCGGCATCGCGCAGACCGATCTGCTCTGCCTGCACATGCTCAACCGCGCCGGGGCCTGTACCGCCGGTGCTCTCAGCGCCCAACTCGGGCGTTCCACCGGCGCGGTCACGCACATGATCGACCGCTTGGAGAAGGCGGGTTACGTCCAGCGCAAACCGGACCCGCAGGACCGCCGCCGCGTACTCGTCGAAGCCTTTGCCCCGGGGCTCGAACGGATCGCCTCGTTCTACGAGCACATGGACGCCCGCAGCCGCCGGCTGACGGCCACCTTCTCCGACGACCAGCTCGCGGCGATCCACGCCTTCCTTCAGGGCAGTTACGACAGCGCCGTCGAAGAGTGCGACCAGCTGATCCGGTAGCCCGGCCCGGGCAGCACCGGTCCGGCCCGGACGCTGCGCCGTCGGGTGGAACCGCCGGGCGGGGCGAGCGTGGGGCGCCGGGCTCGGGGGCTCGGCCGCAGTTAGCTTGCCGGTGCTGCCCACCGAAGCCCCTGGAGAGCCATGTCTTCCCCTGTCCAGCCCCCTGCGGCCGAGGCGAAGCCGGGCCAGGCACGCCCGGGCCAGGTGCTGCGCAACCCCAAGATCTGGAAGTTCCCCACGGTCATCGTCTCGCTGGCTGTGCTGCTGCTCTCGCTCCTGTACATGGGGGGCATCATCGACCCCAACGGCCATATGCACCGGCTGCCCATCGGACTGGTCAACGCCGACCGCGGTGCCGTCGTGGGCGGGCGACACACCAACCTGGGTGCGCAGATCACCGACTCGATCACCAAGGCCTCCGACGAGCGGGTGTCCTGGAGACAGCTGGAGCCGGTCGCGGCCCAACAGCAGCTGGCCACGGGCAAGCTGTACGGGGTCCTTGAGGTTCCCGAGGGCTTCACCGCGGCGGTGGCGGCGCTTCCCGGCGGCGCGGCGACACCCCCTGCACGGCCCACGATGACCGTCCTCACCAACCCGGGCGTGGGCAGCCTCGCCTCCTCCCTTGCCGGCAACATCAATCAGGCGGCCGCCCACCGGGCCTCGCTGCAACTCGGCAAAACGCTCACCGCAACCTCCGCCGGTGCGAGCGGCGCGGCGCAGCTGCTGCTCGCCGACCCGATCAGCGTCGCGGTCAAGGTCGGCCACCCGATCGGGGCGCACAGCGGTCTGGGCCTGACCGCCTTCTACTACGCGCTGCTGCTTGTGCTCGCCGGTTTCATGGGCGGCAACATCATCAGCAACGGCGTCGATGTGGGCCTGGGCTACGCGGACAGCGAGATCGGGCCCTGGCACACCCGCCGCCCGGTGGTGCCGATCAGCCGCACGCGGACCCTGATCGTCAAGTGGGCCATGTCCGTCGCGATCGCCGCGCTGACATCCGCTCTGATCATGCTGGCCTGCGTGGCGATCCTGGGAATGGATGCCTCGCACCTGTGGCTGCTGTATGTGTTCTCGTTCTGCGCGAGCGCCACCGTGGGCCTCGGAGTGCAGTCCGTCAACGCGGCATTCGGCGGCATCGGACAGCTCGTCAGCATGTTCGTCTTCATCGTGCTCGCCCTGCCCTCCTCGGGCACGACGATTCCGCTGGAGGCGTTGCCCGGCTTCTACCGCTGGCTGTCGGTGTTCGAGCCGATGCGACAACTCGGCGGAGGGGTGCGAGCCATCCTGTACTTCGACGCACGCGCCGAGGCCGGACTCACCCGCGCCTGGGTCATGATCTCCGTCGGCGCGGTGGTGGCACTGTCCTTCGGCCTGGCCGCGGCTTCCTACTACGATCGCAAGGGCCTGCACCGGATGGTGCCGAAGGACTCCTGACCGAGCGTTCGGTCGCGTGTGGACGCGAGCGGCCCGGCCGGTCCGAGATGCGGGACGGCGTGCGGTGTGGCGTGGCAGCCGACCCCTCGGTATCAGCGGCGGGGTTCGACCTTCAGGTCGCCGCGGGTGAACGCGCGGCCCGTGTCGCTGGCGAGCATGTCGTGCGGGAAGCCGAGTGCGATCGCGCCGGCCTCGTCGAGACGGGCCAGTTGGGCGGCAGTGAAGTCGACCTCCAAGGCACCCAGATTGTCCTCCAGTTGTGCGGGCGTGCGGGCTCCGATGACCGGTGCCGTCACGTCCGGGTTCCGCAGCGTCCAGGCGAGCCCGACCTGGGCGGGTGTGCGGCCCAGCTCGCAGGCGACCTCCTTCACGACGTCCACGATGGCCAGGTTGCGTTCGGTGAGCGTGCCGCCGGCGATGGTGACGCTCCTGCGGGTGCCGTCGGCGGCGGCGACGCTCGGTGCGGTCAGGGTGTCGCGCCCGTACTTGCCGGTGAGCACCCCGCCGGCCAGCGGTGACCACGGGACCACCCCCAACCCCATCTCGCGTGCCATGGGGATCAGATCACGCTCCCCGGTGCGCTCGATCAGGTTGTACTCGATCTGCAGCGCGACCAGCGGCGACCAGCCGCGCAGGTCGGCTATCGCCTGCATGCGCGACACCTGCCAGGCCGGGGCGTTGGAGATCGCCACGTACAAGACCTTGCCCTGCCGGACCAGATCGTCCATGCCGCGCAGGATCTCCTCGACCGGTGTCGTGAAATCCCAGACGTGCAGGTAGAGCAGATCGATGTAGTCCGTATTCAGCTGTCGCAGACTGGCTTCCACCGACGCGAACAGGGCCTTGCGGTGATTTCCCCCGGAGTTCGGATCGCCGGGCCGGCGCAGCGTCGAATATTTCGTCGCAAGGACCAGGCTTTCGCGGTTTTCGCGGGCGAATTCGCCCAGCAGACGCTCGGAGCTTCCGTTGGTGTATGTACTGGCGGTGTCGATGAAATTACCGCCGCGCTCGACGTAGAGGTCGAACAGCTTGCGCGCCTCGTCCTGCTCGGCGCCCCAGCCCCACTCGGTGCCGAAGGTCGCCGCGCCCAGCGCCAGCGGGGAGACCCGCAGCCCTGAGCGGCCAAGGAGCCGGTAGCTGTCGAGGGTGAGCGACATCGTGTCCTCCGGTGCTTGTGATCCGTTGCCGGAAACCAGTCTGTGACCGCCGCGAGCCGGGGATAAGGGAGAGAAATTCCTGGGAATGCCAGTCCTACCCTTGGCTGTTGATCGAGCATGATGACCCGCACCGTGGACCCGACTCAGGAACTGGCCGCGTTCCTGCGGACCCGGCGCGAGCGCCTGGACCCGCACGATTTCCCCCTGCCGTCGCGTCGCCGGGCCCGGCGAACCCCGGGATTGCGCCGCGAAGAGGTCGCCGAACTGGCCGGTGTCAGCACCGACTACATCGTGCGGCTCGAACAGGGCCGCGGGCTGCGGCCGTCGGCGAACGTGGTGGAGGCGCTGGCCCGGGCGCTGCGCCTGCCTCCCGACGAACGCGACTACCTCTTCAACCTGGCCCGGCAGCGCCCCCGCGACACCGAGGGGCCGGCCACCACGGCGGCACCGCCGCTGGCCCGCCTGGTCGCCGACCTGTCGCCGCTGCCGGCCATGCTGATGAACCACCGCTACGACATCCTGGCCTGGAATGCCGAAATGGCAAAGCTGCTCGTTGATTTCGGCGCCTTGCCTCCGCCGCAGCGCAATGCGATATGGCTGTGCCTGATGCATCCGCGGATCCGCGATTTCTACGTCGATCGCGAACGCGTCGTGCGCGAGGGGTTCGCCCATCTGCGCGCCGCATGGGCCGCGCATCCGGACGATCAGGCGCTGACCGATCTCATCACCGAATTCACCACGCACGACGAGGAATTCGCACGCCTGTGGGCCGAGCGGGACATCAAGGTCAACGGCCGCGGGTACAAGGCGATACGACATCCTGACGCCGGTGTGATCGCAGTGCACTTCGAAGTGCTCGTGCCACTTCAAGACCCCGGCCAACGGTTGGTGATCTACCGCGCCGCGGACGACGAGAGCCAGTCGGCGTTGGACCGGTTGTGCGCACGGTGATGTCGAACCCTCCGTTCGCGAACTGAGCCGAACCGCCAGGGCGAGCCCGCCCTGTCAGGCGGGGACCGCGAGCGACCCGGTTCGCCCCATTCCCCACGTTCCACGAGTGGTTGGAGCCGTGCTCCGCTCTTGTCCGCGCACCCTGGCAATGCACGGCGTGCGGAACGGCAAGCGGGGTGTCCGGGCCCAGGGTGCGGTTGGCCGTCCGGTGCCCGGTCCACGCGCAGACCATCGACGAGTACGCCGTCGTGGAAGACCGCGCCGCAGATACTCGAAGCATGGCCCACTGCCGCTGCCGGATGGGCAGGCGGTTTGATTGACTCGGGGCATGAGTGATCTCTTCGTCAAGATCTGCGGTCTGCGGACCGCGCGGGATGTCGACACCTGTGTCGAGGCGGGCGCGGACGCGGTCGGGTTCGTGTTCGCGACCAGTGCGCGCACGATCGACGCCGCCACCGCACGGCGGCTCGCCGAACGCGTACCGGCACACATCCTCACGGTGGGGGTCTTCCGCGGCCAGCCGCTCGACGAGGTGCGCCGCCTCACGCAGGAGAGCGGCGTCCGTGCGGTCCAGCTGCATGGCGACGAGGGCCCGGAGTACTACGAGGCGCTGCGGTCGCAGGGTCGCACTCTGATCCGGGCCACAGCCGCCACCGAGGTCCCGGCTCGGCTCGGCGAGCTGGGTGAGGACCTGCTGCTCCTCGACGCGCCCGACCCCGGGTCGGGCAAACCGTGGAACTGGGCCTCCCCCGAGTTCGCCGCTCCCACCGGGCGCTGGATGCTCGCGGGTGGACTGCACCCGGGCAACGTGCGCCGGGCCGCCGACGTCACCGGCGCCTGGGGAGTGGACGTCTCCAGTGGCGTGGAGAGCGAACGCGGTGTCAAATCGACGGAGTTGATCCGCTCCTTCATCACGGCGGCCCGCCACTGACATCGCGCCCGCCCTCCGCCGGCCCCACTCGGCCGGAACCGCCGGCAAGCGCACCACCTCGACGGCGTCCCTCGGTGTGACGGCGGTGTCCTGAGAGGATCAAGCCACGTTGGAAGCCCGCAGAGGATTGGACAGCGAGCAATGACAGACAGAGCGCGCATCGTCGTACTCGACCCGGTCGATCCTGACGCCCTGGACGCCCTGGCCCAGGCCCACGAGGTCGAGGTGCGGATCCGCCCCGGACACGACGAACTCCTCGCCCTCGCCGCCGGGGCCGACGCCCTCGTGGTGCGCAGCGGCGTACGCATCACGGCCGACGTCATCACCGCGGGTCAGCGCCTGAGGGTGGTGGCGCGGGCCGGGTCCGGCACCGACAACATCGACCTGGAGGCCGCCCGGGAAGCCGGAGTCCAGGTGTTCAACATCCCCGGCGCCTCGGCCGGGGCCGTCGCCGAACTCGCTCTCGGGCTGCTCCTCGCGGTGACCCGCAACATCGCCCGCGCCGACCGGCAGATCCGGGACGGCATCTGGGACAAGCCGAACCTGGCGGGCCCCGAGCTGCGCGACCATGTCCTCGGGGTGGTCGGCCAGGGCCCGATCGGGTCCCGCATCGCCGAGCTCGCGAACGCCCTCGGCATGCGCGTCCTCGCCTCCGTGGCCCGGCCCTCGCCCGAGCGGGACGCCGCGCTGCGCGAGCGCGGCGTCGAACGCGTCGAGCTGTCCGAGCTGCTCGCCACCGCCGACGCGGTGTGCCTGTCCGTGCCGCTCACGGAGCACACGCGCGGGCTGATCGGCGAGGCTGAACTCGCCCTGATGGGCACCGGCGCCTACCTCGTCGACGTGTCCCGCGCCGGAGTCGTCGACGAGGCCGCGCTGCTGCGGGCGCTGCGCGAGAAGACCATCGCGGGTGCCGCCCTCGACGTCCACAGCCAGGAGAGCGGCACCCCGGAGTTCGCCGCTCTGGACAATGTGGTGCTGACCCCGCACATCGGCGCCGCCACGACGGATGCCCAGGCCGAGGTCGGCCGCATCCTGGTCAGCGAGCTCAATGCGGCGCTGTCCGGCGGCTCCGCCGCGAACAGGGTGTGCTGACCTCGACCGACACGCCCGACGGCTTTCCTTCGGGTTTACCTGAACAGGCGGTCGCCGCTGTTGGCCATGCGGTGCGTGGCGCCGTGCTGGTTCACCCAGTCACGGACGAGCTTGATGGCGTTGGCGCACTGCCAGGTGTTGTCGTACTCCTTGACTCCGTTGAAGGCGCCGTAGCCCGCGATGATGCCGTCGACACGTGCGTCGCCGAGGAGTTTGTCGACGTACCACGGGTCGTTGTAGGTGGTCGTCCAGGACAGCGTGGCCGCGAGCCTTCCGGCGGCACGGTCGTCGGCGCCCTTCTTCAGTTCGGCGCACGTGTTCCAGGTGGCTTCCGTGCAGTTGCCGAATCCCTTGGTGATGTCGGAGTCGCCGTAGTCCATCGCCCGGTGCCCCGTCGGGAATCCGGAACCGGACCGGTTGAAGGCGCCGACGACCTGGTCGCGGGTCCCGGTGCTCGTGATGCCCTCAAGGCTGCCGAGCTTGCCTTCCAGGCTCTTCCAGCCCCTGCCGCCGACGTCCGGGGTGCTGCCGCCGTGGTACTCGAAGAATCCGTAGAGGACCTGGATTCCGGCGGCCGTCAGCCGCTGTGCCTTGTCGCGCAGGCCGGCGACGCTGCAGGCGCGGTTGGGCGCTTCTCCGCAGTAGTTGGGGTCCTTGATGTCCAGCCAGACCAGCGCGAGGCGGCGCCCCGCCTTGGCGTTGGAGAGGATGCGGTCGATCATGCTGTCGAAGCTGGGGCCGTAACGGGTTTCACCGGCCGAGGAGCAGTCGTGATAGGCGCGCCATTCGTTCGGGTTGTACCAGGCGCAGACGTCGATCTCGATGCCGTTGGCGCCGTGGTTGAGCGCGGCGTCCACGCCGTCCAGGGTGTCGACCCGGTGCGCGATGGCGTAGATCGCGTGCCGCTGATCGGCTGCCGCCGCCGGGGTCGCGCCGAGCGCGGTGACACCGAGGACGCCGCAGAGCGCCGCGACGAGGGCCCGTAACAACCGGCGGCCGAAGCCGTGTGGGAGGTGGCTGGTCAAGAGGTGGTACTCCTTCGGATCTGCGCCCTGAGCCGGGCGGATGTGCGAAGTACGGTGGATCTATCCGAAAAAGTAGCCTGCCCAGGGCAGATTTCATGACATGTTCTCGGCCTGCTTTCCTCGTCAAGTGGCCATAGTGGGCGCAGAGTTCGCGCGCTCAGAACCAGTGCAGGCAGTGCGGGGGACGCTCGGCGCGGAAGAGGGCGTCGGCGAGGGTCGCCGCGCCCGGGCGGTGGGCGCGGATGTGTCCGGCACGTACGAGCGTGCTCGGGGCGGTACCGCCGAGGTAGACCGAGCCGAGGTCGCTCACGTCGAGGGACAGGTCGGGCTCCCGGCCCGTCCGTACGCAATCGGCCTTGCCGTCCCGGACGGTCAGCAGGTAGCGGCCGTGCTCCCCGAGGAACGGGTCGTCGACGTCGAGGACGAGCTCGCCGTCCGTGAACCAGCCGCGCGAGATCAGCGCCCGCGGGACGTCGAGGAGTCGCACCCAGAGCCAGTCGGTGTCGCCGCTGACCTCGCCGGCGCGGAAGTCCGCGAGCTGCCAGCGCAGCGGGTGTTCGGGCGGAACGTGCTTGAACACGACCTGAGCGACCAGGTCGTGTCCGAGCACGAACCGGGCCAGGGCCGTGAAGACGGAGTCGTCGATGGCGATGGTCTCGTCGACCGTCAGCGTCTCGGCCTCGCCGACCGAATAGCTGGCATACCCGTCCGCTATGCCCTCGGCGTCGCGGTGGACCGCGACGTAGCGCGGCGCCGTGGAGACCGGGGGCTGCCCCGCGCCCAGGGCCCACCAGCGGTGCGGCCGGGACACCGCGCCGGGCTGTGCGCGGCGGTACCGGTCGTAGACCTCTTCCAGGATCTCGCCGCACTCGGCACGCCGCAGCACCTCGACCGAGCCCGTCGTCGGGCCGTCGGCCGGTGCGCCCGCCCGGGGATCCGCGAGGACGCCCCGGTGGCGCGGCACCGTCAGCCGCCGCGTGTAGGTCGCCGGTCCGTAGCCGAACCTGCGGTAGATCAGGGCCTCGGAGGCCAGCAGCACGGAGAGGACCTCACCTCGGGCCCTCAGCTCGGTGAGCTGATGCCGCATCATCGCGCTGAGCACGCCCTGCCGTCGGTGCGAGGGCAGGACGCCGACGGCGGTCACCCCGGCGGCCGGGACGAGGATCTCGCCGGGCAGGGTGAGCTCGAAGGAGTACGCACCGGCGGTTCCGACGGGTCGCCCGTCCGCCGCCACGGCGAACAGGTTGCGGTCCATTTCCAACGCCGACCACCACCCCGTGCTGCCCTCCTTAGGGGGTTCCGGGAAGCGCCCGAACGCGGCATGAAGTGTGTCGACGAAGAGATCGAGGTCCTGGTCGGTGGTGGGACGTATCTCCATTGGTGCCGCTGCCTCCCCGGGATGCCGACACCACGCCGCGTGATGCCCGGCCACAGTGCAACCTCGCCCCCACGACAAGGTCAAGCGAATTACGGGCTGCCGCAAGCCGATCAATCCCACCGACGCAGAGTGCCGCCTGCTGCTCCAAGGGGCCATCAGTGCGTTCCACGGCACGAACGCCACGGCCGTTCTCTTCACCGACCGGGGCTGCGAGCAGCGGCGTACCACGATGACCCGTGGCGATCAACGTTCCTTTGGGGATTCCCTCCCACACAGCGTGCGTTTCGACTGGGCGCGGTTGATGGGCCATTGAGGCGGCCGGGCCGCCACCACATCGGGCCCGGGGCCTCCTGCTGCCGAAGGGTCACTCACCCCATGGAGGCCGACCCGCCTCGCAGGTGATCGGCGAGGGCGCGGAACACGAAGAAGTTGGGGATGCGGCTCACTGCCGTCATCGACAGGGCACTCCAGCGCCCGGCCACGCGGATCCGTACGTAGCCGTCCTTCACCTCGACGTCTTCGACCTGCGGCCAGGGTGTTGACTTGTTGCCCGACCCGATCTCCCTGGGCGTCAGCCACAGTGGGCCGAACTCCAGACGCCGGCCCGCATTCAACTGGGCTACCGCCTGCGGAAGTTGCGCCTCCGTGACGGCCTGCTGGATCGCCGGCCCCCACTCGTGAGGCTGCGCGTAGCCCGCCCGGAGAACTACCTGTGTACCCGTGGTGTCCGTGACGGTGTAGGCGTAGGTGATCCTGGTGGTCTGGCCGTATTGGGTGTGCCGGACGATGTTCTGCAGCACGCTCGTGTCGGCATAGCGGACCACGTGGACACCGCCACGGTGGGCCGAGGTGAGTCCGTGCTCGAACAGGTCGAGGCGTGATCCTTCGTTTCTGTTGGCGGCACTGCTGTACGTCATGATCGCGTACAGGCATATCAGCAGCGGCAGCCCCACCACGAACGCCAGCGGCACGTAGCCGGTCGCCAGGCAGAGCACGACGAGGACGCCTAGCACCACGGCCGCGAACTGGACGCGCTTGACGTGCTGGCGCTGAGCCTGCGCGATCGACGGATAGGCCGCGCGATGCATCCCCAGCCCCTCCCGTGCCGCCGCGGCGCTGACCTGCTGCGCGACCCCGTCCCGGTCGAGGTGGTCCTGGTTCGACACCGAATCCCCACTCATCCCTGCCCCCTGTGAGCCCGCGAGAACTGTCCTGCCACGCAACGGAGCCGTGGCAGAGACACGTCAACTACCGGTGAGACAGACGGTGTTGCGGGGCACCTCGGTTCCACGAGCGGTCCCGGGAAGAACCGGTGGCAATAAATCAGTGGAACGGCAGCGCCGTGCGCCTTACTGTGCTGCCGAATCACGTCGCCCAGGCAAGGACGTCCCGTTGTACACCGTGTGAGACCCCCCGAGTGCTGATTGGTCGCGCGTCGCGCAGGTTCGCGCCGCGCTGCTTTTTGCTGCGGACTTCTCACTGAGATCGGTGTACTTCTGTGCTCGAAAACTGGGTGGTCACACCCACCTGCCTGCCGCTCGTCCTCCGCCGTTGCCACGCGTGCGCGTCCGACCGCTTCCGGGCGAACGGCAAGTTCCGCGTCAACGCGAACCACAAGCTCCTCGACGCCTGGCTCCTCGTCCTCTGCACCGGTTGCGGGGAAACGGCAAAGCTCACGGTCCTGGAGCGGATGAACGTGCGCTCCGTACGACCCGAGCTCCTCGACCGAATGCACGACAACGACCTCGGTCTGGCGGCCGAGTTGCTCCAGGATCCGGTCGTACGGCGCCGCAATCGCATCGCCCTCGACTGGGACAACGCCTGGCGCCTCGACACCGGCGGATCGGAACGACTGGACCGCGAGGCCATCGACGTCTCGGTCCGCTTCGCGGCGCGGATCCCTGTCCGGCCGGTGCGACTGATCGCCGAGGGCTTCGGTCTTTCACGGGCGGAGGTGGAGAGGCTGATCGACGAGGGGAACCTCGTGTCGGCGGTCCGGCTGAGCGGCAAGCTCTCCGGCGACTTCACGTTCACCCTCAAGCGCTGAACCCGCCCGGCACCAGGGCCTGCCCGTGCACCGGCAAGATCCGCCGGACAGGCCCCGGTGCCGTGACCGTCAATTTCCGACTCCCCATATGCCAGTGGGAGTTCAGCGTCAGCTCAATGTCATCCCTGGCAGATTCCGCGCTCGTAGTCGACGGTCGCGGAAGCCTTGGAGTACTGCCACTGCGGGGCAAGGAGCTGGGTGTCGAGTTGCTTGGCGGCCGCGGGGCTCTCCACCACGTACCCGAAGTCCTGGAGCCATGCCGGGTAGAGGTTCTTGGATCCGATGTAGAACGCCGAGCCGTCCACGGAGATCAGTTTGTGGTGCTGCGCGTAGGGATGGCCATCCGCCCACTTCGGGCTCGACGAGCTCCGGAAGCTGGCCAGTTGGAGGTTCGAGCACATCGCGGTCCGTGCCGAACCCTGATCGCCGGTGAGCAGGGCGATTCGGTCGCGGAGGGTGTCGCTGATCTCGGCGAGTGACTTGATCTGCGAGTATCCGCCGCTGCCCACGGCGCCACGGTTGGCGGGATCGCTGACGACGATGCGGACCTTGACGCCGTCCGCCAGCTTGGCCGCGAGGGCGTCGTACGTGCGGATGTCGTACCGGGGCAGCGGTGGGCAGGTCGCGTTGAGGTCCTGCTGAGAGATCTCGATGTGCCGGTCCGCGCTGGAGATCAGTGCCCGCAGGGCGCTCTCCTCCGGGTTGACGGTGTCGTAGTCCCGGTCGGCGTTGGTGTTGTCGTGCAGGCCGACGCCGCACTTGGTGTCGGAGGCGCTGGGCAGTGTGGGCCGGAACGCCGATGTGGGGTCGTTGCGTTGGATGCCGACCCCGAGTCCGCCCACCGCGATCACCGGTACGTCACCCGAGGGCGTTACGGGTGCGGCGTCCCGGGCCAGGGACGGCATGCATCCGGCCCCGTTGGAGGAGGCGAACCAGACGCTGGCGATGTTGTTCTTGTTCCGGCAGGTCCAGGACCACAGCTCGTCCAGGTACTTGCCGGCGGAGGCGGCGGCCGGACCGCTCAGGGCCAGGTCGACGTCGGAGACCGGATGGGATGTGTCCAGGTAGTCGTCCTTCCAGTTGTTGATGCCTCCCGTGATCACCGACCGGCCGTCGACGACGAGCAACTTGGAGTGGTTCCAGGAGAAGGCGGTCTTCGACGTCGTCATGGACGCGACGTTGAGGGTGACGTTGGCCGCGTCCTTGCCGAGCCTGCCGACGAGTTCGTCGCGGTACTTCGACGGGATGACGTTCAGGTGGTAGATCGGCGCAGCGCCCACCAGCACGCGCACCTTGAGCTTGTGGCCGGACGCTGCCGAAGCCTTGAGCCCGGCCACCACGGCATCCTGGAACGCACCGTTGGGGAAGGGCGCGAGGGTGGATATGTCGACGGTTCCCCTCGCCCGGGAGATGTTCTCCGTCATCTTGGCGAGGAGCCGCCGCGTTCCGGGCCGGTCGGCACACGTGGCATCGCCCCAGCACCCGGGGGTCTGCAGCAGCCAGTCGCCTCCGCCCGCTGCCGACGCATCCAGGGTGTTGCCCCCGGTGCGCTCCCAGACCCGCCCTTCGAGTCCCGGAGAGACCTGACGGAGCGCCTGCTCGACGGCGTCCAGGTGCGGGGCGGCCGGCCCCGCGTCCGCCGTGGCGGGGGCCGCGGGCAGCAGGGCGGCCGCCATGGCCGGGACAGCGACACCGAGGACGAGAGCGGACGAACGCCTTCGCGGATGACGAGCCAATTCGGGATCCCTTGTTCGGAGGAGCGCGGCCGCCACTATCGGCGAGCAGCAAGATCAACTTGCGGAAGCTACCAGCAACCCCTCCGGATCGCGGACCTGGGCATGCGCGATCCGGCCACGCATCGACCGCCCCCACGCGGGGCTTGAAAGGGAGATGCGGCGCTCCGCCGACGACCCTGCCGGTCCGTGTCCGCGTCGTCGACATGACGGCGGGCTCTTGCGGACAGGCGCACAGCCGCCGGCAGGCGCACAGCCGCCGGCAGGCGCACAGCCGCCGGCAGGCGCTGTCCCGAAGGATCACGTGCCCCTGCACGACACCTTGACCCGATACCGTGCGCCGGAACCGACAGCCGTACGGATGCGGGGCCCGCACGGCCACCGTTCGAGGAGTGAGTGTTGAACACGCCAGCGCCCTCAGCAGGTGGCCCCGCGCTCAAACGTCGGCTGGGGGTCTTCGACGCCGTAGTCATCGGACTCGGCTCGATGATCGGGGCGGGGATCTTCGCCGCGCTCGCCCCGGCCGCCGGCGCTGCCGGGTCCGGCCTGCTGCTCGGCCTGGCGCTCGCCGCCGTGGTCGCCTACTGCAACGCCACGTCCTCGGCTCGGCTGGCCGCCCGCTACCCCGCCTCCGGCGGCACCTATGTGTACGGACGCGAGCGTCTCGGGGACTTCTGGGGCTATCTCGCCGGGTGGGCTTTCGTCGTCGGCAAGACCGCCTCGTGCGCCGCGATGGCCCTGACGGTCGGCTCCTACGTGTGGCCGGGGCAGGAGCACGCGGTCGCCGTCGCCGCCGTGGTGGCGCTGACGGCGGTGAACTACGCCGGGGTGCAGAAGTCGGCCTGGCTGACCCGGGCCGTCGTCGCCTTCGTGGTGGCCGTACTCGCCGCGGTCGTGGCCGCCTGCCTGAGCGGCGGAACCGCGGACGCCGCCCGGCTGGACATCGGCACGGACGCCACCGTCGGCGGGGTGCTCCGGGCCGCCGGGCTGCTCTTCTTCGCCTTCGCCGGCTACGCCCGCATCGCCACCCTGGGCGAGGAGGTCCGCGACCCCGCCCGCACCATCCCCCGTGCGATCCCGATCGCCCTGGGCATCACCCTCGTGGTGTACGCGGCCGTCGCCGTCACCACCCTGGCCGTGCTCGGGGCTGACCATCTGTCAGGTTCCGGCGCCCCGCTGGCCGATGCCGTCCGCGCCGCCGGAGTCCCGGGGCTGGCGCCCGTGGTGCGGGCCGGGGCCGCCGTCGGCGCCCTGGGTTCCCTGCTGGCCCTGATCCTCGGCGTCTCGCGCACCACCCTCGCGATGGCCCGCGACCGGCATCTGCCGCATGTACTGGCCACGGTCCACCCGCGATTCCACGTCCCCCACCGGGCGGAACTGGCCGTCGGGGCCGTAGTCGCGGCACTCGCCGCGAGCGTCGACGTACGCGGGGCGATCGGGTTCTCCTCCTTCGGGGTGCTGGCCTACTACGCCATCGCCAACGCGGCCGCCCTCACCCTCTCCCCCGCCGAAGCCCGCCCACCACGCGCAGTGCCCGTCCTCGGCCTCACCGGCTGCATCGCCCTGGCCTTCGCTCTGCCACCCGCATCAGCCACCTCCGGCGCGGCGGTCCTCGCCCTCGGCGCCGCCCTCTACGTCCTGCGCAAGGCCGTCAACCGCCCCTGAATACTCCTCGGCCGTGGCAGCGAGGCGAGAGCGGAACGTCGGGACCGTTCCCTTATCCGGGTGGCACATGCGCCGTCTCCCTGCGAACATCTGCGGATGCACATATGCCCAGACGATCTTGGCCATCTTTCCTACGTCCTCGACGGCGAAGGACCGCCCCTCGTGCTCGTGCACGCCGGCGTCGCGGATCACCGTATGTGGGACGCGGTCGTGCCCGCCCTCACGGAACGGCACACAGTCATCCGCTACGACTTGCGCGGCTTCGGCGAGTCCGCGCCCCCGACCGGACCGTTCAGCGAGGCCGACGACCTGCGCCGGCTCCTGGACCACCTCGGCCACGAGCGTGTCCGGCTCGTCGGCGCGTCCTGGGGCGGGCGCGTGGCCGTGGACTTCGCTCTCACCCACCCGGACCGGGTGCACTCCCTCGCACTGCTCGCCCCGCCGTGGCCGGGATACGACTGGTCCGCGGACATGGTCGCCTACGACGAGGCCGAGACGGCGGCCCTGGACGCGCACGACCTGGACGCCGCCGTCGAGGTGAACCTGGACATGTGGCTGCGCGGGCCGGCCCGCGGATGGGACGACGTCGCCCCGGGCCTGGCCGACCAACTCCGTGGCCCGGTAAGGACGTCACTGGTCAACCAGGACATTGTCGGCAAGCACTCCCAGGGCCCCGGCAACGGTGACCTCGCCGCCATCTCCGTCCCCACCCTGGTGGGCATCGGCAAGCTCGATGTGCCCGACTTCCAGGACATCGCCCGCCGGTACGCCGCCGAGATCCCCGACACCACCCTGGTCGAGTTCTCCACCGCCGCCCACCTCATCGCCCTGGACGCACCCGCCGAACTCGCCGCCGCACTGGGCCCGTTCCTCGCCCGCTGACGCGTGGACGGTGGGCACGCCGGGCAGTACGGGGTCTTCAGAGGGAGTCGAGCCAGTCCACGAGGCGGGCTCCCTCTCGGGTCATGATGTCCGGGTCTCGCAGCGCATTGGCCAGGAGCGACATGCCTTGGTAGCCGGAGATGAGGGTGACGGCGAGGTCGTCCGGGTCGGGCAGGCTCATGAGGCGGAACTGGTCTCCGGCCCAGTCGAGCAGCCGCCGGATCACCGCTCCGGCTTCCGCGTCGAGGACCCCGTCGGCGCGCTTGCCGAGCTCGACGGCCAGGGTGCCTGTGGGGCAGCCGTAGCGGGCGGCGACGTTGCGCCGGTCGACCCACCCTTCGACGAGGGCCTTGAGGCGGTCGCGGGGATCGGGCAACTCCTCCAGCCGACCGGTGACTTCGTCGAGGTGCGCGCCGTGCTCGGACAGTGCGGCCCTGACCAGTTCGTCCTTCGTCTTGAAGTAGTAGTAGACGTTCCCGACAGGGACGTCGGCTGCGCGCGCGATATCAGCGAGGGTGGTGCGTTCGACGCCCTGCTCGTGCAGGACCTGGGCCGCAGCCGTCGTGAGCCGTCGGCGCTTCTCGGGTGCCCGCACCCTCGGCCTTACTGAGTCAGTCACCCAACTAACTATAGACAACCCCCGGCGGGCCCGTGCTACCGTCCAACCAAGTCAGTCAACTAACTAACTTCTGGGGATCGCGATGATCGTAGTGACGGGCGCGACGGGCAATGTCGGGCGAGCTCTGGCCGAGCTGCTCGCCGAGGCGGGCGAGGAGGCCGTTGCCGTCTCGCGGCGCCCGCTGCTCACGGGACTTCCGGCCGGGGTCCGGCATGCCCGGGCCGATGTCGGGAACTCCGCGAGCATGCGGCCGGTCCTCGAAGGCGCCGACGCACTCTTCGTGTTGCTGGGCGGCGAGCTGAACAGCCGGGGCGAGAGCCCGGACGCCCTGCTGGACGTGGCCGGGGAAGCCGGAGTCAAGCGGGTGGTCCTGCTGTCCTCGCAGATCAACTCGACCCGCCCGCAAGCCCCTTCGCACACCCGCCTGCGCGCGTTCGAGGCCTCCGTGCGCGCGTCCGGACTGGACTTCACCATCCTGCGCCCGAGCGGCTTCGCCTCCAACGCGTTCGCCTGGGCCGAGCCGGTGCGTACGCAGCGCACGGTCTTCGCCCCCTTCGGCGATGTGGCACTGCCCGTCATCGACCCTGCGGACATCGCGAGGGTCGCCGCGGTCGCCCTGCTCGAAGACGGCCACGCGGGCCGTACGTACGAGCTGACCGGACCCGAAGCCATCAGCCCGCGTCGGCAAGCGGCGGTGATCTCCGAGGCCCTGGGCGAGGAGGTGACCTTCGTAGAACTGTCCCGCGAGGACGCCCATGCCCACATGGCGCGGTTCATGCCGGCCGAGGTCATTGACGGCACCCTGGACATCCTCGGCGTCCCGCTGCCGGCCGAGCAGGCGATCAGCCCCGACGTGGAGAAGGTCCTCCGGCGCCCTGCCGGCTCTTTCGGCAACTGGGTCGCACGCAACCTGCCGGTGTTCCAGTAGAACCCGCCGCACAAACCCCCACCCTCCTCTCCCCCGGGGGCCCCGCCAGACAGTCCCACACCGAACGGCTCCCTGCGCCGCCTGGCAGGTTTGGCATGAGCCTGCCACTCTTCCTCCGAACGGTTCACGAGGCAGGTCCACGCCACAGGAGGCTGATGAACATGCGCGTATTCGGTCGGGGCAGAGTGCGGACGGCGGCACTCGCGCTCCTGGCGGCCGCGGCACTGGCGGGCGGCACGGCGACGACCGCCCCTGCCGCCGCGGCCGCCCACACCGCGAAGAAGGGGCCGACCTCGGTGGCCTACATCGAGGTGAACAGCAACAGCATGCTCAACGTCGGCAAGTACACACTGGCCAACGGCGGCGGCAACGTATTCGACGTTGCCGTCATTTTCGCGGCCAACATCAACTACGACACCAGCAAGAAGTCGGCGTACCTGTACTTCAACGACAACGTGCAGCGCGTCCTCGACAACGCGCAGACCCAGATCCGCCCGCTGCAAGCAAAGGGCATCAAGGTCATGCTGTCGGTACTCGGCAACCACCAGGGCGCCGGATTCGCCAACCTCCCTTCCAAGACGGCGGCCACGGCGTTCGCCAAGCAGTTGTCCGACGCCGTGAGCAAGTACGGCCTTGACGGCATCGACTTCGACGACGAATACGCCGAGTACGGCAACAACGGCACCGGCCAGCCCAACAGCAGCTCGTTCGTCTACCTGGTCTCCGCGTTGCGCGACAGCATGCCGGGCAAACTCATCTCCCTCTACAACATCGGCCCGGCGGCATCGCGACTGTCCTACGGCGGTGTGAACATCTCGTCCAAGTTCAACTACGCCTGGAACCCGTACTACGGCACCTGGGGCGTTCCGGGCATCGCGCTGCCCAAGTCGGCCCTGTCGCCGGCGGCCATCGACATCACGGCGACGCCCACGAGCACCGCGTCGAGCCTCGCCAAGCGAACGGTCGGTGAGGGCTACGGCGTGTACCTCACCTACAACCTGGACGGCTCCGACCGGCACACCTACATCTCGAGCTTCACCAAGCAGTTGTACGGAAGCGACGCCGTCTACACCCCGTAGGACCCCGGACCGGTGCCCCCTCAACAGGCATGCCTTCCAAGGGACTTGGGGTCAGCGACCGGTCGTTCCGTCGATCAGTCGCGGAGGATGTCCGCCTGGCCCGCGTGGCGGCCCGTCTCCTCGATCATGTGGGCCAGCGCCCAGCGGGTGCTGGGAGCGGGGCGTCCCGGCCGTTGCCGGGGAACCGGTGCGCCGAGGTCGGTGCACCGGTCCAATACGGCGTTCGCGCGCTCCACGGTCTTCCGGTAGCGAGCGACGACGTCGGCCACACCGTCGCCCGGCGCGGCCTCGAACGCGGCCTGCCAGTCGGTGACTTGGTCCCCGAGGAACATCGCGCGCTCCACGAAAGTGAGGTGGTTGAGCAGGCCGATCAGGTTCGTGCCCGACGGCACTCCAGCCGTTCGGACCTGCGGTTGTGGGCAACTGGCGACCTTCGCGGCGACCGAGGTCCGCAGGTGGTCGAGGAAGCCGCGCAGGGTTTCGGTCCCGCTGCTTCCGGTCCGGGGCGGCGGAGTGTCACGAGGCATGTTGGTCTCCCCCTGTCCAGTGGGTGGGAACACGCTCCGGGCCACATCCATAGCCCCGCGGCCATGGGCGTGGGGCGGGCGCCGAAGTGGCGCGAGCTCCATACCGTCAGCGCGTCAGGAAAGCACCCAGCGCGGTGATCAGCGCCGCCGGATTGTCCTCCTGCACGTTGTGTCCCGCATCCGGCACCACCACGAGTTCTCCGTCGGGAATGCGCCCCACCAGGCGTTCGGCGGTGGGCTGTGACAGCACCCTGCTGCGACCGCCGCGTACCAGCAGTACCGGCAGGCCCGTGAGCTGCGCCGGGAGGCGCTCGATGGCGGCGAGAATCGCGGGGAAGTCGGGTGGTCGCGGATCGCCCTTCGGCACCCAATCGCCGTTGGGCGCACGGCGGAACAACGTATTCATGCGGTAGGCGACGCCCGCACGGTCGGCCCGCGGATTCACCTGCATCGCGGCGTCCACCACCGCGTCGAGTGCGGCGACCGGACCAAGGCCTGCCATGAAGGCCCGCATGCGCCCGGTGCTCTCGAAGTCGACGCCGGGCGCGACGTCGATCAGCGCCAGCCGCTCGACGCGACCGGGGTGGGCGTCGGCGACATGGGCGGCGACCACGCCTCCGAGCGACATGCCGGCCAGTCGCACCCGGTCCAAGCCGAGGTGGTCGGCCGCGGCGACGACGTCCTCAGCCATCGTGCCGATGCGGTAGTCGTCGGACCAGTCGCTGTCACCGTGGCCGCGCAGGTCCAGCGCGACGAGCCGCGCCGCACCGCGCAGACCCAGGCAGACGAAGTCCCAGGTACGCGCGCTCAGTCCGCCTCCGTGCAACAGGAGCACCGCGGGCCCCGGTCCGCCCCAGTCCAATCCGTGCGACCGGCAGCCCGCGCGCGAGTAGAAGATCTCGGACGGCGGTGCCGCATCGTGGACCCGCACCCCCTTCGATGCCGCCAGCGCGGTCATCGACGGGACCGTGGTTCGTCCGTTCATCGCGGCACCCCATTACCTTGACCCATCAAGGTAAGCATCCCTGCCTTGATGGGTCAAGGTAAGGTTGGCGGGTGGCCAACCGCGTACGACGCACACCCGATGAAGCCAAGCGGCTGATCCTGGAAGCCGCGGGCAGACTGCTCGCGGCGGGCGGCCCCGCGGCCGTGCAAGTGCGGGCCGTGGCGGCCGAGGTCGGCGTGTCCGATGCCGCGGTCAACCACCACTTCGGCACCCGCGAACAGTTGCTGTCGGCTCTGCTGCGCTTCGGCGGGACGAAACTCAAGTCCCAACTGCACGCCGTCCTGGGCGCGTTGACCAAGGGACCGGCCGACCCGGCCGAACTCGTACGCCTGCTGGCCGCGCTCTATGCCGACGGCTACGCCGAACTGGCCCTCGCACTGCACCAATCGGGCTGGCGCGACACCGGAAGCGGCATGCTCGACGAGATCGTGGACCGCCTGCACGCGCAAGCACAGGCCGATTGCGCCGCCACCGGCCGGACACCCCCCACCCGCGAGGCGATCCAGCTCACGGTGGCCGCTCTGCATCAAGCCGTTGCGACGGAGCCATTGTTCGGCGGCGAATTCCGCCGAAGCGTGGGCCTGGACGCGGCCGCGCGCGATCGCATGCTCGACTGGTGGACCGAGACCCTGCGCGCGACCGTCGCCGGTGTCAGCCCGCGCTGAGCGGAGCGGTCGGCTCGGCGTCGAGCTGGTGGTCGGCCCAGACGTAGGTTTCCGGAAGCAGGTCGGTGATGGAGACGGTGCGGAGCCGATCCCCTGATCCGACGATGACGTTCAGGGCCGGGAAGTAGTCGAACAGGACCTGGCGGCATCGGCCGCACGGGGAAACGACCCCCCGGTCGCGGTCCCCCACGGCGACGATCGTGTCCAGCTCGTACGCGCCCTGGGCGGCCGCCGCGCCGATGACGACCAGCTCTGCGCAGGGGCCGCCGGTGAAGTGGTAGGCGTTCACCCCGGTGATGACCCTGCCGTCCCGGGCCCGGGCAGCGGACGCCATGGTGTGGTGGTCACCGCGGCACCGGGTGCGCGCGATCCGGGCCGCGGCCTCGATGAGTTCATGGTCGACGGGCTGGGGAGGTGTGGGCATCTTCTCGGCTTTCGTACGGTTTCGGGCTACGGGCGGCCAACGCGCCCCGATGCCGGTGCACCATAGCCGTTGCCCGGGAAGCGGCTACAGGACTGTGCCGTCCGCGGTCGGCAGCTCGTGGAGGGCGGTCACCGTGCGCACATGGCGCAGGCTCGGTGCCGCACGTCAGCTCTTCCAGCAGCCGCGTGCCGCCTTCGCCGGATCCTGGACGGTCAGGAGGCGAAGGACCTCTCCAGGCGGGGAATCAGGTCTCGGAGGTCCTGTTCCCAGCATCCGCCGTTGTGGCCGCCGTTGCACTGGGTGCCCCAGGCCGCGCCGTCGCCGTAGTCGACGTAGTAGTAGGACATGCCCAGCGCGTCCATGCGGTCCTTGACGTGTTTCGATGCGCCTTCGAGCCAGAACTCGGGCTCGAAGGCGGAGCCGCGTCCGTTGCCCACGTAGATGGAGACCCCGACTCCCTTGAGCTTGTCCATGTGCTGGGACGGGTCGACCTCGTTCCAGCGCCAGTCGGCGTTGAACACCGGGTAGGGCGAGCCGAACAGGGCGTCGCTGTCCACGCCGGGCTTGTAGGGGTCGTTGTTGGGGTCGCAGACGCCGGAGGACGAGCCGCAGATCACACCCTGCGCGTCGATGAGGGAGGCGACGGTGGCCAGGCGCAGGTCCATGGAGTCGGCCGACATGTCGATGTCTCCCGACAGGGACGCGGTCTGGCTGAACAGTTCGGGGTGGTCCTGCGCGTAGTGGAACGCCCCGAACCCGCCCATGGAGACTCCGGCGATGGCCCTGGCCTTCTTGGTGGCGACGGTGCGCAGGTTCGCGTCGATGAACGGGATCACCTGGTTGAGGTGGAAGTTCTCCCAGTTCTGGGCACCGGCCGCGGTGTTCTGGTTGAGCCAGTTCGCATACCAGCCGCGAGCGCCGCCGTCCGGGACGACGGTGATCATCTGGTTCGAGGTGGTCAGCGCCGGATACGTCTGCTGGATGGGGTCGTCGGGAGAGCCGTGCAGGAAGTACAGCACGGGGTAGCGCCTGGCCGGGTCGTCGTAGTAGCCGCTCGGCAGGATGATTTTGATGTGGTGCTTGCCCGCGACCTCGGGCGTGGTCACGGTGATGTAGAAGTTGGTGGGACCGCCGGTCGCCGTGCCGACCTGGGTCAGGCCGAACCCGTCCGCCATCGGCGGCGGCGCGGTGCGGTCGGCCGCCTGTGCCGAACCCGCCGGCAGGGCCATCCCCACCAGGGCGGCCATCAAAGCCACCACCATGCGCCATCTACTCGATTTCTTCAGCACAGCAAGCCCCCTCGTGAGCGTTGTCGTTGAGCGCGCGGAACGTATCGGGAGGCGATGACATCCCGATGAAATGGCACGCCGGAGACCGTCGTCGAGGTCCCGGCGTGCCGCTACGTCCCGGTCTCAGTCCAGGACCTTGACCTCCAAGGACGGCGATGCCGCGATCTGGTCCTCCGTGAACCGCTCGGTCACCCACTGGCCGGCTGAGAACAGCTTGGTCTGATCCGCGTAGTGCGGCGAGTTCGGGTTCGCCGACTGGGAGTAGGCAAGGACCGAGGACGTCTGGGGCGGCCCGTCGGCGGTGAACCGTACCGCCTGGACGAAACTCGACCCGAAGGTGATGTCCAGCTTGCCGTCGACCACACCAGGCGTGACCACGTTCAGCACGCCCAGTTCACTGATCGATCCGTGGACCGGGATCTGCTCGCCGTTGCGGGTGATCTTCTGGACGTCCGACAGCGGCGCGTTCAGCGGAACTCCCGCGTTGCGCAGTGCGAGCACCGCCCGGCCGAACGCATCGCGCACCGCGGAGCTTCCGGGGTCCAGGGAATTGGGTGTGTGTACCGGGTCCTTGGGATCGAAGGGGACCTTCCACGGCAGTTTCTCGATGGCCTGCCCATTGAGCAGGAAGGCCCAGTAGTTCTCGAAGAGCCAGGATCCCCGGCTGTCCGCCGAGTAGTCGTGGTCCTTCCAGGCGGCGAGGATCGGGCACGCCTCGCTCACGTTGACCAGGTTGCCGTCCACCAGGATGAGCCCGAAGGGCTGGCTCCGACACATCGTCACCGTGGCGTCGAGCGCGAGGTCGGCCGCCCTGCTGTTGTCGGCGAACAGCAACTGCCGCATGTTCTCCGGTGTGAAGCCCCTGCCCGGCAACCCGTCGGTGCCGTTGATCCGGTGCTGCGCGGTCAGGATCAGCTCCTGGGTGCGCAGCGACCGCGGCGCGGCGGCGTCGCCCAACACCCTGGGGTACGACAGCGGCTGCTCGGGGTTGGCGAGCCAGGCACTGTCGTTGGCGTTGCCCACGAAGTCGGACCGGATCAGACGCGGCTGCTTGTGCGGGTCGAGGAGCCCCGGTGCGACCGCGTTCGGGTCGTCGGGCCAGTCGCATGCGCCGCGCTTGCCGTCGAAGATGGAGATCGGCGGGACGTTCGGCAGCCGTAGTGACTGGTTCCACAGCAGTTTGCCGGTCTCGGTGAGGCACGCCTGTGCGTGCTCGTCGGTGATGTTCGGGGTGGCCTGGATGTCCGCGTACAGCGCGTTGCCCTTGCGGTCGGAGGCGACCGTGTTGAAGAAGGGGATGCCCTGCGTGGCCTCCAGGGTGTTCACCACCTGGTTGACGTCCTTGGCCTGGTCGAGGTGGAACCAGGTGTTCATGGCCCGCAGGTTGTCCATGTTCGCGTCGCGTACCGCGTGCGCGCTGACCACCCACGGCAGTGGGACACCTTGCACGGATGCGGTGATGGGGCCGTACCGGGTGGACCACAGCGTCCTGCTGACCTTGCCGAGGGAGCCGTCCGTGTTCCGCACGTCCACACTGACCTGCTGCGAGGTCATCTTCTGCCAGGTGCCGTCGACCAAATAGTTGGTCGGGTTCAGCGGGTCCACCTGCACGTCGAAGAGACCGAACGGAGCCACCGTGGCGACCGTATGGCTCCAGGCGACGTCGTCGTTGTGCCCGATGTTCACCGCGGGGAACCCGAGCAGGCTGGCCCCGGAGACATTGATCCGTCCCGGGATCGTCAGCTGGCTCTGCCACATGCGGTTCTTGCCCTGCCACGGGAAGTGCGGGTTGGCCAGCATCATGCTGGTGCCCGAGGACACCCCCTGGGAACCCACCGCCAGCGCGTTGCTGCCCATGCTCTGCTGACGGCTGACGGCCATCGCGTCGCGGATCTTCTCGGCGGTCTGCTCGGGCGATGACGCCTTCGGTGCGGCGGCCGACGCCCCTGGGGGCTGCGCGGTCACCTCGCCGTTCAGGAGCGGATCGGCGCTGCCCATGATGATCTCGGCGTGCGCGTGCCGGTAGACGTCCAGCTCCGTGATCGGCTTCACCCAGGCCGCACCGCGGCAGGCCGGGTCGGAGATGTTGTTCACGCCCGTCTCGGCCAGGTACCTGTTGTATCCCTGCACGTAGCCGTGAATGGCCTCTTTGACCTCCGGTTCCGGCCCGTTGGGTGCGGGCTGGTCGAGCAGCCGCTCCACCACGCGGTTGTCGTTCATGCGCTGGAAGTACAGGTCGCTGTTGAGATTGGTGGTGGTGTTCTGGGTCTCGCCGGGGCTCGCCCTGCCATCGGGTCCCAGATAGCGGGACCTCTGGGCGTTGACCATCAGGTAGGTGTCGGCCAGGGTGCAGATGTTGTCCTTGGCGGCCGCGTATCCGTAGCCCGTTCCCAGCCCCTCCCAGTTCGAGGCGATGATGTGCGGGATGCCGTATTCCGTGTAGCGGATGGTCGGCTTGTCCGGGCCCTGTGCTGCGGCCGATGACCCGGCGCCGGGCGACCCGGCGGCCGTCATCGTGCCGATCACCGCCACCGCGGACACGACCGCCATCGGCAGCCTCGCTCTGAATCTCCTCCGCGCCATCGAGCCGTCCTTCCCCTGTGATCCAGGCCCTCGCCTGAACGCGGACACGGTAGGGAGGACCGATGAAATCCGGATGGAGCAGCCGCCCGGGCATCGCCTGCCCAGGGCGTTTCCGTCCGTGCCCCGGCAGGCGGCCCGCTCGGGCGCGGCGGGTTTCATCGGGATGTCATCGGCCGCTGCCACTGTCGTCCGGTGACCTTCGCCGACGGCGTTCCGCATCGGGAAGCGGACGCGTAGGCCAACTACATGGGGAGGATCCAATGCGAGCCAGCAGGATCAGGGCCGCGTTAGCCGGGCTGCTGCTGACAGTCGGGGTTTCGGCTGCGCAGGGGGCCACGGCGCAGGGCGCCACCGCGAAAGCGGCGGCTTCGTGCGACGGCACCTACACGATCGTTGTCGGGGGCACGTGGAGCACGTGGGACAACGACCGGTTCACGGGCAACATCCAGCAGCACGTGGGGTATGCCAGCCAGGTCCCCAGCGGTCCGAGCGTCCGGTCGGGCGTCAACGAGCTCAACCGGCTGGTCCGAGACCAGCGTGCCGCGTGCCCGGACCAGCACGTCAAGATGGGCGGGTACTCCTTGGGTGCCGCAGTCGTGCACGTCTGGATCAGCGAGAACTGGAGGTCGTTCGGCAACGTCAACGCCATTCTCCTCGCGGACCCCAAGCGTCAGGGCGGTCCCGGCACCAACGGCAGCGCCGCACCGTTCGGCGGCATCATCGGCCCCCCGCTCTCGGGCAGTGACCGGGACTTCGGCAACGTGCCGGTCAAGTCGATCTGCTACTGGGACTACATCTGCGACGAGTCCGCCGGCATTTGGACCTACCCGAAGAACCACAATGACAACTACTGGCCGGACTTCAACATGGATCACCACAACGACGACGCCAACGAGCAGTGGTACAACGGCGCCTGGTACCCCTGGTAACCACGATCAGGCGTGAGGCAGGGGTAGGGGCCACCGTCACCGTGGCCCCTACCGCGACGAAGCCGGTCCGGCGGTCACCGCGTGGCTCTGGTGAGGCCCAGGCCCGGCTTCGTCGCCGCTCAGGATCATCTGGTACGTCCGTCGCAGCATCCGGCTGGGCGGAACCCCGAGGTCGGCGGCGAGCCGGCGGCGGGTGCGGTCGAACACGTTCAGTGCGTCGGCCTGTCGGCCGCTCCGGTGGAGGGCGTGCATCAGCATCGCGGCCACGGGCTCGTTCAGGGGGTGCGCCGCGGTCAGGGCGAACAGTTCGGCGATGGCTTCGCAGTGCTGGCCGAGCCGGAGCTGCCACGCCAGCTTCTGCTGCATGACGGCGATCCGCCGCTCGGTGAGCCGCACCCGCTCCAGCTCGGCGAGCGGCCCGGGCAGGCCGGCCAGGAGCTCCCCGCGGAACAGGCCGAGCGCCTGGCCGCACAGCCGGACCGCCTCGGTCCCATCGCCCGCCCGATCGGCCGTCCGGACGGCGGTGAGCAGTTTCTCCAGTCGCACCACGTCCACGTCGGCCGCGCCCGGGGCCAGCCGGTAGCCGCACCGGTCGTGCTGGATCACGGAGTCCGGCCTTTCGCCGATCCGCAGGGCCTTGCGCAAGCGGTAGATGTACACCGGCACCACATTGGTGAGCGGCGGCTCCAACCCCCATACGCCGTCGAGCAGTTCCTGCTGGCTGACCGTTCGCCCCGCGCCCAGCGCGAGCGCCGCCAGTACGGCCTGCTGGCGGAGGTGACCCAGGTTCAGGGGCCGCCCGTCCTGCCATGCCTGGAGCGGTCCGAGCAGGGAGATCCGCACGTTCGGCTCGGCCGCCCGGCCGACGGCGGTGCGCGGCGCCGGTCTCGACTCCTGCGTACGGGGGCCGTGGCCGGGAACGACCAGGCCGCAGTCGAAGGCGTGGACGATGGCGGCGGCGCGGTCGCGCAGCCCGAGCTTCGCGAGGATGCGCGCGAGGTGTCCGGCCACGGCGTCCTCGGGGATGGCGAGGTCGGCGGCGATCTCGTCGTCCCGCAGACCGCAGCCGACGGCCTGCAGCACCCTGCGCTCCTGCTGCCTGAGCAGGGTGACAGCAGTCGGCCGGCGGCTGGCGGCGGTCGTCGGCATCGCTGCTCCCCGGTCTTGTCGGTCTGGACGCGATCGACAAGGTAGTGCGGGAGTACCCGGGCAAGGCATCCGGAATGATCCGGGGTGACGCGCCACGACGGTGCTCGATGAACCCTGGACGCCCCTTCGCCGGGCGGCCCATCCGGCTTGCGCAGCCGCAGCCGCGCTTCACGGTGACGACGGTCGCGCCGGAGCTTCCGTCTGGTTCATTTCGCCGATCGTCTGCCACAGTCGCAGCGCCCGGCTTCGGTGGTGGTGCGCCAGGTCGTGGACGCCGGCGGCGGCGTCCAGGTCGCCGATCAGCTGCCAGCAGGTGGCCTCGTCCTGGCGGTCCCCGTGCCGGTGGAACAGGCCCGCCGCACGCTCCAACGCCGGGCTCGCCCGGTCCCGGTCGTCCTGGCCGGCGTACACGCGGCCGACTTCGAGCAGCGTGTAGGCGGCGCACCGCTCGTCGGCCAGTTTCTCGAAGGTGGCCAGCGCCTGCCCGAGGCAGCGCAGCGCCTCGTCCGGATCACCGCGCTCGGCGTGCAGCCGGCTGAAGCGCCGCAGCACGACGGCCATGCGATGCTCGTCGTCGAGCGCCGTGGCCAGGCGCAAAGCCCCGTCGAACCAGGACTCGGCCTCTTCGAGTCGACCTTGCATGAGTCGCATCACGCCCATGGAGCAGGACAGCTGCGCTTCGATGTGCCGGTCGCCTTCACCGACCGCGATGGTCAGCGCTTGCTCGACACGTTCGAGCGCTTCGTCGTCACGGCCCTGCACCCGGCTGACCGTACTGAGCGTGGCCATCGACAGCGCCTCGCCGCGCTTGTCCCCGGTGTCCCGGCACAGCTCGATGGAGGTCTCAAGGGCGCGGGTGGCCCGGTCGAACTCGTCCTGGTAGATGTGCAGTTGGCCGAGTCCGCGCAGCAGCACGGACGCCCCGCGCGCGTTGCCGGCGGCCTCGGCCGCGTCCAGCGCGAGTCGGTGCCCGTGCTGCCAGTCCTGGTACAGGCACCGGTGGTCGTAGTAGGTCGCCGTGCCGGCCGCCAGCTCCCAGGCCAGCTCGTCCAGGCCCCAGTCCACGGCCAGTTTCACCGCGCCGAGAAGGTTGTCGCGTTCCGCGTCGAACCAGCCGATCGGATCGGCCATCAGCCGGTCCACGACCGCGTCGGGCAGCGACCGGCGCGGTGCCGAACCGGGGGCGGCGGCCAGCAGCCCGCCGGGCAGCCGGTCGGTGCCGCGCCCGACCAGATCGAGCCACACGGACAGCACCCGGATGATCGCGTCCCGCTTGTCCGCCGTGGGCAGCGGGGCAGCGGCCTCCATGGCACAGGTCCTGATCAGGTCGTGCAGTCGGTAGCGCGGCTCGCCGAGGGCGTCGGTGGCGGTCAGCCGCACCAGGCTGGCATCGACGAGGGTGTCGAGTACTTCTTCGCCGTCCGGGCGGTCCAGGAGGGGGCCCACTACCCAGCCGGGCAGGGTGTAGGCGCCGAGCAGACCCAGCAGACTGAGGGCGCGCACCGCGTCGGCCGGCAGCAGCCGTAGGCTCAGATCGACGCTGGCCCGGACGCTGAGGTCCCCGATCCTCAGCTCGGCCAGCCGCCGTGACTCGTCCTCGATCCGCTCCCTCAGCACCCGCAACGACCAGGCCGGGCGGCCGGTGAGTTTGCCGCTCGCGATGCGGATCGCCAGCGGCAGATTGCCACAGCAGTCGAGGATCGCGTCGGCTTCGCCCGGTTCCCGTTCGACCCGCCCCCGGCCGACGATCCCGGTGAACAACTCCCGTGCCTCTGCCGGGCTCAGCACGTCCAGGTCGATGTGCCGGGCGCCGGGAAGCTGCGTGAGGAGAGTGCGGCTGGTGATCAACACGGCGCAGCCCTCGGCGCCGGGCAGCAGGGGCAGCACCTGATCGGCGTGACCGGCATCGTCGAGGACCACCAGCATGCGACGGTCCACCAGTAACGAACGGTAGAGCGCGGCCCGCTCGGAGAGGGCGTTCGGGATCGCGCTGCCCGCGATCGAAAGCGCGCGCAGCGCTTCGGCCAGCATCAGTCCCGGGTCGCGGGGCTCGTCCGATGTCGCCGCGAGGTTGAGGTAGAGCTGGCCGTCGGGGAAGTTGGCGCTCGCCAGCCGCGCGGCATGCGTCACCAGGCAGGACTTGCCGACACCGGGACCGCCCACGACGACGGCCACCCGGGCCCGGTTCGGCGCCGACCCGCCGAGCAGTCCGGCGATCTCGGCGAGTACTTCTGCGCGGCCCACGAAGTCGGGTACGTCGAGGGGTAGTTGACGCACCGGCATCGCCATGGCCGACCCGGGGGACGCCGGGGCAGGGCTGTCCGGTGGCGCGGCCGGGCGGGCATGTGAGGGAACCGGGGCCGCCAGGGCGGGGTCCGCCGTCAGGATGCGCCGGTGCAGCGCCTGGAGCGGCGGGGTGGGGTCGACGCCGAGTTCGTCGGCCAGGGTCCGGCGCAGCCGCTCGTACACCTGCAGCGCCTCGCCTTGTCTTCGACACCGGTAGAGGGCGACCATCAGGTGTTCGGCGACCTGCTCGTCGTAGGGGTGCTCGCGGAGCAGGGCGGTCAGTTCATCGATGACCTCTCGATGGAGCCCCAGGCCGAGTTCGATGGCCAGGCACTGCTTGTGCGTGGCCGCGCGTTGCTCGTTCAGCCGTGCCGCATCGATCTCCAGGACTTGGCTGGGGGTGTCGACCAGGGCGTCTCCGCGCCAGCAGGCGAGCGCCCGCCGCAGCGCGCCCGCTGTCTCCAACGGAGTCGTGTGCTTTTCGGCGAGGTGTCGCTCGTGATCGAACTCCAGCAGGTCGAGCTGGTCTTGAGCCAGGTGGATCTCGTAGCCGCCGCGCCGCGTGCTGATCAGGGTGCCGGGCGCTCCGCAGGCGGCGAGGTTGCGGCGCAGCCCGGAGACGGCGTCCTGGACCTGGCGGACCGCGGTGGCGGGCGCGTTCGCGTCCCACATCACGGCGACGAGCCGTTCCATGGCGACGACGTTGTTGGCGTCGATCAGCAGTGCTGCCAGCATCTTGGCCTGCCGCGGGCCGTTCAACAGGACCGCACGTCCGGCGATCTGGGCGTGCAACGGCCCCAGTAAGCCGAATCTCATGCTCCCCCTGCTACGTGACGATGAGCGCCGTTCCCCCTGGCCTACCTCGCACTAGGACGAATCTAGGACGGCCCACGGAGCGGTGTCCATAGCGTCTCCGCAGCACGGCTCGATACGTACGCCGCACCACTTCCGATCGGCACCACCACAGAGGGAGCAGTGATCAACCGTGCTTCGCGGCTGGAAGACCTTCGGCGTAGCCGGGCAGGACCGCGGCAAGGGCATGGCCCACTGTCTCCGGGGCAACGGCGGTAGCAACTGGTACGAGTCCTCGATCGTCGCGCGCAATGGCACGGACTCCTCGCACTACGACTGCACCGACAACGGCACCTACAACCAGGGTTTCGATCTGGTCGGCGTCGATCTGAGCAACTGGTGACAGGTGCCTGAACAGGCAACAGGAGCCCTGGTGCGCACCGTTCGGAGCGCACCAGGGCACACCGGTCGAGGGAGGAGGCCGGACGGCGCTGGGCAAACACAAGACCCTTGCGGTCACGCTGGGCGTAATCATTGCCGCGATGGTCGCGGCCGGTTTCGCGTACTTTCCGTCCGACGACACGGAAGCCAAGAGCTACGTGAAGACCCTTTCGGCCGCTTCCTTCAAGGCTCACGATGCGGCCGTTCCCGGCTGCGTCGACAGCTCGCAGCATACGGCCGAAAAGGAATACGGAATCCCGGAGGCGAACTCCGAGTGGGCTCGGGTGGACGGTTAGGTGCCACACGACAGCCGCTACCGGTCGGCATTTCGGACGTGGAGTTCTTGCGCCACGGCTGCCGGTCATCCGGCGCAATCCCGTCTCGCGCTCATCACGGACCTGCGCAAGGAATACACGTCCGTGGTGGCCGGCGTTCAGGGTGGGAACCACATGCCGCCCCAGAACGAATTGGCAGCGCTGGCCGCTCAGAATCCCGCGTGGCAGAAATTCCATCAAGCGGAACTCGATGCCGCGGAGGCCGCATTTCCCTGCTCACAAGCCACCGATCGGACGTACGTGTCCCTATTCCTGGAACGCCTGAGCCGGAAGGGTTGAGGGCGACGCGCCGGAGGGAGCCCCCGGCGGTTCGGCCGGGCGCTCAGTCGGCGTGAGGTGCTGTCGGCGTCGGCTTGTCGAACATGGCGCAGATCGTGGCGGACTGGAGGGCTTTGGAGGCCCTGGTGAGGCCGGGAAACGCGGCGGGCGTCTCGGCGAAGGCTTCCGTCGAGACGAGAACGGACGCCGTGCGGTGGCCGGTGGAGTCGGTGATGTTGGTGCTGAGGTATCCGGGAATGCCGCCGTCGTGAGCCCACACCGTGCCGCACGGGGTCGTGACAGTTTCGATGCCGAGACCGTAGCCGGGCCCGTCCGGCCGGTCCGGGTCGACCGGCACGGTCGTACGCATCTGCGCGAGCTGGGCGGCGGGCAGCAGTCTGCCGGACATCAAAGCGGTGGAGAACCGGCCCCAGTCCTGCGCGGTGGACACCACCGCCCCGGCCGCGCCGCCCCACGAGACGTTGTTGTCGGAGACGTTCACATGACCGTCGTGATGGGCCCCCGCGTAGTCCCTGACCTCGGCCGGCACCCCCGGCGGCATATGGGCGGCATCGGGTTCGTAGCCATGGGCGTGGCGACCGCGCCAGGTGGAGTCCGTCGGGTAATAGGTGTGCCGGAGGTGGAGCGGCCGCGCGATCCGGTCGCGGACCAGATCCGCCAGGCTCCTGCCGGTGGCCTTCTCCAGGACGGCGCCGATCGCCGCGTAATCGGTGTTGCTGTACGCCCACGCGGCGCCCGGCGCGAAGACCGGATCGTGGCGCACTCCGACGGCGAGCAGCTGTGCAGACGTCCACTGCCTCGCATCCTTGCCCAGGATCGACGGCAGGAGCACGGGATCCTGCGTGTAGTCGTACAGGCCGCTGGTGTGATTGAGGAGCATGCGCAGCGTGATCTCCCTGCCGTCGGGCACCTGGCCGGGCAGCCACTTCTCCACCGGGTCGGTGAGGGCGAGCCTGCCCTCACCGACCAGTTGCAGTACGAGCGTGGCCATCATGGTCTTGGTGTTGGACCCCATCCGGAACTCGTCCTCCGCCTGGAGCCGGTGTTGCTGCCTGCTCCACTCGGTCTGCCCGGCGATCTGGATCGGCCGGCCGCGGCCGTCGTCCACCCGCACGATCACGCCGGGCGCCCCGGTGGACAGCAACTGCCGTACCACACCTTCCAGTTGGGCCTGTCGCGCTGCATCGCCAAGGCTCCCCACGGAAGGAGGCGCGACCTGCACGCTGATGTGAGTGGTGACCGGTTGGGCGGCTGCGAGTCCTGGCCGGTCGAGTACGGCGACCAGGCAGGACACGGCAAGTAAGGAGGTTGCCACACGCCACCCGCGAGCAGGGCGGCGTCGGGACGGTGCGGGCACGGTGATGGGCTGTGACCCTGTTGTCATGCCGACCACTGTGGCGTACGGGGCGGCCCGGAGTCACGGGCGGACGCCCCCGGCGTCCCCAACCCCCCTCCAGTCACAGCTTGATAACGTCCCGTCAGTTCTCTAGCTGTAAAATTTCACATATCACATCATGCTCTCCATGAGAAAAGTCATCGCCCTGCTCTCGGCAGCCACTGCCGTCGCGGCCCTCACTGGAACGTCCGCCAGCGCGGCACCCGAGGCGGCCGTCCCCGCGGACACCGGACAGGGGAAGCTCGTCTGGAGTTCCTGCAACGACACCGGCACACCCGCGCTCCAGTGCGCGATGCTCGACGTGCCGGTGGACTACGCCGACCCGCACGGCCGGAAGATCAAGATCAAGCTGAACCGGCTCCCCGCCACCGCGCCCAAGAGCAAGCAGCAGGGCCCGATCCTGCTCAACCCCGGTGGCCCCGGGGACTCCGGGCTCTGGATGCCCGCCTACATCTCCGGCCGGATCCCGAAGGACGTCGCCTCGACCTACGACTGGATCGGCTTCGACCCGCGGGGCACCAACGGCAGCGAGCCCCATGTCCTCTGCGACGCCCACTACTTCGACGGCGAGCGGCCCGACTACCAGGTCAGCCAGGGCACTTCGAAGGCATGGCTCAAGAAGGCCGCCGGGTACGCCGCGGACTGCGCGGGCGACTGGTCCTGGCTCATGCCGCACATGACCACCGTCGACAACGCGCGCGACATGGACAGCATCCGCCGGGCACTCGGTGCGCCGAAGATCAACTTCTACGGCGGCTCCTGGGGCACCTCGCTGGGCTCCACCTACGGCCAGCTCTTCCCCTCGCGCGTCCGGCGGATGGTGCTCGACAGCATCGTCGGCCCCACCATCAGCTGGTACGACCACAACGTCCTGCAGGACAAGGAGCACCAGCGCCGCTTCGACGCCTTCGCGGCATGGGCGGCCAAGGCGGACCCGGTCTACCACCTGGGCACGGACGCCGCCGCAGTCGAGAAGGCGTACCAGCAGGTCGAAGCCGACCTGCGGAGCAACCCCGTGGAGGCGGCCCCGGCTCCCGGCAAGATCGGCCCGGCCGAGTTCGAGGACACCTTCTACGGCGGTGGGTACAACTTCCTGCGCTGGCCGCGGATGGCCACCGTGCTCTCCGCCTACGTCGCCCACCACGACACCCGGCCGTTGAGCATCGCCTACAACCTGTACGCGGCGCCGGGCGCCGACGACGGCACCTTCCCCGCATACAACGCGGCGCAGTGCACCGAGAGCGCCTGGCCGCGTGACTGGGAGTTCTGGAAGAAGGACCAGGCCAAGGTCAACACCTCGGCACCCTTCTACACGTACAACAACATGTGGTACAACGCCGCCTGTATGTTCTGGCCCTACCAGGGCAACCCGGCGGGGCGTATGAAGATCACCGGCAAGGGCCTGCCGCCCGTGCTGCTCTTCCAGGCCACCGAGGACGCCGCCACCCCGTACGAGGGCGGGCTCGCCATGCACGACGCTCTGCCCGGTTCGAAGCTGGTCGTCCAGAACGGCGGCAGCTTCCACGAGATCCTCTTCCACGGCAACGCCTGTCTGGACGACACCTTCACCGACTACCTCCGCGACGGCAGCCTCCCCAAGGGCGGCGGCCGCATAGCGAAAACCTGCGCTCCCGAAGCCGACCCCACCCCCACCTACGTGACTCCGCCGTCCGCCCTCACCCGCAAGACCGCCATCAGCCCCCTCTCCCCCACCGACCCCGAGGCCGTGCACGGCGTCCTGCGGTAGCCGAAGCGTCAACTCGGCCCCGTGCGGCGGCAGTCGGCGCCATGCCGACTGCCGCCGCGCTCGGGCATTGGCGTCGACCCCACGCCTCAGATGTAGCCTGCGGGCTCGGTGGCGTAACGGCTCATCGTCTGCGCGGTCGCATGCGGGGTCATGGGCCGGCCACTGGTGATCATGTCCTGCAGATCGCGGAAGTACTGCACGTACAGGTCCGGTGTGAACGTGCTGAGCATGACGGCCGGTTGGTCTCTCACGTTGGCGAAGGTGTGCGGGGTTCCGGGCGGGACCACCACCAGGGTGCCCGCGGGCGCGTCGTGGTCGTTCACTCCGACGGTGAACCGCACGGAACCCGAGATGATGTAGAAAGCTTCGTCGTGCTGAGCGTGACGGTGCTGCGGCGGCCCGGGCGTGTGCGGCGCGAGGACGGACTCGGCGACCCCGAGGCGGTGCCCGGTGGTGCTGCCGTCTTCGAGGATGCGCATGCGTGTGGTGCCCAGAACGATCGTCTCGCCGTCGCCCGGACCGACCACCGAGACGGCAGGATCGGTGATCGGCTCAGTCGCCTTCGTTTCTTCAGTCATGCCTCGATTCCACCGCCGGGAACGGCACATCGTCCAAGACCCGTTCGGGAGCGCCGATACCGTGCGGGTATCGTCACAGCATGGAGCTACGCACGCTGCGCTATTTCGTGGCGGTCGCCGAGGAACTCCATTTCGGCCGGGCCGCCGGGCGGCTGCACATGAGTCAGCCGCCACTGAGCCGGGCGATCAAGCAGTTGGAGACCGAGCTCGGCGCCGCGCTGTTCGACCGCTCCCCGGGCGGTGTCACGCTCACTTCGGTGGGAGCGGTGCTGCTCGACGAGGCCCGCGCCCTGCTCGCGCAAGCCGATCGGGTACGGGGACGTGTGGCCGCGGCGGTCGGCGCCACGGCCATCACCGTCGGCATCCTGGGTGACAGCACCGACCCGGGCGCGACACGGCTGGCCGCCGCCTACCGCCGTCGGCACCCGCATGCCGAGGTCCACGTCCGCGGCACCACCCTGAACGATCCCACCTGCGGGCTGCACGCCGGGACGGTCGACGTCGCCCTGACCCGCGGGCCTTTCGACGAGACCGGCCTCACCGTGCGCGAGCTCCGCACCGACCCGGTGGGGGCGCTGCTCCGCGCCGACGATGTGCTGGCCGGGCGTGACGGCCTGAAACCGGCCGATCTGGCCGACCGCCGCTGGTTCCGCTTCCCGGAAGGCACCGACCCTCTCTGGCAGGCGTACTGGAACGGAGGCGAGCCGCGCGAAGGGCCGGTGGTACGCACCGTCCAGGAATGCCGGCAAGCCGTGCTCTGGAACGGCACGGTCGGCATGACGCTCCTGGACCACGAGCCGGGAGAGGGGCTCACCGTGGTACCGCTGATCGACATGCCGCCGAGCCGCATGGTGGTGGCCTGGAAGGAGGGCGACACGAATCCCGTCATCCGGTCGTTCGTCCAGATCGCGATCGCCGCCTACGAGGATTGAGTACTCACCGGGAAGCCCGCCCGGCCGACGTGGGTGCGGGTGCGGGCCGCAGGACCGATGAGTTCCGCCTCGCCGCGTCGTCTACCTGTCGGGGAACGTCCCTCCTCCGCGTCGGCGGGACGCCCGGGACGAGATGACGAGGAGCATGCACACCATGGCCGAGGACAACGTGAGCGCCACCCTGACGGTCGCCGTGCCCGCCGCGAGGGTGTTCGCGGTGCTGGCGGACCCGACGACCCATGCCGCGATCGACGGCACCGGCTGGGTTCAGGAACCCGTCGACCGGGCGCCGCTGACCGAGGTGGAGCAGATTTTCCGGATGGACATGTACCACCCCAACCATCCCGACGGTGACTACCAGGTGGCCAACAAGGTCCACGTATTCGACCCACCGCGCACCATCGGCTGGCTGACGGGATACGACCCGAAGGGCGACGGTCACCTGGAGTTCGGCGGCTGGCTCTGGCGTTACGACCTCGTATCGCTCGGCCCGTCCGAGACCGAGATCACGCTCACCTACGACTGGTCGGCGGTGCCGCAGTCCGTCCGCGAGCACATCCAGTTCCCGCCGTTCGGCCCCGAGCACCTGCCCAACTCACTGCGCCACCTGGCCGAGCTGGCCTCCGGTGGGTGAGCTCACCTGGAATGCAGGGCCTGGCCGACTGCCTTCGTCAGGCACTCCGTCGGTGTCCGGGGCACACCGGACAGTTGCTCAGAACGGAACTATTGCTTGCCGATCTGGGCATTGCCGTCGCGTCATCGCGTACCAAGACTCAAGGAGTCCGCGTCCGCGGACGATGCCGTCACCGGCGTCACGTCCCAAGCACTGGGAGAAGCCGTGCGCAACAGGAATGTTCTGATCTCCGGAGCGAGTGTCGCCGGGCTGACGCTGGCTCACTGGTTGCAGCGCGCAGGGTTCCATCCGACGATCGTGGAGCGGGCGCCCGGCCTGCGCAGGGGTGGGCAGGCCATCGACATCCGCGGCGTCGCGTTACAGGTCGTGGAACGGATGTGGCTGCTCGACAAGGTGCGGGCAGCCACCACCGACATGCGCGGGATGTCGTTCGTGGACGGTCGGGGTGAGGAGCTGTCCAGGTCCACCGAGGCCACGCTGACCGGCGGGTTGATCGACAACGACGACGTCGAAATCATGCGGGACGACCTGACGACCCTGCTGTTCGACGCGACTCGTTACGGCAATGAGTACTTGTTCGGCGATGTCATCACCTCCCTCACACAGGACGACGACGCGGTCGAGGTCCGCTTCCGGCACGAACGTCCGCGTCGCTTCGACCTGGTGATCGGCGCGGACGGGCTGCATTCCGGGGTGCGCCGGCTGGCCTTCGGCCCGGAGTCGGAGTTCCTCCACTTCCTCGGCAGCTATCTCGCCATCTTCAGCGTGGACAACTTCCTCGGACTCGACCACTGGCAGATGTACCACACCACCGATGACGCGCTGGTCGGCGTCTACAGCGCCCGGCACAACACCGAGGCCCGGGCGATGCTGCTGTTCGAGTCCGCGGAACTCGCCTTCGACCACCGCGATCCCGAGCAGCAGAAGAACATCCTCGCCGAGCGCTTCGCCGACGTCGGCTGGGAAACGCCCCGCCTCCTTGCGAGCATGTGGGACGCGCCGGACTTCTACTTCGACACGATGAGCCAGGTCCACCTCGACCACTGGTCGAACGGGCGGATCGGGCTCGTCGGCGACGCGGGCTACTGCGCTTCGCCGCGCTCCGGCCAGGGCACCAGCATCGCCATGGTCGGCGCCTACGTACTCGCGGGAGAACTCGCCAACCACCCGGACGACCACCGCGCGGCCTTCGCCCGCTACGAGCAGGTGATGCGGGAGTACGTCCACGAGAACCAGCGGCTCGCCCATCGCAGGGCCGACGGCACGTCGAGCTCGTCCGACGGGCTCGCCCACGCGGCCAACGCCATCGCACTCCCCGGCTACCCCCACCACAGCTGACGTTCCCCAAGGCCCCGAGGTCTGCCGCCGGTGGCCGCTCCTCCGCCTCGTCATGCAGACTTGACGAGGCGACCAGTGGCGCCTCAGCACCAACTCGCTTGGCCACCAAGGGAGATGGGCCAGGCGCCGTGAGTGCCGGACGATGTCGAAGGAGCGCCTTGTGAGGGACTACGTCAAGCGCCTGCCGCCGGGAGCTCGGCCCGAGGGCGACATCGGGGTGTGGCCTCTCGTCGATGCCGAGCGGTGGCTCAAGGCCCGAGTCCCGGCCGTCTTCGCCCCGGTCGCGGGCAGTTGGGCCCTGCTCGTCGCGGTCGTCGCGTCGTACGTGCTGACCTCCGGCTGGTCGGGCGCCGCGTCCGGGGGTACGGACTGGCAGGGTTATCCCGCGACGGTCCTGCTGGCCGCGCTGCCGTTCTGGTATCGCTTCCTTCCGGTTCCGACCGTTCCGGCCGCGCTCCTGGTCGCGGGGAACGCGGCCATCTCGTGGGCATCGACCGACACCTTGGACCAGCGTGCCAAGATCGGACACCTCCTCGAACTGGCCGTTGCCGCCTGGGCGTTGACCGGTGCGGGCCTGCGGCTGCGGGCCCGGCGCCGCCAGCGTGCACTCGTGCTCGCCACGGCGGGGCAGCGCCGCTACGCGCTTCCGGGCCGGGTGCCCGAGTCGGACGGCTACCGAGGGTTCCGGCAGTTCTACCTCGGGCTCGCCCTCTGTCTCACCGGCGTCGCCATCCTGGCCGACGGCCTCGTCGCGAGCCTGTCCGTGCCGGACGGCACACCCGCCTACAACGCCATCGGACAGCAGACCACGGCCCTGCTCCTGTTCGTCGCCGGAACCACCGTGTACGGGTGGGGCCATGTCGCCTTCCGCGCGGCGCGGCGCCTGCACGACGAGTCCCAGCCGGCCCTCGGGGTGGGTGTGCGCATCGGCGCCGACGGCTACCACTGGCTGTATCCGGACGCCCTCACCACCTCCGCCCGCCCCCTGATCGCGTACTTTCCCAAGGGCCGCGACACCGTCCACGAGGCGCGCTTCCTGGGCACCAGTTCCGCCTACGGGCCGGACGACGGGCACTACGACATCGACCCGCGCAGCGAGCCCTTCGAGGCGGTGCTGTACGGCGTGCCCTGCGAAGGCGCCGAGATCGCCGTCGAGTACGCGGTCATCGAGCGCTCCGCCTACGCGGCGCAGGAGCGCACCCACGCGGCGGTCACGGTCGCCGCGCTGCTGCCTCGGCGTCGTCACGGGTTCGGCCCGTGGCAGCCCGCCGACGGCGCGGTTCGCGATGCGACGCGGCGCGATCGGATCCGCGAGGAGGAGCGTGCGGAGCGCCAGCGGGAGGTGCGCCGGGAAGCACGCCAACGGCAGCAGGACACGAAGTCGGCAGCCCGGCCCCGGACGGGTCAGGGTGGGCGGAGCCGCCCTACGCGGAGCGGCAGGCCCAAGCGCTGGGACGGCGGCGGATCGGGCTGCGGCGGCGGGGCAGCAGGCTGCGGAAGTGGAGGCGGGCACGGAGGGGGCCACAGCTGCGGTGGACACGGCTGTGGCGGGCACGGCTGCGGAGGCCACTGAGTCCCGTCGCACCTGGGGGTGCCCAGTGGCCATCCGGCGGACCGACGCGGCAGGTCCCCGGCCAGATCCCGGGCCGGGGACCTGAACCACACCGCGTCGGCCAAGCCGTACGAACGGAGCCTGCGAGAACCGCTACGGCGCCATCTCGTACGTTCCCGCCAGCGCCTCGACGCGCTCCCAGACGCGGGCCGAGCGGGCCTCGTCGACGACCGGGCGCCGCACCGCGCCCAGCGCCCAGTTCTGCTGTGCCTCGGTCGCGGAGTCCTTGCCGTGGAGCTCGACGGCGTGCGCGGAGAAGTCGCGCACCAGGACGGCGAAGAGTTCGTCGAGCACGTCCTGCTCCAGGCCCGTCAGGCGTGCCTGCTCCAGGATCAGCTGGCCGTGCACGACCAGCGCGAACAGCTGGCCGACGGCGAGCAGCAGGTCGAGGTCGCGGCTCTGCTCCTCGTCGGGGGCGGCCGTCGTGACGAACTCGCAGAGCGCGTCGGCCTGTTCGCGCAAGCGGGCGACATTGGGCACCTCGGCGTACGCGTCGAAGGCGGTGCGCCAGTCGTGGAAGCGGATGGCACCGAGGCCCCGGGCCGGTCCCTGCCGGAAGAGGAAGGCGTCGTCGGCCGCGTCGAGGCGGGTCGGCACGGGCGCGTACTCGGCCGGCTTCAGGAGGTGGTTGCCCATGAACTTCAGGATCAGGGCGAGGTTGACGTGGACCGTGCCCTCCAGCTTGGGCAGGCCGCGGATCTCCACGGCCGCCTGGGCGAAGTAGTTGTCCTTCTCGAAGCCCTTGGCGGCGATGACGTCCCACATCAGGTCGATGACCTTCTCGCCCTCCGTGGTCACCTTCATCTTCGTCATCGGGTTGAAGAGGAGGTAGCGGCGGTCGTCGGGTCCCGCGGTGCGGAAGTAGTCCACGGCACGGTCGCTGAACAGCTTCATGCCGACGAGGCGGACGTAGGCGTCGGTCAGCTCGCGGCGCACGTGCGGGAAGGCGGTGACGGGGCGGCCGTAGAGAATGCGCTGATGAGCGTGGGTGACGGCCTCGTACATCGCGTGTTCGCAGATGCCGATCGAGGCGGTGCACAGGTTGAACTTGCCGACGTTGACGGTGTTCAGGGCGGCGTCGAAGGCGGCTCGGCCGGTGTGCAGGACGTCCTCGGCGCCGACCGGGTAGTTCTCCAGGCGGAACTCGCTGACGTACTTGGAGGAGTCGACGACGTTCTTCACCAGGTGGTACGCCTCGTGGCGGCTGTCGGCGGCGAAGAAGACGTAGCCGTCGGGGCCCTCGACGTCGGTGCGGCGGCCGAACACCGAGACGAGGCCGGCCGCGTTGCCGTTGCCGATGTAGTACTTGGAGCCGGTGGCCCGGAAGCCGCCGTCGCCGTCCGGCTCCAGGAGCATGTCGGTGGAGTAGATGTCCGCGCCGTGGGTCTTCTCGGACAGGCCGAACGCGAACACCTCGCCCTGGTCGAGGAGTTCGGCCGCGCGGGTACGGGCCACCTCGTTGTCGCTCTGCCAGACCGGGCCGAGGCCCAGGATGGTGACCTGCCAGGCGTACCAGTAGTCGAGGCCGTAGAACCCGAAGATCTCGTTGAGGGCGGCGATCCGCGCGGTGTCCCAGCGCTTGTCCTCCTGGCCCTCCCCGGCGGCGGAAGCCGGGGTGAGGAAGGTGGCGAACAGCCCTTCCTTGGCGGAGAACGCGAGGAAGTCAGCCAGCCAGGCGCGCGAGCGGTAGTCCTCGATCAGCCGGCGCTTGCCGCGCTGCTCGAACCAGTCGACGGTCGCGCGCAGCAGCCTGCGGGTCTCGGGGTCGAAGTGGGTCGGGTCATAGGTGCGCGGGTTGAACAGCAGCGCGTCGGCCATGCCATTCGCCTTTCCGGGTCGGGAGGTCGGGGACTGAGAACGTGTGATGCTCAGGGGCAGCTTGCTCCACCGGCTCAGCGCTGGGCGCCGAGCCGGTGGAGAGTGGCGATCACGTCGTCGAGCCAGGCGAGCGTCATGCGTTCGTACGCGATGCCGCCGCGCAGCACGACGTGCTGGAGCTCCTGCCCGGCGTCGGGTCTTTCGGGGGCGTCGGGCCCCGTGAAGTCGCGCTGCTCCCCAGCGAGGTAATGCGCGAGCCGGTCGGCGTGCGCCCGGCGGTGCCGCTCCACCTCGTCGAGCAGTGCGGCCGGGTCGTCGAAGGCGGCGCCGCGGATCTTCACGGCCAGCTCGTGCCGGACGCTCTCGGGTTCGATCGGCTCGTGCAGCCACCGGGAGAGTGCGGCCCGGCCGGGCGCCGCGACGGAGTACTCCTTCTTGTCCGGCCGGCTCTGCTGCGCCACCTCGCGGGCGTCGATCCAGCCGTCGTTCTCCATGCGCTTGAGGATGCGGTAGATCTGCTGGTGCGTGGCGGCCCAGAAATAGCCGATGGACCGGTCGAAGCGCCGGGCCAGCTCATAACCGGAGCCCGGCTTCTCCAACAGCGAGACGAGAATCGCGTGCTCAAGCGCCATGCCCGAATCCTTCTATGCAACTCGTTGCATAGACAAGCGGCACCGCCCAGGTGAGACACGGCTCACCTGGACGGTGCCTTCAGCAGCGACGCGCCGTCGCCGGGCGCTGTGCCTTGCAGAGCCCGCTCTCGATGCCGTCGAGGTCGCGGATGGCAGATCCTCCTGGTCGGTGGATGAGCGGTAGGCGCGGCCGCGGCCCGCTCAGTTGTCGGTGAGCCAGGTGCCCCGGCTCGCGGTCCAGTGGATGGTGACCTTCTGGAACCGCTGGGCCTTGCCGCCCGCCTCGTCGACCTCGTCGGTCATGGGGTAGCCCAGTGCCTTCTCGTGGCCCGCGGCGTGGAAGGCGTCGTAGATCGCGCCCTGCACGGTGTGCGCGCCGGTCGGCGGTGACCACGTGAACAGGCCGCGCTCGAAGAACTGGTAGCGGCCCCGGGTCCCGTCCGGCGCCTGCGCTCCGTCGGCCTCGTCCATCGTCGGGAAGCCCCAGCGCTGCTCCGAGTCGGTGTCCCAGTACTTCTTGAGGATGTCCCCGTAGATGGCGAAGGCCGAGTCGGGGTGCCAGAGGACGATGCCGTTCTGGAAGAGCTGGAAGCGTCCGCCGAGCCGGGCGTCCTCCTCGGCGCGCAGCGGCAGGCCGAGCGGGCCGTTCGGGCCGCCGAGGCCCGCGTACTTCGCCCCGATCGTGCCGTACGGCTGGAACGCCTCACCCATCAACTCCCGTGCGTAGCCCTCCGCCTGGGGGTAGCGCTCGGGGTAGGCGGAGCGCTGGACGGCCTGGGCGAGCTCGCCCGCGGTGTTCCAGTTCGGCTCCATCTGCTGAGCCACTTCGAAGAACTTGTTCGCCGCGTAGTCGACGTCCAGGCACTGGTCGGGGTTGCACCACCCCTGCGAGGGCCGCTGCTGGAAGACGCCGAGCGAGTCCCGGTCCCCGCAGTTCAGGTTGTTCATACGGGACTCGACCCAGCCCGTCTCGAAGCCGGCGAGCATCACCTTGTCGGACACGCCGCGGCGCTGGCCGACCTCGTACACCTTGCGGGTCACCGCGATGTCCCGCTCGGCGGGGATGCCGCAGAACAGCTCGGCCGTCGCGGCGTGCCCGAGCGGACCGGGTACGTCCTTGGCACTCTGTGCCCGCGCCGGTCCGGCCAGGGTGGAGACGGCGGTCGCGACCAGCAGCATCACTGTTCCGAGTCTCGCGCGCCGTGCGGTTGAACCATGCACGTGGCTGCTCCTTCGTCGATCGGGATACGTGCCTCGTGGGAGGTTCGTGGCCCGGTGAGGGGTGGGCGCGGTCCGGGGACCGACGGTCCGCAAGGTAGCCGCGGGAGCGCGCGGCCCGGCATCCGGAACGATCCGGAGTGACACGGGCGAGGATCCGCGATGGAGTCGAGTCGTGCGCCGGTGCCCCACAGCCGCGGCCCAACTACCCTGCCGAGCAAGGTGATGGGCCGTGGCGAGGTACGGGGGCGGGCATCGGACACCCGTAGCGGTGGGGGTTTTCGGCGGGTTCGCCGGGAACCCCTCACCGGGCGGGGGTGGGAGCCGGGCAGTCGGGGACGGCAGGGCGGTCCTTGGTGCGCACGGCGGGCAGCCAGGCGGTGGGCCGGCCGGAGTCCCGCGGCAGCCGGACGCGATACCACTCGGCCGAGTGCGTGTCGGCCTCGTCGATGATCTGCATGCCTGCGGCGAGCCAGCAGTCGACGGCGAGTTCGTCGCCGTGCCACACCCGGGTCGGCACGACGTTGTCGACGGTGTAGGGCCGCATCGGGTCGATCGCCAGGCCGAGGCTGCACTGCGGGTCCTTGTCGGTACGGCCCCGGCATCCCTGGTCGGCGTTGAACACCCGGATCCGGCCGGGCGGTTCGGCGGCCGTGGCGCCGGAAGCGGTGCCGCCCTCGACGTGCGGCCAGATCGTGGCGCCCACCGCGCACACCGCGAGGGTGACGAACGCGGCCCGTCTTCGTCCGAGTCGGCGGACCCCGGGCCGCCCGGACGGCGCAGGGGCGTCCGTCTCTGTGGGCGGCCGCTCGGCGATGCGCGCGAGGAGGCTCTCGGCCGTGTGCTCGGCGCGGGCGGCGTGCGTCGGGGCCAGGCAGTCGGCGGTCAGCGCCCGCCAGAACGGCGGCACCGCACCGTCCAGGCGCAGCGGCGCCCGCCCGTCGGCGTATTCCTGTGTCGCGGCGCCGCGCGCCATGGGGGTGGCGCCGGGGAACGGCGAGGCGCCGGAGGCGAAGAGCTCGTGGATGGTGATGCCCAGGGCCCAGATGTCGGCGCTCGGCCGGACTTCGACGCCCTGCTCGCCGAGCGGCGCCTTCCAGCGCTCGGGCGGCAGGTAGTCGAAGGTGCCCATCGGGGGCGCGTACCCATGGGTGCCGTGGGTGCCGGTCAGCTCGGTGACGAGCCCGAAGTCGGAGAGCTTCACCGAACCGTCCGCCATGAGCAGGATGTTGTCCGGTTTGAGGTCGCCGTGCACCCACCCGCTGCGATGCAGATGGGCGAGGCCCTCACAGATCTCGGTGACGAGCCGGGCGCCTTCGGCCTCACTCACCCCGGCATCGAGCAGATCCCGCAGACTGCGCTCGGCCCGCTCCATGACCAGCACGATCGCTCCGTCGAGGAAGGGGTGGTCGGGTTCGCTCAGTACGACGGTGTCAAGGAGGCGGATCAGCCTCGGGTGCGAGGACCGGCGGCCGAACTCGACCTCCCGCCGGGCGGTTTCGGCCACCTTGCGGGCCTGGCGCGGGGCGAGCCCGGCGGTCGGCAGCACCTTGAGCGCGACGGCCTCCTGCTCATCTGCGTCACCCTCAACCAGCCGTCCCGCATGGACAGTTGCCCATCCGCCGGCACCGATCGACTCGGTGACCTCCCAGCGGCTCACGCGGTAGCCGGGCGGCAGCAGTTCCGTACGGTCACTTCCCGAAGTGTCGGCCGGACGGTGCACCGTATCCCCTCCGGTCCGCCGGCCGTCACGGTGTGCGGGCATGTCTGTCATCCCGCCGTCCCCCGCTCCTGCGCGGCGCCCCCGGTCCGGGGCGGCAACAGCGCGAGGTGTTCCTCCCGTACGAGGCCGAAGCGCAGCACGAGCCCGACGATCGCCTCCCGCTTGCCGTTGCGGCGGGCTTCCCTGCGGGGCCCGGACTCGGCGGGTGCGCTGATCCGCATCTTCTCGTCGGCGAGGTAGTCGATGTGCGAGCTGACCGCCCGCGCCGTGAGCCGGGCGCACGCGGGGTGCCCCTTGAGCCGTTCGACGATCTGGGGCGTGGTCGGCACCGCGACGGGCGACTCGTCGCGCAGCCGCGGTTCGCAGAGCGCTACGAGGATCAGGAAGTAGAGGGCCGTCTCGTCCAGGGAGTACGCCGTGACGGTTCGGCTTCCCCACTGGCCGCCCATGCCGTCCGGGTCGAGGTAGACGTGGTCCGGTGCGAACACCTGGAAGGCGACCGTGGTGTTGCGGCGGGTGGGCAGCACGACCCGGGAGAACTCGAAGGGGATGGGGGCTCCGGCCCGCCGTGGCGGCACGCGCAGATACTCCCCGGCCCCTTCCGGGTTCTCGACGAGATAGCTCTGCGTCGTACTGAGGTTGCTGAGCTGCCAGTGGTCGTCCGTCACCCTGATCTCGCCCGCGAGCCGGGAGATCGCCTCGTCGTCGAGGCGGAGCTCGACGGGGGTCGTCGCGGAGCCCCGCCCGAAGCGTGCCACCTCGCCCGGTCCGAGCCGCAGCGTCACCGCGTCACCGGACGGCTCACCCGCGACCTCGCCGTACCCCTGCGGCACATGGATCACTACCCCACTCACTGCCCCCTCCTCGCCCCCGCGTCACCGAACCTCACTCAGATCGAACGTTACACATCCTGACGATCGGTCAACTCCTGGGATCTGGCCGATTTCGTACGCGGGAAGCGGGGTTGTTCTGTCCGGATCCATCGGGGTGCCGCCGGGGCTCGCGTCGGCCTCCACCGGCTTCCTTCACAGGCGGGCGGCGGATGTCTTCTCCCCGGCCGTTTGTCAGCCCGTAGCGTTCCGGGTGCCGCCGCGGGGCGTACGCGGCTACCGTCCACCCCGACCCGTTCTCAAGGCATCCCAAAGGGATCTCGAAGGGATCGCAAGGGATCCCGAGGGGGAGGAACGCCACGTGCTTCACGGTCTTTCCCGGCGCGCGCTGGGTTTCGCGCTCGCCGCGGCCGCCGCCGTACTGCCGTCGCTGGTGACCGCGTCCCCGGCGGCCGCCCAAACCGCCGGATTCGCCGGATCGTGCCCCACCACCGGCTTCGTGTCCCAGCGCTACAGCGACGCCCACGACGGGATCGACATCGCCGACGCCTACGGGACACCCATCTACGCTGTCGGCGACGGCGACGTCATCAACTCCGGCCCGGCGCAGGGCTACGGCCAGTGGATCCGCATTCTGCACCCGGACGGCACGGTGACCGAGTACGGGCACATGTACCAGCGGGACGTCGCCGTCGGCGAGCACGTGGTGGCCGGGCAGCGCATCGCGCTCATGGGCAGCGAGGGCGAGTCCAGCGGCCCGCACCTCCACCTGCGGGTGCGCGTGGGTACCTCGACCGACATCCGCGGCATCGACCCCATCCCCTACCTCGAAGAACGCGGCGTGGGACTGCCGTGCACCCCTGGCGGCGGGCCCCGGCCCAAGCCGTTGGTGTATCCGGTCGAGTCGGGCCGGATGGTCTCGACGCGCTCGGCCGACGGACGGCTCGAAGCGTTCGCCGCCGGGGCCGACGGGGTCCATCACGCGTGGCAGTCGCAGGTGAACGGCGCCTGGTCGGAGTGGGAGGCGCTGGGCGGGCCGGGCAGCGCGGAGCTCGCGGTCGCACCCAACGCCGACGGACGCCTGGAGGTGTTCGCGCTCAACGGTGACGTACTCCAGCACCGTTACCAGACGTCCCCGTCCGGCGGCTGGTCGGGCTGGGAGAGCTTCGGCACCGGTGGGCGTTACGTCACCGCCGGGGCCAACGCCGATGGACGGCTCGAGGTGTTCGCCTCCGGCCCGTCCGGGGTGTTCCACACGTACCAGACCGCTCCCAACAGCGGGTGGTCCGCATGGGAGTCCACGGGAGGCGGGCCGAGCTCCGGCCGTATCGAGATGGAGAAGGCGCCCGACGGCCGCCTCGAAGTTTTCGCGCTCAACGACAACACCTTCCAGCACCAGTACCAGACCGCCGTCAACGGCGGCTGGTCGGCGTGGGACGACTTCGGCGGCGGAGGGCACGACCTGACGGTCGACCACAACGCCGACGGGCGCCTGGAGGTGTTCGCCTCCGGCCCGGTGGGCGTCTTCCACAAGTACCAGACGGGGAGCGCCAGCTGGTCGGAGTGGGAGCCCGCGGCAGGACCCGCCAACTCCCAGCTCGCCAGCGACCGCACTCCCGACGGCCGGGTCGAGGTGTTCGCCATCAACGGCGACGTGGCCATGCACACCTGGCAGACCGGAGTCAACGCCCGCTACGGAGACTGGGCCGCCTTCGGCGAGGGTGGCACCGAGATCGCGGCCACCACCAACGCGGACGGCCGGATCGAGGTGTTCGGCACCAGCCGCGCGGGAGTCCACCACAGGTGGCAGACGGGCTTCAGCACGTGGTCCGAATGGTCCTGGCTCGCCAACAGTCCTGGCCCTGGGGTGAGTTGAGCCTCACACGACAAAGCGCCTCGCGCGGAGACAGAGCCGATGTCAGACTGCCCAGGTGATCGAAGATCTTCCCGCCGGCCTCAGCGCCCGGCACCCTGCCTGTGACGACCATCTCCGCGTGCTCGCCGTACTGGACACCTGGTGGGGCGGCCTCAAGGGGGCGGAAGGGGCGACGGAACGCGCGCTGCTTCTGCCCCGGCTGTACTTCCAGCACTTCACCACCACCAGTTTTCTGGTCGAGCGTGCCGACGGCGAGGTCGCGGCGTTCCTGGTCGGCTTCCTGTCGCAGACAGAGCCCGAAACCGCCTATGTGCACTTCGTCGGCGTGGACCCGGCTCTGCACGGACGGGGCATCGGACGCACCCTTTACCGGGCCTTCTTCGCACTCGCCCGGTCACAGGGCCGCCGCTATGTGCACTGCATCACCAGCCCGGAGAACACCGCGTCACAGGCATTCCACACCCGGCTCGGCTTCTCGGCCTCCGAGGTGAAGCCGGACTACGACGGGCCCGGGCTCGACCGGGTGGCGTTCACCCTCGACCTGGCTACGGAGCCGACGGCGAGCCACTGACGCGGGAGGAAGGGCTCTGGTGGACGACGCGTGAATCGCGGATGCTCATGGACATGTTCCGAAAACCATGAGGAGCGGCCATGAACATCCCCGGTCCCGAGCCCCGTACGGACGACGGTGTCGGCGCGATCGCGGCGGCGGGCGGACTGCACAACTACCAGCGGTGGCTGCACGCCGAGTACGGGCCGGTCGTACGGTTCCAGCTCCCGGGCGCGGAGACGGCCGTCTCGGTCGCCGATCCCGTACTCCTTGAGGCCACGGCGCACATCAACAAGCGACCGGAGCGGCTCTTCGACTTCCTGGCCCCGCTGTTCGAGGCGGGGAACCTGCAGGTGCTTCCGGCCGACGAGCACACGCCCTTACGGCGCCTGCTGCTCTCGGTGCTGGCCGGACGCCCGTCGCACGAGCGGCACTTCGCGCGGTTCACCGAGCTGACGACAGCGCTCGCGGACCGCTGGGCCGAACGGGCCGGCCAGGAGCCCGTCGCGCTGCAGAAGGACCTCACCACGCTGACGCTACGGATGATCTGTGCGTACGCGCTGGGAGGCGACGCCGAGGACCCGGACGCCGTCATCGCCGCGTTCGAGGAAGTGCTCACCGCATACCTGGGGCGGCTCTACGAGGCGCCGGCCCCGGATGCCGGAGAGGAGGGCGCCAAGGGGGCGGAGGAGGCTCTCGCCTACCTCCGGGCGACGGTCGACCGCATCGTCGCCGCGCACGAATCCGGCGGCGGCACGGACAGGAGCGACCTGATCGGCGCGCTCGTCGAGGCGGGCGAGCGGCCGGCCCGGATCCGCGACACCGTCATGATGTCGCTCCTCGCCTCCCACCACACCACCGGCGTGGCCGTCTCCTGGACCCTGCATCTGCTGGGCAGCCATCCCGAGGCGGCCGACCGCGTCGCCGACGAGCTGGACCGCGTACTCGGTGACCGCCCGGCGCCCGAGTACGCCGACCTACGACGGCTCACCCACCTCGACATGGTCTTCAAGGAGTCGATGCGGCTCTATCCGCCCGGCCCGTACGGTGCGCGCGAGACGACCGAGGCCATCGCCCTGGGCAAGTACGAGATCCCGGCCGGGACGACGGTGTTCTATCCGTTCTGGGCGGTGCACATGAACCCCGATTACTGGCCCGAGCCGGAGAAGTTCGTGCCCGAGCGGTTCACCCCTCAGGAGGTGGCCAAGCGGCCGCGGCTGGCCTACATTCCCTTCGGTATCGGGTCGCGCAGCTGCGAGGGAGCCGGCCTGGCGGTGATCGAGGCCCAACTGGTCCTTGCCGTCCTGCTCAAACGCTTCCGGTTCCGGCCCGTGCCCGGACACGATGTGACTCCGATCGAGCGGTTCGTGCTGTGGGCGGAGGATGACATCCGTATGACCGTGAGCCCGCGCCGCTGACCGGGGACCGGGGTGGTGAAGCGGACGCCGCTCCACCACCCCGGCGACCTCCGATGTGCTCAGACCAGCATGTTCTCGATGAGGTCGGCCGCGCGCCGGGTGCCGCCCTCGGACCGTGCGTCGGCACGCAGCTGTGCCGAACGCCGGGCGACCTCCGGGTCGGTGACCAGGTCGTCGAGGGCTGCCCGGAGGGCCTCGGCGGTGGCGTCCGGGGTGTCGATGCGGCGGGCCACGCCCAGTTCCACGAGCCGATCGGCGTTCATGGGCTGTTCGGCCCCCTGCGGCACGGCGATCATCGGGACACCGGACATGAGTCCTTCGCTGCAGCCGCCCATACCGGCGTGCGTGACGAAGGCGTCCGCCTGCTCCAGGATCGCCCGCTGCGGGACCCAGGAGTGCACCTCGACGTTGGAGGGGATGTCGCCGAGTTCGCGCGGGTCGGTGTACTTGCCGATCTGGAGGACGACGTGCCAGCCGGGCAGGTCGCCGTAGGCCGCGAGGCACTGCCGGTAGAACTCGGGCTGACGGGTGAACGCCGACCCCAGGGACACGAGGAGCACATGCTCCACATACGCCGGGCGGGTCCAACCAGCCATCTCCGAACGTGGGTCGAAGCAGGGCCCGACGAAGGTCACCGTGTCGGTGTCGACCCGGTCGGCGTGCGGCTGCATCGCCCGGCTGATCAGCGCCAGGGCCCGGGCGGGAGGACCGGAGAATTCGTCCACGCCCGTGGTGGTCGCTCCACAACTCGCCAGCCACTGCGCGAACTTGGCGTGGTACGCGTCGGCGCCCGGCAGCTTCCGGAGATGGACCGCAACCTCCTCTTCGTAGCCGTCCCAGCCGACGAACGTCGGGTACAGCTGCATGAGCGGCCGGCCCTGGGACTCGGCGAGGGCACGCGCGGCGTAGGCGCCGATGTCGTACAGGTACAGGTCCGCCGGGGCCCGGTCGTAAACGGCGCGCAGCTGCGGGAGCGCCTGCATGGCGTCGTCGAGGAAGAGCCCCATCGCGGCGAAGGGTTCGTCGGGCCAGTTGTTGTCGGCGACCGGCAGCACGGAGGTGCAGGGAACGAATTCGGCGCCGGTGGGTGTGATCAGGCCGGCCACGGCCGGGTCGTTGGCGTAGCTCACCCGGTGACCCCGCGCCACCAGCTCGCGGATGATCTCAAGACTGGGCAGGACGTGACTGACGGCGGGGATGCCGACCATCGCGATGTGGGCACGGCGAGGGAACGCGGAAGGCACAGTGGGTCACTCATTTCAGGTCTACGGCGAAAGGGACACGGCAAGCCGGTGCGTCGGCCTTGCCCGAGAGACTCGGTCGCAGGCGCGTACGCACGCGGGTGTGCGGGGTGAAGCGGGACGCTTCCCCGACCGCGTGTCAGCCGTAGAGCTGGAAGAGGTTCATGCCGGCGACCCTAACCCGCCGCCCGCCTTCCAGCACCTCTTTTTCGGTCGACCGCACGTGTGGAGTGTTCCGCCCAGGGTCGACGCACCGGCATGCACGGCAACTTCCCTGGCCCCCCTACGGGTTGACGCTCTTCGGGGCGGCGGCTTCCAGCTCGTCGACGCGGCTCGCGGCTCGGGTACCGGTTCGCCGCGGCAGGGCTGACGCCCGCGGATGCCGAAGAGCTGGTGCCTGAGCTGCTGGCTTTCGCGGACCGGCCGCGGAGCATGGCTGAGATGCGGGCGTGGGTAGAGGAGCGGCTCGGTGTCGAGAAGGCGGAAGGCGGTTGGTGGGGGCTGAAGGCGTACGCGCCGCTGCGCCACGCTCCGTCGGGCCCGCCGTGGTCGTTCGGTGCCCGGTCGTCCTTCGTGGCGGCCGGGACGGGGCCGGGGCCCACCGGCCGGGCAGCGGACCCGGAGGCCCTGCGGACCCTGATCCTGCGCTACCTGGCAGGGTTCGGGCCGGCCTCGGTGGCGGACGTGGCGCAGTTCGCGATGGTGCATCGCGCGCCGGTACGTGAGTCACCCGGGTCACCGCGAAGACCGTCACCCAGTTGACCGAGATGGACGCCCACGCGGACGGTTTTCGTGATCTGGCCGAGCTCCACGACAGGCTGCGGTTCCACTACCCCGACATCGGGCCGGCCGACGACGTCACCATCGTTCACTTCCGGTTGGCGGAACGGAAGGCCTGACCCCGGGCATCAACGGGAGTGTCCATCCGCGTGGTCACACCGCGGGGCGGCCCCCGCGGTGTCACGTTCAGGGTTCCCATAGAGGACCGAACCTGACCCAGACCATGACTACTGTCATCACCACGTCGAGCCAGGACACTCCCACCCCAGGAGGCAGTCACATGTCGGTCCAGCCGGTTCCCCAGGGATACAGCACCGTGACGCCGTGGATCATCTCGCGGGACACGCTGCAACTCATCGACTACCTGAAGAGGGCCTTCGGGGCGGTGGAACTCGCGTGCCTCGTCGGCGCGGACGGAACCGTCGAGCACGCCGAGGTGCGGATCGGCGACTCGGTGGTGATGATGTTCGACGCACGCCCGGAGTGGCCGCCGACACCTGCCTTCCTCCGCCTGTACGTCGAGGACGCCGACGCCGTGCACCGTCAGGCCGTCGCGGCCGGGGGTACTTCGGTCACCGAGGTCACCCACCTGTCCTTCGGCGACCGCGTCGGGCGGGTGCGCGATCCCCTGGGCAACCTGTACTGGATCCAGACGCACGTGGAAGACGTGAGCCCGCAGGAGATGCAACGCCGCTTCGGCGACCCGGAGTTCACCAAGGCCATGGAGTACGTCCAGGGCGCCGACTTCTTCCCCGGCCGTAAGCCCGACCTCGGCTGACGGGGGGCAGGCCGGCGTCGGCCACGGAGAATCCGGGCTGCTTGTCCAAGCCCCGAGGTCAGAGGTCCGAGGTCCGACGCCATCAGGCCGACTGATCGCCCCCCGGATCCGACACATCCGGAAACGAGTGGTGGGGTCTCGTGCGCCACCACCCAACGGCCGCGCTCCTCACGCAGCCCGAGCGACAGCCGCAAACGTAAATCCAGGCGACCGGCCAGCTCCTCGGGCGTGCCGCAGCGCAGCAGGGCGTGGGCGAAAGCCACTGCAGGAAGTTGTCGTAGGCCGCCGGCGGTGGCGTGGGCTTTCCGCGTTCCGTCCCCGACGCCCCCACAACCGGACATAGCATCGCCGAAACCGGCTTAAAACAGCCTAAACCACAAGTTTATCGGCTATTCCGCCGGGGAGTGATCACTCGTTCCCACCATTGCTCGCCGCGGTGACACTCACAACAGCCACCTCGGCCACATCCCTCAGCCACGTCATCGAGACAGGAGCCCCACACATGCTTCCCTCCATGCCACGTCAGGACCGCGAGCGATTCCTCGCGGAGCCACGCGTCGGTGTCCTCGGCGTCACCGACTCCCGCGGCGGCGACCGGGCGCCCCTGATCGTGCCGGTGTGGTACGGGTACGAGCCCGGAGGCGAGGTGGTCGTCGGTACGAACCGGGAGAACATCAAGTCGCGCCTCCTGCGCACCGCAGCGCGCTTCAGCCTCTGCGTGCAGGACGAGCGGCGGCCGTACCGGTACGTCAGCGTCGAGGGGCCGGTCACGGCGATCGAGGACCCGATACCCCCGGCCGTGCGCGAAGCACTGGCCCATCGCTATCTGGACCCCGAGGAGGCGCGCGCGTACCTGACGGCCACCTCCGCCCAGCTCACCGACGACATCCTCTTCCGCATGCGCCCCGAACGCTGGCGCAGCGCCGACTTCGCCGCGTTCGCGGCCGACTTCGCCGAAGAAGGGGCGGGTGGCAACACCGGCTGAGCGCCCCCACCCCGCAATCCCCGCGCCGGCCGCGTCAACGGCCCGGCGCACGCAAGCCGTTCGACCGAGAAGGACTTGATGAACCACACCGATGTTCCGTTAGCCCCGTCACGCCCGTTATCCGTTCCTCCGCGCCCGGCGGCCGGCACGCCCGCGCCCGGCTACCCGCGGGACAGCGTCATCCCGGAGCTGTTCGAGTCGCAGGCCGCGGCCCGGCCGGACGCCCCGGCGGCGCGGCACGGAGAGCGCGTCGTGACGTACGGCCAACTTGACGCCCATGCAGATGACTTGGCGGCGCGCCTGACCGCGCACGGCATACGCCCCGGAGAGCTGATAGGCGTGTGCGGCAGCCGCTCGCTGGAGGCGCTGGTGGCGATGCTCGGCATCCTCAAGGCGGGCTGCGCGTACGTACCGCTCGACGAGGACCTTCCGCCGGCCCGGCTGCGGGCCATGGCCGAGGACGCGGGGCTCAGTGCCGCGGTCACCCTGCCGGGCAGTACGCGCCGCGTGCGTGGTCTACGCGCGTCGGTCGAGGTCGGTCCGCTCGGCCGCGCCACCGACGGACTCACCCGGCCGGGCTCCACCGCCCGGACCGGCTCCGCGACGGACTGCGCCTACGTGGCCTTCACCTCCGGCACGACCGGCCGCCCCAAGCCCGTCGCCGTACCCCACCGCGGCGTGGTGCGCCTGGTTCTCTCCGAGCCCCAACTGCCCCCGCCCGGACCGGGGGACGCGGTGTTGCACGCGTACGGCCTGTCCTCGGACGCCTCGACCATCGAGATCTGGGGCGCGCTGCTCACCGGGGCCTGCCTGGTCGTGGCCGACCGCGAGGAGCTGCTCTCCCCCGCCGCGCTGGAACGGCTCTTCCAGGCGGCCGGCGTCACCGTGGCGTATCTGACGACGAGCGTGTTCCACCTGGTCGCCCGGACGTGTCCCGAGGCGCTGGCCTCGCTGCGCTTCGTCTCCGCGGGCGGGGAGGCGATGGACCCGCGCCTCGCGAACGCTGTCCTCGCGGCCTGCCCCGACACGACGGTGGTCAACTTCTACGGCCCGACCGAGAACGCCGTGGTCTCCACCGCGCACGTGCTGAGCCCGCTGCCCGAGGACGCCGCGAGCGTGCCCCTCGGCCGCCCCTTCGGCGCCTCCACCTGCCATGTCCTGCGGCCGGACGGATCGGTGGCGAGGCCCGGCGAGGAAGGCGAGTTGTACGTCGGCGGGGACGGCCTTGCCCTCGGCTACCTCGGCGACCCTCGGCTGACCGCCGAGCGGTTCGTCGCACTGCCCGCCGTCGAACCGGGCGGCGGCCTTCTGTACCGGACCGGCGACCGGGCCGTGGTGAGCGCCGACGGGCTCCTTGAGTACCGCGGCCGCCTCGACCGCCAGGTCAAGCTGCGCGGCGTGCGTATCGAACTCGACGAGGTGGAGGCCCGATTACGAGCCCACCCCGAGGTCGGCGAAGCCGTCGTCGAGGCCGATTGCGGCACCCTGACCGCCTACGTCACCGCCGTCACACCCGGGAGCCCCCCGCCGCTGGCCGCCCTGCGCACGTACTGCGCCCAGTGGCTGCCCCCGCAGGCCGTCCCCGCCCTCATACCCATGGAGCGCTTGCCGGTGACCAGCGGCGGCAAGATCGACCGCAGTCGTCTGAAGTCCACCGCACCCCTCACCGGCGATCACCCCACACAGGGCAAGGTCGAGGGCCTGCTCGACGTCCTCACCGAAGTGTGGCAGCAGGTGCTGCGCGTACGCCCCCTGCCCGAGGACGACTTCTTCCTCCTCGGCGGCGACTCCCTGCTCGCCTCCGAGGTCGTCACCCGCGCACTCGCCGTGCTCAACCTCGACGCCGCCCTCGGCTCGACCCTGATCAGGGCCCTCCTTGCCACGCCCACGCTGGAGGGCTTCACCGCCGCCGTACGCGACGCCCGGAGCGGGTCCGGCCGGGCGGCCGGGCCGGAGCCCGTCGTCGACTTCGTGGGCGAGACCGAGCTCGGCTTCGCGCTGCCGCCCGCCGAAGGCCCGGCCCCGCGCCCGCGGGATCCCAAGGACGTACTGCTCACCGGAGCGTCGGGGTTCGTCGGCGCGTTCCTGCTGCACCGTCTGCTGCGCTCGACGGGCGCCCGCGTCCACTGCCCCGTACGGGCGACGAGCCCGGCACACGCCGAGCAGCGGGTGCGCACCACGCTCGCCCGCTACGGGCTGCGCCTCGACGAGGCCGACTGGCGTCGCGTGGAGTGCTTCCCCGGCGACCTGACTCAGCCGGGCCTTGGCCTGTCGACCACACACACCGCCGAGCTGGCCCGCCGCCTCGACCTTGTCGTGCACAACGGAGCGAGGGTCAACTTCCTTTATCCGTACGAGCAGTTGCGTCCGGCGAACGTCGACGGGACCCGGGAGGTCATCCGCATCGCGGCGCCCCGACGCGTGCCGGTGCACTTCGTGTCGACCGTCGCCGTCGTCGCCGGATTCGGCACCGCGGGGGTCCGCGAGGTCGCCGAGGACCTGCCGCCCGCCCACGCCGACGGGCTCACCATGGGCTACGCGGAGAGCAAGTGGGTCGCCGAAGGTGTCCTGCGGCGGGCGGCCGAACAGGGACTGCCGGTGGCCGTGTACCGGCCGTACGAGGTGACCGGCGACCGGGTGCACGGCGCCTGCAACACCGAGACGGCGATCTGCTCACTGTTCAAGACGATCGCCGAAACGGGTCTGGCCCCCGACATCGAGCTGCCGATGGACTTCGTCCCCGTCGACCACCTCGCCGACTCGGTGGTCCACATCGCCACCCACCAGCAGGCCGACGGCCGGGTCTACCACCTCACCAACCCCCGCCCGGCGATGCTGTCGGACGTCCTGGAGCGGATGCGCGCGACGGGTATCGCCCTGCGCACGCTGCCGTACGCCCAGTGGGTCGGTGAGCTGGTGCGGTACGTCGCCGCGAACCCGACCAGCGCCACGACGCCCTTCGTGTCGCTGTGCGTGGACCGCAGCCGCCACGCCGACATGTCCGTCAAGGAGATGTACCTCAAGGGCACCTTCCCGGTCCTGGGCCGGAGCAACGCCGAACAGGCGCTGGCCGGCAGCGGACTGCACTGCCCGCCGGTCGACTCCGCGCTGCTCGACCGCTACCTGGAGTACTTCTTCACGTCCGGCTACATCGCGCGCCCCGCACACGCGCCGGGCCTTGGCACGCCGCGCGCCGCCGCGGCGGAATCGGAGCACGCCGCATGAGTCGTCCGGAAGCCCTCATCCCCGTCCCGGACGTCGAGCCGGGCACCGCGGGACCACCCTGCGCATACGCCCGGTTGCGCGCCGAACAGCCAGTAGTTCAGGCGGAGTTGCCCAACGGCGAGACCGGATGGCTGATCAGCCGCTACGAGGAGGCGCGCGCCGCGTTCGCCGACCCCCGGCTGATCCGGCCGCTCCTTTCGGCCTGGCCGCCGCGCGAAGGGGCCGACGCCCCGCCGCCCGCCCTGCCGACCTTCCTGGAGATGACCGGCGAGCACCACGAGCGCGTGCGCCGCGCCGTCCTGCCGATGTTCGGGCGGCGGCAGCTGGAGTTCATGCGGCCCCGGATCCGGGCGATGGCCGAAGAACTCGTCGACGCGATGGTGGGCGAAGCAGCGGATGGCAAGGCGGCCGATCTCGTCGCCTCCTACGCCGAGCCGCTGCCGCTGCGTGTGCTGTGCGAGACCGTCGGCCTGCCGTACGAGGACCGCGAGGTCTACCTTCCGCACACCCTCACACTCCTGGGCGCATCCGGGCTTTCGATGGAGGAGGTGCTCGCGGCGCTGTACGCCTTGCAGGACTACGCCGACCACCTCATCTCCCGCCGGGAGAAGGACGGCTACGGCGAGGACTACATCGGGTTGCTCCTGGCGCAGGCACACCGCCCCGGGGACCGGCTGACCCGGGACGATGTCGTCAGCTTCGTCGTCACGATGCTCATGGCCGGCTACAAGACCAACATCCAGCACACCGGCAACGCCCTGCTCGCGCTGCTCACCCACCCCGAGCAGCTGGGCAGGCTGCGCGAGGCACCCGAGGGGATCGGCACCGCGGTGGAGGAGCTGCTGCGGTACGTGCCGCTGATGAACGCCATCAACATCCTCGTCGCGACGGAGGACTTCACCCTGCACGGGCAGGAGATCCGCGCCGGTGACGCGGTCGTGCCGGTGCCCGCGTCCGCCAACCGCGACCCGGAGCAGTTCGCCGATGCCGACCGCCTCGACCTCACCCGCACCCCCAACGCCCACATCGCCTTCGGGCACGGCCCGCACTCCTGCATGGGCGGGCACCTGACCCGTCTCCAACTCGCCACCGCCATCGAGGTACTGCTCGAACGGCTCCCCGGCATCGAACTGGCCGTGCCCGCGCAGACCATCCCCTGGGACGAGTCCACCCCGCTGCGCGCCCCGGCCGTGCTGCCCGTGCGCTGGTGACGACACCCCCGCTCCCGTACGCAACCCAGGAGAAAGGCCCGCACCCCGTGACCACCCCCCAAGCACCCGCCTCCAAGGAAACCCCGACCGAGGATCCCCTCCCCCACTACCCCTTCAGCACCCGGGGCGACGGGCTCGCACCCGAGCTCGCCGAACTCCAGGGCCGCTGTCCCGTGGCGCGGGTCAGGACCAACTCCGGCGACGAGGCATGGCTGGTCACCAACTACGAGCTGACCCAGCACGTGCTCCGCGACCGCGCCTTCGGCCGCTCCGTGCTGGGCCAGGCGGACAGCCCGGGGCAGGACGCCCCGATCATCGCGCCCGAACTCCTGGACGCGATGAACCACCTCCAGAAGGCGGGCCTGCGCGACGAGGTGCTCAAGGCCCTCGGCCGCGACCAGCCCGCGCTGCCCGCCGACTGGGTCGAAGGCGTGACCCGCGAGGGCCTGGACGCGATGGTCCGCGAAGGCGGCCCGGCCGACCTGCAGTACCACTTCGCGGAGCGGGTCGCCGCCCAGTGCATGTGCCGACTGCTCGGCCTGCCCTTCGAGGACCACGCCTGGCTCGCCGTGCGGGCCGACCTGGACCTGACCATGGTCACACCCACCCACGAGGAACTCGCCCGCAACTGGGAGGAGATCCGCGTATACATGCACGAGCACATGGCCGCCCGCAGCCCCGGCGAGCCCCGCGGCCTGGCGGACCGCCTGGCCGACCTCAATGCCGCACACCGTGGCTTGACGGACCGTCAGCTCTCCAACGTCGTGTCCGTCCTCTTCGTCAGCGGATACGAGGACTTCGCGAGCTTCCTGGGCGTGGCGGCCTTCAACCTCCTCCAGCACCCCGAGGCCATGGCCGCCGTACGAGCCCGCCCGGAAACGATGCCGAGTTGCGTCGAAGAACTGCTGCGCTGCAGCGTCGTCCTGGGCAACGCGATCCCGCGCTTCGTCACCCAGGACGCACGGCTCGGCTCCGCCGAGGTGAAGGAGGGCGAGATGATCCTGCTCTCCCTGGACGCGGTGAACCACGACCCGGCGGCGTTCTCCGACCCCGAGACGTTCGACCCCACCCGTTCCCCCAACCCGCATCTCCGCTTCGGCTACGGCCGCCACCACTGCCCCGGCGCCCACCTGGTCCGCCGCCAGTCCGACGTGGCCTTCCGCACCCTCCTCGCCCGCCTGCCCGAACTCCGCCTGGCCGTACCGCCGGAGAAGGTCACCTGGCATCCTCACCGCATGGCCATCATGGCGTCGGAGATCCCTGTTAGGTGGTGAGAGCCCAGCGGGCTGTTCCGGCCGTGAGGAGCCGCGGCACAGCCGTTGGAGCCAAGCGCTCGATCATGGCAGTCGGCTGCGGGTCCCGGCGTTCGGGTGGCGCTGGGCCCGGAGCCGTTCGCGCCGCTCGACCTCCTCGGCTGCGTTGCGCGCGACGCGCTTGAGCTCGTGCACGGTGAAGATGCCTGCGCCCGGCGCAGGGGTTCGAGCTGGTCCTCGGCCTGTACGACCGTATCCCGGTCGAGGCCACGGGTCGCGGAACAGCCGACCCCGGTGCTGCGCCGGGCTGGCTGCCCGCGCCTCCATGGAGGGGGAACGACCCCTGCGGGGTTCTCGCCCAACTCGCCGCCCACGCAGGTACGTTGGCGATGCAGATACATACAGCGTCGCGTCAGGAGTGCCGAAACCATGGACTACGTCGCCCAGTTCCGTCGCGAGGTCGAGGCTTTCGAAGGCGCGGCCCGTGCGGCGTCGAGGGAGGTGGGAGGCGACGGGGTGGCACTCGTCCCGTCGTGCCCGGACTGGTCGGTGGCCGATCTCGTGTTTCATCTGGGTGCCGTGCACCGCTATGTGATCCACGTGATCAGCGAGGGGCTGGTAGACCGCCCGGACGACAACGACTTCACCTTCCTGCCCCTGCCGGCAGACACCGCGGGCTGGCCCGATCCCCAACTCGCCCCGAATCGCGGCCCGTTGCCCGTCGGGCTCCTCGACTGGTTCCACGACGGGGCGTCCGCCCTGGCCTCGCTGTTCGCCCAACACGATCCCGCCGAGCGGGTGTGGTCCTGGTCGGACGAGCAGTCCGTGGGGTTCTGGCGGCGCATGCAGGCCATCGAGGCGGCCGTACACCGCTGGGACATCGAGCACGCCCTGGGGACGGCCCAGCCCGTGGACCGGCAGCTTGCGGCCGACGCCGTGAGCCACACCTTCGAGGTCATGGCTCCCGCCCGCCGCGCCCGCCAGAACGCACCGGCGGGGCAGGGCGAACGGCTCCGGTTCCGGCAGTCCGACGGCTTCGGCCTCTGGGTCGTGCAGATGGATCCCGAGGGCGTCCTGCTGAACGAGGGCACCGGATACTGCGACGTCGAACTGACCGCCACTGCTTCGCAGTTGATGCTGTTCCTGTGGCACCGGATCCCCTCCGACAACCTGGAGGTCCGAGGCGATGCCGCACTCCTGGAGCGCTACTTCAAGTTGGTCCCGCCGCTTTAAAAGGCTCCTTCGTGTGGGGGCGGACTGCGGCCGCAGATGCCCCCCGTTGTCCTCTCGGGGGCTACAGTTGGTCACTTCCAGAACGGCCACTTATTGCTTGCCTTGCACGTAACGGCTCGGACAGCCCCACTGCCGACCGCAAGGCACCTGCCCGAGCCGGCGTTCTTGAGAAGCTGAACCAGGGGCAGCAGGTGAGCGTGCTGCGACGGGGCGTTCCATGGCCCCTCGTTGTCGGCCCAGCCGATGAGAGGTGTCGAGTCCGCGACGGGCCGTGCGGGGACGTGATCGGCGCGTCACGCGGCGAAGGCCAGGATCTCCGGGACCGCTGCGCTCAGCGTCTCGAAGTGCCGGTGTACGCCCGCCACCGCGACCGCCGCGTTGACGCCCCACACCGTCATGCCGGCCCGCACTCCCGCCGTCACACCCGAGGGGGCGTCCTCGATTACCAGGCAGTCCGCGGGCTCGACACCGAGCCGCTCGGCGGCCAGCAAGTACGGCACGGGCGACGGCTTGCCCTCGGCCACGGCGGCCGCGTCCACGACGACGCCCGGCATCGGGAGCCCCGTACGGGCGAATCGCCCCCGCACCCGGTGCTCATAGTTGGAGGTCACCAACGCCCAGGTGCCGGGCACCAGGCCGGTCAGCAGTTCCCGCGCGCCGTCGAACGCCGAGTAGACCCCCGACCGTACGTCCTCGTCCTCCAGCGCGTGGAATGCGGCCAGGCACTCCCGCGGGTCCTGGTCCGGGACGACTTCCGCGAAGGTCTCGATGGGCCTGGTGCGGAGCGCCACCCGGTAGGTCTCCTCCGGGTCGCGCCCGTACCGGGCCGCCCATGCCGCCCACACCCGGCGCTGGTTCTCCACGGCATCGATCAACGTGCCGTCGACATCGAAGAGGACACGCTTCCCGGTCCCGGGCTGCCGTACATGTTCGTCAATCACGCCGTGATCATGCCAGCCGCCGCGCGCCCGGGCCGCCGGAGGCTACCCGCTGACCAGCGGCAGTACCGGGAACGCATGGTCCCGCCAGATCAGGCGTGAGGACTCCTCCGGGTACGCGGTGACAGCGGGCCGGGCGTCGAAGAGCTGGACTCGGCGTCGGCGGGTGTCGTACGCGGGCCAGCCGGGGTCACCGTGGGCGGCGAACGACGTCCACGCCGTACGCATGTGGGCGGACAGGGCCTCTGCCTCCGGAGAAGGTCCCGCGCCGATCAGCATCGCGGGCCGGCCGCGGTCCAGGTTGCCGAAGACCAGGGGTACGTCCAGGCCGTGGCAGGCGCCGAAGGCAGCGCCCATGCCCGGTGCGGGCCAGGTCAGCTCGTAGACGTGGGCTCGGCCTCCGGCGGCGATCTGGGACTCGGCGAGGTGGAGTGACGGCATGCGGAACAGCCAGTCGGAGTGGACCAGTTCGTACAGCTCGTCCGGACTCGCCGTCGGGAACGCCTCCCGATAGCGGCGCTCACCGTCCGGACCGGGGGCGAAGGTGCGAAGGGCGGTCGCTGCCTGCTCCTCGGTCACCGCGCCGAGCAGGCCGTCGAGCGCGCTGAACAGGCGCTGCTCCTGGCGGGTGTGACCGACGAGCAGGTCGACGTCACGGCCTGCACCGTCGGCCAGGGCCTGCCACGGCGTGGTGGCCAGGACCTCGCCGTCGACGACGGGCGCGAAGAGGATCGACCGGTGCGCGGGCCGGCCCCAGCGGTGCGCCCACTGGTCGATCTTCGCGGTGACCGCGTCCCCGGCGGCGGACAGCCGGTCCGGGGTGACACCGGCCAGGTCGGCCACCGTGGGACTCAGCCCCAGCTCTGCGGCGCAGGCGGCCGTGATGTCCGCGGCGAGCTCGGGCGAGAAGAACGTGCCGGGGGCACTCTGTACGACAGCCCGGCGCAAGAGCCCGGCCGTACGGTCCATCGCAAGGAGCGAGGCGATCGATCCCCCGCCCGCCGACTGGCCGAAGACGGTGACCTGGCCCGGGTCGCCGCCGAAGGCCTCGATGTTGTCGCGCACCCACTCCAGCGCGGCGATCTGGTCGAGCAGCCCCCGGTTGGCCGGAGCGCCCTCGACCCGCGCGAAACCCTCGAGCCCCACACGGTAGTTGAACGTCACCACGACGACGCCGCCGTCCCGAGCGAGCCTGCCGCCGTCGTACTCCGGGAGGCCGGACATGCCGATCGTGTACGCGCCGCCGTGGAACCACACCATCACCGGCAGCCCCGCGCCCGGGCCCGGTTCGGGCGACCAGACGTTGACCGTCAGCCAGTCGTGGTCGCCCGTGTCCCGCGCCAGCGCGTCCATGCCGAAGTGGCCACCCTGCGGGGGCGGCGTGCCGTACGAGACCGCCTCCCGCACCCCGCTCCATCCCCGTACCGGCCGCGGCTCGGCGAACCGCAACGCGCCGACCGGGGGCTCGGCGAACGGGACGCCACGGAACACCGCTGTCCCCGCCTCCCAGCAACCCCGCAACTCCCCGCCCATCGCACGGACTTGGGGCCGCGTACCGGCCGCCCCGGACCCGGCAACAGTCATCGCGGCCCCCTCAGGAACGTCAGGATTCCCGGAAATCTCAGGTTTCCCAGGAAGCCGGCGGGCGCACGGCCCCCTGCTCTCCGGATGATCCGCCGTGTCCGCATGCCGCGCCAGCCATTTTCCGAGCCGGCCACTCCCCTGCGGCTCGCGGACCCTGTCGCCAGTCGCTGACGAAGGGGCCGAGTGCTACCGGCCCTGCCCGGACCGGTCCGAGATCGAAGCGAGGAAATCGTCGAGCATGGCGATCTGTACGGCCTCGGTGAACCGGGCCGGATCGAAGAGGGCCTGGACCACGAGCCCGTGGGTGAACGCCACGGCCGTAGCGGCGAGTTGCTCCGGATCCGCCGACTCCGGCAACTCCCCGGCGGCGCGCGCGGCTTCGAGGTGCGGGCTGATCGATGCGCGCAGCCGGGTGTAGCGATCTGCCTGTTCCGCGCCGAGCCCGTCGTCGGCGAGGGCAAGGTCCCAGGAGCTGACCCAGATCCGGTTGCGGGCGGTGTCGCCCGGGGTGAGCGGCAGGATGTCGAGGAGCATCGCCCGCAGCGCGGCGATCCCCTCGGTGGGGCGTTCCCGGCGGGGCCGCTGCGCGGTGCGGGTCTCCAGCAGGTGCAGCGCGTGCGCGACCAGGGCCCTTTTGGTCGGGAAGTAGTGCATGAGCATGCCGGTCGAGACGCCCATCGATGTGGCGACGGCCCGCAGGGTGAGCCCCCCGAACCCCCGGTCGGCGAGGACTTCCCACACCGCTTGGCTTACGTCTTCACGGCGTGCTTCACGGTCTCCTGGCGCGGGTGGCATGCTGCTACCTTACATACCGAACGCTTGTTACGTACCCATGGAAACGAGGGATCCGTGTTCGCACTGCCGCTCGGCGACGACGCTCAGCTCCGCCCCCTGGAACCCTGGCAGGCGCGGGAGTTCCTGGAGCACATGGACCGCGCCCGCCCGTATGTCGACCCGTGGATACCGTGGGCGACGTTCAGCACCGACCTCGCCACGGCCGAGGCCACCCTTCGGCGTTATGCGACGGCGACGGCCGAGGACTCCCGCCGGATCTACGGGATCTGGCTCGACGGCACGCTGGTCGGCGGAGTCATGTTCACGAGCTTCGACACGGCTTCGGGCGTCTGCGAGATCGGCTGCTGGCTGGAGGAGAAGGGCGCGGGCCGTGGCCTGGTGACGCGGGCGTGCCGGGTGCTGATCGACTGGGCCTTCACGGAACGGGCGATGAGCCGCGTCGAATGGTGGGTCGCGGCCGGCAACACCCGCAGCATCGAGGCCGCGCGCCGGCTCGGGATGACGCGCGATGGCGTACTGCGCGGGCGCTACCCGTACCGGGGCACGCGGCACGACTCCGAGATCTGGGCGGTACTCGCCGAAGAGTGGCCCCCGGCGCAGGGGCCCGCGCCCGACGTCAAGGCCGAACTCGACCAGTTGATGAGCACCTTCCTCCGCGCGTTCACCAACACCGGTGGCGGCCGGCCGGACGTCGGCATCGTCCGGGAGGTCTTCATTCCGCAGGGAATGATCATCAGCAACGTCGGGGGCGAGCCCGTGATCTACGATCTCGACTCGTTCGTGGCGCCCCGCGAGAAGATCCTTAACGACGGCACGTTGACGGAGTTCTCCGAGTGGGAGGTCTCCGAACGGACCGAGATCTTCGGCACGATCGCGCACCGGTTCAGCGAGTACCGCAAGTCCGGATACCTCAACGGCGAATGGTTCGAGGGCTCCGGCCACAAAACGACCCAGTTCATACGGACACCCGCCGGCTGGAAGATGAGCTCACTGTCCTGGGACGACGAGTAGGCCCCGTCGTCGGACATCCGGGCGCATCAGCATCAGAAGACGAAGTAACTCGCCCCGAACGTCGTCGCGGACTGCCCGGGGTCGACCTCCGCCGTCACCGGCCCCTGACAGTTCGCGGCAGCGTGCACCAGAACAAACGAGTTCGTGTGGTTCTGGACGGAAACCGGTGACGAAGTCGCGTAGCAGCCGCGCGCGGGGTTCCGATGCGGAACCCCGTTCACGACCAGGAGTCCCGTCGCCGCCTGAGCGGGAACGGCGAGCGCGAGCAGGACAGCGGTGGCCAGCATGCCGATCGCGGCGATGTGACGGCGCATGACGATTCTCCCTCCCACAGGGGTGCGCGGCCGGAAGCCGCACCCCCTCCAGAACATGCCTGACTTGCCCATCTTTTCCATGACACGAGGCGCACCGCCATACCTCAATGAGCCGATGCCGCATGGGACTTCGCCGCCTCGGGAGGTGCGATGTCGCGCGGATGACACCGCAGGCGAACCTCCCCGACCTACAACATCACGCTTCGTAACCACCCTGCTGTCCGCCCCTTGGCCCCTCGGCGGGCTCGACCACTGCCCCCGTCGACCCGGCAATCGCCCACTCGCCGACACGGAATCCCCCAGGCATCCAGGGCAATGAACAGGTCAAGCATTTCCCATCCAGGTCAAGATTCGCGCTCCGGCGGGATTCGGCCACGTTCTCCGGAATAGTCGCCTGGGGAAACGGGTTCAAGCTGCACGTACCCAGTCCAGGTGCCGCCGCCGACCTCACCCCGCCTCCGGAGGCCCCGTAATGTCCCAGCCGACGACCGACCAGCAGGCCGCGCCGCGCGGCACACGCGGTGTCGTCCCCGTGCTCGCCTTCGCCGGTATCACGGTCGCGGTGATGCAGACGCTGCTCGTCCCGGTCATCAAGGACCTGCCGACACTGCTCAGCACCTCGCCCTCCAACGCCACCTGGGTCATGACCTCGACCCTGCTCGCCGGAGCCGTGGCCACCCCGATCATGGGCCGGCTCGGCGATCTGTACGGCAAGCGCCGCATGCTGCTTGCCAGCCTCGCCATCATGGTGGTCGGCTCTCTGATCGCCGGCTTCACCAGCCAGCTGCTCGTGATGATCGTCGGCCGCGCGCTGCAGGGCTTCGCCATGGGCGCCATTCCGCTCGGCATCGGCCTGATGCGGGACGAGCTGCCCCGCGAGAAGCTCGGTTCGGCGATGGCCCTGATGAGCTCCTCCATAGGCGTCGGCGGCGGACTCGCCCTGCCGCTCGCGGCCCTGGTCGCCCAGCACGCCGACTGGCACGCCCTGTTCTTCGGCTCGGCGGGCCTGGGCGTGGTGGCCATGCTGCTCACCCTCCTCTTCGTACCGGAGAGCAAGGTCAAGGCGGAGGGCACCTTCGACGTACTCGGCGCGATCGGCCTCTCCGCGGGCCTGGTCCTGCTGCTGCTTCCGATCACCAAGGGCAGCGACTGGGGCTGGGCGTCGACCACCACGCTCGGCCTGCTCGGCGCGGCGCTGGTCGTCCTCGTCCTGTGGGGCGTGATGGAGCTGCGCGTCAAGGCGCCGCTGGTGAACCTGCGCACCACCGCCCGGCGCGAGGTGCTGCTCACCAACCTCGCCTCGACGATGGTCGGCGTCGCCTTCTACGCGATCTCGCTCGTGCTGCCCCAGTTGCTCCAGCTTCCCAAGGCCACCGGGTACGGCCTCGGGCAGTCGATGGTCGTCGCCGGTCTCTGCGTCGCACCGCTCGGCCTGACGATGATGCTGACCGCGCCGGTATACGCCCGCCTCTCGGCCAAGTACGGCCCGAAGACCACCCTCATCCTCGGCATGCTGATCATCGCGATCGGGTATGGGGCGGGGCTCGGCCTGATGAACGCCGCCTGGCAGACCATCGTCATCTCCGTGGTCGTCGGCGCGGGCATCGGCCTCGCCTACTCCTCGCTCCCCGCACTGATCATCGGCGCGGTCGACCCGTCAGAGACGGGCGCGGCCAACGGCCTCAACACTCTGATGCGCTCGATCGGTACGTCGGTGTCGAGCGCCGTCATCGGCATGGTCCTCGCGAACACCGCGCAGCCCTTCGGCCCGGTCGAGCTCCCGACCATGCACGGCTTCCGCGTCTCGTTCCTGATCGCGACGGCCGCGGTGGCCGGCGGGCTGCTGCTCGCCGTCTTCCTGCCCAAGGGACGCCCCGCCGCGAAGCCGCAGCTGCGGGCCAGCAGCGAGGAGGACGCGGTGCTTGAGCGGGCCACGGAGGTCCTTGCCGCGTTCCACGGCCGGGTCGTGGCCGCGTCCGGCGCGCCCGTGCCGCACGCCAAGGTCACGCTGATCGATCATGCCGGCCGCCAGGCGGGGTCCGCCCACACCGACGAGACCGGCCGGTACGCGGTGCCGGTCCCGCGGGGCGGCTCGTACGTCCTGGCCGCGACGGCCGCGGGCCACGCGCCCCTGGCGTCCTCGGCCACCCACCATGGCGGCGAGGGCCCGGTGACGGTGGACCTGGCACTGCCCGTGCCGGTCCAGTAAGCCGCCACCGTCACTCCCCACCCGTCCGGACCGCGCCCTGCTCCGGCGCCCCCCAACCGCGCGCCGCCGCAGTCCGCCGACGCCCGCGCACGCCCCACGCTCCACCACAGGAGCAGCTCGATCGCCGCGACCTGCAAGGCGGCACAATTTTCCCGAGGCGCCGACGCCCGGCTCTCTCAACCAGCCGCCTCCACCGACGAGTTGACGTCAGCTTCCGGCCGATGTCAGCTCGGCGATGATCTCGGTACCGAGTGCATAGGCCGGCACGCCCGCCGTAATCAGCGCGGTCTCGGCGACGCCGATGAGGTCCGGGATGCCTGCCCCTGCGTGGAGTGCGCCCTGGGCGTGGATCCGGGCGGGATGCGCCCGGCCGAGAGCGAGCAGCTGTCCGAAGTGGACGAGCTGCTGCACCCGGCTTCCCAGCGGGCTGTCGGTCAGCACGATGTGCCGCAGCGCCGCGATCGCCTCTTCGGTGGGCAGCCGGTCGAAGTCCTGGGCCAGGCCCAGTCGTTCCTGCACCCCGTTCGGAACGGCTCCGAGCGTGGAGCGGTAGCGGTCCCGTACGGCCTCGACACGGCGGGCGGAGGTGTCGTCCGTCATGACGAGGCCCGCGCGATCGAGGCGCGCACGGCCTCCTGGGCCCCCGGGGGAAAGTCCACGCCCCCTCCGATCGCGGCCGCCGCGATCTCCGCCTCGGCGCTCTCCTCGATCGCCACCACGAGGTGGGCGGTGGCGGCCGGATCCGGGCCGAACACCAGGAGGCCGTGGTTGGCCAGCAGGACGGAGGCCGTAGTCGGGCGCTGCTCCAGGACCTCGGCCATGCCCCGCACCGATACGTCCGACCCGCGCGGCCCCCAGGGAACCACGGGGACGTCCTCGGCCTGCCCGAAGCGCAGCATCGGCTCGGTCCGGCACGGCAGCGGCCGGTTGGCCACGGCGAAGGCGGTCGCGGAGGGCGAGTGGGTGTGGATGACCGCGCCCACGTGCGGGCGGGCCTTGTAGATGGTGCTGTGCATGGCGATGATCTCGGTACTCACGGACTGCAGCTCGCCTTCGAGCACCTGCCCGTCGAAGCCGACGACCGCGAGTTGTTCGGGCCGCAGTCCGCGGACGAATCCCGGCGTCAGCAGAAGCCGCTCCCCGTCGAGCCGGGCGCTCAGATTGGCGTGCCCCGAGTGGGACATCACCCCCGCCGCGAAAAGGCTCTCGGCGGCGTCGGCCAGCTGCCGGGCCCGCTCTTGCTTCACCGTGTCTGCGTCCGTAGTAGCCATGAGCCATCTCCCAGGTCTGTCGCGGCGGCCGCTGATGGTTCGCCGCTGTCCACGTGCCGACCACTCTTCAACTTGAACTAAGGTTTAAGTCAAATGCGGCCGGGACGAGGAGCGCGACATGCGGATGACAATCGGCCAACTCTCCGACATGACCGGCGTTCCGGCCTCGGCGATCCGGTACTGGGAACGCCACGGCCTGCTGCCCGCCCCCGAACGGCAGGGCGGCCAGCGGCGCTACGTACCGGAGGACGCCGAGCGGATCAAGGTGCTGCGCAAGTGCCAGCAGGCCGGGCTGACCCTGGTCGAGATCGGTGAACTCCAGCAGGACCAGCCGCGTCGGCAGGCGATGATGCGGGCCAAGGTTGTCGAGATCGAGCAACGCATGCTCGACCTGGATCACGCCCACCAGCTCCTCACCCATGCCCTTCAGTGCAGCGAGGAGGACATCGTCACATGCCCCAAGTTCCGGGAGCAGATGGCGACTTGGGAGACGAGCGGCCGACCGCCGACCCGATCGCGCTCCACACGATGACGGCCAACGGCTCATCCGGCCCCGCCCCGCCGTGAACCCCGCCACCGGCAGGACGACCTCACTCGGAACGAAGGGGAGCACCGTGTCGACGGCGTTGGTGAGACCGGCGCCCGGCGCCCCCAGGGTCTCCACGATGTGAACGGCCCATCCGGCGATTCCGTCGGCCGGCTCCGCTCCACTGCTCGCTGCAATCATGGCCTCGACGCCAGGAGTTGGGGCGGCCGGGCACCATGCGGTCAACCGTCGGCCGTACTGCGGAAAACCGCAGGTCGATGACCGGCTCCGCGAAGCCGGCGCCGAACTCCTGCGCTGCCACGCCGTAGGGTGAGTCGCCCTGCACGTGTACGCGAAGGACGACGGGGCTCCGCGACTCGCGGCGGAGCCCCGTCGTCCGCCGATGGCTGCCGGTCGCGATCAGTACAGCTTCTGGTACGTTTCCCAGCCGCTGCCGAGCTTCGTCCGGGGGCCGTAGGTGCCGTTGCCCAGACCGTTGTAGCGCCACAGCACACCGGCGTTGTCCCGGGCCACCAAGTCGTTGCGGCCATCACCGGTGACGTCTCCGACGCCGGCCATGGCGTTGTAGACGTCCCAGCCACCACCGAGCTTCACACGGTCGCCGAAGCCGCCCTTGCCGTTGCCGTCGTAGCGCCACAGCACACCCGAGGCATCCCGGGCCAGCAGGTCACCGAACCCGTCACCATTGAGGTCACCGGCTCCGACGACGGTGTTGTAGATCTGCCAGCCGAACCCGGCCTTGACCCGGTCACCGGGGCGCCCGGTTCCGTTGTCCGGGTACAGGTACAGGTCGCCGGCCGGGGTGCGGGCGAGCAGGTCGGTGCGGCCGTCACCGGTCAGGTCTCCGGGCGAGGTCAGCACGTCGAAGGCGTTCCAGCCCCCGCCGAGCGCCAGGTGGCCTCCGGCCGGGGTGAATGCGGTGCCACAGCCACCGTCGTACCGGTTCAGCTGACCGGACGGATCGCGGACCAGCAAGTCATTGCACCGGTCGCCGGTCATGTCCCCCATGGGCACGACGTAGCTCCCCGACGGCCAACCGGCGCCCACAGGGCCGGACGTGAGACCGCCCGCGCCGTCGCCGGTGCGTATGGCGAGTGAGCCCGTGGAGGTGGTGGCCAGCAGGTCGCCCTTGCCGTCGCCACTGAAGTCCCGCCAGAGAGGCTTGTCGCGTGTGGTGGCTGTGTACAGGACAGAGTTCCCCATGTCGTCCCACAGCACGGTGGGGCGGTTGTCGGGTCCGCCGACAGTGATGCGGCCGAGGGCAATATTGGCCGTGTTGGTGCTGAGCTGCTTCAGGGGCGTCCATGTGCCATTGACGCGGGAGGCGGTGACGAAGTCGCGGTGTCCGTCGGCCGCGTACTGGGTCCAGGCGGCATGGACGGTGCCGTCTGCGGCGACGGTGAAGTCGTACTGGTCGTCCTGAACGGCCCCGGTGGACAGGGTCTCGATGGGCGACCAAGTGACGGTTGCGGCGGAGCGCGTCGTGGTGCGCAGTCCGAACCCGGTGCCGGTTTGGCCGACCCAGACCAGGGTCACGTCGCCGTTCGGACCCACCAGAGGGTCGATGCGCCCGGTATCGGCAGCGCCGTCGGGGAGCTTTACGGGAGCGCTCCAGACGTTGCTCCCGGGGCGCCGCTCTGCGAAGGCACGGACTCGGGTGCCGTTCTCGTCAACCGTGCCGTTCGCAAAGAGCCCACCCTGCAGGCCGGTGACCAGGTGCTCCGGGGTGAAACCCGCCGGAGCGGGGAGTTCCTTGGGAACCGACCACCCGGTAGCGTCGGCTGCCTTCTCCACGACCTTCAGCCCTGTGCTGTCGCCCGTGTCCGCCCGCCGCTCGGACCAGACGACCGTCATACTGCCGTCCGGCGCCACCGACGGCTGGGCTCCGCCCTCGATGAAGTCGGCACCAGTCGTGTCCAGACGCACCGTGGGCGACCATGCGCCGTCGGCTCCTGTGCGCTCAGAGGCGAAGATCTCGGTCTGCCGCCCCACCGAACGCTCCCACACCGCAAGGACCTTGCCGGAGGGGTCGCCCACGAGCTGGGCGTAGAAGATCTTGTCGGACTGAGCGACCGTCAGTGGCGTCGACACCGTGGTGGCGCCGGGGGCCACCACGGCCGTACGCAGCTGCGCCGTGCCGGAATACTCCTCGACCCAGCTGAGAGTGACCGAACCGTCCGGGGTCGTCAGCAGAGCACCGTTGATTCGCGCACCGACCTCGAAGGTCGAGGTGAACAGGGTCTTGGGCGCTCCCCAGGCCGACTTGCCCGCAGGGCGCACAGCCACCAGGAGGGACCGCTGGGAGTTGTCCTTGGCGGTGCTGTACCAAAGGGCGACCGTCGTCCCGTCCTTGGCGGTCTTGACGTCGATCACGCTCTCGACCGCAGCTCCTTGGGTGAGGGCGGTGGGTGCTCCCCAGGGCTGTGCCTCGGCAGCCGCGGCCACTGCCGGCGGAGCTACCAGCACCGACGCCCCCACCGCGCTCAGCGCCAACGCGGGCGCGACCGCCGTTCCGAGGATGCTGCGCAGCAAATGCTTCTTCGTCATCGTCACGCGTACTCCGACTCACAGATGAAGGCATGGTGAGGCGGCGAAAGTGAACAAGCCCTTCGGCTTCGCCCCCCCCAGGCGCAGCCCCCCATGCGAAGTATCCGGAGATTAACAGCAGGCGCTGGCACCCCAAAGGACAGCTGGGTCCCGGAACTACGCCCCCGGCGCGGTCAACCGACCCGGCGCCTTCGCCATCTTGGCGGCGCCGGCCACGATCGCGGATCCGACGCCCAGTCGAGCACCCCTTCCCACAGGTGGTCGCCCCGCGACGGGATGGCCCACCGCTGACCGCACCCTTCAGAGTCCCACCTCCTTGTCCGCCAGATGCTCACGGGTTAAGGTCCGCGAGCCATCTATCGGGGCACGTATCGGGGGATCAATGCAGGCGCGGGACATGGCCGGGGACAGGGCAGAAGGCGTCGACTCGCCCACGGAAAGCGGGAGGCCGTGGCTGCAGGCCGTCGCGGCCGTGGGGCTGGTGGCGGCGCTCTGTACCGGTGTGTGGGTGTCCGGGGCGCTGTCGGACTCCGGCAATGCCGCGAAGCCTGCCACGTGCTCGGGCGGGGAACCCACCACGGCGGCGGGGAAGGCCCATGTCTCCGGGGCGCAGCTCTGCAAGGCGTTGAACCGCCCCGATCTCGCCGAACTCCTCGGCACGCCGGGGCAGATCGCGAAGACCGCCAGCGGTAGTGACAGCTCGATGCGTCTTTTCGACAGCAAGGAGGTCGCCACTCCCACGGCCCGGGTCGAGTTCGAGACGTACACCGTGACGCTGAACGGCACGTTCGACCGTCTTCCCGTAGCCGGGTCGGCCTCACTGCTGGGCAAAGACGCACAGCAGCGGACGCTGCTGGGCCGGCCGGCGGTTCTCTACTCGGACCAGACCATCAGCATCCGCTTCCGGCTCGGCGGGGGCGACACCCAAACCGGCCCCGGCGTCCCGGCCCGCGTAGTCAGCGTGGCCCGGAACGCGAAGGACAGCGGGGGCTCTTTCGAGGTGACCCTGTGGCGTTCGGACGGCCGGGTGCCCGACGACGCGGTACTGCTCCGCATCGCCGAGCAGGTGCTGCCGATGGTCCCGGGGTGGACCGCCAACGGGTGAGCCCCTGGTCCCTTTCCGGCGCCACGGGAGGGGCTGCCCAATGTGTCAGGACAGGATCTCGACGTACCCGTCGGTTCCGTGCACGCGGATCCGCTGCCCGTCCCGGATGAGCCGGGTGGCCCGATCCACGCCCACCACGGCCGGCAGGCCGTACTCCCGGGCGATCACCGCGCCATGGGTCATCAGGCCGCCCACCTCCGTCACCAGGCCCGCGACCGCGACGAACAGCGGCGACCAGCTGGGGTCGGTGAACGTCGTGACCAGGATGTCGCCCGCTTCGAGATCGGCGTCCGCCATGTCGAGGATGACGCGGGCCCTTCCCTCGATGGTCCCGGCGGAGACCGGCAGGCCGATCAGCGCGCCGGCCGGCACGTCGTCGCGCCGGTACGCCCCCGTCACGGCCTCACCTTCCGAGGTGAGCACCCGGGGCGGTGTGAGCGCCTGGTACGACCGGAACGCGTCCATGCGCTGCTGGATGAGCCGGTGATCCACCCGCTGCGAGCGCACGACGTCGTGCAGTTCCTGGAACGTGAGGTAGAAGATGTCCTCCTTCGCATGCAGCACACCGGCCCGCGCGAGGCGCTCGGCCTCCGCCATCAGGGCCTGCTTGTAGACGAAGTAGCGGCTGACGATGTCGTACTTCGGGTACTCCCGGTATCCGACGAACGCCCTGACCTGGTCGATCATCCGCTTCGTATCGTCCGCCTTCCGGTCCCCGTCCGGCAGGTCCCGCAGGCGTGACAGCACCTCCTGTTCCTTTTCCCGCGCCTTCTGCCGCCCTTGCTCGAAGCGCCGCTCGGCAACACCCGGCTCGAAGTTCCTGACGTTGTCGAGGATCACGGGCACGAGCGAGGTGGGCCGCTCGCGCCAACGTGGCCTCGAAATGTCGATCTCGGCGACGCAGCGCATGCCGTACCGGTCGAGGTAGGCCTCGATGGCGTCACGTGCTTCGGTCCCGCCCGCGAGCTTCGCCAGCTCGTCCAGGAAGCCCTCGTCCTCGACGCCTTCCAGGTACGCCACCACTTCGGGATGCGGGCGGATCACGTCCGCGACGTCGAGCAGCGCCAGTCCCATCTCCGACGTGATGTTGTCGGGGGCGGACAGCGTCAGCGTGTCAGCCGCGTTCTTCTCGCCCAGCCACTCCAGCAGCTTGTCGTTGAGCCACCAGGTGGCCTCCATCCCGGCCATGATCGCCTGCATGTTCAGCGGATCACCGAGGACTCGCTTGTGCTCCTCGAAGGCCTCGATGAGGAAGTCGAACAGCGCCGGCCCGGACTTCGTCCGGATGTCGCGCTCCAGGGCGGCGATGGACTGCCGGCTGCGCTCGATCAGCTCGGTGACGATGGACGGATCGGGTTCGACCAAGGCGGATGCACCGCCTGCCGGCGGCCCTCCGGGACTCGCGTCCGGGACCGAGGGGACGAAATCGCCGCGGTCGAGGACGGTCTCCAGCGCGTCCCTCACCAGCGGATCTCCTCTCCCCACGAGGTCGAGGAGGCCGGCACGGCTCGCGGGCGAGGCCAGTCTTCCGGTGACATCGACGAACAGCCTGCCGCCGGCCTCGTGCATGGCCACCATGGCCGTCTGCTGCCACATGGAGAGCCCCAGCGGCTTCATGGCGTCGGTCATCATCTGCTGATGGCCGACGGAGACGTAGACGTGATTCTCCTCGTCGCCGGTCTCGGGGACGGGGAACAGCGTGGTGATCGGCCGGCTCTGAACGATCTGGAAGTCATCGTCGACCAGGCACCATTCGATGTCCTGCGGGCTGCCGAAGTGTGCTTCGATCCGCCGCCCGAGCTGCACGAGCCGTACGGCCTGAGCATCCGTCAGGGCCGGCTGCTCCTGCTGCTGCGCGTCGATCGCCACTTCCCGCGTACCGCCGGCCGGCAGGGCGTGAATGGCACGCTGTTTGGCGGCGATCGCCCTGGCGACCACCTCGCCGTCCCGCACCTTGAAGACATCCGGGTTCACCAGGCCGGACACCAGGGCCTCGCCGAGGCCGAAGCCGGCGTCCACGGTCGCGACCTTCCGGTTGCCCGTGACGGGGTCGGCGGTGAACAGGATGCCGGCCGCTTGCGAGAAAGCCATCCGCTGCACGACCACGGCCATCTGGACCGTACGGTGGTCGATGCCGCCGCGCCGGCGGTAGGTCACGGCCCGCTCGGTGAACAGCGAGGCCCAGCACCGGCTGACGTGCTGGAGGATCGCCGTCGGCCCCACGATGTTCAGGTACGTGTCCTGCTGGCCGGCGAAGGAAGCCGTCGGCAGGTCCTCGGCCGTGGCACTGGACCGGACGGCGTAGGCGGCTTGCTCGCCGTGCCGGGCGAGCGCGCCAGTGATCGCCGCCGCGACATCGGCCGGGATCGCGATTCCTTCGATGGTCCGGCGGATCTGCGCGCTGAGCGTGCGGATCGCCTCCCGGTCGTCCCCCTCGCTGTCGGAGCGAGTCAGACGCGACAGCTGATCGAGCCGATCGTCGATCGACGGCGCTTCCGCCATGATCCGCCGGAAGGCGTCCGTCGTCACGCAGAAACCGTCCGGCACGCGGATGCCTTCGATCCGCGAAAGCCCGCCCAGGTGCGCGCCCTTGCCGCCGACGACCGCGACCCGCGTCTCGTCGACCTCGTGAAGATCCAGCACGTACTGCTCAGTCATGGCGATACCTCCGAGGCGCCCGTGTTCCGTTTCCCTGCGCCGGCCGATCGCATCGCCGGTGTCTCCCACTCTGCCGAACCTCTTGTCGAGCACGTCCTCATCCCTGCTTGCCTTCCCTCTGACGAGCCGTGATTCTGCGCCATGACCCGGGCCTTGCGGCAAGCCCCCCAACGCGCTATATGTTGATAGTGGCAAGGAGAGAGCGCTCTCCTTGCCTTTGTATTTTGCCGTCCGACGGAACGGACCAGCCTCTCGCGAAGCGGTGGCGGGCCGCCGTCCCCCGGGAGCGTCGCGCCCCGCGAGTGCTGGGACAAACTCGCCGAACGGACGCCTCACGGTCGCCGCGCCTGGGAGCCGTCCGACGCCGATGCCCTGGGGGCGAACGCCGCTTCTTCCGGCTCCACCCCCCTCCACCCAACGGTGCAGACGGCCCTGCGAACCTCCACCGAGGGCCTCAAGACGCTTACGGCTGGGGGAAGTTAACGTCGGTTGCGATCGAGAGAAAAGCATTCTCGCCTTGCATGGAATGCATTGCGTACGTCTCCCCCGAGGGCATCACCGAAGCAATTCATGGATGCGTGCCCGAATGCGGGAATGCGCTCGAACCGCTTTCCTCTACGCGGCCAACTGGAGTCGACATGCAACCGACCTCGTCCGATCCCGCCACCGATTCCCCTGCCACACCGCCCCGCAGGCGGCTCGACCCGGCCATGCGGGCGATGGCTTTCACCCTCTTCTACGACGTCGGGCTCTCGGTGATCACCTACTTCACCGCCGGGCTGTTCGGTGCGAGCAACTACCTCGCCCTGCTGCTGGCCACCGTCGTCGCCGGGCTGCGCACACTCTGGGTGGCCCTGCGCCACCGCAGGCTCGACCCGTTCGCGCTGTTCTTGCTCACCCTGTTCGGTGCGGGGCTCGCACTGAGCTTCACCACCGGTGATGCCCGGTTCGTTCTCGCCAAGGACGCGGCAGGGTCCTTCACGGCGGGGCTCGTCTTCGTCGGCAGCTGTGTCATCGGGCGTCCGCTCGCCTACTATGCGGCGCTGCGCTTCGCCCGCTCGGCCGGTTCCGAGCAGCACGACGCGTTCCGCAGCACGGCGGACACCACCGCCATGCGGGCCCGTTGGCTCCGCGTCTCGCTGGTCTGGGGGATCTCGCTCCTCGTCGACGCCGGGCTGCGGATCGCGGCCGTGTACCTGCTGCCGATCGGGCCCGCTGCCAATGTCTCGCAGTTCCTCATGCTCGCGGTCTACGGACCGCTGGCCCTGTGGACCGTCCACTCGGCGAAGAAGGCCCAGGCCGCCGACCGGAACGGGATGAGGTCCTGAGCCCCGGTCCACCACCGGAGCGAACACGGCGTCGCCGTCGGCGGGTTCGTGAAGCGGCGCCGCCCGGTCGATAGGCTCGCCCCATGCCCGACGCCCTGCCTCGCCCCGAGTCGTTCATCCCTCAGACCTCCCCGGCCGCGCTCGCGGATCTCCGAGCGCGGCTGCGTGCGACGCGCTGGCCGGACGCGCCCGAGGATGCGGGGTGGACGCTCGGCACCGATCTGGGCTATCTGCGCGAGCTCGTCGCGTACTGGGCGGACGGGTTCGACTGGCCGGTGCAGGAGGCCGCGCTCGCCCGGCTCCCGCGCTTCCGCGTGCCGCTCCGCGGGCTCGGGGTCCACTTCGTGCATGCCCGGGCCGTGGGGCCGGCCGGGCCCGTGCTGCCGCTGGTCCTCTGCCACGGCTGGCCGGACTCGTTCTGGCGCTACTCGAAGGTCGTCCCGCTCCTCACCGACCCCGGCGCGCACGGAGGTGATCCGGCCGACGCGTTCGACGTGGTCGTACCCGACATGCCGGGCTTCGGATACTCCGACCGCCCCACCGGCCCGCCCCTGGACACCATCGCCGTCGCCGGACTGTGGGCCGAGCTCATGGGCGTCCTGGGTTACGAGCGGTTCGGCGCGGCGGGCGGGGACATGGGCAGTCACGTCAGCCGCTACCTCGCCCTCGACCACCCCGACCGGGTCGTGGCTGTCCACCGCACCGACGCGGGCCTGCCCGTCTTCCGGGGCGACCCGGCAGAACTCGCACCGGAGGAACGCGCCTGGCTGGAGGACGCGGTGGCCTGGGGCGGTACCGAGGGCGCGTACGCCGCCATGCACCGTACGAAGCCGCAGACCGCCGCCTTCGGACTCACCGACTCGCCGGCCGGGCTCGCCGCGTGGATCGTCGAGAAGCTCCGGGGATGGAGCGACTGCGACGGCGACGTCGAGCGGAGCTTCACGAAGGACGAGATCCTCACGAACGTGACGCTCTACTGGCTCACGGAGACCATCGGCTCGTCGATGCGCACGTACCACGCGAACGCCGCGATCCCGCCCGCCCAGCACGCCCGCCGGGTCGAAGTGCCGTCCGGCTTCTCGCTGTTCCGCGGCGACGTCGTCCGCCCGCCCCGGGCGTGGCTCGAACGCACCGCGAACGTGGCGTACGTGACCGAGCCGGCCCGGGGCGGACACTTCGCCCCGTTCGAGGAGCCGGAGCTGTACGCCGAGGAACTGCGCGCCTTCTTCCGGCCGTACCGGGAGGCGGCGCTGGGCTGAGGACGGAGGCCGCCGTCCGGTACGCGGTGGGCGAGGCACCACGCGCTCGCGCTTCTCCATCAGCGACGACCCGGTCGAGCAGGTCAAGTCCGGCAGTCAGCGCGACAGTGGCCCCGCCGGCAGGGCACGGTAGGCGCGGGCGACCTGGACCAGATAGGCGGTTTCGGCGGCGATGTCCTCGCCGCCCGCCTCGGCGACGTTCACGTCGGGGGTGCGGGGGTCCTGTCCGTCCAGCTTGTTGCGGCGGGCGTCCCGCAGCAGCCGGGCCATCGCGGCGGGGTCGGTCACAGGCCGCTCGGGCTGTACATAGTCGCGCAGCACGAGGATCGCGTCCCGGATCTCGACGATGGTGCGGTAGACCGCGAAGTGCCGGGGGCCGCACGGCCGCAGCAACTCCATCAGCCAGGGCCGTCGTTCGGCCAGCGTGACGGTCGGCACCGCTTCGACGAGGTCGCGCCACAGGGGCCACAGTCGGTGGAAGGTGAGCAGTTCGGCTCCCGCTCCGCGCAGCAGGACAGCGGCTGGGACGCCGAGCGCGGCAGCCCGGAGCAGCCCGTGCAGGCCCATCAGGTACGGCAGAAGCGGAGGCACCCACGCCGGGCTCAGCAGGAGGTCGGCCAGGTAGGCACACCAGAAGAGACCGGCACACGCCGTGCCCAGACCGAACAGCCTCAGGCTGGTGCGCAGCGCACGATTGGAGCCGCAGCCGCTGTAGCGCAGGCAGACCCGTGCGCAGACGAGGTTCGCGCTGAGGTGGGTCGCGATGATGACGAGCCAGTACGCTGTCGACGGCGTGGCCGGCCCGGCACCGAGCGATGTGTGCCGCGCATGGTGGGGTGAGGTCAGGTCGAGCGTGACGAGCGTGACCAGCACCAGGCCGAAGACAGCGTGCAGTTGGGGTCTGCGGCAGCCGCCGGTGGCGACTGTGGTGAAGTCGAGTACGGCGGCCGCGGAGAGGACTCCGCACAGGTTCACGGCAAGGGCGGTGAGGTGCGTGGGACCGGTGATGTGTTCCACGAGACGTGTGACCGGCGGCAGGTTGAGCGTCGTGGCGGCCGCCGCCGTGGCGACCGCCAGCCAGATGCCGCGCTGCCGCGTACAACGAAGGGCCGCTCGGGCGCGCAGCACCACAACGGGCCACATGCAGAGCATACTTACGGCCTCGACCGTCTTCCCGAGGTCTGTCACCTCATTCCCCACGTCGGTTCGCCTCACCCTCGTACGGTTCACCCACGCCCAGTCCCGCCTGAAGCTCCCCGAGGACACCGCCGGGCCGCGTGCCGCGCCCGCGCAGGGCGCTCGCCTTGAGGAGGCTCGCCAGCATCTCGGCCTCCTGTTCCTGAACGGTGGAGTAGCCGGTGCGGGCGAACAGACGCCGGATCAGGCTCGGGTCCAGGTCGGGCAGCAGGCCGGCGGTGGCCGAGTCGTCGGCGCCGCCGAGTGTGTGGTGGTTGAACAGCAGGTGAGCCAGCTCGTGCAGGATGATGTGTTCCTGGTGCGGCTTCGTGGTCTGGGGCTCGTAGAAGATGTGGTCGTCGGTGTCGGTGGCCAGCCACAGCCCGCAGGCTCCGGCGGTGGCGGCCCGGCCGGGCAGCGGGTGCAGGTGCAGGGGGCGGCCGCGCGACTGCGACAGGTGCCGGCAGAAGGCGTCGAGGGAGAACGGCCTGGGCATCGTGAGCCGGTCGAGCACCTCTTGGCAACGACGGGTCAGTTCCTTGCGCCCGTATAACATCCCTGCCCCTTCCCCCAGAACTCAGCGCTCGTCGTTGCCCGGCTTCGCATCCACCACGTTCTCATCCACCACGGGCGACAACTGCTGCAGCTTGCGGGCCTCGCTGACCATCGCGAGCAGCGCGTCCAGACTCTCGGTGGAGAGCCCGTCGGCGCGCAGCGCAAGGTTGCGCACGCGGGCGTCACGGAGCGCGGTGGCGAGCTTGAGCTGGGCGTTGACCCGGTCGGCGACCTCTTCATTGAGGAAGTACTCCGGCGGGACACCGAAGAACTCGGCCAGCACGTCGAGCTGTTCAAGCGTGACGTTGCGCTTCTTGCCGGTGGCGAGCTCCCACAGGTAGGTGCCGGAGATGGCCCCGCCGGTCGTCTGGCGGATCTCGGCGGCGAGTTTCGCGTACCCCGGGCGCTTGCGCTCGTCGGGGTAGAGGGCCGCGATCAGGTCGTTGAGGCGCTGGTCGAGCTTGCGCAGCAGGGGCCGGCCGGGCGGCACGGAGGAGCCTTCGTGACCGGTCATGAGCCCATCCTTCGCATGGAGGACCCGCCGAGAGCCCTGCTGTCCGCTGTTGTGGACCGAGCATACCGCCAGGAGGGGCACCTATCAGCCAGTGTTGACAGGCAAGATCATGATTAGCGTATGCTCCTGGAACCCACTGTCCGCTATAGCGGACAGGCGGATCGATGCGTGATGTACGGAGCCACAACGAACCGGGAGCCGGCAATGGACCGAGTACGGGAAACGACCAGGACGGATCTGTCCCACGACGACGTTCTCTCACTTGTCAAGAAGGAGACCCTGGCGATCCACATCAAGGGGTTCTGCCGGGGCGAGTCACTGGCGACCGCCCGCAGGAAGCTGCTCGATCACGAAGACCGCGGCGAATTGAGCCAGGCACACGAATTCGGCCGGATCGGCTTCGCCTACTCGGAGATCAGCGACGAGGAATCGCGCCGGACCCACCACGAGCAGGCCCTGCCGAACATAGCCAAGCTGCGCGAGGTCTTCGCCCCTTACCCATCGCCCACCGATGAACTGCGCCTGCTTCTTGACGAGTTGTGGCCCGCAGGCGCCCACCTCATGGAAGTGGACGGCAAGAAGTGCTTCATCGGCATCTGCCGCTACCAGGACCGCAACGTCGATCTCAATCCGCACACCGACGCCCTTGAGCGGAACCTGCCGGCCCACTATCAGGGGCATCTCCAGGCGCAGCTCTCCGCCAACATCTACGTCAACATCCCAGAACAGGGCGGCGAGCTGGAGCTGTGGGACATCGAGCCCAGCGAAGGCGACTACCAGGGTCTGATGGGCGAACGCGCCTATGGCATCGAGCGGGAAAAGCTGCCCGCCCCGGCCGCCGTCGTCAAGCCTGCCGCCGGTGACCTCATGCTGCTCAACCCGCGCGTGATCCACGCCGTACGGCCCTCTCACGACAGTTCTCGGGTCACCCTCGGGCATTTCCTGGGGTTCATGGGCAGCGACCGACCCCTCGTCTTCTGGAGCTGAGCCACGACCATGGACAACCGCACCAAGGCATCGTTCGGGAAACAGGCGGAGGGGCTCACCCTCGACGGCGCCCGCACCATCCTGCTCGTCAGTGTCGGTCAGCGCTATCACGAGGGCGACAAACTCAGGGCCACCATCGACCTCATCAACCGGTCCGGGTTCGGCCTGTGCACGATAGCCGTGGCCGACACCCTCCAGCGCAACAACTACCTCGACATGTCCGAGGACGAGGCACACGCGCACTCGCTGCGCGCCGGGGACGAGTGGCTGACCCGTAACGCCGACACCCTCAAAGGCTTACAGGTCGAGCACGAAGTCCTGCGCTGGGACGAGGCGCTCGCGCACGAGGACTACGCGGGGCTCAAGAAACTGGTCGAGGACGAATACCACACCAATCCGGTGTACCGGGGAGCGGTCAACTCCACCATCGGGAAGTTCATGGAGCGCCTCACCAAGCGCGACGAGGGCGCCGACCTCGAAGCGGCCTTCAACGGCTGCCTGAAGTACCTCATCGAGGAGTGCCCGATCATCATGCCGCTCTGGGCGGCACAGGGTTACGACACCGTCATCTATCCGCAGCCCATGACCTCGGCCATGGCCATGACGTACGAGATTTTCGTCAAGCCGTTCCACCCCGGCAAGGGGAACTGGCTGTCCCTGAAGTTCAAGAAGCGCGCGCAGGCCGCGGCGTAGCTCACGCCGCCAAGGACCCGGTACCGGCGCCCGAGAGATGAGTAGCAGTGATCACTGAAGCGAACAGAAAATGGTGGGCATTCACCGGGGTCGGCATCATCAGCTTCCTCGGCTGTATCGACCTCACCATCGTCAACACGGCAGCACCGGACATCCAGAGCGATCTCCACGCGACGGTCACCGACCTTCAGCTGATCGTCAACATCTTCATCGTCGCCCTCTCCATGTTCATGGTGACGATGGGACGGCTCGCCGACACCCATGGGCGGCGGCGCGTCCTCTACGCCGGTACCGCGGTCTTCGGCCTGGCCTCGTTAGGAGCGGGCTTCACCACCGACGTCCGCTGGCTCATCGCGTGCCGCTTCGTCCAGGGCGCCGCGTGCGCCGTCCTCTACACCAGTACGAGCGCGATCGTCGCCCATGCCTTCCCCGAGGAGCAGCGGGGCAAGGCGATCGGCGCGCTGTACGGCGTCAACGGCATCGGCCTGGCCATCGGCCCCATGCTGGGCGGGGTCATCGTCAGCTGGCTGAACTGGCACTGGGTGTTCTGGCTGAACGTCCCTCTGGTGGTCATCGCCCTGCTGATCTGCTCGGTCAGTGTCACCGAGTCCCGCAGTGACGACCTGGGCACCCGCGTCGACTGGCTGGGGCTGGTCCTCATCACCATCGGCCTGCCCGCCCTCGTCCTCGGCTTCACGCTCGGCGACACCTGGGGCTGGGCCTCGGGCCGGATCGTGGGCGCGTTCGCCGTCGGCGTCGTGGCCCTCGTCGCCTTCTACGTGGTCGAGCGCAGGGTCCCCTCCCCCATCATCCAGTTCCACCTCTTCGCCAACCGGACGTTCATCAGCGCGATCACCGCCGACTTCTCACTGGCGTTCTTCTACTGCCTGGCGTTCTTCCTCATGCCGCTCTATCTGCACTCGGTGCTGCACTACGAGGGTTACAAGACCGGCCTGATGCTGTTGCCGTGCACCGCTGTCGTAGCCGTCCTCTCACCCGTCGTCGGGCGGCTCGTCGACCGGTTCGGGCCGCGCAAGCTGCTGTGCGTCGGATTCACGGCGTTCGCGCTGTCGGCGCTGTTCCAGTCCCGGTTCAGCGACGACACCGGCATCGCGTACGTCGCCTTCTCCTTCGTCCTCATGGGCTTCGGCTGGGCCTTCGTCCTCGGCCCAGCCACGGTCGCCGCCCTGTCGTCGGTGCCCGAGCGCCTCGCGGGCACAGCCGTCGGATCGTCGTGGACCTTCCACAACCTCGGAGGCGCCATCGGGCTCGCGGCCGGCATGGCGGTCTACCGCTGGTCGGCGGAGGACTCGCTCACCGAAAGCCTGGCCAGGAACCACGTTCCGGGCGGCGACTGGACCCACGAGGTCGTCAGGAACCCCGAGGACGGCATCCAACTGCTCCGCGACCACACCGACCTCGGAGCCCAGCAGGTCTCCCAGGTCTACGAGTCGCTCTTCGCCCAGGGCAACCAGGCCGCGATGTGGCTGCTCTTCGCCACGTCCGCGATTGCGCTGTGCGTCATCGGGGCGCTGGGCCTGCGGCGCACGAAGGCGTCGGTTCCCGGCCCCGCTGCGGCAGAGACACAGCCCCTGCACAGCGAGCGGCGGTGAGCGGTCCTTCACCGTCACCGTGCTGGGGGTGACACACGGGGGCGGGGGCCGACCTGGGTCGGCCCCCGCCCTCTCGTTCAGGAGGCGCAATACTCCTGGCGGGTGCTCACCCTCCCGACACAGCCGCCGGTACGAAGCCGAGCGGGTGGCGGACCGTTTCCGGGCCGCGGACCCGCGTGCCGAAGACCACCAGTTCGCACGCGCCCGCGGCACGGCAGTCGATGGTGCGGCCGTCGATGGCGGTGAACGTCGCCGACAGGGTGACCGTCTCGTCCACCCGGCCCGCGTCACTGGTGGCCGGCGGCCTGGAGCGGGGGCGGCAGCCGAACGTGTCGGTCGAGCCGGTGGCGCACTCCATGATCAGCACGTGGTACTGCGGTTCGTAGCCCTTGCCCGTGGCCCGCACCGCCTGACCGTCCGTCAGCCCCGTGTCCGGGTCGACCCGCAAGGTGGGCGCCGCCTCCAGCGCCCCGTGCAGGGCGAAGTGCAGCGGCACGGTGGTGAGCAGCGCCCCGGTGTTGTCGGTCAGGGCGAGCGAGCACGGGTTGCTCGGTGACACCGTGCGGCAGTCGAACTTCCCTGCCGTGGTGCTCAGTTGGGCGTACAGCTTCTTCGGGGAGAGCTGGTACGTGCCGTCCGGGTACACCCGGAACTGGCGGCCCGTGTCGTCGTCACAGGTGGTCGTGGACGCCGAGGGGCCGCACTCCTTGACCCAGACGTAGTCCTTGGGCGGCCCGCCCGCGATGGTGAACTTGACGATGTCGCCGTCCCGGAGGCCGGTGGTGCGGTTCACCTTCAGCTGCGGGCCGGCGGGGGCGGCGAGCGCGGCCGGTGCCGCTGCCGCTGTCGGGGACATCAGCTGCCACGCGCCCCAGCCGGCGCCGGGAAGCGACTGGTAGATCTCCCACATGCGGTCCCGGTTCCACTCACGTACTGTCAAGTGGAGCCTGCCGTCAGGGAGTTGCTCCACCGTGCTCGGCTGGCTCAGTCCCACGTTCGGGTCGGGGACCTGACCCGTGGTCAGCACCGGGCCCCAGCCCGTATCCGCGTTCTGCTGGTGTCGCACCTGCATCGTGCTGCCGGTGTTCGACCCGGAGGCGAAGGCGTCGATGCTGCCGTCGCGCTCTTTGAACAGGACGACTCCGCCGTGGTACGGGGTCGGGGCGAGCCCGAACGCGTCCGGAGCGCTCCAGCCGCCCGCGCTGTCGTCCTCCACGGCGTGGCAGAACGTGCCGTACGTGGAGAACAGCAGCTCCAGGTCGCCCGCCGAGTTCTCCATCGCCGTGATGTAGTAGCTCTTCGGGCCCACGGTCGCGGCGCTCACACGCTGCCAGGCGCCGTACGCGCCGCCCGGCGTGTCCTGTTCGCGGTGCCACACGAAGGGCAGGCCCTTCGTCGCCGTGCTGTCGTAGAAGAGCTGGAACTGCGCGATCCGGCCGTCCGCGCGATCCACGGAGACCAGGCTGCCGGAGGCAGGCGAACTCGCCAGGCCCTTGGCTCCGGAATCCGTACCGCATGCGGACGTGGTCGTGGCCGCGGCGGGTGCCGCCTGCGCCACCGCGGGCACCCCGGCCAGTCCCGCGCAGGCGATCGCCACCGCGAGCATGCCCCGCATCAGCGCCCCGGCTCTCCCGTCCCGCGACGTTCTTCGTCGTAGCCTCATGTACTCCCGCCCCTCTCGGTCGCCCCACCCGGCAGGGGAGAATCCTCTCGACGCACGACGCCCACGAACAGCGCGCAATCGGCCAGCGTCACGGGCGAGAACAAGCCGTGGTCAGGGACGGTCCCCGTCGGTGTGCGCGCCGTTGCCGGACGGTGCGGCACGGTGGGCCTCGTCCTGGGCGAGGAGGCCGAGCAAGGAGGCCACGGTGAGGCCGGCCTCGGCCTCGGCGGGGTGCCGCAGGGTCTTTCCCGGCTCGATCCGGTAGGTATTGCCGCGTCCCTCACGGGCGTGGGAGAGGAAGCCGCTCTGCTCCAGGTCGGAAATGATCTTCTGAACGGCCCGTTCCGTGAGTCTGCAGCGGGCGGCGATATCTCGGATCCGCGCGTTCTGGTCCTCGGCAATGGTCGCGAGCACACGCGCATGGTTGGTGATGAACGTCCATCCCGTGTGCGGTTCCGGCACTCCACCCATGGGCGCATCGTAGGCCCGCCGGTTCGTGTTGAGGAATACCAGAACTTGGCTTCATGTATCTCTTGACGTATGTCGTCCGGGAGCGCGAACCTGGGCAGGGAGGAAATGCCGGAGTGCGCAGGGGAGATGGCCATGCCGCACTGTGAAGAGTCCGGGCCCGGGCAGGCGGGCACGTGCACGAGGCTGGCCGGTTCCACCGGCACGCATCGGCTGACCGGTCTGACGGTCTTCCGTCGCCCCGACGGCGACGGGACCGTCGTCGACGTGTGCGGCGAGCTCGACCTCGCCACGGACCAACAACTGCGACACGCTCTGGGCGCGGCCCCCGCCGGGTCGGACGGCTCTATCCAACTGGACCTCAGTGGCGTCGAGTTCTGCGGCTGCTCCGCCCTGAACATCCTGCTGCACATCAGGCAGCCGGCCCTGGACCAACCCCCTGCGGTCCTCGGGCCCGACGGCACCGCAGCCCCCCGCATCGCCCCGCCGCCGGACGAACCGGAGCCGGGCGCGGACCTCGCCGCCGACCGCGACTGCGCCCCTGACCCCGACATGGATCTCCGGCTCGAACTCGGCCAGCTGCGGCAGGCGATGGAGAGCCGGGGCACCATCGATCTGGCCCGCGGCATCCTCATGGCCGCTTTCGCCCTCACTCCCGAGGACGCGTGGAAGGTCCTTGTCGTCACCTCTCAGCACACCAACACCAAACTGCGCCGCCTCGCCGAGCAGGTGGTGGACTCCGCAGGGGGAACGCCGCTGCCCGAGCACGTACGCAAACACCTGTCCGCCGCGGTCGCCGAGGCCGTGCCCCCGGGGCCCCAGCCTCCTCGGAGTCCCGCGGGCTGAGCCTCAGGACGAGGTCACCCTGATGGGCTGCGCGGCGTACGTCTGCTCGCGGACCGCGTCGAACACGGCGCCGACCTCCTGCTCGGTCAGCCCCATGGCCATGGCCTCCCGCATCCAGTCGGCGAGTTGGGCCCGCAGCGGTGACTCGGGGTCGCTCTGCGGGGCGGCCAGGGAGCGGGTGATGAAGGTGCCCGCGCCCTGGCGCACCTCAACGAGGCCGGACCGCTCCAGCTCCCGGTAGGCCTTGAGCGTGGTGTTCGGGTTGACCTTCGTGTCGGCGGCGACCTGTGCCGCAGTGGGCAGCCGGTCGCCCTCGCCCAACGCCCCCATGCGCAGCGCCTGCTGCACCTGCTGCACGATCTGGAGGTACGCGGGCACTCCGCTGCGTCGCTCGATGCGGAACACGACCATCGCACCCGCCTCCTTCCCATCCTCTCCGTACGGCTACAGGGCCGTGCGCCGCGTGCGCAACACGGCCACGGCTACGAAGACCACGCCGGCGCCCACCAGCAGACCTGCCGCGGTCCACTGGAGCGTGGCCATCTGGTCGTAGCCGAAGTAGTCCCACACCGAGTTGACGATCCCCAGTTTGGCGCGGCAGGCCTCGGGGGCGGCGTCGTTCACACAGGTACCCCAGCCATAGACCTTGCCGGAGGCGGTGCCGACCCACTGGTCGACCTGGACCGCGTCGGTGAGCACCGCGGGGTGCGCGCCGTCGAGGGGGAAAGCTACCCGGCGCGGGGTGGCCAGCCGGTTCCTGAAGTAGTCGGCCCCCAGGAGCGCGGCCGCCGTGACGAAGAACGTGACGGTCATGGCGGCGACCGCGCGGCGCACGAGGGCTCCGACGACGATGCCGAGGGTGGTGGTGAACAGGACCAGCGCGGTCAGCACCGGCAGGGAGTTGTCGAAGACCGTGCCGTCGAGCCACGTACTGGACACCACGGGTCGGACGGCCCGCCACCACCAGCCGAACAGCGCGCCCAGAACCCCGGTGGTCATCAGGACCAGGCCCAGCGCGAAGCCCAGCTTCCAGAGCAGCCAGCGCAGCCGGGGCACCGACTGGGTCGACACGAGACGGGCGGTCCCGTGCTCCTGGTCGGCGGAGATGAGCGGGGCGCCGATGAACACGCCGAACAGCAGCGGCAGATATCCGATGTACCGGGCGACATCGCTGAAGGACCCGTCGAGGCGCTGGACCATGTCGGGGTCGAGGGTGTCGACGGGTTTCGCGGGCCACCCGGCCGCGTGCAGGGAGTCCAGCATGGTGCCGCGCTCGTGGATGATCCAGGCCGCTCCGATGACGGTCGCCGCGGTGCAGGCGATGAGGGCGGCCCGATGCTGACGCACCATCAGCCATGCGAGGCCGCGGAGCCGCCGTCGCCCGGCGAACGAGGTTTCCTGCTGTACGGGGGTGCGGGTGACGGTGCTCATGCCGCGTGCTCCTCTCGGTGGCCGGGGACGGCGGTCGGGGAGAGCAGCGCGGGCGCCTCCGGGTGGCGGAGGTAGCCGAGCAGCACCTCCTCCAGGCTGGGTTCGGCGAGCTGCCACGCGGGGTCGAGCGGGGCCTCGTGCCGGACGAGGGCGGTGAACTGGCGCCCTGCGGTGCGGACATCGATCACGGTGTGCGAGGCGAGCGCGTCGGGCAGGCGGCCGTCGGTGGTGACCCCGGTGACGACGGTGTGCAGCGGCACCAGCTCGTCGGTGTCACCGGCCATCCGGACCCGGCCGCCGGCCATCACCAGAAGGTAGTCACACATGTGCTCGACCTCGGAGAGCATGTGGGACGACATCAGTACGGTGGTGCCGCGTTCGGCCACCTCCGACATGAGAAGGGAGCCGATCTCGTCGCGGGCGAGCGGGTCGAGGTCGGACATCGGCTCGTCCAGGAGCAGCAGCTCGGGCCGTTTGCCGAAGGCGAGCGCGAACGCCACCCGGGTGCGCTGGCCGCCCGAGAGGCTGCCGATCCTGGCGCTCGGCGCCAGGTTGCCCTCGCGCACGATCCGTTCGGCCACCGCCTGGTCCCAGCCGGGGTTGAGCTCCTGGCCCATTCGCAGGCACTCCGCCACGGTGAACCGCTTGAACAGCGGCTTGTCCTGGCCGAGGTAGGCGAACCGGGGCATCACTGTCGGGTCGCCCACCGGCCGCCCGAAGATCCGCAGCTCGCCACGCGTCGGCTCGACGAGCCGGGCCGCGATCCCCAACAGGGTGCTCTTTCCAGCCCCGTTGGGCCCCACCAGGCCACAGACGCGCCCGGCCGGAACCCGGAAGGACTCCTCCCGCAGCGCCCACCCCCGGCGGTACTTCTTGCCGAGCCCGCGCGCTTCCAGGGCCCACCGACCGTCGTCCCCACCAGAAGTGGCCGTGCCGCTCATGCTCCCCCTCCCACTCGATTCCACTAGTCAACTAGTGGAATCATGGTGTTCGTGGCGCGAGCCTGTCAATCCGCTCCAGCCGGGAGCGGTCGGGCGGAGCCGCGCGGGGGCATCGCGGACAGGCCTGCAACGCGGCCGGAACGCAACAGAGTGCGCGCCGCAAACGCGCGCGAATCATTCAACTTGACCAGACCATTGCAACGTCCTGTTCATGATTCAAAGGTCCCTTGTCCCAACTCGCCGTGTAGTGCAGACTTTTACCTCCGAGAAAGCTCACAGAACAACGGGCCGATCGGATCCGCCGCTCTACCGTGAGGAACTTCCCTTGCATGGCGACAGCACATCCATCGCAGTTCAGGACCACGTCACCTCTGATTCGTTCCGGTCCGCGGTCGGCAGCTTCTGTACCGGCCTGACCGTCATCAGCGCCATAGGCCCAAAGGGCCCCGTCGGATTCACCTGCCAGGCTTTCTCGTCCCTCTCCCTGGACCCACCACGGGTTCTCGTCTCCGTCGGCCGCACGTCCACGACATGGCCGCACATCAAGGCCGCGGGCCGCTTCTGCGTCAACGTCCTTGCGGCGGACCAGATGGCCCTGAGCAGGCGTTTTGCCCGTCCGGGCGGCGACAAGTACGCAGGTGTGGGCTGGAGTTGCCCGCCCGGCGGGTCCCCCAGGCTCGACGGGGCGTGCTCCTGGTTCGAGTGCGCCATCGAGGCGGAGTTCGACGCGGGCGACCATCTTGTGGTCGCCGCCCGCGTGCTCGCCCTGGATACGGACGCGGACCGGAAGCCACTGCTGTATCACCGTGGCCGATACACATCGCCGGGCGAGAGCATGCCCGGCCCGGCATAACCCCCCAGATTCCGCTCACATTCGGGCGGGTGAAGCGATCCGCACCCCGGACGCACGCTATCACTTTCTCGCCAGGACCCCCGAATTCAGCCATGCAAAATGGCTCGATCCCACTCAGGTATTCCCTTCCGTCGGCAAGTCCTCGATGACGAGCCGACCCTCGGCGATGCCACTTCTTCAGCAAATCGGCGTTAATTTTCTGTCAGGAGAATTCACATGGCAATCACCCCTGACCGGTCGGGTCTGCTCACCGGCCTCGACGTGTTCGTGGGCGGTCCGATCCAGCACGCGATCCTGGCGAACGGCTTCGCGGGCGACCTCCAGTCCGCGATCACCAGGGCCATCGGCACCGTCCGCGAGAACGGTGGCAACGTGTTCTCCGCCCATGTGGCGGAGAAGTTCGGCGAGGACACCGCGCAGTTCACCCCCGAGCAGGTCTCGGTGCGCGACTTCCGGTGGATGCGCAAGTGCGACGTGTTCGTCCCCGTGCTTCCGGTGCTTCCCGACCTCACCCTGCGTCGTACCGACGGCACGCACGTGGAGCTGGGCTGGGCCACCGCGCTGGGCCGGCCCATCGTCCTGGTGACCAAGCAGCCCTTCGTGGACTCGGCCAGCCATCTGCTCAAGGGGCTGCACCGGGTGGGCTCGGTGCAGGTCATCGACTTCGACGAGTTCAACGAGAAGCCCGGGCTCCTTGTCGACGCCGTGCTCGCCGCCACCGAGGTGCAGCGCGAGGCCCTCGGTTCGGCCATCGTCGCCGGCGCCTGACGGCAGTCCTCTCACTCCCCCGCCCGGTCGTCACCCGGCCCGTGCCCGGTCGGCCGCGCATCCCGCACAGCCTCACCACGGAGACATCAATTGTCCGACGGCGTACGCATATTGGGACTCACGCTCAAGAATCCGGTCGTGGTCGGTTCCGGCCTGCTCACCGACCAGGAACGCAACATCCGCAAGCTCCTCGCGACCGGCGCGGGGGCCGTTGTCACCAAGACGATCCACCCCAGTCCGCCCCAGGGCCTCGACGAGCGGATCTTACGGTTGCCTTCGGGCATGCTGAACAGCACCACGTACTCCAAGAGGTCGGTCGAGCACTGGCTGGCGGTCCTCACGTCCTTCGCGGACGAGCGGTTACCCGTGATCGCCTCCGTGCACGCCGACACCCCGGCCGAGCTCGGTGAGCTCGCCGCCCGCGTGGCGGCCACCGGCTGTCCGGCCCTTGAGCTCGGCATCTCCTGCATCAACGAGGAACCCGGCGGTGAGGAGGAAACCCCCGACCGCGTCCACGCCTACACCGCGGCCACCCGGGCCCGCACCACACTGCCGATCTCGGTCAAACTCGCCATCGGCGAGGGACTGGTGGACCGCGTGCACGCGGCCGTCGCCGGTGGCGCGGACGCCGTCACGGTCAGCGACACGATCTCCGGCGCCGCCGTCTCCCCCGAGACCGGCGACCTCGAACTCGGCGGCATCTTCGGCTACTCGGGCCCCGCCATCAAACCCCTGGTCCTGGCCGCCATCTGGCAACTGCGCCGACGCGGCGTCGACCTGCCCGTCCTCGGCTGCGGCGGCGTGAGCTCCGGCCGGGACGTCGCCGACTATCTGAGCGTGGGCGCGAACGTGGCGCAGGTCTACACGGCGCTGCACACCGACATGTACGAGACGCTGGAGCGGATCGTGACCGAGACCGGTGCCGTGCTCGGGCGCCCGGCCGGCGCGACGGCGGGAGCCGCCCGGTGACCCACGCCGCGTACTCCGCCCTGACCAGCGCCGGCGTGAACCGGTCCGTCCAGGGCAGAACCCTGGTCTGGCCGATCGGCGCCACCGAACAGCACGGCCCGCACCTCCCGCTCAGCGTCGACTCGGACCTCGCCGAGGCGTTCGCGGCCGAGATCTCCGCCGGGCTCGACGGACTCACCCTGCCCGTCCACCAGATCGCCGCCCGCTCGCTCCCGCAGAGCGGCGGCGGGCTCTCCTTCCCCGGCACGGTGTACGTGGGCGGCGACACCCTCATCCGTTACGTACGGGACGTGCTGGAATCGCTCGTCGCGCTGCCCTTCGAGCGGCTGATCATCGTGAACGGGCACTTCGAGAACGAGCCCTTCCTCTTCGAGGCGCTCGACCAAGTGCGGGCTCGCGGGCTCCTGGACGGCCGCGAGGTGTACGCCTTCAGCTGGTGGAGCCTCGTCCAGGAATCGTGGATCGCCGCCGAGGTGCCCGGCTTCCCCGGCTGGCACGCGGAGCACGCGGGTGTGACCGAGACCAGCCTGATGCTGCACCTGCGCCCGGAGCTCGTGACCGAGAAGCGGCCCGAGCACGACAATCCGCCGCGCAGCGGGGTGTATCTGCACCCCATCGATGTCGAGCAGATCTCCAACAACGGGATCCTGTCGTCCACTTCGGGCTCCAGCGCGGAGCTCGGCGAGAAGCTCTTCCGGCATGTGACCGACGAGGCGCTCGCCATGGTCCGGCAGGGCGAGGGCCTGCTGCTCGCCCGCACCCGCCCGGACCGACGCGGCCGTACGTCGTCGAACGACACGAGCGACGCGACCGCACCGGCCTCACCCGCACCGAAGGGACGACGCGCATGACGAGCACCGCACCGCAGGGCCGGTCGGCGGGCAAGTTCCATCTCGCCTTCATCTTCAACTTCACACCCGACGACTGGCAGGGCCCGTTCGGGACGGGTGGGTCGCCGTGGGACGGGAAGTTCCACACCGAGGTGGCCCAGGCGCTGGAGCGCGCCTGCTTCGACTACGTCATCGTCGAGGACAAGCTGATGGTTCCGGAGTCGTACGGCGGCTCCGCCGAGGCGGCTCTCAAGCAGGCGATGGTGGTGCCCAAGCACGACCCCGTCCCGCTGGCGGTGGCCATGGGGGTGGCCACCTCTCGACTCGGCATCGTGGCCACCCTTTCCACGCTCGCGTACCCGCCGTTCATGACGGCCCGGCTCTCCTCGACCCTGGACAGCATGCTGGGCGGCCGCTTCGGCTGGAACATCGTCACCAGCGCGGAGGACCTGGCCGCGCAGAACTTCGGCCTCGACAAGCTGCCGCCGCGCGATGTCCGGTACGAGATGGCCGACGAGTACGTCGATGTCGTCAAGCAGCTCTTCGCCTCCTGGGACGCGGACGCCGTCGTACTCGACCGCGAGAAGGGTGTGTACGCGGACCACACCAAGGTGCGGCCCATCCACTTCAAGGGCAAGTACTTCCAGGTGCGCGGCCCGCTCAACACCGTGCCCTCGCCGCAGCACCGGCCGGCCTTCGTGCAGGCGGGTGCCTCTCCCCGGGGCCGGGCCTTCGCGGCCCGCAACGCGGACTCGATCATCGCCATCGCCAACGGCGTGGAGGGCATGAAGCAGTTCCGCGAGGACGTGCGGGCACACGCCAAGGACCAGGGGCGCGATCCGGACACCATCAAGACGCTGTTCTGTGTCACCCCCGTCCTGGGCGAGACGGAGCAGGACGCCCGGGAGAAGCAGGCCCGGATGGTGTCCTCGCCCCAGTTCATCCAGGACATCCTGGCCCAGACGTCGGCGCTCACCGAGATCGACTTCGCGCAGTTCGATCTGGACGAGCCGCTGCCGCGCCGCCTGGAGACCAACGGCGAGCAGGGCTCGCTCGACCAGCTCCAGCAGTGGGGCAGCGGGAAGACCCTGCGCGAGCTCGTCATCGACGCGGCGGGCGGGCTCGTCTCCTCCGTCGACCTGGTCGGTACGCCGGACCAGGTGGCCGAGCGGATGGGTGAGGTGATGGAGGAGGTCGGCGGCGACGGGTTCATGATCACGACACCGCTGCTCCGCCTGAACCGCCGCTACATCGCCGAAGTCACCGACGGACTCGTCCCGGCGCTGCAACGGCGAGGGCTGACCCGCTCCGCGTACACACCGGGCAACACGCTCCGGCAGAACCTGCTGGAGTTCTGAGCGGGTGGGCACGGGCGCCCCGCGTGGCTCATCGGCCGCGCGGGGTGGCTAGGGGGTGTCCGATGGGGAGTTCTGTGTCCGCATCACGAGAATCGGCCACCGGGAATTCGCGATCCGCGCCCGTTTCCACGGCCCGCGCAGTCCGGTACCAGCGCCCCCAGGTGTCGAGCTGTTCCGCGATGCGGTCCAGGCTGCGGCCGATCTCGGTGAGCGAATACTCGACCTTCGGCGGCACCTCCCGGTAAACGGTCCTTATGACCAGGCCGTCGGTCTCCATTTCACGCAGCTGGCGGGTCAGCATCCGCTGGGTGATCCGGGGCAGCGCTCGCTTGAGCTCGCTGAACCGCCTGGTCCCGGCCATGAGTTCCTTCAGGATGGCCAGTTTCCACCGGCCGCCCAGGACCTCCATGGCACTCTCGACCGCGCAATATTCCGGCGTGTTTTCCGCACGTTCCGAACCGTCGCGCACGACTCCACCTCCACCACGGTATACACCTTGACGGTATACATTTTGAAACCAGGTATACATCCTGATACTACGTCACATTCAAGTGCGTACTTGTGCCCTGCATTTGTATCCCACGATAGTGCGAGCATGACGAATAGCGACGCCCCCGCAAAGATTCCGGGCGAACCGGATGCCGCCGCGCGGCGGCGCAAATGGCTGGTCCTCGCGGTGGTCTCCACCAGCCTGCTGCTGTGCGGGATCGACCTGACCGTGCTGCACGCGGCCGTGCCGAGCATGTCCCTCGACCTGCATCCCAGCGGCGTCCAACTCCTGTGGATCGTCGACATCTACTCACTCACCCTCGCCTCGCTGCTCGTCACCTGCGGCACCCTCGGCGACCGCATCGGGCGCAAACGCATGGTGCTCAGCGGCTTCGCCGTGTTCGGGCTCGCGTCGGCGGCCGCCGCGTTCTCCCACTCCACGTCCCAGCTGATCGCCGCCCGCGTCGCGTTGGGCATCGGGGCCGCGATGATCATGGCGTCGACCGTGGCCATCATCCGCGTCGTGTTCACCGACGACCGGGAACGCGCCATCGCGATCGGCATCTGGACCTCGGCCCACAGCGTCGGCGCGACCCTCGGGCCGCTGCTCGGCGGCCTGATCACCGAGCGCTGGGGCTGGGGCGCGGTCTTCCTGGTCAACGTGCCGATCGTGCTCGTCATCCTGGTCGTGGGCGCCCGCGTGGTGCCCGAATCCCGCAACCCCTCCCCGCGCCACTGGGACATGGCGAGCGTCGCCCTGTCGATCACCGGGCTCGCGGGGGTCGTGTACGCGCTCAAGCAGGGCGGCGAGCACGTGGGCGTCGACCCGCTCATCCTGGCCGCGGCGGCCGGCGGAGCGCTGCTGCTCTTCCTCTTCGTACGCCGTCAACGACGCCTGGCGGAACCACTGTTGGACTTCTCGCTCTTCGCCGACCGCCGCTTCTCCACCGCGACGCTCTGCGTGATCGGCTGCTTCGGCAGCTATGTGGCGCTGCTGTTCTTCCTCACCCAGTGGTTCCAGCAGGTCGGCGGGTTCTCGCCGGTGCGGGCCGGGCTCGCCCTCATGCCGCTGGCCGCCGCGAACGCGGTGGGTGCCACGACCGCGCCCTGGGCCTCGGCCCGCTGGGGCAACCGCTGGGCGCTGACCGGTTCGCTCGGCCTGTTCGCGGCGGCGGCCGCTGCCCTGTCGCTGACCGGGGACACCTCGCACTACGCCAGGCTCGTGCTGCCGCTCATCGCGGCGGGGCTCGGCGCGGGGGTCGTGATGACGCTGGGCGCGGACTCCATCATGGCCGCGGCCGACCCCGAGCGCTCCGGCGAGGCCGCCGCGATCCAGGAGACGTCCTTCGAGCTCGGCGCGGGGCTCGGCGTCGCCGTCCTGGGCACCGCGCTGGCCGCGACCTACCGCACGTCGCTGCCCGAGGTCCCCGGGCTGAGCCCGGAGCAACAGAGCACCGCCCAGGAGTCGTTCGCCTCGGCGGAGGACGTGCTGAAGCAGCTCCCCGCCACTACTGCCACGCACCTCACCACAGCGGCCCGCCGCGCCTACGACCAAGGTTTCACGACGGTCACGGGGGTGGCCGCCGCCGTTCTCGTGGCCACGGCTGTGCTGGCCGCGACGATGCTGCGGCCGCGTGCGCCGGAGGTGGCGCGAGAGGACTCCGAGAAGGAGGTGCACGCGGCGCCGTAGGGGTGCCACAGGGCTGAAGGGTGCGTGCCGGTCCCGGGAATCGGGGCCGGTACGCGCCCTTCCCGTTCTGCCACAAACGTCCAGCACTTCTCTTGGCATGCTCCGATCAGACCTGCCAAGCTTCCCCCCAGCCGTCGCCCTGACCCCAGGAAGACGGCAGCACACGTCCCACTCAGTGATCGTGCACGTGCCGCGCACCGTCCGCGGCCGTCCTCCGGCGCACCCAAGCCGGGCCGGGCGGCCATCGAGCAGGCCGAAATCCCGGCCGCCTCAAAGGAGTTCCGTGTGAGACCCACCCCCCACAAGTCCCTCGCGGCGGCCGCATGCGCCGCCGCCGCGCTGGCTGCCGTATCCCTTCCCGCCACCCCGGCGTCGGCCCAGGCCCCGCGCGCCGACGCCTGCACACCGGCTCAGGTGGTCGCCAACGGCGGGTTCGAGAGCGGTACCTCACCCTGGACGCAGTCGTCGACGAGTGTGATCACCGATCGCACCGGTGAGAGCGCCCACGGCGGCACCCACTTCGCCTGGCTGAACGGTGTGGGCAGCACACACACCGACACCCTCTCCCAGAGCGTCACCATCCCCTCCGGATGCAGCAAGGCCACCCTCACGTTCTGGCTGCACATCGACACCGCCGAGACGACCTCGTCGACCGCCTACGACAAACTGACGGCGAAGATCGGCAGTACGACGCTGGCGACGTACTCGAACCTCGACAAGAACACCGGGTACGTGCAGAAGTCCTTCGACGTGTCGGGCTTCGCGGGGCAGACCGTCGACCTCGCGTTCACCGGCACGGAGGACTACAGCCTCCAGACGAGCTTCGTCATCGACGACGTCGCCCTCGACACCTCCGGCGGCTCGACCCCGCCCGCCGACTCCACCCGTACGCCGGCCGCTCCCTCGTACAACGTCAGTCTGACCAGCAACGCGAGCGGGAACGGCTGGACCGGGCACGAGAGTGCGACCTTCACCAACGCCTCGTCCACCGCGCTCAGCGAGGTGTATCTGAGGCTGTGGGACAACTACCACGGCACCTGCTCGGCGATGCCGATCACGGTCGGCAACGTCACCGGCGGCACCGCCGGCGCCCTCTCCGTCGGCTGCACAGCACTCAAGATCGACCTGCCGGCGCCGCTGCCCCAGGGGCAGAGCGCCACGATCGGCTTCGACCTGGGCATCAGTGTGCCGAGCGGCGCCGACCGGTTCGGCGCCGACGGCGCGTTCAACAACATAGGCAACGCCCTGCCGGTCCTGGCCATCCGTGACGCGGCGGGCTGGCACCTGGATCCGTACACCAACAACGGCGAGTCGTTCTACTCGCTGGCCGCCGACTTCAAGGTGACCCTCGACCACCCCACCGGCCTGCTCGTCCCGGCCACCGGCACCTCGGTCGACACCCCCGGCTCCAGCGGACGCACCGTCACCACGGCCACCGCCACCAAGGTCCGCGACTTCGCCTGGGCGGCCGGCCCATTCAGCAAGATCTCCGGCACCTCGCCCGCCGGCACCGCCATCAACATCTACTCGGTCTCGGGCATCAGCTCGTCCGACGCCCAGTCGATGCTGGCCACCGCCAAGTCCGCCGTGGACACGCACGCGGCCCGCTTCGGCGCCTACCCGTACGGCGAGCTGGACGCGGTGATCGACAACAACTACTGGTTCGGCGGCATGGAGTACCCCGGCTTCGTCCTCGACCTCGTCTCCACCACGGCGCTCACCCACGAGATCGGACACCAGTGGTGGTACGGCATCGTCGGCGACGACGAGTACAACAACCCCTGGCTCGACGAGGCGTTCGCCGACTACTCCACCGACCTCGCCCAGAACAAGACCGGCACCAACTGCTGGAACAGCGTCTCGTGGGCGTCGTCCGCCGAGAAGATCACCAACTCGATGGCGTACTGGGACGCCCACTCCTCCCGGTACTCGACCGTCGTCTACGGCTACGGGAAGTGCGCCCTGCACGACCTGCGGCGCGTACTCGGTGATGGCGTGATGGCCAAGTTGCTGAAGGACTACGCCACTTCACACTGGTACGGCGTCTCGACGACGGCCGAGTTCAAGGCGGCGGCCCAGGCGGCCACCTCCACGGACCTGACCTCGTTCTGGACCCAGCACCGCATCGACGGCTGACGGTTCATCAGTTCGCCGCGGAGGGCGTCCCGCACCACGCGTCGTCCGCGGCGAAGCCGCTTTCGGGCCGCGTCGAATGCCGCGAACATGTCGAGCAACGGCTGGGGCGCGTCCGCGCGGAAGGTGGCGTCGAGCCCATCGGCCGACTCCCGGGCGGTCGCTTCGGCGCTCGGGAGGAGATTCTCCTCGTACGCCGCCAGAGCCGCCTCGGCGGTGCGCAGCGCGGTGTAGATGTGCAGGCCGCTCAGCTGCCGACCCCCAACCGCTCGGCCAGAAAGCCGAGGATCTCGTCCCTGGCCCGCACCGTCGGGTGGCCGTCCTCGTCGACGAGGTGTGCGGTGACCACGCTGTGCGGGGTGACGACCCTGTTGACCGCCCGTCCGGAACCGGCGACGTACACCGCCTTCACCACCCCGTCCACGTCCACGAGTTGGCGGAGGAAGTCCGTGATCGGGTCGTCAAAGGTCTCAGCACTCATGACGGCAGCGTGGACCGGTGGACCTGGCAAAGCGATGGGCCGGATCGCCAGACATGGGGGTAATCTCGCCAAGGGCGAGAGGGGGCAGTCGTGAGTGCGCTGCGCATCGGAGTCCTGGCCTACCCGGGCTGCTTCGCGTCCGAAGTGTTCGGGGTGCCCGACCTCTTGACGATGGCGTCACACGTGGCCGGTCCCGGCCGCGCCGGATACGAGGTGTCGATCGTCTCGTCGCGCCGTCGGGTCACCGCGTCGGGCGGCGCGGAGCTGGCCGTCTCGCCGCCGCGCGAGGCCGACGTCCTTGTCGTGCCGGGCTTCGAGCTCGCACCTGGCCTCGACGTGGACGCGGAACTCGCCGCCCTCACCCCTGAGGTCGCCGTGATCCGCTCACACGCGGAGGCGGGCCGCATGGTCGTCTCGATCTGCGTCGGGGCGTTCCTGCTCGCCGAGGCCGGGCTGCTCAACGGGCGACGGGCGACGACCTGCTGGCTGCTCGCGGACGAACTGGCCCGGCGCTGCCCGGGCGCCGATGTCCGGCCCGAACACCTCGTCGTCACCGACAAGGGTGTGACGACGACGGCCGCCTTCAGTGCCATGTACGACTTCGCCCTCGGCCTGATCCGCGAGCACAGCGGCGCCGAAGTGGCGCGGACGACCGCACGGATGGCACTGCTCGACGACGCCCGCTCGTCCCAGACTCCCTACGTCGACGTCGCCCTTCTTCCGCAGCCGGGATCCGATTTCTCACGCCGGGTCATGCGCCGGCTCGACCAGAACCTCGCCGAGCGATACGACCTTGCCGCGCTGTCGGACGCGTTCCATGTCAGCACGCGTACGCTGCTGCGGCGCTTCGCCGACGAGACGGGCCAGAGTCCGCTGGAATACCTGCAGTTGTCGCGCGTCCGGCGCGCCCGTCACCTCCTGGAAACCACGGACCGGACCGTCGCCGGCATCGCCACGGCGGTCGGGTACCGCGACCCGGGAACCTTTGCCGCACTCTTCGCCAGACACACCGGCCGACGTCCGCGGGACTACCGCGCCACCTTTCGGCGCAACGCCCGGTGATCCCGGAGCCTGGCGGTCCGCGTACCGCCCCTCCCTCGTCGGACCGCCGCCTTCGAGGGCGCCGGAAGGCGGCCCGGGTCGAAGGCGGTCGCGGCGAGCGTGCCATCCCGGGTGATCAAGCGGAAGACCGGGTATCCGGTGCTGTCGAAGGCCTCGCCGAGCGGCCCGTCGCCGGGCTCGGCCACGACGTGGGCGACCTCGGACAGGGCCGCCACCTGTTCGCGGGCCTCCTCCTCGGTGCCGTGCACGACGGCGAGACGCTGCGGCCGGTCTCGCGTGCGGTCGTGCGGGCCTGCTCCACGAAGAGCGGCAGCCGTTCCTTGCAGGCCCGGCAATCGGGCGAGAAGAAGCCGGGCATGGTCTCGCCGATGCTCTCGCGCGTGACCGGCTCGCCCGCGGTGGTGACCACCGAGAAGGGCGGGGCCGGTGAGCCCGCCGGAATGATCAGGCCCTCCGCCACCGAGTCGGCCTTCCGCTCTGCCTGGGCGCGGAGTTTGCGGATGACGCCGAAGGTGAGCAGCGGGTTCAGCAGGCAGAGCACGGCGATGAGGTCGAGCGGACCCTGTTCGCCAAGGTCGACGAGTTCCACGGGCTTCGCCGGTTCGAGGATCTCGGCGCTGCCCGGCGACCCCGTGCCGCCCGAGGTCCGCGCCGCCGTCGAGGCCCCGGACGGCTCGCTGGTGCCGTCCGGGGCGCTGGTCGTCCGGGGCGACGCGGCCCGCACCCAGGACTCCCGTCACTTCGGCTACGCGCCCCGGTCGGCCCTGCTCGGCGTGGTGGTCACCCGACCGGCCGCTCGTGAGCGGAGGCCCCTCCGGCCGCATCTGGATCCGGCGCACTGATTCACGCGGGCTCCTGATGCCTCGTCATGTTCCGCTCGGCGTGCGACTGTCGGGCCAGTGCGGCGTCGGCCGCTTCGAGGATGCTGCCGAAGGAGCGGGTGATCATCGGCCGCACCATGAGCCGGGTCAGGACGGGGCCGAGCACCGGCAGCGCCATCTCGGCGCGCGTGGTCCACACGACCCGGGTGCCGCCGTCGACCTCGCTGAACGTCATGCTGCCGAACTCGTGCCGCGACGGCGGCACGCTCCGCTCGACGACGTACTCGGTGGTGTACGGCGCCTCGTAGCGGGTGATGCGCTCCCTGAGCCAGCCGATGGCCCAGAGGTGGCTGCGCACCGCGCCCACGCCGTAGGGCGTGGACTCGCCCTGCCGGGTCAGCCGGCAGCGCAGCACCACGGGTGAGCGCTCGTAGTTGGTGGTCGTGGTGAGCCAGGCGAAGACATCGTCGATGGGGGCGTCGATGACGCGCTCGACCGTCATGGTTTCCACAGTCAACGCACTCCTCTGTCGAGTGGGCGCACCGCGTCGTCACGGTGCAGCTTGTCGGGATTGCGCACGGCGTAGAGGCCGGTGATCCGTCCGTCGTGGATCTCGAAGGCGACCAGCCAGTCGAGTTCGCCGTCGGTGAGGAACCGGGCCGCGGGCATGCCGTTGTAGGTGGCGTGCTCGATCCGGGTGTCGGGGGTGACGCTGGTGCGGGTCACGCCGAGAACGAACCGCGCGACCTCCTCGTTGCCGGTGATCGGGCGGCGCGCCGCGGTCACCTTCCCGCCGCCGTCGGCGATCTGGACGACGTCGGGCGCCATGAGATCCATCAGCGCCTGGATCTCACCGGCCGACGTCGCGAGCAGGAACCGCTGGACGATCTCACGCGTTGCTTCCGAGTCGGGTTCGAAGCGGCGGCGCCGCGCGTGGACGTGCTGCCGCGCGCGGTGCGCGATTTGACGGACCGTCACCTCGGTCTTGCCGACCGAGACGGCGATCTCGCCATGGCTGTAGCCGAACACGTCGTGCAGCACGAACACCGCGCGCTCGGTCGGGTTCAGGGTCTCCAGGACGAGCATCAGGGCCATCGACACCGATTCGGCGAGGATCGCGTCCTCGCTCACCGCGGGTCCGGTACGGATCGGCTCGGGCAGCCAGGTGCCGATGTACTCCTCGCGCCGCGCCTTGACCGCGCGCAGATGGTTGAGGGACTGCCGGGTCACGATGCGCACCAGGTAGGCGCGCGGGTGCTCGACCTCGGCCGGGTCCACCGCGCTCCAGCGCAGATAGCTCTCCTGGAGCACGTCCTCGGCATCCGCGGCGCTGCCCAGCATCTCGTAGGCGATGGTGAAAAGCAGCGGCCGGTGCTCACTGAAGGCGTCCTCGGTCACGGCCTGCCTCCCCCCGCCGCCCCGCACACGTACCCCGGCATCCCACCAGACCTCTCTCGACCGTTCATGCCTGCCCACCTGTCCACGCATGACCATCGAGACACTCCGCCCCGGCAGAACGTGACACCCCGCCGGTGTGATCCGCTTCACAATGACGGGCCCCGCCGGGGCGTCGGGCGGAGATGTGACAGTTGCTTCGTGAAATGTGTTTCGCCTGATTGTTTGCGCGAATGCCTCGTCCTACCCTGAGGGGATGGGTGCCGTACCTGAACCACATGCAGGCTGGACGTTCCTCACCAACCACGCCCGCGTACTGGCCGCGATCGCCGACGACCCCTCGACCCGCATACGCGACATCGCGGCGCACTGCCGGCTCACCGAGCGCGCCGTCCAGCGGATCATCGCCGACCTGGAGGAGGCCGGATACCTCTCGCACACCCGGCACGGGCGCTCCAACACGTACCGCATCGAACCGGGCACGCCGCTGAGGCACCCCGCCGAGGCCGGACTGACGGTGGCCACTCTCCTCGCGGTCCTGGCCCAGCACGACGAGCAGCGCGGAAAGCCCCGTCCGCAGGAGCTGCGGGCGGCGCCCGAGCGGGACCGGGAGGCGCAGCCCGAACGGTCGCGCTGACCGTCCGCCCGCCTCGGGCGGCCCCGGGCGCCCGAGGTCACTCAGCGTGTGCGACCTGGCCCTTTTCCGGTATCTGCTCTGCCGATCTCCGCGTGCCGGGGGAAGATGGTGAAGGCGCTGGGACAGGAGTGAGGCGCCGGGCGGGCGGACGAAGGGCCGACGATGAACGCATCCGAGGTATTCGGGGAGCGGCTCGGGCCCCTGCGCGTCGCCGCCTCCGAGCCGGGCGGCCTTCTCGACGTGCTGGGGGTTGCCGCCATCGTCCTGGACGAGACCGGCCGGATCGCCCTGTGGAGCCCGCAGGCTCACGAGCTGTTCGGCTGGGACGCACAGGAGGCCCTCGGCCATTCCGCCGCGAAGCTCCTGGTCTCCGAGGAGCACCGCCCGCAGGTTCTCGACCTGTTCGCCCGGGTGATGAGCGGCGGCGGGGCTTGGGCGGGCGTCTTCCCGGTCCGGCACAAGGACGGCCGCACGCGGATGGTGGAGTTCCGCAACATGCGGCTCCAGGACGAGCACGGCGGCCTGTACGCCCTTGGAATCGCCACCGACGAGCCGACGCTGCGCGCCGTCGAGCGCGACCTGGCCCTTTCGGTACGCCTCGTGTCGCAGTCGCCGATCGGCCTCGCGGTGCTGGACACCGAGCTGCGCTACGTCCTGGTCAACCCGGCGCTGGCACGGATCAACGGGGTGTCGTCCGCCGACCACATGGGGCGTACGGTCCATGATGCCCTGCCGTTCCTGGACAGCGCGCACATCGAGTCCGCGATGCGCCGGGTCCTGGAGACGGGCGTGCCACTGCTCGACCAGACGGCCATCGGCCGGACCCTCGCCGATTCGGCCGAGCACGCCTGGAACGTGTCGTACTACCGCCTGGAGGACCCAGCCGGCCGGGTCCTCGGCGTCGCGACATCGGTCGTCGATGTCAGCGAGCAGTACCACGCGGCGAACGAGGCCGCCGAGGCCCGCAGGCGCCTCGACCTCATCGCGCGCGCGTCGGTGCGCGTGGGCACCACCCTCGATCTGAGCCGCACCGCCCACGAGCTGGCCGATCTCGTGGTGACCGACCTCGCCGACATAGCGGCCGTCGACCTCCTCGACTCCATCCTGGAAGGCCACAACGCCACCAAGGATCTTTCGACGGGACCGGTGTCCATCCGCGCCCTGGCCGTCGCGGCCGCCTATCCCACCGACGCCCTGCGGGCCGCCGATCCACCGGGCAACATCGCGAAGTACAACGCCGAACGCCTGGTCACCCGGTGTGTCACCACGGCCAGGCCCGTGCTGATCAGCCATGTCGGGCCGGGGGATCTGGCGAACATCGCCCGTGACGACGAGGCCGCCGCCCTCCTGGACCGCGCCGGCCTGCACTCCTATCTGGCGGTCCCGCTGATCGCGCGCGGTGAGGTGCTCGGCGCCCTCGACCTCAAGCGCGCCCGCAACCCGCAGCCCTTCACCCACGACGACGCCGTCCTGGCCCTCGAACTCGCCACCCGGGCCGCCGTCTCCATCGACAACGCGCGCTGGTACCAGCAGCAGCGCAACGCCGCCCTCTCGCTCCAGCGCCACCTCCTGCCGCGCCAGCCGCCCCAGCCCACGGGGCTCGACGTCGCCTACCGCTACCAGCCCGCGGCGGCCCTCGGCGAGGCCGGCGGCGACTGGTTCGACGCCATCCCCGTGGCCGGCGACAAGACCGCGCTCGTCGTCGGCGACGTGATGGGCCACGGCATCAACGCGGCTGCCACGATGGGCCAGTTGCGCACCGCCACCCGCACCCTGGCCGGCCTCGACCTCGACCCCGCCGATGTCCTGCGCCACCTCGACCGCATCACCGCGGAGCTGGACGAGACGACCGCCACCTGTGTGTACGCCGTCTACGACCCGCACCGCACGCACTGCCGCATCGCCCTCGCCGGCCACCTGCCGCCCATCTGGGACCGCCCGGGCCGGGCCCCCCGCTTTCTGCAACTCCCCACCGGCGCGCCGCTCGGCGTCGGCGGCGTCCCCTTCAAGGCCACCACGGTGGAGGCCGCGCCCGGCGACCGGCTCGTCCTGTACACCGACGGCCTCGTCGAGACCCGCGACCAGCCCATCGACGACCGGCTGCGCGCCCTGCTCGACGCGCTCACCCACCACCGCCTGCCCCTGGAGGCGACCTGCGACCGCCTCCTGGCCGCGCTGCCCCCGCCGCAGGGCCACGACGACATCGCCCTGCTCATCGCCCAGGTCATCCCGTCCCGCCGCCCGGCCTGAAGCGGCCCGCTCATCAGGGCGCCGCACCCCGTTCGCTGTACGCCGGGGTGTACGAAGCCAGTCCGCGGGGCACCCCGTAGCTCTATGACCACCTATGTCGTAACGATCCCCGGAACCCTTCTCGCGAAGCGCACCGACGCGACCACCGAGATCCTCGAACGCGCCCTGCGCCCCGCCGACCCGCGCGGCACCCGCGCCGGACAGGCGGAACATCTGGAGATGCTCACCTTCTACAGCGGATCCTCGGCGTTCAGCATCCGCCTCGAAGTCGAGGCCGACGACACCGAGGCCGCCGAGCGGGAGGCCCGCCGGACGGTCACCGCCGCACTGCGCACGGCCGGCTACGCGGAGGACGAGGCCCCGCTGGGCGACGCGGTCATCACCGGAATCACCACGGAGTGAGGGGTACGGGGTGAGTGCCGGCTGCCGATGGGGCCCGGGAGGCGGCACAACCCCACGGCCGGTCCGGCGCTCACGGGGCCGGCTTGCGCACCGCCCGCAGAATCGCGGGCAGGCGCGGCTTCGGCCCGCCGGGATCGGGAGGGCTGTCGGCCGAGGCCTCGGCGTCGGCGTCGGCGTCGGCCGGGCGGCGTTGCCACCAATGGTGGCGCCGGGGGTGCAGGGCGCGGCCGAGCCGGCGGCCCAGGAGCAGGTAACCGGCAAAGGAACCGAGCGAGTTGAGGATGACGTCGTCGATGTCGAAGGCGCGGCCCGTGACCAGCAGACCCTGGGCCGCCTCGACGGTGAGCATCACGAATGCGGTCATCAGGACCACGCGCAGGAGACCGCGCGTCCGGGGAAACAGCACGGGCAGGAGCACCCCGAAGGGCAGGCCGAGCAGGACGTTTCCGCCGATCTGCTTCACAGCGTCCCGCCAGTGGGGCTGTGTGAGATAGGCGCGTATCGAGTCACCCGGGTGCAGGTTGGTGTGCGTCAGCCGCACGGACGCGGGTGACGGGACGAGGGTGGCCCGGGCCAGTACCACCGCGAAAGCCACCATGCAGACGAACCCCACGATCAGCACGGCCCCACGAGCCACCGCCGCTCGCCAAGTACGCCGCTGGAGCCGGGGTCCTGTTGCCATGTCACCCCGGGTACCCCGTCCGCCGTTCACCGAACAGCGGGCCCCCAGATCGATTGACGCGCCTCTATTGACGCGCCCACGCCAGGGTCCTACGGTTTCCCCGTTCATATCCGAGCATTGCGTTCAACATACGGAACAGGACATGGAGAGGTCCGCGCGCCCGCCGGCCGTCGAGTCGCCAACACCCCCCACAAGAAGGTCCTTTGATGCGCATACGCCCCCTGCTCCTCCCCCTCACCACAGCTGCCGCCATCCTCGGCACCCTGGCCTTCGTGGCCCCGGCATCCTCAACACCACTGTTCCTCAAGGGAGTTGACGCCAAGGGTGGCAGCAGCGTTTCCAGCGTCGGCACCGGCGCTCTCACGAACGCGTCGGCCGCGCCCGGCGGCAGCTTCGACCTGTCGGTGTGGGAACTCCAGGAGCCGGTGGGCTCCCCCGGATCGCCGACCACGATCCCGCCGTCCCGGCTCCAAGGCGGCAACGGCTTCCAGGACGCGTACTTCTACGGCGACGCGCGCGACGGCGCGATGACGTTCTGGGCGCCGGAAAAGGGTGTCACGACACCGAACTCCCACTACGCCCGCTCCGAGCTGCGCGAGATGAACCGCGACGGCAGCCCTGCGAACTGGTCGCTCGACGGAACCCACCGGCTGAACGCGACGCTGCGCGTGGTGTCGGTGACGTCCAACGTCTGCGTCGGCCAGATTCACCTCGGCACGGGCGGCCCCTCCACGAAACCGCTGCTGGAGCTCTACTACCGCGCCAACGGTGACATCGTCCTGGGCACGGAGAACTCGCCCTCGGGCGGGCAGACGACACACGCCGTGGGCCATGTACCGGTCGGCAAGACATGGAGTTACACGATCGGCGTCTCCGGGGGCCACACCATCGACCTGACGGCCAACGGAAGCACCACCCACTACGCGATCCCGTCCTCCTTCAACAGCTACCAGCAGTACTTCAAGGCGGGCTCCTACAACCAGTCGTCCTCCAGCAGCACGACCAAGGGCGCCCGCGTCGCCTTCTACAAGCTCACCGTCGCGCACAGCTGATTTCGCGGGCGCCGGTCCACCCATGTGAACGCGGGCTGTGCGAACACGGGCAGGCCGGCGCCGAGGCGTACGGGACCGTCAGTTGTCCTCCGCCTGGAACATCCACGCGTGCTTCTCCAGCTCGCCCGTCAGCGTGATGAGCATGTCCTGGGTCACCGGGTCGGGTTCGTCCGTCACCCGGATCCGGTCGCGCATCCGCTCGATGATCCGGCCGAGGGCGACGACCAGCACCTGGACGGCATCGGAGTCCTTGATCCAGCCCTCCGGCACGGTGCCGATCGCGCCGGCCCCGGCAACCGTGGCGGCCCGGCCGTCGGGGCTCACACCGAGCGCCGAGGCACGCTCGGCGACCTTGTCGGAGTGCTGACGCGCCGTGGTCACCACCTCGTCGAGTTGCAGATGGACGGAGCGGAAGCGCGGGCCGACCACGTTCCAGTGCACCTGCTTGGCCACCAGCGCCAGATCGACCAGATCGACCAGCGCACCCTGCAACGCCGTGCCGACCACCTTCAGGTCCGCGTCGGACAGGGAACCCTTGACCACAGACACCGCTTCTCCCTTCGCGATTCCCTCTTGTGATGACCAGAGGGCTTGTGATTGCCAGAGGCGTGGGCCGTCGCATCGGCACATCGGCCTCACCAGTGCGCGTTCCTCGGAAGGCGCACGTCAAACACCGCGCCGCCGTGTCCCGCCGTCCGGCTGCCGGACGAATCCGCCACTCGGACGCCGGCCGGCTCCGGTCGCGGGAAGGACCCGTACGGGCGCGGTCGGCGCATGCGGGATGCGGGCGCACCGGCCGGAGCAAGGCCGCTCAGCGGGCGCGACTGCTCCCCACGCACTCCCGGCCCACCCCCCGATGGCCGATACACGGGCATAGCGATTCCCGGCCGGGGCACTCTTCCAGACAAGGCCCTCGGCCACCCGGAACAGCCCACCTCCCGCACCGCGCCCGCGTCGGCGCGGTCACCCCGACCTTGGGACGGAACTCACCATGAGCATCATCGCCTGGATCCTCATCGGCCTTCTCGCGGGCGCCATCGCCAAGGCCATCATGCCCGGCAGGGACCCGGGCGGCTGCCTCGTCACCATGGTCATCGGCATTGTGGGCGGACTCCTCGGCGGGTGGCTCGGGAAGGTCATCTTCCACGTCCACTCCATCAATGGCTTCTTCCACCTCTCGACGTGGATCGCCGCCATCGTCGGCTCCGTCATCGTGCTCATCGTCTACCGCCTCCTCATCGGCAACCGAAGCCGCCACTGAGGCTTCCTCTCCAGCCCGGGGCACAGCGCTCCTCAGCCACACATCAGCAGCCCCTCGACCCCATCGTCGGAATTTCCCCCACCCTGCCCCCTGTTGACGCACACTCTTACAGTGCCGGAAGATCCCGGAGCCGAAGTGTTGCCCAACAGCCCGTGCAGGAAAGGGACTTGATGAGGTCGACGACCATGCCCCGCACCGCGATACGAGGCCCGCGCGCCCTGCTTGCGGTCGCGCTGGCCGCAGCCGCGGCTCTGCTGTCCCCGGCCCCCGCCCATGCGGCGCCCGCGTGCGAGGCCACCGCGGCCGCGCCACCGGTCCAGGTCGCGCACGTGCCCGACTGGGCCGAGTCGATCATCGTCGACCAGCGGGGCCGCATGTTCGCCACCGCCTACTTCACGGGCCGCGTCTACCGCATCGACGCTCCGGGCAGCACCCCCGTGGCCCTCACCGGCAACATCGGTGCCAACGGCGGCATCGTCGTCCGCGACGACGGCCGACTCCTCGTCGGCACCGGGAATGACCTCGGCCATTCGCTCACCGGCGACCTCTTCCCGGTCTCCAAGCTCCTCCTGGTGGACCCGGACTCCGGCAAGGTCAGCACATACGCCTCAGGACTCGGCGGCATCGACGGAGTCGCCCTCGCACCCGACGGCACCGTCTACACCACCACCGTGGGCGGCCGGAACATCGGCCGCGTCACCCCCGACGGCCGGGTCGACCCGGCGTGGGCCCACGTCCTGATGCCGAACGGCATCGCCGTCTCCCCCCGGGGCAACGAGGTGTACGTCATCCAGACGACCCCGGCCCCGGCGCTGTATCGCATCCCCGCCGACGACCCGGCGCACCCCGAACGCTGGATCCCCGCCGGCCTGTCCGACGCCCTCGGCCTCCCCGACGGCCTCACCCTCGACAGCCGGGGCCGCCCCCTGATCGCCACCCACGCGGCCGGCCAGATCTGGCGGGCCGAACAGGGAACGCTGTGCTCCGTGCAGTCGGGCCTGTACCTGTCCACCCAGATCACCTACGGACACGGCGACCGCGGGTTCTCCGCGGGCAAGCTCTACCGGGCCGGCGTCGACGGAAAGATCTACGAGGTCCCGGCGGGAGCCGAGCCGGGGGCCCGCTAGACGGACCGGGAGGACGCGCGTCTCGGATACGCGCGCCCTCCCTCAGATCCGCGCGTCCTCGACGGCCGGGATCGCGTGGGCCTCGCCCGGATCGCCGACGCGTGTGTGACGCGGGGCGGCGGCCGGCGGCTTGCCGCAGAACGCGGGCTCAAGGGCGCCCATCAACCCCTCCGTCACGGCACCGTTGTTGGAGGCGTTGGCGAAGACGACGACCGTGCGCCGGCCGCCCGGCATGGAGAACGCCTGCGACTGGTAGCCCTGGACGATGCCGCCGTGGCCCAGCACCGTGCCGCAGGACAGGGAGATCTGCCGGATTCCGAGCCCGTAGGCGATCGTCGGCGTGCCCGTGGGCAGCACCGTGGTCATCTGCCGCAGCGAGTCGTCCGAGACAAGCCCTCCGGCGCTCCCGGCGAGCAGAGCGGTCAGGAAGCGGTCGAGGTCGAGGGAGGAGGAGACGATCCCACCCGCGCTCCAGATCCAGGACGCGGTCTGCTCGGTCGCGTCGAGGAGCGGCGCGCGGCGGTCGTCGTGGGTCAGGTAGCCCGTGATGTGACGCCCCGCGATGCTCTTCCCGGGCACGGTGAAGGACGTCGCGCGCAGCCCGAGCGGCTCGAAGATCTGCCGGCGCAGCAACTCGGCGTAGGGGCGCCCGGTGAGGTGTTCGGCGGCCAGCGCCAGCAGGACGAAGCCGGTGTTCGAGTACGCGTAGGCCGTCCCCGGCGTGTACTGCAACCCGTGCTTCACCGAGAGGGCCACAAGATCCTGGGGCTCGTACACGGTGTTGCGGATGCGCTGCTCGAAGGCGGCGGTGGTTTCCTCGCCGCTGCGCTCAAGGAGATCGTTGATGTGGTCGTACACTCCGGCGCGGTGTTCCAGGACCTGGCGTGCGGTGATCGGCCAGTTCTCCGGCAGCGTCCCGGCCGGCAGGTAGTCGCGCAGCGGCTTGTCGAGGTCGATGCGGCCCTGTTCGGCGAGGCGCATCACGATGACCGCGGTGAACATCTTGGTGTTGCTGCCGACCCGGAAGCGCGCGTCGCCACTCATCGGGGTGCCGGCCAAGTCGGCGTCGCCGACGGACAGGGATCGGTCGACCCCTGGGGCGCGATGATCCCGGATCACGGCGAACGCACCCGGCGCCCCTGCCTCGGTCACGCGGAGCAGCGCGGCACGCACCCCGGTCATGTCCGGCTCGGTCCGCGTCTGCTCTCCGGACGCGCCGGACGCGCTCCCGGCCACCAGGGCGACAGCGGCCGCGAGTGTGGTCACCGAACGGGCGAGCCCTGTTCTCATCACTGGAGCGTTCCTTCCGCATACCGCTGCATCGCGGCGGCTCGTGCAGGGGCCCGGACGCGACACCCTGTGCGGCCGAGATCGTATAGGTATGCCGGGTTTCTCCCCTGCGAGCGCGGGCTGTTCGGCGTTTCGGCGCTCCCCGGGCGTCGCCGCGTATAGGCGAGCTGTCGGTGAGATGTCGGCCGGGAACGTGAGACTGGGGGCCTGCGGCTGAGGGGAAGCACCCCCGCAGCCGACCACCCAGGCTCAAGGAGCGTCCATGCGGCCCACTGCACCCCCGTCCCGGCCATGGGACGTGCGCCGACCGCCGCGCGCGGAGGGCAAGAACTTCCTGGTGACAGGGGGAAACGCCGGCATCGGATATTTCGTGGCGGAGCAGCTCGCCGGAACCGGTGCCACCGTCGTGCTGGGCAGCCGGAACCCGGCCAAGGCCGAGGCCGCCGCGGACTCGATCCGGTCCCGCGTTCCTGGTGCGCGGATCCGCCACATACGCCTGGATCTGGCCGAGTTGACGTCTCTGCGATCCTCCGTGGAAACACTGGAGGTGGACCGCCTCGACGCGGTGGTCCACAACGCGGGGGTGGCGCTCGACGATCCGCCGCGCCGCGAGACCCGGGACGGCCACGAGCTGATGTTCGCCACCAACCACCTCGGGCACCTCGCGCTGACCCGATGGCTCGCACCCCTGCTGTCGGCCGCGGCGGCCGCCCGCATCGTGACGGTGGGCAGCTTCGCGGCGAAGTCCGAACGGCTCGACCTGGACGACCTGCAATCCACTCAGGACTACCAGGCCAAGCGCACCTACGGACGGTCGAAGCTGGCCCAGATGCACTTCGGCCTCGAACTCGACCGCCGTCTGCGTGCGTCCGGCAGTCCGGTGACCAGTGTGGTGGTCCACCCCGGCGGCGCCCTGGACTCACTCACCCCCTCGCGGCCACCCGTACATGTGCGAACTGCGGGCGAGCGGCTGCGCGGGCTGCCCGCCGGCCTCGTCCTCCAGGGCAAGCACGCCGGGGCGTGGCCCGCGGTGAGGGCCGTACTCGATCCGCAGGTTGCCGGCGGCCAACTGTGGGGGCCGCGAGTCTTCGCCCTGCGCGGCACACCGCGGTGCGAGCGACTGTGGACCCACCTCGCCGACACGGCCGTGGCAGCCCAACTGTGGGACGTCAGTTGCGAGTTGGCGGACGTCGACCCGCGCCTCGGCCTCGTCGCACGGGAAGCATCGGGAACACAGGGGGCATGCTCCGACGATTCGGGGGCAGGCGCACCCTACAGCTGAGGGTGCGAAGGGGAGGTTGCTGCGATGTCGGTGCTTGGGCGTTTTCCTGCCGGTGGCCCGCGCGGCTCATGGCCGGCCGAGGAGTATGCGGCTCAGCTCAGGAGGCACGGCCGCGCGGCCACGGTCGTGATGGACCTCGACAGTGACACCTTCCTGGTGGTCGAGCACCACCAGGACGAAGCGGCGTAACCGGCTTCGGCTCACCCACCCACATACGCCGCCAGATGCTGCCCCGTAAGCGTCGAGCGGTCGGCGATCAGATCGGCCGGGGTGCCTTCGAAGACGATCCGGCCTCCGTCGTGGCCGGCGCCGGGGCCGAGGTCGATGATCCAGTCGGCATGGGCCATGACCGCCTGGTGGTGCTCGACGACGATCACGGACTTGCCGGAGTCCACCAACCGGTCGAGCAGGCCGAGGAGTTGCTCGACGTCGGCGAGGTGCAGTCCGGTCGTCGGCTCGTCCAGGACGTAGACACCGCCCTTGTCGCCCATGTGGGTCGCCAGCTTGAGCCGCTGCCGCTCGCCGCCGGACAGGGTGGTCAGTGGCTGGCCGATGGTGAGGTAGCCGAGCCCGACGTCCACGAGGCGATCGAGAATCCGGTGCGCGGCCGGGGTGTGTGCCTCGCCCGCGCCGAAGAACTCCTCGGCCTCGGTCACCGACATCGCGAGGACCTCGCTGATGTCGCGGCCGCCGAGGTGGTAGTCGAGCACGGAGGCGTCGAACCGCTTGCCCTCGCAGTCCTCGCAGGTGGTGGCGGTGCCCGCCATCATGCCGAGGTCGGTGTAGATGACTCCGGCACCGTTGCAGGTGGGGCAGGCGCCCTCGGAGTTGGCGCTGAACAGCGCCGGCTTCACGCCGTTGGCCTTGGCGAACGCCTTGCGGATCGGGTCGAGCAGCCCGGTGTACGTCGCCGGGTTGCTGCGCCGCGAGCCCTTGATCGGGCTCTGGTCGACCGAGATCACACCTTCGCCGGCCGGGATCGAACCGTGCACGAGCGAGCTCTTGCCGGAGCCGGCGACACCGGTGACGACCGTCAGCACACCGAGGGGAATGTCGATGTCGACGTCGCGCAGGTTGTTCGCCGTCGCGCCGCGGATCTTCAGCGCGTGGCTGGACTCGCGCACCGTCTCCTTGACGGTGGTGCGGTCGTCCAGGTGCCGCCCGGTGATCGTGTCGCCCGCTCGCAACGCCTCCACGGTGCCCTCGAAGCAGACCGCGCCGCCCGCCGCGCCGGCGCCGGGCCCGAGGTCCACGACATGGTCGGCGATGGCGATCATCTCGGGCTTGTGCTCCACGACCAGCACCGTGTTGCCCTTGTCCCGCAGCCGGAGCAGCAGCTCGTTCATCCGCTGGATGTCGTGCGGGTGCAGGCCCGCGGTCGGCTCGTCGAAGACGTAGGTGACATCGGTGAGCGAGGACCCGAGGTGGCGGATCATCTTGACGCGCTGCGCCTCACCGCCGGACAGGGTGCCCGCGGGCCGGTCGAGCGCGAGGTAGCCGAGGCCGATCTCGACGAACGAGTCGAGGGTCTGCTGGAGTGCGGTGAGCAGCGGCGCGACCGAAGGCTCCTTGAGGCCGCGTACCCACTCCGCCAGGTCGCGGATCTCCATCGCGCAGGCGTCCGCGATGCTGATCCGCTTGATCTTCGACGACCTGGCGCCCTCGCTGAGCCGGGTGCCGTCGCACTCGGGGCAGGTGGTGAAGGTGACGGCGCGCTCCACGAAGGCCCGGATGTGCGGCTGCAGCGCCTCCTTGTCCTTGGCCAGGAACGACTTCTGGATCTTGGGGATGAGGCCTTCGTAGGTGAGGTTCACCCCGTTGACCTTCACCTTGACCGGCTCCCCGTACAGGAAGTCCCGCAGTTCCTTCTTGGTGTACTCGCGGATCGGCTTGTCCGGGTCGACGAAGCCGGACTGGGCGTAGACCTGCACGGTCCACTGGCTGTCCGACTTCCAGCCGGGGATGGTGAACGCGCCCTCGGCGAGCGACTTCGAGTCGTCGTACAGCTGGGTGAGGTCGATGTCGGAGACCGCGCCCCGGCCCTCGCAGCGGGTGCACATGCCGCCGGTGCGGCTGAAGGTCGCCTTCTGCGCCTTGGTCTTGTTGCCGCGCTCGACGGTGATCGCACCGCTCGCCCTCACCGACGCGGTGTTGAAGGAGTACGCGCTGGGCGGGCCGATGTGCGGCTTGCCGAGCCGGCTGAAGAGGATGCGCAGCATCGCGTTGGCGTCGGTGGCGGTGCCGACCGTGGAGCGCGGGTCGGCGCCCATCCGCTGCTGGTCGACGGTGATCACGGTGGTCAGGCCGTCAAGGACGTCGACCTCGGGCCGTGCCAGGCTCGGCATGAAGCCCTGCACGAAGGCGCTGTACGTCTCGTTGATCAGCCGCTGCGATTCGGCGGCGATCGTGTTGAACACCAGCGAGCTCTTGCCCGATCCGGAGACGCCGGTGAACACCGTGAGGCGGCGCTTCGGGATCTGGATGCTGACGTCCTTGAGGTTGTTCTCGCGAGCGCCGTGCACACGGATCAGGTCGTGGCTGTCGGCAGCGTGCGGCGCGGGCGACTGCGGGTCCGTCCTCTTGGCCATGCTTATCGTGTTCTCCATCTGTGGGACGGGCCGCCTGCGCGGTCCCCGCCGGTGTCGCCCGACTCGGCCCGCCCGGCGCTGCGAGCGGCGGCGGGCGGTACGTACGGTTCTACTTCGTTGCCGCGGCCGCGGCAATGGTCCGACGTGATCCGCGGGACCGGCCGGGGCGGCGATGCCGCCGCGGCCGGCGTGCGGTCCGCGCTCATCGGTCCTGGAGCACCCCGAGGACATTGCCGTCGGGGTCGGTGAAGGTGGCCACCAGGCGGCCGCCGCCCACGTCGCGCGGGGAGTCCTTCACCTTGGCGCCCGCGGCGGTCACCTCGGCGAGCTTGGCCTCGATGTCGGCCACGTGCCAGTAGGCGACCGGCCCGGTCATGCCCTGCTCCGCGCCGCCCGGGACAAGCCCGATCTGCTGGCCCTCGGCCTCGTAGCCGACGTAGTAGGGCTCGTCGCTCTGCGGCGCCACGCCGAGCAGAGCGGTGTACACGGCCTTGGCCGCCGCCAGGTCGGTGACGGGGTGCAGCACGGTCTTGACGCCCTGGGTGGAAGAGCCGGTGGTGGTCATGATCGCTCCTGAATTCGTGGGTCACACCGCCCCGGTGTGCCTCATGACGACCACGCTAATTGCGGCCCGGTGGCCGCGCTTCTCCATTCCTGACCGGTTCGGTCGCACCCTCGCGACGGCTGTGCGCGGGCGTCCTGAAGCCCCCGGCCGAGATCGGCCGGGGGCTTCAGGACCCTGCGCGGGCGGGCGACGCGCAATGATGACCTCATGAGCCTTCCCGACGCCATCACCTCCACCCTCGCCGCCCGCGACAAGGTCGACTTCGAGCAGGACTTCGCGCGCACCCGTCAGATCATGACGTTCGTCCATACGACGGACAGCGCCGAGGCGGTCGAACTCGGCATGTTCGAGGGCCCGTTGCCCATCCCCGCCGTCGGGCAGACCGTCACCCTGTGGCGCACCGGCCATCCACTCGTGGTCGAACGCGTGGAGACCCATTACGGTCTCGGTGGCGCGGACACCCACCCGAAGCGGGAGCAGGTCGCCTCCGTCATCGTGTTCGTCGGACCACGAACTCCCTGATGGGCAGGGCTTGTTGAACGACAGGGAACGACAGGGCCGGGATCGGGACCGTTCACACCCCCGTCGACACCGAGTCCTGTCGGGGGCGGGGCGCCGACGCCGCCGCGGGGGCGGTCACACCGGTGGTCGTTCGGCTCGGCGGTCGTACGAGGGCCAGGACGATCAGCCCGCCGAAGGCCGCCGCGATCGCCGACAGCAGGAACACCCGGTCGAGGCCGCTTGCGAAGGCCTGGTGCACGAGGTGCCGCGCCGCGTCGTGGTGCGCGGCGGGCGCCGCGTCGACGAGGTGCTGTGCCTGGCCCGCGGCCAGCGCGCCCGCCCCCTTGTCGGCGTCCGGCATGGTGCCGGAGGCATCGAGCAGGGTGGCCGCACGGCTGGTGAAGACCGCGCCGAGGACGGCGATGGCCAGGGTCATGCCCAGCTGGCGGAACGTGTTGACCGCACCGCCCGCCATGCCCGCCCGCTGGGGCGGCACGGTCGAGGTCGCGGCCGAGACGAGCACCGGCGTGGCCAGACCCACGCCTACCCCGGTGACCACGAGGCCCCACAGAAGCGAGGCCCGCCCCGCGTCCGCGGTCATCCCGGCCCGCAGCACCAGCATGCCCGCCGCGACAAGCAGCAGACCCGCGCCGATCGGCACACGCGGGGCAAGGCGCTGGATGTGCCGCCCGGCGAAGACGGCGACGACGAAGGACGCCGCGGCCAGCGGGGTCAGGGCAAGACCCGCCGCGACCGGGCTGAGCCCCAGTACGGACTGCAGCCACAGCGAGACCAGGACCAGACAGCCGAACGCGCTGCCCTGGAGCAGCAGCGCACCGCTCATCAGACCCGCGAACGACGGGCGGCGCAGCAGTGCCAGATCCAGCATCGGCGCGCCGCCGCGTCGGGCCGTACGGTGCTCGATCACCACGAACGCGACGAGCGCCAGTGCGGTGACGGCGAACGTCGCCAGGGTCTCGGCCGCGGTCCAGCCCGCCTCCCCGCCACGGATGAGTCCATAGGTGAGGCTGCCGGCGGCGACGGTGAAGGCCGTCGCACCGGGGATGTCGATACGGGTCTTCGCGGCTGCCGCACGAGGCCGGTCGGGCCGGACCACGCGCAGGGTCATGGCGATGGCGACGGCCGCGACGGGCAGGTTGACCCAGAAGATCGTCGGCCAGCTGATGTGCTCGGTGAGCAGACCGCCGAGCAGCGGGCCCGCCGCGGCGGCGGCGCCGTTGGCCGCGCCCCACACCCCGAAGGCCGTGCCCCGGTCCCTGCCCTGGTACGAGGTGAGCAGGAGGGCGGGGGCCGTGGCGAACATGGCGGCGCCGCCGATGCCCTGCACCACGCGGGCGGCGATCAGCACGTCCACGCTCGGCGCGAGGCCGCACACCAGGGAGGCCGCGGCGAAGAGTGCCAGGCCGTAGACATAGGACCGCCGGTGGCCGAATCGGTCCGCCAGGGAGCCGGAGGCCAGGAGCAGGGCGGCGAGGGCCAGGGCGTATCCGTCGATCACCCATTGCAGCGAGGTGAATGAGGCGCCGAGGTCGTCAGCCATGCTGGGCAGTGCCACGTTCACGATGGTCACGTCCACCAGCAGGATGAAGGCGCCAAGGCAGACCGCCGTCAGGGGCCACCACTTGCGCATGTCAGGTTTCTCCGATCGGATCGAGCATGTTTCGGGGGGCCGGAAAGGCGGCCGCGACGGCGGCGTGGCCCCTGTGAACGAGTCTTGGACACCGCAGGCGATTCCCATGAGCCAGGGACGGTGATGTGCGCGGATCCGACATCATGGGTTCCATGAAGACGTATCTCGACACTCTGAGCCGTGCGGATCGCGCATTGTCGGAGGAGGACCTGGCGCTCGCGCACGCCCTTCAGATCAATGGCCGGGCCTCGTTCCGGGAGATCGCCGATGCTCTCGGGGTGTCCGACCAGACGGCCGCCCGCCGCTGGTCCCGACTGCGCTCCGCGGGCAAGCTCCGGGTTCTGGGCCTGACCGACCCGCAGCGGCTCGGCGACTCACCCTGGGTCGTGCGCGTACGGTGCACACCCGATGCGGCGGCTTCGATCGGCGAGGCGATGGCACGGCGCACGGACACGACGTGGGTCAACCTCAGCTCGGGCGGCACCGAGATCTCCTGCTCGGTGCGGACGCGCGGTCCCGGGATGGAGGAGTCACCGCTTCTGCAGAAGCTGCCGCGCACACCTCAGGTGGTGGATGTCTCGGCGCACTGCCTGTTGCACGTCTTCTTCGGTCAGGACCTCAGCACCATCAACAAGAGCGGACCCCTGACGGCCGCGCAGGTCGCGCAGCTCACGCCTTCCGGCGCCCCGGAGCAGGCCACGGCCGACACGCCCTGGGTGACGCTGGACGCCGGCGACCGGCAGCTGCTCGATCTGCTGGCGCGGGACGGCCGGGCGGCGCCCGGTGAACTGGCCGCCGCGACCGGCCTGTCCCCCTCGACGGTGCGCCGCCGCATCGCGGAACTCAGAGCGGCCGGGGTCCTCTACTTCGACGTCGAGTACCACCCGGACGTTCTGCAGCGGAACTTCCGGGCGGCCCTGTGGCTGGAGGTCGACCCGTCGCGGCTGGCGGAGGCGGGCGAGGCGCTCGCCGCGCACCCGGAGGTGTCCTTCGCCGCCGCCGTGACCGGCACGGCCAATCTGTACGCCAGCATCGATGTCGCGACGGCACAGCTCTTCTACCGCTACCTCACCGAGTCGGTGGCCGCCCTGCCGGGTCTGCGCCACACGGCGACCGTCCCCATCCACCGCACCCTGAAGGGCCCCGGACCCTATCTCCCGACGAGGGCATGACCCGCCCGCGTCAGAGAGCCCGGTCCGGCGCCAGAGCGACGTTCGGCAGCACCACGCCGCGGCTGCGGGCGAGGTAGCGCTCGGCCGCTTCCACGGCGGCGGCCCTGGTCCGCTCCCCCATCAGGACGCACAGGGTGTACGCCGCGTCGTCCCGCGCCTGGAGTGCGCGGGCGTCCCACGGCGACTGGGCGGCCCTGCGTTCCCGGCTGCGCAGGAGAGCCAGGAGTTCATGGACGACGTACCAATGGGGCGACAGCATCATGTGCTCCGGGATCGGACGAAGGACGAGGAAGGTGTGGCGGCGTCGACGCCCCTCCGGGCGCCGGTGTCACCGTCGGACGGCCGGCCCTGGAGCGCCTCCCATCGTGACCCCACATCCGCATGTTTCGCACCCCGGAGCGTCACACCGAGTAACCGTGCGGGAAGTGGGCCGAGGTGCAGCACGCGCGCCACCGACGTACGTTCACGGCAATCGGCAACGGCCCGACCACCCGCACCGGAGAGGCACGATGGTGAGCGACGAAATCTGGAAGTTTCAGCCAACTGCCGGATACCGGGCGGGAGTTGACCTCGTCGGCTACCGGGTGGAGGCCACCGACGGACACATCGGGAAGATCGACAAGCACTCCGAGGCGACCGACGTCGCGCACCTCGTGGTCGATACCGGAGGGTGGATCTTCGGCAAACACGTACTCCTGCCCGTCGGGACCATCGAGCGCATCGACGCCACCAACCGGACGGTCCACGTGAACCGCACCAAGGACCAGATCAAACGCGCCCCCGAGTACGACGCGGCCAAGCACGCCGGTGAGCCCTCCTACCTGGAGCAGTTCGCGCGGTACTACGGCCAACCCCACATGTAGCCTCGACGCGAGCCACTGCCCCGTACCCGCACAGTCACGCAAAGTAATTTCCGCCGATGTTCATCGATCCGGAATTTATTGGCGAACCTCAATGGTTGCCATATGCATCGAACCCATCGGCCCGACCTCACCGCCCTCCCGGCGGCCAGGTCACTGATCAGCGAGGCACCGTGAACGACCACACCCCCGAACAGCCCGCCGAGACCGTCGCCCGGCTGCGCGCCACCTTCCGCTCCGGCCGCACCAAGCCCGTCGAGTGGCGCACCACCCAGCTGCGCCGGCTCCGCGAGATGCTCACGGCCCACGGTGCCGAGCTCGCGGAAGCCCTCCACGCCGACCTGGGCAAGAGCCCGACCGAAGCCTTCCGGACCGAGATCGACTTCACCCTTCGCGAGATCGACCACACCCTGGAGCACCTCGCCGAGTGGCTGCGGCCGGAGTCCGCCCCGGTTCCGGCGCATCTCGGCGCGGACGCGACGGCCCGGACGCAGTACGACCCGCTGGGCGTGGTCCTCGTCATCGCCCCCTGGAACTATCCGGTCCAGCTCCTCCTGACGCCGATGCTCGGCGCGCTGGCCTCCGGCAACGCGGTCGTCGTCAAGCCCAGCGAGCTGGCCCCCGCCGCCTCCGCGGCCATCGCCCGTCTGCTGCCGCAGTACCTCGACACCTCCGCGGTCGCCGTCGTCGAAGGCGCCGTACCCGAGACCACCGCGCTGCTCGCCGAGCGCTTCGACCACATCTTCTACACCGGCAACGGCGTGGTCGGACGCATCGTGATGCGGGCCGCCGCCGAACACCTCACCCCGGTCACTCTCGAACTGGGCGGCAAGTCCCCGGCGTTCGTCGACCGCGGCGCCGACCTGTCCGTCGTCGCCGACCGGCTGGCCCGGGGCAAGTTCCTCAACGCCGGCCAGACCTGTGTCGCGCCCGACTACGTCCTGACCGATCCGGAGACCGCGCGCGCCCTGGAGCCCCTGTTCGCCCGCGCCGTCGAGGCACTCTTCGGCACCGATCCGCAGAGCTCGAAGGAGTACGGCCGGATCGTCAACGAGCGGCACTTCGACCGGCTCAGCTCGCTGCTCGGCTCGGGCCGTGCCGTGACCGGCGGCGCCACCGACCGGGCCACCAAATACATCGCGCCCACCGTCCTGGCCGACGTCGATCCCAAGTCCCCGGTCATGCAGGAGGAGATCTTCGGCCCGATCCTGCCGGTCGTCACCGTGCCGGGCCTCGACGAGGCCATCGAGTTCATCAACGACCGCGACAAGCCGCTGGCCCTGTACGCCTTCACCGACTCGGACACCACGCGCGAACGCCTGGCCGCCGAGACCTCGTCGGGAGGCCTCGGGTTCGGCCTGCCGCTCGCCCATCTGACCGTCTCCGACCTGCCGTTCGGCGGGGTCGGCGAGAGCGGCATGGGCAGCTACCACGGCCGCTACTCGATCGAGACGTTCAGCCACCGCAAGTCCGTACTGGAGAAGCCGCTCGCCTGAGCCGGCCGTGCTGTGTCCCGGGCAGGTCGGCGACCGCCCGGGGCACAGCCGCCTGCCATCAACTCCCGTACAGAGCCTGCCAGTTACCCACCCATCACAGCGCGGATCACATGGCGGGCGTTGTGGGCCATCGCCGGGTTCGTCGTGCGGTAGTAGGGCAGCGCGATCAGCGCCTGGGAGAGCGTTCGCGCCCGGCCGCGGTTCCAGGTCGCGTCATCGACATCGACCGCCTCGCGGAAGACCTGCCTCGCATCGGCCGGGAGCAGGTTCCAGGCGGGGAACAGATCGCAGGCCGGGTCGCCCGTCCCCAGGCACCCGAAGTCGATCACCGCGGTGAGTCTGCCCGCGTCCACCAGGAGATTGCCCGGCATGAGATCGGCGTGCAGCCACACCGGCGGTCCGTCCCAGTCCGGGGCCCGCAGGGCGTCCTCCCACACGGCGGTCACGGCATCGCAGTCGATGCCCTCCTGAGGGAGGGCACGCAGGTGCTCGATCGCGGCGCGGGTCTCGGTGTCGAGCAAGCCGACTGTGCCTCCGCGATGCGCAGTTGGGGCTCCCGGCAGGTCGATGCTCCGCATCGCGGTCACGAACCCGGCGAGATCCTCGGCAAGGAGCGAGGGCTCTGCGAGCGCTCCGGCCTCGGGGTTCGTCCCGCCCAGCCACCGATACACCGACCACGGCCACGGATACCCCTCGGCGGGCCGCCCGAAGCCGACCACCTCGGGAATGGCGGTGGGCAGCAGGGGCGCGAGACGGGGCAGCCACTCCCGCTCCAGCGCTACGTCCGAGGCCCCGCCCTCGACCAGCGGCAGTCGCACGACCATGTCGTCGCCCAGGCGATACATGGCGTTGACGGTCCCGCCGGACGGAAACCGCTCCACCGCGAGCCCGGCCCACTGCGGCAACTGCCCGGCGATCAGCGCCCGTACCAGATCGTCGTCCAGAGGGTACTGGCCGGGGTGCATCCGCTCTGCGCTCATGGGTCGCCATCCCACCGCCGGGCGCTGCCGCCGGTCAAACCGTTTTGCGGCCGTGGCCCCCTGTCCGGGCAGCGGTCCGGCTCGTTGTCAGTGCCGCCTCGTACGGTGGTGGCATGACGGGGATCATCTACACACGGGGAGACGCCACTACGCCCCAGGGCAAGGGCGTCAAGCTGATCGCGCATGTGTGCAACGACCTCGGCGGCTGGGGCAAGGGCTTCGTCGTCTCGATATCGCGCCGGTGGCCCGAGCCGGAGGCGGCCTACCGGCGCTGGCACCGCGAGCGGGCGGGCAACGAATTCGGCCTGGGGGCAGTGCAGTTCGTTCAGGTCACCCCATACGTGTGGGTGGCGAACATGGTGGGACAGCGCGGCATGCGCACGGGCAGCAAGGGGGTGCCCGTGCGGTACGAAGCCATCGACACGGCCCTCGGCGTCGTCGCCGACAAGGCCCTTGAGCTCGGCGCCTCGGTCCACATGCCAAGGATCGGCTGCGGGCTGGCCGGCGGCAGGTGGTCCAGGGTGGAACCGCTGATCATGGAGCGGCTGGCCGCCCGGAACATACCGGTGACCGTGTACGACCACGAGGGCCGGGGCTAGCCGAGGGGCGGCCGTTCGCGCCCCTCGGCTCGCCCCGTCAGCCCACCCGCTCCCTAGGGGGTGTCCGCCCCGCCCGCACGCTCCAGCGGCCGTCCGTGCGGGTGAGGTGGATCGGGTGGGCGAAGCACGCGCTCACCCGGTCGCTGGTCAGAACGTCCTGCGCCGGGCCGGAGGCCAGTGCACGGCCTTCGCGCAGGAGCAGCACGTGGGTCGTGCCCGGCGGGAGCTCCTCCAGGTGGTGGGTGACCAGGACCGACGACAGCTCCTGGTCCGCGAGTTGGAGCGCGTCCACGCGCTCGATGAGCTGCTCCCGTCCGGCGACATCGAGACCGGTCGCCGGTTCGTCGAGCAGGAGCAGCCGGGGTCCGGGCATGAGGGCTCGGGCGATCAGCGTCCGGCCTCGTTCGCCCTGGGACAGGGTCGGCCATCGCGCCTCGCGGCGTTCGCCGAGGCCGAGCAGGGCGATGAGTTCCTCGGCCCGCGCAGCCTGCTCCGCCGTGGGCGTCCAGCGCGGCACCCACTCACTCGTATTCGTCAGCCCAGTCAGTACGACGTCACGGACCCTGAGAGGGGAGCGCAGCTCATGCCGAGGGTCGACATGGCCGATGTACGTGCGCAGGTGGCGCATGTCGACCCGGCCCAGTGCGTGCCCCAGCACCTCGACCGTGCCCCGGGTGGGGTGCACGAGCGCTCCCAGAAGGCTGAGCAGCGTGCTCTTGCCCGCGCCGTTGGCGCCGAGCAGCGCCCAGTGTTCTCCCGGCCGTACCGTCAGCGAGACGTCGCGCAGAATGGGATTGCCTTCGCGGACGATGTCGACGTTCCGTACCCGGATCACCGGAGTCGCGCCCATGGTCAGCCCTTCCGGGCACGGTTGACGGCGGCCATGACCGCGTGGACCGACGCGGAGAGGATGGAGGTGTCCCAGCCCGCGCCCCAGCAGATGTCGTCACCCACCCGGCATTCGGCATAGGCGACAGCGGGGCTGCCCGGTCCGGTGCCTGTGGAGTGCTCGGCGTAGGTGAGGATGTCGACCGTGATCCCGGCCGTCGCGAGGGCGCCGGTGAAGGCCGACAGCGGCCCGTTGCCGGTTCCGTCCAGCGTGCGCTCCTCCCCGTCCGTACGCAGGACACAGGTGAACTCGTGCTCGCCCGGGCGCACTTCACCCGTCTCCCAGGACGCCAGGGTGAGACGCCCGTCCACACCGGGTGTGATGTAGGTGGTGCGGAACAGTTCCCACAGGTCCTTGTGGGAGAGCTCCCGGCCGCTGGCGTCGGTGGCCCGCTGCACCGTGCGGGAGAAGTCCGGACGCATGGCCTTGGGCAGGTCCAGGCCGTGGTGGGTGTGCAGCAGGTGGGCGATACCGCCCTTGCCGGACTGGGAGTTGATGCGGATGACTTCCTCATACGTACGCCCGATGTCACTCGGGTCGATGGGCAGGTACGGGACCTCCCAGGGTGCCTCCGCCGGCAGGACGCCCAGCTCCGCCGCCCGCTTCGCATGGTGGGCCATGCCCTTGGAAATGGCGTCCTGGTGTGTGCCGGAGAAGGCGGTGTGGACGAGGTCACCGGCATAAGGGTGCCGCGGGTGGACCGGCAGCCGGTTGCAGTGCTCGACCACCTCGCGTACCGCGTCGATGTCGGAGAAGTCGATCATCGGGTTCACACCCTGCGCGTACAGGTTCAGGGCCAGCGTGACCAGGTCGACGTTGCCGGTCCGCTCACCGTTGCCGAAGAGGCAGCCCTCCACGCGCTGAGCCCCGGCCAGGACCGCGAGTTCGGCGCAGGCGACACCGGTCCCCCGGTCGTTGTGGGGGTGCACGGACAGGATGACCGAGTCGCGCCGGGCCAGATGGCGGTGCATGTACTCGATCTGGTCCGCATACACATTGGGCGTGGCGATCTCGACCGTGGCCGGCAGATTGTGCACCACGGGGCGGTCCGGGCTCGCCTCCCACAGCTCGGTCATGCTGTCGCAGACCTCCAGGACGAAGTCCGGCTCTGTGAGGTTGAAGACCTCCGGGGAGAACTCGAACCGGACGTCCGTGCCCCTCAGTTGCTCGGCCCGCCGCATCAGATGCGTCCCGGCGTCGAGGATGAGTTGGTGCACCTCCGTCCGGGAACGCCCCAGAACCACATCCCGCCACACCGGCGCGGTGGCGGTGTAGAGGTGGACCAAGGTGCGCGGCAGCCCCTCGATGGAGTCGATGGTCCGGTCGATCAGGTCGCGGCGGGCCGGGGTGAAGACGGAGATGGTCACGTCCTCGGGCACGGCGCCGCTCGTCACCAGATGGCGTACGAAATCGAAGTCGGTCTGGCTCGCCGAGGGGTAGCCGACCTCGATCTCCTTGAACCCCATGGTGACCAGGAGGTCGAACATCCGGCGCTTGCGCTCGGTGTCCATGGGTTCGGCGAGCGCCTGGTTGCCGTCGCGCAGGTCGACCGGCACCCACAATGGGGCCTGCTTCAGCCGCCGCGACGGCCAGGTCCGGTCGGTCAGCGGCAGCGCGACCCGCTCGTGCGCGGGCCGGTAGCGGTGGTGCGGCATCGCGCTCGGGCGCTGCGGATTCCAGGCGGGAGCGCCCTGCGGTACGGCGGCGGACGGGCGCGGAGCGCGGGAGACATCCTCGTGCTGGACGAAGCCATGAGACGCAGTCATGAAACGGAGCTTCTTTCAGTCGGCCAGATGGCGACCGGCGCAGCCCGACACCCGCTGCGGGGTGCCGGTCGTGTCAGACCCCGCAGCGGCAGCCGAGGAGAAGCTCGCGCAGCAACATGCCGGTACAGTAACCACAGTTGAACTCCTCAGACAACCTGAGAACTGAAAGAAGGTGACCCCGGATGCCGTTGGGTGCTCTGCGGGCAACTCCCTTGGTCGAGCAGGCGACCGCCCGGCTGCGCGAACAGATCGTCGGGGAGGAATGGCCCGTCGGGACGAAGCTCCCCGGCGAGACCTCCCTGGCGCAGCTGCTCGGCGTGGGACGCTCGACGGTGCGCGAAGCCCTGCGCGCACTGGCCGGGGCGGGGCTTGTACAGGCGCGCCAAGGCTCCGGCGTCTTCGTCATCGCGACCAAACCCAAGGAGGACTGGTCCACCCAGCTCCGCCGGGCGGCCGTGGCCGATGTCTACGAGGTCCGTATGGTCATGGAGGTCGAGGCGGCCCAACTGGCCGCCCTGCGGCGCACCGAAGAAGACCTCACCGCCATGAAATCGGCGCTTGCCGGGCGCCGCAGCGCCCTGAGCGGCAGCAACGCGGAGTTCGTCGACGCCGACATCGCCCTGCACGCCGCCGTCGTTGCCTCGGCGCACAACCCCGTCCTCACCGCTCTGTTCGCCGAATTCGTCCCCGCGCTGCGCCAGGGTCTGATCGACCTCGTGGAGCTCCTCGACCTGCGGACCAAGGAGCCGGACCATTCGGAGGCCGGGCATGCCGCCCTGGTGGACGCCATCGCCGAGGGCGACCCCGAGGCGGCGGGACGCACCCTGCGCGAGGAACTGCGCCGGACACTGACCCAGCTCCAGGCGCCCTGAGCCACAAGAAGCGGGGCCAACTCCGCGTCACAACTGAGGAGTTGGCAGGCAGAAAGGGCGTCCTCTACGTCCGGCGGACGGGGGCGACGTCCCGGCATTTGAGGTGTCGGCCGTGGGCCCGGCACTCGGCGTGGCTACCGGTGCCGACCGGGGCGAGCGCGATCGATGACGGGGCAAAGCCCCTCCCGGAGGGCAATACGGAGCCCGGCTCGGGAGGCCATGCGCCTGGTCGGCAGGCCGAGCCTCACGAAATGGGGCTCGCCCTGCGTCCCGTACCAGATCGCCCCCGTGAACACCCTCTCGTGGACGCGTTTGCCGGTGGAATCCGCCGGCCATTCCGGGAGTTCCAGCTGCGGTTTTCCGTCCGGCTTCCTGGGCATCGTCTCGCCGGCCCGGGCCCGGAACGTCTCGTACGCTTCGGGGTCCATCGGGACGAGGACGACGAGGCGCTCCGGCGGCAGCTTGCGCGCGGCCTCACCGATCTCCCACAGGACCCCGGCGGTCAGCCCGGCCGTGAGCACGACGAGCCGCGCCCTGCCCATGAGTTGACTCACCGTGTCCTGCCAGTCGTCCAGCGGCAGGTAGAACCGGCGCGCCCCCGCCAGCGGGAGGCGTTCGCCCGGTTCGCCGACGGCGACGACCGGGGCGACCGGCGCCAGGACCCGGGTCAGCTGCTCCTCCTCGGTCAGCCCGGAGACGTACAGGAACGAGAAGACGCTGCCGATGCCCCGCGCGCGGGACTCCTCCAGGCCGGCCCGGCGCCGGTCGTCCTCGAAAGGCCGCAGGTAGAGGACGAACGACCGCGCCGCCAGTTCAGCGGGGCGGACGGGGGCCGCGCGCCTGCGTCGGCCCTGCACCCCCGCCTGCTGGCCGAGCAGGAAGAGCAGGCCTCCGCCGGTCAGGAGGAGCGGGAAGAGCACGTACGTCTGCCACCAAGCGGGAGGCTCGAAATAGGGGCCGGGCCGGGACGCGGACTTCCAGCGGGCGAAGCCGGCGACCGCGCAGCCGAGCCCCACGACGCGCAGCACCCAGCCGCCGACCGTGAACAGCGCGGCCGGCGGTACGGATCGCCCCGACCGGGCCTTGTCGCGCGCCACGACCATCCCCCTCCCCCGCCCTCACCGCCAGCATGCGCCAGACCGGCCGCATGCGACAGCGGCTCGATCCGGCCGAAGTGGCAAGCAACGAGGGGTGGTTCACCGGCTGGACGAAGAACGCCGCAGGCCCACGAGCTCGAACTCGGCGAAGACCGCGACGACCACCGCTCCGATCGCCATGAACCCGCGCCCCAGGCCGGTGAGCGGCACGACGTCCGTGAACGCCAGGAGGACGAGCGCCACACAGGACAGGATGTTGCCCACAACGACGGTCGCAGCGAGGCGGAAGGGGATCTTCGGATAGCCGACGACGAGGGCCAGCGCCGCGGCCCCGCCCAGCATGGCGACCCCGAAGGGCACGGACCACGTGGTCGGCAGCCCGAGCGGGTCGCTGAGCCACTTGCCGCCGACCAGCATGACGACACCGAAGACCGCCGTGCTCCAGCTGTCGATGCGCAGGGTCGTACGCAGGTGGTCCGGCCCCGCGCGGTCGGCGGCCGGGCTCTGCGCGGTCATGGCGGGAGTGCTCACAGGGGCTCCTCTGGGTGGGGGCCGGGCCTGAACCGGCCTCGGTCGTAAGGAGACCGTGGCATCGCGGGGCCATGACCTCAATGACCTCCGAGGTCATGGCCGCCTTGATCCGGGCCCGGATATTCTCGCGATCATGGATGTCCAGCAGCAGTCTCGAATAGGGATCCTGATACGGGAGTGGCGTCGCCGTCGCAGGCTCAGCCAGCTCGAACTCGCCCTCCTCGCCGACACATCGGCCCGGCATCTGTCCTGCGTGGAGACCGGCCGCGCGCACCCGAGCCGGACGATGGTGCTCCGCCTCTCCACCGCCCTGGACGTCCCCTTGCGTGAGCGCAACACCCTGTTGGTGGCGGCTGGTTACGCGCCCGCCTACCGCGAGAGCAGCCTCGACGACGAGGACATGGCGGCGGTCAGGTCCGCGCTCGACACGATGCTGAACGCGCACGAGCCGTACCCCGCCGTGGTTGTCGACCGCTGCTGGAACGTGCTGACCGGCAACCGGGCCATGGCCGTCCTCATGGACGGCATACCGGCCCACCTGCTGGAACCCCGGCCGAACGTGTACCGCCTGACTCTCCACCCCGACGGGCTCGCCGCACGTCTCGCCAACCTCGGCGAGGTCCGGGCGCTCTTCCTCGAACGGCTCCAGCGCCAGGTGCACGCCACCGGCGACACGGATCTCCGGACGCTGTACGAGGAGGTGAGCGGCTACCCGGCGCTGCCGGGCGAGGAGACGGCCGGGCCCGAGGACCCGCAAGCGCGGCCGAGCCCGATCCAGGTGCCGTTGCGGGTCCGTACCCCGTTCGGCGAGCTGTCCCTGTTCGGCACCATGGCCACGTTCGGGGCCCCGGCCGACGTGACACTCTCGGAACTCGCCATCGAGCTGTTCTACCCCCTCGACGACTTCACCGCCCAAGCCCTGCGGGCCCTCGCCGAGACTCCACCATCTTTTACGTAGTCCGCCTGTTTAAGATCCGCTGGAACGGCGATGCGTATCTATGTCGGATTACGCGATCGACCGCATGTGGAGGTATTTCCATGTCGCGCGACGAGAAGGCCAAGGCAAAGGCCGAGCAGGCCAAGGGCAAGGCAAAGGAAGCGCTCGGGCGCATGGTGGGCAATGAGCGCCGCACCGCGGAAGGGCGTATCGACCAGGCCAAGGGTGATGCCCGCCAGGCCAAGGAGAAGGCCAAGGACGCCATGAAGGACTGAGGCGCCGACTGAGAGCAGAATGTGGCGAGCGTGGCGCGGACGTGTCGCGTCACGCTCGCCTTTGCGTGCCGCGACTCGCGTTGTGCGTGGCCGGAAATACGTGCCCGCAACCGCAGGGCCGGAAATATCCAGTGCCGAGAGGGGAGAACTCCGCTGGAATTCCACGGAGTTCGGCCCACCTCCCGCTCCCGCGGCACCCCGGCTCCAGGAGTCCCTTTTGCTGCGATGGGGGACCTGAGCCCCGGGACCGCCCCGGGACTTAGGTCCGGCGAGTGGGGACTTTCACCGCGCAACCGCGTCGCATCGAAGTAGTTCCATGTAGGGCGCGCCCTACTGTCGCCGAAATCGCCTAACGAAAGAGTCGCTGCGTGCTGAGCACCGAGGATCATCCGCCCGAGGCAGTAGCCAGGCACCGTTCGCTGTTCCGGGCGGTCCACCGCAGACGCAATCCGGTGCTGCGCCGCTCGGACATCACCGTCACGGACGAGGCCGCCGTCAAGCGCGCGGTCAAGGCCACGGCGCTGGGCAACGCCATGGAGTGGTTCGACTTCGGGGTGTACTCCTACCTCGCCGTGATCATCGGCAAGGTGTTCTTCTCCGGCGCCGGAGACACCATGCAGGTCATCGCGTCACTGGCGACGTTCGCCGCGGCGTTCCTGGTGAGGCCGCTCGGCGGCATGTTCTTCGGGCCGCTCGGCGACCGGGTCGGCCGGAAGAAGATCCTGGCTCTCACCATGATCATGATGGCCGCGGCGACGCTGTCCATCGGCCTGATCCCGAGCTACGCGACGATCGGCGTCTGGGCGCCCGTCCTGCTGATCCTCTGCCGCATGGTGCAGGGCTTCTCGACCGGCGGCGAGTACGGCGGGGCCGCAACCTTCATCGCGGAGTACGCGCCGGACAAGCGCCGCGGGTTCTGGGGCTCCTTCCTGGAGTTCGGCACGCTGATCGGCTACACCGTGGCCGCCTCGCTCGTGACCGCTCTCACCCTGCTGCTCAGCGACGACGCGATGCAGCAGTGGGGCTGGCGGATCCCGTTCCTGGTGGCGGGCCCTCTCGGGATTGTCGGCCTCTACCTGCGCCTGAAGCTCGACGAGTCACCCGCGTTCAAGAAGCTGGAGGAGGCGGGCTCGCCCGCGGCCGAGCACGAGAAGGTGCCGCTCAAGCGCATCCTCTTCGGCAACGGGCGGGCGATGCTGCTGTGCCTGGCGCTGGTCGCCGCGTTCAACATCACCGACTACATGCTGCTGTCGTACATGCCGACGTACCTCTCGACGCTCGGCTTCGACGAGACCGGCGGGCTGATGTCCATCGTGGTCGTGATGATCGTCCTGATGGCGCTCATCAACTCCGTCGGCCGGCTCTCCGACCAGGTGGGCCGCAGGCCGGTCCTCATCGGCGGCTCGCTGGGCTTCATCGTGCTCGCGGTGCCCAGCTTCCTGCTGATCAAGCAGGGCGGTACGGCCGCGATCTTCGCCGGGCTCCTCGCCCTCGGTCTCGCCCTGGTCTGCTACCTGGGCACGATGTCGTCGGCGCTGCCCGCGCTCTTCCCGACCGCGATCCGTTACGGCTCGCTCTCCATCGGGTTCAACATCTCTGTATCGCTGTTCGGCGGCACGACGCCGCTGGTGGTCCAGGGCTTGATCGGAGCTACCGGCAACGACCTGATGCCCGCGTTCTACACGATGCTGGCCGGTCTGGTCGGTCTGGTGGCCGCGCTCGCCATGAAGGAGACGGCCCGCAAGCCGCTGGAGGGATCCCCGCCCTCGGTGGCCACGGACGAGGAGGCGGCGGAACTGATCGCGGCGCAGCGCGGCTGAGGGCTTGGCCGCTCGGCCACGGGCCAACACCGAGGCCTCCGGCCCGTATCGGCGTCCATCACCCGGCTACCCGAAGCTGACGCGCTCCAGCCAGAAGTCGAGCAGCTTCGCATCGCCAAGGACTTCGAGGCGTTCCCCAGGGACGGGGCGTCGCTTGTAGACGGCGAGGAGCAGCTCGGTCAGCGGGCCGCGCACCGTGACGGCGGCTTTCTCGGGTGCCCGGCGCCAGGTGATGGTCTCGCCGGTGAGATCGACCAGCCATGCCGGTCCGCCCTCCGACTCGGCGTCCGTGGCCAGGAGTTGGATGGTCCGGCCCTCACCGAGCAGCTCTCGCATCCAGGGGTGCACCTCGAAGTGGAAGGGCAGGGAGCCGAGTTCCATCCACTCGTCCATGGCATCGGCGGCGACCGCCTCGTCGAGGGCGTACTCGGCGCCGAGGGCCAGCGTGGCGTCGGCGCGGTGGACGGCCGTCTCGTGCGTGAAGCGGCGGGCGTAGAACGCGGGAGTGCCGTCGGGCACCGGCGTCCACAGCGGTGCGTCGGGCCCGGCCTCGCGCAGCGTCCGCGCCAGCCGTCCGGCGCCTTCCACGAGCCAGGGACCGACCACGGCGGGGTCCTCATGGGTGTAGGCGGACAGGTCACGGAAGTGCGCGTCCGGTACGGGCCCCGCCGCGCGGGTCCGCACGACCTCCTCGGCCCACCGCTGGGCACCCCCGAGATGCCGCAGCAACTGGCCGACGTTCCACCCGGGGCAGGACGGTACGTCCACCGTCAGGTCCGCCCCCTCGATGAGGGACCTCAACAGCTCGGTCTGCTCCACGATCGCGGCGCAGTACTGCTCATGACGGAAGCGACTCACGCCTCACACTCCAGGGCGTTCGATGGAACAGGGGGCTGGACCGTCCGGCGCGATCTCAGCGAGACGAGGTCCCGCAGATGCGCTTCTCGAACCAATGATGAGCGTAGGGCTCGTCGTTGAAGGCGGGAACCTCTTCGAATCCGCACGAGTGGTACAGGCCGATCGCGGCGCTGAGTGCCTTGTTCGTGTCCAGGCGCAGTACGTCGCGGCCGCGCTCGACGGCCCGGGCCTCCAGTTCGGCCAGGAACCGGCGGCCGAGGCCGAGGCCCCGTGCGGCGGGCGCCACCCACATGCGCTTGATCTCGGCCGGGGCGCCGGCCGGCAGCTTCAGACCCGCGCACCCGATGGGCTCGCCGTGCATCCGGGCCACGAGGAACAGGCCGTGCGGAGGCCGGAGTTCACCGGCGTCGGGCAGCAGGCTCATCGCCGGGTCGAAGCCCGTGTCGAAGCGCTCCTGCAACTCGGTGAAGTACGCGCGCAGACAGTCCTTGGCGTCGGGACTGTCCGGGTCGACGGCGTCCACCATGACCGTCGCGGCGGTCAGCAACCGGTCGACCTCGGCCATGGCGGCGACCAGTCGGGCGCGCTGGGCGGTGTTGAGCGGCTCGATGAGGGAGCCCGCCAGCTCGTCGCTGCGCCGGTCGAGCACGGCGCGCTCCGCGCGGCCGGCGTCGGTGAGTTTGACGGTGCGCACCCGCCGGTCCCGGGGCTGCGGCTCGACCGTCACGAGCCCGTCGCGCTCCAGGGAGCGCAGCAGCCGGCTGACGTACCCGGAGTCGAGCCCGAGGCGCTCGCGCAGTCCCCGTACGTCCTGCCCCTGCTCGCCGATCTCCCAGAGGAGCCGGGCCTCGCCGATGGGGCGGTCGCGGCCGAGGTAGCGGTCGTGGAGCACCCCCACGCGTTCGGTGACGGTGCGGTTGAAGCGGCGTACCTGCTCGATCTGCCCTGCGTCCATTCTCTGACCATAGTCAGAGAATGGACGGATGGCCACGGGCGGGCAGGGGGCGCCCGAGATCAGGATCGGCCATGGGTGCATTAATCCAGAGTGCTGCTTACACCACGACCGGGATCGCTCCCGGCTGCCGGGGCTCGAACCCGGACCACTGAAACCGAAGTACCCATTTCCTACGCACCGGGCGCCCCTGCTCCGTCACCGTATCCGGACCGGGCTCGACCGCGCATGCGGTTTGACACGGCCCGGATCCCCGCAGCGCGAAGCCCCCGCCGCTCGATGAGCGATGAGGAACATGGCCAGGTCAACCGGCAGGAGCTGGTTGCCGGTTGACCCCTCGCAGGGTCGCGTGGAGCGGGGTGGCCGGCTGCAGGAGCAGGCCCGCGCGTGGGGGTACCTCCGCGTCGGGCAGGTCGAGGTGGAAGCGCTGGGCGAGCGTGGCGAGGACCAGGGCCGCCTCGACCTGGGCGAAGCGGGCGCCGAGGCAGGTGCGCGGGCCCCCGCCGAACGGGTACCAGGCGTGGTCGGGCACCACGTCGGGGGCGTCGGCGTCCCAGCGTTCCGGGCGGAACCGGTCGGGCTCCGGAAACCAGCGGGGGTCCCGGTGCGTGGTCCACGTACTGCACCAGACGATGGTGCCGGCCGGGATGCGGGTGCCGCCCAGCGTGGCGCCTTCGCGGGCGACGGCGGGGATGAGCCACACCGGCGGGTAGAGCCGCATCGCCTCCTTGATGATCTGCTGGGTCCAGGTGAGGCGCTCGTAGTCGTCGATGGCGGGCGGGCGCCCGGCCAGCACCTCCTGAAGTTCGGCCTCAAGGCGGGCGCGGGCCTCGGGCGCACGGGCGAGCAGGTGGAACGCCCAGGTCAGCGCCGTGGAGGTCGTCTCGTGGCCGGCGGCCCAGAGAGTGACGGCCTCGTTGCGCACCTCCTTGGGCGAGAGCGGGCGCCCCTCTTCGTCGCGGGCCGCGAGGAGCCGGGTGAGCAGATCGTCACGCTCTTCGGCGGCGTGCGCCGGGTCCCCTACGGCGCCGGTCCGGTCTCGTCGCTCACCGATGAGCCGGTGCACTTCGCCGTCGATGGTGGCCACCGCCGCGAGCAGGCGCCGCCGGGACGGGGTGCGCACCCAGGCGGGCAGGAAGAGGCCGATGCCGCGCAACTCGGCGCCCACCGCCTGCTCGGCGACGTCCATCGCATCACCCAGGGCGTCGGTCTGCTGCCCCAGATCGTTGCCGAACAGGGTGCGCAGGACGATCCGCTGGGTGATCAGCGCCATCTCCCGGCGGACGTCGATGCGCCCACCGTCACGCCATCCGTCGGCCGCGGCTCCGGCGCACTCGACCATGGCATCGGCGTACGAGCGGACCTGGCGCGGCCGGACGGTCGGCTGGACCAGGGAGCGTTTGCGCCGCCAGTCGTCGCCCTTGCTGAGAATGACGCTCTGCCCGGTGATCTGCCGGAACGCCCAGCCGATTTCGAGGATCTCGTACGTGTCCTCACGCGCCGCGAGCAGCTCACGGATGTGTCCGGGGTGGGAGATGAACAGGCTGCGCCTCGGCCCGAGGGACCAGGTCACGGCGTCCCCGAAGTCGTCGCGCAGCCGGGTCAGGAAGCCCAGGGGATCCTTCCCGAAGGCGAAGAGATGGCCCAGCGGCGGGAGGCCGCGCGGGCCGCGGACGGGGTTGAGCGGCGGCGTGGATACGGGCAACGGAACTCCCCGGGTATGGCTGTTGGGCCCCAACGTAACGACTCCCTACCCGCCATTCCCCCGCGACAGGCGACCGGGCGCGGACTCGGTCCCCGGACGCCCGGGGCACTCGGGGTTGTGCGGGCCCCTCCCCGAGACCCCTTGCAGGCCGAGGCCCCCGGGGGAATGCCGCCCCGCCACCTGCGCACCACCACACGACCCCTGTCGTAGGGTGGTGCAGTCGTGCAGTGCCGCAGGAATCCGGAGCAAGTTGAGCGTGTCCTCGTCCTTTCAGTCGGTCCTGGACCGCATCGCCACCGAGATCGCGGCCACCCCGGGCCGCGGCCGCCCGGCCGACTACATCCCGGTCCTCGCCTCGGCCGACCCGCGGCGCTTCGGGATGGCCGTCGCCGAGCTCGACGGCACGGTGTACGGGGTGGGCGACTGGCAGCACCCCTTCTCGACGCAGTCCATCACCAAGGTCTTCACTCTCGCGCTGTGCCTCTCCCGCGAGGGCGAGGAGCTGTGGGAGCACGTCGGCCGCGAGCCCTCCGGCAACCCGTTCAACTCCCTGGTGCAGCTGGAGTACGAGGCCGGCATCCCGCGCAACCCGTTCATCAACGCGGGCGCCCTGGTCGTCACCGACCGCCTCCAGACCCTGACCGGCGCCGCGGCCGACACGCTGCGCACCTTCCTGCGTACCGAGTCCGGCAACGCCCACCTCGACTTCGACCAGCAGGTCGCCACGTCCGAGGCCGACCACAGCGACCGCAACGCCGCGCTCGCCCACTTCATGGCGTCGTACGGCAACATCACCACCCCGGTCCCGCATCTCCTCGACCAGTACATCCGCCAGTGCTCCCTGGAGGCGTCCTGCGCGGACCTGGCACGGGCCGCCGGATTCCTGGCCCGGCACGGGATACTGGCCGACGGCACGTCCCTGCTCACCCGCAGCCAGGCCAAGCAGATCAACGCGGTCATGCTGACCTGCGGCACGTACGACGCGGCCGGCGACTTCGCCCACCGCGTGGGCCTGCCGGGCAAGAGCGGCGTCGGCGGCGGCATCATCGCCGTCGTCCCGGGCCGCTGCACCATCTGCGTCTGGAGCCCGGGCCTCGACGAACGCGGCAACTCGGTGGCGGGAGTCGCCGCCCTGGACCGCTTCACGACCCTGACGGGCCTCTCGGTCTTCTGACACTTCATCAGGGGCCTTGCCGCCGGGCGAGGCCCCTTTTCGATGCCCTGGTTGTACCTACTAGTATGTACAGTCGAAGACGCAGCGACACCCGGATCCAGACCTCGACTTCCCAAGGGGGAACCCGACATGCCGTTCGTCCGCATCGACGCGCTGGGGACCGACAGCGATCGTCTCGACGCGCTCGGCCGTGCCGTGCACGACGCCCTGGTCGAGACGATCGGCATCCCGCCCGACGACCGGTTCCAGGTCCTGACCGGGCACGACGGGACCCGCAGCACCCTGCGCTACGACAACTACCTCGGCGTCTCCCGCGATCACGGCATCGTGTACGTCGCGATCACCCTGCGCGCCGGGCGGACGCCCGACCGGAAGCGGGCGCTCTACAGGCGGATCGCCGAGCTGGCCCACGCGTACGCGGGCACCGAGCCCCGCAACGTCTTCGTCACCCTCAACGAGAACGAGTCGATCGACTGGTCCCTCGGCAACGGCGCCGCGCAGTACGCCCCCTCCCCCGACGCCTGACCCCGCCCCGCCCCGCCCCGCCTGAGCCATTACCCCGCGTGTAATCGCGCACGGCCCCACCCCGCGCCACAGTATGAACACGCCGCACCGCAGCGGCCGGTCACACCACACGACGGGGAGATGCACATGCCGTACTTCACCAGCGCCACCGACAAGACCAAGCTCCACTTCATCGACTACGGACCGGCCGACGGACCCACCCTCGTCTTCGTCAACAGCGCTTATTTCGGTACCGAGATGTGGGAGTTCCAGATGCTCCCGCTCGCCGCCGAGGGCTACCGCTGCATAGGCCTGGACCGGCGCGGGCACGGCAAGTCGGAGGACGTCTGGGGCGGGTTCGACCTCGACACGCTCGCCGACGACCTCGGCTCGCTCCTGGACCACCTGGACCTGCGGGACGTCACCCTGATCGGCCACTCGCTCGGCTCGAACGAGGCAGTGCGGTATCTGACCCGGCACGGCAGCGGCCGGGTGGCGCGGCTCGCTCTGGTGGCCGGCATGGCGCCGGGCATCGTGCGCGGCGACGACAACCCGCAGGGGCTGCCCGCCGAGGCGATCGCCGCGGCCAACGAGACGTTCCGCAGGGACCGCGCCGAGTTCTTCGCGACCGGCGGCGACGCCTACTTCGCCCTCGGCCTGCCCGGCAACGACGTCTCGGCCGCGTACGTCCAGAAGGTGATCCAGGACTGTCACGGCGCCACCGCCCGGGCCGCGACCGCGCTCGTGGCCAACTTGGAGACCCTGGAGATGGCTCCCGAGGTTCGGAAGATCGACATCCCTACGCTGGTGATCCACGGCGACCAGGACGCCTCCGCCCCCATCGACCTCACCGGCCGCCGCGCCGCCGCCCTCATCCCCGGCAGCACCTTCAAGCTGTACGAGAACGGGGGCCACGGCCTGTACGTGACGCACGCCGAGCGACTCAACGCGGATCTGCGGGAGTTCAGCGGTCGCTGATGCCGAACGCCGCGGGAAGGGGAGTTCAGGTGCCGCTCGGGGCCGGCTCCCCCTCCCGCACCGGCGTGCGGGCCCGGCGGGGAAGGAGGAGCGGGGTCGCGAGCATGAGGACACCGGCGGCAGCGATCGCGGTGCGCGGTCCGGTCAGGCCGGCCAGCACGCCCCACAGGGCGGTGGTGACAGCGGTGGTGACCTTGGTGGTGACCGACCAGGCGGACAGGGTGCGGGCGACCCGGTCCGCCCCGGTCTGTTCGAGCCGGTACGTGGCGAGCACCGGGTTGAAGATCCCGCAGCACGTGATCAGCCCGAGCTCGACGAGGACGACGAGCACGAGACCGGCGACGCCGGGGCCGACGCACGCGAGCCACAGCACCCAGCATGCGCGCAGCGCCCCGGACGTGAACATGACCTTGTGCTGCCCGAACCGCGCGACGAGCCGGCGCGCGAGCCGGGAGCCGATGAGCCCGCCGATGCACGGGACGCCGAACGCGAGCCCGTACTGCCAGGGCGCGAACCCGAGGGGGCCGAGCATCAGCGTGGCCATCAACGGTGCGGTCGCCATGATCAGGCCGTTGTTCAGGGCCGCGTTGAAGAACAACGGGCGCAGCGCCGGGTGCGCCAGGATGAAGCGCCACCCTTCCAGCAGCTCGCCCCGCCTCGGCCCGCGCACCGACGATGCGGTGGCACGCTGCGGCGGCGGCTCCTCCTTCCCTCCGATCGCCCGGATCCCCAGGGCCGAGAGCAGATAGCTGACCGCGTCGGCCGTCACCGTGGTGACCGGCCCGAACAGTCCGATCGCGGCCGTGCCGAGCGGCGGGCCGATCATGGTGGCGGTCCAGCTGGTCGACTCGAACCGGCCGTTCGCGACGAGCAGGTCCTCGGGCGGTACGAGCGCTTTGAGGCAGGCCCCGCTCGCCGCCCGGGAGGTGAGGTCGGCCGCGCCGACGACGACCGACACGACCACGAGCTGGACGAAACCGAGCACGCCGAGCGCGAACGCGGCGGGGATGCTCAGCAGGGTCGCGAACCGGATCAGGTCCGTCGCGATCATCACCGGCCGCTTGCGACGGAACTCCACCCACGGGCCGAGCGGCACCGCGAGCGCGGCCCCCACCGCGAGCCCGGTGGCGGCAAGCGCCGACACCGCGGCCGGCCCGGCGTGCAGCGCGAGGATCGCGATGATCGGCAGCGCGTCGAACGCCAGCATCGTGCCGAGCGTACTCACCCCGTACGCGGCCCACAGCCACCCGAACTGCCGCCCAAGGGGCCGTCTGCCCGCCATGCTCCGCACACCCTTCGCCGCCCCTGCCCAACAACCTCGCGTCGACCAGCGAGATCAAAGCGGCCGGCCCGTGCGCCGGTCAAACAACCACCCGGACGCCGAGCCACAACCAGAAATTGTGCACTAGGGTCGCCCAGCGTGGATCTCAACGCCGTACGCACCTATGTCGCCGTCGCGGACGCGGGCCAGTTCCAGCAGGCCGCCGCCGACCTCGCCATCACCCAGCAGGCCGTCTCCAAGCGCATCGCCTCGCTGGAGAAGGAGCTGGGCGTGCGGCTGTTCACACGCACCCCGCGCGGGGCCCGGCCCACCGTGGACGGGCAGGCGTTCCTGCCCCACGCCCGGGCCCTGCTGCAGGCCGAGGAACGGGCGGCGGCCTCGGTCAGGCCCGGCCGCCGCGCGCTGCGCATCGACGTGATCGGACGGCGCCTCGCACCCGCCGATCTGCTGCGCGACTTCCACCGGGCCCACCCCGGGACCGAGCTCGACGTGGTGACCCTCTTCGACGCGGACGCCGCCTTCGCCGCGGTCCTCTCCGGCACGATCGACGCGTCCTTCCGTGCGGTCACCCTGCCCGAGCGGCAGCTGCCCGAGGGGATCGCGACCGCCCGGGTCCATGACGAGCCCGTGCAGCTCCTGACCGGGCCGGGCCACGCGTTCGCCACCGCCCGCTCGGTCACGCCCGCCGAGCTCGCCGGGCACCGGATCTGGATGCCCGGGCTGGTCGCCGGTACGGAGTGGGCGGCGTACTACGAAGACCTCGCCGCCGCGTTCGGGCTCACCATCGAGGCGACCGGCCCCGACTTCGGCACCGAGCCGCTGCTCGACACGATCGCCGACTCCCCGGCCCTTGCGACCCTCGTCGGCGAGCAGACCCGTTTCGCCTGGCCCGCCGACCAGGGCCTGCGGCGCATTCCCTTCGTCGACCCGACACCGGTCTACCCGCACTCCCTGATCTGGCACCGCGACAACCCCCACCCCGCGCTCACCGCACTGCGGGGCCATCTCGCGCAGCGCCACCACCCCAACCCCCTTGACTGGAAGCCCAGTTGGGCCAACTGAAGATCGCGCCATCGACAGAACCCGCACGGGACATACACAGTGACCTCCTCAGCCTTCGTGACCCAGCCAGCAGCGAGGAGCCACCGTGACCCAGTGGGCAGGCCGGACCGCCGTCGACATAGCCGAGGCGGTGCGCCGCAAGGAAGCCACGCCCCGCGAGGTGGTCGCCGGCCATCTGGCCCGGATCGCCGCGGTGGACGGCCGTGTCGGCGCGTTCCGCGTGGTGCGTGCGGCCGCCGCCCTTGAGGAGGCGGACGCGGTCGGCGCGCGGGCCGATCTCGGCCGACTGCCTCTCGCGGGCGTGCCCGTGGCCGTCAAGGACAATCTGCCGGTACGCGGCGAGAGCACCCGCAACGGCTCGGCGGCCACCCCTGCGACGCCGGCCGCCGAGGACCATGTCACCGTGGCCCGGCTCCGTGCGGCCGGCGCGGTGATGGTCGGCCTCACCCACGTACCGGAGCTATGTGTCTTCGGCACCACGGACGGGGTGCACGGCATCGCCCGCAACCCCTGGGATCCCTCGCGCACGGCGGGCGGCTCGTCCGGGGGCAGCGCGGCCGCGGTGGCGGCGGGCCTGGTGCCGATCGCTCTCGGCAACGACGGCATGGGCTCGCTGCGCATTCCCGCCGCGCACTGCGGCCTCATCGGCCTCAAGCCGGGCACCGGGCGGGTACCCCTGGACCTCGGCGGCGGCTGGTTCGGCATGTCGGAGAACGGCCCGCTCGCGACGACGGCGGCGGACGCACGCCTGATGTTCTCGGTACTCGCGGGCGAACCGGTCACGGACTTCGGCGAGGGCACATCGACCGCCAGGGGCACCGGCCTGGACATCGCCTTCTCGACTCGCAGCCCCATAGCCGGAGTTCGGGTCGGCGCGACCTATGCGGCGCTCGCCCGCCAGGCCGCACGGGCCCTCGCCGGGGCCGGCCACCGCCTCGCGACCGCCCACCCTCCCTACCCCCTCTCCTTCGGGACCACCATCCTGGCCCGCTGGACGGGCGGCACCGCGCAGGACGCCCGGGGCCTCGATGCGCGGCTGCTCGCGCCCCGCACCCGGCGCCACGCGGCGATCGGACGCCTCGCCGGACGGCTCGGCATGCTCAACACCGACCACCGGGCTGCGCTGAATCAGCGGCTGGAGCCGTTCTTCGAGAAGTACGACGTGCTGGTCACTCCCGCGCTCGCCCGGCCGGGCCCGGCGGCCGACGCCTGGCACGAACGCGGCTGGCTGGCCAACATGCTGGTGAACACCGCCTGCTCGCCGATGACCCCGCCGTGGAACCTCTCCGGCCGGCCCGCCCTCACCGTGCCGTTCGGCTCGCTTCCGTCGGGCCTGCCGGGTTCCGTCCAGCTCGTCGGAGGACCGGGTGCGGAACATCAACTGCTCGATCTTGCCGCCCAGTTGGAGGAGCTCCACCCCTGGCGGCGCACCGCACCCCTGGGGATGCCGGGTCCCACTCGTAGGTGAAGCTTCAACGTACCTGCCCAGTAGGCGAGTTGGCGGGCTCCGAAGATGACCACAGCCGTGCGCACATGGCATGATCACCTTCACGTTACCTGTCGGTAACGGCCACCCCCCAACCTGAAGGTCACACCTACGTGCGCATGCTCACCAGACGCCTCCTGCTCCCCGGCCTGACCGCCCTCGCGCTGGCCGGTACGGGCTGCTCCTCGCCCGGCCACAGCGCGGCGGCCGGGCCGGGAAGCGCCGCGACTCCCGCGGCGACGTCCGACGGCACCCAGCAGCTCGACGTGAACGCCGCCCCGCAGGGCTCGGCCGCGCCGACGCCGCTGGCCCGCACCCGTACCGGCAAGGGCCAGCCGGAGAAGTCCTCCCTGAAGGTCGCCTCGTACGACAAGGCGAGCGGACGCGCCGTCATAGCCACGGCCCCGGAGGCCCCCACCGCGAAGCCGAGCCACTCCCCCGCCCCCGGCAAGACGGCCGGCAAACCGACCGCCAAGCCGGTCGACAAGCCCGTCGAGGTGGGCGACATCATCGCCAGCGCGCCGGCCCCCGGCGCCCCCAACGGCCTGCTCGCCAAGGTCACCGAGGTCGTCGGCAAGAACGACCGCGGCACCGAGGTGAAGACCGCCTCCACCACGCTCGCCTCGGTCCTCAAGGACGACAAGGCCGACGGCAAGGTCCCGGTCGACCCCGCCTCGGTCAGCGTCGTGCCCCTGATGAAGGGCGTCACCTTCTCCTACGCCAAGAGCCAGGGCGTACGGTTCGGCCCGCAGGGCGCCAAGCTGCCCCTCGGCAACCTGCGCCTCGACGTGAACGCGGCCGTCGACACCGCCAAGGACGCCCCCGCCTCGGCCGGGGCTTCGGTCTCCGGCTTCGTACAGCTCGCTCCCCAGGTGGAGTTCTCGTACGACGGCAGCAAGGACGGCGGGCTCGGGCTGAGCTCCGCGTTCCTCGGCATGAGCGGTGACTGGTCCTCGCAGTGGGCGCTCAAGGGCCGCGCCGCCGCGAGCACGGGCGCGCCGAAGCGCATCCCGTTCGCCAAGCTGCACAGCGCGCCGGTCATCCAGGTGGGCCCGGTGCCCGTCGTGGTCAACCTCGACCTGACCTGTTACGTACAGGTGGAGGCCGACGGCCATGTCACCCTCGATGTCCAGCAGGACGTCAAGGGCGACTTCCGGGTCGGCGGCAGCTACGCGGCGGGCAAGGGCTGGTCCCCGGTCAGCACGTCGGCCGTGCACAGCACGCCGGTGAACGCGAGCGTCTCCGCCGCCGGACAGGTCAAGGGCGCCCTCGGCGCCGAGGCCTCGGTCGGCCTGTACGGGGCCGTCGGCGTCACCGCCGACTTCGCGCCCTATCTGCGCGGCGAGGTCGACGCCAAGGCGAACGCGTCGAGCGACGGCAAGGCATCGGCGTCCGCCTCCTGGGCCGTGTACGGCGGCTTCGACCTCAGCGGCCGGCTCAATCTCCAGCTCTCCCTGTTCGGCACGCCGGTCATCGAGCACCACATCCCGCTGGGCGCGCTCCACCGCGAGTGGTCGCTGGCGAAGGGTCACGCCGAGCGGTAGTCACCGCCGCCGGATCGACCGGTCAACTCCTATGGCGCGGCGGCCGGTTGACGATCCGGCCGCCGCGCCACCGCCGCCCTCAGGCGGGGCGTACGCCCGTGTGGACCGTGGTGGCGGCAAGGAGGAACGCGTCGGGGCGGCGCAGGATGCCCTCGGGCGCCTCCGCGTCGAGCAGCACGTCCAGGGTCTTGCGGTCCTCCGCGTCCAGGGACTCGCTCATCGTCTCCCGCAGCCGCGACAACTGGGCGTGCAGGAACGTGCGGGCCTGCTCGCCCAGGGGTGCCGGCAGGTCGAGCAGGAGCGTGAAGCTGCCGACCTGGGTGAGTCCGGCGCGGCGGAGCATCGCGGGCCAGTCCTCGACCAGGGTGGTGCTGCCGGGCAGCTCGGCGCGCATGATCTCGAACCAGTGCTCCTGGGCGGCATCCAGCCGCGCCAGGAGACCCGGCCTGCCGATCCCGATGTCGCGCGGCAGGTAACGCAGGGGCAGACCGCCCTCCGCGACCGCGAGCAGGCCGCCGGGGTTCAGGGCACCGGCGAGAGCGTCCAACGCACCCTGCTGATCGCCGAGGTGGTGCACCGCCTTGCTGCTCCACACCAGATCCGCCGCGCCGAGGCCGCCGCCCTCCAGGCCCTCGGGCAGCTCCGCGTGCCGGACGGCGACCCTCTCGCCCACGCCGAGCCGCTCGGCGCGGGCCAGGGTGCGGTCGAGGAGCGCGGGCGCGCCGTCGACGGCGACCACCTCGGCGTCCGCGAAGGTCTCGGCGAGGACGCAGGTCATCACGCCCGGCCCGCTGCCGACGTCGAGTACGCGCCGGACCTCCTGCTCCGGGGCGAGCAGCTCGCTCAGGCGGGCCGCCGTCCGGCGCAGGACGGGGAGCTGGAGCTCACCGCTGTTCACCAGGACGGCAGCCATGGCCTCCCAGTCGACATCACTGTGGTCATGGCCGTTGCCGTGCGCATGCCCGTGCCCATGTGCGTGTACATGTGCCGAATCGCTGTGTGTGCTCATGCGGAGGAGCGTGCGCCCGTCGAGCGGCTGCGGCAACTTTCGTTGCCGATTCCGGGACGGCCGGGTGATGCGGTCAGCAGCCCTGGCCCACGCCGTCGATCCGGCCGCCGAAATCGGAGCCGTAGTCGATCCGGTTGTCGCCGCTGCGCACCACCCGGGTCTCCTTCGGGTCCCAGTTGATGAAGCAGCCGTCGGCGCTGGCCACGAACGATCCGACGTTGTCGTGGAACGCGGCCGGCATGTCGTGGTAGCCGTCCTTGGCGACCCACTCCCAGCTCCGGCCGTTGTAGCGGGATCCGGTATAGAAGCAGATCGACCCCTGTGTACAGGAGGGCGCGGCCGGGGCGGCGGGTGCCGCCACCGCGTTGGTGACGGGCATGAGCAGGGCGGTCAGGGAAAGAGCGGAGGCCAAGGCCCATGAACGCAGCTTCATGAAAGTTCCCCTCGTTGAACGATGAAGATGAACCGGTACGACCGTGCTCCCTCACGGGGCTCCTTGCCCCGAGGGCGTCCCGGATCCGATGTCCGTCCGACCCGGTGCCAGGAGTCTCGTCGCCGGGTCGGCGCCGAGTCGACGGGTTTCCCGTTGACCGGGGGAACAGGAAACAGGGAAACCCTGCGGACAGCGCCCGCCCGCGCCCTGCCGTACGGTCCAACTCGCCGTGCCAGTAAGGCGTTTGCCGCACGGCCATTGGCTAAGGTGCCGTGATGGACGCAATGGATGTATACGAGTCTGCGCTCGGCCTCGTCGGCGGCACCCCGCTGGTCCGGCTCCGCACCGGCGGTGCCGCCGCTGTCTACGCGAAGCTGGAGTACCTGAGCATCGGGGGCAGCGCGAAGGACCGGATCGGGCTGCGCATGATCGAGCAGGCGGAGAAGGACGGGCTGCTGCGGCCCGGCGGGACCGTCGTCGAGGCCACCTCCGGCAACACGGGCATCGGGCTCGCGCTGGTGGCGGCCGAGAAGGGGTACCGGATCGTGGTGGTCGTCTCCGACCGGGTCAGCGCCGAGAAGGTCGACACCCTGCGAGCGTTCGGCGCCGAGGTGGTGGTCAAGCCAGCCGGCCTGCCGCGCCAGCACCCCGACCACCCGATGAGCTTCGCCGCCCACCTCGCCGGGACGACGCCGGGCGGGTGGCTGGCCGACCAGTACGACAACCCGGCCAACCCCGAGGCGCACTACCTGACCACCGGGCCGGAGATCTGGCGCCAGACCCGGGGGCGTGTCACACATCTGGTGTCCTGCATCGGGACCGGCGGCACGATCAGCGGCGCCGGACGCTACCTCAAGGAGGTCAGCGACGGTGCCGTCGAGGTGATCGGGGCGGACCCCGCCTCGTCGGTCTACTCCGGAGGCGACGGCCGCCCCTACTTCATCGAGGCGGCCGGACACTTCCTGCACCCGGACACCGCCGAGGACGTCTGGCCCACGTCCTACCACCCCGGTGTCGTCGACCGCATCGTGCCCGTCGCCGACCGGGAGGCCCTTGACACCCTGCGCCGACTCGCCCGCGCACAAGGGCTGTTGGCGGGTGGTTCTTCCGGTACCGCGCTGGCCGCGGCCCATCGGGTCGCCGCGGATGCCGGGCCGGACGCCGTCGTGGTGGTGATCCTGCCCGACTCCGGAAGGCAGTACCTCTCCAAGTACTTCAACGACTCCTGGATGCTGCGCCTGGGCTTCCTCGACGGCGACGAGAGCGCCCCCAGGGTCGCCGACGCCGCACCCATGGCCGACGTCACCTCACCCCTGCCCTACCTCAACAGCCGCACCTCTGTCGGTGACGCGCTGGAGGTGCTCCGCGCCAGGAAGCAGGGCGGCGCGGACCCCGTCCTGCCGGCCGGCCCCTGTCCGGCGGGCCCCGACCGCCGCCCCACCGCGCCCGAACTCACGGGATCGGTCACCCTGGCGGCACTCGAAGCGGCCCTGCACGACGGCACGGCGAGCCCGGCCGATCCCCTGTCTGACCACCTCGAAGCGCCGCTCCCCCACTTCGGCTACGGCGAACCCGCCGCGGCGGCCCTCGGCACACTGACCGGGCACGCCCAGGACACCGCGGTCGTCCTGCGCGACGGCTGCGCCCAGACCCTCATCCAGTCGGCCGATCTCCGCGCGCTTCTCCCCACCCCTCGGTGAGCCTGCCCGGGCCACCCGGGGCGGTGGCCGCCCTGTGCAGGGTTCGCAGGGCCAGGAGGAGTACGCCGATGTCGTCCAGGTAGATCGGGTCCGGGAGGAGGTCGACGGGGCTGATGACGTAGAGCAGTGCGCCCCAGAAGGCGGCCTTGTGGGTCAGGGGGACCCCGGCGTCCTGGAGCACTTTGCGGGCGCGGATCAGACGTACCGTCAGAACGACCGCAAGCACGGCGGTCGCGAGGAGGGCGAGGGCCGCGAGGGCCAGGGCCACTTTCACTTCGGTGCTCATCGCGCTGCCTTCCGTCGCACTCCGGCGGCGATGCTACTGAAGCCGGCCCCCGGCGAGCAGTGGCGCGCTCATGTGATGCCATCTCCTCGCAGCAGGCCCCGGCGACCGGGGCGGCCGCCTCGTCACCCCCCGAGTACCGTGCCCCGGGCGGTTCATGCGAGGTTCAGCAACCGGGTGCCCCCTTGCCGCCGCGCTGCGGGAGGCTGAGGTTGGGGGTGCCGTCCGGCCAGGTGAGGGCGATCGTCCTGGTCGAGCCGTCGGGGCCGAGCTGGACCACCGGGGTGGGCTTGCCCGCCGGGGTGCCGTCCGTGCGGAACGACAGCCAGCCGCTGGCCCCCGGCAGCATCTGGGCGCAGTAGAACTGGTGCAGGATGCCCGTCTCCAGGCCCGGGTTCTTCAGCCCGACGGCGTCGCGCCGGCCCGCGCTGATCGCCGCCACCGCCGCGTCGTGGGTGAGCATCGCCTGCCCGCTGCCCAGGTCGGCCGGGTCGAAGGTGAGGGTCGCCACCTCCTTGTCGGCGGTCAGCGGCTGGCCGGTGCAGGGGTCGGGACGGCCGGTGAACGCCGCCCAGAACTGGTCGTAGTTGTGCTTGGCGTCGGAGCCGGGGCAGTCCTTGCCCCACTCGTCAGGGCTGGCAAGCGCGGTGTACGCGACGGTGACCCGGCCCGATGCGATGCCGTTCAGGACGCCCTTGTCGCGGATGGACTCCGAGGCATCGTCACCGGCGAGGATGTGCAGCTGGGGAATCCCGCAGGGTGCGCCCTGCACCCAGTTCTCCACGAACGCCCCGAGGTCGCGGCCCCGGCCCGCGAAGTACACGACGGACGGGGCGGCCTGGCACAGGTTGGCGTGCATGAGGTTGAACTGCTGGACCAGGTAGTCCTGGCGGCCCGATCCGGCGGGCAGGTCGCTGGGCGAGGTGTACGGGAGTACGGTCACGGTGCGGTTCGGCGTCTTGAACCTGGTCTTGGCCGCCTCGGCGAGCGTCTGCGTGTAGTCGTCGCCCGTGACACTGTCCGCGACGACGGCGAGGGAGGTCACGGCCGGCTTCAGGTTGGATACGTACTGGTTCGCCGCGACCACCGAGTCCGCGTTGGTCGGGGAGACCCGGAACATGTCGACGATCTGCTTCTTGCCGGTGGGGTCGGCCGGGTCGAGGTTCATCGAGTCGCCCGTCACCGTCGACCCGATGACGGGAATGTGCAGCTGTGCGGAGATCGCCGCGGCGGCGCGCCGGGTCTGCTCGGTGGACTGGCCGAGCCCGACGACCGCCGAGATGCGTTCGGCGCTCATCTGCTCCTTCAGCTCGGCCACGGTGTGGTCCCACGAGGCGTACTGGCTGCCCATGTTGGCGAGGTACAGCTTGATGGCGGGCGTACTGCCGTAGGCGGCGGTGTTGTTGGCCCGCCACACGGCGGTGAGGGCGCCCTCGATGTTGGGGTAGAGCGAGTCGTAGGTGAGGGTGTCCACGTCGGACACCGGCGAGAGGTCCAGCATCAGGACGACGCTGGTGTACGGGCCCTTCACCGCGTCGTTGGCCGACTTGACCATGTGCTCCAGCTCCCGCATCCGGGCGGGTTCGTGGTCGGTGAACGGCCCGCTGTCGATGTTCACGCCCGCGCAGGCGAGCGGGGTTCCAGTCGCGGTCATGCCGGTGCCGCAGGTCAGCGAGGGCGGGAAGAGCCTGTCGTAGCCCCAGCGGCCGCCGAACACGAGGCCGGTGAGGATCACGAGCGCCGCGAGGAGCGAGAGGACCGGGTGACGGCGCAGCCGGCCGAAGCGGGGGTTGCCTACAGCGGGTGGCATGGACACTCCTTGCGGTGCGGTCGGCGGGCGCGGGGGTGCCGCGTCCGCCGCGGGGCTAGGCGAAGGCGGCCGCCGCCTGCTGCAGCGGACTGACGTCCAGCAGACGGGAGTTGTGCGCGAGGCGGGTGAAGCATTCCTGTATCTCGCCGTCCCAGCGCCGGGTGTGCTCGGTCAGCGGGTCGCTGTACAGCCAGAGCAGGGCGAGCAGCTTGGCGGTGGCCACCGCGAGGACGGTCTGCCCGCCGTCCTCGACCCCGTCGAGCAGCAGCGCGTACGCCTCCTGGGGCGAGTGCTCGTACAGCAGCCGGCAGGGCGCGGAGGAGAGGTAGTCGAGCAGCCGGATCCAGGCGCGGTGGTCCTCGTCGAAGCGGTCCGCGAGGGCTGCGGCCACCGGTGCGAAACGTCCGAGGGCCAGGTCGTGGAAGAGTCCTCGCTCGACGGCCGCGGCTTCGCCGCCGTGCGCGGGCAGCGCGGCCAGGGCGACGGACTGCGCGGCGAACAGCTCGTGCCAGGGGCTCGTCCCGTCGGGGCGCGCGGGCCGGGCTGTGTTCAGCGCGGTGAGTGCGGAGCGGGTCAGCCAGGGGTGCAGCGTGGCGGGCCCGTCGGAGTCGCCCCAGCCGATCTGGCGGATGCGCGAGTGGCGGTGGGTGAAGGTGCTCACCCACAGGTGCCGGCGCAGGAGTTCCAGGCTGCGCGGAAGCTCCGTCGAGGTGGCGGGAAGGCGCGGGTCCTGCGCGGTGCGTACGTCGGCGAGGTAGGCGGCCGCCAGGACGATCGCGGGGGCGGTGCTCCAGGCGGTGCCGGGGACGGGCAGCCCTTCGGGGAGGCTGGTCTCCAGGGCGTGGGCCCACAGCGGCGTGCCGTCCTCGTCGGCCGGGGCGAGCAGCGATACGGCGGGTCCGTGCGGGCCGGGGTGTGCACCGAACGGCTCGTCGAGTACGGCGGAGACGGCGCCCCGGTGGCCTCCGGTGAGCCGGTGGACGACGGATGCGGGCAGCGGCCGGGCGGGCGAGGGGTCGGAGCGGCCCATCGCGTAGCCGACCTGCTCCTCGGTCATCGGGTCGAGCCACACCGGGTACCACCAGGCGGCCGCGGGCCCGCGCTCGACGGCGACGGCCGCGTCGTTCTCCCGCGCCCACAGCGTCCGGGTCGCCCGGGAAAGGAGCGGGACGCGGCGCTGAGGCGTTGCGGCCAGCGGCGTCGAGCGCCAGGGCTCGCACCACCAGGACGTCCACTCCGACTGCCACTGCTCGCACGCGGCCAGCACGAGCAGCGGGTCCGCCGCACCCGAACCGTCCATGTCGGCCGCCTGGTTGCGGGACCGGGCGCCCGCGAGTTCGGTGAGGAAGCGACGCCCGGCCGGGGTCTGCGCGCCGTCCACCAGGAGCACCCAGGCGTGGTCGTGCCGGTCGCGGCGGGCGCCATGGGCGGGCAGTACGCAGGAGCAGGCGGAGCGCAGTGGCGGATGGCGTTCGGCCTGGTCCTTGACGTCGGCGAGGAAGGCGGCCATCAGGGGGCCGACCGCGGCGGAGCGCGAGGTGGAACTCAGTCTGATGAGCGCGTCGATGGAGCGCGCGGATTCGGCTTCGGGAACGCTGATGTGCCACCTGAGCGCGTCCCGTACGCCCCACCGTGCGGCGCTCTGCAACAGGGATCCGATCACGGGCTTGGCCTGGTCGCGGACGGCGGACACCACCTCCCGCGCGGGCCCCGAGACCAGGGGGCTCAACGCTCCCTGGGCGACGACGTCCATGGTGGCCGCCGCGGCGTGTTCCACCCCGGCGGCGAACCTGCCCGACCGGCTGTTGCGCGTGTACTGCTGTATGAGCTCACGTATCTGGTCGGCGGCCCGGCCCCGGTCCGCGTCCAGGTTCTCGTTCAGGGCGAGCAGCCCGAGCCCGAAGCGGTGGAACACCGGCCCGCGGCGCAGATTGTCCCAGCCGCGCATCATCTGGAACGCGACAAGGGCTGCCGCCGACACCGGGTCGACGGGGTTCTCCTCGAAGTCGAGCCCCGCGTGCACCACGGTCCCGCCGCACGCCCGCGACACGGCCCGCAGCAGATCGGTCTTCCCGGACCCCCGAGGCCCCAACAGCGCGACGACCGGCTGCCGTTGCCCCGGATACCGCCACAACATGTGCCGCAGGAACGCATCGGCGCCCCCTGCCGCATCAAGATCCCCCACCGCACTCACCGCCCCCGGAACCGACACGCACAAGGCGCACCTTCCGCATCGATTGAAACGGAAGGTAACACCGGAGGGACAGGCGGCGACGGGTGTTCCACCACATCCGACCACCGGATCGACGCCCGTGCGGCAGTTGCGGGGATTTGGGAACTGGAGGCACCAACCCCCGTGCGGCCGTGGTTGGTCGAGGCGTTGCCGTCAGGTGGTCGGCAACGCCGTGACCGGGGCCGTTCTGAGGTGGGCCGTGCCCGAGCGGACCGCCCAGGCGAACACGGCGAGCGACACCGCCCCCACCACGCCGGAGTCGTACGGTGCCGGGAGGTGGCCCGAGCCTCCGAAGGTGCCGAGCCACGACAGCAGGGTCAGTGCGGCGAGGTGGAAGACGATCCAGGCGCCGTGCCGCAGTTCCTGAAGCGTGGAGCGCCCCTGCTCGTCGCGGCGCAGCAGCAGGAACAGGGGAACGCCCGCGAGGACCAGGGGCAGGGCGAGCCGCAGGTGGTGCCAGCCCGACCAGAAGACGAACTCGCTGGCCACCAGGAAGCTGATGGGCGCGATCCAGTGCACGCCGGGCACCTGGCCGTCCGCCGGTGGAAGTCCCCTGTCCTTGTCGTGGGCCCGGAACGCGGCGGCGGCGACCGCCGAGGCCGCGTACACGAGCAGGTACATGTCGCCCATCACGCTGACGATGTCCTGCCAGCCGCCGAACGGCAGCATGAAGACGATGATGACGAGCAGGTTCAGCACCAGGGCGCGGCGGGCCGTCCCGGAGCGGGGGTCGATGCGCATGAAGAAGCGGGGCAGCAGGCCGTTCTTGGCCAGCGCGTAGGTGTGCCGGGCGTCGATGGCGACCCCGACGTAGGCCGACCCACCGGGCGACACCACCGCGTCCGCGTACAGCAGGGTGGCCAGCCAGTGCAGGTTGAGGACCAGGGCGAGCTGGCCGAAGGGCGAGTCGAAGTTCACGCCCTGCCAGCCGTGGCCGAGCAGGGAGTCGGGGACCGTGAAGAGGAAGGCCAGTTGCAGGCCGAGGTAGACGAGCACGGCGAGCCCGATGCCGGTGAGCACCGCGAGCGGCACGGTGCGGCGCGGGTTGCGGGCCTCGCCGGAGAAGTCGAGGGGTGCCTGGAACCCGTTGACGGAGTACACGATCCCGCCGCCGGCCAGGGCGGTCAGACAGGCCGCGTAGCCGTACGGTGCGAAGCCGCCGTGATCCGTGAGGCGGCCGGAGTGCGTGCCGGAGAGGAACAGCGCGACCACCGTGAGGACCGGGATGAGCACCTTGAACAGCGACACCAGGTTGTTGAGCTTCGCGAAGGTCCGCACGGCGAACCAGTTGAGCGCCGTCAGGAGCACGCTGAGCCCGGTGGCCACGGCGAGGCCGGAGCCGGTGAGGCGGCCGTTGTGGTAGAGGCTCGGCAGATAGTGCGCGGCGTACTGCATGATCGCGCTGATCTCCGCCGCCGTACCGCCGACCGAGAGCAGCACGGACCAGCCGACCACGGTACCGACGAGGCGGCCGCTCGCGTACAGCGGCCACCGCACGGTGCCGCCGCCTTCCGGGCGGGTGGCCCCGAGTTCCACCATGACCAGAGCCACCAGCGCGCACAGCACGCCCGCCCCGACCCAGGAGAGCAGGGCTGCGGGCCCCGCGGTCTGGGCGGCGAACATGGCGGCGAACAGCCAGCCCGAGCCGAGGATGTTGGAGAACCCGATCGCGGTCAGGCTCCAGAACCCGAGTTCCTTGTGGAGCCGCCGCTCCTCGCCCAGTACGGTCAGGACCGAAGGGGTCTCCCCCGGCTGGATCGGCCGCACGCGCACCCGCCTCCTCGCATGACTCACGACACAGGAGTGCCCAGCGTGTCACGCCATGGGCCGTGCGTCGCCGAGGAAGACGACCGAGTCCTCACGGGTTTCGACCGAGCCCCGCCCGGTTTCGACCGGGACTACCAGGTTTCGACGGCGAAGCTGACGCCCGCCGTATCCGTCTGGAGGCTCAGCTTCACATCGCCGCTGGTGATGTCCACATCGACCGAGCCTCCCGCGGCCGCGAGCTGCACGGCCTGGACGCCGTGCCATACGTTGCCGTCGTGCAGGGCGACGCGGACCGAGCCGGTCGCCGGGGTGTCGGTGATCTGGTCCATGCCGAGGTGGAGTCTGCGGTTGTAGCCGGCCCACGCGCTGCCGTGCGGCAGCAGGACGACGGTGGGCTGGGCGCCCGGGTCGACGCGGCCGGTGATCCATTGGGGCATGTCGGTCTCCTCAGGCGGTGAGTGCTGGAACGAGAGCGTCCAGTCGCGCAGTTCACTGGTGCTGGCGAGGCGGCAGTAGTCGAGGTCGAGGCCGTTGGACTCGCCGTACTGGTGGAACATCCAGGCGGCCTGGATTCCGGGGTTCCCGGCGGCGCGGCCGGCCGTGGCGATCCACAGGAAGTCGGCGTAGAAGCCGTTCCGGTCGACGTTCCACCAGTAGTCGAGGTTGGCGTACATGCCGACGGGATTGCGCGGCAGACGGCTCTTGACATATCTCAACCACGCGTCCTTGTAAGCGCGTTGAGTCGATTTGGGGACGCCGGAGTTCGCCGGGTCGTAGCCCTCCCAGTCGAGGATCACCACGTCGCCCGGCTGCCAGTTGACCCGGTCGATGAAGTAGTCGGCCTCGGCCTGGGCGCTGTTGCCCATGTGGGGGTAGTGGTACGCCCCCCACACGAGGCCGTTGGCCTTGGCGTGGTCGCGCTGGGTCACCCAGCGGGGATTGATGTACGAGAGCCCTTCGGTGACCTTGACGAAGGCGAAGGACAGGCCACTCGTGTTCGGTGTCGACGACTGGTACGACGCCCAGTCCTGCCCGTAGATACCCATCAGCAACCTCCGCGAGCGAGCCGGCCGGAACCACCCCTCCCCTCCTCTTGCTTGCCCGCTGACGGGCGGGCCGACTCACCGCCGGCGCGTCCTGTGGCGCCCAACGCGAAGGGCCGCCGGCACGTGCCGGCGGCCCTTCGGTCAACTGTCTTGCCCGCAGCGGGAGTTACTGGGCTGCGCTGGTGCGGTTCCTGCGGCGGTGCAGGGCGAAGGCGATGCCCGCGCCGCCCACCGCGAGCGCGCCCGCTGTGATCCCGGCCGGGACGAGCGCCGAGGAGGAGCCGGTCTCGGCGAGGGTCTCGCCGGCCGTCTGGGTCGTCGGGTTGTTGCCCGAGCCGCCCGTGCCGGACGTGCTGCCCCCGGTCGAGGAGGCGGGCGGGGTCGCGTGCTCGGGAATGTCCGTGACGGACTTGACCGACCCGTCGGCGTTGAGCAGGACCTGCTTGTTATTGGGGTGCTTGAAGTCGAACGCAGAGGTCAGCGCGTTCGCGCGGGCGTCGAAGGAGGCGTCGCCGATCCGTCCGGTGTGCCAGTTGTCCTCGATGAAGCGGGTGATCGACGCCTGCTCGGTGCGGGTGTGGTCGACCGAGTTGACCTTGCTGTAGGGCGAGATGACGAGCAGCGGCTGGCGGGTGCCGGGGCCGCAGCGGTCGGAGTAGCCGCCGGCCGCGGCCGGTCCGGCCTGGCAGGCCGGGCTGTCGGGAGCCTTGCCGTCGGAGCCGGGCTTGGTGTCCTTCGAGCCGTTCTGCGGCTTGGCGTACGCGTGGTCGTACCAGCCGTCCGAGTCGTCGTAGGCGATGACGACGGCGGTGTCCTTCCACTCCGGCGACTGCTGGAGCTTGTTGATCTGCTCGACGAGGAAGTGCTGCTCGTCGATCGGGTCGGAGTAGGCGGCGTGGCCGTCCTGGAACTCCGCGGCCTTCAGGAAGCTCACCGCCGGCAGGTTGCCGGCCTTGAGCGCCGCGTCGAAGTCGCTGAGGTCGTAGTTGTGGTTGGCCTGTCCGCCGTGGCCGATCTCGGCGGTGTTCTTCGGCGGCAGGTGGTGCGGGTTGGCCGTGGACTTGTAGTACTGGAACGGCGAGTGGTGCGGGCTGTAGTCGACGGCCGCGGCGCCGCCCACGTTGGTGTGCGTGCTGCCCGAGCACTTCGCGTAGTCGCCCTGCTTGCCGTCCCACGCGGTGCTGGGCCGGAAGCCGCCCTGGAACCAGCCCCAGGTCACCTTCTGCTCGTTGAGCAGGTCACCGATGTTGCGGCCCTGCATCGCGGCGAGCGCGTTCTTGCTCGTGTGGTCCTTGCCCGAGCAGTCGTCGTACGCCGGGTCCGGGTCGTTGACGAGCGTGCCGACACCCTTGGCGTCCGGAGAGATGACCGTGTACGGGTCGGGCTTCGCGGTCTGCTTGGGGTGCTCGGTGCCCGAGGCGGGGTCGGTGGAGATCACGCCGTGGGTCTGCGCGGAGATGAGGTTGAGCGCGCCGGGTGTGGAGGGCCCGTAGGTGGTGCTGAACGAGTTGTCGCCGAGCGAGTAGTGCTGGGCGTAGTTCCACATCGCGGTGACGGTGTTGCCGTCGTAGTAGTCCATGACCAGGCCGGGCTCGCCGAACAGGTTGCCGGAGCACTTGCCGGAGTCCGTGTTCTGGACGTAAAGGTCGGCCTTGCCGCCGTTGGCGGCGTACTGCTCGGGCCCGTAGCCGTGGTTCTGGTCGCAGGTCATGGCCTGCTGGGGGGTGAGCCGCTTGGGCAGGTACTGGTTCGGGTTCTTCGTGAGGAGCCCGGCGTTGCGCAGGGTGTCGATGTCCTTCGGGGTGTGCTTGTCGGCGGTGAACTTCGTGCCGTCGGTGTTCGCCGCCACCGGGTACGCGCCGAAGTAGTGGTCGAAGGACACGTTCTCCTGGAAGAGCACCACCAGGTGCTTGACCGGGGTGGCGGTCTGGCCGCCGTGGTGGTCCGCCGAGTCCGCCGCGGCCGGGACCGTACCGCTCAGGAGGCCGAGTGCTGCCGCTCCGGCGAACGCTCCCCACCGTCTGGCCCAGCGCCCCGGACCCGCCGCGCTACCTTTGCTGCCCATGCTCCGCGTGCCTCCACTGGCGTCCGCTTTCGGCCGCCGTCGTGATGTCGTTGACGAGACGCGATGTTTCGCGCGGACCACTACACCGCGACAGCGACACCGTGTCCTCCTGGTGAACACCCAGTCAGGAATACCAGGCCAAAACTTGACTCTCTGTTGGTGCAATGCGGCCGGTCGGGCGACCGTCAAGCAAGCAGGGCCCGCCCGAACCAGTCTGTCCGGTCCCGCACCCCCGGCAGAGCGAAGAAGTAGCCGCCGCCGAATGGCTTGATGTAGTCCACCAGAGGCTCGCCTTTCAGCCGTTTCTGGACGGTCTCGAACTGCCGGGCCAGGTCCTGCTGGTAGCAGCAGAAGACGAGCCCCATGTCCAGGTCGCCGTTGGCGTCCATGCCGCGGTCGTAGTTGTAGCCGCGGCGCAGGATCCGCTGGTTCTCACTGGGCTGTCCGGAGCGCGGGTTGGCGAGCCGGATGTGGCTGTCGAGGGGGATCACATCGCCCTTGGGGTCCTCCGCGAACTTCGGGGTGTCGAATTCGGCGGAGCCGTCGAGCGGGGCGCCGGTGTCGCGGCTGCGGCCGAACATCCGCTCCTGCTCACTGATCGAGACCCGGTCCCAGAACTCCACCAGCATCCGGATCAGCCGCACGACCTGGTAGCTGCCACCCGCCGTCCACGCGGGCTCGCCGCCCCCGGCGCCCACCCACACCAGCCGGTCCATCGCGGCCGCGTCGGAGGTGTCGGGGTTGGCGGTGCCGTCCTTGAAACCCATGTGGTTACGGGGGGTTCCGCTGGGCCTGGGCGGGCTGGTGTAGCCGTCCATGCGCCAGCGCACCTGCATCCCGCCGCGGGTGTGCCGGGCTATGTCGCGCAGGGCGTGCAGAACGACGTCCGGGCTGTCCGCGCACAGCTGCACGCTCAGGTCGCCGTGACACCAGGCGGCGTCGAGGTCGTCGTCGGGGAAGGCCGGCATCGCGGTGAGCCGGGCCGGCTTGCGGCTCTTCAGGCCGAACCGGTCGTCGAAGAGCGAGGCACCGACGCCCGTCGTCACCGTCACCCCGCCGGTGGGCCCCTGCGGGCCGAGCACCCCGGAGTCGCTCGGCGGCGCGGTGATCCCCACCGGTGCCGGTGTGCCGCCGGTGGCCAGGAAGCGGGCCCGCTCCGTGAGCGTACGCAGCAGCTCGGTGAGCTCCCTGCGGTCCGCGGCGGTCACGTCGAAGGACACCAACGCCGTTGCCCGCTGGGGAGGCTGGAGGATTCCGGCCTGGTGCACGCCGTGGAAGTCCACGGGCGCGGATGCCTTGCCCGCGTCGTCCGCCAGGGCCGGGCGGGGGATCGCGCCGCTCAGGGCGGCCCCGGTGACCGCGGTGCCGACCCCTACTGCCGCGCCCCGCAGGAAGCCGCGCCGTCGTACCTCGCTCATGCTGTCCTCCGCGCATCACAGATCGTCGCCACCGGGGCGAGGAGTTCCACCGCCTGGCCGACGTCACTGTTGACCCGTTGCCGGTCCTGTCGGCCGAGCCGGTCGAGCGGCGTCCAGTGGCCGCCCGCGCCGAAGCCGTCCAGGGTGTGCTGGGTGCGGTCCAGCCACGCGTCGAGGCGCGGCAGGTCCGGGTAGCGGCTGGTGAGCAACGGGCGCAGCAGGGTGAGGAGTTCGCGGGTGCCGTCGAGGTTGGCGCGGGCGGTGGCGAGGTTGGTGCCGCTGCCGTAGTCGGTGCGGCCGGTGAGCTCCGACTGGGCCGTGGCCTCCAGGATCTCGTGGGCGCGCAGCCCCAGCTGGGCCGGGTCGAGGCGTTCCTGCGGCCAGCTGTCCCGCAGGGCGTGCACGGCCTGGGACAACCGGTCGGCAGGACCGCGCAGGGAGGCGGCGGACTCGCCGTGCCACAGCCCGTATTCGACGCGGTGGAAGCCCTCGAAGTCCTTGGCCGACGCGGCTTCGGAGGGGGCGGGGCCCGCGCCGTTGATGGCTGCGTCCGCATCGCCGAACGCGTCGTACGCGGCGCCCATCCGCTCGTACACCAGGTGCGCGGGCAGCCAGGCGTCCCGTGCCGAGGCAAGGTCGCCGTCGTCGATGGCACGCTTCAGCTCGTCGGTGCGGTCGGTGAGTTCAACGGTTTTGGCCGCGATCCACTGCTGATAGGAAATGGCCACCGGGATGAGGTCGTGCTGGGTCACGGGGACCGCTGCCGGGCCGCTGCCCGTGCTCGCGCCCGCGATCTTCACGGTGGGTCCGGTGACCGCGTCGGCGTCGTCCGGCAGGCACTTGAAGGCGTACGAGCCGCCGCCGAGGACCACGCGCATCTCGCGGGTCGTGCCGGGGGCGAGGCCCTCGACCTCCCCGTAGACGGCGCCGGTCGCGGGGTCGGTGAGATCGACTTCGGCCGCCGAGGAGGACGTGTTGCTCAGCGCGAACACCTGCGGGCCCGGCGCCGCACTGCTCCAGCCCTTGCCGCAGGCGCCGGGCGACACCTCGACGGTGGTCGGGCCCTTCGCCGCCAAAGGCTTCGCGTCCGAGGAGCCGCCGCCGGACGAGGCGAGGGCGTAGACGCCCGCGCCCGCCGCCACGAAGGCCACAGCCAGGGCCAGGGCCGCAGTGGTGGGCCGGCCGCCGGGCGGCCAGGCCTTGCGGGCCGCTGCGGCGGACCCCTCGTCGGGTTCGGCCGGTTCCTGACCAGAACCCGGATCGGGGTCGTGCATCACGGCACTCCGTTCGTGTCAGCTGCGAGGGGGCGACGCCGCTCATGCTAGGCACCCGGCCGGGCCCGAACGCTCATCCGGGTGGCCGGGTGTCCAGATTTACCCCTGAGTTCACCGACACGACACCGGGTCGGGCCACGAACGGCGGATTGCGCCGCTCGTCGCCGACCGGATCTCGACTACGTCACGTCCTCGCCGGCCGGTTCGGACGGCGCCGCGTCCTCACCGAACGGATCCGGACTACGCCGCGTCCCCGCCGACCCGGATCACGATCTTGCCGTGGGCGTGGCCCGTCCGGCTGAGCTCGAACGCGTCCGCGAGCCGCTCCAGCGGGAACGACTCGGCGACCGGGACCTTGAGCTGCCCCGCGTCCGCGAGCGTGGCGAGGGCTTCGAGGCCGGGCCCGTCGGGGCGCACCCACATCCACTGGCCGCCCGCCTCCATGACGGACGGGTCGGCGATCGAGGCGTGCCGGCCCCCTTCGCGCAGCACCGCCAAGGTGACGTCGAGCACCCCGCCGACGTAGTCGACGACGACGTCCACGCCCTCGGGGGCCAGCGCCCGGACGCGCTCGGCGACGCCGTCGCCGTACGTCACCGGCTCGGCCCCCAGCTCGCGCAGCCGGTCGTGGTTGCGCTCGGAGGCCGTGCCGATGACCCGGGCACCCATGGCCTTCGCGATCTGTACGCCGAACGTGCCCACGCCGCCCGCGGCGCCGTGCACGAGCACCGTGTCGCCCCTGCCCGTGCCGAGCCGGGTCAGGGTCTGCCGGGCGGTGAGCCCCGCCAGGGGGACGCCCGCGGTCTCCTCCCAGCTCAGGGACTTGGGCCGGCGGGCGAGCGCCCGTACGGGGACGGTCACGAACTCGGCGAAGGTGCCGCCGTGCACATAGTCCTTGCGGGCGTACGCGAAGACCTCGTCGCCCGCCTTCCACTCGGGGGTGTCGATGCCCGTGCGCTCCACGACACCGGCGACGTCCCAGCCCGGGACCACCGGGAAGACCGTGTCCATCATGCCGTCCAGACCGCCGGACATGATCTTCCAGTCGACCGGGTTGACGGCCGCGCAGCGCACCCGCACGACCACCTCGCCCGGGCCCACCTTGGGCAGTGGCTGCTCGGTCAGGCTCAGGACCGAGTTGTCCCCGTACGAGGTGTACGTCATGGCCTTCATGGTGCTCTTCTCGGTGCTTGCGGGGCTGGTGGGCATCGCGTGCTCTCTCCCGATGTCGAGGTGGGCGGGGAGGCCCGTCCTACGGTGACCGGCCTCCCCGGTTCCTACGATTCTGGTGCGCGCCGCGCGGGCCCGCTCCCCGGAACCGCCGGGACGGCTCAGCCCGCGTAGACGTCCTCCACGTACCGGCCCTCGGCGGTGAGCCGGTTCAGCCAGGCCTCGGCGTCCTCGGCCGAGGCGCCCGTGCGCTGGGTGTACAGGTCGCGGAAGGCGCCGCGTACCCCCGGTGCCATGCGGTTGCCGTCGCCGCACACGTACACCCGCGCGCCGGCCTCCAGGAGCGGCCAGAGTTCGTCGGCCTCGGCGGCGATGCGGTGCTGCACGAAGCGGCCGCGGCCCTCGGCGGGGGTGCTGAAGGCGGGTCGCAGCGAGAGGGCTCCGGCCCGTTCGGCGACGCGCAGTTCGTCGGCGTGGAGGAAGTCCGCGTCCGGTGCGTCGCAGCCGAAGTAGAGGACCGCGGGGGCGAGTTGATGGTGCGACAGGCGGTCGGCGACGGCACCGCGGAAGGGGGCGAGGCCCGTTCCCGCGGCGATCATGATGACCGGTTCCGCCGCCTCGGGCGCGATACGGAAGGCCTCGCGGCAGGGCTGGACCCGAGCGAGCACGGTGTCACCGGGCCGCAGCGCGTGCAGATACCCGGAGCCGGTGCCGCCGGGGTTGAGCGCGACCATCAGGTCGGCGTGGCGGGGGTCGCGGGCGGGCGAGGAGGACACCGAGTACTGGCGGGGGCGCAGCGGCGGCAGCAGCTCCAGGAGCGTGGGCCAGTCGAGTGCGCCCTTCAGCGCCGGGTGGTCCTCGATGAGGCCGAGCAGGGGGCGCGGGTCGTCCGCCGCCAGGTGTTCGAGGGCGGCGCGCTCGGGCGGGCAGGGGTTGTGCGCGGCGAGCAGCGCGATCTGGTCGCGGGTGGGCCGTCCTCCCAACTCGACGTAATGGGTGAGGAGTTCGCGTACGGACACCGGGCGGTCGACCGGCAGCGCGGCGGGCGCGGCGCCCGGCGCGTGGATGCCGAGGACCGTGTCGAGGTCGATGCCGAGGGCCTCGGCGGCCCGTTGGACGACGGCCGGGTCATTGGCGGGCAGGACGGTGAGGTGGTCGGCGGTGCGGTAGGTGACACCGTCGGGCAGGGCCAGGCGGACGAAACGCTTGGGCCGGGGGTGACCGGGCACCGTCAGGTCGCGGGCCTCGGTGACGGTCATCTCCGTCAAGCCATGGCGCGCGGCGAGCGCCTCGCGCGGCCCACCGGTGATCTCGGTGACGGTGTACGCGGCCTCGGCGGGCGGCGTGGTGGCGCCGGTGGTCTCCGGGTCCCCGTACCGTTCGAGGAGCGCCACGCGCAAGGACTCAGCGAACTCCCTCACCGTGCCCATGAGTTCACCGGACGCGTCAGCTTCGGCGCGGGGCAGCAGCTGCTCACCGCCGAGGGCTGCGAGGCGGTCGTCGATGAGGGTGGGGATGCGCTGGTAGGTCGCGGCCCAGTTGCGGTCGCCGACGCCGAGCACCGCGTACGGCACGCCGTCGACGGCTCCCGGCCCGGCGTCCTCGATCCAGCGCACGAAGCGGGCCGCGTCGTCGGTCGGCTGTCCGTTGTAGGAGGCGGCGACGATGACGACGGGACGGTCCTTCGGCAGCGCGCCGGCGTGGGCGTCCAGCGGGGCGATCTCGGTGGCGAGGCCGAGCGTGGTGGCTTCGGCGGCCAGGCGCTCGGCGAACTCGCGACAGGTGCCGTAGTTCGTGCCGTGCAGGAGCAGCAGGCCGGTGCCCTGGCGGACCCGGGCGGGCAGTTCGGGCTCGGACCCGGCGGCCTCAAACGTCGCGGCCGAGGACGCGGCGGGGAGTGCGGCCCGGTTCAGGGCCCGGTCGGCGGGGGTGCGCGGGATCAGGGAGAGGGCGAAGCCGTGGGGCTTCAGGGTGAGCGACTCCTTGATCCGCAGCTGGTAGTGCGCGGAGTCCACGAAGCGGTAGCGGTGCACGAGCAGCGCGAGCAGCATCGTCGCCTCGTGGAGCGCGAACTGCCGCCCGATGCAGGCCCGTTCACCGGTTCCGAACGGCTTGTACGCGTGCGGCGAGCGGGCCGCCTCGGCCTCGGGCGTGAACCGCGCCGGGTCGAACAGCTCGGGGTTGTCGCCCCACGCGGGGTCGCGGTGCAGCATCGGTGTGAGCACCGTGACCAGCTCCCCGGCGCGCAGCGGGACGCGCCCGCCGAGCAGCGTGTCCTCGCGGGCCTGCCGGGTGAAGGCGGCCGCCGTCGGCCAGAGCCGCAGCGCCTCGCTGAGCACCTGACGGGTGAAGCGCAGCTTGCCGATGTCCTCGAAGGTGGGGTCGGGATCGGGGTTGTCGCCCCACAGTTCGTCGGCCTCGCGCTGGGCCAGACGCAGCGCGGTCGGGTCCTTGAGCAGGTGGTAGAGGGCGAAGGACAGGGTGCCCGAGGTGGTCTCGTGCCCGGCGATGAGGAAGGTGATGACCTGGTTGCGGATGTTGGCCGCGTCCAGGGTGGTGCCGTCCTCGGGGTGGGCTGCGCCCAGCATCAGGCCGAGCAGGTCGTCGACGGAGGTGTCCCCGCTCTTCGTGCGGGCGGCGATGACCTCGTCGACCACGGAGGCGAGGTAGGCCGAGTCCCGCTCGAACTCCTGGTCCTGCTCGCTGTGGTCGGCGCCCGGGGTGCGGCCGAGCCGCTTCATGCTCCACTCCAGGCAGCGCACCATCGCCTCGACGAAGGGGTGCGGGGTGGCCCGCCCGAACGAGTCGAAGTCGAAGCCGAATCCGGCGAGTCCGATGGTGTCCAGGGTCATCCGCGTCATGTCGTCGGCGACGTCCACCGCCTCACCCCGCGCCGCCCGGCGGTCCCAGCTGTCCATCACGCGGCGCGCGACGCGCAGCATCGCCGGATGGTAGGTCCGCATCGAGCCGAGCGCGAAGGCCGGCATGAGGATGTCGTGCGCCTTGGCCCAGTTCGGCTCGTCGTTGTAAGCGGTGAACAGACCGTCACCGGCGAACTCGCGGACATAGTCAAGGGTCTTCGAGATGCCCTTGGAGAAGCGGGTCTCGTCGGCGAGCTCGGTGACCAGGTCGAGCGAGCTGACGAAGAGGTGCTCGTGCTCGTTGAGGCGACGCCGGAACACCGGCCCGTGCACGCGCGCCAGCTCCATGGCCTGCTGCACGGGCGTCTCGGCGAGACCGCCGCCCGAAATATCCACCAGGGGTACGGCGTCGTCGGCGGGGCGTGCGTCTGCGGGGATCAGGATCATGTCCGTCATGCATCCAGCCTCACCCGCCCGGTGTGCCGCTCCCGGGCGCGCGACTGCATGATTGTGCAGTGGTTTCTCGCGTCCGGCACTTGCGGACGGACCGAAGAGGGGGCGGTGGCACGCGGTATGGCCGACGAGCAGACACCGGTGGAGGACTTGGGGGCGTGGCGCAACCACTTCCTGACCCTGCTCGACCGCATCCCCATGCCGATCGCCGTCTGCTCGATCGACGGCGAGGTGCATGTCGCCAACCCCGCGATGGCCACCGAGTGGGGCACCACCCCGGGAAGGCTGCGCGGGCGCTCGCTGCGCGAGTTGTTCACCCCGCGCTCCGAGGAGCAGATCGACCGGCTTGTCAGAGCCCTGCGCGCGGGCCGTACGTCGCGCTATCCCATCGAGGTGACCTGGCGGGCGGGCAAGGACGGGGCCGAGCGCGAGGGCGAGTTCACCATCGACCCCATCATGGCCATGCCCAACCCGGCCCCCGTGCTGCTCGCGATGCTGTACGTATGGGACGAGCGCCCCGCACCGCCGTCCTCCCCGGGCGGTTCGGTGACCGAGGCGCAGGCCCGCATTCTGGCGCTGGCCGCGTCGGGCGCGACCACGGCCTCCATCGGCAAGGCCCTTGGCCTGACCGTGGACGGCGTCAACTACCACCTGACCCGGCTCTCCCAGCGCTGGCGCGTCCAGGGGCGTACGGCCCTGGTGGCGAAGGCGTACGCGCTGGGCGTCCTGGCTCCCGGCCACTGGCCGCCGGTGCCGGCCGAGGGCCTGATCACGCGGCCCTGAGCCCGGCCTCCGCCGCGACCGCATCCACCAGGAGCCCCAGCCCGCGCGGGTTGGTGTCGAGGAACAGATTGGGCTCGATGAGCTCCAGCTCCATGACCACCGGCTCCCGGTTCTCGTCCAGAGCCAGATCGACCCGGGCGAACAGCGGGGTCTGCGATGACGGTATGGCCGCCAACGCGGCGGAGGCGGTGCGCAGTTCGGCCTCGGTGGGACGGTACGGGGTGAGATCGGGGTGCGGCACCCTGAAGTTGTCCATCACCCCGGGCTCGGTCAGCAGCGGCCCCTTGCGCAGGGCGTGGCTGAACACGCCGCGCACGAAGACCAGTGCGCGTTCCCCTTCCTCCACCAGAGACAGGTACGGCTGGATCAGCACCGCACGGCCCTGGTCGAGCAGCATCCGCGCATGGCGTACGGCAGCCGCGGCCTGCCCGGGCTCGTAGCGTGCGGTGTCGCGGGCGCCCGCGGAGACGGTGGGCTTGACGACGACGTCCGCCGACTGCGCGAAGTCGGCCTCCGCGCACTGGTCGCCGGGTTCGAGGATCCGCGTCGGCACGACGGGAACACCGTGCCCGGCGAGTTCCAGGAGGTAGCGCTTGTCGCTGCTCCAGCGCACCATCGGGGCGGGATTGAGCAGCCGGGTGTGCGCGGACGTGGTGTCGGCCCAGGTGAGGAACTCATCGAGCCGTGTCACATAGTCCCAGGTCGAGCGGATCACCACGAGGTCGAACCCGTCCCACGCCACGGAGTCGGCGTCCCAGGCGACCGCTTCCGCCGCCAGGCCTTCGGCGCGCAGCGCGGCCACGATGAGCGGCAGGTCGACGTCGTACTCGAAGCCGGGCCCACTCGTCACAACCGCGATCCTGGCAGCACTCATGCGCCCCTCCGATGTCTCATGTCCGATGTGCCCGGGCACCCTCGCACACGATGGCTCCGCACCGCCCCTCATTTATCGAGCGGGCCGGCCACCGCCTCTTAAAACCCTCTTACAACTCTTCGTTATCCATGCGCCATGGACATCAGCACGGGGACGTCATCCATCACGCGCCCGGCCCGCCGAAGCGGCCGGCGCACCCTTCTCGTTCTCGCCGTCGCCACCGCTCTGGCGGCCGGCCCGACCCCGGCAGCGACCGCCGGGCCCATCCACTTGGCGGGGGTACGCGTCCACGACGGCCGGGTGGACCTGCCCATGGCCGCAGGCACGGCCACCATCGACCCCGCGACCCTGGCGATCGACGCCCGTACCTACGACGGGCGCACCCTGCGGGTGTCGGACCCGGCCGCCGACGCGCCGGGAAGGCCCACTCATGTGACCTCGTCCGGCAAGGGCGCCCGCTGGTCGTATCCCGGCCGGGGCCTGAGCGCCGAGGCGCACGTCGAGCGCGGCAGGCTCCTGGTCACGATCAGCGCCGACCGCGACGGCACTCTGTCCTGGCCGGTCACGGGCACCGACCAGGCCGCCTCCGCCCTTCAGCTCCCGCGCGGCGAGGGCCTGTCGCTGCCGGTCGCCGACGCGTTCTGGAATTCGCCGCGTGCCCAACTCGTGGGCTCCGAGGAGGACATGGCCTCGCAGCTGACCCTGCCCGTCTGGGGGTACACCCTCGGCGCCGGGCGGGGCGTCAGCTACCTCGCCCCCACCGACATCGGCACGTCACTCGCGTACACCTCGCAGGGCGGGCGGCTGCGCACCACGGCCAAGCACGACTTCTCCGGCGGCAACTCGACCCGCGAGTACACCGTCGCCTTCAGCCTCACCGACGGCTCCCCGGTCGCGCCCGCGGTCGACTACCGGCACTGGCTCGCCGAACACGGCGAGCTCGGCAGCCTCGGCGAGAAGATCCGCGAGAACCCGGAGACGGGCAAGCTCCTCGGCGCGTTCCACGCCTATGCCTGGGGCGGCAGCCGCAAGGCGGCGGGCATCGACAAGCTCAACTCCCTCGGCATCAGCCGTCTTTGGCTCGGATACGACGCCGACGACTCGCCCATGACGGCGGCGGACGTCACCGCGGCACAGAAGGCCGGCTATCTGGTCGGGCCGTACGACTCGTTCGCCAACGGGCGCGACAAGGGCCCCGACACTCCCCCGAACTCGGTGTGGCCCGACAACGTCTACCCGTCCTTCTGCGTGCGGCGGGCCGACGGCACGCCCCAGCCCGGCTTCCACAAGCAGGGCTGCTACCTCAGCTCTCAGGCCTTCGAGCAGGCCGAGCCGCTGCGGCACTACCTGACGGACCGCACGCGCTCGCTGGTGGCGAACGGCGCGGCCAGCTACTTCCTGGACGTGGACGCGGCGGGCGAGCTCTTCCGCGACCACGACGCCGCGCACCCGATGACCATGGCCCAGGACCGGGCCAACCGCCTCGCCCGGATGCGTCGTCTGACCGACGGCAGTGCGCGGCAGAACCCGCTCGTGCTCGGCTCCGAGTCCGCCGGGTCCTGGGCCAACCAGGTCCTCGCCTTCGACCACGGTTCGGGCACCCCGGTCGACGGCCGCCTGTGGCCGATGGAGACGGGCCACTTCGACAGCACGCCGGACCAGCCCAAGGACGACACGGCGTGGGGCGGCTACACGCCCGCGCCGGCCCCCGACACGTTCTTCAAGCCGGTCCGGGTGGCCGACTTCAAGCCCGAGCACCGGGCCGCGGTGGCCGACGCCCTCAAGGCGATGTACGACCCGGCCTACCGCGTGCCGTTGTACGAGACCGCGCTGCACGGCTCGCTGGTCAACGTGGAGCGCTGGGAACTGCCCTTCGGCAAGCTTCCCGACCAGAAGACGACGCGGGCGCTGCTCGCGATGCTCTACAACACCCCGCTGAACTTCGTACTCGGCGACAAGGACAAGCACCATGACCAGAACCTGCGCGAACTGGCCGCGCTCCAGAAGTACTTCGCACCGCTCCACCAGGCGGCGGGGACACAGGAGTTGACGTCCTTCGACCGGCTGACCGCGGACCACACCGTGCAGCGGACCGTGTTCGGCGACGGCACGCTCACCGTCACGGCCAACTTCGGCACCACCGCCCACGAAGGGCTCCCGGGCGGCTGCGTGGACGCGACCCTCAAGGGCGGCGAGCCGCAGCGGCTGTGCCCGGCGAAGGTGGTGTCGTAGCACTCTGCGCGTACTCCCTCGCCGCCCTGGCCGAAAGGGCGCTCTGGCCGATCCCGCCACGCGGCGACAGGATGCCTCGCCCGAGCCGGAAACCGTACCGGTGTGGCCGATGGGAGAGGACGGGCATGGAATCGAGACGAAGACTGAGCCGGCGCAGCGTGTTACGGACGGGGCTCGGCGCCGGAGGACTGGCAGTGGCGTCACAGCTGCTGCCCTTCCTTCCCGGCGGCGGCCCCCGCCCGGCCTGGGCCGGGGAAGCGGAAGCCGGGAGAGTGGCCGGGGCCGCCTTCCCCGACTGGGCCAGATACGCCCGGCTCGCGGACGGCACCTTCGACGACGACGCCGATCCCCAGCGCGACATGCTGCCCGTCATCAGCGCGCTCAAGGCGCAGAACGTGAGCGTGATCGAGCTCGACACGGTCCTGTCGAACTGGCTGACCGACCAGCAGTTCACCGAGCACATGGCGAAGGTGAAGAGCTTCGCGGACCTCGCTCACAAAGCCGGGATGCGCGTGGTCATGTACTACCCCTCACTCGAACTCATCAGCCCGGGCGGCGAGAAGGGGCCCTCCTTCTACAAGAACGGCAACGGCAAGGACTGGGTGCAGCGGGGGCTCGACGGCCGGCCCAACGTGTTCTACGGCGGTCTGGTCGTCTGGGTGGACCCGGGTGACGAGAGCTGCTGGCTGAGCCCCAACTCTCCTTGGCGCGACTACTACTTGACGCGGATCCGGGGCCTCGCGGCGACGGGCGTCGACGCCATCTGGCCGGACGTTCCCATCTACTTCGACGGCGCGATGAGCTGGTGCGACGCGTCCTCCTGGGCGGCTGCCGCCTTCAAGGCGGACACCGGCCTCGAACTGCCCCGCACGGCCGACTTCGGCAATCCGGGTTTTCGCCGCTACGTCGAGTGGCGCCACCGCAACCTGTCCCAGTTCCAGCTGGACATCGCCGCGGCGGGCCGCTCCGTCAATCCCGACCTGGTCACCTTCGTCGAGACGGTGACGATGGACTACCAGTACGCGTCCCTCATCGGCCTGGACGGCGCGCAGCTGCGCCGGGCGGAGGGCGTCAGCCAGGTGTGGGAGGTGGACGTCCTCGGCAACTACGACGGGATGCGCCATGCCACAGCGAGCGACTGGACCTGCCTCGTCTCGATGTACAAGTACGCGCGGGCCGCCAGCGGCACCAAGCCCGCCTGGGCGTTCTCGTACGGCTGGAAGGCGGACGACGCCTCGCTGGTGATGGCCGAGCTGCTCGCGGCGGGCTGCAACCCGTACGAGGTGAAGAGCCCGTTCAAGGACCGGAGTACCGACACCGCGATGCGCAAGCGGATGTTCGGGTTCGTCGCGGCGCATCAGGAGCGGCTGTTCGACGCGGTCTCCGGGGCGACGGTCGGTGTGTACCACTCCTCCGCGAGCCGCGACTTCGTGAGTCCCGTGCAAGGCAGCGGCATGTACGTCAACACCAAGCCGCCCGCCGGGGTCACGGACTGGTGGAGCTTCGAGAGCTCCGAGGAGAGCTGCACCCAGCAGAAGTGGCTGGGGGAATTCCGGGGCACGGTCAAGGCGCTGGTGTACGCGCACATTCCGTTCAACACCGTGCCGAGCCCGGACCTCGACAGCGCCGACCTTGCCGGATACCGCGTCCTGTATCTCCCCCATCTGCAGGCGGTCTCGGACGCCGAGGCCGATGTCCTTCGGTCGTTCGTGGTCGACGGCGGCACGGTCGTGGTCACCGGCCCCGCGCCCACCGGCCTCGACGCGTTCGGCGCCGCCAGGACCGAGTACGCGCTCGCCGACGTGCTGGGCTTCCGCAGGTCCGACCCGCAGCCGGCCACCAGCCGCCATGCGTTCGGGGCGGGCACGTGCTGGTACTTCAAGGACCTGCTCGGCCTCACCTATCTGTCGCGCACGGACGGGCCGAGCGCCGACCGGCTGCTCGAACCCGTCCGTACGGCCGCGCCGCCCGCCGTCTCGCTCACCGGTGACCCCCGGATCCACCTGGAGCTGAGCCACCTCGGCGACGACACCATCGTCCAGCTGGTCAACTTCACCGCCTTCGGCGAGAGCCCGGCCGCGTTCAAGACCACCCCGGCCGCCTGCACCGTCTCGCTGACGGTCCCGGCGGGCCGGCAGGTGACGGCCGCCGCGGTCAGCTCGCCGGACGGTTCCTCGCCCGCGCCGGTGCCGGTCCCGTGGAAGGTCGGCGGCACCACGGCGGTAGTGGATCTGACGGTGATTCAGTACTCGCTGCTCACCGTCACCATGACCTGAGGGTTCGTCAGGGGCAATCGCGGCCGTCCGTGTGACCGCACGGCCTGTGCGTGGACAATCCGTTGCCTTCGCGGTATCGAATGCGGGGTGTGACGAAGAAACTGAGCGGGCGGACCCGCATCTCACTCGGAGCCCTGTGCGGTCTCCTCGCGGGCTATGCGGCGCTGGCGGTGGCCGAGTTGGTGTCGGCCGCCGTCCGCCCGGAAGCCGGGCCGGTGACCGCGGTCGGCGGGGCGGCCATCGACCGTACGCCCGTGACGCTGAAGGACTGGGCGATCCGTCACTTCGGGACGCACGACAAGCTCGTCCTCCAGATCGGCATCCTCGCCGTGCTGGCGGTCCTGGCCCTGCTCCTCGGGGTGCTCGCCCTGCGCCACCGGCGGGCCGGGGCCGGTGGGGTCCTGGCCTTCGGGGTCGTCGGGGCGCTGGCCGCGACCGCGCGCCCCGACTCGCACAGCGCCATGGACGCGCTGCCGTCCGTGCTCGGCGCGGTCGCGGGCGCGGTGCTTCTGTACTGGCTCGTCGGACGCCTGCCCGGCGTACGGCCGAGCACGCGGAGGGTGGCCGGCGGCGGGGGCTGGGACCGGCGCGCGTTCATGCTCGCGGCGACTGCGGCGGCGGCCGCCTCCACCGCCGCCGGGCTGCTCGGCCGCGTACTGAACTCGACCAGTGAGCGCGCGGACGCCTCCCGCGCCAAGGTCGTCCTGCCCCGCCCGGCCTCGCCCGCGGCCCCCGTACCGAAGGCCGCGTACCTCCAACTCCCGGGCCTGAGCCCGCTGTTCACCCCGAACTCGGACTTCTACCGCGTCGACACGGCCCTCGTCGTGCCGAAGGTGGACGCCACCACCTGGCGGCTGAAGATCCACGGCCAGGGTGTCACCGCCCCTCGCACGGTCACCTTCGACGACCTCGTCCAGGGCCGGGCGGGCGAGCTGATCGAGCGGGACATCACCCTTGCGTGTGTGTCCAACGAGGTCGGCGGACCGTATGTGGGCAACGCCCGCTGGATCGGCGTACGCCTCGCCGATCTCCTGAAGGAGTGCGGTGTGCGCCCGCCCTCGCGCGGCGGCCCCGCCGACCAGCTGGTGGCCCGGTCGGTGGACGGGGTGACGATCGGCAGCCCGGTCGAGGCGGTGCTCGACGGCCGGGACGCGATGCTCGCCATCGGCATGAACGGCCGGCCCCTGCCCTTCGCCCACGGATTTCCGGTCCGCATGGTGGTGCCCGGCCTGTACGGCTACGTCTCGGCGTGCAAGTGGATCGAGGACATCGAGCTGACCACGTTCGCCGCGTACGACGCGTACTGGGTGCAGCGGTCCTGGTCGCAGCAGGCCCCGGTCAAGACGCAGTCCCGCATCGACACCCCCAGGACGCCCGCCCGGCTCAAGCGGGGCACGGTCATGGTCGCGGGGGTGGCGTGGGCGCAGCACCGGGGCATCGAGCGCGTCGAGGTGCGTATCGACGACGGGCCCTGGCGGCGGGCGGACCTGGCGGCCGAGGACAGTGTCGACACCTGGCGCCTGTGGTCCTACCCCTGGCAGGCGACCCCCGGCAGCCACACCCTGACCGTGCGCGCCACCGACGGGACGGGCGCGACCCAGACCGAGGAGCGCACCCCGACCGTCCCCAATGGGGCGACGGGCCGGCACTCGGTCGAGGTCACCGTCGCATGAGCCGATGGCGCTCACGCGCGACGCGTCGGCTCAGCGGTGCGCGTACCGGTTCAGGAAGGTCCCCCAGTCCGCCTCCAGTTTCCATTGCAGCGATGCCTTGGGGCTGGCGGCGAGGAAGGTGCGGCAACCGGCGCTCGGCAGCCGGTGCGCGTCAGGGGTGTCGTTGCGGCACGGCTTGGCGAACGTGCCGTAGCTGTCCTGCTCCTTCCACAGGTTCGGGCCCTCGATGAAGGCGTGGTCCAGCGAGGCGCGGGCGAGCTTGCGCAGCTGCGCGACGGTCAACCGCTGGTCGGTGACGGCCTGTTGGAACACGGCGGTCAGGTCGCTGCGGCTGACGCCGGGGTCGTCGGTGGCGAGGGCTACCGGGACGCCCGCGTCGAGATAGCTGCGCAGCGGGTGCCGGTCGCCGCTGACGCGGAGGATCTGGGCGTTGCTGATGAGGGGCGCCTCGACGAGGACGTGCTGCTTCCGCATCCGCGCGGCCAGCGCTGCCGGGTCCCTCTCCTGCGCGAAGTCGACGCCGTGGCCGATCCGGTCGGCACCGGCCACGGCGACGGCCTCGTTGATGTGGAAGGTCAGGTCGCGTCCGCCGACCCCGCCCAGGCCCTTGACGAGTTCACCCGCGTGCAGGCTCACCCGCACCTCGGGGGCGCGGGACTTGAGGAAGCCGACCATCTTCATGTGCAGGGTGTAGTCCCGCAGCGCGACGGGCGCGTCCTCCGGCTGCACCATGTTCACGCCGACGAGCCCGCCGAGGTGCCCGCGTACGAGCTCGAAGCCGAGGATCTGCTGGGCGAAGACGTAGCGGGGGTCCATGGCGCGCAGGACCTGGTAGTCGAAGCGGATCGCGACCCGGCAGGCCTCGGGGGCGGACGGGGTGTCGCAGCCGAGCTGCTTGCGGTAGTCGCGGACGCTGCGGTCGGTGTCGTCGGCCGCCTGCCGGACCAGGGCCTGGAACTGCGGGTTCGCGGTCAGGGTGGCGTGGAATCGCGCGAAGTCGGCGGGTCCTGGATCCTTCGGCAGGATGCGGTCGACGAGCTGGTCGAGCGGTCCCGCCTCGGGAGTGGTGAGGGTCTCCAGATAGCTGCTGTGTTCCTTGGCCGCGGCCCGGGCGACCTCGGCGAGCATGTCCGCATCATGACCGGTTTCGGCCTCGTCGAACTTGCCGAACGTGTCGAAGAAGTGGTCGTGACCGGGCTGCGGGTCACCGTCGGGCGGCAGGACGAAGCCCTGCATCGACCACGCCTCGATCACCCGCTGCCGGAACGCGCCCGGAGCCACGGCGTCCCGTGCCGGGCGCTGTCCGGTCGCACACGGCAGGGGTCCCGCAGTCGCAACGTACGTCGTGGTGTCGATGCACTTGCCGTCCCGTGCCGCGTACCCGATCAGCGACTCCGGGCGCACCGCGCCGCCCAGGTGGTGGTGCAGATCCGCGCCCTTGGGCAGCTCCGTCATGAAGCGCCCGAGCTCGCCCGGGGAGTCGACTATTCGCGCCAAGTACACCTGGACTCGGGCCTGTTCACGTCCGTCCGGATCGGGTGGGGCGGCGGCCGCGGGCAGCACCCCCGCGGCCACACCCAGTGCCGTGAGCCCGGCGAGCACCGGCCACCGGGTTCCGTGCCTCGTGCGCATGTTGCGTTCCTCTCGTCGTACCTGGCGCTCCGCGCCGCATCCATCGGCACCTGCCCAAGTCCCTCCCCGCCCAAGAGTCCCAGCACTCCCCGGCCCACCCACCCGAACCGGTCAGGACTGTGGCACCTGCGGAAGGACCAGGCGCCAGAAGGTGCTCAGGAGCGGGGGCGACGCCCATGCGGGGTCGCGGCGGGAGAGCAACTCGATGCCCGTGGTGGCGGCGAAGATCAGGTCCGCCATGTCGTTCCGCTCGACGGGCTCGTTCCGGAACTCCTGGTCGGACGCCTCCGCGAGCACGCTCCGCACGAAGTCCTGCCATTCGCGGCGCAGATCGAGGCCGCCTTCCCGCACTCCGTCACCGCTCAGCTTCAAGCCGGCCCGGGACACGACGTCACGGCGGAGCTGGTCGGCGAGCGCGTACGAAGTACCGGTGAGCCGCTGCAGAGCGCTCATGCCGGGTTGTTGCGCCTTCTCGGCGGCCCGGCGCAGCCGTACCGCCGCCGCCATCTCCACGCTGGTCGCGACCTCGGCCTTGCTCGTGAAGTGGAAGTGGAGTGCTCCCACACTGACACCGGCGGCGGCGCTGATCTCCATGAGTGTCGCCTGTACGTATCCGCGCCGCTCGAAGGCTTCGGCCGCGGAGTGGATGAGTGCGTGGCGGGTGCGTACGGCACGGTCTTGTTTGGCCACCGGTGGCTCCTGGTGCAGGGGTTGATCGGCGTGCGGAAGTGTGGGGGGCTAGGGGGTGTCCGATGGGTCAGGGTCGGGTAGGTCGTGGCGTCTGGTGCGGTGCATCGCAAGGCGCCGGAGCGTCCCGATAGCGGAGCTCTCGGGGCGTTTCGGCAACGCGGCGAGGTGCCGTGCCAGGCGTCGCGACCCCGGCCATGACCCATCGGACACCCCCTAGGGCTCGATGAGTCCCGTTCTGATCGCGTACCGGGTCAGTTCGAGGCGGTCGCGGAGGCCCAGTTTCTGCAGAAGGTTGGCGCGATGGCGCTCCACGGTCTTGCTGCTGATGACGAGGAGATCGCCAATGTCCTTCGACGAGTACCCCTCGGCCACGAGCTTGAGGATCTCCTCCTCCCGCTCCGTGATCGCCCGGTCGGGCAGCGGCCTTCCCTGGCGCAGGCGTTCCAGGTACTCGCGGATCAGCGTGTTCTCGGCCCCGGGGTACAGGAACGGCTCGTTGCGCATGGCGGCCCGGCAGGCAAGGACGAGGTCGCGGTCGGCGACCGTCTTGAGGACGTATCCGCAGGCCCCGGCCTTGAGGGCTTCGAAGAAGTACTGCTCGTTGTGATACATCGTCAGAATCAGGATGCGCAGATCCGGCTGGAGCCGGGACAGTTCGCGGGCGGCCTGGAGCCCGGTTCGGCGGGGCATCGCGATGTCGAGGATGGCGAGGTCGACGGGCGTCTCGCGGGCCAGGGAGACGGCTTCGGCTCCGTTGTCGGCCTCGGCGACGACGGTGAGGTCCGGCTCGCTGTCGAGGATGAGCCGTACACCGCGGCGCACAAGGGCGTGGTCGTCGGCGAGCAGGATGCGGGTCGGGTCCGATGTCGTCATGCGGTGCTCCCTGCCGTGATGGCGATGGCCAGGCGGACCTCGGTGCCGCCGTACGGTCCGGCGCCGAACGACAGCTCCGCGCCCGTCAGGAGCGCGCGTTCGCGCATGCCGCGCATACCGTTGCCCTCCGGGGCCCCGCCGGTGCCCTTGCCGTTGTCCCTGATGAGCAGCTCGACGACCCCGGCAGCGCTGCTGCGCAGCCGTATCTCGGCCTGGGTCGCCGCCGAGTGGCGTGCCATGTTGGTCAGGGCCTCCTGGGCGATCCGGTAGAGGACGAGCTCGCTCTCGGGGTCCAGGGGTGGCAGGCCCCGGTCGATGCGGTGGCGTACGGCGAGTCCGGGGACGGTGAACTCGGCGGCCAGGGCGCGCAGAGCGCTGGCGAGGCCGAGCTCTTCGAGCAGGCCGGGGCGCAGGCGCCGCGCGATGCGGCGGATCTCGTCCAGGCTGCCGCGGGTGGTCTCCTGCGCGAGACGGAGTTCCTCGCCGAGGGCGGCCGGCGCCCGGTCGGCCGCGTGCTTCAGCTGGAGCAGTACGGCGGTGAGGGTCTGGCCGACCTCGTCGTGCAACTCCCTTGCCACGCGCTGCCGTTCGGCCTCCTGGGCACTCAGGATGCGGGCGCTGCTGGCGGCACGCTCGGATTCGAGGCGGTCGAGCATGGAGTTGAACGTCCGTGTCAGATCGGCGACTTCCCCGGCTCCGACGACGTCCGGGCGCGCCTCGCGGCGGATCAGATCGGCCGTCGTCATGGCCTGCGAAAGCCGTTTCAGAGGGGCGAGCCCGAAGAAGCGGACGAGCAGTGCGTTGATCACCAGCATCACGGCGGCCCCGGACACCACCACCTCGGCCTCACCGAGCCGCACGTGCTTGGACACGGTCACATACGGCCCGAGAAGCAGTGCCATGGCCACGACGACCACGGCGGCGTTCAGCAGAAAGATGCGCCAGAACAGCGACAACGCCGGTCCTCTCATTGCTCCGTGAACCGTCTGCCTCCGTGGGATCCGGGCACAATACCGCCTGGCTGGGGTGAACATGCTGGTCAGGGAAGTCTCCGCAATCGGTATGGGTCACGTCCATACATGCTGACACCCATTTCTCCGCTCGTTTCAGCGTGGGGTCGGGACCAAAGTCCCTATGCGGAACGGCTGTCAGTGGATTGCATGGCGTACCAAGGAAGTTGGCCTGTTTCACCCCGCACGGAACGAAGGGCTCCCCCGCTGATGAGTCATGTATCCAGACGGCGTCTGCTCACGCTGGCTCCAGCCGTCGGAGTGGCAACCGCCATTCCCGTATCGCTCACGGCGGCTCATGCCGCACCTCGTCAAGGCAGCGCGAAAACATCGGCCCGGCCCCTCCAGGAGATTACGGACGCATGGGGTCGGTGGATGGCCCGCGAGCGGTTCCCGGCGTCGAACGGATGCCGCTTCACCGCGTCCACCGATTATGCGAAGCAGAGCTTCCTCAACGACTACCACCGGCATCAGGTCGGCGCGAAATACCGGGACATCATCTACGACGCGAATGCGCCATCTCCCGTTCCGGGACAGGTCAGTTCAGTGGCCACCAACTACCGCAACGGAACCGCGGTGGAGCAGACCGTCACCTACAAGCAGAGCAAGACGACCGAGCAGGACCTGCGGATCTCGGTCACCCAATCGCTGAAGATCGGCGTGACCGTGGAGGTGTCGGCGGAGATTCCGGCGGTCGCCAAGGTCAGCGAGACCACGTCGATCGAGGCGAGCCTGTCCTCGACGCAGGAGTTCACGCACAAGGAGACGCAGACCTGGAGCGTCGATCTCCCGCTGCGGATACCGCCCAAGTCGGTGGTCGAGGCGACGCTGGTGGTCGGCACGCAGAAATACGACATCGACTGGACGGCCACGGTCACGCTGCGGGGGAACGTCGCGATCTGGTTCAACGAGAAGGTCGACCTCAACCAGGACGGGGATCGCCACTGGCTGTGGTTCGTGCCGATCGAGCAGGTGTTCCGGGACTGCCGGCAGCACCAGATCACCGACACACCGGGATACGAGATCATCGCGGACGGCGTGAACGCTTTCGCCAGTGGCACGTTCAGCGGCGGGCAGGGTGTCTCGCTGAACGTGAATGCCGACCAGAAACCCCTCGACGGCAGTCGGCGCGGCAGCGTGGATTCACGCACGATCCCGATCCCGCTCGCCCCGAACGGAAACCGAGCAGCGGTCTCCGGTCATTGAGCGACCACCGCGCCGGACTTGGCGACACCATCCACCCGCGGGGCAACTCAATGAGGTGAGTTCACTAGGGTGAGTCCGATACCGGGAAAGGGGCGGACTCGTGGCAGAGGTGCGCGTACTGGCGGTGGATTTCGTCGGTACTCTGGCGGGCCACGGCCCGTCCCCGGACGGTCGGTTGATCGCGAAAGTGCTGGGCGACTTGCCGGGGACGGTGATCCCGGACGACTTCCCCACCCGATTCGACGCCGTGGCCCATCGCTTCAGGGAGTCCGACCACGCCCTGGGCGTACGCAGCACATTTGCGACCCGCCTGCGCCGCGCCGCCCAGGACTGCGGCGCAGGCATCCCGGATCTGCGGCTCGCGATGGACGCGGTGTTCACGGCGCTGCCGGACGCAAGGATCGACGCCGTGGCGGCGTCGGCGCTGCGGAACCTGCACGCGACCGGGCTGAGGTGCGTTCTTGCCTCGAATACGGACCGCCCCGAGCGGGTCCGCCTCCAGACCCTGCGGGACTCCGAAATCGCGGACTGCTTCGACGCCCTGGTGCTTTCCGGCACGCTGGGCATCCGCAAGCCGGACCCGCGCTTCTACGCGGCGGTGACCGAGGCGGCGGCCTGCCCGCCCGAGAACATCCTGTTCGTGGGAGACAACCCGCAAAACGATGCGGTGGGGCCACATACCTACGGGATGCCGGCGGTGCTTGTCCGGTCGGGGCCACGGCCGGCCGGTCTGCCTTCAGAGATCGCCACGATCAGCCACCTGAAGGATCTGGCTGCTCACCTCAACGACCGTAGAGCAAAACCGAGTTGAAAACATGTGCTTCCCTGAACGGTCACACCCCGATGTCCTCATTCCACAACTCGGGATTCGCCGCGATGAACTCCTTCATCATGGCCACGCATTCCGGATCACCGAGCACTACGATCTCGACCCCGTGCCGGGCCAGCCACTCCTGACCGCCCCGAAATGTCTCGTCCTCGCCCACGACGACGCGCGAGATGCCGAACTGCCGTACCAGGCCGCTGCAATACCAGCACGGGGACAGCGTGGTCACCATCGTCGTGCCCCGGTACGAACCCCGTCTTCCCGCATTGCGGAATGCCGCCGTCTCGGCATGCAGAGAGGGATCGTTGTCCTGCACCCGCCGATTGTGTCTACGGCCCAGCACTTCCCCGTCCGCGCCATAGAGCGCCGCACCGATGGGGATGCCGCCCTCCGCGAGGCCCGTCCGGGCCTCCTCGACGGCTGTCGCGAGCCATTGCCTGGCCAGTTGCCGTTCCATGGTTCCCATTCCGCCGTCCTTCGGGTGCGCAGGGCGTCGGCTACTCGGCTGTCCGGACCCGCTCGTGGCGCAGGAGGACGACGCCGTTGCCGAACGTGCGGGTCTCGATGAGGCGCAGCTTGTGCGTGTCGGCGTACGAGGTCGGGAAGAGGCGCTTACCCGTTCCGAGCAGGACCGGGTGGACGTAGAGGCGGTACTCGTCGATGAGGTCGTACTGCCGGAACGTGGCGGCGAGATCCGCCCCGCCGATCACGAGGTCTCCGCCCGGCTGCGCCTTGAGCGCCTCGATCTCCGCCGGGACGACCTCGTGTTTGACCGTGGTGTTCCAGTCGGCCTTCTGAAGCGTCCGCGAGTACACGATCTTCGGCATCTCCCGCCAGATTCCGGCGAATTCGGCCTCCGGCGGGGAGGCGGAAGGGTCACTGTCGGCGGTGGGCCAGTACTCGGCCATGAGCTCATGGGTCACGCGCCCGCTGATGAAGGCGGCCATGGGCCTGAGCTGTTCGTTGACGTACCGGTGCAGCTCGTCGTCGACCATATGCCAGTCGATTTCGCCCTCGGGCCCCGCGAAGAAGCCGTCGAGGGAGACCGACATGGGAAGGATGATCTTTCTCATCGCAGTCACCCACGCGACGATACGCCCGCCCTCCCCGGCATTCCCGTCAAGTGCGTCGGCTCTTCTTCGGCTGTGTCAAAGCCCTGAGCCCGGAGCCCGGCGTCAGTTGTCGCCGGCCTTAGGTGCGCCCAGGGCGGCCCGGGCCGCTTCCTCGATCGTGGCCGTCGGCCTGAAGAGCGGGTCGAGGCCGCCCGCCGTCAGGATCCGCAGGTGCCACGGCCGTACGCACACCACGCCGAGGTGGCCGTCGCGCGCCCGGATTCTCCGGTACGCCCGGCACAGCAAGGCGAGGGCGGCGCAGTCGAAGAAGTCGACGGGCCGCAGGTCCACGATCACGCGGGCACCGGCCGGCTGGGTGGCGGCGTCGAGATGCAGCTGCACGCCGGGCGCGGTGGCAAGGTCGACGGTGCCCTGGACCTCGACCACCGTGAACCCCTGCATCAGAAACGTACGGGCGTTGCAGCACCGGTCCGGCAGCAGCCCCGGCGGAAGCGGAACAGGCGCCGGGACGGATGGCCGAGCGGTGGTTCCCATGGCAGCTCCCGGTCCAGAACTGACCCCCGCGGGTGCGGAGGTACGCGGTTGTCGGGCAGTCACCGTGGTCCCGGGGTGACGCACTACCACCCTAGGAATATGGCCGCATGCAGAAACGTGCAGCCTTCGAATTGTTCACCCTGGGGGGTGAACGAAATTTGCGCCGCTCCCCGTTTGAACCCTGCGCACGGGGAGCGAAACCGGATCGGCGCCCCTATCTGCCGACTCGCGGGAGCTGAAACCCCGGTACCGGAAGACCGGTTGGGGCCGCCGCCTCGGTGGCCGGGCGCCCTCCTCAAGCGCCCGGCCCCGGGGCCGGCCGTCAGTACGCCCCGAAGACGTTGTCGATCGAGCCGTACCTGCTGGCGGCGTAGTTGCACGCGGCGGTGATGTTGGCCACCGGGTCGTAGAGGTCCGTGGACGTCCCCGCCACGTGGAAGGCGTCGAAGGTGGGCTGGATGACCTGGAGCAGGCCCTTGGACGGGACGCCGTTGATGGCGTTGATGTCCCAGTTGTTGATGGCGAGGGGGTTGCCCGACGACTCACGCATGATGTTGCGGTAGATGCCGTTGTAGCTACCCGGGATGCCGTGCTGGGCCATGACGTCCAGCGACTGCTTGATCCAGCCGTCCAGGTTGTTGGCGTACTTCGGCGCACTGGCCGTGGTCGCCGTGGTCGCCGTGGTGAGGCTCGTCGTGCGGGCGGAGCGGTCGGCACGGTCGGCCGAGGCGGCCCGGGCGGGGGCGCCGACGGTGAGCTTGAGGCCGGGCTGGATCAGAGCCGGGTTGCCGCCGATGATGCTCTGGTTGTCCTGGTACAGCTGCTTCCAGCCGCCGCTCACGTTGAGGGCGTCGGCGATCTTGGCGAGCGAGTCCCCGGCTACGACGGAGTAGCTCGTGGGGGCCGCCTTCACCGCTGTGACGGCGGCGGAGGAGTGGACCGACGCAGGCGCGGCGGTGGCCGTGGTCGCACCGATCACCGGAATGGCGAGTACGGCGCCGCCCGTACCCGCGGCGGCAAGGCCACGGGAGAACGAGCTGGACTTGGGGCGGCGGTGCTTGCCCTTTGCAGGCATGGTGAATTCCTCTCCTTCGCCTGCGAGGTGAGCTGTCGGGTTCGGACGGGAGATGTCCGGTCGCGGCGCACGCGACTTCACCCCAGCCGTTCCGGAATCCGGATCGGCGGCTTACCTGGGTCCCCCGCTCCTGCCATACGTGTGTGGGAGGGTCCGGACGGCGGCAGGATTCGGCGTTCCATCCGGATTGCGGTGAACGTAGACGAATACGCCGAGTGGAAACAAGCCCAGAATTCAAAGGGCGCGATCGGGGATATAGATCCACTTAAATCCACACCCGTCGGCCACCCCGCCCGACGCCCTCAACTCGCTTTCGGACCAACCGAAATGCCCCTGCCGGACTCGGACGTCCGCAACTCGGCACGTGACCCAATTCACTCGCTCTTCGCGCAACCAAACAGCCGACCCGCAAAAGTGGCGAGCCTTACTCAATAGCCACCAATTCGGACATTACAAAAGCCGGACCGGCAGCTCCTCAAAATGCCCCATTTTGGACACTTAGGACCTCTCCTATGTCCCATGCCTCGCATACCGGCGACCGCACACACGTCTCTTACGCCCTTGCCGGAGATCATGGGCACAGGCGGCCCTCCACGGTGGGGCCGGCAGCAGAGGGGTGGAGCGGTGAGCCGAGAGAGCGCAAAGTACGACGTCCTCGTGGTCGGGGGCACGGGGGTGGACACGGTCGTACGGGTCGATTCCCTGCCGGTCCCGCTCGCCGACTCGGTGCAGGTCGGGCCGATCGAGGAGTGGCCCGGGCACACCGGCGCGAACGTGGCTCTCGGGACCCGGGCGCTCGGCCTGGAGGTCGGCCTGATCGACTGCATCGGCGACGACTGGACCGGCTCCCGGGTCCGCGAGCTGCTGGCCCGGGGCGATGTCGACTTCGCCCCGCTGCTCTCGTCGGCGGGCACCCGGCGCGCGGTGAACCTGGTGGACGCGAACGGCCGCCGGATGTCCTTCTACGACGCCCGCGACCCGGCCGACCTGCGGATGCCCCGGGACTTCTACCTCCCCCGGCTGCGCCGGACCCGCCACGTCCACCTCTCCGTCATGAACTTCGCGCGCTTCCTCTTCGACGACATCGAAGCCCTCGGCATCCCGGTCTCGACCGATCTGCACGACTGGGACGGACTGGCCGAACACCACCGGGAGTTCGCGCTCCGCTCCGACCTCGTGTTCCTCAGCTCGGCGGGGGCGGGCGACAACACCCCTGCTCTGATGCGGGAGATCCTGCGCGAGGGCCGCGCGGACACGGTGGTCGCCACGGCCGGCGCCGAGGGCTCCTACCTCCTCACCCGGGACGGCGGCCCCACCCCGCACCACATCCCGGCGGCCGCGCCCCACGCCCCGGTCGTGGACACCAACGGCGCGGGCGACGCGTACGTCAGCGGCTTCCTGTACGGCAGGCTCACCGGCCGGGACGTACGGGAATGCGGCCGCTTCGGCGCGCTGGCCGGCGCCCATGCCTGCACGGCTCCGGTCGCCACCGACCCCATCACCCGGAAAAGCCTGCTGGCGGCGGATCAGATCGCCTGAGATCATTCCGGCGTTCGGAGCCGCGTACCAGGCGCCGATCGCCACGTGGTGCCCAACTGACGCCCTGAACAAGCCCTTATTACGCCCTGTCAAGTCCCGTCAGGAAGAAACATGAACGACATCAGCGAATTCAAGAACATTTCCCCGACCACGCTCGCCGACGTCCTGGGACGCGAGCAGGTCATGGATATCGGCATTCGCCCTTTGTGGTCCCCGGTGCCGCGCGTTGCCGGACCCGCATTCACCGTCCGCTGTCCGCCGGGTGACAACCTCATGCTGCACGCGGCCATCCACCGCGCGGAGCCCGGTTCGGTCGTCGTCGTCGAGTCGGGCGACCTGGACTACGCGCTCGCCGGCGGGAATGTGTGCGCCGTCGCCCAACGCCGGGGAATCGCCGCGTTTGTGGCCGACGGGGTCATTCGTGACCTCGCCGAGGTCCGCGAGTTGGGCTTTCCCGTGTTCGCCCGGGGCGTCATTCCCATCCCCGGCACCAAGAAGGCCGTGGCACCGCTCAACGAGCCGGTGCGCTGCGGCGGCGTGCGGGTGGACGCGGGCGACGTCGTGGTGGCCGACGAGGAGGGCATCGTGGTCACTCCCCGCGCCCGCTGGGAGCAGGTGCTCCTGGAGGCCCGGCGCAAGTTGGCCAAGGAGGCCGGCGAATCCCTCGACACGTGGGAAGCGACGCACCGCGCCCGCATCGACAAGGCCCTGAGCGAGGGCGGCTTCGAGGGCTGACTAGCCGTCAGGTACCGGGAGTCGAGCCGCCGGAAATCCCCACCTCGCGGACGAGTTCGAGGCCCAGGATGCGGTCGAGGTAGGCCATGGTTTCGAACTTGGCCCCTTGCGGCACATCGTCGGCCGTCGCCAGATCGTGCAGGAGGCGCAGGACGGCCGCGGTGTCGAGCCGGTTGTCCAGGGCGGTACGGGCGGTGCTCTTGAGGTCGGCGGGGATCGGCTTCGAGGGCTGCTCGGCCCAGTCCGCCACGGCACGCCGCCAGCGGGCCATGGCGCGTCCGGCCTCGCCGACCTGCTCGGCGGTGACCGAGACCGGCTCCTCGTAGGGGTGGCTGAGCAGCAGCAGGCGTACGGCGAGGAGGTCGAGGCCCTCGAACGGGGGCAGCTGAGCCTCGCCGATCTGCAGGCAGGCGCTGCCCGCGCCTTCGTACGTCCCGGTGGTGAGCTGGACGCCGGGAAGGCCGCCGAGTGCCTCGGCGATCTCCTGCGGATCGCCTTCGGCGTCGGGCGGCCGGATGCCGGCGGCAGCGGCGGCCGCCTTGTCGTGCGGACCGGCCCATCCGATGAGCACCGCCCGGCCGCGCATTTCGACGACGCGCGCCAGCACGTCCGCGATCAGCAGCACCCGCAGCCCGGTTCCGGCAGCACCGTCGGCAGGGGCGTGGGCGCAGATGCGCAGCGGGCCCGGTCCGGCGAGTTCTTCGACGATTCGCAGCACGTCGCCGAGCCTAGGGGTTGGGCCCCGGCCTGGACAGCGGTCCACGCCCGAGCGCACGCGGAACGCCGCCCCAGGGCACCGGAGAGCACGGCCTCAGGACATCGGAGAGCACGGGCCTTGGACACCGGAGGGCACGCCGGAGAACACCCGCTCACGCAAGCAGCGGCCTCAGCGCGCCGCCCCGCAGCCGCGTCACGAGCGGGGCCCCGAACCGGCGCGCGGACCAGGTCACCGCGAACGAGACCACCCCTCCGACCACCAGCGCGACCAGCACGTCGTGCGGATAGTGCGCGCCCACGTACACCCGCGAGGCACCCATCAGGAGCGCGAACACCGAGGCCACGATCCCAAGGCGCCGGTTCACCAGGAACAGGGCGACCGCAGCGGCCGCGGCGACCGTCGTGTGGTTGCTCGGGAACGCGTAGTCGTCCAGGGGCGGGCACTTCTCGATCAGGAAGTCGTGCGGCAGCGCGCGGCAGGGCCGGGGCTCGGTGAACACCGACTTGATCCCGTCATTCACCACGTACGCAAGCACCATCGCGACCGGCGCGGCCAGCGCCGCCGCCATCACCGAGGCGTCCTTGCGCCGGGCGATCCACCAGCCGGCCAGCATGAGCACCGCGAACAGGGCGATGCCGTAACTGGTGAAGGCGGACACCGGCCCGTTGAGCCAGTGCGTATGCCGGGCGAAGTCGGTGATGTCGCCGTACAGGCCGCCATCGATGGACGCGCCGTCCAGGGCCTGTGGCGTGGGGGTGGAACTGGTCATGGGATGCGGCTCTCCGGTGGTTCGACGGGCGGTGCCCGCCCCGCGGCGAAACGGGACGGCTCGTGGAGCAGAAGTCCGGGCAACTGTCTGGTGAGCGGAAAATGAACGTCTACAAGCTCGTAGACGTAAAAGGATAGAGGTAGGTTGCGCGGATGTGCCGTCCGCCTCAGCCGAACGTGAAGCCGGGCCTCATGCCCACCATGCCTCGGCGATCGCCACGCCCATGAAGACCGCGCCGAGCCCGGCCACCACGCTGACCACGACGTTCGCCGCGGCGTAGAACCTCGCCCCGTCCTCGGCGAGCCGCAGCGTCTCGTACGAGAACGTCGAGTACGTGGTCAGCGCCCCGCAGAGCCCGGTGCCCACGAACAACTGCACCTGTGAGGAGGCGGCGCCCGCCGTGACCGCGCCGGTGAGTACGCCGAGGATCAGGCAGCCGACGACGTTGACGGTGAAGGTGCCCCAGGGGAAGACGCTGTCGTGCTTCCGCTGCACGGTCAGGTCGGTGAGGTACCGCAGGGGCGCGCCGACGGCCGCCCCCGCCACCACGAGCAGCCAGTTCACTCGGCGCGCTCCCGTCCGCCGTACCGGATGACCTCGCAGTCGTCGAGCATCACCAGGCCGTCGGCCACCAGCTCGTCGAGCTGCGGCAGGAAGTCCCGTACGCGCTTCTCGTCGTCCACGACGACGATCGCGACGGGCAGGTCCTCGCTCAGCGAGAGCAGCCGCTGGGTGTGGATGAGCGAGGAGGCGCCGAAGCCCTCGATGCCGCGGAACACGCTGGCACCAGCGAGGCCGGCCGCATGCGCCCGGTGGACGATCTCGGCGTACACGGGCTTGTGGTGCCACAGGTCGCTCTCACCGATGAAGATCGTGAGGCGCAGGGCCCGTCCGGTCGGTCTCGTCATCGGTGCCTCCACACCAGTGCGCGGCGGGTCAGCCACACCGCGCTCCATACCGCCGTGAGGGCCACGAGCGGCGTCAGCGCCAGATAGGCGAGGCCGGTGCGCGGCTGCCCGGCGGCCACGAACTTCTGGATGTCGACGGCGTACGTCGAGAAGGTGGTGAAGCCGCCGAGGACTCCGGTCCCGAAGAACGGGCGGACGAGCCGGTGCGCGGCCCACACATCGGTGATCACCACCATGAACACGCCGATCACCGCGCACCCCACGCCGTTGACCAGCAGCGTCGTCCAGGGAAAGGAGCCGGGCCGCGTGGTCCACAGGAGCGAGGCACCGTAGCGGGCGCAGGCACCGATCGCTCCGCCGAGTGCCACCACCGCGACGACCGGGCCGAGCCCGCGCGCCACGACCGGGCGCTGCGCAGGGACCGCCAGGTCGACATCCGGATCGGTCGCCGCCCTCGACGGCTGGGCTCCCTTGGACATACGTCTCCTACCTGCAGGACGCCCTCACCCGGGCGCACGCGCTCGCAAGTAGGGACCGTTGGCGGCGCGGATGCCGCGGTTCGGGTACGGCGGGCCCCACCGCCGCGCGGCGGACACCGGGGATCACCGCTGCCCCAAGGCTAGCGCCGGGCCTCACCCGCTCGCCAACCGGTCCCGTACGAGGTGCGCGGTCACGGGGGCGGCGGCAGCGAGCCGAGGCCCGGTGCCGTGTCCGGCCAGACCAGCAGGACCGGGCACGGCGCGTGATCAACCACGAACCGGGCGGCCGGGCCGAGACTGCGCGGGCCAAGGTGCGTGCGGTCGCCATCGCGCGCGCAGATCAGGAGCTCGGCGCCTTCCGCGGCGCGTATGACCTGCTGTTCGGCGCGGCCGTGCAGTGCGAGGCGGCGGGCCGGGCGGCCCAGGCGCCGCTCGGCCTCGTCGAACAGGTCGTCGGCGGCGGCCCGGGAGAGGTCTTCGAGGCGGGTGCCGGGATCGCGCTCGGGACGGCCGCGGCCGAGGAGCCCGGCGAAGGCGCCGTGCGCGGCCTCGGACACCGCGTCGTCGGTGACGTGCAGGAGTACGAGGTCCGCGTCCCCGGCCCGCTCGCGCGCGGCGTCCACGCAGGCGGGCCAGCTGCCCTCGGTGATCCAGATGATGACGCTCATGGAATGCGGTCAGCCTCCGATCGTGTGCAGCGCCGCCCACAGCGCGGCGGTGGACGCGAGAAGTGTGGCGGGAACGGTGAGCAGCCCGAGGCGGGTGAAGTGGCCGAGGTCCGGCGCGTCGTCGTGTTCGTGCAGGATGCGCCGCCACAGCAAGGTGGCGAGCGACCCGACATAGGTGAGGTTGGGGCCGAGGTTGACGCCGATGAGAACGGCCAGGACCGGGCCGGGCCCGCCCGCTGCCGCCACGGGGAGCAGGGCGAGCACGGCGGGCAGGTTGTTGATGAGGTTGGAGAGCACCGCCGCGACGGCGACGACCGCGAGCAGGGCAGGCAGCGAGTCGCCAGCGGGCAGCAGGTGGCCAATGACGGAGCCGAGCCCGTTGTCGACGACGGCCTTGACGACGATGCCGAGGCCGAGCACGAACAGGCAGAACGGGATGCCCGCCGAGCCCACCAGTCTGCGCGGCGTGGTGCGCCGCTGGGACAGGGCGCGTGCGGCGAGGACGAGCGCCCCGGCGAGCGCCGCCCAGGCCGGGCTGAGGCCGGCGAACGAGGTCACGACGAAGCCGCCGAGCGTCAGGGCGAGGACCACCAGCGTGAACACGGGCACCTCCGTGCTTCCGGTCACCCGTGTCCCGCGCGCCGTGGCCGCGAGGTCGGTGCGGAAGAAGGCACGGAAGATCGCGTACTCGACGGCGACGGCGGCCAGCCAGGGCAGCGCCATCAGCGCCGCGAAGCGGGTGAAGGAGAGGCCGCTGGCGGCAAGGGCCAGCAGGTTGGTGAGGTTGGAGACGGGCAGCAGCAGGGAGGCCGAGTTCGCCAGGTGCGCGGTGGCGTACACGTGCGGGCGGGCCCGGACTCCGACGCGGGCCGCCGTCGCGAACACCACGGGGGTGAGCAGCACGACGGTCGCGTCCAGGCTGAGCACCGCGGTGATGACGGCGGCGACGGCGAAGACTCCGCCGAGCAGCCGCTGGGGGCCGGCCCCGCACACGCGGGCGACGGCGTCTCCGGCGGCCGCGAACAGGCCCTCGTCGTCGCAGAGTTGGGCCAGGACGAGGACGGCCGCGAGGAAGCCGACCACCGGGAGCAGGTCGCGGGTCTGCTGCCACGCCTCGGCCGGCGAGACCGCGCCGAGCGCGACGACCAGTCCCGCCGCGGGCAGCGCCGCCACCGCTTCCGGCCAGTTGCGGGGGCGTACGACGGCGAAGGCGAGCACGCCGAGCAGGAGGACGGCCGAGACGATCTCGGCGGTGACGGTACTCAGGGTCGGCCTCCGGGCAGCGGGCGATCACGGCCGCGGGCCCCGTGCCACACCACCGTGGGTGACCCTATGTGCTGATCACCACTCCGCATTCTCCGGCAGGGGCGGCACGCCTGCGCCGCGTGGCCACCCGTGTCAGGGGGTCAGCGGCGCGGCCTCCGCCGGCGCCACCGGTTCGTCCGCCATCCGGGCCGGGGAGCGCAAGGAACGCAGGCAGCACCAGGACGCCAGCGTCCCGGCCAGCACGGTGCCCGCCGCCGCGAACGTCCACACTCCCCTGACGTCGGCGAGACCCAGGCCGAGGGCGCCCATCACGTACAGGCCGACGCCGCTCGCGAGCGAGTTGAACAGGCCCCCCGCGGACAGCATGGTGGCCCGGCCCTTTGCCGGCACCCGTTCGTTGAGGGCGGCTTTGAGGCCGGGCATGCAGAGCCCGCCCGCCATCACGAAACCGATGTAGAGGGGGATGCCGAGCAGGCCCGAGCCGGTGACAGCCGCGCCCGCGAGGAAGACTCCGGCCGCCACGGCACTCATCAGCACGATGCGCCAGCGCAGTTCGGGGCGGCCGCGCACGGTGCGCGCGACGACTTCGAGCACCGGGATCTGCAGCAGTTCGCCCGCGCAGCGAGCGGCGGCCATCGCGACCAGCGAGCCGCCGGTGAGCGCGTCGAAGTGGACGGTCCATTGATGCGCCCGCCGATTCGGCGGCTTCGTCCGGTCCGGCCGCGTCGGCCGGGGAGGAGGCGGCCGCGCAGGAACGCGCGTTCTGGGAGGCCCGTCGGCGGTCGGCGGAGCTCGACGACGACGAGGACGGCCGTCGTGAGCGCCGCGAACTGGGCAGGCAGGCACGCCGCATGCACCTTCAGGTCCGCGTGCAGCGCTACCGGCGCGGCGCCGGCAGCGGCCCGGTGCCCCGCGATCTGAGCCTTCCGCCGCTGCCGGGCCGCGATCCCTACGACGACGGCGGCCGGGACGGCTGACGGCACGTCCCGGCCCGGGGGCATTTCGAACAACGCGGCCCCCACAAGCGCCAAGAAGCACACCGGGCGCCCGTTTGACCACCGGCGCGCAGTCGGGAGCCCGGCGGCAGCCCCCGCCCTGCACAAGCGCGGGGACGGGATGCGCCGGTCAGCAGCGCCCCGCTCCGCCCTTCGTACCCGCCGAGGCCACCCGGGGCCCGGCATCCGCAGTGAGCGTCTTGGGCACCGGCAGCAGCTGGCCCGTCTCCGCGCGCAGTGCGGTCGCGTTGCGCGCGGAGACGCGGCCGAGCGGGGCGGGGGTGAGGACGGACTGGCTCTGGACGTACGCGACGAAGCTCTCGAAGTCGCGGGTGTGGCGCACCGGCGAGGTGTGGTCGAGCAGCGCCGGATAGTCGTCCGCGCCGATCATCGTGTAGGCCGTCGTGGCGAGCCGGTACGTGGCGTGCAGATCGAGCGGGGTGCCGTCGATGAGGACATCGGCCGGGGCGACGCGGTTGCCCGCAGAGCCGGCGGCGTCGAACGTGTACCGCACGTTGTGCGACACGGCGAAGGGCGCGTACGTGAGGACGGTCCCCTTGAGCTTCCACTGCTGTTCCAGCGTGTCGTGGATGACCTGACCGGTGACCGTGGCCGTCAGGATGGGGTTGCCGTAGCCCACCGCGTTGAACGCCTTGCGGTAGGAGACCGCCCCCTGGGTGGTCGCGTCGAGGGTGAGGTCGGTGTTGATGACGCTCGGCCCCAGACGCGGGGCGAGTGCGATCAGGGCGAGATCTGCGGGGACGTTGGGGTAGATGTTGCCCGTGTCGAAGGGGTCCAGGCTCTGCGCCCCGGCCCACAGCGCCCAGTCGGCCGCGAGGTTGCCCATCGTGCTCTCGCCCAGGCTGTTCAGGGTGCGCGTGAACGTGGCCGTCTGGCGGCCGACCCGGGTGGCGCCCCGGTTGGCGGCATAGCCGGTCCAGTAGTCGGCGGTCTCCTTGAGGGACGGATCGGGCGTCACATCGTGGGTGTTGGGGTGGTTGGTCGAGGTCGTCAGCTCCCGTACGACCTTGCCCGTCACCGGGTCGAGGCGCAGGTTGATCTCGTTGATGAGCTGCGCGTGGCAGCCCGCCTCGACGAACGGGCGGGGCCGGCCGGAGGGGTCGGGCACCATCATGTTGAACGCGCAGTGCCAGTGGCCCGTGACGATGGCGTCGATGTCGGGCGACACGGCGCGCGCGAGATCGTAAGCGGGCCCCGTGGGCTGGCTCCCGCTGTTGAAATCGCTTCCGGCCACCGCCCCGTCGTGCATGCTGAGCACAATCGCGTTGACGCCCTGCGATTTGAGCAGCGCCGCATAGCGGTTCGCGGTCTGCAACTCGTCCAGCATGCGCAGCGCCGTCTGGAATCCCGTGGACGAGGTTTCCGTGCCGGTGACCGTGAGGTGAATGAATCCGATCGGAAGGCGGCGCCCGCCGGCGCCGTGCACCCACTCCACATTCACCGGGGGAAGGACGGTCCTTCCCGAATTCCCCCACAGCATGTTGGCGCAGTAGTAACGGAACTTCGCGCCGGGAAAGGTCCGCCCGGTGGAGTCGGGGAAACTGTTCGTCCAGCCTTCGCCCGTGTACGGTCTGCCGTGCTCCATGTGGTCGATCATGAATCCGGGGGTGCGGTCGAACTCGTGGTTTCCGGCGGTCGCGAAGTCGAGCCCCAACCGGTTGAGCGCCTCGATGGTCGGCTCGTCGGCCAGCGACTCGGCCGGGAACTCCCAGCCCGAGAACAGGTCGCCCGGCGCGAAGAAAATCGAGTTGGTGCGTCCGGCCCGCAGGTTTGCCAGGTGCGTGGCCAGGTAGGCGACTCCGCCCACGGTGAACTGCTCGCCGCCCGCGCCGGTGATGACCGCGTCACCCGGCGGCGGGGCCTGCAGATAGCCGTGCAGGTCCGTGATGTTGAGCAGTTGCACGTCCACGTACTCGGTCGCGGTCGCGGCGTCGCGGGCGTGGCCAGTGGCCAGGGCCGGCGTGCCTGTCGCCGCCATCGTCACGAGTGATCCCGCCACAGTCATGAAGCTGCGTCGACCCACGCCCCACATATCGACTCCCTCATTCGAAAACTACGCAGCCACGCCGGGAACGACGTTCCGGCTCCCCACCTGGCGGCCCGAAGAACTACGCGACACGAATCCATTGATTGCGGGCACAAGAAATACAACACAACAGGATGGCCGAACCCATGACACGCCGCCGGAGAACGAGCGCCGACTCCGGGCGGCCAACAGGCACCACTCAAGCGCACGAACCACAAGGACAGAAAAAGACGCGCGAAACGCGGAGGATGCGTCACATGACGAGTGGCTGAACTGAAACGGGCGTCCTTCAACCCTGTTTGTGCGCAAGCGTCATGAATACGTGTCGGTGATCCGGGGAATGCGGCACGGGCGCGAAGTCCCCTCGCGGGACAGGGCTCGGGGGCGCCCAAGGCTAACCGGCTTTTACCTCTCCTCATAGCAGGCCGCCCCTTCCCCGTCCCTCGCCGCACGCCCCGCGCGGGGGCGGTGTGGGGGATGCACCCGGTGTCATTGTCCCCCGCTGCCACCCCTCCAAATCAGGCTCAGTACAAGGGAGTTGGAGGATCGGAGGAAGGCGTCGCAGAGGTCAGCGCTGTGCGGTCAGGGCGTACAGGAGCGGAATGCGCGGCGCGGTGTCGGGCAGCCGCCACCAGCCCTGCGGGGTCGCCACCATCTGGGGCCATCGGGGCCAGGGCAGTTCGTGGCTCTCGCGCAGACCGGTGATCGCGAGGCCCGCGCCGAGGACGGCGTTGATCACCTCGTCGAGCCCGTGCATCCACTCGAAGCACTCGGTCGCACCCTGCACGGCCGGACCGTCGGTGTAGGTGTACGTGGCGTCCCGGCGGACCGGGCCCCGGCCGCCCAAGTAGTCGTGGCGCAGCAGCAGTTCACTCCCCTCACCCGGTCCGGGCGAGGGGCCGAGGGAGTTGAACAGCGGGTGGAACTCGGCGAGATAGAGCCGCCCGCCGGGGCGCAGCAGAGCGGCGATCGTCCCGGCCCAGCGGGACAGGTCCGGGAGATAGCACAGGGCACCCTTGCCGGTGTAGACGACGTCGAATTGGCGCCCGTCCAGTTCCCTGGCCGCGTCGTAGACGTTGGCCCGGACGTATTCGACGTCCAGGCCCGCCTCGGCGGCCACCGTCCGTGCCGCCGACACCGAGGCGCCGGAGAGGTCGAGCCCGACGGTGCGGGCTCCGCGCGCGGCGAAGGCCACCGTCTCGGTACCCAGATGGCATTGGAGGTGCAGGACGTCCCGGCCCTTCAGTTCGCCGAGGTCCTCCCATTCGTACGCCCCGAACCATCGCTCGGGGTCGGCCGTCCCGTCGGCCAGGCCGTAGAAACGGCTGGCGAGATGGACCGGGGTGCGGGCATCCCAGTTCGCTTCGTTGGACGACATCATCCGCCGTACTGCCGGGTCGAAGCCGTCGGTCGTGTCGGTCAACAGGTCTCCCCTCACGGACACCATTGCGCCACGACACTACCCAGTACGCCGGAAAGGTAAGTGTCTGACAGTGAGTCAGGTCGATGTCGTCGGCGCCTCGCGCACGGCCCCGGCGATGACCGTGGTCACGGTCCTGCGGACGTGTTCGGCCTTCGGCGGGGCGTCCTCCTGCCCGGCGAACAGCAGGTGTCCGGCACCGATCAGCGTGGGCGCGAGGGCGTCGATGTCGGCATCCGCCGCGATGCGGCCCAGGTCGCGCTCCACGCCGAGGTACGAGGCGATCATGGCGGTGGCCTCCGTCAGGAGGGGGAGCCCGCGCGGCGTGGTCCGGCGCAGCCGGGTGCGCAGGGCGTCCCGGGAGATGACGAGGCCGACGACCGCCACCGCGACCGGGCCGAACAGCTCCGTCAGCGCTTCGGTGAGGCGGTCCGCGACGGTACCGGTTCCGGCCGCCTCGCGCAGGGCTGCGGCTTGAGCGTCGAGCCGGCCGATGCGGTCGAGGACGAGCCCGGCGAGGAACTCGTCGAAGTCGGCGAAGTGCCGGTGCAGGACCCCCTTGGCGCAGCCCGCCTCCGTGGTGACGGCCCGGCTGGTCAGCGCGCCGGCCCCGTCCCTGAGCAGGATCCGCTCGGCGGCGTTGAACAACTGCTCGCGTGGGTCCTGCAGGGCCACACCTGTCGGCATCGCGGATCCTCTCCTGGTCGCCACCCTTGACGAGTGGGCACGTGCCCACAATAGTGGGCGCATGCCCACTCTGCCTCCGGAGCAGCCCCGTCCCGCAGGAAACGAGCCTCACAGGGCCCGCCGCATGGCCGAGTCGTTCGGCTCGGACGCCGAGCGCTACGACCGGGCCCGCCCGCGCTACCCCGACGCCCTGCTGCACCGGATCGTCGCGGCCGCCCCCGGCCCCGACATCCTCGACGTCGGCTGCGGCACCGGAATCGCCGCCCGGCAGTTGCAGGCGATGGGATGCCACGTGGTCGGGGTCGAGCCCGACGCGCGGATGGCCGACGTGGCCCGGCGGTTCGGGGTCGAGGTCGACGTGGCGACCGTAGAGGGCTGGGAGCCGGCGGACCGGAGGTTCCACGCGGTCACCGCCGGGCAGGCCTGGCACTGGATCGACCCGGTCGCGGGAGCGGCCAAGGCCGCGCAGGCGCTGCGGCCCGGTGGCCTGCTCGCGGCGTTCTGGAACGCCTTCCAGCTTCCGCCCGAGGTGGCGGAGGCCTTCGGCACCGCGTACCGGCGGGTCGTGCCCGACTCCCCGTTCGATCCCCGGGCGATGGCGAAGAGCACTCTCGACGCGTACGCGGCGATGCTCACCAAGACCGCCGAGGGGATCCGTAAGGCGGGCGGATTCGGCGAGCCGGAACAGTGGCGCTTCGACTGGGAGCGGTCCTACACCCGCGACGCATGGCTGGACCAGCTGCCCACCTACGGCATCCTCGCCGGCCTCGCGCCGGACGAGCTGGCCGAGGTGGTGCGGGAGGCGGGGGCCGCCGTCGACACGCTGGGCGGCAGCTTCACGATGCGCTACGCGACGGTGGCGGTCGCCGCGACCCGAACGGGCGGCGCCTGAACGCCAGTTGACCCATCCGCGTCACGCGGGCGAGACGGACCGCGCGACGCGGAACCCCACGTCGTCGATCCGGAACGTCGGGTGGCTGCGGCGTCGCACGGAGGCCCGGCAGCTCCAGGGCTCGTCGAACCATCCGCCGCCGCGCAGCACCCGGTAGCTCTTGTAGACCTCGGCGTCGTAGACGTCCCAGCACCACTCCCACACATTGCCCAGCATGTCGTGGAGGCCCCATGCGTTGGGCCGCTTGCCGCCCACCTCGTGGATCCGCTCCCCCGAGTTGGCCCGGTGCCAGGCGATCTCGTCCAGCGGGCCGTACCGCGCCTCGGTCGTGCCGGCCCGGCACGCGTGCTCCCACTCGGCCTCGGCCGGGAGCCGGTAGCCGTCGGCGGACGCGCGCCATGCGACGCTCTCGCCGTCGACGTGGCGATACGCAGGCGTCAACCCCTCCTGCCGGGAACGGGAGTTGCAGTAGAGGACGGCGTCCAGCCAGGAGACACCCTCGACGGGCCGTCGCTCACCCTGCGCGGCGCTTGGCCACTCCCCGGTGACCTGCGCGTACGCGGCCTGGGTCACCGGGTGCACGCCGAGGTGGAACGCCGCGACGTCGGCCTGCCAACTGCGCTGCGTCCGCCGGTCCGACAGCGTCACCCGCCCCGGCGGAACAGTGATCATTTCTTCCCCGGCCATCGCGTTCGCGTCCATGATCAAGTGATCCTAGCCAGGACGGCCCGCCGCTACTTCTCGGTCAGCGGGTTCTCGCACGCCCGGTGGGACGGCGGGGGCATGGGGCGGGTGTAGGGGTGCGGGGGAAGGGTGCCGAGACAGGCGCCGGGCGCCGACTCGTTGACCGCCCGCACCCGGCCCAACGGAGCAGGCGCGAAGGGGGACTTGGCGCGCACGAAGGTGTTGAAGCTCTCGAAGTCGCGCGTGTGCCGGACCGCCTCGGTGTGCTTCAGGAGAGCCGGATAGCCGTCGGCGCCGATGAAGGTGTACGACGTCGAGGCGAGCCGGTACGAGGCGCGGAGGTCGAGCGGGATGCCGTCGATGAGGACGTCGGCGGGTCTGACGCGTGCGCCCGGCGGCGCGGCGGCGTCGAAGGCGTAGCGGACGTTGGAGGAGACGGCGAGGGGCGCGTAGGTGAGGTCCCCGTCGTCCACGGCCCACTGCTGTTCCAGTGCGTCGTGGAGGGTCTGTCCCGTGACGGTGGCGGTGATGACGGGACAGCCGTAGCCGACGGCCTTCCAGGCCCGGTCGAAGGTGATCACCCCGCCCGAGGACGGGATGTGCGGCAGCCCGTTGCCGATGACGGTGCGGCCGGTGCGGGGAGCCACGGCGATCAGAGCGAGGTCGGCGGGCTCGTTCGGGTTGATGTTGGAATTGTCGAACGTGTCCGGTTTCTGGCGGCCGGCCCACAGCGCCCAGTCGGCCACGAGGTTTCCCATCGTGCTCTCGCCCGTGGGGCTGAGGTGCCTGGTGAAGGAGGCGGTCACCCGGCCGATGGGGATGGCGCTGCGCCGCTTCGCATAGCCGGTCCAGTAGTCGGCGATCTCCTTGAGGGCCGGATCGGCCGCCACATCACGGGTGTTGGGGTGATTGGTGGATGTGGTCAGCGCGCGGACGACGGCGCCGGTGCGCGGGTCGAGCCGCAGGTTGATCTCGTTGATCAGCTGGCCGTGGCAGCCCGCCTCCACGAACGGGCGTGGATTGCCCCGGGGGTCGGGCAGCATCATGTTGAACCTGCAGTGCCAGTGGCCCGTGACGATCACGTCGATGTCGGCCGACACCCTGAGGGCCAGATCGTACGCGGGGCCGGACGGGATCGTCGCGCTGTTGAAGTCGTCCCCGGCCACGGCCCCGTCGTGCATGCTCAGGACGATGGCGTTGACGCCGCGTTCCTTCAGCTCCGCGGCGCACCGGTCGACGGTGGCGACCTCGTCCAGCGTCGAGAGGGCGGGCTGGTAGGAGGTGGAGAAGCGTTCCATGCCGACCGTCGTCAGGTGGATGAACCCGATCGGCAGCCGGCGCCCGCCCGGCGCGGTGACCCATTCGATGTTGTACGGAGGGAGCACCGTCCGGCCGCTGTGCCGCCAGACGGCGTTGGCGCAGTAGTAGCGGAACGTCGCCCCGCCGAACGGCTCGCCCTGGGAGTCGTAGAACGTGTTGGTGTGCCCCATCCCCGGGTACGGGATGCCGTGCTGCATATGGCCGGTCAGAAAGCCGGGTGTGCGGTCGAACTCGTGGTTGCCGGCCGTCGCGAAGTCGAGGCCGAGGCGGTTGAGCGCCTCGATGGTCGGCTCGTCCGCCATGGATTCGGCGGCCATCGTCCAGCCCGAGAACAGATCACCCGGCGCGAAGAAGATCGAGTTCGCCCGGCCGGATCGCAGCCGTTCCAGGTGGGTGGCCATGTAGGCGACCCCGCCCACCTCGTACCGCCGGCCGCCGGCACCGGTGATCACGGTGTCCGCCCCCGGCGCGCCCTGAAGGAATCCGTGCAGGTCGGTGATGCTGAGCAGCTGGACGTCGACATACTCCTGCGCGCTCGCCGCGTCCCGCGCGTGCGGGGTGGCGAAGGCAGTGGTCCCGGTGGCGAGGAGGGCCCCCAGCGACCCTGCCGCGGTCATGAAACTGCGCCGGCCGAGCTCGCGCACGTGGGTCCCCTGTCTCGGGTCGAGGCTTCCCCGCGTCCGCGGACATGCGCCGGACACGCGTCGCCCCGGGCGCATTCCCCTCGCCCCCGTGGCGAAGGGATCGGGCGCGCCCAACCTAAGTCGTCGGCTCGCGGCAGACACGCTTGCACGGCAAAAGGGGCACTCGTGTCGCGCGGTCCCGGCAGGTGCAGGGCGGGCAAACGGCCGAATCCCGCTCAACCGCACCAGGCCCGCTCAACCCCCTCGTCCGCCCCCGGGTCCTGTCGGCCGACCGGCGCGCCACACGAGCACTCACGGGAAGAGGCCCCCATGGCAGTACGTACGGTACGGAGAGTCAGGACCGCGATCCTCGGGACGGTCCTCGCCGGCGCGGTGATCGCCACCGCGTTCGTCGCGCCCGCTTCGGCACAGCAGGCACAGCCCACCGGACAAGCACGTCCCACCGGCCATCGCGCCACTCAGCAGGCCATGGAGGCCACGGTCGCGGCGGGCGTGCCCGGGGTGATCGGCGTCGCCGAGGACGGGCGCGGCCGCTGGACCGGCGAGGCGGGCGTCGCCGACACGCGCACCGGCCGCGAGCGCCAGGCGCGGGACACCTTCCGGGTCGGCTCGATCACGAAGACGTTCATCTCGACCGTCCTGCTCCAATTGGAGGCGGAGGGGAGGCTGAGCCTGGACGACTCGGTGGACAAGTGGCTGCCGGGCCTGGTGCGGGGCAACGGGAACGACGGGCGCGCGATCACTCTGCGCCACATCCTCAACCACACCAGCGGGATCTACAACTACACGCAGGACCCGGACTTCCGGAAGCTGGTCTTCGGCCCCGGCTTCCTCCGGCACCGCTACGACACCTGGACGCCCGAGCGCCTCGTGCGCACGGCCCTGGCCCACCGGCCCGACTTCGCACCCGGCACGAGCTGGAAGTACTCCAACACCAACTACATCCTCGCCGGAATGGTGATCCAGAAGGTCACCGGCCGCTCGTACGCACAGGAGGCCGAGCGGCGCATCCTGCGCCCGCTGAACCTGCGCTCCACCTCGTTCCCCGGCACCGACTCCCGGATGCCGCAGCCGAGCGGCCGGGCGTACTCGACCCTGGGCGGCACCCCGGGCCAGGTGTACGACGTCACCGAACTCAACCCGTCGGTCGGGGGATCGGCGGGCGAGGTCATCTCCGACTCCCTTGATCTCAACCGGTTCTACCGGGCGCTGCTGGGCGGGAAGCTGCTGCCGCCGCGCCAGCTGGCGGAGATGACGACGACCGTCCCCAGCGACGAGATCCCCCACTCCTCGTACGGTCTTGGCCTGATGAAGGTGAGGCTGTCCTGCGGCACCGAGGTCTGGGGCCATTCCGGAGGCATCCACGGCTCCAGCTCGCAAGCCGTGGTGACGAAGGACGCCAAACACTCCCTGGCCCTCAACTTCAACGGGGACTGGACGGGCGACTCGGCGAGGGTAGTCGAAGCGGAGTTCTGCGGCACGAAGTGACGTACAGGAGCGGGCAGTTGGAGGCGGACGCCCCCTCGTTCTCCGCGCCAGAGCCATAAGCAATCCTTCTGGCCCTCAGATCTGACATGTCTTGGACTTCCGGCTTCGGCCATCGCAGGGTGGAGCCGGGAGAAAGGAAGTCGGTCATGACGGTACTGATCGCGGGAGCGGGGATCGGCGGGCTCACTGCCGCGCTGAGTCTGCATGCGGCGGGCATCGACACGGTGGTGATGGAGAGCGCGCGGGAGATCCGGCCTCTGGGCGTCGGCATCAACCTGCTGCCGCACGCGGTGCGCGAACTGACCGAGCTCGGCCTCGGCGAGCACCTCGCCGAGGCCGGGGTCGCCACGGCCGAGAACGTGTACAGCGACACGAAAGGCCGTCACCTCTTCACGGAACCAAGGGGGTTGGCGAAGGGCTACCGATGGCCGCAGTACTCGGTCCACCGCGGCGAGCTGCAACTCCTGCTCCTCGCGGCGGTCCGCGAACGACTGGGCAGCGACGCGGTACGCAGCGGCATGCGGCTGGTGGACTTCGCGCAGGAGGCCGACGAGGTCCGCGTCCGGCTGCTGCACCGGGCGAGCGGGGCCGTGGAGGAGTGCGGCGCCGCGGCCCTCATCGGTGCGGACGGGCTGCACTCCGCCGTCCGGGCGCGGCTGCATCCGGACGGCGGGCCGTTGCTGTGGTCGGGCATCCGGATGTGGCGGGGTGTGACGGAGTCCGAGCCGTTTCTCACCGGCCGCTCGATGGTGATCGTCCGGGAGGGGGACGTGGAACTGGTCGCCTATCCGATCGGGCGTGGCCGGATCAACTGGGTGGCGCAGGTGCGCGTGGCGGAGCCGGGCCCGCTCGCCGAGGGAGCGGACTGGAACAGCGCGGGCCGCCTCGCGGACGTGCTGCCGTACTTCGAGGACTGGTCGCTGGGACGGCTGGACGTGCCGGCCCTGCTGGCGAACAGCTCGGGGATCCTGGAGTACCCGATGGTCGACCGGGAGCCGCTGCCCGCGTGGGGGCGCGGCCGGGTGACCCTGCTCGGCGATGCCGCGCACCCGATGTATCCGGTGGGCGCGAACGGCGCGTCCCAGTCGATCGTCGACGCCCGGGTGCTGGCCGCCGAACTCACGGCGGCCGGCGACGTGCCGACGGGTCTCGCCCGGTACGAGAGCCTGCGCCGGGAGGCGACAGCGGCGGTGGTCCTGGCCAACCGGGAGATGAGCCGGACGAGCAGCGGTTCCGCGAGCGGCCTTGCGCGGATGACCGACACCTACCGGCACGCCACGGGAAGCGATGTGGCCGTCCTCAACTCACGCGCCTCCCTGACCCCCGGCTGAGCCGAAACGGTCGGGGTCGGCGCGGGAGGCGCGCTCCAGGAGGAGGTCCTTTTCCTGGACGTTGTGGGTCAGGGAGGCCGCGCGCTCGAACTCCGCCCTCGCTTCGGCCCTCCGGCCCAGCCGCTCCAGGAGATCTCCTCGTACGCTCGGCAGCAAGTGGTAGCCCTTCAGGGCCGGTTCGTCCCTCAGCGCGTCCACCAGGGCCAGGCCTGCCGCCGGGCCCTCGGACATCGCCACGGCCACCGCCCGGTTCAGCTCGATCACGGGGGACGGGGTCAGCGCCATCAGGCGGCCGTAGAGGAGGGCGATCGACGTCCAGTCGGTGTCCTCGTAGCGCATGGTCTGCGCGTGGCACGCGGCGATCGCCGCCTGGATGGAGTACGGGCCGTCGCCCGCGCGGTGCAGGGCCTCGATGCCCCGGCGGATGAGCAGGCGGTTCCACTTGGCGCGGTTCTGGTCGGCGAGCAGCACCGGCTCGCCGCCGGGTCCGGTGCGGGCCGCGATGCGGGAGGACTGGAACTCCAGCAGCGCGGCCAGGCCGTGCACTTCGGGCTCCTTGGGCATCAGGGCGCAGAGCACGCGCACCAGGCGGAGCGCGTCCTCGCAGAGCGCGGGGCGCACCAGGTCGTCGCCGGCCGTCGCGGAGTACCCCTCGTTGAAGACGAGGTAGATGACTTCGAGGACCGAGGCGACGCGGGCGTCCCGGTCGGTTCCGTACGGCACCTCGAAAGGGACCCCGGCCTTGGCGAGGGTCCGTTTCGCGCGGACGATGCGCTGGGCGACCGTGGGCTCGGGGGCCAGGAACGCGCGGGCGATCTCCTGTGTGGTCAGCCCGCCGAGCAGGCGCAGGGTGAGGGCGATCCTGGCCTCGGTCGAAAGCACGGGATGGCAGGCGGTGAAGATGAGCCGCAGCAGGTCGTCGTCGATGCGGTCCGGGTCGTCGAAGTCCGCCGGGTCGGGCGGCGGCACGTCTTCGAGGGCCCGCCCGACCTCCGCCAGCTTGCGGGCGTACGTCTCCTTGCGGCGGACCAGGTCGATCGCGCGGTGCTTGGCGGTGGCCATGAGCCAGGCGCCCGGCTTGTCCGGGACGCCCGACTCGGGCCACTGTTCCAGTGCCGCGACCAGGGCGTCCTGCGCGAGCTCCTCCGCGATGCCGACGTCCCGCACGATGCGGGCGACCCCCGCGATGATCCGCGCGGACTCGATCCTGAATACCGCTTCGACCGTCTCGGTCGCACTTGCTGCCGTCACGGCCACCCATCAGAGCAGCCCCGCGCAGACGCGGCAAGCTCGACCCGGCGGGCCGTCCGGATGCCCCTCACACATCCCCCGGCGGACACCCCCTCGCGGCTTCCGTCCGCACCTGGTTGCGTAGCCTTGGCCACATGCACCGGCTCCAGCGTCTCCGCCTCGATCATGCCGCGGCCCTCCTGAAGTTCGAGCGGGAGAACCGGGCGTACTTCGCCGCGTCGATCTCCGACCGGGGCGACGACTACTTCACGCATTTCGACGCCCGCCACCGCGCACTGCTGGCCGAGCAGGACGCGGGCACCTGCTTCTTCCACCTCGTGGTGGACGACGACGGCTCGGTCCTCGGCCGGGTCAACTTGGTTGACGCAGCTGATGGTTCCGCCGAGCTCGGGTACCGGATCGCCGAGCGGGCCGCCGGACAGGGGCTGGCCACCGCGTCCGTCCGCGAGGCCTGCGCGCTGGCCCTCGCGGAGTACGGCCTCACCACGCTGACCGCCGTCACGACCCTGGACAACATCGGCTCCCGGACCGTCCTTGCCCGCACCGGATTCACCCCCACCACGCCGCTCCAGCTGGACGGCCGCCCGGGCCTTCGCTTCGTACGGGATCTGCGACTTGGCCGATAGCCGACCACCGCGCAGGCCCTGGTCGTACACTCGCCCGTAGCCTCACATGCGTGTGAGGGTGAGGGAGTCGATCCGCAAGGAGGAGCACATGCGCATCGGAGAGCTTTCGGAGCGCACCGGCACGTCGCGCCGGCTGCTGCGCTACTACGAGGAGCAGGGCCTGATCGTCTCCAGCCGCTCCCCCAACGGCTACCGCAGCTACGACGAGAACCTCGTGGACCGGGTCCTGCAGATCCGGGGACTGCTCGACGCGGGGCTTCCGACCCGCATCATCAAGCAGATCCTCCCCTGCCTCAACAAGCCCCGCGTCATCCACTTCCCCGACGCCACCCCGGAGATGCTCTCCACGCTCACCCTCGAACGCGACCGCATGACGCAGCGCATCGAATGCCTGATCCGCAACCGCGACGCGGTGTCGGAGTATCTCGACACGGTGAGCGCAGGAGCGACCCCCGACCGCATCCCGCAGGCGTCGGCGGCCCGCTGAATCGCGGACGCCTGAACGCTCTCGACCACCCTGCTTGCAGGGCGAGTTGAAGGGCCGTTCACGGGCCGCCTTCCTCGACCTCCACAAGGACGAGGACGCCATGGCTCCCGGGGCGCACCGCGTGCCCGGTCCCCGCCGGGACCATCTGCAGCTCGCCCGCGTTCACGGTCACGGGCCGGCCGGCGACGGTGAGTTCGAGTCGGCCGTCGAGGACAAGCAGAGCCTCCGTCGCGTCGTGGCGCTCCTCGGCGATCGGCAGCTCGTCCATCCTGAGGACCTTCACACAGGCCGGTCCCACCTCCCCCAGGACGAGCGAGCGCCATCCGGCGGGGAGGCCGGCAGCGGTTTTCAGCAGGTCGATCGGACTCAAGGCGCAGGTCTCCTCTGCGGTCGGGGCATGACGCCGCCAACCGTTGCGGGGTGGATCTGTGGATGCCTCGAAGGCTATGCGCCCGCCGGACCCCGCCGGTCGACCGAATGGCAAAGGATGTCTGCTCCGCGCTGGAACGGATCCGGCCGCATCTCTGTCTACCTTTCCGGGCACCCCCGAGCGGTGCCGCTCGGGCATGCCCGGGTGTACTTCTGGCAGAGAGTTCTATCGACCCATGGGTCTCACGAGTAACAACGTGCTGGCACTGACCGTGCTCTGCGCGGTGGTGATGTTCACGGTCACCATCTGGTTGTGGCCGCGCCTGGCGCGTCAGAACTGGAAAACCGTCCTGGGCCGGCTGGGGCTGCTGGTGGTGACTCAGCTGCTGGTGTTCGCCGCGGTGGGGCTTGCGACGAACAACAGCTTCCTGTTCTTCGGCTCGTGGACAGATCTGTTCGGGCAGGAGCAGGGAGTCGGCGTGGTGGTCGACCATTCGGCTCAACTGGGCGACGGGTTCCGGGAGTTCCTGGCCCGTTGAACCACCCGGCCCCGACACGCCCCGCAGGGCGCGTCGGGGCCGGCGCAGGTTCCTCAGCGGCGGCGCCGACCGCCCAGGACCCTGGCGAGCAGACCCTGCGACGCGGCAACCGGAACCGGCGCGGCGGGCTCCGGCTCGGCCGGCCGCTCCGGCGGGGCCACCGGGCGCAGGGGCCGGGGCGGGGCCGGGGCCTTGGCCTTCTTGCCGTCGATCCGGATCAGCGGGGCGCCCGCCACCTCTTCCACCCCGTGCCACAGGTCCGTGCGCGACTTCAGCCACTCGAGCAGCTCGGCCCGTACCGGCTCGGCGTCGCCCCAAGTGCCGTACGCCTTGGTGCCGGTGATGCAGATGAGCTTCAGCTCCATGGTGGCCACCGCTCCCCAGACCGCCGCCGCGACGCCGGGGCAGTGTTCGGCCCGGAAGTCGTCGAAGGCCACGATCGCGTCCGGGCCGGCCAGCTCCCTGGCGGCCTCGATGTCGCCGTGCACGTGCTCGTACAGGTGCGAGGCGTCGACATGGATGAAGCGGCAGCTGTCCGGCTTCAGGCGGGAGGCGATGACGGAGGTGGGCGCCTGGACGATGGTGGGCAGCTCTTCGTGGAAGGCGAGGTAGTTCGCCTCGAAGCCGCGGCGGGTCAGCGTCGAGTACGACCGGTCCATCTCCGCGCTGTTGGGGTCGTCCGGTGCCGGGGAGTCGAAGAGGTCGCAGACCGTGAACTCCTCGCCGGGCCGCAGATACCCGCCGGTGAAAATCGCGCTCTTGCCCAGATAGGCACCGAGTTCCAGCAGGTCACCTGCCTGTTCCGGGAACTTTTCCTGACGCTTCAGAAACCAGTCGAACAGCAGTTGATCGGCCGGCCAGAACCAGCCTTTGACATCGGAGAAGCCGGCCGGGGGCGGCACCGGTGCACTCGTCGTTTGTGACATGGACCGGTCCTACTCCTGCCAGATGACCGGAAGATGACCGCGGGGCGTGGCCCGGACACCCCCCGCTGAAACTCCCCCGTCATCAAAGGAAATCCCGGTCCGGGACCACGATCGCAACGCTCCGTATCCCGTACGACACGCAAGGCGACCATCACTCCCACCGGCCGAATTGCCGAATTCCACCACTACACATAAAGGCGACATAAGCGCACAATAGGAGCGCGACACAGTGTCGCAGCGCGGCCAGACGTGCAGACTTTCAGAAGGAGGCGAGTCGGATGGCCGACGTCTCACACCGCCCCGGTGATATTTCGGGGCACCCCGATGTATCGGAGATGCGGGACCGCTACGCGAGGGTGATGGAAACCCGCGGCGTCGCGGCGGTCGAGGAGCTCGTGATCCTCGCCGGCATATACGCAGCGATCTCCGGCTGGACGGTCCACTTCTCGGCCGCCAAGCCCACCCTGGCCCTCAGCAACCTGGTCGTCGGCATAGCCCTCGCGGTCCTGGGCCTGTGCATGTCCATGGCCCCGGAGAGGTCCACGGACCTGAACTTCGTGGTCCTGCTCCTCGGAGCCTGGCTGATCGTCTCTCCGTGGGTCGTCGCGCGCAGCGCCGGCACCGGAGCCATCCTCAGCAACGTCATCACAGGCGCCTGTGTGTGCCTGTTCGCACTGGTCGCGGGCGGCATTCTGATGTCCAGGGGCCGAAGGTCGACCTGACGTCCGCCGCCGTCACCCTGACGCCGTGAAAGCCCCGTCGGTCGCACGGAGTCCGATGGCCGCCAGGATGCGGCGAACCACCCGACTCGCACGGCACCCGCACTTCAACTCCCGGTCTGGAACCCGGAGTTGGTGCGGGCGCCGTCGAGTTCCGAGCCCACCCGGCGCAGCCACCTGAGCTCGCCGTCGTGCCACACATCGGTCGGCGCGAGACCCGCGGCCGCGGCAACCGCGGCGGAAGCGCGGTGCTCGGGGTGGATGTGCGCCAGCACCTCCCGCACGGGCCGTTGTCCGAGCCACTCCACGAGCCCCCTGGCCGCCTCGGTGGCGATGCCCCGGCCCTGCCACGGGGTTCCCACCACCCACGCGATCTCTGCGACCGCCCCTTGCGGGGACGGGGCAACCGTCGCCTGGACCGTGCCCGCCAGACAGCCCTCCTCGCGGAGCCGGACCACCCAGTTCAGCCAGCTCACCCCGGGGTCGGGAGAGCCCGCGGTCAGGCGCTCGTAGCGGGCGCGGAGGGCCTGTGGGGCGTCCGGGGCGCCGCCGATGAACGCATGCAGCGCGGGGTCGGACAGCACCGCGGCCATTTCCTCGGCGTGTGCGACGCGGAGCGGCAGGAGGTCGAGCCGCGCGGTCGCGATGGCCTCGGGGGTAAAGGTGCTCACCCCGACATCCTCTCCACTCGCCCACCCTGCTGTCGATCTACACCCATCGAATCCGGGGACTGGTGCAACCCCGTCCGCCGGGGCGAAGATGCTCTCCACTCGACCGGGCAGACGGGAGCGTTTTCAACGATGCGGGAATTACCGGTTCCGGACGCGGAGGGTGAGTTACCCGGCGCCCAGCGCCGCCCGTTCGGCCGGCGCCGCCCGTTCGGCCGACCCGCCCGCCGACCGCGGACGACCGCCATCACCCGATTCGTGATCATGGCCCTCACCAGTGCGTGTGAGGGCGATCACAGCTCCAGGGGGCCGCCCGGGAGTAACCTGGCGACATGCCTCCGCTCGTTCGACGCCGCCACGTGGACTACGTCCGCGTTACGAGCATGGCCTGTCGCACTTCTCGCTGACCCAGGCCCCCCTTCACCCTCCCCGTGCCTCACGCGGCGCCCGCCTCACCCCGGCGAAGCCGTGACCGCGCCCACCCGCGCCGGCCGGGACATATTCCAGCGGATGGCTCCCATGTCGTACGTGACCTCCTCGCAGCTCCCCATCATCGACCTCTCCGCCGCCGACCGCGGCCCCGAGGCCCGGCGGCAGCTGCACACCGAGCTCCACAACGCCGCGCACGGCGTCGGCTTCTTCCAGCTCGTCGGGCACGGCGTCACCGACGCCGAGACCGCCGCACTCAACCACACCATGCGGGCGTTCTTCCAGCTGCCCGAGGCGGACCGGCTCGCCATCGACAACGTCAACTCGCCCCACTTCCGCGGCTATACGCGCATCGGCGACGAGCGCACCGGCGGCTCCCGCGACTGGCGCGACCAGCTCGACATCGGCGCCGAGCGCCCGGCGCACATCCCCGCCCCGGGCGAGCCCGCGTACTGGTGGCTGGAGGGGCCCAACCAGTGGCCCAGCGCCCTGCCGGCGCTGCGCACCGCCGCGCTCACCTGGATCGAGAGGCTCAGCGCGGTCGCCGAGAAGCTGCTGCACGAGCTGCTCGCCGCGATCGGCGCGCCCCAGGACTTCTACGACGACGTGTTCGGCGACCGGGCCCATCTGCACCTCAAGCTGGTGCGCTACCCGGGCAGCGCCGAGGACGGCACCGCCCAGGGGGTCGGCGCCCACAAGGACTACGGCTTCCTCACCCTGCTCCACCAGGACACCGTCGGCGGACTCCAGGTGCAGCGCGAGGACGGCCGCTTCCACGACGTGCCGCCGCTGCCCGGCGCCTTCGTCGTCAACCTGGGCGAGCTGCTCGAAGTCGCGACCAACGGCTATCTGCTCGCCACCAACCACCGTGTGGTGAGCCCGCCCGGAGCCACCGAGCGCTTCTCGGTGCCGTTCTTCTACAACCCGCGCCTGGACGCCCACATCGAGCCGCTGCCCTTCCCGTACGCGGCGCACGCACCCGGCGCCACCGCGGACCCGGCGAACCCGCTGTTCGCCGAGTACGGCCGCAACGAGCTCAAGGGGAAGCTGCGGGCCCACCCCCTGGTGGCCGCCCGCCACCACGCGGACCTGCTGCTCACGGAGCGCCCGCTCGCGGGATCCACCCTGACCTCGTAGCGGACGGCTATACCCGGCGGTCGAGCAACAGCTCGGAGAGAGCGACCAGTTCGTCCACGCACGACGCCTCCAGCGGGACCGCGCGCAGTTGGTCGCGCGCGGCGGCCACCCGGGTGCGCGCGTCCCTCAGGGCGTAGGCGCGGCCGCCGGCCTCCTCGACGAGGCCGGCGGCGTGCCGGACGGCGGCCTCGTCGGGGCCCGCGGCGAGCAGGCCCTCCAGGCGAGGCCCGAGGGACGGGTCCATCGCCATCGCCGCGAGGACGGGCAGCGTTTTCTTTCCCCGCCGCAGATCGCTGTGCACCGGCTTTCCGGTGACGGCGGGGTCGCCCCAGATGCCCAGCACGTCGTCGACCGCCTGGAAGGCGAGGCCCCACTGCCTCCCGGCCCGCGCGAGCGCGTCCGTGAGCGGCGGCGGGGCGCCCGTGAGGACCGGCCCGAGGGCTGTCGCGCAGGCAAGCAGGGCGCCCGTCTTGCGTGCCGCCATGGCCCGGTACTCGGCCAGGCCCACCGCCCCGGGTCCGGCCCACGGGCGGGACTCGAAGAGCACATCGTCCGCCTGTCCGTGCACCAACTCACCCATCATCACGGCCAGTTGCTGGACAGCCGCACCGCTTCCCGCGCCGCCGGCCCCGGCCAGCGTACGGACGGCGAGGGCGAACAGGGCATCGCCCGCGAGGACGGCGGGCCCCGTACCGAAGGCCTTCCAGGCGCTGTCGCGGTGCCGCCGGCGTTCGTCGCCGTCCATGATGTCGTCGTGCATCAGCGAGAAGGTGTGGATCAGCTCGATCGCCACGGCCGCCGGTATCGCCGCATCCGCGCTCGCGCCCACCGCCTGTGCCCCGAGCACGGCGAGCGCCGGCCGCACCCCCTTGCCGCCGCCCCCGGAACTCGGCGTACCGTCCGCCTCGCACCAGCCGAACGCATGCGCCGCGATGCGGCCGGGCCCGGGATGCAGTTCCTGTACGGCCTTGCGCAGCGCCGGCTCGACGAGTTCCCGGCAGCGAGTGAGGGTGGCGGTCGCGGACGGCCTGGCCTTCAGGGATACGGGGGTGTGCGGTCCGGCCTGGGTGGACATGGGCTCTGTTCCTGTCGTGTGCCGTGCGGAGAATGCTGAGGACATCGCGAGGGTCGCGCTCAGTGGGCGGGTACGGCGTCGGCGGCCGCGACGCCCAGCTCGGCGCGCGCCTTGCCGATCATGGCCTCGGCGTGCTGCAACCCGATGTCGCACAGCGCTCGCTCCAGCACATCGAGGTCGGCCGCGGTCTCGGCCGCCGCACGCCCCTGCCGGGCCTTCGCCTTCACCAGGCCGAGCCGGGACAGCGCCTCCCCGCGCGGCTCGCCCATCGCGCGGAACTCCGCCAGCGATCCGCTGTAGCACGCCTCGGCCTCGGCGTAGCGCCCCGCGCGGTACAGCACGTTGCCCCGCATCTTGTGGTTGTACGCGAGCGCGCCGACCAGCTGGATCTCGCGGCAGAGGACCTCCGCCTCGGTGAGCAGGGCCAACGCCGCTTCCGGGTCGCCCTGGGCGGAGCGCACATCGGCGATGCCCCGCAGCGCCCAGGCCCGGCCGCGGTCGTCACCGGCGTCGCCGGCTATCTGCGCGGCCTCCTCGAAGAGGGCGAGCGCGCTGTCGAAGGACCCGGTGTTGCGGTGCATCTGCGCGATGCCTTCGAGCGCCCACACGGTGTGCCGGGCCTCGCCGCGTTTGCGCGCCTCGGCGAGCAGCTTCTCGTGGAGCCTGCCGACGGCCTCGTAGTCGCCCTGGATGCGACCGGTCTCGGCGAGCCCGGCCAGGGAGTAGCCGCGGGCCACGATGTCGCCGCCCTGCTCGGCGAGTTCGGCCGCGGTGGCGAGCCAGCGCCGGGCAAGAGCGAGGTCGCCGCGCTGGCGGGCCAGCGTGCCGCCGCTCCACACGGCCCAGGCCATCGCGCCCCGGTCGCCCGCCCGGCGGGCCGCGCGATAGCTGTCCTTCCACGCCCGCTCGGCCTCCTCCACGCGGCCGAGCCGCCTGCTCGCCTCGGCGACGGCGAGCCCCGTGTGCGCCAACTCAACTGCGTCGCCGCTCAGTTGGGCCCGCCGCTGCTCCTCGACGGCCTTGGCGAGCACGTCCTCCAGGGAGGTGTTCACCGAGAGCTCGCCCAAGGATCCCCGGTACTCGGGGGCGAATGCCTTGCCGTACATGGTTGTCTCGCTTCGGATCGGAATGCGGAAGCGGAGCACTCCCGCCTTGATCACGAAGCTATGAGACAACCGGGTGCCGAGGAGTCAGCCTCAGAGCTCGTGTGCCGTACATCTGAAGTCTGACGTCCGGCGCGGAGGTCCGCCCTCAGCGGGACCCGGCGACCTTGGCGAGATAGGCGTCGGCCCGCTCCGGATCGATCAGCCAGTCGTGGTAGTCGAGCGGATCCGCGTACCCATTGACGAAACGGTGGGCGATCTCGGGGAACTCGAAGGCGGCCCGCAGCAGGCGCGAGAGGTGCTCGGCCGGCGGCTGACGCAGCATCAGATCTGTGAAGGCGTGCACGTGCCGCGCGTGTTCCCAGTACGCGTCGAACGTCCCCCTCATCCAGCGCTCGTCGTACGGCAGCTCGCCGCGCCGCACGATCGCGTCGAGGTAAGCGGCCGCGGCCCGGGCCGCGTTGTTCGCTCCCTGGCCGGTGATCGGGTCGTTGACGACGACCGCGTCCGCCATGCCCAGGACGTACTGGCCGCCTCCGAGCGCGGCCACCCCGTGCCGGACCGTCGGGGTGATCGCGCCGTACAACGCGGCGCCCTCGTCGGTGGGTTCGGCCCCGGCGAAGCGCTCGTACTCCCCCGGCGCGTACGTCCGCAGCAGTTCCACCGCGCGCCGCAGCCCCTCGCGCGGCTTTGGCCGGTCCTCCCAACAGTCGTACGGGCCTTTGCGTTTGGCCTCGAGCAGCAGGACCTCGCACGGTCCGCCCACGGTCAGCGCCTGCAGCGCGATCGCGTCGCCCGCCGAGGGCATGCCCGTGTTGCGCAGATACGTGTCGCTCTCGTCTCCCCGCGGTGCGACGCCCCAGGCGTAGAACGCGGCGAGGGCGCGCTGGGGGCGGTCGTACACCGAGCGTGTCTCGTCGCGGCCGAACAGCGACGAGAGCGCGCCGCGGCCGGCGGCGACGACGGTGAGCTCGTGGCGTGCGGCGGTCTCCGCGAGGTCGTCGGCATCGGCCGCCCGGAATTCCACCCGGCCGCCGCGCGCCTCGAACAGCTCCAGCCACGCGGAGAGTTTGACCCGCTGGTCGACCGAGCGGACCTCCGCGTCATAGGTGGTGGAGAACCGCGCCGACCAAGGCGCTTCGGCCGTCGGGTCCCACTGGCTCATCTCCAGGCCGCCCATCACCGGCGCCGCGTCGTCCCAGAGGTTCAGCCCGGCCGCCCGCTCCAGCGCCAGGGCCGGCCCAAACATCAGCTGTGTCGAGGTGACCCGGCCTTCGCGGATCTGCTCCGCCGTCCGCTCCGACACCAGCGTCACGTCGTAGTCGGCGGCCTGGAGTCCCAGCGCCAGGTGCAGCCCGGCCTGCCCCGCCCCGATGATCGCGATCCTGCGCACACATGCCTCCACCCGGTCCACCACCCGTCCCGACTCCCCCGTTGTACTGGGTGGTGTGCGGGACTGCCTAGACGACATGGACGCACATGAGGTCGCTCGCAGGACGTGACTGTCCGGCGCTGCGCCGCACCGGAGGGAGGGGCGGTCACTGCACGGCGGCCGGCTTCTTGACGCCTTTGGTGCTGTCGCAGACCAGGCCCCTGATCCCGGCCGAGCCCTTGGGCTCGGCGACCGCCTGACCCTTGCGGCAGTCCCCGTCGCCGGCCGCGTCCCGGCAGCCCTGGAGCCACTGCCCGGGCGACCCCTCGGCCTTGGCACCGCCCTGCTCGCTGCGCCACTGCTCGCAGCCGCCGCTCTTGAGGAAGTCCTGGGTGCGTCCGGTCGGGTCGGCCTTCATACCGGCCAGGGCCACGACGTAGCCGCCTTCGTAGGCGACCTGATCGTGGAAGAGCGGCTTGTCGTTGAACTTCGAGACGACCACGGCTCCGATGCCGAGACAGACGGCGATGCCGACCGCGAGGGCCATCAGGAGGTTCCGGCGGGAGGGGCCTTGATGGGACACGTATTCCGGTGCCTGATCGAGAAGAACCATAGGGCCGACCTTGGCACACCCGGCCTAACACTCCGCTAACGTTCCCACCCGTATCGGCCTTCCCCCAGGGAAATTGACGAAACATCAGAGACGGGCGGGCCGCTAATTTCCCCGGTACTGACTGACCATCCAATGCCGGTACGACGACCACAAGGGGCCGGTGTAGTCGGCGCACGGCCTGGCGCACAGCGTCGTGGAGAGATACCGCCGGAACACGGATTCCTTCAGCCGGGCCGCCTGAAGGGCGAGATTCGGCGACAGGGCGTTGATGGAATATCCCCGGTATCCGACGACGGAGGGTTTCGGGCCCGGAATGGAAGCGGCCGCCGATTTCACGAAACGTGCCGCGACTTCGTGATCGCTGTGATCGCTTCTGGGGCCGCTTCCGCGGTCGATGTTCCGGTAGTCCAGGGTCCGTACGGTCCTGGCATGCGAATCCGCGACCAACCAGGACAGCATCGCGGTGAGTTCCTTGGCGTCATAACTCGCGCTGCGGTCCATGGTCGTGATGCGGCGGATCCTTCGCTGTTCGAGCTTGAGGAGGCTCTGGCCCCCTTGCAGGCGGGTGCCCGAGCCGTCGTGCAGCCCGTCCGGCAGCCGGAGGAAGGTGACTCGCACGCCGGGCCGGCCCGCCGGGACGCGCAGCGCGAAGGCACGGACCGTACGCCCCGCGTGTTTGCGGTCCTGGCGGCGCCAGTCGTTGGGGACGCCCGCCAACAGCGCATAGGCGCGGCCGACGCCCTGTTCACGCCGCTCGGCGTACCCGGTGCCGGAACTTCCCGCGTCACCCGCGGTGAGGTAGACGATGTCCAGACAGGCGCCCCTCCCCCAGTCGTTCAGCAGGTCGGGACTCATGAAGAGGAGATCGTCGTCCTCGTGCGCCACCCCGGCGAACACCGTGCGCCGGCAGGGCGCGGGGACCGCCGCCGAGGAACTCGCGGGTACGGTGATCTGCCCGCACGCCAGAATCGCCAGGCCGCACACCGCCGTAGCGGCTCGCATTCCGCGTTTTCCCGGCCATTCCACTGTCCCGTTCACGGGACGGATTATTATCGCAGAATTCACTCAGATCCTGGATTTCCCTCCGGGCGTGCCGCGACCGGCAATTGGCGGCGGAATTTCTGGGTCCGCAGGAGTGGGAATCGACAGCGGGACCGCCCCGCTACCCTGGCGCCGTGACTCAACTCACCGCCGCCGTCGTCCAGGCCGGCTCGAAGCTCTTCGACACCCCGGCCGGCCTGGCCAAGGCACTGGACCTGATCCGCGATGCGGCCGGCCGGGGCGCCGAGGTCGTCGTGCTGCCCGAGGCGTTCCTGGGCGGCTACCCCAAGGGGCTCGACTTCGGTGTCCGGGTGGGCAGCCGCACCCCTGAGGGTCGGGAGACGTTCCGCCGTTACTTCGAGTCGGCCATCACGGTACCGGGTCCCGAAACAGACGAACTGGCCGTGCTGGCACAGGATTTGGGCTGCCACGCGGTGGTCGGAGCGGTGGAGCGGGCCGGCTCCACCTTGTACTGCGTCGCCCTGTTCTTCGGGCCCGAGGGATATCTCGGCAAGCACCGCAAGCTGATGCCGACCGCCGCCGAGCGGCTGATCTGGGGGTTCGGCGACGGCTCGACGATGCCGGTGGTCGACAGCGGGCACGGCAGGCTGGGGGCGGCGATCTGCTGGGAGAACTACATGCCGCTGTTCCGGACGGCGATGTACGCGAAGGGGGTCGACATCTGGTGTGCGCCGACCGTCGACGACCGGGAGAACTGGCAGGCCACCATGCGGCACGTCGCCCTCGAAGGGCGCTGCTTCGTGCTCAGCGCCAACCAGTACCTCCTGCGGTCGGATCTGCCCGGCGACGTCCACCCGGTGCAGGGCGACGCGCCGGACACCGTCCTCATCGGCGGCGGCAGCACGATCGTCTCCCCGCTCGGCGAAGTCCTGGCCGGTCCCCTCAGGGACGGCGAGGGGATCCTCGTCGCGGAGCTCGACCTCGGGGACATCCCCCGCAGCCGCTTCGACTTCGACGCCACCGGGCATTACGCCCGCCCGGACGTCTTCACCCTGCACGTGGACGAAACCCCGAGGCCCCCGACCCGGCCGCGTACCCCCTGAGCGCTTACGCGGTCTTGACCGGATTCGGACACCGGAGCCCCCGGCCTTGCAATACCGTGCCCCCGTGGACCAGTTGATCTCCCAGGACCCGACGCACATAGGCCCCTACCGCCTGATCGCCCGCCTGGGCGCGGGCGGTATGGGACTGGTGTATCTGGGCCGTTCCGAGGCCGGGCGGACCGTTGCCGTCAAGGTCGTCCAGGCCGAGCACGCCCAGCACCCCGAGTTCCGCCGGCGCTTCGCCCGCGAGGTGGCGGCCGCCCGGCGGGTGGGCGGCGCCTGGACGGCTGCCGTGCTCGATGCCGACACCGACGCCGCGGTGCCCTGGGTCGCGACCCAGTACATCCCCGGGCCCGACCTGACCACCGTGGTCGGCAGGGACTTCGGGCCGCTGCCCGAGAACTCCGTGCGGGTCCTGGCCAACCGGCTCGCCCTCGCCCTGCAGGCGGTGCACGGGGCGGGGCTGATCCACCGCGACCTCAAGCCGTCCAACGTCCTGGTCACCGTGGACGGCCCCCGCGTCATCGACTTCGGCATCGCGCGGGCCATGGACAGCCTCGCCGGGGACAGCCTGCACACCCGCACCGGCATGCTGATCGGCTCGCCCGGCTTCATGTCGCCGGAGCAGGTGCGCGGCCTCGAACTCACCCCGGCCAGCGATGTGTTCTGCCTGGGTGCCGTCCTGGTCCACGCCGCGACCGGCCGGCTGCTCTTCGGTGCCACGGAGACCGGGCTGAACGCCCACCTGTTCCGGGTCGCCGAGGAGGAGGCGGACCTGACCGGCGTCCCGGAGTCGCTGATCGGTCTCGTACGCGCGTGTCTCGACAAGGACCCGGCCAGGCGGCCCACTCCCCAGCAGGTGGCCGACTACACGGCGGCGGACACCGGCGAGGAGTGGCTGCCGGGTGCGGTCCTTGCCCAACTCGGCCGTCACGCGGCCGAGTTGCTGGACTTCGCGCCCCAGAGTCCGGCGCCCGCGGCCACGGTCCCTGCCGACCCACGCGTCCCGTCCGGGCAGCCGCTGCCCCCGCCACCCGCGTACGCGCCCACGCCCCCGGTGCATCCCGTGCCACCGCCGGGCGTGGCTCCCTCCCCCACCGACCTCCGAAAATCGCCCCCTGCACACCCCAGACGCTGGTGGGGGCTCGCGGTGGTCGCCCTGGTGCAGCTCTTCGTGCTGCTCGACGCGGCGTCCCTGCGGATGGCGCTGCCCTCCATCATGATGGATCTGCGTGCGTCCGCATCCGGCCTGAACTGGGTGTTCTCCGGGTACGAACTGGCCTTTGGCGGGCTGCTGCTGCTCGGCGGTCATCTCGCGGACCTGATCGGCCGCAAGCGGATGCTGATCATCGGCCTGGTCGGCTTCGCGGTGGCCGGGGCGGTCGGCGGCGCGGCCCCGTCGTTCGAGGTGCTGGTCGTGGCCCGCGCTGTGCAGGGCGCGTTCGCCGCACTCCTGTCGCCGGCCGCACTGGCTCTGGTGGCGGTCAACTTCCCCGACGGGAGGGCCCGGGGCAGGGCCTTCGGCCTCTACGCCGCGATCGCCGCGGGCGGCTCCGTCGTGGGCCTGTTCACTGGCGGCTGGCTCCTGGAGAACATGAGCTGGCGGATATGCCTGTACGTCGACGTGCCGCTCGCCGTGATCGCCGTGATCGGCGCGGCCACCCTGGTCCACGACCGCCCGCTCCGCACCCGCCGCCGCCCCGACCCGGTGGGCCTGCTGCTCGGCTCCGGCGGGATCGTCGCCCTCGTCTACGGTTTCCAGGAGACGGGCTCGCGCGGCTGGACCGATCTCCTGGTGCTCGCCCTGTTCGGGATCGGCGTCGCCCTGCTCACGGCGTTCGTGTTCTGGCAGTTCAACACGGCCGCCCCGCTCCTCGCGCCGTACATCCCCAGGGATCTCAGTCGCACGGGTTCCCTGGTCACGTTGTTCCTGACCGGCGCCGGCACGTTCGCGATGGTCATGGTCCTGAGCGCGTACCTCCAGAACCTGCTCGGATACGCCCCGATGCAGAGCGCCGTGCACCTGCTGCCCGCCGTCGCCGCGATCGTCGTCGGCGCCACTCAGGTCTCCGGCCGCCTCCTCGACCGCGTTCCGCCGCGCAACCTGATCCTGCCGGGGCTGCTGCTCGCCGCGGCCGGGCTGGGGCTGCTGACGTTCCTCGACACGGGCAGCGCGTACGTCACAGTGGCCCTGCCCGGCATGCTGCTCGCCGGGTTCGGGCTCGGCATGGCCCTGATGCCGCTCTACTCCATCGCGACGGGCGGCATCGCCGCGCAGGACTCCGGCGGCGGCGCGGCACTGACGAACTCGGCCGGCCAGGTGGGCGGAGTACTCGGCACGGCGATGTTCGGCAGCATCCTCGCCACGGCCGTCGCCTCCCGCATGGAGGCGGTCAAGGGGCTTCCGCCGAGCCTTGCCGAGCTGGCCCGAAGCGGCCGCACCGTCAGCCCGCAGGCACTCCCGCCGTCGCTGGCGAACGTGATCAGGCAGGCGACGCTGGACGGTTATACCGACACCCTGTGGTGGTCGGCCGGCCTCACCCTGCTCGCGGGGCTGGTCGCCGCGCTGCTGGTCAAGTCCACGCCGCGCTGAGGAACGCGCCGGGTGCCACGCGGGCACCCGGCGTCCCCCGGTCAGATGGGGAGGCTGTCGACGGTCGGGGCGACCGTGCCGAACAGGTCGGTGATCGTCGTCAGGCTCGCGTTCTTCAGTACGGGCGCCGGGATCGGCTTCCCGTCGGGGCCCGGCAGGGTGCGGGTGGCGGTGGCCTCGGCGACGACGGTGGGGCGGTAGCCGAGGTTGAAGGCGCCCTGCGCGGTGAAGGTCACGCACATGTGAGTCATGAACCCGGCGAGGACCAGATCGCCGCCGACTCCGAGTTCGCGCAGCATCTCCTGCAGCTCGGTGTCGTGGAAGGAGTTCGGGAACCGCTTGACCACCACGGGCTCGCCCTTGAGCGGGGTGACCTGGGGGCAGATCGCCCCTATCTCGGCACGGATGTCGTACGGCGTGCCCTCGCCCCCGTCGTTGACGATGTGGATCACCGGGATGTCGGTGGCGCGCGCGGCGGACAGCAGCCGGGAACCGGCGTCCAGCGCCTGCTCGGAGCCTTCGAGGGCCATGACTCCGGTGGTGTAGGTGTTCTGGAAGTCGATCATGATGAGGGCGGTGTCGGACAGGTGCGGGAGCTGATTGTCGAGGCCGATCACGTTCCGCAGGGTGGTGGCTGCGTTGTCCATGTGTGCCCTCTCTGGGGGTGGCTGACCTGTGTGTGGCTGACCTGTGTATGGGGGGAGAGTCAGGAGGCGCCGGTGCGTCAGGTGAGGGTGCGGAAGCGACGGCGGTAGGCCGCCGGGGTGGCCCGGAGCTGTCTCTGGAACGCGCGGTGCAGGGATTCCAGGGAGCCGAGGCCCGAGGCCGCCGCGATCTGCTGAAGCGACTGGTCGGTGCTCTCCAGGAGACGCCGGGCGGCCTCCACCCGGGCCGCTTCGACATAGGCGGCGGGGCTGGTCCCGGTCTCCTTGCGGAAGACCCGGGTGAAGTGCCGCTCGCTCAGGCACATCCGCCGGGCCAGGACGGCGGCGGACAGGTCGCCCTCCAGATGGTCGGCGATGAACCTGCGCAGTTCGGCGCTGTCGCGGCGGGTGGACGCGGGCCGCGACAGCGGCACGCTGAACTGGCTCTGCCCGCCCTGCCGTTTGAGGTACATGACCAGGAGCCGGGCGACCGCCAGGGCGGCCTCCTCCCCGTGGTCCTCGGCGACCAGGGCGAGCGAGAGGTCGAGGCAGGCGCTGATGCCCGCGCCGGTCCACACCCGTCCCGAGCGTACGAAGATGGGGTCCGGGTCGACCGTCACGCCGGGGTGCTCACAGGCGAGCTGGGCCGCGGTCGACCAGTGCGTGGTCGCGGTGTGCCCCTCCAGGAGCCCGGCCGCCGCAAGGACGTGCGCACCCACGCACACCGACGCCACCCGCCGGGCATGGGGCGCGGTGTCGCGCACCCACGCCACGACCCGGTCGTCGATGCGGGCGATGGGCCCTTCGGGGGTCATGTCGACCGCCCCCGGCACGATCAACGTGTCCACCGCGGCGCCGACTTCGTCGAAGGCGAGGTCGGCGAGCAGCCGCACCCCGGCCGAGGTGGCGACCTCGCCCCGCACCGGACCGGCGAGATGGACCCGGTACTCGGCCCGGCCCCGGATCACCCCGTTGGCCAGCGAGAAGACCTCGGCGGGGCCGGTCACGTCCAGAACGTCGACGTCCGCGAAGACCGCGATGACCACACGATGAGGAGTGGGCATGCCACCATCATCGAGGTGGGTTCCCATGTCGGCAATGACGGTTTTCTGTCACATCCGGCCATCGCCGCGGCGCGTCGGCCGAGGGTCTCCGCCTCCGCCGACGCCCGCTGCCCCGGCCGTCCTTCAGGCAGCCTCCGCCGCCACGCGGATGCTGGCGCGCGGCCGCGTGTAGAGGCGGCCCCGCACCTCACCGCGGGCCAACCGGTCCATCGCCGACGGGAGTTCGGTGAACGGCACCTCCTGCACCACCGGCTTGAGCGCGCCGCTCGCGATGAGGTCGTACACCTCGCGCAGTTCGTCCTTGCTCGCGCCGAGGGAGCCGACGAGCTGGACGTTGCGCATCACCAGGGAAGCGATCGATATCGGGGCGACGGCGCCGCCGAGTCCGACGAGCACCACACAGCCGCCCGGGCGCACGCTCTCCACGGCCGCGGAGGCCGTCGAGGGGACTCCGGCGAAGTCCACGATCACATCGGGGTGTTGGGCCGTGAGCTGCCGTACGTCCTGGAAGCAGGCCGAGGCTCCGGCCTCCGTCGCCGGGCCGAAGGTGGCCGGGTTGATGTCGACCCCGTACACGGTCGCGCCGAGCAGGGTGGCGATCCGTACGCCGTTCAGGCCGAGGCCGCCCAGCCCTATGACGCCGACGGTCCGGCCGCGCCGCACCGAACCGGCCGTCCGCACCGCGTGATAGGCGGTGGCCACCGAGTCGGTCGCGACCGCGGCCTCGGCGAACGTCACGTTGTCCGGAATATGCACCAGCGTGGACGCATGAGCCAGTTCCTGCTCGGCGAACGCTCCGTCGTGCCCCACCCCGGGCGCGAAGCGGGCCGCTTCGATCGGGTGCGTGACCAGGGCGATACCCACCCGGTCGCCCACCGCGAAGTCCCGCACACCCTCGCCGACCGAGGAGATCACGCCCGCGCCCTCGTGCCCCAGGGTCACGGGGGACTTCACGGTGAGGTCACCGAGGTCCATGCCGCTCATGATGTGCAGGTCGGAGTGGCAGAGGCCGGCCGCCTCTATGTCGACCACCACCCATTCCGGCCCGGGCTCCGGGTCCGGAACCGTCTCCATGGTGAGCGGCCGTCCCGCCCCGGCGAACCGCATGGCCTTCATCTGTACATCCCCACCTTCACCCCTGTGTCGCACAGGTGTTCCCTGTTCCGATGGTTGAATTCCCAAGGTTCGGGCGTTTTATGCGCGTGAATCGTTTCGGCAGACATGATCGTGTCACGGGTGTGGCAGAAGATGCCAACGGCGGCCCACCCCAAGGGAGTTGGGGCGGGCCGCCAGGGGGATCGGCGCGCGGGGCGCCGACTCCGTCTCGCTCAGCTGCCGGTGACGGTCAGGTTCCGTTCACCTCCAACTCGTATATGCGAGCGGCCGGATCGCTGTCCTGGGTCGGGGTGATCACCGCGAGGCGTACATAGCGGGCCGATCCCGTGACGGAACTCGTGGTGGAATCCGCGGAGTTCCCCCGGACCTGGGCCGCCGTGGTCCACGTACTGCCGTCGGCGGAGACGCTCAGGTCGAAGTCCTTGGTGTTCCAGGCTCCGCTCTCGCCGCCGGCGCCCGCATGGCGCACGGTGATCGAGGTCAGCGGGTGGGACGCACCCAGATCGACCTGAAGGGTCTTGGTGCCCGACGCCTTCGAGCACCACTTGTCACCGGAGCCCCCGGTGAAGCTGCCGTTGACCGCCTTGTCCGGGGTCTCCGAGCTGTTGCAGGACGCGGAGCCCGTGGCCGGCTGCCCGATCGCGAGGTCCCGGGCGCCGCCGCTCGGCCCGTAGACCTCCAGCTCGTAGACGCGGGCCGCGTCGCTCCCGCCTCCGCCGGTGTTGGAGGGGCCGGTGATGACGAGGCGCACATAGCGGGCGGATCTGGCCGATACGGGGTGGTACGTGCGGCTGGAGCGTGAGCCGGTGGCGGTGGCCGCCGTGGTCCATGCGGTGCCGTCGGTGCTGGTCTGGATCTGGAAGGCGCCGGTGTTCCAGCCAGTGTTCTCGCCGCCCAGACCGGCGTGCTTGATCACGAAGGACGACACGTTCCGGACGGACCCGAGATCGACCTGAAGTGACTTGTCAGCCGCGGACGAGCACCACTTGCTGTTGTTCGTCAGGGAGCCGTCCACCGCCTTGTCGGCCGACTCGGCAGAGGCGCAGGACGCCGATCCGGTCACCGGCTTGCCGAGCGCGAGGTTGGTGCCGAGCTCCGGTGCGGCAGGAACCGGCGTGGCCCCGTCCTGGAACGACGGCGGCACGTCCGAGGCGCCTGTACCCCAGGTGGTGCTGGGCGCGCCGCCCATCGTGTAGGTCAGGGTCGCGCCGCCCGCGACATCCGGATAGCGCAGGTAACTGTGGCTGGTGGATGCCCCGTTGACGGCGAGGGCCTGTACATAGGGGCCGGTACCGGAGCTGTTGATGGTGATGTTCCCGGCCGCGCGCTGGATCAGGACGGACGGGAACTGCGGCCCGTGCACCGCGAGCGTGTCCGCGCCGGGCGTGGCCGGGTACATGCCGAGCGCGGCCCACACGTACCAGGCCGAGGTCGCACCGAGGTCGTCGTTCCCGGGCAGGCCGCCTGCGCCGGTGGTGAACGACTCGGACATCACCTTGCGCACCGCGTCGGTGGCCCCGGCCGGGTGGCGGGCGTAGTTGTAGGCCCACGGCACACCGTGCTCGGGTTCATTCCCTATGTAGTAATAGGGCCTGCTCTGACCGGCGTTGACCTCGGTGAAGTGGTGGTCGAGACGCTGGACGGCGGTCTGGGAGCCGCCCATGGAGTTGATCAGGTCGGAGAAGTCGTACGGCACCATCCAGGTGTACTGGGAGGCGTTGCCCTCGGTGAAGGTGGACTGGCTGGCCGGGTCGAGCGGCCAGCTCCAGGAGCCGTCGCTCTTGTGCTGCTGCACATAGGACGACTCGGCGTTGAATGTGTTGCGCCACCATTGGGCGCGCGCCATGTGTGTGGTGTAGCTCGATGTGTTGCCGAGGGACTTCGCGAACTGGGCCACCGCGAAGTCGGACGCCGAGTATTCGAGGGAGTCGGAGGGGTCGTCGAGGTAGTGCAGGCTCGTATACGTGGACTGGCGACCGCGTATCGGACTGCCCTGCGCGGTACCGCCGTTGGACGCCTTCTCCATCAGGGACAGGGCCGCCGAGGTATCGAAATCGCGGGCCCCGAAGGCATACATGCTGCCGACGATGATCGGGCCGGGGTCGCCCGTCATGACGAAGTCCTCGTTGGTCTGCTGCGACCACTTGGGCAGCAGCCCGCCCTGCTGTCCGTCCAGGACCATCGACTTGGCGATGTCGCTCGCCTCGGTGGGTGCCATCAGGGCGATGAGCGACGCCCAGGACCGGTAGATGTCCCAGCCGGAGTAGTTCTGGTACACCGGCCTTGCCGAGTTGTGCACGGCGTTGTCGAAGCCCCGGTAGTCGCCGTTGACGTCGCTGGAGATGTTGGGGCTCTGGAGCACGTGGTAGAGGGCGGTGTAGAACTTCTGCTTGTCCGCCGTGCTGCCGCCGGAGACCTGGATCCGGTTGAGCATCTGGTTCCAGGAGTTGTCGGCCGCGGTGCGGACGGCACCGAAGTCCCAGCCGTTGTTCTCCGAGGTCACATTGGCCTGCGCGCCCGCGACGCTGACGTAGGACAGGCCGACCTTGAACTGGACGGCCGCGTTGCTGGTGGTGTCGAACGTGACATAGGCGCCGGTGTTGGTGCCGGACGCGCTGGTCGAACCGTCGCTGACGGTGCCGCCCGACCAGGTTCCGAAGCCGGTGGGCGCCCGGTCGAAGCGCACGTCGAAGTAGATCTGGTACGTCTTGGACGAGCCGCAGAATCCGCCCGCGGTCACGCTTCCGGTCAGCTCGTTGCCATTGATGTGCACCGCTCCGGCGCGGTTTCCGGTGGCGCTTCGGCCGGCGTTGATCAGCAGCCGGGAGGCGGTCGAGGCGGGATAGGTCAGCTTGCCCATGGCGGTGCGGGTGGTGGCGGACAGCTCCACATCGGTGGCGTAGCGGTCGAGGCGGGTCTTGTAGTAGCCGGGCCCCGCGACCTCGTTCGCCTTGGTGTAACCGGACGCGTAGCTCGTCCAGTTGGTGCCGGGCGAGCTGCCGAGCGCGCCGGTGACCGGAAGGAGCGGCAGGTCCTCGTTGTTGGCGCAGCCGGCGCCGTCGAAGTGGGTGAGGCTGAAGTCCTCGACGGAGGTGTCCTTGTAGCGGTAGCCGGACGGGGAGGCGGTGGGGGTGTCCGGGCCGAACTGCACACCGCCGAAGGGCACCACGGCGCCGGGGTAGGTACTGCCCCCGGCGCCGCCGGGCACGGGGTTGGGGGCGTTGCTGTCGTCGGTGCCGATGAACGGGTCGACGTACTGGGTCAGCGGAAGAGTCGCCGCGTGGGCGGGCGCCGCGGCGAGGCCGGCGAGGCCTAAGGCGGAGAGAGCGAGGGCGCTGAAGGCGCCGACGCATCGGGAGAGGCGTCTGGACCGGATCACGGATCCGGAGGGGGGCACGGAGCGGAGCACGAGGGGGGACCACCTTCTCGCAAAGGACCGCTCGCCGTCCGACGGGCGGCCTCGGGACGGGGGGATGCTCGATGTGCATGTGAACGTTACCAATCAACTCACGATTGTTGAGGTGTCCCTGACCACCCGTCAAGGGCCGGGGATGAAATCGAGCCCCTTGTTCACCTTGAGGTTCCTCCGCCATGGGCCAGAGGGAGCAATCGCCGTCTGTTCGGCGGATTTTGACGACTAGTCAGTTGAGCGCCGCCTCCGGCGCCCCCGTATGGGAACGTTAACAAGCCGCAAGGGCCCTCGTGGCGGCTTCACCCCGGCTGTCCCAGGCGCTCCGTTGGCCGCCTGACATGGGGTGTCGTCTGTCATCATCGAGCCATCGCCGTGCCGGACCCGGGCACGGACCGGTCGATGAGGAGGCTCGTGAAGCGCCCGACGATGAAGGACGTGGCCCGCGCGGCGGGTGTGAGCCCCATGACCGTCTCGCGTGCGGTGTCGGGCGAGCCCGGGGTCTCTCCGGACACGGCTGCCCGAGTGGAGCAGGCCATACGGCAGTTGGGCTATCAGCGCAACGACAACGCCCGCAACCTGCGGCAGAAGAACCTGCGCACGTCCACGATCGGTCTTGTCGTCGACGACCTGGCCAACCCGTTCTACGCGCTCATGGCCCGCTCCGTCGAGGACGAGGCGCATCGGCGGGGTTTTCTCGTCCTGGTCGGCAGCACCAACGACGAACCCCGCCGCGAACGCGAGGTCATAGCCGCGTTCACCGCCCGCCAGGTGGACGGCCTCATCCTGGTGCCGACCAACGGGGGTCACGGCTTCCTCAAGCAGCCGATGGAGGGCGGGACTTGTGTCGTCTGCGTCGACCGGCCCGCCAAGGGGCTGGCCGTCGACACCGTCACCGTCGACAACCGGGCGGGGGCCGAACGGGCCGTCAGCCATCTGCTCGGCCACGGACACACCCGGATCGCCTATCTCGGCGACCGCTTCGACATCTGGACCCAGCGCGAACGCCACGCCGGCTACCTGGACGCCCTCGCCTCCCACGGCATAGCCGAGGACCCGGCGCTCGTACGGCACGGACTGCGTTCCCAGTCCGACGCCGCGGCCGCCCTGGCCGAGCTGCGGGCGCTGCCCGGTCCGCCCACGGCCCTTTTCACCACCAACGATCTGATCAGCATCGGCGTGATGGACGGGCTCGGGCGCCCCGACCCCGTCGCCCTGGTGGGATTCGACGACTTCCCGCTCGCCGACCGGCTCAGTCCGCCGCTCAGCGTCGTCAGCCAGGACCCGGTCGCACTGGGTGCGACGGCCGCGAACCTCCTGTTCTCCCGGATCGACGGCGACCTCTCCGCTCCCCGCTCCGTCGTCCTCCTGACCCGGCTCATCGTCCGGGGGTCGGGATCGGTGGGCGGCGTTCGCGGCTAGCCGGTGTCGTCTGTGCCGACGGGCGCGCTTGCGGTCAACGGCCGTACACCCCTTACCGGAGGAGCCCCTCGGGCAGATAGGGCGACCGTACGGGGACGGGCCAGCCGATGCGGCGAGCGTGGCAGGCCAGCCCCAGGACGTCGAGGTTGACGGCGGCTTCCATGTCCTTGCCCCGGTCGCCGACCGTGTAGTGCTCGCGGTGGTCCTCCAGGGCGTCGGCCAGCGCGAGGGCGAAGCCCCGCTGGTCGCCCTGGACGAGCTGGGAAAGGAGCGAGACCGGTGGGGCGAGGAAGCTGCCACCGGCCATCCGGGCGGCCGTCGTCAGGGCGTGGTCCATCGCGGGCTCGGGGTCGACGCCGCGCAGATAGTCGTGAAGGGCCGCGCAGTACGCCCCGCCCGGCGAGGGGCGGTCGTCCTCCACGAAGAACTCCGGCTCGACGAGCACGCAGTCGGCCAGCGGCCTGCGCGCGCCGACGGCCAGCGCGAGCGCCACGGCCTGCTGCCACTGGTGCGGATTGGGCCGGTAGGAACTGCGCCACGCCGGCAGCAGCCGGGTCGTGCCGCCGATCGCGACCTCCACCTCCGTGCCCGGCTCGGCGCGTGCCACCCGAAGGGCGCCCGCTCCCGCCTCGGCGCCGAGCAGCAGCGCCTCGTACTGGCACGGATCCGTCCCGTCCGGATCGAGCGCCGCCCGTACCAGGAAGCGCTGCCGCTGGTCCGACATGAACGACGTGAGATCCCGCGCGAGCGCCTTCGGGTCTTCGGAGCGGTCGTGGAAGCGCTCCAGCTCCTGCGCGGCGAAGTCGTCGTACAGCGACGGGTCGACGGACTGCGCCACGAAGGGGTGCGGCGGCCTCTCGACCACCAGGGGGCCGGCAGCGAGCGCGGCCACGGCATCGGCGCGCTTGTCCCGCCCGTACGCCCGGACCCGCGGCACGCCTGGGGCGAAGCCCGTCACCAGCGCGCGCGGAAGATACGCGGAGTCGACGTGGGTGGGCCAGCCGTGCCGGCGGTGGGCCATGGCCGCGAGCGCTATGGCATCGAGCGGCAGCAGGCTCCGCGGCCCGGCGTCCCCTCCCGCGGCGCGGCTGCGATGCTGCTCCAACTGCGCGGCCAGACAACGGGTGAAGCCCTCCTCGTCGCCCGCCGCCAGGGCTCGCAGGGTGCTGAGGGCGGCCCGGTGGCCGGGCCAGTCGTCGCCTTCGCCGAGCGTCGCGGTCACCATCTCGATCAGCGCGCACTTCTCGATGTCCTGGACCGGCCCCGGCGAGGCCGCGTCGTCCGGCCCCTCCTCGTGCCCGAAGGCGTACGCCATCAAGGCATGGACGAGTGCCACGTCGGCACGCCCCTCGTTCCCGCGCCACGGCGGGGCGGCCTCGATGAACATCTCGGCCTTGCGGTCCGAGACCTGAGCCAGGAACGCCAGGTAGAAACCGTCCAGCCACTCGAAGGAACGGACCTGGCCGCCCCGCGTCCCGTCCTCCTCATCGCGGTCGAACTCGCCGCCGTACGACACTCCGGCCTCGGCGTAGTCGATGAACACGTCGAACTGCCACCCCGGAAACACGGTCAGCTCCAGGGCGCCCACCGCGGCGGCCGCCGCCGATCCCAGCGCGACCTCCGCGTCCTTTCCGCTCAGCTCGGGCAGCCGTATCGACCGCGCCCCGAGGTAGTCAAGGAAGGCTCCGGCGATCGCACGCCAGCCCCGGGCCGGACGCGGATCGTCCTGCATCCGGTGTACATCCCCCGCGATCCGCTCGGCGAAGCCGGCCTCCGCGGCGGCCAACGCCGCCTCACCGATTCGATGGCGCTCGATCCGCACCTCTGCCTCCCGACGAGTCCCCGTTCGATCTTGCCCTGCCAGCATAGGAAGGGGGTCTGACAATGCGCCGGGCCCGGCGGACGACCGAGGACGCATGACAGGTCCCGCGGCGCCTTTGTCATCATTTGGTCACATGGACGTGCGATCGTGGTGCTGCCTGCTTGGTCACTTGGCGCCACGAAGGTTTCGGATCAGATCGGAAATGAACACTTCCGACTGGAACGCCTTCGTATGTTCCTGGCGTCTTGGCGGCCGACAACGCAGAGCACAGGGCGAGATCAGCACAGCAAGGCGGGCTGCACTACGTATGAACGAGAAGAACAGCGCAAAGGCGGGCGAGCTTTCCGGCAAGGAGGCGGCACCGGGCGGCGAGGCCGATGCGGTGAATGCGGCGGAGGAAGCGGCTGACCGGGCCGAGGCCCGGGCGGATACGACGCCGGCGGACCAGGCCGAGAAGGGGGCCGACGAGGTCGGCCCCAACTCCGGCGGCTCCGAGCCGACTCGGGACCAAGCGGATCCGGCTGACCAGGCCGATCGGGCCGACAAGACCCTGGTTGCCATGCCCCCGGTGTCCCGGCAGGACTCGGCTCAACCGACGGCGGACGCGGTCTCCGAGCCCGACGAGGGCCAGGCCGACGCCGCAACCGGCGGCAGCGAGGCCGCCGGCGAGCCACACGAGGACGGCGCCGCGTCCAGCACCCCGCCGAGCGACGAACAGCCCGAACAACGCGAACAACGCGAAGAGCGCGAAGAGCAGCCCGGGGAAGAGGGCAAACAGCAGCCCGAAGCCGACGCGCCCAAGTCACCCGAGGCACCCGCGAAGCCCGACCCTGTCACCGCCCCCGCATCTGTAGGCGGCCCGGACGCGAATCCGGAGTCGGCCCCTGACCCGCAGCCGACCCCAGACCCTGACCCCGACCCCGCGAGGAAGCCCCCGACCCCCTCCTGGGCCGCCCGCAGGGAGTCGGATTCCGAGCGGACCAGCGAGTTCGTCGCCCTGAAGCCGGACCTGCCGCGCCCGACCTCACCCCGCCCCGTCACCCCGACCCCCGGGCCTTCGTCGTCCGGCGAGAAGCCCGGCGCGGGTTCCGGCGACTCGGACCGCACCCGGGAGTTCACCGCGCCCTCGCGTGCGGACAACGACCGCACCATGGCGCTGACCCGGCCGCCCGCTCCCTCCGCCGCCGCACCCGCGACCTCGTCAGGAACCGGTGACGCGGCGGGTCCGCCGCCCCCGCTCGACCTGCTCGCGCAGCTGACGAACACACCGCCGAAGGCCGAGACGGTGGGCCGTACGGTCGCGCGAAGGATCAAGATCTTGGGCACGCTGGTGGCGCTGCTCGCCGTCGTCCTGGTGGCGGTCCAGGCGCTGCGTCCCCTCCCCACACCGACGCTCAAGCTGACCGGCAAGTCGAGCCACACCGCCGACGGCGGCGCCCTGTCGCTGCCGTGGCCGACCGAGGGGCAGGCCGTGGTCGACATCGACGGCCTCGGCCGGATGGGCTCGTACGGGGAGATGAAGCCGCTGCCCATCGGCAGCGTGGCCAAGGTCATGACCGCGTACCTCATCCTGCGGGACCACCCGCTCAAGGCTGGCGACAAGGGGCCGTCGATGCCGGTCGACCAGAAGGCTGTGGACGACTACACCAACGGCGTCGCGCAGAAGGAGTCGGTCGTCGAGGTCAAGGCGGGTCAGCAGATCTCCGAACTGGAAGCCCTTCAGGCCGTCATGCTGCCCTCGGCGAACAACGTGGCCCGGCTGCTGGCCCGTTGGGACGCGTCGACGGAGGAGGCGTTCATCAAGAAGATGAACGACACCGCCAAGGAACTCGGGATGACCAACACGACGTACACCGACGCGAGCGGTCTGATCGAGTCCACGGTCAGCACGGCCGAGGACCAGGTGAAGCTGGCCAAGCGGGCCATGACGAACCCCGTCTTCCGGCAGATCGCCAAGCTGCCGTCGTACCAGTCGACGACGACCTCCGGCGGCAACACCCTCGAGACGGCCAGGACGCAGTACAACTTCAACAAGCTCGTCCCGCTGAACGGAGTCGTCGGCATCAAGACGGGGTCCACCACCAAGGCGGGCGGCAACCTGGTGTTCGCGGCCGAGACGACGGTCGGCGACAGCAAGCAGCTGATCATCGGCGCCGTGTTCGGCCAGCACAAGACGCCCATCATCACCACCGCGACAGCAGCCAGCAAGGGCCTGATACTGGCCGCGGACAAGGCGCTCAGGAGCGAGACGGTGGTGAAGAAGGGCGAGGTGGTCGGCCAGGTGGACGACGGCCTCGGCGGTACGGTCCCGGTCGTCGCGGCCAAGGACCTGACCGTGCCGGTGTGGTCCGGCGCCTCGGTCGCGCTCAAGCTGACGGACGACGGCAAGCCGCTGCCGCACTCGGCGAACGCCGGTACGGAGGTCGGCATGCTGACCGTGGGCAGTGGAGCCGGCGAGGCGAAGGTGCCGGTCACGCTCAAGGACGATCTGTCCGAGCCCTCCTTCGGCGCGAAGCTCACCCGGCTCGGCTGACCCTGGAGTCGACGACAGCCCAGCGTGGCCCCGCCGGTTCCGGCGGGGCCACGCGGTCGTTACGGGTCAGCAGGGGACGGCGCCCCCGCACTGGCAGGGTCCGCCGCTCTGGCATCCGCACTGACAGCTCGGTCCGCACGAGCAGTTGGCCGCGCGGAGCGGCGGGGCCGTCGCGGAGCGGGGAGTTGCGAACGGGGGGTTCGGTGGAGTCGTAGGAGGAACAGGCTGCTCGGGAATCACGGTCGGGCTCCTTCCCTGGTGCGCTGTTTCAGCCCCGAGTCAACTCCAGGCCTCGCCGGTCGTCAACGCCCGTGTCCAGTAGGTGAGTTGAGGCGTTCGAATGGCCCCCGCCCAGGAGCCGTACTACTCCTCGGGGCAACTGGCGTACCCCGTTCGCTCACGTCGGTCCGAGCTCGGCCGGGTCACGGGCTCGCGGGGTTCTGCCAGCGGCGATGGGTCCGGGTACGGCGTTCCCTCGCCTGGGCGCACTTCCAGCACAGCCATCCTTCGGGCCGGGCGTGCACACTGGAGTTGAAGCAGCCCGGCTCGGCGCAGCGCCAGAGTTCCCGCGGCCCCTCGTGGATGGGGAATTCCTCCGCGGGGCGTTCATAGCCGGTGGGCTGCTCGGTCACGATGTACTCGCCGTGCCTCCAGGTCTCGAACGGCACCCACTCGGTGCCCATGTGGTCCGCCACGACGACGTCCTCATGCGCCGGACAGCACTGCTTCCACCAGCGGCGTACGTGCATGAATTCGGGGACGGACCAGACCCACATCAGCCCGCCGGACGAGTTGAGGACCATCTGCCCGGCCCGCCCGGCCGCGTACGGGACATCCACTCGCTCCCAGCACCCCTCCCCCAAATCGAAGATCATGTTCGGGCAGCGCTCATCTGCGGGGCCCTCCGTGACGATGCACCGCACCTCCTCGATCGCTCCCGGCGCGAGCTGGAGGTTGGTGTGGTGGCGCAGCACATGGCGGACCGGAACTTCCGGCACCTTCGCGGCGGCCGGTGCGGCCGGCTCCGTCGGCTCCACGAGAGCGGGGGCGAACTCGCCTTTCTCGATACGGCTCCTCATGCGTACGGCCAGCATCTGCACGATGGAGTCGATGTCGGGCGGCAGGCCGGTGTGTTCCACGGCGGGGCAGACCGCGGTGTGGGGGATGCGGCAGTAGCCGGAGTCGGCCGGCGTTCCGCGGTAGGCGACTCCCACGTTTACATGCCACCGGAAGCGGTCCGGCACCCGGCGGGCGGGGAGTTCCGGCGTCAGCGGGATGCGGCCCGAGTCGTGCCGGTCGAACCATTCGATCGGGGTTCCGCAGTATTTGCAGCGGGCCGCGGCCTCGCCGCGCAGGAGCTTGGACTGGTTGTCCCGGTGCAGCCGCATGCCGACAACGCACCTCCTCAGGCTCGGACGTTCCCTCCACCGGCCTAACGAGAGCCCGCCCCGCGTGGCACGGTCGGGACCCCGTCGCCTCCCTGCGAAGTCCGATTGTCAGTGGTACGCGGCACGATGGTGGGCAGGCTGAACGACAGGCGCGCAGAACCCGTCCGTTCGGCGCAGGTATCGGTTCGGTCCGACAAGGGAGTCCGGGATGACCTCCAGGTTCAGGTTCGGAGCACGCAGGGCGGGCGGCGCGGGCCCCGTGAGCGGGACGGGGCTCCCGGCGCTGCCGGTTGCCGCGGCGCTGCTCACCGCCACTGTCGCGCTGTACATGGCGCTCGTCGCCTTCGGCAATATCACCGACTTCGACACCAATCGCCAGTTCGTCCGTCACGTCCTGGCCATGGACACCACGTTCAAGGATCCGGATCTCATGTGGCGGGCCATCACGTCGAGCACGCTTCAGGACATCGCGTACGTCCTGATCATCGTCTGGGAGACGCTGACGGCTCTGGTGCTCATAGCGGCGGCCGTCGTGTGGTTCGGCGGGTTGCGGCGCCGGGCCGGCCTCGCGCGGGCGCGGCGGCTGAGCACGATGGGGCTGCTCATGGTGCTACTGCTGTTCGGTGCCGGGTTCATGGCCGTCGGCGGGGAGTGGTTCTCGATGTGGCAGTCCAAGTCCTGGAACGGCCTCGACGCGGCGGCCCGCAACTTCATGGTGGCGGGCATCGCCTTGGTGGTCGTCCATCTGCCGGGCACCAACGCGCCGAGCGATCAGGCGAGTTGATACGCGCACAGGGCCGTCGGGGGCATCCTGCGCGGGCGGCGAACGTGCCCACGCAGGTGCCGCTCACCCAGACTGTGCGCTGTTCGCAGCCGTGCTGGTGGCAGAGGGGGTCGCGGAGTTCATCACGCCGTCACGAGACGCCGGACGGTGTCAGTCGCGCGCCGCGCACAGGTCGGTCCACTCGAAGCTGTGGTGACCGGTGTCGCAACACATCATCGGCTCCAGCTGCTGTTCATCGGTTTCAGGCAGTTCCTGCAGTTCCAGAACGAGGCTCTCCATATGCCGCTCCCCTTCCAGGAGTTGAGTGGTGCTCTCGGGCCGGCCGGTCGACCAGCCACGATCGTGGTCCGCCGTGGGTGAGACGGAGCAGGAAATCGAGTACGCCGGAGATCCCCACGTTGTACGAGGCGCAGATCTCGCGCAGTGTGTCGTCGGGCACCAGGAAACGGCCCTGCCGCCGGGCCGCCCGTACGGTCAGGCAGGAGGCGAGGTCGAAGGCGGCCTCCCGGTGCCGGGCCTCGCCGGTCAGCTCGTGGAGGTCGAGCAGCAACTCGGCATTGCCGGCCGCTCCGTGGCAGCTGCCCGGGCCGATCTGCCAGCGCTGCCGGCGGACCGCGCGCGCCGCGCCTTCGGCGTGTTCCAGGAACCGTTCGTCGCCGGTCTCGTGCCACAGCCGCACGAGGAAGGTGCCGATGCCGGAGGTGCCGTTGCACCAGAAGTTCAGCCCGGGGCGCTCGGTGCGGCCGGGGCCCTTCGGCCAGTGGGCGCTGCCCGAGCGCCATGCGGCGACGGCGCACAGGGCGTGCCCGCCGCCGACGGCGATGTCGGTCAGGTCGGGGCGGTCCAGGTCCCGGCCCGCCGCGAGGAGGAAGGCCGCGTTCCCGGCCACGCCGTGGCCGAACCCGTAGCAGGCCGAACCGGCCAGCTCGGCGCGGAAGCCGGGGCCGGCGTCCCACTCCACCCCCGGCCCGTCGTGGAGCAGCCGCAGCACGCCGTCCGCACACTGGGCCGCTCGTTCGGCGAAACGCCGGTCGCCGGTCGCGTGCCACAGGTGCAACTGCGCGAGGCCCGCCCCGGACAGGCCGTGGCAGACATCGGGGTTGCCGCCTTCGAGCGGGATGTTCAGGGCGTACGCGATCGAGCGCTCCGTCAGCGCGGTGTCTCCCAGTGTCGTCGCCGCCTCGTACAGGGCCCAGGCGGCGCCGGAGCGGCCGAAGTACAGGCCGGGCAGGACGCGGCTCGGCGCGGCCAGCCGCCGGTCGAGCCATTCGGCGGCGGTGCGCAGGGTGGGCGCGACGGCTTCGTGCCCGCAGCGCACCGCCCGGTCGAGCACGGCGAGCACCCCGGCCGCGCCGAGCTGCACGTTGCAGGGGTCCCCGTACGGGAGCGCGGCCGGGCCCGGCCAGAGGTACTCCTGCGAGGGGTCCATCGTGTCCGCGAGGAAGGCGAGTCCATCGGCGAGCAGACGGTTCGTGGAAGGGAGGGAGGGGGTTGGGCAGAAGGGCGTGGGTTGCGCCCTCGCCCCCGTACGCACATGCTCCCCAGCCCGCCGCAGTGTCCACCGCCCCGCGCCGTCCCCCGTCAGCCCCGTGATGAGCGGGGCCAGCGCGCGCAGGGCGGGGATGTCGGGGGCGGCCTCGGCTACGAGCAGGGCGATGCGTTCGCCGGCCGGCCGGGCCGGCGCCGAGTCGGGGGCGAGGACCGGGCTGATCCCGGTCGTCACGTGAAGCAGCGTCGCGCCCAGGCTGAAGCAGTCCGCCTCCGGTCCGGGCGCGGGCGGGACGGCGTCGGGGCCGGCCGGGGCTTCCAGGTATTCCGGCGCCGTGAAGCCGCGCGTTCCCGCGACCGGCGCGGGGATGCCGGTGGGTACCGCGCACTCCAGGTCGACCAGGACGGGCCGGTCCTCGGGGGTCATCACGACATTGCCCGGTTTGAAGTCGCGCAGCACGAGGCCCTCGGCGTGCAACTGGCCGATCATCTCGACGAGTTCGCGGGCGAGGCTCCACGCCTCGGCGACGAGGACGTGGCCGTCGCCGGTGCGCAGCCGGTCGGCGGTCCACTGCTGGAGGTTCACGCCGTCGATGAGGTCCTCGGCGAGGAAGACATGGCCTCCCGCCTCGAACACCTCGTGTACCGCCGGGGTTATTCCGAGCGGGGCGAGCCGGCGCAGGATGTCGGCCTCGTCCCGGAGCCAGTCCCGCGCGTCCCTGCCGTCGGGCCCGGCACCGACGTGCGGGCGGGCCTCCTTGAGCAGGACGGTGTCGCCGGTGCGCTCGTCGCGGGCGCGGTAGACGCCGCCGCGGTTGGAGTGCCGGATCGCCTCCTTGACCAGGTAGCGGCCGGCGAGGAGGACGGGGTCGCCGCGTCGCCGTCCGGAACTCGCCGGTGCGGATCCGGGAAAGGGGCTGCCCGCCCAGGGCGGCGGGGCGAACCAGGGGTTCCGCTCGTCGGCCACGAAGGTGCCGTCGGGTGCGCGCAGGCGGCCCTCGTAGAACCCCTCGTCGTTGAGTTCGCGGGGCCGCGCGAAGCAGCCGTAGCGGTAGTGCACCAGGCTGCCGGGACGGTAGCGCCGGTCGGACAGGATCGCGGGCCCGGCCAGACCGCGTGTCCGGTCGTCCAACTCATCGGCCAGGAGCCTGAGTTGGCAGTCGTCGGCGGGGTAGGCGGTGAGGAACTTCCCCGACTGGGCGCGCGCGGCGCGGACCGCGTTCATCTCGGCGGCGATGGCTGGAGTCGCCGCGAATTTGAACGCGCATCCGTGGGCCACCAGGACACGGGCCGCGCACTCCAGAACCCGGGGCGCCGAGACGGGTGTGGCCGACACATGGAGCTTCCAGCCCTGTCGGCGGCTGATGTGGTGCGCCGGAGTGACCATGCACCAGGGGTCGCGGTGGTGCACCCGCCATGGGGTGGTCGGTTCCGCCTGTGCCAGGATCCGCGCGAGGATCGGCCGGTAGCTCGACGTCACCCGGCCAGCATGGCAGTGCGCTCCCCGGGTACCGGGAGGCGTTTCCCGGCCAAGTCACAGGGGTGTCGCGTCTCGCGCCCGGCTCGACAATCGATCGTATTCGGCGGGGAGTTGAACGGAGCCGGTCGAATCCCCACCGGGGGTGGTCGCCGCACCCCACAGACAAGGTGCATAATGCATGTGTAGCCCTTCGCGCGTCCCCCGTCGCGAAGGGCTACACCTGCTTGCCGCGGCTGTGCGCCCCGGACGCGCCAAGCGCGCAGGGCACAGCAGCCACCCGAGCAAGGGACTCCCCTCGTGGCCCCTTGTTCGTGTTTTTTCGAGTTAACAGTGACGTAGAGTGTTTCCGCAAGTCCGATTCCGATCGTGGAGCGAGATGTTCCGTTTTGTCGCCGACGACCGTGGCCGACAGCCTCCCCGTCAGCCGGGCTCCTGTACCAAGGTCGGTTAAAGTACGAATCCGTTGACCGAATCGAACATCGCGCATCCTCGGACAGCGCATGAGCGGCGGACGTGGACGTGGGGACCCTGATGGACAACGGCGAAGAGCGCACTCCCGAGCTGACGACGTTGCAGCAGAAGGTCGAGTACATGGTCGAGAAGACCTTCCCGGGGGAGAAGATCTCGGGCCGGGTCTTCGCCGATCTCGTCAAGGAACGAGGCGGCTCGCTCTCGCACAGCTATTTCTCCAACATCCTCGCCGGCAAGGTCACCAACCCGTCCGAGGAGATCCTCAAGGCGCTCGGGATCGGCTTCGGCGTGGACTGGCGCTTCTTCAAGGACGAGTCCGAGGTGGTCGACGACGTCGTGGCGGGGCTCCAGTTCCTCGCGAAGCGGCGTACCGGGGAGATCAGCGGTCTGGCGGGCCGGGGCATCGACGACGACGGGCTCGACCCGGAGCTGCTCCAGTTCGTCCTCTCCCTCCTGGAGGACAACAAGGACAGCAAGGACGGGCGGGACAACGGCCCCGAAACGGCCCCCGGCGGACAGCCCGGGTAGCCGGCACCTCGTGTTCATGACCATTGGCTAAGATCGCAGACCGCTTGTCACATACGCGTGACTACGATCAAGAGGTCTCCATGTCCATGCGCGAGCTGCGGAGAGAGTGCGAAGCCGGCCTTGCGGATCTGCCCATCCCGGCCCCGTTCAGCATTCCGGGGCTTGTGGCGAACATGGAGGAGGCCCGCGGCCGCACCATCGTGCTGCACGAACTGCCCGACCGCCTGGCCCGTGTGAACGCCGCCTGCGGTCTCCGCCTCAAGTCGGGCGGCACCAGCTTCGTGCTCTACCGCAAGCGCCCGACCCTCTATCAGACCCAGCACGTCATCCTGCACGAGCTGTGCCACGAGTGGTTCGACCACGGTACGACCCTGAACGCGGACCAGTTGCGCCAGCTGCTTCCCGTCTTCAACACCTCGCTGATCAAGCGCGTCCTCGCCACCGATGAGCCCGCCGCCGCACCGGCCGAACCCCCCTCCCCCGAGCCGGACGAGCTGCCGCCCGCGGTCACCGAGGCGTTCCGCTCCGGCGGCCCCATCCAGGCGCGGGCCCAGTACGACACCCACGACGAGCGGATCGCCGAGTTCGGCGCCTCGCTCATCCCCCGCATGGCCCGCGATGTGACCAGCGACGACATGGTCGGGCGGCTCGCGAACTCCCTCTCGCGGCCCGTCGCCCACCGGCGCCGCGGTTTCTTCCGCCGCTCGTAGCCCGCTCCCCCTCCTGTCCCCTTCCCCGTCCCCCGAGGAATCTCCGTGACCGCGCTTGACCTTGCCGGCTATCTCATAGCCGGCGTGATGACTGCCGTCGCCCTGTGGCGCATGCCCGCGGCGCTCTGGGGAGACGAGGAGGACAAACGCAGACGCGCCCTGTGGGGCTGCTACGCCGGCTTCGCCGTCGCTCTGTGGACCAAGACGAAGGTCGTGCGCATCGGGCTCAACAACAGCCCCGTCGTCGACCTCGCCGTACTGATCAAGCACTACACGGCGACCATCGCGATCCTGGCGATCCTCAGCTACATCGTGGCGATCTACGGGCACTTCCCGGAGGGCGGCGTCATCCCCCGCCACGTCCGGTTCGCCCGGATCATCCAGCAGGTGGCGGCCAAGGCGTCCGTCGCCACGCTGATCCTGCTGACCGTGCTCTTCTTCACCGTGGTCGACCGCTCGTACGCCTCGGACCGGTTCGTCTCCGACCACGCCGGGCAGTGGGGCGCCACGCTCTACATGAGCGTGTTCTACCTGTACTTGGGTGCCGCATCCGCCGTCTGCGCCTATCAGTGGGCGCTCGCCACCGCCGGGGCCACGGCCCGCCATCTGCGGATCGGGCTCGGCATGATGACGTTCGCCATGTTCATCGGCGTCGGATACACCCTCAGCCGCACCCTGTTCCTGTGGATCAGCGTGGCCGACCAGCCGAGCCCGGCCTTCGCCCTGAAGTTCGACGAGGTCACCGAGGCGGCCCAGGTCGTCCTGTTCGCGTTCTTCGCGCTCGGCGCGTCCATCCCCGCGTTCAGCAAGGGCTGGCGCCGGGTGCGGCTGTGGCGGGCGCAGGCCCGGCTGCATCCGCTGTGGCGGGAGCTGATGACGGCCTTCCCCGACCAGCCCTTCGAGCCGCCGGCCTCGCTCACCCGTGAGCTGACCCGGTTCGGCACCCCGGCGGACCTGCGGATCGACCGGTGGGCCGCCGACATCGCGGACGCCGTCGAGAAGCTGCGCCACTACGTTCCGGACAGCCTGCTCCCGGCCGCCAAGCGGGCCGCGTCCGCCGACAGTCCGCGCGCCGAGAGCGAGGGGCCCCTCGCCGAGGCGTACTGGATCAAGGCCGCACTCGCCGCCAAGGCCGACGGCGCCGCCGCGGGCGATGCCGCGGCCGTCGACACCCTGCACGCCACCGACCAGGACGGCGAAGTCGCCCGGCTGGTACGGGTGGCCGCCGCCTACCGGACCATCAGCGGCGAGCGCGCCCGCAGCGTCCTGGACTCCCTGGAGAAGACCGCGTGAGCGACACCCTGGCCGAGACCGGAAACCGTACGACCGCCACGGCCCGCACCGTCACCGACATCCTCCAGCCCCGCAACGTCCTGCTCGCCGGGATGCTCGGCATCGGCCTGGCTGCGGCAGGCGAGTGGACCGGCCTGCTGTGGGGGCTGCTCGGCGCGCTCTGCGCGGGGCTCATACCGGCCGGCTACATCGAGTGGGAGCGCAAGCGCGGCACCTGGGGCGACCGGCATGTCGTCGACCGCACCAAGCGGGCGCCGATCTTCTTCGTCATCCTCGGCTCGATCGGGGCCGGCTCGGTCGTCATGGTGCTCGGACACGCCCCGGTCGGCATCCTGACCGCGATGCTCGCCCTGTGGGTGATGACGATCTTCCTGCTCGCCGTGAACACGGTCTGGAAGATCTCGGTGGACTCCGCCGTCGCCTCGGCGGTCGTGGCGCTGCTCGCCGTGGTGCACTCCCCCTGGTGGCTGCTCGCCTACGCGATCACGGCCGTGGTGTGCTGGTCGCGGGTCGCCCTGACCTACCACACGGTCATGCAGACGGTGGCGGGCGGCGCGCTGGGCGCTGCCACCTCGGCGGCGTTCCTGTTCGTCTGATGCCGGGCGTCAGGCCCGTGCGTGCCGGGCATAGCGTCCCGGCGCCGTGCCCACCACGCGCTTGAAGTGGCGGGTCAGATGGGACTGGTCGTAGAACCCGGTGGCGCGGGCCACGTCACCGGGTGCCTGCCCGTCGAGGAGCAGCCCGCGGGCCCGGTCGATCCGACGGGCCGTCAGATACTGGTGCGGCGCGATGCCGAACTCCGCGGTGAAGGCGCGCACCAGATGGGTGGGGTGCGCGTGCACCAGGCCCGCGGCCTCCTCCAGCGTCACGCCGTCGACGAGCCGGGCGTCGAGGAGCTCGCGCAGGTGCCGCGCCACCGAGCGGCCGCGACCCGCCGAGCCGCTCACGTGCCGGGGGCGAAGATGGCCGCGCAGCCGCTCGGCGATGAGCGCGAGCCTGCTCTCGGCCTCCAGCTCGTCGCCGCGGTGCGCGAGCGCCGTGTGCAACTGCCCGACCCTGCGGCGCAGCACGGCGTCCACCAGGTCCGGCCCGTCGACGGCGGGCGCGATGAGGCTGTCGTCGAGCTGGGTCCGCTCCAGGTAGACCACCCGCTTGCGAAAGCCCTGGGCGGTCGCCGGGGAGCCGTTGTGCGGAACGTCCGGCGGGAGCAGCGTCACCGCGTCGCCCGGGGTGCCGTGTGCATGGCGGTCCAGGTCGTAGCGCACCGCGCCGTCGTCGACGATGAGGAGCGTCCAGCTGTCGTGGACGTGCATCGGGTAGGAGTGCTCGGTGAACCGGGCGTGGAAGACCTCCACGACTCCCGCGACCCGGGGCCGCCAAGCGGAGATCTCCTGTCCGGCCGTCATGCAAGGAACGTACAAGACGCGGCGGACGCGGGTTCGGCAGTCTCGGTCCATGACATCGCAGTCCATGACTTCAGACAGTGCGCCCGTACGTTTCGACACGAAGATCGCCGTGCTGCTGCGCGACGACCTGCACACCTGGCAGCGGCTCAATGTGACGGCCTTCCTGGTCAGCGGGCTCGGCACGGCGCTGCCCGAGATCATCGGCGAGCCGTACGCCGATGCGGACGGCACTCCCTACCTCCCGCTGTTCCGTCAGCCGGTGCTCGTCTTCGAGGGGAGCAAGGAGGTCCTGCGCGCGGCCCACATCCGCGTCCTGAGCCGTGATCTGACCCGGGCGGTTTTCACGAGCGACATGTTCAGGACGGGCAACGACACGGACAACCGGGCCGCGGTCCGGGCCGTCCCCGGCGCCGACCTCGATCTGGTCGGTCTGGCCGTCCACGGGCCGCGCAACGCCGTGGACAAGGTTCTCAAGGGGGCGCGCATGCACCCCTGACCGGGCTTCGCGTCAGGGCAGGTGGACGGTCACCGTGAGGCTCGCCCTGCACTCCGCCTGAGCCGCCGCGGTCCTCGCCCTGAGCGCCACGGTCTTCGCCGTGCGGGCCGGGCCCGATCCATCCGGGCCCGGCCCGCACGGCACACCTTTGCACGTGAGGTATCCGACCCCCGACACGCCGGTGCGCACGGAATGCGTGCGCACCCCAGAAGGTTGTCCTCGCGTACGGCCGGATCGGTACCGGCCCGGGGGACGCACACGGAGAACGGAATACACAGCCATGGGTGAGTTGATCCTCGTACGTCACGGGGAGACCGAATGGTCACTGTCGGGACGGCACACGAGCTACACCGACCTGCCGCTCACGGCACACGGGCAGGAGCAGGCCCGCGCGGTCGCACCACTGCTCGCCGACCGGCCCGTCGGCCTCGCCCTGGTCAGCCCGCTCCAACGAGCCGTCCACACGGCCGAATTGGCCGGATTCAAGAACGCCCGAATCACCCCGGATCTTCACGAATGGGACTACGGCGGCTACGAGGGCATCACCACCGTGGAGATCCACCGCAGCCGCCCCGACTGGAACCTGTGGACCGACGGCGTCGCCCCCGGCCCCGCCGGCCACCCCGGCGAGAGCCCGGCCGAAGTAGGCGCACGGGCCGACCGGGTGCTGGCCGAGGCCGACGCGGCCCTGCGCGCCGGCGACGAGGACGTCGTCCTGATCGCCCATTCCCACTTCCTGCGCGTCCTCACGGCCCGCTACCTCGGCCTGCCCGCCTCCGGCGGCGCGCTGTTCGTCCTCGACACGGGCGCGCTGTCCCGCCTCGGACGCGAACACGACCGCCCGGTCGTCACCGCCTGGAACTCGGTGCTGCAGCACACGGCGAACTGAGCGGGCCGATCGCGAGGGTGTCGTGCGGATACCCGGCTCGGGGCGGGTGACTCGCCCCGCCCGGACCGGCCCTGCGGGGTCCGGTGCGCGCGTGTCGGGTGGGCGAGCAGAGGAGGCGAGCCTCACCTGGCTCGTGACCTGCCAGGGCGGGGCCCCGCCGGGCGGCGCGCGGCGGCCGGCACACTTTCACGGTGACCGAGCTCAGGTGATGCGCGCGCCGGGCGCCACGCACCTGGGCCGGGTCCGGCGACAGCCCCCTCAGGCCGCCGCGACCACCGCACGGGCCCTGCGCAGCGCCAGCGCCGCCAGGGCCTCCGGGGCGCCGGCCTGCCCCCGGATCCCGGGGAATGCGTTGATGTCGACGATCAGCGGGGCACCATCCCCCGTGTCTATGACATCGACCCCGTAGACATCGAGGCCGAAGACAGCGCCGGCCTCGACCACCAACTCGGCCCAGCCGGACGGCAGTTCGCCGAGCGCGAGCGGAACGGTGGGGCCGCGCCCCTCGGGAGCGAGCTCGGAGCGGCGCAGTGCCGCGAACACCGTGCCGTCGATCACCCAGAGCTTGTGGTCATAGCCGCTGTTCTCGGCGAACTCCTGCGCCACGACGGGCTCGTCCGCCCAGGCGCCGGCCAGTTCGGCCAGCCGGTCCGGGCTGTCGACGCGGGCCACGAGGTCGTGCCGCCTGCTGTGACGGCTCTTCACCACCAGAGGACGGGCCGGCCCGGTGTCGGCCGCGAGCTCGGCCAGTGAACCGAACGTACGGGTCGCCGAGAAGGGCAGCCCCGCATCACGGGCCCGCTCCGCCATGGCCGTACGGTCCTGGCACAGGGTGGTCGCCTCCGCCGAGTTGATCACCGCGGCTCCCCGGGACTCCAGGTCCCTCGCCAGCGCGAGAGCCCGGGACGTGCGTGACTTCAGCAGGTAGACGTCCGCGAGCGGGCCGAGCGCGGCGGCGTCGGCCGTCTCCGGGTGGACCGTCACCACCCGGTGTTCGCGGCTGAGCAGTTCCGTGGTGGCGGCCAGCAGCGGATGGTCCGGCTCGGGCGTGATGAGCCCGACCGTCGTCGCGTCCCTCACCGGCCCTCGCCCGCTCCCGCCGAACTCCGGACGGGCTGTGCCGCCCCGAACGACTGCTCCGGGATCCGTCCCGTGCCGGACACGAAGGCCGCGGCGGCGACCTCACTGCCCGTACGGGCCAGTTCGAGCACCGCGCGGGCCACCTTGGCCGCCGCGTCCGGGACTTGGCGGAAGCTCGGGAAGTCGTTCACGTCGACGACCACCGGCCCGTCCGGGCCGAGCAGCACGTCCACGCCGTACAGGTCGAGTCCGTAGACCGCGCCGACCCGGTCGACGATGGCGGCGACTTCGGCGGGCAGCGGGACGTGGCGTTCGCGGACGCCCTGGTCGGGATGGAGCGGCGAGCGGCGCTCGGTGGCGTACAGCTCGCCTCCGACGCAGTACACCTTGAGGTCGATGCCCGAGTTGGGGACGTACGGCTGGGCTATGAGCATCCCCTCCCCGGCGAGGACGGGCAGCATCGCGTCGAGCCGGTCCGGCGACGGCACGAGGTGCACGGCCCGCCCCGAGCTTCCGTCGGCGGGCTTCACCACCAGCGGATACTCGGACTCGGGTATCTCCGCGAGCAGTTCGGGCCGCGCCGCCGCGTACGTCATCGGCACGGGAAGGCCCCGGCTGCGGCCGATGGCCGAGGCGAGCGCTTTGTCCCGTACGCCGCGGATGGACCGCACATCGTTGACCGTGGTCAGGCCGACCGCGGCGGCGGCTTCCAGGAGCGGGAGCCCCGGGCCGCCGGACACCGTCTTGAGCACCCAGGCGTCGTGGCTGCCCGCGCGGACCGCCTCCGACATCCGCAGCAGCGACCCGCCGGGGCGCACCACGTCGACCTGGTGCCCCCAGGCGTCGAGTTGGCGGATCACCTCGACGGGCATGCCGTCATGGCGGTAGTGCTCTTCCACCAGGAAGCAGAGCCTCATCGACCTTCCCCGTAATGCCCGGACGTCCGCCGATCCCGTCCGGCGAGCTGTGACGTCACAGGATGTCATGAACTTCGGCGTGATTGACCGCCCACCCCGGCCCGGCTACTTTCCCCGCCGTAGCCGCCTCAGCAGACTTCGCTCTACCGGCGCCCCTCCCTCCTGCGGGGTGGGCTTGCGCCGGATGCGTTCGGGTCCGGCAGGACGCGCCGCGGGAGCCGCGGTCCGTGGGCCGGTCCGCCCCAAGGGCCGTGGCGCGGGCGGTTCCGCGCCCACCACGGCACTCCGCTTCGCCGTCGGCCCCACTCCCGCCGGGACGCCCCGCTCTCCCGCCGGGTCCCCGATCGGGCGCGGTGCCGGGCACTGGTCCCGCGCATCCGCGAGAGCCTCCACCAGGCGCAGCCTGTACCACTCGATCTCGTCCGGCTCGTCCGCCAGGAGCACCCGGTCGACAATGGCCTGGGCGATCGCGGACTCGGGGTGGATCCTGAACGTCTCGGGCTGCAGGCGCCTGAGACAAGCCCGTTCGTAGGGATCCCGGACGATTTCGGCGAGGTGTGCGCTGTCGAGGGCGGAGGCGACCGCGGCCGCCTGTTCCCACTGGTCGTCGGTCTGGCGGGCGAGCATGGCGATCCTGCGCCCGCGCCAGTTGCGCGCCCGCCAGTCCTGGCCGTCGTCGGGCGCCGGGTGGCGACCGCTCAGCGACTCCGGCTCGCGCAGGGCCAGTTCGACCAGTTCGTCGGCCAGGTAGAGCCAGACGACCGCCCGGTAGCGGTTGAGGTAGCAGCGCACCGGAGTGAGCCGGCCCGTGCGGGCCAGTTTGGTGAACCGCCCCGGTGCGATGCCGAGCAGGTCGGCGCCCTCGCCGGTGCCGACGGTCCGCACCCGTTCGCGCAGGCACTCGGGAAAGTCGGCCGCGGCTCTCAGCCGGGCCACCTCGCGCGCGGTGACCCGGCGCTGTCCCCCGCCCGGATCCGGGACGGTGCGAATGTGGCCGAGCTGGACGGCCAGTTCGAACTCGCCGCGCCTGAGCTCCAGTTCGCGGGCGGCCGCGCCCGGTGTGAGCCGTTGCCCGGCCGGCGCCGCCGCACGCGCGACGGCGGCGGGCACCACGGCGTTCTTGGTGGTGACAGTGGTGAAGACGGTCATCGGATCCTCCCCTGTGAGGAACGAGTACGCGAGAGACGAATACTCTCGGTGACGACCGTAACTCGCCGCGCGGACATCCCGCGCGGCCTGTGGATAACTCACATCGAGCGCGCGAAGCGCCCGTTCGGACAGCTCAGAGCTCTGTCACGCCGAAGTTCCCGGGCTGCCTGGCAGCCACCGAGAGGTGCTCACCCACCCGGTTGACCAAAAGGGTCATCTCGTACGCGATCTGGCCGATGTCGGCCTCCGCCGAGGCGAGCACGCACAGGCAGCTGCCGTCGCCGGCCGCGGTGACGAACAGGACACCTTCGTCGAATTCGACCATCGTCTGGCGGACCTTGCCGGCCCGGAAGTGCAGGCCCGAGCCCTTGGCCAGGCTGTGCAGCCCGGAGGACACGGCGGCCAGGTGTTCCGCGTCCTCGCGCTCCAGGTCGGCGCTCGCGGCGGTGACCAGACCATCGTTGGACAGCACGATCGCGTGGCGTACATGCTCGACCCGCCGGGTCAGGTCGTCGAGCAGCCAGTCGAGTTCCTTGTTCATAGCCATGTCAGGCCTCCCCGCTCATGCAGTTCCCCGTTTCCCGGTTCCCCTGCCACCCTTCACCACCGGCGCGCCACGGGCAAGCGGTGCCGGGCGCCGGGGAGTCGCGCGGCAGGCGCGGGCGGCGCATCAGCCGACCGAGTCGAGCAGGCGCGCGGTGTGCATGCGCCCCGCGTATTCGACGAGCCGGATCAGGACCTCCTTCCCGGAGTCCCGGTCGCGGGCGTCGCACAGCACGACGGGGGTGCCCGGGTCCAGGTCGAGGGCCGCGGACACATCGGCGGCGCCGTAGGAGCGGGCTCCGGCGAAGCAGTTGACGGCGACGACGAACGGGATGCGACGGTGCTCGAAGTAGTCGACGGCCGGGAAGCAGTCCTCCAGGCGGCGGGTGTCGGCGAGGACCACGGCGCCGAGTGCTCCTTGGGAGAGTTCGTCCCACAGGAACCAGAAACGATCCTGCCCAGGCGTGCCGAACAGGTAGAGGGACAGGCCCGAGCGGATGGTGATCCGGCCGAAGTCCATGGCGACGGTGGTCGTGGTCTTCTGGTCCACACCGCCGGTGTCGTCCACCGACTCCCCCGCCTCGCTCAGGAGTTCCTCGGTACGCAGCGGCCGTATCTCGCTGACCGCTCCGACAAGGGTGGTCTTGCCCACGCCGAATCCGCCCGCGACGAGGATCTTCAGCGCGAGGGCGGGGGTGGGTTCAGAGGGCTCGGAGGCCATCGATCACTTCTCTCAGGATGATCTCGTCGGGCAGTTGCGCGGGCGGCACGGGACGGCTGACGACCACGTGGCCGGCTTCGAGCAGGTCCCCGACGAGGACGCGTACGACGCCGACGGGCAGGTCCGCGTCGGCGGCGAGCTCGGCGACGGACTGGGTCTCCTTGCGGCACAGGGCGAGCAGCGCCCGGTGTTCGGGGCCGAGGAGGGATTCCTCGGCGGGCTCGGGTCCCTGCGGCGCGGCGAGGGTGACGAGCGCGATGAGGTCGAGGCGTACGCCGCTGGGACCGGGTGCGGTGCGGCCGCCGGTCATGGCGTACGGGCGGACCAGCGGCCCCGCTTCGGCGTCGTACCAGTGGCTCGGCCGGTACGCGGGGCCGTCCGGCGGGTGCTCGTTCATGGGGTGGGCGTCCCCTTTCCGGTCAACCGGCGGCCGGCGGGCGCACGATGTGGCGCGGCGGCGTGTAGAGGTGTTCGCCGACACGTTTCACCAGGCGCGCCATTTCGTACGCGATGAGCCCGATGTCGGTGGTGAGCGAGGACAGCACGGCGAGGCAGGAGCCGTCTCCGGCGGCCGCGACGAAGAGAAAGCCGTCGTCCATCTCGACCATGGTCTGGCGCACGCCCCCGACGTGGAAGTGGCGTCCGGCGCCCTTGGCCAGGCTGTGGAATCCGGAGGCGACGGCGGCGAGGTGTTCGGCGTCCTCGCGCGTCAGCGCGCTGGAGGCGCCGACGGCGAGGCCGTCGTTGGACAGGACGACGGCGTGCCGGACCTCGCCCACCCGCAGGACCAAGTCGTCCAGCAGCCAGTCGAGTTCGCCGGAGCGGGATCCGGAGCGGGCTTCGGAGGCGGGTGCCGCCCCGGTGTGGTTCGGGGCGTCGAGCCTCTGGTGGTCGATCATGCGCGGTCTCCTTCGCTCGGGTGGCCGCCGCCGGGCTCGCCCGGTGCGGGAGTGCTTGTGCGGGCGGCGCCGCCGCGGGCCCAGCCGCCCATGTAGGCCGTCATGCGGTCGCGGGCCTGCTCGGGGGTGGGCGAGGCGGCGTCCGGGCCGGTGTCGGGCTCGGGGGCAGGGGCCTCGCGCAGTTGGGGGGCGAGGCTCGCCTGGCGCACCCGGCGCGGCAGTCCGGCCTCCGCGCTGTCCGGGGCGATGCCGCGGGCCCGCTGGCGCAGGGTGGTGACGCCGGGCGGCGCGGGCGGCTCGGGCCGGACGGCCTCAGGTGCGTGCTGGGCGACCAGGGCCGGCCGGGGCGCTCCTTCGAGGGGCACCTCGATCCTCCTGCGGGGTTCGTCGCGCGGCTGGTCCTCGCGCCGGGCGGTGGCCCGCGCGGGCTGGGCGGCGGCTGTGACGGCGGCCTGGAGGAGGCCCGTCGGGAGCAGCACGACCGCGGTGGTGCCACCGTACGGCGAGGTACGCAGATGGACCTTGATGGCGTGGCGGGCGGCGAGGCGGCTGACGACGAACAGGCCGAGTCGGTCGCTGTCGAAGAGGTCGAGCGCCTCGGACTGCTCGATCCTGCGGTTGGCCTCGTCGAGGGATTCGTCGCCCATGCCCAGTCCGCGGTCCTCGATTTCGAGGGCGTAGCCGTTGCCGACGGGCTCCCCCGTGACGCGGACCTTGGTGTGCGGGGGCGAGAACTGGGCGGCGTTCTCGACGAGTTCGGCCAGCAGATGGGTGAGGTCGGCGACGGCGCCGCCGGTGACGGCGGCCTCGGGCAGGCGGCGCACTTCCACCCGGGCGTAGTCCTCGATCTCGGAGACCGCGGCCCGTACCACATTGGTGAGCGGGACCGGCACGCTCCAGGCGCGGCCGGGCGCGGCGCCGGACAGGATGATCAGGGATTCGGCGTGCCGCCGCATACGGGTGGTGAGGTGGTCGAGGCGGAACAGGTCGCCGAGTTCGCCGGGGTCGTCGGCGCGCCGCTCCATGCGGTCGAGCAGGTTGAGCTGGCGGTGGACGAGGACCTGGCTGCGGCGGGCGAGGTTGACGAAGACGCCGGAGATTCCGCTGGCCAGCTCGGCGCGTTCGACCGCGGCGTGCAGGGCGGCCCGGTGGACGGTGCCGAGCGCCTCGCCGACCTGGGCAATCTCGTCCCGCGGGGGCGGCCCGGGCGGCGCCTCGGCCTGGATGTCGAGTTCCTCGCCGGACCTCAGCCTGCCCATGGCGGTGGGGAGTTTGCGCCGGGCGATCTCCAGGGCGCTGTTGCGCAGGCTGATCAGTTCGACGACGAGCCCGCGCCCGATGCGTACGGAGATGACGAGGGAGGCGGCGACGGCGGCGAGGCCGAACAGGACGGCGGCGCCACCCGCGGTGAGCAGTCCGCGGCCGAACGGGTCGGCGCGATCGGCGGCGCCGGCCGCGGCGCCCGTCTCGATGTCGCGCATACCCTTCTGCACGGCGGAGAGGACGGCGTCCCAGGCGGCGGGGTCCACGGCCGTCGCGGCGGCGCGCCCCGGCTCGGCGGACTGGATCTTGTCCTCGGCGGCGCCCAGCGAGGCGTAGGCGCTCTGCCCGCTGAGCGTGGCCCAGGCGCTGTGTTCGGGCCCTGTCAGGTCGGCGGTGGCGCCGGCGGTGAGGGTGCGGCGGCTGTCGACGGCGCCGGTCAGGCGGCGCAGGTGTTCGCTGGTAAAGGTGCGGCCGAGCTGCGCGGAGGACACCAACGCGTCCTCGCGGGCCAGCATTTCGCCCGCCCGGCCGAACTCGTGGAGGACGCGTGCGCCGGAGCCGAGCGCCGGGGCCTGGATGTCGGCGAGCGCGCCGTCGACGTCGAAGCCCGCGCCGATGGTGTCGGTGTAGCGCTGGTAGGCGGCGTCCCAGCCGGTGGAGCGGTCGTGGACGCCGGTGCGCAGCGCGGGCAGTTTCAGGGCCTCGGCGACGAAGGTGCGCAGCCGGTCGGTCACGCCCGCGGGCAGGTCGCCCGCGTCGGCGGCGGTGTGTTCCCGGTCGAGCCTCAGCTTGCCGATCGCCGTGTCGGTGCGCTTGGCCTGCTGGTCGAGTTCGGCGGCCCGGTCGTCGGCCGGAGACGCCAAGTACCGTACGGCGGACCGCCGTTCGGCCTGGAGCTCGGCGACGGCCGCCACGACCGGGGTGCGGATCTGTTCGTCGACGCGGCGCGACTGGCGCAGCGCAGACACGTCCTGGGCGGTGGTGACGGTGGCGAAGCCCCACAGGGCGAGCAGCGAGACGACGGGCACCATCAGGAGCGAGACGATCTTGGCACGCACGGTGCGCGGCCGCAGCCGCCACAGGGCCTCGGCTTCCTGGGGCGCGGGAGGTTCCCCGAGGGCGTGTTCGTCGGCGGCCGGCGGTCCTGCGTGGGCGCGTCGCCCGCGGGCGCCCACCGGGATCGGCGGCGCGGCGTCCGGGGCCTTGCGGGGTATGCGCACGGATCTCCTCGCTTATGGATAGAGCCGACTGCCGGGCAACGCACGGCAGTTCATGGAGTGGGGGCGAGTTGTTCGGCCAAGGCGTACTCGGCGCGTTCGCGGGCCGTCGGCGAGAGGGCGACGAAGGCCGCGGTGATGAAGAGGTAGGACCCGAGGCCGACGGCGAGGGGGAAGATGAACTGCATCGCCGTCGCCCCGGGCAGCTCGGAGCCGCTGGGGGCCACGTCCACGCTCACCGAGATCATTCCGGTGTAGTGCATGCTGCTGACGGCCGCGCCCATCACCAGGGAGGCGACGGCCACCGCGATCGGCGACTTGATGTTGAGCCCGGCCCACAGGGCGGCGGTCGCGGCGACCACGGCGATGACGACGGAGAGCGCGACGAGCACGGGGTCGTAGTGGACCTGCCCGTGCAGCCTGAGGGCCGCCATGCCGAGGTAGTGCATGCCCGCGACGCCGAGTCCGGTGGCGAGGCCGCCGAGCAGCAGGGAGCGGGTGCGGTCCTTGCCGTAGCCGACGGCGAAGACCCCTGCGCCGACGAAGACCATGGCGACGAGGAGGCTGAGGATGGTCAGGAGCACGTTGTAGCGGATGTCGGTGCCGGTGACGGCGAAGCCGAGCATCGCGACGAAGTGCATCGTCCAGATGCCGGTGCCGATGGCGGACGCGGCGGTGATCAGCCAGTTGCGCCGGGAACGGCCGCTCGCCCCCAGGGCGCGCACGGTGCAGCGCAGCCCGAGGGCGGAGCCTATGCAGGCCATCACGTACGACAGCACGGGTGTAAGCCAGCCGAAGGCGACGTGGTCCAGGTGTCCCATGGCTCAGGGACGCTAGTCCGGGGAGGGGCGCACGACAGGGGCGCAGTTCGAAAGCTGCCGGAATATGACGAAGAAATGTTCCAGCGCGATCAGCCTTTGTTCGAACCTGCCCGCCACGGTCGAATTTCAGCCACTGCCGGATCGGTGCCCCATGGGGGATCATGACGGCATGGCCGAAGACCACACACACGTTCAGGAATTCTTCGCCGCCCGGGCGGCCGACTGGGACCGCAAGTTCCCCGACGACGGCCCGGCCTATGCCGCGGCCGTCGCGGAACTCGGCCTCGCGCAGGGCGATGCCGTCCTCGACGCGGGCTGCGGAACGGGCCGCGCGTTGATGCCGCTGCGCGCCGCGGTCGGCCCCGAGGGCACCGTCCTCGGGGCGGACCTCACGCCCGAGATGCTCGCCGAAGCCGTACGGGCCGGGCGCGACCGGTATGCCGCATTGCTGCGCGCCGATGTGGCCCGGCTTCCCCTGCGCACCGCATCCGTCGACGTGGTGTTCGGCGCCGGGCTCATCTCACACCTCCCCCAACCCGCCGAGAATGTGCGGGAGTTGGCGCGGATCACCCGCCCGGGCGGCCGCCTCGCCCTGTTCCACCCGATCGGCCGGGCCGCGCTCGCCGCGCGCCAGGGCCGCCGGATCACCGACGACGACCTGCGCGCGGAACCCCGGCTGCGCCCGCTGCTCGCCTCGGCCGGCTGGCGGCTGACGTCGTACGCCGACGAGGACGAGCGCTACCTGGCGGTGGCCGTGCGCGAGGACTGACGGTCACTCGGATCCGGTATCCGATACCCGAATTCCGTCGGGATCAGACTGCCGCCCGCCCGGCCACTTCGCGCACGAAGGCGGCCGGATTGTCGAACATGATGTTGTGGCCGGCGTCCGCAATCGTCACGACCCGGACGCCGGAGCCGACGAGCTCGGCGCGCCCGGGCAGACAGTCGTCGAGCCCGCCGACCAGATAGGTGCGGTCGAGCGGCAGCTTCATGAGGAGCTCGCGCATCGTCGGCTCCGTGCCGCGCACGAGGCCGATGGCCGTGCGGTGCAGGCCGAGCGGGTCGGCGAGGCGCATGGTCGCCGCCCACAGCGGGCCGACGCGTCCGAGCACCGCCGGGAAGCCGCCGCCGTGCACGAATTCCTCCTCGGTGTACGAGGCGATGCCACTGCTGCCCGCTGTCGGCGCCGGGTTGGGGTCGAGGTTGGCCTCGGTCAGCACGAGCCGGGTGACCAGGTCGGGGCGGCGGTCCGCGAGCACGATGGCGACCGCGCCGCCCATGCTGTGCGCCACCAGCTCGGCCCCGGTGACGCCCGCCGCGTCGAGGGCCGCCGCGAGCGCGCCCGCATGGTCCTCCAGGGTGTAGCCGAAGTCGGCGGGCCGGTCGCTGATGCCGTGGCCGGGCAGATCGACGAAGAGCTGACGGCGGCCCACGAGCGCCGGATGCCCGGCGAGGTGCGCGTGATAGACGGCCGACATCGAACCCAGGCCGTGCACATACACGAGCGCGGGCCCCTCCCCCTCGCTCTCCGTCCACCTGATCCGGCTGCCCCGGCCGTCGAACTCCGCCTGCCGCATAACGCACTCCCCGTCGCTGGTCGCTTCCTTCGGACGGGACATTACATCGTTCACGTAGTACTACGCCACCGATGTACACCACAGATGGGGCAGAATGCGGGCATGCTCGAACTCGCCATCCTGGGATTCCTCTACGAAGCGCCGCTGCACGGCTATGAGCTGCGCAAGCGCATCACCGCGCTCACCGGCCACGTGCGCCCGGTCGGCGAGAGCACGCTCTATCCGGCGATCAAGCGCCTGGAGAAGGCGGGCCTCCTTGCCCGCGAGACCCAGCCGGGGGCGGCGGCCGCACCCCGGCACATGCTCACCCTGACCGAGGCCGGCCGTCAGGATCTGCTGCACCGGCTCGCCGAACCGGACCGCCTCGACGTCACCGACGAGAACCGCTGGTTCACGCTGCTCGCGTTTCTGCGCCATCTGCCGGAACCGGCCGGGCAGGCGGCCGTACTGCGCCGCAGGCTGGCCTTCCTGGAGGAGCCCGCGAGTTTCTTCTACGACGGCGAACGGCCCATCGCCGCCGAGGAGTTGGGCGACCCGTTCCGGCGCGGCATGCTCACGATCGCCCGGGCCACCAGCGCGGCGGAGCTCAAGTGGCTCCGCGCTACGCTGCGTTCACTGGAGTGAGCCGGCCTCACTCGCCCTCGGTCGCCTTGAGGTGCGGTACGGGACAGCCGCGTACGCCCGGCGTCGGAAACGTGCCGAGCTCCGGCACGCGGTAGCCCTTGGGATAGCCCTTGACCTCGGGGTTCTGACGCGCGTAATGAGGCACGGAGCGCGGCGGGAGCAGGCGTACGGCGCGGGCCCGCAGGCGCAACGCACCGCGGACCAGGGTCCTTGCGGCGGGGGCGGGCGGAGCGTAACGGAACGCCCGCAGCAGCGAGTCGTCGAGGAGCGCGAGGCTCGTGGTGCGCAGCATGGGGGCCAGCGGCTTCGGATACCACGAGGCCATCAGGTCGAGGGTCGCGTCGGACACCCGGCGCGCACCCTCGTCGAAGCCGAAGTGGGCGGCCTCGTACTCGTCGAGACAGCGCTCGAACTCCTCGTAGGACTCCGGGATTTCCTTGATGCCCATGTGCTTTCCGAGGGTCTGGTAGTAGCGGGCCGAGGCGCGCAGTTCGTGGTCGCTCAGGCGCCGCCAGCCGTAGGAGTCGATCCAGCGCTTGGGCATGACGACGAAGGTGCAGAGCACGTAGCGCATGTCGTCGTCGCTGATGTCGTACGAGCGGTGCATCTGGTTGATGCGACGCACGGCGGTGCGTCCGTCCACGCTGTCGAAGCCGTGCTCGATGACGGTGTCGAGGAGGAGGGCGGTGTCGTCGTACCGCTTCTGCGGACGGTCCGTCAGTTCCGCTGTCTCGGCGAGGAGTCGGCCGATGCTGGGCACGGCGTAGGTGCGGTACAGCGCGAGTTCCAGGGCGCGCGTGTGGTCCCAGGGGAATTCCAGCGTCGCCGACATCCGGTAGATCGCGAGGAAGTCCCGCTCGGGATCAAGCCGCTGGATTTCCTTGAGCCGGTCGAAGCGAGTCACCGCTGCCCCCTATGTGTCGACGGAGGTTCAACTCTACGTTGGACAGGACCGTTTGAGAGATCGGCGCTGCCGCGCTGCGGCCGGGTCGTCCACGGCAATCCGGGTGAATCCCGGGGAATCCAGGGAAGGTGGTCCTGATGTTCGGGAGATTCCGGAAGTCGGCCCGGTCGCATGCGGCCGACGATCGCCACCACAACATCTTCGAGGCGGCGGCCGCCTATGTGGCGGCCTGTGCGGAGGACGACCAGGACGCGCTGGAAGAGGCGGCGGGCTGGGTCTCGCCGGAGGCCCTCTCCTTCGGGGTGCGCGAGCTGGCCTGCCGGGCGGTCATCGCACTGGCCCGCGACCGCGGCGAGTCCCCGAGCGCGGTCGCCCAGGAGCTGATGGGCCTGCCGGCGGCCTGAGAGGCGCCCTGCGGGCCGGTGGTTCGGGACGGCCCCGCGGGTTGGTCGTTCGCGACCCTCGACGTCCGCGTTACCCACTGGTTAGGGTGCGCCGACGAGCGAACCGAAGGGGAGGATTCCGTGACCGGGACGGACGAGGCCGAAGCGGCCGCAACCGCCGCAGACGAGGCGCTGTATGTGCTCACGGCGGTGCTCCTTACGCCGGCGCAGTTCCCCAGCGTGCTCGGCGACGACTACCCCGAGGCATGCGCGGCGCTCGGCCTCGGGCCGTACGCCCAGGGCTACGGTCTCGTCCTCGGCCAGGACGGCGCGGGCGCCCGCTGGACGGTCGTCGTCGACGACGTGTCGCTGGTGGCGGTCGCGATCGCGTCCTGGGACTGCGGCATGGAGTACGAGCTGTCGCCGGACGAGCGCACGGTGGTGGCGGCCCTGCCGGGCTGGCCCCTGGAACTGGCCGTCTCGGCCCCGGACGTCCCCGCCCCGCACGACCCTGACCCCGGCCCCGAAGCAGGGGGCCGGGCTCCGCTCGCGCCGCCCGACACGAGCGAGTGGGGCCCGGCCCAGCGCCGCCTCGGCGCGGACGAGATCGCACTGCAATGGGCGGCGTGGCGGGAACGGCTGGGGGACGACGCGTTCGGACCGGCGCCGCAGGACGCGGCCGCCGCTGGCTCTGTCGAGCAAGAGGGCAACGGCGACGGCTCCCCCGTGGTGAGTCGCGCGCCGCACGAGGACACCCCCGCCATGCCTGCCGCCCCGGACGAGGATTCCCCCGTCCCGGGCCACTCCGACGACACCGAGACCCACGGGGCCACGGGCGACACCGAGGGCGCCGCGAAAGCCGCCCCGGACACGGCTGCCGCCGAACTCCCCGACACCGGGGCCGAGTTGTCCGGGGTGCGGCGCGTGCTGGCCGAGCTGTGCGGCTACCTCGACTCCGCGCCGCCCGTCGGCCGCGTCCGCTCGGCCTTTGCCCCGGGAGGCGCCCGCATGCTGCGCGCCGACGGCCCCGGCTGGTCCCTGGTCGCCAGGACGGACGACATCGCCTTCGTCCTGCTCGACGAGTCCCCCGGCGAGGTGCACCCCGTGGGCCGCGGCACGGAACTGCCCGCTCTCCTCGAAGCACTGGAGGCCGTGGCTGTGCGGCCGTCCTGAGGGGCATCACCGGTGGGGTGAGTGGCACAAAGCGACCTCTCTCGCCCCCAAGTCGCCGAACCTCACTTCACGTTCCGGTATCACCCGCGGGTGCCCCAACTTGCCCATTCGTGATGGAGCAGGCCAACTGGCAGAGTACAAAGGAGGCAGGCAAAGCACCCGCACATGCGGCACGAGGGGGCAGCAGTATGTCCTGGAGATTCAATCCCGCACCAGGGTGGCCATCCGCGCCTCAGGGCTTCTCGCCGCCCCCGGATTGGCGCCCCGATCCGTCCTGGGCACCAGCACCGGACAACTGGCCGTTCTGGGTGTGGGTCGAGGACTTTCCCGCCCTGGCACCGAGGGGAGCGCGGCCAACAGCGGCTGCCCCGGCCGGACTTACACCCACCGCCGATTCACATCTCGGGGCACAAACCCTGCCGTTTGGTCCGGAAGAACTCCGTGGCGAAGACGGAACGATGACCCTGCGCGGGGATTGGCTCGAGCTGAACTTCAAAGTCGGACGCTTGGGTGATCCGCTGAAGGCGGCTCTTCGGATACGCCGAATTCCCCTCGCAGTGGTTACCGAGGTGCGTTACGAGCCACCAACGGGACGGCGTCGAGGATCGATCCGGCTCGTGGTCGTTCCCGGAACGGATCCCCTGCGCCCGCTCCTGAGGAGAACCGAGCCGGGGCCGGACAGCGACCCGGACACCTTGGTCATCTCACATGCTCACGCCGTGCAGGCAGCCACGTTCGCCGAGATGTTGCGAGCCCGGCTGACAGCAGCGGGACCGGCTGTCGGTGCCGACGACGCGCCTTGGATCGAGAGCGGCGTCCTGCCGATTGAGGTGTCCGGGTCCGACGGGCGTGTCAGCTTCGACGGGACGACCGTGGGCCTGCGGTTCGGCCGCCTGGCATCGCCGGAGAAGAGGAGGACGGGCCGCCGGGACCTTCCGCTGGAGGCGATCGCCGACGTTCGGGTGGAGCACCCCGGGTTCACAGGGTGGTTGCACTTCGCGCTCGCGGGGACGCCGGTGGCCGACCCGGGCAGTCCGAGGACCGACCTCAACACACTGGTACTCAACGCCGACCGCTCCGAGTCCTACGCCATTCTCGGAGCAGCCGTTCTGGCGGGGGTCCATCGGACAGCAACCCGCGTTCACGCGGAACTGCTCGCCCCGTGCCAGCCATCGCCTTCGAGCAGCGACGACATCCGTCCGGAACGTCGCGACAGCAGGACCCCGACGCAAAGCGGGAGCCGTAGTCCGTCATGGGCGGAGCCCACCCCCGTCGGATCCGGCCTCGCACCTGCCGATCGCCCTCGTTCAGTGTCCCGGAAAGAACGGCGCGCGGCCGCCCGGGCGACGAAGGACTACGCGAAGGCCCTGGTGGTGTGGGAGCGGGAGCAGCGACTCCTCGACGAGCTCGTCGCTGCTGCCCGTCGCATCGGGAAAGCTTCCAGGGGTGCCACCCACGATCTTTTCATCCTGAAGGCGAACGAGACGGTCCTGTGGACCGGCCGAACGTCATTGGTCGAACCCCGCCGCCGGCCCGGTCACTACTCCGGAGGCTCCTCCGGTGTCCGATTGGGCATCGCGAAGGGTGTCTCCGTCCGGGTCGGCGCATCGAGTCGGCACTACACCCCCGGGCCGGAGGTCCAGACACCGGTCGATCGGGGAACGGCCATGGTGACCACCCAGCGCGTCGTGTTCAAAGGGCCTCATGCCAGCAGGGAATGGGCGTTCCCCAAGCTTCTCGGCGTGGAGAGCGCCACGGACGGCAAGAGTGTGCTTCTGCCCGTTTCGAACAGGCAGAAGGTCTCTGGATTGCTGCTCGGCGATCTCGCCGAGGAATGTGCCGCGTTCCTGGCTCTCGGGCTGGCCGTACTGGAACACGGACCCTCAACGGTCACCGCCGAGTGCATGGCAGCGGCTGAGCGCCACCGCGGGGAGCGGCCCAGTCCGCCGAGCCCCTCTGGCGCGCAGACCGAGTGAGGCCGGCCGGGACGAGCCCGCTCAGCCGAGCGTCAGCCAGGCAAGGCTGCCCAGACCGGCCACCGTGCAATAGATGGCGAACGGGGTCAGGGTTCGGGTTTCGAAGTACTTGGTGAGGAAGCGGACCGCGACGTACCCGGCGATGAAGGCGGCGGCGCTGCCCGCCAGTACCTGGCCGCGGATGCCGTCGCCCTCGTGGCCAAGCAGGGACGGCACCTTCAGCAGGGCCGCGGCGGCGATCACCGGAGTGGCGAGCAGAAAGGCGAAGCGGGCCGAGTCCTCGTGGGAGAGGCCCCGGAAGATGCCCGCGCTGATCGTGGAGCCCGAGCGGCTGATACCGGGGCACAGTGCGAGGATCTGCGCGGCCCCGATCCAGACGGCCTGGCGGTAGGTGAGCCGGGTCAGGCGTCGGTCGGAGAGTTCGTCCGGGTCGAGATGCTCTTCGCCCGGCGCCACGGACGCGCCCGCGCGGCGACGGCCATTGCCGCCCCGGCGCAGCTGCTCGGTGAGGTAGAGCACGATGCCATTGAGGGCCAGGAAGACAGCGGTCGGGACCGGCTTTCCGAGCGTGGAGCGGAAGAGGTGGTCGAGAGCCAGGCCCGCGATGCCGACCGGGATCGTGGCCACGATGAGCAGCCACGCCAGCTTCTGCTCGACCGTGACGATGCGGCGCTCGCGTATCGAAGTGACCAGGCCACGTGCCACCCGGACCCAATCCCTGCGGAAGTAGACGACGAGCGCGAGCGCGGTGGCCAGATGCAGCCCGATCAGGACGTTCAAGTACGGCGATCCATCGGCCGACACGTCCAGGTCCCGCTTCCAGTGTCCGCCGAGCAGCGCGGGCAGCAGAATGCTGTGGCCGAGGCTGGATACGGGAAACAGTTCGGTGACGCCTTGAAGCAGGCCGACGCCTATCGCTTCCGGGTAGGTCAGAACAGACATCGACGGCTTTCGGTGCGTAGAGGGTCCCTGACGCGGAAACGCGCGCAGAACATGAGCGGCCCGGCGAAACTACAACACGTTGTGGGAGGTGAGTCCCGGGCATCGGAACTGTTCAACTCGTCGTTTCCTGACGTTCATTGATGCCGAGCCCTGGCCGCCACGTTCCGGCTCACCCTGTCTACGATCGTCCCCGGCGCTTCGATCCGATCAAGTGCCCAACCAGGCGGAACGGGTAACGGGGAGGAACTGGCATGGCAGGAAAGGCCGTTGACGAGGACAAGGCCGGGAACGCGGAGGGGAAGGAATCGCGCGGGCAGGACGTGGTGTGCCGGCCCGTCGGCTGGGTGGTCGGCGGGCGGACCGAGGTTGCCGATGACCACTGGGACCGCGAGACGGCCGTGATCCGGCTCGACGCCGAGCAGTTCGGGCCGGAGGCCCTGTACGGTCTCGCGGACTTCTCTCATCTCGAAGTGGTCTTCCACTTCGACCGGGTGGCCCCCGAGAAGATCGAGTCCGGCGCCCGGCGCCCGCGCGGCAACCCGGACTGGCCGCTGGTCGGGATCTTCGCCCAGCGCGGCAAGAACCGCCCCAACCGCCTCGGCGTCTCGCGCTGCCGCGTCCTCGCGGTCGAGGGTCTGGACGTGCGGGTCGCGGGGCTCGACGCGGTGGACGGCACGCCGGTGCTCGACCTCAAGCCGCACATGGCCGAGTTCGGCCCGCGCGGCGAGACCACACAGCCTCAGTGGTCGGTGGAGCTGATGCGGGAGTACTACGAGTGACTTGGGTGGACGTCGGAAAGTGACGCGGGTGCGCGTCCGGGTAGCGCGGGCGAGCGGTTCGCCCGCAACCCCACCCGCGTCGCAGCCTGGGGCAGCGCGAGCGACCGGCGCGCACCCGCCTCAACCCTCAACTCCCCCGCACCGCACCCCGGTTGCGCCCTCGCCGCCGAGCCTGCCTAAACCCGCTCGAGCGGCCGGTGCGGTCCCACTGGCAGTTCGGCCGTGATCGAGTCACCCGGGCGGATCTCGCCACCCGTGCGGACCACGCTCATGATTCCGGCCTTGCGGACTATGGTGCCGTCGGCGTCGCGGCCGACGAGCTGCTTCAGGAGGCCGTTCTGGAAGCCGTCGATCTGGAGGCAGGGGTTGCGCAGGCCGGTGACCTCGACGACCGCCTCGGCGCCGATGTGCAGCAGGGTGCCGGTGGGCAGGCCGAGGAGGTCGATGCCCTCCGTCGTCACGTTCTCGCCGAGCTGCCCTGGGGCGACCTCGAACCCCTGCCCGGCAACCTCGGCGAACAGCTCGCCATGGATCAGGTGGACCTGGCGCAGGTTCGGCTGCGTCGGGTCCTGGGCGACGCGGGAGCGGTGCTTGACGGTCACGCCCGCGTGGACGTCTCCCTCCACCCCGAGCCCGGGCAGCAGCGTGATGCTGTCCCGGTTCGGCTTGGTGAACGAGTACTCACCGTTGCTGCTGACCGCCGTGACCGTGCCCTTGGTACCGCTCATCGCGCCGAGCTCCCCTCTGCCGTAACAATGATCGGCCCGAGCCTATCCCGGCAGGTCAGGGGCCTCCAAGGGCTGCCTAGCGGCCGAGCTCCTTGCGGGATATGTTCCGCAGCCTGCGGCGCTGGCTCGGGTCCAGCATCAGGTAGGCCGCCACGGGGACGCCGATCAGCACCAGCAGGGCGAGCCAGAAACCGATCAGGGGGATCAGGATGAGCCCCGCCACGACTCCACCGGCGGCGATCATCGCGCGCTTCGACATGTCCGTCGCCTTCCTTTGCGCGGCCTGTGGCCGCTCTTCCTGTCCAGAGAACGCACGGCGGCGCCCGCTGGTTCCAGCTCTGCTTCCACTATGCGTCACTTCCGGAGCGGCGCGCCGACCTCGTGCATGTGCTCCAGTGCCTGCCGGTAGGAGTCGGTCAGCGAGGTCTCGGCGTAGGGGACACCGAGGGCGGCGCAGTGGGCGCGGACCATCGGCTGGGCGAGCCTGAGGTGCGGGCGCGGCATGTTCGGGAAGAGGTGGTGCTCTATCTGATAGTTGAGGCCGCCCAGGAACCAGTCGGTGAGCAAGCCGCCGCGTACGTTGCGCGAGGTCAGGACCTGGCGGCGCAGATGGCCCCAGCCCGAGTCCCCGGGGTCGTTCGGGTCGGGCATCTCCATGCCTTTGTGGTTGGGGGCGAAGGTCATGCCGAGGTGCAGGCCGAACAGCGCGTGGTGCACCAGGGCGAAGACCAGCGCCTTGCCCGGCGACATGACGCTCAGGAGCAGCATCGCGTAGCCGGCGAGGTGGGCGATCAGGAGGGGCGCCTCGACGGCCCGCTCGCGGGGCGGCTGCCGCTTGAGGTCCTGGAATCCGTACACCTTCAGGGCGATGCCCTCCAGGAGCAGCATCGGGAAGAAGAGGCGGGCCTGATTGCGGGTGAGCCAGCGGGCGAAGCCTTCGCGCTGCTCGGCCTGACGCTGGGTCCACACGAGGGCGCCGACCCCGACGTCGGGGTCCTTGTCGATGTGGTTGGGGTTGGCGTGGTGGCGGTTGTGCTTGTCGTTCCACCAGGCGTAGCTCATGCCGAGCAGGAGGTCGCTGTGGAACAGGCCGATGAGCCGGCCGGCGCCCTTGCCCCGGGTGATCTGGGCGTGCCCGGCGTCGTGGCCGAAGAAGGCGCCGCGGGCCCAGAACACCGAGAGCGGCACGGCGAGCAGCAGATTCCACCAGGTGTCGCCGGTCAGCACCATTCCCGTCACCGTCGCGGCCAGGGCAAGGAGGTTGACGGTGATGCGGGTCGCGTACCAGCCGGTGCGCCGGTCGAGCAGGCCCTGCCCCTTCACCGCCTTGAGCAGGGGCGCGAACTCGCTGCCCGCCCGCGGCTCGGCAGGGGCGCCGAGGCCCGTGGTGGGCTGCGGCATGGTCGCCTGTGACATGACGTCTCCGGTGGTCGGTCGTCCCCCGCAGTCCCCTGCGCTGACCTGACCGAACGTACGGATCGGCACCCCTTGACGACCATGGAGCCACCACCCCACTACTGGCGGGGGGTTACCCCGCGCCCCTGGGTGGTGCTGGCAACACCCACCCGGACCCCATGTGACGCGAGCCACCCCGCAAGACCTCCGCCCGGTCGTTCTTTCCTGTACCCTCGGCCGCTCCGACAACGTAGTCAAATTTGAGGAATGCGTTATCGCTGTGCAGAGGCTCCCCGCTCCCACACCGCCCCAGCTCGCCGAACTCGCCCGCTGTTCCGTGACCTTCCTGCCCGCCGACCCTTCCCGGACGAGCCTGATCGCCTTCTGGTCCCCCGAGGCCGAAGAGCCCCCAGCCGCGCCCGGCACCGTCGAGAACCTCACCGTCGTCGGCACGGACGCCACGCTCCACGACGTACGCGCCCTCCTGCTGCCCGTCCGCGACGCGCTGCCCGTACTCACCCGGGCACGCGCCTCGGCCCAGGCGTCGCGCCCCGCCGCTTTCTGGGGCACGGCCGCGCTGCTCGCCCTTCAACTCGCCGCGCGGGGGCTGCTGTTGCCCGGTCTCACCGCGAGCGACCACGACGCGTGGCGGGTCGGTCCGCTCGGCGCCGACGAGCTGGACAAGGTGCGCGAGCTGGCCGCCTCGATGCCTCCCGAGGCACATGCCGTACCGCTCGACGCACCCGGACCCGTACTGCTTCCGGAGCCCGAACGGCTGCTGCGCGCCTTCCTCGACGCGGTCGCCGACGGCCTTCCGCGTACCCCCGCAGCCATGCGGGCCACCGGCTCGCCGGCCTTCGCAGCCGCGGCGCCGCAGAGGCTGCCCGAGCAGCGGGCGTGGGCCGCCGATGTGGCCGCCGGACACGACGCGGGCGTACGGATCTCGCTGCGGGTGGAGCTTCCCGGGCTCGCCTCGGCCGATCCGGAGAGCGCAGGGCCGGCGTTCCGGGCCGTGCTCCAGATGCACAGCGTCAGCGACCCCGCGCTGGTCGCGGACGCCGCCGAGGTGTGGGCAGGATCCGGTACGGCCGGCGCGTTCGGGCCCCGAGCCCGCATGGACGCGCTGCTCGCCCTGCGCCGGGCGGCCCGCGCCTGGGCCCCGCTGGCCCCGCTGCTCGCGGCCGCCGTGCCGGACGCGGTCGAGCTCCCTGACGAGGAGGCGGCCGAGCTGCTCGGCGCGGCCGCGCGCACGCTGGCCGCGATCGGCGTCCAGGTGCACTGGCCGAAGGAGCTGTCCCGCACGCTGACCGCGCGTGCGGTGATCGGCCCGCAGGACTCGCCGGCCCCGCAGGGGCAGGGAGCCGAGCGGATCCATTCCGGTGCGCCCTCAGCACTCTCCGCCGACGCGCTGCTCGCGTTCGACTGGCGGTTCGCGCTGGGCGGAGCCGAGCTGTCCCGGCAGGAGCTTGACGCGCTCGCGGAGGCGAACCGTCCCGTGGTGCGGCTGCGTGACCAGTGGGTACTCGTCGATCCTGAGGAGGTGCGGCGCGCCCGCTCCACCCAGGACCGCAAGGTGACCCCGGTCGACGCGCTCGCCGCCGTCCTGACCGGCTCGACCGAGATCGAGGGACGCCGCGTCGACGTCGAGGCGACCGGCTGGCTGGCCCGCCTGCGCGACCGGCTCGCCGACCCCGAGGGGGACCGCGAACAGCCCGTCGCCCAACCGCCAGCGCTCACCGCCCAGTTGCGCGACTACCAGCTGCGCGGCCTCAACTGGCTGGCCGACATGACGTCGTTGGGGCTCGGCGGCTGTCTCGCCGACGACATGGGCCTCGGCAAGACGATCACGCTCATCGCCCTGCATCTGCACCGCCAGAGCGACCCGGCGACGGCGGGCCCGACCCTCGTCGTCTGCCCCACCTCCCTCATGGGCAACTGGCAGCGGGAGATCGAGAAGTTCGCGCCGGGCACGCCCGTGCGCCGCTTCCACGCGTCCTCCCGCTCGCTCGACGCGCTGGCGGACGGCGAGTTCGTGCTCACCACGTACGGCACGATGCGTCTGGACGCCGCCAAGCTGGCGCGTGCGCAGTGGGGCATGGTGGTCACCGACGAGGCCCAGCACGTCAAGAACCCGTACTCCGCGACGGCCAAACAGCTGCGCACCATCGGGGCGCGGGCCCGGGTGGCGCTCAGCGGCACGCCCGTCGAGAACAACCTCTCCGAGCTGTGGGCGATCCTCGACTGGACCACGCCCGGACTGCTCGGCCGGCTCGCCGCCTTCCGTACCAAGTACGCGTCCGCCGCCGAGAGCGGCTCCGACCCGGCGGCCGCCGAACGGCTCTCCCGGCTCGTGCGGCCCTTCCTGCTGCGCCGCCGCAAGTCCGACCCGGGGATCGCTCCCGAGCTGCCGCCCAAGACCGAGACCGACCGGGCCGTCTCGCTCACCAAGGAGCAGACCGGCCTGTACGAGGCGGTGGTGCGCGAGACGCTCGCCGAGATCTCGGGCGCGGACGGCCTGGAGCGGCGCGGCCTGGTGATGAAGCTCCTCACCGCACTGAAGCAGATCTGCAACCACCCCGCCCAGTACCTCAAGGAGGACGGCCCAAAGATCACCGGCCGCTCGGGGAAGCTGGAGCTGCTCGACGAGCTCCTGGACACCATCCTCGCCGAGGACGGTTCGGTCCTCGTCTTCACCCAGTACGTACAGATGGCCCGGCTCATCGAGGAGCATTTGGCGGCGCGCGGCGTGCCCACGCAGTTCCTGCACGGCGGGACGCCCGTGGAGCGCCGCGAGGACATGGTGCGGCGCTTCCAGGACGGTCAGGTCCCGGTGTTTCTGCTGTCGTTGAAGGCGGCCGGGACCGGCCTGAACCTCACCCGGGCCGGCCATGTCATCCACTACGACCGCTGGTGGAACCCGGCCGTCGAGGCGCAGGCCACCGACCGGGCGTACCGCATCGGCCAGACCCAGCCGGTCCAGGTGCACCGGCTGATCGCGGAGGGCACCGTCGAGGACAGGATCGCCGAAATGCTGGACCGCAAGCGGGAGTTGGCGGATGCGGTGCTCGGTTCGGGCGAGTCCGCGCTGACCGAACTCTCCGATGCCGAGCTGACGGATCTGGTGGCACTACGAGGGAGCGGACGATGAGCGACACGTACGAGAACGAGCGCACTTTCGAGCCTCTGCCGCCCGCGCACGGACGCGGCTTCGCGGCCAGTTGGTGGGGTCTCGCCTGGCTGAAGGCCCTGGAGGACACCGCGCTCGACGGCCAGCAGCTCAAGCAGGGGCGCCGGCTCGCCAGGGAAGGCGCGGTCGGCGCGGTGACGGTACGGCCGGGCCGCATCACCGCGGTGGTGCGCGACCGGGACGGCTCGCACCACCGCAGCGACGTGCTGCTCCAGGAGCTGGACGAGGACGACTGGGACCGCTTCCTGACGATGGCGGCGGAGCGCGCGGGGCACATCGCGGCGCTGCTCGACCGCGAGATGCCGCCCCACCTCGTGGAGGACGCCACGAGTGCGGGAGTCGAACTCCTCCCCGTAGTAGGCGACTTGGAGCCCAGGTGTACCTGCGAAGCGTGGGATCACTGCCCGCACACGGCGGCCCTCAGCTATCAGGTGGCGCGGCTCCTGGATCAGGATCCGTTCGTCCTGCTACTGATGCGCGGCCGCGCGGAACGGCCTCTGCTCGACGCCTTGCAGGAGCGCAGTGCGGCCCCGGTCGCGGACGAACCAGCGATACCGCAGGGCATCCCGGCCGAGGAGGCGTTCGCCGCCCGGGACATCGTGCCGCCGCTGCCCGCCCTGCCCCAGCTTCCGCCGGAACCGGGCGAGCCCCCGCACCTGGACACCGAGACGGCGCCGGAACCGGGTGTCGACCCGGCGGCACTGGAGTTCCTGGCGGCGGACGCGGCGGCACGGGCGCACCGCATGCTGGCGGAGGCTCTGGCACCCGGCCATGAACTCCATCCATTCGAGCCCGAGTTGACGGAGGATCAGGACACGGTACGCTTGGCCGCCGCCTGTCACGAAACCCCGATCCCGGCACGGCTCGCCGCCGCCTCGGGGCGTCGCCCGGCAGATCTGGCGGCAGCCGTACGCGCCTGGCAGCTCGGCGGAGCCGCATCGCTCCAAGCCCTTGAGGAGGAGTGGACTCCGGATGCGGAGGCGCTGGCCCGGGCCGTCGCGGGGCTCGACCGCGCCTGGCCCGAGGGCGAACGCCCGGCGCTTCGGCCGGCCGGCGGCAACCGCTGGACCGTGACCGGCCGGGCCGCCCAACTGCGGCTCGGCCACGACGGCCGGTGGTGGCCCTACCGCAAGGAGCGCGGCCGCTGGACCCCGGCGGGCCCGGCCGACCGGGACCCGGCGGCAGCACTGGAGACGATGCCGACGGAGGTGGGCGCGGGCGGGTGAGCCGGTTGCGGGGGGGGCGCGATCGCCGCGTCACAGCGCATGCCGGCCCAGGGATCCACCGGCACACGACGCCCCCCACGTCCACGCCCAACCCGACGCCCAGGCCCCCCGCGGTTCACCGTGCGGAGGGCGGGAATTCGCGCCCGCCTCCGAGGCTGTGGCGCGCTCACCCCAGAGCCCGTCCGGCCGACACCAACCCCTCCACCCCGGAGGGAATCCCGCTGGGCCATTCCGTGGGGAATCCACTGGGCAGCGCGGTCGGGAACCCGCTCGGCAACTCCGTCGACAGGGACGGGAGTTCGGACGGAAGCGTAGTGGGCAGCGCGGTCGGGAACCCGCTCGGCAGGGTCAGCGAAGGAGTCGGCGTCGGGCTCGCGGGGCTGCTCCCGGCAGGGCCACGCGGCTTCTCGCTGCCGCCGCCCCGCGTGACCGCGAAGGCGATCGCGGCGATCGCCACGAAGGCCACCACGACCGCCACGGCGAGGAAAGGGCCTCTGCGCCGTCCCCCGCCCGGCGGCTGAGGCGGCGGTCCCGGCGGCCCGAAACCCCCTCCTGGCGGCGGTCCGAATCCTTGCCCGTACGGCGGACCGGGCGGCTTGGGCGGTACGGGCGGTGTGGCCATACCCCCCAGAGTCGGCGGAAAGGGGGCGCTCCCGCGACCCTTCTGCGGAAGTTGCGTCAACCTGGCCCAACGGCCGCAACAGGGGAGGACGTCCCGCCCGCCCCGCCCGCCCTCTTCCACCCCGCGCGCCCCGGCCCGTACGGTAACTGTCGCTAGCCTCTTGCCTGTTGACCGACAGAGGGAGCGGACGGTGCCGGCGAAATCCAGTACGGGGACGGGGCTGGCGAGGAACGCCGTCGGTCTGCGTGAGGTCCTCTTCCAGAGCGTCACCGCGATGGCGCCCGCGGCGGCCGTCGCCGCGTCCATTCCGGCGGGCGCCGCGTTCGCGGGCGGCAGTCTGCCCCTGGCGGTCCTGGTGGCGCTCGTGGCGTGCCTGTTCACGGCGTCGTGCGTGGCGGAGCTCGCCCAGTACCTGCCCGCCGCCGGTTCGGTCGCCACCTACAGCGCGCAGGGTCTGCATCCGGCGGTGGGGTTCCTGGTCGGCTGGGGCTATGTGTTCGTCGAGGTCCTGGTGCCGCCCCTGCCGCTGCTCCAGCTCGGCTTCACCACGGCGGGCACCCTGCACCAGCAATGGGCGTCGTATCCGGCGGATCTGTGGTGGCCGTGGTCGCTGGCCGGGGCGGTCGTGATAGCGGTCACGGGCTTCTTCGGAGTGCGGGCCTCGGCCCGGTTCGGCACGGCGCTCGGCATCTTCGAGGTGGCGGTGTTCGTGGCCTTCGCCGTGATGCTCATCGTGGCGGCCGGTTCGCACAACACCCTTTCCGTATTCGGCACTTCGCACACCGCGCAGGGCTACAGCGGAATCGGCGGAGTGTTCGCCGGTTCCGTCTATACGGTGCTGGCCTTCGCCGGGTTCGAGTCGGCCGCCCCGCTCGCCGAAGAGGCCAGGGACCCGCAGCGCACGATGCGCCGGGCGGTGTTCGGGGCGGCTCTCTCCATCGGGGTGGTGTACGTCGTGACCACGTACGCGATGACGGTCTACTTCGGCCCCGACCGGTTCGCCGGGTTCGGCGCGTCCGGCGACGCCTCGTGGGAGGGCGTGGCGCGAGCCTCGTTCGGCCTGTTCTGGGTCGTCCTCTTCCTGGCCGTGGTCAACTCGACGATCGCGAACGCCAACGCGTCCTCCAACGTGTCGACGCGTACGGCCTTCGCACTCGGCCGGATCGGGTTCTTCCCCCGCGCGTTCACCCGCCTCCACCCCCGCCACCGCTCCCCCGTCACCGGCGTCGCCGTGCAGTTCGCCGTGGCGGTCGCCGCGATGCTGGGCCTCGGCCTCCGGTACGACCCGGTGACGGCGTTCGCCCTGCTCGCCACGGTCATCGTCACCGTGATCATCGGCGTGTACATCGTGGCCGACCTGGCCTGCGCCGGATACTTTCTGCGGCGGCGCCGAGAACTGTTCAGCCCCGTAAGGCATGTGCTGTTCCCGGTACTCGGCATCGCCGCGTTCGTCCCGGCCCTGCTCACCGCGGCGGGCATCCCGGCCTTCGGCTTCGTCGCCGAGCTCGCGCCGCCGGTGTCGTACGCCGGGCCCGTCGTCGGGGTGTGGATGGCGATCGGGGTCGTCGTGCTCGTGGTGGTGGCGCGCCGGCACCCCGAGCGCCTTGCACAGACCGGCCGCGTTCACCTCATCGATCCCGATGAGGACCACGAGGAGACAGGAGCGGTACGAGGATGAGCGACGATCTGCGGATCCTGACCGTGCGGCCCAAGGAGAACGAGTACGCCTGGACGTTCGGAGGTGCGGCCCCGGTAGCGCGGATCACCCCCGGGACGGCCCTCGACCTGTACACCGAGGACTGCTTCGCCGGGCGGGTGCGCTCCGAGCGCGATCTGGTGTCCCGCGTCTGTGCGTTCCCGTTCCTCAATCCGCAGACCGGGCCGTTCTACGTCGAGGGCGCCGAACCGGGTGACACCCTCGCCGTGCACTTCGTGTCGATCCGGCCCGCGCGCGACTGGGCGGCGTCCACGACCGTGCCGCTGTTCGGCGCGCTCACATCCACCCATGCGACGGCCACGCTCCAGCCGCCGCTGCCCGAGGTGGTGTGGATGTGGGAGCTCGACCGGGCGCGCGGGACGTGTCTGTTCCGGGCGCGCGAGAGCGACATCGAGATCGAGCTGCCGATGGATCCGATGCACGGCACGGTCGGCGTGGCCCCGGCCAACCTGGAGGTGCGTTCCGCACTGGTCCCGGACGCGCACGGCGGGAACATGGACACCCCGGAGATGCGGGCGGGTGTGACCTGCTATCTCGGGGTCAATGTGGAGGGGGCGCTGTTCAGCCTCGGCGACGGCCACGCCCGCCAGGGCGAGGGCGAGACCTGTGGGGTCGCCGTCGAGTGCGCCATGAACACGGTGGTGGTGGTCGAGCTCCTCAAGGGCGTCGACACACCCTGGCCGCGCATCGAGTCCGACACCCACATCATGTCGACGGGCTCGGCGCGGCCCCTCGAAGACGCCTTCCGCATCTCCCAGGTGGACCTGGTGCGCTGGCTGGAGCGCGACTACGGCCTTTCCGCGCTGGACGCGTACCAGCTGGTGAGCCAGGCGGGTGAGGCTCCGCTTGCCAACGTCTGCGACACCAACTACACCTGTGTCGCCAAGATCCGCAAGGAGTGGCTGCCCCGGCAGGGCGAGCCGCACCGGGACCTGCACCGCCACCTGCGGGAGCAGGCGGCCCGCCTCCCTTCCTTTCCCGCCTAGTCGAGGAGTACGTCCATGAACCGAAGAAGACTCCTCCAGGGCGCGGCCGCCTCGGCCACCGCCGGCTTCCTCTTCCCGGCGACGGAGGCGGCCGCCGCCGGCACCACCGACTATCCGGGCGGCGCGCACTGGATGCCGGCGTCGGCCTCCAACTACAGCGCGTCCACCAGACCTTCGGCGTACCCGATCGACCGCGTCATCATCCATGTCACCCAGGAGACGTGGTCGAACACCGTCAACATCTTCCAGAACCCGGCAAAGAAGGTCTCGGCGCACTATGTGATGCGCTCCGCCGACGGATACATCGCGCAGATGGTCCGGGAGCACGACATCGCCTGGCACGCCGGGAACTGGGACTACAACACCCGCAGCATCGGCATCGAGCACGAGGGCTGGATCGACCAACCGGCCTACTTCACGAACGCGCTGTACGAGAAGTCGGCGGCGCTCACCGCATCCATCTGCAACCGGTACGGCATTCCGAAGGACCGCGAGCACATCCTCGGCCACTACCAGATCCCCGGCACCGACCACACCGACCCCGGGCCGGAGTGGGACTGGGTGCGTTACATCAGACTGGTCAACTTCGCCTGAGTGATGGCCGATTCCCCGGGGCTCCTTGCCGGGCCGCGCCTTCGGGACCACGATGGTGGCGGCCCTACGGCGTACGGGGAGGCCGAGTTGACGGTCAGGCGGGACGAGTCCTGGGTGGCTCTGGAGGCAGGGGCCGACCCGGCCGAGCGAAGTCGTCAACTCAGGTGCGCGCACGAGGAGTTCACGACGGACGGGCGAGTGGTACGCCCGGTGCGCCCTTTGGTGGCGGCGTCCTGGCAGCGGTCCGCGCGGGCCCGGGTCAGTCCGGACGGCGCGGCCTGCGTGGAGCTCGGCGAGGAGGAGCTCACCGGATACCGCGACGGCCATCCGCTCGCCCGTGTCATGCCGGTGATCCGGGAGCTGACCGGGGCCTACGCCGGTGACGGCGAGCATCTGGTGGCCGTGTGCGACGCACAGGGACGGCTGCTGTGGGTCGAGGGCGACGCGCGAACGCGCGGCGCGGCCGCAGGGATGAACTTCGTACCCGGCGCCCGCTGGGCCGAGTCGGCCGTGGGCACCAACGCGCCGGGCACCGCCCTGGCGGAGGACCGCCCGGTCCAGGTGTTCTCGGCCGAGCACTTCCGCCGCCCGGTCCAGCGGTGGACCTGCGCGGCCGCCCCCGTGCACGATCCGCGTACGGGACGACTGCTCGGCGCCGTCGACCTGACCGGCGGCGACGGCCTCGCCCACCCGCACAGCCTTGGCTTCGTCCAGGCCGTAGCGCGAGCGGCGGAGTCCGAACTGGCCCTGCTGGCCCGGCCGTTGCCGCGTGAGGCGATCTCCCTCAGCGCTCTCGGCAGGGACGAGGCGCTGCTCGTCGCGGACGGCCGCAAGCTGCGCCTGAGCCACCGTCACAGCGAGATCCTGGTACTGCTCGCCCGCCACCCCGAGGGCCTGAGCGGCGACGAACTGCTGGTGTCCCTGTACGAGAACGAGACGGTCAGTCCCGTGACGCTAAGGGCCGAACTGTCCCGACTGCGGAAGCTGTTGGGTCCCGACCTCCTCGCCTCCCGCCCCTACCGGCTGACCGCGCCCGTGGACGCGGACTTCGACACGGTGGCCCGACGGCTCGGCTCGGGCGCGGTGGCCGCGGCGATGACGGTGTACGCCGGCCCGCTCCTCCCCGCCTCGCAGGCCCCCGCGGTGGCTCGCCTCCGCAGACGCCTGGCCGACCAGCTGCGCTCGGCACTGATAGCCCGCGCCGACCCGGGGTTGCTCGCCGACTGGGCGTACAGCCCGTGGGCCGAGGACGACCTGCCGGTGTGGCAGGCCCTGGCGACGACACTTCCGCGAGTGCAACAGGCAGCAGCGCAGTCGAAGTTGAGGGAATTGAAGGGGGAACTGGACATCGCAACGGGGTTGCAACGTCCGGGTGCCTAGTCTGCGCGGCGTGCGCCGTCCAAGGGCGGGCGGCGCGGCAGAGGGAGGCCACGGAGATGACCCGTTACGCAGCGCCCGGCACCGAGGGCGCGCTCGTCTCGTTCCAGTCCCGCTACGACAACTGGATCGGCGGCGAATACGTGCCGCCCCGGCTCGGCCAGTACTTCGAGAACCCGAGCCCCGTCAACGGCCGCCCCTTCACGGAGATCGCACGCGGCACGGCAGAGGACGTCGAGCTGGCGCTGGACGCGGCGCATGCGGCCGCGCCCGCCTGGGGACGCACCTCGCCGGAGGCCCGCGCGAACGTCCTGCTCAAGATCGCGGACCGGATGGAGGCACACCTGGAGGACCTGGCCGTCGCCGAGAGCTGGGAGAACGGCAAGCCCGTCCGCGAGACGCTCGCCGCCGACATCCCGCTGGCCATCGACCACTTCCGCTACTTCGCGGGTGCGTTGCGCGCCCAGGAGGGTTCGCTCAGCGAGCTCGACGACGACACGGTGGCGTACCACTTCCACGAGCCGCTCGGAGTGGTAGGCCAGATCATCCCGTGGAACTTCCCGATCCTGATGGCGGTGTGGAAACTGGCCCCGGCGCTGGCGGCGGGAAACGCGGTGGTCCTGAAGCCCGCCGAACAGACTCCGGCCTCGATCCACTACTGGATGAGCCTGGTCGCGGATCTCCTCCCGCCGGGCGTGGTGAACATCGTCAACGGCTTCGGCGTGGAGGCGGGCAAGCCGCTGGCGTCGAGCCCGCGCGTGGCGAAGATCGCGTTCACGGGCGAGACCACGACGGGGCGGCTGATCATGCAGTACGCCTCGGAGAACATCAAGCCCGTCACTCTCGAACTGGGCGGCAAGTCCCCCAACATCTTCTTCGACGACGTGTGGGCCCAGGACGACGACTTCCGCGACAAGGCCCTCGAAGGCTTCACGATGTTCGCCCTCAACCAGGGCGAGGTCTGCACCTGCCCCTCCCGCGCCCTGATCCAGCGCGGCCACTACAGCGAGTTCCTGGAGGCGGCGATAGCCCGCACGGAACAGATCGTCCCGGGCCACCCCCTGGACACCGACACGATGATCGGCGCCCAGGCCTCCAACGACCAGCTGCAGAAGATCCTCTCGTACCTGGACATAGGCCAGCAGGAGGGTGCGAAGATCCTGACTGGTGGTCAGCAGATCAGCTACGAGGGTGAGTTGGCGGGAGGCTACTACGTCCAACCGACCATCTTCGAGGGCGACAACCGCATGCGGATCTTCCAGGAGGAGATCTTCGGCCCCGTGGTGGCGGTGACCTCGTTCACCGACTTCGACGACGCGATCCGCACGGCGAACGACACCCTGTACGGCCTGGGCGCGGGCGTATGGACCCGCGACACCAACACGGCGTACCGCGCCGGCCGAGCGATCCAGGCCGGCCGAGTCTGGACCAACTGCTACCACGCCTACCCGGCACACGCCGCCTTCGGCGGCTACAAGCAGTCGGGGATCGGCCGGGAGACCCACAAGATGATGCTGGAGCACTACCAGCAGACGAAGAATATTCTTTGTAACTACTCGCCCAAGAAGCTTGGGTTCTTCTGAGGCGTGAAGTCCATTGCCGGGAGCTGGCGTTAAGTCTCTCGGAGAAGCCATCGAAGTTACTCCAGGTAATCAGATCAAAACCCTGGGCGTTCTCCGTTTGCTTTGCGGAGGCCTGTCCGGACCAGTCGCGGTCCACCGGCATGTCCTTACAGGGATGGGCAAGACAAGATCCTGGGCTGCAGCCCACCGCTCTCCAAAGTCAAGGCCTCGGTTCGGCGGAGGTTCTGTGCGGAGGCCTCTGGTCCGAGGCGGACGCCCTAAGCGGCTGTGGACACTGTCATGACAAGGGATCAGCAGCCGACCATCACGGCGAGCTCAGGAGTCAAGGCTCCCAGGGGCTCTGTTCACGGGAGCGTTCTCGTGAACAGAGCCATCCTGGCTACCGAGCTGGCCAGCCACCGCTGTCGCCGCTTTCATCTGCTTGCCAGCAAAGCGCCAGGAACCTACCTGCGTCGCCCTTTCCGCCGAGCGCGGGTAGTAGGCGAAGGCTGTTGGCGGCCTGCCGTAGCGGCTGGTTCCGTCCTGGTCGAATCGGGCTGTATGCGCACGGAGACGAGGGCAGCCGCAAGCAGGCCGTTGCCGCTCGCCTCGGCAAACCGGCGGTGTACTTCTGCAGGGTTTGTCATGAGTTGCCGATGCGCGGCCGGGTCGCTGAGGGTTAGACCGTAGCCGTACAGCACGAGCACGCTGCCACGATCGCGTGCTGCCTGCCGCCACCGGCCTGATGCTATGGCATCGGCGCGGGCAATCACGGTGCCGTCGTCGTGCTCGAGAGTCAGCCTTCGGCCCGCGATGGTGAGCGTGAGGTGCCGCGGTGAGGGGATGGTCGGCTGTGGCCCAACCAGACGACGCAGACCATTGCCGCAGGCCCGGTGGATCTGCAGCTCGACTGTCTCACCGTTCTCGAGCAAGGTGGCGCCGAGCATCTGATCAGGCTCTAGGATAGCCAAAGCTCTCGACGCCGGCATCAGCTTCTTGATTTCAGGCAGCAGAATGTCAAGGCTGGAGCGGCCAGCGAGAAACCCGTAGACCGGGTCCGTGGACAGCGACAACACCGAATGGCAGCTGGCCTCCTCGTACACGGCACGCAGGTCCCCATTCGCCTGCAGCATCGGCGAAAACTCGGCAAGCACGGATTCGCCAGCCTCTTGCTGGAGGCGGTGTGCGGTCTCACCCGCAACGGCTGATAGCCGCGGAATCAATCCCCGGTAGATCCTTTCCCACACACTCCCGGGATCGTGCGGATCGGTGAACGTTTTATCCCTGAGGCGGGCAAGCAGCACAAGAGGATCCGCGTCGTCGGCGCCCTCGTGTATGGCGCGCCAGCCTTCGTGGACCGCCTGCAACAAGATGAACCGTGCTTCGTCAGTACCTGTCTCGTACGCCGGATTGTCGGCGATGCAGGTCTCTTGCAGCAGGCGCCCGAGCAACTGCACCGCACGCTGCTCCCCGGTCAGCACCCATTTCCAGGCGGACTGACAGCCGACGTTGTGCACCAAGTGATGAACGGCAAACCCGTGGAGGGTGTGGGGGCCGGCATAGGGCACGAAGTCGGTGAAGGCGGCATCGGCCTCGGCCCATTTGTCCTGCAGAGCCAACGCCTCAACCAACAGACGCCTCAGGTCGGCAGTGCTCGAAGACCAAGGGTCAGCACATCCGACCAGGGCCTTGGTAACGGCGTGTTCGGCACGCTCGGCCTCTCCCTGCCCAATCAAGTCCTGGATAGTCAGGAGGTCCTGCACCGTCTGCTCCCTCTCGGCTGAGGGCAGACTGTCGGCAAGGTCGCGATACCCCTTCAGCAGATCCTCCAGCCTAGGGTCGGATTCTCTACTTAGTTGCATCTGCAAGATCAAGGATGCCTTACCTGGCAGGTCGGAGACGTTGTCGTGCAGGTGGCCATCAAGCCTGCGCAGATAGCCCAGCACAGGGCCCAGATAGTCGGCAATGCAGGCGGCGGCGCCGTCCTGCTTGCGGATATGAACGAGATGGGCGAGCGACGTACGCGCCTGGGCGGCCATTCCCTCGTCCGGGTCGCCCGCCTGCACCAGCCATTCCAGCTCTTGCTCGAGCAGCCGCTGCGCGGACTCGTACTGGCCATGGGCGTGATGGAAAGCGGCGAGGTTGCCCATGAGCAGAGCCGTGAATGTGTCTGCTGTCCCTGCCGAGCGGATGTGCCCCACGAGCGCAGTGGCGTGCTGGGCCAGCTCCCAGGTCCGCTCGGCCTGGCCGGTAAGGAGGGCCCCACGCAGCCAGCGGTCCGTGTGAAAGGCAAGAGCCGACAAAGCGGCCGTGCCCTCTTCCTCGTCCATCTCCAGGTACCGGCCGATGATCTGCTGCAGTACCGAGTTCATCGACACAGTGTCATCACTGCCGGGGAACGACTCGCCCCGGCCCGGTAACGGCTCGTCCCAGCGCACAAGGGAGACGTTGAGCAACTCGCGCATGACCTCCCGTACCGGTACATGCACCTCATCGAAGACCAGCCACCTCGGAGAAGGCGGCATGTTCTCGGGATCGTAGAATGCGCATGCCGCAGCCAGATGCACTGGCACCCGACGCGGTGCGAGCCAGCACAGCGCCGCTACCGTCACCAGGGTTGGCTGCAGCAGACCGCGGCCTTGCGCACTGATCGCTAGGCGATCCACTGTCAGCGCGACCGCAGCGGCCAGAGTCCGCGGGTACCCGGCAGGCACCGACTGCTCATCATCGGCCGCCCGGTGAACCAAGGTCTCCGAGTAGGCCGCAATCCGGTCCAGGCCCACACCGCAGCTGACCAGATAGCCACACGCCACCTCGATGGCCAACGGCCAGTACTCCAATACGTCCGCCAGCCGGGACAGCGCCGATGCGTGCTCGGCGGCCTCCTGTGCACCAACCGACAGCCGCAACTGCAGGAGCTCCAGTGCTTCCTCGCGACTCATCGGATCTAGATCAATGCGCCCGCCCACCCTCGGCCAATGACCACCCAGCGCCGTCACGATGACCCGGCCACGTCCCTGACGGGGAATCCAGGCGCCGACAACAGACTGGCTCGCGTCGTCAAGAACCATGAGCCAACGCCCAGGCAGCGACTGCAGCTCCGCGTGAACCTGCTCACGTAACAGCCTGGGGTCGCGCACCTCCGTCTGCTCCGCCCTACCCGTTAGGTGTGCCAGCACCCTGACGAACGACGCCACCAAGGACTCTTCGGTCTCAGCATCAACCCAGAACACAGCGTCATAGAGGAAGGCCTCAGCCGCGATGTACGCGGCAGCAAGACTGGATTTCCCCAAGCCCGACAAACCCGTGATGACACACGTCAGCACACCCTGCGCTGAATCCTGTCCACCCAGCAGTACCTCGCCCACCTTCTCGACGAGGTGGGACCGGTCCACCTCCGGAACCGGAGGCACCTGCCCAAACACGATGCCCAGATCCTGCCGGCCCAAAGCCGAACGCAGTTCCTCATCACTGACCAGCACCGACCCGCGAAAATCGCTCACATCCCACTGAGCCAGACCGGGATCAGCTGCCCGACGCATCACCTCTGCAACCAAACAGCCCAGTACAAGCCCACCGGCCCCACCGGACAGGCCCCGCCCAGCGCGCTCCCGCTCCAAACGCAACGCACCCTGGAGGTCTTCACGCAACTGCTCATCACTGCGGCCATCGAACTCAATGCCCGCACGCCCCAAGCGGTCCCAGTGCTCCTCGGACAACGCCTGACAGAGGCCCCAGGCGGCAGGAGCCCGTACCAGGAGCTCCTCAAGCCCCACCTTGAGACCTGAAACGTCCCCCCCGTGGCGCTTCAGCAGCTCACCCAGACGCAGACAGCCTTCGTCCGGCACAGCGGACGTGATCAAACGGTATTGGTCGGCTTCGAAGCCGGTGACCAGGTGAACCAGCACCGACACCGCCTCGCGCGCCCTTACGGTCCGTCCCGCACCAGCACTCTTAACCTGCACCGCAAGCAGCGAGCGACCAGAGGCGTCGACCAAATCAAAATCGACCGAATCCACATGGTGGACCGACACCGCATTCCCCGGCCCCTCGACACGACAAGCAGTCACCTCACTCTGCTGCATGCCGACCAACAAAGCTTCCACCGTGCGCAGGTACTGATACTGGAACCCACGAGCAGCAACGCGACCACCGTCGATCGCCATACAACCCCCCGGTGTCGAGACCTATTTGTGGGATTCAGCGTAGGGGCGAGGTGTGACAGCCATGGACAGTCCGGCCATATGTGCGATGGCTTCCAGCCTGGAGAAGCTCAACTCCACACAGGGCGCCATCTACTGTGACAGCTCCCACCAGCCCGGAGGCATGGAACGTACCGCATCACCCACGAGACCAGCGCGCTCTCGATCATTTCCAGACCCTCACAGCCTCCATCCTCTTCGCCCCACGAGTTCCTGGGGCCGAGATCCGGACCATTTCCGGACTAGCCCCGCACGAAAGCCTCATAGTGCACCGTTTCCCCAGGTCAGCACGGGTGTACTTGCTGTACCACCAGCAGACGAAGAACTTGCTGGTGTCGTACTCACCGAAGAAGCTGGGCTTCTTCTAGGGGCACAAAAAGGCGCCTGACCTGGTCTTTTGCCGGTCAGGCGCCTTCCGCTCGGCCCACTCAGAGCGAAGCCCGAAACATGCTGTAACTCCCAGTTCCTCCCGCAGCCAGTGTGCTGACGGGCAGGGAGTTCGCTTCAACCAGTCGAGGGTGCTGCGCCGCTCCTCGGTCGGCTCCTGTGCCCATGCGTTCTTGTTGACTGCCCACGAGTACAACGCGCGCCGCAGAACCCGCGGCTCCGGGTATGTTGCGTCCGGGGCGCACCAGGGCAGGCGTGATGGTGGCGAAGGCGTCGGCCGGGGTGCGGCGGGTGTTGCCCGGCGTACGGTCCCATCTTTGGTCGCGGTACTCGTGGGCAAGGTCGTACCGAGGCTTACGCCGGTCGAGGCGCTCGCGTATGCCCCAGAAGCGGACGTTGTAACTCATCGCCAAGTGTCAGAGCCTCTCTCGCACATGTCGTGCGGGTGCTGTGCTCGCCGGCATGGCTGACCGTGCTCGACATTTCGACTGCGACCATGCATCGCTGGTCGCGCAGTTCCCCGCGCCCCTGAACCTGCCAAATCCGGGCGCGGGGAACGGGATTTCCAAGAAGGGGTGCGGCACCGCGCGGGACTTCGCAGGGGCGCGGCACCGCGTGGCGTCTCCGCTAGAAGTTCTTCGCTCCCGCCTTGATCGCCTCGCGGATGCGGTGGTAGGTGCCGCAGCGGCAGATGTTGCGGATTTCGTCGAAGTCCGCCTCGCCGATCTCGTGACCGGCGGCGCGGGCCTGGCGGACCTTGGCCACGGCAGCCATGATCTGGCCGGGCTGGCAGTAGCCGCACTGGGCCACGTCGTACTCCAGCCAGGCCTCCTGCATCGGGTGCAGGTCCTTGCCGACTGTGGCGGGCAGGCCCTCGATGGTGGTGACCTCGTCCGTCGGGTGGATGTCCTTGACCGGCACGGAACAGGGGTTGAACGCCTTGCCGTTGATGTGGCTGGTGCAGGCCTGGCAGACGCCGAGGCCGCAGCCGTACTTCGGTCCGGTCACGCCCAGGACGTCGCGCAGCACCCAGAGCAGCCGTACGTCGTCCTCGACGTCCACCGAGACCGGCTTTCCGTTGAGGATGAAGGTATGCAGAGGCACGGATGCTCCTAGTAGGCGCGGCCGAGGCCGTCGGTGGGGGATGCGGGGATCGGGGGGACGGTCGGCAGCGGTTCGAAGCCGAGCGGGCCGTCGTGGTTGATGGGGAAGGTGGTCGGCATGGTGCCGGTGGCCCGGCCGTAGGCGCAGGCGACCGCCGCCATCGCGCCCGCGACGGCCAACTCGCCCGCGCCGCCCGGCTTTTCGCCGGTCGCCGGCATCACGATGATGTCCAGCTCGGGCGGGGTGTTCCACTGACGGGTGTAGAAGTAGTTGTCCCAGCTGCCTTCGAGGAAGTGGCCGTCCTGGAGGTGGAGGCCGGAGCTGAGGGTGACGGCGATGCCGTCCATGATCCCGCCCATCATCTGGGCCTCCAGACCGCGCGGGTTGACGGCCAGGCCCACGTCGACCGCGCACACGACCCGGGTGACCCGCGGGCCGGTGTACGCGTCGGGGATCTGCCTGCCCGTCGTCTGAGGGCGGCAGTCGATCTCGGCGAGGACCGCGACGAACCCGTGGTACTCGGGGTGCACGGCGATCCCCTGCGCGGTGCCCGCCGGCATCTGGCGGCCCCACTCGCCGACTTGCGCGACCTTGTCGAGCACGGCCTGCGCCCGGTCCTCCTTGAGGAACTGGCGGCGGAACCGGTACGCGTCCTTGCCCATCTTCGCCGCTAGCTGGTCGACGACGAGCTCCTGGGCGCACCGCACATTGGGCGAGTAGATGTTGCGCATGCTGCCGGTGTTGAAGCCCTTGTCCACCTCGCTGAGCAGCTGGGTGGTCGCGCCGAAGTGGTACGGGCTCTGCTGGGTGAGCTCGAAGATCGTCTCGGAGAAGGCGAGATCGCCCACCGGCAGTTTCGCCGCCATCGAGGTGATGATCTCGCCGAGCCCGTGCCCGAAGTCGGTGGCCACGGAGGTGTGCCGCTGCTCGTACGAGAGCACTTCGCCCAGCGCGTACGTGGCCCGGACCCGGGAGATGGACATCGGGTGGGTGCGGCCCTGGCGGAAGTCGTCCGTGCGGTGCCACATCAGCTTGACCGGCTTGCCCATCGCCTGCGATACCTGGGCCGCCTCGATCGCCGCGTCGAAGAAGAGCTTGCGGCCGAACGAGCCGCCGCCCTCGGTGACATGGACCTTCACTGCGGAGAGCGGCAGACCGAGCTTGAGCGCGATCCGCTCCTGGGCGACGATCGGGGTCTTCAGGGACCCCCAGATCTCGGCGCGGTCGCTCCTGACGTCCGCGATCGCGCAGTTGGGCTCCAGGGCGCTGTTGCTGGCGAAGTGGAAGGTGAAGCGCGCGTCCACCGACTTGACCAGAGGGTCCAACGCCGGTATCACCAGCGGGAGTTCGGCGCTGCGCAGCTCCTTGAGGACGGTGGCGTCGGACGCGCCGTCCGCGGTGCCGGGGCCCCAGGAGACGCGCAGTGCCCGCACGGCGTCGATGCACTGGCCGAAGGTCCGCCCGCGCACGGCGACGCCGGTGGGGACGGTGACGACATGGGTGATGCCGGGCATCGCGAGGACGTCGGCCCGGTTGTCGACCGACCGTACCGTTCCGTTGATCGTCGGCGGGCGGCACACCATCGTCGGCAGCGCGTCCTCGACCTGCACGTCCATCGCGAACTGTTTGCGGCCAGTGACGGCGGCGAGCGCGTCGATCCGGCCGCGCGGGGTGCCGATGACACCGAACTGCGCGGGCTTCTTGAGCGCGACCGCCACCTGGAGCGTGGTCCGGCTCGCGGCCTTCGCCGCCAGCTCGCCGTAGGTCGCGGCTTTCCCACGCGGTGAAGTGACCACGCCCGCACGCGTGGTGAGCGTCGAGGCGGCCTCGCCGAACTGCACGGCTGCGGCCTCCAGGAGCCTGGCCCGGGCGGTCGCCGCGGCCACCCGGATCGGGGTGAAGGTGGAGATCGTGGTGTTCGACGCGCCGGTCATCTGGTTGAACAGGAGTTCCGGCCGTGCGTCCGCCAGCGAGACCTTCACCTTGTCCAGCGGCAGGTCCAGTTCCTCCGCGATCAGCATCGCGGAGGAGGTGGTGATGCCCTGGCCCACCTCCGCGCGCGGCAGGACGAAGGAGGCGGTGCCGTCCGCCTCGACCTGGATCGTGATCAGGTTTGCGGTCGGCAGCGCGGCGTCCGTGAGCATGTCGTTGAGGTCGTAGATCTCGGACGGTCCGGGGAGCGACGGAACCGCCGCCTGTGCCCGTGCGGGGGCGAGGGCGGACTCACCGATCTGCGCGGCCACCGTCAGCGTCGAGGCCGCGAGCACATATCCCAGAAACCGCCGCCGCCCCATTTCATGGACGGTGACCTCGTCCGCACGCTCCGGTCGACCCGACGCTGCCATCAACTGTCCTTTCGTCCAACTGCGCTTCCGCGCCGGGTCAGCGTCACATATTTCTCACCAGTAACACCAGACAGGAAACAGGACGTCAGTAGAACGTGGATGAGCCGGACACGGCTCAGCCGGACATGGCCGGTCCGGATCCCCGGCGGCGACCACGGACGGGTCGCCGCCCCGGGGTCGGTCCCTACGTTGTGCCGCCCCGAGGTGCCACTCGGTGGGGGTGAGGGCCGCAGATCCGCTCCGGCGCGGCTGGCCTTCTTGGCACGCAGGTCGATTGTGAAGCCGCTCGCGGAGACCACCAGGACCGGCGCCCGCGACCAGCGGCGCAGCGCGTTCATCCCCTCCAGTCCGTCGAGATCCGGCAGCTCGTCAACGTGTCGTCCTGGCTGCTCCACAATGGCGTGCCACCCGCCAGGCCGGGGCAGCCGTCACCGGAACTCGGCCAGCCTCGGTCGCAGGCCGAACACGACGAGCCCGCCCGCGAGCAGCAGGGCCGTCCCTGAGATGGGTGCCTGGACACTGAGGGCATCCCGGCCGCCGGCGACAGCCTGCTCGTGCTGGGCGGAGTTGATGGCGGTCACCTGATCCAGGGCTTTCATCCACTGTCCGAAGTGGGCGTTGGAGGTGTCGGAGGCCCAGCCGATGCAGAACACCGTGGCCTCTTGCAGCTTGCCGTCGGCGATCAGCTGGCGGAAGGCGCGGTCGTCCTTCTCGTAGACCACGTACGCGTCCACCGTCTTCTCGGCGGCCTCGCGCTCGCCGGGGAAGGTGATGTTGTCGACCTCGCGCCGGTACTCGCCGGTGAACTGTTCGTCGGTGTGGTCGCGTTGGTAGGCCGCCCAGGTGGCGGCCAGCTTCTCGTCGTATGTCGCGAGCGTCGCGTCCTTCAGTCCGTACAGCTGCTGGGACTTGTCGAGGAAGGAACTCTCGTACGCCGTCCTGCGCGTCGCGTCGAGGAGGTATCGGCTCTCGTCGGCGTTGGCGTCGTAGCCGATCGCCTTGGACCGCGACAGGGCGACCACCGAGTCGAAGGAGTCGTGGCGGGCGATCTTCAGCTGGTCGGCGGAGCCGGTGAGCAGCTGCCCGCCGCACAGTAGAGCCACCAGCACGCACGAACTGGCCGCCAGCAGCCACGGGTTGAGGGTCCGGCCGAAGCGGCGGGCGAGGTGCACCTGGAGAGCGACCAGCACGGCGAGCAGCAGCACCCCGAGGACCGCTTCGGCGGTCAGCTGCGCGGTCAGGTCGGAGCGCGCCGCGTCGTACTCGCGCTCGTAGACAGCATCGTTGGCGTCGACCAGTTGCCGGGCCTGTGGCAGGAGTCTCCCGGCGAGGAGGTCGGTGGCGCGGCGGTAGTCGGCGCGGGCCGGGTCCTTGCCGCCGGGGTGCTCGTCGTTCTCCAGGGCCCGCCCGACCAGTTCCTGGTACCGCGCGAAGTCGTCGGTGAGCGCGACGACGGTGCTCTCGGTTCCTCTGTCGCCTTCGGCGGCGGCGCCCAGGGTGCGCAGCGAGCCGCTGATGGCCTCCTGGGCCTCTTGGTAGAGGCGCGTGGCGTTGGTGTACGACTCGTCGAGACGGCCCTTGCCGGTACCCGAATCCCCGCTGGAGAGCAGGATGTTGGCGGTCTGGGCGTCCATGTCGTTGAGCGCCAGGTTCAGCTGGGTGGCCGCGATGGTGCGGGGCGCGTCACGGTGCTGGATGGCGTCCCAGGTGCCGGAGAGCCCGGTGGCGGTGACGGTCAGCAGGGCGATCAGTCCGGCCCCGAGCAGCAGGCACACGGTGCGGGCCAGCCGCAGTCGCCCGGGGGTGGTGTCCCAGTAGCGCTCGACGACGTACCGGAGAAGCGGGACGAGCCGGGCGACGGCTGTGGGAGGCCGTCGGCCCGGCTGTCCTTCACGCGGACCCCCTCCGGACCGCGGCGACGGGATCCCCCCGTGACGAACGGGTGGCGCGGGGGGTGTTTCGGCAGCAACCGGGCCCCCCGCTCCCTGATGCTGTCCGGTACCGGCGGTGATCGTCACTCACCCTCCAACCTCGCGCCACGGGCCGTTCGTACGAACCCGTATGCACATCAGGATGGGGGGCAGGAGTTCGAGTGATCGTCTTCCTTGACGGCGCCCTGACGCCCGAGTCGACTGGTTTAACGCGTACTTGACGGGGGTGACTTCCAGTCACCCCCGGCCCGTGTTCAGTCCTCTGTCACCGTGCCCGTCTCCGCCTCGGCCAGGGCAGCTCCCGCCTGCCCTGCGAGGGTTCCGGCCACGAGCCGCGCCTGCAGCGGTGCGGCCGCACCGGGCACCGGACGCATCATGAACCGGCCGTAGTAGTGGCCGTTGCCGACCGCCCGGAGCTCGACCTCGTCCGGCGGCCAGCCACGGCGTTCGATGTCCCAGCGCCCGTGCGCGGTGCTGACCCGTCCGTCCTGGCGAAGCTGCGGTGGATGTCCGAGCAGTGATCCGTACTCGAAGCGGCAGTTCTCCAGTGCGAGTACGTCGGTGAGTTCGCGGCGTACGTGCTCGACGACGGCGTCGGCGGACCCGGCGTGCTCGGCGAGCTGGGCCGTCTCGTGGATGCGGGCCAAGTGGCCCGCGTCGGTGACGGTGACGACCTTCAGGCGCCGGGCCCGTGCCGCCAGCTGGGAGACGGCCAGGCCCACCACCAGGAGCAGCACGGCCGTGGTGATGTCGTCACCGCTGGAGATGGTGAACCGCTCGTAGGGCCGGGTCAGGAAGAAGTCGAACCAGGCGGCCGAGGAGAGCGCGGCGAGCGCCCCGGCACCCCGGTGCCCGTTGGCGGCCACGGCCACCACGACGACCACCAGGATCAGCGCGAGGTTGGTGCTCGCCAGATGCGTACGGAACGGAATGAGCAGCGCGGCGACGGCGAGCGGGCCGGCGGTCGCCGCCAGCAGCGCGAGTCGGTCGCGCAGCGCAAACGCCGAGCGGGCAGGCCGAGCGGCGCCGGGGAGTGTGATCACGGCCATGACAGCCACCTCCAGTGCTCCGCCTTCCACGATCCTCCTCCCGGGAGCCAAGCGGAAGTGGATATTCCGGCGCGGGACGTACCGCTATGTCTCCAGCCGCTCCGGCAGGTCGGTGGCAGGCAGGGACAGGACCATGGTCAGGCCGCCACCGGGGGTGTCCTCAGGGGTGAGGGTGCCCGCCATCGCCTCGGCGAGCCCGCGCGAGAGCGCGAGGCCGAGGCCGACGCCCGTGGTGTTGTCGGTGTCACCGAGGCGCTGGAAGGGGACGAAGGCCCGTTCGCGGTCCTCGGCGGGCAGCCCGGGGCCGCGGTCGATGACACGTACCTCGACGCGCTCGGCAAGGGTGCTCGCGGTGAGCAGGACGGTCCCGCCGGGCGGGGTGTGGCGGGCGGCGTTGCTGAGGAGGTTGGCGACCACGCGTTCCAGCAGGGGCGGATCGGCCAGCAGGGGCGGGATCTCGGGCGGGCACTGGACATCCACGGGGGGCGCTTCGGGCGGGAGGGATTCCAGCGCGGTGGGCAGCACCTCCTCCAGGGCGGTGGCGCGCAGTCTCAGGGTGAGGGCGCCGGCCTGGAGGCGGCTCATGTCGAGGAGGTTGTCGATGAGGCGGCCGAGCCGGGCCATCGACTCGTCGGCGGTGGCCAGGAGCTCGTCGCGGTCCTCGTCGCTGAAGTCGACATCCCGGCTGCGCAGCGAGGTGATGGCGGCCCAGCCCGCGGCGAGCGGGGTGCGCAGGTCGTGGCTGACGGCGGCGAGCAGCGCGGTACGCATGCGGTCGGCGGCCTTGACGGGTTCGACCTCGGCGGCCGCCTCGGCGAGCCGGGCCCGCTCGACCGCGACGGCGACGTGCGCGGCGAAGGCGGTCAGGACCTTGCGTTCGGAGGACGGCAGGGGGCGGCCGCGCAGCACCAGGTGCGCCTGCTCGCCGACGGGGACCTGGACGACGGCGCCGTCGTCCGGTACGGGTGCTGCGGCGAGTTCGGCCGATTCCATCCCGAAGGTCTCCCGGGTGCGTTCCAGGAGCGCCGGTACTGCCCGGTCGCCGCGGACGATGGAGCCGGCGAGCGACGACAGGGTCTCGGCCTCCGCGGTGGCCCGTGCCGAGCGGCGCGAGAGCCTCAGCGAGCGGTCCACCACGGCCGCCACGATGCCGGCGACGACCGCGAACACCACCGTGGCGAGCACGCTGTCAAGGGTGGTCGTGAACGCACCGATCGGCGGGATGAACCAGTAGTTCAGGAGCAGCGAGGCCGTGACCGAGGCGACGACCGCGGACACGACTCCCCCGACGCAGGCCACGCCGACCACCACGAGCAGGAACAGCAGGGCCTCGCTGGTGACGTTGAGGCTGCCCCGGAGTTGGTCGAGCACCAGGGTCAGCACGACGGGCAGCACGAGGCCGGACGCCGGGCCCGCGATGAGCCGGGGCGTCGACAGGGTGCGCCGTCTGGACGGCAACAGCCGCCCGCTGCCCGCCCGTTCGTGGGTGACCATGTGGACGTCGATGTCCCCGGAGAGCGCGACGACCGTCTCTCCTATGCCCCGCCCGGTCACGAACCGTTCCAGACGGCCCCGGCTGCTGGTGCCGAGCACGAGCTGCGTGGCGTTCTCGGCACGGGCGAACTCCATGAGAGCGGTGGGAATGTCGTCGCCGACCACCGAGTGGTAGCTGCCGCCCAGGCTTTCGGCCAGAGCCCGCTGCCGGGCCAGCGCCGCCGAGGAGGCCCCGGCCGCAAGGCCGTCGCTGCGCGCGATGTGCACGGCCAGGAGATCACCCCCGGCCGTCCGGTCGGCGATCCGGGCGGCTCGCCGGATGATCGTCTCCCCTTCGGGCCCGCCGGTCAGCGCGACCACCACCCGCTCCCGGGTCTCCCACACCCCGCCGATGCCGTGCTCACTGCGGTACTTCTGCAGCGCCTCGTCGACCTGGTCGGCCACCCACCGCAGGGCCAACTCCCTCAATGCCGTCAGGTTTCCGACGCGGAAGTAGTTGGCGAGCGCCGCGTCCACCTTCTCCGGCGCGTAGATGTTGCCGTGCGCCATGCGACGGCGCAGCGCCTCGGCGGGCATGTCCACGAGCTCGATCTGGTGGGCGCGGCGCACCACCTCGTCGGGGACGGTCTCCTGCTGCGGCACCTTGGTGATCTTCTCGATGACGTCGTTGAGGGATTCCAGGTGCTGGATGTTCACGGCGGTGACCACGTCGATCCCGGCGGCCAGGAGTTCCTCGATGTCCTGCCACCGCTTGGCATGGCGCCCACCGGGCACGTTGGAGTGCGCCAGTTCGTCGACGAGGGCCACCTGCGGCCGCCGCACGAGCACCGCATCGAGGTCCATCTCCTCGAACTGACCGCCGCGGTAGGCGCGCTGGACCCTGGGCACGACCTCCAGGCCGTCCAGCTTTCCCAGGGTGTGACGCCGCTTGTGACACTCGGCGAACGCCACCACCACATCGGTACCGCGCTCCGCCCGCCGCCGGGCCTCGTCCAGCATCCGGTAGGTCTTGCCGACCCCGGGGGCGGCTCCGAGAAAGACCTTCAGCCGACCCCGCTTCCCGGGTTCCTGACCTCCGGGCGGGACGTCCGGCTCCACCACCACAGCACCTGCCTCCTCACGCCGTACGCGCGCCCCGACCGCCCAGGGGGAGCTGGGCGGTCGGGGCGCGATGTGTGTTCCCGATCATCATCGGGAGCCGCCGCGAAAAGGCGCCGCGTACAAGGAGATTGATGCGTTCCTGACCCAACTCCTACGTCCTCGGCCACTCTTCACCGAAGATGCCCCACGGCAGTGCGACCGGAGCCATCAGAACCGGTCCGGGAAGATCAGCGCGAAGATCAGATAGCCAAGCAGGCACACGCCGATGCTCAGTCCGACGATGTTCTCGACGCTCACAGACGTTCAGCTCCCTGATCGAGGAGGATCACGGCGAAGGCCGGCTCGTGCGACGCTCCAAGCGAACTCCTCCCACACCCTCCCGGGTTCGCCTCTTGACACCTCCCTGTCGTCGGAGGGCGCTTCGTTGACGCGGCCTTGACGACCGCCGTAATCGATAGGGTGAAGGCGGTGTGCCGGGAAGTCTGGTCGGCGTAACGGGCCAGGTGGGCCCGACTATCGGGTCAGGAAACCTGGGGGCGGCATGCGCGGCGTAGGTACGGTCTTGTTCCTCGTGATACTCGCCACGCTGGTGGCCACCGGTGCCCGCCGGTGGCGCATCCCCGCGCCCTCCCTGCTGGTCGTCGCGGGCCTGGCGGTCGCGCTGCTGCCGGGCGCCCCGCCGATCCGGGTCACCCCCGAGATCATCGGCCTGGTCGTGCTGCCGCCGCTGCTGTACGCCAGCGCCGAGGAGGTCTCCTGGCGCGAGCTGCGGGTCGTGTGGAAGCCGGTGGGTGTTCTCGCGATCGGGCTCGTGCTCGCATCGGCCGCGATCGTCGGCTTCGTCGCCTCCGCGCTCACGCCGCTGCCCTGGCAGATGGCGCTGGTCCTCGGCACGGTCCTGGCCAGCACCGACCCGGTGGCGGTCACCGCGCTCGGCCGACGCCTCGCCCTGCCGCCCAAGGTGCAGGTCTTGGTGCAGGCCGAGAGTCTGTTCAACGACGCCACCTCGCTGGTCCTGTTCAAGGTGGCGGTGGGTGTCGCGGTCGCCGCCTCCGCCGTCTCCTGGGCGGGTGCGGGCGGCGAATTCGCACTGCTCGCGGGCGGGGGCACCCTGATCGGAGCGGCGGTCGCCGGTGTCGTGGTGCTGATCCGGCGCAGAACCGAGGAGCCGGTCCTGGAGACGGTCGTCGCGCTCGTCACCCCGTACGCCGCCTACGTACTCGCCGAGGCGGCCCACACCTCGGGGGTGACGTCGGTCGTCATCGCGGGCGTGGTCCTCGGCGGCCGCTCGGACCGACTGACCAGCGCCCGCATCCGGCTCCAGCTCCACGCCGTCTACGGCACGGTGGTCTTCCTCCTGGAAAGCGTCGTCTTCAGCCTGATCGGCCTCTCCCTGCCCGGCCTGATCCGCGAACTCGGCAACGCGGACCGGCTCTGGCCGCTGTACGCACTCGCCCTTGCCGCGACCCTGATCGCCGTCCGCATGCTGTGGGTCTTCCCGCTCTCGGCCCTGCTCCAGCGCAAGGCCGGCCAGCGCCGCGCCAACTGGCGAGTCCCGGTGGTCCTGTCCTGGGCCGGCACCCGGGGCGTCATGCCGCTGGCCGCCGCCCTGTCCATCCCGGTCGCCACGGCGGACGGCGCCACGCTGCCCGGCCGCCCCCTCGTTCTCGTCCTCACCACCTCCGTGGTGGTGGTGACCCTTGTCGTCCAGGGCTTCTCCCTCTCCACCGTCGTACGCCGCTCGGGCATCGCCCTCGAACCCGACCACACCGAACGCGAGGAGGCGAGCGCCCGGCTCAGCCTCGCCGACGCCGGCATGCGCCGCCTGGAGGAGATCTCCGAGCTGGAGGCCGTCCCCGAGGTCGTCGCCGACCGCCTCCGCCGCGCCCTGCAGGCCCGCCAGGAACACGCCCGCGAACGCCTCGACGAAACCAACGGCGGTAACGGACAGGGCGCGTCGGCCGACCACATCTACCGGCAGCTGCGCCGCGACCTCATCCTCGAAGAGGCCGCCGAACTCCAGCGCCTCTACGACGACCACCGCATAAGCGATACCACCCGCCGCCGCCTCCAGCGCTCCCTCGACCTGGAGGAGGCCCGGCTGGCGGACACATGACCGCCCGGGCGTCAGAAAGCCGTAAGGCCCGCATCAAGACTGGTGTCGGTGCCACGACAACCGCGACCGGCACGCCTACGGTCCCGGCATGGGACGACGGACGACCCGCGACAGGGCGGGAGGCCGGGCCATGCTGCCCGAGCCGGTCGCGTACGACACCACCTGGGCGGGCGAGGCCCGCTCGGCAGCGGGATACGGGGCGCTCCTGTTCGTCCTCCTCGCGGGCGTCGACGAGGTGGCAGGGACGCTCACCGATCTGCGCGCGGCCCTGTGGCTGTTCCTCGGCGCCCTGCTGCTCGCAGTGCTGTGGCCAACCCGGGTATCGGCCGCCCGGGGCCTGCTGACCACGCGCGGCCTGTGGCGCGAGGCCCGGGTGCGCACCGACCGGCTGGTCTCGGTGCGCTGGTCCAACGGCGTCGCCCAGCGCCTGGTCCTGCGGGACGCGGACGGCAACCGCGCCGAGCTCGACCCGCGCGTCCTGATCGCCAACCCCGCGCTGTGGCACGTTCTCGACACCGACGCCCGCATCAGCGTCACCCGAGGCACGCTGCGCTGCGGCGAAACCGCGCTACTGCAGATCGCGGCCCGGGTGGACCGCGAAGCCGCCCGCACTGTGTTCAAGATCTCCGGCCTGGAGTAGGCGTTTCCTCCTACTTCAGCATGAATTACGGGAATCTTGACGGCTCCTTAACGGGTATCCGTCCTCCCCCTTTCCTACGCTCGCGACGTGTTCAACGTGACCGGCGTCCTCAAGCGCCTCGTGATCGGCCGCGCCATGCGCAGCGAGGAACTCGGCGAGACCCTGCTGCCCAAGCGGCTAGCGCTGCCGATCTTCGCCTCCGACCCGCTGTCCTCCGTGGCGTACGCGACGCAGGAGATCCTGCTCGTCCTCACCCTCGGCGGGCTCGCCTACCTCCACTTCACGCCGTGGATCGCGGCCGGGGTGGTCGCGCTGATGGCGGTGGTGGTGCTCTCCTACCGCCAAGTCGTGCACGCCTACCCCAGCGGCGGCGGCTCCTACGAGGTGGTGTCGAGAAACCTCGGCCCTTCGGCCGGTCTGGTCGTGGCGGCCTCACTGCTCGTCGACTACGTCATGACGGTGGCCGTCTCCGTAGCCTCCGGAGTCGACAACATCATCTCGGCGATCCCGTCGCTGGCCGAGCACCGCGTGCTGCTGGCGCTCGGCTTCGTCGCGATCCTCACCGCGATGAACCTGCGCGGCGTGCGCGAGTCGGGCCGCACCTTCGCCGCCCCCACCTACCTCTTCATCGGCGGCGTGATCATCATGGTCGCCACCGGCCTGATCCGGTACGCGCTCGGGGACGCGCCGGTCGCCGAGTCGGCCGCATACGGAATCCACCCGGAACCCGGCAACCAGAACCTGGCCGGGATGGCCCTGATCATGCTGGTGCTGCGCGCGTTCTCCAGCGGCTGTACGGCGCTGACCGGCGTCGAGGCGATCTCCAACGGCGTACCCGCCTTCCGCAAGCCCAAGGCGAAGAACGCGGCGAGCACCATGGCCTCGATGGGCATCATCGCGGTCGTCATGTTCGTCGGCGTGACAGCGCTCGCGCTGATCGCGAAGGTCCACATCACCGACGACTCCTGCCAGTTGACCGGTATCGGCGGCAACTGCGAGAGCTTCACGCAGAAGACGGTCATCGCCCAGCTCGCCTCGGCGATCTTCGGCGGCGACCACTCCGTCGGCTTCTTCTTCATCCAGGCCGCCACGGCCCTCGTCCTGATCCTCGCCGCGAACACCGCCTTCAACGGCTTCCCGCTGCTCTCCTCGATCCTGGCCCAGCACCGCTATCTCCCGCGCCAACTGCACAACCGGGGCGACCGGCTCGCCTTCTCCAACGGCATCCTGGCCCTCGCCGTCGTCGCGGGCGCGCTGCTGTGGGCGTACAAGGCGGACGTCACCAGCCTCATCCACCTCTACATCCTCGGCGTGTTCACCTCCTTCACGCTGTCGCAGCTCGGCATGGTGCGGCACTGGAACCGCGCCCTGCGCACCGAGCCCGACGCGGCGGTGCGCCGCCGCCATCAGTCGGCGCGCGTCGTCAACGCGCTGGGCGCCTGCGTGACCGGACTGGTCCTGGTGATCGTGCTGATCACGAAATTCACCCAGGGCGCCTGGCTCGCCGTGGTCGCCGCGATCCTGCTGTGGCTCATGATGCGCGGCATCCGGCGCCACTACGACCACACCTCCGCCGAGCTGGCCGTCGAGGACCCCCGCGACGAACTCGTCCCGCCCTCACGGGTGTTGGGAGTCGTCCTCGTCTCGACCATCCACAAACCGACCCTGCGCGCCCTCGCCTACGCCCGCGCCTTCAAGCCGTACCAGCTCGAAGCACTGACGGTCGCCGTCGACAAGGAGGAGACCGGCGATCTGCAACGCCGTTGGCAGGACCTGGACGTCGACGTCCCCCTGAAGGTCCTGGCCTCCCCCTACCGCGAGATCACCAAGCCGGTCGTCGAATACGTCCGCACCATGCGCCGTGACAGCCCCCGGGACGTGGTCGCGGTGTTCATCCCCGAATACGTCGTCGGCCACTGGTGGGAGAACCTCCTGCACAACCAGTCCGCCCTCTGGCTCAAGAGCCGCCTCCTTTTCACCCCGGGCGTGATGGTCACCAGCGTCCCCTGGCAGCTCACCTCCGCCGCCCGCGCCGACCACCCGGCCGCCCGCGCCCCCGGCTCCGTCCGCCGCGGCGAACCCAGCGCACCCCACAGAAACACCACACCCGCCCGCAAGAGCTGACGCCCAACTCCCCGTCCCCATAACCCTTTTGGCGCATCACTGACGCCTCAGACATTGCGATTCCCGGGCGCGTCCGGCAAGACTGCGGACGCGCCCGCACCACAGGCAACGGCCGCCCCCCGTTCTCCGCGCGGCGCCGTCCCAGCACCCATCCAGGGCGCGGGCCCGTTCTCGGGACCGTGCCCTGCGCATGCAGTCAGGCCTGTTCAAGCCGTTCGGGGCCAGAACTCGACCAGATACCGCTCCACGCCGTACGCCACGCCCTCAGTCCGAGTGATCCGCTCCACCTCGGCACGGCCGGCACAGGACACCCGCACCCGCCACAGGCCGCCTGTCTCCCCCAACGTGATGACGTCCTTGGCCCGGCCGAGAGTCAGCGTCCACACGGCGAGTTCGCCCGTCGTGGACTCGAAGCCGACCTCCCCCTGCTCCTCCCAGCGCTCGGTGTCGTCCAGGGGCGGTGCGGCGTCCCACGCCTTGACCGTCACCGAGGCCGTGTGGGTGTGACCGCCGCTGAAGAGGTCAAAACGCCGCACATGCGGATTGAGGAACACGCCCCACTCGTATCCATCGGAGAACGCGACCGGTACAGCGCTGTCATCGGACTCCTGGAAGCAGAACCCACGGTAGGCAACCTCAACGTCAAGGCTCTGCTGCAACAGCACAAGCGCCATGCCCACCTCTCCGCCCATGCGCCAACAGGACGTCGCGATCGTATGCCGGCGGGCTCAGCACCCGTGGCGCTCGCCCTGACCACCCTCGTGATGGCCTGCCGGATCGACGTCGCCAGGTAGTCAGATCAGTCGTCGACGGCTTGGTAGAGGGTGGTCCAGAAGTCCTGCATGGCCCGCGCCGAGTCCGGGGTGGACATCCCGGTCTGGGTGAGCAGGATGCCGACGAGTTGGTTGTGCGGGTCGGCGTAGGTGGTGGTGCCGGCTCCGCCGTCCCAGCCGAACTGGCCGATGGGGGCGTAGTCGCCGCCGTCGACGCAGTCGATGACGTACTCGCTCGCCAGGAATCGCACCCCGAGCATCGTCTCCATGTGCGCCTCGACGAGGTCCTGCACATCCGCCTCGACCTCCGCCAGACGCGGCATCACCTCGGCCACCCCACCTGCCGTGCTGAACAGCTTCAGACCGACCACTCCCCCCACTCGCGATCACAATGCCAGAGGGGAACGCTGCACCACCCAGGGATATTTCCGCCACCACCGCCGTTCGAATTCGAGAAGGGATCAACGAGCACGACATGCACCACCACGACAACCCGCCGCAGAGCGCTCCCTCCAGCCCCGCCTACATCCGCGCCACGTGGGGCGGTACAGGCAGCGTCGAAGAAGCCTCCGCAGCCTTCGGCTTCTCCCGCGCCAAGGGCTACGACCTGGTCCGCCGCGGCGAGTTCCCCTGCCGGGTCCTGCGCATCGGCCGCGGCACCCGCGTCGTCACCACCTCCCCGCTCCGCGTCCTCGACAGCGGTGAACCTGAGTACAGCGGAACCCGTGACGCACACACCGCGCCAGCATGACCCACGCACGCGCAGAAGCCCCCGCCGGAACATTCCGGCGGGGGCTTCTGCGTCTCACTGAAGTCAGTCGTTGTGTCATTCACCCCAGTCGGCTGGGGTGGCGTGCAATGCCCCGAAGGGCGGCCGCTGTCACAGAGACGGGCTTGGCGTCACCAAGGGTTTCCTCCCGCCCACGGCCGTATTTCGGCCGCCACGGCACAGACGCGTCTCAGGAATCGAGCACCGCGGCCACGGCCTCGATCTCGACGAGCTGGTCCTGGTAGCCGAGCGCGGTGACGCCCATCAAGGTGCTGGGGACGTCATGATCACCGAACGAGTCCCGTACCACCTCCCAGGCGGCCACCAGGTCCTCCCGCCGGGCCGACGCGACAAGGACCCTGGTGCTGATGACGTCCTCAAGGGACGCACCGGAGGCCGTGAGAGCAGCCCGCATGTTCTCGACCGCTTTCGCTGCCTGGCCCGCATAGTCCCCGACTGCTGCCGTGGAGCCGTCATCGTTCAGCGGACACGCCCCGGCGAGGAAGATCAGCCGTGACTCGGCGGGCGCCGTAGCTGCGTAGGCGTACTCGGCGACGTCGGAGAGGGAGGCGGAGCGGATCAAAGTAATGGCACGAGCCACGGTCATCGGGCCTTTCTCATCAGGTGTCGAGCCCAGACATCCTGCCCACGCCCTGCTGGTGCCCGCCTCCCCTTTTCCTCGTCGGTCCGCCACGCGACGACCGCCGGGTGAGACCGTCCGCAAGTCGACTGAGTAGGATGACATATCGACTAACTTCGCTGTCGAAGGACAACTGTTGTCCTTCGACAGCGAAGTTAGTCATGTGCAGCCCGCTGGCCTGGGCCGACTGGGTTGGATGTCGACGAGTCCGCTCGTGCTGACGCCGTTCGGGCGGCTACGGCGACGCCACCGACGGCTTCTCACTCCCGCTACGTGCAGCCGCCCCGTTCACCGGAGCCGCCGACCGCGCTGTGTACTTCCGCGCGGGGTGGGGCTGCAAGGGGCACGGTGGTGAGGCCGAGCGTGCAGGCGACGTTGGTGACGCTTCGGTCTGCTGCGGACACCGACGAGGTCGCCGGACGCGGCTCTCCTTTTCTTGCCCTGCCTCACCGGATCCTCGAACGGCCGCACCGCCGCAGGGGTGTAGTCACCTTTGTCCCGTGGGGAACAGGGACCCTAGTCAGACCCGGCAGTAGCCGCTAATCTCACTGCGGCCGTGAAGGCAGCGGGTTTACGCGCGGCGGCGACGGGGGCTTGTGAGAAGTGACGCTGAACACCGACGGCCCGAAGGCGGCCGACCAACTTCGTTCACTGCACGCCTGGTTGACAGATGTCGACGAATTGAGAGGCCGAGTCGGCTGCAAGGAGAGCCCACCCGAAAAGGGCACGCTCGGACCTTTGCTCGAGGCACTGACGGTGGCCCTCGGTCCCGGCGCCGCGGCGACTGCGCTAGCCACGACTGTCATCGCCTGGCTGCGTACCCGGCGCGGTGAGATACGCATCAAGGTGACGCTCCCGGACCGCCGTTCGCTGGAACTCTCCGCCAGGAACGTGGCCGATCTCGACCCGGCCGCCCTACGGCAACAAGTGGCCGATGTCGCGGCGCTGCTCGGCGCGCAGGACCAGCAAGGAGACACGACCTTGGCGATCGCCCCGCCCGAGCAGCGGCGCGAGGAGCGATGACCGATCTGGACGGCGCGGGCGTACAGGTCCTGTTGATCGCCACCGCGACGCACCAGGACGGCGGACTCCCTTCGGTCCCGTCGATTGCCGACAGCTTCAGAGATCTGCAGACGGCTCTGATCGAGCGTTGCGGGGTACGCCCGGAACACGTGACGGCGGTGCTCGACCCAGCTGACGCCCAGAGCATGGCCCACGCTGTGGCCAGGGCGGCGCAGCAGGCCGACACCGTTCTGCTGGTCTACTTCATCGGGCACGGTCTGCTCACCCCGGGCAGGGAGCTATACCTGGCCGCCGGCAACACCGCGGAGCTCACTCCCGGCATGGCCGAGCACCAGGCGTACTCCTTCGCCGCCTTACGGGAGGCGGTGCTGGCGAGCCGGGCGGCGTCCAAAGTCGTCGTACTCGACTGCTGTTTCTCCGGGGTCCCGTCGCGCGGCGGCACCTCACTGGTCACCGCTTTCAACGCGGAACCCGGGAACGGGATGTATCTCCTGGGGTCGGCGGAGCTACTGGCCCACGCTCCGGAGGAGGCCGAACACACCACGTTCACGGGAGCGTTCCTGGAGCTGTTGGAGCACGGCGACGACGGGGGGCAGCAGTCGCTGACCCTGGACGCGGCCTACAACGCCCTGTACCGAAAGCTGCGGGACAGACAGCAACCCGTACCGCGGCGGATGAACGGAGATCTCTCCGGCAACCTCATCATCGCGCCGAACCCGGCTTTCCGGACCCGCGCCTCGACACCGGAACGGCAGCCGCCCGCTGACAGCATCTGCCCCTACCCGGGGCTCGGCCCCTTCACGGTGGACCGAGCCGATGTCTTCGCCGGGCGGACAGCGATGACCGAGCGCCTGGTAAAGGCGACGGCGGCGGCCGTAGACGAACCCGGCCCACTGATTCTCGTCGGGGCCTCCGGTTCCGGAAAGACCTCCCTGCTCAATGCCGGTCTGCTGGCCGGACTGCGCACCCATGGACTACCCGACCTGCCGGGGTCGACCGGCTGGCCCAGACGGCGTCTGACCCCCGGCAAGAACCCGCTCCGGAATCTGGCCGACGCCCTCGCGCCCGAGTCGCCAGACGCCGCCGAATTGCTGCTGGCGAACGGCCACGCGGCCGCACTTGTGGACCCGCTGCTGGACCACCCGGGGCAACGGCTGGTCATGGTCGTCGATCAGCTGGAGGAGCTGTTCACCCTCTGTACGGACCCGGAGGAACAGGCGGCGTTCCTGAGGGCGGTGACCGCACTGGCCCGCCCTGGAGAAGGCCACGAGCCGCAGGCCCTGGTGGTGTTCGCGTTACGGGCCGACTTCTACGCCCAGGCAACCGCACACCCCGAACTGCGGACCGTCCTGAGTAAGAGTCAGTTGCTGGTCGATCCGATGGACGTCGGCGAACTCCGCGCCTCGATCGAAGAACCGGCAGCCACCGCGCAGTTGGAACTAGAGGACGAGCTCGCCCCCCTCATCCTCAAGGAGCTGGGCAGGGCGACCGGCGGACGGGCCCCCGCAGAGGCGCTGCCCCTCCTGTCCCACGTGCTGCAGGAGACGTGGAAGGAGCGCGAGGGACTACGGCTCACCGTCTCCGGGTACCTCGCCACCGGCGGCATCACGAAGGCTGTCGCGACCACCGCGGAGAACGTCTACAGCCGGCTTGACGCGGCCGGCCAGGAGGCCGTGCGTCTCATGCTGCCCCGGCTGGTCCGGGTGAGCGAGGATGCCGCCGACACCGCGCAGCCCGTCGAATGGCCCGTACTCCTGCACGGAGTATCCGACGACGCGGTCGCACGGGACGCGATCAAACGGTTCGCCGACGCTCGTCTGCTCACCCTCGACCGAGACACGGTCCGGATCAGCCATGAGGCGCTGCTGCGCGCCTGGCCCCAGCTGGAGAAGTGGGTCGACGAGGATCGTGACCTGCTGCGCGCCCGTCAGCAGCTCGCCTCCGACGCGGCAGGCTGGAAGCAGTCCGAAAAGGACCCCTCCCTGTTGTACCGAGGGAACCGGCTCGTCGCGATGCGGGAGCGCACGGCTGCCCCGGGCGCGCCACCACTGGGCTCGGAGTCCGCCGAGTTCATGGAGAACTCCTGGCGCCAGCACACGCGCGAAGGCCGCCGACGCCGTGCCGCGTTCACCTTCGTCGTCGTCCTGGCCCTGCTGGCGACGACCGGTCTGGTCGGCGCGGGGATCTACTGGCGGCAAGCCGACCAGGCACAACAGCGCAACCTCGCCCGCTATCTGGCCGCCGAAGCCGAAGGCCAGCGCGACCTGCACCCCGGGCTTGCCAAGCAGCTCAGCCTGCTCTCATACCGGATCGACAACAAAGCCGGCCACAGCGCCCTCCTCAACAGCCAGCGCACCCCCGGCATGATCAACGGCGACGAACCGGCCTACGACCTCTCCTACAGCACGAACGGTCGGGTGCTCGTCCTCTCCACCGGCGACGCGATCGTGCTGCGCACCCAGAACGGCGACGGGCGGATCGACGGGGTCCTGTCCGGCCCGATCGCGGTGGCCGCCAACGGCACCGTGCTCGCCGCGGCCACCTACGACAACGGCGGCTCCACCTCGGCGACCCTGCAGCTGTGGGACATCTCCGACCCCAGCCGACCGCGGAAGCTGGCCGCGCCCACGACGCCGGACGCCGTCACCGCGTTGGCCTTCAGCACGGACGGGCGCACCCTCCTCGCCGGCACCTCGGCGGGCGAGATCCGCCGCTGGGACACCGGCGATCCAGCGGCACCGCACGCCCTGTCCCCGCTCCCGGGCAACGGCAAGCAAGTCGACTCCCTGGCCGTCTCCCCCCAGCGCGGTCTGCTCGCAAGCGCGAGCACCGACGGGCAGGTACGGCTATGGAAGGAAGCCAGCACCACACCCGTCGCCACACTGCGCGCAGCGCCGTACACGTCCTCCTACCCCGACGGGCACATCCGGCCACTGCACCGGATCGCCTTCGACAGTTCGGGCGGACTGCTGACGGCACCTGCCGAGGAACCGAAGAAAAAGGACGTCCTCGCGCCCAGTGACGACCTGGCCCTGTGGACACTCGACGACCCGCGGGCTCCCCGGCAGGTCGTGGCAGCGGACAAAGGCGTGTCGTCCGGCTCCAACAGATGCTCCGAGAGTGTGACCTCGATGGCGTTCGCCTCGAACAGCAAACGGATCGTCGCGAGTTGCGGCGCCAGCTGGAAACTCTGGATCTACACCTACGGAACCGACGCGGTCCTGCCGGGCGCGTCGAACACCGCCAACGGCTTGAACGGCGGTGTGGCCCTGTTCGCCCCCGGCAACGCCGAACAGCTGCTCAAGGCCACCGACCGCGGCGTCCAGGTCTGGGACCTCTCCAACGGGTCCCAGCCGGGGGCAGTGGGATTCATACCGCCGGCGCCCGGAACCGGGAGTCATCTCTCCCTCGCAATGTCCGGGAAGAAGCTGCTTCTCGCCTATCAGGGCGTGGGCGCGAACTGGCTGCGGGATCTCAACCTCCAGCAATTGCAGTCCAACTTGTTGGCCACGACGGACGCTCCCAACATGGGCACGGGACAGGACATCGCCCTCAGCCCGGACGGCAAGCTCCTCGCCGACACCGAGGTGTACAAGCAGGGCAAGGACACATACGCCAATCTGTTCCTGCGCAGCACCGCCAGTCCGGAAGAGAAGCTGGGCGTGATCGACCTGAACAACGGTGTGGGGGCTCTGGCCTTCAGCCCGACCAAGCCCCTCCTGGCCGTCTCCGACTCCAACGGCGTCGTGGCCGGTAACCCCAAGCCCCAGGTCGTCCAGCTCTACGACATCGCCGACCCCCGCCATCCGCGGCGCCTCTCCACGATCGAGACGACGGGGTACGGACTCGGCTTTTCCCCGGACGGCAGATCGCTGGTCATGAACGAATCCGTCCAGGGCGACACGAAGGCGGCCCGCCCGACCGCGGGGCCGCTGGTGCGCAGTTGGAACGTCGTCGATCCCGCGCACCCGGCCGCGTCATGGTCGATGCGCCTGCCCACCGGCACCAACTTCGCTCATTTCGCCTTCCGGCCGGATGGAAAACTCTTCGCGCTCTACGACGACACCGGAACGCTCCAGCTGTGGGACGTCCGCAGCGACCACCTCGTCGGTTCCCCCGTCAAAGTGTCCATCGGCAGCCTCGGCGGCCCACTGGCGTTCAGCCCCGACGGGACCCGCATCGCCCTGATCACATACGACAAGGACATCCACGCCCGCCCCGAGATCTGGGACGTGAGCGACTGGGCCTCGCCCACCCGGCAGTTCTACATGCCGACCGCATCGGCCTTCTACTCCCTGGCATTCACCCCCGACAGCAAGACCCTCGCCGTCGTCCGCGCCTCCGCGGGCATCGACCTGTGGGACACCGACCCGCAGCACGTCATCGCAGACCTCTGCAACGCGGTCGGTGACCCCATCTCCGAGCAGGACTGGAAGAAGTACCTGCCGGACCGCCCTTACCAACCGCCATGCCAGTGACGTAGATCAGCCGGGCAGCAACCGGACCCTGCCGGCAGCGGGGGTGACAGTTAGCGTGACAGCGACCGCACTCTCATCGGCACGGGGGCCAGCCCGCGGGAAATGCTGGACCTCCTAGCGGGTCCGGCCTGCTCAGCGGAGTACTGGAGTGAGCGCGTTCTGCAGCGCTCCGTCCTGCCGCCGTCTACCGCGAAGCGGGGAGGACCTCCTCGACGTTGGCAAGGACCACCCGGCACGCGGAACGCCCCGCATCAGCGGGGAGGACACCAGGACGCGGGGCCCGCCGACACCACACCGTGAAACACTCCCGCAGAGGGGGGTGTTCCGCACCGGCATGCCCAAGGGAGTCCGGCACTCGGGTTCTCCCTGCCGACGCAAGGGTGTTCGATTACCTCCCGTGGTGATCAGGGGCGTGACGACGCTCCGACCGCACCCAACGCTCCTGCCAGACAGGACATGGAGCCCTCCACTCATTTGCCCAGCTGCTGTAAGGGCATCGGGCCTGTGGACACGCGACACACCAGATGGAAGCCTCCCGGGCTACGTACCGCTTCAGGCAGCGAATGATCTCGCGCCGGGTCTTCCCTTCCGCCACACGCCGCTCGTAATACGCCTGCGTACGCGGGTCCCAGCGCAGCCGGGTCAGCACGATCCGGTACAGGGCAGCGTTGGCCTGCCGGTTTCCGCCGCGGTTGAGCGGACGATGGCATCTGCCGCCGGAGGAGTATTCAACCGGGCTTGCCCCGCACAACGCAGCGAACAACGCCTCGCTGCGCACGCGTCCGACGTTGTCTCCCATCGTGATCAACAAAACGGCGGCGCTCCGTGGCCCGATCCCCGCCGCAGCGAACAATGCGGGGTAATACAACTCGATCACCTCGGCCAGACGCTACTCCAGTTCCTGGGCCTGCACGGTGAGTTGCTCAATGCGCTCAGCCAGTGCGCGCAACGTGAACCTCGGAGCCCGCACCACAGGATCGTCATTCGCGTCGTCTTCGCCGAGGTTTGCACACGACCGGATCAGCGCTCGACGCTTCAATTCCGCCAGCTCTTCCCGCAGGGCCGGCTCGGCCGTGACCAGGATCGCCTTGAGCTGATTGACAGCCTGGGTACGGGTTCACGGCGGAATCCCTGGCCACGTTGTATATACCGGCCATCTCCACCGGACCGTTCCCCGCCTTTACGCGAGAGCAGGCGCGGCCACTGAGCACAGCACAGGTAGCGGCCTGTGCGTCGCCCTGATCAGACTTACTCCGCCGACGACGAGCCGAACGGCCCGGCCCAGGGGCCTCGACAACGTCAATCCCCCGCGACAGCAAATGCCGGGAAAGGGCTGCCCCGTAATTGCCTGATCCCTCCACCCCGGCACGCCGCACAGCACCTCACCGGGCTGCCCACTGGATGAGTTGGGAATGTCCGGCCGCGGTAGCCGGGAAGCTCTCCACGGCAAGAGTCTTCCCCATCGCAGAAATCACAGCGGCTACATGAGTATCCCGATGCGTGTCGACACCGAGAATCACCTCCTCAGCACCCTCAGGGAAATTGAAGGGAACAGCATTCGCAGCGATCGTTCAACCACCGCCTTCGGTAGTTTCACGCCAGCGTCGCCACTGGCCTGGAGGAGCGGTCGTCAGTGAGCGTGCACATTCCTCATCCAAGGCAGTCCTCTAGACACACTCCCCCGAGACAGGTCCTGCGCGCACTGCCCTGCACCGGTGATCGACGGAGGATGGTTGGGACACTTCGGCCAGAAATTACAGGAGCCAGGGGCCGGTTGACGGCAGTATCACTACCATTCTTCCCAGCCGCCCAACGCCAGCACACCGCTACCTGTGCACCAGTGAACCCCCGCGAGGCACACCCCCGCCCCGCGCAACGCGTGATCTGTACCAGCGCGAAATGTGCGCTTGCGCACATAACAGACGCCTACTGCGGCGCGTGCCCTCGATGCTGGCCATCCCAGCGGACGCTCGGGACCCGAACGCAGAGGTCCCCGCCGACGCCTCTGCCGACGGGGGCCTCATCTGTCACCAAGTCTCACAAGCGTCTCACCAACACCGTCGACGCACCTGGAGTACGGGGCCGCTACCTGCGCAAACGGCCCCGCCCTGGACCACGTGGACGCCAGAGGGCGGCCTGGCCCACCTGTGCCATGTGGGACCAGAGGGAAGCCTCCCCCCACACGCAGGGGGCGACCGACCAAGATCCGGACCAGGGGCCGACCAACTCAACGTCGCATCAGGCGATTCCACCCGTCACCCAGGTCAGCGAGCCGTCCCCGCAGCTCCGGCCGGCTTCACCCATCCGTCTTGCGGCGCAGCACCTTGGCGGCGCGGGTGACGGCGCGTGCCTCCTTGCGGTGGGCGTGTCTGCGCAGCCACCAGCCGAGCCAGGCAAGGGACTCCGCCAGGTTTTCGACATCGTTGCCGGGGCCCAGCGGGGGATCCTGGTCCAGGAGTTCCACGGCTTCCATGGTGGGGGCGAGCACCTCGTCGTCGCGTCCGACCCGGGCCAGCCGCAGGCCGAGATTGGAGAGGCCGTGGATGAGCCCGGGCAGGTGACCGCCGGGCTCTGCCGCGCTCAACCGCCGGTGGATTTCCACCACTTCACGCGTGGCGGCGAGCGCGTCGTTGTGACGGTCGGCGTCGGTGAGGCGGATGCCGAGGTTGTTCAGCGAGCGGGCGAGCCCGGCCAGGTGGGCGGTCGGGTCGGCGTCGGCGAGCTGTCGGTGCAGGGCGACGGATTCCTGCGAGGCGGCGAGTGCGTCATGGTGGCGACCGAGCGAGGCGAGACGGTTGCCGAGTGTGTCGAGTGCGTCGGCGAGCAGCGGGCGTACGAGGTGAGGAGCGGCGGACAGGCTGCGGCGGCACAGGCGCACCGCCTCGGCGCAGGACGCGAGCGATTCGGCGGGGCGGCCGCTCCAGGCCTGCACCAGTCCGAGGTTGTGCAGGGAACGCGCCAGCGCGATGACCAGGGCCGGGGTGGTCTCGGCGGCCTGCCGGGCCAGGGCGACGGCGTCGCGGAGCATGCCGAGGGCCAGACCGAGGCTGCCGTTCGAGGCCAGCCGAAGACCCTGCTCGTTGAGGCTCTGGATGCGGGCGAGTGGCGAAGGGCCGGGGGCCGCGGAGCGCCGGGCCCCAGTTTCGGACCGCACGATCAGGCCGTCTTCGGTGAGCCTGAATCCGTACCTGCGCAGCATCGCGGTCATGAAGGCGAGGAAGTCCGGGCTGCTGCGGGCGAGCCTGCGGTAGAGGACCGCGGCCTCCTGGAGATACGGACCGGATTCGGCGGCGCGGTCCTGGTGGGCGAGCTCGCGGCTGATGGACAGCAGGGCCACCCAGTGGTGGGGCAGGTCGGTGGCGGGCCGCGCGCCGGAGATCGCGCGATACCGGCCGATCGCGTCGCGCAGCGTGTCGACGGCGTCCCCATGGCGGCCCATTTCGCCGAGCTTCACTCCCAAGTCCACCAGAGCGGAGGCGAGTTCGGCTGCGAGGTCGACCGCGTTGGGGCGGCGGTCGGCCAGGCGGCGCCGTACCTCAACTGCCTCTCGTATGTGGTCGAGGGCCTCGTGGTGCCGGCCCAGTTCGGCCAGCTGGTTTCCGAGGTTGGTCAGCGAGTCGGCCAGATCGGGAAGGTGTGACTCGTCCTCGCGGGCGAGCTCGTGGTGGATGCGGACCGCTTCCTCGGCGGGGGCGACCGCCTCGCTCCGGCGCCCCAGCAATCCGGTGACTCGGGCCAGCTGCCCCAGCGACAGCGCGAGGCCGGGCAGCCGGCGATGCGGGTCCGACGCGGCCAGTCGTCGGCTCACCTCCACCAGCTCTCCGAGAAGTGCGGCCAACTCCTCGTGCTGCTCCGGGAGTTGGGTGAGCAGGTCGCAGACCTGGTAGAGCCGTGGCGCGAATCCGGAAAGGTACTGGTCAGGGTCGGCGCGCGCGAGCCGGCGGTAGTGATCGGCCTCCCGCTGCGCGTCGATCAGCTCCTGCTCGACCCTCGATGCACCCCGTCCCGCCATCAGTCCCCCGTATCCGCCGTCGCCGGTCTCGTCCCGCCCGTCACCAGGCCCCCTGATGCAGTCATGGCGTGGGAGTGGCCTGTGGTTCCACAGCGGGTCGCTGTTGGCGGTTTCCCGCCGCCCGGTGGCTCTGGGCGTCGTTGCCGATGCGGCGGGGCCTCACGTCTGCGGGAGCGGGTACCGGCGAACTCCGAGGACCGGCGCCAGGGCTGGGAATCCAATGACGACTTCACCTGGACAACGGGTGGGCATCTCTGCCGACGCTCCGCCGCCGGGCTCGGCAACGCGCGGCACGCACGGCGCCCGCTGGATCGTGGCTCCCACCCGGTACGCGGTTCGGCCCTGCGGCGGGCAGGTCAGTTCCGGGCACGGCAGCGCGAGTTCAGGGCCGGGCCAGTTGCGTGTGCCGTACAGGCGTATGTTCGTCTCATGGTTGAGCATCGCATGATCGACGTGAACGGTATCCGGCTGCACATCGCGGAGGAGGGCGAGGGGCCGCTCGTCGTGCTGCTGCACGGCTTTCCCGAGTCCTGGCACTCCTGGCGCCACCAGTTCGCACCGCTGGCCGCCGCCGGGTTCCGGGTGGTCGCCCCCGACCAGCGCGGGTATGGCCGCAGTGATCACCCGGAGAGCGTGGAGGCGTACAGCATCCTCCATCTCGTCGGTGATGTGATCGGGCTGATCCACGCTCTGGGGGAGAAGGAGGCCTTCGTCGTCGGGCACGACTGGGGTGCACCGGTGGCCTGGCACACCGCGCTGCTGCGGCCCGACGTGGTGCGCGGAGTGGCGGGGCTGAGCGTGCCACCGCCGTTCCGCGGGGACCGCCCGCCGCTCGTAGCCATGCAGGAGCGGTTCGGCGGGCGGTTCTACTGGAACTACTTCAACCGGCCCGGGGTCGCCGACGCCGAGTTCGCCAAGGACCCCCGCACCGCCCTGCGCAAGCTGTTCTACTCCGGCTCCGGTGACGCCCCCACTGCCGGTCGCCCCGACCAGGGCCTGGTGGCCGACCCGGCGCACGGCTGGCTCGCGGACATGACCGATCCCGAGGTGCTGCCGGACTGGCTCACCGAGCAGGACCTGGACGAGCTCACCGAAAGCTACGCCAAGGGCTTCACCGGCGCCCTGAACTGGTACCGCAACCTGGACCGCAACTGGGAACTGACCGCCGCCTGGCACGGCGCGGCCGTCAGTCCGCCCGCGCTGTACATGTACGGCGACCGCGACCTGGTCCCGGCCTTCCCGGGTACGCCCGAACTCATCGCAATGCTCCCCGAGTTGATGCCCAACCTGCGCCGCGAGCCGATCATGCTGCCGGGCTGCGGCCACTGGACCCAGCAAGAGCGACCCGAGGAAGTCAACGCTGCGCTGATCGAGTTCCTGACGGAGCTGCGGAACTGAGTCAGTTCGGGCCGGCTTGCGGGGCCGTCGCAGTGGGTCGAACTTCTCGACGTGGGCCGAGCCCACCGGGTGCCGTACCCGAAGCCCGCGTCGGGATCGCCCGCTCGGCGCGATGATCAGCCTTCCCGCATGGGGATAGCCATCAGCGTCACGCCTATGGGCACCGTCCCGGGCGAACGCAGCGGGCGGGCGGCGTCGCGGAGTTCCGCCGCGATGTCGGCGAGCTTGTGACAGGCCCGTTCCGATGCCTGCGGCTCGATCCACAGTTCCGCACCGACCGTCACCTTTCGCCGTCCGGACGCCGATGCCCGGTGCGCTCCTCGGGGTCAGCAGAATGCTGCCCGCACGGACGGGCCGTCGAGAAGCGTGGTGACGAGCTGGTGAGGGGGTCCGCGTGGTGGGTGCGGCCCGCACGATCACGGCCGAACTGAAGGAGGCCGGCGCCCACCCGGTCGCGGTCGACCTGAGCACGCCGGAAGGTGCCGAGGAGTTGGGGGCGCAGGCGCTCGCGGAACTCGGCGGGGTGGACTTCCTGGTCAACAATCTGGGCGGCGGCGACACGTTTACCCTCAACGGGTTCCTCGCGACCGACGACGCCCTGTGGGCGCAGAGCTTCGAGGTCAACCTGTTCGGCACGGTCCGGGTCACCCGTCGGCTGCTGCCGAGCATCCTGGAGCGCCGCGGTTCGGTGGTGAACATCTCGTCGATGAGCGCCCGTCTGCCCGGCACGGGCCCGATCGAGTACGGCGTCGCGAAGGCGGGTCTCAACGCGTTCGGCAAGGCGCTGTCCGAGGAGTTCGGCCCCCAGGGTGTACGTGTGAACACCGTCTCTCCCGGTCCGACGCGTACCGGTATGTGGGAGGACGCAGACGGCTTCGGTGCCCGCCTCGCAGAGGCGAACGGGGGTCCGCCTGCCTCGGCCGGGCGCCCTGACCGGATCGCCCGCGCACACGCCGACCCCCGCGATCACCTGGTCGCGGCGGGAGGCAGTGGGGCAGGCTTGGCGTTGTTGTCCCGTCTCACACAGCCAGGACAGGGGTCCCCGGAGCGCCGCGTCCACTCCTCGCCGACGCGGGTGGAAGGCTTGAGGCATGGCCCTTCGAGCATGGTTGGACGCCCGGACTTCCTGGCAGCCGGAGCACGCGCCCGTGCTGCTGATGATCCCGCTCGGGCTGATCGTCACCGTGTGCGTAGTGGATGTGTTGTCTCCACCGCACGTCCACCTCGGTCCACTGCTCGTGGCAGCGCCCGCCATCACGGTGGCGTTGGCCGGTGCCCGTACGACGGCGGTGATGGGGGCTCTTGCGATTGCGGCCCAGGTGTTGATCGGCGTGCTCAGGGGAGTCGCAGACACCGCCAACGTCCAGGCTCAGATCGCTGCCCTGGTCGTCGTCTCGGCCGTCTGTGTCGCCGTCTGCGTGGTGCGGGGCCGACGCGAGCAGCAGCTGCACCAGGTACGGTCGGTGGCCGAGGCGGCCCAAAGAGTGCTGTTGCAGCCGCTGCCCTCACGCGCCGGCCCGCTGCAGATCGCCGGCTTGTACATCCCCGCCGAGGAGGAAGCCGAGCTGGGCGGAGACCTCTACGCCGCCGCACGCACCTCCCACCACAGCACCCGGCTCCTCATCGGCGATGTGCGCGGCAGTGGGCTGGGCGCCATCAGCAACACCGCCCTGCTGCTCGGCGCCTTCCGCGCAGCCGCCCATCGGCAGGCCACCTTGCCCCGCCTCGCCGTCCACCTGGACGCCGCGTTCCGCTGGGACACCAGACAGTGGCGGTCACAGACCGAACAGGACACCGTCGAAGACTTCGCCACCGCCATGCTGCTCGACATCCCCGACCACGATCCGGTCGTCCACCTCATCAGCTGCGGTCACCCGCCGCCGCTCCTCCTCCGCGGGAATCGGCTCATCCCGCTCGTGGCCGAGGCGAGCCACCTTCCGATCGGATTCGGCGGGGCTTTCGGCATCGCCGACTACGACGTCCAGACGTTCCCGTTCGAGCCCGGCGACCTGCTGCTCCTCTACACCGACGGCGTCGTCGAGGCACGCAACACCGACGGACGTTTCTACCCATTTACCGAGCGCGCGCCACAGTGGACCACGGACGACCCCGACGCATTCCTGAGTCATCTCCAGGCCGACCTGCTGGCCCACGTCCACGCACACCTCGACGACGACGCGGCCGTCGTCGCAATCCGCCGTACGGCGTCTGCCCCTCCGCCATCCGCCCCGGCCCGGTGAACGAGGGCGCCGTGTGATCGATCCCGCCACAAAGCGCGCCGCGGCGCTCGGCGTGAACCCGGACGGCCGTGCCGCCGGCCCGCCCCGGTAAGCCAGGACCTGCTCATCACCCCGACCGCGGACCTGGAGAAGCACGCCTCAATGTTCCGGGCGGAGAAGGGCTGAATGGGCGCGTGCCCATGAGCGGGGCGGCCCGCACGGGCCGCCCCGCTCATGTCACCGGGCTCGGACCGATGTCGAGATGCCGGGCGGGCCGGGCTGTATGAGGGTGGGTGTGCGGTGAGCCGCCGCCGACCATCCGGATCGAGGAACAGGCAACGATGGACAGCAGCGAGGAATCCCACGCCGGCGCATCAGCGCAGGCGGTCCGGCATGCGCCCTGGCCCGGCCCAGCGGATTCGCCGGCCGGTGCCACCGAGTCACGGGTTGCCCTGCGGGTGAACGGCTTCAGCCACACCACCGAGGTGGACCACCGCACCACACTGCTTGACCTGCTGCGCGAGCGACTCGCCCTGACCGGGTCGAAGAAGGGCTGCGACCACGGTCAGTGCGGGGCGTGCACGGTCCTGGTGGACGGCCGCCGGGTCAACAGCTGTCTGCTGCTGGCCGTGGCCCAGGACGGGGCCGAGGTCGTGACCGTGGAGGGGCTCGCCGACCTGGCCGGCGAGGACGGCGACCTCCATCCGTTGCAGCGCGCGTTCCTGGACCGCGATGCCTTCCAGTGCGGGTACTGCACGCCCGGCCAGCTGTGTTCGGCCGTCGGCATGCTGGAGGAGGCCAGGGCGGGTGCGCCCTCCGCGGTCACCGACCCGCAGCAGGGGCTGGGCAGTGCGGTGCGCCTGACCGGCGAGGAGATCCGGGAACGACTGAGCGGCAACCTGTGCCGGTGCGGCGCCTATCCCCACATCGTCGAGGCAGTGCGGGACGTGATCGCGTGAAGCCGGTGTCGTACGTGCGTGCCCGGAGCGTGGAGGAGGCCACCGCCGCCCACGCCGGCCGGGGCGAGGCCCGCTACCTGGGCGGTGGCACCAATCTGGTCGACCTGATGAAGCTCGGGGTGGAGCGTCCCGAGGTCCTGGTCGACATCACGCGCCTCCCGCTCGACCAGGTGGAGGAGCAGCCGGACGGTGCTCTCCGGCTCGGTGCGACCGTACGCAACAGCGACCTTGCCGCACACCCCTTGCTGCGGGACCGGTATCCCGTGGTGTCGCAGGCCGTCCTCAGCGGCGCCTCGGGCCAGCTGCGCAACGTGGCCACCACCGGCGGGAACCTGCTTCAGCGCACCCGCTGCGCCTACTTCCAGGACGTGTCGAAACCCTGCAACAAGCGCGTTCCGGGGAGCGGTTGTGCGGCGCTCGACGGCGTCAACCACGACCACGCCGTCCTCGGTCATTCGCCGCACTGCGTCGCGACCCACCCCTCCGATCTCGCTGTGGCCCTCGCCGCGGTCGACGCCGTCGTCGAACTGGCCGGCCCCGGGGGCGGCCGGGCCGTGCCGGTCACGGACTTCCTGCGCCTGCCGGAGGACGTCCCCGAGCGGGACACCGTGATCAGCCACGGCGAACTCATCACCGCCGTGGTGTTGCCGCCTCTGCCGCCGGGCTCGGTGTCCCGCTACCGCAAGGCGCGGGAACGAGCTTCGTACGCCTTCGCACTCGCATCCGTGGCGGCCGTCCTCCGGCTGGAGGACGGCGTGGTCAGCCACCTCGGCCTCGCCTTCGGCGGCCTCGCCCATCGCCCCTGGCGCGCCCGGCGTGCCGAGGCCGCCCTTCTGGGCGCGCGGCCGACACCCGAAGCCGTCGCGCGGGCCCTCGACGCGGAGCTGGCCGAGGCCGTACCGCTGCGGGACAACGCGTACAAGGTGTCGCTCGCCCGCGATCTCGCCGCGCAGGTGCTCGGCTCGCTGACCGCTACGGCCTGAACCCCTCCGAGGAGGCATGCCGCCCGGTTCGACCCGCTAGGAGACCCGTCATGGCTTCGCAAGCGCACAACGCAGTCGGTTCACCCATCGAGCGCCGTGAGGGCGGAGCGAAGGTGAGCGGCGGCGCCCTGTACGCCACGGAGTACACGCCGCCCGGCTGTGTGTACGCCTGGCTGGTCACGGCCACCGTACCCAAGGGCAGGGTCGCCTCCCTCGACACCGCCGCCGCGCTGAAGGTGCCCGGAGTGCTCGCCGTGCTCACCCCGGACTCGGCGCCCCGGCTCGCCGACACGGACGACGCGACCCTCGCCGTGCTCCAGAATTCCGAAGTGCCGCACCACGGATGGCCGGTCGCCCTGGCGGTCGCCGAGACCCTGGAAGCGGCACGCGCCGCAGCCGGGTCGGTAGGCGTCGCATACGAGACCGAGCCCCACGAATCCGTCCTCACCGAGGACCCGCCCGGCGCCTACACCCCCGACGAGGTCAACGGCGGCCACCCCACCGAGCGCCGACGGGGCGACCCCGAGGGCCGGTTCGCCGCGGCACCGGTGAAGATCGACGCGCGCTACCGTGTGCCGCCCCTGTACAACCACCCCATGGAGCCGCACGGAGCGACCGCGAGCTGGCGGGACGGCCGCCTCACCGTGTACGACACGAGCCAGGGCGCCGACCCTGTACGCGCCGTCCTGGCCCAGGTGTTCGAGCTGCCCGAGGAACGGGTGACCGTCGTGTGCGAACACGTCGGCGGCGGGTTCGGCTCCAAGGGCACGCCCCGGCCGCACGTCGTGCTCGCCGCGATGGCGTCCCTGCACGTCCGGCGGCCCGTCAAACTCGCCCTGACCAGGCGGCAGTTGACGGAGCTCGTCGGCCACCGCGCACCGACCGACCACCGCCTGCGGCTCGGCGCCGAGCCGGACGGCACACTCACCTCGCTGATCCACGAGGTGACCACGCACACCTCCCGGATCAAGGAGTTCGTCGAGCAGGCTGCGGTGCCCGGGCGCGTGATGTACGCCGGCGCGAACAGCCTCACCGCCCACCGGGTGGCCGCGCTGGACGTGCCCACCCCGTCCTGGATGCGGGCGCCCGGGGAGGCGCCGGGCATGTACGCCCTGGAGTCCGCCGTCGACGAACTCGCCTGCGCGCTCGCCATGGACCCCATCGAGCTGCGGACGCGCAACGAGCCGGACGAAGAGCCCGACAGCGGCCGTCCGTTCAGCAGCCGGCACCTCGTCGAGTGCCTGCGCGAGGGCGCGAAGCGCTTCGGCTGGGCCGAACGTGACCACCGTGCGGGGGTCCGGCGTTCGGGGGCGTGGCTGACCGGGACCGGCGTGGCCGCCGCCACCTACCCGGTGCTGGTCTCGCCCAGCCGCGCTACCGTCACCGCCCACCCCGACGGGCTCCACGTGGTGCGGATCAACGCCACCGACATCGGCACCGGCGCCCGGACCGTCCTTGCGCAGATCGCGGCCGAGGCGCTCGGCGTCGGCGCCGAGGCGGTCCGTACGGAGATCGGCACCACGGGACTTCCCAAGGCCCCGCTCGCGGGAGGCTCGTCCGGCACCGCGTCCTGGGGCTGGGCCGTGCACGAGGCATGCCGCTCCCTGGCCCGCCGACTCCACGAGCGCTCCGGCCCCTTGCCCCCCGAGGGGCTGACGGCCTCCGCGGACACCAGGGGCACGGCGGACGCGGAGTCCCCGTACGCGCGCCACGCCTTCGGTGCCCACTTCGCCGAGGTGGGCGTGGACACGGACACGGGCGAGGTACGCGTGCGCCGCCTGCTCGGCGTGTACGCGGCGGGGCGCATCCTCAATCCGCGGACCGCCGGGTCGCAGTTCATCGGCGGCATGGTGATGGGGCTCGGCATGGCGCTCACCGAGGGCGGCCGCGTGGACCCGGCGTCGGGCGCCTTCCTCGGCAGCGACCTCGCGGGCTACCACGTCCCGGCGCACGCCGACGTGCCCGAGGTGGAGGCGCACTGGATCGACGAGGAGGACGCCCACCTCAACCCGATGGGAAGCAAGGGCATCGGGGAGATCGGCATCGTCGGAACGGCCGCCGCGATCGGCAACGCGGTGCACCACGCGACCGGCATCCGCTTCAGGGAACTCCCGCTCACGCCGGACCAGGTGCACGCCGCCGGGCGAGGACTGGTCTAGCGCGCCCGCGCATGCCGGACGAGCCCCGGTCACCATGATGGGAGCGACGGCCGACCACATCGTCGAGACCACCACCTCACCCGGTCTCTGCCCCGGCCTTCCGCCGGCCGTGCAGGCCCGCTACCGGCGCTCGCTCGGGGACGGCCACGGCGGGACCGCTCGCTCCCGACCACCGCCGGGCGGCCGAAGGCAGCCGCTCCCCGGGGAGGAGCCGACGACCTCCCCGACCTTGCCGGACTGATCACCATGAAGGGTTTTCCCTGCGACTGGGCCCCCTGGGCCATGGCTCTCGCCGTCCCCCTTGACCGCTGGTGATGCTGCTGCACCGTGCGGAGCCGATAGCGGCTCGGATGGGTGTTCGGCGTGGGGTGTGGTCGTGAGGTCGCGGCGGGCGGGGGCGGTGGGCGGCGGCCATGGCGGTCCTTGAGGCCCGGCCATGACCTCCCTCGCCCCCGCCGACACCGTCACCGCACAAGCGGCGCCGGTGCGCGCCGAGAACTGGTCCCCCTCCCCCAACCTCCGCCGACATCCACCCTTGACGCCGCTTCTTCGGGCTCCCCATACTGGCGGCCAAATCGATTTGGCCGATCGCATGTGGCTCCCGTCCGGGCCGGTCCACGGCTGAATTCCGCGCTCGCGACCCGAACGGAGCTCGCACGTGTCCCGTCCCCGCCGCATCCCGCCCCCAGCCCCCGCCCGCGTCACCGCCCCGGACTCCCCGACCCCCGCCGACCCGGCGGACACAGCCCCCGCAGCAGCCCGCACCGCAGCCGACGCGGAGCGGGCGGCGCCCCATCCCGTCGACGCGTCACGCCCGTTGGGGCGGATCCTGCTCTTCGGTGTGCAGCACGTGCTGGTCATGGCCGCCACCCCCATCTCCGCCATCTTCCTGATGAGCGCCACGCTGCGGCTGGACGCGGGTCTCACCGTCGATCTGCTCTCCGCCGCCTTCGTCCTGTCCGGCCTGGGCTCGTTGGTCCAGTCGCTCGGGCTGTGGAAGTTCGGGCCCCGGCTGCCCTTCGTCATGCTGCCGGGCGGTGCGCCGCTGGTCCTGTTCCTGGCCATCGCCGACGAGCACGGCCTGCGCGTCGCGACGGGGGCGGTCATCCTCACGGCCGTCTTCACCTTCGCCGTACTGCCGGTCTTCGCACGGCTGTTGAAGTACTTCCCGCCCCTCGTCATCGGCACGATGATCGTCATCGTCGGCGTGAATCTGGTGAAGGTCGGGGCAGGCCTGGTCACGGGGCGCCCCGGCGAGCAAGGCTTCGCAGATCCGGGCCGGCTCGGGCTCGGCCTGGCAACCATCGGGTTCACGGTTCTCGGCCACCTGCTCCTGCGCGGAGTCCTGCGCCAGCTCTCCGTCATGCTCGGCCTGATCGCCGGTACGGTCCTCGCGCTGCTGCTCGGAGACGTGAGCCTCGGGCACCTCAGCCAGGGCGGCTGGCTCGACGTGCCGCGGCTCGTGCCGTTCGGCTCGCCCCGGTTCGACGTACTGGCGGCCCTGCCGCTCATGCTCTACAGCCTGGCGTCCATGGCCGAGGCCACCGGCCAGACCGTCATCAACGCCGAGGCGGTGGGCAAGGAGATCGACCAGCGGGTGGCCGTGCCCCGGACGATCCGCGGGGACGCGCTCGTCTCGGCGCTCGGCGGCGTGTTCGGGATGCCGTTGATGGTGACGAGCGGGGAGAACATCGGGATCGTCCGCGTCACGGGGGTGCGCAGCCGCTACGTCACGGCGGCCGCCGGAGTGGTCCTCATCGCCATCGGGTTCCTCGCGCCGGTGACCCGGGCCATCAGCGTCGTCCCGGCCGCGGTGGTCGGAGGCACCGCCATGGTCGTGTTCGCGGTGATCACCGTGCTCGGCGTGCAGATGCTCGCCCGCTGCGATCTCGACCGGCACACCAACACGTTCATCTGCGCCGTCGCCCTCGCGCTCGGGCTGCTGCCCATCCTCGTACCCGACGTCTACCAGGGCTTCCCCTCGACCGTCCGCATCCTGCTCGAAAGCGGTGTCGCGGTCGGCGCGTTCGTCGCGGCCTTCCTCAACATCCTCTTCCACCACGTCGGACCGGCCCTCGCCGGCCGGCTGTCCCTACGCCCCGATCTGCGCACCGAAGGCAACCGATGAACGAGCTCATCCAGGAACGGCTGCGCACCAGCGGCCCCCTCCTCCTCATCCCCGACGCGGTCCTGCTGCCGGAAGGAGTCGTCGAGCTGTACGCGGTGGTCGTCTGCGCCGGCTCCTTCGAGGCGGTGGGACCGACCGAGGAACTGGAGCGCGCCTATCCGCATCTCCAGGCCCTGCGCCTGCCGGGCCACCTGCTCATGCCGGGCTTCGTCGACAGCCATCACCATCTGACCCAGAGCTTCGGCGCGGCCCTCGCCTTCGGCGAACCCTCCGAGATATTCCGCCGGGTGTGGGTGCCGCTCGAAGGCGCCCTGGACGAGGAGTCGGCGTATGTGGCGGCCAAGCTCGCCGCGTTGGAGTCGCTGCGCGGCGGGTTCACCACCGTCACCGACGCCGGCACGCGCGCCGATGTGGACACCGACGTCGTCGCCTGCGCCGCGCGGGACGCCGGGATCCGCTGCGTCCTCGGACTGATCTGCGACGACGCCCATGAAGGCGCCGATTCCGCCGCGGTGCTCGAACGGGCCGAGAAGCACCTGGCCGCGTACAGCGACGATCCGCTCATCCACCCCTCCCTCGCGATCTCCATCCCCGAGGCCGCCACCAACGCCACCCTGCACGCGACCGGCCGACTCGCCACCGAGGCCGGAGCGGTCGTCCAGATGCACGTCAACGAGCATCTCGCGGCGGTCGAACGCTCCCTGCTGCGCCACGGCCTGCGCCCCCTGGAACATCTCCACGGCGTCGACGCGCTCGGCCCCCATCTCCTGGCCGCCCACACCACCCTCCTGTCACCCCGCGAGGTGTCGCTCCTGGCCGACACGGGAACGGCCGTCAGCTACAACCCCGTCGCCAGTGCCTGGAAGGGCAACGCGGTGGCCCCCGCGACCGCCCTCGCCGAGCGGGGCGTCCGCTTCGGGATCGGCAGCGACGGAACCCGCGGCGACGGGTTCCGCCTCGCCGACGCGGCCGAGTTCGCGCAGCGCCTCACGTACGGCCTCGCCACGGGCGACTCGTCCTGCGGAGCGGGCCATACCTGGCTGGAGCATGCCACCACAGGAGGCGCGGACGCCGTCGGCCTCGGCGGCCACACCGGTGCCGTCGGCGTCGGCATGGCCGCCGACTTCCTCCTGGTGGACGTGTCCACGCCGGAACTCGCGCTGTCCTGGGACCTGCCCTGGGAGTTGGTGCGGCGCGGCAACCGGGACCAGATCAGCGCCGTCTTCGTGGCCGGCCGGCTGCGTCTGTGGCACGGCCGGCCCGTCGACTGGGACGGCCCCGCGCTCGTGCGCCGCGCCGCCGCGCTGGCGCGTACCGCCGTCGCAAGGGCGCCCATCACCCGCGCCCACCCCACCTCGACGGCTGCCCGCACAGCGGCGACCGCCCGGCCCCCGGCCGCCCGCACGACCACAGCGCACCCCCTCACCCAGGCAGGCGGCATCCCCGCGCAGAACGCCCCAGCACGGAACCGGAGCACCGCACAGTGACCACGCAGACCCTGGTCGTCCTGGCCATCACGGTGGGGATCGCCGCATTCGTCCAGGGCGGCAGCGGGCTCGGCTTCGCGCTGGTCGTCGCACCGGTGGCCGGCATCGTCGATCCCTCGCTCCTGCCCGTCTTCGTCCTCGCGTCGATGATCCCGCTCAACCTGTACGTCGCCTGGCGCGAACGGGCCTCGCTCGATCTGCGCGGGGCCCGCTGGATCACGGTGGCCCGGATCGCCGCCACGCCGGGCGGGCTCGCGCTGCTCTGGCTCATCCCGGACCGCAGCATCGGGCTGTTCGTCGGCGGTGCCACGGTCGCGGCGGCGCTGGTGAGCCTGGCCGCACCGGCCTTCGCGCCCAACCGTGCTGCGTACGTCGGGGCGGGCCTGGTCACGGGCCTCACGGAGACCGCGACCGGGGTCGGCGGCCCGCCGCTGGCCCTGGTCTATCAGCACCGGCCGCCCGCCGAGCTCCGCTCCACCGTCGCCGCCTGCTTCCTGGTGGGTGAAGTGGCCTCGCTCGCCCTTCTGTTCGCCACGGGGCGGGGGCGCGTCGCGGATCTGGGCTGGGCGATCGCACTGCTTCCGGCGATCGCCGCGGGGGCCTGGCTGAGCCGGTTGGTGCATCAGCGCATCGATGCCCGTCGGATGCGGCTGTTCGTGCTGGTCTTCGCGCTGGTCTCCGGCACCGTGCTCATCGCGGGTCCCTGAGCGAGGAGGCGCGCGGGACCAGGGTCGGGGCGGGCGGCGGCGCCGCGCAGGGTGCGGTCGCGGCGCCGCGCAGCCCTGCGAGGAGCAGTTCCACCGCGTCGGACGCGGCCCGGTCCAGGTGCAGGTCGACCGCCGTCAGAGGGGGTTGGCAGGTGCGGGCGCGCAGCCCGTCGTAGCGGGTGGCGACCATGACGTCGTCGGGGATGGAGCGCCCGCTGTCCCGGATGGCCCGTACCGCCCCGACGGCGAAGGCGTCCACCAGGGCGCAGACCGCGTCGGTCTCGGGGTGCGCGGCCAGCAGCGCCTTGCAGCGCTCGTACGCCTCGTCCTCGCCCCCCGTCTCGGGCCATGCCTCGACGACGGGGGCCCAGCCGTGCTCGGCGGCCAGCCGTTCGTACGCGGCGCGGGCGTCGACCGACGAGTGCCGCGAGCCCGAGCCCACGACGAGCGCCGGATGCCGGGCCCCCTGCTCCCGCAGATGCGTGAGGAGCACGCTCGTCACCCGCTCGCCCCACAGATCCACATAGGGCGCGTCGTCGTCCGCCGCGACCGGCCGGCCCAGGGCGACGTACGGCAGCCCCCGCTCGCGCAGTTGCGTCGCCGCCGCGTCGTCGACGTCGGGTTCGACGACGATGGCCCCGTCGATGTCGAGGGAGTAGAGCGCTGACCCGGACCGCACGGGCGGCACCAACACCAGCGCATAACCGTGGACGAGGGCGCTCTCCGCGGCCGCGGCGGCCACCTCCATGTAGAACCCGAGCCGCGACGGGCCGCCGGCCACCGCGAACGGCATGGACGACACCAGCGCGATGGCCTTCGCCTGGCCGGTACGCAGGCGCTGTGCACGCAAGTTGGGCCGGTAGCCGAGTTCCAGGGCGGTCTGCTTGATGCGCTCCCTGGTGCGGGGATCCACCTTGCCGAGCCCGTTGAGCGCGTGCGAGACCGTCGTACGCGACACACCCGCGACGCGCGCGACATCGGCGATCGTCGGCGGCTTGGCACCGTGGGGGGAACCGGAAGCGGGCATCTGCGGGGGCACTCCTGTGCTGGGACGGCCAACGGGACGTGGCCCCATCTTCGCCGAGGCCGTCCCGACCGGGCGAAACCGGGTGCGCGAACGCGCGAGCGGCACCGCCGTGCGGTCGTGGAGACCGGAGGGACCACACCGGTAGCGTGGGCCCATGCACGAGGTCGGCGCCACAGGTCCGCGGCCCTCCGCCGGGGATCGCCGCTTCCCCGTGTTCCACGCGGCGCGCTGCGGCGGGCTCGGTGAGCTGGACGGCCACCTGATCGGATGCCGGGCCTGTCCGCGCCTTGTCGCCTGGCGCGAGAAGGTCGCCGCGACGAAACGAGCAGGCTTCCAGGGCTGGGAGTACTGGGGCAGGCCGGTGCCGGGGTTCGGTCCGCACGATGCCCCCCTGGCGGTGGTCGGGCTCGCTCCGGCCGCTCACGGCGCCAACCGGACGGGCCGTATGTTCACCGGCGACGCTTCGGGCGACTTCCTCTTCGCGGCCCTGCACGCTGCAGGCCTCGCCTCTCGGCCCACCGCCACCGCGGCCGACGACGGCCTCGAGCTGTACGGGGTGCGGGTGACCTCCCCCGTCCACTGCGCTCCTCCCGCGAACAAGCCGACACCCGCGGAGCGGGACACGTGCCGACCGTGGCTGGCGGCCGAAATCACGCTGCTGAACCCTCGCGCGATCGTTGTCCTGGGGGGTTTCGGCTGGCAGGCGCTCCTGCCCGTCCTCTCCGACTGCGGCTGGCGACTGCCGCGCCCCCGGCCCCGGTTCGCGCACGGCAACGTAGTGACGCTGCGACGCGCGGAGCCGGATGCCGCGCGGCCGGCGGACGCGGGCCGGAGCGAACACGGCGGCCGGGCCGCGGACGACGAACTCCATGTGATCGGCTGCTACCACCCCAGCCGGCGCAACACCTTCACGGGACGCCTGACCTCCCCCATGCTCATTGACCTGCTCCACCAGGCCGCGCACCTCGCGGGCCTGGGCGGGCGCGCGGACGCACTCGGCCCCAGGCCGGGCCCGCCGAGCTCCTGACCGTCCGCAGCGCCTTGTCCACGGCGTCCGGAACGCGCGCCGGACACTCCGGGCGGTCGCGGCGACCGCCTCGCGCCTCAGACCCCTCCGCCGCCGAACACTCCGAGGATGCGCTCCGCGGCGAGCGTGGCCGTCAACTCGCCGTTGCGGACCTGTTGTTCGAGGGTGGGTGCCAGGGACCGTACCTCGGGATCCGCGTGGAGGCGGCCGAGCAGCTCGTCGCGGACCATCGTCCAGGTCCAGTCGACCTGCTGCTCGCGGCGCTTGGCGGCGAGCCGGCCGGTCGAGTCGAGCAGGGTGCGGTGTGCTTCGACGCGCTCCCAGACGGTGTCGAGGCCGGTCGATTCGCGGGCGCTGCAGGAGAGGACGGGGGGTGTCCAGGCCGCGTCCATGGGGTGCATCAGGCGCAGGGCGCCCGCCAGTTCGCGGCCCGCGGCCCTGGCGTCGCGCTCGTGCGGGCCGTCCGCCTTGTTCACGGCGATCACGTCGGCCAGCTCCAGGACGCCCTTCTTGATGCCCTGCAGCTGGTCGCCGGTGCGGGCCAGGGTGAGCAGCAGGAAGGTGTCGACCATGTTCGCGACCGCGGTCTCCGACTGGCCGACGCCGACCGTCTCCACCAGGATCACGTCGTAGCCCGCCGCCTCCATCACCACGATGGACTCCCGCGTCGCCTTGGCCACCCCGCCGAGCGTGCCGGCGGTGGGCGAGGGGCGTACGAAGGCGGCGGGGTCGACGGCGAGGCGTTCCATGCGGGTCTTGTCGCCCAGGATGGAGCCGCCCGTGCGGGTCGAGGACGGGTCGACGGCCAGGACCGCGACCCGGTGCCCGAGCGAGGTCAGCATCGTGCCGAGCGCGTCGATGAACGTCGACTTGCCGACACCGGGTACCCCGCTGATGCCCACCCGCCGGGCCTTTCCGCTGTGCGGGAGCAGGTGGGTGAGCAGGGACTGCGCCAGGGTCCGGTGGTCGGGCCGGGTGGACTCGACGAGGGTGATGGCGCGGGCGATGTGCGCCCGCTTCCCGTCGAGTACGCCCTTCACATAGGTGTCGAGGTCGATGGCCATGGGGCTCAGAGGTCGTGTCCGAGTTCGGCGGCGAGCTTGTCGACCAGGTCGTACGCCGCGTCCGGGATGACCGTGCCCGGCGGGAAGACCGCGGTTGCGCCCATCTCCAGAAGGGTCGGCACGTCCTGCGGGGGGATCACGCCGCCCACCACGATCATGATGTCCTCGCGTCCCTCCTCGGCCAGTTGCTCGCGCAGCGCCGGTACGAGGGTGAGGTGCCCGGCGGCCAGTGAGGACACGCCGACGATGTGCACGTCGGCCTCGACGGCCTGGCGTGCGACCTCGGCCGGGGTCTGGAACAGCGGGCCGACGTCCACGTCGAAGCCGAGGTCGGCGAAGGCGGTGGCGATGACCTTCTGGCCGCGGTCGTGGCCGTCCTGGCCCATCTTGGCGACCAGGATGCGCGGACGCCGCCCCTCGGCCTCCTCGAAGGCGTCCACCCTGGTCCGCGTGCGCTCCACGGACGGCGACTCCCCTGCCTCGTTGCGGTACACACCGGAGATCGTACGGATCTGGCTGGAGTGGCGGCCGTACACCTTCTCCAGGGCGTCGGAGATCTCGCCGACGGTGGCCTTGGCGCGGGCCGCGCGCACGGCGAGTTCGAGGAGGTTGCCCTCGCCGCCCGCCGCCCGGGTGAGGGCGTCGAGGGCGTCCCGGCACGCGGTCTCGTCGCGCTCGGCGCGCAGCCGGCGCAGCTTCTCGATCTGCCGGCCGCGGACCGAGGAGTTGTCGACCTTGAGGACGTCGATCTGCTCGTCGCTGTCGACGCGGTACTTGTTCACGCCGATGACCGGCTGACGGCCGGAGTCGATCCGGGCCTGGGTGCGGGCCGCGGCCTCCTCGACACGCAGCTTCGGGATGCCCGCGTCGATGGCCTGCGCCATGCCGCCGGCCGCCTCGACCTCCTCGATGTGCTGCCAGGCCCGCCGTGCCAGGTCGTACGTCAGCTTCTCGACGTAAGCGCTGCCGCCCCACGGGTCGATGACCCGGGTGGTTCCCGACTCCTGCTGGATGAGTAGCTGGGTGTTGCGGGCGATGCGCGCCGAGAAGTCGGTGGGCAGCGCGAGCGCCTCGTCCAGGGCGTTGGTGTGCAGCGACTGGGTGTGGCCCTGGGTGGCGGCCATCGCCTCCACACACGTACGGGTCACGTTGTTGAAGACGTCCTGTGCGGTCAGCGACCACCCCGAGGTCTGCGAATGGGTGCGCAGCGAAAGGGACTTGGTGTTCTTCGGGTCGAACTGCTTGACCAGCCTCGCCCACAGCAGGCGCGCGGCCCGCATCTTGGCGATCTCCATGAAGAAGTTCATGCCGATCGCCCAGAAGAAGCTCAGCCGCGGCGCGAACGCGTCCACGTCGAGGCCCGCCTCCTGCCCGGCCCGCAGATACTCCACACCGTCGGCCAGCGTGTAGGCCAGCTCCAGGTCGGCCGTCGCCCCGGCCTCCTGGATGTGGTAGCCGGAGATGGAGATGGAGTTGTAGCGCGGCATCCGCTGCGAGGTGAAGGCGAAGATGTCGGAGATGATCCGCATCGACGGCTTCGGCGGATAGATGTAGGTGTTGCGGACCATGAACTCCTTGAGGATGTCGTTCTGGATGGTCCCGGCCAGCTTCTCCGGCGGTACGCCCTGCTCCTCGGCCGCCACGATGTACAGCGCGAGGACGGGCAGCACGGCGCCGTTCATCGTCATCGACACGGTCATCCTGTCGAGCGGGATGCCGTCGAAGAGCTGCCGCATGTCATAGATCGAGTCGATGGCCACGCCGGCCATGCCGACGTCACCGGTCACCCTCGGGTGGTCGCTGTCGTAGCCGCGGTGGGTGGGCAGGTCGAAGGCGACGGACAGGCCCTTCTGCCCGGCCGCGAGGTTGCGCCGGTAGAAGGCGTTGGACTCCTCGGCCGTGGAGAACCCGGCGTACTGCCGGATCGTCCAGGGCTGGTTGACGTACATCGTCGGGTAGGGCCCGCGCAGGTAGGGCGCGATGCCCGGGTACGTGCCGAGGAAGTCGAGGCCTTCCAGGTCGTGCCCGGTGTAGAGCGGCTTGACCGCGATGCCCTCGGGGGTCTCCCAGAGCGGCTCGCTGCCGGCCGCCTGGGTGAGGGCCGCACGCCATGCGTCGGCGGAGCCTTCGGCGCGGGGCGCCCCGAGGTCGACCCCGGAGAAGTCGGGGATTCCCATCAGGACACTCCCATGCGGTCGAGGGTGGTGGAGAGCAGGGCGACGGCGTCGCAGCCCGCGAAGACGTACGCGTCCACATCGCTGTACTGCCCGGGACGACCGGCGAGGAACACCTGTGTGGCGCCTGCCGACTTGAGGGTGCCGGCGGCGGCCGCCGCCTGTTCCTCGTACAGCGCGTCACTGGAGCAGAGACAGGACTCGGTGGCGCCGGACGCGCGGAACGCCTCGGCGGTGGCGTCCCCGGTGACCGGTTCGATGCCGCCCGCCTGGAACAGGTTGGCGGCGAAGGTCGCCCGCGCGGTGTGGGCGGCGGCCGGTCCCAGGGTGGCCAGGAAGATGCGCGGCCGCGAGCCGGTGGCCGCGAGGTGCGCGTCGGAGCGGGCGCGCAGGGCCTCGAACGCCTCGTCGCGCCGCACCCGGGGCAGCCCTCCGGACGGCGCCGGGGCCGCGGGCGCCCGCTCGACCGGGGGCTCGGCGAGGTTGGGGAACTCGCTGACGCCGGTGATGGGTTCGCGGCGCTTGGCGAGCTGGGCGGAGCGTACGGCCCAGGTGTTCGCCAGGTCCTCGCCGATGAAGCCGGAGCGCAGGGCGGACGCCTGGCCCCCCGCGCGCTCGATCCGTCGGAAGAACTCCCAGCCCGCGTGGGCGAGTTCATCGGTGAGCCGCTCGACGTACCAGGAGCCACCCGCAGGGTCGATCACCCGGGCCAGATGCGACTCCTCGACCAGGATCGACGAAGTGTTGCGGGCGATGCGGCGCGCGAACGCGTCGGGCAGCCCCAGCGCGTGGTCGAAGGGCAGCACGGTGACGGCGTCCGCGCCGCCGACCCCGGCGGCCAGCGTGGCGACCGTGGTGCGCAGCATGTTCACCCACGGGTCGCGGCGCGACATCATCACGGGCGAGGTGACGGCGTGCTGGATCTGCGCCGCCGGGGCGCCGCAGACCTCGGTGACGCGCGCCCAGAGCCTGCGGGCGGCCCGCAGCTTGGCGATCGTCAGGAACTGGTCGGCGGTGGCCGCGTACCGGAACTCCAGCTGGGCGGCGGCCTGTTCGGCCGTGAGCCCCGCCTCGGTCAGCTCCCGCAGGTAGGCGACACCGGTCGCGAGCGAGCAGCCCAGCTCCTGCGCGGCAGAGCCGCCGGCTTCGTGGTACGGCAGGGCGTCCACGGTCAGGGCGCGCAGCCCCGGGTACGCGTCGGCACACTGCCGCGCGAGCCCGGCCACGGGTGCGAAGCCGAACGCCTCTCCGGTACGCGCCTCGTGGCCCAGCGGATCGGCCCCGAGGTTGCCCCGTGCCGCCTCCCTGGCGACCCCGCGCTCCTCGTACAGGCGGAGCAACTCCCGTGCGGCGGGCTCGACTTGAGACCCCGCGTCCAGGGCGACGGCCGCGAGATCGAGGTACACACCTTCCAGGACCTGGGGCAGGCGCTCCACCGGGAACCCGCCGTCGCCGGCGACGAGCCACAGCGAGGTGACCCCGTTCTCCAGGTCGGCGAGCACCGCACCGTCCGCGACCGCGGTGTGCCGCTGCCGCACGTCCCAGCCGCCGGTGGTGCTCCCCTCGACGCGGCCACCGCGTACGAAAGGTGCAAAACCGGGGAAACCGGGATCGGGCACGGAGTCGTCCGCCGTGTAGAGGGGACGCGTACCGAGCCCGTCCTCCAACGCGGTGGACAGGGCGTCTTCGGCTGCCGCACCCGAGAGTTCCTTGCCCGACTTGCGCAGTACGCCTTCCACAAGGCGCTGCCACTGCTCATGTGTCGCATCAGGAAACTCGGCTGCCAGCGAAAGCCCGTCGTCAGGCAGGACCGTCATGCTCGAATGCTAGGCCAGTCCCACAAAGGAGCAGCAGTGCACAGGGCTGTGACCTTGCACTCTCCCGATCACCCTTGATCCCTGGACTGTTTCCCCGCTAGGGGAGTACGCAGGTGTCGGCCGGTGCCGGGTGGCGCGGTGGCGTCCGTGGTGGGAGCCGGCCCGCGCTGTGCCGCGCCGGAATGCCGCGGGAGGCGTTCCCCCGAGGCTGGGCCATACCGGGGAACCTGATGGCGACCGCGCGTGGGGTGGGCGGGAGCGGGCACTGTCCGGGCAGCGCCACATCCGTGCGCCCCTCACACTGGAGACATCACATCGTGCGATCCATCAGACGAACCGTCACCGTCGCTGTTCTGACAGCCGTAGTACTGTGCACCACCTCGCTGACGTCGGCCTTCGCCGAGGACGCGGGCCCCGCCGGCGGACTCGGCCCCCTGGCCACCGGTGCCGACTTCCTGACGAAGACCCTCGTGTCGGTCGCCGGCCTACGTTAGCCACGAGCGCCTCCTCACGGCCTCGCAGCATGAAGTCCGGTCGCGTGCCGGGGCGTTGACCCCCAGCAGTGCGACTTCATGCGTGATGTACCCACCGCCCGGGCCCGGGCGCCGCTTCGTTGCGGTGCCCGGGCCCGGGCGCACGATTGCGGTTGGGTTGCGGTCCGCGTTCACGTCGTTGCCCGGACGGGGCAGGGGGCGTTGACGGATCGTGGACCACCTGTCTGAGTCGAAGCCCGTCCATGCCGGGCTGCCGGACGTGTACTGGCTGAAGAGTTCGCGGCGCGAGCAGGGGAACCACTGCCCGAACGGGCCCGAGCGGCCGACGGACCTCCGGCTGGAGATACTGCACTCCGTCATGACCGGGTTCGCCGCCGGCACGGTCGTGGTCGCGACGGTGGTGTCGGTCTGCGGCAAATGAGCCCGGCTGCCGACCCGCACTTGCCCGATGCACGGGGCGTCGCGCCCTACTCCGTTCATTCATACGGGGGTTGGAGCAACCGAGCCGACATCGATCAGCCCCCGATCTCCCACGACACCCCCTGCGCCTCCTGGGGGTCACCGTCCGTGTTTACGATCAAGGTGCTTCCGCGAGGCGTGCGAAGTGGCTTCACGGAGCAGGTTGATGCACTGGAAAACCCCGAAATGCCCTGATATGAATCGGTCGGTTCGGGGCCCCCACACAGAGCAAGGAGCACGGGCATGGACAAGCGGTATGAGCCGGGGCGGCGGACGGTACTGGGAGCTGCGGCCCTGGGAGCCGGGGCCGCGGTACTGGCCGGAGCGGGACAGGCGAACGCGGCCGCCACGGGGCCGGCGGAGCGGTCGACGCCCGCCGAGCCGCCCGTGAAGCTGCCCGTGCCGTTCGTCATCGCCCACCGTGGCGCCAGCGGCTACCGCCCGGAGCACACCTTCGGCTCCTACCAACTCGCCCTCGACATGGGAGCGGACGTCATCGAGGCCGGTGACCTCGTCCCCACCAAGGACGGGCACCTGGTCTGCCGGCACGAGCCCGACATCTCCGCCACCACCGACGTCGCGGACCACCACGAGTTCGCCGGCCGCAAGACCACCAAGACCGTGGACGGCACGAAGATCACCGGCTGGTTCACCGAGGACTTCACGCTCGCCGAGCTGAAGACCCTGCGCGCCAAGGAGCGCATCCCCGCGGTCCGCCAGCACAACACCCTGTACAACGGGCGCTGGGAGGTGCCCACCTTCGAAGAGGTCCTCCAGTGGGCCGAGCGCGAGGGGCGCCGCCGCGGCCGCCCCGTCTGGATCTACCCCGAGACCAAGCACCCCACCTACTTCCGCAAGCTGGGCCTGGGCGTCGAGGAGCCGCTCGCCAAGCTGCTGCGCCGCTACGGCCGGCACACCGCGCACGCTCCGATCATCCTGCAGTCCTTCGAGCCCAGCAGCCTCAGGCGGCTCAGCGAACTGGGGGTGCAGTGCGCCAAGACCGTCCTGCTCGACGAGCCGTCCGTCAGGCCCGCGGACTTCGTCGAGTCCGGCGACCCGCGCACCACCGCCGACCTCCTCACGCCCGAGGGTCTCCGGTGGATCGCCGGCTTCGCCCAGGGCATCGGCCCCTGGCTGCCGCAGATCATCGCGCAGGACGACCAGGGCAAACTCGGCAAGCCCACCACGCTCGTCCGCGACGCGCACGCCGCGGGACTGTTCCTCACCCCGTACACCGTGCGGAACGAGAACAGCTTCCTGCCGCTCGACTTCCGGGTCGGCAACAACCCCGGCGACTACGGCAACTCACTGGCGTACTTCAAGGCACTCTTCGCGACCGGCATCGACGGCCTGTTCTCGGACGACCCGGACACCGCGCTTCTGGCCGCCGAGGAATTCCGCCGCCACTGACCGTCCCCCGCGCCCCGGCCCGGCACCGGGCTCCCTCCCACTCCGCGTACTCACGCGAGTGGGAATGTCTCAGGGGGCTCGGCGCCGGCCCGTTCCGCTTGCCCGGCCACCGGGCCTCGACGCGGTGTACGCCAGTGCCGGTCCTCAGGAATGGCTGAGTACGTTGACGACCCGGCCGTTCGGGTCCCGGACGAAGAAGCGGCGCACGCCCCACTCCTCGTCCGTGAGAGGGTGGACGATCTCGGCGCCGCGCTCCACCATCGCCCGGTACACCGCGTCGACGTCCTCGACCTCGATGCTCACGTCCGGCGTGACCGGGGCCGTCTGGTCCTTGGTCATCAGACTCAGCTGCACGGCGGGATCGTCCGTGGAGGCAAGCGTGACGATCCAGCCGTGGTTCATCACTTCCTCGAACCCGAGCACACCGTAGAAGTCGGAACTCTCGGCAAGGGCCTGGCCCTCGGACCGGAAGTTGGGAACGATCCGGCGAACGTACATGAGCCACTCCGTGGGACGCAGGAACGTACGGAACCCCCACGCTACCCAAACCTCGGTGGCTCCCTCACCTTCCCCACGGCCGAGTAGCCGACGCCGCGGACAGCAACTCAGGCCATCCGAACGCCATTTGATGCTGCGCCAGAAGAACTGCCTTCCCCGGCCAGGCCCGTCAGATGGAGCGCTCGCAGCATGGCCGGGAGATCCCAGTGGTCGTATGCGGAAGCGGTGACCAAGGACTCCAGCGCTTCCGGGGTCAGCTCATACCGTTCGGCTCGGTTCAAGACGGTGCCCGGCTCGTCTCCCTCGCCCTCGCCGAGGTCGAGGGCTTGCACGACGTCGTTCCGGTCGGCGAACCGGCTCATCCCGCAGTCCAGGCCGTCGTCGTCGAGGTCGTCCGGGTACGGGGCACGCGACCAGGCGCCGTTCTCGTACCAGTAGACACAGCCGAGTTCATATCCTTCGAGCAGGTCGCGGAGCTTGTCGTGGGGGAGCCAGTCGGGTGCGCCGGCGAGCATGTCGATGGCGGGCTTGTGCCACTTGACGGCGCTCGACTCGTCTTCGCCATAGAGCACGAACCGGCCCTCGCCCATCCTGGCCAGCGTCCACCACGTACACCCGCAGTCGTCGAGGTGGAGACCGCCGGTGTCGATCCAGCAGCCCGTGCGGTGCACCGACGGCGTCTCCTCGCCCTCGGTCGTCGCCTCCAGTACCGCGAGCAGGCCCCATCGTGCCCAGAGGGTCTCGGGCCGCGGCAGGTCGCCGGGCATGCCCGGACGCCGAATCGTCATGTCGTACCCCCGTGGGAAGGTGTCGTCGCCAAGTGCGCGATCGAGCCTAGCGGGCTTGCGGGCCAGGTCAGGCAGGGCGTCAGCCGATCTGAACCGGTGGCTCGGCCGTGCACGGAGGCAACCCGTTCGGCGCAACCCGGCGCGCTCCCGATTCCCCGGGCACCTTGACTGAGGGCGTGGACACTGTTGCGAAGCCCTCTGTCGCCGCGCACAGCGAAATGAAGCCGCCTGCCGCCGCGTACCGCAATCTGGCGATGGCGACGGTCGGGTTCACCCTGACGTTCTGGGCGTGGGATCTGATCGCGCCCCTGGCCGGTGATTACAAGGACCGGCTGCACCTCAGTTCGCTGCAGCAGTCGCTGCTCGTGGCCGTCCCGGTGCTCGTCGGTTCGCTCGGCCGGGTTCCGGTGGGTGCGCTGACCGACCGCTACGGCGCGAAGCTGATGTTCCCGTTGATGTCCGCGCTGACCATCGTGCCGGTCCTCCTGCTGATCCCGGCGCGCGACAGCTACGGCCTGATGCTCGTGGTCGGCTTTCTCCTCGGCCTGGGCGGCACGACCTTCGCGATCGGCATTCCCCTGGTCAACTCCTGGTTCCCGCCCAGCAAACGGGGCTTCGCACTCGGCGTGTTCGGCATGGGCATGGGCGGCGTGGCCCTGTCCGGGTACCTCACGCCCCGGATCGCCAAGCACGGCTATCACGTTCCCTTCCTGGTCGTCGCGATCGCCCTCGCCGCGTACGCCGTGCTTGCGGCGCTGCTGATCACGGACCGGCCGGACCGGCCCGTGCCCACGGCCTCACTCGTCTCGCGGCTCGGGCAGGCGGGTCGGCTGCGCGTGACGTGGGAGCTGTCCGCGCTGTACGCGATCGGGTTCGGCGGGATCGTCGCGTTCGGCGTGTACCTGCCCACGTATCTCAAGACCTGGTACGCACTGTCGCCCACGGACGCGGGCTCCAAGGCGGCAGGGTTCGCCCTGGCCACGGTCGTCTTCCGGCCCATCGGCGGCTGGCTGTCGGACCGCATCCACCCCGCGCTGGTCACGGCCGCCGCGCTCGGCTTCGTGGCGCTGCTGGCGATCGTGCAGGCCTTCGACCCCACGCTGTACCCCGGCGGCACCATCGCCCTGCTGTGCATGGGCGCCGGGCTGGGTACGGCCAGCGGCAGCGTCTTCGCCCTGGTCTCCCAGGTGACACCACAGCCCCAAGTGGGCAGCGTGACCGGCATTGTCGGAGCGATGGGAGGCCTCGGCGGCTTCGTCCCGCCCCTGGTCATGGGCGCGATCTACAGCGCGAAGGACTCGTACTCGATCGGCTTCATGCTCCTGTCCGACCTGGCCCTGGCCGGCTGCGTGTACGCGTACGCCCGCATGAGGACGAGCCGGCCTGTCGATTGAGGGCGCCCCTCCCTGCGGGCCGGCCCAGCTTCGGTTCGGCCCCCGCCACCCATCGCATCCCTCAGCCGTCAGTCGTACGACGCCGGGATCGCACCACCGCCACGGCCGTCAGCGCGGCCACGCCGGTCAGGCAGAGCCAGGCGAAGGTGTCTCCGATCCGGTCGAGGATCGTGGTGACGCCGCGCGTGGGCACGTAGGCCACCATCGTCTGCTGAGCCGTCGTGAAGTAGTCGGTGGTGGCGAGGACATGGCCCTTGTTGTCGTAGGCGGTCGAAACCCCCTGCGCGTCCTGCCGCACCAGCGCGTAGCCACCCTCGATGGCCCGCAGGCTCGCCTTCGCGGTGTGCGGTCCGCCGTACTCCCTCCAGTCGGCCGAGGGGACCAGCATGATGTCGGCCCGCGTACGCATCATCGCGGGGAAGTCGGCGTCGTAGCAGATGACGTTGGCGATGCGGCCGTACGGAGTGTCGGCGACGGGCACGCGGCCGTCGCCCGGCGTGTACTTCTCCGAGCCGGGGATGGGGTGCGCCTTCTGGTAGGTCCACAGCACCGTGCCGTGGGGGTCGATGAGCAGCGCCTCGTCGCGTCCGAAGGCGGGAGCGGTCGTGCTGTAGACGCGGACGCCGATCTCCAGGTAGATCCCGGACCGGCGGGCCTGCTCCTGTGCGGCCGCTATGGCGGCGGGCGCGTGGGACTCCTGGGTCCGCACGGCCTCCTCCGGCCAGATCACGATCTTCGCTCCGGCGGCGGCTTCGCGCCGGGTGGCTTCGAGCAGGTCGTTCTCGACGGCGGTCATCGCGGGCTCCACCTCCGAGGCGGGCGCGGCGGCGATGTCGGCCGGCCCGCCGTCGATCCGCGCGAGCGCGGTGCGGAGGGCTTCGGTGACGGTCCGGCTGGGGCTCACCCCGGCGATCCGCACGGTCGGACCCGCCGACGGAGCGAAGGCGAGCCGGGCTCCGCCGGCGAGCACAACAGTCAGCAGCACCGTCGAGTACACCACGGCGCCGCGCCACGCGGGCCGCTCCCAGATCCGGTTGGCGGTACTCGCGAAGTAGCCGATCAGGAACCCGATCCCCCACGGCCCGGTGACCGAGACGACCTGCAGAAGCGGGAGGTCGCCGTACTGCGTGACGGCCAGGCAGCCGTACGCCGTGCCGAGCGGGGTCACCAGGGTGATCAGGAACTCGGTGGCGGCGAACGCCGCGGGGAAGGCGAGGGCCGCCACCGCCGGGCGCAGCCGGCCGGCCAGCAGTCTGTCGGCCAGGAACGGCAGCGTCTGCAGCGCGGCGAGTGCGATCGCGCCCACGACGGCGACGGGGTTGAGGCCGAGCTGCGACTCCTGGATCCAGAAGACGGCGGCAGCGATGTGTGCCAGCCAGATCCACAGCGTTGCGGACCACACTCGGCTCAGGCGGGCGAAGCGGAGCAGGAGCACGGGGAAGATCCATGCCGCGGCCGCGATGTCCCACCGCCCGCCCACCGCGAACAGCATCGTGCCCGTGCCGAGCACCAGCAGCCCGTATCGGAGGAGTGTGGCCGAACCCCCTTGTTTTCCAGAGGAGTTGGTCATGGGCGTTGCGTTGTGCGGAGGCTGCGCCGTCGGGGCGGCGAGGGGATCGGCCGGGGGGAGGTTCGTCATGGCGAAAACGCTAGGCGGGCCTCTCCCCCTGGCACGTCCGTCTCCACGGCGATCTCCCGCGCACCCACGCAACTATCGATGCGCGACCGGGGGACGATCCGCCGGGCAACACGTTCGTCTAGCCTGACGGACCGAGATGGTCATCACCGTGAAAGCCGCGCCACGAGCCGCGCGGCGATGGATAGCCGACCGGCCACGTCTGACGGACGTCGCGCTGGGCGGCGGTCTGACGTTGTTCGACGTGGCCACCGTGCTGGACCGCACACCGGCGCCGGCCGGCTGGGGGGTGGCTCTGTGGGGAGCGCAGACCGTTCCGCTGCTGTGGAGGCGGACGCGTCCGCTTGCCGTCCTGGCGGCGATGACCTGCCTGTACGTGGCGTTTCAGGTGCTCAGTCCGGTTCAGGGCCGCATACCCGGCCCGTTCCTGCTCATGATCGGCGTGTATGCCGCGGCCCGCTACGCTCCGGTCCCGGCAAGCCTGCCGGGAACGCTGCTGTGCCTGGCGTCCACCACCGCGGCCGATGCGCTCACCGGGCACTGGGAAGTCCCTCGCCCGGGATCACTGGAGCCGATCAGCACGACGACCTTCGTGTTCTTCTTCGGCCTCGCCTGGCTTCTGGGCTGCAGCAGGCGCAGGATCGGCGCCGACGCGGAACGCCTGCGTGAGCTCAATGGGCGCCTCAGGGCCGAGCAGGAACTCAACGCCCGGCAGGCGGTGGTCACCGAGCGCGCCCGCATCGCCCGGGACCTGCACGATGTGGTGGCCCACCACGTCAGTGCCATCGCCGTCCAGGCACGCGCCGCCGAGGACGTCATGACACCCGGCTCCGTCCCCGCCGAGGCGGTGCACTGCGCCGGTCTCATCGCGCGGACCGCCGATACCGCGCTCATCGAGATGCGGCGCGTCCTGGGGCTGCTGTCGTTCCGTGAACGGGAGCTCGCTCCCGAACCGTCCCTCGACCATCTCGAACCGCTCATCGACGCGGCGACGGCGGCAGGCTGCCGAGTGACATACGTGTCGGACGTCCCGACAGGGGCCGGGCTCCCTGCGGGTCTGCGGATCTCGGCCTACCGGATCGTCCAGGAGGCGCTGACGAACGTCGTCAAACACGCCGGCCCCGTCGGGGTGCGGGTCACGGTGGGCGGTGACGACTCCCGTCTCACGATCGAGGTCGCGAACGAGCCGGCGCCACCGGGACACTCACCTGTGCGCGGGACCGGACGCGGGCTCATCGGCATGAGGGAACGTGTCGCGGCCTTCGACGGCGTGCTGGAGGCCGGGCCGCGCGAGGACGGCGGCTGGCGGCTGTACGCGGTTCTCCTCGCGAAGGCGCCCCAGCCGGCGGAGGCGGGCGCATGACCGTCCGCGTGCTGCTCGTCGACGACCAGGAGATGGTCCGCACCGGCCTCCGGCTGGTCATCGACCGCCGAGAGGACCTGTCGGTCGTCGGCGAGGCGGCCGACGGGGAGCAGGCCGTCGCCCGCGCCGTCGAGCTCCGGCCCGATGTCGTATTGATGGACGTCCGCATGCCCGGCACGACCGGCGTGGAGGCCACGCGGCGCATCACCACGTGCTGGCCCGGACCGGGCCCGGCACCGCGTGTCCTTGTGCTGACCACGTTCGACCTGGACGAGTACGTGCATGCCGCGCTGCGGGCGGGGGCCGTCGGGTTCCTTCTGAAGAACAGCCCTCCCGACCTGCTCGCCCAGGCCATCCGCTCAACTGCCAACGGGGAGGCGGTACTTGCTCCCAGCGTCACGCGCCGCCTGATCGACACCGTCACCGCCCTGCCGGCCGCGCTGCTGCCCAACGCCCCGGTCCCCGTCCCCGCGCTGCGCGAGGGCGAGCCGGCGGATCTACTGACCGAGCGCGAGCTCCAAGTTCTCGTACTGGTCGCCCGGGGCCTGTCCAACGCCCGGATCGCCGCGGCCCTCGACCTCACCGAGGGGAACGTGAAGAGCCGCGTCAACCGCATCCTCACCCGGCTCGGCCTGGAGAACCGGGTTCAGGCCGCGGTGCTCGCCCACCGGGAAGGCCTCGTCTGATCCGACCGACCGGCGTCGATTTTCATGGACTTGGGAGCCCAGCGAGCACGCCGAACACCCTCACCATCAGCTGACAGCCCGGCGGTGGACCTGCCGCGAGCCCCCCTCCGGGGCGGGCTCCGCCGCACCGAGGACACCCGATCCCCCGAACCGGCCGCGTCGCCCCGGCACCCGGCACCCGGCACGCGGCACCCGGCATGCCGAACTCACCCCACTCGCTCCAGCTCCCGCGGCAGCGGCCTGCTGTGGACGATCTCCAAGCCCGAGACGGCCCGCGTCAGGACCACGTACAACCGGTGCAGGCCGCGCTCCTCGGCAGCCGCGATCTCGGCCGGCTCGACGGCCACGACGTGGTCGTATTCGAGGCCCTTGGCGAGGGTGGCGGGCAGCAGCGTGACCCGGGCCGCGGCCGCCGCGTCCAGGCCGGCCGCCTCCAGGGCCGCGCCCAATGCGGGCACATCGCGGTCGCCCGCGATCACGCCCACCGAGCCCTCCCGGTCCAGCGCCGCCCGCACCGCATCGACCGCCGCTTCAGCCAGCTCCTGCGGCGTCGCAGCGCTGCGGTACCTCAACTCGCCGTCCCTGCGCAGGGATTGACCGGACGGTACGTCCACGTCGAGCGCGGGGAGCAGCCGGTTGGCCAGCTCCACGATCGCGGCCGGCACCCGGAACCCCGTCGTCAGCGGCACCACCTCGGCGCCCGGCTTGCCCAGATGGGCGAGCTGCGCGGACCAGCCGCGGGCCGCCCACGGGGTGGTGCCCTGAGCCAGGTCGCCGAGCACCGTCAGCGAGCCGAACACCGCGCGCCGGGCGATCGCCCGGCACTGCATCGGGGACAGGTCCTGAGCCTCGTCGACGACGATGTGCCCGTACCCCTCGGGGTGCTCGATCAGGCCCGCCACCTCGTCGAGCAGCACCAGATCGGCCGCCGACCACTTCGCGGACTTCCACGAGCGGGGCCGCTTCCCCCACAGGAGTGCCTTCTGTTCCTCCGGATCGAGAGTGCCGTCGGCCGCCGCGGCCAGCGCGTCGGGGTCCGTGAACAGCTCGGCAAGCACCTCTTCCGGCTTCGCCTTCGGCCACACCGTGTCGACGAACTCGGTCACCGGGCGCGCCCTGGCGATCTTCTGGAGCCAGGTGTTGTTCATGGGCCCGGCCCGCCGTTCCGCCTGGAGCTGGATCGCCCGGACCGCCCGGCTGCGCACCCGCTCCCGCCCGACGGCGTACGGCGGTGCCTCGGCCCGTACCGCCGCGACGATCGCCGCGAGCTCACTCCGGGAGACCCGCCAGGTGTACGAACCCTCCCGCAGCGCAAGGGAGTTGACGGGTTGCGCAATGCGCCCGTACAAGGCGTGTCGCACAACCTCGGCCATCCGCACGTCGTGCTTGACGACCGCCGCCTCCGGTTCGTCGACGGCCCGCACCTCGCGGCCGCGCGTTCCGCGCACGACCTCCTCGTCGACGGTCGACTGACGGATGTCGTACTCGCCGAGCGCGGGGAGGACCTCGCGGACGTACGAGAGGAAGGTGCGGTTGGGGCCGAGCACCAGCAGGCCGCGGCGCTGGATGCGCTGCGGGTAGGTGTAGAGGAGGTACGCCGCCCGGTGCAGGCCGACGGCGGTCTTGCCGGTGCCCGGGGCGCCCTGTACGCAGACGGATTCGGCCAGTTCGGAGCGTACGAGGTCGTCCTGCTCGGGCTGGATGGTCGCCGCGATGTCCCGCATGGGACCCACGCGGGGGCGCTCGATCTCCCCGGCGAGGATGGCGCTGGCGCCCCGCACCTCCCCCGCCACCAGGCGCTCGTCCTCAAGCCCGGTCAGGTCCTCGGCGCCGCCGGAGCTCCCCTGCGCCCAGCCGAACCGCCGGCGGACCGCGACACCTTGGGGGTCACGTGCGCTGGCCTGGTAGAAGCGGCGCGAGACGGGCGCCCGCCAGTCGACGACGAGGGGCGGGGCGGAGGGGTGCTCACTGATGCGGCGGCGGCCGATGTGATAGCTCTGGCCGGCGTGGTCACCGCCGGCCGCCGCGTCGAAGTCGAGCCGCCCGAAGAACAGCGGCCCTTCCGGCATCTCCCTCAACTCCTTGGCCCAGCTGCGGAGTTGATAGCCGAGCACTTCGGCGTCGGCACCGGAGGCGAATGCGTTCTCGCCGATGACGACGCGATGCCCTGCGCCCTCGGCCATGGCGGTCAGGGCCGCTCGGCAGCTGTCGTGGTAGGTCCGCTCGTGGTCGAGTTCCCGGTCGAGTGCCTTCATGTCGACCAGGATAACGCAACCAGGTTACATTTTTTACTCGGTAACGAATGGGGGTGGGGAGGCGCCGCGACATGGGCAGCGGGAGGGCGATCCGAGGGGCGGGAGGGGCCTGGGGCGCCAGGAGGTGCCCGGGGGGCGAGTCACGCCTCCCCGTATTCGGCTCCCAGCCCTTCCGCCAGCTGCGCGAACGCCCGGTCCGCCGCCCGTACCGCCTCCGGGTACAGCGCCCGCTCGCTCTCCCCCGCCACGATCCGGCGCCAGTTCTCCTCCGCGAGGATCCGCCGTACGGCGATGATCTGGCCGGCTGCGATCCGCGCGCCGAGCCCTCCGCCGAGCTCGGCGGCCAGCGCCTGTTCCGACCTCTCCTGGTACCCGTACAGCCGGGCCACCAGGCTCGGCGTGCCGTACAGCAGGCCGTAGTAGGCGCGCACGTGGGGGTTGTCGCACAGCCCCGTCACCGGGTCGCGGCGCTCCAGTCCCTCGCGGAAGTGGGCGCGCAGGGCGGGCAGCGGCGCGGTCCCCTCGGCCCGGCCTGCCGCGACGACACGAGCCGCCTCGTCCTCGTGGTCGGCGAACCGGTGCAGTACGAGGTCCTCCTTGGCGGGGAAGTACCGGAACAGGGTCGGCTTGGAGATCCCGGCGGCCGCGGCGACCTCGGCGACGGAGACCTTGTCGAAGCCGCGCTCCAGGAACAGCGCGATGGCCGTTTCCGAGACCGCCTCGTACGTCTGCTGCCTCTTGCGTTCGCGCAAACCCATCTCGCTACCCATGGCACGAGCGTACGTGGCCCGGTCCGGGGGTCGCCTCCCTGCTGGAGGGCCGGCTCAACGGGCGGGCGGGGTGCGCTGGGGCTCCGCCCCAGACCCCGGGATGCCCCGCCCCGCCCCTTCCCGAAACCCGCCGGGGGGATGTCGTTCGGGTGCGGCTCGGCAGTCGTGACCTGGGGCTCCGCCCCAGACCCCGTTCGCGCCCGAAAGGCGCTCGTCCTCAAACGCCGGACGGGCTGGAGTCGGGCGCGACTCCGTCGCAGCCGGATGGCCCGGGTGAACCCAAGGTCCGTGACCGCCGGACGGGCAGAAGGTGGGCCGACGTCCGTCAACGCCGGACGGGTAGGAGGAAGCCGGCGTCTGTCCTCACCCGGCAGGCTGGAGGAGGCTGATGTCTGTCATCCCCCGACGGGCCGGAGGAGGCGAACGCTCGTGATAGCCGGACGGGCCGGAGGAGGCCGACGTTCGTGGCAGCCCGACGGGCCGGGCCTGCCGTCAGGGGCACTCTGGCAAGGACGACCCCGTTGGGGCCGCGGAGAATTGCGCGACCAGCCACCCACGGCCCGCGGGCCACCCGGCGTGCTCATCGGAACTCACGGACCACCTGAATCCTGCCTACGATATGGGCGTTGAACTCCTCGAGCTCCTCAGCCGGTACCCACAGCTCAAGGATCGTCCGCCCGCCCACCTGCTGTACGGGATACCGGCGCAGGAACTCCGAATCGACCTCGAAGCGGGTCACGAAGCCCGCGCCGTCGTGAGTGACGTTCCAGTCCCGCGCGATCTTCACCGCGTAGTCCTCGTTGAGGACCGGATAGAAGATGGGCTGCTCCGGCAGCCGGGGCGGCCAGCCTCGCCAGTCCAGCTCGCGGACCAGGTCCAGCTCCTTGGGCCCGGTCGGGCGCCACAAAGTCGTCGTAGCTTGCCGGCTGGTCATAGGAGCTGCTTTCTCGACACGGCAGACCTCGGATGTGGCCGCCCGGGTGACCAGACGGTACCGGCAGTCCAGCCGCAGCGACACGGAGTTTCCGTTCCCGCCTACGGACCGACCGCCGCCGGCCTCAGCCTCCCCCTCAACGCCGGTGCAGCGTTTCGAGCGCCTCGACCAGGACCCTGGGATTGTGCTGCCCCTTGTAGACGGGCGGCGGCTGCTTGTTCAGGTTCAGGAGACCCGCCACCGCGGTCCAGGCCGTGCGTACCGAGTACTCGACCGTGAACACCACGTCGTCGGGGACCTCGGCGAACTGGCCGATGAAGGCCAGGTTGGTGGACTTCTCGGGTACGACTTCGGGGCGGTCGCCCCGGCTGCGTACGAGGAACTGGCTGGTGATGTACGGCATCAGGGCCGGGATGACGATCGAGTTGGCAAGGATCTGCGGGCCCTGCTCGAAGCGCAGGTGCTGGAGCACCTCGTCCAGGATCTCGGCGCCGGTGCACTGCGCCATCGCCTTCTTGACGAAGTCGCCCTCCCTGTCGGGGAACAGGGCGTAGCCCCACCAGACGAAGGTGTCGTCGGGCTGCTCGCGGAAGTGCGGCTGGTGGTTGAGAACGATGGTCAGCAGCCAGCTGGAGTCCTTGAACGTGATCAGACCACCCTTGCCCGCCTCGCTGCCGCTGAACTCCTCCATCAGTTTGAAGAAGGTGGGGTCCTTGGTGGTGACGGTGAAGGACTCCCAAGTCGAGTCCGTGACAGACGTGTTGAACGTTGACGGGGTGCCCAGTCGGCCGGGGCGTTTGGCGGCGAGGGTTTCCCACAGCTTCCAGGATCCGCTGGAGCCGGAGGTGTCCAGGACGGGGACGCTGTCGGTGGAACCCAGCGTGGAGTTCGCCGTCATCGAGCCGTTGGTGACCATGACCAGGTCGTCCGGGCCCAGGGCGATGTCCTCGCTCTTCCCGCCCCTGGTCCAGGTGAGACCGGTCGCGGTGAGCGCGTCGCCTTCGGCAAGGCGCACATCGGTCACCCGGGTGCCGAGTTGGAGGGTCACACCCTGGTCGGTCAGCCACTTCAGCAGGGGCCGGACGATCGAGTCGAACTGGTTGAACCGGGTCCGGTAGATGCCCGACATGCTGTCGAACGTCTTGAAGAGATGCACGAAGCGGTTCAGGTAGCGGCGGAACTCGATGGCACTGTGCCACGGTTCGAAGGCGAAGGTGGTGCACCACATCCACCAGAAGCCGGTGGTGAAGAACTCGGGGCCGAAGCAGTCGGTGATGCGCTTGCCGTCGAGGTGGCTCTCGGGGGTGGCCACGCACTTGACCAACTCCAGGCGGTCACGCTCGGAGAAGCCCATGGAGTGCGAGGCCACCACCTTGCCCGCCGCGTCGACCAGCCGGGCGTGGTCGTCCCACGCGAAGTCGTCGTGGAAGGCGAACGTGTCCTGCGTGACCGACTTCGACGGGTCGTCCAGGGAGGGGATCGAGCTCAGGAGGTCGTAGGTGCAGTCGAAGTGGATCTCGAACATGCGGCCGCCACGCATCGTGTAGCCGGTCTCGGGCGAACCCGCCGCGTCCAGGCTCCCTCCCTCCCGGTCCTGCTCCTCCAGAAGGACGATGTCCGATCCGGCGAACCCGCCGTCCCGCATCAAGAACGCCGCCGCCGACAGCGCCGCGATTCCGCTCCCCACCAGGTACGCCTTCGCCACGATCCGCTCTCCTTCGTCAGCTCTCCGAGCCCCCGGACCCGGGCGGCGCCGGGTTCCCGACGATAGGTGATATGCACGGAATGCGCCTTGTTGCGCAATCTGGCCTATTTACGACTGCATTCCCACGCGCCGAAGTCGACGAGTCCTGACGCATCAGGGCGCAGCGCATCCTGGTGCCGGACAAGTCACCGCACCGAAGGCCCGCCCCCGCCCGCCCGGAGCAACCGCACACCGCGGGTCGCCCGCCGTTCCCCGCATCACCCACCAGCAGCCGCCGGCGTAGGCGCTCAGGGCGGGCTCCCCCTTCGACGAGCCGGCCCCAGGCCACACTCGACGATCAGTTCACGCCGAGCTGCCGCCCCGCCGCCTCCACCGTTTGAGCGAGGAGCACGGCGATGGTCATCGGCCCCACCCCGCCCGGTACCGGGGTGATCAAGGCGGCTCGGTCTCGCGCGGAGGCGTGATCCACGTCGCCGACGTTGCCCGGGTGGTAGCCCGCGTCGACCACCACCGCGCCCGGCTTGATGTCCGCACCGGTGATGAAGTGCGGCCGGCCCACCGCGGCCACCAGGATGTCGGCCTGCCGGACGATGTCGGACAGGCCGGATGTGTGTGAGTGGCAGTACGTGACCGTGGCGTTCCGCCCGAGGAGGAGCATGCCGGCGGGCTTGCCCAGGATGGGGCTGCGGCCCACCACGACCGCGTGCTTGCCGGCCGGTTCCACGCCGTACTCGTCGAGCAGCCGCATGATTCCTCCCGGCGTGCACGACACGAAGCCCGGCAGGCCGAAGCTCATCGCCGCGAAGGAGTGCGTGGTCACGCCGTCGACGTCCTTGTCCGGGGCGATGGCCTCGAAGGCAGCGCGCTCGTCGATGTGGCGGCCGACGGGGTGCTGCAGCAGAATGCCGTGCACTGCGGGGTCGTCCGAGAGCTCGGTGATCTTCTCGGTCAGGGCACTGGTGCTGATCGAGGCGGGCAAGGCCACATGCCGCGACCTGATGCCCGCCTTCTCGCACCGGGCGCGCTTCATCCGTACATAGGTCACCGAGGCCGGGTCTTCGCCCACCAGCACGGTGGCCAGGCAGGGGGCCGTACCCGTACGGCCACGAATGTCCGCGGCGGTCGCGGCACTGGTGTCGATGATGCGGCGGGCCAGGCCCGTGCCGTCCATCGGTCGTGATGTCCGTGTCTGATTCATGTACCGGTCACTCCTGAGCCTCGCAGTGAGTTGCCCAGGCGCGCGGCATCGGCAGAAGTGCCGGGCCGCTCCCCGGTGGTACTCCACCCAAGCGCCAGTCACGGCCCAACTCCAGCCTAGCGGATGGGAGTTCACAGGGCCCCGTCAGATGCGCCAGGCCCGGATGCGCTCCGCGGCCTGGTACACGCTCACCTTCCCCGCCTGGATGTCCCGTACGAGGTCGACCATCGCACCGTACGGCGGGTCGATGCCCTCGCCCGACGCGTACATGTAGGCGGCCGTCACCTGGCACGCGTAGAGGCTGTTGCGGTGCGGCAGCGGTTGCAGCCGTACCAGGGTGTGCAGCAACGCCGCGGCCCGCCAGGAGGGTTCGGGGTCGGCGGTGGCCGGGCGGGGGATGCGGGTCTTGTGGCGGGCTACCGCGGCGACCAGGGCCGAGTAGTCGGCGACGCTCACGTCTTCCGGGACAGCCTGCTCCTGGACGTCGAGGAGCCACGGGACGTCGATGTAGAGGACCATCAGGCGGCATCCATCCCCTCGCTGTGCGAGCCTGGCGGCGCCTCGTCGGGAAAGGCCTCGTCGAATTCGGCGCGCTGCCGCTCTCCCCAGGAGAGCGCGTACCGGACGAACTGCAGGCGCTGCTGTTCGCGCAGGGGCAGGTCGTGGACGTACTGCTTGAGCGATTTCCCGTCGGCGGCCGCGGCGGCCCGGACCGCTTCCAGTTCCTCGTCGGTGAAGGTGATGTTCAAGGACGGCATACCTCGATGGTACCTAGTTGGTACCTGCTCGGCTACGGGGCCGGGCTGAGTACCTGTTCTCCCAGGTCAGAGCCCCGCGCGGGCTAGGCGCGGGAGCATATTGCCGCCCGCCGGTCCGCCCCCGTCCGCCCCTCGGTCACATTTCTCCGCCGCGATCCGTCAGAGCAGTGACAGCAAGCAGCGCACGACATCGATGCGCGACAGCAATGCGAAAGACTTGAGGAGATGGTCATGGAGACTCGCTCGATCACCGCGGAAGTACCGATGGTTCCCCGTATGTCCGAGGACCCCGCACAGCTCGTCCCGGAGCTGGCTCAGGTATCGGCGGCGCTGTTCAAGGTCACCGGCAACGGCTCGGTGCCGCGCGCCACCATCAGCCTGATCCAGCTGCGTGCGGGGCAGATCGTCGGCAGCACCTACCTGACCGTGCTGCACACCGGGTTCCTGCGCAAGGCCGGGGAGCCGGAGGAGCGGATCACGTCGGTGGCGTCCTGGCAGGACTCGCCCTACTTCACCGGTGAGGAACGTGCCGCACTGGCCCTCGTGGAGGCCGCCCTCCAGCCGGCCGCACACGGCGAACGCGTCCCGGACGAGCTCTACGCGCAGGCGGCCGAGCACTACGAGCCCAAGGCGCTGGCCACCTTGATGTTCGCCATCGGGCAGGTCAACTTCTTCATCGCCGTGGCCCTCATCGCCAAGCCGGTGCCCGGACGGTCCTTCACCGACCCCTGGAACTGACCGCCCCTCAGCGCAACTCCCGAGGCCCGTACGGGGCGAACGGCTCCCCCGACGCCAGCGCCCAGTAGCGGTCTCCGAACGACCAGTGCCACCACTCGGTGGGGTAGTTCACCAGGCCCGCGGCCGTCAGGGCGGATCCCAGGATCCCCCGGCGCTCGCGGGCCTCGGCACCGATGGCGCCGGCCTCGGTGTAGCAGGCGCCCGCGCTCTCCTCCGGGGACGCGTTCATCCGGGTGCCCAGGTCGAGCTCGCGTCCCTCCGCATCGGCGAGGGTCAGATCGACTGCCGCACCCGCACTGTGCGGCGCGATCCCGGGCGGGGACACGTACCGGCTCGCCGCCGCGTGGACCTGCTCGGCGGGCCACTCCGGGTGCAGCGCCCGCAGTTCTTCCACGTACTCCTCGAAGTACGTCCGCTGCAGCGAGAGCGGGCGGTACCCCTCGACGAAGAGCAGGCGCAGGCCTCCGGGGAGCAACTCCTGTGCGTGCAGCAGGCGTTCATGGACCCCCTTCCGCAGGTGCGCGAACGCGCTCTCGGCGTCCTGGAGGCGTACGTCGACCATGAGGGCGCCGCCGCGGCGGACGTCCACCAGCGGCTCACCGCACTCCTGCAGCGGGACGGCCGCGACCCGCGGATCCGACATCAGGACGACCTGGCTCATCGAGTCGCTCATGCGGAGATCATCTCCCGGAGCCCGATCTCCCCGGAGCCGGCAGCGGGTGACCGATCCCGCGTGCGGGCCCGCAGGGGGCCGTTGAGATACTCCGGCCATGGAGACGAGTACGGGGGCGGGCGGCAGATCGCCCGGTCAGGCGCTGCGTGGGGCCGGGGCGGGCCGGTCGGCGCAATGGGCGCTGCGTGCTGCGGTACCGGCGGATGTCGAGCCCATCGTGGAGCTGCGGGCCGTGGTGATGCGGCCGGACCTGGAGCGGCTCGGCCGGTTCGACGAGCATCGGGTCCGGCAGCGGTTCCGGGACGCGTTCGTCCCGGAGCACATGTCGATCGTCCTGGCCGACGGCGCCTTCGCGGGCTGTGTCGCGCTGCGCCCGGCCGAGGACTGCCAGTGGCTGGAGCACTTCTTTCTCTCTCCGGACCTTCAGGGCCGGGGGCTCGGATCGGCCGTCCTGCGCACCGTGCTGAACCGGGCCGACGCCGATGGCGTGGACGTCCGCCTGAACGTCCTGCGGGGCAGCGCCGCGCGGCGCCTGTACGAGCGGCACGGGTTCACCGTGGAGACCGAGGATCCCGTCGACGTGTTCATGGTGCGACGGCCGGGTGCGGAGTCCGGCGCCTCGGGAAGGATGTCCGGCTGAGACCGGATGCTCAGTTCGGGCGGGGCCTGAGCAGACCGTCCACCAGCGCGTCCACCAGGCCGCGGGGGATGCTCGCCCCCGTCAGGGCGCGGTAGACGATCGGGCCGACCAGGGCGTCCATCGTGGCGTCGGGACCGAGCTCGGGGGAGATCTCCCCCGCCTCGATCGCCCGCGCCAGCATGTCGCGTTCCAGTGTGCGGCGTGGACCGAGATAGCGCTTGTGGAGGCTCTTGGCCGTGTCGGGATCGTGCTGCGCCTGCGCGATGAGCGCGAGCAGGACCTTGCCGGCGGGGTCGCGCGGAGCGCCTGGAAGGCCGTCCGGACGGCGACCGGCTCGATCTGCTCTTCGTCAACGCCGCGATCGACCGGGGCGACCTGCCCATCGACGAGGTCCCGACCGAGACGTTCACCGAGGTGATGGTCACCAACGCGCTGAGCCCATTGCGCACGCTAGAGGCCCTGTGCGGACTCGTCGCACCCGGCGGAACCGTCGCGGTCATGTCCTCCGAGCGGGGCAGCATCTCGCTCAATACGGAGGACGGCCACGAGCTCTACAAGGCGAGCAAGGCCGCGCTCAACCAGCTGATGCGCAGTTACGCCACCCGTCATGCCGACGACGGACACACCAAGCCGCTCATCGACCCGGGCCACAACCGGACCCGACTCGGCGGGCCCGACGCTCCGTTGAACCCCAAGGAGAGCATCCCTGCCGTCGTCGACGTCCTCGAAGCGCAGACCGGCGCGCCCGGCCTGCGGTTCTTGGACCGCCATGGCGAGACGGTCCCGTGGTAGGACTCCAGGCCGAATACGGCAGGAACTCCCGCTAGCTCACCGGATTCTCGATCAGCGTGACGCGGTTGCCGTCGGGGTCGCGAACGGCGGCGAACCGCACGTTCTGGGAGCCCGGCTGGATCTTCCCGGCCGTGATGCCCCACTCGGCAAGGTCCGCGATCGCCTTGTCGAGGTCGTCGACCACGAGGTTGAGCAGTGTCGACCCGGCGTGCTCCGGCGACCGGAGCACCGACACCCAGCCGGACGGCGCGATGTGCCAGTCGGCGAGCCCGGGCATCGGCCTCTTGTCGGGCGGCCTCCCGAGCAGCCGCTCGTACCAGGCCATGGAGACTTCCATCTCGGTCACCGGGGCCACGGCGAGGACGTGGGTGAATGACATGGGGCATCCTTCCGCAGGGCCGCGCGGGCCGCATGCCCTGGCTCCCCGGCACGACCCGCTGCGGGAGGAGATCGCCCGGGAGACCAGCTGACCGAGCAGCGCTGACGGCGGCGGCCGCGGCATGTGCGCGGGCCACATGAGCGAGCCCCCTCCCGCGCGCACCGCCCCATACGCTTGTCCGGTCTTCCCACACCGCACTACCTTGCCGGTGTGGATCTCTTCTCACACTCCTGGGCGGCCTTGCGCGCCGCGGTCGCCGGGCTCCGGGACCAGGACTTCGGGCAGCCGTCCGGCTGTGGCGGCTGGCTCGTGCGGGACCTCGTGTGCCACCTCGTCATCGATGCCCAGGACGTCCTGATCACCCTCGTCACCCCCGCCGACGGCGAACCGACCGTCGACGCGGTGACCTACTGGAGCGTCGGAGAGCAGACGCCGACCGGCGACGACCCGCTCGACGCGCTGATCGTCCGGCTGGCTGCCGCCTACCAGGAACCGGGGCTGCTCAAGTTCCATCTGGACGACGTCGGCTCCGCCGCCGGACGTGCCGCCGAACTCGCCGACCCCGGCGCCCGGGTCGGCACCCAGGACCAGGTCCTCACCGTGGGCGACTACCTCAGCGCATACGTCCTGGAATGGACGCTGCACCACCTGGACCTGATCGCTCATCTCCCGGACGCCGCGGGGCCGCCCGCCGAAGGACTGACCCGATCCCGCACGATGCTGGAGGCGATCGCCGGCGCTCCGTTCCCCGCCTCGCTCACCGACACGGACGCGCTGCTGATCGGCACCGGCCGCCGAGCCCCCACCGATGACGAGAAGTCCGAACTAGGCCGCCTGGCCGAGAAGTTGCCGTTCGTACTCGGCTGACGCCACGGGCGAGTGACGGCGCGCGGTACCGGCAACACGCTCACACTGCGCCAAGTACGCGGCATTGGTCCCGGCCAGGACCTTCTCCTGCGGATGCGCTGAATGCGCGGCCTCGCCGCCGTGCAGGGCGAAAGGTGCAGGGTAGGCGCCTGCCGGGCATTTCGTGGCCCAATTTCCCAGTCCCGCCCGGAATTTCGCGACAGACGGGGTGCGAATGTCAACGGTGCGGGGCCGCAATCCGTTCGGCCGAGCCGACGACCGAGGGGATCTGAGCCATCCCCGCATGGCGTGAATACCCTCTGCCGCCCGCAGACTCCATGTACGGCCCTGTTCACTGGTAAAGGACCAAAGGCCCCGGAAGCATGCGAGCCTTCGGGCCGGAACCTGATGGCGCCTGCGCCGGGGGAAGATCGGGGAGCGGACATTGCCATGATCGAAGAAAGTGCAGCACGCGCCGACAGCGTGGTCGACGCGCTGGAACAGCACCTTGTACACGAGGTGCCCCCACTCCGTCTGCAACGGGCCCGGCGTGAATTCCTCACCCAGGGTTTCGTGAAGACCGGATTCCTCGCTCCGTACGACGTCAAGAAGCTCGTCGCGGAGGAGACGGAATCACTGATCGGCCGCCATGCCGTGCGGCGGGACGGCGAGTTCGCCGAGACCGGCGGAACGCCGCGCCGGATGCACAACGTACGCCGTGCGGAGATCGCCGAGTACGGCCGGATCCTTCCGCTGCTCTATTCCTCCCCCGGACTCAGGGAAGCCCTGGCCGTCGTGGCGGGAGAGGACGTTCTTGAATGCCCTTATCCTCCCGAGCAATTCGTCATTACCGAGCTCACCCAGAGCGGCGACACCCACGGCTGGCATTGGGACGACTACAGTTTCGCCCTCGTGTGGGTGATCGACTGCCCGCCGGTGGAACGGGGCGGGTTCGTGCAGTGCGTACCGCGTACGGAGTGGGACAAGGAAAACCCCCAGTTGCACCGGCACTTCGTTTCGCGGCCCATTCACTCCGTCGAACTCCGGCCCGGCGATCTCTATTTCCTGCGCTCCGACACCACCCTGCACCGGGTGTATCCGGTGACCGGGGGCAGGCGCCTCATCGTGAACATGGGATATGCCGCGCGTCGTGATCTGGCCAAGCCCCTGTCCCACGAGACCATGGACGCGCTGTGGGCGGACCCGGCGGATTCCGGGCCCGCGGCTTGCGGCCCGGCGGCTCGGGACACAGCCTCCCGCGGAGCGGAACAGGAGAGTTCCCAGTGGCGGCCAACGTCCTGCGGCGGCACATCTCAGTCCCCGGGCTCGTCGTCCACTACCTGACTTCCGTACTCGGTGTCGGCCTCCTGGTCATTCCGGTGCTCGCCTGGACCACGGCGGGCCCGCTGTCGCTCCTTGCCTGGGGCATTCTGATCGTCTACAGCTACCCGTTCGCGCTCGTCTTCGCCAAGCTGTCGACGCTGCACCCGACGAGCAAGGGCGTCGCGCACTTCGTCGAGGTGGCCTTCGGCAGACGAGCCGGCCGGGTCGCCGCGCTCTACCTCCTGATGACACTGCTTCTGGCCAACCCGGTACTGGGTCTGATCGCCGGCCGCTATCTCCTGGCCGCGCTGGCCCCGGGCGCCTCCAACCGGGCCTCGCTCGCGGCCGGGGCGGCGGTCATCCTCGGCTGCATCGCGCTGAACCTGCTCGGCGTCGAAGTCAGCGGGCGCGTGCAGCTCGCCGTGCTCGTGGTCGTCACCGGGGTGCTGTGCGCCATCATCGTCCTGGCACTCCCCCAGGGGAATCCGGCCCAGCTCCACCCGGTCGCCCCGCAGGGCTGGGGTGTGCTCGGCGACTGCCTGCTGATCTGTTTCTTCGGCTTCATCGGATGGGAGAACGCCGCCCCCATCGCGGAAGAGGTCCGCGACCCCGGGCGCACCTTCCCCCGCGGCATCCTGTGCGCCGTCTGCGTCGTGGGGGTCCTCTACTTCGCCATGGCGTTGACGGTGGCGCTCACCATGCCCTCGGACCAGAACATGGTGGAGGGACTCACCGGATTCACCCGCCTGTTGAGGATCGCTACGGGCGCCGACCACACCACCATCGGCTACCTGGTGGCGGCCGTGCTGCTCGTGCTCACCACCAACGCATGGTGCCTGGGAACGTCCAGGGTCGTCTTCGCGCTGGCCCGCGAAGGGATCATCCCCCGCGGCCTGAGCCGGATCTCGCCCCGCACGGGCACGCCGTCGCGGGCCGTGCTCGCCCTGGTCCCGGGCTACAGCCTCACCCTCGGCCTCCTTGAGGCGACCGACTCCAACGAGTCCGTCCTCATCAAGGCGTCCTCGGCCGCCTACCTCCTGGTCTTCCTCCTCGCCTTCCTGTCCGCGATCCGTCTCGTACGGACCGGGCCGATGCGCTGGACGAACTACCTGGTCACCGCCGTGACCGTACTGATGCTGCCCTTCATGGGCGTCAGCATCGGCTACGTGGCGGCCATGTTCACCGCGGCGGCGCTCGCCGAGTGGTGGCTGGCCCGGCGCGAACGGACCCGGCTGCGACACGCGGCGACCGCGCTCACGCGTCCCCCGTCGCCCGAACTCCCCACCACCGCACCGCACCACCACCATCCGGAGCACGACCGACGAGAGAGGTGACGCCTTGCTCGGCCGCCACATACTCGGAATGACCGACTTCTCCGCCGACGAGCTGCACACGCTGCTCGACCTCGCCGCACGCATGAAGCGCGGCGAGGACACCCACCCCTATCTCACCGGCACGGACCTGGGGCTCCTCTTCCACGTGCCGTCCACCCGGACCCGGGTCTCCTTCCAGGTGGCCGCCGCCCAACTCGGCGGACGCAGCTACACCTACGGCCCTCAAGAGCTGCGCCTCGCCAACAACGAGACGATCGAGGACACGGCCGGAGTCCTCAGCCGCTACCTGAGCGCCCTGGTGGTCCGCTGGTACGACATGGCCGACTACGGAGCGGGGCACCGCCGGCTGCACACCATGGCCGAGCACTCCTCCATCCCGGTCATCAACGCCCTGGACGACGAGGAGCACCCCTGCCAGGTCCTCGCCGATCTGCTGACCCTGCGCGAACGGTTCGGCGACGGCCTTCCGCAGCGGCGGATCGTCTACACCTGGGCGTACTCATCCCGCCAGAAGACGCCGGGCGTTCTGCACTCCTCACTCCTTGCCGGGGCCCTGCTCGGCCACCACGTCACGTTCGCGCACCCGCCCGGCTTCGACCTCGACGAGCGGTACGTCAAGGAGGCGCACGCCCTCGCGGCCTCGTCCGGGGCGCGGCTCGACTTCTGCGACGACATCGAGGAGGCGGTGCGGGGCGCCGACGCGGTGTACGTGCAGAGCTGGAAGTCCCTTCAGTTGACCGGACAGCACGAGTGGCAGGCGCGGACCCGGCTCGCCGACCGGTGGCGGGTGACCGAGCCGCTCATGGCGCTTGCCGCGCCGGGCGCGCCGTTCCTGGACTGCATGCCGAGCAACCGCGGCGAGGAGATGGACGCCGAGGTCAAGGACGGGCCCCGCTCGCTGATCTTCGACCAGGCCGAGAACCGGCTGCACGCCCAGAAGGCGCTGCTCGCGATGGTGCTCGGCTCTTCAGGGCACACTGCCGGCGCATCCGGCGTGGGGGGCGCGCGATGAACGGGCCCGAGGCGGACCGGGTGGTGCTCGTCACCGGGGCCGCCGGCGGGATCGGCTCCGCCGTGTGCCGACGGCTCGCCGACCATCGCACCGCGCTGGCCGTGGCGGACCGGGACGTCGAATCCGCCCGGGAGATCGCCCTGGAGGTGCGGTCGGCGGGCGGCCGGGCCGAGCCGTTCGGCTGCGACCTGTCCCGGCCCGAGGAGGTCGAGGCCCTGGTCGCCTCCGTCGTGGAGCGCTTCGGCGCCCTGCACGGACTGTGTACGGTCGCGGGCAGCATCCGGCGGGGCGACATCACGGAGCTGACCCCGGCCGACTGGCGGGCCACCTTCGAGGACAATCTGGACTCGGTGTTCCTGACCTGCCGCACCGCGGTTCCCCAGCTGGCGAAGGCGGGCGGGGGCTCGATCGTCACCATCGCCTCGGGCTGGGGGCTGCGGGCGGGTCGGCGCGCCGCCGCCTACTGTGCGGCGAAGGCGGGTGTGGTCATGCTGACGCAGGCCATGGCCCTGGACCACGCGTCGGCAGGCATCCGTGCCAACTGTGTGGCGCCCGGCGACGTACGGACCTCCATGCTCGAACGCGAGGCACATCAACTCGGCCGCCCGGTGGCCGAGTTCTACGAGGAGGCGGCCGACCGTCCGCTGGGGCGGGTCGGTGAGCCGCGGGAGATCGCGGACGCCGTGAGCTTCCTGCTCGGCGAGGAGTCGTCCTTCGTGACCGGCGCGGTCCTGACGGTGGACGGCGGGGGCACGCTGTAGCCGTCCGCCTGTGCGCACGAGCGGGCGGCGGCCTCGCCGGCACCTGTCCCCGGGCTTGGCCGCCGCCCTAACGCGATATAACGTAAGTTCATTCGCAGGCGTCGAGGCGCCGCCCACGAGATCGGGATGGGGACATGTCGGGACAGACGCCGCCCACTGGTCAGCCGCACGACCCCGGCGCGCCACCGCCCACCAGGGCTTCGCACGCCGACCGGGACCGGACCGTGGACCTGCTGCGCATCGCGGCCGGGGACGGACTCCTCGACGCGACCGAACTGGACCAGCGCCTGGAAGTCGCCCTGACCGCGCGCACCCTCGACGAGCTGGCCGGACTCACGGCCGATCTGCCGTCGACGGCGGCTTCCGGCAGTGCCGCGGTGGAGGTGAAGGATGTCGTCCGGATCGACCAGCAGGCCGGTTCGGTCCGTCGCGAGGGCCGATGGGTGGTGCCCCGGCGGATCGAGCTGAGGCCGTCCTGGTGCGATGTGACGCTCGACTTCACCGAGGCCGTGATCACCCAGGACACCCTGCGCATCGACATGAACATGCGCGGCGGAACGCTCCTTCTGGTGACCGGGCCGGGCATCGTGGTGAACACCGAGTCCCTGTCGATGAGCTTCTGCCACGGCAGGACCCCCGGGACCGTGGATCCCGGGGCCGATCACACCCTGCGAGTGGAGCTGACCGGCCGCTTCGCCTACGGCCGGATCAAGGTCCGGACTCCACGGCGGACCTTCGGCCAGTGGCTGCTCCGCAAACCGGCGCGGCAAAGCGGTCGTTGAAGCACAGCACCCGAGGGCGGCGCGGTCGCCGCCCTCGGACCCGGCCCCGCTTCGTGAGAGTTCAGGTCAGCTTGGGCAGCAGGAGCTCGATGTCCTCGGCCGACAGCTCGATGCCGAAGATGTCGGTGAGGACCTTGGGCACCTCGTTCGGCTCCAGCTCCCGGGTCTCCGGCGGGCCCGGCACCCCCGGCCTGACCGTGGTCAGTTGACGGTTGTCCAGGAGGTGCACCCGGTCGGGGTGCAGGCGCTGCAGGAAGACACGGTCACTGAAGGCCGAGTGGGGGCTGGAGGCGCCGAAGTGGTTGGCGACCATGAGGTCGACGGGGTACTGCCGGTGCAGGGTGAACGTGTGCCGGACCATCCATCCGTCGCTGGTCGTCTCGACCCCCTCGCGCCCGCCCGCGGGCTGGTAGAGCGCCCACCCCTCTTCGCCCGGCGAGACCTCCTGGCGCCGCAGCCGGTACTCCCACACCCCGTCCGACACATCCGTCGCGTCGGTCAGCTCGATGAGTTCGAGCGGGCTGGTTCCGAACCCGACGTCGCTCAGCCAGCGCTTGCCGTCCAGCTCGACGATCGCCATGGCGTGCGACTCGGGTCTGATCTTCCCCGAACCCATCTCCACTCGGCCCAGGACGACGAAGAACTCGAAGCCGAGGCGTTCCAGGGCCGCCGCGTACAGGGTGACGTGCTCGAAGCAGGTGCCGCCGCGCGGGTTGCCGATCATCTTGGCCTGGACGGAGGGGACATCGAGCGGGCGGCTCTTGCGGAGCACGGCCTCCAGGTTCTCCCAGCGTACGGAGAGCACATGGGCCCGGTGCAGCGCGCGCAGCGTCGCCAGGGTGGGGGTGCGGTCCCCTTCGTGGCCGAGGTGTGCCAGATAGGCATCGAGATCGAGGGCGTCGCCGTTCCACATGGGAAGCGTCTCCTTGTGTGTCGTCACGTCAATGGGCCGGTCACGTATGCCATTTCAAGCGATCTTCCTCGCGGAGCTATTCCGTCCCGGCCCCCGGTCCTTGGTCCTGGTCCTGTGGCCCTGGGCACCCTGGACGCATCACACGGGCCGGGCCTGATGCGGTCACAGGAGCGTATGCGAGACTTCCGGCCACTTCGTGAAGGGGCGGGGCTATGGGCGGCGGAAACAGGAGTGGCGGGAAGAGAGCCGGCCGCGAGCAGCCGGCCGCGGCGATCCGCGGGCTCGGCCCGCGCGGCATGGCCGTGGCGTGGGCCCTGATCATCGTCGTGGCCCTGGTGAGCACGCTCGGCCCGGCGCTGCTCGATTTCGGTGTGGGGGTCGTTTTCGGCCTCATCGTTCTGATCACGCTCTACGCGTGGGTGCTGCGCCGGATCGTCTTCGGCAGCCGGGCGATACCGCGCTGGGCCAGGGTGACCTACTGGGTCGGCGGCGCCCTGATGGTGGTCGGCGGGGCGCACGCCCCGGACGCCTTCCTGGCCCTCGCCGGTGAGCAGGGCACGGCCACCATCGCGTACGCCTCCACGGAGACGGGCTCGCACGGCATGAAGTACAAGCAGTGCTGGGTCGGTCTGCCGGACGGCAACACCGAGCGGCTCCCCCGCACCGGGCCCTGCCCGGCCCCCAACGGTGCGCACCGCACGGTCGTCTACGCGCCGGGCGGCGTCGTCGCCCCGGTCCTCGCGGCCAAGAGCGACCTGATGTGGTGGTGGGCGGCGGGGTTCCAGCTCGCGGGCGTGGGCCTGCTGGCCACCACCGCCGTGCTGACCGTCCGCGATCCCGTCCTGGAGCGGCGGCCGTGGCGTCGTTGACGGAGCGAGCCGGCCACACCAGGGAGGGGAAGCCCGGCGCGACCGGGGCTCGCACGTTCAGCGTGCACCTCAATTCCCTTGCTGCCAAGGGGTGTTGACGACAATGCGTAGCTGAATTCCTTCGATTTGGGAGCCCAGTAAGGCACTCTGAAAGGTGAGGCGTATGTGACCACACTCCGTGACCGGCCCGATGTGCCCGAGCGGCCAGCCACCCATGATCGTTTATCAAACCGCCTGGTCCGGAAGCTTGGCCGAGGGGTCATGGCGCAGGAGCGGAGCGGTTGACAGGCTCCGGGACATGAAGGTCCTTCCGCGGCTGCATAAAGCCGTCCTGTTGAATTCGGCGCTCGGTGTAGTGCTCGTCGCGGCCGTGGGCGGCGCTTACGCGGTGGTGGTGAGCTCCGACAGTTCCTCGGCCAAGCACACGGACACCCGGACGGCCGCCGTCTCCACGGGCAAAGTGCAGGCCACCGTCACCGGGGCCGGCCTGCTGACCTCGCCGAGCGATGCCGGGGTCAACTTCACCACCGGTGGGCAGCTGACCAAGGTCGAGGTCAAGCCGGGTGACAAGGTCACCAAGGGCCAGGAGCTCGCGAAGGTCGACGACACCGCGGCGCGCCAGGCGCTCGCCCAGGCGAAGACGTCGCTGGTGGCCGCCAAGGCGAACCTCGCCAAGGTGCAGGAGGGACAGCCGTCGAGCCCGTCGGCCAGTAGCGGCCCCAACCCGTCGGGGGGTCCGAGCCACTCCGCGTCGCCGCCCCCCAGCTCTTCGCCCTCCCCCAGCGGGAAGCCCTCACCGTCCCCGAGCGCTTCGGCTTCCACTTCCCCCGGGCCGATCGGCGGGCTCGGCGATCTGTCGGTCCACAACGTCTCCTACGCGGTCCCGATCGCGAACCCCTCCGTGGACCCCAACCTGCTCGTCCAGGCCCAGGCGCAGGTGTCCCAGGCGCAGACCGCGCTCGACACCGCCCAGCGCACGCTCGACGGGACTGTGCTGACCGCTCCGGTCGACGGCACGGTCGCCTCGGTGGGCGCCACGGTCGGACAGACGGTGATCGGCACGACGTACACCTCGGGGGCGGGCGCCGTTCCGGGTACTCCGCCGGCTCCCGGCACCCCGGGCGGCGCCGCGGCGGGCGGCACGCCGGCCGCGCCGAGCGGTTTCATCGTCCTCACCAACCCCACCGGGATGCAGGTGAAGGCCAACGTCTCGGAGGCCGACGCGCTCCGGCTGAAGCCCGGCCAGGCGGCGACGGTCACCCTGACCGCCCAGTCCACCACCGTGCTCAACGCGAGGGTCCTGTCGGTCAGCACGCTCGCCGTGAACGGTGGCACCGGCGCCGCCGCCCAGTACCCGGTGACGCTCGACATCATGGGCCCCACCAAGGACCTCCACACCGGGCAGGGGGTCAGCGTCCAGATCGTCGCGGGCGAGGCGTCCGACGCCCTGTTCGTGCCGACGGCGGCCTTGAGCGGGACCGGCAACCAGCGCACGGTCACCGTGATCGCAGCGGACGGTACCGCGCATTCCGCGCAGGTGACGGTGGGCGTCGAGAGCGACACCAACACCCAGATCACCAGCGGTCTGACGCAGGGTCAGAAGGTGCGGATCACCACCGTCGCGCCGTAGGGCCAGGGCAAGTCGACGAGCGGGCCGCGCAAGGCCCGCTCGCGGCGTTTGCCTCACGATCGCACCCACATCAGGAACAAGGGAGTACCCAAGACATGGTCCGAGACGGTGACGCGTTCACCAAGACCGGCGGCCAGGACCCCGAGCCGGTGACAGCCGCCTCGCCCGCCCTCACCGCGGTGCAGCCCGCGGCCGGGGAAGAGAGCGCGGCGGCTCCCTCGACGGGCACCGCCGTGCAGCCGACTCAGGCTCCGGACGAGGTGAAGGAGCGCCCCGCCGTGCCGTGGCGTGAACTGCCCTGGCTGACCCTGCTCCTGGCCGTCGGCATCGTGGCGGCGCTGGCCTTCATCGCCGGCGTACTGGTGGAGCAGCACCACCTTCAGTAGGACACCGGTCAGGGGGCGATCGGCAGCCGGCGCTTGTGGTCGGTGAGGCGGTAGCGGTCGACGATCGTCTCGAAGGCCCGCTCGTCGACCGGCTTGCCCTCCAGGAAGTCGTCGATGTCGTCGTACGTGACGCCGAGCGCGTCCTCGTCGGCCTTGCCCGGGTCGAGGGTTTCCAGGTCGGCGGTCGGGGTCTTCCACACCAGTTCGGCAGGTGCGCCCAGGGCGTCCGCGACGGCGCGCACCCGGCGCTTGGTCAGGCCGGTCAGCGGGACCAGGTCGGCGGCGCCGTCGCCGAACTTGGTGAAGAAGCCGGAGACCGCCTCGGCGGCGTGGTCGGTGCCGACGACCAGGCCGCCGTGCGCACCGGCCACCGCGTACTGGGCGATCATGCGCTGGCGGGCCTTGATGTTGCCGTGCACGAAGTCCTGGTGGGCCTCGTCGCGGAAGCCGACACCGGCGGTCAGCGACGCCTGGAGCGCGGCGTCGCTGGCCGGCTTGATGTCCACGGTCAGGACGTGGTCGGCCTGGATGAAGGAGAGCGCGACCTGGGCGTCGTGCTCGTCGGCCTGGACGCCGTAGGGCAGCCGCATCGCGTAGAAGCGGGCCTCGTGCCCGGCGGCCCTGGCCCGCTCGACGGCGAGCTGGCACAGCCGGCCCGCCGTGGTGGAGTCGACACCTCCGCTGATGCCGAGGACGAGGGAGCGCAGACCGGTGGCGGTCAGCCGTTCGGCGAGGAAGGCCACCCGGCGCTCGATCTCCCGCTCGGCGTCGAAGGTCTCGGCGACCTCCAGCTCCCGGGCGATCTCCTGCTGCAGGGCGATGGACGCCGGCTCGCTCACGTCTGCTCCTTGTTCCGGTTCATCATGCTCATGAAGTGCTGCGGCACCCACCCTAACCAAGCCGCGCTCCGGCAGGTCGGGCGCGGTTGTCGGCCGCGTACGTACTCACCGCTCGGCCCTGATCGCCAGCCGCTCCTTCAGGACGGCCGCGATCCGCCTGCACCAGTCGCGGTGCTCCCCCTCGAAGGCCAGACCGCGCAGGCACGTCAGATACGGGCCGATGCGCTCGCCGTCCAGCAGGAACTCCTCCTCGTCCGCATCGCCCCTCAGCTGCCGCAGCAGCGCGCCGAGCAGTTCGATCTTGGCGTCGGCGGCCGAGGCCCGCTCTTCGAGCTGTTCGATCACCGATGCGGTGCCGATGCGGTCGGCGGTCTGGACCTTGACGAGCAGGTCGTCTCGGATGAACGACGGCTTCGAGGCGGCTGCCGCGAAGTTCTCCAGCTCGGCGCGGCCGGCGGCGGTGACCCGGAAGAGGCGCTTGTTGGGCCGGGTCTCCTGGACCACCTGGCGCCCCGCGACGAGCCCGTCCTTCTCCAGTTTGGCGAGCTCGGCGTACAGCTGCTGGGGAAGGGCGTGCCAGAAGTTCGCGACGCCGATGTCGAACGCCTTGGCCAGCTGGTAGCCGCTGTACTCGCCGTCCAGCAGCGCCGCGAGGACGGCATGTCGCAAGGCCATCGGAGCGCCCCTTCCCTTTCCTCGTCCGTCGCTGCATCATACTCAACAATCTGATTAGTCAGATTGTTGAGTATCGAGAGAGGGCATGGAGATACCAATCATGGACATGCAGACCGCCGAACGCTTCCGCGCGGCCGTGGAGAAGCGCGATCTCACGGTGCTGGACGACCTGTTCACCGAGGACGTCCGGCTCTACAGCCCGGTGAAGTTCGTCCCCTTCGAGGGCAAGGCGATGGTGCTCGGGCTCTTCGGGGTCCTGATGCGCACCTTCGAGGACCTGCGCTACATCGGGCACTTCGAGGGCACGGCGGAGACCAGCGCCGACGGCGAAGAGGCCCCGTCGGTGGTCCTGCCGTTCCGGGCCACCGTGGACGGCAAGCAGGTCCACGGCATCGACCTGCTCCAGTTCGACGAGGAGGGCCGCATCAAGGAGTTCACCGTGATGGTCCGCCCTCAGTCCGCCGTGCACACCCTGGGCCAGGCGGTACTGGCCGGCCTGGTCGCCGACGGCCTCGTACCGGCGCCCGCCGGGCAATAGGCGCCGGTACCGCCTTCCGCGAGAAGGTCACGGGCACTCGGGTACCCCCGGCATCCATGCCGGGCCCTTCAGGAAGATGTTGCTGATCCAGCCCTGCTGCTGCGGAAGGTAGGACCAGGCGTCGTTGGTGATCCCGCCGTAGGTCACCGACTCCGCGTGCTTCTGGCACTTCACGTACACGGTGGTCGGCGCCGGGATCACGGTGACGATGCGGGCCGAAGTCGACGGTGTGGCACGCACGTTGACATTGGTGGCCCACACCTGCTCCGGTGTGTCCGGCGGCGGGTGCACCACGTTGCGCTGGGCCACCGCCGCGGTGACCGCCCGCTGGGCGGTGCGGGCCGCCACGCGATCGGCGTTGGCCTTGTCGCCGGGGCTCTGCGTGTTCCCGTTGTCCCGGTACATCACGTGCGGGGCGTTGTCGCCGATCGCGCTGTCGGCGAAGTCCTGCAGCCAGCGGTTCTTCCACTCGTCGGAGCCCGGCACCGCCTGTTCGTTGCAGACCAGGTCGTCGGTGCGGCACACGTCGAAGTAGCGTCCGTCGCCGATGAACCCGGCGAACACCCCCGGAACGTCGAGGCGTTGCATGAGCCCGCCGCGCGAGACGGACGCGGTGCCGTCCGTGTAGTCGGGGTTCAGGGTGACCATCTGGCCGTCCTGTTCCATGCCGATCTGGGCATTGCTGCGGGAGGCGTCGCCGACGTTGACGACGGCGCCGATCTCGTCGGAGTTGCGCTGGTTGCCCTGGATCGCGCCCTGCGCGATGGCGTTCTTGATGACCTGCGCGCCCTGCGAGTAGCCGAGCAGGATCAGTGTCGGCCGGTTCGGGCACGAGGCGTAGAAGCCGACCTCCTGGACGAGCCTGTCCCGGCCCTTGCCCATCGAGGTCCAGTAGTCGTCGGGGCCCCAGTTGCCGGGCAGCCAGGACGGCCAGTCCACGGCGGACGCCGGGTAGTACAGGTCGCGTACGGTGATGTCACTGGCGGGAACGCCGGCACCGGACAGCGCGTCCTCGAGTGCCCGGATGTAGGTGTCGTTGACGCCCACGGTGCCGTACGGGTGGCCGTCGTCCGTGGACTCCGAGGTTCCGTACGCCGAGAGGATCACCCAGGGTCTGTTGCAGTCGGCCGGTGCCTGGGGCGGGTTGGGGCCCGGGTACTCGGCGTGCGCCGCCGTGGCGTTGCCGAGGTTCAGGGCCAGCACGAAGGCGGACAGGACGGCGAGGGTGAGCACCCAGACCTGCCGTCTCATCCCTCTGCCCTCTGCGGTCACGGGCGCGGTCGTCATCCGGGTCCCCCTCCGTCCTGCGCAGCCGAGGGTCCCCACTGATCCCCCGCAGCATCGGTGAACTCACAGTGCAACGCCGCCGGTTGAGCCCCGCAAGGCCCTGACCGTACGATCCGGCCACGGCTGAACCTGTACGTACGCAGAAAGGTGTACAGAGGCCTCCCCGGCCGCCTGCGCGGATCGCGCCATGGTGATCGCCCTCGCTGCCGGGAACGTCGACGCGAACTCGCCGACGGGCCGCTCGGGTGGCGCCTACCCGACGAGCGTCTGGGTGCCCAGGACCGCGAGGAGTTCGAGGCGTTCGGCGTCCTGGCTGCCGGGTTCGGCCGTGTAGATCATGATGCGCAGGTCGCTTCCCGCGACGAAGAGCACGTCGCAGTCCAGGGTCACGGGGCCCACCTGGGGGTGGTCGATGGTCTTGCGGGACGCCTCGTGGTGGCCCACCGTCCCGGCGTCCCACAACTCGGTGAAGCGGTCACTGGTGGCGCGCAGGTCGGCGACCAGCTGCCGCAGCCGCTGGTCGGCGGGATAGCGCCGGACCGCCGCGCGCAGGTCGGCGACGACCGCGCTCTCCAGGGCGATCCGGGACTGTGTGGTGTGCCGGACGCGGCCGTGCGAGCCCGTGAAGGCGCGCCACGCGCCGTTGCGGTCGCGCCCGTGCCGCTCCCCCATCAGCGCCGTGTACAGCGGGTTGGCGAGCAGCAGCGTCCATGACGCGTCGGAGACCGCGACGGGCGTGCCGCTGAGGCGGTCGAGCATGCGGTGCACGCTCGGCGTGATGTAGGCGGGCACGGTGCCCTGGCCCGGCGGCACGAGTCCGGCGGCGTGGAAGAGGTGCTCGCGTTCGGCGGCGGACAGCCGCAGCGCCCGGCCGAGTGCCTCGACGACCTGCTCCGACGGGTTGGCCGCGCGGCCCTGTTCGAGCCGGGTCACGTAGTCGACGGAGATCCCGACGAGCATCGCCAGCTCCTCGCGGCGCAGCCCGGCGGCGCGCCGGTGACCGCCCGAGGGCAGCCCCGCCGCCTCCGGCGAGACCCGGTCGCGAAAGTGCCGCACCATCCGTCCGAACTCCGTGCTCGCCATGCCCCCACTGTGCACCGCCCGGCCGGGGATCGTCCTGGTACTGACAGTCCCAGGAAAAGGGGACGCCTGGCCGGCGCCGGGCCCGGCCCGCAGCCTGGAGCCATGACCACCACACTGATCACCGGAGCGAACAAGGGTCTCGGCTTCGAGACCGCCCGGCGGCTCGTCGCCGCGGGACACACCGTCTACATCGGCAGCCGGGACGAGGAGCGCGGCCGGCTCGCCGCCGAACGCCTCGGCGCGCGGACCGTCCGGCTCGACGTCACCGACGAGGCGTCCGTGCGAGCCGCGGCCGAAACCGTCGAGGCCGACGGCGGTCTCGACGTACTGGTCAACAACGCGGGCATCGAGGTCCGGGGCGCGGGCAACACCGTGGTGGGTGCGGCGGACGTGACCGCCGACCACATGCGGGAGCTCTTCGAGACGAACGTCTTCGGCACGGTCCGCGTCACCCACGCCTTCCTCCCGCTCCTTCGGCGCTCCGCCGCGCCCGTCATCGTCAACGTCAGCAGCGGCCTGGCCTCGCTGACCCGACTGTCCGACGCGTCGTCACCGGCGTACGGCTATCCGGGCGTCGCCTATCCGGCGTCCAAGACCGCGGTCAACATGATCACCGTCCAGTACGCGAAGGCGTTCCCGGCCATGCGGATCAACGCGGTGGAACCCGGGTTCACCAGGACCGACCTGAACGGCAACACGGGTGTCCAGACCGTCGAGCAGGGCGCCGACATCATCGTCCGCATGGCTCTGACGGGCCCCGACGGTCCGACCGGCGGCTACTTCGACGCCCAGGGCCCGCTCCCCTGGTAGACCACCCGTGCGCCGGTCGTCGAGATGCCGGGGGAGGTGAGCTGTACGAGGGTGGGTACGCGGTCAGGCTGCTGGCCGCCTCCGGACCGAGGAGCCCGTGAACCATGGAAGCACTGCACGGCAGAAGTGACGGCGGCCAGGGGCCCGGCGCCCAGGCCGCCCGACCTGGCGCGACCGACTCACGTGTGACGCTGCGGGTCAACGACGCCACGCACACGGTCGAGCTGGAGCACTGCGCCACCCTCCAGGAGGTTCTGCGCGACAGTCTGGGTCTGACCGGCTCGAAGAAGAGGTGTGACGACGGCCGGTGCGGGGCGTGCACGGTGCTGCTCGACGGGCGCCGGGTCGTCAGCTGTCTGCTCCTTGCCGTCGCACAGGAAGGCCGCGAGGTCGTCACCGTGGAGGGACTCGCGGGCACGCCGGGCGCCCACGACAGCCTCCATCCCCTGCGGCGCCCTTCCGCCGACCGGGACGCGTACCAGTGCGGCTACTGCGCGCCGGACCAGAACGGTTCACCCGGAGGGACGCAGAACGGGGCGGCGGGGCAGCCCATGGTCGTCACCGACATGGAACTGCCGGAGAACGTGCCCGTACTGCTGACCCCCGCCGAGGTCCTGGAGCAGCTGAGCGGCAATCTGTGCCGCTGCGGTGCCTACCCGAGCACGGCCGGAGCCGGACAGGACGTGATCGCGTGAAGCCGCTCTCCTATGTCTGCGCCCGTACCGTGGCCGAGGCGGCCGCCTTCCACGGAGGGCGTCCGGAGGCCCGCTATCTGGGCGGTGGCACCAACCTCATCGACCTGATGAGGATGGGCGTCGAGCGGCCCGACATCCTGGTTGACATCACCCGGCTGCCGTTCGACCGGATCGAGGAGCGGACGGACGGTTCGGTGCGGGTCGGAGCAACCGCGCGCAACAGCGATCTCGCCACCCATCCGGCCGTCCTCGATCGGTACCCCGTGCTGTCGCAGGCGCTGCTCAGCGGCGCTTCGGGTCAGCTGCGCAACATGGCGACCACAGCCGGAAATCTCCTCCAGCGCACGCGGTGCGGCTACTTCCGGGATCTGTCGAGGCCCTGCAACAAGAGGGTGCCGGGGAGCGGGTGCGCCGCGCTGGACGGCGTCAACCGCGATCACGCCGTCTTCGGCCACTCACCGCACTGTGTGGCGACCCACCCGTCCGACCTGGCCGTGGCGCTCACGTCGCTCGACGCACTGGTCGAGCTGGTGGGTCCAGCCGGGGTACGGACCGTGCCGGTGACCGAGTTCTACCGGCTGCCGCAGGACCGGCCCGAGCAGGACACCGTGATGCGGCCCGGCGAACTCATCACGAACGTGCTGCTGCCGCCCGTGCCCACGGGTGCCGACTCCCGCTACCGCAAGGCACGGGACCGGGCGTCGGACACCTACATGCTGGCCTCCGTCGCGGCCATGGTGCACGTGGAGCACGGCGTGGTGAAGCACATCGCCGTCGCCCTCGGCGGCCTGGCCCACCGCCCGTGGCGCGCCCGCCGCACGGAGGCCGCGCTGCTCGGCACCAAGCCCACCACGGAGACCGTCGAGCAGGCGGTGGAGGAGGAGTTGACCACCGCGGTGCCGTTGCGGCACAACGCGTACAAGGTGGAACTCGCCCGGGCGATGGCCCGGGAGGTGCTGGGTTCGCTGACCGTCGGCCACCGCAAGCCCTGAGTCCCTTACGCCGCCCGTGCCCTGCGCCCCTCCACTTCGGCGTCGGTCATCGGCGCGATGATGCGGTCCACGTCGCCGACGCGCAGTCTGTCCGGTGTGCTGTACTCGCCATGGGTGGCGACGACCGCGACAGCCACCTTCGAGTCGGGCTGCCAGAACGTCCGGTAGTAGGGCGCGTTCGCCGGGTCCGGGACTTCCACCAGAGCCACGCCACGCCGCTCGAGCAGCCGCCTCAGCTTGTCGAACCGGAGCCGGGGTGTGAACCGCCCGTACCGGTCACGGAGCGTCTCGCCCGCGAGGGTGCGGTTCCGGTGGGCGAGCCGGTGCACCTGCAAGGTGAAGTGGTGCCCCTTCCACGGGTCACCACCGCGAGCACGGTCCCAGAAGAACTCCACCAAGCCGTAGTCGCGCCACATGCTGTGCTTGTCGAAGCTGTTCTCGCCGAATCGCGACCCCAGGACCTCGGCGACCCGGTCGGGAGAGTCTGTGGGCCGCAGCCCGAGCACGGTGCCGGTGGTGACGACGTCCATGTAGAACGCCAGGGAGTACGGGGTCAACTGGTCTTCCTTGATGAGGAGTTGAGGCGCTACTGGGGTGCGATCGCCTTGACCCACTCCTCCACGGTGACCACATCCGCCCACTGGGGGAACAGCTTCCCGATGAGGAACCGGTGCACCTCGGGGTCGAGGTCGAGGCAGGCGTCGGGCAGCACGGTGAGGTGGAGGTCCAGGTCGTTGGCATGGCACACGGTGTGCAGAACGACCCCGCTGGTGGCGATGCCGGCGAGCACGAGGCTGTCGATGCCGCGCACCCTCAGGACGAGGTCGAGGTCACTGCCCGAGAAGGCACTCCCCCGCCTCTTGGTCACCACGATGTCGCCCTGCTGGGGCGCGATGTCGGGGTGGATCTCCGTGCCCGGCTCGCCCAGGGTGAAGAGTCCGGCCCGCACGACAGAGGTGAGCACCCTGTTGCGCGGACTGACCTCGGGATCGCCCGGCCGCAGCCCCATCACCACGTAGATGACGGGGATGCCGGCCGCGTGCGCACCGTCGATGGCCCTGCGAAGGCGCGGCAGGTATCCGGAACCGTCGTCGGCCAGGTCCACGACGTCACGCTGGACATCCATCACGAGCAGAGCGCTGTTTCCCATGACTGCATCCCCTTCCCTCGCCACTGCACCGGAATCAAGATCAGGTCACCCAGTAAATCAGGCGGGGTTCTACCGACAGGCGGAACCCCGCAGCACTCCCCCTGTGCTCAGTGCCCGCCTCTGGGGCTGGTCGCAGCCGAAGTGGTCGGGGTAGCCGCCGAAGGCGTCCGCCTCGGTGGTGCGGCTGCTCATCGTGCCCTCCGGACACATCGGTGAGGCGTCGGTGAGGAAGCCGACCCCGGCAGGGCCGTCCTGGTACGACCGCACCTTGGCGGTGGCGTAACCGAGGTGAGTGAGCGCGCTACGGGTACTCGCGGGGCCGAAGTCGCCCCGCTTGCGCAGCGGTTCGAGTACGTGCCTGATGCGCGTGACGGCCGCGAGCCCGTCACACCGTTGCCGGCCGTGCAGGGAAGATGGGGAGCAGGAAGCCGTGGTTCTCGGCATAGTGGTCGCGCGCGCCCCGGCCCTCCACCATCGATCAGCACCGCACCCAACGCCCGCCGGCCGACGGAACAGCAGGGTTCTCGGCCAACCCTCGATCCATCAGCCGTCGGTCGCACCCACCACATCGCGGCAGTGCGCCCACGCCGGCTCCGAGAGCAACGGGCGCCAGGGGGTGAACAGGGCGCGCAGGTCCTGGCCCCGGCCGGAGTGGAACCCCGGGCTCACCACGGCGATGTCCAACTCGTTGGCGACGGTGAGTTCGGCGAAGTCGCGACGTGCGTCGAGATCCGGGCACATGTGTACGCCGGTGTACCGGTCGACGAACACACCCTTGTCGTCGGCCAGTCCCGGATAGGACGCCTTGCGGTCGCAGGAGGCGTAGAAGTACACGAGTGCCTCGGCCTCCGCGCCGATCGCGTCGGCCAGTTCGGCCCGGCGGTCCAGGTCGAGGAGCGCCACTCGGAACCCATCGGTCCCGTAGAACGCATGACACAGCCCGGCCGACACCAGTGCCGGGCGTGCGCCCCACGAGGCCAGAAGCTCGCCGGTCCGCCGCAGGTGCGCCAGCAAGGTGCCACCCGGGTGTCCGATCTCCTCGGCCCCGGCCGCGGCCAGCATCTCCAACGCCTTGGCAGTCACCTCGATACACCTGCCCGCGTTCCCCGTCGAGGAATCCCCCGAAACGGCCGTATCGGGGCGGCCGTTCAAAGGCACACCGGCGCTGTTCCGCCGGCGGTGAACACCGGCCCGGCCGGGCTCGACGATCACTACCGTCGAGTCACATGACGACGATTGCCACGCGCACGGTCGAGTACCCGGCCGACGGTCTGACGATGATCGGGCACCTCGCACTCCCGGCCGGTGCCGGCCGTCGGCCCGCGGTCCTGGTCGGGCCCGAGGGGCCGGGGCTCAGCGACGTCGAGCGCCGCCGGGCCGATGCGCTCGCCGAGCTGGGATACGTGGCGCTGGCCTTCGACTTCCACGGCGGGCGCTATCTGGACGACATCGAGGAGATGCTGGGCCGCTGCATGCCGCTGCTCGCCGACGCCGACCGGATGCGCGGCATCGGCCACGCGGCGCTGGACGCGCTGCGCGCCGAACCGCGGACCGACCCCGGCCGGATCGCCGCCATCGGCTACGGCACCGGGGGCGCGATCGCACTGGAACTGGGGCGCGACGGCGTCGACCTGCGCGCGATCGGGACGGTCAACGCGCTCACCACCGGCCGGCCGGGCGAGGCGGCGCGCATCCGCTGCCCGGTGTGGGCCGGGGTCGGATCGGAGGACCCGATCATGCCGCCCGCACAACGGGAGGCGTTCACCGCCGAGATGCAGGCCGCGGGCGTCGACTGGCGCCTCGTGGTCTACGGCGGCGCCTTGCACGCCTTCCACCACCCGCCGGTCGACCAGGCCGTGCGCCCCGGGGTCGGCCACCACCCGGAGCACGCGCGGCGGGCCTGGCGCGACGTCGTCGGCCTGCTCGCCGAGTGCCTGCCCGTGACGGAGTGATCCGGCTGGCAACCGCGATGCGACTGCTCGGTGTTACACGACAGGTGGCGCCAGCTGTACGAGAACGCGGCCAACGCATACCCATAAGTGGCTCGCCCCGACAGACAAACCCATCCCGTGCGTAGGGTGCCGGAATGCGCCTGATGGGGGTGCGGCTTCGAAGAGAGGGAACAACCGGTGGAGTCGACGGCTTTCGATGCGAGCGAGCGGCGGATCTGGGCGGGGCGGGCCAAGGCGTACGCGGGCAGCTTCGGCAAGCTGTGTGCGCATCCGGTCCCCCGGCTGCTCGACGCGGCCCGGGTGCGGGACGGGGTGCGGGTCCTTGATGTGGGGACAGGGACAGGCGCGGTCGCCGCGGCCGCCTGCGCGCGGGGCGCGCGGGTGACGGGGGTCGACGCCGAGATCAGCATGGTGGAGCTGGCCGCACAGGCCGTGCCCTCGGCCGGGATACACCTGGCCGTACTGCCTCAACTCCCTTTCTCCGACGGCCTGTTCGACGCCGTGACCGGCAACTTTGTCCTCAACCATGTGGGTCGGCCGAGGGCCGCGCTGGCCGAACTCCGTCGTGTCGTACGCCCGGGCGGGTGGATCGCGGTGACCATCTGGTCCGTACCCACCGCGGCCGGACAGGCCCTGCTCGGCCGGGCCGTCGAGGCCGCGGGCGCGGTCCGGCCGTCCCACATCCCGGCGCTCGCTGCCGAGGACGACTTCCCCCGCACCGAGGCCGGACTGGCCGAACTCCTCACATCGGCAGGCCTGAAAGATGTGGTGTGTGAGTCGATGCAGTGGGACCACCACACAGAAGCCGAGGAATGGTGGGGTGGGGCCGCCGAGGGTGTGGGCGCCATCGGGCAGACGGTGGTGAGCCAGCCGGACCACACCCTCGGTGAGATCAAGCGCCACTTCGACCTCCTCAGCGCCGAATTCGCCGGGCCCTCGGGGCGCCTGGCCCTCCCGCACGCCGCCCTCCTCGCCCACGCCCGCCGCTGACGAAGGCCGAGCGGGCATCGGGGCGCGGCTGCGCCCGCAGTGCCCTGGCGAAACCCTCGCGCAGACCCGTACCGCCGCCCACCAGCGGCATTCCCTCGCCGCGGCACAGCGGGTGCACGATGTGGACTGCGGCGCCGCACGAAAGCACACCGACCAGGTCGCGGCGGCCGCCCACGGTTCGGGAGATCGCGGCGACGTCCAGGAGTGCGCTGCCGTACGTGCAGTCCTCGCCCGCGCCCGCCCCGGAGACCGCCGAGCAGACCGCCGCACCCAGCAACTCCCGCCACGGCTGCGGCGGGTGGAATGCCCCCTGCGCCCAGCCCCCCACGGAACGACGGGCGGTCGCAGTCTCGATCATCGGGGGCGGCACGGCGAACTCGCGCACGCGCGGCCAGAAGGAAAGGCGGGGCCCCATTCGCGAGGTGACTGAGCATCAGCACTCACCTCGCGCGGACGGGTCCCCCCCCCATCTGTCAGCAGAGGGAGTCGTCATCGCGGCGAGCACAACCCTCGTCCTCGCGATCTGTCAGCGGCGTTTTCGACGCGCAGCCGCGCGGCGCACATGAGCACCATCACGATCCGTCACCGTACGGAGCCCGCTGTGTAGGCGCCCGCCACATGTGTCGCCGACACACGTACCCGACCGGAACCGGAACCAAAGAGGCCACACCCGCAGCGGCGCCGCACGGGGCGCGCCGAGGCCCTGGTCCTGCGCGGTATCGGCCGGGGCCCCCACCCGGCCCCGACCCAGCGGCGAGGTCGGCCATGGGACGGCCTTGATCGACTGGTCACGCCCGGTACCGGGACATAAGGTCGATTAGTGGACGTCAGCGTCCACGCCCCTCGCACGAGGGCAAGGTCCGCCATGACGAGTTCGCAGCCGATACCCACGACCGAGACCGCAGCCCCGGGCAAGAGAGGCGGCGGCAAGGGGATCGCGCTCCTGGTCATCGCCTCGTGCCAGTTGATGGTGGTGCTCGACGTCACCATCGTGAACATCGCGCTTCCACACATCCAGAACGCGTTGCACTTCTCGACCACGGGCCTGGCCTGGGTGGTCAGCGCCTACACCCTCACCTTCGGCGGGCTGCTCCTGCTCGGCGGGCGCACCGGTGACATCGTCGGCAGGCGCAGGGTCTTCATGTGCGGCGTGCTGCTCTTCGCGATCGCCTCCCTGCTCGGCGGACTGTCGCAGAACTCCGGCCAGCTGCTCGCGGCGCGGGCGATCCAGGGGGTCGGTGGCGCCGTCGCCTCGCCGACCGCCCTCGCGCTGATCACCACCACGTTCACCGAAGGCCTCGAACGCAACAGGGCGTTCGGTGTCTTCGCGGCGGTCTCCGCGGGCGGCGGCGCGATCGGTCTGCTCGCGGGCGGCATCCTCGTCGAATGGCTCAACTGGCGCTGGGTCCTGTTCGTCAACGTGCCGATCGCCGTGCTGATCCTGCTGGCCACCCCGCGGCACATCAAGGAGTCCGAGCGCCATTCCGGCCACTTCGACCTGGCAGGAGCGCTGACCTCCACGCTCGGTATGGTCGCGCTGGTCTACGGGTTCATCCGGGCTGCCCAGGAAGGGTGGCGCGACCCGTTCACGCTGGGGTCGTTCGGCGCCGCGGTGGTGCTCCTGTTCACCTTCGTCATGGTGGAGCGGCGCTCGCAGCAGCCGATCACCCCGCTGCACATGTTCGCCGACCGCAACCGCGCGGGCACGTACGGCATCATGCTGAGCCTGGCCGCCGCGATCTTCGGCATGTTCTTCTTCCTCACCCTGTTCGTGCAGGACGTGCTCGGCTTCACCCCGCTCCGGGCCGGTCTCGCCTTCCTTCCGGTCAGCGCGATCATCGCCGTGGGTGCGGGCCTGGCGTCCCAACTGCTGCCGAAATACGGGCCCAAGCCCTTCATGGTGACGGGCGCGATCCTGGCCGCGGCCGGGTTGTCGTGGCTCACGCAGACGGACATCCACTCCACCTATCTGGGGAGCATCCTGGGCCCGATCCTCGTCTTCGGCCTGGGCATGGGCCTCAACTTCGTCTCTCTGACGCTCATGGCCGTCTCCGGTGTCCCGCCGCACGAGGCGGGCGCCGCCTCCGGCATGCTCAACGCCACACAGCAGGTGGGCGGTTCACTGGGCCTGTCCATCCTGGTCACGGTGTTCGGCACGGCGAGCCGCAACGAGGCGACCGACCAGGTTCCGAAATTCCTGAGCCAGGCCGATCCGGCGCAGCGCCTGATGTTCCGGCGCACCGGCCAGCTGCCGCGCCCGTGGAGCGACCAGGTGCTCACGTCCGGGGTGTCCACGGCCTTCATCGTGGCCGCGATCTTCGCGGTGATGGCCGCGCTGATCGCCCTCCTGTGCATTCAGGTACGCCCCTCGGACCTCGAACGCCTCCAGGGCCCCAGGCCGACCGGCCCCTGAGACACCCCCGCCTCCGCCCCCGACTCGCCCGGAAGGAACGGCACTTCGCAACACGAAGCACATGTGGCACAGCCGCACGACACGGCGCCGGGATGCGGAACGGCGCCGCCTGCGTGCTGCTTCGCGCCGGGTTCCGCGCCGCGCGGGTGGGAAGGATATTCGGGATCCGGGGACGATCCGATCCCCGTGTCGGCGGATTCCTTCCGGAGGTGCCCCACCGTGAGCACGACGATTCCCTCGCGTACGGGAAAGGCCCCGGGCGGATGGCCGTTGCTGGGCCACGCCTGGCAACTCCATTCACGTCCACTGGAGTTCCTGTCCTCGCTCCCCGCGCACGGAGACCTCGTACGCATCGGGATGGGCCCCTGGCCGGCGTACGTCGTCTGCGAACCGGACGCGGCCCACCGGATGCTCACCGACTCCCGCACGTTCGACAAGGGCGGCCCGTTCTTCGACAAGGCGCGCGTGCTCTTCGGCAGCAGTCTGCCCATGGCGGGCTGGCAGGAGCACCGCTGGCAGCGCCGCCAGATGCAGCCCGCCTTCCAGAGCGACCGGATCGAGAAGTACGCCGTGGTCATGGGCGAGGAGGTCGACCGCATGACGTCTCGCTGGCGGCCCGGCCAACGCCTGGACGTCACCGACACGCTGACCACCCTGACCCTGCGCATCGTCACCCGCAGCGTGCTCGGCGCCGAAGCGCAGGACGAGGCCGTCGCCGAGGTACAGGAGAGCCTGCACACCGTGATCGACGGCATCTACCAGCGGGTGATGCTGCCGCTCGGCCCGCTCTACCGGCTGCCCACCCCCGCCAACCGCCGCTACCGCCGCGCCTGCGAGCGACTGCACCGCGCCATCGACGGCATCATCGCCGAGCGTCGGGCATCCCCGGGCGGCGACGACCTGGTCTCCATGCTGCTGGCCGCGCGCAACGACGACACCGGCGAGCCGATGACCGACGTGGACATCCGCGATCAGCTCATGGTCATGATCGGTGCCGGGTTCGAAACCACCGCCAACAGCCTGGCGTTCGCCCTGTGGCTGCTCAGCCAGCACCCGGAGGCCGAGGCGCAGGTACACGCCGAGGTCGACCGGACCCTGGCCGGCCGTACGGCCACCACGAAGGATCTCGACGGCCTGACCTACACCCGGCGCGTCATCAACGAGGTCCTGCGCATGTATCCGGCGGGCTGGTTCTTCACCCGCGTCACCACCACCGACACCACCCTCGCCGGTCGCCGCCTGCCCAAGGGCACGGCCCTCCTCTACAGCGCCTACCTCCTCCAGCACCGCCCCGAGCTGTTCCCCGACCCCGACCGCTTCGACCCCGACCGCTGGATCGGCCAGAACACCGACAGCCTGCCCCGGGGCACGTTCGTCTCGTTCGGCGGCGGGAACCGCAAGTGCATCGGCGACCAGTTCGCCCTCATCGAGATGACTCTGGCCCTGGCCACCGTCTGCACCCGCTGGAGCCTGCATCCCGACCCCGGCAGCACCATGACCGTCCAGGTCCGCGGCACCCTCGGTCCCGGCAGCCTGATCATGACCTGCCGGCCCCGGAGCAAGCCCGAGGAAGGCTGACTCCGCCGACCCACCGGCCGGCCCGGCCGCGAACCGGAATCGGAACCGCCTCCCGCCTCGCGCCGTCCTCCAGCGCGTGATCGTCGCGAGCGGCGGCGGCGCGAGGATCCCGGGCCTGCGGCTCTCCGGGTGGAGGTGGTGCGCGTGCGGGGACTGACCAACGCGGCCCGGTCACGGTCCGGCGCGTCCCAGGAGGACGCTTTCGGGCACACGATGTCGTTCGCGGCGCTGGCCCAGGCGCCGGACAGACGGCGTATCGAAGCATGGCTGCTGGCCTTCGTCGTCGTGATCACCCTGGGCGGCTACGCCTGCACCGGTCTGTCCATGCAGGGTCAGCTGCCTGCGGGATTCACCGGGTTCGCCGTCGCCGTGTTCCTGCTCGCGCTGGTCCCGCACCTGGCCGTACGGCGCTGGGCGGCGCGTGCCGATCCACTGCTCCTGCCGCTCGCCCTGCTGCTCACGGGCCTCGGCCTGGTCCTGCTGCATCGCCTGGACATCACGTACGTGGCCGAGCCCCGTCTGAAGATCGCCCCGGTGGGCAACGGACAGCTGGTGTGGACGGTCATCGGCGTGGCGGTCTGCGTCGGCCTGCTGATCGTCCTGCGCGATCACCGCCGGCTCCAGCGCTACCTCTACCTGATGATGGCCGTCGCCCTGGTGCTCCTGATGGCTCCCGCGTTCTCCAGCGCCGACCAGTTCGGCGCCAAGCGCTGGATCATGATGGGGCCGCTGTCCGTGCAGCCCGGCGAATTCGTGAAAATCATGATCGCGGTGTTCTTCGCGGGCTACCTCACCGTCAGCCGCGACGCGCTGGCCCTGTCCGGCCGCCGTCTCCTCGGCATGCGGCTGCCACCCGGCCGCCGGCTCGGGCCGATCGTGGCGATCTGGGTGCTCAGCCTCCTGGTGCTGATCTTCGAGCGCGACCTCGGTACCTCCCTGATCTTCTTCGGCCTCTTCGTGATCATGCTGTACATGGCTACCGAGCGGACCAGTTGGGTGGTGTGCGGTCTGCTGATGGCGGTGGTCGGCGCGGCGGTGGTCGGTTCCCTAGAGCCGCACGTGCACGGCCGGGTCGAAGCCTGGCTGAACCCGATGGAAGCCTTCACGCCGGAGGGCGTCAAGGCGGGCCTCTCCAACCAGTTGGGGCAGGCCCTGTTCAGCTTCGGCAGCGGCGGCATCACCGGGACGGGCCTGGGCCAGGGGCATCCGGAGCTCGTCGGCTTCGCCGGGAACAGCGACTTCATCCTCACCACCGTCGGCGAAGAGCTGGGCCTGGCCGGGGTGATGGCGGTCCTGCTCCTGTATGGGCTGCTCGCCCAGCGCGCCCTCCACACCGGGCTGCTGGCCCGCGATCCGTTCGGCAAGCTGCTCGCCACCGGCATGGCCGGCGCCCTGGTGCTCCAGGTGTTCGTGGTGACGGGCGGTGTCATGGGGCTGATCCCCCTCACCGGAAAGGCGCTGCCGTTCCTCGCGAAGGGCGGCTCCTCGATGGTGGCCAACTGGCTGATGGTGGCCCTGTTGATCCGCATCAGCGACAGCGCGCAGCGCCGTCACGAACCGGCTTCCAGCAGCAACGCCGCGTCCGGACGCTCTCATTCCGGTGCGCGTGGAGCGGTTGCGGGGGTGGGATGAGCTGCCCCTCGAACGGCCGGAACCATGAGGTGTCCATGACGCGTCCACGTCTGTGATCACGTCATCCGCCAGTCCCAGGAGGGGAAATACCATGGTCGACCCGGGCAGCACGCTCCCGCCCAACCAGCGCCGCAGGAATGGGGGATGTCTCCCCGCCCTGGTGGTTCTCGTGGTGATCCTGGGCCTCGGGTTCGGCGCGTCCAAGCTCTTCGGGGACGACCACAAAAAGTCCTCGTCGTCCTCGTCGTCCTCGTCCGGCTCCCACGACAGCGGTGAGTGGAAGGTGGGTGACTGTGGCGGCCCCGACCCCGATGACAAGCCGAACGGCTACAAGGCGTTCGGCTGCGGCGATGCGGGCGCGACCTTCAAGGCCCTCGACATCCAGCCGGCCAGCTTCATGCCGGACTCCATCCAGTGCCCGGCCGGTACGGATCTGATCATCCAGGTGAGCGTCAGTTACGGCTCTTCCAAGAGCAAGGGCGGCGGCATCCCCTCCAAGACGGTGTGCGGACGCAACATCTCCGCCGACCACCCCGGGGACGCGGGCGCCGGCGGCGGCCAGCTCGTCAAGGGTGACTGCGTCACGTCCACGGCGAAGGAAGTCCCCTGTGCCTCCGGGGGTTCGGACACGTACAAGGTGCTCGACCTCACGAAGGAGACCGCACAGTGCCCGACGGGCACTACCGAGCCGATGCGGTTGACCATGGCGATCGGCCGCCCCTACGACGTGATCTGCACCGCGAAGCAGTGACCGTCCGGTGACTGCGTTCTGGGGAACCAGGACCGCCCGCGCGGACGAGGCGGCCGTCTCGGCCCGCTCGTCTGCGCGGCGATCGCCCTGGCCGTCCCCTGCCTCTGCCTCTGCCTGCGGTGAGGCATCCCGGTAGCGAGCGCACCAGCCTCCGGGGGCACGGCCGCAGGTCGGACCCTCTATCGTCGAGGCGAAACAATGCCCGCGGCTGCCGGACGATCACCTGGGTCCGGCGGCCCAAGACCCAGGAGTGTGCGACGACATGGCGAGCAACAGAGCAGACGTGACGGTGGCCGAACGATTCCTTGGCGCTTTCGGCGCGCACGACTGGGAAGCCATGCGCACGGTCCTGGCCCCCGACCTGGCCTGGAGCATGCCCGGCACGGGTACCATCTCCGGCACGATCCACGGCGTCGACGCGGCCGTCAACCGGCTCCAGGAGATCGTCGGCCGGGGCCTCGACACCGAGCTGCTCCACATCCTGACCGGCGAGAACGGCGTCACCCTGTCCCTGCACAACACGGCGGAGACGCCCGACGGCCGCAAGCTCGACGAGTACCTGGCGACCGTACTCACCATCCGCGGCGGCAGGGTCGCCGCGATCGACAGCTACCTGTCCGACGTGGACGGCATGAGCGCCTTCTTCAACTAGACCGTACGCGAACCAGAGAGTACGCACACATCGACTTGGCGCGGACGTCCTCGGGGAATCATGAACGTCAGCACTGAACCACCGGGCCTCATGAGGAAGTTGAATGCCGGGCACGTGGTGGCGATCGGGTGGGTGCTGTGTGCCGCCGCCCTCGCCGAACGTGTCCCGGGGTTCACCTCCGGGCACCGGTACCTCCTGTGTCATGCCTCATCCACCCTCGACCATCTGACGCTCACGGCCCTCGCACTGGTGGTGGCAGCGGCGGTGGCTGCTCTGGTCGGGGCGATCATGATGCAGTCGAAGGAGTCCCACCGGCCCGCGCTTCCCGTTGTGTGGCTCGTCGTCGTGGTCGCCCTCCTCGTCGCCGCGGACGGGGTCGACGCCCATGGGGAGGCGCTGGCCACGCAGTTGTCGGCCACACCGTTCACGGAAGGTGCGTGCGACTACACCCCGCAGGACTACGTCGCCACACCGGGCTGGTTCTTCTGGTAGGCCGCCACCACATGGTCTTGGGCCACACCATTTGAAGTCCGTCTATGTGTCGGCGTCAGGCGCCCAGCGCGGCCAGCAGCATCGGCAGCGAGCGGTGCAACTCCCTCTGCCAGTACGGCCATTCATGGATGCCGGGTCCGTAGAAGTCGGTGACGGCCGGGCTGCCGAGGGCGCGCAGCCGGTCGGCGAGGGCCCGGTTCTGCTGCTCGAAGTAGGCCTCGTTCGAGTCCTTGGTCCCCGGCGGATCGTACGGTCCGCCGGGCTTGCCGTTCCCGCACGACAGGAAGATGGGCAGCCCGCGCAGTGAGTTCGCCCGGAGCGTGGGGTCGTGCTCGGCCCACACTGCCCGCTGGCGTACCGGATCACCCCAGATCGCGTACGGGTCGACGCCCAGCTGCCGGTCGAGGTTCAGGAACCAGTCGGGACCGAATCCGCCGGGCACCTGGAGCAGCGGGTGCACGGTGCCGCTGTACGACGCGACGGCCCGGAAGAACCCCGGGTGGCGGGCGGCGTACAACAGGGCGCCCAAGCCCCCCATCGACAGGCCCGCGGCCACGCGCCGGCTGCCCGCGCCGTAGCCGCGTTCGAGGATCTGCCTGACCTCGGTGAGGTGGAAGGTCTCCCAGCGGGGCGCACCGCCCTTGCCGTAGTTCCACCAGTTGCTGTACCAGCCCGCGGCGCCGGCTTCCGGCATCACGACCAACACCCGCTGGAGTTCGGGGACTTGGACCACATCGGTGTACTTCGTCCAGTCGGCGTAGCCCCCGCAGCAGCCGTGCAGCAGCCACAGCGCCGGCCAGCCGTGTCTCCCGGGCGACCAGCCGTCCGGGGTGAGCAGCCGCACGTGGGCGGTCGCGCCCAGGGCCGGGGAGTCGATGGTGAGATCCAGTTGGCGGGGCCCGACGCGCTGCTCGGCGACGACCCGCGCTCCGTCGTCGGCACGTACGGACCGTTCCTGCGCGGTGCCCGTCCCCACCGTGAAGGCGCTGGCCAGCAGGGCGAGCAGAACCGTGACGACAACTGTGATGACCGGTACGCGACGCATCCCGACCCCTTTGTGAGAGCCCCAGGCTCTCGTGGAAGCACCGAGCCGTCCGGCGACCGACGGCTCCAACGGTTTACCAGCCGCACCCCACCTTGCGCGAGAGGCGCTCCCGGCCCACATGTGGGTTCACCACGTGTGGGCTGAACCAATGGAGCGCCTTGCCGCAGGTGGATGCGCCGTCGAAGCTCTCGCGGGGCTCAGAGCGACAGGCGGGTTGCCTGGCTGCTCAGCCTGGGTGTCGGAAGCGCGTGCTCGCCTCGCGGCCTCGGGGGTGCGGGCCGCGTCGGAGCGTTGCGGGCGACCGAGGTGATGAGTTCACGGAGTTGTTCCACATAGCGATGAATGTTCTTGTGTGCGATCGCCGAGTCCGGGTAGCGGATGGCCAGTTGGAGGCCGCCGTGCAGGCGGGTGAACCACGCACACACCTGGTCGCCGTAGGACACCCGGAGCATGGCGTACGCCTTCTGCTCGTCCCATTGGCGAGCCCCCGGGATGTCCCGGGCGTCGACGAACGACACGATCGAGTAGAGGTCGGGGGACGTGGGCCGGAAGTCCGAGCCGAGCAGTCGGAGCACGCGGGCGATCGGCAGGTGGGCCAGGGACTTGTTGGCCCGCAGCGCGGCATGGACCATCGTCAGCGCGTCGTCGAAGCCCAGCGCCTGCGCGACCGGAATCTCGATCGGCGCACCGCCGACGTACCACCCCACGGAGTCCGCCCACCGCGACTTCGCCCGGGTGTGGAGCGGCACCACGGTGCGGTAGACGGGTTCGCCGCCGATGTCGTGGACGATGAGGCCGGTGGCCGCCAGAATGCCGACCTGCCCGCCGCCGAACGGCCGGCAGTACGCCGAGAAGGCCGCGGCGTCCGCGTCGTCCACGAGCATCTCGTACAGGAGCTTCTGCTCGGGCAGCCTGCCGCCCGGTTCGAGGCCGAGGTCCACCGGGAAGGCGGGCAGCCTGCCGTCGCAGCGACCGATGAACTCCCGCCAGCGCGCGATGATCGCATGGGTGTCGTCGACCTGGTCCGCGCTGGCCCGCTCGATCTCGCAGAAGTCGACATAGCTGCCGGCCGGGGCCGTCTCCTGGCCGCGCCCTTCGGCCCGCGCCGCGTAGAGCTCGTGGACCTCGGAGGGGATGCGCTGGATCGAGTACGCGTCGACGTTGCTGTGGTCGAAAGCCATGTAGACGCTGGTCGACTCGTCCCTGACCACCGCCGTGTACAGGAAGTTCGGCCAGCCCAGCGCGTCCGCCGCCACATCGAAGCGGTCCTGGAGGTGGTGACTCAGCTCTTCTCCGTCGCGGAAGTCACCCACGACCTCCCGCCGGAGTGCCACGACGTCGGGCGCCGCGGTGAACCTGCGCATCTCGTCGCCGACCCAGCGGAAGCCGCTGCGCAGCGTTTCGTGCCGGAGCGTCCAGGCCCGCAGTGCCTCTTCGAGGACGTCGAGGTCGACGGGTCCCGGGATGTCGAACGCGGCCCCCAGCCAGGTCGGCACGAACAGGCCGTCCCGGCGCACCGACCGGGCCGTGCGGATATGTGATTCCTGCACATAGGCGGGAGGCCGGGCGTCATCGGGCTGGCTGGTCGCCACCTCGACCATGTCGGGGTCCAGACTCCACTCGACGAGCCGTCCGGGACGGACTTCGCAGCCGTGAATGTCGGTAATTCGCACGCAGTCTTCCATTCACACGCTGTCGGGGAACACGGGCGGGCAGCAGGCCGAAGGAGCCTGAGGCCCCAGCCGAGCCCACTTGGCCAACTCCCTTATGGGACACCTCAGCTCGACGGAGTTGAGTGGCATCCACGTGTGTACGTCCGCCTCACGGTCCGGGACCAGGTTGTGTACGTCCGCCCCAACACCCGGGGCCAGCGGGCCCGTTCGCAACGCCCCAGGACGGGCAGCGGGGGCCGCGCACCGCAGCTCAGGAAATACGGTCATGCGGTGACCAACGGGCGACGAGCGCCCCCGGGCACGCAGAACCACCCCATCGAGTCGCATGCGCCCACTCGCGCGCCATCACGCCCCGGACGACGACTTGGCCTGCTGCACGGCGCGCTTGACCAGGGAGGCGATGCCCTTCAGTAGTTCCGCCGCCTCCTTCTTGGCATCGGCGGCGTCCGTCGCGGCTTCGTTCTTCGTATCCGCCGCGTCATCCGTCGCGTCCTTCTTCGCGTCCGCGACGAGCTGATCGAGCTCCTTCTTCATCTCCGCCAGCTCGGTCTTTATGTCGTCCTTGGGATCGTCGGCGGGTCGGCGGTCCATCGATTCGCGCGCCGCACCCGGAGTCGACACAACAGGGGCGTGGGCGGCGGCGAAAGCGGGGGCTGCGGAACTCACGGCGAGAACGCCGCACAGGGTGATCGCGGCGACGGTGGTACAACGGCGCATGAAGCGCTCCTCAAACAGGTCGACGGCACAGATGCCCCCCGATGCACTGATCCACTCTTCGACACCCTCCGCCTGAGAGCCAGCCCGGCCCGGCCGAAAGAGTGAGCACCACCGGCCTCCACATGTGGGGGTGCCCCATGCGGCTGGGAGCCGATCATGGAGGATCTACCCATGGGTGAACGGGTGGAGCGTGTGGACGAGCAGGACCGCGTCATCGGCGTGGCCGAGCGGGGCGAGGCCGTACGGCAGGGGTGGCTGTACCGGATGGCCATGGTGCTGTGCCGCGATGAGAGCGGCCGCTATCTGGTGCACCGGCGCCCCGAGAACAGTTCGCGGTTCCCGGGCGAGTACAGCTGGCTGGTGGCCGGAGCCGTGGGCGTGGGCGAGCCCTACGAGGACGCAGCGCGCCGCGAGCTCCGGGAGGAGCTTGGCGTGGAGGCCGAGGTGCGTCCACTGTTCAAGTTCCTGTGCGACGGCGAGCTCAGCCCCTACTGGTTCTCGGTGTACGAGACCGTCGTGGAAGAGGAGGACGTCGCACCGGACGCGTCCGAAGTCGCCTGGCACGGCTGGCTGACCGGCGACGAATTGAGGACGGCGATGACGGACTGGACCTTCGTCTCGGACAGCCGGGACGCCTACGACCGCTATCTCGCCATGGGCATGGGCTAGCCACGGGTTTGGGCCAGGAGTCGGGCCGCCCTTTTTGCGTCGTTCCGCCGGCCCGTCAGACAGTCAGTCAGTCAGTCAGTCAGTCAGGAACGGTTGACCCGGCCTGCCACCGCGTGGCCGATCAGCAGGTAGACCGCGGCGGGCAGACCGTAGTTGACCACCGTGCGCCACGTGTCGGACTTGATGTTGAACATGTCGCGCGACCAGCCCGAGAGCCAGTCAGCCGCGTTCCGGACCCATGAGACGACGTCGTTCGCCGTGTTGGCGTTGACCAGGAAGAAGGCGATCCAGAGGATCAGTATCAGTGCCGTGATGTCCGCGATGATGAGGATGCCGGTCGCCGCGGGATTACCGCCATAGCGCCTGGACATGTCCAACTCCTTGTTTCTGCAGGTGGGTTGACCGGACAGCCCGCCGACGCGCGTATCACCGTTTCGTGCGCCGGCGGGGACCGGGAGTGCTTCGGGAATCACAGGCTCAGCAGGCGCTCCGCGAGCCGGCGGTACTCGCGCAGGGCCAAGCGCAGGTCCTCTGTGGCCGCGCCGCCGGACGCGTCCTGCCAGGACGCCCGCAGGGTGCCACGACGCCGGCCGAGGGTTTCCACGATCTGCTCGGCCAGCGCGTCGACCGCAGAGGCAGCCTCCTCGACCGCCGAACGGGGCTCGTCGACGAAGCCGCCGACCGCATGCTGGATCCTGAGCTGGAGCTTGTCCCGCTGCTCCGACGGCAACACGGCGCCGGCTTCCGCGGAAACACGGGGCACGGCCTCCCGTACCGCCTGCTCAGAGCCACGCTGCCGAGAACCGCGCTGCTCAGACTCGGGCCGATCGGCCACGGACCGAGCAGGCACGGACTGATCGGGCACGGACTGATCGGGCACGGACTGATCAGGCACAGACCGATCGGAGCCGGACTGACCGGGTCCGGACCGATCGGATCCGGAGTGCTCTGGCACCGACTGCTCGGGGCGGGGCCCCTCGGCCTGGCTCATGACTGGCTCCCTCGGGCGATGTCGTGGTGTCGCATGCCACCCCGGGATGCGTGCCGGCCACTGCGGCCCGCCGGGCCTCCGGCTTTTTGCCCGCGGCGTTCCCCGGACAGCACCACGAAGAACTCATGGGCCTGTACGAGGGTCTCGCGCAGCTCTTCCGTACTGGCGCGCCGCCCGTCGGCGCCCTCGGCCACGCCCCGGATGCGGCGGTAGCCGTCGAGGTGCTGGGGGTGGTGCACGGAGAGGGCGGCCAGCTGCTCCTCGGACGAGCCGTCCGGGAAGCCGCGCTCCTGCGCGAGGCGGCCGAGCAGCGCCTCGGCGTCGGCGACCGCGCGCGTCGGCGAGTCGACGAACTCCTCCTGGACTCGCGCCCATTCGGCGGAGTACCGGCCGCGCACCTCGGCCGTCGGAGGCAGAACCTTCAGGTTGCCGTACCGGCGGACCCGCTCGTCCAGGTCCTTCTCTGCGGCCTTCACATCGCCGTTGTGCTCGGCCACGGTCCGCTCGTACTCGGGCCCGAAGCGCCGGCGCAGGCCATGGCCGCCCCGGCGTACGACGAACATGCCGAGAACCACCGCCACGACAACGATCACCGCGACCGCTGTCAGGATGATGACGACACCACTGGACATGGGCTGCTGCCTTCCCGTCGGTGAACGGCCCCGCACTCCGGGCTGTCCCTGTGCGAGTAGGCGCGACGCGGCCGGATAAACGCGGCCTGCGGTGTGCGTCCCGCGGTACGGCCGGGCGCCGTGGCACAGGTGGGTCGAGCCGCCACGGGTCTCGGGGCGGAGCACTCACGGGTCCATGCCCTGGGATCCCAGCATTCACCCGATCGGACCACGCGGCTTTCCCGCAGGCCCCGGCACGGAGAGGCTGGCGGGAGAGTACTCCCTCACCTGTAGGAGGAAACGTGCGTATTCGTATCGCACTCACAGCAACCGCCCTGGCCGCCAGCGCCGTGATGGGCACGGCCGGCGCCGCTGCCGCCAACGACCCGCCGCCAGTCTCGCAGACTACTGGCGACTCCCCCGGCATCCTGTCCGGCGACAACATCCTGGTTCCCATCCACATCCCGGTCAACGTGTGTGGCAACAGCGTCAACGTCATCGGGCTGCTCAACCCGGCTTCTGGCAACACCTGCACGAACAACTGATCTACCGGCCCCGCCCAGCGACTTCGCCCCGGAACCGCACGAGCGGCTTCCGGGGCGAATCGTTCGCCCGACCCGCGTCAGACGTGCATCCCTGCCCCGCCCGGAGCAGACTCGCCCTCGCGGGGGGACAGCGAAGATCAGAGCGAAAAGGATTGCCACGTCATGTCGACTGCCACCCACACCGAGCACGCCGAGCACACCCATGAGCACGGCACCGGCTGCGGCCATGTGTCCGTGCCGCATACCGACCATGTCGACTATGTGCACGACGGACATCTCCACCGGGACCACGACGGCCACACCGACGAGTGCGAGCCGGCCGCACACACCGTGCACGAGAACCACAGTCACCGCCACGATGTGGGCTGCGGACACGTAGCCGTACCGCACGGCGACCATGTCGACTACATCCACGACGGCCACCGCCATGCCGGCCACGACGGCCACTGGGACGACCACTGAGCGCCCTGGGCTAGCGCCCTTCTCGCAGGTCACAATCGGTTTGCCCTGGCAGCACCCCCGCTGTCAGGGTCTGGGCACCTCCCCCAGACTCCCACCGGCCATCCGCCGCCCGCTACGCGAGGAGCAACGCCGCATCCCAGGCGAGGAGTTGGGGATCCGAAGGGTGCGAGGGACGCGACGGGCCACCCTTCGTCGACCGGCTGCCCTCCACATACGTATGGAGTGCAAGCGCCGCCCCCGCCTCCCCTTCAAGAAAACCGAGGCCGTCCACCTCTCTCATCCCTTCGGCCAACTGCCGGGCCAGCGAGGGCAGTTGAGCGGACAGCGTCGCGTCGTCCATCTCGTACGCCATCCGCGCCGCGATCTGCAGCAGCCCGCCGGTGCCGTGGCACAGGCCCGGGCCCTCCAGTGCCCGCGTGTCGACGGGCCGCGCCAGCACCGCGCGTATCGAACGCCCGGCCAGCTCCTGCCACCCCTTCTCCTCCAGCGCGCGTCCCGCCAGGAACAGGGCGCGGGCCACCCCCGGGGTTCCGTAGCACCAGGCGGCCCGGGTCGGCGGGTTCGGGGGCCTCTCGCCGCTGAGTTCGTCCTCGGCACGTACGGTCAGCGGCCAGTACGGTCCGCACCCGTCCTCGTGTACCCGCCCCGCCAGCCACCCGGCGAGGCGGCCGATCGCCTCCGCGTGGCCCCGCACGCGCACACCCTGCTCATGCGCGAGGGCAAGGACGGCGAGCGGGCCCGGGATCCCGTGCGCCAGGCCCAGGTTGAGATGGCCGCGCAGGAAATCCGGGTTCGGCCCCTGGGCCCCGGGGCCGTCCGCCGTCCACCAGCCGGGCAGGGTTCCGTACCGGGTCACGGCGGGTTCGGCGAGCTCGACCAGGGCCTCCAGGCACTCGCGCAGCGCGGGGCCGTGCGGGTCGAGGGCAAGGAGCAGCCGCGCCAGGCCCGATGCGCCGGACACGGCGTCGTACAGGTGTGACGGCGTGCCGGTGCCCGCGGCCCGTCCCGCACGCAGGGCGCGCGCCCGCTCCATCGCCGCTTCGGCTACACGCGGGGTGACGGTGTCGAGGAGCGAGCGGTACGCGTCGGGGCCGGTCGCGGCGACGCGGGCAGCGAAGGCGACGGCCGCCGTCCCGCCGAACAGCCCGGAGGCGCGCAGTCCGCCCGCCGGCCGGATCGCGGCGGCGAGGTGGGCGTGGGCGACCGAGCGGGCCTCGGCGTCGCCGTCCGCCGCCAGCGTGGTGAAGAGCAGGGCGATGCCCGGGTGCCCGACCGCGAGCGAGTCGACCCGGGCCGCCTTGAGCACCTCCGGCGCACGGAGCCGGGCGGCCAGGGAGTCGAGGACCTCGCGGGCGCGCTCCTTGGAGAGACCTTCTCTCACCTGGACTCCTGGGCTCGGGCTCGGGCGCTGTGCGCTTCGAAGGCGCCCCTGGCCAGGGCGTGGGCGCGGCGTTCCGCTTCGGGGTCGATGCCGATGAGCCGGTTGTGGCTCATGTGGATCAGGCTGGCGGTGACGGAGGCGGGCGGGCGTCGTTCCGGGTCACGCGCGTACAACTCGGCGAGGAGGCGACCGTACTCGGCGAGGCGCGCGGCGCGCTCCTTCCACGCCTGCCGCAGGGCGGGGTCGGCCGCGTCCAGTGCGGGGCCGTCCGGGCCGATCGCGCGCAGGACAAGGGCGCGGTGGTCGCGGAAGGCGCGGTGGTCGCGTTCGGACTTGGCGAAGGCGGCCGGGAACCAGACGCCGGGCGGAGGTCCGCCGACGCCGTCGAGGACGTGCCGTGCCAGGTCGGCCGCGTTGACGGCGGCGAGCAGGTCGCGTTCGGGGCCGCTGCGCCCGCGCAGCGCTCCGATGCCGGCGAGCGCCGCGTGGCTGTCCGCCTCGAAGACGCGCTCGGCGGCGGCCATCGCCTCGGGGCCGCCGTACCGCTCCAGTTCCGGGTCGTACGTCTCCAGGCGCAGCCCGGCCGCGAGGTTCGCCCGGCACAGGTCGGCCGCCCAGTCGCGGACGAGCGGCAGCAGCGCCGCGACCGGCCCGGGTTCGTGGCCGTGGAAGCGGATCCTGAGGTGGGGCGCGGGGTCGCGGTAGCGGATGAAGAACCAGCGGTCCACATAGCCGGGGAGTACGGCGAGCAGCTGGGGCAGATGCTCTTCAAGGAGGGTGTCGTGGCGGATCTCTGCCGCGTCCAGGCGGGCGTAGAGCCAGTTGCCGCCGGGCAAAACGGCCCGCCCCTCCGGCCGGTGAAGGGGCTTCGGCAGCGGAACGGGGCGTCGGCTGTCCTGCTGTCGGGCGGCATGCAGGGCGACGACGAGTTCGGCGGTGCGGGACCCGTCGGGCCCGCGCAGTCGGCCGTCCGCTCCGGCGGCCGGCTCCTCCTGGAGGATCGCGTGCTCGGCGCTGCGCGCATGCGCGTACAACAGCCTTTGATGCCAGGGGAGTTCGAGGTCGAGGCTGATGCGCTGGTCCCCGGTGACGAGCCGGACCCGGTCCGGCACACTCCATCGCCGCCGCCAGCTCGCCAGCCCGGCGCACCACTGGTCGAAGTCGTCCGTCGGTACACCCAGCCGCCACGTCGCGGGCGCCAGGACCGTGCGCCCGCACCGCACCCGGGGCAGCGCGGGCAGTGCGTTGGCCGCGCCCCAGTCCCAGGGCTGCCAGGGCCGGTGCCCGGTCAGCGACACCTCGTGGAGGAAGCGGGCGGCGTTCGGCGCGCCGGTGCGCTGGTTGAGCACGTGATGGGCCCTGACCTCGACCGGCCGGCCGAGACGGCGGGAGTGCACGGTCAGCCGTTCCAGGTCGGCGGTGACCAACAGGTCGTCCAGCGGCAGGACTTCAGGGCCGTCCGCGTCCGGGAACGCACTGACGACGACGCGGTGGTCGAGCCAGCGCGGGGTGCGCGTGATGTTGGCGTACCGGGGCCGCGCCGGGCTGAACTCCAGATGCACCGGTACGGGTCCGCCGCCCCCGCTCCCGGCCACCTCCGACATGAGCCCGGCCCCGCCGAGCAGCCCGGCGAACCGGCCGAACGTCGCTCCGGCCACATCGCTGCCCACGACCGGGGACAGCACCACCCTCAACTCATCCCCCTGGCCCACGAGTTCGCCGTACAGCTCGAACGAGCCGGGAACACGGTGGGCCGCACCAGCGCCGTCCGCATCCGGCGACGGGCCCGGTCCGGCGAGCCGGTCGAGCAGCGCATCGTCCAGCACCACTTCGGGCATCGGCCGCCCGGGCTCGCGGTCGGCGAGGGCCCCGGCCGCCAGCTCGGCGAGCAGCCTGCCGCGCCCCGCGTCGTCCTGCGCGGACCCGTCCCAGGGGGCGAGGGCCGCGCCACCCCTCGGGTACTCGTACCCCTCGGGCGGCCCCAACCCCGTTTCCACATCGAGCAGTTCGGCGACAGGCACCGCGCGTTCGGTGCCGTAGCGCTCCACGAAAGCCCGGTGGTAGGCGCGCAGATGCGCGGGCGCGGTACGCGGCGGCGAGAGGCGCCACAGCACGGTCGCCGCCCGCTCGAACTCCTCGCGCACCTCCGGCGGCAGCACCACGTCCGCATCCAGCACGAGATCCACCTGGAGGACGTGGTCGGCGGGGCACACGCCGGTCATGCGCTCCCGCACCGAGCGCAGAGCCTTCAGCCTCTCTCCGCCCGCATCCCGTTCCTCACGCTCCCGCAAGTCACCTCGTACGGAGTCGAGTTCGGCCCGCAGCGGCAGGTCATCCGGCAGGCGTGCGGTGACGTGGCCGAGCGGATCACCGGCGTCCGGGGGCGGCATCAGGTCGGTGTACAGGAAGCCCCGCAGCACGAGGGTGTGGACGAGTTGGGTCACGGCCTCGGCCGGTGCGGCCGGGAAGGCGGCACGCACCCGACGGATCAGCTCGGGGAAGGGGACGGGCTCCGCCGACTGCTTCAACGCCTCTGCCACTGCCGGTGTATGACGCAGGCTCACCTCCCGCCTGACGTCGCCCGAGCTCGTGGGAACGTACGGCAGTGTCACGCGCGAGCCGCGGACGACGTGCTGCTGGTCGGCGACGAGAACCAGGCCGGGCAGGACGGCGGGGTCCTGGTGCAGGTGGTCCACGACCGAGGCGAGCCAGCCGAGGTCGGGGCGAACGGCGATGCGGTGCCGGTCGCCCCAGCGGGCCGAGGCGCTGTCGCCGAACCGGGCGAGCGCGACCCCGGCGAGCAGCCCGAAGGGGGTCGGCCGGGTCGTCATGCGCAGCCGGTAGCGGCCGACGGCGGTGGCCGCACGGCGCAGCGCGTCTCCTGTCGGCGGCGTGTCCCGGGCCAGGACCTGGGCCAGCGAGGGGCTGGACACCTCGATCGCCTCCCGGAACAGCGGGTCGGCCGCCGCCTCGGCGACATAGGCCGCGAGATCGGCCTCCGCCGGGCCCGCCGGGGTGTCGGGATGCTCGGGTACGGGCCGGGCGGGGGCCCGCAGAAGTACCGGTTCAGCGGCCGTGAACAGCCTTTCCTGTCGTGCCGCATGCTGTCCGCCCACAGTTCCCCTTCGCCGTACGAATGCCGTAATCCGCCCCTGTCTAGCGGAGGTTCGGGGAATTGTGACCAGGTCGCGCAGGCAACGTGCCCGATGATGCAGAACCCCTTTCCCTTTTGTTCACAGTCATTGACGCGGCCAGTCGTCCCCGGCCTACCGTCCATTCGTTCGCTGCGAGATCCGCAGCCGGAACGAGAGGAGTTCCTCATGACCAACGAGACGACTCAGGACCTGTTCGACCTCGACGTGCGCGAGGTGCTGGCCGAGGGCGAGGCCCAGAACAGCGCGGGTATCAGCATCTCCTGCGAGGGGTCCTGCCACCGCCCTTACTGCATCTGATTTCTGACACTGCATTTATTTCTGACACCGCGTCTCTTACTGACAGTGTGTCAGTGGCGGCTGCGGAGAACTACAGGGTTCTCCGCAGCCGCGGCGTTCCCGGACCCCGGTCAATTCGCCGACGGCCAGTCGACCGGTGCGGCGCGCGGCGCCGAGGGCAGCGGTCCCCGCGCCCGCGCGAGCAGTTCCTCGGGGGTGACGGCGTCCAGCCTCTTTCGTGCCGTCTCCATCAACTCACTCACGGAGTCCATGAGTTGTAGTTCCGTCAGAGGTCGGAGCGCGAGGCCCTCGCCCGGCTCGGTCAAGAGATCGGCGAGCGTCTGGCGCAGGCGGTTCGTGGTCGCTTCGCGGATGGTGAGGGCGAGGTGGACGGAGAGGCCTTCGTTGCCGGTCGCGGTGTGCGGGGCGCCGCGCGGCACGTACAGGACGTCGCCCGCGCCGATGACGGTACGCAGGGTGGGCTCGTCCGGGTGCGGCACCGGGCCCGGGTGCCAGTGGCCGTCGGCCGGGGCGTCGTACACCGTCCACTCCTTGCGGCCCGCGAGCTGGACGACGAGTACATCGGCGTCGTCCCGGTGCACGTCGAGGCCGCGACGGCCCGCCATGGTGGCGAAGCAGAACGCCTCCGTGGTGCGGCCCAGATCCTGTGAGAGCAGGGCGGTCAGGGCGCCCACCGATGCGTTCCACTGGTCGAGTTGGGGCAGCAGCAGAGTCGCCCCCTCGGCGAGCAGGCGCATGATCCGTTCCGGGTCGGCGAAGCCCTCCTCGGCCCGGCCGGCGACGACCCTGGCGGTGCTGAACTCCGAGGCCGGTACCACCTCGCCCTCCCGCACCATCTCGACGTACGGCGTGCGCATCAGGCCGCCGCTCAGCGCCTGGGTCAACTCCCGTGTCCGGGGTGCCTCTTGGGGCAGACTCGGCGGCGTGAACACATGTGGGCGGCCGCGGCGGCACCGGTCGAAGAACAGCTCGGGCTCCCCCACCAACCGGTCAAGCACTCCCCAGCTCATGGTCTCTCCCCAGGTACGCGGGCGGTCCGGTGCGCCGCCCGGAGCCGAACCTACGGGACGTCCCCGGGAGTGCGTCCCTGGACGGCCGGGCACCGTGAGTGCCGACGAAGCTGCCCGGGAGATCATTGACCCGCCGGCGGGCCCGGTCGGCCCCGGCCCGTCCACCTGTTGATCTCAAGCTCGTGAATCATTGACCTCAAGTTCGGTAGAGGTCGTACGTTCCTCGCATGAGTATGGAAGCCACCGCGTGGACACAGCTCCACAACGTCATGACCGCCCAGCAGGACAAGCGGCCCTTCAACCGGGCCACCCTGCGCCGCATCGGCGCCTTCGCCCGCCCGCACCGGCGGCGGATCGCCCTCTTTCTGGTCCTGAGCGTCGCCACGGCGCTGCTCGCGGTGGCCACGCCCCTGCTCGCCGGGCGGGTCGTGGACGCGATCGTCGGCGGGAAGGAGAGCGGTACCGTCACCCGGCTCGCGCTGCTCATCGCCGCGATCGCCATCGCCGAGGCGGCGCTCGGCATCGTGAGCCGGTGGCTGTCGTCGACGCTGGGCGAGGGCCTGATCCTCGATCTGCGCACGGCCGTCTTCGACCATGTGCAGCGGATGCCGGTCGCGTTCTTCACACGGACCCGCACCGGCGCGCTCGTCAGCCGCCTCAACAACGACGTCATCGGCGCCCAGCGGGCCTTCAGCAACACGCTGTCCGGCGTGGTCAGCAACCTGGTCACCCTGCTGCTCACGCTCGCCGTGATGCTCAGCATCTCGTGGCAGATCACCCTGCTCGCCCTGGTCCTGCTGCCCGTGTTCGTGCTGCCCGCGCGCCGCATGGGCACCCGGATGGCGCGGCTTCAGCGGGAGGCCGCCGAGCACAACGCGGCGATGGGCACCCGGATGACCGAGCGGTTCTCGGCCCCCGGCGCGACCCTGATCAAGCTGTTCGGGCGGCCCGCCGACGAGTCCGCCGAGTTCGCCGCGCGAGCCGGCCGGGTGCGCGACATCGGGGTGCGTACGGCGATGGCGCAGTCCGCGTTCATCACCGCCCTCACCCTCGTGTCGGCCCTCGCGCTCGCCCTCGTCTACGGGCTCGGCGGCTACTACGCGCTGCGCGGCACCCTCGAAGCGGGCTCGGTCGTCTCCCTCGCCCTGCTTCTGACCAGGCTGTACGCGCCGCTCACCTCGCTGGCCGGGGCGCGCGTGGAGGTCATGAGCGCGCTGGTCAGCTTCGAGCGGGTCTTCGAGGTGCTCGACCTGAAGCCGCTCATCGCGGAGAAGCCCGAAGCCCGGGAGGTGCCGCCGGGCCCGGTGTCGGTCGAGTTCCACGACGTGCGGTTCGGCTACCCGTCCGCCGACAAGGTCTCCCTCGCGTCGCTCGAAGAGGTCTCCAGCCTGGACACCCGGGGCGGCACCGAGGTGCTGCACGGCGTCTCCTTCCGCGCCGAGCCGGGGCAGATGGTGGCCCTGGTCGGGTCGTCCGGCGCCGGCAAGTCGACGGTCGCCCAGTTGCTGCCCCGGCTGTACGACGCGGACGACGGCACGGTGCGGCTCGGCGGCATCGACGTACGGGATCTGACCGCCGATTCGATCCGGGACACCATCGGCATGGTCACCCAGGACGGCCATCTCTTCCACGAGTCGGTCCGCGCCAATCTGCTGCTCGCCCGCCCGGACGCCGACGAGGAGCACCTGTGGGACGCGCTGCGCCGGGCCCGCCTGGACGGTCTGGTCGCCTCGCTGCCCGACGGCCTCGACACGGTGGTCGGCGAGCGCGGCTACCGGCTCTCCGGCGGTGAGCGCCAGCGTCTGACGATCGCTCGCCTGCTGCTCGCCCGCCAGCGTGTGGTCATCCTCGACGAGGCCACCGCCCACCTCGACAACACGTCCGAGGCCGCGGTGCAGGAGGCGCTCGGCGAGGCGCTGGAGGGCCGCACCGCGGTGGTGATCGCGCACCGGCTCTCCACGGTGCGCTCCGCCGATCTGATCCTGGTCGTCGAGGACGGCCGGATCGTGGAGCGCGGCACGCACGACGAACTCCTCGAACTCGGCGGCCGCTACGAGGAGTTGTACCGCACGCAGTTCGAGCGCCCCGGCGGCGCACCCGCGCTCGGCTGACCGGCGGTACGCGTTTGTCGGCGCCGTCAGCCCTCGGCGCCGAGGAACCGGTCGACATCGGTGACGGCGCCCAGGGCTCCGAGCAGGGCGCCCACCGACATGTCGTGCAGCTCGGTCCGCGAGAACGCCTCGTTGGTCAGCCAGTCCACACACAGCGCGCGGACGAACACCAGCCAGCTCATGAGGACGGCGGAGACCGTGTCCCTGGCGGGGCCTTCGAGTCCGGTCGCATCGAGGACGCGCCGGCTCAGTTCGGCCAGCTCGTCGTTGATGATCGCCTGAATCACCGGGTCGCCCGCGAGCACCCTGTTCGCGGCGAGCACCGTGTGCCTGTTGGCGGCGAAGTAGTCGAAGTGGACGTCGAGCCCGGCGGAGAGCTGTTCGAGCAGCGACTCCGCGGGGTCGATCGGTGTGCCGTCGAGAAGCCGGTCGGCCGCCTGCCGGTAGATGGCGGCGAAGAGGGCGCTCTTGTTGGGGAAGTAGCGGTAGAGCAGCGCCCGGGAGATTCCGGCCTGTTCGGCCACGTCCTCCATCAGCACGTCGTCGTAGGGCTTCGCCGCGAACAGGCGGGCTCCGACGTCGAGCAACTCCTTGCGGCGCTCGTCGGGGCTCAGCCTGCGGCGCGCGGTCATGACGCCCAGCTTACTTGACGCGTGTCTACTAGCGAACCTATCGTCATCTTAGTAGACAAGTGCCTACTAAGACCGAAGGGGGACCACACCATGGCCAGGCTCCTCAAGTGGCTTTCGTGGGCGATGGGGATCGCCGATGTGCTGATCGGCGCCGTACACCTCGCCACTGGGATGGACTCGGTGCCCGGCGCGGCGTCACCGGGGCCGACCGTCGACAGCCTCATGCGGTTCTTCGGCGCGATCTTCCTCGGGTACGGGCTCGCCTGGATCTGGGTGGCGCGGCAGTCGCCGATCCCGTCGAGGGCCGTGCGTCTGCTCGCCGGGGTCTTCTTCCTCGGCGGCGCCGGCCGGCTCCTGTCCTGGGCGGCGCTCGGCCGCCCGAACTGGTTCCAGCTGGTCCTGATGGGCATCGAACTCACCCTGCCCCCGCTCTACTTCTGGCTGTCGGCCGCCGACGAACGGGAGGTGGCGGCTCGCCGCTGGAAGACCGAGGAGTCGTCCCGCACCGCGGCCCGCTCGACGTCCTAGCAAGTGGCGCAGGTCGACCGGACGCCTCAAGGGCGGACCGATTTCGCCACATACCGTACGCGTCCGAAAGGTTGGTGATCACGAGGCAACGGATCACGCCGGATACCGCTCTAGTTCGGTGCGCACCCCCGAGTCGGTGCGGCTGGACGGTGGCCGCCGGGCGCCGCGTCCAGGACGATCTCGTGCAGAGAGTGTTCTTGATCCATGGGCCTGACAAGTACCACCGTTCTGGTATTGGCCGTGCTCTGCACGGTGCTCCTGTCCCTCGTCGTCGTGTGGCTGTGGCCCCGGCTGGCGCGGCAGGGGTGGCGGCCGGTCGTGGCGCGGGTGGGCCTGATGTGCGCGGTTCAGCTGCTGCTCTTCTCCTCCGTGGGTCTCGCGGCCAACAAGTCGTTCCTCTTCTACGGCTCGTGGGCGGACCTGTTCGGCCGGCAGGACGGTGTGGGAGTCCTGGACGCGAAGGCGGCCGCAAGCCCGGGTGTGAAGGTCGACGGGAAGCAGAAGGTCGACGTTCCGGGCGCCGGAAAGCCGAGCATCGGCGGCGAGGTGCAGCGGGTCACGGTGCAGGGGGCGAAGTCCCGGATAGTTACCCCGGCCTATGTGTATCTGCCGCCGGAGTACTTCCAGAAGGGGTACGAGAAGAAGTCCTTCCCCGTCACCGTGGTGCTGACCGGCTTCCCGGGGACCGCCGAGAATCTCATCAAGGGGCTGCACTACCCGAAGACAGCGTGGACGCTGTCCAAGGAGAAGAAGACACAGCCGATGATCCTGGTGATGATGCGGCCCACCGTCGCCCCGCCGCGCAACACCCAGTGCATCGACATCCCGGGCGGCCCGCAGACGGAGACGTTCTTCGCCGACGACGTGCGCAAGGCGATCTCCGGTACGTATCGCGTCGGTACGAAGCCGAAGAACTGGGGGTTCATCGGCGACTCGACGGGCGGCTACTGCGCGCTGAAGGTCGCCCTGCAACACCCGGAGGCGTACGCGGCCGGGGTCGGCCTGTCCGCCGACTACCAGCCGGAGGTGGACTCGGACTCGGGTGACCTCTTCCACGGGAACAAGCACGAGGAGAAGCGGTCCGATCTCCTGTGGAGCCTCGACCATCTGCCCCAGGGCAACTCGTCGTTCCTGGTCACCACGTCCAAGCGGGGCGAGAGCAACCTCAAGGAGACCCAGAAGTTCATCGCGAAGGTCAAGCGGCCCGCGCACGTCTCCTCGATCACGCTCGATTCCGGCGGCCACAACTTCAACACCTGGCTCCGGGAGATCCCGCCCTCGCTGGAATGGCTGAGCGCCCGCCTCGCCGCCGACTGAGCCGCCCGAGGAACAACCACCTCCTGAGCGGTACGGGTGAGCCGGGTGGCAGGTGGCGAGGAACCGCCTGCCACCCGGCCCGTACGCGGTGGGGCGGGTCAGACCAGGTCGACGTGGTACTGGCCGGCCTTGTAGTCGGCGAACAGCGTGTACTCGACTTCGGTCCTGGCCTCCGCGTCCTCGCCGAAGTCCTTCTCGACGGGTTCGAGGTCGACGAGGGCGTACTCGCTGTAGCCCTCGAAGTCGCCGGGGCCGTCCGCGACGGCGATGTGGATGGGGGTCTCGTCGGACAGGCCGGCGAGAGCTTCCCGCAAGCGGCCTGCGGTCCATACCTGCGGGGTGTGGTCATAGGTGTCCGTCATGGGCGGAGAGTAGCGGCGCCCCCCGCCTCGCCCCGCGCTCCCTCGCCAGCGAAAACGCAACGGCAATCGCTTGGCCTACTGGGCGGGGGTCCCGGTCAGTGGCTGCCCCGCTTGACGTCGACGCGTTTGATGTTCACCGGCAGCGTGGGGTACCCGTCGCCCGGCCCGTTCTGGTCGTCCTCGCCGCCCGCCGCGATCCTCTGCAGGACGTCGAGCCCGGAGGTGACCCGGCCGAACGGCGTGTAGGCGGGCGAGAGCTTGGTGTCCTTCCAGACGAAGAAGAACTGGCTGCCGTTGGTGTTGGGCCCGGCATTCGCCATCGCCACCGTGCCCGCCGGATAGGTGGCGCCCGTGAGGTTCTCGTCCGGGAAGGAGTACCCGGGGCCGCCGCTGCCCGTGCCGGTCGGGTCGCCGCATTGCAGCACGTACAGCCGCGCGGTGGTGAGCCGGTGGCAGTGGGAGCCGTTGAAGTACCGCTTCTCGGCGAGGAACCGGAAGGAGTTGGTGGTGCACGGGGCCTTGTCGGTCAGCGCCTTGAAGGTGATGGCGCCCTGGCTGGTGCGCAGGGTGGCGTTGAAGGGCCGGGCGGCCTTGACCGGGTCGAAGTCCGGAATCCCCTTGTAGTTGTCGGCGGGGACGGCCGGGGTGTAGGTGCACGCGGCGGCCGGCTGCGCCGGGGCGGCCCGCGTTCCTGTGGCGGCACCGGCCTGCGTTGCCGTGGCGAGCGGAATCAGAACGACTGCGGCAAGCAACGCGCCTTGTCTGCGGAGCACTGGAGGGCTTCCTTCCGGAGGGATGAGCGTGACATGGCCGCATCATCCCTTCCACCTCAGGGGACCACGGGAAACTCCGATTGGCACATCAACTGACTTACACATTACGGAAGTTCTTCGATCCCAGTGGAACGGGTCGCCACCCTTGACCGCCTTATAGGGAGTAACATCCACAAAAGGAATGAAAGGGGCAAAGCGTGTACGTATCTGGAATGCGCAGGATCGTCACCGCAAGCGCGGTGGCGGCACTCGCCGGATCGGGAATCCTGCTCAGCGCAGGCGGGGCTTCGGCGGCGAATCCGACGCCGCAGCCCGGCGGCGGCTCGGCTCAGCAGGCGCCCGCCGCCGCACCGGCGGCCCACCACATGAGTAAGGTCGTCGCCAACGGCGGGGTGTGGATCCGCCAGGAAGCGAGCACCAACTCCAAGCGGATCGGCCTGCTGCCCAAGGGCATGGCCGCCGCGCCGGAGTGCAAGAAGATCGGCCAGAGCGTGGACGGCAACAGGCTCTGGTACAAGCTCGGAGCAGGCAAGCAGGGCTGGGTCTCGGCACGCTATGTGCAGAACCTCGGCCGCGTGCCGTACTGCAAGTGAGCTGAGACGGGGCGCCAACAGCCGTATGACCAGGGGCTGTTGGCGCCCCGTCTTTGAGGGCCCGGGACAGGGGGTGGCTACCTCAGGAGCCATTCCCTGGTCAGCTCCATGACCTCCGCGCGGCTGCGACCCGCGTGGTCGGCGGCGATGAAGTGTTCGCCGATGCGCAGCGAGAAGGCGAGCATCGAGCGGGCCTCGACCTCGCCCTCGTCGCAGCAGATGCCACCGAACAGCGAGCGCAGGTATTCCATCCGGCGGTTGTCGACCCGCCGGAGCCGCCGGGCGACGTCGTCGTCGCGCCGGGCCCAGTCCCGGATGGCGAGCTCGGCCACGACGCCCGTCGTCGGACCTTGACCCGCCGTTGCAATGGCGAACAGCCGCTCCAGTCTGGCCCTGGCGTCTCCCCCACCGCTCTCGACCCGCTCGATCACCGCTTCGGCCACCTCGCGCTCCCAGGTGTCGAGCATCTCGGTGAGCAGCGCGTCCCGGTTCTTGAAGTAGCCGTAGAAGCCGCCCTTGCTGACGCCGAGCGCCTGCGCGAGCAACTCGATCCTGACCGCCTCCGGGCCGCCGGCCGACAGCGCCCGCAGCCCTTCTTCGATCCACTTCCCACGCGGCGTGCGAGTCGCACCCATGCCGTGTCTCCTCTCACGCCGGCCATCGCCTATACGGCACCGTATAACCGGTGCTAGCATTGATATATACGGCATCGTATAGACAGGGGTCCGTTCATGAAACTCCCCGCAACGGCGCACACGTCCCGCCCTTGGCGGATCCACGAGATCGCGGCCGACTTCACACTTGAGGACGTGTGGGCACTGCCCACGCCCGGCGGCCCGGACGAACTCGACCGCCTGGTACGCCAGTTCACGAGCGGCAACGACGCGAGCGCCTCCTCCCCCGTTCAGCGCTTCCTCTTCGCGGCCCGCTGGAAGCTGGGCAAGCTGTTCGGCTGGGACAAGCCCGACGAAGGCGTGGGCACCCGGGTACGCACGCTGCGCGACCGGCTTCCGGCAGACCTCCGCGAGGGGCCGCAGGGACCCGCGTTCCGGTCGCGTCCGTTCACTTCCGTCTACCAGACGCACGACGAGTGGGCGGCAGAGATGGCCAACAAGACGGTGCAGGCGGTGCTGCACATCGGCTGGGTCCCGGACGGATCCGGCGGCTACCACGGCCAGATGGCCGTCCTGGTGAAGCCGAACGGACTCTTCGGCACCCTGTACATGGCAGCCATCAAGCCCTTCCGGTACGTCGGGGTGTACCCGGCGCTGATCCGGTCGATCGGCGCCCAGTGGGAAGCCGACTCCCCTGACGGCACGACCAGTTGACGACCTGAGTGGTCGATGCCCCGGTCAGCTCGGGCGGTTGGCGGTGACGAGCCAGGCACCGGTGCGCAGGCGTACCGCTCCGTCGCTCTCACGGGAGCTCAGGATGTCCGTCGGCTTCTGCCGGGCGTGCTCCTGGGACGCCATGCGGCCACGGGGCGCAGCGCGCGGCCAGACAGGACGGCGTGTGGAGGTCTTCAGCGGCGGCCGGCGCGAAGCCGTGCACGACGACGGGCAGCCCCCCGTGGTCGTGCGCGGCGTCCGCGAGCGCCTCGTCCGGCTCCCCGGTGCCCGGCGTACTGGACGCTCTGCGTGGGCAGTTGAGCGCGCTGGACGAGCGGTCGGCCCGGATCGCCCCGGCGCGAGAGACCCTGGTGCGGACCATCGCCGCCGCGGAATCGGCCCTGGCCCCGGTGCATCCCGCACCGGGCCCCGTGCGGGAGCGGGCCCGGGAGTCGGCGTAGGGCCCGTTGTCAGACCCCGTCTCTACGGTGGAGCCATGACGAATTTCGTGTTGGTCGCGGGAGCTTGGCTCGGGTCGTGGGCGTGGGAGGACGTGGTGCCGCCGCTGCGTGCGGGCGGCCACGGCGTCCACCCGTTGACGCTGTCCGGCCTCGCCGAGAAGCAGGGCGTGCCGGCCGGGCAGCAGACCCATGTCCAGGACATCGTCGGCGAGGTGGAGCGCCTCGGTCTGCGCGATGTCGTGCTGGTCGGGCACAGCTATTCGGGCATTCCGGTCGGCCAGGCCGCCGAGCGCATAGGGAACCGCTTGGCGCGGGTCGTCTTCGTCGACTCCAATGTCCCGGCCGATGGCAGCTCGTTCGTGTCCGGCGGGCTGGACTGGCAGGCCGCGGTGGAGGCATCCATAGCCGAGAACGGCGGCTTCTGGGCGCCGCTCACCGCGCCGGACTTCGAGGGCCAGGGACTGAGCGCGGAGCAGATCGCCCGGATCGTCGACGGCTCGACGCCGCACCCGGGGGCCACGCTGACCGAACCCGCCGTGCTGGCCCGCCCGCTCGGCGAACTCCCGGCGACCTACATCAAGTGTCTGCTCGACGGAGCGAAGCCCAGCGACGACGTGGCCTCGCTGCTGGCCGGCGGCTATTGGCGGTTGGCCGAAATGGACACCGGCCACTGGCCCATGTTCTCCCGGCCGACGGAGCTGGCACGGATACTCCTGGACGAAGCGGCGAGGTGACGGCGGCGGGCCGCGCCCCTGGTCGGCGATGGTCTACGCCCGTAGCCTGCACGGGCTGCATGGGCTCAGGGCGGGCCACGTGGTGAGCTCCGGCGCGCGGCCCGCACGCCGCTCCAGAAGCACGCTCCCCGATTTGTTTCCCTCAAGTTTCCTCCCGGCACCTGTACATACAGCTACCCGCCAGTAGTGTGTGGCCGCACGGTCGTGGCCGAAAGCCGCCGTGCCTCAACTGTCAGTGCCATCAGGGGGATACCCATGCGCGGGATGAACCGCCGTCAGTTCGTTTCCAGGATGTCCGCCGTTGCCGCAGGGGCCGCTCTGTGGTCGGCGACGGCGCAGGACCGGGCGCTGGCAGCCACGGCCGCGCGGGCGGTACGGGTCGGCGGGACCACGCTGGAGCAGGCCGCGATGCCGGTGGGCAGCGGCTCGTACAAGCGCCTCGTGGCCGGACCGGGCTGGCCGCTCGTGGTCCGGGGCGAGCTGGCCGCGGCGGGTTCGGGCCGGGACGACCGCCGGACCGGGCTCGCCTCCTTCGTCCAGTTCACCGACCTGCACCTGGCGGACACCGAGTCGCCGGTTCGGTTCGAGTACCTGGCCCAGTACAACGACAGCGCGCACCGCCCGCAGGAAGCGCTGACGGTGCGGGGTGCCTCGTCGCTGGTCGAGCGGGTCAACTCGGTGCGCCAAGGTCCGTACACGGGGCTGCCGTTCGGCATGGTGATGGCCACCGGCGACAACACCGACAACCACGAACTCATCGAGCTCGACTGGTACTTGTCCGTCATGAGCGGCGGCCGGATCACCCCGAGCAGCGGCGACCCCTCGCGCTACGAGGGCGTGCAGAACTCGGGCAGCGCGGCCTACTGGAACCCGGAGTCGTCCTTCCAGGACGCCTACAAGGCCAAGGGGCTCCCGCAGATCCCCGGCTTCCTGTCGGGCGCGGGCCGCCCCTTCAACGCTCCGGGCCTGAGCGTGCCCTGGTACACCACCGTCGGCAACCACGACGACAGCATCGAGGGCAGCCTGCCCGACCTCGGTCTGCTGGGCGACCTGTACACCGGGGACCGGAAGATCGAGGGTATCGACGACGCCACCGCGGCCAAGCTCGCCTACGCCCTGCAGCACGACCCGGCCCAAGCCGTGATCCTGCTCGGGAAGCTGCTCGGCAACGGCGGCGCGATCCGCAAGGTCACCCCCGACGAGCGCCGTCGCCCCTTCACCCCGGCCGAGTTCGCCAAGGCGCACCTGAACCCGGCGTACACCGGCGCCGGGCCGGTCGGCCACGGCTTCACCTCGGACGCGGCGAGCAGCGGGCACCTGTACTACACGTTCCCGCTCGCGAGCGGCGTGCTCGGCATCAGCCTGGACACCACCAACAGGGCCGGTTTCGCGGACGGTTCACTCGGCACGGCACAGCTCAAGTGGCTCGAGTCGGTGCTGAAGTCGCACAGCAGCCACTGGTACGACACCGACGGGCACGTGGTGCGCGGCGGATCGAGCGACTCGCTCGTCGTCCTGTTCAGCCACCACACCAGCGCCACGATGGGCAACCTGCTGCCCGACCCGTACCACCCCTTCGAGGGGCGCCACGACGGCAATGCCCTGGTCTCGCTGCTCCAGCGCTATCCGAACGTGGTGGCCTGGGTCAACGGCCACACCCACGAGAACCGCATCACCCCGCACGGCCACGCGGTTCCCGAGCGCGCCTTCTGGGAGATCAACACCGCGTCCCACGTCGACTACCCGCAGCATGCCCGGATCATCGAGATAGCCGACAACGGCGACGGCACCCTGTCGCTGTTCACCACCCTCATCGAGTCCGCCGCGCCCTATACGACGGACTTCGCGGACACCTCCGACCGGGGCCTGGCAGCCCTGTACCGCGAGCTGTCGTACAACGACCCGTACGCCACCCCGGCCGCCAGGCTCGGCTCCTCCGCCGACCACAACACCGAGCTGATCCTGGCCCACCCGGGCAAGTAGCGGCCCGGCGGCGCTGCTCGACGGCCCGTGGTGGGCGGCCCGGTACTCCGACGGCCGTGCCCGCCTGGCGGGGCCGTCGGGCGGGCGTTCCACTGGGAGTGCCGACAGCCGCGCGTCACACGACGAGGGAGCACACCCGCCATGGCGGACACCCACCATGTTCTGCTGGTCTCGTTCACCGATCCGGCGCGCTGCCGGTCGGCCTTCGCGGAGGCCGTGTCGCTGCCGGGGCTGCGCCAGGCGGCCATTCTGGAGCGCTCGGCCGAGGGGTTGCTCGACGTGCCGGACAACCATGTGCGCGGCGCCGGGGTGCCCACGGTGGGCGGCGGTCTGGTCGGCGGTCTGGTGGGGCTGCTCGGCGGCCCGATCGGCGTGCTGCTCGGCAGCGCGGCAGGGGCCACACTGGCCAACGCGGCGGAGAACCGTCAGCTCCTGGAGGACGGCGCCGGCCTCATCGTGCTGAGCAGCAGGGTCGAGGACGGCATGTCCATGCTGGTCGTCGATCTGCACGAGTCCTCGCAGCAGCCCGCCGACGAGCTGGCCCGGCGCCACGACGGCACCCTGCAACGGCTGTCCGCCAAGGAGTTCGCCGCCCAGGTCGAGGCGGCCGAGCGGGCCGCGCAGGACACCGAGAAGGCTTGAGCCGCCGAGGAGGCTTCGCACGTCCGCGCCACGAACGCGGCTCGTAATACCGTCTCAACCGCCTTGCGACGGACGTGAGTCGAGGCATCTCGGACACCCGGGAGCACTGCCCGTCCCCGTCCAGAATCGGCCTGTACAGGGCCCCTGTCCGCTGCGATGGTGAGGGCAGAACGAGAGACCGGTCTCCCTGGCAGCAAGAGCGGTCCCGGCCGCTCGGCCCCGAACACACCACCACCGGCTCCCGGTGCGCACCATCACCGGCAGGGCAGCCGTCGCGGGAGTTGCAGGCAGCCTGTGCCGCCACCGGGAAGGCGCCCGGCGAGTGGGACGGCGGTTCCCTGGTACTCCCCCCACCAGGTGAGCCCCCTCACTCGCCGGGCCCGCCTTGCCGCCGCCGACGGATCAGGCCGTGCTCACCTGCTTGCGGTACCGGCCGGGCGCCACGCCGAACTCCCGCTTGAAGGCTTTCGCGAAGGCGAACTCCGAGGCGTACCCGGCCTGTTCGGCCACCGTTCCCAGCGGCGCGTCGCTCGTCCGCAGCAGCCGGCCCGCCGTCGTCATGCGCCACCAGGTCAGATAGGCGAGCGGGGGCCGGCCCACGAGCGCCGTGAACCGGCGGGCGAAGGCAGCGCGGGACAGCGAGGCCCGTGCGCCGAGTTCCTCGACCGTCCAGGGCGCGGCCGGGTCACTGTGCATGGCCTGCAGCGCGGCCGTGATGGCCGGGTCGTTGAGGGCGGCCGCCCACCCGGTCGGCCCTTCCGGACGCTCGGCCAGCCACCAACTGCGCAGCAAATACAGCAGCAGGGTGTCGAGGAGCGCGAGCACGATGGCGTCGGATCCGGGCTGGGGGTCGGCCAGTTCGGCTCCGAGCAGGTCGACGGCCGCACGCAGCCGGTCGTGGGCGCCGAGGCGGGCCGGGAGGTGGATGTAGGGCGGAAGGTCGGTGAGCAGCGGGTGGGCCCGCGCCTTGTCCAACCGGTAGGCACCGCACAGCATGAGTGTGTCCTCACCCCGGACCGGCCCGCGGTGACGCAGCTTCGGCCAGGAGCCGTCCGGACCCAACTCGGCTTCCTCCAAAGGAGTTTCGGGATGGTCGGCGAGGGCGTGGCCGTATCCGTGAGCGAGGAACACGACATCGCCGATCCCGAGGCGCACGGGTTCACCCCCGTCGGGCGGCAGCAGCCAGGCCGAGCCCTGGAGCACCACATGGAATCCGGCACCGTCGGATGCGGGAAACCGCACACCCCAGGGTCCGCGCTTGACGGTGCGCGACGAATGCGGGCGCCCGGTGCGCATGGCGGCGATCGCATCACTCAGTACGTCCATCACGGCACCCTAACGCAGCGCCCGCGGGGCGAGCGGAAGACGATCGGACATGAACGAGAGGTTCTGGGACATGGATCGTCTCTCACCTCGTCCGTACGGTCATTCCCATGGCTATCGACAACGCAGTGAGCAACCCAGAAACCAGTGCATCAACTCCCGCTTTTCCTCTGTCAGTTGACCAGAAGGCGTTCACCCGAGCCGTGCTGTTCCATGAGACGGGCGGCCCCGAGGTGCTGAGTATCGAGGACGTGCCGTTGGCTCAGCCCGGGCCCGGCGAGGTCCTCATCCGGGTGGAGGCGATCGGCCTGAACCGGGCCGAAGCCCTGTTCCGCGCGGGCGCCTACTACTACCCGCCGACGCTGCCCGGCTCCCGGCTCGGCTACGAGGCGGCCGGGGTGGTCGAGTCGGTCGGCGAGGACGTGACCGCGTTCGCGCCGGGCGACGCGGTGATGTCCGCGGCCAACTTCGACTTCGGCGTCCACGGGGTGTATGCCGAACACATCGTCCTGCCCGAGGAGTCCGTGGTGCGCAGCCCGGACGGTGTGGACGCGGTGACTTCCGCTGCTATGTGGCTGGCCTACACAACCGCGTATGGCGGCATGGTGGAGACCGGCGGGCTCGCCCCCGGTGACCATGTGGTGATCACGGGTGCGTCCAGTGGTGTCGGTACGGCTGCTGTCCAAACGGCCCTGCGGCTGGGCGCGATCCCCATCGCCGCCACGCGCGGCGAGGCCAAGCGCGGGGGGCTGCTGGAGCTCGGCGCGGCCCATGTGATCACTACGGACACCGAGGACCTGGTGAAGGAGGTCAGGCGGATCACGGGCGGTGCGGGCGCCCGGATGGTGTTCGACGCGGTGGGCGGCCCGGGCTTCGCGGCCCTCGGCGACGCCCTGACGCCGGGCGGAACGGCGGTCCTGTACGGCTGGCTGGACCGGCGCCCGATCGAGCTGTCGATGAACTGGCCGCTCACCATCCACACGTACGCCAACGGCGTGCTCACCCGTGAGCCGGAGTTCCGCCGCCGTGCCGCCGCCTTCATCGGCTCGGGCCTGACGAGCGGCGCGCTGGATCCCGTGATCGCCGAGACCTTCGACGGCCTGGAGCGCATCGGCGACGCTCACCGGCTGATGGAGTCCAACACGCACACCGGGAAGATTGTGGTGCGGGTATGAGGTGAACGGCAGGCGCCAAAGACCGGCAACGCCACGGGGGTTCGGAAAATCCGAACCCCCGAAGCGGGGGGCTCCACGATGGTGGGGAAGGGGCGGCTGCGTCAGCCTTGATCCATGACCACTTCGTCTTCCCGCCGGGTATTCCTGTCCACCGCCGCGCTGGCCGTCGCCGCGTGCCTGACGTGCGCTTCCTCGGCCGGCGCGGCGCCTGCCGCACCGCCGGGGCCGTCGGCTCCGGCCCGGATGTCACTGCCCGCGCCGACGGGTGCGTATCCCGTCGGCACGACCTCCCTGCACCTCACCGATCGGGGCCGCCCCGACCCCTGGGTGGCCTCGCGGCCGCACCGCGAGCTGATGGTCAGCATCCGCTACCCGGCACGGGACGTGGCCCGGCATGCGCGGGCCCCGCAGATGCTGCCGGGTGAGGCGGCCGGGTTCGACGCGCTGAACAACCTCACGGACATACCGAAGGGCCGGGCGGACTGGGCGGCCACCCAAAGCCACGCCCATACGGAAGCACCGGTGGCGTGGCACAGCGCGCAGGGCTTCCCGGTGGTGCTCTATTCGCCGGGCGTCGGGGACCCCCGCACCCTGGGCACCACCCTGTGCGACGAGCTCGCTTCGCGCGGCTACGTGGTGGTGATGATCGATCACACCTATGACGCCTCCGCGGTCGAGTTCCCGGGCGGCCGAGTGGAGAAGACGGTGCTGCCCCAGGAGTTCGAGAAGGCGGACAAGGCAGGAAAGGCACAGGTCACCGCGCTGCTCAAGAAGACCGTTGCGGTACGGGTCGCCGACACCCGGTTCGTACTGGACCAGCTGGCGCAGCTGCCCGGCCGGCTGCGGGGCGTGCTCGACCTGAACGCCGTGGGGATGTTCGGGCAGTCGGCGGGCGGGTTCACTGCCGCGCAGACCATGCACGACGACCCTCGGATCAAGGCCGCGGCCAACCTGGACGGAGTCATGGGCTATACCCAGCGCGACGACGACCCGGCCCATCCTTCCTCCGTCGGGACGGACGGCGTCGACCGGCCCCTGCTGCTGATGGGCAAGGAGGGCAACAACCACCACACGGTCGCATCCTGGGACGCCGCGTGGCAGCACAGCAAGGGGTGGCTCGGGGACCTGACGCTCACCGGCGCCGAGCATGCCGGCTACACCGACATGCAGTCCGAAATACCGCAGCTGGCACGCCAGTTGGGGCTATCCGCGCAGACCGTCGCCGCCAACATAGGCACGGTCGAACCGCAGCGTTCGGTGGCCGCACAGGAGGCCTACATCACGGCCTTCTTCGACCGATGGCTGCGCGGTCAGGACCGGCACCTGCTCGACGGCCCCTCCGCCCGCTTCCCCGAGGTGCGGTTCGTGAAGTAGCCGCTGCGAGCCCCCCTGGCATCCGCCGGCCCGGCCCCGTTGCGGGGCCGGGCCCCACCGAGCACCGCTGACCACCGCCTCCGCCCACTACAGCGACCGCCGTACCGCACCGGAAGGAATGTGTGTGCAAGCCGGCCAGCTGCCCGTTACCGTGGACGGCATGAAGGTCATCAGCCGTATCGACAGCGCTACCGCGCGAGCGACCAGCTCGCCGGTTGCCGCCGCCTGACCTCATTCCCCACTCCCCCGGCGACCGGAAACGGCCCGCCGGTGGATCGTCGGATTCATGGTCCGGAATCCCAGTCCTGGATTCCTGCCGCTTGATCTCTGTCGCGTCCCGTGTCCGCGGTCCTTTTCCGGCTGCCCCACAGCCAAGGAACCGCAGCCATGAACACCATGAACACCGAGCGTGTCGTCCGCACCTTCGTCGAGTACTTCGAGGACCGGGGCCACCGGCGCATCACAGGGTCGTCCCTGCTGCCGCCGCCCGGTGACTCCGTGCTGTTCACCACCTCCGGCATGCATCCGCTCACCCCCTATCTGGAGGGCCGGCCCCATCCGCTCGGCCGGCGCCTGGTCAACGTCCAGCGCTGCCTTCGCACCACCGACCTGGAGGAGGTCGGCGACGACACCCACCTGACGGTCTTCGAGATGCTCGGCACCTGGTCCCTCGGCGACTACGGAAGCTCGCACAGCCTCAACTGGGGCCACGACCTGCTGGTCAACGGCTTCGGCATCGATCCGGGACTGCTGTACGCCACGGTCTTCGGCGGCGACGAGCACTCGGGCCCCGACACCGAATCGCTGCGCATGTGGCAGGAGCTCGGGGTGCCAATCGAGCTGACCACCGAGGAGAACTGGTGGTCCAACGGCCCCACCGGCCCCTGCGGTCCGGACTCGGAGATCTTCGTCTGGACGGGAGAAACGCCGCCACGGTCCACACCGACCGGAGACGAACGATGGGTGGAGGTATGGAACCACGTCATGATGCGCTACCGCCGCCGCGAGGACGGCACCCTGGAGGTGTTGCCCCGGCCGAACGTCGACACCGGGCTCGGCCTCGAACGGCTCGTCTCCATCCTGCAGGGCAAGGGATCGGTCTTCGAGACCGACCTGTTCGAGCCGTGGCTGGGCTCGGTGCCTTCGCTCTGGCGGCTGGAACAGCAGTCACTGCGGCTGGTCTGCGACCATCTGCGGTCGAGCATCGTCGTGATCGGCGACGGGGTCCTGCCGTCCAACACCGGTCGCGGATACGTTCTGCGGCGGTTGATCCGGCGGGTGCTCACCACACTGTGGCGGGTCGATCCGTCCCGTACGCTCGGCGATCTGCCCGAGGAACCGGTCCGGCACACGCTGGAGCACTTCGGGCAGCCCGGGAACACCGGCCCGGTCCGCGACGTATTCCTCGACGAGGAGCGGCGCTTCACCCGGCTCCTCGAACGAGGCCGCCGCGTCCTGTCCCGGCCCCGCTACTCCGGCCCGCTCACCGAGGACGACTACAGGTACCTCCACGACACCCACGGCCTGCCCCGCGATCTCGTACTCGGCCTCCGGGGCGGCACACTGGGGTGAACCCTGGCGCGGGGCCGTCGGGGGGCCGGCCCCGGGCCGACACCTGGTAACCGCCGGAACCGGGCGCCCGGGCACCCAGGTGCCCGGACCTTAGACTCGGCGGATGGCAAAGTACTTTGACGTGCACCCCGAGAACCCCCAGCGGCGCACCATCGGCAGTGTGGCGGACAGCATCCGTTCCGGCGCGCTCGTCGCGTACCCGACGGACTCCTGCTACGCGCTGGGGTGCCAGCTGGGCAGTCGTGACGGCATCAACCGGATCCGGTCGATCCGCGAGCTGGACGACCGCCACCACTTCACCCTGGTGTGCCAGAACTTTGCGCAGCTGGGTCAGTTCGTACAGATCGACAATGACGTGTTCCGTGCCATCAAGGCGGCGACGCCCGGCAGTTACACCTTCATCCTGCCCGCGACGAGGGAGGTGCCGCGCCAGCTGCTGCACCCGAAGAAGAAGACGGTCGGAGTGCGGATCCCCGACCACGCCGTCGCTCAGGCCCTGCTCGCCGACCTCGGCGAACCGCTCCTGTCCAGCACTCTGCTCCTGCCCGACGAGGACGAGCCGATGACGCAGGGCTGGGAGATCAAGGAGCGCCTCGACCACGTGGTGGACGCGGTCCTCGACTCCGGGGACTGCGGTACCGAGCCGACGACCGTCATCGACTTCTCGGGCGGCGAGATGGAGATCGTGCGCCGGGGCGCGGGCGACACCTCGCGCTTCGAGTAGTCGCCCGCGCCCCCGCGGCCCCGTCGCTGCGGCGTCGGGTCGGTCGCGGCGTCGGTCAGTTACGGCGTCGGTCAGTCGCGACGGGGTCCGACGACGGCGCTCCCGTGGTGCACCGTGATCGCCTGGGCGGGGCAGGCGTCGGCGACGTCGAGGACGCGTTCGTCCGGCTCGATGCCGTCCGCCAGCACGCGTGCGTGCTCGCCGTCCAGTGCGAACACGTCGGGGGCCGCTCCGGCGCACATGCCCGAGGCCAGGCAGAGCTGCGGGTCCACGCGTACGGTCCAGGTCATGGCGGTCACCACGCGACCGGCATGACGCGCGGGCCACGGACCAGCATCTCGGACTTCCAGGTCACGTCGCCGGCCAGTTTCAGCCCGGGGAAGCGGGCGATGAGGGCGCTCAGGGCTTCCTGGAGTTCGAGGCGGGCCAGCGGGGCACCCAGGCAGTGGTGGACTCCGTGGCCGAAACCGAGGTGCTGGTTGCCTTCGCGGGCGATGTCGAGCACACCGGGCGCGGTGAAGCGGAGGGCGTCGCGGTTGGCGGCGCCCATCGCGACCAGGACCGGGGTGCCGGCCCGCACCAGGGTGCCGCCCACCTCGATGTCCTCGGTGGCGTACCGGGCCTGGCCGGCCCCGCTGCCCAGCGGTACGAAGCGCAGCAGTTCCTCCACCGCGCCCGCGACGAGTTCGGGCCGGGCCCTGAGCTGTGCCAGCTGGTCGGGGTGGTCCAGCAGCGTCAGGGTGAAGTTGGGGATCTGGGACGCGGTGGTCTCGTGGCCCGCCACCAGGACCGCCACGCACAGGTCGACGAGTTCGAGTTCGGACAGGCGGTCGCCGCCGTCGCGGGCCTCGATGAGCGCGGTCATCAGATCGTCCTGCGGCTCCCGGCGGTGCCGCTCGATCAACTCGCGCATGTAGGCGCGGAGTTCCTCGCGGTTGGCCTCGAACTCGGCGGCAGTGAGCGAGCTGGTGGACAGGGCCGCGTCGCTCCACACCCTGAAGCGCGGGCGGTCCTCGGCGGGCACGCCGAGCATGCGGCAGATCACCGCGACCGGCAGCGGCAGCGCATAGGCGTCCACCAGGTCGGCGGGGGCTCCGGCCGCCTCCATGTCGTCGAGCAGGCTCGCGGTGAGTTCGCGGACCTGCGGGCGGAGCTTCTCGACCTGGCGGACGGTGAACGCCCGCGCCACCAGGGAGCGAAGCCGGGTGTGGTCCGGCGGGTCCATGCCGAGAATGCCGCTGTCGGTCTGCCCCTCGGACTGCCGGGGCTCGTCGTGCGAGGCGCCTTCGGCCCGGCTGAAGCGCTGGTCGCCGAGGACGAGCCGGGCGTCCGCATAGCGGGTGACGAGCCAGGCGGGCTCGCCGTACGGCAGCTGCACGCGTAACAGACCCGGCAGTTCGCGTACGCGCTCGTACTCCTCGGCAAGCTGGAGTCCGTCGGAGGTGTTGAAGGGATAGGCGAGGGGGGTGGTGTCGGCTGTCGTCACTGCGGCCTCCCGGATGTAAGCAGCTGCTTACAACGTAGGGGTGGCTCTTGGAGGCGGTCAACGGCGCATTGTGGCCGTTATCCTGACGGGCCGCCTGAGAGGATCTGCCCCATGCGCGAAGCCCCCGGCTCGGCTTCCCCCCATTCGACTGCTACCGACTCGGCTCGCCTCGAATCGGCTGTTCCCGGCTCGACCGCCACCGGCTCGACTGCCACCGACTCGACCGCTACCGGCTCGGCCGTCCCCGAACCGAGCGTTCCCGACTCGCCCGCAGGTGAGCGTCGTCGTGATGCCGGGGCCACCCGCCGCCGGCTGCTCGACGCCGCCCGGGACCTGTTCGCGGAACGGGGCTACGAAGGGGCCACGGTCCGCGAGATCGCCGAACGGGCGGGCGCCAACCAGGCGCTGCTGTTCCGGTACTTCGGGTCGAAGCAGGGGCTGCTCACGGAGGTCGTCGCGCAGGGGGGCCTGGAACAGTTGCGCGCCACCCCGCCCGAGGAACTCTTCGAGACCGCGCTGCGTTCGATGCTGACGAGCAGTGCGTCGGGGACGGCCGACCGCTCCCTGGAGGTCTATCTGCGCTCCATAGGGCGCGGCGACGAGGCGACCGGGACGCTGCGGGAGCTGGGCGAGCGGTATCAGAGCGCACTGGCCGCGCTCTCCGGGGCCAAGGACGGTGCCCTGCGCGCGGATCTGGCCATGGCCTGGCTGCTCGGCATCGGGCTCATGCGGACGGTCGTGGCGCGCGAGCCACTGGCCAGCGCGGATCCGGACACCGTCTGCCGCATGGTGGTCGACACTCTCGACCATCTCTGGTCAACGCCGGACAGCGAGACGCCGTAGTCCCTCAACTCGACGGTTTTGAACGGCAGATGAGGTCGGCGAGCTCCGCGGGGCGGCTCAGCGCGAGGAGGTGTCCGCCGGGCATGGGCTCGATGTCGATGCCCAGCCGCTCCTTGGCGTTGCGGCGCTGGAAGTCGAGCGGGAAGAACCGGTCGTCGCGTCCCTGCACGAAGCGGGTGGGGACATCCGGCCAGGCGCTCAGCGGCCAGGGCTGGGTGAAGAGAGCCTCCGCGGGCCCGGCCGGACCGGCCGCCATTGCCTCTTCGGTCACCGCGGGCGGCACGTCGTGGAAGAAGTCGGTCAGCAGGTCGAACTCCGCCGCCGGATCGCGGCCCTGTCCCGCGGCGAACTCCGAACGCGCCTCGGCCTGCCCGGTGTTGGCCCACCAGTCGCCCGCGGTCTCACCGGGCACCGGAATCATGGCATTGACCAGAATCACCCCGTCGACGGGAACACGTTCGCAGACGAGCGGTGCGAAAAAACCGGCCAGCGACTGCGCGACGAGCACCAGCTCGCGCGACATCCCGGAGCGGTTCTGGCCCTGGTCGTGGTCACCGATCGCCCGTACGACGGCGTCGGCATGCTCGGCGAGACCGGCCGCGGGGTCCTGCGGCAGGTCCATCGTCACCACCTCGTGGCCACGACCGCGGAGTTCGGGCACGACCAGGTGCCAGTACCAGGCGCGGCCGTCCGCGCCGGGGATGAGTACGTACGTCGTCATGCGCCGCTCCTCGCAGACTGGAAAGCCCCCGGCTCGCGCCGGCGGGGGCCGGGAAGCCCATCGTCGCCCCGGCCGTCCCGACGGGCCACCACCGACACCGCGCGATACGCGCGCGTACCGCGTACCGCGCGTCGGGGGCGGGCAGCGGGCAGCGCAAGAAGAAGGCGTTCGTCCGGACCGGAGCCGCTTGGGCGGCCCAGTCCGGACGGAGACGAGACGGGACCCTATTCGGTGATCCGGACGGCGCCGGACGGACAGAGGTTTCCGGCCTGGCGGGCGGCGGGCTGCTGGGTGCGATCGGGGTCCGGCGTGATCACATCCACCAGACCGTCGTCGTCCTGGTCGAAGACTCCGGGGGCGGTCAGCGCGCACAGTCCGGCGCCGACACAGACGTCCCGGTCGGCGGACACCCGCATGGAGCCTCCCTTCTCCCCGGTCACCAGGTGACCGGGAGTTCGTTGACGCCCTGGATCGTCGTGCCCGGGCGCAGCGTCAGCCGATCCACGGGCACGGCCAGGCGCAGGGTGGGAATGCGCTCGAAGAGCGCGGTGAGGATGACTTCGAGTTCGAGGCGGGCCAGGTTCTGGCCGAGGCACTGGTGCACCCCGTACCCGAAGGACAGGTGATGGCGGGCCGAGCGGTGCACATCGAAGACGTCCGGGTTCTCGAACACCGAACTGTCGCGATTGGCAATGGAGTTGGTGACGATCACACCCTCTCCCGCGCGGATGAGACGGCCGTCGATCTCGATGTCGGCCGTGGCGACGCGGCCGCCCGCGATGTCGGCGATGGCGAGGTAGCGCAGCAGTTCCTCGACCGCGCCGGGCAGCAGCGTGGGGTCGGCGCGCAGGGCGGCGTGCTGGTCGGGGTGTTCGAGCAGGGTGATCACACTGAGGGAGGTCATCGAGGCCGTGGTCTCGTGACCGGCGACGAGCAGCAGCAGCGCGGTCGAGATCAGTTCCTCGCGGTCGATCTCGCCGGCCGCCAACTGGCGTGTCACCAGGTTGTTCAGCAGGCCGGGGCCGGGCTTGGCCTGCATCGTGGTGATCAGCCCGTCCAGGTAGTGCTGGAAGTCGTCGCGGGCGGCGATCGCGCCGGCCGCGTCCGTCGCCTGCACGAGGCGCCTGCTCGCGTCCTGGAAGAAGTCGTGGTCGGCGTAGGGCACGCCGAGCAACTCGCAGATCACCATGGACGGTACGGGCAACGCGAACTCGCTGACCAGGTCGGCGGGCGGCCCTCCGGCGAGCATCCGGTCGAGGAAGCCGTGCACGATGCGCTCGACGTCCAGCCGCATCCCCTTGATGCGCTTGACGGTGAACTCGCTGATCGTCATCCGCCGGCGCGGCCCGTGTTCGGGCGGATCCAGGCCGATGAAGGCCGGGCGGACCTCCCTGATGGCCTGGAAGCGCGGGGACGTGGCGGGGAATTCGTCGCGGGTCCGGTCGGAGGAAAGCCGGGGATCGGCGAGCAGCTTGCGCGCCGTCTCGTGCTTGGTGACCACCCAGGCTCGTCGGCCGTCGAAGAGGGTCACGGCGTTCAGCGCATCGGGCTCGTCGCGTAACTGACGGTATGTCTCGGGCAGTTGGTAGGGGCACGTGCGGTCGGCCGGGAAAGCGGGGGCTGCGCGCGTCTGGATCGCTGCGGCGGTCTCTGTCGTGTCGGTCATCGAATCCCTCGAAACCTCAGACGTTAAAGAACGGACAGTTCTCTAACTGCGAGGCTAAGCTGTCCCCCTTAGAGAACGCAACGGCCCCTATCGGACACACCCGGGAGGCATGGGTGCCCAGCAGCACCGGCCCCGCCACCGAACCACCCGCTGACCACCGCAAAGGGCCGCGCCGCCGCGGCGAGGAACTGGAAAGCGCCATTTTGCGGGCCACCTTGGACGAACTCGCCGAGGTGGGCTACTCCGCGCTGACCATGGAGCGGGTCGCCGTACGGGCCCGTACGGGCAAGGCAGCCGTCTACCGCCGCTGGCCGAGCCGGGCCCAACTGGTCCTGGACGCCTGCAAGTTGGGCAAGATTTCCGAGGTCGACCTGCCCGACACCGGCGGAGTCCGCGGCGACGCGCTGGCCCTGCTGCGGCAGATGGCGGCCACCATGTCCAGCCCGCTCGGCGGGATCATGCGCGGTCTCCTCGGGGAGATGACCCGCGATCCCGAGCTGGCCGAACTGATCCGGGAGCGGATCCACACCGTCCGCCCGCTGGCGGTCCACGTCATCCTGGAACGGGCCGTCGAGCGCGGCGAGGTCGAGCCGTGGGTCCTCACCTCGCGGCGGGCCACGGTCGCGACGGATCTGCTGCGCAACCAGTTCCTGCTGTTCGGCGCGCCCGTGGAGGACGAGGTCATCGTGGACATCGTGGACGACATCTACCTGCCACTGATCCTGAGCCCGGCCGCGCCCCCGCGGGGCGAGGCCGGCTAGTCGCCGGGCGCCCCGCCCATCATCCTGAGCATCCCCATCCCCCCGGTCCGGAAGAAACGTACGACCAGGGCTGCTGCCAGCACGAGGAACACAATGTTGAGCCAGGTCGTGTAGTTCCAGGCCACACCCGCCATGGGGATGGTGGCCGAGCTCCGGTCGGGCACGAGACCGAGGCCGCCGAAGGTGAACTCCACGGCATACCCGGCGACGACCATCGCCCCATAGAACGTGCCGAGCAGGAAGGCGGCCATGCGGGCGCCGTAGTACTTCCGGTAGATGGTGAGGATCGGCAGGATCAACAAGTCCGCGAAGATAAACGCGACCACCCCGCCGAAGCTGATCCCGCCCTTCCAGAGGACCACCGCCAGCGGCACGTTGCCGATGGAGCAGACGAACGACGCGATGGCGACGAGCGGGCCGATCAGCGGCCCCCAGAGTTTGGCCGCCAGCGGATGCCCGTCGAAGAAGAACATACGCCAGAAGGCGTCCGGCACCCACGCGGCGATCGCGCCGGCGACGACAAGACCGGCGACGAGATCGCGCAGGATCGCCGCCCACTCCATGACGAAGACGTGCGCGGTGGAGGTGAACCCCTCGGCCGAGAACAGCCGCCGGGCGAACGAGCCCTCCTTCTGTACGGACATGTCCATCGCGGCATGCCCCTCCATCGAGCCGGCCAGACCGCGCTCGGCCTGTTCGCGGGCCCGGCTCAGCAGTCCCTCACGGAGGAAGAGCCGGAACAGCACCGCGAGCAGCACGATCATAAGGGGGCCGCCGGCGAACTCGGCCGCCGTGAACTGCCAGCCCATCAACAGGGCCAGAATCACGCCGAGTTCGACGACGAGGTTGGTCGAGGCGATCTCGAAGGCCATCGCGGCGGTGAAATGCGCGCCCTTGCGGAACAGCGAGCGGGCCAGCGCGACGGCGGCGTACGAGCAGGAGGACGAGGCGGCGCCGAGCCCGGCCGCAAGAGCCAGGGTGCGCGGCCGGTCGTCGCCGAGCAGTGCGACGACGGTGGACCTGCGCACCACCGCCTGCACGACGGCGGACAGGGTGAAGCCGAGGACCAGAGCCCAGGTGATCTCCCAGGTCATGGAGCCGGTGATACGCAGGGCGTGCAGTACGGCATCCATGGGCGTGCCTTCCGCGAGGAGGGGACGGATGGGGAGAGGGGGGTGGGTTCCGGGCCCTCGCCTCGGCGAGGGCCCGGAACCCGCCTCCTGCTGTCTGTCGGCGGCTGACCGTCGGCCGATATCTGTTATCTGATATCCGTCGGCTGACAGCTGATGACGGAAAGCTGACAACCGGCGGCCGCCAACCGCTACTTGAGCCGGTTGACGATCTTGTTCATCTGCTCGATCTCCGCGTTCTGGGCCGCGATGACGTTGCCCGCGAGCCGCTTCGCGCCGGGGTTGCTGCCGTTCTTCTGCTCGTCCTTGGCCATGATGACCGCGCCCTGGTGGTGGCCGATCATCAGCTGGGCGAACTTCTTGTCGAAGTCCTTGCCCTTGGCGGACTTGAGGTCACTCATGTCCTGGTCCGACATCATCCCGGCCATGCCGGACGAGCCGTGGTTCATCCCCGGCATGTCCCCCATCGACGACGAGGCCGAGGCCGAAGGCAGCGGCTTGCCCCACGACTTCAGCCAGCCCTTCATCGTGTTGATCTCGGGGTCCTGGGCCTTCTCGATCGCGGAGGCCAGGCTCTTGACCTCGGAGTCGGCGGCGCGGCCGTCGGCGAGCCGGGCCATCTCGATGGCCTGCTGGTGGTGCGGGATCATCTGCTGAGCGAACGTCACGTCCGCGTCGTTGAAAGCGCCGCCCGGAGACGAGGCGCTGGAGGACGGGACGCTGCCGGCCCCGTGGTTCATCCCGGGCATGGCCGAACCATCGGGCTTGGAGCTGTCCGAGGAGCCGCAGGCCGCCAGCGCCAGGGCGAGGGCGGCGACGGTGCCGACGGCGGCTAGGGTGCGGCGACGGGCAGCGAAGGGGTGGTAAATCGACATCAAAAGGGTTCTTTCCAGGTGGGCGACCCCGTGCTGGGGCGCGCGTGAACGGGCAGGGCACTTCGCCGGTCCGGCCGGGGGCCGGGCTGGGCAGCGCCTGTCACGTCCGCGCGACGCACACCTGGAGGAGCAGACCTCTGCCGCCGAACGGCGGTCCGCGCCGCGCCAAGACGAACAGGCCCGTACGGCGCGGCCCCCATGCGACGAGGACCACCAGCCCGAGCGCGGCGAGGAGACCGGCCGCAGCCAGCGGCAGCCGCTCCCGGGCAGGGGTGGACACGCAGAGCTCGCCGCCCGTCCCCGTGGTGACGGGGGCTGCGCGATGCTCCCCCCGCATGCTCGCCCGCGTGTCAGCCCGCATGTCCGTATGGGCCGTACTCATGGGCGCGGTCATGCCCGCGGCCGGGGGCGCCTGCATGGCCGTCTCGCCGTGGCAGCCCGCTGCGGCGTTCGCCGGAGCCCCGTGCATGGAGAAGAGGCCGAAGAGGACGGCGCACAGCACGAGCAGCCGGGGCAGTCCCGCCCTGCGCGTCCGTTCGCGGTCCACGGCTTCCTCGCCCTTCTCTCGCTCGTGCGAGCCGTACGGGTCGTACGGCTCTGCGCTCCGGCCCGACGATACCCCCACCGGGTTTACTCGGGACACTCCCCCACCCCGGTGTACGCCCACACGGATCGCCACATTCGCTCGGGCTCCCACGAGTGTGTGCTTCACCGAAGTAGCCAGGTCAGTGGTGGAATTTGGGGTGGTCCGCCACAAGGGTGAGCTATGTTTTGAGCACACATGGCACGAGAAGGAGGCCCGCCGGTGTCATCGGGGCAGCAGGTACGCGCCCAGTCGGCCGCGATCACGCCGAGCGGGGAGCCCTCGGACCATGAGCGCGCCCCGGCGGACCGGGTCCGCGCGCTGTTCGACGGCCACCGGCTCTCCCCCGGGCAGCGGCGCATCGCTCAGTACCTCATCGACCACCTCACCGACGCGGCCTTCCTCTCGATCACCGAGCTCGCGGAACGGGTCGGCGTAAGCCAGCCGTCCGTGACCCGCTTCGCCTCGTCCCTCGGCTACAGCGGCTATCCCGCACTGCGGGAGGTTCTCCAGCCGATCGCTCTGAGCGCGGTCGCGGGCACTCCGGAAGGCCGAGAAGAGAGCCGTCACAACGAGCTCCAGGCGGCGGTGGACGCCGAGATCGAGAACCTGGAGCACGTGCGCCGCCTGGTCGCCAACACCACCCAGGTCCTGGAGATCGGCCGCGAGCTGGCCTTCTCGGTGCCGCTGACCGTCCTCGGCCTCAGAATCTCCGTGTCCCTCGCGGAGTACTTCGCGTACGCGGCCCGGCGCATCCACCCCGATGTGCGGGTGGTGACGCGTGGCGGCAGCGTCGCCTATGACGCGCTGCTGCAGTCCCGCTCGGCGGGCGGGACCTGGGTGCTGGCCTTCGCGATGCCCCGGCACGCCAAGGAGACCCTCTCCGCGATGCGGGCGGCTCGCAGCGCCGGGCTGCGTGTCGCGCTGGTCACGGACACCACGCTCGGCCCGCTCGTCGACGAGGCCGACGTGGCACTGACCGCGGGCACCGGCTCACGGCTGGTGTTCGACTCGTACGCGGCTCCGAGCGTGCTCGCCGCGGCCATCCTCCAGGCGATGGCCGACGCCGATCCCGAGCGGACGCAGGCGCGGCTCGAAGAGTACGAGCAGGCCGCCGACAAGCACGGCTTCTTCCTCTAGGGCTGTGACAGCCCTCTAGGGCATGACGGTCCTTCAAGGCTTCGCCCGGCCCGCCAAGCAGCCGGCCTTTCCGTTTCTTCCCGCCGGGCCCGATTCGCCCAGGTCACTGCGCAAGATCTTCACACCGTCGAGGCGTATGAATTTTTTCATACCCTTGTGTACTCAACGGTATATATGTTTACTGAGCCGTGGCGACCACCGATCTCTTCCTGCCAAAGGGCGACCCCAGTCCCTCTGAGAACGAACAGCCGACGTGACGCTCTCCCCCTCCTCCTCACGTCGCGCCGACTGTCCGATCCAGGCTGTTGGATCCGGTGGAACGCCCGTGGCGGCCTCGGCTAACCCCTGAGCCGGGGCCGCCCCCCTCTCTCGATCAGAGTTCGACAATCTTCGGAAGCGACGAGAATGTCCCCTACGGCCCCCACCACCACGCTCAGCCCGGACTGGCCCTGCCAGGTCAAATCGCCGGGGAGTCGTGACTGGGAACGCACCGCCACCCGTTGGCTGCGCGACCTGCTGCCGGCCCGCTACGCCGGCTACTCACCCCTCATCCGCCACCACGTCCTGCTCGCGCGGCACGCCCAGATCCAGGTGCAGCACGAGATACGCGCGGTGCGCGTCGCCCTCCAGACCAGCCGCGCGGAACTGCCCACCCTGGGCGTGGCCCCGGCCGTCATCGAGAACACCATCCGGATGTACGCGATGGAGCTCGAACAGCTGGGGCGCCTGGCCCGGGGCGTCCGCCTCGTCATGGAGGCCCTCATGGACGACGGCGCCCCGCCACGCAGGACACACGTACCGCGAAGGTGACTCCGGCGCCTCCGGGGTCTACACCGGCTCCGGCAGGTCGAGCCGCGTGAGGTGTTCGGGCGTGAGCGCGCGCAGGAAGTCGGCCGCGTCGAAGGCCTCCCCGGTGGCGACCACACCCGTCGCGCGGGAGCGGCCGTCGAGGATGCGTGCGAGGGCCTCGACGACGAGCGGCGCCGTGACCGCGTAGATGTCACGGCCGCCCGCGACCGCCCGGCGCGTCTCGCCGCCCCTGCGGACGGCCGCCTCGACGAGGAACGTCTGGGCCGAGCGCCCGCTGCTGTCGGCGGGCACGGGCTCGGGGGTGGTGGCATCCCGTACGTCACGCAGCGGCGCCAGGTTCATGACGGCACGCACCTCTGGTGTGCGCACATGGTGCGAGACGGTCACCTGGTCGGCCGTCGCGAACGGAGCGGCGTCCTGCCTCCCGAACGGCTCGGGAAAGTCCCACGGGAATTCCTGCGGCGTGTAGTCGAAGGGCCTCAACTTGCCTGCGGTGTAGGTGAGTTGCTGCCCGGCGTTGCTCTTTCCGGTGAGCCGGCTGCCGAGGGTCGGCAGCCAGCTGTCGAGGGCGTACGAGAGGACCACCTCGTCCGCCTCCGTCCAGTCGCCCAGGGCCGCGGTGGCCAGCAGGTCGCCGACCGCGCCGTAGAAGGCGACCGAGGGTGCGAGGACGATGCCCGCCTCCCTGGCCCGCTCGTCGTAGGTGTCGAACAGCGCGGCCGTGACGGCCTGTTCGGCCGCCACGTCCAGGTACGGAATGCGGGCACGCAGTGCCGCCTGGGTCACGGGGAGCGCGGTCGCGAGGAACGGCCCCGCACAGTTGACGACCGCCGATGTGCCCTCCAGGGCGCGGTCCAGGGAGGCCGCGTCCCCGGTCGACGCGACGCGCACCGGGGCGTCGGGGGCGAGCTCGCCGAGCCCGTCGAGCTTGGCCCGGTCACGGCCGACGAGTACGACTCGCGCACCCCGGCGCAGGAGCTCCTTCACGACGAAACGGCCCGTGTGGCCGGCGGCCCCCATGACGGCGACGGGCCGCTCGTCGGGCCAGTCGGCAGTGTGCGGAACAGACATGGGGGAAAGGGCGGAACTCATCGCTGGCTCCCGAATTTCTGCAGGTGGTATGTGGTGTGACGCCATAGTGCGGGCCCGGGGCCCACAGCCACCAGCGGCCGGAATGACGAGGGGCGTACAGTTTCGGACATGACTGCTTCGGGTGTGACTGCTTCGGACACGGCCGCTTCGAGCACCGGCGCTTCGGACACGGCCGCATTCGCGACTTCGGGTGGCCGGTCCGTGGCGCTCGCCGTCGCCGAGGGGAGCATGCTCTTCGAGGCCGCGGCGGCCTGCGAGGTGTTCGGCACCGACCACTCCGAGCTGGTCAACCCCTGGTACTCGTTCCGCGCGTGCGGTTCGCGGCAGGCCCGCGTCGGGGGCTGGCTGCGCGCCGACACCACCCACGGCCTGGACACCCTGGCCTCCGCGCACACGGTGATCGTCCCGGCCCAGGACGACATCGAGGGCGACCCGCCGGGCGAGCTGATCGACGCCGTCCGCGCCGCGCACGCCGCGGGCGCCCGCATCGTCTCGCTGTGCACCGGGGCGTTCGTCCTGGCCGCGGCGGGGCTCCTGGACGGCCGCCGCGCCACCACGCACTGGGCTCATGCCGACCTGCTCGCCGCGCGGTACCCGAAGGTGACGGTCGACGCCGGGGTCCTGTTCACCGATGAGGACGGCGTCCTCACCTCGGCGGGCAAGGCCGCCGGGATGGACCTGTGCCTGCACATCGTCCGTACCGACCACGGCGCGACGGTGGCCAACGCGCTGGCCCGCCACCTGGTCGTGCCCCCGCACCGGGACGGCGGCCAGGCGCAGTTCATTCCCGCGCCGGTGACCCACGGGCGCGACCACCCGCTCGCCGAGCTGCTGCCGTGGGCCCTCGAACGTCTCGACCAGCCGCTCACGGTGGAGGACCTGGCCCGGCAGGCGGCCATGAGCAGCCGCAATCTGGCCCGGCACTTCCATGCCGTCACAGGAACCTCGCCGCTGCGCTGGCTGCTGAGCCAGCGCGTACGGCTTGCGCAGGAACTCCTGGAGTCGGGCGACGACAGCGTCGAGCACATCGCGGCGCGCACGGGTATGGGGACGTCCGCCACTCTGCGCCGCCATTTCGCCCGCGTCACGGGCCTGCCGCCCGAGGCGTACCGGCGCACTTTCGGCGTGCGCTGACATCCCCTCGGGCCGAGCACCGGTCCGAGGGGACGCTTGGTTCAGAGGACGAACACGCTCCGGCTTCCGTTGGGGTGGTAGGTCTCACCGGGATAGATCAACCAGGTGACCTGCCCGGTGCAGTCGGCCCCGGAGTGCACCTCGGCGATCGCGTCCGTGTAGTTGCTCACCACAGGCGGCACGAAGTCCCCGAGCGGGAAGCAGCCGCTCGGATCTTGGTGGGCCACCCCGTCGACGACCAGGAATCCATGAGCCGCGTACGCCGCAGTCGGCGCCCCCAGCGCGAGTGCCGCGGCCGCGGTGAACACACCGAGCGCCGTCGCCATGCGTCGCACCATGCACATACCCCTTCCGTCACCACAGGCCGCACCCTTGTGGGGCCCACTGATGCAACTCACCGTATGTGTGTGGCTACTTGACGTCACAGGCGTACGGAGGTGAAGCCGTCCCGCGTCAACGCGCCCTGAGCCGACGACCCGGCCGCACAGGGTCGGCTCACACCCGACATGCGATCTACCGGGGCACGTGCGAGCGTGGAGGTGGCTCTACCTCCGACCTGCCCAGCAGGGGGCGACCACCATGAGCAAGAAGCAGACCCGCCAGAACCGGGGAGCACGCACCGGCGGCCATGACCGGAGCACCACCTCCGAGGTCAAGGAGCAGGCCAAGACCCCCACCGCGCCGGAAACGACGCACTCCACGCCAGAGGCCTCCCACAAGCAGCCGCGGAAGTTCGGCCACAACTAGCCCTGCCTGGCGACTCCCCATGGCTGCACCTGGCCGCCGGATCCGCCTTGGTTCCTCGACCGGGCGACGGATCCGGCGGCGTTCATACGCTGCCGACCAATCCGATGCGCCGCGAAACCGGGTGGCTGCGTAAGCGAGTTGGTGACACCTACGGCTGCTCCATGGCAGTCAGGACGCTCGCTCGGCCGCCCGCCACTCCGGGGCGAGCACGGACCAGATCTCCTCGTCGTGCCGCGCGCCCCGGTACAGGTAGCTCTCCCGCAGCACGCCGTCCTTCGTCATGCCTAGACGTCGGGCCACCGCGATGCTGGGTTCGTTGGCTGCCGAGACCCACCACTCCACGCGGTGGATGCCGCGCTCCTCGACGGCCCAGTCGATGATCGCGCGCACGGCCCGGGTCACCAGGCCCCTGCCCACCGCCGACGGCTCCAGCCAGCAGCCCGCCTCGGCGATGCCCTGCGCGGTGTCCAGCCTCCGGAACAGCACGGCGCCGACCAGCCGGCCGTCGGTCCGGATGCCGTAGAGCCGCCCGGTGTCGGCGGCCGTCCTGTCCGCGTACGTCTGAAGGAACGCCCGGCTCGACTCCAGGTCCGTCACGACATCGGGCAGCCCGTTGTACCGCCCGATGAACTCCCGCCCGCGCTCCACATGGTTCAGGAACTCCTCGGCCTGCCAGGGTTCGAGCGGGCGCAGCTCGGCGCCGTCCTCGCCCAGGGATATCGCGTACATCCACACCCTCCACGGTCTCGACGTGCGCCCACGGCGCCGTCGACCAGACCCTACGGTCAACGGTCGCTGGGCGGCAGCGCGCGCCTCGCGGGAACACGGCACCACCCTGCCCCTGTGCTGGTGGTGTCGCGGATCCGCCAGAAACGGCCTTCCCTTCCTGCTGAAGTCGGGGTGCTCGTGCTGCTGCTCCTGGTGCTCCCTCCGCTCCCTGCCGCCCACACGACCCGGTTGCATGTGCTCGGCGACATGGGTCCGGAGCGTCAACACCCGGTTGGCACTGGGGATTACGTTCCTTGTCGTCTCGCACACTTCGGCACCTACACCTATGTGGCGCCGTTTCTGGAGCGGGTGACACATGTGGGCTCCGGCCACATCACGCTCTTCCTGCTCATCTACGAAGTGGCGGGCATCGTCGGCAACTTCCTCGGCGGGTCGTCCGTCGCGCGCCACTCCCGAGGCACCTTCGCGGCAGCCGCCGCGCTCATCGCCGGAGCCACCCTGCCGCTCCCGGTCCTCGGCCGGTGGGAGCTGGGCGCAGTGGCTCTGCTGATCGCGTGGGGCGTCGGCTACGGGGCCGTGCCGGTCTGCTCGCAGTCCTGGTTCTCGACGGCCTCCCCCGAGGCGCCGGAGGCGTCCACCGTGCTGTTCACCGCGTCGTTCCAGGCCACGTTGTCCACCGGCGCGCTGGTCGGCGGCGTCGTGGTCGACCACACATCGCCCTCGACGGTCATGACGACGGGGGGTGTGGCGGCCGTCCTGATGGTGCTCGTGGTGTGGGTCCACCACATAAGGAAGGTTGAGTGGCCCGAGACCCGGCAGGGGCGCCGGTGACGCCCAATTCCCTTGAATGCGCGTCAATTTGGCCAGTGGCAACCGAGGCGTCAGGTCGGGGTGTGAGGTCGAGCCGTCAAGTCATCGGTCAGGGCAGATCCGAGCGGCCCAGCCATGCGGGCTCCACGGGGACGCCGTCCGCGTACCGCGCCGGCGGAGCGGACGGCATCGGGGGTGTCCGGGACGGCACCGCGTCGGCGGGTTCCGGTTGCGGTTCACGTTCCGGTTGCGGTTCTGGCTCACGCTTCGGCTTCGGCGCGGCGGAGTCCTCCAGCAACTCGGCGACGGTGAACCGGGCGCTGTAGGACTGCCAGGAGCCGTCGATGACGAGCACGAAACCGTCGCCGTCCCGGAAGAGCCGGCGCCGCTTCGGATTCCGTGGGTGCTCGGGCGTAAAGCGCCGGGCTCGGCCCTCCAGCTCCGCGAGGGCTTCGTCGCGCGAGCCTTCCACATGCGTCAGCACGTACGCCTCCACATGCTTGCGATCCCCCGTACCCACCGTCATCTCGGCGATCAGCCCCCATGTCGGCACGAGCCACTCCTTTCCCCTCGGGTACGAATCGGCCACCGCAACCAGCGAACCGGCATCCCCCTCGGCGCCCTCAGAACTCCGAGTTGGCGACCCAGCGGGCGAGCAGGTCCTCGTCCCCGGAGGTCTCGAAGGCGTCCGAAGTCCGGTCGAGGCGTCCGTACATGAGCAGCAACAGATCCGCGGCGGCTCCCTCGACAGTGGCATCCGCCAGGTTCGTGGCCTCGGGATTCGTGGCCTCGGCGTCCGCGGGTACGAGCTCGAAGCCGTCGGGGCGCAGGCGGATCAGCCAGTCGCCGGCCCGGTCGGTGCAGCGGAAGCGAATGGTCTCGTCCTGGCCGCGCAGGTGCGCGGTCTTGGGCGCGAACGACGCGGCGAACGGCAGGTTGACCAGGAATTCGTCCACCCCGTCGGCCGCGAGAGCGGGATCGATGACAGGCCGGAGGCCGACGGCGAGTTCCGCGTCGACGCGGTGCACCAGCGTCTCGAACAGCATCCGCCGCATCCAGAACCGGGCATGGGGATCGGCGCCCCACACCCACATCGGGGCGTCCGGGTCGGTGTCGGCGAAGGCCCGGGCCGCCACCTGCGAGCTGGCCGTCAGCCAGCCGGGGTAGCCGGCGTCGTCGGCCGGCAGGTCCAGTTCGGCGTCGCGGGTGAGAGGCCGCTCCTGGACGCGCTGACGCAGCAGCCCGGAGAACATGCGCTGCACGCTTCCGGTGTGCCTGATCAGGTCGACGAGCGTCCAGCCGGGGCAGCTCGGCACCGGCGTCGCCAGGTCCGCTCCCTCGACGACCGCCACGAACCTGGCGGTCTCCGTCATCACCGCCTCGCGGTGGGTCGCCGAGGCGGAAACCCAGCGCGAGTCATGTGACCCGTCCATGCCCATGCCCATACCCGTGCCGCTGTCCATGTGGCTGCACCTTTTCCCTTTTCGCTTCTACGGTCCGACAGCCCGATCGGTGCGCGTCTCGGGCGCTCCTCCACGGTCTGTCCGGGATCAGTCTGCTCCGGGGGCGGTCTCCTCGCGGACTCGGGGCACCTCTGCGGCAGTGTGCTCGGAGCACACTCGGCCAGGCGTGCTGTGTGTGGGTGGCGGTGCAGTGTATTCAGGAGTGATGGATCTTCAGGCACTGCGCGCGGCCGGCCGCCCCTCCCTGGCGACGCGCCACGCACTGCTTGCCGTGCCGTTCGCGATGATCGCGCTCGTCACGGTGGGCGACGTGCTCGCCCCGCCCGACGTGCACCTCGGCCCGTTCCTGGCCGCGGCACCGGCCGTCACGGCTTCCTTTCGGGGCCCCCGGGCCACGGGGTTCATCGGCGCGGTAGCCGTTCTGGCGCAGGTGGTCGTCGCTGCCCTGCGCAGCAGTGTCACCGACCTCAACCACACCTTCCAGATCATCACGCTGGTCCTGATCTCGGTGTTCGTCACGTTGTTCGCCCATCTGCGCGAGGTGCACGAGAAGGAGCTGGTCCAGTTGCGTTCGGTCGCCGAGGCCGCGCAGCAGGTCGTGCTGCGGCCCCTGCGCGAGCGCCTCGGCCCGCTGCGCGTCGCGAGCGTGTACCTGGCCGCGGCGGCGGACGCGCAGATCGGCGGCGACCTGTACGCGGCCGCCCGGACCGCCCACGGCACCCGGCTCATCATCGGCGACGTACGCGGCAAGGGTCTTGAGGCGGTCGGGGACGCGGCTCTCGTCCTGGGCGCGTTCCGGGCCGCCGCCCATCAGGAGGCCGACCTCCCGGGTCTTGTCGACTACCTCGAACGGGCGGTCGCACCGGACCTCGACCAAGCCCCCGGAGCCGGTCTCGACGACACCTCCAGCCGCGCCCCCGGCCCGGACCACGACGCCGCCCCACACTCCCCCTCTCCCTCCAACGACCTCAGCGAGGCGTTCATCACCGCTGCCGTGCTCGACATCCCCGACGTGGGCCAAGCCCTCCAGCTCGTGAACTGCGGCCATCCCCCGCCGCTCCTCCTGCGCGGCCATCGCGTGATCCCCCTGGAGGTGGACCAGCCGGCGCCGCCACTGGGCCTGTCCGACCTCGCGGAGTACCAACTCGCCGCGCAGGGCTTCCCGTTCGAGCCCGGCGACATCCTGCTCCTGTACACCGACGGCGTCCTCGAAGCCCGCGACGAGGCGGGCGCGTTCTACCCGCTCGCGGAACGCGCGGCGGCCTGGAACGGCACCGGACCGCGCGCGCTGTTGAGCCACCTCCGGGGCGACCTCCTCGCCCACACTCCCACCGGGACCCTGGACGACGACGCCGCGATGGTGGCCATCGAACGGCTCCGTCCATCCGCGCAGCGGGGTGCGGCCCACCCGTAGGGGCCCGATGATGGGGAAACCTGTGCAGCGTACGTATCCGAGAGGCGGGACCAGGCCATGCCGCAGGAACCAGCAGGCGAGCGGGCCTGGGCCGGGCGCGAGGGCGCGCGGGCTTTCGCGGCGGTGGACGCGGCGACCGACTGGCTGGTCGGCTATCCGTTCGTGTTCCGGGCGCTGGCCGAGAACAGCCCGGCGGGCGGGGCGCTGCTCGACTTCGGATGCGGGCCGGGGCGCGTCGCCGACCAGGCCGCCCGGCGGCTCGGCATGCGGATCATCGGCGTGGACGCATCTGAGGAGATGCTTGTCCTGGCCCGCCAACAGGGCACCCCCGGGGCCGAGTACCACCTGGTCACGGACGGCCGGGCGGACGAGCTGCCCGATGCCTGCGCGGACGCCGCGATGTGCAACCACGTCCTCGCGTCGCTGCCGGACGAGGAGACCGTCCTCGGCGTGTTCGGCGAGATCCACCGGCTGCTGAGGCCCGGAGCCCCGCTCGTCCTCCTGACCACGGACCCCGCGGGCAGCGGCGTCGAGTACGCCTCCTTGCGGGTCGGCGAGCCCGGCGTCGCCTACCACCCCGGCCAGCCCATGACCGTACGCCTGCGTCGCACCGACGGCACCTGGCAGACCATGCCGAACCACGCCTGGCCCCCCGCCGCGATCTTGGACCTCCTGGAACGCGCGGGGTTCACCACCGCCGCACAGCACCACCCGACTCCGGACGAGGCGGAAGGCGTCGCCGACCCGGAGCATGCGCACAGCCGCGACTGGGCGGCCGAGCGCAGGCTGCCCCCGCTTGTGGTGACGGTCGCCACCAGGGCCTGAGCCGGGCTGCCCCGGCCTTCTCAGAGATTGCTGTCCAGGAATTCCTTCAACGCGGGTCCGTCCATCGGACCCGCCTCCGTGGCCGCCGCCTCCCCGCCCTTGATCAGGACGACGGTGGGCGCTCCGGTGACTCCGTACCGCTGTACGGGGCCAGGACACCGCGTCATGTCGACCTTGACGGCGGTCAGGCGTCCCGCGTACGCCTCCGCGGCCTCCCCCACAACCTCGTCCATCTCCTTACACGCCTTGACGGCCTTCGGCCAGGTCCCGCAGAAGTACGCGAGCACCGGGCCGTCGGTCATGCCGAGGATGAAGTCGAACTCCTGGTTCTCCAGCGGTTGGTGGACCCTGCGGGCCATGGCACTCCTCGTGTTCCGAGCAGTACTCCGGTCGGTACTGCGATCAGCGCTGTCCTCGGCGCCGCGGCTCCCATCATGACCCGCGCGGCCGGCGCAGTCTGCCAGGACCCCGTCGTCAGGCGGCGCTCCGGGGCCCGGCCCACCGGCACAGTTCCGGTCGGTCGCCCGGCGAGGCGCACCGCCAAAGGGGCGCGCGGGGGGCGGATACTGGCGGCGTTTCCGTACGCCGCGCGCCCGAGGAGCCGGTCATGGTCCTGCCTCCCCCGCCCTGCCAGCATCCGCCGCCCGGCACCTTCGCGCGTCGTACGGTGCTGCTCGGCACGGCGGCCTGGTGTGTGAGCGCCGTCGCGTGCTCGGGCGGGGCGAAGACGTCGTCGGCCGCCTCCACCTCTTCATCTGCCACGGGCTCGGGCACGCCGTCCACCGCCATCGCGCCCGCGACCATGTCTCCGTCTGCCTCCGAGAGCCCTGGCTCCGGGCTGCCCCGGGCCGTGCCGTGGCGGCCGGGGGCCGGTGAGATCGAGCCGGCGGCCAAGCTCGCCGCCGTCCAACTCGTCGAGGCACTGGGTACGTGGCCCGTCGGGCAGAGCGGCGAGCAAGCGGGGGCGGACCGGGCCGCGGCCCTGGGCATCCCCGCTTCCACGGCGTCTCGACTGGCCGCCCAGGCCGGGTCGTTGATGCCGACGGCGGATGCGGCGGTCGTCCGGGTGATCGACGCCCAGTACGGCGGGATCCTGTCCGACACGGCGAGCGTTCTGGTGGTGTGCGACCAGCCCACCCTGACGGGTACGACCGTGGGGCCCGGCGGCACCACGGTCGACGTACGGCTCAGCCGCGGCTCGGCCGGCTGGCGTGTCACCGCCCTGCACCCCGCGGCACCCGGCCCGGCGAAACCGCTGGCCCCGCCGGCACGGGAGGTGCTCGCCCAGTCCCGGATCGAGCTGCCGCCCGCTTCCGCCGCCGACATCCGCAGCGGTGCCGTGCACGACAGTGTGCTGCGCGCGATGCTCCAACTGGCGGGCGCCTACCGGCTGTCGGTCAGCGTCGTACGCTCCGGACACCCGCTGGATGTGTTCGGCACCGATCGCCCCAGCGACCATCCACTCGGCCGGGCCTTCGACGTATGGCGCATCGACGGCCACCCCGTGGTCGACCCGGCGACCTCCCGCAGCCTGATCACCGCCTTCATGCGGGCCGCGGCGGCAGCCGGTTCGTACAACGTCGGCGGCCCCGTGCAGTTGACGGGCGGCGCCACGGCGAATCAGTTCTTCTCCGACAACACCCACCACGACCACGTTCATGTGGGGTTCACCGCCTGACGCGGCCGCTTTACGGGATCAGGGCCGCGGTTCCGGCATGGCCCGGAGGACCATGTGGCCGTCCTGTCATCGGCCGGACGGCCACGTGGCGACTGGAGCGGCCGCATGGCTGACGGAGACGGTGTGGGTGACCCACATGGGTCCGGCACCCATATGGAGCAGGAAAGAGGTGGGTTCAGCAAGGTAGTTGGGGATCTCGCCGCGCAGGGCGAGCCCGCTCTGGAGGTATGTGCTGGGGGCAACGGCCAGGGTGCTGCCCGCGAAGGCGGCGGTGACGGACCGGTGGACATGGCCCGCGAGGACCAGCGCGACGTGCGGATGCCGTCCGACCACCTCGGCCAGACCATCACCATCGGCCAGCCGCATCCCGTCCAGGAAAGGGATCCCGACGGGGATGGGCGGATGGTGCAGGCAGACGAGTGCCGGCATGTCCGGTCGGCGACCAAGTGCCTCGTCCAGCCAGCCCAGTTGGGCTGCCCCCACGTGGCCACCGGGTGATCCCGCCACCTTCGAGTCCAGAACGACGACGGTGAAGGCGGGGTGGTCCACCACATAGTGTGTGTCGTGTGTGTGGCCCAGGAATGGGGTGCCGCCAAAGGCGTCCCGCAGGGCCTCGGGGTCATCGTGGTTGCCCGCGACGAGATGCAGCGGCAACGGGAACCCGCCGATGACTTCCCGCAGTACCACGTACTCCTCGGGGCGGCCGCGGTCGACGAGATCGCCCGTAATGATCACGGCGTCCGGCTGCGGATCGAGCGCGAGGACACGGCCGAGCGTACGGCTCAGGGCCTCGGCCGGAGTACCGGCCAGCGCGCCGGATGTGATGTGCGGATCGCTGAGGTGAGCGATGGCCGGAGTCATCCCCGCACGCTTCACCCTCACCTCCCCCGGCCACAACCGATCACGCTCAGGGCGAAAGCCCGCCGCTGTTGAAGACCGCTCTGCGCGTCCTCGCCGCCACGTCCCTGGCCGCCGCCTCGCTGACCGTCGCCGCTCCCGCCGACGCGACCGTCCAGCACGCCACGACGGCACGGGCACAAGCCCCCGACACCGGACCCTGCGGGCCGGTCGGCCGGTTCCACCCGTCGGACTGGTGGCGAACCACCACGTCCGAGTCCATCGCCCCGGCCGTCCGGCATGCGGCGCAGGACGAGAACTGGCAGTGGCGCGACGATGCCAACACGCTCTGGCGGGGCGACACCCGGGACAACGTGCAGCAGCTTTTCGACGACGGTTTCACCCCGCGAGGCGAGACGGTCACCCCGCTCGCCGAGTACATCGTCAAGGGCGGCGGCCAGAACACCGCGCACGTCAGCACGAGTTGCGAGAAGTGGGTGGCGGAGAAGTTCGCCACGTACGGTGCGGCGAAGACGGGATGGGTCTACGAGATCGAGGCTCCGGGCGGCATCGACGTGAGCGCCACGGCCCACCTCAACGGGTATCAGTCCCCGTACCTGTGGAACAAGGAGATCGACTTCCCCGGCGGGGTCAAGGGGAGTTACATCAAGAAGGCCTGCAAGTACCGCCTCCTGAAGACCGATCCGGACACCAAGGTCAACACGTACGAGAACCTGGGCTGCCGGGCCAACGACCACTTCGAGCCCCCCTTGGCTGTGGCGCACGCTGAAGACGGGAGGGGGCGCCGGGTGGCCGCCCGAAGGAGATCCTCAACGGCCTGGCGGGGTAGCGGGCGAGAACTGCGCCATCCCGCCACTCGCCCCGCCGCCCTGAGGAATTACGCTTCCGCCTTGCGCGCCAAAAGACAGGCGTGGCGTCGCTTCACCCGGCCGTCCGGCTCCTGCTCCATGCGCGCGGTGACGACGAAACCGGCCTCGCGCAGCAGCTCGGCCGTGCGGTCCAGCGGCAGGAAGTAGGACTCGTACGACACCGGGCGGTCCCAGGCCTGCCTCGGGCACATGTGCTCGTCGTTGCCTATGTAGTCCCCCCACATGAGGTGGCCGCCGGGCGCGAGGGTGCGGTGGAACTCGGCGAACACCGACGGCAACCGCTCCGGCGGGGTGTGGTGTGTGGAGTAGTAGGCGAGGATCCCCGCGAGCTCATTGTCGGCGATGTCCAGCGCGGTGATCGAACCCTCCATGAACCGCAGCTCCGGATGAGCCTCCCGGGCCAGCTGGACCATCCTCGGCGACAGGTCCACGCCGAACGCGGAAAGCCCGAGCAGGGTCAGGTGCGCCGTCACCCGGCCGGGCCCGCATCCGACGTCCGCGACCGGTCCGGCACCGGAGCCCCGCACGAGCTCGGCGAAGGTGTTCAGCATCCCGCGTGACAGCGGGTCCAGCTCCGCCGGGGTGATGACGCGCTCGACATAGACGTCGGCGACGTTGTCGTACGACTCCCGGATGGCGGCCAGGTAGGCGGGCTCGGTCATGCGGCGACTCCAGACGAGAGCGATTCGGCACCGGACCCGAGCGTGTGGGCTCGAGCGCCGGACCCTAGCACCCGATCGCGAGCATCTGTACCGCTCCGGTGGCCACGCCGACAAGGTCTTCGGAGAATTCTCGGGGGACGTGTCGAATCGGCCGTGTCCCATTCGACGCACGGGTGAGAGCAGGAGTCATGTGTGGCAACCGCCGCGCACCGAGTGCCGGCCCCCTCGCCCCGCCCACCTGCCGTCCCGTCCGGCCAAGGAGAGAACGCCATGCCCAAGCTGCGCGCACACAACCTCACCATCACCCTCGACGGCTTCGCCACCGGGACCGACCAGCGCCTGGACGCGCCCTTCGGCGACGGCGTGGACGGCCTCCACGATTGGATGTTCGCCGCGATGCGGGACCGCGCCGAAGGCAGGACCGGCATCGACGTCGACTTCGTCGCGCGCAGCGAGGAGAACATCGGCGCCACCATCATGGGCCGCAACATGTTCGGCCCCCTGCGGGGCCCTTGGCAGGACGAGTCGTGGACGGGCTGGTGGGGCGACAACCCGCCTTACCACCACGACGTGTTCGTACGCACCCACCACCTGCGGCCGTCACTGCCCATGGAGGGCGGGACCACTTTCCACTTCAGCGACGAGCCCGTCGAGACCGTCCTTGAGCGGGCGTTCGACGCCGCGGCCGGCAAGGACGTACGCATCGGAGGCGGCCCGGACACTGTCCAGCAGTACCTCCGCGCCCAGCTCGTCGACGAGCTGCACCTGGCCATCGCGCCCATGCTCGCGGGCCGCGGCGAGCGCCTGCTCGACAATCTGGGCGACGGGGTCGACGGCTACCGGGTCGCGGAACTGACCAGCTCCGCGACCGTCACCCATGCGGTTCTGGTACGCCGCTGACGCGCATGAGGGCGCGTATCGGGATCTGAATCGGGACCTGGATCGGAATGTATGTGGGAGGCGAACACAAGGAGTGGACTAGGTCGGGTCAGGTCATCGCCACGGTCAGCAGGAACGCCGAGTCCTCCAGCGCCTCCACGGTGTGCGCCGTGCCGGGCACGGCCAGCAGATCGCCGTCCCGGCCCTCCCAGCTGTCGTCCCCGGCGACGAGCCGGATCCGGCCGGACCACACCAGGAGCGTGGCCTCTCCCCCTAGCCCGTGTTCGCCGAGCGTGTTCCCCGCGGTCAGCGCCATGACCGTCTGCCGCAGCACCCGCTCGTGCCCGCCGATCACCGTGGACGCGCTGCGCCCGGCCCCGGCGTCCCGGGCCGCCTTCAGCTGAGCGCGGGCGATTGCTTCCAGGGAGAACTTCTCCATGCCTTGCTCTCACTTCCTTGTGCGAAGGGTGCCGCGCGTGAGGGCACCGCGCCACGGGGGTACGTACCAGGCCGACCCTGGCAGAACCGTGCGTCAGCGGCACGCCGGGACGCGCCGGAAGGCGGCTCGGGCTGCGGTCACTGATGGCAGCCACGCTCGCCGCCCCGCCCCGCACAAGCCCCCGTGCGATCATCGGCCGGCATCACGAACGGGGAGGGCCGGGATGCGACCGGCCGTCGCAACGAGCAGAGCGGGGAGAGTGGGATGCTGCTGACATTGACCGGAGGCGCGGGCGCGGGCAAGACGACGCTGGCCGCGGCACTGGTGGAGACCGCGCCCCACACTCCCGTACGGGTTCTGCACGGCGACGACTACTACTTCCACACCCCGGATCGCGGGGTATGGGCGCCCGACGAGGCCGGGACGCCACGTCTGGATGTCGGCGATCCCCGCTCCATGGACGCCGAGCGCCTCGGCCGCGACGCCGACGCCGCTCTGGCAACCGCCGCGTACGTCATCGTCGACGGCATGTTTGCCCACCACATAGCCCCGGGTACCCCGCACGCCCGCTTCGATGTGTTCGTCGACCTGCCGGCCGACCTGCGTCTGGCACGCAAAATCCGGCGCAAATGCCTGAGCGAGGGATTCCCCCTCGACGTGCTCCTGCGGAACTACGTCGAGCACCGCCGGGACGCCCACACGCGCCACGTCGAGCCGGTGCGTCACGTCTGCGACCTGGTGGTCGACGCCACCCTGGACCCACATACCGTGGCTCGGGATGTGTGGTCAGCCATCACCAACAGGGCTGACACGCAGAGCAGTTGAGCCCCCGGCCGGTCTACTGCACACCGAGGCCGTGCACCAGCGTGGAAGCCGTGCTCGCGATCACCGCATTGTCCGCGGTGGCGTCGGCGGTCGTGTGGTTGGTGTAGATCGCGATGATCACCGGGTGACCGGACTTCGGCCAGGCCACGGCGATGTCGTTGGCCGATCCGTAGGCGTCGCTGGTGCCGGTCTTGTCGCCGACGGTCCAGTCCTTGGGCAGGCCGGCCCGGATGCGTTCGTCGCCCGTGACGGTGGCGCGGAGCCAGCCGTTCAACCGGTCCCGGTCCGCGGGTACCAGGCCGCTGCCGAGGGAGGTCCTGGCGAGGTTTCGGCCCATGGCGGCGGGGGTCGTGGTGTCGCGTCGCTCGCCGGGCTTCCAGTCGTTCAACTCGGGCTCCCAGCGGTCCAGCCGGGAGACGGGGTCGCCGAGGGACCGGTAGTAGTGGGTCAGTCCCTGGGGGCCGCCGATCCGGCCGAGCAGCAGGTTGCCCGCCGTGTTGTCGCTCCGGGTGACGGCCGCACGGCAGAGTTCGGCCACTGTCATGCCCTTGTCGCCCTTGCCTTCGGTGGCAGGGGAGTTCGGGACCTCGTCGCTCTTCTTCCAGTGGATGACCTTGTCCATCAGCCCCGGCTCCGAGCGCCGGGCCTTGTCGAGGACGGCGGCACACGCCATGGCCTTGAAGGTGGACAGGGACGGGAACTTCTCGTTGCCCCGGTAGCCGACGGTCCGCCCGGTGGCGGTGTCGAGGGCGTACGCGCCGATCCGTACGTGGTGTGTCGTCTCAAGGCGGCTCAGTTCGCCCGCGACGTCATGTGTGCCACCCACATGGAATGGCGCCGGCGTCGACGGGGATTGTGTGGTGGTCCGGTCCTGCGCCTCGGCCGCCTGCACCGTGGAGGCGGTACCGGTGGTGAGGACCGCGAGGGCAAGCAGCGCGGCGGGCCACTTCGCACGGGAAGGCATATGTGGCCGTCGGACGGAGGCAAAGCGTGTCGTGTTGTCTCGCATGGCTCCAGCAGAACAGGCCCGGGCCGCCTCCGTCCAAGAGCCGTCCAGGGAACGCGGCCATAGCGATCTGCCTATGGCGCCTGGTGCGGGTGGTCACGGGGCGGATGCCCAACGGCCCGAACAAGGTGCGGAATCACCACCCGGCGAGAGGCCCGCAAGAGGGCCGAACGGGACAGCCGAGATGCCGTATTGGCCAATGATCACTCGGATACATCAATGATCCGTTGGATTTACTGACAAGTTGGCGAACGTTCACCCTGCGGCCTCCTAGAGTCTGGGTTCTCTTCCCGTCCACACACGTACGGACTCGTACACGCACAGGAACCGGAGCCATGGATTCACTACGCCATCTCGCTGCCCATCTGGGGCTCGACCTCGCTGCCATCTGCCTGCTCACGTTCGCGATCTACTATCCGAGGCACCGACGGCGCGATCTCGTACCGGCGTATCTCGCCCTGAACGTCGCCCTGTTCACCATCGTCGCGGCGCTCGCCGAAGTGGGCGGCAGCGGCGGGATGGCACTCGGCTTCGGTCTTTTCGGAGTCCTCTCGATCATCCGGCTGCGCTCCGATGCCGTCCAACACGAGGAAGTGGCCTACTACTTCACCACCCTGGTCCTCGGCCTCATCTGCGGTCTGCCGCACCTCGGGCTCGCCCTGGCCGCGGCACTCAGCGCCGTTCTGCTCCTTGTCGTCTACGCGGCGGACCACCCGCGCCTGTTCGCCCGCGCCCGGCGCACCGTCATAACGCTCGACACCGTCCACACCGACCCCGCCGCCCTGCGGGCCGACCTCGCCCGTCGCCTGGGCGAGCCCCTGCACTGGACGGTGATGGAGATCGACTTCGTACGGGATCTGATGGTCGTCGACGTCCGCTATCGCGAGCCCGAGCCGAGGCCGGCCGGGCAGCAGACCGGTTCTGTCGAGACCCTGCGTCCGGCCGCGCCCGCACTGGACTCCGTATGACCATCCAGACAGCGGCTCCGCCGGCCGCGGAAGCCGTACGGGCCATCAACGAGGCCGCGTACGAAGCCGACCCGATCTCGCTGGCCGAGCTGAACGAGCGGTCCTCACTGCTCACACGGTTCGACCGCAGCTATCTCGTGCCTGCCGACACCTTCCTGCGGGTGGTCGGCCGGCTCACCGAGGCCCGCCGTCCCGGCGGGTCGTTCCGGGCACTGGCCATCGACGGCCGCCGCGCCTTCCGCTACCACTCGGTCTACTACGACACCCCGGGGCTCCGCTCCTTCCACGACCACCGCCAGGGCCGCCGCCTGCGCTTCAAGATCCGTGAACGTGTCTACGAGGACAGCGGAGAGCGGCAGTTCGAGATCAAGCTCAAGGGCGCCCGCGGCGACACCGTCAAACACCGCTGCCCCCTGAACGGCGAGGACACTCCGCTCGGCACCGCACAGCAGGCGTTCCTCGCCGACACGCTGAGGCACGCCTACGCGATCGACGCGCCCACCGCGCTGCGGCCCTCGCTCTCCACCGACTATCTCCGGTCGACGTTCGTGGCCGACGGGCAGCGCATCACGTGTGATGCCGGGCTCGTGTGCGTCGATCTGCGGACGGACCGCATGGTGCGCTGCGCCAGTGGTCTCGTGCTGGTCGAGACGAAGTCCGCGGAGCATCTCACCGAGGCGGACCGGCTGTTGCACGCCCACCGGGTGCGGCCCGCCGTGTTCACCAAGTACTGCGGCGCGTTCGCCGTGCTGCGTCCCACGCTGCCCGCCAACCGGTGGCGGCGCGCCGCACAGCAGGCGTTCGATCCGCTGCCCGGTTGACGGCCCATGTGGCTGAAAGCCATACCAGCCGTTCGCGATGGGTGGGGCCACCATGTCACCGACGCGCCGCGCCCGGGCAACTTCGGGCACTTCTGCCCGCAACCGCGCCAGCCGTATGGTGAGCCGTCATATGTGTCCGGACCGAGGGGTACTGATGGTGCGTAGGAACAGGATCATCCGGCAGGCCACCGCGATCACGGCCGTCCTGCTGCTGTCCGCCGGGGTCGGTCCGGCGGCGTTCGCCGCGGACGCCCCGACCCCGCCCAACCCGGACGCGGCCGAGCTGAGCGCCTACTGGACGCCGGCCCGCATGACGGCGGCTCTGCCCGACGAAACGGACCGGGGTGGTTCCCCGGGGGCCGGCACCACATCGGCCGGCACCGCCTCGCCCACCGTGGACGGGCCCCGGCCCGGCGAGTTCATCCCGCCGAGCAGGAGCTTCGACGGCATCCCGCAGGCCGGCACGTTCTTCTGGACCGACGCCTCGGGTACGGGGCGTACGTGCAGCGGATCGGTGGTGCGCAGCCCCGGCCACAATCTGGTCCTCAGCGCCGGGCACTGCCTGAAGGGGTACTCCGGCGCCTCCCCCAAGCGTCATCTGGCCTTCGTGCCGCAGTACCACGACGGGCTCACACCGTTCGGGATCTTCCCCGTCGAGGACAACGGTGTGTACGTGCCGCAGGAGTACTACGACCGGGGCGAACACGCGGGCGCCGCCTACGACTTCGGGTTCGCGGTCACCGAGCCCAACCAGGACGGGAAGCTCATCCAGGACGCGGCCGGCGCGGTCCAGCTGCTCGTCGATTCGGGGTATTCGCATGCCCCGGTGCGGATGATCGGCTACCCCGGCGGCGCGCAGAAGCCGCTGGAGTGTCTGAGCTGGACCACGAAGTGGGTCAGCGACGACCCGGCCGACCCGGGCACCTTCGATCGCATCGCCTGCGACGCCTTCGTGGGCGGGACCAGTGGCGGCCCGATGCTGGTGGCGCGGCCCGGCGGGTGGGCGGTGATCGGCGTCATCGGCGGCTACCACACCGGCGGGAACACCCCGCAGGTCTCCTACAGCGCGTACTTCGGCGCCGCCACCAAGGCCCTGTACCAGGCCGCGACCACGGGTGCCCCGCCGGCCGGGCCCGCGTCCTGATGACCGTGGCGATCGCCCTGCGCGCGGTGCGGGACAGCGACCTGCCCGCCTTGTGGGAACAGCTCTCCGACCCGGAGGCGCAGCAGGTCGCCGCGGTCACCCGGGAGTACAACTACGACCGGAAGGAGTTCGACGCCCACTGGGCGCGGGTGCGTGGCGATGCTTCGGTCACGATGCGCACCGTGCTGGCCGACGGTGTGGTGGTCGGCCATGCCGCCGTCTACGGTCCGCCGGACGAGCGCGAAGTCACGTACTGGATCGACCGGGTGCACTGGGGCCGAGGCATCGCCACCGCGGCCCTGGCGCAGCTGGTGGGCCTCGAAAGCGCCCGCCCGCTGTTCGCGCACGCGGCGGCCGACAACACCGGCTCGATCCGTGTACTGGAGAAGTGCGGCTTCGTCGTCACTGGGCGCGGCCGGGGTTTCGCGTTCGCCCGCGGCCAGGACATCGACGAGGTGCTGCTCACGCTCGCATAGCCATGCTGCTCGCTTGCCGCCGGCAGCGTCGACCCGGACCAGTGGGCTGCGGCACCATGTCTTCGTCACACATCAACCACCGTGACATGTAGGCGGGTTGTCGTGTCGGGCGGCGGGAAAGTGCTCGCTCTGCCACACGTCGCCCGCCGAGGTCACCAGCAACGTCTCGTAGGCGCTGTGGGCCCGGGTCCAGGTCCGGGCCGGCGCGTCCCCCATGGCGAAGAGCGCGGTGGCGTATGCATCGACCTCGGTGAGGTGGCGCCCGGTCACGGTGACCGATACGAGGCCCATGGCGGGCAGCCCGGTGTGTGGGTCGAGGATGTGGTGGCCGCGTTCGGCGGTGCCGGAGGTGGCGACGGCGAGGTCCCGGCCGGTGACGACGGTCAGGAGTTGGCCGGGGTGCAGGGGGTGCGCGATGCCGATGCGCCATGCGCTGCCCGGGGCCGCCTCGCCCCTGAGTTGGAGGTCGCCGCCGCCGTTGACACAGGTGTTCCGGGCCCCGGCGTCGTACAGGATCTGTGAGGCACGTTCGGTGGCCCAGCCCTTGACCAGACCGGAGGGGTCAAGTCGGCCGCCGGGGGTGTGGCTGAACCAGCCGTCTGTGGCGGCGGCGGCCTTCTCGCAGCGGGTGAGCACGTCGGCCACCTCGGACGGGCGGTCGCTCACGCCCATGTGGCCCCGCGCCATACGGCTGATCGCGCTGTCGCGCCGGTAGGTGGAGAAGACGGCGTCCACGTGGTGCAGCCAGGCGACGGCCTCGGCCAGGGCGTCGCGGACCTCGGGGGTGGGCCGGTCACGTATGTCGAAGGAGAAGACGGTGCCCATGACGTGTTCGGCATGGCGAAGGCCGTCGGCGGCGCGGGGCGGCTGCGACCCTCCGGCCGGAACGGTCGAGTGCGGCCCCGCTGCCGCCCGGGTCACGTCATGCACCGGCCTTGTCCAATGCGCTCTGCAGGGACTGGATGTAGCCCTCGCTGGTGTAACTCGCGCCCGATACGGCGTCGATCCGGGCGTTCTGCGCGCCGAGCGCCTCCTCGTTCAGGCGGGGCACGGCGCGTGCCGCGATCTCCTGGTCGCGCCCGCTCTCGCTGGGCACCTGGAGGACGTGGACGGCGGCGAGTCGCCCCTTGTCGAGGGTGACCGACACCTGGACCGGCCCGTACCGGGTGTCGATGGCGTCCCCGGTGAAGTCGCCGGTGCGGGTGCCGGTGGCTGCCGTCGGCGGTGTCGAGGTGGTCGGCCGGGGTGCGGACACGGCGGGCGGATGGCTCTGGTGGGGCTTGAGGGAGAGCAGCAGGACCACGCCCGCGGCGGTCGACAGGGTGGTGACGGCGACTCGGCGCACGGCGGGTCTCCTCTGGCTTCGGGTCGCGCATCAGAACGCGAAGGACTCGTGGTGGATGCGGCGGCGCTGCACTCCCGCGTCGCGGAGGGCTCCCAGCGCCGCGTCGGTCATGCCGGGCGGGCCGCAGAGGTAGACGTCCCGGTCCCTGAGGTCGGGCACGTACTGGAGCAGGGCCGCGGCCGTCAGCGGCAGGCAGTGGGCGGCCGGTTCGTCGACCGAGTACAGGATCCGGGCGCCGCGGGCCGCCGCGAGGGCGTCGAGTTCGCCGCGCAGCGCGAGGTCTTCGGGGCGGCGGGCCCGGTAGAGGAGGGTGATGTCGCCGGGCAGGGTCTCCAGGAGCGTGCGCAGCGGGGTGATGCCGACGCCGCCCCCCAGGAGCAGCGTCCTGGTTGTGGTGCGGCGGGCCGCGGTGAAGCCGCCGTAGGGGCCTTCGGCCCACACACGGGTGCCAGGGGCCAGTGTGGCGAGGGCGGCACTGTGGGTACCGACGGCCTTCACGGTGATGCGCAGGTGGCGGTGGTGGGCCGGGGCGGAGAGCGAGTACGGGTTGGCGGCCCACCACAGGCCCGGAGCGAGGAAGCGCCAGCGGAAGAACTGCCCCGGTTCCGCGCCGAGTTCGTCGAGGTGTTCGCCGGTGAGGTGGACGGACACGACGCCGGGGGCTTCGCCGCGGACCTCGGCGACGCGCAGGCGGTGGCGCATTGCGCGACGGACGGGGATGACGAAGCGGTACCACAGGAGCAGTGCGGCGATGCCGAGGTACATCGCGTACCAGGCGAGCTGGGCCGGCCGGTTTCCGACGAAGTCGGCGCCGTTGGAGAGCTGGTGCCCGAAGACGAGGAAGACCGCGAGGTACGTCGCGAAGTGGAGGTAGTGCCAGGTCTCGTAGCGCAGCCTGCGGCGGGCGACGCGCGCGGAGACGATGCCGGTGCCCACGAGGAGCAGGAATCCGGCGGTGCCCTTCAGGAGGTCCGGGTAGTGCAGCACGAGGGTGGTGGTCTGGCTCACCACGTTCGCGTGCGAGGTGACCGCGTAGCCCCAGATGATCAGCAGGGTGTGGGTGAGGGCGAGTGAGAGGGTGTAGCGGCCGCCCATGGCGTGCCAGCGGGCCAGGCGGTCGGTGCCCACACCCCGGTCCAGCACGGGGATACGGGCCATGAGGCCGAGCAGGACCGCGCAGGCGTATCCGGCGAGGAGACCGGTGATGCGGCCCCCGTCGGTCAGCCATCCACCCGGGCCGACGACCGATGTGGTGTCGCTCCACCACAGGCCGAGGACCCCTGCGGCGCCGCTCCAGATGAGGGTCTGGGCGGCGACGGGTATCCAGGCGGTGCCGCGCGGTGCGGCGTGCGGGACGCGCGCAGCGGGTCGGCTGTCGTACATGCCGGCGGCCATCCGGTCCCCTTTCCGGGCGGCGGACCATGTGGTCCGGCACCATGTGGGTGGTGCGCGGCCAGCCTCACACCGGCACTTCTGAGTTCCCTCTGAAAGGGGGGCGCCGGATCCGGATCCACAGGTGATTCAGAGGAAACTCAGAGCTCTGCGTTCCCCTGTCGGCGGGGTGCGCGGGGGATGCTGGAAGCACCATGGAAAACCCTTCACCACCTGCTGTGCTCCGCAGGCCCGACGGCAGCCCCGTCCGGATCCTCGTCGTCGACGACGAGCCCGATCTGACGGAGGTTTTGTCCGGCGCCCTGCGCTCGGAGGGCTGGGACGTCCGCTCGGCCGCCGACGGCGCGAGCGCTCTCAGCGCCGCGGCCGCCTTCCGTCCCGACGCGGTGGTCCTGGACTGGATGCTGCCCGACCTGGACGGGCTGCACGTGCTGCGCGAGATGCGGGCCGGCCTGCCCGACGTCTGTGTCCTGTTCCTGACCGCGCGCGACTCCGTCGAGGACCGCATCGCGGGCATCACCGCGGGCGGCGACGACTACGTCACCAAGCCGTTCAGCCTGGAGGAGGTGCTGGCCCGGCTGCGCGGGCTGCTGCGCCGGGCGGGCATGGCACGCGAGCCGGGCGGGAACCGCCTGGTGGTCGGCGATCTAGTGATGGACGAGGACGCGATGGAGGTCAGCCGGGCGGGCCGGCTCGTGGACCTGTCCCGCACCGAGTTCGAGCTGCTGCGCTTCCTCATGCGCAATCCGCGCCGGGTGCTGTCCAAGGACCAGATCCTGGACCGGGTCTGGTCGTACGACTTCGGCGGCCGCGCGCACATCGTCGAGCTGTACATCAGCTATCTGCGCAAGAAGATCGACGCGGGCCGGGTGCCGCTGATCCACACGGTGCGCGGCGTCGGCTACGTGCTGAAGCCCGACCCCTCATGAAGCGGCCTGATCTCCCGCGCCTTGTCAAGCAGCAGCGCCTCGCGGGGCGGCTCGGTCTCCCCCGCACGCTGCGGGCCCGCCTCACGGCCGGGCTCGTCCTGCTCCTGGCGCTGGCGTGTCTCGCCGTCGGGGTGACGTCCGTGCTCGCCCTCGAAGGGTTCCTGGTCAGCCGTCTCGACCAGCAGCTCAGCGCGTCCGGCGGCCGGTTCGCGGCCAGTCTCGAACACGACGAGAAGCCCGACGCCGACAACCAGCCGGACACCCGCGGCCAGTCGAACGGCACGTTCGGCGCCCGGCTGCTGCGCGGCGAGACCACCCAGGCCGCCGTGGTGCACGCCCAGACCGACGCCGCCGTGGCGCTCACCGACGCGGACCGCGCCGCGCTCGCGGCCGTGCCGGCCGACGGGCGGGGCCACGACATCCGGCTGTCGACGCTGCGCCACTACCGTGTCGTCGCGGTGCCGGGCGACGACGGCGATGTGCTGATCACGGGGCTCCCGCTGGAGCCGGTGGAGGAGACCCTGCACCGCCTGGAGGTCGTCGAGGCCGTCGTGTTCGGTGCCACCCTCGCGGCCACCGGAATCGCCGGAGCGCTGTGGGTACGGCTCTCGCTGCGGCCCCTGCGCAGGATGGCTGCCACGGCGGCCGAGGTCACCCGACTCCCCCTGGCCAGTGGGGAGATCGCGATGCCCGCCCCGGTTCCCGACACCGATCCGCGTACGGAGGTCGGCCAGGTGGGCACCGCGCTCAACCGCATGCTGGGCCATGTCGGGGACGCGCTGGCCCAGCGGCAGGCCGGCGAGGAGCGGCTGCGCCACTTCGCCGCCGACGCCAGTCATGAGCTCCGCACTCCGGTCGCCACCGTGCGCGCCCACGCCGAACTGGCCCTGCGTCACCGCGGCCCCGTACCGGGCGAGGTGCGGCATGCGCTTGAGCGGATCCAGTCCGAGACACAGCGCATGACCGGCCTGGTCGACGACCTGCTGCTGCTCGCCCGCCTGGACGCGGGCCGTCCCCTCGCGCGCGAGCCGGTCGACCTGACCCGGCTCGCCCTTGACGCGATCGGCGACGCGCGCGCCGCCGCCCCCGGTCACCGCTGGCTGCTCGACCTGCCGGAGGAGCCCGTCATGGTGACCGGCGACGAACACCGCCTCCACCAGGTCGTCGCCAACCTCCTCACCAACGCCCGCACCCATACCCCTCCAGGCACCGAGATCACCCTCCGTCTCGGTGAAACTGGCACGGGAGCACGGGAGTTGAGCGTGGCGGACACCGGCCCGGGCATCCCGAAGGACCTGCTGCCCGAGGTGTTCCAGCGCTTCACGCGGGCCGGCCACAACCGCGCCGTGTCGGCGGGCTCCGGTCTCGGCCTGGCCATCGTGCTCGCGGTCGCCCAGGCCCACGAGGGAACCGTCGACGTCACCAGCCGCCCGGGCCGCACCGTCTTCCGGGTGACTCTGCCGCGGTGACGCGGAACGAACCTGTATGACGCAGCGTCAAATAGCTGCTGTACGAGCCCACTTGTGGACTGCCGTGCTGGCTCAGCCGTACGAAAGGTTGGAGCAGACGTCGTCGTCGGCCGAGCGGGCGGTTCCGGCCACGCCGGTGGGCAGGGCGGTGGGTGCGGGTGATTCGGTGGCGGACGATGGGGTGGCGGACGATGCGGTGGGCTGCGGGGCGTCGGCGTAGGTCCGGCCGAGGATGACGCTGATCCCGGGCGCCGCCGCCGAGGTCACTTCCGCGCCGGGGAAGACCTGGGCGACCTTCTCGGCCTGGCCCTGCTGACCGGGTCCGTACTCGATGACCGTCTTGGTCTGCGTACGGACCATGGCCGGGGTGGTCTTGGTGACGGTGAAGCCGTGTTGCTTGAGTGCGTCCGAGGCGCGGGCGGCGAGACCGGTGACGGTGGTGCCGTCGTAGACGGCGACGGAGATGCCCGTGCCCACGGCGGCTGCGCTGCCGCTCGGCGAGGGGGATGTCGCGCCGACCCGCTCGCTCTGGTGATTGCCCGCGTCCTGCCCGTCGAGAGTGCGGTCGGCCTTGAGCGCGGCCCACAGTGCTTCGGCGTCGGGGTGGACGACGGCGACGCGTTCGCCCTGGTAACGCCACGGCAGGGTGATGAACTTCGTGTTGTGCAGATCCATGTCGCGCAGGGACATGGCGAACGAGATCAGCTTGTCGGCGGAGCCGAGGCCGGGGTCCACGGTGAGGGACTGGGTGGCGGCGTCCGCGAGCGGAAAGAGCTTGGTGGGGGTCAGGCCGTCGCTCTTGACCTTCTTGATGAGCGAGGCGACGAAGGCCTGCTGGCGTTGTATCCGGCCTATGTCGGAGCCGTCGCCGATGCCGTGCCGGATGCGTACGTAGTCCAGGGCCTTCTGGCCGGAGACGGTCTGCGGGCCCTTGGCGAAGATCTGGTCGCCACGGGTGGTGCGGTTGGGGTTGAGGTCCCGTTGGTAGATGTCCTGGGGCAGACAGACCTGGACGCCGCCGACGGCCTCGGTCATCTTCGCGAACCCCTTGAAGTCGACGACCATGGTGTGGTCCACGCGAAGCCCTGTCAGCTTCTCCACGGTGTTCTGGGTACACGCGGGGTTGCCCTTGGCGCTCTCGCCCACCGAGTAGGCCGCGTTGAACATGGTGTTGATCCGCGGCTCGGTCCAACTGCCGTCGGGCAGTTTGCAGGGTGGGATCTCGACCAGGGTGTCGCGCGGTATGGAGACGGCGACGGCGTGCTTGTGGTCGGCGTACACATGCAGCAGCAAGGCTGTGTCGGAGCGCCCTATGTCGCTCTTGTCTCCGCCGCCGAGTTCGTCGTTGCCACCGATGCGCGCGTCCGTGCCGATGACCAGGACGTTCGTGCCCTGGGTCGAAGCCGACGGGCGGTCGCCGGAAATCCCGTCCGCGTTGAACGTGTCGATGTTCCCGTCGAGCCGCATATAGGCCCAGCCCACACCTGCCGCCGCCAGGACGAGCAGGGCCAGCGTGATGCTCAGGCCCAGCCGTACCCCTCTGCGCTTGCGCTGCCGTCCCCTCACCTCGGACCCACCGCGTGCCCCCGACCCCTCTTGACCGCCCCGACCGCCTGCCATGCGCGCGCTCCCCAGTGCTTCCGGCACACCCCGAAGGGGATGAACCGCCCCCACCTAATAGTACTGGCGTGCCCACTCAGGGGCTGGCGCCGTCGAATCCGTAACGCAAGGGCTCTTCATGGATGCGGTGGTTGCGGCGGTACACATACACCGCCTCGGCGCGCACCCCCGGCACCGGCGACTCCCATGCGCAGGAGTACGTCACCTGCACCACCGACGGGCGGCCCTTGACGTACATGCGCAGTCCGTCCGCGGGGCCACCCGCCAGCACGGCCACTTCCCTGCACATCTCCGCCCCTGCATCCATTGCACCCGTCCCCACATCCATGCCGTTACTTTAAAGCTTGCGCAACCATTGAACTATGGTGAGGTCCATCACGCGACGGACGCACCACCGCGCATCCGGCGTCATCGGGCCCGCGTCGCATCCGGGCGGCTTTCACGCCCACTTGACACGGGGGTGGCACAACGCGGTCCGAGTGTTCGCGGACCTCGCCGCGCCCAGCGCGCCGCCGGGCCTCGCGGCCGCGCGAGCACATGGCGGCAGCGAACCGCCGACAATGATCCACATTTCAGGGATTGCGCAATCATGGAACCGTAGCTGCGTTCCGCGCGTTGTAACCGGAGGACGGAACCGGCACAACCACGGAGGAAAAACATGGGCGTGAGCCTGGCCAAGGGCGGCAATGTCTCGCTGAGCAAGGAAGCCCCCGGGCTGACGGCCGTCACGGTCGGCCTGGGCTGGGACGTGCGGACGACCACCGGCACGGACCACGACCTCGACGCGAGCGCACTGCTGTGCAACGAGAGCGGCAAGGTGCTCTCCGACAGCCACTTCGTCTTCTACAACAACCTGACCAGCCCGGACGGTTCGGTCCAGCACACCGGCGACAACCTCACCGGTGAGGGCGAGGGTGACGACGAGACCATCAACATCGACCTCACCGCGGTCCCCGGCCCGGTCTCGAAGATCGTCTTCCCGGTCTCGATCCACGACGCACAGGCCCGCGGCCAGAGCTTCGGCCAGGTGCGCAACGCCTACATTCGCGTGATCAACCAGGCGGGCGGTGCCGAACTGGCCCGCTACGACCTGAGCGAGGACGCCTCGACCGAGACCGCGATGGTCTTCGGCGAGCTCTACCGGCACGGCGCCGAGTGGAAGTTCCGCGCCGTCGGCCAGGGTTACGCGTCCGGTCTGGCCGGCATCGCCTCCGACTACGGCGTCAACGTCTGACCACTCGGCCGCACACCCCTCTCGGCCACACGCCCCGCCGGCACCCCTTCCCCTGGGGAGCGGCGGGGCTCTCTTGGCGATTCCTTTACCACGCAGCCCGTTGTACCCGGCGGTAACAGCGCTCCATGCTGCTGTCAGCCGGCCCCATCCGATGTCCGCCGACCGTCCCAACCCGGCTTCCAGGGCGGTCACTTGAGACGGAGTACGGATGTTTCGGCTACTGCCGCGCGGCACCCTGGCCCTGACCGCGCTTGTCGGCCTACTCGTCGGCACTCCCGCGGGCGCGGCCCCACAGGGGAGCCCCGTGGCGGTGACCACGGCGAGCCCGACGCAGCAGAGGACCGAGCCGCTCGCGGAGTCCTGGACCGGGCCGCTCTCCACCCGGGGCCGCTACATCGTTGACGCGACCGGCGCACGCTTCAAGCTCAAGTCCGCCAACTGGGGCGGCGCACAAGGCAGTTGGTCGGGCTCCGGCAACATCGACGACCCCGCCACCCACCATGCGGGCGAGGACTCGTACAACATGCCCGTCGGCATCGACCGGGTGCCGATCGCCACCCTCCTTGCCGACTTCCACCGCCTGGGCATCAACAGTGTGCGGCTCCCCTTCTCCAACGCGCTCATCCACAACACCACCCCCGTCCCTGACGCCGCGGTCGCCGCCAACCCACAGCTCCGCGGCAGCACCCCGCTCCAGGTGTACGACGCCGTCGTGTCCGCCCTCACCCGGGACGGCTTCGCCGTCGTCCTCAACAACCACACCAATACGGCGCGTTGGTGTTGTGGCCTCGATGGCAACGAACGCTGGAACACCTCGCAGTCGACCGCCCAGTGGGTGGACGACTGGGCATTCATGGCGGGCCGCTACCGGGACAACAAGCGGGTGGTCGGCGCCGACCTGTACAACGAGGTGCGGCGCAACCTATGGGACGACCCCAACTGGGGCAACGGCGACGACCACGACTGGTTCACCGCCGCGCAGGAGGCGGCCGACCGCATCCTCACCACGGCCGATCCGGATCTGCTCGTCGTCATCGAGGGAATCAACTGGACGGGCATCCCGGCCGACGGCCTCCCCCACGGCCGCCCCACCCTCACCCCCGTCCGCACCCTCTCGCACACCCTGCTGCGGTCCGGAAAGCTGGTGTATTCGGCGCACTTCTACGGCTTCACCGGCCCCAACCACTCGGGCGCGTACGGCACCGGAGAGACCCACGACCCGCGCTACCAGGACCTGTCCCGCGCCGACCTGTACGACGTACTGCGCCAGGAGGCGTTCTTCGTCACCGACGAGGGCCTGCATTACACGGCGCCGCTGTGGGTCAGCGAATTCGGCACCGGCGCCTCGGCGACGGACCCCAAGGCGCGCGCCTGGTTCACCGATTTCACGGACTACCTGGCCGCGAACGACACGGACTTCGGGTACTGGCCGCTGGTCGGCCTGCGCGGACCGGCCGGCCAGGGCGACGACTTCGCCCTGCTGCGGTACGACCCCGAAGGGCACCGATCCGGAATCCTCGACGGGACGGACTGGCGCACGGCGGGCTGGGGGGTTCTGCTCAACTCCCCCTCCCGCACCGGCCAGATCGCGACACCGGCCCGCTGGAACATGCTGGACCTCGACCATGCGGACGCCGTCCGCTCGCTCGGCATGGCAGCCGTTGGCGACTGGGACCCGGGGGCCCGCAAGGGTGTCTGCCCCGACGGCCAGCGGCTCATCGGCCTGGCCCACGGCGGCGGCCGCGGGCTGTGCACCGACGTGGGTGCGGGCGACCTGCGCGCGGCGGGCGACACCTACACCGTCGTGCGCGACGAGCGGTACGTCACCCACGGCGACTGGGCCGGCGGTTATACGAAGCTGGAGTGCCCAGCGGGGCAGTTCCTGACCGGCTACGGCGTGCGGGGCGAGGCGACGGCCTCGGCCCTGTGCGTCCCCGCCCGCAGCTCTCTCGGGACGGCCGGCCGCACCGTGTGGTTCGACCGGGGCGACAACCGCCCGGCCGGTTCCCCCGGCGGGGATTTCGCGTACGGCCGCTACAAAGGGCAGTGCGGCCAGGGGGAATACGCGGCCGGAATCGCCTTCACCGGGCGCGTCGGCGCCTCCCCGGCGCCGGCCGCCCTGCTGTGCCGCGCCCTGTAGGAACCCGCCCGGTCCGATGATCACGGTTCTGGCGCGAGCGGGTGAAGCGGCCGTGCACCGCCTCGACGTGGCACCTCGATCCCCGCTACGAAGAGGGCGCATACTCTCCCCGCTGCCCACTCGCACCAGGAGGCGCCCCCACCGTGGAGTGGTTCTCGTCGTCGGCCTACTGGCTCGGCCGGCTCGTCTTCCAGCGCTCCCTCGCGGCCGTCTACGGGGTGGCGTTCCTGGCGGCGGCCCTGCAGTTCCGGGCGCTCATCGGGGAACACGGAATGCTTCCTGTGCCCGATTTCGTCCGGCGCGTGCCGTTCCGCAGCGCGCCGAGCCTGTTCCAACTTCGGTATTCCGACCGGCTGTTCGCCTCGTGTGCGTGGACGGGTGTGCTGCTTGCCGGGGCCGTGGTGGCGGGGGCGGCCGATGCCGTGCCGCTCTGGGCGGCGATGGTGTGCTGGGCGGTGCTGTGGGCGCTGTATCTGTCGATCGTCAATGTGGGCCAGACCTGGTACGGCTTCGGCTGGGAGTCGCTGCTCCTGGAGGCCGGATTCCTCGCGGTCTTTCTGGGCAACGACGAGGTCGCGCCGCCGGTGGTGCTGCTGTGGCTGCTGCGCTGGGTGCTGTTCCGCGTCGAGTTCGGCGCCGGGCTGATCAAGATGCGCGGCGATCCGTGCTGGCGCGATCTGACCTGCCTGTACTACCACCACGAGACCCAGCCGATGCCCGGCCCGCTGAGCTGGTTCTTCCACCATCTGCCGAAGCCGCTCCACCGCGCCGAGGTGGCGGCCAACCACTTCGTCCAACTCGTCGTCCCCGTCGCCCTGTTCACTCCGCAGCCGGTGGCGAGTGTCGCCGCCTGCCTCATCATCTGCACCCAGCTGTGGCTGGTCCTCTCCGGCAATTTCGCCTGGCTGAACTGGCTGACCATCGTCCTCGCCGCCTCCGCCCTGGACGGCTCCCTCATCGCCGAACCGCCCTCGCTTCCCGGTCCCCCGCTCTGGTACGAGACCCTGGTCATCCTGGTCGCCGTACTCGTCCTGGCGCTCAGCTATCGGCCCGCCCGCAATCTCCTCTCGCATCAGCAGCGGATGAACACGACGTACGAACCGCTGCATCTGGTGAATTCCTATGGGGCGTTCGGCAGCATCACGCGGATCCGGCACGAGGTCGTCGTCGAAGGGACTGCGGACGCGGAGATCACCCCGCAGACGGTCTGGCGGGAATACGAATTCCATGGGAAGCCGGGCGATGTGCGGCGCCTTCCGCGTCAGTTCGCGCCCTACCATTTGCGGCTCGACTGGCTTCTCTGGTTTCTCGCGCTCTCGCCGTCGTACGGGTACTCCTGGTTCGGCGGATTCGTCGAGCGGCTCCTGGTCAACGACCGCGACACGCTGCGCCTGCTGCGGCACAACCCTTTTCCCGATGACCCGCCGGTGTTCATCCGTGCCCACATGTGGCGCTACCGCTTCACCACCTGGCAGGAACTCCGTACGACCGGGGCGTGGTGGCACCGTGAGGCACCCCGCGAGTTCCTGCCCCCGACGACACTGCGCTGAACGAGCCGTCCCGGTCCACCCGCGGCTATGCGGCGGGCTCGATGTTCTGGTTGGCGTGGAACAGGTTGTGCGGGTCGTACAGCCGCTTGATCGATGCCAGGCGGTCGTAGTGGTCGCGGTATGTGGCCTTCACCCGGTCCCGGCCCTCTCCGGCACCGATGAAGTTCACATAGGAACCACCCATCGAGTGTGGGTGCAGCTCACCCCAGTAGTCGACACACCACTGCCGGACGACTTCGGCGTTGGCCGGGTCGGGGTCGATGCCGCCGATGACTCCGGACCACATGGCGTCCCGGTAGGCCCAGGCGGTGTCCTTCTGGGCGACGCGGTGGGCGGCGCCGTCGACCGGGTACAGGTGCATCGTCGACAGGTTGGTGGGCAGGCCTTCGGCGTACTTGGCGTGCACGTCGATGGCGCCGTCCGTGATTCGGTCGAAGAAGTCCCCTCGCCAGTACCACTGCAGCCCCTTGGGGATCAGCTCGTCGAACATGGCCTGCAGCATGGGGTACGGCATCGGGCTCGTGAAGTGGAAGGTCGGCGGGCCCGCCTCGTTGACCGGTTCGAAGGTCTTGTCGGAGGCGTCCGGGTCACCCGTCCAGCACCACACCACCCCGCACATCTTGTGGCCGTGGATCTCCTCGGGGAACGGCGGCCCCGGCGGGACGACGAGCGCGGCGAAGAAGCCGTTCAGGTCGTTGGGCGCCTGTGGCAGGAAGTCGCGGTACCAGCGCAGCACGTCACCGATCCGGTCCAGCGTCCACAGGGTCACCCCGAGCACCACCGTGTGCACCGGGTGCAGCCGGAAGGTGAAGGAGGTCACGACGCCGAAGTTGCCTCCGCCGCCGCGCAGCGCCCAGAAGAGGTCGGGGTTGTCCCGCTCGGTGGCGGTGACGAAGGTGCCGTCGGCGAGCACCACGTCCGCGGCGAGCAGGTTGTCCACGGTCAGGCCGTACTTGCGGGTGAGGTGGCCGTGGCCGCCGCCGAGGGTGAGGCCCGCGATGCCCGTCGTCGACATGATGCCAGCGGGGGTGGCGAGGCCGAATCCGTGGGCCGCGTGGTCGAGGTCGCCGAGCACGCTGCCGCCGCCGACCTGTGCGGTCTCGGTCACGGGGTCGACGCGCGCCCAGCGCATCGGCGACAGGTCGAGGGTGACGCCGTCGTCCACCAGGCACAGGCCGGCGCCGCTGTGTCCGCCGCCGCGTACCGCCAGTTCGAGGCCGTGGTCCCGCACGAAGTCGACCGCGTCGATGACATCCGCGGCGTCCGTGCAGCGCACGAACGCGGCCGGTCTACGATCGATCATCGCGTTGTAGATCGACCGGGACTCGTCGTACTCCGGGTCGTTCGGGCCGATGACCGGGCCGCGCAGCACGGTCCGCATCGCCTCCAGCGTCGTGCCGTCCATGACGATCTCCTTGCAGAGGGCACGGTGGGGGGCCGTGTCCGCCCGGCATTCCCCTGCTGGGCTGCCGGTGGTGACACGCGCGCGCCGGTGGCCCCGGCACCTTCTCGGGCCGCACGCGCGGTCGGACGCCACAGGGCTGACCCTTCAAGCGTCCCGCCGGACGCGCGGACCCGCAATCGGTGGCTCACCGCCCCGTTCCGTCGCACGTTGTGGGGTGGGATGCCGGGATCCGCTCCCCGGGCGCACCATGGATGCATGGACGGTCGCATGGGTGCCATCAGTCCACCGGGGCGCCTCGCCGAGCCGGCCGAGGGCATCAGCCCCGAGGAACTGGCGCTCGCGACCCGCAATCACGGCATGCCCCTGGAGTCCCTGCGGTACGACCTCACACCGCCGGGGCTGCACTATGTGCTGGTCCACTACGACATCCCTGCCGCGGACGCCCACACATGGGCGCTCACCCTAGGTGGCCGGGTGCGTACCCCTCTCACACTCGACATGGCGGCGCTGCGGTCCTTCCCGTCTGCCACACACCGGGTGACGATGGAATGTGCGGGCAACGGCCGGGCCCGGCTCACACCGAGGCCCGTGAGCCAGCCCTGGCTCGTCGAAGGAATCGGCACCGCCGAGTGGACGGGCGTACCACTGCGCACCCTCCTCGCCGCATGCGGTGTGGCACCGGGCTCCGTCGAGGTGGTCTTCACCGGCGCCGACCACGGCCTGGAGCGCGGCGTCGAACAGGACTACCGGCGCAGCCTGCCGCTGGAGGTGGCCACGGGCCGCGATCCCGAGGTGATGGTGGCCTATGCGATGAACGGCGCTCCCCTGCCGCCGCAGCACGGCTATCCGCTGCGGCTGGTGGTTCCCGGGTGGTACGGCATGGCGCAGGTGAAGTGGCTGCGGGACATCACCGTCATCGACACGGAGTTCACGGGCTTCCAGCAGCAAGTGGCCTACCGCTACCGGCAGGCGGCGGACGATCCGGGCGAGGCGGTGACCCGCATCGCCCCACGCGCGCTGATGGTCCCGCCGGGCTTCCCGGACTTCATGTCCCGTACGCGCGTGGTGCGGCCCGGGCCGCACTTCCTGGAAGGCCGCGCCTGGTCCGGCCTGGCCCCGGTCGTACGGGTCGAGGTGAGCACGGACGCCTCACGCGGCTGGTACGACGCCGAACTCGACGTGCCGCCGCACGGCCACGACTGGGCCTGGCGGCACTGGCAGGCACCCTGGACGGCGACACCCGGCACCCATGTCCTCAGCGTCCGGGCCACCGACGCCGAGGGCAACTCTCAGCCGCTCGAGCAGAGTTGGAACCGCGGCGGCTTCGGCAACAACCTCGTACAGCGGGTGGAGGTGCTGTGCGAGGCGGCGGCCTCCCCCGAGGACGGCGACCCGGGCACGGCCGACGCCGCCGGCCACACCGAGTCCCCCACCCGCTCCGGCACCGGCACCCGCTCCGGCCACGGCTCCTGACGAGCGCTTCAGCAGAGCGGTACGGCGCGGTGCGACACTGCGGGTCGGCAGCGTGGGCCGACGGCGGATCACCGGAGCGGGTCGTCGGCGTGGGTCAGTGGACGATCTGGTCGCCGTCCGGCACGTCCTGGACCGTCACGATGTGGCGGGCACGGCCGAGTCCGTCGGCCACGGCGCGGGCGATCCCGGCGACGTCCTGGCCGCTCGGGACCGGGACCTGCTCCCCGTCGCCGTAACTCTCGATCGCCTTCGTGAAGTAGCTCGGATGCCAGGCGCCGACCGCCCCCTTGACCTCGATCGCGGCCACCGGCCGACCGCCGACGAGGGCCTTGAGGGCGGGCAGTATCTCGTCGGAGCGCAGTTCCCCCGGCACCTGGAACAGGCTGGCGTGCGCACCCACCAGGCCGCCGCCGCGCAGCCGGACCGTCACCGTGAGACAGCTGGTGACACTCGGGTACGTGATGACACCGCCCGGGGCGACCTCCTTCACCTGCCCCTCCGAGACGGTTGCCGCGAGCGGAGCCCTGGTGCCGTGCGCGACGGCCTCGGCCGCGATGCCCTGCCCGCTGTTCACCGGCTCGCGCGTCTGCGCCTGGGCCGTCGAGCCGGCCCGGATCTCCAGCGCGAGCAGCGCCAGCGGAAGCACCAGGGCACCCGCCGTGGCGGCCCTCCATGCCGTCGGCCGGCCGGTGGCGTGGGTGGACTGACGGGCGCGCGGGAAAAACACGTGAACTCCTGGCGGGTGAAACAGGGTCGGCCACACAGGTGAGGCCGACCTACGGTCGGCGGACAACTGTACGCAGCCGACTGTCTGGCGGCGTACGCGAGCCATATGCGCAGCCCACACGTGCTGGGCCACCATGTTGCCGCGCGCCACAGCCGCCCCACTCATGTGGTTGCGCCACATGGCTCGGCGCGTCGGCCAGCTCATCTCAACACCCCGGCCGTGTGGCCGAATTGGCCCTCCTGATCTTCGCGGAAGGTCCGGTTATGGTCCGGTCAACGTCACTTTCAGCACTCGGAGACGCACGAGCACGAGCATGCGCCAGCACACGAGCAACAGCAAGGACAGCAGCGATGAGTCATGAGAGCACGACAGGTGCCGCCGAGTCGGCACGCCGCTATTACGACACGAGCGACGTCGACGCCTTCTACGCCGAGGTCTGGGGCGGCGAGGACATTCACACCGGGATCTACGCCCATGACCGGGAGCCGGTCGCCGATGCCTCCCGGCGCACGGTCGAGACGGCTGCCGCGAAGATCGCCGACCGGCTCGCTCCCGGCTGCACCGTACTGGATCTGGGATCCGGATACGGCGGCCCGGCCCGCCGTCTGGCGGGTGAGTTCGGCTGCCGGGTCGTCGCGCTCAACATCAGCGAGGGACAGAACGACCGGCACCGCAAGACCAATGCCGAGCGCGGGCTCGACGGGCTCATCGAGGTGGTCGCCGGTTCCTTCCAGGACATTCCCTTCCCGGCCGAGCGGTTCGACGTGGTGTGGTCGCAGGAGGCCTTCTGTCACAGCGGGGACCGCGAGCGGCTGCTCAGCGAGGCCGTCCGGGTCCTCAAGCCGGGGGGCGTCCTGGTCTACACCGACCTCATGGCCGCCGATTCCGCGCCGCCCGAGGCGCTGCGCCCGGTGGTGGCCCGCCTCGGTGTGGAGGAGTTCGCCACGCCGTCGTTCTATCTCCGCCAGCTGGCCGAACTCGGCCTGACACACGTCGAGTTCGACGACCGAAGCGACCAGTTGCTCACCCACTACCTCCGGCTCACCGAGGAGACCCGGAGTCGTGCCACGGAGCTGAGTGACGTCATCAGCCCGGCTTATGTGGAGAGCCTCCTGGAGAATCTGCCCCTGTGGGTGGATGCCTGCCGCGAGGACCAACTGAGCTGGGGCATCTTCACCTGCCGCCGGTAGCGTTACCCCGCCCTGGGGACACCACGCCTGTCCCTGACAGACAGCGGCGCCCGCACGTACCCGAGTACAGACGTACTCAAGTACGACGGGCGCCTCAACTGCCGCACAAGCCAACCTGCTTATGCCTCCATGCCCTTGATCATCGAGGCGAGCACCGCATGCAGATCCTCGCCTGCCGCCGGGCGCAGAGCCGTCGCGAGGCGGTCCGCGCGGTAGTGCCAGCGGTGGTCGAGGTCGCGGTGCACCTCGTCGTCGAACGTGACGGCGCTGTCACTGCCGAGCAGTGTCACCAGCTCGGCGGTCAGGTCGGACCAGGACACGTGCCCGCTCACGGCGTTGGCCACACCGTGGACCGGCGCGTCGAGGCAGGCGGTCACGGCGCGGGCCAGGGCGGCCGCGTGCACCCAGGCGGCCCCGTACCAGTCGTGCCCGCCGGAACCGGCGGCCGGCAGGCTGATGGGCCGGCCGGCCAGGGCCGCCTGGTACAGCAACCCCGTGGCGCCCCAGCGCAGTTGGTCGCGGAGCCGGTCGTGGGGCCCCCACACGATGGGCGAGCGCACCGCGCTCGCGCCGCCGCGCCCCTGCGTGCCGGCCGCCTTCAACAGGAGCCGCTCGCAATCGAGCTTGGCCTGTCCGTACGCACTCAGCGGCGCGTGCGACGACGACTCCTCGGCGACCTGTCCGCTCACGGGCTGCCCATAGGCGTCCACGCTGCTCACGAAGACGAACGGGCCTCCGCGCCAGGCGTCGACCATGGCCTCCATCGCGGCCACGTCCACCTCGGGGCGGGTGAAGGTGCACGCGGCGTGAATCACCGCGTCGGCACTTGCGACGGCGGCACGCAGGCTGTCCAGGTCGCCGAGGTCGCCCTCGATCACCTCGATGCCGTCGCCCCCGACCAGGTGTGCCGACTCGGGGCGGGCGAGCGCGAGCACCGGCCGTCCCTGTGCGGCCAGTTCGCGCAGGACGAAGGCGCCGACGCCCCCTGTGCCGCCGGTCACCAGGACCGTACCCTCGCGTGCCCGGCGCGGGCGCGCGGTCGTGGCGGCGCAAGCGGTGGCCGTCGCCCGCTCCGCCTCGCGGGCGTCGAGCAGTGCCGCGATGGCTCGTGGCGTTCGGGTCTGCATGATGTCGAGGCCGATGAGCGGCAGCGTGAGGGCGGACCGCAGACGTTCGGCGAGCTGGACGGCGGCGAGCGAGTGCCCGCCGAGCGCGAAGAAGTCGTCGTCCGGGCCGGGGCGTTGGCCGAGGAGGCCCGCGAACGCCTCCGTCACCGCTTCGAGGTGGGGGCTCTTCGGCAGCGCGGGACGCGGGCCGGTGGGCAGCCTCCCCGCGTCCACCGTGCCGTCGGCCGTACGGGGCATCTCGTCGAGCAGCGTCACGGCGGCCGGGACCAGTTCGCGCCCGAGCACGCCGCGCAGGTGGGCGCGGAGCTGTGCGGGCGAGGGCCCTCCGGTGCGGCGCAGTACCGCGTAGGCGAGCAGCGGGCCGCCCGCCGGGTCCGGTACGTGTGCGTCGGCGATCTCGGGGTGGGCCCGCAGCCGGGCTTCGGCGGGGTGTCCCGCGGCGGTCCGCGGCTGTGCGAGCCGGCCGGGCAGCCGGGAGAGCGCGAGGTGGGGGTTGCCCGCGACGGCGGTCAGCAGTTCGGCGAAGGATGCGGCCAGGGCCAGGCCGGTCTCCTCGTCGAGGGCGGCCCGGCCGTACTGGACCAGGCTCGCGGGAGTGTCCTCGTCCAGCAGGCCGAAGGTGAGGTCGAACTTGGCCTCGCCCACGCCCACTTCGACGGCACGCGCCTCAAGTCCCGGCAGTTTTAGAGCAGTTGGCTCCCCCACGACGTCCGAGGTGACGCGCACCAGGGCGGTGCCGTCGTCGCCCCGGGCGGCGGCGCCGAGCCGCTCCAGGATCAGGTCGAACGGCACCTCGCGGTGCTGCTGCGCTTCGAGCAGCGCGTCGCGTACGCGCTCGACGAGGGTGGCGAAGGTGGGGTCGCCGGACAGGTCGACGCGTACCGGAAGGGTGTTGACGCACAGGCCCACCAGGCCGCGCATCGCCTGGCCCTCGCGGTGGGTGGCGGCGCAGCCGATGACGAGGTCGAGCTCGCCGGTGAGGCGGTGCAGCGCGGCGAACGCGGCGGCCAGGCCCACCGTGAACACCGTGGCCCGGCGCTCGCGGCCCAGCTCGCGCAGCGCGGGCAGCACCTGTTCGCCGAGTTCGGTGGTGCGGGTGGCGGCGGGGTGTTCGGCCGCGTCGGCGGGCGGGGTGGCGGGCCGGGGCAGCCGGGGCGGGGTGGCTCCGGCGAGGCGGCGGGTCCAGTGGGCGAGTCCGTCGTCGAGGCGGGCCGCGTCGGTGTGCTCGCGGCGTGCGAAGTCCGCGTACTGCGGGGGTTCGGGCAGCTCGCAGGGGCGCCCGTTCACGGCGGCCTCGTACAGTGCGGCGAGTTCGTCGGCGACGGTCTCCAACGAGGCGCCGTCGATGGCGATGTGATGAAACGTCAGGAGGATGGTGTGGTCCTCGGGGCCGTGGCGCAGGACGAGGGCGCGCGGGATCGTGTCCGCTGCCAGGTCGAAGGGGCGGCGGGCCTCTTCGGTCAGGAGGTGGTTGCCGTCGCCGGGCGACTCGACCACCTGCACGGTGACCGCCTCGGGGGCGGGCAGCGTCTCCTGGTACGGCTCTTCGCCGTCGCGGCCGTAGCGGGTGCGCAGGATTTCGTGGCGGCGTACCAGCTCGGTGAGGGCGGAGCCGAGGGCGGCCACGTCGAGCGGGCCATGCAGCCGGGTCGCGAACGGCACGCTGTACTGGGCGCCGTTCTGCCCGAGCCGTTCCATCAGCCACATGCGGCGCTGGGCGTGGGTGAGCGGGGCGGGGCCGGCGGCGCGGGCGGCTGCGGGCGCCGGGGTCGTGGAGCGGCCGGTGGCGCGGGCGCGGGCCCTGCGCAGCAGCTCTTCCTGCAGGGCGGCGGAGGTGTCAGTGGCCATCGGTGTCCTTGGGCGCGTCGGGGTGCAGATCGGTGTGGGCGGCGAGCAGGGCGCGCTCGACCAGGGCGGCGTGTCCGGCGACCGTGGGTGCGGTGAAGAAGTCGGGCAGCGACAGTTCGACACCGAGGTCTTCGCGCAGCTCCTCGGCTACGACGAGGGCGAGCAGGGAGTGGCCGCCCAGGTCGAGGAAGTCGGCGTCGGGACGGGTGACTTCGCAGCCCAGCGAGCGGCTCCACACCTCGGCGACGGCCTGCTGGAGCGGGGTCAGCGGCTCGGCTGCGCCGATGGTCTCGGCGGCCGTGGCGAGGTCCGCGAGCGCCCGGCGGTCCACCTTGCCGGAGGTGGTGAGCGGCAGCCGGTCGACGACGGTCAGCTCGGCCGGGACCAGGTGCGCGGGCAGCAACGCGGTGAGCCGGCCCAGGAGGGCGTCGGGGCGGGGTACCGGGCCCGGCGCGGCCACCACGAAGGCGGCCAGGCGCGCGTCGTCGGGGGTGGGGCGGCGTACGGTGACGGCTGCGTCGTCCACGTCCGGCTGCTCGCGCAGGGCGTGCTCGATCTCGCCCGGCTCGATGCGGAAGCCGCGCACCTTGACCTGGTCGTCGGTGCGGCCGTGGAAGTCGAGGACGCCGTCGGGGCGGGCCGAGACGAGGTCGCCCGTGCGGTAGAGGCGGCCGAGGGTGGGGTGGTCGACGAAGCGCTCGGCGGTCAGCTCGGGCTGCCGGGTGTATCCGTGGGCCAGGCGGCTGCCGCCGATCCACAGTTCACCCTGGGCGCCGTCGGTGACGGGCAGGAACGCCTCGTCGAGGATGTGGGCGGTGGCACCCGCCATGGGGCGGCCGATCGGCACCGGGCCGTCGCAGTCGGCGTCGGTGACGCGGTGGGTGGTGGCGAAGGTGGTGGCTTCGGTGGGGCCGTAGCCGTTGACGAGCTCGACCCAGGGGAAGGCACGCAGGACTGCGCGGGCGTGCTGGGCGGCCATCGCCTCGCCGCCCACGACGACCGTGCGCAGCAAGGAGAAGACGCGGGAGCGGCGTGCGGCGAGCTGGTGGAAGAGGGCCGTGGTGAAGAACGCGACGGTGACGCCGTGCCGCTCCACCTCCTTGGCCAGGTCCTCGAACGAGGGCCGCTCGGTGGTGCAGACCACGACGGCCGCGCCGTTGGCGAGCGCCGACCACACCTCGAAGGTGGAGCCGTCGAACGTCGCCGGGGAGTGGAGGAGCACCCGGTCGCGTGCGGTGACGGTGACGTAGTCCGGGTCGGTGACGAGTTCGGCGATGGCGCCGTGGTGGATCGCCACGCCCTTGGGACGGCCGGTGGAGCCGGAGGTGAACATGACGAACGCGGTGTCGTCGGGGCCCGGTCCGTCGCCGGGCATCTCCGCGTCGGCCAGCTGCTCGTCGCCGGGCAGCGCCAGGGTGGCGCCCGGTGTGCCGGCCGCTTCGAGCAGCTTGCTGTCGCCGACGGTGAGCGTGGCGCCCGAGTCTTCGAGCATGGCCGCGGTACGGGGCCCGGGGTGCGCCGGGTCGAGGGGTACGCAGGCCGCGCCCGTCCACCACAGGGCGAGCTGGGCGACGACGGTCCTGGCCGAGCGCGGCATGAGGAGCGCCACGAAGTCGCCGGGGCGTACGCCCTGCTCGTGAAGGTGGGCCGCCAACCGGCGGGCCGCGCCCGCCAGTTGGGCGTAGGTGAGGGTGGTGTCGCCGTCCGCCACCGCGAGGGCGTGCGGGGTGTGTTCGGCGTGCCGCGCCACCAGGGCGGGCAGGCCGGTCCGGGCCACGGTCACGGCCGTTTCCTTCCGGTCGTCGAGGAGGGGCTTGCGGTTCGTCACGTCAGGACCTCGACCTGCGGCGCTTGTCGATGACGGCGGCGATGGCCCGCAGATCGGGCTGGCGCAGCAACTCCGGTGCGCGCAGCCGCACTTGGGTTTCCTTCTCCAGGACTTCGAGGAGGCGGGCGGCGAGCAGGGAGGTGCCTCCGGCGTCGGTGAAGTTGTCCTCCAGGGTGGTCTCGGGGCGGCCGAGCAGGTCGCGCACCGAGGCGAGGACGAGCCGTTCGTCGGCGGTCGCGTCGTCCGGCAGGGCGGCATCGGCCGGGGCGAGGGCGGGTGCCTCTTCGGCGTGCTTGAGGAGGGCAGGCCGGTCCACCTTGCCGTTGGCGTCCAGCGGGAAGGCGTCCACGATGCGCACCGTCGAGGGCACCGCCTGCTCGGGCAGCCAGGCGCGTACGGCGGCGAGCAGTTCGTCGGCGGTGGGCGCGGCGCCGGGGGTGGGCAGGACGTACGCCACGAGCCTGGCGCGGCCTTCGGCGTCGCGGGGCGCGGTGACGACGGCGCTGCGGACGGCCGCGTCGTGCTCGAACGCGGCCTCGACCTCGGCCGGTTCGATGCGCACTCCGCTGATCTTGACCTGGTCGTCGAGGCGGCCGAGGAAGACGAGCCGGCCGTCGTCGAGCATGCGCACCCGGTCGCCGGTGCGGTACATGCGGTCCACGCCCGGCAGCTGCGGCGGCGGGGCGGCAAAGCGGCGCGCGGTCAGCTCCGGGTCGAGGTAGCCGAGGGCCAGGCAGGTGCCGCCGATGCGCAGTTCACCGTCCGCGCCGCGGGCCAGGACGGTGCCGTCGGCGTCGGTGACGGCCACGGTGGCGCCCGCGATCGGGGTGCCGATGGGCGGGGCTGCGTCGGAGTGCGCGTCCGGGTCGTCGGCCCGCATGGCGTGGGTGGTGGTGATGACGGTGGCCTCGGCGGGGCCGTAGGCGTTGTGGAGGGTGGCGCTCACGTCGGGGCCGGGGCGTCGGCGCATCCGGTCACCGCCGACGACGAGGTGACGGAGCAACAGATCCTGGGGCCAGGGCCGGTCCAGGAGGGGTTCGATCATGGGGGTTGCCGACACGGCGACCGTGACCTCGGCGTCGCGCCACCAGTCGGTGAGCGCGGCCGGGTCCCAGCGGACGTCGTCGGGCGCGGGTATGAGCGCGGCGCCGGAGGTGAGGCCGGCCCACAGTTCGAGGAGGTGCGGGTCGAAGGCGACGCCGATCAGCAGCGACTGGCGGTCGCCGGGGGCGAGCCCGGTCTCCGCTCGATACCAGTGAAGGAGCGCGGCAAGGGCGGGTTCGGCGACGGCGACGGCCTTGGGGCGGCCGGTGGAGCCGGAGGTGAGCACGGCGTACAGGGCCTCGGGCGGGGCCGTGCGGGCACCGGGTGCGACCGGGCCGAACGCGGCCACGACGCAGGAGGCGGCGTTGACGCCCTCGCCCGACAACGCCAACTCGATGTGCTCGACGGGTCCCTGACGTTTCGGCAGAACTTCGGGATCGCCGATGAGGCAGACGACGCCGATGTCCTCGGTGACCGCGGCGATGCGGCGCTCGCCCGGGCGCGGGCCGAGCGGCAGGTAGACCGCGCCGATCCGGGCAAGCGCGACCGCGGTGATCACCAGGGCCGCGGAACGGTCCAGGCAGACCCCGACGAGGTCGCCGGGCCGCACACGGTCGGCCAGGGTCTTCGCGACCGCCTCGGCCGCCTCGTCGAGCTGCGCGTAGGTCCAGCGACACTCCCCGTCGATCACCGCGGGGGCCTCTGGGGAGCGCCGCACCCACTCCTCGTAGCGCGACAACACCCCGGACTCGCCGGCCCCGGGAAGGGGCGTGCCGTGCAGCACGCTCAGGGTGGCGTTCGTACGGTCTGCGTCCTGACGGTGCATCAACTGCTCTGTCATCACGACTCCTTCGGCGTGGCGAGGGCGGGGGTGGCGGTCTCGGCGAGGGCTCGGGCCTGGTCGGCGAGGACCGGGTGCTGGAAGAGCAGGCGCAGCGAGGGACGCTCGCCCAGACGCGGTTCCAGCCAGGCCGCCAGCTGCGCGGCGAGCAGCGAGTGGCCGCCGATGCGGAAGAAGTGCGAGCTCTCCTCGAAGCGGTCGTGCCCGAGCACCTCGCGCCAGCCCTCCGCGAGCAGCGCGACGGCCGGGTCGTCGGACAGCGCCGGGTCCGTCGCCGGGGCGGCTTCCTCGACCGGGGCGGCCGGGGCCGGCTCGGCGGCCATGCGGGCCAGGGCCACCCGGTTGGGCTTGCCTCCGGCGAGCGTCGGCATCGTGTCGAGGAGCACCCAGCGGCCGGGCACGAGCGCGCCGGGGAGGCGGGTGCTGAGCTCGGCGTGCAGGGCCTGCTCGTCCCACTCCTCGACCTCGTCGGCCCGTTCGCGGAACGCGACCAGGCGGGGGCCGCCACTGGATTGGGTGTCGAGGACGACGGCGCAGGACCGGCCGCCGAGCGCGGCGGAGGCGGCGGCCTCGACCTCTTCGAGTTCGATGCGGTAGCCGCGCAGTTTGATCTGGTTGTCGCGGCGGCCCAGGAAGCGGAGGAGGCCGTCCTGCCCGCGGTAGCCGAGGTCGCCGGTGAGGTAGACGCGTTCGCCGCCGAGTGCCTCGACGGTGACGAAGCGGGCGGCGGTGGCCTGTGGGTTGCCTACGTAGCCCTCGGCCAGCCCGGCGCCGGCGATGGCGAGTTCGCCGACCGCGCCGGTGGGCAGCGGGCGCAGGCCCTCGTCCAGGACGTGGATCCGCTCGCCGGGCAGCTCGGTGCCGAGCGGGATCTCGGCGCCTTCGACCAGGCCGTCCCGGGTGATCTCGTGCACGGTGGAGCTGATCGCGGCCTCGGTCACGCCGTACGCGTTGAGCACGGAGAAGTCGGTGCCGCTGCCCTTCTTCGCATCGTCGAAGAAGGTGCGCATCACTTCGGCCGGGATGCGTTCGCCGCCGAGGACGAGCAGGCGCGGCGTCCACCGGCCCTCCTGGATCACCGGCAGCAGGTCGTCGCGGGTGGCGAGGAAGTAGCTGGTGGGCAGGTTGGCCACGGTGACCCGGGCGGCGCAGAGCAGCTCCGCAAGCTCGGTGCCGGTCGGCACGTCCTGCTCCGGTACGACGAGGCAGGCGCCCGCGTACAGCGAGGGCAGCACCTCTTCGAGGGCGACGTCGAAGGACGGCTGGGCGAACAGGAGCACCCGGTCGCCGGCCGCGAGCCCGAACCGCTCGGCGGCGCCGGTGAGGTGGTTGACCAGCGCGTCCCGCCCGACGGCGACGGCCTTGGGGATGCCGGTGGAGCCGGAGGTGTGGATGATGTACGCCGCGTTCGGCACGGCCTCCGCCGCGCGGGCGGGCGGCAGGGTCGCGGCGTCGACTTCGGCGCTGGGCAGGCCGTCGGGGATGCGGACCGGGCTGTTCTTGGCGGTGAGGACGAGTGCCGGGCCGAGGCGTTCGAGCAGCAGCTCGAGGCGGGCGGCGGGGTCGGACGGCGACAGCGGGCAGTACACCGCGCCGGTGCGCAGACAGGCGAGCAGCGTCACGACGGAGTCGGCGCCGCGGGGCAGCACCGCGGCGACGGGCCGGCCCGCCGTCACTCCGGCGGCCAGCATCCGTTCGGCGAGGGCGGTGACCCGCGCGTCGAGGTCCCCGTACGTGAGGCGGCGGGCGCCGATGAGGAGGGCGGGCAGCGACGGGTCCTGGGCGGCGGCCGGGTCGAGCGGGTCGCCTGCCGGCGCCACGACAGCAACAGGTGCCGATTCGGGCGGAGTTGACGGCAGCGCAAGGTCGGCGAGGGTGGTGGCGGGCGCGTCGAGGTAGGCGCGCAGCAGGTCGAGGAAGCGCTCGGCGAGCAGCTTCGCCACGTCCTCGCCGAACAGGTCGGCGTCGTAGTCCCAGACGAGGGTCATGCCGGCCGCGCCGTGCCGGAGGCTGACGCCGCGCCGGTCGTCGGGGAGCAGCACCACATCGAGGTCGAAGCGGGTGGTGCCGGTGTTGAACCCCTCGAACAGGGTGATGTCGAGGCCGGGCACGTCGATTTCGGGCAGCGCCGCGTCGTGGGCGCTGAACATGACGCTGAACAGCGGGTTGTCGGCGCCCGAGGTGTGCAGGCCGAGCGCGCGGGTGAGTTCCTGGACCGGCACCTCCTGGTGCGGGAGCGCGCGGATGAGGGTGTCGGTCACCTCGTCCATGGCGTCTTCGGCCGGTGCGCCCGAGTCCAGGTTCAGCCGCAGCGGGATGGTGTTGACGAACATGCCGACGGCGTCCTCGAAGCCGCGCGGACGGTTGCCCACAGCGGTTCCCACCACCATCTGGCTGCGACCGCTGTGGCGCCGCAACAGTTCGGCGAACAGGCCGAGCAGGGTGGCGAACGGGGTCAGTCCACGCTCGCGGGTGTGGGCGCGCAGCCGCTCGGCGAGGTCCGCGCCGATCGACTGGCGCAGCTGGCCGCCGTGGTGGCGGCGCCGCGCGCCGGGCTTGGTGAGGCCGGGCAGCGGCATGTCGTACGAGGCGTCGCGCAGCGTCTCGGACCAGTACTCCAGGCTCGCGCCCAGCTCCTTGGCCCGTATGTCACCGGCGCGGGCGCGCACGTGGTCGGCGTACGAGCTGGGGGTGCCCAACTCGACGCTCTCGCCGAGGACTTGGGCCCGGTAGACGGTGAAGACGTCGCCCAGCAGGATCGCGAACGAGTGCCCGTCGTGGATCAGGTGGTGTTCCACGTGGATGAGCCGGTGCCGGTTCTCGGCGAGCTTGACCAGGGTCCAGCGAATCAGGGGCGCCTCGGTGGTGTCGAGGGGGGTCTCCGCCTCGATGCGAAGGAGCTTGTCGAAGGCGGCCTCGGGGTCGGCCTCCCAGGTGACGTCCACGGTGCGCAGCCGCGGCAGGCAGACGTCGGCCACCTGCTGGCCGGGCATCGCGCCGGCCACGGGGACGAGTTCGAGCCGCAGCCCGGGGTGGCGGGCGAGCGTGGCGGCGAGGCCGCTGCGCAGGGCTTCGACGTCGAGGGTGCCCCACAGGTCGAGGGAGGCGGTGAAGTTGTAGGCGCGGCTGCCCGGCTGCACTTCTTCGTGCAGCCAGACGATCTCCTGCGAGGAGGAGAGGGGGAGCATGGGCGATCCCTTGGGTTGTCGGGTCGGGTGGCGCGGGGCGCGTTCGTGCGCCCCGCACGGCGGCGCGCCGGCCGGTCCGCGGATCGCGCGGCACGGCCGGATGCTGGGAGTTCAGGGGGTACGCGTTCCTGCGGCGGTGTCCGCGCGGGACACGGGTGGGGCCGGGCTCAGTGGGCCGGGGCCTCGGCGGGGAGTGCTCCGCGCAGGGCCGCGAAGGCGTCTTCGGCCGCGGCGTCGTCGAGGACCGAGCGGTCCCACACCATGCGGAGGTGGAGTTCGGGTCCCTGGGTGGCGGAGACGGCGAAGGGGGCGCGGACCTGCCGGCCGCCGATGTGGACCTCGCGGCCCGCCGTCCCGCCGAGCCTCAGCGGGGTCCGGTTGCGGGCGTCGTCCACGGTGAGCAGGCCGTCGAGCCGGCCGGACCAGGCGGATCCGCCCGCCCGGGCGGCCCGTACGACCTCGTCGAAGGGGGTGTCGGCGCGGTCGAGGTCGTCCCACCAGTCGGTGGCGGTCACCTCCGGCGCCGGGGCGCTGCCGGTGTCGGCCGGGAAGACCACGGTGTTCAGGAAGCAGCCGAGGACGGGCTCGGCGCCGGCCGGGCGGCCGCCCCACGGGTAGCCGATGGGCGCCACGGGCCCCGTCCCGAACAGGGCTCCTGCTGCCGCGCGGCAGGCGTCGAGCAGCGCCGGGAAGGGGACGCCTCCGGCGGGCGAGGGGAGCCTCACCTCGACGGCGCCGGTGGGCAGTCCGGCGGATATGGACCGCGAGCCGGGCAGCGGGGCCTGCTCGCGGGCCGTACGCAGCCGCTCTCCCCAGTACGTGAGCGCGCGGGGCGAGGCGGCGCGGTCCTCGGCTTCGAGCTGGCGCAGGACGGCGTCGCGGTAGGCGGCGAGTTCGGCGGCCGCCTCGGCGGGCGACAGGTCGTCGGGGCCGAGGCGGTCGCGGTAGGCGTCGCCGAGTTCCTCGACGATGCGGGCGAGCGACTGGCCGTCGCAGGCGGTGTGGTCCAGGACGACGGCGAGGAGCTCCTCCTCGGCGTGCGGGCCGCTGTGGGCGAGGAACAGCCGCAGCGGCGGGCCGTCGGCGGGCCAGCCGGCCAGGGTCCGGCGCAGCGCGTCCTCAGCGTCCTCGCCGGGTGCGCGGGCGACGTGGTCCAGGGGTACGTCCGCCGGTTCGGGCCGCAGGGCGGGTGTGCCGCGTACGACGCACGGCCGGGAGCGCAGTACGGGGTGGCGGGCGGCCAGATGGTTCGCGGCGGCGCGCAGCCGTGCCGCGTCGACGGTGCCGCGCGGGAAGGCGAAGAACATCGGGACGATGTCGGCGCGGCCGGCGGGGTCCAGGGAACGCACGAGCAGGAAGCGCCGCTGGGCCCCGGTGACGGGCAGCAGTCCGGCCGCCGGGTCACCTGCGCCGAGGCGCTGGTAGCGGGCCAGATACTGGCCCGTGATGCTGGGGAGCACGTGGTCCTCTCTCGGGGTTGGGAACTCTCGGTGCGGGGGTGGCGGGCTTGAACTGGCTTGCAGCCAAGGGGAGTTGCCCGGTGGCGGTCAGGCGACGGGGACACTCTCGTCGTGGCCCGGCGTCGAGTCCTGCCGGTCGTCGTCCTCGGTCTCGGGGTGCGCGGTCTCGGGGAGGTCGCGCATCCCGCGCAGCGGGGAGAGCAGGAGCGGCAGCGGCACGGCGAGGAAGCCGATCGCGCAGATCCACAGCGCGGTGCGTGCGCCGGAGGCATCCGCGACGGCGCCGCCGACGAGCGCGCCGAGCGGCAGGGTGCCCCACATCATGAAGCGGAGGGTGGCGTTCATGCGCCCCAACAGGCGTGGGGGGCACAGGGTTTGACGGAAGCTCACCTGGGCGACGTTGTAGACCACGGCGCCGAAGAAGACCACGCCGGAGGCGACCGCGAAGAGCGCGGCGGCCAGGCCCTTGCCGGACAGCGGCCACAGCAGCGCGAAAGGGCCGGTCGCGAGGGCGGAGAGCCAGATGATGCGGGCCTGGCCGAAGCGTCCGGCAAGGCGGCCCGCGCAGAGCGCTCCGGCGAGTCCGCCCACGGCCGATGCCGAGAGCATCACGCCGATCGCGGCCGGAGGCAGGTCGAGGACCCGGACCAGGAAGATGGTCTGGGTGGCCATGAGCATCGCGGTGAAGAAGTTGCCGAGCGCCGTGGTGCCCGCGATGACACGCAGCAGCGGGTGGCCGAGCACGAAGCGCAGGCCTTCCGCGACGTCCTTGCGCAGGGAGGCGCCGGGTACGGGTTCGGGCCCCGGCTCGGGGCGGCGGATGGCCAGCAGGAACAGGGCGGAGACGGCGTAGCCGATGGCGTCGGCCACGATCGCGAGGTGTGCCCCCACCAGTTGGACGAGCCCGCCGCCGAGCCCGGGCCCGGCCACCTGCGCCGAGGAACGTACCGTCTCCAGGGCCCCGTTGCCCGCCACCAGGTGCTCCCTGGGCAGGAGTTGGGGCAGATAGCTCTGGTGGGCCACGTCGAAGAAGACGGTCGCCACACCCACGACCAGGGCGACGGCATACAGCTGGGCCATGGTCAGCACGTCCGCCACCGCGGCGAGCGGGACGCTGGCCATGGCCAGGGAGCGGACCACGTCGGCGCGGATCATCAGCGTCAGCTTGCGCATCCGGTCGACCCAGGCCCCCGCGGGCAGTCCGATGAGCAGGAACGCGGCGGTCTCGGCGGCGGTGAGCAGTCCCACCTGGAAGGCGGGCGCCTTGAGTTCGAGCACGGCCACCAGGGGCAGTGCCACCAGGGTGACTTGGGCGCCGACCTGCCCGGCCGCGGCTCCGGCGAGCAGAAATCGGAAATCGCGCATACGGAGCAGGCCACTGGGAGCGGCCTGGGGCGAAGGGGACATGCACGAGACCTTCACCGCAGGCCGATCAGGAGTCAAAACAAACAGGACACTTTCGGTCGTTTCTTGTGCCATCCTGACAGTCGATCAAGAAAATCAACGGCCAGATCAGGGCAACGGCCGGATGAATTACAGATGTTGGGCCCTGTCGGCAGAGGTCTTCAACCGCCCTTGGACGAGGGATTTGAAGGGACAGTGCACCCCCGCACCCTATGAATGCGGGTATGTCCGAAACTCACCGCCCGCACACTTGTGGAGGCAACCAGAAGCGATTTCAGACGTCGGGGGTGCCGGAACGGCGTGGACGCTCCGTCAGTCCTTGGCGGGGCGAAGGTCGATGCTGTGCCAGTCGGTGGCGAGGATGACGGGCAGCGGAAGGCCGCTGCGGGTGTTCAGCTGCACCAGGGTGGCCTCGATGTCGGCCGGTCCGGGCTTCACCGGCGTCCCGTGCGGCTTCTCGTGGTTGACCCAGGTGTGTTCGGCGCCGTCGCACCGCGCGGCCGTGCCGCCGATGCCGTGCTGTACGCCGCCGCTCCGCACCGAACTCGCCACGAAGATCGGGCCGGGTCCCGGGGCGGAGCACCGGTAGGTGCCCGAGAGGATGACGGTGCCGTCGCTGGAGACCGTCCCGGTCGGGTCGGCGGAGACGGTGCCCGAGGTGGCGGCCCCGGCCGGGCCGGAGGCGGCGCACAGAAGGACTCCGGCGGCGACAGCGGCCCCGGCGGCAACAAGACTTACGCGCATCGGCAGATCTCCTACGTCGGTATGTACGTTCGCGAGGTGTGCGACGTTCATGTGTGGTGCCCGCGCCCCAAGGAATACCGCCCGGGCGCCCGGGCGCCGGGGATTCCCCCCGGTCGGTGGCGTGTCAGGCCGGGCAGGGCGGCTGTGACCCGAGTGGCGGCACAGCTGCCGTGGCGGCCGCTGGGGCCGGGGGTGCCCGGCCCTGACGGGTGTGACCGAAAGAGGGCCCCCTCACCGGCACCCGGGGACGGCACCGGCCGTGCATGCTGGTGCCCCCGGCCGTTTTCCGTGCCGCCCGACGGGCGCCCGGACAGGATGGGAGCGTCATTTTGCGCACCGTAGGCGTGGAAGAGGAACTGCTCCTGGTCGACCCGGGCACCGGGCAGCCGTGTGCCCTGTCCTCGGAGGTGCTGGCCCGTCTTGCCAAGTGCGCCGCCGACGGAGGCGGCCCCGCCAAGGGCACGTTCGAGCGTGAACTGCAGGGTCAGCAGCTGGAGTTCGGCACCCGGCCGCAGACGGACATGGAGGAACTCGGCGCGGAGATCGTGCACTGGCGCCACGAGGCGGCCCGGCACGCGGCCGAAGCCGGAGCGGCGGTCGCCGCCCTCGCGACGTCGCCCCTGCCCGTCCGGCCCGCCGTCAACGCGGGCCGCCGCTACCAGTGGATGGAGGAACAGTTCGGTCTGACGACCCAGGAACAGCTCACCTGCGGATGCCACGTGCATGTGTCGGTCGCATCGGACGACGAGGGCGTCGCCGTCGTGGACCGGATCCAGCCGTGGCTGCCCGTGCTGACCGCACTGAGCGGGAACTCTCCGTACTGGCACGGCAACGACACCCTCTACAGCAGTTACCGCAGCAGGGTGTGGGGCCGGTGGCCCATGTCCGGGCCGACGGGTGTCTTCGGCTCGGCCGAGCGCTACCACGCCCAGGTCGACGACATGGTGACGAGCGGTGTGGTGCACGACCGGGGCATGATCTATTTCGACGCCCGGCTCTCCCACCGCTACCCCACGGTGGAGATCCGGGTGGCGGATGTGTGTCTGGAGGCCACCACCGCGCTGCTCGTGGCGGGTCTGGCCCGCGCACTGGTCGAGACCGCTGCCCGGGACTGGCGCAGGGGGCGGCCACCACTGGGACACGGGGTGCAACTGCTGCGGCTCGCCGCGTGGCGGGCCGCGCGCTCCGGGCTCGACGACGACCTGCTGCACCCGGTGACCATGCGGCCGGCCCCCGCACCCGTCGTCGCACGGGCCCTGTTCGACCACGTACGGGAGGCGCTCGAAGACAGCGGGGACTTCGCATGGGCCCACAAGGCGACCGCGGAACTGCTTGTCCGCGGCAACGGCGCCCGCGTTCAGCGCGAGTTGCTCGCCCGCACCGGAAACCTCAGTCATGTGGTCGCGGCATGTGTGCGGCGCACCCTGGGCGAGCGCGAACTCCGATACACGACACCGGAGTAGCACCCCGTCATGTGGTCCGGTTCGAAGGCCGCTCTCTTCAACCCGCCGGGGCGGGAGCGGCCTCCATCCTCAGGGTGGGACATCACTCGGTGTGCCCCGCGAGGCCGTTGCCCACGGGATTCATTCACCCTGAGCGGTCTCATCTACTGTCAAGTGGGTGCCCCTGCACAGAGGAGGCGCGTAACATCCGGCAGCAATCACGTACGCACACGCCCCCGGAGGAACGACTCGTGCCGGACAGCACCATGCTCCAGTCCCAGTACGCTGCCCAGATCCAGAGCGATCTCGACAGCAACGTCGCCGAACGCGAACACATCGCCGGCCAGATCAGTGCGCTCCAGGAGCAGTTGAGCATCCTGGAGAGCAACCACGCCCTGCTCGCCTCCATGCAGCAGGCGATCGGCACCCCCGCCGTGCCCGCCGCGGGCAAGGCTCCCAAGAAGGCCGAGGCATCCGCCCCGCGCATCCCTCAGGCGCGTTCGGGATCCAAGTCCGCAGGTCGCGCGGCCAAGAAGCAGGCGCGGCCCGCCCCCAAGGCCAAGGCGTCGGGTGCTGCTCCCACGCTGCGGGAGCTCGTCGCGGCCCACCTCGCCACGAGCGGTGAGCCGCGCTCGGCCGCCGAGATCACGGCCGGTCTCACCGACGCCCACCCGGGCCGCAACATCGCCGGCACCGTGGTGCGCAACACCCTCGAAAACCTCGTGGCCAAGGGTCAGGCGCAGCGCACCCGGCAGAACCGGTCCGTCTTCTACACGGCTCCCGAGGGCGGCGACACCAGCGCGTCCGCGCAGCCCGCGGACAGCGACGTCAAGAAGGGGGAGGACGCCGTCACCCCCGTGACCACCGACTGACGGGCGCACGGTGCCGGCTCGTCCGGCACACGTACGGCCACCTACCGGACAGGTGACATGGCAGCCCCGTGCCTCACACCACTGGGCTGCAGTCCGGGTGTCCCCAGCCCTGCTCGCGCTTCATGATGGGAGCACCCGCGGCATAGGGCTGCCCGCACGGGCAGCGTCCGGGGAACTTCGCCTTGATGGTCCGCGGCTTGCCCGCACCGGCTCCCGAGGCGGACGACTTGGCCGCGGCGGGTGCCTTCCGCGCGGTGGCGGTCCTGGCCCGCGTCGTACTGGCGCGAGCCGGTGCGGGCACCGGCATCTCCTGGTCGCCGTGGGCCGTGCCGGCGGCGCGCTGGGTGGTGGCCGCGTCGCTGGCGGCCTGGTCGGCGATGGCGTTCAGCGGGTCTCCGCCCACCTGGTGTGCGGGCACATAGACGAACTCCACGTCCCGTTCGGCCAGCAACCCGTCGATGCGCTCGACGAGTTCACGGTTGGCGACCGGCTTGCCCGCCGCGGTCTTCCACCCGTTGCGCTTCCAGCCCGGCAGCCACTGGGTGACCGCCTTCATGGCGTACTGGGAGTCCATGCGCACCTGCAGGGGGGTGCCGGGGTCGACTGCTTCGAGGAGTCGCTCCAGGGCGGTGAGCTCGCCGACATTGTTGGTGGCGGTGCCGAGCGGACCCGCGCCCCAACGCTCCGGCCGCCCCTCGGCATCCGCGATCACCCAGGCCCATCCGGCAGGGCCGGGATTGCCCTTCGACGCCCCGTCACAAGCGGCAACAACAACACGATCAGACATCGCGCCATCATCCCACCGCCCTCCCCCACACCAGAAATCGTCCACACCCAAGACCCTCGACCGGTTCGGGCAGGGTTCGGACACCGCTCAGGGCCCGGCGGTGAGGTGCGGGTCCGGCAACGGGACCGGGGCGCCGTCGTCGGCCGATGCGCCCAGGAACACGGCCGCGCCGAAGCCGATCGCGGCGAAGAACAGCCCCACACAGGTGAAGACCACCATGGCCCCGCCGAAGAGGCACGACACCACTCCGACCCCGGTCGGCGCCTCGTCCACGACCGCGCGCTCGGGCCGGTGCGGCAGATGGCGCAGCAACACCATGTCACCCGTCACATAGGGCTGCCTCGATGTCACCTGCACCCGCACATCACGCCCGTCCCCCGCACGGAACCCGACGATCAGACGGCGCTGGTGATGCACAGGCCCACCGGAACGGTGGGTGCGCACCACATACGTCTCCAGACAGCGGCCCTGTGCCCTCAGCCCCTCGCGCAGGGTGCGCCTGTGCTCCGACACCCTGCGGACCACCCCGACCAGCATCGCGATGCCCACCAGGGCGAACAGCAGCCCCACACATCCGAATACCACCCCGAAGGCCCCACCTACAGCGAACATGCCCCATCTCCCCACCCGGCGTCGCCGGTGAAGAGGAGTACGGCGGTGCGTCGGTTCCCTTTCGGATGGGTGGGCCGGGCAGACATACCCGCGGGCAGCCATGTCACGCACTTCGGCCCCCGGCACGCAGAGTGCCGGGGGCCGAAGTTTCGTAGCGGGGACAGGATTTGAACCTGCGACCTCTGGGTTATGAGCCCAGCGAGCTACCGAGCTGCTCCACCCCGCGTCGGTGAACACCACCCTACGCCACCTGCGGCGGAGCTCCGACCACTCCGGTCCGCTCACGGCGCCGGGGCCGACGCCGACGCGGAACGGCCCTCAGAGGTGGTCGGTCCTGGTTCGGGCTGCCGGGGCGCTAGACGGTTGCCTCGTCCTTCAGCATCTTCTTTATCTCTTCGCGGAGTTCTGGAGAGTCCGTGTGGCCGTGCACCGATGCGGCGTGCTCGGCGGCCGCCCGGACGACTTCCTCTTCCGTCCCGGAAATCGTCAGGCTGCAATTCGATTCACTCGGGTAGTCCCGACAGTCGGCGACCTTGCGCATGAGATGCCTCCTCGGGGAAGAAATGTCCCGATATCAGGATCGCACCGATTCGCCCGCCCGGCGCGGCTACTTCGGGTGATCGGCGGTCGCACGGGGTGCACGCAACGGCGCACGGCGATGTGCGCCAAGTGGCCAAGTGACATGGGTGAGCGCGATGATTCCCGGGCCCGGGGGGAGTCTCCCTTCCGACGGACTTCGAGAACCGGACTCCAGGAGAGCCGGACTTCCAGAAGGTGGGCCCATGAGCGCATTGCGCAAGATCCTCGACACATACGTCCACGACGGCACGGTGCCGGGTGCGGTGGGCCTGGTGGCCTGCGGTGACCGCGTGGAGTGCGCGGTGGCCGGCTCCCTCGACGCGGGCGGCGCTTCCCCGATGGCCAGGGACTCGATCTTCCGTATCGCCTCGATCGGCAAGCCGGTCACCGCCGCGGCCCTCATGATGCTGGTCGACGACGGGCGGATCGCGCTGGACGACCCGGTCGCCCGGTGGCTGCCGGAGCTGGCTTCGCCCATGGTCGTCCGTACGCCGTCCTCCCCGGTCGACGACGTCGTCCCCGCCGAGCGGGCGATCACGGTGGCCGATCTGCTGACCTTCCGCGCCGGCTACGGCTTTCCCTCCGATTTCTCGCTGCCCGCCGTCGCGCCTCTGTTCAGCGAGCTCCAACAGGCGCCTCCGCGCCCGCAGTCGGTGCCCGCGCCGGACGAGTGGCTCGCGCGGCTCGCCCGCATTCCGATGCTGCACCAGCCCGGCGAGGCGTGGCTGTACAACCTGTGCTCCGACCTCCAGGGCGTCCTGATCGCGAGGGTTTCCGGGCGCACGCTGCCCGAGTTCCTGGCCGAGCGCCTCTTCGGGCCGCTCGGCATGACCGACACCGGGTTCTCGGTGCCGGCCCGCGATCTGGACCGGTTCACCACCTGCTACCGGCCCCTTCCGCAGGGCGGTCTGGAACTCGTCGACGCCCCCGACGGGCAGTGGAGCAGCCCGCCCGCGTTCCCTTCCGGCGCGGGCGGACTCGTCTCGACCGTCGACGACCTGCACGCCTTCGCCGGGCTGCTGCTCGGCGGCGGGACCGTTCAGGGGCGCCGGCTGCTCTCGCCCGAAGCCGTACGGCAGATGACCACCGACCATCTGACACCCGCCCAGCGCGCCGCCGGCACGTTGTTCCTGCAGGGCCAGGGCTGGGGGTTCGGCGGCTCGGTCGACATCGAGACCATCGAGCCGTGGAACGTGCCGGGGCGCTACGGCTGGGTCGGCGGCACCGGCACGACCGCCTACGTCGTTCCGTCCACCGGCACGGTCACCATCCTGCTGAGCCAGGTGGAGATGACCGGGCCGACCCCGGTCACCCTGATGCGTGACTTCTGGCAGTACGCCGCCGATCATTACGCTGCGTAATGGTTCGGGGTGCGCCTGGTGACGGTGCATGGCACGGTGAATGCGTTCGATCCCCACCCCCACACTCAGGAGCGAATCTCCATGGGCAAGGCCGAGAAGTTGCAGGACAAGGCGCGACAGGCCGCCGAGCAGGCCAAGGTGAAGGCATCCGAGGCCGGACAGCAGATCTCCGACCGCAGCAGCAGGCAGCGGACCGAGGACGAGCAGGAGCGGGCCGAGCAGGCGATGCGCGACGCCGGGATCGACCGCGGCTGACCCGGTCCCGCACGGGAGCCGGGGCTTCACCCAGCGCGGGGTGAAGCCCCGGCTCCCGCATGTCCGCGCCCCGCATCGACGCCCTCGCATGCCTGCCCTCGCGTGACGGCCGACCGGATTCCCGGGATGTCGGGGCGGTTGCGAAGACGCTCGTCCCGCGCGGAGTGCGCACGGGAGACGGGACGGGACCGGCCCGCTCAGGCCCGGTCGGCCACGCCTGCCGGGACCTCGCGGGTGCGGGTCCAGGTCAGCAGATCCTCCAGCGTCCAGGTCGTGATGACCCGCTCCGGCGGCACGCCGCATTGCTCGGCCCGCGCGCAGCCGTAGATCTGCCAGTCGAGCTGGCCCGGGGCGTGGGAGTCGGTGTCGATGGCGAACAGGACGCCCGCCTCGACGGCCCGGGTCAGAAGGCGGCGCGGCGGATCCAGCCGTTCCGGGCGGCTGTTGATCTCCACGGCGGTGCCGCCCTCGGCGCAGGCGGCGAACACCGCGTCCGCGTCGAACTCGGACTCGGGCCGCCCGCGCCCGGTGACCAGACGTCCGGTGCAGTGCCCCAGCACATCGGCCAGGGGGTTGCTGACGGCCGCGATCATGCGCCGGGTCATGGCGGCGGCGTCCATGCGGAGCTTGGAGTGGACGGAGACGACCACGACGTCGAGCTGGTCGAGCAGTTCGTCCTCCTGGTCGAGGGAGCCGTCGTCGAGGATGTCGCACTCGATGCCGGTGAGGAGCCTGAACGGCGCCCAGCGCTCGTTGAGTTCGGCCACCACCTCCAGCTGATGGCGCAGCCGCTCGGCGGTCAGTCCGTTGGCGACGGTGAGCCGGGGCGAGTGGTCGGTGAGCACGGCCCATTCATGGCCGAGCTCCGCCGCGGTGCGGCCCATGTCCTCGATGGTGCTGCCGCCGTCCGACCAGTCGGAGTGCAGGTGGCAGTCGCCGCGCAGCGCGGCCCGCAGATCTTCGCCGCCCTCGGCGAGCGGCGCCGCGGCCTCCAGTTCCGATTCGAGGCGCTGAAGATAGCCCGGCACCCGGTCGGCGAGTGCCTCGCGCACCACCTGGGCGGTCTTCGGGCCGATGCCCTTGACCGACTCCAGGCTTCCGGCCACCGCCGCGCGCTCGGCGACCTCGTCCGGCGGCAGCTCCTTGACCGCCGCGGCGGCGGTACGGAAGGCCTGTACGCGGTAGGTGGCGCCCTGGCTGCGTTCGAGCAGGAAGGCGATCCGCCTCAGCGCCGACACGGGATCCATGGACACCTCCTGCGGGCGGGGCCTCGCGGCCACCCTCCCAGCTTCCCCCAGCCCTCGCGCGCTCGCAGGCTCTGGGCGCGGTCCGCTGCCGCCCGAACGTTTTGCGCCCGGTTGGCGCTCGTGTCGGCGCGGCTCCTGCCCGTGCCCGGGCCCTAGCCTCGCCAGCGTGCTTATGAGAAGAAATGCGCACAGTGGCGGCCGGTTGAGGGCGGTGCTCGGCGTTGTCCGGGAGGCGGCTCTGATCACGGTTCTGACCTGCACGTTGACGATCTGCCCGGCCCGGGACGACGAGGCAAGCACCGCCATCGCCTCCTCGGCCCGGCCTGCCGGGACCCCGGCCGGGCTGCCCGGCGCCCCAGTCGGCACCGGCGCCGACGGTGCGGGGTTCCACCCGGCCCGCCCGGCCCGCCCGGAACAGTCGGCGGCCTGTGCCGCGGAGCAGCTCCGCGCGGCCCCGCACGACCTGCGGTCGGCCTGCTCGTACCCGGCCGTCGGGGTCTTCCTGTGGCCCGGTGGCCGGCACACCTGCACGGCCGCCGTCGTGGACAGCAGACACGGCGATCTGCTGGTGACGGCGGCGCACTGCCTCCCGCTGGACGGGGCCACGTTCGCGCCCGGCTATCACGACGGGCTCACCCCGCAGGGCGAGTGGCCGGTCCTCGCCGCGCTGGCGGACCCACGGTTCACCGGGCCCCGCGAGGGTGCCGAGAACTGGCCGTACGACTGGGCCTTCGTGCGGGTGGCCCGGGTCGGCGGCAGAAGCGTCCAGGAGGCGGTCGGCTCCGGGTTCCGCGTGCCTGCGCACCCGGAGCGGCTCTCCCCCGACCTCGGCCGGGTCACCCTCATCGGCTATCCGCACGACCGGCCGGGCCAGCACATCTGCACGGCGGACGCACGGCCCGCCTACAGCGACTTCCGGCAGGCCCGGTGTGCGGGCTTCTCGACCGGGGTGTCCGGCAGCCCGTGGGTGATCCCGGCGCCGCACGGCGGGAACACCGTGATCGGGGTGCTCGGCGGCGCCGAGCGGGGTGGCGGCTTCGAGGACGACGTCTCGTACACCGCCCGCTTCGACGCGGGGCTCGGCTCGCTGTTCGCGACGGCACAGGGGGTCGGGCCGCAGGATTCACCGCTCGTCACGTGACCGGCCGGCGGACACCCCTGACACATCGACAACCCCCTTGGCGGTCAGGCAAGTTGGCCGGGCCGCCCGTCGGGGGATCGACGGGCGGCCCGGTGCTCTAGTGCGGTGCTGCGATCAGCACTCGCGCAGGCCGGGAGCCGGGTCCTGGCCGGTCTTCACGCTGACGGCCGGGACGTTGCCCCAGGCGCCGTTGTCGAGCTGCGTCCAGTACCAGATGTCGTTGCCGCCCTGGTGCGGGTCGCCGTGGCCCCAGCACACGAACCAGTTGAACCCGGTGTCCAGGGTGCCGCGGGTGGCCGAGCGGTAGGAGCGGTCGGCGTATCCCTTCGCGCCGACCGCGTTGCCGCAGTACAGGCGGCCGTCGGAGCGGACTCCGCACTCGGCGGCGGGCTTGGCGGGTGCGGCGACGGCAACGGGCAGCCCGGTCGCGGTGAGGCCCGCGGTCAGCGCGGTGGCGGAGAGGAACAGGGCGATCTTCTTGCGAACGTTCACGGTGAACTCCTTGCGGGTGTGGTGTCTATGGTGGGCCGGGCTGTTCAGGCGCAGGTGGGGACGCCGTCGAGCCAGGCGGATCCCCGGATGTAGATGTTGGTGATCCATGCCTTGTAGTCGGGCAGGTAGGACCAGGCGTCGTTGCGGTATCCCTCGGCCTCGACGAGCTGGGCGTGCTTCTGGCAGCCGACCTTCACGCGGGTCGGGCCGGCGAACTTGTTGACCCGGGCGCTCGTCGTGGACGGTTGGGCGTGGGTCCACACATCGGTGCCCCAGGTGGAGAAGGTGCCGTTCTGTCCCGGGCCCGCGCCGATGATGCGTACGGCGCCGTTGTAGTCGCCGCCGAGGCGTACGTCGCTGACCATCACATGGGTGCCGGACTGGCGGGCCTCGACCATCTTGCCCGCGCCGAGGTACACGGCGATGTGGTGGATGGAGTTGTCGCCGCCCCAGGCCATCAGGTCGCCGGGCAGCAGCGGCCCGGTGCCCTGGGCCGCGCCGAAGCGGGCGGTGGCGTGCGAGGAGTGGTACTGGCTGTTGGAGTTGCCGGCCAGGATGTCCTGCCCGGTCGCCTGGGCGTAGGCATAGCGGACCAGGCCCGAGCAGTCGAAGCCGAGCCGCTCCGGGTCGTGGTTGCTGGCCGGGTCCGTGGGGTCGACCTGCCCGTAGGTGGCACCGGGTTGCGGGCCGTGGCCGCCGCCCCACGTGTACCAGATGCCGAGCTGGGAGCAGGCCGCCCGGACCGCCGCCTCGGCGGTGGCGGAGGCGCCGGGGGCGAGCACGTCGCAGCCTCCGGCGGCCGCAGCCGATGGCCTCGACTGAGGTGTTGCTGCGGAGGGTTGGGCGGTCGCCACGATGGCGCAGGCGGCCACGATGCTCGCCGCGACGAGAGTCCGCCGCGCTCTGACCAGCGTATGGTGCATGTCCGATTCCCCGTTTCGTCGTACGTGCCGTACGTGTGGTGCGTGTCGTGCGTGTGCCGGGCCGGTGCCTGGCACGCGGCAGATGCTCCTGTGCGGAGCCGGATCATCTGCCGCGGTGGTTCGAGACTGTGCCGTGCGCAGCGGCGCTGTCGAGGTGGCGGCCGTCTCCCGTGCCGACGGGAAACGGGAAACACCTGGGAAACACCCTGGATCCGCCGGTCAGTCGGCGGACGGACAGAGGGGCCGGTAAGGCAGGTCGGGCAGCAGGTGGGACCAGCGTTCGGGGCCCGTGTCGCCCAGCAGACGGCAGACCCCGGCCTGTTGGCGGGGCACGTCGGTGTTCCAGAGCCGGACGGTTCCGTCGTTGCTGCTGCTCGCCAGCGTGCCGGGCAGGCCGGGGTCGAAGGTGACGCCCCAGACGGCGCCGGTGTGTCCGCTGAGGGTGGCGGTCTGTTCGGCGCGGGCGGGGTCCCACAGGCGTACGGTCTGGTCGCTGCCGCTGCTCGCGAGGGTCTTGCCGTCGGGGCTGAACGCGACCGCGCGCACCGACCCGCTGTGCCCGGCGAGGGTGTCGGCCGTCGTGCCGTGGGCGACGTCCCACAGGCGTACGGTCCCGTCGTTGGCGCCGCTGGCCAGGGTGCGGCCGTCGGGAGCGAAGGCGACGGCGCGCACCGACCCCGTGTGGCCGCGAAGGACCGAACGCGGCCCGCGACCGGGATCGTTCACGTCCCACAGCCGGACGGTGAGGTCGTCGCTGCCGGTGGCCAGGGTGCGACCGTCGGGGCTGAACGCGACCGCGTTGACGAAGTCCTCGTGGCCGTGCAGCGTGGCGTACGGCTTGCGGGTCGCGACGTCCCAGAGCGTGGCGGTGCGGTCGGCGCTCGCGGAGGCCAGCAGGCGGCCGTCGGGCGAGAAGGCGAGCGCGAACACCGAGCCGTCGTGACCGGTGAGGGTCGCCTCGGGGCGGCCGGTCGCCGTGTCCCAGAGTCTGACCGTGCGGTCGGCGCCCGCGGAGGCGACGAGGCGGCCGTCGGGCGAGAACGCCACGGCGAACACCGAGCCGTCGTGGCCGGTGAGAGTGGCGCGCAGCCGGTGGTGGGCGACGTCCCAGATGCGGACGGTGCGGTCCGCCTCCGCCGAGGCCAGGATGCTGCCGTCGGGCGAGAACGCCGACTGCCACGCCTCGGTGAACGGCCGTGCGGTGAGCGCGGAGCGCCCCGGGTCCCACAGCACCACGGACTGGTCGAACCCGGCGGTGGCGAGGCGGTCGTCGGGCCCGGCGGCGACCGCGAGGACGTAGTCGGTGTGGCCGGACAGGGTGGCGACCACCCGGTGGTTCACGGCGTCCCACAGTTTGACGGTGCCGTCGCCGCCGGCGCTGATGACGGTGTCGCCGGTCCGCGTGAAGGCGACCGCGTTGACGTCGTCGCTGTGCCCGGTCAGGACGCTGCGCAGGGTTCCGTCGGGCAGGTTCCACAGCCGTACGGTGCGGTCGGCGCCGCCGGATGCCAGGGTGTGGCCGTCGGGGCTGAACGCCACGCCGAGCACTTGGTCGCTGTGACCGGTGAGGACCATCGGTGGCTGGCTGTCCGTCACATTCCAGATCCGTACGGTGCGATCGGCGGACGCCGACGCCACGGCGTGGCCGTCGGGGGCGAAGGCGACGGCCATCACCCAGTCGGTGTGGCCGGTGAGGACGGCGCGTGCGGTGCCGTCGGGCACGTTCCACAGGCGTACGGTGCGGTCGGATCCGCCCGACACCAGGGTGTGGCCGTCGGAGCTGAACGCCACGGAGCGGACGGCTCCCTGGTGTCCTGGCAGCGTCGCGGTCATGCGGTGGGTGGCCGCGTCCCAGAGCCGGACGGTACCGTCCGCGCCGGCTGTCGCCAGGCGTGTGCCGTCGGCGGAGTAGGCGACCGAGGTGACCGCTCCGGCATGGCCGGTCAGGGTGGCGGTCACCTGGCGGCTCGCGGTGTTCCAGAGCCGTACGGTCGCGTCCGAGCTGGCTGTGGCGAGGGTCGTGCCGTCGGGGCTGAACGCGACCGAGTTGACCGGGCCCGAGTGGCCGCGCAGCCGCCCGTCGAAGGAGGTCGCCTGGGTGCTGAGCAGGGCTCCGCGTGCCTGCGGGGTGCGGTCGGTGCGGTAGGCGTCGGCGGCGAGCAGCATGGAGGCCTCCGGCTGCCCGGCGGCGAGCGCCCCGGACCGCACGGCCAGTGCCTGGGACTGGGCGGTGCGGCTCTGGTCCAGGGCCCGTTGACGCTGTTGGAAGGCGAGGGCGCCGGCCGTCACCGCGAGCGCGAGGAGCCCGGCGAGGGTGACGAGCAGGGCGCGGCGGATCCGGGTCTGGCGTCGGGCCGTGCGCTCTCCGCGCCCCTCCTCGGCTTCGCAGGCATCGATGAACTCCCGCTCCACCGGCCCGAGTTGGGCCCGGTCGGAGGCCTGCTGCGCCCGGTCGCGCACGGCGGCGAGGCGGGTGCCCCGGTAGAGCAGGCTCGGGTCGCGGCCGGCCCGTACCCACTGGGTCGCGGCGTCGGAGACCTCCTGGCGCATCACCAGGCCCGCCCGGTCGGCGTCGATCCAGCCGCGCAGCCGTGGCCAGGCGTGCAGGAGCGCCTCGTGGGTGATCTCCACCGTCTCGCTGCCCGCGGTGACGAGCCGGGCGCGCACGAACGCGTCGAGGGCGCGGGCGCCGGACTCGGGGTCGGCCAACTGCCGTAACAGCAGGGCTCGTTCGACGGGCTTGCGGGTCTGGGCGCTGTCGTCCGCCACATGTACGAGGCGGACGAGGAGCTGGCGGGCCGTCAGTTGTTCGGCGGGGTCGAGCCGGGCGTGCACCGACTCGGCGGTACGGGCGACCGCGCCGTGGATGCCACCGGTCGTCTCGTAGCCGGCCACGGTCAGGGTGCGGCTGGTGCGCTGCTGCCAGGTGACGAGCAGGGCGTGCGCGAGCAGCGGAAGGGAGCCGACGGACGCCGCCGAGTCGCTGCCCAGATCCCTCAACAGCAGTTCCACCAGGCCTGGTTCGAGGCTGAGCCCGGCGCGTTCGGCGGGTCCGGTGATGGCCTGGCGCAGTTGGGTGCCGGACATCGGGCCGAGCGCGAACAGGCCGTGGGTGAAGACCTCCACGAGGTGGGGGTGGTCCAGGCAGCGGCCGCAGAAGTCGGCGCGCAGGCCGATCACGACGGCGGCGCGGGCGGTGGTGCCGTCGAGGTCACGGGCGGTGGCGAGGGCGTGCAGGACGGCGACGAAGTCGCGGCGCTCGCGATCGTTCTCGCAGAGGGTGAAGGTCTCCTCGAACTGGTCGACCACCAGGACCAGGCCGGGGCCGCGGCCGTGCGCGGCGGAGGCGTCGAGCAGGGTGCGCGGCCGCTCGGCGAGCGCCTCGGGGGTGATCTCGGCGCCCGCCGCGCCGAGCACCTCGGCCGCGCAGCGCAGAAGTTCCTTGAGGGGGTGGGCCGTTGGGGTGCACACCACGACCGGCCAGTCGTCGGAGCCGGGCACGGGCAGGGCGCCCCGGCGCAGCGCGGGCAGCAGTCCGGCCTGGAGGAGTGAGGACTTCCCGGCGCCCGAGGGGGCGACCACGGCGAGCGGTCCGCGGCCCATCCGTTCGGCGAGCCGCCCACTCAGTTCCGCGGTCGCGCTCTCGCGGCCGTAGAACCACTCGGCGTCCTGCGGCCCGTAGGCGGCGAGCCCCCGGTAGGGGCACAGGGCCGTCTCGGCGGGGCCTGCGTGGGTGGTGCGCGGCGCGGGGACGGCCGCCGGTCTGGGCAGCAGACGCACGAGTTCGCCCTGTGCGCCGAGCGCGTCGTCGCAGCGGCGGGCGACGTCGAGGGTGGGCGGCTTGCTGCCGTTCTCGATCTTGCTGAGATATCCCTTGCTGTAGTGGATCGAGCGGGCGAGTCCGGTGAGGGACACCTTGCGCAGGCCTCGCAGGCGCCGCAGCTCCGCTGCGAATCCGTCGGCCGTTTCGTCGTCCGTTGGCACGGGACCTACCTTTCCGTGGCGGACGGGGCGTACGCCTGAAAAGGACGAACTTCGTCGGGTTCCGGTCGGCAACAGACGTACGAGCCGGGTTCATTGGGCAACGCGAACTCCGTACCTGGACCATCACCCAAACCTTGGGCGGGCCGGGCAACCCCTCGGCGCGATCATGCATCTGGGCCGGTGAAGGGGAGTTGGACACCTTCCGGCCATCGAAGTCCAGGGCAATTGTTAAATCTGGGTTCCGGGAGCACAGAACTCGATCATCCCCCTTTACATGTTCATGCCAGGCATAGCAGGGTTTCGGCCGGGACCACACGGTCCCCGCGGTGCACAACAGCACCGTGCGTACGGGTGGTTGAGCCGACCGCCCCCGCACCCTCTAAGGACCCTCCACCGTGCGTACACCCCACATACGCAGCCTGGCGATAGCCCTGGCCGTCACCACGGCCGTCACCATCACGGCGGGAGGCGGGGCCACGGCCTTCGCCGCCCCGACCGCCCAGGGGGCCACCGCCCCCGCCGCGAGCGCCGGTTTCCAGCCGGTGATCGACGCGGCCCGCACCGCAGCCGTCGCCCACTCCTCGGTCACCGGAGTCGGCAAGGAGGACACACTTCAGGCCACCGACGTCCTGGTCGACACGGACGGCAAGCAGCACGTCCGGTTCATACGCTCGCACCGCGGACTCCCGGTCCTCGGCGGCGACCTGGTCATCCATCTCGACGCGAGATCCGGCTACACCGGCGTGACCCGGGCGCTGCGCCACCAGGTCGACGTCCCCACCACCAGCGCCAAGGTGACGGCGGGACAGGCCCAGGCGAAGGCCGCAGCCGCCGCGAAAGGCACCGCGGGCACCGCCCAGCTCGTGGTCGACGCCCGCGCCGGGCGCTCGGCGCTCGCCTACCAGATCCAGGTGAAGGACAGCTCCACCGCCGAGTCCGGCAGCCGTACGGTCGTCGTCGACGCGGCCACCGGCACGGTCCTCAGCAACACCCCGGCCAGCGATTCGTTCCTGTCGCCCAGCGTCCAGGAGAAGCTCCGCAAGAGCGGCCAGAAGCTCAGCCCCGCGCTCGGGACGGCCTCCCCGGCCCCGCTCGCCTCGTCCGCCGCGACCGGTTTCCCCGCACAGGCGACCGGCACCGGCTCGTCCCTGTTCGTCGGCAGCGTGTCGCTGACCACCACGCAGACCGCGAAGAGCGCCTTCACGCTCAAGGACCCGAGCCGCGGCCAGACCGAGACGCGCGACGCCGGCAACAAGGAGCTGGAGCAGTTCACCAGCGGCAAGGCGTTCACCAGCACCACCAACCGCTGGGGCACGGGCAGGGCGAGCGACCGCTCCACGGCCGCCGTCGACGCGCAGTACGGCATCACCAGCACGCTCGACTTCTACAAGAAGACGTTCGGCCGCAACGGCATCAAGAACGACGGGGCGGGCGCGCACGCGCTCGTCCACTTCGGCAGCAAGGTCGGCAACGCCTTCTGGTCCTCCGACTGCGGCTGCATGCTGTACGGCGACGGTGACGGGCAGACCTTCGCCCAGCCCCTCGTCGTCCTCGACGTCACCGGCCACGAGCTCACCCACGGTGTCGTGGACGCGACGGCGAACCTCCAGCCGACCCGTGTCGACGCCAACGACAACCAGTTCGGCGAGCCCGGCGCGCTCAACGAGTCGCTCGCCGACATCTTCGGCAGCAACGTCGAGTTCGCCACCAACAACCCCAACAACCCGCCGAACTACCTGATGGGCGAGAAGCTCGGGCTCCAGCAGAAGTTCCTGCGCCGCCTGGACAAGCCGTCCCTCGACAAGCTCGAAGGCACGGTCGACTACTGGTCGACGGCGTCGTACGACACCGAGGTCCACGCGGGTTCGGGTGTCTCCTCGCACGCCTACTACCTGCTGGCCGAGGGCAGCGGCAAGAAGACCATCAACGGCGTGGCCTACGACTCGCCGACCTACGACGGCTCGACGGTGGCCGGCATCGGCCGGGACAAGGCGACGCAGATCTTCTACCGGGCCCTCACCCGGTACATGGTCTCCACGACCGACTTCCACGACGCCCGCACCGCCACGCTGAGCGCGGCCGCCGACCTCTACGGCGCGAGCAGCACCGAGTACAAGACGGTGGACAAGGCCTGGGCCGCCGTCAACGTGACCGCGGCGAACGCCCCGTCCGGCAACTGATCGAGCACGTCGCTGCCGCCCCGCGCAGTGCGGGGCGGCAGCGGCATGTCCACACCCCTATGACACCCCTTCTACGGCACCAGGCTGTCGAGCGGTGTCATCACCACGTCGCTGGTGGGACGCGACAGGTGCAGGGCCGTGTGGAAGTAGCCGTCCGACTCCCTGCCCTCGGGGTCGTGCCCGGCCGCGGTCACCGTCTCGACGGCGTAGCGCCGTTCGCGTGCATCGGTGAAGCGGCGCTGGGGGAAAGTGGGCGCGGCCCGCTCGGTGGCGAGGCCGAAGGCCGCGAGGCATCCGGCGATCTCCGCGTAGGAGGTGGTGCGCAGCACGAAGGCTGCCACCCACACCGGTCCGCGCGCCGCGGAGAGCAGCGACCGGAAGGTGCGCTGCGACAGGAAGCTGGTGCCGCCCGTCACGGTGATCAGCCGGGCCTCCCGTACCGCGCGGCGCAGTGCCGGGCTGGGCGGGCCTTCCTCGAGGTTCTCGGCGAAGCCTTCCGCGAGCAGCCCGACGGCGCGCCCGTAGGCGACCGCGCGCGGGGCGATGTCGATCCCGACGACACGAACGCGGTCGCTGCGGCGCCGAGCCTCGAAGAACTCCCGGTCCCACTCGGTGAGTTGGGCCGTGTTCATCGCGGCGGCCTCGTGCGAGGTGTAGCGCTCGTACAGCTCGTCCAGCGTCACGTCGTGGTTGAGCAGGGCCGCGTTGATGCCGTACGAACAGCAGAGGTCGAGCACGGTCAGGGGCGGGCCCTCCCCCATCGCGCCGAGCGCGGACCGCAGCCGCCGGAAGATGTCCTGCGCGTGGCCCGGCGTGCGGTAGTCGAGCGGGCCGAGCACCCTGAAGTAGGCCCGGGGATCGGGCTGATCGTAGAGCTCGCCGAACTGGACCATTCCCTCCACCGCGGCGGTGACCGCCACTCCCACCCCGCCACCCGCTGCCGAGCCGGTCCGCTGAGCCTCGGTCATGGTGCCCGTCCCCTCTCGCTCCGACGCCGCTTCCCCGGCAGAGCATTGGGGACGACAACGGCCCTTGGGAACACGGCCGGTTGGAATCCGGCCAGGTGGCGAACACACCTGAGGCCCTCCACAGAGTTCGCCCCACCCGTCACACTCGACGCATGACCGCTCGTGACTCCGGAGAACTGCCGGACCCCGATGGGCCCGTGGACCCGCACCGGCCGGACGACTTCCAGTGGCCCGGAGCCGGCCTGCTGCCGCCCGCCTCGGAGCAGCGGCAGCCGGCACCGGTCCGGCCCGGCTACGGACAGGGGAACCCACCGCCTCCGGGGCAGGGTCCCGTGCCGGGAATCCTTACGCACAGCCGCAGTTGGACGCCTTCGGGCCGCCGCAGCAGCCACCGATGGCGCCGCTCCCGGCCGGCCGCAACCCGTCCAGGGGCGGGCGGGGGCTGATCGTGGCCGCAGGAGCGGCGGGCCTCCTGGTGATCGATGGCGGGGTGTGGACACGGACCTGACCAAGAACGCCGACGGCGACCAGGTCGTCGCCGTCGACCTGAACACCGGCAAGGAGAAGTGGCGCGCGAATCCGCCCCGGGCCCGCAACGTGCGTCCGCTCGCCGTCGAGAACGGCAGGGTGGTGGCCCACCTGGACGCCGGGCCCCAACTGGGCGCGGCGGTGGCGACGTTGGCCCCGACGGGCGGCGCCCCGCAGGTGTTCCTGCAGAGCCCGCAGGCCGCCGCCGAAGCCCAGCGCAGCTTCTTCTCGCCGCGCCTCGGGTGGGTAGGCGGACGGCTGTTCATGCTCAACAACCGGGTGGAGACCCCGAAGCCGAACGTCCTGGTGAACGCGGCCCTGTCGTTCGGGTAGCACCCACGGGCCTCTGCGCTCCGAAGCACGGACCGCAGAGGCCGGTCGGGCAGCACGTCAGAGGCGCGGGCCCATCGGCGGGGCGAGGTCCTGGGTGCGCGGGAGGGGCACGGCCGGGGCGGCGGGCCTGCCCGTCCGGTCCCCCGCGTTCTTGCCGCACAGCGCCTGGAGGTAGAAGCCGTTGAACGCGGCGTCGATCGGGCTCGGCTCCACCTTCCCGTCCTTGCCCACCTTCTGATACTTCATCAGGTTGTAGGCGGTGGCCATCTGGCGCTTGCCGTCCGGGCTGGACAGGACGGACGTCCCGGCCCCGAACACTGCCCCGTCGTGCCCCCAGAACCGCCCGCACGGGAGGTCGACGGCGGCCACACCGAGGCCGTAGTTCATCGCGACCTCACCGTTCTCACCGTGTACCGGCACCGTGGTCTGCATCTCGCGGAGCTGGGCGGCGGGCAGAAGCCCACCGCGCAGCAGCTTGCGGTAGAAGTCGTCGAGGTCGCCCGTCGTCGAGACGAGGGCCCCCGCGGTCCCGCCCCACGACATGTCGTACACGCTGTAGTCGCGCGGCGGGTCGATCAGACGGTAGAACGACTCGTACATCTTGGGGTGCGGTCCGGATATGTAGGGGGAGCGCGGGAAGTAGGTGTTGCGCAGCCCCGCCTTCTGGATGACGTTGCGGGTGATGTACGCCTCGGCGTCCTCGCCCGTGACCTTCTGGATCAGCATCCCGGCGATGACGTAGTTGGTGTTGGAGTACGACCACTTCTCGCCGGGCTTCCCGGTGGGCTTGGCCTCGACGCCGAGGCGGGCCAGCTCTTCGGGCCGGAAGTGGCGGAAGCGGTTGTCGTCCAGGCTCTTGGTCGACCCCTGCATGAGCGAGGGGAACGCGCCGGGGATGTAGTCGGCGATACCGCTGGTGTGGTTGAGCAGCATCCGTACCGTGATGGCCCGGCCCCGCTCGCCGGGAACGGTGTCAGGGAGGTAGCGGCCGATCGGGGCGTCGAGATCGATGCGGCCCTTGGCGACCTGCTGGAGGACGGCGACCGAGGTGAACGCCTTGGTGACGCTGCCCACGCGGTGCTGGAGCTGGGGGCGCATGGGACGGCCCGTGCCGACATCGGCGAGCCCAGTGGCGCCCTGCCACTCCTGATTCCCGTCTCTGACCTCCGTGTTCACGCCGTACATGCCTGCCGCGCGGACCGCGTCCAGCGCCTTGCCGAGCGCCTTGCGGTCCAGGCCGGCCGAAGCGGGGGCCACCGGGCCGGGAGCGGTGGGGGCGGGCGCGGCCTGGGCCGGTACGACGGTCGCGAGGAGGGCCACCGCGAGTGCGGCGGTGGTTCCGGCGACGCGTACGCGGCGACGTCGGTCCGGGCGGGTTAAGGACATGAGGTCTCCCCTTCGATTGGGCGAACTGGGCATCAACTCTCGCAAGGGGCCAGGGCCGGGCAAATCCTCCCGACGAACGATCTTGACTCTGCGCACTGCACCGAACGGACGAGCCGCTCTCGGCCACTGGCTCGGGGCTTAGGGGTGTCCGGTGGGTCAGGGCCGGGCGCCACGACCTGCCCGACCCTGACCCACCGGACACCCCCTAGTGTTTTCCTTCTCCGGGCGGCCCACGTGGCCGCGGGCAGCGATGAGGAACGGTGGGCGTGCGTGATCAGGCTCCGTGAGCACCAGGTGGACGCGAAGGCGCGGATCCTCGCCGAGTTCGGCTTCCCGGCGCACACCGCCGTACCCAGGAGCGGGGCCCGGGCCACCGTCGTGTCCGCGACGGGCAGCGGCAAGACCTACACCGCCGCTTCGGCCGCGCTGGAGATGTTCCCGCGCGGCCGGATCCTGGTGCTCGTACCCACCCTCGACCTCCTGGTGCAGACCGCGCGGGCCTGGCGTGCGGTGGGCCACCGCTCCCCCATGGTCGCGGTGTGTTCCCTGGAGACGGACGAGGTCCTGGACGGGCTGGGGGTGCGGTGCACGACCAACCCCATCCAGCTGGCCCTGTGGGCCGGCCGGGGTCCCGCCGTCGTGCTCGCCACCTACGCCTCCCTGGTGGAGCGGGACGACCCCGAGCAAGGGGCCCTGCCCGGTGCGAAGAAGGTGCCGGGACCGCTCGAACTGGCCCTGGCGGGCGGTGAGTCGATGTTCGGACAGCGGCTCGACCCGTTCGACCTCGCCGTGGTCGACGAGGCCCACCGCACGGCCGGCGACACCGGGCGCCCCTGGGCTGCCGTCCACGACCAGGCCCGCATCCCGGCCGGCCGGAGGCTGTACCTGACGGCCACCCCGCGCATCCTCGCCGTGCCCCGGCCGCCGCACGGAAAGGACGGCCGGGAGCTGGAGATCGCCAGCATGACGGCGGACTCGGCCACCTACGGGCGGCAGATCGTCCAGCTCGGGCTCGCCGAGGCGGTCGAGCGCGGCATCCTGGCCGGATTCGAGATCGACGTACTGGAGATCCGCGATCCGGCGCCGCCGCGCGCCCGGGCCGGCGAGGAGGAGCGGCGGGGGCGGCGCCTGGCTCTGCTCCAGACCGCGCTCCTGGAGCACGCGGCGGCGCACGACCTGCACACCGTGATGACGTTCCACCACCGAGTCGAGGAGGCCAAGGCCTTCGCCGCCCGGCTTCCGCAGACGGCCGCCGAGCTGTACACGGGCGAGGTCAGCGCCAGGGCGCGGCGCCGGGCCGCGAAGCTTCCGCCGTCCCAGGCCGAGCCGTACGAGCTCGAACCGGACCGCCATGTCCCGGCGGACCGGGTGTGGGCCGAGTGGCTGTGCGGGGACCATCTGGTGTCCGAACGGCGGGAGGTACTGCGGCAGTTCGCGGACGGCACCGGCGCCGACGGACGCCGTGTGCACCGCGCGTTCCTCGCGAGCGTGCGGGTGCTCGGCGAGGGCGTGGACATCGTCGGCGCGCGCGGTGTGGAGGCCATCTGTTTCGCCGACACCCGGGGCTCCCAGGTCGAGATCGTCCAGAACATCGGCCGCGCGCTGCGGCCCAACCCGGACGGCACCACCAAGACCGCCCGGATCCTGGTGCCCGTCTTCCTCGGCCGCGACGAGGACCCCCGGGACATGATCGCCTCGGCGAGCTACGCGCCGCTCGTGGCGGTCCTCCAGGGGCTGCGCTCGCACGACGAACGGCTCGTGGAGCAGCTGGCCTCGCATGCGCTGACCCGCGCGTCCGACAGCGGCCGCCATCCGCACCTGCGCCGCGACAGCCGGGGCCGCATCGTCGACGACACCGACGAGAACCCGCTCCTGCACTTCTCCACGCCGCGCGACCCGGCCACCGTCGCCGCGTTCCTGCGCACCCGCGTCTACCGTCCCGAGTCCCTGGTGTGGCTGGAGGGGCTGAACGCCCTGCGCCGCTGGCGCGCCGAGCACCACTACACCGGGCCGATGTCCGTCCCGTACGACACCGAAGTGGCCCTGGGTGTCACCCGGTTCCCGCTCGGCCGGTGGGTCGCGCAGCAGCGGCGGGCGCTGCGGGCCGGCGAACTCGACGAGCACCGCAGGCTCCGGCTCGACGAGGCGGGCATGGTGTGGGAGCCGGGCGACGAGGCATGGGAGGGCAAACTCGCGGCGTTCCGCGCCTTCCACCGCACCCACAACCATCTGGCACCCCGGCAGGACGCCGTCTGGCTGGACGAGCCGGTCGGGCAGCACCTGGCCAATCTGCGCAGGAAGGGCGGGCTCGGCAAGGACCCGGAGCGGGCGGGGCGCCGGGAGGCACAGCTCGCCTCGATCGACCCCGACTGGAACTGCCCCTGGCCGCTCGACTGGCAGCGGCAGTACGCCGTGCTGCGTGACCTCGTCGCCGCCGACGGCTCCCTCCCCGACATCCGGCCCGGGGTGACTTTCGACGGCGACGACCTCGGTCGCTGGGCCGAGCGGCAGCGCCAGGACTGGCGCGCCCTGTCCAAGCCTCAGCGGGACCGGCTGTCCGCGCTGGGCCTGGGGCCCGCGAAGCCGCCCCGCCCGGACGCGAAGACCGGCACGGCCAAGATGTCGGCCGCCTTCACGCGCGGCCTGGCGGCGCTCGGGCAGTACGTCGGGCGCGAAGCCCGCACCACCATTCCCCGGGGGCACGAGGAGACGCTGCCGGACGGCACCGTCGTGAAGCTCGGCATCTGGTACTCGAACACCAAGAGCCGACGCGCCGGCCTCAGCCACACCCAGCGCAGCGCGCTCGCCCGGCTGGGCATCGACTGGGCGTGACCACCGGCTCAGCGCAGGCGGCGGTCCGCCTCGGCGATCGGCACGTCGTTGATGCTGGCCTCGCGGCGGCGCATCAGACCCGCGTCGTCGAACTCCCACTGCTCGTTGCCGTGGCTGCGCCACCACTGGCCCTGCGCGTCACGGCACTCGTACTCGAACCGCACTGAGATGCGGTTGCCGGTGTACGCCCACAGCTCCTTGCGGAGCCGGTAGTCCCTCTCGCGCTGCCACTTGTCGGAGAGGAAGGCGCGGATCTCCTCGCGGCCGGTCAGGAACCGGTCGCGATTGCGCCACACCGAGTCCTCGGTGTAGGCGAGGGCGACCCGCTCGGGGTCCCGGGAGTTCCAGGCGTCCTCGGCGGCCTGCACTTTGGCGCGGGCACTCTCTTCGGTGAACGGCGGTACGGGCGGGCGTACGTCGGCAGTCACAGCAGCTCCGATCGACTCGGCGAATGGGCAGGGCCAGGAAGCCCGGCGATAGGTGAGAACGATCGTTCTCATCCTGGTTCCGTACCGTAGAGAACGGACGTTCTCCGCGCAAGTCATAATGGGGTGACGAGTTGAGGGACCATGGGTCGGACGGGTGGCGTGATGGATGACGACGAGGCGAGGGTGCGGCTGCTCGATGCGGCCGACGCGCTGTTCTACACCTACGGGGTGCAGGCGGTCGGGATGGACCGCATCCGCGCCGAGTCACAGGTGCCGCTGAAGCGGCTGTACCGGATCTTCCCCGCGAAGGAGGCGCTCGTCGCCGCCTATCTGGACCGGCACGACCGGCGCTGGACGGCCGGTCTGCGCCGCCATGTGGCGGCCGCACATGGAGACCCGCGCGAGCAGGTGCTCGCGGTCTTCGACTGGCTGGCCGAGTGGTTCGACGAGCCCGCGTTCCGGGGCTGCGCCTTCCTCAACGCGCTCGGAGAGCTCGGCGACACACCGGCCGCCGTGAACGATGTGGCCCGCCGCCACAAGGCCGAGCTCCAGCAGGTCCTGAACGAACTGGCAGCCGCCGCGGGGGGCCCGGACGCACTGGGCGCCCAGCTGATGATCCTCGTCGAGGGCGCCACGGCCGTCGCGGCTCTCGCCCCCGGGCCCGCCCCGGCCCGCCGGGCCCGAGCCATGGCCGAGGCGCTCCTGGGGCACGCCGTGCGATGAGAGCCGCCGTGTCACCTTCGGCGGGTGTTCCGCATGCGTCGGCGTGGTACCGGTGACAGTGTCGAATGGCCGGGGCGTACCCGGCGTCCGCGGCCGGGCGGCCGGGCGCGGCCCGACACGGATGAGGAGCCACCAGTGCGCCATCGCATCGTTGCCGAACGACTTCCCGACGGCACCCTCAAGGAATGGCACATGGTCCGCGGCGACGAGGAACAGGTCATGTGTGGACGCGGCTTGCCCGAGGGCACCGAGGAACTGCCCGACGACGCCTGGGGTACGGACCGCGCCCGCCCCTTCTGCCACACGTGCGGGGCGCTGTATCTGCGCGAGGTGCCGTAGCCGGGCCACGGCGGGCGGGCCGTGATCCGCCCGCCACCCCCTTTCCCCTGGCCCCAACTGCCGATCATTGACGGCTGGTTGAGCCACACATCGTTTCTGGGCACAGCACCCCCTCACCGCCCACCCCCTTCTCGGCTCCGTATCGTGGAGTCCCGCTGCCGAGAAGGGACATCGCATGACAGGACCCACACGCGCACCCGAGATCCGTACGACCGCCGGAACCGTCCGCGGACGCATCGCGGACGGCATGGCCGTCTTCCGCGGCATCCCGTTCGCCCAGCCGCCCGTCGGCCCGCTGCATCTGGCCCCGCCGGTGCCCGCCCTGCCGTGGGACGGCGTACGCGAGGCCGTCTCGTTCGGCCCCACTCCCCCGCAGTCCCTCGCCCTGGGGTTCGGCTCGGGGCCCGAGAGCCCGGCCGGCTCGGACGAGTGGCTGACGGTCAACGTCTGGTCGCCCGATCCGGGCGGGGCGGCCCGGCTGCCCGTCATGGTGTGGATATACGGCGGGGCCTTCATGGTCGGCTCCGCCGACGGGCCCACCTATGACGGGACGGCGCTCGCCCGGCGGGGCACCGTCGTCGTGACGTTCAACCACCGCGTGGGCGCCGAGGGATACGGCCACTTCGAGGGCGCGGTGCCCAACCGGGCGCTGCTCGACCAGGTCGCAGCCCTGGAGTGGGTGCGAGACAACATCGCCGGGTTCGGCGGCGATCCGGACCGGGTGACGGTCTTCGGCGAGTCGGCGGGGGCCGGCGCGATCGCGGCGCTGCTCGCGATGCCGAGGGCGGCCGGGCTCTTCCACCGGGCCGTGGCGCAGAGCGTCCCGGGTTCGGTGTTCAGCCCGGCGCTCGCCGCGGACGTCGGCGCGAGCGTGGCCGCCGAGCTCGGTCTGCCCGCCACCCTGGACGCGCTGGCTCCGGTGCCGCCCAAGGCACTGCGGGACGCGGCGGACGCGGTGCTCGGCAAGATCTCGCAGTACGGGGCGCGCTGGGGGCTGATCGCCCACGCCCACCTCCCGTTCTCACCGGTGGTCGACGGCGAGGTGCTGCCGTGTTCGCCGTGGGAGGCGCTGCGCACCGGGCAGAGCCGCGACGTCGAGCTGATCGCGGGTCACAACCGGGACGAGGCACGGCTGTTCACGGTGATGTCGGGCCGCCACGGCAAGATCACCCAGGAGGAGGCCGACACCACCCTGGCGAGGTTCGCACCCGGCCGCGAGGGCGTGGCGGCCTACCGGGCGGGTTACCCGGAGGCCGACCCGACCGCCATGCAGGAACTGGTCATGTCGGACTGGCTGTTCCGGATGCCGAGCCTCCACCTGGCCGAGGCACACGCGATGGGTGGCGGCACCACATACGCGTATGAACTGGCATGGGGAGCACCCGCGTTGGGCGGCGCGCTCGGCGCCTGTCACGGGCTCGATGTGCCGCTGGTGTTCGGCAACCTGCTCGGTGGTATCGCCACGCTGGCACTCGGCGAGGAGCCGCCGGCCGAGGCCGAGGCCGTCTCGGACGCGATGGGCAGCGCGTGGACCGCGTTCGCGGCGCACGGTGACCCGGGCTGGGCCCGCTACCGCACCGACGACCGGCTGACCCGGGTGTTCGCGGTCGAGCCTCACACCGTGCCGTACCCACAGGAGATCTCCCGTCGTATGTGGGCCCAACACACCTTTGCCGCCCTGGAGTTGACCCAGGACGAGGATCCTGTGCCCTCTGCCTGAGAGTCGCCGCCGCTGCGGGGCGCGCCACCTGTTCGGGTCCGACTGGGTGCGGGCGATTGCGGGGATTATGTCCGGTGAGCGCCGGGTACTCGCGTCCGGCAGGGTGCGGTTTCGGCTCGCGGCGGCAGGAGGCAGTTCATGGGCGGCGCGGTGCAGGACCCGGGTCCGCGGACCATCACGACCCAGGTGCCGGCGAGGCTGGACCGGCTGCCGTGGTCGCGCTGGCACTGGATGATCGTGATCGGTCTCGGCACCGTGTGGATCCTGGACGGCCTCGAAGTCACCGTCGTCGGGAACATCGCGAGCCGGCTCTCGGAGCACGGCAGCGGGCTCGCGATCACCGACGCCCAGGTCACGGGCCTGGGCGCCGCACTGTATGTGGCGGGGGCCTGTTCGGGGGCGCTGTTCTTCGGCTGGCTGACCGACCGGTTCGGGCGCAAGAAGCTGTTCCTGGTCACCCTCGCGGTCTATCTCGCCGCCACCGCGATGACCGCACTGTCCTTCTCGGCGTGGTGGTTCTTCCTGTTCCGCTTCCTGACCGGGTTCGGTATCGGCGGCGAGTACGCGGCCATCAACTCGGCCATCGACGAGCTGATCCCGAGCAAGTACCGCGGCCGGGTGGACCTCATCATCAACGGGAGTTACTGGCTCGGCGCGATGGGCGGGGCGCTGCTGTCGGTCGTCGCACTGAACACCGACATCCTGCCGAAGAACGTCGGCTGGCGGCTCACCTTCGCCCTGGGTGTGGTGCTCGGCCTCGTCATCCTGCTGGTGCGGCGGCACGTACCGGAGAGCCCGCGGTGGATGTTCATCCACGGCCGCGAGGAGGGCGCGGAGCAGCTGCTCGACGACGTGGAGCACGAGGTGGAGGAGCAGACCGGCGAGCGGCTTCCGCCGCCGGGGCGGTCGATCACCATCGAGCAGCGCGAGAGCGTGGGCTTCGTCGAGATCGCGCGCACCCTGTTCAAGGCCTACCCCAAGCGGGCGGTGCTCGGCTTCGCCCTGTTCATCGGACAGGCCTTTCTCTACAACGCGATCACGTTCGGGTTCAGCTCGATCCTGGTGAAGTTCTTCGACGTCTCCAGCGGCACCACCGGCTACTTCTTCGCTGTGATCGCCTTCGGCAACTTCCTGGGCCCGCTGCTGCTCGGCAAGCTCTTCGACACGGTCGGCCGCCGCAGGATGATCGCCGGTACGTATGTCCTGTCGGGCGTGCTGCTCTTCGTCACCGCGTGGTTCTTCGCCCAGGGGTGGCTCAACGCCACAACGATGACCGCGTGCTGGTGCGTGGTGCTGTTCTTCGCGTCGGCGGGTGCCAGCTCCGCGTATCTCACGGTGAGCGAGATCTTCCCGATGGAGACCCGGGCGATGGCGATCGCCTTCTTCTACGCGCTCGGTACGGCCGCGGGCGGCATCTCGGGGCCGCTGGTCTTCTCGGCGCTGACGTCCAGCGGGGTGGTCGGCGACGCGGTCATCGCCTTCAGCATCGGCGCGGCGCTGATGACGGCGGCCGGCGTGGTGGCTGCGTTCCTCGCGGTCGACGCGGAGGGCAAGTCCCTGGAGGACATCGCCGCCCCACTGTCCGCGCGGCTCGCGGCGGCAGCCGAGGGCACGACGCCGCCGGCGGCACCGGCCGCGTAAGTCCTGGCCGCGGCCGGGCGGCTCCGCGGCCGCGGGGAGTGGAGTGCTCGCCCGCGGGCCGGTGGGAGCTGGTCGCGCCCACGCGGCGGAGCCGCACGGTGCCGCTGCCGCGCGGCCCTTTGTAGCGCTGCCCGGAAGCGGCGCGAACCTGGCACATTTCCTCTCTCGATTGCGTCAAGCACACACTGACGTTATAGTCTCTAACTAACGGCACTGCACATAACGAAGCCGGGGGCTGACGCCGTCCCGGCCATGAGGGGAATCGACATGTCGCACACGGAAAACAACCTCCACGTGGTTCTCGGCTCGGGCCCGGCCGGCACTGCGGTGGCCACCGAGCTCGCGCACCGCGGCCACCCCGTCCGCCTCGTCGACCGGACCGGAACCGGCCCCGAGACAGCGGGAGTCGACCGAGTGAAGGGCGACGTCGCGTCGGCCGAGGGGGCGGCGGCAGCCATACGCGGAGCCGGGGTCGTCTACCACTGCGTCAACGTCGCCTACCAGCTCCAGGTCGAGGTCATGCCCCGCATCCAGGAGGCCGTCCTGGGCGCCGTGGAGGCGGAGGGCGCGCGCCTGGTCGTGCTCGACACGCTCTACCCGTACGGCGAGACGCACGGCGAGGTCATGACCGAGGACACCCCGTGGCGCGCCACCGCCCTCAAGGGCCGGATGCGCGCCGAGCTCGACGAGAAGTACCTGGCCGCACACCGCGAGGCACGCGCTTCGGTGGTGCTCGGCCGGTCCGCCGACTTCGTCGGCCCCGGGGTGCTCAACTCGACGCTCGGCGCGGCCGTCTTCCCCGGGGCGCTGACCGGCGGCGAAGTGCTGACGCTCGGGGACATCGACCTGCCGCACAGCTACACCGACATCCGCGCGGTGGCCGCCGGGCTCGCCACGCTCGGCGAGAGCCCGCACGGCGACGGCCGGGTCTGGCACCTCCCGACGGCGCCGGCCCTGACCACCCGCGAGGTGCTCGGAATGATCGAGGACCGGGTCGGCCACCCACTGAAGATCGTCACGCTCGACGAGCCGCGCCCCTTCGGCCCGTTCGACCAGGTCTTCATGGACGCGTACGCCGAGATGTTCTACCAGCACACCGAGCCGCAGATCGTGAGCTCGGGCGCCTTCGAGGCCGCGTTCCGCACCGAGCCGATCCCGATGGGCGACACCCTCGACGCCACGCTCGCGTGGTACCGCGGCCTGCTGGCCGAGCGCGCCTGACCGCGGCGCGCGGACCGCTACTCGATGACGATCTCGAACGGGATGTTGCCGCGGGTCGCCTTGGAGTACGGGCAGGCCGCGTGGGTCAGCTCGACGAGCTTGGCGCCGCTCTCGCCCTCCAGGTGCTCGGGGAGCTCGACGCGCATGACGACACCGATGCCGAAGCCGCCGTCGGCGGGGTCCTTGCCGATGCCGACCTCGGCGGTCACCGAGACGTCCTTGACGTCGAGCTTCAGCTGGCGGGCGACGGAACCCATCGCGCTGGCGAAGCAGGCCGCATAGCCGGCGGCGAAGAGCTGCTCCGGGTTGGTGCCCTGACCGTTGCCCCCGAGGGCCGGCGGGAAGGCGAGCGGCAGGTCGAGCTGGCCGTCGGAGCTGACGGTGCGGCCTTCGCGGCCGTTGGCGGTCGCCACTGCGGTGTAGAGCGCGTCCATGGGATCGGGTTCCTCTCGTGTCCGTCCGTACGGAGCCGGTGTGACTCCGTACGGGGAAGCCTCGGCTGCCCAGAACCAACTGAAGCACACAATTAAGTTGTGCACAACTAAATGGCGTGCGTGTTAGCCTGGTCGCATGGTGACCACGCCCCCCGACCGCCCGCACGACGAGGACTATCTGCGGCTCGACCTCCAGCTCTGCTTCTCGCTGCACGCGGCATCGCGCGCCTTCAACGGGGTCTACCGCACGCTCCTGAAGGACCTGGGGCTCACCTATCCGCAGTACCTGGTGATGCTGACGCTCTGGGAGCACGGGGAGCTGCCGGTCAAGAGCATCGGCGAGAAGCTGCGGCTCGACTCGGGCACGCTGTCGCCGCTGCTCAAGCGCCTCGAATCGGCGGGCTTCGTGGAGCGTCACCGCAGCAAGGCGGACGAGCGTTCCGTCAGCATCCGCCTCACGGAACAGGGCACGGCGCTGCGGGAACACGCGCTGACGGTGCCGCACCACATCGCGCGGGCCGTCAATCTCCCTCCGGAGGACTTCCACACGCTGCGCACACTTCTGGCCACCCTCACCGAGGGCCTCGACGCCGCACAGGGCCCGATGGCAACGGGCACGGACGAGGCGGCCTGCGCGGAGGGCTGAGTACACGGGCGCGGGCCGTGTGTGCCCCCTCCCCCTCTGTGCGCGAAAAGTCGTGTGCGGGCCACACACGGGTCGACATAACCTGCGCCGATGAGTGGCTTTGCGACACACCGTCAGCGCGTGCACGACGGGGGCCTGACCGCCCGGGCCCGCCACGCGAGCCTGCGCACCTGCGCGGTGATGTCCGCGCCCTACGGGTTCCGCGCGACGTACCACCACCTCTGCCGCAGCGCGGGTGTGCCCGCCGTACTGGAGTCGGATCCGCAGTCCCTGGTGCGGGCCGTGGAAGAGCTGTACGCCGCACGGCAGTTGTGCCTCGCGGACGAGGCCGCGTATGCCGCGCGCCGTCGGGGCGAGAAGGCCGCCGGGCGGCGGGGCGTACCCACGGACTACGACCGCCGGGGCCGCCGGCTCGGGCCCGGCGGAAGTCTCGCGCTGTGACCCGATCCCGGGTTCCACCCCACCGAACCGCTTCCGGCCGTGGTGGCCCGCATCCTCGGCTCCGTGCGATCCACCGCGTGCCCGGCGTGCGACGGAACGGCGGGCGTGAGCCGCTGGTTCGACGGCTACGACGAGCACGAGCTCTGCGCACACTGCGGGATCTCACTCGCATCACGCCAGGCCGGGCCCGATGTCCGTGTGCTGCGGGAACGTCACGAGCGATGGCTGGCGCTCTGGCGGCGTACGGCCTGACAGGTGGAGAGCCTCGCCTCGGCCCGACCGGTGGCGGGTCTCTAGTCGGCTGACCGGTAGCGGGTCTCTCGTCGGCCTGCCGCGCATCCCGCGCCTCCCCCTTCGCCCGGCCAGGAGGGGCCACGTCGGCGATCCGCGGCTCGTGCGATAGGACTTGCTGTCGAGTACATGCACGCACCAGCAAGCGCAGGAGGCAGCACGTGTCACGTCGGGTCACCATCGTCACAGGCGGCAGTCGGGGAATCGGGGCGGCGACCTGCGTCCGCCTCGCGGAGGACGGCCACGACCTGGCACTCGGGTACGTCAGCAACGACGCGGCCGCGCACGAGGTGGCCCAAGCGGTGCGTGCGGCGGGGGCCCACTGTGTCACCGTGCGGGCCGACACCTCTCAAGAGGCGGATGTGGAGCGGCTGTTCGACACGGCAGCGGCCGAGCTCGGGCCGGTGACCGGCCTGGTCAACAACGCCGGGGTGACCGGCCCGCTCGGCCGCCTCGCCGACGCCCGCACCGAGGATCTGCGCCGGGTGGTCGACGTGAACGTCCTCGGCCATCTGCTCTGCTGCCGACGGGCCGCCCGCGACATGGCGGCGAACGGCGGTGGCGCCATCGTCAACATCTCGTCCGCGGCGGCCACGCTGGGCAGTCCCGGGGACTACGTCCACTACGCAGCGTCCAAGGCGGCCACCGACGCGCTGACCATCGGCCTGTCCAAGGAACTCGGCCCAGACCGCATCCGGGTCAACGCGGTGGCCCCGGGCATCGTCGACACCGACATGCACACCACGATGGGCGACCCCGGCCGTCCGGCCAGGATGGCGTCGGCCATCCCGCTCGGCCGCCCCGGCGAGGCCTCCGAGATCGCCGCGGCCGTCGCGTGGCTGCTGTCGCCCGACGCCTCGTACACCAGCGGTGCGATCCTCAGGGTCGCCGGCGGGCGCTGACCCCGGCTCGACACCGTACGGCGGCGGCCAGCATGCTGGGAGTTCAGGGAGGTGGGCGCATGGCGGGACCGTTCGAGGCGGCCACCGGGGACGGGCCCGTGCCATCCCCGGACGCGGGCCGGGATGCGGCCGTGCGCGCCGCCTTCGAGGGGCTGCTGCACATCCGCCGGGTCACGAATGCCTCGGGCCCCGCGCAGTGGGAGCGGCTCCAGCCGGTGCGGGCGGTCGCGCTCGCCCTGGAGGCGGCGGGCATCGAACCGTCCGCCGTCGACGAGGACGGCAGGCGGTACGCCACCGGTTACCGCGTCGGCGCCACCGAAGGGGCCACCGTCCGCGTCGAGTGGCTCGGCCCGCCCGGCAGCGGTGCCGAGTACGCGGCGAAGGAGTCGCTCCGGCGCTGCGCCGCCGCGCTGCGGCCGCTGGGGTGGCTGGCGTTGGAGTACCGGGGGCCGCGCCGCCACCACTACCTCGAAGTCGAACCGGCGGGGTGAGGCGGGGCCGGTTCGCGAGTCGCACCGGCTGCCGGTAGAGTGCCATGCTTGTTCGATTGCCCAGGGGCGACGGGGGAAGCGTGAGCGCACAACTGCGGGACACAGCAAGCGAGTTGGCGGAACTGCTGTGGCGGGAGCACACCTTGTACCGCGAGCGGTCGGGCAGTGTGGTCATCCGCGGGGCACATGTGGAGCGCTGGATCAGCCTCTCCCCCCCCGGCGGCCAGGACCAGGTCCTCATCCGCGCGGGCCGGATCCTCGACGGGGGCACCACCGCCCCCGCCCGCTCGGAGGCGGTGGCCAGTCTCACCGTCGGCACGAGTGAACTCGCCGCCGTCTGCCGGAGGCTGCTCGCCGAGACCGCGGCGGGACCCGCGCCACGGAGCGAACGGCCAAGACCCACCAGAGCCAGGAAGGCCAAGGCGGCCAAGGGGGCCGGAAAGCCGGTGCGCAAAAGTCGGCACACCGGCCTGGCGTCCTGGCTGATCATCCTCGCCCTCGTCGGCGTCGTCGCCCTCTTCGTACGCAACCTGGCAACGGCCTTCTGAGGACCGGGCCGTCAGCGGGCCCCGCTCACACCGCTTCCGCCTCGATGAACGAGGCCGGTGACGGGGTCGGCAGGATGCGGTTCAGCTTGAACCCGGCCCGGCTGAAGAGGTCCTCGAACTCCTTGGCCGTGCGCTCCCTGCCGCTCACCAGCATCAGCATGATGACGTCCACCTCCACTGCCGGGTGCGGATCCCCGTTGTCGGGCAGGACCGCGTCGACCACGAGGAGCCGCTTGCCCGGGGCGGCGGCCCGGCGGATCGAGCCCAGAATGCGCAGGCAGTCCTCGTCGTTCCAGTCGTGCAGGATGCGCTTGAGCACGTAGAGGTCGCCGCCGGCCGGTACCTCCGTGAAGAAGTCGCCGCCCGCGACGCTCCAGCGTCCGCGTACCTCCTCGGTGTCGAGCACATGGTCGGCCACGGTGTCCGGCTGGTCGAACAGCACGCCGGTCAGGGCGGGTTCCCGGCTGAGCACCGCGCGCAGGAATCCGCCCCGGCCGCCGCCGACGTCGACCACGGTGCCGCTGCCGGGGAACGGATAGCTCCCCGCGAGGAGGTCGTCGCCCTGGCCGGACATCTCGTTCATGCCGGCGTCGAAGAGGTGGCGGGCGGCGGGCGATCCTGCCAGATGGGCGAAGAAGGGGACCTTGTAGGCGGCCTCGAAGGGGGTCGTGCCGGTCCGCACCGCGTCCGGAAGTCCGTCGGCGGACCGGCGGAACATCTCGTCGGTGATCAACAGGGCCGCCGTGTGCTGCGAGCCGGGCACGTCCGTGCGCAGCGCCTGGCCCGCTTCGGTCAGCCCGAAGGTGCCCTTCTCGTCCTGGGTGAAGAGGCCGTGCATGGCGAGCAGACGCAGGACGCGCCGCAGGGAATCGGCGTGCAGGCCGGCGCTCGCGGCGAGATCCTCGGCCGTGCGGGGGCCGTCGGCCAACTGGTCGGGGATGCGGTGCACGGCCACGGCGCGGACCGCCGCCGAGCAGACATGGCCGAAGAGGAGCTGGTTCAGCGGTGAGGGGGTGGGGTCGGTCGGATGGTCCGAGCTGGTCGCCAACGGTCCGCTCCTGTCATTCGGAAGGTGTGCCTTCGTCACCGAGAGGCCTGCCGGTGCGGTGACGAAGAGGTGTGCCTTCGTCACCGCACCGCGCGTGCCTTCCCATCGTCGCAGTGCGCGCCGCGCCCCGGTGTGTGTTTGCCCGGGGCGCGGGGGCGTCAAGTCGGCTTCCGGTCAGGGAGTGACAGACGGGGAGGTCAAAGACCGTAGGGCGACGAGCTCTTCGAGTACACCTGCGACCGCGTCGGAACCCTGCCCGGCGTCGAGGCCAGGGAAGTCGGTCCTGTCCTGCGCCGGATCAAGCAGGCCGGAAGCCGGGAGGAAGTCGACCCTCCGCGATGGGCACTCACCTGCTACAAAGGCCTCCCACCCGCTCGCGAGTTCAAGGATGGCGTCATGAGTGCCGACGTGCTGGACCGGCTCGGCGCCGGTAAGTACCTCCTGGTCACGACCTACAAGAAGGACGGCACGGCCGTCGCCACCCCGGTGTGGGTCGTCCGGGACGGCGACGCCCTGGTGATCTGGACGGTCGCCGACTCCTGGAAGGTCAAGCGCATCCGCAACCGGCCCGGGATTCTCGCCGGGCCCTGCGACGTGCGCGGCAACCCCACGGGCGAGCAGTACCCGGCGACCGCCGTGATCTGCGACGCGGCCGCCACCGACGCCTGCCGGGCGCTGCTGCGCCGCAAGTACGGGGTGCTCGGACGGCTCACCCTGCTCGCAAGCCGGCTGCGGCGCGGCACGAGCGGCACGGTGGCCGTCCGGATCACCCTCGACGCCTGATCGGGTTCCTCACGGCCCCGAGACCAGGTCGGCCACATTGTTCGCGGAGTTGGAGGGTCCTCCGCTGTTGTTGATGACATGGCCGATGGTTCCGGTGCCGCCGAGGGAGACCGTCACCATGTCGTGGAAGCGGACCCCGGACGCGGTGGGTGCCTCGAAGGCCCGGTCGGCGACCACCGAGGGGTCGGCGCTGAAGTAGCAGTAGCTGCCGAGCCCCCAGGCTTCGTGGCTGGTCACATTGCTCGCGACCTTGTACGCGTCGTAGCCGCGCGTGGAGCCGTTCATCCAGGAACCCTGGCCGGGCGGGTCGTAGGGCATCTCGTTCTGGAAGAAGTAGGTGCGGCCTCCGTTTCCGTTCCAGATGACCTGGTGCTGCTGGTAGTGCTCGACGAAGAGGCCGTACATGGTGACGTTGTTCCCGTTCACGGTCAGCCCGTTGGCGGCGGTGTTGCTGGTCCAGCCGACGCCGCTGCCGTGGTCGGCCCGCCACAGCCACATGTGGTCGCCGATGACGTCCGAGCTGTTCACGACGAGGCTCTGGGTCGCCCTGCCGACGCCGGCGCCGCCGATGCGGAAGAACACGTCGTGCAGTGAGGTCGGGTCGGCGCTGTGCCGGGCGGCCGCGCCGTTCGGACCGACCCGCATCAGCGTCCCCGAGTTGGTGGTGCCCGCGTCGATGAGGAGACCGGCCACGTTCACGCCGTCCACGTCGGCCACATCCATCGCGGTGATGCCGTTGTCGGGGACGAGGGTGGCAAGTCCCAGGCCGAGCACGACGGTGTCCGGACGGGTTACGTCCAGGGTCTGGTCGAGGTGGTAGACACCGGGTGTGAACAGCAGGTTCTTGCCCTGGGCGAGGGCCTGGTTGATGTCACCGGCGGTGGCGCCCGGCTTCACTATGTAGAAGGTGTCGATGCCCAGCGAGCTGCCGGGCTGGTTGCCGCCCGCCCACGTCGTGCCCTGGGTGTTGGTCCGCAGGGCGGGCACGAACACCTTGTACGCGCCCGCGCCGTCCACGTACAGGAAGGGCTTCTCGCGGGTCACGGGTGACTGGGCGACCGTGGTGTAGGGCGGGTTGGGGAAGGTGTTGGCGGGGGCGTTGACGTCACCGACGAACACCATGTTCCAGTTGGCGCCGTTCCAGCTGCCCCATTGCGTGTTGCGCGAGAGCCACTGCTGCTGCGAGCCGGACCGCACCTGTCCGTCGATCTTCGAGTCGGCGATCAAGCCGCCGCTCGACCAGCCGCCGTCGTCGAGCTGGAGGTCGCCGCGTACGTGCATGCGGCGGTAGGGGGCGGCCTGCGACACGGCCCAGCGGTCGCCGCCGCCGGTGGGGTTGACCGAGAGGTTCTCGGCGGAGCGCCAGAAGTTCTGGGTGGCGTTGCCCTGGAACCAGTCGGCTTCGGCGTGCACGGCGCCGTTGATGGTGACGTCGTCGGGCGAGAGGCCGAGCCCCGCGACCTGGGTGTAGAAGCCGACGTTGGCGTCGGCGGAGTACGTGCCGGGCTTGAAGAGCAGGGCGTAGCGCTGCGCGCCGAACTGGTTCTTCTCCTGCTGGGCGAAGACCTGGTTGAGTCGGCCCTGGATGGCGGAGGCGGACATCGACGGGTCGAAGACGGTGACGTTCGGGCCGAAGTCCGGTGTCCCTGATGGCGGTTGGGGGTCGCCCGAGGCGTCCAGGCCGAAGGACTGGGCCGCGGTTCCGTTGCAGGCGTACTGCTGGATGCGGGCGCCGTCCGCGGTCGAGGCGCCCGGCACGTCCAGGCACTTGCCGCTGTTGCGGTTGACGAAGTGGTAGGTGCCGCCCGCCTCTTGGACCGGCAGCCACTGCTGGTTGGCGCCGCCGCCGTACGACCACAGCTGGACCAGGGCAGAGTCGGCGGTCGAGACGTCCGTGACGTCCCACGCCTTGCTCGCGTTGCGGTTGTCGACCCGCACGTAGCCGTCGCCGGTCGGCTGGAACTGCCACTGCTGTGCGGTGCTCGCGTTGCAGGCGTACTGCTGGACCGCCGTGCCGTCGGCGGTGCCCGCCGCGGCCGCGTCCACGCACTTGCCGCTGTGCTTGGCGGCCACCGTCACCCAGCCCGTCGGCAGCGCGTCGGCGTGCGCGGTGGGGGCGAGGGCGGTCGCGGAGACGAGGGAGGCGAGCAGCGCGCCGAGGGCGAGCAGCGGGGTGGTCCGGGTTCTGGGGTGCGGGAGCCGGGTGGGGGATCCGGAAGTTCTCATACGTCCATCCTGTACCGCGCGGTGCACGGAGTAAGTGGGGGGTGTACGGGAGGAGTTACGAGGTGCGGGAGGGCGTCACAAGTGACGCGAGGGGTTCACGGCTTTCTTCAAGGTGTGAAGTTAGGAGTCCCTGGCGGGCCCGTCAAGAGTTCAGGTACGGAAGAAGTTCCGGTACGCGGGACGGGCGGCTGGTAGCTTGACGCGTCCGGAAATCGCGTTCACAAGGGGACGATCAGCAGTGCACAGGTTCTTGCGTACCACCGGCCTCGCCTCCATGGGGCTCGCCGGTGTCCTTCTCGTCTCGGGGTGCAGCGGCGGCTCGGACAAGGCCTCCGACGAGCCGCCGTCGGGCAAGGGGCCGGCGGCGAGCAGCTCGCCCGCGAAGACGCCCGCCGGGCCGGGTTCATCAACTCCCGGTCAGGGCACGGGACATGCCACCCCGCCCGCGACCGGCGGCAGCGTCGACGGCGACTGGGTCGCCGTGACCCAGGGCAAGCCCGTCGCCCTCGTCGTCAAGGGCAAGAACGCGTCCGTACTCGGCGAGCACCTGTGCAGCGGAACGGCGAACAGCGCCGCCGGTTCGGCGACGCTGCTGCTCACGTGCCCGGACGGCAACACGGCCCGCACCAAGGGCACGGCCAGGCTCAACGGCTCCACCCTGGAGGTCACTTGGTCCGGCGGAGGCAAGGACGAGTTCACCCGGAACAAGACGTCCCGCTGAGGCGCCTGCCTCCAGGCGCTCAGGCGTCGGCGAGCCGGACCTCTCGGGAGGCATGAACTCCCGTATGCAGAGCAGGAGTTGAGAGCTCGGAGCCGAGCGCCCGGTCGAGGTCGCGCCACAGGTCCTCGACGTCCTCCAGGCCGACCGACATGCGCAGCAGGCGGTCGCTGACGCCGGAGGAGGCGCGGTCGTCCTCGGGCACGATGCGGTGGCTGATCGACGCCGGGTGCTGGATGAGGGAGTCGACGCTGCCGAGGCTGACGGCCGGGGTGATCAGGCGGACCCGGGCGATCACGTCGTGCGGGTCGGTGAGCGTCTCGAAGGCCACCATGGCACCGCCCACCTTCGGGTAGTGGACGCGCAGCACGCGGGGGTCGGCGGCCAGGCGCGCCACGAGTTCGGCCGCGGTCGCCGACGCGGCACGCACCCGGACGGGCAGGGTCGCGAGGCCCCTCAGCAGCAGGTAGCCGGCGAGCGGGTGCAGGACGCCACCGGTGGCGAAGCGGATCTGGCGCAGCCGGCGGGCGAAGGCCTCGTCGCAGGCGACGACCCCGCCGAGTACGTCGCCGTGGCCGCCGAGGTACTTGGTCGCGCTGTGCAGCACGAGGCGGGCGCCGCTGTGGGCGGGGCGCTGGAGCACCGGGGTCGCGAACGTGTTGTCGACGAGCAGCGGCACCGTGCCGCAGGCCTCGGCGAGTGCCTCCAGGTCGACCTCGGCGAGAGTCGGGTTGGCCGGGCTCTCCACCATGACCAGGGCGGTGTCGGGACGGATCGCGTCCGCGACGCCCGCCGGGTCGGTCCAGGTGACCTCGCTGCCGAGGAGCCCGGCGGTCAGGAGGTGGTCGCTGCATCCGTAGAGCGGGCGTACGGCGACGACGTGGCGCAGGCCCGTGGCGTGCTGGGCGAGCAGGACGGCGGACAGGGCCGCCATTCCGCTGGCGAAGGCGACGGCCGCCTCGGTGTCCTCCAGGCGGGCCAGGGCCGCCTCGAAGCGGGCGACGGTGGGGTTGCCGAGCCGGCCGTAGACCGGCGGGCCCTCGGGCGCCTCGCCGGTCGCGGCGAAGGCGTCGATACGGGCCGCTTCGCCCCTGCTGTCGTACGAGGGGTAGGTGGTCGACAGGTCGATCGGCGGGGCGTGCAGGCCGAGGGCGGCGAGGTCTTCGCGGCCCGCGTGCACGGCGAGGGTGTCCACGGCTTCGGCGTCCACGGGTGTGGTGTCGGCGTCCATGCGCCCACTGTGAACAGTCACCGGGCCCCGGGAGCCGTACGCCGTGTTACGTTCGGGCCATGGCTGAATCCGTCGTACTGGACCCGGTGGATCTGCACATTCTGCGCCTTCTGCAGAACGATGCCCGCACGACCTACCGCGATCTCGCCGCCGAGGTCGGTGTGGCGCCCTCCACCTGCCTGGACCGTGTCGCACGGCTGCGGCGCACCGGGGTGATCCTCGGCTATCAGCTGCGCGTGGATCCGGCCAAGCTGGGCCGGGGGCTGCAGGCGCTCCTTTCCGTGCAGGTGCGGCCGCACCGGCGCGATCTGATCGGTCCGTTCGTGGAGCGGGTCAGGGCGCTGCCGGAATCGCGGTCGCTGTTCCATCTGACCGGGCCCGACGACTATCTGGTGCATGTGACCGTCGCCGACACGGCGGATCTCCAGCGGCTCGTCCTGGACGAGTTCACCTCACGGCCGGAGGTGGCCCGGGTGGAGACCCGGCTGATCTTCCAGCAGTGGGACTGCGGGCCACTGCTGCCACCGGCCTAGGACCGGCTCCGGGCCACCGTGCGGGAGGCCCGGAACCGGTCGGCGGGGGTCAGCGCGCGTCGGCCTTCAGGAGGTCGGCGCACTTCTCGCCGATCGCCATCGTCGTGATGCACGGGTTGACCGTGACGAGCTCCGGCATGACCGAGCCGTCGCAGACCCGCAGGCCGTCGATGCCCTTGACGCGCAGCCGGGCGTCCACGGGCGCCATGGCGTCGTCGTCGGCGCCCATCTTCACCGTCGAGGCGGGGTGGTAGACGGTGTTGTGGGTCTTGCGGATGTAGTCGAGCAGCTCGTCGTCCGTCCGCACGTCCGGGCCCGGGGCCAGCTCGGCGCCCGCCCAGCCGCTGAGCGCGGGCTGGGCCGCGATCTGGCGGGCCAGCTTCAGGCCGTACGTCATGACCCGCTCGTCGTGCTCGTGCGTGAAGTAGCGAGGGTCGACCATCGGCTTGTCGCGGTAGTCGCGGGTGCGCAGGCGCACGGTGCCGCGCGACTTGGCCTGCGTCACGTTGGGAGTGAGGCAGAACGCGTTCTCGGTGGTCGGGTAGCCGTACCGGGCGGTGTTCATGTCGAACGGCACCTGGCCGTAGTGGAACATCAGGTCCGGGCGCTCCAGGCCGGGCTCGGTGTCGGCGAAGATGCCGATCTCCCACCACTGGGTGGAGGCCGTCGTCATGGGCTGCTTGGCCTCCCACATGATGACGCCCTCGGGGTGGTCCTGGAGGTTCTCGCCGACGCCGGGGGCGTCGACCAGGACGTCCACGCCGACCTCGCGCAGGTGGGCCGCGGGGCCGATGCCGGACAGCATGAGCAGCTTCGGGGTGTCGATGGAGCCGCAGGAGACGATGACCTCGCGCCGGGCGGTGACGGTGCGGGTGTGGATGAGGTCCGGGTCGAGGTACTCGGCGCCGGTGCAGCGGCGGTTCTCGTCGATGACGAGCTTCTTGGCGCGCACCCCGGTGCGCACGACGAGGTTCGGCCGCTTGTCCATCACGGGGTGGAGGTAGGCCACCGAGGACGACTGGCGGATGTTGTTCTCGTCCGAGTTGATCTGGAACCAGTTGGCTCCGCGGATCACCGTCTTGCCGTCGTTGAACTGCGTGGTGGGGATGCCCTGCTGGGCACACGCCTCGAGCAGAGCCGCGCCGCACGGGTCGGCCGACTTCACATTGCGGATCTTCACCGGGCCGCTGCGGCCGTGGTGGTCGCCGGGGGCGTCGTTGGTCTCCAGGCGCTGGTACAGCGGGAAGATGTCGGCGGCTCCCCAGCCCGAACAGCCCGCCGCCTCCCAGGCGTTGAGGTCCTCGGCGGGCGCCCAGAAGGCGATGCACGAGTTGTGCGAGGAGCAGCCGCCGAGCACCTTGGCGCGGGCGTGCCGCATGAAGCTGTTGCCGTGGGACTGCGGCTCGACGGGGTAGTCCCAGTCGTAGCCGGAGTCGAGCAGGCCCATCCAGCGGTCGAGCTTGAGGACGTTGTCGTCGCCGACGTCGGAGGGACCTGCCTCCAGGACGCACACCGTGACCGAGGGGTCCTCGCTGAGCCGGGCCGCGACCACGTTGCCCGCCGTGCCGCCGCCGACGACGACGTAGTCGAACTCCTCGGCGGGAACGCGGGATTCAGTGGGAGGTGTGGACATGGGTGTCTGACTCACTTTCGGTTTCCGATGCGGCATGGCTCGCGAGGACGCCGGTGCGGTGGCGCTGGACGAACCAGTAGTAGGCGAAGCCGCCGAGCAGGACGGCTCCGACGAAGAGGAAGGCGCCCCAGCGCAGGTACCAGTGGTAGGGGGCGGTGGCGTTGTAGACCTCGGCGCGCGGCCAGGCGAGGTTGACGGTCATGAAGCCGCCCCACACCACGCCGACGATGTTCACCGGCAGGCCCCAGCGGCCGAGCGAGAACTTGCCGTCGCCGGCCGGGGTCCACTTGCCGCGCAGCCGGGCGATCAGCATCGGTGTCGTGACCAGCAGGTACGCGACGTAGATCATGATGATGCCGATGCTGGTGACCACCGAGAAGATCTGCGGCTGGCGGATGTTCACCAGGAGGATCACCAGGGCGAGCACACCGATGACGACGGCGGGCGCCACGGGGGTCTTGAAGCGGGGGCTGACCTTCGCCATCACGGACGCGGCGGGCAGGTTGTTGTCCCGGGACATCGCGAACGCGAGGCGGATGGCGGCGGTGTGCACGGCGAGCGCGCACACGGTGACCGCGATCAGGACGCACCAGAGCATCAGCTTGCCGCCGGTGCCGCCGAGCACGTCGAGCACGACGTACTGGAGGCCGTCGGTGGTGATGCCCTTGCCGTCGAGGCTGCTGACGCTCATCAGGGCGAGGATGAGGATCAGGCCGCCGAGCACGAACGAGGCGAGCAGCGCCCGCAGGATCGCGCGCGGCGCGTTGCGGGACGGGTCGACGGACTCCTCGCCGAGCGAGGCGGCCGTGTCGAAGCCGTACATCACGTAGGCGGAGGCGAGCGACGCGGTGAGGAAGGCGCCCATGTAGCCGAAGCTGCCGCTGCCGCCGTGGCCGTGGGTGTCGAGCACGACGGAGGGGCCGCGGACGACGTGGACGGCGAACAGGACGATCAGGACGACGGTGGCGACGAGTTCGAGGAAGACGCCCGCCGTGTTGATGCGGGCCATCAGCTTGACGCCGAACGCGTTGACCAGGGTGGTGAAGAGGATCAGCGCCGCGGCGAGGATCACGGCGTTGGTGGCGACGTCGTAGGTGCCGGTGCCGTCGCCGACGATCTGGAAGACCTTGGAGATCTGCGGCAGGGTCGCCTGGTAGGCGAGCGCCACGGCGGCGATCGACACGATCGAGGCGACCAGCATCATCCAGCCGGCCAGCCAGCCGACGTGCGGGCCGCCGAGCTTCTTGGCCCAGTTGTAGACCGAGCCGGCCACCGGGTACTTCGCGGCGAGTTCGGCGAAGCACAGCGCGACCATCAGCTGGCCGACGAAGACCAGCGGCCAGGACCACCAGTAGGCGGGCCCGCCGAAGCCGAAGCCGAAGTAGAACAGCTGGAAGGTGCCGGTGAGGATCGAGATGTAGCTGATGCCTGCGGCGAAGGTGTGGAAGTTGCCGAGGGTGCGTTTGAGTTCGGGTCTGTAACCGAACTCCCGGAGATCGTCGTCATCCTTCGTCATGCTCATGACCAGACTCCAAGTAGGCAGGGATGCAGGAGGGGCACGGGTCGGTGACCGGCCGTCCGCGGGGACGGCCGGCCGGGGTGGTGGCGGCTAGCTCTCGAACCACCGCTGGGGTTCGGGGGCCGTGTTGCGCCAGATGTGCTTGGTCTCCTGGTACTCGGCCAGGCCCGCGGGCCCGAGTTCCCGTCCCGTCCCGGACTGCTTGTAGCCGCCCCATTCGGCCTGCGGGACGTACGGGTGGAAGTCGTTGATCCATACGGTGCCGAGCCGCAGCCCGGCCGCGACGCGGCGGGCCCTGGACTCGTCGGTGGTCCACACCGCGCCGGCCAGGCCGTAGATGGTGTCGTTGGCCAGGCGCACGGCCTCGTCCTCGCCGGTGAAGCGCTCGACGGTCAGGACCGGCCCGAAGGACTCGTCCCGCACCACGCTCATGCCGGCCCGGCACTCGTCGAGGATGGTCGGCGGGTAGTAGTAACCGCCTTCCAGCTCAGGGGAGTCGGGCCGCTCGCCGCCGCAGCGCAGCACGGCGCCCTCGGCGATGCCCGCGGCGACGTACGCCTCGACCTTGTCGCGGTGGGCGGCGGAGATGAGCGGTCCGGTCTCGGCCCGCTCGTCGAAGGGGCCGCCGAGCCGGATCAGCCGGGCGCGGCGCACGAGTTCGTCCACGAAGCGGTCGTGCAGCGCGTCCTCGACCAGAAGACGGGTGCCGGCCGAGCAGACCTGCCCGGAGTGCAGGAAGACGGCGGTCAGCGCGTTGTCGACGGCGGCTTCGAAGCTCGCGTCGTCCTTCGCCACATCGGCGAAGACGACGTTGGGGTTCTTGCCGCCGAGTTCGAGCGCGGTCTTCTTCACGGTGGGCGCGGCGGCGGCCATGATGCGGCGGCCGGTCACGAGGCCGCCGGTGAAGGAGACGAGGTCGACGTCGGGGTGCTCGGCGAGCGGCGCGCCCGCCTCGGCGCCCGCGCCGAGCACCAGGTTGGCTACGCCCGCCGGAAGACCCGCCTCGTCGAGGAGCTTCATGAGGTGGATCGCGGTGTGCGGGGTCAGCTCGCTCGGCTTGAGCACGAACGTGTTGCCCGCGCCGATCGCGGGGGCGACCTTCCAGGCGGTCTGGAGCAGCGGGTAGTTCCACGGCGTGATCAGCCCGCAGACACCGACCGGCTCCTGGACGACGCGGCTGTCGACGACCGGGTTCCCGGTGTCGACGACGCGGCCCGCGCCCTGGGCCACGACGAGGGCGGCGAAGTAGCGGAAGCAGTTCGCGATGTCGTCCATGTCGTAGCGGGACTCGACGAGCCGCTTGCCGGTGTCGAGGGACTCGGCCCGCGCGAGGAGTTCCTTGTCACGCACGAGCAGGTCGGCGACGCGCTGCAGGAGCGCACCGCGCTCGGCCGGTGCCGTCCTCGGCCACGGGCCGTGGTCGAAGGCGGCACGGGCCGCGGCGATGGCGGCGGCGGTGTCCTTGGGACCCGCCTCGTCGACGGTGGCGACCAGGGTGCCGTCGGCCGGACACCGGATCTCACGGGTCCGCCCGTCGACGGCGGCGGTCCACTGGCCGTCGATGAAAAGCTCGGGCATGGTTCGGGTCCTCCGATGGGGTGCTGGGACAGGGCCATCACCGCCCCTGCCCCGGCATGCGGGGAACATGCCGAAAAAATCACCCGAAGTGACGGGCCTCACTTTCCGTGGTCCATGCAGGTCAGAGCCATGTACGGGGTCACGTACGGTCACGCTTGGTGCATCGCGAGCGTCTACAGGTCACTTCGCGTACGGAATGTGAGACCGAACTGCCGGTCCGAGGCCGCTTGTGCATACTGGCGCGTCGGCAATTGATCACTTCCAGCCCATCACTTCCAATCCCCGCGGGAGCAGCCATGGTTGACCGGGCCACCAGCACCAGGGCCGCCTTCAAGGCGGTCGTCGAAGTCGGTCCGGACGCGCTCGACCGGGCGCGGGCCGCCGAGGCCGTGCTCCAGGAGGCGATCGCCCCGGCGGCCGGGGACTTCGACTTCGGGGCCGTACGGTCGGCCGCGCGGGCGCTGCCGAACAGCTCCGTCGTCAAGATCATCCCCGGTTTCGGTCTTCAGGAGACCGCTCCGGTGCAGGTCATGGTGCTCACGCTGAAGCAGGCGGTGCGCCAGGCGCTGGTCGAACCGTTCGAGAACCCGGCGTTCTGGGACCGGGCCGATGCGGCGCTGGCCCAGGTGTTCCTCGGCCTCGGCGAGCAGGAGGGGGCGGCGCACCTCTCCTACCAGGACGCCGCGGACGGCACCCGCTACTTCTACAACCTGCTCTTCGCGCTCCAGGACGAGGAGACCGGCGGCCACCTGTACGTCGTCGCCTTCCGGGTCGAGGTGAGCGTGGGCGCGGACAAGGCGGAGCTCCTGTCGCTGGGCGCCGAGGACACCGCGGCGGTCACCATCCGCCTCGACGCGATCAGCGTGCGACAGGAGCTCGCCACCACGGTCTGACGCCGTCACTCACACGGGCAGCGCCCAGGTCTGGTTGGCCTGACGGTCGCCGCAGGTCCAGGTGTCGAGCCTGGTGCCGCTCGCCGTGCCGCCTCCGTACACGTCGAGGCAGAGCCCGGATCCGGCGTTGACCAGGGCGCCGTCCTGGTCGGCGGTCCATCGCTGGGCATCCGAACCGGTGCAGGCCGAGAGGGTGGCGGCGCTTCCGGCGCTGCCGCCGCTCGCGGTCAGACACTTGCCCAGCGCCCGTACCGTGTCGTCGCCGGACAGGGTCCAGCGCTGGTTCGCGTTGCCGGTGCAGGGATAGAGGATCACCGCAGTGCCGTTCGTGGTGCCGCTGTTGGACACGTCCATGCAGTGGGCGCCGTTGCCGGTGACCTGTCCGGTGGGCACGGCGGGGGCGCAGCCGCCGTTCGGGGTGAGCCGCCAGATCGCGGTGCCGTGCGCGGGCACGGTCGCGGTCAGCGCGGAGGACGTGGTCGAACTCGCCCCGCTCCAGAGGTCCTTGGCGCTCACCTTGCAGCCGGGCAGGCCGATCGAGTCGAGCGTCGTGGAGATGGTCCGCGCGGAAGAGGCCCGGTTGAGTACGGCTACCGCGCGGTCGCCGTTCGCCAGCGGGCGGGCGAGGACGTCGGTGGTGCCGTTGGTGGAGACCACCCCGGCCTGCCGTCCGAGACCGTCCTGGTCGATGGAGACGAGGGCCGTGTTGCCGAGGGCCGCGAGTCCGGCCGGGCTGAGGGCGGCCACGTCGGAGGAGAGGATCAGCGGGGCGGCCATCATCGACCAGAGCGCCACCTGGCTGCGTGATTCGTCGGCGGTCAGGCCGGGCGCCCCGGCGAGCACGAAGTCGGGGTCGTTCCAGTTGCCCGGCCCCGCGTAGCGGCCGATCCAGCGGTTGTAGCCATAGTTGGTCAGCACGCTCGACCAGCGGCTCGTGCCGGGCTTGTTCGGGTCGTACGTCGCGATGTCGTAGCCCTCGCGCCAGAGCTGGCCGTCCTTGCCGACCCAGGAGAGCACGGAGAACCAGCCGGGGTTGCCCCATTCGCCGGTCTGGAAGTAGGCGGGCGCCGATTCGGAGAAGACGATGTCGCGGCCGACGTCCGCCAGGGCCGCCGCCTCGGCGTCGTACGCCTGGCGGTAGGCCGCTTCCTTGGTCTGGCCGGGGGCGACATACAGGTTGCAGCCGTCGAGCTTGAGGTAGTCCACTCCCCAGGAGGCGAAGGTGGCGGCGTCCTGCGCGAAGTGGTCGGGGCCGCCGCCCTGGGGCTGTCCGCTGCCGGGGTAGCCGCCGCAGGTGCTTGAGCCGGCGTCCTCGTAGATGCCGAACTTCAGGCCGCGCGCGTGCAGGTAGTCGCCGAGCCAGGCCATGCCGTGCGGGAACCGCGCCGGATCCGCGACGAGTTCGCCGGCGCTGTTGCGGCTCTTGGTCATCCAGCAGTCGTCCACGGTCAGCGTGTTGTAGCCCTTGGCCGCGAGCCCCTTGGAGACCAGCGCGTCGGCGTTGTGCACGACGGTCTGTTCGCTGATGTCGCACATGTAGTGCGCCCAGTTGTTCCAGCCCATCGGCGGGGTGGCGGCAAGCGGCCGGCTGTCGGCGGGGGCGGCCGCGGGCTTCACGGGCGCCGGAGAGGCCAGGGCCCCGGTCGCGGTCAGTGGGACGGCCAGGAGCGCGGCCACCAGAGCGGCGGCTCTGCGACGGCGCGTGGGAAGTGACGGCACGACAGATTCCTTCCTGGCCCGGCCGGTTGGGGCCCGGGCGGGATGCGTCGGAGGGCAGGGGAAGGTGCCGATCCCGCCGGCACGAGCCTGCGGGAGGGCACCCGCCAGTGCAGTACTGATGCTCGTATCTGTCAATGGCTCCCATCGAACGAGCAGAAACAAGCATCCGCCGCCGTCCGCACCGAGCCCGGCATTGCCACGGCGTGTCCGGGTGCGGGCCGACCGGGGACGGCGAACGGCCCCGCACACGCTTCCGCAGGCCGGACACGTCGACGACTCAACTACCGCCTGAATCAAGGGAGTTGGCACGCCACGGCTACGGCGCGACCACGCCCGCCTCCTGGGCGAGCAGCCCGGCCTGGGTGCGATTGGCGCATTCCAGTTTGTCGAGCATGCGGGACACATAGCCTTTGACGGTCGCCTCCGACAGATAGAGGCGAGCCGCGATCTGCGCGTTGGAGAGCCCCTCCCCCAGGCCCACCAGGACCTCGGCCTCGCGCTCGGTCAGCTGCGCGACGCGTTCGCGCGCCCGGTCGCGGGCCGACAGACCGTCGGTCGAGGCCGCGATCAGCCGCCGGGCGGCGGCGGGCGAGAGGACGGTGTGTCCTTCGGAGGCCACCCGGACGAGCCCGATGAGATCCTCCGGCGGGGTGGACTTGACCAGGAACCCCGAGGCCCCGGCGCGCAGCGCCCGCAGGACGTACTGGTCGGAGTCGAACGTCGTGAGCACCACGATGGGCGGCGCGTCCGCACGCCGGGCCAGTTGCTCAATGGCGGCGATCCCGTCCATGCCCGGCATGCGCAGATCCATGAGGACGACATCGGGCCGGTGGCGCACCACCGCTTCCACGCCCGCCGCTCCGTCGTGCGCCTCGGCGACGACCTCGATGTCGGCGGCCGAGCCGAGGATCGTACGGAGGAATCCGCACACCATGGGTTCGTCGTCCACCACAACCACTCGGACCACAGGTCACACCATCGATTCCGCTGTCGGTACAAAGGCGGGCAGCACGGCCTCGACGCAGAACCCGCCGTCCGGTTCGGGCCCTGCCCGCAGGCTTCCGTGCACGAGTTCTATCCGTTGGCGCAATCCCGCGATGCCGAGGCCCGAACCGGTGCGGACCAGTTCGCTGTTGGGCCCGCCGCTCGGCCGGGTGTTGCGCACGGCGACCCGTACCCGGGTCTCGTCGTACTCCACCTCCACGGTGACGCGCGCCCCGGGGGCGTGCTTGTGCACGTTGGTCAGGGCCTCGCGCACGGTGCGGTACGCGGTGCGGCCGACCACCGGTGAGGCCAGCGACCGGTCGCCCCGCTCGGCCAGTTCGACGGGGACGCCCGCCGCCGTCGACTCGGCGACCAGCGCCGCGAACCCGTCGAGCGAAGGGGTGGGGTCGTCCTCCGGTGCGGTGCGCAGAATGCCGACGAGATCCCGCAGTTCCTCAAGGGCCTGGCAGCCGGCCGCCCGCAGTTCCTCGGCCGCGCGCCGGGTCGCCTCGTCGGAGGCGGTCACCCGCAGCGCGCCCGCCTGGAGCACCATGAGGCTCACCCGGTGGGTCACCACGTCGTGCATCTCACCGGCAAGACGGGCGCGTTCCTCGGCGCACGCCTGCTCGGCGAGGAGATAGCGCTCCCGCTCGGCCCGTTCTGCGCGCTCGGTCAGGGCGCAGACGAGGCGCCTTCGCGCGTCGAAGTACAGGGCGAGCAGCGGGCCGACGGCCGTGCGCAGCAGGCCGATGGTGATGACCGTGAGGGACGGCTCCCAGGCCCGGGCGACGATCAGCGTGAAGATGCCGAGCGCGAGGAACGCGGTACGCCGGTTGCGGGCGTTCTTGCCGTAGAAGAGGGGGCCGTACGCCGCGAGGGCCGTCGAGAACGGTGCCCATACGTTGCCCGGGTTCGCGGGCGTCAGCGCGTGCGCGGGCGAGATCAGCAGGGTCAGGGCCAGCGTGAAGGCACCGAGGACCGCCACCACGGTCAGCGGGGCCCGCCGGCGGGCCACCAGCGAGAGGCAGGCGAGCGCCTGCAGGCCGAGCAGCGTCCAGGCGAGGGGGCCCGGCCGCTCGGGCCACCAGGTCGCGCCGGTCAGCGTGAGAGCGATGTCGCCCAGGGCGAAACAGATGGCGAGCGCCGCATCCACGGCGAGCGGATGCCGACGGTGCCACGGTCCGACACTCATGCGGCTTACGGTAAGTCATCCCCGGGCGGGGGATCGCGACAGCAGATCTTCCGGTCCGGGCACACCCTACGAAAGTCGCATGCCGTGCCGAACGGCCCTTCTTTCGTCGCCCCGGAACCCGACCGCCCGCCGTGGCGCCCGGTACCCGCCCCGCGGTGGAATCGACTCATGGAAACGCATCAGGACAGGACCACGGCGGCCCCCGGTCTCGGGCGCTACACGATCGACCCGGGCGGCTCGGCCGTCACCTTCCGGACCCGGCATGTGTTCGGGCTGCTTCCGGTGCGCGGCAGTTTCGCGATCCGGTCCGGGACCGTCGACATCGCCGAGCCCCTCGACGGGTCGAGCGTCGGCGTCGAGATCGACACGGCGAGCTTCAGCACCGGCAGTCGGCAGCGCGACACCGTCGTACGCTCGCCGCGCTTCCTGGACGCCGACCGCCACCCGCTGATCACCTTCACCGCTGACCGCGTCGACGGCACGACCGTGCCCGGCACGCTCACCGTGTGCGGCATCGCCCGCCCGCTGAGCCTGTCCATAGAGGAGTCCGCCTCGTCGGCGGGGGCGTTCACGGCCGTCGCCACGGCCCGCGTCGACCGCACCGCGTTCGGGGTGACGGCGTCGCGCGGCATGGCCGGGCGCCATCTCGACGTGACGGTGCGGGTCCGGTGCATACGGCCGTGACGTCGGCTTGCGTACAGCCGTGCCGTGACGTCGGCTGAACATCAGCCGGGTCCAAAAGCGCTGGCAGGAACGATGGAGTTCTGGCAGGGTCCGCTCCCGTGACGCACAGCGACAACATCGAGATCAGCACTCTCGCCGAGCGGCCCGAGCTGGCCGAGCGGCTCTACGACATCAGCGACACATGGCCCGAGTTCATAGCCCGGGACCTGGTTGGCTACGCCCTGCTCAGCCGGGTGCCGGAGGAGTTCCCGCAGTACTGCGTGGTGGCGACCGAGGGGGACCGGCTGATCGCCCGCGGTTACAGCGTCCCGTTCGACGCGACGCCCGACGGACGCGAGGAGATGCCGGACCGGGGCTGGGACCAGGTCCTGACGTGGGCCTTCGACGACCTCCGGCGCGGGCGTTCGGTGACGACGGCGAGCGCGCTGGAGATCACGATCGACGTCGACCACCTCGGGCGCGGCCTGTCCCACCGCATGCTGGCCGCGATGCGCGCCGCCGTGACGCGCCAGGGGATCGACGCGCTGGTGGCGCCGGTGCGCCCCACGGCCAAGCACCTCCAGCCGGGGGTGCCCATGGCCGAGTACATGCGGCAGGTCAGGGAGGACGGGCTGCCCGCCGATCCCTGGCTGCGGGTCCACGTCAGGGCCGGCGGCACCATCGAGAAGGCGGCCGCCGCCTCGATGACGGTGAGCGGGACGCCGGCCGAGTGGCGCCGGTGGACCGGCCTTCCCTTCGACCGGGACGGCGAGGTCGAGGTGCCGGCCGCCCTGGTCCCGGCGCACTGTGACACCCGTCACGATCGCGTCAGCTATGTGGAACCCAACGCCTGGGTACGCCACGTACTGCGACCCTGAACCCAGGCGCCCTGTCGGGCGGTGCCGGGTCGGGCGCGGCGGGAACGTTACGCAACCGGCGTTGACGGATCGGTCACTTTCACAAGATTTGTAAGACAAATCCGGAACCCATTGGTCACTCTTGCCCATCCCGTCTGGTGAACGACACAGGCATGCCCTTGGGCGACAGAACCATCCGGAGCGATCGCAATGACCAACCCCCGCAATGGGGCCTACCAGTCTCGGGGCCACCGCCGGGCCAGCCGCGCCAAGCGCTGGATACTCGGCGTGGTCTCGCTCGTCGTGCTCGGCCTGATCGCGTGGCCCGTCCTGAACTACTTCGACGTCTTCTCGGACAAGGGCGACGCGATCAGCTTCGGGCAGGACGGCGGCGCGGGCGGCGACAAGCCGGGCGGCGGACCAGGGCAGGGGGCCGACTCCAAGGTGCTCATGCCGACCGGTCCGGAGGCCAAGTTCACCGTGTCCGGCACGGTTCCCGAGGACGGCAGCAAGATCGCCGTGACCACCCTGGAGGGCAAGAAGTCCGGCTTCAAGGGCAAGGTCTGGGTCTGGGTCCCGCCCCAGTACAAGGACCCGAAGTACGCCAGGAGCGGCTTCCCCGTGATGGTCGCCCTGCCCGGCGGCGCCGGTTACCCGAGCAACTACTGGATGGGCACAGACCTCAAGCTGGAGGCGAGCATCTCCAAGTGGTCCAATGAGGGCAAGAGCCTCCCGTTCATCCTCGCGATGCCGGTCCTGAACCCCCACCCGGACACGGGCGGCCTGTACTGGGACGCGAGTGACATCCCGGGCCAGCCGAAGATGGGCACCTGGCTCACCGAGGACGTGCCCGACCTCATCAAGGCCAACTTCCGTACGGTCAAGTCGCGGGACGGCTGGGCCTTCATGGGCTCCTCCACCGGCGGCTTCGCGGGCCTCAAGAGCGTGCTGCAGAAGCCGGACCAGTTCAAGGCGGTCATTGCCTCCGGACCCGACATCGTTCCCGACTCCCGCCTGTGGGCCGGGCACGACAAGGAGAAGGCGGAGAACAACCCGAATGTGCTCGCCCAGAAGCTGATCGACGCGAAGCACCCGGACGTCTATCTGGCCTTCCAGGTCGGCACCGTGGGCTCCGACGCACAGGCCAAGCCGAAGATCGAGGAGTTCATCAAGAAGTTCGGCAACAAGGGCCCGGTCAAGACGAAGCTCAGCGTCATCCAGGGCGGCGACCACAACGCCAAGACGTATGTGCCGAACATGGCCAACGGCGGGCTCATCCAGTGGATCAGCGATCACATGCAGGGCCCCGAGCCCGCCTCCTGACGCGCCCCCTCTCACACCGTGGAGCCCCTGCCGTCCGGCGGGGGCTCTCGCGCACCCGGGGTCCTTCGGATGCAGGAATGCGGCCGAACACCCGCCGCAGACCACGGTGATCGCAGCCGCCCGGAACTACCGTTCGTTGGTCAGGTCGTGGACCCACGCCGCCCGGCGCATGGGCCTCGGTACGAACGGAGGAGCGGGCGTGGGGAATTCAGCGATCGGCGCGGACGGCAGCCCACAGACCGAGGGTGAGGAGCCGGACGGACCGCGCCGTGCGAAGGCCGGGAAACACCGCTCCTTCTGGAAGGAGCTGCCGATCCTCATCGTGGTCGCCCTCGTGCTCGCACTCCTCATCAAGACGTTTCTGGCGCAGGCGTTCTCCATCCCGTCCGAGTCCATGGAGAACACGCTGCAGGTCGGCGACCGCGTGCTCGTCGACAAGCTGACGCCCTGGTTCGGCGCGGAGCCGGGGCGCGGCGAGGTCATCGTCTTCCACGATCCCGCCAACTGGCTTGCCGGCGAGCCGACTTCGGAGCCGAACGTCATTCAGAGGGTCCTGTCGTTCGTCGGGGTCATGCCCTCGGCCAACGAACACGACCTGATCAAGCGGGTGATCGGCGTCGGCGGCGACACCGTGGAGTGCAAGGGCACCGGCCCCTTGAAGGTCAACGGCAAGGCGCTCGTCGAGCCGTACGTCAATCCCGGCGGCACACCGTGCTCGGTCGACACCGAGGGCGGCCAGTTCAAGGTGACCGTGCCCAAGGGGAAGATGTGGGTGATGGGCGACAACCGGCAGCGCTCGGCGGACTCCCGCTACCACCAGACCGACAAGACCCACGGGTTCGTCCCGGTCGACGAGGCCGTGGGCCGCGCCTTCGTGGTCGCCTGGCCGGTCTCCCGCTGGGCGACCCTGCCCGTCCCCGCCACCTTCGACCAGTCCGGCATCAACGCGGCGGCCGCCCTCGCGCCGGGCTCCCTCGCGTTCGCGGGTGCTGTGCCCGCGGTGCTGGTACGCCGCCGGCGGCTCAGCGGCCGCCGCGGCTGATCGCCCCGGCGTCAGCGGGCCGGGATCGCGGCCGGCGGCTCGGGCCCGCGGGATGTGGTGCCGCGTGCCGGCGCCCCTGTCACCGGGCCCGCCGCGGGCTTCGACCGGTTCGGTGCGGGCGGCGCCTCGCTGGGCGACTTCGAGCCGTCGACGGACGGCGACCGGGTGGGCGGCGACGGCACGGGGCTGGGCGTCTCGGACGGGACCGGCGTCGGCGGGGGCTGGACCGGACCCGGCGAGTTGGCGGGCAGCGGGCGCTGTTCGTCGTGGCCTGAGGCCAGCGTCACGTAGCCGACCGCCACGGCGGCAGCGGTCGCCAGCCCGGCCAGCGGCCAGGCGAACCGGCGCAGCCGCAGCCGGGCCAGCGGGGTGCGGTGCAGGTGGGGTCCCGGCGGGTCGGCGGGCCGCAGATCCGCGAGGGTGATGCCGTCCGCGCGGGCGGCGAGGGCCCCGCGCAGCCGCCTCTCGACCGGACGCTCGGGGGTTTCGGACCCGCTCCAGTGGCCGCTCATGCCCGTGCCTCCAGGATCTTCTCCAGCGAGTCGAGGGCCCGGCTCGCGATGGACTTCACCGAGCCCCGGCTGATGCCGAGGGTGGTCGCGATCTCCGCCTCCGTGAGGTCGCTCCAGTACCGCAGGACGAGCACCTCGCGGCGGCGTACCGTCAACTGCCCCAGCGCGGCGAGCACTTCACGGTGTTCCTCGTCGAGGACGACGCGTTCCTCCGCGGAGGGCGCGTCGGGGATATGGGGCGGGGTGTAGCAGCGGGCCGTGCGGCGTCGGCGCAGCACGGAGCGCGAGGCGTTGACGACGGCGGTGCGCAGATAGGCGAGCGCGTTGTCAACCTCGTCGATGTGCTCGCCGTGGCGCCGGTACAGCGCGGTGAACGCGTCCTGCACGACGTCCTCGGCACTCGCCCGGTCGTCCACCAGCATGACGGCGAGATGCACCATCTTGAGGCGGTGCGCATGGTAGAGCTCGCTCACGGTCGGCGGCGCGGCCCCGGGATCGCGGACGTCTCCGAACCGGCCCCGGCCGAACGCGTGCGCCCGTCTGTCGTCGGGTGCGGTGCGGCCCCGGCGCAGCAGTCCGCGCCACCAGGGCGCGAGCCGGCTCGGGGCGAAGGGGGCCGGGTGCAGTGCGGCGATGTGCTCCATCAGTTCCTCGGTACGCGGGCGTGGCCCCGCCCTGGTCGTGGGCGGGGCCGTGGGGTGCCTCAGAGCCTGGGTCTCAGTGCTGTTGCCGCCGCCGTACGGCGTAGACGGTGCCGGCGCCCGCGAGGATCAGCGCGCCGGCTCCGGCGCCCATCACCGTGTTGGCCGTGGACGAACCAGTATGGGCCAGCTCCTTCTGGTCCGAGGGAGCGGGAGCGGCGGCCGGTGCGGCGGGCTTGGCCTCCGTGCTGGGCGCCTGAACACCGGGCGTCGCCGGGCCCTTCGGCTGCGCGGTCGGGGGTGCGGCCTCGGGCCGCGCGGCCGGCGGCCGGGTCGGCTTGCTCTCGCCCGCGCGCTTGACCGGCGAGGCGGGGGCGGCGCCCGGTTCGGCCGTCTTGGCCGGGGCGGGGCGCTTCGGCTGGGCGCCCTGCCCGTCCGCGTACGCGGTGCCGGCGAGCGCGGGGACGGCAAGGGCGAGGAGCAGGCCGGTCGCCGCGGCCGCGCCGGCGAGACGGCGGGGGCTGCGGGAGGCGGGGCGGTCGGGACGGTGCTGGGGGACGGTCACGTCGTGCATCTCCACGGTCGGCAGGGCGGCGCGGTGATTGCGCCTTCACCCCTGACGACGTGCGGCGGCGACGGGGGTTGCCGCTCGTGCGGAGAAACTTCCGGGGCGGGTGAAAGCCTCTCGGCCCCCGGCCCGGGAACGGCTCCGGCCGGTGCGGTGAACCGCGCCGGCCGGAGCCGTCATTGCAAGGAAACCCGGGCCGCGGGAGGTTCAGCAGGTGCCCTCGTCCTGCCAGACCCCCCACTCCCCCGTGGTCCCGGGCTCCTCGTTCTGGGTCCACCACTTGGCCTTCCACTTATGGCCGTTGTGGGAGACCTCGTTGCCCTGCGTGTAGACCGCGCCCGAGCTCCAGGCCGCCACCGTGCAGGTGCCGCCCGGTGAGGAGGGCGGTGCGGAGGACGGCGGGGGCGAGGAGGGCGGGGTGGCTCCGGCGAACTTCACCGAGTACTTGGCGAAGTCCCAGGCCGCCTGCGGAACGCTGCTGCACGTGCCCGACGTCGTGCCGTTGTTGTCGGGCGGGCTGCACTGCCGGTCGCGGTTGAGGGACCAGAAGGTGAAGCGGGCCATGCCGTGGCCGGTGGCGTAGTCGAGCACCGTCTGGAAGTCGCTTTGCGAGAAGAACTCGCCAGTGTCGCTGCGGCCGTTCATCCCGGAGAAGCCCTCGTGGGCGTAGGCGGTCGCCGCGTTCCAGCCGAACGTCGACTGGAGGAGGGAGTTGAAGTTGGTCAGCGCGCTCGTCTGGGCGGCGGCGCCGCTGAACCCGCCGTCGAACGGCATGATCGAGAAGTTGTCGGGCACAAATCCCTGCGTCTTGGCCTCGTTCAGCATCTGCTTGCCGAACCAGCCGGTGCCGTCGGCGGTTCCGGCGGTGGTCACCGACACGTACAGGCCGGGGTTGTTCTGCTGGAGGATCTTGGCGGCGCCGATCTCGTGCGCGATGGCGGTGGTGTTCTCGTACTCCGGCTCTTCGAGGTCGAAGTCGATCGCCTTGAGCTGGTACTTGGTGATGACCTGCTGGTACGCGGCCGCGGTGGAGGCCGCGTCCGAGCAGTTCTGGCCGAGCTTGGTGCCGCCGTAGCCGCCGACGGAGGCCGAGACATCGCCGCCCTTGGCACGGATCGAGGAGATGGCCCCGGCGACCGCGGTGTCGGAGGAGACGGGCGCCGTGCCGCCCCACGTCGGGCTGCAGCCACCGCCGTTGGGGGCGAGCACGAACGCGAGCTGGAAGGCCTTGAGGCCAGTGGCGTCCATGATGGCGGAGGCGTCGGGAGGGTTGTTGTCCAGCGGCATCAGATAGGGCGCGGCCGCGTACCAGCGGCCGCCGAGCCCGGCCGCGTCCGCGGTCGCGCCCGAGGCCTGACCGGTGACGAAGGCGGTGAGCCCGGCCGCTGCCAGCGCGGCGCTCGCGGCGCCGCAGAGGAGGGCACGAAGTGGCTTCATGTCGGGGTCTCCTGGGGGTGGGAGGGGCTCCCAGAATTGGTCGGTGGCCGGAACACGTCAACGACTTGGACTAGACCATTGCTGTTCCTTGAACAAAGGAAACAGGCCCCGGCGAACAGAACCGGCCACAAGGGGCGCACAGCGCGGCATATGCGTGGACGACGGCACGGCGATCGAGCCGTACGGAGCGCCGGCCTTCGCCTGTCTGCCGCACCTCACCGACCGGGCGGAAGCCGCCCGGTTCTGGTGGCAGTTCGCGGCCGGCGCCGGCTCCCCCGCCGCGGCGCACCGCCTGTATCCGCACCCTCTGCGGTACGGCGAGCCGCACGACGCCCAGCACTGGCGGGAGCAGACCGAGACCCTGGCGGACAGCGCCTCACCGGACCCGCCCCACGGGCTCCACCCCGCCGAGCACGAACCCCTGCTGCCGCAGGCCCGCAGCGGCCCGGCCTCGGCCGACGGCGTCCGGGAGGCCGCCGGCTGCCCGCCGTGTAGGCCGGACGGCACAAGCCGACCTGCGTGACGTCCGTTCTGTTCCTACGGTGGCGCAATGGTCATCAGATCCGGATTCCGCTCCATGGCTGCGCTCACCGCCACTGCCGCCATCGGTCTGTGCTGCCTCGCTCCGACACCCGTCAGCTCCGCCTCCACTCCCCTGCCGGGGCCGCCCACGGGCGAGCACGTACGCCCGCGGCGGGACGCACCCGCCCTTCCGAGTGACGTCTCCGCCCTGTCGTACGTGGTCGCGGACGCCCGCACGGGGAAGGTCCTCGCCGCCCGGGACGCCCATCGCAAGCTGCCGCCGGCCAGCACCCTCAAGACGCTGTTCGCGGTCACCGCGCTCCCCCATCTGCGCGCCGAGGACCGGCACACGGTCTCCGACCAGGACCTCGCGGGCATCGGTCCGGGCAGCAGCCTGGTGGGCATCGAGCCCGGGCACACCTACCAGGTGTCCGACCTGTGGCGCGGGGTCTTCCTCAGCTCGGGCAACGATGCCGTGCACGTGCTGGCCGCGCTGAACGGCGGCTGGGAGGAGACGGCGACCCAGATGCAGGCCCAGGCCCGGCGGCTCGGCGCCCTGGACACCGAGGTCGTCTCGCCGGACGGCTACGACAGCCCGGGCCAGGTGTCCTCGGCGTTCGACCTGGCGGTGTTCGCCCGGGCGGGTCTGGCCCGGCCGGACTTCGCCGAGTACTGCTCGACGGCGTCGGCGCAGTTCCCGGGCGAGGGCGGCTCGTACGGCATCGTGAACACCAACCGGCTGCTGTCCGGCGCCGACGGGATCGCGCGGTACCCGGGGATCATCGGGGTCAAGAACGGCTACACGTCCCACGCGGGCAACACCTTGATCGCCGCCGCCAGGCAGGGCGAGCGCACCTTGCTGGTGACCGTCATGAATCCGCAGGCCGGCGGCGGATTCACGGTCTACGAGGAGGCCCGCACCCTGCTCGACTGGGGCTTCAAGGCATGGGACAGCGTCGACGCGGTGGGCACGCTGGAACCCGTACGGCCCGCCAAGTCGGCCCGGCGTCAGGCACAGATCACGCATGCGGCGGCGGCGAAGCCGACCAGCGGGGCGGACGACGAGTGGGCCTGGCCGGTGACGGGCTCCGTGGCCGGAGGCCTCGCCGTCGTCGGAACGTTTCTCGTGGTGATGCGCCGCCGCACGGTCAGGCGTCGCGCGGAGCGCAGGACGCGGTGAGCCCTCACCGCGCTTCCCTCAGGGCGGGCCGGGCCCGACGAGCGCGCTGCGCAGCCGGGCCAGCAGGGCCCGGCCCGCGGGTCCCGCCGGGCCCCGGGTGCGCCAGGCCAGGGCGATCCGGCCGCGCGGCTCCGGCTCGACGATGCGCAGGGTCCGCAGGCCCGCGGCGAACTCCGCGCCGGGCGGCGGGGCGGGAAGTACGGCGACCCCGAGGCCGCGTACGGCGAGGCGGGCCAGGAGCTGCGGGGAGGCTGCCTCGAAGGCGATGCGCGGCTGGATTCCGGCGTCGGCGCAGGCCCGGTCGAGGACCGCGCGAAGGCCAGTGCCGCGCGGCAGGCTGATGAGGGGGCGGCCCGCCAGGTCGGCGAGGCGGACCTCCCCTCGGCCGGGTGCGAGGAGCGGGTCGCCCGGGGCGACGGCGGCCACCAGGGGCTCGTCGACGACGACGTCGAGTGCGACGCCGGGCGGGAGCGCGTCCTGCGCGATCCCGACCAGGGCGATGTCGAGCCGCCCCGCGAGCAGCGCGGCGAGCATCCGCTCGGAGGTGTCCTCGGTGAGCGTGATCTCGACGTCGGGATGGGCGTCGTGGAAGTCGGCCAGGAGGACCGCCACGTCGAACTCCTCGGTGGCGGCGCCGGAGACCACACCGAGGGTGACGTGGCCGCGCAGCAGACCGGTGAACTCGTCCACGGTGTGCCGCACCGCGTCGACGGCGGCGAGCGCGGCCCGCGCGTACGGCAGTACCGCCTCGCCCACCTCGGTGGTGGTGACCGAACCGCCGGTGCGGTCGAGCAGGGGCTGGCCGAGCTCCCGCTCCAACTGCCGGATCTGCGCGCTGATTCCGGGTTGCGCCACATGCAGACGGGCGGCGGCCCGGGTGAAGTTGGCCTCCTCCACCACCGCGACGAAGTACCGCAGCTGCCGAAGCTCCATGCCCGGGATCCTAGAGGGTGCCCTTGCCGCCGCTCCCCACCCGCCCAGCACAGAGTGACACTCTGACCAGCCCACAATTCAGCCTAAGATTCCCAGAATCAGCCCTGCCGATGCCTTGAAATCGACCACGGATCCCCCAACAGGCCTTTCTTTTGGCCGACGTTGGCGGGCTCGGCGACCTGCACACACGTGCGATGTCCTGCATGGACGCGGCTCCATCAGGTTACTTCGCGTGACCGAATGTTTCCGGTGTGTTGCGCGGAGCTCTCCGCCGCGAGAGAGACTCCTGTTCGTTCTTCGGAAACCAACCCCAAGGAGTGTTCGAAATGCGGAAGATCGCAGCAGTCAGTGCCGTCGCCGTCGCCTTGCTGGCCAACGGACTTGTCGGTACCGGACTCGGCAGCGCGACGGCGGCCCCGGCCGACGCCATGAAGCCGATGAGCCTGTACGCGCCGTCCGCGCTCGTGATCAGCGTCGAGCCCGGGACTGGCGACGAGGGCGCCTCCGTCCAGCGTGCGGTCACCCTCAGCTGCGCCCCGACGCCGTCGGGCACGCACCCCGCCCCGGCCGCGGCCTGTGCCGAACTCAGGCGCGCACAGGGCGACTTCACCGCCCTCTCCGCGAGCGGCGCCCCGCGCATCTGTACCAAGCTGTGGAACCCGGTCACCGTACGTGCGGAAGGCATCTGGAACGGCAAGCGGGTCAGCCACGTGCAGACCTACGGCAACTCCTGTATGAAGGCGGCCGGTTCGGAGGCCGTGTTCAACTTCTAGGCGGCCGCACCGGAGGCGGGGGTCCGGCCTCCGCGCGGCCGGAGCTGCCGCAAGGGGTGACAGGAGGAATCCAACTCATGTTACTTGACATGTCTTCGTCGATTCACCCGACGATGGCACTGTCCTGACGGAGAGTCACCCCCACTAGGAGGACCCGTGTCGGATCCCCGGCCCAGACGATTCACGCCCCGGCTGCGGACAGCCCTGCCCGTCGCGCTCGCCGCCTGCCTCGCCCTCGCAACGGCGGGCGCCGGCGACAGCGCTTCCGCGGCGGGGCCCGAGACCCTGCCGCTGTCCGGGGCCACCGTCTCCGGCCTGCACAACACCTACGACCCGGCCGCCTTCCCCTACTTGGCACAGGCCCTGGACACCGGCACGTCGATGATCGAGCTCGATGTGTGGGACGACTTCATCACCAAGGAGTGGAAAGTCAGCCACTCCAACCCGCTGGGCAACAGCAACAACTGCGTGAACGCCGCCACCCCCGCCCAGCTCTACACCGGCGGCGCCAACAAGAACCTGGAGAGCTGCCTGGACGACGTACGGGTCTGGCTGGCGGCCCACCCCGGGCACCCACCGCTGGTCATCAAGCTGGAGATGAAGGCGGGCTTCCAGGCCACGTACGGCATGAGCCCCGCCAAGCTCGACAAGGCGATCAGCGACCACCTCGGCTCGGCGGTGTTCCGCCCGGCGGACCTGCTCGCCAAGCCGGGCGGCGGCCAGTACGCCACGCTCGACGAGGCCGCCGGCGCGGGCAACTGGCCGACCCGCCAGGCACTCGCGGGCAAGGTGATGCTCGAAGTCATCCCGGGCACGGTCGAGGAGGGCAACCCCACCGACAGCCTGTGGACGGACGTCGAGTACGCCCGCTACCTGCGGGACCTGGCCGCGGCGGGGCGTACGGGGCAGGCTCAGATCTTCCCCGCGGTCCACAACGCCCAGGCGGGCGACCCCCGTTCACGCTACGCCGATGCCTCGATCCGTCCGTGGTTCGTGGTCTTCGACGGTGATGCGGCGACGTATACGAACGGTTCGATCGACACCAACTGGTACGACGCGCACCACTACTTCCTCGTCATGACCGACGCCCAGAACGTCGCCCCGGCCCTCGACGACAAGAACCCGTCACCGGCGGACGCCCAGGCACGGGTCGCCCGGCTCGCCGCCGCCCACGCCAGCGTCGCCTCCAACGACTGGGCCTCTCTTCCCCAGGTCCAGTCGCTGGCCCTGCCCCGCGGGGTGGGCTGACGGAACCCGCACGGACGGGGGCGGCAGCCCTCGCCCGGCGGTGACCGCCCGTGGCCGGTTCGGACGACCGGACACGGGCGGGCCCTTTTCGGTCACCTTCCACGCGTGAGGGCAGCCACACCCTGAGCATCAAAGCAACAAGATTTTCACAGACTTGGCATATTCCAGGAAGAATCTTCACGATCGGCGGCCTGGTGACCGGTGTTCAGCAAGAACCCCCTTGTTGAACACTGCACTTCGAATCGGGACATGTCCGCATAGCGGCCAACCAATACGGCCGGACTTCTTGATCCGTGGACCTGGCCGGTAGGGATGGCACTGAACCACTTGCCAACCCACCACGCATCCATGGGGATTCCTATGTCTCGACCGTCCCGACCGTCCCGGCCCACCCGCCGCCAGGCCATCGGCGTCACCGCCGGAACCCTCGCCGGGCTCGCCCTGGCCGGCACCGCACACGCCTCCACGAGTCCGGCGAAGACCGGCCATGAGGGGCACGGCGCGCCCGAGGCCTTCGACGAGGTGTTCCAGGGGCGCCGGATACAGGGCGTGCCCGGCGCCGGGCACATGCACCACGGCGGCGGGTACGCCGTGCGGATAGACGGCCAGGAACTGCACGTGATGCAGAACGCCGACGGGACCTGGATCAGCGTCGTGAACCACTACGAGCCGTTTGCCACGCCTCGCGCGGTAGCGCGCGCCGCCGTGGTGGAGCTCCAGGGCGCCGCCCTCGTCCCGCTCGCCTGAGCCGAGGCGGCAAGTCCCACGAGACCTGCCCCGTTCACGCGCCCATCCGCACCCCAGCCCAACCAGGAGCACAGCCATGGCCGTTCGCAAGAATCAGGCGCACCTCACCGCCACCGAGAAGCGCCGCCTCGTCGACGCGCTGCTTCAGCTGAAGCGCAACGGGAAGTACGACGCCTTCGTCACCACGCACAACGCCTTCATCATGAGCGACACCGACACGGGTGACCGGGTCGGCCACCGTTCTCCGTCGTTCCTGCCCTGGCACCGCAGATTCCTCATCGAGTTCGAGCAGGCCCTGCAGTCGGTCGACCCTTCGGTCACGGTGCCGTACTGGGACTGGACGGTCGACCGCACCCCGAGTTCCTCGCTGTGGGCGGCCGACTTCCTCGGCGGCACCGGGCGCAGCCGGGACGGCCAGGTGATGGACGGGCCGTTCGCCCAGAGCGCGGGCGGCTGGCCCCTCAACGTCCGTGTGGACGGCCGCACTTACCTGCGCCGGGCGCTCGGCGCAGGCGTCGCCCAGCTGCCGACCCGGGCCGAGGTCGACAGCGTCCTTGCCATGACGACGTACGACATGGCGCCGTGGAACAGCGCGTCCGACGGCTTCCGCAACCACCTCGAAGGCTGGCGCGGGGTCAATCTGCACAACCGCGTCCATGTGTGGGTCGGCGGGCAGATGGGGACGGGGGCCTCGCCCAACGACCCGGTGTTCTGGATGCACCACGCCTTCGTGGACAAGCTCTGGTCGCAGTGGCAGGCCATGCACCCGGGCTCGCCCTATCTGCCGACGGCGGGGACGCGGGACGTGGTGGACCTGCACGACACGATGCGGCCGTGGAACAACGTGACCCCGGCGGATCTCCTCGACCACACCCGTTACTACACGTACGACACGGCGGCCTGAGCCCGCCTCCCGCCGGGGCGCTGCGCGCCGAGCATGGCACGCAGCGCCCGGTCCCGGTCCTTCACATGGACCAGGACCAGGCGCGCGTGCACGAAGTCGAAGGGGCCCGAGGGTGCTTCGTCCTCGGTCATAGCGATCATGACGGCAGCCGGCTCAGCGGGCCAGTCTGCCGAGCAGCGAGGAGGCGGCCAGGATGCCGAGGGCGGCCGCGAGCAGCAGCACCCCGTAGTCGAGGCCGAGATGGGTCGGGGTGCCGAGCAGCAGGCCGCGCAGGGCGTCGACCTGGTAGCTCAGCGGGTTGGCCTTGCTGACGGCCTGGAGCCAGCCCGGCATGATCGACACCGGGTACAGGGCGCTGGAGCCGAAGAACAGCGGCATCGTGATGGCCTGGCCGATGCCCATCAGGCGGTCGCGGGTCAGCACGATCCCGGCGATCGACATCGACAGGCAGGAGAAGAACGCGGAGCCGAGGACGACCGCGACGCCGACGCCGATCAGCTTCAGGGGGTTCCAGGTCAGAGCCACCCCGAGCAGCGCGGCGATCGCGATCACCACGACCGCCTGGATGAGCGCCTTCACCCCGGCCGCGAAGGCCTTGCCGGTGATCAGCGCGGAGCGCGGGGTCGGGGTGACCAGGAGCTTGGTGAGGATGCCCGAGTCCCGCTCCCAGATGATCATGATCCCGTAGAAGATGGCGATGAACATGGCGGACTGGGCGATGATGCCGGGCGCCAGATAGTCGATGTACGGGATGCCGCCGGTCGGGATCGCCTTGATGCGGGTGAAGGTCTCGCCGAAGATGAGCAGCCACAGGGCGGGCTGCACGGCCCGGGTGTAGAGCTCGGCGCGGTCGTGCCGGAGCTTTTGCAGTTCGACCGCGCACAGGGCGCCGGCCCGTGCGGGCAGGACGCGCCAGCCCGTGCGGGGCCGCGGCGGGACGAGGAGCAGATCGAGGGCGCCCGCGGTGCCGAGGGGCTCAGCCGAGGCGGGCTGCGGTGCGGCGGGTGCTGCGGACATCGCGGAAGTCACCTCCCTCGCTGTCGAGCCCACGGCCTGCGACATCGCGGAAGACGTCCTCCAGGGTGGGCGGCGGATCGTCGGGCCCGCGGCGCTCGCGCAGCTCGGACTTCAACCCCTGGGGCGTGCCCAGGGCACGTATCTTGCCGCGGTGCATGAGGGCGAGGCGGTCGCAGTACTGGTCGGCCTCGTCCATGTGGTGGGTGGTCACAAGGACGGTCATGCCGGTGGCCCGGCGCACCGCGTTGATGTGCTCCCACACGCTGGTGCGGGCGATCGGGTCGAGGCCGATCGTCGGCTCGTCGAGCATGAGCAGGCGGGGCGCGCTGACCAGCGCCTGGGCCAGTTCGAGACGGCGGATCATGCCGCCCGAGTAGGTGCGGGCCATGCGGTCGGCGGCCTCCGTGAGGTCGACGGCGTACAGGGCCTGCGCGACGCGGCGGGCGCGTTCCCTGCGCGGGACGTCGAAGACCCGGGCGAACAGGGCCACGTTCTCGCGCCCGGTCAGTCCCGCGTCGGCCGACAGCTGCTGCGGTACGTAGCCGAGCAGCCTGCGCACCGCCATCCGCTCCTTGGCCGCGTCGTGCCCGAAGACCCGTATGCGGCCCGCCGGTACCGGAAGCAGGGTGGTGATGCAGCGGATCGCGGTGGTCTTGCCCGCGCCGTTCGGGCCGAGCAGGCCGAAGACCTCGCCCGTGGTGACCGACAGGTCGAGCCCGTCGACCGCCCTGGTCTCGCCGAACGCGTACTCAAGGCCCGCGCACATCACCGCGTCGTCGTCGCTCATGACTCCTCCGCTTCCTCATGCAGGTTCTCGGCGAGCCGGCGCAGGGCGGGCAGGGCCGCGGCGAGCGCGGCCCGGTCGGCCGCGTCCAGGCGCGCCACCTGGTCGCGTACGAGCGCGGCGCGGCGCCGCTGCCAGTCGCGCAGCCGCTCGACCGCGGCGGGCGTCGCGTACAGCCGGGCCGAGCGGCGGTCGCCCGGATCGGTCTCGCGCCGCATGTACCCGTCCCTCACCAGCTGATTGACCAGCGTGGAGACCGAGTTGCCCGCGAGGTACAGCTCCTTGGCGGCGGCCGAAACGCCGATGCCGGGCCGGGTGGTGACGAGCCGGAGCAGCTCGATGTGGGCGCCGCGCAGCCGGGGCACGGTCAGGCCGCGGCGCAGTCTTCGCCGGATGAGCCGCTGGACACCGGCGAGCACATCGGCGAAGGAGTCGTCGAACGGCTCGGCCTCTTCGACAGCCATGCCCCCATTTTATCTCTCAGTAAGAGGTATCGGCCAGGCCCGTGCACCCAGCGCTCGGGCTCGGCGGGATGTGGCAACGAGCACATGTGGACCCACTGTGAGAACGGACTCGGGCCGCATGACATCTTTCCCCGGGGCCTCCCGTGCTCCACGGGACGCCATTCGTAACGGGCAGGGAAACAGGAGCTGAAACGCACGTGCCGGCCATCAGTCAGAGGATGCATCTGATCCTGCTCTCCGCATGGACCGCTCTGTGGTTCGCCGTGGTGGAGCCCCACGGCGGCTTCTCCTGGCACTATCTGCGGGCCGGCGGCCAGCTCATCTTCCAGGGCCCTTCCGGTGACGGCACCGGCGGCCTCAACCTCTACGCCCACCACCCCGAGCTCCAGATGGGCCCGGTCAGCTTCCTGACGGCGGGGCTCTTCAACCCGTTCCCCGAGCGGACCGGCCAGTTCCTTGCCGCGCTCCTGATGTCGGTGCTCGGCCTGGTGATCGTGGTGATCGCCGGGCGCAGCGCCGCCTGGTACTTCCTGGGGACCGGCACCAACCATCAGCGGCTGCGGCAGCGGGTGCTCATCGCCGGGCTCGCCTTCATCCCGATGTGGATCGAGGTGTCGGTGCGCTTCGGCCACCTCGACGACGTGCTCGCGCTGTTCTTCACCGCGCTCGCCGTCCGCTCGGTGACCCGCGACAGCGCGGTGGGCACCGGGGTGTGGCTCGCGCTCGCGATGGACTCCAAGCCCACCGCGGTGACGTTCGCCGCGCTGCTCTTCGCGCTGCCGCGCCACCAGTGGCTGCGGGCCGCGCTGTGGGGCGCGGCGGTGGTCGCCGTCGCCTGGGCGCCGTTCTTCCTCAACAATCCGCACTCGATGTCGGCCGCCGGTTTCGCGATACCCAACCAGCCCGCGTCCGCGCTGCGCTGGCTCGGGGTCGCCGACGCCGAGACGCCCGGCTGGGACCGCCCCGCCCAGGCGGCGCTCGGCCTGCTGCTCGGCGCGATCGCGGTGTGGCGGGGGCGGTGGGCCGCGGTGGTGCTGCTCGGCGCTAACGCGCGGATCGTCCTGGACCCCAGCGTCTACACGTACTACACGGCGTCGGTCCTGCTCGGGACCCTGCTCTGGGATGTGATCGGGCAGCGCCGGCTGGTCCCGTGGTGGAGCTGGCTCGCGCTTCTGACGCTGTACGGGAGCGTGTTCGTGGTGCCGGACGATGCGGCGCGGGGGCTGATCCGGCTCGCGTTCGTGGTCGTCTCCACGGCATACGTACTGCTGTGGCCGCAGCGCGACAGAACCCGGGACCGCCGCCGAAGGCGCCGGTCCGCCTCCGTGCCCGCCTGAGGACCGCCTGGCCTGAATCGTTCCCTAGGGCAACTTTCCTGGGCGCCCGGCCGATGACGTGACGGTATGTCAGGTGCGATGCTCGGCTCAGCCGTCCGACAGGTATGGGCGACAGGCCGAGAGGAGCCGCAGTCATGGCCGAGGCGCTGAAACCCCCGCACGCCGGCGGATCGTTTCCCTTCCCGCCCGGTCCGCTGGGCGGCTGCCCAGAGGAGTACCGGCGGCGGCGCGCGGAGTGTCCGCTGGGGCCCGTCACGCTGCCCAGCGGCGACGAGGTGCTGCTCGCCACGGCGTACGACGACATCCGCGAGGTGCTCGCGGGCGCTTCCTTCTCGCGCAACCTCCGCTATCCGGGGGCGCCCCGGATGTTGCCCGGCGAGGCGTTGGGCGACGATCCGCACGCGCTGACCGGCATGGACGGTCCCGAGCACGCGCGGCTGCGGCGCATCGTGCAGGGCGCGTTCACGCCGCGCCGCGCGGAGGCCTGGCGCCCGCACGTTCAGGCCGTCGCCGAGGAACTGCTGGACGGCATCGTGGCGGCGGGCCCGCCCACCGACCTCCTTGCCTCGTACGCGTTCGCGCTGCCCGTCGAGGTGATCTGCCGGCTGCTCGGGGTACCGGCCAAGGACAGCGGGCTCTTCCGGGCCTGGTCGGACACGCTGCTCTCGCTGACGCCGGACGGGGCGGGAGAACGCCGGCGGGCCGCCGCCGAGTTCGGCGCGTACGTCGACGATCTGGTGGCCGGCCATCGGCACGCACCGGGCCACGACCTCGTCGACGCGCTGATCGAGGCGCGCGACGAGGGCGACCGGCTCAGTGAGGCGGAGCTCGGGCGGATGGTGCGCGGGCTCATCGTCGCGGGTCACGAGACCACCGCCCATGTCATCGCGCGCGGCGTCCTCACCCTGCTGCGCAACCCTGCCGAGCTCGCCGCGCTGCGGGCCGCTCCGGGGCTCCTTCCGGACGCGGTCGAGGAGATCCTGCGCCTGCAGATTCCCGGTCACGGCGCGCTGCTGCGGGTGGCGACGGCCGATGTGACCCTGCCGTCGGGCGCCACGGTGGCCCGGGGCCGGGGGGTGCTCGCCCCGATGGCGGCCGCCAATCAGGACCCCGTGCGGTTCCCCGATCCTGGCCGCCTCGACATCCGCCGCGCCGGCAACAAGCACCTCTCCTTCGGCCACGGCCCGCACTTCTGCCTCGGGGCGCACCTCGCCCGGGTGGAGGTCCGGACCGCCCTCGAAGCGGTCGTACGACGCCTGCCGGGGCTCGCGCTCGCCGTCCCCGCCGAGGAGCTGACCTGGACGACGGGAAGCCGGGTGTGCGGGCTTCGCCGACTCCCCCTCACCTGGTGAGCGCGCGAAGGAGGGGCCGCGTGAGACGCTGGTCGGGACCGCACCGGCATTCCTGCGAAGAGGGTCCCCGATGACTCGTCAGACGCGTACGGCCAAGGACATCATCGCGGCGACGTCCGCCGCGCTCGCCCCGGCGGCGGACGACAACCGGCTCGTACCGCTCATCGAGGCCGGGACCGCGCCGCTGTCCGCGCTCGCCGGGCTCGCCCTGGAGCAGCGCCACATCATCGCCTCCGACCGGCGCGCCTTCGAGCTCCTGGCCGAACGCTCGGGCAAGGGCACGGCGTGCGCTGAGTTCTTCGGCTCGCTCGTCGTGGGCGAGACGCTGGCACTCGAACGGCTCGGCGCGTACGAGAGCGCCTGCGGGCTCACCCCTCAGGCCATCGGCCAGTACGAGCCGAAGGCCGGCTGCCAGGCCTATCCGGCCTATGTGGCGTGGCTGGCCCTGAACGGCGAACCGCCGAGCGTGGCCCTCGCGCTCACCGCCAACTTCGCGGCGTGGGGCGGCTATTGCGCGCGGGTGTCCGCGGCGCTGCGCACCCGCTACGGATTCACCGACCAGGCGTGCGGCTTCTTCGACTTCTTCGCGGGCCCGGCCCCCGAGCTCGAACAGCAGGCCGTCGCGGCCGTCGCCGCAGGCTCGGACGACGAACACGGCGAGGGCGTCGGCAGCGGGGCGCACTACGGACGGCTGCTCCAGACGTACGAGTCGATGTTCTGGAACACGCTCGCGGAAGCCTGAGACGGCCAAAGTCGTGCCGGGCCGCCGGTTGACAGCGTACGCCGCTGCTGGCTGTAATGGCCCGCGTGTCGCGTGACGCCGGTCAAAGAGCAGTGGGCCGGCCGGCAGTCGGGCGAGCACCCTTTCCGAGGGACCGTGTCATGAGTTCACACTCCGCATCCCCCGCCTGACGGCAGCCTGCGCGCACGCCGTCCACCCGTCCCGAGCGGTGCCCCGCACCGCCGTGCGACGACCCACTACGCCCCGCCTTCCGTGACGGCCGCCGCCCTTCGGCGACCGTCCGCCGCGCGTACCGGGGACGGTGTTGCCACGCCCATCGCGAGCACCCCCACATCCCGATTGTCTGGAGATCCCACACCGCATGCCCCTGTCCTTCAACCAGCGCGTCATCGAGGAGTTCCGGGCCAACGCCGGAAAGGTCGGTGGCCCCTTCGAGGGCGGTGACCCTCCTGCTGACCACCACCGGCGCGAAGTCCGGTGCCCCGCACACCGTCCCCCTGGGCTACGTCCGGGACGGCGGCCGCCTGATGGTCGTCGGCTCCAACCTCGGCGCGCCGAGCCACCCCGACTGGTACCACAACCTGCTGGCCCACCCCACGGTGCGGGTGGAACTCGCCGCCGAGCAGTTCGAAGCGATCGCCGTTCCCGCCGAAGGGGCGCGCCGCGAGCGGCTGTTCGCGCGGGTGGTGCACGTGGCTCCCGGCTACGGCGGGTACCAGGCCGCGACGGAGCGGACCCTGCCGGTCGTGGTTCTGGAACGTCCGGAGCCCGGACCCGAGGCGCCGCGCGAGGTCAACAACCTGGCCGACAAGCTCATGGAGGTGCACACCTGGCTGCGTACCCAGCTGCGGCACGTCGCCGCCGAGGCCGACGCGTACTTCGCGGCGCGGGCCGCTCACGAGGGCCCGGGCGACGCCCCGGCGCCGGGGCTCGGCCTCCAACTGCGCCAGCACTGCCTGGCGTTCTGCCAGGCTCTGGAGTTCCACCACACCGCCGAGGACAACCACATGTTCCCGGGCCTCGCGCAGTACCGTCCCGCGCTGCGCGACGCCCTGGAGCGGCTGCGCGAGGAGCACCGGACGGTGGCCCGCATCCAGGGTGACCTCGTCGCCCTGATCGACACGCTCAGCACCGCCGACCCCTTCGGCTTCCGCACTCAACTGGACGCGATGACAAAGGAGTTGACCGCACACCTGGCCTACGAGGAGGAGGAGCTGCTGCCGGTCCTGAGCGCCGTGCCGTTCCCGCCGCCGGGTCCCTGAATCACCCCGGGGGTGGCATCCGTGCCACCCCCGATCCGGGTGGTGGCTGGATCGCGGCAGGGTGCCGTGGCGGTGGACGATCTCCACGACCCATTCACCGCAAGGGGAGCGATCCCAACGGGGGAGAAACACATGCAGTTGTTCAGGAAGCCGGCCCGGTGGGCCGCGGCCGCCGCGTGCGGGCTGCTCGCCGCGGCGGCCCTGCCGGCCGGTGTGGCGAGCGCCGCCGCGAAGAGCACCGTGCCCGACCGCTACCGGCTTCAGCGGCTCGACTGGCAGCCGTGCGTGTCCGGCACGCTGGAGTGCGCCACGATGTCCGTACCCCGGGACTGGTACCACCCCGATGCCGGGCCGAGCCTCAGCATCCAGGTGTCCAGGCACCGGGCGACCGACCCGGCCAAGCGGCAGGGCGTGCTCATGATGGCGGCGGGCGGACCCGGCTCCTCGGGCTACCAACGCCCGGCCCGACTCACCAAGCTCAGCCCGAAGCTTTCGGCCGCGTACGACGTCGTCAGCTTCGACCAGCGCGGGGTCGGGGCGAGTACGAACGTGGTCTGCTCGGACCAGGACAAGGTCGACGGCCTCTTCAACAGCGGCGACCTGCGGGACCGTTCGCCGCAGGCGGTGCGGGCCACCTTCGAGAGGGCCCGCGACTTCGTGGCGGACTGCGAGCGCAATTCGGGCGGTCTGCTGCCGTACATCACCACCGACCAGGCCGTGCACGACATGGACCTGTACCGGTCGCTGCTCGGCGTGGACAAGGTGTCCTACTACGGGCCGTCCTACGCCACCGTCCTCGGGGCGTACTACGCGACCGAGTTCCCGCGCCGGGTCGAGCGGGTCGTCCTCGACAGCAACGTCGACTTCACCGGCAGCTGGCAGTCGTTCATGACCGGGCAGCCGATGAGTTTCCAGCGCCGCTTCGAGCAGGACTTCCTGCCGTGGCTGGCGAAGAACGACGCCACCTATCACCAGGGCCGCACCCCGGCCGAGGCCAAGGCGTCCTACGAGCGGCTGCGGGCCGCGCTGCACGACCGCCCGCTCGACCTCGACGGGACGGTGATCACTCCCAACCACCTCGATTCCGCCGCGACGAACGCGATGTACAGCGCGGGCGACAGATTCCGGGACTTCGCCTCGCTGATGGGTCTGCTCGAACACCCCGACAGCGCTCCGGCGGACGCGAAGAAGAACGCCGCCGAGCAGCTGCGGCACTTCTACGGCGCCAACTTCTTCGCCGACTTCGCCGCGGTCACCTGCGGCGACACGCCGTGGACGCGCGACAGCCGGTACTGGGTGGACAAGAGCGCCGAGGCGCCGCGGGTCAACCCCCTCGCCGGGGCGAAGGAGCTGACGTTCGCCGCCGTCTGCGCGAACTGGCCGCGATCGAAGGCGCCGCACATCAAGGTGACCGGCAAGGGACTGCCGCCGGTCCTGATGCTCAACTCGACGCACGATCCGGCGACCTACTACGAGGGCGCGCTGCGAGCCCATCGCGGGCTTGCGGGCTCCCGCCTGATCACCGTGGACGACGGCGACCACGGCCAGTTCCAGACCGGCAACACGTGCGCGGACGCCTACGTCGAGAACTACCTCCTCGACGGCACGCTGCCCGCGAAGGACACGACATGTGCGGGCACGCCGCTGCCGGAACCGGCGGCGCGGGGCTAAACCACCACCCGATAGTGCGTCGTCAGCCGTCGGTCGTCGCCCAGGATGTGGAAGGCGAGGCCCGGCGGCTGGCCGCGGTCGGCCGGGTCGTCGCCCTCCCAGGGCAGCCGCAGCGTCCAGGTGACACCGGGTCCGACCAGGAGCGGACGGTCGGCGAAGGTGGTGGCCACCGCCGTGTGGGCGTGCCCGGTGAGGACGGCCACCACCTGCGGGTGTGCGGCGATCAGCGCCGCCAGTTCCTCGGGCTCCTGGAGCATCGCGTTGTCGGGCAGCGGGTGGTGCACCTCGACGGGCGGCTGGTGGAAGGCGATGAATGCCGGGGTGTCCCCGGGCAGCGCGGCGAGCGTGCCGTCGATCCACTTCAGCGTGGCCGCGTCCAGCCTGCCGTCGTCGCGGCCCGGGACGGAGGCGTCGCACATCAGGATCGCCGAGCCTGCGACGTGGTGGACGCGGTTGACCGGGCCGTCCTCGGGCGTCTCGCCGAGCAGGGCCTTGCGGTAGGCGGCCCGCTCGTCGTGGTTGCCGGGACAGGTCAGGACCGGGAAGGGCGCGGTCAGGATGCGCGCGGCCTCCTCGTACTCGGACTCGGCGCCGTGGTCGGCGATGTCGCCGGTGACCAGGACCGCGTCGACCTGCCGCGGCAGGGACCGCAGGTGGTCCATGACACGGGTCGCGCGTTCCACGGACCTTTCGGTGCCGTCCAGATGCAGGTCGCTGATGTGGGCGAGCAACAACGTCATCGTCCGGTTCCCCTCCTCGGGCGGCACTCCGCCCCCCTGTGACCTAACGGAAAACTTTGCCGTATCCGTTAGGGACCTTAGGGTGTGGCGACGGGAGGGATCAAGGGGTCCGGACCCGGCCGGGAAAGGGGCGGTCATGGAGCGCGGTCTGGCGCTGGAGCTGGCGAGCACGATTCGCCACGACGGGGACGGCGGGGTCGCCGACGACTTGGACACGCTGGACGGCACGAAGCGCTGGCTCGCGGAAGCGGCCCCTGTGCTCGCCGAGCACGTCACCGTCGGGGTCTTCGACGCCGAGCGGCTCGCACGGGAGGCCGACGAGGAACTGAGGCTCGCGCTCGTCGCGCTGCGCGAGGCCGTACGGGCCCTGTTCGCGCGGGCCGTGCGCCCGGGACCGCCGAGCCCCGCCGACGCGCAGCGGCTGCTCCCCCTCGACGAGGCCCTGTCCCGGATCAACGCGGCGGCCGCCCTGGAACCTGTGACTCCCGTGCTGGAGTGGGAGGTCGAGGGCCCTCCCGCGGTGCGGCAGCAGTCGGCCCACCCCGCGCCGCGCGAGCGGCTGCTCGCGGCGCTCGCGCGCGCGAGCGTCGGCTTCCTGACCGGTCCGGAGCGCGAGCGGCTGCGGGCCTGCACGGCGCCGCGCTGTGTGCGCTACTTCCTCAAGAGCCACGGCCGCCAGGAGTGGTGCAAGCCCTCCTGCGGAAACCGGGCCCGCGCCGCCCGGCACTACCGCAGGCAGCGGAGCGCCGACGACTGACCCCGAGGAGAATCCGCAGGGGCGGGCACCAGGGGTGCACAAGCGTTTACCCTGGGGGGTGAACAGACGTGCACCCCTGCACACCCCTGCCCGCATTCCAGTCGTACGGAGAGTCATGCCCCCAGCGATACCCGCGGCCGCCGACCCGCCGCGCCCCCGCTTCTTCGTCGGGGTCCTCGCGTTCTGCGGTGTGGTCGTGGCCGTCATGCAGACGCTGGTGGTGCCACTCCTTCCGCATGTGCCCGCGCTGACCGGCAGCACCCCGGCCGCGGCGAGCTGGCTGGTCACGGTCACGCTGCTCACCGGGGCGGTCTTCACGCCGGTGCTCGGCCGGGCCGGCGACATGTACGGCAAGCGGCGGCTGCTGCTCGTCTCGCTCGGGGTGCTCACGGCGGGCTCGGTGATGTGCGCTTCGAGCTCGCACATCGGGGTCCTGATCGCGGGCCGCGCCCTGCAGGGGGCGGCGCTCGCGGTGATTCCGCTGGGCATCAGCGTCATGCGGGACGAGCTGCCGCCCGCGAAGGTGCTCTCGTCGGTGGCCCTGATGAGTTCGACCCTTGGCATCGGCGCGGCCGTGGGACTGCCGGTCGCGGCGCTGGTCGTCGAGCACTTCGACTGGCACAGCATGTTCTGGGCGTCTGCCGCGCTCGGCGTGCTCGACATCGCCCTGGTCCTGTGGTGCGTGCCGGAGTCGCCGCTGCGCTCGCGCGGCCGGTTCGACGCCGTGGGCGCGCTCGGCCTCTCGGCGGGGCTGGTCGCGGTGCTGCTCGCCATCACCCAGGGCGCCGACTGGGGCTGGACCTCGCCGCGCACCCTCGCGCTGCTCGGCGCGGCCGTGGTGATCTGGCCGCTGTGGGGCGCGTACGAGCTGCGCACCCGCTCGCCGCTGGTCGACCTGCGGGTCTCGGCGCGGCCCGCGGTGCTGCTCACCAATGTGGCGGCTCTGCTCATCGGCTTCGCCTTCTACGCCAACTCCCTGGTCACCGCGCAGATGGTGCAGGAGCCGAAGGCCACGGGGTACGGGCTCGGCGCGTCCATCGTGGTCAGCGGGCTCTGCCTGCTGCCGGGCGGGCTCGCGATGGTGGCGCTGTCCCCGGTGTCGGCCAGGATCTCGGCGAAGTACGGCCCGAAGGCCGCGCTCGCGCTCGCGGCCGCCGTCATGACGGTGGGCTACGGGGTGCGGTTCTTCACCAGCCACAGCCTGCCGCTGATCATCGCGGGGGCCACGGTGGTGGCCTGCGGCACCGCGATCGCGTACTCGGCGCTGCCCGCCCTGGTGATGCGCGCGGTCCCGGTGAGCGAGACGGGCGCCGCCAACGGGCTCAACACCCTGATGCGCTCGGTCGGCCAGGCCTGTTGCAGCGCGGTGGTGGCCGCGGTCCTGGCGAACGTCACCTTCGAGGCCGGCGGGCACACCGCACCGACGCTGCACGCCTATCTCCTGGTGTTCCTGATCGCCGCCGGCGCGGCGCTTTCCGCGCTCGTCGCCACGCTGTTCCTGCCGGGCCGCGCCACCCCCGCCCCCGGTACCGTCGGGGCGGACCGTGCCGAGGGAGCGACGGGACGTACGACGGCCGAGGAGAGCGCATGACGGGGCAGCCGGCCACCGGCGGCGACACCGGGACGGGCAGGGACGCGATCCTGCGGGCGGCCCGCCGGGCGTTCACGCTGCGCCCGTACGCGGAGGTCACGATGCGTTCGATCGCCGCCGACGCGGGGGTCAGCGCCTCACTCATCGTCAAACGGTTCGGCAGCAAGGAGCGGCTCTTCCACACGGTCGCGGACTTCGAGCCCGCAGCCGACGCGCTGTTCGCGGCCCCCCTCGACGGGCTGGGCCGGCACATGGTCCTGACGATGGTGCGGATGCGGCGCGAGGATCAGGGGGATCCGCTGCTTCGCGCGGTGTTCTCGCTGGGGAACGTGGACGAACGGACACTGCTGCGGGAGCGGTTCCGCGAGCAGGTCACGTCCCGGCTGGCCGGTCAACTGCGCGGCGGGGACAGCGAGTTGAGGGCCGAGTTGATCGCCGGTCTGCTCCTTGGCCTGGGCGCGACCCTCAGTCTGCACCGGCCGGGCGCCGGGGAACGCGCCACGCCCGAGCAGCTGGCGGATCTGTACGCGCCGGCTGTGCAGCGGATGATCACCGGCTCGGAGTGACCGAAACCGGATGTTCGGCTAGTCGTGAAGGGTGATGGCCTGCACCGGGCAGGCCCGGGCGGCTTCGCGGACCAGGGGGTCGCCGCCGCCGTCCTCGCGGCCGGGCAGCAGGGCGCTGAACCCGTCGTCGTCCTGGGTGAAGACGCTCGGGGCGGTCAGCGCGCACTGTCCCGCGCCGATACAGACGTCCTTGTCGATGCCGATCCGCATGTGCGGCTCCTTTCCGTCGGTTTGTGTCGCGCTACCAGGCGACGGGGAGTTCGACCATGCCCTGGAGGGTGTCGCCCGGCTTGAACGGGATCTCGTCGGCGGGCACCGCCAGGCGCAGCCCGGGCAGCCGGTCGAAGAGGGAGCGCAGCGCGATCTCCATCTCCGCCCGCGCCAGGTTCTGGCCGAGGCACTGGTGGATGCCGAAGCCGAACGCGACATGGTGGCGGCTGGTGCGGTGCCAGTCCAGCTGGTCCGGGGCCTCGTAGCTGGCGTTGTCCCGGTTGATGATCGACGTCGAGAAGACGACGCCGTCGTCGGCGCGGATGGTCCGGCCGTCGATCTCGATGTCGTCCAGGGCCACCCTGAGCATCCCGTCGGCGATCGACAGATAGCGCAGGAGTTCCTCGACCGCGGCCGGCATGAGCGCCGCATCGGAGCGCAGCTCGGCCAGCCGGTCCGGGTGCTGGAGGAGTGTGAACGTACCCAGCGAGATCATGTTGGCGGTGGTCTCGTGGCCCGCCACCAGCAGGATGGTGGCGAAATCGACCAGTTCCTGGTGGTCAAGGGTCCCTTCGTTCAGGCGCTGCTCGATGAGTTCGTCGAGCAGTCCGTCGCCGCGTTCCTTCTGTTTGCGGTCGATGAGCCGGACGAAGTAGTCCTCCAGCGCGTCGCGGGCCGCCTCCACGTCGGCGGTCTCCGGCCCGCGCAGGAGCTTGCGGGACTGGTCCTCGAAGAAGTCGTGGTCCTCGTAGGGGACGCCGAGCAGCGCACAGATGACCATCGACGGCACGGGCAGCGCGAAGGCGCCGACCAGGTCTGCGGGCGGCCCCTGCTCGATCATCCGGTCGAGCAGTTCGTCCACGGTCCGCTGGATCTGCGGCCGCAGCGAGGCGGTGCGCTTGAGGGTGAAGCTGGGGATGAGCATCCGGCGCTGCGCCGCGTGCTCGGGGTCGTCGATTCCGAGCAGTGCCGTGCGGCGCCTGCGGATCCCGGCGAAGCGGGCCGTCGGCGACGGGAAGGCCAGGTTCTCGCGGTTGGAGGAGAGCCGCGGGTCGGCGAGCAGGGCGCGCGCCTCGGCGAGCCCGGTGACCATCCACACGGTGCGGCCGTCGTAGAGCTGGACGCGGGCGAGCGGGCGCTCGTCGCGCAGCGGCTGATATGCGGTGGGCGGGTGGTAGGGGCAGCTGCGGTCCTGTGGGAAGGCGACACTGCCGGTGTCGGTGGCGGAGTGGTCCGTGTTGACGCTGGTGTTGCTGCCTGTCATGTAGACCTCGCAAGCGAAGGGTTCCGTCTTGCCGATCTCCACTACATGCCTCGGGCACCTATGACGTCTACATGTTCTTCGGCCGAATCCCTACCTTCGGCCGAGCACGCGGGGGCCGGTGCGAGGGTCCCGGCCCGGCGGGGCTAGCGTGTGGGCGGCCCGTCGTACGTCACGGGCCGGTGAGGAGACCGAGCCGGATGTCCGGTATGACGCTGAGCGAGGCGACGGGCGGCCTGCCCGAGCTGACGACGGGGCGGCTGCTGTCGGTGTGGGAGCCGGACGCGGCGGCGCTCCTTGTGATCGTCGTCCTGGGCGGCCTGTACGGCTGGGGCGTGCTGCGGCTGCGCCGCCGGGGCGAGCGCTGGCCGCTGCCCCGCGGTCTGGCCTTCGCGTTCCTCGGCCTCGGCAGCCTGGCCGTCGCCACGATGTCCGCGCTCGCGGTGTACGACACCGAGCTGTTCTGGCCGGCCGCCGTGCAGAACGTCCTGCTCGACCTGGTCGCGCCGCTCGGCCTCGCGCTCGGCGACCCGCTGCGGCTCGGGGTGCTCGCGCTGCCCGAGCGCGGGGCAGGGCGCCTGAAGGCCGCGATGACCGGGCGCCTGGTCAGGTTCCTCACCTTCCCGCTGGTCAGCACCGTCCTGGTGCTCGCCTCCGAGCTGTGCATCTACTTCACGCCGTACTTCGAGAGCGCGCTGCGGCACGGCCCGCTGCACGAGCTGATGTACCTCCAGCTGCTGCTCGCCGGGAGCCTGTTCGTGCTGCCGGTGCTCACCCGCGAGGAGGCGCTGCCCGCCTGGTGCAGCCACCCGGTGCGGGCCGCGCTCGTCTTCGTCGACGGCCTGATCGACGCCGTGCCCGGCATCGTGGTGATGACCCACAGCACCCTGATCGCGGGCGCCTGGTACCTCCATCACGCACCCGCCTGGGCACCCGACGTCCACCGCGACCAGCAAATCGGCGGCGGCGCGATGATCACCATCGCCGAGCTGGTGTCGTTGCCGTTCCTGCTGGCGATCCTGGTGCAGTGGTCCCGCGCCGACCGCGCCCAGCGCGTGGTGCTCGACCGCCGCCTGGACGCGGAACTGGCTCCGGCCGCCCCGGTGGAGGGACGGCCGGAGGACACCGAGCTCGTACGGCCCTGGTGGGAGACCGACGGCGGAACGGTCGGGCAGCGGATGCGTCGACGGCCCGGCGACTGAGCTGTCAGTGCCGGTCGCGGCGCCTGCGCAGCCGGCTCACGATGAACCAGATCACGAACACGACGAACGCGATGAAGAGGATCACCAGGATCAGCAGGAAGATCCCGAGCTTCTTGAAGAAGCTGCTCTTCTTTTTCTTGGACTTGCTGGACTTCTTGGACTTCTCGCTGCTCTTCGACACGAGGACGCTCGACTTGCCCGCGACGGTGTGACGGCCTGCCTGCCCCGCCGCCTGGTCCGGCCGCGCCACGTCCCCTACGGAGGCGGCCTGTTGGGCCGTCGAGGCCACGACCGTGGTCCGGGGCGCGGCCTCGGCCGTGACCGGTCCCGCCACCAGGGCGGTGCCCAGCAGCAGGGCGAGCAGCACGGCGGCGCGGCGCAGTGGGCCCCGGCCGGTCCTCGAAGCGGTCGTGGAGTGCGGTGCGTTCATGGTTGTCATCCCCCAGGGAAGCTCGGTGCGGCTGACCCGCCGCACGCTGTCTGTATCTGTACCGGCTGTATCTGCACCGGATGCGAGATCGGTACGCCTCAGCTGTGCGCCGCGACGCCCGCCGTCGTCTCGACCTCGATGAGCGAGGCGCTGTGGCGCTCCGCCTCGAACGCGGCGAGCCCGCCCCGCAGGCCGAACAGGCGCTTGGCGAGCAGGATGTAGAGGACCGCGAGGATGTTGATCGTCAAAGTGGCGATCTTCACCCAGCTGATCTTCTCGGTGAGCTCGTAGATCTCCAGGGGCAGGAACATCGCCGTGGCGACGACGGTGAGGTACTCGGCCCACCGCTTGGCCCGCCACAGGCCGACGCCCTCGACGATCTCGATCAGCGCGTACACGAGCAGCGCCACCGCGACGATCAGCAGGGTGGAGTGCTTGTAGTCGAAGGTCTTCTGGATGGTGCCGACGACCGGCGAGTGGTCCAGGTCGTAGTGGAAGTGGCGGAAGACCGGCCGGAACACGTCCAGGTACTCGTCGAAGAACCGGCGCACCGAGTCCTGGCTGTTGCTGAACTTCCACACCGCGAGCGCCACAAGGACGATGAAGACGCCGCGCACGGCCCGCTCGACGGCCAGGAAGCGCAGGATGAACAGATCGCGCAGGACCTTGCCGCGCGGCACCAGCGGCGCCTCGTCGGCCGGGCCGGAACCGTGCGGGGCGCCCAGGGCGAAGTCACCGCAGCGCAGACAGCGCCAGGCCTCGCCGAGACCGGTGTCGGCCCGCAACCGGTCGCGCAGCACGTCCTCCTGCGGCGCGTACGTCACATGGCCGCGGCGCGCACAGGTGCGCCGGTCCCAGTCGATCTTCATGCTCTTCCTCCCGTGAGGCCCACGACGCGCGTGGGCCGGTGTACTCACAGGGACCGTAGTGGACTCTTGTCGTGGACTTGCCACGCGGGTCCGGGTTCCTGCCGCCTCCGTCCTGCTAAGGAGACGAGAATGCGCTGATGAGTTCCGCGATCACGACAACTTCTGCCGCCCGGTCCGACGAAAAGTTCCTCCTGGTCCTTTCCGCGGCTTCCGGAGCCACCGACGCGTTCGCGTTCCTCTGTCTGGGGAAAGTGTTCGCGGGGGTCATGACCGGCAACCTCGTCCTGGTCGGCGCATCGGTGGGCGCCGGGGACCGCGAGGCGGTTCCCCGCGCCCTGACCGCGCTGCTCGGGTACGCCCTCGGCTCGGCCGGGGCCGCCCTCGCGGCCGGCCGCCTCGCGCCCCGGCTGCTGCTCGCGGCCCAGACCGTACTGCTGACGCTGGCGGCGGCCGGCTGGGCGCTGGGGCTCGGGCGCTCGCTCGGCCCGCAGCTGGTGCTGCTGCTCGCGGCGGCCCTTGCGATGGGGGTGCAGGCACGGGCGTGGGGCACCCCGACCACGTACTTCACCGGTACGTTCACGGGGCTCGCGGGGCGGCTCGCGAAGCGGGAGGCGCGGGACGCGGACCACTGGGTGGCGGGGCGCCTGGCGGCCGTCGTGGCGGGGGCGGCCGCCACGTCCCTGGTCGAGCAGTGCTCGGCCTCCGCCGCGGGCGCGGCCGGGGCCGTGCTCTGCGCGGCCGCCCTCGCGCTCCGGCCGGGCCAATCGGCTTCCACGCAGGCCTAGTCGGCGGGCTGGACAGGGGGGCGCCCGGGCGCCGCTCGTGCACCGTCCGGTCGATGCCGCGGGAAGCCGGTCGATCGCCCCGTTCGCATATGCCCGGCGGTAATCCCCGCTCACGACAGGCGAAACCGCTCGCCTTTGGCATATGCCAAAAGCACCACCGTATCGAGTGTTGCCAAATCCCTTACGGGGCATCGCTCCCTGTGCAACAGTCGTTACCGGTCCACTTCATCAGACCAGGCTCTACCGCGGCCGCATCGGAGAACGTCATGCCGTCCCATCTGTTCGCGGACCGTCCCGCGCCACAACCGCCCGAGCGGGGCACGGTCGACGCACTGATCACGCAGACCCGTCGGCTGCGCGGGGGCGTGGACGCGGTGCGCCGCGACGCGCTCGTGGACGACGACGACCCGCAGGGCCGCTGGCAGCGCGCCCTGTGCGATCTGGCGGTCCATCAACTCGACGACCTGGGCTCGCACTTGGACCAGTTGCGCGAGGGCCTGAGCGCCGAGGAGGAGGACGCGGCAGCCCTCGCCGTCGAGAGCGCGTTCAGCGACGATCCGGGCGCCGGCACCCTGCTCAGCCGGGTCGGCAGCGCCGAATGGAACCTGCTGACCGACGCGGTGAGCTGGTCCGAGGAGCTCTTCCAGATCTTCGGGCGCCCCCCCGAGAGCGGCGGCATGTCCCTCGACGAGCTGCCCACCATGGTGTTCGCCGACGACCAGGCCCTGCTCACCTCGATGGTGACGGGCGCCCTGGTGGACGGCCGCCCGATCGACGGGGAGTTCCGGATCGTACGGACCGACGGCCGGGTCCGCACGCTCCACATGATGGGCGAACCGGTGCTCGACGCCGACGGCTGCACCGCTTCGATGTGGGCCGTCCTGCGCGACGTGAGCGAGCTGCGGAGCAGTCAGCGAGCCGTGCGGGAGAGCCGCGACTGTCTGCAGCGCCAACGCCACATCGCCCAGACCGAGCACCGGCTCGCGGTCGAGCTGCAGGAAGCCGTACTGCCCCCGTGGCGCGGCTCTCTGCGGCTCCCGCAGGGCGGCCCCGGCGCGCTCGACATCGCCGCGCACTATCTGCCGTCCTCCTCCAGCGCCCTCATCGGCGGCGACTGGTACGACGCGCTCGGACTCCCCGACGGCACCTCTTTACTGACCGTCGGCGACCTCACGGGTCACGGGGTGACGGCGACCGGCGCCATGGCGATGCTGCTCGGCGCGCTGCGTGGAATGGCCGTCGCGGGCATCGGCCCCGGCCCCCTGATGGGCCACCTCAACCAGCTTCTGGAGACGACCGTGCAGCCCGCCCTGGGCAGCGCGGTCTGCTGTCGTTACGAACCCGCCGGGCGCAGGCTCACCTGGTCCCAGGCCGGCCACCCCGCCCCGCTGCTGTTCCGCGACGGGACGGGACGGGCGCTGAGCGCACCGGAGGGGGTGCTGCTCGGCGCCACCCACGGGGCGTCCTACGGCCAGGCCGAGGTCACGCTCCAGGCGGGCGACCTGCTCGTCCTCGGCACCGACGGGCTGACCCGGCGGAGTGCGTCCGAGGCGTCACAGCCGCGTCGGCTGCTCGAACTCGCCCCGCTCTTCGACGGCGGCCGCACAGCCCAGGACTGCGTGCGGATGATCGTCGAGGAGTTCGGCGAGCACGAGCGCGAGGACGACGCCTGTGTGCTGGTGGCCCGCATCGGGTCCTGACGCACAGGCGGCGGAGAAACGGCCCGAGGGGGGCTCGGGGGTTGTACGTGTCCGGCGTACAACCCCCTTCTAGATGTCCGCGATCCGGTTCCGCTTGACCGGCGCCTGGGGCAGCGCCAGCTCGATCTCCTCCCGGAGGTCCTGGATCTTGGCGTAGCTCGCGTACTGGCCGGTGAGCCGGTACATCTCGCGCAGCCGGTCCCAGGTGCGGTGCGAGGAGGTCTCCCCCATCGACACCAGAGCCAGACGGGCGTAACGGTCCGCCTGTTCCGGGTCGTCGGCGATGAAGCAGGCCGAGGCAAGCGAGATGTAGTCGAAGATCTTCGAGCGCTGACGGCCGCCGACCCGCAACTCCAGTGCCTGCTTGGCGTGGTGCTGCGCGATGGTGGCCGCCGCCGGATCGTGCTCGGCGAGCGTACGGAAGGCCAGGGCCTCCATGCCGTGCAGATCCGCCTCGTCGAACATCTGCATCCAACTGGGCGGCGGTACATCGCCCTTGTCGGAGACGAAGAGCTCCTCCGCCTCGCCGAGGGTGCGGCGCATCGCCTGCCCGCGCCCCATGGATGCCTGGGCCCACGCCTCGATGGTGTGCAGCATCGCCTTGGTGCGGGGCAGGGTCTCCTCGCCCGAACCGGACTTGGCGAGCTTCATGAGGTCGAGGGCCTCGCCGGGACGGCCCAGGTGGACCATCTGGCGGGCGGCCCGCGAGAGGGCCTCGCCGGCGCGCGGGCGGTCGCCGCCCTCGCGGGCCGCGTGCGCGGCGATGACGAAGTACTTCTGCGCGGTCGGTTCGAGGCCGATGTCGTGGGACATCCAGCCCGCGAGGACGGCCAGGTTGGCGGCGACGCCCCACAGGCGCCGCTGGAGATGGTCGGGGTGGCGGTAGGCGAGCATGCCGCCCACCTCGTTGAGCTGGCCCACCACCGCTTTGCGCTGGAGCCCGCCGCCGCGGGAGGCGTCCCAGGCACGGAACACTTCGACCGAACGCTCCAGGGCGTCGATCTCCTGCGATCCGATGGGGGCGGCCTCGTAGCGGTCGAACCCGGCGGGATCGGCGTGCAGAGGGTCGTTGAGGCGGGGGGCGTCGGCCGAGAGTACGGGGTCGGTGTGCAGCCAGTCGTGCATGGCGCTGCTGAGTACGGAGCCGGTGGCGAGCGCGGCGCCCGCGCCCACCAGACCGCGTCGGTTGAGCATGAGGTCCATTCCCGTGAATTCGGTGAGGACCGCTGCCGTCCGTTCGGGCGCCCACGGAAGGCCGTCCGGATTCTTCGTGTTCCTGACGTCGTTCCGCTTTCCAGCGCGCCCGTGCCGGTCGAACCCGAGGTCCTCGATGGTCACGACACGGCCGAGCCGCTCGGTGAACAGCGCCGCCAGCACCCTGGGCACCGGATCGCGCGGGGTCTCCCCCATGTCGATCCAACGCCGCACCCGTGAGGTGTCGGTGGCCAGTTGGGGGTGGCCCATGGCCGCCGCCTGCCGGTTCACCATTCTCGCGAGTTCGCCCTTGGACCAGCCGGCGAGGCCGAACAGGTCGTTCAGGCGGGTGTTGGGTTGTCCGCTCACGTCAAGCCCCCAGGTTCTCGGCTGAGTTGACAGTAATCCCCCTGTCAGATGCGGCGCGAGTATTCGCCATGGTTCGCCAGGGCACGCCAGATGGTGTGCCACCCGCGGCCGGGTGTCAGGTAAGAGAGCGCCACCCCGACCCGGGGGCCGGACCCCATTCCCCAGGGTGCGGCTCGGCCACCGGGACGGGTAGCGCACGCAACTTGTCGGCACACGAAGGGATCTGTCACCCCATGTACACAGCATCGTCCTCCGTGTCCGCGCCGCCCCGGCCGCACCGTCCTCTGGGGGCGGGTGGCGGACCGTACCTCGATCCCACCCACGCCGGGTCGGCCTACGGTGCGGGCCGGATGCCGCGCCGGACCGGGGCGGGCACGCAGCCGCTCAGCGGGAGAATCGACATGTCGGGCCCGCAGGGCGCGCAGCTGCGCATCGCGATCTCCTCGGTGCAGCGCATCTGCCCGGAGTTCAATCCGGTCCAGGTGATGAGGCACAGCGGACGCTCGGTGCTGATCGTCGGCACGACAGGACGCACGACGGCCGTCGCCAAGTGTTTACTGGACCACTCGCCTGCGTGGGCCGAGCGGTTCCGGCACGAAATAGCTGCGTATCGCGCCTTCGTCCGGCACCGCCCACCGGTGCGGGTGCCGCGGCTGATCGCCGCCGATCCCGACAACTGCACCCTGGTGATCGAGCGGATGCCGGGCCGGGCGGCGGCCCTGCAGCGACACCCGGTCGAGGCTCCGCCGCGTGCCGATGTCAGGGCTGCCCTCGGCGCGATCGGGCGCATCAACGCCTGGCGGCCGCCCGCCGAGATGTTCGGCAGGCCCTTGGACTACGCACCGAGGATCGCCCGCTACCACGAGCTCGGCCTGTTCACCGACCGGGATCTGAGTGACCTTCAGAAACTGGTGCACGGTCTGGCGCTTTCGGGCCGGGTGGACTGGCAGTTCTCGCACGGTGACGCGCTGCTCTCCAACATCCTGCTGTCACCGGCGGGCCCGGTCCTGGTCGACTGGGAGCACGCGGGCTGGTACCTGCCCGGCTACGACCTGGCGACGCTGTGGGCGGTCCTCGGCGACGCCCCGACGGAGCGGCGGCGGATCAGCCAGGCGGCGCAGGCGGCGGGCCCCGCCTCGCGGGACGCGTTCCTCGTGAACCTGATGCTCGTACTGACCCGCGAGATCAGGACGTACGAGACGGCGGTGCAGCGCACCATGCGGGACGCGGCACCGGCCGGCCCGGCACAGAACCCCCCGCCGGGTTCGCTGTCCGCCGGGGAGCAGCAGCGGTTGCTGCTCCGCAGGCTGCACGACGACTGCGCGTTGGCGCGGCGGGCCGTGCGGGCGGCGGTCGGCACGCGCTGACCGCCGGGCAGAGGGGGAAGCGTGCTGCGCGTCCAGTGCCGACACACTGGGCGCGCAGCGCGCTGTCGTACGGTCAGCGCACCCGGACGACGTCGACGTCCGAGGCCTTCACGAAGGCGATCCGGTGGCCGATCTGCACCGTCACGAAGCGGGTGCTGCCGGGGAAGTACGTGTGGTCGTAGGGGTACGACGAGTCGATGGTCGGGGCGTAGTAGTAGCCGGCGGGTGTGGGCTCGCCACCGGGGTAGGACTGGCCGGCCTTGATGGTGTAGCCGAGCGGGGTGCTCACCCGCGGCGCCTTGAAGTCCGCCGGATAGTCACCGGCCACCGGGTAGGCGGTTCCGTAGACCGGCACATCGGTCAGGCCCGGCTTGGGGCGTACGACGTAGCCGGCGGTCGGGGTGGTGGTGCGGGTGTGCCCGGGGCTCTGGAACCAGGCCTTCTGGCCGTACCACCAGATCGCGGTCCAGCCGGGCTTGCGGTCGGCGACCACGGCCTGCTGGGTGGCGCTGATCTTGCTGCCCCAGTCGCCCGCGCAGTTGGTGCCGGGCCGGCCGGGCGGGTGCAGGCCCGGATCGGCGAACAGCGGGGCGGTGGTGGAGGGTTCGGTGTGCAGCGGCACCGCGCTGGAGGGCTGGACGGGCAGGTCGATGTTCTTCTCGCAGTCGCGGACGGACTGGAGATTCTTCTTGAACTCCGGGTTGATGGTGACCAGTTGGCCGCCCGGGCGGCCGGTGGGCTCGGTGGGTTTCCCGAGCAGGGTCATGAAGTGGTTCCAGTCCCAGTACGGGCCCGGGTCCCAGTGCATGGCGGCGGTGCCGGACGGGGTGGTGGGCGGCACGTTGTCGTGGCCGAGGATGTGCCGGCGGTCGAGCGGGATGTCGTACTTGGCGGCGAGATAGCGCACCAGGGCCGCCGTCGAGCGGTACATCTCGGGAGTGAACCAGGTGGCGCCCTCGGTGGCGTAGCCCTCCTGCTCGATGCCGATGGAGTCGGAGTTGACGTACCAGTTGCCGGCCTGCCAGGCGACGTCCTTGGTCTTCACCATCTGGGTGACGTGGCCGTCACTGGAGCGCACGACGTAGTGGGCGGAGGCGGCCCGCTTCGGGTCCTGGAAGATCTTCAGGGTGGTGGCGAAGGTTTCCTCGGTGTCGTGCAGGACGATGTACTTGATCTTGTTGGTGCCCGGCCGGTCGGAGAGGTCGTAGTTGCCGTAGTCCTCCTTGTTGGCCGGGTCGCCGGTCTGCCGGTAGGCCGCCGGAACCCAGTCGCACTTCAGGACGCGGGGGCATTCGGTGCCGCCCGGGGCCGCGCTCGCCGGGGAGGCGGGGGCCAGGGCGAGGCCCAGGGCGCCGGCCGTCGCGGCCGCGAGCGCGAGTCTGATCCTCTGCTTGGACGTCATGGACAACCCTTCTTGCCGGGAGGTGCATGGGCTCTCTCGCCGTGCGCGCGTGGGTACGCGCGGGACACTGTGTGACCCCGGATGACGGCGCGTCAAGTACCTCTCGGCCAGCGTGACTTGTATCAGTGGCCCAGACCTCTGACAGGGCGTCTGACCTACTGGTGGCGCGGACAGGTCAACAGGCGATGGCGCAGGGCCGGTTCACGGCCGGGGACACGCAGCAGCCCGGCACCTTGGACGGAAGGTGCCGGGCTGTGGGGCGAAACGCCGGGTGTCGCTCAGCTCTGCTGGAAGAGCTCCGCGGGCAGCGGCTTCAGGAGGGCGTACAGGTCGTCGGTGATCGGCCGGTCCCAGCTGGCGATCGTGACCAGGACGTTGTCGCTGCGGTCGAACTGCACGCAGGAGATACGGCTTTCGGAGAGCTTGAGGCGGCGCACGATGAGGAGGTTGTCGCCCTGCATCACCGGCATGTCCTCGGTGCCGACGACCTCGATCGGCTCGTCGTTCTCCAGCGCCACGAGCAGCTGGGCGACCTCGAAGGGGACCTGGCCCTCGGCCATCTCGCGGGCCGGGGAGCCCTCCGGCAGATTGCCGATGATCATCGCGGGGCCGCGCCCGCCGAACAGGTCGTAGCGCAGGAAGACACCCTGGCAGCTGCCGTCGGGCGCGGGCAGCAGACCGGCGCCCAGGTTGCCGGGCCAGTCTCCCGGGTCCATGGCCAGGACATCGAAGTCCGGGCCCGCGGGAGTGGCGGCGCTGCGGCGGCGGAGGAAGGACATGCCGTCAATGGTACGTGCCCCGGGCGGTCCGGCGGAGCCGGGCCCGGGGGCCTGGGCGGGTCGGCGGGCCGGTGCGGGCAGGGTGTCCGCACCGGCCGCCGCACGGCGCGGCCCCGGCTCCCCCTGCCGGCGGGCGGCTCGGGGGCCGGGGCCGTCCGGGGGTGGCCTCCTCAGCGGCCGGGTGGCACTCCTCGGATGCCGGAGCCTCGGGTCTGGTGGGGCAGCAGACCGGCCAGGCCGCTGCGGTCGGTGCCGAGCTTGCGGAAGGCGCCGGACAGCAGGAGCTCCACCGTGCGCTCCTTGATGCTCAGCTCCTCCGCGATCCGCTTGTTCTCCCAGCCCTGCGCGGCCCGCTCGGCCACCGCCTTCTCCTGCGAGGTGAGCGAGTCGGAGTCGACGGTGCGCAGCTGGAGCGGGCGAAGGCCGGAGGCCGCGAGCTCCTCGCGGGCCCGCGCCGCCAGGGCGTCGGCACCGCACAGCGCGGCGCTCTCCAGGCCGCGCATGAGCAGGTCGGCGGCGTCCTGGGGCAGCCCGGCGCGGCTGAGCATCGCGCCGTGGTCGACCAGGGCCTGGGCGAGCTCGTACGCGGCCGGGGACCGTTCGAGCTGGCGGACGGCCTCGGCCATCAGGGCCAGGCTGTCGGCGCCGGAGGCCACCTTGGCGGCCGCGTGCAGGGCACGGCCGATGGCGCCCGGGGTGCCGAAGCGGCGGGCGATCTCCACCGCCTCCTGCGCGATGTCGGCGGCCTCGCCGGGATCGGTGTGGGCGATCGTCTGGGCCAGGAGCGGCCGCCACGGGCACCACATGGGGTTGCGCATGCCGCGCGGTTCGAGCCTGCGGCCGACCGCCCGCAGCCGTTCCTCGGCGTCGGTGCGCAGCCCCCGGGCGATCAGGAGCTCGCTGTAGACGGTCTCGGAGTCGGGATAGACGACGGCGCCCGGGACGACCTGGCCGTAGTTGTAGGTGTCGGAGAGTTCCTGGGCCTCCTGGATGCGGCCGCGGGCGAGCAGGATCTCGATGAGGATGCCGTCGGCCTCCCCGGTGAGGATCTTCACCCAGGCCTCGTAGAGCGCCCAGGCGCCGTCCATCTCGACATGGGACTCGGAGATCGGCGGCCAGGCACCGACCCCGTCGAGCGCCATGGTGAACGAGAAGGCGCGCCCGGCGAGATAGTCGCTCGATCCGGAGCAGGTGAACCCGATATCACTGGTCTTGAGGCCGGTCGCATCCAACACCTCGTGCAGCACGGGCATGAGCAGCTCGACCTCGGACAGCTCGTCCGTGCGGCGCCGGTGATCGCTCTGGGCGAAGGCGACGATCGCCACGTCCCGGGCGGGAGAGGTGGGCGCCATCAGATCAGCTCCTTGTACGTCTCGTAGTCGGCGTCGGGTTCGCCGGTGGGCCGGTAGTGGTCGGGATAGCGGCCGCCCTCGGTCCACACGGGCTCGACCCGCAGCCCCATCCGGACCTGGTCGTACGGGATGCCGCCGATCCGCCCGTGGAGGGCGAGCCCGGCTCCGTCGAGCGCGATGTGCGCATAGACGTAGGGCACCTCGATATCGAGGTTCCGCGCCTTGATATTGACGATGCAGTACGTGGTGACGGTCCCGGCGGGCCCGACCTCGACCCGCTCCTCGGTGGCGACCCCACAGGTGGGGCAGGCGCCGCGCGGCGGAACGTACACCTTCCGGCAGGACGGGCAGCGCTCTCCGACGGTCTTGCGGGCGGACAGCGCGTTGATGTAGGCGGACTGGGCGCGGCCGGGACTGTAGGTGTAGTCGAGCCGTGCGGGAGCGACGATCCCGGTGACGGCATCCGCGAACTCACCACTGTGAGGCGCGGGTTGATGACGTTCCCCACCCTCATACGGTTCAAAGCAAGCGATATCGGTGATGGCGCCGGTACGCTCCTCGGCCCACCGGATCCGCACGCGCATCCCGGTGTGGACGGATTCGGGCCCGGAGGCGTCCAGGGCATGGAGGAGCGAGGTATCGGCCCCGTCCAGCTTCACGAGCACCCAGGCGAAGGGCCGGTCCAGGGGCTGGTCGCGGCGGGGGGACGGGTTCCAGGCCCAGGTGGTGACGGTCCCGGTGGGCGCGACTTCGACGAGCTCGCGGATCTCCTCGGCCGTGACGGGGTCGTACTCGACGGGCGGCACGAGCACGCGCCCGTCCCCGCCCCGCACCCCGAGCACGACGCGCTCGCGCAGGCCGGTGAGAAAGGCGCTCTGGACCGGCCCGAGGGACCGGGTAAACGGAAACTCGACGACGAGGGGTGCGCGCAGCACCTCGGGCGCGGCAGAACCTGTCATGGGACGAACTCCTTTGCTCCTGGGCCACTTTCAGCAGATCCTGGGCGGCGGTCAGCCCGTCATGGGGGTCCCCCGGCCCTTGATGTGTTGGGGAGTTTGAGGACGAGCGCCCTTGAGGCGCGAGGGGTCCGGGGCGCAGCCCCGAAAGCGGGGTGCAGGGGGCGGGGCCCCCGCGAGGGGTCCGGGGCGCAGCCCACGAAGACCCCCCTCCCCCATCCCCCTCCCCCCGCCGGAGGCTTTCGGGAAGGGGCGGGGCGGGGAAGATTCACGCCCGCCGATACACGGGCGCCCGCTTCTCCGCAAACGCCCGGGCCCCCTCCTTCGCATCGGCCGTGGCGAAAACCGGCCACCCCCGCTCAAGCTCAGCCGCCAGCCCGTCCGCCTCACTCATGGACGCCGTGTCGTAGACACACGCCTTGACCGCCTCGACAGCCAGCGGCCCGCACGCATTGATCTGCTCAGCGATCGAAAGGGCCACATCCAGCGCCGTGCCGTCCGGCACGACCCGCCCGATCAGTCCGATCCGAGCCGCCTCCTGCGCCCCGTACGGCCGCCCCGTGAGCAGCATCTCCAGCGCATGCGTGCGCGGAATCTGCCGCTGGAGGCGGACCGTCGAGCCGCCGATGGGGAAGAGTCCGCGCTTCACCTCGAAGAGCCCGAACGTCGCCCCGGCCCCGGCGACCCGGATGTCCGTGCCCTGGAGGATCTCGGTGCCGCCCGCCACGCAGTACCCCTCCACCGCCGCGATCACGGGTTTGCGGGGCCGGTGGTGGCGCAGCATCGCCTTCCAGTGCAGGTCGGGGTCGGCCTTGAGCCGGTCCCGGTACTGGTCGCCCTCCATGCCCTGGCCCGCGAGGGCCTTGAGGTCCATACCGGCGCAGAAGTCGCCGCCGGCGCCGGTGAGGACGACCGAGCGGATCGAGTCGTCCGCGTCGGCCTCCAGCCAGCCGTCGTACAGGCCCACCAGCAGCGGCAGCGAGAGCGCGTTCTTCGCTTCCGGCCGGTTCAAGGTGAGCACCAGTGTGGCGCCCTCGCGCTGCACGGTGAGGTGTTCCGTACCACCCATTGCCGTCCTCCCGTCTCAAGACCTAGAACAGGTTGCAGTAGGGGCGGTGCCAGTTCAATAGTTTTCTGACAGTCAGTCAGATTTCTTCTGCGACACCCCTTCCCAGTTGTGCACGGCTTTGCTCTGATGACCCCCGAGTCAGTCGGGGCCGGTGTCAGGAGGAATGGTGGAGTACAACCTTGCCGACCTGTTCGAGTCCGTCGTCGACGTGGTCCCGGACCGCGAGGCGCTCGTGTACATCGACCATCCCGGAACGGGCGCCGAGCGCAGGCTGACGTACCGCCGGCTGGACGCGGCGGCGAACCGGCTCGCGCACCATCTGATCGACGCGGGCCTGAGGCCCGGCGAACACCTGGGCCTGCACCTCTACAACGGCGTCGAGTACCTCCAGACGGTGCTGGCCGCCCTCAAGGCGCGCCTGGTCCCGGTGAACGTCAACTACCGTTATGTGAAAGAGGAGTTGGTCTACCTCTACCGGGACGCCGACCTCGCGGCACTGGTCTTCGACGCCGAGTTCACGGACCGGGTGGCGGGGGCGCTGCCGCAGACGGAGAAGCTGCGGCACCTGGTCCGGGTGGGCACCGCCCCGGACGGCTCCGCGGCCCTCGACGCGACGGCGTTCACGGAAGCCGAGGCAGCCGGCTCCCCGGACCGGGGCTTCGGACCGCGCTCGGCCGACGACCTGTTCATCATCTACACCGGCGGCACCACGGGCATGCCCAAGGGGGTGATGTGGCGTCAGGAGGACCTGTTCTTCGCGGGGCTGTTCGGCGGCGAGCCGGCGGGCGAGCCGGTGAAGCGGCCCGAGGAACTGGCCGAGCGGGTCGCGAAGAGCGGCGAGGGGCTGACCTTCTTCCCTGCCCCTCCCCTGATGCACGGCACCTCCACACTGACGTCCTTCGTCGCCTTCAACTACGGCCAGCGGGTGGCCATCCACCGCAAGTACGTGCCCGAGGAAGTGCTCCGTACCATCGAGAAGGAGAAGGTCACCAGCGTGTCCCTGGTGGGCGACGCGATGCTGCGGCCGCTCATCGACGCGCTGCACGGCCCGCTCAAGGGCACGGACCTGTCCTCTCTGTTCACCGTCTCCTCATCAGGGGCGATCATGTCGGAGACGGTGCGCGACCAGCTCCAGGCGCTCGCCCCGAACGTATTGATCCTGAACAACTTCGGCTCGTCCGAATCCGGTTCCAACGGGAAGGCGACCGACGACTCGGGCCCGGAGAAGGGCTTCCGCCTGGAGGTCAACGAGCGTACGCAGGTGGTGGATCCGGTGACGCACGAGCCGGTCGCGGTCGGCGAGCCGGGCCGCCTCGCCCAGCGCGGGCACGTTCCGCTGGGCTACTACAACGACCCGGCGAAGACCGCGGAGACCTTCTTCCAGAAGGGCACGGAGCGGTGGGTGCTGCTGGGCGACATGGCGACCGTCGACGAGGACGGCATCGTCACGGTCCTCGGACGCGGCTCGCAGTGCATCAACACGGGCGGCGAGAAGGTCTACCCGGAAGAGGTCGAGCAGGCCCTCAAGTCGCATCCGGATGTGTACGACGCGCTGGTCGCGGGGGTGCCCAACGCGAAGTGGGGCAGCCATGTGGCGGCGGTGGTGCAGGTCCGCGAGGGCGCCCCCGAGCCCACCCTCGCCGCCATCCAGACGCACTGCCGCACCAAGCTCGCGGGCTACAAGGTGCCGCGCCAGCTGGTGATCACCCCCAGCATCCAGCGCTCCCCCAGCGGCAAGGCGGACTACCGCTGGGCGCGTACGGTGGCGGCGGAGGCGGACGCCCGCTGAGGGGCGCCGATGCCGAACTCGCCGAGCGCGGACAGGAATTCGGCGGGGCGCTCGGTGTGCACGAGATGGCCCGCATCGATGGTGACCAGGCGGGCGCCCGGTATCCGCGAGGCCATCCAGGCCAGCTTCTTCTGGTCGATCTGGCTCGCCGGGCCGCCCGCGACGACCAGCGTGGGCACCGCGATGGCGGCGAACCGGCCGCGCCACGCGGGGTCGGGATCGTTCAGCTGGGCATCGGTCGACGGGACGACGGGCCAGTCGAAGCCGAGCCGCCCTCCGGGGCGTTCGGCGGGTCCGCGCGGCGGGTCCAGGGGAAAGAACGGCGGGGTCTCCTCCAGAACGAGGCGGCCGATGAGGCCCGGCTCGTCCTCGGCGAGCAGCGCGGCGGCCGCGCCACCCATGGAGTGACCGACCATGTCGGTGCCGGACAGGCCCAGTTCGATGACGAAGCCCCGCAGATCATCGCGGAACGCCTCGAAGGAGTAGCCGCCCGGCCAGTCGCTCAGGCCGTGTCCGCGCAGGTCGATCGCGTACACCCGGCGGGTTGCCGCGAGCCGTTCGGCGATCTGGGCCCAGTCCCGGCTGTCGCCGCCCCGGCCGTGCACGAGGACGACGGGCGGCGCGGACTCGGCGCCCCACACACGGTAGGCGAGCCGGACGCCGCCGACGGTGACCGTCCGCACGTCCGGGTCGAGGAAGGCGGCGACGGTGCGGACGAACGCGCCCGGGTCGTCGATCCAGGGGAAGTGCCCCGCGCCCGGCTGCACTTGGAGCTCGCCGTCGGCGAAGCAGGCCGCGGCCCTGGCCGCGAGGTCGGGGCAGGGCCCGCCGTCGAGCTCACCGGCCAGCAGGAGCACGGGTGCGTCGAGCCGGGCCAGCGCCGTGCGGGTGACGACCGGCTCGAACGCGCCGTCGCTGCCGTAGACGGCCGCCGCCTCGTCGTTGTGCTGCCGCTCACCCGCGGCGGCGTGAGCTCTGGCCGCGGCGTCCCACCGGCCGTAGAGGAGCGCGTCGAAGTCCGTATGCGGCTCGCGTCCCGCCAGCGCCGCCGCGTAGGCCGCGTACGCCTCCTCGAACCACGGCTCGTCCTTGCGCAGCCGCGCCGCGGCGAGCCGCTCCTCGGGCGTGGGCGGCATGCCGAGGGCCCACGGGGACGGCGTGATCAGCACGAGGCTGCCGATGCGTTCCGGGTGAGCGGCCGCGTACAGCATCGCGAGGTTGCCGCCCGCGGAGTGCCCGAGCAGATCGATCCGGTCGAGGCCGAGGTGCGCGCGCAGCGCCTCCACGTCGGCCACCTGACGGTCGCAGCGGTACGAAGCCGGGTCGTCCGGCACAGCCGAGTCCCCCGTGCCGCGCAGGTCGAGCAGGACCAGCTGCCGGTGGGCGGTAAGCCCGCCGAGGTCCCCGAGGTACTCCGAGGCACGCATCGCACCGCCCGGTATGCACAGCAGCGGCTCGCCCTCGCCGCGCAGATGGTAGGCGAGTCGGGTCCCGTCGTACGTCGTGAACATCGGCATGCGGCCGATCCTCACAGCACTCCGATGATCAAGGCAATGGGTTTCGCCGACAGCACGAACCATCCGCCGTCGAGTTGTCCACAGGCCTTGACGAGCCCCTCAGGTGGCTGAATTACTGATCCGACACAGATCGACCGAATGATCGGTCGTCCGATTTCGTCGCACCCTCCGGGGGCGGAGCGAGGACGGGAGCGCAACGATGGCAGTGGAGCTGGACGAGGCGGAGCGGATGGGCCGACCGGAGCTCGAAGCCTTGCAGCTCGACCGGTTGCGGGCCTCGCTGCGGCATGCGTACGACCACGTCGGGTTCTACCGGGACGCGTTCGACAAGGCCGGGCTCCACCCGGAGGACTGCCGCTCGCTCGCGGACCTCGCCCGTTTCCCGTTCACCGCCAAGTCCGACCTGCGCGACCACTACCCGTTCGGGATGTTCGCGGTCCCGGAGAGCGACATCCGCCGCATCCACGCCTCCAGCGGCACGACGGGCCGGCCGACCGTCGTCGGCTACACCCAGCGGGACCTGGACACCTGGGCGGACGTGGTGGCCCGCTCGATCCGCGCGGCGGGCGGCCGGCCCGGCCACAAGGTCCATGTGGCGTACGGATACGGCCTGTTCACCGGCGGCCTCGGCGCGCACTACGGGGCCGAGCGGCTCGGCTGTACGGTGATTCCCGCCTCCGGCGGCATGACGGCCCGTCAGGTCCAGCTGATCCAGGACTTCCGCCCCGAGATCATCATGGTGACCCCGTCCTACATGCTGACGCTGCTCGACGAGTTCGAGCGCCAGGGCGTCGACCCCCGTACGACCTCGCTCAAGGTGGGCATCTTCGGCGCCGAGCCGTGGACCGAGGAGATGCGCCGCGAGATCGAGGAGCGTTTCGCGATCGACGCGGTCGACATCTACGGTCTCTCGGAGGTCATGGGCCCGGGCGTCGCGCAGGAGTGCGTGGAGACCAAGGACGGGCTGCACATCTGGGAGGACCACTTCTATCCGGAGATCGTGGACCCGCTCACCGGCGAGGTCCTGCCGGACGGGGAGCGGGGCGAGCTCGTGTTCACCTCGCTCACGAAGGAGGCGATGCCGGTGATCCGTTACCGGACCCGGGACCTGACGCGGCTGCTGCCCGGCACGGCCCGGGTGTTCCGGCGGATGGAGAAGGTGACCGGGCGCAGCGACGACCTGGTCATCCTGCGCGGGGTGAACCTCTTCCCCACCCAGATCGAGGAGATCGTGCTGCGCACGCCCGGTCTCGCCCCGCACTTCCAGCTGCGGCTGACCCGGGAGGGCCGGCTCGACGCGCTGACGGTGCGGGTGGAGGCCCGGGCGGACACGCCGCCGGAGCAGCGCGACGCCGCGGCGCGCTCGATCGTCGCCGCGGTCAAGGACGGGATCGGCGTCTCCGTGGCGGTGGAGATCGTCGACCCCGAGACCATCGAGCGCTCGGTGGGCAAGTTCAAGCGGATCGTCGACCTGCGGCCGGGCCGCGCCTGAGTTCACGGGAGGTCACGCGAACCGCTCGCGCAGCTCCCGCTTCAGGATCTTCCCGCTCGCGTTCCTCGGCAGCTCGTCGACGAACAGGACCCGCTTGGGGGCCTTGAAGTGGGCGAGCAACTGCCGTGCGTGGTCGATGAGTTGGGCCTCGTCCACCGTGTCGCGCCGTACGACGAACGCGGTGACCGCCTCGATCCAGCGCTCGTCGGGCAGGCCGACGACGGCGGCCTCGGCGACCGCCGGGTGGGTGTACAGCGCGTCCTCGACCTGGCGGGACGCGATCAGTACACCCCCGGAGTTGATGACGTCCTTGACCCGGTCGACGACGGTGAAGTAGCCCTCGCTGTCGCGCACCGCGAGGTCGCCGGAGTGGAACCAGCCGTCGCGGAAGGCCTCCTCGGTCTCGGCGGGCTTGTCCCAGTAGCCCTCGCACAACTGCGGGGAGCGGTAGACCACTTCGCCCGCCGTGCCGTCGGGCACCTCCTCGCCGCTCTCGTCGACGACCTTCGCCTCGACGAAAAGGACGGGCCGGCCGCACGAGTCCATCCGCCCCTCGTGCTCCTCGGGCCCGAGCACGGTGGCGAGCGGCCCGATCTCGCTCTGCCCGAAGCAGTTGTAGAACGCGAGCCCGGGCAGCCGTTCGCGCAGCCGCTCCAGAACCGGCACCGGCATGATCGAGGCCCCGTAGTACGCCTTGCGCAGCCCGCTCAGATCGCGCGTGGCGAACTCGGGGTGGCCCGCGAGGCCGATCCACACCGTGGGCGGCGCGAACAGCGAGTCGGCGCGGCCCGCCTCCACCAGGTCGAAGATCCGGCCCGCGTCCGGCGCGTCCAGAATGGTGTTCTCCGCGCCCACCGCGAGGTAGGGCAGCAGGAAGACGTGCATCTGCGCCGAGTGGTAGAGCGGCAGCGAGTGCACGGGCCGGTCGCTCTCGCGCAGGTCGAGCGCCGTGATGGCGGAGACGTACTCGTGGACGAGAGCCCGGTGGGTCATCATCGCGCCCTTGGGCTGCGCGGTGGTGCCGGAGGTGTAGAGCAGTTGGACCACGTCGCGCCGCTCGCCGTCGGGCTCGTACGGGAGCGGCTCGGCAAGGGCCGCGAGGAGCGAGCCTTCGCCGTCGCGCAGGGGAAGCACCGGGAGGCCGCCGGGCACTCGCTCGGCGAGCGCGGGGTCGGCCAGGACGAGAGCGGCGCCGGACTGCTCCAGGATGTACGCCAGGTCCGCGCCGGTGAGGTGCTGGTTGACCGGCACATGGATGAGCCCGGCGCGGGCGCAGGCGAGGAACGCGATGAGGTACGCGTCCGAGTTGTGGCCGTAGGTGGCGACCCGGTCGCCCTTGCTCAGCCCCTGGGAGGCGATGACGGCGGCCGCGGTGGAGACGGCCGCGTCCAGTTCGGCGTAGCTCCAGGCGCGGTCCGCGTACCGGACGGCGGTGCGGTCGGGGGTGCGGCGGGCGCTGCGGCGCACGATGCCGTCGACGGTGCTGCTGCGTACCTCTTCCATGGCTGGATCCTGGGCGGCCCGCCCGGCGGGGTCAAGGCATGGGCCCCTTTCCCCGCCGAACGGTCCGCCTAGGACGACAGATGGGTGAGCTTGTCGGGGTTGCGGATCGAGTAGATGGTGCCGATGAGCCCGTCGCGGGAGGCGACCAGGCCGATCTGGCGCTCGCCGTCGGCGGTGATCGACAGGGCCGGGCCGCCGTTGATGTCGACGAGCTCGAAACTCTCCAGCGGGTACCGGTTGAGCAGGCCGGTGAGGAAGGCGAGCACCTTCTTGCGGCCCAGGACCGGGCGCAGCGCGGCCCTGACCTTGCCGCCGCCGTCGCTCCAGGCCACGACGTCCTCGGCGAGCAGTTCGGCGAGCGCGCTCAGGTCGCCGCCCGCGGCCGCTTCGAGGAAGCGGCTGAGCAGCTTGGCGTGTTCGTCGTCGGAGAGCGGGAAGCGGTCGCGGCCGGCGGCGAGGTGGCGGCCGGCCCTGCTGTACATCTGGCGGCAGTTGGCGACGCTCGCGTCGACGACGTCCGCGATCTCCTCGTACGGCAGCTGGAAGGCCTCACGCAGCACGAACACGGCGCGCTCCGGCGGCGAGAGGCGTTCCATGAGGTGGACGGTGGCGTAGGCGACGGTGTCGCGCAGCTCGGCCGTGTCCAGCGGGCCGAGCGTGTCGGTGGCGACGGGCTCGGGGAGCCACGGCCCGACGTAGGCCTCACGGGTCACCCGCGCCGAGCGCAGCTGGTCGATGGCGAGCCGGGATACGACGGTGATGAGGAAGCCGCGCGCGTCCCTGACCTCGGCGCGGTCGACCCGGCTCCAGCGCAGATAGGCGTCCTGGACGACGTCCTCAGCGTCCCACAGGGAGCCGAGCAGGCGGTAGGCGAGCCCGATCAGCACCTGGCGGTGGTCCTCGAACTCCTCGGCATGATCCGTCATGACGTGTGACGCCTCCCCGTGCGGTGCCGCCGGCCGGCGCCCCGGCGGCTGCCGCGTCATTCAACTCGACGACGGGCCGGGGCGCCAGCGGGGCCGGGCAGATGTCCGCCGGGTCACATCGCGCGCTCGTGGCCCTCCCAGTACGGTTCGCGCAGCCGTCGCTTGTAGAGCTTGCCGTTCGGGTCGCGCGGCATCGTCTCGATGAAGTCGACGGTCTTGGGCCGCTTGTATCCGGCCAACTGGCGTGCGCAGTGCGCGAGTATCTCGGTCGCGAGGGCGTCGCCCCTCTCGTGTCCCTCGGCGACTTCGACGACGGCCTTCACCTCCTCGCCCCAGTCGGCGTGCGGAATGCCGAAGGCCGCGGCGTCGGCGACGGCCGGGTGGGTCAGGAGCGCGGCCTCGATCTCGGCCGGGTAGATGTTGACGCCGCCCGAGATGATCATGTCGATCTTGCGGTCGCGGAGGAAGAGGTAGCCGTCCTCGTCGAGGTAGCCGAGGTCGCCGACGGTGAAGAAGTCGCCGATGCGGTTCTTCTTCGTCTTGCTCTCGTCCTTGTGGTAGCTGAAGCCGCCGGTCGACATCTTCATGTAGACGGTGCCCAACTCCCCTGCGGGCAGCCGGACCTGGTCGTCGTCGAAGACCGCCAGCTCGCTGATGGGCCAGGCCTTTCCGACCGTGCCGGGCTTCTTCAGCCAGTCCTCGGCGGTGGCGAAGGCGCCGCCGCCCTCGCTGGCCGCGTAGTACTCCTCGACGCAGCTCCCCCACCAGTCGATCATGGCGCGTTTGACGTGGTCCGGGCAGGGCGCGGCGCCGTGGATGGCGTGCCGCATCGAGGAGACGTCGTACCGCGCCTTCACCTCGTCGGGCAGCGAGAGCAGCCGGTGGAACTGGGTCGGCACCATGTGGGTGTGTGTGCAGGCGTGTGTGTCGATGAGGCGCAGCATGTCCTTCGGCGTCCACTTGTCCATGAGGACGATGCGGTGCCCGATGTGCAGGGAGGCGCCCGCGAATTGGAGGACCGCCGTGTGATAGAGCGGCGAGCACACCAGGTGGACGTTGTCGTCGAACGGCTTGATGCCGAAGATGGCGAGGAAGCCGCCGAGGTAGGTCTCCTCCGGCGGCTTCCCGGGCAGCGGGCGCCGGATGCCGCGCGGGCGTCCAGTGGTGCCGGAGGTGTAGTTCATGACCCAGCCGAGCGTGCGGTCGGCGGGCACCGACTCGGGCTGTCCGTCCAGGAGTCGGTCGTAGGGCGCGAAGCCCGTGATCGTGCCGACGGCGTAGCGGTGCGAGGCGGGCAGCTCGGCCTCGTCGGCCGCGGCGGTGGCAGCGTCCGCGAACCGCTCGTGCGCGATGAGCACCTTGGCGCCCGAGTCGGCGACGATCCAGGCGATCTCCGGGCCGACCAGGTGGTGGTTGACGGGCACGAGGTAGAACCCGCCCTGGGAGGCGGCGAGATAGGCCGTGAAGAACTCGACGCCGTTGGGCAGCACCACCGCGAAGGCGTCGCCGCGCTCGAGGCCGGCGGCCCGCAGCCCGTGCACGAGCTGGTTGACGGCGCCGTGCAGACGGCCCGCGGTCCACTCCTCGCCGTCCGGCGCGACGAGGACCGGGCGGTCCGGGTCGGCGGTGGCCTGGGCCCAGAAGCCGTTGGGCGGCTGGTTCATCGGGCGTCCCTCCCGGCGATGCGGTTGATGCGGTCGATGGCGCGCTCGAAGCCGCGCGTGAGCTCGTCGAAGGTTTCCCGGACGCTGCGTTCGGCGGTCATCTTCCCGACGATCTGGCCGACGGGCGTGCCGAGCAGCGGCTCCACCTCGTACTTCTGGATGCGGGACACGGCCTCGGCGACGAGCAGGCCCTGGAGCGGCATGGGCAGGGTGCCGGGTCCGGCCGGGTCGTCCCAGGCGTCGGTCCACTCGGTACGCAGCTGGCGGGCGGGCTTTCCGGTGAGCGCGCGGGAGCGGACGGTGTCGCCGGAGCCCGCCGCGAGGAGCTTGCGGGTGAGCGCGCGGGAGTGCATCTCGGCCTCGGTGGTGGTGAGCCAGAGCGAGCCGAGCCAGACGCCCTGGGCACCGAGCGCGAGCCCGGCGGCGATCTGCTCGCCGCTGCCGATGCCCCCGGCCGCGAGGACCGGCAACGGGCCGACGGCGTCCACGACTTCGGGGACGAGCACCATGGTGGCGATCTCCCCGGTGTGCCCGCCGGCCTCGTAGCCCTGGGCGACGACGATGTCGATGCCCGCGTCCGCGTGGTGGCGGGCGTGCCGGGCGCTGCCCGCGAGCGCGGCGACGAGCACGCCCCGGTCGTGGGCGCGCTGGACGACGTCGGCGGGCGGTGAACCGAGCGCGTTGGCAAGCAGCTTGATCGGATAGTCGAAGGCGACATCGAGCTGGTTGCGGGCCACCTGCTCCATCCAGCCGGTGATGCGCCAGCCCGACGCCTCGCCCTTCGCGAGCTCGGGCACCCCGTGCTTGGCGAGGGTGTCCCGCACGAACTGCCGGTGCCCCTCGGGGATCATGGCTTCGATCTCGGCCTCGCCGACCCCCTCGACCTTCTTGGCGGGCATCACCACGTCGAGCCCGTACGGCAGCCCGTCGGTGTGGTCCTGCATCCAGTCGAGGTCGCGCGCGAGGTCGTCGGGCGCCGTGTAGCGGACCGCGCCGAGCACACCGAATCCGCCGGCCCGGGTGATGGCCGCGGCCACCGCCGGGAACGGCGTGAAGCCGAAGACGGCGTGCTCGACTCCCAGTCTCTTGCTCAGCTCCGTCTGCATGGGGCGCAGAATGCCGCAGCCGGGGCGACGAGGGAAGAGATTTTCTGATGCTGCGTCAGATTCTTTGCCCTGGGCCGCGACGGCCCGCCGCCTCATTGACACGGGCGCGCCCATGGAAGAAAGTTCCTGTCGTTCGGAGTGATCGCGAAAGATACTTTCAGCACGCCGGATTCCGTGTCGGGAAGGCACGGCGGAAAGGGGTGCGTGCCGGTGGCCGACGAAGTCCGGGGCGTGAGCAGGCGACGGCTGGCCGGTGCGGCCATGGCCCTGGGAGGTGCGCTGATGGTGGGCTCGTTGCCGGGCGGTGAGGCGATCGCGGCGGCGCGCGGCGGGACGCTGCGGCGCGGGTCCGCCGAAGAGGCCGGGCTGCTGCCCGAGCACCTGGACCGCCTGGCCGAGGACGCGGAGAAGTTCCTCGGCCCCTCCCCCGAGCACCCCTGGTACGCCGGGGCCGTGCTGCTCGCGGGGCGCGGCGGCACGGTGGCGCTGCACCGCCCGATCGGCAGCGCGGTGCGCTACGCGGCGTACGACGAGAGGAGCGACCGGGCGGTGGAGCTGCCGCCCGGGCGGCGGATCGCGACGGCGAAGGACACGGTGTACGACCTCGCCTCGCTCTCCAAGTTGTTCACCTCGCTGCTCGCCGTCCAGCAGATCGAGCGCGGTGCGCTGGACCTCGGCCGGACGGTCGCCTCGTATCTGCCCGAGTTCGGCGCGGCGGGCAAACAGGCCGTCACCGCAGGGCAGTTGCTCACGCACACCTCGGGGTTCCGCGACTGGATCCCGCTCTACGGGGCGCCGACGTACGAGGAGAAGCTGAAGCTCATCTGGAACGAGGCCCCGGTGAGCCCGCCCGGCAGCACCTACCTCTACTCCGACCTGAATCTGATCTCCCTGCAACTGGTCCTGGAGAGGATCACCGCTCGCCCGCTGGATGCACTGCTCCACGACGAGATCACTGCTCCACTCGGGATGCACCGCACTCGCTACAACCCGCCGGCCTCCTGGAAGCCGAAGATCGCCGCGACCGAGGACGCCCGCAAGCCGTGGTCCGGCATCGAACGGGGCCTGGTGTGGGGCGAGGTGCACGACGAGAACGCGTACTGCCTCGGTGGTGTCGCCGGCCACGCCGGGGTCTTCTCCTGCGCCTGGGACCTCGCGGTCCTCGCCCGCACGCTGCTCAACGGCGGCGCCTACGGCCGGACCCGGATCCTGGCCCCCGCCTCCGCGGACCTGCTGTTCAAGAACTTCAACACGGCCTTCCCCGGCCATGAGCACGGACTCGGGTTCGAGCTCTACCAGCACTGGTACATGGGCGCGATGGCGACGCCGCACAGCGCGGGGCACACCGGGTTCACCGGCACGAGCATCGTCCTCGACCCGAGCACCGACACGTTCCTCGTGATACTCGCCAACTCCGTTCATCCGGTGCGCACTTGGCGCACGGGCTCCGCGCCGCGCGTGGCCGCGGGCAACGCACTCGCGCGGGCCGTCGCGGTCCGCGCCGCGCACGGCGGCACGTCCTGGTTCGCGGGCATGGCGCGCGGCACGAGCGCCACACTCACGCTCCCCGAGCTGTCCATCACCTCCGGCCGGGCCCTGCTGGGCTGCGCCCTGTGGTGGGACACCGAGCCGGGCGTGGGCACGGTCGCCCTGGAGGCCTCGGCGGACGCGGGGGCGAGCTGGCGGCCCGTGCCGTTCACGACCGTACGCCCGGGAGAAGGGGCCGTGGAGCACCCGGCCGGGTCGCTGACGGGCTGGTCCGGGCGGGTCTGGCACGAGGCGACGGCGGACCTGTCGGCCTGGCGCGGCCGGCCGGTGCGGCTGCGCTGGCGGTACACGACGGGCCCGCTGTACGTCGGCCGCGGGGTGTACGTCGACGGGCTGCGGGTCGCCGAGGAACGGCGGGTGCTGTTCGACGAGACGCGGGTGGACGACGTCGCACGGATCGAGGCGTCGGGCTGGGAGAAGTCTCCCGACTGAGCGGATTCACAAGGGGATCGGCCCCCTACCGACCCAGCACCGCCATCGCCGCATTGTGGCCCGGGATGCCGCTCACGCCGCCGCCGCGTACGGCGCCGGCCCCGCAGAGCAGCACGTTCGCGAGGCCGGTTTCGACGCCCCAGCGGCCCGTCGAGCCGTCGGCGTAGGGGAAGGCGAGGGCGCGGTGGAAGATGTTGCCGCCGGGCAGCCGCAGGTCGCGCTCCAGGTCGAGGGGGGTCTTGGCCTCGATGCAGGGGCGGCCGTCGGCGTCCGGGGCCAGGCAGTCGGCGAGGGGTTCGTCGAGGTGGGCGTCCAGCTGGGCGAGGGTCGCGGCGAGCAGCTGTTCGCGGGCCTTGTCGTTGTCGTCGGCGAACAGGCGGGCCGGGGTGTGCAGGCCGAACAGGGTGAGGGTCTGGTAGCCCTGGGCCGCGAGTTCGAGGCCGAGGATCGAGGCGTCGGTCAGCGAATGGCAGTAGATCTCCGAGGGCGGGGCGGAGGGCAGCTCGCCGCGCGCGGCCTCGGCGTACGCGGTCGCCAACTGGCCGTAATCCTCGGCGATGTGGAAGGTTCCGGCGAAGGCCTCACGCGGGTCGACGGACGTGTCGCGGAGCCGGGGCAGCCGCTTGAGCAGCATGTTGACCTTCAGCTGGGCGCCCTCGGCGGGCTCGGGCGGGGTGTCGCCGACGAGCTCGGCCAGGGTCTGTGGCGAGGCGTTCACCAGGACGTGGCGGGCGGCCACCGTGCCGGACGCCTCCGCCGTGACGTAGCCGACCTCGGCCTCGGTGCCGTCGGTGCGGATCGCGGTCACCTCGTGCCCGGTGGCGATCTCCGCGCCGGCCGCCCGCGCGGCCCGGGCGAGCGCGTCGGTGAGGGCGCCCATGCCACCGACCGGGACGTCCCAGTCACCCGTGCCCTGCCCGATCACGTGGTAGAGGAAGCAGCGGTTCTGGGCGAGCGAGGGGTCGTGGGCGTCGGCGAACGTACCGATCAGGGCGTCGGTGAGGACGACGCCGCGGACGAGGTCGTCGGTGAAGCGGTCCTCCACGGCGACGCCGATGGGCTCCTCGAAGAGCATCCGCCACGCCACGTCGTCCGCGACCCGCTCGCGCAGCGCGGCCGCGGTGGGCAGCGGCTCGGTGAGAGTGGGGAAGACCCGTTCGGCGACCTGCCGCGTGGTCTCGTAGAAGGCCTGCCAAGCCGTGAACTCGGCGTCGGATCCGGTCAGTCGGCGAAACGACGCGGCGGTACGGTCGTGGCCGCCGCCGACCAGGAGGCCGCCGGGGCGCCCGCCGCGGACGGTGGGCGTGTACGAGGAGATCGTCCGCTTGCGGACCGCGAAGTCGAGCCCCAGGTCGTCGACGATCTTCTTCGGCAGGAGGGAGACCAGGTAGGAGTAGCGCGAGAGCCGGGCGTCCACGCCCGCGAAGGGGCGGGTCGAGACGGCGGCGCCGCCGGTGCGGCCGAGCCGTTCGAGGACGAGGACGGACTTTCCGGCACGGGCGAGGTAGGCGGCGGCGACCAGGCCGTTGTGGCCGCCCCCGACGATGACGGCGTCGTACAGGTCACGGGCGAACGCGGTGCGTGCGGGCATGCCTCTTGGTAACACGGGACGATCGCCGGGGGAACCCGTCCCGGGCCGGACGGCCCGCGCAGCGTGTCCTCGCAGCACGGGTGCGCAACCCCGATCCGCCCGGGCTCAGCGCCCGCCCCCCTGCCGCCGCGCCGCCACCCTGCGGTACAGCTCCACCGCCTCCGATGCCCGGCCCAGCTGTTCCAGGCACTGGGCCTCGTCGTTGCGGGCGGCCAGCGTGTCGGGGTGGGCGGAGCCCAGGGTGCGCTCCCGGGACTCGGCGATGTGGCGGTAGACGTCGAGCGCCTCGGGCCAGCGGCGCAGCCAGCCCAGGCCCACGGCGATCTCGCGGCGGCTGATCAGGGTGTCGGGGTGGTCGGCGCCGAGCACCCGCTCACGCAGGGCGCACACCTCGCGCGCCTCCTGGAGGGCCTCCTCCCAGCGGGCGAGCCGCCCGAGGTTGACGCCGAGGCCGTGCCGGGCGCGCAGCGTCTCGGGGTCCTCGGGGCCGCCGACCCGCAGCCGGTCCTCGACGAGGTCGCGGTACAGCTCCAGCGCCTCGGGGCTGCGCCCGAGCCGGCCGAGACCGATGCCGATCTCGTAGCGGGCCGCGAGGGTGTCCGGATGGTCGGACCCCAGCGCCGCGGACCGCCCCCGGGCCACGTCGCGGTAGGTGGCGAGCGCCTCGATCCAGCGCCCCAACTGGCCGAGCGCGTACGCCACTTCGTACCGCGTGACCAGCGTGTCGGGGTGTTCCGCTCCGAGCACCCGGGTCCGCGCGGCAGCCACGTCCTGGGCCAGCGCGCAGGAGTCCTCCAGACGGCCGAGCCGGGCGAGGTTGACGGCGAGGTTGTGCCGGCAGCGCAGGGTGTCCGGGGCTTCGGGACCCTGGGTGCGCTCGCGGGCCGCGAGGACCGTGACGTACAACCTGTGCGCCTCGAAGTGGCGGCCAAGGCGGCCGAGGACGTACGCGGTCTCCTGGCGCGCGTCGAGGGTGTCGGGGTGGTCGGGCCCGAGCGAGCGGGCTCTGCCGTCGGCGACCGTGGCGAACTCGCGCAGCGCCTCGGCCGTGCGGCCCGTCCGGCCGAGCGCGAAGCCCGTCTCGTAACGGCTGGAAAGTATGTCGGGGTGGTCGGGCCCGAGGACACGGGCGCGCTCGGCGGCGACCGCCCGGTGCGCCTCGCCCGCCTCCGCCCAGCGGCCGTGCCTGCCGAGTTCGAGGGCCGCTTCGTGGCGGCCGTTCAGGTCGGCGAGGACGTCCGGCGGCGGGGCCGGCCGGTCCGGCTCCTGCGGGGCGAAGGCGCGTGGGGTGGTCCACTCGCCGGTGAGGCCCGCGGTGGGGTCGGGCGGGGTGGCCGGGGTGAACGTGCGGGTCGCCTTGTGGCCGGTGGTCATCCCCTTCGTCCAGGACGGCAGCCGGGGCGCGTGCCGCGGGGGCAGCGGTACGGGGTCGGCCAGGGGGCGCGGTGCGCCTCGGCCCGCGGCCAGGATGCGCACCAACTCCCTTGCGTCATCGGGGCGTTGGTCGGGCTCCTTGGCCAGCAGGTCGAGCACGGCCCGTTCGAGGAACTCGGGAAGTTCGCCGCGGTGCTCGCGGGGCGGCCGGGGCGGGGTGTCGCGGTGGCCGACGAGCACCGCCCAGGCGTCGTCCAGGTCGAACGGCGGCGCTCCGGTGCACAGCTCGTACAGCACGCAGCCCAGCGAGTAGAGGTCGCTGCGGTGGTCGACCTCGGTGCCGCCGATCTGCTCCGGCGACATGTAGTGCGGGGTGCCCATGGCGATGCCGGTGCCGGTGAGCCGGCTGGTGAAGCCGATGTCGGCGCCGAGCCGGGCGATGCCGAAGTCGCAGATCTTCACGGTGCCGTCGTCGAGCCGCATGATGTTGGCGGGCTTCAGGTCCCGGTGGACGATGCCCTGTTGATGTGTGTAGGCGAGGGCGGCGGCGACCTGTTCGGCGATGTCCACGACGTCGGCCACGGGCAGCGGATGCTGCTTGTTGTCGCCCAGGAGCTGGCTGAGGTTGCGGCCTTCGAGCAGCTCCATGACGAGGTAGAGCCCGCCCTCGTACTCCCCGAAGTCGTGGACGACGGTCACGCCCCGGTGCTGGAGCGCGGCGGCGACCCGGCCCTCGCGCCGGAAGCGCTCCCTCAGCACCCGGGTGAACGACTCCTCGTGGCCCGGCGCCGGCGGCTTCAGCAGTTTCACCGCGACGCGCCGCTCCAGCGATTCGTCGCGGGCCCGCCACACCTCGCCCATGCCGCCGCGCCCGATCAGGTCGAGCAGCCGGTAGCGGCCGTGGATCAGCCTGGTGTCCGCCATCTGATGCCGCCGCCCCCGTCACTGACCATGCGCCCTCCCCGGCCCGTCCAGTATGGCGGCCTGTCTGCGGAGTGTGTACGGGGCCGGTCGGGACCCGGGTCCGAGCCGGGCCACCGCCTTCAGGATGTGCCGGGGCGGAAGCTGCCAGCGCACGGTCGCGGGGATGCTGCGCAACACCGTTCCGGCAAAGGTCAGCCGACGGTTCACGATGCGCTCCGCGGGGGCGGGGCGGCCGTAGAGCTCATGAGCGTACGGGGGCAGGGAGGCGTAGGCGAGGTGGGCCACGCGCCGCCAGACGAGTTCGCGCGCCGGGATCAGGAGGGGATGGACGGGCGGCCGCCGCAGGAAGTCGTCGACGTCCCGCGCGTCGGCGGTGGCCGCGAGCTGTGGCCGTACGGAGTCGAAGTAGGCGGCGAGCTCGGCGGCGGTGCCGGGCACGCCGGCCGGATCGAGCCCCACCAGGCGGGCGTCCACCCGGTGTTCGCCGACGTACCGGTCGGCCTGGGCGTCGCTCAGCCGGAACCCCGAGCGCCGCACGACCCCGAGATAGCTGTCGATCTCGGCACAGTGCACCCACAGAAGCAGCTCGGGGTCGTCGATCCCGAACCGCTCCCCCGTCACGGGGTCGTCCGCCTTGAGCAGCGCGTGGATGCGCCGGACCCGGGCGCCGGCCTGCTCGGCCGCGTCCTTCGTGCCATACGAGAGCGTCCCGACGAAGTTGGCGGTACGCATCAGCCGCCCCCAGGCGTCCTTCCGGAAGTCCGAGTTCTGCATGACCCCGCGCACGGCGCGCGGGTGCAGCGCCTGGAGGTAGAGCGCCCGGACCCCCGCGATCCACATCATGGGGTCGCTGTGCAGCTGCCAGGTGACCGATGAGGGCCCGAAGTACCCCGGGTCGGCATCCGCCATCCGCCACCTCCGGTGGGAGTGCGCTCAGGGCCGGGCGTGCCTGTGACACCTGAAGGTTAGTCGGTACTCCGTGCACGAGATACAGGTCGGCCGGGGCGGCACGCGGCGCGCGATGCCGGGGGCTTAGATCGCCTCCACCGCCTTCTTGCCCGGGACGACCAGGACGGCGAGCACCGCGCCTGTGGCAGCGGTCGCCCAGGCCGGTCCGGGCATCCGGCCGGTCGCGAACAGCGCTGAGCCACCGACCGAGCACGAGCAGACCGGGACCGCGCCCGCCACCTTCCAGCCGGTCGACCACTTCTCGCCCACGGGCCGTGGATTGCGCACGACCCGGCACCCCGGGAAGAACGGGCCGCCCTCGGCGAAGAAGCGGAACGCCGAACACTGCCCCGTGCGCCAACTACCCGTGCTTGAGGCTGCCTTCACGGCCCACGACGTGCGACCACTGCCTCCGGGAGGCATCCCCGCATGTGACGCCCACCTGCGGTTCTGCCACCTGGAGGCGGCGCCGTGGTGAGCATTCCGCAGAGTCTTCCTGGCACATCGGTGACCCGCGCGTCGAGGGGTTCGCCGAGCGGCTGGCGGCCCTTCCCGACCAGGACCGCCGCCGCCCCGACCCCCGGTTCCGTGTGCGCTCGTTCAGGAAGCCGACGGCCGCCTGAAGTCCATCGCCCGTCCGGTCACCCAGGTCTCCCCGCCGTCCACCGAGGACGCCTGCTCCCAGCGGGCTCCGGCGGGGAGACCCCCGGTCCCACGAACCGGACGCGCACGCCCCGTTCCTGCGTCCCGGCACGGACACCGAGGCCGCGGCACCGGCCGAGCTGCGCGAACGCACTCCCCGCACTGCCCGGAACCGGCCGAGAAGTGCGGCACCTCCCGTGCGGGAGGCGGCTACTGACAGGCGACCCCGCCCGTTCTCCCCGGGAGGTACGTCACGTGAAGCACCCGCACCCCCACCGCAGACGCCGTCGCGTCTGGGCCGCGGCGGCAAAGCTCTGGTCAGCCAGCGCTGGCTCGGCACCGGCCCCGACAACGTCTCCTTCAACGTCTACCGCGCCGGTACGAAGGTCAACCCGGCCCCGATCAACCGTAACGATCAGCCCGCGGGCAGGTCTGGCCGAGGCTGCCTTCCCGAGTCGCGGGAGGGCAGCCTCAGCCGACGCCCCTGAGATACACCTGGCTGTGCTGCGCGTCGAGCGGATGCAGCGCCACGGCCAGCGAGTTCAGTTCGCCTTGGCAGGGCGAGCAGACGGGCCCTTCCGTGACATCGGCCAAGCCCTCCGGCTCCCTCAGACCGAGGTGGGCGAAGGGAGTCGTCGGCTTGACGTCCTTCGCCGAAGGAAGAGGGCTCGCCCGGTGCGACAAGGGGCTGTCGGGGGCCAGTTTCCCGACGAACGCCTTGGTGTCCGCCGTGGGCAGGGTGAACGCGAGCAGCAGTCCGTCGTCCTGGAAGCCCTTCTGGTAGGCCGCTCTCAGGTCGGTGGCCTGCGCCGGGATCGTGACATGCAGTCGCCCGGCGACCTCGTGCGGTGTCATCCCCTTGACCCAGTACGGAATCCGCTGCCCGCCCGGGGAGCCGTCACGCACGGACGCGCCCGGCGACGACGAACAGGCGGCCAGGGCGCAGACCAGCGCCCCGGCGCACAGGACACCGACGGACTTCCGTCTCACCGGGCGTCTCCGTCGCGTCCGAGGTCGGTCCGCGTACCGTCCCGGCCCGGGTCGGCCGGGGCAGGCAGGGGACCCGGGTCGTCGTTCCCCAGGTCGTAGTGCTGCACCGTGCCACTGCCTCTCATGTCGAACTCCTTGGCGAGTCCCGTCCTGTGCAGACGGGCCATGTCCGCGTCGGTCATGGTCGTCGGCCCGATCTGGGTGGACTTTCCAGGGTCCCAGTTGTACCGGTCCCAGACGTTCACCCGGTAGTCGAGACCGATCTTGGGTTTGCCGTCGTCCCCCGGCACCACCGTGACTACGCCCGTCGTGTTGGTGTTCGCGCTGCCGACGGCCAGAAACCAGTTCCGGTCCGAGTGCGTGTATCCGATGCCGTTCGACTCCACCGGGATCGACACCGGTTTCCCGCCGGACTTACGGAAAGCCTCCAGTGCCTCTTTGCGCCATTCTTCCCGGTTGTCCTGGACGCCCTGCTCTGTCGTGAGTCGGAGCTGCGCGTCGTCCTGCAGCATCCGGTCCACGTCGAGGTCCAGTGTGGTGCCCATGCCCCGGAGGTAGTGGTCCATGTTGCGGGCGGCGTCGGTGTTGCCGATGACGTCGCCCCCGGCCGCCATGGCCTTGGCCTCGGCGAGGATCCAGTAGTCGTGGGCGGAGGGGTCCTCGACGTCGTAGGGGCCGGAGCCGTCGTCGGGCGCCACCTGCTTCACCTGAACCCCGAGGATACCCGCCGAGATCAGATCGTCCTTGTGCTGCGACCACAGTTCGGCTCGTGCCTCCGGGCTCAGAGACTGCCACAGGCGGCGCAGCTCCCCCCTCTGCTCGGCGTTGGCCTCGTCGCCGAGCTCGGCGAGTTTGGTGGCCCGCGGCACCATGTCCTCGTCCAGGGAGGTGTAGGTGGCATGACCCGCGTTGAACGGATCGTCACCGTGGCTCTTCTGGAGGGCCCGCACGACGGCGGCATCGATCTCCGAGGCGTGCCGCACGACATCGGTGAGGGTGTCGGCGTACCACTGCATCAGGTCCTTCGCCTTCTGCCCCTCCTCCTTCCCGTCCACGGTGCACATGGCCGGCATCACCTTCACCGAGCCGTGGTCCCCGTCGACCACCAGGAATCCGGCCTTCTGTGCCTCCGCGTCCAGTTTTTTCGCGTTCCGCTGGAGTCCCGCGAGTTCCGTATGCGCGTCGTCGAGCACGCTCCAGATGCTCTTGGCCTCACTGTGCAGGTCGGTGCACTCCTTGGCCGTCTTGTCCACGAACTCACGGGTCACCGACGCGTTGAGGCCGGCCCACCGGGCGCTGTCGGCCTTCGCCTTCAGCCCGTCCTGGGCGTCCTTGGCCAGCGCATCGAGGTGTTTCACCGCCTGTTCCCAGGTGGCCACGGCGGAGCCGAGCTTGCCCAGATCCACTTCGAGCAGGTCACGGTAGTTCACTGGTCCGGCCTCCTCACTTGAAGTAGCTGCTCAGCACGGACACGGACACGGCGGAGCCGTCCCGGTTCCGCACCTCGGCACCGATCGTCTCGTCGTCGCGCGCGTGGAGCTTCTGCGAGTAGTCCAGGTGATTCGAGATGTGCGCGAACGCCTGCAGGACCGCCTTGACCTGAGAGGTCCACACGGTCACGGTCGTCTCCAGCCCCGACCCCATGTCGAAGTGATGGCTCTTCAGCGCCGCCGCGGCCTGCATCGTCGTTCCGGCGCCGCTCTGGTCGGCTCCGGCCCCTGCGATGTCGACCTGGTCGTGCAGGCGTGCGTGGAGCTGGAATGCCTCGTGCCCCACGGCACCGAGGTCGTCCTGATGGACGACGAGATCCGCGTCCCCGCCACCTCCGGAACCCGGCTGACTGTTCAACTGCATGCCCGTGTCATGCTTTTCGGCAGCTCGGCTCTTCAGCTGCTCCCATTCATCCCAGGCCATGTGTCACACGCTCCCCCGCCGCGAAGCCCCGGCACAATTCATGATCAGTTTACGCGAAAGAGGGCGCGCGTCCCGTACGGCACGCCCCCTCTTTCGTCAGGCGGCCGTGCAGGCGCCGGTCGTCGGCGGGGTCGTACCGCCGCCACCGCCTCCGTCCCCGCCGCGCCCGTCCAACCCCGCTGGTGGGCATCGTCGTTGATGCGGGTCCAGGTCGTGCCCTGGTCGGTCGACCGGAAGATGCCGCGTACGCCGCCCATCCTGACGCTGGTGCAGAGGGTCTGGTACGACGCCCCGCTCGACGCCTTGCCGAAGCCGGTGGTGTCGGCCTGCTCGACGTCCGCCGGCTTGGCGAAGCTCGCCCCGCCGTCCGTTGCCGTACATCATCCGGGACGAGTTGAACGGGGCGATCTCCAGGGACTCCGTCATCCAGCCCAGTTTCGGACTCTGTTCGGGCGGGGGCAGGTTCGCGCCGAAGGTCAGCCCGAGTCCAGCAGCGGCGCCCAGGTCTTCGACGACTCCTGCCAGCGGTGGGGGTCCTCTCCTGGGGAAGGGCGGTCCCCAGCGCAGGTGGGGGCCGCCCGAGGAGGGGTGCGGTGCCGCGCACCCGAAGGGGCGCGGCAAGGTCGGTGCGACCCGCGGAGGGTTACTCGAGAAGCTCCGCGTACGAACCCATGGCCATGGCGATGTCCGCCTCGGCCCAGAGGCGGTGGTACGTGAAGCTGGGCGCGGCGCCGCCCTTGAGGTAGGCCTCGATCTTCGACCAGGCCGGGTCGTTCTTGTAGAAGGACCGGATGGAGGAGAACGTCGAGGACGAGTTGACCGCGTCGCCGTTCGGCATCGTGCCGCTCCAGCCGCTCGGCACGTACACGCTGTCGCCGAACCTGCTGTAGTCGCTGCGGGTTTCGGGGACCGCGATGCCGAGGCCGTCCTGGTACTTGCCCCACATGCCGTCCAGCAGTGCTCTCTCCGTCGACTTCGCCGTCGCGTCACCGGACTTGGCGGCGTAGTAGGTGAGCGTCTTGGCGTACGCGGCCGTCACGTCGACGTCGTTGGTGTAGTCGGCGACTATGACGTGAAGTCCGCTGCTGCTGCCGGGACTTGACGCGTTCCAGGTGTCGGGCTGGCCCGACCACTGGAGGGTGGAGGGGATCCGGTAGGTGCCGTCCGGGTTGATCGTGGTCTTGGACAGCGCCCACTTCACCCACTTGTCGAGGACCGCCTTCGCGGTGGCGTCGCCGGTCTGCTGGTAGTACTCGGCGACCCGCTCCATCGACCAGGCCTGGAACCCGAACCACTGGTTGGAGGGCGGGTCGTGGTAGACGGACTCCCAGTCGTAGGCCATGCCGTAGAACGTCGACGTACCCGCCGGCGGGGAGGCGTAGCGGCCCTGCCAGCTGTTGGTCGCACCGCCCGCGATCGCACCCTCGGACGACTGCAGCCACTTGTAGAACTCCAGCTGCCGCTGCAAGGACTTGCCCCAGTCGCTCGCCCCCGTCGCCGACTTCGGCTTCAGGTCGGCGTAGGAGCTGAGCGCGTACGCGGCTAGCGGGTTCTGGTAGCCGCCGTGCACATGGCTGGAGCCGATGCGCCAGGCCCAGCCCGCACCGGAGTCGGTGGCGCCGCCCCAGGCGTAGTACCAGGACAGCAGGTAGTGCGAGGCGTCCTTGCCGGTGCCGGCCGGGCAGGGCGAGGCCCCCGCGCAGGTGCCGATCTTCTTGAAGTACTTGTCGTACATCGCATACGGCAGGTATTCGCCCATCTTCGCCGCCTTGGCGACCGTGGCGGACACCTCACTGCCCTTGCCCTGCGCCTTCGCCCACACGTCCGCCCAGTACGCGGCCTGCCCCGCACGCGCATCCGCGTCCGGGGCGTCCGTGCACTTCCACTGCTTGGCGTAGGAGGAGTCGCCGGTGAACAGGTCCAGGTAGCCGTTGGTGCCGCCGTACTTGAAGGCGTCGCAGGTCGGCTGCGGGACGGTCTCCCAGACCGACTCCTGCGGGCCGCGCTGGAAGGTGTTGATGTACGACGGTCCGGTCGCCGTCGGGCCCGCCTCGCACTTGCCGGGCCCGTTGCCGTAGCCGTAGCCGTTGTCCACGTCCTGGAGCCAGTGCATACCGTACACATCGTCCGTGCCGTATGCGGTCTTCAGTTCACCGGCGATCGGATCCGATCCCACCGGCACCGACGTGTCCAGCTTCGCCGGATACTCGTTCGGCGTGTCCAGCTCCGGCGCGTACGTCGCCGGCTTCGAGGCGTTGTAGAAGGAACTGGTCGGCTGGTCGGCGTGGGTCGGGATCATGTACTTGTCCATGAGGTTCCACGCACCGTTGCACTTCGACCAGTCACCGATGACCTTGCCGTACATGGCCTGCAGCCAGAGAAGGTAGCTGTAGGCCTCCGACGTGGTCTCGTGGCCCTGGTCCGGGGCCTCGACGATCAGCGTCTCCATCGAGTGGTAAGGAATGCCCTCGGGGGAGAAGTAGCCGTTCGCCGGGTTGGTGATCTTCCCGTACAGGTCCAGGAAGCGGGCATCGTACGCCTTCGTCGCGGCCAGCTCCGTGACCGTGACCGTGGCCTTGAGGCCGGTCGCCGAGGCCGTGAAGGTGGCGCTCCCGGTGCCGGAGGCATCGGCCGTGATGGTCACCGGCTGCGCGGTGTTCCAGTTCGACGGGGTGAAGGTCAGCACGGAACCGCCGGTCACGCACAGGCCCGTGTTCCCGTCCGTGCGGGCCACGCTCACCGTCACGTTCGCGCTCGGCTGTGTCGACAGCTTCACGTCGAACGAGCCCGACTTTCCCTGCTGGACGCCCAGTTGGGACGGCGGGGCCACGACCGCCGGTCCCGAGGCGACCGTGATGCCGACCGGTGTGGACTCGGCGGAGGCGCCCAGACTGTCGCACGCCTTCGCCACCAGGGAATGACTGCCCACGGTCAAACTGGAGACCGGCAGCGAGTACGGCGCGCTCGTGTCCGTACCCAGCAGTGTGGTGTCGTCGTAGAACTCCACCTTGCTGATCGTCGCATTGTCGGCCGCCGCCGCCGCGGTCGCCGCGAGCGGCACCGCATCCCCCTGCGTGTAGACCGCGCCCGCGCTCGGGCTGGTCAGTACGGTGACCAGCGGCTGGTGTGCGCCGGCGCAGGTGGTGCCGTTGACCGCGAAGGAGGCGGGGGCGGCGTTGGTGCCGCTGTAGGTGAACTGGGCACCCGTGGAGACCGCGGCCCCGGCCGCGATCGTGCCGTTGTACGAGGCGTTCTTGACGGTGAGGGTCTGACCGGACTGGGACCAGGTGCCGTTCCAGCCGTTCGTCAGCTTCTGGTTGCCCGTGTAGTCGTAGGTCAGGGTCCAGCCGTCGATCGCGGCCGTGCCGCGGTTGGTGATGGTGAGGTCGGCCGTGAAGCCGGAACCCCAGTCGTTCGTCTTGTAGTCGACGCTGCACTGCACACTCGCGGCGTGCGCGGCGGTGGTGCCGGTGGCGAGCATCGTCAGGGGCAGAGCGAGTGCGGCCAGCGTGGCGGTCCACCACCGCCGCACGGCTGTGCGTCTGCGTCCGGGATCCATGTGCTGGTTCCTCCTTGCGGCGTGCGGCTCGAAAGAAGGGGTCCCAGTAGTTCTCGCGGAAAAAACAACGCTAAGCCGTGCGGCAGCCTCTGATCTGGGCTGATCTCGGGGAAACGGCGTGGTGACCAGTCTCGGCGTAGGTCTCGCGGCGCCCGGTGTAGCGCTGCAGCTGCCTCCACTGCCTCATCTCGGCGTTGGCGTGCTCGACCACGATCCGGGCCGAGGACTGGCGGCGCTTCATCTCGCGCCAGCCGTAACGCTCGGTGATCGGTGCATCGTCCTCGCCCAGGCCCTTCGGCTTCTTCGGCGGGGCGGAGATCGGGTCGGGGAACTCGTTGGCCAGGCCCCGGTGGCCGTCGTCGGCCTCGGCTTTCACTCTCGGGTGCAGGCGCAGTTGCTCAGCGATGCCCCCCCCGGTGCGCATCGCGGTCTGGTCATGCATGCGGCCCGGCCGGTCTGCGCCGCTGAACAGGGTGCGGCCTTGGGCATCGCTGATGGTGGTGGTCTTGATGGTGTTCTGCTTCCTCTTGCCGGACACGAAGGCGCGCCGCCCGGGCCGGTGGGCCTTCCGGCGGCGGACTTGGGTCTCCATGCCGTCGATGCGCAGTTCGACGTCCTCGGCCTTGGCATAGGCGAAGACGTCGGCCAGGGTGCGCAGCCGCAGGCCGGGCCGGCCGGGGACAGCGAAGCCGCGGGCGGCCAGCAGAGGGCGGATCTCCCCGATCGCGCGGGTAACAGTGGAGCGGCCCACGCCGCATAGAGCGGCCAGGGCCGCGTGGGGCAGTTGGGTGCGTAGGTGGACCAGGGTGACCAGGAGTCGGTCGATGAAGACCATGTAGTGGTCGGGACCGGCCCCGGCGGCGCGTTGGCGGGCGCGGCCGCGCCGGTCGTGCAGGGCCGGCCGCCTACATCTCACCCCAGCACCTGGCCCGGGATTCAACGGGCCGCTGACCATCGTCGACGACGCCCGCGGAGCGTCCGACCCCAAGACGGTCGTCACCACGCTCAGTGACAAGTAGGTTCAGCTACCGCGGCTCGGCTCAGCCACTTGCCTCAACCCGGTTCGTGTGCCAACTAGCCTCGGTATGTGCCAACTACAGGCCGTAGTCACACGGCACTACCGCCGCACCCGGGGCATCCCCAGCCCGATCCAGGCGATGATTTCCCGCTGGATCTCGTTGTTCCCTCCCCCGAAGGTGAAGATCACCGCCGAGCGGTAGCCGCGTTCCAGTTCGCCGTGGAGGACTGTTCCCGCCGAGCCCTCCTTCATGGGGGCGGCCGCTGCCACGATCTCCATCAAGGAGGCGTACGCGTCCCGGCGGGCCTCCGAGCCGTACACCTTCACGGCGGAGGCGTCCTGGGGGGTGAGGGTGCCTTCCTGGACGGCGTTGACCATCTGCCAGTTCAACAGCTTCATCGCGTCCAGGCGGGCGTGCGTGCGGGCCAGGTTCTTGCGGACCCAGCCGAGGTCGATGACGCGGCGGCCGTCGGCGAGTTTGGTGTCGGCCGCCCAGCGCTGGACGTCGTGCAGGGCGCGGATCGCCATCGTGCCGTGGGCGGCCAGGGTGACCCGCTCGTGGTTCAGCTGGTTGGTGATCAGGCGCCAGCCCTTGTTCTCCTCGCCGACCCGGCGCGACACGGGGACCCGGATGTTCTCGTAATAGCTGGCCGTGGTGTCGTGCGAGGCGAGCGTGTTGATCAGGGTGCAGCTGTAGCCGGGGTCGGAGGTCGGGACCAGGAGCATGGTGATGCCCTTGTGCGCGGGGGCGTCCGGGTCGGTGCGGACGGCGAGCCACACCCAGTCGGCCGTGTCCCCGTTGGTCGTCCAGATCTTCTGCCCGTTCACTGTGTAAGTGCCGGTGACCTCGTCGCCCTCGCGCACCGCCCGCGTCTTCAGGGCCGCGAGGTCCGTCCCCGCGTCCGGCTCGCTGTAGCCGATCGCGAAATCGATCTCGCCGGAGAGGATCTTCGGCAGGAAGTACGCCTTCTGCTCGTCCGTGCCGAACTGCATGATCGTCGGGCCGACGGTGTTCAGCGCCATCAGCGGCAGCGGCACCCCGGCCTGGGCGGCCTCGTCGAAGAAGATGAACTGCTCCATCGGGCTCAGCCCGCGCCCGCCGTACTCCTTGGGCCAGCCCACCCCCAGCCAGCCGTCCCCGCCGAGCCGTCGCACGGTTTCGCGGTAGAACCGCTTCTGTGCGGCCGGGTCGGCGTACCGGGCGTAGACGTTGTCCGGCACCAGGTCGGCGAAGTAGGTCCGCAGCTCGGTGCGCAACTGCTGCTGCTCAGGCGTGTATTCGAGGTGCACGGCCCCTCCAGGACGGTCGCGGTACGGCGGCGCACACAGTAGAACGTGTTCCAAGAATCTGGAACCCTCTCGTACGCGCCGCCCGCTGGACACCGGCTGCCTCGACACCCGATCGGCGCCGAGCGGTCGCCCGGAGCCGTGTGCCCGGCGAGCATGGCCGAGGCGTGCGCGTCGCATCCGCCACCCCCGAAGCCGTACACCCCCGCATCCGCGCACCTCACATCCGCGCAGCTCTGAACCGCACACCTTCCGCGCCCTCGACCGGAGGCCTTCGTGACCACTGCCCGTGACCTGATGACCCCGGACGTCCACTGCGTCCCCGCATCCGAGACCCTCGACCGGGCCGCCCAGCTGATGCGTGACCACAAGATCGGCGCACTGCCGGTCAAGGGCAGCGACGGCGAGCTGGCCGGCATCGTGACCGACCGGGACATCGTCGTGAAGGCGCTCGCCGCGGGGAAGGACGCCTCGAAGGTGACCGCGGGCGAGCTCGCCGAGGGCGGGGTCCACACCGTCGACGCGGGCGCGGACGCCACTCTGGCGGTCAAGGCGATGAGCGAGGCGCGGATCCGCCGGATCGTGGTGGTCGAGGACGGCACACCGGTCGGCATGATCACCGAGGCGGACCTGGCCCGGAAGCTCACCGCGGAGGCGTTCTCGTCGTACGCGGGCCGGGTTTACGAGGCCCCCTGAGCCGACGGTGGGGGCTGCCGCGCCGTGGTGCGTACGGGCCCGTGTGGGCCGGATGCGGTCCGGGTAGGCGGGGGCGAGAATGGTGCATTACCGGAGAGACGTAGGAGGCGGCATGAACGACCAGCCCGAGTCCGGCCCGCAGCACGACCCCGTGACCCCCGATGCCCTGCTGCACACGGGATCCGGGGGCGAGGTCACCGCCGAGGACCTCGTACTCGCGTCCGGGCGGGACATCACCCCGCAGAACCTGGCCTGGGCCGAGCGCAAGCTGGCCACGGAGGGCCCCACTGCCCTCGACAAGATGCTTCCCTGAAGCCCGCCCGACGAGCGACGGCCTCGTGGGGTGCGTCGCCGGGGCGATGGAGCGTGCCCGGGCGCATCCGGCCGGGTCGTCCCGGACGGCGGAGCACCTGGCTGCGCCGTCCGGGACGCTTCAGGCCGTGAGCCGGACCTGCCGCAGGAACGCGGCGTTGTCGGGGGCCTGCCGGAGCTTGTCGAGCAGCGCTTCGAGCGCGCCGTGCGCATCCTGATGGTGCAGCGCCCGGCGCAGTGCGCGTACGGCGCTCAACTCCCCCGGATTGAGGAGGAGTTCCTCCCGCCGGGTACCGGATGGGGTGACGTCCACGGCCGGGAAGAGCCGCTTGTCGGCGAGGGTGCGGGCGAGCCGCAGCTCCATGTTGCCGGTGGACTTGAGCTCCTCGAAGAAGTAGTCGTCGCCCCGTGACCCCGTCTCCACCAGGGCTGTCGCGAGGATCGTGAGGGAGCCGGCCTCCTCGGTGAGCCGCGCGGCGCCGAACAGCCGCTTGGGGCCCTGCAGCGCGGCGGCGTCGACTCCGCCGCTGAGGGTACGTCCGCCGGGTCCGGCCGCGTTGTTGTGGGCGCGGCACAGCCGGGTCAGCGAGTCGAGCAGCACGACGACGTCGCGGCCCTGCTCGACCAGGCGCTTGGCGCGCTCGATGGCGAGTTCGGCGAGCGCGATGTGTTCCTTCGGCGGCCGGTCGAACGTCGAGGCGAGCACCTCGCCGTGGACCGAGCGCCGCATGTCGGTGACTTCTTCGGGCCGTTCGTCGACCAGGACCACCATGAGATGGCACTCGGGGTGGTTGTGGGCGATCGCCTGGGCCAACTCCTTGAGCAGGACGGTCTTTCCGGTCTTCGGCGGGGCGACGATCAGGCCGCGCTGCCCCTTGCCGACGGGTGCGACGAGGTCGACGACACGGCCGGCGAGCCGGTCGGCCCGGGTTTCCAGGCGCAGCCGCTCACGCGGGTGCAGCGGGGTGAGGTCGGCGAAGTGCGGCCGGTGGCGCAGCGCCTCGACGGGCCGGCCGTTGACCCGTACGACGCGCTCCGGCGTCGGCCCCTCGCATTCGATGAAGTCGCCGTTGCGCAGGGCGAGTTGGCGGATGAGGGCGGGCGGGATTTTCACGTCGCCCGGGGCGGGCGCGTAGCCGCCGGTCCGGATGCGGCCGTGCCCGCCGGTGAGGTCGAGGACGCCGGCGAGCGGGGTCTCGATGGGGTGGTCGTGGTGGATGGTCGTGGGGTGTTCGAGCGTGCTGAGCACAGGAGGGTCCCTTCGCGCGACGGGGCGCAGGAGAAGTCCGGGCCGTACGGCGGCCGGGAGGGGAACAGCGGGCGCCGCGCTGGAGGCGGCACCGGGAGGAAACAAGCACGGACGCCGCGAAGAAGGGGCGTACACACGTGCTGAGGGCAGAGTAGCACTCCGGGTGCCGAGGCGGGTTGGTCTGCGCCCGGCTGCCGGGAGGAGGAGGCCGTTTGCGGTGGTTCCACCGGGGGCTGCTGGGGTGAACTCCCTTGGCAGTACGGGCAGTTGATTGCCGGCGGGTGCCGGGTGCCGGTGCCGCACGGGCCGTGGCGCACGCCCGACGGCCGCCCGGCCCAGCGGCCTGGCTGCCTGGCGGCTGGGTCGGCAGCCCGGCGGCTCGGCAGCTCGGCGCTCGACGGGGTGAGCGGCACAGCGGGGTCAGCAAAACGGCTGCCCGGCACGTTCACCGGCCCTGCGGCACGGCGGCCCAGCAACTCGGCGGCACGGCGGCACGGCGGCACGGCGGCACGGCGGCACGGCAACTCGGCGGCACGGCGGCACGGCTTCCCGGATGTTCGCCCCCGGGCCCGGACGCCCTCAGATGCCGGTCACGGCCTCGATCGTGCCGTCGGCGACGGCCGCCACCAGGGCGGCGTGATCGGCGGCGTTCTGCTCGGCGTAACGCACCGCGAACGTGGCGACGGCCCGCTCGAAGGCGTCGGAACCACCGAGGTAGGCGGCGATCGCGATGCGGTCGCCGGACCGCGCGTGGGCTCGCGCCAGGGCCGTCCCGCACAGGCCCGCGTACGCGCCCAGCAGGTGCGCGGGCATCCCGTCGAGGTCGACGGAGCCCTTCATGTCGCGGAGCTGGCGCCAGTAGAAGTGCCGCCCCTGCGGCCCGGTCATCCAGCCGAGGAAGATGTCGCCGGCGGCCTGCATCAGGCGCTGCCCGGCGACCACCCGGTGCCCGTGGTGGGCGTGGGCCGCGCCGGGCAGATGCGGTTCGAGTACCGACCGCTCGGCCTCCTTGATCTGCAGGAACAGCGGATCGGCGGCGTCCCGGCCCTCCAGGAGCACGACGTAGCAGCGGGTGCCGACGCTGCCCACCCCGACAACCTTGCGGGCCGCGTCCACGAACCGATACCGGTCGAGCAGGATGCGCCGCTCCTCGGCGAGCGACGAACGGTAGTCGCTGAAGATCTTGCGCAGGGCCACCAGATCGGGGACGGCGACCGGGTCGAGCAGCGGCGGGTCCTCGATGATGCGGCGCCGCCCGTCGCGGATCTCGGTGAGTTTGGCGAGCGCCCGCAGGCTGGTGCGGCCGCGCGCCTTGGCAAGGCCCGCCTCGACCGCCTTGTGGCCGCCGGTGCGGCGGACCAGGCGCACGATGTCCCGGGTGTCGATGTGCTCGTACCAGACGTCGAGCTCGCCCCGCACGGCGAGCCTGCGTATGCCGCGGCGGTACGCCTCCGCCGCGGCCAGCGCCGAGACGCGGACGTCGGCGTCCGGGTGTCCGTTCTCGCGGGCGGCGACGGCGGCGCTGGCGGCGAGGCGCTTGACGTCCCATTCGAAGGGGCCGGGGCAGGTCTCGTCGAAGTCGTTGACGTCGAACAGGAGGGCCCGCTCGGGCGAGGCGAACACGCCGAAGTTCAACAGGTGGGCGTCGCCGCAGAGTTGGACGGTCAGGCCGGTGTTGTCCTGCGCGGCGAGGTCGGCGGCCATCACGGCGGGCGACCCGCGCAGGAACCGGAACGGGCTCTCGGCCATCCGCCCGTACCGGATCGGCACCAGCTCGGGCACCCGCGTACGGGCCTGCTCCGCCAGGACCGCGAGGGGGTCGGGCCGGTCGGCGCCCGGGATCCATCGGCCGTGCGCGGAGCGGGAGAGCCGCTTGCGGGCGGCTCGTCCGTGCCCCGCACGCTCTTCGGGGCTCATCGGGGGCCGCGCGGCAGGACTCGGGCTCGGGCTCGTCATGGGCACACCCTCCGGCGTTCGGTCCGGGGCGGGCGGTGGTCGGGAACGTGGCCTACGCCTTCCGCTCGCATCCGAGCGTATCCAGGGTGGGCGACCACGGCACCTGCTGCGTCGGCCACCCTGCGAGTCCGCCGCAGTACGGCGCCCCAGGGGCGCGGGGAGCTGCGCGACCGGCCACGGACGACCCGCGGCCGGACATCCGCACTTCCCCGGCGTGCTCAGCCGGCCTGCCCCGTCGCCCCGCTGCCGGAGGCGCCCCGCTCCTCGAACACCTCCCGCGCGGCAGTGATGCCGTTGATCGCCGCCGGGAAGCCCGCGTACCCCGCCATCTGCGTGATGACCTCGACGACCTCCTCGCGGGTGCCGCCCACGTTGAGGAAGCCGTGGATGTGGACGCGCAGTTGGGGTGCGGCCGTGCCGAGGGCGGTGCACATGGCGATGGTGGCCAGTTCGCGCGACTTCAGGTCGAGCGCGGAGCGGGAGTAGATGTCCCCGAAGGCGAACTCGACGATGTAGCGCGCCAGATCGGGCGCGATGTCCCGTAGCGAGGCGACGACCTGGTCGCCCGCGTGCCCGTCGACCTCGGCCAGCTTGGCGAGCCCGCGCTCGTACCGGTCGCCCGGCAGCGGCTCGGTGTCGACCGGGGTGGCGGCGGCGTCGGGGCGGGCCTCGAAGACCTCGCGGGCGACGCCGATGCCGTTGAGCGCGGCCGGGAAGCCCGCGTACACGGCGGTGTGGATCAGGATCTCCACGATTTCGGCCGGGCTGACTCCGACGTTGAGCGCGCCGTCGATGTGGAAGCGCAGCTGCGGAGCCGCGTTGCCCAGGGCGGCCAGCGCGCCGACGGTGGCGATCTGCCGCTGGCGCAGGGTGAGTCCGGGGCGGGACACGACGTCGCCGTATCCGAAGGCGACGGTCATGTGGCCGAGGGCGGGGGCGATGTCGGCCAGGCTGTCCAGGACGGCCGGGTTCTCCCGGCCGCCGACGGTCCGCAGCACGGCGAGCCCGCGTTCGTACCGCTCGTCGGTGGTCTCGTTGGTCCGGGCGGCCTGGGCGTCAACGGCGTTCTTGGCGTTCTCTGCGCTGTTCATGTGCAGGACGCTACGAGTTGGAGCACGCTCTAACGCAAGCGGCTGTGCGTACCCGGTGTGTGGCCGAAGGCGCGGCGGAAGACATCGATGAACGCGCTGGTGGATGACCAGCCGCAACGGTGGGCCACGGTCGTCACCGGGGTGTCCTCGGCGAGGAGTTGCAGGGCGCGGTAGAGGCGGACCTGGGTGCGCCACTGCGGGAACGTCATGCCGAGGTCGGCTCGGAACAGCCGGGTCAGGGTGCGCTCGCTCGCGCCCACGAGGGCGCCGAGTTCGGCGAGCCCGCGCCGGTCGGCGGGGTCGGCTTCCAGCAGCGCGCACACGGCGACCAGGCGGGGGTCGCCGGGCGCGGGCAGATGGACGGGCTCCTGCGGCGAGGCGCGCAGCTGGTCGAGCAGCACGGCCCGCAGCCGCTCGCCCTCGGGGCTTTCGTCGTCGGGCGAGCGGGTGTGGGCCAGGAGCAGCTCGCGCAGGAGCGGGCCGACCATCAAGACCGTGGGGGCGTCCAGGCCCAGCGGGTTCTCGTGGGCGGCGATGCCCATGAGGTGCAGCTCCAGCCTGCCGTGCGCGCGGTGGGAGTGCACGGTGCCGGCCGGCACCCAGATCGCGCGCGTGGCGGGGGCCACCCACGTCCCGGCCTCGGTCGTGACGGCGAGGACGCCGTGGCCGGCGTAGACGATCTGGTGGTCGTCGTGCCGGTGCGCGTCGATGCTGTCCCCGGGCGCCATCTGCTGGGCGCGGGTGGGGGCGACGGGAGTGTGGCGGATCTTCGGCATTGCTTGGCAATTTATCGGAAGCGGGACAGCGGCGCGCGCGGTGATGATCGGGCTGTGCCGAAGAAACAGCAGCGTCATGAGCGAATGTACGGCGGAGGCCTGCTCCGCAGCCCGGTGTTCCTGCTGGCGGTGGGGCATTCCTGTGTCGATGTGTACCAGGGTGCCGTCGCGGCCCTGGTGCCGTTCTTCGTCGCCGAACGCGCCTATTCCTATGCCGCCGCGTCCGGCATCGTGCTGGCCGCCTCCCTGCTCTCCTCGGTCGTCCAGCCGCTGTTCGGCGCGCTCACCGACCGGTGGGCACTGCCGTGGCTGCTGCCCGTGAGCACGGCGGTGGCCGGGATCGGCATCGCCCTGAGCGGCACGGGCGGCGCGTACGCCCTGACCCTGGCGACGGTCGCCCTGTCCGGGGTGGGGGTGGCCGCCTATCACCCCGAGTCCGCGCGCGTGGCCCGGCGCGCGAGCGACGGGAGCCACACCGCGATGGGGTGGTTCTCGCTCGGCGGCAACCTGGGGTTCGCGGCCGCGCCGTTGCTCGTGGCAGGGGTGGTCGGCATCGGTGGGCTGCGCGCGGCGCCGCTGCTCGTGGTGCCGGCCGCGCTGGGCGGCGTGCTGTGCGTGCTCGCGCTGCGCGCGATACGGGGCACCGGCGGCGGCGCGCCCAAGAACGTACGGGCCGCCGGCCGCGACGACCGGGCCTCGTTCCTGAAGCTGTGCCTGGCCGTGATCTGCCGCTCCCTGGTCTTCGTGGGCCTGAGCACCTTCGTCGCCCTGTACGCCCGCCAGCGCGTGAGCGGCGGTCAACTCACGGGCTCCGCCGCCCTGTTCGTGCTGTACGCGGGTGGCGCGATCGGCACGGTCGTGGGCGGCCGGCTGGCGGCGCGCCGGGACCGGGTGCGGGTGGTGAACGGGTCGTACGCGGCTGCGGTGCCCGCCGTCGCCGGAGTCGTGTTCGTGCCCGGCCCGGCGTTCTACGTGTTCGTCGCACTGACCTCGGCCGCGCTGTACGTGCCGTTCTCCTTGCAGGTGACGCTGGGTCAGGACTATCTGCCCACCCGGATCGGCACGGCGAGCGGGGTCACGCTCGGCCTGACGGTGAGCGTGGGCGGGGTGGCGGGCCCGCTGATCGGGGCGGCGGCGGACGCGACCTCGCTGGGGACCGCGCTCGCCCCGCTGATCGTCTTCCCCGCCCTGGCCTGGCTCCTCACCCGCACCCTGCCGGAGCCGGAAGCTCCACCGCAGGAGGTCACGAAGTCCCTTGTGCAGAACGTCAGTTGAACGGAATCAAGACGCCGGTTTCGCCCCGGCGGCGATGGCGGCCGTCGCGGTGCGGGCCCGCTGGGCGATCTCGTCCTGGGGTTCGGCGGGGCTGTAGACGACGAGCGCCCGGTCCGCCTTGTCGAGCAGCAGGGCGTCCGGCGCGGCCGCGGTCTCGCCGTCGTACGCGAGGGTGTTGACCTCGTCGAGGCCGGTGAGCCGCACCGACCGTACGCGTTCGGCACGGTAGACGTGCGAGCGGCGCAGGGCGCCCGCGAGCGCGGAGACGGCGAGGCGCGTGCGGGCGAGCGGCGCCTCGGCGTCGACGGTGCGCAGGTCGATGAGGCCCTCGTCGAGGCGGGGCCGGTGCGAGGGGGCGAGCCCGTCGGGCTGGTAGTGGCCGTTGCCCGCGAACAGCAGCCACAACGCCCGCGGGCGGCCGTCGATGCGCAGGCGTACGGGCGTGGCGGTGCGCAGCACACGGACGAGGGCGACGGCGGCGGCCGGCCACTTGCCGATGCGGCCCTCCATGCCTTCGCGCATGCGGACCAGGTCGGGGTAGAGGCCGATGCTGAACGTGTTGAGGAAGGCGGCGACGTCCTGGCCCGAGTCGTCGCGCGCCCGGGCCAGGTCGACGCGGATCGCCTCGCCGTGTTCGACGGCGTACACGGTGTCCTCGAAGGCGGCGACGCCCGCGTCGAGCGCGAAGTGGTTGAGGGTGCCGCCGGGGAACACCGCGAGGGCGAGTCCGGCACGGGCGGCTCGTTCGCAGGCCGCGTTCACGGTGCCGTCGCCGCCGCACACGCCGAGCACTCCGGCGAGCTCGCCCGCCCGGGCGACGGCTTCGTCGAGGAGTTCGCCCAGGTCGTCGCCGGGACCGCGTTCGACGATCTCGGCCTCGGGAAGCAGCAGGCGCAGGAGTTCCGGCGCGGGCAGGCGGCCAGGAACGCCTTTGCCCGCGCCGCCGTTGACGACCACGACGAGACCCTGGCCCCGTTGCAGAACGGGCGCCGCGGCGCGGGTGTGCAGGGGGTGTACGGGCTGCGGGCGGGGCGGCCACCAGTAGCAGGTGACGGCGGCCGCGGCCATGCCGAGCGCGCAGCCGGCCAGCACGTCGCCGGGGTAGTGGACGCCGACGTAGACGCGGGAGAACGCCACGGCCACGGCGACCGGGGCGAGCAGTGCCCCGTACCGGGTGGATTCCAGGGCCACGCCGGTGGCGAAGGCGGCGGCCGACGCGGAGTGCCCGGAGGGGAACGAGGTGCTGCGCGGCAGCTTCGCGAGCCGCCGCACCAGCGGCACGGTGTCGATGACCGGGCGCCGGCGCCCGGTCGCGTACTTGGCGACGGTGTTGGTGGTGAGCGAGGCCAGCGCCAGGGCGCCGATCCCGCGCCGGGCGGCCCGGCGGGCCGTGGGGCCGCCGACCGCCGAGAGCGCGGCCGCGGCGGCGAACCACAGCCGCCCGTGATTGGCGGCATGGCTGAGCGTGGGCAGCACCTGCTCGGCGCCCGCCAGCTTCGCGGTGGCGACCCGCTCGAACCAGCGGCGGTCGATCGCACCCATCCGGGACATCGGTGACATGCCCCCTGCCTAGCCCGGATGGCACCGGGCCGCCCGCCGGACTCACCCGGACGGGCGGCCCCGCTCCAGGGCCGCCACCAGCGTCGGCACATGGCTGTGGTCGATGTCCTTCACGGCGGTGACCAGGGTGACGGTGTCGCTCTTGGCGAGGCCGAGCAGCCGGTCGAGCGCCCGGGCCGGTCCGGGCTCGGCGAGTTCGGCCTCGTACCGCTCCCGGAACTCGGCGTAGCGCGTGCGGTCCTCGTGGTACCAGCGGCGCAGTTCCGTCGAGGGGGTGAGCTCCTTGGGCCACTCGTCGACGGCGGCGCGTTCCTTGGAGAGGCCCCTGGGCCACAACCGGTCCACCAGGACGCGTACGCCGTCGCCGTCCTCGGGCGGGTCGTAGACGCGGCGGACCCGCATCGTGCGCTTTCCCGGCATGGATGCCTCCAAAGGTGTCGCCTCCCCCGCGCTGTCAACAGCCCAACCCTGTCAACCGCCCACCGATTCCGCGACCGACGCGAAGGGCGGCCCGATCGCCTCGGGCCGCCCTGGGAACCTGTGTCCGACGCCGGGAGCCTGTGTCGGAGATGCGCGGCGTCAGACGCCGACGGCCTCCTCGACTTCCTCTTCCTCTTCGGCCTCCTCGGCGAGGGCCGCTGCCACGGTGACGGACGGCGCCGCCTCTGCGGCGACCGGCGCGGCGACCCTGGCCCGGCGGCGTTCGGTCAGTCCCGCGACCGCCATCACGGCGAGGCCGAGGACCAGCCAGGCGGCGAGCACCCACACGTTGCGGGCGAGGCCGTGGCCGTCGAAGTAGACCAGGTCGCGGATGCCCTCGACGAGGCCGGCGCCGTTCCAGAAGGCGTGCAGGCTGCCGAAGAAGCCGTTCTGCAGCTCGGGCCGGAACAGACCGCCGGAGCTCGTGAAGTTGAGCATCACGAAGAGCACCATCACGGCGAGCGTGGTCCAGCGCTTGAGGAAGGTGTGGAGCCCGGCGCCGAGGAAGAGGATGCCCGCCGAGTACAGCCAGGACATCGCCCACACGCCCCACAGGCCGTGGTCGACCAGGTGGAACAGCGGTCCCGCGAAGGCCGCACCGATCACCGAGACCGCGAAGGAGACCCCGGTCACCAGCGCCGCACGAACCTTCAGGGAGAGCCCGGCTCCGGCCGCCCCGAGCGCCGCGACGGAGGCGTACGAGCCGATGCTCACGGCGATGAGCAGGAAGAAGATGCCCGATCCTGTCGGGTCGCCGGAGACCGGCGGTACGACGTCGGTGACCTTCAGGGGGACGCCCTGGGCGCTCGCCACCGGGGTGAAGACCTTCGTGACGGCGGTGGCGCTCATGTCGGATCCGGCCGAGGCGACGATGAGCTCGGGCGCCTTCGCGTTCAGGACGTAGGCGCCGGAGATGTCCCGGTGCTCGAGCTGGTCGACGGCGGTGGCGCGGTCGGCGACGGTGCGGACGTCGAGCTTGTCGCCCGCCTTGTCCTTCACCGTCTGCGCGAACACCTTGGCCTCGGGGCCCGCCCCGACGACCGCGACCGGCAGGTGATGCGGCTCGGGGGTGGCGAACGCTCCCAGGTAGGCGAGTCCCATGCCGAGGCACATGAGGAGCGGGGTGATCAGATGCGTGAGGACGTGCCGCAGTGCGGGGTTCGACGACGCGGTACGCACGTCGCCCGGCGTGGCGACCCGTCCAGCCTTGTGGCCTCCGGACATGACAGGACCCTTCTGATCGGACCCACGGTCGGACCGGCCGCGACCCAATGGTTGGCTTTTACAACTTCAATGAGTTGTACTATACAAGCATTCCCTCGAGGAAGCCACCCCGATCGCGACCGGGGCCCGGCCGTGGCCCTGCCGGCGGTGGGTGCGGTGATCTGGCCGGCGCTCCTGATGGCGGTCGTACGCCACGGGCAGCGGCGGATGCGCAGGAGTGGCCTTCCTGGTGTGTGTAGCGACCCAGGGGCCGGCGGTCCTTGCCGCCACGCTGTCGCCGGCGGGCGCGGGCGAATGACGGGCCGCGCCGGTCGCGCTGGGGCTCGGCCTTTCCCTCTACGCCGGGGCGCCGGTCCGGTTCGGCTTCCGGCAGGTACGGGACGGGTCAGCCGAGTGCCGGGCGGGACGGGCCGAGCGGCCGGCGGGAGTCCGGTGCGCCGTCGGTGCGGCGAAGAACGATCCCGCACAAGGGGCGCGGGGCTGCGACATGCGCGGCTCCGCCGCGATGGGGATCCCCCCGTTCGAGCGGAGCCGAGAACTTGGGGGAGCGACCAGCCACGACGAGCCCGCAGTCGAAAACCGGCGCCCCCGCGGAGCTATTGGCCGGCACCGCGGCGCGTGGCCCGCACCCGCCGCACCAGATCCAATGCCGCCCCCTCCCACTCCGCATGCTCAAAGGTGAACCCCGCCTCCAGGAGGCGCCCCGGCACCACCCGCCTGCTCTTCAGCAGCAACTCGGTGTCCGAGCGGAGCGCAAACGCGCCGAGCTCGGCCATCCACTTCGTGGCGGGCAGCCCCACCGGGACGCCCCAGGCGCCGCGCAGGGCACGCATGAAGGCCCGCTGCGGGAGTGGGGCGGGGGCGGCCAGGTTCACGGGGCCGGTGAAGTCGTCGCGCGCGACGAGGAACTCGACCGCCCGCACGAAATCGCGGTCGTGGATCCAGGACACGTACTGCCTGCCGCCCGCGACCGGCCCGCCCAGGCCGAGCCTCGCCATCTTCAGGAGCACGTCGAACACCCCCTCGCGGTCCGGGCTCATCACCATCGCGGAGCGCAGGGCGACCTTGCGGGTGTCCGGCGTCCTGGCCTCTTCCTGGGCCGCCTCCCACGCCTTGGCGATCTCGACGCTGAACCCCCAGTAGCCGGGGACGTCCGGCTCGGCGCCGCCCACGATCCCGGTCGCCTCGTCGTTGGCTGCGTCGAAGCGATGGGCGTACACGGTCGCGGTGCTCATCTGGAGCCACACCTTCGGGGGCCGCGCGGCGGCGCCGATCGCCTCGCCCACGACCTGGGCGGAGCGCACCCGGGAGTCCATCATGGCCCGCAGGTTCGCCTCGGTGTAGCGGCAGCTCACGCTGCGGCCCGCCAAGTTGATCACGACGTCGCTGCCGTCGACGACCTCGGCCCACGCGCCGAGCGTCTCGCCGTCCCAGCCCACCTCGCGCTCGCGGCGCGGCCGACGGGTCAGGACGACGACGTCGTGGCCCGCTGCGGTCAGCGCCCTGTCCAGGATCGCTCCGACCTGGCCGGTTCCGCCGGGAATCACTATCTTCATTGCGCCCCCTCGATATGGGCACGACCCTAGCGCACCGAATTGAACACGTTCAAAGCGGCCTTGTGGTCACCCGGGTGGCTTGCGTGCGGTGGTCAGTAGGAGCCGGGCGGGCCGAGACTGGAAGAGGCTGCCGGATCCGACCGCGCGGCGTGCGAGCCACTGGTCACAACCCAGGAGGTAGCCGTGGTCGACAGTGAGGCGTGGGGGGACGATGTCTATCAGCCCGACGGCTCCGAGGTACAGGACGACCAGGGCCTCCTCAGCGCCGAGGACACGCTCCTCGACGACGGCCCCGCCGACCCCCTCGACGTGGGCTACTCGCCACCGGAACGGCCCTGGGCGGTGGAGCGCGACGGGGTGACGGCGGCCGAGCGGCTGCACGGCGAGAGCCTGGAGCGGCGCCTGGCCGACGAGCTCCCCGAGGTGTCCGACACCGACGGCGACGGCATGGGCGACACCTGGGACACCGACGGCGAGCCGCGCGACATCGAGGTCGGCGGCGCCCGCTCCGGACGCCTCGTGGCCCCCGACGAGGGAGCGCACCCGGACGACGAGACCCGCATGCTCGCCACCGACGTCGGCATCGACGGCGCGGCCTCCTCCGCCGAAGAAGCCGCCATGCACATCGTCGACGAGGACGATCTCGACTACCTCGAAGGCTTCGAGGCCCCCGCCCGCAGCGAATCGGGCGACTAGAGCCCGCCGACCGACACCCCGGAGCCCCCATGCAGCGCGACAAGCAGCCCCCGTACCAGCCCGTCGTCTTCCGCGACAAAGCCGCCGGGTTCGCCTTCCTGACCCGGTCGACCGCGTCGAGCGAGGAGACGATCGACTGGGACGACGGCAACACGTACCCGGTCATCGACGTGGAGATCTCCGCGGAGAGCCACCCCTTCTACACCGGCAAGGCCCGGACGGTGGACACGGAGGGGCGGATCGCCCGCTTCGAGCGCCGTTACGAGGGCAAGGAGTGACCTGACCGGCAGTCAGGACTTCCTGCCGCGCGGGACGGCCACGTCGGTGAGGACGGCCGCGCCCTGCTCCAGGTCCCGCCAGGTGTGGCCGTGCCAGGCGAGGACGGCGACGGCCGACGTGGGGAACTTCGCCCCGAGCCGGTCGAGCGTGTCACCCCGGCCCTCCCCCGCCAGGGTCAGCACCAGTTCCTCGAGCCCGGGATTGTGCCCGATCACCAGCAACTCCCCCACCGCGTCCGGGACTTGATGCACCACGCCGAGCAGCCCGCGCGCATCGGCCGCGTAAAGGCCTGGCTCGTACCGTACGGGCGGCGGGCTGCCCCACTCGGCGACGGCCAGCTCGCAGGTCTGGCGGGCGCGGACCGCGGTCGAGCACAGGACGAGGTCGGGCAGGCAGTCCATGTCGGACAGGAGCCGCCCGGCAGCCGGCGCGTCCCTGCGGCCACGCGCCCCGAGCGGGCGCTCGTGGTCGGCGACGCCGTCGGGCCAGGCCGACTTGGCGTGCCGCAGCGCGATCAGGCGGCGCAGCGGGGCGAATTCGGGGCGGGTCGTCATCGGGTTCCTCCGTAGCGGTCGTCGTGCGGGTCCGGATCTCTGTTCACCACCGTGCGCCCTCGTGTCGCGCCTTCCCCCACCCGGCCCGGGTACCGGAAGATCCACAACGTGCGCCGGAGGCCCCGTTCGCGGCGCGAGCTGCCCTGTAGACCCGTTCCGCACAGGAGGAACCCTCCGTGAAAAGACTTCTGCTCGCCTCGCTGCTGCTCCTGACCACGCTCGCCGCGCCGACGGCCGCCGCCCAGCCGTCGGCGACGGCCCACCGCCGGTCGACCGAGCCGAGCCCCCACGTACGCACGACGCGATGGCAGACGGGCAGCACCTACTACATCGACGGCACCGGCTGGACTCCCCACGCCGTCGTACGCACCTATGTGGAGGGCTGGGAGAGGGCGCCGGCGACCCGCCAGTGGAGCCAGGACACCACGGACGCGAACGGCGCCTTCTCCTTCCAGCGCTACGAGCCGTACAACCCGTACGAACACGGTCTGCTGCACCTGTACATGGTGGACTCCGTGACGGGCCGACGGAACGGGGTGTCGATCCCGCTGCCGTAGCGGCATCGCAAAAGGGGGCGGCATCGAAAAAAGGGGAGGCGTGCGCCTCGCCGGGGCTGTTAGCTTCACCGGCATGAAGAAGCGTGCGGCTGTGCAGTGGACGACGACGCCGGAGAGTGTCCCGGCGCGCTGACAGCTGTGTACGTCAAGAGCCCCGGGGCGAGTGGCCCCGGGGCTTTTCCGTGCGGTCACTCGTCCCACGAAGACCGCGAGGAGCCCCCCATGCACGACCACCGCAAACTCGGCCGCGAACTCGATCTGTTCGACACCGACCCGCTGATGGGGGCCGGACTGCCGTACTGGCTGCCGGACGGCGCGGCCGTGCGGCACGCCTTGGAGGAGTACATCCGCGAGAGCGAGCGGCGGGCCGGATACCGGCACGTGTACTCGCCGGTGCTCGGCAAGCGCGAGCTGTACGAGATCTCCGGGCACTGGTCGCACTACAGCGAGGACATGTTCCCGCCGATGGACCTGGGTGCGGAGCAGGTCGTGCTGCGACCGAGCCTGTGCCCGCACCACGCCCTGATCTACCGCTCACGCGCCCACAGCTACCGCGAACTCCCGCTGCGCATTGCCGAGTTGGGCGGCATGTACCGCTCGGAGCTCTCCGGCGTGCTCGGCGGCCTGACCCGGGTGCGGGCGATCCACCTGAACGACGCGCACATCTTCTGCACCCTGGAGCAGGCCGCCGAGGAGGCGCGCGCCGCGCTCGACCTGATCGGCCGCGCATACGCGGCGCTGGGCATCCGCCCGGCCCGCTACCGGCTCTCGCTGCCCGGCTCGGGCGGCAAGTACGTGGCGGATCCCGGCATGTGGGAGCGGGCCGCCGCCCTGCTCACCGAGGTGCTCGACGCCAGTGGGGTGCCGTACGAGTCCGTCGAGGGCGAGGCCGCGTTCTACGGCCCGAAGATCGATGTGCAGATCGCCGACGCGGCGGGCCGCGAGGCCACCCTGTCCACCGTGCAGGTCGACTTCCACCAGCCCGAACGGTTCGATCTGCACTACATCGGGCCGGACGGCGCCAAGAGGCGGCCGGTGATGGTCCACCGCAGCGTCATCGGCAGCATGGAGCGGGCCGTCGCCCATCTCATCGAGCTGCACGGCGGCGCCTTCCCTGCCTGGCTGGCGCCCGTCCAGCTGGTCGTGGTGCCCCTCTCCGACGCGGAGGTGGGCCGGGCCGCCGAACTCGTCGAGCGGGCCGTCGCCGACGGCCTGCGGGCCGAGCTCGCCGGACCGGAGCAGGGCTCCCTGGGCGCCCGGATCCGGGCCGCCCGGCTCGTCCCGTACCAGGCGGTGATCGGCGCCCGGGAGGCCGCGTCCGGCGAGGTCGCCCTGCGGCTGCGCGACGGCCGCCGCCCGGACGCCCTTCCGGCCGCGGAACTTCTGCGACGCGTCGGCGCCCTGGTGGCGGCGCGGAGCCTCCAACTCTGGGAGCAGGAGGGCGAGTTGACCATCGACTGAGGCCGGTGGTACGCAGCTGGATCCCCTTGGCGTACGGGGAGTTCCCGTCCGGGCCGTATGCGGTGAGGTGCGCCTGCCGGTCGGCGAGCGCGCCGTCGGTGTCGCCGTGTGGCATCTCCCGGCATCCGGGGCCGCCCGCGATCACCCCGCCGGGGCTCTCGCCCTCCCCTGCGCGCGGCGGGCCGTGCCGTTCGGCGGCGGTCCGGTCAGGTGCTCGCACTTGGGCCTCCTGGTCGAACGGAAGCCACCCGCACCGGGGAACACGTCTCCGTTCTTGGTCACCTCCTCATGGCAACGCGGCTGCGGAGGCCGGCGGGCTGGCACCCTCGGCGGACAGTGATCCGAGCCGTCGTGAGGAATGCGCATGCAGCACCGCACCGCTGTGTCCACCGTCGTCAGCGCGCTCTGCGGGGTCCTCGCCCTCGCCCTGCCCTCCCAGGCCGCGTCGGCCGACCCGGCAGGGCACATCACCGTCTTCGGGCACCGGGGGGCTTCGGCCTACGCCCCGGAGAACACCCTCAGCTCCGTCCAGGAGGCCGCCGACCTCGGCGTCGACTGGGTGGAGAACGACGTCCAGCGCACCCGCGACGGCGCGCTCGTCGTCATCCACGACACGACGCTGGCCCGTACCACCAACGTCAGGCAGCGCTACCCCGACCGGGCACCGTGGTCGGTGAGCTCGTTCTCGCTCGCCGAGATCAAGCAGCTCGACGCGGGCAGCTGGTTCGGCCCGGACTTCCGGGGCGAGCGCGTCCCCACCCTGATGGAGTACCTGGACCTGCTCGACGACACCGGCCAGGGCCTCCTGCTCGAACTGAAGCAGCCCGAGCTGTACCCGGGCATCGAGCGCCAGACCTTGGAGGTCCTGGACCGGGCCGACTGGCTCGACCTGCCGCACCTCTCTCAGCGCCTGGTCGTGCAGAGCTTCAGCGCCCCCGCTCTGCGCACCACGCATCGGCTGCGCCCGGAGGTCCACACCGGCTTCCTCGGCAGTCCGCCGGTCTCCCAGCTCAAGCAGTACGCCGCCTTCACCGACGAGATCAACGCCGAGCAGCACACGGTGACTTCGGCGTACGTCAAGGCGGTGCACGGGACGAAGGGGGCCCACCAGACGCCGATGCGCTTCAACACCTGGACCGTCGACAACGCGCCCGCCGCCACCAGGCTCATGAAGATGGGGGTCGACGGCATCATCACCGACCGCCCGGACCTCATCGAGAGCACGGCGCGCCAGGGCGCGTAACAGCCGGCCCGATGGCACGTCCTTTCCCGTGACCGGCGGGCATCGCGTGATACTGGGGGCCGTCACACTCCGCACGCCTCGCCCTGGAGGTCATGGTGAACATGCTCATCAACGTGCCCGAGACCGTCGTAGCGGATGCGCTGCGCGGCATCGCCGCCGCGCATCCCGCGCTCACGGTCGACGTCGAGAACCGGGTGGTGCTGCGGCGTGACGCACCCGTGGCCGGGCAGGTGGGCCTCGTCTCGGGCGGCGGATCCGGGCACGAGCCGCTGCACGCGGGATTCGTGGGTCCTGGCATGCTGTCGGCCGCATGCCCCGGGGAAGTGTTCACGTCGCCCGTGCCGGATCAGATGGTGCGGGCCGCGGCGGCCGTGGACGGCGGCGCCGGGGTGCTGTTCGTCGTCAAGAACTACACCGGCGACGTACTCAACTTCGACATGGCGGCCGAGCTCGCCGAGGACGAGGGCGTGACGATCGCCAAGGTCCTCGTGGACGACGACGTCGCGGTGACCGACAGCCTGTACACGGCGGGGCGGCGCGGCACCGGCGCGACGCTGTTCGTCGAGAAGATCGCCGGGGCGGCCGCGGCGGAGGGGCAGACCTTGGAGCGGGTCGAGGCGATCGCCCGGCAGGTGAACGGGAGCGCGCGCAGTTTCGGGGTGGCCCTGACCGCCTGTTCCACCCCGGCCAAGGGCAGCCCGACCTTCGAACTCCCGCCGGGTGAGCTGGAGTTGGGCGTCGGCATCCACGGCGAGCCGGGGCGCGAGCGGCGCGCGATGATGACCTCGCGGGAGATCGCGGACTACGCCGTGGACGTCGTCCTGGAGGACCTGCGGCCGACGAGCCCCGTCCTGCTCCTCGTCAACGGAATGGGCGCCACTCCCCTGCTCGAACTGTACGGATTCAACGCCGAGGTGCACCGGGTGCTCGCCGAGCGGGGCGTGCCGGTGGCCCGTACCCTCGTGGGGAACTATGTGACCTCGCTCGACATGGCGGGCTGTTCGGTGACGCTCTGTCAGGTCGACGAGGAGCTGCTGCGATTGTGGGACGCCCCGGTCGACACGGCCGCGCTGCGGTGGGGTTGCTGAGCCGATGTCCGAAGGAGTGCCCGTGCTCGACGCCGCGTTCATGCGCCGCTGGATGACCGCCACCGCCGCCGCGGTGGACCGGGAGGCGGCCCGGCTGACCGATCTGGACTCGGCGATCGGCGACGCCGACCACGGGGCGAATCTGCAGCGCGGCTTCACCGCCGTGACGGCGCTGCTCGACAAGGAGGCGCCCGCCACGCCGGGAGCCGTGCTCGCCCTCGCCGGGCGGCAGTTGATTTCCACCGTCGGGGGCGCTTCGGGCCCGCTGTACGGAACGCTGCTTCGGCGTACGGGCAAGTCGCTCGGGGAAGCCGCCGAGGTCACCAGGGAGCAGCTGGCCGAGGCGCTCGGCGCCGGGGTCGCGGCGGTCGCGCAGCTGGGCGGGGCGGCGGCCGGGGACAAGACGATGCTGGACGCGCTGCTGCCCGCGGTCGAGGCGCTCGGCGAGTCCTTCGCGGCGGCGGCCGAGGCGGCCGACGCCGGGGCGCTCGCAACCGTACCGATGCTGGCCCGCAAGGGGCGGGCCAGCTATCTCGGGGAGCGGTCGGTGGGCCATCAGGATCCGGGGGCCACATCGTCGGCGCTGCTGATCGGCGCGCTGGTGGAGGCCGCCGCGTGAGCGGGCCGGACCCGCTGGTCGGGGTGGTGCTCGTCTCGCACAGCGCGGCGGTCGCGGCGTCCGTCGCCGAACTGGCCGAGGGCCTCGCGGGCGGCGGCCCCACCGCCCCCGTCGCGCCTGCGGGCGGCCTGCCCGACGGGGGCCTGGGCACCAGCGAGGAACTCATCGTGCGCGCGGCCGAGTCCGTGGACCGGGGCGCGGGCATCGCCGTCCTGGTGGACCTGGGCAGCGCGGTCCTGACGGTCAAGGCCCTGCTGGCCGAGGGCGACGAACTCCCGCCCGGGACACGGCTGCTGGACGCACCGTTCGTGGAGGGAGCGGTGGCCGCGGTGGTCAGCGCGTCGGCGGGAGCGGACCTGGACGCGGTGGAGGCGGCGGCCACGGAGGCGTACGACTACCGGAAGGTGTGAGGGCGGAAGGGGGGCGGGCCCGACGGGGTGCGCTCCCCGGCCGGGCGCGGAAGGGGCCGCCCTCACCCGGCCGCCCCCGGCCCCGGACGATCGGGCGGCCGGGCCCGACCGGGCATGCCGTCCGGCTGTCGCACGTACTCGCCCGGCGCCATGATGAGGACATGAGTGCCTTCAACGACTTGGGCGGTACCGGTGGGCCGCCGCTTGCCCCGCTGCCGGAGGACTGGGTCCGCGCGCTGGCCGTGGCGGCGCATCCGGACGACATCGAGTACGGCACCGCGTCGGCGGTGGCGCGCTGGACCGCGCAGGGCAAACAGGTCGGCTACCTCCTGGCGACGCGCGGGGAGGCGGGGATCGACGGGATGCATCCGGACCGGGCCGCGCCGCTGCGCGAGGCCGAGGAGCGGGCCGGGGCGCGCGAGGTCGGGGTCAGCGATGTGGAGTTCCTCGACCACCGGGACGGGGTGGTGGAGTACGGGATCGCGCTGCGGCGCGACATCACGCGGGCCATCCGCAGGTTCCGGCCGGACGTGATCGTCACGGGCGCGTACACGATCCGGATGGTCGGCGGGCTGGTCAACCAGGCCGACCACCGGGCGGTCGGGCTGGCGGCGCTGGATGCGGCGCGGGACGCCGGGAACCGGTGGATCTTCCCGGAGCTGGCCGAGGAGGGCCTCGAACCGTGGTCCGGGGTGCGTTTCGTCGCGTTCGCGGGCGCGGAGCGGCCCACGCACGGGGTGGAGGTGACCGGCAACCCGCTGGAGCGGGGCATCGCCTCCCTCGCGGCGCACGCCGAGTACACCAAGGGGCTCGGCACGGACGCCGACGCCTTCGCGCCACGCCCCTTCCTGACCTGGATCGCCCGCTCGGCGGGCCCGGCCCTGGGCGTGGAGGCCGCCGTGCTCTTCGACGTGCACCAGCTGGCCCCCGAGGGGCCGCCGCCCTGGGTGTGAGCGCCACCTCAGTGTTATGCAACTTGTTGCATAACCCGGGTCCGCTGGTCTACAACTGGAGGCGACGACACCCCACCCGGAGGCGCCCCCATGACCGCGTACCCCCATCTGCTGAGCCCCCTCGACCTCGGGTTCACCACCCTGCCCAACCGGGTGCTGATGGGCTCGATGCACATCGGCCTCGAAGAGGCCGAGAACGGCTTCGAGCGGATGGCCGCGTTCTACGCCGAGCGGGCCCGCGGCGGGGTCGGCCTCATGGTCACCGGCGGCATCGCGCCCAACGACGCGGGCCGGCCCTACCCGGGCGGCGCAAAGCTGACCAACGAGGCGGAGGCCGCCCAGCACCGGACCGTCACCGACGCGGTGCACCGCGAGGGCGGCCGGATCGCGATGCAGATCCTGCACTTCGGCCGGTACGCCTACCACCAGGACCTGGTCGCGCCGAGCGCACTCCAGGCGCCGATCAGCCCGTTCGTGCCGAACGAGCTGAGCGACGACCAGGTCGAGCAGACCGTCGAGGACTTCGTGCGGGCGGCCGAGCTCGCGAAGTCGGCCGGGTACGACGGCGTCGAGATCATGGGCTCCGAGGGCTACCTGATCAACGAGTTCATTGCGGGCGCCACCAACCGGCGCACCGACCGCTGGGGCGGCTCGTACGAGAACCGGATGCGTTTCCCGGTCGAGATCGTGCGCCGCACGCGCGAGCGCCTGGGCGCCGACTTCATCCTCATCTACCGGCTCTCCATGCTGGACCTGGTGCCCGGCGGCTCGACGCTGGAGGAGGTCATCACCCTCGCGCGGGCCATCGAGGCGGCCGGGGCGACGATCATCAACACGGGCATCGGCTGGCACGAGGCACGCATCCCGACCATCGCCACCTCGGTGCCCCGCGGCGCGTACACCTGGGTGACGAAGAAGCTCATGGGATTGGTGTCGATCCCGCTGATCACCAGCAACCGCATCAACACCCCCGAGGTCGCCGAGCAGCTGCTCGCCGAGGGGCGGGCGGACATGGTGTCGATGGCGCGGCCCTTCCTCGCCGACCCGGAGTTCGTCGCCAAGGCAAGCGCGGGCCGTGCCGAGACCATCAACACCTGCATCGGCTGCAACCAGGCGTGCCTCGACCACACCTTCAGCGGGAAGATCACCTCCTGCCTGGTCAACCCGCGCGCCTGCCACGAGACCGAGCTGGTCCTGTCCCCCACCAAGCTGCGCAAGCGCCTCGCCGTGGTCGGCGCGGGCCCGGCCGGGCTCGCCTTCGCCGTCTCGGCCGCCGGGCGTGGGCACGCCGTCACCCTCTTCGACGCCTCCGACCGGATCGGCGGCCAGCTGAACATCGCCAAGCGCGTCCCCGGCAAGGAGGAGTTCGACGAGACGCTGCGCTACTTCCGTACGCAGCTCGAACTGCACGACGTGGACGTCAGGTTGAACACCGAGGTGAACGCGGGGGACCTCGACGACGGCTCGTACGACGAGATCGTGATCGCGACCGGTGTCACCCCCCGCACCCCCGAGATCCCGGGCTCGGACCACCCGAGTGTCGTCAGCTATCTCGACGTGCTGCGCGACGGCGCGCCGGTCGGCGAGCGGGTCGCGGTCGTCGGCGCGGGCGGCATCGGCTTCGACGTCGCCGAGTTCCTCACCGACGGGGGCGACGCGGCCAGCCTGGACGCCGAGACGTACTTCCGGCAGTGGGGCGTCGACACCACGTACGGCGAGCGCGGGGGGCTGCGCAAGGCCGAGCGGCCCAAGCCGCCGCGCCAGGTGCACCTGCTCCAGCGCAAGACGACGAAGGTCGGCGCGGGGCTCGGCAAGACGACGGGCTGGATCCACCGCACCGAGCTCAAGCACCGTGGCGTGACCATGGTCCCGGGCGTGCGCTACGACCGGATCGACGACGCGGGCCTGCACATCACCGTGGACGGCGAGTCCACCGTGCTGCCCGTCGACACCGTCGTGCTGTGCGCGGGCCAGGAGTCGCGGCGCGGCCTGTACGAGGAGCTCAGCGCGGCCGGGGCGACGGTGCACCTGATCGGCGGCGCCGACGTGGCCGCCGAGCTGGACGCCAAGCGCGCCATCGACCAGGGCACCCGGCTGGCCGCGACGCTCTGAGGCCGTCGGCCGAACCTAGGATGCGGTCATGTCTCTCCCGCACGCGATCCTGACCGCATTGCTCGAAAAGCCCTCATCGGGACTTGAGCTGACGCGCCGCTTCGACAAGTCGATCGGCTACTTCTGGTCGGCCACGCATCAGCAGATCTATCGCGAGCTGGGAAAGCTGGAGCAGTCCGGGTTCATCCGCGCGCTGCCGTCCGCCGCCCCGGCCCGCGGGCAGAAGAAGGAGTACGAGGTGCTGCCCGCGGGCCGGGCCGAACTCGCCCAGTGGGCGGCGGCCGGCCAGGACCCCAAGCCGATGCGGGACCCGCTGCTGCTGCGGATGCGGGCGGCGGCGGTGATCGGCACGGGCGGCCTCCGGGCAGAGCTGGAGCGCCATCTCGCGCTGCACCAAGGCCAGTTGACGAAGTATCACGGGATCGAGACGAAGGACTTTCCGCCGGAGCGGGACAGCGAGCAGGACCGGCTGCGGCATCTGGTGCTGCGCGGCGGCATCGAGCTGGAGACGTTCTGGATCGGCTGGCTGACCGAGGCACTCGCCACCCTGGGCGAGGAGCCGTTGGATGAGGCGCCCCCGCGAGAGGGGCGGCCCGAGAAGTGAGGCGAGGCATCCGGCGCGGCGCCGTTCCCCGCACTCATCGCGGCGTTGTATTCTACAACCCACCCGTGAGACGAAAGGGGATCAGTCGTGCTCAGCCGAGACCAGTCGGTCATCACCATCCAGCGTGAGCTGACCGCGTTCGCCCGGCGCGCCCGGGCCGCGGCCGCCCGGATGCACCCGGAGCTCTCGCTCGTCTCGTTCACCCTGCTCTCCCATCTGGAGGACCAGCAGGGCTGCCGGGCGACCGATCTGGCCGCCTACTACATGCTCGACAAGTCGACGATCAGCCGCCAGATCGCGGGGCTCGAAAAGCTCGGCTTCGTCGAGCGCATCAGCGACCCCGACGACCACCGCATCCAGGTGCTCCAGCTGACCGCGGCGGGCACCGCCAAGCTCGCGGAGGCGGCGGAATTGCGCCGCCAGGCCTTCCACGAACGGCTCGCCGACTGGGCGCCGCAGGACCTGGACCGGTTCGCCGAGTATCTGCTGCGCTACAACAGCCTGGCCGAAAGCGGCCGTTGAGGCCTGCTGAAACCCGGGGCCGACCGTCGACCCGCCCGGGCGGCCGTCGACGCCGCACCACCTGATGGGGCAAGGTCTGGGGTGTGCCTTCACTTCCTCAGCAGCCGCTCCCGTCCCAGCCCTGGGCGGGGCCGCCCGTCGGACACATGGTCGTCAGCGGGGACGACGCGCTCGCCCACCGGCTCGCCGCCGAACTGCGCGAGGTGTACGGGGAGCGGGTGATCCTCGTCGTGCCGCCGGATAACGGGACCCGCTCGGCCCGGCTCCCCGCGGGTGGCAGGGCCAGAGCCTCGGCTCTGTTCGGCCGCATGTCGTCCGCGATGCTCCGCGCCCCCGTGCCCGGCTCCGACCGGGCGGGCGACTCCCGGCTCGTCGAGGCGGTCGAGCCGAACGACGGGGCACTTCTCGAAGCCGGCATCGAGGGGGCCGCGGCGCTCGCGCTGGTGCACGGCGACGACGAGACGAACATCCGGGCCGCCCTGATCGCCCGGCGTCTGAACCCGCGCGTCCGGCTCGTCATCCGGCTCTACAACCGCAAACTCGGCCAGTACCTCCAGGAGTTGCTCGACCAGGCCGCCGCCCTCGCGGCCCCCGATCCCGGCGCGGCCGCGTCCGAGGCCTCCACCACCGTCCTGTCCGACGCCGACACCGCGGCGCCCGCGCTCGCCGCGACCGCCCTCGCGGGCACCACCAAGGTCGTGCACGCCGACGGGGTGCTGCTGCGGGCCGGACAGCGCCCGCCGCCGCGCCGCGGCGAGGTCACCGACCCCGGCCTGTGCACGCTGGCCCTGCTCTCCTCGACCACCAACGACCCGGCGGGCGCGGAGGGTTCGGACCGCAGCGGCTCCGAAGGGCCCCGCCTGCTGCCGGACGAGCGGTCGATGGACGAGGCCGACCGGCGCGGCCGGGTCGTCCTGGAGACCGTCACCTACACCGGCCCCGCACAGCCGCCGGGCCGCCTCACCGATCTCGGCGCGCCCCTTGGCCGACTGTTCTCGCGACGGCTTCGCTGGTCGCTCGCCGGGATCGTCGCCTCCGTGGTCGCGCTCGCCATCGCGACCTGGCTCACCACCGGCGACGATCCGCTGCACGCCGCCTATCTGACCCTGCTCGACATCTTCGCCATCGACGATCCGGCCATCGACCAGCCCGTGGGCCGCCAGATCCTCCAACTCCTGTCCGGGCTGACGGGGTTGCTGTTGCTGCCGGTTCTGATCGCCGCCGTCCTGGAAGGACTCGGCACCTTCCGCAGCGCCTCCGCGCTGCCCCGCCCGTCGCGCGGCCTGTCCGGGCACGTGGTGCTGCTCGGCATGGGCAAGATCGGCGCCCGGGTCCTGGTGCGCCTGCGCGAGCTCGACATTCCCGTGGTGTGCGTGGAGTCCGACCCGGAGGCCCGCGGCATCGCGCTCGCCCGGCGCCTGAGGGTGCCCACCGTCATCGGCGACGTCACCCAGGAGGGCATCCTGGAGTCGGCCCGTGTCCACCGGGCGCACGCCCTGCTCGCGCTGACCAGTTCGGACACCACCAACCTCGAAGCGGCCCTGTACGCCCGCTCGGTGAAGCCCGACCTACGGGTCGTGATGCGGCTGTACGACGACGACTTCGCGACCGCCGTCTACCGCACGCTGCGCGCCGCCCACCCGCAGGCCATGACCCGCAGCCGCAGCGTCTCGCACCTGGCGGCGCCCGCCTTCGCCGGGGCCATGATGGGCCGTCAGATCCTGGGCGCCATACCGGTCGAGCGCAAGGTGCTGCTGTTCGCGGCCGTCGATGTGGCGGGCCATCCGCAACTGGAGGGCCGTACCGCCGAGGAGGCGTTCCGCGAGGGCGCCTGGCGGGTGCTCGCGCTCGACACGTCCTCGCCCGCCGACCGCGTGCCCGACCTGGGCGCCGCCCGCCGCCGGGGCGGGGGCGCCCCGGGCGACCTGGTGTGGCAGCTGCCGCCCGGCTACGTACTGCGGCCCGAGGACCGGATCGTGCTCGCGGCGACCCGGCGGGGCCTGGCCGAACTCCTCGGCCGCCGCCCCTCCTCGCGGGTGGCTCCGTGAGGGCGGCTCACAACCCGACGTCGCGGCTGCGGAAGTCCTCCAGGCACTCGCGGCGCATCAGGAGCCGGGCGTGCCCGTCGGCGACGGCGACCACCGGCGGGCGGCCCACCATGTTGTAGCCGGACGCCATGGACAGCTGGTAGGCGCCCGCCACCGGCACCGCGAGCAGGTCGCCGGGGTGGATGTCGCCCGGCAGGTCCACCGCGGAGGCCAGGACGTCGCCCGCCTCGCAGTGCCGGCCGACCACGGTCGCCTTGCAGGACTGGGCCGTCGAGGCCCGCCCGATCAGCCGGGGCGCGTAGCGCACTCCGTACAGGGCGGGCCGCGGGTTGTCGCTCATGCCGCCGTCGACGGCGACGAACAGGTTGTCGCCGGTGCGTTTGACGGCGAGAACGCGGTAGAGGGCGACGCCCGCGGGGCCGACGACCGCGCGGCCCGGTTCGACGAGCAGGCGGGGCACGGTGAGCCCGGCCGCCGCGCAGCTCTCGGCGAGCTCGGCGCGCATCCGGCGAGCCAGCGTCGTGATGTCGAGCCCGTCCTCGCCGGGCCGGTAGGCGACGCCGTGTCCGCCGCCCATGTCGAGCTCGGGCAGTTCGACCCCGTGGGTCTCACGGATGCGGGCCATCAGGCCGACCATGCGGCGCACCGCCGACAGATAGGGCTTGACGGTGGTGATCTGTGAGCCCAAGTGGCAGTGCAGACCGGCCAGTTCGAGCTGGGGCTGGCCGAGGATGCGGGCGATGACGTGCTGGGCGTGGCCGTCGGTGAGGGAGAGGCCGAACTTCTGGTCGTCCGTACCCGTACGGATCTTGTCGTGGCCGCCCGCGCTGATCCCGGGCACGACCCGGACCATCACCTTCTGGTGGCCGTGCGGCCCGACGGCCGCGGCGAGCCGGGCGATCTCGGACGGGCTGTCGATGACGATGCGTCCGACGCCGAGGCGCAGCGCGGCCTCGATGTCGTGCGGGGACTTGGCGTTGCCGTGCAGCACGATCCGTTCGGCCGGGAACCCTGCGGTGACGGCCAGTTCGAGCTCGCCGGCCGAGCACACGTCGAGGCCGAGTCCCTCCTCCTCGACCCAGTGGGCCATGGCCCGGCACAGGAACGCCTTGGCCGCGTAGAGGACTTCGGCCTCGGGGAAGGCGCTGCGATAGGTGCGGCAGCGCTCGCGCACCTCGCCCTCGTCGAGGACGTAGACGGGGGTGCCGAAGCGTTCGGCGATCTCGGTGAGCGGTACGGCGCCCACCGCGAGGCCGCCGTGGCCGACCCGGGCGGTCGAGGCGGGCCACACCGACAGGTCGTCCGCGGGTGTCAGGCCGGTCGGCATGTTCATGATGGTCATGGGCTACGTACTCCTTCTCAGCCGATCCACAGGGCGAGCGCGTCGGCGACGACGGCGGCTCCGGTCACGCTCACATCGCGGACCCTCCAGGACCGGGTGGTGAATCCGACGGCGGTGCGGTCGCCGAGCGGGGTGCGGAACCTCCGGGCCGCACACCCCGCGGGCCCCGGCCGGACGGGTACGAAGAGCGGTCCGGCCGGGGTGCGTTCGCAGGGCTCCGGATCGTCGCCGCGATCGGTCTTTGCCATGGGATTCCTCCTGGAGGATCCTCGCGGTGGTCGATGCGGCCCCGGCACGGGGAGGCGGGCCGGGGCACGTCGGCGACGCTACGCCCGTGGGGAGCGGCCGGCCGGAGCCCTGACGCGATGCTGACGGCCAGGGGGCGTGTGCTGACGCGATGCTGACGCGGCGCCGAGCCCGGCGTCATGAGCCCGTCAGGGTCTCCCGATCCCTCGTCAGGAAAGCGCCAACGCCCCCTGCGATCGGGCGTCCAGGGGCTTTGCTCGACGGATGCTCTGCAGATGAGCGGAAGGCGATACGAGTACGAGGTGGACGTCATGGACCGGGCCGGTGGGCGACGGGTGGTGGCCGGGGTCAGCGGCTCGCTGGGCAGTCTGACGGCGCTGCACCGCGCGGCGCGGGAGGCCGAGCTCGGCGGGGGCACGCTGACGGCGGTCCTCGCCTGGTCGCCGCCCGGCGGCGAACTCGGCCACCGGGGCTCGCCCGATCCCGGGCTGCTGGCCGAGTGCCGCGAGGTGGCGGGCCAACAGCTCGTCCAGGCCCTCGACACGGCCTTCGGCCCGGCCGGCCCGCCGGTGCCGCTCGAAGCGATGGTGGTACGGGGCACGCCGGGCGCCGTTCTGGTGGAGGCGGCGCAGGAGCCCGAGCACCTCCTGGTCCTGGGCACCGGCACCCGCGGCCTGCTTCGCCGCGCGCTGCGCCCGTCGGTCGCCCGCTACTGCCTGGCCCACGCCACCTGCCCGGTCCTCGCCGTGCCGCCGTCCCCCTTGGAGCACGAACTGGCGGCCGTGCACCGGCTCGTCGCCTGGCGACGGCCGCTGGACACCAGGGAGCTGGCGGAGTGAACCGCGCCGCTCGGCGGTCCGTCGTGGACGGTCGCGTCCTCATGGCGTCGGGACAGGCCCGCCCCGCTCCCCTCCGGCCACCAGGCCCGACCCCCACCTCCGAAGGGAGCCCGTCGTGATCGAACTCCGTCCGCACCAACTCACCGCCCACACCCGCTGGTTGTGCGCCGCCGAGCCTGGGCCCGCGGCCCTGGCCGAGCACGTACTGACCACCGGGAACGGACACGGGTGGGCAGACCGCGCCGTACAGCCGCGCACGATCGCCCTCGACTGCGCGGGCCATGTGCTGCTGCGCGGCGACCCGGGGGCGCTGGATCCGGCGGGCCTCGCACCGCTCGCGCACCGCTGCATCGAAGCGCCCGGCCGCTTCCTGCCGGTCCTCGGCGCCTCCTTCGACCGGGTCGTGCCGTGGGAGCGCATGGTGTACGTGCAGCGGGAGCGGGCCACTGCCCCGCCGCCCCCGCGCGGCGTGACGATCCGTCAGCTGACCTCGGCCGATGCACCCGCGCTCGTAAGACTGTCTCCCGACTCTGCCTGGATTCATGCCAGTTGGGGCGGTCCGTCGAGGCTCGGCCGTTCCGGCCACGCCTGGGGCGCCTTCCACCAAGGGGCCCTACTCGCCGTCGCCTGCACCTACTTCCGGGGCGGCACGTACGAGGACATCGCAGTGGTCACCGCCCCCGGCCGGCGCCGCCGGCAGCTCGCGCTGGGCTGCGTGGTCGCGTTGAGCCGCGACATCTCGGCGCGCGGCCGCACCGCGAGCTGGACCTGCTCCCGCCACAACCGGGCGAGCCGGCTGCTCGCCTGGACGGCGGGGTTCCGGCTGGTGCGCGAGTACGTCCACTACGCGACGGGGTCCCCTGCCGTACGGGTGGCCCGCATGCCCGCCTGACCGGGTTGCGCCCGTGGGCCCGCACCCCCGGCAAGGGGCCGGGTGGCTCCGACTCGCGTTAGGCGCGGCACCCCGCGGGCACTCGGCCCGCATGAGTGTTTCCAAGACCAGCATCCTCGTTCTGGACTGTGCCGAGCCCGTCGAACTGGCCGAGTTCTACGCCAAGTTGCTCGGCGGCGAGACCCGCACCGCCTGCGACCCGGACTTCGTCGAGGTCGTCGGCGGTGACGGGGTCCATCTCGCGATCCGCCGTGACCACGGGTATGCGCCGCCCAGCTGGCCGCGCCCCGACGACTCCCAGCAGGCGCACCTGAGGATCGTCGTGGCGTACGGCGACATGGACGCCGCCGAGCGCGAGGCCATCACCCTCGGGGCGATGCCCGTCGACACCAAGGACAACAACGGGCCGCGCGACGAGCGCGTCTATGCCGACCCGGCGGGACACTCCTTCACGCTCGCCGTCTGGGCCAAGCGCTCCGAGCAGGAGGACACCTAGGAGAGGCGGTCAGGACTGGTCGTGGTGGCGCCTGCGGGCCAGGCCCGGCAGCACGAACCAGCAGCACACGTACCAGCAGACGACGCCCGCGACCAGCCAGGGCGCCAGAGCGCTGTGCAGGGCGACGCGCAGGATGAGGAGCAGGGAGCTCGCCACCGTGCACAGGAGCAGCACCAGACCGACGACGGTGAGCCGCGAGGCCCAGGTCACCGTCTGCGGCTTCAGCCGCCGCCCGGCCAGCATCCGGTGGAACGAGACCGGCCCGATGAGCGCGCCGGTCGTCGCCGCGCCGAGGACCACCGTCACCACGTAGATGGCCCGGTCGGTGGCGCCAAGTGTGGTGAACCGGGCCTGGAACACGACCGCGAGCAGGAACCCGAACAGGATCTGCACGCCGGTCTGCGCGACCCTCAGCTCCTGGAGCAGGTCCCCCCATCTGCGGTCGGCACGCTCCTCAGGCGTCTCGTGACGTCCGAAGTCCGTCATGTGCACCACCTCCTCGACTTCCGGATACCCATACATATCAAGGCGAAGCCCACCAAAACCGCCGCCCCGTGGCGCCGCGCGCTGCGGACCCGCAGACTGGCGGCATGGCCGGAAAACGCAGCGCCGGGCTTCTGCTGTACCGCAGGGTGGAGGACGGCATCGAGGTGCTCGTGGGGCACATGGGCGGACCGTTCTTCGCCGGGCGGGACGCGGGCACCTGGTCGGTCCCCAAGGGTGAGTACGACGCCGGGGAGGCACCTCAGGCCGCGGCCCGGCGGGAGTTCGAGGAGGAGCTGGGGCTGGCGCCGCCCGAGGGCCCGCTCGTGCCGCTGGGCGAGATCGTCCAGCGCGGCGGCAAGACCGTGACAGTGTGGGCGGTCGAGGCGGACCTGGATCCGGCCGACGCGGTACCGGGCACGTTCACCATGGAGTGGCCGCGGGGGTCGGGCACGATGCGCGAGTTCCCCGAGATGGACCGCTTCGCCTGGCTGTCCCCCGACGCCGCGGCCGCCCTGCTCGTCCAGGGCCAGCAGGCCTTCCTCGAACGCCTCGTCGCGCACGTGGAGGGCGAACCTCCCACCAAGGTCAACAAGCCCTGACGAAAAGGCAGTCGGCCGAACCGAGCCCACCCGTATCGACCTCACCGCTTAATTTAGACCGTGAGTCAAGACGCGGGACAAGGGCGCGGCACAGGCTCCCGCACCGGTATGTTGCACGCAGGGAGGGAGCCACATGGTCACACCGAACAGAAGGACCGTCCGCGACCTGCGCCGGGACAATCGCGGCGCGGTACTGCGACGGCTGTACTTCGACGGCCCGATGAGCCGCCAGGCCCTCGGCCCCGCAACCGGGCTGAGCTCGGGTTCCATCAGCAATGTCGTCGCCGAGCTCGTGGCCGACGGCCTCCTCGAGGACGCCGGAGTGGTGGACTCCGACGGCGGAAGGCCGCGGACCCTGCTGCGGGTCGCCCCGGACAGCGGCCATCTCATCGGTGTGGACGTCGGCGAGACCCGGGTCAGGGTCGAGCTGTTCGACCTGGTCCTGCGTGAACTCGCCCGTGCGGAGCTGTCGTTGGACGCGGGCGGGTACGACGTCGGGCACATCGTCGGCCGGATCCGCGAGGGCGTGGCCACCGTGCTCGGCGAGAGCGGCCTCGATCCGGAGCGTCTGCTCGGCGTGGGCGTGGGCGTGCCGGGCATCGTCGACCGGAGCTCCCCCGACGGAGCCGTGGTGCACGGCCAGACCATTGGCTGGGACGCGGTTCCGCTGGAGTCCCTGCTGCGCGACACCCTCCAACTGCCGCTCGGCACGAGGTACTTCATCGAGAACGGCGCCAAGACGCTCGGGCAGGCCGAGATGTGGTTCGGTGGCGGCCGTGGCGCGTCCGACGCGGTGATCGTCCTGTTCGGCTCCGGCGTCGGCGCCTGCATCGTGACGGGCGGCGCGATCTACGGGGGTGCGCACAGCAGCGCCGCCGAGTGGGGCCACACCACCGTGCACGTCCGCGGCCGGCGCTGCCGGTGCGGGGCGCTCGGCTGCCTGGAGGCGTACGCGGGCGCCGAGGCGATCGTCCGGCGCTGGCGCGAGGCAGGAGCCGAACTGGCGCCCGGGACCGCCGAGGAGACGGCGGTGACCGCGCTGCTGGCGGCCGCGCATCCGGATGAGAAGGGGATCGACGCCAGCCCGGTCGCCCTCGCGGTCCTTGAGGAGACCGCCGAGTATCTGGGCGCGGGCCTGTCCGACCTGATCAACCTCTACAACCCGGAGCGCATCCTCATCGGCGGCTGGGCGGGGCTCCGACTCGGCCCGTACATCCTGGAGTCGGTGCGCCGCCATGCCACCGCCCATGCCCTGCGCCATCCGGCGGAGCGCGTCACCATCGAGCTCGGCCGGCTCGGCCCGGATGCCGTCACGGTGGGCGCGGCCACCCTGCCGCTCGCCGGATTCTTCGCCCGCGGCGGCCACCGCGCACCCGCGGCCGAAACGGAGACACCCACCGAAAAGCCGGGCTGGCGCAGGTCGGTGGAGGAACGCGTGGCCCGCTGATCATTTCCCCGGCACATTCACGCCGCGGGCTCATAAATTCGACCGGATTCAGCATTCCCATAAGCAGGACTTTCAGGATCTAATAGCGGGTACAGCAAGTTTGAATTGAGTCTCATATGCCGTGAGCCGGATCCGCCCCGACCTGCGCCGGGGCGGTTTTTCGCGGCCCGTGCACCGCCATTTCCGGCCTGCCACCGGCACTTGCCTCTTGTGGTGCCGGTATTTCCAGGAACACGATCGGTCCTCGTCCAGCCCCATCGAGGAGGTACCGGTGAACGTTCCCGTGAATAACCAGCGGATGAGTCTCAGCCCGGACGCGGCGCGCCAACTCGCCACCGCCACCAAGACCGTTCCGCAAATGCGCGGAATCACCCCCCGCTATCTGCTGCGCGCCCTGCCCTGGGTGGATGTCGAATCCGGCGTCTACCGGGTCAACCGCCGCCGCTCGTTCGTCCTGGGCGACGACCGGATCAGCACGTACGACGAGGACGGCACCCCGCGCGTCGTGCCGGGCGACCTGCGCGAGCTGCCCTACTTATGCGACTGCGAGGACGCGCTGCTCGGCGAACTCGCGGGCGCCTTCACACCGGTGACGTTCGACGCGGGTCAGGTCCTCGTGCAGGAGGGCGACCCGGCCGACCGGCTGTGGATCCTGGTGCAGGGCCGCGCCGAGAAGCGCGTCACCGGCCGGTACGGCGAGGACGCGCTGCTGGAAGTCGCGGGCGACGGCCAGTTCTTCGACCTCGACGCGTGGACCCGTGGCGAGCCGATGCCGTACCGCGTCAAGGCGCTCACCCCCGGCACCGCACTGTGCGCCGACCGCGCCACACTCACCCAACTCGCCGACCGCAGCGAGCAGTTGCGCACGGCGATGGACGCGTTCACCTCCGGCGAGGGCGTCAAGCCGGGCTCGGAGGCGCCCATCGACCTCAGCTCCGGGCACGTCGGCGAGATCGATCTGCCCGGCACATACGTCGACTACGAGGACGCTCCCCGCGAGTACCACATGACGCTGGCCCAGACGGTGTTGCGCGTCCACACCCGGGTCGCGGACCTCTACAACGGGCCGATCGACCAGACCCGCGCCCAGTCCAACCTCACGGTGCAGGCGCTGCGCGAGCGGCAGGAGGCGGCCCTGCTCAACCACCCCGAGTTCGGCCTCCTCAACAACGTATCCGCAGGTCAGCGCGTACAGTCCCGCACCGGTTCGCCGACCCCCGACGACCTCGACGAGCTGCTCGCCAAGGTGTGGAAGCAGCCGGGCTTCTTCGTCGCGCACCCGAAGGCGATAGCCGCGTTCGGCCGCGAGTGCACCCGGCGGGGTGTGCCGCCGGTGACCGACACCCGGTTCGGCAGCCCGCTGATCACCTGGCGCGGGGTGCCGCTGCTGCCCTCCGACAAGGTCAGGTTCTCGGGCGGCGGCAGCGTGGGCACCACGGAGATCCTGCTCATGCGCACGGGCGAGGCCGAGCAGGGCGTGGTCGGGCTGCGCCCGGCGGGGGTGCCCGACGAGATCGAACCCGGCCTGTCCATGCGGAACATGGGCGTCGACCAGAAGGGCATCACCTCGTACCTGATGACCGCGTACTTCAACACGGCGGTCCTGGTGGAGGATGCGATCGCCGTGCTGCAGAACGTCGAGGTGTCCAACTACCATGACTACTCCTGACGTCACGGAACGGACCGCTCTGCCGGGCCGCCAACCCGGCGGGTTCACACCGGAGTCGGCGCGCAAGGACTTCCCGATCCTGCACCGGACGGTCAACGGGCACCCGCTGGTCTGGCTCGACAACGCGGCCACCACCCAAAAGCCCCGCCAGGTCATCGAGGCGCTCGCCGGCTACTACAGCGCGTCGAACTCCAACATCCACCGGGGCGCGCACACCATGGCCCGCGAGGCCACCGAGATGTACGAGGCGGGCCGGGCGGCCGTAGCGGACTTCCTGGGAGCGCCGTCCCCCGATTCCATCGTGTTCGTACGGGGCACGACGGAGGCGATCAACCTGGTCGCGCAGAGCTGGGGACGAGCGAACCTGGGCCCCGGCGACGACATCCTCGTACCGGTCCTGGAGCACCATTCGGACATCGTGCCGTGGCAGCTGACAGCGAAGGAGACCGGGGCGCGAGTCGTCCCGGTCCCCCTCCTCCCGGACGGCCGGATCGACCAGAACGCCTACGCCGACCTACTGTCCTCCCGCACCCAGCTCGTCGCCATCAGCCAGGCCTCGAACGTACTCGGCACGGTTCCGCCGGTGCGCGAGATGACCGCGCTCGCGCACCGCTACGGGGCGAAGGTGCTGGTCGACGGCGCGCAGGCGGTCGCTCACCTGCCCGTCGACGTGACGGACCTGGACGCCGACTTCTACGCCTTCTCCGGGCACAAGCTGTACGCCCCGACAGGCATCGGCGCGCTCTATGTCAAGCCGGAGGTCCTCGCGGGCCTGCGGCCGTGGCAGGGCGGCGGCAACATGATCGACTCGGTGTCCTTCGAGCGCACCACCTTCGCGCCGGTCCCGCACCTCATGGAGGCCGGCACCGGCAACATCGCGGGGGTGGTCGGGCTGCTCGCCGCGCTGAACTGGTTCACGTCCTTCGACCGGGCCGCGGTCGCGGCGTACGAAGACGGGCTCACGGCGTACGCGCAGCAGGCGATGGGGATGGTGCCGGGCCTGGAGATCCTGGGGTCGGCGCCGGGCCGGATCGCGGTGCTGACGTTCACGATGGCGGGCCACGACCCGGCGGCGATCGCCTCCTGGCTGGACCGCGACGGCATCGCGATCCGGGCCGGCCACCACTGCGCGCAGCCGGCACTGGCCCACTACGGCCTGGAGTCGGCGGCCCGCGCCTCATTCGCGCTGTACAACACCCCGGAGGAGGTGGACGAGCTGGTGGCATCGCTGCGGGGCCTCCAGCAGTCGGCCTGACGTTCCATACGGCCCGACGTTCCATACGGGCACGCACACGATGGCCCCGTACCCCTGCCGGTACGGGGCCATCGGCCTTGAAGGGTGGGCTTCCCCGAGCTGCGACCCCGAACCTCCAACGCCTCTTCGCCCCGTGTTCCTGCCGGCCCACCCGCGCGCCCGCGCGGGACCCGCCGAGCACGGAGGGACACTTTCGCGACTCCCTCTCCACTTCTCTTGACATGCACTTGTCCGACCGCTGAGATGTGGTTGCTTTCGTTCGACGCCGTTCGTTTGTGCGCCAATTACCCTCACCGGAGCCGCACTTGACTACCGAACTGCACAACTTCAGACAGCGCCTGACCGCCACTCTGGGCGCCCTCGCCCTCGTCGCGGGCGGTGTGACGGTCGCCGTGGAGGTCGCGGCCGCACCGCCGGCCGCGGCCGTGGACAACGCTCTGGCGCGTACCCCGCAGATGGGGTTCAACAACTGGAACTCCACGCACTGCCGTGCCGAGTTCAACGAGTCGATGGTCGAAGGGATCGCGGACGCCTTCGTCGCGAAGGGCCTGAAAGACGTCGGCTACACCTATGTCAACATCGACGACTGCTGGGCGCTGCCCAACCGGGACGCCTCCGGCAACCTCGTCCCCGACCCGGTGCGCTTCCCGCACGGCATCAAGGCGGTCGCGGACTACGTACACGCCAAGGGCCTCAAATTCGGGCTCTACTCCAGCGCGGGCACCAAGACCTGCGACACCCAGGGATTCCCCGGCGGCCTGGGCCACGAACAGCAGGATGCCAACCTGTGGGCGTCGTGGGGCGTCGACTACCTCAAGTACGACAACTGCAACAACACCGGCGCCGACGCCAAGCAGCGCTACAAAGCGATGGGCGACGCGCTCAAGGCGACCGGCCGGCCCATCCTCTACAGCATCTGCGAGTGGGGCTCCAACCAACCCTGGAACTGGGCGTCCGGCACCGGAAACTCCTGGCGCACCACGGGCGACATCAGTGACTCCTGGTCGAGCATGATCGGCATCGCCCACCAGAACCAGCCGCTCGCCCCCTACGCCGGTCCCGGCGGCTGGAACGACCCGGACATGCTGGAGGTCGGCAACGGCGGCATGACGGACACCGAGTACCGCACGCACTTCAGCCTGTGGTCGCAGATGGCGGCGCCGCTGCTCATCGGCAGCGATCTGCGCAACCCGAGCGCGGCCACGCTCGCCATCCTCAAGAACACCGACGTCATCGCGGTCGACCAGGACGCGCTCGGCAAGCAGGGCACGGTGGTGTCGAGCTCCGGCGGCCAGGTCGTCATGTCCAAACCCCTCGCGGACGGCGGCCGTTCGGTCACCCTGACCAACGAGAACGCATCGGCCCGGACCATCTCCACGACGGTCGACGCGATCGGCATCGGCGGCGCGTCCTCGTACGCGCTGAAGGACCTGTGGTCCAAGCAGACGAGCAGTACGACGGGCACCATCAGCGCATCGGTGCCCGCGCACGGCACGGTGATGTACCGGGTGACGCCGGGCACGCCGGTGCCGCCGCCGACCGGGCTCAACCAGCTCAGCGACCTGCCCTGGACGTCGGCCGTGAACGGCTGGGGCCCGGTCGAGCGCGATCACAGCAACGGCGAACAGGCCGCCGGCGACGGCAGAACCCTCACCATCAACGGCACCACCTACCCCAAGGGCCTCGGCACGCACGCGCCCTCGGACATCACGTACTACCTGGGCGGCGGCTGCCGCTCGCTGGGTGTCGACGTCGGCGTGGACGACGAGTCCACGGCGGGCGGTTCGGTGGTCTTCCGGATCTACCGCGACACCACGCTGGTGGCCGACAGCGGTGTGCGCACCGCGAGCGATCCGCCCAAGCGTCTGACGGCGGATCTCGCCGGCGGCACCGAGCTGCGGCTCGTGGTCACCGACGGCGGCGACGGCATCACCTACGACCACGCCGACTGGGCGAACCCCCAACTGGCCTGCGGCCGGGGCCCGTCGGCGGGTACCCACGCGCTCAGCGACCTGACCTGGACGTCGGCCGTGAACGGCTGGGGCCCGGTCGAGCGCGACCGCAGCAACGGCGAACAGGCCGCCGGTGACGGCAAGACCCTCACGATCGGCGGCACCACGTACGCCAAGGGCCTCGGCACCCACGCGGCGTCCACGGTGACGTACTACCTCGGCGGCACCTGCACCGCGTTCAGGGCGAGCGTCGGCGTGGACGACGAGGTGGGCGCGAAGGGTTCGGTCGACTTCCAGGTGTACCGGGACGGGACGCTCGCCGCCGCCAGCGGCAAGGTCACCGGCGCCGACGCGGCGAAGGCGATCAGTGCGGACGTGACCGGCGGATACGAGCTGAAGCTGGTCGTGACGGACTCCGGCGACGGGGTCGACTACGACCACGCGGACTGGGCCGCTCCTCAACTCACTTGTTCCTGAGGTCAGTTGGGACTTCCCTCTTCGGTGGACGGAGGGGCCTCGTCCGTTCGGGCGAGGCCCCTTCCCTGCTTCGTGGCGACCACGAGCCGGGCGCGCGGGCTGCCGTCCCTGCGGCGGCCGAGTTCCTCCAGGGCGTACAGCTCGACGCCGAAACCGACCGTCGCGAGTTCCTGTCGTACGTCCGAGAGGCGGAACCCGCGGTAGTACATGACGAACGGGGGACGCCACAGCGCGTTGCGCACCCGCATCGCCGTGTCGAAGCCGAGCAGGGCGAGGTGGCCGGGGCTGCCGGGCCGGAACGGGGCCACCACCGGGAACGCGAACCGGCCGCCCGGCCGCAGCGCGGCGTACGTCCGGGCGAACAGGTTCGGCCGCTCCTTGGGCAGGAAGTGCCCGAACGCCCCGAAGCTGACGGCCAGATCGAACCCGTCACTCAGCGGCAGTGCCCGCGCGTCGGCCCGCAGCAAGGTGGCCTCCGGGTGCGCGCGGGCGGCCACCGCCAGCATCCCGGCGCTGATGTCGACCCCGGTGACGCCGTCGCGGCACACCTTGCCGAGGACACCGAGGCCCGCGCCCGTGCCGCAGCACAGGTCGAGCCCCCGGCCGAAGGGGCCGAGCCCGTCGAGTACGCCGGCCACGGAGGCGAGGATCACCTCGGGCGTACGGAACGGGGTGAGGTCGAACTTCGGGGCCAGGAGGTCGTAGCCGTGCTCGACGGACGACAGCGCCTGGACGGCGAGCTCACGGAGTGTGGGGCCCTGGGGTGCGAACATGGCTGCCCAGCTTAGAGGGCCCCCGGCTCTTTCAGGCTGGTACGTACGGCTCGGTGTGCGCGGGTGGACGGGTGCCGCAGACCGCCGCCCGGGCCTCGGCGGCCAGGGTGCGGCGGTCGGTGCCGCGCAGCTCCGGGTGTGCGGTGACCCGCACGCTCAGTCCGCGGGCGGCGGCGACCCGGCGCAGGGAGGTCGTGAAGTCGTCGCCGCCGAGGAAGGCCGCGACGGTGCTGGGGGCGCCGTCCTGGAGGTAGTCGACGGTCATCGGCCGAACGGGGGCGCCCGCGTCGACGGCCGCCTGGAACGCGGCCCGCCGGAACCGGCCGCCCGACACGGCACACCAGGTCGTCGCCTGAGGGAAGACGAGGACGGACCGGCCCGAGCGCAGGGTTGCGGTCAACTCGTCGACCGTGTGCGGGAGTTCACGTACCGCACCCCGGTCGATGAAGCGGGTGCCGATCCGGCGGGCGAGCGTGCCGACCACCGGCCACTGGCCCACTTCCCGTTTGGCGAGGACCGTGACCGGCTCGACGGCGAGCAGCGCCACCACGTCCAGCCAGGAGATGTGGTTGGCGACGAGCAGCGCGCCCCGGGTGTGCTCGCTCGGGGCCGGCCCGGCTTCGAGCCGTACTCCCAGGGCGTCGAGAACCGCGCGGGCCTGGGTGCGCAGGGTGTGGGGGTCGGCGAGCCGTTCCCCCATCGCCACGGTGCGGATCAGGGTGTGGGTGAGCGCCGCGTACCGGCGGGCCGTCTCGGTCAGCGGCACCCGCGGTGCCGTCTCGCGCACACAGTCGGGGGTGCAGGGCCCCTCCACCGACCAGGGGCTCATCGTGTGTCCCCCAGGAAATAGCGGCGGTAGCGGTCGCCGAGCCGGTCCATGTCGAGCAGCACGAAGAAGTCGGCCACATTGAACTCGGGGTCGAATGTGGGCGCCCCACACATCCAGGCGCCGAGCCGGAAGTAGCCGCGCAGCAGTGGCGGCAGATCCGCGTAGCTGGGGCGGCCTTCCGCCGGGCCTGTGGGCAGCCAGGGGCGGTGGGGGTGCACGCGCAGTTCGGGCGGCGAGGAGTGCTTGGCGTTGCCGAGCAGCCAGGCGCTGGAGGCGGCAGCGCCCCCGTCGGCGAGCGGCACGGACGCGCAGCCCGCCAGATAGCGGTGGCCCGAGAGCAGTACGTAGCGGGCGAGCGCCGACCACATCAGGTTGATGACGGCGCCAAAACGGTGGTCCGGGTGCACACAGGAGCGCCCCGCCTCGACCATCGAGGGACGCAGCGCGTCGAGCGCCCCGAGGTCGAACTCTCCCTCGCTGTACGAACGTCGGGTCCGCCCGGGAGGCAGCAGCCGGTACGTCCCGACCACTTCGCCGGTCGAGGTGTCGGTGACGATCAGGTGGTCGGCGTACGCGTCGAAGGCGTCGATGTCGTGGCCGGGCAGCGGGGTGGTGAGGGTGGCGCCCATCTCCTCGCCGAAGACGCGGTACCGCAGCCGCTGAGCGGCCCGGATCTGTTCCTCGGAGTCCGCGATGGAGGTGACGTAGGAGCCGGTGGCCGTGGGTGCGGTGGATATCGAGAGCATGGGTGTGGCGTTCTCCGCGACGTGGTGCACAGTCGAATCCCTCATGTGGTGTCCGCATGGGCTTCCGCGCAGTGAGTATGGGATCGCCATATGTGCGCCGGGTGAATTGCACGCAACGCGGCGTCGGGCATTGCCCGGCTCGAAGACGCCCGTGAACCGGCCCGCCCCGGTGCGCACGATGACCGCTTTATGACCCTTCCGTAACAGCCACACCGCCGCGATTCGGCCGCCACACGCCCGTGACCTGCACCGATAGGTGGATCACTATGGCGTCCACGCACTCAACGCTCTTGGACATCGAGGTGCCGTAGCTGTTCTGCTGATCACTACATGTCCGGTTCAACCCCATTCGGTACGTCTCTGGGAGCGTGATGAACAAGCCGCTGCGGCGCATAGCCGTCTTCTGCGGGGTGCTGGTGCTCGCCCTGCTCATCCGGGCGACATGGGTCCAGTTCGTGAAGAGTGACACCCTGGCCAACGACTCGCACAACCGGCGGGTGCTGATCGACGCGTTCTCGCAGCCGCGCGGCGACATCGTCGTCGGCGGGCAGCCGATCACGGGGTCGGTGGAGACCCCGGGGTCCGACCTCAAGTACAAGCGGACCTACAAGGACGGCCCGATGTACGCGCCGGTCACCGGCTATCTCTCCCAGGCGCAGGGCGCGACCTTCCTGGAGGGCGTGCACGCGAAGGTGATGAACGGCAAGGACGACCGGCTGTTCTTCGACCGGGCCAAGTCCCTGTTCACCGGGGAGACCCCGCGCGGCGGCGATGTGGTCACCACCATCGACCCGGCCGCGCAGAAGGCCGCGTACAAGGGTCTTACGGACCTCAAGGCGAAGGGCGCGGTGGTCGCCCTCGATCCCCGCTCCGGCAAGATCCTCGCCATGGTGAGCACGCCCTCCTACGATCCCTCGGTCTTCGCGGGGATCTCGGCGAAGGAGGGCAAGGAGTTCGGGAAGCTCGACGCCGACAAGAACAAGCCGCTCAACAACCGGGCGATGCGCGAGGTGTACCCGCCTGGCTCGACCTTCAAGATCCTCACCGCGGCCGCCGCCATCGAGCACGGCGTCGTGACGGACATCAACGCCCCCATGCCGGACGCCCCGGCCCCCTACACCCTGCCGCTGAGCTCCACCCAGGTCGGCAACGACGTGGACAACTCGCTGTGCGACAAGGTGTCCCTGAAGACCGGCATGCAGTGGTCCTGCAACAACGTGTTCCTGGACACCGCGCTGAAGACCGGCAAGGACAGGATGCGCGAGACGGCGGAGAAGTTCGGCTTCAACAAGGAGCAGTTCATTCCGGTCCGTACGGCGAAGAGCGGCTACCCCGACAAGCTGGACAAGCCGCAGACCGCGCTGACCGGCATGGGCCAGGGCAGCCTCACCAGCACCCCGCTGCAGATGGCCATGGTGACCGCGGGCATCGCCAACAACGGCAAGGTCATGAAGCCGTACATGGTCGACGAACTGCGCGGCTCCGACCTCGCCACGCTGGAGAAGGCCAAGCCGGAGGTGCTCAACCAGGCCGTCTCCGAGGGCACCGCGAAGAAAGTGCAGGAGATGATGGAGTTCACCGCGAGCGAGGGCACCGCGAAGAAGGTGAAGATGGAGGGCGTCACCGTCGGCGGCAAGACCGGCACCGCCCAGCACGGCTCCGATGTGCGCGAGCAGCGCCCGTACGCCTGGTTCGTCTCGTACGCCAAGCAGAGCGACGGCACCTCGCCGGTGGCGGTGGCGGTGTTCGTCGACCCGTCGGACATGGACATCCAGCGCTCCGAAATCGCGGGCGGCAAGCTGGGCGCCCCGATCGCGAAGTCGGTGATGGAAGCGGTGCTCAAGAAGTAACCCGGTCGCTTCCAGAGGCCCTGGGCGGTACCTGCGCCCTATAGGGGCGCGGGGCCGAGTCGTGGTGCGGCTCCACCGCGTGGGCACGACCGGCCACGACGAGCCCGCAGTCGAAGGAACCGCACCCCGGGCCGCACTCACCCGCCCTCCACAACCACCTCGTACGCAGAGTCGACCTCGGCCCCCGGGGTGCCGAACCGCCCACCCCGCAACAGCTCGCGCCAGCGCTCGGCACTCCAGTCCGCCGGCGGGGTCGTCTCGATGAAGTCCTCGACCAGGGCCAGAAAGCGGGCCGGGTCGGTGTGGAAGGGAAAGTGCCCGGCCCCGTCGAATATCTCAAGCCGGCTGCCGGGCATCGCGGCATGCGCGCGATGCGCATGGGCCTTTGGAACGACGCTGTCGCGCGAGCCCCAGACCAGCATCGTGGGCATGCCCTGGGTCAGATAGCAGCGGTCCAGCATGGTGATGACCTGGCCGCGCCAGTCGACGACCGCGCGCAGGGTGCGCACGAAGACGCTGCGGGAGCGGGCGTCGGGCAGCGCGTCCACCAGGCCGAGGAGGTCCGGGGCGTCCTGGCCGAGGTCGCTGTCGAGCAGCCGCATCAGCTCGATGACGAGCCGGGTCGGCCGGCGCATCGAGGGCCGCGAGAGCAGGGCGAGCATCAGCTCGGCGCCGGGCAGGGCCGCTGCGCGCAGCACCGGGTTGACCTCACGGCCCACTCCCCCGGCCCCGACCAGGACGAGCCGTTCGGTCGACTCCGGGTACTGGTAGGCGAATTGCATGGCGACCCCGCCGCCGAGGGAGTGCCCGACGAGGGTGGCCCGCTCGATGCCGAGGACGCCGAGCAGATCGCGGACGCCGTTGGCGTAGGCGGCCACCGAGTAGTCGGCGCGCGGTTTGTCGGAGGCGCCGTGGCCGAGCAGGTCGGGCGCGAGGACGGTGTAGCGGCGGGCGAGGCCGGGGATCAGCCCGGCCCAGGTGGCCGAGGAGTCGCCGATGCCGTGGATCAGCACGACGGGCGGCCCTTCCCCCGCGGTGCGGTACGCCCGGCGGTACCCGTGGACCACGCGGTGGCGCAGTCGCACGTCCTGGTCCCCCACCGGGCGCAGCCTCGTGCCAGTAGCCATCGACAACCTCCCCGATCACGCCCGCACCGCTGCCCCGTGCGCGCTCCCCGTCAGCGTTCCCGGTAACGAGCCTAGAACCAGCGGCACATGCTCGATTACCAGCAGATTTCGCCACGGACAAGCCTGCCCTCGCACCTTTCTGCCATGTACGGTTCAACCGCGCGCTGCGCAGGCGTCCGTACAACGACGTTCTACGCGCGCAGACTTGGTGTCCCCACCACCTTGCCCCCACCCTCACGGAGGTACACAGGATGCTCGGAGCCAGAAGTTCCGGACGCTCCCACCGCCGGACCGCCGGTGTGCTGACCGCACTCGGCGCGCTCGTCGTCGCGGGCGGCGCGGCCGCCCAGGCCGCCACCCCGCCCGCGTCGCCCGCCCCCCGGGCCGCGGCCGCCACCCAGCACCGGGTGCTGTTCGACAACTCCAAGGCGGAGACCGCCGGCAACGCCGACTGGATCATCAGCACCAGTCAGCCGGACCCGCTCGGCGAGAACCCCTCCCCCAGCGCCGAGGGCGACTGGACGGGCGCGCTGTCCTCCTGGGGCGTGGCGCTCCAGAAGACCGGCAACTACGCCCTGAAGACGCTGCCTTCGGGCGGCACGATCACGTACGGCACCTCTTCGGCGACGGACCTCAAGAACTTCGACACGTTCGTGATGCCCGAGCCGAACGTACTGCTCAGCGCGTCCGAGAAGACCGCCGTGATGCAGTTCGTGCGGAACGGCGGCGGACTGTTCCTCATCTCCGACCACACCGGCTCCGACCGCAACAACGACGGCGCGGACGCGGTGAAGGTCATCAACGACCTGATGACCAACAACAGCGTGGACTCCTCGGACCCGTTCGGCTTCTCGGTCGACTCGCTCAACATCGGCACCGACAACCCGCGTGCCATCAGCGACGCGTCCGACCCGGTCCTGAACGGCTCGTTCGGCAAGGTGACCGGCAGCATCATCCGCAACGGCACCACCGCGACCCTCAAGCCGTCCGACAACCCGGCGGTCAAGGGCGAGGTCTACCGCACCGGCTACTCCGGCAACACCGGCGCCTTCTTCGTCACCAGCACCTTCGGCAGCGGCCGCGTCGCCTTCTGGGGCGACAGCTCGCCGATCGACGACGGCACCGGCCAGCCGGGCAACACCCTGTACGACGGCTGGAACGACCCGGCGGGCACCGACGCCGCGCTCGCCCTGAACGCCACCGAGTGGCTCTCGGGCGCGGGCACCACCACCGGGGGCGGCGGCACCCCGACCCCCTGCACCCCGGCCCAGCTGCTCGCCAACCCCGGCTTCGAGTCGGGCAGTTCGGGCTGGACAGCCACCAGCGGCATCATCAACACCAGCAGTGGCGAGCCCCCCTACGCGGGCGCGTACAAGGCCTGGCTCGGCGGCAAGGGCACCGCGCACACCGACACGCTGGCCCAGACGGTGACGATCCCGGCGGGCTGCGCGGCCTCGCTCGGCTTCCAGCTGCACATCGACACGGACGAGACGACCACGAGCACGGCGTACGACACCCTCAAGGTCCAGGTGATCGGCAGCGGCGGATCGGTCCTGGCCACCCTCGCCACGTACTCCAACCTGGACGCGGCGGACGACTACACCCAGCAGACCTTCGACCTCGGTGCCTACGCGGGGCAGACGGTGACGCTCAAGTTCACCGCCACCGAGGGCTCCAAGCTCCAGACGTCGTTCGTCATCGACGACACCGCGCTCACGGTGAGCTGATGAGCGCGCCCGCCCGGGTCCCGGCCCGGGCGGGTGTGGTCAGCCCCGCAGCCGTACCGGCAGCGATTCGACTCCGTACACGATCGACAGCTTGCGGAAGGCGAGTTCCTCCGCCGGTACGGCCAGGCGCATCTCGGGGAAGCGGCGGACCAGGGCGGGGAAGGCGGCGCGCAGTTCCATGCGGGCCAGTTCCGCGCCGATGCAGCGGTGGATGCCGTAGCCGAAGGCGAGATGGCCGCTCGCCCTGCGGTGGGCGTCGAAGCGGCCGCCGTCCGGGGTGAACGCGGCGTCGCGGTTGGCGCCGCTGAGCGAGCAGAGCACCATGTCGCCCTTGGGGATGAGCACACCCGCGATCTCGACGTCCTCGCGGGCGAAGCGCGGGAAGGCCAGCTGGACGACGGTGAGGTAGCGCAGCGCCTCCTCGACGAACGTGGCGGCCGCCGCCTCGTCGTGCGCTATTCGCGCGAAGGCGTCCGGGTCCTGGAGCAGGACGAGGGAGCCGAGCGCCAGCATGCTCGCGGTGGTCTCGAACCCGCCGGTGAGCACACCGTCGGCGAGGCCCGCGAGTTCGTCGTCGCCGACGCTGTCGCCGTGCTCCTTGACGATCATGCCGAGAAGGCCGTCGCCCGGGTTCTCGCGCTGCTTCTTGACGACGTCCCGGAAGTAGGACATGGAGGCGGACATCGCGCCGAACGGGGCGGTGGCTCCGCCAAAGAGGTCGAAACGCTCCATGGCGAGCTGCTGGAAGTCGTTCCGGTCCTCGTACGGCACGCCGAGCAGTTCGCAGATGGTCAGCGAGGGGATGGGCAGCGCGAACGCCTCCACCAGGTCGACGGGCCCGTCGACGGCCTCCATCGCGTCGAGCCGCTCCTCGACGAGGGCGTCGATGCGCGGGGTCAGCCGGCGCAGACGCCGCATGGTGAACTCGGGCGTCAGAATGCGGCGCAGCCGGGTGTGCACCGGGGGATCGCTGAACCCGAGCCCGCCCGGGTGCTGCTCCTCGACGACGCCCGCGTTGCCCGCGAGGTGGGTGAAGTCGTTGCTGAACCCGTCGGTGGAGCCGAGCACGGCCTTGACGGCGTCGTGGCCGGTGACGACCCAGGCGTCCATCCCGAAGGGCAGCGGAACCTTGCTGACCGGCTCCTCCGCCTGCCGTGCGGTCAGCTCGGGCACCGGATCGAGTCCGTCCCGGCGCAGCGGCATGAGCAGTGCGTCGGGCAGCAGCGAGATCGTGCCGGGGCCGATACCGCGTTTCTGGATCCTGGCAAGGTAGGAGCGCCCGAGCCACATGGTGACTCGGGAACGGAGATTTACCCTCAAGGCGGACTCCAAGGACAAGTTGTGCGGCCAGGACACCGGGTACGGACTGAGTGGCTCAGGATAAGTGGCTCAGCGACCCTCCCGATCCGCCAGGGGAGCAGCTCACGAGCAGTTTGCGGCCGCGACCGGCCCGCCCCCGGTCGGCACGCGAAGGCGGAATGTCCGTTCCGGTCCCTGAATCGGCCGGCAGTCCAGCGTTCCCGCGCAGGATGACGGAACTCAACTCGCCCGTCACACAAGCTGATCTACGGTGTCGGTACCGCCGCATCCGACCTGGGAGGAACCCCGTGCGTCTGCGCACCGTCGTCACCGCCGCGACCGCGTCCTTGGCCGTCGCCGCATCCGTGACCGTCACCGATGCGACCGCCGCAGAAAGGGCGCCCGCGCGCGCCCCGCACGCCTGCTCCTCGTCCACGGCCATCGACGGCTTCTACGACGGTCTGGACAAAACGCTGTATCAGGGCACGGTCGTCGGCAATCTGTCCGGTCTGGCCGTGGACACCGACGGCACCGTCGCGGCGCTGTCCGACCGTTCGCAGTTGTTCAGCCTCAAGGCGGGCAAAGGCCCGATGGCCACTCCCGTCCGGGTCGTGCCGCTCGCCGACGAACAGGGCAAGCGGCTCGACTCGGAGGCCGTGGTCGTCGAGCGCGACGGCACCCGCCTGATCACCTCCGAGGTCGAGCCGTCCGTACGCCGCTACGACCGCGACGGCAAGCTCCTGGCCCGTCTGCCCGTCCCCGGCGCGCTGCGGGTCGCCCCGGCCGGACGCGCCGTCTCCAACGCGACGTTCGAGGGCCTCGCCCTGCAGCCCGGTGGCCACACCCTGATCGCCTCGATGGAAGCCCCTCTGTCAGGTGACGGCAAGGACGCGGCCGGTCATTCGCTCGTACGGTTCCAGAGCTGGCACCGGGGCGGCGCGAAGGGCGAGTTCGAGCTCGCCGGGCAGTACGCCTACCCCGTCGAACCGAACGCGGGCGTGTCCGAGATCACCGCGACGGGCGACGGCCGGCTGCTCGTCCTGGAGCGCGGCTTCACCGCGGGCGTCGGCAATGCGATACGCCTCTTCCTCGCCGACCCGCGCGGCGCGAGCAATGTGAGCAAGGTCGAGAACCTGCCGGGCACCGCCAAGGCCATGCGCAAGACCCTGCTCGCCGACCTCGCCGCCTGCCCCTCCCTCGGCGCGACGGCCAAGCAGCCGCAGCCCAACCCGCTGCTCGACAACATCGAGGGCGTGGCCGTCACCGGCCGCACCTGGGACGGCCGGCTGCGGCTGCTCCTGGTCAGCGACGACAACGAGAACCCGGCGCAGATCACCCGCCTCTACTCGCTGACGGTCCGTCTGCCGCGCCACGTGTGATCGCTCGGGCGGGGCTGGATGACCGCGCCCGGCCCCGCGTCCGCCGGACCACGGTGTCACGGGGTGTATTCATTCGCCTATGGCACGTTTTCGACCGGGCAAATACTTCCTACGTCACCTCATTTCGCTCCTCGTGATCCTGCTGGCCGCCGTCGTGGGGGTGTTGCTGTACTTCAACGAGCGCGATGTGCGCCAGCAGGAGCACACCCTGGGCGACCGGCGGGCGACGAACGGCGTGTATGTCGACACCAGCGTCCAGAAGGTCGACCCGGTCGCCCGCGAGCTCACGCTGCGGGTCCTGGTGCTCCCCCAGGGCACGTTGCGGGAGCAGGGCGACCCGTACACCCCGGCGGTCGATCTGAGGGTGGAGACGTCGTCGCTGATCCGGGGCAGCCTCGACTTCAAGGCCGGCCGACAGGTCTCGTACCAGGATGTGAAGGTGAGCCTGGACGGCGGTTCCGTCTCGGACTACCCCTTCGACCGGTACTCGACCTCCATCGGCTTCGCCGCCGAGGCGGCGGGCAAGGAGGTGCCGGTCGCCGTCTCGCTGCGCGACGTGGACGCGTTCTTCAAGCCGACGATCGTCAGCCGCAGCCAGGACCACGGGTTCGTGTCGTTCGAGATCCGGGTCGGCCGCTCGCGGGCCACCTTCATCTGGGCCTGGTTCATGATGTTCATCATGTGGGGGCTCGCCCTCGCGGTGCTCGGCGCCGGCTGGGTGATCATCGACCAGCGCCGGGGGCTCGTCTGGCCGGCGATGGCCTGGATGGCGGCCACCCTTTTCGCTCTGGCCGGCTTCCGCAATGCGGCTCCGGGCAGCCCTCCGGTCGGCTGTCTGCTCGACTACGCGGCGTTCCTGTGGGCCGAGGCGATCATCTCCGCGTGCCTGGTGGCGGTGGCGGTGACCGGCATCATCTCCGAAACGCACCGCCGAACCGACGAGGCCCCGGAGGTACACCCGGACCATCACACGGACAGCCATGGGGCGGGGGATGCGGGGGACGGGGGCGGGCACTGAGTCCGCCTTCAACCGGCCGATTTTCCCGCACAGTTGGGCGACGGAGTGGCCACCCTGACTCCTGACGCCCTGTCATTTCTGACGCCGCATCATTGCCGACGGCGTCCGGCGCGGCGCCAGATCAGCACCATGCCGAGCACCAGAACGATCGCCGCGACGACCACGATCACGCCCTTGACGGCGAAGTCCATGAGCAGGTGGTGAGCCAGGTCGTCGGAGCCGGCCGCGAAGGCGTTCACCGTCGGCCGCCCGGACGCCGGGCGGAGCCGGGTCCGGCCTCGAGGCGCCGGGCGGCCGCGCGCAGGGCCGCCCGCGCCGCGGGCTCGGCAAGGCGCCGGGCCTCGCCGAGGCGGCCGCGACGCCTGAGCACGAGCGCCACGGCGAAGGCCGAAAGGGCCAGCACCACGACCGCGCCCGCGATCAGCGCGAACCTGATGAGCATGAGGTTGAGATACGTCTCCATGGCAGACCTCCGGTCGGACACGTTGTATCACGCTTGTGATAGAAACCAATGTATCACGAGCGTGATACAAAGAGGCATGCCCAAGTACGTGGATCCCGAGGCCCGCCGCCGCGAGGTGGTCGACGCCCTTTTCCGAGTGGTCGTACGCGAAGGGCTGCAGCGGGCCTCGCTGCGCGTCGTCGCGGACGAGGCCGGACTCAACATCGGCTCCCTGCGGCACTACTTCGCCAGTCAGCAGGACCTGATGGAATTCGCGATGCGCTCGATGCTGGAGCGGGTCGGCGGCCGACTGCTGCGCCGGGTGGAGGAGATCGGCACGCTCGCCGAGCACCCTGCGGACGAGCAGCGCCGGCTCGCCGCCGACCTGCTGTGCGAGCTGCTGCCGCTGGACGAGCGCCGCCGCGCGGAGGTCACCGTCTTCATCGACTTCGTCACCGCCGCCCGCACCAACCCGGCGCTCGACGGCCTCGCCCAGGAAGCGGCGGTCGGCGCCCGGAGCCTGGTCCGCCGGATCCTGGCACGCCTCGACGAATCGGGGGCCGTGCGCCCCGGACTCGACCTCGACCAGGAAACCGAGCGGCTCGCCGCGCTCGTCGACGGGCTCGGCCTGGGCGCGGCCCTGCACCCGGACGTGCTCGCGCCCGAGACGGCCGCGAGCGTGCTATACGCCCACCTGGAGAGCCTGCGCCCGCCGGCCGCGTGAAGGGCCGCACAACAGCGCCGCCCCGGCCGGAGGGAATCCGGCCGGGGCGGCGGTGTGCTCAACTCACGTCCCCCATAGGGGAGTTGGGTCAGGCGAGGGTGGCGATGGCCTGGTTCAGGGTGGCCGACGGGCGCATGACCGCGGAGGCCTTGGCCGCGTCCGGGCGGTAGTAGCCGCCGATGTCGACCGGCGAGCCCTGCACCGCGATGAGCTCGTCGACGATGGTCGACTCCTGCTCGGTCAGCGTCTTGGCCAGCGGCGCGAACGCGCCGGCGAGCTGCGCGTCCTCGGTCTGCTTGGCCAGCTCCTGCGCCCAGTACAGGGCGAGGTAGAAGTGGCTGCCGCGGTTGTCGATGCCGCCCAGCTTGCGGCTCGGCGACTTGTCCTCGTTGAGGAAGGTGCCGGTGGCGCGGTCGAGGGTGTCGGCGAGGATCTGGGCGCGCGCGTTGCCCGTGGTCGTCGCGAGGTGCTCGAAGCTGACCGCGAGCGCGAGGAACTCGCCCAGGCTGTCCCAGCGCAGGTAGTTCTCCTTGACCAGCTGCTGGACGTGCTTGGGGGCCGAGCCGCCGGCGCCCGTCTCGAAGAGGCCGCCGCCGTTCATCAGCGGGACGACCGAGAGCATCTTGGCGCTGGTGCCCAGCTCCAGGATCGGGAACAGGTCGGTCAGGTAGTCGCGCAGCACGTTGCCGGTGACCGAGATGGTGTTCTCACCGCGGCGGATGCGCTCCAGGGAGAACGCGGTCGCCTCGACCGGAGACATGATCTCGATCCGCAGACCCTCGGTGTCGTGCCCGGCGAGGTAGGTGCGGACCTTCTCGATGAGGACGGCGTCGTGCGCGCGGCCCTCGTCGAGCCAGAACACGGCCGGGTCGCCGGTGGCGCGGGCGCGGGTGACGGCGAGCTTGACCCAGTCCTGGATGGGCAGGTCCTTGGTCTGGCAGGCGCGGAAGATGTCGCCCTCGGCGACCTCCTGCTCCAGGACCACGTTGCCCGCGGCGTCCACGAGGCGGACGGTGCCCGCGGCCGGGATCTCGAAGGTCTTGTCGTGGCTGCCGTACTCCTCGGCCTTCTGCGCCATCAGGCCGACGTTGGGCACGGAGCCCATGGTGGCCGGGTCGAAGGCGCCGTGCGCACGGCAGTCGTCGATGACGACCTGGTACACGCCCGAGTAGCTGCTGTCCGGGAGCACCGCGAGGGTGTCGGCTTCGGCGCCGTCCGGGCCCCACATGTGGCCGGAGGTACGGATCATGGCCGGCATCGAGGCGTCGACGATGACATCGGACGGCACGTGCAGGTTGGTGATGCCGCGGTCGGAGTCGACCATGGCGAGGGCCGGGCCCTCGGTGAGCTCGGCCTCGAAGGCCGCCTTGATCTCGGCGCCGATGTGCGGCACGCCATCGAGGCCCTTGAGGATGGCGCCGAGGCCGTCGTTCGGGGACAGGCCGGCGGCGACGAGCACGTCACCGTACTTGTCGAACGTCTTCGGGAAGAAGGCGCGCACCACGTGGCCGAAGACGATCGGGTCGGAGACCTTCATCATCGTGGCCTTGAGGTGCACGGAGAACAGCACGCCCTCGGCCTTGGCGCGGGCGATCTGCGCGGTGAGGAACTCGCGCAGCTGGGCCACGCGCATCACGGAGGCGTCGACGACCTCGCCCGCGAGGACCGGTACGGACTCGCGCAGCACGGTGGTGGTGCCGTCGGCGGCCGCGAGCTCGATGCGCAGCGAGCCGTCCTCGGCGATGACCGCGGACTTCTCGGTGGACCGGAAGTCGTTGGCGCCCATGGTGGCGACGTTCGTCTTCGAGTCGGAGGTCCACTTGCCCATGCGGTGCGGGTGGGCCTTGGCGTAGTTCTTGACCGACGCGGGGGCACGGCGGTCGGAGTTGCCCTCGCGCAGGACCGGGTTGACGGCGCTGCCCTTGATCTTGTCGTAGCGCGCGCGGACGTCCTTGTCCTGGTCGCTCTGCGGGTCGTCCGGGTAGTCCGGCAGTGCGTAGCCCTGGCCCTGCAGCTCGGCGACGGCGGCCTTGAGCTGCGGGATGGAGGCCGACACGTTCGGCAGCTTGATGATGTTCGCGTCGGGCGTCTTCGCCAGCTCGCCGAGCTCGGCGAGGGCGTCATCGATCCGCTGGCTCTCCTCGAGGAACTCGGGGAAGCTCGCGATGATGCGCCCCGCGAGGGAGATGTCACGGGTCTCCACAGTGACACCGGCGGTCGAGGCGTACGCCTGGATCACGGGCAGGAACGAATGCGTCGCCAGGGCCGGCGCCTCGTCAGTGTGGGTGTAGATGATGGTCGAGTCAGTCACCGGGTGCTCCGCTCCACGTCTGCAACATTGCTCGACATCAAGATATCTCGTGATCGCCCCGGGTCACGACGGGGGCCCGCACCGAGCCCCGGGCCAGGAGGGCGCGGCGGACAGCGGGGGCTCTCGCTTCGCGGGCGTACGGCGTCCCGGTTCACGGCCGTACGGCGCGCGCCTCGAAGCGGCCCCGGCCCAGCTCTATGACGAAGGAGACCTGCTGCCCCTCGGAGAGCGTCCGGGTCTCCCCCTCGATGTCCTCCCGCCGCACGTAGATGGCGTCGCTCTGCCCCATCGGCACGACGAATCCGTAGCCCTTGTCACGGTCGAAGTACTGAACGATTCCCTCGCACCTCTCGCTCATTGCCTCACTCCTCGGGTGATCGCTTCCACTGCCTCCGTGGGGCCGGGAAGGGGGGAACCGGCTGGGTTCACACAAAGGATTCCGGTTCACAAGGATGAGGACGGGACGCGGCCTCCCGCGCCGGAACAGGGCCTGCCCGCGAGGGGCTCCTGCCGTCCTGGAAAGAGAGCCGTCCTGGAAAGAGAACTGTGCACGCTCGTCCACGGCGCCCGCCACGGCCCGACGCCCGCCGAAGCGGACAAGTTTCCTACCGGTAGGTATACCTCCGTTCGCCGCGTCTGATACCTCCAGGATGCCCCTGTCCGAACGTCCGGAGAAAGGCCTGCTCCGGCTTCGTACGGCGGCCCGGCGTATGGCTCGCATCAATTCCGGCGGGCGGCACATCAGCGGTCCGTCAAGGTAGGGCGCCATATGTGGTGCGAGCCCATAGCGTCCTCCCCCATGGGACGACTGACCACCCGCAATGTGGCGGGACACGGCACCGCACCCCGGCGAGGAGCCGAAGCAGTGGTGTACGACACCACATGGGCCGGCGAGGCCCGCTCGGCGGCGGGCTGCTCGGGAGTGCTGCTGGGCCTGCTCCTGGCCATCGACGCCGGAGCCGGCACCCTCGGTGTCGTACGCGCCGTGCTGTGGGCCGTTCTCGCCGCCCTGCTGTTCGTCGTGCTCTGGCCCGCCCGGGTGTCGGTGGGGCCGGGCAGCCTGGTCTCGCGGGGGCTGCTGCGGCGGACCGAGGTCCGCACCGACCGCCTGGTGTCGGTGCGGTGGTCCGACGGCGTCGCCCAGCGTCTGGTGCTGCGGGACAGCGAAGGCCACCGGGCCGAGCTCGACCCGAAGGTGCTCGTCGCCAATCCCCCGATGTGGCACGTCCTCGACCGGGACGCCCGCACCAGCCTCGACCGGGACGTGCTCCGCTGCGGCGAGACGGCCCTGCGCCAGATGGCGGCCCGAGTCGACCGCGAGACGGCCCGCACGGTCTTCAAGCTCTCCGGCCTCCGGTAGGCGCGGCAGCCGCCGGCGTCGGCGTCGGCGACACCCGGTGTGGTGACGTCCCGTCAGCTCGAAGTGCCCAAGTCTGCGGACCAGTTACGTCGCACTACCGGGGCAATCTCCCGGCTTGGGCAGCCGGACACCGGCCCACCTGCGAGGACGCTCTGCCCATGGGGCAGGATGGCAGCCCGTTCCGTGTGCGTACCGCCCGAACGAGGCTCCAGGCAGCACGGTCTGACAGGCGACAAGGTGACAAAGTGACGACTCATCACATACGGCGATCGACGGCGCCCCTCGCTCAACCCCCGGCTCCTTGGCGCCCGGAGGGTGTCCGTTGAACCGGGGCCTCGTGCTGCACGACTGGGTGGTGGCGTCCATAGCGATGGCCGCGGGCATAGCGGCCGGGCTGCTCCTGCGCGTACTGCTGAGATGGCTGGGCAAGCAGGCGCTGAGAACGCAGTGGACCGGGGACGACATCATCGTCGACGCGCTGCGCACCATCGCACCCTGGGCGGCCACGGTCGCGGGCACGGCGGCGGCGGCCTCGGCACTGCCGCTCACCACGCGAGTCGCGGGCATCGTCAACCATTCGCTGACCGCCCTGCTCATCCTCGTCATCACCCTCACCGCGGCCCGGGTCGTCGCGGGGCTCGTCCAGTCCCTGGCGCAGTCCCGGACCGGGGTGGCCGGCTCGGCCACGATCTTCGTCAACATCACGCGGGTCGTGGTCGTCGCGATGGGCGTCCTGGTCGCCCTCGAAACCATGGGCATCTCCATAGCGCCCCTGCTCACCGCCCTCGGAGTGGGCGGCCTCGCGGTCGCCCTGGCCCTCCAGGACACCCTCGCCAACCTCTTCGCGGGAGTGCACATCCTGGCGTCGAAGACGGTGCAGCCCGGTGACTACATCCGGCTCAGCAGCGGCGAGGAGGGCTATGTCGTCGACATCAACTGGCGCAACACAGTGGTGCGCAACCTGTCGAACAACCTCGTGATCATCCCCAACGGCCGCCTCGCCCGTACGAACATGACCAACTACACGCGCCCGGAACAGGAGTTGACGGTCCTGGTGCAGGCGGGGGTCGGCTACGACAGCGACCTGGAGCACGTCGAGCGGGTGACCCTGGACGTCGCGGACAGCGTGATGGCGGACATCACGGGTGCGCTGCCCGGGCACGAGGCCGCGGTCCGTTTCCATACGTTCGCGGACTCCCGGATCAACTTCACGGTGATTCTGGGAGTGGGCGAGTTCAGCGACCAGTACCGGATCAAGCACGAGTTCATCAAGCGGCTGCACCGGCGGTACCGGGCGGAGGGCATCTCGATCCCCGCTCCGACCCGGACCGTGTCCCTCCAGCACGACCAGCCCGGGCCGTCCTCGCCCTCGTCCCCGGTCTCCTTCCCGCATCAACGCGAGGCCCCGCCCTCGACGCTGTCGGACCCACAGCGCTGAGCACCACCTGAAGGCGGCCTGTGGTGAGGGGGCGTATGTGTGCCGAGCACATGCGTGGGGCGTTCACGTGCCGGGCGTACACACAGAGGCACACGGCACCTGGGCACAGGGCACCGCGGCGGACCGCCCCCAAGCCTTCTAGCCCCGCCCCCGCAGGTCAGCCGCCCTGTCAGTGCCCGGTGGTAGCGTCAGTGTCATGACGCCGGAAGAGCTCGCCAACCTCGTGCACCTGCGCCGAGCGCGGGATCTCATCGACCGGGAGTACGCCAAACCTCTCGACGTGCCGACCATGGCCCAGCACGCGCTCATGTCGCCGGCGCACTTCTCGCGGCAGTTCCGGGCCGCCTATGGGGAGACCCCGTACAGCTATCTCATGACCCGCCGGATCGAGCGGGCGATGGCGCTGTTGCGTGAGGGGATGAGCGTGACCGACGCGTGCATGGCGGTCGGCTGTACGTCGCTGGGTTCGTTCAGCTCTCGGTTCACCGAGGTGGTGGGCGAGACGCCGAGCGCGTACCGCAGCCGGGGTCACGATGCGGTCGCGGCGATGCCCGCCTGCGTGGCGAAGGTGCGCACCCGGCCGAGCAGAAATCCTCCGAGCGCACCGAGCAGAATTCGAGAAGCGGGCGACAACGCCGCCGCCTAACGTTGACGGCATGACCATCGCACTCCAGTACTGCCACATCACCGTCAACGACGTGGACGAGTCGCTCGGCTTCTACCGCGACGCGCTCGGCCTCGAAGTGCGCAACGACGTCGCGTCCGGCGGATTCCGCTGGGTCACCCTCGGCAGCCCGACCCAGCCGGGGCTCGAGATCGTCCTCTCGGAGCCGCACGCCGGCCGTTCCCAGGCCGACGGCGACGCCATGCAGGAGTTGCTCACCAAGGGTGTACTGCCGATGTGGGTCTTCAGGACGGACGATCTCGACGCGACCTTCGAAAAGGTACGGGCCTCGGGCGCCGAGGTACTCCAGGAGCCCATCGACCAGCCCTGGGGCCCGCGCGACTGCGGCTTCCGCGACCCCTCCGGCAACCTGATCAAGATCCAGCAGGAGGCCAAGGCGTAGGGCGGCTCGGTCGGCAGGCTTCGCTCCGGGCCGAGGCGGCTTCACCCTCGCGCGGGCGTCGGGGGCGCCTGCAAGCCGGCCGGATCAAGAAAGTGGCCGGGCGGTGCGCGGGACAACCGCCGCTACCGGAAGCGTTTCGCGCCGGCGCCGGATCACCGAGACGGCACCGGCGACGAGCCCGGCGCCCGCCAGCGGCAGGCCGAAGTACTCGCCGCCGACGACCACTTGGTAGGCGGCACCGTCGGGTCCGAACTCGTCCGGCCTGTAGAGCCGCCCCTTCCACAGTCCGTGCGAGGCGACCCGGCCGATCTCGAAGCCGTTTCCGCCGGAACTGCCGCCCGCTCCACGGGACTTGAGGCTCGGATCCCGGTTCGGGTCGCAGTGGAACGGGCCGGTGCGGAGGCCGGAGTCCAGGGGATCGGTCCAGCTGACGGTGCAGCTGCCGTCGGGACGCTCGGACAGCACGGTCAGATCGACGAGCGGGTCGTCCTGGGAGGACGTCTGCGCGTACGCCCCCAATGTGAACAGCGCCGCACCGGCCACCACCACCCACCGGAACAGACCGATCCGCCGCCCCGGCCGGGCCGGGGGTGCCCCAGGGTCCGCCCTCGGCGCCGGAGCGGGGACCGGCCCCGTCCATACGCCCTCGGCCGTGGCAGCCCCGGCCAGCCTGTCCCGCAGGCGGGCGCTGCGTATGGGCGTAGTCCACACCAGCTCCCCGCTGCCGGGCCGCATCGTGACCCCCGGCGAGCCGGGGGCGCCGCACCACCAGAGCACCCCGTCGGACCCGGGTCCGACGGCATCGTGGCGCAGGCGGGTCACGACCGCGGCCAGCGGACGCAGCTCGCCACGCTCAGGATCGGCTAGAACCACGGCGATCGCCTGCCGGGGTCGGGGCACCACGACCGCGCGGTACGCCGTCCAGGGCGCCGACGCCAGCGCCCGCCGCATCCGTCCGGCGACCGAGAGCGCCCCGATGCCGATCCCGAACATGGCCACACCCAGCGCGACGAGGATGCTCACGAGCGCACCCGGCGGATGGCGTACAACGACGGCGAGCACCACCGCGAAGGCCACTGATCCGGCACCGCCCCCGACGCATCGCCAGGCCCTGGCCCGGTAATGCCTCAATGCCTGCCGGGTTTCGTCCAGTTGGAGCGCGCTGCTGTGGGACACGGTGCTGACGGCAGATCTGTGGGCGCCCCTCATGGGTGACGGTTCCGATCGCTCCGGGCCTGTGGCCGCCGAGATTAGCCCGCCCACCGTCCACCCGGAAGCCATCGGACAACCGGCGGCGCCGGGCTGTGGCACACCTTCGGCCCGGCCGTCTCACCGGCCGACCAGCCTGCGAAGGAGTTCCAGACCGGCCGGCCAATCTCCGAGACCACTGGCGGCATTGATGTGGCCGCGGTTTTCCATCGGGTGGTGCTGCGCCTGCCAGTCGCGCGCGAACGAGGTGGCCGTCTTCGGGTCGCAGTAGGGGTCGTCGTCGCTCGCCACCAGCACGCTCGGGCACGGCAAGGGGCGGGCGGACAAGTCCAGAAAGGTGGATGCGGCCTGACGTGGGAAGGCCGCCCCTCGCGGGTCGGGAGGGGCGACCAGGAACGCCACCACCCCGTCGGGCCGCGCCCGGGCCAGCCACTGCGCGGCCGCCCAGCAGCCCAGGCTGTGGGCGACCAACGCCACCTGGCGCTCGCGCCGCGAGGCGGTCTCGTAGGCGGTCTGGACCGCGGCGACCCAGTCGGGCAGCTCCGGCCGGCTCCATGAGGCCGGCGCGATCCGGACCGCCGAGGCCCCCCACCGCTTCTCCCACCGGCTCTGCCAGTGCCGCTCGTCCGAACCGTCGATCCCGGGGATGACGACGTACGCGACCATCGCCTACCGTCCTTCCATTCGTGGCCCTCGCACCTGGCGGGCCTGCCCTGCGGTGATTCTCGATGGACCGGCGGTGGCAGCCGGGCCCAGCAAGTGATCTCAAAGAAAGTGGCGGTGACAACGATGGAATCACTCGACGAGATCGACCTCTCCATCCTGGAACTGCTCCAGGCCGACGGCCGGCTCACCGGCGCCGAGGTCGGCCGCCGGGTCGGGCTCTCGCAGCCGGCGGCCAGTGCCCGCATCCAGCGCCTGGAGAAAAGCGGGATCATCACCGGCTACCGCGCCGTCGTCGCCCCGGCCGCGGTAGGGCTGAACATCCACGCCGTCGTCCGGCTTCGCACCACTCACGCACAGCTGTCCCAGGCACTCACCTTGGCCGCCCACATTCCCGAGGTCGTCTCGACCCTGCGAATAACCGGCGAGGACTGTCTGCTGTTCGACGTGCACTGTTCCCACGCCGAACGCCTTGAGCAAGTCGTGGACGCCCTCGCCCGCCACGGCCCCGTCACCACCTCCCTCGTCCTGCGCAGCTATCCACCCAAATCGCTGCCGACGGGTAAGGCACCCACTCCCCGGCCCGAGGCCCGCGGCCCGGTGTCGTAGGGCCCGACCGCACACTCGGCGCCCGAAGTGTGGTGCCCCACCACATATCCGGCTGGCCAGCGCATTCCTACGGTGTGGCAACACGTATCGTCCCCGCCCACCGCCCGGAAGTGGTACCCATGGCCGCCTCTGCAACCGCTCCCCCACCCGCCACCAACCTCAAGCGCATCGTCGCCGCCAGCCTGATTGGCACCACCATCGAGTGGTAGCCGCGAGCCTGTTTCAGCCCGGGGGCATCCTGCCGCTCCCTACAGAACCGCGCCAGGTCTCCTGGATCTTCTCGAACGAACTCAGTAGCCCGCCGTCCCGCACCACGGGCCGCAGGACGTCGGTGTCGCTCGCGCGCATCCGGAGCACATCCGCCGGTCGCAGTGTCAGCGGGAGTGGTTCAGCATGCGCGTCGAGCCACTCCCGCTGCCCCAGTTCGTTGGCCAGCCGCAGTAGCCCGATGACCAGCCCTGGTTCCCACTCATCCGCGGGCACCGCCTCGAGCATGGCACGCAGTGAAGCCGCGCTCGCCCATGCTGTGACGCTTGCCCCGGCGCGCTCGGTGGGGCCGCAGGCGGTGACACAGCCTGGTCCGGGAACCGGGGGCCGCACCGCGATCAGTCCGGCCACCGACAGCCGTCCCGAGCAGCGCCCGATGACCGGCACGACGCACCGTCGATATACCCGTGAACAACGGATGCGCCAACACCGCCCGATCGACCATGCCCTTCACCACGAGGGGCATGCCCACCCGCTATCACGCACCAACTCGTTAGTGCCCGGCAGGGGCGGGGACGGAGAAGCGAATCCCGTAGCGCTTCTCCATGGTGGCGATCCGGTCGGGCAGGCTGGTGCGGATCTGCGCCAGCTCGTCCTTGTGTTCGGCGACGAACTGCTCCCGCGCCTTCGCGCGCAGCGGTTCGCGCGCCGCCTCGACCGGCTTCATGCAGGTCGCGTAGATCGCTCCGAGCCGGCGGTCCTCCGCCTTCATGGCGTCGCGGTCGTCGATCTCCTGGATCTTCTTGTCGACCCCGTTGAAGAAGTCGTTCTCGTCCTTCGCCTGCACACCCTTGTCCGCCAGGCAGCCCGTGAGGGTCTTGCGTGCGGACACGACGGCGTCCTGCGTCTCCAATGGGGCGAGCCCGCCCAGCCAGCGAGAGAACAACGGACCGTAGACGGACTGGAGCTCGGCGGCCGCCGCATCGCCCTTCTGACCGCAGCTTTGCACCAGCGCGCTGTCCGGCGCCGCACCACCAGCGGAGGAGACCTGCTCGCCCGGGACCGTGCCGGAAGTGAAGCCGTTGTGCGCGATGGTCTCCAGGTCCGGAATCTCGAACAGCCGCCCGAACATGGCCGGAGGTGCGTCGGGCAGCTGAGCATGTACCGACGTGAAGCAGGCTCGTACGGTCTTCGACCGGATCAGGCTGGTGAAGCCTTCGAGCCCTTGGGTGAGCCGGGTGTCCGCGCCGCTGGCGGGCAGCACCATGGGCGTGACGTCCTGCGGCAGGCCGTACGACACCGCCGTGGTGGGCTCGGCGGCGGGCGCGGAGGTGTCAGAACGAGTGGGGGCGTCGTCCGCCGGCGCCGAGCAGCCGGACGACAGGGTCAGGAACGTGCCGACGAGCACCGCTCCAAGAGCGCCGAACGAACGGGGGCGGCGGGAGTGCCGGGCGGGGCGGGACATGTCCGCCTACCTCCGATGACGAGGGTGGACCGGATGCGCGGGCCGTGCCTGCCGGACGAGGTTTCCCGGCAGGCAGGCACGGCGCGAGATCAGTGAACGATGGTGACCTGGTCGCCAGGGTTGCGGCTGATCACGGTGAACTGGGTGCCCGGGGTCAGGTCCGTGACCAGAGCGAAGTAGGAGTTGTTGATGTCGTGGTAGCCGTTTTCCATCTGGACATAGCCCCTGGACCCTGGCTGCCAGCCCACAGAGCTCGACTTGCGGTACATGCCCATGTACTGGGAGAACTGGGCGCCGGGGGCGGCCTGTGACCAAGACACGTTGAGGTCGTGGCAAGGCGAGTCGGCCTTGGTCGCGACCATGGCACCGTTCGTGGTCGTTCCCGGGCTCCTCAGCCAGGTCGAGACGCATCCGGAGGCGGAAGCGGTGGGCGCCAGAGCGACCAGGGAGGCGGCAGTTATGCCGACGACGGTCAGCGCGGAAAGCGACTTCTTCACAAGAAACCCGATCTATACGAGTACAGCAGGCCCGGTCACACTGACGGGCCAAACGCTGGGCACAATAGCAACTCACCGCCCTGACCTGCACATTCGCACGATCGCGCCAGGGGGCGCGCTCCCCTGCCTCGACCAGCCGGGGCGGCCCCGGCGGTGTCGAACCAGTACTGCGTTCCTCACAGAACGTACACATAGCGGCGCCTGCGTGTGCGAGTGGGATTTGCTGGTCGTCCCCAGGTCCAGGGGCGGACAGGGGTGTTGAGCTGAGCGGTGGCCGGCTCGGTGGCGTGGGCGATGTCGTCGTGACCTCCATGCCGTCGCGGATCCGCAGGCCGCCGAAGACCCAGGTCTTCTCCGGGCCCCGGCCGTAGTCGAGTTCGGACTTGATCCGGTGTCCGTCCGGCGACCAGCCCGGTCCGGGTGCAAAGGTCCACGGGATCACCGGCTCGAGCTCGTCCGCGCAGATCACCGTCGCGTCGGGTGGCGGGGCGGCGTACAGGCCGATGATCCGCGTTCTTTTGGGACGAGGTCCGGGTCGGCCGAACTCTGCAAGAAGGCGATACACCGGACAGGCCGGGACCACCTCCATGGTGGACGCGCGCACTCCACCGACCAGAACTATGGTGTCCCACCACATACGCCGCTGACCTGCACGTTCCTACGGTATGGCGACACGAAGACGTCCCCGTCGAATGCCAGGAAGTGGTGCCGATGTCCTCCCCCGCAACCGCTCCCCCACCCGCCACCAACCTCAAGCGCATCGTCGCCGCCAGCCTGATTGGCACCACCATCGAGTGGTACGACTTCTTCCTGTACGGGTCGGCCGCCGCGCTCGTGTTCAACAAGCTGTTCTTCCCCGAGTCCTCGCCACTCGTCGGCACGCTGCTCTCCTTTCTCACGTACGCCGTGGGGTTCGCGGCGCGGCCGCTCGGGGCGCTCGTGTTCGGGCACTTCGGGGATCGGCTCGGCCGTAAGAAGCTGCTCGTGGTGAGCCTGCTCATGATGGGCGGGGCCACCTTCGGCATCGGCCTTCTGCCCACCCACGCCACGGTGGGGGCCGCGGCTCCCGTGCTGCTCACGGCGTTGCGGCTGGTGCAGGGGTTCGCGCTGGGCGGCGAGTGGGGCGGGGCCGTGCTGCTCGTGTCGGAGCACGGGGATGCCCGGCGGCGCGGGTTCTGGTCCTCGTGGCCCCAAACCGGCGCGCCCGCCGGGCAGTTGCTCGCCGCCGGTGTGCTCTCCGCGCTCACCGCACTGCTGAGCGACGACGCGTTCACGGCATGGGGCTGGCGCATACCGTTCCTGCTGTCCGGTGTGCTCGTCCTCGTCGGCCTGTGGATCCGGCTGTCAGTGGATGAATCGCCGGTGTTCAAGGCCGCGTTGGCGCAGGCCGAGGCCCGCAAGGCGGACAGCGTCACCGAAAAGCTGCCGCTCGTCGCGGTGCTGCGGGACCACTGGCGCGATGTCCTGGTCGCCGTGGGAGCCCGGATGGCGGAGAACATCAGCTACTACGTGATCACCGCCTTCATCCTGGTGTACGCGACCACCTCGGCCGGGATGGCCAAGCAGACGGCGCTCAACTCCGTACTCATCGCCTCCGCCGTGCACTTCGTGGTGATACCGGCGTGGGGCGCCCTTTCGGACCGGATCGGGCGCAGGCCGGTGTATCTGATCGGCGCCCTCGGCGTCGGCGCCTGGATGTTCCCGTTCTTCGCGCTGATCGACACCGGCAGCTTCGGAAACCTGATCCTCGCCGTCACTGTCGGCCTGGTCTTCCACGGGGCGATGTACGCGCCACAGGCGGCGTTCTTCTCGGAGATGTTCGCGACCCGGATGCGCTATTCGGGCGCTTCGATCGGTGCGCAGTTCTCCTCCGTGGCGGCCGGTGCGCCCGCGCCGCTGATCGCGACGGCGCTGCTCTCCGACTACGGCACGTCGACGCCGATCGCCCTGTACGTCATCGCGGCCGTACTGCTCACCGTGGTCGCCATCGGGTGTGCGAAGGAGACCCGGGAGCGGGATCTGGAGTGTGTGGACAGCGCCGCACAGGGTGTTCCCGCCACATCCGCACGCGGGGTGGATGCCCGAACTGCCTGACAAGGGAGGGGAATTGGGTGGAGTGGCAGTGTGGTGCCGCCCCACCCTTCACGGCGTCATGGCCGGCGCCGCCACATGGAGGCGCAGGGCGAGCTGGATTTCCAGGGCGCGGGCGGGCGTCTGCCAGTCGGGGCCCAGGAGGCGGCCGATCCGGTCCAGGCGCTGGGCCACCGTGTTCACATGGACGTGCAGACGCTCCTTGGTGCGAGCCGGGCTCATGCCGTTCGCGAAGTACGTGTCGAGGGTGCGGACCAGGTCGCTTCTGCGTTTCCTGTCGTACGCCACGACCGCGCCGATCGTCCGGTCGACGAACCCGCCGATGTCCCGGGTGTCCGCGAGCAGCAGGCCGAGGAAGCCGAGGTCCTGGGCCGCGGCCCCTTCACCGGAGCGGCCCAGCAGCCGCAGCGCCTCCAGGCAGCGGCGGGCCTCGGCGTACGCGGTGGCGACCGCGGAGGGTGTCACGGCGGGGGCCGCGACGGCGGCGGACGCGCCGACCGTGACGGGCTCGTGGAGGGCGCCGCTCAGCTGTTTCGCCGTCTGCCGGGCGACCTCGGCCGGGGTGTCGCCCGGGCCGAGCGGAAGGAGCAGCACCGTACCGCCGTCGCGGGTCGAGGCCAGGCCGTGCCGGGTCGCGGCCAGGTATGCGGCGGCGGAGCCGATGCGCCGGCGGTCCGCGGTGCGGCGGGCGGCGGTGCCCGGGTCGAGGCCGTCGATGCGGGCGGCGATCACCACGTGCGGGGCGTCGAGGTCGGCCCGCAGCCTGGTGGCGCGTTCGCTCAGCAGCCGGGGGTCGCGGCCCGGCGCGTCCAAGAGGTCGTCCAACAGCTCGCCCCGCACGCGTTGTTCGGCCTCGCCGGCCGAGCGCCGGTTGAGCAGCAGGAGCGAGGTGACCAGGGCGGCCCGTTCCAGGGTGCGCCGGTCGACGGGGTCGAGGCCCGGCTGGCCGTGCAGGACCAGCGCACCCAGGAGTTCACCTCCGGCCGACACTCCGGCGAGCCAGTCCTCGCCGTGGCGGATCGCGTGGCCGTCGGTGCCGCTGAGGCGCAGGACGGCGGTGTGTGCCGAGTCGGGGTCGGCGAACTCGACCATGCCGTCGAGGACTTCGGACACCGCGTCGGCCACGTCGTGGACTCCGCCGCCGCGCAGCACCAGTTCGGTGAGCCGGTCGTGGACCTCCGACGCCCGTTCGAGGACCGCGCTGTGGTCCCGGACGGTCTCGTTGGCCTTCTCCAACTCGGCCAGTGCGGACCGGGTTTCGGCCAGCAGGTTGGCGGTGTCGATGGCGACGGCGGCGTGCGCGGCGAAGGAGCCGAGCAGGGCGATCTCCTCACGTGCGAAGACCCGCGGGTGCCGGTCGGCCGCGAAGAGCACCCCGATGACGGTGCTGCCGAGCATGAGCGGCACCCCGAGAATGGCGACGAGTCCCTCGTCGCGTACGCCGGTGTCGATGGTGCTGGTGTGCTGGAAGCGTTCGTCGGCGAAGTAGCTGGAGGTGACGTAGGGGCGGGCGGTCTGCGCGACGAGCCCGCCGAGCCCCTCGCCCATGCCGAGGCGCAGCTGCTGAAAGCGGGCGGCCACGGAGCCTTCGGTGACCCGCATGTAAGTGTCGCCCGCTGCGGGGTCGTTGAGGCTGAGGTAGGCGACCTCCGTGCCGAGCAGCGAGCGGGCCCGCTGCACGATGGCGCGCAGTACGGCGTCCAGGTCGCGCAGGCCGGCGAGGTCGTGGGCGGTCTCGAACAGGGCGGACAGCTCGGCCTCGCGGCGTCTGCGCCCTTCGAGGTCGGCCCGTACGCGCAGGGCGAGCTGTTTCGCGGCCTCCAGGCCGGCGAGCGCCTCGGGTGGCGCGCCGTCGGCGCGGGCGAGGAGCGCCGGGCGGTCGTACGCCTCGGTGGGCGCGCCCCGGGCGAGGAGTGCCAGGTAGGAAACTTCGGGGTGGTCGTGGGGATGCGCTTGGTCGTGGGACATGGTCACAGGGATACCTGCCGGGTGGGCGGCCTCGCCAGGCCTGTGGACAACTCTTGAGGGGTGCAGAACAAGCGGGAGAACGGGCAGGCGCCGACGCTCAGTGTGCGGTCCAGCCGCCGTCCAGGGCCAGCGAAGTACCGGTGATGAAGGAGGCCTGCGGAGTGCAGAGATAGGCGACCGCTTCGGCGACCTCGTGCGGTTCGACGAGCCGCTTGAGTGCCGCGTCCTTGAGCAGCACCTCGGTGAGCACCTGCTCCTCGGGGATGCCGTGTGCCGCCGCCTGGTCGGCGATCTGCCGCTGCACCAAGGGCGTACGCACATATCCGGGGTTGACGCAGTTCGAGGTGACCCCGTGGGGGGCGCCTTCCAGGGCGGCGGTCTTGGAGAGGCCTTCGAGGCCATGTTTGGCGGACACATAGGCCGACTTGAAGGCGGAGGCCCGCAGACCATGTACCGACGACAGGTTGACGATGCGGCCCCACCCCTGCCCGTACATGTGGGGCAGCGCGCCCCGGATCAGCCGGAACGGGGCTTCCAGCATCACGGTGAGGACGGTGTGGAAGGCCTCGGGCGGGAACTCCTCGATGGGGCGCACCAGTTGGAGTCCGGCGTTGTTCACCAGGATGTCCGTTCCGGCGGCGGCCTGTTCGGCGGCGTCGAGGTCGGTCAGGTCGAGGACGACGGGTTCCACGGTGCCGTCGAGTCCGGCGCCCTGAGCAGCGAGCTCTTCGAGGCCTTCCGCGTCCCGGTCGACCGCCCTGACCTTGGCTCCGGCGGCGGCGAGCCGCACGGCGCAGGCCCGGCCGATGCCGCCCGCGGCGCCGGTGACGAGCACGGTGCGTCCGCCCAGGTCGACGGTGACGGAGTGCGGGAGGGCTGCGGGGGCGAGGGGCGGGGTCATGGTCTCGACCCTAGGCAGGCCGCCCCTCACCCACCCATGTGGTCAGCGCACATACTTCAGAGCCCAGTGCTGGGTTGGAACCATGTGGGGCTGTCCGACTGTGCCTGCTTGATGCGGAACAGCGCGAACTCGCTGAGCTTCGGCAGTGCGTCCATGGCGAACCAGCCCACTTCGAGGGACTCCTCGTCGTTGACGCGGGCCTCGCCTCCGGTGGCCCGGCAGCGGAAGGTGATGTCCATGAACTGGCATTGGTCGCCGTTGGGGTAGGTGATAGTGCTCTTGCCTGCCTCCACGAGCACCACCCGCTCGGCGACGCACCGTACGCCGGTTTCCTCGTACACCTCGCGCACGGCAGTGTGGGCGGGCTCCTCCCCCGGCTCGGGAATGCCGCCGATCGTCGACCACTTGCCGTTGTCCGCCCGGCGGCCGAGCAGGACCCGGCCCTCGTCGTCGAAGACGATCGCACTCACACCCGGCAGCAGGAGCAGCTGGTGCCCGGCGAGGGCCCGGATGTCTTGAATGAAGTCAGGAGTTGCCATGCTCCGACCCTAACGGCCGTCCGGATCCGGCCAGTCAGCTCCCGTTGCCTCGACGCCCCCGCACGGACCGGGTGATCGCCCAGGCCAGGCCCGCGGCGGCGGCCGCGACGAGCGCCCACTCGGGCAGCGTGCCCAGCTTGGTGGCAGGCGTCTGCGAGGAGCGCAGCGGCACCTTGGCGACGAGCGAGGCGGGGGTGAACATGGCGGTCTTCTGGACGACCTTGCCGTCGGGCATGATCACGGCGCTGACCCCGCTGGTGACCGGAACGGTGACGGTCCTGCTGTGCTCGACGGCCCGCACCCGGGACATGGCGAGCTGCTGGTAGGTCATCTCGCTGCGGTCGAAGGTGGCGTTGTTGCTCGGTACGGAGATCAGCTGGGCGCCCGAGGTGACGGTGTCGCGCACCGCCCAGTCGAAGGCGGCCTCGTAACAGGTGGCGATGCCGACCTTGGTGCCGGCCATGGTGAACAGGCCGGGCTTGGTGCCGCGGTTGAAGTCCTCGCGGACCATGGACGTGTAGCCGGGGGCGAAGGTGTTGATGAGTCCGCGCAGCGGGATGTACTCGCCGAACGGCTGGATCTGCCGCTTGTCGTACGTTGCGACGGGGCCCAGCTTGGGGTCCCACTGGACCTGCTCGTTGTAGAGCTTCGCGCCGTAGCCGCCGACGACCGCGCCGACCGAGATGGGGGCGCCTATGGCCTTGGCGGCCTGGTCGATGACGGCGCGGGCGTCGTCGTCGGCGAAGGGGTCGACGTCGGAGGAGTTCTCGGGCCACAGCACGAAGTCGGGCTGCGGCTCCTTGCCGGCCTTGACCCGGTCGGCGAGCCGCAGTGTCTCGCGTACGTGGTAGTCGAGCACGGCCCGGCGCTGGGAGTTGAAGTCGAGGCCGAGGCGGGGCACATTGCCCTGGATCACGGCGACGGTCGCGGTGCCGTCCTCGGCGGAGTCGCTGACCAGGCCGCGGGCGCCGAAGGACGCCGCGACCGGCACGACGACCGTGAGCAGTGCGGCCGCCGCCGCTCCCTTGCGGACACTGCCGGTGCTCCGGAGCCGCAGCGCCTGCCGTACGCATTCGTACAGGCCGAAACCGCACAGCACCACGGCGAAGCCGAGCACGGGCGTGCCGCCCAGGGCGGCAAGGGGCAGGAAGGTCCCGTCGGCCTGTCCGAAGGCGACCTTGCCCCAGGGGAAACCCCCGAACGGCGCGCGGGCGCGGGCCGCCTCGGCGACTACCCACAAGGTGGCGGACCACACAGGCCACAGCGGAAGCCTGGAGACCACCGCCATACCCGCCCCGGCCGCCCCGATGAACAGCGCCTCGATCGCGGCGAGCCCCAGCCAGGGCCCGGGGCCGACCTCCACCCCGGTCCATACGAGGAGCGGGAGCAGGAAGCCGAGGCCGAAGAGGTAGCCGAGGCCGAGGCCCGCCTTCCAGCTGCGGCCGCGCAGGAGCCGGCCGAGGACGGCGAACGCGGGCAGCGCCAGCCACCACAGGGGCCTCGGCGGGAAGCTCAGGTACAGGAGCACCCCAGCCAGCGCGGCCACGGCGGGCCGGGCGAGACGGTTCAGCAGTCCCCGCAGCCGCGAGGGCGCGGCAGGCTGCGGTCCGAGCTGTTCCGGCTCGGTTGTGGGGGTTTCGGTGGTGCTCACCCGGCGGAGTCTACGGCGGGTGGCTGTGTACCGGGGAGTCCGGTCTCGGAGCCTGTGGGGACTCCGTCAGGCCCGGACGGACTTCAGCACCGGGCTCTGCGGCATCCAGCCCGGGAGGTCAGGCCTCGGCGGCCTTCGTGGTGCCGAGGAGGCGCAGCCGGTCGCGGATGACGCGGACCGCCGCTTCGGCGTCGTCGACGGTGACGGTGAAGACGCGGCCGTCGCCGAGCTTGAGCGCCACGCCCTCACCGCGGCGTACCACGACGGCGGTGCCGATCTCGGGGCGCCAGCGGTAGCCCCAGCCGCCCCACTGGCGCGGGGTGACGCGGGGCACGAAGTCGGCTCCGACCACATGGTCGAGGGGGATCCTGCGGCGCGGCAGCCCGATGTGGCCGCAGCGCACTTCCAGGCAGTCGCCGTCGACCGTGACCGCCACGTGGACGAAGGCGAGGGTCCCGAAGAGCACGAGGAGCCCGGCCGCCAGACAGCCGACGACGGACATCAGGAGCGGCGCGATGCCGGACGTCCAGTTCGAGTCGACGGCCAGCTCGACGCCGAGCGCGATGCAGGCCGCTCCACCGGCCGCGAGCAGCCACTGGACACGGTTGGTCGCCCGGCCGGTCCAGACCTCTGGCGCCTGTTCGGCGGCACCGGATCCGTGCTGCGACTCGGGGGGCGTGGGGTACTCCGGGGACGGTTCCCTCATGAGTAGCAGCGTACTCAGGTTCCGCTGCCGTGGCACCGTGCAGCGCTCAGCGAGCGGGGCTGACGGCCTGGAGCAGGCGGCCTTCGGGGTAGGCGAGGGCGACATCGGGCAGGGCGCCGGTGCGGCCGCTGAGCAGCACCGTCAGGCCTCCGACCTGGGCCGCGTCCGGTGCGGGCATGATCCCGGCCCGGCGCAGGCCCTGGGCGGCCACGGCTTCGGCACTGCCGAAGAAGGTAAGCGGGCCGCCGTCCGGGCGCAGGGCCATACGGATACGTTCGGCGACCAGCTCGTAATGGGTGCAGCCCAGGACGACGGTCCTTACCTCGGGCGGCGTGAGGGCGGCGGCCACAGCGATGGCCCGGTCGATCGCGGCGTCGTCGGCGTGCTCCACGGCCTCGGCGAGGCCGGGGCACGGCACCCCCGTGACGGGGACGCCGTCGGCGAATTCACGGATCAGGCCGCGCTGGTAGGGGCTGCCGGTGGTGGCCGGGGTCGCCCAGATCGCGAAGGGCTCGCGGCCGGCCGCGGCGGGCTTGATCGCGGGAACGGTGCCGATCACCGGGATCTCGGGTTCCAGGGCTGCGCGGATCGCGGGCAGGGCGTGCACGGACGCGGTGTTGCAGGCGATGATCAGGGCGTCCGGCTCCAGGGCCGCGGCGGCCCTGGCCACGGCGAGGGCGCGCTCGGCGACGCCTTCGGGTGTGCGCGGGCCCCAGGGCATGCCGTCGGGGTCGTTCGAGATCACGAGTTCGGCGTCGGGCCGTAGCCGGCGTACCGCCGCGGCCGCGGCGAGCAGGCCGATTCCGGAGTCCATGAGCGCGATCTTCACCCGGTCACCATAGTCGACGGGCCCCGGCGGAAGGGGCCGAGGTCCCGTGTGGAGTACGGGATGTGGGGCAGACTGCGGCGGATGAGCGCCCTTGTATGGATCGCCTCGGTGTCCCTGGTCGTCTGGCTCTGGCTGCTGCTCGGGCAGGGCTTCTTCTGGCGCACCGACCAGCGGCTGCCGCCCCGAGCGGCACTCGAACATTGGCCGGATGTCGCGGTGGTGGTGCCGGCCCGCGACGAGGCGGAGGTGCTGCCTTCGAGCCTTCCCTCGCTGCTCGCGCAGGACTATCCCGGCCGAGCGGAGATCTTCCTGGTGGACGACGGGAGCTCGGACGGCACCGGCGAGCTCGCCCGTTCCCTCGCCGAGCGGTGCGGAGGTCTGCCGTTGTCGGTGGTGTCTCCGGGTGAGCCGGAGGCGGGCTGGACCGGCAAGCTGTGGGCGCTGCGCCATGGCATCGCGCTCGCGCGGGCGCGTGAGCCGGAGTACCTCCTGCTCACCGACGCCGACATCGCGCATGCGCCGGACAGCCTGCGGGAGCTGGTCGCCGCGGCCCGCGGCGGCGGCTTCGACCTGGTGTCGCAGATGGCCCGGTTGCGGGTGGCGAGCGGCTGGGAGCGGCTGATCGTCCCGGCGTTCGTGTACTTCTTCGCGCAGTTGTATCCGTTCCGCTGGATCAACGCCCGCAGGCCGCGTGCCACGGCCGCCGCCGGTGGTTGCGTGCTCCTCCGTACGGAGGCTGCCGTACGGGCCGGGATTCCGGACGCGGTGCGCCAGGCGGTGATCGACGACGTGTCCGTGGCGCGCGCGGTGCGCACGTCCGGCGGGCGGGTGTGGCTGGGCCTCGCGGACCGGGTCGACAGCGTGCGCCCCTATCCGCTCCTCGCCGACCTGTGGCGGATGGTCTCGCGCAGTGCGTACGCGCAGTTGCGGCACAACCCGCTGGTGCTGCTCGGCACCGTCGCGGGTCTGGCGCTGGTCTATCTGGCACCGCCGGTCACGTTCGCCGCGGGCCTGGCGGCCGGGAGTGCCGGGGCCGCGTGGGCGGGCGGTCTTGCCTGGCTGGTGATGACCGGAACGTATCTGCCGATGCTCCGCCACTACCGTCAGCCGCTCGCGCTGGCCCCGACCCTGCCGTTCACGGCGCTGCTCTACCTGCTGATGACGGTCGACTCGGCGGTGCAGCACTACCGGGGGCGGGGTGCGGCCTGGAAGGGCCGCACCTACGCCCGGCCCGAGGCCGCACCCGAGCAGCGGTGACGCGGGCTACTTGCGGCCGGGCGTCCAGTTCATGCCCCAGCCGTAGGCCTGGTCGATGGTGCGCTGCGGGCTGACGCCGCGCGCGGGCACCAGGTAACGGGCCTCGCGCTGGACGACCAGGTCGCCGTTGTTGTTGGTGATCAGGGCGAGCGCGCAGACCGTGGAGGGGACGGTGCATTCGTCGAGGAAGAACTCGATCGGCGCGCCGAACTGCGGCTGGAGGGTCACCGTGGCGTGCAGGTCGGCGAAGCTGCGGGCGCCCTCGTAGATGGTGACGAAGATCAGCAGGCGGCGGAACTTGTCCTTCTGGTCGAGGTTGACGGTGAGGTTCTCGCCCGATTCGACGGCGCCGGTACGGTCGTCACCGTCGAGGTGGATGTACGGGGGCTGGTGGAGCGCGCCGAAGGCGTTGCCCAGGGCCTGGACGACGCCCTTGCGGCCGTCGGAGAGCTCGTACAGGGCGCACAGGTCGAGGTCGAGATCGGAGTGGTTGGCTGCGGCGCGGCCCAACTTGGCGCCCCAGCCGCTGAATTGCTTGCGGCTCTGCCAGTTGAGGTTCACCCGCATCGCGCCCGAAGTGCCGCCCTGTTTGGCGAGCGAAACCCTGGGCGTGTCCTTCGTGAGGGTGACTTTGGAGAGGCGCACCGGTGACGGCGGCGTCAACGGCGGAGCGGTCGGGGGCGCCGGAATCCGGGCGGCCGGCTCGGGCCATACGGGCGACGGGGGCGGGGTGTAGGCGGCCTGGGCGGGAGGCGGCACCGGGGTGAAGGGCGCCTGCACGGGGGACGCGGCGGGCGGCTGCTGAGGCTTGTCGACGGTGATCCCGAAGTCCGTTGCCAGGCCTTCGAGTCCGCTGTCGTAGCCCTGGCCGACCGCGCGGAACTTCCAGGCTCCCTGGCGGCGGTAGAGCTCACCGAGGATGAACGCGGTCTCGACGGTGGCGTCCTGGCTGTCGAAGCGCGCGAGCTCTGCGCCGGTGGCCGCGTCCAGGACGCGGATGCCGAGGCCCGGGACGCGGCCGAAGGTTCCGCCGTCGGCGGAGGCGGCGACCACGACGCGCTCGACGGCCGGTTCCACCCGCGCGAGGTCGATGACCAGGGTGTCCGTCACGGTGTCGGGACCGGACCGCTTGCCTTCGTGGCGTACGGCGCCCGAGGAGTGGGTGGGCTGGTTGTAGAAGACGAAGTCGGCGTCCGAGCGGACCCGTCCTGCGGCCAGCAGGAGAGCCGAGGCATCCACGTCGGGGACACCGGGTCCCGACCGCCAGGCCAGTTCGACGCGTACCGAGTGCGCAGGCACCGGAACATTGGCTCCTTTAAGCATGGACATGCTCTCCCCCATCACTCGCCGCGGTGCCAAAAGATTTCTGCACCGTCAACCTAGTGCCCGGTCGGCCACCCGGCACCTCTCCCGTCCACCCGCCGGTAACCCCGGATGACCTTGCCCTTTACAGGATTCCAACGCCCCGGCGCGACCGATTTTCCCAAGTTCGCTCACATTGATGATGCCCAGCCACTCCGAACACGCGAAACAACCCTCTTATCGGGCTCCCCAACGACCACATCGTGGGCTTAACTTATGTGCCATGACCTCCCCCCGCTCCACCTATGGCGGCGGTTACTACTCCGCGCCGTTCTTCCCGGACACCCCCATCTACGACTCCCTCGTCGCAGAACGGGGTACGCCTCAGATCGCCCCGATCCGAGTGCCTTCCCTCTATGACACCGGCAGCAGTTACCTGCCGGCGCTTCCGTCGGCGCTGCCCGCGCTGCCGGCCGCCCCTTCGCAGCAGAGCCCCTCCTACGCCTCGTCGTACGGGTACCAGCAGCAGATGCCGCAGCCGACGCCGCTGCAGCACGCGCCCGCCCCGTACATCCCGCAGCAGACCTCGGCCCCGCGCGGCTATCAGGGGCAGCAGGCCGTGCCGCAGCGGCCGATGGGCACCGGGTACGAGGCCATGCGCCCCGCAGCGCCCCGGCCGGCGCCCGCGCCGTACGAGGATCCGTACAACCGGCCCTATCAGGGCACCGGGTACTGATCAAGGGCGGGACCGGCCGCCCGGACGCTTGTCCGAGGCGGCTGGCAGAATGTGTTTATGAGCAACGGACTTGATGCGGTTGTCCACGGGATGCGCATTCATCCCGTCAAGTCGGTCGGGGGATACGACACAGCGCAAGCGGCGGTCGAGCCATGGGGGCTCGCCGGGGACCGTCGCTGGATGCTGGTGGACACAGAGGGCACGGCCGTCACTCAACGCGAGCGGCCGGGCCTCGCCCTGAGCAGTGCCGCCACACTGCCGGGCGGAGGCGTGCGGCTTTCCGCGCCGGGGCGCGACGATCTGGTCGTCGAGCCGCCGGAGCCGATCGCCGCCGTGGGCGTCACGCTCTTCGGCAACAAGTTCAAGGCGGTGACCGCCGCCGACGAGGCCCACGCGTGGTTCAGCGCCTATCTGGGCACCGAGGTGCGGCTCATGCACCTGGACGATCCGGCGCGCCGCAGGACGATCAACCCCAAGTACGCGCCGAACGGCGAGACGGTCAGCTTCGCCGACGGATACCCGCTCCAGATCGCCACGCGCGCCTCGCTCGACGCCCTCAACGCGCTGATCGCACAAGGTGGCCACCCCGCCGAGGGCCCCCTGCCGATGAACCGGTTCCGGCCCAACGTCGTCATCGACGGCACCGAGGCATGGGCCGAGGACACCTGGTCACGGATATCGATCGGCGAGGTCACCTTTCGGGTGGCGAAGCCCTGCGGGCGCTGCGTCATCACCACCACCGACCAGGCCACCGCGGAGCGCGGCAAGGAGCCGCTGCGCACCCTGGCCCGGCACCGCCGGATCGGCCGCTCGCTGGCGTTCGGCGTCCTGGTGATCCCGGAGGACACCGGCATCATCCGCATCGGTGACGCGCTGAAGGTGCTCGCATAGCTCTGCGCCACGCGGGAACTCCTGTGGGTAGCAGAGGCGTTGGACAGGGCAAGCCGGGTGGATCAGATCCCTGTTCGTGCCACCCGCGCGCAGGCCGGCCCGCCGGGGCGGCATGAAGCGGAAGGGGGTGCGTGGCGCGTGCGAGCCATTACGGGAGTGTGGCGCTGGCGGCACAATCCGCTGCGCCGCCGCACCGACTTCGCGGAGGCCTGGCTGGCGCTCGTGGCCCTGGTGCTCATGGTGTTCGCCGCGCCGGCGGTGGGGGTGCTCTGCGGTTCCCTCACGGATACGAGCCTGCGCCAGGCGGTCACCGAGCAGCGCCGGCACCGGCATGTGACCTCGGCGGTGGTGGTGCGCCGGGCCGAGCAGCACGCGCCGGTCTCCGAGCCCGACGGTTCGATGGGCCGCGCCATCCGCACCCGTGTGGTCGCCAACTGGACTGCGTACGACGGCAGTTCACACAGCGGGACGCTGGCCTCGCCGCTCAAGGCGCCCGCTCCCGGCGCCACTTTCCGGATATGGACCGACGACCGCGGGCGTCCGGCGCCCCGTCCGATGGCACTGTCCGCGGCCGACACGCATGCCGTGTTCTCGGGGATCTGCGCGGCCGCGGCGGCCGCCGGACTCGTCGAGGGCGTACGGCGGTTGATCGTATGGCGGCTGATACGCCGGCGGTACGAGCGACTGGACCGGGCGTGGGCCCGGTACGGTCCGGACTGGGGCCGTACCGGCGCAGGCAGCTGACCGGTCAACTCACCGGCCCCGCGCGCGCTACGGTGGACCATCAGTCGCACAAACCAGGTCACGGTCGAGGTGTGTGCGAGGTCGTACGCACGAGGTGGGGGCACGGCAGCACCATGGCTCAGGGCACGGTCCAGGTGACGCACACGGGCACGTCGAGGTGGCGCCGCCGCACGGGTGAGTACGCCTCTCTGGCCGCGGCCCTGGAGGCCGCGGGCGACGGCGACGTCCTGACCGTCGCCCCGGGCACCTACCGGGAGAATCTGGTGCTGCGCCATTCGGTGACGCTGCGCGGCCCCGAGGGTGCGGTCGGTTCGGTCCGGATCGCGCCGGCCGACGGTGTGGCACTGACCGTGCGCGCCTCGGCGACCCTGCGGGACCTGTATCTGGAGGGCCAGGACGCGGCGGCGCCCGCGCTGCTCGTGGAGGACGGTGCGCCCGAGCTCGTCGATCTGCGGGTGGTGACGCGCTCCGCGGTGGGCATCGAGGTCCGCGGCGGGGCACGGCCCACGGTGCGGCGCTGCACGGTGGACAACCCGGGCGGCGTCGGCATCGGTGTGTTCGACGGTGCGGGCGGGGTGTTCGAGGAGTGCGAGGTCGTCGCGGCCGGCCAGTCCGGGGTCTCGGTGCACAGCGGCGGCCACCCCCGCCTCGAACGCTGCCGGGTGCACCACTCCAGCGGCGCCGGGCTCGCCGTCAGCGGCGAGGGCAGCGGTCTCGAGGCGCTCGGCTGCGAGGTGTACGAGATCAAGGGCGCCGGGGTGCAGATCGCCTCGCGCGCCTCGGCCCACCTGACCGACTGTACGGTGCACCGGACTTCGGCCGACGGCATCACCCTGGACACGGACGCGGTGCTCACACTCGCCGACTGCGACATTCACGACATCCCGGAGAACGCGGTCGATCTGCGTTCGCGCTCGGTGCTCACGCTGACCCGCACCAAGGTCCGCCGCTTCGGGCGCAACGGCCTGTCGGTGTGGGACCCGGGCACGCGGGTGGACGCCAACCAGTGCGAGATCCACGACAGTACGGGCGACTATCCGGCGGTGTGGGTCAGCGACGGAGCCACCGCGGTCCTGGAGGGCTGCCGCGTCCATGACGTACCGGACGCGATCTTCGTGCTCGACCGGGGCTCGCGCGCCGACGTCGTCGACAGTGATCTCACCCAGGTCCGCAACACCGCGGTGTCGGTGAGCGACGGCGCCACCGCGCAGCTCGACGACTGCCGGATCAGGGAGGCGTCCACCGGCGCCTGGTTCCGTGACCACGGCAGCGGCGGCACGCTCGCGGGCTGCACCATCGACGGCGCGCAGACCGGCGTCATCGTCACCAAGGGCGCCGATCCGCGCATCGAGCGCGTCACGGTCACCTCGCCCGCCGAGGCCGGGTTCTACGTGTCCGCCGAGGGCCGGGGCACCTTCCACGGCTGTCGGGTGACCGGCAGCGGCGGCTTCGGCTTCCATGTCATCGACGGCTGCCGTACGACGCTGACGCGCTGCCGCACCGAGCGGTGCGCGCGCGGCGGTTATGAGTTCTCGGAGGACGGCGCGGTCGTCGAGGACTGCACCAGCGACGAGAGCGGCGCCAAGGCGGGCGCGGCCGAGCCGCCCGCGGTGCTGAGCGCGACGCAGACCATGGGGCTGCTCTCGGCCGTACCCGGCCCGCGCGCCGTCGAGTCCCCGGCGGCGGAGCAGTTGACCGAGCCCGCGCGCACGTCGGGCGCGGTGCTCGGCGAGCTGGACACGTTGGTGGGTCTGGAGAGCGTCAAGCGCGAGGTGCGGGCGCTCACCGACATGATCGAGGTCGGCCGCAGGCGGCAGCAGGCCGGACTCAAGGCGGCCTCGGTCCGCCGCCATCTGGTCTTCACGGGCTCCCCCGGCACCGGAAAGACCACGGTGGCGCGCCTGTACGGGGAGATCCTGGCATCCCTCGGCGTCCTGGAGCGCGGCCATCTCGTCGAGGTGTCGCGCGTCGACCTGGTCGGCGAGCACATCGGGTCCACCGCGATCCGCACCCAGGAGGCCTTCGACCGGGCGCGCGGCGGGGTGCTGTTCATCGACGAGGCGTACGCCCTGTCCCCCGAGGACTCGGGCCGGGACTTCGGCCGTGAGGCCATCGACACGCTGGTGAAGCTGATGGAGGACCACCGTGAGGCGGTGGTGGTCATCGTCGCCGGATACACGGCGGAGATGGAGCGCTTCCTGAGCGTCAACCCCGGTGTGGCGTCCCGGTTCTCACGGACCATCAGGTTCTCGGACTACTCCCCGGAGGAGCTGCTTCGCATCGTGGAGCAGCAGGCCGACGAGCACGAGTACCGGCTCGGCTCCGGCACCGCGGAGTGCCTCCTGAAGTACTTCACGGTGCTGCCCAGGGGCGCGGCGTTCGGCAACGGGCGCACCGCGCGCCAGACGTTCGAGTCGATGGTGGAGCGGCACGCGGGCCGGGTCGCCCAGCTGGCCGAGGCCAGCACCGACGACCTGACCCTGCTCTATCCGGACGATCTGCCCGAACTTCCCTGATCCGCCCGCTGGTTCGGCACCCCGCTCGCCAGCTCGGCCAGGAGCAGGGCCCGTTCGCGGCCGAAGGCGGGGTCGGCCTGGTAGTCGGAGTGCCCCAGTATCGGCGCGGGCAGCGGGTGTTCGCGGGTGCGGCCGTAGGCGAGCGGGTCGAGCAGCGGTCCCCTGTCGACGTCGCCGCCGGTCAGGACGGGGCCGCCGATGGGGTCGGTGGTGCGCCACAGGTTCCTCCAGCAGTGCACCTCCTGGTGGAGCGCCTGGAGCGGCGCGGGGCCGAAGTAGGTGGGGAACCAGCGTCCGTAGAGCCGCTCGACGGGGCAGCCGTAGGTGAGCAGGGCGACCCGGCGCCGGGTGGCTGCGGGCAGTTGCCAGACGGCGGCCGCGGCGAGCACGCTGCCCTGCGAGTGGCCGGAGATCACGAGACGGCCGCCGGTCCGTTCGGTCCAGGTGTTCATCCGCCAGGCGAGGTCGGGCACGGCCCGCTCCGCGTAGCAGGGCGGCGCGAAGGGGTGTGCGGCGCGCGGCCAGAACGTGCCGACGTCCCACAGGATGCCGACGGTGCGGCGGGCCGCCGCGTCCTTGTAGGCGCGCCGGCCCCAGGTGACGAAGAGCAGGAAGCCGAAGCCCGTGCACCAGGAGCCGAGCGACTGGGCCGCGTCGGCGGCGAACGCGATGGGCGTGGCCGCCCGGTCGGCCGCCTGCTCCGGCACTTCGCTGGTCCACCACGCGCCGACCAGGGCCGCGGCGCCGAGCAGCAGGGACGCGCCGGAGACGATGCCGAGGAAGACGGGGGCGTGGTCGGTGAGCCCGGCCATCGCGCGCGCTCTGGCGATCTGGCGGGTGCGGGCGGTGTCGGGCTGTTCGGTGGGATAGTCGGCCATGACGCGCGGGGCATCGGCACGGGCGGTGCGCCAGGTGCGTACGGCGAAGAACAGCACGACGGGGATCAACAGGGCCAGCAGGGCGGGGATCACCGAAGCCTGCCACGTCAGCAGCGCGGGCGGCCCGTTGAAGGACGCCCGGTGGATGGCCCCGTGGTCCACCCAGTCGGCGACGCGCTGGGCGACACCGCCCGTCATCACGCCGCCGAGCGCGCAGGCGAGCATGGCGACGGCGGGGCCGCCGAGTCCGCACAGGGCGGTGCGCTCCCCTGGCGCCCGCCGTCGCAGGTGCCGGGCCACGGCCGCCAGGGCGGTGATCAACACGCCCTGGGCGAAGGCGAGGAAGCCGAAGGAGCGGTCGCCGGGCAGGGTGCCGGAGGAGACCCAGTCGGCACGGTCCCAGGCCGCATACACCACGGCGAGCGCGAGCAGGGCGAGTGAGGAGACGGGCAGCCAGGCGGTGACGGCCCGGTCGAGCTGCTCGTCAAGACGCGTTTCGGTACGCCCCCTGCGGCACACGACCCACACCACAACCACCCCTGCCACTGCGAGAGTTGACTCCAGAAGCAGGCCCAGCGTCTCGAAGACGGCGCTGGTGGCGGCGCGGTCGTAACGCGCCGCGGCGGCCGTGACGCCCGCGGCGGTGGTCAGGAACCCGGCGGCGGTGTGGGCGGCGCGGAGCCGGGCCACCAGACGCCTGCCGTACCAGAATCCGGGGCTGCTGAAGGCGGGCTTGACGGCCTCGACGTGGTCGTCTGCGGGCTCGGCGTTCAGCGGCTGCTGGGATTCGTACGCGCTCCAGGTGCGGTTGGAGAGGTACCAGAGCAGGAAGGTCAGGCCCGCGGGCGCGAGTGCCGCGAGGGCGAGGCGGCGGCCCGGCTGGGACCACCAGCCGTGGTGGGCGACGGAGGTGAAGCCCAGCCAGTACCAGGAGCGCGAGCAGGGGGCCGAGCCCGCGCACTGCCAGGCGGTGAGGTCGAGCGCGACCTCGCAGGCGGCGGCGACCAGGAGCACGGTGAGGCTGAGCGCGATGAGCCGCACCAGGACCCCGTACAGCCGGACCGCCCAGTGTGGTTCCTTGGCGGGCGGCCGCATCCAGTGCGCGAGGTTGATCACCATGAACGGCAGCAGGAGCAGCCACAGGGCGCGGGCGCTGTTGCCGGAGGTCAGGTTGCACCAGACGTACGCCTCGGGCACCGGGCGGTCGCGGTAGCGCTCGGGGTGCGCCTCGGCGTCGGTGTCCTCGGCGCGGCGGTAGATGGCCGCCGTGTCGTCGCCCGTGACGCACACGGTGCGGGGGGCGTCGAGCATCTTCTGCGGTGTGGTGCCCCCGACGCCGTGGACAAGGAGTTCGAGGGCGGGCCCGCCGCTCTCGACTGCTGGGGCACCGGCCTGGGCGGCGGGTGTGGCACGGGACACTTCTGCGACTCGCTCTCGTGATGGCAGGATCGGCGACGCGAAGGGCACGGACATTCAGGATCTCGGATCCGGGTGCCCCGGCGCAGTGCTCTCACGGAATCTCCCCGTGACAGGATGGGGTGTCCGTAGCCGGGGGTGCAGATGTGCCCGGCGAGTGTGTTCGACAATGTGGAAGGGGCCGGCCCGGCAGTGAGCGACCACCAGAATCTGCTCGCGGAGCAGCGTCGTGCGCTGATCCTCGATGAGGTCAGACGGCGTGGCGGAGTCCGGGTCAACGAGCTCACCCGGAAACTCAACGTCTCCGACATGACGGTCCGCCGGGATCTGGACGCGCTGGCGCGCCAGGGCGTGATCGAGAAGGTGCACGGCGGGGCCGTGCCCGTCGCGGAGGCCACGGCGCACGAGCCGGGCTTCGAGGCGAAGTCGACCCTCGAGCTGAGCGCCAAGCAGGACATCGCGCGGGAGGCGGCCAGGATGGCCGTGCCCGGCAGCGCGATCGCGCTGGCAGGCGGCACGACGGCGTACGCGCTCGCACAGGAGCTGGTGGACGTTCCGGAGCTGACGGTGGTGACCAACTCGGTGCAGGTCGCCGATGTGTTCCATGCCGCGCAGCGCTCGCCCGCGGGATCCGGGCCGCGTCCGGGGGCCGCGACCGTGGTCCTGACGGGCGGGGTGCGCACGCTCTCCGACACCCTGGTGGGGCCGGTCGCCGACGCGGCGATCCGTTCGCTGCACTTCGATGTGCTGTTCATCGGGGTGCACGGCATCTCGGTGGAGGCCGGGCTCTCCACGCCCAACCTCGCGGAGGCGGAGACCAATCGCCGGTTCGTGCACTCGGCACGGCGGGTCGTGGTGATCGCGGACCACACCAAGTGGGGCACGGTGGGGCTCAGTTCGTTCGCCTCGCTCGACCAGGTCGACTCGCTCGTGACGGACTCGGGCCTGTCGGACCGGTCCCGCGAGGAGATGACCGAGCACCTGCGAGACCTCGTGGTGGCCGGGGAGACCCCCGACAACGGTGGCGAGAACGGCGACTTGGCAGACATCTGACGGTCTGCCAGTTATGGTGTGCGGGCTTCCGCGCCGGGTCCGTACGGATGCCGGTGCGGGTCTACCCGCAAGGATTCTCGCTCTCCCGACCGCCAGGAGGTACGCGTCATGGCTCGCCGACTCAGGTCCGTGGAACTCGACTTCGCCGAGTCGGCGCCGGTACGGCTGGCATTCACGGCCCGCCTCTCGGCGGAGCCCGCGGCCGTCTACCGCGCGCTCGCCGACGAGGTGTCCGACACGCCGACCTGGTTCTCCTCCGTCGCCGCGGCCCGGCCCCTGGACGGCGGGGCCGGGCGCGAGATCAGGCTGCGGGGCGGGGTGTTCTTCCGCGAGACGATCATGGCGAGGGACCCGGGCGAGCGCTACGCCTACCGGATCGACGAGACCAACGCCCCGGGTGTGACCGCCCTGTTGGAGAACTGGCGGCTCACTCCGGACGGCTCCGGAACCACCGTGCGGTGGACGATGGCGAGCGACGGACCGGCGCTGTTCCGCCTGGCGATGCGGGCGGCACGGCCGGGCATCGGCCAGTCCTTCAAGGGCGCGATGCGCAACCTGGGCCGTCGGCTTGCGGCCGCGCCGAAGGCCTGACCTCCATCGACCGGCCTTGTCTCAGTGGCCGGTGACGGATCGCCAGATGTCGTCCAGGGTGTCCGGGGTGAGACCCTCGTCGGACCGGGCGGCGACGAATCCGTCCGGACGGACGAGCAGCGCGCCCTGCGGGGGCAGTCCGACCAGGCCGGGCCAGACGCCTTCGCCGTCGCGCAGAACCCCCTCTCCCGACGCCAAGTCGCCTTCCCTGCTCCGTATATGATGCACCGTCACCGGAAGCGTCTTGGCTGCATCGGCCCAGGCCGCGTCCGCTTCGGCGTCCCCGCCGGTGAGCAGGGTGAAGCCCGGACCGCACAGGTCCAGGGTGGACAGGCGGCTGCCGTCGCGGTCGAGCCAGAGGTGCGGGACACGGGTGCCGGCCTGGCCCGCGAGCAGGTCGACCGTGTCCCCGGCCGGGGCGCCGTGGACGGCGGCGGACGCGTACCGGTAGCGGGTCATGATCTCGCCGGTGCCCAGCTGGCGGTCCAGCGCCTCGGCGTTCTGCGGGGTGCGGATGCCGTACCGGGCGAGGAACTCGGTGCGCAGCCAGGCCTGTTCGGCGACGAGCAGTCCGCGCGGGCGCCGCTCGGGCTCGTAGGTGTCCAGGAGTGCGGCCGGCGCTTCCGCGCGCAGGACGGCGGCCAGCTTCCAGGCCAGGTTGTGCACGTCGGCGATGCCGGTGTTGGCACCGAAGCCGCCCCAGGGGGCGTGCCGGTGGGCCGCGTCGCCGGCCAGGAAGACCCTGCCTCCGCGGTAGGCGTCGGCGACCGCGGTACCGGTGTCCCACGCGGCGCGGGCGAGCAGGTCGATACGGAGCTCGGGGTCGTCCGCGCCGATGGCGGTGCGCAGCAGGGCGAGACACCGCTCGTCGGGGTAGTCGCGCGGGCTCTCGCGCTCGGGGTCGTAGGCGAGGTGGAAGGACCATTCGTCGGTGTTGTTCTTGGCCAGGAACAGGCCGGACACCTCGGGACCGGTGATCTCGCACTGGCTGAAGGTGCGGTCGCGCACCAGCTCGGTGAGGTCGGCGCGGAAGTAGAGGTTGAGGTAGTGGTGGGTGGCGGGGCGGGTGGTGCTGGTGATGCCCAGGGCGGTGCGGATCGGGCTGCCGGCGCCGTCGGCGGCCAGGAGGTAGTCGGCGTACATGGTGGTCGTGCGGCCCGTTGACCGGTCCGTGAGGGTGGCGGTGACGCGGTCGTCGTCCTGGGTGAACGCGGTCAGCTCGGTGCCGAAGCGGATGTCGCCGCCGCGCTGTTCGGCCAGTTCGCGCAGGACCGGTTCGAGGAGCACCTGGGGGCAGAAGCAGAAGGAGCAGGGGCTTTCGTCGGCGCCGACCATGGCGCCGGTGGCGAAGACGTGGCGCAGGTCGAGCGCCTCGGAGCCGGCGATGCTCCGGCCCCTGCGCGCGCCGCCGAACCTGCCCATTTTGAGGGCGGACGCGCTCGCGGCCTGTACGGCGTCCTCGACGCCGAGCTGCCGGAAGATCTCCACGGCGCGGGTGTGCATGCCGCGCGAGCGGGGCAGCACCGTCGGCTCGGTGTTGCGCTCCACGAGGACGTGGTCGACCCCGTGGTGGTCCAGGCACAGGGCGGCGGTCAGGCCCACCAGTCCCCCGCCGACGATCAGTACAGATGGCATGACAGCTCCCCGTGTTCCCCGTGCCGTTCAGTGGATCTTTCCCACCGTAGACAGCGAAGTCACCGTCGGGGGCAAACTGCGGGTCAACGCTGGGGCGGGCTCAACGCGGCGTCCGAGGGCGGCAGTTGGGGTGGCCGAAAACAGGGGCCCGTTCAGTCCCCCTCGCGCGCCGGGACCACCGCGACCGGGCACTCCGCGTGGTGCAGCACCGCGTGGGCCACGGAGCCCATCAGGAGGGAGCCCGGCTTCAGGCGGCGGCGGTGGCGGCCGACCACGATCAGCGCCGCGGAGGCCGAGGCGTCGACGAGGTGGCCCGCGGCGTCGGCGGGCGCGATCACGGCGTCCACCTCGACGTCGGGGAAGCGCTCCTCGAAGGGGTGCAGCCGCTCGGCCTGGTCGCGCCGCACGTCCCGCTCGGCGGGTTCGTACTGATCGACGTCGAGTCTCCCCGGCGGGAACTCGCCCGCGACCATCAGGGCGGCCGGGGGCGGCGCCGGGTAGGCCGAGAGCACCTGGAGCGGCACGTTCCGCGCCCGGGCCTCGACGAAGGCGAAGTCGATCACTTCGTCCACGGTGTCGCCGAGATTGAGCCCGAGCACGACCCGGCCCGCCGTCCGCTCGTCCTCGCCCGTGCGGGCCAGCGGCGGCACGACCACCACGGGGCAGGGCGCCCGGGTGGCGACGGCCAGGCTGTTGGAGCCGAGCAGCAGGCTGGCGAAGCCGCCGCGGCCGCGCGAGCCCATCACCAGCATCCGCGCCTCGGCGCCCAAGGCGTGCAGCGCGTCGGCCACTTCGCCCTCGAGGGAGTCGAACCGCACCGAGGGCAGTCCGTCGCGGCCCGAGAGCGCGGCGCGGACCCGGTCGGTGACCGGGTCGTTCAGCGCCGGGCCCGGGCCGAGGGTGGACCGGCGGGCCGCCCAGAGCTGTGTGGCGTCGGGCAGGACATGCGCGATGACCAGGTCGGCGGCCAGCCTGCGGGCGGTCGGAATGGCCCATTCCAGGGCTCGCAGACTGTGGTCGGATCCGTCGACGGCGACAACTACCGGGCGCGTGTCCATGACGTCACCCTGGCACGCGGCGCGGGGTCCCGCACGGGCAGAAGGTCCCGTTCCGGACAGCTCAGCGGGCCGGCCAGACCCCGGTCTCCAGGAAGGTGTCGAGCGTCTCGGCGTACGGGGTGATGTCGAGGCCCTGCTCGGCGAGCCAGCCGTCCGAGTAGTACTTGTCGAGGTAGCGGTCGCCCGGGTCGCAGAGCAGGGTGACGATGCTGCCGGTGCGGCCCTCGGCGACCATCTCCGCGACGATCCGCAGCGCGCTCCACAGCCCGGTGCCGGTGGAGCCGCCCGCCTTGCGGCCGATCGCCTTCTCCAGTGCGCGTACGGCCGCGACGCTCGCCGCGTCCGGCACCTTCATCATCCGGTCGATGGCGCCGGGCACGAAGCTCGGCTCCATGCGGGGCCGGCCGATGCCCTCGATGCGCGAGCCGCAGTCGCTGGAGGCGAGCGGGTCGCCCTGGGTCCAGCCGTCGAAGAAGCAGGAGTTCTCCGGGTCGGGGACGCAGATCATGGTGTCGTGCTGCATGTAGTGCACATAGCGCGCGATGGTGGCCGAGGTGCCGCCGGTGCCGGCCGTGGCGACGATCCAGGCGGGCTCGGGGTAGCGCTCCAACTTCAGCTGCTGGTAGATCGATTCGGCGATGTTGTTGTTGCCGCGCCAGTCGGTGGCCCGCTCCGCGTAGGTGAACTGGTCCATGTAGTGGCCGCCGGTCTCGGCGGCCAGCACCGCGGACTCCTCGTACATCTTCATCGAGTCGTCGACGAAGTGACACTGGCCGCCGTGGAATTCGATCAGGCGGCACTTCTCGGCGCTGGTGGTGCGCGGCATCACGGCGATGAACGGGACGCCGATCAGCTTGGCGAAATATGCCTCGGAGACGGCGGTGGAGCCGCTGGACGCCTCGATGACCGGCTTGCCCGGCCGGATCCAGCCATTGCACAGGCCGTACAGGAACAGCGAGCGGGCGAGGCGGTGCTTGAGACTGCCGGTGGGATGCGTCGACTCGTCCTTGAGGTAGAGGTCGATGCCCCAGGCCTCGGGGAGGGGAAAGCGCAGGAGATGGGTGTCGGCGGAGCGGTTGGCATCGGCCTGGACCTTGCGCACGGCCTCCTTCAGCCAGGCGCGGTACTCCGGATCGCTGCGGTCCACATCGATGGTTTCCATGCCACTCCTCGTCGTGTCTGCGTGCCGCCCCCACACTTGACAATACCCCTCTCACCTGCACAAACGTTCCCTTTGGGGATCCATAGGAGTGGCTTGTGGGGCGCCTGGTGGCCGTTGTCCGACGCTGGCCCGGACCCGATCCTCCGCGCGCCCTGGTGCGTAGGCTCGTCGTTGTGCAGACTGCCCACCAGGAACGATGCGAAGGGGGCCGGACGGTCATGGCGGAACCCGAGTTCAGTGCGAAGGGCGTACGGATCGAGCGGTGGACCCGTTCGCTGACCCGGGCGGGCCAGGTGCTGATCAAGGACGGCCGGCTCGCCCTGCTCACCAGCAACGGGCGGGAGATCGACAGCGCGCCCGTCGATGCGGTCAGCGCGGCGCGCCCCAGGCTGCCCTGGCTCGCCAAGGAGGACCGCACGGTGGCGCGGCTGAACGGCACCCGTTACCGCTTGACGATGGGCGAGGAACCTGGCCGTTCGCGCGGCCCCGATCTGACCCAGCGGTTCCTGCAGGCCATCCGGCAGACGACGCACGGCGCGCACGGCTGAAACGCATGGGGCCCTGGGTGGAGTTGCGGAGTGAGAACCCTTGGGCCACCCTGGTGTCACATCACTGAGGGTTTACCGGCGGTGACGCTCTGGGCAGGCCGCCGGACCAGATAGCAACTTCCGGACCTCATTCGGGGAGTCGCAACCGTGATCAGCCAGCCAAGCAGGCAGTGCACGGTGGAGCTCCAAGCCCTGCCGTCGCGGATCGGACAGGTCCGCAGAATCGTATCGGCGCAGTTGCGCTACTGGCATCTGGACCCGTTGATAGACGAGGCGGCGCTCGGTGTCACCGAGTTGCTCACCAATGTTCACCGGCATGCCGAGCCGGACAAGATGTGCACCGTGGAGATCGAGCTGCTGCTCGACCGGCTCACCATCTCCGTCCACGACCACGATCCGACGCTCCCCGCCCTGCGGGACTCCGACGCGCTCGCCACCAACGGCCGCGGTCTCGCCCTGATAGCGGCGGTCAGCGACAGCTGGGGAGTGCGCCCGGAAGGCGAGTCCGGCAAGGCCGTGTGGTTCACGCTCGCCACGCCCTCCCCCGCCGTGGCCCTGCCGCCGTACCCGCTGTACGCGACGACGTCCGGCACTCCCTTCACTCAGGCGCGGCCCTCGCGCGCGGCGCGCGGACGGGCCGCCGCCCGGTCGCGCATCGCGGGCTGACCGGGCGGAACTCTGCCGGGCGCTACTCGGTCGCGATCGCACGGAGAACGTTGAGTCGCGCCGCCCGGCGTGCGGGCCGCAAGCCCGCCACCAGCCCGGCCAGCAGGCCGACGAGGGCGACCACCGTCAACGGGAGCGGCGGCAGCGCGAAGGCACTGGTGCCGGCCGAGTCGGACGCCTTGACGAGCACCCAGCCGAGGAACGCGCCGAGCCCGAGCCCGCCCGCCGTGCCGAACGCGGCCACCAGCACCGACTCCCAGCGGACCATGGCCCGCAGTTGGGCCCGGGTCTGGCCGACGGCGCGCAGCAGCCCGAGTTCCCGGGTGCGTTCGTGGACGGCGAGGGTGAGGGTGTTGGCGATTCCGAGCAGGGCGATGACGACGGCGAGCGCGAGCAGGGCGTAGACCAGCGTGAGCATCATGTCGATGCCGCTCGCCGAGGAGGCGGCGTACTCGGCGCGGGTCTGCACCTCGGGACTGCCGTACGCGGCGGCCGTCCGCTCGACCGCCTGCTTGCCTTCGGGCAGCGGGACGCCGGGCCTGAACGACACCGCCACCAGGCTGTCGGAGTCCTGGACGCGGTGCGGGGCCCAGGCCTCGCGGGTGAGCAGGTAGTCGCCCGCGAGCTCCCTCTCCGCGTACACGGCACGGACGGTGAAGGTCTGCTTCTGTCCGTCGGGAAACGCGAGTTCGGCCGTCGAGCCTGGGTGCCAGCCCCTCTTGCCGGCCTCGTCGGCGGAGACCGCGAGGCCGTTGGCGCCGAGGCCGGCGAGCGAGCCCTGGACCGTGCCCAGGTCGAGCACGCCGGAGAGTTTCGCCGGGTCGGTGACGGTCAGGGCGCGCCCGCCGCCGTCGACGTCCGCGACGCCCCTGCCGAGCCCGACGGCGGTCTTCACCTCGGGCAACTTGCTCACCGCAGGCGCCAGTTGGGGGCTGATGCCCGCGCCGCCCGCACCGAATGCCCTGGCACTGACGGCGACATCGCCCGCGAAGGACTTGGACACCGTCTGGTCCATGGTCGTCTTCAGCGAGGCTCCGAACACGGTGAACAGGGACACGACGGCGACGCCGATCATCAACGCGGTCGCGGTGGCGGCGGTGCGCTTGGGGCTGCGCAGCGCGTTGCGCCGGGCGAGGGAGCCGGTGATGCCCCGCACCTTGTCGAGCGGGCCGCCGAGGAGACGTACGGCGTAGGTGGACGCGACGGGGCCGAGCACCACGAAGGCGGCCGGGGTCAGCACCGCTCCGGCACCCGCGAGCAGCACGTTCGGGCCGGTGAGCACTCCGGCCAGGGTGACCGCGACACCGGCCGGGAGCAGGATGCCGCCGGTGATTTTGCGTCCGCGGGAGGCGCCTGACTGGTCGACGGCCGTTTCGCGCAGCGCGGCCAGCGGCGCGGTGCGGCCGGCCCGCAGCGCGGGCAGCAGCGCCGAGCCGAGGCAGACCAGGACGCCGACGGCGACGGGCAGGGCGGCGGAGAGCCCGCTGATCACCAAGTCCCCGTTGGGGAACGGGAATCCGATGGCCGGGAAGAGTGCCTGAAGGCCGGCCGCGATGCCGATACCGGCGAGCACACCGGCCGCCGACGCCGCGATCGCTACGGCCGTTGCTTCGGCGAGCGTGGCGGCGGCGACCTGCCGCCGGGAGGCGCCGAGCGCGCGGAGCAGGGCGTTCTCGCGGGTGCGCTGGGCGACGACGATGGCGAAGGTGTTGTGGATGGAGAAGGTCGCGACGAGCAGGGCGATGCCGGAGAAGACGAGCAGGAGGGTGGTGAAGAGGTCGAGGAACATTCCGGCGACCATGTCGAGGCTCTCGGCCGACGCGGCCTTGCCGGTGATGGCCTCGACTCCGGTCGGCAGTACGGGAGTCAGCTTGTCGACGAGTTGCTGCTGGGTGATGCCCGGGCCCGCGCGGACGGCGATGGAGGAGGCCTCGCCGGGCCTGGGGGTGAGGTACTTCTCCGCGTCGGCCAGGGTCAGTCCGGCGTAGGTGACCTGCCCCATGCCGTCCTGGCCGCCGAAGGTGGCGATGCCGACGATGCGTACGGTGACGGGGTCCGGGGCGCGCAGCACGGTCGTGTCACCGAGCTTGAGACCGCCCTTGTCGGCGGCGCCCCGGTTGACGACGACCTCGCCGGGCGCCCGCGGGGCGCGGCCCTGGGCCAGTTGATACGGGTTGAGCTTCGGGTCGGTGATCCAGTTCCCGGCGCGGGTGGGCGGTCCCTGGCCGCCGATGGGTTGGTGGTCGGCGCCGACGAGCTGGCCCGAGCCCTCGACGACCGGGACGGCGGCCGCGACGCCGAAAGTGCCCTGGACCTTCGTGACGAGGGAAGTGTCGACGGGGCGGCGGGTGCCCTGGCCCTGTCCTGGGACGGTGACGACATTGGCGCTGCGGACGACGGCGTCCGTGCCTCCGTTGGCGCTGGTGAAGAGGGTGTCGAAGCTCGCGCGCAGGGTGTCGCCCATGACCAGCGTCCCGGCGAGGAAGGCGACGCCGAGCAGGACGGCGACAAAGGTGCCCGCGAAGCGGCGCCTGTGGGAGCGCAGGGAGGTGAGGCCGAGGCGCAGTGAGGCGTTCATGTCCCTTGCCTCCCCTGGGAGTTGACGCCGTCATCGCTCTGCGAGAGCAGGCGCATCCGGTCGAGTACGCGCTCCGCGGTGGGGTCGGGCATCCGGTCGACGAGGCGGCCGTCGGCGAGGAAGAGGACCTCGTCGGCGTGCGCCGCGGCGACCGGGTCGTGGGTGACCATGACGACGGTGCGGGCGGTCTGGCGCACGGTCCGGCCGAGCAGGCGCAGGACTTCCTCACCGGAGCGCGAGTCGAGGTTTCCCGTCGGCTCGTCCGCGAAGACGACGTCCGGGCGACCGGCGAAGGCGCGGGCGACAGCGACGCGTTGCTGCTGGCCGCCGGAGAGTTCGCCGGGGCGGTGGTGCAGGCGGTCGCGGAGGCCGACGGTGTCGACGAGCGCCTCGATCCACTCGCGGTCGCCGCGCTGCCCCGCGAGATCGAGGGGCAGCGTGATGTTCTCGGCGACGGTGAGCGTGGGGATCAGATTGAAGGCCTGGAAGACGAAGCCGATCCTTTCGCGGCGCAGCAGGGTGAGCCTGCGGTCGTCGAGCGCGCTCAGGTCGGTGTCGCCGATGAAGGCGGAGCCGGCGCTGAGCGTGTCGAGCCCGGCTGCGCAGTGCATGAGGGTGGACTTGCCGGAGCCCGAGGGCCCCATGATCGCGGTGAAGCGTCCGGCGTGGAAGTCGACGCTCACCCCGTCCAGGGCCCTCACTTCGGTGTCACCGGTGCCGTACACCTTCACGGCGTCGACGACCCGGGCTGCGGTGGCGGTGCGTACAGCGGTGCTCATGCCGCACCGCCCTTGCCCCCAGGGGTCGGGTTCGCGCGCCCGAAGTGCTCCTCCAGAACGGAGATCCGGCGCCAGTACTCCTCCTCGTCGATCTCGCCGGCCGCGAACCGGCGGCCGAGGACGGCGATGGGCGAGCGGTCGTCCAGGGGCGGGCGCCACGGTCCGCGGCGGCCTCGCCGACCGGTGCGGCGCAGCACCGTGACGACGGTGAAGATCACGGCTGCCCAGACCAGCGGGACGAAGAAGATCCAGGGTCCGGGTCCTGCGTAGGCCAGGGTGTTCATCTCGGTCAGCTCCCTCGGGGGGTGGTTCCTTGGTGCTTCGAGCCTCCCGCCGCACAGGGGCCCGAGTCGTCGTACGGCCAGCGGCAGTCGGCGTACCCCGCAGGGAGTAGACCGGGTTCCGCCGACTGCTCTGGATTCTGTACCTACTGGTATGTACAGTGGGCTTCATGAGCACTCCGGAGCGTCTGATCGAAGCCACCCGCGAGCTGTTGTGGGAGCGGGGTTACGTAGGCACAAGCCCGAAGGCGATCCAGCAGCAGGCGGGCGCCGGGCAGGGCAGCATGTACCACCACTTCGCGGGCAAGCCCGATCTGGCGCTCTCCGCGATCCGGCGCACCGCCGAGGAGATGCGCGGCGCCGCCGAGGCCACGCTCGGGGGCGGCGGCACGGCGTACGAGCGGATCTCGGCGTATCTGCTGCGCGAGCGCGATGTGCTGCGCGGCTGCCCGGTCGGGCGCCTCACGATGGACCCCGAGATCATCGCCAGCGCAGAGCTGCGCGCTCCGGTCGACGAGACGCTCGACTGGCTGCGCGGACGCCTTGCCGGGATCGTCCAAGAGGGCCTGGACCAGGGCGAGTTCAGTGCCCACCTGGTGCCGCGGGAGATCGCCGCGGCCGTGGTGGCGACCGTCCAGGGCGGCTACGTCCTGGCCCGCGCCTCCGGCTCGCCCGACGCCTTCGACGCGAGTGTGCGCGGCCTGCTCTCGCTGCTCGCCCCTGTCGGCACAACCCAGTGACCACCGCCAACCGCCCAGCGAAGGAACGGTCGTACGTGCACATCACCCGCCAGCGCCCCGACACCCAACCCGGACCGGCCGAGAACTTCACGGGCGCGGTCTGGCTCGACGAGATCGCCTCGCCCCCACCCCCTTCCCGGCTGCGGATGTTCAGCGTCCACTTCGCCCCTGGCGCCCGCACCGCCTGGCACCGCCATCCGCACGGCCAGGTCCTGCATGTGACCGAGGGCGAGGGTCTGGTGCAGCGCCGGGGCGGTGAGATCGAGCCGATCCGGGCAGGCGACACGGTCTGGATCGAGCCGGACGAGTGGCACTGGCACGGCGCCGGTCCGCGCACGTTCATGACGCATCTCGCGGTCGTCGAGGCGGCCGCCGACGGCGCGACGATCGAGTGGGACTGCCACGTCGGAGCCGACACGTACCCGGCCATGGCCGGCCCCGCTGCCTGAGGAGTACGCGATGCACGCCATGAATTACGAGATCACGCTGCCCGCCGACTACGACATGGAGATCATCCGCAAGCGCGTCGCCACCCGGGGCCACCTCCTGGACGACTTCCCCGGGCTCGGCCTCAAGGCGTATCTGATGCGCGAGCGCGGAACCCGATCGCCGGTCAACTCCTATGCCCCGTTCTACCTTTGGGCCACTCCCGAGGGCATGAACTCCTTCCTGTGGGGCCCCGGGTTCCAGGGGATCGTCGACGACTTCGGGCGTCCGCGGGTGCGGCACTGGACGGGTCTGGCTTACGCGGAGGGTCCCGCGTCCGGGGCCGCGCCGAGCACGGCGACCCGGCTGCGCCTGCCCGTGCCGGAAGGCGTCGAGCCGGCGCGGTTCGTGGCGGACGAGGTGGCCCGGGCGCTGGACCCCGGGGTGGTGGCGGGCGCCGTGGCCATCGATCCGAGCCGCTGGGAGCTGGTGCGGTTCACGCTCTGGGAGCAGCCCGATCCACCGGCGGAAGGCGACCGGTTCCAGGTGCTTCACCTGTCGGAGCCCGGGCGCGCGGGGCTGCGGTCGGGACGGCAGTGGTGAGCGCGGCACACACGGTGCTCGGCGAGGTTCCGGCCGACCGGCTCGGTGTCGTCGACGCGCACGACCACCTCTTCATCCGCAGCCCTCTGTTGCCGGGCCGGGAACTCGACGACGTCGGGGACGCGGCGGCCCGGCTCGCCGGGTTCGGCGCCCTCGGCGGCGGCACGGTGGTGCAGTGGACGCCGTACGGCATGGGGCGGCGCATCGCCGAACTGCCCACGCTGTCACAGGAGTCGGGGGTGCACGTCGTCGCCGCCACCGGACTGCACCAAGCCGCCCACTATTCGGGCGAGTTGCTCGATTCGGTACGTGACCGGCTGGCCGAGCTCTTCGTGGGCGAGCTGACCGAGGGCATCGGCGACACGGGCGTCAGGGCGGGCCTGATCAAGGTGGCGGGCGGCTTCCACGGGCTCGACGAGCACGCCGAGTTCACGATGCGGGCCGCCGCCGAGGCGCACCACCGCACGGGCGCGCCGATCGCCGTCCACCTGGAGCTGGGCACGGGTGTGCTCGACGTACTCGACCTGCTGTGCGGGGAGTTGGGGGTGGCGCCCGGGTCGGTGATCCTCGGGCACCTCAACCGCTCACCCGACTTCGCCGTGCACCGCCTGGCCGCCGAAGCGGGGGCCAACCTCGCCTTCGACGGGCCTTCGCGGGCCAACCACGCCACCGACTGGCGGATGCCGGACGCGCTGCGGGCGCTCGCGGACGCGGGGTTCGCCGACCGGCTGCTGCTGGGCGGGGACACCGTGACCCCGGACACCCCGGGCATGCCGTATCTGCTGCGCCGGGTGCGGCCCAGACTCGAACTCGCCCTGGGCAAAGGGGTGTTGGAGCAGATCCTGGTCGCCAATCCGGCGCGGGTCTACGCCTGGTGAGTGAGCGCGCCGAGCGGGTCGTCGAGCACCGGCTGCCAGGCCAGCTCGGCCGCTCCGACCAGGCTGTTGTGGTCGAGGGAGCAGGCGAGGATGGGTACGCCGCCGCTCCGGCCCCACAGGCTGCGGTCGGCCACGACGGCCCGCAGCCGGTCCGGGTCCGCCTCCAGGAGCGCCTTGTGCAGGCCGCCGAGGATGATCCGGTCGGGGTTGAGGATGTTGACGAGTCCGGCGAGGCCGAGGCCGAGCCGGTCGATGAGTTCTTCGGCGGCGCGGCGGATCGTGACGTCCGCGTACTCGTGGCGCAGCAGGGCACGTGACTGTTCGAGGAGCGACACCTCGGGTCCTGGCGTGCGACCCGCCGCCGTGAGGAAGGCGAGCGGGTCGGCCTCGACGTCGAGGCAGCCGCGGCTGCCGCAGTAGCAGGGGCGGCCGTCCGGGTTGACGGTGAGGTGGCCGACCTCCAGGGCCAGGCCCGAACTCCCGCTGTGCAGACGGCCGTCGAGGACGAGCGCGCCACCGACGCCGCGGTGGCCGGTGGCGACGCAGAGCAGGTCCTTGGCGCCGCGGCCCGCGCCGTGCCGGTGCTCGGCGAGGGCGGCGAGGTTGACGTCGTTGCCGGTGAAGGCGGGGCCCGCGATGCCGGCCGCCCGGACGCGTTCGGCGAAGATCTCGCGCACCGGGGAGCCGGCGGGCCAGGCCAGGTGGAGCGGGTTGAGCGCGGTGCCCTCCGGTTCGGCGACGGCGGAGGGGACGGCGAGGCCCGCGCCCACGCAGCGGCGGCCGGTGCCCTTGAGGAGGGCCGCGCCCGCGTCGACGACCTCGCCGAGCACCTGGGCGGGGTCGGCCGAGACGATCACACAGCCGGGGTCGGTGGCGACGATCTCGCCGCCGAGGCCCACGAGCGCGGCCCGGTAGCCGTCGGCGTGCACCTGCGCGGCGAGCGCGACGGGCCCGCTGTCGTTGACGGCGAGCCGGTGCGAGGGGCGGCCCTGGGAGCCGGCCGCGGCGGGCCGGGAGTCGACCTGGATCAGACCGAGCGCTTCGAGCTCGGCGGCGACCGCGCCGGCGGTGGCGCGGGTGACGCCCAGCTCGGCGGTGAGCACGGCGCGGGTCGGGGCGCGGCCGGTATGCACCAGTTCGAGCGCGGGGCCGAGCGCGCTGCGGCCCCTCTCCAGCCTGGTCCGGGTGGTCGTCGCCTTGCCGTTCATGGGGGCGAGTCTCCCATGATCCCGACGGAACCGGTTCTTCCGGCAGTTGGCCGGGCGACAGGTCCGGATCGGTCTCCACTCCCTGGGGCTCCGCCGATGCATCCTGCCGGGGTCGACGCCGCTGAAGGGCGCGACAAACTGCGCGGCCGGCCACACACGGCCCGCGGGGTCCGGGCCCACCGCCCGAGGGAGCCGGCACCAGTGTCGCGAGGGGCGCGGGGAACTGCGCGAGCGCCACCCACGGTCCGCAGACCCAGGGGCAGCGGGGTCCGGGCACAGCCCGGGGATGCCCGCACCGCATCCCGCCAAGGGCGCGGGGAACTGCGCGAGCACCCCCGCACGGTCCGCGGCTGAAGCCCCCGCCCTGGGAGGGCCCGCCGCTCCAACCGGTTGATGCACCCACCCCACCACCCCTATCCTGACTTTGTGCCGCTACTAAACAAAGTCCGGACGGCCGCTCCGGGGGGGCCTGGCGAAAACACCGCCGCACCCTCCCTGTCCCGCCTCCGCACCGCCCTGACCGTGTTCTTCGCCCTCGACGGCTTCCTCTTCGCCGGCTGGGTGGTCCGCATCCCCGCGATCAAGCAGCAGACCGGGGCCTCCGCGGGCGAGCTGGGGCTCGCCCTGCTCGGTGTGTCCGCCGGGGCGGTGGTGACGATGGTGCTGACCGGCCGGCTGTGCCGCCGGTTCGGCAGCCATCCGGTGACCGTCGTCTGCGGCGCGCTGATGGCGCTCGCCATCGCGCTGCCGCCGCAGACCCACTCCGCACTCGCGCTCGGCCTGGTCCTGCTGGTGTTCGGCGCCGCGTACGGCGGCATCAACGTGGCGATGAACAGCGCAGCCGTGGATCTGGTCGCGGCGCTGCGCCGCCCGGTGATGCCGAGTTTCCACGCGGCGTTCAGCCTCGGCGGCATGGTCGGCGCGGGCGTCGGCGCGCTGGTCGCAGCCGGCCTCTCCCCCACCACGCACCTGCTGGCCCTGACCGGCGTCGGCCTCGTGGTGACCGCACTGGCCGGGCGGGTGCTGCTTCGCCATCCGGCGCCGGCGCACGCGAGCACATCCCACACCCAGGGACGCCGGCTCGACGGACGGGCCCGGCGCCTGGTGCTGCTCTTCGGCGTGATCGCGCTGTGCACGGCGTACGGCGAGGGCGCGATGGCGGACTGGGGCGCGCTGCACCTGGAGCAGGACCTGTCCGCCGCACCTGGTGTCGCGGCCGTGGGCTACTCGCTGTTCGCCCTGGCCATGACGGCCGGCCGGCTCTCCGGCACAGCGCTGCTCGAACGGCTCGGCCAGACCCGCACCCTGGTGGCGGGCGGCCTCACGGCCAGTGCCGGCATGCTGCTCGGCGCACTCGCCCCGACGGTATGGCTCGCCCTTGCCGGATTCGCCGTGATGGGCCTGGGCCTCGCCAACATCTTCCCGGTCGCCGTCGCGAGGGCGGGCGCGCTCGCCGGGCCCGGCGGGGTGGCGGCGGCCTCCACACTCGGCTACGGCGGCATGCTGCTCGGGCCGCCCGCGATCGGGCTGCTCGCCGAGTGGTCGTCACTGCCGGTCGCCCTGACCACGGTCGCGGTCCTGTCCGCGGGCGCCGCGCTGATCGGCTACACCGCGCGGCACGCGACGGCGTCCCAGACCTGAGCCGAGCGCCAAAGCCTCAACTCACCACTGCCGCACGGCAGTTGACCGCAACGGCGCTCCACGGCCTACCGCCCGGCCCGGCTCCCGAGCATCCGGGCGAGCACCGCGCGCTGGAGCGGCAGCACCTCGGCATGGCGGGACCGGCCGGAATCGGTGATCGCCACGCTCACCCCGCGCCGGTCCTCGCTGCACATCCCCCGCGTGACCAGGCCGTCCTTCTCCAGGCGGCCGATCAGGCGGGACAGCGCGCTCTGGCTCAGGTGGACGCAGGAGGCCAGCTCCTGCACGCGGAACGCGCAGTGCGGCTCGCCCTTGCGCCCCTCGGCCAAGATGTCCAGGACCTCGAAGTCGCTCGCGCCGAGCCCGTACGCATGGAGCTCGCGGTCGAGTTCGCACGTGGTGCGCGCGTGGAGCGCGAGGAGCTCCCGCCATTCCGCCACGAGCAGGCGCTCGGTCTTCTCAGCTGCCATGTCGGCACGGTAGCAGAGCCGGGCGATTTTGTTGCATTGACATTAAATGCGCTCGCATTCAATGCATGCACATGTAATCTCGGCCAAGCAAGCACCGGGGGAGGGACGGCCGGTGGGCGACGGTTGCCCACCGGCCGTCCCTGCTGTGAGACTTCGCGCATGGGGACACGGAGTGGGGCCGAGCGGGACGCCATCACGATCGAGATCGGATACGCGCTGGTCAGCGCCCTGTTCGCGGCCGGCGTGGTGTTCGGCGCGATCGGCGGCTCCGGCTACGCCCTCGAACTCCCGCACCCCCTGCGGCGCGTACTGCTGCTCATCGGCGGCGCCTGTGCCCTCGTCGTCTTCGTCTGGCGGACCGTGCACGTCCTGTGGCGCTTCCCGTACGGGGCCGGCCGCGGCCCGCGTCAGCCCAGCCAGCCGGGGCGCACCAGCCCCGACTCGTAGGCCAGAACCACCAGTTGGGCCCGGTCGCGGGCGCCGAGCTTCACCATCGCCCGGCTGACGTGGGTCTTCGCGGTCAGCGGGCTGACGACGAGGCGGCGGGCGATCTCCTCGTTGGAGAGCCCGATGCCGACCAGGGCCATCACCTCCCGCTCCCGCTCGGTGAGTTCGGCCAGGGTGTCGGCGGCGGCCGGCTCCTTGGAGCGCGCGGCGAACTCGGCGATCAGCCGCCGGGTCACCCCGGGCGAGAGCAGCGCGTCGCCGTCGACCACGGCCCGGACCGCGCGCAGCAGTTCCTCCGGCTCGGTGTCCTTCACGAGGAAGCCGGAGGCACCGGCGCGGATCGCCTCGAAGACGTACTCGTCGAGCTCGAAGGTGGTGAGCATGACCACCCTCACGGCGGCCAGGTCCGGTTCGGAGGTGATCCGGCGGGTGGTGGCGAGGCCGTCGAGCCGGGGCATCCGGATGTCCATCAGGACGATGTCCGGCCGCAGTCGGCGCACCAGGCCCAGCGCCTCCTCACCGTCGGCGGCCTCCCCCACCACCTCGATGTCGCCCTGGGCATCGAGCAGCGCCCGGAACCCGGCGCGCACCAGGAGCTGGTCATCGGCTAGCAGCACGCGGATCAAGGGGTCTCCTTCGGATGGGCGGCCAGGGGAAGCCGGGCGGTCACGCGGAAGCCGCCGCCCGCGACCGGTCCCGCGTCGATCGTGCCACCGAGCGCGGCCGCCCGCTCCCGCATGCCGATCAAGCCGTTTCCGCTGCCGCCCGCGTCACCGCCGGACGGCGGCCCGTCGTCGTCGACGCGCAGCAGCAGGGCGCCGGATTCATAGCCGACCGCGACCCGTGCGGTGCGCGCGGCGGAGTGGCGTACGACGTTGGTGAGGGCCTCCTGCACGATGCGGAAAGCGGCCAGATCGGTGCCGGGCGACAGCGCCTCGGACTTGCCGGTGATCGTGGTCTCGACGGTGAGTCCGGCGCTCGCGGCCTGCTCGACGAGTTCGGGGAGCCTTTCCAGGCCGGGCGCCGGGGAGCGTGGCGCCTCGCCCGGCGCGCGCAGCGTCTCCAGGACCTGGCGCACCTCGCCGAGCGCCTCCTTGCTCGCGGACTTGATGGTGGTCAGCGCGGTGCGGGCCTGCTCGGGGTCGGAGTCGAGCAGTGCCAGGCCGACGCCGGCCTGGACGTTGATGACGGAGATGCTGTGGGCGAGCACGTCGTGCAGTTCGCGGGCGATCCGCAGCCGCTCCTCGTCGGCCCGCCGTTTCTCCGCGGCGGCCCGCCCTGCCCGCTCCCTGGCCCACTGCTCCCTTCGTACGCGCACGAGTTCGGCGACCGCGGCGATCGCCACCGCCCAGGCGGCGACGCCCACTTCCTGGCCCCAGGGCGCGGCGGAGTCACCCGAGGGGGGCAGCCACCGGTAGAGCCAGTGGGCCACGAGGAGGTGCCCGAGCCAGAGCATGGCGATCGCACCCCAGGCCTGGCGTCGGTGTCCGGCGATGACCGCGGTGAAGCAGCCGACCATGACGGGCAGGAAGACCGGGCCATAGGGATATCCGGCGCCGAGGTAGACCATGGCGGCCGCCGAGGCGGCGAACACCGCGACGACCGGGTGGCGCAGGCGGATCAGGAGCGCCGCGCAACTGGCGACGAGGAGCACATGGGCGAACGCGTCGAGCGGCGCCCGGCCGGTCTGGGAGTGCGCGGCGAAGTGGGAGCCCACCAGGACGAACACGGTGAGCGCGGCCGTCGACGGCCACGGCAGCCGGGGGCCCCGCCGGTCCTCGTCGTCGGGCCCCTGCACCCAGCGCCGCACGAAGGGCGGCGGCCCCTCCCGGCGCCGGGGCGGACCGCCGCGGCCGGCGGCGCGCGGTGACTGCTGCTCTTCCATACCGGCCACGCTAGACCGGGGGCGGCGGCCGGGGCGTCAGCCGTGCGAGGTGATCACGCGTACTCCGCAGGGAGTACCGGACCGGCCGGGGTGCCGGGTCAGGCGGGCAGCACCAGGCCCACCGAGCGGGCCAGCTGCTCGGCGGCGTGCGTGAAGAACGGATCGCGGTCCTCGACAACCCGCCGGAACTGGCCGAACACCTCGAACAGGATGAGGCCGAAGAGCTGCGCCCAGGCCGCGACCAGGGCGACGACCACCGCCGGAGGCAGGTCGGGGGCGAGTTCGGCGGCCATCCGCTCGGCCTCGGCACGCAGGGGTACGGCGAGCGGCGGCGGGGCGATGCCCTTGCCGTGGTGGGCGTCGCGGGCGATGGAGACAAGGACGAGCCCGACCCGGGCAGCGGGGCCGACGGTCTCCTGGGGGGCTGTGTAGCCGGGGACGGACGACCCGTAGATCAGGGTGAACTCGTGGGGGTGGGCCAGCGCCCAGGCGCGCACGGCGCGGCAGACGGCGGTCCAGCGGGCGGCGGGCGACGCGGCCTTGCGCTGCTTGGCGAGGGCCTGCTCGGCGGCTTCGCCCACGGCGTCGTAGGCGTCGATGATGAGGGCGGTCAGCAGGTCGTCGCGGCTGGGGAAGTAGCGGTACAGGGCCGAGGAGACCATGCCGAGCTCGCGGGCGACGGCACGGAGCGAGAGCTTGGTCGCGCCTTCCGTGGCCAGCTGCTTTCTGGCCTCGTCCTTGATGGCCGCGGTGACTTCGATACGTGCCCGTGCGCGGGCTCCCTGGACGGTGCTCATGGCCCCAGTCTGCCAGTCCGGAGAGCAGTGGCCAAGAACGCGACTGCCGCACTGGAACCGGAGCGCCGCACATTGATGAGAGCACTGCTCTTGCTTTGGAGCACCGTTTCGGTGCACACTGCTCACGAACGAGAGCACCGCTCTCGCCCACGACCCGCTCGCCGCCCGCCGCTCGCCCACCCGCTTACTCACCCCCAGGGGAGACACACCATGTCCGCATCCGTACACGTCAAGAAGCCCGGCTGGTTCACGGTCAACGTCCTCAACCGGTCCGTCGCCTGGCTGACCCGGCGCGGGCTCAGCGTCTGGGGCTCCCGGGTGCTCGCCGTCCGCGGGCGCAAGAGCGGCGAGTGGCGGCGCACCCCCGTCAACCTGATGACCTTCGAGGGCGGGCAGTACCTGGTGGCCCCGCGCGGGCACGTCCAGTGGACGCACAACATGCGGGCGGCCGGTGGCGGCGAGCTGCACCTCGGCAAGAAGGCCGAGGCGTTCACCGCGGTCGAGGTCTCCGACGACGACAAGCCCGCCCTTCTTCGCGCCTACCTCAAGCGCTGGAAGGCCGAGGTCGGCGTCTTCTTCAACGGCGTCGGCCCCGACTCCAGCGACGAGGAACTCCGCCGGATAGCCCCCGACCACCCCGTCTTCCGCATCACGATGACCCAGTGACCCCACCCTGCTCACCTGCCCCCCCGCCCCCTCCCCCGGACCCCAGGCCCCGCGCCCCACGCCCGGAACTCATCGCCCGGACTCACCGCCCGGCGCTCAGTGCCCGAGCAGAGCCCTCAACTCCGGTTGCAGCAAAGGCTCATGGGCCCGTACGAGGTCGTCGCACAGGTCCCAGATCCGCTCGACGGGCAGCGTCGCCGCGGTCGCCGGATCGCTCATCGCGGCGTGCCGGATGTGGCGCGGCTCGCCGAGCACGGCGGCCCGCACCACCAGGTCGGTCACGGAGACGTAGCCGCGGTTGAGCGCCGCGCACTGGGGCGGCAGGGCACCGATCCTGGTGGGCTGCACCCCCAACGCGTCGACCAGGCAAGGGACTTCGACGACCGAGTCGGCGGGCAGGTTGTCGATCAGGCCGTGATTGGGAACGTTGCCGTAGACGGTGCGCGGGGTGCCGGTGACGATGCTGTGGATGATCTGCGGGGCGTACTCCATGGTCCCCGCCACCGGCAGCGGCCGCCCCGAGGCCAGTGCGTCGCGGGTGCGGGCGTAGGTGGCGAGGTTGTCCTCGACGATGTCGAGGTAGACGCCCACCGGCAGGCGCAGCCGGTCGATCTCCGCGTCGTGGTGCAGATACCAGGGCACGTACTCCGAAGAGTGCTCGCTGGTCTCGGTCGGGTAGTGGCCGAGCCTGCGATACATGTCGACGCGTACCCGGCGAAGGAGTTCGGGATCCTTGGCGATGGCCTCGTCGAGGAGTGGATACAGGTCCTGGCCGGCGCGTTCGAAACGCAGCACCCAGGACTGGTGGTTGACCCCGGCGGCGAGGTAGGTGACCTCCTCGAAGGGCGTGCCGATCAGTTCGGACAGGTCGTGCATCGTCCAGTACACGGAGTGGCACAGGCCCACGGCCCGCAGCGCGGGGGCCACCCGGTGCAGGTAGAGCAGGTTCATCGCCATCGGGTTGGTGTAGTTCAACAGGTGGGCGTCCGGGCAGAGTTCGGCCATGTCGGCGGCGAGCGAGCGCAGCAGCGGGAATGTACGCAGGGCGCGGAAGATGCCGCCGATGCCGAGGGTGTCGCCGATGGTCTGGCGCAGCCCGTAGCGGGCCGGGATGTCGAAGTCGGTGCGGGTGGCCCGGTTCATGCCGATCTGGACGGTGTTGATGACGAAGTCGGCACCGTCGAGCGCCGCCCGCCGCTCCAGGTGGGCGCTGACCAGCGGCGTCGCGCCGAGCTCGGCCGCGATGTGGTGGGCCGCCGCCTCGCTGGTGGCGAGGCGTTCGGGGTCGATGTCGTGGAGCGCGATGCGGGCGCGGGCGAACTCGGGGAAGGCGAACAGATCGGCCAGCAGCCCCTGGGTGAATTCCACGCTGCCCGCGCCGATGAAGGCGATCCTGGTCGCGGTCATGCCGTGCTCCTTCCGGTCTCGGCCGTGCCGTACTCCCTCACCCCTTGAGCCCGCTCGACGTCAGCGACTGGATGAAGGTCTTCTGCGCGAACAGGAACGCGAGGAGGACCGGAAGGACGGTGATGACGTTGCCCGCCATGACCGCGGACCACTTGGTGTGGTGCTGGCCCTGGAAGGTGGTGAGGCCCAGCTGCAGGGTGTAGTGCGCGTCGTGGTTGATGGCGATGAGCGGCCAGGAGAGGTCGTTCCAGGTGGCGAGGAAGGTGAGGACGGCGACCGTGGCCAGCGCGGGGCGGGCCAGCGGCGCCACGATCGAGACGAGCACCCGCAGTCGCGAACACCCGTCGATCCAGGCCGCCTCCTCCAGTTCCCTCGGCAGCGACAGGAAGAACTGCCGGAACAGGAACACCGCGAACGGTGTGACCAGGGACGGCACGATCAGCGCGCCGAGCGTGTCGATGAGCCCGAGCCACTTCATGACCAGGAACGTCGGGATCATGGTCAGCTGGAACGGCACGGCCATCGTCGCGAGCATCAGCCCGAGCAGCAGCCGCGACCCGGCGAACCGCATCCGCGCGAAGGCGTAGCCGCCGAGCGCCCCGAGCACGAGGTTCGAGGTGACGGCCACCGACGCGACGATGCACGAGTTGAGGAACCAGCGCGGGAACATCGCGTTGCCGAGGACGTAGCGGTACCCGCCGAGGTGGATGCCGTGCGGCCACAGCGCGGGCGGGAACCGGTTGATCTCCGCGTCGCTCATCACGGAGCTGAGGATCAGCCACACCAGCGGCAGCGCGAAGCCGATCGAGAGCGGCGCGAGGAGCAGGTGCCAGGGGCTGAACGGCAGCCGGCGGCGCCGTGCGGTGCGGCCGGCGGACGCACTGACGGAGGCTGCCGCCCCCTGGGTCATCGTGGGCGCGGTCATCGGCCCGCTCCTTCCGGTCGCACAACGCCCGCTCCTGTTACGGGAGTTGCCCCCGTGCTTTCCCGGTGGCTCCGGTACAGGCGCAGCACGACGGCCGCCGCCACCAGGCCGACCGCGAGGACGTAGGCGGCCGCGGCGCCGTATCCGGCGGTGAAGTTCTGGAAGGCCTGCTCCCAGACGAAGTAGACGATGACGGTGGTGGCGCCGAGGGGGCCGCCCTTGGTGGTGACGTACACGAGGTCGAAGACCTGGAGGGCGATGATGAACTGCCACAGGACCAGGAACACCGTGACCGGGGTGAGCGAGGGCAGGGTGACGTGGCGCAGCACCTGCGCCCGGTTCGCGCCGTCGAGGCGCGCCGATTCGACGAGTTCGGCGGGCACGTCCTGGAGGGCGGCGAGGTAGACGATGACGCAGAAGCCGATGCCGCTCCACAGCGAGATGAGCAGCAGGACGTAGAGCGCCTGGCCCGGATCGGAGAGGAAGCCCTGCGAGGAAACGCCGATGTGGTGCAGGAGGGCGTTGGCCACGCCGAACTCGGGGTCGAAGATGAACGAGAACAGCACGCCCTGGGCGGTGGCCGAGACCACGAACGGGACGAACACCAGCGTGCGGTACAGCCCGACGAGCCGGATGCGCCGGTTCAGCGCGAGGGCGAGCGCGAGCCCGCCGGCCAGGCTGAGCGGTACGTAGACGCCCGCGTAGATCAGGGTGTTCTTCACGGCGGTGCGGAACGCCGGGTCCTTGCTGAGGGCGTGGTAGTTGTCGAGCCCGACCCAGCGGCCGGGCGTGACCAGGTCGTCCGCGCGGAAGGAGAGCAGCAGCGACCACAGCAGCGGTACGACGCCGAGCCCGAGAATCACCAGGACGGCCGGGCTGATGAAGGCCCAGGCGGTGGCGGTCTCGCCGCGCGCCCGGCGGCGCCTGGCGGCGCGGGCGGCCGGGGTCGGGTCGAGCGTGAGCGGGCGGGGGGTCCGCGGCCCAGTACTTCTCATCTCTCAGACCCTTCTGGTCACGGAGTCGGCTTCAGCGCGGGATCAGCAGGGCGGCGTCGGCCTTCTCGACGCACTGGCGCATGGCCTTGTCCGGGGAGGAACGCCCCAGCAGGATCGCGACGACGGCCTCGCCGAACGCCTGCGAGATCTGCGGATACGCCGGGTGCACGGGCCGCACCCGCGCGGACTCCAGGGCCTTGGTGAACACCGGGATCCCCACGGTCTTCGCGGAGTGGTCGGCCCACGCCGGAAGGCGTGCGCTCTCCACGCTGAGCGGCAGGCTTCCCCCTCCCATGTCCCACTTGACGTCCTGCTCGGGCGCGATGAGCCACCGGACGAATTCGACGGCGGCCTTCGCGCGTGCGGAGCCGTTGTCGAAGACGGTCCAGGTGTCGGGGCCCGAGATGGTGACGGGCTTCCCGCTGAAGGAGGGCAGCGGCACCACCGTGTAGTCGATCTTCGCGGTGATGATGTCCGCCAGCGTCCAGGGGCCGCCCATCACCATGCCCATGCGTCCGGACAGGAAGACCTGGTACATCTGGGCGCTGCCCGGCTTGGGGTCTATGTAGACGCTCTTGCCCGAGACGAGCGAGGCGATGGTCTCCAGGGCGCGGCGGCCCTGGTCGGCGAAGCCGATGCTCTTGCCGCCCGGCCCGATGATCTCCCCGCCGAGGTCCCACACCATCGGCCAGAGGCGCCAGGTGGTGTCCTCGTCGCCGACGCCGGGCCAGCCGGTGCCGAAGACACCCTTGGAGGCGTCGGTGAGTTTGTGGGCGGTGTCGATGAACTCGGCCCATTTCCAGCCGGGTTGGGGCAGCGGAATCCCGGCCCGCCGGAACAGGGTCTTGTTGCAGACGACCGCCATGGAGTCGACAAGTGAGGGCGCGGCGCGGACCTTGCCGTTGACGGTCACCGCGTCCCGCAGCGAGGGCCAGTAGTCCGTCCAGGGCACGGGCCCGCCGCGCATGGCCGTCGTGAGGTCGACGACGCGGGGGCTGCGGGCGATGCTCGCGATGTCCGAGCCGAAGACGTAGGCGATGTCCGGGTACGAGCCCGAGGCAAGGGCGGCCGTCACCTTCTGGAGCATCACGTCCGAGGTCGACCCGCCGCCCGTATCGACATGGATCTTGGGGTGGGTGCGGTTGAACTCGGCCACCAGGGCCTCGATCGCCTTCTTCGACGTGTCGACCTGGCCGTGCCAGAGTTCGACCGTCACTGTGCCGTCGGGGGCGACGCCCTCGGCGGAGCCGCAGGCCGCGAGGGCCGGTGCGGCGACGGCAGCCGCCGCGCAGCCCGCTCCGGCCCGCAGTAGCGCGCGGCGGTCCGGCGCTCTGTGGGACGAAGGGGCGGTGGAGTGATCCGGGCCGGCGGGCATGATCCGCTCCATCCCTCGCGGGTACGTCCCCGCCTCGGACCCGGGGTCGGATCCTGGCGACTCGGGCCGGTCCTGGGACCCCGGTCGGGGGACCTTGTCGGCTGGGCGCACCTCTCGCGGTGCCGGACCAAGCCGCGGTCCGGGCCACTGGCTGGATGAAAGCGCCTTCTGCGGCCGGGCGTCAAGAGCCCGGAGCCGTGTCGTTGGGGTGCTCCGCCGGATGGTGGTGCCGGGGCCGTGCGCAACGGTCCCGATCCGGCCCCCGACCGGCCGTTATTCGGCCGAACTTGCGACCGGGGACCCACAAGTCACTTTCTTCCCAGTAGATGTGATGACTCATCATCTCTGAGGAGGATCTCGGTGAAACCCCTGCGCAGACTGCGCGTTCTCGTCGGGACGGCGTTCGCGGCCCTCGCCGCCACCGCGCTGATAGGCACCGGCACCGCGCAGGCGGCGACGGACGGCGGTGCGGCGACGGCCGCTCTGTCGGCCCAGCGTCCGGCCGCGTGCTCCGGCGCGTACCAGGGCGACGAGCGGCTCGGCCCGCAGTATCTGCCCCGGCCCTGGAACGGGCCGGTGGGGCCGCTGGTCCTCGGCTACCACCGCACCGGACACCTCACCCCGCCGACGTTCCTCGCCACGTTCTGGGACACCACCGCCGGGTCCTGGAAGTACCCGCCGGGCGACGGCTTCGCCAACCGCCCCGACGGCACCCCGGACAAGCACGCGGTCGCGCTGCGCGTCGGCGAGGACCTGGACCGGTTCGGCTCCGAGTACGGCTCGTTCCTCGCCCCGGCGGGGGCCCGCTACAGCGAGCGGGCGCTGCCCCCGCAGAGCCTGATCACCCGTGAGGCCGCCTACCCGTGCGCCTATCACGCGTACGAGGTCGTGAAGTCGTTCACCGTGTGGCAGGGCCGGATCGCGCCCTGGTTCGACCAGCCGGGCGGCGGGCGGCAGATCAAGCTGGACCCGGCGTTGCTCGACCCCGGCCAGGGCCAGTCCCTCAACGTCAAGTGGCTGCTCGACCACGGCTATCTGAAGGCCGAGACCAACCCGACGGCCGCGGCGAGCGCGCTCGCGGGCATCGGCTGAGGCCGGCCGGCGCGGGCCGGGGCGCACGGCCCCGGCCCGTGCCGGTCAGCGGTCGACGGCGTCCAGGGCCTGCCGGGCCATCGGATGCGTACGCACCAGACCGGCCAGGGTGGTGGCACCGCGGGTGATGTCGGCGAAGGCCTTCCACGCGGGCCGGAATCCGGTGATCGCGGCGTGCAGCAGCAGCGGGCGCTTCTCGAAGAGGGTGAGCATCCGGCGGCCCACGCCCATCTCGACGCCGAGCCCGGCCTTGATGGCGAACGCGTAGTTCAGCGCCTGGCGGCGGGCGTCGACGGCGTCCTGCGACTCGGCGATGCGCACCGCCCACTCGCCGGCGAGGCGGCCCGAGCGCAGCGCGAAGGAGATGCCTTCCCGCGTCCACGGCTCAAGGAGGCCCGCCGCGTCGCCGCAGACCAGGACGCGGCCTCGGGACAGCGGCGAGTCGTCGCTGCGGCAGCGCGTCAAGTGGCCGGAGGAGACGGCCGGTTCGAAGCCCGCGAGGCCGAGCCGGGCGATGAAGTCCTCCAGATAGCGCTTGGTGGCGGCGCCTTCGCCGCGCGTCGAGATCACGCCGACGGTCAGGGTGTCGCCCTTGGGGAAGACCCAGCCGTAACTGCCGGGCATCGGGCCCCAGTCGATGAGCACCCGCCCGGCCCAGTCCTCGGCGACGCTCGGCGGCACCGGGATCTCGGCTTCGAGGCCGAGGTCGACCTGCTCGGTCTTCACGCCGACGTGTGCCCCTATGCGGCTGGCGCTGCCGTCGGCGCCGACGACCGCCCGGGCCAGCACGGTCTCCCCGTCGGAGAGGACCACGGCGACGGTGCGCCGGTCGGGCACGGCCGAGCCGTGCTGCTCGACCTTGGAGACGGTGACGCCGGTACGGATCACGGCGCCCTCCTTCTCGGCGATCGCGACCAGGCCCGCGTCGAACTCCGGCCGGTTGATCAGGCCGAACAGCATCTTCTTGGAGCGTCGGGTGCGCGTCAGCTTCCCGTTGAGGGAGAAGGTGACCGCGTGCACCCGGTCCTGGAGCGGCAGCTCGAAGCCGGGCGGCAGGGCGTCGCGCGAGGGGCCGATGATGCCGCCGCCGCAGGTCTTGTAGCGGGGCAGTTCGGCCTTCTCCAGGAGCAGCACCTTGCGCCCCGCGGCCGCCGCCGCGTACGCGGCCGAGGCTCCCGCGGGGCCCGCGCCGACCACGACGACATCCCAGACGGGCCCCGCACCCGGTCCGGTCACCGCTTCGGCGGCGGGCTCGCCCTGGTGCTCTTCCAGCGGTCCGTCCGTCCCGGCGTCTGCGTTCTCGCTGCTCACGATGTGCCTTTGCTCCCCGTCCGACCAGTGGCCCCTGTTGACGACCGCATCCTACGGGGCAGTAGCCCCGCCCTCCTGTCCTGGCCCGTTGTGGGAGGATCGGCCATACCTTCGCCGTACACACACGTGCACCTGCGTATCTGTACATACAACGTCGCACCCACGAGGAGCGTGCCCATGACCGCCCATCCGATCGCCGAGACCATCGCGTCGCTGATGCCCCGCGCCAAGACGGAGCTCACCGAGCTGGTCGCGTTCCAATCGGTGGCGGACGAGGCGGTGGCGCCGAAGAGCGAGTGCGAGGCCGCGGCGAACTGGGTGGCCGACGCGCTGCGCACCGAGGGCTTCCAGGACGTCGCCCTGCTCGACACCCCGGACGGTTCGCAGTCGGTGTACGGGCTGCTGCCCGGCCCGGTGGGCGCACCGACGGTGCTCCTCTACGCGCACTACGACGTGCAGCCCAAGCTGGACGAGTCCGCGTGGGTGACGCCGCCGTTCGAGCTGACCGAGCGCGACGGCCGCTGGTACGGCCGCGGCGCGGCGGACTGCAAGGGCGGGTTCATCATGCACCTGCTCGCGCTGCGCGCCCTGAAGGCGAACGGCGGCGTCCCGGTCTCCGTCAAGGTGATCGTGGAGGGCTCGGAGGAGCAGGGCACCGGCGGTCTGGAGCAGTACGCCGAGGCGCACCCCGAACTGCTCACCGCCGACGCGATCGTCATCGGCGACACCGGCAACTTCCGGGTCGGCCTGCCCACGGTGACGGCGACGCTGCGCGGCATGACCATGATCCGCGTCCAGATCGACACCCTTGAGGGCAATCTGCACTCGGGTCAGTTCGGCGGCGCCGCCCCGGACGCGCTGGCCGCGCTCATCCGCGTACTGGACTCGCTGCGGGACGAGAACGGCCAGACCGTCATCGAGGGCCTGGCCGCGGACTCCGCGTGGGACGGGCTGCAGTACCCGGAGGCGGAGTTCCGCCAGGACGCCAAGGTCCTCGACGGGGTGTCGCTGCCCGGCACCGGCACCGTCGCCGACCGCATCTGGGCCCGCCCGGCCGTCACGGTCATCGGCATCGACTGCCACCCGGTGGCCGGCGCGACGCCGTCCATCCCGGCGAGCGCCCGCGCGCAGATCAGCCTGCGGGTGCCGCCCGGCCAGGACGCGGCCGAGGCGACCAAGCTCCTCTACGCGCACATCGAGAAGCACGTCCCGTGGAACGCCCGGGTCAGCTTCGAGCAGGTCGGCCAGGGCCAGCCGTTCCGCGCGGACATCAACAGCCCGGCCTACACCTCGATGGCCGAGGCGATGGCGGTGGCCTACCCGGGCGAGGAGATGCAGTCCTCGGGCATGGGCGGCTCGATCCCGCTGTGCAACACCCTGGCGGCGCTGTACCCGCAGGCCGAGATCCTGCTGATCGGCCTCAGCGAGCCGGAGGCACAGATCCACGCGGTGAACGAGAGCGTGTCGCCCCAGGAGCTGGAGCGGCTGTCGGTCGCGGAGGCGCACTTCCTGGTCAACTACGCGGAGTCCAAGCGGAGTTGAGCCCTTCTCTTCGGGGGTTCAGCGCTCGGCGGACATCGCCCAGAGCGTAGATCCATGCGTCGAGCGGCGTCACCGACGTACGTTCGCCGCATGGATCTCGTAGAAGTCCTCCCCCGGCTGCACATGTTCCGCTTTCCCGTCGGGCAGGCGTATCTGTGGCGCGACGACGACGGGCTCACCCTCATCGACGCCGGCGACGTGAACGCGGCGGCGCCCATCGAGGAGGCGATCCGCGGACTCGGGCTCGACCCGTCCGACATCCGCCGCATCGTGATCACGCACTGTCACCGCGACCACTTCGGCGCGGCCGGCGAGCTCGCCGAGCGGCACGGCGCCGAGGTGATCGCGCACCGTCTCGACGCCCCGGTGATCCGGGGCGAGCTGCCCACTCCGCAGCCGGTGCTCCTGGACTGGGAACGTCCGCTGTACGAGCACGCGCTGACGGTTCCGGAGGCACCGTCGACCCGGGTGGACCGCGAGGTGGGCGACGGGGACGCGCTGGGCTTCGGCGACGGCGCGGTCGTCGTCCACTCCCCCGGCCACACCGACGGCTCGATGTCGGTCCATCTGCCGCGCTCCGGCGTGCTGTTCACGGGCGACAGTGTGGCCGGGGTCGGCCAGGTGATGGTGGGGGTGTTCAACACCGACCGGGAGCGGGCGCTCGCCTCGTTCCGCCGTCTTGCCGAACTCGCCGCGGACACCGTCTGCTTCGGGCACGGCGACCCGCTGACCGAGAACGCGGCGGCGGTCATGAAGGCCTCAGCCGACCGGGACTCCGGCCTCCAGGTTGAGCACGGTTGACCGCTCCCTCGCCCGCAGCGCCCAGCGCAGCCGCTCGAAGCGGGCGGGCGGCAGCAGCTGCGCGGCCTCCTGCTCACTGACGAAGCGCCAGCCGCGCAGTTCGGCGCCGGGCAGCAGCACCCGCCCGGCCCGCGCGCTGTCGAGCCGGCCGCCGTCGAAGAGCATCCGCAGGCCGCCGAACCCGGGGGGCCTGGGCGGTTCCCAGTCGACCACCAACAGCCTCGGTACGCGGTCGAGCCGGACGCCGAGCTCCTCCTCGACCTCGCGGACGCCGGCCCTGGCGGGGGCCTCGCCGCGCTCGACGACGCCGCCGGGGAACTCCCAGCCGGGCTTGTAGGTGGGGTCGACCAGGAGCACCCGGTCCTGGTCGTCGAAGAGCAGCACCCCGGCGGCGAGCGTCTCGGCGGTGGGCTCGGGGGTCTGCACGATCTCGCATGCGCGGGCCGCTCCGGAGCGGACCGCGTCGGCTATTCGCTCGGCGCTCTCGCGCGGGGTGAGCGCGCTGTTGTCGACGGTGTGCGCGTCGGCGGCGATCCAGCCGAGCGCACGCCGGAAGGCCTCGATGTGCTCGTACGCCCATTTGCGGACGCGCTGCTCGTCGGCCTCGGGGTCGTCGGGGAACTCCACCCGGGCGGCGATACGCGCCCGCAGGATCGTTTCCTCCTGAGTGAGGACCACATGGCGTACGGGGATGCGGCGGGCCGCGAGCCCGCCGAAGATCTCGTCCCGGTACTCCTGCCTCAGCAGGGTCATCGGGACCACGAGCACACCGCCGACCTCCGCGTGCAGCGCGGCCGCGCCGTCCACCACCAGCCGCCGCCAGATCGGCAGGTCCTGGTAGTCGGTCACCTGGTCGAGCATCTTCTGCGGCAGCAGGTGCCGCAGTGCCCCGCCGATCACCTCGGGGTCGTAGAACGTGCTGTTCGGGATCAGGTCGATCAGCTCGCGCGCGGTGCTGGTCTTGCCCGCGCCGAACGCACCGTTGACCCAGACGATCACGGTTCCCCCTCTTCGGTAGCCCCCAGTGGACTGCCCGCAACACCCTGCCACGGAAACCCGCGCCCCGGCTGTGGCCGTCCTTGATCGCGTACCCAACTGTGGCCGGGCTGTTGCCTGCGGGACGCGACCTTCGGGCCCTTGGCGGCGTCTTGATGTACGAGCACCGGCCACGGGGGGCCGTAACGCCGACGGCGGAGACGTCGTTGTGCGGGTGCCGGAAGAGATGACAAGGGGCGACGAAATGCGCCGTACGGTACTGGAACGTTTTCCCGCTGGCGGGCCGTACGGCCACTGGCCGGCCGAGGAGTTCGCACGCGACCGCAGGAACGAAGGGCTCGCGGCCGAGGTCGTGATGGATCTGGAGAGCGACGCCTTCCTGGTCGTCGTCACCCGCCCCGTGCCGGAACCCGTCGGCTGACGCCGCCGCGCCCGCCCTCAGCGCGACGTCCGGATTCCGCCGGTCGGCGCGGGCGGACGGCGTGACCCTCGATGTGTTGCACCGTCCGGGCACGAACCCTGTGCCCCGCACATCGGAGGGCCCCATGTCCAGCACCCGCACGGCCGACCGCGTGAGCGCGGGCGACTGGCCGAAGATCGTCGAGGAGCTCGACGCGTACGGCTGCGCGCCGACCCACCGCCTCCTCACCGCGGCCCAGTGCCGTTCACTGGCCGACGCCTACGACCGGGCCGACCGGTTCCGGGCGACGGTCGACATGGCGCGCCACCGCTTCGGATCCGGGCAGTACCGCTACTTCGCGGAGCCGCTGCCGGATGTGGTGCGTGAACTGCGCGCGGCCTTCTATCCACTCCTTCTTCCCATCGCCCGCGACTGGGCGGAGCGCCTTGGCCGGCCCGCACCGTGGCCGGACACCCTGGAGGAGTGGCTGGCCCGGTGTCACGAGGCCGGGCAGGCCAGATGCGCGCAGATCCTGCTGCGGTACGGGCCCGGCGACTGGAACGCCCTGCACCGCGACGTGTTCGGCGAGGCGGTGTTCCCGCTCCAGGTCGTCGTCGGCCTGGACGCGCCCGGCACCGACTACACCGGAGGCGAGTTCCTTCTCGTGGAGCAGCGGCCGCGGGCCCAGTCGCGGGGCACCGCGACCCTGATTCCGCAGGGCCACGGGCTGGTGTTCACCACCCGGGACCGGCCGGTGGCCTCCCGGCGCGGCTGGTCGGCGGCGCCGGTGCGGCACGGCGTCAGCACCGTGCGCACCGGCCACCGCCGCACCCTCGGCCTCGTCTTCCACGACGCGACCTGAGGGCATGAACTCCCTTAGAAATCGCCGTAGTTGACCTGCCAGGTGGGCAGGCCCATGCGGCGCCAGATCGCCACGACCCGATCGCGGTCGTCGAGGCTCACACGGACGTTGAACCGGTGACGGACATGCGCGTCGAAGAGCTCGGCCTTCACCAGGTCGTCGCGTCGCCCGTCGCCGGCCGGCCGCATCCACAGCTCGTCGTACGGCACGTCGTGCGCGGCGAGCCACGCCTGGGTCTGCGGCCGGAACTCCTCGCCCCGGCCCGAGAGCAGCACGATCTTGTCCCCGTGCGCCTGCCGGAAGCCGGTCAGCGCGTCACGGACGGACCCGTTGAGGCCGTCCTGCTCGCAGCGCGTGAAGTCGTACGGGTTGCGGTTGAGGTTGATGGCGAGCGTGCCGTCGATGTCGCACATCACCGCGCTGGGCAGGGTCTCGTCCGGGGTGTAGGGCTCGACCTCGGCAAGGACGACGGTGTCGTTCATCCAGGCGTCGGTGAGCCGCCATCCGTTGCGTACGGCCTTGGCGTGCTTGTCGGCGAGCAGGCGGATGATGTCCTCGCCGACCGGGTTGGCGCGGGCCGCGTCGCGACGCAGGCACTCCTCGACGGGCACATCCGTGAAGTCGTGCACGACGAACCGGGCCCGGCCCGCGACGGCGGCCTTGAGGCGCTTGGGGATGTTCGGGGTCAGATGCGTGTTGTCGACCACCACGTCGAATCCGGCGGCGATCGTCTCGCGCACGGCGGCGTCCTGGACCGCGAGGACGCTCCGCTCGGCGGCGTACGACCGCTCCCGCCCTTCGGCCGCGTGGTCGAACATGCCGCGCAGGTCGTCGAGGTTGACGCGGCGGCACTGGCCGTCGGAGTCCGCCACGAGCTTGCGGGCGGCGGTGGTCTTGCCGGAGGCGGGCAGTCCGGTCATGACGTGCACGGTGGGCATGGAACAGATCAGCTTTCTTCGTCGTTCGTGAACGGGTCGGCGGCCGTCGGTTTGACGGACCGCCAGATCATCAGGTCGATGCCGCGGCCGTCGAGCAGCTGGAACACGGCCGCGCGTACGGTGCGGTCCTGGATCCGCTGCGCGGCGCGGGCGAACGCGCCCCGGTCCTGGGCGAGTCGGGCGATCTCGCCGAAGTGCTCGGCGGCGAGGCGGGCCAGTTCGGCGGCCTGCCCGTCCAGGCGCGCCGCCACACTCTGCACCCAGGTGTCGAACTCGTCAGGGACCTGCTGAAGCATAGCTTCCAGCGGGTCGGCGCCGTCCGCGGTGAGTTCCGCGATCTCACCGGGCGCGCAGCCCAGCGCCTGGGCGACCCGCTTGGGGTCCTCGCCGGTGAACCGGCGAATGCCGAGGAAGCGCCAGATGTCCCGCTCGGTGATGCCGGTGAGCACCTTGTGCAGCCGTACGTACTCGCTGATCTTGGCCTTGACCCGCAGGCCGGAGGCGTACCGCAGGACATAGCCCTCGGCGTCCGTGCCGGTGGCCTCGCGGCCGTCGGCGCGCACGTTGGACTCGGCGCGCGCGAGGAGTTCGGCGAGCGGCATCGCGGGCCACGTGCGCGCCACCGAGCCGACCTGCGCCCAGTCCTCGGCGGCCCGGGACAGACCGATCTCCTCGCCCGTCGCCTCGTACGCGGCGAGGAGTACGAGGTCGCGGCGGCCGCCGTAGTCGACGACGATCCGGTTCTCGGGGTAGAGGATCTCCGCGAGGTAGGTGACGCCGGGCCGCAGCGCCGACGTGTCCCGCCCCTGCAACCAGGCGGTCGCCCAGGCGGCCTGTTCGGAGGTGAACGAGCCCCGGGAGGCGACTCGCCAGCGGCCCTCGTAGTGGAAGGCGATGCCGAGCGAACCGTCGACCTTGTCGTACACCTCGAACGGCTCGTCGGGCAGCGGCGGCGCGTAGGGGCGGCCGTGGTTGTGCTCGCCGACGTTGAAGAACTTGGGCAGGCAGTGCGCCACGACCGTCCCGCTCACGTCGTCGACCACGAGGCCGCGGCAGCGCGTGGTCACCTCGTCCCACGCCTGCTCGTACTGGCACGCCCTCGTGTAGGAGAGGATCGACAGCGGCAGTTCGGGGTGCGCCTTGCGGACGACGTGGCCGGCGTCGATGGCGGCGGCCAGGCCTGCGGGCGGGACGATACGGTCGAGGTCGATCACTGCTTGCTCCAGGGAAGGGTGCTGTCACGTGCAGCTTGACCGATCCCGACCGGCGGAGCGAGGGAATTTCGATCAGCACTCAGGCCGCGAGCGGAATGCTGGGTGCGATGAAGTAGCCGTCCCGGTCGTACCAGCGGATCTCGGTGATGCGTATGTCGTGGAACCCGGCGCGCTGGAAGATGGGGTCCATGAGCGCGGCCCCCTCGGGCGCGTCGGCCGTCTCCAGATCGAGGATGGTGACGGTGGGGTTCACGGGACTCGTCCGCCGGGCGACCTCACGGCCGGGCAGCGGGTTGCGCGCCGAGTCGATGTCGTGCAACAGAGCGGTGGCGACGTGCAGTTCGACGGTCATGGCGGACTCCAGGGCCGGGCTGCGACGGCCCGTGCGACGGCCGGGCGGTAGCAGGCGCGTATCTGTCTGAGGCCGCAGACCTTCTGGCGTACGCCTTGAGGGACGCCGGATTGCCGCTGGAGCCGGACTGGACGGCGGGTCGCGGGGACGGCGGCCCCGGCCGGCTTCCCGAGCCGCCGCCATGACGATCCGCCAACCTGACGATCCGTCACTCGAGCTCTATCCTTTGCTGGACCCCAGCGTCAGCCCCGCGATGAAGTGGCGTTGCAGCAGCAGGAACACGATCAGCGTCGGCAGCGCGACGATCACCGAGCCCGCCGCCAACAGGTTGTAATCGGTGAAAAATTGGCCACGCAGGTTGTTCAGTGCCGAGGTGATGGGGAGTTTGTCGCCGTCGGACATGAAGACCAGGGCCCACAGGAAGTCGTTGTACATCCAGGTGAACTGGAGCGTGGCCAGCGCCGCGAGGGCCGGGCGGCACAGGGGCAGGGTGATGCGCCAGTACTGGGTCCACACCCCCGCGCCGTCGACGATCGCCGCCTCCAGGATCTCCTGCGGCAGGGTGCGCATGAAGTTGGCGAGCACGAAGACGCAGAACCCGATCTGGAAGCCGACCTGGACGGCGATGACGGCCCAGTACGAGTCGAACATGGTCATCGAGTCGGACATCCAGTACGGCAGCGGGATGCGGTTGAATACGACGTACAGCGGCGTCACGATGACCTGCTGGGGCAGCAGGTTGCCCGCCGTGAACAGCATCAACAGGACAATGCCGCCGCGGAGTTTGAGGCGTGAGACGGCGAACGCCACGAACGCGGCGAAGAACAGCACGAGGATCACGCCCGGCACCGCGATGATCAGGGTGTTGACGAAGTACTTCGTCATGCCCGAGTCGGTGAACGCCTGCTTGTAGTAGGCGAAGGAGAGGTGCTTGGGGAGCGAGAAATAGCCGTCTCGCGACGTCTCCTCGTACGGGCGCAGCGACGCGTACACGGCGAGCAGCAGCGGTGCGAGGAAGGCGAGCGAGACCGCCATCAGGAACGCGTGTACGCCGAGGCGGCCCGGGCGCACCCGGCGCCGGCGGGCTGCGGGGGCCGTCGCCGGGGCGGTGGTCGTGGGCGCGGGCGCGGTGTGGGTGGTCATCGGCTCTTCTCCCCTCGGATCTCCTGGACCAGGTACGTGATGACGAAGCCGAGGGAGACGGCCAGCAGCACCACGGCGATCGCCGAGCCGAAGCCGATGCGGCTGGCCTCGCCGATGATGTTGTCGGTGACGAGCACCGAGAGCACTTCGAGGCCGTTGCGCCCGTGGTTGACGGCGTACACGATGTCGAAGGCGCGCAGCGACTCGATGACCGTGATGACGCCGACGATGACGTTGACCGGGCGGAGCGTCGGGAAGACGACCCGGAAGAAGGTCTGGCGCTCGCTCGCGCCGTCGATGGCCGCGGCCTCCTTGAGCGAGGGGTCGACGGCCTTCAGCCCTGCCAGGTAGAGGATCATCACGTAGCCGGTGTGCCGCCAGGCCGCGGCGAGGAGGATCATCCAGATGTTCAGGTTCGGGTCGCCGAGCCAGTCGGTCGGGTCGCCCTTGTTGCCGAGCACGGCGTTGAGCGCTCCCTGGTCGCGGGAGAAGACCAGTTGGGCGATGAATCCGACGACGGCGAGGGAGAGGACGACCGGCATGTACAGCGTCGACTGGTAGAAGCGGCTGAACCGCACGCCCTTGTCGATGAGCACGGCGAGCAGCAGCCCGAACGGCGTTGCCACGAAGCCGAGTACGCCCAGCCACATCAGGTTGTGCCGGACCGCCGGCCAGAACGGCGGGTAGTTGGTGAACAGGTCGGTGTAGTTCCGCGTGCCGACCCACTTGATGTCGCCGATGCCGTCCCAGCTGGTGAAGGACAGGACGACGGAGGCGAGGGTCGGGCCCCACACGATGGCGATGTCGAGCAGGACGGGCAGGCCAAGCAGCACGCCGAGGACGGCGAGGTCGCGGGCGGTGAACCGCCTGGGGCCCCGTCGTCCTGCGCGCCGCGCGGTGATGAGCGCCACGGCTGAGTACTCCAAGTCGAAGCCAATGTCGGTCAGTTGGAGGAGCGCTGGGCTTCGGGCCCCTGCTCTCAGCCCTCGGTGGCGAAGATGGACTTCTTCTGCCGCTCGATGTCGTTGACGAGGCCGTCGACGTCCTTCGGGTTGCCGATGAACTTCTGGATGGCCGGGATCATCACCGTGGAGGCGAAGTCGGGGCGGGTGTCGCGGTCCAGGAACTGCGAGATCTGCTTGGCCCCGGAGACCAGCTCGACCGCCTTCTTCTGCAGGGGGCTGTACTTGGCGGTGTCCGCCCCGGAGTTGACGGCAATGTTGTTCGGGTCGCCCGCGAGGTAGACGTCCTCCGCCTGGGGAGTGGCGAGCCACTTGAGCAGGTCCTTGGCGCTCTCCAGGGACTGCTTGTTCTTCAGCTCCTTGGCGTTCTTGGCGAGCAGGAAGCCGTCGATGGGGGCCTCGACCGCGTCCTGGCCGTACTGCGGGTCGATCTCGGGGAACGGGAAGAACGCGATGTCGTCCTGGTCCTCCTTCGGGAACTGCTGGCCCACGTGCGGCAGTCCGAACACCGCCATGCCCGACTGCTTCTTCTGGAGGCTCTGCGCGGCTTCCTGCCAGGTGCGCCCGTTGGCGCCCTGCTGGCAGTACGGAAGGATGCGGCGCCAGCTGTCGAAGACGTCCTTGACCCGCTTGTCGGTCCACGCCTCCTTCCCGGCCATCAGGGACTTGTGGAAGTCGTAGCCGTTGGTGCGCATGTTGAGATAGTCGAAGGTGCCCATGGCGGGCCAGCCGTCCTTGTCGCAGAACGCGATCGGATCGAGCTTGTCCTTCTGCATCTGCTTCGCCAGCTCGACGTACTGGTCGAAGGTCTTGGGCGCCGTGTACCCGTGCTGCTGGAAGACGCTCGCGCGGTGGAACACCGCCCACGGGTAGTAGTAGTACGGCACGAAGTACTGCTTGCCGTCCGCGCCGGTCGACTGCGCCTTGAGCGCGTCGGAGAAGCCCTGGAAGCCCGACCAGAGGTCGCTTATGTCGTACAGCAGACCCTTCTGCGCGAAGAACTGCATGCGGTAGCCCGCGAACCACATGAAGACATCGTCCGGCTTGCCCTGCAGATAGCGGTTGATGTTCTCCTGGAAGGTGTTGTGGTCGACGGTGTTGACCTTGATCTTGCGGTCTTCCTTGGACTGCTTCTCGTACGCCGCGAACGCGTCGGCGAACGCCTTCTTGGGGACGGCGTCCGAGGAATTCGAGCCCATCCGGATCGTCTTGGAGTCCCCGCCGGGCCCGCTGCCGCACGCCGCGAGCAGCGAGGGCAGCGCGACCGCCCCGGCTCCGATCGCCGCACCACGCAGAAGATTCCGCCGGGACATCCGATGTCCTGCCACGCTTTTGGGCGTTGCAGGACCGTTGAACGATGACTGCGCCATGTCCCCCTCCTTCGGGGTGCAACCCAACACAACCGAACGCGAGGCTTGGATCACACCCCCAAGTCAGAACGTCGTCAAGGGTTTTGACGCAAAGGCGGGCAACCGTTACCGCTTCTCATCCAACAGACTTCAACAAGCCCTACCGGAAACGCTCGTCGCTGACGGTCGGCCAGCAGGGGTGTGAAGTCGTCCTACCTTGCCCCTTTTGGGCTTCGCGAGAGGAGACGTCGGAGCAGTCACTTCAGCAACGCAGCCGCGTCCGACCGCCGCGCGGCAGCGGCCGCGGCCGCCCCCACCAGACCCGCGTCCGTACCCATCAGCGCGGGCGCGACGGTGAGGCGCTGGACGAAGGAGAGCGTGGCGTAGTCGCGCAGCGCCCGGCGCAGCGGGGTGAAGAGGACATCGCCCGCGCCGGCCACTCCCCCGCCTATCACCGCGATCTCGATCTCGACCAGCGTCGCGGTCGCGGCGACGCCCGCGGCCAGGGCCTGGGCCGCGCGCTCGAAGGAGGCGACGGCGACCGGGTCGCCGGACCGGGCGGCCGCGGCGACGGCGGCGGCCGAGGCGTCGCCGTCGGGGCTGGGACGCCAGCCGTTCTCCAGGGCGCGGCGGGCGATGTTGGGGCCGCTGGCGATCCGTTCCACACAGCCCCGCGCCCCGCACGGGCAGGCGTCGCCGTCGAGGTCGACGCTGATGTGGCCGATGTGACCCGCGTTGCCGGTGGGGCCGGGGTGCAGTTTGCCGCCGAGAACGAGCCCGCCGCCGACACCGGTCGACACGACCATGCACAGCGCGTTGTCGTGGCCGCGGGCCGCGCCCAGCCAGTGTTCGGCGGCGGCCATCGCGACGCCGTCGCCGACGAGTTCGACGTCGAGGCCGCCGGTCACCGCGCGCACCCGCTCGACCAACGGAAAGCCACGCCAGCCGGGGATGTTGACCGGGCTGACCGTGCCCGCCGACGCGTCCACGGGCCCGGCGCTGCCGATGCCGACCGCGCTCGTGCGCTCCCACAGTGGGGATCCGGTCAGCTCGGCGAGGACCGCCTCGGCCGCGCGCATCACCGTGTCGCCGTCCTCATGGGCGGGAGTCGGCCGCTGGGCCCGGACGAGAAGCCGGCCGTCGGCGTCCACCAGGGCTCCGGCGATCTTGGTGCCGCCGATGTCGAGCGCGGCCACGAGGTCGGTGTGCATCGAGGTCGGATCTCCTGGTGAGGGACGGGTAACGGCAGGTCAAGATGAGAGTCTCCATGCATGTGACAACGTTGTCCAGGGCCTATGCTCGACGCCACACACACCGTTATGGCACTCGACCGCGCCGGACGGCTCCCGACGACGACAGGACTGTGCACTGTGGCCGAGAATGCCCGCCACCACGAGCCCCGCTACGGCAACCGTCCGACGATGAAGGATGTCGCCGCGCGTGCCGGTGTCGGCCTCAAGACGGTGTCCCGGGTGGTCAACGGCGAGCCCGGGGTGACCCCGGACACCGAGCGCCGGGTGCAGGAGGCCATCGAGGCGCTGGGCTTTCGCCGCAACGACAGTGCGCGAGTGCTGCGCAAGGGCCGTACCGCCTCGATCGGCCTGGTCCTCGAAGACCTCGCCGACCCGTTCTACGGGCCGCTCAGCCGAGCCGTGGAGGAGGTCGCGCGGGAGCACGGGGCGCTGCTCATCAACGGCTCCAGCGCCGAGGACGCGGACCGCGAGCAGGAGTTGGTCCTGGCGTTCTGCGCCCGCCGGGTGGACGGGCTCATCGTGATCCCGGCCGGGTCCGACCACCGCTATCTCGAACCGGAGATAAAGGCGGGCGTGGCGACGGTGTTCGTGGACCGCCCGGCCGGGCGGATCGACGCCGATGTGGTCCTGTCCGACAGCTTCGGCGGCGCCCGCGCGGGCGTGGCCCATCTGATCGCGCAGGGTCACCGGCGGATCGGCTTCATCGGCGACCAGCCCCGCATTCACACGGCCACCGAGCGGTTGCGCGGCTACCGCGCGGCGATGGCGGACGCGGATCTGCCGGTCGACGAATCCTGGGTGTCGCTGGGCTCGACATCCCCCGAGCGCGTGCGCGCGGCCGCCGAGTCCATGCTGGCGGGACCGGACGCGGTCACCGCCCTTTTCTCGGGCAACAACCGGGTGACGGTCACGGCGGTACGCGTCCTGGCGGGCCGCGAGAGCCCGGTGGCCCTGGTCGGCTTCGACGACATCGAGCTGGCCGACCTGCTCGGCATCACGGTCATCTCGCAGGATGCCGCCACCCTCGGCCGCACGGCGGCGGAGCTGCTCTTCCGGCGGCTCGACGGCGCCGACGAGACGCCCGCCCGTGTGGAGCTGCCCACCGTCCTGATCCAGCGCGGTTCGGGCGAGATCCCGCCGCCCACGGACGCCCAGTCGGCGGATCGGCAATCCCGCTGAGCGGCAGCGGGCCTTGAAGCCCGGCACCGGTCGGCTCGGTTCAGCAGGTCTTCAGGCCCGGCACCGGCTGGTCGTTGTCGCCGCCCTTCAGGTAGACCACGCTGACGTAGACGTTCGTGTTGCCGCTGTCGTCGTCGGTCCTGGCCCACCAGGTGTTGGTCCATTTCCCGTACGTCTCGCGCCGGCCCAGGTCCGCCTGGCAATAGAAGTAGTTGGTGCCCGCGTTGAGCACGCCCGCCGCGCCGCCGTCGTGGCGGATGGACTTCGCGGTGCGCCACACCTGGCAGTCGAACTTGCCTCCCGCGGTCGGCCGGCAGCTGCCGGCCGGGGGCTCGGCGCCACCCGAGGTGCCGCCCGTGCCGGGGGCGCTCGGGGTGTTCTTCTTCGGGTCGGGCGCCTTGCTCGCGTCGCCCTTCGCATCCCCGCCCTTCCCGGCGTCACCCTTGGCGGACGGCTTCGGGCTCGAACTCGGCCTGGACGAGGGCGAGTTGGGCATCGGGCTCGCGGAGGGACCGGATGTGTTCAGGCCCGCGGAGCCGAGCTGATCGTCCGCCGCGCCCGTGCCCGGGGGCGCGCTGTTCGCCGCCCCCACGGCCTGACCGCCTCTCGCGTCTCCGTGATCGAGGAGCGCGTACGCGACACCGCCGCCGACGAGCAGCACGGCGGCCGCCCCGGCCGCGATCAGGACCTTGCCCCCGCTCCGCCCGGCCGAGGGGCGCGGCTCCGGAGTCGGTTCCGGGATCTGCGTGACCACCGGCCCAAAGCCTTCGGGCTGCTCCGGCACGGGCGTGACCGGCCCGAATCCCTCCGGCCGGTGCGGCAGCACATCGCGTACGGTCGCCGAGCGCGGCGGCGAGGGGGCCGACAGGGAAGTCCGCACCGCGGTCGGCCCCGTCTCCCCCGGGCCCGCGGCAGCCGCTACCTCCGCGAGCAGCCGTGCCGCGGTCCCCGCGTCGGGCCGCTGCGTCGGGTCCTTGTCCATGAGGCGCCGCAGTACGGGCCCGAGCGGTCCGGCCCGGCGTGCCTCGGGCAGTGGCTCGACCACGATCGCGTTCAGGGTCGACCAGGTGGAGGTGCGGCGGAAGGGGGCCGCGCCTTCGACGGCGGCGTACAGCGTCGCGCCGAGCGCCCAGACGTCGGACGCGGGGCCGGGTTCCTGGCCCTGGGCCCGCTCGGGAGCCAGGTAGTCGAGGGAGCCGACCAGCTCGCCGCTGCGGGTCAGATGGGTTTCCGAGCCGTCGCCGGGGTCGTCCATGGCGGCGATGCCGAAGTCGGTGAGGACCACCCGGCCCGAGGCGTCGAGCAGCACGTTGCCGGGCTTCACGTCGCGGTGCAGCACGCCCGCCCGGTGGGCCGCGGCCAGCGCTTCGAGGACCTTGGCGCCGATGGCGGCGGCCTCACCGGGTTCCAGGACGCCGCGTTCGCGGAGCACGTCGTCGAGCGAGGGGCCCTCGACCAGCTCCATGACGATGACGGGCCGGCCCTCGTGCTCGGTGACGTCGTGGACGGCGACGACCGAGGGGTGGCGCACCCGTGCCGCCGCCCGCGCCTCTCGCTGCATGCGCAGGCACAGATCGCCCAGCTCGGGCGCGGAGGCGTCGCTGAAGGTGCGCAGTTCCTTGACGGCGACCTCGCGGCCGAGCACTTCGTCGTGGGCGCGCCACACGACGCCCATGCCGCCTCGGCCGAGCTGCTCGACGACCCGGTAGCGGCCCGCCAGTAGTTGGCTCTCCCCCGTAGACACCGCTGCCCCGTCCCTGTGTGGCGATTGTGGTCGCGTACAGAGTACGGGGCAGCGGTGACAGTCCTCGGGGCCCGTGCGGTCCCGGTCGGGCTACGGGGCGGTGACGGTGAGCGTGCCGCGGCGGGGCGAGGCGAACGCGTCGAGGTCGGCGCGGGTCAGGCCGGTCAGGCGGGCCACCTCGGCGTTGTCGAGGGCGCCGCAGTCCAGGCCTCGCAGCAGGTAGCCGCTGAGCGCCTTGGCGGTGGCGGGCTCGTCCATGACGTCGCCCTCGGTCTTGGCGACGTACGCGGCGAGGCGTCCGGCGGCCTGCTCCAGGCCCTCGCGGTAGAAGGCGTACACGGCCGCGTAGCGGGTCGGCATGTGGCCGGGGTGCATGTCCCAGCCCTGGTAGTAGGCGCGCGCCAGGGCGCGGCGGGTGAGGCCGTAGTGGAGGCGCCAGGCCTCGTGGACGTGCTCGGTCGAGCCGACGGGCAGCACGTTGGTCGAGCCGTCCGAGACGCGTACGCCGGTGCCCGCGGCGGCGACCTGCATGACGGCCTTGGCGTGGTCGGCGGCGGGGTGGTCGCTGGCCTGGTAGGCGGCGGAGACACCGACGCAGGCGCTGTAGTCGAAGGTGCCGTAGTGCAGGCCGGTGGCGCGGCCCTGGGCGGCGTCGATCATCTTCGCGACGGCGGCGGTGCCGTCGGCGGCCAGGATCGACTGGCTGGTCTCGATCTGGATCTCGAAGCCGAGCCGCCCCTCGGGCAGGCCGTGCGCCTTCTCGAAGGCGCCGAGCAGCCGAACGAAGGCGGTGACCTGCTCGGGGTAGGTCACCTTCGGCAGGGTCAGGACGAGGCCGTCGGGCAGGCCGCCGTGCTGCATGAGGCTGGTGAGGAAGACGTCGGTGGTGCGGATGCCCCGGTCGCGTACGGCGGCTTCCATGCACTTCATGCGGATGCCCATGTACGGGGCCGCGGTGCCGTTGCGGAAGGCCTCGGCGATGAGGCGGGCGGCGCGCGCGGCGTCGGCGTCCTCCTCGGCGTCGGGGCGCGGGCCGTAGCCGTCCTCGAAGTCGACGCGCAGGTCCTCGATGGGCTCGCTCTGGAGCTTGGCGCGCACCCGGTCGTACACCGGGGCCGCGAGCTCGTCGGAGATGCCGAGCACCTTGGCGAAGGACGCGGCGTCCGGGGCGTGTTCGTCGAGGGCGGCAAGCGCCTGGTCGCCCCAGGCGCGGATGGTGCCCGCGTCGAAGACGTCACCGGGTACGTAGACGGTGTGCACGGGCTGGCGGGTGCCGGGGTCGCCCGGGTAACGGCGGGCGAGCTCCTCGTCCACCGCCACGAGGGAGGCACTGATCTCCTCGCTCACGACGCCGGCGAGGCTCGTTGCCACCTGCTCCTGCTGACCCATCCTGCACCCTCCACACGGTCGAAACTTTTCCGCTTCACGGAATCAACAATCCGTATAGCGAAGTTAATAGGCCGCTCCTCCTGCGTCAATGGTTGTCCCAAACGGCCCGGGGCCGCGCGGTGAAGATCACCACGCGGCCCCGGGACCGGAAGAACTCGCAGGTCAGCCCTTGCGGGCGTTGACCTCTTCGGTGAGCTGCGGGACGACCTGGAACAGGTCGCCGACCACGCCGTAGTCGACCAGGTCGAAGATCGGGGCCTCGGCGTCCTTGTTGACGGCCACGATGGTCTTCGAGGTCTGCATGCCGGCCCGGTGCTGGATGGCGCCGGAGATGCCGTTGGCGATGTAGAGCTGCGGCGAGACGGACTTGCCGGTCTGGCCGACCTGGTTGGAGTGCGGGTACCAGCCCGCGTCCACAGCGGCGCGGGAGGCACCGACGGCCGCGCCGAGCGAGTCGGCGAGGGCCTCGATGATCCCGAAGTTCTCGGCGCCGTTGACGCCGCGGCCGCCGGAGACCACGATCGCGGCCTCGGTCAGCTCGGGGCGGCCGGTCGACTCGCGCGGGGTGCGCGAGGTGACCTTGGTGCCGGTGGCAAGCGCGGAGAACGTGACCGACAGGGCCTCGACGGCGCCCGCGGCCGGGGCGGCCTCCACGGCGGCCGAGTTCGGCTTGACCGTGATGACCGGGGTGCCCTTGGAGACGCGGGACTTGGTGGTGAAGGAGGCGGCGAACGCGGACTGCGTGGCCACCGGACCCTCGTCACCGGCCTCCAGGTCGACGGCGTCGGTGATGATGCCGGAGCCGATGCGGACCGCGAGGCGGGCCGCGATCTCCTTGCCCTCGGCGGAGGACGGGACGAGCACGGCGGCCGGGGACACGGCGTCGTACGCGGCCTGGAGGGCGTCCACCTTCGGTACGACGAGGTACTCGGCGAACTCGGGGGCGTCGGCGGTGAGGACCTTGACCGCGCCGTGCTCGGCGAGCGCGGCGGCGGTGTTCTCGGCGCCCGCGCCGAGCGCGACGGCGACGGGCTCGCCGATGCGGCGGGCCAGCGTCAGCAGTTCGAGGGTGGGCTTGCGGACGGCGCCGTCCACGTGGTCGACGTAGACCAGAACTTCAGCCATGGGACTTCAATCTCCTGCAAGTGCGAAGAAAAGACGGGCAGTTGAGGGGCTCGGCGAGCCCTAAGTGCGGGGTCGGCCCGGAAAGTTCCCGGACCGGTGGGGCACTTAGATGAACTTCTGGCCGGCCAGGAACTCGGCCAGCTGCTTGCCGCCCTCGCCCTCGTCCTTGACGATCGTGCCGGCCGTGCGGGCCGGACGCTCGGCCGCGGAGTCGACCGCGGTCCAGGAGCCTTCGAGGCCGACCTCGTCGGCGTCGATGTCCAGGTCGCCCAGGTCCAGGGACTCCACCGGCTTCTTCTTGGCGGCCATGATGCCCTTGAAGGACGGGTAGCGGGCCTCGCCCGACTGGTCCGTCACCGACACGACGGCCGGCAGGGACGCCTCCAGCTGCTCGGAAGCGGTGTCGCCGTCGCGGCGGCCCTTCACGACGCCGTCCTCGACGGAGACCTCGGAGAGCAGCGTGACCTGCGGGACGCCGAGGCGCTCCGCGAGCAGCGCCGGCAGGACACCCATGGTGCCGTCGGTCGACGCCATGCCGCAGATGACCAGGTCGTAGCCGGTCTTCTCGACGGCCTTGGCCAGGACCAGCGAGGTGCCGATCACGTCGGTGCCGTGCAGGTCGTCGTCCTCGACGTGGACGGCCTTGTCGGCGCCCATGGAAAGCGCCTTGCGCAGCGCGTCCTTGGCGTCCTCGGGGCCGACGGTCAGCACGGTGATCTCCGCGTCGTCCGCCTCGTCGGCGATCTGCAGTGCCTGCTCGACCGCGTACTCGTCGAGCTCCGAAAGGAGGCCGTCGACGTCGTCGCGGTCGACGGTCAGGTCATCGGCGAAGTGCCGGTCGCCGGTGGCGTCGGGCACGTACTTCACACAGACAACGATCCTCAAGCTCACGCCGGCTCTCCTACTGCATCGTCATTTCTGGGCTGCCTTGTTGCACGCAGCATAGGCGCCTGATGGGGCGGTTTCCGGTCGGGGCGACCGGCGCTCCGAACGAAATATTACTCGCCAGTACACCCAGCTTGTCCCCAGTAAGCAAGCGCTTTGAACTGTGACCTTGCCAACGCTGAGTAATCGAACCGGTGAGGAACTCTCAGTCGCGCAGCGCGTTGAAGCGGCCCTGGTGATAGAGCAGCGGGCGGCCGGCGCCCGCGGGGTCGCCGACGACCGCCTGGCCGAGCACGATGCGGTGGTCCCCGGCCGGAACGCGGGCCACCACCTTGCACACCAGCCAGGCCAGGACGCCGTCGAGGACGGGCACGCCCTCGGGGCCGGTGCGCCAGTCGGTGGCCGGGCCGAACCGGTCGGCGCCGCTGCGGGCGAAGGTGGCCGCCAGGTCCTGCTGGTGCTCGCCGAGTATGTGCACGCCGATGTGGTCGGCCTCGGCGACGACGGGCCAGCTGGAGGACCCGGTGCCGATCCCGAACGAGATCAACGGGGGCTCCGCGGCAACGGAGTTGAGCGAGGTGGCGGTGAAGCCGACGGGCCGGCCGCCACTCTGGGCGGTGATCACCGCGACGCCCGCGGCGTGCTGACGGAAGACCGACTTGAACAGTTCGGGAGAGGCGGTCTGAGCGGTACGGAGCTCGGGCGAGGCCGTCATGGAATTGTCCTTCTGCAGTGGGTCCGACGGGGGCTGCGGGTGTTCAGCAGCCCGGACAGCGCGCACTCGCGTTGCGGGCGAGGTCCACGTGGGCGCGTCCGTAGAGAAGGAGGTCTGTCGGCACATCGTCAGACTGACGATTCGGCGCGGTCGCAGTCAAGTGGCTCCCGGGATATGGGAGATCCCTCACTGCGGACCTCGGCGAGAAGGCGGGCGCGCACCTCACACCGCCTGCCCGAGCGCCGCGATGACGTCCGCACGGCGCGGCTGCCCGGCCGCCCGGCGCACGATGCGGCCCGCCGCATCCAGCACGAGCACGGTCGGGGTGCGCGCGATCTCCAGGTCCCGTACGAGAGCGAGCCGCTCCTCCGCGTCGATCTCCACGTGCGCGACACCGTCCACCATCGCGGCCACCTCGGCCAGGGTGCGCCGGGTCGCCCGGCAGGGCTGGCAGAAGGCGCTGGAGAACTGCACCAGGGTGGCCCGCCGCCCGAGCCCGTGCCCCAGCTCGGCCTCGCCGAGCCTGCGCCCGCCGTCGTCCACCACGCCACCTTCCACGACTGCCCCCGCCCACGTCTTCACGCCACCACTACCTGCCCTGTCGTACGGTTGCAGCGCGTATCGGTCCGCAATGATTCCCCCGGCCCCGACCTGCGAAGACGTGACGAGAATCTCCCCTGCGCACAGCGCCAGGACTGGCCAGCTCGTCCCACATCGGGCACCATCTGCCCAAAGCCTAAAACCTACGGCTGCGTAACTTATTCTCCGGGAGCACCCTCCCCGGGCACACGAAGGGTCTCCCCTCAGATGGCAGAACTCGTCTATCGGCCGGTCATCGGCGCCGCACGCACGATGTTCAAGGCGCTCGACCTGAAGATCGACACCCAGGGTTCGGAGAACATCCCGCGCACGGGCGGGGCGGTGCTCGTCAGCAATCACATCAGTTATCTGGACTTCATCTTCACCGGACTCGCGGCGCTGCCACAGAAGCGGCTTGTGCGCTTCATGGCCAAGGAGTCGGTGTTCCGGCACAAGATCTCCGGCCCGCTGATGCGCGGCATGAAGCACATCCCGGTCGACCGCAAGCAGGGCGAGGACGCCTACCAGCACGCGCTGGCTTCGCTGCGTTCCGGCGAGGTGATCGGCGTGTTCCCGGAGGCGACGATCTCGCAGTCCTTCACGCTGAAGAGCTTCAAGTCGGGTGCGGCCCGGCTCGCACAGGAGGCCGGGGTTCCGCTGATCCCGATGGCGTTGTGGGGCACCCAGCGGGTGTGGACCAAGGGACGGCCCCGCAACTTCAAGCGCAGCCACATCCCCGTCACGATCCGGGTCGGCGAGCCCGTGGAGGCGCCCACCGACCAGTTCGCGGGGGCCATCACGCGGCGGCTGCGCGAGCGCTGCCAGGAGCTGCTCGAAGCGGCCCAGCGCGCCTATCCCGTACGCCCGAAGGACGCGAGCGACACCTGGTGGGTGCCGGCGCACCTGGGCGGCACGGCGCCGACACCCGAGCAGGTGAAGGCCGCCGAGGCCAAGGGCTGAATCGTCACTTCTGTACGGATACGGCGACCGGGGCATGGACGGTGATCCGCGCCCCGGGGCTGAACTTCTCCAGGAGCTCGGCCAGTTCGGCGCCGGCCGTGACCAGGTCGCAGTGCGGCGCCATGCCCTCCAGGAGGAAGAGCGCGTTCACCGACTCCTCGGTGAGCCTGGTCCGCACCCCCTGCCGCCAGTTCCAGCGGCGGCAGGTGACGCCCTCGTCGTCGCGCCACACCACTTCGCCCGCGTCCGGATGCTCGACGGCCGCCTCGCCGCCCGCGACGGTGTGGAACGGCTCCTCGCCCGTGGCCCGCACCAGACGCATCGACCCCTTGATGTGATCGGTGTCCTCGCCGCCGACCGGGACGAGGTGGGCGACGCTGATCGCGTTGTACACGTCGACGAGCCGGTTGATGCGCGGAAGGCCGCCGTCGGCCAGGGCCCGCTTGGCGAGCGCCTCGGCCGAGTTGCGGGTGCGGTTCGGCTTGGAGCCGAAGGCGGTGTAGGCGGCGCGCCAGGCGGCCATGTGCGGGTCCTCGTGCGGGGCCCGGCCCGCAAGGCGCTCGGCGAGCCGGCGCGCGGCGTCGTCGAGCAGTGCCGAACTCGCCTCGTCACTGGGCGCGTTGACGAGTCCGTACGCCTCGACGGCGACGTGGGTGAAGCCGGGTGCGATGGCCCCGACGTCGTCGGACACGGTGAGTTCGAGCGTCATGATCGGTGGTGCCTCACAGTTCGGTCGGATAGATCGGCCACAGCGACGGCCGGTCGGGCGCGGCTTTGAGCGCCTTCATGACCGCCGCATGAGGTACATCGTAAAGCACCGGGTAGTCCACTTCATTAAACTCTGGCCGGACCTTCCACGCGAGGCGTTCCTCGTCGAGCGAGAACCGGGCGTCGACCCCCGGCTTGTTGCCGCGCGCGTCGATCCGCGCCCATGCGCCCCTGCCGGGCAGCCTGACGGCGACCAGGCCGTGCACGAACGGGTGGGAGCCGTCATCGTCGGCGAGCCGCTGATAGCAGAGGGCGGCCGGAATCGCTTCGGCGCGCAGCAGCGCGGCCAGGGCGTGCGATTTGGCGCAGCAGATGCCGGTGCGCTCCGCCAGGACGTCGGAGGCCCGCCAGGTCACCCGCGGGTCGCCGGCGTCCTGGGAGTGAGGGATCTCGTCCCGGACGAACTCGTAGGCGGCCTTGGCGTATGAGTATGCGTCGGTGGTTCCGGATGCGAGCCGGTCGGCCGTCTCACGGACCAAAGGATGCCGATGGTCGACGACGTCGTCCGCAGCGAGATAGGCGGCGAGTTGGGGGTTGCGTTGTATGAGCTCCATGGCACGCGAGCGTACGAATGCGACCGACCGCAAGTCAATGACTTTACGATCGGCCGCATAGCTATTCAGCCCTGTGTCGGTTAGCGGGCCATTTCTTCCTTCAGCGCCGCCAGGAAGCCGTCGACATCATCCTCGGTGGTGTCGAAGGAGCACATCCAGCGGACGTCGCCGGCCTTCTCGTCCCAGAAGTAGAAGCGGTAGCGCTTCTGGAGCCGCTCGCTCACGTCGTGCGGCAGGCGCGCGAAGACGGCGTTGGCCTGCACCTCGTGGAGGATCTCCACGCCGTGGACCTGGCGCACGCCCTCGGCGAGGCGCCGGGCCATGGCGTTGGCGTGCCGGGCGTTGCGCAGCCACAGGTCCTTGGCGAGCAGCGCCTCCAACTGCACCGAGACGAAGCGCATCTTAGAGGCGAGCTGCATGGACATCTTGCGGATGTGCTTCATCTGCCGGGCGGCGTCCGGGTTGAGGACGACGATCGCCTCGCCGAACAGCATCCCGTTCTTGGTGCCGCCGAACGACAGGACGTCGACCCCGACCGCGTTGGTGAACGTACGCATGGGCACGTTCAGCGAGGCGGCCGCGTTGGATATGCGGGCCCCGTCGAGGTGGACCTTCATGCCGCGCTCGTGGGCGTGCTCGCAGATCGCCCGGATCTCGTCGGGCGTGTAGACCGTGCCGAGCTCGGTGTTCTGGGTGATCGAGACCACCTGCGGCATCGCGCGGTGCTCGTCCTCCCAGCCCCAGGCCTGCCGGTCGATGAGCTCGGGCGTCAGCTTGCCGTCGGGCGTCGCCACGGTGAGCAGCTTGAGCCCGGCCATGCGCTCGGGAGCGCCGCCCTCGTCGACGTTGATGTGCGCGGTCTCGGCGCAGACCACCGCACCCCAGCGGTCGGTCAGCGCCTGGAGCGCGGTGACGTTGGCCCCGGTCCCGTTGAAGACCGGAAAGGCCTCGGCGCCCGCGCCGAAGTGGCTGTGCATGACGCGCTGGAGGTGGTCGGTGTAGTCGTCCTCGCCGTACGCGATCTGGTGACCGCCGTTGGCGAGCGCGAGGGCCGCGAGGACCTCGGGGTGCGCGCCGGCGTAGTTGTCGCTGGCGAAGCCGCGCACCGCCGGGTCGTGGTGCTGTCGCGCGTCGGTCCTCACGGCTTGGGGGTCAGCCACAGGCGCTGTCCATTCACTTCCTGGGCGGGCCGGTCCCAGACGCCGGCGATGGCGTCGGCCAGTTCCTTGACGTCGGTGAAGCCCGCGAACTTCGCATTGGGTCGCTCGGCGCGCATCGCGTCGTGCACCAGTGCCTTGATCACCAGGATCGCAGCAGCGGCGCTCGGCCCGTTCTCGCCCCCTGCCTTGCGGAAGGAGTCGCCCAGCGCCAGCGTCCAGGCCTCGGCGGCGGCCTTGCCCGCGTTGTACGCGGCGTTGTTCGCGGTGGGCTTGTGCGCGCCGGACTGGCTGACCAGGACGAAACGGCCCCGGTCGCTGCGCAGCAGCGCGTCGTGGAAGGCCAGCGAAGTGTGCTGGACGGTCTTGATGAGGAGCTTCTCCAGGAAGTCCCAGTCGGCCAGGTCGGTCTCCGGGAAGGAGGTGCTGCCGCGCCAGCCGCCGACGAGGTGGACCATGCCGTCGATCCGCCCGAAGTCCTTCTGGATGCGGTCGGCCCAGTCACGGGTCGCCTGGAGGTCGAGGAGGTCGACGGTGTCCCCGGTGACGGTGGCCCCGCCGTGGGCGTACCGCGCCGCGTCCACGGCCTCGGCCAGGCGCGCCGCGTCCTGGTCGGAGCCGACGACGACCGCGCCCGCCTCGGCGAGCCGCAGCAGCGCGGCCCGGCCGGCCGGTCCCGCGGCTCCGGCCACGGCGATGACGGCACCGTTGAGAGGTCCGTTGTTCATTTTCCTCGCCCCTTCCGTACGAGAGCTCACGCGGCAGCCCCGGTCGAGGCGGAAGCGGCGGTGATCCCCTTGGTGGAGGCGATCACGTCCTTCAGCTTCTTGGAGAGCGCCTCATAGAACATGCTGAGCGGAAACTCGTCCGGAAGCACGTCGTCGACGAGCTTGCGCGGCGGCTGGGACAGATCCAGGGCGTCGGGGCCCTTGGCCCAGCGCGATCCCGGGTGCGGGGCGAGGTAGGTGGAGACCAGCTCGTACGCGGCGAACCAGTGCACCAGCTTCGGACGGTCGATGCCGTCGCGGTAGAGCTTCTCGATCTCGGCGCACAGCTGGTTGGTGACCTGCGGGGCGCGGTCCCAGTCGATGTGCAGCTTGTTGTCGGTCCAGCGCACCACGTCGTGCTTGTGCAGGTAGGCGAAGAGGAGCTGGCCGCCGAGCCCGTCGTAGTTGCGGACGCGGTCGCCGGAGACCGGGAAGCGGAACATCCGGTCGAAGAGCACGGCGTACTGGACGTCACGGCCGTGCCGGTTGCCCTCGGCGTCCAGCTTCACGGCCTCCTTGAAGGCGGTGAGGTCGCAGCGCAGCTCTTCGAGGCCGTACATCCAGAACGGCTGGCGCTGCTTGATCATGAACGGGTCGAACGGCAGGTCGCCGTGGCTGTGGGTGCGGTCGTGGACCATGTCCCAGAGCACGAAGGCCTGCTCACAGCGCTCCTGGTCGGCCACCATCTCCCGGATGTCCTCGGGGAGTTCGAGCCCGAGGATGCGGACGGAGGCCTCGGTCACGGCACGGAAGCGGGCCGCCTCGCGGTCGCAGAAGATGCCGCCCCAGGTGAAGCGCTCGGGGGCCTCGCGCACGGCGATGGTCTCGGGGAAGAGGACGGCCGAGTGGGTGTCGTAGCCCGAGGTGAAGTCCTCGAAGGTGATGCCGCAGAACAGCGGGTTGTCGTAGCGGGTGGCTTCCAGCTCCGCGAGCCACTCGGGCCACACCATGCGCAGCACGACTGCTTCGAGATTGCGGTCGGGGTTGCCGTTCTGCGTGTACATGGGGAAGAGGACGAGGCGCTGGAGTCCGTCGGCGCGGTCGGCGGCCGGGTGGAACTGCAGCAGCGAGTCCAGGAAGTCCGGCACGTCGAAGGCGCTGTCGGCCCACTTGCGCAGGTCGGCGACGAGAGCGCGGTGGTAGGCCTCGTCGTGCGGCAGGAGCGGGGAGAGCTGCTCGACCGCGGCTATGACCTGGTCCAGGGTGGCCTCGACGAGGGCGCGGAGCGGGGCGCCCTCGGCGTCGAAGTCGATGGAACCGTCCTTGGACTGCCAGGGCCGGATCTCCTCGACGGCATTCTTGAGCGCGGTCCATGCGGGGTGGTCGACCACCCGCCGGTCGGATACTGCGCCCCCCACGGCCGGGTCCTGCACAAGAATTTCCGTCATGTCACTTCCTCCACAGGAGAACCTCGCGTTAAGACACCGTATCCGCGTTCGGTTCCCTCACTCAAGAGGTTTCCCAATAAATTATCCTGCCATCCCGCCGTCACACCGCTCTTCTTCCTGTGTTAAGGCAATGGCACGGCTATGGCTGCGGCAACGCCGTGATCGCGACCCGGCCGTCGGCGATCAGGTCGGCACGGGCGCGATCGGGCGCAGACGCGTACGGACCGACGCCGATCGATGCGGGCGGACAACGGGCCGGCCTGGAGCGGCTGACACCGCCGCAGGGTGGAGAACCGGACAGTCTCGACGGCCGGCCCGGCCCCGGATGAGACGTCGGCGCGAGTCGCGTCAAGGGCGGGAGGAATCGCCCACGGGCGGGTGACACGCGTTGGCCCGCGCGGGTTGCGCACAGGTGGGACGGAAACCTTCCGCCCCGACGTCCTCACCCCAAAGCCGCCCCCGTGAGTACCCGCGCAGTGCTTGTCGCACCCGTCGTCACCGGCCGCGTCCTCGGGATCGCGTCAACCCGGTCGCGGGACGCCGATGCCCCGCGCGAGGCGGGGTCCGTTGAGGTGGCGGGCCGTTAGGCTGCGCCTGCCGCGTGCGCACGGGACTGCCGCACGCGCCAATACCGCCGTCGACGGAAGCGAGGCCTGTCTTGACGTTCCTCACCATCGGTCATCGCGGGGTCATGGGTGTCGAGCCGGAGAACACCCTGCGTTCCTTCGTCCACGCAGAACGCGCGGGCATGGACGCCATCGAACTAGATCTGCACCTCAGCAAGGACGGCGCCCTCGTCGTCATGCACGACGCCGAGGTCGACCGCACCACGGACGGAAGGGGCCCCATCGGCGAGATGACCCTGGCCGAGCTGCGGGAGCTGGACGCGGGTCAGGGCGAACGCATCCCCGTGTTCGAGGAAGTCCTCGACGCGGTGAAGACCCCGGTCCAGGCAGAGATCAAGGACGTCGCCGCGGCCCGCGCGCTCGCCGAGGTGATCCAGCGGCGCGATCTGGTGAGCCGGGTGGAGGTTCTGTCGTTCCACGACGAGGCGCTCGCCGAGATCGCCTCGCTCGTGCCCGGGGTGCGCACCGGGCTCGTCGACGACAGCTGGGGCCCCGACCTCATCGACCGGGCCCGGGCCGTCGGCGCGAAGACCCTGGTCCTGAGCATCCACCGGCTCACCCTGGAGACGGTCGAGCAGGCCCACGCGGCCGGGCTCAAGGTGATCGGCTGGACCGTCAACACCCAGGACCATCTGCGCCTGGTGCGCGCCCTGCAGCTGGACGGCGCGACGACCGACTACCCGGAGATCCGCCGCACCGGCCGCTTCACCGCGTAGCGCTCAGCCCAGCTTCTTGACGAGCAGCTCGAATTCGAGGTCGTCGCGCTGCGGCACGCCGAAGCGCTCGTCGCCGTACGGGAAGGGCGTCATCTTTCCCGTACGGCGGTAGCCGCGCCGCTCGTAGAAGGCGATGAGCTCGTCCCGTACCGAGATCACGGTCATGTGCATCTCGCTCACGCCCCACTCGGCGCGGACGGTGCGCTCCGCCTCGGCGATGATCTGCTTGCCGAGGCCCGCGCCCTGGAGGGCGGGAGAGACCGCGAACATCCCGAAGTAGGCGGCGTCACCGCGGTGTTCGAGCTGGCAGCACGCGACGAGCTCCCCGCCCCGCTCCACGGTGAGCAGCTTGCTGCCGGGACTCGTGATGACCGCGCGGACGCCTTCGGGGTCGGTGCGCTGCCCTTGCAGGATGTCGGCCTCGGTGGTCCAGCCGGCACGGCTGGAGTCGCCGCGGTAGGCCGACTCGATGAGCGGCACCAGCGCCTCGACGTCGGCTTCGGTGGCGGCTCGGTAGCTCAGCTCTCCGGCGGCCCGGCTGACGGTGTCCATCGTGCGGTCTCCCTGCTGCTCGATTGCGCTGCGGCGGCGCCCCGAGCGTAACCCGGCCACTAGGGTCCCCGTCATGGTGCACGTACTGAGCAGCCGGACCCTTCTGCGCCCCACCGACCCCGAGCGTTCGCGCGCCTTCTACGGCGAACAGCTCGGGCTCGCCGTCTACCGCGAGTTCGGTACGGGGCCGGAGCGCGGCACGGTGTACTTCCTGGGCGGCGGCTTCCTGGAGGTGTCCGGCCGCGCCGAGCACCCGCCGGCGCCGGGCCTCCAGCTGTGGCTCCAGGTGGCGGATGCGGCGCAGGCGCACGAGGAGCTCGTGGGACGCGGGGTGACGGTCGTGCGGCCGCCGGTGCGCGAGCCGTGGGGGCTGATCGAGATGTGGCTCCAGGACCCGGACGGGGTGCGCATCGCGGTCGTGGAGGTCCCGGCCGACCACCCGCTGCGCTTCCGCCCCTGACGGCCCGGCGGCTCCCGCGAGCCTCTCGTCACCGGTCCTGACCGGCGAAGATCTCCCGCGCGCTCCCCCTGTGTGTCCCTGCGCCCGCGTATGCGGCCCCGCGGCCGGGCATCGACCTGTCGGCAGGGCGATCCATCGAGCGGGGAGGTACGCCGTGCACGGTCCGGTGCTGCCCGGCTGGCTGCTCGTCGCGCTGTGCGCGGCGACGGGCTCGTACTGTCTGCTGCGGCTGCGCAGCGGCTCCCCTCCGGCTCGTACGGCGGCGGGCGGGGAGGCGGTGATGGGGTTCGGGATGGCCGCGATGGCCGTGCCGGCCGCGTTCCTCTCTCCACCGCCGTGGATGCTGACGGGGTACGCGGTGATCTTCGGCGGCACCGCGCTGCGGGCGCTGTGGCTGGCGCGGGGCGGGGCGCACCATCTGCACCATGCGGTGGGCTCGCTGGCGATGGTCTACATGGCGCTCGCGATGACGCCGGGCGCCGGGGGCGGCGCGCACGAGGGGCATGCGGCAGGCGGGGTTCCGCTGCTGACCGGGGCGCTGCTGCTGTACTTCGCGGGCTATGTCCTGTCGACGGGGGTGCGACTGCTGCCCACGGCGGGCGGGGGCGGGCCCGTGGCGGCCGTCTCCTGGAGTGCGCGGCCCGAGCTGGCGCTGGCCTGCCGCCTGTCGATGGGGATCGCCATGCTCGCGATGCTGGTGACGGTCTGAGGCGTCGGCCAGGGCCACGTCGCGGCGTCGCGGCTTTCCGGAAGGCGGCCCCATCGTGGCGTGCGTCACTTGGTGCCCGCGGCCATACCTATGACGGCGGCCCCGCTCATAGGCTGAGACCATGACGGTCTCCCTCGCGTTGCTGGTGCTCGGCCTGGTGTCCGCCGTCGCCGCTCCGCGACTCCTCGCCCGCGCCGACTGGGTCGAGCGCGAGCCCGTGGTGGCGCTCTGGGTGTGGCAGTGCGTGGTGGCGGCGGTCCTGCTCTGCTTCGGGCTCGCGATGGTCTTCAGCGCCGCGTCCGCCTGGCAGACCGTGCGCGGCCAGGTCTTCGCGTCCGCGCCCCGCGCCGTCGTCGAGGCGTACGCGCTCGGACCGTACGGCCCCTGGTCGGCGGCGCTCGCGGTGGTGCTCTTCCTCGGCGGCGCCTGGACCGGGGCGATGCTCACCCGGGAGGTCAGGGACAGCTGGGCACGCCGGCGCCGGCGCCGGGCCGAGCTGCGGCTTCGCTCGCCGCTGCTGCCCGGCGAGGAGCCCTCGGGCGAGCGTCTGGTGGTCCTGGAGGCGGCCCGGCCCGACGCCTGGTGGCTGCCGGGCCAGACGCCCCAACTGGTCATCACCACGGCGGCACTTCAGCGCCTGAAGGGCCGTCAGCTCGATGCGGTGCTCGCCCATGAGCTCGGTCACGCGCGGGCCCGGCACGACTGGCTGCTGCACTGTTCGGGAGCGCTCGCCCGGGGGTTCCCGCAGGTGCCGGTGTTCGCCGCGTTCCGCGACGAGATGCACCGCCTGGTGGAACTGGCCGCCGACGATGTGGCGTCCCGCCGCTTCGGCCGCCTCACGATCGCGCTCGCGCTGGTCGAACTCAACGAGCACCGCGGGGTGTTCGGGCCCTGCCCCGCGCCGGACGGCCAGCTCCCCCAGCGCGTGCACCGGCTCCTGTCGGCAGCCCCGAGGCTCCCCGCGAGCCACCGCCTGCGGCTGACCGCGTACGCCGCGCTCGTACCGGCGGTGCCGCTCGTCGTGGCCCTCGTGCCGGGCCTGCACGCCTTGGGCTAGCCATACCCGGGCCGGGTCGGCTTGGATCCTCCCCATGCTGCTCGCTCCCGCCGAGGCCCGCCCGCGCCCGGCCGTACCGCTCCGCGCCGGCCTCGTCTGCGCCCTGCTCGCCGGAGTCCTGCTGGTTCTGGTGGTGGCCGAGTGGGGCCCGCTGATGGCGCTGGACCGGGCGGTCGCCGACGGGCTGCACCGCCGGGCCGTCGCCGACCCCGGGCTCACCCACGTCAACCGGGTCCTGACCGACTGGGTGTGGGATCCCTGGACGATGCGGGCCCTGCTCGCGGTGGTCGTCGCGGTCCTGCTCTGGCGCGGCGAGCGGCTGCTCCCGGTGTGGGTCGCGGCGACGAGCGGCCTCGGTACGGCCGTGCAGCAGGGGCTGAAGGCGGCCGTGGACCGGGACCGGCCGCAGTGGCCGGACCCGGTGGACTCCGCAGGGTATGCCGCGTTCCCGTCCGGCCACGCACTGAGCGTGACGGTGGCCTTCGGCCTGCTCGGGTGGCTGCTCGCGCTGCACGGGGCCGGGCGCCGGACCCGTACGGCCGTGCTCGCGATCGGAGCGGTCTCGGCGCTCGGCGTGGGGTTCACCCGGCTGTTCCTGGGGGTGCACTGGTTCTCGGACGTGATGGGCGGCTGGCTGACCGGAGTGGCGATCGTCACGCTGAGCGCGGCGGCCCACGAGCGGTGGGCCTTGAAGCGGCGGGGATGAGCGCGCGAGGATCGCGGGCATGACGATCAAGGGCGTTCTCTTCGACTTCTCCGGCACACTCTTCCGCGTCGAGCCGGTCCACGACTGGCTCTCCGCCGTCCTCGACGCCTCCGGCGCAGCCCTTCCGGACTCCGAACTCGCCCGCTGCGCAAGGGAGTTGGAGGAAGCCGGCGCGCTGCCCGGCGGCGCCAACCCGCTGCGGCTGCCCGACCATCTGGCCGACCTGTGGGCCGTACGCGACCGGAGCGGCGAGCTCCACCGGGAGACGTACACCGGTCTCGCGCGGCAGGTGGAGCTGCCTGATCCGCGCCTGTACGACCTGCTCTACGACCGCCACATGACCCCGGCCGCCTGGCGCCCGTACCCCGACACGAAGCAGGTGCTCGGCGGGCTGCGGCAGCGCGGCATCAAGATCGGCGTGGTCAGCAACATCGGGTGGGACCTGCGGCCGGTCTTCCGCGCGCACGGCATGGACGACTTCGTGGACGCGTACGTCCTGTCCTTCGAGCACGAGGCGCAGAAGCCGGACGAGCGGCTGTTCAGGGCGGCCTGCGAGGAGCTCGGGCAGGACCCGGGCGAGGTCCTCATGGTGGGCGACGACCGGCGGGCCGACGGCGGCGCCGCGACGCTCGGCTGCGCGGTGCACTTCGTCGACCATCTGCCGGTGGACGAGCGCCCGGAGGCTCTGCTGCCGGTGCTCGCACTGGCCGGGGAGGGCTGCTGAGCAGCCGGAAGGAGTGACCTGAAGGGGTCGGAGAAAAGGGGGCCACCCATTCGGGGTGATCCCCCGCGTCACCCCGAACGAGCAGCCGACGCCGCAGGTCAGACCCCGGCGAAGGGGTACCGTCCCGCGACAGCCTGAGTATATTGGCTCCGAGCCAGTCAACGCAGGAGTTACAGCATGTCCCCGCGCAGCGCATCGGTCAATGAAGAATTGCGCAGACGTTCTCGCGAGCGGCTGCTGCAAGCCACTGTGGAACTGGTGGCGGAACGTGGCTATGAGTCGACGACCCTCGGCGACATCGCGGACCGGGCCGGTTCGGCCCGCGGCCTGGTGTCGTACTACTTCCCGGGCAAGCGCCAGCTGCTCCAGTCCGCGGTGCACCGCCTCATGCATCTGACCCTCGAAGCGGGCCTGGAGCGCGAGCCGCAGACCGCCGACGGGCACGAGCGCCTTGCCCGCGCCATAGACGCGATCCTCGGGCTCACGCGCTCCCAGCCGGTCCTCATGCGGGCCCACATGGCGGGCATCCTGCAGGCCCAGGGGTTCGTGCAGTGCCCCGAGCAGCAGCGCCTGGCCGCCCTTCTGCGCGACACCGTGGAGCGGTACGGCTCGCAGGACGTGGACACCGAGTACCCGCTGCTGCGGGCCAACCTGATGGGTGCCGTCTTCGCCGCACTCCTTCCGGGTGCCCCGATGGACGCGACGACCCTACGGGCCGAGCTGTTCCAGCGGTACGGGCTCGACTGGGAGCTGGGCGCGCCGCCGGAACCGACCCCCTGACCGGCGGCGGATGTCTATCCGCCATGCGCACGACGGTGCCATCCTGAAGGTCCTCTACGGTCTTCTGCGGTTCTCTCTCCCAAGGAGCACCCGCCATGCTGCGCATCGCCGTCGTCGGATCCGGGCCGAGCGGGGTCTACACCGCCCAGAGCCTGGTGGAGCAGAGCGCGGTCGCGGAGGTCCATGTGGACGTCCTGGACCGGCTGCCGTGCCCGTACGGCCTGGTCCGCTACGGGGTCGCCCCGGACCACGAGAAGATCAAGTCGCTGCAGAACAATCTGCGTACGGTCCTGGAGAACGGCAGGATCCGCTTTCTGGGGCATGTCGAGGTGGGTCCGGGCGGCGTCGCGCCCGAGCTGCTGCTGCGGCTGTACCACGCGGTGGTGTACTGCGTCGGCGCCAAGTCCGACCGGCACCTGGGGATTCCCGGCGAGGACCTGCCGGGCAGTTTCTCCGCGACCGAGTTCGTGTCCTGGTACAGCGCGCACCCCGACAGCGACCCCAACGCCTTTGTCCTGGGCGCCCGCTCGGCCGTGGTGATCGGCGCGGGCAATGTGGCGGTGGACGTCGCGCGCATGCTGGCGCGCGGCGCGGACGAGCTGCGGCCGACCGATGTGCCGCAGTCGGCGCTCGGCGCGCTCGCCGTCAGCCGGGTGCACGAGGTCCACATGGCGGCCCGGCGCGGCCCCTCGCAGGCCCGCTTCACCACCAAGGAGCTGCGGGAGCTGGGCGCGCTGCCGGGCGCGGACGTGACGGTGGACGCCGTCGAGCTGGCCCGGGACCCGGACTTCGTGGACCCTTCGGCATTGCCGGGCGCGGTCCGGCGCAATGTGGAGGTGCTGCGCGGCTGGGTCGGGCGCGGACAGCGGGCCGGCGTACGCCGACTTCACCTGCGGTTCTATCTGCGCCCCGTGGAGCTTTTGGAGCGGAACGGCAGGGTGGGCGCGGTGCGCTTCGAGCGGACGGTGCCGGACGGCGCGGGCGGGGTGCTCGGCACCGGCACGTACGAGGACATCGAGGCGCAGCTGGTGCTGCGGGCGGTCGGCTACCGCGGGGTGCCTCCGCAGGGGCTGCCGTTCGACCCGGCGACCGGGACGGTGCCGCACGCGGCGGGCCGGGTGCTGCGCGAGGGGACCGCGTCGCCGGGCGAGTACGTGGCGGGCTGGATCAAGCGCGGCCCGACGGGCGTGATCGGCACCAACCGCCCCTGCGCGAAGGAGACGGTGACCTCACTCCTTCAGGACGCCCCGCGTCTCGCCGGGCGCCCGGTGGCGGCCGAACCCCTCGACGCGCTGCGGGAGTTGGGTCTTCACCCGGTGACCTGGCAGGGCTGGCTGGCGATCGAGCGCGCCGAGGCCGAGCTCGGCGAGTCGCTCGGGCGCCGCTCGGTGAAGATCCCCGACTGGGACGGGCTCCTTACGGCGGCGCTGGGTAGGGGCTGAGGCCGCGCCCGGATGGCCCTGCCGGAGCAGCTCAGGCGTCGTCGCCGAGCCGCCCGGCCTCTCGTCGCGCCGCGTCCAGAATGTTGTCGAGCAGGCCGGGGAAGAGGGCGTCGAGGTCGGCGCGGCGCAGGCCGTTCATCTTGGCGGTGCCCCGGTAGACCTGCTCGATCACGCCGGCCTCGCGCAGCACGCGGAAGTGGTGGGTGGTCGTCGACTTGGTGACGGGCAGCACGAAGTGCGAGCAGGAGAGCTCGTCCTCGGTCGTGGCGAGCGCCCGGACCACCCGCATCCGCATCGGGTCGGACAGCGCGTGCAGGACGCACTCCAGGCGGATCTCGTCGCGCGCCGGATGGGCGAGTTCACGGGTGTTCGTGGCGGTGGTCACGGAGCTCATTGTACGAGACTCGTCGTAGTTTGACATCCCCCGTACTACGAGAGCTATCGTACGAAGCGTTCCCGGCGCCGTACCGGCGCCCCGGGTCATGTCGACTGGAGTCTGCCGTGCCTGCTGCGAGTGCCCTCTTCGAGCCCTACACCCTGCGGTCCGTGACCGTCCCGAACCGGGTCTGGATGGCGCCGATGTGCCAGTACTCGGCCGAGGTCTTCGGGCCGAACGCGGGCGTGGCCCACGACTGGCACTTCGCCCACTACGCGGCCCGCGCCGCCGGCGGCACCGGCCTGATCCTGGTCGAGGCCACGGCCGTCAGCCCCGAGGGCCGGATCTCGCCCGCAGACCTCGGCATCTGGAACGACACCCAGGTCGAGGCGCTGCGCCGTATCACCACGTTCCTGGAGGGCCAGGGCACCGTCCCCGGCATCCAGATCGCACACGCCGGCCGCAAGGCCTCCACGGACCGCCCCTGGCTGGGCGGGGCGCCGCTGGCCCCGGACAGCGAGGAGGGCTGGCAGCCGGTCGGCCCGAGCGCGGTGGCCTGGGACGAGCGCCACACCGTCCCCACCGAGCTGACGATTGATCACATCAGGGAAATCGTCGGCCAGTTCGCCGATGCTGCCCGTCGGGCCCTCGACGCCGGGTTCAAGGTCGTCGAGATCCACGGTGCGCACGGCTACCTGATCGGCCAGTTCCTCTCCCCGCACTCCAACAAGCGCACCGACGAGTACGGCGGCTCGTTCGAGAACCGCACCCGCTTCGCCCTCGAAGTCACCGATGCCGTACGCGCCGTGTGGCCCGAGGAGCTGCCGCTCTTCTTCCGCATCTCCGCCACCGACTGGCTGGAGGAGGGCGGCTGGAGCGCCGACGAGACCGTGCGCCTGGCCGCGCTGCTCAAGGAGCACGGCGTGGACCTCCTGGATGTGTCGACCGGCGGCAACGCCTCGGGCGTACGCATTCCGACGGGGCCCGGCTACCAGGTGCCGTTCGCCGAGCGCGTGCACAACGAGAGCCCGCTCGCGGTCGCGGCCGTCGGCCTGATCACCGAGCCGGCGCAGGCCGAGAAGATCCTCGCGAACGGCGAGGCGGACGCGATCCTGCTGGGCCGCGAGCTCCTGCGCAACCCGTCGTGGGCCCGCCAGGCGGCCCGCGAACTGGGCGGCGACGTGCACGTGCCGGACCAGTACCACCGCTCGGTCTGACACTCGGCTTCCCTGTATTTCAAGGGACTTGGAAGGGTTCGCCCACTCCGGTGAACGGACCCTTCGTCGCGCTGTCGCCGTGGTACGCGATGCACGTCCACGATCCGTCGTCGTCCCGGCGCTCCACGCTCCGGTGACTGCCCGCCCCTGCGCGGGTCGCTGGACGGGTGCGCGGCGACGAAGGACTCGGCGGCCTCCCCGGTGATGTCGGCCATGCCGCGTCCGGCCCGAAATCCCTTATGGAGACAGCTAGTTGACGTGATCCGGGTCGGAGTCGGCGATCTGCTCGTAGAGCGGCTGGGCCTGGAACCAGCCCGCGAAGTGGCCGCCGAGCTGGCCGCGGGTGTGCAGGGCGGTGTCGCGGTCGATGTGCCGGGGGGTGCCGGCGGCCATGGCGAGGAGCTGGGCCTGGCAGGAGCGCTCCATGGTGATGAACCACCACACCGCCTCGGCGACGGAGTGCCCGACGGTGAGCAGCCCGTGGTTCTGGAGGATCACCGCCTTGTACGCGCCGAGGGCGGCCGCGATCCGCTTGCCCTCCTCGGCGTCGTCGACGACGCCCCGGTAGTCGCCGTAGAGGCCGTGGTCCTCGAAGAACGCGCAGGCGTCCTGGGTAATCGGGTCGAGCGGGATGCCGAGCGAGGAGAACGCCTTGCCGTGCAGGGAGTGCGAGTGGGCAGCGGCGATCGCGTCGGGGCGGGCCTGGTGGACGGCCGCGTGGATGACGAACGCGGCGCGGTTCACCGGGCGGGTGCCGTGCACGAGGTTGCCCGCGTGGTCGACGAGGATCAGGTCGGACGCCTTGATCCGGCCGAAGCTCATGCCGAACGGGTTCACCCAGAACCGGTCGGTGTGCTCCGGGTCGCGAACGGTGATGTGCCCGGCCACGCCTTCGGAGAAGCCGAAGCGGCCGAACAGCCGGAATCCGGCGGCGAGTTGCTCCTTGCGGTAGCGGCGCTCCTCCTCGACGTCCTCGAAGACGGGCGGCAGGGGAATGGTGACCCCTTCGGGCATGGGGCCCGCCGCGCCCGCGATCACCTCGGCGGGGGCCGGAGCCGCGCCTTCGTCACTCATGTGCGTTCCTCCTGGGGGGGGAGTTGCGGGTGGGGCGAAGGGAGTTGCCGGAGAGCTCATATCGGATACATTCACGTATCCGATACGCGTTCGGATGCTTTCCGAGTGCGTACGCGCTGTCAAGGGTCCGGGAGCGACACGTGCCCAAGGGAACGACGAAGCGGCGGCCGCAGACGCTGGCACGGCTGCTCGACGCCGCGCTGGAGGTGTTCGCCGAGTCCGGCTTCGGGGCGGCCAGGATCGAGGACGTCTGCCGGCGAGCGGGCTACACGCGCGGCGCGTTCTACTCCAACTTCTCCTCCAAGGAGGAGCTGTTCTTCGCCCTCTTCGACGCGCACGCGGCACGCGAGCTGGAGCGGATCACCAGGCTGGCCGACGAGACGGACGACCGCGATCTGTCAGTGACGCGGATCGCCTCGCTGCTCGCGCACGTCGAGCCCGACGAGCGCACCTGGTTCCTGGTGACCACCGAGTTCACCCTGTACGCGATCCGCAATCCGGAGGCGGCCGCCCGGCTCGCCGATCATGACGCGCGGCTGCGCGAGCAGGCGGCGGCCCTGCTCGGCGGCCTGCTGGCGAGGGCCGGGCTCCGGCCGCGCGGGGATCTGGCGGAACTCGTTCGGGTCGTGGTCGCGCTACGTGAGGGGGCGCTCGGTCAGAGTTATGTGGAGCCGGATGCCCCGGCGCCCGGCGCTTTGGCCGAGCAATTCCTGCCGTACCTCGTGGAAGCCGTGACAGAACCCCTCTGAGCTGCCTCTTTCCCGTCTTGGAGGCCGTTGTCAGTGGCCGGGTGCACACTGGCCACTATCCGGAACAACGGCGTTTTGGAGGGACCGGCATGACCGAGGTATTGCTCACGGTGGGTACGCGCAAGGGGCTCTTCGTCGGCCGCAGGCGCGGCGGGACCTGGGAGTTCGAAGGGCCGCACTTCAACGCCCAGGCGGTGTACTCCGTCGCCATCGACACCCGGTACCAGCCGTCGCCCCGGCTTCTGGTCGGCGGGGACAGCATGCACTGGGGCCCGTCGGTGTTCCACTCCGACGACCTGGGCCGGACCTGGACCGAGCCGAAGCAACCGGCGGTGAAGTTCCCCGAGTTCACGGGGGCTTCCCTTGAGCGGGTGTGGCAGCTGCGCCCGGCGGGACCCGAGGCACCGGGTGTGGTGTACGCGGGGACGGAGCCGGCCGCGCTGTTCCGCTCGGAGGACGGCGGCGAGAGCTTCGAGCTCGTACGGCCCCTGTGGGAGCATCCGACGCGCTCGCGGTGGGTCCCCGGCGGCGGGGGCGAGGGCCTGCACACCATCGTCACGGACCCGCGCGACACCCGGGCGCTCACCGTCGCCGTGTCGACGGCGGGCGTGTTCCGCACACAGGACGGCGGGGAGAGCTGGGCCCCCGCGAACAAGGGCGTCTCGGCGGTGTTCCTGCCGGACCCGAACCCGGAGTTCGGCCAGTGCGTCCACAAGATCGCCCAGGACCCGGCCGACCCGGACCGGCTCTATCTGCAGAACCACTGGGGCGTCTACCGAAGCGACAACGCCGGTGAGCAGTGGACGGACATCGGCGCGGGCCTGCCCTCCACCTTCGGCTTCGCGGCCGCCACCCATCCGCGCCGCTCCGGCACCGCCTACGTCTTCCCGATCACGGCCGACTCCGACCGGGTTCCGGCGGACAACAAGTGCCGGGTCTTCCGCACCGAGGACGCGGGCAAGAACTGGGAGCCGCTCTCTGCGGGCCTGCCGCAGGACGCCCACTACGGCACGGTGCTGCGCGACGCACTGTGCACGGACGACGCCGACCCGGCCGGGGTGTACTTCGGCAACCGCAACGGCGAGGTGTACGCGAGCGCGGACGACGGCGACAGCTGGAGCCTGCTCGCCTCGCACCTGCCGGACGTGCTGTGCGTACGGGCGGCGGTGATCGGCTGAGGTTGACGGGGGCGGGAATGCCGCGGGTGCTGCGCCAGTAGAGTGACGGCCGTGGCAGCACGACCGTTGAAAGAGATCGTCGAGCCCGGCTGGGCGGACGCACTGGAACCCGTGGCCGGAAGGGTCGCCGCGATGGGCGACTTCCTTCGGGAGGAGATCGCGGCAGGACGCACCTACCTGCCGTCAGGAGCGAATGTGCTGCGGGCTTTTCAGCAGCCGTTCCACGAGGTGCGGGTGCTGATCGTCGGCCAGGACCCGTATCCGACGCCGGGGCATGCGGTGGGCCTGTCGTTCTCGGTGGCGCCCGAAGTGCGGCCGCTGCCGGGCAGTCTGGAGAACATCTTCCGCGAGCTGAACTCCGACCTCGGGTTGCCCAGGCCGTCGAACGGCGATCTGACGCCGTGGACGCGGCAGGGGGTGCTGCTGCTCAACAGGGCGCTCACGACAGCGCCCCGCAAGCCCGCCGCCCACCGGGGCAAGGGCTGGGAGGAGGTCACAGAACAGGCCATCCGGGCACTGGTCGCGCGCGGCACCCCGCTCGTGTCGGTGCTGTGGGGCCGGGACGCCCGCAATCTGCGTCCGCTGCTCGGCGACCTCCCGGCGATCGAGTCCGCGCACCCCTCCCCCATGTCGGCGGACCGCGGCTTCTTCGGCTCGCGTCCCTTCAGCCGTACGAACGAACTTCTCCAGCGGCAGGGCGCCGAGCCCGTCGACTGGCGCCTGCCGTGACGGACGGCGGCGCGCCCTGGGTGCTCGGGGTCGACTCGGGGGGATCCGGCGTACGGTTCGCGCTGCGCCGCACCGAGCCGGGCTCCCCGGCCGAGGTCATCGCCTCGAAGGAGCCGGTACGGACCGGTCCCGGCGGGATCGACGCCGGGCATCTCCTTGGCCAACTGCTTCCCGCCGTCGAGGAGTTGAGGGCAGGCACCGGCGCGGGCCGGATCGCGGCGGTGGCGGTCGGCGCGGCCGGGATGGCCACCCTCGGGGACGAGCTGCGGGCCGAGCTGCCCGGCGCCCTGGCCCGTTCGCTCGGCGTGCGCACGCTCGCCCTGGCCGCCGACGCGGTCACCGCCTATGCGGGCGCGCTCGGCCGGCGGGCCGGGGCGGTGGTCGCCGCGGGGACCGGGATGATCGCGCTCGGCACGGATCTCGCAGGGTGGCGGCGGGCCGACGGCTGGGGGCATCTGCTCGGCGACTGCGGCAGCGGCGCCTGGATCGGCCGGGCCGGCCTGGAGGCGGCGCTGCGCGCCCACGACGGCCGGCGGGGTGGTTCGGTGGCGCTGCTCGACCGGCTGACGGCGGTGTTCGGTGCGCCCGGCGAGCTGCCCGGGCTGCTGTATCCGCGCAGCGACCGGCCCGCGGTGCTCGCCTCGTTCGCGCCCGAGGTGGCGGGCTGCGCCGACGCCGACCCGGTGGCCGCGGGCATTCTGCGGGAGGCGGCCCGGCACATCGTCCAGGCGGCCGCCGCGGTCTGCCCGGCGGCCGCCGACGAGAAGCCCCAAGTGGCGCTCACCGGCGGCCTGTTCAAACTGGGCGAGCCCCTTCTCGCACCGCTGAAGGAGGAGTTCCGCCGCCAACTGCCGTATGCGCGAAGGGTCGAGGCGGCCGGGGATCCGCTCGACGGCTCGCTGCTCATCGCGGCGGGCCTCGCGGCCGGGGAGCTGCGACTGCCGCGGGACCCACGCATGTTGTGGGTCGCGACCGAGTGACGGCGAGGGCGTCTGAGCGACTGAGGGCCGGGACAGATCAGGGCAGTTGATCTTTATGCCACTCTCCGGGAAAAACGGGACAGATACCGCTCAGCTGTCCCCTCCCCGAACAGCCGCCCACGCAAAACCAGTAGCATGCGACGCCATGAGCACCCCCACTGGGCCAGCATCCGGCCTGCCCGTACGAATGCCGCGACCCCGCCAGTCCGGCCGGCACCGCCGCCCGGAACCGGTGGTTGCTCCGGAGGGCGCGCCCGCGCTCGTTCTCGCCGTTCCCGGCGTTCCCGGCCCGGCTGTGCGCAGCCTCGCCGACGAGGTCATCAGCATCGCCCGCTCCGAGCTGCCCGGCCTGCACGCCCGCATCGGCTACCTGGACAGCACCGAAGCCGAATCCGCCGAGTACCCCACGCTCGACGCCGTTCTCGCCCACACCGCCGCCGAGCGCAGCGCGCGCGTCGAGCAGGCGCGTGCCGCGGGCCGCGAGGTCGCCGAGCCCGAGGGCCCGGCCGCCGTGGTCGTCCCGCTGCTCGCGGGCCCCGACAGCGCCCTGATGCGCCGCATACGTCAGGCGATCATGGACAGCCGCACGGCCGCCGAGCTGACCGATGTGCTCGGCCCGCACCCGCTGCTCGCCGAGGGCCTGCACGTGCGGCTCTCCGAGGCCGGTCTGGCCCGCGCCGACCGCGCCCGGCTCTTCACGGTCGCGACCGCCGCCGACGGGATCATCCTGGCGACGGTGGGCGGCGAGGAGGCCGTCCAGGCCGCCGGGATCACCGGCATGCTGCTCGCCGCGCGCCTCGCCGTGCCGGTGATGGCCGCCGCCCTCGACCAGGAGGGCGCGATCGCGGCGATGGCCGCTCAGCTGCGCGGCTCGGGTTCGGTGCAGCTCGCCGTCGCCCCGTACCTGATCGGCCCGGAGGTGGCCGAGGGGCTGCTCGACGCCGCCGCCAAGGAAGCCGAGTGCGCGATCGCCGAGGCGCTCGGCGCCTACCCGGCGATCGGCAAGCTGGTCCTGTCGCAGTACGCGGCCGCGCTGGGCATCACCCCGCAGCCGCAGGGATCGCCGGTCCACTGACCGTCCGTACGAAACGAAAGGCGGGGCCCGCACCGGAGAACCGGTGCGGGCCCCGCTTTGTTGATGATCGCCTCGCTATCGATGCTCAGCGGAACACGACGCACGAGGCGGCGGGCGCCTCGATGGAGCCGGCCCGGGTGGGGATGCCGGTGGCCGGGTCGATGTCGAACCAGGTCACGTCGCCGGAGCGCTCGTTGGCGGCGTACAGACGGCGTCCGGACGGGTCCAGGGTGAGATCGCGCGGCCAGTGCCCGCCGCAGTCCACGGTGGTGACGAGGCGGGCCTTCTCGCCTGCCCCGTCAAGGGCGACAACGGCGATCGAGTCGTGCCCGCGGTTGGCCGCCCATGCGAAGCGCCCGTCGAGGGCGACGACAACCTCGGAGGGGTACGTGGTCGTGCTCACCCCGTCCTCGACGACGGGCGCTTCGTGGAGGGGTTCGAGGGCGCCGCGCTCCGCGTCCCAACGGCACACGGTGAGCGTCGGCACGAGCTCGTTGAGGACGTACGCGTGGCCGCCCGCGGGGTGGAAGGCGAGGTGGCGGGGGCCGGTGCCGGGCCGCAGGACGGTCTCGGAGTGCGGGCGCAGGGTGCCGGCCTCGGCGTCGAGTGCACAGACGCGTACGGAGTCGGTGCCGAGGTCGACGCTCACCACCCAGCGGCCGCTCGGGTCGGCCAGCACCTGGTGGGCGTGCGGCTCCTGCTGGCGGTCGGGGTGCGGACCGCAGCCGTGGTGCGCGAGGACGGACGAGGCCGGGCCCAGGCCGCCGTCGGGGCGGACCGGGAGCGCGGTGACGCTGCCGGAGTCGTAGTTGGCGGTGACGAGGTGCCCGGCGGCGAGGGCGAGATGGGTGGGCCCGGAGCCGCGTACGGAAACGGGCTCACCGAGCAGCCGCGGCACCGGGCCGGTGATGTCGAACGCGGCGGCCGTTCCCTCCGGGGTCTCCCCCACGGCGTACAGGACGGTCCCGTCCTCGGACGGGACCAGGAACGAGGGGTTGGTGACAGCGTCCGAGGAGTCGAGCGGGGTGAGCGCCCCGGTGGCCTCGTCCACGGCGACCGCGGTCACCCCGCGCCCGCCCGCCGTGGTGAACGACCCGATGAATGCCCGCGCGACCCTGTCCGTGCCCACCCTGCAGCCCCTCTCCGCCGTGGCCGCCCCGCACTCCGGGACCCGGCCCGCACACCGCTGTGCTCCGGCGAACTTAGCAGGGGGTCTAGACCAGATGAGGGGATGGCCGGGGGCGCCTCACCGGCCAGCGTTCCCTCGGGCAGCCCGGCCGCGCGGTCGAGCGCGGTCGTCCCGTCGGGGTCCCGCAACCGCGGCACGCCGTCGAAGTCGCAGAGCAGAGCGTCGAAGGGCAGATCATCCATGGGCATGGACGTGGTCCTGCCAGGCCGCCGCCGGACAGGAGCGAAGCCGGGGCCGCCGCCTGGCCTCCCGGTCAGGCCACGGCCAGAGCCGCCCGAGGCGAGGACCTCAGCGGTGCGGCCAGCTCTCCCAGGGCCCGCTCCAGGCCGTGCAGATGGGTGAGGGCGACCTCCGCGCCCGGGTGGTGGTGGGGGGCCGGGAGCGCGGTGAGGGCGGTCCACGGGGACGGGTCGGGCGACGGCGAGACCAGGGCCGCCACGGCCGCCTCCACGCGCTGGCACGCCGCAGTGAGGCGGGCGTCGTGCGAGGCGGCCGGGTCGGCGGCCACCGCGGCCAGACCCCGCACCTCGCGTGCGCAGTCGTCGAGCAGGACGAGGACCTGGTGGGCGCGGGCCCTGCGGGCACGGAACGGGCTGAGCGGGTGGACCAGCGGGGCCAGCGAGTGGCGTACGCGGCCGAGAAGGAGTTCCAGTTCGGCCGCGCGGGGCGCGGGGTCGGCGCTCTCGTCCCCGGCGAGCCGGTGCGCGGCCGCCGCGGTGCAGCGGCGTACACAGTGCAGGGCCCGCTGGATCCACGCGTCGGTGGCGGCGTGCGTACTGACCGGCAGCACCAGGGCCACGCCGACGACCGCGCCGAGCGCGCCCACCGCCGTCTCCTGGACGCGGAGCACGAGCAGCCCGGGGTGCAGCACGCCGAGCAGTCCGTAGAGCAGACCCGCCATGACGGTGACGAAGAACATCATCCAGCTGTAGCTGGGCGCGGCCGTGTAGAAGATGCCGAAGACGCACACCGCGACCAGCACCGCGGTGGGGGCCGGCGCTCCGTGCAGCGGGATCGCGACGAGCAGCCCGGCGGCGATGCCGGTGACCGTGCCGAGCACCCGGCGGAAGCCGCGCACCAGGGTCTCGCCGCGCGACGCGGTGTTGACGAAGATCCACCAGGCGGCGCCGACGGCCCAGTACCAGCGGGCCTCGGAGAGCACCTGGCCCACACCGAGCGCGATCCCGCAGGCCACCGTCGCCTGGAAGGCCTGGCGGGTGGTGGGGTGGGCGAGTCCGCGCCCGGTCAGCGGGGCCGGAGCCGCCGGCGGTGAGGTGCGCCGCTCGATGCACCAAAGACCGAACCTGACCCCCGCCGAGGCCGCGATCGCGAGTGCAACTGCCCCGTAGAGTTCGGGCAGTTGAGAGGGAACCGCGTGCAGGAACTGGGTCGTGAAGAACATCATGAAGGCGAAGATCCCGAGCGCCTGGCCACGCGGGCCCCAGCGCCGCGCGTACACCCCTGCGAAGATCACCGCGAGCCAGCAGGCGTCGCGCAGCAGCGGGGTGCCGTGCAGCGCGGCCGCCAGGGCGAGCACCGGGAATCCGACGGCGGGAAGCAGCGCGGTGGTGACCGCCTGGGAGCGGACCGTGGCGTCGCCGACCGTGAAGAGCGCGAGCAGCGAGGCGAGGCCCGCGGTGATCGACGCGGGCAGGGGGAGCCCGCAGAGTTCCGCCGCGGTCACCGACAGGCTCACGCCGAGAACGGCCCGCAGTGAAACACGCAGTCGCAAAAGCCCCGGGTCCGGAGCCACAAACATCCTCTTCACGACGGTCGCCGCGCCCCCTTTACTCGCACATTCGCCTCAGGCATGACAAAGGCGCCGCTGGGTCAGGACCGGCGTCGTCACCGTCCCGCGCGCTGCGCGGCGCCATCTACCTTCAGAGGAAAACATCCGGAGTGATACTGGCTCAACCGAGCTCAGAATCACTGCGCCATTGGTACAGTCAAAGCTCTGTCAACAGGACCAGAAGGGAGCCAACGGGACATGACGGTGGACACACTCGACACCCGGATCCTGCGGTTGCTCATCGAGCAGCCGCGGACCAGCATCCGCGAGTACGCGCGCATCCTCGGCGTCGCCCGCGGCACGCTCCAGGCCCGGCTCGACCGGATGGAGCGGGACGGCGTGATCACCGGCACCGGCCCCGCGCTCTCCCCCGCGGCCCTCGGCCACCCGGTGCTCGCCTTCGTCCACATCGAGGTGACCCAGGGCCACCTGGACGAGGTCGGCGACGCGCTCGCGGCGGTGCCCGAGATCATCGAGGCGTTCTCGATCACCGGCGGCGGCGATCTCCTGACCCGGGTCGCGGCCCGCGACAACGCCCACCTCGAAGACGTCATCCAGCACCTCATCCAGCTCCCGGGCGTCGTCCGCACCCGTACGGAAGTGGCGCTGCGCGAGCGGGTGGCGCACCGGCTGCTCCCGCTGGTCGAGTCGGTGGGGCGCGCCTCCGCGAAGTGAGCGGAGCGGGCTGCTGCCGCGGAGCGGGCGCGACAAGGCCCCCGCTCCGGCCCTGGCCCCGGCTCCGGCCCTGGCCCTGGCCCTGGCCCCGGCCCCGGCTCCGGCTCCGGCTCCGGCTCCCGCCCAGTGGGCCGCGTCGGAAGCCTCGGCCACGTGACCGACGTGGAACGCCTCCACCCCTTGGCATGCTGGGACACATGAGCACATCACGCGCCACTTCGGTCATCTTCGATCTCGACGGCACACTCGTGGACAGCGAGCCGAACTATTACGAAGCCGCGCGCCAGGTGCTCGCGCGCTACGGCCTCCCCGACTTCACCTGGGAGCAGCACGCCCGCTTCATCGGCATCGGAACACGCGAGACGCTGGAGATCCTGGACCGGCAGCACACCCTGACCGGCCCGGTCGAGGAGATGCTGGCGGCGAAGAACGCGGCCTATCTGGAGCTGGCCCGCGCTTCCACCGAGGCCTTCCCCGAGATGCGCAAGTTCGTGGAGCGGCTGCACGCGGAGGGCGTACGGATGGCGGTGGCCTCGGGTTCCTCACGCTCCGCGATCGAGGCGATCCTCGCGGGCACCGGCCTCGATTCCTTCATGGAGCTCGTGGTGTCGGCCGAGGAGGTCGAGCACGGCAAGCCCGAGCCGGACGTCTTCCTGGAAGCAGCCCGCCGCCTCGGCGCCGCGCCCGCCGACTGCGTGATCCTGGAGGACGCTCCGCCCGGAGCGGCGGCCGCGCACGCCGCCGGGATGCGCTGCATCGCCGTCCCCTACCTGCCCCAGAGCGCCGACGACCCCGCGTTCGCGACAGCGGGACTGCTCTTCCCGGGCGGCCAGCGCGAGTTCAGCGCGGAGCGGGCGTACGAGTGGACGACGACAAGGGCCTGACCCTCAACACGGCCTGGCCGTAAGCGTGTTGATGCCTCCCGCACGATTGACGGAAGGTCTGGACCAATCTACGGTGTGGGGCGCCACCCCCTCGCACCTCCTCAGGTCCCCCCACGGTCCAGGAGCCGCCGCGCCCCCACACAGCCGCTCCCGGAGGCAAGGAGCACAGCATGATCGGTCGTACGTTACGTCTGCTGGGAGCAGGTCTGGCGCTGGCTCTCGCCGCGCAGGCCCCGGTGGCCGCGGCGCCGGGCGCGTCTCGGGCCGACACCTGCGCGGTCAGGTCGAGACCCTCGGGCAAGGTGCTCCAGGGGCACTGGGAGAACTGGGACGGCGCCGCCAACGGCGTTCATCCGCCGCTGGGCTGGATCCCGGTGACCGATTCCCGCATCGCCGGCCACGGCTACAACGTCATCAACGCGGCCTTCCCCGTGATCCGCTCGGACGGCACCGTGCTGTGGGAGGACGGCATGGACTCGACGGTCAAGGTGCCCACGCCCGCCGAAATGTGTCAGGCGAAGGCGTCCGGCCAGACGGTCCTCATGTCCATCGGCGGGGCCGCGGCCGGCATCGACCTCGGTTCGAGCGCCGTCGCCGACCGGTTCGTGGCGACCATCGTGCCGATCCTCGAGCAGTACAACTTCGACGGCATCGACATCGACATCGAGACCGGCCTGGTGGGCAGCGGAAACATCAGCACCCTGTCGGCCTCGCAGGCCAACCTCATCCGCATCATCGACGGCGTGCTCGCCCGGATGCCCTCGAACTTCGGCCTGACGATGGCCCCGGAGACGGCGTACGTCACCGGGGGCAGCGTGACGTACGGCTCGATCTGGGGCGCGTACCTGCCCATCGTGAAGAAGTACGCGGACAACGGCCGGCTGTGGTGGCTCAACATGCAGTACTACAACGGCAGCATGTACGGCTGTTCCGGTGATTCGTACGAGGCCGGCACGGTCGCCGGATTCACCGCGCAGACCAGCTGTCTCAACAAGGGCCTCGTCGTCCAGGGCACCACGATCAAGGTGCCGTACGACAAGCAGGTGCCGGGCCTGCCCGCACAACCTGGCGCAGGCGGCGGCTATATGACGACAAGTCAGGTGTCTCAGGCGTGGCACACCTACGGCGGTGCGCTCAAGGGCCTGATGACGTGGTCCATCAACTGGGACGGATCGAAGAACTGGACGTTCGGCGACAACGTCCAGTCCCTGCAAAGCCGTTGATGTTCCGTTGACGGCCCGGGCGCATGAGCCCGTGCGGCATGAGACCCGCCCGGCTTCCGTCGGGCGGGACGCATGGGCGCGCACAGCTCTCACGGATCTCGCGGATCAGACGTCGAGCACCAGACGGCCGGAGGAGCAGCGCGAGACGCACAGCATCATCACGTCGCCCGCGTCCTGCTCATCAGCGGTGAGCACCATGTCCCGGTGGTCCGGGGTGCCGTCGAGCACGGCGGTCTCGCAGGTGCCGCAGACGCCTTCGCGGCAGGACGTCTCGATCGGGATCCCGGCGTCTTCGAGTGCCTCGACGATGGACTCCTCGGGGCCGACCTGAAGGGTGCGCCCCGAGCGGCGGCACTCCACCTCGAACCCGAGCTCACCACCCTGGGGAGCCGCAACCTCGGCGGCGGCGAATCGCTCGACGTGCAGGCGGTCGCGCAGGCCGAGTTCGGCACACTTCTCCTCGACGGCGACCAGGAGCGGCTCGGGCCCGCAGCAGTAGACGTGAGTGGTGGGCCCGGCCTGGGCGAGGATGTGGCCGAGGTCGAGGTGGCCGTGCTCGTCGAAGGGGTGGAAGGTCACCGCTCGCTCCTCGGCGACGAGTTCGAGCAGCTCGTCACCGAAGGCCATGGAGGCGCGCGTGCGTCCGCCGTGCCAGAGCTGCCACGGCCGCCCGTGCGCGCCGGCCTCCTTCGCCTGGGCGAGGATCGGCGTGATGCCGATGCCGCCCGCGATGAAGAGGTACGACTCGGCCTCCACCAGGGCGAAGTGGTTGCGCGGCCCCTTCACGGTGAGGGTGTCCCCCGGGCGAACCTGGGTGTGAAGGTGCCGCGAACCCCCGCGCGAGGACGGTTCGTTGAGGACCCCGATACGGTAGCGGCCGACATCACCCGGGTCGCCGCAGAGGCTGTACTGGCGGATGTGGTCACCGGCATGGACGTCGATGTGCGCACCCGCTTCCCAGGCGGCCAGCGGCTTGCCCTCGGGGTGGACCAGCTCGACGGAGAGAACGTCCTCGGCCTCCCATGTCATCCGGTGCACGAGCAGGTCGAACTGGGATTCCGGGGCGGTGCTCATGTCGTCCTCCTTGGCGGACCGATGCATCAAGATCGGGATGCGCTACTGGCCGTGGATGCTAGCCCGCGCGCCCCGCCCCGCCAACGAGTGTTCAACTGAACGGGGTTCAGCCACCGACCCGGCCAGGACCACCGCTCAGAACGCAGACCTCAGACCGCCCGGGGCCCATGCGGCAAGAACCGTCCGACCGCCCGCCGCGCGGCAGGGAACATGCCCGCCGCCGGGAGCTCCAGGACGGCCCGTTCCCGTACGCGCTGAAGCGGAACCGCGGGGCGGTACCACGTGCACGGGGAAGGAAGGGGGCTCGGCGGGCTGCCGGTGTGGGCCTTGAGGGCGACACTGACCAGCGTGAGCAGCAGGTCCACATCCGAGTCGCAGTCGAGCAGTATGGTCACCCACGCGGACCCCGGCTTCAGCCGGATCGCCGTGCTGTGCCGCAGCTCGGGACGCAGTCGCTCGATCGCCGTGTGGGTGAGGTGCAGATCGGCCGCGAATCCGGAATGGAAATGCACCACTTCGTATTCGGCCGCGAAAAGTGCCTCCCCAACTGCGCACCCGGGTGGGCCACTTACCAGGTTCGGCCATGATTGCAACTGGTCCATGGCGCGATGAGCCGCGGTCATGACGCCATCCTCGCGCACACTTCACCCGGAGGACCACCCCCCGCCACCCATGGATGGGTTTCGTGGCTGGTCCACGCCGGGCCGCCTGCGGCCGGAGCGGCTGCCCCACGGGTGTTCACTCCCGCGTCATCTCCTGGACAGGTGACCAGTTCTGACGGGTGAGGGCCCCCGCCACGCCACCCGGCGGGGCCGGCCGATCCTGGCCGACTTGTCCTGCGAGGGGGCTTCGAACGGCGGCCATTGGGCCGCGGGCCGTCTGCGGCTGGTCGCTCCCGCGAGTTCTCGGCTTCGCTCGACCAGGGGGCACCCTCATCGCGGCGGAGCCGCACATGTCTCAGCCCCACGCGCCCCTCAAGGGCGGGCGACCTCATCCGACGCACAGCGTCCGGCGCCCTGCATATGCCTCCGAGGCAAGCGGAAGACCGCCTTCCGAAAACCTGCACATCCCATGCGCAACCCCGTCACCGAGGTCACGGACCGGCCTCGGGTCCGGACCGGGGGGCGGGGGTTTGGGGCGGGAGTGTCCCAGTTGGGAAAAGTGAGCTCCGGGCGCCAGGAATTCAACTCGTGAAGCTCGTGAAGAATCTGACCCCGATTCATGAACAGACCTCCACGCGACCGCAATTCGGAGCGCTCACCAACCCCTGGTCGGCCACCTGGCGATTGGCTGTGAAAGCTGTCCCCGTGTTTTGATCCTGGCCACTGCGGGAGCCCCGGCAAGGAGTTCCCGATAGGAAATGTCCCCATGAAAGGCAGTACTCACCATGAACAACGCTCCCCAGGTTGAGACCCTCGAGATCTCCGACGCCGACCTCGACAACGTGTCCGGCGGCCTCGTCGGCACCGCGCTCGGCAACGTGACCAGCACCGCCGACTCGATCCTCCCGGTCTCCGGCATCGTCGGCTCCGTCACGGGCCTCGTCGGCTCGGTCACCGGCGTGAACACCGGCGCCGTCACCGGCCTGGCCACGGGCCTCGTCGCCGGTCTCTGAGATCACGCGTGAGCCCCGGAACCCCCTCGGTTCCGGGGCTTTGCGGATGATTTGCGGATGGTTCACGGTTAAGGAAAGAGTTTCTTGCAGTTTCGCCAACAGGCCCTTTCCAAACTGCAGTCACCGGAGGAAATCGACCTGCCGGTGCGTTTTGCGCGCCCGCAGGGCAGGCTCGTCCTTTTTGTCACTGTGATGGTCATGGCCGCAGCCTGTTTCTGGGCCGTGACGGGTTCCGTTTCCTCCACGATCGACGCGCCCGGCATCCTCACACACGCGCAGGGCAGCTATGTCCTGCAGAGCCCGGTCGCGGGCCAGATCACCGGGGTGTACGCCAAGGAGGGCCAGGCCCTCGCGGCCGACGCGCCGCTCCTCAAGGTGCGTACCGCGCAAGGCGACCGGACCGTCCGCGCGATCGCCGCGGGCCGTCTCACCAGCCTCTCCGCGACCATCGGCTCGGTCGTCGCCACCGGCGCGAACGTGGCGAGCGTGGAGCGGACCGGCGGCGCCGACGACCCGCTGATGGTGATGCTGTACCTGCCCGGCGACAGCGTCGCGAGCGTCCCCGCGGGCGCCTCCGTCGACCTCACCGTGCAGTCCGTGCCCGCCGAACAGTACGGGGTGCTGCGCGGCCGGGTGGCCGCGGTCGGCAGGGCTCCGCAGACCCAGCAGCAGATCGCCGCGTTCCTCGGCGACGCCCAGCTCGCCGAGCAGTTCTCGCAGCACGGCAGGCCCGTGGGGGTCCTCGTGAAGCTCGATGCCGCGCCCGGCACGAAGTCCGGCTACCGCTGGTCGTCGGCCGACGGACCGCCGTTCACCGTCGACTCCATGACCCTGGCCACCGGCACCGTCCACCTGGCCGACCGGCGTCCCATCGATTGGCTGCTCCCGTGACCGCACCCCACGCATCCCCCACCGCCCCACAGCTCCCGCCCACCGGCCACGGGCGCCGACGCCCCGCCACCTCCCCCGGCGGCAGCCGTCGTTCACGCGGTCGCCAGGTACCCAAGGCCGGGCGGACCAAGACCGTGCGCAGCCCCACCGTCCTCCAGATGGAAGCCCTGGAGTGCGGTGCCGCCTCCCTCGCCATGGTGCTCGCCCACCACGGTCGCCACGTTCCCCTCGAGGAACTGCGCATCGCGTGCGGCGTCTCACGCGACGGCTCGCGGGCCAGCAACGTCCTGAAGGCGGCCCGCAGTTACGGGCTCACGGCCAAGGGCATGCAGATGGAGCCGGCCGCGCTCGCCGAGGTGCAGGGGCCCGCCATCCTGTTCTGGGAGTTCAACCACTACGTCGTGTACGACGGCATGGGACGGCGTCTCGGCCGGCGGGGCGTGCACATCAACGACCCGGACAAGGGCCGCCGGTTCGTACCGACGGAGGACTTCGACACCAGCTTCACCGGTGTCGTCCTCGTCCTGGAACCCGGCCCCGACTTCCGGCGCGGCGGACGCAAGCCCGGCGTCATGGGCGCGCTGCCCGCGCGCCTTCGCGGCACCACGGGCACCATGCTGGCCTCACTGCTCGCCAGCCTGCTGCTCGTGGCGGTCGGCGCGACACTGCCCGCGCTGAGCCGTACGTACATCGATCTGTTTCTGATAGGCCATCAGACCTCGCTGCTGGGCGTGCTGTTCGCGGCAATGGGCACCATGGTGGCGCTCACCGTCGTCCTGACCTGGCTCCAGCAGGCGAATCTGCTGCGGGGGCGCATCATCTCGTCCACGCTCAGCAGCGCCCGGTTCTTCCGGCATCTGCTGCGGCTCCCGGTCACGTTCTTCGCGCAGCGCAGCCCCGCCGACCTCGTGCAGCGGCTCCAGTCCAACGACGCGGTCGCCGAGACGCTGGCACGCGATCTGACCGCGGCGGCCGTGGACGGCATCGTCGTGCTGCTCTACGCCTTCCTGCTGTGGACCTATGATCCGCAGCTGACCGTCATCGGGGTGGGCATCGCGCTGCTCAACGTGGTGGCGATGCGCATCGTCGTACGGCTCAGGGCAACGCGCACGCAGAAGCTGCGCGCCGACAGCGCGCGGCTCACCAACACCTCGTACACCGGGCTCCAGCTGATCGAGACGATGAAGGCCACCGGGGGCGAGAACGGGTACTTCCGCCGCTGGGCCGGCCAGCACGCCACGACCCTGGAGGAGCAGCAGCGCCTGGGCGTGCCGAGCGCCTGGCTCGGCGTCGTCGCGCCCTTGCTCGCCACCCTCAACAGCGCGCTGATCCTGTGGATCGGCGGGCTGCGGGCGGTGGAGGGGCACATCTCGATCGGGCTGCTCGTCGCGTTCCAGGCCCTGGTGACCCGCTTCACCGCGCCGGTCACCCGGCTCAACGGCGTGGCGGGCCGCATCCAGGACTTCGCGGCCGACGTGGCCCGGCTCAAGGACGTCGAGAACTTCCCCGTCGACGCCCTGCACACCCGCCCCGAGCCGGCCGCGAGCACGCGCCGCCTCACGGGCCATGTGACGCTCGAAGACATCACCTTCGGCTACAGCCCGCTCGACAAGCCCCTGCTCACCGGGTTCTCGCTGACCGTCGGCCCGGGTCAGCAGGTGGCCCTCGTCGGCGGCTCCGGAAGCGGCAAGTCCACGGTGTCCCGGCTGATTTCGGGTCTCTACGCGCCCTGGGAAGGCACGATCCGCATCGACGGGCAGCGCCTGGAGGACATCCCGCGCGGGGCGCTCGCCGCCTCGGTCTCCTTCGTCGACCAGGACGTCTTCCTCTTCGAGGGCACGGTGCGCGACAACGTCGCGCTGTGGGACCCCTCGATCCCGGACGACGCGGTCGTGGCGGCCCTCGAGGACGCGGCCCTGTACGAGGTCGTCGCGCGCCGGGCGGGCGGCATCCACAGCCGGGTCGAGCAGGACGGGCGCAACTTCTCCGGCGGCCAGCGCCAGCGCCTGGAGATCGCGCGGGCGCTGGTGCGGCGGCCGAGCATCCTGGTCCTGGACGAGGTCACCAGCGCCCTGGACGCCGAGACCGAGCACGTCATCATCGACAATCTGCGCCGCCGCGGCTGCGCCTGCGTCGTCATCGCCCACCGCCTCAGCACCGTGCGCGACAGCGACGAGATCGTGGTGCTCGACCACGGGACGGTCGTGGAGCGCGGCCGGCACGAGGACCTGGTCGCTGCCGCGGGTCCGTACGCCGAGCTGGTCAGGGAGCACTGAGGTGACGTCCGTACACCCCCTCGCCGAGCCGGGCACCGACCCGGTCGTCGGCGCGCTCGGCGGGCTCGGGCAGCACATCGACTGCGCCGGTCTGCGCAGCTTCTCGCTCGACGGACCGCAGGTGCTGTGGCTCGTGGTGAGCGGCGCCCTGGACCTGTTCGCGGTCGACGCGGTGGCCCAGGGCCACTGGCACTTCCTAGGCCGGCTCGAACCGGGCACTCTGCTCCTCGGCCCGGTCGAGGGCCCGCAGCACACCCTGGTCGGCCGCCCGCTGCGGGAGTGCGTGCTGCGCCGCATCCCGCTGCGCGAGCTGTACCGGTACCCGGACGCCGGCGGGTACGAGGGGCAGTACCTCAGCCAGTACGACACCGGGGACGCGGCGCTCAGCCTCCTGGAACACGCCTTCTCGCTCGGCGTCGGCCGGGGCCAACGCGTCTTGTTCGAGGCCCCGTTGGACGGCCGGACCGCCCTCGACGAGACGGTGGCCGACGACGACATCCTGTGGCTTCCGGTGTCGCCGGGCAGTGTGCAGTACGGGGCCGCGTTCAGCGCGGAGGCGGCCGGTGACCTGCTGGTCGACGGCGCCCTGTGGCAGAGCATGGTCAACCAGCAGTACCGGCTGCTCTCCGCTCTCGACCGCTGGATCGAGCGCCTGGAGCGCGCGCACGAGGACCGCACCGCGGCCGGCATCAAGGCGGGCGAGGCCGTCCGCGAGGAGGCCGACCGGGCGCTGCTCACCTCCATCGGCCGCACCCGTAAGGCGCCTTCGCGTACGGCGGGTTCGAGCGATGACGCCACGTACGCGGCGTGCCGCCTCGTCGCGGACGCGGCCGGGATCACGCTCGCGGACCCGGCGCTGGGCGGCGCGGTCAGCGACCGGATCGACGCGGTCGAGCGGGTCGCGGTCGCCTCCCGCATCCGCACCCGGCCGGTGCGGCTAGACGGGCGCTGGTGGCGCGAGGACTCCGGCCCGCTGGTGGGCCACCGCACCAGCGGCACCGCGGTCGCCCTGCTGTGGCGGCGCGGCGGATACGAGGCGGTGCACCCGGTGTCCGGCCGGCGCACCCGTATCGACGCCGACAACGCGCAGGAGTTCGAGCAGCGGGCCGTCATGTTCTACCGGCCGCTGCCGGAGCGGCCCTTGGGCAAGTGGGGGCTGCTGCGCTTCAGCCTGCGCGGCACCCGCGCCGACGTGCGCAATCTGCTGCTCGCCGGTCTGGTGACGGTGGCGCTCGGCGCCCTGGTGCCGATCGCGACCGGGCAGGTGCTCGGCGTCTACGTGCCGCGTGCCGAGACCGGCCTCATCGTGCAGGTGTCGCTCGCCGTGATCGTCTCCGGCATCGTGTCGGCCGCGTTCACGCTGCTCCAGAACCTCACCATCCTGCGCATGGAGGGGCGGATCGAGAGTACCCTTCAACCCGCCGTGTGGGACCGGCTGTTGAGGCTGCCGACGAAGTTCTTCGCCGAGCGCTCCACCGGTGAGCTGGCGAGTGCGGCGATGGGGGTCAGCGCGATCCGGCGGGTCCTTTCGGGCATCGGCCCGGTCGCCGTGCAGGCGGGCACGGTCGGGGCGATGAACCTGGTTCTGCTCCTGTGCTTCAGCGTGCCGCTGGCGCTGGTGGCGATCGCGATGCTGATCGTCATCGCCGCGGTGTTCCTCACCATGGGCATGTGGGAGCTGCGCTGGCAGCGCCGTCTGGTAGAGCTCGGCAACAAGCTCAACAACCAGGCGTTCCAGACTCTGCGCGGGCTGCCCAAGCTGCGGGTCGCCGCGGCGGAGAGCTTCGCGTACGGGGCGTGGGCGGGCGAGTTCGCGCGCAGCCGGGAGCTGCAGAAGCGGGCGGGCCGGATCAAGAACTTGACGACGGTCCTCAACGCCGTCTATCTGCCGCTGTGTTCACTGCTCCTGTTCGTGCTGCTCGCGGGACCCGCCCGCGGCTCCCTTTCGGCGAGCGCGTTCCTGACGTTCAACACGGCCGTGACGATGCTGCTCACCGCGGTCACGCAGCTGACCGGCGCGTTCATCTCTGCGGCCGCCGTACTGCCCATGTTCGAGCAGATCGAGCCGGTGCTCGACGAGGCGCCCGAGGTGCGCGGGGCCAGCACCCAGCCCGGCGCGCTGTCCGGCGGCATCGAGGCGCGGGGCCTGTCGTTCCGCTACGCCGACGACGGGCCGCTGGTCCTGGACGACGTGTCCCTGAACGTGGCGCCGGGTGAGTTCGTGGCGGTCGTCGGCCCGAGCGGCTGCGGCAAGTCGACGCTGCTGCGGCTGCTCATCGGCTTCGACGACCCGGTCTCGGGCAGTGTGCTGTACGACGGCCAGGACCTGGCGGCCCTCGACCGGGCGGCCGTGCGCCGCCAGTGCGGGGTCGTGCTGCAGAACGCCCAGCCGCTCACCGGGTCGATCCTGGACTGCATCTGCGGGGCGGAGGTGTTCACGCAGGAGGAGGCGTGGGAGGCGGCCGCGATGGCGGGCCTGGCCGAGGACATCAAGCGGATGCCGATGGGCCTGCACACCATGATCTCCGGTGGCAGCGCCATCTCGGGCGGCCAGCGCCAGCGCCTCATGATCGCCCAGGCCCTTGTCCGGCGCCCCCGCGTCCTCTTCTTCGACGAGGCCACCAGCGCCCTGGACAACGAGACCCAGCGCATCGTCATCGAGAGCACCCGGAGCCTGCGGGCGACGCGCGTCGTGATCGCCCACCGGCTCTCCACCGTCCTGGACGCCGACCGCGTGATCGTCATGTCGGAGGGCCGGATCGTGCAGCAGGGCCCGCCCGCCGAGCTCCTCGCCGACCCCCGGGGCCGCCTGCACGAACTGGTCCGGCGGCAGCTGCGCTGAACGCCCTGCGCGGTGGCATGGTGGAGAGTGAGCACCACTTCACCGGTCCTGGAGAACGCCATGGTCAAGAGGAATGTGCCACCTCTCCTCCGGCCCCCGGCCCCGGCCGCGCGGCCCCGCACCGGGACGGTCCGTACCGCTCCGGGGAGGGTGTGACGGCCGTGCACAGTCGCTTCGAGCCCGACCGGCAGCTGACCGCCCGCATGCTGGTCACGCTGTTTCTGCTCGGCCTGCTGTACGTGGCGTTCGTCGGGGCCCTCCTGGTCCTGCTGAAGTCGACCCTGGTGGTCGTCGTGGTGGCCGCGGCCGTCCTCGTGTCGCAGTACTGGTTCTCCGACCGGATCGCCCTCTACGCGATGCACGGCCGCGTCGTGACCCGCGAGCAGCAGCCCCAGCTGCACGGCATCGTCGACCGGCTCTGCGCGACCGCGGACATGCCGAGGCCTCAGATCGCGGTCTCCGACACCGACCTGCCCAACGCGTTCGCCACCGGCCGCAACGCCGATCACGCGGTGCTCTGCGTCACCACCGGGCTGATGCGCCGCCTGGAACCGGACGAGCTGGAGGGCGTCCTGGCCCACGAGCTGTCGCACGTCGCGCACCGCGACGTCGCCGTGATCACCGTCGCCTCGTTCCTGGGCGTGATCGCGGGGCTCATCGTCCGCTTCGCCTTCTACTCCCAGATGTACGGGGGCCGCGGGCGGCGCGACCAGAACACCATGGTCGTCCTGCTCGGCGTGATGGCGGTCTCGGCGGCCGTGTACTCGCTCAGCTTCCTCCTCATCCGGGCCCTTTCCCGCTACCGGGAACTGGCCGCCGACCGGGCCGGGGCGCTGCTCACCGGGCGCCCCTCGGCCCTCGCGTCGGCGCTGACCAAGCTCGACGGGGACATCGCCCGCATCCCCAGCAAGGACCTGCGCACGGCGAGCGCGTTCAACGCGTTCTACTTCATCCCGGCCTTCGGCAAGGGCGACAGCCTGGCCCGCCTCTTCAACACCCACCCGACCCTTGAGCAGCGTCTCGACGGGCTGGCGAAGATCTCCGCGGAGCTGGGCCGTCCGGCCTGACCGCAGTACCTCTCACCCCTGACCTAGGACGGAGCGCATGGGCTTCCTGGACATCCTGCTCGGCCGTACCCGGCCGGCGGTCCCCGACCTGGACAGGTTGTTCGGCCTGCCGTCGGCGGCTGTCACCCTCCAGGCCGCCGCGGAATTCGAGCCGACCGGGCGGGGCTCGGTGTGCTTCACGACGGTGGAGGGATCGGCGTTCGCCGGGATCCGGCAGGACGTGACGGACCTCCTGAACGCGGACACCGAACGGGACCCGTCCTCGGTCGAGTTCAGCCGCGACTCCTACGGCTACTCGTGGCTCCTGTCCCGCCGGAGCCCCGACGACCTGGCCTCGCTCGTCGGCGATCTGCACGCCGTGAACACCGCGCTCGAAGGATCCGGCTTCGGCCCACAACTCCTGTGCTCCCTGGTCGGGTTCACCAACGCGGAGGGCCGGACGTTCGCGCTGGTGTACCTCTACAAGCGGGGCACCTTCTACCCCTTCGCGCCGCTGCCCGGGGAGAAGCGGGACAACGCCCTCGAGCTGCGGATCAGGGCGGTCGTCGCGGACGACCTGCACATGGAGGGCGATCTGTCCCGCTGGTTCCCGGTGTGGGGCGCGCCGGGCCTGTGAGGCGCAGATGCCCCGACACGGCTTCCGCCGACTCCTGTTGAACGCGGGGTCGACCGTTTCCGTATGGAGGGACGTCCTTGCCCTCAGCCCGAAGGGCCTTTCGTGAGGCACGCAACGAAGTGCGGTGCGGCCCGCTGGGCCGTGGTGCTCGCGGCCGTGAGCGCGGTCGCGAGCACCACGGCGGCGCTTCCCGCGAAGGGGCCCCGGCCGTCCGTCGCCGCGGTGGACGACTGCGCCAGGGGCGGCGTGGACGTCACGGCGAGCAACGGGGGCGACGCGCCCTTCACGTTCCAGCTGGCGGGTGTCTCGGCCGCCGTGGACCCGGGCCGGTCGCGGACCATTCTGGTTCCGGTCGCCGACCGCCAGAGCTACCGCTTCACCGTGCTCGGCCCGGGCGGATTCCGCCAGGACGTGAGCGGCGTACTGGACTGCGCGACGGCTTCCCCGTCGCCAACGCCGTCGCCGCCCCCGTCACCCACGAGCGGCGCGGACCGGGCGGTCGGCTCCCGGCCCGTCACCGCCGCGCCCCGCGAGGCCGCCGCGGACGGGCGCCGGCTCGCGATCGCCGGGGTCACCGACCTCGACTCGCTGGTCATGGGGACGGTTCTGGTGCTGCTCGGCGCGATGCTCTTCGTCGTACGGCGGCTCAGGCTGTGAGCGGTGCTCGCCGGGCAGCGGGGCCGGTCCGGCTCAGAAGTCGGCCTGGGCCTTCACATCGGCGCGGCCCACCGACTCCAGGCCGTACATCGCGCAGTACAGACGGCGGATGTACTCGATGTCGGGGTCGTGGGTGTGGGCCTCGCGGGCGGGATAGAGCACCGTCAGCTCGTAACTGATCTCCCGGTTGATGGAGCCGGTCTTGTCGCGCCACTGGCCGCGGCCCTGCTGGACGGTGAGGCCGGACGGGAAGCGGGGGGTGATGACGTCGGCGACGAACTTCATGAACTGGTCGTCGGTTATGGGTGGTTCGCCGTTGTGGCGGCCTGTCCCGAAGTAGAGATGGGTCGCCAGGTACGAGCTGCCGCGGGCGGCGGTCTGCGCTTGTGCCGACGCGGTGGCGTTCGTGCCGTAGGCGACTTCGGACACCGGTCCTCCGGTGGCGAAGAGGAGAACGACCGCCACGAATGCGGCGGCCGCGGGCGTGGACACCCGGATCTGGAGCATGTTGTCCCTGTCTGTCGGCATGAAGTGGGGTGCTTTCCCGGCGGTGCCAGGTGGTCCTAGCGGGAAGGACAGTCCTGGCCGTCGGAGTGCGAGGGGACGGACGCGAGGAGAAAGGCCGCCGCGTCCCGCAGGTTCACGGGCGCCGCCGGGCAGCCGCGTAAGCGGGCGGCGGTGCGGGCGAGGGTCTCGGTCGTCCGTACGGAGCCGATGCTCGCGGCGCGCGGAGCGAGGTCCGCGACGAGGTCCTCGGCGTCGCGCCAGGCCCCGGCGCCGGCGAGGGCGGCGAGGAGTTCCGCCGTGAAGAGGTGGCGGTAGGAGGGGCCGGGGGCGGCGGCGGCCTCGTGCAGCAGAGGGATGGCGCGGTCCCAGTCGTGCAGCCTGGCGAGCACCCAGCCGTGGTGGCCGGTGAGTTCGGCCTCGTCGATCCACCAGGCCCAGGGCGGGTCCTGGCGCGATGCGCCGTCCAGGAACCGGCTCCGGGCACGCGAGATGAGCTCGTCGGCGTCCCGGCGGCCGCCCAGCATGGCGGTCGCGTGCGCCCTGCGCACCAGCACGAGCGTGCCGACCAGGGTCGGCAGTGGGCGAGGTCCGGACACGCGGGCGGCGGATGCCAGGGCGGCCCTCGGGCGTCCGGTGCGGGCGTGCAGCATGCTGTCGTTGAGCAGCACCAGACGGGCGATCGCGCGGTCGCCGCAGAGTTCGGCGAGGGCCAGGGCGCGGATGTTCATGCGGTGGGCCGTGTGGTTCAGGCCCGCGTCGAAGAGGATCCAGCCGATCACTTCGCAGAGTTCGGCGAGTGCGGCGAGCAGGTCGCTCTCCTCGTCGCGCAGGGCGGCGGGGTCGGCCGACAGCTCCGGGACGCCGTGCAGGAGCTCGCGTACGGCGGGCACCGCGGCCGTCGCGCCGTGCTCGGCGTCGAGGGCCACGAGGCGCTCAACTGCACCCAGCGCAAAGGGAGTCAGGTGCTCACGGCCGATTCCGTCGCATCGTGGTGGGCCCGCCTGTGTCATGACGGGATTCTGTCGGCCGCGCGCACCGCCCGGCCCTGCGTGAGGGCGGTGAACGAGGACGCGACCCGGGTCAGCCACTCCACCTCGTCGCGGAAGTCGTCGTACGGCGGCCGGGCCGGGATGTCGGCGGCGTCGGCCTGCTCGTCCCGTTCCTCGGCCGGGCGGTTCAGGACGGCCCGCACCTGGAGCGCCTCGCCGAGCGGCGAGGTGGGGTCCTCGGGGAGGCCGAGCGAGCGGGCGACCCGGGAGAAGTCGGCCAGCGAGAGCGAGGTGCGCAGCATCAGCTGTCCGTCGCGTATCTCGATGACGCGCCGGTAGAGGCTGTAGTGCGGATCGCGCGGCGGGATCAGGTCGCGCGCCCACGACCGGGGCGGGTCGAGCGCGATGTCCGGCGAGGCCTGGTAGAGCGCCCACCACAGCGGTCGCAGCCTCAGATACGAGCGGTAGCTGCGCAGCCAGCCCGCGGCCCGGGTGAGGTGGATGCCCCAGGACGGAATGGTCCAGCCGGTGATCTGGAGCAGGGCGCCGATGGTGCCGCACGACCACTGGATGGGGTCGAGGGCCGAGGCGTCGAAGTGCAGCCGGGTGCCGGCGATCTGAATGCTGCGGGTGACGCAGTAGACCAGGATCAGGCTCGCGCCGACGGTCACGGTGCGCATACCGACTTTGAGCCATTGCCGGTTGGCCATCTTGGTGAATCGCAGCGAGAGCCGGACCGTCTCGAATTGCCCGATGCCGCAGATGACGAGATAGAACGACATGTACAGCGCGTAACGGCCGTCTTGAATACTGAGAAGGATCGTCGACGTCGCCGTTTTCGCGCTCGCAACCGGGCTGACCGCCAGCGAGGCCACCACCAGGACACACAGCGCGGCACCGAAGAACAGCACCCGGCGCGTTGCCCGGTGCCGGGCCTCTTCGGGCGGTGACGACCAGTACACGAGGACGACCTGCTGAGCCGCGGTGAGGATGACGACGGCGACCTGGACAATCAGCGAGGTGATGTTGGGCAGGCCGAACAGGTCGGAAATGTGCACCCGCAGCGCGTCCAGGTCGACCAGGAAACTGATCCCGGAACACAGGAAGTAGACGCACAGCGCCCACAGGGCGACATCGTGCTTTCTGCGCAGCAGATCCGGCAGCCGGTAGGCGAAGGCCGCGAGGCCGCCGAGGGAACAGACCCAGGTGAGGACCAGGTTGACGGCATTCATGACTGATCCGGATTGCCGACGCCGTTCTCGATGCGCGCAACGATCTCCGCGGCCTCCTCCGGCACGCCCCAGGCGGGTTCCAGCCACCTCTTGGTGGCACGGGCCAGGATCAGCGAGGCCATCGTCTCGGCCTCCTGCTCCTCGTCGTCGCTGTAGCGGGAACGCATCAACATGCTCTGGACCACCGCCGGTTCGACATCCGTGAACAACTGACTCGTATCACTGTGGTCGAATTCCACGGAACCTCGGTGCGCGAAGGCGATATGAGACAGTTCATGGGCAATGATGTGCTCTTTGTGTGACGGGGAGGCAGCCTTCTCGTAAGCGATGATGTCGAAGTCGTCGAGTTTCAGCCACAGGCCGAAGAGATGACGTTCCGGGAAGGGCATCGGAATGAGATGGATGGGCCGCTGATTCTGTGTACTGAGATAGCGGTGCAGTTCATCGATGCCGCAGCCGTGCTCCATGCCCCAGTCCGCGAGCAGTGCCTCACAGGTTTGACGAACCTTTTTGAGACGGCGCCTGAGCCGACGGTCCTCCGGCGACGGTAACGCAGAGCCAGACACCTTCATCCTTTAGCCTTCCACGCCTTCCACGCTGGAGAAGCAGGCCGTAGCAATGCCGATTTCAGCGGTGCCGGGGATTCAGGCCGCCAAATCCCTTGCCGGACACCGCGGCCATGATGCCACACCCTTCAACTCTCCTCCTGTTGAAGTGTCTTTCGCCGGACTCAGCCGAGAAAACTCAGCCGCACCTGCCGGTTCGGATTGTCCTTGTTCGTGTCCACCAGGCACACCGACTGCCAGGTGCCGAGCGCGAGCCGCCCGCCGATGACCGGCAGCGTGGCGTGCGGCGGCACGAGCGCGGGCAGGACGTGGTCGCGGCCGTGGCCGGGGCTGCCGTGCCGGTGCTGCCAGCGGTCGTCGGCGGGGAGCAGCGTGTGCAGCGCGGCGAGCAGGTCGTCGTCACTGCCCGCGCCGGTCTCCAGGACGGCGACTCCGGCCGTGGCGTGCGGGACGAAGACATTGAGCAGGCCGTCGCGGCCGGCCGCGCTCTGCGTCAGGAACTCCTCGCAGTCCTGGGTCAGATCGGTGACGGTCTCGTGGGAGCCGGTCGCGATGTTCAGGATGCGGGTGGTGAAGGCGTCGGACATGCTCCCCATCTTCCCGCCCGGGCGCCGGGTACGCGCGGGCGCCGCACCGGGGAACGCACCGGGGCCGCGACCAACGGGCAAGATCGCTCGTCCGAGGAGCGAGACACCGTTGACCCCGTCCGGAACGGGTCGCTACGTTCACGCCATGTTGCGTACAGCCCTGCTCACCACGCGCGGTCACATCGACCTGCTGCGGGTGGCGTCCGCCGCCTGTTGTCGCGGCTGCTGACGTCCTTTCGGGCGACGGGCACCCTTCTCCGCCGGTGCTGACGTCTCTTTCTGCTGGTCACACCTGCTGAGGCTCCTTGCTCCTCGGCCCGTTGCGACCAGCGACGTCGTACGCCTGCCCTCATTTTCCCAGAGCTTTCCCGGGCTTTCCCGAGCCTTCTTGAGCCTCGCCGTCACCCGCTGACGCGTGCGGCCGGACGGTCGTGTCCCGCACCCACCGCCCGGCGAGGGCACGCGCGCACATCCGCGTCGTAGGGGCGGCCGCCGCTGCCCGAGGCCCTCCCCCCTCCCCCTTCATCCCCTTCGCCCGACCATGGAGTCCCCATGACCGTCGATCACGCCCCGCCGGATATTTCGGCCAAATCCGGTGCTGCCACCCTCGCCGCACCCGTCGGCCCGGCTCTCGAACCGGTCGTTCCCGCCGCTTCCCGGGGCGGCCGACTGCGCTCCGTGCCGCGCTGGCTGCGACGTACCGTAGGGCCGCTCGTGCTGCTCGCCCTGTGGCAAGTCCTCAGCTCCACCGGGGTATTGAGCCCCGACACCCTCGCTTCGCCCGGCACCGTCGCCCGTGCCGGGGCCGATCTGATCGGGGACGGAACGCTGCCGTCGGCGATGGCCATCTCGCTCCAGCGGGTGGCGGTCGGCCTGCTCATCGGCGGCGCGGCCGGAATCACGCTGGCCCTGCTCTCCGGGCTCTCCCGGCTCGGCGAGGACCTGATCGACGCCACCGTGCAGATGCTGCGCACCGTGCCCTGGGTCGGCCTGATCCCGCTGTTCATCATCTGGCTCGGCATCGGCGAGGCCCCGAAGGTGGCTCTCATCGCGCTCGGCGTGGCCTTCCATCTGTATCTCAACGTGTACGCCGGAATCCGGGGCGTGGACGCCCAACTCGTCGAGGCAGGGCAGGCGTTGGGGCTCGGGCGCTGGGGTCTGGTGCGCCATGTGGTGCTTCCGGGCGCACTGCCCGGCGCGATGACCGGGCTTCGCTACTCGCTCGCCACCGCCTGGCTGGCCCTGGTGTTCGGCGAGTCGATCAACGCGGACGCCGGGATCGGCTTCCTGATGAATCAGGCCCGTGAGTTCTTCCGTACCGATGTGATCGTCGTCTGCCTGGTCGTGTACGCCTTCCTCGGTCTGCTCGCCGACGCCGTCGTCCGCACTCTCGAAAGGCTGCTGCTGCAATGGCGACCGACCTTCACGGGCCAGTGACCACCATGGCCACGGCCACCCCCGATGCCGTTCGGGTCGAGGGGCTGACCCGGTCCTTCGACGGGCGGGCCGTCATCGACGGGCTCGAACTCACCCTGCGGTCGGGCGAGTTCACCGCACTGCTCGGCCGCAGCGGCTGCGGCAAGTCGACGCTCCTGCGGGTGCTCGCCGGGCTCGACCGGGAGATCGAGGGCACGGTGCTCGTGCCCAAGCGGCGGGCCGTCGCCTTCCAGGCACCCCGGCTGATGCCGTGGAAGCGGGTGTGGCGCAACGTACTCCTCGGACTTCCCGGCAAGCCCCAACGAGCCGTTGCGGAGAGCGCGTTGGAGGAGGTGGGTCTCGGACACCGGTCCGGGGCCTGGCCCAAGACGCTGTCCGGCGGGGAGGCCCAGCGCGCCTCGCTGGCGCGGGCGCTGGTGCGCGAACCCGATCTGCTGCTGCTCGACGAGCCGTTCGGCGCGCTGGACGCGCTGACCCGGATCAAGGCGCAGCAGTTGGTCGCCGAGCTGTGGCAGCGTCGCGGCTGCGCGGTGCTGCTCGTCACGCATGACGTGGACGAGGCGCTGCTGCTGGCCGACCGCGTCCTTGTCATGCGGGACGGCGTCATCGCCCATGACACGCCTGTCGGTCTCGACCGGCCCCGCACGGTCGGCGCGCCCGGATTCGCCGGGCTGCGGTCCCGGCTCCTGACCGAACTGGGCGTGGAGCAGCCCGCCGCCCCGTCCCTCTGAACCCCCTGCGAAGGATGCACGTACTCATGCGACGCCACACCCTGCCCGTTCTGCTCCTGCCGCTCACCGTGCTCCTCGCCGCCTGCGGCGGGAACTCGGCTGCCGATACCAAGACCTCCGGCAGTGTCACGCTCAACGTCGGTGATCAGAAAGGCGGTTCCGAGGCCATCCTCAAGGCGGCCGGTGAGCTCGACCACCTCGACTACAAGATCAAGTGGTCGACGTTCACCTCGGGCCCGCCGCTGCTCGAAGCGGTCAACGCCAAGGCCGTCGACATCGGCGCGGTCGGCAACACGCCGCCGGTGTTCGCCGCGGGCGCCGACTCCAAGATCAAGGTGGTCGCGGCCAGTCACGGCTCGTCCGCCGGCGAGGCGATCCTCGTGCCCGAGGACTCCCCGCTGAAGCAGCCCTCGGACCTCAGGGGCAGGTCGGTCGCCGTGGCCCAGGGGAGCTCCGCCCACTACCAGTTGCTGGCCACGCTGAAGAAGGTCGGGCTCGGCATCGGCGACGTCAGGCTGAGCTATCTCCAGCCCGCCGACGCGCTTGCCGCGTTCAACCGCGGCAAGGTCGACGCCTGGGCGGTGTGGGACCCGTACACCTCGCAGGTCCTCGGCTCGAAGAAGGGGCGCGTGCTCGCCACCGGCGAGGGGGTCGTCAACGGCCTCGGGTTCCAGGTCGCGGCGCCCGCCGCGCTGGGCGACCCGGCGAAGGCGAAGGCCGTCGGGGACTACCTCCAGCGCCTCAACCGCGCCCAGGACTGGGTGTTCAAGCACCCCGAGGCCTGGGCCAAGGTCTGGTCGAAGGAGACCGGGCTCCCCTACTCCGTGGCGCTCGACTCGGTGAAGCGCAGCAACGGCACCCGCGTGACGGTGGCCGTGGACGATGCCGCGATCGCCTCGGAGCAGCAGATCGCCGATACCTTCGCCGGCCTGAAGCTGATTCCGCGCCGCTTCTCCTTCAAGGACTACGTCGACACGCGCTTCAACGGCTCGCTGCCCGCCTCCACCACCGCGCCCCGCTCGTACGGAAAGGCCTCCTCCTGATGACCGTCCATCTGCACTGGTTCCTGCCCACCGGCGGCGACGGCCGGACCCTGGTCGACCGCCACGCCTACACCGACGGGGGCATCAAACGCTCGCGGATCACCCCGGTCACCGGGGTGCGCGCGCCCGACATCGAGTATCTGGCCCAAATCGCCAAAGCGGCCGAGCAGTTGGGGTTCGAGGCGGTCCTGACGCCGACGGGGACCTGGTGCGAGGACGCCTGGCTCACGACGGCCGCGCTCGCCCAGCACACCGAGCGCCTGAAGTTCCTGGTCGCCTTCCGGCCCGGCGTCATCTCCCCCGTCCTCGCCGCGCAGATGGCGGCCACCTATCAGCGCATCACCCGCGGCCGGCTGCTGCTCAACGTGGTGACCGGAGGCGATTCGACCGAGCAGCGCCGCTTCGGCGACCACCTGGACCACGACCGGCGCTATGCGCGGACCTCGGAGTTCCTGTCCGTCGTACGGGGTGTCTGGCGCGGGCGGCCGTACGACTTCGACGGCGAGCACTACCAGGTGGAGGGCGGGCTGACCGCTCTGCCGCCGGATCCGCTGCCGGAGATCTTCTTCGGCGGCTCGTCGGCGGCGGCCGGGCCGGTGGCCGCCGACCATGCGGATGTGTATCTGACCTGGGGCGAGCCGCCCGCGCAGGTGAAGCAGAAGATCGACTGGATCCGGGGGCTCGCAAAGGAGCGGGGGCGCACCGTGCGGTTCGGCATCCGCCTGCACACCATCTCGCGGGATGCGTCGAGCGAGGCGTGGGCGACGGCCGACCGGCTGCTCGGCGATCTCGACGCCGAGACGATCGCGGCGGCCCAACAGGCGCTCGGCAAGAGCGAGTCGGTGGGCCAGCAGCGGATGCTCGCCCTGCACGGCGGCTCGCGGGCCGACCTGGAGATCTCGCCGAATCTGTGGGCGGGCGTCGGGCTCGTGCGGGGCGGCGCGGGCACGGCGCTGGTCGGCAGCCATGCGGAGGTGGCCGACCGGATCGAGGAGTACCACGACCTCGGCATCGAGCACTTCGTGCTCTCCGGCTACCCGCACCTGGAGGAGGCGTACTGGTTCGGCGAGGGGGTGACTCCCGAGCTCGCCTCGCGCGGTCTGCTGCCGAGGATCCCGGCCTCGCCGCTGCTCGGGGTGCCCGCAGCGAACGGGCGCCCGGCCTCCGCACCGGGCGGCGCTCCGCTCCTGGTGGGCGGCGGGCGCTGAGCGGGCCCTGACTCCGGGAAGATCCCCGCCCCTCGCGCGGTTAGTAGAACCGTGAACGACTTCGGGGTGCGAGACGTGGACGTGGTGGTCATAGGCGCCGGGCAGGCGGGCCTGTCCGGCGCCTACCACCTGCGGCGGGCCGGCCTGGAGCCCGACCGCGACTTCGTGGTGCTCGACCACGCGCCGCGACCGGGCGGCGCCTGGCAGTTCCGCTGGCCTTCACTCACGTACGCCAAGGTGCACGGCATGCACGCGCTGCCCGGCATGGAGCTGACGGGGGCCACCGCGGACCGCCCCTCCTCGGAGGTCATCGGCGGGTATTTCGGCGCATACGAGGACGCCTTCGATCTGCGGGTGCACCGGCCCGTCGACGTCGGCGCCGTACGGGAGGGCGAAAGAGGGCGGCTGCTCGTCGAGACCTCCTCGGAGGGCGGCTATGCGACGCGGGCGCTGATCAATGCCACCGGGACCTGGGACCGGCCGTTCTGGCCGCGCCATCCGGGCCAGGAGACGTTCCGGGGGCGGCAGTTGCACACCGCGAACTATCCGGGCCCCGGCGCTTTCGCGGGGCAGCGGGTCGTCGTGGTCGGCGGCGGAGCCTCGGGCACCCAGCATCTGATGGAGATCGCCGAAGTCGCGGCGGGCACGACGTGGGTGACGCGCCGGCCGCCGGTGTTCCGCGAGGGCCCGTTCGACGAGGACGCCGGGCGCGAGGCCGTGGCGATGGTCGAGGAACGGGTACGGCTCGGGCTGCCGCCGAGGAGCGTGGTCTCGGTGACGGGCCTGCCGCTGAACGACGCCGTCCGCGCCGCGCGGGCCAAGGGGGTCCTGGACCGGCTTCCGATGTTCGACCGGATCACCGAGCACGGGGTCGCCTGGAACGACGGGCGGACCATCGAGGCCGACGTCATCCTCTGGGCGACCGGGTTCCGCCCGGTCGTCGGCCATCTCGCCCCGCTGCGGCTGCGCGAGCCGGGCGGCGGCATCCGCATCGAGGGGACCAGGGCGGCCAGGGACGAGCGCGTCCACTTGGTCGGCTACGGCCCTTCGGCATCGACGATCGGCGCGAACCGGGCCGGGCGGGCGGCGGTGCGCGAGATCAAGCGGCTGCTCGACCGGAATCCGGTCGGGGTGTAGCCGGCCCGCCCGGGGGCGACAGCCGGCTCAGGCCGCCTTGGCCGCCTTCTTCCGGTTCTCGTTGAACTCCGCCACGTTCAGCTCCTGCTGGGCATAGCTGTCGGTGAAGCGGGTGTCGCCGGGGGCCACCGTCACGAAGTAGAGCCAGTTGCCCGGGGGCGGGTTCAGGGCGGCGCTCATCGCCTGCCGGCCCGGGTTTCCGATGGGCGTCGGCGGCAGGCCCTTGTGCTGGTAGGTGTTGTACGGGCTGTCGGTCCTGGTCTCGGCCGCCGTGGTGGTCAGCGTCGAGCGGTTGAGCGCGTAGTTCAGCGTCGAGTCCATCTGGAGCGGCATGCCGAGGGCCAGGCGGTTGCGGATGACGCGCGAGACCTTGCCCATGTCGGCGGGGGTTTCGGCCTCGGCCTGCACGATTCCTGCGATGGTCATCACCTGATACGCCGTCAGCCTGCCGTGCCGGGTGCGCACGGCGGTCCGATCCGGCCCGAACTGCTTGTTGGCGGTCGCGACCATGTAGGCGAGCAGCCCGCCGGGGGTCGTGTCGTCCGTGATCGGGTACGTCGCCGGGTACAGATACCCCTCGGGGTTCCCCTTGGCCTCGGCCGGAAGCTTGAGGTGCGCCTTGGCGGCGGCGGCTTTCGTGGTCCCGGGCGGCAGATCGAGACCCTTGTCGACGGCCGCGTACACCTGGCTCGCCCGCCATCCCTCCGGCACAACCAGCGTCCGGGCCGGGGCCCCGGTCTCCCGCAGCAGCAGGAAGAGCGCCACAGCGTTGACCACGAGCAGCGCGAACGCCAGCAGGAGGAGCAGTCGGCCACGCCGGGACAGCCCGGCCCGTCGACGGTACGAGGTCTCACTCATGGCGGCACGCTACCTCCAGATATAAGGCAAATCAGACATTCACCACTGATCGACACGTAACGCGCCCAGCCTTGGGGAACACACGAACAGGGGATCGGTTGTTCGCCGGTACGCGTGATCGTCACGCCATTCGTTGCTCAACTCCCTTGTGGCGAAGGATGCTTGACGGGCGCAAGCGACGGGCTGCAGACCGGAGTTGCGCAGTCCCACAGCGGCATCCGTCCGATGCCCACCGCACAAGGAGAAAGCACCACCATGAACCTCATTACTGGCCTGCTCGCCGGCGTCCTCCACTTCATCGGCTGGCTCGTCTGACGATCGTCACGCCCGGCGCCGCCGCTCCCCGTCCCACGGGAGCGGCGGCGTCGCCGTGTGCGGGGACACCGGCGCTCAGCCCTGGACCGGGGCCAGCTCGGCGTCCCTGCGGACCAGGGCGGCGTATCTGCCGTCCCGGTCGAGCAGTTCCTCATGGGTGCCGCGCTCGGCGATCAGGCCGCCGTCGAGGACGACGATCTGGTCCGCGTCGCGCACGGTGGACAGACGGTGGGCGATGGTGATCGTGGTGCGGCCCTCGGAGAGCGCGTCGATGGCCTGCTGGACGGCGTGTTCGGTACGGGTGTCGAGCGCGCTGGTCGCCTCGTCGAGGATGAGGACGGGCGGGTCGCGCAGGATCGTACGGGCGATGGCCAGGCGCTGTTTCTCGCCGCCGGAGAACCGGTAGCCGCGCTCGCCGACCAGGGTGTCGTAGCCGTCCGGCAGCGAGGCGATGTGGTCGTGGATCTGGGCGGCGCGGGCGGCCTCCTCCAGCTCCTCGTCGGTGGCTTCCGGCTTGGCGAAGCGGAGGTTCTCGGCGACCGAGGCGTGGAAGAGGTACGTCTCCTGGGAGACCACGCCGACCGAGCGGGCCAGGCTGTCGAAGTCCAGCTCGCGCACGTCGACGCCGTCGAGAGTGACGCGGCCGCCGGTCACGTCGTACAGGCGCGGCACCAGGTAGCTGAGCGTGGACTTGCCGGAGCCGGTGGGGCCGACCACGGCGAGGCTGCCGCCCGCGGGCACGGACAGGTCGATGCCGGAGAGGGTGGGCCGCTCCTGCTTGTCGTCGTAGTGGAAGTCGACGCCTTCGAAGCGGACGGCTCCGCGTGCCTTGGTCAGGCGTACCGGCTCGTCGGGCTCGGTGATGTCCACCGGCAGGTCGAGGTATTCGAAGATCCGCTGGAAGAGGGCGAGCGAGGTCTGCATCTGGACGCCCGTGGACAGCAGGCTCACGGCGGGCCGGAACAGCCCCTGCTGGAGCGACACGAAGGCGACGAGGGTGCCGATGGAGACGGAGGGGCCGCCGGTCTCCAGGGCTATGCCGGCCGCCCAGTAGATGACGGCGGGCATGGCGGCCATGACTATACCGATGGTGGACATGCGCCAGCGGCCGGCCATGTTGGAGCGGACTTCGAGGTCGACAAGGCGCTCGGACTCGGCGGCGAAGGACTTGGTCAGCGAGTCGGCCCGGCCCATGGTGCGGCCGAGCAGGATGCCGCTCACCGACAGCGATTCGGTGACTTCGGCGGCCATGGCGGCCATCTGCTTCTGGCGCTGGGTCGTGATCTTCTTGCGTTCGCGGCCGACCCGGCGGCTGATCCACACGAACACCGGCAGCAGGACCAGCGACACGAGGGTCAGGCGCCAGTCGAGCGCGAGCATCGCGACGACGGAGGCGACGACGGCCGTGAGGTTGGAGACCAGCGAGGTCGCGGTGGAGGTGACGGTCGCCTGCATGCCGCCGATGTCGTTGGCGATGCGGGACTGCACCTCGCCGGTGCGCGTCCGAGTGAAGAAGGCGAGCGGCATCCGCTGGAGCTGGGCGTAGACCGCGGTGCGCAGGTCGTGCATGACGCGCTGGCCGACGGTGGTGCTGATGAGCGTCTGCAGCACGCCGAACACGCTGTTCACGACAGCGGTGGCGATCATGCCGAGGGCGAGCAGGCTCAGCAGGCCCGTGCGGTTCTGCGGGATGGCCACGTCGAGGATCTCGCGCAGCAGGAACGGCGAGGCGACCGAGACCAGCGAGGACGCGGCGACGAGAAGCCCGACGATCGCGAGCCTGCCGCGGTAGGGGCGGAACAGGCCGAGGATGCGGCGGATCTGGGCCGGCTCTCGCGGCTCGGCGCCGCGGGGCGGGGGTGTCCAGGTGGATTGTTCGGGGCGCATGGGCTCCTTCGACAGGGTGTGAGGGCGTCCGCCCGAAGGCGCAACGGCGATGACTTCGGGAGCATAGCTCATTGTTACCTATACTCACAATGAACGGGGTCCTGTTATTGTTCCCCTATGCAGCCACACATTTCCCGGGCCCCCGACGCCGACGGCCTGCTGGCCGAGCAGTTGCTGCGGCTGACCCGCCGACTGCACCGGATCCAGAAGCAGCACCTGGAGCCGGTCGGCATCACGCCCGCGCAGTCCCGGCTGCTGCGCACGGTCGCGCACTGGAACGAGCCGCCGCGCATGGCCGATCTGGCCGCCCGCCTCGAAGTGGTCCCGCGCGCCGTGACCACGCTGGTCGACGCGCTGGAGGAGAGCGGGAACGTGCGCCGGGTGCCGGATCCGACCAACCGCCGGGTGATCCGCATCGAGCTCACGGACGCGGGCCGCGCCACGCTGCGTGCCCTGCGCAGCGCGCGCCGGGGCGCCGCGGAGGAGATCCTGGCTCCATTGACCGCCGACCAGCGCGAGGTGCTCGGCGGACTCCTTACGGCTCTGGTGGACGGATCTCCGGAGCGCCGCTGCTGACGGACCCGAGGAGGCCGTGGCCATGCCACTCCTTGAGCCAGATCCGGGAAGCCTGCGCCCGCGAGGGCGCCGCGAGCCGTCGCCCGACCGGGTCCCCGACCGCCTGGCGGCCGGCACTCCCGAGCCGCTGCGCTCGGAGCTGATCGCGCTGCTCGGCGCGGACAAGGTGTGCTGGAAGGTATCCGACCTCGTACGGTACGCCTCGGACGCCAGCCCGTACCGCTTCGTCCCGCAGGCCGTCGTCGTCGCCGAGGACATCGACGACGTCTCCGCGGTCCTGTCGTACGCGCACGGCAGGGGCCGCGAAGTCGTCTTCCGGGCGGCGGGCACCAGCCTGAACGGGCAGGCGCAGGGCGAGGACATCCTGGTCGACGTGCGCCGGCACTGGGCGGGGATCGAGGTGCTCGACGACGGGCTGCGGGCGCGGGTGCTTCCGGGGACCACCGTCGTCCGCGCCAATGCCGCGCTCGCCCGGCACGGCCGGGTGCTCGGGCCCGATCCGGCGAGTGCGATCGCCTGCACGGTCGGCGGGGTCGTCGCCAACAACGCCTCGGGCATGACGGCGGGCACCACCCGCAACTCGTACCGCACCGTCTCCTCGCTCACCTTCGTGCTGCCGAGCGGCACGGTCGTCGATACCGGCGATCCGGCGGCCGACGAGGACCTCGCGCATGCCGAACCCCGGCTCTGCGAGGGACTGCTGGCCCTCAAGGCGGAGATCGAGGCGGACGCGGAGCTGACCGCCCGGATCCGCGCCAAGTACACGATCAAGAACACCAACGGCTACCGCCTGGACGCGTTCCTCGACGGGGCGACGCCCGTCGAGATCCTGCGCGGGCTGATGGTCGGCTCCGAAGGCACCTTCGGCTTCATCTCCGAGGTCGTCTTCGACACGCTGCCGCTGGACCGCCTGGTGTCCACGGCGCTGCTCTTCTTCCCCTCGCTGCCCGCCGCGGCGGCGGCCGTGCCGCTGTTCAACGAGGCGGGCGCGATCGCCGTCGAGCTGATGGACGGCAATACGCTGCGGGCCTCCGTCCGTGTCAAGGGGGTGCCCGCCGACTGGGCCGGGCTGCCCAAGGACACCACCGCGCTCCTGGTGGAGTTCCGGGCGCCCCACGAGGCGGCGCAGGACGCGTACGAGCGGGCCGCCGCCGCGGTGATGGCCGGGCTCGACCTCGTCGCGCCCGTCGCCTCGGTGACCAACGAACTCACCCGGGACGCGCGGACGATCGCCGGGTACTGGAAGGCCCGCAAGGCCTTCGTGACCGCGGTCGGCGGGTCCCGGCCCTCCGGTACGACGCTGATCACGGAGGACTTCGCGGTACCGCCGTCCAGCCTCTCCGAGGCCTGTGCCGCGCTGCTCGAACTCCAGGCCCGGCACGGTTTCGACGCGGCCGTCGCCGGCCATGCCGCGCACGGGAACCTGCACTTCCTGCTCGCCTTCGACGCGTCGAAGCCGTCCGACGTCGAGCGGTACGCGGCGTTCATGGACGAGTTCTGCCGCCTCACGGTGGAACGCTTCGACGGGTCGCTCAAGGCCGAGCACGCCACGGGCCGCAACATCGCCCCGTTCCTGGAGCTGGAGTGGGGGCCGAAGGCGACCGGGCTGATGTGGCGCACCAAGCAAGTCATCGATCCCGACGGGGTGTTGGCGCCGCGCATCGTGCTCGACCGCGACCCGCAGGCGCACCTTCGAGGGCTCAAGACAATCCCGAAGGTGGAGCCGATCGCCGATCCGTGCATCGAGTGCGGCTTCTGCGAGCCGACCTGCCCCAGCCGCGACCTGACCACCACACCCCGCCAACGGATCGTGCTGCGAAGGGAGTCGATGCGCCAGCCGGACGGCTCGCCCGTGGAGGCCGGGCTGCTCGAATCGTACGGCTATGACGCGGTCGACACCTGTGCCGGTGACTCCACCTGCGCCCTCGACTGTCCGGTCGGCATCGACACGGGCGCCCTGATGAGGGAGTTCCGGCACCGGCGGCACAGCCCGCGCGAGGAGCGCGTCGCCGCGCTCGCCGCCCGCCGTTTCAAGGCGGTCGAGGCCTCCGTGCGCCTCGCCGTCGCGGCGGCGGACAAGGTCGGCGACCGGCTTCTGGAGCGGGCGACCGGCCTCGCCCGGCGGGCCGTGCGCCCCGATCTCGTACCGGAGTGGCTGCCCCAGATCCCGGGCGCGGCCCCTGCATCGCTCCCCCGCACCGAGCGGGTCGGCGCCTCGGCCGTGTACTACCCGGCCTGCGTCAACCGCATCTTCGGCGAACCCGAGGGCTTCCGCGGGCCCTCGCTCCCCCAGGCCCTGGTGGCCGTGTCCGAACGCGCCGGGCGGCCGGTGTGGATCCCGGACGACGTCGCGGGCACCTGCTGCGCCACGATCTGGCACTCCAAGGGGTATGCCGAGGGCAACGCGGTGATGGCCAACCGCATCGTCCGGGCCGCGTGGGGCTGGACCGCAGGCGGCCTGCTCCCGCTGGTCGTCGACGCATCATCGTGCACGCTCGGCATCGCGCACGAGGTGGTGCCGTATCTCACCGACGACAACCGGGAGTTGCACCGCGAGCTGAAGGTGGTCGACTCCGTGGTGTGGGCCGCGGAGGAGCTGCTTGAGCACCTCACGATTCTGCGCACGGCACGGTCGGCCGTCCTCCATCCGACGTGCTCCATGAGGCACTTGGGCGACGAGGCGTCGTTGCGGGCCGTCGCCTCGGCCTGCGCGGAGGAGGTCGTCGTGCCGGACGATGCGGGGTGCTGCGGGTTTGCGGGGGACCGCGGGATGCTGCATCCCGAGCTGACCGCTTCGGCCACGGCGCGGGAGGCGGTTGAGGTTGGTTCGCGCCCCTACGAGGCGCATCTGTCGGCCAACCGGATGTGTGAGGTGGGGCTGGAGCGGGCTACCGGGCGGCGGTACTACTCCGTGATTCTTGAGCTTGAGCGGGCGACTCGGCCGGGGCCGGGGTATTTGAGGCGGAGCTAGGCGCGAGTGCTGGGCGCCGGGGCGGGGTCCGGGTGCGGGGCCCGGGTGCAGGTCGTCCTGGGCTTGTCGCTCCCCCGAGTTCTCGGCTCCGCTCGAACAGGGGGACCCCCATCGCGGCGGAGCCGCACCATGTCACAGCCCCGCGCCCCTGTAGGGCGCTCAGTACTGCATCGGGGCTCCGCAAAGCCACTCTTCGCACCCCGACACGCGCACCCGCCCTCTTGCGCATCGCCCGCCTCACCCACCAAGGTCGCTACCTGAGTTCGGTAAAGGTCTCACAAACGTCAGCCCATGGGATTCCTGTCTCTCACCAGGAGGTTCGATGAACGACGCGGTGCCGGAGCAGCACGAGGTCAGTCGGCGGTCGGTTCTGGGGGCCGCGGGGGCCGCCGGGGCCGGGCTCGCTCTCGGGGCCACACCCGCCGCAGCGGAGGAGGTTTCCGCGCGGGAACCCCGGCGCCAGGGCGGGACCATGATCGGGGTGCCCTTTCAGCGGCGTTCGGCCGTGCGGGTCGCGTTGATCGGGCTCGGCAATCGGGGCGGGGCGATGATCGAGCTCTATCTCGCCGTGCCCGGCGTCAAGGTGGTGGCGTTGTGCGATCCGGTGAGGGCGAAGGCCGAGCGGGCCGCCGCCAAGGTCGTGGCCGCCGGGCAGCCCGCGCCGGCCGTCTACGTGCACGGGGACCACGACTACGAGCAGCTGCTCAAGCGCGGTGACATCGACTTCGCGCATGTCGCCACGCCCTGGGACTCGCACTTCGAGATCGCCAAGTCGGCGCTCCTGAACGGGGTTCACGTCGGCGTGGAGTGCCCCGTCGCGCTCCAGCTGGACCAGCTGTGGGACCTCGTGAACCTCTCCGAACGCACCCGCAGGCACTGCATGCAGCTGGAGAACTGTTGTTACGGGCGCAACGAGATGCGGGTGCTGCGCATGGCGCACGCGGGCAAATTCGGGGATCTGCTGCACGGCGCGGGCGCGTACAACCACGATCTGCGGGGCCTGATGTTCGACCCCGCGTACTACGAAGGCCCGTGGCGCAGGCTCTGGCACACCCGGCTGCGCGGCGACCTCTACCCCAACCACGGCTTCGGCCCGGTCGCCAACTACATGGACCTCAACCGGGGCGACCGCGCGGTCAGCATCGTCAGCGTCGGCTCGCCCTCGCTCGGCCTGGCCCAGTACCGAGCCGCCAACATGCCTGCGGGCGACCCGAGTTGGAAGGAGACCTACATCGAGAGCGATCGCACGATCAGCCTCGTGCAGACCGCCAGGGGCCGGGTGATCCGCCTGGAGCACGACGTCTCGACGCCGCATCCGTACAGCCGGATCAACAGCCTCGGCGGCACCTTGGGGCTCTTCGAGGACTACCCCGAGCGGATCTACATCGAGCCGGACCACAAGAACGACGAGTGGGGCGACTTCTCGAAGTACGCCGAGTGGGACCACTGGCTGTGGAAGGAGCACGCCAATCCGCCCGGCGGGCACGGCGGGATGGACTACATGCTGGTGTTCCGCCTCATGCAGTGCATGCGCCTGGGTCTCGTGCCCGACTTCGACGTGTACGACGCGGCGACGTGGACCTCGCCGGTCCCGCTGAGCAATCTGTCGATCAAGCAGCACGGCATGCCGCAGCGGATTCCCGACTTCACGCGCGGCGAGTGGAAGAAGCCCCGGCCCGGGATGGACTCCGAGAAGCCCGCAGAAGTGTGAAGCAGGGTGCCCCCTGTCCGGGGGCACCCGCGTTTCAGCAGTGCCGGACGTCCTCCGTCAGGGCACCCTGGGCCGTTTTCAGGCTGCGGTCGTAGCAGCCGTCCGAGCCGTACAGGCGGTAGCGCTCGGCGGAGGTGCCGACCGCGTGGCGCTGCTCGCGCGGCACGTTCATCGTCCAGGACGCGTCACCCTGATAGGTGTCGTCGAGGTGCGAGAAGGCGGTGGGGCGCGCGCCGCGCAGGGTGACGGCGTCCGCGCGGTCGCCGAGGGTGATGACGGTGCGCAGCCGGTTGTCCGCGGCGATGGTCGTCGTGCCGTCCATCGTGTAGGTCCGGTTGTTCCGGGCGGTCACCGCCGGGCCACGGCCGTCCGTCGTCACACTCTCGTCGTCGCGCCAACTCCCCTTCAGGGCATCGGTGTTCTCGCCCTCGGTCCAGCGGTGCACCGAGTCGGCCGACACCGAGCGGGCCACCGTCGTGGTGACGCGGCCGTGCGAGGTGTCGAGGTAGCCGGCCGTGGTGAGCCGGTGGCTGCTGCTCGCGTCGAGACGCAGTTCCGGTGAACCCGGCTTGTACGTCGTCGAGTTGACCGGCTTCGTCTCGTCGTGCCGGGTCAGCGCGCCGGTGACGACCTTGCTGCCCTTGTCCTGCCAGACCAGCAGGTTCGTGGGCGTGGACCAGCCCGACTGTCCTGCGGGGACTCCGGCGACGGACACCTCGACCTGGTGCGGGCGGCCGTCGTTGAGCAGTGCCGCGTACGGCGTCAGGTCGTACTCGACGGGCTTCACGTCGAAGGCGCGGGGCGCGGGAACGACGTACCAGAGGAAGGGGTTGGACCAGCCGCCCGTCCATACGGTGGGGAACGGGGCGGCTATTCCGGCGAGTTGGCCGTCGACCCTGACCTGCACCTCCCGGTTCGGCCCGGCGGGCGCCTTGCAGGAGTAGGCGGCGGGGTCGGGGACCGCGAGGTACCAGAACTCCTCGCAGCCGCCGCCCGAGCCGGTCGCGTACACCTCGGCGACGACGCGTTCCGCGTTGCGCGGGGTGGTGACCTGCGGGGTGTCCAGCGGGAGCACCTTGTCGGGGGTCGCGGCGGGCGCGGTGCGACCCTCGGCGGCGTAGAAGGTGAGCGTCACCCTGACGTCGATGACGCCGGTGTAGGTGTCGTCGACGGTGTTGCCGATGAGCATCTCGACGGGCTGCGCGGCGCGGAGGGTGTCGCTGTAGCGCGTGACGTCCTTCTCGACGTTCCAGGCGATGCCGTCCACCGAGGGCTCCGGCGTCGAGGTGCGCAGCACTTCCACGCCGCCCACGTGGAGATAGCCGAGGCGGTCGTACTGGCGCCCCTTGACCTTGCCGTCGAGGCGCAGCACCACCTTGCTCCAGCGGTCCCCGCAGCCCTTGGGCGGCGCGTAACTCCCCTTGTAGGGCGTGTAGTCGCGGAACTTGGCCTCGGCCAGGGTGACTTGGCAGGACTTGGTGTGCGGGGTGGCCACCGGCGGCGCCGCGGTCAGCGGGTCGTGCCAGTCGGTGCCGAACTCGGCGGGCGGGGTGTCGGCAGCGGCGGCCGGGCCCGCGCCGAGCAGCAGACCGGCGGCCAGGGTGAGGCCGCCGAGCATGGACATGATCCTTCGTCGTCTCATGGGTCAGGAGTGAAGCGCGAGCGCGGCCGGGACGCCAGACCCGAGGGGCGGACCATGGCGGGTTCTGGGCCCCAACGCGGAAAAATCGATTGAAATCCGTAAGTGAAAAAGGCGAACCTTGCACGGTTCCAGCCACTCGATGCAAGGAATCCCGGGACGTCATGCAGATTCGCGATCTTCCCTTTACGGATCCAGGCGAACCGGACGTCCGCTCGGGTCCCCGCTTCCTCTACTGGCTGGGCCGCAATCAGCTCGGCGGCCAGCTCAAGTCCCTCGCCTGGGGACTGCTCCACCAGTGCGGCATCGCCGGACTGCCGCTGACCGTCGGCTTCGCCGTGCAGGCGGCCGTCGACCGCTCGGGCAGCCGGCTCGCGCTGGCGGCGGCGCTCAATGTGCTGCTCGGCGTGGCCATCGCGGTCGGCGAGATGATGCTGCACCGCACCGCGGTCACCAACTGGATCACCGCGGCCGCCCGGGTGCAGCAACTGCTGGCGCGCAAGACCGCCGAGCTCGGCTCGGTGCTCACGCGCCGGGTCGCGGCGGGCGAAGTGGTGGCGGTGTCAACAGGCGACGTGGAAAAAATCGGATGGTTCGTGGAGGCGCTCTCGCGCTTCGCGGCGGCCGCCGCCGCCCTCGTGATCATCTGTGTCGGGCTGCTGGTCTACCAGCCCGCGCTCGGCATCGTCGTCGCGATCGGCGTGCCCGTACTGGCGCTCGCCGTCCTGCCGTTGCTGCCGCGCGCCACCAAGCGCGCGGACATCCAGCGCGAAAAGGCGGGCCGGGCAACGGAGTTGGCGTCCGACACGGTCGCCGGGCTGCGCGTGCTGCGCGGCATCGGCGGCGAGGAACTGTTCCTCGGCCGCTACCGCGAGGCCTCGCAGGAGGTCCGCCGGGCAGCGGTGCGCAGCGCCCGCATGTGGTCGCTGATCTCGGCGGTCCAGGTGCTCCTTCCCGGACTGCTGCTCATCACGGTCGTGCTGTACGGCGCGCATCTGGCGCTCGACGGACGGATCGCGGTGGGTGAACTGGTCACCGTGTACAGCGCGGTGACGCTGATGCTGTACCCGCTGCAGCACTTCGAGGAGATCGCGATGGCGTACTCGTTCTCGCGGCCCTCCGCGAAGCGGGCGGCGCGGGTGCTCGCGATCCAGCGGGTCACCGACCCGGCCGGGACGGACACGGGGGTGCCGTCCGGGCCGGAGCGGGCTCTGCCGTCCGGTGACCTGTACGACCCGGCGACCGGGCTGCTGGCACCCGAGGGCCGGTTCACGGCCGTGGTGTGCGGCGACCCGGACGCGGCCGGTCGGCTCGCGGACCGGCTCGGCGGACATGCCGCGGAGTCGGACGGGCTGGCGTCGGTGCTCCTCGGCGGGGTCGCGCTCGACGGGCTCGCGCTGGACAGCGCCCGCACCGTCGTCCTGGTCCAGGACAAGGACCCGGTGCTGCTCTCGGGCACGCTGCGCGAGCTGCTCGACGTGCCCTCGTCCGGACAGGTCGAGGCGGCGGACGCGCTGGCGGCGGCGCAGTGCGGTGACGTACTGGAGGCGCTCGCGCAGGCCTCGGCCGACGACGGACAGGACCCGATGAGCACCCGGATCACCGAGCGCGGCCGGTCCCTCTCGGGCGGGCAGCGCCAACGCCTGGCGCTTGCCCGGTCGTTGGTGGCCGACCCCGAGGTCCTGGTGCTCGACGAGCCGACCTCGGCGGTCGACTCGCACACCGAGGCGCGGGTCGCGGACGGCATCAAGCGGCTGCGGGCGGGGCGGACGACGGTCGTGTTCACGTCGTCGCCGCTGCTGCTCGACCTGGCCGAGCGGATCGTGTTCGTGCACGACGGCGAGGTCGCGTCGGTGGGCGTGCATCGCGAACTGGTGCACACCGACGCCCGCTACCGCGCGGTCGTCACCCGCGAGACGGACGAGGAAGAGTCGAAGACGATGTCGCAGGCGGCGTCACGGACGACGTCACGGACGATGGAGAAAGTGGAGGAGTCGGCATGATCGGCGTGGCAGCACCGGAGTACGACCCGGCGGCCCCGCAGTCGGCCACCACCCTGCCGGTGGGCACCCCGGCGACGGTGCGTTCCTACGTGAAGGAACTCATGCGGCGCCACCGCAGGGCGTTCTCGGTCCTGGTCGGAGTGAACGCGGTCGCCGTGCTCGCCTCCATGGTCGGCCCCTACCTGCTCGGCGGCGTCGTGGAGGACCTCTCGAAGGGGTCCCGCGACCTTCACCTCGGCCGCGTGGCAGCCCTGTTCGCGACCGCGCTGATCATCCAGACGGTGTTCGTGCGGATGGTGCGGCTGCGCGGCGGGATGCTCGGCGAGGAGATGCTGGCCGATCTGCGCGAGGACTTCCTGGTGCGGTCGGTCGGGCTGCCGCCGAGCGTGCTCGAACGGGCCGGTACGGGCGACCTGTTGTCCCGGATCACCACGGACATCGACCGGCTGGCCAACGCGATGCGCGAGGCCGTGCCGCAGCTGGCGATCGGCGTGGTGTGGGCGGCGCTGCTGCTCGGCGCGCTCGGGATCACGGCTCCGCCCCTTGCCCTCGCGGTGCTGATCGCGCTGCCGGTCCTGATCGTGGGCTGCCGCTGGTACTTCCGGCGGGCGCCCGCCGCCTACCGCTCGGAGGCCGCCGGTTACGCGGCGGTCGCCTCCGCGCTGACCGAGACGGTCGACGCGGGCCGCACGGTCGAGGCACACCGCCTCGGCGCCCGCCGGATCGCGCTCTCGGACCAGCGGGTCAAGGAGTGGACGGCGTGGGAGCGGTACACGCTGTGGCTGCGCACGGTGCTCTTCCCGGTGGTCAGCGTCACCCACATGACGATCATGGTGTCGGTGCTGACGATCGGCGGGGTGTTCGTCCTCAAGGACTGGATCACGGTCGGCCAGCTCACCACCGGCGCGCTCCTTGCCCAGATGCTGGTCGAGCCGGTCGGGCTCATCCTGCGCTGGTACGACGAGCTCCAAGTGGCCCAGGTGTCGATCGGGCGCCTGGTCGGCGTGCGGGACATCGAGCCCGACGCGGGTGACGCCGAGGTCCGCCCCGACGGGCGGCACGTCGAGGCGGACGAGGTCCGCTTCGGCTACCGCGAAGGCGTGGACGTGCTGCACGAGGTGTCTCTGTCGGTGGCTCCGGGCACGCGGGTCGCCCTGGTCGGGCCGTCCGGGGCGGGCAAGTCGACGCTCGGCCGGCTGCTGGCCGGGATCTACTCGCCGCGCGAGGGCCGCGTCACGCTTGGCGAGGCCGAGCTGTCGCGGATGCCGGCGGAGCGGGTGCGCGAGCATGTCGCACTGGTCAACCAGGAGCACCACGTGTTCGTGGGCTCGCTGCGGGACAACCTGCTGCTCGCCCGCACGGGCGCCGACGACGCCGAGCTGTGGGCGGCGCTCGGGGCCGTCGACGCGGACGGCTGGGCGCGGGCGCTCGACGACGGCCTCGGTACGGAGGTCGGCTCGGGCGGCCTGTCGCTCACCCCGGCCCAGGCCCAGCAGATCGCACTGGCCCGGCTGGTGCTGGCGGACCCGCACACGCTGGTCCTGGACGAGGCGACCTCGCTCCTGGACCCGCGGGCGGCCCGCCACCTGGAACGCTCGCTGGCCCGCGTCCTGGATGGCCGCACGGTGGTGGCGATCGCCCACCGGCTGCACACGGCGCACGACGCGGACGTCATCGCGGTGGTGGAGCGCGGCCGGATCAGCGAGCTGGGCAGCCATGACGAGCTGGTCGCGGCGGATGGCGCGTACGCGGCACTGTGGCGGTCCTGGCACGGCTAGCCTGCGGCGCGCTGCGGGGGGGGCTCGGCATTGTGGTGCTGGGCCCCTGCCCCAGGGCCTCGGTTCGCTGTCGGCTGCGGGCCGTGCGTGGCTGGTCGCTCCCCCAAGTTCTCGGCCTCGCTCGAACAGGCTCGAACAGGGGGGACCCCCATCGCGGCGGAGCCGCACATGTCACAGCCCCGCGCCCCTGGCTCCGGGGCAGAGCCCCAGGAGACCCGGCCTCCCCTTCCCCCACCCCCGGAGGGTTTCGGGAAGGGGCGGGGCGGGGGCGAGCCTCGCCGGAGGCGGAGCAGAGCCGTCAAATGAAGTTCAGCGCCCCCGCCGCCCCTATCCCGCCCAGCACCATGAACGCCGGCATCAAAACCTTCAGCTCCACCCAGCTGCCGGCACGGAAGCGCATGCCCTTCGGCGGTCCGACGGGGTGCCAGCGCTTGCGTCCGAGCGGGATCGGCCACAGGATCGGGCAGCCCGAGACCGTCAGGGCATCGCCGATGTCGTGCACGAGCGCGCCGAGCACGATCGGCAGCCCCAGCCACAGGTACTCCTGACCGGGCCCGCTGAAGAGCCAGTCGGAGCCGTTGCCCGGCTTGTCCAGGACGCCCGCCAGGATCCACGCACTGGTCGCCCCGAGCGCCCACACCAGCACATCGCTGGAGACCCGGGCGGCCCGCCACAGCAGCCCTTCCACGGCGAGGACGAGGTGGACGAAGAGGATCGCGAGGACCGCCCAGCGCCCGCCGAACACCGCCGCCGCCGAGGCGCCCGCCCCGATCAGGACGGCCCACAGCCAGGTGTGGGTCAGGGTGCGGTGGCCGCCGTTGCGACGCGGGTCGCCGGGGCCACGGGTCGCCTTGTAGACGGCGTGCGACAGCTCGTCGACGATGCCGCACAGGCCGCGCGACACCGGCCCGAAGGCGCGCGAGATGGTCGCCGACTTGTGATCGAGGTCGGGCGCGAGGGCCGCACCCGCCGTGATCAGGGCGCCCACGACGAGCACCGGCCACGGCATGGCGTGTCCGGCGGCGGCCGCTGCCGCGCCCACCCCGAGCCAGGCCGCGGCCCCCGACAGTGAGTGAGCTGGTCCCATCATGGCCGTGCCCCGCCCCATTCCTCTTGCTCATGAGCTCAGTTGACGGCCTGTCCGGGGACGGGCCGAGCTGGCAGCCTACCTGCGATGATCTTCATGGCGACGGCCGGTTCCCGCTTCCGGTCCCGCGCCAGGCAAGATGGGGTCGTGACCCTTATCGATCAGCTGCCGCCGAGTGCCGACCCCGATGCCCTTTTCGAGGCCTTCTCCACCTGGGCCGAGGACCAGGGCATCAACCTGTACCCGGCCCAGGAGGAGGCGCTGATCGAGGTCGTGTCCGGGGCCAACGTGATCCTTTCCACCCCGACCGGCTCCGGAAAGAGCCTGGTGGCGGCGGGTGCGCACTTCGCGGCGCTGGCCCGGGACGAGGTGACCTTCTACACCGCGCCGATCAAGGCATTGGTCTCGGAGAAGTTCTTCGACCTGTGCAAGCTCTTCGGCACCGAGAACGTCGGCATGCTGACCGGTGACGCCTCCGTCAACGCGGACGCGCCCGTCATCTGCTGCACCGCCGAGGTGCTCGCCTCCATCGCGCTGCGCGACGGCAAGCACGCCGACATCGGCCAGGTCGTGATGGACGAGTTCCACTTCTACGCCGAGGCCGACCGCGGCTGGGCCTGGCAGATCCCGATCCTGGAACTCCCCCAGGCGCAGTTCGTCCTGATGTCGGCCACCCTCGGCGACGTCTCGATGTTCGAGAAGGACCTCACCCGCCGCACCGGCCGCGAGACCGCGGTGGTCCGCTCGGCGACGCGGCCCGTGCCGCTCTCGTACGAGTACGTGACGACGCCCATCACCGAGACGCTGACCGAGCTGCTCGAAACCCGGCAGTCGCCCGTCTACATCGTGCACTTCACGCAGGCGCAGGCGGTCGAGCGGGCGCAGTCGCTCATGTCGATCAACATGTGTACGCGCGAGGAGAAGGACAAGATCGCCGACCTGATCGGCAACTTCCGCTTCACCACCAAGTTCGGCCAGAACCTGTCCCGTTACGTCCGTCACGGCATCGGCGTGCACCACGCGGGCATGCTGCCCAAGTACCGCCGCCTGGTCGAGAAGCTCGCACAGGCGGGCCTGTTGAAGGTCATCTGCGGCACGGACACCCTCGGCGTCGGCGTCAACGTGCCGATCCGTACGGTCCTGTTCACCGCGCTCACCAAGTACGACGGCAACCGCGTACGCACCCTGCGCGCCCGTGAGTTCCACCAGATCGCGGGCCGCGCCGGGCGGGCCGGGTTCGACACCGCCGGGTTCGTGGTGGCCCAGGCGCCCGAGCACGTCATCGAGAACGAGAAGGCGCTCGCCAAGGCCGGCGACGACCCGAAGAAGCGCCGCAAGGTGGTCCGCAAGAAGGCCCCCGAGGGCTTCGTGGCCTGGTCGGACACCACCTTCGAGAAGCTGATCGGCTCCGATCCCGAGCCGCTGACCTCCCGCTTCCGGGTCACCAACATCATGCTGCTCTCGGTGATCGCCCGGCCGGGCAACGCCTTCGAGGCGATGCGGCACCTCCTGGAGGACAACCACGAGCCGCGCAAGGCGCAGCTGCGGCACATCCGCCGGGCCATCGCGATCTACCGCTCGCTGCTCGACGGCGGCGTGGTGGAGCAGCTGGACACCCCAGACGCCGAGGGCCGCACGATCCGGCTCACCGTCGACCTCCAGCAGGACTTCGCCCTGAACCAGCCCCTGTCGACGTTCGCGCTCGCCGCCTTCGACCTCCTGGACCCGGAGTCGCCGTCGTACGCGCTCGACATGGTCTCGGTCGTCGAGTCGACCCTGGACGACCCGCGGCAGATCCTCGCCGCGATGCAGAACAAGGCGCGCGGCGAGGCCGTCGGCCGGATGAAGGCGGACGGCGTCGAGTACGAGGAGCGCATGGAGCGGCTCCAGGACATCTCGTACCCGAAGCCGCTGGAAGAGCTGCTCTGGCACGCGTACAACGTCTACAAGAAGTCGCACCCGTGGGTCGGCGACCACCCGGTCTCGCCGAAGTCCGTCATCCGTGACATGTACGAACGGGCGCTCACCTTCACGGAGTTCACCTCCTGGTACGAGCTGGCGCGCACCGAGGGCATCGTCCTGCGCTATCTGGCGAGCGCGTACAAGGCGCTCGACCACACCATCCCGGACGACCTGAAGACCGAGGACCTCGAAGACCTCATCGCCTGGCTGGGCGAGATGGTGCGCCAGGTGGACTCCTCGCTCCTGGACGAGTGGGAGCAGCTCGCGAACCCCGAGATCCAGACGGCCGAGGAGGCCCAGGAGAAGGCCGACGAGGTCAAGCCGGTCACGGCCAACGCCCGCGCCTTCCGCGTACTCGTGCGCAACGCGATGTTCCGCCGGGTCGAGCTGGCCGCCCTGGACAACGTCGACGCGCTCGGCGAGCTGGACGCGGAGTCCGGCTGGGACGCGGACGCGTGGGGCGAGGCGATGGACAAGTACTGGGACGAGTACGACGACCTCGGCACCGGTCCCGACGCGCGCGGCCCCAAGCTGCTCGCGATCGAGGAGGACACGGCGCACGGGCTGTGGCGCGTCCGCCAGACGTTCGCCGACCCGAACGGCGACCATGGCTGGGGCATCAGCGCGGAGGTCGATCTGGCGGCCTCCGACGAAGAGGGCCGCGCCGTGGTGCGCGTCACCGACGTCGGCGAGCTCTGACCGCGCCCCCCATTCTGCGAGAGGACTGCGACGACATGACCAACCCTGCGGAGAGACTCGTCGACCTGCTCGACCTGGAGCGGATCGAGGTCGACATCTTCCGTGGCCGCAGCCCCGAGGAGTCCCTCCAGCGGGTCTTCGGCGGGCAGGTCGCGGGCCAGGCCCTGGTCGCGGCCGGGCGCACCACGGACGGCGAGCGCCCGGTGCACTCGCTGCACGCGTACTTCCTGCGTCCGGGGCGTCCGGGCGTGCCGATCGTCTACCAGGTGGAGCGGGTGCGCGACGGGCGTTCCTTCACCACCCGGCGGGTCACGGCCGTCCAGCAGGGCCGCACGATCTTCAACCTCACCGCGTCCTTCCACCGCCCGGAGCCCGGCAGCATCGAGCACCAGCTCCCGCCGCGCCTGGACTTCCCCGAGCCGGAGTCGCTGCCCACGGTCACCGAGGAGATCCGCGAGCACCTGGGCGCCCTTCCCGAGGCGCTGGAGCGGATGGCGCGCCGCCAGCCGTTCGACATCCGGTACGTGGACCGGCTGCGCTGGACGGCCGAGGAGATCAAGGACGCGGATCCGCGCAGCGCGGTCTGGATGCGGGCGGTCGGCCCGCTGGGCGACGACCCGCTGGTGCACACCTGCGCGCTGACGTACGCGAGCGACATGACGCTCCTGGACGCGGTGCGCATCCCGGTCGAGCCGCTGTGGGGGCCGCGCGGCTTCGACATGGCCTCGCTCGACCACGCGATGTGGTTCCACCGCCCGTTCCGCGCCGACGAGTGGTTCCTGTACGACCAGGAGTCCCCCATTTCCACGGGCGGCCGGGGCCTGGCCCGGGGCCGGATCTACAACCGCGAGGGCGAACTGCTGGTGTCGGTGGTCCAGGAGGGCCTCTTCCGACCCCTGACCGCCCCCACCGACTGATCAACTCACCTTATTCCAGAAGGAGTTACCGATGAGCCTGTACGACATCCCGCTGCGCACCCTGACCGGCGAGCCGACTTCCCTCGCCGACTACAAGGGCCGCGCCGTGCTCCTGGTGAACGTGGCGTCCAAGTGCGGTCTGACCCCGCAGTACGCGGGCCTCGAGCGCCTCCAGAAGGAGTACGGCGGCCGTGGCCTGACCGTGCTCGGCGTGCCGTGCAACCAGTTCGGCGGCCAGGAGCCCGGCACCGCCGAGGAGATCGGCACGTTCTGCTCGGCGACCTACGGCGTGACCTTCCCGCTCCTGGAGAAGACCGATGTGAACGGCGCCGGCCGGCACCCGCTGTACGCGGAGCTGACGAAGACCGCGGACGCCGACGGCGAGGCCGGCGACATCCAGTGGAACTTCGAGAAGTTCCTGCTCACCCCGCAGGGCGAGGTGGCCGCCCGGATCCGCCCCCGCACGGAGCCGGAGGCCCCCGAGGTCGTCGCTCTCATCGAGGCCAACCTCCCTGCCTGACCCGGCAGTTGACGCCAAGGCGCTCCCCCCTCCTCCGAGGGCGGGGGCGCCTTTCGCGCACCCGGCTCCGGTCACCGGCGCCCGAGCGTCTTGGCGTGCGCATGCGACCAGCTCGTGAGGATCACTCCGGCGGCGATCACGACCGCGTACGCGCAGAGCAGGGCCCAGAATCCGGCGGGGATCCAGCCGAGCAGTCCGCGGTTGTCGTGGTCGATGAGCAGTCGGATCGCGCCCTGAGTGAACAGGGCCATCATGATCGCGCCGACGATCTGCAACACGTCGTACTTCATGGTTCCTCTCCCGTTTGAATCCTCACCCGTTGATACGAACGTATCAGCGCGAATGTGCGTCATCCCTGGTGTGAGGCGCCTTACGTCACACCAATTTCGCGCCTATAGTCAGTTGCGTGCGTGACGAAAAGGAAGCGCGGTGCGAGGTGTGCGGCACGGATCTGGCCCCGGCGGGACGCGGGCGTCCGGCCCGCTATTGCTCGCGGAGCTGTCAGGCGCGGGCGTACCGCGCCCGCAAGCGGCCGCCTCTGCCGGAGCCCGAGCCGCAGGAGCCCGAGGAGCTGGAGGGGCGGCGGCGGGAGATCGCCGGGGCGGTGTGGCGCATCGCGGCCGGGCGGGGGCTGCACGAGGCGAGCATGCGCGAGATCGCGGCCGAGGCGGGCGTCTCGCTGCGCTCGGTCCAGTACCACTTCGGCAGCAAGCACCAACTCCTCGTCGGCGCGCTGAAGTTGCTGCACGCGGACAATGAACGGCGTGCCTGTGAGCGCATCGATCACGACCCGGGCGATCCGCGCGCGCTGCTCAACGCGATCCTGGAGGAGTGCCTGCCGCTCGACGAGGAGCGGCGCTTCGGGCTGCGGGTTCTCTCGGCGTACTACTCCCGCAGCCTCACCGATCCCGCGCTGGCGGCGGTGTTCCTGAGCGCCGAGCACCCGCTGGAGGATCTGGTCGCGTGGGTCATCGGGCAGGCGCAGGAGGGCGGTGCGTGCCGGCACGGGCTCGACGCGCGGCACGAGGCCGATCTACTGGTGTCGGGCGCCGTGGGGCTCGGCGGGGACATGCTGCACGGGCGGCGCGGCCCGGCCGAGGTGACGGCCACCCTGGGCTATCACCTCGACCGGATCTTCGAGCCGCGCGCCGGTCGCTAGCGGATCGGCATGCCCGAGAGGGTGCGGGCGATGACGAGCCGCTGGATCTCGCTCGTCCCCTCAAAAATGGTGTAGATAGCGGCGTCCCTGTGCATGCGCTCCACCGGGTATTCACGGGTGAAGCCGTTGCCGCCGAGGATCTGGATCGCCTGGGCGGTGACCTTCTTGGCCGTCTCGCTGGCGTACAGCTTGGACATCGAGCCCTCGGCCGACTCGAACTTCTTGCCCGTCGTCGCCATCCAGGACGCGCGCCACACCAGCAGGCGGGCCGCGTCGATCTGGGTGCGCATGTCGGCGAGCTGGAAGGCGATGCCCTGGTTGTCGATGATCGGGCGGCCGAACTGCTCGCGAGTCTTGGCGTATTCGAGCGCGTAGTCGTACGCGGCCCGCGCGGTGCCGACCGCCATCGCGCCGACGGCCGGGCGGGAGGCCTCGAACGTGGCCATCGCCGCGTTCTTCACGCGCTCCCCGCCACCTGCCTTCGCCTTCTCACGGGCCCGGGCGAGCCGCTCGTCGAGCTTCTCCTTGCCGCCGAGCAGGCAGTGACCCGGGACGCGAACGTCCTCGAGGACCACCTCGGCGGTGTGCGAGGCACGGATGCCGTGCTTCTTGAACTTCTGGCCCTGCGTCAGACCCGGGGTGCCCGGCGGCACGATGAAGGAAGCGTGGCCCTTGGAGCCGAGGTCGGCGTCGACGACCGCGACGACGACGTGGACATTGGCGATGCCGCCGTTGGTAGCCCAGGTCTTGGTGCCGTTCAGGACCCACTCGTCCTTGGCCGCGTCGTACACGGCCCGGGTGCGCATCGAGGCGACGTCGGAGCCCGCGTCCGGCTCGGAGGAGCAGAAGGCGGCGACCTTGACGTCCGTCACGTCGCCGTACATCTGCGGGATCCAGGTGCCGATCTGCTCCTCGGTGCCGTTGGCGAGGACGCCGACGGCGGCAAGTCCCGTGCCGACGATGGAGAGCGCTATGCCCGCATCGCCCCAGAACAGCTCCTCCATGGCGACCGGGATGCCCAGGCCGCTCGGGTCGAAGAACTGCTGCGCATAGAAGTCGAGGGAGTAGATTCCCACCTTGGCCGCCTCCTGGATCACCGGCCAGGGGGTCTCCTCGCGCTCGTCCCACTCGGCGGCCGCGGGACGGATCACATCCTTGGCGAACCCGTGCAGCCAGTCACGGACCTGCTTCTGGTCGTCGTTGAGATCCATCGTGAACTCGGCCATGTCCCCTCCACCACTCCAAGCGTTACTTGCGGTAACCGCAGTCTGTTACCGACGGGTAGCCCATGTCAACCGACCACCGGCCGCCCAGCGCCGCCGCCGGGCGGAGTGTTACGTTGCGCAAGGCTTTCGACAGATGGAACCCACGGAAAATGCAGTACGGGCGGGGAGAAGAACCCATGGAGACCACACAGCAGGCCGGACAGCAGCGAACGGCGGCGGAGCGCCGACGGCGCGAACTGCTGGAGGCGGCGGACCGGGTGGTGCTCCGGGACGGCCCGAAGGCCTCCATGAACGCGATCGCGGCGGAGGCGGGCATCACCAAGCCCATCCTCTACCGCCACTTCGGCGACAAGGGCGGGCTCTACCGGGCGCTCGCCAAGCGCCACACCGACGCCCTGCTCTCCGCGCTGCGGGCCGCGCTCGACGCGCCGGCCGAGCGGCGCGAGCGGGTCGAGGCGACGCTGGAGACCTATCTGACGGCCATCGAGGCGCGGCCTCAGGTGTACCGGTTCCTGATGCACCCCGCCGAGGACGCCCCGGCTCCGGAGTCCGAGCAGGGCTTCGACGTGGGCCGGCACTCCGCGCCGCTGCTTCGCCGCATGGGTGAGGATCTGGGTGTGGTGATCGCCGAGCGGATCGATCTCGGGCCGGGCAGCGAGGTGCTCGCGCGGGTCTGGGGGCACGGGATCGTCGGCATGATGCATGCGGCGGGTGACTGGTGGCTGGGCGAACGCCCGTGCTCCCGCGCGGAGTTGGTCCAGGCCCTGGCGGACCTCCTGTGGGGCCGCCTGGCCGCCGCCGGCGACAGAGTGGGCGGGCCCAGCTTCTGACCCCCACCCCGCCCCTTCCCCAAGGCCTCCGGCGGTGAAGGGACCCCGGGGCTCCGCCCCAGGCCCCGTATCGCGCCCGAAGGGCGCTCGTCCTCGAACGCCGGACGGGCTGACATGCCCGGTGCGAGCCGGCATCGCCCCTGCTAGGGGCGCGGGGAACTGCGCGACCAGCCAACTACGACCCGCAGCCGGCCTACTCCCCCGGCGGGTTCGGGGAAGGGGCGGGGCGGGGCCAGTCCGCCCGTCCGCCCCACGGCGTCCTGCGGATCGCCCGCCGCAACCGGGACCTGCGCCACCCCGTGACCCGGTCCGCGTACACCAGCCCCTCCAAGTGGTCGCACTCGTGCTGCAGGCACCTCGCGAAGAACCCGGTGCCTTCGATGCGGACCGGCGCGCCGGAGAGGTCGACGCCCTCCACCACCGCACGGTCGAAGCGCGAGGTCGGCGCCTCAAGGCCCGGCAGGGAGAGGCAGCCCTCGGCGCCGCGCACCTCGATGCCGTCGGCCTCCACGAGGCGGGGGTTGACGACGTACCCCAGATGCCGCACGTCCTCGTCGTCGGGGCAGTCGTACACGAACACCCGCCGGGCGACGCCGATCTGGTTCGCCGCCAGGCCGACACCGTCGGCCGCGTACATCGTCGCGAACATGTCCTCGACGAGCCGGTGCAGCTCGGGACCGAAGTCCGTGACGGGTTCGCAGGGGGCGTGGAGCAACCGGTCACCGAGGAGACTCATCTCTCGTACGGAGCCGGAACTGCCGGGAATGGGGCGGTGGCGCATGGGCGCAAGAGTACGTTCCGAGGGGTGGAGGCCATTCCGGATGGTGGCGCGGTTCGGGCCGCCGACCGGATCTCGATAGGCTGACACCCGACCCAGGCGCAAGGAGGATCAAGGACGATGTCAGGACACGTTGGAGGTGCCGGGCCCCTGTCACCGCGAGCCAAGCTGGCGGTGACCGCGGGCAAGGCCGCCGCGGCGGTGTCGCGCGCGGCGGGCCGGGGCAGTGGATCGGTGATCGGCGGGCGCGTCGCGCTCAAGCTCGACCCCGATCTGCTCGGGCGGCTCGCCACTCATCTGGACGTCGTCCTGGTGTCGGCGACGAACGGCAAGACGACCACGACCCGGCTGATCGCCGAGGCACTGCGGGCCAGCGGCCCGGTGGTGTCGAACGCGCTCGGCGCCAACATGCCGGCCGGCATCACGTCGGCGCTGGCGGGCGGTTCGGACGCCAAGTACGGCGTGATCGAGGTCGACGAGAAGTATCTGGCGGGAGTCGCGCGCGATGTGACGCCCAAGGCGATCGCGCTGCTCAACCTCTCGCGCGACCAGCTGGACCGCGCCGCCGAGACCCGCATGCTCGCCGAGAAGTGGCGCGAGGGCCTGTCCGGCTCCAAGGCCGTGGTGATCGCCAACGCGGACGACCCGCTGGTCGTGTGGGCGGCGTCCTCCTCCCCCAATGTGGTGTGGGTGGCGGCCGGTCAGGAGTGGAAGGACGACGCCTGGTCGTGCCCCGCCTGCGGCGGTGTGATGCAGCGGCCCGGCGACGACTGGTTCTGCGGCGAGTGCGGTTTCCGCCGCCCGGCCCCCAGTTGGGTGCTCAACGGCGACTACGTCCTCGACCCGCACGGCTCGGCCTGGCCGATCCACCTCCAGCTGCCCGGCCGTGCCAACAAGGCGAACGCCGCGACCTCCGCCGCGGTCGCCGCGGTGTTCGGGGTGCCGCCGCAGGTCGCCCTGGAGCGCATGTACCAGGTGCAGGCGGTCGCGGGACGCTACGACGTGGTCAGCTTCCAGGGGCGGGAGCTGCGGCTGCTGCTCGCGAAGAACCCGGCGGGCTGGCTCGAAACGTTTTCCCTCATCGACCCGCCGCCCACCCCGGTCGTCCTGTCCGTCAACGCCCGCGGCGCGGACGGCACGGACACCTCCTGGCTGTGGGACGTCGACTACACCCGGCTCGCCGGCCACCCGATCTTCGTGATCGGCGACCGCAAGCTGGACCTGGCGGTGCGCCTCGAGGTCGCGAACCTGGACTTCCGGGTCTGCGAAAGCCTGGAGGAGTGCGCCCAGTTGGCGCCGCCCGGGCGGATCGAGCTCATCGCCAACTACACCGCGTTCCAGGACGTCCGCCGCGTCGTCGGCAACTGACCCGAGCAAGGAGCAAGCAAGCGACATGGCAGACAACAGCCTGCGCCTCGTGTGGGTCTACCCCGACCTGCTGAGCACCTACGGCGACCAGGGCAACGCCCTGGTCGTGGAGCGCCGGGCGCGCCAGCGCGGCCTGGAAGTGCACCGGCTCGACGTCCGCAGCGACCAGCCGATCCCGACGTCCGGTGACATCTACCTCATCGGCGGCGGCGAGGACCGGCCGCAGCGGCTCGCGGCCGAGCGGCTGCGCCGCGACACCGGGCTGAGCCGCGCCGCGTCCAACGGCGCGATCATCTTCTCGGTCTGCGCCGGGTACCAGATCCTGGGCCACGAGTTCATCAACGACCTCGGCGAGCGCGAGCCGGGCCTCGGCCTGCTCGACGTGATCTCGACGCGCGGCGAGGGCGAGCGCTGCGTCGGCGACGTCCTCGGCGACATCGACGAGCGGCTCGGGCTCCCCCAGCTCACCGGATTCGAGAACCACCAGGGCGTCACCCACCTCGGTCCGACCGCCCGCCCGTTCGCCCGGGTCCGCCTGGGCAAGGGCAACGGCACGGGCGACGGCACCGAGGGCGCGTACAACGACACCGTCTTCGGTACGTACATGCACGGCCCGGTCCTCGCGCGCAATCCGCAGATCGCGGACATGCTCCTGAAGCTGGCCCTCGACGTGAACGCGCTGCCGCCGACGGACGACCGCTGGTACGAGGCGCTGCGCGCCGAGCGCATCGCGTCGGCGACCCAGCCCGCGTAACGCCCGAACGGGGCAAGAGCGGATACCTTGGGCAACTCGGTCCGGCTGGTGGGCGGTTCGTACGTTCGTACCACGTCCATCAGTCGGACCTCCGATTCGGCCCCCGTCACCCTGCGCCGGTAGGGTGACGGGGATCCAACCGGACGACGTGGTCCGGTCGTCGGCCCACGTTGCAAAGGTTCTCCGGGCAATGCGAATTGGTGTGCTCACCTCCGGCGGCGACTGCCCCGGCCTGAACGCCGTCATCCGATCCGTCGTGCACCGCGCGGTGGTCGACCACGGCGACGAGGTCATCGGCTTCCACGACGGCTGGAAGGGCCTGCTCGAAGCCGACTACCGCAAGCTCGACCTCGACGCGGTCGGCGGCATCCTCGCCCGTGGCGGCACCATTCTCGGCTCCTCCCGCGTCCAGCCGGCGCATCTGCGCGACGGCGTCGAGCGCGCCAAGGGACACGTCGCCGAGCTCGGTCTCGACGCGATCATCCCGATCGGCGGCGAGGGCACCCTGAAGGCCGCGACCCTGCTGTCCGAGGCAGGTCTTCCGATCGTCGGCGTGCCCAAGACCATCGACAACGACATCGCCTCGACCGATGTCACCTTCGGCTTCGACACCGCCGTGGGCGTGGCGACCGAGGCCCTCGACCGCCTCAAGACCACCGCCGAATCGCACCAGCGTGTCCTGATCGTCGAGGTCATGGGCCGCCACACCGGCTGGATCGCGCTGCACTCGGGCATGGCCGCCGGTGCGCACGCCATCGTCGTGCCCGAGCGCCCCTTCGACATCGACGAGCTGACCGAGCTGGTCGGCCGGCGCTTCTCGGCGGGCAAGAAGTTCGCGATCGTCGTCGTCGCCGAGGGCGCCAAGCCGCGCGAGGGCTCGATGCAGTTCGACGTGGGCGGCACCGACATGTACGGCCACGAGCGCTTCGCCGGCGTGGCCCGCCAGCTCTCCATCGAGCTGGAGCAGCGCCTGAACAAGGAGGCCCGCCCGGTCATCCTCGGTCACGTCCAGCGCGGCGGCACGCCCACCGCGTACGACCGGGTGCTCGCCACCCGCTTCGGCTGGCACGCGGTCGAGGCCGCCCACCGCGGCGAGTTCGGCATGCTGACCGCGCTGCGCGGCACCGACATCGTGATGGTCCCCCTCGCCGAGGCGACGGCCACCTTGAAGACCGTCCCGGCCGAGCGCTACGCCGAAGCGGAGTGCGTCCTCTAGTCGTCCTCCGGCATCCCGTCGCCTCCGGATTGTTTTCGCAAGGAACCGCCCCCGGCCGCATCACCGGCCGGGGGCGGTTCTAGTCTGGTGCGGGACAACCGGTACGAATCAGGAGTCAGCGGATGGATCACAGCGGGCACGGCATGGACATGAACATGGACCTGCCGCCGTTCACGCTGGCACGGGGGCTCGAATGGTCGGCGGACTCCTTCTTCCTCATCGGCTGCCTGCTCGGGCTCGGCCTGTACGCGTGGGGTGTGGTCCGGCTCAAGCGGCGCGGTGACAGCTGGCCGGTCAGCCGGATGATCTTCTGGACCGTGGGCGTCCTGACCATCGGGCTCGTCATGTGCACCAGGCTCAACGACTACGGCATGGTCATGTTCAGCGTGCACATGGTGCAGCACATGGTGATCAGCATGCTGTCGCCCATCCTGCTGCTGCTCGGCGCGCCGGTCACGCTCGCGCTGCGTGCGCTGCCGGTCGCCCCGCGCGGCCGCAAGGGCCCGCGCGAGTTGCTCCTGATGCTGCTGCACAGCCGGTACATGAAGATCATCACGCACCCGGCGTTCACCATCCCGCTGTTCATCGCGAGCCTGTACGGGCTCTATTTCACGCCGCTCTTCGACTTCCTGATGGAGTCGAAGACCGGGCACATCGCGATGATGGTCCACTTCCTCGCGGTCGGCCTGGTCTTCTTCTGGCCGATCATGGGCGTGGACCCGGGCCCGCACCGGCCCGGCTATGTGATGCGGATGCTGGAGCTCTTCGCCGGGATGCCCTTCCACGCCTTCTTCGGCATCGCCCTGATGATGGCCAGCGAGCCCATGATCGGCACGTACAAGAACCCGCCGGCCTCGCTCGGGATCGACGCGCTCACCGATCAGCAGGCGGGCGGCGGCATCGCCTGGGCGTTCAGCGAGATCCCCTCGGTGCTCGTCCTGATCGCGCTCGTCTTCCAGTGGTACGCCACCGAGAAGCGGCACGCGCGCCGCACCGACCGGGCCGCCGAGCGCAACGGCGACAAGGAACTTCAGGCCTACAACGCCTATCTCGCCTCACTGAACACGCGCGGGCAGTAGCGCGGCGGCCCCTCCCGGGAGACCATGGTCTTCACGGCGCCCGCCGGGAGGAAGGGGACGCTATGCCCCGTTCGACGAAGTCGATGATGGTGCTCACCCTCGTGATGCTGGTGGTGATCACGGCGTACACGGTGGCGCTCGGCAGCAGCGGCTGGCTGTGGTTCGGCTGGGTGGTGCTCGGGCTCACCGCGATCGGGACGGCCGCGACGTCGCGCAGCAGCTGAGCGCTTGTGCCGGAGCCCCTCCCGGTCAGCCGAGCCTGACGGTGATCTTCTGGGTGGCTCCCCCGGTGCCGCTGAGGTCGCCGAAGGTGAGGGTCAGGGACGAGCCCGTGGTGGCGCCGGTGACGGTGGCCGGGCGGGAGGTCACCGAGGCCACGGCCCGTCGCCAGGTCAGGGTCAGCGAGGTCTGCATCCGCATGGGGTCGCTGACGCAGATCACCGCGGTGCCGTCGCCCCGGTCACCGATCATCACCGCGCACGGCGCACTGGCGGTGAGCGCGCCGACGGTGCCGCCGAACCAGAAGTTGACCCCGGTGAAGCCGAGCGAGGGCACCTGGACGCCCTGCTGATCGTCGGTGTTCGCGAGCACGCTCAGCCAGCCGGTGTCGGCGGCGCGGGCCGCGGTCCGGTCGGCGGACGCACACCCGGCATCAGTACGTAGGCGCATCCGGCCCCGGACGGGTTGGTGCCGTGGTCGGCCCACAGGGTGAGGTAGCGGCGGCTGACCGGTGTCGTCGAGCTGCCCTTGTTGATGTCGCTCCAGCGGCCGGTCCGCTCCTCGCGCCCGGCCCGCACGGTCGCCCGGCCGGGGAAGACATAGCCGCCATGGCCCGCGAGGTGTGCCCAGGAGGCGCCGGTCAGGGTCGCGGACCAAGGGTGGGCGAGCGGCTGCACGGTGCCGTCGACGGTGAGGGCGGCGCTTCCGGTCGGCCCGAGGTTGCGGTTGTCCACGGTCGACTCGACCACGGTGCCGTCCTTGCACGAGATGCCCGCGCCCAGGCACACGATGGCGTCGTCGAGGTTTCTACTCTTCGCACTTCGTTCGCTCAAGAACTCGCGCACAAATGATCGATTGATCGATCCGCTGCCGGGCCGGTCGACGGTGGTTACAGCGGCCCGGCCCTCCCCCTACACTGGCCACCCTTCTGCATGGTGAGGAGCTTGCGGGTGCTCTACTACATCCTCAAATACGCAGTCCTGGGGCCCCTGTTGAGACTGCTGTTCCGGCCGCGGCTGGAGGGTCTTGAGCACATTCCCGAGGAGGGCGCGGCGATCGTCGCGGGGAACCACCTCTCCTTCTCCGACCATTTCCTGATGCCGGTGATGCTGAAACGGCGCATCACCTTCCTCGCCAAGCAGGAGTACTTCACCGGGCCCGGCATCAAGGGCCGGCTGACCGCCGCGTTCTTCCGGGCCATCGGGCAGATCCCGGTGGACCGGTCCGGCAAGGAGGCGGGCCAGGCCGCGATCCGGGAGGGGCTCGGGGTGCTTGCCAAGGACGAGCTGCTCGGCATCTACCCGGAGGGCACCCGCTCGCACGACGGCAAGCTGTACAAGGGCAAGGTAGGCGTCGCGGTGATGGCCATCCGGGGCGGAGTGCCGGTGATCCCGTGCGCGATGGTGGGCACCTTCGAGATCCAGCCGCCCGGCCAGGTCGTACCGAAGATCAAACGGGTCTCGATCCGCTTCGGCGAGCCGCTGGACTTCTCGCGGTACGAGGGGATGGAGGGCGAGAAGGCCATCCTGCGGGCGGTCACCGACGAGATCATGTACAAGGTCATGGAGTTGTCGGGGCAGGAGTACGTGGACCGGTACGCGGCCGATGTGAAGGCCGAGGAGTCGCGCAGGTTCCGGGGCCTCATCAGCTGAGCGGAAGTTCCCGCGATCGCTCGGCCCTGGGCGGATCCGCGCAGGGCGAAACGCTCTGGCCGCCTCGATCGGCGCGGGCGTAGCGTCCGGGCCATGGCAAAGGGAACCGCGTTCGTCGTCGGAGCTACCGGACAGATCGGACGGGCCGCCGTGCGCGCGCTCGCCGAGGAAGGCTGGGAGGTGCGGGCCGCGTCACGCGGAGGCGGCGGGGACCCCGATTGGCCGGGGAGCGTACAGCGGGTGCGCCTCGACCGTGAGGACGATGCCGCCCTCGCCGGTGCACTCGGCGACGGCGTAGACGTACTGGTCGACATGGTCGCGTACGGACGGGATCACGCGCGGCAGCTGGCCGGCCTCGGCGACCGGATCGGGTCCGCGGTGGTGATCTCCAGCGGCGCGGTGTACGAGGACGACAAGGGCCGCAGCTTCGACACCCAGGGCGAGTCCGACGGGTCGCCGTGCTACCCGGTGCCGATCCCGGAGTCGCTTGCCACCGTGGCTCCCGGCGAGGCGACGTACGGCACCAAGAAGGTGGCCCTTGAGCAGGAGCTGCTCGGCTCGTCGATCCCCTCGACGCTGCTGCGCGCGGGTGCGGTCCACGGGCCGCACTGCCGGACGCCGCGTGAACTGCACTTCGTGAAGCGGGCGCTGGACGGGCGGCCGGTGCGGGTGCTCGCGTACAACGGCGAGAGCCGGTTCCATCCGGCGCACATCTCGAACATCGCGGAGCTGATCCGGCTGGCCGCGGACAGGCCCGGCGACCGGGTGCTCAACGCGGCGGACGACGGGGCCCCCACGGTCGCCGAGATCAGCGCGGCCGTCGACGAGATCCTCGGCGTGCGCAGCGAGCACGTCCTGGTGGACGGCCCCGCGCCGCAGGGCACGGTCGGTATCACGCCGTGGAGCACTCCGCATCCGATCGTCTACGACATGGGTGCCGCCGAGCGGGAGCTGGGCTACCGGCCGGTGACCGGGTACGTGGAGTCGCTGCCCGCCACGGTCGAGTGGCTGGCCGGGCAGCTGAAGGGCCGGGAGTGGAGCGAGGCGTTCCCGAAGATGGCCAAGAACTACGCGGCCGTGGGCCTGTTCGACTACGCGGCCGAGGACGCCTGGCTGGCCGGACGCGCGTAAGAAGAACACGTAAGGGAAAAGGGGAGACCGGAGCAACTCCGGTCTCCCCCATCCGCTCAGCCAACGCCTACGGCACGGGAGTCGCGTGCGGGGTGCAGGTGTAGTCCGCCTTGTCGGTCTTGCCGGTGAGCAGGTAGTCGTCCACGCGCGAGTTGATGCACGAGTTGACGAGACCGGTCACACCGTGCGAACCGGCGCCCTTCTCGATGATGAGGCGCGAGTTCTCGAAGGCCTTGTGCAGTTCGACGGCACCCTGGAACGGGGTGGCGGCGTCATTGGTGGACTGCACGATCAGGACCTGCGGGAGGCCCTTGCCCGTCTTGACCTCGACCGGGTTCTGCTGCTTGGTGGACCAGGTGGCACACGGCAGGTTCATCCAGGCGTTGGACCAGGTCAGGAACGGGTAGTCCTTGTTCAGCTTGGTGTTGTCGCGGTCCCACTTGCGCCAGCTGGTGGGCCACTTGGCGTCCGCGCACTCGACGGCGGTGTAGACCGCGTTGCCGTTCTCGGAGGCGATGTTGCCCGCGATGTCCGACATATCGGGAGCGGAGGCCTCGACGACCGGCTTGATGTCACCCGCCGCGTAGGCGCTGAGCGCCTTGGCGACCGGCACCCAGTACGAGTCGTAGTACGGCGCCTTCTGGAAGTACCCGAGCAGCTCGGCCGGGCCGACCTTGCCGTCGAGGGGGCTCTTCTTGGCGTCGGCACGCAGCTTCAGCCACTGGGCCTCGACCTGCGCCCGGGTGGTGCCGAGGTGGAACTTGGCGTCGTACTTGGCGACCCAGTCCTCCCACTCGTCCCAGCGGGCCTGGAAAGCGACGTCCTGCTCCAGGTTGGCCTGGTACCAGATGTTGTCCCGGTCCGGGTTGACCACGCTGTCCACGATCATGCGGCGGACGTGCGAGGGGAACAGCGTGCCGTAGACCGCACCCAGGTAGGTGCCGTAGGAGACACCCAGGTAGTTGAGCTTCTTCTCACCGAGGGCGGCACGGATGACATCCAGGTCGCGCGCGGTGTTCGGAGTGGTCATGTACGGCAGCATCCAGCCGCTGCGCTCGGCACAGCCGTCCGCGTACTCGGCGGCGAGCTTGCGCTGGGCGCGCTTGTCGGCCTCGCTGCTCGGCACCGGGTCGGCCTTCGGCGCCTTGGCGTACTCCTGCGGGTCCACGCAGGAGATCGGCGTCGAGTGGCCCACGCCGCGCGGGTCGAAGCCCACGAAGTCGTACGCCTTGGAGGTGTTGGTCCACAGCGGGTTCTTGCTGGTCACCCGGGTGGGGAAACGCATGCCGGAGCCGCCGGGGCCGCCCGGGTTGTAGATGAGGGCACCCTGGCGCTCGGCCTTGGTGCCGGTGTTGCCGATGCGGTCGACGGCGAGCTTGATCTGCTTGCCGTTGGGCCGGGCGTAGTCGAGCGGGACGCTCACGTAGCCGCACTGGATGGGCTTGGCGATCGCCCAGTCAGTGGGACAGTCCGTCCATTTGATGCCCTGCTTGGCCGCCCTGTCGGCGGCGACCTGCGCGCCACGCGCCTCGGACCAACCGTGGTCGCGGTTGTCGGCGTTGGCGACCGGAGCCGCTATCGCGCCCACCATCAGCGTGCCCGCGATCAGTGTGCCGGCCGAGCCGAGCACTGCGGTGCGTCTCAAGTGGTACCTCCCCCTGCTGAAGTGCGCTGTCAGTCTCAGCGCTCCATTTGGGCCTGTCGGGGGATCCTTTCGTCTGTGAGCCCACTGTGCACAGGCCGTACAGGTGTTTTTTTACCGAACCGATAGCCGGAGAGTGGTGTTCCGCTGAGCGGTCAGCGTGTCGCGAGGTGCGCGTGCAGTACGTCGTCGAGGGTCCGGCGCAGCAGCCGGGCGTCCGGGGCCACCGCCGTGACGAGGAAGCCGGGCCCGGCGAGCGGGGTGAGCACGGCGCTCTCGCCGAGCAACCCGGTCTCGGCGGGCCGCTCACTGAACTCCGGCCCCACAACGAGCAGTTGGCCCGCCGCCCGGTGCCCGCCGAGCACCGCTCCCCCGTCCCAGCCACCGGGCGCACCCGGCCCGTACGCCAGCTCCTGGTCGAGCAGCGGGCGGCCTGCGCGGTGCACGGTGAGCCGGGTGGCGAGGGTGCCGGGCGCCTCGCCGTGGCGGCCGAGCACCTGTTCCTCACGGAACACGAGGCGGGCTCCGGCCGCGAGGTCGATCCGGGTGCGCATCGCGAGGTCGCTGCCGTGTGCCGAGATGAGCTGCTCGGGGAGCCAGCGCAGTTCGGCGCCCTCGCCGACGGTGAGGCGCACGTCGTAGTGCGCCCGCCCGCCGTCGCGGCCGGGCAGCGCGATGGTGGCGGCGGCCGAGTCGACGTCGAGCCGCGCCCCGTCGCGCACCTCGGCCTCGACGGCGATCCGGTCGCCGCCGAGCGGGGCGCTCATCGCGCCCACGACGGTGACCCGGTGGTACGGGCCGCGCGCCCGGGTACGGCGCAGCGCGAGCGGCCCCTCCCCTTCCAGTACAGGCAGGCCTTCGGGGGTGGCGACGATGCGGGCGGTGGCGCGCACCCCCGGCGCGCCGAGGGTCAGGCCGCCCATGCCGCGAGCTGCTCCCGCACCCATCCGGCCACCTGGTCGACGCCCTCGTCGGACCTCAACGACTGGAAGACGACGGGGAGTTCGGCCCGCTGCTCCTTGGCGTCGCGCGCCATCCGCCCGAGGTCGGACCCGACATAGGGCGCGAGATCGGTCTTGTTGACGACAAGCAGGTCGGCAGTGGTGACCCCCGGCCCGCCCTTGCGCGGAATGTCGTCCCCGCCCGCCACATCGATGACGAAAATCTGGGCGTCGACCAGACCCTTGGAGAAGGTGGCGGTGAGGTTGTCGCCGCCGGACTCGACGAGGATCAGGTCGAGCGGCCCGACCGCGTCCTCCAGGTCCTCGACGGCTTCGAGGTTGGCGGAGATGTCGTCACGGATGGCGGTGTGCGGGCAGGCCCCGGTCTCGACGGCCTGGATCCGCTCCGGCGGCAGCACGGCGTTGCGCAGCAGGAAGGCGGCGTCCTCGCGGGTGTAGATGTCATTGGTGACGACGGCGATGGAGAGCTGGTCGCGCAGTGCCCGGCAGAGCGCGGCCACGGTGGCGGTCTTCCCGGACCCGACGGGCCCGCCGAGCCCGACGCGCAGAGCCCGCCGGCTCCCGTCGGGGCGGTGGGCATCGGCACTGATGGCGGCGGGGCCTTCGTGGGAGTGGTTGAGGTGCATGGGGTGCTCCAAGGGTGGTCGGGGTGGGGGATGTTCGGGGTCCGGACGGCTGGGGGCTGGATCAATCCCCGCAGCTCGTCCGGGTTTCTGAGGATTCGGGGCGGGCCAACCCCTTCAGCCCGCCATGGGGCCCCTGGCTCTTAAGACCTTCGGGGGTTGAGGACGAGCGCCCCTGAGGCGCGATCGGGGGTCCGGGGGCTGAGCCCCCGGGCAGGCAGGCGGCACGCAGCTACGACGCAAACAGCCGCACCGGCCAAGCCGCATGCGCTTCGGCCATGACATCCAGCAGCGGCGCGGACGCCGCGGGCAGCGCATCAAGCCCCTCGACAACCGCCTCCGCCGCAGCGAGGGCGGCCCGCCGAGCCACCGCGTCGAGCTCCGGCGCAAGCCGAGCAAGAACCGCCGTCGCGTCGAACGGGTCGAGGCTCAGCAGCCGTACAACGGCCGTGGCAGGCCCGCTGACCACCTCGTAGGCCACGCAGTGCGCCGCGTCCTCGGGACCCAGTCCCGCCGCCCGGGCAGCGAGGCCGAGCACGATGGGCTGGTGAGCGCCGCGCGGGCGAGCCGCGGCCAGCGCGTCGAGTTCGGCGGACGGCCAGGTCGCCCGGGCCGCCCGCATCATCTGGCGGCCCAGTTTGCGGGCGGTGGCCCGCAGGGCGGGGGACGGGGTGCGGGCGTCGGCGGCCTCGTCCAGGGCGAGCGGGTCGAGACCCGCGGCCGCCGCCGCGGCGAGCGCGGCGGAGGTCAGGCCCGCGGTGTGCAGCCGCCCCCGGCAGAACTCCGCGAGGTCGGCGGCGTCGCGGATGCGCCCCGCCTTGACGGCCGGTTCGGCGCCGCCGGAGTGGGCGTGGCCGCCTGCGGGGAAACGGCCGTCGGCGAGGACGAGCAGGGCTGCGCGGCTCATGAATTGACAACCCGTCAGAAGAGGAAGTACCGCTGAGCCATGGGCAGTTCGGCGGCGGGAGCGGGCTCCACCACGTCACCGTCGATGGTCACGGTGAAGGTGTCGGGGTCCACCCGCACGTCCGGCATCGCGTCGTTCTCGCGCATGTCCGTCTTGCCCACTCGGCGGGTGTTCTTGATGGCCACGAAGTGCTTGTCCAGGCCGAGCCGCTCGGGAAGGTCGTCCTCCAGCGCGGCCTGGGACACGAAGTTGAGGGAGTTGGCGGCGGGCGCCTTGCCGTACGCGCCGAACATGGGGCGCGGCAGAATCGGCTGCGGGGTGGGGATCGACGCGTTCGCGTCCCCCATCTGCGCGTACGCGATCTGGCCGCCCTTGATGACGAGCTGCGGCTTGACCCCGAAGAACGCGGGCTCCCACAGCACCAGGTCGGCGAGCTTGCCGCTCTCGACCGATCCGATCTCGTGGTCGAGGCCCTGGGCGACGGCCGGGTTGATCGTGTACTTGGCGACATAGCGCCGCACCCGGTGGTTGTCCGCGCGCCCGTCCCCGGCCAGCGCGCCCCGCCGGACCTTCATGACGTGCGCCGTCTGCCACGTACGGAGAATGACCTCGCCGATGCGGCCCATCGCCTGTGAGTCGGAGGAGAGGATGGAGATGGCGCCGAGGTCGTGCAGGAAGTCCTCGGCCGCGATCGTCGAGGGGCGGATACGGGACTCGGCGAACGCCAGGTCCTCGGGCACCGCCGGGTTGAGGTGGTGACAGACCATCAGCATGTCGAGGTGTTCCTCGATGGTGTTGACGGTGTGGGGCCTGGTCGGGTTGGTGGAGCTGGGCAGCACGTTGGGCTGCGAGACCACGGTGATGATGTCGGGCGCGTGCCCGCCGCCCGCGCCTTCGGTGTGGTACGCGTGGATCGAGCGGCCCGCGATGGCGGCGAGGGTGTCGCCGACGAAGCCCGCCTCGTTCAACGTGTCGGTGTGGATGGCGAGTTGGGCCCCTGTCTCGTCGCAGACGCTCAGGCAGGCGTCGATGACGGCGGGGGTGGCGCCCCAGTCTTCGTGGATCTTGAATCCGAGGGCCCCGCCGCGCAGCTGGGAGTGCATGGCCGCGCGCGACATGGTGTTGCCCTTGCCGAGCAGCCCGATGTTGACGGGCGCGTTCTCCAGGGCGGCGAACATGCGGGCCAGATGCCAGGGGCCCGGCGTGATGGTGGTGGCCTTGGTGCCCTCGGCGGGTCCCGTGCCGCCGCCGACCAGCGTGGTGATGCCGGAGGAGAGCGCCTGGTCGATGAGGGTCGGCGAGATGAAGTGGACGTGGGTGTCGACGGCTCCCGCGGTGAGGATCTTCCCGTTGCCCGCGATGATCTCGGTCTCGGGGCCGATGACGAGGTCGGGGTGGACGCCGTCCATGGTGTCCGGGTTGCCGGCCTTGCCGATGCCGGTGATCCGCCCGTCGCGGATGCCGATGTCGGCCTTGACGATGCCCCAGTGGTCGATGACGACGGCCCCGGTGACAACGGTGTCGGGCGCGCCTTCGGCTCGCGTGGTCCGCGCCTGCCCCATGGACTCGCGGATCACCTTGCCGCCGCCGAACACCGCCTCGTCGCCCGAGCGCCCGGGGCCGCCCGAGCGGTCCTCCTCGATCTCGACCAGGAGATCGGTGTCGGCGAGCCGGATGCGGTCGCCGGTGGTGGGGCCGAACAGGTCGGCGTACACGGCACGGTCGAGGTCAGTCATCGAGAAAACCTCCGGTCTCGCCACGCAGCCCCGGCACGGTGCGCCGTCCGGCCAGGGGGACGAGTTCTACGTCGACGGGAATGCCGGGCTCGAAGCGGACGGCGGTGCCCGCGGCGATGTTGAGTCGCTTGCCCCGGGCAACCGTACGGTCGAAGTCGAGGCCGGGGTTGGCCTCGGCGAAGTGGTAGTGGGAGCCGACCTGGACGGGCCGGTCGGCGGCGTTGAGGACGGTCATCCGCACGACCTCGCGGCCCTCGTTCAGCACGATGGGGTCCTCGGCGAAGAGGATCTCTCCGGGAATCACGGCAGCGCTCCCCCGTCAGGCGATCGGTTCGTGGACGGTGACGAGCTTGGTGCCGTCGGGGAAGGTCGCCTCGACCTGGACGTCGTGGATCATCTCCGGGATGCCCGGCATGACCTCGTCCCGGGAGAGCACCTTCCGCCCGGACGCCATGAGTTCGGCGACGGTGCGGCCGTCGCGGGCGCCTTCGAGAATGTGCGAGGTGATGAGCGCGACGGACTCGGGGTGGTTGAGCCTCACCCCGCGGGCTCTGCGCTTCTCGGCGACATCCGCGGCTACATGGATGAGCAGCCGTTCCTGCTCGTGCGGCGTCAGTTGCACGCTTCCCACCTCACAGTCGTGCCCTTCCGTCCACGGACAGCCATGGACGGACCCAGCTGGCGTCGAGGGCGGAGACCGACCGGACAGGTGTTCGCCGCCCGAACGCAGCGGAACCGTATCCGACTTCAACATCCTGTTGAGCGCCATCCACGCGCCCCTTGGCCAGGCATTGCACGTTAGAGCGGAAGTTTTTCCGGCGCGTTAACTGGCGCTTTAAGAACACATGATCATCAAAGGGGCGTCGCGGCAGGGTAGGTCCGTGTATAGGACACTCTCACCGCGGCGGGCGTACGCACCGTCAGTCGCCGATGTGCGGACTCCGGTGTTCCGCGGCGATCCCGAAGCGCCGGGGCTCCGCGGGGGCGGACGTCGGCAGGGGGCTCCCGAACGAGAACGTCCTCGCCACCTGCTCCTCCTGCTGCGCCTCCGGCTCCGGCTCGGCCTCCAGTTTCGCCAGGTCGGCGGCGGAGACCAGGGCGACGAGCGGCTTCCCGTGGCGCGTCACCACGACCCGCTCACCGCCGTACACAACGCGGTTGATCAGCTCCGCGAGCTCTGCGCGGGCTTGCGTCACCGGAATCTCGTAGGCCATGCACCCAGCTTAGACTCCGCCCACCCGCGCCGTTGGATCCGCGGGAAACGGCATCCGTGCAGGTCAGTGGGGTGCGACGGGCCCCGGCCCGCAAGGGGCCCCGGCCGGGAGACGCGCTCCGGCCGAGGCTCCACCGTGCGACGGGCGGCAGATCAGGCGGCCGCGGCGCCCGCTTCCCACGCCGTCCTGGCCTCGGCCGCGTATACGTCCACGTACTCCTGCTCGGACAACTTCTGCACCGCGTACATGATCTCGTCCGTCACGGCCCGCAGCACCAGCCGCTCGTGCTCCATCCCGGCGTAGCGCGAGAAGTCCAGGGGCTCCCCGAAGCGGAGCGTGATCGGCACGCGCCGGGGCAGCCGACGGCCCTTCGGCTGGGCCTCGAACGTGCCGATCATCGCGACCGGGACGACCGGGGCGCCGGACCGTAACGCCATCGCCGCGACCCCCACCTTGCCCTTGTACAGGCGCCCGTCATGGGACCGCGTCCCCTCGGGAAAGACCCCCAACACCCCTCCGCCGTCCAGGACTTGGAGTGCGGTGTCGAGCGCCGACTGTGCCGCGTCCTTGCCGGAGCGGTCGACCGGGATCTGGCCGAGGGCGCGGAAGAACGCCGCGGTCGCCCGGCCCGTCAGGCCCGGAGCGGTGAAGTACTCCTGCTTGGCCAGGAAGGTGAGCCGGCGCCTGAGCGTCACGCCGAGCAGGAACTGGTCGGTGAACGACTGGTGATTCCCCGCCAGGATCACCGCACCTGCCTCGGGTACCCGCCCGGCCCCTTCGACGCACGGACGGAACAGCCACCGCAGCAGCGGCACCAGCACCACGAGACGGAATGCGAAATAGAACACTTCAGTGAGCCCTCTCCCCAGGTGACCCCCGCGCCGACGCACGCTAGTGATCCGCGGAGATCGCCGGGAGAGGGCCTATTGAGCCAGGACCCGCACTCCCAGGCGGCCAAAACCGCCCGCTCGCTGACAGCGAAACCTCATCTGACCTGCCACTTCTCCGAGACCTCCGGGCTGCACTCCCTCTATGTTCTGTACGTCCTGTACATTTTTTACAGAGGCCTTCGGAACCTCCGATCGAGGAGAGGTATGTCATGAACCACCGCCCTGCCGCCCGCTACGTGCTGCCCGAGTTCCAGGAGCGCACCGCAACCGGTATCCGCACGCTCGATCCGTACTCCAAGCTGTTCGAGGAGCGGATCGTCTTTCTCGGCACCCCGGTCGACGACGCTTCGGCCAACGATGTGATGGCCCAGTTCATGCACCTGGAGCACGCCGATCCGGACCGGGACATCTCGCTCTACATCAACTCGCCCGGCGGCTCGCTCACCGCGATGGCCGCGGTCCACGACACCATGCAGTTCGTCACCTGCGACGTGCAGACGTTCTGCCTGGGCCAGGTGAGCTCGGTGGCCGCGGTCCTTCTCGCAGCCGGCACGCCCGGCAAGCGCCTGGTGCAGCCCGGCGCCCGGGTGCTCCTCCAGCAGCCGGCCATCGAGGAGCCGATGCAGGGACAGCCCTCCGATCTGGAGATCCAGGCGGCCGAGATCCTGCGCGGCCGCGCGCTGCTGACCGAGCTGCTCGCCCAGCACACCGGGAAGAGCGCCGAGCAGGTGGCCGCCGACATCGAGCGGGACGTGGTCTTCGACGCGGCGGGCGCGGTGGCGTACGGGCTCGCCGACCACGTACTGGAAAGCCGCAAGACGTCGCTGCGCGGGCGGTGAACCGTCGTGCTGCCACCGGAGCTCCCGCCGCTGCCCGCGCTGACGCGCGCCGAGGGCGACTTCATCGACTCCTATCTCGCGGTGGTCGATCTGCTCGGCCGGATCAATCCGGCGCACGGCCATGACACGTACGCCGCGCTCAGGGCCGCCCAGGCGCTGGTCGGCCGGGCGGCCGCGCTGAAGGAGGCTCTGACGCTGATGCACCAGCGCGGGGAGGCCCACGTACACGCCCAGACGCTGACGCGGGCGCTGCGGGTCCTGGACGGCGAGCGCCGCGCGGGACGGCTCCTGGTGCCCCCGCGGACGACGGGTTGAGTGCACCCGGCACCGCGAGCGATACCCGACGCGCTCATGGGGCCGACGAAACGCACCAGACGGGCTACCCCCGTTCGGCCCACCGGCGGCTACTTTCACTGGCGCTTATAAGCTGCTTATATGCCGTGGACGATCTGCTGAATCGATCCTTCCGTCGCTGGTACGAGGCTCGTCAGCCCCATTCGGAGGAACGCCGAACCGGCCGTGTCCACCCGAACGGGACAGCCGTGAGCACCCTCACACAAAGCCGTTTCGGGCCCGAAATCCGCGTGTCGGTGCGTGAAGATCCCAGAGACGACAAGCCCCCGCCACCGCGGCGGGGCGGTCCGGGCGGACGCCGAGTCCTGCCGCCGTTCCGGACGACTGGTCGAAGGAGTGGACCGGCAGGAGTGGAGGACCCGAGTACTTCGGGAGGGCCGTACCCCGGCCGTCCCTCGGGGTGAAGCCGCTAGCGCGGCCGGGCGTCTTCGCCAGCCCGAACCCGACAGGTCATCCTTCGCAGGCGGTTTGACGAAGGGTTGCGCATGACCGCGCATACACACGTCTCGTCCCTGGCGGTCCGCCTCGGCACCGTCTGTGCCCTCACCCTCGCCGTGACGGGCGCGACGACGCTGGTGCCGGGCGCCACGCACGAGGCCAACGCCGCCGCCGTGGCCACCAAGGCGCTCCACGTGGCCGCGTCGAAGAAGGGTTCGCCCTACCAGTTCGGCGCCACGGGCCCGCACCGGTTCGACTGCTCGGGGCTCACGCTGTACTCGTTCAAGCAGGCGGGCCACAAGCTGCCGCGCACCGCCCAGCAGCAGTACAACCACGCCCGGCACATCTCCGGCTCCGCCCGCAAGGCCGGGGACCTGGTGTTCTTCCACTCGGGAGGCCGCGTGTACCACGTGGGGATCTACGCCGGGAACGGCAAGATCTGGCACTCCCCCAAGGCCGGCACGGTGGTGCGCCTGGAGCGGATCTGGAGCCAAAGTGTCTGGTACGGGCGAGTGGGCTGACACCCCGTCGGACCGGGCGTCCCGGTGCGTGTCCCGCGTACCGGGGCGCCCTCGTACGCTCCTAGCCGCTCTGGACCGGCGCCGTCCACGGCAGGGCGATCCAGACCGTCTTGCCGCCGTCCGCGGTGGGTGCGACCGAGAGGCGGCCGCCGCACTCGGCCGCGAGCCAGCGGATGATCACCATGCCGCGGCCGTTGTCCTGCTGGACGGCGGCGGGCAATCGTTTCGGCCAGCGCGGGTGGCTGTCGGTGACCCCGATCCGCAGCTCCTCCTCGCGCTCCAGCTGGACGTCCACGGTGAAGGTGGGCGACTGGCCGAAAGTGTGTTGCACGGCGTTGGTGGCGAGCTCGGAGACGATGAGACGGACCGTGTCGGCGGCCTCGGCGTCGGAAGGCAGACCCCAATCGGCGAGGACCCCGGCGACATACCGCCGTGCCGCGGAGACCGAGGCGGGATCGCTCGGCAGGGTGACGGTTGCTTCGAGGTGGTCTGCCATGGCGACGCTGTCCCTTTCCCACCCGGGCCGGCTTGAGGACTCGTAGCGGTTGAGCGCTCGCGAAGACGACATCGGCCTCGGATTGTGCTTCGCGCCAGAGTGCCACTCATCGTGCCGGTCTCGGGTGCGATCCACCAAGATATGCATATATCTGTCGCTCAAAGCAGTGAACTCTCCGACGGTAGACCGTATTTGGGCTCACACTTACCCATCGCCGGAGACGAAGGAGGCGGCCATGGGGCACGGACCGGCGGTGCGCAGACGCAAGCTCGGCGAGGAGTTGCGCAAGCTGCGCGACCGAACGGGTCTCACGAGCGGTGAGGCGGCCGGCCTGGTCGGCTGGCACCAGTCGAAGGTCAGCCGGATCGAAACCGGCCGCAGTGGCGTGAAGCCCGCGGACGTGGCCCGGCTGCTCGAAGCATACGGGGTACGCGACCCCCAACTGCGCGCGCTTTTGGAAGCGTTGGCCGATTCGGCGGGCGGCGCCGGGGTGGACTGGGCGCATGCGTACCGGGGTCTGCTGCCGACGCAGTACCGCGATTTCATCAGCCTGGAGTCGCAGGCGCGCTCGGCCCGCACGCTGGAGACCTCGGTGGTGCCGGGCCTTTTGCAGACACCGGCGTACGCGCGGGCGGTGACGCGGGCCGCGCTCGGGGGGCTGCCGTCGGACAAGGTGGACTCGCTCGTCGAGGTGCGGATCGCCCGGCAGGAGGTGCTGCGCGGCGATCCCCCGCTGGCGCTCAGTGCGGTGCTCGACGAGGCGGTATTGCGCCGCAGAGTGGGCGGCCCGGCGGCCATGCGGGAGCAGTTACGGCATTTGCTGCAGCTTGCCGCACTGCCGCACGTGCGATTGCAGGTCATCCCTTTCCATTACGGCGGCTATGTCGGCCTCACAGGCCCTTTCATTATCTTTTCATTTCCGGCCATTTCGGATCTGGATGTGGTTGTTATCGACCATTTGACGAGTAGCCTCTACCTCGAACGGAGAGAAGACCTTGAGGCGTACAGTGCCGCGTTCCTGACCGTTCAAGCACTCGCGCTTTCCTCCGAGGACTCGTTGGATCTCATCGCCCGGATAGCCCGGGAAGGACCGGGCTAGTTCGTGGCGAGTGGGGAGGCATGATGTCCGCACGCCCTGCGCACGTTCCTTCCAGCACTTCCCTCACCGGTGTCACGTGGCGGCGCAGCAGCCGCAGCGTGGGCATGAACAACTGTGTCGAGACGGCCCGGCTCAATGGCGAGCTGCTTGCCGTGCGCGACTCCCAGCGGATCGACGGGCCCGCGCTGCTCTTCGGCGCGCCCGCCTGGCAGCGCTTCATCTTCACCTTCACCGCAGCGAATTGACGGTTCGTCAGGCGGTGGGCGCGGTCTTCAGGATCGTGCCCACCGCCCTGTCGATCTGGCGCTCCGTCAGATCAGCCCGTGCGGTCAGCCGGATCCGTGAGATGCCGTCCGGCACCGACGGCGGCCGGAAGCAGCCGACCACGAGCCCGGCCTCACGACAGTCGGCGGCCCAGGCCACCGCGGCCTCCGGCGAGGGCGCGCGCACCGAGACGACCGCGGCGTCGGGCCGTACCGCCAGGTGTCCGGCGGCGGTGAGCCGGCCGTGCAGTTCGGCCGCGACGGCGCGGGCCCGTCCCGCCAACTCGGGTTGCATACGCAGCAGTTGCAGCGCGGCGAGCGCCCCGCCGGCCGCCGCGGGGGCGAGCCCGGTGTCGAAGATGAAGGTGCGGGCCGCGTTCACCAGATGGCGGATGACCCGGGCCGGGCCGAGGACCGCACCGCCCTGGCTGCCGAGCGACTTCGACAGGGTGACCGTGGCGACCACGTCGTCCGCGCCCGCGAGGGAGGCCGCGTGCAGCGCGCCGCGCCCACCCTCACCGAGCACCCCGAGCCCGTGCGCGTCGTCCACGACCAGGGCGGACCCGAACTCCCGGCAGGCCGAGGCGAGTTGGCTCAGCGGGGCGGCGTCGCCGTCCACCGAGAACACCGAGTCGGACACGACGAGGCCGGGCTCGCCGTGCGCGTCCAGGGCCTTGCGGACCGCCTCCGGTTCGGCATGCGGCACGACCTCGGTACGGGCGCGGGCGAGCCGGCAGCCGTCGACGATGGAGGCGTGGTTGCCCGCGTCGGAGACGATCAGGGAGCCGTGCGGGCCGAGCGCGGTGAGCGCCGCGAGGTTCGCCGCGTACCCGGAGGAGAAGACCAGGGCCGACTCGAAACCGCAGAATGCGGCGAGCTCGCGCTCCAGCTCCGTGTGCAGCGCGGTGGTCCCGGTGACCAGGCGGGAGCCGGTGGCACCCGCGCCCCAGCGGTGGGCGGCCTCGGCCGCGCCCGCCGTGACCGCCGGATGCCGGGTGAGTCCCAGGTAGTCGTTGCTCGCCAGGTCCAGGAGGTCCTGGTCCGCGGCCCGGGGCCGCAGGGTGCGCACCAGACCGGCGCGCTCGCGGCGCTCCGATTCTCCATCGATCCAGTCGAACGGCGCTCGCGGCATGGTGGAGTCCCTTTTTGTAGGCTGCCGACAGACCCTAGCCGGTGCCATGCCAGGTCAGGGTGTGGCGATACACACACCTCAAACGGGCCGTGTTGTGGGATCCCTACCTTGGCCGCAGGCGGTGCCGTGCGCGAAGATCGGCGCCATGGACCTGCTGAACACGCTGGTGGACAAGGGGTTGCGGCGCGAACTGCCGACCCGCGAAGAGGCACTCGCCGTACTGGCGACCTCCGACGACGAACTGCTCGATGTGGTGGCCGCGGCCGGCAAGGTGCGCCGCCAGTGGTTCGGACGCCGGGTGAAGCTGAACTATCTGGTCAACCTGAAGTCGGGCCTGTGCCCCGAGGACTGTTCGTACTGCTCCCAGCGGCTCGGCTCCAAGGCCGACATCCTGAAGTACACCTGGCTCAAGCCCGACGAGGCGTCCAAGGCCGCGGCCGCCGGCGTCGCGGGCGGCGCGAAGCGGGTCTGCCTGGTGGCCAGCGGCCGCGGCCCCACGGACCGCGACATCGCCCGGGTCTCCGAGACGATCGAGACGATCAAGGAACAGAACGAGGGCGTCGAGGTCTGCGCCTGCCTCGGCCTCCTCTCGGACGGCCAGGCCGAGCGGCTGCGCGCCGCCGGGGCCGACGCGTACAACCACAACCTGAACACGTCCGAGGGGACGTACGGGGACATTACGACCACGCACACCTATCAGGACCGCGTGGACACCGTGACCAAGGCGCACGACGCGGGGCTTTCGGCCTGCTCCGGTCTGATCGCGGGCATGGGCGAGTCCGACGAGGACCTGGTCGACGTGGTCTTCGCGCTGCGCGACCTCGACCCGGACTCGGTGCCGGTGAACTTCCTCATCCCGTTCGAGGGCACCCCGCTCGGCAAGGAGTGGAACCTCACCCCGCAGCGCTGCCTGCGCATCCTGGCCATGACCCGGTTCGTGTGCCCGGACGTGGAGGTGCGGCTGGCCGGCGGCCGCGAGGTGCATCTGCGCTCGATGCAGCCGCTCGCGCTTCACCTGGTCAACTCGATCTTCCTGGGCGACTACCTGACCAGCGAGGGCCAGGCCGGACAGGCCGACCTCGACATGATCGCGGACGCCGGGTTCGAGGTGGAGGGCGCGGGCACCACGACCCTCCCCCGGCACCGCGCGGACGCGGTCGCCGCGGCCGGCTGCGGTTCGGGCGCGAGCGCCTGCGGTTCGCACGAGGAGAGCGGCTGCGGCTCCGACGGGGGCGGCGGCTGCGGGCCCTGCGGTGGCCACGCCGCCGCCGAGGTGCCCGAGCAGGCGCCCGCGGACCAGGCGCGCACCGATCTGGTGGCCGTGCGCCGCCGCGGCGCGGGGACGGACCTCGCGCCCAATGCCTGAGTACTCCCCCACCGATCTGCTCGACCTGGACCGCCGGCACGTCTGGCATCCGTACGGCCCGATGCCGAACCGGCAGGAGCAGCTCCTGGTCGAGTCGGCGTCGGGCGTACGGCTGCGCCTGGCCGAACCGGCTCACGGGCAGCGCGAGTTGATCGACGGGATGTCGTCGTGGTGGTCGGCCGTGCACGGCTACAACCACCCGGTGCTCAACGAGGCGGCGCGCGGCCAGCTCGACCGGATGAGTCATGTGATGTTCGGCGGGCTCACGCACGAGCCCGCCGTCCGGCTCGCCACCCGGCTCGTCGAGATCACGCCCGGGCCGCTCCAGCACGTCTTCCTCAGCGACTCCGGTTCGGTCGCGGTCGAGGTCGCCGTGAAGATGTGCCTGCAGTACTGGCGCTCGGTCGGGCAGCCGCGCAAGCAGCGCCTGCTCACCTGGCGCGGCGGCTACCACGGCGACACCTGGCAGCCGATGTCGGTGTGCGACCCCGAGGGCGGGATGCACGAGCTGTGGCAGGGCGCGCTGCCCCGCCAGATCTTCGTCGGCGCCCCGCCCGCGGAGTTCGAGGAGTCGTACGCGAGTGAGCTGCGCGAGGCGATCGCGCGGCACGCCGACGAGCTGGCCGCGGTGATCGTGGAGCCGGTGGTGCAGGGCGCGGGCGGGATGCGCTTCCACGCGCCGGAGTATCTGCGGGTGCTGCGCGAGGCCTGCGACGAGCACGGTGTGCTGCTCGTCTTCGACGAGATCGCCTCCGGCTTCGGCCGTACCGGCGCGCTGTTCGCGGCCGATCACGCGGCGCTCGCGCCGGACGTCATGTGCGTCGGCAAGGCGCTGACCGGCGGTTATCTGTCGATGGCGGCGACGCTCTGCACGAGCCGGGTCGCCGAAGGCATCTCCTCGGGCGAAGTCCCGGTGCTCGCCCACGGCCCGACGTTCATGGGCAATCCGCTGGCCGCCTCGGTGGCCCTCGCCTCGATCGATCTGCTGCTCGGCCAGGACTGGCAGGGCGAGATCAAGCGCATCGAGACCGGCCTGCTCGACGGCCTTGGGCCGGCCCGCTCGATCGAGGGCGTACGGGACGTCCGGGTGCTCGGCGCCATCGGCGTGGTCCAGCTGGACCACGACGTGGACATGAAGGCCGCGACCGCGGCGGCCGTGCGCGAGGGCGTATGGCTGCGGCCGTTCCGGGATCTGATCTACACGATGCCGCCCTATGTGACGGGCGACGACGATCTGGCGCGCATCTGCCGTGCGGTGTGCGCGGCGGCGCGGGAGGGCTGAGATGGCGATTCTGGTCGTGAGCGGTACGGGCACCGAGATCGGCAAGACGATCACCACGGCGGCCCTCGCCGCGGTGGCGCTCGCCGCCGGCCGTTCGGTGGCCGTGCTCAAACCGGCGCAGACGGGGGTCGCGCCGGGCGAGCCCGGCGACGTCTTCGAGGTGCGGCGGCTCGCGGGCGAGGCGGTGACCGGGGTCGAACTGGCCCGGTTCCCCGAGCCGTTGGCGCCCAACACATCGGCCCGCCGGGCCGGGATGACGCCGGTGGGTCCCGAGGAGGTGGCCGAGGCCGCCGCGAAGCTGGCCACCGAGCACGATCTCGTCCTGGTCGAGGGCGCGGGCGGGCTCCTGGTCCGCTTCGACGACGAGGGCGGCACGCTCGCGGACGCGGCCCGGCTGCTCGGTGCCCCCGTCCTGGTGGTGACGCCCGCCGGACTGGGCACACTGAACTCGACGGCCCTGACCGCCGAGGCCCTGCGGGCCCGGGATCTCGCATGCGCCGGGGTCGTCGTGGGCATCTGGCCGGCCGAGCCGGATCTGGCCTCGCGATGCAATCTCGCGGACCTTCCCGAGGTGGCCGGCGCACCCTTGCTCGGCACCGTGCCCGAGGGCGCCGGACGGCTGGCGCCCGCCGACTTCCGTACCCGAGCGGCCGGTTGGCTCGCCCCGGCGCTCGGCGGCGTTTGGAGTATCTGATGGCTGTGTTACGGGCCCGCCTCGGGCAGCTCGTCGTGGACTGCGCCGACCCGGGGCGGCTCGCCCGCTTCTGGGCCGGGCTGCTCGGCGGGCGCCCGGTGGTGCGGGACTCCTCGTGGGCGTACGTCGATCCGCCGGGCGCGCCCAGGCTCGCCTTCCAGCGGGTGCCTGAGGAGAAGGCGGGCAAGAACCGGCTGCACCTGGACCTCGCGGTCGAGGACGTGCGCCGGGCGCGGGCGGCGGCCGTGCGGCGCGGGGCACATCCCGTGGGTGCGACCGTGACCGACGCCCAGGGGACCTTCCAGGTGATGCGCGACCCCGAGGGCAACGAGTTCTGCTTGGTGGAGTCCGCGGACGGGTGAGCGGGCGCGGCGCGGGGACAATGCGGGTAACGCGACGGCTGCCCGCCCGCAGGCTCAGGAGGTCCGACATGGCGCAGCGAACCAAGATCGCCCCGGATGCCGTGCACCACCCCGTGTTCGCCCGCTTCTACGCGCGCTACAGCGAGGCGGTCGACCTGAGAGCCGGGATCGCCGAGCACCGCCACGAACTGCTCGACGGCCTCTCGGGGCGCGTCATCGAGATCGGGGCGGGCAACGGGCTCAACTTCGCGCACTATCCGGCGGCCGTGTCCGAGGTCGTGGCCATCGAACCGGAGCGCACACTGCGGCAGTCGGCGGTCCGCTCGGCCCTCCAGGCGGAGGTTCCGGTGGACGTGGTGCCGGGTGCGGCGGAAGCCCTGCCGGTCAAGAGCGAGGCCTTCGACGCGGCGGTCGCCTCGCTGGTGCTGTGTTCGGTACGGGACCTCTCCAGGGCGCTCGGTGAGATCCGCCGGGTGCTGCGCCCGGGCGGCGAGCTGCGGTTCTTCGAGCACGGCCGGGCGGACGGCCGGGTGCTTGCGGCAGTGCAGCGCGGCCTGGACCGCACGGTGTGGCCGCTGCTGTTCGGCGGCTGCCACACGGCACGCGATCCGCTGGGCGCGATCGAGGCGGCGGGCTTCGAGATCGTCGGCCACCGCCGTCTGCGGGTGCCCGCCAAGGGCGTCGGCTCCCCGTCCTCGCCGTGTGTGCTCGGGGTGGCCCGGCGCCCCGCGCTCGGCCCGGACGAATAGGGGCCCGTGCCCGAGCGTGGCGCGTGGCCCTTACATCCGCCTGCCCACACCGGGCCCCCCGACGGATGGCGACGGCTCGGCCCCGGCCTCTACTCTCTTGTGCGGTACGGGAGTTGGAGCGGCCATGACGCCACAATCGGGGAGGCGGCCTTGTCCACACCTGCAACGGCACGCGCGTACGGCACGGAGCCCGCGCGGCCGGTCGCCGCGCGGGCGCGCGGACTCACCAAGGCGTACGGCAGCGGCGAGACCACGGTGCTCGCCCTGGACTCGGTCGACGTCGACATCATGCGGGGCGCCTTCACCGCGGTGATGGGTCCTTCGGGTTCGGGGAAGTCGACGCTGATGCACTGTCTGGCCGGGCTCGACACCGTGTCGGCGGGGCAGGTGTGGCTCGGGGACACCGAGATCACCGGGCTCAGGGACCGGGAGCTGACCCGGCTCAGGCGGGACCGGATCGGCTTCATGTTCCAGTCGTTCAACCTGCTGCCCACGCTCACGGCCGCCGAGAACATCACGCTGCCGATGGACATCGCGGGCCGCACCCCGGACGGCGCGTGGGTGGACCGGGTCATCGACACGCTCGGCCTGCGCGACCGGCTGGGGCACCGTCCGGCGCAGTTGTCCGGGGGCCAGCAGCAGCGGGTCGCGTGTGCGCGGGCGCTCGCGTCCCGGCCCGAGCTGATCTTCACGGACGAGCCGACCGGCAACCTGGACTCGCGGGCCGGCGCTGAGGTCCTGGCGTTCCTGCGGGAGGCGGTGGACAGCCTGGAGCAGACCGTGGTGATGGTGACCCACGACCCGGGCGCCGCGGGCCACGCCGATCTGGTCCTCTTCCTGGGCGACGGCCGGATCGTGGACCGGATGGAGCGGCCCACCGCGGAGGCCGTCCTGGAGCGGATGCGGCTCTTCTCGGGCGCCCGGCCGAGCCCCGGCGGCGCCCCCGACGACGTGCTGCGGAAGAGCTGACCGGCCGTGCTGAAGGCGACCCTGCGCGGTTTCCTCGCGCACAAGGGACGGCTCCTCCTGTCCGCTCTCGCCGTGGTGCTCTCGGTGGCGTTCGTGGCCGGTTCGCTGATCTTCTCGGACACCGTGGCGCGCACCTTCGACCGGCTCTTCGCCTCGACGTCGGCCGATGTGACCGTCTCTCCGAAGAAGCAGATCGACACCGCGCTGCCGTCCGGCGAGACACCCACCGTGCCGGCCGCGCTCGCCGCCCAGCTCGCCCGGGTCGACGGCGTCGCGGCGGCCCGCATCGACGCGGCCGTCTCCAACATCACCATCATCGATGCCCACGACAAGGCGGTGGGACCGACCACCGGCGGCCCCACGATCGCCACCAACTGGTATGTCACCCAGCGAAGTCCGGTGAAGCTGACGAGTGGTCATGAACCGCGCGGGCCCCACGAGGCGCTGCTCGACAAGGACACCGCGGACAAGAAGAAGGTGCGGATCGGCGACACCCTCACCGTGCTCGCCGGGCCCGGTTCGTTCAAGGTGGACGTGGTCGGGATCGCCACGTTCACCACCACCAACCCGGGCGCGGCCCTGGTCTTCCTGGACACCCCGACCGCCCAGTCCCGGCTGCTCGGCACCGCGGACGCGGCGACCAGCATCTCGGTCGACGCGGCACCGGGCGTCGGTGACGACGTACTGAAGCAGCGCATCGCGGACCGGCTCGGCGGACGGTACGAGCTCAGGACCGCGGCCGAGCAGGCGACGTCGGACGCCGCGCAGCTCGGCGGGTTCCTCGATGTCATCAAGTATCTGATGCTGGGCTTCGCGGGCATCGCGGTGCTCGTCGGAATCTTCCTGATCGTCAATACCTTCTCCATGCTGATCGCCCAACGCACCCGGGAGCTGGGCCTGTTGAGGGCGCTCGGCGCCGATCGCGGACAGGTGCGCCGTTCGGTGCTCCTGGAGGCGCTGCTTCTCGGCCTGGCGGGATCGACGCTGGGGCTCGCCGCGGGCGTCGGGCTCGCCGTCGGGCTCATCGCGCTGATGAGCCTGTTCGGGATGAACCTGAGCGCCGCCGAGATGGTGTTCAACTGGCCGACGCCGGTGGCCGCCTATGCGGTGGGTGTCGGCGTGACGTTCGTCTCCGCCTATCTGCCGGCCCGCCGGGCGGCCAAGGTCTCCCCCATGGCCGCGCTCGTCGATGCCGAAGTGGCGGGCTCCGGGCGGCCGTTGCGGGTACGGGCCGTGGTGGGCGCGCTGCTCGGCGCGGCCGGAGCGGCGGCCCTGGCGGGCTGCGCGAGCAGCACCAAGGCCTCAACCGCCTCATCGTTGCTGGGACTTGGCCTCGTATTCACGCTGATCGCGACCGTCGTCGCGGGTCCGCTTCTGGTGCGTCCGGTGATCCGGGTGCTCGGCGGGGCGTTCCCCGCGGTGTTCGGCCCGGTGGGCCGGATGAGCCAGCGCAACGCCCTGCGCAACCCGCGGCGTACCGGAGCGACCGCGTCCGCCCTGATGGTCGGCATCGCCCTGGTCACCGGGCTCTCGGTCGCCAGCTCCTCGATGTCCAAATCCTTCGACCAGCAGATCGACCGGGTCCTCGGCGCGGACTTCGTCATCCAGAACGCCAACTTCCAGCCGTTCCCGCAGGAGATCACCGAGCGGATCCGGGCGACGCAGGGCGTGGGCACGGTGGTGCGCCAGCGGTTCGCGCCCGTGCGGATCACCCTGCCGGACGGCAGGAAGGCCGACACGGCGGCGTCCGGCTACGACCAGCGGCTCGACGACGTGGCCCATCTGACGTACGCGGGCGGCGGCACCGCGCAGGCGCTCGCCGCCGACGGCCTCGCGATGGACAAGACGTACGCCCACGACCACGACGTGCGGATCGGCGACTCGCTGCCCGTGCTGTTCTCCTCCGGGCAGCAGGCGCGCCTGAACGTGGCGGCGCTGACCGACATGAACCAGGGCAGCGGCGGATTCGCGACCGAGGGCGCCCTCTTCATGGGCCTGCCCACGCTGGAGCGGTATGTGCCCGGCGGCCAGGACGCCGCCGTGTACGTGAACGCGGCGGGCGGCACACCCGCCGACCGGCTGCGCGCCGCGCTGAAGACCACACTGAACTCGTATCCCCAGGTCCAGGTCCGGGACCAGAGCGACTACAAGAAGCTGGTGCACGACCAGATCGCGGTGCTGCTCTACCTGGTGTACGCGCTGCTCGGCCTGGCGATCGTGATCGCGGTGCTCGGGGTGGTCAACACCCTTGCCCTGTCCGTGGTCGAGCGGACCAGGGAGATCGGGCTGCTGCGGGCGATCGGGCTCTCGCGGGTGCAGCTGAGGCGGATGATCCGGCTGGAATCCGTCGTGATCGCCGTCTTCGGCGCACTGCTCGGGCTCGCCCTGGGCATGGTGTGGGGGGTGGCGGTGCAGCAGGTGCTCGCGCTCCAGGGCCTCACCGCGTTCGCGGTGCCGTGGTCGACGATCGTCGCGGTCGCGGTGGGTTCGGCGGTCGTCGGTCTGGTGGCGGCGCTGCTGCCCGCGCTGCGGGCCTCGCGGATGAATGTACTCGCCGCCATCGCACACGAGTAACTCCCCGTCCATGAAGGAGAGTTGATGATCCGTCCGTTCCGTTTCGCTGTGAACATGGTGACCCCGGCGGTGGGCGGGGAGTGGCGCAAGCGCTGCCGCCGGGCCGAGGAGCTCGGCTACGACGTCATCCAGGTGGCCGACCATCTGGGCATGCCCGCGCCGTTCCCCTCCGTGGTGGCCGCCGCGTACGCCACCGAGCGCCCCCGGGTCGGGCCCTTCGTGCTCAACGCCGCGTTCTGGACGCCGGCGCTGCTTGCCCGAGAGATCGCCACGGTGGACGCGCTGACCGACGGGCGCCTGGAGGTCGGGCTCGGCACCGGATACGTACGCGAGGAGCACGAGCGGGCCGGGGTCGCGTGGCGCACACCGGGCGGCCGGGTCGACCATCTCGCCCGCACCATACGGGAGTTGGAGCGCCTCCTGGGGGACGAGGCACACGCTGGGCAGCTCGTGCAGCGGCCCCGGCCTCCGCTGCTCATCGGCGCAAAGGGCGACCGGATGCTGCGGCTGACCGCCGAGCACGCGGACATAGCCGCTTTCACCGGGACGCGGACCTCTCCCGTCGACGGGACGCTCACCGTCATGAACGCCGACGACCTGGCGGAGCGGATCACCACCTACCGGAGGTTCGCAGCCGGGCGCGAGACTCCGGCCGAGCTCAATCTGCTGATCCAGTGGGTGGCCGTGACCCGGGACCGGCGGGCCTCGGTGCGCGAAGCCCTGCACCGCCTTCCCTATCTGACCGAGAACGAGATGCTCGACCTGCCGATGCTGCTCATCGGCACGGTGCGGCAGATGGCCGACCAGCTGCGCGCCCAGCGGGAGCGCTACGGCTTCTCCTACCTCACGGTCCTCGACTCGTACATGGAGGAGTTCGGGGCGGTGATCGAGGAGCTGCGGGGCGAGTGAGCGGACGCCCGCGCCGATCGGGGTCCGCATCGATCGGCGCCCGTGCCGGTCGGCCTGTATCGATCGGCCCGGATCGATCGGCGTCCGTATGGCAAAACGGTTCGCCGCGGGTCACGGCCCGGTGGTGGGATGAACGCCATGAACGAGTTGCGCATCCGGGCCGCCGGGCCCGAGGACCTGGACGCGGTGCTTGCCTTCTGGAAGACGGCCGCCGAGGGCACCAGCATCAGCGACGACCGCGAGGGCGTCGAACGCCTCGTCGCCCGTGACCCCGAGACCCTGATCCTGGCAGAGTCCGACGGCGATCTGGTCGGCACGGTGATCGCGGGCTTCGACGGCTGGCGCTGCCATCTCTACCGCCTCGCCGTCCACCCGGACCACCGCCGCAAAGGCATCGGCGGGGCGCTGCTCGCCGCGGCCGAGGACCGGTTCGTCGCGCTCGGCGGGCGTCGCGCGGACGCCATGGTGCTCGTCCGCAACGAGCTCGCGCAGCACGCCTGGCAGGCCGCGGGCTACGGGCCCGAGGAGCAGTGGCGCCGCTGGGTGAAGCCGCTGGGCTGACCAGCCGGGTTCGAGCGGCCGGGCCCGCTCCTCTTTGCCAGTGCTTTACCATGGGTGAACCTCTACCCATCGACTGAAAGGTGTGAGCGTCCGCCCATGGGCGAGCCTCCCAGTACCAGCACCGCCGCGCGACACCGCGCGCACCGCCTCCCCCTGGCCGATCATGGGACGGAGGTGACCCGATGACCGAAGTGCTCCTCCTCCTGGCGGCCGTACTGCTCTCGCTGGTCTGCGCGGTCTTCGTCGCGGCCGAGTTCTCCCTCACCACCGCCGAGCGCAGCGATCTGGAGCGGGCCGTCGAACGAGGCGAACGAGGCGCCTCCAGCGCATTGAAGGCCGTACGGAGCCTCACCTTCCAGCTGTCCGGCGCCCAGCTCGGCATCACCGTCACCGGCCTCGTCATCGGCATGATCGCCAAACCGTCGATCGCCAAGCTCCTGACCGGCCCGCTCGAAGCGCTCGGCCTGTCCGCGACGACCGCGAGCTCGGTGGCCCTAATGCTCGGCATGGTGCTGTCCACCGTGTTCCTGATGGTCGTCGGCGAGCTGGTCCCCAAGAACTGGGCGATCTCCTCGCCGCTCGCCGTCGCGAAGGTCGTCTCGGCCCCGCAGCGCGCGTTCAGCGCGGCCTTCCGCCCGCTGATCAGCCACCTCAACACCTCGGCCAACCACCTGGTGCGCCGCTTCGGCCTGGAGCCCGCCGAGGAGCTGGCCTCCGCGCGCAGCCCGCAGGAGCTGGTCGCCCTCGCCCGGCACTCGGCCAAGGAGGGCGCCCTGGAGGCGGACACCGCCGAGCTTTTCGTGCGGACCCTCAGCCTCGCCCAGCTCAACGCGGAGAACGTGATGACGCCCCGCGTGCAGGTCACGGCGCTCGACATCCAGGCCACCGCCGAGGACGTCGCGAACGCGACCCGCGCCACGGGCCTGTCCCGCTTCCCCGTGTACCGGGGCAGCCTCGACTCTGTCGTGGGCATCGCACACATCAAGGACGTCCTCGCGGTGCCGGCCGAACGCAGGCGCCTGCACCCGGTGACGTCGTTGCTGCGCGAGCCGCTGCTCGTCCCCGAGACGCTCACCGTCGACCGGCTCCTCGACCAGCTGTACGGCAAGCGAACCATGGCCGTCGTCATCGACGAGTACGGCGGCACCGCGGGCGTCGTCACCCTGGAGGACATCGTGGAGGAGGTCGTCGGCGAGGTGCGCGACGAGCACGATCCGCACGAGACCCCCGACCTCGCCCCCGCAGGACAGGACGCCGACGGCCGCACCCTGTACTCCGCCGACGGCGCCGCCCGCGACGACCAGCTCGCCGCGATCGGCCTGCGCGTACCGGACGGACCGTACGAGACCCTCGCCGGATTGGTCGCGACCGAACTCGGCCGGATTCCGACGGTCGGCGACCGCGTGGACCTGGCCGGCTGGCGCATGGACGTCGTCGACGCGTCCGGCCGGCGCGCGGCCCGCGTCCTGCTGCACGCGCCCCTGAACCCCGAGGACGACCACGAGGGGGCTGGCCGATGATCATCGCGATCCAGATTCTGATCGGCCTGGCGACCCTGGTCGTCAACGCCTTCTTCGTCGGCGCCGAGTTCGCCCTGATCTCGGTGCGCCGCAGCCAGATCGAACCGCTCGCCGAGGACGGCAACCGCCGCGCGCGCAGCGTCATTTGGGGCCTGGAACATGTCTCGGCCCTGATGGCCGCGGCACAGCTCGGCATCACGCTGTGCACCCTGGTGCTCGGCGTGGTCGCGGAACCGGCCATCGCGCACATGGTCGAGCCGGTCTTCGACGCGGTGGGCGTGCCGACCGGGCTGATCCATCCGGTGTCGTTCGTGCTCGCCCTCGCGGTCGCCACGTATCTGCACATGCTGCTCGGCGAGATGGTGCCGAAGAACATCGCGCTGGCCGAGCCCGCGCGCACCGCGCTGCTGCTCGGCCCGCCGCTGGTGACGCTTGCGCGGGCGCTGCGTCCAGTGATCTTCGCGATCAACGCCTTCGCCAACACCCTCCTGAAACTGCTCAGGGTGGACGCCAAGGACCATGTCGCGGCGACCTTCTCGGACGACGAACTGGCCCGCCTGGTGACCGACGCGGGAGATGCCGGACTCCTCGACGACCGGGCGGCCGAGCGCCTGCACGACGCCCTTGAACTGGGACGACGGCCCGTCCGGGACGTGGTCGTGCCGCTGGACAAGGTGGTACGGGCCGAGGTCGGCACCACCCCGGAGGAGCTGGAGCGGCTCGCGGCGAGCTCCGGGTTCTCGCGCTTCCCGGTCGTCGACGAGGAGAGCCGCATCCTGGGTTATCTGCACGTCAAGGACGCCTTGGACGCGGCGCCGCGCGAGGTGGCCTTCCCCGTCGCGGCGCTGCGCCCGATCGCCCGGGTGCGCGCCGCGACCCCGCTCGACGACGTGCTGACCGCGATGCGGCGCAGTCGTACGCACCTGGCGGCGGTCATCGGCGAGGAGGGCAAGCTGGCGGGCCTGGTCACGATGGAGGACGTGCTGCGGGAGCTCGTGGGCCCGCCGGCGGCCGCGGCCTAGGGGAACACCCACTGGCCCTTACGGTTGCCCCGTTGTTCGGCTGCCCGGCCGCTCACGCGGCGGGTTTGGCGGGAGCGGCCGGGCTCGTGGTCTCGGTGAGGCCCGGGCCCGGCTGCCCCAGCTGCGAGGAGCCGACGGCCATCAGGACGGCGAGCACCGCGGCCATGCCCGCGGTCGCGAAGGCCGCGGTCCAGTGCACGTCGAGGAGGTTGGTCGCGCCGGCTGTCAGGACGGCGGCGAGCGCCTGGGCGAAGGTGCGGATGGCACGCTCGGCGGTGGCCTTCCAGAAGGCCGCGGTGAACAACATCGACGCTCGCTCTCTCGACGGCCGGTTCCGGCCGGGTTCCATAAAGTTGATGTGCTCCTGGCATACCGCGGAACGGGCTCCGCCGAAAGGGCCTGGTCGGCCTCCTTGTGATCACGGTCCCCAGGAGGGATTCGGCGCCCCCGGGCCGCCGTGGCATACCGCGCGGTACGATCGCTCCGCCATGGAGATGAATGCCTCATACACCAGCTTTGCCGCGATCGGGGACTCCTTCACGGAGGGCATGTCCGACCGGCTTCCCGACGGCTCCTACCGCGGCTGGGCCGATGTGCTCGCCACCCGCCTCGCGGCCCGCACACCCGGCTTCCGGTACGCGAACCTGGCCGTGCGCGGCAAGCTCATCGGGCAGATCGTCGAGGAGCAGGTGGCCGCGGCGGCCGCGCTGCGCCCGGACGTGATCACCCTGGTCGGCGGCCTCAACGACACTCTGCGCCCCAAGTGCGACATGGGCCGGGTGCGCGGACTCCTCACGGAGGCGGTCGAACAGCTCGCCCCCGCCTGCAAGCACCTGGTCCTGATGCGCAGCCCGGGCCGCAACGGCCCGGTCCTCGACCGCTTCCGCCCCCGCATGGAAGAGCTCTTCTCGTACGTCGATGAACTGGCCGGGCGCCACGGCGCGTTGGTCGTCGACCTGTACGGGGCGCCGGTGCTCGGTGATCAGCGGCTGTGGGACGTGGACCGGCTGCATCTGACCGAGGACGGGCACCGCAGGGTGGCGGAGGCGGTCTGGCAGACGCTGGGCCTGGACGCCGAGGACGACTGGCGCTCGCCCCTGCCGCCCGCGGTCCGCCCCGGCTGGGCCGCGAGCCGGACGGCCGACCTGCGCTTCGCCCGCCAGCACCTGGTGCCCTGGATCGGGCGCCGCGTCACCGGCCGCTCCTCCGGCGACGGCCGCAGCGGCGCCCACTTCGACGCCGCGCGGGGGCAGGCGTTCTGGGTCACACCCAGGGACGCGGCGGCTGCGGGGCCGGTGTCGGGGTGGGTCCGGGTCGAGGACTGAGCGATCGTCAACCTGGCTTCCCCGAGCCGGAGTTGTGGGTCCGACTGCTTGTGCCTTGAGCGACCGGGAGCGCGGAGACCCATCAGCCAGTCACCCTGCCGTGCTCGGCTGCGGTACCCGGGCCGCGAGGAACCGGGTGGTGCGGCGGAGCCGGAAGCCCAGCGACTCGTACAGCCTGATGGCGGTGGTGTTGGTGGCCGCGGTGTGCAGGAACGGGGTTTCGCCCCGCTCCCTGATGCCGAAGGCGACCGCGCGGACCAGGCGGGAGCCGAGGCCCTGGCCGCGGAAGGCGTCGTCGGTGCAGACCGCGCTGATCTCGGTCCAGCCCGGCGGGTGCAGCCGCTCCCCGGCCATCGCGATCAGCCGGCCCTCGCGGCGGATGCCCAGGTAGGTGCCGAGCTCCACTGTGCGGGGCAGGAACGGTCCGGGCCGGGTGCGCTCCACGAGGGCGAGCATCTCGGGCACGTCGTCCGCGCCGAGCCGTACCGCCTCCTCGTCGGGGCGGGCGTCCACCGCCTCGTCGACGAGCTGGACGCCCTCCAGGTCGAAGGTGATCTCCCAGCCCTCCGGCAGCGCGACCCGCACCCCCGGAAGCGCCACTTCGGCGCCGGGCCCGGCGAGCGCGGCCAGATCCGCCCAGTCGCCGGCGTCCGGGTCCGCGGGCAGCCCGAGCCAGGGCGACACGTCGGTCTCGTAGCGCAGCACCCTGCCGCGGACCTCGGCGAACCGCGCGTGCGGCCCGGTCAGCGAGGCGTACGCGGGGTTGTCCAGCGGGTGCGCCGGGGTCTCGGTGCGGACGGGCGCGTCGGACATGATCTCCTCGCTCGGAATCTCGGGATCTCGGCACAGGGCAACGCCGGGTGCGCCCGTGAACGTCGGGTGCACCCTTACATGAAAGATCCGATTCCGGTCACGCATTCCCGGACGAGCCGGATTGTTCACAAGGTGGACATGATCCCGAGTGCGCGTCCAGTGATCGTTCTTGGCATCCTGTGAGCATGTCGTCCCCCGCGCTCATCGACCTCGTCGACCAATTGCTCGCCGGCTCCGGCCCCTTGCCGATCGTCGCCGCCGGCGACCCCGTGCTGCGTCGGCCCGCCGAGCCGGTGGACGACCGCCTGGACCGCAAGCGCCTCGACCGGCTGATCGAGGCGATGCGCGAGACGATGCTCGCGGCCCCGGGCGTCGGCCTCGCGGCACCCCAGGTGGGCCTGCCGCTGCGGCTCGCGGTCATCGAGGACGCGGCGGAGGTCTCCGAGGAGATCAGGCAGGCCCGCGGCCGCGTCCCGCAGCCGTTCCGGGTCCTGATCAACCCGTCGTACGAGCCCGTCGGGCCGGGCCGGGCCGCGTTCTTCGAGGGCTGCCTGAGCGTGCCGGGCTGGGGCGCGGTCGTGACCCGGCACGCGAACGTACGCCTGCGTGCGCTCGACGAGCGCGGCCGCGCGGTGGACGAGGTGTTCACCGGCTGGCCCGCCCGCATCGTCCAGCACGAGAGCGACCACCTCGACGGCACGCTGTACCTGGACCGCGCGGAGCTGCGCTCGCTGTCCTCCCGGGAGGCGATGGCCGGCCGCTGGGCCCAGCCGACCCCGGCCGCGGCGGCCGAGGCCCTCGGGTTCGAGCTGGGTGACACCCAGGAGGCGTGAGAGCGGCCGTCACCGCGAGCCCACCTCCCGTTCCGCTGTGTGAGCGGCGCCCCCTCCCTCGGCAGCGAGGCATCGTCTCGTAGCAAGGCACAAACCGGGGTGGGGCGCTGGCCTGCAGAAATCGCCAGTAGAATCTCGACACGTGACTGCTGTGTCTGCGAAGCCTCGCATCCCGAACGTTCTGGCCGGCCGCTACGCCTCCGCGGAGCTCGCCGTCCTCTGGTCCCCCGAGCAGAAGGTCAAGCTGGAGCGCCAGCTGTGGCTCGCCGTGCTGCGTGCCCAGAAGGACCTGGGGATCGAGGTGCCCGAGGCCGCACTCGCCGACTACGAGCGCGTCATCGACCAGGTCGACCTCGCCTCCATCGCCGAGCGCGAGAAGGTCACCCGGCACGATGTGAAGGCCCGCATCGAGGAATTCAACGCGCTGGCCGGCCACGAGCAGGTCCACAAGGGCATGACCTCGCGCGACCTCACCGAGAACGTCGAGCAGCTCCAGATCCGGCTCTCGCTCGAACTGATGCGGGACCGCACGGTGGCGGTCCTCGCACGCCTCGGCAGGCTGTCCGGCGAGTACGCCGAGCTGGTCATGGCCGGGCGCTCGCACAACGTGGCCGCGCAGGCCACGACCCTGGGCAAGCGTTTCGCGACCGCGGCCGACGAGCTGCTCGTGGCGTACGGCCGCCTCGATGACCTGCTCGCCCGCTACCCGCTGCGCGGTATCAAGGGCCCGGTCGGCACCGCCCAGGACATGCTGGACCTGCTCGGCGGCGACGCCTCGAAGCTGGCCGACCTGGAGCAGCGCATCGCGGGCCACCTCGGCTTCGCGCACGCCTTCACCTCGGTCGGCCAGGTATACCCGCGCTCCCTCGACTACGACGTGGTGACCGCGCTGGTGCAGCTGGCCGCCGCGCCGTCCTCGGTCGCCAAGACGATCCGTCTGATGGCCGGGCACGAGCTGGTCACCGAGGGCTTCAAGCCCGGCCAGGTCGGCTCGTCCGCGATGCCGCACAAGATGAACACCCGCTCCTGCGAGCGCGTGAACGGCCTGATGGTCATCCTGCGGGGCTACGCCTCGATGACGGGCGAGCTGGCGGGCGACCAGTGGAACGAGGGCGACGTCTCCTGCTCGGTGGTCCGCCGGGTCGCGCTGCCCGACGCGTTCTTCGCCTTCGACGGTCTGCTCGAAACCTTCCTCACGGTGCTCGACGAGTTCGGCGCGTTCCCCGCCGTGGTCGCCCGTGAGCTGGACCGCTACCTGCCGTTCCTGGCCACGACGAAGGTCCTGATGGCCGCCGTCCGTGCCGGGGTGGGACGCGAGGCCGCGCACGAGGTCATCAAGGAGCACGCCGTCGCCTCCGCCCTCGCGATGCGCGAGCAGGGTGCCGAGCGCAACGAGCTTCTCGACAAGCTGGCCGCCGACGAGCGCATGCCGCTCGACCGCGCCCAGCTCGACGACCTGATGGCCGACAAGCTGTCCTTCACCGGCGCGGCCGGTGACCAGGTCACCGCCGTGGTGTCCCGCATCGAGGAGATCGTCAAGCAGCACCCCGCGGCCGCCGGTTACACCCCGGGCTCGATCCTCTGATCCCGCACCCGTGCTGAGCCCCGAGGAACTCCAGGCCGCCCGCGACACCGTCATCCCCGACGTGATCGCGGGCGGTCTGTCCGTGCTGTTCTGCGGCATCAACCCGAGCCTGATGTCGGGCGCCACCGGCCACCACTTCGCCCGCCCGGGCAACCGCTTCTGGCCGGTGCTGCACCTGTCCGGCTTCACCCCCCGGCAGTTGAAGCCCTCCGAGCAGGGCGAGCTCCTCTCGTACGGTCTCGGCATCACCAATGTGGTGGCCCGGGCCACCGCGCGGGCCGACGAACTCGACGCCGAGGAGTTCTGCGAGGGCGGACGCCTGCTGGCGGCGAAGGTCGAACGGCTCCGACCCAACTGGCTGGCGGTTGTGGGCGTCACCGCGTACCGCACGGCTTTCGGTGACCGCCGGGCCCAAATCGGTCCGCAGGACCACACGATCGGCACGACCCGGGTGTGGGCACTGCCCAATCCCAGCGGGCTGAACGCGCACTGGACCGCGCAGACGATGGCCGAGGAGTACGGACGGTTGCGCGTGGCTGCGGAGGGGCGCCTCGGCTAGCCCCCTCGCTGCGGTACGGCTCTTCGCGTGCGGGGCATCCCTGGCTGGTCGCGGCTCCGCGCCCGTTGGGGGCTGGCCACGCCCGCAAAGGGGGCGTTCCTGAAAGGGCAGGCGCACCGGCGAGGCAGGCGCATCGCGGGGCGCAGGCGCCCAGACCCATCGGACAGGCCCTAGGGCGGATCCACCTCCGTCACCGTCACGCTCAGGTCCCAGCCCGGGCCCTCCGCCTCCAGGTCGAGGCCCACGGCTATCCATCTGCCCTCGATCCGCCACAGGTTCAGGAAGTCGAAGCCGACGGCGAACTCCGCCCATGGCTCCGGTATCGCCTCGCCCGCGACCAGCCGGGCCTGGGCGCTCCAGAGGCTGATCCACTGCGGTTCCTCCCAGCGTCGGGTGAGCTCGGCCACCAGGGCGTCGTGGTCGGCGACGCATTGGGCGCGTTTTTCCAGGCGTTCCGTCAGGTCCTCCCATTCCTCCTCGTCGGCGCTCAGGCATGCGGAGTGATATCCCGGGCCGCTCACTTCCGCGCCGCTTCGGCTGCGCTCGGCGGGGAATTCCCGGGAGCGCAGCCGGTCGATGTGCTGGAGATACAGAGCGGTGGTCATGTCGTCAGTAAACCGCCCGGCACTGACAATTGGCGTGCCGTCAGCCGCCGGACGGCTGCCATCCGGTCAGGCGTCGCGGCGCCGCAGCGCCCACCAGCCGACGGCTGTCGCGAGCACCGTCCAGGCCGCCAGGACGGCCATCCCGCTCCACGGCCCGAGCGTCCCGGGCGGCGCCTGGAGCAGGATCTGCCGACCCGCCCGGTCCGGCAGGAAGTCGGCGGCGCCGCCGCCCTGCGACACGTCTCCCACCACGAACGGGAGGACCAGGAACAGGGGCACGAGCACGCTCAGCGCGCCGGTGACACTGCGCAGAAGGGCGGCGGCTCCTGCCGAGAGCAGGCTGACCAGGACCAGGTAGAGGGCGCAGCCGACGACCGCGCGCAGCGCGCCCGGGTCCGCGATGCCTATGCCGAAGCCCCGGTCCATCAGCGCCTGGCCGCCGAGAAAGCTGATCAGGCTGGCCACCAGGCCGACCGCGAGGACACTTCCGCCGATCACCGCGAGCTTGGCGCCGTAGAACAGCGTTCTGTTGGGCACGGCAGCCAGGGATATCCGGATCCCTTCGTTCTTGTATTCACCCCCCATGGCTATGGCACCGAAAATGATCGCCGCCAACTGCCCGAAATTCAGCCCGTAGTAGGAGAACAGCACGGGGTCGAAGTCCGTGCTGCCGGGCTCCGGGCGTCCGAGCGCGGCGCAGACGAGAAGGGAGAGGCCCGCCGTCGCCACGGGGACGGTCAGCAGGGAGCCCACCAGGGAGCGCAGTGAACGGACCTTGATCCACTCGGTGTGGAGTGCCGCGGGGAACGACATGGCCTAGGCCTCCTGGGTCTGGGGCGGGCGGGAGGATGCGTACTCCGCCTGGTCGGCGGTCAGATCGAGGTAGGCCTGCTCCAACGTTCCTTCCTCATTGGCGAGTTCGAGAATGGGGATGCCCTCGCGGGCTGCGATCGGGCCGATGTCGTCGACGCGTGCGCCCTCCACCGTCCAGCGTCCGCCCTCTTCCTGGACCGGGTCGAAGCCCTTGCCGAGCAGGAGGGTCCGCAGCCGGGCGCCTTCGGTGGTGCGCAGCCGGACCCTGGGCCGGATCCGGGAGTCGATGAAGTCCTGCATCGGGGTGTCGGCGAGGAGCCGGCCGCGGCCGAGGACGACCAGGTGGTCGGCGAACGAGGCGGTCTCGTTCATCAGGTGGCTGGAGACGAGCACCGTCCTCCCCTCCCGCGCGAGGCTGCGCATCAACTCCCTTGTCCAGATGATCCCTTCGGGGTCCAGACCGTTGGACGGCTCGTCCAGGATCACCACCGCCGGGTTGCCGAGCAGGGCGGCCGCGATCCCGAGCCGCTGCCGCATCCCGAGCGAGAACGTCCTGATCCGGCGGCCCGCGACCCCCGCGAGCCCGGCTTCCTCCAGAACCTCCGCCACGCGCCGCACCGGTATGCGGTTGCTCGCCGCGAGGGCCAGCAGATGGCTGCGGGCCGTGCGGGAGCCGTGCGCGGCCTGTGCGTCGAGCAGGGCGCCCACTTCGCGCAACGGCTCCGTCAGGTCCGCGTACCGGCGGCCGCCGATCAGTGCGGTGCCGGACGTCGGCCGGTCGAGGCCGAGGAGAATGCGCAGGGTGGTGGACTTGCCCGCGCCGTTGGGGCCGAGGAAGCCGGTCACCCGGCCGGGCTCGACCGCGAAGGTGAGCCGGTCCACGGCTCGCGTGGTGCCGTACTCCTTGCGGAGCTCTTGGACGTCGATCCTTGTCATGCCCCAAGCGTCGCCGTCCACGCAGGTCAGCCGCCTCCCCCGGCAGAGGGGAGCTTCTCCCCCGCACGGGGGAGCCGGATCGATCACCGCGCTGGGACGATGGGCGAATGCACCGCTCACTTCGCCCGCTGGCCCGCCCGGTCACCTACACACGCTGGCTGCATCTGCTGATCCCGATCGCGTTCGTGGCGATCTGGCTCTTCATCGACATGGACCGGGTGTGGGTCCTCGGGCTGCTCGTCGTGCCGCTCGGGCTGATACCGGCGGTGCGTCTCGAAGAGGGCATTCAGGCACAGCTCCTTCTCACTCCCGGCGAGCGCGGCAGGCCCGACGCCTCGATCGCGGCCGCGCCGTCGGCCACATGGCGCGACCGCTGGCGCACCGTGCTCTGGCTGGAGGCGCGGCTGATGCTGTCCGGCGTGGCGATCGCGGGCACCGTCTGGCTTCCCGCGTTGTCCGTGGACCTGGCCGCACGGGGGTTCGGCAGGCCGCCGTTGGTCTTCGGATGGATGGCGCCCTGGCTGCCGCCCCACGGCTGGCTCGTGCCGCTCGCCCTGGTGCCGTTCATCGTCATGCTGGCCTGTCTGGTGGCGGGCGGGAACCTGATCACCTTCATCGCCCGCAGGCTGCTCGGGCCCTCGGCCACGGAGCGGCTCACCGCACTCGAAGCGCGGACCGAGCTGCTCCTCGAGCGCAACCGCATGGCCCGCGAGATCCACGACTCCATCGGCCACGCGCTGACCGTCGCCGTGGTGCAGGCGGGCGCGGCCCGCGCGGCCGGGGATCCCGCCTTCACCGACCGCGCCCTGGCGGCGATCGAAGAGACCGGCCGGGCCGCCCTTGAGGACCTGGAGCGGGTGCTGCTCGTCCTGCGCGAGACGGGCCTGCCGGCCAGTCAGCGCCCCACGCTCCTGGAGGCCGACCGGCTCATAGAGTCGGCCCGCGGCTCGGGCGCCGCGGTCGACGCGGAGTTCTCCGGCCCGCTGGAGCAGGTGCCCGGGCCGGTGTCGCGGGAGGGGTACCGCATCCTGCAGGAGGCACTCACCAATGTGCTGCGGCACTCGGGGCCCGTACCCGTGCGGATCCGAATGGCCGTGCTGGGCAGGCGACTTGAGATGGATGTGACCAATCCGCTGACGGGAGCGGCGCCCGGCGGAAAGGGAGGCAGCGGTCTGCGCGGGATGCGCGAGCGAGCCGCGCTGCTCGGAGGGGAGGCGGAGACGGGGCCGCATGAAGGCGAGTGGCGGGTGCGGGTGCGGCTGCCGCTGGACACACTGATCTGACACCGCGCTGCGGCGGAGCCCGGCACCGGCCGCGACGGCCCGGCATCCGGTCCGGCGTTGTCCACAGGCCCCCGGGCCCTCTCCGGCCTGCGGCTAGGCTGGCCGGATGCCGGTAACCGTACTTCTGGTCGACGACGAACCCCTGGTCCGCGCGGGCTTGCGGGCCGTGCTCGAAGCGCAGCCCGACATCGAGGTGGTGGGCGAGGCCGCCGACGGCGCGGCTGTGATCCCGCTGGTGCGGCAGCTGCGGCCGGACGTGGTCGCGATGGATGTGCGGATGCCGCTCCTGGACGGCATAGAGGCGACGCGGGCAGTGCTGCGTACGGTCGAGGACCCGCCGAAGATCCTGGTCGTGACGACCTTCGAGAACGATGAGTACGTGTACGAGGCGCTGCGGGCCGGGGCCGACGGCTTCCTGCTGAAGCGGGCCCGACCGGCCGAGATCGTCAACGCGGTCCGGCTGGTGGCGGAGGGCGACTCGCTGCTGTTCCCGGCGGCGGTGCGTGCGCTCGCCGCCGAGTACGGCAACGGCGCCGCACGCACGGCGCTCGCCGAGGCGGGCCTCACCGACCGGGAGGCCGCGGTGCTGCGCCTGATGGCGCGAGGACTTTCCAATGCGGAGATCGCCGCCAAGCTCATCGTGGGCTCGGAGACGGTGAAGACGCATGTCAGCGCGGTGCTGGCGAAGTTGGGCGCCCGGGACCGCACGCAGGCGGTCATCGCCGCGTACGAGTCCGGTTTCGTGGCCCCGGGCTGATGCGCCTCCGTTACCGGCCGCCGCTCGCCGTACACCTGACCAGCGAGTACGATCCGGCAGACACGCGCACGAGCTGGGAGGACACACGTTGGGGCGGCTGACCGGCGGGGACCCCTCTCTGCTGCGGAGGATCAATTCCGCGGTGGTGCTGCATGCCCTCAGGGGTGCGGAATCTCCCACGCTGACCGATCTGACCCGGATCACGGGTTTGTCCCGGCCGACGGTCGAGGGCGTGGTCGACGGCCTGATGGAGGCCGGGCTCGTCGTCGAGTCGGCGCCCGAGGAGGGCGAGGCCCGGCGTCAGGGCCGGCCCGCGCGGCGGTTCCGGTTCCGGGCCGAGGCGGGGCATCTGCTCGGCATAGAGATCGGCCCGCACCGGGTGGCCGCGCTGCTGTCCGGTCTGGACGGCCGGATCTTCGGCGCGGGTTCCCGTGAGGTCCCCGAGACGGCCTCGGCCGACGAGCGCCTCGAACGGGTCCGGATGACCGTCGCCGACGTGCTGCGCCGGGCCGGTGTGGCGCGCAGTTCGCTGCGTGCGGTCGGCGTCGGCAGCCCGGGCATCGTCGAGGCCGACGGCACCGTGCGGCTCGGCACCGCGCTGCCCGAGTGGACGGGCCTGGCGCTGGGCGAGCGGCTGCGGCGTTCCTTCCGCTGTCCCGTACTGGTCGAGAACGACGCCAACGCAGCGGCCGTCGCGGAGCACTGGAAGGGTGCGGCGGCCGACTCGGACGACATCGTCTTCGTCATGGCCGGTCTGAGCCCGGGGGCGGGTTCGCTGATCGGCGGCCGGCTGCACCGGGGGTTCGGGGGCGCGGCGGGCGAGATCGGCGCGCTGCATCTGCTCGGCCGCGATGTCACCCCCGAGAAGCTGCTCTCGACGACGGACGAGCCACTGCACCCGCTGGACGAACAGGCCGTCGCCGATGTGTTCGCACTGGCCCGGCAGGGCGATGCGCGGGCCCAGGCCGCGGTGGAGCGGTTCCTTCAGCGCCTGGTGCACGATGTGGCCGCGCTGGTGCTCGCCCTCGATCCGGAACTGGTCGTCGTCGGCGGCTGGGCGGCCGGCATCGACGGCGTACTGGAGCCGCTGCGCAGGGAGTTGGCGCGTTATTGTCTGCGGCCGCCCCGGGTGGTGCTCTCGATGCTGGGCGAGGCGGTGGTGGCGACCGGCGCGCTGCGGCTCGCCCTCGACCACGTGGAAGAAGAGCTGTTCGCCGTCGAGGGAACGGTGACGGCGCGGCGCTGAGGCCCTCCAGGTCCGGGTGACCGTCCACGAGGTGCCCCGCGCCGGACCGGGTCAGGAGGCCTGGCGCTGCTGACCGGGGTGGTTGATCTCCACGTCGACCGAGTCGCCGAAGGTGAGGCGGCAGGTGTCCGCGCGGTAGGTGGCGACGGAGACGGCAGCGGTGCGGCCCCCGGCGAAGTACCGGGTGGTCACGACGAGGACGGGGGCGCCGGGCAGCCGGTCGAGTTCCTTGGCGTCGTCGGCGCGCGCCGAGCCGAGTTCGACGGCGCGTTCCTGGCCTTCGAGTTCCAGGCGCTGAAGTTCGCGCAGGACGGCGCGGCCGCGGGCTGGCCCCGAGGGCACGTCGATCGCGGAGAGCTCGGGCACGGACCCGACCGGAACGTAGAGGAGCTCGGCGGCGACGGCCTGGCCGTGAGCGACCCGGGTCCGGCGGACGGTGTGCATCTCCTCGCCGGTCGCGGCGTCGAAGAGGCGGGCGACCGCGGTGGGCGGCACGGCGGCCGTGGCGTCCGCGGTCTGCCAGGCGTCGCCGGGCGCACCGGGCCAGTCGTGCTGGGCGGTGGAGACCGAGACGGCCGTACGCGGCGGGGCGACGGTGGTGCCGACGCCACGGCGGCGCTGGAGCCGGCCTTCCAGTTCGAGCTGTTCCAGTGCCTGGCGGAGCGTGGCGCGCGCGACGCCGAACCGAGCCGCGAGATCACGCTCGTTGGGCAGGATCTCGCCCACCGCGAAGTCCGAGTCGAGCGCCTCGCTGAGTACCGTCCTGAGGTGCCAGTACTTCGGCTCCGGCACCGATTCCAGCTGCGTGGTCCCCACCCTGATCCTCCGCAATCGCCGTGTCCGCGGCGGCTTTCCGTGCCCTTGTTTATTAAAGGTTCCTGCACTAACTCTGCGACCATAGGGCGGCCCACCCCCTTGGTCAAGACCAATCCTCGTTCCGTTACGGAGCGCGCACGAGGGTTGCCGCAGAGCGTTCACACGACGTTCGTGCCCCGGTGACGGCAGCACCGCACAAGGGCCTCCGAGGCGACGGCCGGGCTCCGGGAAAAGTCGCCGGGCCGCCGAGATGTCCGATATGCCTCTTGAACTCGAAGCTACCGAGCGGTAGTTGTTGCTGACAGGACGTCTAAGCGTGGATCCCAGGACAGGGAGCAGCCCCATGACCGCAGAGGTCTCGTTCACGATCGACACTCCCCTGGGGAGCCGCTCCACCTCGGTCACCTACCGGCGCGAGGGCACGGGCGAACCGCTTCTGCTGCTCCACGGGATAGGCCACCACCTGCAGGCCTGGGATCCGGTCTTCGAACTGCTCGCCGCCGACCGCGACGTGATCGCGATCGACCTGCCGGGCTTCGGCACCTCACCCGCGCTGCCGGAGGGCACCGCCTACGACCTCTCCACCGTCGTCCCGATCCTCGGCGCGCTGTGCGAGGCCCTCGGCATCGAGCGGCCGCACGTCGCGGGGAATTCCCTGGGCGGCCTGCTCGCCCTGGAGCTGGGGCGCGAGAAGCTCGTACGGTCCGTGACGGCGCTCTCCCCGGCGGGCTTCTGGACGCCGTCCGAGCGGCAGTACGCGTTCAATGTGCTGCGGATGATGCGGCGGGTGGCGAAGGCGCTGCCGGTCCCGGTCATCGAGCGGATGTCCCGCACAGGCGCCGGACGCACCGCGCTGACCAGCACCATTTACGCCCGGCCCGGCCGCCGTTCACCGGAGGCCGTCGTCGCCGAGACGCTGGCGCTGCGCACCGCGCCCGGCTTCGGGCAGACCTTGGCCGCCGGACAGGACGTCCTGTTCACCGACGACGTGCCCGGGGTGCCCGTGACCGTCGCCTGGGGCAGCGGGGACCGGCTGCTCCTGCGCCGCCAGGGCGTCCGCGCCAAGCACGCCATTCCGGGCGCCCGGCTCGTGCGGCTGCCCGGCTGCGGCCACGTCCCCATGAACGACGACCCGGCCCTGGTCACCCGGGTCATCCTGGACGGCAGCCGCCCCGTCGGCGAGGTTCCGTCCCGCCCGGAGACCCAACTCGCCTGATTCCAGGCCGATTCAAGGCCTCAGGGTCGCCTGCTGGGCGAAGCCGTCAGGCGTTGGACCAGCCGCGCTTGCAGAGCACGAGGCGGTACCCGTCCGGGTCGGCGACGGTCACACCCCAATCGTTCCAGTACGGGTTCGGCGACTGGACGCGTGTGCCGCCGTGCTCCACCAGACGGCCGACCAGGTCCTGAGGCACTTCCTCGTCGAGATAGATGACGAGGAGGTCCTCCTCGGTGGGCCTGGGTTCGACCGGGTGGCCCGCCTCGCGGACCAGCTCCAAGTGCCAGTCGGCGTCCGGCCACCCGAGCATCAGGAGGTCGTGCCCGTCCGCCTCGGCCCGGTAGACGACCTTCAGGCCCAGCCCGTCGACCCAGAAGAGCTCGGCCGCCGCGAGGTCGAGGGACGGCCTGGCGATACGGATGTGTGAACGGCCGCCGATAGGCATGCAGTGCTCCTCTTTCCCTGGTCCGCCTCGTCGGCGTCCCGTACACGCAACCTACTCAACGAAGATCGACGAGTCGATCGTTCCCTGGTCCCGGTCCGCTCGACCTAGGACGGTTGTTCACCCGGAGTTCGCGCCCGCGCCGCGGCCGGGCAGTAGGCATGGCAGGGCACCCAGCGACCAACCTCCCCAGGAGGCGACACCGATGCCCAACCGCCGTACCGTACTGAAGGGTTCGCTCGCCGCGTCGGCGGGTCTCGCCCTGCCGACCGGGCTCGCCGCGGCGCCCGCGTTCGCCCGCTCCGGCCGGCCGAGCGCATCCTGGGGTGTGCAGGCCGGCGACATCACCGCCTCGTCCGGGCTCATCTGGGCGCGCTCCGACCGCCCGGCCCGGATGGTCGTGGAGACGTCCGCGACGGAGTCCTTCCGGCGCGCCCGCAGATGGCAGGGGCCGCTGCTCGGGCCTGGTACGGACTTCACCGGTACGACGCCTCTGCGCGGGCTCCCGGCCGGCGAGCAGATCCACTACCGGGTCACCCTGGCCGACCCCGACGACCCGCGGCGCACCGGGCAGCCGGTGTGCGGCACCTTCCGCACCGCGCCCGACAGCCGGCGCGACGACGTGCGGTTCCTGTGGTCCGGGGACATCGCGGGGCAGGGCTGGGGCATCAACCCGGACATCGGCGGCTACCGCGTGTACGACGAAATGCGACGCCTGGACCCGGACTTCTTCCTGTGCAGCGGCGACAACATCTACGCCGACAACGTGATCCTGCCGAGCGTGACGCTGCCCGACGGCCGGGTCTGGCGCAACATCACCACCGAGGAGAAGTCCAAGGTCGCCGAGACTCTCGCCGAGTACCGGGGCAACTTCCGCTACAACCTGCTCGACGAGAACGTCCGCGCGTTCAACGCCCAGGTGCCGTCCATCGTGCAGTGGGACGACCATGAGGTACGCAACAACTGGTACCCGGGGCAGATCCTGGACGACGCGCGCTACACGGAGAAGAACCTCGATGTACTCGCGGCCCGTTCGCGGCGGGCGTTCAGCGAGTACTTCCCGATCTCCACGCTGGGGACCGGCGAGCGGGCGGGGCGGGTGCAGCGCGTGCTGCGGCACGGACCGCTCCTCGATGTGTTCGTGCTCGACATGCGGACGTACCGCGACGCCAACTCGCCCGGCCGGCAGCCGGACGACCGGGTCGGCATCCTCGGCGCGGAGCAACTCCATTGGCTGAAGCGGGAGTTGGCGAGGTCGCGGGCGGTGTGGAAGGTCATCGCCGCGGACATGCCGCTCAGCCTCGTCGTCGTGGACGGGGCGACCGACTTCGAGGCGGTGTCCCAGGGCGACCCCGGCGCGCCGCTCGGGCGCGAGCTGCAGATCGCCGAGCTGCTGCGGTTCATCAAGCACCAGCGGATCACCGGCACGCTGTGGCTCACCGCGGACGTGCACTACACGGCCGCCGAGCACTACGACCCGTCGCGGGCCGCGTTCAAGGACTTCGCCCCGTTCTGGGAGTTCGTGTCCGGGCCGCTCGCCGCGGGCGGCTTCCCGCCGGACAAGGTGGACGGCACCTTCGGCCCCCGGCAGGTCTTCGTGCAGGCCCCCACCACGGCCAACGCCTCTCCCATGGAGGCCCCGCCGAACTTCGGCGAGATCGAGATCGACGGCGGCTCCGGCGAGCTGACCGTACGGCTGCGGGCGCAGGGCGGTTCGGTACTCTTCGCCCAGGTGCTGCGGCCCGGGCTCGTGGGCCAGTGATCCGAACCCCCATGACGGGGAGGCCGGGCAGGCCGGGACGCAGAGACGAACACTCCAGGCCACACCCGGCAGAAAACAGCCAAAAGAGCATCAGAAGCACACTTAACCCGTCAGTCACAAAGCGTTCGTGATCACGCAACAACGCTGAGCCACAGTGATGCCATGACTGATATGCAAGGACAGCTGTCCCACAAGCAGGCCCGCCGCCGTCACCACTGGCGGCGGGACCTCGTCGAACTCGCCGCACTGTTCACGGCCGTGGCCGTCGCCGACGGACTCTCGAACCTGGTCGCGCACGGCCCCGACGGACCGTTCCTGCTGGTCGCCTCGGCCGTGGCACTGATCGCGACGGCGGCGTTCCACACCTGGTGGGCACACCGCCACAGCCATGCGCCGCCGCTCCCGGACACCGGCGATGCGGGCGATACCGACGGCCCGGCGACCGACGGCGACTCGGGGAGCGACCGCGCGCGCCGCGAGACGGCGCTCTGGCGGATGCGGACGACCGTACGGGACGAGCCCGGCAGCCTCGCCGCGCTGTGCACCGCGCTCGCCGGGCACCGCGTGGACATCCTCACGCTCCAGACGCACCCGCTCGCGGACGGCACGGTGGACGAGTTCCTGCTGCGTATGCCCGCCGAGCTGTCGGGCGCCGAACTGGCCCGGGCGGTCTCCGTGGCGGGCGGCCACGACACCTGGACCGAGCGGGCCGACGCCCACGACCTCGTGGACGCGCCGACCCGCGTCCTCGGCCTCGCCACCCGCACCGCGCTCGACGCCGCCGAACTCCCGCTCGCACTGCGCCAGTTGCTCGGCCGCTGCACCATCCACTCGCTGCCCGCGGTCTCGCTGACCGGCCGCCCCACCGGCGAGACGGCCCCGGTCGAGGGCGTACTGGAGTCGACGACCATGCGGCTGCGCGACCCGAACGGCGGGACGATCACCATCGATCGGCCCCATCTCCCGTTCACCCCGACCGAGTTCGCCCGCGCCCGGGCGCTCGTGGAGCTGGACGCCCGGCTCGGTCCGCGCGTGCCGCGCAGCGAGGACGTCCTGACGCTGCCCGAGGGCAACGAGATCACGGTGCGGCGGGCCGACCAGAGCGACATCGAGGCCGCCAAGGCCATGCACGAGCGGTGCTCGGACCGCACCCTCGGCCTGCGCTACCACGGCCCCGTCGCCGACGCCGACCGCTACCTCGGGCACCTGCTGAGCCCGCGCTACGGCCGCACCCTCGCCGTGCAGACCGCCTCCGGACGCCTGGTCGCGCTCGGCCACCTCCTGTGGGACGGCGACGAGACCGAGGTGGCCGTGCTCGTCGAGGACTCCTGGCAGCGCCGCGGCATCGGCTCCGAACTGCTGCGCCGCCTGGCCGACCTCGCCGTCGAGGCCCGCTGCGACAGCGTGTACGCCGTCACCCAGGCGTCCAACACCGGCATGGTCGCGGCCATGCGCGGGCTCGGGCTGCCCCTGGACTACCAAGTCGAGGAGGGCACCCTGGTGGTCACCGCCCGCCTCGACAAGACGGCGGCCCCGACGAGCTCGGCCGGCCGCCGCGGGGGCTTCGAACAGCGCTGAGCAGTCCGGTTCCCGGCGACCCGGTCAGGCGTTCCGGAAAGATTGGTGGTGACGCGGAGCCCTCACTTGGAGAGGATGTCCGCATGTCAGTCACTTCCAGCAGCGCGCTGCCCCGCCAGGTCGCCGACGCCTATGTCGACGCACTCATCGAACTCGACCCGATCACCGGGAGCTATCTGGGCGTCAGGGCGAGCCACGCCCTCCTGCCCGACTTCTCCCCCGCAGGACAGTCGGCCGTGGCCGACCTGGCGCGCACCACGCTCGCCCGCCTCGACGAGGCCGAGCGGCAGCCCGGCGCCGACAGCGACGCCGAGCGCCGCTGCGGCCGGCTGCTGCGGGAGCGGCTGACCTCCGAACTCGCCGTCCACGAAGCCGACGAGGGCCTGCGTACGGTCAGCAATCTGCACTCGCCCGCCCACAGCGTCCGGATGGCGTTCACCATGACGCCGACCGAGACCGAGGAGGACTGGCGAGCCGTGGCCTCCCGCCTTCGCGCGGTGCCCGCCGCCATCGAGGGCTACCGCGCCTCGCTCGAACTCGGCCTGGAACGCAAGCTGTTCGGCGGTCCGCGCGCCACCGACACGGTCATCGGCCAGCTCGGCGAGTGGGTCGACACCCGCTTCTTCGAGGAGTTCGCCGCACCCGGCCCGGAGGCCCTGCGTGCCGAACTCGACTCGGCGGCCGGCGAGGCATCCGCAGCCCTCGCCGCGCTGCGCGACTGGCTGCGCGACGTGTACGCGCCGGCCATCGAGGGATCCGCCGACACGGTGGGCCGCGAGCGGTACCAGCGCTGGTCGCAGTACTACAACGGCACCGCGCTCGACCTGGACGAGGCGTACGCGTACGGCTGGTCCGAGTACCACAGGCTGCTCGGCGAGATGAAGACCGAGGCCGCCAAGATCCTGCCGGGCGCCGGCCCCTGGGAGGCGCTCGCGCATCTCGACGAGCACGGAACACACATCGAGGGCGTCGACGAGGTCCGCGACTGGCTGCAGTCCCTGATGGACGAGGCCATCGAAGCGCTGGACGGCACGCACTTCGAACTCGCCGAGCGGGTACGGAAGGTGGAGTCCCGCATCGCACCGCCGGGCGGCGCCGCGGCCCCCTACTACACGGGCCCCTCCGAGGACTTCTCGCGGCCCGGCCGCACCTGGCTCCCCACCATGGGCGAGACCCGCTTCCCGGTGTACGACCTGGTGTCGACCTGGTACCACGAGGGCGTGCCGGGCCACCACCTGCAGATCGCGCAGTGGGTGCACGTCGCCGACCAGCTCTCCCGCTACCAGGCCACCGTCGGCCACGTCAGCGCCAACGCCGAGGGCTGGGCGCTGTACGCGGAGCGCCTGATGGACGAGCTGGGCTTCCTGACCGACCCCGAGCGCAGGCTCGGCTACCTGGACGCGCAGATGATGCGCGCCTGCCGGGTGATCATCGACATCGGCATGCACCTGGAGCTGGAGATTCCGGCGGACTCGCCGTTCCATCCGGGCGAGCGCTGGACGCCGGAGCTGGCGCACGAGTTCTTCGGCGGCCACAGCAGCCGTCCGGCGGACTTCGTCCAGAGCGAGCTGATCCGCTACCTGTCGATGCCGGGGCAGGCGATCGGCTACAAGCTGGGCGAGCGCGCCTGGCTGCTGGGCCGGGAGAACGCCCGGGCCCGCCACGGCGACGCCTTCGACCCGAAGGCCTGGCACATGGCAGCCCTCTCGCAGGGCTCGCTCGGCCTCGACGACCTGGTCGACGAGCTGTCCAAGCTCTGAGGCACCGGCGGGGTGGTCCGGTGACCGGGCCGCCCCGCCCCCTCGGTGCCCACGGTGTTCAGCAACCGCAGTCGTCGGAGTCGACCGGCGCGGTCAGCGGGTCGGCGGCGCGCTTGTCCCGGCCCTCCCACGTCTCGAACTCGAAGCCCTCGCGGACCCAGTACTCGAATCCGCCGAGCATCTCCTTGACCTGGAAGCCGAGTTCGGCGAGCGCCAGCGCCGCGCGGGTGGCACCGTTGCAGCCGGGACCCCAGCAGTACGTGACGACCGGCACGGACTTGTCCAGGAGCTGTTCGGCCTGCTCGGCGATCAGCGCGGTCGGCAGGTGGACGGCGCCGGGCACATGGCCCTGATCCCAGGACGCGGTGGAGCGGGAGTCCAGGACCACGAATCCGGGATCGCCGTCGACGGCGAGTCCGGAGGCCACGTCGGAGACGTCGGCGTGGAATACCAGGCTGGCGCGGAAGTAGGCGGCGGCGTCTGCCGGGGCGGCCGGGGCCACGCGCAGGACGGGGTTGGCGGGGGCGGTGAGCTGTGTCGTCATGGCTGAAAATCTATGTCCCGGTGATCAACTCCAGGAAGGTCCGATCCCCGGAACATCTCTTGATCCGCCGGGATTTTCACGGTTGTCTGTGCTGCATGACCGCGTATTCCCCGGACGCCACCGACTGGCGCATTCTGGAAGCCCTCCAGCAGGAAGGCCGGGCCACGTTCGCCGAGCTGGCCCGGACCGTCTCCATGTCGGCGAGCGCCGTCACCGAGCGGGTGCGTCGCCTCGAAGAGGCCGGGGTGATCGCGGGCTACACGGCGGTCGTCGACCAGGAACGCCTCGGCCGGCCGATCCTCGCCTTCGTCCGGCTTCGCTATCCGAACGGCCATTACAAGCCGTTCCACGATCTGGTGGACGCGACGCCGGAAATCATGGAGGCGCACCATGTGACCGGGGACGACTGCTTTGTGATCAAGGTGGGGGCTCGGTCGATGAGCCACCTGGAGGAGATCTCGGGGAAGATCGGGGCGTTGGGGTCGGTGACGACGAGCGTGGTGTATTCCTCCCCGCTCCCGCGGCGGGCGATCGGCCGCTGATCGGGATGCGGGGGTGCGCCGGGGCTCCGGGAGGCCCCACCCCTCCCCTTCCCTAAACCCGCCGGGGGTGGGGCAGGGGTGAGGCCAGGTTCCCTGGGGCTCCGCCACAGACCCCGTACCGCGCCTCAAGGGCGCTCGTCCTCGAACGCCGGACGGGCTGAAGATGTCGACCGGCGTCAACCCTGCCAGGGGCGCGGGGAACTGCGCGAGCAACCACCCGCCGCCCGCAGCCGACATACGTCCGCCGGAGGCTTTCGGGAAGGGGTGGGGAGGGGCCTACGGGGTCTGGGGCGGAGCCCCAGCGGCCACCCCGCGCAGCCGCACCGACGACCCCGCGCGGTCCTTCACCACCTCCAGCTGCGCCGGGATGCGCCGCCGCAAGTCGCCCACGTGGCTGACGATGCCCACGCTGCGGTCGCGTTCGCGCAGCGAGTCCAGGACGTCCAACACCTCGTCCAGCGTCTGGTCGTCCAGGCTGCCGAAGCCCTCGTCGATGAACAGGGTGTCGAGCCGCGCCCCACCCGCCTCGTCGGTCACGACATCGGCCAGGCCCAGGGCCAGCGCGAGGGAGGCGAAGAACGTCTCGCCGCCCGACAGCGTCGCGGTGTCGCGCTCGCGGCCCGTCCAGGCATCGACCACGTGCAGCCCGAGGCCCGACCGCCCCCGGCCGCCCCTCACATCGGAGTGGACCAACGTGTACCGCCCGCCCGACATCCGCCGAAGCCGGGCCGTCGCCGCGGCCGCGACCTGTTCGAGGCGCGCGGCAAGCACGTACGACTCCAGGCGCATCTTGCGCTCGTTGTCGGCGGAGGTGCCCGCGGTCAGCCCCGCGAGGCGGGCGACCCGCTCGTACTCCTCGCGCAGCGGGCCGATCCTGCGGGTCTCCTCGGTGGCCCGGCTGCTCAGCTCGTGCAGTTCCGCACAGCGGGCCCGAGCCGCCGAGAGCGCCGACGCCGCGTCCCGCAGGGCCCGTTCGGCCGCCGCCGACCCGGCCTCGGCTTCCTCGGTACGGGCCGGTGCGGCAAGTCCGGCCGCGGCCGTCTCCGGCTCCGCGAGGCGCGCGGCGACCGTGGCCCGCTGGTGCTGCCATTCGTCGAGCCGGTGCTGGATGTCTCGCTGGCCCCGCTCGTCGATCAGGGCGGCCGATGCCGCGGCCGGGGTGTCGAACCCGGCCCGGAAAGCCGCCTCCGAGAGCCGTCCGTCGGCCTCCTTGAGCCGCTCGGCGCTGTCCTCGACTGCGCGCACCGCCTCCACGGCCTCGGCGAGGATGGCCGCCCGGTGTTCGAGCAGCCCCGCCTGCTCGGCGACGCTGGCCGAACCCGCCCGGACCTCGCTCAACTCCCGTTCCAGGGCGGCCTGTTCGCGATCCAGGGCCTCGCGGCTCGCGGTCCGGGCGGCCATGTTCTGCTGTGCCGTGCGCTGGGCGTTCAGGCGCCGCTCGTACTCTCCCTCCGCCGCGGCAAGCGCCAGCTGAGCCTCGTGCAGCCCGGCCGCCGCGCCCCGCGCGGCGCTGTGCGCACGCTGCAACTCCCCTGCCGCATCGGCCAGTTCGGTCACGCTCGCCGCGCCCGCCTCGGCCCGCGCGCCGGCGAGCTCCTCCCGCACGGAGGACAGGGTGGCCTCCGCTTCGGCGCGGGCCCGGTCGGCGTCCCGGTATGCCTGCTGCGCGGCGTCCTCCGTCGCGCGGTCGATCCGGTCGGCGCCGGGGCGGGCGGGCGCGGGGTGGTCGGCCGAGCCGCACACCGTGCACGGCTCCCCCTCGCGCAGCCGCGCCGCGAGTTCGGCCGCGATGCCGCGCAGCCGCTTCTCGCGCAGCGCGAGCCAGTGTTCGTGCGCGGCGTTGGCGGCCTCGCGTGTGTCGACATGTCGCCGGTCGGCCGCGGTCAGGCGAGCCTGTAGCGCATCGCGTTCGCGGGCTGCCGCGAGCCGCCGCTGGGCCGGTTCGAGCCGGCCCGCGAGCTGTTCCGCGCGGGTCGCGGCTTCGTGGGCGGCCTCGATCCGCTTCTGGTGGCCGAGCCGGGCGGCCTCCCAGCCCGCGAGCCATGCCGCGGCGTCGGTGAGGGCGTCCTCGTCGGCGCGGGCCTGCCGGTCGAGGCGGGCGCGCTCGTCGTCGATCTCCGCACTGCGGCGCTCGGCCCGGCGGGCGGACTCCAGGGCGCCGAGGTCCTGGCGCATCCTCCGCTCCAGGGCGGCGAGTTGATCGGCTCCGGCGTCGGCGAGATCCGGGTGCAGCCGGGCGCGCGAGCGGTCCCGCTCGGCGGTGGCCGTACGGTGCGCGCGCTGGGCCTGCTCCCGCCATTCGAGCGCGGGCGAGACCAGTTCCGCCTTGCGGGCCGTGTCCAGGCGGGCCCGCAGTGCGTCCTGTTCGGGGCGGCGGGCCGCCAGCTCCTCGGCTCTGCGGGCCGCTTCCGCGTACCGCTCCTGGAGGGCGGCCAGCTGCCGGGTCTCTTCGACGATGCGGCGGGCGGCGGCCTGCCTGCTTTCGGCGGCGGACACGGCGGCCGAGGCGATGTCGAGGCGTTCGTGTGCACCGCCGCGCGCGACGGCCGCCCATTGCAGGACGGCCGAGGCCAGGCCCGGGTCGCCGGGCCGCGCGTCGGGCAGCGGCCACGCGCGCGCGTCGGCGCTGTCGCCCGCGGCCTGCGCCATGCGCTGGGCGATGGCGAGCAACTGCTCGTCGCCGTCCTTGACTTGTCGCTCGGCAGTCTTGCGCAGCTCGGCGAGACGGTCCTCCACGGCGGCGAACCGGCGCGTGTCGAAGAGCCTGCCGAGGAGGCGTCCGCGCGCTTCCGCGTCCGACCTCAGGAACTTGGCGAACTCCCCCTGCGGCAACAGCACGACCTGGCAGAACTGCTCCCGGCTCATCCCGATGAGCCCGCCCAGCTCCTCGCCGACCTCCTGGTGCGAGCGGCTCAGCACCTGCCAGGCGCGACCGGCCGGGTCGTACTCACGCAGCCAGGTCTGCGCCTTCTCGGTGGTGAAACCGCTGCCACGCTTCTTGGGCCGGTCCTGCTGCGGGCGCCGGGTGATCTCCAACCGCCGTCCGCCCACGGTCAGTTCGAGCAGCACCTCGGTGAAGACGTCCGGCGCGGCGTGGTCGCTGCGCAGGGGGGTGCCGGGGCTCTGGCGGGCGCCGGGGACCGCTCCGTACAGGGCGAAGCAGACCGCGTCGAGCACCGAGGTCTTGCCCGCGCCGGTCGGTCCGTGCAGCAGGAACAGGCCCGCGGCGGACAGCGCGTCGAAGTCGACCTCCTGGCTGCCCGCGAAGGGGCCGAAGGCCGTGACGCGCATGCGGTGCAGCCTCACCGGGCCACCTCGCGCACGCCGTCGTCCACGCGTACGGCGTCGAACGCTCCTTGCAGCACGGTGCGTTCCCGGGCGTCCGGGCCGCTGCCGCCGCGTACGTGCGCCACGAAGTCCTCCGCGATCTGCTGGTCGCTGCGGCCGCTGAGGCGCTGCGCGTACGAGGCGTGCGGGTCGTCGTCGCCCCGCTCGGGGTCGAAGGCGAGGCTCAACGTGTGCGGGAAGCGCGTGCTGATCCTGGCCATGGCGTCGGCGGGGCGCTGCGCGTCGGTCAACGTGGCCTCCACCCATGCCTGTTCGTGGCGGGTCAGCGCCGGGTCTTCGAGGAGTTCGTCGAGGTGTCCCCGGATGCGGGCGAGGGGGCGGGGCACCGGGCAGTCGACGCGTTCGGCGGTGATCGCTCCGTCGGCGGCGAGGTCCACCAGCCACATGGACTTGCGGTGGGTGGCCTCCGAGAAGGAGTAGGCGAGCGGCGAGCCCGAGTAGCGGACCCGGTCGGTGATCACCTGGCTGCCGTGGAGGTGGCCGAGGGCGACGTAGTCGACGCCGTCGAAGACCCCGGCGGGCACGGCGGCGACTCCCCCTACGGTGATGTCGCGCTCGCTGTCGCTCGGCTCGCCCCCGGCCACGAAGGCATGCGCGAGCACGATGGACCGGGTGCCTTCGGGGCGGGTCGCGAGGTCGGCCCGTACGCGCTCCATGGCCGCGGCGAGCACCGCCTCGTGCCCGGCCTTGGGCGCGGCCAGTTCGTCCCTGACCAGGGCGGGCTCCAGGTAGGGCAGCCCGTAGCAGGCCACGTCGCCGATCATGACCGGCGTACCGCAGCCCGCCGGGTCGGTCCGCAGATGGATTCCGGCCCGCTCGATCAGCCCGGCCCCGACGCCGAGCCTGCGCGCCGAGTCGTGGTTCCCGGAGATCATCACGGTGGGCACGCCGAGGCCGGCGAGGCTGTGCAGGGCCCGGTCGAAGAGGTCGACGGCGGCGAGCGGCGGCACCGCCCTGTCGTACACGTCCCCCGCCACGAGCACCGCGTCCACACCCCGGTCACGCACCGTCGCCACCACGTGGTCGACGAACGCCGCTTGGGCGCCGAGCAGGTCGACCCGGTGGAAGGACCGGCCCAGGTGCCAGTCCGAGGTGTGCAGGAATCTCATGATCCCCGAGGGTAACGGTGGGGTCTGACATCACGGGCGGTAACCGGGACATCCGCCCGTTCCGCCCGCCTCAGGCGTACCCGTTCCGCCCGCCCCGGCTCTCCCGTGCCGCTGCCGCCGGTCTCACGCATCCCCGTACGCCTCTCCGCCCAGCTCAAGGGTCGCGGTGCCGGCGGTGGCGTCGGCCAGCCAGGCGCGGAAGCCCTCGACGTCGGCCTCGGGGAGCCCGATCTCGATGGTCACGGCCTCCGCGTACCGCACCTCGCGCACCGCGCGGCCGGTCGCCCTGAGGTCGTTCTCCAGCTTGCCGGCGCGCTGGTGGTCGACGGTGACACTGGCGAGGCGGAAGCGCTGGCGCACGATCGTGCCGAGCGAGTCCAGGGCTTCGCCGACGACACCGCCGTACGCCCTGATCAGACCGCCCGCGCCGAGCTTGACCCCGCCGTAGTAGCGGGTGACCACGGCCACGACGTACCGCACCTCGCGCCGGGTCAGCATCTGGAGCATGGGCACGCCCGCGGTGCCGCCGGGTTCGCCGTCGTCGCTCGCCTTCTGTACGGAGGCATCGGCTCCGATGACGTACGCGAAGCAGTTGTGACTGGCGGTCGGGTGCTCCTTGCGGATGCGGGCGACGAAGGCCTGCGCCTCCTGTTCGGTCGCGGCGGGCGCGAGCGCGCAGATGAAGCGCGACCTGTTGATCTCGCTCTCGTGCACGCCCTCGCGGGGGATGGTGCGGTACTGCTCCTGCATCCGCCCACCCTATGCGCCTGTTCCGCCCCGGCCGACCGGGGCGGAACAGGCAGCGGCCGCTACCGGGCCAGGAGCGCGTCGGCGACCGCGGCCGGTACCGGCGCGAGCGGGGCGGGCCGGGTCGTGAAGGTGCCCCGGCCCTGGGTCCGGCCGCGCAGCCGGGAGGCGTACCCGAAGAACTCGGCCAGCGGGACCGCCGCCGTGATCACCGCGGAACCGGCTGCGGCGGTGGACGCCGACACCTGGCCGCGGCGCGCCGCGAGGTCACCCAGGACACCGCCGACGCCGTCTTCGGGCACGGTCACCGTGACCTCGACGACCGGTTCGAGGAGCCCCATCACGCTCGACCGCAGCGCCTCGCGCAGAGCGAAGCGACCGGCCGTGCGGAACGCCATCTCCGAGGAGTCCTTGGAGTGGGTCGCCCCGTCGGTGAGCGTGACGCGCAGGCCCGTGACCGGGTGGCCGCCGAGCGGGCCCTCGGCGAGGGCGTCGCGGCAGCCGGCCTCCACGGCGCGCGCGTACTCCTGCGGCACCCGGCCGCCGACCACCGTCGACCGGAACTCGAATCCCACCCCTTCCATGGGCTCCACATCGAGGACGACCTGCGCGAACTGCCCGGCCCCGCCGTCCTGTTTGACATGCCGGTACACGAGACCGGTAACCCCTCGCACGACGGTTTCGCGGTACGAGACCTGGGGCCGGCCGACGCCGACCTCCACGCCCTGGTCGCGCCGGATCTTCTCCACCGCGACTTCCAGGTGCAGCTCGCCCATGCCGGAAAGCACGGTCTGGCCGGTCTCCGCGTCGGACCGCACGACCAGCGACGGGTCCTCCTCGGCGAGGCGTGCCAGCGCCGCGGCGAGCCGGCCCGTGTCGGTGCCGCGCTTGGCCTCGACCGCGACCGACACCACCGGTTCGGCCACCGAGGGCGGTTCGAGGAGCACGGGCGCGTCCGGCGCACACAGCGTCGCGCCCGGCCGGGTCGACTTGAGACCCACCACGGCGACGATGTCGCCCGCCATCGCTTCCTCCCTCTCCTCGTGCCGGTCGGCCTGGACGCGCAGGATCCGGCCGACGCGTTCGACGCGGCCGGTCGCCGCGTCGCGTACGGAGTCGCCCTTGAGCAGGGTGCCCGAGTAGACCCGCAGATAGGTCAGGCGCCCGCGCGCGGTGGCCGCCACCTTGAAGGCCAGCGCCGCGAACGGCTCCGCCGGTTCGGGCGCCCGCTCCTGCTCGTCGCCGTCGACGGTGCCGCGCACGGGCGGCATGTCGGCTGGCGACGGCAGATAGGCGAGCACCGCGTCCAGCAGGGGCTCGATCCCGCGGTTGCGGTAGGCCGAGCCGCACAGCACCACCACGGCGTCCCCGCGCAGGGTCAGCTCGCGCAGGACGCGCACCAGGGTCTGCTCGGTCAGCGCCGAAGCCGCGCAGAACTCCTCCAACGCGTCCGGATGGAGCTCCGCCACCGTCTCCTCAAGGAGGCGGCGCCTTCGTGTCGCCTCGTCGAGCAGTGCCCCGTCGACCGGCCCGCTCGTGCAGGTGTCGTCGTGCCACCGCAGGGCGCGCATGCGCACCAGGTCGACGACGCCGGTGAACGCGTCCTCGCGCCCGATGGGCAGCTGGACGACCAGGGGTACGGCGCCGAGCCGCTCCCGGATCGAGGCGACCGCCTTGTCGAGGTCGGCGCCCGCCCGGTCCAGCTTGTTCACGAACGCGATGCGCGGCACGCCGTGCCGGTCGGCCTGCCGCCAGACCGACTCGCTCTGCGGCTCGACTCCGGCGACGGCGTCGAACACCGCGACGGCCCCGTCGAGCACCCGCAGGGACCGCTCGACCTCGTCGGCGAAGTCGACGTGGCCCGGGGTGTCGATGAGGTTGATGCGATGCCCGTCCCAGCGGCAGCTCACGGCCGCCGCGAAGATGGTGATGCCGCGGTCGCGTTCCTGCGCGTCGAAGTCGGTGACGGTCGTTCCGTCGTGCACCTCGCCCCGCTTGTGGACGGCGCCGGTCGCGAACAGGATCCGTTCGGTGACAGTGGTCTTGCCCGCGTCGACGTGGGCGAGGATGCCGAGGTTGCGGACGGCGGAGAGGGATGTCGCGGCGAGAGGTCGCGTGTTGGTGCGCATGGCCTGAGGCCTTTCGAGTGCTTTCGCTGAGGAAGCCCAGGGACGGACTGGGCAGGCTGGAAGCGCGATTCAGGACGACGAGAACCCGGTCGGCTCAGCCGTGACTCCGCGTCACAACTGTGCTGCATGAAAAGGGATCTGACGTTACGTCACAGAAATTCGGCGAAGGCCGCGCAGCCGTCACCGAGCGATACGAGACACCAAAATCACGTCGTACCGGGACGGGGGAGCAAAGGCCGCGGTGTGGTGCTTGCACATGACCCGGCTCCCCTTCTCTTCACTCGTTCGCTCGTGCACTCGTGTGCACTGGTCTGCTCGACAGCAGAGCGCGACGCCTTGCTGGCGGCACGCAGAGCGAGTGTAGGGAGGGGACCGGGGAGACGGCACCGAGTTTTTCGCGGCGTGGGGCGCGGGCGGCGGGGGGGCGTCCGGCGCGGGGGCCCGGCACCCGGGGGCGGCCCAACGGGCGGCGATCGCAGGGGCGTTGACTGCCCCGCACCCCCGGACTACCTTGAGCCCGCCCACGAAGTTCCTGTATCTGAGCACTGTTCAGAAGATTGAACAGGATGACGAGATCGTGCCCCTCCCCCACCGCCCGTGCACCCTGACGTGAGGACGAGCGATGTCGCTGGATCGCAGAGACGCGCTGCGTCTCGGAGCAACTGCCGCCGCGACCGCCGCGGTCTCCTTCCCGCTCGGCGGGCCCGCGACGGCCGCGCCCGGAGGCGCCTCGGACGCCCCGGACCACACGCGGATCGTGGCCGCGTACCGCGCGCTCCAGGTCGGCACGGGCCGGGTGTCGCCGAAGCGCGACCGGGCCGTAGCCGCCCTGGACGAAGTGGCGCTCGGCTATCACTCGGCCATGGATGTGACCCGCGACCAGCTCTGGGCGGACCTGCCGACGGGCCCCGGCAGCACCTACTTCCCCACCATGTACTACCGCTTGCGGACGATCGCGGTGGACTGGGCGACGCCCGGCTCCGCCCTCTCCGCCCGCCCGGAGCTGCCGGGGCGCATCGTGACGGCGCTCAACACCCTCTGGCGCACGCAGTACAACGAGCACACGGCCGAGATCGGCAACTGGTACTCGTACGAGATAGGCGTGCCCTACTGGCTGCTCCAGACCGTCGTGGCGCTCGGGGACCGGCTGCCCGCCGCCGACCGGGAACGGGTCCTGCGCCCCGTGCTGCGCTTCGTCGCCGACCCCAACCGGCGCACCGCGACGGCCGGGTTGGTGGAGACCGGCGCCAACCGGGCGGACAAGGCGCTCATCACCGTGGTGTCCGGGGCGCTCGCGGGCGACGCGGGCCGGGTGGCAGCGGGCCTCGCGGCGGTGACCGACGTCGCGGGGCAGGGAGCGGCGGACCTCACCAAGCGGTCGACCGAGGGCGACGGCTACCGCACCGACGGCTCCTTCATCCAGCACGAGGTGGTGCCGTACCCGGGCCACTACGGCCTGGTGCTGCTGAGCGCGATCGCCGCACTGACGTATGTCACCGCGGATACCACATCTCAACTCCCCTTTTCCGTAAGGGAGATGTTCGAGCAGTCGGTCTCGGATGTGTACGCGCCATTCCTCTTCGCCGGGTCGATGATGGAGCCGGTCCGCGGCCGGATGCTGTCCCGGCAGGGCGAGACGGGGCACGATGCGGGGCACCAGTTCATCGCCGCGGTGGTGCTGCTCGCCAGGACGGCGGCCGAGCCCGCCCGCTCACGCCTCGCCGGTCTCTCCGCGCGGTGGATCGCCGAGGGCACGTGGGCGCCGTACCTCGATGTGGCGGACCTGGCGCGGTTCTCGGGCGGACTGCAACCGGTCGGGGTCCCCGAGGTCGAGTTCGCCGAACAACTCACCTCGCCGTGGCCCGGGTCCGCCGTCCCCCTCTCCCATCGGGTGTTCCCGCAGATGGACCGCATGGTGCACAGCACGGGCGGCTGGTCGGCTTCCCTCGGTGTCGGCTCGAAGCGGATCTGCCGGTACGAGTCCATCAACGGCATGAACCTGCACGGCTGGTACACCGGCGACGGCGTCCTCTACACCTTCCTGCCCGGGCAGCAGGGTCACTACAGCGACGCGTACTGGCCGACCGTGGACGCCACCCTGCTGCCCGGCACCACCGAGCGGGACGCGCCGCCGCCCCCGCTCCTCTCCGACCCTCCGCGCACCACCACGTCGTACGCGGGCGGGGTGCGCTTCGACGCCCAACACGGTGCGCACGGGCTCGACTTCGTGTCGCAGGACGGCGCCTTGTCCGCGCGCAAGTCGTGGTTCTTCACCCCGGACGCGGTGATCTGTCTCGGCGCCGCGGTCACCGACGCCTCGGGCGCCCCGGTGCGGACGGCCATCGAGAACCGGAACCTGGGCGAGCGGGGCGCCGCCCGGCTCCTCGTGGACGGCAGGCCCGACGCGTCGCCGCTCGGCACGACCCGGGCCGTGACCGGGGTGCGCTGGCTGCATCTGGCGGGCACGGCGGGATACGTCCTGCTCGACGGGCCCGGCCGACAGCCGGTCACGCTGCTGTGCGAGGACCGCACCGGCAGCTGGCTCGGCATCGACACCGGCGCCAACACCCATGGCACGCCCGTCCCGTGCACCCGCCGCTACCAGAAGATCGTCCTGGACCACGGGCTCCGCCCGGCCGGCGCGAGCTACGCCTACGCCGTACTGCCCGGCGCCTCGCCCGCCCAGACCCGCCGGGCGTGCGGCCGCTGGACCGTCCTCGCCAACACGGCGCTGGTTCAATCAACCGGCCTGGACGGCCGGTTGACGGCGGCGACGTTCTTCGCCGCCGGGGCCGTCGAGCGGGTCCGCGTCTCCGGTCCCGCGGCGATGATGTGGGGCCGCACCGCGCACGGGTGGACCTTCGCCCTCTCGGACCCCACCCAGACCCAGGACACCGTACGCGTCACCATCGACGGCCCGGCCCGTCGCGTCCTGCACGCCGACGCGTCCGTCACGGTGGTCGCCACCCATCCGCGCCTGGTGGTGGACGTCAAGGTCGCCGGGTCGTTCGGGGCGACGCACACCTTCATGACGGGCTGACGGGCGCCCTGTCGCACCGTCGTGATCCACTGGGACCCGCGTCCGCATCCCGGGAGAGGTCATCGATGAGCGCGTGGCACCAGGCACTCGACGCCGCGGGCATCCGCGAGCCCGGACTGCGCGAGGACTACACGCGCCAGCGCGAGCTGGCCGCCCGCTTCAGGCGCAGCGCCTGCCTCGCCGCCCGGATGCTGCTGCCCAGGCCGCTGTTCCCGCACGTCGTCGCGGCGACCGCGTTCATGCACCACAGCGACAACGTGCTCGACAGCGGCCCCCAGGACGGGCGCGCGGCGGCCTATGCCCAGTGGGAGAAGCTCGTGCGCGAGGGCCTGGCCGGTGGCGACGCCCGCCACCCGGTGATCCGACCGCTGCTGCACACCATCACCGCGTACCCCCAGCTGCGCACGCAGGTCGAGGACTACCTGCTCACCGCCCGCGCCGACCTGGACTTCGCCGGGTTCGTCACCGAAGCGGACCACCAGGCCTACATCGACCAGTACTCTCTGCCCGCGTTCATGCTGGTCGCCTGCCTGCTCGCGCCGGAGGGCGACGCGACCGACTTCCGCGCGGGGTGCCGTAGGTACATCGACGCCAGCCAGCGCCTCGACTTCGTCAACGACCTGGCGGAGGACCTCGCGGACGGCCGGCTCACCATCCCGCGCGAGACGCTCGACCGGTTCGGGGTCACCCGCGAGGACCTGGAACAGGCCAGGGACCTGCCCGGCACCCGGCAGTTGATCGCTTACGTACTGGGGCGGGCCCGCGACACTCTCGCCGCGAGCCGGCCGCTGGTCGATCTCGTCCCGCCGTCGGGACGTCCGCTGGTACGCGCGCTGATCGCCTTCGACGAGCTCACCCTCACGGCGGCGGCCAGTAAGGGCGCCGGCCTCCTGAAGGGGTCGGCCCGGCCCTCGGTGCCGGGGGCCGGGCGGGTCCTGCTGCGGGAGTACGTCCAGGCCCGGCGCCTGCGCCACGACCTCGGCCGACGGGAGGCCTCGACGACGAGGAGGTAGCAGGAATGCCGTCCACGGCCGCGGGCGTTTCACCCATGACCGTGGACACCCCATCCGAGGAGAGCTCCGTGCAGTCCGAGCAGGACACCATCCGCAAGATCCTCACCACCACCGGCGACACCTGGGCCATCGTCGGTCTTTCCACCAACCAGCGCCGGGCCGCCCACGGAGTCGCGGACGTCCTCCAGCGCTACGGCAAGCGGATCGTGCCCGTGCACCCCAAGGCCGAGACCGTGCACGGTGAGCAGGGCTATGCCTCGCTCGACGCCATTCCGTTCCCGGTCGATGTCGTGGACGTGTTCGTCAACAGCGAGCTCGCCGGGGGCGTGGCCGATCAGGCCGTGGCCATCGGTGCCAAGGCCGTGTGGTTCCAGCTCGGGGTCCTCGACGAGGACGCGTACGAGCGGACCCGGGCCGCCGGGCTGGACATGGTCATGGACCGGTGCCCGGCGATCGAGATCCCCCGGCTCGGCTGAGCGGGGCGGAATCCGGCCGCGCATTCGACGAGTGCGGGTATGTACCACTGAATCGCACACGCTCATACTGTCGCCTACCAGACCTACGGGGAGGCACCAGTTGGGGGAGCTGATTCGTACCAGGGACGGGCGCGACTTAGCGGTCGAGAACTACGGGAACCCGCAGGGCAGGCCGGTGTTCCTGTTGCACGGCACCCCGGGGAGCCGGCTCGGCCCGGCGCCTCGCAGTGCGGTGCTCTACCGCCTCGGTGTCCGCCTCATCACGTTCGACCGGCCGGGATACGGCGATTCGGACCGGCTGCCGGGGCGCCGGGTGGCGCATGCGGCGGCCGATGTGGAGGCGATCGCGGACGCGCTGGACATCGGCGAGTTCGCCGTCGTAGGACGATCCGGCGGCGCCCCGCACGCACTCGCCTGCGCGGCGCTGCTCCCCGACCGTACGGCGCGGGCCGCGGCCTTGGTGGGGCTCGCGCCGCGCGATGCGCAGGGGCTCGACTGGTTCGAGGGGATGACCGAGTCCAATGTGCGCGAATACATCAACGCAGCTGCCGGGAAGGGGCAGTTGACGACGTCCCTGGAGATGCGGTCGATCACGATCAGGGCCGATCCGCGCCGTTCGGTCAACGACATGCGGCCCGGGCTGCCCAAGCCGGACCGGGGCATCGTCGCCGACGCGGGCATCCGGGTGATGCTGGAGCGCAACTTCGAGGAGGGGCTGCGCAGTTCGGCCGACGGCTGGGTGGACGACGTGATGGCGTTCAGCACCGACTGGGACTTCCGCCTGGAGGACATCCACGCGCCGGTCCTGCTGTGGCACGGCGAGCAGGACGTGTTCGCACCCGTGCAGCACACCCGCTGGCTGGCCGAGCGGATCCCCGGCGCGCAGATGATCGTCGAGCGCGGAGCGGCACACTTCGGCGCGCTGCGGGCGCTCACCCGCGTGCTGAGCTGGGCCACTCGGTGAGCATGCGGGGCTGAACCGGGGAGTGCCCGGGCCGTGAGCCCGGGCACTCCCCGTCCCGCTCACACCGGCTGCGGCTCCAGGTCCCGGTTGATCCGGCGCCAGGCGCGGGCCGCCTCGGCGATCGGATGGTCCACGCCCAGCTGCTTCGCGGCCGGTTCCAGGATGGAGGACCGCAGCCGCTGGGCCTCCTCCTCGCGGCCGGCCGACCGCAGGGTGATCGCCAGGTTGGAGCGGCAGGCGAGCACATCGGGGTGGGTCGGCGCGAACCGCTCCAACAGGCCCTTGAGCGCGGTCCGTTCCCACCGTTCGGCGAGATCGGGGCGGCCCATGTCGCCGTACGCGTTGGCCAGGTTGATCGCCGCGCAGAGCGTGAACGGGTGGCGTGGGCCCAGGACTTCCTCCAGGGCCGCCCGCACGTCCTCGCCGCCCCGCACCGCCTCCTCGGCCGCGCCGAGCCCGCGCTGGTAGATGTAGACGTTGTTGCGGCAGGCCAGGGTGAAGGGGTGCTCCTCGCCCAGCGTGCTCTGGTAGCCCTCGAGCGCCTGGACGGCGAGGTCGAGAGCGGCCTGCTTGTCGCCGGTCGCCGAGAAGTCGGCGGCCAGGTTGAGGCAGCAGGCCAGCGCGTCCGGCGCCTTGGTCCCGTACCGGCCGCGGTAGCGGTTGTACGTTTCCTCGGTCAGGCGTTTCGCCTCGTGCGGATGGCCCGCCTTGCGCAGGGACACCGCGAGGCTCTTGGCGGTGCGAAGCGCCTCGGGGACATCGGCGTTGAGGACCCGTTCGAACGCCGACACCACTTCCCGAAGGACCTGGACCGAGGCCGCGTACTCGCCGCTCTCGCGCAGGTCGCGCGCCAGGTGGCCCTTGGTGGTGAGGGTGAAGGGGTGCTCGTCGCCCAGTAAGGCGCTGCGGCGCTCCACCGTCTCCTCGTCCAGCCTGCGGGCCGCCTCACTGTCGCCGCTGAGCCGGTAGTCGATCGCGAGGTTGTTGGCGGCGATCAGGGTGCGCGGGTGGTTCTCGCCGAAGATCTGCCGCAGCCCGTGGTAGATCCTGAGGTCGCGGGTGAGGGCCTCGTCGAACCTGCCGAGCGCGCGCAGGTCGGCGGCGAGGCTGCCGGTGGTGATGAGGATGCTGGGGTGGTCGTCGTTCGGGTGGTCCTTGTGCAGGACGCTGATCTGGCGGGCGAGGGTGTCCTCGTCCATCGCCCGGGCCTCCTGGTACTTGCCCTGGGCGCGCAGCGCGTTGGCGAGCTCGAAGCGGATGTTGAGGGTCTGGAGGTCGTTCTCGCCGAGTTCGCGCGTCCAGACCTTGTTGAGCTGGGTGCCGAGCACCCGGGCGCTCTCCAGCTCGCCGCGCTTGAGCAGATAGCGGATGCGGTCGACCATGAGCTGGCGGACCTTCTCCTCGTCGCAGTCGGCGATGCCGGAGGCGCTCAGGTGCGGCCAGATCAGCTCGAAACTGGGCCAGCTCTTAGGGTCGTTGACGGGGTTGTCGCGGTCGACGCCCTCGACCGGGCGGGCCTCGGCGAGGATGCGGTGGACCTCGTGCTTGGCGGTGTCCACCTGCTCATCGCTGAGGCCGGCCCGCACCGCGGCCTGGACGAGCCGGTGCACCTGGATGCTGCTGTCCGCCGGGTCGACCTTGGCGAGCGCGAACCGGTTGAGGGTCTGGATGACCTTGCCCAGCATGTACCGCTCGCGCAGATCGGGGTCGTACGGCAGGAGGGACTCGAACATCGAGTCGCTGCCGATCAGCCGCATCGAGATGGGCTCGGCGGAGAAGAACGAGCAGAGCTCCAACAGGCGTACCGCGGCCTTGGACTCGTCGCGCAACCGGCTGATCGAGATGTTCCAGGTCGCGCCGATCTGCTCCGAGTAGTCCTCGGGCTTGCCGAGCGAGAGGACCTTGGTGCTCTGCTCCTTGAGCTGTTCCACATAGGCGTCGACGGGGGTCGCGGTCTCGGCGAGCCAGGCGGCCGCGACCTCGACCGCGAGCGGCAGGTCGCCCACCGCGTCGGCGACGCGTTCGGCGTCGGCGGTGGGGAGTTTGGTGACCCGGCGGCACAGGTGCTCGACGCTCTCGGCGCGGGTGAAGACCTCCACCTCGATCGCCTCGACCTGCGTCGAGGCGGGCTTGTTGCGGCAGGTGGCGAGGATGTGGCCGTACGTCTCGCCGGAGATCGGCTCGGTCTCCTCCGGGAGGAGCTTCAGCGCCCGGTCCAGGTCCTCGACGTTGTCGAAGATCAGCAGCCAGCGGGAGTAGGGCGCGCCCCGCCGCAGCGCCTGCATGGCCGCGCTGGCCGCCTCCGCCACGACGTCACCGGCTCTGAGGTCCATCTCGGCGGCCAGCTCGGCCAGCGAGGACACCACCCGGTCGGGCTGTTCGGCCTCGATCCACCACACCAGGTCGTAGTCGGCGCGGAACCGGTGCGCGTACTCGCGGGCCACCTGGGTCTTGCCCACGCCGCCGAGCCCGTACAGGACCTGCGGGAAGCGCTGTGCGGAACGGCTGTCGCCGCGCAGCTGGTCGCGCAGCTTCTCCAGGACGGAGGTGCGGCCGGTGAACCAGGCGTGCCGGGGCCGTACGTTCCAGATCTTGGGCACGCTGCCCGGATAGCGGGGACCGGCAGGCCCGGCGGTCAGCGCGGTGACCGCCTCGGCCCGGTCGAGCGCGTGCAGCACGGCGGCCCCCGCGTCGTTCTCGTCGAGGCGTACGAGGTCGATGAGCCCGCGGCTGCTGAGCGGCGGGCTGAGCCGTACGTCACCGACGCGCACCGGCAGTATCTGGCGCCGCCCGCCGGCCGCGTCGAGTCCGGCGCCGGTCTCCCAGAAGCTGCGGGCGCGCTCGGTGTTGAGGTAGGCCTGCGAGACCACGGGGATGACGCGGTATCCGATGCCGGAGGTGAACTCGGCTTCCACGGCGGCCGCTTGGGGCGTGCGGACGTCGATGGGCACGACTTGGAAGCCGCCGATCGTCAGGACGTGGACCAGCCAGTCCGCCCACATCTGGTCCTCGGCGACATGGGTGAGAACCACATTGGACGGCGGCATGGGCCTGCGCCGGGTGTAGGCGGCGACATGGGTGAGCCGGTCGGCCTCGTCCATGGGCGGCAGCGCGTTCACCACGCCGCCGGTGAGGACGGAGGTGAGCCGTTCGCAGGCGCTGAGCATGGAGCTGCTGACGTTGGGCGCGTCGCCGAAGGTGGCCAGGATCTCTTCGTAGGCGTAGAAGGGGCGGTAGGGAACTTCCACCGTGCCCCAGTAGTTGCCGAGTTCCTCGGTGCTGAGGCCGCTGGGGAAGCCCGGGAAGCTCTCGCGGGCGAGCGCCCGTCCGGCGTCCGCCTTCTCCTTCTCGCCGTCGTCGATGCGCATCGGGACGGGCAGGATGCGGATGCCCCGCTCGTGGTAGCGCTCCTCGATGTCGCGGGCCACCGCCGAGGCGCCGTCGATGCTCTGGTCGCTCAACGTGAAGCAGACGACGAGGACTTCGGGCATCTGGACGGTGCAGATGTCGGCGATGTCGCTCAGGCCCGTACGGCTGTCGATCAGGGTGTAGTCGTAGTGGCGCTGCATGTCGTCGCGCATGGCGTCGAAGAACTGGCCGCCGCCGAACCGCTCGTGGAAGTCGTCCCAGTCCATCTTGCCCACGATGGACGGGTAGTCGCGGTTGCGTCGCCCCGCCGAGAGGAAGTCCAGGCTGCCGCCGTGCGGGAAGTTCCAGTTCAGGGAGGTGGCGTGGGGGCGGACCCGGGCGTAGTCGCGGTGCCAGTCGGGGTCGCGGTCGGCGGGGCGCCGGGCCTCGTCCTGGTAGTCGGTGATCAGGTTGATCAGACCGGGAGTCGCCTCCAGGTCGGCGAGGTCGAGGAAGGGGTGGAAGAACCGGTGCAGGCCCGGCGCCTCCAGGTCCCAGTCGACCGCCAGTACCCGGTATCCGTTGGCCGCCAGGATCCATGCGCAGTTGGCCAGCGCCATGGTCCTTCCGGTGCCGCCCTTGTACGAATAGAACGTGACGACGGTCCCGTTGCGGTTCTCAGTCATCTGATGAGCCCTCCGCCTTATCACCGTTGTTCTTGTCCTGGTCCGTGCTCTGACCGCGGCCACCGGGGCCACTGACGCCGTAGCCGATGCCGCGCGGAAGCACCCGGGGCATCGGCCCACCGCTTCCGGGCGGTGGATAGGTCGGCGCGTTGGCCTCGTAATGTCTGACCGCCGCCTTCACGGCCCCCGGGATCGCCTTGCTGAAGGCTTCCAGTGTGGGCAGTCCGGCGCTCGGCGTGCGGTGTCCGTCGCTCTCGTCGACGCGGGTGGCGAGGGCGGCGTCGGTCTGCCGCGCCAACTCCTCGTCGCGCGCACCGGTCTGGGGGTCGGTCTCGTTCCCGGGGACCATGACGCTGATCCACGGCCGGGGCGTGGCGCACAGCTGGGTCATCAGGTCGCGGCGGCGCCGGGCGTCCAGGGCCCAGCGGTCCAGGAGCAGCAGACCGGGCCCGGTGGGCGGGTCGGAGTCGAGGAGCCGTTGGGGCTCGGCCTCGAAGTCGCTGAGGTGCACGGTGTAGTCCAGGCTGCGTACGACGTCGACGGTGTGGTCGGCGAGCGGTCTGGAGGAGGCCGGATGGTACGGGTTCCAGTCGAGGGCCTCGGATCCGTAGCAGTCCGGGCTGCGTCCGGTCGGGAGGGTGGAGCGCGAGCAGGCCAGGACGGATACCTCCAGTTCACGGGCGGGCTCGCCGGCCGGACCGAAGGCGGCCGGCACCTTCGCGTAGTCCTGGTGCGGGTCACCGGGTTCGAGGCGGATCTGCTGGGCCACGCTCACGATGCGTTTGGCGAGCTGGTAGACGGCGCGTTCGTACTGGTCGCGCAGGTAGTTGAGCTTGATGAGCCCGTAGAAGCCCTCGTCGGCGTACTCGTCGCCGAAGGTGGCGTGGTTGAACTGGAGCCGCTCGGCGGGCTGCGGCAGCTGCCGGGTCGGCACGGGCACCCAGAGAGCGGGCACGATTCCGGTGACGGGGTTGCTGTTGTTGTGACTGTTACGGGTCTGGGCGGCGGCCCGGCTGGAGAAGGCGAACCACTCCCGGCCGCACTGTTCGCTGAGGAAATAGCGCGGCGAATAGAGCGGCACGAACACCTTGCAGAACGCCAGCGCCTCCGAGAGCCGTTCCTGCCATCCCTCGCCGGGCTGCATCTGCTGGTCCATGAAGCCGGCGCTGCCGGCCGGCAGGGACGTCAGCTGCATCACATGGGCGCAGAGGTCCCGGAAGAAGCGCTCCACCCAGAGATTGGGGTTGCGCTCCTTGGGGTCGCTCTTCGGCGTGTGCGCGTAACTGAGGAAGAAGTACGGCTTCTGCTCGTCGCCCCCGGCGCCGACTGGTCCCTGCACCACTGTCTCCCCCGGTCCAAGTGGATGGGTCCTCAGTGTAGGAACGGAGGATTCTCCGGCGGAACAGAACGAACAAACCCAATGATTGATCCACTCACGGAGTTCCGATCAGATCATGACCGAAATCATGCGCAGCTCGGTGAGTGGATCAATCAATTAGCGGGAGAATTCGCTCAATTCGAGGGGGAATTCACTCAGCGCGAGGCTTCGACGCGGGCCTTCCACTCGGCGCGATGGCGCTTCGCCGAGCCGACCGCGGCAGTGAGCGCCGCCCCCGAGACGGGTTCGTCGAGCCAGCCGCGCACCGTGTGACCCATGCTCCCGACGAAGCGTTGCCCCAGGTCGGTGAGGGTTCCCGAGCCGAGCAGCTCCTCGACGGCCTCCGCCGTCTGCTGCCGCCAACGCGCGAACTCCGCCTCGGCCGCGCCGCGTTCAAAGGCCGCATCCGCGGTCTGCCGGCGCACCCGCCAGAAGTCGGTCACCGCGATATGGGCGTACGTTCCCTGGAGCAGCCCGCCGATCGGCCGCGGGTCGTCGCGCCAGGGGGCGTAGTACAGGTTCCGGTCGGCCGTGTCGTACAGGTCGACGGCGTCGAGGACCGCGGCGAGCTTCACGTGCTGGAACTCGTGGACGATCAGGAGGGCGAGCTGGTCGGGCGAGGCGGGCCTGGCGGCCCCGATCGCCCCCCAGGCCTCCTTGCAGGCGGCGCTGACGTTGCTGCGCTCCTGTGCGTGCAGCGGGGTGATCAGGCGCAGCCCCGCGGCCACGCCGTCGGCGTAGGCGGGCAGTTCGCGGCGGATCAGGGACCAGGCGCCGGTCAGATCCTCGGCCCACAGCTTGGCCTCGTCCACCGCGAGCCGCCCGGACACGGGCCACTTGTGGCAGTCCCGCAGCGGGTCGGTGTCCTCGATGGCCACGCTCCAGCCCTCGCCCTCGAAGAGGCGCACGGGCTGCCAGCGCGGCGTCGGCCCGTCCAGGCCTTCGTGCCAGCCGATGTCGAGCCGCCCGGAGCCGGCCCGCACGGTGAACCCGTCGGCGCCCGCGGTCACTTCGGCGTCCTCGGACCCGCCGTCGAGCCGTACGCTGCCGAGCCCGGGCAGCCGCAGGGTGCCGTCGCGCAGCGGCACCGTGACGCTCCGGCCGAGCCGGGCCCGCAGCACCGTGGCGGCCGCGATCTCGGCGAGGCCGCCCGCGGGCGCCGCCTTGCCTTCGAGCACGCTCAGGGCCCACGGCCGGGTGTAGGGGTGGGCGAGGACGGCGTCGAGTTCGGCGGGCGCCTCGGCATCCAGGTCGGTCAGGAGTTCCCAGGCCCTGGCGCCCTCACGGTCGGAGAGGGCGATGTGTTCGCTGACGGCGGCGAGCAGCTCCTGGTTGATCTCCAGCTGGGCCGCCGTGAGGCGCGCGACGGTGTCCGCGCCGCCGAAGCCCGCGGCCAGGGCATCGAAGTCGCCCTGTTCCATGGGTAGTTCCGCGGGTGTCGGCGTCGGTGCGGGCACGGCCGCCTCCCGGTCTCGGATGGTGGTGACCAGTGCCAGCAGGTCGGGGCAGAACACGGAGGGGTTGTCGAACTCGTTGCCGGTGCGATAGCGGTGGGCGTAGAGGCCGCCCCCGCAGGACTGGACGACGGGGCAGCTCCGGCACTGCGCGCAGAGCTGCTCGATGCCCTGCTGGCGGGCCAGCATGCCGGGGTGCTGCAGCACGTCGTCGAGCGAGTGCGTGAAGACGTCCATGCCGGTGGCCGGGGCCCCGTCGTACGACGTCTTGAGGCTGTCGGCCTGCTCGAAGGTGCCGTCGGTCTCGATCACGACGAGGTCGGCCGGGGCGAGCCCGAGCGATTCCGTCAGGCTGCTCTCGCCGCGCAGGGTGCGAAGCACGGAGTCGAAGATGCGGACCGGAACGGGCCGGCCCGCCGCGTCCCAGCGCCGGTAGATCGCATCGAGCCAGTCCGCGTAGGGCGTGGCCGCGCCGCCGGGGCGGGGCGGCGGAGTGTCCCAAGTGGCGTGCGGGAGAAGGAAGTCGATGCGGGGAGGCGAGAGTGCGACGAGCGCGTCGTAGACGGCGACCGGATCGTTCTCGACGTCGATGGTGCACAGCAGCCCGGCGAACAGGCGCCGGTAGCGGGGGCGGTTGAGGAGCTCCACCGCGCGGATGACCTTGGCGTGGCTGCTGCGGCCGTCGGCGTAGCGGCGGTGGCGGTCGTTGGAGACCTTGTCGCCGTCGAGGGACACCCCCACCTTGATGCCCAGTTCGAGGAAGAGCTCGCAGAACTTCTCGTCGAGGAGCACACCGTTGGTGTGCATGCGCAGATCGAGCGCGCTCACCGAGTGCAGCGCCCGCTGGAGTTCCTCGGCGGCGCGCCGGATCCGGTCGGGTCCGGCGAGCAGGGGCTCGCCGCCGTGCAGAACGACGTGGACGGTGGGGAGTCGGTGACGCCTGGCGTGCTCGGCGATCCGGTCCGCCACTTGCGCCAGGATGTCATCGGAGACGGCCCGGGGCCGCCCGCGCCAGCTCGTGTCCGCGTGTTCATAGACGTAACAGTGATCGCATGCCAGATCGCAGCGGCTGTGCACCTTCAGCACGAACTGGGACAGGGCAGGCGGAGTCGGCCGGTCCATGGGGTGAGTCGTTCCGCCCGTCAGAGCGCCGACTGGAAGGCGGACGTACCGGGAACGCCGGGGCTCCCGCCTGCTGTCATCACCCTGGTCAGGCTCGCCGGAGCTTTCCCGGCACTCTGCGCCGCTGCCCGCTTCACCAGCGGCAGCCGCCTGCTGGCCGGCCTGTGGGGGGCGGGGCCGGGCCGTTCGGCCGCCGAGACGAGAGCTTCCACGTGAGCGCCTTTCGGATCGTAGCGCCGTTGTCGCAGCAAGGTCTTTCTGGATCACTGCGCAGAACACGGCTCATAGAACATTGCATGGGCTTTTCGCAGGTCGTGCAATTCGGCCGCACGCCGTGCCCATGTGCGCTCATGCGCCACGAGCGACTGGTCCGACCACTGCCGCCTCCCCGGGACACCACAACTGCGTTGGCCCGTGCCCAGGTTCGGCGTTGGCGCCAAAACCACCCACACGAGTGGTTTCGTCCGAGATGATCTCCGCTTTCGTCGCCCCTCAGTCGCGAGAGTGACGATAGTCAGCCTCCACCCGACTCGGCCCTGAACACCAGATACAAGGCCAAAATCGTCCAGAACCGATCACGGCGCGCGCCCCGGGGGCGCACACCGGCTCACGTTCGGGCTCGGTCTCCCCCTCCGCAGCTCTCTTGCAAGCGTACGGCCATGAAGCCAACCAGCCGTACCAGCAAGGGGGTTGAGCGGCTCAGCGATCAAAGGGAACCGAGATGGCCATCGTCATCGCAACCGGCTCGGCACCCCGATTGTCGTATGTGTGCGGCGCGTTGGCCTCGAACGATGCCGAATGGCCCGCCGGGACAGGGTGGTCGACGCCGTCCACGACGAGGGTCAGCGTGCCGTGCGTCACATGCAGCAGCTCGATCGTGCCGGCCGGATGCGGGTCCGACGCGCTGGCATCCCCCGGCATCAGATGCCACTCCCACATCTCCAGCGGTCCGGGCGCCTCGGTCCCGGCGAGCAGGGCGCTGTAGCTCCCCCGCTCCGTGGACCAGAGCCGGACGACCTGCTCGGGCGGGACGATGCGGACCTTGGGCCCGCTCTCGTAGTCGAGCAGGGTGGTGATGCTGACGCCGAGCGCGTCACCGATCTTCACCACGGTGCCCACACTGGGATTCGTCCGGGCCTGCTCGATCTGAATGAGCATGCCACGGCTGACCCCGGCGCGGGTCGCGAGCGCGTCCAGCGTGAAGCCGCGCTCGGTGCGCCAGCGCTTGACGTTGCGGGCCAGTGACTGGGTCAGCAGTTCGAGGTCCGACACATTCCGTCCATGAGGTGGGCCCCAGCAGGGCCGTCCAATATTTTTGATGACAGAGTTCAATATGCTGCACTACGGTGGAGTGCACCCCAATGAATCCCCTGTGTCACTGCACTGTACTGCGAGGCTCCCGATGACAGCACTGTTCGCCCTGGCCACCAGCCTCCTGTGGGGCCTGGCCGACTTCGGCGGCGGGCTGCTCACCCGGCGCATACCCGCGCTGACCGTCGTGGTCGCCTCGCAGTCGGTCGCCGTGGTCGTCCTCGGCGCGGTCGTCGTCGCGACCGGCGGCCGGCACGAGGCGGGCCCGCAACTCTGGTTCGCGGTTGCGGCGGGGGCCGTCGGCCCGGTCGCCATGCTCAGTTTCTACAAGGCCCTCGCGCTCGGCCCCATGGGTGTCGTCTCGCCGCTCGGCTCGCTGGGCGTGGCGGTGCCGGTCGGCGTCGGGCTCGTCCTCGGCGAACGCCCCGGCATCCTGCAGTTCGCCGGCATCGCGGTGGCCGTGGTGGGCATCCTGCTGGCGGGCGGCCCGGAGTTCCGCGGCGCCGCGGTGCGCCGCCAGGCCATCCTGCTCACGCTGCTCGCGGCCTTCGGTTTCGGCGCGGTGATGGCCCTGATCTCCGAGGCGTCCACGACCGTGACCGGGCTCTTCCTCGCGCTGTTCGTGCAGCGCGTCACCAACATCGCCGTCGGCGGCACCGCCCTGTACGTCTCGGTGCGGCGCGGCGCCCGCGCCCTGCCCGAGGACGGCGGCCTTCGCACGGTCTGGCTCTCGCTGCCCGCACTGGCCTTCGTGGGCCTGGCCGACGTGGCCGCCAACGGGACGTACTCGATCGCCGCACAGCAGGGCCCCGTCACCATGGCGGCCGTGCTCGCCTCGCTCTACCCCGTGGTCACCGCCCTCGCGGCGCGCGGGGTTCTCAAGGAGCGGCTGCGCGCGGTGCAGGCGGCCGGCGCGGGCCTGGCCCTGGTCGGCACCGTACTGCTCGCGACCGGCTGATCAGGCCTCTTCGGGCGTCAACTCCGCGATGGCGAGCAGCTGTTGAGGGGTGACGCCCTCCGGGATGGGCACCGGCGCGGGCGTGCGCAGCGGCGGCTGCCAGCCGTTCTCCTCGTCCCAGGTGCGGACGATCCTCGCGGGCGCCCCGGCCACCACCGCGTGGTCGGGCACCTCACCGCGTACGACCGCGCCCGCCGCCACGACCACGTTGCGGCCGAGCCGCGCGCCGGGCAGCACCACGGCGCCCGTGCCGAGCCAGCAGCCGGGGCCGATCTCCACCGGCTCCATGCGCGGCCACTGCTTACCCACGGGCTGGTGCGGATCGTCGTAGCTGTGATTGGTCGAGGTGATGTAGACGTACGGGCCGCAGTACGTGTCCGAGCCGATGGTGACCGTCGTATCGGCGATGACGTGGCTGCCCCGGCCGAGCACGACCCCGTTGCCCAGGGTCAGTATCGGATCGGCGCCGAGGTCGAGGCCGGGCATCATCCCGGCGGTCAGGGTGACCTGTTCGGCGATGATGCAGTGGTCGCCCAGCTCGATCCAGGGCTCGCCGAACACGGTGCCTTGCGGGAAGGCGAGGCGGGTTCCGGCGCCGATCCGGCGAAAGCGCAGCTTCCCCGGACGTTCGGCGGTGACCGCGCCGGCCTCCTTGATCAGGCCCCAACCGCCGTGGACCGCGCGGGAGGCGAGCCTGCGCCGCCAGGCGGTCAGCGATGAGAACGTGTTTCTGTTCTTGGGCACCCGCACACGGTACTCATCGCCGACCCGGCCGATCAGGGCCGACGCCTGTGATCTTCCGCTCAGCGCGGGCTCAGCCGCCGTGCGCCTTGCGGTGGTCCTCGGCCAGGCCCAGGTACATCAGGGCGTTGACCTTGATCCCCTCGCGCTCCTCGTCGGTCAGCTCGCGCCGCACCTTCGCCGGTACGCCCGCGACCAGGGAGCCGGGCGGCACGACCATGCCCTGCGGCACCAGGGCGTGGGCCGCGATCAGCGAACCGGCGCCGATCCGGGCCCCGTTGAGGACCGTGGCGCCCATGCCGACCAGCACGTCGTCCTCGACGGTGCAGCCGTGCAGCACCGCGTTGTGCCCGACGGTGACGCGCTCGCCGACGCTGACCGGGAAGCCCGGGTCCACATGCACGGTGCAGTTGTCCTGGATGTTGCTCTCGGCGCCGATCACGATCGGCCCGCAGTCGGCCCGCAGGACCGCGTGGTACCAGACGCTCGCGCCCGCCCCGAGGCTGACCTCTCCGAGCACCACGGAGGTGGGTGCGGTGAATGCGGTCGGGGCGATCTCGGGCGTCTTGCCGCCCACTGCCACGACCAACGCCTGCTCTGCCATGCGCCACTCCTTGTACGGACCCTGTACGGATTCCATCGCGCCGGGTGTCACGCTAAGCGACCGCGCCTGGGCCCGCGCGGCCGGGGGGCCGCTTACGATCGCGCGATGGCACTCTTCCGGATCGCCCGCCGCACGCACCTCACGCCCGCCGAGGCGTGGCGCCGGCTCACCGACTGGGAACGGCACGGCGACAGCGTCCCGCTGACCCGGATCATCGTGAAGACCCCGCCACCGACCGGCGTGGGCACGGTCTTCGTGGCCCGCACCGGCCTCGGCCCCGTGGGCTTCGACGACCCGATGGAGATCACCCGCTGGCAGCCGCCGACCGAGGACGCCCCGGGCGTGTGCCACCTGCAGAAGCGCGGCCGCGCGATCACGGGCTGGGCCGAGATCGAGGTGGGCGCGGCAGGCACGGGGTCGTACGTGGTCTGGCGCGAGGACCTGCACGTACGCGGACTCCCGCGAGCGCTGGACGGCGTGACGGAGAGCGCTGGGCGGGTGGTGTTCGGCAGAGCGGTGAAGACTCTGCTGCAGGACCGCACCTGCTGAGCGCACACGCCCTTGAGGGGCGCGGGGAACTGCGCGACCAGCCACAACGGGCCCGCAGCGACCCAACAACCTGCGGAAGCTCAGTCCGCGGCCGGAACGTTCTCCGCCGCGGACTGCCCCGCCCCAGCCTGCGCAGCCTCCGCCTCGGCCATCGACTTCTTCGCCCGGTTCTTGACCACCAGCATCGACACGACACCGATCAGCAGCGCAGCGACCAGACCCAGGTACGAGAAGTTCTTCAGCCAGGACTCGGCGACGATGCCGACGTAGTAGATGACGGCCGTCGTACCGCCCGCCCAGCAGATCCCGCCGAGCACGTTGGCGATGAGGAACTTCCAGTACGGCATGTGCAGTACGCCCGCGAGCGGGCCCGCGAAGATGCGGAGCAGGGCGATGAAGCGGCCGAAGAAGACGGCCCACATGCCCCACTTCTGGAAGGACCGTTCCGCCATGGCGACATGGCCCTCGCTGAAGTGCTTGGGGAACTTGCGGCCGAGCCAGGCGAGCAGCGGGCGGCCGCCCTTGCGTCCGATCGCGTAGCCGATCGAGTCGCCGATCACCGCACCCGCCGTGGCGCAGGCGCCCAGCACGACCGGGTTGATGTGGCCCTGTTGTGAGGCGAGCAGTGCCGAGCTGACCAGGACGATCTCGCCGGGCAGCGGGATGCCGAGGCTTTCGACCCCGATGACCAGCGCCACCAGAAGATAGACGCTGACGGCGGGGATGTTCTCCAGCCACTCCTGGATGTGCAACGCCGCTTCCTCCCGCTCGCTCCGGACCGGAGCCCGGCATGCGCCCCCCTGGCGCACGCCGGGAAGCCTACCCGGTCAAGGCCGGCCGGCCGCTGTGCGCGATCGGACCCGGCCAGGGCCGACGAGCCGCGGTTCGCGCGCCGAGACACCCACGCTCACCTCGCGCGTTCCGGTGCCGAGTACCCAGCCGTGCCGCTCCGGGTCCCACGAGGACAGCGAGCGCGCGGAGATCCGTACGGTCACGCGCTGCTCGCGGCCGGGCTCCAGTTCCAGGCGGCGGTAGCCGGCCAGGGCGCGGCGCGCCTGGTCGAGGCGGAGGTCGGGCGAGGGGCCGAGGTAGACCTGGGCGACCGTGGTGCCGGTGCGGCGGCCGGTGTTGCGGACGGTGAAGCCGACCGCGAGCCCGTCGCCGTCGGGCCGCACACTCAGGTCCGTGTACTCGAACGTGGTGTACGAGAGGCCGTGCCCGAAGGGGAAGAGCGGGGTCACGTCCTCGGCGTCGTACCAGCGGTAGCCGAGGTGGATGCCTTCGGAGTACTCCTCGGTGCCGTCCACGCCGGGGTAGCGGCGCGGGTCCCCCGCCATCGGGTGCCGGTCCTCGGAGACGGGGAAGGTCTGGGTGAGCCGGCCGCCGGGGTCGCAGTCCCCGAACAGGACGGCCGCGGTGGCCTCGGCGCCCTCCTGGCCCGGGTAGTACATCTGCAGTACGGCGCCGACGCGGTCCAGCCAGGGCATGGTGGTGCACGACGAGGTGTTGAGCACCACGGTGGTGCGGGAGTTGGCGGCGGCGACCGCTTCGATCAGCTCGCTCTGGTGGCCGGGCAGCGCGAGGGAGGTGCGGTCGGCGCCCTCGGTGGCGTCCTCGTACGCGAAAAGGACCACGCTGTCGGCCGCGCGGGCGGCGCGCACCGCCTCGGCGACGTCGGCGGCGCGGGTGGCTCCGGTGGTGCGGCGGAGCCGGAAGAGCTGGCCCTTGTCGCGGCCCTTGGCGGTGATGGCGAGCCGGTGTGTCCCTGCGGTGAGGTTCAGGGTGCTGCGGCGGACGGTGAGGCCGTCCGGTGCGGCGCCGATGAGTCCGCCGGCGAAGAGCTCGCCGAGGCCGGGGGCGGGCGGGAAGAGTTCGGTGCCGTCGAGGAGCACCTTGGGGCGGTCGCCGGAGTAGTGGATGCAGAAGGTCCATTCGTCGGCGTCGTCGACGGTGAGTGTGCCGTCGTACGTCCAGGTGGCGCCCGGGGCGACGCCCTGGCCCTCGAAGTCGGCGCCCGCGGAGGTGCCGGGGAGCGGCTTGCCGAAGAGGTCCTCGCCCAGGGCGTAGTCGACGTGGGCGCCTTCTCCGGCCCGGGCTCCGATGGCGTCGAGGGGGCTCTGCGCGTGGTCGGGCACGACGTGGGCGCTGCCGCCGCCGCTGACGAACGGGATGGTTCCGGTGGGCCCGATGACGGCGATGGTGCGGGCGGCGCGGCCGGTGAGCGGGAGAGTGGCGTGCCGGTTGTGGAGCAGGGTGGCGCCGGCCTTGGCGACCTTGAGCGCGGTGCGCGCACCGGCCTGCGGGTCGCGGCCGGGCCGTGCGGGAGCGCTCCCGTCGAGCAGACCGAACCGGTCCATGACGGACAGGATGCGGCGCACGGAGCGGTCGACGAGCGCCTCGGGGACGCTGCCGTCGAGCACGGCCTTCTTCAGCGCGTCGGCGAAGTAGTTGCCGCTCGGCATCTCCATGTCGAGCCCGGCGGTGAGGGCGGCGACCGTGCTGTGGGCGGCGAACCAGTCGGTCATGACCCAGCCGTCGAAGCCCCAGCCGTCGCGCAGGATGTCGCCGAGAATTGGCTTGTTCTCGCAGGCGAAGGTCCCGTTCACCTTGTTGTACGCGCCCATCACTGCGCCCGCTCCGGCGGCGACGGCCGCTTCGAAGCCGCGGAGTTCGAGTTCGCGCAGGGGCTGTTCGGCGATCCGCACGTCGATGGACATGCGGTCCTTCTCCTGGTTGTTCAGGGCGAAGTGCTTGACGGTGGCGATGAGGCCCTGGCTCTGGATGCCGCGGATCTCCTCGGCGACCAGGTCCGCGCCGAGCAGCGGGTCTTCGGAGAAGGTCTCGTAGTTGCGTCCGGCGTACGGGGTCCTGATCAGGTTGACCATGGGCGACAGGAGGACGTCCTGGCCAAGGGCGCGCCCCTCGCGGCCGATGACCTCGCCGTACTCGCGGGCGAGCGCGGGATCGAAGGCGGAGGCGAGCATGACCGGGGCCGGCAGCGCGGTCGCGTGCGCGGTGACGCGGACGCCGGCCGGTCCGTCGGCGAGTCTGAGCGGGGGGATCGAGAGCCGGGGCACACCGGGCACGTAGCCGGCCTGCCCCAGTTTCACGGGGTCGTCGGCGCCGTGCAGAAGGCCGACCTTCTCGTCCGGGCCGAGGCGGGCGATCAGCGCTTCCACCCGGCGGGAGGCGGGGGTGAGGGAGAGCGCGCGGGCGGGGGCGGCGAGGGTGCCGGTCGCGGCCGCCGCGACCATGACGGCGCCGCCGAGCAGACGCAGTGCTGACCTTCGGGAAACGGTGTCGGACATGGACCGTCACTCCTTTGTGTGCGGGCACGACGTGGTGGACCGCGGCACAGCAGGCGGCGGGCCGGCGTTCGACCTGTGAACGCACTATGCGTCACGACCGAGTTGACAACCCGTCAGGCGCCACGAGGCGCCGGGAAACGTAGGACCGTCCGGTGGAAGAGTCAATGAAAGCGAACGAGGCAGCCGTCAGGACATGGAAAAGGCGCCCCGGCCGGAGCCGGGACGCCTTCGGGTTCCGTAGCCTGCGCTACCGAGCGGTCAGGAGTTGGGGCGCAGGGTCCACACGACCGTCATCTCGCCGGTCACGGCGCCGTCCGCGCGCTGGATCTCGATGACGACGGGGAACTCGGGGCGCTGCCCCGCGTCGAGTTCGGCCACCACGTCGGCGATCGGGCGGCCAAGCGTCGCGGTCGCGGTGACGACGCCCATGGCGAGCTTCTTGTAGCCGATCTCCGCCTTGACGGCGAGCGGCACGGCACGGTTCATCTGGTCGCCGAACGCGGCGATGACGATGGCGCCACTGGCGGACTCGGCGAGCGTGAACATCGCTCCGGCGTGCGGGCCACCCACGTGGTTGTGGTACTCGGGCTGGTCCGGCAGCTCCACCACGGCGCGCTCGGGGGTGGTCTCCAGGAACTTCAGGTTGAGGGTGCGGGCCATGGGAACGGTCGCGGCGAGCATCTCGCCCACGGACATCTGATCAGCGCTCATGGGCCGATGTTACCCATGGGTAGCCGTCATTGACCATCCCCTGCCGGGGGCGGCCGTAGCAGGAGCGGGAGTGCACCTCTATGGTTACTGGCCATGTGGCCAGGACAGCAGCCGCCCGGGGGCGAGCAGAACCCGCAGGATCCGAATCAGAACCCGTACCAGCAGCCGGGGTACCAGCAGCAGAACCCCTATGCGCAGCCGGGGCAGCCGCCCACGCAGCCGCCGGGATACCCGCCGCAGGGTTACCAGACGCCGAACCCGTACCAGCAGCCGACGGTGCCGCAGTACCCGGTGGGCAGCCCGCCCGGGCCGCCGCAGCCGCCGGGGAACAACGACAAGAAGAAGACCACCCTCATCGCCATCGTCGCGGCCACCGCCGTGGTCGTGGCCGCCGCCGTGACCGGCGTGATGGTCCTCAAGGACGACGGCAAGAGCGACACCAAGGCCGACGGCAAGGACAAGCAGTCGCCCGCGGCCTCGTCGCCGGCGGCGCCGTCCTCCCCGGCCGCCAACCCGCGTGGCGCGGGCGCCCAGGTCCAGCCGGTGATCGCGGGCTGGAAGGTCGTGGTGAATCCGACCAAGGGCGACGCCTTCGACGTGCCGCCGGACTGGGAGGTCGACAGCCCCGGCATGAGCGTGGGCTGGTCCGACAAGGCGGACCCCAACGGGTTCGGCGGCATGATGATGTCCTCCCCCGCGTACTACAAGTCGAAGTGGTGCACCGCCAAGAACGGCAGCGGCCGCGACGAGAACACCGCTCTCGCCCAGATCGGCACCAAGGGCGCGAACGGCGCCAAGTCGACGGACGACGCGGCCGAGCAGGCCGACGACTGGCTGTACTACGCCTACACCCAGCCGGACAAGAACCACATCACCTCCGAGAAGCCGGTCCCCTTCACTACCAAGTCGGGTCTCCAGGGCAGCGTGGTCCGCGCCAAGACGACCGGTGTGAAGAAGACGAACAAGTGCTCCACCGAGGGCCAGTCCGTGCTGTTCGGCTTCAAGACCGCCAAGGGCGACCTCGCCGCCTGGTCCTTCATCGCCAACACGGGCGTGCCCGACGCGGTTCCTGAGGACACCATCCAGAAGATCCTCAGCACCATCCGGCTCGTGCCGGTCACCGAGTCCGGTTCCTGACACGCACCGCTTGTGCGATCCGGTCCTGGAAGGGACCGGGTTCCTGGCGCGGGCGAGGCCGCAAACCGTTTGTCGCCATGGGGTGGCGGCGGCGATAGTCCCTGAGTGACTTCCGCCGCCGCCACCCCTTCGCCTGTGCGCCGCCCCTCGTGGGCGGGCCGCAACTACACCCTGCTGACCGCCGCCGCGGTCGTGACCAACCTGGGCAGCCAGGGTGCCCTGATCGCGGCGGCGTTCGCGGTGCTCAAGGCCGGCGGCAGCGGTGGCGACGTGGGCCTGGTCGCGGCGGCCCGCACCGTGCCGCTCGTCCTGTTCCTCCTGGTCGGCGGCGCGCTGGCCGACCGGCTTCCGCGCCACCGGGTGATGGTCGCCGCCAACACCCTCAACTTCCTTTCCCAGGGCGCCTTCGCGCTCCTCGTCCTGACCGGCACCCCGTTGCTCTGGCAGATGATGGCGCTCACCGCGCTCGGCGGTGTGGGCCAGGCCTTCTTCGGCCCCGCCTCGGAGGGCATGCTCATGTCCAGCGTGAGCGGCGCGGAGGCGGGCCGCGCCTTCGCGTTCTACCGGATGGCGATGCACGGCGCGGGCATCGGCGGGGCCGCCCTCGGCGGCGCGCTGATCGCCGTGTTCGGCCCGGGCTGGGTGCTCGCGATCGACGCGGCGGCCTTCGCGGTGGCGGGCGCGCTGCGGGCCTTCCTCGACGTGAGCCACATCCCGCCGCGCGAGGCGGGCGGCGGCATGATCTCCGATCTCCGCGAGGGCTGGCGGGAGTTCATCACGCGGCCGTGGCTGTGGTCGATCGTGGTGCAGTTCGCGGTGGTCAACGCCGTGGTCGCGGCAGCCGAGGCGGTGTACGGGCCGCTGGTGGCCCGCGACGAGCTGGGCGGGGCGGGGCCGTGGGGGCTCGCGCTCGCCGCGTTCGGCGCCGGCACGTTCTGCGGCGCGCTCCTGATGATGCGCTGGAAGCCGCGCCGGCTGCTGCTCGCGGGCAGCCTGTGCGTCTTTCCGCTGGCCCTGCCCTCTGCGGCGCTCGCCATACCGCTGCCGGTGGGCGCGCTCGCGGCGGCCATGCTGGTGACGGGCGTGTCGATCGAGGTGTTCGGCGTCTCCTGGATGACCGCGCTCCACCAGGAGATCCCGGAGGAGAAGCTCTCGCGCGTCTCCGCCTACGACTGGCTGGGCTCGATCGCCATGGTGCCGCTGGCCACCGCGCTCGCCGGGCCCGCGCAGAGCGCTGTCGGCCGCACGTCCGCGCTGTGGGGCTGCTCGGCGCTGATCGTGCTGCTCACCGCGGCGGTCCTGTGCGTGCCCGACGTACGCCGCCTGACCCGGCGCACCGAGCCGGTGGCCGCGGGCGGGCCCGGGGTGTCAGCCGATGCTGAAGGCGCCGTCGGGCGGCTCGGGTGAGGGCTGCGCGTCCGCGTCGCCGACGGGCCGCGCGTCCGCGACGAAGCGGCGCAGCGAGTCGCCGTGCTCGACCCGGGCCGGAAAGGCGTCGCCCGCCGTGCGCCGCGCGAGCGCCGCGACGTCGAGGGGCCGCGCCGAGGCGAGCAGTACGGCGTTCCCGAAGCGCCGCCCGCGCAGCACCGACGGCTCGGCGATCAGCGCGACCTCCGCGAACACCGCCCGGAACGTGGCCAGTTGGGAGCGCAGGAACGCGAAGGGTGCGCCGTCCGCCAGGTTGGCGGCATAGATGCCGCCGGGCTTGAGAAGGCGCTCGGCGACGCGCGCGTACTCGATCGAGGTGAGGTGCGCGGGCACCCGCGAGCCGCCGAAGACGTCCGCGACGAGCAGGTCGGCCGAGGCGGCCGGCGCGCGCTCGGCCCACGCCCTGGCGTCCGCCGCGTGCAGGGTGATCCCGGCGTCCGGAGGCAACGGCAGATGTTCGCGGACGAGTTGGACGAGCGCGCGGTCGGCGTCCACGACGTCCTGCCGCGAGCCGGGCCGGGTCGCCGCGACATAACGGGGCAGGGTGAGCGCCCCGCCGCCGAGGTGCAGCACGTCGAGCGGGGCGCCTTCGTCGGCCGCGCAGTCCACGACATGGGCGAGCCGGCGCACGTACTCGAACTCGATGTACGTGGGGTCGTCGAGGTCCACGTACGACTGCGGGGCGCCGTTCACCGTCAGGAGCCAGGCGCGCCGGCGGTCGACGTCGGGCAGCAGTTTGGCGGTGCCCCAGTCGACCTCCCGGACGACGGGTATCGGTTCGGCGCGCGGGTCGTCGTTCACCGTCCCATTGTGCCCTTGCTCGGCAGATGTCAGGAGTTCGCATCTCCTGGGCGAGCGCCCGGCGGACGGGTGCGGGTCGCCGGGCGGTGTGCGTCAGGCCCAGAGCGCCTTGACGGCGTGGACATGGGCGGCGGCCTGGGCGAGGCCGGCCCGGGCGGCCGGGGCGCGCCGCGCGGGGTCGAGGCTGCTGCGCCCGAAGGCCTTCTTGGCCGCGGCGTCCGGCGTGATCAGCACGACCTTCGCGCCCGCCGCGGTGAGCTTCGCGGCCTGGGCCGCGGGGGAATCGAGCGGGCCGCCGCCGGCCGGGCTGGGCGCGAGGATCACGACGCGGCTGCAGCCGGCCGCGAGGTGCGCGTTGGCCGTGGAGTGCAGGCCGCCGTCGATCCACTTGCACCCGTCGATGGTGACCGGCGGCCAGACCAGCGGGACCGCGCAGCTCGCGGCGACCGCGTCGACGAGCGGGACGCCGCTGTCCTGGTCGAAGACCCTCAGCTCGCCGGTGTCGGCGGCGACCGCGGTGAGCTTCAGGGCCCGCTCGGGCCACTCGTGCGTGAGCAGCCGCGCGGCGATGACCGCACGCCGGTCGGCTTCGCTCGGGGTGTCCGCGACCAGCGCCATCCTGCCCATCTTCGCGCCGTATTGCTCGGGCGTGCGGGAGCCGATCACGGCCCGCGCGTAGCGGAATATCTTGCCCGCGCCGAGGCGTCCCGCGATCTCCCCCTCGGGGTGGGCGAGTTGACGCTCGTAGAGCTCGGGGAGGCCGATGCGCGCGCTCGTGTTCACGCCGACGACCGCGCCCGCCGAGCTGCCTACGACGAGATCGGCGTCGGTCAGATCCACGCCCGCCTCGGCGAGCCCGTGCAGGATGCCGATCTCCCAGCCCACTCCGATGAGCCCGCCCGAACCGAGTACCAGTGCAGTGTCCGTCATGATCGCAGTGTGCCGGAACGCCAACGGCCCGCCTCCCCCGGGGTGCTGGGGAAGGCGGGCCCGCCGGTCACAGGACCGAGCTCACCGTTCCGGCGCCGACGGTGCGGCCGCCCTCGCGGATGGCGAAGCCGAGACCCGGCTCCAGGGGCGTGTCCCGGCCGAGCTCGACGGTCATGGTGACCGTGTCGCCGGGCCGGGCGACCGCGAGCTCACCGAGGTCGACGTCGCCGACCACATCCGCGGTGCGGATGTAGAACTGCGGCCGGTAGCCGGTCGCGATCGGCGTCGCGCGGCCGCCCTCGCGCGTGGAGAGGACGTACACCTGGGCGGTGAACCTTCGGCTCGGCGAGACGCTGCCGGGCTCGGCGATCACGTGTCCGCGGCGGACCGCGTCGCGTGGCACCCCGCGCAGGAGCAGCGCGACGTTGTCGCCGGCCTGGGCCGACTCCATGGGCTTGCCGAACGTCTCCAGGCCCGTGACCACCGACTCGACGTCCGCGCCCAGGACTTGGACCCGGTCACCGACCCGCACCGTGCCGCGCTCGACCGCTCCGGTGACGACCGTGCCGCGCCCGGTGATGGTGAGCACGTTCTCGACCGGCAACAGGAACGGCGCGTCCACATAGCGCTCGGGCATGGGCACGTAGGTGTCCACGGCGTCGAGCAGCGCGCCGATCGCCTCGGTCCAGCGCGGCTCGCCCTCCAGGGCCTTGAGCCCGGAGACCCGGACGACGGGCACGGAGTCTCCCCCGTATCCGTGCGCGGACAGCAGTTCGCGCACTTCGAGCTCGACCAGGTCCGTGAGCTCCTCGTCGCCCGCGTCCGCCTTGTTGAGCGCGACCACGATGTGGTTCACGCCCACCTGGCGGGCGAGCAGCACGTGCTCCGCGGTCTGCGGCATGATCCCGTCGAGCGCGGACACCACGAGGATCGCCCCATCGAGCTGGGCGGCGCCGGTGACCATGTTCTTGACGTAGTCGGCGTGGCCCGGCATGTCGACGTGCGCGTAGTGGCGGGTGTCGGTCTCGTACTCGACGTGCGCGATGTTGATGGTGATGCCGCGGGCGGCCTCCTCCGGGGCCCGGTCGATCCGGTCGAACGGCACGAACGTGCCGCTGCCGCGCTCGGCGAGCACTTTGGTGATGGCGGCGGTCAGGGTCGTCTTGCCGTGGTCGACGTGACCCATGGTGCCGATGTTGAGGTGGGGCTTGGTGCGTACGTATGCCGTCTTGGGCATGGCTGGATGTCCCTCGCGTGGTCGCTGAGCGTGCTGGGACCCCTGAATCCGGCCGACCCTCCCCGTGCGGGGTCCGCCGGACTTTCCGGGAAGGGTCAGCTTCGGGCGCCGCCGAAGGGCGCTGCGGCCGTGACTGCGTCGGCCGCTGTGAAGACGGCAGCCTTCGGCGCGTCCGCGACTGCGGACGGCGCTGCGGGGAAGGCGTACCTGGACATGTCGCCGATCATCCCTGGTGGGCGACGGCGCGTCGAATGGTTTTCGGCGGGCGGGAGTTGAGCCGCCGGGCGCCGCCTACAGGTTCTTCAACGCCTCGCGCACGGACAGCGGCGACAGACGTTCGCGCTCGGCGCTCACGAAGGCGCGGACCGCGCCCGGGTCGGTCTTGGCGTACTCGCGCAGGCTCCAGCCGATGGCCTTGCGGATGAAGAAGTCCGGGTGCGTGCCGCGGCGCAGGCAGTACGCGAAGAGGCGGTCGGGGTCGGTGCGGTCCTTGTAGGCGAGCTGGTGGAGCAGGGCGGTGCGGGCGATCCAGAGGTCGTCGTCCTCGATCCACTCGTCCATCACGGCGGCCAGCTCGTCGTCGGCGGCGACGAGCGGGCCGACGACGTGGGCGGCGAGGTGGTCGACGGTGTCCCACCAGGAGGTGGTGGCGACGAGGTGGCGGGCGACCGGCAGGAACCCGGACGAACAGACCCGGACATGGCGCCGCAGGTAGTCGACCGCGAAATAGTGGTACTCGCGCTCGGCCAGCTCCCAGCACCGCAGCGCGACGGCGGCGCAGTCCGCCTCGGTGGGCCGCGGGAGCCCGTCGAGCACGGTCCGCGACAGCGTGCGCCGCTCGGGGGTGCGGATGCCGAGGAAGGGGGCGACGCCCTTCATGTACGCGACCATCTCGGCGGCCCGGTGCGGGTCGCCGCCCCCGGGATAGACCCGGACGAGCCGTCCGAGCACGTCGTCGGCGAGCGGACTGCGGGGCACGCGAGGCGTCATGGGATCACGGTACGGGCAGAACGCGCGGCGCCCGTCGCGGGCCCGGGGCGGGGTTCGGACATGGTTCTTACGACGGGCAACGGTCCGCGTCGGTTAGTCTCCCCGGATGCTGGAGCCCGCCGTCCACCCGTCCCCCGGCCTCGCCGCCCGCTGTACGAGAGCAGTGCTCTCGCCGTGGGCCCGGCTCGGGCTGCTCGTCGTGGTGCTCGCGGCCGCCGGAAGCGCGGTGCTGGTCCTCCAGCCGCAGCGGCTGCTCGCCGACGGCTGGCCGCCACAGGTGGGCGGGGCCGGTGCGGTGGTCCTCTTCGCGGTGGCGTACGGGCTGTGCACGGCGGCGTTCGTGCCGCGACCCATCCTCAATCTGGCCGCCGGGGCGCTCTTCACCACCTGGGCCGGATTCGCGTCCTCGCTGGTGGGCACGGTGCTCGGCGCGGGCATCGCGTTCGGGCTCGGCCGGGTGCTCGGGCAGGACGCGCTGCGGCCCCTGTTGCGCGGGCGCTGGCTGAAGGCGGCGGACGGCCAGCTGTCGCGGCACGGGTTCCGCTCGATGATGGCGATCCGGCTGTTCCCCGGCGTGCCCTTCGCAGGCGCCAACTACTGCGCTGCGGTCTCGCGCATGGGGTGGGCGCCGTTCCTCCTCGCGACGGGCCTCGGCTCGGTGCCCAACACCCTCGCGTATGTCGTCGCGGGCAGCAGCGCCTCGTCGCCGACCTCGCCCGCCTTCCTGATCGCGATGGGGTTCATCGTGCTGAGCGGTGCCGGGGCCGCCGCGGTGGCCTGGTGCAAGCGGCACGGATTGCGGCAGCGGTAGAGCGCAGGCCCGGCGAGGTCCACCGGAATCCGGACGGCCACGCTTCCCCCAGGCCTCGCTGCGTCAACCATCCGTTAACTCACGGCCGTTACCGTGCCCCTCGATCCGCGCAAGATCGCCGGTGCGGCCGTGCCGTACCGGGCGCTCCGGCCGGTCCCCGTCGTGCCGAGCGGCCGTGGCCCCGACCCTCTTGGATGGCGCAGTAACCCATGTCTTGGTTCGAATCGTTCATACTCGGGCTCGTCCAGGGGCTTACGGAGTTCCTGCCCGTCTCCTCCAGCGCGCATCTGCGGCTGACCGCGGCCTTCGCGGGCTGGCAGGACCCGGGTCCGGCATTCACGGCGATCACGCAGATCGGCACCGAGACGGCCGTCCTCATCTACTTCCGTACGGACATCGCGCGGATCGTCTCGACCTGGTTCCGCTCGCTCACCGACCGCTCCCTGCGCGGTGACCAGGACGCGCGGATGGGCTGGCTCGTCATCGTCGGCTCGATCCCGATCGGCGTGCTCGGCATCGTCCTGAAGCACCAGATCGACACCTCCTTCCGCGATCTGCGGGTGATCGCCACCACCCTGGTCGTGATGGGTGTCGTGCTCGGCATCGCCGACCGGCTCGCGGCCCGCGACGAGTCGGGCGGCCGTCACCGGGCCGCCAAGGAGCGCAAGTCGCTGCACGAACTCAGCACCAAGGACGGCCTGATCTACGGCATCTGCCAGGCCATGGCGCTGATTCCGGGCGTCTCGCGGTCCGGCGCCACCATCAGCGGCGGCCTCCTCATGGGCTACACCCGCGAGGCGGCGGCCCGTTACTCCTTCCTGCTCGCGATCCCGGCCGTGCTCGCCTCGGGGGTCTTCGAGCTGAAGGACGCGGGCGGTCCGGGTCAGGCCCCGATGCTTGAGACGCTCTTCGCCGCGGTCATCGCCTTCGGTGTGGGCTATGCGGTCATCGCGTGGTTCATGGCCTTCATCTCCAACAAGAGCTTCATGCCGTTCGTGGTCTACCGCATCGTGCTCGGCATCGCGCTGTTCGTCCTGATCGCCGCCGGAACCCTCAGCCCGGACGCGGGCGGCGGCCTTTAACCCGCCTGATGCCTAAGGGAGTTGGCGACCTCAGCCCGCCGCCTCCCCGGGCCCGTCGCCCTTGATTTCCTCCGCGCGCAGTGCCAGGTCCTGGAGCACATCGGCCGAGGTCACGTCCTGCTCGCCGGAATCGTGGACCTGGGCGAGGGCCACGAACGCGAGGCTGAACGCGGCCACGAGCTGGCGGATGGCGCCGCCGACCTCCCTCGCCACGAGGGTGGCCATCTCCTGCGGGGTGGCGTCGGCCGGGATCTCGATGTGCGGCATCGTCTCGTTGAGCAGAGCGGTGACGATGCCGATGTCCGTTTCCCTGGCGCCCCGTTCGTCGTCCTCCTCGATGCGGCGGCGGTAGTCCCCGGCCTCGGTGAGAATGCCGATCACTCGCTTGAGAACCTCGCTCTGCTCCATGCCGCGAGGATAGGCGGCGACGTCCGCCCAGGGTCCGGACAACGCCCCGAGCGCTCCGGGCAGTTGCCGCGCCGGTACGGCCGCGTGTCCGGATCTCGCCCCCCGACAACCGCTTCGTTCCGGGCCTCCCACCTCACTCAACTGCTTCATGTTGGCTGAGAGTTTCCACTCCGTGGCGGTGGGTCACCTCATGGCCGTAGGGTTGTCTCCATGCCCCCGACTTTCGACCGCCGCTCCCTTCGCCCTGCCGACGTGGTGAACGCGGAGATCCGCTCGCTGTGGGAGCGGTCCGACGGACGCCTCTCGCCCGAAGAGGAGGAGCGCTATCACTGGCTCCTGGTCGAGTGGGCCGCGGCCGTCCGCGGAGACGCCGCCCAGGCGGCCTGACTTCGGGCGGGCCAAACGTCCCACACCCTGTGACCTTGACCACCCCCCCACCGCTCCCACCTGGGGTTCGGCGCATTTGGCGGAGGTGGTTGTCCGACCGGACCCGTAGCCTGGGGCGCATGTCTTCCTCCCCCGAGCGGCCCGGCCCCGCGCCGACCGACGCGGATGCCGCCAACGACGCCATCCGTGCGCTCGTCGACGGCGCGGACGAGCACTGGCCCGCGGAGGAGTACGAGCGGCTGCTCGCCGAGTGGGCCGCGGCGGTGGGCGAAAGCGCCCCGGTCGCGGCGGGGGCGTCCTCGCGCCGACGGGCCTGAGCCGCCCGAATTCCGGTTGCTGTGGCCCGCGTCACGGTGTTGGAGTGGCCGGATGGACACCACTACTTTCGGTACCGATGACGAGTTGCTCGCGGTTTTCGACCGGCAGATGCGGGAGAACGCCCTGCCCGACGGCCCCGGCGCGATCGTCGAGCGGTCCGGCGATGTCGTACGGCAGGTGGGGCCCGGCCAGGTGTGGAACGGCATCATCTGGTCGGACCTGACCGCGGCGAACGCGGACGCGGAGATCGCGGCACAGGCCCGCCACTTCGCCTCGCTCGGCAACGAGTGCGAGTGGAAGCTGTACGCCCACGACTGCCCCGCCGACCTCGGCCGGCGCCTCCTCGCGGCCGGATTCGAGGCCGAGCCCGAGGAAACCGTCATGGTCGCCCGGGTCGCGGACCTTCCCCTCGACGTCGAGCCCGCCGACGGCATCACCCTGCGCCCGGTGACCGACGCGGCCGGGGTGGACCTCATGGCATGCGTCCACGAGCGGGCCTTCGGCGACGACGGCGTCCGGTTCCGCGCGCGCCTCCTCGCCCAGTTCGCCGAGGCCCCCGAGACCGTCACGGCGGTCGTCGCCCTGGCCGGGGACGTGCCGGTGAGCGCGGCCCGCATGGACTTCCACCCCGGCACGGAGTTCGCCAGCCTCTGGGGCGGCGGCACCCTGCCCGAGTGGCGCGGCAAGGGGATCTACCGTGCCCTGATCGCCTACCGCACCCGCATCGCCGCCGAACGCGGCTACCGCTACCTCCAGGTCGACGCGTCCGACCAGAGCCGCCCCATCCTGCAGCGGCTCGGCTTCACCCCGCTGACGGTGACGACGCCGTACATCCGCCGGCCCTGAAAGCGCTCAGCCCCGGCCAAGCGCTCAGCCCCGGCCCTCGAAGGCGCCGTGCCGGCCCGCCCCCGCCGCGAACCTCGCCGCACCCTCGGCCGCCTCCCCGAGTGCGTGGGCGCCGTGCCGCACCTCGCCCAGCAGGGCTTCCGATTCGCCGAGGCCCTCCTGTTCGAGCAGCGACATCCGGTCGTGGCGCAGGCACGTCTGCGGGAAGGCGGCGATCTCGGCGGCCAGCCGTTCCGCCGCCACGCGGGCGGTGCCGCTCGGGACGACCCGGTCGGCGAGGCCGATGGCGTGGGCCTCGGCCGAGTCCACCGGCCGCCCGGTGAGGACGAGGTCCATGGCGCGGCCCGCCCCGATGAGCCTCGGCAGCCGCACCGTCCCTCCGTCGATCAGGGGCACGCCCCAGCGGCGGCAGAAGACCCCGAACACGGCGTCCTCCTCCATCACCCGCAGATCGCACCACAGCGCGAGTTCCAGGCCGCCGGCCACCGCGTGCCCGGCGACGGCCGCGATCACCGGCTTGGAGAGCCTGAGGCGGGTGGGGCCCATCGGGCCGTCGCCGTCCTCCGTGACCGTGTTGCCGCTCTCGGTGCCGATCGCCTTGAGGTCGGCACCCGCGCAGAACGTGCCGCCCTCGCCCCAGAGCACCGCCACCGCGGCCCGCTCGTCGGCCTCGAAGGCGCGGAAGGCGTCGGCCAGGGCCTTCGCGGTCGGGCCGTCCACCGCGTTGCGCACACCGGGCCGCGAAAGGATCACCGTCGTGACCGGGCCGTGCCGCTCGCTGCGTACCACCGGAGCCGTCTCATCAGTCATGGCGCCAGCGGTAGCACGGGGTGCCAACCAGCCACAAGTGCAGGACTCTTGGCGTACCGGGCCCGCTGGCACAGACTGAGCCGATGACGCAGCGCGTGGACCTCGGAACCCTCCTCGACCGTTTGGCCATCGACGAACTCATCACCGGCTATGCCGCGGCCGTCGACGACGGGGACTGGACCGCCTACCGCGCCCTGTTCGCCGCCGACGGCCGAGCGGACTACCGCCCGGCGGGCGGCATCGAGGGCCCGGCCGAGGACGTGGCCCGCTGGCTCGCCGAGACCATGCGGGTCTTCCCGGTCCGCCAGCACCTGATCACCAACCGCCTGGTGAACCTGCAGGATCTCGGCGGCTACCCGGGCGACCGCGCCGAACTGCGCGCCGACTACCTCAACCCGATGTGCCTGGGCGCCAACGGCGACGGCAGCCCGCCCGCGCCCGACTTCGAGTCCGGCGGGCGCTACACGTTCTCGCTGGTCCGCACGGACGCGGGCTGGCGGCTGAGGTCGGTGACCGTGCACGAGAAATGGCGGCGGATGTCGGGGGCGCTCGCCGGGGGCTGAGCGCGCGGGCCGGACGCGCCGGGCGCCGGGCCGTCTGTGCGTGGCGGCCCCTGACCTGCACACTGGCAGGAGAACCCAACTGATCACGGGGGCGGGCAAGGAGGCGCTGCATGCGGATTCCGGTCGGCCGTCACACACCGCGTCCGAGCGATGCCTGGTGGCGCGGTGCGGCCGCGCTGCTCGCCGGGGCGCTGCCCTCGCCGGCCTTCCCGGCGCCTTCGCTGTGGTGGTTCGCCTACGTCGCCCTCGTGCCCTGGCTGCTGCTGATCCGGTCCGCCGGCAGCGTCCGGCGGGCCGCGCTCGACGGGTGGCTCGGCGGCATCGGCTTCATGCTGGCGGTGCACCACTGGCTGCTGCCGAGCCTCAACGTCTTCATCGTGGTCCTGGCCGCTCTGCTCGGGCTGCTCTGGGCGCCGTGGGGCGTCCTGGTGCGCTCGACGCTGGGGGGCAGGCCCCGCGTCACGCGCGCGCTGGCCGCCGTCGCGGTGGTGCCCTCGGGCTGGCTGATGGTGGAGCTCGTCCGGTCGTGGCAGGGGCTCGGCGGGCCCTGGGGGCTGCTGGGTGCGAGCCAGTGGGAGGCCGCTCCGGCGCTGCGGCTGATGTCGGTGGGCGGGGTGTGGCTGGTGAGCCTGCTGGTGGTGGCGGTCAACACCGCCGTCACGCTCTGTGTGGCCCTCCCCCATGTGCGTACCGCCATGGTGTCCGCCCTTGTGGTGTGTGCCCTCACCACGGGAGCCGTGTGGATGTGGGCTCCGCACATGCAGCGGGACGGGCAGATCAGGGTCGCCGTGGTGCAGCCCGGTGTGATCGAGAACGGCGACGCCCGCTTCGCCCGCAGCGAGGCGCTGACCCGTGCGCTGGCCGGGCAGCACGTGGACCTCGTCGTGTGGGGCGAGAGCAGTGTCGGGCAGGATCTGGCGACCCGGCCGGATCTGGCCGCGCGGATCGCGGCGCTGTCCAAGGACCTGCACGCGGACATCCTGGTGAATGTGGACGCCCGCAGGTCCGACAAGCCGGGCATCTTCAAGAGCTCGGTCCTCGTGGGGCCCGAAGGCCCGACCGGGCAGCGTTACGACAAGATGCGGCTCGTGCCGTTCGGCGAGTACATCCCGGCGCGTTCGCTGCTCGGCTGGGCGACCTCGGTGGGCAAGGCGGCGGGCGAGGACCGGCAGCGCGGCACGACGCCCGTGGTGATGACGCTGCCGGACGCGGTGCGGGTGGGGCCGCTGGTGTGCTTCGAGTCCGCGTTCCCCGACATGAGCCGTCATCTGGTGCGCATGGGCGCCCAGTTGCTCATCGCGCAGTCCTCGACCTCGACGTTCCAGGACACCTGGGCGCCGGCCCAGCACGCCTCGCTGGCCGCGCTGCGCGCCGCCGAGACGGGCCGTCCGACGGTCCATGCGACGCTGACCGGCATCAGCGCGGTCTACGGCCCGGACGGCGGGCGGATCGGCCGGTGGATCGGCACGTCCGCCAGCACCTCCGCGGTGTACGACGTGCCGCTCGCCACCGGCACGACGCCCTATGTGCGGCTGGGCGACTGGGCGGTGTACGGGGCGCTCGCCGTGCTCGCCGCCTTCTGCGCCGCCGAGGGCGCGCGGGCCCTCAGGAGGCCTGCTCCAGAGCCTCCCGCACCACCCGCTCGCACAGCTCGTGAGTCGCCAGCGCGTCCTGCGCGCTGAGCGTCTTGCCCGCCCGTACGGCGTCGAGGAAGGCGAGGACGGACTGTTCGATGCCGCGCTGGCGGGCGACGGGCACCCAGTCGCCGCGGCGGCGCACGGTCGGCTGGCCCTTGTGGTCCACGACCTCGGCGAGGTTGAGGACCTGGCGCTTGGTGTCCTGCCCGGAGACCTCCAGGATCTCCTCGGTGGATCCGTTCATCCGGTTCATGGTGCCGATCGCGGTGAACCCGTCGCCGGAGAGCTGGAGGACCACGTGCTCCATCAGCCCCTCGCGCACGCGGGCGCGTACGACGGTGTGCTCGATCGGTCCCGGCACCAGGAAGCGCAGCGTGTCCACGACATGGATGAAGTCGTCGAGCACCAGGGTGCGCGGGTCCTCGGGAAGACCGACGCGGTTCTTCTGCATGAGGATGAGCTCGCGCGGATGGTCGGCGCACTGCGCGTAGCCGGGCGCGAGGCGCCGGTTGAAGCCGACGGCGAGGCTGACGCCGCGCTCCTCGGCGAGCGCCACGAGCCGCTCGGACTCGGCGAGTTCGTACGCCAGCGGCTTGTCGACATAGGTCGGTACGCCCGCTTCGAGCAGCCGGGCCACGATCTCGGGGTGCACCGCGGTCGGCGCGTGCACGAACGCGGCGTCGAGGTCCTGCGCGAGCAGCGAGTCGAGGTCGGTGTGGCGCTGCGCGGCCGGTATGCGGTGGGCGGCGGCCACCGCGGCGAGGGCGGCCGGGGTGCGGGTCTGCAGATGCAGCTCCGTGCCCGGCAGCATGGTCAGAACGGGCAGATAGGCCTTCTGCGCGATGTCCCCGAGTCCGATGCATCCGACCTTCACGGGGTCTCCTTCTGCCGAGGGGTGTCCTGCTTCCTTGCCTGGTCAGCATACGTGCGCCGGGGCGGCCGCCAGGGGGCGACGTCCGCGGGGGAACGGGGCGCGAAAGCGGGGCCGAGGGCAAGGACCGCACTGATCAGGGCGTTGCGGACCACGCCGCGACCGGGTACACGGCCCGGTGATCAGTCCGGTCCGCCCCGCTGTGCGCGGCCGGCGCTCCGATAACCGTTGGCCGTGGGTCGAGGCCGTCCGCGAGGATGACGCCATGACGACCTCCGAAGTACCGCCGGCCGAGACCGCCGAGCGCAACGAGCCCGCACTGGACGCCACCGAGCGGGCGATGCTCGACGGCTGGCTGGAGTACCACCGCGAGACGCTGGCCTGGAAGTGTGCCGGGCTCACCGACGAGCAGCTCAAGCAGGCCGCCGTGCCGAGCTCGACGCTCACCCTGCTCGGCCTTCTGCGCCACCTGACCGAGGTCGAACGCTGGTGGTTCACCACGGTGTTCGGCGGCGAGCCCGATGTCTGGGTGTACGGGACCGAACAGGACCCGGACCGCGACTTCCATTTCGGCCCCGACGACACCTACGCCGACGCCCTTGCCACCTGGCAGCACGAGGTCGCGACCGCCCGCTCGCACGCGGCGAAGCACGGCCTGGACGACTTCAGCGTCGGCACCGCCCGGGGCGGCCAGCACTTCAGCCTCCGCTGGATCTACACCCACATGATCGAGGAGTACGCCCGCCACAACGGCCACGCCGACCTGATCCGCGAGGCGATCGACGGCTCGACGGGCGAATGAGCCCGAGGAAACACGGAGGCGGCCGGGTCACTCGTGCGGGCCATTTGTAGGCCCGTACTATCGCCCAACTGCCCCCGCGGCCAGCAGAGTTGCCAGATGCACCGAACCAGGAACGCGCTGAAGCTCATGACGGTGGTGGCAGCCCTCACCGCCTGCGGATGCGTCTCGGGTTGTGTCTCCGTCGACGCCCGGACCGCGCCCACCCAGCCACCCGCCGCCCCGCCCGCCCGGCCGCCGGGCGAGGGCGCCCCGCAGAGGCAGATCGTCCAGGCCCCGGCCCGCGAGGCCCTGGACTCGGTCATGCCGCCGGACGCCCCCTCCCCTTCGCCGCCCCCGCCCCCGAAGGCGGAGCACCCGTACGCGCCCCGCCATCACCACCCCCGGGCCGAGCAGCCCAGGCATCACCCCGCCGCCCCCAGGAAGCGGCACCCCCGGCCGGCCCCGCCGCCCGCGTCGGGCGACATCTGCGCGCTGGGCGAGGGGTACGGCGGCTGGCAGCCGGACAGCCCCGAGGCTCGCATCTGCCATGAGGCGTACGGAAATTGACGGCTCGTCACCCGGTTCGGACCCAGGGGGCCGTCACACGGCGTCCAGCTGCCTCTCGAGCCGCCGGAGCGCCTCACGGATGCCGTTGCCGTACGCGTCGTCGGACAGCGCGTCCAGGGAGGCGTGGGCCCGGTCGAGGTGGAGCCGGGCGTCATCCGGGCGGTGCAGCTTCACATAGTCGGCGGCGAGATTGAGGTGGAGCGAGGGGTAGAAGGCCCGCACCGCGAGCGAGGCGTGGTGCTCGGTGAGGCGCTCCTGGCTCAGGCCGTCGGCGGCCGCCAACGCTCTGAGGTCCCAGGCCAGTTCGTCCCCCGCGTCGTCCTGGGCGTCCGCCATGTAGTGGGCCAGGGTGCAGCGGTGCAGCGCGTCGCCGTCCTCACCGAGCTCCGTCCACAGGGCGCCGAAGCGGTTGCGGGCCTCCTCGCGGTCCCCGCCGTGCAGCAGCATCATCGCTTGCCCGATCCGGGTCATCACGATGTCCCCCGGGGCTTCCTGCATGTCCGTCACCGCTGTCTCCACCCGTCGTCACGAAAAGCCGATCGCCTTCGACGCTAGCCGCCGCCACTGACAATGGGCCTCAGGCTCGGGCGGGGGCCCGGGCCTGTCAGCCGGACGCCGTCACCACGCCCGGCCGACGGTCCCCCTCGGCCGGTCCCTCTCAGCCCAGGTTCGGCACGCGCCAGTCGATCGGGGCGTGGCCCTGGGCCGCGACGGCCTCGTTGATCTGCGTGAACGGGTGCGAGCCGAAGAACTTCTTGGCCGAGAGCGGGGAGGGGTGCGCGCCCTTGACCACGACGTGGCGCTCCTCGTCGATCAGCGGGAGCTTCTTCTGCGCGTAGTTGCCCCACAGCACGAAGACCGCCGGGTCGGGCCGCGAGGCGACCGCGCGGATCACCGCGTCGGTGAACTTCTCCCAGCCCTTGCCCTTGTGCGAGTTGGCCTCCCCGGAGCGCACGGTGAGCACCGCGTTGAGCAACAGCACGCCCTGCTGGGCCCACGGCATCAGATAGCCGTTGTCCGGGATGTCCAGGCCGAGCTCGTCGCGCATCTCCTTGTAGATGTTGCGCAGCGACGGAGGCGTCTTGACGCCGGGCCGCACCGAGAAGCACAAGCCGTGCCCCTGGCCCTCGCCGTGGTACGGGTCCTGGCCGAGGACCAGGACCTTCACCTTGTCGTACGGCGTCGCTTCGAGCGCCGCGAAGACCTCGTCGCGCGGCGGGAAGACGGGGCCCTTCGCCCGCTCCTCCTCGACGAACGCGGTGAGCTCCTTGAAGTACGGCTTCTGGAGCTCCTCGCCGAGGACGCCCTGCCAGGACTCGGGCAGCATGGCGATATCGGTCACGTCAACAACCTCCGTGGGACATTCGGTTTCCGCACCTTCAGTGCGGATTCCCGAACCTACCGGGAGCCACTGACAACGCCGTCCGCGCCCGCCCCTACCAGCTGGTCTTGCGGTGCAGCTCCCACATCTGCATGACGGTCTGCGGGTCCATGGCTCGCTCGCCGCCCGCGATGTCGTCACTCGCGGCGATGTAGAGCTTGCCCTGCCACAGGGGCAGCAGCCGTACGTCGTCGACGAGAATGTCCTGGGCGCGCTCGAACTGCTTGCTCACGGCGCCCCGGTCGGAGATCTCGCGGGACTGCGGGATCAGCTGCGTGGTGATCTCGCGCGGCTCGTACGGCGTGCCGACCGCGTTCTCCTTGCCGACGAACGGCGCGATGAAGTTGTCCGGATCGGGGAAGTCGGGGAACCAGCCGCGTCCGAAGACGGGGAATTCGCCGGCCTGGAAGCCCTCGGTGTACGTCTTCCAGGGGCGGCTGTCGAGCGTGATCTTGAAGAGACCCGAGGCGTCGAGCTGCCGCTTGAGTTCCTGGAACTCCGCCGCCATGGAGGAGCCGTAGCGGTCGGTGGTGTACCAGAACGTGAGCGGGACGGGGCCGGTGATGCCGGCCTTGCGCAGAATCTGCTTCGCCTTGTCGACGCTGGGCGAGCCGAAGGTGTCGAAGAAGCTCGTGGTGTGCCCGTTCACGCCGGTCGGGACCATCGAGTACAGCGGCTCGGCGGTGCCCTTGTAGACCTTGGCGACCAGGGCGTCGCGGTCGACGAGCTGGGCGACCGCGCGGCGTACCGCCGGGTTCGCGGCCTCGGGGTCCTTCGGGTTGAACACCAGGAAGCGGATCTCGGTACCGGTGTTCTCGACGAGTTCGAGCGGCTTGCCCGCGGCCTTCTCGTTGCGTACGTCCTCGACCTCGTCGGCGGTGATGCCGCGGTAGGTGACATCGATCTGCTTGTTCTTGAGGGCGTCCACCATGGTCTTGGAGTCGCGGAAGTAGCGGATGGTGACGCCGTCGTTCTTGAGCTGCGCGAAGCCCTGGTAGCTGTCGTTCTTCTTCAGGACCGCGCGGTCGCCCGCCTTGTACGAGTCGAGCGTGTACGGGCCCGATCCGGTGAGCCCGCCGTCGTCGCGGAGCTTGTCGGCCGGGTACGCCTTGGGGTCCACGATCGACATGGCGGGCGCGCCGAGCACGTAGGGGAAGGTCGCGTCGGGCTTGTTGAGGTGGAAGGTGACGGTCAGGTCGTTGTCGACGCTGACGTGGTCCAGGCTGCTGAGCAGCCCCTTCGGCCCCGCCTTCACGTTGATCTTCACGATGCGGTCGATGGAGTACTTGACGGCGTTCGCGTCGAGCGTGGCTCCGTCGGAGAAGGTCATTCCCTTGCGCAATGTGCAGGTGAACGTGCGGCTCGACTTGTCCTGGAACTGGCAGGACTGCGCGGCATCGGGCTGCGGGGCGCTGCTGCCGGTCGGGAAGGCCACCAGAGTCTGGAAGACATTCCGGTACAACTCCCACGATCCGTCCCAGGACGCGGCCGGGTCGAGCGTGCTCGGTTCGCTCGTCGTACCCACTGTTATCTCCTGCTGCGCCTGCGAACCGCCCCCCGAGAGCAGTCCGCAGCCGCCGAGCAGGGATATGGACGCAAGGGCCGCCATGGTGCGCCGGCAGATGGTCCGTTTGAACACGTGCACGCTCCTCGATCGGCCATGGGTCGGCAGACCATACCGCAGTGCCCCGCCGAGTCGACCGACCGTCTCAGCAGGGCACTTTGGAATATTCAGGAGCAAATCCGCTCAGTGTTCGCGGACGCCTCGCGTCAGTGGACTCCGGCGTTGAGGAACAGCCCTCCGTCGACGACCAGCGTCTGTCCGGTGACCCAGTCCGACTGCTCGGAGGTCAGGAAGGCCGCCGCCCCGCCGATGTCGGCGGGCACGCCGAGCCGGCCCAGCGGGTAGGCCGCGGCGGCCTCCGCCTCGCGGCCCTCGTAGAGCGCCTGGGCGAACTTGGTCTTGATCACGGCCGGCGCGATCGCGTTGACCCGGACCACCGGCGCGAACTCGTGCGCCAGCTGGAGGGTCAGGTTGACCATGGCCGCCTTGCTCATGCCGTACGCGCCGATGAAGGGCGAGGCGGAGACTCCGGCGATGGAGGCGATGTTGACGATCGCGCCGCCGTTGTCCTTCTGCCAGGCCTTCCAGGTCTGCTGGGCGAAGCCGAGCGCGGAGATCACGTTCGTCTCGTAGACCTTGCGCGCGACGTTCAGGTCGAGCTCGGCGATCGGGCCGAACACCGGGTTCGTACCGGCGTTGTTGACCAGGAAGTCGACCCGGCCGAAGGCCTCCATGGTGCGCTCGACGACGGCGGCCTGGTGGGCCTCGTCGGCGGCCTTGCCCGCCACCGCGACGACCCGGTCGGAGCCGAGCTTCTCGACGGCCTCCTTGAGGGCGTCCTCGCCGCGGCCGGTGATGCACACCCGGTCGCCGCGGGCGACGAGCGCCTCGGCGATGCCGTAGCCGATGCCGCGGCTGGCTCCGGTGACCAGGGCCACCTTGCCCGACAGTTCAGGAAGTTCAGTCATGTCCCTTGCCCCTGGCCCTAGTTGAGCGGTCCGCCGGCCACGTACATGACCTGGCCGGAGACGAAGCCGGCGGCGTCGCCCGAGAAGAAGGCGATCGCGTTGGCGATGTCCTCGGGGAAGCCGACGCGCTGGACGGGGATCTGGGTGGCGGCCGCGGCCTGGAACTCCTCGAAGCCCATGCCGACCCGGGAGGCGGTCTGTGCGGTCATCTCGGTGACGATGAAGCCGGGGGCGACCGCGTTGGCCGTGATGCCGAACTTGCCGAGCTCCTTGGCGAGGGTCTTGGTGAAGCCCTGCAGGCCGGCCTTGACGGCGGAGTAGTTGGCCTGGCCGCGGTTGCCGAGCGCCGAGGACGAGGAGAGCGAGACGATGCGGCCCCACTTGGCGTCCACCATGTGCTTCTGACAGGCCTTGGCCATCAGGAACGCGCCCTTGAGGTGCACGTTCATCACGGTGTCCCAGTCGGACTCGCTCATCTTGAAGAGGAGGTTGTCGCGCAGCACGCCCGCGTTGTTGACGAGGATGGTCGGCGCGCCGAGCTCGGCCGCCACGCGCTCGACGGCCGCCTCCACCTGGGCACTGTCCGACACGTCGCAGCCGACGGCAATGGCCCGGCCGCCCGCCGCGGTGATCTTGTCGACGGTGTCCTTGCAGGCCGCCTCGTCGAGGTCGAGTACGGCGACGGCCCGGCCCTCGGCCGCAAGCCGGACGGCGGTCGCGGCGCCAATGCCCCGCGCCGCCCCGGTCACGATGGCGACACGCTGCTCGGTGGTGGACATGCTGTTCTCCTCGCCCTGGGATCCGCGGCCCTCAGTCACTGAGCAACCGCTTAGTAGCTTCAGCAGACGAGACGCTAGAAGCCCTGGCACCCGGTGTCAACGGCCCACGGATCCCCCGGCGCATGTCACACCCCTGCCGGGGCGTGTTTCAGCGCACCAGGAGGTCGAGGAGCCGCTCGGCCTCGGCCGCCGGATCCGCGGTCAGGCCGGTGTGCACGGGGCCCGGCTGGACGACCGTGGAGCGCGGCGCGATCAGCCACCGGAAGCGGCGGCCCGCGTCGTCGCCCGCCGCCTGCCCGGCACCCTCGCCGCCGCCGCAGATGCCCTCGACGGCGCGCAGCGCGGCCCGTACGCCCACCACGTCCGCGGCCGGGTCGAGCGCCTTCAGTTTCGCCTCGTCCAGATGGGTGCGCGCCGCGACGAAGGAGTGGGCGCGGCAATAGACGAGCACGCCCGCGTTGAAACATTCACCGCGCTCGACGCGTGGCACCACGCGCAGCAGCGCGTACTCGAAGACATCGCGCTTGCTCAACGGTCGTCGTCCTTCTTGCTGTTCTCGGTGTTCTTGGTGGGGTGCGGCCACGGCTTGATGGGGTCGGTCAGCCAGCCCGGAGGCTGCGGCGCCTTTGTATTCACCGGGGTGTCGAACGTGATCCGCTCGTGAATGTCGGCGGCGCGGGCGAGCAGCGGCTCGACATAGGCGCGGCGCAGCGCGTCGGTGGTGTCGAATCCGGGCTCGTCGACCAGCCACTCGCACGGCACGAGGGCCGCGACCTCGGTCAGGAGCTCCTCGGTCACCAGCGGCGCGAGCTCGGCGGCAGCGGCGGCGACGTCGGGGCCGAACGGGGCGAGCGCGTGGTCGGAGGCGTTGTACGGCTTGGCCGCCGAGGCCGCGGCGCCGGGCCAGTTGTGGTGCCAGATCATCGTCGCGCCGTGGTCGATGAGCCACAGGTCGCCGTGCCAGACCAGCATGTTGGGGTTGCGCCACGACCGGTCGACGTTGTTGATCAGCGCGTCGAACCAGACGACCTTCCCGGCCTCGGCCGGGTCCACCTGGTAGGCGAGCGGGTCGAAGCCGAGCGAGCCGGGCAGGTAGTCCATCCCGAGGTTGAGTCCGCCGCTCGCCTTGAGCAGCTCCTGCACCTCCTGGTCGGGCTCGGACAGGCCGATGACCGGGTCGAGCTGGATGGTGACCAGTTCCGGGACGCGCAGCCCGAGCCGTCGGCCGAGCTCCCCGCAGATGACCTCGGCGACGAGCGTCTTGCGGCCCTGGCCGGCCCCGGTGAACTTCATGACATACGTTCCGAGATCGTCGGCCTCGACGATGCCCGGAAGTGATCCGCCCTCACGCAACGGCGTGACGTACCGGGTCGCGGTGACTTCAGTGAGCATGGGCACAGGCTACTTCGCGGCAATCGGGCGCTCGCTCCCTTTTCCTCCCGGCCCGGCCCCGCCCGGTTCCCGAGAAGTGGCCGGATCGCTGAACGCCCCGCGCATCACTCCCGTACACCCTCACGCAGCTACGCGTCGTACATCGAGAGGACAGTCAGCATGAGCACCGAATCGCAGTCCGTACCCGTGCAGGTTCCGGCGCGCCGCACCGTCATCGCGTGCGTCGGGGCGGCCGGGCTCGCCGCCGCGCTCACCGCGTGCGGGGGCGGCGGCTCGGACGACGCGAAGCCCGCCGGGGACGGCGCCGGCAAGGAGGCCGGGGGCGTGCTCGGCAAGACGTCGGACATTCCGCAGGGCGGCGGGAAGATCTTCGCCGCGCAGGGCGTCGTGGTCACCCAGCCCACCGCCGGCCAGTTCAAGGCGTTCTCGGCGAAGTGCACCCACCAGGGCTGCGCCGTGTCGTCGGTGTCGGGCGGCACCATCAACTGCCCCTGTCACGGCAGCAAGTTCGACGTCGCGGACGGCAGCGTCAAGGGCGGCCCCGCGCCGTCCCCGTTGCCCGCCGCCGCGATCTCCGTCCAGGGGGATTCGATCAAGCTCGCGTGACGCGGCGGGCCACCTTGAGGCAGCCCAGGATGTCGTCGGTGGTGGCCACCGTCGCGACCAGGGCGAGGGTGTTGCGGATCATCGCGGGGGTGTAGTCGGCCGGCACCCCCGCGATCGCGTCGGCCGCGACCACCGCCGTGTAGCCGAGGTTGACCGCGTCGAAGACCGCGTTGGGGATCGCCACGTTCGCCGAGACGCCGGTGACGATCAGGGTGCGGCAGCCGAGGTTGCGAAGGAGCGGGTCCACGTCCGTGCCGGCCACCGGCGAGAGGCCGTGCAGGCGGCGTACGACGATGTCCTCGTCGGCCACCTCGATCGGCTCGGCGATCCGCACCGCCCGCGAGCCGGAGTACTGCTGCACGGGCAGCCGTTCGGCGGCCCGGAACAGGCGCGCGTTGCGGTTGGCCCCGCGCCCGTCGGGGCGGCGCTCCGCGACCGCGTGCAGCACCTGGACACCCGCCTCGTGCGCGCCCGCCACCAGGCGGGCCACGTTGTACAGCGCTCCCGACTCCCTCGCCTCCTTGGCGAGTTCGGGCAGCGCGCTGTCCGCGCCGACCACGCCCTGCTGGCACTCCACGGTCATCAGGACCGTGGAGGAGGGGTCGAGCTGTTCCGCGAGGAGTTCCTTCGTCGCCATGGCGCGGGAGGCTAACCGCCATTGCGTGCCGAGGGAAGAGCGCGCCATGATTCCTGACGTACCGTCAGATGCCTGCACGCAACCGTGGAAGGGATGGCGCAGATGACCGTCACACAGCGCCGGGGCCGCCGGATCATGATGACCGACGAGGAGCGCGACGCCTTCCTCGGCGAGCAGCGCACCTGCCGGGTCGCCACGGTCTCGGCCGACGGAAGGCCGCACGTCGCCCCGCTCTGGTACGTCTGGCACGGTGGCTCGCTCTGGCTGTACTCGATCACCCGCAGCCGCCGCTGGACCCAGCTCGGCAAGGACCCGCGCGTCGCGGTGGTGGTGGACGACGGCACGGAGTACGGGCAGCTGCGCGGGGTGGAGCTGAGCGGCAGCGTCGTCCCGGTCGGCGAGGCCCCGCGCACCGGCGAGCCGTGTCCTGAACTCGCCGATGTGGAGCGGCTGTTCGCGGCGAAGAACTTCGGCCTTGAGGAGATGGTCCACGACGGGCGGCACGCCTGGCTTCGGCTGACCCCGGACACGGTGGTGTCGTGGGACTTCCGCAAGCTGGGCGGCGACTTCGCGCGGTAACCCTCAGGCGAGCCGCTCCCCCGCCACCGCCAGCGCGTCGACCGCCGCCCGGATCGAGGGCCTGCGGTCGGCGTCGGCGCGCCACACCGCGTACACATGGCGGCTCATCGCGTCGCGCACCGGGACCACCCGCACCCCGTCGGGGATCGGGCCCCGGCCCAGGCGCGGGGCGATGCTGACCCCCAACCCGGCTTCCACCAGGGCGAGTTGGGTGGCATGTTCGCGGGCCACGTGGGCGATTCTCGGCTCGATGCCCTTGCCGCGCAGGGTGAACATCAGCCACTCGTTGCAGAACTCACCCTCGGGCCAGGTGATCCACTCGTCGTCGGCGAACTCCTCCAGGTCCACCACCTCGCGGCCGGCCAGCGGATGACCGGCGGACAGGGCGACGTCCGCGAGGTCGTCGAGGACCGCCCGCTTGGCGAGCCCGTCGGGCAGCGGCAGCGGCTTGTTGTACCAGTCGAGTACGAGCGCGAGATCGAGGTCGCCGAGCAGCACGCCCCGCACGGACTCGTCGGCCTCCAGCTCGTCGGAGCGGACGGCGAGCTTTGGATGCTCGGCGCGCAGCGAGGCGAGCGCGGCGGGGAACAGGCCCCGGGCGGCGGTGGCGAACCCGGCGATCCTGAGCTCGCCGACGACCCGGCCGCGCTGGGCCTCCAACTCGGCCTGGGCCACCTGCACTTGGGACAGGATGCGCGAGGCGTGCTCGGCGAGCAGCCGGCCGGCGTCGGTGAGCCGCACGCCGCGCCCGTTCTTGGCGAGCAGCGGCTGGCCGGCCTCCCGCTCCAGCTTGGCGAGCTGCTGGGAGACGGCGGAGGTGGTCACGTGCAGGGTGTCGGCCGCGCCGCCCACCGAGCCGTGCCGGGCCACCGCGTCGAGGGTGCGCAGGCGCTCCAGATTCAACATGTAAGCGATGCTAACCGATCACACGCATGCTTTCTCGCTTGTGCTACGTAGTTCTGGCCCTCATCCTGGTCGTCATGAGCACCACCGCCCCGTCCCGGGCCACCTCCTCCACGCCGACTTCGACGACCGTCCCGCGCCGCCCCGCCCTCGACTGGCGCATCCGGTTCGCGGCACTCTCGCTGATCTGGGGCTTCAGTTTTCTGCTGATCAAGGTCGGTACGGACGGCTACGCCCCGTTCCAGGTCACCTTCGGACGGCTGCTCTTCGGCACGCTGGTGCTCGCCGTGGCGATGGCCGTCAAGCGCGAGCGGCTGCCGCGCGGGCGCCGCACCTGGCTGCACCTCACGGTGGCGGCGCTGCTCCTCAACGCCGCGCCGTTCTCGCTCTTCGCGTACTCGGAACTGACGATCCCCTCGACACTGGCCGGCATCTGCAACGCGACCTCGCCGCTGTGGGGCATGGCGCTGTCCATGGTGGCGCTCTCCGAGGACCGGCCGACCCGCCGCCGGGTCGCGGGGCTCGGCCTCGGCTTCCTCGGGGTGCTCACGGTGCTCGGCGCCTGGCAGGGCTTCCACGGCCTCGACGTCACCGGCACCGCGATGGCGCTGCTCGCCTCGCTCTGCTACCCGGTCGGCTGGATCTACGTCCGGCGCACACTGGCGGGCAGCGGCCACTCCAACCTGTCCCTGATCGGCTCGCAACTCGGCGTCGCCACCCTCCAGCTGGCCCTGGTCACCCCGCTGTTCGCCGGTTTCCCGAGCTCCTTCCCGCTCGTCCCGCTGCTCGCGGTCGCGGCGCTCGGCGCGCTCGGCACGGGTCTCGCGGTGCTCGTCCAGTACGGGCTCGTCAACGAGGTGGGCCCGACGACCGCGCAGATGGTCACCTACTTCATCCCGGTGATTGCCACGGCCGCCGGTGTCGCGCTCCTCGGCGAGAGCCTCAGCTGGAACACGCCGGTCGGCGCGGCCGTCGTCCTCGCGGGCGCGGCCCTCACCCAGAGCCGCGCCCGCGCGAAGCCGAAGGCTCAGTAGGCGTAGCGCGTCCCGGGGCCCGGGCCGATCGCGGAGGCAATCGCGTCCGCGAGCGGCCCGATCTCGTCCAGGGCCAGGCTCGACACCGTGAGCCGCACGCCGGGCGCCGACGCCAACCGGAAGCGGGCGCCGGGCGCCACCGCCCAGCCCGCGTGCAGCAGCCGGGACACCGCGCCCGTCTCGTCCGGCACCGGCACCCACACGACGAAGCCGCTGCGGCCGTGTGCCTCGACGCCCCGCTCGCGCAGCGCCCGCAGCAGGCCCTCGCGCCGTTCGCGGTACGAGCGCGCGACCTTCGCCGGGTCGACGGCGCCCGACGTCCACAGCTCGACGACGGCCCGCTGGAGCAGCCGGCTGACCCAGCCGGGCCCGAGCCGCTGGCGCCCGCGCACCCGGTCGAGGGTGACGGCGTCCCCGGTCAGCAAGGCGAGCCGCAGATCCGGCCCGTACGCCTTGGCCACGGACCGTACGAAAGCCCAGTGCTCGGTGACCGGGGCGACCGGGTGCAGCGGCAGGTCGACCATGCCGTGGCCGTGGTCGTCCTCGATGAGCAGCACCCCGGGGTGCCCGGCGAGGACCTTGCGCAGGGCCCGGGCGCGGGCCGCGCTCACGGCCGCGCCCGTCGGGTTCTGCGCCCGGCAGGTAATCACGACGGCCTTGGCGCCCGCAGCCAGGGCGCGTTCGAGCCCCGCGGGCAGCGGGCCCTCGTCGTCGAGCGCCATGGGTTCGGGCCGCAGCCCCAGCGCCGGCACGAGGTCGAGGAGCGCGCCCCAGCCGGGGTCCTCGATCGCCACCGCGTCGCCGGGGCGCAGGTGGGAGGTGAGCACCCGCTCGATGGCGTCGAGCGAACCCGAGAGCACGCCGACCGGCCCGTCCGGCACGCCCCCTTGGTCGAACCCGGCGCGGGCGAGGCGCGCGAGATCCTCGTCCACGGGCTCCTGCCCGTACATGTACCGCCCGGGCCGTTCGGCATTGCTGCGCGCGGCGGCGGCCAGTGCCTCGCCGAGCGGCGGGAGCAGCGTCGCGTCGGGGTTGCCGTCGGCGATGTTGCGTACGCCTTCGGGCACGTCCACGCGGATGAGGTCGCGGGCGGTGCTCGCGGGCCTCGGGCGCACGCGGCTGCCGCGCCGGCCCGCCGTCTCGATCACCCCGCGGTCGCGCAGCAGCCGGTAGGCGGCCGCGACGGTGTTGGGATTCACGCCGAGCTCGGTCGCCAACTCCCTTAGTGGAGGCAGCAGTTGACCCGGTTCGAGCCCTCCGGCGCCCACCGCGCGCTCCACGCTCTCGGCAATCTCCGATGCACGGCGCCCCTCGATCCGATATTCTCCTAGCACAAACCACATTATGCACTAGTGCAATGGAGATCGCAATGTCGGACACCGCGACCGCAGCCCCCTACCAGGCGACCGACCGCACCGTACCGACCCGCTCGCGCGAGCGGGCCTCGTACGACCGCGAGCTGGTGCACGGCATCCTCGACCAGGCGTACGTCTGCCACCTGGGCTTCGTCCGCGACGGCGCACCCGTGGTGCTGCCCACGCTCTTCGCCCGGGCCGGCGAGCGGCTCTACGTACACGGCTCGACCGGTTCCCGCCCGCTCCGCGCGGCGGGTCAGGCCGACCCCGGCCTTCCGGTGTGCCTGACCGTGACCCACGTCGACGGCCTGGTCCTGGCCAAGTCCGCCTTCCACCACTCGATCAACTACCGCTCGGTCGTGGTGCACGGCATCGCCCACGATGTCACCGACCCCGAGGAGAAGCGCGCCGCGCTCGACGCGCTGGTGGACCACGTCGTCCCGGGCCGCTCCCTCGACTCGCGCCCGGCGAACGCGAAGGAGCTGGCCGCCACCGCGGTGATCAGCCTCGACCTGAACGAGGTCTCGGCCAAGCTCCGCACCGGCGGCCCGAACGACGACCCCGAGGACCTGGCTCTCCCGCACTGGTCCGGCGTCCTGCCGCTCACCCCGGGCTACGGCGCCCCCGTCCCGGCGGACGGCCTGGACCCGGCGCTGCCCGTGCCGGACTACCTGTCGGCTCTCTGAGGCAGCCGCGCCGCGTACGCGTCACGAGAGGGTGGGGCCCCATCCGGCGGGGACCCACCGCGCGCTACAGCGCCACCGCCTCTCGGCGCGACCTGGCCGCCTGCCTCGTCTCGGCCGCCGCGAGCCCGATCACCGCGAGGAGCAGCAGTGTGGTGCCCGCCGCGGTGGCCGCGGTGATGTGCTCGCCGAGCACCGACACCGCGATCACGGCCGCGCTGACCGGCTCCAAGAGCATGATCACGGAGACGGTCGCGGCGCGTACGACCGCGGCCCCGGCGAAGTAGAGGGCGTACGCGAGCGCGGTGGGCACGGCCGCCACGTACAGCAGCAGGAAGACCACCCGCATCGGCTCCACCGTGTGCGGAAGCAGGCCCTCCGCGCCCGCGAAGGGGAGCAGGCAAAGGGCCGCTACACCGAAGGCCCAAGCGGTGGTGGCCGACGGGTCGGCGGCGCCTCCGTCGCGCCCGAGCCACCTGGTCAGCAGGGTGATGGCCGCATACCCGGCAGCCGACACCAGGGCGAGGACGACCCCGGCGGGCCGGACCGTGCCGCCGCCGTTGCCGATCCACAGGACCGCGAGCCCGGCGAGCGCCCCGGCCACGGCCGCGGTGCCGGCCCAGCCGATCCGCTCGCCCAGGGCGACGCGGGCGCCGAGCGCGATGAGGACGGGTCCCGCGCCCAGGGTCACCACGGTCGCGACCGCGAGTCCGGTGGCTTCGACGGCCGCGAAGTAGGCGCTCTGGAAGATCATCAGGCCGATGCCGTTGCCGAGGATGCGCAGCAGCCGGCGTCCGCGCGGTTCGGCGGCCTTGGGCACGGGGCGGCGGCGCAGCGCCATCGCGCCGAGCAGCAGGACGAGACCGCCCGCGCAGCGCCAGAAGGACAGGGCGAGCGGACCGAGGTCGCTGGCCCCGAAGACCAGGGCGGCGGCGCCGCCCGCGGTGCCCCAGGCGACTCCGGCGAAGGCCAGGTAGAGCAGACCGCGCCCGACGGGCAGGGTGGCGGAGGGGCCCATGGCAAGGCCCGTTGAAGAGTTCGACACGTACGTACTCCGAAGAGGAAGACAGCTGGCTGGACGCTGGCGTGGGAGTACGCGGGCAGCGACGAGCCGCTCGGGGACTGCCCGAGCCGGGTCTTCGTCAGGAGCGCGGCCGCCCGCGTTACGCGGCGGGAGGCGGCAGTACGGTCGAATGCATGATCGTCACCTTAGGCGGCGGACTGCCCGGCCGACAACTCCCCTTCGGCGGGCGCGGGACCGCCCGAGGCGACCGGCCCCGAGGCGGCTCTGGGGGCCGAGGACTGGGCGATGAACGCGCCGGTCAGGACCACCGCGCCGCCGATGATCTGCGGCGCCGAGAGGTGTTCGCCGAGCAGCACCCAGGCGAAGACGGTCGCGAGCACGGCCTCCAGACAGGCGACAACGCCGGCCACCTGCGGCGAGAGCTTGCGCACCGAGATGACCCCGGTGACGTACGCGACGACGGTCGCGATCAGCACGATCCAGCACAGGAGCAGCACGGCGGGCACCTGGGAGCCGTTCATGTCGGCGCTGCCGCCGAGCACCGACCACTTCATGTCCCAGGGCCGGGCCACGACGGTCAGGACGAGTGCGCCGATGAGCAGGCCGTAGGCGATGACGCCGAGCGGGTCGGCCGCGTCGTCGCCCTCGCCGCCCTGGTCGGACAGGACGAAGTAGCCGACCTGGCAGCAGGCCGCGCCGAGCGCGAGGAGCAGTCCGACCGCGTCGAAGCTCAGCCCGGACCAGACCTCGACGACACAGGCGAGCCCGCCGACGGCGAGCACCACACCGAGCGCGGCCGCGCGGCTCACCGGCCTGCGCTGCACGAACCGGACCCAGCCGAGGACGAGTGCGGGCGCCAGGTATTCGACGAGGAGGGCGACACCGACGGGTATGCGCGATATGGAGGCGAAGTAGCAGGCCTGGACGCCGGCGACGGCAAGCAGTCCGAACCCTGCGAGCAGCGCGGGTTTGCGCAGCACCAGGCGGCGGTGGCGCCAGGCCACCGGGAGCATGACGAGCGCGGCCCCGGTCACCCGCAGCCACACCACGTGCAGCGGGTCGAGCCCCGCTTCGATGAGCGGCTTGGCCGCCACACCTGAACCACCGAACGCGAAGGCCGACACCAGGGCGAGTCCCAGGCCGACGCTTCTTCCCTGAGACGCGTGCATCGGCACATCATGGCAGCCCGGGTCAGGACCGTCATCCGCGTGACACCTGTCGAGACGGGGAGCGCGTTCCGGCCCGCCCGCAAAGCCTCGGCTCGGCCTGATTCGGGGGCGTTCGGGCCTTGCCGGGCGGCCTGGCCGAGCCGGCCGGCCAAGGGCTTTCAGACCTGCGGGGAGGGCTCACCCAGGCGGTCGTCCAGACCCTGGTCGGACGGTTCTCCCAAGCCGTCGGCCAGTGCGGCCGCGTCCACTCCCGCGTGCTGGAAGACCTGGACGGCCCGGCACTCGGGGTCGGCGGCGAGCGCGGCCAGCAGGTCCCGCCCGGTGACCTGGTCACCGCCGCGCGCGGCGGCCCGGCGCAGCGCGTACTCCATCGCCGCCAGGGCGCTGGGCGACCAGCCGGGCTGCGTCATCAGCGGCACCGCCCCGGAGTCCTCGACGGATCCCTGCCAGCGCAGCCCGTACCCGATGCTGCGCTGCACCAGGTACCCGAGCACGCGCGCCACCTGCGCTCCGTCCTCGAACGCGGCCCGCACCTCGGGGCCGCTCTCCATCAGCGAGTGCAGCAGATGCGCGGTGTCCAGCTGCCGGTCCCCGTCGCGCAGCGCACGCCTGCGGGCGCCCGCGACCACCGAGGCCAGCTCCGCGGTGAGTCGGGCTTCGATGTCTGCGGGGGACGGGACCTGGTGAGGGGCCCCTGGGGTAGGACGGTGCACCCCTCAACCTCATCAGCCGATGGCGCGAAGAACATCCCCGAGGAGGAGCATTCGTTCTCCCGCGAAAGTTGGGCACGGATGACCGGGTTCTCCTCCTTACGGATGAGATCTCGGAAATCTCCCCCCTGAGGGCAACCCTCGGGCGCGTGGCGTTCCGGGCCCCGCGCCCCCGGTGCAACCGCACCGCCGTCCGGACTCGTCCTTCCCGCATGACACAGCCGTCCCCACCGCCCGCCGAGGGAGCGCCGATGTGCTGGATGGTCGCCCTCCTGGCCCAGGACGGACTGCAGTACGTGTACCGGGTGTACGCGCCGCGCGAGGCCCTGCCGGGCGATCTGTTCTGGGCCGCGTTCCACTGCCACGACGAGTCCGTGCGCCCGCGCGCCTCGGACCTGTTCGACTCCGCGCAGATCTGGGCCCTTGAGACCCAGAAGATCTGAGCGCAGCGCGCGGGGCGGGGCATGGGACAGCCTCTTGGCGCAGGCATCGGGACCGCAGGAATCTGACGGTTCATCAGTATTGAATGTTCGTCCGCCTCCCGCTACGTTCCGCGCACGTCCCCGTCACAGTCCCACGAAGGAGTGGTCGCATGGCCGAGGTCAGCGCGGAGGCACGTATCGAGGCTCCGGCCGAGAAGGTCTGGGCACAGCTCACCGACTTCTCCTCGTACGGCGAGTGGAACGCCACGCACACCAGCTTCCCCGCGGGCGGCCCCGAGAAGCTGGAGCTGGGCGCGACCTACGCGGAGAACATGAAGCTCATGGGCTTCCCCGCCGAAGTCGCATGGACGGTGGACGAGTTCGAGGCAGGCCGGGTGTTCGGCATCCGGGGCAAGGGCCCGATGGGCGTGAACGTCGCCAACCGCTACACGGTCGTCCCCGACGGCGCGGCCACCACGGTCCGCATCGACGGCGAGTTCACGGGCGCCGCGGTCTCGCTCATGGCAGGCAAGCTCAAGGACTCGGCGACGGCCGCCCTGAACGAGTCACTGCGCAAGCTCGGGGGGCTGTGCGCCTGAGCGGGCGAAGGCCCCGCGGCCGACCACGCGCAGACGCCCGGCCGGGAAATCCCGGCCGGGCGTCTGCGCGAGCTTCTTGCGATCCGATCACAGAGCTACGTGCCGCAACGGCCTCTCGGATCCACCGGCCACCGGCGTCATTCGGAGTTGCCCAGCAGGCACCCGTTCTTCCCCGGGGTGTTGGGAATGTCGGCCGAGGTGTAGGCGACGTAGGCCATCTCCCGGCCCAGTTCCTCCGCCTCCGCCTTCGTCAGATACCGGGGGCCCTCGACGCATCGGCCGGAGGAGTCCCAGACGCCCCCGACCCGGGCGACCTTGCTGTACTCGGGCCCGGGGTCGGCCTGCGCGGAGGCGGCGGACATCGTGAGCAGCGCGGCCGCGGCAAGGGCACCGAGGACTTGGACAGAGCTTCGAATGTTCATGACCGACTTAACGGCCGGAAGGCCGAATTGTCACCCTATGACCACCGGGGGCGAAGGCCCCCAAGACAGTGCTGCCGGCCGGAAAGCCCAGCCGACAGCCTGCCCGACCTGCCGCAAGGCTTGGTTCAGTCCTCGTCGGCAAGGATCAGATAGAGCTTCTTCCGGGCGTCGTTGATGACGGCGAGGGCCTTTTGGCGCTGGTCGGCGGAGCCGGTCTTCCAGACCTGGCCGAACGCCTCCATCAGGCCGAAGCCGGCCTGCCGGATCTCATGCATGGCCTCCCAGTCGACTCCGCGCCCCGCGTCCTCCCAGGGAGCCTCGGCTCCCGATTCGGCCTCCGTGCGCCCGGCGTCGGTGAGCGTGAACAGCTTCTTGCCGCCCTCGCTCTCACTGGCGATCAGGCCCTCGTCCTCCAGGAGCTGGAGGGTGGGGTAGACCGAGCCCGGGCTGGGCTTCCAGGCCCCGCCACTGCGCTCGCCGATCTCCTGGATCATCTCGTAGCCGTGCATCGGCCGGTCCTTGAGCAGGGCCAGGATCGACGCGCGGACATCCCCGCGCCGCGCCCTGCCCCGCGGACCACCCCGGCCGCCACGGCCGCCGGGACCGAACGGTCCGCCCCACGGTCCCCCGCCGAAGCCGGGACCGAAGGGGCCGAAGGCGGAACGCCGCCCCTCGAAGTCACCCCGACCGCGATGGCCGGGTCCTTGCTGTCCGTATCCATGTGAACGCATGGTTCGTTTCCTTCCATCGTTGATCTGTCGCGATGCGTCAACGATATATCGGTGACAGTCGCTTGACAACCCCCTTCCGGACGAGGGCCGCCCCCGGAAGCGGTCCAGCCACCGCGAATTGGCCTTGGCCTGCGGGTTTTCCCGTCCCGTACGGTGCCGCCATGCGCATTCGAATCGTCGACGCCTTCACCGACCGCCCCTTCGCCGGCAACCCCGCCGGCGTCCTGCTGCTCGACGCCTTCCCGGCGGACGACTGGCTCCAGGACGTGGCCCGCGAGGTCAACCACGCCGAGACCGCCTTCGCGCACCCCCTGCCGCCGGGCGGGGACGCGGACTGGGCGCTGCGCTGGTTCACCCCGGCCACCGAGGTCGACATGTGCGGCCACGCCACGCTGGCCACCGCGCACGTCCTGCACTCCACGGCAGCCGCGTCCGGGACGGTGCGGTTCGCCGCGCGCTGCGGCATCCTCAGGGCGACCGCCGCCGAGGACGGCACGATCACCCTGGACTTCCCAACGTCGCCTCTCAAGGAGGAGGCCGTCCCGGACGGCCTCGCCGAGGCGCTCGGCGCACCGGTCGTCTCGGTCCACGACACCTCGGCCGACATCGGCGACCTTCTCGTGGAGCTGCCCGACGAGGCGGCCGTACGCGCGCTCGCGCCCGACGCCCGCGCGCTGGGGCGGCACTCCCGGCGCGGCATCATCGCGACGGCCGCGGCCGCGGACCCCTCCGCCGGATACGACTACGTCTCGCGCTGCTTCTTCCCCAACGTCGGCATCGACGAGGACCCGGTGACGGGCAGCGCCCACACCGCGCTCGCCCCGTTCTGGTCGGCGCGCCTGGGCCGCGCCGAGCTGACCGGCCTCCAGGCCTCGGCCCGCTCCGGCCTCGTCCGTACCGAGGTACGCGGCGAGCGCACCCTGCTCACCGGACGCGCGGTGACGGTCATTGACGGCGAGCTGCTGACCGCGCCCTAGGGACACGGCTCACGACGCACCCCGGCGCCGCCTCAACAACGCGCCCCAGGGGGACGCCTCGAACGACGTAAGGGGCATACGCAATAGACGTACGCCCCTTACTTCTCCCGCTCCCGACCGCTCACATCGTCGGCAGCCAGCTCACCTTCCCGGCGAGCAGCGCGTATCCGACGAAGGCCCCGACGTCGAGCAGCGCATGCGCCACCACGAGCGGGCCGACGCGCTGCCAGCGCCGGTAGAGCAGGACGAAGACCACGCCCATCACCATGTTGCCGATGAAGCCGCCGATGCCCTGGTAGAGGTGGTAGGAGCCACGGAGCACCGAGCTCGCGACGAGCGCGGCCATCGGTGTCCACCCCAACTGGCCGAGCCTGCGCAGCAGATACCCGACGACGATCACTTCTTCGAGCACGGAGTTCTGCAGCGCCGAGAGAATGAGTACGGGGTACTTCCACCACACGTCGGGCAGCGACTCGGGGACGACGGTCAGATTGCCGCCCGCCGCCCGCGCCACCAGATAGAACGCGAGCCCAGCGCTGCCGATCCCGGCGGCGATCAGTACGCCCCGGCCGAGGTCGGACCAGGGCCGCATCCGGTCGAAGCCGATCACCCGCAGGCCACCGGTCCCCTCGCGGAGAAGCAGGTGCGCGACGAGCGCGACCGGCACGAGCGCCGTCGCGATGCCGAAGAGCTGCCAGGCGAGATCGAGCCACGGCCGCCCGGGAGCGTACGAGGTGTTGAGAGTGGCCGCCTGGTGCTTGAGGCCGCCCGGCTTGGTGAGCGAGCCGATGAAGCTGATCAGCGCCGACACCCCGCTCGCGCCGAGCGAGAGCGCGAGTACGAGCACGGTCTCGGACCGCAGGATCCGCGGTGAAGTCCCCTCTTCGGGAAGAGAATCAGCCACGCGCTCGGCCTCCACCTGCACACCTGCCTCCAGTTGACGAATCCCGTTCCATCCCCACCGCCGCCCCGCTAGGGTCTCGAAAGAAATTACGAAGATCGCGCGCGACAGGCCGGGGGACGGGCGCCATTGCGATGGTGCGGTCTCCCTTTTTCCTTGTTCGGGATTCAAGGAGGGGCACCACCGCCATGGGACGTCACAGCTTGCCCGACGACGCCGCGACCGGGAGCACCGGGGAGGGCAGGGGCTCCGCGCGGCGGCGCACGGTCGCCCTCGCGACCGCTCTCGTCCTGGCCGTGGCCGGGGGCACGGCCATCGCCGTACAGCGCGGTCTGCTCACCTTCAGCCACTCCTGTGCCGCCTCCGCCGTGCGGCTGGATCTGGTCGCCTCCCCCGATGTGGCGCCCGCCGTGAAGGCCGTCGCGGACCGGGCCCGCAAGGAGAAGATCACTTCGGACGGCTCGTGCATGGACGTCCGGGTGACCGCCCGGGACTCCTACGAGGTCGCGGCTTCGTTCACTTCAGGCGCCAAACCCGACTTCTCGGTGTGGATTCCCGACGCCTCGCTGTGGGTGGACCGGGCGAAGGACACCAGCGGGTCGGCCTCCGTCGTCACCGCGGGCCACGTCGCCGACTCGCCCGTCGCCCTCGCCGCGGTGCCGGCCGCCGCCAAGTCCCTCGGCTGGCCTCAAAGGACGTACACCTGGGCGGAGTTGACCGAGGCGGCCGCCCAGGACGGCAAGGTGCGCCTCGGCGCGGCCGATCCGGCGCACAGCGCGGCCGGGCTGCTCGCCCTGAGCAGTATCGGCAAGTCGGCGGCCGGCCAAGGACCCGATGGCAGCACCCGCACCGCGGCCCTCGCCAAGCTGCTCTCGCAGCGGGTCTCCGCCAGCGACGGGCAGGTGGCAGGCACCCTCGCCCGCGACAGCTCGGCGGCCGAGACCGGCGATGCGCGCCGCAACCAGGCGGTGGTCCTGTCCGAGCAGGCGGCCTTCGCCTACAACGCCTCGCACGGCGCGGGTCAGGGGCTGCGGCTCTTCTACCCCAAGGACGGCGCCGCCCAGCTCGACTATCCGTACACGATGGTGCGCGAGGCGGGCATGAGCACCGATGAGAGCCGGGCCGCGATGCGTTTCCTGACGCTGCTCGGCGACCCCGAGTCCGTCCGGGTCCTTGCCGGGCAGGGCTTCCGTACGCCGGGCAAGCCCGCCGCCGGCCCGGTCGCCTCGGCCGCCGGGGGCAGTTCGCCGCAGCCGTACGCGAGCGCCACCGCCGACCCGCCGTCGGCCCAGGAGCTGCAGGACACGCTCGGCATGTGGACGATCACCGTGCAGAGCGCACGGCTGACGACGGTGGTGGACGCCTCGGGTTCGATGGCGGCCACGGTGCCCGGCTCGGGCGGGCAATCGCGCATGGAGGTCACCAAGGCCTCGCTGATCCAGGCACTTACGCAGTTCACGCCCGAGGACGAGATCGGGCTGTGGGACTTCTCCACGCACCTCGACGGCTCACGCGACTACCGCCGCCTGGTGCCGACCGCCCGGCTCGGCGACCCGGCGGCCGGCGGCCGCACCCAGCGCGACAGGCTGTCGGCGGCGTTCGCCGCACTGCAGCCGGTGCCGGGTGGCGCGACCGGGCTCTTCGACACGACGCTGGCCGCGTACAAGGAGGCGACCTCCACGTACGCGAGGGGCAAGTTCAACGCGGTGGTGCTGCTGACCGACGGCGCCAACGAGGACCCGGGCAGCATCTCGCGGGCCGACCTCGTCACGCAGTTGCAGAAGCTCACCGATCCCTCGAAGCCGGTGCCGCTGATCGCCATCGCGGTCGGCCCGGACGCCGACAGGGACGAGGTGCGGCAGATCGCGAAGGCGACCGGCGGCGCCGGGTACCAGGTGAACGACCCGGCCGACATCCAGGCCGTGATCCTCCAGGCGATCATGGCTCTGGGCCAGGCCCAGCACCGCGGTTAGCCCGTCGACCGGCCGGGAAAGGCGGTCGGCCAGGTGTGCACCGGCTCGCCCCCGAGCATCAGCTCCCGGTAGCGCCGAGTGGTGGCCGCGAGGGCTGCGTCCCGGTCCAGCCCGGCGGCCAGCGCCTGGTGGTAGGTGTCGACCTGCCAGGACGCCCCGTTCACGCGGCGCCGGCACCGCTCCTCGATGATGCCGAGGTAGTGCTCCCGGTCGGCCGGTTCCACCCCCCACGCGTCGAGGCCGGCCGCCGCAAGGGGCAGCAGCTCATCGCGTACGAGCTTGACCGCGGGCACCCGGGCGAGCCCGCCGCCGCGCCGCGGCACCGGCCAGAGCAGCTCGGCGTCGATGCCGTACCGGCACGCCGTGTCGAAGTTGGCGGCGGCCGACTCGAAGGGCAGCCGCGTCCACACCGGCCGGGACTCCTCCGCGAGCGCCCGCACCAGGCCGTAGTAGAAGGCCGCGTTGGCCAGCACGTCAGTGACGGTGGGCCCGGCCGGGAGCACCCGGTTCTCCACCCTGAGGTGCGGCACGCCGTCGGCGATCCCGTACACCGGCCGGTTCCAGCGGTAGATCGTGCCGTTGTGCAGCACCAGTTCCTTGAGGCGCGGCACGCCGCCGTCCGCAATGACGCGCAGCGGCTCCTCCTCGTCGCAGATGGGAAGCAGCGGCGGGAAGAAGCGCAGGTTCTCCTCGAAGAGCTCGTACGCGGACGTCACCCAGCGCTCCCCGAACCAGGTGCGCGGGCGCACCCCTTGGGCGCGCAGCTCGGCCGGTCGGGTGTCCGTGGCCTGCTCGAACAGGGGCGGCCGCGACTCGCGCCACAGCTCCCGCCCGAACAGGAAGGGCGCGTTGGCGCCGAGCACGATCTGCACCGCCGTGACCACCTGCGCCGCGTTCCACACCGCGGCGAACCGTGCGGGCGTCACCTGGAGATGCAACTGCACGGACGTGCAGGCCGCTTCGGGGGTGATCGAGGCGGATGAGCACACGAGCCGTTCCACCCCCTGGATGTCGAGGGTGAAATCCTCTCCGCGGGCCGCCACTATTTGATCGTTGAGCAGGGCGTAGCGATCGACGTCGGAAAGATTCCCGGGTACGAGATCGTCCTGGGTCAGGGTCGGCAGAATTCCGATCATGATGATTCCGGCGTCGACCTCGGCGGCTTTGCGATCGGCATACCCGAGCCCGGTCCTCAACTCCTCGGCGAGTTGATCGAATACGCGGCCGCCCAGCCGGTGCGGAGCTATGTTCACTTCCAGGTTGAACATTCCGAGTTCGGTCTGGAAATCCCTGCTCGCGATGCGTTCGAGTACCTCGGCATTCATCATGCGCGGCATACCGTCACGACCCGCGAGATTCAGTTCCAGCTCCAGCCCCATCATGTTCCTGGGGCGGTCGAACCGCTTCTGGGCCAGGAGCCTCCCGAGCCCCTCCAGGCACTGCTGTAGCTTGTCCCGGTAGCGGTGCCGATCGGACAGGTCGAATCCGCCTGCCACGACCTTCTCCCCCATCGAAGGGTCCCTCCTCGAATGGGCAGCCAGCGACACCGGCCGCTCGCGTCACGGTCGATAATGCCCAGCCTTACTGATCCATAACGCCTGCGCGGGCAGCGCCGGAAGAGTAGTCTCACAAGCGGCGGCCTCCGGCACATTCAGCGGGCATACCGCAACGGGCAGTTACCACCGTCGCGGCAATGGTGAAAAACACCGACGAGATTCGGCCGACCCCCGGCGGGGCACCTTTCCAGGTGGGGGACTCGCCTACGACATTTCCTCGGGTAAACGGTCCGCACAGAAGGACCTGATACCGACTTGCGGGCAATATCGACGACAGCTAGCCGAAACACTGCGTGAACACGTGTCGTATAAACTCCGCAAACGAGGCAGAGAGTTGGCGCCCCGGCCATCGATTGTCGGCCCCCCTCTGACCCCGCACCGCAGACAGCGCCGTCCGCACCGCCCACGCATCACCGTGTCTCCGAAGTGAGAGGCGACCCACCATGCCGCTGCATGTCCCCCCGGCCCCCGCGCCCGCCCTGCGCAGCGTCCTCGCGGCACTCGGTTCCCCCACCGCCGTCCGCGAGGCCCGCACCCCGGCCCTCCGCTCCGCCCCAGGTCCGCTCACCCCCGAACTCCCGCTCCCGCTCCACGTCCTGGACGGAATCACCCCGGGCGGCCGGACCCCGCGCACCCGCCTGGCCGGCTGGCGTTTCCTCATCAGCGACCCCGACCGCCCGGTCGCCGCCGCGGACACCCGGCTCACTCCGGACGGCTGGGCCTTCTCGCACTTCTTCGAGGGCCCCTACATCGCCTCGACCGCGCGCGCCCTGCGCCAGGCCGAACTGCTCACCACGCACTACCAGCCCCGGCTGCTCTCGGTCCCCGAGCTGTACATGCTCACGTTGTGGCTGCACGGCGCCACCACCGTCGACGGAGCCTCCGGCACGCCCGCACCGCACGATCTGCTGGTGCCGCTCGCACCCGCCCCGCCCGGCATCTGCGCCCACCGCCCGCTGCGGGTCAGCGAACTGCTGCCGGTCCTGACCCTGCGTCTGGCTCCCGCGCCGCTGCTCGGCCAGCCCGTCTGACCTCGCCTTCGGCGACGCGCGAAAAAGTGCCCCGCGACCGGTGTGGCCGCGGGGCACCGGTGTGTCTATGCTGCGTACGCGCCGCCTCCGCCAGACGGGCTAGTCCGGCCGGGCCACTGCGAACCATCCGAAAAGACAAGCCAGTTGAGCTGAACCGTCCGTGCGGGTGATACGTCATTAAGCAGTAGGAAGCGCTGCCGCGAAATCCCTGCGGATTGACGCCCGTGGGGCAACACTGGGATCGGACCGACCGACTTACTACGGGGGGCGGCCATGAACAACCAAGCATCGAGCCGCAGCACACTCACCACGACGCAGCGAAAGAACGCATCCATGTGCCAGCACCAGCCAGCCTGCCCGACAGCCTTCTCCGCCGACCGGGAAGCCGCGAAGCCCGTGGCACACCACCCGGAGCAGGGCTGGAGCCTGCTGTGCAACGGTGTCCTGCTCTTCGAGGACACCGGTGAGCTGCTGCCGGACGGGCAGATCATCGCCCCGCACCGGTCGCTCACGGCCGAGCAGGTGGCGACCGCCGCCTAGCGCGGCCTCGTACGGACAGCTCTCGTACGGACGCATCCTGAGCGGACTCGTCCCGTACGGAAACACAAGGGCCGGCCCGGGGAGCACCCCCGAACCGGCCCTTACGCATGTGTCGGTCAGTTGTCGTACTCGTCCAGCGGCGGGCAGGAGCAGACCAGGTTGCGGTCGCCGAACGCGCCGTCGATGCGGCGGACCGGCGGCCAGTACTTGTCGGCGGCCGACACACCGGCCGGGAAGACGGCGTCCTCACGGCTGTAGGCGTGGTTCCACTCGCCACCGAGCGCGGCCGCGGTGTGCGGGGCGTTGGCGAGCGGGTTGTCGTCGGCCGGCCAGACGCCGGAGGCGACCTTCTCGATCTCGCCGCGGATCGCGATCATCGTGTCGCAGAACCGGTCGATCTCGGCCAGGTCCTCGGACTCGGTGGGCTCGATCATCAGCGTGCCGGCCACCGGGAACGACATGGTCGGCGCGTGGAAGCCGTAGTCGATCAGGCGCTTGGCGATGTCGTCGACGCTGACGCCGGTCGCCTTGGACAGCGGCCGCAGGTCCACGATGCACTCGTGCGCGACGAGTCCGCTCGGGCCCGTGTAGAGCACCGGGTAGTGCGGCTCCAGGCGCTTGGCGATGTAGTTGGCGGCGAGCACGGCGACCTGGGTCGCGCGCTTGAGTCCCTCGCCGCCCATGAGACGTACGTACGCCCACGAGATCGGCAGGATGCCGGCCGAGCCCCACGGGGCGGCCGAGATCGGGCCGACGCCCGTCTCCGGACCGGCCGTCGGCTGCAGCGGGTGGTTCGGCAGGTACGGCGCGAGGTGCGCGCGCACACCGACCGGGCCGACGCCGGGGCCGCCGCCGCCGTGCGGGATGCAGAACGTCTTGTGCAGGTTGAGGTGCGAGACGTCGCCGCCGAACTTGCCCGGCTTGGCGAGCCCGACCAGGGCGTTGAGGTTGGCGCCGTCGACGTAGACCTGGCCGCCGGCCTCGTGGACCAGGCCGCAGATCTCGGCGACGTGCTCCTCGAACACGCCGTGCGTGGACGGGTAGGTGATCATCAGCACCGAGAGCTCGTCGCGGTACTGCTCGATCTTGGCGCGCAGGTCGTCGGCGTCGACCTCGCCGTCGTCGGCGGTCTTGACGACGACGACCTTCATGCCGGCCATCACGGCGCTGGCGGCGTTGGTGCCGTGCGCAGAGGACGGGATGAGGCAGATGGTGCGCTGGGTGTCGCCGTTGGCGCGGTGGTAGGCGCGGACCGCGAGCAGACCCGCGAGCTCGCCCTGCGAACCGGCGTTGGGCTGGATGGACACCGCGTCGTACCCGGTGACCTCGGCGAGCCGCTCCTCCAGCTCACGGATGAGCGTGAGGTAGCCGGCAGCCTGCTCGACCGGCGCGAAGGGGTGCATCTGACCGAACTCGGGCCAGGTCACCGGCTCCATCTCGGTGGTCGCGTTCAGCTTCATGGTGCAGGAGCCGAGCGGGATCATGCCGCGGTCGAGCGCGTAGTCGCGGTCGGCGAGCTTGCGCAGGTAGCGCAGCATCGCGGTCTCGGAGCGGTGCTGGTGGAAGACCGGGTGGGTCAGGAAGTCGTCGCCGCGCAGCAGGGCGGCGGGCAGGGTGTCGGCGGCCGTGGCATCCAGCGCCTCGACATCGGCGTCGACCCCGAACGCGGTCCAGACTGCGGCCAGTTGGGCCCGGGTGGTGGTCTCGTCGCAGGCGATGGTGACGGTGTCCGCGTCGACCGGGTGCAGGTTGACCCCGCCCTCGCGGGCTGCGGCGACGGCCGCTGCGGCCTTGCCCGGGACCCGCACGGTGAGGGTGTCGAAGTAGGCATCGTGGGCGACGTCGACACCGGCGGCCTTCAGGCCCTCGGCGAGCACGACGGCGTAGCGGTGGGTGCGCTGCGCGATCTGCTTCAGCCCGTCCGGGCCGTGGTAGACGGCGTACATGCCGGCCATGACGGCGAGCAGCACCTGGGCGGTGCAGATGTTGCTGGTGGCCTTCTCGCGGCGGATGTGCTGCTCGCGGGTCTGCAGGGCCAGGCGGTACGCCTTGTTGCCGTCGGCGTCGACGGAGACGCCGACGAGGCGGCCGGGCAGGGAGCGGGCGAACTTCTCCTGGACGGCCATGAACCCGGCGTGCGGGCCGCCGAAGCCCATCGGGACGCCGAAGCGCTGGGTCGTACCGACGGCGATGTCCGCGCCGAGCGAGCCGGGCGAGGCGAGCAGGGTGAGGGCGAGCAGGTCGGCGGCGACGGTGACGATCGCGCCGAGCTCGTGGGCCGCGTCGATGACCGGCTTGAGGTCGCGGACCCGGCCGGAGGCGCCCGGGTACTGGAGCAGCACACCGAAGACACCGCGCTCGGCGACCTCGGCCGGGATGCCCTCGCTCAGGTCGGCGACGACGACCTCGACACCGGTCGGCTCGGCGCGCGTCTGGATCACGGCGACGGTCTGCGGCAGGGTGTCGGCGTCGACGAGGAAGACCCCGCCCTTGACCTTGCCCACACGCCGCGAAAGAGCGAGCGCCTCGGCGGCGGCGGTGCCCTCGTCGAGCAGGGAGGCGCCCGACGTCGGCAGGCCGGTCAGCTCGGCGACCATGGTCTGGAAGTTGAGCAGCGCCTCCAGGCGGCCCTGCGAGATCTCCGGCTGGTAGGGCGTGTACGCCGTGTACCAGGCCGGGTTCTCCATGACGTTGCGCAGGATCACCGGCGGCGTGAAGGTGCCGTAGTAGCCGAGGCCGATCATCGGGGCGAGCACCTGGTTGCGGTCCGCGAGCTGACGCAGCTCGGCGAGCACCTCGGCCTCGGTCCGCGCCTCGGGCAGCCCCAGCGCCCCGGCGCTCTTGATGACGTCGGGAACGGCGGCGGCAGTCAGCTCGTCGAGCGAGCCGTAGCCGAGCTGCGCGAGCATCTTCGCCTGAGCCTCGGCATCGGGCCCGATGTGGCGCTGCTCGAACGGGATGCCACGCTCCAGCTGGCTGAGCGGAATGCGGTTGGCGGTCATTACGGAGGCCTCCTGGTCGCACGACCTGCGAGGGGCACCACGGCGCGGGTACCCGGACGGCCTCCCCCTCTGTCATCTCAACCTGAGAGCTTCACCGGGGCGCGTGGGGGCGACCCGGTTTTCACCGTCGGTGAGGAAAGGTTCCGCCCGGGCCGAAGTGCCCGCGCATCCCCCGTCCTGCTTTCCAGAGTGACCTCGTCCGTGCGGTCCGTGGGCCTGAGAGATTCCGGGGAGGAGTTGCTCCTTCGGCGCCCGCCGAGCACTCAAGGAGCACTTCGGAGGACTCTCCCGCGCGGGGTCAGCAGCCGTTTGCCAGCCTACCAGCGAGGTCCGAGACCGAATCTTTGTTCAACTGCTCAAGTGGCCAACACCCACGATGTGCACTTTCGTAGTGCTTATGGAGCAGTTGTAACCGGTTGCGACCAGTTGGAGGGACCGTGCAGACCGATATCGATCCGCGCAGCCTGATCGGCCGCAAGGCATACGACCGCAGTGGACGCAAGATCGGGACGGTGGACGAGGTCTACCTCGACGACGCGACCGGCGTACCGGAGTGGGCGGCGGTGCGGACCGGCCTGTTCAGCCGGGATGCCTTCGTCCCGCTCGAACCGAGCACCCTGGTCGACGAGGCGCTGCACGTCCCGTACGAGCGCGCCCTGATCAAGGACGCCCCCGACTTCGGCGTGGGCCGCCATCTCTCCCCGGAACAGGAGATCCAGCTCTACCACCACTACGGTCTGGACATCGCGGCCCCCGACCCCGGTCCGCCGCCCTCCGACCGCGACTTCGGCCGCCTCGCCAACGGAGACTCCTGACCGGCCGGGGTCCCGGCCCCGGCTACCGTCTCGACCTTCCCGTCCGTCCCGATCCCCATCCCGATCCCCGTCTCCGTCTCCGTCCCCGTCGCGGTCTCGGTCTCGTCTTTCTCGACCAGGGGCAGACGCTCCGTTGTCTCGACCAGAGGCAGCGGCTCCGACGGCTCCAGGCCTGGGTCGTCCACCCTGAACGTCCGCACCCGCCCCGGCACCAGCGACGTCGGCGTCTCGAAGCGCACCGTGACCCGCCCGACGCCGCTGCCCTGCACCCATCCCGGCCCGTACTCGGCGTGCGTCACGTCGTGCCCGGCCAGCCACCGCCGCTGAGCCGGGTCCTCGACCGGCTCGGCCTCCGCGGCGGCCACCGGGGGCTCCTCCGTTTCGGGCTCCTCCGCGGCCCGCTCCTCCACGGCCTGCCCCTCGGCGGCCCGTCCCTCCGCGGCCCGCTCCTCCGCGGCCTGCGCGAACAGGTCCTCCTGCGTGTAGTCGGCGAGTCCGCTGACGCCCACGCCGAGCAGCCGCACGCCGCCCGTGGTGTCCACGGAGTCGAGCAGCCGCCCGGCGGCCTCCCGCACCACCCCCGGGTCGTCCGTGGGCCCGCGCAGCGTCTCGGAACGCGTCAGCGTCGAGAAGTCGTAGCGGCGGACCTTGAGCACGATGGTGCGGCCCGAGTGCCCGGACGCCCGCAGTCGCTGGACACACCGGTCGGCGAGCCGCCCGACCTCGGTCATGATCCGCACCCGGTCGTGCAGGTCCACGTCGAAGGTGTCCTCCACCGACACCGACTTCGTGTCCCGCTCGGCCACCACGGGCCGGTCGTCGTGCCCGGCGGCCATCCGGTACAGCGACGCCCCGTGCGACTTCCCGAGCAGCCTTACGAGCTCGTCCTCGCCCGCCTCGGCGAGGTCGGCCACGGTGGTCATCCCGGCCCGCCGCAGATGCTCCCCGGTGGCCGGGCCCACGCCCGGCAGGATGCGCACCGGCATCGGCGCGAGGAGGCCCCGCTCCGTGCCGGGTTCTATGAGCACGAGCCCGTCCGGCTTCGCCTGCTCGGAGGCGATCTTGGCCAGCATCTTGGATCCGGCGAGCCCGACCGACCCGCTCAGCCCCGTGACCGCTCTGATGTCCCTGCGCAGCCGCTCACCGGCCTCCTGCGCGGCGGCCGACCCGAAGGCCACCCCACCGGCTTCCAGGTCCACGAAGGCCTCGTCCAGGCTCAGCGGCTCGACCAGCGGCGAAAGCCGGCCGAGCAGCTCCATCACCTGCTCGCTGACCGTGCGGTACAGCTGGAAGCGCGGCACCAGATAGGCCGCGTTCGGACAGAGCCGCCGGGCCTGCGCCATCGGCATCGCCGAGCGCACCCCGAAGCTCCTGGCCTCGTACGACGCGGTCGAGACCACCCCACGCGGGCCGAGGCCGCCCACGATGACCGGTTTTCCGCGCAGGCTGGGCTTCGACGCCTGCTCTGCGGCGGCAAAGAAGGCATCCATGTCCAGATGCAGGATGGTCGGCGCGGCTCTCACATCACCGATGCTGCCGTACGCCACTGACAATCGGCCCCGGCACGGCCGCCGGGCGGCTCAGACGGCGCGGTTGCGGCGCCTGGCCAGCTCGTCGGCCGGGTTGTGCCCGACCAGGGTCTCGCCGGTGTCGACGCGCTCGCCGTGCAGTTGCGAAAGCGCCGCCTCGACGTCCCGCCACACCACGCCCACGGCGATCCCGAAGATCCCCTGACCGCCCTGGAGCAGGTTCACGACCTCGTCCGGGGACGAGCACTCGTACACCGTGGCCCCGTCGCTCATCAGGGTCATCCGCTCCAGGTCGCGGAAGCCGCGCTCACGCAGGTGCTGGACCGCGGCGCGGATGTTCTGGAGCGCGACACCGGTGTCGAGGAAGCGCTTGACGATCTTCAGGACGACGACGTCCCGGAAGCTGTAGAGACGCTGGGTGCCCGATCCGTAGGCCGGACGGACACTCGGCTCGACCAGGCCGGTGCGGGCCCAGTAGTCGAGCTGTCGGTAGGTGATCCCCGCCGCCGCGCACGCGGTCGGCCCCCGGTATCCGATCGTTTCGGTACTCGGGTCGGCCGCACTGCTGTGAAGCGGGTACGGCCCGCTCTCCCCCGGACGTCGTCCGGGAGCGCCCCCTGCCGTACCGTCGCCGCTCATTCTCACGCCGACCCTCCGTCCTTGACCTGCCCACTCGACGGTAGGCAGTCACTCGGGGTGCGTCAACGATCGCCACACTCGGCACGCCGAGTGATAATCACCCTGAGAGTGGTTTCCCGTGTCTCTCTTGCGGGAAAGGCTGCTTGAATGCGCCGAAACTCCCCCGGCGTACGCGCCGCGCACGGCACCCCTGGGACGGCCCCCGGATCACTCGTATCCGGTGCTCACTGGCTGTTGGTGCCGAAGTCCTCGGGCGAGATCTGGTCGAGGAACTCGCGAAACTTCTCGACCTCGTCCTCCTGCTCGTCCGGGATGGCGATGCCTGCGTCGTCGAGGACCCCGTCACTGCCGTAGATCGGCGTTCCGGTGCGCAGGGCCAGCGCTATGGCGTCGGACGGCCTGGCGCTCACCTCCACACCACTGGCAAAGACCAGCTCCGCGTAGAAGACGCCTTCGCGCAGGTCCGTGATGCGGACTTCGGTCAGCTCCTGGCCGACGGCTTCCAGCACGTCCTTGAAAAGGTCGTGCGTCAGCGGCCGCGCCGGTGCCATCCCCTGCTGGGCGAAGGCGATCGCGGTCGCCTCCCCTGGACCGATCCAGATGGGGAGGTACCTATCGCCTCCCACTTCACGCAGGAGCACGATCGGTTGGTTGGAGGGCATTTCCACCCGGACACCCACGACGTCGAGCTCGTTCACACAGCAACCCTAGGACGTGCTCGGCAGGTTTGGGTAGTCGGGCACCTACAAGATCAGTGAAGCCGGACACCCAGAGCGGTCTGCACCAGTGCCGCGTGGAGCCGCACGGACAGCGCCGCGAGCTCCTTCGTGGTGGCCTCCGCATGGGCCCTGGTCTGCGGATTGCGGTGCAGCCGCAGGGGTGCCACGACCTGCTCGACCAGACCGGCCTCCCGGTCGGCGGCGGCCTTCATGGCGCGCAGATGGCGCGGTTCCAGGCCGAATCGCCCCAGATCCGCCACAAGTCGCGCCACATTCACCGACTCCGCGTCGAATCCGCCCTCGGGCCCGGCCGTGACCAGGCCGTACGACTCCCATTCGGCCAGGTCCGCCTCGGTCACCTCGGCAGCTGCTATGAGCTCCGCGCGGCCCACACGGGCTGCCGTGGGCCGGTCCGCCCCGGGCTCGCCGAAGCCGTCGAGCAGCTCCCGGGGACCGCCGGGAGCCGGCACGGAGGGCCGCTCGCCCCGGCTGAGCGCGTCCAGGTGCTCGCGGATGACCTTGAGCGGCAGATAGTGGTCCCGCTGCATGCGCAGCACCTGAGCGAGGCGTTCGACGTCCCCGTCACTGAACTTGCGGTACCCCGACGGCGTACGCCGGGGCTCCACCAGGCCCTCGGACTCGAGGAACCGGATCTTCGAGATGGTCACTTCGGGAAATTCGTCGCGCAGCTGGTTGAGCACCCCGCCGATACTCATCAGCCGGCCGCCCGCGGCGGCGGTGCCGGATCCGGCACCGCCCGTCGGTGTCTGCAGCATGAGCCTTCCCCGGCCGCGTCTCAGAGAGCGCGCTGGCTCGCGTAGAAGACCAGCCGGTACTTCCCGATCTGGACCTCGTCGCCATTGGCCAAGTCGACGGAGTCGATCCGCTCGCGGTTCACGTACGTGCCGTTGAGGCTGCCGACGTCGGAGACGGTGAAGCGTCCGTCGGGGCCGCGCCGGAACTCGACGTGGCGGCGCGAGACCGTCACGTCGTCCAGGAAGATGTCGCTCTGCGGGTGCCGGCCCGCCGTGGTCAGCTCGCCGTCCAGGAGGAAGCGGCTTCCCGAGTTCGGCCCGCGGCGCACCACCAGGAGCGCCGAGCCCTGCGGCAGGGCGTCGACCGCGGCCTGCGCCTCCGGGGAGAGCGACGGCAGCTGCGTCTGGCCGGTCACCTCGGAGTCGTATGCCTCGAGGCCGGAGATCGAGATGGTCGAGGTGGTCTCGGAGGCACGCTCCGGAACGACACCCGGCCGCAGCGGGGCACCGCAGTTGGAGCAGAAGCGGCTGGCGGCGGCATTGCTGTGCCCGCACCTCGTACAAACAGGCATGCCCGACATCGACGGATCCTCCTGCCGCGGCGGCACCGCGTGGGCACTGGTGGCATACGGGTCGGAGTCAAACCCTCCACCCGTACTTGAGGTTGACGGTTCCCCGAAACCTATGCGCCCTGCACCCGCAGGGTCAACAGACGACGCGCCCGGAATGTCACCACCGGAACCAGCCACCTCGTCGCGGAACAGCGGACGCTCGCCGCCCTGCTCCTCCGCCCCTCCGGGGCGCTGAGCACGGTGCCTGGCGGCGCTGCCGCCGTCCTGGCGTGCGCTCTTGCCGAACAACTTCGCAAACAACTTCACGGGCGATTCCCCTTGACCGAAATAGACCCGCCCGTGGGGCAGGACGAACCCAGAATCAACACACCTGCCGACCCGGACATTCTCACAACGTCCGTATCCGCCAAACAGTTTCCACCACGCACCACTGTTACGGAGCGGCGACCCCCCGCAACCTCCTGCCCTTGTGCGGCAGGTCTCACGCCCACTGTCACCAGTGCGGGGACGACTGAGCGTAGTCAGGCCGCTTCGCGGCTCGCAAGGCGTTCACAACGATCTTCTCCGAGCGGGCCACTGTGGCGGTGGCCTGCTCCTTCTCCAGAGTCTGCACGACTCCACCAGGGATGTTCAGCGCCGGCTCCAGATCCTGCGGCCTGCCGATCACCTTGAAGACGTACGGCGCGGCGACCTTCTTGCCGTCGACACCGATGCCGCCGGTCTCGTCCGAGAAGTACGTATTGGCCACCACGCGGACGTCGTTGATCTGAATCGCCTCCGCCCCTGCTGCGCGCAGCTCCTGCACCGTGTCAAGTACCTTGTCGGACTCGACAGCGCCCTTCGGGTCGCTGATCGTCAACGTGATGCCGGGACCCTGCGCCGCGACCGTGCCGGCCAGGATGCCGAGCTGCTGCTCCTTCTCCACGGTCTGCTTGCGCGCCTCCTCCGCCTGGTTCGAGCTGGTCTCCAGCTCGGTGCGCTGGCCCTCCAGACGCTGCTTCCCATCCTCAAGACGCTTCGTACGCGAGTCGAGTTCATCCAGGATGCGCACCAGATCCTCCTGGCGGGCGCCGCGCAGCGCACTGTTGTCGCTGTTCGAGCGGACCTGGATGGCGAGACCGAGGCCGAGGACGAACAGCAGCAGCGCCACGATGAGCTGCGCACGGCTGGCGCGGGGCGGCCACAGGCTCGCGGCGAGCCGCTGGCGCCCGGTCAGCTGTGCCTTCGCCTCGCCCGGTTCGTCCGGCGTCCCGACGGGCCGCTCCTCGTCGCCTTCACCCTGATCGGTGTTCTTCACGTCGCTCATCGGCCTCAGGCCCTGAAGACGTGGCGGCGGATGGCGGCCGCGTTGGAGAAGATCCGGATGCCGAGCACCACGACCACGCCGGTCGACAGCTGCGCGCCGACGCCCAGCTTGTCACCGAGGAAGACGATCAGCGCCGCGACCACCACGTTCGACAGGAACGAGACGACGAAGACCTTGTCGACAAAGATGCCGTCGAGCATGGCACGGAGCCCGCCGAAGACCGCGTCGAGTGCCGCCACTACGGCGATCGGCAGATACGGCTCGACCACCGCAGGCACCTCGGGCCGGACGAAAAGTCCGACCACGACTCCCACGACGAGGCCAAGTACGGCGATCACGATGTGCCCTTCCCTGTGTCGGCCGCGCCCTTGCCGGCGCCCGTGGCCATTGGCTTTGCTGTGCGTACGGTCAGGCTCGGCGCCGCCGGGAGACGCACGTCGCCCTCGGCCGAAATGCTGGCCCTGATCCCGTAGTTCTGCTGCAGCACATGCAGGTACTGACCGTCCGCACTGTCCTGGAAGTCGGTACTCAGCTTCTTGCCGTCCCCCACCGCGAGCACCGTGTACGGCGGCACCAGTGGCCTGTTGTCGACCAGTATGGCGTCGCCCGCGGCCCGGATCGCCGAAAACGATGTCAGGCGCTGCCCGTTGATGGCGATGGCCTCCGCGCCCGACTGCCACAGCCCGTTGACGACGCGCTGCATGTCGCGGTCCCGCACCCGGCCGGTGTCCGCGAACGTCGTGCTCTCGCGCGGCTGACTGCCGTCGCCCTGGGCGGTGTCCTTGGCGTCGTCCACGACCAGTTTCACGCCCGGGCCGTGCACCTCGGTGGCGCCGGACAGCAGCGCCACGAGTTCGCCCTGGTCGCCGCCGTGCTTCTCAAGTGCCTTGCGCTGCTGATCCCCGACCTCGGTCCGCAGCCCGTCGACATCGCTCTGCAGCTTGTCCGCGGCCTTGGTCTCCGACTCGACCCTGTTGATCAGCTCCTGGCGCTCCTTGGCGACCACGGGAGCGGTGATACGGGCCTGCGCTGCACCGACCGTCACCACCAGGGCGGCGAGCACCAGACCGGCCGCGAGACCGAGCTTGGCCTTCAGCGGCCGCGGCATGCCGGCGTCGCCCTCGGCCTTGCGGCGCGCGGTCGCCTCCGCATAGCCGTCGTCCAGCGCGTGGTCCGTGACATTGGTCAGCAGCGACATCGACGCGTCGGGACGCGGAGGCGGAGACGACGTGCTCCGAACGGGGGGCTGCTGCGGCATGCCGCACATCGTCGCACGTCGGCACCGCTACCACCGAATGGCCCCACCGGTGTGCCGGGCCGCACGTTCCGGCCCGGCCCGGCACACCCTTTCGACGTCAGTGACCTGCGCTGTCGACCACCGCGGCCCATTCGTCGAGCAGCGCCTGCGCCGACACGTCGTCCGGTCCCTCGGCCCACAGATGGGTGACGGCCTCGGCCGGATCGGGCAGCACCATCACCCAGCGCCCGTCGGCCTCCACGACGCGCACACCGTCCGTCGTGTCCACGAACCGGCCGCCGGCAGCCTCCACGACCCGGCGCATCACCATGCCCTTGACCGCCCACGGCGTGGGGATGTCCCGCTTCAGGACGTGTGCCTGCGGTATCCGCGCGTCGATCTGGCTCAGCGTGAGCTGCGTGCGCGCGACCAGCCCGATGAGCCGCACGAACGCGGCAGCGCCGTCGAAGACGCTGCTGAACTCGGGCACGATGAACCCGCCGCGCCCGTCACCGCCGAAGATCGTGGACTCCTCGCGGCCCACCCTCGTCAGATCGTCCGGCGACGTGGTCGTCCACTCCACCTGGGTGCCGTGGTACGCCGCGACCTGCTCGGCGATTCTGGTGGTCGTGACCGGCAGAGCCACCCGCCCGCTGCGCCGCTCGGCGGCGACCAGGTCCAGCATCACAAGCAGCGCCCGATCGTCTTCTACGATCCGGCCGCGCTCGTCGACCAGCGAGAGCCGCTCGCCGACCGGGTCGAACCGCACCCCGAACGCGGCCCGCGCCGACGCGACGATCTCCCCGAGCCGCACGAGCCCGGCCCGCCGGCTCTCCGCGGACTCGGTGGGCCGGGACTCGTCAAGACCCGGATTGATGGTCAGCGAGTCCACCTTGAGCCGGCCGAGCAGGCTCGGCAGTACAAGACCGGCGCTCCCGTTGGATGCGTCCACGACAACCTTGAGCCCAGCCTCCGCGATTCCGGTGGTGTCGGCCTTCCGCAGTAGCGACCCGGTGTACGAGTCGAAGACGCTGGAGGGGAACTGCAGATCGCCGATCTCCCCGGGGAAGGCACGCCGGTACTCCTGGCGCGCGTAGACCCGGTCGAGCTTGCGCTGCCCGGCCTGCGAGAGGTCGGCGCCCCGCTCGTCGAAGAACATGATGTCGACGGAGTCCGGCACACCCGGCGACGTACGGATCATGATCCCGCCGGCACTGCCCCGCGCGGTCTGCTGCCGCGCGACCGGCAGCGGCACGTTCTCCAGATCCCGTACGTCTATGGCACTGGCCTGCAGCGCCGAGATGACGGCCCGCTTCAGTGCCCTCGCGCCACGGGAGTGGTCGCGTGCCGTGGTGACGGTCGACCCCTTCTTGAGCGTGGTCGCGTACGCACCCGCGAGGCGTACGGCCAGCTCCGGTGTGATCTCGACATTGAGGATCCCGGACACGCCCCGGGCCCCGAAGAGGTGGGCCTGACCCCGGGATTCCCAGATCACCGAGGTATTGACGAAAGCGCCGGCCTCGATGGTCTTGAAGGGGTAGACCCGGACATTCCCCTGGACAATCGATTCCTCGCCGACAAGGCACTCGTCCCCGATGACGGCGCCGTCCTCGATCCGGGCGGCTCGCATGATGTCGGTGTTCTTGCCGATCACACAGCCGCGCAGATTGCTGTGCTGACCGATGTAGACGTTGTCGTGCACCACGGCCTTGTGCAGGAATGCGCCGCTCTTGACGACCACGTTCGATCCCACGACCGTGTGCTCTCGGATCTCGACATCCGCTTCGACCTTCGCGTAGTCCCCAATGTAGAGAGGTCCGCGCAGCACGGCGTCGGGATGCACCTCCGCGCCTTCCGCGACCCACACACCGGGGGAGATCTCGAAGCCGTCGATCTCCACGTCGACCTTGCCTTCGAGCACGTCGGCCTGCGCCTTGACGTAGCTCTCGTGCGTGCCGACATCCTCCCAGTACCCCTCGGCGACATAGCCGTAGATCGGCTTGCCTTCCTTCATGAGCTGCGGGAAGACATCACCGGACCAGTCGACGGACTTGTCGGCCTCGACGTAGTCGAATACCTCGGGCTCCATCACGTAGATGCCCGTATTCACTGTGTCGGAGAAGACCTGACCCCATGTCGGCTTCTCCAGAAAGCGCTCGACCTTGCCCTCCTCGTCGACAATGGTGATGCCGAATTCGAGGGGATTGGGCACACGGGTCAGGCACACCGTGACGAGTGCGCCCTTCTCCTTGTGGAAATTGATGAGGTCGGTCAGGTCGAAGTCGGTGAGGGCATCACCCGAGATGACCAGGAAGGCATCGTCCTTGAGGGCGGCCTCGGCATTCTTGACGCTGCCCGCGGTACCGAGGGGCTTCTCCTCATTGGCATAGGTGAGCTCCATTCCGAGCTCTTCCCCGTCACCGAAATAGTTCCTGACGAGAGACGCCAGGAACTGCACGGTCACGACAGTCTCATTGAGCCCATGCCGCTTGAGCAGCCGCAGCACATGCTCCATGATCGGCCGGTTGACCACCGGCAGGAGCGGCTTGGGCATGCTCGAGGTCATGGGGCGAAGGCGTGTGCCCTCGCCACCAGCCATCACGACGGCCTTCATGTCGGAAACGTCCTCCTCGAAGAGACGACGGTTTGGCCGACTTCGCCCGAGCGGGCAGGCCTCTGGCGTCACACGCGGCTGCCGACTCGCCGCCGGGGCCCGCTGGTCGCCGAGCTCAATCGGCCGCTACGTCCGCCTTCACCAACCGGCGGACCTGAACCACATACAGGATCCCTGCCCACCAATAGAGAGTTGTACCCCATCCTGCGAACGCCCATCCGAAAATCGCCGCAAGGGAGGCAAGCCATCCGCTTCCGTCACTGAGCAGGAGCAGCGGGAAGGCGTACATCAGGTTGAACGTCGCAGCCTTACCCAAGAAGTTCACCTGGGGCGGCGGATAGCCGTGCCGGCGAAGGATTCCCACCATCACCAGAAGCATCAACTCGCGGGCCACAAGGGCAGCGGTCAACCAAATCGGCAGGATCTCCCGCCAGGTGAGGCCGACCAGCGTAGAGAGAATGTACAACCGGTCGGCGGCCGGGTCGAGCAGTCGCCCCAGATTGCTAATCTGGTTCCACCGCCGGGCCAGCTTCCCGTCCAAGTAGTCGCTGACACCGCTCAGCGCCAAGACCAGCAGCGCCCAGCCATCACTGTTCGGCCCGCCAAAGACGGGGCGGAGAATCAGCCACAGGAAGAGCGGTACGCCGACGAGGCGCGCCATGCTGAGAATATTGGGGATGGTGAGCACCCGGTCCGTCTGAACGCGAGTCTCCTGGACCTCCACCCGGGGGCCTCCTGTGGGAAATGTGCCAACGATGCCCCCTGACCCTACCGTCAGCCGGGCCGACGGATGGCACAGGGGTACGTGCACGGGCTCTCATAGGCCGTAAACGCCTACCCCAAATACCCCTGAAACGCGAAAAAGCCCCGCACCGTGATCCGTTGATACGGACCTGGTGCGGGGC
>NZ_BMUA01000002.1 GCF_014649955.1 Streptomyces violascens
GGCCAGGCCAGGCCAGCCGGTCACGGTGTTGTCCGCCTTGCGGCCCCACAGGTCGGCGGTACCGTCGCCGTCGAAGTCGCCGGAGGAGCCCAGCGTGGGGTAGTCCCCCTGAGGCAGCAGTGGGCCGTCGATCTTCGTGCGGTGTCCTTCGGTGCCCCAGGTTGCGTAGTTCACGGCGGTGTTGGGGTCGAGGGGGTCGGCTTCGCCGTAGGCGCGGTAGAGCTCTCCGCTGCTGTTCTTGCGCATCAGCAGGTCCGGACGGCCGTCCTTGTTGAGATCGCCGGGCGCGACCAGGGTGAACTGGTCCCAGTCGCTGCCGCCGACGGGGATGGGGTGGGCACGGACGGTGTCGAGGTTCTGGGTGCGGTTGCCGTAGTACACCCACAGCTGCTTGCCCTGCTTGACGAGCAGGTCCGGCATGGAGTCCTTGTTGAAATCACCGCCGAGGACCTGATCGGCATCAGACCAGTGATCGTCGCCTGTCCAGCCAGGGGTCTGACGGCACTTGGGGGGAATCACCCCGGGCTTGGGGCAGGCCACCTTGAGGGTTCTGACGTCCTCGCTCTGGGGGTTGATCACACCGCGGCCGTTGTTCGGGTACATCCGCAAGGTGTTCTTGCCGGACTCGCTGTTGCGTTCCAGGGCGATGAGGTCGTTCTTGTCGTCCTCGTTCCAGTCGCCGCTGGCGGCGACCTGCTGGCCGGGGAAGGCGCCGCCGCCGTTGGTGGCGACCGAGAACTCCTTGTTTCCGTGCCCGGCGTAGGTCAGCAGGGTGCCGTTGGCATCGACACTCCAGATGTCCTTGAAGGTGTCGCCGTTGAGGTCGCCGGGCTGGTCCCGTGTCTGGTTGCGGTCGGCGTAGTAGAGGTAGCTGGCGGTGTCGGAGCGGTTGCCGGCTTTGTCCACGCTGAAGGCGTAGACAAGGTGGGGGCCGGCGTTCGGTGGAGCGGCGCCGGTGGTCCAGGCGGTGCCGGCCTGGGAGACGTTGACCCGGGGGTCGGTGTCGGTCCACCAGTGGTAGGCCACTACGTCCTTCACGCCGTTGGGTCCGAAGGTGAAGTGGCCGTCGTCGTTCACGTTGCCGTTGGGCTCGTCCGGCCAGCCCTTGTCGCCGCTGGGGAACACGGTGGAGGTGATGGTCGGCGGCTGGCTGGGGCGTTCACGGTCCACCGTGAATGTGCAGGTGTCGCTCCAGGGCGAAGTCGCGTTGTCCTGGTCCCGGGTCTGGACCTTCCACGTGTAGTCACCACTGGGGACTGCATCGCCTGGCAGGGTGATTGAGGCATAGCGGTTGTTGAGGGCCGGGATCTCAGTGTCGACCACCGCCTTCGCGGTGCCGGTCTTGAAGACCTGGAAGTGGGCCTTGAGGTTGCCGGTGTCCTTGTCGTCGACGTGGGCGGCGACGCTGATGGGCGTGTTGCCGATGGTGCCGCCTGCGGTGCAGCTGGTTGCCGGGCTGGTAGTGAGGTGGTCGGGCTTCTTGGGCGGGTTGTTGTACTTCACCTCCAGCACGGCCGTCTTCTGGTCGAACTTCTTCCACTGGTTGACGTCGTTCTCATTGGGGGCGTAGAGACCGAGCGTGAGGCTTACCTCGTTGGCGGCGACGCTGTCGCGCAGCGCCGACGTCGCGTCGTATTCCAGGTTGCCCGCGGGGCACTGCGAAGGGCTCCAGCCCTTGGACTCCTTCGACGTGGACAGGGCACCGCCGATCTTCTTGGGCTGGTTGTTCCAGGTCGTTGCGGGAGAGATGTCCTCGGTGCGGTACAGCGTGGCTGGGGCGTCCTGGCAGGACCAGGACCATACGTTCCGCAGGCGGAAGGTGGCCGACTGGATCTGCGCCCCGCTCACGTAGCTCGTGTCGACGCGGAAGAAGGAGCGTGAGGTGCCGTTGGTGTCGCTCTCATGGCCGACCCGCACCACGTCGTTCGCGTTCCAATAGGAATGCTTGGGATAGCTGTTGTAGACGCGGGTCCAGCTCCACTTCTGGCGGTCGCCCCAGCCCCAGGTCGGGTCGATGTACACCGGGTACGTGGTGCCGGATCCAGTGAGCAGCTTCTGGTCCGGGGTTATGGCCAGCTTGTCACCGGTGATCTCGGCGTCCATCGGAGCGTCCTTGGCTCCGGCGCCGGGCTCGAAACTGTCGGCGGGTGCGCTGGCGGCCTCCCCTGCGGCCAGCGCACGCTTGGCCACAGGGGCCGCGGCGGGAGTGGGGGGATTCGCAGGGGTACTGGAGTCCCACATCATCGGGGCCGGGCTCGTGAACACCGTCTGCCCCGAGGGGTCCGTCGCGACCAGCGACTTGGTCTCTTCGTCCTTGGCGATGTCCAGGCCGACCGTGTTCGTGGCGAACTGCAGCTGGGCGAGCTCCGGGTTCTTCGCCGCCTCGGCCGTCTTGACCACCAGGAGCTGAGAGAACCCCTCGATGTCGGCCTTCAGCTGCAGGTCCACCCCGGCCAGCACCTCGGGATAGGTCGCCACGTTCCCGTTCAGCGTGGGCTTGGGCAGCGCCTTGGGCCACGACAGCGTCAGCGTCCGCCCGTCCTTGGCACCCGACAGCATCGGCCCCGTACCACCACCGGAGAACCTCACCGCGACCGTCGACGCCTTCGGCACCACCGAACCATCCGCCGCGAACCCTAGCGTCGGATCCGTCGCCACCCACACACCGTCACGCCACACCCGCACAGCCTGACCGTACTGACGCACCGAGAACGACCCGTCCGGCTGCGCCCACGTATCCGTCGCCTCGGTACGCGCCGACGTCAACTCATACGGCTGTCCGGTCGACTTGGCCTGCTGCAGCGCGTACTCCTCCCCGGTCATGACACCGCGCGCCACCGGATCCGGCTCCGCCGAAGCAACCGCCGGAGCCGCCATCGGCGAAGCCGCTGCGGTTGGCAGCGCGACCACAGCAGGAGCAACAACCCCTGCAGCAAGGAGCACGGACATGGCGCGTATGCGCGAGCGGTTTCTCGGCCAGATTCTGACTTGTCGCCTGTACACCTCATCCACCCTTTCTCGATAGAGCAAATTGAAGGCGACTCTATAGCGCCAGAATCGGTCGCCGAGACGCACCATCAGATTCCTCTCGCGCACACTTACTTTACATCCATAAATGACCGCAATCATGATCTTTCGACTCAAAGCAGACGCACAGGTTGCTCTTAGATTTCAATGGCCCACCTCGCTTGACCTGCAACAACCAGAGGAGGTAAAGAAGCTGTAAGTGTCCTGTGTGTCATCTCGGCAGGGCTTCTGATTTCCTCTGCACCTGCCGATGAAAAAGGGAAGTTGACACTCGATTTACACGGCTTGGTACGCTCCGGCGATCATTTTTTAGATGCGCAAGGGGTGGGACGTGAGCCGATTCGGCATGCGTGCACTGGCCGTTACTGCGGCCGCTGCAATTACGGTGGGGGTGCTACCAGCGGTATCGGTGGCCGAGGGGAAGGATCCCGGTCTACCCGGGCTCAAACAGCCAAAGGCTGTGCACGTGGAGAAGGCTCAGCCCGGGGGGATGAAGCGGAAGGACGCTGCGGCCAACCCCTGGAAGAAGCCGAAGGTCACCTGGCCGGCCGCCGCCACCGCCGAGATTGACCTCGCGGCCCCAGATGCGGCGTCAGCCACAAGGAGTGGCTCTCAGCCAGGTGAGCAGCCTGTTGGTAAGAAGCGGGCCGGTTCTCTGCCGGTTTCCGTCACGAGCGGCACAGGCGAGCGAGGCTTCAACCAGGCAGACCCAACCAAGATAAAGGTCACGGTCGCGGATCACGCGACAGCGCAGAAGGCGGGCATCAGCGGCCTACTACTGTCCGTCAACCGAGCGGACAAGGCCACCAGGCCCGGCTCGGCACAGGTGGAACTGGACTACTCCGCTTTCAAGGGCGCCTACGGAGGCGACTGGGCTGCCCGCCTGCGTTTGGTCCAACTCCCCGCGTGTGCCCTCACCACGCCCGGCGAGGCGAAGTGCCAAGTCGGCACACCGCTTGTGACGACCAACAACACCAAAGCCAACACCCTGTCCGCCAACGTGAGCCTGGCAGGCGCCGCACCGATGTTCGCCCGCAGCGCGGCCAGCAGTGCGACGGTGCTCGCCGCCACCGCAGGCAACTCTGGTGGCTCTGGCGACTACAAGGCGACCCCGTTGGAAGCCTCGGGGGCCTGGAGTGCAGGCGGTTCTGGCGGTGCCTTCAACTGGTCCTACCCGATCGGCGTGCCGTCGGTGCCGGGCGGCCTTCAGCCTTCACTCGGGCTGAGCTACAGCTCACAGGCGGTGGACGGCAAGACCGCTGCGTCGAACAGCCAGGGTGGCTGGCTTGGTGACGGCTGGTCGATGGAACCCGGTTTCGTGGAACGCCGCTACAAGGCGTGCTCCGACGACAAGGCCAGCAGCACCAACACCACCAAAATCGGCGACCAATGCTGGTACAACGACAACGCCACCCTGTCGCTCAACGGCAAGAACACCGAGCTGGTCTACGACAAGGCCACCGGCTGGCACCCCGCAGACGACTCGGGCGAGAAGGTCGAGAAACTCACTGGCGCCGACAACGGCGACAAGGGCACCGCCGGGGCCAACGGTGAAGGAGGGGCAGGCGAGCACTGGAAGATCACCACACCCGACGGCACTCAGTACTTCTTCGGTCTGAACAAGCTTCCCGGCTGGCGCGCAGACAACCCAGACACCAAGGACAAGGTAGACCCCGACCCGGTTACCAACTCCACTTGGACCGTCCCTGTCTTCGGTAACCAGCCTGGCGAACCTTGCTACAACGCCTCCTTCGCCTCCGCCTGGTGCCAGCAAGCTTGGCGCTGGCAGCTCGACTACGTCGTCGACCTGCATGGCAATGCCATGTCCTACTACTGGAACACCGAGACCAACAACTACGGCCGCAACGTAGTTGAAAGCACTGGCAAGGCCACTCCCACCTCCTACGTGCGGGGCGGCTGGCTCGACCGCATCGACTACGGCCTCCGCTCCGACAGCGTGTACACCGCCAAGGCCATGGGCCAGGTCAAGTTCGACGTCTCGGAACGCTGCCTCACCACATGCGGAACGTTCGACGAGACCAACCGGCTGAACTGGCCTGATGTCCCCTATGACTTGTACTGCAAGGATGGCGCGACCGAATGCAAGGGCCAGTTCTCACCCACGTTCTGGTCGCGTAAGCGCCTGACCATGATCACCACAAGGGTCCTGACCGGCGGCGTCTACAAGGACGTCGACTCCTGGGCACTTGACCAGGGCTTCCCCGCAAACGCCGGGGATGGCATCTCCTATCCGATGTGGCTGAAGTCCATCACGCGAACGGGTAGGGCCGGCGGAACCACCCCACTGCCACCTGTGACGTTCACCGGTCAAGGAAAGGCCAACCGGGTCGACAAGACAGGCGATGGGCTGGCCCCGTACATCCGGCTGCGCATGTCGCAGATCACCACGGAGTCCGGTGCAACCATCGGCGTCGACTACCTCGACCCAGACTGCACCGCCACCACCCTGCCAGCGGCCGACGGCACGAACACAACTCGCTGCTTCCCCGTGAAATGGCACTACGAGGGAGAAACCGCCAAGCAGGACTGGTTCAACTCCTACGTCGTCCAGCGGGTCATCGAAGGCGACAATCTGGCAACCACGCCGGACACCGTGACCGAGTACAGCTATCTTGATGGCGCCAAGTGGGTCAAGAGCACGGACGAGTTCGCTAAACCCGAAGACCGCACATATTCGGTCGCCCGCGGCTACGAGCGGGTCCAGACCCGCAAGGGCGCCGACAAGGAACAGCGGACACTCACGGAGACCCGCTACTTCCGGGGAATTGACGGCGCCGCAGTGAAGGACTCCGCCGGCGTCAGCGTGGCTGACCGAGAGCAGTTCGCCGGTATGAAGCGGGAGGTCGCCACCTACAACGGCGACGGCGGACCACTCGTTTCCGCCACCTCCTACACTCCCTGGCGCTCGGACAAGACAGCCGGTCGGCCCCGCACCGGACTGCCAGACCTCCAGGCCTTCCACACGGGCACCGAGAAGGAAACCACCCGCACCACCGTCACCGACGGCACCCGCACCACCGAGCTGACCCGGCACTACGACAGCTACGGAATGCCGGACACCGTCTCCCAGGCCGGCGACGTCGCAAAGTCCGGGGACGAGCGGTGCACCACCACCATCTATGTGCGCAACACAGGGATCTGGCTGCTGGACACTGTCTCCCAGACCAAAACGGTCGCCCTGCCATGCGGCACGGCAAGCGACACACCCCGCGACGCCACCATTGATGACACTCGCACGTACTACGACAACAACACTGACGTGAACAGCGCCCCGTCCAAGGGCGAAGTCACCAAAACTGAAAAGATCAAGGGCGCCGGGCTGGGCTACGACACCGTCACCTCCATCCCCAGCACCTGCGGTCCGCTCAAGACCACACTCTGCTACGACCAATACGGCAGGACGCTGGCATCGGCAGATGCCTACGGGAAGGTCACGACCACGGCCTTCACCCCAGCCTCTGGTGAAGCAGCTACAAAGAAGCTGGACACCAACCCCCTCGGGCACACGGTGGCCACCCTGCTTGATCCACTGCGGGGGCAGCCGACACAGGTCACAGACGCCAACGGCAAGGTCACCACGACGGCGTACGACGGACTTGGCCGCGTCATCAAGACCTGGATCCCCACGCGTTCGGTGAGCGAATACCCGAACTCTGCGAACTACACGTTCGACTACCAGATCCACAATGACGCACCCAACGTCGTCACCAGCACCAAACTCACCCACGACGACGCGCGGGAAACCACTTACGCCTTCTACGACGGCCTCCTGCGCCCGCGGGAGACCCAGACTGAGTCCCCCGACCGCTCCGGACGGCTCATCACCGAGATGTTCTACAACACCCGTGGTGAGACCAATCGCTCTTCCGGGACCTACTACGCGACGGGTAAGGCCGAGCCCGTACTGGTGACCGGCGCCGAGTCCTCGGACTACCCAGCCTCCGCGGAAACCATTTTCGACGGGGCTGGCCGCACCACGGTCGTAATCGGCAAGCGGTTCGGGGACGAAACCGCTCGGACCACTACGCGCTATACCGGCGACACCACCACCGTCGTCCCTCCCAAGGGCGGCACCACCACCACGACCGTTGTCGATGCTCTCGGCCGCACCATCGAGCAGAGGCAGTACACGGACGCGGAGGGCAAGAACTTCCAGTCCACGCTGTACACGTACAACAGCCTTGGACGCCTCGAACAGCTCACTGACCCGTCCGGCGCCAAGTGGACCTATCGCTACGACTCCCGCGGCCGCCAGACGCATGTCGACGACCCGGACAAGGGCGCATCGGACATCGTCTACGACCAGGGCGATCGAACAACAGACACCACAGACGCTCGCGGCATCACCCTGCACACCGACTACGACGCCCTCGGACGGCCCACTGCGCGGAAGAACGGCGCGGCAACTCTGGCTACCTGGACCTACGACACCGCAGCCAAGGGCAAGCCAGCGAAGTCAACCCGGTATGACGGCACCAACGCCTTCACTGCTGAGGTAAAAAGCTACGACGACCTGTACAACCCTAACGACACCGCAGTGACGGTACCTGCCAGCGAAGGCAAGCTGGCCGGAACCTACGAGTGGTACGCCCAGTACAACGCCAACAGCAACCAGCTGACCGACCTCTACCAGCCAGCCCTCGCCAGCCTCCCTGAAGAGACCGTCAATACCTCCTACACGGCCGTCCACGGGCTGCCCAATACGGTGCACGCAGGCAACGACCCTCTGATCTCGGACGTCACATACGACCATTACGGCCGCGCCACCCGCCTGGGATACGGCGCCTTCAGCCAACATGTATGGTCCACGACCGAGTACGACGACCACACCGGCAGGCCCACCCGCGTCACTACGGACAAAGACACCTCTCCTAAGCGCGTCGACGACACCAAGTACACCTACGACCCGGCTGGCAATATCACCTCGATAGCCGCCGCCCTCGGTCAGGACACTGCCCGCACCACCGACACCCAGTGCTTCACCACCGATGCCTTGCAGCGCATCACGGAAGCCTGGACTAATTCCGGCGAGCAATGCGCCGGTGCACCGTCGGCTGATGTAGTGGGTGGCCCAGACGCTTTCTGGACCAGTTACGCCTACGACCCTGTCGGTAACCGCAAGACCGAAACCCAGCACAAGACCGCATCCGGCCCGGTCTCTGACACCACCCGCACGTACGCCGAACCGGCCAACGGCACCCACAAGCTACCCAAGGTCACCCAGACCGGCGCCAGCAGTCACGAGGAGACCTACTCCTACGACGAAGCCGGAAACACCAAGACCCGGACCGCAGGCCCAAGGACGCAGAACCTGACCTGGGACGACGAGGGGCACCTCAAGACCCTCGCCGACGGCGCCAACACCACCAGCTACCTTTACGACACCGACGGACAACGCCTCATCCGCCGCGACTCCACCGGCACCACCCTCTACCTCCCCGGCGGCAACGAACTTCACGCCGATCAGGCTGGCGTTGTCACTGGCACCCGCTACTACAGCGCCGCCGGACAGACCGTCGCCATGCGCACCGGTGGCAAACTCACCTACCTGCTCGACAACCACCAAGGCACCGTCAACACCCAGATCTCCGCCGACGCCACTCAGACCGTCACGCGCCGCAAAACCACAATCTTCGGCGCACCACGTGGTGACCAACCCGCGATCTGGGCCGGAGACAAGGGCTTCGTCGGCGGCACCAAGGACGCCGACACTGGACTCACCCACCTCGGCGCCCGCGAATACGACCCCATCATTGGCCGATTCATTTCGGTCGACCCCGTCCTCGAATCAAATAAACCCCAGTCGTTGACTGGCTACGCATACGCCGAAAACAATCCAGTAACCCTCTCTGACCCCACCGGACTGTACACAGTACGCTGTAACCCTTGCAGCGATGAGCAGAAATTTGTCGAAGAACATGTCTCACCTGACACGTTCAGCGGCGAAACTTGGGAGTCCAAGTATCCCACCTACCGAAAGCTCAAAAATAGAAATAGGGGTTCAATAACCCAGGCCAGCTCAAAGCCTACGCCGCAGCATTACCAATACGAAGTCAATGGCGTATGCGTTTGGGCCATGGCAAGCAGCTGCGAAACCGTAGACAATCTGCCGACCACGGCTGCCGAAGTTCCCGACCTGCCTTGCACCCCCGACGAAGCGGGGTGGATCTGCGACCTGAGGAACTCCTATTACAAATCCATGGTCCGCTTCGGCCCACTAATAGGAATGGCCGGAGCCTCCCGCGGTTTGGGTGGACGCACAGCCGGATCCGCCGGGGCGGCCGTAGCCGCAGAGGAGGAAGGAGCTGCGGGTGCCCTAGCTCGCTCGACCGCGGCCACCTCCGATGCGCTATCTGAGATCGCTGAGTCTTTCTCCACGGAAAAACTCTCCGCACTGGGAAAGAATCCAGAAAAGAACAACTTCACGCGCGCCGGCCTTGAGCTCCAGAAGCACGCTAATCGCACGTCGAACACTGGACAATGGCCGTACCCTTCAGGGAAGAAAAACCCGTGGACATGGAGCGATGCAGGGCAAGAGGCACTGGATGGGATTCTCAACGACAAGCGGTCCGCAGTGCAGCGGTACGTGAGCCGCAACGGAGACCACATCATCGAGTACTCTGCTCCGTGGGGCGGCGCCATGTTTAAGCAGACGGGAGGCCAGGGCGACTGGATGTTCTATTCATTCAGGGAGTACGCGGACCGCAAGCAGCCATAAACGCAATCAATTGAGGAGCCCAGTTGACGTATTATCGATATCATGGCGCGCTGATCGAGACGGTCGCAATCAGTGACGGTTCATCAGACCTCGACGGCCATGTCGTCGAATTCTGGGATACCACCCCCGGGGGTCGTGGAGAAATGCTCCACATCTATTATAGTGCGGGCAAGTACTGGAAACTCGACACCTTGGGCCAGACGCTGGAGTCGGAGTTTACGGACTGGGCTCTCGCCATCGCTAAGGATGAACTTCTCGGGCCATAGTCAGCCCTGGAAGCAAAAGGATTCTTGGCGGGATCGCGGCGGCCATGGCCACCGCGATCCCGCCGCCCTTATATAAATATTGACAGCCACCCGGGAACCGGCCGAATTTAGGCCGAGATAGCCTTCCCTAGAAATAGGAGCCAATCGAATTAATTGGCCATAGAGAGATTAATTTTTCGCGCCATATGCGTCCACCAGCAGCCGCGCATAGCCCAGGAGCCAGCCAAATCGCGGCGACAGGTGCTCCTCCCGCGAGCCGGAAGACTCCGTAGTAGACGAAGGTGGCAACCGGGGTCAGGACTCCGGTAACGGCAGTCTCGTCGAGTTCGAGGCCGTGTCGCAGAGCCACGGCGACAAGCCAACCGACGGCAGCTGGCACACCCGTACGCAGCAACGAGGCGTAGACGTTCATGCGGGTACTCCTTGATCAGATGGGGCGGTCAGCTGAAGAGCCGGCGCCAGGTCTCGGGGCCGGGGTAGCCGTCGGCATCGGATCCGGTCCAGCCCTGGGCGCGCTGGAAGTCCTCCGTGTTCTGGCGGTCGGCCTCGCCCCAGTCGCGCGAGGGGCCGACCCTGTAGTGACGGCCGTATCCCTTGCGGACGAGCTGCTGGCCGATCAGGAGGATCGAGTCGTTGACCTTCCCGTCGCCGAACGCGGAAGCGCCGGGGAAGGGCGGAACGGTCGGAGTCGGCTTCTCGCCCGAGGATCCGCCGTTGAGGTAGCGCGCGACACGTGCGCGGAAGTCGTTCATGGAGAAGGAAGGGTCGGGCTTGCCGGGCTGCCATCCCTTGCGGCCGATCACGGACCGCTCGCTCCAGCCATGTGCGCGGCACAGGGCCGCTGCCCAGCGAGCAGCCGCGTCGACCTGGGCCTTGGGCCAGGGATCGCTGCCGTCACCGGCGTTGATCAGCTCGGTGCCGTAGAAGCGGCTGTTGCCGTCGGTGTTCGCCTCGTTGTCGACGGGCAGAGCCCGCTTGTCGATGACAGCCTGGAGCACGTCGGCGTCACCGAGTCCCGCGTGGTTGGCGCGGCCCCAGCCGACCATGTGGCAGGTCCGACTTGTCGATCACGGAGCGGCACAGCGGGCCTGGCGGGCCGGAGTAACCGGTGTAGCAGAGGTCGACCATCTGGGACTGGCTGTACCTGACTTCGACGATGTTCAGGACGGCGGCTCGCGGTGCGGACAGGGCATGGCCGGACGTAAGGGGTGTTGTCATTGGCCGCGTCCCTCGGGGGCGAAGAGGGCAAGGCCTTTCTCATCGGTAAGGCACTCCGCTGTCCGTGAGTTCAACTCCTCCATTGTCCGCACTGCACAACCTGCGTCGATTCAGCTAAGCACCCCGATCCGCTTCCAGGGGAAGGGCTCTCGGGGGTCTCCAGGGGACACGTAGGGGACGGAAGGACCCGGAAGGATCAGGAAGGCCAGCGCAGAGCCAGAACGGTTGCAGGTCGCTGACCTGCGAATACGGGAAGATCGAGGCGAGATCAGGAAGCCGCCGGAAGATCCGAAAAGGACTCATAATCCGTCGGCCGTGGGTTCGAGTCCCACCCGCCCCACTACGAGGCGCAGGTGCAGAAACGATCTGGCCTGCGCCTTTGGCGTTTCTGGCGAGCGGGGCGGCTTCCGCCGGGGAGGGGCCGCCGGCCCCGCCCGGGGCGGCCGGGGCACCCCGTACGAGCGATCACCCGCACGGCTCCCTTCTCTCCCAGGGCGCGTAGCGCGCCGCCGCGCCGGGCGGGTTCCCGCGAGCCCGCCCGGCGCCCTCGGCAGGACCGCTAGGGCGTGGCCGTCATCCGCACACCGGTGCACCCGCGCTGCTTCGCCTCGTTGTCCGCGAACGCCTTCAGGGCGGTGTTCGCGAAGTCGGGGGAGTAGTGGGGGACCGGGTGGGTGATGTCGTTGCCGTGCAGCTCCAGGAGGTGGGTGATGACGAAGGCGGCGGGCTCGGTGGACTGGGGGCACTTGGCGGTGGCCGAGGCGTAGGTCCTGTCCCCGCCGGGAGACGTGAGCCAGCGGGTGGCTCCAGCGCGGAACATCTTCGCGCTCGTGCCGTAGAAGGCGTACAGCCCGTACCCGGGCTTCGTGGACGGCGTGGCCAGATAGCAGTTCACCTGGGGGGCCTGGGCGTCCGCCGGGTACTCCATGGCCTGCGGGACGTCGTGCTGAGCCGCCGTCGGAGCGAGGGTGCGCAACGCGGCGCAGGAGCCGGTCGCCTGGCCGAGGGGCTTGGCCGGGTTGGGCCCGGCGCCGTAGGGAGGCGATGACACCGTGGTCAGCTTTTCGCCGCCGCTCGCCTCACAGCCGTACTTCGCCGCCGTCTTCCGGGCGGTCTCCGTGGTCACCCTGCCCAGTCCCGTGAGGGCGGCAGCGCTCTTTGACGGGGCGAAGCCCGGTGCGGCGAAAGACCCGTAGGCGACGAGCGCCTTGCTCCTGTCGTTCCGGCAGTCGAGTGCGACCTGAACAGCCGCACTGCCGTCATTGCGCACGATGCCCGACCAGCCCCCGCCGAGCGGCGCGACCTGCCCCATGGCCCCGTTGTCGAGGTCGGAGCCGGAGGGAAAGGCCTCCAGGGACGAGGGCTTGGTAGTGCTCCAGCGCAGAGACATCTCCAGAGAGCCGTTCCTTCCGGAATCCGCCCTCAGTACCAGGCAATGGGCCAGGTAGCCGTCATCGAGATCAAGGGGTTTCGCGCGCAGTTCGGAGGATTCCAGAGCCGTGGCGAGATCGCCCTGTGCCAGGATTCCGCCGCAGGCCTGGTCCACCGATCGGCTGTTGCGCCAGGAGTCGTATATGCCGGTGCTGTAAAGGACTTGGGCCGCTATGGCCAGAACAGCGATGAATGTCCCCGCGTACCAGCCGGGGTGGATTCGTCGGAGTCTGGAGATCTTCTGCATGGTGCTCATTCTGTCGAGAGCCGTTTCGCAGGGCGTCAGCGGTCGGCGCGGAGGTAGATGAGTGTGCCGTTACGGCCCTTGTCGTATTCGTCCTGGGCGCCGCGGAGGATGAACTTGGTGTAGTCGCTGTCGATGTCGTGGCCGCGGCTCTGCCCCCACAGCCTGACCATGTGCTCCGCGTCGCGCTGTCCGGCCTCGTAGGTCTTGGCGTTCTCACTGGTGGCCGCGAGATTCGCCTCGGCCGTGTGTTCCTTGTTGGACTCGTACGTCCACAGGTCGACGGCCTTCGTGGCGGCATCTCCCACAGGGCTGAGACTGGACACGGGATTGAACATCAGTGCCGTGCTGAGGGAGGAGCCGATTCCATGGTTGAAGTCGGCTGCCCACTGGGTCTTCTTGAAGCGCTCGTCGAAGATGATGTCCGACCGGATGGCGTCGTAGCCTCCTATGGCCCGTGAGGATTCGGCTATGCGGTTTGTGATGGTGATGTTGTCCGCGTTCTGCGGAATAGCAGCCAGGACGTCGTGAGAGTATTTTTGCTCCGCGCCGTAGAGATGTCCGAAAGCCTCGGGATCATCGGCTATTCCGCGCATGAGCTGTGCCAGGTGGTTGGTTGAGACCGCCATGTGCGCGCCGTCCTTGTCGGACCAGACGCGGCCTGGATCGTCCTTGGGGATCTGGTAGGCCGAAGCGTCGTTCGCGAACGTCTGGTGTGTATCGGCTGTGTACGACGTCAGGATGTGCGCCAAAGGCTCGGTGAGGTTCTTCGGCAGCTTCTGGGCGTGGTTGTCCGCGCTCAGCGTGTCGATCGTCTGCTGCAGGATGCTCGCCTGCGCCGTCGTGTGGTGTCCGATGGGGTGATACGCGCCCGGCGCGTTCCCGGTCGTCGCGGCTTCCAGGGCGGCGCCGAAGCCCTTGCGGACGTCGCCGTCCTCCGCGGTGACCGCCATGCCCTGCGTGGTGCCGCCGGGCGGCGTCGCGAAGTGGTCCACGACCGTGTCCCAATCCCGGCCGTGCAGCAGGTACTTGAGGTTGTCGCTGTGGGCCGGGTCCAGGTAAGCGGTGCTGGTCGCCGGGTCGTGGGACATGATGCCGAGGACGCCGTCGAGCGGGTCGTTGGCGAACCAGCCCCGGTCGCCGCCACTGAACTTGTCCCGCAGGGCCCAGACCGAATCGAGGTTCCCCTTGGCCGTGTACGACACCTCCGCGTGCCGGATGTCGTCCGCGGTGTCCTTGAGGAACTGGCCCGAATAGCCGTCCCCGTGCTGCATCAGGGTGACCAGGCTCTGGTAGCCCCGGACCCGCTCGTTCGGGATCTTGCTCAGGCCGTCCAGCTTGAACTCCTCGGTACCGGCCTTCTGCATTTCGCTGCGGAAGTGCTTGTAGAACGCGGAGTCGGGGTCCTTGGTCGCCGTGGACAGTGTCGTGGCGAGGCCCTTCTGGATGTCCAGATACTGGCCGCTCTGCTTCTTGTCCTTGTAGTAGGCAAGGCTGTCGAGGGAGTTGGAGAGCTTCAGGGTTCCGTCGGCGCCCAGGTTGTCGAGCAGGGTCTGGCTGAACACCTTGTCGCCGGCATTGTCGCGGAACAGGCGCTGCAACTCCTGATAGTCGTGCGCGGTCGCGTCTCCCGAATCGACGCGCAGCGCGATGTCCTTGCCCTCGTCCGCCTCGTACTGCTCGATGTCGCCCTTGGCCTGCCCGTTGAACCCGTTGCTGGTGCCGTCGGTGATGACGGAGTCCTTGACGACCTCGGTGAGGGCCACCTCGAACCCCTCGTCGGCGTCGCACACACTCCGTACGGCGTTGTCGATACGGGACTGCCAACTGCCCGCCTTTTCCTGTGCGGACCGCTGGTAGTCGGGGTCGTGGTGGTAGGCGCTCAGCTCCGACTGGTCGAGTTTGCTGGTGTCGAACGTGACGTGTCCCGTGGATGAGACGGTCATGCCGTCCTTGATGGCGGCATCGCGTTCGGACTCCACCTTCTTTCGCAGGTCCACGAACTGCGTGTGGGCGTCTCTCAGAAGCGAGGCCATCGCCTTGGCCTCGGTCTGGGCTTTCTTGTACTCGTTGAGTGTGATGTCGAACATGGCGTTCGCGGCCCGTGAACTCTCACCCACCCACGACGTGGGGAGCGTGACGGTGTGCACCTTGTCGTGGTACAGCGTCTCGTGTTCCTTGAACTTCCCCGCCATTTCGTCCCACTGCGTCACCGCCGTGATCAATGTGGACAGGTCGGTCGCCAATATCTCTTGGTACGTGGGCATGTGTGAGGTCCTGTATGTCGGCGAAATGCGAGGGGATCAGTAGAGGTCCATGGGGGAACCGGGGCGCGCGATGCCGTGCTTGATCCCGAAGTCGGTGTCGTACAAATGCGTTTTGGCGCCGGTCAGTGAGGACTTCTCGTAGCTCAGGCGGTTCACCAGGGCCTGCACCTGTTCGCCCCAGGTGTGGTGGGCCTTCTTCAGCGCGCCGGACGTCACCCAGCCGTGGCCGTCGTGGGGCCCAAATGCCTTGATGGCGTTGGCCGTTGACTCGTCGGCGTGGGCGCCGGAATCCTTCGTTTCCCGTTCGAGGTGGTTCCCGATGGTGTCGGCGGCGGCCTTCTTCGCCTCGGGAGTCGAGACGAGATCCGACTGGCCTGATCCGGTGAGCAGTGGGGGCGGCAGGGGCTGGTGGTCCAGACTCATGCGGGACGGGCCGCCGTGCTCACTGGTCGTATCCATGGACATGCGAGATCTCCTGAGTCCGCTGGCGGCGGCCGACCGGCGTGCCGCTTCGGGCCGAGGCCGCCTCATGACTGACAGGTTCTTGATCCTATGGAGGGCCGGGTGCCGCGGGCGGGGCCCGGCAGTGCGGGCGGAACATGTGGGGGAATCGTGTGTGGGGGGCATAGCGAAGGCCCCCGGTGACTCGCACGGGGCGTGCGGCTGCCGGGGGCCTCTGGTCTGGGGCCGTGGGTTACGAATCTTTCACAGGGCGGACTGGAAGGCCGATGCGCTCGGCACGTTTCCGGCGGTTGTGGTGATGCGGTCGAGCGCGGTCGGGACGTGGCCCGCGTGCTGTGCCGCGGCACGCGCGGTGAGCGGCACGCGCCGGGCTGTCTGGGGGGCGGTGGTGCGGCGGGCGGCGGCGGAGATCAGGGTGTTCATGGTTGGCCTTCCGGCGAGATGCGTCGCCGCCCCCGCCTGATGAAGGCGGGGGCGGCGGCGACGCTGACTGATCGGGGGAAGCGTAGCGGCGCCCAGGGGCTTCGGCGCGCGCTTGTAGGCGTGGCATAAGGATGGTCCCCGCAACCGGATCGGGCCGCCGCGCCCCCGACCAGAGACGATGCGCGACGGGGGGCATGTCCACCGCCTCCGCACCGTCCCGGATACCGGGCTCCGGTGCGTTGACCCGCTCGGGGTACGACTGCCCCGGTGAGGGCCGTGACGGCCTGCGGGGGTGCGGCGGCCGCATGCCGGTGGGCGGGGGGCGGGGTCACCGGAGGGCCCCCGTGGGGGCGCCCCCTGTGAGGTCGCCCCTACCTGGGCGCTCGCGGTGGGAGTTAGCATCCCGCGTGACCGAACAAGCCGAGCAGCCCACAGAGACGCCCGTACCGCCGGGTGCCGCCACCCGATCCGGTACTGGGGTGAACCGGTCGGAGGACTCCACGGAGATACGCGCGGCGCGGCGCCGGATATTCGCCGACCTCACGCCGTTCCGGATATCGCCGGACTACCGCCGGCTCTGGTTCGGCAACATGGTGTCGTGGGTCGGCAGTGGCATGACCGCGCTCGCGATCTCGCTCCAGGTCTACGACCTCACCGGCTCCAGCTTCTACGTCGGCCTGGTCGGCATCTTCACCCTCGTACCGCTGGTCGCGTTCGGACTGTACGGCGGGGCCATCGCCGACACCGTCGACCGGCGCAAGCTCGGTCTGCACAGTGCGCTCGGATCGGCCGCGCTCTCCGCGGCGCTCGCGGCCGGGACCTTCGCCGGGGTGGCGAACGTGTGGTTCCTGTACGCGGTCATCGCGCTCCAGTCGATCTGCCAGGCACTGAACGCCCCCGCCCGGTCGGCGATGATCCCCAAGCTGCTTCCGCCCGAGCAACTGCCCGCAGCCAATGCGCTCAACTCCATGATCATGACGACCGGCACGCTCGTCGGGCCGATGCTGGGCGGGCTCGTCGTCGGCTTCGCCGGGTACAAGACGGCGTACCTCATCGACGCGATCACCTTCGCCGCCTCCCTGTACGCGATGTGGCGGCTGCCCGCGATGCTGCCCGAGCGGACCGGCGCCAAGCGGGCCTCGGTCCTGGACGGGCTGCGGTTCCTCGCCACCCGGCCCAATCTGCGGATGACCTTCTTCAGCGACTTCTGCGCGATGATCCTGGCCCACCCCCGCGCCCTGTTCCCGGCCGTGGCCGTGCTCTGGTACGGCGGCGATGCCCGCACCACCGGCCTGCTCGTCGCGGCCCCCGCCGTCGGCGCGCTGCTCGGCGGGGTGTTCTCCGGCTGGCAGGGACGCATCCACCGGCACGGGCTCGCGGTGCTGATCTCGGTCGGCGGGTGGGGCGCCGCCATCGCGGTGTTCGGGCTGACCCGGCAGCTGTGGCTCGGCCTGTTCATGCTCGCCGTCGCCGGGTTCTCGGACACCGTGTCCATGGTGTTCCGCAACACGATGATGCAGGTCGCGGCCCCGGACGACATGCGCGGCCGGCTCCAGGGCGTCTTCATCGTGGTGGTCGCGGGCGGGCCCCGGCTCGGCGACTTCCTCGCCGGTACGGTCGCCGACCTCACCTCGCCCGCCGTGATGGTGGTGGGCGGCGGCATCGCCTGCGTCCTCGCGGTGACGGCGCTCGGCCTCGGCCGCCGGGGCTTCGCGCGCTACGACGCCCGCAACCCCGTCCCGTAACGGGGAGTCACGCCCGCGCCCTGGTAGGCGCCGATGTTCGGCGGGGAGGCGACGGGATTGCCGAACCAGTCCCGTACGACCCCGTCGGCGATGGGCGTGCCCGCCCTCAACGCCGGTGATTCCGATCGCAGTTGCACGTCGTACGGGCCTGCCGGAACCGGGGCGGCGAAGGCGGGGTCGGCGGTCACGGGGGAGCGGTCGGAGGGCGGCGCCGCGCCCACGCCCCGGTACAGGTTGTGGTCGTAGGTGTTGCGGGGGTCCGAGACCGGGGCGCCCCCGGCGGCGCTCGACACGAAGACGTTGTTGCGGAAGGTGACGTTCCCGGGCCCGTTGTCGCTGACCATGGCCGTGCCGGACTGGTTGGTCACGATGGTGTTGTCGTACACCTGGGTGCGCGTCGAGGGCCCGCACACCACCGACACGATGCCGTAGGGCGCGCTGCGGTTGCGGTCGTTGACGCTGATGTTGTGGCGCACGGCGTTGTCGGCGGAGGTCATGCCGCCGCCGTTGCAGACGAGCAGGAAGCCGCCCTCGTTGTCGTGGCTGTAGTTGTACTGGTAGACGTTGCCGTTGTTGCCGCCGTCGATGTCGAACGCCATCGAGTCCCGGGTGCCGTGGCCGTGCGTGACCTCGTTGTACTGGTAGCGGACGTGGTCCGCGTTCCACGCCCACAGACCGGCGTTGTAGCCGGCGGAGCGCATGTTGAACCCGTCGACGCTGTTGTGCTCGGCGAGCGCGCCGTCCGTGTTCTGGACGACGATGCCGTCGCCGCCGGCGTCGGTGACGCGGTTGTTCTCGATGCGGAGTGCGGTGATCGGCACGAAGGCGGTGCCGGGGCCGTCGGGGTACTCGGGGCGGTGGCCCCAGGTCGACGAGGTCCCGATGCCGGTGCGGTCGACGTGGCTCACGGTGGAGCCGGTGACGGTGACGTCGTCGAAGCCGGTGGGGGTGGCTGCGCCCTGCACCGCGAAGAGAATGCCGCCGGACGGGTCCGGGTCCTTGAAGTCGGCCCCGTTGACGTCGTGCACGTCCACGTCGCGTACGGCGTAGTGGTGGCCGGTGCCGAAGTCGGTGAGCCGGACGAGGACGCCTGCGCGGCGGGCGGTCGTGGTGGCGGGGCCGGTGTTGGAGACGTCCAGGTCGTGCAGTTCCCACTGCTGGACGTTGTCGAGGAGTACGGCGGCGCGGGCGCCGTTGCCTTGCAGGCGCGGCTTGTTGCCGGTGCCGCTGCCGTACGCTCCGGCCGATATGGGGCGGCCGGGGGTGCCCGAACCCCTTGGGGTGAAGGTGCCTGTGCAGGTGGTGCCGCGTTGGAAGAGGATCTGGTCGCCCGGGCGGTACGTTCTGGCGCTTGCCCTTGCGAGCGTGCGGAGGGGTTTGGCGGGGGTGGTGCCGGGGTTGTTGTCGTTGCCGGCGCGGCAGTCCACGTAGTAGGTGGTGGGGGTTTGGGGGGGCTGATGCTCCGGCTTGGGCGGGGGCGGTCAGAAGGGCGAGGGCGGTGAGGGCGGTGAGTGCGCCCAGGGCCGGGAGTGGGGGCGGGTTTCGTCGCGTCATGCGGGTGAGGATCCCCTTGGGGGTCGGCTTCCCAACCGGGCGTTCGCGAAAGTCCAAGGGGCCGGTTGGTTTGTCCGGGGGCGCCGGCCCGCCCGCGCCCCCGGCGTTGGTGGGCCCGGCCCGTCCTGGGGCTCGGCCCCAGACCCCGATGGCCCCACCCCAGGGGTGGGGTGGGGGAGGAGTTACGCGCCCAGTACCCCCCTCGCCACCCCCAGCTCCACCAAATCCTGCGGGCGCAACCGGAGCTGGGAGGCCGTGCTCCGTACCTCCGATTCCGGTCGCTTCAGGATCGCCGCCGCCAGCTCCGGCGCGATCACCGAGAAGTAGCTGTCCGCCGTCACCCACGTGCGGTCCGGGGACGTCAGGGCCAGGGCTCCTCCCGAGCCTCCCTCGCCGATCACCAGCGTGGTCACCGGCACCCTCGCGGAGGCCAGCGCCGCGAAGGCGTCGGCGATCGCGGCGCCCTGGCCCGCCCGTTCCGCCGCCGCGTCGTTCGCCGCGCCCGGGGTGTCCACCAGGGTCAGGACCGGGATGCCCAGGCGGTCGGCCAGGCGGATCAGGCGGGCCGCCGTGCGGTAGCCCGCCGGGGTGGTCGCGGTGCCGGTCTGCGCTGCGTACGCGTACGAGATCCCCTTGTGCAGGCCGAACCCGCACAGCATTCCCGGGTCCACGCCTCCGCACCGGTCGCCCGACAGCGCCTGCCGGTGGGGGAAGTACGCGTCCAGGTAGGACTCGGCCCGTGGGCGTTCCGGCGAGCGGGCCCGGGTCACCGCCTCCCAGCCGTCCGCCGGGAGGCCCGACGCTCCGAACGGGGCCGGCACCGGTGCCGGGCCGCAATGGCCGGCTCCGGCCAGCAACGTCAGCCAGCCCGCCAGCACGGTCCGCAGGTCCTGCGTCCGTACGATCGCGTCGATCTGGCCCGCCGCCAGCTGGCCCTGCGCTCCGTACGCCGCCGGGTCCGCGTCCGCCGGGCGCACCCGGGAGCCCGCGAAGCCGATCTGGGCGCCCGGCAGGGCCAGGATCACATCGGCGCCCGCGCCGAGGGTGGCCCAGCCGCCGCCCGTCGTCGGGTCGCGCAGGACCGCGATCTGGGGGAGCCCGGCCTCTCTGAGCAGCGTCGACTGCCGTGCCACGCGCTGGAGTTGGGTCAGTGCCAGCATGCCCTCCTGCATGCGGCTGCCACCCGTGGCGATCAGCGACACCAGCGGAAGACGCCGCTCCCGCGCCATCTCGTACGCCGCCTCCAGGCGGTCACCCGTCCGCTGCCCCAGTGACCCGCCCAGGAAGCCGAACTCGAAGGAGAGCAGCACGCATGGCCGTCCTTCGACGGTCGCCAGGCCGCAGATCACCGATTCCTTCTCGCCCGTACGCTCCGTCGCGCGCGCCCGTGACGTTCCGTAGCCCGACCATGCGAGGGGGCCGTCCTGCGGGAAGTCCCCGTCGACGACCTCCAGTTCCTCGAAGGCCGTCGCCACGGCCGTGATCGCTTCCCTCGCCGACATCCGCTCAGACATGCAGGGCCCGCTTCATGATCTTCCCCATGTCGTTGCGGGGGAGTTCGGGGAGGTAGTGCACCACGCGGGGGCGCTTGTGCGGGGCCAGCTGCGTCGCTACGTGGTTCGTCAACTCGGCTTCCTCCGGCGGGGACTGGGGGTCCGTCGGGACCACCCATGCCACGATGCGCTCGCCCAGGTCCGCGTCCGGCTCGCCCGTCACCGCGGCCTCGCGGACGCCCGGGTGGTCGAGCAGCGCGTTCTCGATCTCGCCCGCTCCGATCTTGTAACCGCCGCTCTTGATCAGGTCGGTGGCCTTGCGGCCGACGATCCGCACCTGGCCGTCCGCGTCCCGGCTCGCCATGTCGCCGGTGCGGAACCAGCCGTCCTCGGTGAAGGCCGCGGCCGTCGCGTCCGGCCGGTTGAGGTAGCCGCTGAACAGGTTCGGGCCGCGTACCTGGATCTCGCCGATGCCGTCGGCCTCGTCGGCGAGGCGCAGCTCTACGCCGGGCAGCGGCAGGCCGACCGTGCCGGGGCGGGCCCCGCCGTCCGACCTCGCGGCGCACAGCATGAGGGTTTCGGTCATGCCGTACCGCTCGATCACCGCACGGCCCGTCGCCTCGGCGATCCGGCGGTGGTCGGGCGCGGGGAGCGCCGCCGAGCCGGACACCAGCAGGCGTGCGCCCGCCAGCGCCTTCGTCAACTCCCCGTCCCCGCCCACCGATTCGGCGATCCGGTGATACATCGTCGGCACCCCGAACAGCATCGTCGCGCCCGCCGACAGCTCCCGCGTCACGCCCTGGACCGAGAACCGGCCGAGGTGGCGCACCGAGCCGCCGCGGCGCAGCGGGCCGAGAATGCCGAGGATCAGCCCGTGCACGTGGAACAGCGGAAGGCCGTGCACCAGCACGTCGTCGGCCGTCCAGCCCCAGGCGCCCTGCAACGCGTCCAGCGTCGCCGCGAGCGCACGCCTCGGCAGCACCGCGCCCTTCGGCGGGCCGGTCGTGCCGGAGGTGTACACGATCAGAGCGGCCGACTCGTCGGCGGGCTCGGGCGGCAGCGCCGTCGCCACTCCGGTGAGCGGCACGTCGATCCTCGTCAACGTGGCGACTGCGGACGGAAGTTGGTCGCCCGGTGAAGCCAGCACCAGCGTCGGCTCGCTGTCTCCCACGATGTGGGTCAGTTCGCGTTCGCCCGTCTTCGGGTTCAGCGGCACCACGGGGACGCCCGCGACGAGCGCCGCCACCACGCCGATCACCGTCTGCGGGGTCGGCGTCGCCCAGACCGCGACCCGCCCGGCGCCCGCGATCCTGCGGGCGAGGGAGCCTGCCGCGCCCGCCAGTTCGGCGTGGGTCAGCGACAGGTCGCCGAAGCGGATCGCCTCCCGGGGCTCGGCGGCGTACAGGGAGGGGAAGAGAGGGGACACGTACGGGACTCCTCGGACATCGACGGCGCGGGCGGGGCCCGAACCGTGCCGGGTCCCAGGTCGTCGACCCTACGCGGCGCCGTCCGGACGCATGATCCGCATCCTGCCGTACGGGTCCCCGCGTTCCGCTGGAGCGGGCCGTTCCCTCAGGGCAGGGGGAGCGCGACCTTCACCGCGTACAGCGCGACCAGGCCGTACCCGGCGCGGAACGTCCAGGCGCGGGCCGCCGGGGAGATCCGGGCGCCGGCGAACCCGCTCGCCGCCACCAGAAACTGCTGCCAGGCCAGCGAGGCCAGGAAGACTCCCGTCACGAACACCACCCCCGCCGCGCCGCCGGTGAGGGAGGCGCCGCGGGCGGTGGTCAGGGCGGCGAAGTAGAGGGCGGTGGTGGGGTTGACGAGGGTGAGGGCGGCGAAACGGGCGAAGGTGCGGGCGGGTCCTTCCTTCTTCGCCGGGCGAGGCGTCTCGTCGCGTGCCTCATCCGCCTCGTGCGCCTCGCACCCGGTCCCACGCGACCGAGCCCCCCACAGCCCCCGCCCCGCGATCACCGCAAGCACCAGGGCCGACACCAGCCGCACCCACGCCTCCACGCCGGACAGCGCCTCGGCGACCAGGGGGCCGAGCGCGGTGGCCAGGGCCGCGTAGGCGAGGTCGGCCGTGGCCACGGCCGCCGCCGCGGCCATCGCGCCCCGGCGCCCGCGCATCCCCTCCTGGATCAGCAGCACACCGACCGCGCCCACCGGCACGGCCACTCCGAGGCCCGCCGCCGCGCCCGCCATCGCTGTCGTCCAGAGACCGTTCACGGCAGCCACTGTGGGGTGCCGTGCGTGCCGTACGCAGCCGATTTTCCCGGCACCCGCTAGTGCAGCGGGGCCTGCCAGGTCAGGGTCGTGCCGCGGATGCCGTCGTCGCGCATGCCGTTGTCGACGACGGTCAGGCGCACCCCGGGACGACCGTCGGGGAGTTCGGCGCCCGCGTCGACGACGACGCGTACCGAGGACACCCCGGCCCGGCGGTGGGCCGCCGCCAGTGCGCCGCGCAGGGCTGCGATGAGCTGGGTGTCCACCGGCTCGGCGACCAGCGTGTCGACCGCGCCCTCGAAGCGGACCGAGGGCCGGAAGCCGAGCAGCGCACCCGCGCCGGCCGTTTCGCGCAGGACCCGGCCGCGCAGGGTCGTCGGGGCGTCGGCAGGCGGCTGCTGGAGGGCGAAGATCGCGGTGCGGACCTCCTGGATGGTGGAGTCGAGCTCGTCGACGGCCCGGGTCAGCATCTCGTCGGTGTCGTCGGCCGCGGCCTTCTCGGCCCGGCGCCGGGTGGACTCCAGCATCATCTCGGTCGCGAACAGGCGCTGCACGACGAGGTCGTGGAGGTCGCGGGCGATCCGGTCGCGGTCCTCGTACACCGCGAGCTGTTCGCGGTTGTGCTGGGCGTCGGCCAGGACGAGCGCGAGGGCCGCCTGCGAGGCGAACTGGGCGGCGAGCAGCCGGTCGACCGCCGTGTACGGGCGGTCGCCGCGCCGCCGGGGCAGCGCGAGCGTGCCGATCAGCTTCCCGCCGCTCTGCAGCGGCAGCATCATGCTCGGCCCGAACCGGGTGCGTACGTGCGTGGTCATCCGGGGGTCGGTCGCCGAATCCTCGACGAACACCGGTTCCCCGCCCAGGAGTTGGACCAGGACCGGTGAGCCGGGCTCGATGGTCGTGCCGACGATGTCGTCGGGGTCGTCCGGCGCGGACGCGGCGACGATCTCCATGCCGCCGGCCGCGGTGGGCTGGAGCACCACCCCGGCCGCCGCGCCCGCGAGCAGCCGGGCCCGTTCCGCCACCGTCATCAGCGCGTTGGCCGCGCTCTCGCCGGTGAGCAGGGAGGTGGTGACGGCGGCGGCGCCCTCGATCCAGCGCTCCCGCAGCCGTACGGTCTCGTACAGCCGCGTGTTGCCGATGGCGATGCCCGCCTGTGCGGCGAGGACCCGCAGCTGCGCCAGGTCCTCCTCGGTGAAGGGGCCGCCGCGCTTCTCGGTGAGGTAGAGGTTGCCGAAGACCTGGTTGTGCACCCGCAGGGGTACGCCGAGGAACGAGGTCATCGGCGGGTGGCCCGGCGGCAGTCCGGCCGAGCGGGGGTCGGTGTGCCGGTCGTCCAGGCGCAGGGGCCGCGGGTCCTGGATGAGGGCGCCGAGCAGTCCGGTGCGGCCGTCGGGCAGTGCGCCGATGCGCTCGCGCTCGGCGTCGGTGAGGCCGGTGGTGTACAGCTCGGTGAGCAGGCCGCGCTCGGGGTCGACCACGCCGAGCGCCCCGTACCGGGCGTCGGTCAGCTCGGCCGCCGTGTCCACGATGTGCTGGAGCGTGGTGCGCAGTTCGAGGTCCGTTCCGACGCCGAGCACCGCTTCCAGGAGCATCGGCAGCCGGGGCGCGGTGCTGTCCGGACTCTCCGGCGGGCGGGGCGGCGTGCTGTCCGGACTCTCCGCTTCACTCATCCTTCGAGGATCCCTCACCGCGGCCGCCCGGCCCGGCAGGGGCGACTGTCGCGCCGCTCACTCGGCCAGCGGGTCGAGGACCATGGGGTGGATCTGGCCCTCCAGCATCGCGCCGAGGCCGAGGATCGCGCACACGTCGGGCCGTTCCGCGATGTGCACCGGCATGCCCGTGGAGGCGCGCAGCATCTCGTCGAGGCCGGGCAGCAGCGCACTGCCGCCGACCATCATGATGCCCCGCTCGGCGAGGTCGGCGACCAGGTCCGGAGGGCAGTCCCGCAGCACCTTGCCGATGCCGTCGAGCACGGCGGTCAGCGGGGTGTGGATGGCGTCGCGTACGGCGGCCGTGTCGACCAGGACCGAGCGGGCGAGGCCGGTGGCCACGTCGCGCCCGTGGATCTCGGTGGACTCCGGGCCCATCGGGCTGAGGCCGTTGCCGTGCAGGGCCAGTTGCAGCGGGCGCACGGACTGGCTCGGCAGCATCAGGGCGTGCTGGAGGCGCAGGTGCTGGATGACGGCGTGGTCGATGGCATCGCCGCCGACCGGGAGGCGGACGGCGGTCACGATGGCGCCGAGCGAGAGCACGGCGATCTGGGTCGTGGCCGCCCCGCACACGATGATCATGGTGGCGGTGGGCTGCTCCACGGGGAGCCCGCAGCCGACGGCGGCCGCGATCAGGGTGTCGACGAGCTCGACCCGGCGGGCGCCGATCCCCATCAGGGTCTCGCGCGCGGCGCGCTGGGCGAGCGGGTCGCTGTCGTGCGGCGTGCAGGCGGCGGCGCGCAGCCCCGGCTTGCGGCGCAACTGGCGGCGCAGCTTCTCGCCGAGGAGGTGGCGCAGCATGCGCTGGGCCATCTCGACGTCGACGACGGTGCCGCCGGTCACGGGGCGGGCCACCCGGATGTAGTCCGGGGTGCGGCCCGTCATCTGTTCGGCGAAGGTGCCGACGGCGATGAGCGCGCCGGTGCGGGTGTTGACGGCGGCCACGCTCGGCTCGTCCACGACGAGCCCGGCTCCCTTGATGTAGACCCGGGTTCTGGCGGCCCCGAGGTCGACGGCTACATGGCAACGGCGCAACTGCTCAAGACTGACGGTCACGGCAGATCCTCCCGAGAGCGGTACTTAGTTCGCATAGTGCGACCGCTCGGTGATCGGCGCGCGCTGGAATGCGCCGGTCGGGGAGCCGGGACCTGACGCCCAGCCAGAAAGCCTCCGGCCCGCAGGCCGACCTCCGTTTCTTCGGGCCCGGCCCGCGGTCGGGTCGGGGTGGGTGCTGCCGGCTTGTCGACAGGGCGGGTCGTTCGCGCGGCGGCCTGTGGACCTCAGGGCAGGAGGCGTTGCAGCAGCCCCCATGTGAATTCCGCGACGCGTGTGCCGCCGCCGGGCAGGGTGATGGCCAGCTGCCAGCGCGTCGGCGCCGAGCCCTCCATCGGGCGGGCCGGGGCGAAGGCCCGCGCCACCTCGTCCACCGTGCACGACCAGGGGCGCAGATCGTCCTCCCCGCGCAGCTCGGGACCCGGTATGCCGGGGGCTCTGACCAGCCATTCGTTCCACACCGCACCACCGGGCCCGGCCAGCACCTCGAACCGCAGCCCCGGCCAGAGCGGCACCGGCCACAGCTGCGCCTCGCAGTCCAGATCGCCGATCCTGCGCGGCACGACCGACTCGGGTGCCCCCAGGACCGAGCGGTAGCGGGACAGCGCGCCCCGGGAACGGGCCGAGCGGACCATCGCCTGCCAGCGTCTGTTGGCCTCGCGCATGTCCGCGATCGAGGCGCCCAGCTCATGGCGGGCGTCCTCGACGAGCTCCGGCTGGTGGTCGGCCATCCGTCGCAGCAGCACGAGTTGGAAGTCCAGCGGGCCGAACGGCCGCGTCACGGTTTCCGTCATGACGTCCATCCTGCCCGGCCCCACTGACAACGCCCCGGTCCATGGCGATTCGTCACGCGGACACGCCCCGGAGGCGGCTCTTCCGCACAAGATCCACACATCTCCGGCCCCTTTTGTTGCCCGGCCGCCGCATAGCCTCCCTGGGCCATGGATTACTGCCACTCCTGCCGACGGCACCTCAACGGCGCACTGGCCTGTGCCGGATGCGGAACTCCCGCGGAGGCGCTGGCGCCCGCGCCCGAGGACGAGCTCCTGGTGTACGCCGGGCGGCCGTCGTCCCGCCGTGCGGAGGTGTTCGTACCTTCCGGTCATCGCCGTGCCGGCAAGGGGCGCCGGGCCCGGCGCAAGCGGGGCAAGGTGGTCCTCTTCGGCTCGGCCGGGCTGGTCATGGTGGCCGTGGCGGTGGGATTCGCGCAACTGGCCCTGGAAGGTCCGGTGGACGACCGGGCCTCCACCGTGCACGAGGATCAGACCATCTCCGATCCCCAGCCCCTGCCGTCGGGCAGTGCGGCGGGGGTGCCGTCCCGGCCTACGGCCAAGCCCGTTTCCTCTCGGGGTCACGGGCGGGGGTCCGGCGCCGCCTCCGGGGAGCCCGGCCGCGCCGGCGAGGGTGAGGTCGCGGCGCGCAAGAGCGGCCCCCCACCCAAGACGTCTGCCCCGGGCGGCCCGGGCCCCCGGCCCTCCTCGTCCCTGCCGGCTTCTTCGGCTGCGCCGGGGGCGTCCGATGCGCCCGCGCCGGGCGGGTCGGTGCCCTCCGAGCAGCCTTCCCAGCCGCCGGCCCCTGCTCCGACCAAGCCCTGCAGGCGATTCCTCTGGTGGTGCACCTGAGCCGCTGTTGCCGTGGGCTCCGCCCCGGACTCCCGCTCCTCGAACTCCGCCAAGGGCTTCGTCCAGGGGGACCCGTAAGAGGCCGAGTGGGTGCGGCAGGACCAGACAGGCCCTAGGCCCCCAGCATCCTCTTGAGCAGATCCCGCAGCGCCGTCCGCTCCTCGGCCGAAAGTTCCGCCAGCGGCTCCCTCGCGAAGTTCAGGGAGTCGCGCAGGTCGGTCGCGGTGGTGAGGCCGTCGGGGGTCGGGGCGGCCAGTTTGACGCGGCGGTCCGCCGGGTCGGGGCGGCGTTCCACCAGGCCGCGCGCTTCGAGGCGGTCGACGATGCCCGTGATGTTCGACGGCTCGCACTTCAGCTTGTGGGCGATCTGCCGCATCGGCATCGGTTCGAGGGCGAGCAGTCCGAGGACCCGGGCCTGCGCGCCGGTGAGGGAGTGCTCGGCGGCGGCCCGCTCGTACTCCTCGTAGTAGCGGCCGACGACCGTGCCGATCAGCTCGACCACTTCGAGGCTCAGGGGATCCATTCGGGGGGACATGCCCTCAGCGTACCGAGTTACTTGACAATCTCAAATATCTCGGCGCATTGTTCTTTCAGTACCTGAAGTATTCGGGGTGCCGCCCACCAGGCCGCGCCCTGCCATGTACTCGATGTATCGATCAGCCTTTGCTTCGCAGGAGGACGCACCCCATGGCCACCTCGCCCGCACTCCCCGCCACCAGCCGTGAATGGCACCTCGTCGCCCGCCCGAACGGCTGGCCCGTGCCCTCCGACTTCGCGCTGCGCGAGACCCCTGTCACCGAGCCCGCGCCGGGTCGGATCCTGGTCCGGAACCTGTTCATGTCGGTCGACCCGTACATGCGCGGCCGCATGAACGACGTGAAGTCCTACGTCCCGCCGTTCCAGCTGGAGCGGCCGATGGAGGGCGGCGCGGTCGGCGAGGTCATCGCCTCGAACGACGACAAGTTCGCCGTCGGCGACCACGTCCTGCACGGGCTCGGCTGGCGCGAGTACGCCGACCTCGACGCCCAGCACGCCACCAAGGTCGACGGCGAGCTCGCCCCGCTCTCTGCCTACCTCGGCGTCCTCGGCATGCCGGGCCTCACCGCGTACGCCGGTCTCCTGGACGTCGCCTCCTTCAAGGAGGGCGACGCCGTGTTCGTCTCCGGTGCCGCGGGTGCCGTCGGCAGCCAGGTCGGCCAGATCGCCCGGCTCAAGGGTGCCTCGCGCGTCATCGGCTCGGCCGGTTCCGACGAGAAGGTCAAGTGGCTCGTGGAGGAGCTCGGCTTCGACGCCGCCTTCAACTACAAGAAGGGTCCGGTCCTGGAGCAGCTGCGCGCGGCCGCCCCGGACGGCATCGACGTCTACTTCGACAACGTCGGCGGCGAGCACCTCGAAGCGGCCATCTCCGCGCTCAACGTGCACGGCCGCGCCACCCTCTGCGGCGCGATCGCGGGCTACAACGACACCGAGCCCACCCCCGGCCCCCGCAACATGATGATGATCATCGGCAAGCGGCTGCAGCTCAAGGGCGTCCTGGTCGGTGACCACTACGGCATGCAGCAGCAGTTCGTCGGCGAGGTCGCGGGCTGGCTGGCCTCGGGCGAGCTCAAGTACAACGAGACCGTCGTCGACGGCATCGAGAACGGCGTCGACGCCTTCCTCGGCATGCTGCGCGGCGAGAACACCGGAAAGATGGTCGTCTCCTTCGGCAAGTAAGGACCTGGGCGGGCAGCTCCTCGACAGGCTGGGTGCGCGGCCCGGGGTGACCCATCGCACACTCCCCCTCACGGTTTCCGCGATCCGATAAGGTTTTTCCACATCCCGGCGGCCGTGAGGCGCGAGCGGCCGCGAACCCAGGAGGAGCACCCCAGCATGTCCATACAGAAGTCCGAGGTCCTCTACACCGCCGTCGCCACCGCCGAGAACGGCCGCGACGGCCGCGTCTCCACCGACGACGGCCGGCTGGACGTCGTCGTGAACCCGCCGAAGGAGATGGGCGGCAGCGGCGCGGGCACCAACCCCGAGCAGCTCTTCGCGGCCGGCTACAGCGCCTGCTTCCAGGGCGCCCTCGGCGTCGTCGCGCGCAACGAGAAGGCCGACATCTCCGGCTCGACGGTCACCGCGCACGTCGGCATCGGCAAGAACGACGACGGCTTCGGCATCTACGTCGAGATCACCGCGACCATCCCGAACGTGGACCGCGCCACCGCGCAGGACCTCATCGAGAAGGCCCACCAGGTCTGCCCGTACTCCAAGGCGACCCGCGGCAACATCACGGTGAACCTCGCCGTCGCGTAACCAGTGCCCTGCGAAGGACCGCGCCCCGACTAGGTGCGGTCCTTCGTCATGCCGCCCGGCGCGACCTTCCCGCCGGGCGGCGCCCTTTGCCATGCTGGCCCGCATGACCTTTCCCGAGACGGCCCCGTACGACCACGGCATGCTCGACACCGGTGACGGCAACCTCGTCCACTGGGAAGTCTGCGGAAACCCCGACGGAAAGCCCGCCGTCGTGGTGCACGGCGGGCCCGGCTCCGGCGCGGGGCCCTTCTGGCGCCGCTACTTCGACCCGGCCCGCTATCGCGTCGTCCTCTTCGACCAGCGCGGCTGCGGCCGCTCCACGCCACCCGTCAGCGATGCGGAGACCGGCCTCGAAACCAACACCACACACCATCTGATCGCGGACATGGAGCAGCTGCGCGAGCACCTCGGCATCGCCAAGTGGCTCGTGTTCGGCGGTAGTTGGGGCTCCACGCTCGGCCTGGCGTACGCGCAGACGCACCCGGAGCGGGTCAGCGAGATCGTCCTCTTCTCGGTCGTGACGACCAGCCGCGCCGAAGTGGACTGGATCACCGAGGGCGTCCGGGTCCACTTCCCCGACGCGTGGGCCGCCTACCGCGACGCGGCCCAGCCCCGTGAGGGCGAGCGAGTGGTCGACGCGTACGCCCGGCTGCTCGCCGACCCGGACCCGGCCGTGCGCGAGGAGGCCGCCCGCAACTGGTGCCGCTGGGAGGAGACCCACGTACAGGCGGCGGGCGCGCAACTCGTCGACGAGTTCCTCGATGAGCGGTTCTCCGACCCCGCCTTCCGGATGACCTACGCCCGCCTCGTCACCCACTACTGGCGCCACGCCGCCTGGCTGGACGACGGCCAACTCGTCGACGGCGTACGCAAGTGGGACTCGATTCCCGGTGTTCTCGTCACCGGAGGGCTGGACCTCAGCTCGCCGCCCGACCCGGCGCGGGCACTCGCCGCGGCCTGGCCGGGCTGCGAACTGCTGGTGATCGACGAGGCCGGGCACGGCCTGGGCCACTCCGGCATGAGCGGTGCGGCCCAGGCGGCGCTCGACAGGTTCGCCCGCCACTGAGCGATCCAGTGCTGAGCGATCCGATGCCGAGTGAGCCGTGACTTCGCCCTCTACTCGGCGATCGCCGCGTCGTAGACCGCGCGCGACAGCCGCACGTTCTCCGGAGCGGCGCCGCCCGGGAAGGCGAACCGGCGCCGCGTGTAGCCGTACGCGAGGCCCGAGCGCGGGTCGCCGAAGGCGAGGGAGCCCGCGGCGCCGCTGTGCCCGAAGGTGTCCGCGCCCAGCGACGGGTAGGTGACGCCGAGCGCCTCGAAGCCGAGGGCGAACGAGGTCGGGTTGCCGAGCACGAGGTCGGGCCCGGTCGAGTGGATGCGGGCGAACTCGGCGACGGTGTCAGGCTTCAGGAGCGGTCCCTGCCCGTTGAACTCGCCGAGGGCGGCCGCGTACATCCCGGCGATGCCGCGCGCGTTGCCCGAACCGCCCACGGAGGCCGGGCTCTTGGCGAGCGAGGCGGGCGAGTTGGCGAAGGCGACCAGGTCGAAGGACGGGTCGGCGCTCGTGTTGAACGCGATCGGGAGCCGGTTGTAGCGGCCGATCGGGTTCGCCGACAGGACGGCCTGCTGTTCGGGCGTCGGGAGCATCGGCAGCACGTCGCGGTAGCGGGACCGCTCGGCCTCGGGCAGGCCGAGGAAGAAGTCCAGGCCGTACGGGGCGCGGACGCGCTCCTCGAAGATCTCCTGGATGGAGCGGCCGGTCGCCCGCCGCACCACCTCGCCGGTGAGCGCGCCGATCGACAGGGCGTGGTAGCCGTGTCCCGCGCCCGGCTGCCAGAACGGCCGCTGGCCAGCGAGCCGTTCGGCGACCACGCGGTCGTCGGCCAGCTCCTCGGGGGTGAAGCCGTCGTCCGCGCCGATGACGCCCGAACGGTGCGAGATGAGCTGCCGCAGGGTCACCGCGCCCTTGCCCTCGGCCGCGAACTCCGGCCAGTAGTGGGCGACTTCGCGGTCCAGGTCGAGCACGCCGTCCTGGACGAGCAGCGCCACCACGAGGTGGGCGGCGCCCTTGGTGGTGGAGAAGACGCCGGTCAGCGAGTCCCCGGCGACGTCCCCGGACCACAGGTCCACGACGAGACGGCCGTTCTTGTACGCTGCGAGCTGGGCCGCCGGGTCGTGCTCCTCGCCGGCCACGAACGCCGCGAACTCCTCACGCACGCCCTCGTAGCCCTCGGCGACGGTGCCCTGCACGGTGGCGGCCGCGGCCTCGGTCTGGGTCGCGGTGCTGATGATGGTCGACATTGAAGTCCCCCCGGGATCGCTGCTGTTGATGGGCACAACCTATTGGTTAGCGCGGTCATTCCCCCAGCGCTGAGAAATTTTTGGGCGGCTTGATTCGACTCCGTGGCGGCCGGATAAGGTCGGTGCCATGCGTGATCTAGGGGCGGGCTTCGGATATCTGGTCAAGGGGCAGCGATGGGCCGCCGGGCACGGCAGATCGCTGGGCACAGGACTGCTGCCCGGCCTCATCACCCTGGTGATGTACGTCGGCGCACTGGCCGGACTCGCCTACGGCGCCGACGACTTCGTCGGCTGGGCGACACCCTTCGCCGACGGCTGGTCCTCGCCCTGGCTCGGCCTGTTCCGCGGCTGCCTCACCGCGCTGGTCTTCGCGCTCGGCCTGTTCCTCGCGGTGATCTCCTTCACCGCGGTGACCCTGCTCGTCGGCCAGCCCTTCTACGAGAAGCTGTCCGGCGACGTCGACCGGGCCGAGAGCGGCGGCGAGGCCCCCGAGTCGGGCCTGCCGCTCTGGCGCGAACTGTGGATCTCCGCCCGCGACTCGCTGCGGATCCTGGTCAGGGTCGCGTTCTACGGCATCCTGCTCTTCGGCCTCGGTTTCGTCCCGGTGATCGGCCAGAGCGTGATCCCGGCGATCGGCTTCTGCGTCACCGGCTTCTTCCTCGCGGAGGAGCTGACCGCGGTCGCCCTTCAGCGCCGCGGCATGGAACTGCGCCCCCGCCTCGCCCTGTTGCGCTCGCGCCGCCTGCTGGTCCTGGGCTTCGGCGTGCCGCTCGCCCTCGCCTTCGTGATCCCGCTGGTCGCGGTGTTCCTGATGCCGGGCGCTGTGGCGGGGGCGACGCTGATGGTGCGGGATCTGCTGGGCGAGTCGGCCGACTCGGACTCCGGCTCGGATTCCGGTGACGGCGGCGATGGCGATGGCGATGGAGAAGCGAACGGGTCCGGAGGTGGGGGCGGCGCCGGTCAAGCATCGGTCCGCGTCCCGGAAAGGCCTTGACCCCGGGGGCGGTCGCGGCCGGCATCGCCGCATGACCCAATGCGCCGGCGTGGCCGGATGAAGCCCCTTGAGCTCCTCAAGCCGCTCAACCTGCTGCTGATCTTCCTTCTCGAACTGGCGGTCCTCGTGGCGGCCGGTTACTGGGGCTTCGCCCGCGACGCCGGCCGGCCGGTGAGGATCCTGCTCGGCATCGGCACCCCGGTCGTCCTCGCCGCCCTGTGGTCGCTGCTCGGGGCGCCCGACGCCACGTACAAGACGCGCGGCGCGGTACGGGTCGGGGCCGGTGGGATTCGGGACGTAGTCCAGGGGGCCCGCACTGACCCTGCTGAGGGGCGCGGGGAACTGCGCGACCAGCCACGCACGGTCCGCGGGTGGAGGGGTTCGGTGGGGTTCGGGGCGTGGTCCAGGGGGCCCGCACTGACCCTGCTGAGGGGCGAGGGGAACTGCGCGAGCAACCACGCACGGTCCGCGGGTGGAGGGGTTCGGTGGGGTTCCGGGCGCAGTCCAGGGGAGCCCGCACCGGCCCCGCTAGAGGCGCGGGGGACTGCGCAAGTGCCCCCCCGCGCGGGGCGGAAGGGGTGGCGCGCTGGGGCGAGGTCTCCGGACAGGTACCCCCGATCGCCGCGCCCACGTGCGCAAATGGCATGATCTGGCCGTCATGACGAATCCCCGGTCGCCCCTGCGCACCCTGCGGGCCGCGATGTTCGCGGCGTTGTGCGTGGCTTTGGCCGCGGTGGGGCATTCGTCCATGTCCGGGCATGACATCCCGCTGTCCGTCCTCCTCGCCGCCTTCGCCGCGACGGCCGCGCTCGCCTGGTGTGCCGCCGGACGGCAGCGCGGAGTCGCCGCCATCGCCGGTGGCCAGGTCGCCGCTCAGGGGGCACTGCACGTCCTCTTCGCCAAGACCCAGCCGATGACCGGGATGGCCACCGCCTCGGCCCCCATGCCCGTGCCCACGCCGACCATGACATGCGGCGCCCGGTACGCCCACCTCATGCCGGACCCGCCCGACGGCAACGCGATGCACGACATGCCCGGCATGGGTGACATGGCCGGGATGGCGGGCACGGACTCCCTGACCGGGGCCGCCGGCCAGGCGCACGCCATGGCCATGGACGCCGCCGCCCACACCATGTCCGGCGGCATGCTCGCCGCCCACCTCCTTGCCGCCCTGATCTGCGGCATCTGGCTCTGGCGCGGCGAGGCCGCCGCGTTCCGGCTGGCGCGGGCCGTCGGCGCACTCGGTGTGCTGGCCGCCCGGCCGCTGCGCCGCGCCCTCGCTCTCGTACGCACCTGCGTGCCCGCGCCGCCGCGCCCGGTACGCAGGCCGCGCCCGCACCACCGCCCGCGCCCAAGGCTGCGCGGCGCGGTGCACAGCCATGCCTTCATCCGGCGGGGTCCGCCGGCCCGGGGACTCACCCGAGCCACGGCCCCCGGCCGACCCGCCCTCGCCTGATCCGGCGCGGGGCGTGGCCAGGGGTCCCTTCACCCATGCCCACGCCGATCGTCAGGATTCAGGATCCTCATGTCTGTCGACACCCCGAGCGACACCACAAGCGACACCCCATCGCGGGAAGCCGCACCCCCCACCACCCCGCGCCCCTCCACCTGGGCCGCACTTCGCCCCCTCCTCCTGCGGCTGCACTTCTACGCGGGCGTCCTGATCGCCCCGCTCCTCTTCGTGGCCGCCGTCACCGGCCTCCTCTATGCGCTGTCCTTCCAGGCCGAGAACGTCCTGTACCGGCACGAACTGCGGGTCCCCGTGGGCGACACCACCCAGCCGCTCACCGCGCAGGTCGCCGCCGCGAAGGCCGCCCACCCCGAGGGCTATGTGACGGCCGTCTGGCCCTCGCCCGAGAAAGGCGCGACCACCCGCGTCCTCATGAAGGCCCCGGGGCTCGCCGAGGACGAGTCCCTCGCCGTCTTCGTGGACCCGTACACCAATGACGTACGCGGCGCCCTCGCGAGCACCGGAAGCTCCGGCGCGCTGCCGCTGCGCAGCTGGCTCTCCTCCTTCCACGCCGACCTCAAGCTCGGCGAGCTGGGGCGCAACTACAGCGAGCTGGCGGCCAGCTGGCTCTGGGTCGTCGCCCTCGGCGGGGTCGCGCTGTGGGTGGGCCGACGCAGGCGGGCCCGGCTCCTGCGGCCCGAGCGCGGGCTCACCGGCCGTCGCCGCACCCTGTCCTGGCACGGCTCGGTCGGCCTGTGGGCGGTGGTCGGCCTGGTGCTGCTCTCCGCCACCGGCCTCACCTGGTCGCGGTACGCGGGCGAGAACATCGCCGACCTCAAGGACCGGCTCGGCGGCGCCACCCCCACCGTCGCGGCGGCGACCGCCGGCAGCACGAGCGGCGGTCACGAGCACCACGAGGGCATGGTCATGCCGCCCGCCGCGCCCTCCACGCTCACCCTGGACCAGGTCGCCGAGACCGCCCGCGAACAGGGCGTACGGGCCAGTATCCAGATCAGCCTGCCCAGTGCGGGCAAGGGCTTCGTGGTGCGCGAACGCGACACCGAGTTCCCCGTGCACCTCGACTCGGTGGCCATCGACCCCGCCGACGGCAAGGTCATGGACGTGCTGCGCTTCTCCGACTACCCGGTCCTCGCCCAGCTGACCCGGTTCGGCATCGACGCGCACATGGGCGTCTTCCTGGGCCTGCCCAACCAGCTCGCTCTGGCCGTCCTCGCCGTGGCGCTGATGGCGCTCATCGTCTGGGGCTACCGCATGTGGTGGCAGCGCAGGCCCACCAAGGGGCGCGCGCTCGGCGTCGGCCGCCCGCAGCCGCGGGGCGCCTGGCGCAAGGTGCCGCTGCCGGTGCTGCTCCCGCTCGCGGCGGTGACGGCGCTGGTCGGCTGGTTCGTCCCGCTCCTCGGGATCAGCCTGCTCGCGTTCCTTGTCATCGACGTGCTGCTCGGCCTGCGCGGCCGTAAGAAGGTCGTCACGACGTCCTGAACTCCCTCGGGCCCGCACGGAGTTGATCCGTGCGGGCCCTTCGGGGCTACTCCGCCGCCACCCGCACGATCGCCTTCATCTGCGCCACGATGTCGAGCCGGTTGCGTACGAACTGGGGGTCCGTCACCGTGCCCGTCGCGGGGTCGGTGTTCCCCGGCCCGAACTGCAGGACCGGGGTGTGCACATGACCGCCCGGAATGCTCAGGCGCAGGCGGTCGCGGAGCAGGGTGGCCCGGTAGGCGATCTCGTTGGAGAGGTAGTCGCCGCCGCCCCCGGCCCGCGCGGCCGAGCCCGGGGTCGGCCCGTCCGGGCGGTCCACCGGGTCCGTCGCGCCGGCCGGGATCTCGGTCACGTCGGTGTGGTCGTACACGGGGAAGCGCCCGGTGTTCGCCGCCGCAATGTCCTTGTACGGCAAGGAAGTCGTCGTCCACTGCGGCTGCGTCGCCGGGTCGGTCACCGGGACCTGCCCGGTGCTCGACGCGTTGTCGTTGTCCTGGAAGCCGCCCCGCCAGGCCCCGTTGGACCGCTCGACGTCGATGCGGCCGACCCGGCCCTGGCTCACCGTCGTGAACGCGTCCACCTTCGGCAGCACCGGCGCGAGCGCCTTCTCGACCACGCCGTCCGCGAAGTCCTGCCAGCGCACCGGGAAGGTCACCGTCTCGATGCGCGCGAGCTGCCCGTCGGCGGTACGGATCCAGGTGCCGTCCAGGGCCAGCGCGGTCGCCCCCGACGGGTTGCTGATCCGTATGTCCCTGTCCAGCGTGAACGGGTCGAAGCCGGTCAGCAGGATCCTCTTGAAGCCCTTGCCCTCGGGATAGCCGACGGTGCTCTGGCCGCGCGAGGTCCGCTCCAGGCGGTCCATGAGCTTGCTGCGGTCGGCCTCCGGGAGGCCGAACTCCGGCTCCCAGAGCCGCAGTTCACGGGTGAGGCCGAGCCGGGCCCAGTACAGCGGGCGGTCGTCGTCGCGGCTCAGGTCGCCGCCGGCGGGGCCCCGGCCCTGCGCCCGGTCCACCGCCCGCTTCCACAGCCGCGTCCCCTCCCGCTCGACGAGCCGCTCGGCCGCACCGTACGACCGCGCGGCCGCGAGTTTGTGCGTGAACTCCGGTGCCGCGTCCGCGAATCCGCTGCGGGCCAGGATCTCCTTCGGCACCGCCCCGTCGAGGCGCTGCTCCTCGACGGTGGCCTGCCGGGGCGCGGTCGCGGCCTGCGCGGGGGCCGGGCCGAGCACCGTACAGAACGTCATCGCCGCGAGGGCACACCCCAGCCGCGCCACCCGTACACGTCGTCGCACCACAGATCCTTCCGTCGAAGACCGGTCGCGCCCAGTATTCGCAAGGAAGTCCTGTGTGGATAGAGGGACTTATGAGGCGCCGTCGGCGGCGCCCGCTCCGTCCGGGATCCCGAGCAGCGCCACGAAGTCCTGGAAGGCGGCCGCCATGTCGACCGATTCCGGGTCGAGCAGCCACTGGAACTGGAGGCCGTCCATCACCGCGACGAGCAGCGGGGCCGCCCGCTCCGGGGTGAGCCCGCCGGGCAGCCGGTCGCCGAACTCGGCGCGCAGTACGCCCGCCATCTCCTCACGCACCTGCGCGTAGCGGCGGGTGAAGAAGGGGCGGGCCGGGTGCTCGTCGGTCACCGACTCGCCGAGCAGCGCCGAGAACGTCTGGACGATGCCGGGCCGCATCGCGTTGTACTCGACGAGGGAGGCGAGCAGTTCCAGGCGCCAGCCGTCGGCCGAGGTCCGCCGCCCGCCCGTGTCCCACTGGTCCCGCTCCTCCAGGACGGCGACGAGTAGGGCCTCCTTGGTGGGGAAGTAGTGCAGCAGGCCCTGCTGGGTGAGGCCCACGCGCTCGGCGACCGCGCCGAGGGACGCGCCCCGGTAGCCGCGTTCCGCGATGACCTCCAGGGCGGCGCGGAGAATGTCCGCGCGCCGCTCCTCGCTTCTGGCGCTCCTGGTCCTCGCCATGTCTGCCCCCGATCCGTGCCGGTCCGTCGGTGTGTCCGAGAGGACCGTACGGCATTCGATTGTCACGGACGGATAACTAACCCTACCATTCTACAGGTATCCCGGTCACCATGGTCCCACCAGCGGACTTCTACGAGGAGGTACGGCCGTGGCAGGCGCACCCGTTTCCACTCCCGACTACAGCGAGGCCGTCGAGACGGCCCTCGGCAAGCTCGATCTGGAGGCCAAGGCCCGGCTGCTCGCCGGGCAGGACATGTGGTCGCTGCCCGCACTGCCGGAGATCGGCCTCGGCTCGCTCGTGATGTCCGACGGCCCGATCGGGGTGCGCGGGGTCCGCTGGACCGCCGACGACCCCTCGATCGCGCTGCCGTCCCCGACCGCGCTCGCCGCCACCTGGGACCCGGCGCTGGCCCGCCGGGCCGGCACGCTGCTCGCCCAGGAGGCCCGCCGCAAGGGCGTCCACGTGCTGCTCGCGCCGACCGTGAACCTGCACCGCTCGCCGCTCGGCGGCCGGCACTTCGAGTGCTACTCCGAGGACCCCTACCTCACCGGCGAGATCGCCTCCGGCTATGTGGGCGGCGTCCAGGGCGGCGGCGTCGGCACCACCGTCAAGCACTTCGTCGCCAACGACGCCGAGACCGACCGCTTCACCGTCGACAACGTCGTGGCCCCGCGCCCGCTGCGCGAGCTCTACCTCGCCCCCTTCGAGGCCATCGTCGAAAACGCCCACCCCTGGGGCATCATGGCCGCGTACAACCAGGTCAACGGCGTGACGATGACCGAGCACCGCTACCTCCAGAACGAAGTCCTGCGCGGCGAGTGGGGCTTCGACGGGTTCATCGTGTCCGACTGGATGGCCGCCCGCTCGACCGCCGGGGCCATCCTCGGCGGGCTGGACGTCGCGATGCCGGGCCCGAAGACCGTGTACGGCGAGGCGCTGGCCGCCGCCGTCCGCAAGGGCGACGTGGACGAGGCGGTCGTCGACGACGCGGTACGCAACGTGCTGCGGCTCGCCGCCCGCGTCGGCATCCTCGACGGCGTCGACGGCGCCGTCACCGAACTCCCCGCCGCCGTCGACGGCCAGGCCCTGGCCCGCGAGGTCGCCCGCCGCGCCTTCGTCCTCGTCCGCAACGAACGCGACGTCCTGCCCATCGACCCGGCCCGCGTCCGCAAGGTGGCGCTGATCGGTGCCGCCGCACGCGACGCCCGTGTCCTGGGCGGCGGCTCGGCGACCGTCTTCCCCGAGCGCGTCGTCTCCCCGCTCATCGGGCTCACCGCGGCTCTGCCCGAGGGCGCGCTGACGTACACGGTCGGCGCCGACCCCAGCGACGAACTCGCCCCCGCGGACCAGGGGTTCGAGCTCCGCGCCGTCTGCCGCGACGGCGACGGGAACGTCCTCGGTACGGGGTCGCTCCCGGGCGGCCAGGTGCAGTGGATCGGCGACGACCTGCCCGCCGGGGTGACCCACGACGCGCTGCACTCCGTCGAGGTCACCGGCACCTTCACCCCGCGCGAGAGCGGCGAGCACACCTTCGGCACGCGGGGCATCGGCGCGTATACGCTCACCGTCGACGGCCGCCTGCTGTGGGACGGCACGCAGTCGATGCGCGACGGCGCCGACCCGTTCGAGGCGTTCTTCGGCGCCCCCGCCGAACGCGGCCGGGCCCACCTCACCGAGGGCGTGCCCGTGGAGGTCTCCCTGCGCCACACCGTGCACCGGAACGCCGACGCGCCGCTCACCGCCGTGATGTTCTCGCTCACCCACCTCGGCCCGCGGCGCGACGCCGACGAGCTGATCGCCGAGGCCGTCGAGGCCGCGCGGGCGGCCGAGCTCGCTGTGGTGGTGGTCGCCACCACCGACCGCGTCGAGTCCGAGGGCTTCGACCGCCGCGACCTTCGGTTGCCCGGCCGCCAGGACGACCTGGTGCGCGCCGTGGCCGCCGCCAACCCTCGGACCGTGGTGGTCGTCAACTCCGGCTCCCCCGTGGAACTCCCGTGGCGCGAGGACGTCGCGGCGGTGCTGCTCAGCTGGTTCCCCGGGCAGGAGGGCGGCGCCGCGCTCGCCGAGGTCCTGCTCGGCCACGAGGAGCCGGGCGGCCGCCTGCCCACGACCTGGCCGGCCCGCCTGACCGACGCCCCGGTCACTCAGGTGCGCCCTCGCGATGGCCAACTCCCTTACGAGGAAGGCCTGTTCATCGGATACCGGGCCTACGACCGGGCCGGCGTCGCGCCCGCCTACCCCTTCGGTCACGGCCTCGGCTACACGAGCTGGGAGTACGAGTCCCTGGAGGCGACCCCCACGCATGCCAAGGTCCGGGTCCGCAACACGGGTGCGCGCGCCGGGCGCGAGACCATCCAGGTCTACCTGGCGCCGGTCGCCGACGCGGTGTCGCGCCCGCGGCGCTGGCTGGCCGGGTTCGCGTCGGTGTCGGCGGCCCCCGGAGACTCGGCCGAGGTCGAAATCCCCCTGCCCAGGCGGGCGTTCGAGATCTGGGACGAGTCCGCGGGCGGGTGGAGCTTTGTCCCGGGCCAGTACGAGGTGCGGGCCTGCCACTCCCTGGGCGACGTCCGGCTCAGCGCGACGCTGGAGGTGTGAGGGGCGCTCCGCGGGGGTGCGGTTCATGTGGGCGCGGGCCGGCTGCAACGCGTCGCGCAGTTCCCCGCGCCTCTGAACCCGTTTTCGGCCGCGGGCCGTGCGTGGTGCTCGCGCAGTTCCCCGCGCCCCTGGCGGGGTCGGTGCCGGCCCGCACGGGGTCTGGGTCGGAGACCCCAGGGTTCTCCGACCCCCGCTGGTCAGCCGCCCGCCGTCACCTTTCGGTACGCGATCTCCGCCAAGCGGCCCTGCCCGTTCCGGCTCGGGTGGAACCAGTCCCAGGGGCTCAGCTGGTCCCCGTCGAAGGCGTAGTCGAAGACCGCGCCGCCGTCGTAACGGCAGGCGCGGTCCTTCGCGCACACGTCCCCCAGGACCTTGTTGTACGACACCACCCGGTCGTGCACCGCGGTGCGCCGCTCGGTCGCGACGGCTCCCAGGTCGTCCGCGTCGGCCAGCATCGACTGACAGATGCCCAGCTTCCAGATCTGCTTGCCCAGCGCGCTGCCACGCCCGGTCGACCACAGCCGTTTCAGGTCGGGCACGCTCGACACGTACACCTGGGACTTTGGCGACACCGCGCGCAGCTGCCTGAGCGACGTCTCGAACTCCGTGCGGAACGTGTTCACCGGTGTCATGTCCGACACGTCCTCGCGGCACGCGTCGTTCGCGCCCGCCATCACCGTGACCAGACCCGGGTGCTGGGCCGCGGCCCGGTCCATCTGGGCCGGCAGGTCGGCCATCCGGGCGCCGGTCTTCGCGTAGTTCCAGCTGTTGGCGGGGGCCGCGGGTCCCAGGAGGCGGACCGCGAGCGAGTCGACCTGCGCATCGCTGCCGGTCGCCCAGGAGACCTCCGGGCAGTCGGCGAGCACCGTACAGGCGTCGAAGCCACGGGTGATGGAGTCGCCCACCGCGGCCACCGACTTCGGGCTGCGGTTCCAGGCGGGGGAGGGGCTCGGCGAGGGCTTCTTCGAGGCGGACGGGCTCGCGGCCGCGTGGCCGCCACCGGACTGGCAGCCGGCGGTCAGGGCGAGGGCGCCCGCCGCGAACACGGCGGCGGTGGTACGGACGCGACGGCTCCGGCGGCTGTCCTGCATTCCGGGTCCCCCTCCGTACGGCGGTCGTTCGGCTTTCGCGGCGTCCTCGCGAGTGAAAGCTTGGTGTTCGAAGGCGCTCCGACCGACATTACGACACCCTGGGCACAGCTCCGCGCGGTAGCTTTGGCCCGTCCAGCCAGAGGAACCACGCCAGACGACTCCGGTAAATTACATCACGTCACATACTGTCCCATTTCAGGAGATTAGCTCCCGATGCTGTTTACTGTTGAAACCAGGGGCAGAATGTCAGGTGCTGTCCTGACCGGGAACGGCAGGGGCGCGAGGCCGCTGGGGAAGGCGAACCTCGAACCGCACTGGAGGTCCCGGTGACGACACGTGGAGTTCTCTACGTCCACTCCGCCCCGCGCGCGCTCTGCCCGCACGTCGAATGGGCTGTGGCCGGCGTCCTGGGGGTGCGCGTCCAGCTCGACTGGATCCGCCAGCCCGCATCGCCCGGCACGTGGAGAGCCGAATTCTCCTGGCGGGGCGAACCCGGCACCGCCTCCAAACTCGCCTCCGCGCTGCGGGGCTGGCACCTGCTGCGCTTCGAGGTCACGGCCGAGCCGTGTGCGACGGCGGAGGGCGAGCGCTACAGCGCCACGCCCGACCTCGGCATCTTTCACGCCGTCATCGGCATCCACGGCGACATCATGATCCCGGAGGACCGGCTGCGCGCCGCCCTCGCCCGTTCTATCCAGGGCGAGACCGACCTGGAGGCCGAGATCGCCAAGCTCCTCGGCAAGCCCTGGGACGACGAGCTGGAGCCCTTCCGCTACGCCGGAGAGGGCGCCCCGGTCCGCTGGCTGCACCAGGTCGTCTGAACCGCGCCCTTCGAACCGCGTACGCGAAAGGGCCCCACCGTCCGACGGTGGGGCCCCTTTCAGCTACGTACGCAGACCGCTCAGACCGAGCGGAAGGCGAGCACCACGTTGTGGCCGCCGAAGCCGAACGAGTTGTTGATCGCGGAGATCGAGCCCTCGGGGAGCTTGCGGGGCTCGCTGCTCACCAGGCCCGGGTCGACCTCTTCGTCGAGCTCGTCGATGTTGATGGTCGGCGGGGCCGTGCGGTGGTACAGGGCGAGGACCGTGGCGACGGTCTCGATGCCGCCCGCGCCGCCGAGGAGGTGGCCGGTCATCGACTTCGTCGCGGAGATCGCCACGTGGTCCAGGTCGTCGCCGAGGACCTTGCGCAGCGCCTTGATCTCGGCGATGTCGCCCTGCGGCGTCGACGTGGCGTGCGCGTTGAGGTGGACGACCTCGGACGGTTTCAGGTCCGTCGAGTCGAGCAGGTTCTGCACCGCGGCGGCGACGCCCCGGCCGGTCGGCTCGGGCTGCGCGATGTGGTGGCTGTCGGCCGAGAGGCCCTGGCCGAGGACCTCGCAGTAGACGCGGGCGCCGCGCTGCTCGGCGTGCTCGGCGGACTCCAGGATCACCACGCCGGCACCCTCGCCCAGGACGAAGCCGTCACGGGCCCTGTCGTAGGGGCGCGAGGCCTGCTCGGGGTGGTCGTTGTTCTTGGACATCGCCATCATGTTGGCGAACGCCGCGATGGGCAGCGGGTGGATGGCCGCCTCGGTGCCGCCGGCGACCACGACATCGGCGCGGCCGGTGCGGATCATCTCGACGGCGTACCCGATGGCCTCGGCACCCGAGGCGCACGCGGAGACGGGGGTGTGGACGCCCGCGCGGGCGTTCACCTCAAGGCCGACGTTGGCCGAGGGGCCGTTCGGCATGAGCATGGGCACGGTGTGCGGGGAGACGCGGCGTACGCCCTTCTCCTTCAGCACGTCGTACTGGTCGAGCAGGGTGGTGACGCCGCCGATGCCCGACGCGATGACCGTGCCGAGCCGCTCCGGAGTGACGCCGGACGCCTCGCCCGCGGGGGCGGAGAAACCCGCGTCCGCCCAGGCCTCCTTGGCCGCGATCAGCGCGAACTGCGCCGAGCGGTCCAGCTTGCGGGCCAGCGGGCGGGGCAGCACCTCGCCCGGGTCCACCGCGGCCGGGGCCGCGATCCGGACCGGCAGTTCGGCGAAGCGCTCACCCTCCAGGGGGCGGACACCGGAGCGTCCCGCCAGCAGACCTTCCCAGGTCGAGGCGGTGTCGCCACCCAGCGGTGTGGTTGCGCCGATACCGGTGACGACCACGGTGCGATTGGTCGAGCTCACAGGAAGTTTCTCCACGTGTGTAAGGGACGTGAATCAGCGGCGCCACCGCTGGGTGGCAGCCCGAATTCAGGTCCTGAATCAGGCCTGGTGCTTCAGGATGTAGCCGGCGGCGTCGCCGACGGTCTTCAGGTTCTTGACGTCCTCGTCCGGGATCTTGACGTCGAAGCGCTCTTCGGCGGCGACGACGACCTCGACCATGGACAGCGAGTCGACGTCCAGGTCGTCGGTGAAGGACTTGTCCAGCTGGACGTCCTCGACCGGGATACCAGCGATCTCGTTGACGATCTCGGCGAGACCCTCGACGATCTCTTCCTGCGTGGCGGCCATGTTGGCGCTCCTTCGGTGTTAATGCTTCGAATTACGGGCTTCCGGAAGATCCGGAGTGCCTAGGGGAGGGTAACGACCGTCGCGGCGTACACGAGACCCGCCCCGAAGCCGATGACGAGCGCGGTGTCGCCGCTCTTCGCCTGTCCGGTCGCCAGGAGCCGCTCCATTGCGAGCGGGATCGAGGCGGCCGAGGTGTTGCCGGTGGTCTCCACGTCACGGGCGACCGTGACGTGGTCCGGCAGCTTGAGAGTCTTCACCATCGAGTCGATGATCCGCATGTTGGCCTGGTGCGGAATGAAGACGTCCAGGTCGTCCGGGCTGATTCCGGCCGCGTCCAGCGCCTGCTGGGCGACCTTCGCCATCTCGAACACGGCCCAGCGGAAGACCGCCTGGCCCTCCTGCGTGATCGCGGGGAACTTGCCCGAGCTGTCGTACTCGGTCCACGGCACGGTCTGCTTGATGGTCTCCGACTTGTCGCCCTCGGAACCCCAGATGGTGGGGCCGATGGCCGGCTCGTCGCAGGGGCCCACGACGACCGCGCCCGCGCCGTCGCCGAACAGGAACGCGGTCGCGCGGTCCTGGAGGTCGGTCAGGTCGCTGAGCCGCTCCACGCCGATGACCAGCACGTACTTGGCGGAGCCCTCGACGATCATGCCCTTGGCCAGGGTCAGCCCGTAGCCGAAGCCCGCGCAGCCGGCCGAGATGTCGAACGCGGCGGCCCTGCCGGTACCCAGCTTGTCGGCGATCTCGGTGGCCACGGCCGGGGTCTGCTTGAAGTGCGAGACGGTGGAGACGATCACGCCGCCGATCTGGTCGGCGGAGATCCCGGCGTCCGCGATCGCCTTGCCCGAGGCCTCGATCGACATCGCGGCCACGGTCTCCTCGGGGGAGGCCCAGTGGCGGGTGGCGATGCCGGAGCGGGAGCGGATCCACTCGTCGGAGGAGTCGATCGTCTCCAGGATCACCTCGTTGGGCACCACGCGCACGGGACGGTAGCCGCCCACGCCCATGATGCGCGCGTACGGGGCGCCCTTGCTGGGCCGGATCTTCGACATGGCTCTCGGCTCCTTAGGCGGATGCATGCTCGGCGATGAGCGCACGAGCCGCGTCGAGGTCGGCGGGGGTCTTCAGGGCGACGGTCTTGACACCCGGCATCGCGCGCTTGGCGAGCCCGGTCAGGGTGCCGCCCGGGCACAGCTCGACCAGCGCCGTCGCGCCCAGGTCCTTGAAGGTCTCCATGCACAGGTCCCAGCGGACCGGATTGGAGACCTGGTTGACCAGGCGGGTCACGATCTCCTGGCCGCTCGCCACGGTCCTGCCGTCCGCGTTCGAGACGTACGTGACCTTCGGGTCGGCGACGGTGAGCGACCCGGCCGCCTCGTCGAGGGCCGCCACGGCCGGAGCCATGTGGTGCGTGTGGAAGGCGCCGGCGACCTTGAGGGCCACCACGCGGCGCACGCCCTCGGGCTTGTCGGCCTCCAGGGCGGCGAGCTGCTCGGCGGTGCCGGCGGCCACGATCTGGCCCGCGCCGTTCACGTTCGCCGGGGTGAGGCCCAGCTTCTCCAGGTGCGGCAGCACGTTCTCGGGCTCGCCGCCGAGCAGCGCGGCCATGCCCGTCGGCGTGACGGCGGCGGCCTCGGCCATGCCCAGGCCCCGCTTGCGTACGAAGCCGAGCGCGGCTTCCTCGGAGAGGACGCCCGCGAACGCGGTGGCGGTGATCTCGCCCACGCTGTGCCCGGCGACGGCGCCCGGGGTGATGTCACCCAGTGCCGAGGCGGACAGCAGACCCGCGGCGACCAGCAGGGGCTGGGCCACGGCGGTGTCGCGGATCGCGTCGGCGTCCGCCTGCGTGCCGTAGTGGACGAGGTCAAGACCGATGGCGTCCGACCACGCGGCGAGCCGGTCGGCGGCGCCGGGGAGGTCGAGCCAAGGAGTCAGGAAGCCGGGCGTCTGAGCGCCTTGGCCGGGAGCGACGAGTACGAGCACTCTCACACTCTCTCTTGTGGACGGCTCCGCGCGCCCGTGGGGACAGGGACGAAGAACCGTCGGGGGAATTGTGGGTGTCCGACAAAAGTCTAGGACTGCGAATCTCCGTCGGCCAGACGCCCCAGGATCAGCGCGATCCTCAGCGTGAACGCGGAGCGCACATCGGACGGCGACCACCCGGTGACGTCCGTCACACGTCGGAGCCGGTAGCGAACGGTATTGGGGTGGACGAACAACATCCGGGCCGCGCCCTCCAGACTGCTCGCCTGCTCCAGATAAACGCTCAAGGTTTCCAGGAGCGCCGAGCCCGCCTCCTCCAGTGGTCTGTAGATCTCCTCCACCAGTTGCTCGCGGGCGGCAGGATCCGACGCGATCGCCCGCTCCGGCAGCAGATCGTCCGCGAGAACCGGCCGCGGCGCGTCCTGCCACGCCGAGCACGCCTTGAGTCCGGCCGCCGCGGCCTGCGCGGACCGGGTCGCGGCCAGCAGGTCCGGGACGATGGGGCCCGCGACGACGGGACCCGCGGCATACGGCCCGATCAGGCTCTTCGCCACCGCCAGCGGGTTGTCGCTGCCGCCCGCGATGACGACCAGGCGGTCGCCGAGCACCCCGGTGAGCACCTGGAGCTTGGCGTGCCGGGCGGCCCGCCGGATCGCCTCCACGGTCAGCTCGCTGTCGCCGTCCGGCGCCGTACCGAGCACGACGCACACGTGCTCCGGCGAGTTCCAGCCGAGCGCCGCGGCCCGGGACACGGCGCCCTCGTCGGCCTCGCCGGAAAGGACCGCGTTGACGACGAGGGACTCCAGGCGGGCGTCCCACGCGCCGCGCGCCTCGGCGGCCTGGGCGTACACCTGGGCCGTCGCGAAGGCGATCTCGCGGGCGTACACGAGCAGCGCCTCGCGCAGGATCGACTCGTCGCCCGGCGCCGCGACCTCCTCGATCGCGGTCTCCATGACCTCGATGGTGGTGCGCACCATCTCGACGGTCTGCCGCAGCGTGATGGCCCGCGTCAGCTCGCGCGGGGCCGTGCCGAAGACGTCGGTCGAGATCGCCTGCGGCGTCTCGGGATGCCGGAACCACTCGGTGAACGCGGCGATACCGGCCTGGGCGACCAGACCGATCCACGACCGGTTCTCCGGCGGCATCGCCCGGTACCACGGCAGCGTCGCGTCCATGCGGGCGATCGCGTTCGCGGCGAGCCGCCCCGAGGACTGCTCAAGACGCTTCAGGGTCGCGGCATGCGGATGGGCATTCTTCGCGGGGTGTACGGGATCCGGTGCTGGCACGGGGACAAGACTGCCTTATCGGGAACCGTCCCCGCCGGGCCGGGTCTACGGTGGTGGGCGTGATTTCTGTCAGGCGCGGCGACGAGCGCTACCCGGGCGGCGACCCGGCCGCCGGTATCGAGTCCCTGCACGCCTTCTCCTTCGGCCGGTTCTACGAGCCGGACAACCTCCGCTTCGGCCCGGTGCTCGCCTGCAACGAGGAGCGGCTCGCGCCCGGCGCGGGCTTCGACGAGCACCCGCACAGCCACACCGAGATCCTCACCTGGGTCGTCGAGGGCGAGCTCACCCACCGCGACTCGGCGGGCCACACCACGGTGGTGCGACCCGGCGACGTGCAGTGCCTGAGCTCCGCGGGCGGCGTGCGGCACGAGGAGCGCAACGAGGGCGAGGCTCCGCTGGTCTTCCTCCAGATGTGGCTCGCCCCGAAGAAGCCGGGCGGCGAGCCCGCGTACGACATCGTGCGCGGCATCGCCGACTCCACGCCCTACGCGGTGCTCCCGGCGGGCGCCATGCTGTACGTCCGCCGCCTCGCGCCCGGCGAGCGCAGCGCCGTGCCGGACGCGCCCGGGGTGTACGTCCATGTCGTCCGCGGCCGGGTGCGCCTGGCGAAGGAGGAGCTCGGCCCGGGCGACTCGGCGCGGATCACCGGGGCGCTCGGCCTGGAGCTGACCGCGAACGAGGGCGCCGAGGTGCTGCTCTGGGAGCTCAGCTCCGTGTGAACTCGGCCAGCACGCTGTCGGTGAACACCGGCCACACCTCGGCCGCCCACGGGCCGAACGCGCGGTCGGTCAGGGCGATGCAGGCCAGGCCCGCGTCCGGGTCGATCCACAGGAACGTGCCGGACTGGCCGAAGTGGCCGAAGGTGCGCGGGGAGGACGAACTGCCCGTCCAATGGGGGGACTTGGAGCCGCGGATCTCGAAGCCGAGGCCCCAGTCGTTGGGGTTCTGGTGGCCGTAGCCGGGCAGCACGCCCTTGAGGCCCGGGTACTGCACGTGCATCGCCTCGGCGACCGTGGCCGGGTGCAGGAGCTGTGGCGCCTGCACCTCCGCGGCGAACTTCGCGAGGTCCTCGACGGTCGAGACGCCGTCCTTGGCGGGCGAGCCCTCCAGCGTGCTGGACGTCATGCCGAGAGGCTCGAAGACGGCCTGGCGCACGTAGTCGGCGAAGGGGATGCCCGACTGCTTGGCGATGTGGTCGCCGAGCACCTCGAACCCGGCGTTGGAGTAGAGCCGGCGTTCGCCGGGCGGCGCCATCACCTTGTGCTCGTCGAAGGCGAGCCCCGAGGTGTGCGCGAGCAGGTGGCGGACCGTGGCACCGGCGGGCCCGGCCGGCTCGTCGAGCTCGACGGCCCCCTCCTCGTACGCGACGAGGGCCGCGTACGCGGCGAGCGGCTTGGTGACGGAGGCCAGCGGGAACCGGTGGGACACCGGCCCGTGCGCGCCGGCAAGCGTTCCGTCGGCCCGCACCACGGCCGCCGCGGCGGTCGGTACGGGCCAGGTCTCGATGATCCGCAGGCTCTCCATGCGTACGAGCCTAATCGGTCCTAACGCGACAGCCGCATGGCGGGATTGGGGCTGTGGACGAAGCCCAGCGAGACATAGAGCGGCTCGCCCTCCGGGGACGCCTTCAGGTCGATCTTGAAGACGCTGCGTTCCTGGAACCAGCCCAGCAGCGCCTCCATGCACACCCGGGACAGGCCCCGGCGGCGCATGTCGTCGTCGGTCACCACGTTGAAGACGTACCCGACCGTGCCCGTCGGATTGCCGGGACCGCCGAGCCGGTATTCGATCGTGCCGAGGGCGCAGGCGGCTATGCCGGTGCCGTCGGGCCGGTCCACGACGAAGGCGGTCATGTCCCCGGCGGGCTCGGCAAGCTTCTTGCGCAGGGTCTGCACGGCGGCGGGCTGCCAGGCCTTGTCGGGGTTGGGTGGTCCGGACAGGGCGTCCTGCATCACCTGGCGGAGGCGGACCAGTTCTTCTGCGTCTTCGGGCACGGCGCGACGTACGGCACTCATGGCCGCAGGCTAGCCGGGAGAGGCGGACGGGGTCTCCCCGTATTCGAGTTGCGGTGGTGGCGCGAAGTGTGCGGTGGGGCCGGGCTTGGCAGGCAGTCCGAAACACGTCACCGAATGGGCTTGCTTGGAGTGCACTCCAAGGTCCTAGCGTGGAGGGCATGACGGTGATCGAAAGCACAGCGGTGACGGTGGAGCGGGTCCGGCAGGGCCTGTGCGCGACGCAGCCCCTCCACCCGCGCCCCGACGGCCAGGACCGCTACACGATCAGCGAGGTCGTGGCGTGCACCGGACTCACCGCGCACACCCTCCGCTGGTACGAGCGGATCGGCCTCATGCCGCACGTGGACCGCTCGCACACCGGCCAGCGGCGGTTCAGCAACAAGGACCTCGACTGGCTGTCGTTCGTCGGCAAGCTCCGGCTCACCGGCATGCCGGTCGCCGACATGGTCCGCTACGCCGAACTCGTCCGCGAGGGGGCGCACACCTTCGAGGCGCGCCAGGAGCTCCTGGAACAGACCCGGCGCGACGTCATCGCGCGCATGGCGGAGCTCCAGGACACGCTCGCCGTACTCGACTACAAGATCGACTTTTACGCCGACGCCCGCAAGGTGTCGGAAGCGGACGCCCGCAAGGCGTCGGAAAGGGCCTGAACACCCCATGAGCAACAGCCCGATTGAGAAGATCAGTACCGTCCGGCTCGGCACCGAGGGCCCCCGGATCGGCGTCCAGGGCTTCGGCGCCATGGGCATCAGCGAGTTCTACGGCGACACCGACGAGGCCGCCGCCCGCGACACCCTGGAAGCCACGGTCGAGGCGGGCGTCACCCTCATCGACACCGCCGACATCTACGGATCCGGCGCCAACGAGGAGTTCCTCGCCCCGTTCCTCGCCGCCCACCGAGACGAGGTGACCCTGGCCACCAAGTTCGCCATCGAGCGCCGCGCGGACGACCCCTCCTACCGGGCCATCCGGAACGACGCCCCGTACATCAAGAAGGCCGTCGAGGCGAGCCTGCGCCGCCTGGGCATCGACGTCATCGACCTCTACTACATGCACCGCCGCGACCCGCAGGTGCCGCTCGCCGAGTCCGTCGGCGCGATGGCCGAGCTGGTCCAGGAGGGCAAGGTCAAGTACCTGGGTCTGAGCGAGGTGACCGGCGCCGAGCTGCGCGAGGCGCACGCCGTGCACCCGATCACCGCCCTCCAGTCGGAGTGGTCGGTCTTCAGCCGCGACGTCGAGCGCAGCGCGGTCCCGGCCGCCGCTGAACTCGGTGTGACCTTCGTCCCGTACTCGCCGCTCGGCCGCGGCTTCCTGACCGGGGCGTTCGCGGATGCGGGCAAGGAGCTGTCGGGCGGCGACTTCCGCCAGCTCCAGCCCCGCTTCACCGGGGACAACGCCAAGACCAACGCGGCCCTGCTCGAACCGCTTCACAAGATCGCGGCGGCGCACGGCGCGACGACCGCGCAGATCGCGCTGGCCTGGGTGCAGCAGCGCGCCCAGGTGCACGGCCTGACCGTCGTCCCGATCCCGGGGACCCGCAAGCGCAGCCGCCTCCTGGAGAACACCGGGGCGACCCGGATCACGCTGAGCGCCGAGGAACTGGCGCTCCTGGAGCCGATCGCCGGACAGGTCGCGGGCGACCGCTACCCCGACATGTCCTCGACGTCGGCGGCCCGCGAGCAGTAGGCCGCGCGAACACCAGGGGCTCACGCCAGCCCCAGGGCGAACACCGCGAAGCCCGCCGCGAGCAGCCCCGCCGCTGCCCGGCGGGCCTTCGTCGCCTTCGTCCAGGGCGCCTCGAAGCCCCGCGCGTAACGGGCGATCAGCACCAGAAGGACCGCGAACACCGGCATCCAGGCGAGCCGTTCACCGATCCAGGCCAGGGTGTCGGGCGCGGTGGTCAGCCCCGGCACCCGCCCGGCGAAGGAGGCCGGTACGGCGGCGGCGAGCATGGCCGTCTGGTGCCAGCACAGGATGGTCATCGCGGACAGGTTGACGACCACGACCGGAGCCCAGAGGGCGGGCTTCTTCAGCCAGTCGGCGATGCGGTCGCGCAGCAGGACGGCGGCACCGGACTGGGCCGCGGCGAGTGCGAGCACGAGCAGCGACGGCGGATGCGAGTTGGTACGCGCCTCACCGGGCACGCCGACCATGGACGCCGGGTAGTGGAAGACGACGAGCAGCACGGCGAACAGCAGCGCCCCGCCGCCGAACAACAACCACCCACCCCGGCGCCCGATCCTCTTCTCCCCCCAGGAGACGCCGAGTTGGTAGGCGAACATCCAGCCGGGCAGGATGTTGACGACCGAGATCCACGACGGCATGGAGTCGGCGTACGGCCCGTAGCGCAGGAAGTCGACGAGGGCGACGACCGCGAGCAGCGGAGCCGCCGCCCACCCGCCGAGTGTGCCCGCCGCCCGGACGCAGTAGGGCGTGAGCGCGGTGACGCCGACGTACACCCCCACGAACCACAGGGGCTGGATCACGAGCGTGGACCCGGTACGCAGGGTGTCGTGGGACACGCCGAGCGCGGACAGGACCGGGATCATCGCCGCCCAGACGGCGGTGACACCGAGCACGGGCCGCCCGAGCCGGGCAACGCGCCCCTTGAGCCACTGGGCGGTCGATCCTTTCCTCCGACGGAAGGACAGCACGGAGGCGTAGCCGCCCACGAGGAAGAAGATGCCGAGCATCTGCAGGAACCAGCCGGCCGGGGCGAAGCCCGGGAAGGAGGAGAGCGGGCTGGCGTTGTGCAGGGCGCCGGCGCTGTCGAGGGTGAACCCGCCGAGCAGCCAGTGCCCGGTCGGCACGGCGAGCAGCGCGAGGGCGCGCAGCCCGTCGATGGCGCGGTCGCGGTGAACGGGCGTCCTGTGTTCAATGTCCGCGACGGCCCTGGTCAAGGCGCTCATCGAGCATCTCCCGTGGCGATGGCGGCGAAGGCGTTGAGGGACTCGGTGCCGGGGGCGAAGTAGCCGGTGTGACCCTTGGCGTCGGCGGCGGGCACGCGGCGGGCGCCGAAGGACGGGTCGGTGGGGTCGGTGCCGTGGCCGAGCCCCGCGAACTCGACGTGCGGCACGTCGTCGATCCAGTCCGTGGGGTTCTTCGCGGCCCACACCCGGGCGTCGGTGCCCAGATCGTCCACGGTGTCGGCGCGCATGCCGGGGGAGCCGAGCGCGACGATGTCCGAGGCGTCGGTGTCCCCCGCGGCGAGCCCGCACACCACGGAGCCGTAGCTGTGGCAGAACAGCACGGGGTCGGGCGCGCCGACCGCGTCGAGCCCCTCGGTGAGCCGGCTCAGCCGCTCGGCCCCCGCCTCGGCGAGCTTCCCGGCCGCGGCGTCGAGCCCGACCCCGACGGGGGTGGTGTACCCGGCCCACGCGACCACGGCGGTCGCGTCGTGCGTGGCGTCGCGCAGCGAGGCGGCCATGCCGGCGGGGGTGCCGTAGGGGTCGTTCGTGCGGTCGAAGGTGGCGGCGTCGATGTCGGATCCGGGCACGATGACGGAGACGTGGGCGGCGTCGTCCAACTCCCCGTAAACTTCGGCCACTTGACCCCGACCCCGGGAGTCGAAGGCGAGGATCTGCCGCGACGGCTCGGCGAGCCGCGCGAACCGGGGGTCACGGGTGGCCGATATGGCCAGCCGATTCGCTTGGTACCGCAGGTGTACGGGGGCGCCGTCGAGGTTCCCGACGACCTCGGGGTGCCGCCGGACCAGCGTCTGCTGCTCCGCCTCGCTCAACCCGGCGAAGAACAGGGCGACTTCCCGGGGGGTCGCGCTCGCGGGGTCGGGCAGGGGGCGCCCGATCACGGTGTCGGCCCGCCAGGCGGCGGCGCCGGGCGGGGGCCCGGTGACGGCCTCCTGCGCATCGGCCGTGGCCCACCCCGCGGTGCCGGCGATGGCGGTGACCACCAACGCGGAGGCGACCATTGCCCTTCGGAACCGATGCATGCCGCGACTTCCCTTCCTCGTGTCCGTCTCCTGACGAGGGGAAGGTAGGAAGGGGATGGGGCGCGGGGCGTCACACCGGGGGGCCAGGTGGGGGGTGGTACCTGGGTAGGGGGTGGGTCGTTTCTCCCGGCATGCGAGCTGCCGCAGGCCGAAGACGCCGGTACTGGCCGGCGCCAACCCTGCTGGGGCGCGGGCAACTGCGCGACCAGCCACGCATGGTCCGCGGCCGAAAGCAGTCCCACCCTGCACGGGGCCCCGGGGGGGGGGGCAGCGCCCCCGGCAGCGGACTTCAGCCCCTTCCCGCCCCCGGCGGGTTTCGGGGAGGGGCGGGGTGGGGCGCCTCTCGGGGGCTGGGGCGAGCCCCCAGGGCATCTGGCCGTACCCCGAGGGGTCCGGGCTAGCCCGGGTCGCCGGGGCGGACCACCCCCGCCTCGTAGGCGAAGATCACCGCCTGGGCCCGGTCCCGGAGGCCGAGCTTCGCCAGGACCCGCCCGATGTGCGTCTTCACGGTCTGCTCCGCCAGCACCAGCCGTCCCGCGATCTCCTGGTTGGAAAGCCCCCGGGCAATCAGCTCGAGCACCTCCGTCTCCCGCGGCGTGAGCCCATTGAGGCGCAACGCCGCTGCCCCCCGCCGCGGAGCGGGCCGCTGCGCCGCGAAGTCCGCGATGAGCCGCCGCGTCACGGAGGGGGCGAGGAGGGCCTCCCCGGCCGCCACGACCCGTACCGCCCCGATGAGGTCGGCCGGAGGCGCGTCCTTCAGCAGGAACCCGGACGCCCCGGCCCGCAGCGCCTCGTACACGTAGTCGTCGACGTCGAAGGTCGTCAGCATCAGCACCTTCGGCCGGTGGACGACCCCCACCGGCGGGTCCAGGATTTCGCGGGCCGCGGCGAGCCCGTCCATCTCGGGCATGCGGACGTCCATCAGGACCACGTCCGGGTGGGTGGAGCGGGCCACCTCGACCCCGGCACGGCCGTCGGGCGCCTCGCCCACCACGTCGATGTCGGCCTGCGCCGAGAGCAGCGCGGCGAACCCCGCCCGCACCATGGCCTGGTCGTCGACGATGATCACGCGGATGGTCAACTGGCTTCCTTAGGAGGGGAGTTCAGAGGGGGAGGGGAATCCAGAGGCAGGCGCGCCGCCACCCGGAAGCCGCCGTCCGGCAGCGGTCCCGTGTCCAGGGACCCGCCGGTCAACCGTACGCGTTCCCGCATGCCGACAAGGCCGTGCCCCGTGCCGGAGACCTCAAGGGGCGAAGTGCGGCCCGCCGCCGGGCCGTTGACGACGATCACCGTCAGATGCCGGTCGTCGCACGTGACGGAGATACGGGTCGCGGCGCCCGGCGCGTGCCGTACGACATTGGCGAGCGCCTCCTGCACGATCCGGTACGCCGACAGGTCGACCGCGGGCGGCAGCGCCGGCAGGTCCGCGGCAAGGGAGAGCCTGGCCGGCAGTCCGGCCCGTACCGTCGCCTCGACGAGCTGCTGGAGGCGGTCCACGCCGGGCTGGGGAGTCCGCTCACCGCCCTCCTCGGCGCTGCCGTCGCTGCGCAGCACCGCGAGCAGGCGCCGCATCTCGCTCAGCGACTCCCGGGCGCTGGACGCGATGGACTCGAACTCGCCGCGGGCCGCCTCGTCGAGCCCGGTGAGCCGGTACGGCGCCGAGTCGGCCTGCACGGTGATCACCGACATGTGGTGGGCCACGACGTCGTGCAGCTCGCGTGCGATTCGGGCGCGTTCCTCCAGGAGGGTGCGCCGGGCGCGCTCGCCCTCGCTGATCGTCTCCTGCTCGGCGAGCGCCCGCTCGGCCTCCTCCCGGCTGCGTACGGCGCCCGCGAAGGCCAGCATCACGCCGGTGAGCACGAAGAGCAGGACGTAGGTGCTGGTGGAGCCGCTCGGCGGGAAGATGCCGAGCGCGAGGCTGGCCGCGCCCGTCGTCAGCCACACCGCGACGAGCGTGCGGGTCGTCGCACGCAGCCCGAGGCAGGCCATGAGGACCACGTAGCCGACGATCACCGTCGGCGTCCACGGCCAGGGGCGGCCGGCCGTATCGGCGCCGTACAGGAGGAACGCGCCCAGGACGTCGAAGCCGAAGACGATCACCCAGGCCACCATCGGCCGGGTCACGGCGAGCAGCAGCGGCACCGTCTGGGCCACTCCCAGCGCCCCGGCCCAGCCGCCGCCCAGCCGGTAGTCGTTGGCGAGCACGGTGATGGTGACGGGCAGCAGCGCCAGCACGAAGCAGCCGACGACGACATACGGACTCCACCGCTGCCAGCGTCTGGGCGCCTGCGAGAACAGCGGCCGGGCGGCTTCGGCGGGCGGCCACACCAGGGCGAGCGCGCGGCGGGAGGCGGGTGCGATCTTCATGACCCGGCCAGCGTAGGCAGGACCGGCCCGGCCGCGCGTCATACCGGGGTGCCACCCGCACCCCGGACCTGGGTATCGGTCCGCCGCTCTACAGCTCCGGCGCTCTACAGCTCCGCGAGCAGCTCCGCCTTCTTCGCGCTGAACTCGTCGTCCGTGACCAGGCCCGCCCGGTGCAGGTCACCCAGGTGGCGGATCCTTTCAGCGATGTCCGCGGGGTCGCGCCGGTCCGCCGCGACGCGGACGGCTTGGTGCGGGATGGCGGGGCCGCCTCCGCCCCGTACGGCCGCGAGGACTGCCGCCGCGAACGGCAGGGACTCGTGCACCGGGCCGTAGCCGAGCCCGAAGACCACGGACGCCGGGTCGCGGTCGGCCTGGGGGGCGGATCCGTCGGCCTCGCGGCGCAGCAGGCGCAGGTGGCCGTCGAAGACCTCGGGGGAGCGCCACTCGACACCGCTCAGCGCCGCGACCGGGAAGGTCTGGTCGCCGGCCTTCCACTTCTCGGAGGACGCGCCCGTCCAGAACCAGCGGAAGGTCACCTGCCGGCCGTCGAAGGCGGCCCTGCCGTCGTACGCCTTGAAGTTCAGCGGGGCCTCGGGCGCCGCCACCAGATGGCGCTCCGCGGGTTCGGAGGCGTCCGGCGGCAAGGCGCCCCGCAGCTCGTCCGCGTAGTACTCGGCGAGCGTCTCGCGCTCGGCCGGAAGCACCAGGCGGTAGGGGTCGCAGGACTCCTTCAACTGGCCCGCCGCGGCATCCATCAGCGGGTCGGCGCCCGGTCTCGGCACCGCGTGCAGCACCACCGTGCCGCGTTTGCCCGGGGAGAGCGTCACCGACTCCAACGCCTCGTGGGGGATGCGTCGTTCACGCAGCGCCTGGAACAGCTTCGGCGCGCGGATCCCCCGTTCGAAGCGGATGAGCACGGAGTCGGACTCGAACTCCCAGGTGGCATGAATTCCGGCCAGCACATCACCCATGCGCCTCATCGTAGGCGGCGCACGCCCGCGCGTCCCCCCTCGGAGAAAAGCCCGTCGTCGCGCGAGCGCTCCGGCGATCCCACGGCGTCTACGCGTGTCAGCCCGCCGGAGTGTTCGTCAAGCCGCCGGCCGGTCGGAAATTCCGCTGTCGCACCCGGCGCCGCCGTCGGCGCAGCCGACCGTCCGGTACGCGCCAACTCCGATGGCGGCGAAGTTGGCGAGGCTCTTGGTGCCGGGCTCGAAATAGCCGGTGTGTCCGATGGCCCCGGCCGCCGACAGGACCCGTGCGCCGAAGGCCGCCGAGACCGGGTCGGCGCCGTGGCCGAGGCCCGCGACGTCCAGGTACGGCACGTCCTGGATCCAGTCGTCCTTGTCCCGCATCGCCCAGATGCGCGCCGAGGTGTCCAGCTGGGCGGCGTTGCGCACCCGCATGCCGGGGCTGCCGGCCACCGCGATGTCGTCGACCCGGGGCGGCAGCCGACGCGTCGAGACGCCGCACACCACCGAGCCGTAGCTGTGGCAGAAGAGCTCGACCGAGGACTTCCCCGGAAGCGCGCCCACCATCGCGGACAGCCGTACCGCACCGTCCTCGGCCAGTCTGCCGATGGCCGCATCCATACCGAGACCGGCCGGCGCGGTGTAGTCGGCCCAGGCGATCACGGCGGTCCGGGTGTCCGGCGCGGCTGCCCGCTCGGCCGCGTACAGCGACTGGGCCATGCCGACCGGGGCGGTGTTCTTCTTGCTGGTCTTCTCGAAGGTCAGGACGTCGGTGTCGACTCCGGGGACGATCACCGAGACGCGGTCCGCGTGGTCCAGGTCGCCGAAGACCTCCGCGACCCGGCCGGTGTCGGAGGGGTCGAAGGCGAGGATCTGGCGGCCGTCGTCGAGCAGCGAGTCGAACCGGTGCATCCGGCGGCCCGCCTCCTGGCGGCCGTCGGCGGAGAGCCTGGCGTCGACCATGCGTTTTTCCTCGACGGCGCGTGCCTCGGTGAGCGCGACACGGTTGGCCTGGTACCGCAGGGGTACGGGGGCGCCGTTCAGGTTGCCCACGACCAGCGGGTACTGGTGGGCGAGCGTGCTCTGCTCCGTGGGGGTGAGCGAGCCGAAGAACTGCGCCAGCTGCTGGGCGGTGGCGTCCGCCTTGGGCAGCTTGTGGCCGTCTATCGTGCCCCGCGCCCAGGCGGCGAGGGCCTTGGAGCGTGGCTCGGAGTCGCCCGCGTGGCCGCGGATCGCCGTCCAGCCGGAGGTCGCGAGCATGACGAACACGACGGCGAGCGCGAGCAGCGCGCGCCAGGCGTTCAGTGTGGGGGAGGAGTCGAAGGAAGTCACTGCTGACCACAGTAGGAGACCCTGGAGGTCCACTGGGCTGACAGTGACTCAGATCACGTTTGAGTGAGGTGTGGTCTCACCAAGAGCGCGCGCGGGCGCACGCTCCGTACGTCCGAGGTGCGGTTCCGGCGTGTCGGCCGTCACCTCCCCGGTGCGGTTCAGGCGCGCCAGTCGTCGGCCAGGGCCGGGCCGAGATGGTCCAGATAGCTCGCGGTCAGCTCGCGGATCGCGGACACGCTGGGGTCCTCGCCCTGCCCCCAGAGCCCGCCCGCCACCCGCATCACGCCGGTGAAGGCGGCCACGGCCACCCGGGGGCGCGGGTCGGCGTCGATGTCCAGGCCCTCCCGCTCGGCGATGAGCCCGGCGACCTGCTCCTCCACCGCCGCCGAGCGGCGCAGATGGACCGCGAGCAGCGCCGGGGTCGACTCGATCACCTGGTACGTCCGCATGTACAGGGTGACCGGCACCACGGGCGACAGGAGCTCCTCGATGGTGTCCCAGGCCGAGAGCGCCGCACGCCGCATGGCGGTGAACGGGCCCTCCGCGGGCGGTCGTTGGCGCAGCGCGTCGACGAAGTGCGACTCGATGGCGTCCTGGGCCGCGAAGACCACGGCCTCCTTGTTGGCGAAGTAGCGGAAGAAGGTGCGCTGCGAGACGTCGACGGCGTCCGCGATCTCGTCGACGGTCGTCTGCTCGTACCCCTTGGTGGTGAAGAGCTCCAGGGCCACCCGCAGCAGTGCGTCCCGGGTGCGCTGCTTCTTCAGCTCGCGCAGGCCGCCGCTCGGCGCCACGGGCCGCTGCTCCACCGTCACTTGGCAGTCCTCTTTCAGTCAATTTGGCGTGTTCAGTTTAACTGTGAGCCACGTGACAGCTACCGACTTGTGAAATGGTTTGTCAACTGTCAGCGGCTGACATTAGCCTCGATCGCATGACTAGTCAGACCACCGTCGAAAAGGCGCCACAGGACGAGATGCCGGCGCCGGCCAAGGGGCTGCGCGGCCACCCCTGGCTGACGCTCTTCGCCGTGGCCATCGGCGTGATGATGGTCGCGCTCGACGGCACCATCGTGGCGATCGCCAACCCGGCCATCCAGCACGACCTCGACGCCTCGCTGCAGGACGTCCAGTGGATCACCAACGGCTACATGCTGGCCCTGGCCGTCTCCCTGATCACCGCGGGCAAGCTCGGTGACCGGTTCGGCCACCGCCAGACCTTCCTCATCGGCGTCGTCGGCTTCGGCGCCGCCTCCGGGGCGATCGGCCTCTCCCACAGCGTCACCTTCGTCATCGCCTTCCGCGTCCTGCAGGGCCTGTTCGGCGCGCTCCTGATGCCGGCCGCGCTCGGTCTGCTGCGCGCCACCTTCCCGGCCGAGAAGCTGAACATGGCGATCGGCATCTGGGGCATGGTCATCGGCGCCTCCACCGCGGGCGGCCCGATCCTCGGTGGCGTACTCGTCGAGCACGTCAGCTGGCAGTCCGTCTTCTTCATCAACGTGCCGGTCGGCGCGATCGCCCTGGTCCTGGGCCTGCTGATCCTGCGCGACCACCGCGCGGAGAACGCGCCGAGGTCCTTCGACATCCTCGGCATCGTGCTGCTCTCGGTGGCGATGTTCTGCATGATCTGGGCCCTCATCAAGGGCTCGGAGTACGGCTGGGGCAGCGGCAGGACCCTCGGGTTCATCGCGGCCGCGGTGATCTGCTTCGTCCTCTTCGCCCTGTGGGAGACCAAGGTCAGGGAGCCGCTCATCCCGCTCGGCCTGTTCCGGTCCGTGCCGCTGTCGGCGGGTACGGTCCTGATGATCCTTATGGCGTTCGCCTTCATGGGCGGCCTCTTCTTCGTCACCTTCTACCTGCAGAACGTGCACGGCATGTCGGCCGTCGACAGCGGACTCCATCTGCTGCCGCTCACCGGCATGATGATCGTCGCCTCGCCCGTCGCGGGCGCCCTGATCACCAAGCTCGGCCCGCGCGTCCCGCTGGTCGGCGGCATGGTCTGCACCGCGGTCGCCATGTTCGGCATGTCCCGGCTGACCATCGGCACGGACACGGTCACCATGTCGATCTGGTTCGCGCTGCTCGGCCTCGGCCTCGCCCCGGTGATGGTCGGCGCCACCGAGGTCATCGTCGGCAACGCCCCCATCGAGCTGTCCGGTGTCGCCGGCGGGCTCCAGCAGGCCGGCATGCAGGTCGGCGGCTCGCTCGGCACCGCGGTGCTCGGCGCCGTGATGTCCTCGCAGATCAGCTCCAAGCTGCCGGAGAACTGGACGGCGGCCGGGCTCGGCAAGCTGGAGGGCGCGCCGCTGTCCCAGGCGTCCTCGGCCGTCTCGGTCGGCGCCGCACCGGTCCCGCCGGGCGCGAAGCCGGAGGTCGCCGCCAAGATCGCGGGCGTCGCGCACGACACGTTCGTGTCAGGCATGAGCAGCGCGTTCACGGTCGCCGGGATCGTCGCGGTCGTGGCCGCCGCGGTCGCCATGTTCACCAAGCGCGGTGAGAACGCGGAGGCGGGCGTGGGCGCGGGTCACATCTGATCCCGTCAACTCCGTTACGCGAAAGCCCCGTCGGACCCGGTCCGGCGGGGCTTTCACCTATCCGGATGATCTTCTCCCGCGGCCCCCGGAACCCGGAACCGCCCCCGTCCGCCCCGCGTTCCCATGATCCAACGGATCGAACCGACACGGGAGTTGACCTCATATGCGTACGACGACGACCACGGTGGCCCTGCTCGCCGCCACCGCCTTCCTGCTGCCCACGTCCGCCCACGCCGCATCCGAACCCCGCCTCGGGGACTGCGCGGCGGGCGAGCTCTGTCTCTGGAGCAAGGCGGGCTTCAAGGGCACACGGCACGTGTACGACCTGGCGCACACCGACATCGAGAGCTGCACCCCGCTGCCGCCGGGCACCGACGCCCAGTCCCTCGCCAACCGCATGGGGCGGCCGGTCACGACCTACCAGTCCGCCGAGTGCGCGGAGACGGGCGAGTTCGACACGCACCCGGGCGCCGGGACCTGGATGCCCCAAGTCCCGTATCGCGTAAAGGCATTCAAGGTGTGGGAGAGCTGAGGAGTGGTACCCGCCCCCTTGAGGCCGGGCCGACCAACCTCAGGGAGTGATGATGGCGGGCTTCGGACACACGCGTACACGCAGGACCCCCCGGTCACGGAACCGGATGTGGCCCCGGACCGGGCCGGACCGCGCGACGCTCGGCATCGTCGGACTGGTCTGCGCGGTGGCGGGATTCTTCGTGCTCGGCATCGTCCTCGGGCCGGTGGCCATCCTCTGCGGCCGGCTGGCCATGGGCCGCCGCTGGAACGGCTCCCACCCCCTGCCGGCACTGGTGGCCCTGGTGCTCGGCTGCATCGACACCCTGCTGTCCATCCTCTGGCTGGCAGGCGCGGCAGGCTTGGGCAACGGCATCTTCTGACCGTGCTGTGAACGGCCGGAGGGGGCGGGCTCCCCGGTGGGAACCCGCCCCCTCCATCTGTCTGCACGGGGCCACCTAGTAGGGGCCCATCTGTCTGCACGGGGCCAGCTACTAGGGGCGCGGGGAACTGCGCGACCAGCCACGAACGACCCGCACTTGACCCACAGCACGCGGAAGCGATGGGGCCCGGGGACAAACCCCGCAGCACCCACCGCACCCCGCACTACAAGGCCCAGCGGAGCCTACGCGTCTCCCCCTGCGGCACCCGGGTCAGCCGCAGCCACATCCAACAACCGGTACCGGTCGACCGCCTGCTTGAGCGCGGACCGGTCGACCTTCCCCTCCCGGGCCAGCTCCGTGAGGACAGCCAGCACGATCGACTGCGCGTCGATGTGGAAGAAGCGGCGAGCCGCCCCCCGCGTGTCCGCGAACCCGAACCCGTCCGCGCCGAGCGACTGGTACGTGCCCGGCACCCAGCGCGCGATCTGGTCCGGAACGGCCCGCATCCAGTCGGAAACGGCCACGAACGGACCCTGTGCGCCCTGGAGCTTCTGCGTGACATAGGGGACGCGCTGCTCCTCCTCGGGGTGCAGGAGATTGTGCTCCTCCACCTCGACGGCGTCGCGGCGCAGCTCGTTCCAGGAGGTCGCAGACCAGACGTCCGCCCGTACGTTCCACTCCTCGGCGAGGATCCGCTGCGCCTCGATCGCCCACGGCACGGCCACGCCGGACGCCATGATCTGGGCCGGAATGGCGCCCGAAGTCCCCGCGCTGTACCGGTGGATGCCCTTGAGGATGCCGTCCACGTCGACGTCCGCCGGCTCGGCCGGGTGCTGGATCGGCTCGTTGTAGACGGTGAGGTAGTAGAAGACGTCCTCGCTGTCCGGGCCGTACATGCGGCGCAGACCGTCCTTGACGATGTGCGCGATCTCGTAGCCGAAGGCCGGGTCGTAGGCGACACAGCCCGGGTTGGTCGAGGCGAGCAACTGCGAGTGGCCGTCCGCGTGTTGCAGACCCTCACCCGTCAGAGTCGTTCGTCCCGCAGTCGCACCCAGCACGAATCCGCGCGCCAACTGGTCGGCCATCTGCCAGAACTGGTCGCCGGTGCGCTGGAAACCGAACATCGAGTAGAAGACGTACACCGGGATCAGCGGCTCGCCATGCGTGGCGTACGCCGAGCCCGCGGCGATCAGCGAGGCCGTGCAGCCTGCCTCGGAGATGCCGTCGTGCAGCATCTGCCCGGTCGGCGACTCCTTGTAGGCGAGCAGCAGTTCGCGGTCGACCGCCTCGTACTGCTGGCCCAGCGGGTTGTAGATCTTGGCGCTCGGGAAGAACGCGTCCATGCCGAAGGTGCGGTACTCGTCCGGCGCGATCAGCACGAAGCGCTTGCCGATCTCCTTGTCCCGCATCAGGTCCTTCAGGATGCGGACGAACGCCATCGTGGTGGCGATCGACTGCTGGCCCGAGCCCTTCTTGGCGACCGCGTACGTCTTGTCCTCGGGGAGGCTCAAAGGCTTCGCGCGCACCACCCGGGTCGGCACGTAGCCGCCGAGCCCGAGCCGGCGGTCGTGCATGTACTGGATCTCCTCGGACTTGCGTCCGGGGTGGTAGTACGGCGGCGCGCCGGACTCCAGCTCGGCGTCCGTGATCGGGATGTGCAGCCGGTCCCGGAAGCCCTTGAGGTCGTCGACCGTCAGCTTCTTCATCTGGTGGGTCGCGTTGCGGCCCTCGAAGTTCGGGCCCAGCGTCCAGCCCTTGACGGTGTGCGCCAGGATCACGGTCGGCTGGCCCTTGTGCGCCTTGGCCGCCGAGAACGCCGCGAAGATCTTCTTGTGGTCGTGGCCGCCGCGCCCCAGGTGCAGGATCTGCTGGTCGGTCATGTTCTCGACCATGGCGCGCAGCCGCTGGTCGTCACCGAAGAAGTGGTCCCGGATGTACCCGCCGGTCTCGGTGGCGTACGTCTGGAACTGGCCGTCCGGCGTGGTGTTCATCTTGTTGACCAGGATGCCGTCGCGGTCCTGCGCGAGCAGCGGGTCCCAACTGCGGTCCCAGATCAGCTTGATGACGTTCCAGCCGGCGCCGCGGAACTGCGACTCCAGCTCCTGGATGATCTTGCCGTTGCCGCGTACCGGGCCGTCGAGGCGCTGGAGGTTGCAGTTGACGACGAAGGTCAGGTTGTCCAGGTTCTCGCGGGCCGCGATGGACAGCTGGCCGAGCGACTCGGGCTCGTCCATCTCGCCGTCGCCGAGGAACGCCCACACATGCGACTTGGAGGTGTCGGCGATGCCGCGCGCCTGCATGTAGCGGTTCATCCGCGCCTGGTAGATCGCGCCGAGCGGGCCGAGACCCATCGAGACGGTCGGGAACTCCCAGAAGTCCGGCATGAGGCGCGGGTGCGGATAGGACGAAAGCCCGTACGGGGCCTTCGACTTCTCCTGGCGGAACGCGTCGAGCTGCTGCTCGCTGAGCCGGTCGAGCAGGAAGGCGCGGGCGTAGATTCCGGGGGACGCGTGGCCCTGGAAGAAGATCTGGTCGCCGCCGTCGCCCTCGTCCTTGCCCCGGAAGAAGTGGTTGAAGCCCACGTCGTACAGGGAGGCGGAGGAGGCGAACGTGGCGATGTGGCCGCCGACGCCGATGCCCGGGCGCTGCGCCCTGGACACCATCACGGCCGCGTTCCAGCGCGTCGCGTTGAGGACCTTGCGCTCGATCTCCTCGTTGCCCGGGAAGAACGGCTCGTCCTTGGTGGCGATCGTGTTGACGTAGTCCGAGCTGCGCATCTCGGGCACGGCCACGCGCTTCTCGCGCGCCCGCTCGATCAGCCGGAGCATCAGATAGCGGGCCCGTTCGCGGCCGCGCTCGTCGACGGCGGCGTCCAGGGAGTCGAGCCACTCCTGGGTCTCTTCGGGATCGAAGTCCGGGACCTGGCTCGGCAGGCCGCCAATGATGATCGGGTTGCGATCGGATCCGGAAGCCACGCTGTTCCTTCACTGTCGGGGGGATGCGGAAGACAGCCAATTCTGCGCCGCATCCCATCGTGTACCGCTGGGGCGCAAACGTCATCTCTACTGAGAGGTAACCGAGGGGTAACCGTCACCGGAGCAGGAAGTAGGCTCAGGGCCTGGACGGGTCGGGCCAAATCGCAACCTTACGCTCAACCCGGCCAACCGTTCCCGAAGGGTGTTCGGACCCGATTGGAGTACCCAAAGGAACAGAACGGCGTAAACAGTCACCAATGGTGTGGGATGAATCACCGACGGGGATGCGGATGTCCCTGAACACCGCCACACTGACCCCCAAAGGGCGGGTTCGGAGGCCGGGTACTTGCGAGATTCGTCCCGCCCGTGTGGACTACGCCCCATGCCACGCGTATGCGCGCGGCTGCAGAACTTACCGAATCAAGATCAGGAGGCAAGCCGTGAGCGCGACCGCGGACCACGCGGAGGAGCGGACCAACCCGGCCGGAAGGCTGGGGTTCGAGCCCGGACAGGTGGTCCAGGAGATCGGTTACGACGACGACGTCGACCAGGATCTCCGCGAGGGCATTGAGTCCCTGATTGGCCAGGATCTCGTCGATGAGGACTATGACGACGTCGCCGACGTCGTCGTGCTGTGGTTCCGTGACGAGGACGGCGACCTAACGGACGCCCTGGTGGACGCCATCGGCCTCCTGGAGGACGCCGGCACGATCTGGCTGCTGAGCCCGAAGACCGGCCGGGACGGATACATCGAGCCCAGCGACATCCAAGACGCCGCGCAGACCGCCGGCCTGTCACCGGCCAAGAGCGTCAGCGTCGGCAAGGACTGGTCGGGCACCCGCCTGAAGTCCGGCAAGCGCTGATCCACCCCTCACGCCCCACAGGGCCCCCTCAGGCACCAGCCTGAGGGGGCCCTGTGCATAGGGGGGTGCGTAGGGTGGGGTTTCACCGATACGGCCCATTGAAGGGAAGGCGTTTCCATGGCTATCGAGGTCGGCACCAAGGCCCCGGAGTTCGAGCTCAAGGACAACCACGGCCGGACCGTGAAGCTCAGCGACTTCCGCGGCGAGAAGAACGTGGTGCTGCTCTTCTACCCGTTCGCCTTCACCGGCGTGTGCACGGGCGAGCTGTGCGAACTGCGCGACAACCTGCCGAAGTTCGTCAACGACGACACCCAGCTGCTCGCCGTCTCCAACGACTCCATCCACACCCTGCGCGTCTTCGCCGAGCAGGAGGGCCTGGAGTACCCGCTGGTCTCCGACTTCTGGCCGCACGGCGAGGTCAGCCGCGCCTACGGCGTCTTCGACGAGGACAAGGGGTGCGCGGTGCGCGGCACCTTCATCATCGACAAGGAGGGCGTGGTCCGCTGGACCGTCGTCAACGCCCTGCCGGACGCCCGCGACCTCAACGAGTACCTCAAGGCGCTCGACACCATCTGACCACGGCACGTGCCCGGTCCGGCCCGGCCGACACCGGATGGTCGTTCGGTCGAATCGCCTGTTTGAGCCGGGAACCGGTCACTAGGATCCATTCGTTGATCCGATGCCAACGCACGACGGGGACGCTGTCCAAGCCGGCCCCTCACACCATTGGGAGGACTCGTGGGAGTCAGCCTCAGCAAGGGCGGCAACGTCTCGCTGACCAAGGCCGCCCCCAACCTGACCGCGGTCATCGTCGGTCTGGGCTGGGACGCACGCACCACCACCGGGGGTGACTTCGACCTGGACGCCAGCGCCCTGCTGACCAACGACCAGGGCAAGGTCACCAACGACGCGAACTTCGTGTTCTTCAACAACCTCAAGAGCCCCGACGGCTCCGTCGAGCACCAGGGTGACAACCTCACCGGTGAGGGCGAAGGCGACGACGAGGTCATCAAGGTGAACCTGGCCGGGGTCCCGGCCGACGTCAACAAGATCGTCTTCCCGGTCTCGATCTACGAGGCCGAGAGCCGCCAGCAGTCCTTCGGCCAGGTGCGCAACGCCTACATCCGCGTCGTGAACCAGGCGGACAACAGCGAGCTCGCCCGCTACGACCTGAGCGAGGACGCCTCGACGGAGACCGCGATGGTCTTCGGCGAGCTGTACCGCAACGGCGCGGAGTGGAAGTTCCGCGCCATCGGCCAGGGCTACGCCTCGGGCCTGCGCGGCATCGCGCAGGACTTCGGCGTCAACGTCTGAGCCGACCGCTCTCGTGTGTCCGGCGCCGCACCCCTTGTGGTGCGGCGCCGGACGCGCTCACCACCTGTTCCACTTCTCGGGGAGGACACGAACATGGGCGTCACGCTCGCCAAGGGAGGCAATGTCTCCCTCTCCAAGGCCGCACCGAACCTCACCCAGGTGCTCGTCGGTCTCGGCTGGGACGCACGCTCCACCACCGGAGCCGACTTCGACCTCGACGCCAGCGCCCTGCTGTGCGCGAGCGGGCGGGTGCTCGGCGACGAGTACTTCGTCTTCTACAACAACCTCAAGAGCCCCGAGGGCTCGGTCGAGCACACCGGCGACAACCTGACCGGTGAGGGCGAGGGCGACGACGAGTCGCTCATCGTCGACCTGACGAAGGTGCCCGCCGCCTGCGACAAGATCGTCTTCCCGGTCTCGATCCACGACGCGGACAACCGCGGCCAGACCTTCGGCCAGGTCGCCAACGCCTTCATCCGCGTCGTCAACCAGGCCGACGGCCAGGAGCTCGCCCGTTACGACCTGAGCGAGGACGCCTCGACGGAGACCGCGATGATCTTCGGCGAGCTGTACCGGTACGGCGGCGAGTGGAAGTTCCGTGCAGTTGGTCAGGGGTACGCATCGGGGCTGCGGGGCATCGCTCTAGACTTCGGGGTCAACGTCTCCTAAAGAGATCACCCGGTTGCCTTCAAGTCGAGCGCCGTCCGGGGCGATCCCTGCAAGGAGGCCCCGGGGGCCCGCCCCCGGAGACAGCAGCGTAAAGCCGTGCGCGGTGCGGGGGGAGACCCGCTCTTCGTCGGGTCGGCCCGCTCTACACGATGGGGAAGTCAGTGCTACTGAAAACCTTCGGCTGGTCGTTCGCGATCACCGCGATCGGCCTGGCCCTGGCCGTGCTCTACGACGGATGGACCGCCTTCGGCGTGGTGGCCATCCTGGCGGTCCTGGAAATCTCGCTGTCCTTCGACAACGCGGTGATCAACGCCGGAATCCTGAAGAAGATGAATGCCTTCTGGCAGAAGATCTTCCTCACGGTCGGCGTTCTCATCGCCGTCTTCGGCATGCGCCTGGTCTTCCCCGTCGTCATCGTCTCGATCAGCGCCAAGATCGGCCCGTTCGACGCGGTCGACCTGGCGCTGAACGACGCCGACCGCTACCAGCAGCTGGTCACCGACGCGCACCCGTCGATCGCCGCCTTCGGTGGCATGTTCCTGCTGATGATCTTCCTCGACTTCATTTTCGAGGACCGCGACATCAAGTGGCTCGCCTGGCTGGAGCGCCCGCTGGCCAAGCTCGGCAAGATCGACATGCTGTCGGTCTGCATCGCCATGATCGCCCTGCTCATCGCCTCCATGACGGTCGCGACCCACGCCCACCAGCACGGCGGCGCGCACGTCGACAAGGCGCAGACCGTGCTGATCGCCGGCATCGCCGGCCTGATCACGTACCTCGTGGTCGGCGGGCTCTCCGGCTACTTCGAGAACCGTCTCGAAGAGGACGAGGAGCGTGAGCACGAGGCGGAGGAAGAGGCCGAGCGCACCGGCAGCAAGGTTTCTGCGGTCGTCATGGCCGGCAAGGCCGCGTTCTTCATGTTCCTCTACCTGGAGGTCCTGGACGCGTCGTTCTCCTTCGACGGCGTCATCGGCGCCTTCGCCATCACCAACGACATCGTCCTGATGGCGCTCGGCCTCGGCATCGGCGCGATGTACGTCCGGTCGCTGACCGTCTACCTGGTCCGCCAGGGCACCCTCGACGACTACGTCTACCTGGAGCACGGCGCGCACTACGCGATCGGTGCGCTGGCCGTGATCCTCCTGGTCACGATCCAGTACGAGATCCAGGAGGTCATCACCGGTTCCGTCGGCGTCCTGCTGATCGTCTGGTCCTTCTGGTCCTCCGTGCGCCGCAACCGGCGCCTCGCGGCGGACGGCGGCGAGGATTCCAGCGAACGGGCGGAAGTCGGCTCCGGGGTGTGACCCCGGTGCTTCCGGAGCGCACGCCCTCGGGCGTGTGATCCGCAGTCGAATGAGGAACGCTCTCTGCGGGGCGGTCACGAGGCCTCGGCCTCGCCGGCCGTCCCGCAGGGTTTTGCGTGCGGGGACAGTTCACGGACCGATGGGGTGGGGGCAATGGCGTTCTGGGACGGCCTGTGGCGGGGCAGGGCCTCACAGTTCGACTCGGGCAGCGCGGCGACCAACACGATCGAGCTGACCCGACGGCACAACACGGTCTCGCTCGGGAAGCAGGGCGCCAACACCGGCAGCCTGCGGGTCAACCTGTCCTGGCGGATGCGTACCTCGGACTTCGGGGGCAAGCCCGACCAGAGCGGGCGGCTGCTGCGCCATCCGCTGAAGTTCTTCAAGCCGGAGATGGTCCAGGGCCACACCCAGTCCATGGTCAACGTCGACCTCGACCTCGGCTGCCTGTACGAACTCCAGGACGGCACCAAGGGCGTCGTCCAGCCGCTGGGCAACTTCTTCGGCGCCACCAACAAGGCGCCCTACGTGGAATGCAGCGGCGACGACCGCTTCGGCTCGGCCTCCGGCGAGACGATCTTCATCAACCTGGACCACCGCGACGAGATAAAGCGCCTTCTCGTCTTCGTCTACATCTACGACCAGACCCCGGCCTTCGACCGCACCCACGCCAAGGTGACGCTCTATCCGAGCAACGGCCCGCGCATCGAGATCGAGCTCGACGAGCGCGCCCCCGAGGCCCGTTCCTGCGCCGTGGTCTCCATCGAGAACATCAAGGGCGACATGGTGGTGCGGCGCCAGGTGAAGTTCGTGTACGGCTTCCAGGCCGAGCTGGACCGCCTGTACGGCTGGGGCCTGCAATGGGGCCGGGGCTACAAGACGAAGGCCTGAGCCGCGGCACGGCCGCCTCCCGCGGCCTACGGGCGGATGAACTGCGGCCCCATGGGCGGCAGCACGAACGTGGGGTCGGGCGCGGGCGCCGCCGCGGGCTGGGGGTAGCCGTACGCGGGCTGCGGCGAAGCCGGCTGCGGATAGCCGTAGGACGGCTGCGCGAGGGGCGGCTGGGCGGGAGGAGCGGGATGCGGACAGCCGTACGACGGCTCGGCCGCGTGCTGCGGCAGCGGCTGGGGCACGGACGGCGCACTGGGCGCACTCCGCGCGCTGTCGCTGCCCTCGCCGTCGTCCACGGAGATGCCGTACTCGGTGGCGAGGCCGACCAGGCCGGTCGGGTAACCCTGGCCCACCGCGCGGAACTTCCAGCCGTCGCCGCGGCGGTACAGCTCGCCGCAGATGATCGCCGTCTCCTCGCCGGTCTCCGGCTTCACGTCGAACAGCGCGACCGGCTCGGCCCCCGAGACCGCCGCGTCGAACAGCAGGATCCGCAGATCGCGTACGGCACGGAAGGTCGCGCCGTCCGACGACGCGGTGATCAGCACCCGGTCGACGGAGCGGTCGAGTGCGGCCAGATCGGCCTCGACGGTGTCGGTGAGGCCTTCCGCGACACGCTTCTTGGGGAGCCGGCGCACCAGGCCCGAGGGGTGGCGCGGCTGGTTGTAGAAGACGAAGTCCTCGTCCGAGCGCACCCGGCCGTCGGCGGCGAGCAGCAGCGCCGAGGCGTCCACGTCCGGGACGTCGGCGCCGGGCGACCAGCGGAGCACGGCCCGTACGGCCGGGGCCTCCAGCGGGACGTTCGATCCCTTCAGCATCGCGTGCGTCATGCCCGTCATCCTGCCTTCCCGCAGACCCCGCGGACAACGCGGGGCCCGGCCGGATACGCCTCGCGGTGTACTCGCCGAGTGCGCTCGGGCCGAATGATGCAGACGAGTTACCTGGATTTCACGCACTTGGGGAACTCTTGACACGTGTTCCTACGTACTATTACCGGCCACCCAAATTCTCGGCCGTCCGGCAGTACGGGGGATGTATATGCGGCATTTCGGGCACGTCTCGCCGGCTGCGCGGAAGAACCTCTTCCATCGTGAGCCCTGCGAGTTCACCGCGGGCTCGTCCGCGCGCGTGCTGTCGGCCGCCCTCGGCGCCACCCTGTACAGCCCGGCGACCCGGCCCACCCTCGCCGACGACGTCCTGAAACAGGCCGGCCGCGGTGTCGTGTCCATGGTGCTGTGCCTGGAGGACTCGATCGACGACGCCGAGGTGGCGGCCGCCGAGGCCAACCTGGTCCGCCAGTTCGCCGATCTCGACGCCCGCGGCGAGGAGGTCCCGCTGCTCTTCGTGCGGGTCCGCGAGCCCCTCCAGATCCCCGACCTCGTGCACCGCCTCGGCGACTCCGCGCGCCTGCTCTGCGGCTTCGTCCTGCCCAAGTTCACCGAGGAGCGCGGCATCGACTTCCTGGAGGCGCTCACCGCCGCCGAGTCCGCGAGCGGCCGCCGCCTCTTCGCGATGCCCGTCCTCGAATCGCCCCAGCTGCTCCACCTGGAGACCCGGGCCGAAACCCTGGCCGGAATCGGGCGCACGGTGGAGAAGTACCGCGAGCGCGTCCTCGCGCTGCGCCTCGGCGTCACCGACTTCTGCTCCACCTACGGCCTTCGCCGCTCGCCCGACATGACGGCGTACGACGTGCAGATCGTGGCCGGGGTCATCGCCGACGTGGTGAACGTGCTCGGCCGGGCCGACGGCAGCGGCTTCACCATCACCGGGCCCGTATGGGAGTACTTCCGCGTCCAGGAGCGGATGTTCAAGCCCCAGCTGCGCCGCAGCCCCTTCCTCGAAGGCCGCGCCGAAGAGCTGCGCACCGCATTGATCGAGCACGATCTGGACGGGCTGCTCCGCGAGATCGAGCTCGACCGGGCCAACGGCCTGCTCGGCAAGACCTGCATCCACCCCTCGCACGTGGTGCCCGTGCACGCCCTGTCGGTGGTCAGCCACGAGGAGTTCAGTGACGCCCAGGACATCCTGCGGCCCGAGCGGGGCGGCGGCGGGGTGCTGCGCTCGGCGTACACGAACAAGATGAACGAGGTGAAGCCGCACCGGGCCTGGGCCGAGCGCACCCTGCTTCGGGCCGAGGTGTTCGGCGTCGCCGCCGAGGACGTCGGCTTCGTGGACCTGCTCACGGCCGGCCTGGCCGGCTGACGTACGAACCACCGGCACGAACCCCGGCACGAACGACGAGTACGAACGATCAGTGCGTACGCACAGAACGAACAGAGAGACACAGCACCGTGGTTGAGTGGTCGGGAACATGGGTCGCCGAGCGGCTCGGAGTCGAGCTCGTCGGGGACGAGGACCTGAGCGGTCTGCTCGGGCTCGCCCTGCGCCGCAACCCGAAGCGTGCCCATCTCCTCGTCTCGAACGTGCTGGGCAAGCACGTGCCGCAGAGCCCGTCCGTGGTGTGGCGTACGGGGTACGAACTCGGCCTGCGTGTGAGGGAGTTGCTCGGCGCGGAGGCGGCCGCGCGGGCCGTGGTGCTCGGGTACGCCGAGACCGCGACGGGCCTCGGCCACTCGGTCGCGGACGGCCTCGCCCTGGCCCCGTGCCTGCACTCGACCCGCCGCCCGGTCGACGGCGTGGCGACAGCGGGCGGCTTCGAGGAGTCCCACTCCCACGCCACCTCCCACCTCCTGCTGCCCGAGGACCCCCAACTCCTCGCCGGGCAGGGCCCGTTGGTCCTGGTCGACGACGAGTTCTCGACCGGCAACACGGTCCTGAACACCATTGGCGACCTGCACGCGCGCCATCCGCGCGACCACTACGTGATCGTCGCCCTGGTCGACATGCGCTCCCCGCAGGACCGAGACCGCCTGACCGCCTTCGCGGCGGAGATCGGCGCCCGCGTCGACCTGATCGCCTCGGCGTCGGGGACGGTACGGCTGCCGGAGGGGGTGTTGGAGAAGGGGCGGGCGTTGGTGGAGGAGTTCGAGGCGAGTAACCAGGGACACCTGCTCGGTAAGAGCAGCGCTCCATCCCTGAGCCACGCACACCGCGTCGACCTCCCCTGGCCCGCGGGCCTTCCCGACGGTGGGCGGCACGGGTTCACCCCGGCCCACCGGGCCGAGCTCGAGGCGGCCCTGCCGGAGATGGCGGCCCGCCTTGCCGACGCGGTGGGCGCCGGCGCCCCTGACAGGCCCCGCGTACTCGTCCTCGGCTTCGAGGAGTTGATGTACGCGCCGCTCCGCCTCGCCGTCGCCCTCGAAGAGCTCGGCGGCGCCGAGGTGCGCTACTCCACCACCACCCGCTCGCCGGTGCTCGCCGTGGACGACCCCGGGTACGCCATCCGCACCCGCCTCGCCTTCCCCGCGCACGACGACCCGGCCGACGGGCCCGGCGAGCGGTACGCGTACAACGTGGCGGGCAACGGCTTCGACGCGGTCATAGCCGTCGTCGACTCGGCCGCCGACACCCGCCAACTGCACGCCCCCGACGGCCTGCTGGCCCAGCTCGCCGCCCACATACCGCACGTCGTGCTCGCCGTGCTGCCCTCGTACGTACCCGAAGGTGCCCCCATGCCCGAGCCGCTGCCCGAACCCCTCAGGGGACCCGCCTTCTCCTCCTACGCGCCCGACGAGGTCGGCTGGCTGCTCAAGGACCTGTCCGGGGTCGAGCTCGAAGCCCCCACCGAGGAGCGCGAGGAGGCCATCCAGAGCGGCGGGGCGCACTACGCGGAGTCGCTGCCGGTCGAATACCAGCCGAGCCCGCAGTACCAGGAGCTGTTCCGTGCCGCGCTCGACACCTCGGCGCACCGGATCGCGCAGGCCGTGGGCGTGGTCACCGAGACCGTCCTCGCCGAGCTCCCCCAACGCCGAAAGCGCCGGGGGGACCCCCATCCGCGCCCGGTGCTGGTCTCGCTGGCCCGCGCCGGAACGCCCGTCGGCGTCCTGATGCGCCGCTGGGCACAGCACCGCCACGGCCTCGACCTGCCGCACTACGCGGTGTCCATCGTGCGCGGCCGGGGCATCGACCCGAACGCACTGCGCTGGCTCGCCGCCCACCACGACCCGGCCGACGTCGTGTTCGTCGACGGCTGGACGGGCAAGGGCGCCATCACCCGCGAACTGGCCGCGGCCATCGCCGAGTTCCCCGAGTTCGAGGGCTTCGACCCGGAGATCGCGGTGCTCGCCGACCCCGGGTCCTGTGTGCGGACGTACGGCACCCGCGAGGACTTCCTGATCCCGTCGGCCTGCCTCAACTCGACGGTGTCCGGGCTGATTTCACGCACCGTCCTTCGCCGGGACCTCATCGGTCCCGGCGACTTCCACGGCGCCAAGTTCTACCGCGAGCTGGCCGGCGCCGACGTCTCGGGCGACTTCCTCGACGCCGTCGCCGCCCGCTTCGACGAGGTCGCGGCCGACGTGGACCGCGAGGCGAAGGCCCTGCGGGACGCGGACCGCACGCCGAGCTGGGAGGGCTGGGCGGCCGTCGAGCGGATCAGCGAGGAGTACGGCATCCACGACGTCAACCTGGTCAAGCCCGGCGTCGGCGAGACCACCCGGGTGCTCCTTCGCCGGGTCCCGTGGAAGATCCTCGCCGGGCGGGGCGCAGGGGCCGACCTCGACCACGTCAGGCTGCTCGCCGAACAGCGCGGGGTGCCGGTAGAGGAGGTGGACGGCCTTCCGTACAGCTGCGTCGGCCTGATCCACCCCCAGTACACGCGGGGCGCGACCGGCGCCGACGGCAGGGCGGTGGCGGCCAAGTGAGCATCCCGGTGAGCACGTCTGTGAGCGCCCCTGGTGTGACGCTGGTAGCCAGCGATCTCGACCGTACGCTGATCTACTCGGCGGCCGCCCTCGGGCTGACCATGCCCGACCACCGGGCGCCGCGTCTGCTCTGCGTCGAGGTGCACGAGCACAAGCCCCTCTCGTACGTCACCGAGCACGCGGCGCACCTGCTGACCGAGCTCAAGTCGGCGGCCGTCTTCGTGCCCACCACGACCCGCACCCGCAAGCAGTACCAGCGCATCCAACTCCCGGGACCGGCCTCGGAGTTCGCGATCTGCGCCAACGGCGGGCACCTGCTCGTGAACGGCGTGTCCGACCCGGACTGGGCGCGCGGGGTGACGGGCCGCATCGCCGCCGAGTGCGCCTCCCTCGACGAGGTGCGCGCCCACCTGAGGGCCGTCGCCGACCCGAGCTGGCTCCGCAAGGAACGAGTCGCCGAGGACCTCTTCGCGTACCTCGTCGTGGAGCGGGAGCTGCTGCCCGAGGAGTGGGTCAAGGAGCTCGCCGCCTGGGCCGAGCCGCGCGGCTGGACGGTCTCGCTCCAGGGCCGCAAGATCTACGCCGTGCCGAAGCCGCTCACCAAGAGCGCGGCGGTCCGCGAGGTAGCCCGGCGCACCGGGGCCACACTCACCCTGGCCGCCGGGGACTCGCTCCTCGACGCCGACCTGCTGCTCGCCGCCGACCACGGCTGGCGCCCGGGCCACGGCGAACTGGCCGAGGCCGGCTGGCGGTCGCCGGACACGGAAGCCCTGCCCGAGTGCGGGGTGTTGGCGGGCGAGGAGATCCTGCGCCGCTTCCTCGGCGCCCGGGATTGAGTACGGTCGCAGCATGACCAAGGGAAACAGCACCAAAATCACTGACGAGTTGTACGCGTACATGCTGGCTCACAACCCGCCCCTGGACGCCGTGCAGCGTGAGCTCGTGGCGACGACGTACGAGCGCCTCCCGGACCACGCGGGCATGCAGTCGGCCGAGGAGCAGGGCCCGCTCCTCGCCTTCCTGGTACGTCTGGTGAACGCCCGCCACATCGTCGAGGTGGGCACCTTCACCGGCTTCTCGGCACTGGCCATGGCGCAGGCGCTTCCGGCCGACGGAAAGCTGATCGCCTGCGACGTCTCCGAGGAGTGGACGGCGTACGGCAAGGAGGCCTGGGCGAAGGCGGGCGTGGCCGACCGCATCGAGCTCCGGATCGCCCCGGCCCTCGACACGCTGCGAGCGATGCCTGTCGACCCCCACATCGACTTCGCGTACCTGGACGCGGACAAGGGCAACTACATCGCGTACTGGGAGGAGTTGGTGCCGCGGCTGCGTCCCGGCGGGGTGATTGCCACGGACAACGTGCTGTACCACGGCAGGGTCCTCGACCCGGAGGCGCCGGGGGCGCCCGCGGCGATCCGGGCGTTCAACGAACATGTCGCCGCGGATGAGCGGATGGACAGCGTGATGCTGACGGTGGCGGACGGCCTGACGCTGTCGCGGCGGAGGTAGTTCCCCTGGGCGGGGGGCCTGTTCGTCTGCGACCGCCGCGAGCCGCCGCGCAGTTCCCCGCGCCCCTATGGGGTCGGCGTGCGCCCGCTCGGCGTTCCGCGGGGTGCGGGCTGTTCGTCTGCGGCCGGTTGTGGAGGCTCGCGCCACGCGGAGCCGCGCATTGTCACAGCCCGCGCCCCTGGGGGCGTTTGCGTACGCCGCTCGCTGAGTGCTGTGGGGGTGCGGGTTGTTCGTCCGCGGGCCGTCGCGGGCCGGGCGCGCAGTTCCCCGCGCCCCTGGCAGGGTGGGGGATACGCGCCGGACTTCGGCAAGCCCGCTTAGTCTGGGGCCATGCCTCGCTATGAATACCGCTGCCGCCCCTGCGACGACACGTTCGAGCTCAGCCGCCCGATGGCCGAGTCCTCCGCGCCGGCAACCTGCCCGGCCGGCCACGCCGACACGGTGAAGCTGCTCTCCACGGTGGCCGTAGGAGGCTCAGCCAAGTCCGGGCCCGCCCCGTCCGCCGGTGGCGGCGGCTGTTGCGGAGGCGGCTGCTGCGGCTAGCGAGCCTGTGACCGCATCCCGCGGAGGACCGAGGGGGCTCGGAGCGCACCCTGCTGGGGGCGCGGGGCTGTGACATTGTGCGGCTTCGCCGCGTGTCGCGCCCGGCCGCAGTCGGCCCGCACCCAAACACCCGCCCCCTGGCCCCCCCGCGCGGAGCGACATGCCTGAGGCCGGAGGTCCGCCCTCCATCCGCGGTCGTCTGCGCCGTGGCGGGTAGCAGGGCGGCAGGTCAAAGATCGTCGGTGTGCTCGTGGCGCGCCTTCCAGTACGGGTTGTCGTGCGGCAGGAAGCCGGTGACCCTCCCGTACATCCCGAACACCATCAGGAGCAGCCCGACCACGAAGCTGAACAGCACGTTCTGCATCTTGAAGGCCAGGAAGTTGTGCGAGGTGTCGAGCAGCGCGAGGTTCACGAACCCGCTGATCAGGAACAGGACGCCGAGCGTGATGTTGAGCGTCGAGGCGAAATTGCCGCCCTTGACCATCCCGTACAGGAGCACCAGGCCGACGACGATGGACAGCACGCTCAGCGCGCCGTTGGTGTTCAGCCCGGCGACCCGGTCACCGCCGGTGTCGAAGAACCCGATCTGATGGACCAGTCCGAGAATGCCGAAGACGAGCAATACGACCCCCATCGCCCCGGCGCCGAAGCGGTAGACGCGGTTGAGGCGGTGGTCGACCGGCAGATGCTCGTTGAGCGAGACCCGGCTGTGATTGAGGCGCTGCGAGATCGTGTGGGTGGCCATGGGGCCCTCCTCATCCCTATCGCGAGGCACGCAGGGCGTACGTACACCAGCATCCGCCCGGTGACGGCCCCTAACAACTCGGGTGGGGGTGAGGAGCGCGTGCCGCTCAAGGGGCGCGGGGAACGGCGGGAGCAACCACCCACGGTCCGCAGTCGAAGGGGCCGAGGCTCGGGCTGGCCGGCACCGAACCTGCCAGGGGCGCGGGGAGCGGTGCGAGCAATCACAACGGGCCCGCACCCGAACAAGGGGCACCCCAATACCTACCCCCCCCGCGGAGCGCTCACGCCCCGTGCCCGAGCTCCTCCCGAATGCGGGACACCACATCCGCCACGGCCCGCCGCACGGCGTCCGTCTCCGTCAGGAAGTGCCAGTAGTCCGGGTGCCTGCCCTCCAGCGTGGCGATCGCCCGCTCCAGGCGGGCCACCGAATCGTCCAGGGGCCTGGCGTGACGGGGGTCGGGGGTGTTGCGCCCCGACATCGCCAGGCGCTGGGCGTCCCGGATCGCGAACCGGGTGCGCTGGATCTCCTGCTGCGGGTCCTTCGCCACGGCGTTGAGCTTCTGCAGCCGGTCGCCGGCGGCCGAGACCGCCTCGTCCGTGGAGTTGAGCAGCGCCCGCACCGTACTGAGCCGGGACGTCGCATCCGCCCAGCGCTGCTCCTCGCGCGCCTTGGCCGCCTCCTTGAGCTTCTCCTCCGCCTGCCGTACGGAGACGGCGGCCTGCTCGGGCACCTGCTGGAGGTCCTGCCAGCAGGCGGCGGAGAAGCGGCGGCGCAGTTCGCTGAGCACCGGGTCGACCCCGCCGGCCCGGGTGGTGAGCGCCTGGGCGCGGGTGCGCAGGGATACGAGCCTGCGGTCGATCTCGGCGGCCTTCGCGGGCAGCTGCTCGGCCTCGGCCCGTACGGCCTCGGCGTCGCGCAGCACCCGGTCGGCGCGCTGGAGCGTCTCGGGCACGCCGTGCCGTCCGGCACCCTCGTTGAGCTTGGTCAGCTCGGGGCCGAGCGAGGCGAGCCGCGCCGCGAGCTCGTCGGCGCGCAGGCCCGAGGCCCGTACGGCATCGAGCGCGGTACTGGCGCCGAGCAGCGCGTGCCGGGCGCGTTCGACGGCGGGGGCGAGCCGGGCGAGCTGGGTCTCGGCGGTGTCGAGGAGCGGCCGTAGGCTCTGCTCGAAGCGGTCGAGCTCGCCCTTCACACGGACGAGCTCGTCCTTGGCGGCGGTCAGTTCGGCCCGCGCCCGCGAGGCGACGGAGGCATCGAGGTCGTCCCGGTCCAGGTCGTGGGCGTCGACGGCGTTGATGTACTGGTTGGAGACCTCGTCGATACGGCGCCCGAGGGCAGCGAAGTCGTCGACGGCGCGGCGGGCGCCGAGCGAACTGTCCACGGCCGTGATCGTCTCGATGGAGATCCGCAGATCGCGCTGGGCGGTGTCGAGCTCGTAGAACGCGGCAGCCGCCGCGTCCTTGGCCGCCTGGGCGTCGGCGCGCAGGCTCTCGCCGCGCCCGCCGAACCAGCGGCGCGTACCGCCTCCGGCGAAGGCGCCGGGCAGCACCGCGGCGCCGAGCACCACGGGGAACGCGATGAGCACCAGCACGTCCCGGACGGTGGCACCCGCTCTGCTGTACGGCCGCGCGTGTGTCGCCGTCACATCCCTCTCCCGTGCTGTGTCGCCCTGCTGGTCCATTCTCCCACCAGGTAAGGACGAACACACCGGCCGGTTAGTTCATGGTTCCCCCTCCGATCTCGGGGCCGGTTCTCAGCCGGCGCGCCTCAGCTGCCGTGGATGAAGGGTTCAGCTGTCGTGGACGCCGACCCGAGGACGGTGGAGTGCCCGGCATCGATGGTCAGCACCTTCCCGCCGAAGGCGAAACTCTTGTGCTCGACGGGAGCGTCCGAGGCGTCCGAACTCCCGCACCCCGCGAGGGCGAAGCAGAGGACCCCGGCCCCGGCGGCAGCGAACAGCGCGGAGCGACAGCGAAATGCCGTGGTGATCTTCCCCCGGCTACGTGGCGGTGCCCGTGCCCCCACGGTACGAGCGGTGACGGCGTGGGGTCTCTGGAGCCCGCTACCGAAACGGGGGCGATGCCAACCCCACCCGGATCGGGTTTGCGGCGGCACCCCATGGGCCATGTACGCTGTTCCCTCATCCACGGGTGTGTAGCTCAGGGGTAGAGCGCTGCTCTTACAAAGCAGATGTCGGCGGTTCGAAACCGTCCACGCCCACCATGCCTGACCAGGCAATACGTGAAAAGAAGGACCCTCGGGAGCATTCCCGGGGGTCCTTTCTGTCCTGCTTATACCTCTCTGGCCTGGAACGAGCCGGACTCCCTCACGTCTTCTTCACCGCCCTCGGAGGCTCTCGGACGGAGGACCTGGCCGGCTTCGCCGCCGAGGTGGCCGCCTCCAGCCTCCCCGACGCCGACCGCTTCACGGACTTCGCCGCCCCGCAGTCCTGGGACGCAGCCCTGAGCCTGCTCGCCTCCGTCCTGCCCACCGATGCGCCCAGCGTCGTAGTCCTCGACGAAATGCCCTACCTCGTACGCGAGGACCCCAGCTTCGAAGGCGCGCTGCAAAAGGCCTTCGACCGGACCCTGTCCAAGCTCCCCGTGCTGCTCGTCCTCATCGGCTCAGACATCGCCATGATGGAAAAGCTCAACACCTATGGACGGCCCTTCTACCAGAGGGGCACCGAAATGGTCGTCCCTCCGCTCACCCCGCGTGATGTCGCCACGAAGGCCCACTTCAGCCCTGCTCGTCAGTGGCGAGCGCACCCTCGCCGCCGAATTCCCCACGGAAGCGCAAGCTCGCACCGTGCTCGGCGCCATCGGCCACGGCGAACGCACCTTCACGCTGATCGGCAGGGCTGCCGGTGATCTCAACCCCGGTTCCGTCAAACGCTCCCTGGAACTGCTGACCACTCGTCGCATGGTCGCCGCCGACCTCCCCCTGTCCACCAGACCCAGCCGCGAGACCCGCTACCGCGTCGACGACCCCTACCTGCGCTTTTGGCTCTCCTTCGTCGGCCCCGGAATCCCCGCCGTCGAACGAGGTCGCGGCGACCGCGTCCTCGACGCCATCCGCGAGAGCTGGACATCCTGGCGCGGCCGGGCCGTCGAACCCGTCATCCGCGAAGCCCTCTGGCGCCTGGCCGACGACCACCTGCCGGAAGGCACCAATGTCGTCGGCGGCTACTGGACTCGTACCAATGACCCGGAAATCGACCTCATCGGCGCCGACCGCTCACCCATCGCCAAGAAGATCACCTTCGCCGGATCGATCAAGTGGCTGGAGAACAAGCCGTTCGACCACCGCGACCTCTCTCGCCTCATCACCCATCGTTCCCGACTCCCCGGCGCTGACGAGGGCACCCCTCTGCTTGCCGTTGCCCGGAGCGGCAGCACTGCCGGGGGCATTCTCACCCTCACCCCAGAAGAGCTGATCGAAGCGTGGGCCTGACAGAACAGCCACAGGGCTGAGGAGAGCACGGTGCGGGGGACAGGCGCGGGACGGACGGAAGGCCGACGACAGGCAAGGAAGGCAAGGAAGCACGATGACGGATCGGGAGCACGGCCTTGAGCCGCCCCTGACCCGACCTGCGGCTCTGGTCTGCGCAAACAAGTGAATTGTCGTGCAGCGCCCAGGCGCTGCAGGGGTCCGCAGAGGTCGCCGGGGCGGAGCATGGGCGCTGCCCAGTAGCTCGTCACGAATCGGCTCGGCGCCGTGTTCTCGACGCGGGGTACGCCGACGAAGTGGCCGGGGCCGAGGTGGGTCGCGTACCGGCCGAGGCTGCCGCTTGAAGGCGACGCCGGTACCAGGGCGTAGAAGCGCTGGCGGGTGAGGAGCTTCCGGCGGACGACGACAAACGTCTCGGACTCCTTCACGTCGCGCAGCCGCGCCAGATGCTCCGGGTCGGTCACTCGTTCCCCTTGCACCAGGACGTTGTCGGTCCCTTCGATCTCGTACAGCGTGGGGCAGTCGCCGTCGTCGCTCGTGGTGCCCATGAACCGGAGCGTCATGTTGCCGCCCTCCATTTGCGCCGGCTGGGACGCCAGGATGCGACGGCCCCGCCCCGATCGGCGATTGCGGCAGGTTGCGCAGGGACGCGCTCGGGGGCCGGTTGCGCGCAATCTGAGTACGGCGGGGTCGTGCATGGCGCCCTGCCCCCGAGCAGCGACAAAATTAGGGGAACGCCCGCGTTCAACCGGAAGCCCCGTCGGGGTGCGGACGGGGCTTCTCGGCCGGGGCCGCAGCGCGCTCGGGGATGCGCTCGGCGCCGGAGTTCCGGCGGGTCAGGAGCGGGGAGGACGCCGCCGGATGGCTGAGGTTACGCCTGTGGTTGGCTGAAACGTAACCCCTGTGCAGGATGAGGTCCCGGCGGATTCACGGGGCGCCGGGGGCCTGTTGGTTCGGGTGCGGTGCCGTGTGTTTCTGGTGCGTGGTGAGGGAGTGGGGGCCGGGGCATGGTGGTGGAGCGGCGGCTGCGGACCGCCTATGTCCGTGCACTTGCGGCGGAGCCCGGTTACGCGGAAGTCGGGGCCACCGACGGCCCCGTGCTGCCCGGCGGATATCGCAGCTTCCGGCGGCGGATCCGGGTGGGGTACGGGCAGGACACCTTCGAGCGGGCCGGGGCGCACGTGCTGGCCTGGGGTGCGCAGCGCGGGGCCGGGTTCGGGGTGTACCCCGAAGGGCCCGCCGTGCCCGGCGCGACCGCGCTCGTCGTTCTGCGGCTGCCCGGGTTGCCGTTCCCGCGCCTCGTCATCCCGTGCCGGGTCGTGTGGAGCGTACGGGCCGCCGAACGCATCGGGTTCGCCTACGGCACCCTGCCCGGGCACCCCGAGTGCGGAGAGGAGTCGTTCGTCGTGGGGCGCGAGGCCGACGGGCTTGTCTGGTTCGAGGTCGCCGCATTCTCGCGGCCCGCTCGCTGGTACGCCCGGCTCGGCGGGCCCCTCACGCGGCTGCTCCAGGATCTGGCCACCCGGCGCTATCTCGTGTCGGTGGCCGCCGCCGTCCGCCGGGGAACGTAAGCGGGGTGCGCCTCGTCCTCCAGGGAGGACGTCTCTCAAGGAGGACGTCGTCCGAGGAGGGCGTCTGCCCGGTGGGGCGCCTGCCGATTCCCTGGGGGACGCCTGCCGAGGGAGGCGCCTCCCAGGCAAGGGGGTGCCTCCCGCAGAGCGCGTACAGGAGACGGTGGCACACTGGCCGCTCGTTCGGTGATGGGGAAGGGAAGCTGGTCGTGGCGATGATGCGGAATCTGCGGAGGGCGGTGCGCCGCGCGTACCGGCGGACCGTCGACCTCAGCCATCCGGCGCGCTCGCCCCTGGGGAGCGCCGTCGTCAACTGCGCGGTGTACGCCGGCGGAGTGCGGCAGAAGGACGACTGCCCCGTCGACGAGGCGCTGCGGCGGGTGCGCAAACTGGGCGACGGGGCCTTCGTGTGGGTCGGGCTGCACGAGCCGACCCAGGAGGAGTTCGCCGGGCTCGCCGAGCTGTTCGGGCTGCACCCGCTGGCCGTCGAGGACGCGGTGACCGCCCACCAGCGCCCCAAGGTCGTGCCGTACGACGACATCCTGTTCTCGGTCTTCAAGACGTGCCGGTACGTCGAGCACGAGGAGCTCACCGCCAGCAGCGAGGTGGTGGACACCGGCGAGCTGATGGTGTTCACCGGAGCCGACTTCGTCATCACCGTGCGGCACGGCATGCACGGCTCGCTCGGCCCGCTGCGGGAGGAGCTGGAGCAGGAGCACGAGCAGCTCGCCAAGGGGCCCTCCGCGGTGCTGCACGCCATCGCCGACCACGTCGTCGACGAGTACCTCGCCGTCGTCGACGCCATGCAGAGCGACATGGACGCGGTCGAGACGGCCGTGTTCGCCGAGAACGCCGGACGTGGCGACGCGAGCCGGATCTACCAGCTCAAGCGCGAACTCCTCGAACTGAAGCGGGCGGTGGCCCCACTGGACCGGCCGCTGCAGAAGCTCGCCGGTGAGGCGATGCCCTCGGTCGCCGCCGAGGTCAGGCCGTACTTCCGCGACGTCGCCGACCACCTGCTCCGTACCACCGAACAGATCTGCGCCTTCGACGGGCTGCTCGACTCCATCCTCCAGGCCCACCTCGCCCAGGTCACGGTGGCCCAGAACGAGGACATGCGGAAGATCACCGCGTGGGCGGCCATCGTCGCCGTGCCGACCATGGTGTGCGGCATCTACGGCATGAACTTCGACAACATGCCCGAACTGCACTGGCGTTACGGCTACTTCCTGGCGCTCGGGCTCATGGCGGCGGCCTGTTTCGTCATCTATCGCGGGTTTCGGCGCAACGGCTGGCTTTAGCCGGTCAGCCGTTGCGCCGCTCGGTCAGTCGCGGTGGCGGGAGAACAGGCCCTGGCGTTCGCGCCGGTAGCGGCGCTCCCAGCGGTCCATCCGGTCCCGGCGGGCACGGTAGGCGCGGTAGTCGGAGTCCATGCGGCCTGCCCCGCCTCCGCCCGAGCCGGAGGCCGGACCGCCGCCGGGGCGGCGCCAGACGGTGAGCAGTACGGCCACGACGGCCACCCAGAAGATGATGCTGCCGAGGCTGAGGCCGAATCCGTACAGGATCAGAGCGAGAAGGATCATCCAGAGGATCATGGTGGGTCCTTGAGGGACGGATCGGGAGCTTCCCCTGGCCCCCGGTTCAAGCCACCAAGCTACTCCGCAACAGGGGGAGTTGGCCCCTGAGTTAACCGGCGGAGAACCCCGGCCGCCCTTCACGGAGAATGCCGACCGTCATCGGCGGACAACCCTGGCCGTCATTCGCGGACAACCCCGGCCGTCATCCGTCGACACCCCCGGCCGCCGCCCTCAGCCCGCCGCGCGGCGGCTCTCCGAGAGGCCGCGCAGGCGCTCCATCTCGCGCCGGTCGCGCTTGGTCGGGCGGCCGAGACCCCGGTCCCGTACGCCGGCCGCGAGCACGTCCGCGCGGGCGGGCGGCGGCGGGCTGTTGTCGATGTACGCCTCGACCGCGACCGGGGCGCCGACCCGCTTGCGCAGCAGCGTGACGACCTTCACGATCCGCTCCCGGCCGTCCAGGCGCAGCCGCACCTCGTCGCCCACCTTGACGTGGTGGGCGGCCTTCACGCGCTCGCCGTTGACCTGGACGTGGCCGGCCCGGCAGGCCGTGCCCGCCTGGGAGCGCGTCTTGGTGAGCCGGACCGACCAGATCCAGCTGTCGACGCGTACGGGGCCGGTGCTGGTGCCGTTCGCTGCTTCCGCCATGCCTTCGACTCTAGACGGACCGCCTGGCGGAACCTCGCGCATTTCGGACTCGGACCAGCAGGACGGGTGGGCCGGGGCCGTTGTCAGTGGTGTCGGTCACACTGGGGGCATGTGCAGGAGTATCAAGACGCTGAGGCCGCCGGCCATGCCGGAGGAGGCCACCGACGACGACATCAGGGCCGCCGCCCTGCAGTACGTACGCAAGGTGTCCGGCTTCCGGGTGCCCGCCGCGCACAACCGGGAGGTGTTCGAGCGTGCGGTGGACGAGATAGCCGAGGCCACGCGCGAGCTGCTCGCCGGTCTTGAGGTGCGGGGAGCCGCCGCGAGGAAGCCCGCGTAGTCCGGGCGGTGTGCGTGCCGGGGCGCCGGGGAGGAGCCGCCGGGCTCGGGGCGTGTGCTCTCGCCGAGATGCGGGTCGGGGCCCGCGCCCGCGTATGCCCTGGTCAGGACGCCAGGACGCCAGGATCGGGGCGTGCGCGCTGGTCAGGACGCCGAGGCCGGCGCCGGTTCCGGGCGCTTCATGACGTACGCCGCGAGGCCGCCCGCCGCGAACAGGGCGAGCACCGACACCGCCGTGCCCAGCCAGGTCGCGCCCAGCCACTGCCCGCCGAAGTAGCCCAGCCCCACGCTGTACGTCGCCCAGGCCACGCCCGCCAGCGCCGACCAGGGCAGGAACTCCCGGATCCTGCGGTGCGCCGCGCCCGCGCCCAGCGAGACGACGGAGCGCCCGGCGGGGGCGAAGCGCGCGATGACGACGAGGCCGCCGCCGCCCCGGCTCAGCGCGATGCCGAGTCGTTCCTGCGCCCGGGTCAGGCGGCGGGAGCGGGCGATCGCGCGCTCCAGGCGGGCCCCGCCGCGCCGCGCGAGGCGGTACGCGATGAGGTCGCCGAGCACGGACGCGGTCGCCGCGCACGCGGCAAGGGCGAACAGATCGGCGTGCCCGGTCTGGGCGGCGGCCCCGGCCTCGGCGGACCCGGCCGCCGTGGTCGCCGCCGTGATCACGAGCACCCCGCTGGGCAGCACGGGAAGGAACACGTCGAGCAGAACGGAGAGCGTGACCACGGCGTAGATCCAGGGGCTGGACGTCAGCGCCCCCACACTCTCCAGCACGTTCGCTCCTCTGCGGCTTCGTCGGTTCCCCGGGACCCGGAATACCGCGGTGTCGCGGGGAAGCGGCAGGGGCGGCGGTACAGCCGTACAGCGTACGCCGGGGTCCTTGTGCGTTTCTCCCAGGGGTGGGTGGTGTTGCGGCACAGGGAGGATCGAGCGGGTCGCGACGGCAGGGAGCGACCGTCGTGGAGCCGACGGGTGACGGCATGCCGCTGCCCGGAGTTCGGCGGCTGAACTCCGGGCAGCGGGGCGGGCGTTGGCCGCGCGAGCCTCAGGCGGTGACGGTCTCGCGCTGGCTGTCGGAGGCCGGCCGGGCGGTGCGGCGGGCGCCGAGGAGCTGGTCGAGCGCGAGCGCGCCGGGACCGGTGAAGACGAGCAGCAGGAACGCCCAGCAGTACATCGCGGAGGCCTCGCCGCCGTTCTGCAGCGGGAGCAGCGCGTTGGACTGGTGGACGCTGAAGTACGCGTACGCCATCGAGCCGGACGAGACAAGGGCCGCCGGGCGGGTGAAGAGCCCGGTCAGGACCAGGATGCCGCCGACGAGCTGGATCACCGCGGCGTACCAGCCGGGCCAGGTGCCCGCGGGGATCGAGCCGCCGCCCATCGCGCCGCCGAAGACGCCGAACAGGGAGGCCGCGCCGTGGCAGGCGAAGAGGAGGCCGATGACGATGCGGAACAGGGCGAGCGCGTAGGGGCGCGCGCGCTCGGTATCGAGCGTAGGGGAAGCCATGGGGGCTCCTTCGGTTGGGGACGTGACCGATGGGGTCCACAGGTTAGGCAGCCCTCAGTAGTGCTTGCAAGTTCAACATTCTTAATGTCTTGTTTCCAGCGGGTGAATCGAGCCAGGTGTGACGTCGGGGGCCAGCGGCCGGTCCAAGATGGTTTTCAGTTGGACTGGACCAATTCGCAGGCCTCTCGCACGGCGCGCTCGGTCGAGCCGAAGGCGTGCGGAGCGGCCGTGCAGCGTAAGGGTCATGAGCTGATTGCCGAACCACGGTCCAGCGATCCTGCGCCAGTCGAGCGGCGGCCGAACCACCCGCCCGTGCCGGGCCAGGGCGCGCCCGAGCCGGCGTCCGAAACGGCTCCATCCGAAGCGGAATCCGGCCCGCACGGGGGCCGGAACGGAGTTGTGGACCGGCGAGCACGTCAACTGGGCTACACGCGCGGTGAGTTGGGGCGCGGAATTTGGCCAGAAGGGCTCCGCCACGTATGCGTGGTGCACATCACCGGACAGGATGGCGACGGTGGCGGGCGCGCCGGGTCCCGACCCCGCGCGGACGATCAGCTCGGTGAGGAGCGCGAACGAGGCGGGGAACGCGGCCCAGTGCTCCAGGTCGGCCCGGCGCCGCAGTTTCTCGCCGAACCGCGCCCAGCGCGGGCCGCGCGAACCCGCACAGAGCGCCGCGTCCCAGCCCTCCGCGTCATGAATGAGCGGCGGAAGCAGCCACGGCAGCGAGCTCCCGATCAGGAGGTGGTCGCAGGCGCCCGGCGCCGGCAACTGCTCCCGGAGCCACCGGGCCTCGCCCTCGTCGAGCATCGCCCGCCGCTCCTCGTCCAGGACGCGGGCCGCCCGGGTGTCCACCATCAGCAGCCGGGTGCGGCCGAAGTCGCGCCGGTAGCTCCAGCGCACGGCCGCCGGGTCCGCGTCGGCCGCCGCGGCGAAGGAGCGCAGCGCCTCCGTGCCGTCCGGCGTGCCCCGCACCACCGCGTACAGTGGGTCGGTCGCGAGCTCGGCGGGGGAGAGGTTGCCCAGGTGCTGGTGGACCCAGTACGACATCAGGCCGCTGATCAGCCGCTCCTGCCACCAGGGTGTGGCGCGCATCTCGGCGAGCCAGGCGGCGCTGGTGTTCCAGTCGTCGATCACGTCGTGGTCGTCGAAGATGTGGCAGCTCGGCACGGTCGACAGGAGCCAGCGCACCTCGGGGTCGAGCCAGGACTCGTAGTACAGCCGGGTGTACTCCTCGTAGTCCGCGACCTGGGCACCCGGCGCGTCCCGCAGATCCCGGCGCGCGCCCAGCCAGCGGCGGGTTTCCGCCGAGACGCTGTCCGCGTACACCTGGTCGCCGAGGAGCAGCAGCACGTCGGGCCGCTCGGCCTCCGGATCGGCCGCCAGGCCCGCGGCCAGGGCGTCCAGCGCGTCCGTGCCGCCGGGCTCGGGCGCGCGCCGGCACGACCCGAAGGTGACGCGGAGCGCGGACCCGTCCGCCGGGACCGTGATGGTGCTCGGCGGGAAGCGGGAGTTCGGCTGCGGCCAGACCGGCCGCCCGTCGAGGAGCACCTCGTACGCGGTGGCCGTGCCCGGCGTCAGCCCGGCCAGCGGGACCAGGGCGTAGTGGTGCCCGGCGATCTGGAACGTACGCGAGGAGCCCGTGGTGCCGTCCGCGCACCGCACCCGGACCGTGCAGGGCCGGTCGGCCTCGGCCCAGACCGTGGCGGCCCCTCGCTGATCCACGTACCGCAGCAGCGGTCCCAGGCGAAGCCCGGCCATGTGGTGCCCCCTCCGTCGCCGGTCGTTCGTACGGTACGGAACGACGCAGGGGTGCGACAGGTTTCAACGGCCTCCGGATTCAAGTCCGTTGAGGTCGGCGTGTCAGCAGTTGTCGAGGATGCCCTGGAGCGCGGACTTCTCGGCGGAGTCGACCGTGAGCCTGTAGTAGTGCTCCACGTCGACCCACATCCGGGCGTACGTGCAGCGGTAGGAGGTCTGCGACGGCAGCCACTTGGCCGGGTCCTTGTCGCCCTTGGCCTGGTTGACGTGGTCGGTGACCGCGATCAGCTGGGGGCGGGTCAGGCCGTTGGCGAAGCCCTGGCGCTGGGGGTGGTCCAGTTGTTCGCGCCCGAGCGCCAGGCCTCGGCGAGCGGCACGATGTGGTCGATGTCCACGTCGGAGGGGGCGGTCCAGGTGGCGCCGTCGTACGGGGAGTGCCAACTGCCGCCGGTGGCCGCGCAGCTGGAGTCGGTCGTGACGTTCACGCCGTCCCGCTCGAGGACGACCTCGCGGGTGTCGCAGGTGCCGGACTGGGTGATCCAGTGCGGGAGCTTGGCGCGGCTGCAGCCGGTCAGCGAGCCCTCCGCCGGCGTGACGGCGCCAGGTTTCCTTCGGCTGGGCGCCAGGTAACAGCGTGGCGACATGGACACGTCGGATCAAGAGTGCGTACGTCACTGGCAGGGAAGGAAACTGACGGGCCGTACGCGCGGCCCCGGCAGGAAAGGGAGCCGGCGGGCCCTTCGCGCGACAGCGTCCTGCCGCGCGCGCCGCCCCGCGACGGTGACCCTCCCGGCGAGACCTCCGTCGTACGGTGGGCGCGTGCTGCTGCCGGTGAATGTCACGCTCGGGGCCGTTCTCGTCGCCCTGCTCCTCGCGGCCGCGGGCGTCGCCGCGGCCGCGCACCTGGGGCGGCACCGCGACATCCTGGTCGCCGGGGTCCGGGCGGCCGTTCAGCTCGCCGTGGTCGCCGTCGCGATCCGCTGGGTGGTCGGCTCGGTGCCGCTGCTGCTCGGATTCCTGGCCCTGATGTACGCCGTCGCGGTGCGCACCGCCGGGCGCCGCATGACCGCCAACACCACCTGGTGGTGGGCGGGCGCGCCCATCGCGGCCGGCGTCGTGCCGGTGGTCGCGGCGCTGCTGCTCACCGGGCTCGTCCCCGTCAAGGGCATCGCGCTGATCCCCGTCACCGGCATCCTCATCGGCGGCGCGCTCACCGCGACCGTGCTCGGCGGGCGCCGCGCCCTCGACGAGCTGACCGCGCGGCGCGGCGAGGTGGAGGCGGGCATGGCGCTCGGCCTGCTCGACCGGGACGCCCGACTGGAGATCGCCCGGCCCGCCGCCTCCGACGCGCTGCTGCCCGGCCTCGACCAGACCAGGACGGTGGGCCTGGTCACCCTCCCCGGGGCGTTCGTCGGCATGCTGCTCGGCGGCGCGTCCCCCGTGCAGGCGGGCGCGGTCCAGCTCTTCGTGCTGGTCGCGCTCATGGCCGTACAGGCGGTCGCGGTGTCGGTCGTGCTGGAACTCGTGGCGCGGGGCAAGGTGCACCGGGAGGCACGGGTGGACGTACGGGACCAAAGTCCCTGATGGCGTGCGTACGGCATGCCGTACCCTTGAGGGCGCAGAAGGGGAGTAGCTCTTCGCCGGAACGTCGACATACTGCCGAATCCCTCAGGGGTTCTCGGCCGGCGCCCGGAGGCGAGTGCCCGCGAGGGACCCGCCAGCGAGACCTTCGGCCGCAGTGACCATGACCATTCATGGCGCTGCCGTGCCGAAGCGACCCCGGATTCTGTCCGAACTGCTCTCGGTGCGGCCGTGCCCGACCGATTGAGGAACTCCTTCCGTGCTCAGCTTCACGATCATGGCGATCACCTTCGGTGTGATCTTCCTCGCCGAACTCCCCGACAAGACCGCGCTCGCGGGCCTCGTGCTCGGCACCCGTTACAAGGCCTCGTACGTCTTCGTCGGCGTCGCGGCCGCCTTCGCCGTCCACGTCGTCCTCGCCATCGCGGCGGGCAGCGTGCTGACCCTGCTGCCGCACCGGCTGCTCCAGGCGATCGTCGGGGTGCTCTTCCTCGCGGGCGCGGCGATGCTGCTCTTCAAGAAGGGCGAGGACGACGAGGAAGTGAAGGCGCCCGCCGACCAGTCGTTCTGGAAGGTGTCGGGGGCGGGCTTCATGCTCATCCTGGTCGCCGAATTCGGCGATCTCACCCAGATCATGACGGCCAACCTGGCCGCCCGCTACGACAACCCGCTCTCCGTCGGCCTCGGCGCGGTGCTCGGCCTGTGGGCGGTCGCCGGGCTCGGCATCGTGGGCGGAAAGGCCCTGATGAAGCGCGTGCCGCTGCGCCTGATCACCAAGGTGGCGGCCTGCCTGATGCTGGCGCTCGCGGGCTTCAGCCTGTTCGAGGCGATCGCGGGCTGAGGCACCTCTCCCCGACCTACGGATGTCCTAGGCATACGGATGTGAAAACGGCCCCCGTGGTAGGACGGGGGCCGTTTGTTCTCGGGGCTGCGCCGGGCGGCCGGGTCAGCCGTTGATCTCCAGGCGCAGCGTGCCGTCCGCCCGCGCGGTGACCGTGAGGTGCGTGAGGTCGGGGACGTACGCGGTGGGCTCGTGGGCGTTCGCGCGCGGGCCCACGCCCACGACACGCATCCCGGCCGCCTTGCCCGCCGCGATGCCGGCCTCGGAGTCCTCGAAGACGATGCAGTCGGCCGGGGCGAAGCCCAGCGCGGCCGCGCCCTTGAGGAAGCCCTCCGGGTCCGGCTTGCTCGCGCCCACGCACTCGGCGGTGACCCGCACCTCGGGCATCGGCAGGTCCGCGGCCGTCATACGGGCCCGGGCGAGCGCGGCGTCGGCCGAGGTCACCAGGGCGTGCGGCCGGCCGGCGAGGGCGGCCATGAAGGCGGGGGCCCCGGCGACCGGCACGACGCCGTCGGTGTCCGCGGTCTCCTCGGCGAGCATCACCTTGTTGTCGGCGTGGTTCAGCTCCATCGGCCGGTCCGGGAGCAGCACCGCCATCGTGGCGTAGCCCTGGCGGCCGTGGACGACCTTGAGCGCTTCCTCGGGGTCGAGGCCGTTGCGCTCGGCCCAGCGGCGCCAGCAGCGCTCGACGACGGCGTCGGAGTTCACGATCGTGCCGTCCATGTCCAGGAGGAAGGCGCGAGCGGTCAGGACGGTGGTGGTCGTGGTGCTGGCCGGCATCGGCGGACTCCAGGGCACGGGAGCGGGGGCGCAGAAACACAAAGGTGATCCCCGCCCGCCGGTCAGGGAGTACAGGCAGGGATCACTTTGTTCCACCACGATACAAAACGCGGAGGGGGTTGTGCCACCCGGCCCCCCTTTTGTCACTCGGAGCTACCGTTCGGAGCTACTCGCCCGGGACCGGCGCGGCCACCGTCGCGGGCCGGAGGGCCGGGCCTCGGACGGCGCGGTTCGCGCACCCCGGCGGGCGGCGGGCCGCCCGGGCCGGAGCCGCCCGGCGTGCGGCGCCGCAGGAGCAGTCGCAGCAGCACGATCAGCGGCAGCAGGGGCAGGACGAGCAGGAGCCAGGGGCTCCGCATGGGTTTCGCCGGACTCGTGGGCGTCATCCCTCCACGGTCCGCCTCCCGTGCCCGGATGTCACGGGGCCCGCGGAACAATGCCGCATTCCGGCCGCCCGGTCCTTCGGCGGGAGGTGGCGCGCCGCTCCTACGGCCGGTCCGTCATCGACTCCAGGGCGCGGCGGGTCGCCGGGCCGTACACCCCGGCCGGGTCGCCGTCGATGCCCGTGTACGACTGGAAGTCGCGTACCGCGCGCTCCGTACGGGACCCGAAGCCGCCGTCCGGGGTGCCGCTGTAGAGCCCCAACTGGCCGAGTCTCTCCTGGAGTTCGAGCACCGCCGGCCCGCTGTCGCCCCGCCGCAGCGTCGTGCTCGGCGGCGGCGCGAGCGGCTTGTCGTCGGGGGAGTTCGAGGGCGGCCCGGACGCGGGAGCCGAGGGCCTGGGCGCGGGCTTCGACGGGGGCGGCGAGGCCGGCTTGGACGCGGACGGCGTCGGCGAGGGCCGTGCCGAGGGGGAGTGGCTCGGGGCCGCCTTCTTCGTACGGGAAGGAACGGCCGAGGTGGCCTCGGCGGAGGCGCTGTCGGTGCCGCTGTACGGGACGCCGGTGTCCGCGACGTCCGGCAGCGCGCGCTTCGGCGTGGCGTCCCCGGCGAACAGGGTGCTCGCGAACGCCGCCGTACCGATGACGACCGCGGCGGCGGCGCCGATGGCCAGGGCGGCGAGGCGGCGCCGGCTGCGGGGCGCCTCCGCGGGGCTTTGAGGCTCGGGTTCCGCGGCCGGAGGTTCCTCCGCGGGGACCGCCCCGAGTTGCATGGTCCGCTCGGACAGGGCCTCAGGGGCGGCGGGTGGCTCTTCCCCGGCGTTCGGCAGCATCACGTACGGCCGGATCCGCAGCGGGTCGAAGTCCTCCGCCGCGGCGGCCTCGGCGACGCGTTCCGCGTGCAGGGTCTCAACGGCGCGCTCGGCGCAGGCACAGCCGGGTCTGCCGTCCACCCCGCGGTCCGCGCCGCATTCAGGACAGCCGTGTCCGGTCATCGTCGGGTCCCCTCCCCATGGACTGCGAGCGATTATGCCCGGCGGCCCGCGCGCACCCGGGGTGCGCAGGAGGAGCCCGGCAGGCCATTTCCGTACATTCCGATCAAGATGGTGGGAGCGAGTCGGAGCACACACACGGATGGGACGTGGTCATGGCTCAGGGAATCGCTCCCGCCACCGTCGCCCCCGGTACGGGGCAGGAACGGCGGACCGTACTGGTCGCCATCGGCGCGCTGCTGCTCGGCATGCTGATCGCCGCACTCGACCAGACCATCGTCTCGACCGCGCTGCCGACCATCGTCAGCGACCTCGGCGGGATGGAGCACCTGTCGTGGGTGGTCACGGCCTACATGCTGGCCGCCACCGCCGCCACCCCGCTGTGGGGCAAGCTCGGCGACCAGTACGGCCGCAAGAAGCTGTTCCAGCTGGCGATCGTCATCTTCCTCGTCGGTTCCGGGCTGTGCGGCATCGCGCAGAACATGGGCGAGCTGATCGGCTTCCGGGCGCTCCAGGGTCTGGGCGGCGGCGGACTGATGGTCCTGTCCATGGCGATCGTCGGCGACATCGTCGCGCCGCGCGAACGCGGCAAGTACCAGGGCCTGTTCGGCGCGGTCTTCGGCGCGACCAGCGTGCTCGGCCCGCTGCTCGGCGGGTTCTTCACCGAACAGCTCAGCTGGCGCTGGGTGTTCTACATCAACCTGCCCATCGGAGTGATCGCGCTCCTCGTCATCGCCGCCGTGCTGCACATCCCGGCGCGCGGGACCCGGCACACCATCGACTACCTGGGCACCTTCCTGATCGCCTCCGTCGCCACCTGCCTGGTCCTGGTCGCGTCCCTCGGCGGTACGACGTGGGCCTGGGGATCGGCGCAGATCATCGGGCTCGCGGTGCTCGGCGTGGTGCTGCTCGTGGCCTTCGTAGCCGTGGAGCGCAGGGCGGTGGAACCGGTGCTTCCGCTGAAGCTGTTCCGGATCCGCACGTTCACCCTCGTCGCGGTCATCAGCTTCATCGTGGGCTTCGCGATGTTCGGCGCGATGACGTACCTGCCGACGTTCCTCCAGGTCGTGCGGGGCATCTCGCCGACGATGTCCGGCGTGCACATGCTGCCGATGGTCTTCGGCATGCTGCTGACGTCGACGGGATCCGGTCAGGTCGTGTCGCGTACGGGACGCTGGAAGGTGTTCCCCATCGCGGGCACGGGGGTCACGACGATCGGCCTGCTGCTCCTGCACCGGCTCACCGAGACGAGCCCCACCTGGGAGATGAGCATCTACTTCTTCGTCTTCGGCGCGGGCCTCGGTCTGGTCATGCAGGTCCTGGTGCTTGTCGTGCAGAACGCCGTCGACTACGCGGACCTGGGCGTCGCGACCTCCGGCGCCACCTTCTTCCGCTCCATCGGGGCCTCGTTCGGTGTCGCCATCTTCGGCACGATCTTCACCAACCGGCTCACCGGCAAGCTCTCCGACGCGCTGGCCGGACAGCAGCTGCCGTCCGGCGTCGGACCCGGCACCGTCGCCGCCGACCCGCGCGCGATCGGCGGGCTCCCGCCCGCCGCACGGCCGCCGGTACTGCACGCGTACGCCTCCTCCATCACCGACGTCTTCCTGTACGCGGCGCCGGTCGTGCTCCTCGCCTTCGTGACGGCGTGGTTCCTGAAGGAGGACAAGCTGCGGGGTGCGGTCACCGCGCCCGACACCAGCGAGACCCTCGCCTCGAACCCCGTCCACAGGTCGTCGTACGACGAGTGCGCGCGGGCCCTCTCGGTCCTGGGCACGCGCGAAGGCCGCCGCAAGATCTACGAGACGATCACGACGAAGGCGGACCTCGATCTCCTCCCGGCGGCGAGCTGGCTGCTCCTGCGCATCAGGAAGTACGGGTCCGCAGACCCCGCGGTGCTCGCCGAGCGCGTCACCGTACCGCTGCACGTCATCACCGAGGCGGCCCGCCAGATCGAGGAACGCGGGCTCGCCACGCGCGAGGGCATGCCGATGGTCCTCACGGACCGGGGCCGCGAGGTGGCGGTGCGCCTGGCAGCGGCACGGGAGGAGTCCTTCGCCGAGCTGCTCGGCAACTGGTGGGGCCCGGACCGCCCCAGGGACCTGGAGAAGCTGGTGGCGGAACTGACGGCGGAACTGTCGGGCTCGGACGGGGAACAGCCGACGGGCCCGGGGGCGCCGAGGGACCACGCGGCGTAGGGCCCTGTGACGCCTGGCTCACAGCTCCTTGGCGAACCAGCGCTCCCTGTACGGGCCCTGGCTGTACGGTTCGACCTCGCGATAGCCGTGCTTGGCGTAGAGCCCGCGGGCCTCGACGAGGTCGTGCCGGGTGTCGAGGGCGAGCCGCCGGGCGCCGAGACGCCGGGCCGCGTCCTCAAGGGCCGAGAGCAGCGCGCCGCCGCCGCCGGTGCCGCGCGCGAAGGGGCGGACGTAGACGCGGGTGAGCTCGGCCGTGGCCGGGGCGGTCCCGTCGATGACGGGAGCCTCGGCGCACAGCAGCACACCCCCGCAGGCAGCGGGACGTCCGCCGTACCGCCCGACCACGAAGCCTCCGGTGGGCGAACGCAGTTGATCGGCACCGTCGTCGGTGAGCCCCTGCGCGATCTCCTCGACAGTGGCGGGCCGGCCGTACCACCGGCTCGCCACCTCGTCGTAGTAGTCACGCCGCAGAAGGCTCGCATCGGGGGTGTCGGGCTGCTCGGCAGCCATGATCCAACTCATGGCCACTACCTATCCCGGGGGTGGCGGTTGTGGCCACCGAATTAAGCGGGCCGCCGGGCTCAGGCCTTCGGCGCGGCCTGCTGGACGACCTCGAAGGACCACAGTTCCGAGCCGGAGGCGGCGGGCTTGGGGCGCTCTCCGCCCTCGCCCTGGGGGCCGCCGTGCGCGCCGCGCATGGAGGTGGCCATCCAGTTCTGGAAGTCCTCCTCGCTGCGCCAGCGGGTGTAGACGAGGTACTGGTCGGTGCCCTCGGCCGGCCGAAGGAGCTCGAACCACTCGAAGCCGTCCGAATTCTCCACCGACCCGGCCCGAGCGGCGAACCGCTTCTCAAGGACCTCCCGCTGCTCTTCCGGCACGGTCAGTACGTTGATCTTTACGACGCTGGCCACGCGACACCTCTCGTCAGAAGGCCGCCGGGGGTGGGGGCCTTCGCCTCGTCCTTGTGTGATCAGTGTGCTACACAGCTTCCTTCTGGGGGCCGCAGGGTGACACGGGAGGTCGCGTTGCCAGGCGTTGAGGGGCTGACCGGGCACGCAACGGCCGTACGAGAGCCGGCGGCGATGGCTGCCGCATCTCGGCGGGGGAGACCTCGTGTGCTCGCCCGCCGGTCTGTGGCTCGCCCTCGGCGCGGTCGCGGCCGGCGCACGCACCGAGACCGCGGACGAACTCCGCATGCACCTCGCCCTGCCCCGGCTCACCCTGCGTACACGCCTGGACATCGGCCGCCAACTGCCGACAACTGGACGTGGAGTTCGCGCCCGACTAGGAACTGGCCCACTTCCCCGGGATCGTCGTCCTCGATGCCACCGGTGAGGTCCCCACCTCTTCAACGCCTGGCAGTCCTCCGCGCCCGCATCATGAGACCGGCCCCGGCCCCCAGCACCACCAGCATGCCCCCCACCGTCAACAGCCAGGCCGGAATGCCGCCCACCGTCATCAACTCGTTCGTGTACCACACCCGTTGGAAGGGCGTGTCGTCGGTCGACGTCTTCAGTTCGTGGTCGCCGGTGATCTCGGACGGGTACTGGAAGAACTGGGTCATGGCAGTCAGGTAGACCGGGTTGTCCCGGCCCGCCAGGTCGGCCAGGGGGCCCGTCGGGTGGGCGATGCTGCCCGCGAACAGGGTCTGGGGGGTGGAGCCGCCGATCGGTGACGTTGCTTCCATGCGGTGGTTCGCCAGGACGTACAGGTCCAGCGCCTGCGGGGTCTTCGCCAGGCGGGACAGGCGCATCGGGTAGACCAGGTGGTCGCTGGTGAAGGTCAGGCTCAGGGGGTCCAGGGGGCCGCCGAGGGTCTGGCCCGGCTGGTCGGGGGCGAGGCGGATCGCCACGTACTCCCACTTCTGGTCGACGTACGGGCGCAGCTCGGTGGCCAGGGCGGGCGGGAGCTGGAAGCCGTTGCGGGTCAGCCAGTCGCGCAGGGCCGTCGGGTCGGTGGCGGTGAGGCGGGCCACGTCGAACGGGCCGAGCCGCTCCCTGCCGACCACCTCGACGGGCGGCTTCGCCGCCGGGTTCGGGGCGCCGTCGCCCACCCTGAGGCTCTTGGCGAACGGCCAGTCGCCGTCCCGGGGCCAGAAGTACGAGCGGGTGCGGTTCACCGGCTCGGAGAGCTCCTGGAGCTGGTCGAAGAGGTGCCGGTCGCCGAGCTTCACCGTCGCCCGGCTCGGCACCGGCATGATCCACGCCGCCTTCGGCGCGTTCCCGTCGACCGTGAGCCGCATGACGATCTGCTCGGTGTGCCCGTCGAAGCGCACCGCCGAGGTCTCCTGCTTCACGCTCAACTGCCGCCCGCTCTGCGGCACCATCGCCCCGCAGCCACAGGCGTACGCGGGCGCCACCAGCGAGCCCAACTGCACCGCCACCAGCAACAGTGCCACCAACAGCGCCCGCCGCCGGAGTCTTTGACCGTTCCGCATGTCCGCGTACCCCCGTGCTGATCGATCGACGGGAGCTACGACGGCGTTGCGGTGCCTTCGGTTCCGGTACGTTGCCCGTTCTGGGACCGTTCTGGGACCGTTCCGGACAAATCTGTGTGACGGATGGGCGAAGACGCGGTCGGGCGGGGCTTCATTCCGGCTGCGTCGCCGTCGCCGCGGCCGGCTTCCGGCTCCTGTACGTCCTCGCCGGTCCGCGCCGCATTCAGCTCCCCTGGCCGCCGCCGCCCAGAGCCGCGACATGGTCGGGCACGGCGATGCCGGCGGGCAGCGCGGGGTCGGCCTCGGGTGCCCCGAAGCAGCTCCGCAGCGGCACCACCCCGGCCCACAGGCCGAGTTCCCCGTCGGGGCCGTCCGCATCGTCGGGCGGGCCCGCGGCCACCTTCACGGACGCCTCCTCCAGCGAGAGGGCGAGCAGTGAAGTGGCCGCCAGTTCACGGGAGTTGGGGCGCCGCGCGTAGTCCCACTGGCCGGGCGCGCAGTGCTCGGTGACGACCCTGAGCCCGTGCAGGAGCTCGTCCCCACCAGTGATCAGCCGAGGCACGGCGTACACCATCGCGCTGCGGTAGTTGACCCCGTGCTCGAAGACCGACCGGGCGAGCACGAGCCCGTCGATGTGCGTGACGCTCACGCAGACCGTCGCGTCCGGCGCCGATGCGATGCTGCGGCTGGCGACCGAGCCGTGCACGAACAGCGTCCGGCTCTCGAAGTCCACGCCGTACACGGTCGGCACCACCATGGGCGTGCCGTCGACGACCACCCCGAGATGGCACACGAACCCGGCCCTCAGGATCGCGTCGAGATCCGCGACCCGGGTGCTGCCCTGGTCGCGCAGCCGCCGGTGCCGGGTCCGTTCGGTGACCTTCAGATGTGTCGGCTGAATGTGCCGATCCAGTCGCTCTGTGTCCATTTTCCTGCCGATTCAGTTGCGAAGGTATGCCTGGCCAACTGTTTCAGCAGAAAGGGCGCTCATCAAGAGGCATCGGTCTCCCGTGTGCAGAGGTCGAGTACGGCCTGGACGTAGTCCTCCAGACGCTCCTTGACGAGGTCCTCGGTGAGGTCGGTGCGGCCGAGTGCGCGCCAGGGATCGGCGACGTCCTCCGCGTCCGGCGCGAAGGCGAGGGCGTCGAGGAGGCGCCAGTACAGCCGGTCGTACGGATCGGGCGCGAGCTGCCCGCCCGCCGCGGCGTACTCCTCTGCGAAGGCCAGCCCGGCCGGGGCGCCGTGGAGCAGCGCGAGGTTGGTCGAGCAGTGCGCCACATCGAGGTCGGCCGGGCCCCAGGACGTCTCGACCCAGTCGACCACGCCGCTGACGCGCAGATCCTCACCGGCGCCGGTGAACAGGACGTTGCCGGGATGGAAGTCGCGGTGCAGGAACACCGGCCGGTACGTGGGCGGCCGGCGCCGGATGACGTCGATGGCGCGCCGCCAGACGTCCGGCCGGCGGGTGTCCTCGGGTGCCTCGACTTCGTCGGCGGTGGTCCAGGCCTCGTAGTCGCGGGGCCGCTCGGACGCGCCGACCTCGACGCGGTGGATGTCGAGGAGCTGGCGGGCGAGCAGCGGTGCGCGCTCGTCGGCGCCCGGGATGTCGAGGCGTACCTCGCCCGGGAGCAGTGACATGAGCAGCGAGGGGTGGTCGCAGTGGTCTCCGGCCGGGTCGACGGCGATGAGCTCGGCGGCCGGTACGCCGGTGCGGGCGAGCAGGGTCAGGATGTCGGCCTCGCGCGTGAGCAGCCCGCGGGCGTGCCGGACGTAGAACTCCATGACGAAGGAGCGCAGCACGACCGAGCGCGGCCGCTCCCCGCCTACGTACAGCCGCCGCATCTCGGACGTGATGCCGCCGTGCAGCGCGACCGCCTGCTCGACCTGCGCGCCCACGCTCTTCTCGACCCACAGCCGGGTCGCGCCCCAGCCCTGACCTGTGTTGTCCACCCCATTGACCATGGCACGAGCGTAGCCAGAAGCCCGGGAGGAGACAGGGGCGGGGCGTAGGGGGACGGCCCCTGCCTCCCGGTTCCGGGTGGGTCAACTCCGGGACACCTGAAGGCCCTTGATGCCGTTCAGCCAGGCCGAGCGGAGGCGGCGGGGGTCGCCGGCCAGACGCAGGTCGGGCAGGACGTCGGCCACCGCGTTGAAGATCAGGTTGATTTCGAGCACCGCCAGGGACTTGCCGAGGCAGAAGTGCGGGCCCCCGCCGCCGAAGCCGAGGTGGGGGTTGGGGTCCCGGGTGATGTCGAAGTGCTCGGGGTGCTCGAAGACCTCGGGGTCGTTGTTGGCGGAGGAGTAGAAGATGCCGACGCGGTCGCCCGCCTTGATCTTCTGGCCGCCGAGTTCGGTGTCCTGGGTGGCTGTGCGCTGGAAGGAGACGACCGGGGTCGCCCAGCGCACGATCTCTTCGGCCGTGGTGTCGGGGCGCTCGCGTTTGTAGAGTTCCCACTGATCGGGGTGGGTCAGGAATGCGTGCATGCCGTGGCTGATGGCGTTGCGGGTCGTCTCGTTTCCGGCCACCGAGAGCAGGATGACGAAGAAGCCGAACTCGTCCGGGAGCAGGTTGCCCTCGCCCTCGGCCGCGACCAGCGTCGAGACGATGTCCTTGGCCGGGCACTCCTTGCGGGCCGCCGCGAGGTTCATCGCGTACGAGACCAGCTCCATGGCCGCCTCGGCGCCGATCTCCTCGGTGATCGCGTACTCCGGATCGTCGTAAGCGGCCATCTTGTTGGACCAGTCGAAGATCTTGGTCCGGTCCTCCTGGGGGACGCCGATGAGTTCGGCGATGGCCTGGAGGGGGAGCTCGACGGCGATGTTGGTGACGAAGTCGAAGGTGCCGTTGTTCTTGTCGGCTTCCGACAGGGCCGCGTCCACGATGCTGCGGGCGCGCTCGCGCAGGGCGCCCTCCAGGGAGCGGATCGCGCGCGGGGTGAAGCCGCGCTGGACGATCTGACGGACCCGGGTGTGCTCGGGCGGGTCCATGTTCAGCATGATCAGCCGCTGGACGTCGATCTGCTCGCGGCTGATCGACTCGTTGAAGCGGATGACCGCGGTGTTGGTGGTGGAGGAGAACAACTCCGGGTGCGTGGACACGTACTTGACGTCCGCGTGCCGCGTCACCGCCCAGTAGCCGTCGTCCTGGAAGCCGGCGATGCCGGTCGGCTGGGCGCACCACCACACCGGGGCTGTCTGCCGCAGCTCGGCGAACTCCGGGTGCGGCACGCGGGATTGGAGCAGGTCGGGGTCGGTGAAGTCGAACCCGTCGGGCAGGTGGGGGCAACGCATTGGCCACTCCATGTCTGACGGTCCATCAGAAGTTGTCCGAAAGGTAGTAACGGGTTCTACAAGTGGCAAGGGTCGCGGCAGCATCTGTTGCGCACCGAACTCCCTACGCGGGACGTGCACAACCCTTGCGTACCCGGGGTAGCTCTCATAAGACTGCACTCAGAACTAGAACGCGTACCAGTTCGTGGCCGTGCGGTGCCGGGACACCCAGCGGCTGTGTCAGGAGAGGACGAGCTCATGGCCGCGGAACCCGTCATCGTCGAAGCCGTACGCACCCCCATCGGCAGGCGCCAAGGCGCGCTCGCCAATCTGCACCCCGCCTATCTGCTGGGCGAGACCTACCGCGAACTCCTCGGCCGCACCGGCATCCACGCCGACTGCGTCGAGCAGATCGTCGGCGGTACGGTGACGCACGCCGGCGAGCAGTCCATGAACCCGGCGCGCAACGCCTGGCTCGCGGTGGGGCTGCCGTACGAGACGGCCGCGACCACCGTGGACTGCCAGTGCGGATCCTCGCAGCAGGCCGGCCACATGGTCGCCAACATGATCGCGGCGGGGGTCATCGACGTCGGGATCAGCTGCGGGGTCGAGGCCATGTCACGGGTGCCGCTTGGCTCGGGTTCCAAGCACGGACCGGGCAAGCCGTGGCCGGACGAGTGGAACGTGGACCTGCCGAACCAGTTCGAGGCGGCGGAGCGGATTGCCCGCAACCGGGGGCTGACCCGGGAGCGGGTCGACGCGCTCGGTCTCCTGTCGCAGGAGCGGGCGGCGGTCGCCTGGGGCGAGGAACGCTTCAAGCGGGAGACGTTCGCGGTTCAGGTCCCCACGACGGAGGAGGAGCAGGCGGCGGGGCAGGGCATGTGGCGCCTCGTCGACCGCGACGAGGGCCTCCGCGACACCTCGATGGAGGCGCTCGGGCGGCTCAAGCCGGTCATGCCGACGGCGGTGCACACGGCGGGCAACTCCTCGCAGATCTCGGACGGTGCGGCGGCGATCATGTGGGCCTCCAAGCGGATGGCCCGCGCCCTGAAGCTGAAGCCCCGGGCGCGGATCGTCGCCCAGGCGCTGGTGGGCGCCGACCCGCACTTCCATCTCGACGGGCCGATCGATGCGACGCGGGCGGTCCTTGGCAAGGCGGGCATGTCGTTGCGGGACATCGACCTCGTCGAGATCAACGAGGCGTTCGCGTCGGTGGTGTTGAGCTGGGCGCAGGTCTTTGAGCAGGACCTGGAGAAGGTGAATGTCAACGGGGGTGCGATTGCGCTGGGGCATCCGGTGGGGGCGACCGGGGCCCGGCTGATCGCTACGGCGTTGCATGAGCTTGAGCGGCGGGACAAGGAGTTTGCGCTCGTCACCATGTGTGCGGGTGGGGCGTTGGCTACGGGGACGATCATTCAGCGGCTGTAGGTTTCCCCACCCCGCCCCTTCCCGCTGTGACGTTCTGCGGCTCCGCCGCGTGGCCTCCGGGGGGGCTGATGGGGTGAGGCCCGTTTCCGGGGGCGCTGCCCCCGGGCCCCCGCTCCTCAAACGCCGGAGGGGCTGGACATGCGGATGACCTTCGGCTGCGGATCGTGCGTGGTTGCTCGCGCAGTTCCCCGCGCCCCCTGTAGGGCGCCCAGTACTCGGACCGGGCGGCGGGTCACCCTTCCGGGATCGGGCCGAGGTAGGTGCCGCCGGAGACGTCTATCGTCTGGCCCGTCACCCAGCGGCCCTGCGAGCCCGCCAGGAAGCCGACCGCGTCCGCGATGTCCTCCGGCTCGCCGATCCGGCCGAGTGCGGTGATCGCTTCGAGGCCGGCCACCGCCTCGGGGACGACGGTCCACCCGGCGGTCATGTCGGTCTGCACCACCCCGGGTTCGATCGTGTTCACGGTGATCCCGCGCCGGCCCAGCTCGTTGGCGAGCGAGGGGGCGAGGGCGGCCAGTGCCGCCTTGCTGGCGGTGTAGGCGATCTGGAGGGGGTTCGCGATCCGGGTGGCCGCCGAGCCCACGTTGATGATCCGTCCGCCGTTCCGCAGCAGGGGCAGTGCACGCTGGATCACAAAGACCGGCGTGCGTACGTTGATGGCCAGCACCCGGTCGAGCTCCTCCTCGGTGAGCTGCGCGAGGGAACCGACCGAGTGCACACCCGCGTTGTTGACCAGAATGTCCAGGCCGTCCGCGCCGCGGTCCCCAAGGCCGGCGGCGAACTGCTCGAACAGCCGGTCCACCGCGCCGCTCTCGCCGAAGGTGGCCTGCACCGCGAACGCCCGGCCCCCGGCCTTGTCGATCAGCGCCACCGTTTCCTCGGCGGCCGCCCGGCTGCCGCCGTAGTGGACCGCGACCAGCGCGCCCTCGGCGGCGAGCCGCAGGGCGACAGCGCGCCCGATCCCGCGCGATCCGCCCGTCACGAGTGCGTTCCTGCCGTCCAGCTCTCCCATGATCGCCTCTCCCCGCTGTGCTGCCCGGCCGAAGGTCGGCCTGTACCGACCGGCCTGACACGCTCTTGATCGCACCGTACGTGATGTCCGGCGACGAGACCGGGGAATGCCGCAGCCTCTTGCCGCTCGCTGTTGGGCAGCGGTAAGTCCCGTTGCTCCGAACGGAGTTGGAGCGGCCGGGCTCGCGACCGGTCGGGCCCGGGTTCGGGCGCGACCCGCGAAGCCGGGCCATTCCCTGCACGTCGAGTCGGGGCATCCCTGGGGCCGATGAGTGGTCCGGTAGGGGGCGGGGGCCGTGGTGAACTTGGGCCCCCTTCCGTTGCGGGGGATTGCCGGATGGTCCCGGGCGGGGGCGACCGGACAGGCTTTGCGTATGACGAAGTCAATCGTTCGGGTCATTGTGTCAACTGCCCTGGTTGCAGGGTCGGTTGGAGTTGCCGTACCCGCCCGGGCCCACGCCCCGGCACAGCGCGGCGAGCTTCTGGCTCTCACACCCGTCTCCGATCTCACCACCGCCCAGGTCTCCGGCTTCCTCAAGGACGCCGGTGTCGACAGCGCCGCCGTCCGCTACGGAGTGCGGGGGTATCGGGTCACGTACCGGACCCTTACGCCTCAAGGGGCCCTCACCACTGCAACCGGACTGTTCGTGCTGCCGCTCGACGGACGGCACGGGCGGGTCGATCTCGTCGCGGACATGCACGGGACCATGGTCGACCGGGACTACGCGCCGTCCGTCGGCGAGGACTACGGTCGGCTCTCGCCGTATCTGCACGCCTCTGCCGGGCGGGCCGTCGCCGCGCCCGACTATCTGGGGCTCGGCCGGGGGCCCGGTCGGCACCCCTATATGGACACCGCATCGTCCGTGTCCGCCGCGCTCGACATGCTGCGGGCCACCCGCACCGCCGCCCGCGAGCTGGGGCGGCCGTTGAGCGGGGACGTGTACGGCACCGGGTTCTCGCAGGGCGGGCAGGTCGCCATGGCGCTCGGCAAGGCGCTCGGCCAGGGGGCCGACGCCCATTTCCGGCTCAAGGCGCTCGCACCGGTCTCCGGACCGTACGACCTCGCGGGGCAAGAGGTGCCCGCTCTCTTCGACGGCCGGGTCAATGACACCAGTGGGGTGCTCTACATGTCCTACTGGCTCACTGCTCAGAATCGGCTCCATCCTCTGTACAGGAGTACGGGGGAGGCTTTCCGGGCGCCGTACGACCGGGTCGTCGACGGGCTGCTCGACGGGAGTCACACCGAGGAGGAGATCCTCGGAGCCCTGCCCGGCAACGTGAAGGACCTGCTCACGCCCGGCTTCTACCAGCGGCTTCAGCATCCGCGCGGGGCGCTGCTCGCTGCCATGCGGGACAACGATCACACCTGTGACTGGAAGCCCGCCGTGCCTGTGCGGCTCTACACCGCCACCGGGGACACCGACGTGCCCATCGCCAACACGCTCAGCTGTGTCCGGCAGCTGGCCGCACACGGAAAGAAGGCCCCGGTCGTCGACCAGGGAGCGGTCGACCACAACGGGGCCTTCAAGAAGTCGGGGCCGCAGATCGTGCGGCTCTTCGACTCCGTTGCCGGTACGGCTTAGTACCAGCTGTTCTGCTGCCAGAAGTTCCAGGCGCCACACGGGCTGCCGTAACGCTCGTTCATGTAGCCCAGGCCCCACTTGATCTGGGTGGCCGGGTTGGTCTGCCAGTCGGCGCCGGCCGAGGCCATCTTGTTGCCGGGCAGGGCCTGGACCAGGCCGTACGCGCCGGAGGAGGCGTTCGTGGCGGACGGGTTCCAGCCGGACTCGTGGTTCACGATCTTGCTGAAGCACTGGAACTGGTCGGACGGCATCATCTTCTGCGCGATCGCCTGGGCGCTCGTCGGTGCGGCCTGAGCCGGGACGGCGGCCATGGCGACACCGGCGGCGGCGAGCAGCGTGGCGCCGGCGGCGGCAACGGACTTCTTACGAGCGGTGAAACGGGCGGCGAAAGACAACGCGATACCTAACTTCGGGGACATTGGCCGTCGCGCTCCGCCGGAGGTTCGAAGACCTCCACGGCGAGGGAACTCGTCATGAATCAGCCCGGCGAGCGGACCGGGCGGTTCCGGCGACTCGAACAGTTGTAACCGGCTCGATGGGTGGCCGCAATGACCCCGTTTACTAGTGGGATTCGCACGACGGGTGGAACGTCCCTCGGGTGTAGGATCCGGATAAGTGCAGGTGGGTGGGGCTGCGAGGGCCTCCGTGGATCATGTCCCGAGACCACTAACCCGCCTCGTAGAGGACCAAGGGCCTGTGGGCGGCCTCACCCCGGCGGGACCCTTTTCAGGCCTCGAATGTGACCTGGGCCTCGAAGGCCGCGCGCCTCGTCGCCCGCCTCAACGCCTTGAGCAGAGTGGCCCCGAGCGTAAGGGTCAGTACGACCGTGAGCGCCGCCCGGCCCAGGTCCCAGCCGAGCGAGGTGGCCGCGCAGTACGCGAAGAAGCGGATCAGGTTGTCGTGGAGGGCGTCGCCGGGGTGGAAGGAGATGCCCGAGGACATCCCGCCGATGAAGGTCCAGCCCTGGAGGTTCATGACCGTGCCGTACGCGAATGAGGCCAGTGCCCCGTACAGCGCGAGCAGGGCGAGCTCGGCCCGGCCGCGCAGGCGGTGCGGGCCCGGCAGCAGGCCCGCGCCCATCGTGAACCAGCCCATCGCGAGCATCTGGAACGGCATCCACGGCCCGACCCCGCCGGTCAGCAGGGCCGAGGCGAACATCGTCACCGAGCCGAGTACGAAGCCGAAGCCCGGGCCGAGCACCCGGCCGCTCAGCACCATCAGGAAGAACATCGGCTCCAGGCCGGCCGTGCCCGCGCCCAGCGGGCGCAGCGCGGCGCCCACCGCGGCGAGGACGCCGAGCATCGCGACGGCCTTGGCGTCCATGCCGTCGTCGGCGATCGTGGCGATCACCACACCGACGAGGAGGGGGAGCAGGGCGGCGAAGAGCCAGGGGGCGTCCTGGGCGTGCGCGAGGCCGGAGTCCGCGTCGGCGAGCAGCGGCCAGCCGAAGGCCGCGATGCCGACGAGGGTGATGAGGGAGAGGGCGATCACCGCGCGGGGGCCCAGGCGGACGGGCCTTGGGGCCCCCTTCGTGGCAGGGCCCCGCGTACGTGCGTTCATGACAGGGCCTCGCGTACTTGCGGGACGGTGAGCCAGTGCTGCGGGGCGAGGATCTTGGCGACCTGCGGGGCGAAGGCGGGGGAGGAGACGACGACCTCCGCGGTCGGGCCGTCCGCCACGACCTCACCGCCCGCGAGGATCACGACACGGTGCGCGAGCTCTGCGGCCAGCTCCACGTCGTGGGTCGCGAGCACGATGGCGTGCCCCTCGGCGGCGAGCGCGCGCAGCACCTCCACCAGGCGGGCCTTCGCCGCGTAGTCCAGGCCGCGGGTCGGCTCGTCCAGGAGGAGCAGGGGCGGGCGGCCGGTCAGGACGATCGCCAGCGCGAGAGCCAGGCGCTGGCCCTCGGAGAGATCACGGGGGTGCGTGTCGTCCCGTACGCCCGGGAGCAGCGCGGTCACCAGGTCCCGGCAGCTGCCCGGGGTGGCCCCGGCGTCCTCGTCCGCGGCGGTGCACTCCGCGGCGACCGTGTTCGCGTACAGCAGGTCCCTCGGCTCCTGCGGTACGAGGCCGACCTCGCGGATCAGGTCGCGCGGCGGGGTGCGGTGGGGGGTGCGGCCGCCGACCGTGACCGAGCCCGAGGTGGGCTCGATCATGCCGACGAAGGTGTTGAGCAGGGTCGACTTTCCGGCGCCGTTGCGGCCCATCAGGGCGATGGTCTCGCCCGGGGTGACCGTGAGGTCCACGTGCCGCAGGGCCTCTACGCGTCCGCGGCGTACGCCCAGGGCGGCGGCGGTTGCGATGGTGGGGGTGCGGAGTCCCTCCGGGGGGCGGCGGAAGAGGGTGGCCAGGGTTCGCCTTGCCGTGGCGGGCGGGGTGCGGTCCTCGGCCCCGGGCCGGTGGGCGGGCGCCCGGCCTCCGGCCCGGCCGTGATTCCCACCCGCACCACCCGTGCTTGTGGGTGGATACGTGCGGGTCTCCCCGTGGGGAGTTCCCGCCGTCGGCGTCCGCGGGTCGTGCTCGGCCAGTCGGTCGCGCAGGGTGCCCGCCCTGCGTCGCGCGTCTCGTACCGACAGGGGAAGCGGGGCCCAGCCGGCCAGGTGGCCCAGGGCCACCACCGGGGGGTGGACGGGGGAGATCTTCATGATGTCCTCCGGGGTTCCCATCACCGGGGGCGCGCCAGGGGTGGGCAGGAGGATGACCTGGTCCGCGTACTGGACCACCCTTTCCAGGCGGTGTTCCGCGAGCAGGACCGTCGTGCCCAGGTCGTGGACCAGGCGCTGGAGGACGGAGAGCACGTCCTCCGCGGCGGCGGGGTCGAGGGCCGAGGTCGGCTCGTCCAGGACCAGGACCTTCGGGTGCGGGGTGAGGACCGAGCCGATCGCGACGCGCTGCTGCTGGCCGCCGGACAGGGTGGCGATCGGGCGGTCGCGCAGTTCGGCGAGGCCCAGCAGGTCCAGGGTCTCCTCGACGCGGCGGCGCATCACCGCCGGGGCCAGGCCCAACGACTCCATTCCGTAGGCGAGTTCGTCCTCGACGGTGTCGGTGACGAAGTGGGCGAGGGGGTCCTGGCCCACCGTGCCGACCAGGTCCGCGAGTTCGCGCGGCTTGTGGGTGCGGGTGTCGCGGCCGTCCACGGTGACCCGGCCGCGCAGGGTGCCGCCGGTGAAGTGCGGGACGAGCCCGCAGACCGTACCGAGCAGTGTCGACTTGCCGACTCCCGACGGCCCGACCAGAAGCACCAACTCGCCTTCTGGGATGGTGAGTTGGACATCCCGTACGGTCGGCTCCTCGGCGGAGTCGTATGTGACCGACACGTTCTCGAACCGGATCACTGGGACTCCTTCGGCGGTACGGGTGCGACGAACGCCGGGAGCAGACCGGCGAGCAGCGACAGGGCGGGCCACAGCGGCAGGGCCGGCGCGGTCAGCGGGACGACTTGGAGGGTGAGGGTCTCCGGAGCGTACGTACCCGCCCAGACCATCAGCGCCGCGACCGCCACGCCGGAACCGGCCACCAGCCAGGACCGGACGCCCCAGCGGTCGGGGCGGTAGCGGGTACGGATCTGGCGGCGGCCGCCGAGGCGGAGCCCGGCGAGGGAGGCGAGCACGCCGCCCGCGAGGACGGGGAGGCCGTACCCGGCGCCTTCGGAGGCGAGCAGTCCGTACGTTCCCGCGCAGACTCCCAGGAGTCCGCCCAGGGTGAGGACGGTGGTGGTGAGGCGTACGGGGGCGGGGACCCGGGCGGTGCGGCCGTAGCCGCGCGCGTCCATCGAGGCGGCCACGGCGACCGAGCGCTCCAGGGCGCCTTCGAGTACCGGCAGGCCGATCTGGGCGATCGCCTTGATGCCGCCGGTGGGGCGGCCGCGGAGCCTTCGCGCGGTACGCAGCCGTACGACGTCGGCGACCATGTTCGGCGCGAAGGTCATCGCCACGACGACGGCGACCCCGGCCTCGTACAGGGCGCCGGGCAGGGACTTGAGCAGCCGGGCGGGGTTGGCGAGGGCGTTCGCCGCGCCCACGCAGATCAGCAGGGTGGCGAGGCGCGCCCCGTCGTACAGGGCGAAGAGCATGCCCTCCGCGGTGACCCGGCCGCCGACGCGGATGCCCTTCGCCCAGTCGGGGAGGGGGAGTTCGGGGAGCGTGAACAGGGTGTGGCTGCCGGGGATCGGGGAGCCGAGGACCAGGTTGAACGCGAGGCGGATGCCGACGACGAACAGGCCGATCTTGATGAACGCGGTGTACGAGCGGGCCCAGGGGGCGTCGGTCTTGCGGGCCGCCACGACGTATCCGGCGACGCCGACGAGGAGGCCGAGCAGGAGGGGGTTGTTCGTTCGCGACGCGGCTGTGGCGAGGCCCAGTGCCCAGAGCCACCAGGCGCCGGGGTGCACGGCGTTGCTCCGGCTGGCCTCGGGCGCGGTCAGCCTCCGGCTCGGGGCGTTCCCAGGACGGGGGGTACGGCTTTCGGCCCCGTGCCGGAGGGGGTGGCTCTGGGCCCCGGGCCGGGGAGTGCGGGGTCCGGCCGTGGGCCTGCGGGTGCGCGCCCGAACCTCGGCCGCGGGGCCCGCCTGCGGCTGCTGCGGGGCGTCGTCGTCCTCTGAACGCATCCCCGGGTCAGTTCTTGCGGCGGCGGGATTGCCAGATTGCTGCCGCGCCGACGGCCACGACCGCGGCCACTCCGGCCAGGAGGCCTACTGACGGGCCGCCGTCCTTGCCGGTCTTCGCGGGCTCGGCGGGCTTGGCCGCCGACGGGTCCGACACCTGCTCGCCGCAGCCCGTACGCGGGTAGCCGGCGATCGCGCACAGCAGGGCCGCGCTGTTGTAGCGCAGCGGCTTGGCCACGGCGGCCAGGGCGTCCGCGCTGGTGGCGTCCGGGGACACCTGGGCACAGGCGCTGCGCGGGGCGGGCGGGGTCTCGCCCTGGCCGGCGTCCTGGGGCGTACCGAAGTCGACGACCAGCGCGACCCGCTTCGTGCCGTCCTTGGTCGGCGTCGCACCGCACACCGCCTCGAAGGACGGCGTCGTACGCGGCTGGGACGCGTCCTTGGAGTCCGCGCTCACCGCGAAGCGGAAGCCCTGGACCGAGCCGTCGCCGGGGTGCGCGGACGCCGGGCCCTGGGTGGCGTACGTCCAGTTGTCACCGGCCAGGTCCCAGAAGGACCAGTACCGGTACCCGGCCGCCTGCGCCGGCCCCGTACCGGCGGCGAGCGCCACCAGCGCGAGGAGCAGGGCTGCGAACGAAGCGAGTCGCGTACGCATCACAGCTGCTGGTTCTTCTTACGGCCGCTGATCAGGAAGCCGACGCCGATACCGGCGACCAGGCCGACGCCGACGATCCACCAGACGGAGATTCCGTCGTTCTTCTTCTCCTTGGACTCCGCGGCGGGGGCGGCCGGTGACGAGGCCGCCCGGGGGGCCGGGCCCGTGGCGTTCAGGGACTGGATCAGGTTCGTGCCGCCGAAGTTCTTCGGGTCCGCGCCGGTGGCGTCGGCGGCGAAGATCAGCTGGGCGTAGGCGGCGGGGCCGTTCTCCTTGGCCCAGGCGGTGGCGTTCTTCGACAGCCAGTCGGCGGAGGCCTTCGCCTGCTGGGCCATGCCGTCGGCGGCCAGGGCGACGACCGCGTCCGCGGTGTTGCCGAAGTCGGGCTGGTCGGTGGCGCCCGGCATCGCGGACTTCAGGAACCCGGTCGGGGCCAGCGTCTTGGCGAGGTAGGCGGCGCCGTTGTGCGCGGCCTGCTCGGGGGTGGCGGCCTTCTCGCAGGCGGTGCCCTTGGTGTCGGCCTGGCCGGCGGTGGCGGTGAGGCCCTTGCCGAGCGCGCCGGTCACGGCCGCGGCGGTCGCGTCCGCGTTGGCGTACAGCTTCTGCGTCTTGGGGTCGGGCTGGAAGGCGAAGGCGCCCGCGCCGGCAGGGTCGTCGCAGGGCAGCGCGAACGTGAGCAGCGCGTCGAAGGGGGACTTGCCGCCCTTGGCCGACTTCACCTCGGCGGGCTTCTCGCCGGCGGCGGCGAGCGCGCCGATCACGATGCCGGTGGAGTTGGCGTCGCTGCCGCCCATGCCCGGGGTGTACGGCCAGCCGCCGTCGTCCTGCTGCACCGACTTCAGCCAGGTGATGCCCTTCTTGACGGCGTCGGTGTGACCGCCGACCGCGACGAGGGCCTGTACGGCGGCGGAGGTGGCGTTGGTGTCGAGCTTCGTCGCGTCGCACGCCTTGGTGGTGTCCGCGCGGAACGACATGAAGGAGCCGTCGGCGCACTGCTGGCCGGTGAGCCAGGCCACGGCCTGCTCGGCGGGCCTGACGTTCGCCTTCTCCTGGGCGAGGAAGGCGAGGGACTGCCGGAAGACACCGTCGTACTGGGGGTCCTTCGTGCCGTACAGGCCCGGCGGGACCGCCGCGGGGGGCGGCGTGCCGTCGGCGAATGCCGCCGGGGCGGCACCGCCCAGGACGGCGGTGGCGGCGGCGAGCGCTGCGGCGCAGCGGCGTACGGTCATGGCGGGCGGTGCCTCTCCTGCGGGGGAGCGCGGGCGCGGGCGCGCGCTGGCACCCGGCTCCGGCTCCGTATGCCTCGACGGTGCCGGTCACCTGCGGTGTGCGGGTGACGTGTGAGCCGGTCATGCGGTGACGGGGCATTCCGGCTCTCCGCGGTTACGCGGATCACGGCTGCGGGTCAGCGCCGGGTTTGCACCGGCTTCCCCCCGTACGGGCATGACGACGCGACCACCCTACCGGGCGGGGGTCCTTCCCCCTCCCCGCCCCTTCCCCAAACCCTCCGGGGGTGGGGAGAGGCTGAGGCCCGTTGCCGGGGGCGCTGCCCCCCGGCCCCCGCGCAGGGCGGACGGCTTTCGGCTGCGGACCGTGCGTGGCTGGTCGCGCAGTTCCCCGCGCCCCCAGCAGGGTCGATGCCGGCAGGTCCGAGCATCTTCAGCCCGTCCGACAGCCGCGTGGCACCTGTCGAGACATACCCAGCCCGTCGGTAGTTGGGCGTGGTCCGGCCAGGCATACCCAGCCCGTCCGGCGTTTGAGGGCGAGCGCCCTTCAGGTGCGAACGGGGTCTGGGGCGGAGCCCCGGCAGCCACCGGGCCGCACCCGGACAGCTCACCCCCGGCGGGTCCGGGGAAGGGGCGGGGTGGGGGACAGCCCCCTAAACCGCCCGGTACCGCACCACTCCGCCCCCCACCACCCGCTCCGCCCGCCCCAGCTTCTCCAGGCGCCGCACATGCGCCTCCGCCTCCGACACCGCGATCGTGCGCGACCCGTACGGGATCTGGGACCACGGGCGGTTCCACTCCATGCGTTCCGCGAGCTGCCAGGGGGTGAGGGGAGTGGACAGCAGGGCCAGCAGGCCCGAAAGGCGGTCCTCGTGGTGGGACAGCAACTCCCGCACCCGCGCCGCCGGTTCCGCGAAGGCGTGCTGGTGGGCCGGGAGCACCTCGGCGACCCCGAGGCGGCCGACGCGTTCGAGGGAGTCGAGATAGTCACCGAGGGGGTCGGCCGCCCCGCCCTCGTCGGGGTCCTCGTACAGGCCGATGTGCGGGGTGATGCCGGGCAGGAGGTGGTCGCCGCTGAACAGGCGGCCGTTTCCGGGGAGCTGGGACGGGTGCGCCTCCTCCAGGTGGAGGCAGACGTGGCCCGGCGTGTGCCCCGGTGTCCAGATCGCACGGAGCCGGCGCCCGGCGAGCGGCAGCAGATCGCCGGGCACGATCTCGCGGTCGGGCAGCGCGGCCCGCAGCCCCGGCAGGGTCCGCATCCGGCCCGAGGCGCGGGCCTCGCGCAGCGGGGCGATGTGTTCCTCGGGCGCGCCGACCCCGGCCAGCTTGGCGCACAAGTAGTCCAGCCAGACGCCCGGTTCGGCCTCGCGGGTGCGGCGTACGACGGCGGTGTCGGCGGGGTGCATCGCGATCCACGCCCCGGACGCCTCGCGCACCTGGCCGGAGAGCCCGTGGTGGTCGGGGTGGTGGTGGGTGATGACCACGCCGTGGACGGCCGAGACGTCCGTGCCCAGCGCCCGAAGGCCGGCCGTCAGGGTGTCCCAGGAGGCCGGGTCGTCCCACCCGGTGTCGACGAGCACCGGGCCCCGGTCGGTGTCGACGAGGTGGACCAGGGTGTGGCCCAGGGGATTGTCCGGGATCGGCACCTTGATGGAGTGGACGCCGCCACCGTGGTCGGTCACCTGAGGCGCGGCTGGCTCCTGCGGCATGGCGTCCTCGTCTCTCCGGGAGTCCCGCTGGGCGCGCGGAATCCCTCTGGGTGCACGCCCGGCGGCACGCTTCTGCCCCACTATAACTAGAACTGGTTTCAGTGGTTGGCCGAGTCAACCAGTTCTGCCGAGATCCAACTCCCTTTACCCGCCCGCGCCCCGGCCCCGTTCGGCCCGTGGACTCCTGCAACTAGAACTGGTATCAGTTCTGAAACGAAGTCAGGCAGCCGGCAGGAAAAGCCCCGCAGGAGGCACCAGGCATGACCGAGCTCGTGGAACACGGACAGCTGTTCATCGGCGGGGAGTTGACCGACCCCCTCGGCTCCGACGTCATCGAGGTGATCTCGCCCCATACCGAGCAGGTCATCGGCCGCGTCCCGCACGCCTCCCGGGCGGATGTGGACCGGGCCGTGGCCGTTGCGCGCAAGGCCTTCGACGAGGGGCCCTGGGCGCGGGCCACGCCCGAGGAGCGCATCGAGGTCGTCTCCCGGATCAAGGACGCGATCCTGGTCCGGCACGAGGAGATCGCCAGGTCGATCAGCTCGCAGAACGGCTCCCCGTACTCCTGGAGCGTGCTCGCGCAGGCGCTCGGCGCGATGATGGTGTGGGATTCCGCCCTCACCGTCGCCCGTCAATTCCCCTATGAGGAACGGCGGTCGGGGGCGCTCGGGCCGCTGCTCGTGCGGCGTGAGCCGGTCGGGGTCGTGGCGGCCGTCGTGCCGTGGAACGTCCCGCAGTTCGTCGCCGCGGCCAAGCTCGGGCCCGCGCTGCTCACCGGCTGCTCGGTGATCCTCAAGCCGTCCCCCGAGTCGCCCCTGGACTCGTACATCCTCGGCGAGATGGCCGTCGAGGCCGGGCTCCCGGCGGGCGTGCTCTCCATCCTGCCCGCGGACCGCGAGGTCAGCGAGTACCTCGTCGGGCACCCCGGGATCGACAAGGTGTCCTTCACCGGGTCCGTCGCGGCCGGCAAGCGCGTGATGGAGGTCGCCGCGCGCAACCTCACCCGCGTCACCCTGGAGCTCGGTGGCAAGTCGGCCGCGGTGATCCTGCCCGACGCGGACCTGGCGGCGACCGTCGCGGGCGTCGTCCCGGCCGCCTGGATGAACAACGGCCAGGCGTGCGTGGCCCAGACCCGCATCCTGGCGCCGCAGAGCCGCTACGACGAGATCGCCGAGGCGTTCGCGGCCGCCGCCGGGGCGCTCGTCGTCGGGGACCCCCTGGACGCGGCCACCCAGGTCGGGCCGCTGGTCGCCAAGCGGCAGCAGCAGCGCTCGCTCGACTACATCCGGATCGGGCAGGAGGAAGGCGCCAAGATCCTCACCGGCGGCGGCCGGCCGGCCGGGCTCGACCGGGGCTGGTACGTCGAGCCGACCCTCTTCGGCGGGGTCGACAACGCGATGCGCATCGCCCGCGAGGAGATCTTCGGCCCGGTCATCTGCCTGCTGCCGTACGCGGATGAGGCCGAGGCGCTCAGGATCGCCAACGACTCCGAGTACGGGCTCAGCGGCAGCGTGTGGACCGGCGACGTCGAGCACGGCATCGAGTTCGGACGGAAGGTGCGTACGGGAACCTTCAACGTCAACACGTTCAGTCTGGACATGCTCGGGCCGTTCGGGGGCTACAAGTCCTCCGGTCTGGGGCGGGAGTTCGGGCCCGAGGGCTTCGGCGAGTACCTGGAGCACAAGATGATCCACCTGCCCGCCGGGCACGGAGGCGAGTGATGGGCGACCGCTGGCACGTCGAGGTCGACCGGAGCGTGTGCATCGGCTCCGGCATGTGCGTCAACCACGCCCCGGCCGGCTTCGAACTCGACGCCGCACGTCAGTCCCACCCCCGCACCCCCGACACCGACGCCAGCGAACAGATCCTGGCCGCCGCCGAGGGCTGCCCGGTCGAGGCCATCCTGATCACCCTGCACGACTCCCGCGAGACGGTGTTCCCGCCCGAGGAGTAAGCCCGATACGCCCGAGGGGCAGACCCGATATGCCCGAGGAATAGCGCCGTAACGGCCCCCTTTGCCCCCTCCCGTTCGACGTCCTGCGAACACAGGTTGATCCATGCGTAGTGCACGGTGACCTCATGACAGGCGTGACTGTCCCGGCCCGTCGGTGGCGTGGAAAAGTCGTCCACGCCGTCGAGGGGGGAGCGCCAACTCGATGTCATGACGTCGAGGGGGAGGCACCATGGACAAGCGGTACGAGGTCTTCTGTCTGGCGGACAGGTATTTCTACGAGACCCCGGACCGCTTGTCCTCCTCGCGCACCGAGGACGGCGCCAACGACGCCGGCCGGGTGCCGCTCTTCGAGGCGGCGCGGCGCACCGTCCCCCAGGGCTGGACGGCCCAACTCGCCGGGGACTGGCTGCACTTCAGCCCCGACGGCATACCGGGGCGCAGAGTGCGGCCCCAGCAGGGCTGGAAGATCCACGTCTCGGCCTGTCTGGACAACGCCGAGAAGACCGCGTCGTACGTGTGGGACTACTGCGTCGCACGCGCCATACCGTTCAAGTTCGTGCCCGGACGCCGGCCCCTGCACCTGCGCAACTCCAAGTACGCCGGCCGCGGCTCCAGCGGGAAGTTCGCCACGATCTACCCGGCCGACGAGGCCGAATTCCGGGTGATTCTGGAGGAGTTGGGCGCGCTCCTCGCGGGGGAGCCGGGGCCGTACATCCTGAGTGATCTGCGCTGGGGCGAGGGTCCGCTCTACGTCCGCTACGGCGGGTTCACCAAGCGGCACTGCGTGGACGCCAACGGCACCCTGGTGACCGCGATCGAGAACGGCGACGGGGTGCTCGTGCCCGACCGCCGCGACCCCGCCTTCCACCTGCCCGACTGGGTCGCGCTGCCCGAGTTCCTCGCGCCGCACCTCGCGGCCCGCAACGCGACCACCACCGGCGACCTGCCCTACCGCATCGAGCGCGCCCTGCACTTCTCCAACGGCGGCGGCGTCTACGCCGGGACCGACATCCGCACCGGCGAGAAGGTCGTCCTCAAGGAGGCCAGGCCCCACGCCGGGCTCGCCGCGGACGGCGCCGACGCGGTGACCCGCCTGGAGCGTGAGAAGGCCGCCCTGGAACAGGTCGGCGGGCTCGGCGTCGCACCCGCCGTACGCGACTGGTTCACCCTCGGCGAGCACCGCTTCCTCGTCATGGACTTCCTCGAAGGACGCACCCTCAACTCCTTCTTCGCGCACCGCCACCCGCTCATCGGCGCCGAACCGGACCCGGACGCGGTCGCCGAGTACACCGCGTGGGCGCTGCGCATCCTCGGGGCCGTCGAGGACGCGGTGGCCGCCGTGCACGGGCGGGGGATCGTCTTCAACGACCTGCACATGTTCAACATCATGGTCGACCCCGACGAACAGGGCGTACGGCTCCTCGACTTCGAGGCCGCGCTGCCCGTCGACGACCACCGCGGCCAGTCCATGGCGCACCCCGGCTTCATCGCGCCGCTCGACCGCAAGGGCTTCGACGTGGACCGCTACGCGCTGGCCTGTCTGCGGCTCGCGCTGTTCGTGCCGATGACGAGCCTCCTGGTGATCGACCGGTCCAAGGCCGCCCACCTCGCCGAGATCGCCGCCTCCCAGTTCCCCGGCCTGCCCGTGGGCTACCTCGACGAGGCGGTCCGGGTGATCGAGGGGGAGAGCGCGCCGATGGGCGGGTGCGTGCCCGTCGAGCCGGGCGACTGGCCCGCGAGCCGCGACTCCATGGCGGCGGCCATCCTCGCCTCCGCGACCCCCGGGCGCGACGACCGGCTCTTCCCCGGCGACGTGGCCCAGTTCGCCGACGGCGGCGGCCTCGGCCTCGCGCACGGCGCCGCCGGAGTCCTCTACGCGCTCGCCGAGACGGGCGCCGCCCGCTACCCCGAGGGCGAACAGTGGCTGCTCGCACACACCGCGCCGCCGCCGTCCGGCACCCCGCTCGGCCTGTACGACGGGCTCGCGGGAGTCGCCCTCGTCCTCGACCGGCTCGGCCACACCGAACGGGCCCGCGAGCTCATCGAGTCGGTCCTGGCCGAGAACTGGCAACGGCTCGCCCCCGAACTGCACGGAGGGCTGGCCGGACTGGGCCTCGTACTCGATCGACTCGGCTTCAAAGAACAGGCGTTGGAGGCCTCCGACCTGCTCGCCACCCGCACCGGGGGTGGCCGCCGGGCCGGGCTCCTGCACGGCGCCACCGGCCCCGCCCTGTTCCTGCTCCGCCTGTACGAGTCCACCGGTGATCCCGCGCTGCTGGACCGGGCCGCCGAGGAGCTGCGCCGCGACCTCGACCGCTGTGTGACGAACCCGGCCGGCACCCTCGTCGTCAACGACACCACGCGCACCCTGCCCTACCTGGGCGCAGGCAGCGTCGGCATCGCCGCCGTGCTCGACGACTTCCTCGCGCACCGCCCCGACGAGGCGTTCCGCGAGGCGCGGGACAAGATCCTGCCCGCCGCGCGCTCCCGGTACTACGGCCAGTCCGGCCTGTTCAACGGGCGCGCCGGGATGGTGCTCCACCTGGCGAGGGCCGGGGCGCCGCACGCCTGGCTCGCCGAGCAGATCGACGGACTCGCCTGGTTCGCACTGCCCTACCGAGGCCAACTCGCCTTCCCCGGCGACCAGATGATGCGGCTCTCGATGGACCTCGCGACCGGCACGGCGGGCTGCCTCCTGGCGCTCGGCGCGGCCCTCGCAGACCGGCCCGTCGGGCTGCCCTTCCTGGCGCCCGCCCCCGCCGCCCCACCGGGCGGCCCCACAGACGGCCCCACCCGGGGCTGAAGCAAACCCCGTCCCCACGGACGGCAACGCACATCGCCGACAAAGGAGAAAGCAATGTCCCTTCTGGACCTGCAGAACCTCGACGTTGAACTCGACATCGACGAGGGCGACGGCGGCGGCCACGGCGGTCACGGCGGCGGCAGCTCGCTCAGCCTGCTCCTCTGTGACAGCGTCGCCAGCCTGACGCTCTGCCTGTGATCACCGCCTGTGATCACCGCGTAGTTCCGGTGACGCAGTGAACGACGCGGCCCCGCCCGGCACCGCTCGCCGGCCGGGGCCGCCGCACGCGGGAGGCCGCCTTGCTGTTGCGTGAGACCGTCCGGCAGAGCGCCGGCCCCGGCACCCTGATCCTGCTCCTCAGCTGCGCGTCGGCCGGCGCCGGGCTCGCCCTGCCCGCGGCGCTCGGCCGGTCCCTCGACCTGGTCCTGGCCGGCCGGCAGAGTGAGGCCGGACCCTGGATCACCCTGTGTGTCGTCCTCACCGTGCTCGCCGTCCTGATCGGCGCGTACGAATCCGCCGTCACCGCGACCGCCACCGCCCGCAGCGCCGCCTGGATCCGGCGCCGGGTGCTCGGCCACGTACTGGACGCCGGTACGCAACAGGCTTGCTCCGAGGGCGAGTTGGTGGCCCGTCTCACCGGGAACGCGGTGCAGGCCGCGACCGTACCGGTGTCGATCGCAGGCACCCTCGCGGCCGTCGTCACCCCGGTCGGCGGCCTCGTCGCCCTCGCCCTCACCGACTGGTGGACCGCCCTGGTGGTGCTCGCCGGGATGCCGCTGTTCGCCCTGCTCCTGAAGGTGTTCGTGCGCGGCTCCGGCGCCAGCAGTGCCGGGTATCTGCACACCCAGGGCGAGATCGCGGGCCGCCTGCTCGAAGCGGTGCGCGGCGCCCGCACCATCGCCGCCGCCGGACACCCCGAGCGCGACGCCGAGCGCATCCTGGCCCCGCTGCCCGAACTCTCCGGCCAGGGCCACCGCATGTGGGAGGTCCTCGGCCGCTCCACCGCCCAGGCCGCGATCCTCCTGCCCCTGCTCCAGCTCGCCGTCCTCGCGGTCGCCGGACTGCGCGTCGCGCACGGCGACCTGAGCGTCGGCGGCCTCCTCGCCGCCTGGCGCTACGCGGCCCTCGCCACCGGCACCGGCGCCCTGGTCGGCATGGTCAACACCCTGACCCGCGGCCGCACCGCGACGGCCCGCCTCCAGGATGTGCTGACCGCTCCGAGCGTGACGTACGGCAGCAGTGAACTGCCCTCGGCAGGCGGCGAGTTGACCCTTCGGGGTGTCGTGCACGGGCCCCTGCGCGGAATCGATCTCACGGTGCCAGGCGGTGCCGTCGTCGCCGTCGTCGGGCGGTCCGGCAGCGGCAAGTCGGCGCTCGCGGCCGTCGCGGGCCGCCTCGCCGACCCCGAGTCGGGGACGGTGGCCCTCGACGGCGTGCCCCTGCCCTCCCTCGCGCGGGCCGAACTGCGCAGGGCGGTCGGCTACGCCTTCGCCCGTCCGGTGCTGCTCGGCGGCACGGTGGGCGGCACCATCGCGTACGGTGCCGAAGACCCGGGCGAGGCCGCGGTGCGCGCCGCCGCCCGCGCCGCCTGCGCCGACGACTTCATCCGTACGATGCCCGAGGGCTACGCCACGCCCTGCGCGAGCGCCCCGCTGTCCGGTGGCGAGGCCCAACGCCTCGGCCTGGCAAGGGCGTTCGCTCACCCCGGGCGGTTGCTGATCCTGGACGACGCCACCTCCAGCCTCGACTCCGCCACCGAGCTCAAGGTCTCCCAGGCGCTGCTGCACGGCTCCGGCACCCACCTGATCATCGCCCTGCGGGCGTCGACGGCGGCCCGCGCGGACCTCGTGGTGTGGCTGGAGGAGGGACGGGTGCGCGCGGTCGCACCCCACCAGCGGCTCTGTCGGCTCGCCGCATACCGCGCTGTGTTCGGGGAGGCCGACGCGTCGTGCTGATCGCTCTGCTGAGGCGCCACAAGCGGGTGCTGCTGCGGCTCGCCGGATGGTCGCTGCTCGAATCCGCCCAGACCTTCCTGCTCGGCTTCGCCCTCGCCCGCGCGCTCGACGACGGCTTCCTCGCGGGCCGCGCCGCCACCGGTCTCGGCTGGCTGGCGGCGGCCGCCGTCGCCGTGTTCGCCGGAGCCTGGGGGACGCGCCGGGTGTACGGGGCGGTCGCCGCGTTCGTCGAGCCCGTACGGGACGAACTCGTGCGGGCGGTGGTGACACGCGGCCTTCGCGAGGCGGACGACGCCGCCCTGTCCCGCCTCACCCAGCAGGTCGAGCTGGCCAGGGACACCCTCGCCGGGCTCGTGCTCGTCGCCCGCACCTTCGTCTTCACCGCCGCCGGGGCCCTCTTCGGCCTCTTCGCCCTCGCGCCCGTCCTGCTCCCGGTGATCGGCTGCCCGCTGCTCGTGGGGCTCGCGCTCTTCGCCGCGACGCTGGGCCCGCTCGCCCGCCGCCAGGAGGACTTCCTGGCCGCCGACGAACGCCTGGCGGCCGAACTCGGCCTGCTGGCCGGCGGGTTGAGGGACATCGAGGCATCGGGCGCCCATGATCGCGCGGCCGCGAGCGCCGGGGAACGCATCGACGACGAGTACCGCGCGGCGCGATCGCTCGCGTACTGGGGCGTGGCCCGCACCTTCGCCGTGGGCATCGGCGGGCGACTGCCCCTGGTGCTGCTCCTGGTCACCGCGCCCTGGCTGCTGCGGCACGGGGTCACGGCGGGCGGCCTGGCGGGCGCGCTCGCCTACCTCACCCAGTCGCTGCTGCCCGCCCTCCAGGCCCTGGTCCAGGGCCTTGGCACCTCGGGCGCCCGCCTCACCGTCGTACTGCGCCGGCTGACTGCGGGGGAGGGGGAGCCCCCGGCTGGGGTGCGGCACGAGAGCGGGGCCTGGCCGGTGCGGCTGCGCGGCCTCGTCTTCGCGTACGGGCCCGGCGCGGCCCCCGTCGTCGACCGGCTCGACCTGACCGTACCGGCCGGCGAGCGGCTCGCCGTGGCCGGGCCGAGCGGCATCGGCAAGTCCACCCTGCTCGGGCTGATCGCCGGGGTGCTCCGGCCGGACGCCGGAGAGGTGACGACGGGCTGCGAGCGGGTGCTCGTACCGCAGGAGGCATACGTCTTCACCGCCACCCTCCGCGAGAATCTGGGCTACTTCTCCCCCCAACTCCCCTGTGACGAGGCGCTGTCGGGGTCGGCCGAGGCGGTCGGGGCGGGGCCGCTCCTGGAGCGGCTCGGCGGGCTCGACGCGGTGCTCGACCCCGCCGCGCTCTCCGCCGCCGAGCGCCAGCTCGTCGCACTGGCGCGGGCGCACGTCGCTCCCGCGCCCCTGGTGCTGCTCGACGAGGCGACCTGCCATCTGGACCCGGCCGCCGAGGCACGCGCGGAGCGGGCCTTCGCCGGACGCACCCTCGTGGTCGTGGCCCACCGCACCGGATCGGCCCGGCGCGCGGACCGCGTGCTCCTGATGGACGGGGCCCGCGCCGAACTCGGCACCCACGAGGAACTCCTGGCCCGCTCCGCGTTCTACCGCGATCTCACGGGGGCCGACCCCTCACACCCACCCCTCCCCCTGGGAGATCCGTATCGCGTCGACCCGGTTGCGGGCGCCGGTCTTGCGAGTGATGGCGGCCATGTAGTTGCGCACGGTGCCGTTGGAAAGATGGAGCCGGAGCGCGATGTCGGAGACCGAGGCTCCTTCCGCGGCGAGTGAGAGGACGCTCAACTCCCGCCTGGTGAGCGGCATTTCGGAGGCCCGGAGAAAACTGAAGCCGAGCGAGTCGTCGACGAACCGTTTCCCCTCGGCCACCTGTCTGATGGCGAAGATCAGCTGCTCGGGTGTGCCCCCCTTGTCCACATAGCCGCGTGCGTTGGCATCGGCGGCCCGTTTCAACGGTCCGGGGCGGTGGGCGTCGGCCAGCACCAGGAGTCGGCATTTTCCGGTGCCGGGACGGCAGCCGGTGAGTTCGCCGAGCGGTGCGATTCCATAGGACTCCGAACAGTCCAGGTCGGCCGCGCAGACGTCCGGGCTCAATAATCGCGCCAGCGCCGGGGCGCCGCGCCAAGCGGAATGATGGACCTCCAGGTCGGTTTCGCGTGCGAGGCGTTCGGCCAGTGCCGATCGCAAGAGGCACGCGTCGTGCACGAGAAGTACCCGGATCACGTTTCCCAGCTCCTTCCAGGCTTACCGCTACCGGCGCCTTCGTTGGGCACGCAACGATTCTGGGCGGCGGCTACCCCTGTCATGGCCCGGGCGAACGAATCGGTGGGGGGCACCGGGGGCGCGTACCCGCGCATGCGGGGCGCGCTGCGCGCGGGTGGGGCGCATGCCGGGGGGTCTCCGTCGGCCCCCACATCCCCTTTCTGGGCAGGGGGTTGTGCGTCCTCCCGCCCGCGCGGAGGGGGGAGCGCATCTCTCTGGGAGGGGGTGGTTGTTCGCAAAGTTCCCCGCGCCCCTCACGGGTGCTGCGCCTCGGCGGGGTGACTCGCGTGCCGCGCGTGCGGTTGTTCGGCTGCGGGCCGGTGGGGGCTTGGCGCGCAGTTCCCCGCGCCCCTGGCGGGGTCGGCGTTCGGCGGGCTAGCCCTGCGGCGGGGCCGTCAGGTCGATCAGTTTGCAGACCGTTTCGATGTCGATCTTGACCTGGGCGATCGACGCCCGGCCCGAGAGCCAGGTGATCAGGGCCGAGTGCCAGGTGTGCTCGATGACGCGGACCGCCGAGAGCTGCTCCGGGGTCGGACGGTCGAGCCCCATCGCGTCCAGGATGATCGCCGTGGTCTGGCGCGAGACCGTGTCGACCTCGGGGCTCACCGAGCGGTCCGCGAAGGTGAGGGCCCGGACCATCGCGTCCGCCAGGTGCGGCTCGCGCTGGAGCGCGCGGAAGGCGCGCATGAGGGTTTCGGCCACCCGCTCCGCGGAGCCCTCGCCGGAGGGCGGGTGCTTGCGCAGGGTGCCGTGCAGGTGCTGGAGCTGGTCCTGCATCGTGGCGACCAGGAGATGGATCTTGGACGGGAAGTAGCGGTACAGGGTGCCGAGCGCGACCCCCGCGGCCTCGGCCACCTCGCGCATCTGGACCGCGTCGAAGCCGCCCCGGCTGGCCAGCTGGGCGCTCGCGTGCAGAATGCGACGGCGCCGGGCCTCCTGGCGTTCCGTCAGGGGAGGGGTGGCCGCGGTGGCTGCCTTGACTTCCGCTGTCATGTGTCCCGTTCCGTTTGTCCGGTTCTCTGCCACGGTGTTCGGCGGCCCAGCATGGCAGGGGCCCCGCCGTGGCGCGAATCACCTGATCCGGCTCTTACAGTCGCGCTACCTGCCGGTAGATTCGAAGCTCCTTGAGTGATCAAAGAACGCTCAAGAAGGATCAAGTCTGGAACTTGTTCTAGATTAGCGCGAGCGGTTACGCTCCGGCGAAACGCAGTGATGAAGGGGGCCGCGAGTGACCGCTGAGGCCATAGAGGCAAGCCCCCGCACCGGGGACGCCGGCCGTGAGGGCGAGCGCCCGCTGCGGATCGCGCTCCTCACCTACAAGGGGAACCCGTTCTGCGGCGGCCAGGGCGTCTACGTGCGCCACCTCTCGCGAGAGCTCGCCCGGCTCGGGCACAGCGTCGAGGTCATCGGCGCCCAGCCCTACCCCGTGCTCGACGAGGGCGTCCCGCTCACCGAGCTCGCCAGCCTCGACCTCTACCGCTCGCCCGATCCGTTCCGTACGCCCGCCAAGGACGAGTACCGGGACTGGATCGACCGCCTGGAGGTCGCCACCATGCGCACCGGCGGCTTCCCCGAGCCGCTGACCTTCTCGCTGCGCGCCCGGCGCCATCTGGCCGCCCGGCGCGGCGAGTTCGACGTCGTCCACGACAACCAGACCCTCGGGTACGGGCTGCTCGGCGACGTCGGCGCGCCCCTGGTCACCACGATCCACCACCCGATCACGGTCGATCGACAGCTCGAACTCGACGCGGCGCCCGACTGGAAGCGCCGCGCCTCCGTGCGCCGCTGGTACGGCTTTACGCGCATGCAGAAGCGGGTCGCCCGCAGGCTGCCCTCCGTGCTCACGGTCTCCGGCACGTCCAAGGGCGAGATCGTCGACCACCTCGGGGTGTCCGAGGACCGCATCCGGGTCGTGCACATCGGCGCCGACACCGGCCTCTGGTCGCCGGACCCGGCGGTCGCCGAGGTGCCCGGCCGCATCGTGACCACCTCCAGCGCCGACGTGCCGCTCAAGGGCCTGGTCTTCCTCGTCGAAGCCCTCGCCAAGCTGCGCACCGAGCACCCCGAGGCCCATCTCGTCGTCGTCGGCAAGCGCGCCGAGGACGGCCCGGTCGCCCAGGCCATCGAGAAGTACGGGCTCGGCGATGCCGTCGAGTTCGTCAAGGGCATCACCGACGCCGAGCTCGTCGACCTCGTACGGTCCGCGCAGATCAGCTGCGTCCCCTCGCTGTACGAGGGCTTCTCGCTGCCGGCCGCCGAGGCCATGGCCACCGGCACCCCGCTGCTCGCCACGACCGGCGGCGCCATCCCGGAGGTCGCCGGCACCGACGGCGAGACCTGCCTCGCGGTGCCGCCCGGCGACGCGGGAGCGCTGGCCGCGGGCCTCGCCCGGCTGCTCGGCGACGCGGCGCTGCGCCGCCGGCTCGGCGCGGCGGGCCGCGAACGGGTCCTGGAAAAGTTCACCTGGGCCCGCGCCGCCCAGGGCACCGCCGAGCTCTACCGCGAGGCGATCGAGGCCCAGGGGCGCGTCCCGGCCCGGAAGCCCGCCAGGTGACCGGGCGCCCCGCGCCCACGACTACCGGCCGCTCCGCGGCCACAGGTGATCTCCATCGGAAAGGGCAGACCCCGTGCTGACCGTCGACTTCTCCCGCTTCCCGCTCGCCCCGGGCGACCATGTGCTCGACCTGGGCTGCGGCGCGGGCCGGCACGCCTTCGAGTGCTACCGGCGCGGCGCCCAGGTCGTGGCCCTCGACCAGAACGGCGAGGAGATCCGCGAGGTCGCCAAGTGGTTCGCCGCGATGAAGGAGGCCGGTGAGGCGCCCGAGGGGGCGACCGCGACCGCGATGGAGGGCGACGCGCTCAACCTGCCCTTCCCCGACGAGTCCTTCGACGTCGTGATCATCTCCGAGGTCATGGAGCACATCCCCGACGACAAGGGCGTGCTCGCCGAGATGGTCCGCGTCCTGAGGCCCGGCGGCCGCATCGCGGTCACCGTGCCGCGGTACGGGCCCGAGAAGGTGTGCTGGGCGCTCTCCGACGCGTACCACGAGGTCGAGGGCGGCCACATCCGCATCTACAAGGCCGACGAGCTCATCGGCAAGATGAAGCAGGCCGGCCTCAAGCCGTACGGCACCCACCACGCGCACGCGCTGCACTCGCCGTACTGGTGGCTCAAGTGCGCCTTCGGCGTCGACAACGACAAGGCGCTGCCGGTCAAGGCGTACCACCAGCTCCTGGTCTGGGACATCATGAAGACGCCCGGCATCAGCACCGTCACCCGGCTCGCCGAGCGGGCGCTCAACCCCGTCGTCGGCAAGAGCTTCGTGGCGTACGCGACCAAGCCGCACCTTCCCGTGCTGCCGGGAAAGAGTGCCGCCAAGTGACCTCTCCGGAGCGCACCGAACACCTCGTCCTACCCGGGGTGCTCACCGCCGGGCAGGCCGGGCAGACGGTCGCCGCCCTGCTCGCCGTCCAGCGCGCCGACGGCGCCATCCCCTGGTTCCGCGGCCACCACCTGGACCCCTGGGACCACACCGAGGCCGCGATGGCCCTGGACGCGGCGGGCGAACACGCCGCCGCGGAGCGCGCCTACGACTGGCTCGCCCGGCACCAGAACGAGGACGGCTCCTGGTACGCCGCCTATCACGACGGCGAACACGACCGGGTCACCGACCGGGGCCGGGAGTCCAACTTCGTCGCCTACATAGCGGTCGGCGTCTGGCACCACTACCTCGCCACCGGCGACGACACCTTCCTCGACCGCATGTGGCCCGCCGTCTACGCGGCCGTCGAATGGGTCCTCGCCCTCCAGCAGAGCGGCGGGCAGATCGGCTGGAAGCGCGAGGAGGACGGCAGCGCCGTCACCGACGCGCTGCTCACCGGCAGCTCCTCCGTCCACCACGCGCTGCGCTGCGCGCTCGCCATCGCCGAGCAGCGCGAAGAGCCGCAGCCCGACTGGGAGTTGGCGGCCGGCGCGCTCGCCCACGCCGTCCAGCACCACCCCGAGCGCTTCCTCGACAAGTCCCGCTACTCGATGGACTGGTACTACCCGGTCCTCGGCGGCGCGGTCACCGGGGACGCTGCCAAGGCCCGTATCGAATCGATGTGGGACGACTTCGTGGTGCCCGGCCTCGGGGTGCGCTGCGTGCTGCCCAACCCGTGGGTCACCGGCGGCGAGAGCTGCGAACTGGCCCTCGCGCTCTGGGCGATGGGCGAGTCCGACCGGGCCCTGGAGATCCTCCAGTCCATCCAGCACCTGCGCGACCCCGCGACGGGCCTGTACTGGACGGGCTACGTCTTCGAGGGCAACCGCGCGGTGTGGCCGGAGGAGCTCACGACGTGGACGGCGGGCTCCCTGCTGCTCGCGGTCGCGGCGCTGGGCGGGGACGAGCCGACCACGGCGGTGTTCGGCGGGGACCGGCTCCCCAGGGGTCTGGCGCCCTACTGCTGCGGGTAGGACGACCCGTACGGAGTCGCCCGAGTGGCGCAGTGCGGTGGGCCGGGTGAGGCTGCCGGGGAGGCCGAACATCCCCCGGAGGTCATCGTGCCCAGTACGTTCCCCATCCGCCGCATAGTCGTGGCGGTCGTCCTTTCCTGCACCGTCCTGGTGTCGACGACCGCCTGCGGAGGAGAGACCAGAAGCACCGAGAACACCACGCGGAGCACCACGGAGAAATCCGCCCAGGACGCCGCCCTGGTCGCGGCCACCGCATCGCCGACCCCCTCGGCCGAGCGGCAGAGGCTCGCCAAGACGCGCTTCGTCGCCAACGCGGGGCTCGCGGCGGGTGCCGCCTACCAGTGGATCGTGAAGCCCTTCAAGGCCGGCAAGTTCAAGAAGGGCGCCAAGGGCCGTACGTTCGCACTCGTCAAGGCGGGCCTGGCCGGCGCGTTCACGTACAACCGCCTGAAGGCCGCGACCGAGAACGCCAAGGGCGACCCCCTGCTCTCCAAGGCCCTCGCGCCCCTGTCCTCCGGGATCGACTCCCTCAAGAACATGGGCACGAAGCTCCGCAACGGGGATGCGAGCGATGCGGACGTCAGCCAGTTCGAGAAGGTGATCGGTGGGGTCAAGGACGCGGGGGCGGGCGCCGGGGCGCCGGTCAAGGACCAGGTTCCCTCTGCCGGGCAGCTTGCCGGAGGCTGACCTCCCTGCGTCGTCGCAGCGCAGCGGAACTCGCCAAGGGCGCTCAGGCGTTCAGGTCGGCCAGCACGCGTAGCGTGTTCGGGTCCGGTGAGGTGACCAGCAGGTCCGTCACCGGGCCCTTGCGCCATTGCTCCAGGCGTTCCGCTATGCGCCCGCGCGGGCCCACCAGGGAGATGTCGTCGGCGAAGGCGTCCGGTACGGCCAGGACCGCCTCGTCCCGGCGGCCCGCCAGGAACAGGTCCTGGATGTGGCGGGCCTCGTCCTCGTAGCCCATGCGGGCCATCAGGTCGGCGTGGAAGTTGCGGGCCGCGTGGCCCATGCCGCCGATGTAGAAGCCCAGCATCGCCTTCACCGGGAGCAGCCCCTCGGCGACGTCGTCGCACACGTGGGCCCGCACCATGGGGGCGACCAGGAAGTCCTCGCGCAGCCCCGTCAGCGCGGCGGCGTACGCGTCGGTGCGGGTCGGCGACCAGTACAGCGGGAGCCAGCCGTCGGCGATGCGGGTCGTCTGGGCGATGTTCTTGGGGCCCTCGGCGCCCAGGAGCACGGGGATGTCCGGGCGCAGGGGATGGGTGATGGCCTTGAGGGGCTTGCCCAGGCCCGTACCGTCCGCGCCGCCGTACGGATGCGGGTGAAAGCGGCCGTCGAGCTCGACCGGGGCCTCGCGGCGCAGGACCTGGCGGATGACGTCGACGTACTCGCGGGTCGCGGTGAGCGGGCTCGACGGGAACGGGCGGCCGTACCAGCCCTCGACGACCTGCGGCCCCGAGAGTCCGAGGCCCAGCATCATCCGGCCGCCCGAGAGGTGGTCCAGGGTGAGGGCGTGCATGGCGGTGGCGGTGGGGGTGCGCGCGGCCATCTGCGCGACTGCGGTGCCGAGCCGGATGCGCGAGGTGTGCGCCGCGATCCAGGTCAGGGTGGTGAAGGCGTCCGAGCCCCAGGCCTCCGCCGTCCACACCGAGTGGTAGCCGAACTCCTCGGCCGCGCGGGCCAGTTCGAGGTGGGCGGGGTTCGGGCCGCGCCCCCAGTAGCCGAGTGCGAGTCCCAGGCGCATGTGCCGTCCCCTCCCAGTGATCTGACGATCTGTCAGGGGACTGTAAGCGCAACGGCCCCCCGCCCGGAAGAGGGGCGGGGGGCCGTCGTGGTGGGCGGGCGGATCAGCCGCGCTGGATGCCGGTGGTGTCCTGCAGGACGCCACGGCGGCCGTCCTGCGTCTGGGCGACCAGGCCGGGACCGCGCTGGTCGACGGCCAGGTACCAGGTGCCCGGGGCGAGTTCGGCGATCGGGGTCGGCGAGCCGTCCTCCGCGTACAGCGGGCGGGCGACGGGGACCGCGAACCAGAACGGGGCGAAGTCGCCGGCCGGGGCGGCAGCGGCGGGCTGCGCCTGGCTGTCCTTGTTCAGGTCCGCGGCCGGAGCCGGGGCCTGCGCGCCGAACGGCTGGGCCTGGGCCTGCGGCTGGCCGCCGAGGCTCGGGTCGCCGGGCTGCGCGGCGTACGGCTGCTGGGCGCCGGGGTAGCCGTAGCCACCGGCCGGCTGGGGCGCGCCCGGGTAGCCGTAGGGCTGCGGGGCGGCCGGGCTCGGGGCGCCCATGAGCGGCGCCTTGAGCGCGCCGACCAGCGGCGAGGCCACGGCGGCCGCGGCGAGCGCCAGCGTGGCGATCAGGCCGAGGATCATGCCGGCGCCGGAGCCGTGCGCGTCGATGATCGTCCAGAACGCGGTCCACGCGGCGAAGACGGTGAACGCGACGCCGAACTGCGTGAGGTCCAGGCCCGCGACCTTCTTCGGCTGCGGCAGCGAGCGGCCCACGACCACCAGGACCGCACCGATGATGCCCGCCAGGTACATGCTCATCAGGAGCGAGAGCGAGTCCCAGGCGTTCGGCGCGTCCACGCTCGGGCAGAACTGGCCGGAGCAGCTCGGAGCGGACGTGAGATTCAGGAACGAGGCGATGAACAGCACCACCGCTGCACCGATCACCACGCCGTCGCCTCGTGTGAGGGAGCGGATGTTCACGTAAAAGTCCTCTTTTATGTCGTCTCGTCGGGGCGGTCATCGCTGCCGCCGGTGTACGTGCACACGGCGTGAAGCTCTAGGTGGTTCCCCCTGTGCGGAAGAATCTATCGTCTGGCTCTGCGGGTCGTACGGCGGGTCGGGAGCCTACCCGCCCAGGAACGCCATAATGCCGTCGGCGATGCCCTGGGCCGCCTTCTGGTGCCACTCCGCACTCTTGAGCAGCGCCGAATCCCGGGAATCGCGCATGTTGCCGCACTCGATGAACACCTTCGGAACCTTCGACAGGTTGAGGCCGCCGAGGTCGCTGCGGGTGTCCAGGGCGGTGCCGTCGCCCACGTAGTTGGAGGCGTTCATGCCCGTGTCCTGGACGAACTTCCCCGCGATCCGCACACCGAGTTCACGCGAAGGCCCCACGATCGGGGCGGTGTCGGCGGCGCCGCCCTTCACCTTCGCGGGCAGGATCACATGGAAGCCGCGCTGGCCCTCGTCCGCGCCGTCCGCGTGCACCGACACGACGGCGTCCGCCTTCGCCTGATTCCCGATCCGGGCCCGCTCGTCCACACACGGGCCGAATGTCCGGTCGCCGTCGTGGGTGAACACGACCTTCGCGCCCTGCTTTTCCAGGATTGCCCTGATGCGGTGCGACACATCGAGTGTGAACTCGGCCTCCGTATAACCGTCGTTGGTGTCGGTGCCGGTGGTGTCGCATTCCTTCTTGTTCGTTCCGATGTCCACCGGCTCATTGATCTCTTGTGTATGCCGGAAATTATTCGGATTGTGACCCGGATCGATGACGACGGTCTTTCCGGCGAGCGGCCCGGCGCCGGATCCGTTCTTGGACGCGGCGGGCGCCGAGGCGGAGCCGGGGGCGCCGCCCGGGGTGGAGGAGGCCGTCACGGTCACCGTCGCCGTGCCGGCCCCGGGCGGCGCCGACGGCGCCGAGCGGCTCGGCAGGGGGAGCACCTTCGGCGGCTTGTTGTCCTGGCTGCCGGGGCTGCTCATCGCCTGCCAGACCAGCCAGCCCGCGAGGGCGGTCGGCGCAAGCGCCGCGAGGGCGACGAGAGCCCGGCCGCGCACACGGCGCGCCCGGCTGTCCGGATTCGATGACTCGCTGTCGTACGGCACGGGAGCGATGCTAGCGGCGGGGACCTGTCAAGCCCGGGCACTCCGCGCCGCGAAGTGTCACAGCGCGGCGGACGTCCGGCGCAGCACCCGCAGCGAGTCGGTCGCCGAGACCTCGGTGAACGCGCCGGACGCGAGGGCCCGCAGGTAGATGCGGTACGGGGCCTGGCCGGTGAACTCGTCCACCGGGTCCGGGAAGACGTCGTGGATGGCCAGCGTGCCGCCCTCGGCGAGCTTGGGCGCCCAGCCCTCGTAGTCGGCCGTGGCGTGCTCGTCGGTGTGCCCGCCGTCGATGAACACGAAGCCGAGCTGCCCGCCCCACACCCGCGCCACCTGCGGCGAGCGCCCGACCACCGCGATCACGTGGTCCTCGAGGCCCGCCGCGTGCAGCGTCCGGCGGAAGGTGGGCAGCGTGTCCATCCGCCCGACCTCCGGGTCGACGACGGTGGGGTCGTGGTACTCCCAGCCCGCCTGCTGCTCCTCGCTGCCGCGGTGGTGGTCGACGGTGACCGCGACCGTGCCGCTCTCGCGGGCGGCCTCGGCGAGCAGGATCGTGGAGCGCCCGCAGTAGGTGCCCACCTCCAGGAGCGGAAGGCCGAGCGCCCCGGCCGCGGCCGCCGCCTCGTACAGCGCCAGGCCTTCCCGTACGGGCATGAAGCCCTTGGCCGCCTCGAAGGCGGCCAGGATCTGAGGCTTGGGAGTGGCCACGGCCCGGCTCCTTTGGGTCGTAGGTGTGTGGGCGGTCCATGGTGCCGTACGCCGCCGGGGCCGCCCCCGGCGGGCGGGGCCCCGAAGGTCACGTCGATCTGACCTTCCGTCAGATTGAAACGTGTTCTACTCTTGCGCCGTTCCGGGACCGGCGACGGGTGAGGGCGTCCATGGGCATCGCGATCACGCAAGAACAACGGGAGCTCGCGGAGGCGGTACGCGGCTGGCTGGCGCGGGCCGTGCCCGTCGAGGAGGTGCGCAAGCTCCTGGACGCGCCCGAGGCCGCCGGGGCCCGCCCGCTGTTCTGGGACGGGCTCGCCGAACAGGGGCTGCTCGGCATCCACCTCGGCGAGGAGTTCGGCGGGGGCGGCCTCGTCGAGCTCGCGGTCGTCCTGGAGGAGGCCGGGCGCGGTCTGCTGCCGGGCCCGTATCTGCCCGGGGTGCTCGCCGCCGAGCTGCTGCGCCGCGCCGGGCGGCACGACGCCCTTGTCGGGGACATCGCCGAAGGCCGCAGGACCGCGGCCGTGGCACTCGGCGCGGGCACGCTCGCCGCCGTCGGCTGCGAGGGCGGCTGGCTGCTCGACGGGACCGCACCGCCCGTACTGGCCGCGGGCCAGGCCGAGTTGGTGATCCTCGCGGCGAAGGCGCACGACCGCACGCTCTGGCTCGCGGTGGACGCCGACGCCCTGCACATCCGTACCCACACGAGCACCGACCCGACCCGTCCCACCGCCGAGGTGCGGGCCGAGGGCGTCGTGGTGGACGCGGGCCGGGTCCTGGACGTGGACTCCGCGCTCGTCCGCGACCTCGCCGCGCTCCTGTTCGCCGCCGAATCCTGCGGCACGGCGGCCCGCGCCCTGGAGATCGCGGCCGAGCACGCCAAGGTCAGGGAGCAGTTCGGCCGCCCCATCGGCCAGTTCCAGGCGGTCAAGCACCTCTGCGCGGACATGCTCGTACGCTTGGAGCAGGCCCGCGCGCTGGTGTGGGACGCGGCCCGCGCCATGGACGAGCCCGCCGAGGTGCGGGGCCTGGTCGCCTCCCTCGCCGCCACGGCCGTCGACGCCGCCTGCTCCTGCGCCAAGGACTGCATCCAGATCCTCGGCGGCATCGGCTTCACCTGGGAGCACGACGCCCACCTGTATCTGCGCCGCGCCCTGGTCGCCCGCCAGCTCCTCGGCGCCGGGGACGCCCACCGGCTGCGGGCGGTCCGCCTCGCGAGCGGCGGCGCCCGCCGCGAGCTGCGGATGGAACTGCCGCCGGAGGCCGAGAACTTCCGCGGCCCCGCCCGAGCGGTGATCGAGGGCGTACGGGACCTGGACCCGGCCGCGGTGCGCCGGGCCCTGGCACCCACGGGATACGCGGCTCCGCACCTGCCGGCCCCGTACGGACTGGGCGCGGGACCCGTTCAACAACTCGTCGTCCAGGAGGAGCTGCGGCGATCCGGGGTCAAGGTGAGCGACCTCGGGACAGCCACCTGGGTGGTCCCCTCCCTCCTCGCGTACGGGACCGGCCCCCAGCAGGACCGCTTCCTCGGCCCCACCCTGCGCGGCGAGCTGCTGTGGTGCCAGCTGTTCTCCGAACCCGGCGCGGGCTCCGACCTCGCCTCGCTGCGCACCAAGGCCGAGCGCACCGACGACGGCGGCTGGCGGATCACCGGCCAGAAGGTGTGGACGAGTGCCGCGCAGTGGGCGGACTACGGCATCCTGCTGGCCCGCACCGACCCCGCGGCCCCCAAGCACAAGGGCCTCACGTACTTCCGGATCGACATGAAGCGGACGAGCGGCATCGACGTCCGCCCCCTGAAGGAGATCACCGGGGACTCCCTCTTCAACGAGGTGTACTTCGACGGGGCGCTGCTGCCCGCCGACGCCGTCGTGGGCGAGGTGAACGGCGGCTGGCGCGTCGCCCGCAACACCCTGGGCAACGAACGCGTCCACATGGCCGACCAGTTGACCTTCGACACCGGCCTCGAAGCGCTGATCGCCCGCGCCGGGGAACTGGACGGCGCGTACCGGGCGCGGATCGGCGCCCTTGCCGCCGAGGCGCACGCGCTGGCCTGCATCGGGCTCCGTACGACGATGCAGCAGGCCTTGGGCCTGGAACCGGGAGCCGGGGCCAGCGTCCGCAAGCTCGTCCAGACCCCGCACCAGCAGAAGATCGCCGAGCTCGCCCTGGAACTCCTCGGCCCCGAGGGCGCGGTCGCCGAGGGGCCCGGCGAGCGGGCCGTGCACGGCTTCCTCATGTCCCGCTGCCTGACCATCGCGGGCGGCACCACCCAGGTCCAGCTCAACGTCGTCGCCGAGCGCATCCTCGGCCTGCCCCGAGACTGAAGGGTTCCCCTGCCGTGAAGAGTTACATCGTCGGTGTCGGCATGACCAAGTTCGAGAAGCCGGAGTCCCGGGACTGGCAGTACTGGGACATGGCGAAGGAGGCGGGGAGCGCGGCGCTGGCGGACGCGGGCATCGACTACGGCCTGGTGGAACAGGTCCCGGTCGGCTACTGCTTCCAGGCGTCGACGGCCGGTCAACGAGCGGTGTACGAACTGGGGTTGACGGGCGTTCCGGTCTACAACGTCAACAACAACTGCGCCACGGGTTCGAGCGCACTGATGCTGGCGCGGCAGTTCGTGGAGGGCGGCATCTCGGACTGCGTCCTGGCGCTCGGCTTCGAGAAGATGAAGCGGGGCGCGCTGGGCGGCGGCTCGGACGGCGGAGACTTCGCGACATCGCCCGTCGCCCGTCACTACGGAATCATGGCGGCCCACCACGGCTTCGAGATGAGCCCGCCCACCGCGCAGATCTTCGGCAACGCGGCCCGCGAACACATGGAGCGGTACGGGACGACCGCGGCGCAGCTCGCCGCGGTCGGCGCCAAGAACCACCGGCATTCGGTGAACAACCCCAACGCGCAGTTCCAGGACGCGTACTCGGTGGAGGAGATCCTGGCGGCGAAGGAGATCCACCGCCCGCTGACGAAGCTGCAGTGCTCGCCGACGTCGGACGGAGCGGCGGCGGCGGTGGTGGTCTCGGAGCGCTTCGTGGACCGAAATGGCCTGGGCGGAAAGGCAGTTGAGATCGCGGGCCAGTCGATGACGACGGACACGGAGGAGTCCTTCGCCTCGGGGAGCTGTATCGACGCGGTGGGGGCGCCGATGTCGCGGGCGGCGGGGCGGGCGGCGTTCGCTGCGGCGGGCCTGGGCATCGAGGACGTCGATGTGATCGAGCTGCACGACTGCTTCTCGATCAACGAGCTGCTTACGTATGAGGCTCTGGGGATGTGCGGGGTGGGGGAGTCGGGGAAGCTGGTCGAGTCCGGGGCGACGACGTACGGGGGCCGGTGGGTGGTGAACCCGTCCGGGGGGCTGATCTCGAAGGGGCATCCGCTGGGGGCGACGGGGCTTGCGCAGGCGGCGGAGCTGGTGTGGCAGTTGCGGGGGTCGGCGGGGGTGCGGCAGGTGCCGGGGGCGCGGGTCGGGCTGGCCCACAACATCGGGCTGGGCGGGGCGGCGGTGGTGACGCTGTTGCGCCGGTGATTTTTCCCCACCCCGCCCCTTCCCGCTGTGACATTCTGCGGCTCCGCCGCGTGGCCTCCGGGGGTGGGAATGGAGTGAAGCCGGTTTTCCCGGGCCCCGCCCCAGACCCCGTTCGCGCCTCAAGGGCGCTCGTCCTCAAACGCCGGACAGGCTGAAGATGCCGGTGCTGTCGGGTCGATCCCGCTAGGGGCGCGGGGAACTGCGCGACCAGCCACGCACGGTCCGCGGACGAAAGGGGGTTCAGGGGCGCGGGGAACTGCGCGGTGGGGACCTTACGAGCGGCCGAGGAGTTCGCCCGCGATATTGCCGATGAGGCCCCCCTCCATTTCCTCTTCGGGATCCATTTTGATCCTGCCGTGCTTACGGTCGGAGGTCTCGTGCCGCCCCTTGTCGGCAGTAGGCTCCGACCGGACGGTCGAACCGTCGGCCGAGGGCTTTGGCGGAGAAGCTGCGGAAGCGCCATTCATTCCGATCACGGCCAGTAGGACAGGGGTGGCGATCGCAATGGTCAGGGCTCTGCGTACACGCACGGTTTTCTCCTCATCCAGGACAACAAGTCGCCGCCAAGCTACCCCGGCATTCACCCTGAATAACCGCTCATCGAACTAACCGCTCGTACGGCCGAATTCGGCGCCTTGAAACGTGGCTCCGCCCCGGTGCGGGCGCCGACTTGGCCCGTACCGGGGCGGCGATGCGATGCAGGTGTTTTCTCTGCCCTGAGTGGCTGTTAGACGAGCAAGGCCTTCAGGAGAGCGCCTACGACGTGGACAAGCCCGACCACGACAGCGCCAAGGATGGCAAGAATGGGCACAGTGTTCTCCCTGCTGTGAAATGGAGCGTGACACCGGATCGGTGGCTCGGTCGAGCCACCCCTGTAACTGCCTGACCCATTGAATGGACACGCCTGGATTCACCCGCCCGTGGAAGACGAATTGTCGCCTCCGCCCCCTTGGGAGTGAACTGACCCGCTCCGGGATTTCGGGAAGGGCGGGCCGAGGTGGAGGCCCGGAGTGGGGAAAAGGCGTGTAACGGGTGCCCGCCCCGTGCGACCATGACCCGCATGGCCCACGCGTCCGCAGACACCCACATATCCACCCCCACCCCAACCTCCCGCACCTGGCCGGTCGTTCTGGCCGCCTGCGCGGGGCAGTTCCTCGTCGTGCTGGACGTCTCCGTCGTCAACGTCGCCCTGCCCTCCATGCGCACCGGCCTCGGCATGAGTGCCGGCGGGCTGCAATGGGTGGTCAACGCGTACGCCATCGCCTTCGCCGGGTTCATGCTGCTCGGCGGTCGCGCGGGCGACCTGTACGGGCGCAAGCGGATGTTCCTCGTGGGGCTCGGGCTGTTCACCGCGGCCAGCCTCGGTGGAGGGATCGCGCAGGAAGGCTGGCAGTTGCTGCTCGCCCGCGCCGCTCAAGGGCTCGGGGCCGCCGTCCTCGCGCCCGCCACCCTCACCATCCTGACCGCCGCCGTCCCGGAGGGCGCGGCTCGCACCCGGGCCATAGGGACGTGGGCCGCGGTCGGCGCGGGCGGCGGCGCGGCGGGCGGGCTCGTCGGGGGCGTGCTCACCGACGTCCTGTCGTGGCGCTGGGTGCTGCTCATCAACGTGCCCGTCGGCGCCCTCGTCCTGCTCGGCGCCGCGCTCTGGATCACCGAGTCCCGGGCCGGCCGGCACCACCGGCTCGACCTCCCCGGCGCCGTCCTCGTCACGGCCGGCCTCGCCACCCTCTCGTACGGCATCGTGCAGACGGAGGCGCAAGGTTGGGGTGCCGTCGCGACCCTTGTTCCGCTCGTCGGTGGGGTGGTTCTGCTGCTGGCGTTCCTGGTCGTCGAAGCCCGCACCGCCGTGCCCCTCATGCCCCTGCGGCTCTTCCGGCTGCGGGCCGTCTCCGCCGCCAACGCCGTGATGTTCGTGTGCGGATCCGCGATGTTCTGCACCTGGTTCTTCATGACGCTGTACGCCCAGAACGTGCTCGGCTACACCCCGCTGGGCGCCGGGCTCGCGCTCATACCCAGTTCGCTCAGCGTCGTCCTCGGCTCGAAGCTGGCGCCGCGCATCATGCCGCGGACCGGCGCGCGGAACCTGACCGTGCTCGGTGTGCTCGTGACCGCGGCCGGGTTCGGGTGGCAGTCCATGATGCGGGCGGACGATCCGTACTGGATGTCCATCCTCGTGCCCGGCGTCCTCATGATGACCGGCGCCGGGCTCGCCACAACCCCCCTTGCGGCGCTGGCCACTTCGGGGGCCGAGCCCGGCGAGGCCGGGCTCGTGTCGGGGCTCATCAACACGTCCCGGACGATGGGCGGGGCGCTGGGCCTTGCCGTGCTTTCCACGGTCGCCGCGTCCCGGACGGGCCTCGTGCAGAGCCCCGAATCCCTCACCGCCGGGTACGCGCTCGCCTTCCGCGTCGGCGGGTTCGTGCTGCTCGGCAGCGTCGTACTCGCCCTGGTGTGGCTGCCCCGGGCCGCCGGTCCCGGCCGGCGCTGAGGGCTACAGCCAGCCCTGCTGGCGGGCCGACCGTACCGCCTCCATGCGGTTGCGGGTGCCCGTCTTGCCGATCGCGGACGACAGGTAGTTGCGGACCGTCGACTCCGACAGGTGCAGCTTGCCCGCGATGTCGGAGACCGTCGCCCCGTCCACCGAGGCGTTCAGGACGTCGCGTTCGCGGGCGGTCAGCGGGCTCGGGCCCGCGCTGAGGGCGGCGGCCGCGAGCGCCGGGTCGATGACCGTCTCGCCGCGCAGGACCCGGCGGACCGCCTCCGCGAGATCCTCGACCGGGCCGTCCTTGACGAGGAACCCGGCGGCGCCGGCCTCCATCGCGCGGCGCAGATAGCCGGGCCGGCCGAACGTGGTGAGGATCAGGACCCGGCAGTCCGGGACCTCCTCGCGCAGCGCGGCGGCCGCGTCCAGGCCGCTCATGCCCGGCAGTTCGATGTCCAGCAGGGCCACGTCGGGGCGCGAGACCAGCGCCTCGGGGACGATCCTGTCGCCCGCCGAGACCTGCGCGACGACCTCCATGTCCTCTTCGAGGCCGAGCAGCAGGGCGAGCGCGCCGCGCATCATTCCCTGGTCCTCGGCGAGCAGCACTCGTACGGATTTGGCAGGTCGGTGATCCTGGGGCATCTCGTCCACGGGGAAAGGGTATGTGCGGCCGGACGTCAGTGGTGGCCGGGGGCGCTGGTCAGCTCGTCGTCCAGGGCCGCGTCCGCGGGGTCCACCGGGAGTTCGGCGCTCACCTGGAAGCCGTTGCGGGGGGCCGGGCCCGCGGTCAGCGAGCCGCCCGCCGCGGCGAGGCGCTCGGTCAGGCCCTTCAGGCCCGTGCCGCCGATCCGCGGGGTGGGGGCGGGAGCCGCGGGCGCGCCCTTGCCGTTGTCGGTGACCGTCAGGGTCACCCGCTCCGGCGTGCCCTCGACCACGATCTCGCAGCGGCTCGCGGCACTGTGGCGCACGACGTTGGTGACCGCCTCGCGCACCACCCAGCCGAGCAGCGCCTCGGCCTGTGCGGGCAGCGGCGGCCCCGACTGGCGTACCAGCGGCTCCACTTCGGCCGCGCTCAGCGCCGAGCGGGCCCGGTCGAGCTCGGTGGCGAGGCTGCCCTCGCGGTAGCCGGTGACGGCCTCGCGGATCTCGGTCAGGGCCTGGCGGCCGACCGACTCGATGTCGGCGACCTGGCCGAGCGCCGCGTCCAGGTCGCGCCGGGCGATCCGGCGGGCCGCCTCGGACTTCACCACGATCACGGACAGGGTGTGGCCGAGCAGGTCGTGCAGATCGCGGGAGAAGCGAAGCCGCTCCTTCTCGACCGCGGTACGGGCCAACTCCTGCCGGGTGTCGCGCAGTTCGCGGACCGTCTCGGAGAGGGAGAGCAGGGCCGAGATCACCAGGCCCGACAGGAACGTGCCGTACGCGATGGTCATGTTGTCCCAGGGGTCGCCCGTCTTGATCCCCGAGATCACCCCCACCGAACCCGCAAGCGTGATGATCACGAAGCCGAGCCGCCGGTCCCGCACGGCCGCCCCGGCGGCCAGCGAGGCCAGCGGGAAGAACAGCAGCCAGACGCCGCCGTAGCCGATCCCCATGGCGTAGGTGACGGCGGCGAGCGCGCCGAGCAGGACCAGGGTCGCCCGCTCCTCGCGCCGCTGCTTGTCCAGGGCGCGGAAGGCGACCTGCGCGTACAGGACGGCGAAGGCGAGGATGCCGAGGCCGCCCAGCCAGGGCAGGGCCACCTTGCCCTTGGCGACCTCCACGACGGCGCCGGTGCCCATGAGCAGCCACGGCAGGAAGGTGTAGCCGTTGGCGGGCGGCCCGGGGAACTCGTCGGCCTTCTCGCCCCGCGGCGGCAGCTTCGGCAGCAGTGATGGCAACGTGTTCTCCCCGTACTGACGTTTCGGCTGGTGGTGCGTCCCGTGCTTCATGCGCTCGCCTGTCCCCGGCGTCGGTGCGCTCACGCGGTCCGCGCGGACCGACGGTAGGAGACCACGGCGTACGAACCGAAGACCACCAGCCAGGCTGCCATCAGTGCGATGGTGGCCGCACCCGGGGCGTGGCCCTGCGAGGTGGCCCAGCCGAGGTCGGCGAAGCGGTGCGTCGGAGTGTACTCGGCGATCCTGCGCAGCCAGCCGGGGAAGGCCGAGACCGGGAACCACAGGCCGCCGAGGATCGCGAGCCCCATCAGGCAGGCCACGTTGACCACTCCGGTGGCCTGTGCGGAGAGCCGGTAACCGTTGCCGAGGCCGAGCATCGTGAAGGGCAGCGCCCCGATCCACAGGAGCAGCGTGAGGGCGCCCCACTGCCAGGCGTCCAGGCGCACGCCGTTGACCAGCGCGCCGGACAGGAACACGGCGAGGATGCCGGGCAGCACGGTCACCGAACCGCTGATCGCCCGCCCGGTCACCACCCGGGTCGGCGGGAGCGGGGCGATCCGCATCTGCCGCAGCCAGCCGATCGACTTGTCCGAGGCGACCCCGGTACCGACGCCCAGGGCCGCGCCGAGCGCGCCGTACGCCGCCATGCCGATCATCGACGAGATCTTCCAGTCGGCGTCGTCGTTCTGGCCGCCGCCGATGTTGGTGAAGAGCAGATACATCAGCACCGGCATCCCGATGCCGAAGGTCACGAAGGAGGCGTCACGGAGCGTGCGCCGCATCTCCAGCTTGATGTACTCGAACATCAGACGGTCTCGCTTTCGCGTGCGGTGAGGGAGAGGAAGGCGTCTTCGAGGCTGGCGGGGGCGACTTCGAGGCGGCGTACGGCCCCCATCGCGGCCAGCGCGACGACGGTGGCGTCCGAGTCGTCGCTGCGCAGGCGGGCCCGGTCGCCGTGGATCTCGACGGCGGCCACGCCGGGCAGCAGGGACAGGCCCTCGGTCGGCATGCCCGCGAGGTCGAAGGAGACGAGGCTGCCGCCGGCCGCCCGCTTGATGGTCTCGCCGGGCCCGTCGGCGACGATGCGGCCCCGGTCGATGACGACGATGCGGTCCGCGTTGTCGTCGGCCTCTTCGAGGTAGTGGGTGGAGAACACGACCGTGTTGCCGCGGTCGGCGTACGTGCGCATCGACTCCCAGAACGCGCGACGCGCCTCGACGTCGAGCGCGGCCGTCGGCTCGTCGAGCAGCAGCAGTTCGGGGTTTCCGGCAAGGGCCATCGCGAACCGGACCCGCTGGGTCTGGCCGCCGGAGAGCTTGTCGACCCTGCGGTCCGCGAACTCGGTGAGTCCCGCCAGCGCGAGCGCCTCGGCGACCGGCATCGGCTTCGGGTACATGCTGCCGATGAAGAACACCAGCTCGCGCACGGTCACCCGGGGGATCGGGCTGCCCTCCTGGAGCATCGCCCCGACCAGCCCGGCCCGTACCGCCTGCTCCGGGGTCCGCCCGAAGATCCCCACCTCGCCCGCGTCGGGCTCGTTCAGGCCGAGCAGCAGGCTGATGGTGGTGGACTTGCCGGCCCCGTTGCGGCCGAGCAGCGCCACCGTCTCGCCGCGCCCGATGCTCAGCTCGGCGCCGTTCACGGCCCGGACCGCCCCGTAGGACTTGACCACCCCGCTGAAGCGGACCGCGTTCGCGTCGCTCTGTGTCGTCGTCTGCGTCATGGGAGAAACGCTACGGAGCGAGCGGGGGGTCGCCCCAGATGCGCATGTACGGAGCCGGCCAGGACAAATGTCCTGGCCTACCCCCGCCGAAAGGTGCACGGGGCGGCCCCGCCAGTGGATCTGACGCCACGTCAGGAGCCTTCACAACTGCCGGGGCGTGCGCTATACCTAGGGGCCATCGGCCTAGAACGCGTTCTAGAACGAAGGACGGGTCCTCGGTCCGGTCCAGTACGACCTCGGTGCGGCCGACGGTGCGGACGGCCGCACCGAGGTCTTTTCCCGTGCCCGCACAACGCTCAAGGAGCAGCATCCACATGCCCATTGATGCCGCGAAGGCGGTCGCCGCCGAGCCCCGGTCCACCGAGATCGCCTGGGACCACAAGGACGTACAGCTCTACCATCTGGGGCTCGGGGCGGGCGTCCCTGCTGTCGATCCCGACGAGCTGCGCTACACCCTGGAGTCCCGGCTGCACGTGCTGCCGTCCTTCGCGACCGTCGCGGGCGCCGGCATGGGCGTGGTCGGCGGGCTCTCCGCGCCGGGCATCGACGTGGACCTCGCGGCGGTGCTGCACGGCGGCCAGGCCATCACCCTGCACCGCCCGATTCCCGTACGGGGCAGGGCCACCTCGACCTCGAAGGTCGCCGCCGTCTACGACAAGGGCAAGGCCGCCATCCTGGTCCTGCGCACCGAGGCCGCCGACGCGGACGGGCCGCTGTGGACCAGCGACGCGCAGATCTTCGTGCGCGGCGAGGGCGGCTTCGGCGGGGACCGGGGGCCCTCCGCCCGCGTCGAACAGCCCGACCGGGCCCCGGACCACACCGTCGAGTGCCCGGTCCGCGAGGAGCAGGCGCTGCTCTACCGGCTTTCGGGGGACTGGAACCCGCTGCACGCCGACCCCGACTTCGCCAAGCTCGCCGGCTTCGACCGGCCGATCCTGCACGGGCTCTGCACGTACGGCATGACGCTCAAGGCCGTCGTGGACACGCTGCTCGGCGGCGACGTGACCCGGGTGTGTTCGTACGCCACCCGCTTCACCGGGGTCGTCTTCCCGGGCGAGACCCTGCGCATCCGGATGTGGTCCGGGCCCGGCCGCGTCCAGGTGTCGGTGACGGCCGTCGAGCGGGACGACGCGCCGGTCCTCGCCGACACGGTCGTCGAACACAACTGAGCTTTCTTATCCGGTACTTGAGGGGAGCCCGCCATGCGCGCAGCCGTACTGCACGAGATAGGCCAGGACAAGCTCGACGTGGTCGACGACATTCAGGCGACCGGCTTCGGCCCCGGGAAGGTCAAGCTCCGCGTCCGCGCCACGGGCCTGTGCCACTCCGACCTCTCGGCGATGAGCGGCGTGCTGCCGCAGCCCGCGCCGTTCGTGCCCGGCCACGAGGGGGCCGGGGAGGTCATCGACGTCGGGGACGGCGTGACCGGCCTCAAGCAGGGCGACCGGGTCCTGATGTGCTGGCTGCCCGCGTGCGGTCAGTGCCCGTCCTGCAAGCGGGGCCAGACCCATCTGTGTCTGGCCGGCTTCATGAACGCCGGGACGCCCAACTTCAGGCGGGCCGGCGGCGACGTGTTCGGCTTCGCGGGCACCGGCACCTTCGCCGAGGAGGTCGTCGTCGCGGCCGGCTGCGCGGTCCCGATCCCGGACGACGTGCCGTACGAGATCGCGGCCCTGATCGGCTGCGGCGTGACCACCGGGCTCGGCGCGGCCATCAACACCGCGAAGGTGGAGGCGGGTTCGTCCGTGGCCGTCATCGGCTGCGGCGGGGTCGGCATCTCCACCGTCCAGGGCGCCCGGGTGCAGGGCGCGGCCCAGATCGTCGCGGTGGACCCGGTCGCGTCCCGGCGCGAGGCGGCGCTCAGGTTCGGCGCCACCGAGGCGGTCTCTCCCGAGGAGTTCGCCGACGCCAGGCAGCGCGTCACCGCCGGCGAGGGCTTCGACTACGTCTTCGAGGTGGTCGGCCGCTCCGCGACCGCCCGCACCGCGTACGAGAACACCCGGCGCGGCGGCACCCTGTGCGTGGTCGGCGCGGGTGCCATGGACGACTTCTTCCAGGTCAACATGTTCGAGCTGTTCTTCGACGAGAAGCGCGTCCTGCCGTCCATGTACGGCGGCGGCGACGTGCTGCGCTCCTACGAGCGGGCCATCGCGCTGTGGCGGGCGGGCCGCATCGACCTGGAGAGCCTGATCACCCACCGGGTGCAGCTCGCCGGGATCAACGACGCCCTCGACCAGATGCGCAGCGGCGAGGCCCTGCGCACCTGCATCGAGATCTGATCCATCCGACCGATCCACCGTCTGATCCATCCCACCGCGAGAGGATCCAACCGGCATGGCAGTACTGCCACTTGAAGGTCTGTCCGCGATCGTCACCGGGGCCGGGCGCGGGCTCGGCCGGGCCGAGGCGCTCGAACTCGCCCGGCTCGGCGCGGCCGTCGTCGTCAACGACTTCGGGCAGCCCGGGCGGGACGGCTCGGGCCAGGCGTCGAAGGGCCCCGCCGAGGAGGTCGCCGCCGAGATCCGCGCCGCGGGCGGGCGGGCAACCGCCCACACCGGGGACGTCGCGGACCACCAACAGGCCCGGGAACTGGTCCAGTTGGCGATCGACACGTATGGAAAACTCGACATCCTGGTCAACAACGCGGGCATCCTGCGGGACCGGATGATCTTCTCGATGAGCGAGGCCGAGTGGGACTCGGTGATCCATGTGCACCTCAAGGGGCACTTCAACACCACCCACTTCGCGGCGGCGCACTGGCGCGAGCGGTCCAAGGCGGCGGGCGGCCCGGTCTACGGCCGCATCGTCAACACCTCCTCGGAGGCCTTCCTCGCGGGTTCCGCGGGACAGCCCAACTACGCGGCGGCCAAGGGCGGCATCGTCGGCCTGACCACCTCGACCGCGCTGGCGCTCGGCAAGTACGGGGTCACGGCGAACGCGATCTGCCCGCGGGCCCGTACGCGCATGACGGAGGACGTGTTCGCGGGCTTCGCCGAGCCGGGGGAGGGGCAGCTCGACCCGCTGGCGCCCGAGCACGTCTCGCCGCTCGTCGGCTATCTGGCATCCCCCGCGGCCGCCAAGGTCAACGGGCAGCTCCTGGTGGTGCACGGCGGCATGGTCGCGATCGTCGAACGGCCGCGGGTGGCCGCCAAGTTCGACACCGCGAAGGAGGTCTTCTCGTACGAGGAACTCGACGAGCTGATCTCCCCCTACTACGAGGACCGGCCCCCGAACGAGACCTTCGCGGCGGCCGAGGTGCTCGGACTCAAGCACGGCTGAGGCGCTGCCGGGCATGCGGAAAGGGCGAGGCCCCCGGGGTGAACCACCCCGGGGGCCTCGCCCCTTTCACGTGCTCAGGCGTTGCTGCCCGCGGTCTCCTCGCGCCGGTGGCGTCCGTGGGCCGGCGTCATCGAGTCCTCCGTGGAGGCCGCCCCGCCCCGGTGCCTTCCGTTGCTGTCGGTCCCGGTACCCGTCTCCTGCGGACGGGTGTCGGTCTGGTTGGACATGAGCTGTGGTCACCCCGTAGTCGTCTTCACTGTGCCTCGTACAGGGCGCCGATTCTAACGATCTCCCGCCGGCGGCCGACGGCCGGTCAGAGGTGCCTGCCCCAGCGGTACGGGCTTGGCCGCGGCGGGCTTGGCGGGCGCCGGCGGCGGGGTGGGCGGGGCGGGTGCCGGGTCCGGCGGCGCGGGCAGGTCGAGCAGCGCGCACGGGGTCGTGTCCGTGACGTACGGCAGCCGCAGCGCCCCCTCCGGTGTCCACAGCCCGGCCCCTGCCAACCACCCTTGTGGCGCCGCCAGTTGATGAAGGTGGCGGCCCGCCGGGCGCCAGATGCCGACCCAGGTGCCGCCCGCCGCGTCGATGCGCAGGGCCACCGCGCAGGACTCCGGCGTGAGGACCTGGCCCGGCTGTATGGCGAACGGGGTGACCGCGGCGTCCGCCAGGCGCAGGCATTCCGGGAAGCGGATGGGGAGCGCGGAGCCGAGCACGCCCCAGCCGAGCCGGTCGTGGCCCGGGGCGTCCGAGCGGATCATGAGGAGCCCGCTGTCGGCGTCGGCGAGCAGCAGCCGGTCGTTGCTGTCCTCGGTGATCTGGAGCAGCTCGGTGACCTCGCCGCCGCGTTCCAGGTCGACGGCGACGGCCTTGGTGCGGCCGTCCAGCTCGCGGTCCAGGGAGAGCATCCGCCCGGTCCGGTCCAGCCACGCGCCGCCCGAGCAGCGCCCCTTGATGCGGGCGACCGGCTCGGGGCCGAACGCGCCGCCCGCCACCAGCCACAGCGCCGTGCCGTCCGGGCCCGCCGCGAGCGCGTAGGCGCAGCTGCCGTCCGGGGACGGCGGGAGCAGGGTGAGCTCGCCCTCCCCGGCGTCGATTGCGCCGAGCGGCAGCTCACCGGTCGCGGGTCCGGTGGGGTAGAGCAGCGCGAAGGCGTGCCGGTCGGCGACCCTGCGGTGGATGAGCACCCGGCCGTCCGCCATGGGCAGCACCCCGGCGTCGGGCTCCTCCGGCTGGTTGCCGGGGAGCGGCACCGCGTAGGGCTCGGGGCCGTCGAGCGTCCAGCGCTCGGGGAACCAGGCCGCCCCGGACCCCGCGTCGCGCACCAGCCTCGCGGCGTACGAACCGTTCGCGGTGATCGCGAATCCGGTACTTCTGACCGCGCCGCCCTCGGCAGCGGTCTCGATGGCCAAAGCCGTCATCAGATGGCTCACCTCCGGCCCCCGAAGCTAGTTTTCGCACTTCCAGCCGAACAACGCGAGACCACTCGCTTCACACCAAAGGGTGGCTGTCGGGCGATTCGCCTGTGCAGGGGGAGACGGATGTGCAGGAACGATTTATGTAAGGTTAGGCGTACCTAAGCCACGTTGGCCGGACATTTGCGGTCGGCGACCCCCCGCTGTACAGGAGCCTGTGATGTCCCTACGCCGCCGCGGCACCGCCGCCGTAGCCCTCGCCGTGGCCGCCGGACTCTCCCTGGCGGCCTGCGGAAGCAGCGACGGCGGGGACAAGCCGTCGGCGGCGGCCTCGGGCAAGGCGGACGCGGGCGGCAAGAAGTCCGTCGCGCAGGGCGGCAAGGACTTCGCGGCGGCGGCCGACAGGACGGCCAAGATGGGCACCGACGCGGAGCCCGGCCAGTTCCCGCGCACCGTCAACCACGCCATGGGCGCCACCGCGATCAAGGCCCGGCCCCAGCGCGTCGTCGTCCTGGACGTCGGCGAGTTCGACAACGTGGTGTCGCTCGGCATCCAGCCCGTCGGCTACGCCCCCACCGAGGGCGACGAGGGCATCCCGAGCTACCTGAAGAAGGGCGCGGGCGACCCGAAGAGCGTCGGCACGATCAACAGCCTCAACCTGGAGGCGATCGCCGCGCTCAAGCCCGACCTCATCCTGGGCAGCCAGCTGCGCGCCGCCGACAAGTACAAGGAACTCTCCAAGATCGCCCCGACGGTCTTCTCGATCCGACCCGGCTTCCCGTGGAAGCAGAACTATCTGCTCAACGCCGCCGCCCTCGACAAGAGCGCCGAGGCGAAGGCGAAGCTCGCCGCGTACGAGACCAAGGCCAAGCGGCTCGGCACCGACCTCGGCGCGAGCAAGCCGACGGTCACGATGCTCCGCTACATGCCGGGCAAGGTCCGCCTGTACGCGAAGGCCTCCTTCATCGGCACGATCCTGGACGACGCCGGCATCCCGCGCCCCAAGAACCAGCAGGCCGTCGACCTGGCGACCGAGGTCGGCCCGGAGACCATCGACCGGGCCGACGCCGACTGGATCTTCACCGGCGTCTACGGCGACCCGAAGAAGTCCAAGCGGGACAGCGCCGAGTCGAACCCGCTGTGGAAGAACCTGAAGGCCGTCAAGGCCGGACAGGCCAAGGACGTCAAGGACGAGACCTGGTACCTCGGGCTCGGCGTCACCGCCGCCGACTCCGTCCTGGACGACCTGCACGGCTTCCTCGTCAAGAGGTAGTCCCCGGTCGCCGACCGGCAGGAAGTCGCCTGCCGGCGGGCACCGGCACCGGCGGCCGACCGGCGGGGTGCGCAGCGCAGGTAACCTGTCTCCGTGCCCCGTCTGTCTGAAGTCATCGCCGCGCTCGACGCCCTCTGGCCGCCCGAGCGGGCCGAGGGGTGGGACGCCGTCGGCACCGTCTGCGGCGACCCGGACGCCGAGATCCACCGGGTCCTGTTCGCCGTCGACCCCGTCCAGGACATCGTCGACGAGGCCCTGAAGCTGGGCGCCGACCTGATCGTCACCCACCATCCGCTCTATCTGCGCGGCACCACCACGGTCGCCGCCGGCCACTTCAAGGGCCGTGTGGTGCACACCCTGATCAAGCACGACATCGCCCTGCACGTCGCGCACACCAACGCCGACACCGCCGACCCGGGCGTGAGCGACGCCCTCGCGGGCGCCCTCGACCTGCGGGTCGTACGGCCCCTCGTGCCCGACGCGAGCGACCCGTCGGGCCGCCGCGGCCTCGGCCGGGTCTGCGAGCTCGACCCCCCGATGACGCTCGGCGAGTTCGCCGCCCGCGCCGCCGCCCGGCTCCCCGCCACCTCGCAGGGCATCCGCGTCGCGGGCGACCTCGAAGCGACGGTGCGTACGGTCGCGGTCAGCGGCGGCTCCGGCGACAGCCTCTTCGACGCCGTACGCGCCGCGGGAGCCGACGCCTTCCTCACCGCGGACCTGCGCCACCACCCGGTCTCCGAGGCCACCCAGGCCGCGTCCTCGTCTTCCGGTCGGCTCGGCCTGGTCGACGCCGCGCACTGGGCCACCGAGTGGCCCTGGTGCGAGCAGGCCGCCGCCCAGCTCGACGAGATTTCCGACCGCCACGGCTGGGACCTGAGGGTCCACGTCTCGAAGACGGTCACCGACCCGTGGTCCGCCCACCACACCTCCCCTTCTATTGATGGAGCCCCCAACTGAACGCCGCGCCCGCCGACCAGATCCGCCTTCTCGACGTACAGGCGCTGGATGTCCGCCTGTCGCAGCTCGCCCACAAGCGGAAGTCGCTGCCCGAGCACGCCGAGATCGAATCGCTGAACAAGGACCTCACGCAGCTGCGTGACCTCCTGGTCGCCTCGCAGACCGAGGAGAGCGACACCGCCCGCGAGCAGACCAAGGCCGAGCAGGACGTGGACCAGGTGCGCCAGCGCGCCGCCCGCGACCAGCAGCGCCTCGACTCGGGCGCCGTCTCCTCGCCGAAGGACCTGGAGAGCCTGCAGCGCGAGATCGCCTCGCTCGCCAAGCGCCAGGGCGACCTGGAGGACGTCGTCCTCGAAGTCATGGAGCGCCGCGAGTCCGCCCAGGAGCGGGCCGCCGAGCTGACCGAGCGGGTCTCCTCCGTACAGGCCAAGGCCGACGACGCGACCGCCCGCCGCGACGCCGCGCTTGCCGAGCTCGACACCGAGGCCGCCTCGGTGACCAAGGAGCGCGAGATCGTGGCCGGTTCCGTCCCGGCCGATCTGCTCAAGCTGTACGACAAGCTTCGCGAGCAGCAGGGCGGCGTCGGTGCGGCCCGCCTCTACCAGCGCCGCTGCGAGGGCTGCCGCCTGGAGCTCAACATCACCGAGGTCAACGAGGTCAAGGCGGCCGCTCCCGACGCGGTCCTGCGCTGCGAGAACTGCCGCCGCATCCTGGTGCGCACCTCGGAATCGGGTCTGTAAGTGCCTTCTGTGCCGTCCGCGGGGCGTCAGTTCGTCGTCGAGGCCGACGGCGGCTCCCGGGGCAACCCGGGTCCCGCCGGCTACGGCGCGGTCGTGCTCGACCCGTCGACCGGCGAGACGCTCGCGGAGGCCGCCGAGTTCATCGGCGTCGCCACGAACAACGTCGCCGAGTACAAGGGGCTCATCGCGGGGCTGCGCGCCGCGCGGGAACTCGACCCGGCGGCGCGGGTGCGGGTCCGCATGGACTCCAAGCTCGTCGTCGAGCAGATGTCGGGCCGCTGGAAGATCAAGCACCCCGACATGAAGCCGCTGGCGGCCGAGGCCGGGCGCATCCTGCCGTCCTCGCAGGTGTCGTACGAGTGGATCCCGCGCGAGCGGAACAAGCACGCCGACCGGCTCGCCAACGAGGCGATGGACGCGGGCAAGCGGGGTGCGCAGTGGTCGCCGTCGGCGTCCACCGCGGACCTCTCCGCCTCGGCCGACGTGGGCGCGGCCCGGGTGGTCGGCGACGCGGCGGCGGGCGCGGCCAGGGCGCGGGCGGCGCTGGCGCAGGGAAGGGAATCCGGGACGTCGGCTTCGACTCCCGTACCGGGCAAGGCGGTTGAGGCGGCGCCGACCGTGGGCTGGGGGGCGTCGGCGGATCTGGGCGCGCCTGCCACGTTCGTACTGCTCCGTCACGGTGAGACGGCGCTGACGCCCTCGAAGCGGTTCTCGGGGAGCGGCGGAACCGACCCCGAGCTGTCGGCCGTCGGGCGCGGCCAGGCCGAACGGGTCGCCGCCGCGCTCGCCGAGCGCGGCACCGTCCAGGCGATCGTGTCGTCCCCGCTGCGGCGGTGCCGCGAGACCGCGGCGGCCGTGGCGGCCCGGCTCGGGCTCGACGTCCACATCGAAGAGGGCCTGCGCGAGACGGACTTCGGGGCGTGGGAGGGGCTGACCTTCGCGGAGGTCCGCGAGCGGTACCCGGACGACCTCGACGCCTGGCTCGGCTCCGCGAAGGCGGCTCCGACCGGCGGCGGCGAGAGCTTCGCGACGGTGTCGCGGCGGGTCTCGGCGGCCCGGGACCGGCTGATCGCCGCGTACCCCCGGTGCACGGTGCTCGCGGTGACCCATGTGACCCCGATCAAGACCCTGGTGAGACTGGCCCTGGGGGCGCCGCCGGAGTCCCTGTTCCGGATGGAACTCTCGGCGGCGTCGTTGTCGGCGGTGGCGTATTACGCGGATGGCAATGCGTCGGTGCGGTTGCTGAACGACACGGGGCACCTGCGGTAGAGCTCTTGCTGCCGGGGTGCGGGCCCGCCGGGATGTTCGCGCAGTTCCCCGCGCCCCCGGCGGCGTCGACCCTGGCAGGGCGCATTACCAGCCTGTCCGGCGTTTGAGGACGAGCGCCCTTCAGGCGCGAACGGGGTCTGGGGCGGAGCCCCAGGGGCCTTCAACCCCCGGAGGGTTTCGGGAAGGGGCGGGGTGGGGGCCTCCGGGGTCTGGGGCAAAGCCCCAGCGCACCCTGGTGGCACCCGGTACCTCAGCGGGCTCGCAATGCCGCCGCCTCGCGGGCCAGGGCTTCGACCCGGGGCCAGTCGCCGGTGGCGATCGCGTCCTGCGGCAGCATCCAGCTTCCGCCTACGCAGCCCACATTCGGCAGCGCCAGATAGGCGGACGCCGAGGCGGGGGAGATGCCGCCGGTCGGACAGAAGCGGGCCCGGGGGAGCGGGGCCGAGAGGGACGTGAGGTACGCCGTGCCACCCGCCGCCTCGGCCGGGAAGAACTTCATCTCCGTCACGCCCTGTTCGAGCAGCGCGACGACCTCCGACGCCGTCGAGACCCCGGGCAGAAACGGGACGCCGGACCCCCTCATCGCGTCCAGGAGGGCGGGAGTCCAGCCGGGGCTCACCAGGAAACGGGCCCCCGCGTCCACGGCATCGGCGGCGCCGCCCGGCGATATCACCGTGCCCGCCCCGACCACCGCCTCCGGCACCTCGGCCGAAATCGCCCGGATCGCGTCGAGCGCGGCCGGCGTGCGCAGGGTCACCTCGATCGCCGCGAGCCCGCCCGCCACCAGCGCCCGCGCGAGCGGCACGGCGTCGGCGGCGTCGTCGATCACCACGACGGGGAGGACGGGGGCGAGATCCAGCACGGAGGCGTGAGCAGGGGAGGGCGCGGCGGAGGACGTCATGCGCCCATCCTGCCGAGGGTGTGCGGAGTACGCAACGCGCGTTGCATATGCTGCAACAGCTGCCGCTCCGGGTCAGTGAATCTGCGTCACGACCACGTCCAGGGCCCAGGCGCGGCCCGCCTTGGCGGGCGGCTCGCCCTCGACCACGTAACCGAGGTCCCGCAGCGCCGCCACGAGCTCGGCGGGGTCGGCGGGGTGGGCCCCGGCGGTGAGGAGGTCGCGCACGAGCCGGCCCTTCGTCGCCTTGTTGAAGTGGCTGACGACCGAGCGCTTCTCCACGCCGTCGACGAGCTGGGAGTGCAGCACCCGCACGGTGGCCGTGCGGCCCGCGACGGCGCCCTTCGGCTTCCAGGCGGCGGCGTACGCGGAGGAGCGCAGGTCCAGGACCAGGCCCTCGCCCGCGGCCTCCGTCATGACCGGGTCCATCACGGTCCGCCAGTGCGCCCCGAGCGCGCCCAGGCCCGGCAGCTTCACGCCCATCGAGCAGCGGTAGGAGGGAATCCGGTCACCGGTGTGGACGGCGCCCCACAGCCCCGAGAAGACGAGCAGCGCCTTCGCGGCGCGGCGCTTGGCGGCGGCGTCCAGGGTGGCGAGGCCGAGGGCGTCGTACAGCACGCCGGTGTAGATCTCGCCGGCCGGGCGGGTGCCGGCGGTGCGCAGCTCGACGTTCTTGGCGACCTCGCCCCGCAGGCCCTCGCTGAGCCCGAGCACCTCGCGGGCCTTGTCCTCGTCGCCGGTGCACAGCTCGACGAGCTCGTCGAGGACGGCCGCGCGGGCGTCGGCGAGGCCCGGAAGGGACAGCGACTCCGCCTTCAGCGGTGCCCCGCGGCCCGAAGCGGCCTTTCCTTCGGAGGGCGGCAGCAGCACCAGCACGGCGATTCTCCTTCTTGTACGTACGGGGAGGGGGTGCGGCCCCCGCGCCAGAGTAACCCTGGCCCGCTCCCACCCCGCCCCTTCCCCGAACCCGCCGGGGGTCGGGAAGGAGAAGGTCCGTTCCTGGGGCTCGGCCCGGACCCCGTTGGCACCTGAAGGGCGCTCGTCCTCGAACTCCCCCAAGGCTTCAAGGGGCAGGGGGACCCCCACGACAGGCTGAAATGCCCCGCTGCGGGCCGGCACCGAGCCTGCCAGGGGCGCGGGGAACCGCGCGAAAGCCCCGGCGGGCTCGCACCCGAACACCGCCCCAAGCGGACCGAGGCGAGCGAAAACATGCCTCACCCCCCACCCCCTCGTACGCTCGGGGCATGCCCCGCCGCCACCTGCACGTGACCGGCGCAGCGGAGGCCCCGCTGCGTACCGCGCTCGCCGCGCTGCGTACCGCGCTCGACGTTCCCCCGGAATTTCCGGCCGACGTCCTCGCCGAGGCGGAGCGCGCGGCCGCCGCGCCCCGCCTGCCCGCCCACGACGCGACCGGCATCGAGTTCTTCACCATCGACCCGCCCACCTCCACCGACCTCGACCAGGCCATGCACCTGGAGCGCAGGCCGGGCGGCGGATACCGGGTGCACTACGCGATCGCCGACGTCGCCGCGTTCGTCACCCCCGGCGGCGCCCTGGACGCCGAGGCGCACCGGCGCGTGACCACCCTCTACTTCCCCGACGAGAAGACTCCGCTGCACCCCGCCCTCCTCTCCGAGGGCGCCGCGAGCCTGCTCCCGGACCAAACCCGGCCCGCCCTGCTCTGGCAGATCGAACTCGATGCGGACGGCGCGATCACCACCACCGACGTACGCCGCGCTCTCGTCCGCAGCCGGGCCAAACTCGACTACGAGGGCGTCCAGAAGCAGATCGACTCCGGCACCGCGCCCGACGCCCTCGCCCTGCTCCGCGACATCGGCACCCTGCGCGAACAGCAGGAAGTCGCCCGCGGCGGCATCTCGCTCAACGTCCCCGAGCAGGAGATCGTCGAGCACGACCACCGCTACGACCTCACCTACCGGGCCCCGCTGCCCGCCGACGGCTGGAACGCCCAGATCTCCCTGCTCACCGGCATCGCCGGCGCCCGGCTGATGCTGGCGTACGGCACCGGAATCCTGCGCACCCTGCCCAGCGCCCCGGACGGCGCGGTCGCGAGGCTGCGCCGCTCGGCGAAGGCGCTGCACATCGACTGGCCGCACCACGTCCCGTACGCCGCCGTCGTCCGCTCCCTCGACCCGCGAGAGCCGCACCACGCCGCCTTCCTCCAGGAGTGCACGACGCTGCTGCGCGGTGCCGGGTACACCGTGTTCACCGGCCACGCCGAGCCCGAGCTCGCCGTCCACGCCGCGGTGGCCGCCCCGTACACCCACTGCACGGCCCCGCTGCGCCGCCTCGTCGACCGGTACGCCGGTGAGCTCTGCCTCGCCGCGGTGGCGGGCCAGGATCCGCCGGACTGGGTCGCCACCGCGCTCGAAGGGCTCCCGAAGGAGATGGCCGCGGGCACGACCCGGGCCAACACCGTGGAGCGCGAGTGTGTGGACATCGTCGAGGCGGCCCTGCTCAAGGACCGGGTGGGCGAGGTGTTCGACGCGACGGTCGTCGACGTGAAGGAACAACGACCGGCCGTCGGCACCGTCCACTTGACCGACCCGGCAGTGGTGGCCCGCATCGAGGGCGGCGACAAGCCCCTCCCGCTCGGCGAGCGCCTCAGAGTCCGCCTGACCCAGGCCGACCCCGGCACCCTGAAGGTCCTGTTCGCCCCCGCGTGAGCGGACCTACGCGACGACGGCCCGCAGCGCCTTCGCCAGCTCGCCCGGCTCGTCCGCGTGGAACCGTACGACCGTCACCTCACGCCGTTTTCCCAGGAGCTGTACGTGGGTGATGGGCTCGGTCAGCTCCACCGTCAGGGAGGTCTGGGAGCCGACGGACAGTTCCAGGACGTCGTCCGGCACCGTTCCGCCAGCACCCTGGAACTTCAACTCCCTGCGGATTCGGGCTATTTGGGCCAGCGGTATGACCAGGTCCACCCGGGCGCCCGCGCGCACGCGCAGGGTGTCCGGGGTCAGCACGTGCGGCCGGGTCACGGCCGCGGCCTGCATGCCGAGGACCAGGACGACCGTGTACAGGTCCAGGACCAGCAGCACCGCGTGCAGTGCCGGCCAGTCACGGACCAGGAACGACAGCCCGATCGTCTCGACCACGCACACGAAGGTCAGCCCGTACACCGTCGCCGCCTGCGGGCTTGCGTACCCGAACGCCCGGTCCACCGGGCCCACTTGATGGCGACGGCGGGCGATCCACAGCCCGAAACTCTTCAGTACCTGTGCCTCGTGCGCGGCCAGTCGTCGGACCGGCTCCGGCAGGACGTCACGTTTCATTCCGCCACCCCGCCCTTCTCCGATTTCTTTGGATTCTCCGAGACCAGCAGCATCGCCCGGCGTACCGCCTCGGCCTGCGCGGGAGCGAAGTCGGCGAGGAAGGCCTTGAGGAAGGTCTGGTCGGCCGGGGTCGTGGCCGCCGCGATCTGCGCCGTCAGCTCGGGCGGGAGGCAGTCGGCGAGCGCTCGCGCGGCTTCGTCCACCCGGGGGTCCGCGACGTCGGCGTCGGCCAGCGCGTCGAGCAGGGCGTACACCTCGTGCGCGCGCTCGGCGGCGCCCGGTGCGGCGGCCACGGACCGTACGGCGGCCATCAGGCGGTCCCGCTCCTCGGGGTCCGCGGCGGTCTCCATGAGGGCGAGCAGTTCGCGGTCCTTGGCGGCCATGGGGGAGGTCGTCTCCCGCGTACCCAACTCGGCGAAGAAATCGGCCAGTTCGGGGGAGAGCTCGTCGTCCGTCGTCAGACGGCCCGCCCTCGCGCGGGCGAGCAGCGTGGCCAGGCGGGCCCGGCGGGCCCGGATCTCCGCCTCCTGGCGGGCCAGGTCCGCGTCCAACTCGCCCAGCACGTCGATCAGTTCGTGCCCCGCGTCGTCGGCGATCACGTCCCGCACCTCGTCGAGGCCGAGGCCCAGCTCGGTCAGCCGCCGGATGCGGGCGAGCGCGACGGCGTCCCGCACCGAGTACTGCCGGTAGCCGTTGGCGAGCCGGGCCGGTTCCGGCAGGAGGCCGAGGTGGTGGTAGTGCCTGACGGCCCGCGTGGTCACCCCTGCCAGCGCGGCGATCTCCGAGATCCTCATGGCTCCAGTAGAAACGTTGACGCTGCGGCAGGGTCAAGTGATCCTTTCGGCGGGACCGGCGGGCGTCGTGCCGCCCCGCGCCGGGTAGCATGGTCGGCACGGCAGACGAGCCGGGCGGGCGGCCGCGTGGAGATCCTCTGGATCTTCCCGAGGAACGTCCGGGCTCCACAAGGCAGGGTGGTGGCTAACGGCCACCCGGGGTAACCCGCGGGACAGTGCCACAGAGAACAGACCGCCCGGGCTGCGCTCTTTTAGAGAGGGCGGTCCCGGGTAAGGGTGAAACGGTGGTGTAAGAGACCACCAGCGCCTGAGGTGACTCAGGCGGCTAGGTAAACCCCACCCGGAGCAAGGTCAAGAGGAGCCGCCGTGAAACGCGGCTCTGCGCGGACGATCGAGGGCAGCCTGCCCGAGTCCGCGGGTAGACCGCACGAGGCCGGCGGCAACGCCGGTCCTAGATGGATGGCCGTCGCCCCGACGACCGCGAGGTCCCGGGGTACAGAACCCGGCGTATATGCCCGACTCGTCTGTCGCCACTCTCGGCAGAGGCCCCTGACCAGGTGAAACACCAGGTCAGGGGCCTTTTCGTGGCTTCGGGGCCGAGTTCTGCGCGAGGGCGGGAGCCGTGGCGGCCCGGCGGTCAGCGGGGGCCGGTCACCACAGGACGGGCAGCCTCTCGGGGATGCGCTTCATGAAGCCGGTGCGCCACACGAGCTGCTCGATGGGGACGGCGAGGTCGAGGCCGGGCATCCGGTCGAGCAGCACCTCGATGGCGATCTGCGCGTGGCGCTTGCCGAGGGCGGTCGCCGGGCAGTAGTGGCCGCCGCCGCCGAACGACAGGTGACCGTTTGCGTTGGGGCGGTCCAGGCGCACGGTGTGCGGGTCCTCGAACTCCTGCGGGTCGTGGTTGGCGGCCTCGACCAGGACGAGGACCAGTTCCCCCTTCTGGATCTCGACGTCGCCGAGCAGCATGGTCTCCGTCGCGATGCGCGGCAGCCCGTCGGCGATGGACAGGTTGATGCGCAGCAGCTCGTCCACCGCCGCCGGAATCAGGGACGGGTCGGCCACGAGCCGCGCCTTGAGCTCCGGGTGCTGGACAAGAGAGACGATCGCCATGGTGAGGAAGCCCATGACGGAGATGACTCCGGCGCCGAACATGGTGACGCCGACCGTGGCGAGCATCTCGTCCGTGAGGTGCGCGTAGTCGGGGTCGTCGCGCAGGGCCGCGAGTTCGCCCAACAGGCCGCCGGTTTCCGGGTCGTTGAGGCGCCGCACCATGTGCGCGATGTCGCGGTCCCAGTTCATCGCCGCGGCGGGGATCTCGCGGGGGGAGTTCATGAACGCGATGTGCAGCGAGTCGTACAGCTTCCCGGAGTCCGCCTCGGGGATGCCGAGGATGTAGGTGTGCAGCGCTGTGGAGTACGGCACGGTGAAGTCGTACCGCAGATCACTGGGCGCACCGGCGGCCATCAGGCGGTCCGCGAGGTGGCGGGCGCGCTCGTACAGCCAGTCCTCAAGCCCCGGCGACTTGGGGTTCAGGGCTTTCATCACCGCTTTGCGGAGTCCGGCGCCGGTGATGTTGCCCATGTTGTTGACGACCTCGGGCGGGATCGTCAGCGCGTACTGCCGGGGCGCACCGGGCGCGGAGGTCTCGGCGAGCGAATACCGGTCGTCGTCGAGGACCTGACGGCACAGCGGATAGGAAGACACCAGCCACGCTTCCGCCCCGGCGATGGTGCGGACCTTCTTGACCGGCTCATGGGCCAGGAGCTGCGCGATCTGGGGAGGCAGGGCGGTGCCGTTGGCGTCGAACGGGAACCGCGTCAGCTGGTCGTGGTCCACGGGGCAGCCCGGCGCGGTGGGGTTGAGGGCGGTGGTCATGCGGGCTGCTCCTGGGTGTCGGCGGGGTTGATGATGGCGTGGCCCTGGTTGCGGGAGGCGCGCAGCCCGTAGCCCCGCGCGTAGAGCAGCTCCGCGAGGGGGAGCGCCTGGTGGTAGCAGTTGAGGGAGCTGGGAACGTCGAGGATGGCCGGGGTGTCGAGGAACAACGGCACCTCGGCGCAGACGTACTTGATGCACACCTCACGCTGCCGGTCGGTGGGCGGCTGCCCGTTCAGCTTGCCGGCGAGGAAACGCGCGGCGAGCTGATCACAGACCTCGCGGAACTCGGGATCCGCGGTCAGCAGGTCGTCGAGCCGGGTACGGATGCGCTGGTAGGCGGGGATCTCCAGGAGTGCGGACATGGGGCGTCCGCGCAGGCGCTTCCCCTCGGGGTCGAGGAATCCCACGGCGCCGGTCACCTTGGCGCGGACACCACGGAGGTTCTTCACCGCCTTGCGCTGCGCCTCCACCGGGGGATAGCCGAGAGCTTCGAACATCTCGGCGACATGCAGGTCCGTCCAGATCAGATCGACCTGACGGAAATGCTCCAGACCCCAGTTGGCGAGGTCGAGGACGCGTTCGTGCGTGAAGTAGCCGTTGCCGGACGAGATACCGATGACGGCGTGATCGCCCTCGTCGTGGATCACCTGGCAGTGCGGGGTGTACGGGTGCACGGCGAAAACGCCAGCTATGGCAGTCGTCAACGTCAATTTCCCCTGGCGCCGCAAGTCCCAGCAGGGCCCGATGCCCTGGGTGTGGCGGCGCGGGACCGACGTTAGCGTGATGACAGCGTGTTGATCTATCCCTACCAGCCAGTCATCTTCGGATTTCGTTGTTCGGTTGGCCGGATCTCACCTGCTGCGCGGACGCCCGGGGCCTCCCTGTGCCGGTGGCCCGCGCCTTCCGCCCGACGCCGGGTCACGCGCCTTCCGCCCGGCGATCTCACGGCACCGCACCCCTCCCACCTGCCCATATCACCCCACGTCATCACCCGCTCATCCTCCGTGTGGCGGAACGGGACCCGCGGTCGTACCGTGATCTCTGCGGTACCGACCGGAAGCCCGCGCTCCATTCGAGGCGGCGGGGATGCCGCACAGTTCGGCTCGGGGACACACGAGGTGAAACGCCGTGTCTTCCTTTCACTTTCCCGTGATGCTGGCGCTCGCAGCGTGCGCCTTCTTCCTCTGCCGCAAAGGAGGCACGAAAATCTCCCACGCGCTCGTCTGCGCCGGGTTCGGGTTCTATCTCGCCGATACGGCCGTCGCCCCCTCGGTGCACACCGCGCTCAACTCCGTCACCGGCATGCTCGGGCAGCTTGGCTGAGCGCGCGGGTCCCGGCCGCCGCCGCGTGCGGCGGCTCCTCCTGGCCGGCTGCCTCGTCGCCGTACTGACGGGCTGCGCGGACATGGAGGGGCTGCACCGTGACGGGGCGGCGGCGAGCGTGGCCCCGCCGGAACCGCTGTGGCCGCAGTCCCGGCCCTCCCCGGCCGGCCCCGAGCAGCAGCGCGGCCGGCCCTTCGCCGTGCCCGGCATCGCGAAGGTGGCCTCCGGCGACATGCGCGACGCCGACCCGCTCGCCGTCGTCAAGGCCGACCTCACCGCCACCGAACGCGAGGACCGGGGCACCGGCCGGCTCGTGGACCGCCGGGCCGCCGAGCGGGTCGCGGGCTGCGTCCGGGCCGCCGGGTGCGGGGTGCGCGAACCGGTGCTGCGGGACCTGACCGACGACGGACGGGCCGAGCTGATCACCGCCGTCGACATCGACGGCCGGGCCAGCGAGATGCGGGTCTACCACGTGGTCGACGGCAGCGTGACCCGGGTCTTCTCGCGGCGCGCGGTCCTCGAAGGCGTCGAACTCGCCGCCGGGCACCTCGCCATCCGCGAACCCACCTCCAACGACCGGTTCGTCTACGTCTCGCACTACGGCTGGGACGGCAGGATGATGGCCCTCATCGAGCTCAAGCTCGACACCTGCCGCGCCCTCAAGCAGACTTCCGGCCTCCCCTGCGTCACGCCGTCGCCCGCACCCGGCGGCCCCTCGTGACGGCCTGGCAGGAGCGGCTGCGGCCGGGCTGGACGTACGGCCTGCGCTGGAAGATCGTGCTCACCGTGGCCGGGGTGGCCTGCGCCGTCGCCGCGATCCTCGGCGTTCTCGTGCACAACGTTCTGACCCGCCAGCGGGTGGACGAGGTCCGCAAGGAGGCGCGGCAGAGCCTGGACGCCGCGCTCAAGGAGTACGCGTACGGCACCGAGACCACCGACGGACACGCCGCCATCCTCGACTCCGTTCAACTCCCGGGAGAGCTGCGGGAGTTGGCGATGAGCGGCGAGCGCGGGCTGATGGTCGGCAAGCAGGACGGCAAGGCGGTCATGTGGGCGGCGGCCCCGGCCGGCGGGCACGTCCTCGCGGTGTCCATCCCGTACGCGGGCACCCGCGACCACCTGCGCCAGATGGACACCGCGATCCTCGGCTCCGCGCTGCTCGCGGCGGGCAGCGTCACGCTGGCCGGGACCTATTTCGCCGGGCGGATCAGCCGGCGGCTGCGGCACACGGCCACCGTCGCGCGCCGGATCACCGAGGGCGACCTCGACGTGCGCACCGGCATCCCGCCCGGAGGCAAGGCCGCCGAACGCGACGCGGTGACGGCGGTCGCCGTCGCCCTGGACTCGATGGCGGCCTCTCTGCAACGCCGTCTGGAGTCGGAGAAGCGCTTCACCGCCGACGTCGCGCACGAGCTGCGCACCCCGCTCACCGGGCTGCTGGCCGCCGCCGGGCTGCTGCCCGAGGGGCGCCCCAAGGAGATGATCAACGACCGGCTCAAGGCGCTGCACACCCTCACCGAGGACCTCCTGGAGATCTCCCGCCTCGACGCGGGCGCCGATCAACCCGAGCTGGCCGAGCACGAGTTGGGCCCGCTGGTGGAGCGCGCGGTCCGCGCCACGGCGCTGGACTGCGAGGTCCACGTCGTAGGCGACGCGACCGTACGCACCGACCGGCGCCGGCTCGACCGGATCCTCGCCAACCTCGTCGTCAACGCCCACCGGCACGGAGCGCCCCCGGTGACCCTCACGGTGAACGGCCCGGTCGTCGAGATCCGCGACCACGGACCCGGCTACCCCGCCGAACTGATCGACAGCGGCCCCCAACGCTTCCGCACCGGCGACCCCGGCCGGGGAAGGGGCCACGGCCTGGGCCTGACGATCGCGGCGGGCCAGGCTGAGGCCCTGGGCATCGCCCTGCGCTTCTCCAACGCCCCGACGGGCGGCGCGGTGACAACCCTGCGCTTGCCGGAGGCGCCCTGAAGAGGCGCGGGGCCCTGACATGTGCGGCTTCGCCGCGTGGGCGCGAGCGGTGGTGCCGGGTGCCCTACAGGGGCGCGGGGCTGTGACATGTGCGGCTTCGCCGCGTGGGCGCGAGCGGTGGTGCCGGGTGCCCTACAGGGGCGCGGGGAACCGCGCGACCAGCCCCCACCGGCCCGCGGATGAATACTCGCACCCCGCAAAGGGCTCAGCCGCTGCCGAGCGACCGCCGGGCCACCTTGGCGAGGTGGGCATCGAAGACCCCTTCCGCGTCGGGAGTAAGGGTGGTCAAGGCAACCATCGCCGTGACAATGACGTCGCAGAGCTCGGCCTGGACATCCTGCCAGCTGTGCGAAACCCCCTTGCGAGGGTTCTGCCCGGTCGCCCCGATGACCGCCTGTGCGACCTCCCCCACTTCCTCCGACAGCTTCAGCATCCGCAGCAGCGTCTGCTGCTCGGGCGGTACGGGGCTCTGCTCGGTGAGCCAGGCGTGCAGCGCGGTGACCGTGGGCCAGGGGGAGTTCCAGGTGGCGTCGTCCATGCGTCCACGGTGCCATCCGGCGGAGCACCGATGGCGCACCGGGGCGAGGTGGGATGTCCTGGGGTCCTGGGGGGGCGAAGCGTTCCGTACCGACCGGGAGAGAAGACCGTGACCATCGCCCTCGACAAGCTGACCGAACCGGCCGTCCGCGCCTTCGTCGGCGCGCTCAACTCCGGTGACCGCGAGGCCTTCGCCGCCGCCCTGACGCCCGGGGCCACCATGTCCGACGACGGTTCGGACCGCGACGTCGCCGACTGGACCGAGCGCGAGATCTTCTCCTCCGGCGGCCACATGGACATCGAGAAGCAGACGCACGACGGGCTCGGCCTGGTCGCCAACTACCGCAACGACACCTGGGGCGAGATGCGCACCTCCTGGCGCTTCACCGTCGACGGAGGCAAGGTCAGCCGCTTCGAGACCGGCCAGGCCTGACCCGCCCCGGGTTCACGCGCCCCGTGCGACAGCCGCCAGGCCCGACCCGCCCAGGGTCAGGAAGGGATCCGCGCACCCGTCCCGCTCACCCCCACCCGCGTGTCACCCGCACGCAGCGTCACGGTCAGCACGCCGGGGCGCCCCAGGTCTTCACCCTGATGGAGCGTCAGCTCCGACTCCTGGGCGACCAGGCCGAGTTCACGCGCGTACGCCCCGAACGCGGCCGCCGCCGCGCCCGTCGCCGGGTCCTCGACGATCCCGCCGACCGGGAACGGGTCGCGGACGTGGAAGACCGACTCCGAGGCGCGCCACACCAGTTGGACGGTGGTGAGGTCGAGGCGGTGCATCAGCGCCGTGAGCCGGTCGAAGTCGTAGGAGAGGTCCGCGAGGCGCTCGCGGGTGGCCGCGCCGAGGACGAGATGGCGGGCTCCGGCGAAGGCGATCCGGGGCACGATCGCGGGGTCGAGGTCCCCGGCCGGCCAGTCGAGGGCGGCCAGCGCCTCGGCGAGATCCTTCTCGTCGACGGGCTCCGAGTGCGGCTCGACGCTGGTCAGAGTGGCGCGCAGGCCCCCGCTCGCCGCGTTCTCGGCGACGGTCACCGGGACCGTACCGGCCGGGGTCGCGAAGGTCAGCTCCCCGGTGCCGATCCGCTCGCCGAGCGCGATCGCCGTCGCCACCGTGGCGTGCCCGCAGAACGGCACCTCGGCCTGCGGGCTGAAGAACCGCAGCGTGAAGGCCCGCCCCGGCTCGCCGAGCCCCTCCGGCGGCGCCGTCAGGAACGCCGACTCGCTGTAGCCGAGCTCGGCGGCGATCTCCTGCATCCCGGCGTCGTCGAGGCCCGAGGCGTCCAGGACGACCCCGGCCGGATTGCCCCCGGCGGGGTCGGCGGAGAAGGCGGTGTAGCGGAGGATCTCGGGCTGCGCGTTGTTCGTCATGACCGCCTCAACTGCCCTGCTGGACCGCCTATTCCGGCCACCCGGGAACGGCTCGGCCCCGGCTTGAAACGGGGCGGCCCGGTCTCAGCCCCGGCCGATGTACGGCATCGCCGTCGCCAGCACCGTCGCGAACTGGATGTTCGCCTCAAGCGGCAGCTCCGCCATGTGCAGCACCGTCCGCGCCACGTCCGCCGCGTCCATCACCGGCTCCACCGCCAGCTCCCCGTTGGCCTGCGGAACCCCGGTCTGCATGCGCTGCGTCATCTCGGTCGCCGCGTTGCCGATGTCGATCTGCCCGACGGCGATCCGGTACCGGCGCCCGTCCAGGGACAGCGACTTGGTGAGCCCCGTCATCGCGTGCTTCGTCGCCGTGTACGCCACCGAGTTGGGCCGTGGGGCGTGCGCCGAGATCGAGCCGTTGTTGATGATCCGGCCGCCCTGCGGATCCTGCTCCTTCATGGCCCGGAACGCCGCCTGCGCGCACAGGAACGCGCCGTTCAGGTTCACGTCGACCACCGAACGCCAGGCCTCGTACGACAGGTCCTCGACCGGCACCCCGCCGGGCCCGAACGTCCCCGCGTTGTTGAACAGCAGGTCCACCCGCCCGTAGGCATCCCGGGTCGCGGCGAACAGCGCCCCGACCTCATCCGCAGAGGTCACATCCGTGCGGACGCAGAGCACGTCGGCGTCCTTGCCGGCCAGCGCCGCGGTCTCCTCCAGGGCCTCGGCACGGCGCCCGGCCAAGGTCACCGACCAGCCCGCGCCGGCCAGCGCGAGCGCCACGGAACGGCCGATGCCGGACCCGGCACCGGTCACGACGGCAGACTTCTGGGGCTTGGGCGAGGTGATGTCCATGAGCCCGGAGCGTACGGGAGGGGCTCGTGCGTGAGACGGCTCGTCCGCGATGTGGAGCCGTCTGCCACTCATGGGGGAGCCGCCCGCCCTTCACGGGGGAGCCGCTTGCCGCTCATGGGGGAGCCGTGTGACCCGTCCCTCCTTTCCCGTTCCTCCCGAGTGGTCCCGTCACCCGGGTCCGGCTGAGAACATGGTTATTCGATTCAACTTTCAGGAGTGAAAGCGATGCCGGAGCGCGGGGGCCAGGACACCCAGGGCCACATAACGACCACGGCCGACGCGAAGGCGCCCGGTGCCGCCGCGACCGCCGCCGTCCGCCGCACGAGTCTCCTGGTCACGCTGGTGCTCGGCGGGCTCACCGCGCTCCCGCCGCTCTCCATGGACATGTACCTGCCGGCTCTGCCCGAGGTCACCGACGCGCTGCGCTCACCCGCCGCGACCGTCCAGCTCACCCTCACCGCGTGCCTGGCCGGCATGGCGCTCGGCCAGCTCGTCGTCGGGCCGATGAGCGACAAGTGGGGCCGCCGCCGGCCGCTGCTCATCGGCATGGTCGTGTACGTCCTGGCCACCGTGGTCTGCGCCTTCGCGCCCAACGTCGGACTTCTCATCGGCTTCCGCCTTTTGCAGGGTCTGGCCGGCGCCGCGGGCATCGTGATCGCGCGCGCCGTGGTGCGCGACCTCTACGACGGCGTCGAGATGGCCCGCTTCTTCTCCACCCTGATGCTGATCTCCGGCGTGGCCCCCGTGGTGGCCCCGCTGATCGGCGGACAGGTGCTGCGGCTCACCGACTGGCGAGGCGTCTTCGTCGTGCTGACCGTGATCGGCGTGCTGCTCACCGCCGTCGTGTGGAAGTGGCTGCACGAGACGCTGCCCGCGGACCGGCGGCACTCCGGCGGCGTCGGCGAGGCCCTGCGCACCATGGGCGGCCTGCTCAGGGACCGGGTCTTCACCGGCTACATGCTCGCGGGCGGTCTCGCCTTCGCCGCGCTGTTCGCCTACATCTCCGCCTCCCCCTTCGTGGTGCAGGAGATCTACGGCGCCTCCCCGCAGACCTTCTCCCTGCTGTTCGGCCTGAACTCCGTCGGCCTGGTCGTCGTCGGCCAGATCAACGGCAAGCTGCTCATCGGCCGGGTCAGCCTGGACAAGGCGCTCGGCTTCGGGCTCGCCGTCATCACGCTGGCGGCAACCGCGCTGCTCCTCATGACGTCCGGGGTGTTCGGCGAGGTGGGCCTCGCGCCGATCGCGGCCGGCCTGTTCGTGCTGATGTCGGCGATGGGTCTCGCCATGCCGAACACCAACGCCCAGGCCTTGATGCGCACGCCGAACGCGGCCGGTTCCGCCTCCGCGCTGCTTGGCACGTCCTCGTTCCTGGTCGGCGCGGTCGCATCGCCGCTGGTCGGCATCGCGGGCGAGGCGACGGCCGTGCCGATGGCGGTCGTCCAGCTCGCCTCGGCCGTCGCGGCCCTGCTCTGCTTCCTGCTCCTGTGCCGGCCCTGGCAGCGCAGGGGCGAGTCCCCCGCCGCGGCGGCCGGAGCGTCCGGAGACCCGGCGCGGCAAAAGTAGACTCCCCCGGTGAACCCGGTGAACCACTCCCTCCCCGTCCCGGACGTCCTGCGCTCGGCGCTCGCCGGGCTGCTCGACGGTCTTCCCCCCTCGCAGGCCACGGGCGCCGTCGACCGGCTGATCGGCCACTACCGCGGCGTCGTCCCCACCCACGCCCCGGTGCTGCGCGACCGCTCCGACGTCGCCGCCTACGCCGCGTACCGGATGCCCGCCACCTTCGAGGCGGTGCGCTCCGCGCTCGACGCGTTCCGGGACGCGTCGAGGTCGTGGACGCCCGCCACGCACACCGACATCGGCGGCGGCACCGGCTCCGCGAGCTGGGCGGTCGCCGAGGCCTGGGAGGACGCGGACACCCCCGTGGCCACCACCGTCCTGGACTGGGCAGAGCCCGCGCTCGCCGTCGGCCGCGAACTCGCCGAGGCCTCCGGGCTGCCCGGCCTGCGCACCGCCCGCTGGGAGCGCGCCCGCATCGGCTCGGCCCTCACCCTGGAGCGCGCCGACCTCGTCACCGTCTCGTACGTCCTGAACGAGCTCACCCCCGACGACCGCCGCACCCTGATCGACACGGCGGCCGCGGCAGCCACCGGCGCCGTCGTCATCGTCGAACCCGGCACCCCCGACGGCTACGCCCGGATCATCGAGGCGCGCGACCGGCTCATCGCGGCGGGCCTGCGCGTCGCCGCGCCCTGCCCGCACAGCGCCGCCTGCCCCATCGAGCCCGGCACCGACTGGTGCCACTTCTCGGCCCGGGTCAGCCGCTCCTCGCTGCACCGCCAGATCAAGGGCGGTTCACTGGCGTACGAGGACGAGAAGTTCAGCTACGTCGCCGCCACCAGGTTCACCCCCGAACCCGCCCCGGCCCGGATCGTCCGGCGGCCGCAGATCCGCAAGGGGCAGGTGCTGCTCGACCTGTGCACGGCCGAGGAGCAGCTGCGCCGCGAGACGGTCAGCAAGCGGCACGGGACGCTGTACCGGGCGGCCCGGGATGCCGAGTGGGGCGACCCCTGGCCGCCCCACTCCGCTCAGTCGCCCTCCTAGTCAGGAACGGATTTCCTGGGTGCAGCACTTCACGCTGCCGCCGCCCTTGAGCAGCTCGCCCAGGTCCATGCCGATCGGCTCGTACCCGCGGGCCCGCAGCGGGCCGAAGAGACCGATGGCACCCTGGGGGAGCAGGACGTGGTGCCCGTCGCTCACCGCGTTGAGCCCGAGCGCTGCCGCGTCCGGCTCCTCGGCGATCAGCGCGTCCGGGAACAGCCGGGCCAGCACGGCCCGGCTGCCGGCGGAGAAGGCCGGCGGGTAGTACATGATCTCGTCGGCCGAGTCGTCCAGGACGCACAGGGCCGTGTCCAGGTGGTAGTAGCGCGGGTCGACGAGATCGAGCCCGATGACCGGGCGGCCGAAGAACTCCTGGGCCTCGTCGTGCGAGAGCGGACTGGACCGGAAACCGCGTCCGGCCAGGAGATACGAGTCGGTGACGGCGAAGTCGCCCTCGCCCTCGTTGATGTGCGAGGGCTCGTGGACGGTGGTGAAGCCGTGCGCCCGGAACCAGTCGAGGTGGACCTCGGCCTCCGCCGCGCGCTCGGGATGCGCGAAGCGGGCGCCAAGGACCCGGTTGTCGATCACGGTGGCCCCGTTGGCGGCGAAGACCATGTCGGGCAGCTCGGGGCGCGGGTCGAGCAGCTCGACGGTGTGGCCGAGCGAGCGGTAGCGGTCGCGCAGGTCCTCCCACTGGGCCAGGGCCAGCGGCAGGTCGACCGGCTTCTCGGGGTCCATCCAGGGATTGATGGAGTACGTGACCTTGAAGTGTGCCGGTGGGCACATCAGATAGCGCCGGGGTCGGGCGGTTCTCTGCGTACGGACGTCACGGGCTTCACGAGGCAATGAGGGCTCCTCACGGGCGACTTGGGCCGCACGAGTGCGCGGCCGCGTGCAGCCCATGGTCCGCCGTGACGGGCGTCCGCGCAGTGAACCGTCCGGGTATTTTTGCCCGGCCCCACCCCTGGGGGCCGCGGGCCGCCGAATCGACCCGCCCTGCTCACGTCGACGCCGTCCGATGGTCACGGGCGGGTCATGTCACACACCCCGGATGTCCGGTGCGGTCACCCGGGGAGCAGGATGGTGGGACGATGTTCCTCGTGGACAAGAGTCCCTAGTGGATGAAAGTCCCTCGGGGTCGACGGTGAGGTGAGGGGATAGATGGGCGCTGAGTTCGGCCGTTCCCGCGGCGAGGAGAGCAAACTGTCCCGCTGGCTGCGCAGGCGGCCCAAGGACGCTCCGGGCGCGGACCAGGGCCGGCTCGGCCTGCTGCTGGCCGTGGCCGCCGCAGACCTGCCCCTGGCGCCCGCCGCGTACCCCGTCGGCTACTCGTGTTCCTGCGAGCGGATGGGCTGTCCCACGCCCGCCCGCCACCCCGTCTCCTTCGCCTGGCAGACGCAGTCCACCACCGACCGCGCGCAGATCGAGCGCTGGGCGCTCGGGCAGCCCGAGGCCAACTTCATCACCGCGACCGGCATGGTCCACGACGTGCTCGACGTACCGCTCGAAGCGGGGCGCGAGGCGCTGGCCCGGCTCCTGTCCGAGGGGATCGACGTCGGGCCCGTCGCCGAGGCCGCCGGTGACGGCGACCACGGGCGCATGCTCTTCTTCACCGCGACCCGGGGCACGCCCGAGGACGAGGACGAGTGGTGGCCCTGTGAGCTGGACTGCCACCCCGAGACGATGGACGAGCACCCGGGGCTGCGCTGGCACTGCCGGGGAAGCTACGTCCTCGTGCCGCCCGCGCGGCTGCCGGGGGAGCTCGAGGTGGGGTGGGTCCGGGGGCCGGAGCACGCGCTGGTGGATCCGCTGACGTTGCTGGAGGCGTTGACGGATGCGTGTGCGCGGTATGCGGGCGATGCGGGGCCCCACGCGGCAGCCTGGCCGCTGGGCAGGTAGCCCGGCCCTGCCGTTCGGCTGCCTGGGGCGGACCCCCGCCCCGCGGAGCGCTACTCCCCCTTCACTCCCACCAGCCCCTGCACCCGGTTCGCCACGACGACGGGGCCCTGGGGCGGGACCAGGGCCAGTTCGTTCGAGATCCACTCCCTTGTCAGGGAGGACGTGACCTGGCCGGTCAGCAGGGCCTTCTCGTCGGGGGAGATGTCCAGGCGGACCCCCTTCGCGGCGGTCTGGCGCTCGAAGTGGCGGGCCGCGAAGAAGACCAGGGCGCGGTCGTCCGCGGTGCGCAGGCCCAGCGGGGCGAAGTCGCCCCCGGTCAGGGGCTGGTCGAGGAACTGGCTGATCCGGCCGGACCGTACCGCGTTCTTCTGGCGGGCGTCGCGCCAGCCGCTGGTGTGCTCGCCGGCCGCGAACACGGGCGGCTTGCCGTCCTGGAGGTAGGAGGCGTAGTCCGCGCTCAGGTCCTTGGGGGCGACCGCGAGCGAGGGGTCGTCGGGGCGTACCGGCTCGGCCCAGCCGTCCTTGTCCGTCTTGAAGGCGGGGACGTCCTTGACGCCCAGGATGGACAGGTAGGCCAGCTTCCACACCTGCTCGGGGCCGTTGCGTATGAACAGCAGCAGCCAGCGGGTGTCGTTCGGGCCCTTGTCGTCCTGGTCGCGGTTGGAGTCGGTGTCGGCGACGAACCAGCGCGGCCAGCCGGCCTGCTTGGGGATCGTGTACGTGGCGTCCGTCAGCCGCAGTTCCGAGTGCCGGGCGTTGCCCGCCGGATTCGTCACGTGTGCCGCCGTGAAGCCCGCCTGCGTGGTGGCGCCGAACGCGCCGGTGACCCGGCCCGCGTCCAGGGCCGGGTCGTACGCCTTGTCCGCCTTGTTGTAGGCGTCGGTGAACGCGGTGAGCGCCTCGGCGGCCTCAGCCTTCGTCGCCGACGGTACGACTTCCCGCTCCCCGTGCACCGTCACGCAGCCGCTCGCGGTCACCGTCAGTACGGTCGCCGTCGCGAGCCCCGCCGTCAGCCGACTCACCCTGCTCATGAACCGCCTTCTGCCCCTCGACCCTCGTAGTCCCCACGGACTTCCGGAACCCTACCGGGGCGAAGAAGAACACGAGCGTGGGGATCAGGTACAGGACCCAGACCGAGACCTGGACGACGGTCGGGTCGGGCTGGAAGTTGAAGACGCCCTTGAGCAGGGTGCCGTACCAGCTGTCCGGCTCGATCGTCGAACTGATGTCGAAGGCAAGCGAGTTGATGCCCGGCAGGAAGTCCGCCTCCTGGAGGTCGTGCACCCCGTACGCGAGGACGCCCGCCGCGACGACCACCAGCATGCCGCCGGTCCAGGTGAAGAACTTCGCCAAGTTGATCTTCAGGGCGCCGCGGTAGAACAGCCAGCCCAGGAACACCGCGGTGGCGAGGCCAAGGAGGGCGCCGATCATCGGCTGGAAGGTGCCGTTGTCGGAGCCGGCCGCGTGCACCGAGGTCCACACGAACAGCGCGGTCTCCAGGCCCTCCCGGCCGACCGCCAGGAACGCGGTCGCGACCAGCGCGCCGGTGCCCATCCGCAGCGCCGAGTCGAGCTTGCCCTGGAGCTCGGTCTTCAGGTGCCGCGCGGTGCGCCGCATCCAGAACACCATCCAGGTGACCAGGCCGACGGCGATGATCGACAGCGAACCGCCGAGCGCCTCCTGGGCCTTGAACGTCATCTCCTGGGAGCCGAATTCGAGCCCGGCGCCGAACGCGAACGCCACGAAGACGGCCACCGCCACGCCGATCCACACGGGCTTCAGGGCGTCGCGGCGGTCGGTCTTCACCAGGTACGCGACCAGGATGCACACGACCAGGCTTGCCTCGAGTCCCTCGCGCAGGCCGATCAGATAGTTGGCGAACATGTCTTCCTCTCAGCCGAAGAGTCCCCGGCCCCACCAGTCGTCCTTGTCGCGGACGCCCGGCGGGACCGCGAAAATCGCCGAACCAACGTGCTGGATGTATTCGTTGAGCGCGTCATGGCGGGCCAGGGAGCGCTGGAGGGGCAGGAAGCCCTTGCGGACGTCACGCTGGTAGGCCAGGAAGAACAGGCCCGCGTCCAGGCGGCCGAGGCCGTCCGTGCCGTCCGTGAAGGAGTAGCCGCGGCGCAGGATGCGTACGCCGTCGTTGGAGTCGGGGTGCGCGAGGCGGACGTGCGCGGTCGGCTTCATCGCCTTCAGGAACGGCTCGTCGCGCTCCTTGGCCTTGCCGACCGGCGCGCCCTCGCCCTTGTCGCGGCCGAAGACGTCCTCCTGCTCCTGGAGCGAGGTGCGGTCCCAGGTCTCGATGTGCATCCGGATGCGGCGGGCCACCAGGTAGGAGCCGCCGGTCATCCAGTCGCTGCCGTCCTTCGCGCCGACCCACACGTGGTCGTCGAGGGCCTTGGCGTCGGTGCCCGAGATGTTCCGGGTGCCGTCCTTGAAGCCCATCATGTTGCGCGGGGTCTGCGCGTCCGGCGTCGTCGAGGACGTCTTGCCGAAGCCGAGCTGCGACCAGCGGATGGCGACCTTGCCCATGCCGATGCGGGCCAGGTTGCGGATCGCGTGCACCGCGACCTGCGGGTCGTCCGCGCAGGCCTGCACGCACAGGTCGCCGCCGCTGCGCGCCGCGTCCAGGTTGTCGCCGGGGAACTGCTCGATGTCGACGAGCGCCTCGGGCCGCTTGGCCTCAAGGCCGAAGCGGTCCTTGGCGAAGAGGGAGGGGCCGACGCCGAACGTCAGGGTCAGCCGGCACGGCTTGAGGCCGAGCGCCTCACCGGTGTCGTCCGGCGGCGCCTCGGCGAGCCCGCCGTAGGCGCCCTCGCCGACCGGCTTGCCCTCGGTCATCGCGGCGGCCGCCGCCGTCCAGTCCTTGAGGAGCTGGACGAGCTCGGCGCGGTCCTTCGTCGTCACGTCGAACGAGGCGAAGTGCAGCCGGTCCTGGACGGCGGTGGCTATGCCGGCCTGGTGGGCGCCGTGGAAGGGCACCGCGGCGCCCGTGTCCGCGGCGGGCACCGCGTCGCTGCCGCCGTCCTTGACGACGGCCACGGCACCACCGGCCGCGGCCGCGCCGAGCGCGAGCCCTGCGCCGCCCCACCCGAGGAGTGCCCGGCGCGACGGGGCCCTGCCGGGGCCGGCGGTCTCGGTCGTTTCACTCATGACGGATCTCCTCCTGGCTCCGGGCGTTACTTGGTGACGGCGGCGGCGAGCTTGGACAGCGGCTCGGCGAGCGCGTTCACCGTGTCGGAGAGCTGCTTGCGGTCGCTCGCGCCGACCTTGTCGTACGCGGTGAAGTCGTAGGAGTTCTTGTCCGTGCGGTACTTGTCGAGCAGCGTGTTCAGGGCCGCGAACTGCTTGTCCAGCTCGGTGGCGAGCGCCGGGTCGTTCTTCGAGGCGACCGGCTTGAGCAGCTCGTACGCCTTCTGCGCGCCCTCGACGTTGCCCTTGAAGTCGGACAGGTCGGTGTGGCTGTAGCGGTCCTCCTCACCGGTGATCTTCCCGGTGGCGACCTCGTCGAGGAGTTCCTTGGCGCCGTTGGCCATCGAGGTCGGGGTGATCTCGGCGGTGCCGACCCGCTTCTGCCAGTCCGCCAGGTCCTTGTCGAGCTCGGTGGCGAGGTCCTTCTCGTCCTGGCCGATCTTGTTGTCGGCCCAGAGCGACTTCTCCAGACGGTGCCAGCCGGTCCACTTCTGGCCCTTCTCCAGGCCGTCCTCGCGGGTGTCCGTCTTCGGGTCGATGTCGCCGAAGGACTCGGCGACCGGCTCGGTGCGCTCCCAGCCGAGGCGCGAGGGGGCGAACGCCTTCTTGGCGGCCTCCACGTCGCCGGCCCGCACCGCGTCGGTGAAGACCTTGACCTTGGGCAGCGTCTCGTCGGCCTGCTCCTGCGCGTACTTGCGGTACTCGGCGACGGCCGTGTCCAGCTGCGGGTTGCGCTTGACGGCGGTGCCGCCGGTGACGTCGACCTTCTGGCGGATGCCGTCGCCCTTCATGCCGGGCTTGCAGGCGACCTCGTAGGAGCCGGCCTTGACCTCGGCGGTGAGCTGCTGCTTCAGGCCGGGGCCTATGTTCTCGCGCTCGGCGACGATGCGGTCGTCCGGGAAGAGCAGGTAGACCTCGGTGACCTTGGAGCCCTTGTTCTCGATGTCGAACTTGACGTGCCCGGCCGGGAACTCGGTCTTCGAGAGCTTGCAGGAGCTGTCGGTGGCGGTCACCTGGATCGCGTCACCGGCGCCGCCCGACTTGGCGTCGCTCTTGTCGGCGCAGCCCGTGACGGCGGTCAGTGCCGCGACGGCAGCTGCGGCGGTGACTACGGAGGTACGGACGGGTCGCATGCGGGCTCCACGCTGGGTTCAGGGTCGACGGGTCGACTGAGGCGGACCTAACTTAACCGAGCCTTACCTGGCCGATACCCACTGGGTGCGTGATTCAGCTCTCACCGGTCACGGCAGGGTCACGGATCACGCCGGGGCACCAGCAGTGGCGTGCCCCTGCGGGGATGCGCGAGCACCTCCACGGGCTGCCGGCAGACCCGGCCGATCAGCTCCGCGTCAAGCACCCCGCGATCCGCCCGTCGTGCAGTACGGCGACCCGGTCCGCGTGCGCCGCCGCAAGGCCAAGGTCACGAAGGGACGACCACGACGGCGCCCCGGGCCTGAACCTCTCGACAGGCAGGGGTGCACCCCGACCGGGAGGTCGGCCCTGCCGCCTGCTTCAATCCGCGTGTGAGCGAGAGAGACGTACTAATCGACGTGCTCAGGGTCTTCTGCGGCCCCGACGGCCGGCACGGCAACGCCCTCGGAGTGGTGCGCGACGGCGCGACCGTGCCCGGCGAGGGGGCCCGGCAGGAGCTGGCGCGTCAACTCGGCTTCAGCGAGACCGTGTTCGTGGACGACCCCGAGCGCGGCACGGTCGAGATCTACACCCCGGGAGTGCGCCTCCCGTTCGCCGGCCACCCGGTCGTCGGCGCCGCGTGGCTCCTGGACCTGGACGTCCTCGAACTCCCGATGGGCGACATCTTCGCCCGCCAGGACGGCGAGTTCACCTGGATCACGGCCCGAGCCGACTGGGCCCCGCCACGTACCCTGCGCCAGTACGCCTCGCCGGCCGAGGTGGACGCGCTGACGGTCCCGGAGCCGGGGGAGTGGATATACGCCTGGTCCTGGCAGGACGAGGCGGCAGGCCGAGTAAGGGCCCGCGCCTTTCCCGGCCGGGGCGACGGAATCGACGAGGACGAGGCAACGGGAGCGGCGGCCCTGCTCCTCACCCAAACCCTGGGCCGGGCCCTGAACATCACCCAGGGCCGGGGCTCCCAACTCCTGACGGCCCCGGGCCCGGACAACACGATCGAACTAGGCGGCCGGGTACTCCTGGAACGTGCCGTGAGCCAGAGCCTTTAGGGAGCGGGGCTGCGACATCGCGCGGCCCCGCCAACGGGTCCCGGGCGCCCTGCACGGGCGCGGGGAACTGCGCGAGCAAGCACGTACGGCCCGCGGGGACATGGGGTTTGAGGGGCGCGGGGAACTGCGCGAGCACCACGCACGGCCCGAGGCCGAAAGAGGGTTCAGGGGCGCGGGGAACTGCGCGAAAGCCCCCGACCACCCCGCGCCCAGAACCCCGCCCCCCCCGCGGAGCGCTACGCGCTGGCCCGGAACAACTCCCCCAGCTCCCTGAACACAGCCGTGTTCAAAGCAAAAGCCCGCTTGCACTCCTCGACAACCCGCCGCCGCTCCAGCTCATCCGCACGCAACGCGTCGAGCAGAACGCGATAACCCCGCTTGAACGCCGCCGGGTTGGCGATCCCCTCGAAGACGTAGAACCGTACGCCGTCGCCCTTGCGGGCGAACCCCCACGTGCGCTCCGCCTTGTCGCGGATGATCTGCCCGCCCGACAGATCACCGAGGTAGCGCGTGTAGTGGTGCGCCACATACCCGGCGGGCCAGGTCCGCGCGCACTCGGAGACGCGCGCCGCGTACGCGGCCGTCGCGGGCAGCGGGCTCGCGCCGCGCTGCCAGTCGGCGCCGCGCAGGTGGGCCAGGTCCCGTTCCAGCGAGGCCGTGCGCATCAGCTCGGGCTGTATGAACGGCCCCGCCACCGGGTCGTCGGCGAGCGCACAGGCGCCCTCCTCCAGGGCCCGGTACACGAACCAGAGCTGCTCGGTGTAGCGGGCGTACGCGTCGACCCCGAGCCGGCCGCCGAGCAGGTCGCCCATGAACGTCGACGTCTCCGCCTCCGTGTGCTGCTCGTGCGAGGCAGTACGGATGAGGGTGGAGAACGGCGTGGTCGCAGTGGTGGTCAAGGCGCGCCTCCGGGGACCGAGGGGTGCGGGAACCAGTATGATCGTCTCAAGTTAGGCTTACCTAAGTCAACTGGTTCCCGACGTCCTGTCGGTAAAAACGTACCCGGTGGGGCCGGGGTGCGACACCCGATCGAAAAATCCCGCCCGGCCCGGAACTGCGGCACAGGGCTACGGCAGCGTGAGGATCTCCGCGCCCGTCTCCGTGACCACCAGCGTGTGCTCGAACTGGGCCGTGCGCCTGCGGTCCTTGGTGACGACCGTCCAGCCGTCCTCCCACATGTCGTACTCGTGGGTGCCCAGAGTCAGCATCGGCTCGATGGTGAAGGTCATGCCGGGCTTGATCACGGTGGTCGCGTGCGGGGCGTCGTAGTGCGGCACGATCAGGCCGGAGTGGAAGGCCGTGCTGATCCCGTGGCCCGTGAAGTCCCGCACGACGCCGTAGCCGAAGCGCTTGGCGTACGACTCGATGACCCGGCCGATGATGTTGATCTGGCGGCCGGGCCGGACCGCCTTGATCGCGCGGTTGAGGGACTCCCGGGTCCGCTCGACGAGCAGCTTGGACTCCTCGTCGACGTCGCCGCAGAAGTACGTGGCGTTGTTGTCGCCGTGCACGCCGCCGATGTACGCGGTGACGTCCAGGTTCACGATGTCGCCGTCCTTCAGGACGGTCGAGTCGGGGATGCCGTGGCAGATGACCTCGTTGACCGAGGAGCACAGCGACTTGGGGAAGCCGCGATAGCCGAGCGTGGAGGGGTAGGCGCCGTGGTCGCACATGAACTCGTGCGCGACCCGGTCGAGCTCGTCCGTCGTCACCCCCGGCGCGATGTGCTTGGCCGCCTCCTCCATGGCCCGCGCCGCGATCCGGCCGGCGATCCGCATCAGCTCGATCGTTTCGGCGGTCTGCACTTCGGGGCCGTCGTACGGCGTGGGCATGGGCTTCCCGACGTACTCGGGACGCCGGATACGACCCGGGACGGAACGGGCCGGAGAGATCTCCCCGGGCACGAGCAGGGACTGCGACTTCGGCTGGCCAGACATGCCGGCGAGTCTATCGAGCGGGTGTGGGGCAGCATGGCCTTGAGGTCCCGGCCACCGTCCCAGGGAAGAGGCACCCATGGCTCTGTTCAAGAAGCGCACCGTCGGCAAACCCGGCGAGTGGTTCTACTGCCTGGTCCACCACAAGGTCGAGGAGGGCCCCGAGTGCCCGGCCAAGGACCGCTTCGGCCCGTATCCGACGCGCGAGGAGGCCGAGCACGCGATGCAGAGCGCGCAGGAGCGGAACCTGGAGTGGGAGAACGACCCCAAGTGGCACGACAAGTCGGCGCCGCAGGACGGCGGCACCGACTAGGCCCGCCCCGCCGGGCAGGTGCTAGGCCGCCGTCGTGGTGGGCCGGCCCGCCGCCCGGCGGCGGGCCGCGTCCTCGTCGGTCGCCGAGTCGTAGGTGATCAGCTCGGACAGCGCCGCGGCGAGCAGTCCCACCGCCGCCACGCAGGCCACCCCGCCCGACCACACCGCCGCCCTCGTCCCGGTCCAGCCGGCCATCGCGCCCGCCCGGACCTGGCCGAGCTGCGGGCCGACGCTGTACGAGAGCACCTCTATGCCGGCCAGGCGCCCACGCAGCTCCTCGGGGATGGTCTGGTTCCAGATCGTGGAGCGGCCGAGGCCGCTCAGCATGTCGCCGGCGCCCGCCACCGCGAGACAGGCGAGCACCAGCCACACGTTGCCGAAGAGACCCGCCCCGGCCATCGCCGTCCCCCAGACGACCGCCCCGACCACCACGAACAGGCCGTGCCGCCGCACCCGCGAGGTCCAGCCGCTGGTCAGGCTGAGCAGCACCGAACCGACCGAGCCCGCCGCGTACATCAGGCCCAGCGACCAGTCGGCGCCCAGGCTGTCGGCGAGGAACGGGAAGATCGCGTTCGGGAAGGCGAAGAACATCGCGGCCAGGTCGATCGCGTACGTCCCGAGCAGCACCGGCCGCGACCACGCGTAACGCGCGCCCTCCGCGATGCCGCGCAGCGAGGGCTTCTGGGCGTCGTGGGCCGGCGGAGCCGGGGTCAGCCGGGCGCACAACACCACCGAGACGGTGAAGGTGCCGATCGTGGTGGCGTACGCCGTCGCCGTGCCCGCGTACGCCACCACCAGGCCCGCCAGCGACGGCCCTGCGATCGCGCCGAGCTGCCAGCGCAGGGCGTTGAGCGCGGCGGCCGCCGGCAAGTGGTCGTGCGGCACGATCCGGGCCATCAGCGAGTCGAGCGCCGGGCGCTGCAGACCGGCGAGCGCCGAGACGCCCGCGGCCACCACGTACAGCGGCCAGAGCACGGGGTTCGGGAGCAGCGCGTTGACCAGCAGGATCAGCGCGAGCAGACCGAGACCCGCCTCGGTGGCGAGGATCACCTTGCGGCGGTCCACAGCGTCCGCGAGGGCGCCGCCGTACAGGCCGAAGAGGACCAGCGGCACCAGTTCCACCGCGCCCATCGCGCCCACCGCGAGCGGTGAGTCGGTCAGCTCCTTGATCTGGAGCGGCAGCGCGACCATCGCCATGAAGCTGCCGAAGTTGGTGATCAGGCCCTGTACCCAGAGCAGCCGGAAGTCGGCCGAGGCCCGCCAGGGGGCGAGGTCGGGCAGGATCGAGCGGAGTCGGGACGCGGGAAGTTCTTCGGGCACGAGCGGCCATGCTCCGCACCCGCGGCGCCGGAGGCAAACGAATTAGCGGTGCGCGCGCGATCCCGCCGAGGACTCACGGACGCCCGCTCACCAGCGTCCCGGCGGCGGCGCCGTCAGCTGGTCGGCGAGCCGGCTGAGCCGGTCGCGCAAGCGGCGCGGGCCGCGCTGCGGGGGCAGGGTGTTCTCGCCCGCGGCGGCGCTGACCAGGTGCTGCACGGTGTCCAGGTCGAGCTCGGCGTCCGGGGCCACCGTCAGGGACTCGTGGACCAGGCCCCGCACCTCGCGGTCGCCGCCGTCCAGGGCGAGCACGGTCGCCCCCGCCCGGCGGGCGTCGTGGACGCGCTCAAGGAGCCCGTCGGCGGGCCGCTCGGGCGCCACCACGAGCAGCGTCTCGCCGCGCCGGGCCGCTTCGAGACGGCCGAGCCCGACGGACAGATGGGGCGGCCCGCAGGGCTCGACGTGGTGGCGCACCAGCGTCGGGCTCAGCTCGGGAAGCCCCGACCAGGCCGCCTCGTCGGTGAGGTGGGCGGCCAGGTGCCAGGGCTCGTACCGCTCGGTGCCGACCAGGAGCAGCCCGCCGCCGTGCGGTACGACGGACGAGCGGAGCACGCCCGCGAAGCGGCGGGTGGCCCGCAGCCACTCCGTCCCGGCGAGCACTTCCCGCAGCAGTGCGACCCGTACGGCATCCATGGCCGGCAGCCTGCCGCATCCGGCCCGCGCGCGGGGGCCGAACCGGGCTTCGTCATCCGGACGAAGGGCCCCGCTACGGCCGAGTAGGGTCGCCCTCATGACTTCCACTGACAACGCCGGTAACGCATCGAAGCCCGCTGTGAAGGACCCCTGGGAGCTTCCGGACGTCTCCGGCCTCGTCGTCGGCGTGCTCGGCGGCACCGGCGACCAGGGCCGCGGCCTCGCCTACCGGCTCGCCCGGGCCGGCCAGAAGGTGATCATCGGCTCGCGCGCCGCCGAGCGGGCCCAGGCCGCCGCCGACGAGCTCGGCCTCGGCATCGAGGGCGCCGACAACGCCGAGTGCGCGCGGCGCAGCGACATCGTGATCGTGGCGGTGCCGTGGGACGGCCACGCCAAGACGCTGGAATCGCTGCGCGAGGAGCTGTCCGGCAAGCTCGTCGTCGACTGCGTGAACCCGCTCGGCTTCGACAAGCAGGGCGCGTACGCCCTCAAGCCCGAGGAGGGCAGCGCCGCCCAGCAGGCCGCCGCCCTGCTGCCGGACTCCCGGGTGACGGCCGCCTTCCACCACCTGTCCGCGGTGCTGCTCCAGGACGCGTCCATCGAGGAGATCGACACGGACGTGATGGTGCTCGGCGAGGTGCGCGCCGACACCGACCTCGTCCAGGCCCTGGCCGGGCGCATCCCCGGCATGCGCGGCGTCTTCGCGGGGCGGCTGCGAAACGCCCACCAGGTGGAGTCGCTCGTCGCCAACCTGATCTCGGTGAACCGCCGCTACAAGGCGCACGCGGGGCTGCGCGTCACCGACGTCTGAGGACGGCGGGGCATGGTGGACACTGGACGGGCGGGTGCGAAGGCGCCCGCCCGTCCGCTTTCACCGTTCCACCCCGTTCGACCTGAGTGCCGAAGTACCCGACAGGAGCCGACCTCCATGCCCCGCCTCGCTCTGTACGCCCTCGTCGTCTGTGTCCTCGCCGTTGTCGCGGCCGTGGTCTCCTTCGCCCAGGGCAGCTGGCTCGGAATCATCTGGGTGCTGCTCGTCGGACTCTCGTCCAACATGACCTGGTACTACGTGCGCCGGGGCCGCGCCGCTAGCCCTGCGGAGTGAGCGAGAGGCTCGGCAGGTCCGGCCAGAACTGGTAGAGGCTGCGGCCCGTCGCCGCGTCCAGGTCGGACACCCCGAGCCCGTCCAGGATCGCGTAGACCAGCCGGAAGAACTCCTGGTTGATCTCGGGGACCCAGAGCAGCGCGAACACCGCGAGCAGGCCGAACGGCGCGAACGGCTCGGCCTGGCGGCGGGCCGAGTGCGACAGCCACGGCTCGATGATCCCGTACCCGTCCAGGCCCGGCACCGGCAGGAAGTTCAGCAGCGCCGCCGTCACCTGGAGCAGTGCCAGGAACGCCAGCGCGTTGCGGAAGTCGGCCGGCACCCCGTCGAGCGCGTGCAGCCAGAACGGGGCCGTGCACACGATCGCGAACAGGACGTTGGTGAGCGGGCCCGCCGCCGAGACCAGGCTGTGCTTCCATCGGCCCCGGATCCGGCCCCGCTCGATGAACACGGCGCCGCCGGGCAGACCGATGCCTCCCATGATCACGAAGATGACCGGCAGCACGATCGACAGCAGCGCGTGCGTGTACTTCAGCGGGTTCAGCGTGAGATAGCCCTTGGCGCCGACCGTGATGTCCCCGCCGTGCAGCGCGGTACGGGCGTGCGCGTATTCGTGCAGGCACAGCGAGACGACCCAGGCGGACGTCACGAACAGGAACACCGCGAAGCCGCGGGACGAGGCGTAACTCGTCCACACCGCCCACCCGGAGACCGCCATGACGGCGACGATCCCGAGGAAGACCGGGCTGATCCGCCGGTCGTGGTGGCGGGAGGTCGTGGTGGCCATGCCGTGGGCTCCAGTGGCTGGTGGGACGGTCGAGCGGGACGCGCCCGACCGTACAGGGGCCGGGCGCCCGTGTCTGGATTCCGTCCGGATCGGACGCGGGCTCCGAGCGTCAAACGTCCCGGGACGGGGCGGGAGTTCCGCACCGCGAGCCCCGGTCCCTGCCGTGTCGATGACAATGGGGGCGTGCGCTACCGGATTCTCGGCAACACCCAGGTCCACCACCTCGACGGCAGCCCCGTCGCCCTCGGCGGTGCGCGGCTGCGCGCGCTCCTGACGGTGCTCGCGCTGCGGCCGGGCCGGGCCGCCCCGGTGGGCGTCCTCGTCGGCGAGGTGTGGGGCGGCGAACCGCCCGCCGACGCCCCGGCCGCGCTCCAGGCCCTGGTCGGCCGGCTGCGCCGGGCGCTCGGCCACGACGCGGTCTTCTCCGCGGACGGCGGCGGATACGGGCTGGCCGCCGAGGCCGACGACATCGACCTGCACCGCTTCGAGCGGCTCGCCTCCGACGGCGCCCGCGCCCTGGAGGAGGGCGACCCGGCGAAGGCGGCGGCCCTGCTCGACGACGCGCTCGCGCTGTGGGCGGGCCCCGCACTGGCCGACCTGCCCGACCCCGGCGCCCTCGCCTCCCGCGCCGAGGCCCGCAGGCTCGACGCCCGGCGGCTGCGGCTCGCCGCCGCCCTCGCGCTCGGCCGGGCCGGGGAGTCGCTGGCCGAGCTCGCCGCGCTGTGCCAGAGCCACCCGTTCGACGAGCCGCTGCACGCCCTGCGCATCCGGGCGCTGCGGGCGGCGGGCCGCCCCGCCGAGGCGCTCGCCGCGTACGAGGGTGTGCGCGCCACGCTCGCCGAGGAGCTCGGCACCGATCCCGGGCCGGAACTGCGCGCCATCCACGCCGAGTTGCTGAACCCGGCGGCCGTTCCCGCCCCGGCGCCCGCCGCCGCCCCGGTGCACGGCAATCTGCGGGCCCGGCTCACCTCGTTCGTCGGGCGCGAGGCCGAGCTCGCGGACATCCGCGGCGACCTCGAAGGCGCGCGTCTCGTCACCCTGCTCGGGCCCGGCGGGGCCGGCAAGACCCGGCTCTCGCAGGAGGCCGCCGACGGTGCCGCGGCGTGCTGGCCGGACGGGGTGTGGCTGGCCGAACTCGCGCCCGTGGACGACCCGGCCGGGGTGCCCGCCGCCGTGCTCACCGCGGTCGGCGCCCGCAAGACGGTGCTGCACTCGGCGGGCGCCGAGGAGCTCAGGGCCGCCGACCGGCACGCGGACGACCCCGTGGTCCGGCTCGCCGAGCACTGCGGGCCGCGCCGCATGCTGCTGCTCCTGGACAACTGCGAGCACGTGATCGGCGCCGCCGCCGAACTCGCCGAGTACCTCCTGGCCCGCTGCCCGCACCTGGTCGTCCTCGCCACCAGCCGCGAACCGCTGGGCGTGCCGGGGGAGTTGGTGCGTCCCGTCGAGCCGCTGCCCGCGCCGTTCGCGCTGCGGCTGCTCGCCGAGCGGGGCGCCGCGGCCCGGCCGGGCTTCCGCGTCGAGGACGATCCGGACGCCGCCGCCGAGATCTGCCGCCGCCTGGACGGACTCCCGCTCGCCATCGAGCTGGCCGCCGCCCGCCTCCGCATGCTGACGGCTCGCCAGATCGCGGACCGGCTCGACGACCGCTTCCGCCTGCTCACCAGCGGCAGCCGTACGGTGCTGCCGAGGCAGCAGACCCTGCGGGCCGTCGTCGACTGGTCCTGGGACCTCCTGGAGGCGCCCGAACGCGCGGTGCTCGGCCGCCTCGCCGTCTTCGCGGGCGGCTGCGACCTGGCGGCGGCCGAGGCGGTGTGCGCCGAGGACGACGGCCTCGACGCCCCGGACGTACCCGCCGTGCTCGGCTCGCTCGTCGACAAGTCGCTCGTCGTGGCCGCGCCCGACGACACCGGCGAGATGCGCTACCGGCTGCTCGAAACCGTCGCCGAGTACGCGACGGAGCGGCTGGAAGCCGCCGGGGACCGCGGCGCCGCCGAGCGCCGCCATCTCACGCACTACCGCGAATTCGCCCGCCGCACCGACGCCGCCCTGCGCGGCCCCGGGCAGCGCAGGGCGATCGACGCCTTCGAGCGCGAGTACGAGAACCTGCGCACCGCGCTGCGCCGCTGCGTCGCGCTGCGCGACGAGGAGGAGGCGCTCTGCCTGGTGCACGCCCTGTTCTGGTACTGGCAGATGCGCGACCTGCGCGCCGAGTCGCGCCACTGGGCCAAGGAGGCGGCGGCCCTTGGGCCCGACCCGTTCGCGCCGCCCGTGACGCCCGCGCCGCCGGTCTTCGTCCAGTGCACGGACTCCCCGCCGCCGCTCGACCCCGAGGTGCTCCAGGAAGCCCGGCGCGGCGTGCGGCTCGTCCAACTGGCCGCCATGGACCACGAGATGGACCAGTGGACGACCCCGGAAGCCGCCGAGCGGCTCCGCGCGATCACCTCCGCCTACCGCCCCGGCCTGCCGCAGACCTGCCGCATGCCGGGCTCGCTCTGGTTCTTCCCCGTGGTGCTCACCGGCGACCAGGCCCGGCTGAAGGAGGTCCTCGACGTGACCGTCGAGGCCAGCGCGGAACTCGGATACGAGTGGGAGCTGGCCGCAGCCCTCCAGATGCGCGCCAACGTCCTGGCCAACCGGACCGAGTGGGCCGGTGACGCCACCGCCGACGCCGACGCCGCGCTCCTCATCTTCCGGCGCCTCGGCGACGCCTGGGGATCGGCCGAGGCACTGGGTGCCAGGGGCGAGGCGCGTGAGAAGCGGGGCGAATTCGGCCGGGCCGCCCAGGACTTCACCGCCGCCCTGAGCTACGCCGAGCAACTCGGCGCCCAGGCGCAGGTCACCCTCCTCAAGGCGCGGCTCGCCTCCGTCCTCCTGGAGATGGGGGAGGGCGAGCGCGGCGAGGCCATGCTGCGCGAGATCCTCGCCGACGGGAACCGGGCAGGCGTCGAGGCGCGGCCCGCGGCCCGGCTCTTCCTCACCATGTGGCTCGGCCGCACCGGCCGGTTCGACGAGGCGCGCGAGCAGTCCGAGGTGATGCTGAAGGAGTTCAGCTCCGCCAACCTCGTGCTGTTCGAGGGGTTCGTCCTCGGCGTGCGGGCCTGGCTGGACAACGCGCAGGGCCGGTACGCCGAGGGGCTCGCGGGCGCCCTGGTCGCGCTCGACCGGGCCCAGGGGCCGCTCTCGCGGATGGTCGCGCCCGAGATGATCGCCGTCCACATGCTCACCGCGGCATGCGCGATCGCCGGACTCGGCGGCCTCGGCAGCGGCGAGGACGCGGCCCGGCTGGTGGGCGCGCACGACGCGTTGCTCCCGGCGGGCCACTTCCTGGCGCCCGTGCAGGTGGAGCAGCGGGCCGAGGCCGAGCGGGCCGCCCGCGCCCTGCTCGACGACGCGGCGTACGAGGCCGCGTACGCCGAGGGCGGCGGCCTCTGCGTGGAGGAGGCCACCGCCGTGGTGCGACGCGATCGCAAGAGCTGACGTACCGTCAGGATCAGGTGCGCTTGCGGAACTTGGCGACCGCCAGCGGGGCCATCACCAGCGTGATGCCCACCGACCAGGCAAGGGTCATCAGCGCGGAGTGGGCGACCGGGCCGCCGGTCATCAGGCCGCGGGCCGCGTCCGCGAGGTTGGACAGCGGGTTGTAGTCGGTGAACGACTGCAGCCAGCCCGGCATCGTGGTCGGCTTGGCGAAGATGGACGAACCGAACTGCAGCGGCATCAGCACGAGCATGGCCACTCCCTGGACGGCCTGGGCCGTCTTCATGGTGAGTCCGAGCAGGATGAAGATCCACATGAGGGACGCGCCGAACGCCAGCGACAGGCCGACCGCCGCGAGCAGGCCCCACACCGAGGTGCTGATGCTGAGGCCCAGGATGAAGCCCATGATCAGCAGGATCGTGGTGGCGACCAGCATGCGGCCGACCTCGACGACCATCTTGGCTATGAGGACGGACGACCGGGCGATGGGCATCGTCCGGAAGCGGTCCATCACGCCCTTCTTGAAGTCGTCGTTGACGCCGGTGCCGACCGCCATCGCGATGTTCAGGCCCATCATCGCCATCAGGCCGGGAACCAGGTAGTTGACGTACGCCTCCTGGTTGCCGCTGCCGAACATCGCGCCGCCGAAGACGTACACGAACAGCAGGATGAAGATGATCGGCATCAGGACGGCGTCGAACATCGACTCCGGGTCGGCCTTGATCTGGAGCATGTTGCGGCGCGCCAGGGCGCCGATGTGGCGCAGGTTCGCGCGCATCCCGATCCGTACGTCGTCGGACCCGGTGGTCCGCCGCGGGCGCGAAGGGGTCTGCTGGGCAGGCGCTTCGACAGTGGTGGTGGTGCTCATGCCGCGACCTCCTCGGTCTCACGGTGGGTGTCCTGGGCGGCGCCGGTCTTCTGGCCGGTGATGGCCAGGAACACCTCGTCCAGGCTGGGAAGGTGGGTGCCTATGTGGGCGATGCCGTAACCGCGCGCCCCCAACAGGCCGACGACGGCGGTCAGTTGCTCGTCGCTGAGGATCGGCACGTTGAGCACGCCCTCGTCGGGGATGACCTGGGTGCCCGCACTGTGTCCGTAGAGGAAATGGGCGTCGAGGCCCGCCTCGGTGACGGCCCGAGCCATCGCGCCCAACTGGTCGGGGTCGGTGGGCCGGATCTGCAGGGTGCGGCCGCCGACCTTCGCCTTCAGCTCGTTGACCCCGCCGTTGGCGATGACCTTGCCGTGGTCGATGACGGTGAGCTCGCTCGCCAGCTGCTCGGCCTCCTCCATGTACTGCGTGGTCAGCAGCACGGTGGCGCCCTCGGCGACCATCCGCCGCACTTCGTCCCACACCTCGTTGCGGGTGCGCGGGTCCAGGCCCGTGGTCGGCTCGTCCAGGTACAGGACGGCCGGGTGGCCGATCATGGAGGCGGCCAGGTCGAGCCGGCGCCGCATGCCGCCGGAGTACGTCATCGCGGGGCGCTTGGCGGCGTCGGTGAGCGAGAAGCGCTCCAGGAGCTCGTCCGCGCGGGAGCGGGCGTCCTTGCGGGACAGGTCGAGCAGCCGGCCGATCATGTAGAGGTTCTCGCGGCCGGACAGCTTCTCGTCGACCGAGGCGTACTGCCCGGTCAGGCCGATGGTGCGGCGCAGCTGGCGGGGCTGCTTCACCACGTCGAAGCCGGCCACGGTCGCGCTGCCGGAGTCCGGCACGAGCAGGGTGGACAGGCAGCGGACGAGGGTGGTCTTGCCGGCGCCGTTCGGTCCGAGGACACCGAGCACGGTGCCTTCGCGGACGTCCAGGTCGACGCCGTCCAGCGCCTTGGTGTCGCCGAAGTGCTTCACCAGCCCCCGTACGGAGACGGCGGTGCCGGCGGCAACACCGGCCCCGCTGTTCATGGGCTTCTTGTCGATTCGCGTCATGTCCACCAAGGTGCCAGCCGCCACCGACAATCCACCGACAGAGCACCGACAGCCTGGGGACAGCCGCCTACAGCCGCCGACAGCCCTGTGGACAACCGGGTCCACAGACGACGGACAGCCCGCCGATGGGGGAAGTCGGCGGACTGTCGTCGTGACCGCAGTGGCTAGTGGAAGGTGTGCTCCTCGGCCGGGAACGCCCCGCCGACGACCTCGCCGGCGAACGCCTTCGCGGCGTCCCCGAGGGACTCGCGCAGGTTCATGTACTGCTTGGTGAAGCGGGGGGTCTTCCCGCCGGTCAGGCCCACCATGTCGGTGTAGACGAGCACCTGCGCGTCGCACTCCGCGCCCGCGCCGATGCCGACCGTCGGGATGTGCAGCGTGCGTGTGACCTCGGCGGCGAGTTCGGCCGGGACGAGCTCCAGGACGATCGCGAAGGCGCCCGCGTCCTGCACGGCCTTGGCGTCGCGCAGCAGCTGGTGCGCCGCCTCGTCGCCGCGGCCCTGCACCCGGTAGCCCAGCGTGTTCACGGACTGCGGGGTGAGGCCGATGTGGCCCATGACCGGGATGCCCGAGTCGACGAGCAGCCGGATCTGCTCGTGGCTGCGCTCGCCGCCCTCCAGCTTGACCGCCCCGACGCCCGCGTCCTTGACCAGGCGCATGGCGCTGCGCAGCGCCTGCACCGGGCCCTCCTGGTACGAGCCGAAGGGCAGGTCGGCGACGACGAGGGCGCGCGAGCTGCCCCGTACGACGGCGGCGGAGAGCAGGGTGATCTCGTCCATGGTGACCGGGACGGTCGTCTCGTAACCGAGGTGGCAGTTGCCCATCGAGTCGCCGACGAGCAGCACCGGGATCCCGGCCTCGTCGAAGACGGACGCGGTCATCGCGTCGTAGGCGGTGAGCATGGGCCACTTCTCGCCGCGCGCCTTGGCGGCGGCGATGTCGTGCACGGTGATGCGCCGGGTGCCCTTGCCTCCGTACAGCGCCTTGGGATTGCTGCTGTCGGGCGCCTTGGGGGCAGCCTGAAGTTGTTGCGTCATCGCAACGGCTCCTGTTCGTCATCTCGAAGCGCCCTTACGGCGTCTCCGGACCACATCCATGGTGGCATCCCGTGCCCTGTGCCGGGAAGTGGGTGGCACAGGACGGCAGATCGGGCCGGAAAACACGAACTGGTGTCCGAAAAGTAAAGACCTTGCTATACGAGACGGTCTCGTATCGAAATGGCTCTAGGCTGGACGGCATGCCAACCACGCCTGCCGCGTCCGGTGCCCCGGCCGCACCTCGGATACCCGAAGCCGTCCACCGCCGACGCTGGGCGATCCTCGCCGTCCTGATGCTCAGCCTGCTGATCGTCGTCCTGGACAACTCGATCCTGAACGTCGCCGTCAAGACGATCGCCAGCCCCGCCCCCGCCGGCCTCGGCGCCACCCAGAGCGAGCTGGAGTGGGCGATCAACGCCTACACCCTCGTCTTCGCCGGGCTGCTCTTCACCTCCGGCCTCCTCGGCGACCGGCTCGGCCGCAAGAAGATCCTGCTCTTCGGGATCACGGTCTTCGGCCTCGGCTCGGTGCTCGCCGCGTTCTCGAACTCGCCGGACCAGCTCATCGCGTTCCGCGCCCTGATGGGCCTCGGCGGCGCCTTCGTGATGCCCGCCACCCTCGCCGTCCTCATGAACGTCTTCGAGCGCGACGAGCAGCCCAAGGCGATCGGCATCTGGGCCGGCGGCGTCGGCCTCGCCATCGCCATCGGCCCGATCACCGGCGGCGTGCTGCTCCAGCACTTCTGGTGGGGCTCGGTCTTCCTGGTCAACGTGCCGGTCGTGATCATCGCCCTGATCGCGATGGTCCTCCTCGTACCGGACTCCAGGGACCCCAACCCCGGCAGGCTCGACCCGGTGGGCGTGCTCCTGTCCGTCGTGGGCCTCGTCCTGCTGGTGTACGGCATCATCCACGGCGGCCAGCTGGCCGACTTCACCGATACGACGGTCCTCGCCACGATCCTCGCCGGTGTCGCGGTCCTGGTCGGCTTCGTCCTGTACGAGAAGCGCGTCGACCACCCCGCGATCGACATCGGCTACTTCAAGAAGCCGGCCTTCTCGGCCGCCGTCGTCGCCATCGCGCTGACCTTCTTCGCGCTGATGGGCGTGACCTTCTTCTCGGTCTTCTACATGCAGAGCGTGCGCGGCTACAGCGCGCTCCAGTCCGGTCTGCTCATCCTGCCGCTGGCCGCCGCCCAGATGATCTTCGCGCCGCGGGCCCGGCTGGTCGTCGACCGGTTCGGCGCCCGGGCCGTCTGCACCGCCGGACTGATCCTGGTGGCGATCGGCCTCGCGGCCTTCGGCCTGTTCGACGTGAACACGCCGATCTGGGTCATGGAGGTCGTCTTCTTCATCCAGGGCGCCGGAATGGCGCACATCATGCCGCCCGTCACCGTCTCGATCATGCAGTCGCTGCCGCGCGAGAAGGCCGGTTCGGGCTCGGCCGTCAACAACACCTTCCGCCAGGTCGGCGGCGCGCTCGGCGTCGCCGTGCTCGGCTCGGTGCTCTCCACCGTCTACCGCGGTGACATCGAGGGCCACCTCGGCGCGGTCCCCGAAGGGGCGCGCAAGGCGGCCGGCGAGTCCATCGAGGCGACCCTCGGCATCGCCGAGAAGATGGGCCCCGCGGGCAAGGCCCTGATCGCCCCGGCCAACGACGCCTTCATCCACGCCATGCACATCACGGCCCTCGCCTCGTCCGGCGTGGCCCTGCTCGGCGCGGTGGTCGTCGCCCTGTTCCTGCCCGGGAAGCCGCCCGCGACCCCCGCGCCCAAGGCGGAGGACCGCCCCGCCGAGGCCGCCCGCAGCTAGCGGCGTCCGGGACAATCGGCGGGTCGGCGAGAAGAAGCGGAGCGGGCGTGACCCTGATGGACAAGCAGTGCAAGGTCGGCGAGCAACGGCGCGGGCGGCCCCGCTCCGAGGCAGCCGAACGCCAGATCCTGGAAGCCGTGATCAAGCTGCTTGAGGAGGGCGTCCCGCTCGCCGACCTCTCCATCGAACGCATCGCCCGCACCGCGGGCGTCGGAAAGGCCACCATCTACCGGCGCTGGGCCGGCAAGGAGGAGCTGTACGTCGAGGTCGTCCAGTCCATGGAGTCGCCGGCCCCGCCGCTGCCCGGCAACTCCCTGCGCGACGACCTGATCTGCATGGTCGACAACGTGCGCCGGCGCAGCGTCGCCAAGCAGTCCTCCGCCCTTCTGCACAACGTCTTCGCGCAGATGCAGAGCTATCCCAAGCTCTGGTCCAAGTACCACAGCATCGTCATCGACCCCCGCCGCCGGCTGCTGGACGAGCTGCTGCGGCGGGGCGTCGAGAACGGCGAACTCCGCGCCGGGATCGACCTGGACATGGCCGCCGACCTCTTCGTCGCCCCGATGCTGGTACGCACCATGATGCGGCCCGGCGAGGAACTGCCCGGCCCCGACTTCGCCGAGCGCATCGTGGACGCCGTCCTCGAAGGGCTGCGCCCGCCCTGCTGAATATGCGCGTTGTGTCACAGGGGCCCGTGCCGGGGCACCGGCACGGAACCCGCCGCCGCGCCCGGTCGTCCTGCGGGGCGTACGGATGCCGTACACGAGGTACGGCGGCAGGGAATCCCACCCGTTTTCGCCTAGGGTCGAACGGCGGGGACGATGTGCGGAAAACAGCAGTGAGGACAGCGGTATGGCGCGGGCGTACATGACGGAGACGGGCGACGGAAGCGCGGAGGGCGAGCGCACCGGGTCCCGGTTCCGACGCCTGGCCGACGGCTGGCGCGGCGACCCGGGCATCTGGCGCCGCGGTCTTGTCCTCGCGGGGCTCGCCGTCGTGATCGCGCTCGTGATGATCCTGCACGCCCGGATCCCCAACTCGGTGGGCAACCTCGGCTCGCTCTCGGAAACGTTCCTGCCGTGGCTCGGCGTGTTCCTGCCGGTCCTCCTCGGGCTCGCGCTGTGGCGCCGCTCGGCGACCGCTCTGATCGCGCTGCTGCTCCCGTTGACCGTCTGGTTCAACGTGTTCGGCGGCCTCCTGCTCGCCGACAAGCAGGGCTCCGGCGGCAACCTGGTCGTGGCCACCCACAACGTGAACGCCGACAACCCCGACCCGGCCGGCACCGCCCGCCAGGTCGCGGCCTCCGGCGCGCAGGTGCTCGCCCTGGAGGAGATCCCGGGCGACAAGGTCGAGACGTACAAGAAGGCTTTGGCAGACGTCTACCCGTACCACTCGGTGCAGGGCACGGTGGGCCTGTGGTCCAAGTACGAGCTCAGCGACAGCAGGCCCGTCGACATCAAGATGGGCTGGACGCGCGCGATGCGCTCGACGGTGAAGACCCCGGCCGGTGACGTCGCCGTGTACGTCGCCCACATGCCCTCGGTACGGGTCAAGCTGAACGCCGGGTTCACCGCCAACCAGCGCGACAACAGCGCCTACACGCTGGGCGAGGCGATCTCCGCCGAGCCCGTCAAGAAGGTGGTCCTGCTCGGCGACCTGAACGGCACGATGAACGACCGCTCCTTGAACAACATCACCGCCCAGATGCGCTCCACGCAGGGTGCCGCGGGCGACGGCTTCGGCTTCACCTGGCCCGCCGCGTTCCCGATGGCCCGTATCGACCAGATCATGGTCAAGGGCCTTGAGCCGAAGTCGTCGTGGACCCTCCCGGAGACGAAGAGCGACCATCTGCCGATCGCGGCGCGCTTGCAGGTGTAGTTGCTCGGCATGCGGAAAGGGCGCCTCCTCGAGGAGGCGCCCTTTCCGCATGCATCAGAGCGACTCGCGCCAGCGGTTCGTGATCGGCAGCCGGCGGTCCTTGCCGAACCCCTTCGCCGAGATCTTCGTCCCCGGCGGATACTGCCGCCGCTTGTACTCAGCCGTGTCCACCATCCGCAGCGTCTTCCCCACCAGCTCCGGGTCGTACCCGGCCGCCACGATCGCGTCCGCGCCCTGGTCCCGGTCGACGTACATGGCCAGGATCGCGTCCAGGACCGGGTAGTCGGGCAGCGAGTCCGTGTCGACCTGGCCCGGGCGGAGCTCGGCGCTCGGGGGCTTGGTGAGGGAGTTCTCCGGGATCGGCGGGGTCTGGCCGCGCTCGGCCGCCGCCCGGTTGCGCCACTGGGCGAGCCGGAACACCGAGGTCTTGTAGACGTCCTTGATCGGCCCGTACGCGCCCACCGAGTCGCCGTACAGGGTCGAATAGCCCACCGCCAGCTCGGACTTGTTGCCCGGGGCGAGCACGATGTGGCCCTCCTGGTTGGAGAGCGCCATCAGCATCGTGCCGCGCAGCCGGGACTGGAGGTTCTCCTCGGCGAGCCCGGTCAGGCCGAGCGAGCCCATGTAGGCGTCGAACATCGGCTCAATGGGGACGGTGCGGAAGTTCAGCCCGGTACGCCGGGCCAGTTCGGCCGCGTCGCCCCGGGAGTGCTCCGAGGAGTACTTCGACGGCATGGACACGCCGTAGACGTTGGCCGCGCCCAGCGCGTCGCAGGCGATCGCGGCGACCAGCGCCGAGTCGATGCCGCCGGACAGGCCGATCAGGACGGACCGGAAGCCGTTCTTCGCGGCGTACGCGCGCAGGCCCACGACCAGCGCCGAGTAGACCTCCTCGTCGTCGTCGAGCCGCTCGGCGTAACCGCCGGTGAGCTCCGGCTCGTACGCCGCGACCGGCTCCTCGGAGACCACCACGTGGTCGATGCGCAGGCCGTCGTCGACCACGCCGGACGGAGCCGGGCCCGCGGCCGGGAGCTCCAGGTCGAGGATGACCGAGCCCTCGCTGAACTGCGGTGCGCGCGCCACGACTTCGCCGCTCGCGTCCACGACGATCGAGTCGCCGTCGAAGACCAGCTCGTCCTGGCCGCCGATGGTCGCCACGTACGCGAGCGTGCAGCCGGCCTCCTGGGCGCGCTTGCGGACCAGGTCGAGGCGGGAGTCGTCCTTGTTCTGCTCGTACGGCGAGGCGTTGATGGAGATCAGGAGCCCCGCGCCCGCGGAGCGGGTGGCCGGGACGCGGCCGCCGTCCTGCCACAGGTCCTCGCAGATGGCGAGGGCCACGTCGATGCCGCGCACCCGCACGACGGGCAGGGTGTCGCCCGGCACGAAGTAGCGGAACTCGTCGAACACGCCGTAGTTGGGCAGATGGTGCTTGGCGAAGGCCAGCACGACCCGGCCGCCGTGCAGCACCGCCGCCGCGTTCTGCGGGGCGCCCGCCGGCCGGCCGAGCCGGGGGCCGGCGACGGGGGAGCGGTCCAGGTACCCGACGACCACGGGGATCTCCCCGAAGCCCTCCCGCTCCAGACGCGCCGCGAGCGCGGTGAGTGCCTGCCGGGACGCCTCGACGAAGGACGACCTGAGGGCCAGGTCCTCGACGGGGTAGCCGGTCAGCATCATCTCGGGGAACGCGACGAGGTGCGCCCCCTGCTCGGCGGAGTGCCGTGTCCAGTGCACGATCGCCTCGGTGTTGCCGGAGATGTCCCCGACGGTCGAGTCGATCTGATTCAGGGCGAGACGTAGTTGAGGCACGCGGCCCAGTGTAATCGTCAATGCGACGCGATGGGGTGGTGAGCGGCGATACGGGGCGCCCGTTCGGGGCGCCCCGTGGGCCGGGCGCAGCGGCGGCCGGTGGCTCTACGGCGGCCCTGCGGCGGCACGTCAGTCGGTGACCGGGCTCGGGTCGCTGTCGGTGCCGCTTCCGGCGCCTGGGCCCGTACCTGGGCCGGTGCCGGTGACGACCGGCCCGCTCCACACCGTCTCGTCGTACTTCAGCGTCTGCGGCCCGATCTGGAAGTCCACGGTCCTGGACTCCGGCGGCACGGAGAACGCGAACTTGCCCGTGGCGCGGCCGCCCGGCTCCAGGGCGCCCGCGAACATGCTCGTCGCGTGCTCGTCGTCGTATATCGCCTCGGCCTCGATGCCGTCCGAGCCGCGCAAGGTCGGCACCGCCGACGTGATGTCGATCGACTCGGCGCTGTCGTTCACGATGGTGACGGTGAAGCGGAGCGCCCGGTTGCCCTTGCGGTGGCCCGATGCGGACGCGTCCGGCGTGTACGGCGCCGGCTTGGAGACGGTGACCTTCACGCCGTCCGGGTAGGCGTGCGTCGCCCCGAACGGCTGCGGCTTCTGGGCGGGCGGGGTGCTCGGCGCCGGATTCGGGCCGGGCGCGGAGGACGAGGCGGCGCTTGACGGCGCCTTGGGTATGGTGCCGCCCGGGCTCTTGGCGGCGTCCTTCACGAACACCACGGTGAGCAGGAGGCCGGCGATCCCGAGCACGGTCGCGATGCCGCCGAGGACGCTCCCGGCCAGTGCCACACCCCTGTTGGTGGCCCCTCCCTTGCGCGCCCGGCCGTGCCCGGCGAGCCCGAGGACCACGGCGAGGACCCCGAGCGTGCCCGAAAGCCAGAACAGGAAGGGCACGAGGCCGAAGCCCGCCCCGACGACGCCGAGGACCAGCGAGGCGGCGCCGAGACCGTTACGGGCCTGCTGTGCGGGGGCCTGCGGAGGCCCCGGGCGGCCGGGGGGCGGCGGTCCCCACTGCGGCTGGCCGGGGGAGTTGACGGGCACGGTCATGGGGGAGTCCTTCGGTGATCCATTTTTTCGGATCACCCTACGGCCCGACGTGCGCGACTCCGCCGCCGAGCCGAGGATGGGCGCATGACGACCACGGATGCCTCCGATGAAGAACTCGTCGCGGACGAAGGGACAAAGCGGCAGTTCGTCTCCTGGGCGACGCTTGGCCTGATGACGACGGCATCCGTCGCGAGCCTGCGCCCCTCCCCGTCCATGGCCATCTACGGCCTCGCCGCGATCTTCCTCTACCTCCTGCCGGCCCTCGTCTTCCTGCTCCCGACCGCGCTGGTCGGCGCCGAACTCGCCTCCGGCTGGACCGGCGGCATCTACCGCTGGGTGAGCGAGGCGCTGGGCAAACCGCTCGGGTTCCTCGCGGTCTGGTGCCAGTTCGCCATGACGATCGCGTACTACCCGAGCCTGCTCGCGTACGTCGCCTCGACCTTCGCGTACGTCATCAACCCGAGGCTGGCCGAGAACGGGCCGTACGTCGCCGTCGTGATCGTGGTCATCTACTGGACCGGCGTGTGGATCTCGTCGCGCGGCACGAAGACGGTCGCGGGGCTCAGCTCCATGGGGCTCGTCATCGGCACGCTCGTCCCGGGCGTGGTCCTGGTGGTCCTCGGCTTCGTCTTCCTCGGGCAGGGCAACCCGTCGGCGGCGCCGATGAGCGCCTCGCACTGGCTGCCGCCGTGGACCGGGCTCGCCAGCCTCGTCCTGATCGTCAACAACTTCCTGTCGTACGCGGGCATGGAGATGAACGGCGTCCACGTGTCCTCGCTGCGCGACCCCAAGCGCGAGTACCCGAAGTCCATGTTCCTGGCGACCGGCCTGGTGCTGCTGATCTTCATCCTTCCGGCCCTGGCGATCTCCTGGGTGATGCCGTCGTCGCAGCTCAGTCTCACGGCTGGCCTGATGCAGGCCTTCCAGGCGTTCTTCGACCACTTCCGGATCGGCTGGATGACCAAGGTGGTCGGCGTGATGCTGGTGGCGGCCGCGCTCGGCGGCATGCTGACCTGGCTCGCGGGACCGGCCAAGGGCCTGGTGCTGCTGTCCCGTCAGGAGGGCTATCTGCCACCGGTGTTCCAGCGGCTGAACAAGTACGGCACCCCGCGGAACATCATGGTCGCGCAGGGCGTCATCACCACCCTGATCGGCATCCTGTACGCGTTCAGCGGTGACGTGTCGAGCGCGTACTGGATGTTCTCCGTCATCACCGTCCAGATCTATCTCATCGCCTATCTGCTGATGTTCGTGGCGGTGGTCAGGCTGCGCAGGACCCGGCCCGAGGTGGAGCGGGGGTTCCGGGTCCCGGCGGTCGCGTGGGTCGCCGGCATCGGGTTCGTGGCGTCGGTGACCGCGCTGTTCATCGGGTTCGTGCCGCCGGACCAGTTCGGCAACCAGCCGCTCTGGCGCTATCTGCTGATCGTCGGCGGCGGGCTGCTCGCGCTCGGCCTCCTCGCGCCGCTGGCCTTCCTGAAGTTCCGCAAGCCGAGCTGGGTGCATCCGGACCATCAGTGACCGCGGCCACCCCCGTAACATTGGCCCCACTATGTCCCGCAGTGGTGTGCGAACCCGGCCCGTGGCCGTCCTGCTCGCGCTCGGCGCCCTCGCCTACACGGCCTGGGTGCTCGAACTCGTCTTCCAGACCGGCCTCGACCCGATCCAGGCGTACGTGAGCGAACTCGCCGCGGCCGACCAGCCGCTGGGCGGCCTCTTCCGTGCCACCGACCTGACGGCGGGGCTCCTGGTCCTGGCCGCCGCGGTGTGCGCACTCTCGCGCTGCGACCGGCGCCGCTGGTCGCTGGCGGGCTGGTCGGGCCTCGCGCTGTTCGGCGCGGCCACGGCGGTCGACTCCCGCCTCCCGCTGAGCTGCGCCCCGACCGCCGACCCGGTGTGCGCGGCCCGCGAGACGGCGGGCCTGGTCCCGGCGACGCACACCGCGCACGCGGTGAGCAGCAGCCTCGCGATGCTGGGGGCGTTGACGGGCGTGGTGGCCCTGACGGTGGCGGCTCGCCGCTACGGCTGGTGGCCCCTGCTCGGCGTGCGCCTCGGCCCGGCGCTGGTGGCGCTGGAACTGGCGGCCACGGCTTGGACGTTGGCATCGGTGGCCGCCTTCCAGGCGGGCCGCGGCACGTGGGCTCTCGGGGCGGGCCAGCGGCTTCAGGTCCTTGTGGTGGCGATTTGGCTGGGGGCGCTGGCGGTTTCGGTGGGGAGGGAGAGGCGGGCATGGCGTTCGTGAGGGTCGGCGGGGTCGCGCACCACGTGGTCGTCGAGGGAGCCGGACCGCTCGTGGTGCTCAGCGCGGGGCTGGGCATGAGCTGGTTCGACTGGGACCCGGTGGTGCCGCTGCTCACCCCGGACCACACGGTCGTACGCTTCGACCGGCCCGGGCACGGGCTTTCCGGGCCGGCCGTGGTGCCGCCGACCGCCGCGGGGGAGGCGCACCGGATCGCGGGGCTCCTCGACGCGCTGGGTGCGGACGGGCCCGTGACGGTGGTCGGCCACTCCATCGCGGGGTTCCATGCGGAGGCCTTCGCCCGGCTGTACCCGTCCCGTACGGCGGGGCTCGTCCTGGTCGACTCCAGCATCGAGGAGTCCGCGCGCCCTCCGGCCGCCCCGGGGCTGCGGCTCGCCTTCGCGCGGGCGGTGGGGGCGGTGCTGTGCGGCGCGGGGGCACCCGCCGCGCTCGGCCCCGCGGTCCGCCGGGCCACGGTCCGCGCGTCCCGCACGGGGGGCGGCGATCCGGCCCCGCGCGACGTGGTGCGCCGCTGCTACGGCACCTCGCGGGTGCTGCGCGGAATGATCCTGGAGAACGCGCGGTACGGGTCGGTGGCGGCGGAACTCCTCGTGCTGCGCCGCCGGTTGCCCCTCCCCGCGGCCCCGGTGACGGTGCTGGCGGGCGGCGCAGGAGGCGGCTCCTGGATCCACCGCCAGCGCGGCTTGGCGGCGACGCTGGGCGCGAGCTTCCACGTGGCGCAGGGAGCGGGCCACTTGGTGATGCTGGACCGGCCGGAGGCGGTGGCGGGGGCGATTCCCCCCACCGCGCCCCGTCCCGAGACCCTCCGGGGGTGAAGAACCCTGGGGCTCCGCCCCAGACCCCGTATCGCGCCTTAAGGGCGCTCGTCCTCAAACGCCGGACGGGCTGAACTGCTCCGGTGCGGCCAGCACCGACCCTGCTTAGGGGCACGGGGAACTGCGCGACCAGCCACCCACCGGCCCCCGGTCGAAGGCTGGCCCCCAGGGATGGCCGGCAACCGGTCGCAACCCGACCCCCCGGAGGGTCTCGGGAAGGGGCGGGGTGGGGAACGGGAAAGCCCCGCCCCCAGCCGCACGTGGAACGCGCAGCCAGGGGCGGGGAGGGAAACCCGGGTTACCGAATCACCAGGACGCCGGGGACACCCGGCATCGATTCACCGCCGGAACGGGAACCCGTACGACGCCACGTAACCCGGTGCGGGCGAACCCACACCCGTCACGTCGTCGTAGCCCTTCGTCGCGGACAGCGAGCTGTCCTTGCCGAGCGAGCGGACCGACGTCAGCAGGCCGCCCGACGCGTCCACGGCGTTGGCGAAGTCGACACGCGCGACCGCGAGGTCACGCTTCGCACCCAGCGGGTGGTCCGTCACGTCGTGGAAGAGCGGCGAGTCGTAGCGCGCGTAGATCGACGGGTTCGCGAACCCGATCGGGAAGTGGCGGGCCTGCTGGGCCAGCGCCTGGACGCCCGCGATGACCGGCGCGGCGAGTGAGGTGCCGCCGATGCGGTACTCGTCGTACTTCACCGACTTGTCGGGCCAGGACTGCGTCTGGCCCACCAGGAAGCCGGTGTTGGGGTCGGCCACGGCGGCGATGTCCGGCACGGTGCGCATGCGCGTCGCGCCGTTCGCCTTCGCGAGCGAGTCCGGCACGATGCCGTGCTGGTAGAACGGCTGCTTCACCGTGGAGCTGGTGCCGCCGCCCGCGCCGCCGGTGTAGGCGCCGGGGAAGTTCGTCCAGCTCTTGCCGTCCGCGGACAGCGCGGCCTTCTCGGTGCCCCATCCCGTCTCGAACTGGTACTTGTCGTTCTTGCCGACCGCCAGCGAGGTGCCGCCGACCGCCGTCACCCAGGCCGAGTTGGCCGGGGTGTCGACCTGCTTCTTGCCGGTGTTGGCGACCTCGTCGCCGTTGTCGCCGGAGGAGAAGTAGAAGCCGATGCCCTCGATCGCGCCGAGCTTGAACGTCTGGTCGTACGCCGCCGCGATGTCCGGGGTCTCGTTGGCCTCGATGTCGCCCCACGAGTTGGAGACGATGTCGGCGAGGCGCTTGTCGACGACCTTGTTGAGGGCGTCGAGCAGATCCGGGTCGTTGCAGGACGCGCCGCCCACGTACACGATGTTCGCGTCGGGCGCGACCGCGTGCACGGCCTCGACGTCCAGGGACTCCTCGCCGTACCAGCCGGACGCCTTGCAGTCGTCCACGCTGTTGTAGGCCGCGGGGAGGACCTCGGTGTACTGGCCCTTCTTGTAGGCCTTGTCACCGTTGCGCTTGGCGTACGTCGCCGCGTCCGACGCCATGGTCGGCGAGGCGTACGCGTCGGTGATCGCGACGGTCACGCCCTTGCCGGTGTACTTGCCCGCGCCGTACGCGGCCCGCAGCTGCTGGCCGGTGTAGCCGTGCACGGCGTACGGAACCTTGGTGCCGTAGGCGTCCGGCAGCGTCTTGGCGATGTTCTGGCCGTAGTAGCTGGAGAACGGACCCGCGTTGCGGAAGCCGGCGCCCGGCCCCGGCAGGGTGTCCTCGTGCGTCGACCGGTGCGGCGCGTTGTCCAGGCCCGTCACCGTCAGAACGGCGCCCGCGAGCGCGTTCGGCGCGGAGGCGGCCTTCGACGGGGCGTGGTAAGTCCGGTTGTCCTTGCGGTAGTTGCGCAGCTGCGTGGCGAACGCCTTCTGCGCGGCCGCGACGTCACCGGACACCGATATGTAGTGCTGGGTGGAGCCCGTGATGGTCAGTCCGGACGACTTCAGCCACTTGGTGACCGCGTCGATCTGCTCCTTGGTTGCGCCGAAGCGCTGCTGCGCCTGGTCGGCGCTGAGGTACTTGCCGTACGACGCCGACTGCGGGTCGGACACGGCCGCGGCGTACGCGTCGAGGCCCTTCGCGTCCCGCCCGGCGAGGTACACCCGGGCGTTGACCCTGGTCGATGCGGCGGTGGCGCCCTGGTCGGCGGAGCCGGTGGCCCAGACGGGCTGGGTGCCCGCGAGGGCCGCCCGTCCGCTCGGGACCGGGTCGGCCGCCTGGGCGGACGGTATGCCGAGGGCGAGCGCGCCGGCGAGCAAAGGCAGTGTCGCTGCCATGCTCACACCGGCGCGCCGCCTGGCGCGGCTGGTTCTCATGTAACCCCCTGCGTGAGGTCTTCGCATGCTGTACGTGTGCTGTCTGATGCGCGCACGTAATGCGTCACTCTTGTCAGGAACGGTTCATGCGGGGGGCATGTGATCGCCAAGAAACGCCAAAGAGCGTTTACCCGCGATCAGTTGAGGCGTCAGCCGGTACGTACCGTGGCGCCCCTTTTCTTCAGCATTTGTGCCATCAGGTCGATTTCCGACTGCTGCGCGTCCACCATGCCCTGCGCCAACCGCTTCTCCGGGCCCACCGTGCAGCGCTCGACGCAGCCCTCGGCCATGTGGATGCCGCCCTTGTGGTGCTCGGTCATCAGGCGGAGGTAGAGCACCTCCGCGTCCCTGCCGCTGAGCCCCCGCAGCTTGTCCAGGTCGGCGTTGGTGGCCATGCCCGGCATCAGCGCGCCGTCGGCGCCCGGCTCCATGCCCATGCCCATCCATGCCATCGGCAGCTGGGACGCCTCGTTCTTCGGCATCCCCCACAGGTCCAGCCAGCCGAGCATCATGCCCCGCTGGTTGGCCTGCGTGTTGGCGATGTCGTACGCGAGGCGCCGCACCTCCTCGTCCGAGGTGCGGTCGCGCACGATGAACGACATCTCCACCGCCTGCTGGTGGTGCGCCGACATGTCACGCGCGAACCCCGCGTCCGCCGAAGTGGCCTTAGGGGTACGGGAGTTGGCTTCGGCGGTGGCCCGGCTGCCCCCGGAGGAGACGAGCACGGCGGCCGCCGCGAACACCATCGCGAGGGCGAGCGCGGCCGCGATCCCCCAGTAGCGGCGGATCACTGCTCGCCCAGCCCGCCCGTGCACGGGGCGCCCGGCTCGGGCGTCTGCGGGCCCTGCACGTACTGGGTGAAGAACTGGTTCACCCGGGGATCGTCCGCGCCGTTCACGGTGACCTGCTTGCCCCAGGCGCTCAGCATGATCGCCCCGGCCTGGCCCTTGTACGGGCTCATCAGCGAGTACGGGGTCTTCGACACCTTGTCGGCGAGCTTCTTCACATCGGCGGCGGACGCCTTGTCCGTGTACGTCACCCACACCGCGCCATGTTCCAGGGAGTGCACGGCGTTCATGTCCGGGACCTGCTGGGTGTAGACGTCGCCGCCGCAGTTCATCCACACCTGGTCGTGGTCACCGCCCACCGGGGGCTTCATCGGGTAATTCACCTTGGTGGTCACGTGGTTGCGGGTCAGCTTCTTGGGATCCCAGTCCTTCTCGCCCGCGATCGGCGCCTTCGCGTCGGCGCCGCCCTGCGCCTGAGCTTCCGTCTGCGTCGTGTCGGCGGCCTTGCTGCCGCTGTCGTCCGCCTTGCCGAACTCGTACACGCCGAATCCGACCAGACCCGCGACCGCGACGACGGCGGCGGTGACCGAGGAGATCACCACGATCCTGCCGCGCCGCTGCCGGGTCTGCTCGATGCGGCGGAGCTCTTCCATGCGCGCTCTGCGAGAGGTGTTGGGGTCGTCCTGAATGGCCATGTGTCCGTAACGTCCTTCTGGGGATGGGGAGTTGAGGGCGGGGGCGGCCGGGTGCGGCCGCGGGGCCCTCTAGGTCCGCAGCACCTGAAGGACGTGCAGGTCGGGCGTGCGTGGCCGGGGCCCGAACCGTACGGGAGCAGCGCCCGCGCGGGGCGGCACCGGGCGCACGGCATGGACCGCGGCCGGGACCGGCGCGTCCGTCGGGGGTGTGGTGAGCACGGCCGGGCCGGTGTGCGGGAAGAGCCCGCAGTCGCCCTGGTCGTACGGGCAGACGTACTGCGCGGACCCGTCGGCCGTCGGGCCGATGGGGCTCTCCCCTGCTCGAACGAAGTTGAGAGCGTGGGGGAGGCGGGCCGGGTTCTCGCCGCCGCCCGCCGCGAGGCAGACGAAGAGTGCGGCGAGCAGCGTCGCCATGGCACTCAGCAGCGCCACGGGACGCGTGATGCGCGTGAGCCGCACTCCCCCCCATGGGCGCAGATGGTAGGGGAGGGAGTGCGGCTCACGGCAGGCCGGGTGCCTCACCGGCCGAAAAAAAGCCCGCGCGAAAGGGACGGTTCAGCCCACGTGGACCCGGGGCCGCAGGCGCAGATCGGGCTCGGCCCGGCGCAGCACCTCGCGGGTGACGGGCGCGACCTCGCCGTCGCCGAACACCAGGAAGCGCAGCAGATGGCTGAGCGGGTGGCCCTCGGTCCAGTTGAAGTAGGCGTGCGGCACCTCGCCGGTGCGGTCGCGCAGTTCCATCATCACGGCGGCGATGGTGTTGGGCACGACCGCGCCTTCGACGCGCAGCCGGCGCACCCCGTGCTTCTCGTCGCCGTGGACGGTGAGCTCGGTGGTGAAGTCGGAGGAGTTCTGGATGAACACCTCCAGGAACAGCACCGGCCGCCCGTCCGGGATGTGGGTCTCCTCGCGCTGGCTGTACTCCTTGGCGCGGTACTCCCGCGTCGAGTGCTCCTGCGGCTCGTTGGCGATGATCCGCAGCGGGCCGCTCTTCGCCGCCTCGTCCACGAACCGGGCGGCGCACGCGTCGAAGGTGACGGCCGTCGCCCGCAGTTCGAAGGCGCGGTGCACCCGCGAGGCGAACGACGACACCACGATGCCCACGATGAAGAGCAGCGCGATCTTGATGCCGTCCGGCCGCTCGATCACGTTCGTGACCAGCGTGTACGCGAAGACCGCGGTGACCACCCCGAAGCCGAGGGCGGCGGCCCGCTTGCCGCGCCGGTGCACGGCGACCGTCGAGGCGAACGAGGCCGACAGCATCAGGACCAGCACACCGGTGGCGTACGCGCCGCTCTGCGCGTCGACGTCGGCGTCGAACCACCAGGTGATGAAGAAGGCGATCGCCATGAAGATCAGGACCAGCGGCCGCACCGCACGCGTCCACTCGGGCGCCATGCCGTACCGCGGCAGATAGCGCGGTACGAGGTTGAGCAGGCCCGCGGTCGCCGAGGCCCCGGCGAACCAGAGGATGGCGATCGTCGAGATGTCGTACACGGTCCCGAAGCCCTCGCCGAGGTGCTGGTGGGCGAGATAGGCCAGCGCGCGGCCGTTGGCGCCGCCCCCGGTCTCGAACTCGGACTCCGGGATCAGGATCGTCGTCGCGAGGCTGGAGACAAGCAGGAAGCCGCTCATGATGAGCGCGGCCGTGGTCAGCAGCTTGCGGGTGTCGCGGACCCGGCCGAGGGGCTTGTCGTACGTGTCCGAGGCGTCGCCCTGGATCTGCGGCATGACCGCCACGCCCGTCTCGAACCCGGACATGCCGAGTGCGAGCTTGGGGAAGACGAGCAGCGACACGCCGATCATCGCGAGCGGCGAGGAGTGCTCGGCGGTCATCGCGTCCCACCAGTTGCCGACGACGACCGGCTCGGTGGCGATCTTCCAGACGGCGGTGGAGAGGACCACGAGGTTCAGCGCCAGATAGACCCCGACGAGCGCCACCGCGATGCCGATGGCCTCTTTGAACCCCTTGAGGAAGACCGCGCCCAGCGCCGCGACGAGGGCGAGCGTGATCCAGAGGTTGGAGCCGTGCAGGAAGTCGGGGGCGAAAGGATTCTCCACGACGTGCGCGGAGGCGTCCGCGGCCGACAGGGTGATCGTGATCATGAAGTCGGTGGCGGCGAAGCCGAGCAGCACCAGGACGAAGATCTTCCCCGCCCACCAGGGCAGCAGCCGCTCCAGCATGGCGATCGAGCCCTCGCCGTTCGGCGACTCCTTCGCGACCCGCCGGTACACCGGCAGCGCGCCGCCCAGCGTCAGCGCGATCAGCACAAGCGTCGCGAGCGGCGAGAGCAGCCCGGCGGCGAGCGCCGCGATGCCGGGCTGGTAGCCGAGCGTGGAGAAGTAGTCGACACCGGTCAGGCACATGACCCGCCACCAGCGATGGCCCTTGTGCTCGGCCGGCGGGGTGCCGTGCGGCCCGGGGTGGCGGGCGGAGCGCTCGCTCAGCCCGTCGAGCAGCCAGCCGCGCCAGCGGCGCCGGCCGAGGGGTGCGACGGCGGTATCCGGAGGATCCACCTGGGTGCCGGTCATGCGAGGTTCTCCTATGCCGTTCTGCCGAGCGGTTCTGCTGAGCCGGTGCGCCGGGCTTTTGAGCCCGCCGTTGTGCCGGGCTGTTGCGCGGGCAACGAGGAGCGAGTATCCACCACATCGTCACGCGTGGAGCCCGCAGGGGCACCCGTGGGGAGGGGACGTGCCGTAGGTCATACCGGGTGCGTAATGTGGAGGTAATCCCGCGCCTCGATACTGAGGATCCGCCCGGCGTCCCCGTCCTTGACGGGGTCATGGTGCACAGGCCGTCTGAACTGCAAGGATGTGGCTATGGACAAGCAGCAGGAGTTCGTGCTCCGGACTCTCGAGGAGCGCGACATCCGGTTCGTGCGCCTGTGGTTCACCGATGTGCTGGGCTTCCTCAAGTCGGTGGCGGTCGCCCCGGCCGAGCTGGAGCAGGCCTTCGACGAGGGAATCGGCTTCGACGGCTCGGCCATCGAGGGCTTCGCCCGGGTCTACGAGTCCGACATGATCGCCCGTCCGGACCCGTCGACCTTCCAGATCCTGCCGTGGCGCGCGGAGGCTCCCGGCACCGCCCGGATGTTCTGCGACATCCGGATGCCCGACGGCTCCCCGTCCTTCGCGGACCCCCGCTTCGTCCTCAAGCGCATCCTGGCCAAGACGTCCGATCTGGGGTTCACCTTCTACACGCACCCCGAGATCGAGTTCTTCCTCCTCAAGGACAAGCCGCTCGACGGCACGCGCCCGGTCCCGGCCGACAACTCGGGCTACTTCGACCACACCCCGCAGAACGTCGGCATGGACTTCCGCCGCCAGGCGATCACCATGCTCGAATCGATGGGCATCTCGGTCGAGTTCAGCCACCACGAGGGTGCGCCGGGCCAGCAGGAGATCGACCTCCGCTACGCCGACGCGCTCTCCACGGCGGACAACATCATGACGTTCCGCCTGGTCATGAAGCAGGTCGCGCTCGAACAGGGCGTCCAGGCCACCTTCATGCCGAAGCCGTTCTCGGAGTACCCGGGCTCGGGCATGCACACCCACCTCTCCCTCTTCGAGGGCGACCGGAACGCGTTCTACGAGTCGGGCGCCGAGTACCAGCTCTCGAAGGTCGGCCGCTCCTTCATCGCGGGCCTCCTGAAGCACGCCGCCGAGATCGCCGCGGTCACCAACCAGTGGGTCAACTCCTACAAGCGCATCTGGGGAGGCTCGGAGCGCACGGCGGGCGCCGGCGGCGAGGCTCCCTCGTACATCTGCTGGGGCCACAACAACCGCTCGGCCCTCATCCGCGTCCCGATGTACAAGCCCGGCAAGACCGGCTCGTCCCGCATCGAGGTCCGCTCCCTGGACTCGGGCTGCAACCCGTACCTCGCCTACGCCCTCCTCCTCGCGGCGGGCCTGAAGGGCATCGAAGAGGGCTACGAACTCCCGGCAGGCGCCGACGACGACGTCTGGGCCCTCACCGACGCCGAACGCCGAGCCATGGGCATCGAACCCCTCCCACAGAACCTGGGCGAGGCGATCGCCCTGATGGAACGCAGCGAACTGGTGGCGGAGACACTGGGCGAGCACGTCTTCGACTTCTTCCTGCGCAACAAGAAGCAGGAGTGGGAGGAGTACCGGTCCGAGGTCACCGCCTTCGAGCTGCGGAAGAACCTGCCGGTTCTGTAAGGGAGTCGGCCGGGGAGGGGCTCGTCCGGGCGCCTCCCCACGGTGGCAGGCCGCGGGCGGTCACGCGAAGTACTTCTGGGCCGCACGCACCCCCTCCGCCAGGGCCGTTACCTCCTCCGCGGTGTTGTAGACGTAGAAGCTCGCCCGCGTCGTCGCCGCCAGGCCGTAGCGGCGGGACAGGGGGCGGGCGCAGTGGTGGCCTGTGCGGACGGCCACTCCTCGGTCGTCCAGGATCTGGCCCACGTCGTGCGGGTGGATGCCGGAGAGCGTGAACGACACCGCTGAGCCCCGGTCCGTCAGGTTCTCCGGGCCGATGATCCGGAGCCCCGGGATCTCGCCCAGGAGGTTCAGGGCCAGGGCGGTCAGGGCGTCCTCGTGGGCCGCCACCTCCCGCATTCCCAGGGTCTCCAGGTAGTCCACCGCCGCGGCCAGGCCCACCGCCTGGGCCGTCATCGGGACGCCCGCCTCGAAGCGCTGCGGGGGCGGCAGGAACGTCGAGCGCTCCATCTCGACCACCTCGATCATCGAGCCGCCCGTCAGGAACGGGGGCAGCTCGTCCAGCAGCGCCGCGCGGCCCCACAGGACGCCCACGCCGCTCGGGCCCAGCATCTTGTGGCCCGAGAAGGCCAGGAAGTCGGCGCCCAGTTCCGTCACGTCCACCGGTCGGTGGGGGACCGACTGGGCGCCGTCCACCACCACCAGCGCGCCCACCGCATGCGCCCGGTCCGCGATCGGACGGACGGGATTGAGCGTGCCCAGGACGTTCGACTGGTGGGTCAGGGCGACCACCTTGGTCGACTCGTCCACCAGCTCGTCGAGGCCGTCCAGGTCGAGCCGGCCGTCGTCGGTCAGGCCGAACCACGCCAGCCGCGCCCCGGTCCGCTCGGCGAGCTGTTGCCAGGGCACCAGGTTCGCGTGGTGCTCCATCTCGGTCACCACGATCTTGTCGCCCGGCCCGATCCGGCCCGCGTTCCCCAGGGCGTACGCCACCAGGTTGATGCCCTCGGTGGTGTTCTTCGTGAAGACGATCTCGTCCTCCGCCGCGCCGACGAACGCGGCGATCCTGCGCCGCGCGCCCTCGTACGCGTCGGTCGCCTCGACCGACAGCTGGTGCGCGCCGCGGTGTACGGCGGCATTGTGGTTCAGGTAGAAGTCCCGTTCCGCGTCCAGGACTTGGAGCGGCTTCTGGGTGGTGGCGCCCGAGTCCAGATAGACGAGGCGCGCCCCGCTGTCGAGCGTGCGGCCGAGGATCGGGAAGTCCTCCCGCACCCGGTCCACGTCGAATCCCGCCATGGCGGACATGGTGGTTGCGTCGGCGTACGTCATCTTGGGGCGCCCCCTGTTTCTCATGCTGAACCGAATGGTTTGCCGTGAGTGGAAGGTAAACCTTCTCACGGTCTACGGCAAGCGTTAGCATGAGACACGTGGATCACGACGCGCCGCACTACCTCCATCAGCTGCCGGTTCCCGGCGAGGAACGCTTTCTCTCCCTCGCCCTGGTGAACACCCGGTTCGCGCTCAGTCACGGCCAGGTGGACCTCCTGGAGGATGTCGACGCCGCGCGGCTCTGGCTCGTGCGTCATGAACTCCTGGCGGACCGGATCGTTCTGAGTGGGCGTCAGGCAGGGCGGCTGCGCGTGCTCCGCGAGGCGCTGCGGGAGCTCTTCGGGGCGCGGGCCGAGGGGGGCGCGCCGCCCGCGCCGAGCCTGGACGCGCTCAATGCCGCGCTGGCCGCCGCGCCTCCCACGCCCCGCCTTCTCTGGACCGGCCGCGAGCCGCGCCGCGCCGACGAACCCGATACCGCGAACCCGGTCGGCGCGGCCCTCTGCTCGCTCGCCGAGGACGGGGCCGACCTGCTCACCGGGGCCGACGCGGGCCGGCTCGCGCCCTGCGGCGCCCAGGGCTGCACCCGCTGGTTCCTGCGCTCTCACGCCGCCCGCCGCTGGTGCACCACCAAGTGCGGCAACCGCGTACGGGCCGCCCGCCACTACGCCGCCCGCAAGACCGCCACCTGACATCCCGGACTCATCGACTCGCCCACCCAGCAAGGGAATTGGTCATGCCATTCGTCACCGTCGAATACTCCGAGCGGCTCGCCGACACGTTCGACCGGAAAGGCTTCGCCCGCGAGGTCCACGAGGTCGCGCCCCCGTCGATCAACGCTTCCACCGAGGCCTTCAAGACCCGGTTCCGGCGCATCGAGGAGTCGTACTTCGGCGCCGCAGAGGACGACATCGACGCCGTCTTCGTTCAGGTCGCCATCCTCTCCGGGCGCACCCCGAAGGCCATCGAGGAGCTGAGCGAGACCGTCCTGGAGATCGCCCGCAAGCATGTGACGGGCCTCGCGGGGCGGCGGCTGCACGTCATGGTCGAGACCCGCGAGATGGAGCGGGACTTCTACCGTGCCCACAAGGAGTAGCCCGCGAAGGGGCCGGCCCGAGCGCCGGCCCGATACCGCGGCTCAGCCCAGGTACGCCGGGGCCAGACCCGCCGTCAGCAGGTGGCGGGGCTTTCCCGTGCCGTCGGCCGGGACCGTGTAGAGGTCGCTGCCGTAGTCGCCGGCCAGGGAGTAGGCCACCGTGTGGTTGTCCTGCCAGACCGCCTGGTCGTCCACGCTCCTCGGCTCCGCGAGCGCGGTCTCGCGCATCGTCGCCAGGTCCAGGGCGTACAGGTGCCAGGGCGCGTCGGCGGGCAGGCCCGGCACCCGCTTCTTGTAGACGATGCGGGTGCCGTCGGGGGAGAGGGAGGGGCACTCGACGTTCGCGTGCAGGGAGGTCACCGTGCGCGCCGCGAGGTCGCCCCGTACGAGATAGGTGTGGCCGCCGGTCGCCATCGTCGCGTAGAAGTGCTGGTCGTCGGCGGCGAAGGTGACGCCCCAGAAGTTGGTGTCGGCGGCGTGGTGCTCCTTGCCGTCGAGGTAGGCCTTGAAGTCTTCGAGGGACGAGGTGAGCCGGCCCGTCCTGGTGTCGAGGACGGCCGTGCGGGTGGAGAAGTTCGTGCCCGCGTACGAGTCGCCGCCGACGAACACCGTCCACGCCGCCCAGTGCCCGCTGGGCGAGACCCGGGCGCGGGTCGGAATGCCGGGCAGACTGTAGTGCGCGCGCTCCTTCAGCCGGGCGTCGAGGACCACCGCGCGGTACGAGTCCTGCATCGCGCCGCGCTCGGCCTGGAGGCAGATGCCCGTTGTGGCGGCCGCGTAGAAGCGCAGGCACTTCACTCCGGAGGCGGTGCGCGGGCCCGCCGGGTCGGCGGCCGGGACCGTGGCCAGCTCGTCGCGGTGCGGGCCCCACGCCATGTTGCGGAACACGATCTTCCGCGTGGCGTCCGGCGTCAACGACACCTTTCCCGCGGTCACCGGGGGACCGCCCGCCTGCGTCCGGTTCTTCCGGTCCTCGCGGCCCGCCGCGTGCAGCACGGAGGCGGTCGCGACTCCCGCGAGGACGGCGAGCGCCGCCACGAGGACCAGGATCTTGTTGCGGAGGGTCAAGGCCGGGCTTCCTTCGGGGAGTTCGAGGGGCGGAGCAGGACCGCGCCCGCCGCGCACGCGGTCAGGACCGCCGCCGCCGTGCCCAGCGCCGTCCTGTCGCCCCACGCCGTCCACGCGGCGCCGAACGCGATCGAGCAGGCGAAGCGGGCCATGGCCTGGCCGGTCTGGATCAGCGCCAGCCCGGAGGAGCGGAGCCCGGCCGGGACCGCCCCCGCGGCCGCCGCCATCAGGACGCCGTCGGTCGCCGCGTAGAACCCGCCGTGCAGGGCCAGCGTGAGGAAGGGGAGCGCCGGGCTCTGCCACCCGGTCAGGAGCAGCACGTACGCGAGCAGGAGGGCCACATGGCCGCCGAGGAAGACCTGCCGGCGGCCCACCTTGTCGGCGAGGCGGCCCAGCGGTACGGCCAGGAGCAGGAAGGCGGCCGCCGTGCCGAGGGGGAGCAGCGCGAACCAGCGGTCGGGCACGCCGAGCCGGTGCTGGAGCAGCAGGTAGACGAAGGAGTCGCTCACCGTCGCGAGGCCCAACAGGAGTGCCGCCAGGGTGAGTTGGCGTACCTCCGGTACGCGCAGAAGTGCCAGGGCCGCCTTCAGGGAGGCGCGCGGGGCATCCTGAGGGAGGGCGGCAGCGGGGGCGCGGGAGGGGACGAAGAGGAGCAGGACCAGGACGCCGACGGCCGCCACGCAGAAGCTGACCGTGAACACCGCGTCGTAGCCGTCCGCCGCCTGACGCAGAATCAGGAACGCGGTCAGCGGGCCGAGCAGGGCGCCCGCGGTGTCCATCGCCCGGTGCACCCCGAAGGCCCGGCCGCGTGATTCCGGCGCGGACGCCAGCGAGATCAGGGCGTCGCGCGGCGCGGTGCGCAGCCCCTTGCCGGTGCGGTCGGCGGCGAGCACCGCGCCGATCAGCGGCAGCGAACCCGCCACCAGGAGCAGGGGTTTGCACAGCGCGGAAAGGCCGTAGCCGAGCACGGCGACCGTCTTGTGCCGGCCGCCCCGGTCGGCGAGATGGCCGCCTACGAGGCGGACAAGCGCGCTGAAGCCGTTGTACACGCCGTCGAGCAGGCCGAACCCGAGCGGGGACAGGCCGAGGCCCGTCACCAGGTACAGCGGCAGCACGGCGGTGACCATCTCCGAGGAGACGTCCGTGATGAGGCTGACCGTGCCGAGCGCGAACACGGTGGGGGCGATGGACGACCGCCGCCCGGAAGAGACCCGGGCGGCGTCGGCAGGGGCGGCAGGAGTGCCGCGACTGTCCGCTACGTACACGTCAGCCGGCCCAGATCCCCGTGATGTCGGCGGAGCCGGCGGCCTGGCCGGCGTGCGAGGTGCCGTACATGTCCTCGATCGTGCGCAGCACGTTGTAGTGGTTGTACGTCGTCGAGGACGAGGAGCCCGGGGTCACCGGCTGGCCGTAGAAGACCGTCGGGATCTTGTTTCCGGCGAGCCGGTTGTCCTCGTCGAAGGTGACGACGAGCAGGCTGTTGTGGGTCTTGGCCCAGGTCGCGTACGCGCCCAGGTTGTTCTTCAGCCAGGTGTCACCGGTGGAGACCGAGCAGTCGTGCATGTCGCTGCACAGGTTCGGGGTGACGTACGAGACCTGGGGCAGCTTGGTGTAGTCGGTGGGGAACTGGGCGAAGGTGTACGCCGAGGAGGTCGGCACGTTCGAGAAGCCGAACCACGGGTTGTGCTTCTGCGCGTACTTGCCGCTGGAGCACGTGGTCGAGCCCTGGCTGGGCAGCGACTCGTTGTAGCTCGCCCACGTCTTGCCCGCCGCGATCAGCTCGGATGCGAGGTTCGGCGCGGAGGAGAAGCCGGGGGTCACACAGCTGTCGTCGGTGATGCCCTGGGTCGAACCGGAGAACATGGCGTAGTAGTTCGGCTGGCTCGGGTGGGTCTCGGCGTACGAGGCCGTCAGGTTGGCGCCGCCGGACTTCAGCGAGTTGATGTACGGGGCGCTGGAGCTGCCGATGACCTGGTTGTAGGCGTGGTTCTCCATGACCACGACCACGACGTGGTCGGGGGTGGGGACGCTCGCCGCGGAGGCCGCGGAGGACGTTCCGCCGAGGCCGGCCCACAGGCCGGCGGATGCGGCCGTGAGGCCCAGGGCGGAAAAGAGGGCGGTGCGGGTGCGGCGCGGTTTGGGCTCGCCGGACACGGCTACCTCCGGATTGAGGGGGGATGGCTGCACCCACGGACCGGGTGCAGCCGCGGCGGGTTGCTTCCCGGAGGTTAGGGGTGTGCATGTCAACCTGGAAGGTGAAAGTGGGTGAAGACCCGGGGAACGTCCCGTGCCCAAAGCTGTGGCAGCCCCAATCGGCACCTCCGTCCCCTACCTTGGGGGGGATGACCAGTTCCGCCCCCCACCACGGTCCTCCCGCTTCACACACCCCCGACCGCAGGCCCTTCTTCGACAACGCAAAGTTCCTGCTCATCGTGCTGGTCGCGCTCGGCCACAGCTGGGAGCAGGTGTTCTCGCCCCACACGCACGGGCTCAGAGCCCTGCACAACCTGGTCTACGGCTTTCACATGCCGGCCTTCATCCTGCTCTCCGGCTACTTCTCGCGCACCTTCACCGGCCGTCCCGACCAGGTCCGCCGACTGCTCACCGGGGTCCTCGCGCCCTACCTGATCTTCGAGACGCTCTACACCCTCGTCTACCACTGGCTGCGCGGCGCGGAATTCGCGATCACGCCGACCTCGCCGACGTATCTGCTGTGGTTCCTCATCGCGCTGTTCCTCTGGCGGCTGTCCACCCCGATCTGGAACGCCGTGCGCTACCCGGTCGCCATCTCGGTCGTCGTCTCGCTCGCCGCGGGCACCACCGTGATCGGCGAGGACCTGGCGCTGCCCCGGGTCCTGATGTTCCTGCCCTGGTTCGTCCTCGGGCTCAGGCTGCGCCCCGAGCACTTCGCCCGGCTGCGCACCCGCACGGCCCGCCGCATCGCGGCGCCGGTCTTCCTCGGCGCCTTCGCGCTCGCCTACCTCCTGTCGCCCGCCCCGAGCGACGACTGGCTGTCGATGGACGTCGGCAACGGCGCGCTCAACGTCTCGCCCGTTCGGTATCTGCTGCTCAGGCTGGCCCTCTTCGCAGTGAGCGCGCTGCTCGTGGGGTCGTTCCTGGCGCTGGTGCCGGGCCGCCGGATGTGGATCACGGCACTTGGCGCGGTCACCCTCTATCCGTATCTGATCCACGGGATCCTGATCCGGATCGCCGAGCACTACGGGTTCTTCCACGTCGTACGGCAGTCGGGGCTCGCGGGTCAACTGGTGCTCAGCGGGCTCGCGGTGGGGGTGGTCGTCCTGCTGTCGACGCCGCCGGTGCGGGCGCTGGCCCGGCCGCTGGTGGAGCCGAGGCTTCCGCGGTGGCTCGTGCCCAAGGTGCAGGAGCCCGTGCCCGCGACCGCCCCGACGGCCGCCGCCGAGCGGGAGAAGACGCTGGCGCGCTGAGAGCCTGTGTCTGAGCGGGCTCCGGAGCAGACCCGCCGCGGTCAGTTCGCGGCGGGCTTCCAGGGGGAGGCCGGGCCTTCGGCGCCCGCGGTCTGCGTCCAGTACAGCCGGCCGTCCAGGCCGATGGCGGCCGCGGTCGTGTCCTGGCCGTCGGCGACGGCCGAGGGCGCGCCGGTGAACAGGATGCTGCCGTCGGACTTCCACTGCGGGTCCTCGGCGCCCGGCTCAAGCGTGGCGAGCGCGCCGGAGGCGGTGCGGCCGGTGAGCAGCGGGCCCGCCGCGCCGACCATGCCGTAACCGGACGTGTCGCCGAGGTCGGTGGGCGCGGACGGGGTCACGCCGGTGAACAGCACGCTCTGGATGTTGCCCGAGTCCACCTTGCGGTAGTACACCCGCACCCCGTCGCCCTCCGGGCGGGCGGAGAGGCCCGTCGTGTTCGGCGGCAGCTTGGTCTCGGTGGCGCGCGCCGGCATGGGGGCGCCCGCCTGCGGCTGCGCCCAGGTGAGCACGGTCTTCGGGGTGCTGGAGAAGACATGGATGCGGCCCGCGCCGTCGGCGGTGGCGACCGGGTCGCCCGCCATGTTGACGCCGCCGTGGACGGCCCACGGGGTCCAGGCGCCGTCCTCGGCCAGGTCAGCCGAGTACAGCTGGCGGTCGCCGCCGCGCAGGAACACCGAGAGCCTGCCGGTGCCGTCCACCGCCGCGGTCGGCGTGGACATGTCGAAGACGCCATTGCTGCCGCTGCGGTCGGGCGAGCCGAGCGAACGCCACGGGCCGAAGTCCCCGCCCGGGCTCGTCTGGACCGCGGCCACGACTTCGCGGCGGTAGTCGGTCAGCTCCGCGCCGAACTGGGTGCGGGTGCCGAACACCGCGAGCCGGCCGTCCGGCAGGCGCGTCGCGCTCACACCGGAGTCCATGCCGTCGCCGGGCAGCAGCCTGGGCGCGCCCCAGGCAGCGGCGCCCGGCGCCTTGTGCCACACCGCGAGGCGCTGGTCGAGCACGCCGAACGCCCACAGGCTCCCGTCCTTGCCGGACTGCAGCCAGGAGGTGGAGTTGGTGCGGGAGTAACGGACCGACTGGGCCCAGCCGTTGCCGTACGGGCGGATCGACACCTTGCGGTCGCCGCAGCCGGCGGCGCTGTCGCAGTAGTTGTCGTTCGGGTTCATCCAGGCGTACGTCTTGACGATGTCGGCCTTGGCGTCGGCGGCAGGCTTGGCGAACGTGTGCGGCAGGTAGCTGGTGTTGTAGCCGAAGTACGTCTGCACGCTGAAGTTCGGGTGGTTCACGGACTTCGCGTACAGCTGGAGGGCGGCCTGCGCGAAGCGGGCGCTGTAGATGTGGTCCTGGTGGTCCACGATCTTGTGCAGCTTGCCCTCCTTGCCCGGGGTCGGGTCGAGGGTGCGCACATGGGTCGGGAGGAAGCGCTCCATCAGACCGGCGAGCGTCTTGACGACCTGGTCCTTCGTGTACGTGAAGGGCTTGGCCGGGCTGCCGGAGGCTATCTGTGAGGTGAGCCGGTCGACCTGGCCGTTCCACAGGCCGCGCAGGCTGTGCGGCTGGTTGCCGTTGATGCTGCCGGCCTCGCGCAGCTGGATCCACACCAGGTGGATGTCGGGGTGCGCGTCCAGGGTGTCGACCTCGGCGGTGCCGCCGCCCGCGGTGGGTATGGACGTGCGCGTCCACGAGCTGCCCCGGTCGCCGGTCGCCATCTGCGCGTACGCCCCGCGTATGCCGTTCTGGCGGGCCTCGGAGTACTTCGCCTTGTCGACCAGCGGCTTGGGGCCGCCCGCCTTCTTCGGCGGCGGGGCGTTCACGCCGTCCGCCTCGCCGGCCGTGACGTACACCGACGTCATGGGGCGGCCGGAGCGCAGCGACTGGCCGGTGTCCGGGTTCATGAAGAACAGGTCGTCGTCCGGGTGGGCGATGACCTGCATGACCGACCCGGTCGCGGGCCGCACCGGTCCCGATGCGGCCGCCGCGGGCGTGCCCGAGGCGTGGCCGCCGGGGATGTCCGTGCCCTCGGTGTCGGACATCGCGAATTCGGCGAAGACGCCGCCCGTGATGAGCACGGCGGCGAGCGCGGAGCCGGCGACGGCGCCGCGGCGGGACAGCAGCGCGGAGCGCAGCGGCAGCCTGGACTTCATGGGTGCGGTCTTTCGGTGTGGGCGGCCTGGCGGCCGGGGTCGGTGCGTGAGCACTTCCTCGCCGAAAGCCCGGTCGTGAGTGCCCGATCAGGGCTGGTCAGAACCTGATCGGCATAGAAGACGAAAGGTCCAAGAATCGGGTTCATTTGGACTCGACGGCAAATCGTGTGGCCTTGATCACCCCGAATTGCCCTTATATCCCCCCAAGTCCGGCACATCCGCCCGTGAATCGGGCGCAGGAAGGCGGCAGTTCGCTTTCGGAATGTCCGGAAAGTTGCCCTATGTGGGTGCGACGTCACCTGTGGTGAGGGTCGGCGGGTGTGGTTGTCAGGGCCGGAGGTCCAGTACCGGCCGGCCCTCGCTCCGGTGCCGGGCGCCCCTTCCGGAGGGCGGAAGAACGACCCCGCGAGCCGCCCCGGTCCGGCCGCTCGGGCCAACCTCGCCGGGCCCCGGTGGCCCCACTGCGGCTAGGCTCGGAATCCGGGTCTTGATCGGGTGGGCCGGTTCCGGGAACCCCCCGGCCGGGCGTGCGGGTGTACGTACGAGGTGGGAGGCGGCCAGATGACGGTGCCGGGGCGCAGGAGCAGTACCTTCACACGGCTGCTGCGGCATGGCTTCACCGACCCTTCGGCCTCCGAGCGGCTCCTGGAGACCCCCGAGCTCGCCCCCGTACGGTCCGACCCGGTGCTCCTGGACGCGCTCGGCGCCACCGCCGACCCCGATCTGGCCCTGCTCGGCCTCGTCCGCGTCGTGGAGGCGCAGGACGCCGACGAGCGCCGCGCCCTCCTGGACACCCTCGTCACGGCCAAGCCGCTGCGCGACCGGCTGCTCGGGGTGCTCGGCGCCTCCGAGGCGCTCGGCGACCACCTGGCCCGCCACCCCCGCGACTGGCACGCCCTGGTCACCTACGAGGCAGCCGACCTGCACCCCGGGGTCGCCGAATTCGAGCGGGGCCTGGCCGAGGCCACCGACCCGGTGGCGCTGCGGGTCGCCTACCGGCGCTGCCTGCTCGCCATAGCGGCCCGCGACGTGTGCGGGACCACCGACATGGCCGAGACCGCCGCCGAGCTCGCAGATCTCGCCACCGCCACCTTGCGCGCGGCGCTCGCCATCGCCCGCACCGCCGCCCCCGAGGACGCCGCCCAGTGCCGGCTCGCGGTGATCGCGATGGGCAAGTGCGGAGGTCACGAGCTCAACTACGTCTCCGACGTCGACGTGATCTTCGTGGCCGAACCGGCCGACGGCGGCGGCGACGAGGGCAAGGCGATGCAGGCCGCCTCCCGGCTCGCGGCCCACCTCATGCGGATCTGCTCCGAGACCACCGTCGAGGGCGTCATCTGGCCCGTCGACGCCAACCTGCGCCCCGAGGGCCGCAACGGCCCGCTGGTGCGCACGCTCTCCAGCCACCTCGCCTACTACCAGCGCTGGGCCAAGACCTGGGAGTTCCAGGCGCTGCTCAAGGCCCGGCCGGTGGCGGGCGACCCCGAGCTCGGCCAGGACTACGTCGAGGCCGTCTCGCCGCTGGTGTGGCAGGCGGCCGAGCGGGACAACTTCGTCGCCGACGTCCAGAAGATGCGGCGCCGGGTCGTCGACAACATCCCCGCCGCCCAGGTCGAGCGCGAGCTCAAGCTCGGCCCCGGCGGGCTCCGCGACGTCGAATTCGCCGTCCAGCTCCTGCAGTTGGTGCACGGGCGCAGCGACGCGACGCTGCACAGCGGCACCACCCTGGACGCGCTGGCGGCGCTCGCGGCCGGCGGCTACGTGGGCCGGGCGGACGCCGCGCAGCTGGACGAGGCGTACCGCTTCCTGCGCGCGATGGAGCACCGCATACAGCTCTACCGGCTGCGCCGCACCCACCTCGTGCCCGAGGACGAGGCCGACCTGCGCCGGCTCGGCCGCTCGCTCGGCCTGCGCACCGAGCCCGTCGTCAGCCTCAACAAGGAGTGGAAGCGGCACGCGTCCGTCGTGCGCCGCCTGCACGAGAAGCTCTTCTACCGGCCGCTTCTGGACGCCGTCGCCCAGCTGGCCCCCGGAGAGACCCGGCTCAGTGCCCGCGCCGCCGCCCACCGTCTCGAAGCGCTCGGGTACGCCGACCCGGCGGCCGCCCTGCGCCACCTGGAGGCGCTGTCCTCCGGCGTGAGCCGCAAGGCCGCCATCCAACGCACCCTGCTGCCCGTCCTGTTGGGCTGGTTCGCGGACTCCGCCGACCCGGACGCCGGACTGCTCGGCTTCCGCAAGGTCTCCGACGCGCTCGGCAAGACTCCCTGGTACCTGCGGCTGCTGCGCGACGAGGGCGCCGCCGCCGAGAACCTGGCCCGCGTCCTTTCGGCCGGCCGGCTCGCCCCCGACCTGCTGCTCCGCGCCCCCGAGGCGGTCGCCATCCTGGGCGACCCGGACGGGCTCGTGCCGCGCGGCCGGGACCACCTGGAGCAGGAGGTGCTCGCCGCGGTCGGCCGCGCCGAGACCGCCGAGGGCGCGGTCGCCGCCGCCCGCGGAGTGCGCCGCCGCGAACTGTTCCGCACCACCGCGGGCGACCTCATCGGCTCGTACGGCACCGAGGACAGCCCCGCCGAGGAGGATCCGGGCGCCCTCGTCGACCGGGTCGGCAACGCGGTCACCGATCTGAACGCGGCCACCATCGCGGGCGCCCTGCGCGCCGCCGTGCGGGCCGAGTGGGGCGACACCCTGCCCACCCGGTTCGCGGTCATCGGCATGGGCCGCTTCGGCGGCCACGAGCTGAGCTACGGCTCGGACGCGGACGTCCTGTTCGTGCACGAGCCCCGCGAGGGCGTCGACGAGCAGGAGGCCGCGAAGGCCGCCAACCGCGTCGTCGCCGAAATGCGCCGGCTCCTCCAACTCCCCACCGCCGACCCGCCGTTGCTGATCGACGCGGACCTCCGGCCGGAGGGCAAGTCCGGGCCGATGGTCCGCACGCTCAAGTCGTACGAGGCGTACTACCGGCGCTGGTCGCTGGTATGGGAGAGCCAGGCGCTGCTGCGCGCCGAGGTGATGGCGGGCGACGCCGACCTCGGGGCCCGCTTCATCGAGCTCATCGACCCGCTGCGGTATCCGGTGGAGGGCCTCGGCGACGACGCGGTACGCGAGATCCGCCGGCTCAAGGCCCGCATGGAATCCGAGCGGATGCCGCGCGGCGCCGACCCCACCCTGCACACCAAGCTCGGCCGGGGCGGCCTGTCCGACGTCGAGTGGACGGTCCAGCTCCTCCAGATGCAGCACGGCTGGGACGAGCCCGGCCTGCGCACGACCCGGACCCGTCAGGCCCTGGCCGCCGCGCACGCGGCCGGGCTCATCGACACCGAGGACGCCTCGATACTGGACGAGGCGTGGGTGCTGGCCACACGGGTGCGCAACGGGGTCATGCTGGTGCGGGGCCGCGCCGGGGACACGTTCCCGTCCGACGGGCGGGAGCTCGCGGCGGTCGGACGTTACCTGGGGTACGAGCCGGGGCATGTCGGGGACATGCTGGAGGACTACCGGCGCCTTACCCGCAGGGCGCGGGCGGTTGTCGAAGAGCTGTTTTACGGGGCGCACCTGTAACGCTGCGGAGGGTTGCTGGGGGCTTTGTCCCCAGGCCCACTTCTGGGGGCTCCGCCCCCGGGCCCCCGTTCGCGCCTCAAGGGCGCTCGTCCTCGAACGCCGGACGGGCCGAAGGCGCTTTCCAGCGTCGGGGAGCAGGGACGTCCACCAGCTTCGGCAGCTGGTGTGGCAGGGCGCCGTACCAGGTTCGGGAGGCCAGGAAGCCGAAGGTCAGGCAGAGGAGGCCGCCCACCGCGTCCAGCCAGAAGTGGTTCGCCGTGGAGACGATCACCACCAGCGTGGCCGTCGGATACAGCAGGCCCAGGATCTTCGCCCAGGGCGCGGACGCGAGCGCGAAGATCGTCAGGCCGCACCAGGTCGACCACCCGATGTGCATGGACGGCATCGCCGCGTACTGGTTCGACATGTTCTTCAGGTCGCCCGACGCCATCGAGCCCCAGGTGTGGTGCACCAGAACCGTGTCGACGAAGCCCCCGCCGTTCATCAGGCGGGGCGGCGCCAGCGGGAAGAAGTAGTAGCCGACCAGGGCCACGCCCGTCGTCGCGAAGAGGACGAGCCGTGACGCCGCGTAGCGGCCCGGGTGACTACGGAACAGCCACACGAGAACACCGATGGTGACGATGAAGTGCAGTGTCGCGTAGTAGTAGTTCATGCCGACGATGAGCCATGTCACCGAATTCACGGCGTGGTTGACCGATTGCTCCACCGCGATGCCGAGGTGGTGCTCGACGCTCCAGATCCAGTCGGCGTTCTTGAGCGCCTTCGCCTTCTGCTCCGGCACCGCGTTGCGGATCAGTGAGTACACCCAGTAACTCACCGCGATCAGAAGCACTTCGAACCAGATGCGAGGACGGCGCGGCGAGCGCACACCTCTCAACCGGGCGGAAAATCCGGTTCGTCCGGGTTCGGTGCTGTGGGGTGAGGCCGACGGCTCGTTGGTTGGAGCGGCCGTCCGGCCTTCCAGAGTCTTCACGGTCATTTCACCCATGGGAAGAGAGTCTGCCAGATGCACATACCCCCGGCCGATCATCCTCCGGTCGGGTTCGCTCTGCACCTGCTACTCCCTGAGGACGACGTTTCCCGGCGTACGTCAGGGTCGGCTTCGGGGTCTCGCTCCGGAGGTTGAACCGCGTACGACCAGCTCGGGCATGAACACGAACTCGCTGTGCGGGGCGGGTGTGCCCCCGACCTCTTCGAGGAGGGCGCGGACGGCCGCCTGGCCCATCGCGGTCACCGGCTTGCGGATGGTGGTCAGCGGCGGGTCGGTGAACGCTATCAGCGGAGAGTCGTCGAAGCCCACCACGGAGACATCACGGGGCACATCCAGGCCCGCCTGACGCGCGGCCCTGATCGCGCCGAGCGCCATCATGTCGCTGGCGCACACCACCGCGGTGCAGCCCTGTGCGATGAGCGCGGAGGCGGCTGCCTGGCCGCCCTCCAGGGTGTAGAGCGAGTGCTGGATCAGGGATTCCGCCTCGGCGACGGTGAGCCCGAGCCGGTCCTGCATGCCGGCCGTGAAGCCCTCGATCTTGCGCAGGACGGGAACGAACCGCTTGGGGCCGACCGCCAGGCCGATCCGGGTGTGACCGAGCGCCGCGAGGTGGGTGACCGCGAGCCGCATCGCGGCCCGGTCGTCGGGCGAGATGAAGGGCGCCTGCACCTTCGGCGAGAAGCCGTCGACCAGGACGTACGGGACGCCCTGGGCGCGCAGCTGCTCGTAGCGCTCCATGTCGGCGGTGGTGTCCGCGTGCAGCCCGGAGACGAAGATGATCCCCGAGACGCCCCGGTCCACCAGCATCTCGGTGAGCTCGTCCTCGGTGGATCCGCCGGGCGTCTGCGTCGCGAGCACCGGGGTGTATCCCTGCCGGGTCAGCGACTGGCCGATGACCTGGGCGAGGGCGGGAAAGATCGGGTTTTCCAGTTCCGGCGTTATCAGGCCGACGAGCCCCGCGCTGCGCCTGCGCAGTCGTACGGGCCGCTCGTAGCCCAGCACGTCGAGTGCGGCGAGAACGGATTCGCGGGTGCCCGCGGCCACACCGGGCTTGCCGTTGAGCACGCGGCTGACTGTGGCTTCGCTGACCCCCGCCTGGGCTGCGATGTCGGCGAGCCGTGCGGTCACGGGATTGGACTGTACCGGTCGCACGTCAGATTGCCCACCAGACCGCGGATTCGGCAGGGAGCAGGGTGCTCGTGCCGTCGAACTCGACGGCGCCGCTGGTGAGCAGCGGCCGCCCGGGGAGCGGGAGTTGGACTTCGTGGCCCAGGGTGTTGAGGGTGCAGACGAAGCCGGGCCGGGTGAAGGCGAGCACCCCCCGCGGTGCCGGGAGCCAGTCCATCGTGCCGTCGCCGAGGCCCGGCAGCTCGCGGCGCAGGGCGAGCGCCTCGCGGTAGAGCTCCAGGGTCGAGTGCGGGTCGCCGGACTGGGAGGCGACGCTGAGCCCGCGCCACGAGTCGGGCTGCGGCAGCCAGGGCGCGGCCTCGCCGAACCCGTACGACGGGCCGTCCGCGGTCCACGGGATCGGGACGCGGCAGCCGTCACGGAAGCCGTCCTGGCCAGCCGCGCGGTGGAAGGCGGGGTCCTGGCGCAGCTCGTCGGGCAGGTCGGTGACCTCCGGCAGGCCGAGCTCCTCCCCTTGATAGAGGTAGGCGGAGCCGGGCAGGGCCAGGGTGAACAGGGCCGCGGCGCGGGCCCGGCGCAGGCCCCGCTCGCCGCCGCCGTAGCGGGTGACATGGCGTACGACGTCGTGGTTGGAGAGCACCCACGTCGTCGGTGCGCCGACCGCGCCCGTCGCGGCGAGCGAGGCGTCGACCGTCTCGCGCATCCGCTCGGCGTCCCAATCGCAGGTGAGGAACTGGAAGTTGAAGGCCTGGTGTAGTTCGTCGGGGCGTACGTACAGGGCGAGACGCTCGGGCGAGGGGGCCCAGGCCTCGGCGACCGCGATGCGCTCGCCGTCGTAACTGTCGAGCAGCGCGCGCCAGCCGCGGTGGATCTCGTGGACGCCGTCCTGGTCGAAGAAGGGGAGCACCTGGCTGCCGATGAGCTTGGCCTGCTCGCTCGCGCCGATGTCGGGCAGGCCCGCCGCCTTGACCATGCCGTGGGCCACGTCGATGCGGAAGCCGTCGACACCGAGGTCCAGCCAGAAGCGGAGCACCGAGTCGAATTCGGCGCGCACCTCGGGGTGGTCCCAGTCGAGGTCGGGCTGCTCGGGGGCGAACAGGTGCAGGTACCAGTCGCCGTCGGGGGCCCGCGTCCAGGCGGGCCCGCCGAACACCGACTCCCAGTCGTTGGGCGGGAGCCCGCCGTCCGCGCCCTTTCCGGGGCGGAAGAGGTAGCGCGCGCGCTCGGGGCCGCCGGCGAGCGCCGCGCGGAACCAGGGGTGCTGGTCGGAGGTGTGGTTGGGGACGATGTCGACGATGACGCGCAGGCCGAGCCGGTGGGCCTCGCGCACCAGGTCGTCCGCGTCGGACAGCGAGCCGAAGAGCGGGTCGACCGTCCGGTAGTCGGCCACGTCGTAGCCGCCGTCCGCCTGCGGCGAGAGATAGAAGGGGGTGAGCCAGACCGCGTCGGCGCCCAGGTCCTTCAGATGGGGAAGCCGGGCCCGGATGCCGGGCAGGTCGCCGATGCCGTCGCCGTCGCCGTCCGCGAAGGAGCGGACGTACACCTGGTAGATCACGGCGTCGCGCCACCAGCCGGTCCGGGGCCCGGTGTGCTCCTCGGTGACGGTGGCCGTCGTCAGCTCCTGCGTCATGTGTGGTCCCTCTCGAAAACCCTGCATCTACGGGATCAACGCCGATGGCCCTCGAAAAGTAACAGTCTTGCAAGGTCTTGCGGAACCCTTGCAGGGCCTCCGCAGGCGCATGTGGACCAGGCGCACCCGCTTTGACAAGGCGCACAACGGCAACCGTGCGGACACGCTGACGTAACGATCACCCGACCTTGCAGAAATTCTTCGCAAGGTCTTTCGGACTCCTTTCATCCTTGTTACGTTCCTGGCGATCCGGCGCCGTGATGGAGCGGCACCCAGTGAAGGAGTTCTCATGCGACGTGGCATAGCGGCCACCGCGCTCGCGGCGACCCTCGCGCTCGCGGCGACGGCCTGCGGTGGCAGCGACAGTGACGGCGGCAAGGCGGAAGGCCCCGTCACCATCACCTGGTGGGACACCTCGAACGCCACGAACGAGGCACCCACGTACCAGGCGCTGGTCACGGAGTTCGAGAAGGCGAACCCGACGATCAAGGTGAAGTACGTCAACGTCCCCTTCGACCAGGCGCAGAACAAGTTCGACACCGCCGCCGGCGCCAAGGGCGCCCCGGACGTGCTGCGCGCCGAGGTCGGCTGGACGCCCGCGTTCGCGAAGAAGGGCTACTTCCTGCCGCTGGACGGCACCGAGGCCCTGACCGACCAGGCCAAGTTCCGGCCGAACCTGATCAAGCAGGCCCAGTTCGAGGGCAAGACCTACGGCGTCCCGCTGGTCACCGACACCCTCGCCCTCGTCTACAACAAGGCGCTCTTCGCCAAGGCCGGCATCACCAAGGCCCCCGCCACCTGGGACGAGCTGAAGGCCGACGCCGCCCTGGTCAAGGAGAAGGCCGGCGTCGACGGTTACTGGGGCTCCACCGCCGGGTACTACACGCAGCCGTTCCTGTACGGCGAGGGCACCGACACCGTCGATGCCGCCGCCAAGAAGGTCACCATCGCAAGTGCCCCGGCGGTCAAGGGACTCGAGACCTGGAAGGGCCTGTTCGACGGCCCCGGCCTGCACAAGGCGGACGTCACCGCCGACGCGTACGCCCACATCCAGGACGCCTTCGTGAACGGCAAGGTCGCCGCCATCGTGCAGGGCCCGTGGGAGATCACCAACTTCTACAAGGGCTCCGCGTTCAAGGACAAGGCCAACCTCGGCATCGCCACCGTCCCGGCCGGCTCCACCGGCAAGGCGGGCGCCCCGACCGGCGGCCACAACCTGTCCGTGTACGCGGGCTCCGACAAGGCGCACGCGGCCGCCGCGATGAAGTTCGTGGGCTTCATGACCTCGGCCAAGAGCCAGGAGACCATCGCGCTGAAGAACTCCACGCTGCCGACCCGCGAGGACGCCTTCACCGCGCAGGTCAAGGCCGACCCGGGCATCGCCGGCTACCAGGGCGTGCTCACCGCCGCCCAGCCGCGGCCCGAGCTGCCCGAGTACAGCTCGCTGTGGACGCCGATGGACACCACGCTGCCGAAGGTCGCCGACGGCAAGGAGTCCGTCGCCGACGCCACCAAGAGCCTGCAGCAGGACATGGCCAAGCTGGTCCCCGGCTTCACCAAGTGAGCCCCGCCGCCGGGCCGTTCCCCCAGGGAACGGCCCGGCGGCACGCACGTCCGCCGAACCCCCCGGAAAAGGTGTCGAGATGACCGTTGCCGTCGATGGCGCGGCCCCCAAGAGCGCGGCCAAGGCGCGCCGGGGGCCGCTGGAGCGCCTCAGGCAGTCCTGGCAGAAGCACTGGTACGCGTACGCGATGGTCGCGCCGATCGTCGTCGTGCTCGGCGTGCTCGTGCTCTATCCGCTCGTCCAGGGCTTCTACTACACGCTCACCGACGCCAACAGCCTCAACTCGGCGCGCACCATCGGCGCCAACCACATCGCGGCCACCTACGACTTCGTCGGGCTGCACAACTACGCGGACGTCCTGTGGGGGCCGACCGCCTGGGACCGGTTCTGGTCGCACTTCATCTGGACGATCGTGTGGACGGTCGCCTGTGTGACCCTGCACTACGTCATCGGGCTCTCGCTCGCGCTGCTGCTCAACCAGAAGCTGCGCGGCCGCACCTTCTACCGGATGATCCTGATCCTGCCCTGGGCGGTGCCCACCTTCGTGACCGTCTTCTCCTGGCGCCTGATGCTCAGCGACTCGGGCATCGTGAACTCCGTGCTCGGCACGTTCCACCTGCCGCAGCCCCAGTGGCTGGAGGAGCCGCACTTCCAGCAGCTCGCCGCGATCCTCGTCAACACCTGGGTCGGCGTGCCGTTCATGATGATCTCGCTGCTCGGCGGACTCCAGACGATCCCCGCGGAGCTGTACGAGGCCGCCGAGATGGACGGCGCGAGCGCCTGGCAGCGCTTCCGCCACGTCACCCTGCCGGGCCTTCGCCCGGTCAGCGCCACGGTCGTGCTGCTCGGCATCATCTGGACGTTCAACCAGTTCGTGATCATCTTCCTGCTGTTCGGCAACGGCGGCGCCCCCGACGCCCAGATCCTGGTCACCTGGGCCTACCGGCTCGGCTTCGGACAGCAGCCCCGCGACTTCGCGCAGTCCGCCACGTACGGCGTGCTGCTGCTCTCCATCCTGATCGTCTTCACCTCCTTCTACCGGCGCTGGCTGGCCCGCAATGAACAGGTCTGATGCCCCCATGGCTACCAAGGTCGTTTCCCGGGACCACGGCCGGCGCCGCACCGCCGTCCTGTCGCACCTGGCGCTGAGCGTCGCCGGCCTCGTCGCCCTCTTCCCGATCGTCTGGCTGGTCTTCATCTCGCTCGGCCCGGACAAGGACGACTACCTGCACCCCGACCGCATCTGGTCGAAGCTCTCCTTCTCCAACTACGCGTTCGTCACCGAGCACACCAAGTTCTTCACCTGGCTGGGCAACACCGCCCTGATCGCGGGCCTGACCTGCGTCATCGGCGTGATGTTCGCGGCCACCACCGGGTACGCGGTGTCCCGGATGCGCTTCCCCGGCTACAAGAAGCTGATGTGGGTGCTGCTCGTCACCCAGATGTTCCCGATCGCCGTACTGATCGTGCCGATGTACCAGATCCTCGGCGACCTCGGCCTCATCGACACCTACGGCGGCCTGATCCTCGTGTACTGCTCCACGGCGGTGCCGTACTGCGCGTGGATGCTCAAGGGGTACTTCGACTCGATCCCCATCGAGATCGACGAGGCGGGCCGGGTCGACGGGCTCACCCCGTTCGGCACCTTCTTCCGGCTCATCCTGCCGCTGGCCCGCCCGGGCCTGGCGGTCGCCGCCTTCTACACCTGCCTCACCGCGTGGGGCGAGGTGGCGTTCGCCTCCACGTTCATGCTCGACGACGGCAAGTACACGCTCGCCGTGGGCCTGTTCAGCTTCGTCAGCCAGCACGACGCCCAGTGGAACTACATGGCCGCCACCGCCGTACTCATCGCCATCCCCGTCTCCGCCGTGTTCTACCTCGTGCAGAAGCACCTGGTCACCGGCATGACCGCGGGTGCCACCAAGGGCTGAGCCGGGCCTCGCCCCGGCTCCCCAAGAACAGCAAAGGCTCGGGGGTTTACGCCCCCAGACCCCCTCTAAGGACGACATGACCCAGCACTTCACCGCCCCCGACCGCCTCACCGGGAACACCGGCACACAGTGGTGGCGGGACGCCGTGATCTACCAGGTCTATCCGCGCAGCTTCGCCGACGGCAACGGCGACGGCATGGGCGACCTCGAAGGCGTGCGCGGCCGGCTGCCGTACCTGCGCGACCTCGGCGTCGATGCCGTCTGGCTCTCCCCGTTCTACGCGTCCCCGCAGGCCGACGCCGGCTACGACGTCGCCGACTACCGGGCCATCGACCCGATGTTCGGCACCCTGCTCGACGCGGACGCGCTGATCCGCGACGCGCACGAGCTGGGCCTGCGCATCATCGTCGACCTCGTACCGAACCATTCCTCCGACCAGCACGAGTGGTTCAAGCAGGCCCTGCGCGAGGGCCCCGGCTCTCCGCTGCGGGCCCGCTACCACTTCCGCCCCGGAAAGGGCGCGGACGGTGAACTCCCGCCCAACGACTGGGAGTCCATCTTCGGCGGGCCCGCCTGGACGCAGGCCCCCGACGGCGAGTGGTACCTGCACCTCTTCGCCCCCGAGCAGCCGGACTTCAACTGGGACCACCCGGCCGTCGCCGACGAGTTCCGCTCCATCCTGCGCTTCTGGCTCGACATGGGCGTGGACGGCTTCCGCATCGACGTCGCCCACGGCCTCGTCAAGGCGCCGGGCCTGCCCGACATCGGCGGCCACGACCAGCTCAAGCTGCTCGGCAACGACGTCATGCCGTTCTTCGACCAGGAGGGCGTCCACGCGATCTACCGCTCGTGGCGGACCATCCTGGACGAGTACGACGGCGAGCGCATCGCGGTGGCCGAGGCCTGGACCCCGACAGTCGAGCGGACTGCCGCCTACGTGCGCCCCGACGAACTGCACCAGGCCTTCAACTTCCAGTACCTGGGCGCCCCTTGGGAGGCGGCGGCGCTGCGCGAGGTCATCGACGCCTCGCTCGCCGCGATGCGGCCGGTCGGCGCCCCCGCCACCTGGGTCCTGTCCAACCACGACGTCACCCGGCACGCCACCCGCTTCGCCAACCCGCAGGGCCTCGGCACCCAGCTGCGCACCCCGGGCGACCGCGAGCTCGGCCTGCGCCGGGCCCGCGCCGCCACCCTCCTGATGCTGGCCCTGCCGGGCTCGGCCTACGTCTACCAGGGCGAGGAGCTGGGCCTTCCCGACGTCACCGACCTGCCCGACGAGGTGCGCCAGGACCCGTCGTTCTTCCGCGCCGCGGGCCAGGACGGCTTCCGCGACGGCTGCCGCGTGCCGATCCCGTGGACGGTCGAGGGCAGCTCGTACGGGTTCGGCAGCGGCGGCAGCTGGCTCCCGCAGCCCGACACGTGGGGCGGGCTCAGCGTCGAGGCGCAGACCGGCGACGCGGACTCGACCCTTGAGCTCTACCGCCGGGCCATCGCGGCCCGCCGCGACCACCCGGGCCTCGGCGCCGGGGACGACGTCCAGTGGCTGGACGCACCCGAGGGCGTGCTCGCCTTCGCCCGCGAGGGCTTCGTGTGCACGGTAAACCTGACGGGTTCGCCCGTACGCCTCGCGACGCCGGGCCGAGTCGTCCTGGCGAGCGCCCAACTCACCCTGGGAGAGGGGCAGTTCGACCTTCCCGCCGACACGACGGTGTGGTGGACGGTGTGAGCCATGCCGCGCAGCAGGCCGGGCCGCGCCTCGCGGAGATAGCGGCCCAGGCCGCCGTCAGCGAGGCCACCGTCAGCCGCGTGCTCAACGGCAGACCCGGGGTCGCCGACGCCACCCGCCAGCGCGTCCTCGCGGCCCTGGACGTGCTCGGCTGGGAGCGCCCGGCCCGGCTGCGGCGGCGCAGCGAGGGGCTGATCGGCCTGGTCACCCCGGAGCTGACCAACCCGATCTTTCCCGCCTTCGCGCAGGCGGTGGAGCAGGTCCTCGCGGGCCACGGCTACACGCCCGTCCTGTGCACGCAACTGCCGGGCGGGGCGACGGAGGACGAGCTCGTCGAGCAGCTGGAGGAGCGCGGCGTCAACGGCATCGTGTTCCTGTCCGGCCTGCACGCGGACACCTCCACCGACCCGGCCCGCTACCTGGCCCTGGCCGAGCGGGGCGTCCCGTACGTGCTGGTCAACGGCTACAACGAGGCGATCCGAGGCCCCTTCGTCTCGCTCGACGACCACGCGGCGATCCGGATGGCGGTGGGCCACCTGGCCGACCTCGGCCACACCCGCATCGGCCTCGCGGTCGGCCCGCTGCGGTACTCGCCGTCGCGCCGCAAGACGGAGGGCTTCGCGGCGGCCCTCGGCGAACGCCTCGGCCTGCGCGATCCGGAGGCGGCGGCCTACATCAAACCCACCCTGTACAGCGTGGAGGGCGGCCAGGTCGCCGCGGGCGCGCTTCTGGACCAGGGCTGCACGGGGATCGTCTGCGGCAGCGACATGATGGCCCTCGGCGTAGTACGCGCCGCCCGCGAGCGAGGCCTGGATGTGCCGGCCGACGTCTCGGTGGTGGGCTTCGACGACTCCCAGCTCATCGCCTTCACGGACCCGCCCCTGACGACGGTGCGCCAGCCGGTGGCGGCGATGGCGGCAGCCGCGGTGTCGGCCCTCCTGGAGGAGATCGGCGGAACCCCGGTCCAGCGAACGGAGTTCGTGTTCCAGCCGGAGCTGGTCGTGAGGGGGTCCACGGCGCGGGTGCGGGGGTGACCCTGCGGCCACCCCCGGACCGGGTCAGAACGGCTTCGTCGGGAGGTACTTGCCGTCCAGGGTGATCACGGCGCGCTCGCCGCCCTCGGGGTCGGCCACCTTCTTGACGTCCAGCCTGAAGTTGATCGCGCTGATGATGCCGTCCCCGAACTGCTCGTGCACCAGGGCCTTCAGGGTCGTGCCGTACACCTGGAGCATCTCGTAGAAGCGGTAGATCGTCGGGTCGGTGGGGATGCCGCCCGGGATCGAGCCGCGGCTCGGGATGGTGGTCAGGAGCAGGGCCGCGTCGTCGTCGAGGCCGAGCAGGTCGGCGACGGCCCGCGCGGACTCGGCGGGCAGCGGGTGCTGGCCGAGCACGGCCGCGGTGACGAAGGCGACCGAGAGGCCGGCCGCGTCCGCGATCTGCTGCCACGACAGGTCCTCCCGGACCTTCGCCTCGACGGCGGCGGTGGCGATGGCCTGACGGGCGGTGGTGCCGAACGTGGCGTGGGTCATGTCGTAACTCCTTTGGTAGTGGGGTAAGTCGAGGGGTCAGGCGGTCAGTTGCTCGACCGTGCCTGTCGGGATGTCGTAGACCCAGCCGTGCAGCGTGAGCCGGTGTTCGGCCAGGGCGCGGGCCACCGAGGGGTGCGTCGCCAGATTCGCCAGCTGGGCCCGTACGTTGCCGCGCACCAGGGCGGCAAGCTCCGCCGTGTCCGCGTGGGCCGGGGCCGCGTCCGCGTGCCGCAGCCAGTCGGCGATCGCCGGCATGCCGGAGAGGTCGTGCCGCTCGGCGAGCGCGGTCATCGCGCCGCACGCGGAGTGGCCGCAGACCACGATGTCGCCGACGCCGAGGACGGCCACGGCGTACTCGATGCTGGCCGCGACGCCGTCCGGCCCCGGGGTGTACGCAGGAACCAGATTCCCCGCCGTGCGGATCACGAACAGCTCGCCCGGCTCGCTCTGGGTGATCAGTTCGGGGACCACCCGGGCGTCCGAGCAGCTGATGAACAGCGTCTGGGGGCGGTGGGTGGCGGCGAGGTGGGCGAAGAGGTCCGCCTTGGCGGGGAAGACGCCGCGCTGGAACTGCGCGACGCCCTCGGCGAGGTCTTGCATGGTCACTCCCTTCGGTGGTGGCCGGCCCCGAGGGGCTGACGAGATCCACCATGCATGACCAGCATCTATAGCGTCCAAGACGCAATTTCCATTGCTGCTATCGATTCCATCTATAGTTGAGCCATGGCCCCGGAACTGCGCCACTTGCGCTACCTGCTCGCCGTCGCCGAGCACGGCAACTTCACCCGCGCCGCCGAAGACCTGCGGATCTCCCAGCCCACGCTGTCCCAGCAGATCAAGCAGCTGGAGCGCACGGTCGGGGTCCAGCTCCTGGACCGCTCCGGGCGCTCGGTGCGGCTCACCGACGCGGGGGAGACCTACGCCCACTACGCGCGGCGCGCCCTGCGGGACCTAGCCGCCGCCGAGCGCGCCGTCCTGGACATCGCCGACCTCTCGCGCGGCAGTCTGCGGCTCGCGGTGACTCCGACCTTCACCGCGTACCTCGTCGGGCCCCTCGTCGCCGAGCTGCACACCCGACACCCCGGAATCGCCCTGGACGTCAGGGAGTTGGCGCAGGACCGCATCGAGGCCGGTCTGCTCGCCGACGAGCTCGATCTCGGCATCGCCTTCGACGGGCCGCACCTGCCCGGCATCGAGGCGACGGCCTTGTTCACCGAGACCCTCGGCCTGGTCGTGGGTGCCCCGGCCATGGAAGCCGCCCCGGGTGCCCCGGCGTCAGGGGGCGCGCTCGCCGTCCGCGAACTCGCGAACCGTCGACTCGCCCTGCTCAGCGGCGACTTCGCGACCCGGGGTCACATCGACGCCTACCTCGGCCACCACCGCGTCACCCCCCGCATCGCCGTCGAGGCCAACTCCGTCCAGGCGCTCACCGAGATCGTCCGCCGCACCCCGCTCGCCACCGTGCTTCCCGACGCCGTCACGCACGACCACCCGCACCTCGCGCCCGTCGCCCTCGACCCGCCCCTGCCCGCCCGCACGGTCGCCCTGCTGCGCCGCGAGAGTGCGTACCGCAGCGCCGCCGCCCGTGAGTTCACCCGGCTCACCCGGGACCTCGTCCGCGCCCGCGGCTACGCCCCCGCCTGAGCCCCGCTCGCACCGCACTCGCACCCCGCTCATCCGCCGCGCAACTCCTTGCAGACGAGCAATCTCACGCTCCGGATTCTGCCCAAACCATTGACCTGATCCTTACGCCCTCCTACGGTCACCTGCTCAGAAGCGCTTTCAGTCTTGCAGCAAGAACATTCAGGCCACGCTGAATCGCCTCCCTCAGAGCCGCAGGAGGACCGCCCCCATGAAGCCCCCCAACCGCATACCAAGAACCGCAACCGCTCTCGCCTTCGTCACGGCCGTCTCGGCGGCCTTCCTGGCCGCGCCCGGCGTCCCCACCGCCGTCGCCTCGGCCCCCGGTGACCGGGACGTCACCGCCGAGCTCTTCGAGTGGAAGTACGACTCGGTCGCCAAGGAGTGCAAGGACACCCTCGGCCCGGCCGGTTACGGCTACGTCGAGGTGTCGCCCGCCACCGAGCACGTCCAGGGCCCCCAGTGGTGGACCTCGTACCAGCCGGTCAGCTACAAGATCGCCGGCCGGCTCGGGGACCGCACGTCCTTCAAGAACATGGTCGACGCCTGTCACGCGGCCGGCGTGAAGGTCGTCGCGGATGCCGTCATCAACCACATGGCGGCCGGTTCCGGCACCGGCACCGGCGGCTCCTCGTACACCAAGTACAACTACCCCGGGATCTACCAGTCCCAGGACATGGACGACTGCACCAGCCAGGTCGGCAACTACAGCGACCGCTGGAACGTGCAGCATTGCGAGCTGGTCGGGCTCGCCGACCTCGACACCAACGAGCCGTACGTCCGCACCCGCATCGCCCAGTACCTCAATGACCTGCTCTCGCTCCTCGTAGACGGGCTGCGCATCGACGCGGCCAAGCACATCGCCACCGAGGACATCGCCGCCATCAAGGCCCAACTGACCAATCCTTCCGCCTACTTGAAGCAGGAAGTCATCTACGGCGCGGGTGAGGCGGTTCAGCCCACCGAGTACCTGCCGAACGGCGACGTCCAGGAATTCCGGTACGGGCGCGACCTCAAGCGGGTCTTCACCTCCGAGAAGCTCGCCTACCTGAAGAACTTCGGCGAGGGCTGGGGCTACCTGCCCAGCGCCCAGGCCGGGGTGTTCGTCGACAACTGGGACACCGAGCGCAACGGCTCCACCCTCACCTACAAGGACGGCGCGAACTACACCCTCGCCAACGTCTTCATGCTGGCCTGGCCCTACGGCTCGCCCGACGTCCACTCCGGCTACGAGTTCTCCGACAACGACGCGGGCCCGCCGAACGGCGGCACCGTGCAGGCGTGCTGGACGGACGGCTGGAAGTGCCAGCACAAGTGGCCCGAGATCCAGAGCATGGTCGCCTTCCACAACACCGCCCGCGGCCAGTCCGTCACCAACTGGTGGGACAACGGCAACAACCAGATCGCCTTCGGCCGCGGTGCCAAGGCGTACGTCGCCATCAACCACGAGTCGTCCGTGCTGACCCGCACCTTCCAGACCTCCCTTCCGGCCGGTGCGTACTGCGACGTGCAGAGCGGAAAGGGCGTGACGGTCGACTCCTCCGGACAGTTCACCGCCACGCTCGGCGCCAACACCGCCCTTGCCCTTCAGGCCAACTCCCGTACATGCACCGGAAGTTGACCCACTGAACCGGGCCGCCCGGCGCTCCCTCCCGTCCCGCCGGGCGCCGGGCGGCCCCGCCGTTCCACCCCGAATGCCGAGAACCCCCGTACGACTGAGGAGCACCCGGTGATCCCCCTGCGAAGAACGGCCGTCGCGCTCGCGGCCGCCCTGTGTGCGGCGCTCGTGCCCGCGCTGCCCGCCACGGCCGCGCCGAAGCCGCCCGCGCCGCCCAGCGACGCGCGGCTCGCCGCCGAGCCGGCCCGGCACGACGCGACCCGGGAGCAGTTCTACTTCGTGCTCCCGGACCGGTTCGCCAACGGGGACACCTCCAACGATCGCGGTGGACTCACCGGCTCGCGGCTCGACACCGGGTACGACCCCACCGACAAGGGGTTCTACCAGGGCGGCGACCTCAAGGGGCTCACCCGGAAGCTCGACTACATCAAGGGGCTCGGGACCACCGCCATCTGGCTCGCCCCGATCTTCAAGAACAAACCCGTGCAGGGCACCGGCAAGGACGCGTCGGCCGGCTATCACGGGTACTGGATCACCGACTTCACCCAGGTCGACCCGCACTTCGGGACCAACGCCGACCTCACGAAGCTCATCGCGGGCGCCCACGCCAAGGGCATGAAGGTCTTCTTCGACGTCATCACCAACCACACCGCCGACACCGTCGACTACGCCGAGAAGCAGTACGGCTACCGCCCCAAGGGCGCCTACCCCTACCTCGACGTCAGCGGCCGCCCCTTCGACGACCGTGCCGGAATGAAGAAGGTCGACTCCCACTCCTTCCCCTACACGCCCGTCGTCAAGGAGAAGAAGGTCCCGGCCTGGCTGAACGACCCGACGATGTACCACAACCGGGGCGATTCGACCTTCGCGGGCGAGAGCGCCGAGTACGGCGACTTCTCCGGGCTCGACGACCTGTGGACCGAGCGGCCCGAGGTCGTCCTGGGCATGGAGCAGATCTATGAGAAGTGGGTCCACGACTTCGCCGTGGACGGTTTCCGCATCGACACGGTCAAGCACGTCGACCTGGACTTCTGGACCCAGTGGGCGACGGCGCTCGACGCGTACGCGAAGAAGCGGGGGCGGCCGGACTTCTTCATGTTCGGCGAGGTCTACTCCGCCGACACCGCCGTCACCTCCCCCTACGTCACCCGGGGCCGCCTGGACGCGACCCTCGACTTCCCCTTCCAGGACGCGGCGCGCCAGTACGCCTCCCAGGGCGCCCCGGCCGCCAAGCTCGCCTCCCTCTTCGCCGACGACTACCGCTACACCACCGACAAGGCCAACGCCTACGAGCAGGTCACCTTCCTCGGCAACCACGACATGGGCCGCATCGGCTCGTTCCTCAAGCAGGACCACCCGGGAGCCGGCGACGCCGAACTGCTCCAACGTGACCGCCTTGCCCATGAGCTGATGTTCTTCAGCCGGGGCAACCCGGTCGTCTACTACGGAGACGAGCAGGGCTTCACCGGCGCCGGCGGCGACAAGGACGCCCGCCAGACGATGTTCGCCTCGAAGGTCCCCGACTACCTGGACGACGACGAGCTGGGCACCGACCGCACCCACGCCTTCGACGCCTACGACCCCACCCACCCGCTCTACCGCACCATCGCCGACCTCTCCCGCCTCACCAAGGCCAACCCGGCGCTGCGCGACGGCGTCCAGACCGAGCGCTACGCCAAGGACTCCGTCTACGCCTTCTCGCGTACGGACGCCACGGCGCGCACCGAGTACCTGGTGGCCGTGAACAACGCCACCGAGCCGAAGAAGGTCGCCGTGCCCACCGGCTCGCCAGACACGAACTTCGGTGTGCTGTACGGAGGTTCGGGCTCGGTACGCAGCGGCTCGGACGCCACCGTCGAGGTGACCGTGCCCGCGCTGTCCTCCCTCGTCCTGAAGGCGGCGGCCCCGCTGCCCGCGCCCGCCGCCAAGCCGACGATCACCCTGAAGGCTCCCGCTCCCGGAGCCACCGGCACCGTGGAAGTCTCCGCCGACGTCAGCGGTGGGCAGCTCGACCGGGTCGTCTTCGCCGCGCAGAGCGGCAACGGAAAGTGGCAGACGCTCGGCTCCGCCGACCACGCACCCTACAAAGTCACCCAGTACCTGGATCTGGCAGCCGGAACTCCCGTGCGCTACAAGGCAGTTGTGGCCGACAGCGCCGGACGTACCGCGAGCGCGCTCGCCTCGACGACGGCGGGGCAGAACCCTCCGCCCGCCAAGCCCACGGCCGTCGAGCGGGACTACGCCGTCGTGCACTACCAGCGCCCGGCCGGCGACTACGACGGCTGGCAGCTGAAGGCCGACGGCCGGAGCGCCGCCTTCACCGGGCGCGACGCCTACGGCGCCTTCGCCTGGATCAAGCTCCCGCAGGGCGCCGGATCGCTCGCGTACACCGTCGCCAAGGGCGACACCGCCGACGGGCCGCAGCGCACCGTCGACCTCGGCCGCACCGGCGAGGTGTGGGTGGAGCAGGGCAAGGACGGCCAGGAGGAGCAGGCGCCGGCCGGTGCCTACCCGCCGCAGGACAAGTCCAAGGTGGTCCTGCACTACGCCCGGCCCGACGGCGACTACGACGGCTGGGGCCTGCACACCTGGACCGGCGCCGCCTCGCCCACCGACTGGTCCAAACCGCTGATGCCGACCGGCCGCGACGCGTACGGGGTGATCTTCGAGGTGCCGCTCGCCCAGGGCGCGACCTCGCTGAGCTACATCCTGCACAAGGGCGACCAGAAGGACCTCCCCGACGACCAGTCCCTCGGCCTCGCCACCTACGGGAACGAGGCATGGCTCCTCGCCGGGCAGCCCAAATACCTCCTCCCGCAAGGCAATGCGGGCGTCTCGCTCGACCTCGGCAAGGCCGAGGCGCAGTGGATCGACCGGAACACCGTCGTCTGGAAGGTGAAGGCGACCGACGCGACCAGCGAACAACTGGTGTACGCGCCGGGCGGCGGCATCGCCGTCAAGGACGGCGCGCTCTCGGACGAGGGCCAGTGGCTGCGGCTTGCGCCCGCCGCGCTGAGCGACGCGCAGAAGGCCAGGTTCCCGCAGCTCAAGGACTATCCGGCGTTCACCGTTGACGCCCGCGACCGGTCCCGTGTCCGCGAGTCCCTCAAGAGCCAGCTCATCGCGACCCAGCGGGCCGCCAACGGGGCGCTGCTCGCCGCGACCGGCGTCCAGACCCAGGGCGTTCTCGACGACCTGTACAGCGGCGCCGCCGCCAAAGCCGCGCTCGGCCCCGTCTTCGACCACGGCCGCCCCACCCTCTCCCTGTGGGCGCCGACCGCACAGCAGGTCTCCCTCGAACTCGACGGGCGAACGCTTGCGATGCGGCGGGACGACGCCTCCGGCGTCTGGTCGGTGACCGGGCCCGCGTCCTGGTCGGGCAAGCTCTACCGGTACGCCGTGAAGGTGTGGGCGCCGAGCGTGCACAAGGTCGTGACCAACCTGGTCACCGACCCGTACTCGACCGCTCTCACCGCCGACTCGGCCCGCAGCCTGGTCGTCGACCTCGCCGATCCGAAGCTGGCCCCCAAGGGCTGGGCCACCCTCAAGAAGCCGGCCGCCGTGCCGCTGCGCGACGCCCGGATCCAGGAGCTGCACATCCGCGACTTCTCCATCGCGGACCCCACCTCGCACCACCCCGGCCAGTACCTGGCCTTCACCGACACCGGCTCCGACGGCATGAAGCACCTGGCCCAGCTCGCCAAGTCGGGCACCTCGTACGTCCATCTGCTGCCCGCCTTCGACATCGCCGGGATCCCCGAGAAGAAGTCCGAACAGGCCACTCCTGCCTGTGACTTGAAGGTGTACGCACCCGACTCCGAGGAGCAGCAGGCCTGCGTCGCCAGGGCGGCCGCGAAGGACGCGTACAACTGGGGTTACGACCCGCTGCACTACACCGTCCCCGAAGGCTCCTACGCCGGCGACCCGGACGGGATCCGCCGCACGATCGAGTTCCGGCAGATGGTGCAAGGGCTGGGCAACGCCGGGCTGCGCACGGTCATGGACGTCGTCTACAACCACACCGCCGCGAGCGGGCAGGCCGACGACTCGGTGCTCGACAAGATCGTGCCGGGTTACTACCAGCGTCTGATGCCCGACGGCAGCGTCGCCAACTCCACCTGCTGCGCCAACACCGCGCCCGAGAACGCCATGATGGGCAAGCTCGTCGTCGACTCGGTGGTGACCTGGGCCAAGCAGTACAAGGTCGACGGGTTCCGCTTCGACCTCATGGGCCACCACCCGAAGGCCAACATCCTGGCCGTGCGCAAGGCGCTGGACGCGCTGACGCCCGCGAAGGACGGCGTCGACGGCAAGAAGATCATCCTGTACGGCGAGGGCTGGAACTTCGGCGAGGTCGCCGACGACGCCCGCTTCGTGCAGGCCACCCAGAAGAACATGGCGGGCACCGGCATCGCCACGTTCTCCGACCGGGCCCGCGACGCGGTGCGCGGCGGGAGCCCCTTCGACGCCGACCCGGGCGTCCAGGGCTTCGCCTCCGGCCTCTACACCGACCCCAACTCCTCCATGGCGAACGGCACTTCGGCCGAGCAGAAGGCCCGCCTGCTGCACTACCAGGACCTCCTCAAGGTGGGCCTGACCGGCAACCTCGCCGCGTACACCTTCACCGACAGCTCCGGCCGCAGCGTCAAGGGATCCGAGGTCGACTACAACGGGGCCCCGGCGGGCTACGCGGCAGCGCCGGGCGACGCGCTCGCCTACGCGGACGCCCACGACAACGAGTCGCTGTACGACGCGCTCGCCTACAAGCTGCCCGCGGGCACCTCGGCCGCCGACCGCTCCCGCATGCAGGTCCTGGCGCTCGCGACCGCGGCCCTCTCGCAGGGGCCGGCCCTGTCCCAGGCGGGCAGCGACCTGCTGCGCTCGAAGTCGCTCGACCGCAACTCGTTCAACAGCGGCGACTGGTTCAACGCCCTGCACTGGGACTGCCGGGCGGGCAACGGGTTCGGGCGCGGGCTGCCCATGGCCGCCGACAACCAGTCCAAGTGGCCCTATGCCAAGCCCCTGTTGACGAATCCGTCGCTCACCCCAGGCTGCGCCCAGATCAACGGGACCTCGGCCGCCTACCAGGACCTCCTCGCGATCCGGGGCAGTGAGAGCGCGTTCGGGCTCGCCACCGCGGACCAGGTCCAGTCGGCGCTCTCGTTCCCGCTGTCCGGCACGGGCGAGACCCCGGGCGTGATCACCATGCGGCTCGGCCCGCTGGTCGTCGTCTTCAACGCGACTCCCGAGGCTCGGACGCAGCGCGTATCGGCCCTCGCGGGAACCGCGTACGCGCTGCACCCGCGGCAGGCGGCCGGGGCCGACCCGGTCGTGAAGACGGCCACATACGATCAGAGTTCGGGGAGCTTCACAGTCCCGGGCCGTACCGTTGCGGTCTTCAAGCAACACTGAACCGATCATTCCGGGTCGTTCAGTGACCTGATTCGGTTGTTCCCCGCCGCGGGTTGAGTCGATGACCGCACTGTGGTCCAGACTGTGCCCGTGGTGGGGAATCTTCCTGCGGAGAGCACGAGTTTCATCGGTCGGTCGGTCGAACTGACCACCCTGGACGGCCTCCTCGAACAGCATCGGCTCGTCACCGTCACGGGACCCGGCGGGGTGGGAAAATCCCGGCTCGCGCTGCGGACCGCCCGGCGGATCGAAGGCCGCTACCCCGACGGTGTCTGGTGGGTGGAGCTGTCGCCGCTGCGGGACCGGAACTTACTCGCCGCCACCGTCGCCGACGCCTTCGACGTCTTCGACCAGAGCCTGCGCACCGCCTGCGAGGCGCTCTGCTCCTGGCTCGCCGACAAACGCCCGCTCCTGGTGCTCGACACCTGCGAGCACCTGATCAGCGCCTGCGGCCACCTGATCGGCGAACTCCTCCAGACCTCGCCGGGGCTCACCGTCCTCGCCACCAGCAGGCAACCGCTCGGCCGGCCGCAGGAACGTGTCTTCCCCCTGGAGCCGCTGGCCGTCGCCGGCGAGGCGCTCACCCTGTTCAAGGAGCGCGCCACCGAGGCCGTGCCCCACCTCAGCTTCGCCGACCCGGCCCGCGAGGCCGCGGCCGCCGACGTCTGCCGGCGCCTCGACGGGATCCCGCTGGCCCTCGAACTCGCCGGCGCCCGGCTCCGGTTGTGGTCGGTCGAACAGCTCGCCACCCGGCTCGGCTCCCGCTTCGAGGTGCTCGCCGACACCCGGGTCGCGGCCCTGCCCCGCCACCAGACCATGCGCACCGCCATCGGCTGGAGCCACGAGCTGTGCGAACCCCTGGAGCGGCTCCTGTGGGCCCGGCTCTCGGTGTTCGCGGGCGAGTTCGACCTCGCCGCCGCCCAGCACGTCGGCGCGGGCGGCCCGCTGCCCGCGTGCGCCGTCGAACAGGTGCTGGCGGGCCTCATCGACAAGTCCGTGGTCCGCACCCGGCTCGAACCCTCCGGCCGGTTCGGCCACCGCATGCTGGACACCATCCGCGAGTACGGCCTGCGCTGGCTCGACGAACTCGGCGAGACCCCCGACGTCGCCGACCGGCACGCCCGCCGCTTCCGCCGGATCGCCCACGAGGCCGGCGAGGCCTGGATGGGCCCCGGCCAGCTCGACTGGTACGTACGCCTGGAGGCCGAGCACGCGGATCTGCGCACCGCGCTCGAACACCTCCTCGCGACCGACCCCGAGGCCGCCCTCGACATGGCGGGCTCGCTCTGGTTCGTCTGGTTCTGCTGCGGCCGCCTGCGCGAGGGCCGCGGCTACCTCCAGCGCGCCCTGGACGGCTGCCCGGGACCCGGACCGTACCGGGCCACCGCCGTGTGGGCGCTCGGCATGTGCGCCTTCCTGCAGGGCGACTTCGTCATGGCGCACCGGCTCGGCGAGGAGTGCGCCCGGACCGCCACCGACCCCGAACTCCGGCTGCGCGCCGCCTACTTGTACGGCGGCAGTGTCCTCATGCCCGGCGATCCCGAGCGGGCCCTGGGCATCCTCGACCCGGCCCTCGCCCAGGACACCGGCTTCTCGGCCGGCCGCGTGCTGTGCGCGCTCGCCCGGATCTACGCCCTCACCAACCTGGCCCGCCACACCGAGGCGTCCGCCGAAGCCGTGCTGCTTCGCGACGAGTGCGCCGCGCGGGGCGAGCGCTGGATGCGGGCGTACGCCGACTACATGCTGGCGGCGAACGCGCTCGCCCTGGACCGGCCCGCCGAGGCCGCCGCCCACGCCCGCGCCATGCTCGCGTGCAAGCGCCTCCTGCACGACAGTTTCGGCATCGCCATCGGCCTCGACCTGCTGGCCTGCGCGGTCACCGCCCAGGGCGACGGCGAGGACGGCGCGCTGTTCCTCGGCGTCGGCCAGGAGTGCTGGCGCACCGTCGGCAAGGCGCAGATGGGCGCGCCCGAACTGACCGCCGTGCGCGAGCAGTGCGAGCGCCGGGCGCGCGCCGCGCTCGGCGACGGGGCGTACGACTCGGCCTTCGGCCGCGGCGTGGCCACCGGCCTCGACGACGGGCTCGCACTCGCCCTCAAGGGTGGCTTTCCGGACGGGAGTTGACGAAACCCGCATGTGGCCTCCCCTGTCCGCGATGCGACGCTACGGTGGGTGGCGGACCCGTGTCAGGGAGTGAAGCAGGCCACGTGTGACGGGCCGTGGGAGACGATCGGCGGTGAACCATGGCGATGCCCCTGTCGACGGCCCGGGACACGACCGTCCTGGTCGTCGACGACGTCGACGCCAACCGCTGTGCCATGGGCGCCGTGCTCAGCCGCGCGGGCCACCGCGTCGTATCGCTCTCCACCGCCTCGGCCGCGCTCGTCGAACTCGACACCCGGCTGCGCGCGGGAGCGCTGCCCGACGCCGCGCTCGTCGACGTGGGCCTGCCCGACCTGGACGGTTTCGAACTGTGCCGCCGCATCAAGTCCCACCCCGGCACAGCGCCCATGCCCGTCGTGCACTTCTCGGCCGCCTCCATCACTCCGCACGACCGCAGCAGGGGCCTGGACGCGGGCGCCGAGGCCTATCTCACCGTGCCGGTCGAGCCCGAGGAGATCCAGGCCGTCATCCGGGCCGCGCTGCGCGGCGCCCGGCTGCGCCACGAGTCGGCCGCCCTGGCCGGCCGGCTCAGCCGCCTCGCCGAGGCGACCGCCGCCCTGCACCTGGCCCGCTGCCCGCAAGAACTCGCCGACGCGGCGGCCGCCGCTGCCATACCGCTCACCTCGGGCCCGGTCACCGCGTTCGTGTTCGGCACCAACGCCTTCCTGCACGCGGGCGGCGTGGCCCGCCCGGCCCAGGCCACCGAGATCCCCGCGCTCGCCGTGCTGCTCCGCCGCGCCATGGCGGGCTGCACCGGCGTACGTTCCGTGCTCGCCCCGGCCCCGCTGTGGCCGCCGGAACTCTTCGGCATCGAAGGGGCCCGCCTGGTGCTCGCCCGCGGCAAGGCCGACCAGCCGCCCGTCTGCCTCGCCGTACCGGCCCGGCTGCCGTACGGCCAGGAGACCGAGGAACTGCTCTCCCGGCTCGCCCAGTCCCTGGCCGTCGCCGCGGAATCCCTGCGCACCTACGCCGAGGAACGCCACATCGCGCTCACCCTGCAACGCAGCTTCCTGCCGCAGAGCGCACCCCGGCTGCCCGGCGCCGACATCGCCCTGCGCTACGTTCCGGCCTCCAGCCGCGCCGAGATCGGCGGCGACTTCTACACCGCGCTCAACACGCCCGCGGGACTCCTCGTCGGCGTCGGCGACGTCGTCGGGCACTCGTTGGACGCGGCCACCGTCATGGTCGAACTCCGCCATGCCCTGCGCGCGTACGCCACCGACCACCACGAACCGGCCGCCCTGGTCCGGCGCCTGGACCGGATGCTCCAGCACTACCACCCCGAGGCCACCGCGACCCTGTGCCTGGCCCTCATCGACCCGGACACGGGCGAGACCCGCATCGCCGACGCCGGACATCTCCCGCCGCTGCTCCTGCCCCACCGGGGCGAGGCCTCGTTCATCGACACGCGGGGCCCGCTGCTCGGCCTCGGCCTGCGGCACCCGCCCTCGACCCGGCTCCAACTGGGTTCGTGCGACGGCCTTTTGATGGTGACGGACGGACTCGTCGAGCGCCGCGGCACCGACCTCGCGGACTCGCTGGACGACCTCAGGCGCACCGCGGCCGCCGCCCCGCCCGGCACCGAGGCGCTCTGCGACACCCTGCTCGACCGGTTCGGCGACGACCTGGAGGACGACGTGGCCCTGCTCGCCCTGCGCCTCAGCGCGGGCCGAGGGCCCTCTCCATCAGCGTGACCGCGTAGGGGGCGCTCCCGCCATCGGTCTTCGTCGCGAGCTCGCCGACCACGGCGTAACCCGCGGCCTGGTAGTAGCGGAGCAGAACCGCGTTGTCGGAGCGGCAGTCCAGGCGGCACAGCGGGCGGCCGTTCGCGGCGATCCGCTCCTCCGCGTGGTCGAGCAGGGCCTTCCCCGTGCCGGACGGCGCGGCCGCGCGGTCCACCATCAGGCGGTGCACATAGCCGGCCACCGGCGGCTGCGGGCCCCAGGCCGGCTCGTCCTGCCACCACAGCTCGTACGCCCCGACAGCCTCGCCACCGGCGGTGCGGGCGAGCCACACCTCGCCCTCCTTCATGCGCAGCCGGAAGTGCTCGGCGTCCTTGCCGCCGGGCTGCCACTGGTCGATGCCGTGGTCGAGCATCCAGCGCGCGGCGCCGTCGTACAGCGAGGTCAGCGCGGGCAGATCGGAGTCGTCGGCGAGATCGAGGACGAGTGGGGACGTCATGCCGTCGATCATGCCGCAGGGCTCAGTGCACGCGCGGCGCGGGGACCAGCGGGAGCAGGGCGCCGAGCCGGTCCACCAGCTCGCCGAACGGGCCGTCGGCGGGCTCGTCCGCCAGCATGGGCAGCACGATCGCGGCCATCTCGGGGTCGTAGGCGGCGCTCACCGCGGCGAGCGCCGCGAAGTCGTGCACCAGCTGCAACTCCAGCTCGCCGCGCGGAATCCGCCGCCCGTCGAGCCAGATCAACGCCGTCGACTCGGCGAGCGAGACCCAGGACCGTACGACCAACTCCAGCCTGGCGGGCGGCTTTTGGACGCCGAGGTGCGCCAGGATCTGGAGGTAGGCGGCGTTGCGCACCTCGTCGATCATGGCGTTCGCGGTGCTCGAGCCGACCGCCGGGCCGCCCCGCATCAGCGCGGAGAAGCCGGGCCCGTGCTCGTCGACGAAGTCGAAGAACCGGCCCATCACCCGCAGCAGCCGGGCGCCGAGCGGGCCCTCGTGCGGCTCCATGAAGCGGCCCGCGAGCTCGTCCGCGGCCCGGCGCAGCGCGGCCTCGTACAGGCTCTGCTTGCCGGGGAAGTAGTGATACACCAGCGGCCGCGATATCCCCGCGGCCGCCGCTATCTCGTCGATGGACACATCGTCGGGCGAGCGGTGGCTGAACAGCTCCAGGGCGACCCCGATCAGCTGCTGCCTGCGCTCGTCGACGCCCATCCTGCGCCGTACCCCGGTCGTCATGCGAACAGAGTACCTACGAGGCCCTACAGATCGAGCACCAGCTTCTTGCCCAGGCACCTCGATACACAGATCAGCATCGAGTTGTCGCGCTCCGCATCCGTGAGCAGCTCGTCGCGATGGTCGATCTCGCCCTCCAGGACCCGCTGTTGGCAGGTCCCGCAGAAGCCCTGCTCACAGGAGTACGAGACGCCCGGCAGCTCCTCGCGCACGGCGGCGAGCAGCGACTTGTCCGCCGGGACGGCCAGCGTGCGCCCCGAGCGGCGCAGCTCGACCTCGAAGGCGGCGCCCGCCGGGGCCGCGCCGGGCGCGAACCGCTCCAGGTGCGGGGTGCGCCCGGGGCCGAGCGCTGCGGTGACCGCGTCCATCAGCGGATCGGGCCCGCAGCAGTAAACGGCCGCGCCGGACGGGGAGTTGGTGAGGAAGGAGGCGAGATCCGGCAGTCCGCACTCGTCCTCCGGGACGACGGTGACCCGCCCGCCCAGCTTCTCGATCTCGTCGAGGAACGGCATGGTGGCCCGCGAACGGCCGCCGTACAGCAGCCGCCAGTCGGCGCCGGAGGCCTCAACTGCCGTGAGCATGGGGAGAATGGGCGTGATGCCGATGCCGCCCGCGACGAACACGTACGAGGTGCCGGCCACCAGCGGAAAGCGGTTGCGCGGCCCGCGCACCGACAGCTCGACCGCCTCCTGGAGCTGCTCGTGCACCTCGCGCGAACCGCCCCGGCCGTCCTCGATGAGGCGGGTGGCGACCGTGTACGAGGCGCGGTCGGCCGGGTCGCCGCAGAGCGAATACTGCCGTACGAGACCGGACGGCAGCACCAGATCGAGGTGCGCGCCGGGCTCCCAGGAGGGCAGCTCGGAGCCGTCCAGAGCCTCCAGACGCAGCCGTACGACGCCTTCGGCGGGCTCGGTGCGCTCGGTGACGGTCAGCTTCAGGGTGATGGTGGAGCGCCGGGCGCCGCGCCCCGAGACGGGCTCCTCCAGGGCGGGCATCGGCCACAGCGGGGATGCGGCGATGCGGCGGCGCAGCGCGCGCCGGGTGAGCAGCGCCGCCCCGGCGGCCAGGGCGAACGTGGTGGCACGGCGCATGTCAGCGGCCTCCGTTGGCGCCGGGGGAGGAGGCGAGATAGGCCACGGCCTGCGCGGTGCTGCCCTCCTGCGAGGGGTGGTAGGTGCGGCTCAGATAACGCGGGATGGACTTGAGCATGGAGGGGGTGGACGGCAGCATCCCCTTCTTGCCGGCCCGGTAGAACGCGCCGAGGCTCGCCTTGCCGACCGTCGGCGTCGGGTCGTTGTCCATGAAGAAGCGGGCCCCGCGCTGCCACAGGAACGCGAGCGCGGTGAACGCGGTCGCCCAGGTGCGCACCCGGCGCCGGTAGCCGCCGTCGACGTGCATGAACAGCTCGAAGGCCACCGACCGGTGCTCGACCTCCTCGGCGCCGTGCCAGCGCAGCAGGTCCAGCATCATCGGGTCGGCCCCGCGCCGGTCCAGGGTCTCGGCGTTGAGGATCCAGTTGCCGAGGAACGCGGTGTAGTGCTCGATCGCCGCGATGGTGGCGACCCGCTCCATCAGCCACCACTGGCGCGCCCTGCCCGGCGGCAGCGTGCGGTCCCCGAGCAGCTTCTCGAAGAGCCAGTCCACCTGCGCGGTGTACGGGGTCGGGTCGAGGCCGAGCTTCTTCAGATGGGGGAGTACGTCGTCGTGCGCGGCGGAGTGCATCGCCTCCTGCCCGATGAAGCCGATGACGTCCTCGCGCAGCCGGTCGTCCGTGATGTACGGCAGGACCTGCTTGTACACGTGCACGAACCAGCGCTCACCGGCCGGCAGCAACAGGTGCAGCACATTGATGGTGTGACCGGTGAACGGGTCGCCGGGTATCCAGTGGAGGGGGGTCTTCTCCCACTCGAACGAGACGTTCCGGGCCTTGAGCTCAATGCGCTCCTCCGCGACCGGAGCGGGCTGCGGCGTATTAGACATGGCGTCAATGTACTGACGGGTACGCCGCAGCGACAGGGGTGCGCACCGGATTGTTCGACGGATTGGCCCCGGCCGGACCGGTCAGTGCAGGCTGCTGACCGCAGTCCCGTCCGAGAGCCGCCCGTTGAGTTCGGCGCGCGCCCCCTCCTTGGCCCGTACGGCAAGGAGGTTGCCCCGCCCGCTGCCGGTCATCCCGCCGGACAGGGTCACCGACGACACCTGCTCGCTGCCCGCCGCGAGCACGAACCAGTTCCCGCCGCGCGACTTCCACAGCACCCCGGCAAGGACCCGCGCTTCCCGGATCCCGCAGGCCGCGGAGTTCTCGGCGCGGGCCGCGATCGCCCCCGGGGCGAGCTTGGCGGAGGGCGCCTGGAACTGGGCGAACACCCGGCCGCCCGCGCCCCGCCAGGTCTCGGCCCGGGTGCAGATCCAGTCGGCGGTGCCGTTGTTCTCGGGCAGCGCCTGCTGGGCGAACTGCCAGTTGTTGACGGAGCGCACCCCGTGCGTGCGGACGGTGGGCAGCAGACACGCGGTGCGCGCCCAGCCCGCGCGCGCGGAGCGGTCGCCGACGTCACGCGGATCGTGGGGCGGCCCCCACGTCAGCCGGGCCGGGGCGAGCTCGCCGAGGTCGGTGACGAGCCGCACCCCGCTGTCGTCGTGGAGTTCGAGCGTCTCCCAGGACGTGCACTGGCGGGCCTGAGCGGGCGAGACGACCGGGTCGGTCACCCCGTCCTTGCCCTGGTGCAGCGGCCGCGCGGCGGCGTCCGGAGTCAGCAGATCGCGTACGGAGGCCTGGTGCACCCAGGGCGCGATCAGATAGCGCACGTTGCCGTCGGTCCGGCCCACCACGAGCGCGCTCGCGGACGCGGCATCGGCGGCGTCCACGCGCGCGAAGTCGAGCGCGGCCCCCGCCGTGCCGTCGCGCGGCTCGGCATAGCGGGCGATGCGCAGCCCGTCGTAGAGCAGCACGACCTCGGCCCGGTCCACATCGCCCGCGAACAGGAGTTGGGGCGCGCCCATCGGCGGACCCGAAGGGGTGCCCGGCGTCGCCGAGACCTGCACGGACCCGCCCGGCCGCGCCCACACGGCGAGCGCCCGCCGCAGCAGCCCCGCGTCGCCCAGCAGATCGCCCCGGGCCGGCCACACCGAGAAGTCCGTACGGGTCGCGGTCGTCCACGCCGTGGGCTCGACCCGCAGCAGATGGCCGGGGTCGAGCGCGGCCTGGGCCGCCGGGTTCTGCGCGTAGGGCGGCGCGGCCGCGCCGTCGGGCCCCCAGCCGTCGCCCGGCAGGCCGATGAGCGCCCCGCACACCACGAGGGCGGCGACGGCGGCGAGCGCGGCCCGGCCGTGCTGGCGGCGCCGCATCAGATCGGTGGGCCGGGCCTGGAGCGAACAGGGGTCGAACTCGGCGGATTCGAGCAGCCCGGCCTGCGTCTCGGTGGCGTCGGCCTCGGTGAGCGCCTTGCGGGCCTCGGCGACCCCGGCCGCGTTCAGCTCCGCGCACACCTCGTCGTCGCCGAGCCGCTCGAGACCGCGCAGGACGAAGGCCGCCCGGGCGGGTCCTGAGAGGGCGGAGAGGCGCTGGTCCAGGGCCAGTTCATCGGCGCCGCCCGAACGCGGGAACAGCCTCAGGCCCCAGACCTGCGGCAGCAGCGGCGGGAACTGCGCCCGCTTGGGCCAGGCCCTGCGGCGCAGCGGAAGCCCCGCTTCGAGCGCCTGGCGCACCACGCGCCGCCGCACGTACACATACCCCGGGCCGCCGCCCTCGGCCCGCCGCGCCCCGGGGATCAGGCCGTCGTCGGGGCCGTCGCCGGTGCCGCCCCGGCCGCGCGGCAGCGAGCGCTGCACGATCGCGTGCGCGGTCACCACCCGGCGGTTGCGCCCGAGCGACGGCGGGAGTACGAGGTAGGCGAGCCGCACCAGTCGCGGATAGTGCTCGACGAGCGCGGCCTCGGCCTGCTCGACGCCGACGGAGGGGGCGGGTGGGTTGAGGATGTCCTGCTCTGGGGCCACGTTCAGCAAAACGAGCGAATGTGGAGATGGTCACCCCGTACCCAACCGGCTGACCCCTCGGGCGAGTTGACGCCGGCGCGAGTCGATCAGGCGATGAGTCGTTCGCGCAGCCGGGCCACCGCCTCGTCCGGCACCCCGAGCCCCTCGCGGACGTACTTCTCCATCGAGCCGTACTTCGTGGCGACCTCCTCCAGGGCCGCCGCCAGGTACTCCGGTACGACGCCGATGATGGCGAGCGCGATCTCGGGGTCGCCGCCCTGCGCGGTGAAGCCCTCGATGAGCGGGGCGAAGGCCTGGCGCACCGCCGGGTTGACCGACAGGTACTCGCGCTCGACGGTCGCCTCGTCGGCGCCGAGCAGCGTCAGGATCACCGTCGCCGCCCAGCCGGTGCGGTCCTTGCCCGCCGTGCAGTGGAAGAGCAGCGGGCCCGCGTCGTCGGCGGTGAGCTCGGTCAGGAGCGTGCGGTAGGCGGAGCGGGCCGAGTTGGACGAGACGAGCGAGCGGTAGGTGTCGGCGAACAGGGCCTGCGCCTTGCCGCCCCCGAGGTGCTCCTCGGCCACGACCGGGTCGGCCAGGATGTGCTTGAGCTGGGCGGCGGCGGGCGCGTCGGTCGACGAGACCTTGTCGGCGAGCGCGTCGGCGACGACGAGGCGGGCCCCGGCCGGCACCCGGTCGGGGTGGTCGCCGCGCTCGGCGTCGGTGCGGAGGTCGAGGATCGTCCGCAGCCCGAGCGCGGCCACCGCCGGATCGGCCGCCGGGTCCATGCGGTCGAGCTGGCCGGCGCGGAAGACCAGGCCGGAGCGGACCGTGCGGCCGCCGGACAGCGGGGTGTCGCCGAGGTCGCGCAGGTTGGCGACGGTGGTGGCGGGGATCGCGATCATGTGCGAGCGGCTCCTGAGCGGGTGAAATCTACCGGTTTCGATCCGAACGGTAGTCCACGGCCGTCGCCACCCCGAGACCGAGCCCCAGTGCCGCGAAATGTCCCGCGTCGGTGAAGGTGCGCTCCGGTCGAAGGAGGGGCTTCGCGGCCAGGGCGAGCAGCGCGATCCGGGCGCCGACACGCAGCGGGCCGGGCGGCAGGGCCGAGGTCAGCGCGCCGAGGGTCGCGTAGAAGCCGTAGCTGGTGCCCACGTCCAGGGCGGAGCGGGTGGCGGGCGAGGGCCGGCCCTCGCGCAGCCCGCCGTACACCAGGAGCGTCGCGCCCACATGGCCGAGCAGGAACACCCCGGCCGCCCACCAGGCCCCGTGCGCGTACTCCGCGTGGCCGAGTACAGCGAGCAGGAGCAGCGCGTAGGGCAGTTCCATCGGCTCCTCGACGAGCAGCGCGCTCGTGGCGAGGGTCCCGTACCGCCCGGCTGCCAGGTTGTCGACGTTGGTGGAGCACGAGCGCAGCAGGTCCTGGCGGGCCCGCTCACCGAGCAGCCGCCGGCTCGCGTACGCGATGAGCTGGACGCCGCCGACGTAGGCGGGGGCGAGGGTGGGTACACGCATGCGTCCATGATCACCCATCGGGGACCCGGCCGCCTCTCCGTCTGTGAAGAATCGCCAAGTCGCCTTGTTTATACGGGAGTTGAAGGCAAGATGGGGTGATGCGAAACGATGCACGAGTGGTCCTTGGGGTCGTTGTGGCCGTCGCGGTGGTGACCGGCTGCGGTTCGTCCTCGCACGCGCCCACGACCGCGAGCGGAACCCTGGAGCAACTGGCCGCCCGGGCCGACTGCAAGCCCGTCGTCTCGACGAACTCGGCCGAGCTGCGGCAGGCCAACTGCACGACGAAGGACGGCCGTTACGTGCTCGCCACCTTCGCCACCGACCGCGGCCAGCGGGAGTGGATCAACGAGGCGCGGGACTACGGCGGCGTCTACCTGGTCGGGCGCAAGTGGGTGGCGGTCGGCGAACAGCCGGTGGTCACGGCACTGCACGGCCGCCTCGGTGGCAGTGTCGAGACCGGGACCATGCATTCCGGACACTGACCGGGTCGGCCGCGCAGCGGCAGGTGCCTCCTCGCGCTCACGCGCAGGGGGTCAGGCGCAGGAGCGCCCGGTGTTGATGCAGTTCACCGCCTTTCCCATCAGCTGGTCGCTGAAGACGTCGATGAAGTCACCGTGATCGGTGACGGGCTTGTGGAGCTGCTCGGGAAACGAGTCCACGGCGAATGCGCCCGCCTTGGCGGGCACGTCGTAGACGATGCGCTGCACGAGCTGGGGAATCGCCTTGAATCCGGCCGGACAGGCACCCCTTTTGTCCGCGAAGGCGACATGGGTGCGGTGATTGGCGCTGTCGGTGTTCCTGCCGTCCCAGCAGCTCTGGAATTTAAAGGTACGGACCACCTTGCTGCCCTGCGGGCACAGCGGGTATTTGTCCTTGAGCTGGCGGTTCTCGAATCCGGTACAGCTCCACGAGGCATTGGCATTCGCATTGCCATTGGTGAACGCCTTGGCGTCCCCCGTGATGATCCGCAGGAACCGGGGCATCGCGGTGACCTTGCTCACCGGGCTTCCCGCCAATTGGATCGTGGCCTGGACCGGGGTCTGAATCTTTCCGACGTTCTTGTCCTTGCCGCCGCCGTCCGCGCGGGCGTCCGTGTCGTTGCCCTGGTTCAGGACCCGTACGACCGGCCAGTAATAGGTGGACTTGTCGCCCTGATTGCGGCAACTGGTGTTGCCCCGGGCGAGATCGGCGTCGCTGGAGAAGGCATCCGTCGCCTGGTTTCCGACGTAATCGTGCATATGGTGGGCGCCATTGCTCACGCCCGGCGCGACGATGACATTGTCGGGGTTGCGTTTGCCGTTCTGGTTGCGGCCGCAGTCGCTGGTGAAGGTGCCGGTGGAGGCACCCCGCCCGGGCTGCGGGGCGGCGACGTTCGGCCGTACGGAGCGGATGTCGACGAAGTCGCTGCGTGCGGGGCCGGAGGCGGTGACGTTGTCGGCGGCGTTCTGGCCGTTGCCCTGGGCGTCGACCTGGTTGCCGCCCTGATCATTGGAAGCCTGGACGTCGGCGGCCCGCATCGTGCAGGCGGCGAGCCCCTTGTCGTTGAGGTCCGGCTGACCCGTGGCGTCCGCGATCTCGCCGATGGAATCGGTGCGTTGCCGTTTCAGCGGGTTGAGCACCATCGTGTCCGCGAGGCGAGGATCGCGCTGGATGCGGTCCTTGTTGTCGGCGAACTTCGTATACGCGTCGGTGATCTGCGTATCGAGGTCGGCGAGCCGGCGGTCCACGCGTGATTTCGCGGAATCGGGCACGGTGGACAGGGAATTGCCCACATCCGGGCAGTCGATGGTCGACAACATCCGCATCTGCGCCATGTCGTGCCCGGACGATCCCGAACCGCCCGAATCGCCTTCACTGGCGGAGGCATAGAAATTGACCGCGACGAGCCCGCCTCCGCCCAGAATGAGTGCGGCCGCGGCCATCATCATCCGGCGGGGGAGGGCTTGCCGTTTTCGTGGTGAGCGTGCGATGCGTCCCATGGAACTCCTTCGCTTGAAGCGCGCAGTTCCATACGGATGGGAAGCGTGGGGCGTTCAACGCCTCAGGAGATTCAGGAGAGTTGAGACTTCCTCAGGATTTACCGCGCCTGCTTCACCGCGCGCAGCACCACGAACTTCGGGTCCGATGCCATGAGTTCGCAGTTGCCGAACATGCGGCGGAGCTTCTCGTGGTAGCCGAGGTGGCGATTGCCGACCACCCACAGCTCGCCGCCCTCGCGCAGCGCCGTGCGGGCGTCCGCGAACATGCGCGAGGAGGTGCGGTCCGTCGTCGCCTGGTGGGTGTGGAACGGGGGGTTGTTCAGGACCAGGTCGGCGCTGGCGGGCTCGAAGTCCGCGAGCCCGTCACCGAGCCGGAAGTGGGCCTCGCGCGCGGGCCCCGCACACATCCGGAAGGTGGCCTCGGCCGAGGCCATCGCCGGGTGCGACTCGTCGGCGAAGGTGATCCGGGCCTCGGGGTTGGAGAGCGCCGCCGCCGTACCCACGATGCCGTTGCCGCAGCCCAGGTCCACGACGTGGTCCGGACCCGTGCGCTCGGGCAGGTGCTGGAGCAGGAAGCGGGTGCCGATGTCGAGGCGGTCGGCGCAGAACACCCCGGCGTAATTGGTCACGGCGAGCCCGGAGGCGGGGCCGATGCCCAGCTCCAGGGAGTACGTCAGCGGCCACGGGTTCTTGGGCCTGGCCAGCGCCGGGTCCGGCGTGGTGAAGATCAGGCGGGCCTTCTTCTCGGCCAGCGAGGTCTTCGTCGGGCCGAGGATCCGCTCGAACAGGTTCAGCGTCGAGGTGTGGATCTCCTTGACCATGCCGGTGCCGACGACGACCGTGTCCGCGTGCACCGACGGCGCGATCCGCTGCAGCTGGTCCTCCAGGAGCCCGAGGCTCTTGGGCACCCGTACGAGCAGCACGTCGACCCGCTCGGGCACCTCGTCCCGCGTCGACAGGAGACGTACGGAATCCGGCGCGTAGCCAGCCCGTGCCAGGTTGGCCCGGGTCGCCTCCTGGGCCAGGAACGAGTCGCTGATCTGGACGGGGCCGTGCCCGGCAAGGGCCGTGGTGAGCGCGCCCCAGCGGTCGCCGATGACGACGACGGTTCCCGAGAGGTCCAGGTCCGTGATCCCGGCGAGGTGCCGCAGCAGGTAGTCGTCGGCGGCGTCCCAGGCCCGCAGCTGGTCGCGGGGGTCTTCGGGGAATCGGGTCAGGTCGTGCTCGCCCCAGGGCGTGATCATGCGGTTCATTGTTGTGCCAGGCTAACCCGAAACGGCCGCCGAACCCCGCAGTCGCGACCCCGGCCCCGCTCGCCTCAGCCCCGGTCGAGGTAGGCGAGCACCGCGAGGACCCGGCGATTGTCGTCGTCGGAGACCGGCAGGCCCAGCTTCACGAAGATGTTGGACGTGTGCTTGGCGATCGCCCGCTCGGTCACGACCAGACGCTCGGCTATCGCCGCGTTCGAGCGGCCCTGCGCCATCAGCTCCATCACCTCCAGCTCGCGCGGGGTGAGCCCGCCCATCGGCTCGTCCCGCACCCGTCGGGACAGGAGCTGCTGGATGACCTGCGGGTCCATCGCGGTGCCGCCGCCCGCCACCCGGCGTACCGCGTCGATGAACTGCGCCGCGTCGAACACCCGGTCCTTGAGGAGGTAGCCGACCCCGCCGTTGCCGTCCGCGAGGAGCTCGCGCGCGTACAGCTGCTCCACGTGCTGGGACAGGACCAGGACCGGCAGGCCGGGCCGGGCGCGGCGGGCGGCGAGCGCGCACTGGAGGCCCTCGTCGGTGTGCGACGGCGGAAGCCGGACGTCGACGATCGCGACGTCCGGCTCCAGTTCGGTCAACGCCCGGGTCAGCTCCGGTCCGCTCTCGACGGCGGCGAGGATCTCGAAGTCGAACGCCTCCAGCATTCTGACCAGGCCGTCGCGGAGCAGGAACAGGTCCTCGGCTAGGACAACTCGCAAGGGATCTCCATGGTCACCAGGGTGGGACCGCCCGCGGGGCTGCTGACGGCCAGGACGCCGTCGAATGTACCGAGCCGGCGCTCGACCCCGCTCAGGCCGGTGCCCGCCCCGGTCCGCGCACCGCCCTTGCCGTTGTCGCCCACGGACACCCGCAGCGCGCCCGCCCCGTACGACAGGTCGACCCAGATGCTGTCCGCGTCCGCGTGCTTGACCGCGTTGGTGAGTGCCTCGCTGACCGCGAAGTACGCGGCCGACTCGACCGGCGCCTCGGCGCGGGCCCGCTCCGGCAGGTCCACCGACACGTCGGTCGGCACGGGCAGCCGCAGCGCCAACGCCCGTACGGCATCGGCCAGCCCGCGCTCGGCGAGGACCGGCGGGTGGATGCCGCGCACCAGGTCGCGCAGCTCGGTCAGCGCCTCGGCGGAGGACTCGCGGGCCATCGCGAGGAGCTGCTTGGCCTTCGCCGGGTCCGTCTCGACGAGCGCCTCGATGGTGCCCAGGTTCATGCCCATCGCGACCAGGCGGGCCTGCGCCCCGTCGTGCAAGTCCCGCTCGATGCGGCGCAGTTCGGCCGCCGAGGTGTCCACGGCGTCGTGCCGGGTCTCGGTGAGCCGGTCCACGCGCTGCGCCAGCTCGGCCTCGCGGGACGGCGCGAGCAGCGCCCGGGCCAGCTGGAAGTGGCCGCGCAGCAGGGCCGGGTTGACGAACATGCCGAGCACGAACATCGCGGTGCCCAGCGCCGCGGCCGCGTACGCGGTCCCCTGGCTGACGACGTGGACGAACAGGAACCAGTCGCCGCCCGCGTCCGCGATCGGCCGCCACACGCCGAGCGCGAGGACCCAGCCGTACGCCATGTACAGGATCAGGACCGGCGGCAGCAGCGCGGTGGCGAACCCGGCCGTCATGTCGGCGAGCATCCAGCGCAGGTCGTGCCAGGTCGCCGGGTCGCGCAGCATGACCGTGCACCGCTGGACCCAGCCGGCAAGACCCGGCCGGTGCGGCACCGGCCGGTACGCCGAGGGGATGCGCACCCCGCTCCAGCGAGCGGCCAGCTCCCGCCGGAAGTTCGCGTGGGCCCGCACCCGCTCGATGACCAGCGGGGTGGCCAGCACGCCGACGCCGATGGGTATGAGACCGATGGAGACGACGGTGAGCGTGAAGAGCACGATCGACCCCGTGATCGAGACGACACTGAGGGCGAGCCCCCGTGGCCCCGCGAGCAGAGCGTCCCGTGCCTTGGCCGCGTTCATGTGCTTCCCCGTCTCCTTAGGTGCGCCGCGGTGACCACGCCCCGTTTCGAGGGGTGCGGGGCCGCGATCCTTGTGCGGCTCGGCCGCGTGGGCGCGACCAGCCTCCCCCAAGCTCTCAACTTCGTTCGAGCAGGGGGGACCCCCATCGGTCCGCAGTCGAACAACTGCATAACCGGCGGAGCGCTGGGTGCCGGGCGGGCCTGGCTCCCAGTGTCGCCCGGGCGCGAGCCCGGAGTCACTGGGCCCCACCCCCGCCCAGGGGGTGTTGCCAGCACCACCATGCCGGCCCGTGTTCTGCCCGCCTCGCAGAGACGCCGCATGCGAAAGGGCGGGGCACCCTTGGGTACCCCGCCCTCAACTCCTCTGTCAGGGTGCGTACTTGTACCCCACCCGCCGAACCGTCTGGATCGCCCCCCGATGCTCCGCCCCGAGCTTGCGCCGCAGCCGGGCGACGTGGACGTCGACCGTACGGCCGTCGCCGACGTGGCCGTAGCCCCACACCGTGGTGACCAGCTGGTCGCGCGTGTGCACCCGGTGCGGATGGGCCACCAGGTGGGCGAGCAGCTCGAATTCGAGGTAGGTGAGGTCGAGCTGGGCCCCGTCCACCTCGGCGGTGCGCCGCACGGTGTCGATCCGTACGAGCGCGTCCCCGCCGAAGGAGGCGGGCTCGACCGGGACGGGCGTCAGGGGCTCGGGCGCCGCGGCGAGCAGCGCGGGCTGCTGGTCGGCCGGGACGAGCACCAGATAGCCGACCATCGGCGGCTGGCCCGGCAGCGCGGGCAGGGTGTGCTGGGGTGCGGGCAGCCAAGTGGCGCCCGGCGGAAGGAAGTCGACGACCTGGGACGGGGCGGGACGTGCCACCTCGTCGCGGTCCACGGCCCGCAGTCGGTGCCGGCCGAGCGGCAGGGGGGTGGGGACGTCGGCGGAGGGGAGGGTACGGGTGTTCGCCATGAGGGGTCAGCTCTTTCGCGCGGGGAGTCGTCGGCAGGGGACGTACGTCGTTGCGCGCGGGCCGAAGGCCTGGAGTGGATCGAGGCGTTAGAGGGCCGGCGCGTTCGTCGCGCGGCAACACACCCGGTCGAAATCGTGGTCCTGGCGCGACGGCCAGAACGGCTCGAGGTCGCTGCGACCTGTCGCGGGGTTCTGGATGCTGGCCATGTCCCCATTCAACCAGACGATCCGCCCGCAGCAGGAGCCCCCTCCCACGGACTGATACGGATCCTCGGCACAGCGTGACCGGAATCCTCCCCTCCGCGAGAGAGCCCCCACGGGAACCCCCATGAGGGAACCCCTCCCACGACAGAACCCCGAAGGGCGCCCACCGCATCAGCGGTGGACGCCCTTCGCGCATCGCATCGGGACTCAGACCTGGCCGGCCTTCTCCAGGCCGGTGCAGCAGGTGTCGACGATGAGGCGGGTCACCACGTACGGGTCGACGTTGGCGTTGGGGCGGCGGTCCTCGATGTAGCCCTTCTGGTCCACCTCGACCTGCCACGGGATGCGTACCGAGGCGCCGCGGTCGGAGACGCCGTACTTGTACTGGTCCCACGGGGCGGTCTCGTGCAGGCCCGTCAGGCGGTCGTCGATGCCGGCGCCGTAGTTCTTGACGTGGTCCATGGGCTTGGAGCCCTCGCCCAGCGCCTCGCACGCGGTGATGATCGCGGCGTAGCCCTCGCGCATGGCCTTGGTGGAGAAGTTGGTGTGCGCGCCCGCCCCGTTCCAGTCGCCCTTGACCGGCTTGGGGTCGAGGGTGGCGGAGACGTTGAAGTCCTCGGCGGTGCGGTAGAGCAGCCAGCGGGCGATCCACAGCTGGTCGGAGACCTCAAGGGGGGAGAGCGGGCCGACCTGGAACTCCCACTGGCCGGGCATCACTTCGGCGTTGATGCCGGAGATGCCGAGGCCCGCGGCGAGGCAGTGGTCGAGGTGCTTCTCGACGATGTCGCGGCCGAAGATCTCGTCCGCACCGACACCGCAGTAGTAGCCGCCCTGCGCCGCCGGGAAGCCGCCGACGGGGAAGCCGAGCGGGCGGTCGCCGTCGAAGAAGGTGTACTCCTGCTCGATGCCGAAGATCGGCTCCTGCGCCGCGAACTGCTCGGCGAGCGGACGCAGCAGGGCACGCGTGTTGGACTCGTGCGGGGTGCCGTCGATGTTGAGGACCTCGCACAGCACGAGGATGTGCTCGCCGCCGCGGATCGGGTCCGGGCAGGAGAACACCGGCTTCAGGACGCGGTCCGACGCGTGGCCCTCGGCCTGGTTGGTGCTGGACCCGTCGAAGCCCCAGATCGGCAGCTCGGCGACGGCGACGGGCGAACCGGCCATGATCTTCGTCTTGGAACGGAGCTTGGCGGTCGGCTCGGTGCCGTCGATCCAGATGTACTCGGCCTTGTACGTCACAAAAGCCATCCTTTGCGGGAGCTGCGGGGTGCCTGCGCGCTGCCACGCTGCGGCGCTGCTGTATGCCCGGCAGCCTCACACCCCGGCATTTCCCGTCCGTTGCCCGTTTGTGAACCCGGTGTTACCTGGGGTGCCGCAGCAGCGCCGCGAAGCCCGCGGTGCGGATCCGCCTCGTCAGTTCCTCCACCGCGGTGCCCAGCGCCTCGGCGGTTCGTACCGGATCCCAGTCGTGGGCGGCCAGGCTCTGGAGCAGATGGCCGCGCCGCACCTGGTTCTCGGAGAGCCGGAACGTCTTCAGATACGCCACCCTGCCCTTGCGGTCGGTGATCGCCTCGCCGATGTGCTGGGCGGCGCCGCCCCGGTGGAACGGCGGCAGGAAGCGCCACAGGTCGAAGCCGCCCATCCGGTACACCCGGCTGAACGCGTACGACGTGTCGTACAGTTCCGCGGCCATCACCGTGTCGTGCGCCTCGCGCCAGGCCCGCTCCTGTGCGCGGGCCGCCGCCCGCAGGTCCGCGAGACTGCGCACCCGGCGGTCGTCGATGCGGGCGGTGAACTCCGTGACCGGGCGGCCGTACTGCGCGTACTGGTGGATCAGCTCGCCGAACAGGTCCTGGAGCAGGGTGGCGTGCAGCGCCCGGTAGTCGTCCGGGTGCGGCACCGCGAAGGCGGCGCCGAGCGCGTCCGCCGCGTACACGAGGACACCGCACTGGCCCGGGTGGATCTCGAACACCCGCAGCGCGTCGGCGAGCCCGGGCACCTGGCGCCGAGGTAGGCGCTCTCCACGCGCGGCGAGAGCCCGCTGCGCAGCGCCGCGCGCGACCAGGTGTCCCGCTGCACGGAAGGGCCGCCGAAGTGCAGTGCCAGATAGCCCTCCAGGGCCAGGTGCAACGGCAGGAAGCGCAGCCGGTCGCCGGGCCTCCGCTTCGCCATCCGGTGCAGCGGCACCCGGTTCGGCACCCCGTCGCCCAGCCGCGTGCCGTACGCCGCAGAGGGGCCCTCGCCCGACCAGTCGGCCACGAAGCCGTGCGGGACGTACGAGGTGTAGCGGGTGGTGTCGTTCAGGCGCACCTCCGCGCCCGCCGGGTCCCCGTACGCCTCCCGGCTCAGCCGCAGCCCTTCCACCGCCTCCGCGCGCAGCAGCGGCACGAGCCGGATGCCGCCCCACACCTGGGCGGGCCCGGCGGTGAGACCGGTCAGGTCGAGCGAGGGCATCGGCTGTCCTGGGTGAAGTCGGCGGTGCGGCGGTCCAGATACGTGTACAGCTCGGCCAGGCCCGTGCGGCCCTCGGCGAACTCGGCCACCTCCACCAGGGCGGGCAGGTCCTCCGCGTCGCGGATGCCGGCCGTGGGCACCGAGGGGGCGAGGCGGCGCACGTCGAAGCCGTCCGCGTCGTATACGGGGTTCACATGGACGACACGGGTGCGGCGGTCCGGGTCGAGCCGGGTGCGCCACACCCGCAGCACCTCGCCCGCGAGGCCCGGCGGCGCGTTGTCCCAGCCGTCCGAGACGATCACGAGCCGCTCGGGGGAGTCGTCGAGCGCGTCCAGGACGCACGAGCCGATCGGCGTCGCGCCGAACGGCCGGACCAGCAGCGGATCCGTGCCGCCCGAGGTCCACCGGCCGCGGTACGCCCCCGCGCCGGCCAGCGCGGCCAGGAGGAAGTGGCAGGCCAGAGCCACCGCGAGGGGGCGGCGCCGCTTCTCGCCCGAGCCGGCGGAGGAGTAGCTGTCGTCGAGCACCGCCGAGACGCGGCCCCACGTTCCCGCGTGCGGCCCGGCCGCGCGCAGCGCCGAGGCCCGCAGCGCGCCCGTCAGCTCGGCCCGGCGCCGCGCCCGCTCGTCGAGGCCGAGCGAGAGGACGTAACCGGCGAGCCGGGTCAGCGGCATGGTGGCCAGGTCGGCGGGGGCGGCCCCGGCCCGCGCCTGGACGCGCAGCCGCTCCAGGCGGGTGGTGCGCGGCGCGATCCGCTCCAGGAACACCTCGCGCGGCACCCCGTGCCGGGCCGCGAACCCCTCGGCGACGGTGAACGGCAGCTCGTACAGGGCGCCCTGCTCGTAGTGCGCGCGGCGGTGTGCGTCGAGCAGGGGGTGCTCGTAGCGGGGCCGGTGGCCGGGCCGGAACAGGAAGTCCCCCAACTCCCCTCCGTCGTAAGGGAGATGGGCATGGCGGGCCGCGGACTTCAGGCCGCCCCGGTACTTCACCGCGTCGAACGCCGGGTCCGGGCGGGCCGCCAGCCAGTCGCGGAAGATCGCGCGGGTGCGCCGGTTGTTGACCTTCGCCGTCCGCAGCGCGCGCAGCAGCCGGTAGACCCGCTGCGGCGGGAGCACCGCGAGCCGGGCCGCGATCAGGCGGCCCTCGGTGCGCTTCTCCTCGGGGCTCGCCTCGCCCGCGCTCTCCAGGAGATGGCGGACGATCAGCGCCGCGTTGTGGTCGTTGATGTCCAGGGCGAGCACGGCCGCGTACACCCTGCGGTAGTTGACCCGCACGTACTCGTGGAGGAAGGCGAGCGAGAGCCGCTGCTCGCCGGCGGCCGAGCGGAACTCGCGCTGCCCGGTGGCGGTCACGGCGGCATTGACGAAGAGCAGCACGTCCTCGGCCGCCACGAGGTCGGCGTAGCTCTCCTGAGCCATGGAGGTCCCCCGTGCGTGAAGTGGAAGCCGGCCGGGGAATGGGGGCGCGAGCAGCGAAATGTTTGCTGTAGAGGCAAGTCCCGGAAGTCGCACCGGAGTCCCGCGGCCGGCCCGGGAAACGTAACATTTCCTCCCCCTCGCCCCGCCACCGGAATTCCGCACCCGGCAGACTGGCCCCTATGAACCGGACCGGCAGCACCACCCCCCGCATCGGCCTCCTCGGCACCGGCCCCTGGGCCGTCGCCACGCACGCCCCGGCGCTCGCCGCGCACCCCGGCGTCGACTTCGTGGGCGTGTGGGGGAGGCGCCCCGAGGCGGCGGCCGCGCTCGCCGAGGAGCACACGGTCGCGGTGTACGAGGACGCCGACGCGCTGTTCGCGGACTGCGACGCCGTCGCCTTCGCGCTGCCGCCGGACGTCCAGGCCCCGCTGGCGATCCGGGCCGCGCAGGCGGGCTGCCACCTGCTCCTGGACAAGCCGGTCGCGACGAGCGTGGCGGGAGCTCGTGAGCTGGCCGAGGCGGCCGAGCGCGCCCGGGTCGCCTCCGTCGTGTTCTTCACGCTGCGGTTCGCGAAGGAGACCGCGGCGTGGGTGGCCCAACAGGCCTCCGTGGACGGCTGGTTCACCGGGCGGGCCCAGTGGTACGGGTCCCTGTTCACCCCGGACGCCGAGGGCAATCCGTACGCCGCGTCGCCCTGGCGGGGTGAGAAGGGCGCGCTCTGGGACGTGGGCCCGCACGCGCTGGCCGTGCTGACCGGGGTGCTCGGCGAGGTGACCGCCTTGACCGCCGCGGCGGGCCCAGGCGACACCGCCCACCTGATCCTGCGCCACACCTCGGGCGCCTCCAGCACCGCCGGCCTGAGCTTCACCGCACCCCCGGCGGCCGCGGGCGTGGAGGTCTCGGTACTGGGCGAGGCGGGCGCGCAGACGATGCCGGGCTGGGGAGGCGCACTGGACGCGTTCGGCGCGGCGATCGACGCCCTGCTCGAGGCAGCCCGAACCGGGGTGCCGCATCCTTGCGACGTACGGTTCGGGGCGCGGATCACGGAGCTCTTGGCCGATGCAGAGGCACAGTTGGGCCGGGCCCGGCGCTCTTGAGGGGCGCGGGGCTGTGACATGGTGCGGCTCCGCCGCGATGGGGGTCCCCCTGTTCGAGCGAAGCCGAGAACGTGGGGGAGCGACCAGCCGCAGACGGCCCGCAGCCGAAGAACCAGCGCCCGCAGGGACCAGCGCCCCGCAGGGAAGGGAGCCGCACCCCGCAGGGGAGCCGCACCCCGCGAGCTCAGCGGGACAGAGCGTCCCGAACCGCCTCGTCGGTGCGGGCGACCACCGCGGACCCGTCGTCCGCCGTGATGATGGGCCGCTGGATCAGCTTGGGGTGCTCGGCGAGCGCGGATACCCAGCGCTCGCGGGAGTCCGCGTCGCGGGGCCAGTCCTTCAGGCCGAGCTCCTTGGCCGCGGCCTCCTGCGTGCGCGTGATGTCCCACGGTTCGAGCCCGAGCCGATCGAGCACGGCCCGGATCTCGTCGGGCGAGGGCACGTCGTCGAGGTAGCGGCGCACCGTGTACTCGGCGCCCTCCGCGTCCAGCAGGTCCACCGCGCTGCGGCACTTCGAACAGGCCGGATTGATCCAGATCTCCATGGCCGCCAGGCTACCCGCGATCCGCCCCCAAAGCCCGGCTGGCCAGGGCCGATTGTCAGTGCCCCCCAGTAAAATTGAGGCAGTAAGTGAGGGTTCCCGACTGCCCAGGAGGATGCCCATGACCGCTGCCGTACTCACCTCGCACGCCCCGAAACAGTTGTCCCTCCAGCCCCTTCACAAGGTGCCGCTCCCCGCCGGGCGTCCGCGCGTGTGGTACGAGTCCCACAACCGGCGTCTGAAGGCCATGCGCCTGGCCATCGCCCTGCTCGACACGGGGGTGTACCGGCCGGAGCAGGCGCCGGACCGCACGATACGTACCGTGGCCGCGCTCATCGGAGTGCACCCGCCGTCGGAGACGACCTGCCGGATGGTGCGTGCGCTGATCTACGACGGGCGCTGAGCAGTACCCGCATCCCGGTCCGGGTCACGCCTTCGGGAAGCCGCAGGCGTGCCCCGGGCCGGTCTTCAACTCCGCACGTCCGCGCCGCACTCCGCCCCGTACTCGTCGAGGAGGCGTGCGGTCGCCTCATCGACCACCCGGTAGCGCACTACCCTCCCCTCCTTCTCGCCGGCAACCGCTCCGGCCGCCCGCAGCAGCCGCAGGGCCTGCGAGACGGCCGGGTCGCGCATGCCCGTCGCCACCGCCAGATCGGAGACGGCGAGCGGGCCCGCCCGGTGCAGGGCGAGCAGCAGCGCGAGCCGGTTGGGGTCGGCGAGCAGGGAGAAGCGGTCGGCCCAGGCCCGCACCCGGCCCGGGTCGCCGATCGCCGCGATGGCGTCGCAGACCCGGTGGCCGTCGATGGTGCGGTGGCCGGCGCGCTCGGCGGGAACGAGATGCATGCGCGCATCTTCGCAGGGCCGTGCCCGCGTGGCCCGTGTGATCTTCGATACCTGCACAGGTGTGCAGCTGGGCAGGCAACTTCCCAGCGTCTAGGGTGACGTCGCCGTGGTGTTCGGGAAGACCGGTGCGAAACCGGAGCGGCCCTCGCCACTGTGATCGGGTTCCCCGGGTTCCGGGGAGCCGCCGTCCCCTCGCGACGCCACTGGCCAGGATCCACCTGCCCGGGAAGGCCGGGACGAAGGCACCCGCCCGTCAGCCAGGAGACCGGCCGCGGCATCTCACGAAGTGATCCACGAGGTGCTGGAGCGTGACCCGCATGACCCTGCCCGTTCGCACGTCCCCCGAGACGGGCGCCGCCGCCGTTCCGTCCTTCCACTGGCGGCGCGAGGACACCGTCCGCACCGCCGTCCTGCTCGCGGTGATAGCCGCCCTCCACGTCGTCGCCTTCGGCGTCCTGTTCCTCCTGGTGGCCCCCGAGCACTACGCCGTCGGCACCAAGACGTACGGCATCGGCCTCGGCATCACCGCGTACACCCTCGGCATGCGGCACGCCTTCGACGCCGACCACATCGCGGCCATCGACAACACCACCCGCAAGCTGATGGCCGACGGCAAGCGGCCGGTGTCGGTCGGCTTCTGGTTCGCGCTCGGCCACTCCAGCGTGGTCGTCGTCATGGCGGGCCTGGTGGCCGGCGGCGCCCACCTCGCGGGCACCCTGATGGACGAGGACTCCAGCGCCCACCAGGTGATGGGCGTGGTCGGAACCACCGCTTCCGGCTCCTTCCTCTACCTGATCGCCGCCCTCAACCTGGTCGCCCTGTTCGGCATCCTGAAGGTGTTCCGGGCGATGCGCGCGGGTGCGTACGACGAGAAGGAGCTCGAAGCGCACCTGGACTCGCGGGGCTTCATGAACCGCATCCTGGGCCGCTTCACCAAGTCCATCTCGCGGCCCGGCCAGATGTTCCCGCTCGGCTTCCTCTTCGGCCTCGGCTTCGACACCGCGACCGAGGTCACCCTGATGGTGATGGCCGGCACGGGCGCCGCCGCCGGACTGCCCTGGTACGCGATCCTGTGCCTGCCGCTGTTGTTCGCGGCGGGGATGAGCCTGTTCGACACCCTCGACGGCACGTTCATGAACTTCGCCTACCAGTGGGCGTTCTCGAACCCGGTCCGCAAGGTCTACTACAACCTCACCATCACCGGCCTGTCGATCGCGGTGGCCTTCTTCATCGGCACCATCGAACTGGTCGGCGTCCTGCACGAGAAGCTCGACCTCACCGACCCGGTCAGCGGCTGGATCGCGGACCTGAACCTGGACAACGTCGGCTTCGTGATCGTCGGCCTGTTCGTGGTGGTGTGGGGAGCGGCGCTGGCGTACTGGCGGCTCGGCAAGGTCGAGCAGAAGTGGGCGGTGGGCCCGGGCGCGTGAGGGTGTGCCCAGGCCCTGGTGCGGTTACGCACCCTCCCGGGGCCCCGGCACCCCTCCGCGGTCGTTCTGCAGCGTCCACAACTCCCTGAACAGGCCGTCGTCCTCCACGAGTTGGGCGAAGCTGCCCTCCTGGATGACCCGGCCCCGGTCGAGGACCACGATGCGGTCCGCGACGGCGACGTTCGCGAGGCGGTGGGTCACCAGGACCACCGCCCGGTCGCGGGCGATCGTCCGCAGGCCCGTGAAGATGCGGTGCTCGGCGCGCGCGTCGAGGGCGCTCGTCGGCTCGTCCATCACAAGGAGCCCGGCCGGGCGGTGGAAGGCCCGCGCGATCGCGATCCGCTGCCACTGCCCGCCGGACAGCTCCACACCCCCGAACCACTCCCGCGCGAGCAGCGTGTCGAACCCGCTGCGCAGCCCGTCGACGACCTCCGCCGCGCCGGAATGGGCGGCGGCCCGGCGTACCGACTCGTCGCCGCCGTGCGGCTGCCCCAGCGTGATGTTGTCGCGCGCGGACATCGGCCAGTGCGCGAAGTCCTGCGGCACGACGGCGGTCTGCCGCCACAGGGCCAGCGGATCGCACCGCTCCACCCCGACCCCGTCCCAGGTCACCGCCCCTTCGCTGGGCAGATAGAGCCCGGTGAGCAGCTTGCTGAGGGTGGTCTTGCCGGACCCGTTCTCGCCGACGAGCGCCAGCACCTCGCCCTTGCGCACCTCGACCGTCACCTTCTCCAGGGCGGGCCGCTCGCTGCCGGGATAGCGGTACGTCAGCGACTCGGCCCGTACGACGTCCGGCGCGGGCGGCGCCAGCGTGCCGCGCGCCATCCGGTGCCCGCCGGCCTCCTCGATGAACTCCGCCCAGTCGTCCAGGTAAAGGCCGGTCCGGAACAGCCGCGTCCCGTACCCGACGACACCGTGCAGCGAAGTGGCGACCGTACGCAGGGCGAACACCGCGGTGCCCGCCGACGCCACCGACATCCGCCCCGACCCGAGCAGCCAGGCGAGCGCGCCCCACACCAGGCCCGCCGCGAGCCCGCCCGCCAGGGCGCCGATCACCGAGTAACGGGCGCCCTGGTGCACGGCCTTGTCCGTCGCCGCGTCCACCCGGCGCCCGATCGCCCGGTACCGCTCCAGCAGGAAGTCCGCCATCGTGCAGGACCGCAGCTGGTCGGCGGTGTCCTTGTCGATCACGAACCAGCGCAGCAGACTCAGGGTGCGCCGCTCGGCGCTCATCGCCCGCGACGCCTCGTAGTGCACCCGCGCGGCCTTCACCCCGGCGATGCCCTGCGGCAGCGCGGCGAGCAGGAGCAGGGGGAGCAGCGCCGGATGCAGGACGGTCACGACCCCGGCCGCCGCGACCAGCGAGGCCACGCACGCCATGAGGTCCTGCGAGTCGGTGAGGAGCTGCTGGGCGACCTCGGCGCCCCGGTCGGCCGCCTCGCGCTTGTCGTTGAACCCGGGCTGGTCGTACGCCGACAACTCGGCCTGTACGGCGGCCCCGAGCATCTGCATCTCTGCCTCGCGGGAGATCCGAGGCGAGAGCCGGCCGGAGATGTTCACCACCACGATCCCGAGCAGCGCCCGCAGCCCGGCCGCCCCGGCCAGTACCGCGATCGACGGCACCGCGTCGCGCAGCCGGTGCGCGATGTCGCCGCTCGCGATCAGCGCGGTGATCGTACGCGTCGTGGCGAGCAGCCCGAACGCCTCGAAGAACCCCGAGAGCGCCTGGCAGCACAGCAGCACGAGCACGGCCCGCCGGTCCACCCGCCAGGCCAGCGCCAGCGCCTTCCGCACGAGCTGAGGCAGCCGCCGCGCCATGGTCCGCGTGGTCACCGGCCGCCGCTGCGCCGCCTCCAACGAGCTTGAGCGGTACCGCAGTTGCTCATCGACGGGCTGCCCGCCCAACACCTCCGCCATGCCGCCCCCTAGCTAGGAATCCGCCCACTCTCCCGCACGAATCCCCCAGCGGGCCCGTGTCGTACGGTGATCCACCCAATAGGGGGGAGCGAACCGGAAAACGCGGCGAGCCCCGCCGCCCGGGAGGGGCGAGCGGGGCTCGGGGTTCGCGGAGCCGCCAAGGCCTAGAGGTCGAAGTACAGCTCGAACTCGTGCGGGTGCGGGCGGAGCTGGATCGGGGCGATTTCTGCCGTGCGCTTGTAGTCGATCCAGGTCTCGATCAGGTCGGAGGTGAAGACACCGCCGGCCTGCAGGTACTCGTTGTCGGCCTCCAGGGCCTCCAGGACGGCCGGCAGGGAGGTCGGGACCTGCTGGACGTTGGCGTGCTCCTCGGGAGCCAGCTCGTAGAGGTCCTTGTCGATCGGCTCGGCCGGCTCGATCTTGTTCTTGATGCCGTCCAGGCCCGCGAGGAGCAGCGCGGAGAACGCGAGGTACGGGTTCGACGACGGGTCCGGGGCGCGGAACTCGACGCGCTTGGCCTTCGGGTTGGAGCCCGTGATCGGGATACGCATGGCCGCCGAGCGGTTGCGCTGCGAGTACACCATGTTGACCGGCGCCTCGAAGCCCGGGACCAGGCGGTGGTAGGAGTTCACCGTCGGGTTGGTGAAGGCGAGCAGCGACGGGGCGTGCTTGAGGATGCCGCCGATGTAGTAGCGGGCGGTGTCCGAGAGGCCCGCGTAGCCCTGCTCGTCGTAGAACAGCGGGTCGCCGCCGGCCCACAGGGACTGGTGGACGTGCATGCCCGAGCCGTTGTCGCCGAAGATCGGCTTCGGCATGAAGGTCGCGGTCTTGCCGTTGCGCCAGGCGACGTTCTTCACGATGTACTTGAAGAGCATCAGGTCGTCGGCCGCGGCGAGCAGCGTGTTGAACTTGTAGTTGATCTCGGCCTGGCCGGCCGTGCCGACCTCGTGGTGCTGGCGCTCGACCTGGAGGCCGGAGTTCTCCAGCTCCAGGGAGATCTCGGCACGCAGGTCGGCGAAGTGGTCGACCGGCGGGGCCGGGAAGTAGCCGCCCTTGTAACGGACCTTGTAGCCGCGGTTGTTCTCGACCGCACCGGTGTTCCAGGCGCCGGCCTCGGAGTCGATGTGGTAGAAGCCCTGGTTCGCGGAGGTCTCGAAACGTACCGAGTCGAAGACGTAGAACTCGGCCTCGGGGCCGAAGTACGCGGTGTCCGCGATGCCGGTGGAGGCGAGGTAGGCCTCGGCCTTCTTGGCGATGTTGCGCGGGTCGCGGCTGTACTGCTCGCCCGTGATCGGGTCGTGGATGAAGAAGTTGATGTTCAGCGTCTTGTCCCGGCGGAACGGGTCCAGACGCGCCGTCGACAGGTCCGGGCGCAGCGCCATGTCGGACTCGTGGATGGCCTGGAAGCCGCGGATCGACGAGCCGTCGAAGGCGAGCTCCTCCGCCGGGTCGAACGCCTTCGCAGGGATCGTGAAGTGCTGCATCACGCCCGGCAGGTCGCAGAACCGGACGTCGACGAACTTGACGTCGTTGTCCGCGATGAACTTCTTCGCGTCGTCGGCGTTCTGGAACATCCAACTCCTCCTACTCCCACCCGGGGAGGGGCGGGGTTGCAGCTCGGTCGTGCGGCCAGTGCGGTGGCACACGCTGGACCCGACCATAGGCAGGCGGGATTTCTCAAGCGTGACCCGTTTGTTTCGCCCAAGTTAACCGGGCCGGTGACGAAGCTGCCAAGACTGACCCGGGCCGAAGTGATCGAAAACGGGCGCAGTACCGTGGGATCCGTGGACAACAGGCAAGCAATCGGATCGTGGCTCTCGGGGCCCCGCGCGGCCGCCGAGGAGATGGGCGTCGACTTCGGCTACCGGGGCGAGCGGCTCGGTCTGCCCAAGGACGGCCCCGGCTCGGTGGCCCCCCTGGGCCGGCGTTTCGGCGCCATCTTCATCGACTGGGGCCTGTGCGCCCTGATCGCCTACCAGCTGATCGCCCGCGGCAACATGCACGCCGCCAACAACTGGGCGCTCCTGGTGTTCTTCGTGCTCGCCGTGCTGACGGTCGGCACCGTCGGGTTCACCCCCGGCAAGCGGCTGCTCGGCCTGCGCGTGGTCGCCGAGGAGGGGGGCCGGCTCGGCATCGTCCGGGTCACCGTCCGCACCGTACTGCTGTGCCTGGCGATCCCCGCGCTGATCTGGGACCGCGACGGCCGCGGCCTGCACGACCGCCTGGCCCGCGCGGTCCAGGTCAGGATCTAAAACCGCCCCGCACACGTCAGAAGGCGGCCCGGACCATGTCGGTCCGGGCCGCCTTCGTTCGTGTACGAGGTTTCGCGTACGAGGTGAGGGTCAGCGCATCTTTCCGCCGCGCGGCATCCGCATGCCCTTGGGCATCGGACCCTTCGGCAGCGGCATGTTGCTCATCAGGTCGCCCATGGCGCGCAGCCGGTCGTTGGCCGCGGTCACCTGCGGGCCGGACAGCACGCGGGGGAACTTCAGGAGCGTGGTGCGCACCTTCTTCAGCGGCACCTGGCCCTCGCCGTCACCGACGATCACGTCGTGGACCGGGACGTCCACCACGATGCGGGCCATCTTCTTCTTCTCGGCGGCCAGCAGGGACTTCACCCGGTTCGGGTTGCCCTCGGCCACCAGGACGACGCCGGCCCGGCCGACGGCCCGGTGGACGACGTCCTGGCTGCGGTTCATCGCCACGGCCGGGGTGGTGGTCCAGCCGCGGCCGATGTTCTGCAGCACGGCGGCCGCCGCACCCGGCTGGCCCTCCATCTGGCCGAACGCCGCCCGCTCGGCACGCCGCCCGAAGACGATCGCCATCGCGAGCACGGCCACCAGGAGGCCCAGAATGCCGAGATAGACCGGGTGCCCCAGCAGGAAACCGATCGCGAGGAAGACGCCGAGGACGACGATTCCCACGCCGGCGATGACAAGTCCGATCTTGGAATCGGCCTTGCGGGTCATCTTGTAGGTCAGGGCGATCTGCTTCAGTCGCCCCGCATTCGCATCGTTCGCAGCGCTCTCTGCGGTTGCCTTCCTCGCCATACCAGGAAGTTTACGTGGCCTAGGAGCGGCGGGTGGCCACGGCCTCCAGTACGTGCTGGGCCTCGACGCGGTCCTTGGCCCGGCGCCGGTCCTCCAGAACCGCGGTCCAGGCGTTGCGGCGGGCGGTGCGCTGGCCGGAGCCCATGATCAGCGACTCCATGGCGCGCAGCGCGCCGGTGACGGACGGAAGCGTGGTGGCTCGCACGGTCTGCGGAGCGGTAGCGGCCTGCATCGTCGAGGTCCCCCCTCGGGACGGGAAGTCGGAAACGGGCGATGGCTGTGGGGGCATGCGCGGTGCGTAAAGCCAGAGTCACTGATTGGTGTTACCAGGGCGTGTCCGAGCGGTCAAACACCAATGAAACATTGATGCGGACGGGCAAAACGTTGACGCGGCCCGTACGCATGCCCCGACCTGCGGGGAAGGTACGGGCCGCGTCGTATCGGCCATTACTGATCAGTAGCCGCTTGTGAGCGGCTTCACGTGCGCCTGCCGGGGCTCACGCGGTGGTGGCGGTGCTCCGGGCTTCCATCGCCTGCTGGTACAGCCGGCCCGCACGGTAGGAGGAGCGGACCAGCGGGCCCGACATCACACCGGAGAAGCCGATCTCGTCGGCCTCCTCCTTCAGCTCCACGAACTCCTGCGGCTTCACCCAGCGCTCGACGGGGTGGTGGCGCACGGAGGGGCGCAGGTACTGGGTGATCGTGATGAGTTCGCAACCCGCGTCGTGCAGGTGCTGCAGCGCCTCGCTGATCTCCTCGCGGGTCTCGCCCATGCCGAGGATCAGGTTCGACTTGGTGATCAGGCCGTAGTCGCGAGCCTTGGTGATCACGTCGAGGGAGCGCTCGTAACGGAAGCCGGGGCGGATCCGCTTGAAGATCCGCGGCACCGTCTCGACGTTGTGCGCGAAGACCTCCGGGCGGGAGGAGAAGACCTCTTCCAGCTGCTCGGGGACCGCGTTGAAGTCGGGGGCCAGGAGCTCGACCTTGGTGCGGCCCTCGGCGCGCTCCGCGGTCTGGGCGTGGATCTGGCGCACCGTCTCCGCGTACAGCCACGCGCCGCCGTCCGCCAGGTCGTCGCGGGCGACGCCGGTGATGGTGGCGTAATTCAGGTCCATCGTGACGACCGACTCGCCGACGCGGCGGGGCTCGTCACGGTCGAGCGCCTCGGGCTTGCCCGTGTCGATCTGGCAGAAGTCGCAGCGCCGGGTGCACTGGTCGCCGCCGATGAGGAAGGTCGCCTCGCGGTCCTCCCAGCACTCGAAGATGTTCGGACAGCCCGCCTCCTGGCAGACCGTGTGCAGCCCCTCGCTCTTCACCAGTTTCTGCAGCTGGTTGTACTCGGGGCCCATCTTCGCCCGGGTCTTGATCCACTCGGGCTTGCGCTCGATGGGGGTCTGGCTGTTCCGGACCTCCAGGCGCAGCATCTTGCGTCCGTCGGGTGCGACTGCGGACACGTCCGGCTCCCTGTGACTTCGATTCTTCGGCGAACCTAGGGTACGCCCGTTGTTTGCATAGGTGGGGTGCGGCTCCCGCCGGGGGTAACCCTGGGGGGGCTCTACCGCATTCCCTCGTCGCCCGGGGCTCCGCCCTTACGCGGAGGCCCGCTCGATCTCTCGCGGGGCCAGTTCCGCGTTCTCCAGGATGTCGCGCAGGTGCTTTTCGGCCACCGGGAGGACCTCCGCGATGGTCACCTCGCGGCCCAGTTCGTACGAGAGCGACGTCACACCCGCATCGCGGATCCCGCACGGCACGATCCGGTCGAACCAGGTGTTGTCCGGGTTCACGTTGAACGAGAACCCGTGCATCGTGACGCCCTTGGCGACGCGGATGCCGATGGCCGCCAGCTTGCGGTCCTCGCGGCGCTGGCCGGCGTTGGAGGGCGCGTACTCGGGGCCGTTGAGGCGGGCGTCGAACTCGTCGTCGTTCAGGCGCGGGTCGAAGTCGAGCGAGAGTCCGCCGAGCTTCGGGCGCTGCTCGATGGGGTCGCCGAGCACCCAGACGCCGCTGCGGCCCTCGATCCGGGTGGTCGCCAGGCCGAAGTCGGCGGCGGTACGGATCAGGGCCTCTTCGAGGCGGCGTACGTGCGCGACGACGTCCACCGGGCGGGGCAGCTTCTGGATCGGGTAGCCGACGAGCTGGCCCGGGCCGTGCCAGGTGATCTTGCCGCCGCGGTCGACGTCGATGACCGGAGTGCCGTCCAGGGGGCGCTCGCTGTCCTCGGTGCGCCGGCCCGCGGTGTAGACCGGGGGGTGCTCCAGAAGCAGGCAGGTGTCCGGAATCTCGTCGGCGAACCGGGCCGCGTGCACCCGGCGCTGCTCGTCCCAGGCCTCCTGGTACTCGACCGCGTCCTCGCCGAACCCCAGCCGGACAAATCGCAGCTCGTTCACGCCAGCTCCCCTGTCGAACTTCTCGGATGCACTGCGGATGCAATGCGGTGCGCGCCCTCAATCACTGTACGACCGTGTTCGAGGGCCTCCGCACGGCCCCCGGACCCGGGAAGAAACGGCACGTCACCACACGATCGGATGAATGCGGGGCGAAGGTGGCGGCACCGGCCGTATTGACCGCTAAATTCTCGCCGTTCCATGAGGGCTGCAAGATTGGCCCGGAAGGCAGGAGAACGCAGAGCTGATGACGGAACGACCCTCGCAGCGCACCCCCAACCGCCAGCTCGCCGCACTGATCGCAGAAGCCGGGTTCTCCAATGCCGGGCTGGCCCGCCGCGTTGACCAGCTCGGTCTGGAGCACGGCCTGGATCTGCGCTACGACAAGACCTCGGTGACGCGGTGGCTGCGCGGCCAGCAACCGCGCGGCACCACACCCGCGCTGATCGCCGAGGTGTTCACCCGGCGGCTCGGCCGACGGCTCTCCGCACAGGACCTCGGGCTCGACGCCTGTGCGCCCGTGTACGCGGGCCTGGAGTTCGCGGCGACGCCCGAGGAGGCCGTCGACATCGTCAGCGGGCTCTGGCGCAAGGACTCGGGCAGCCACGCCGAGCTCCGCAAGATCGCGTTCACCCCGGCGGGCCTGGTGGTCCCCAGCAGGGACTGGCTGATCGGGCGCGCGGACGACCGGGTGAGCCGCGGCGAGCCGAGCCCCCAGGGCAACGTGACCCGCATCCCGGTCCAGGGCCGCCCCTCGGTGCCCCGCCAGCGGACCACCGACCGCGGCCCCGGCCAGCGGGTGACCAGCGGGGACATCGCGGCGCTCCGCTCGGTCGGCGAGCTGTTCCGCACGCTGGACCACGCCTACGGCGGCGGGCACGCGCGGCAGGCCCTGGTGCGCTATCTGGAGCACGAGGCCGAGCCGATGCTGCGCGGCACGTACGGCGAGAACGTGGGACGCCGGCTGTTCGCGGCCGCGGCGGACCTGACCAGACTCGCCGGCTGGACCTCGTACGACATCGCCGCGCACGGGCTCGCCCAGCGGTACTTCGTGCAGGCGCTGCGGCTGTCCCAGGCGGCGGGCGACCGGGCGTACGGCTCGTACGTCCTTGTCACGATGAGCCGGCAGGCGGTCTATCTGGGGCACGGCCGCGAGGCGGTGCAGCTGGCCCGGGTCGCCCAGCAGGGCGTCGGGTCGGCGGCGCCGCCCGTCGTGCAGTCGCTCCTGAACGCGGTGGAGGCGCGCGGGCACGGCGTGCTCGGCGAGGTGCGGGCGTGCACCGCCTCGCTCGTGCGGGCCGAGCGGGCCCTGGAGAGCGCGCGGCCGGGGGACGACGTGCCGCACTGGGCCCGCTTCTTCGACGAGGCGCAGCTCGCGGACGAGTTCGGCCACTGCCACCGCGACCTCCAGCAGTACCGCGCGGCCGCCCAGCACGCCGAGCGCTCGCTGCAACTGCGCGCGCCCGGCTATGCCCGGTCCCGGCTGTTCTGCCGGGTCGTGCTCGCCACGGCCCGGCTCGGCCTCGGCGAGCTCGACCAGGCGTGCGCGCTGGGCGCGGAGGCGGCCCAGCAGGCCAGCGAGATGCGCTCGGTGCGCGCGGTCGAGTACGTACGCGACTTCGAGCGCCGCCTGGAGCCGTACCGGGACGCCGCCGCGGTGCGCAACTACCGGGACCGGGTGGCCGCGCTGGGGTGAGGGCGGCGGGGGTCAGGCCGCCTTGCGGATCACCTCCGGGGCCGAGTGCCAGGACTGGACGCCCAGGTCGGCGAGGATCGCCTGGGCGGCGCGGCGGCCCGAGTAGAGGGCGCCCTGGACGGTGCTGGTGTCGCGGTGGTCGCCGCACACGTACAGGCCGGCGAGCAGCCGGACCGGGCGGCGCAGATCGTGTGGGGCGGGCATCGACGGCACGGCCTGCGGGGTGTGGTGCACGGCGAGCAGCTCCCAGCCGTCCGTGGACGTGGCGTACAGCCGCGCCAGTTGGCGGCGCACCGCACGCTCCAGGTCGTCGGGCGGGGTGCCGAGCACGGTCGAGGTGATCAGCGCCCGGCCGCGCGGCGCCCGGCTCGGGTCGACCTCGCTCATCACCGAGCTGTACGCCACCGGGCCGCTGCGGTCCGCGTCCAGGAGCAGCGCGGGGTCGGCCAGCGGGGAGTGCGGGGCGGCGTGGTGCAGCACGGTGAGCGGGTGGAACGCGGGGACCCTGAGGCCCGGCAGCAGTTCGGCGGCGGCCGGGGCGTCGGTGGCCAGGAGCAGCGAGCGGCAGCCGAGCACGCCGTGGTCGGCGGTGGTGACCGAGGTCGTGGCGACGGCCGTCACCTTCACGTCGGTACGCACCGTGCCGGGCGGCAGGGCCGCGGCGAGCAGTTCCGGCAGGGTGGCCGCGCCGCCCGCAGGAACGCACAGCCGGCCGCGTGCGAAGCCGCGCAGCGCGAGGTCGGCGCAGCGGCTCGACGTGGTCAGGTCCGGGTCGCAGAGCAGCGCGGAGAGCAGCGGGCGTACGAAGCCGTTCAGGGTGCGGGCGGGCAGGCCCCGGCCCGACAGGGCCTGGCCGATGGGGAGTTCGGGCCGGGCGACGATCCGCTCGACCGGGGTCGCGGCGAGCCTGGCGAGCGCCTTGCCGAGCCGGGCCTGGTCGAGTGCGCCCCCGAGCGGGGTGACCGTGCCCCGAGGGGCGCTCGCGCGGGCGCGCGCGGCGGCCAGTGCGCCCCTTGCGCTCCCTGTCGCGCCCGCGCGGTAGTGCCGGCCCTCGCTGTGCACGAGGACGCCGGGCGAGAACGGGCGCAGCGGCAGGTCCTCCAGGCCCGGAGTGCGGGTCAGTTCCGGGTACGAGGTCGAAAGCAGCTGGCCGATCCGGTCGAGGCGGAAGCCGTCGATCGTGGTGGTCGACATGCGGCCGCCCACGGACGGGGCCGCCTCCAGGACGCTGACCGTGACTCCCGCGCCGGTCAGCTGATGAGCCGCTGACAGGCCCGCGAGCCCGGCCCCCACGATGAGTACGTCCGCATGGTGTGCGGTGCTGAGCACGTGGCCCTCCCCGGGGTAGGCGCGGTAGGTGGAGGCCTCATGCCCCCAACTGGCCCACGGAATGCGGCGGTTCGAGGAGAGAGTAGGTACGTTCTGGGTGGGCGGGCCCATGCGCGCGGGGGTGGGCGTTGGGGCATGGCGGGCGCACGGAGGCCCTCCCGGGGTGGGCGGGGGAGGGGTTTCCTTCGCGAGGGTGGCTTCCTGGGGCTGCGCCCCAGACCCCGGCGGGTGGGGTGGGGAGTGCGGCTGCGGACCGTGGCCGGCTGGTCGAGCAGTTCCCCGCGACCCTGAACCGGTGTTCGGCCTCGGGTCGTGGGTGGTTGCTCGCGCAGTTCCCCGCGCCCCTGGCAGGGCTGGTCCTGCCAGGGCCGAGCATCTTCAGCCCGTCATGGGGGTCCCCTACCCCGCTGCCGCCCCAATCGCCCCCTCCACGCTCGGGAACGCGAACCTGAACCCCGCCGAGAGCAGCCGCGCCGGCAGGACGCGCTGGCTGGACAGGGCGTCCGACGCCGCCTCGCCCACCGCGAGCCGCATCGCCGCCGCCGGGACGGGGAGGAGGGCCGGGCGGTGCAGGGCCCGGGACATCGCCGCCGTCACCTCCCGGTTCGTCACCGGCTCCGGGGCGGTCAGGTTCACCGGGCCGGACAGTTCCTCCGTGTCGACCAGGAACCGCAGCGCCGCCACCTCGTCGTGCAGCGCGATGAACGACCAGTACTGGCGCCCGCTCCCGAGTCGGCCCCCCAGTCCCGCCCGGAACAGCGGGAACAGCTTCGCCCAGGCCCCGCCGTCACGGGCCACCACCAGACCCGTACGGGCGAACACCGTCCGGATGCCCGCCTCCTGGGCCGCGGCCGCCGCCTCCTCCCACTCCACGCACACCCGTGAGAGGAACCCGTCGCCCGGCGGCGCCGACTCGTCCACCGGACGGCCGCCCGTGTCGCCGTAGTAGCCGATGGCCGACCCGCTGACCAGCACCCTGGGCGGGGTGTCGAGCGAGGCCAGCGCCTCGGCGACCGCCGCCGTGCCGAGCACCCTGCTGTCCCGGATCTCCTTCTTGTACGCGGCCGTCCAGCGGTGGTCGGCCACCCCCGCCCCGGCCAGATGCACCACCGCCTCGCATCCCGCCAGGCCCGCCGTGTCCACGTACTGGCGCGCCGGATCCCACTCGACCTCGTCCGGCCCCTCGGCCTCGCGCCGTACGAGGCGCAGCACCTCGTGCCCGTCCGCCCGCAGCGAGCGCACCAGCTCCGCACCGATCAGTCCCGTCGAACCCGTCACCGCGATCTTCATGGATCCCATCCTCGCGCTCCACGGCCCGCATGGCACAGTGGCCGCATGCCCGAGTCGTACACCAAGGCCAGTACTTCTCCTCCTCTGCTCATACGCACCGCCCAGCGCCCCGACGGCGAGCCGCTGGGCGCGCTCAGCCGGGCCGCCTGGTCCCCGCTGCACTCCGTTCAGCCGCGTCCGACGCCTCCGTACGAGCCCTTCTTCGACGAGCGGCACGAGCCTTCGGACTACCTCGTCGCGGAGACGGGCGGCCAGGTCGTCGGGTTCATCCGGCTGGTTTCGGCCACCCCGCTCGCCTGCAACCGGCACGTCCGGCAGATCCAGGGGCTCGAAGTCGCCGAAGCCGCGCGTGGCCGGGGCGTCGCGCGAGCCCTTCTGCGCGCCGCCTGCGAGGCCGCACGCCGTCAGGGCGCCACCCGCATCACCCTGCGCGTCCTCGGCCACAACGCCCCGGCCCGCGCCCTGTACGAGGCGGAGGGCTTCGCCGTGGAAGGCGTACTGCCCGGCGAGTTCCTCCTCGAAGGCGCGTACGTGGACGACGTCCTCATGGGACGTGCCCTGACCGCCTGACCGCCGATCCCTCCCCGAAAGGCAGGCCCGTGTCACACCCCCGCCCCTCGAACAACGCCGCCAAGGCCGCCGCCGACGCCGCCGGTATCGCCCTGCGCGGGCTCGACGCCGTCCGCGCCGACCTCGCCGCCGTCTACCGCGATCTGCACGCGCACCCCGAGCTGTCCTTCGCCGAGCACCGCACCGCCGCCGAAATAGCCGACCGGGCAAGGGAGTTCGGGTGCGAGGTGACGACCGGGGTCGGGCGCACCGGGGTCGTCGCGGTCCTGCGGAACGGGCCCGGGCCCACCGTGCTGCTCCGGGCCGACTTCGACGCGCTGCCGGTCGGCGAGCGGACCGGTCTCGACTACGCCTCCACCGTCGAGGGGGTCATGCACGCCTGCGGGCACGACATGCACGTGACCTGCCTGCTCGGCGCGCTCAAGCTGCTCGCCGACTCCCGCTCGCTGTGGAGCGGCACCGTGCTCGGCGTGTTCCAGCCCGCCGAGGAGATCGCGCAGGGCGCGCGGGCCATGCTCGACGACGGGCTCTACGAGCGGTTCGGGACGCCCGACGTCGTGCTCGGCCAGCACGTGGGCCCCTTCCCGGCCGGGCTGGTCGGCGCGCACGCGGGCCCCGCCTTCGCCGCCACCGACGGGCTCAAGGTCGTCATGTACGGCAAGGGGGCGCACGGTTCGCGACCCGAGGCGTCCGTCGACCCGGTGGTGATGGCCGCCTCGACCGTGCTGCGGCTCCAGACGATCGTCTCGCGCGAGATCCCGGGCGGCGAGACGGCCGTCGTCACCGTCGGCGCGCTGAACGCCGGGACCAAGGACAACATCATCCCGGACGAGGCCGAGCTGCAGATCAACATCCGGACGTACAAGGAGAACGTGCGGACCAGGGTCCTTGCCGCCGTCGAGCGGATCGTGCGGGGCGAGGCCGCCGTCGCCGGGGCCGACCGCGAGCCCGACATCACCGGGATCGACTCCTTCCCGGTACTCGTCAACGACGCCGAAGCGGTGGCGCGGACGATGGCGGCCGTCGGCGCGGTCATCGGCGACGACAAGGTGCTCGACCCGGGTCCCGTGACGGGCAGCGAGGACGTCGGCCTGTTCGGTACGGAGGCCCGAGTGCCGGTCTGCTACTGGCTGTTCGGGGGCGCGGACGCCGAGGCGTACGGCGCCGCTTTCGCCGCGGGCACCGTGGACCAGGACATCCCCTCCAACCACTCGCCCTTCTTCGCCCCGCTGGTCGAACCCACCCTGACCACCGGCGTCACGGCCCTGACGACCGCGGCGCTGGCCTGGCTCGACCTCCGCTGAACGGGCTCAGTGGCCCAACAGCCGCATCCCGCCCGTGAGTTCGCGCAGGCAGCGCACCGCGAGCTCGGCGGGGGAGCCCGGGCCCGTGGCCGGGGCGTCGGTTGCGGACCACGCCTCAAGGGCCACCCGGATCGCGTCCGTGGCCGCGGCCGCCGCGAGCCGTACCTCCAGGGCGTCGGCCCCCGGCCCCGCCAGGCGGGCCAGCACGGGCAGCAGGCGCTCCTCGGAGTCCTGGTTCACGCGGTACCAGACCGCGCGCAGCGCCGCGTCGTGCTCGGCCGCGCGCAGGAGCCCCCGGGTCCACCGGAACTGCTCGGCGGCGTGCGCGTCCGGCACCGCGAGGGCCTCCCGGACGGCGACCTCCAGGGTCTTCGCGAGGGAGCCGGGCTCGGCCGCTTCGAGCAGCGCCCGCCAGCGCTCGGCGCCGCCCGAGAGCAGCGGGCCGACCGCGTCCTGCTTGGAGCGGAAGTAGCGGTAGAAGGTGCGCAGCGCGACCCCGGCGTGCCGGGCGATGGCCTCGGCGGTGGTGCCGTCGGGCCCGTGCTCGGCGAAGAGCGCGGCCGCGGCGCGGGCGATGTCGAGCTGGGTCGCGGCCTTGCGGCGCTCGGTGAGCGAGGTCTTGGGCGGGGGGCCGGGCTGGGGTACGGGCTGGGTCACTTCGCAAGCGTACGCCCGGAGCCTCCGTATCTGCATGGATTGACTTCATGGCAAAACGTGCCACCAAGGCGTACGGTGGAAATATCCACCGGGAGCCTCCCACCGGCTCCCCCTGCGTCGAGAAAGCTGGACCGCGATGAGCGTGAACACCGTCACCGACCGCTACGAAGGACGCCGCGCCCTTGTCACGGGCGGTGGCTCCGGCATCGGGCAGGCCACCGTCCTTCGCCTGCTCGCCGAGGGCGGCCACGTCGTCGCCGCGGACGTCAGCGAGGCCGGTCTGAAGGACACCGCCGAGAAGGCGGGCGCCGCCCTCGGCCGGCTCACCACCCTGGTCGTCGACATAGCCGACGAGGACTCGGTGCGCGAGGCCGTCGCCGCCGCGGTCTCCGCGCTCGGCGGCCTGGACGTCCTGGTCAACGCGGCCGGCATCCTGCGCTCCTCGCACACCCACGAGACGAGCCTGGCCGACTTCAACAAGGTCGTCGCGGTCAACCTGACCGGCACCTTCCTCATGATCCGCGAGGCGATCCCGGCGCTGCTCGAAGGCAACGGCGCGGCCGTCGTCAACTTCAGCTCGACCTCGGCGATGTTCGCCCACCCCTACATGGCGGCGTACGCGGCCAGCAAGGGCGGCATCCAGTCGATGACGCACGCGCTCGCCGCCGAGTACGGCAAGCAGGGCATCCGGTTCACCGCCGTACAGCCCGGCTCGATCTCCTCCGGCATGACCGACGGAACCGGCGCCTCCAGGGCGAGCGTGGGCCCCGGCCTGCCCGCCGACGCCGACATGTCGCTCTTCATGAAGCTCGCCCCGGCCATCGGCCAGGGCTTCGCGGGCCCCGAGACGGTGGCCTCCGTGGTCGCGATGCTGGCCAGCGACGACGGCCGCTTCATCACCGGCACCGAGATCCGCATCGACGGCGGAACGCACTACTGAGCCGACAAGGCCCCGAGGCCTCGCCGGCCCGCTCTGCTCAGCCCGTCCCGAAACGCTCCCACAGGCGGGGGAAGCGGGCCGCGAGCGCCGACTCGTCCTCGAAGTCCAGCGCGGTTCCGGCCGGCTCCTCGGACTGGGCCGGGATGCCGAGGTCGGGCGCGACCACACCGGTGAGCTGCTCGTACGCCTCGTCCGCCGCGTAGCCGAGCTCCTCGCCGTCGCCGTCGACCTCCTCGTCGAACTCGCCGAGGAGGTCGGCCAGCGCGTCCGGGTCGTGCAGCGCGCCCTCGAAGATCTCGCGGCCCTGGCCGATGAGCCAGCAGCGGAAGTAGTCGAAGGCGTCGTCGCTGGCCCCGTCGAGCAGCACGGCGGCGGCTCCCCACAGGTCCCAGCGGTAGGCGCGGTTGTAGCGCGCCTCGAAGTGCCGGGCGAAGTCGAGCACGGATTCGGGGTCGTACTGCAGCAGCCGCTCCACGAGCAGGTCGGCCTGTTCCTCGGGGTCGCCGTCGGCGGCCTCGCGAGTACGGTCGACGATCTCCCAGAACTCCGTCTCGTCCATCACGGAACCAGCATCGTGGGTAGGGGGAGGCGGCGCACGCGGAGCCGCGCTTTTCGTCCGGTTGCCGCTCCTGGCTCACCCCTGGCACACCTGTAGCCATTCGTCCGCTGCGTGTTCGCCATCCGTTCGCCACTCGACGCGCCTGCTCGATTCGCGTGCTCGGCGCGCGTGCTCGGCTCGTTCCGCTACTCGTCGAGGGGCAGCGCGGTGGCGACCATCTCCCAGCGCGAGTCGAACCAGGCCTGCACCTGCTGGAACTCCGTGCGCTCCACGGACCGTGCCCCGTTCCCCTCCAGGGTGGCCGGGAACAGGGTGTCGCTGTGCAGTTCGAGCACTTCTATGGCCTCGGCGTCGACGAGGATGCGGGTCCTGCGCAGGAAGTAGTAGCCGGTCAGCATCTGGCTGCCGTTGATGAGGTAGCGCTTCTCGCCGGGCACCGTCGGCAGGCTCCGGATCTCCACGGACACCGAGCCGACCGTCCCCTCCTCGGCCAGCTGGGTGAGCGAGTGGTGCAGCGCCTCCGTGTACATCCGGATGACCCGGCGAAGGCGTCGCAGCGGGCGCAGGTCCGACGGGTCGTCGAGGTGGCGGGGGTAGGGGTGGTGGGTGTCGAGATCCGGCACCAGGACCCGTACCCGGACCGACTGCGGGGCCGGCCGGTCGCCGAGCCGGATGAGCTCGGCCTGCTGCTGCACGGCCCGGGAGAGCTCCTCGGTGTGCAGCGACCAGACGTCGAGCGAGACATGGGGTGCCTCGAAGGCGCGCGAGATGTAATAGACCAATGGCCGCCCGATGGCAGCCTGGCGGGCCACCCGGGCGCCCCGGCCCGGCACCCCTTCCTCCAGGAGCCCCTCGTCGCGCAGCAGCTGGAGCGCATTCTGCACGGTGCCGCGTCCGCAGCCGAAACGGCGCATGAGCTGCTCCTGCTTGGGCAGCGCCTCGCCGGGCGCCGGGACACCGTTCTGGATGTCCTGGCGCAGCGCGTCGGCGACCAGTCGGTAGCGGGGGGTCCCCCCGGCGTCGTCCCGGTCGGCCTCTGTGGTGTGGGTCGTCACCCAGCGAGGCTACAACTCGCGGTCAGGGCAGGCCAGATGGCTGCGTCGATCGGTCAACTCACTTGATTGACCGGTTGGTTGGACGTGATGGCCGCTCAATTCCACATTGGCACAGCTGTGTTGCCCAATATGCAGCGGGCTGACCATAGATGGCCGCCATTCAGTCAGGGTAGGAGAAGGGAACACGATCGCCTGCCAATGAAGGTACCGGGCTCAGTACTTGCGGTCCCCGGCGGCGACAACCGGAGGAGGTGTTCCATGGGACTGGAGACGCGCGTGCAAATCGTCCTCGAACTGCTGTCGAACGTAGGCGTGGTGTCCCTGCTCGGCCCGTCGGGCCTGCTGGTGCTCGCCCTGGGCGTCCTGCTCGCGAAGGGCGGCGCCGGCGCGGCCCCTCGGGAGCCGGGGCCGGTTCCGGCCGGGCCGCGCACGAACCTGGTGTGCGTGGCGGCCGTGATCCTGGTGCTCCTGCTGATCGCCGCGCTCTGAACGCGGGGGATTGACCGCCGGCCTCGGTGCGAGGTCGGCCGAAGGCGGCCCGCTCCGGATCCGGCTCAGTTCGGGTCCATGGGGCGGGCGATGGTGTTCCACAGCGAGTCGAACCACTGCTGGGTCTGCTCGACATAGCTGCGGGTGACCTGGTCGTCGTCCACCACGGTGTGCCGGAAGAGCATGCCTTCCACGCCGAGCATGTCGTAGATCTCGATCGGGTTCCGGTCGAGATCCACCGTGCGCTCGGTCACCTGGTAGTGGCCGGCGAGGACCTCGCGGCCGTTGAGGATGTAGACCTTCTGCGTCGGGGTGATCGACACCTTGCGGGCCTCGACCGTCACGTCCGGCACCAGGTCGCGGACCTTCAGCATGCGCAGCGAGTGCCGCAGTGAGCCGTAGATGTGGTTGCTGGTGATCCGCAGCCGCTCGCGCGGCCGGCCGTTCTGCAGGTCGCCGATCACCTGGGGCAGGGCGAGCGGGGCCTCGGCGTCGGGCAGCAGGATGCGGACCGCCACCCGGCGCGGGCCCGAGCCCTCGGCCTGCACCGTGACCAGCGGGCCGGCGAGCGCGGAGGCCAGCGTCTCGCCATTGAGGCAGTACGCGTCGATGGTCACCTCCTCCTGGCGGAAGCACTGCGCCACCCGCTCGCCCAGGAAGATCCCCGCGGGCCGCGGCGAATGGCGGCGCCCGCCGGGCACCTCGCGCCGGTTGTTCACGGATGCCTGGACGATCGCGGGGCGGGCCACCGTCGGCGGGGTGCCCTGCTGGGCCCGCCTGATCAGGCCTTCCCGCTCCAGGAGTTCGACGGCGCCGCGGACCGCGCCGCGCGGCACGGCGAACCGCTCGCTGAGCTGGGCCTGGGTCGGGAGGTGCTCACCGACCCGCAGCTCACCGGCGGTGATGAGCGCACGCAAGCCGTCCGCGACCACATCCCGCGGACGACGCTGTCCATCGGTCGAAGCGCTGCTACCAGGCACCCCGCCAGCGTACAACTTCCTGCCAATGACGGCGAGTTGTCTGCCGGAAACCGACCGTATCTGCCAATGTGGCGGTCCTATTCGTAGAGTTGGCGCAGGGCGCGGGCCGCCTCGGCGAAGCGGGCGCGTAGCTCGGCCGGCTCCAGGACCTCCAACTCCGGCCCCAGGCCGAGCAGTTGGCCGTACGCCACGTCCTGCGACTCGACCGGCAGCGTGAGCGTCAGCCGGCCGTCCTCGTCCGGTCCCTCACCCTCCTCCAGGGCCTCGCGCACCACACCGCGGTCGCTGGTGACGTACGGCAGCCGAGCGGCCCCGGCCGGCGAGACCCGTACGACCACGGTCTCCCGGAGCACCGAGCGCGCGAACTCCTCGGCACGGGCCTCCCAGAAGCGCGGCAGGTCGAAGCCCTCGTCACGTACGAAGCGGTCCTCGCCGACCGCGACCGCGGTGAACCGGTCGAGGCGGTACACCCGGAAGCCGTCGCCCTCGTCGGCCGCCCGGGCGCACAAGTACCAGACGCCCGCCTTCAGGACCAGGCCGTACGGTTCCAGCTCGCGCTCCACCTCGGCGCGGTCCGGGCGCCGGTAGCCGACCCGCACCCTGCGGTCGTCCCACACCGCCTCGGCGACGGCGGGCAGCAGCTCGGGCGTCTCGGGCTCCTGCCACCAGCCGGGGGCGTCCAGGTGGAAGCGCTGGGCGGCGGCGGACGGGGCGTCCTTGAGGGAGGGGAGCAGGGCGGCCGACACCTTCAGGCGGGCGGCCGATGCGGCGTCCTCCAGGCCCATCTCCCGCAGCGCGCCCGGCACTCCGGACAGGAACAGCACCTCGGCCTCGGAGCGGGCGAGGCCCGTCAGGCGTGTCCGGTACCCGCCGACCAGGCGGTACCCGCCGGTCCGGCCCCGGTCCGCGTACACCGGCACCCCGGCCTCGGCCAGCGCCTGCGCGTCCCGGGTCACGGTCCGCTCCGAGACCTCCAGCTCGCGCGCCAGCTCGGTGGCGGTCATGGCGGGCCGCGCCTGTAGCAGGAGCACCATCTTGATGAGCCGGGCTGCACGCATGCGCCCATGATGCAGGGTGCTCGGGCCGTGACGTGCCGGGCGCCCTCAAGGGCACCGCACTTCCCCGCCCCGGCGGCTACCGATGCGCCTCGTCCAGCTGGACGACCGAGAACACCCCGCCCTGCGGGTCCCGCAGCAGGGCGAAACGGCCCGGCGGGATGGGGGTGGGCGGGACGTGGACCTCGCCGCCCAGTTCCCGCGCCTTCGCCGCGGTCGCGTCGCAGTCCTCGACCTCGACGTACACCATCCAGTGCGGCGGCACCTCCGGCGGGAAGTCCTCGTTCATCCGCATCATGCCGCCGAAGCTCTTGCCTTCGAGCTCCCATTCCGTGTACTCGGAGCTGCCGTACGGCTCGCTGTCGCCGCTCCAGCCGAAGACGGTGCTGTAGAAGGTCCTGGCCTGGTCCGGATTCCGGGTGAGCAGCTCGAACCAGCACATGCTGTACGGCTTGTCGGCCACCCCGAAGCCCTTGTGCTCCTTGGGCTGCCAGACGCCGAAGACCGCGCCCTCGGGGTCGGCGAACACCGCGAGCCGGCCCGAGTCGAAGACGTCCATGGGCCCCGCGACGATCGAGCCGCCGTTGCCGGTCACCGCCGCGGCCGTGGCGTCGGCGGAGTCGACCTGGTAGTACGCCAGCCAGGCCACCGGCTGCTCCGGAGCCATGCAGGGCCCGTACCCGCCGACGTACTCGTCGCCGAGCAGGAACATCCCGTAGCCGCCCGCCTCCTCCATCGGCACGTCCGCGCCCTGCCAGCCGAAGAGCCCGCCGTAGAAGGACTTGGCGGCGGCAACGTCGGTCGTCGACAGGTCGGCCCAGGCGGGCGCGGACGGGCGGTTGTAGATCTTCATGCGGTGCTCCCGGAGTGGTGGCGCCCCCGGTCGACCATTCACGCACGCGTGCCCCGCCCCGGCAATCGGGACGGGGCACGCGTGCGTGACTGCGAAAGACCTACAGGCCGTAGCGCTCGCGCGCTTCCTTCACGGCCGTGACCGGGACCTCGCCGCGCCGGGCGAGCTGGGCCAGGGCCGCGACGACGATCGACTGGGCGTCGACGCCGAAGTGGCGGCGGGCCGCCTCGCGGGTGTCGGAGAGGCCGAAGCCGTCCGCGCCGAGCGAGGAGTAGTCCTGCTCGACCCACTGCGCGATCTGGTCCGGGACCTGGCGCATGTAGTCGGAGACCGCGAGGACGGGGGAGTCGATGCCCTCAAGTGCCGTGCGGATGAAGGGAGTTCGCTCCTCGCCGCGCAGCAGTGCCGCGTCGGCCTCAAGCGCGTCGCGCCGCAGCTCGGTCCACGAGGTCGCGGACCACACGTCGGCGGCCACGCCCCACTCCTCGGCGAGCAGCTTCTGGGCCTCGAGCGTCCAGTGGATCGCCGTGCCCGAGCCAAGCAGCTGGATGCGCGAGGCATTGGCCGGGACGGTGACGCCCGCCGACTCGGCCGTGTTGAAGCGGTACAGGCCCTTGACGATGCCCTCGTCGATGCCCGCGGGCTTCGCCGGCTGCGGCATCGGCTCGTTGTAGACCGTCAGGTAGTAGAAGACGTCTCGGTCCTCGCCCGGGGCCGCCTCGCCGTACATGCGGCGCAGACCGTCCTTGACGATGGCCGCGACCTCGTAGGCGAAGGCCGGGTCGTACGACATCGCCGCCGGGTTGGTCGCCGCGATCATCGGGGAGTGGCCGTCCGCGTGCTGGAGGCCCTCACCGGTCAGGGTCGTCCGGCCGGCGGTGGCGCCCACCAGGAAGCCGCGGCCGAGCTGGTCGCCGAGCTGCCACATCTGGTCGGCCGTGCGCTGCCAGCCGAACATCGAGTAGAAGATGTAGAACGGGATCATCGCTTCGCCGTGCGTGGCGTACGCGCTGGACGCGGCGATGAAGTCGGCCATCGAGCCGGCCTCGGTGATGCCCTCGTTGAGGATCTGGCCGTCCTTGGCCTCGCGGTAGTACATCAGCTGGTCGCGGTCGACCGGCTCGTACGTCTGGCCCTTCGGCGAGTAGATGCCGAGCGAGGGGAACAGCGACTCCATGCCGAAGGTGCGGGCCTCGTCCGGGACGATCGGGACCCAGCGCTTGCCGGTCGTCTTGTCGCGGATCAGGTCCTTCATCAGCCGGACGAACGCCATGGTGGTGGCCATGGACTGCTGGCCGGAGCCCTTGTCGAAGGCCGCGAACGACTTGTCGGCCGGGGCCGGCAGCGGGGCGATCGCGTGGCTGCGGCGGGCCGGGGCCGGGCCGCCGAGGGCCGCGCGGCGCTCCTGGAGGTAGCGGACCTCGGGGGAGTCGGCGCCCGGGTGGCCGTAGGGAACGACACCGTCGACGAACTGGGCGTCGGAGATGGGGAGTTCAAGGAGGTCACGCATGTTCTTGAACTCGTCGTTGGTGAGCTTCTTCATCTGGTGGTTCGCGTTCTTGGACGCGAAGCCGTCGCCGAGCGTGAAGCCCTTGACGGTCTGGGCCAGGATGACGGTCGGCGCACCCTTGTGGGACAGGGCGGCCTTGTAGGCGGCGTACACCTTGCGCGGCTCGTGGCCACCGCGCGACAGGTGGAAGCACTCCAGGATCTTGTCGTCCGAGAGCAGCTTCGCCATCTCGACGAGCGCCGGGTCCTTGCCGAAGAAGTCCTCGCGGATGTAGGCCGCGTCCCGCGTCTGGTACGTCTGCACCTGGGCGTCGGGGACCTCGCGCAGACGGCGGACGAGCGCGCCGGTGGTGTCGAGCTGGAAGAGCTCGTCCCAGGCGCCGCCCCACAGCGACTTCACGACGTTCCAGCCGGCGCCGCGGAACTGGGCCTCCAGCTCCTGCACGATCTTGAAGTTGGCGCGGACCGGGCCGTCGAGGCGCTGCAGGTTGCAGTTGATGACGAAGGTCAGGTTGTCCAGACCCTCGCGGGAGGCGAGCGCGAGGGCCGCCGTCGACTCGGGCTCGTCCATCTCGCCGTCGCCGAGGAACGCCCACACGTGGGAGTTCGAGACGTCCTTGATGTTCCGGTTGGTGAGGTACCGGTTGAAGCGCGCCTGATAGATCGCGGAGAGCGGGCCGAGCCCCATGGAGACGGTCGGGAACTCCCACAGCCAGGGCAGCCGGCGGGGGTGCGGGTAGGAGGGCAGGCCGTCGCCGGCCGACTCCTGGCGGAACTTGTCGAGGTGCGCCTCGGTGAGGCGGCCGTCGAGGAAGGCGCGGGCGTAGATGCCGGGCGAGGCGTGGCCCTGGATGTAGAGCTGGTCGCCGGAGCCGTCGCCCTCCTTCCCGCGGAAGAAGTGGTTGAAGCCGGTCTCGTACAGCCAGGCCGCGGACGCGAAGGTCGCGATGTGGCCGCCGACGCCGTGCTTCGAGCCGCGGGTCACCATGGCCGCCGCGTTCCAGCGGTTCCATGCGGTGATCCGGCGCTCCATCTCCTCGTCGCCGTCGATGACGGGCTCGGAGGAGGAGGGAATGGTGTTGACGTAGTCCGTCTCCAGCAGCTTGGGCAGGGCGAGGCCCGCGCCTTCGGCGTGCTGGAGCGTGCGGCGCATCAGATACGCGGCCCTATGCGGGCCGGCGGCCTTGGCGACGGCATCGAGGGAGGCCGCCCATTCGGCGGTCTCCTCGGTGTCACGGTCCGGGAGCTGGTCGAGCTCGCTCGGAAACTTGGCTACGGGGTCGATCATGATCGCCGCCTTCCGGACAGGAGGGGGGTGGAGAAAAGGGGGCCTTTGTCTGGCAGGACGGGGCCTTGGACCGGTGAGTCCGCCGTCGACTGTAAGCCGCCGATCGATGATCGATCAAAGTGCTGGGCCAAAAACTTCTTCGAATCGCGAAAGTCGGCACAGGGTGCCGCAAAAAAGGGCACCGGGTGCCTTGCTTTTGAAGGGCCCCGGCACCCGGCCGCGCAGGTCAGGCGCTACGCGGCGCGCACCCCAGGACATGGGCCTTCACCAGCGCCCCGATGGCCGGATCCCGCCGCCGGAACGCGGCGACCAGGTCCTCGTGCTCCTCGGCATAGGACTTCTGGACGGTGCCGAGCCAGCGGATGGACAGCGCCGTGAACACCTCGATGCCGAGGCCTTCCCATGTGTGCAACAGCACACTGTTGTCGGCCGCCCTCACCAGTTCCCGGTGGAAACCGACGGTGTGGCGCACCTGCGCGGTGCCGTCGGCCGCCCGGTCGGCCTCGTACAGGGCCGCCACATGGGGCTCCAGGGCCGAGCAGTCCTCGGCGAGCCGCCCGGCCGCCAGCTCGGCCGCGATCTGCTCCAGACCGGCCCGCACCGGGTAGCTCTCCTCCAGGTCGGCCGCGGTCAGGTTCCGCACCCGTACGCCCTTGTTGGGCGCCGACTCGATGAGGCGCAGGCTCTCCAGCTCCCGCAGGGCCTCGCGCACCGGCGTCTGGCTGACCTGGAGCTCCACCGCGATACGCCGCTCCACGATCCGCTCGCCGGGCTTCCAGCGCCCGCTGACGATCCCCTCCACGATGTGCTCGCGGATCTGCTCGCGCAGCGAGTGGACGACGGGCACGGTCATGGGGGCTCCTTAAAACGAGCGGCGACCCCCAAACAATACGGCCGTGCCCCCGTCCGGATCAGCCCGGACGGGGGCACGGCCGCTGGTGAGACGAGTCTTACAACCGTCCCACGCTGCCTCGGGAGCCTTACAGGCCGAGCTCGACCTCGAACTCGCCGGCCTCCAGGATCGCCTTCACGGCCGTCAGGTAGCGGGCCGCGTCGGCGCCGTCCACCAGACGGTGGTCGTAGGAGAGCGACAGGTACGTCATGTCGCGGACGCCGATGACGGTGCCCTCGGCGGTCTCGATGACCGCCGGACGCTTGACGGTGGCGCCGATGCCCAGGATGGCGACCTGGTTCGGCGGCACGATGACCGTGTCGAACAGCGCACCGCGCGAGCCGGTGTTGCTGATGGTGAAGGTCGCGCCGGACAGCTCGTCCGGGGTGATCTTGTTGGCGCGGACCTTGCCGGCCAGGTCGGCCGTGGCCTTCGAGATACCGGCGATGTTCAGGTCGCCCGCACCCTTGATGACCGGCGTCATCAGACCCTTCTCGGAGTCCACGGCGATGCCGATGTTCTCCGAGTCGAAGTACGTGATGGTGCCCTCGTCCTCGTTGATCCGGGCGTTGATGACCGGGTGGGCCTTCAGCGCCTGGGCCGCCGCCTTCACGAAGAACGGCATCGGGGACAGCTTGACGCCCTCACGGGCGGCGAAGGAGTCCTTCGCCTGGCCGCGCAGCTTCATCAGCTTGGTGATGTCGACCTCGACGACCGAGGTCAGCTGGGCCTGCGAGTGCAGGGCCTTCATCATGTTGTCGCCGATGACCTTGCGCATGCGGGTCATCTTGACCGTCTGGCCGCGCAGCGGGGACGCCTCGACGGACGGGGCGGCCTTCTTGGCGGCGGGGGCGGCGGCCGGAGCCGGAGCCTTGGCGGCCTCGGCGGCGGCGATGACGTCCTGCTTGCGGATGCGACCGCCGACGCCGGTGCCCTTGACCGCGCCCAGGTCCACACCGGACTCGGAGGCGAGCTTGCGGACCAGCGGCGTGACGTACGCGCCGTCGTCACCGGAGGTGGCGGCCGGAGCCGGAGCCGGGGTGACCGGAGCCGGAGCGGCCACGGGGGCCGGGGCGGGCGCGACCGGGGCGGCCGGAGCAGCCACCGGGGCCGGAGCCGGAGCGGCCACGGGGGCCGGGGTGGGCGCCGGAGCGGCGGCCGGGGCCGGAGCCGCCGGAGCCGGTACGGCGGCCGGAGCCGCGCCCGGGGCACCGATGACGGCGAGCTTGGCGCCGACCTCGGCGGTCTCGTCCTCGGCGACCACGATCTCCAGGAGCACACCGGCGACCGGGGCGGGGATCTCGGTGTCGACCTTGTCGGTGGAGACCTCGAGCAGCGGCTCGTCCTCGGCCACCTCCTCGCCGACCTCCTTGAGCCAGCGGGTGACGGTGCCCTCGGTGACGCTCTCGCCGAGCGCGGGGAGGACGACGTCGGTGCCGGTGGCACCACCGGCGGCCGGGGCGGCCGGAGCAGCGGCGGCCGGAGCCGGCGCGGCGGGGGCCTCGGCGACCGGAGCGGCCGGGGCGGGGGCGGCGGCGGGGGCCTGGGCCTCGGCCGGAGCCGGGGCAGCAGCCGGCGCACCGGTGCCGTCGTCGATGATGGCGAGCTCGGCACCGACCTCGACGGTCTCGTCCTCGGCCACCTTGATGGAGGCCAGGATGCCGGAGGCGGGGGCGGGGATCTCGGTGTCGACCTTGTCGGTCGAGACCTCGAGCAGCGGCTCGTCGGCCTCGACGCGCTCGCCCTCGGCCTTCAGCCAGCGGGTGACGGTGCCCTCGGTGACGCTCTCGCCGAGCGCCGGAAGGGTTACGGAAACCGACATGGTTTCGGTTGCTCCTTACGAATTGCGGTAGTGGTCGTCGCGCCCGAGGGGCTACTAGTCGTGGGAGTGCAGCGGCTTGCCGGCCAGCGCCAGGTGGGCCTCGCCGAGCGCCTCGTTCTGCGTCGGGTGCGCGTGGATGAGCTGCGCGACCTCGGCCGGCAGAGCCTCCCAGTTGTAGATCAGCTGGGCTTCGCCGACCTGCTCGCCCATACGGTCACCGACCATGTGGACGCCGACCACGGCGCCGTCCTTGACCTGGACGAGCTTGATCTCGCCCGCGGTCTTGAGGATCTTGCTCTTGCCGTTGCCCGCGAGGTTGTACTTCAGAGCGACGACCTTGTCCGCACCGTAGATCTCCTTGGCCTTGGCCTCGGTGATGCCCACGGAGGCGACCTCGGGGTGGCAGTACGTCACCCGGGGCACGCCGTCGTAGTCGATCGGGACGGTCTTGAGACCGGCCAGACGCTCCGCCACCAGGATGCCCTCGGCGAAGCCGACGTGCGCGAGCTGGAGCGTCGGGACGAGGTCGCCGACGGCGGAGATGGTGGGCACGTTGGTGCGCATGTACTCGTCGACCAGGACGTAGCCGCGGTCCATCGCGACGCCCTGCTCCTCGTAGCCGAGGCCCTGGGAGACCGGGCCGCGGCCGATGGCGACGAGGAGGACCTCGGCCTCGAACTCCTTGCCGTCGGCCAGCGTGACCTTCACACCGTTGGCGGTGTATTCGGCCTTCTGGAAGAAGGTGCCCAGGTTGAACTTGATGCCGCGCTTGCGGAACGCGCGCTCCAGGATCTTGGAGCTGTTCTCGTCCTCGACCGGCACGAGGTGCTTGAGGCCCTCGATGACGGTGACGTCGGTGCCGAAGGACTTCCATGCCGAGGCGAACTCGACGCCGATGACGCCGCCGCCCAGGATGATCGCGGACTGCGGGACGCGGTCCAGGGTCAGCGCGTGGTCCGAGGAGATGATGCGGTTGCCGTCGATCTCCAGGCCCGGCAGCGACTTCGGCACGGAGCCGGTCGCCAGGAGGACGTGGCGGCCCTGGATGCGCTGGCCGTTGACGTCCACGGAGGTGGCCGACGACAGCCGTCCCTCGCCCTCGATGTAGGTCACCTTGCGGGAGGCGACCAGGCCCTGCAGACCCTTGTACAGGCCCGAGATGACCTCGTCCTTGTACGCGTGGACCGCGTTGATGTCGATGCCCTCGAAGGTGGCCTTGACACCGAACTGGCCGGCCTCGCGCGCCTGGTCGGCGATCTCGCCGGCGTGCAGCAGGGCCTTCGTGGGGATGCAGCCGTTGTGCAGGCAGGTGCCGCCGAGCTTGTTCTTCTCGATCAGTGCGACGTCCAGGCCCAGCTGCGCTCCGCGCAGGGCCGCGGCGTAGCCGCCACTGCCACCGCCGAGGATCACTAGGTCGAAAACGGTGCTGGCGTCGTTCGCCACGTCACGTCCTCCATGCATGTGCGCCGGGCGCGGTCGTCGATGACCGGCGGCGGCTGGTATTCGGCCGCTTGTCTTCGGCCCTGTGGTGGGGGCCCTGTCCTGCCGAGAACCCATCTTCGCACTTGTTGACGGAAGGCGGGACGCGGGGCCGGGGTCTGAGACGCCTGATCGTCGGACTCGGCGCTTCTCAGGGGTGACTCCACCGCACAGCGGCGGCGTACGGATTTCATCGACAGCGAAATCCGGCCGAAGCGTGACGGTACGGAGCGTGAACACGGGCGGCCCCGGGATCCATACCCGGGGCCGCCGTGTGTCGGCTGTGCGCGGGCTCTCAGCCGAGGTCGCCCGAGGCGGTGCGCTCGGCGAGCCGGAGCAGGGTGCGCACCGAGGAGCCGGTGCCGCCCTTGGGGGTGTAGCCGTGCGGGGCGCCCTCGTTGAAGGCCGGGCCCGCGATGTCCAGGTGGGCCCAGGTGATGCCCTCGCCGACGAACTCCTTCAGGAACAGGCCCGCCACCAGGCCGCCGCCCATCCGCACGCCCATGTTGGCGAGGTCGGCGGTGGGGGAGTCCATGGTCTTGCGCAGGTTGGCGGGCAGCGGCATCGGCCAGGACTGCTCGCCGGACTCCTCCGCGATCTCGTGGATCGCGGTGCGGAAGGCGTCGTCGTTGGCCATGATCCCGAAGGTGTGGTCGCCGAGCGCGAGGACCATGGCGCCGGTCAGCGTCGCCACGTCGACGATCGCGTCGGGCTTCTCCTCGGAGGCCTTCCACAGCGCGTCGGCCAGGACCAGGCGGCCCTCGGCGTCGGTGTTGAGGACCTCGACGGTCTTGCCGCTGTACATGCGCAGGACGTCACCCGGGCGGGTGGCGGAGCCCGACGGCATGTTCTCGGCCAGCGCGAGCCAGCCGGTGACGTTCACTTCGAGGCCCAGGCGCGCGGCCGCGACGACGGCGGCGAACACGGCGGCGGCGCCGCTCATGTCGCACTTCATCGTCTCGTTGTGGCCGGCCGGCTTGAGCGAGATGCCGCCCGAGTCGTAGGTGATGCCCTTGCCGACGAACGCGAGGTGCTTGGCGTTCTTGGCGTGCGTGTACGAGATCTTCACCAGGCGCGGCGGGTTCGCCGAGCCGACGCCGACGCCGAGGATGCCGCCGAAGCCGCCCTTCTCCAGCGCCTTCTCGTCCAGGACCTGGACCTTGAGGCCGTGCTCCTTGCCGGCCGCCGACACGACCGCGGCGAAGGCCTCGGGGGTGAGGTCGTTCGGCGGGGTGTTGATCAGGTCGCGGGCGCGGTTCATCTCCTCGGCGAGCGCGAGCGAGCGCTCGGCGGCGGCCTTGTGGGCCTTGTCGCGCGGCTTGGCGCCGAGCAGCGCCACCTCGGCGAGCGGGCCCTTGGCGTCGGCGCCGCGATCCTGGTAGGCGGTGAAGGCGTACGCGCCCAGCAGGGCGCCCTCGCCGATCGCCTCGATGTCCTCGGCGGCCTCGATGGGCAGCGCGAACGCGGCCTTCTTGACGCCGTGCAGGGCGCGGGCGGCGTTGCCCGCGGCGGTGCGCAGCACCTCGGAGGCGTACGCCTCGTCGTCGGCGGGAGCGGTGCCGAGGCCCACCGCGAGGACGAACGGGGCCTTGAGGCCGGCGGGGGAGACGGCCTTGGTCACCTCACCCTCGGCACCACTGGCGCCGAGGGTCGCCAGGACAGCGGCGAGCTTCCCGTCGAACGCCTTGTCCACGGCCTCGGCGCCGGGCGCGACGACCAGCCCACCCTTGGGGCCGGCGGCCTTGGCGACGCCGACGACGAGGGCGTCGGCGCGCAGCGTTGCCGCACCGGCAGTGCTGAGAGTCAGAGCAGTCACGGTGGTGAGATCTCTCTTCCTTGAGAATCCTGTGGAGTGTTCGACCGTCGGATGGGCCGGCCGGGGCCGGGGACATCGTATTTCGGGCGGGTCGACCACCGGTCACCGAGCCTACGCGCGGTGACGGCGTTCGATAGCGGTGGCGGTAATTCACTCATCCGTGGTGTCTCTTTCACGTTTGGCCCGCACGCTTCGTGAGAGCTACGTCACACTCGCCTCAATCGGGCACAGGGGGCACCGTGCCTCTTTGCATCATCACGACAGGTTCTCCGCGCGCACTCCGCGTGCGGAGGCTCTCTTTGGGGGGACAAATGAAGGCCAAGGCCTTGAAAAGGGGCAGAACCCGGCTTGCGCTCACGGCGCTGATGGCTGCCGGACTGCTCACCACAGCCATCCCGGCCGTCAACGCGGCGGCCACCGTCGCGCCGCGCATCGATCTGAAGGTGCTGGTCCTCGACGACGGCGGAAGCGCGGTCGGGGCGATCGTCGCCGAGCTGAAGAACACCGGAGTCCCGTACCAGACGGTCGAGTTGGGCGCCACGGGCCGGCCCACCATCGACGCAGCCTTCCTCAGCGACACCGTCGGCGGGCGCCCGCGCGCCAAGTTCCAGGGCGTCGTCACGCCCAACGAGATCCCGTTCGGCTCCGCCGACGCCCCCGAGCAGGCCGCTCTCGCCACGTACGAGAAGACCTTCGGGATCCGCCAGGTCGACGCGTACACCTGGGCGCACCCCGAGGTCGGGATCGACTACACCGACCAGAACGGCGGCTGGTCCGGCGTCCTGGACGGCGTCAAGTCCCAGGTCACCGCGGCCGGCAAGGCCGGGCCCTTCGGCTACCTCGACGGGCCGCTCACCTTCGAGGACAACGACCCCGCGGTGCCGGAGAGCTACGGCTACGCGGGCCACCCGAGGGACGGCTTCACCAGCTACCTCGACGCGCCGACCGGCGGCACCCTGCTCGGCCAGTACACCCACGACGGCCGCAGCGAACTGGTCGTCACCTTCGCCTACAACCAGTACCAGGAGCAGTTCCAGGCGCTGGCCAAGGGCATGGTGGAGTGGGTGACGCAAGGGGTGCACCTCGGCCAGAGCCGCAACTACTTCACGGTGCACGTGGACGACGTGTTCGCGCCGGACTCGCGCTGGGACAGCGTCCACAACTGCACCCCGGGCGACTTCGACTGCCCCGCCGGCGGCGCCACCAACCCGGACATCCGCATGACGGCGGCCGACGCCCAGTACGCGGCCCAGTGGGAGCAGGCCAACGGGTTCACGCTCGACATGGTCTTCAACGCGGGCGCGGGCGAGGAGTGGAAGTCCGAGAACGGCGGCACCGACGCGCTGACCACCCAACTGCTCGCCGACAAGGCCAAGTACCGCTGGGTGAACCACACCTACACGCACGAGTTCCTCGGCTGCGTCCAGGACAACACCGTCGTGCCGTGGCAGTGCAAGAAGAACGCCGACGGCTCCACCCAGTGGATGAGCCGGGCCGACATCTCCGCGCAGATCTCGCAGAACAACACCTGGGCCGCCCAGAAGAGCCTCCCGGTCGACAAGAGCGAGCTCGTCACCGGTGAGCACTCCGGCATGAGGGTCCTGCCGCAGCAGCCCGACGACAACCCGAACCTGGCGGGCGCGCTCGCCGACAACGGGGTCAAGTGGACCGGCAGCGACGCCTCGCGCGAGCCCGACCAGCGCGCGGTCGGCGCCGCCCAGACCGTCCCGCGGCACCCGATGAACGTGTACTACAACGTCGGCAAGGCCGCCGAGATGACTGACGAGTACAACTGGCTGTACACCTCCAAGGCCGACGGCGGCAGCGGCGTCTGCGAGAACAACCCGGCCTCCACCTGCATGACCGCGCCGCTGGACACCGCCACCGGCTACCAGTCGTACATCGTGCCCAGGGAGGCCAGGACCGCGCTTTCGCACGTGCTGTGGAACGACCCGCGGCCGCACTACGTCCACCAGTCCAACCTGGCCGAGGAGCGGATCCTCTACCCGGTCCTGGACAAGGTCCTCGGCGACTACAAGGCGCTCTACGCCGACAGCGCGCCGATCGTGAACCTGCGCGAGAAGGACGCGGGAACCGAACTCGGCCGCAGGGCGTCCTGGGACAAGGCGCTGGCTTCCGGTTCGGTGACCGCCTACCGGATCGGAGACACTGTCACCGTGCAGGCTCCGAAGGGGGTGGCCGCACCGATCACGGCACCGGAGGGCACCCGTAAGCAACTGCTCCTCGGCACCACCGCGTTCGGGACGCCGTACGCGGGTCAGCGCTCCGACTGGTCCTCGCCCGAGCTGCTCCAGTCGGCCATCACGCTGAAGCTGCCGGCCTGACCACCGCCTGACCGCTCGTCACGCACGACCGCTCGTCACGCACGACCGCTTGTCCTGGGGGGACATCCATGCCGAGCAGTGGCCGTCATGTCACCATGCTCACGGAAGGCACATATCCGCATATACACGGGGGCGTCAGCACCTGGTGCGATCAGCTCGTACGCGGCATGCCGGAGGTCGACTTCAACGTCGTCGCCCTCACCGGCAGCGGCCGCGAGCCGGTCGCCTGGGAGCTTCCGGCCAACGTCTACCGGCATACGGCCTTCCCCTTGTGGGGGCCGCAGCCCGGCAGGCGCCGGCCGCTCCTCGGCAAGGAAAGGCGCCGGTTCACCGACACCTACGAGCGCTTCCTGCTCGCCATGCTCGACCCGGATTCCGGCTGCGACTTCGCCTCGGCCCTGTACGGCCTGGCGGAGCTCGCCCGGGCCGGGCGGCTCTCGGCGGCGCTCCGCTCCGAAGCGGCGCTGAAGTCGCTGATGTGGATCTGGACCATGCCGCACCTGGCGCTGTCCAGGGCGAAACCCACCGTGCACGACGCCCTGACCGCGACCGACCTCCTGGAACACGCACTGCGCCCGCTGTCCGCCCGCATTCCGGCGGACAGCGTGGCGCACGCGGTCAGCAGCGGCCTCGCCACGCTGCCCGCGCTCGCCGCCCAGCACTTCGACGGCGTGCCCTTCCTGCTCACCGAACACGGCATCTACCTGCGCGAGCGCTACCTCGGCTACCGCACCGGCGAGCAGAGCTGGCCGGTCAAGGCGGTGCTGCTCGGCTTCTACCGGGAGCTCAACACCATGGGCTACCGCCAGGCCGACCTCATCACCCCGTGCAACCAGTACAACCGCCGCTGGGAGGAGCGCGGCGGAGCCCCCGCCGAGCGCATCCGCACCGTCTACAACGGCGTCGACCCCGACCTCTTCCCGCACGCCGGACCCGACCCGGCCGTCCCCACCCTGAGCTGGTGCGGACGCATCGACCCGATCAAGGACCTGGAGACCCTGATCCGCTCGTACGCCATCGTCCGCGCCGAACTCCCCGAGACCCGGCTCAGGCTCTACGGGGGTGTGCCGGCCGGCGGTGAGGACTACAAGACCCGCCTGGAGAAGCTGGCCGCCGAACTCGGCGTCACCGACGGCATCTCGTACGAGGGCCGGGTCAGCGACGTGGCGAGCGCGTACGCCTCGGGCAGCGTGGTGATGCTCTCCAGCATCAGCGAGGGCTTTCCGTTCTCGCTGATCGAGGCGATGTCCTGCGGGCGCGCCACCGTCTCCACGGATGTCGGAGGCGTACGGGAGGCGGCCGGCGAGGCCGGTCTCGTGGTGCCGCCGCGCGAGCCCGCGGTGATGGCCGAGGCGACCCTCGGACTGCTCCGCGACCACGAGCGGCGGGCCTCGCTGGGCGCCGCCGCCCGCCAGCGCGTGGTCGACAAATTCACCTTGCACCGCTCGGTGGACGGCTTCAGGCGCATCTACCTCGAACTCGCCGGATGCCCCGAACCCGAGCTCGCCCCGGCCGGGTTCACGCCCGAGGACGACTGGACGCTGCAGCTCACCGGCCCCTGGTACCGCGAGCTGTCCGACGACCCGCAGCCCAGCACCCTCGGCGGGGCGCCCCGGTGAGCGGTTCCCTGTGGGTCGGCGGGGAGGAAGGGCAGGACACCCTGCCCTTCATCCCGCGCCAGCGCCTGCCCGAGGACGACCCCCTCGCCGAACTCGCCCTGCGCCTGGAGGACTTGATAGCGGCTGCCGTCCATCCGGATGAAATAGCCGCCATTATCGAGTCCGACGGCATGTCGGACGCTCAGATAAGAGCTGTGTACGGGCACCCCGACTCCTTCTCGCTCGCCGAGGAGCTCTACGGCCGCGTCGAGCGCCGCTATCCCGAGCCCCTGGCGCCACCTGCCGAACCCTGGCACGCCCACCTCGGCTCCTGCCTCCTGCGGGGCCTCGTCTTCGCGCTGCCCGGGCTCGCCTACGTCCTGGGCGCGCCCCTCCTGTCCGGCCCCCGCACCACGCTCGGCCTGCCTGGCGGAACCATTCCGCTGCTCGCCGGGGCCGTCACCGGCTGGGTGTGGAACCAGTCGCTCTCGCACCGCGCCCACTCCTGGCTCAGCCTGGCCGACCGCCCGGCCGCCGTGCGCGCGCTGCGCCTGGGGGCCCCGCTCGGCGCCGCGCTCAGCTCGCTCGCCGCCCTCGCCGTGACCGGTCCGGGCGAGCTGCCCGCCGCCGCGTTCGCCGCGGGGCAGTGCTGCTATCTCGCGGCGGCCACCGCGCTGCTGGTGCTCGGCCGTGAACGCCCGCTGTTCTGGGCCCTGTTGCCGCTCGCCCTCGGCGTCGTACCGGGGCTTCCGTCCTTCGTCGGGCCGGTGCTGCTGCTCGTCTCGCTGACCGCGGCCGTGACGCTGGCCGTGCTCACGCTGCGGGGCGAGCCGGCGGGTCCCGGGCCGCGCGGCGCCGTCTCGCCCCGGGTCGCCGCCTCCGTGCCGTACGGCCTGTTCGGGCTCGGCGCGGGCGTCCTCGTCCTGTACGCCGCCCTCGGCGACATCTTCCGGCACGGCTCGGCGGGCACGGTCGCGGGTCCCTCCGCCGTCGCCCTCACCCTCAGCATGGGTCCCGCGGAATGGCTTCTGCACCGCTTCCGCGCCGAGAGCCTGGCGGGGCTTCGGGCCACGTCCAGCGCGCGCGGGTTCCGCGGTTCGGTCGCCGCCACCGTGACCGTCTGCATCGGCGCGTACCTGCTGATCCTGGCCGGGCTCGCCGAGGCCGGCACCCGGCTGTGGCCGGACGCCCCCGCGCTGAGCGGGCTGCGCCTGGCCACCCTGCTCCTGATCGGCGCGGTGCTGTGGACCGGGCTGCTGCTCCAGTCGTTCGGGGCGGCGCCGGGCGCGGCCCTGGTGTGCTGCACGGCGGCCGTCGCCCAGACCCTGGCGCTGCTCCTGGGCGCGCCGCCGCCGACCGGTCTGGTGGTGTCGGGGGCGGCGGCCGCGCTGCTTGCCATGCTGGTCTGCGTCCTGGTGGGAAGGGCGACCGCCCACCGGCCATGATCGGATCGAGGACCCCGAGTACCCCGAACGCGCTGCGAGGAAGCACATGAGCAAGTTGCTGGTGCCCTACTACGAGCACCCGGCCGAGCAGCCGGAGGCCTGGGACGCGCTGATCGCCGCCGCGCCCTCGCTGTACGGGGTCGTCCTCAACCCGGCCAACGGCGCGGGGAGTTCGGCCGACGCGGCCTTCGCCGAGGTGGCCGACCGGCTGCGCTCGGCGGGCGTGCGGGTGCTCGGCTATGTGGACACCGCCTATGGCGCGCGCCCGCCGCAGGACGTCGTGCGCGAAGCGGCCCGCCACCGCGCCTGGTACGGGGTGCACGGGCTCTTCCTCGACCAGGCGGCCACCTCCGCCCTCCAACTGCCGTACTACGCCGACCTGCGGGCCGCGCTCGCCGCCACGTACGACACGTACGTCACGCTCGTCCTTAACCACGGCGCCGTCCCGCACCCCGGCTACGCCCGGATCGCCGACCTCCTCGTCACCTTCGAGGGGCCCTGGTCCGCCTACCCGCCGGCCGGGCCGACCGGGCCCGACACCTGCCATCTGGTGTACGGGGCCCCGCCGGACGCGGTCGCCCAGGCCCCGGTCCACTGCCTCGTCCCCGGGCAACTGCCGCACCCCTGGGGCACGTTGCCGCACCGTTTGGAGCCCGTCCGGTGAAACGCTCACTCCGCCTGCTCGTCCCGCTGCTCCTGCTCGCGGCGGCATGCACCAGCTCCCCGGACGGCCCCGACGACGGGGACGGCGGCGACACCGTGCCGCCCGCCCCGTCCGGCCCGCACTGGCAGCCCAGACCGGGCCTCACCTGGCAGTGGCAGCTCAAGGGCAAGCTCGACCCGGCCGTCGACGTCCAGGTGTACGACATCGACGCCGTCGACCAGGACGCGGCGGCCGTCGCCGATCTGCACCGCCGGGGCCGCAAGGTCATCTGCTACGTCTCGACGGGCGCCTGGGAGAACTGGCGGCCCGACGCCAAGCAGTTCCCCAAGGACGTGCTCGGCAAGGGCAACGGCTGGGACGGGGAGCGCTGGCTCGACATCCGCCGAACCGACGTCCTCGAACCGCTGATCGCCAAGCGCTTCGACCTGTGCAGGGCGAAGGGCTTCGACGCGGTCGAGCCGGACAACATGGACGGCTACAACAACGACACCGGCTTCCCGCTCAAGGCCGCCGACCAGCTCAAGTACAACGAGCTCGTCGCCAGGCTCGCCCATGACCGGGGCCTTGCCGTCGGCCTGAAGAACGACCTCGACCAGATCCCGCAGCTGCTCGCCCACTTCGACTTCGCGGTCAACGAGCAGTGCGCCCAGTACGGCGAGTGCGACAAGCTCACGCCGTTCGTGAAGGCGGGCAAGGCCGTCTTCCACGTCGAGTACGAACTCCCGCCGGCCAAGTTCTGCGCCGAGTCCAGGAAGCTGGGGCTCAGCTCGATGGAGAAGAAGTACGACCTGCTGGTCTGGCGCCTGCCCTGCTGAGGCTCAGCCGAGGGTGAGCGCGACCAGCGTGACGGTCGCGGAGGTCTCCGCGACCGCCCCGAACACATCACCCGTCACCCCGCCGAACCTCCCCACGCAGCGCCGCAGCAGCACCTGGGCCACCGCGAGCCCGGCCGGCACGGCGAGCGCGAAGTGCAGCGCGGACCAGGGCCCGAAGAGCAGCCCCGCCGCCGCGGAGGCGGCCGTCACCAGGGCGGCCACCAGCGCCGCGCGGCGCACCGGCACCGTGCCCGCCACCACCGCGCCGAGCCCCTCCGGACGCGCCGCCGGAACCCCGCGCCGGGAAGCCAGGGTGAGGGCGGCGCGCGCGGCCACGGCAGAGATGACGGTGGCGGCGGCACCCCGGGCCCAGCCGTCCTCGTACAGCCGGGACAGGGCGGCGATCTGGGCGAGCAGCAGGAAGAGCAGGGCGACCACCCCGAACGGGCCGATGTCGCTGCGCTTCATGATGCGCAGCGCGTCCTCGGCGGGCTTGGCGCTGCCGAGCCCGTCGGCGACATCGGCGAGCCCGTCCAGATGCAGACCCCGGGTCAGAAGGGCGGGCACGGCCACACTCACCACCGCCACCAGCAGCGACCCGGCCCCGGCCGCCCAGAACCCCGCGCCCGCGGCCGCCGCGCACAGGCCGACGGCGAGCCCGGCCAGCGGCGCGAGCGACATCCCCGCGCGAGCGGCGGCGCGGTCCCACCGGGTGATGCGGGCGGGGAAGACGGTGAGGGTGCCGAAGGCGAAACGTACGCCGTGCAGGGCCTTGCTGGGGTTCACCCGGCGCAGGGTATCCCGAGCACCGCACCCCCCGGCAGCGGTAAATTGCGCATACCAGCGCAAACAAGGGCGGGTGGGATGGGTCACTGGTTCTACCGGAACATCACCGAGCCGGGCAAGCTCCCCATGCTGCTCGCGCTGGCGGCGTTCGTCGTGACGTTCCTGGTCACGCGCTCCATCACGCGTCTGATCCGGGCCGGGCGCGGCCCGTTCCGGAACATCAGGCCCGGCGGGCTGCACATCCACCATGTGGTGCCCGGGGTCATCCTCACCATCGTCGGCGGTTTCGGGGCGGTCGGCAGCGGCCGGCACGGGATCGCGGCGGCCGTCTTCGCCGTCCTGTTCGGGATGGGCGCGGGCCTGGTCCTCGACGAGTTCGCGCTGATCCTGCACCTCGACGACGTGTACTGGAGCGAGAACGGGCGCAAGAGCGTCGAGATCGTGGTGATGACGGCCGCCCTCATGGCTCTGGTGCTCGCCGGGTTCTCACCGCTCGGCGTCAACGACGTGAGCCCCGGGGAGCGGGAGAGCCGGGGCTCGTTCATCACCACGATCGCGATCAACTTCTGCTTTGTGCTGATCTCGCTGTTCAAGGGCAAGGTGCGGCTGTCGGTGATCGGCACGTTCGTGCCGTTCGTGGCGCTTTTCGGCGCGATCCGCCTGGCCCGGCCGGGCTCTCCGTGGGCCCAGCGCTTCTATCGCAACCGGCCGCGGGCCAGGGCCAAGGCCGGGCTCAGGGCCTATCGCCACGACCGGCGCTGGTCACAGCCGCGGCGCCGCTTTCAGGACTGGATCGGCGGCGCACCCGACAGGCTCCCGGTACGCCGCCCCTGATCATGCCGGTCGCGTCGCCGCCTCCGTCGCGCATGGGTGATCCAGCAGATCACGGCGACCACGATGAGCGCCGCGATGTGCTCCTTGCCCGCGAGGTTGTTCTTGAGCACCACTTCGACGACCATCGCGAGCGCGACCGTCCCGGCCGTCCAGTACGCCCGGTAGCGCCAGCACACGTACACCGCGAGGGCGACCACCGCCGCCGAGGGGCCGGTGTCGACCATCTTGGCGGCGGAGGCGGGCAGCCCGAAGACGCTGTCCGGGCCGATGTGGATGCCGACCCGCGCGTACAGGGTGCCGGCCAGCGTTGCCGCGTACGCGATGAGCAGCATGCGGCCGCGCCCGATGCAGATCTCCGCGATGCCGAACACGAGAAGCACCTGGGCGAGCGCGCCCCACACCGGCAGGTCGAGGGCCGGCACGAAGAGCGAGAACGGGGTGCGCAGGAGCGAGATCCACAAGGGGTACTCGGCCTTCACGGAGCCGATGATCTGGATCGGCCGGAAGCCCCAGGACTGGTTCTGGATGACCTGGAAGACCGAGGTGAGCAGGACCGCCGAGAGCGTCAGCGGGATCGCCCGCCAGCGCTGGGTGTGCAGCGCGTACTTCACGGTCTTGTACAGCGGCCCCCACTCGCGCTCGGCGAAGCGGCCCACGACGCCTCTGCGCGGGCCGTTCATCTCTGCGATTCCAGATGCCTGCGGTGCAGCCACTTGGGCAGCCCGGGGGCCTCCAGGAACCCTTCGGCGCGCGCGGACGCGATGGCGATCCGCGGCAGATCCGCACTCTTCTCGAACAACGTGAACCGTGGCTCCCAGATCGGCCGGTACTTGGCGTTGGACCGGTAAAGGGACTCGATCTGCCACCAGCGGGAGAAGAAGCTGAGGAGCGAGCGCCACAGCCTCAGCACGGGTCCTGCCCCGAGCTTCGAGCCGCGCTCGAAGACGGAACGGAACATCGCGAAGTTCAGTGAGACTTGAGTGATCTTGATCTCCTTGGCGCGCTGGAGGAGTTCGATCACCATGAACTCGATCAGGCCGTTCTCGGAGTCGCGGTCACGGCGCATCAGGTCGAGCGAGAGTCCCTCGGGACCCCAGGGCACGAAGCTGAGCAGCGCCCTCAACTCGCCCTCGCCGTCGAAGCATTCGAGCATCATGCACTGGCCGTCGGCGGGGTCGCCGAGCCGGCCGAGCGCCATCGAGAAGCCGCGTTCGGTGGCACCGTCGCGCCAGTCGTCGGCCTTGCGCAGGAGTTCGTCCATCTCCTCGGCAGGAATGTCCGCGTGGCGGCGGATCCGCACCTCGTACCCGGCCCTCTTCACCCGGTTGTACGCCTGGCGCACGGTCCGCATCGCGCGGCCCTCCAGGGTGAACTCGGCGGTCTCCACGATCGCCTCGTCGCCCATCTCCAGGGCGTCCAGGCCGTGCCGCGCGTAGATCTGCCCGGCCTCCTCGCTGGCGCCGGTGACGGCCGGGATCCAGCCGTGCTCGCGGGCCTCGGCCAGCCATGGCTCGATCGCGCCAGGCCAGGCCTCGGGGTCGCCGATCGGGTCGCCCGAGGCGAGCGAGACGCTGTTGATGACGCGGTAGGTGACGGCGGCCTTGCCGGTCGGCGACCAGATGACGGCCTTCTCGCGGCGCAGCGCGAAGTAGCCCAGCGAGTCGCGCTCACCCTGCTTGTCCAGGAGCGCGCGCAGCTTCTCCTCGTCCTCGACGGTGAGCGGGTCGACGGCCTTGCGGTTGCGGAAGGCGGCGTAGATGACGGCGATCAGGAGCAGCGTGGCCAGGACGTTGATGGTGACGTTGACCCAGCCCGGCGTCGTGATGCCCTGGGTGTGCCGGTCGTCGGGGACCAGGAACACGAGCCGCATCACGCCGTAGCGCCAGCGCTCGAGGAAGGTCGAGTGGTCGGTGCCGTCGTACGTGTTGGTGGCGCTGACCAGGACCGCCGCGATCAGCGAGGTGATCAGCAGGCCGCCGACGGCGGTGGCCACCGCGGCCAGCGGGTTGGAGCGGTCGCCCTTGGCGTAGAACTCGCGGCGGCCGAGCAGCAGGGCGAGCACGAAGGCCGCGGTCAGGGCGAGCGAGACCCAGTTCTGCGCGTAGCGGTGGATCTCCGGGAACGCCATGGCGAACGCGAACAGGGCCAGGAAGAGCCCGCCGAGCACCATGTTGAGGATCCAGGCGGCCCGCTTGCGCCGGCGCATGGTGACGGCGAGGAACAGTGTGACGACGCCCGAGGTGAAGCCGGCTTCGAGCAGGTACGGAGTGAAGTAGTCGTCCGTGTTGTGCCGCCGAAGCCCCTGGCCGAGGGTGACCCAGACGGCACTGAGGAAGTTGATGAACGTCACGATGCGCAGGTACCAGACGGCGAAGGCCGCCCCGCGTCGCGACCGGGGGGTGCTCCGGTTCGTTCCTTCGGTGGTGCTCAAGCGGACTTCTCCCATGAAACGCGATGATATGGCGGCATAGCGTTCCACAGTGGTCGCAGGCGGAGCCGAGGGGGTGCCCCCCGACTCCGCCGCGGCTCACGCGTCGCCGTTCTCCTCGGGGCTCTCCGTGCGCCGGTCGGTGCGCTCGGGCAGCTCCGCGGCCAGGGCGGCCGCGGCTTGTACGAGGGGAAGAGCGAGCAATGCCCCGGTTCCTTCGCCCACTGTGACGCCATGATCGAGCAGAGGGTTGAGCGCCATCCGGTCAAGTGCCTTCGACTGGCCCGGCTCGCCGCTCAGCTGGCCCGCGAGCCACCAGTCCGGAGCCCGGAAGGCCGCCCGCTGAGCCACCAGCGCACAGGCCGACGAGACGACCCCGTCCAGGATCACCGGCAGTCTGCGCACCGCACACTGCAGCAGGAAACCAGTGGTCGCGGCAAGGTCCGCGCCGCCCACCGCGGCCAGAAGTTCCAGCTGATCGCCGAGAACCGGCCGCGCCCGGCGCAGCGCGTCCCGGATCGCGGCGCACTTGCGCATCCACGCCAGGTCGTCGATCCCGGCGCCACCGCGGCCGGTGACCACCGAGGCGTCGGTGCCGCACAGCGCGGCGATCAGCACCGCCGCGGGGGTGGTGCCGCCCACGCTGAGGTCGCCGAGCACCACCAGGTCGGTGCCGGAGTCGGCCTCCTCGTCGGCGATCCTCATGCCGAGCCGCACGGCCGCCTCCGCCTCCTCGACGGTGAGCGCGTCCTCGATGTCGATCCGGCCGCTGCCGCGCCGCACCCGGTGGCGTACGACGTCCTCGGGCAGCAGTGCCGGGTCGCAGTCCAGGCCCGCGTCGACGACGCGGACCGGGGCGCCCTGTCTGCGGGCGAGCACCGCGACGGGACTCTCGCCTTCCAGGACGGCGCGTACGAGCGTGTGCGCGGAGGCCGCCGGGCGGGCCGAGACGCCGAGCCCGGCCACGCCGTGGTCGCCCGCGAAGAGGATCACGCGGGGCCGCTCCACGGGCCGGACCGGGTTGGCGCCCTGCGCCGCCGACAGCCAGGTGGCCAGCTCGTCGAGCCGGCCGAGGGCGCCGGGCGGCACGGTGAGGCGCTCCCGGCGTTCCTCGGCGTCCCGCCGCACACCGTTGTCGGGGCGTTCGATCAGATCGGAGAAGTCGTCCAGGTTCAGCCTGCTCATTTGCCGAACAGTACCGCCAGCGCGTTCGTGTCAGCCGCGCAGCGTGAGCGCCTGCCCCGCCACGACGAGCAGGACCTGCTCGCACTCGGCCGCGAACAGCGCGTTCAGGCGCCCCAGTTCGTCCCGGAACCGCCGCCCCGACGAGGTGGCGGGCACCACGCCGGAGCCCACCTCGTTGCTCACCGCCACCAGCGTCCGCGAGGTGCCCCGGACCGCCGCGACGAGCTCGGCCGTACGGTCCCTCAGCGCCCGCTCGCCGCCCGCCGCCCACTTCTCGTCGTCCCAGGCGCCGACCCGGTCCATCGCGTCGGTCAGCCACAGCGCCAGACAGTCGATCAGGAGCGGCGGCCCCGACTCGTCGAGCAGCGGCGCGAGTTCGCAGGTCTCCTCGGTGCGCCAGGAGGAGGGGCGGCGTTCGCGGTGCAGGCCGACGCGCGCGGCCCACTCCGCGTCGCCGTCGCGGGTGCCGCCCGTCGCCACGTACACGACCTGCGGGAAGCCCGCGAGGCGTCGCTCTGCCTCCACCGACTTGCCGGAGCGGGCGCCGCCGAGCACGAGCGTGCGGCGCGGCAGGTCGGGCACCGCGTGGTACTCGCCGACGACCAGCGTCGTGCCGTCGGGCACCGCCCGCGCGCCGAGCGCCGCGAGCCGGCGCTCCAACTCCGGCCCGGGCGGCACGTCGTGGTCGATGTGCACGGCGATCACGTCCGTCGCGGGGCCGATGCCGCCCGCCGCCCGCAGCCGCGCCAGCGCGTCGGGCCGCCCGGCGACATCGGCCACCACCATGTCGTACGGCCGCACTTCGGCGGGCCCGGCGGGCGCGCCGCCCGGGGGCAGGTAAAGCAGCCGCTCGCCCTCGGGAGAGGTCACCTCGTAGCCCGTCCCGGGCGAGTCCAGCGGCACCGCGAGCACCCGGTGGCCGCTGATCAGCGTCAGCCTGCGGCCGTCCGGCACCCGCCCGGCCGTGGGCAGCCCGGCGGGCAGTTCCACGGCCGGCCCGGCGTGCGGATGGGTGAGCAGCACCTGGCGCACGCCCGCGAGGGTGTGCCCGGCGCGGGCGGCGGCGAGCGCCGCGCCCGGGGTGAGGTCGAGCAGCAGCGCGCCGTCGACGAGCAGGGCGGTCGCGGCCCGCGCGTCGCCGCCGCGGGCGACGGCGCACGCGGCGCAGGGACAGTCGGGGCGCGGCAGGCCGGTGGGGGCCCCGGTGCCGAGGAGAGTCAGTTCCACAGGCACGATCCTCCCGCGTCACCGGCCCTCTTGCGCGCCCGGTTACGCTGCGGGCAGCAACGTGACCCAGGAGGCGGACATGGCGTGGACGTGGCGTTTCGAGAAGTCGGACGGTACGGAGGTCGAGCCGGCGGTGGTGCCGGAGGAGTTCACGACCCAGGGCGATGCGGAGTCCTGGATCGGTGAGGTGTGGAAGGACCTGCTCGAAGGCGGGGCCGACCAGGTCTTCCTGTCCGAGGACAGCACACGGATCTACGGCCCGATGAGCCTGCACGCCGAACAGGGCTGACGGCCCGGCCGGGGGCGCTGTCCGTTGCCCCCGGCCCGCCTCAGATCTCGCCGAGGGTCACCTCGGCCGTCTTGTTCGTACTGCCGCGCGTGTACGTCACCTGCACTTTCTGGCCGGGCTTGTCCGCGGCCAGCGCCTCGGTGAGCGAGGTGATGGTCGTGATGCCGGTGTCGTCGAGCTTGACGACGATGTCGCCCGGCTTCAGGCCCGCCTTCGCCGCGGCGCCGTCGGCCGCGACCTGCACGATCGCGACGCCGGCCGGCTGATAGCCCGCGTCGACCACGGTGCGGCCGGTGATGCCGAGCGCCGCCCGGCCGGAGTCGGTGACCCTGCCGCTCTTGATGATCTGGTCGGCGACCGTCCGCACCATCGACACCGGGATCGCGAAGCCGATGCCGGGGGCCGCGCTGCCGCCCATGTCCGGGTCGGTCGCGGCGAGCGTGGGGATGCCGATGACCTCGCTGTCCAGGTTGACCAGCGCGCCGCCGCTGTTGCCGGGGTTGATCGCGGCCGAGGTCTGCACCATGTTCGCGATGGTGGCGCCGGTCCCGCCGCCGCCCTGGCTCTCGGAGACGGTGCGGCCGGTCGCGGACACGATGCCCTGCGTGACGCTGGAGGACAGGCCGAGCGGGGAGCCCATCGCCAGGACGATCTGGCCCATCTCGACCTTCGCCGAGTCGCCGAACTTCGCCGGTTTCAGGCCGCTCGGCACCGAGTCGAGGCCGATCACCGCGAGGTCCTGCTCGGGATAGGCCGCCACCAGCCGGGCGGTGACCGCCGATCCGCTGCCGGACGTCGTCACCTTGAAGCTCTTCTCGTTGCCCACGACATGGGCGTTGGTGACGATGTGCCCCTGGTCGTCGTAGACGATCCCCGAGCCGAGGCTGCTGGACGCCTCGATCTGCACGACCGACGGCAGCACGTCCTTGATCACCCGCTGGTAGTCGCTCTGCAGGCTGTCGGTTCCGCCGCCGTTGCGCTGGGCCGCCGGAGAACTCGCCGAGGCACTGGCGGACGTCCTCGGCGATGCCTTGACCGCCGCGGCGCCCGTGTCCGAACAGCCGCCGAGGAGAAGGGCGGTGGCGACGGCGGCGGTCAGGGGCAGGGCAGCACGGCGCACCCGGCCGGGGCGAAGAGATGCATCCATGGCAGGAGTATCCCTTTGGTCCGATTTGACGGCCTGTCGGTGCACCCGATTAGGTACCGGAGCCCCGGGCCGGGGCCCGATCGGCGGATACCCCCGGCTCAGTCCCGTACGCCGAAGAGGTGCAGCAGCGCCGCGACCTGGCGGTAGGGGTCGGTGCGGCCCGCCCGGTCCTCGGCGGCGAGCAGGCGGTCCAGCTCGTCGGCGGGCGGCAGGGGCGTCTCGTTCGGCACGTTGTCGGTGAACACCCGCACCCCGTACCAGGCGTGCAGCGGGGCCGCGATCCCGTCGAGCGTGCGGGTCAGCGCGGCCAGCCTGTCGGCCCGCACCGGCAGGCCGAGCCGGTTGGTGTACGAGTCGGTGTCGAAGGCCGACAGGGTGCCCGGCCAGTCACCGGCGAGCCCGGGCCGCACGGCCAGCGCGTCCGCGTTCCGTACGAGCAGCGAGAGGAGGCCGCCGGGGGCGAGCATCCGGGCCAGGCCCGCGAGCATCGCGTCGGGCTCCTGGACGTACATCAGGACGCCGTGGCAGAGCACCACGTCGAAGGAGCCCGGCAGGAAGTGCACCCCGGTCTCGCGGCCGTCGCCCTCGATCAGGCGGACCCGCTCGCGGATGCCCTCGGGCTCGGTGGCCAGCGACTCGCGGGCCACCTTCAGCATCCCGGGATCGGATTCCAGCCCGGTCACCGAATGCCCGGCGCGGGCCAGGCGCAGAGCCTGGGTGCCCTGGCCCATGCCGACGTCCAGGATGCGCAGGCGCTGGCCCACCGGGAAGCGCGCGGCTATCTGCTCGTCGAGCTGGCGGGCCACGAGCTCCTGGCGGACGACGTTGCGCAGCCCGGAGAGGCCCTTGAACCAGGCGTCACCGGCGCCGGTGAAGCCGGACGGCCCGCCGCTCAGGGCCGCTCTCCGCGCTTGACCTGCGGCTTGGGCAGCCGCAGCCGGCGCATCTGGAGCGTGCGCATCAGGCCGTAGGCGACGGCGCCCTTCTTCGGCTCGTCCGGGAAGCGGGCGGCCAGCGCCTTCTTCAGGCGGAAGGCGAGCCCGATCGAGTCGAGGACGATCAGCACGATCACGACGAGCCACAGGAGCAGCGAAAGGCTCTGCAGGCTGCCGATCCGGATCATCGAGAGGACCAGGATGATCACCGCGAGGGGCAGGAACATCTCGGCGACCGAGAACCGGGAGTCGACGAAGTCGCGGACGAACCCGCGCACCGGGCCCTTGTCGCGGGCCGGCAGATAGCGCTGGTCGCCATTGGCGAGCGCCTCGCGCTGCTTGGCCATGTCGACCCGGCGGGCCTCGCGCTGGCGCCTGGCGGCCTCCTTGCGGTCGGTCGGCACGGTCGAGGCACGGCGGCGCTGAGTCTGGGCCTCACTCCGCTTGGGAGTGGGGCGCCCCTTGGGGGCCTCGGGGTCGCGGGGCGCTTTGGAGAGGTCCGCCGTCACCTTGTCGGTGGGGGCCTTCTCTGCGTTGGAACGGCTACGGAACACAATCCCCAAGGGTACGGGGTAACGGGAATGGACCCCAGGCCGGTGGGGAACGATCCCACAACGCCTTGCGTCTGCAGAGGCAGAGGATGCACGGTTCCCCGAGGTTCACCTACTCCCTGCGCCGGATCGGCGCGGGACGTAGTCGTCCTTGGGGATGAGCGCATCGTCGCCCGAACAGTGCGGTAATGGATGCAGGGCCCGTACTGTGGGTCCTGTTGCAGCAGCTGGAGCTGGAGTCCGTCAGAAGGGGGCGCGCGAAGCCCATGAGCGGTGTCATGAAGCGTATGGGGATGATCTTCCGCGCGAAGGCGAACAAGGCCCTTGACCGGGCCGAGGACCCTCGCGAGACCCTCGATTACTCGTACCAGAAGCAGCTTGAGCTGCTCCAGAAGGTGCGCCGGGGCGTCGCGGACGTCGCGACCTCCCGCAAGCGTCTGGAGCTGCAGCTCAACCAGCTCCAGAGCCAGTCCTCCAAGCTGGAGGACCAGGGCCGCAAGGCCCTCTCGCTGGGCCGTGAGGACCTGGCCCGCGAGGCCCTGTCCCGCCGTGCCTCGCTGCAGCAGCAGGTCACCGACCTGGAGACGCAGCACCAGACGTTGCAGGGCGAGGAGGAGAAGCTCACTCTTGCGGCCCAGCGCCTCCAGGCCAAGGTCGACGCCTTCCGCACCAAGAAGGAAACGATCAAGGCGACGTACACGGCGGCCCAGGCCCAGACCCGGATCGCGGAGTCCTTCTCGGGCATCTCCGAGGAGATGAGCGACGTCGGCATGGCCATCCAGCGGGCCGAGGACAAGACCGCGCAGCTCCAGGCGCGGGCCGGTGCGATCGACGAACTGCTCGCCTCCGGCGCCCTCGACGACCAGTCGGGCCTCGCCAAGGACGACATCCAGACCGAGCTGGACCGGCTGTCCGGTGGTACGGATGTAGAGCTGGAACTGCAGCGGATGAAGGCCGAGCTGATGGGTGGCCCGGCCAACGGGAAGCAGGCCATCGAGGGCGGCACCGCCGCTCCCCAGGACAAGGCCCCGCAGCAGAGCCCGCGCTTCGACAAGCAGTGACGAGCAACGGGAGACGTTCATGATCGTCCGGATCATGGGGGAGGGGCAGGTGAAGCTGGCGGACAGCCACTTCACCGAGCTCAACAAGCTCGACGACGAGCTCCTCGAAGAGATCGAGGCAGGTGACGAGGCGGGCTTCCGGTCCACCTTGAACGCGCTCCTCGACGCGGTGCGCCGTCTGGGCGAGCCCCTTCCCGACGACGCCCTGGAGCCGTCCGAGCTGATCCTTCCGAGCCCGGACGCGACGCTGGACGAGGTCAGGGAGATGCTCAGCGACGACGGGCTCATCCCGGGCTGACCGGGGGCCGGGCTCCCGGCCCCCTTACGGTAGGTGACCGTGACCCCCGTCGACCGTGCCCGCCCATGGCTCAGGGCGCATCCGCTGGCCCTGGATGCCGCCCTCGCCCTCGGCGTACTGCTGTGCATGGTCCTCGGGTCGTTCGCCGACCCGCACGGGCCGAACGGGCCCACCTTCGGCACCCGTACGCCGGGCCTGCGTTCGCTCGTCCTGATGACGCTCGCGGCGGCCGTCCTCGTCCTGCGGCGGCGCAGACCCATGGCCGTGCTGGCCTGCACCAGCGCGCTCACCATGGTCGAGCTGAGCCTCGGCGCCCCGCCCGCGCCCGTCGCGATGAGCGCCGTCGTCGCGCTGTACACGGTCGCCGCCCACACCGACCGGCCCACCACCTACCGGGTCGGCGTGCTCACCATCGTCGTGCTCACCGGTACGGCCATGCTCTTCGGCACCCCGCCCTGGTACTCCCAGGAACACGTCGGGATCTTCGCCTGGACCGGCATGGCCGCGGCCGCCGGAGACGCCGTACGCAGCCGGCGCGCCTTCATCGACGCGATCAGGGAGCGCGCCGAGCGGGCCGAGCACGGCCGCGAGGAGGAGGCCCGGCGCCGGGTCGCCGAGGAGCGGCTGCGGATCGCCCGCGACCTGCACGACGTGGTGGCCCACCACATCGCGCTGGTCAACGTCCAGGCCGGGGTCGCCGCCCACGTCATGGACAAACGGCCCGACCAGGCCAAGGAGGCCCTCGCCCATGTGCGTGAGGCCAGCCGCTCCGCGCTCGACGAACTCCGGTCCACGGTCGGCCTGTTGCGCCAGTCCGGCGACCCGGCCGCCCCCACCGAGCCCGCCCCCGGGCTCGCCGTCCTCGACGATCTGCTCGGCGGATTCCGGCGCGCGGGGCTGCCGGTCGAACTCGCCCGCATCGACGACTCCCCGCTGCCCGCCTCCGTGGACCTCGCCGCGTACCGGGTCATCCAGGAGGCGCTCACCAATGTGCAGAAGCACGCGGGGCCCGGCGCCAAGGCCGAGGTGAGCGTCGTACGGGTGGGCCCGAACATCGAGATCACCGTCATCGACAACGGCGCCGCCGGGGGTGACGGGAACGGCGACGGCGGGGGGCACGGCCTGCTCGGCATGCGCGAGCGCGTCACCGCGCTCGGCGGCAGCTGCACCGCCGGGCCCCGCTACGGCGGCGGCTTCCGCGTACAGGCGATACTGCCGGTCAAGGCCGCGGAGACCGGGGCCACGGGGGAAGGCACGTCATGACGATCAAGGTGGTACTCGCCGACGACCAGGCGCTGCTGCGTTCGGCGTTCCGCGTCCTGGTCGACTCCGAGCCGGACATGGAGGTCGTCGGCGAGGCGGCCGACGGCGCCGAGGTCGTCGACGTGGTCCACAAGACCCTGCCGGACGTGGTCCTGATGGACATCCGGATGCCCGGCACCGACGGCCTCGCCGCCACCCGCGCCATCACCGCCGACCCGGCGCTGGCCGCTGTCCACGTGGTGATGCTGACGACCTTCGAGGTCGACGAGTACGTGGTGCAGTCGCTGCGGGCCGGCGCCTCGGGCTTCCTCGGCAAGGGCGCCGAACCCGAGGAGCTGCTCGGCGCGATCCGGGTCGCGGCGGCCGGTGAGGCGCTGCTCTCCCCGGCCGCGACCAAGGGCCTGATCACCACCTTCCTCGCGCAGGGCGGCAGTTGGGACGGCGGCGACGATCCGAGGCGGCACGGCGAGCGGCTCGCCGCCCTCACCGTCCGTGAGCGCGAGGTCCTGGTCCAGGTCGCGGGCGGTCACTCCAACGACGAGATCGCCGAGCGCCTCGCGGTCAGCCCGCTCACCGTCAAGACCCACGTCAACCGCGCGATGGCCAAATTGAGCGCCCGCGACCGCGCCCAATTGGTGGTCATCGCGTACGAATCGGGCCTTGTCCGCCCACGGGTGGACTGAAGGGTGGAGCGCGGCGTACTGCGGCTGCGGTATGCGCGGGATAAGGAAAGGGACCTGGGAGCGAGGAATCGACCCCGCCCCATGACCGAGGGTTATAGGCGGGGGCCGGGTCTTCCCGGGTGATGCGCCGCGTGATCACGGGCCGGTCCCGCCTGCCCCCTGCCGGGTACCGCCGCTCGCACGCCACAGAAGAGAGACCCCACCCATGTCCTGGCTGTCCAGATTCAGCCTCGCACAACGGGCCCTGATAGGCCTGATGTCGATCGTCGCGATCGTCTTCGGGGCGATCGCCATTCCGCAGCTCAAGCAGCAACTGCTGCCCACCATCGAACTGCCGATGGTGTCGGTGCTCGCCCCCTACCAGGGTGCGTCCCCCGACGTGGTCGAGAAGCAGGTCGTCGAGCCGCTCGAAAAGAACATCAAGGCCGTCAGCGGAGTCAAGGGCATCACGTCCACGGCGTCCGAGGGCAACGCCGTGATCATGGCGACCTTCGACTACGGCACGGGCACGAAGCAGCTCGTCGCCGACATCCAGCAGGCCGTCAACCGCTCCCGCACCCAGATCCCCTCGGAAGTCGACCCGCAGGTCGTGGCGGGTTCCACCGACGACATGCCGACCGTCGTGCTCGCGGTGACCTCCGACAAGGACCAGCAGGCGCTCGCCGACCAGCTGGACCGCACGGTCGTCCCGGTCCTGGAGGACATCAAGGGCGTCGGCCGCGTCAGCGTCGACGGCGTCCAGGACCTCCAGGTCAACGTCACGCCCGACCCGAAGAAGCTGGCCGCGGCCGGCCTCTCCACGGTGACGCTCGGCGACGCCCTGAAAGCGGGCGGCGCGACCATCCCCGGAGGCTCGTTCTCCGAGGACGGCAAGAGCCGTACCGTCCAGGTCGGCGCCCCCTACACCTCGCTGAAGCAGATCGAGGACCTGCGGATCAAGCCGCAGCAGGGCTCCCCGGTCCGCCTCGGCGACATCGCCACCGTCAAGCAGCAGCCCTCGCAGCGGGTCTCCATCACCCGCACCAACGGCAAGCCCAGCCTCGCGGTGATGGCCACCATGGACCACGACGGCAGCGCCGTCGCGATCTCCCAGGCCGTCAAGGACAAGCTGCCCGACCTGAAGAAGGACCTCGGTTCGGGCGCCGAGCTCACCGTCGTCTCGGACCAGGGCCCGCAGGTCTCCAAGGCCATCTCCGGCCTGACCACCGAGGGCGCGCTCGGCCTGCTCTTCGCGGTGCTCGTGATCCTGCTGTTCCTGGCCTCGATCCGCTCGACGCTGGTGACCGCGGTATCCATCCCGCTGTCCGTGGTGCTCGCGCTGATCGTGCTGTGGACGCAGGACCTCTCGCTCAACATGCTGACCCTGGGCGCCCTGACGATCGCGATCGGCCGGGTCGTCGACGACTCGATCGTGGTCCTGGAGAACATCAAGCGCCACCTCGGCTACGGCGAGGAGCGCCAGTACGCGATCCTCACCGCGGTCAAGGAGGTGGCCGGCGCGGTCACGTCCTCGACGCTGACCACCGTCGCGGTCTTCCTGCCGATCGGCCTGGTCGGCGGCATGGTGGGCGCGCTGTTCGGCTCGTTCAGCCTCACCGTCACCGCGGCCCTGCTCGCCTCGCTGCTCGTCTCCCTCACCGTCGTCCCGGTCCTGTCGTACTGGTTCCTGCGCGCGCCGAAGGCGATCGCGGGCATCGACCCGGACGAGGCGCGCCGCAAGGCCGAGGAGAAGGAGAACAAGGCCCGCCTCCAGCGGATGTACGTCCCCGTGCTCCGCTTCGCCACCCGGCGCCGCCTCACCAGCGTGCTGATAGCGGTCGTCATCCTGGTCGGCACGTTCGGCATGGCCGGCCTGTTGAAGACCAACTTCTTCGACCAGGGCGAGCAGGACACGCTCTCGATCAAGCAGGAGCTGGCCCCGGGCACCAGCCTGGACGCGGCGGACGCGGCCTCCAAGAAGGTCGAGCAGATCCTCGCCGCCGACCCGGCGGTCAAGAGCTACCAGGTCACCGTCGGCTCCTCCGGCTTCATGGCGGCCTTCGGCGGCGGCACCGGCGCCAACCAGGCCTCGTACACCGTGACGCTGAAGAGCGCGGGCGACTACGACAAGGCGCACGACCGCCTTGAGGCGGCCCTCAAGGGCCAGCCGGGCAACCCGGCCATCTCGACCGGCGGCGGCTTCGGCAGCCAGAACCTGAGCGTGGTCGTCAAGGCGGCCGACGGCGACGTCCTGAAGAAGGCCTCGGAGCAGGTCCGCCAGGCGGTCGCGAGCCTCAAGGACGTCAGCGACGTCCAGAGCGACCTGGCGCAGAGCGTGCCCCGGGTCTCGGTGCAGCCCAACGACAAGGCGGCCGACGCGGGCTTCAACCAGACCACCCTCGGCATGGCCGTCGCCCAGCAGGTGCGGGGCACCCAGGTCACCAAGGCGATCATGGGCGACTCCGAGCGTGATGTGTACATCACCGCGGCCGACCCGGCCACCACGGTGGACCAGCTCAAGAACCTTGTCCTCGGCGCGGTCAAGCTCGGCGACATCGCCGATGTGAAGCTGGTTCCCGGCCCGGTCTCGATGACCCGGATCGACGGCGCCCGCTCCGCGACCATCACCGCCAAGCCGGTCGGTGACAACACGGGCAAGGTCAGCACAGACCTCCAGGCCAAGATCAAGGACCTGAAGCTGCCGTCCGGCGCCACCGCCTCCATCGGCGGCGTCTCCTCGGACCAGTCGGACGCGTTCAAGAACCTGGGTCTGGCGATGCTGGCGGCGATCGCGATCGTCTTCATGCTCCTGGTCGCGACGTTCAAGTCCCTGATCCAGCCGCTGATCCTCCTTGTCGCGATCCCCTTCGCGGCCACCGGCGCGATCGGCCTGCTGATCGCCACCGGCACCCCGATGGGCGTCCCGGCGATGATCGGCATGCTCATGCTGATCGGCATCGTGGTCACCAACGCGATCGTCCTGATCGACCTGATCAACCAGTACCGCAAGCAGGGTCTCGGCGTCGTCGAGGCCGTCGTCGAGGGCGGTCGTCACCGTCTGCGCCCGATCCTCATGACGGCACTGGCGACGATCTTCGCGCTGCTCCCGATGGCGCTCGGCGTCACGGGCGAGGGCGGCTTCATAGCCCAGCCGCTCGCGGTGGTGGTGATCGGCGGCCTGGTGACGTCGACGCTCCTGACGCTGCTCCTGGTCCCGACCCTCTACGCGATGGTCGAGCTGCGCAAGGAGCGCAAGGCCAAGAAGAAGGCGGCCAAGCGCGCCAGGAAGGCGGGCCTGCCGGCCCCGTCGGACGACTCCGACCAGCTGGAGCCGGCCAACGCCTGACCCGGGAGGGTAACCCGGTGACGTAACGACGAAGGCCGCCCCCTCCCGCAAGAGGGGGCGGCCTTGCGTCGTGTCGCGGGCGGTGCGGCGGGCGGGGTTACGGCAGCGCCAGCATCCGCTCCAGGGCCAGCTTCGCGAAGCTCTCGGTCTCCTTGTCGACCTGGATCTGGTTGATCAGCTTGCCCTCGGCGAGCGACTCCAGGGTCCACACCAGGTGGGGGAGGTCGATGCGGTTCATGGTCGAGCAGAAGCAGACCGTCTTGTCGAGGAAGACGATCTCCTTGTCCTCGGCGGCGAACCGGTTGGCCAGGCGGCGCACCAGGTTCAGCTCGGTGCCGATCGCCCACTTCGAGCCGCGCGGGGCGGCCTCCAGGGCCTTGATGATGTACTCGGTCGAGCCGACGTAGTCCGCCGCGGCGACGACCTCGTGCTTGCACTCGGGGTGCACCAGGACGTTCACGCCCGGGATCCGCTCGCGTACGTCGTTCACCGAGTCCAGCGAGAAGCGGCCGTGCACCGAGCAGTGCCCGCGCCACAGGATCATCTTGGCGTTGCGGAGCTGCTCGACGGTGAGCCCGCCGTTCGGCTTGTGCGGGTTGTAGAGCACGCAGTCGTCGAGGGACATGCCGAGCTCGCGCACGGCCGTGTTGCGGCCCAGGTGCTGGTCGGGAAGGAAGAGCACCTTGTCGCCCTGCTCGAAGGCCCAGTTCAGGGCGCGCTCGGCGTTGGAGGACGTGCAGATCGTGCCGCCGTGCTTGCCGGTGAACGCCTTGATGTCGGCGGAGGAGTTCATGTACGAGACGGGCACGACCTGCTCGGCTATGCCGGCCTCGGTCAGCACGTCCCAGCACTCGGCGACCTGCTCGGCGGTGGCCATGTCGGCCATCGAACAGCCCGCGGCGAGGTCCGGCAGGACGACCTTCTGGTCGTCCCCGGTCAGGATGTCCGCGGACTCTGCCATGAAGTGCACACCGCAGAACACGATGTACTCGGCCTCGGGCTTCGCGGCGGCGTCCTTGGCCAGCTTGAACGAGTCGCCCGTCACATCGGCGAACTCGATGACCTCGTCGCGCTGGTAGTGGTGCCCGAGGATGAAGACCTTGTCCCCGAGCTTCGCCTTGGCCGCGCGGGCGCGGGCCACCAGGTCCGGGTCGGAGGGCGAAGGAAGGTCGCCGGGGCACTCCACGCCGCGCTCGCTCTTCGGGTCGGCCTCGCGGCCGAGCAGGAGCAGCGCGAGCGGCGTCGGCTGGACGTCGAGCTCGACGCGGCCGGCGGTGTCCTGACGGGGCTGGGCGGTGGTCACGTCACGCACCCTTTCTGTTTCCTGAGCAGTGCGGCGGAGCCGCTCCAGTGACCCCGGTGCTTCCACCGAGGGGTTTTCGTCTAAATGACGCTATCTATCATAACTGCTTCACGTCACTTTGACGATGGCCATAGCGTCGATGTGACGCACCCGGCCCCCGCCGGCTCCCGTACCGGGTTGTCCACAGGCCTTTCCTCGCCCGCTCCCGCGTGTGCGAGCATGAAAGGGAAGAACCCGGAATGAATCCGGGGCCCCGCCGGTTGCAACCGTCGGCAAGCAGTCTCCGTACAACCCGGGAGAGAAGCAGATGTCCGTATCGGACGAGACCACCACCGTGAGCGACGGCATCCTCCTGTCCGACGCCGCCGCGGCCAAGGTCAAGGGCCTCCTTGAGCAGGAAGGCCGGGACGACCTGGCGCTGCGCGTCGCCGTTCAGCCGGGCGGCTGCTCGGGCCTGCGTTACCAGCTGTTCTTCGACGAGCGCTCGCTCGACGGCGATGTCGTCAAGGACTTCGACGGCGTCAAGGTCGTCACCGACCGTATGAGCGCCCCGTACCTGGGCGGCGCCTCGATCGACTTCGTCGACACCATCGAGAAGCAGGGCTTCACGATCGACAACCCGAACGCGACGGGTTCCTGCGCCTGCGGCGACTCCTTCAGCTAAGCCTCGCGGCAGTCGAAAGGCGGGTGGCCCCGGATATCCGGGGCCACCCGCCTTCGTCATGTCCGGCGGCGTATCCGCGCTACTTCTTCGGCAGCTCCTTGCCGGTGTCCGCGTCGAGCACCTTGCGGGCCCCGAGCGCCTCGTGCAGTTGCACCGAGACCGTCTGCTGCTTGGCCAGCATGACGCACATCTTCTTCGGGTCCTTGACCTGCCCGGTCACCTTGACCCGCACACCGTCGCCGCTCTCGTCCGCGGTCGCCGTGTACGTGCTGCACACCCCGCCCCAGAACGTCACGTTCAGGGTCCGCCCGTCCGGCGCGAGGGCGTACGACTCAAGCGCCTGGCCGTGCGTGCCCGGCGCGGTGGCCGACCCCGAAGGCGGCGGCACGGGGGCACCGGTCGGCGGCTTGGTCACGTACTGGGGCGCCACCGCGGGAGCCGTGATCGTGAACGGCTGCCCCGCGTCCGGCTTCACCTGGAACAGCCACGACGGTACGAGGGTCGGCGTGCCGTCCACGAACTGCGCGGCGAGCCCGAAGGTGGCCCCGTCGATCGTCACGGTCGAAGGCGTGGGCTGCTTGCACGGCTGGATATTGCCCTGCGGATCGCTCGGAAGGCGGCCCTTGGTGGGCTGGCCCTCCACCGGCACAGGACCCGTGCAGTCCTTGGGCTTCGGCCGCTCTGTGACGTGGCTGTTGAGCTGCGCCAGCGTCTGGTCCGCGCTGATCACCGGATATGTGGCGCCCTTGTCCGGCATCTTCAACCGGCCGCTTCCGCCCACCACTTGACCGTCCGGGCCGACCTGGATGCCGGTCGTCCAGCCGTAGGTGGGGAGGCCGCCGACGACCGGGTCGGCGTTCACCACCCGGGCCGAGGCCAGGATCTCCTTGGCGTCCAGCTTGGCGTCGTCCTGGCCGAGCGCCTTGAGGACCGGGGCCGCGGCCGCCTTCGCCGCCTGCTCGCTCACGGGGCTGCCGGAGCCCGTACCGCCGTCGGCACCCGAGCCGCTTGCGGTGTCCGCGCCCGTCGTGTGCATCGGACACATCTTGCCCTTGGGGCAGTTGTCCGAGCCGCCGGTGCCGTACCGCGCGAACGACCAGGTGCCGGGCGCCTTCTGACTTACCGTCAGGATCGGGCCCGAGCTGTCCTTGGTCACTCCCGCCTTCCAGCTGCCGCCTTCGAGACGCACCGCCCCCTCGACCCCCAGCGCCCGGGCGAGCCGCGTCGCATCGGCCTCGCTCACGGTGCCGCGCGGCTGGAAGACGGGCGCCTTGCCGGGGCCGCCGGGCAGCTTGACCGACGCCCGGTAGACCACGCCGTTCGGGTCCGGCTCACCGGGTGCGATCCCGTTGCCGCCGCTGCCGCCGCCAGTGCCGCCGGCGTCGGCGCCCGGGGCGCTGTCGAGTGCGAGCGGCGGAGGTGCGCCGTTCCCGCCGGGCGTACTGCCACCGCCCGAGGAAGCCGTCGAGGCCCAGTACGCCCCACCGCCACCCGCGGCCAGTACGGCCACGGCGGCCGCGGCGAGGATCAAGGGAGATCGTCGCGAACGCCGCTGCTCGGGCTCGTCCTGCGTGTGCTCGCTGCTCACCAGATCGCTCCTGTCCAGTCGTATCCCGCATCCCCCTTACGAGGGACGCCGTTTGGACGGAGCGGGGGAGCGCACGGTTCCATCCCCGTGCGCCGCACCCGTGCGATCAAGCCGTTTCAGTCCCCGTATTCGGACATGTCCGCGATCAGCCGCACCGAGGAGGACGGAATCGTCACACCGTGGATCCGGGACGGCGGCACCGGAGCCGGAGCGTTCCGTGGGGGCGCCACCCAGTGCGGAGCCATCCGCGCGCAGTCCCCGCGCAGCTCCTCCAGCCCCGGAAGATCGGCCGTCACCCCGTGCCCGCTGCTCACCCTGGTCTCCATGCTTCGCACCGTACGCACAGGAAGCGTGCGCAGAAAGACCTACTATTGGGTAGTTTCCACCGGTCGGCCCAGCGGGGGCGACCCGGTAGCGTGAACCGTCAACGCCGTCCCCCTTCAGGAGCGCCCTCGCCGTGCGTATCGCAGTCACCGGCTCCATCGCCACCGACCACCTCATGACCTTCCCCGGCCGATTCGCCGACCAGCTGGTCGCCGACCAGCTGCACACGGTCTCCCTCTCCTTCCTGGTCGACAACCTCGACGTACGCCGTGGCGGTGTCGGTCCGAACATCTGCTTCGGCATGGGCCAGCTCGGCGGCCGGCCGATCCTGGTCGGCGCGGCCGGATCCGACTTCGACGAGTACCGCGCCTGGCTCGACCGGCACGGCGTCGACACCGGCTCGGTACGGATCTCCGAGGTCCTGCACACCGCCCGCTTCGTGTGCACCACCGACGCCGACCACAACCAGATCGGCTCCTTCTACACGGGCGCGATGAGCGAGGCCCGCCAGATCGAGCTCAAGGCCGTCGCCGACCGCGTGGGCGGCCTCGACCTCGTGCTGATCGGCGCGGACGACCCCGAGGCGATGCTGCGCCACACCGAGGAGTGCAAGGCGCGGAGCATTCCCTTCGCCGCGGACTTCTCGCAGCAGATCGCCCGCATGTCCGGCGACGACATCCGCACCCTGCTCGAAGGTGCGACGTACCTCTTCTCCAACGAGTACGAGAAGGGGCTCATCGAGAACAAGACCGGCTGGAGCGACGAGGAGATCCTCGCCAAGGTCGACTACCGGGTCACCACGCTCGGCTCCCGCGGTGTGCGCATCGAGCAGGTCGGCGCCGAGCCGATCGTCGTCGGCGTCCCGGAGGAGGAGGCCAAGATCGACCCGACGGGCGTGGGCGACGCCTTCCGCGCCGGGTTCCTGACCGGCCTGTCCTGGGGCGTCGGCCACGAGCGGGCCGCCCAGCTCGGCTGCATGCTGGCCACCCTGGTCATCGAGACCCTGGGCACCCAGGAGTACACCCTGCGCCGGGCCCACTTCATGGACCGCTTCACCAAGGCGTACGGCGACGAGGCCGCAGCCGAGGTGCGGGCCCACCTCCAGTAGTCCTCTAGTCCTCGGCGCCGGGCTCTCAGCTGACGCGGCGCACCCGGTAGGCGGTTCCGTCCTCTGCCGGGTGCTCGCCCAGGTACTCCTGGCCCCGCATCTCGCACCACGCCGGGATGTCGAGGCGGGCCGCCTCGTCGTCGGCCAGCACCGTCACGACGCCGCCCACGGGTACGTTCCCGATGGCCTTCGCGAGTTCGATGACCGGGATCGGGCAGAGCCGGCCGAGCGAGTCCACCACGAACTCCTCGGCGTCGGCGGGACCGGCCGTCGCGACCGGCGCCCCGAGCTTGGTCCGTACGGACGCGACCACGCCCGGCAGCACGTCGAGGAAGCGGTCGACGTCCTGCGCCGGAGTGCCGAGCGGCAGCGACACCCGGACGTTGCCCTCGCTCAGCACCCCCATGGCGCGCAGCACATGGCTGGGCGTCAGGGTGCTGCTCGTGCAGGACGAACCGGAAGAAACGGAGAATTCCGCCCGGTCGAGCTCGTGCAGCAGGGTCTCTCCATCGACATAGAGACAGGAGAAGGTGACCAGATGCGGCAGCCGCCGCACCGGATCGCCGACCACCTCGACATCCGGCACCAGCTCCGCGACCCGGGTGCGAATCCGCTCCACCAGGTCCCGCAGACGCGCCGATTCGGCCTCGGCCTCGGCCCGTACCGCCCGCAGGGATGCGGCCGCCGCCACGATCGCCGGGATGTTCTCGAAGCCGGCGGCGCGCCCCGACTCCCGCTCGTCGGCGGGCCCTTGAGGCGCGAACCGGACGCCCTTGCGCACCGCGAGCAGCCCGACTCCTGCCGGACCGCCCCATTTGTGGGCACTCGCCGCGAGGATCGACCAGGCACCCTCGACCGGCCCCCAGGCCAGCGACTGGGCGGCGTCCACGAGCAGCGGCACCCCCGCCGCCCGGCACGCCTCGGCCACCTCGGCCACCGGCTGGAAGGTGCCCACCTCGTGGTTGGCGGACTGCAGGCAGGCGAGCGCGGTGTCGGGCCGCAGGGCGGCGGCGTACACATCGGGGGAGACCCGGCCCGTGCGGTCCACCACGACCTCCGTCAGCGAACCGCCGCCCGCCTCATGGGAGGCAGCCGAATGGAGGACCGAGGAGTGCTCGACCGCGGACACCACCAGATGCCGCCCGACACGCCGACGCCCGGACAAGGATCCGTAAATTCCGGAGTGCACCGCGCGCGTCCCCGAACTGGTGAAGCTGAGCTCGTCCGGGCGGCAGCCGACGGCCTCCGCGGCGGCCTCCCGCGCCGCGTCCAGGAGCAGCCGGGCGCGCCTGCCCTCCCGGTAGAGCCGGGCCGGATCGGCCCACCCCTCGTCCAGGGAGGCTTGCAGGGCCTGGCGGGCGACGGGGTGCAGGGGGGCCGAGGAGGCCGCGTCGAAGTAGGGCACCCGGCCACGCTAACCCCGCCCCGGCGAACGAGTTGCGGGGGACGGGGCGAGGGGTCGTCAGATGGCGCCCGGAGGCCGGGATTCCACCGCGGCTCCACCCCTTCGGGGAGTCGGGCGGCGCGTTGGGCACCCTCCCCGCGCGACCCCAAATAGCGTCCAGTAGGGTTTGGTCCGCATAAACATCCAAACCCCTGCCCGCGTGCCAGGGCGGCGACCGACCAGCGAGACGGCCGTAGCCGACCACCGCGGGCGAGACTCTCGGGAAGGCGCTACGTGAGTCCCAACGGCTCCGACCGCTCGTCGCGGCGCCCGATGCGGCGGAAGCTGCCGCAGGTGCTGACTGCGGGCCTGGTCCTGGCGACAGCATCCGGTTGCTCGTACAACTGGAAAGACTTCCCTCGACTTGGTATGCCCACTCCGGTGACGGAAGAGGCTCCCAGGATCCTGTCCCTCTGGCAGGGCTCGTGGGCGGCTGCGCTCGCCACGGGCGTGCTGGTCTGGGGCCTGATCCTGTGGAGCGTCATCTTCCACCGGCGCAGCCGCACCAAGGTCGAGGTACCCGCGCAGACCCGGTACAACATGCCCATCGAGGCGCTGTACACCGTGGTCCCGCTGATCATCGTCTCCGTGCTCTTCTACTTCACGGCACGCGACGAGACGAAGCTCCTGGCTCTGTCCCCCAAGCCCGCCCACACGGTCAACGTGGTCGGCTATCAGTGGAGCTGGGGCTTCAACTACGTCGAGGACGTGCCCGGTGTTAAGGGCGACGCCAAGACGGACAAGAACCTGGACGCGATCCCGGACCGGTTCAAGAAGGACTTCCCCGCGAACGCGGGCGGTGTCTACGACGTCGGCATCCCCGGCACCCGTAACCCGCAGACCGGAAACCCGGGCCCGACCCTGTGGCTGCCGAAGGGCGAGAAGGTCCGCTTCGTGCTGACCTCGCGCGACGTCATCCACTCCTTCTGGATCGTGCCGTTCCTGATGAAGCAGGACGTCATCCCGGGGCACACCAACTCGTTCGAGGTCACGCCGAACCAGGAAGGCACCTTCCTGGGCAAGTGCGCCGAACTCTGCGGCGTCGACCACTCGCGCATGCTCTTCAACGTGAAGGTCGTCTCCCCGGAGCGCTACCAGCAGCACCTCAAGGAGCTGGCGGCGAAGGGCCAGTCCGGTTACGTGCCGGCGGGCATCGCCCAGACCGACCCCGCCAAGAACGCGGAGACGAACAAACTGTGAGCATCCTCAACGAATCTCAGGGTGCCGCGGCAGCAGACGACTCGTACGAGAACGAGCTGCCGGTCCGGCGCAAGCAGCCGGGAAACGTCGTCATCAAGTGGCTGACCACCACTGATCACAAGACGATCGGCACGATGTACCTGGTCACGTCGTTCGCGTTCTTCTGCATCGGCGGGATCATGGCGCTCTTCATGCGCGCCGAACTCGCCCGCCCCGGCACGCAGATCATGTCGAACGAGCAGTTCAACCAGGCGTTCACGATGCACGGCACGATCATGCTGCTGATGTTCGCGACGCCGCTGTTCGCCGGATTCGCGAACTGGATCATGCCGCTGCAGATCGGCGCGCCCGACGTGGCGTTCCCGCGGCTGAACATGTTCGCCTACTGGCTCTACCTGTTCGGCTCGACCATCGCGGTCGGTGGCTTCCTCACCCCGCAGGGCGCGGCCGACTTCGGCTGGTTCGCCTACTCCCCGCTGTCGGACGCGGTCCGCTCGCCGGGCGTCGGCGCCGACATGTGGATCATGGGTCTGGCCTTCTCCGGCTTCGGCACGATCCTCGGCTCGGTCAACTTCATCACCACGATCATCTGCATGCGCGCGCCCGGCATGACGATGTTCCGTATGCCGATCTTCGTGTGGAACGTCCTGCTGACCGGTGTGCTGGTCCTGCTGGCCTTCCCGGTCCTCGCGGCCGCGCTGTTCGCCCTGGAGGCGGACCGCAAGTTCGGTGCGCATGTCTTCGACGCCAGTAATGGCGGCGCGATTCTCTGGCAACACCTCTTCTGGTTCTTCGGCCATCCAGAGGTGTACATCATCGCGTTGCCATTCTTCGGAATCATTTCCGAAGTGATTCCGGTGTTCAGCCGAAAGCCGATGTTCGGCTACAGCGGCCTGATCGGCGCCACCATCGCGATCGCGGGTCTGTCCGTGACCGTGTGGGCGCACCACATGTACGTCACCGGTGGCGTGCTCCTGCCGTTCTTCTCCTTCATGACGTTCCTCATCGCCGTGCCGACAGGCGTGAAGTTCTTCAACTGGATCGGCACGATGTGGAAGGGCTCACTGTCCTTCGAAACGCCCATGCTGTGGGCCGTCGGCTTCCTGATCACCTTCACCTTCGGCGGTCTGACCGGCGTCATCCTGGCCTCGCCGCCGATGGACTTCCACGTTTCCGACTCGTACTTCGTGGTCGCGCACTTCCACTACGTCATCTTCGGCACCGTGGTCTTCGCGATGTTCTCCGGATTCCACTTCTGGTGGCCGAAGTTCACCGGAAAGATGCTGGACGAGCGGCTCGGCAAGATCACCTTCTGGACGCTGTTCGTGGGCTTCCACGGCACGTTCCTGGTGCAGCACTGGCTGGGTGTCGAGGGCATGCCGCGTCGTTACGCGGACTACCTGGCGGCCGACGGCTTCACCGCGCTGAACACGATCTCGACGATCTCCTCGTTCCTGCTCGGTCTGTCGATCCTGCCGTTCTTCTACAACGTCTGGAAGACCGCCAAGTACGGCAAGAAGATCGAGGTCGACGACCCGTGGGGCTACGGCCGTTCGCTGGAGTGGGCGACCTCCTGCCCGCCGCCGCGGCACAACTTCCTCACGATGCCGCGCATTCGCTCCGAATCGCCGGCGTTCGACCTCCACCACCCCGAGATCGCGGCTCTCGACCAGCTCGAGAACCACGGCGACGTCCACGGTGACAACATGCTCACCGGTGGCAAGGAGGCCGGGAAGTGAAGATCCAGGGCAAGATGTTCCTGTGGCTGTCCGTCTTCATTCTGGTCATGGCCGTCGTGTACGGCGTGTGGTCGAAGGAAGCGGCCGGCACCACCGCGCTCGTCATGGCCTTCGGCCTGAGCGTCATGATCGGCTTCTACCTGGCCTTCACGGCCCGGCGGGTCGACGTCGGCGCCCAGGACGACAAGGAAGCCGATGTCGCGGACGACGCCGGTGAGGTCGGCTTCTTCTCGCCGCACTCCTGGCAGCCGCTCTCGCTCGGCATCGGCGGCGCCCTGGCGTTCCTCGCGATCGCCATGGGCTGGTGGCTGCTGTACTTCTCGGCTCCGCTGATCCTGGTCGGTCTCTACGGCTGGGTGTTCGAGTACTACCGCGGCGAGAACCAGAACCAGTAGTTCCGCGTACGCCGCACTGCGCCAAGAGGGGCCCTCCGTCTCACCGCGAGACGGAGGGCCCCTCTTTTGCAGTCACCCCGCGCGCCGGAACTGACGAACCTTCATAACGTGGGCTCATGAGCCACGCACCGCGCATCCGCACCGTATTGAGCTGCACCCTCCTTGTCCTGTCCCTCGGTGTGGGGGCCACGGGGTGCGGCGGGTCAGACGCCAACCCGCTGTCGGCCAAGCCGTACGACGCGGCCGGACAGGTCGTCTACAACGGCCCGGCGGGCAGTCAGAAGGCCGATCCGGGCAAGCCCCTGGAGATCACCGTCAAGGGCAAGGAGGCCCGCCTGACCGACGTCACCGCCGTCGACGGCAACGGCCGCTACCTGGCGGGCGAACTGGCCGCCGACGGCAGCCGCTGGCACTCCACCGGCGCACTGGTGGCCGGCGCGCACTACACCGTCAAGGTCTCCACGGAGAACGAAGACGGCTCTCCGGGGCTGCGTACGCTGACGTTCGACACCGCGGCGGTCACGGACGCCGTGGAGGTCGAATTCGGCCCGGACGCGGGCAAGTACGGCGTCGGACAGCCCATCACCGCGGAACTCAGCAAGCCGATCAAGGACCCGAAGGCCCGGACGATCGTCGAACGCGCCCTGGTCGTCGAGTCCACCCCCAAGGTGGAGGGCAACTGGTACTGGGTGGGCGACAAGGTGCTGCACTACCGGCCGAAGGAGTACTGGCCCACGCACGCCACCATCAACGTCCACTCCAACCTGGAGGGCGTGAAGATCGCCGACAAGCTGTACGGCGGTCCCGGCAAGCCCCTGAAGATCACCACCGGCGACCGGGTCGAGGCCATCACCGACGCCGCCGGGCACTACATGACGGTCAAGCGCAACGGAGAAGTGATCAATACCATTCCGATCACCACCGGAAAGCCCGGATTCTCCACTCGCAACGGCGTCAAGGTGGTCCTGGGCAAGCAGTACTTCGTACGGATGCGCGGGGAGACGGTCGGCATCTCCTCCAGCAGCTCGGACGGGTACGACCTGCCCGTCTATTACGCCACGCGGGTCACCTGGAGCGGTGAATACGTGCACGCCGCGCCCTGGTCGGTGGGCTCACAGGGCTACGAGAACGTCAGCCACGGGTGTACGGGCATGAGCACCGGCAACGCCGCCTGGTTCTACGAGAACATCAACGAGGGCGACATCGTCAAGGTCGTCAACAGCATCGGCGAGGACATGACGCCCTTCGACAACGGGTTCGGCGACTGGAACGTGGACTGGGACGACTGGCGCAAGGGCAGCTCCCTGCTGGCCGACCTCAAGGCCGGCCAGATCAAGGCCAACTCCGCCCGGCTGCGGCCGGGAGTGTGAGGTCAGGCACCCACGGCAAGCCGCTTGCGCAGCAGCGAGGCCAGCGTGTCCGCGAACTCGACCGGCTCGACCGGAAGGGTCACCGCGGCGTCCGCACGGCTCCAGGTGGCCAGCCAGGCGTCCTGCGGGCGGCCGATGAGGAGCAGCACCGGCGGGCACTGGAAGACCTCGTCCTTGATCTGGCGGCAGACCCCCATGCCGCCCGCCGGAACCGCCTCGCCGTCCAGGACGCAGACGTCGATGCCGCCGCGCTCCAGCTCCTTGAGGACCGCCGGCAGCGTCGCGCACTCCAGGAATTCGACCGGCGGTACGTCGGAGGCGGGCCTGCGGCCGGCCGCGAGCCGCACCTGCGCGCGGGTGTTCGCGTCGTCGCTGTAGACCAGAACGGTGGCGCTCGACTGCATGGATCCTCCGAAGGTCCGGCGGATTCGCCGGCGTTGGCTCATGAACCGATGCGCGGATGCTACTCCGTCCGACTGCCCGTCAACACCGGTTCGGACAGCCCTTCGATGGGCCGTTCGGGCCCTGCATACGCCGCTGACACACCGAACGGCACCCCCCGGGGTGAGGGCGGGATAAGCGACCGACATAATGTCGGTCGTGGCGACAGCAACGACAGTAGAAACCGGGCACGCGCACCCGTCGGTCAATCGGCCGAACCTCACCAGCGTCGGAACCATCATCTGGTTGAGTTCCGAGCTGATGTTCTTCGCGGCCCTCTTCGCGATGTACTTCACTCTGCGATCGGTAACGGGTGCCGCGCACTGGTCAGAAATGGCTTCGTCCCTGAACCTTCCGTTCTCGGCGACCAACACCACGATTCTGGTGCTCTCCTCCCTCACCTGCCAGCTCGGCGTCTTCGCCGCCGAGCGCGGCGATGTGAAGAAGCTCCGCACCTGGTTCATCATCACGTTCGTGATGGGCGCGATCTTCATCGGCGGCCAGGTCTTCGAGTACACCGACCTGGTGAAGAAGGACGGCCTCTCGCTGTCCTCGGATCCATACGGCTCGGTGTTCTACCTGACCACGGGCTTCCACGGACTGCATGTGACGGGCGGTCTGATCGCCTTCCTGCTGGTTCTCGGCAGGACGTACGCGGCCAAGAGGTTCACCCATGAACAGGCGACCGCGGCCATCGTCGTGTCCTACTACTGGCACTTCGTCGATGTCGTGTGGATCGGCCTCTTCGCCACGATCTACCTGATCCAGTAACCGGGCCCGTAGGTCCGCACCACATCCAGCATCGACGCAGAAGATCCTGACACCGGGGTAATCCGTGAAAAAGCTCTCCGCACGACGACGCCATCCGCTGGCGGCGGTCGTCGTCCTACTCCTCGCGCTGGCGGCCACCGGGGGGCTGTACGCCGCGTTCGCGCCCGCGGGCAAGGCTCAGGCTGACGAAACCGCCCAGTCCCTCGCCATCGACGAGGGCAAGAAGCTCTACTCCGTCGGCTGCGCCAGCTGCCACGGAACCGGCGGTCAGGGCACCTCTGACGGCCCCTCCCTGGTCGGCGTGGGCGCCGCCGCGGTGGACTTCCAGGTCGGCACCGGCCGTATGCCGGCGCAGCAGCCCGGCGCGCAGGTGCCGAAGAAGAAGGCCATCTACTCGCAGGCCCAGATCGACCAGCTCGCCGCTTACGTGGCCTCGCTGGGCGCCGGTCCGAGCGTGCCGACCGACTCGCAGTACAACCCGAGCGGTGCGGACATCGCCAAGGGTGGCGAGCTGTTCCGTACCAACTGCGCCCAGTGCCACAACTTCACGGGTGAGGGCGGTGCCCTGACGAACGGCAAGTTCGCCCCCAGCCTGGAGGACGTGGACCCCAAGCACATCTACGAGGCCATGCAGACCGGCCCGCAGAACATGCCGTCCTTCCCGGACACGACGATGCCGCAGAAGCAGAAGCAGGACATCATCGCGTACCTGCACGCCGTCAACAGCGACAAGTCCGCGAGCCCCGGTGGCCTCAAGCTCGGCGGGCTCGGCCCGGTCAGCGAGGGTCTGTTCGGCTGGATCTTCGGTCTGGGTGCCCTCATCGCAGTAGCCATCTGGGTCGCGGCCCACACCGCTAAGGCCAAGAAGTCATGAGTAGCCAAGAGAATTCCGAGAGCCTGCCTGAAGCGCAGGCCACCGCGCACGGCGCGGTAGAGACCGCTGGCGACCCCTTCGCCGACCCGGGACTGCCGGCCCACAAGCCGCGCATCCAGGACATCGACGAGCGGGCGGCCAAGCGCTCCGAGCGCGCGGTCGCGTTCCTGTTCTTCCTGTCCATGGTCGCGACGGTCGGCTTCATCGCCTCGTACGTGATCTTCCCGGTCGACAAGATCGTCTTCATCTTCCCGTTCGGGCACGTCAGCGTCCTCAACTTCGCTCTGGGTCTGACCCTGGGCGTGGCGCTGTTCTGCATCGGCGCGGGCGCGGTCCACTGGGCCCGCACCCTGATGTCCGACGTGGAGATGCCGGCCGAGCGGCACGAGATCGCGGCCCCGCCGGAGGTCAAGGCGCAGGTCCTGGCCGACTTCAAGCAGGGCGCGGCCGAGTCCGGCTTCGGACGCCGCAAGCTGATCCGCAACACCATGTTCGGCGCGCTGGCCCTGGTGCCGCTCTCCGGTGTGATGCTGCTGCGCGACCTGGGCACGCTGCCCGAGGACAAGCTGCGGCACACCATGTGGTCCAAGGGCAAGGCCCTGATCAACATGAACACCAACGAGCCGCTGCGTCCCGAGGACCTGACGGTCGGATCGCTGACCTTCGCCAAGCCCGAGGGCCTGGAGGAGACGGCGGAGGACTTCCAGACGCAGATCGCCAAGGCGGCCCTGATGCTCGTCCGGATCAAGCCGGAGGACATCAAGGACAAGCGCGAGCTCGAGTGGTCGCACCAGGGCATCGTCGCCTACTCGAAGATCTGCACCCACGTCGGCTGCCCGATCTCCCTGTACGAGCAGCAGACGCACCACGTGCTCTGCCCGTGCCACCAGTCCACCTTCGACCTCTCCGACGGCGCCCGCGTCATCTTCGGCCCGGCCGGTCACGCCCTTCCGCAGCTGCGGATCGGCGTGAATGACGAGGGTTACCTCGAAGCGCTCGGCGACTTCGAAGAGCCCGTCGGTCCTGCCTTCTGGGAGCGCGGATGAGCACCACGACAGACGCACGGCGCGAAGCGCCCGCCGGTGAGCGGATCGCGGACTGGGCGGACGGCCGGCTCGGGATCTACTCCCTGGCCAAGGCCAACATGCGCAAGATCTTCCCGGACCACTGGTCCTTCATGCTCGGCGAGATCTGCATGTACAGCTTCATCATCATCATCCTCACGGGTGTGTATCTGACGCTGTTCTTCCACCCGAGCATGAACGAGGTCGTCTACGACGGCTCGTACGTGCCGCTGCAGGGCATGCACATGTCCGAGGCGTTCAACTCGACCATGCACATCAGCTTCGATGTGCGCGGTGGTCTGCTGATCCGGCAGATCCACCACTGGGCCGCGCTGATCTTCCTCGCCGGCATGTTCGTGCACATGATGCGCGTGTTCTTCACGGGCGCCTTCCGCAAGCCGCGTGAGGTCAACTGGCTGTTCGGCTTCCTGCTGTTCGTCCTGGGCATGTTCACCGGCTTCACCGGTTACTCGCTCCCGGACGACCTGCTGTCGGGCACCGGTGTGCGCTTCATGGAGGGCGCGATCATGTCCGTGCCGATCGTCGGCACGTACCTGTCGTTCTTCCTCTTCGGTGGCGAGTTCCCCGGCGGGGACTTCGTGGCCCGGTTCTACTCGGTGCACATCCTCCTGCTGCCGGGCATCATGCTCGGCCTGATGGTGGCCCACCTGATCCTGGTCTTCTACCACAAGCACACCCAGTTCGCGGGTCCGGGACGTACGAACAAGAACGTCGTCGGCATGCCGCTGCTCCCGGTGTACATGGCGAAGGCGGGCGGCTTCTTCTTCCTGGTCTTCGGCGTCATCGCGGTGGTCGCGGCGATCGCCTCGATCAACCCGATCTGGGCGATCGGCCCCTACCGGCCGGACCAGGTGTCCACCGGCGCCCAGCCCGACTGGTACATGGGCTTCTCCGAAGGCCTCATCCGAGTGATGCCGGGCTGGGAGATCAACCTGTGGGGCCACACCCTCGTCCTGGGTGTGTTCATCCCGCTGGTGATCTTCCCGCTGGTCCTCGCGACCATCGCGGTGTACCCGTTCATCGAGTCCTGGATCACCGGGGACAAGCGCGAGCACCACATCGCGGACCGGCCGCGCAACGCGCCTACGCGTACCGCGTTCGGTGTCGCGTGGATCACCTGGTACATGGTGCTGCTCATCGGTGGTGGAAACGACCTCTGGGCGACCCACTTCCACCTCTCGATCAACGTCATCACCTGGTTCGTGCGGATCGCGTTCTTCGTGGCCCCGGTCCTCGCGTTCGTCGCCACCAAGCGGATCTGCCTGGGTCTGCAGCGGCGCGACGCCGCGAAGGTGCTGCACGGACGCGAGTCCGGCATCATCAAGCGGCTGCCGCACGGTGAGTTCGTCGAGATCCACGAGCCGCTGGACGCCAACGCGCGTTACAAGCTCACCGCTCACGAGCAGTACAAGCCGGCCGAGATCGGCCCGACGGTCGACGAGAACGGTGTCGCCCGCAAGATCTCGCGGACGCAGAAGCTGCGCGCCAAGCTCAGCAAGGGCTACTTCGGCGAAGGGAACCAGATCCCCAAGCCGACGGCCGAGGAGTACGAGGAGATCACGAGCGGCCACGGCCACCACTGATCTCTGCTTGACCTGACGGTCGCCACAACCGAGGCTCCGGCCCGGCCCCTTCACGGGGGCCGGGCCGGAGTCTTTTGCGTACGCGTCTTTCGGACGTCCGCACTGCGGGCACGGGCGCGGGGTGCCCCGCCCCTGTCGATAGGCTTGCGGACGGTATCCAGTCCCTTGACCACCAGGAGCGAGCATGAGCGCTGTTACCCCCACCGGAGGCGACACCGTGGCGGCCCACTCCTGGCCGGGCGTCCTGGACGCGCTCCTCAGCGGCACCGACCAGAGCGCTGACGTGACCGCCTGGGCGATGGACAGGATCATGCGCGGCGAGGCCACCGACGCCCAGATCGCCGCCTTCGCGGTGGCCCTGCGCGCCAAGGGCGAGACCGTCGCCGAGATCACCGGCCTGGTGCGCACCATGTACGAGCACGCCAACCTCATCGAGGTGCCGGGCCCCAGTGTGGACATCGTCGGCACCGGCGGCGACAACGCCAAGACCGTCAACATCTCCACCATGTCGGCGATCGTGGTGGCCGGCACCGGCGCCAAGGTCGTCAAGCACGGCAACCGGGCCGCCTCCTCGGCCAGCGGCGCATCCGACGTACTGGAGAAGCTCGGCGTCAACCTCGACCTCACCCCGCGGCGGGTCGTCGAGGTCGCCGAGGAGGCCGGCATCACGTTCTGCTTCGCCGTGAAGTTCCACCCGGCGCTGCGCTACGTCGCCGCCGCCCGCCGCGAGATGGGCATCCGCACCACCTTCAACTTCCTCGGCCCGCTGACCAACCCCGCGCGGGTACGGGCCCAGGCGACCGGGGTCGCGGACGCGCGGATGGCGCCCATCGTGGCGGGCGTGCTCGCCGAACGCGGCTCCTCCGCGCTGGTCTTCCGCGGCGACGACGGCCTCGACGAGCTGACCACCACCGGTACGTCCCGGGTCTGGGTGGTGCGCGACGGCCGGGTCCGCGAGGAGAGCTTCGACCCGCGGGACGTCGGCATCGAGATCGTGCCCATCGAGGCGCTGCGCGGCGCGGACTCCTCGTACAACGCCGATGTCGCCCGGCGCCTGCTCGCGGGGGAACGCGGGCCGGTGCGGGACGCGGTGCTGCTCAATTCGGCGGCCGCCCTGGTCGCCCTCGAACCGGGGGACGGGCCGCTCGCCGGGCAGCTCGGCGCCGCGATGACCCGGGCCGCCGAGGCCATCGACTCGGGGTCGGCCCAGCGCGCGCTGGAGCGGTGGGTCGCGGCCAGCAACACCTAGCCCGTACCGGAGGCGCTCGTACCGATGTGACGCAAGGCGCAGTCCGGATCGCGGACGGTGCCTTGCACACGCCGGGACGTGTGGCAGGATGCTGTCCAAGGTCATGAGTGACAGCGATTTAGGCCCCGGCTCGCTGTCCGGCAACCCTCCGTCCGTGGCGGGGTGCCCCGGGTGAAGACCAGGTCGTAGGCAGCAAGGCTTACGGCAAGCGCGGACCCCTGGACATCGCGTGATGTCACAGCCCTGGGGTCCTGGTCCTCAAGGGAGCAGTCTCGTGAGCAAGCGAATGCGATAGGGCGTACCGCCCCTTCTTCACACCCTCCGCGCACCCTTCTTCGGGCTGCGTGTTCGAGGTCAACACCCGTACACGGCAAGGCAGTCGAACCCTCTCACTCGATGCAGGGTCGCGCCGCCGTACCCGGGCTCCGAAGTCAACTCGCCTTTTCCTGCCGGGAGATACCGCCATGTCCGCACGCCCCGCCGCCACCGCAACCGCCACCGCTTCCGCCGCCGTCGAGTCCGCCGACCCCTGCTGCGCGGCGCCGCTGCCGGTGCTCGGCCGCGATGTCACCGTGCCGCTGGTCACCGGCGGCGAGGTGACGTACGCCGCCCTCGACTACGCGGCGAGCGCGCCCGCCCTCCAGCGGGTCTGGGACGACGTCGCCGCGTACGCCCCCTACTACGGCAGCGTGCACCGCGGGGCCGGTTACCTCTCGCAGCTCTCCACCGACCTGTTCGAGAACAGCCGCGTCACGGTGGCCGAGTTCCTCGACTGCCGCCCCGGCGACCAGGTCGTCTTCACCCGCTCCACCACGGACTCGCTGAACCTGCTCGCCCAGGTGATCCCGGCCGGCTGCGAGGTCTTCGTCTTCGAGACCGAGCACCACGCCTCGCTGCTGCCGTGGCAGGGCGCCCGCGTGACGTACCTGAACGCGCCGCGCACCCCGCAGCAGGCCGTCGAGACCCTGGAGCGCGCGCTCGCCGACCGCGACCCCTACGGACCCGCGCTCGTGTGCGTCACCGGCGCGTCCAACGTCACCGGTGAGCTGTGGCCGGTGAAGGAACTCGCCGCCGCGGCGCACGCCCACGGCGCCCGCATCGTCCTGGACGCCGCCCAGCTCGCGCCCCATCACCCCGTCTCCGTACGGGAGTTGGACGTCGACTGGATCGCCTTCTCCGGACACAAGCTGTACGCGCCGTTCGGCTCGGGCGTGCTCGCCGGGCGCGCGGACTGGCTCCAGGAGTCCGAGCCGTACCTGGCCGGCGGCGGCGCCTCCAAGAAGGTCGCGCGGCGCGCCGACGGCGGCGTGGACGTCGAGTGGCACACCACGGCCGCCCGCCACGAGGCCGGGTCGCCCAACGTCATCGGCGTCTACTCCATCGCCTCCGCCTGCAAGGCGCTGACCGAGGCGGGCTTCGACTCGCTGGTCGAGCGGGAGCGGCACCTGATCGCGAAGGTGCGGGCCGGCCTGGCGGAGGTGCCCGAGGTCCGGGTCCTCTCGCTCTTCGGCGACGACGCGCCCCGGGTCGGCGTCATCTCGTTCGTCGTCGACGGCTGGAACAGCTCGCACTTCGCTGCGGCGCTGTCCGCGGAGTACGGCATCGGGGTGCGCGACGGCCTCTTCTGCGCCCACCCGCTGGTGCGTACGCTGCTCGGCAGCGACCCGCAGGACCCGGGCGAGTGCGGGGCCCCCGAGGCGGAGCCGGGCGAGCGCTCCCTGAACGCGATCCGGGTCAGCTTCGGGGCGGGCACCCCGGACGAGCACGTCGACCGCTTCGTGCGGGCTGTGCGGGAGCTGGTTACGCAGGGGGCGAAGTGGCAGTACCGCACGGAGTCGGGGCGCTGCGTCCCGGCGGTATGAACCCCGCCGGGCCACGCCTTACCGGGGGCTGTCGCCCCCGGAACCCCCGGGACTCCGCCCCGGACCCCGTTCATCGGTCGCCTGCGGGCCGTCGGTGGCTGGTCGCGCAGTTCCCCGCGCCCCTGGCGGCACTGGGTACAGGCATCTTCAGCCTGTCATGGGGGTCCCCCTGGCCCTTGAGGCCTTGGGGGAGTTTGAGGACGAGCGCCCTCAAGGCGCGCACGGGGTTCGGGGCGGAGCCCCGAGCAGGGTGGTCAGGAATCCAGGCCGATCGCGAAGGCCGCTTCCAGGTCGTGCTGGGAGTACGTCCGGAACGCGACGTGCGTATCCGTGCCCTCGACCCCGGGAATCTTGCTGATGCTGCCCGGGATGATGTCCGCCAGGTCGTCGTGGCGGGCCACCCTGACCAGCGCGATCAAGTCGTACGTACCCGTCACCGAGTACACCTCGCTGACGCTGTCGAGCGCCGCGATGGACTCCGCGATCTCGGGAATCCGGTCCACGCTGGTCTTGATGAGCACGATCGCGGTGATCACGGCTGGCTTTCTCCCTCGGTGGCGGCCGGACCCGCGGGCTTCACGGGCTTTCGGCGTTTCACTCTATCCGCCCCGCGGAAACGGGCCCACGCGTAGAGGAAGCCGAGGCCGAAGCCGATGAGATGGGCGAGGTAGGCCACCCCGGGCCCCGGCGGCGCGCTCCGGATCGCCAGCCACTGCAGGGCGAACCAGAAGACCAGGACCATCCACGCGGGGAAGCGCAGCGGAAGGAACAGCAGGAACGGGAAGATGCTGGTCACCCTGGCTCTGGGGAACAGGCGGAGGAAGGCGCCGAGCACCGCCGAGATGGCCCCGGACGCCCCCACCAGGGTCTGGTCCGAATCCGCGTGCGCCGCCGCGTACCCGAGCAGCGCCAGATAGCCGGCCGCCAGGTAGAACAGCGCGAACTCCAGCCGGCCCATCCCTTCCTCGGCCATCGCGCCGAAGACGTACAGGAACAGCATGTTGCCGAGCAGATGCAGCCAGCTGCCGTGCACGAACAGGGCGGTGAGCGGGGTGAGCAGGGTGTGCGGCCGCCCCGCCGTGAGCTCTTTCGGGATGACGCCCCAGCGGGTGAAGTAGTCGCTCTGGGCGCTCAGGATCGCGTCACCGGTTCCGTACTCCGTGTTCAGGCCGGAGACCGGGCCGATGACGAAGAGCAGGCAGCAGGCGGTGATCAGGCCATATGTCATGGCCGGACCGTGCACCGCGCCCTTGAGGATCGCCGCTCCCCGCCGCTTGATCATGGGGAGAGAATGGCCCAAAGGGAGCTTTCGGTACAGAGCGCCTCGCCGTGCCGGCGGGCGACGGGTAGGCCGTAGGGTTGCGGGCAGTACTCCCGCAGTTCGACGGCGCACCGCGAGATCCTGGACCATGGAAGTGGAAAAGAGGGCGGCACCACATGACCACCGTTCCCCAGCCGACCACCGAGACCCGGTGGCGCTGCACGCTCTGCGGAAACCTCACCCGTTTCGATGTCACCCGCTCGTCGAAAGTGATCGAGTACGTCCACCTGGACCTCGCCGGAGAGCCCAAGGTGGAGGAACGCGAGGTGGTCAGTGAGACCATCGAGTCGGTCCGCTGCCGCTGGTGCAACGCGGTGGACCAGATCGAGCTAGTGGACCGGCCGGGTACCGACGCCGCGGCCGCCTCCTGAGGGCGGCCGCCCGAGCGGTACGGATGACAGTTGGGGTGACGGATTGTGGAGCATGCAAGCGGTGCCGACCCGGCCGCTGCGGCCGGTGACGGCCCCGCCGAGGTGCTCGACCGCCCGCTGCCCGAAGGGGTGCGGCGCCGGGTCGTCGCCTTCGTCTCGGAGGCGTTCGGCGGCCTGACCGTCACCGAACTGCCGGGACAATTGCGGCAGTACGCCCGTTTCACCCCGACCCGGCGCGCCAAGTTCGCGGGCAACGCGATGGCCGCCGCGCTGGAGAGCGACCCCGTGTTCCGCCAGCGGATCGGCGAGCGGCTCAAGGAGGCGCAGCCCGAGCTGGCCGGCGCCGTCGAGGCCGGCTCGCCGCCCGCGGCCGCCGATCCCGTGGACGTGGCGGCGGCCGCCTATGTGCTGCGCCCCACCGGCTGGGTGAAACTGGTCGCGGCGGCCGGCGAGGAGGCCCAGCGGGCGTTCGCCGAGCGGGCCGACGAGGAGGGCCGGCGCGAACTGGAGCGGCTGCGCGAGGAACTCGCCGAGGCCCGCGCCCTGATCAAGTCCGAGAACGAGGCGTTGCGTCTCGAACTGCTCGCCGCCCGCAAGGAAGCCGAAACGCTCCAGCGCAAGCTGCGCAGCGCCCAGAGCGATGTGAAGCGCGGCGAGGCGGCGCTGCGCCGTACCACCTCCGAGATCGACGGCATCAAGTCCGAGGCGGCCGCCCAGGTGGCCGCCGCCGAGAGCGAGACCCGGCGCCTCAAGACGCGGCTCGGTGAGGCCGAGGCGGGTCTTGAGGCGAGCCGGCGCGCGGTTCGCGAGGGGCGTTCGGTGGAGGACATGCGGCTGCGGCTGCTGCTCGACACCGTTCTGGAGAGCGCCCAGGGTCTGCGCCGCGAACTGGCCCTGCCGCCCGCCTCCGTACGCCCCGCCGACACCGTGGACGCGGTCGCGCCGGGCAACATGACGCCCAAGGACATCGCGGCCCGGGCCCTGTCGGAGACCGACCCGGCGCTGCTCGACCAGCTGCTCGGGCTGCCCCAGGTGCACCTGGTCGTGGACGGCTACAACGTCACCAAGACGGGCTATCCGACGATGCCGTTGGAGAAGCAGCGGCTGCGGCTGCTCGGCGGCCTGTCCGTGCTCGCCGCGCAGACGGGCGCCGAGGTCACCTGTGTCTTCGACGGCGCGGAACTGGCGGCTCCGGTGCTGCTCGCGCCGCCCAGGGGCGTACGGGTCCTGTTCTCGAAGCCCGGGGTGACCGCGGACGAGCTGATCCGTCAGCTGGTGCGGGCCGAGCCGTCCGGGCGGCCCGTGGTGGTCGTCTCGACGGACAAGGAAGTCGCGGACGGCGTCGCCAAGGCGGGCGCCCGCCCGGTCGCCTCGCTGCTGCTCCTGAAGCGTCTTTCACGCGTCTGACGCATTCAGGGCGTTTGGCAACTCCTGTGTTCAATGCCCGAATTCGGGTGATCGCTGACCAGCGCTCCGTCAAGTGCCAACTACTGCGCGTGGGATGACAGTAAAGAATCATCTGGGCCCCGGAGTTTTTTCCTATCAGGATTTGAACTGATCACAGGAAGGTCACTAGGGTCGGGCCTCGTACCTTCACGCATTGATCACTCGTCCCGGGGTGACCGTGAAGGTCCCGCCGAGTGTGCCCTGTTCGGCGGCTGAGGAAGAAGGAGCTCGCCTTCGTGGGGTCCCACCGTCGTCCCAAGCCCGCGAGCCGCACCCGTGTGACCGTGCTCAGCGCGACCGCGGCCGCAGTCGTGGCCCTTACTTCGCAGGCTGCCCAGGCGGACCCGAAGCCCTCCAAGGACGAGGTCAAGAGCAAGGTCGACAAGCTCTACGACGAGGCCGAGCAGGCGACCGAGGCGGCCAACGGCGCCAAGGAGAAGCAGGCCGCCCTGGAGAAGGAGATCGGGCAGATCCAGGACAAGGTCGCCCGCGGACAGCAGGAGCTCAACACCCTGCGCAGCGGCCTCGGTTCGATGGCCTCGGCCCAGTACCGCTCCGGCGGCATCGACCCCTCGCTCGCGCTCTTCCTCTCCTCCAACCCGGACGACTTCCTGGACAAGGCCTCCTCCCTCGACCAGCTGAGCGCCAACCAGACCGAGGCGCTGCAGAAGATCCAGGGCAAGCAGCGCACCCTCGCGCAGGAGCGCAAGGAGGCCGAGGGCAAGCTGAAGGACCTCGCCGACACCCGCAAGGTGCTCGACGACAAGAAGAAGGAAGTCCAGGGCAAGCTCGGCGACGCGCAGACCCTGCTCAACTCCCTGACCGCGCAGGAGAAGGCCGCGCTCGCCGCCGACGACGCGCGCGCCAACCGCTCCAACGAGCGCCCGAACCTCGGCGATGTGCCCGCCTCGGGTGTCGGCGGCGCCGCCCTCGCCGCGGCCCAGACCCAGCTCGGCAAGCCGTACAGCTATGGCGCGACCGGCATGGCCACCTTCGACTGCTCGGGTCTGACGGGCTATGCCTACGGCCAGGCCGGCGTCCACCTGCCGCGCACCTCGCAGGAGCAGGCCAACGCGGGCACCCGGATCGGCCGCGGCGACCTCAAGCCCGGCGACCTGGTGCTCTTCTTCGGCGACCTGCACCACATCGGCCTCTACGCGGGCAACGGCATGGTGCTGCACGCGCCGAGGACCGGCACGGTCGTGCGCTACGAGTCGATGGACAACATGCCGTTCCAGTTCGGTGTGCGCATCGGCTGACCCGCCTTCCCCTCCGTCAGCTGCCGATGCCGCCCAAACGGGCGAATTACGGCAACTCGCACTGACGCCACGCCCCGCCGGTGACCTGTGCTCTCCGGTGGGGCGTCACTTTGCGTAGGCGGCGGGGTCGTTGGCCGCCCGGTGTGCGCCCGGTTACTGTCCGGCGTGCGGTTTCCCCGGTGACTCGCCGCCCGCCCGGGCGGCAGGGGCCGCACGCAGTGCAAGGGAGTGCGGCATACGTGGCGTCCCATCGCCGGCCTTCGCAGTCGGGCCTGACCCAGAGCGCCCGCGTCACCGTCCTTTCGGCCGCGGCGGCAACCGCCGCGGCAGCCCTCGCGGCCCCCGCGGCGAGCGCCGACCCGCACGGGCCGGCCTCCTCGGTACGGGCCAAGGTGGACCGCCTCTTCGAGGAGGCCGAGCAGGCCACCGAGCAGTACGACAAGGCCGACGCGCACGCGAAGGAGCTGCGCAAGCAGGTCAAGCAGGCGCAGGACGGCGTCGCGCGCGGCCAGGACAGGATCAACCGCATGCGGGGCGCGCTCGGCGCGATCGCCGGGGCGCAGTACCGACAGGGCGGCATCGACTCCACGCTCGCCCTGCTCCTGTCCTCGAACCCGGCCACGTATCTCGACCGGGCCGCCACCCTCGACCGGCTGAGTGAGCGTCAGACCAGCGCGCTCCAGGACCTCCAGCGCGAGCAGCGGCGCCTGTCCCAGCAGCGCGCCGAGGCCGGCCGCAAACTCGCCGAGCTGGAGCGCAGCCGCACCGAGGTGGCCCGGCACAAGCGGACCGTGGAGTCGAAGCTGGCCGAGGCGCGCCGCACGCTGAACGCGATGCCCACCGACGAGCGGGCCGCCTTCGCCCGCGCCTCCCGCACGGGACGCACCGAACTGCCCGCGCTCTCCGACTCGGCGCCCGCCTCCGCGCGGGCCGCGGCGGCCGTGATGGCGGCCCGCGCGGCGATCGGCAAGCCGTACATCTGGGGCTCCAGCGGTCCCGCCGGGTTCGACTGTTCGGGCCTGATGCAGTGGTCGTACGCCCAGGCCGGGCTCGGCCTGCCGCGCACCTCGCAGGAGCAGCGGTACGCCGGCCGCCAGGTGCCGCTCTCCGAGGCGAAGCCGGGCGACCTGATCACGTACCGGCACGACGCCAGCCACATCGCCATGTACATGGGGAACGGTCAGGTCGTGCACGCTCCGTATCCGGGGGCGCCGGTGCGCTACGACCCCGTGGGGATGATGCCCATTTCCTCGGTGACGCGCGTCTGACCGTACGATCGGCGCCGTGGCAGGTCATGGACGTGGTCGAGGAGTGTGGCGCGGGCGGGCGGCGGGATGTGCGCTCACCGCGCTGCTGCTGGTGGCCGGCTGCTCGGCGCCCGGCTCGGCCCCCGACGCCACGGCGAGCCAGGTGCAGCAGGTCCTCGACCGGCGCGCCGCCGCGGTCCTGAAGCACGACGAGGCCGGCTATCTGGCCGCCGTCGACCCCGCCGCCACCGGCCTGCGGGTGGCCCAGCGCACCGAGCTCGGCAACCTCGCGCAGGTGCCGATCGGCTCCTGGACGTACAAGGTCACCGGGGTGGACCGGCACGGCGCGACGGCGACCGCCAAGGTGGATCTGCGCTACCGGATCGAGGGCTACGACAGCGCCCCCGTGACGGCCGCCCGCGCCCTGACCCTCGACCGGCGCGGCGGCAGCTGGTACGTCACCGACGACCGGCCCGCCCAGGGCGCCGCCCAGCTGCTGTGGCAGCAGGGACCGGTCACGGCCGTACGCGGCGCGCACAGCCTGATCCTCGGAGTGGGCCAGGACCGGGCGAAGCTGGACGGGGTCGCGGCCGCGGAGGACGCGGCGGTGCCGGCGGTCTCGGCCGCGTGGCCGGGGAAGTGGGCAGGCCGGGTCGTGGTCCTCGTCCCCTCCTCCCTCGACGGCATGGCCGCGCTGCTCGGCGCGCCCGCCGCCTCCTACCGGGGCATCGCGGCGGTGACCACCGGCGAGGCGGGCGGCGCGGCGGCGGCCCCGGCGGACCGGGTGATCGTCAACCCGGAGGCGTACGCGGTCCTCGGTGATCTGGGCCGCAAGGTCGTCCTCACCCACGAGACCACCCATGTCGCGACCCGCGCCCACACCTCGCCCGCCACCCCGATGTGGCTCTCGGAGGGCTACGCGGACTGGGTCGGCTACCGCGGCACCGGCCGCACCGCCCCCCAGGCCGCCCCCGAACTCCAAAAGGCCGTCCGCGCGGGCGGCCTGCCCGCCGATCTGCCGAGCGACGCCGACTTCGGCTTCGACGGCGGCGCGGACCGCCTGGCGCGCGCGTACGAGGGCGGCTGGCTGGCCTGCCGTCTGATCGCCACCCAGTGGGGCGAGGCCACGCTGGCCCGCTTCTACACGAAGGTCGGCGACCAGCCCCACCGCGAGGGGGCGCTGGAGAAGGCGATGCAGGAGGAACTCGGCCTGTCTCCAAGGGAGTTCACGACGCGGTGGCGGGAGTACGTACGGGGGCAGCTGGCCTGATCAGGGCTTGTCCAGCTGCCCGATCGCCTCCGCCAGCCACCTCTTCTCCTCCGCGCCGGTGGCGCGCGCGATCCGCAGCATGCCCTGGCGGAACAGGTCCGGCGCCTGCTCGGCCGCGACGGGCTCGCCCTCGCGGTAGAAGAAGCTCGCCGGCGTTTCGAGGAAGGCCTGGCGCCGCCTCAGGACGGCCGCCTGCTCGGCGGGATCGGGCAGGTGCCGCAGGAAGGCGAGCAGGGTGAAGAACCGCTGCCCGTCGGTGATCTCGGCGTCCTTGGGGTGCCGCAGCCGCTCCAGGAGATCGGCGCGGCCCGCGTCCGTGAGGGAGAGGATGCGCCGGGGCGCGGCCCCGCTGCCCGGCTCGGTGCGCTGCTCCAGGGCGCCCGCCTTGGCGAGGCGGGTGATCGCCGGGTAGAGCGCCCCGTCGCTGACCGGCCGGATGTGCCCGCTGAGGCCCTTGATGCGCTCCTTGAGCTCGTAGCCGTGGAGGGGCTCCTCGCACAGGAATCCCAGGATCGACAGCTCCAGCATGGGCGCCCCTCGTCTTGTCCGGTTGCCGCGCCTCATGCTACCTCTTATCGAGCTACCTCGAATCGAGGTATTGCGAAAGGAGGGGGGAGAGGTCCATGGGGTCGACTGCTCATCGCCGGGCGCTGGTGTCGCTCGCGTATCCGGTCTACTGCGAGCTCCTGGCCGGGGTCGCGGCCGGGATCATCAACATGGTGTGGGTGGCCCGGCTCGGCGGGGACTCGGTGGCCGCGGTCGCTGTCGCCACCAATGTCGAGAACGTGCTGCTCGGGGTCGTCCTCATGGCCGGGTCGGGAACGACCGTGCTGCTCGCCCGGGCCGGAGGGGCCGGGGATCCGGGCGGGGTGCGGGCGGCGGTGCGGGGAGGCTGGGCGCTGTGGGCGCTGCTCACCCCGGTCGTCGCGGTGGGCGGGTTCCTGTGCCGGGAGCCGCTGGCTCGCCTGGTGCTCGGCGGCGACGCGGGCGCGGCCCTGCCGCTGGCCACCGGCTATTTCTCCATCGCGCTGCCCGGCATCGCGGTCTTCTTCGCCACCCACGTCGTGGACGGCATCCTCAAGGGCACGGGCGACACCCGCACCCCGATGCGCCTCGCACTGCTTGCCAACGGGCTGATCCTCGTCCTCGACCCGCTGCTCATCCTGGGCTGCGGCCTCGGCGTGCGGGGCGCGGCCATCGCCACCGTGCTCGGGCGGACCGTCGCGCTGGGGCGGGGGCTGGTGGTGCTGCGGCGCGGCGCGATGCTGCGCACGGCCGGGCCCTCGCCGCGCTCGCTGTCCGCCGATCTGCGCCGCACGGTGCGCACCGGACTCCCCATGTCCGCCGACTTCGTCGTGCGCATGGGCGGAGCGCTCGCGCTCGTCGGGATCGTCGCCCGGATCGGTGTCGCCGAGGTCGCCGCGTACGGGATCGCGACCAAGGCGATGTACGGGGCGACCATGGCCTTCTACTCCGTACGCCAGGCCGCCGCGATCCATACCGCGCGGCTGCTCGGGGCCGGGCGGGACGAGTGGCGGGCCGTCGCGCGGGCGGCGCTGCGCGTCTCGGGGGCGGTGGGGGGCGTCGCGCTCCTCGTGCTGCTCGCCGTGGCGCCCTGGATCATGGCGGGGTTCGGCGCGCGCGGGGAGGTGGCCGCGGCCGGTGCGCTGTATCTGCGCTGTCTGGGGCCCTACCTGGTGCTGCTCGCCTGCTTCATCGCGGTCGGCGGAGTCTTCGAGGGCAGCGGCGGCAGTCCGCTCCTGGCGCGGATCACCGGATGCGGCGTGGTGTTCCAACTGGCGCTCGCCCACGGGCTGTCGGGGCTCGGCCTGCCCGGCATCTGCCTGGCCATGGCGCTGGCCGCCGCCGCTCAGTGCGCGGCCCTGGCGTGGCTCTGCCGGCGTACCCCGAGGCCTCAGCAGGTGGTGGACGGCTCGGTGCTGCGGGCGGGCTGAAGGGGGAACGGCGGGAGGTTGCGGGTCGGGGACGTCGACTGCCACAGGCGACGGCAGGCGAGGAGCGAGGCGGTCAGCAGGAGACCGTTGCGGATGAGCAGAAGGAGGATGCCCAGCCAGTCGCTCTCGACCACGTGGGAGAACCAGACCGGGAACTCCAGGAGCGTCACGCCCGTCGCCGCCAGGACCAGCTGGGCCGGGCGGGTCATCGGGGTGCGGCGGAAGACCAGGCACACCCCGGCCAGACCCACCAGCCACAGGAGGTACTGGGGGCTGATCACCCGGCTCGTCGTCGTGAAGAGCAGGACGGCGGTGAAGGCCGCGTCCGCCGGGGTGCTCGGGCGCGTCGGGCCGCCGGACCTCAGGCGCCACAGCAGCAGCCAGCCGAAGGCGAGCGCGGTCAGCGCCATCGCGAGGGCGGACACCAGCGAGACGTACGGGCCGAGGAACTCCACCGAGCCGTAGTTCAGCTGCACCCGGCCGTTCCAGCCGAAGTGCCGGGCCGCGTGGAAGACCAGACCGCCGAGCGACTCGACCTCGGTGCCCCGCTCCCGCTGGAAGGTGAGGAAGGCGAGCGCGCCCGGCGCCGCCGCCATGCACGCCCCCAGGATCGCGGCGCCGGTCAGCACGGCGGCCGTCCAGGACCGGCGCGGCGCGCGGATCAGCAGGAGCACCGGCCACACCTTCAACAGCGCCCCGAGCGCGGCGAGGGCGCCCAGGATCCGCGGGTGGCGCACCCCCGCGAGCAGCGCCGCGACCGCGACCGCGGTCACCATCAGGTCGTAGCGGGCGTACGCGGTGGGGCCGAGCAGCGGGACGCCGACGGCCCACATCCAGGCGCCGTTCAGGGACTTGCCCGGGCGGCCCGCCGCGTACATCAGGAGGCCGAGGACCGCCGTGTCCGCCAGAAAGGCGAGCAGGAAGAACGCCGTCGCGTAGTCGAGGAAGGGCAGTGCCGCGGGGGAGAGGACCGCGAGGGCCGCGGCCGGCGGATACTGCCAGGTCACGTCGTCCAGCGGATACGTGCCGGCCGCGAGCACCTGCGCCCAGCCCTGGTAGATGACATGGATGTCGGTGGTGACGTCCGGACCCGGCAGGACGAGCACCCTGAAGACGCCGAACAGCAGCAGATAGCGGGTCGCGGCCCAGGTGGCCGCCACTGCGAAGGGGCGCCGCAGGATGCTCATGGTGTCCGTCTCGTCCTCATTTCGGGGGCCGGACCAGCCATGATGCCGGGTACCCGGGCGCCTCGGCCGTCAGGCGGGGCCCTTCCGGTTCGTGGCGCCGCCCCGCGGCCTCCCTTCGGCCGCGCGCCCCGGGTTCGGTACTGTCGGCGGCGATGCACAAGACCTTGATCGTGACCAATGACTTCCCGCCGCGGCCCGGCGGGATCCAGGCGTTCCTGCACAACATGGCGCTGCGCCTCGATCCCGAGCAGATCGTCGTCTACGCCTCGACGTGGAAGCGGAGCCGGGAGGGCATCGAGGCGACCGCCGCGTTCGACGCCGAGCAGCCGTTCACCGTCGTACGCGACCGCACCACGATGCTGCTTCCCACTCCCCGGGTGACCCGGCGGGCCGTCTCCCTGCTGCGCGAACACGGCTGCTCCTCCGTGTGGTTCGGGGCGGCGGCGCCGCTCGGCCTCATGGGGCCGGCGCTGCGCAGGGCCGGCGCGGAACGCCTGGTGGCGACCACGCACGGGCACGAGGCCGGATGGGCCCAACTCCCCGCCGCGCGGCAGTTGTTGAGGCGCATCGGCGAGGGCACGGACACGATCACCTATCTGGGTGAGTACACCCGCTCCCGCATCGCGGACGCGCTGACCCAGCACGCCGCCGCCCGCATGGTCCAACTCCCGCCCGGCGTCGACGAGAAGACCTTCCATCCCGGCTCCGGCGGCGACGCCGTACGCGCCCGGCTCGGGCTCGCCGACCGGCCCGTCGTGGTCTGCGTCTCGCGGCTCGTGCCGCGCAAGGGCCAGGACACGCTGATCCTCGCCATGCCGGCGGTCCTCGCGCAGGTGCCGGAGGCGGTACTGCTCATCGTGGGCGGCGGGCCGTACGAGGCCGACCTGCGCAAACTCGCCCTGGACACGGGGGTTTCGGCCTCCGTCCGCTTCACCGGGGCGGTGCCGTGGGAGGAGCTTCCCGCGCACTACGGGGCCGGTGACGTCTTCGCGATGCCCTGCCGCACGCGGCGCGGGGGCCTGGACGTCGAGGGGCTCGGCATCGTCTACCTGGAGGCCTCGGCGACCGGCCTGCCCGTGATCGCGGGCGACTCCGGCGGCGCGCCCGACGCGGTGCTCGACGGCGAGACGGGCTGGGTGGTGCGGGGCGGTTCCCCCGAGGACTCGGCGGACCGCATCGTCACGCTGCTCCAGGATGCGGAGTTGCGGCGGCGGATGGGGGAGCGGGGGCGGGAGTGGGTGGAGTCGAGGTGGCGCTGGGACCTCCTGGCGGAGAAGCTGAGAGGTCTGCTGTAGCGGATACGGCTCCGCTCCGCGGGGGCGGGATTCGGCTCTGGGGCCGGTCGGGGGCTGTCTGCGCAGTTCCCCGCGCCCCTGGTCCGTCTTCGCCCTCGGGGTGCGGGTGGTGATTGCGCAGTTCCCCGCGCCCCCAAAACCCGTCATTGGCCGCGGGCCGTGTGTGGTTGCTCGCGCAGTTCCCCGCGCCCCTGGCAGGGTTGATCCCGGCCGGGGCGGCATCTTCAGCCCGTCCGGCGTTTGAGGACGAGCGCCCTTCAGGCGCGAACCGGGGGGCCGGGGGCGGAGCCCCGGGGCCACCGTCCTGCGGGGGAGGGAAAATGAGCCTCTCCGGCGATTGAGGAGCGGGGCCGGGGGCGGAGCCCCCGGAAAGGCCGACCCGCTGCGGCTCAGCGGGTGTAGATCGCTTCGATCTCGTCCGCGAAGTCCTTGGCCACAACATTCCGCTTCAGCTTCAGCGAAGGCGTGATGTGCCCCGCCTCCTCGGTGAACTGCGCCCCGAGAACGCGGAACTTCCGTACCGACTCCGCCTTCGACACCGCCGCGTTGCCGTCGTCCACCGCCCGCTGCACCTCCGCCAGGAGATCCGCGTCGTCGCGCAGAGCGGCCACCGTCGCCACGGACTTGCCGTGCTCCTCGGCCCAGCGGCCCAGGAACTCCTCGTCCAGGGTGACGAGCGCGCCGACGAACGGCCGCCCGTCGCCGACCACCATGCACTCCGCGACGAGGGCGTGCGCGCGGATGCGGTCCTCGATGACCGCGGGGGCGACGTTCTTGCCGCCCGCCGTCACGATGATCTCCTTCTTGCGGCCGGTGATCGCGAGGTAGCCGTCCTCGTCGAGGGTGCCGATGTCGCCGGTGTGGAACCAGCCGTCGGCGAGCGCCTCGGCGGTGGCGGCCTCGTTGTTCCAGTAGCCCTGGAAGAGGTGCTCGCCGTGCAGCAGCACCTCGCCGTCGTCGGCGATGCGGACCACCGAGCCCGGCAGCGGCTGCCCGACCGTGCCGATCTTCGGCCGGTCCCAGGGGTTGAACGCGGTCGCGGCGCAGGACTCGGTGAGGCCGTAGCCCTCCAGGACCGTGAAGCCGATGCCGCGGAAGAAGTGGCCGAGCCGCTCGCCCAGCGGCGCGCCGCCGGAGATCGCGTACTCGCCGCGTCCGCCGAGCACCGCCCGCAGCTTGCTGAAGACGAGCTTGTCGAAGACCTTGTGCTTGATCTTCAGGCCGACCGAGGGCCCCGCGTCCGTGCTGAGCGCCGTGCTGTAGGCGATCGCGGTGTGCGCGGCCTTGTCGAAGATCTTGCCCTTGCCGTCGGCCTGCGCCTTGGCGCGCGCCGAGTTGTAGACCTTCTCGAAGACGCGCGGCACGCCGAGGATCAACGTCGGCCGGAACGAGGCGAGTTCATCGGTCAGGTTCTTGATGTCCGGTACGCAGCCGAGCTTGATCGGCGCCATCACCGAGGCCACCTCGACCAGGCGCCCGAAGACGTGGGCCGCGGGCAGGAAGAGCAGCACCGAGCACTCGCCCGTACGGAAGAGGGGCTTGAGCCGTTCCACCACGTTGCCGCACTCCGCGAAGAAGGCGCGGTGGGTCAGCACACAGCCCTTGGGGCGGCCGGTGGTGCCGGAGGTGTAGACGATGGTCGCCGGGTCGTCGGCGTGCGCCGAGGACATCCGCGCATCGAGCAGCTCGTCGGAGACGTCCGTGCCGGCCGCGGTGAGCCGGCCCACCGCGTCGGTGTCGAGCTGCCAGATGCCCTTGAGGGCGGGCAGGGCGGCCTGGACCGAGGCCACGGAGGCCTGGTGCGCCGCGGACTCGACGACGGCGAGCGTCGCGCCGGAGTCGCCGAGGATCCACTGGATCTGCTCGGGCGAGCTGGTCTCGTACACCGGGACGGTGACGGCGCCCGCGCTCCAGATCGCGAAGTCGAGCAGCACCCACTCGTACCGCGTCCGCGACAGCAGGGCCACCCGGTCGCCGGCCTCGACGCCCGAGGCGATCAGGCCTTTGGCGACGGCGCGCACCTCGGTGAGGAACTGGCGGGCGGTGACGTCGGCCCAGGCGCCCGCGACCTTGCGGCCCATGACCGCGACATCGGGATGCTGAGCGGCATTGCGGCGGATCAGATCCGTCAGGTTGCCGTCCGAAGGGACCTCGTACAGGGCCGGAAGGCTGAACTCGCGCAAGACTGCTGCTCCTCATCGGGCGCCGGTGCCACGGCTCTGTGTGATGCACCGGCTGCGGTCCAAGATCGGGCAGGTGCCCGGAGGCTTCCGTGGGGGGCGGAACTCCGAGCACGACTGGACTGCCCGGACGTTACCCATGGGTAGTGGGTTCCCGATAGGGGGTGCTGGCCAGATGTTCGGTGCGTCACACATGTTTGACACTGCTTCGCGCACAGTAGTCCACACCTTTGAGCACTCGGAAGTAACCGCAGGTCCGACGGCCTAAGGTGACCCTCATGCGAGTTCATGTGGTCAGTGACGTGCACGGGAACACCGAGGGCCTGGCCAAGGCGGGCGACGGGGCGGACGCCCTCGTCTGCCTCGGTGACCTGGTTCTCTTCCTCGACTACGCCGATCACTCGCGCGGCATCTTCCCCGACCTGTTCGGCGTCGAGAACGCCGACCGCATCGTCGCCCTGCGCACCGCCCGGCGCTTCGAGGAGGCCCGCGAGCTGGGGCGTTCGCTCTGGGCCGGACTGGACCGGGAGTCCGCGATCGAGGCCGCGGTCCGCCGCCAGTACGCCGAGATGTTCGCCGCCTTCCCCACCCCGACGTACGCCACGTACGGCAATGTCGACATGCCGGACCTCTGGCCGCAGTACGCGGGCCCGGGCACCACCGTCCTGGACGGCCAGCGCGTCGAGATAGCCGGGCGCGTCTTCGGCTTCGTCGGTGGCGGGCTGCGGACCGCGATGCGAACGCCCTATGAAATCTCGGACGAGGAGTACGCCGCCAAGGTCGAGGCGCTCGGCGAGGTCGACGTGCTCTGCTCGCACATCCCGCCCGAGGTCCCCGAGCTCGTCTACGACACCGTCGCCCGCCGCTTCGAGCGCGGCTCGCGGGCCCTGCTCGCCGCGATCCACAGGACCCGGCCCCGCTACTCCCTGTTCGGCCACGTCCACCAGCCGCTGGCCCGGCGGATGCGGATCGGCCGCACCGAGTGCGTGAACGTCGGCCACTTCGCCGCCACCTCCCGGCCCTTCGCCCTGGAGTGGTGATCCGGCCACTGGAGTGACCAGCGGCCCGTACGCGATAGCCTGCACGCACACCTCCCCACCGCCGCCGCCCGCGCGGGGCGGGGGAGAGACCAGACCCGGACCGCGCACTGGAGGAGCCACGACGATGGCGGAACACACCAGCTCGTCTATCACCATCGAGGCGGCCCCGGCCGATGTCATGGGCGTGATCGCGGACTTCGCCCGCTACCCGGAGTGGACCGGCGAGGTGAAGGAGGCCGAGGTGCTCGCCACCGACGCCGCCGGTCACGCCGAGAAGGTGCGCCTGCTGCTCGACGCGGGCGCCATCAAGGACGACCACACCCTCGCCTACACCTGGAACGGCAACCAGGTCAGCTGGACGCTGGTCAAGTCCCAGATGCTGCGCACCCTCGACGGCTCGTACACCCTGGCCGACGCCCCCGGCGGACAGACCGAGGTCACCTACCAGCTGACCGTCGACGTCAAGATCCCCATGCTCGGCATGATCAAGCGCAAGGCGGAGAAGGTCATCATCGACCGCGCGCTGGCCGGTCTGAAGAAGCGCGTCGAGAGCGGCCCGGGCGAAGCCGGGGCGGGTTCCGCCGACGGGGCCGAGAAGCTCTAGACGTGCGTACGGTCCTCGTCACCGGCCCCGGCGGCGCGGGCCGCACCACCGTCGCGGCGGCGACCGCACTCGCCGCCGCCCGCAGCGGCACCCGGGTCACGCTGCTGACCTCGGACCGGCTCCCGGGCGAACTCGCCGGAGTCACCGTCCGGCGCATCGATTCGGCCGCGCACTTCCGCGCCGAACTCCTCGCCTTCCAGGACCGCGCGGGCGTCGCCCTCGACCTCCTCGGCGCCTCCCGCCTGGACGCCGAGGAGCTCACCGAACTCCCCGGTGCCGAACAGCTCGCCCTGCTCAGCGCCCTGCGCGAGGCCGCCGCCGACGAGCCGGGCCTGCTCGTCGTCGACCTCCCTCCGGCCGACCGGGCGCTCGCCGCCCTCGCCCTGCCCGAGCAGCTGCGCCGCTATCTGCGCCGCCTCCTGCCGCCCGAGCGCCAGGCGGCCCGCTCGCTGCGCCCGGTCCTCGCCCAGCTCGCCGGGGTCCCCATGCCCGCGCGGTGGCTGTACGAGACCGCCGCCCGCTGGGACCTCGAACTGGCCGCCGTCCAGGCCGTGATCGAAGACCCGGGCACGACCGTACGGCTCGTCGCGGAGCCCGGACCGGCCGCTGCCGAGGCCCTGCGCACCGCCCGGCTCGGCATCGCCGTGCAGCGGCTCGCCCTCGACGCGGTGGTCGCGAACAAGCTGCTGCCCGCCGAGACCCCCGACCCCTGGCTCGCCGGCCTGGTCGCCCAGCAGCGCAAGCACCTGGACGAGCTGGCCGGGGAGTTCCCCGTCGTAACCGAGGTGGCGCACCTCGGGCGTGACCCGCGCGGCGACGACGACCTGGAGCGGCTCGGCACCGGATCCGGGCCGGACGGCGCCCCGGCCCCGCAGTGGAGCATCGAGGACCGGCTCGCCGAGGACGACGTCCTGGTGTGGCGCCTGCCGCTGCCCGGCGCGGTCAAGGACGGCCTCGCGCTGGTGCGGCGCGGCGACGAACTCCTGCTCACCGTCGGCCCGTTCCGGCGCATCGCGGCGCTGCCGTCCGCGCTGCGCCGCTGCACCGTCACCGGGGCCGGGCTGCACGACGGCGTACTGGAGATCCGGTTCGCCCCCGATCCCGAGCTGTGGCCGCGCGGTCGCTGAACGGGGCACCCCCGTTCGGGTAACGTCGAGGGAAACAGCCCTGTAGGAAAACCAGCCGCTGGAGTCCGCCATGAGCGAAGCCACCGAGCGCCCCGCCCCCGACGCGGATGCCTGGGCCGAGGCCTGCGCCGAGGACCTGGCTGCCGAGAAGGCGCGCCGCCGCGCCCAGTACGGCTCCCCGCCGGGATCCGCCGCCGAGGAGCTGCGCAAGCTCCTCGACGCCGTCACCGACAAGGTCGCCGGCATCTTCGAGGGACCGTCCTCGCTGTCCGGCCTGGGGACGCAAGGCGCCGTACAGCAGCTGATCAGCCAGGCGAAGTCCGCCGTCGAGCCGGTCATCGAGCGCAACCCCGAGGTCTTCGACCACCTCGCCGCGGCCGGCAACGAGCTGCTCGCCGCCTACCGCTCGGCCGTCGAGGGCCACGAGCGCCGCTGGACATCGGCCGACGACCGCAAGCGGGACGAGGGCGCCGGCCCCACCGAGCACATCGACCTCGACTGAGACCCCCACCGGGACCGGGCGCCCAGCAGGCACCGGACCCGCCCTCACACCCGCCGCGAACACGGGCTCCTCACGCTGAGTGCCGCCCCGGCTCGGGTACGGTTGGCCGTAGCGGGGCTCGACCGAACTGAGGGATTCATGGGACTCACCATCGGTGTCGATATCGGCGGCACGAAGATCGCGGCGGGCGTGGTCGACGAGGACGGCAACATCCTCTCGACCCACAAGGTGCCGACCCCCGGCACGCCCGATGCCATCGTGGACGCGATCGCCTCGGCCGTCGACGGCGCACGCGCCGGACACGAGATCGTGGGCGTGGGGATCGGGGCCGCCGGATACGTCAACCGCCAGCGGTCCACCGTCTACTTCGCGCCCAACATCGACTGGCGCCAGGAGCCGCTGAAGGAGAAGGTCGAACAGCGCACCGGCCTCCCGGTCGTCGTCGAGAACGACGCCAACGCGGCGGCCTGGGGCGAGTACCGCTTCGGTGCCGGCAAGGGCCACCGGAACGTCATCTGCATCACGCTCGGCACCGGCCTCGGCGGCGGCATCATCATCGGCAACAAGCTGCGCCGCGGCCACTTCGGCGTGGCCGCCGAGTTCGGCCACATCCGGATGGTGCCGGACGGTCTGCTGTGCGGCTGCGGCAGCCAGGGCTGCTGGGAGCAGTACGCCTCTGGCCGCGCCCTGGTCCGCTACGCCAAGCAGCGCGCCAACGCCACCCCCGAGAACGCCGAGTTCCTGCTCGGCCTCGGCGACGGCACCCCCGAGGGCATCGAGGGCAAGCACATCTCGATGGCCGCCCGCCAGGGCGACCCGGTCGCGGTCGACTCCTACCGCGAACTGGCGCGCTGGGCGGGCGCGGGCCTGGCCGATCTGGCCTCGCTCTTCGACCCGTCGGCGTTCATCGTCGGCGGCGGGCTCTCGGACGAGGGCGAGCTGGTGCTCGACCCGATCCGCAAGTCCTACAAGCGCTGGCTGGTCGGCGGCAACTGGCGCCCGGTCGCCGATGTCATCGCGGCCCAGCTCGGCAACAAGGCCGGCCTGGTCGGCGCGGCCGACCTCGCGCGGCAGCCCGACCCGATCATGTAAGGCCCGCACCACCGACAGCGCCCGCCGAGTCCTCCCCGGACCGGCGGGCGCTGTCATACGTTGTGGACCATGACGACCTCTGCCGCCCAACTTCCCGCGTCCGCCACGGAGAACGGCTCGGCCGTGATCCGCGTCCTCAGCTACAACATCCGCTCGATGCGCGACGACAACGCGGCCCTTGCCCGGGTGATCCGCGCCTGCGAGCCCGATCTCGTCCTCGTCCAGGAGGCGCCCAGATTCTTCCGCTGGCGCAAGGCCGCGGCGCGCCTCGCGGCGGCGACCGACCTGGTGATCCTGAGCGGCGGCGCGACGGCCGCGGGCCCGATGCTGCTCTGCTCGCTGCGGGCCACCGTGGAACGCACCGAGGACGTGCTGCTTCCGCTCACCCCCGGCCTGCACCGGCGCGGTTTCGCGATCGCGGTGGTACGGATCGGCGGGGCCAGGATCGGCGTCCTGAGCGCCCACCTCAGCCTTCAGGCGGCCGAGCGGTACGAGCAGGCGGGGGCGCTGCTCGACCGGATCGCCGGGATGGGCGTGGAGCACGCGATCGCGGGCGGCGACCTGAACGAGCGGCCCGGCGGGCGCAGCTTCACCCGGCTTGCCGGGGCGCTCCAGGACTGCCGGGAAGCGGCGCCGTGGGGCGGCGGGCCGACCTTCCCGCCGAAGGACCCGCATCAGCGGATCGACGCGATCTTCGCGACCCACGGCGTCGAAGTCCTGGGCTGCGGCGTGCCGTTGGGGCTGGCGGCCCCGGCCGATCTGACGGCGGCCACGGACCATCTGCCGGTGCTGGCGGCGCTACGGGTGCCGACGGGGTGAGCCCCGCGCGGGGCCGGGCTCTGAGGGGGGCGCGGGGAACTGCGTGCTCAGCCACTGCGGACCCGCACCCGAAGGGGCGCGGGGAACTGCGCGACCGGCCGCAGCGGGCCCGCACCCGAAGAAACCACGCGGAGCGAGCCGCTCAGACGACGGCGCCGCGCCCCGGGTCGTCGTCGTCCTCGTCGTGCTGCATGCGGGCGAAGAGCGTGCCGATGCCGCCCAGGAAGCCGCCCACGCCGAGCATGGTGAGCCACCACGTCATGTCCCAGCCGAAGATCGCCGCGAGGATCAGCAGCAGCGGGCCGCCCACCACGCCCAGCCACGCGAACTTCGCCGTGACGTCGGCCTCCGGCAGCGGGGGCGGCTCCGGCGGCACGAAGTGGCCCTCGTCCGAGGCGTCCAGGCCGTCGTCGGACGGCTCGGCGGGCGCGTAGTCGCGCGGGCCGCCCACGCCGGGCGCGAACACCACCGAACTGCCGAGCGCCGGCGTGCCGACGCCCTTGTCACCGCTCTTGTCCAGGCCCTTGTCGGGGCTCTTGCCGGTCTCGGACGCCGCGCCGCTCTCGTCGTCCTCGTCGGGCTCGTCCTCGATCAGGGCGAGGTCCTCCACCGATCTATAGGGTCTGGCACCCGGCGGGTCGGCCGGCTCCTCGCCGTACCCCGCCACGATCGCCGCCCAGGCAGCCTCTTCGTCGATCGGCTGCGGTTCGCGGTCCGCGTCGTGCTCAGCCACCGGTCGTGCTCCCCTTCTTCCCGACGCTAGGAGCGAGGCGGCCGATGAACGAGTAGCTCTCCTCGAAGATCCGCTCCGCATCGTGGTCCAACGTCGCCACGTGGTAGCTCTGTTCCAGCAGGATCTCCTCGACGTCCGTGGAGGACACCCGGCTGAGGATCCGCGCCGAGTCGACCGGCGGCACCACATGGTCCTGCGGGCTGTGCAGGACCACCAACGGCTGGGTGACCTGCGGCAGTTCGCCGTCCACGATCTTGAAGAAGTTGCGCAGCGAGTGGGCCGCGTGCAGCGGCACCCGGTCGTAGCCGACCTCCTCGGAGCCCTCCTTGGCGATGTCGCTGGCGATGCCCTTCGTGGACCGTACGAAGTGGCGGACGACGGGCAGCGCGTGGGCGGCCGCGCCGTGCACTTTGTTGCCCGGGTTGACGAGTACCAGCCCGGTGACCGCGTCGCCGTGCTTCGCGGCGAGGCGCAGGGACAGGGCGCCGCCCATGGAGAGCCCGAAGACGAAGACCTGGGTGCAGCGCTCGGTGAGCTCGCGCAGCGCGCGGTCCACCTCCGCGTACCAGTCCTGCCAGCCCGTGAGCTGCATGTCCTGCCAGCGGGTGCCGTGCCCCGGAAGGAGCGGCAGCGAGACCGTGAGGCCGCGCTCGGCGAGGTAGTCGGCCCAGGGGCGCAGCGACTGCGGGGAACCGGTGAAACCGTGACAGAGGAGGACGCCGACCTCTCCGCCCTCGTGGCGGAACGGCTCGGCTCCAGGGAGGACCGGCACCAGGGGTCTCCTGTTCATGAGCAGGGGCGGGGTTGTGCGGGGGAGTCGTACTTCACGGTACGCGACCGGACCGACACCGACCAGGGCCGTCGCGCGGGAGGCCGGGCCCGGCACGGGTTAAGGTCTGTTCGACAAGCACAGGAAGGCATCCGAGTTGATCTACGGCGCAATGAAGTTCTCCATCGGCGGGTCGCTGAAGCTCGCCTTCAGGCCGTGGGTGGAGGGCCTGGAGAACATTCCCGCCGAGGGTCCGGCGATCCTCGCGAGCAACCACCTCTCCTTCTCGGACTCCTTCTTCCTGCCGGCCGTCCTCGACCGCAAGGTGACCTTCATCGCCAAGGCCGAGTACTTCACCTCCCCCGGGGTCAAGGGCAAGCTGACGGCCGCGTTCTTCAAGGGCGTCGGCCAGCTCCCGGTGGACCGCTCCGGCGCCCGCGGGGCCGGTGAGGCCGCGATCAACGCCGGCATCGACGTCATCAAGAGCGGCGGCCTCTTCGGCATCTACCCGGAGGGCACCCGCTCGCCCGACGGCCGCCTCTACCGCGGCAAGCCGGGCGGCCTCGCCCGGGTCGCGCTGGCCACCGGCGCCCCCGTGATCCCGGTCGCGATGATCGACACCGAGAAGATCCAGCCGCCGGGGAAGGTCGTCCCCAAGCTGATGCGCCCCGGCATCAGGATCGGCAAGCCGCTCGACTTCAGCCGCTACCAGGGCATGGAGGGCGACCGCTTCATCCTGCGCTCGGTGACCGACGAGGTCATGTACGAGATCATGAAGCTCTCCGGCCAGGAGTACGTCGACATCTACGCGACGGCCGCCAAGCGGCAGATCGCGGACGAGGCCAAGCGGATCGCCGACGAGCAGAAGGCCGCCGAGAAGGCGGAGCGGGCCCGCGAGATCGAGCAGGCCAAGCGGGCGGAACGGCCCGGCGACTAGCCTCGTCCGTCCAGGGGGCCGGGCCGGGGGTGGGGAACATGGCGAAACGCGAACGAGTCGTACGGATGTCGGTGGAACTGCCCCTGTGGCGGGCCCTGATCGGCTACCGGGTGCTCACGACGCTCTACGCGTTGGCGATCTTCGCCAATGGCTACCACAAATTCGAACGGCCCTGGGTGGGCATCGGGTACCTCTCGGTGCTCACCGTGTGGAACTTCGCGACCCTGCCGAGGGTGGCCAACGCGGCCGCCTGCACCAAGCGGTTCCTCGCCGTCGACCTCACGGTGGTGCTCACCGGCATCCTGCTCACGCCGGTCGCCGACGTGGACGCCCAGCATGTCGACGGGCCGACGCTGCCGACCATAGCGGCGGCCGGAGCGGTGATCGCCTTCGCGATCAAGGGCGGCTGGCGCTGGGCCGGGTTCGCCTCGTCGCTGGTGGCCGTCGCCAACATCGTGGAGCGCGCGCACCCGACCCGGGACACCTTCCACAACGTGATCCTGGTGTGGATCGCCTCCATCGGGATCGGCTACATCGTCGAGGTGGCCCGGGCCAGTGAGGCGACGCTCGCCCGCGCCCTGGAGATCGAGGCGGCCACCCGCGAGCGCGAGCGCCTGGCCCGCGACATCCACGACAGCGTGCTCCAGGTGCTCGCCATGGTGCAGCGCCGCGGCACCGCTCTGGGCGGCGAGGCCGCGGAGCTCGGCCGCCTCGCCGGCGAGCAGGAGGTGGCCCTGCGCACCCTGGTCTCCAGTGGCCTGGTGCCGCCGACCCGGACCTGGGAGGACTTCGGGAACGGCGCCGTCGTACGGGCGGTCGAGGTGGACGACGAGCCCGGCGAGAGCGGCGAGATCGACCTGCGCTCGCTGCTCGCCCGGCACGCCGGATCGAAGGTCTCCTTCGCGGAACCGGGCGCTCCGGTGCTGCTCGCACCCGCTGCGGCGAGGGAACTCGCGGCCGCTGTCAGTGCCGCACTGGACAATGTCCGTATGCACGCGGGGGAGTTGGCCCAGGCCTGGATCCTGGTGGAGGACTGGGGGGACGAAGTGATCGTGACGGTACGGGACGACGGGCCCGGAATCCCGGCGGGCCGGCTCGACCAGGCGGAGGGGGAGGGACGCATGGGCGTCGCCCTCTCGATCCGGGGCCGGCTGCGCGACCTGGGCGGCACGGCGGAGCTGATCTCCGTGCCGGGCCAGGGCACAGAAGTTGAACTGAAGGTCCCACGGGGGAAGGCAGGACGGCACGGATGAGCAGGGAGCAGACGGTGCGGGCGGATGCGACGGTGAAGGTGATGGTGGTCGACGACCATCCGATGTGGCGCGACGCGGTCGCCCGCGACCTCGCCGCCGCGGGCTTCGACGTGGTCGCCACGGCCGGCGACGGACCGCAGGCGGTGCGCAGGGCCCAGGCCGCGGCGCCCGACGTCCTGGTCCTCGACCTCAACCTGCCGGGCATGCCGGGCGCCCAGGTCTGCAAGGAACTGGTGGCCGCCAACCCGGCGTTGCGGGTCCTGGTCCTGTCCGCCTCGGGCGAGCACGCGGACGTACTGGAGGCGGTGAAGTCCGGCGCGCTCGGCTACCTCCTCAAGTCGGCCAGCACCGAGGAGCTGACCGACGCGGTGCGCCGCACGGCCGTGGGTGACCCGGTGTTCACCCCGGGCCTGGCCGGCCTCGTCCTCGGCGAGTACCGCAGGCTCGCCAAGGACCCGGCGCCCGCCACGTCCGACGAGCCCAAGGCCCCGCAGCTCACCGAGCGCGAGACCGAGGTGCTGCGCCTGGTCGCCAAGGGCCTGAGCTACAAGCAGATAGCCGAGCGCCTGGTCATCTCGCACCGCACGGTGCAGAACCACGTCCAGAACACGCTGGGCAAGCTCCAGCTGCACAACAGGGTCGAGCTCGTGCGGTACGCGATCGAGCGCGGCCTCGACGACGCCTGACCGGGCCATCCCCCGTACGGGTGACCGGCCGATCTTCAACTCCCCTGCGGATCAAGCGAATTGACCCTTCGCCCCATCCCGGAGTGACATACGTCACCACTAGCGTGGACGCGTACGTCACTCCCAGGTGAAGGGACCATTCCATGCGGGTCGGAGTACTGACCGGAGGCGGTGACTGCCCCGGACTCAACGCCGTCATCCGGGGCATCGTCCGCAAGGGTGTGCAGGAGTACGGATACGAGTTCACCGGGTTCAAGGACGGCTGGCGGGGCCCCCTGGAGGGCGACACCGTCAAGCTGGACATCCCGGCGGTGCGCGGCATCCTGCCGCGCGGCGGAACCATCCTCGGCTCCTCGCGCACCAACCCCCTCAAGGCGGAGAACGGGGTCCGCCGCATCAAGGAGAACCTCACCAAGTACGAGATCGACGCAGTGATCGCGATCGGCGGCGAGGACACCCTGGGTGTCGCGGCCCGCCTCAGCGACGAGTACGCCGTCCCCTGTGTCGGCGTGCCCAAGACGATCGACAACGACCTGTCCGCCACCGACTACACCTTCGGCTTCAACACCGCCGTCGGCATCGCGACCGAGGCCATCGACCGGCTGCACACCACGGCCGAGTCCCACATGCGGGTCCTGGTCGTCGAGGTCATGGGCCGGCACGCGGGCTGGATCGCCCTGCACTCGGGCCTGGCCGGCGGCGCCAACGTCATCCTCATCCCCGAGCAGCGCTTCGACGTCGACCAGGTCTGCGGCTGGATCACCTCCCGCTTCAAGGCCTCGTACGCCCCGATCGTCGTCATCGCCGAGGGCGCCATGCCCAAGGACGGCGAAATGGTGCTCAAGGACGGCACGCTCGACTCCTTCGGGCACGTGCGGCTCTCCGGCGTCGGCGAGTGGCTGGCCAAGGAGATCGAGAAGCGCACCGGCAAGGAGGCCCGCACCACGGTCCTCGGCCACGTCCAGCGCGGCGGCACCCCGAGCGCCTTCGACCGGTGGCTCGCCACCCGCTTCGGCCTGCACGCCATCGAGGCGGTGCGCGACGGCGACTTCGGCAAGATGGTCGCGCTGCGCGGCACCGACATCGTGCGGGTGCCGATCTCGGAGGCCACCTCGAAGCTGAAGACCGTGGACCCCGCGCTCTACGCCGAGGTGGGCGTCTTCTTCGGCTGAGGGCCTGCGCCCGGATCCCGGCCGGGCGGGTCCGGGCCATGGGCCGTATATTCGCGATATCCGGCCCATAGCCCTCATGACTGGCCTGATGGCCAGGAAGCGCCGATAAGGGGAAAGTCGTGGAAATCCTGGCATTCGGCGTGCAGGCCGACGAGAAGCCGCTGATCGAGAAGGCCTTCGCGGGACTCCACGACGTGCGCTGCCTGGACGTCTTCCTCACCCGGGACACCGTGCCGATCGCCGCCGGATACGAAGTGGTCTCCACCAGCGTCAACGCCGCCCTCGACGCCCAGGTGCTGCAGAGCCTGGCCGCCGGCGGGACGCGGATGATCGCCCAGCGCTCCACCGGCTTCAACAACATCGATCTGGACGTGGCCGCCCGCCTCGGCCTCACCATCGCCCGGGTCTCCTACTACTCGCCGTACTCGGTCGCCGAATTCGCCTGGACCCTGGCGATGGCCGTGAACCGCCGCATCGTGCGGGCCTCCAACCGCACCCGCGACTTCGACTTCCGCCTCGACGGGCTGCTCGGCCGCGACATGCGGGGCCGCACCGCCGGGATCCTCGGCACCGGCAAGATCGGCGAGGCGTTCACCCGGATCGCCCATGGCTTCGGCATGAACCTGCTCGGCTGGGACGCGGCGCAGAACCAGGCCTGCGTCGAGCTCGGCATGAAGTACGTCGACAAGGAAGAACTCCTCGCGAACGCGGACCTGATCAGCCTGCACGTGCCGCTGCTGCCCTCGACCCAGCACATCATCGGGCGCAGGGAACTCGCGGGGATGAAGGACGACGCGATCCTGGTCAACTCCAGCCGGGGCGGGCTCATCGACACGGACGCGCTGGTGGGCGAGCTGCGCAAGGGACGCTTCGCCGGCGTCGGCCTCGATGTGTACGAGGCCGAGGCGGGGCTCTTCTTCCTCGACAAGTCGCTCGAGGCGGTCCAGGACGACATCCTGGCCCGCCTCATGACCTTCCCGAACGTGGTGGTCACCTCGCACCAGGCGTACTACACCCAGGACGCGGTGGGCCAGATCATCGCGGCCACGGTGGACAACGTGGCGGCCTACGCGGCAGGCCGCCACACCGAGAACGTCCTGGTCCCGGCAGTGCCGTAACCCGGCTCAGCGCACGGCGGCCACCCCCGCGAGCAGGTCCTTGACCACCTCCGGGCCGCGCAGGGTCAGCACCGACTCCGGGTGGAACTGGATGCCCGCGTACCCGGGGCCGCGCAGCGCGTGGACCTCGTGGGTCACCGGGTCGCGCGCGATCTCCACGCCGGGCAGCTCTCCCGCGCAGCGCGCCGCGAAGCTGTTGTAGAAGCCCACCGTCTCCTCGCGGCCGAACAGGTCGATCCGCACTTGCGCGCCCTGGTGGGGCTCCCGCTTGCGCACGATCTCCAGGCCGAGCTCCGCCGCGATCAGCTCATGGCCCAGGCACACGCCGAGCAGCCCGTGCCGGTGCGAGCGCAGGAGTGCCGCGGCCAGCGGGCGGAGCAGTGCCATCTTCGGGTCGGCCGCATCCGCGGGGTCGCCCGGACCGGGGCCGAGGATCACCGGGCCCTCGTGGCCGAGCACCCGCGCGTGCAGCCCGGGGACGTCGTAGCGGAGCACCGAGACCGCGAGGCCGGCCGAGCGCAGCACGTGCGCGAGCATCGCCGTGAACGTGTCCTCGCCGTCCACCACCAGGGCCGACCCGCTCGGCTCGGCCGGCCGGTCCTGCATCCGCAGCCAGAACGGCGCGAGGTCGGCCCGGCGGGCATCGAGCGCGGCCCGCACCCGGGGATCGTCGGCGAGGCGCGCACGTACGGACTCGGTGGCCGGCCGGGCGGGCCGCACCCCGAGCGCCGCCAGGACACCGGCCGCCTTGGCGTGCGTCTCGGCGACCTCGCTCGCCGGGTCCGAGTGACGTACGAGCGTGGCGCCGACCGGGACCCTGAGGTGCCCTTCGGGGGAGATGTCCGCCGTGCGGATCAGGATGGGGGAGTCCAGGGTCTGGGAGCCGCCCGCGTCCCGGCCGAGCAGGGCGAGCGCGCCCGCGTAATAGCCGCGCCCGCCGTCCTCGTACCGCTCGATGACCCGGCACGCGTTCTGCACCGGCGACCCGGTGACCGTCGCCGCGAACATCGTCTCCTTCAGGACCTCGCGGACGTCGAGCGAGGAGCGACCCCTCAACTCGTACTCGGTGTGCGCGAGATGGGCCATCTCCTTCAGGCGGGGGCCGATCACGACGCCGCCCATGTCGCCGACCGTGCACATCATCTTGAGCTCTTCGTCGACGACCATCGACAGCTCGTCGGTCTCCTTGCGGTCGGCGAGGAAGGTCAGCAGGTCCTCCGGCGTGGGGCCGCCCGCCGGGTAGCGGTAGGTCCCGCTGATCGGGTTCATGACCACCGTGCCGCCGGACATCCGCACGTGCACCTCGGGGCTTGCGCCGACCAGAGTGCGCCCGCCGGTATGCACGACGTACGTCCAGTACGCGCCCTGCTCACCCACCAGCAGGCGGCGGAACAGGGCCAGCGCGTCGGCCCGTCCGAAGCCGGGGATCTCGCCGGTGAACGTGCGCCGGATGACGAAGTTGGCGCCCTCGCCGCGGCCGATCTCGTCGTCGATCACCCGCCGCACGATCCCCGCGTACTCCTCGTCGCCGACGTCGAAGCCGCCGCCGCTGACCCGCACCTCGTGTGCGGGCAGCTCGGCGAGCACGTCCGCGAGGGGGAGTTCGTACGTCTCGTCCGCGACCAGGACCGAGAGCGGCGTCCCGTCGTCACGGACGTCGAAGCCGCGCTCCCTGATCTGCCGGAACGGCACCAGGGCGAGCGCGGGCCGGTCCCCGACGGGCAGGTCGGCGAGGTGTTCGGCCTCGTGGACCTCGCCGATCAGCAGCTCGACGATGTCGTGATCATGACCCGGGGTGCGCCTGCGCAGCAGCGCGAAGGGCGGGCAGTTCTCGTCCAACAGCCTCTGGATGAGCATGAGGTGGGTGGTTCCTTCCGGTGGTGAGCGGGAGGAACAGCCCGGGAAACACTGAAGGCCGCCCCTCGGGGCGGCCTTCGCGAGTCTGTGTACGCGCAGAAATCAGCGGGCCGCCGGATGAGCGGTCCACCACCAGTTCTGGGTCGAGTGCGCGAACATGCCGGGCACTCTACCCGATGGCACCGCCGGGAGGCAGTGCCATCGGGATCTCTTGGTCAGAGCAGCGTGTTGTAGATGTTCCAGCCGGTGCCGATCTGGCGGCGGTCGCCGAACGGCTGCGCCGAGCCGCCGTTGTCCGGGTAGAACCACAGCTTGCCGTCGGCGTCGCGGCCGGTCAGGTCCGGCTTGCCGTCCCCGTCCAGGTCGCCCGAGCTGACGATCGAGTTGTAGATGTTCCAGCCGGTGCCGATCTGGTGGCGGTCGCCGAAGGGCTGCACCGCGCTGCCCGTGCCCGGGTAGAACCACAGCTTCCCGGACGGCTCGCGCGCCACGAAGTCGCCCTTGCCGTCGCCGTCGAGGTCGCCGGTGCTCACGATCTGGTCGTAGATCTGCCAGCTGCTGCCGATCTGCGTGCGGTCGCCGAAGGCGGGGCCGCCGTTGCCCGGGTAGAGCCAGAGCTTGCCGTTGCCGTCGCGGGCAATCAGGTCGGCCCGGCCGTCACCGGTCAGGTCGCCCGCGCCCACCAGGGAGGTGAAGGCGCCCCAGCCCGCGCCGAGCTTGACGCGGTCGCCGAACGGGGCCGCCGGGTTGCCGCTGCCCTTGTAGTACCAGGCCACCCCGGAGGTGTCCCGGGCGATCAGGTCACCCTGGCCGTCGGCACGGAAGTCCGACAGGTCCGTCATGGCGTCGTAGATGCCCCAGCCGCTCCCGATCTTGAACCGGGTGAGGAAGGGCTGTGCGATGTCGCCCGAGCCCTGGTACTGCCAGAAGCCGCCGTTCGCGTCCCGCGCGAGCAGGTTGTAGCGGTCGTCGGCGCGCACCGGACCCGCCGGGGTGACCTGTTCGACGTCGGCCGTCCGCACCCAGGCGATCCGGTGGTTGTACCGGATCGGGTAGAAGGTCTGGGTGCCCTTGACCAGCGTGCCGAGCGTGGTGCCGCCGTAGTAGTAGTCGCCCGCGACCGGGGCGCCCGCGGCGACATAGGTCTGGCCGGCCGGAATGCCGTACTTCGACAGCGAGGCCGAGTTGTTGTTCTGCACCGGCACCCCGGTGCCCGCGTACGCCGCGTCCTCCGGGTAGGCGCGCCCGTAGACCGGGACCGCGGCGGTGCCCTTGGCCTTCAGGACGACCGGGGCCGAGGGGGACACGACCGAGGTGTACTGGCCGCCCGGGTTGTAGAACCAGGCCTTGCGGCCGCCGTACCAGATCGCCGTCCAGTCACCGCTCCAGTCGGCCACCACGTAACTGCCGCCGGCGACGACCTTGTCGCCCCAGTTCGGCCCGTCGCTCCACAGCACGTTCGGCATGTACGGGTCGGCGATGGGCGTCGCCGTCGAGGCCGTCGCGTACAGGTAGCCGAAGTTCGCGGGGCGCGGGGTGACGTTCTTGCCGCCGTACGTCAGCGGAGGCTGGTTCGCCGAGGTGAACGGCGGTACGACCTTGACGACCTGGCCGGCCCTGAGCGGCTGGCCCGCGCCGCCGGCGCCGGTCGGGGCGCCGAGCAGGGACATGTAGTGGTTCCAGTCCCAGAACGGGCCCGGGTCCCAGTGCATCGCGGCCACGTTCGGGTCGAGGACGCCGGGCACCTCGTCGTGGCCGATGATGTGCTCGCGGTCGACCGGGATGCCGAATCTGTCCGCCAGGTACTTGACCAGCGTCGCGGACGCGTCGTAGAGGGGCTCGCCGTACCAGCTGCCGTCCTTGATCGCGAAGCCCACGTGCTCGATGCCGAGCGCGTGCATGTTCACGGTCTTGTTGCCCGCGTGGTATGACTCGTCCTTCGTCGCCACCATCTGCGTGACGAGGCTGCCGTCGTCCTTGACCAGGTAGTGCGTGCTCGCCTGCGCCGTCGGGTCCTGGAAGACGGCGACGGAACCGTCGTAGCTGCCCTCGGTGTCGTGAATGATGATCTGCCGGATGTCGAATCCGTTGTCCGGCCGGGTGGCGAGGTTGTAGTTGTTCACGTTCGCCGGCTTGAAGTCGCACGGCAGACCCGCCGGGCACTCGGGCGTCGCGGCGTCGGCCGCGGCCTTGCCGGTGCCTGCCGCCAGCGGCATCTTCGCCGGCTTGACCGGCTTCACCGCCGGGTCGGCGGGCAGCGCGAGGTACTGGCCGTCCGTGGTGAGCCGGCTCTCGCCGGAGCGCACCGTCTCGAAGACGCGGTCGGCGAAGGCGCCGGCGCCCTTGGCGTCGGGGGCCTGGCTGTAGCGGGCCACCGCCGCGTACCAGCCGCCCGGGTCGGCCGGCAGCGAGCCGGTGGCCGCGCGCTGGTACCGGGCGAGCAGCGCCGCGCCCGCCCGGATGCTCTGGGCGGCGTCGGTGCGTACCGCGTCCACCGGCTTGCCGATGAGCTTCGCGGCCTCGTCCAGCGTGTGCAGCGCCGGGTCGTTGGTGTCGACGGCGGGCTCGGAGGTCGGCGCCTTCTTGGCGTCGAACTTCTTCATGACCGCCGGGTCACCGCTCATGTTGAGGTGCGCCAGCTGCTCCTGGGCGCTGGGCGGCGCCACGTCACCGGGCATGACCCGGGTCAGACCCATGACGTTGTACGCGCCCGACGTGCTGGGCTTGCCGTCGTGGTCCTCCCAGAGCGTCTGGCGGTAGGAGACCGCCATCAGGACGCTCTGCGGAACCTTGAACTCTCTTGCCGCTCCGGCGAATTGGGCCTGCAGGGCCGAGCCCGGCTGCCCTCCGTCGTCCTGCGTCGCCCCCACGACGCGCGGCGCCGCCACGGCCACCGAGCCCAACGCGGTGACGGCCACGGCCCCGGCCACCCCGTAGGCAAGGAACTTCTTCGCTACGTGTCTCTGCTGCCTTCTGCTCACGCTTCGGCTCACACCCACCCCTGGTCGCTTTGCCCTGTATTCAGTAAGTGGCGTGAGGTTAACAGGGGGTGACGTGCGGGGGGAGAGGTAGGAGAGGTTTCAGGCCTTGGCGGCTGCCTGGTCGCCTCCGCGTGGCAGGCGTCTCATTTGTTGGTCGCTGGGGTGGACGGCTTGGCGGACCCCGTAATGTGGGTCCGGTGACCGTGAACGTAAACACCTGGCGTGACCTTCCCGCGGCGCAGCAGCCCGAGTACCCCGATGCCGAGGCTCTGCGCGATGTGATCGCGGACCTCGAGTCGTATCCGCCGCTCGTCTTCGCGGGCGAGTGCGACCAGCTGCGCGCCCGTCTGGGAGCCGTCGCCCAGGGCGAGGCGTTCCTCCTCCAGGGCGGCGACTGCGCCGAGGCCTTCGACGCCGTCTCGGCCGATCACATCCGGGCCAAGCTGAAGACCCTCCTCCAGATGAGCGCCGTCCTCACCTACGCGGCCTCCGTGCCCGTGGTGAAGGTCGGCCGCATCGCCGGCCAGTACTCCAAGCCCCGCTCCAAGGGCACCGAGACCCGCGACGGCGTGACCCTGCCGACCTACCGCGGCGACTCCGTGAACGGCTTCGCCTTCACGGAGAAGGACCGCGTGCCGGACCCCGAGCGCCTGAAGCGGATGTACAACGCGTCCGCCTCGACGCTCAACCTGGTCCGCGCCTTCACCACCGGCGGCTACGCCGACCTGCGCCAGGTGCACGCCTGGAACCAGGACTTCGTGAAGTCGTCGCCCTCCGGCCAGCGCTACGAGCAGCTCGCCCGCGAGATCGACAACGCGCTCAACTTCATGAAGGCCTGCGGCACCGACCCCGCCGAGTTCAAGGCCGTCGAGTTCTACGCCTCGCACGAGGCGCTGCTGCTCGACTACGAGTCGGCGCTGACCCGCACCGACTCCCGCACCGGCCACCTGTACGACACCTCCGGCCACATGGTCTGGATCGGTGAGCGCACCCGGCAGCTGGACGGCGCGCACATCGAGTTCGCCTCCCGGATCCGCAACCCGATCGGCATCAAGCTCGGCCCGACGACCACCGTCGACGAGGCGCTCACCTACGTGGACCGCCTCGACCCGGACCGTGAGCCGGGCCGGCTGACCTTCGTCGTCCGCATGGGCGCCGACAAGGTCCGCGACAAGCTGCCCGACCTCGTCGAGAAGGTCACCGCGTCCGGTGCGGTCGTCGCCTGGGTCACCGACCCGATGCACGGCAACACCTTCGAGGCGGCCTCCGGCCACAAGACGCGCCGCTTCGACGACGTCCTGGACGAGGTCAAGGGCTTCTTCGAGGTCCACAAGGCGCTCGGCACGCACCCGGGCGGCATCCATGTCGAGCTCACCGGTGACGACGTCACCGAGTGCGTGGGCGGCGGCGACGAGATCTTCGTCGACGATCTGCACCAGCGCTACGAGACGGCCTGCGACCCGCGCCTGAACCGCAGCCAGTCCCTGGACCTGGCGTTCCTGGTCGCCGAGATGTACCGCGACCAGTAGTCCCGTACGCAGCACAGTGGGGCGCGGATCGATGTGATCCGCGCCCCACTGGCGTATCCGGGGCTTTTGCGCACCCGGAGTGCCGGGTAAGGTTAGGTTAGCCTCACCGAGGGATCGGGAACCGATCAACCGGGACTGGCCTTACCCATCGATCCCCGCGTCGATCGCTCCGGGAGGTGAACCGCGTGTACGTATGCAACTGCTTCGGTGTCACCGAGGAGCAGGTCAGGAAGCACGCGGACGGCGGTGCCTGCACCCCCCGCCAGATAGCTTCCGCCTGCAAGGCCGGCACCGACTGCGGTTCGTGCGTACGCCGCATCCAGGCGCTCCTCGGCCGCGGCGCCTGCCCCCGCCGGGAGCTGGTGGACCAGGGCAAGCCCGCGCTGACCGCGGTCGCCCCGGAGTCGGCCCCGGTCCTGGACGAGGCCGCGTAGTTCCTAGCTCTCCGGCTGCTCGATGAGCTGCGCGATGTAGAGCGCCTCGCCGAGCTTGTCGACCAGCTCCAGCTGGGTGTCCAGGTAGTCGATGTGGTGCTCCTCGTCCGCCAGGATCGACTCGAAGATGTTCGCGGACGTGATGTCGCCCTTCGCCCGCATGACCTCGATGCCGCGCTTGAGGCGGTCGATCGCCTCGACCTCGATCTGCCGGTCCGCCTGGAACATCTCGGTGACCGTCTGCCCGATGCGCACATGGAAGAGCCGCTGGAAGTTCGGCAGGCCGTCCAGGAAGAGGATCCGGTCGGTCAGCACCTCCGCGTGCTTCATCTCGTCGATCGACTCATGACGCGTGTACTTGGCCAGCTTCGTCCAGCCGAAGTTGGCCTGCATCGCGCTGTGCAGCCAGTACTGGTTGATCGCCGTCAGCTCGGCACTCAGCTGCTCATTCAGGAATTCGATGACCTCGGGGTCGCCCTGCATCGCAGAGGCTCCTTCCAAGCGGTAACTGGGCAGGTTCCGCGCATCCTTGCACCGTGATCAGAGAGCGTCCAGTAAGTGCACGCTTAGTAGGAGTTGCCCGAATCGGGACGTCCCTGGTCACCACCACCCCCCGGGGTCTGTCACCATGGAGTCATGGGTCAGCCGGAGAGCCGGGAGCGGCAGGGAGCAGCGCAGACGGAGCTTCCGCCGGGGCAGCGCCTCCAGCGCGGCTGGCCGGTCACCCACTACGGTCCGGTCCCCAAGTTCAAGCCGGAGCGCTGGGAGTTCCGGGTCTTCGGAGCCACCGCCGACGGCGACAAGCACTGCTGGAACCACGAGGAGTTCTCGGCGCTGCCGTTCGAGACCGTGGTCGCCGACCTGCACTGCGTCACCAAGTTCTCGATGGTCGGGGCCGAATGGGGCGGGGTGAGCGCCCGCACGATCGCCGAACTCGCGCCGCCCGCACCCGATGTCACCCATGTCATGGTGTGGGCCGAGTACGGCTTCAGCTCCAACCTGCGCCTGGCCGACTTCCTCGGCGACCGTACCCTCTTCGCCACCCACAACGGCGGAGAGCTGCTCACCGCCGAACACGGCTTCCCGCTGCGCCTGGTCGTTCCGCACCTCTACGCCTGGAAGGGCCCCAAGTGGGTCCGCGGCATCGAGTACATGACGGCGGACCGCCGGGGCTTCTGGGAGGAGCGGGGCTACCACAACATCGGCGACCCCTGGCGCGAGCAGCGCTACTCCTACCAGGAGGAGCCCGGGGACGGCCCCGAGCTCTAGACCTGGAGTTACGCCCGCAGGGACTTCAGCAGGGCCACGTCCGCCGCGTGCCCCTCCTTGCCGCCCGGGGTCTCGATCACCAGCGGCACGCCCTCGGTCGCCGGGTGCGCGAGCAGCTCGCGGAACGGCTCCTCGCCGATGTGTCCGGTGCCGATGTTCTCGTGGCGGTCCTTGTGTGCGCCGGCCACATCCTTGGAGTCATTGGCGTGGATCAGCTTGAGCCGCCCCTCGCCGACGGTCTCCACCAGGAGGTCCAGGGTCTGCTTCATCCCGCCGGGCCCGGCCAGGTCGTGCCCTGCCGCGTAGATGTGGCAGGTGTCGAGGCAGACCCCCAGCTTGGGGTGGGCGTCCAGGGCCTCGAAGTACGGGCCGAAGTCCCAGGTGCGCGAGCACAGTGAGGCGCCCTGCCCGGCCGTCGACTCCAGGAGCAGGAACGGGTCGTCGTCGTGGGTCAGTTCGTCGAGCAGCGGCAGCAGATGCGTACGGACCTGCGCGAGAGCCTCCGCGCGCGGACGTCCGCCGGTCGCCGAACCGGTGTGCACGACCACGCCGAGCGCGCCGATCTCGCGGCCCCGGCGCAGCGAGTGCCGCAGCGACTCCACCGACTTCTCCACCGTGGCCTCGGTGTGCGAGCCGAAGTTGATCAGGTACGGGGCATGCACGTACGCCGGGATCGAGGCCTCGGCGCACTCGGCCCGGAACTTCTCGTCCTGGGCCGGGTTCCCGGTGGGGGTGGCCCAGCCACGCGGGTTGGCGGCGAAGACCTGCACGGTCTCGGCGCCGATCTCGCGCGCGTAGGCGAGGCCGGTCGTGGCGAGGCCGCCGGCCACGGGGACGTGGCCGCCGATGGGGTTGCGCATGGGGTGACTACCTACAGTCCCTTGGTGGTGATGGTGATGGTGGAACCCTCGGGCGCCTGCGCGCCGGCGGCGACGGACTGGCCCGACACCTCGTCGCTGAGGAACGGGAAGCCGCGGTCGACCTTCACCTTGAAGCCGGCCTTCTCCAGGTCCCGCTGGGCGTCGGCGGCCTTCTCGCCGGTCACCTTGGGCACGGGGATCATCCGGGGGCCCTTGGACACGGTCAGCGTCACGCTGTCGCCCTTGGCGAGCTGGGCGTGCTCGGCGGCGGACTGGGCCGCGACCTTGCCCGCGTCCTGCACCGAGTTGACCTGGTCGGGCGCGACGGTGACCTGGAGCCCGGCGCTCTGGAGGGCGGAGGTGGCATCGGCCACCGAGTCGCCGACCACGCCGGGCACGTCGACGGGGGCGCCCTTGCTGACGACCATCGAGACGGCCGTGTCCGTGTGGCGCTTGATGCCCGCGGCCGGGTCGGTGCGGATCACCGAGCCCTGCGGGACGCTCTCGTTGAACTCGCTGGAGGTGTCGCCCGGCGCGAAGCCCGCCTTGTTCAGCTCGCTCTTCGCCTTGTCGAGCGGCATCCCGTCCAGCTGGGGCACCTGCGCCGTCTCCGGACCGCGCGAGACGACCAGGGTGACCGAGCCGTTGCCCCGGATGCGGGCGCCGGTCGCCGGGTCGGTCGACATGACCTGGCCCCGCTCGACGGTGTCACTGAACTGCCGGTCGACCTTCTTGACGCCGAGCCCGGCGCCCGACAGCTTCTTCTTCGCCGCGTCCTCGCTCTGCCCGATGAGGGCCGGAACCCGGGTGAACTGGCCGGAGTTGATGTACCAGACGCCCGCGCCGACCCCGAGGATCAGCAGCAGCGCGGCCACGATCGCGATCAGGCCGCGCCGGTTGTCGAACCGGCCGCGCGACGGGCGGCGCGGCCTGCGGGGCGCGGGCTCCGGCTCGTCCTCGATGCGCTGCGGCATGATCAGCCGGCTGGTGCGGTTGACGGACTCCTCGCGGACGGCCTCGGCGGGCATGGGCCCGGCCGCCGGCCTGACCGGTGTCGTCAGGGCCCGCGGGATCACGCTCGTACGGTCGTCGGCGCCGCTCAGGCCTGCCGAGGAGTGCGCGCCCGGCGGGACCGCGTCCAGCTGCTCGTCGTCGAGGGCGGCGCGGGCGGTACGGGTCTGCGCGAGCAGCGCCACAGCGTCGTGCGGGCGGACGTCGGGGGTGCGGGCGGTCGCCGAGGCGACCAGCTCGTCCAGCTCCAGGGCGAGGCCGGGCACGGCCGCGGACGGCGCGGGCACGCCCTCGTGAAGGTGGGCGTAGAGGATCTGGGCGGGGGTGTCCCCGTGGTGCGGCTTGGCGCCGGTGAGCATCTCGTACAGGACGACACCGCACGCGTACACGTCGGCGCGGGTGTCCGCGGTGCCGTGCTCGATCTGCTCGGGGGCCAGGTAGGAGACGGTGCCGAGGACCGATCCTGTGGTGCTGGTCACCGAGTCGACGGCCCTGACCAGGCCGAAGTCGGCGACCTTGACCCGGCCGTCGTCCCCGATCAGGACGTTCTCGGGCTTCATGTCCCGGTGGACGAAACCGGCCCGGTGGGCGGCGCCGAGGGCCGCGAGCACCGGCTCCAGGATGTCGAGGGCCGCGCGGGGCTGGAGCGCGCCGCGCTCGCGCAGCACGTCGCGCAGGGTGCAGCCCGCGACGTACTCCATCGCGAGGTAGACGTACTGATCCTGCGCGCCCTGGTCGAAGACGCCGACCACATTGGGGTGCGCGAGCCGGGCCACCGACTTGGCCTCGCGGATGAAGCGCTCGACGAAGGAGGCGTCGGCGGCGAGGCTCGGGTGCATCACCTTGAGGGCGAGCACACGGTCGAGGCGGGTGTCGACGGCCCGGTAGACCGTGGCCATACCGCCGACGGCGATGCGCGCGTCGACGCGGTAGCGGCCGTCGAGCACCTGCCCGACGAGGGGGTCATGAAGGGTCGTATCCACGGGGAGAGTTTACGAGCGCCGTCCGGGCCCCTTCACGCCGCAGGCGTTCAAGGGGCCGGACTGAAGCCGAGCTGTGACGCGGGCCGGCTAGAACGCGGGCCGCTCCGGGTCGAGGGCCGCCCGGCCCGCCATCGTCGAGGACGCCTCGGCGAAGTGGCGGCGGGGGATGCGGCCCGCGCGGTGGGCCAGGCGGCCCGCCTCCACCGCGTGCCGCATCGCCTCCGCCATCAGGACCGGCTCCTGGGCCCGGGTCACCGCCGAGGCCAGCATCACCGCCGCACAGCCGAGCTCCATGGCGAGCGCCACGTCGGAGGCGGTGCCCGCGCCCGCGTCGAGGATCACCGGGACGCTCGCCCGGTCCACGATCAGCTCGAAGTTGTGCGGGTTGCGGATGCCGAGGCCGGAGCCGATGGGGGAGCCGAGCGGCATGATCGCCGCGCATCCGACGTCCTCCAGCTTGCGCGCGAGGACCGGGTCGTCGTTGGTGTACGGCAGCACGGTGAACCCGTCGTCGACCAGCACCTCGGCGGCGTCGAGCAGCTCGATCGGGTCGGGAAGCAGGGTGCGCTCGTCGGCGACGACCTCCAGCTTCACCCAGTGCGTGCCCAGCGCCTCGCGGGCAAGCCGCGCGGTGAGCACGGCCTCGCCCGCGGTGAAGCAGCCCGCGGTGTTGGGAAGCACCCGGATGCCGAGGCGGTCCAGGACGGACAGGACCGAGCCCTGCACGGTCGGGTCGAGGCGGCGCATCGCGACGGTGGTCAGCTCGGTGCCGGACACCGCGAGCGCGCGTTCCAGGGTGTCCAGGCTGGGCGCCCCGCCGGTGCCCATGATCAGGCGGGAGTCGAAGGTGGTGTCGGCGATGGTCAGAGAATCGTCGGCCATGTCAGCCCCCCTGTACGGCGGTGAGGACCTCGACGCGGTCGCCGTCGCCGAGCGTGGTCGTGGGCCAGGCGCTGCGCGGCACGACCGCCTCGTTGACGGCGGCCGCGACCCCGGAGCGGGACGGGGTGAGGGTGGCGACGAGGGCGTCGAGGGTGGTCCCGGAGGCGAGCGCGCGGGGCTCGCCATTGACGGAGATGGTCATGCGGTCGTCAGCTCCCAAGGTGCGCAGGTGAAGCGTCGGGGGGTGAACGGGCGCGCCTCGTCGGGCAGTTCACCGGTGGTCAGGACGTGCGCCATGACGTCGCCGGTGACCGCGGTGAGCAGCACGCCGTTGCGGTAGTGGCCGGTCGCGAGAAGGAGCCCGGGCAGTGCGGTCGGGCCGAGCAGGGGCGCGTTGTCGGGGGAGGCGGGGCGAAGTCCGGCCCGGGTCTCGGTGAGCGGCAGCTCGGTGATCCCCGGCACCAGCTCGTGGGCGTCGCGCAGGAGTTGGTACACCCCGCCCGCGGTGACCGTGGTGTCCCAGCCGAGCTCCTCGCTGGTGGCGCCGACGACGAGCTCGCCGTTCTCGCGCGGTACGAGATAGACCTCGCTGCCCCGCACCACCGCCCGCACGGTCCGGGACAGGAAGGGCGCGTAGGCGGGCGGCACGGTCAGCCGCAGGACCTGGCCCTTCACGGGACGTACGGGAGGCAGGAGCTCTTCCGGTACGCCCGCGAGGCGGCCGCTGAGGCTGCCCGCGGCGAGCACGACCTGGTCGGCGGCGAGCTCGGTGCCGTCCGCCAGGACGATGCCCGAGGCCCGCTCCCGTACGACCGAGAGCCGCTCGGCCCAGCCGTGCGTGAATCGCACCCCGGCCTGTACGCACGCGCTGACCAGCGCCTTCGCCAGCCTTCTCGGGTCGATCTGGTGGTCGCCGTCGACTCGCAGACCGCCGCGCACGCCGGGCGCCAGCATGGGTTCCAGACGGCGGCAGTCGCGCCCGGACAGCCACTCGGACTCCAGGCCGCAGCGGACCTGGAGCGCGTGCAGGTCGCGCAGGTGGGCGCGGTCGTCGGAGTCGAGCGCCACGGCGAGCGTGCCGCAGGCGCGGTAGCCGGTGTCGAGGCCGGTGACCTCCGTCAGCTCGGCCGCGAAGGCCGGGTAGCGGCGGGCGGACTCGACATTGAGGGCGAGCAGCGTCTGCTCGCCGTAGTGGAGCTCGGTCACGGCGGCGAGCATCCCGGCCGCGACCTGGGCGGCGCCGCCGCCCGGCTCGGGGTCGGCGAGCACGACACCGAGGCCGCGCTGGGCGGCCCGCCAGGCGGTGACGAGCCCGATGATGCCGCCCCCGACCACGAGGACGTCGGACCCGTTCCCGGACCCGTTTCGTGAAGAACGCATGGGCGTCCAGCCCCTCCCTTCGCCGGCATGACCCGGATCAGGTTCGTACGGTCGGAGGCCGCCAGCCTCCCTCTCAGCCCGGTGCGTCCGGGCTCCCGCGAGTGCTTTACGCCTGCCACCATAGCCCGAGCCCCCAGCCCCGAGTAAGGGAGCGTCCGGGCGACCGGGGGGTGCCCGCGTTGACCGGACCCCTTACCTGACGAACAGTCAGCTGCTTATGGTGATCGGGTGAGCGAACAGCAGACGCATTCCGAAACGCGGCACGTGGTCGTCGTCGGCGCGGGCATGGCCGGCGTGCAGACCGCGGTGGCCCTGCGCGAACAGGGCTTCGCCGGAGCCATCACCCTCATCGGCGCCGAACCCCACCAGCCCTACGACCGGCCCCCGCTGTCCAAGGCCGTCCTGCTCGGCAAGGCCGAGGGCTCCGCCTTCGAGGTGGACTTCGAGGCCCTCGGCGTGGACCTGCGCCTGGGCCTCGAAGTCACCGGGGTGCGGCCCGCCGAGCACGTGGTGGTCACCGAGGCGGGCGAGGTCGGCTACGACACCCTGGTCATCGCCACCGGCGCCGAACCGCTCACCCTGCCCGGCAGCGGCGGGGTGCCCGGCGTCCATCTGCTGCGCACCCTCGACGACGCGCGGCGCCTGCGTCCGGTCCTCGACCAGCGGCACCGGATCGTGGTGGTGGGCGCCGGGTGGATCGGCGCCGAGTTCGCGACGGCCGCGCGCGACGCGGGCTGCGAGGTCACCGTGGTCGAGGCCGCCGACCGCCCGCTGGCCGGGGTGCTCCCCGCCGAGGTCGCGGCCCCCATGGCCGGCTGGTACGCCGAGTCCGGCGCCGAACTCCTCACCGGCGCCCGGGTCCAGGCGGTCGTGCCGGGCGAGGTGCTGCTCGCCGACGGCCGCCGGCTGCCCGCCGACGCGGTGGTCATCGGCATCGGCGCCCGCCCCGCGACCGGCTGGCTGACCGGTTCGGACATCGCCCTCGGCCCCGAGGGCGCGATCACCGCGGACGCCCGCCTGCGCACCTCGGTCCCCGACGTGTACGCGGTCGGCGACTGCGCTTCCTTCCCCTCGGCCCGATTCGGCGAACGCCTGCTCGTCCATCACTGGGACAACGCGCTCCAGGGCCCGCGCACGGTCGCCGCCGACATCGTGGGCGAGGCCGCCGCCGACTACGACCCGGTCCCGTACTTCTGGTCCGAGCAGTTCGGCCGCTTCGTCCAGTACGCGGGCCACCACACGGACGCCGACGAACTGGTCTGGCGCGGCGACCCGTCCGAGGCCCCGTGGTCGGTCTGCTGGCTCCGGGAGGGCGCGCTGGTGGCGGTCCTGGCAGTGGGCCGCCCAAGAGACCTGGCCCAGGGCCGCAAACTGATCGAGACGGCCAAGCCCCTGGACAGGGAAAGGGTGACGGATTCGGCTGTGCCGCTGAAGTCGGCGGTGCAGGGGTAGCGCGGACGTCGAGGTTCTGGCCGGCGAACATGCTGCCAAGGGGCGCGGGGAACTGCGCGAGCAACCACGCACGGTCGGCAGCCGAGCGAGTATCGAGCCCCTCCGGCGTTTGAGGAGAAGGGGGTCCGAGGGCCGCAGCCCCCGCCGACACGCCGCGGAGGGTGCCGGGGGCACAGCCCCCGAGGGACCACCCCGGTACCGAGTGTCAGTGCGAGGTGGCACGCTTGTGACCGTGACCGAGATTGACGCAAAGATTGATGCTCTCGTCCCCGCCTGGCTCTACCTCCCCGACATCGCGGAGATGCTGGACGTGGAGGTGACGCGCGTACGGCAGCTGGTCAAGGAGGGCCAGCTCATCGCCGTACGCCGCGGTGAGAACAGGGCGCTGCAGGTGCCCGCCGCCTTCATCGACACCGACAAGGTGGTGAAGGGCCTGGTCGGGACGCTGACGCTGCTGAGGGACGACGGCTTCTCCGACGAGGAGATGCTGGAGTGGCTCTTCACTCCCGACCCGAGCCTGCCCGGCACCCCCGCGCAGGCCCTCAGTGAGAATCGCGGCACGGAGGTGAAGCGCCGCGCCCAGGCGCTCGCCCTCTGAGTCGTAACAGCCCACCCGACAGTGCCGGCAAGCCCGCGGTGTACGGTCCGGTCCACCCGGCCCGTACACCGCGCGGCCCGGCCGAAGACGAACACCAACGGGGGACCTTCCATGCCCACGGCCCGTGAGCAGCTCGCCGACGCCCGCCTCTACCTGTGCACCGACGCCCGTAAGAGCCAGGGCGATCTGCCCGAGTTCCTGGACGCCGTCCTTACGTCGGGCGTGGACATAGTGCAGCTGCGGGACAAGGGCATGGAGGCCGCCGAGGAGCTGGAGCACCTGGCCGTTTTCGCGGACGCCTGCCGCCGGCACGGCAAGCTGCTCGCGGTCAACGACCGGGCCGACGTGGCGCACGCCATCGGCGCCGACGTGCTGCACCTGGGCCAGGGCGACCTGCCGGTGCCCGCCGCGCGGGCGATCCTGGGCGACGAGGTGCTGATCGGCCGCTCCACGCACGCGAACGAGGAGGCCGCCGCGGCCGCCGCCGAGCCGGGTGTGGACTACTTCTGCACGGGCCCCTGCTGGCCCACCCCCACCAAGCCGGGCCGGTACGCGCCGGGCCTCGACCTCGTGCGCCACACCGCCTCGCTCGGCACCGACCGGCCCTGGTTCGCGATCGGCGGCATCGACGCGGGCAACCTGGACGAGGTTCTGGACGCGGGCGCCGACCGCGTCGTCGTCGTACGGGCGATCACCGAGGCCGGCGACCCGGCCGCGGCCGCCGCCGACCTCGCCAAGCGGGTCCGGGAGCGGCTCGCGTAGCCCCCTGTCCGAGGGGTGGACAGAAGTCCGGCAATTGAGACAATTCACCCTCGTTTGTTGGGGTGCCGACCAGCCCTGGCTAACCTGCCAGTATGGCCCTAGGCACAGCTTCCACCAGGACTGATCGCGCGCGAACCGTGCGCGACATGCTCGCGACCGGCGAGACGACGTACTCCTTCGAGTTCTACGCGCCCAAAACCGAGAAGGGCGAGCGGAACCTCTGGAACGCGCTGCGCCGGGTCGAAGCGGTTGCCCCCGACTTCGTCTCCGTGACGTACGGAGCCGGCGGCTCCACCCGTACCGGAACCGTCGAGGCCACCCAGCAGATCACCGAGGACACCACCCTCACCCCGGTCGCCCACCTCACCGCCGTCGGCCACTCGGTCGCCGAGCTGCGCCACACGGTGGGGCAGTACGCCGATGCCGGGATCCGCAACATCCTCGCGGTGCGCGGCGACCCGAAGGGCGACCCCATGGGCGAGTGGGTCAAACACCCCCAGGGCGTGACATACGCGGCTGAACTCGTCGAGCTCATCCGGGAATCGGGCGATTTCTGCGTCGGCGTCGCGGCCTTCCCGGAAATGCACCCGCGCTCCACGGACTGGGATTCCGACATCCGGCACTTCGTGGACAAGTGCCGCGCGGGCGCGGACTACGCCATCACGCAGATGTTCTTCGAGCCCGAGAACTATTTGCGGCTGCGTGACCGGGTCTCGGCGGCCGGCTGCGAGACCCCGATCATCCCCGAAGTCATGCCCGTGACCAGCGTGAAGCAGCTGGAACGACTGCCCCAACTCAGCACCGCGGCCTTCCCGGAGCACCTGCGGGACCGGATGCTTGCCGTCAAGGACGATCCGGCCGCTGTACGCTCCATTGGCATCGAGTTCGCCACGGAGTTCTGCTCGCGGCTGCTCGCCGATGGCGTACCCGGGTTGCACTTCATTACCCTCAACAACTCCACGGCGACGCTCGAAATCTACGAGAATCTCGGCCTGCACCAGCAGGCGTAGCCGAAAACCGGCCCGGGTCAGGGGACAGCTGTACCCGGGGCAGGAGAATGAGGGGCGTACATGGGCTGGACGGTCCTCTACATCGCGTTCGCAATTGTCGCACTGTGGCTGCTCGGCGAGGTGCTGTTGCAGTACAAGGCGCGGCTGCGCTGGCGGTTGCTCGCCTTCACCGGATTCGTGGGCGTGGTCCTGGGCGTCCTCATCCCGTCCGTGTTCGTGATCATCCTGGGTGCGATCGCCTTCGCCGTCGGCCAGGTGTACGTCACGCTCTCCTTCCGGCGCGGCTTCTCCACCGGCTGGGCACTCGGTGGCAGGCCGGGCGCGAGCCGCCGCCGCAGGGCGAGCCGCGGCAAGAGCGCCCCCGCCCCGGAACCGGTCCTGGAAGTCTCGGACCTCCAGTACGAGGACGTCTCCGCCGCCGGCTCACCGGACGAGAACGGCGAGATGCCGCACGCCGGTCCGGGCCACGGCGACTCGGTCTACGAGCCGCAGCCGATGCCCGACGAGACCGGCCAGTACGGCATCTACAGCCCCGCCCAGCAGCCCGAGGCACAGTACCCCGCCTACGACCCCCAGCAGCCGTACGCCGACCCCTACGCCCCGCAGTACGACGAGCCCGGCGCCGGGCAGCAGCAGTACGCCGCCTACTCGGACCCGTACATCGGCAACGGCGGCCAGGCATACGGCACGTACAACGGCTACGACAGCTTCGGCGGCCAGCAGTCCTACCCCGCCGACCCGCTCACCGCGCAGTACGCGACGGACACCCCGCCCGGCGGCGTCTGGGTGCCGCAGCAGCGCGACGGGGAGTACGTCCCCTACGAGCAGCAGCAGCCCCAGGAGCCGCAGCAGCCGGGCCAGCAGCCGTACGACCCGAACCACCCGGATCTGCCGCACTACCCCGAGCAGCAGCCCTACCGCTACTGACCGATCCCGGCACCGCTCCCCGGACCGTTCGCCGGGCCGGGGCTCACTGCGAGCCGCGGAAGTCGTCGCCCTCCACGATCAGCCCCGCCACCAGCGCGCCCGTCATCCCGGCGTGCGCGAGCCCGCCGCCCGGGTGCGCCCAGCCGCCCGCCAGGTAGAGACCCGGCAGACCGGTGGTGTTGGACGGGTGCAGCAGCGTGGCCCCGGCGCCGGCCAGCGAGGGCGCGGGCACCGAGCCGCCCCCGGCACCGGTCGCCTCCGCGATGTGGACCGGGGTGCGGGACTCGTGCCAGAGCATCCGCTCCCGCAGGTCGGGCACGGCCCGTGCGGCGGCCTCGATGAGCCTGTCCGTGTACCGCTGGACCAGCGCCTCGTCCGTCCAGTCGACCGGCCCGCCGTGGGCGACCGTCGCCGTCAGCGTCACCGCCTCGTGGTCGTCGTCGGGCCGCACCGCCGGATCGTCGGGGCGCAGCACCGTGACCGTCGGCGGCTCGTCGTGCCGTCCCGTGAAGGCCGCGCGGGCCTCGGCCGTGGCGTCGGGGGAGTGGACCACCGTGCGGTGCGCGGCGTCCGCGGGGCGGGCGCCGCGCAGGGCGAGCAGCACCGTGAAACGGCTCGGCCGGGCCGTGGCGGCGGGGCGGACGGTGTCCGGCCCCCACAACTCCCGGCCGGGCAGCATCCGTTCGAGGCCGCGCGGGTCCGCGCCGCACACCACGTGGTCCGCCTCCACGAGGGTGCCGTCAGCCAGCTCGACGCCCGCCGCCCGGCCGTCCTTCTCGCGGACCCGAGCCACCTCGGCGTCGAAGACGAATTCGACCCTCCTCGCCAGGCAGCGCTCGTACACCGCGCGCGCCAGCTCCCGCATGCCACCGCGCACGTACCAATTGCCGAAGGTCTGCTCCATGTACGGCAGAACCGCCGCCGAGGCGGGGGTCGTGTCCGGGTCCAGGCCGTATTCCAGGGCGTAGCTCTTCAGGAGCGTGCCCAGGTGCCCGCCGCCCAGCTCCCACTCGGCGATCTCGCCCAGCGTGGCCGCCTGCCGGGGCGGGCGGAGCAGCCGGCGCCGCTTCGGCGCGGGATACGGCTCGCGGGCCAGGACCTGCCAGTTGGGCCACAGCGGCTCCTCCAGGAGCGGCCGGCGCGTGCGGTCCCAGGCCTCCCTGGCCCGGATCAGGAACGCGCCCCAGCGCTCGCCCGCGCCCGCCCCCAGAGCCGCGTCGAGGGCCGACATCACGCCCGCGCGCGAGGCGTTGGGCAGCGACACCTGCGTACCGTCGGCGAAGAGGTGGCGCGAGGCCGGATCCACCGGAGCCGGCTCCACGAGGCTCTCCAGGGGCTCCTTGCCGGTCTTCACGAACAGGTCGCGGTAGACGGCGGGCAGCCGCAGCAGACCGGGGCCGGTGTCGAAGACGAACCCGTCCCGCTCGAACCGCCCCAGTGCGCCGCCGTACGTCGACGAGCGCTCGTACACCGTCACCCGGTGGCCTGCCACGGCCAGCCGGGCAGCAGCCGCCATGGCGCCCACACCGGCGCCGATCACCGCAATCCGTGCCATGTCCGCGACTGTATCCGCCGCCACTGACAACTCACTCCGGCGGTCGCCGAACCCCCGCCGCGGCCAGCCGCTTCTCCTCCCGGCGCTGCGCCCTGCGCCGCCGGAAACGGCGGATCCTGCGCCACAGCACGACCAGTATCACGATGCCGATGAGCAGCAGGGTGCCCGCGATCACGGCCGCCGCGAGCGGGTGGAAGATCGCGAAACTTATGATCCCGGCGACGCCCAGGTCCTCCGCCGTGCTCAGCGCGATGTTGCTGAACGGCTCGGGCGAGGTGTTCACCGCCATCCGCGTCCCGGCCTTGACCAGGTGGCTCATCAGCGCCGTCGAACCGCCCACCGCGCCCGCCGCGAGATCCGGCAGCGAGCCGTTCTGTCCGGCAAGCAGCGCCCCGACGACCGCGCCCGCGATCGGCCGGATCACCGTGTGCACGGAATCCCAGACCGAGTCGACGTACGGGACCTTGTCCGCGACCGCCTCGCAGAGGAACAGGACGCCGGCGGCGATCAGGACGTCCGGGCGCTGGAGCGCCTCGGGCACGTCGTCGGTGAGGCCGGTGGCGCCGAAGATGCCGAGCAGCAGGACCACCGCGTACGCGTTGACCCCGCTCGCCCAGCCGCTGGTGAACACGAGGGGGAGTACGGACACGGTCGCGATGTTAACCAGATCCGGCCGTTGACGACTGAGGTTGAGCACGGACGTCTGAGTATCCGTACCTAGGAGGTGAGATGAGTACCTGCACGGATGGGCTCCTACCTGCGCGGACGGGAAGGTGGAGCCCACGGAAGGGGCGCGGCGCCGGCACCGCCGACACGGGGCGGCGGAACCGGCGCGGCTCCCTGGACGTAACGGGGTACGGGGGGAGACCCGGGGGGACGTTCGGGGGGAAGCGCCGGGCCGGTGCGGTTCATGGAGGATTTGAACCGCACCGGCCCGGCGTATTTTCGTTTCCGGAGCCGGGCCTACCGGCCGCTGACTCTGCCGTGCAACAGCCTTGACAGCGCCGCGTGGACGTCGTCCAGGGAGCGCTCGCTCTGGAAGGCCTGCCAGTCGAGCGCGGCCACCAGGACCATGCCGACCAGGGCCGCGGCCGTGAGCGGGATGTCGATCTCCTCGCTCAGCTCGCCCTCCGCCACCGCGTCCCTGAGCACCGTCTCGACGACCGCCACCGCCTCCCGGCGCACCACCAGGAGGGTGGACTGCCAGGCGCGGTTGGTGCGCCACAGCTCGGCGACGTACAGCTGGGTGAAGGCGGGGTAGCGGTGGATGAAGTCCAGGCCGGCCCGGATCATCGCGTCAAGCGCCTCGACCTTGGTTCCGCCCCGCTCGGCGGTTTCGTCCGCGGCCGCCTGCAAAGACGCGGTCAGCAGACCCACGCCGTGGCGCAGCAGCTCCTCGAAGAGCTCGGTCTTGCTCTTGAAGTTGTAGTACACCGTGCCCTTGGCGACGCCGGCCCGCTCGGCGATCTCGTCGACCGTGGTGGCCGAGAATCCCTGTTCGGCGATGAGCGTCACAGCGGCCTCGTAGAGCTTCTGCCGGGTCGCCTGCCGTCTGGTGCTGCTGCTGTCCATGGCGTCGATTCTCACAGGCTCAGCTCGGGGTGCAGCCGGTCGAGCGACCACACCTGCTTCTGCCGGGCGGACAGCGCCGTCAGCGCGAGGGCGCCCACGGTGAAGGCCGCCAGGACCGCACAGCCCTGCCACACCACGCCCAGGTCACCGCCGGTGATCAGCCTGCGCAGCCCGTCCACGACGTAACTCATGGGCAGGTAGGGGTGGATGGCGTTGAAGAACGCCGGGCTCGTCTGGACGGGGTAGGTGCCGCCCGCCGAGGTCAGCTGGAGCATCAGGACGGCGAGCACCAGGATGCGCCCGGCCGCCCCGAACTTGGCGTTCAGCCACTGCACGATGGCCGCGAAGCAGCAGGAGGTCAGCGCCAGATAGCCCAGCGTTCCCGCGGTCCGCTGCATTTCGAGGCCGAGCCCGAAGTGCAGCACCGACATCAGCGCGGCGATCTGGAGCACCCCGACGGCCGCCACCGGCAGCCAGCCCGCGAACGCGATCCGCCAGGCCGAGGCCCCGGCGGCCAGGGCGCGCCGGTTGAGCGGCTGGATCAGCATGTACGCGACCATCGCGCCCACCCACAGGGAGAGCGGGATGAAGTACGGGGCGAACCCGGTGCCGTAGTTGGGCGCCTTGTGCATCGCCTGCGAGGCCAGCCTGACCGGGTCGGCCATCACGTCGGTGCGCTGGTCGCGCTGCTGCTTGTCGTAGTCGGGGATCTTGCCCACGCCGTCGTGCAGGCCGGTCGACAGCTGGACGGAGCCGTCGGAGAGCTTCACGATCCCGCCGTCCAGGGCGCTCGCGCCCTTCTTCAGCTTGCCGACGCCCGTGTCGAGGCCGGTGGAACCCGTCTTGGCGGTGCCCAGACCGGCGTGGATGTCGGCCGCGCCCTTGGCGACGGCGTGCGCGCCCTTGTTCAGCCTGTTGATGTCGGCGACCTTCGTCTCCAGGTCGGTGGAGAGCTGCGGCGCCTTCTCGGCCAGGTCCCTGGCCTTGGTCTGGAGGTCTTCGAGGTCCTTGTCGAGCTTCTTGAAATCACCGCCCTGGTCCTTGACGAGGTTGTTGACGTCCGCGGTAAGGGTCGCGCCGGTGGCCATCACCTTCTTGGCCTCGTTCAGCGCCGGGCAGACCTTGCCGTCGGCGGGCTTGTCCACACAGAGCTGCTGGTAGAGCGTGTTGAGGTCCTCGGAGGCCTTGCGGGTGCCGGTCGCCGCCTCGGGGGCGAGCTCGATGATCTTCTTGAGGTTTTCCCGTACGGGCTGGATCGAGTCGGCGAGGAGCTTGGCGGAGTCCCCGACGGTCTTGCCGTTGTCCTTGAGGTGCGGCCGCGCCTTCTCGGCCGCCCCGTTGGCCTCGTCCGCGATCCGCTGGGTGCCGTCGGCGACCTGCTGGGCGCCGCCCGCGAGGGTGCCCGCGGCCGTGTCGAGCTTCGTGATGCCGCCGGCCAGCTTGCCGCTGCCGTCCTTGGCGTCGTCGAGCCCGTCGGCCAGTGCCTTGGAGCCGTCCTTGGCCTTGCCGAGCCCGTCCTTGAGGTCGCCCGCGCCCTTGGCGGCCTTCTCGGTGGCGTCGTGGATGTCCCCGAACGAGATGAAGATCTTGTCGAGGAAGGAGCGCGAGGCCTTGCTGGAGGCGGCGGCGCGCACCTCGGAGAACACCGTCTTGGAGATCGACCCCACGATGTAGTTGTTCGCGTCGTTGGTCCGCACCTGGAGCGCGCCCGTCTCGGGGACGTCCCCGGAGCTGGACGCGATCCTCTTGCTGAAGTCGGCGGGCATCGTCAGCGACAGGTAGTACGTGCCCTTCTCCAGGCCCTTGCGCGCCTCGGCGCCGCTGACCTCGTGCCACTCGAAGGTCTTGCTGTCGAGCAGCTTCTTGCTGAGGTCGTCGCCCACATGGAGCTTCTGCCCGGCGGCATCCGCCCCCTTGTCGTCGTTGACGAGCGCCACCGGAATCCGGTCGAGCCGGCTGTAGGGGTCCCAGAACGAACACAGGTACAGCGCGCCGTAGAGCAGCGGCAGCAGGAGCAGCGCGACCAGTGCGGCCCGCGGAAGCTTCCCCCTGCCGAAACGCTTCAGCTCAAGCGCTGCCAGTCGTGGCGAACGCATCCGCCGCCCCCTCCTCGTTCGTGGCCCCGTCCTTGGCGCCCACTTCTGTCGTCACTACGGTGATGTCGGCCTCGGCGGGCGCCTCGCTGCACACCGCGAGCACGGTGGTGCCGGCGTCCGCGACCGAGCGAAGCAGCGCCCAGGCGGCGGCCCGTTCGGCGTCCGACAGCTTCAGGTCGGTGTCGTCGACCGCGAGCAGCCGGGGCCGCTGGATCAGCGCGAGCGCGACCGTGAGACGCAGCGCCTCAAGGCGTTCGAGATCGCGTACGGAGGTGTGGTCGCGCTTGGGCAGCGAGGCGAGGTCCAGGCCCGCCGCGGCCAGCGCCTCGTCGATCCGGGCGCGGGACTCGGCCCGGCGCCGGGCGGGGGAGCGCAGCAGCGCCCGCACCGAACCGTCGTAGCGGCGCTGCAGCATCACGCGCTCGCGCAGGTGCTCGGCGACGGTGAACGCCGGGTCGAGCTCGCTGACGCCGGGCACATGGCCGAGTGCGCTGATCCGCCGCACGGCGGCCATCTTGCGCGGCAGCTGATGGCCGGCCACCTGCGCCCAGCCCTCGGCGGGCTTCATCCGGCCGGTGAGGGCGAGCAGCAGGCAGGTCCGGCCGGAACCGGAGGGGCCCGCGACCGCGACGAGCGAGCCGGGGGCCGCGTCGATGCCGACCCCCCTGAAGGCCCAGCCGCGCGGCCCCTTGAGCCCGAAGCCCTCGGCACGGATCGCCGCGCCGGTCACTTCCGAGTGCGGGCTTTCCACATTCCCCCCTGCTCTGCGCGTCCCCCGGGCCGGAACTCCGGCCCCCTTATTTTGAACTGACTGGTCAGTACAAAAGATAGCCCGAACCCGTATGCGAGGCAAAGCCGCAGGCCGGCGGCCGATTCGGGCCGATTGTCAGTGGGGGGCCTCACGATGGACACATACGGCCACAGTGCCGTCACACGACGACAGGAGGTTCGTCATGGCCAGCTCCCACGCAGCAGCCGCACCCCGGCGCCGCGCCAGCAGCCCTGCCCCCTCACTGAACGGCGCCCCCAACGACGTCCACCCCGTGCTGCGCCGGGCCGGTGCGCCACCCGCCGCCCTCGACCTGCTCGCCCAGGCCCGCGGCGGCCTGGACGAGGCGGCCGTCCTCGACGCCCCCAACGAGCGGTACGCGACGGCCCATCTGGCCGCCCTGCGCACCGCGGCCGCCGTCCTCGCCGCGCGCGGCCGGCCCGAGACCAGCCCGCGCCGCAGGCAGCGGATCCGCAGCGCCTGGGAAGTGCTGCCGGAGATAGCGCCCGAACTGACCGAGTGGAGCGCCCTGTTCGCCTCGGGGGCGGACCGGCGGGCCCGCGCCGAGGCCGGCATCCAGGGCGCGGCCACCACCCGGGACGCCGACGACCTGCTCCGCGACGCGGCGATGTTCCTGCGCCTGGTCGAGCGCCTCCTGGTCCTCCAGCCCGTGCTGCCCCAGCCCAGGACACGCGAGCCGGAGGCGGAGGAGGAACGGGGGGCCGGCTGACGGCGCCCGGTCCGGCCCGGCGGCAGTGGCCCGCGGCTGATCCGGAACGGCTCGGGCAGGTGCCAGGGATGACGGGACGCCGCTTCACCTCCCATTAGGGTGGACGCGTCGCAACCCCTTCCCACGCCGCGTCCGCGGCGGCACCGCGCCGAGGAGTCAACTGCCGTGTCGGACCCCATGCGCCCCCGCGCCTCCCTCCGTACCGCCGTGGTCTGGGAGGTCCTCAAGGAAGCGCTCGACCGCCGGGTCGAGGCGACCGGGCGCGAGGCCCTGGACGTGCTCGACACCGGTGGCGGCTCCGGCAACTTCGCGGTGCCGCTGGCCGCCCTCGGACACCGGGTCACGGTGGTCGACCCCAGCCCCAACGCACTGTTCGCACTGGAGCGCAGGGCCGCCGAGGCAGGGGTCGCCGAGCGGGTCCAGGGCGTCCAGGGCGACGTCCTCGGCCTCTTCGACGTGGTCGAGCGCGGAGGCTACGACGCGGTGCTGTGCCACGGCGTCCTGGAGTACGTCGAGGACCCGGCGGAAGGCGTGCGCAACGCGGTGGACGCGCTGCGTCCGCAGGGCGCGCTCAGCCTGCTCGCCGCGGGCCTGGGCGGCGCGGTGCTCTCCCGCGCGCTCGCCGGACACTTCACCGAGGCCCGCCACGCGCTGTCCGACCCGGCAGGCCGCTGGGGCGCGGGCGACCCGGTCCCGCACCGGTTCACCGCCGAGCAGCTCACCGAGCTCGTCGGCGGCGCCGGGGCCACCGCCGGGTCGGTGCACGGCGTGCGGGTCTTCGCCGACCTGGTCCCCGGCGTCCTGGTGGACACCGAGCCGGGCGCCCTGGACGCGCTCCTCAAGCTGGAGGCCGCGGCTGCCGAACTGCCCGCCTTCCACGCCGTCGCCACCCAGCTGCATGTACTGGGCGAGAAGCGCGGCTGACCCCGCTCCGCCCGTCCCCGGCGGGCTGATCAGCGACGCTGTGCTGCATGGAGTACGCCACAGGCCCCCCGATCGGCGGCTTCGCCCCGTATGATCGGGGGACACCGTCCGGCATGACGGATCGGCTGATGGGGAATTGAATCTCCACAGCCGAGCCGATGTGGCGGCCCGGCTGGCGAATTGGCGTAGAGGGCGGGTTTCACGGGGGCGATTCCCTGCCTATCCTGAAGGGGCCGCATCCGGTCGCCCCCCGCGACCGACGAGTAGGAGGACTCCGTGCCGCTCTCGGAGCACGAGCAGCGCATGCTCGAGCAGATGGAGCGAGCGCTGTACGCCGAAGATCCCAAGTTCGCGACAGCGCTTGAGGGAAGCGGGCTGCGTACATACACCCGGCGACGGGTCTACCAGGCGGTCTTTGGCTTCCTGGTGGGTATCGCGCTCCTCATGACCGGTGTCATGACCCAGATCTGGATCAGTGTGGTGGGCTTCCTCGTCATGCTCGGATGTGCGGTGCTCGCGGTCACCGGCTGGCGCAAGGCGCCGCGTCCCGGTGAACAGGCGCGTGCGGGTGGTTCCGCCGCGCCGCGGCAGGCCCGGCAGCGGCGCTCGATGATGGACCGGATCGAGCAGCGCTGGCAGCGGCGTCGCGACGAGGGGCGCTAGCCCCGCCCCGTTCTGACCTGTACCGAGGGGCGGTCACCTTCTTGAGGTGACCGCCCCTTTGGCATACCCAGGTCCGTGGGGTGCGCCCCAGGCCCGTCGTTCGGCTGCGGGCCGCCGGTGGCTGGTCGCGCAGTTCCCCGCGCCCTCGGCAGTGTTGGTCCTGGCCGGCACCGGCACCTTCAGCACGGGGCGGAGCCCCAGGGCGGACGCTCAGGTGCCGGATGCGGGTTCCGGCGGGGTCTCCTTGCCCCGGCGGGGGCGTAGGCGCTCGGCCAGGGCCTGCGTGCGGACCGCCACTCCCGCCCTCGCCCGTTCCCAGCGTCGCGACAGGGACCAGATCACCCTGACGGCTGAGCGCGGGGCGAGAATTGCTCGCAGGGACAGCCACCGGCCCGCCGCTGCCTGCAGGCCGGCTGCCACCCGGGTCACGTCGTCCGCCAGGCCCGGGGTGGGCCGGGGCTCCGGGGCGTACAGGACCTGCTCCACCGCGGCCGCCGCCCGGTGGACGGACTCGGCCGCCGGGCCGTCGAGGCGGCCCAGGCGGATCACCCGCGCCGCCGCCTTGCGGGGCGTCCGGGAGTCGTCGGGCGCGATGCCGTAGTCCCAGGCCGTGTCGGTGATCTCCTGCCAGGCCGCGAGCGTACGGGCCACCGCGTCGGCCGGGGTGCGCCCGCCCGAGCCGAGCCGCCGGGCCCGCACCCGCCTGCGCCACAGCAGGGGCAGCAGCGGCAGGACGAGCAGCGCGGCCACTCCCAGGGCACTACCGACCAGGGCCGAGGCCGAGGGACCGCTGTCCGTCGGGCCCGCGACGCCCCCCGCGGCCGAGGGGCCGCAGTCGCCCAGGCGTCGTGCGCTGGGCGGGCAGGAATCCGTGGCGGAGGGCGCCGCCGAGGGCTGCGCCGAGGCGCGCTTGGACGGTTCGGCCGGGCTGCTCGGGCCGCCCGCCGGGGCCTGCTGCCGGGTGTAGTCGGGGACGGAACCCCGCGTCGGCGTCGGCTCGAAACGGGTCCAGCCCACGCCCTCGAAGTACAGCTCGGGCCAGGCGTGCGCGTCGCGCAGGCCCACCGACATCGTGCCGTCCGGACGCGCCGCGCCGGGCGTGAAGCCGACCGCGACCCGGGCCGGGATGCCCAGCGTGCGGGCCATCGCGGCCATCGAGAAGGAGAAGTGGACGCAGAAGCCCTCCTTTTCCTTGAGGAAGCCCGCGATCGCCTCGGTGCCGCTGCCCGACTGGACGTGCGTGTTGTACGTGAAGCCGCCGCTGGTGGAGAACCAGTCCTGGAGCTTGACGGCCTTCTCGTAGTTGTTCGCGGCGCCGCTGGTGACCTGCCGCGCGGTCGCGCTCACCACGGAAGGCAGCGAGTCGGGGACCCGGGTGTACTCCCTCAGGAGGTCCGCGGACGGACTCGGGGCATCCGCCAGCTGGGCCGCCGTCGGCCGCACCAGGAGGCTGGAGACCGTGTACTGCGCGCCCCGGGTCGTCTGCTTGCGGTCGCCCACCAGGGTCCGCCCGACCGGCTCGAACCGCCAGTCGCCCTTGATCTTGACCTGGGTCGCGGGGAACGGCATCGGCAGCCAGCTCTGCGCGTACCAGCCGGCCGCCGAGATGCTGGTCTGCACCTCGGTGGTCGCGACCGCCGTGCTCAGCCCGTCCGGCTTCGGCAGCGGATCGGGCACGTCCTTGATGTGCCGTTCCGAGGACTTCCAGGACGCCCCGTCGAACTCGTCGAGAGCGACGATCCGCAGGTACATCTCCTTGGTGTCCTGAGCGTTGGTGTTGTACCGCATCACCTCGCGGTCCTCGGGCTGGTTCAGGCTGTTCTGCAGCGACACCAGCGGGTTGACCGCGGAGATGGTCCCGCCGGCTCCGTCCCCGCCGCCACCGCCGCCGGCCCCGCCGAGCAGCCCGCTGTCCAGCGCGGGCAGCATCGCCGGGATCACCAGCGCGATGCCGAGCGCGAGCGCCCCGATGCGCCGCCCGGTGCGGACCGGGGCCAGCGGCGCGTTGTTCTCGAACACGCTCTGCTGAGGCCGGCCGGGTGCCCGCGCGGCGCCGCCGAAGACCCGCCCCCACTGCGACAGCCGGTCGCGGCCCTCGGCGAGCAGAAGCAACAGATAGCCGGCGGCCGCGAGCACGAACCAGAGCCAGCTCGCGCCGCCCCCGGAGAGCCCCGCGGCCACCGAGTACAGCGCGAGCAGAGGCAGGCCCGCCGGGGCCGCGCTGCGGAACGTCACCGCGAGCGCGTCCACCGCGAGGCCGATGATCAGCACCCCGCCGACCATCATCAGCCGGATCCCCGGGGTGGCCGGCGCCGGGATCGCGTACTGCCCGACGTCCGAAGTGCCTTGCTGGAGAAGGGAGTTGAGATGCTGGAAGGCTTCGGGGCCGGGCAGCAGCCCGCCGATCGCCTGCTGGCGCGCGAACACCAGCGTCACCATCAACAGCGCCACCACGGCCTGGGCGAGCACGGTCAGCGGCCGGGCCAGCGGCACCCGCCGGGCCAGCGCGCCGACCCCGCTCAGGATCGCGAGCAGGAACGCGGCCTGGAGGATCCAGCTCGCCGGGTCGACCAGCGGCAGCATCGAGCACGCCGCCATCACCGTGGCCGCGTAGGCGCACAGCGCCAGCCGTCCGCGCCCGCTCATGACCATCCCCCTGCCGTGCCGGCCGCGCCGCCGGGCGCCGCTCCCGCCTTCGTACGTTCCTGGCCCGCCAAGCGCCACAGCTCCGGCAGGGCCGCTCCCGGACGCACCGCGAGCGCCGTCCAGCCCGACTCGCGCAGCAGCCGCAGCCGCTCCTCGACCGGGCCGCGCGCCTCGGAGCCGTGCATCCACAGACCGCTGTCGAGCACGAAGGCGACCGCCGCGCCGCTGCGCCGCCGCATCTTCGCCGCGACCGCCGCCTGCTCCTCGTCGAGGTCGCCGAAGAACCCGATGAGCAGCCCCTCGTTGCCGCCGCGCAGCACGTCGTACGCGCGCGAGAGGCCGCCGCCGTCGGAGTGGTCGACGACCGCGAGGGTGTCCATCATCAGCCCGGCCGAGTCCGAGGAGTCCTGGGTGGAGCCGGCGAACCCGCCCGCGCCCTCGCCGGGCACCGAACTGCCGGTGTCGGTCAAAAGCCGTACGGAGAAGCCCCGTTCCAGCATGTGCACCAGCGCGGAGGCCGCACCCGCGACCGCCCACTCGAAGGCCGAGTCGGGGCCCGCGCCCGCGTACGCGATGTCCCGGGTGTCGAGCAGCACCGTGCAGCGGGCCCGCTGCGGCTGCTCCTCGCGGCGCACCATCAGCTCGCCGTAGCGGGCGGTGGAGCGCCAGTGCACCCGGCGCAGGTCGTCGCCGTGCCGGTATTCGCGCGGAATGACGTCGTCCTCACCGGCGAGCGCGAGCGAGCGGTGCCGCCCGTCGCCGTACCCGGCGGCCTCGCCGGACAGCCGCACCGGCGGCAGCGGCTCGGTACGGGGGATCACGGTCAGCGTGTCGTACGCGCTGAAGGCGCGGGTCAGCTCGCACATCCCGAAGGGGTCGGTGAGCCGCAGCTGCAACGGGCCGAGGGGATAGCGCCCGCGCAGGTCGGAGCGCACCCGGTAGGAGACCTCGCGCTTGCCGCCCGCCTCGACCCGGTCCAGGACGAAGCGGGGGCGCGGGCCGAGCACGTACGGCACCCGGTCCTGGAGCATGAGCAGGCCGGTGGGCAGCCGCGAGACGTTGTCGATGCGCAGCTGGACCCGGGCCTCGGCGCCGGCCGGGACCCGGCCGGGGGCGAGCTTGCGGCTGCCCGCGACGCGGTAGCGGGTGCGGTAGAGCACGACCGTGCAGACCAGCGGCAGCACGGCGAGCAGCAGTCCGACCCGCAGCAGGTCCTCCTGGCCGAGCACGAAGGCGCAGATCGCGGCGGCGATGCCGGCCGCGAGGAAGGAACGGCCGCGGGTGGTCAGGCCGGCGAAGGCGGCCCACAGTCCGCCCATGGCCTGATCCTCGGCGGACTCGGCGGGGAGCCCCCCGGCCGCCATCACAGCCGCCGGGCGCCGGGCGGCTGCTGGCCGTACAGCGGATTCCCGGCCTGCGGAACGGGCGTGTGCTGGAGGATCTCCAGGACGACCTGCTCGGCGGTGCGCCGGTTGAGCTGGGCCTGTGCGGTGGGCAGCAGCCGGTGCGCGAGGACGGCGACGGCCAGGGCCTGCACGTCGTCGGGGAGCGCGTACTCCCGGCCGCTGAGGGCGGCGGACGCCTTCGCTGCGCGCAGCAGATGGAGCGTGGCGCGCGGCGAGGCGCCGAGTCTGAGATCCGGGTGGTTGCGGGTCGCGCCGACCAGCTGCACCGCGTACCGCCGCACCGAGTCCGCCACGTGCACCTTGCGGACCGCGTCGATGAGCTTGGCGATGTCGTGGGCGTGCGCCACCGGCTGGAGGTCGTCGAGCGGGGAGAGGGCACCGTGCACGTCGAGCATCTGGAGCTCGGCCTCGGGCGTCGGGTACCCCATCGAGACGCGGACCATGAACCGGTCGCGCTGGGCCTCGGGCAGCGGGTAGGTGCCCTCCATCTCGACCGGGTTCTGGGTGGCCACGACCATGAAGGGGCTGGGCAGTTCGTAGGTCTGCCCGTCGATGGTGACCTGCCGCTCCTCCATGGACTCCAGGAGCGCGGACTGCGTCTTGGGCGAGGCGCGGTTGATCTCGTCGCCGATCACGATCTGGGCGAAGATCGCGCCGGGCTTGAACTCGAAGTCCCGCCGCTGCTGGTCGTAGATCGACACGCCCGTGATGTCCGAGGGCAGCAGGTCGGGCGTGAACTGGATGCGCCGGACCGAGCAGTCGATGGACCTGGCCAGTGTCTTGGCCAGCATGGTCTTGCCCACGCCGGGCACGTCCTCGATCAGGAGGTGCCCCTCCGCGAGCAGTACGGTCAGCGAAAGCCGTACGACCTCGGGCTTGCCCTCGATCACACTCTCCACCGACCTGCGGACTCGCTCCGCTGTGGCGGTCAGATCTGTGAGGCTCGCTCGATCGTCATAGGTCGTCACCCGGCCCTCCTCGGCCCTTTCATACGGGCCGATGCACTGCGAACGGCCCGGCCCACCCCGGAATACGGACAGCGCGGCCGAACGGTTCGGACCGGTGTCACTTCCGCATTCTTGTTGCCGTTACCGCGTCGTGTCACTCGCCTGTGGACAACTGCGGGGGATTGATTGTGAGTTGTCCCCCTATTTCCGTTCCTGTGATCGTCAGACGACCGGATCGATTTCCCGCAGCAGGCCCGTCGTCACGTCGAAGACGAAGCCGCGCACGTCCTCGGTGTGCGGCAGGAACGGCGAGGTCCGCACCCGCTGCATGGACTGGCGTACGTCCTGGTCGACGTCGCGGAACGACTCGACGGCCCAGGCCGGCCGCTGCCCGACCTCGTCCTCCAGCTCGTGCCGGAAGTCCTCGGTGAGGGCTTCGAGACCACAGCCGGTGTGGTGGACCAGCATGATGCTCGTCGTGCCGAGCGCCCGCTGGCTGATGGTGAGGGAGCGGATCACGTCATCGGTGACCACACCGCCCGCGTTGCGGATGGTGTGGCAGTCGCCGAGTTCGAGACCGAGCGCCGCGTGCAGGTCGAGCCGGGCATCCATGCAGGCCACGACGGCGACGTGAAGGACGGGACGAGCGTCCATGCCGGGGTCGCGGAACGCGGCGGCGTACCGGCGGTTCGCCTCGACGAGCCGGTCGGTCACCGTCCCCCCGCCCTGGACGGTCAGGTGCGGACGACGGACAGGGGGCTCTGCGGGTATGTGCGCAGGAGTCGACATGCATATGACGGTAGCCGCCACTGATCGTCCAGTCTTGTCATGGGGGCGGAAAAAGACCGTCAACTCGGACGTCTGTGAGGTAACCCACAGGCTCCGCGACGACTCACCCGAACGAGTGAAAAAAGTGCCCGGCGGCGCGCTGAAGGGTTGATTGACCCGAAGAACGAGTGGACTAAAGTGGCGCGAAGTGGGAGCCGTGACACACGGTCTCCCCCTTTACGGAATCCCAAGTTTCCGGGGAGCACTCTTTCCCGGACCTACGTTTACCCGCGTGCGCGGCGCACGTACGGCTCGGCCTCCTCCCGCCCACCGGTCGGCTGACGCCCCTTCCCCGGCGCCAGCCGTTCGTCCCCCACCCCGGGGGAGCGGGGATCCGGCACGTATGCGCGACGCTGCGCCGGATCCTTGAGAGGGCGGCTTTGAGCCAGCGACACGTCCCGGTGATGCTCCAGCGATGCTTGGACATGTTGGCCCCGGCCCTGACCCAGCCGGGTGCGGTCGTCGTCGACTGCACCCTCGGCCTCGGCGGCCACAGCGAGGCACTCCTGACCCAGTTTCCCGAGGCGCGCCTGATCGCCCTCGACCGGGACAAGGAGGCGCTGCGCCTGTCCCGCGAGCGCCTGGCCCCCTTCGGCGAGCGCGCCACCTTGGTCCACGCCGTCTACGACGAGCTGCCCGAGGTCCTCGAACGTCTCGGCACCCCCCGCGTCCAGGGCGTCCTGTTCGACCTCGGTGTCTCCTCGATGCAGCTCGACGAGGCCGACCGCGGCTTCGCCTACGCCCAGGACGCGCCCCTGGACATGCGCATGGACCAGTCGACCGGCATGAGCGCCGCCGAGGTGCTCAACACCTACCCGGCCGGCGAACTCGTACGGATCCTGCGGGCCTACGGCGAGGAGAAGCAGGCCAAGCGGATCGTCTCGGCGATCGTCCGCGAGCGCGAGAAGGAGCCGTTCAGCAACAGCGCCCGGCTCGTCGAGCTGATCCGCGACTCGCTGCCGCAGGCCGCCAAGCGCACCGGCGGCAACCCGTCCAAGCGCACCTTCCAGGCGCTGCGCATCGAGGTCAACGGTGAACTCGCCAGCGTCGAGCGGGCGATCCCCGCGGCCGTCGAGGCCATCGCGGTGGGCGGCCGGGTCGTGGTGCTCTCCTACCAGTCGCTGGAGGACCGCATCGTCAAGCAGGTGTTCGCGGCCGGCGCCGCCAACACCGCGCCGCCGGGGCTTCCGGTGGTGCCCGAGCGTTACCAGCCGCGGCTCAAGCTCCTCACCCGCGGTGCCGAACTCCCCACGGAGGAGGAGGTCGCCGAGAACCGGCGCGCGGCCCCCGCCCGGCTCCGGGGGGTCCAGCGGATCAGGGAGGACGTGTGAGCAAACCGGCCAGGCAGCTGCGCGGCACGGCCGCGCGGCTCGGCAGGCTGATGCCTTCGCAGGCGGCCAACAGTGCCGCCCGCACCCCGTTCGTGCTCCTGGTCGTCACGCTCCTCGGCGGCGGACTCATCGTCCTCCTGGTGCTGAACTCGGCGCTGAACGCGGGCTCCTTCAAGCTCAGCGAGTACCGCAGACAGACCACGGAACGCACCGACGAACAGCAGGCGCTGCAACGGGACGTGGACGACCTGTCCGCCCCCGACGCGCTGTCCCGCCGGGCCGCCGACCTCGGCATGATCCCCGGCGGAAGTCCCGTCTTCCTGGGCCCCGACGGCACCGTCAAGGGCGCCCTCGCCACTGCGGGCGACCCCTCCCCGGCCGAGGCCGCCGAACCCGCGCCGCTGCCCGTGGCGCAGAACCCCGACTCCGCACGCCCCAAGCACCACACCCCGGCCCCCCGGACCCGGCAGTCCGCGAAGACCTCCCCGACCACGGCCCCCGGCAGGTGACGCAGTGAGCCCCAAGGAACCCCCGCGCCGCCGGGTCCCCCCGCCCGCGCGCTCCCGTCCGCCGGCCCGCCGCCCGGCGGCCAAGAAGCTCAGGCTCGGCAGCCACCGGCCCCGGCTTCGCCTGGTCAGCCTCGGCCTCACCCTGGTCATGCTGGCCTTCGTCGTACGCCTCCTCCAGGTGCAGGCCATCGACGCCAGCGCGTATGCGGCCAAGGCCGACAAGAACCGGTACGCCAGCTATGCGCTGCCCGCCGAGCGCGGCCGGATCACCGACCGGGCCGGCATCGCGCTCGCCACCAGCGTCGACGCGTACGACATCACCGCCGACCCCACGCTGTTCACCCCCGAGGCCACCAAGATCCCCGACGCCGCCGCGCAGGCGGCCGCGCTGCTCGCGCCGCTGATCGGCAAGAGCCGGTCGGAGCTCACCAAGAAGCTCAAGACGCCCAAGACCCGCTACGTGGTGCTCGCCCGTCGGCAGACCCCGCAGGTCTGGAACCAGATCAAGGACCTGAAGAAGGTCCTCGGCGAGAAGGCGTCCGCCGACCGCGCCAAGGGCGGCCCCGGCGCCAATGTGCTGGCCGGCGTCCTCAACGAGTCCAGCACCAAGCGCGTGTACCCCAACGGCGACCTCGCCGCCGGGATACTGGGTTACGTCAACGCCGACGGCAAGGGCGGCGGCGGCCTGGAGTCGGCCCTGAACAAGGAGCTGGCCGGCACCGACGGCAAGATCACCTACGCCCAGTCCGGCGGCCGCCGGGTGCCGACCGCCGGCACCCACGAGACCCCGGCCGTGCCCGGCTCCGACGTCGAGCTGACCATCGACCGGGACATCCAGTGGATGGCGCAGAAGGCGATCTCCGACCAGGTCGCCACGTCCGGCGCCGACCGCGGCTACGTCATAGTGCAACGGTCCGACACCGGCGAGGTCCTGGCCATGGCGAACGCGCCCGGCTTCGACCCGAACGACCTCGCCCAGGCCAACTCGGCCGCCATGGGCAACGCCGCGCTCCAGGACGCCTTCGAGCCCGGCTCCACCGCCAAGGTCATGTCCATGGCGGCGGTCCTGGAGCAGGGCGTCGCGACGCCCGAGACCCACGTGGTGGTGCCCAACCGGCTCCAGCGCGGCGACCGCCTCTTCAAGGACGACATCGACCACCCCACCTGGAACCTGACGCTCAACGGCGTGCTCGCCAAGTCCAGCAACATCGGCACCATCCTCGCCGTCGAGCAGCTGGGCAAGACCGACGCCGAGGCCGACAACGTCCTGTACTCCTACCTGCGCAAGTTCGGGCTCGGCTCGCCCAGTGGGCTCAACTTCCCCGGGGAGACCCCGGGCATCCTCGCCCCCGCGAGCAAGTGGTCGACCTCGCAGCAGTACACGGTCCGGTTCGGCCAGGGCCTCTCGCTCAACGCGATGCAGGCCGCCTCGGTGTACTCGACCATCGCCAACGGCGGCGTACGCGTCGAGCCGACGCTGGTGCGCGGCACCAAGGGCCCCGACGGGCGGTTCACCCCCGCTCCCGCACCCAAGCAGTCCCGGGTGGTCAGCGAGAAGACCGCCAAGACGCTCGCCCAGATGCTGGAGTCGGTCGTCGGCGACGCCGAGGGCACCGGAACCAAGGCCGCCATCCCCGGCTACCGGGTCGCGGGCAAGACCGGCACCGCCAACCGCATCGACCCCAAGACCGGCACCTACCGGGGCTACACCGCCTCCTTCGCCGGCTTCGCCCCCGCCGACAACCCCAAGATCACCGTCTACTGCGCCATCCAGAACCCCACCAGGGGCAGCTACTTCGGCGGCCAGATCTGCGGCCCCATCTACAAGCAGGTCATGGAGTTCGCCCTCAAGACCCTCCAGATCCCGCCGACCGGAGCCCAGCCTCCCAACCTGCCCGTCACCTTCGGCGGCAACGACTGAATCCGGAAGCCTCAGTGACAACCATCACCCAGGGCCCTGGGAACCAGGACGGGACCCAGGACGCCGTGCCCCCCTCTTTTGGCGACCCGGCGGGTGCGCCCGGTACGCTCACCGCCGTGCCACACGCTGATCAGTACCGAACCGCCCAGCAGGACGCCCCCGCGAAACAGCCGGGAGCGCCCCGACCGGAACAGGCCCGTCCGACCCCGCTCGGCGAGCTGGCCGAGCGACTGGGGACGGGCAACCCCGGACCGGGAGAGGTCACCGGCATCACGCACGACTCCCGGGCGGTACGCCCCGGAGACCTGTACGCCGCTCTGCCGGGCGCCAACGCGCACGGCGCCGACTTCGCCCCGCAGGCCGCGAGCCTGGGGGCAGTCGCGATCCTCACCGACCCGGCGGGCCGCGACCGCGCCGCCGCGACCGGCCTGCCGGTCCTGGTCGCGGGGGACCCGCGCGGCCGGATGGGCGAGCTCGCCGCCGAGATCTACGGACACCCCGGGCGCGAGCTCCTCCAGCTCGGCATCACCGGAACCTCCGGCAAGACCACGACCGCCTACCTCGTCGAGGGCGGCCTGCGCGGCGCCGGGCACGCGACCGGCCTGATCGGCACGGTCGAGATGCGGATCGGCGACGAGCGCATCAAGTCCGAGCGCACCACCCCCGAGGCCACCGACCTCCAGGCGCTGTTCGCGGTCATGCGCGAGCGCGGCGTCGACTCGGTCGCCATGGAGGTCTCCAGCCACGCCCTCGTGCTCGGCCGGGTCGACGGCTGCGTCTTCGACGTCGCCGTCTTCAACAACCTCAGCCCGGAGCACATGGAGTTCCACTCCGGCATGGAGGACTACTTCCAGGCCAAGGCCCAGCTGTTCACACCGCAGCGAGCCAGGCGCGGCGTCGTCAACTTCGACGACGAGTACGGCCGGCGCCTCGTGACGGAGGCGGGGATCGAGATCACCACCTTCTCCGCCGAGGGCCACCCGGACGCCGACTGGCGGGCCGAGGACGTCCAGGTGCGCCAGGACAGCAGCACCTTCACCGTCGTCGGCCCCAAGGGCGAGCGGATCTCTGCCACCGCCCCGCTGCCGGGCCCGTTCAACGTGGCGAACACCCTCGCCGCCATCGTGACGCTGGCCGTCGCCGGCCTCGACGCGCAGACCGCCGCCGACGGAGTGGCCGCCGTACCCGGCGTGCCCGGCCGCCTGGAGCGCGTGGACGCGGGCCAGCCCTACCTTGCCGTCGTCGACTACGCCCACAAGACGGACGCCGTCGAGTCGGTGCTGCGCTCACTGCGCAAGGTCACCGAGGGCAAGCTGCACATCGTGCTCGGCTGCGGCGGCGACCGCGACCGGACCAAGCGCGCCCCGATGGGGGCCGCCGCCGCCCGGCTCGCCGACACCGCCGTACTGACCTCCGACAACCCCCGCTCCGAGGACCCCCTCGCGATCCTCGCCGCGATGCTGGCGGGCGCCGCCGAGGTGCCCGAGCACGAGCGCGGCGAGGTCCAGGTCTTCGAGGACCGGGCCGCCGCCATCGCGTCGGCCGTCGCCCGTGCCGAACCCGGCGACACCGTGCTGGTCGCGGGCAAGGGCCATGAACAGGGCCAGGACATCCACGGAGTGGTCCGCCCCTTCGACGACCGACTGGTGCTCCTCGCCGCCATCCAGAAAAGTCAGGGATGAAGTAGTGATCGCCCTCTCCCTCGCCGAGATCGCCGAAATCGTCGGCGGGCAGCCGCACGACATACCGGATCCGTCCGTCACGGTCACCGGCCCCGTCGTCATCGACTCCCGCCAGGTGGCGGCCGGTTCGCTCTTCGTGGCCTTCGCCGGCGAACGCGTCGACGGCCACGACTACGCGCAGCGCGCCTTCGAGGCGGGCTGCGCGGTGGTCCTGGCGGCCCGCCCGGTCGGCGTGCCCGCGATCGTGGTCGACGACGTACAGGCCGCCCTCGGCGCCCTCGCCCGTGACGTCGTACGCCGCCTCGGCACCGAAGTCGTCGCCCTCACCGGCTCGTCGGGCAAGACGTCCACCAAGGACCTGATCGCGCAGGTGCTCCAGCGCCACGCGCCGACGGTCTTCACGCCGGGCTCCCTCAACAACGAGATCGGCCTGCCGCTGACCGCGCTCACCGCCTCCGCGGACACCAGGCACCTGGTCCTGGAGATGGGCGCGCGCGGCATCGGACACATCCGCTACCTCACCGGCCTGACCCCGCCCAGGATCGGTCTCGTCCTCAACGTCGGGACCGCCCACATCGGCGAGTTCGGCGGCCGGGACCAGATCGCCCTGGCCAAGGGCGAGTTGGTGGAGGTCCTGCCCGAGGACGGCTGCGCCGTCCTCAACGCGGACGACCCCCTGGTACGGGCCATGGCGTCCCGGACGAAGGCGCGCGTGCTGCTCTTCGGCGAGGCCAAGGACGCGGACGTACGTGCCGAGAATGTCCGGCTCACCGCGTCGGGACAGCCCTCCTTCAGCCTTCACACACCCTCCGGGTGCAGCGATGTGACGTTGCGCCTGTACGGTGAGCACCACGTGTCGAACGCGCTCGCCGCGGCCGCCGTCGCCCATGAGTTGGGCATGTCCGCAGACGAGATCGCCCGCGCGCTCTCCGAGGCGGGCACCCTCTCCCGCTGGCGTATGGAGGTCACCGAGCGTCCGGACGGTGTGACGGTCGTCAACGACGCCTACAACGCGAACCCCGAATCCATGCGAGCCGCTCTTCGCGCGCTCGCGGCCATGGGAAACGGGCGCCGCACGTGGGCGGTGCTCGGTCCGATGGCCGAACTCGGCGACGACTCGCTCGCCGAGCACGACGCGGTCGGACGGCTCGCCGTCCGGCTCAACGTCAGCAAGCTCGTGGCAGTCGGGGGCCGGGAAGCGTCCTGGCTGCAACTGGGCGCATATAACGAGGGTTCGTGGGGTGAGGAGTCGGTGCACGTGTCCGACGCACAGGCGGCCGTCGACCTGCTGCGCAGTGAACTGCGGCCGGGAGACGTCGTGCTGGTGAAGGCATCCAGGTCGATCGGCCTGGAGCGGGTGGCACTGGCGCTGCTCGACAACGCCGTCGAGGGTGAGGTCGCCGCCCGATGAGGCAGATCCTCTTCGCGGGAGCCATCGGTCTGTTCCTGACCCTGGTCGGCACCCCGCTGCTCATCAAGCTGCTCGCCCGCAAGGGCTACGGCCAGTTCATCCGTGACGACGGCCCGCGCGGCCACGCCGGGAAGAAGGGCACACCCACCATGGGTGGCATCGCCTTCATCCTGGCCACGCTGATCGCGTACGCGCTGACCAAGGTGATCACCAGCGAGGACCCGACGTTCTCGGGCCTGCTGGTGCTCTTCCTGACCGCCGGTATGGGCATGGTCGGCTTCCTCGACGACTACATCAAGATCGTCAAGCAGCGTTCGCTGGGCCTGCGGGCCAAGGCCAAGATGGCCGGACAGCTGATCGTCGGCATCGCCTTCGCGGTGCTCGCCCTCCAGTTCGCGGACGCCCGGGGCAACACCCCGGCCTCCACCAGGCTGTCGTTCATCAACGACTTCGGCTGGTCGATCGGCCCGGTGATCTTCGTGGTCTGGGCGCTGTTCATGATCCTCGCGATGTCGAACGGCGTGAACCTGACGGACGGTCTGGACGGCCTGGCCACCGGTGCCTCCGTGATGGTCTTCGGCGCGTACACCTTCATCGGCCTGTGGCAGTTCCAGGAGTCCTGCGCCAACGCGCAGACCCTGACCAACCCCAACGCCTGCTTCGAAGTGCGAGATCCGCTCGACCTCGCCGTCGTCGCCTCGGCCCTGATGGGCTCCTGCTTCGGCTTCCTGTGGTGGAACACCTCGCCCGCCAAGATCTTCATGGGTGACACCGGTTCGCTCGCGCTCGGCGGCGCGCTCGCCGGCCTCGCGATCTGCTCCCGTACGGAGTTCCTGATCGCCCTGCTCGGCGGCCTGTTCGTACTGATCACGATGTCCGTGGTCATCCAGGTCGGCTCGTTCAAGATGACCGGCAAGCGGGTCTTCCGGATGGCGCCGCTCCAGCACCACTTCGAACTCAAGGGGTGGTCCGAAGTCCTTGTCGTGGTCCGGTTCTGGATCATCCAGGGCATGTGCGTCATCGTGGGTCTGGGACTCTTCTACGCGGGATGGGCAGCCGACAAGTGAGCACCACCTGGCAGGGCAAGCGCGTGACGGTGGCCGGCCTCGGCGTCTCCGGGATGCCGGTGGCCCGGGTCCTCAACGGGCTCGGCGCCGCCGTCACGGTCGTCAACGAGGGCGCCGACGAGCGCTCCCGCACGCAGGCCGCGGAGTTGGAGGCGCAGGGCATCACCGTGCGCCTCGGCGACGGGGCCACCCTGCCCGAGGGCACCGAGCTCATCGTCACCACCCCCGGCTGGCGGCCCGACAAGCCGCTGTTCGCGGCCGCCGCCGAGGCGGGCGTCCCGGTCTGGGGCGATGTGGAACTGGCCTGGCGCCTGCGCGACCTGGACGGCCGCACGCCGGCCCCCTGGCTCGCGATCACCGGCACCAACGGCAAGACCACCACCACCCAGATGCTGGCCTCCATCCTGCGCGCGGCCGGCCTGCGTACCGCCGCCGTCGGCAACATCGGCGTCTCGCTGCTCGACGTGGTCCTCGGCGAGGAGCAGTACGACGTCCTGGCCGTCGAGCTCTCCAGCTACCAGCTGCACTGGGCGCCCTCGCTGCGCGCCCACTCGGCCGCCGTCCTCAACCTGGCGCCGGACCACCTCGACTGGCACGGCTCCATGGAGGCGTACGCCGCCGACAAGGGCCGCATCTACGAGGGCAACACGGTGGCCTGCGTCTACAACGCGGAGGACAAGGCGACCGAGCACCTGGTGCGCGAGGCCGACGTGGAGGAGGGCTGCCGGGCGATCGGCTTCACCCTCGCCACCCCCGGGCCCTCCCAGCTCGGCGTGGTCGACGGCATCCTGGTCGACCGGGCCTTCGTGCAGAACCGGCAGAAGAACGCCCAGGAGCTCGCCGAGGTGTCCGACGTCTTCCCGCCGGCCCCGCACAACATCGCCAACGCCCTCGCGGCGGCCGCCCTGGCGCGCGCCTTCGGCGTCGAGCCCAAGGCCGTACGCGACGGCCTGAAGGCCTTCCGCCCCGACGCGCACCGCATCGAGCACATCGCGGACATCGCGTCGGTGGCGTACATCGACGACTCCAAGGCCACCAACACCCATGCCGCCGAGGCCTCCTTGGCGGCGTACGACCCGATCGTCTGGATCGCCGGGGGCCTTGCCAAGGGCGCCTCCTTCGACGAGCTCGTCCAGCGCTCGGCCAAGCGGCTGCGTGGAGTCGTCCTCATGGGCGCCGAGCGCCACCTGATCGCCGAAGCCCTGGCGCGACACGCGCCCGAGGTCCCGGTGGTGGACCTCGACCGGACCGACACTGGGGCGATGTCGGCGGCGGTCCGCGAGGCGGCCGGGCTCGCCCGGCCGGGCGACACCGTCCTGTTGGCCCCGGCCTGCGCCTCGATGGACATGTTCGCGAACTACAACAAGCGCGGCGAGGCCTTCGCGGAAGCGGTCCGCGAACTCGCCGCAGGGCACGCCTAGCCGGACCACCCGTTCCACGGACCGGCGGCGCCGGGCACGACTGGAGGGGACAGCACACATGGCGGCCGATGTTCTTGGCGGCTCCGGGGACACCCCGCGCGGGGTCCCCGTACTCGCCGGTCTTCTCCTGCGCAGCCGCACCGCCGGGCCGGTGCGCCGCCCCGCCGTCCGCGGCGGCACCGGCGGCGCCCCCCGGCGGCCCGGGCAGCGCGGCCCCAGGCGCCTGATCGACCAGTTCAGGAGGGCCTGGGACCGCCCTCTGACGGCGTACTACCTGATCCTCGGCAGCGCCCTGCTCATCACCGTGCTCGGCCTCGTGATGGTCTACTCCGCCTCGATGATCAAGGCGCTCGAACTGTCGCTGCCGGGCTCGTACTTCTTCCGCAAACAGTTCCTCGCGGCCGTCATCGGCGGCGGCCTCATGATCGTCGCAGCCCGCATGCCCGCCAAGCTCCACCGGGCGCTCGCCTACCCGATGCTGGCCGGCACGGTCTTCCTGCTGATCCTGGTGCAGATCCCCGGGATAGGGAAATCCGTCAACGGCAACCAGAACTGGCTCTACGTCGGCGGCCCCTTCCAGCTCCAGCCCAGCGAGTTCGCCAAGCTGGCGCTGCTCCTGTGGGGTGCCGATCTGCTCGCCCGCAAGCAGGACAAGCGGCTCCTGACCGAGTGGAAGCACATGCTGGTGCCGCTCGTGCCGGTCGCCCTGCTGCTGCTCGGGCTCATCATGCTCGGCGGCGACATGGGCACGACGATCGTCCTGACCGCGGTCCTGTTCGGCCTGCTCTGGCTGGCCGGCGCCCCCACCCGGCTCTTCTCGGGCGTGCTCGCCGTCGCGGGCGTCCTGGCCGCCGTCTTCATCAAGATCAGCCCGCACCGGATGGGCCGGCTCGACTGCATCGGCGCCACCGACCCGGGCCCGCAGGACCAGTGCTGGCAGGCGGTGCACGGAATCTACGCGCTCGCCTCCGGCGGATGGTTCGGATCCGGCCTGGGTGCAAGTGTGGAGAAATGGGGTCAACTCCCCGAGCCCCACACCGACTTCATCTTCGCCGTCACCGGTGAGGAACTGGGTCTGGCAGGGACGCTGTCGGTCGTCGCCCTCTTCGCGGCTCTAGGCTATGCGGGTATCCGCGTGGCCGGACGCACGGAGGACCCCTTCGTGAGGTACGCCGCGGGAGGTGTGACCACCTGGATCGTGGCTCAGGCCGTGATCAATATCGGTGCGGTGCTCGGCCTGTTGCCGATCGCCGGTGTCCCGCTCCCGCTGTTCTCCTACGGAGGGTCCGCGCTGCTGCCGACCATGTTCGCCGTGGGGCTCCTGATCGCGTTCGCGCGGGACGACCCCGCGGCGCGGGCGGCGCTTGCCATGCGGCAGCCTCGGGTGAGTTGGAAGTCGATGAGACGGCGCGTCAAGAAGCGTCCGTCCGGAGAGCGGTGAATTTCGGTGCATGTCGTACTCGCCGGTGGGGGGACCGCCGGCCACATCGAGCCCGCGCTCGCCCTCGCGGACGCCCTGCGCAGGCAGGACCCCACCGTGGGGATCACGGCACTCGGTACGGAGAAGGGCCTGGAGACGCGGCTCGTGCCCGAGCGCGGCTACGAGCTCGCGCTCATCCCGGCCGTCCCGCTGCCCCGCAGGCCCACCCCTGAGCTGATCACCGTCCCCGGGCGGCTGCGCGGCACCATCAAGGCCGCCGAGCAGATCCTGGAGCGCACCAAGGCCGACTGTGTCGTCGGCTTCGGCGGCTATGTGGCGCTGCCCGGCTACCTCGCGGCCAAGCGGCTCGGGGTACCGATCGTGGTCCACGAGGCCAACGCCCGGCCGGGCCTGGCCAACAAGATCGGCTCGCGGTACGCGGCCTCGGTGGCCGTCGCCACCCCGGACAGCAAGCTGCGCAACTCCCGCTACATCGGCATCCCGTTGCGCTACTCGATCGCCACGCTCGACCGGGCCCGGGTCCGCCCCGAGGCGCGTGCCGCGTTCGGGCTCGACCCGGGTCTGCCGACGCTGCTCGTCTCCGGCGGCTCGCAGGGCGCCCGGCGCCTGAACGAGGTCATCCAGCAGATCGCCCCGGTGCTCCAGCGCTCCGGCATTCAGATCCTGCACGCGGTCGGCCCGAAGAACGAACTGCCGCGTGTCGACAACATGCCCGGGATGCCGCCGTATGTCCCGGTACCGTACGTGGACCGGATGGATCTCGCGTACGCCGCGGCCGACATGATGCTCTGCCGCGCGGGCGCGATGACCGTCGCCGAACTCTCCGCCGTCGGGCTGCCCGCCGCCTACGTACCGCTGCCGATCGGCAACGGCGAACAGCGGCTGAACGCCCAGCCGGTGGTGAAGGCCGGCGGCGGACTCCTTGTCGACGACGCCGAACTCACTCCCGAGTGGGTGCAGGGCAACGTCCTCCCGGTGCTCGCCGACCCGCACCGGCTGTACGAGATGTCGCGCTCCGCCGCCGAGTTCGGGCGGCGGGACGCCGACCAACTCCTCGTGCAGATGGTGTACGAGGCCATCGCAGGACGCTGATCAACTGACGGAAGGCAGGGACCGTGGCCGGACAGGCGACCGCTCAGCGCGGTGGCGGACAGACCAAGAAGTCCGTGAAGTCCGGCCGGTCCGGCCCCCGTCCCCGGCGGAGCCGCCGCTTCCGGCTGCCTCGCCGGCGGGGCCCGATCATCCTGGCCGTCGTCGTCGTTCTCCTCGGTGCGGGCCTCGTCTGGGCGCTCTACGGCTCCACCTGGCTGCGCGTCGAGCACGTGAAGACCACCGGGACGGAGGTCCTGACGCCCCAGGAGGTCGAGGCGGTGGCCGCGGTGCCGATCGGTTCGCCGCTGATTTCCGTCGACACGGGGGCGATTGAGACGCGATTGCGCCAGAAACTGCCGCGTATCGACTCCGTCGAGGTGGGCCGTTCCTGGCCGCACGGGATCGGTCTGAAAGTGACCGAACGCAAGCCCGTCCTGGTCATGAAGAGCGGTGCGAAGTTCGACGAAGTGGACGCGAAGGGTGTGCGTTTCGCCACCATCCAACAGCCCCTCAGCGGCGTCCCGCTGCTCGAATTGACCCCCTCGCACTCCCCGAGCCAGCGGCGGTTCGGCACCGACCGGCTCGTCCTCGAAGCGGTGGGCATCGCGGGTGAACTCCCGCCCGCCGTCGCCAAGGAGACGCGTTCCGTCAAGATTTCCACGTACGACTCCGTCACGTTGGAGTTGACCGGTGGCCGCAGTGTGCTGTGGGGAAGCAGCGCGGAAGGTGAGCTGAAGGGACGTACCCTCAGTGCACTGATGAAAGCGCGGCCGAAGTCGGTCCGCTTCGATGTGAGCGCCCCCACCGCCCCTGCGGTATCGGGTAGTTGACGGACATATGCGCTGGCCAGCACCCTGGTTGGTCAGCGACACGGGTGATCACATAGGGTGAAAAGAAAAACGGGAGGTTCGGCGTGTTCGTTGAACGCGCGCCACTTGTCGACTTAGTGTCCTGTTCGGAAGAGTCCAGCGAACAGACACACTGGTAACCCTAAACTTCAACGTTAGGGTTCGGGCCGGCGATACGGACCGTCCCAATCGGCATTCGTCGTCACCTTGCGGCAACCGCGAAGTGACGACCCGTAACTCGAGGCGAGAGGCCTTCGACGTGGCAGCACCGCAGAACTACCTCGCAGTCATCAAGGTCATCGGTGTCGGCGGCGGTGGTGTCAATGCCATCAACCGAATGATCGAGGTCGGTCTCAAGGGCGTCGAGTTCATCGCGATCAACACTGACGCACAAGCACTGTTGATGAGCGACGCCGACGTCAAGCTCGACGTCGGCCGTGAACTCACCCGCGGCCTCGGGGCCGGAGCCAACCCGGCAGTCGGGCGCAAGGCGGCAGAGGACCACCGTGAGGAGATCGAGGAGGTCCTCAAGGGGGCCGACATGGTCTTCGTCACCGCCGGCGAAGGCGGCGGCACCGGCACCGGCGGCGCCCCCGTCGTCGCCAACATCGCGCGCTCGCTCGGCGCCCTGACGATCGGTGTGGTCACCCGCCCGTTCACCTTCGAGGGCCGGCGCCGGGCGAACCAGGCGGAGGACGGCATCGCCGAGCTCCGCGAAGAGGTCGACACCCTCATCGTCATCCCGAACGACCGGCTGCTCTCCATCTCCGACCGTCAGGTCAGCGTCCTGGACGCGTTCAAGTCCGCCGACCAGGTGCTGCTCAGCGGTGTCCAGGGCATCACGGACCTGATCACCACGCCGGGCCTCATCAACCTCGACTTCGCCGACGTCAAGTCGGTCATGTCCGAGGCCGGTTCGGCGCTCATGGGCATCGGCTCGGCCCGCGGCGACGACCGCGCGGTGGCCGCCGCCGAGATGGCGATCTCCTCGCCGCTCCTGGAAGCCTCCATCGACGGCGCCCGCGGCGTGCTCCTCTCCATCTCCGGCGGGTCCGACCTCGGCCTGTTCGAGATCAACGAGGCCGCCCAGCTGGTCAGCGAGGCCGCCCACCCCGAGGCCAACATCATCTTCGGCGCGGTCATCGACGACGCCCTCGGCGACGAGGTGCGCGTCACGGTCATCGCGGCCGGCTTCGACGGCGGACAGCCGCCGGCCCGCCGGGACAACGTGCTCAGCGCCTCCGCCTCCAACAAGCGCGACGAGCCCGCTCCTTCGCGCCCGGCCGAGGTGTCCCGTCCGCTCGGCGGACTCGGCACGGTCCGCGAGGAGCCGCCGGCCCCCCCGGCCCCGGTCGAGCCCGCCCCGGTCAACGAGGCCCCGGCCCCCTCGGCCATCCCGACGGCCCGTCCCTACCCGGACAGCCAGGCCGAAGAGCTGGACGTCCCGGACTTCCTCAAGTGACTGAAGTGACGTTTCGAAGCGATCTCTTGAAGTGATACGAGAGCAGGGCACTGTGAGCGGCGCGCACTTCGCCTTCACCGACCGGTGGGGCGGGGTGAGCGCCGTTCCGTACGAGGAGCTCAACCTCGGCGGCGCGGTCGGCGACGACCCCGCCTCGGTCCGCACCAACCGCGAACGCGCCGCCACGTCGCTCGGGCTCGACCCGGCCCGGGTGGTCTGGATGAACCAGGTGCACGGCCGCGAGGTCGCCGTCGTCGACGGCCCCTTCAGCCCGGGCGACCGGACCGCGGTGGACGCCGTGGTGACGGGCCGTCGCGGAACCGCGCTCGCGGTGCTCACCGCGGACTGCACCCCGGTCCTGCTGGCCGACCCGGTGGCGGGGGTCGCGGGCGCGGCCCACGCGGGCCGGCCCGGAATGGTCGCGGGCGTGGTGCCCGCCGCCGTCGAGGCGATGGTCTCGCTCGGCGCCGACCCGGCCAGGATCGTCGCCCGCACCGGCCCCGCCGTCTGCGGACGCTGTTACGAAGTACCCGAGCGGATGCGGGCCGAGGTCGCCGGGGCCGAGCCCGCCGCCTGGTCCGAGACCAGCTGGGGCACGCCGGCCGTGGACGTCACCGCGGGGGTACTCGCCCAACTGGCCGCCCTCGGCGTCAGCGATGTCGAGGCCTCACCGGTCTGCACGCTCGAATCGCCCGACCACTTCTCGTACCGCCGCGACCGCACCACTGGGCGGCTCGCCGGATATGTCTGGCTGGACTGACGACTCATGACGGATCGCAAGACCGAACTCGCCGAGAACCTCGCACGGGTGGAGGAACGTATCGCCTCCGCCTGCGCCGCCGCCGGGCGCAAGCGGTCGGACGTGACCCTCATCGTGGTCACCAAGACCTACCCGGCGAGCGATGTGCGCCTGCTGCACGGACTGGGCGTACGCCACGTCGCGGAGAACCGGGACCAGGACGCGGCCCCCAAGGCGGCGGCCTGTGCGGACCTCGACCTGACCTGGCACTTCGTGGGCCAGTTGCAGACCAACAAGGTTCGTTCTGTTGCCAGTTATGCCGATATGGTGCAGTCGATCGACCGGGCCAAGCTGATCGGTTCGCTCTCGACCGCGGCCGTACGGGCCGGGCGCGAGCTGGGCTGCCTCATCCAGGTGGCCCTGGACGCGGAGTCCGGCGAGCGGGGCGATCGCGGAGGGGTCGCTCCCGACGGGATCGCGGAGTTGGCCGCGCTGGTCGAACAGGCGCCAGGGCTCCGGCTCGGCGGTCTGATGACGGTGGCGCCGCTGGCCGGTGAGTACGCCGGACGGCAACGGGCGGCCTTCGAGCGGCTGCTGGAATTCTCATCCCGCCTGCGCGGGGACCATCCGGCTGCGAACATGGTGTCAGCAGGGATGAGTGCGGACCTCGAAGAGGCCGTTGCGGCCGGAGCGACACATGTACGCGTCGGAACGGCGGTACTCGGAGTCCGACCCCGGCTCGGGTAACGTCGCGAAGCAAGTCGGACCACAGCAGAAAATATGGTCATTCCCACTCTTCGGTGGGCAGACCGCGTGGATCGTGGGCCCTTGGTGACGCTGCCACTTGGCGACAGGAGCGATCCACCACAGAGCGGAGGAATCTGAGCATGGCCGGCGCGATGCGCAAGATGGCGGTCTACCTCGGCCTCGTGGAGGACGATGGGTACGACGGCCGGGGGTTCGACCCCGACGACGATTTCGAACCCGAGCCCGAACCGGAGCGCGACCGTCGGCGGCACCAGCCTCCGCACCAGTCCCCGCTCCAGGACGAACGGGACGAACCGGTACGAGTAACTCAGCCTCCGGCACCGAGAGAACCGGTTCAGCTATCGGTAGAAAGCGGGCGTCCGGCGCGAATTGCACCCGTGGCGTCCATCACACCTGAACGTCCGAGCCTGGAGAAGAACGCACCGGTGATCATGCCCAAGGTCGTGTCCGAGCGGGAGCCGTACCGCATCACCACGCTGCACCCGCGGACCTACAACGAGGCCCGTACCATCGGGGAACACTTCCGCGAGGGCACTCCGGTGATCATGAATCTCACGGAGATGGACGACACCGACGCGAAGCGACTTGTCGACTTTGCTGCCGGACTCGTCTTCGGCCTGCATGGCAGCATTGAACGGGTGACGCAGAAGGTGTTCCTGCTGTCTCCTGCTAACGTCGATGTCACGGCGGAGGACAAGGCCCGCATCGCAGAGGGCGGATTCTTCAACCAGAGCTGAGAACACGAAACCGGGAACGAACCGGCCGGGAACGGGCCGGGGCTTGTGAAGCAAGGGGAGAGGGAAGCGCGAGATGGGCGTCGCACTACAGGTTGTCTACATCGCGCTGATGTGCTTCCTCATCGTGCTGATCTTCCGGCTCGTCATGGACTACGTTTTCCAGTTCGCCCGTTCATGGCAACCCGGCAAGGCGATGGTGGTCATTCTTGAGGCCACCTACACTGTCACCGATCCACCGCTCAAGCTTCTGCGGCGGTTCATTCCGCCGCTGCGTCTCGGGGGCGTGGCACTCGACCTGTCCTTCTTCGTTCTGATGATCATCGTCTACATCCTGATCAGCATCGTGGTCAGGTTGTGAACGATACGGTCCTGCCGACTGCCGACGACTACGTAGAGGTGAAGAAGAGATGCCGCTGACCCCCGAGGACGTGCGGAACAAGCAGTTCACGACGGTCCGCCTCCGAGAAGGCTATGACGAGGACGAGGTTGATGCCTTCCTCGACGAGGTCGAGTCGGAGCTGACGCGACTGCTCCGCGAGAACGAGGATCTGCGCGCCAAGCTGGCCGCCGCCACCCGCGCCGCCGCGCAGAACCAGCAGCAGCAGGGCATGCGCAAGCCGGAGCCGCAGGACGGCCGAGGCCAGGGTGCACCCGTGCCCGCCGCCATATCCGGTCCGCCGCAGGTCCAGCAGCAGCCGCAGATGGGTCCGCCCCAGCTGCCCAGCGGTGCGCCGCAGCTGCCGGCGGGACCTGGCGGTCACGGCCCGCAGGGCCAGCACGGCCCGGGCCAGATGGGCCAGGGCCCCATGGGCCAGGGTCCGATGGGCCAGAACCAGCTGGGTCAGGGCCCCATGGGCCAGAACCAGCTCGGTCAGGGCCCCATGGGCCAGATGGGCGGCCCCATGGGCGGCCACGGCCCGCAGATGGGACAGCCGGCTCCGGCTCCCGGTGGCGACAGCGCCGCCCGGGTGCTCTCCCTCGCGCAGCAGACCGCCGACCAGGCGATCGCGGAGGCCCGTTCCGAGGCCAACAAGATCGTCGGCGAGGCCCGCAGCCGCGCCGAGGGTCTGGAGCGCGACGCCCGTGCCAAGGCGGACGCCCTGGAGCGGGACGCGCAGGAGAAGCACCGCGTCGCGATGGGCTCCCTGGAGTCCGCCCGCGCCACGCTGGAGCGCAAGGTCGAGGACCTGCGCGGCTTCGAGCGCGAGTACCGCACGCGGCTGAAGTCCTACCTGGAGTCCCAGCTGCGTCAGCTGGAGACCCAGGCCGACGACTCGCTCGCGCCGCCGCGTACTCCGGCGACCGCGTCGCTGCCGCCGGCTCCGCAGATGAGCGGGTCCATGGCGTCGGCCGGTGCCGGGGCGATGGGGCACCCGATGGGTGGCCAGCAGTCCATGGGCGGCCAGCAGTCCATGCCGAGCGCGCCGTCCTACGGTGGTCAGCAGCAGATGTCGCCGGCGATGACCCAGCCGATGGCGCCGGTGCGGCCGCAGGGGCCTTCGCCCATGCAGCAGGCTCCTTCGCCGATGCGCGGCTTTCTGATCGACGAGGACGACAACTGACGGGGTCTGCGCGTGTGACCCACGCGTAGCCGTCGGCAGGCTGCGAGGGCCGGTACCGGGGTTTCCCCTGGTGCCGGCCCTCTGCCGTGCCCCGGGCGGGCGGGGCGGCCGGCGGGCTGCGGGCGCCGGGCGCCTGCGGCGGGGTGCGGCTCGGAGGGCTGCGCCGGGGCTCTGCCCCAGATCCCGTCTGCCCCTCCCCGCCCCTTCCCTCAGCCCTCCGGGGGTGGGGGTGGGCTGAGGTCCATTGCCGGGGCGCTGCCCCCGGGCCCCCGCTCCTCGAACGCCGGAGGGGCTGAATATGCGGGTGGTCGGGTGCGGACCGTGCGTGGCTGGTCGCGCAGTTCCCCGCGCCCCTTGCGGGGTTGATCCCGGCCGGCGCCGCATCTTCAAGCCGTCCGGCGTTTGAGGACGAGAGCGCCCTTCAGGCGCGAACGGGGTCCGGGGGCCGCAGCCCAGGAGACGACCCGCTGTGCCGCACCGACACCCCCGGAGGGTCTCGGGAGGAAAACGCGATGGCCCGCCCCCGGGGTTCCGGGGGCGGGCCATCGGTGTGAGGGGCCGCTATGCCTTGCGGAGGCGGAACGTCAGGCTCAGGGGCTCGTCCGTGAAGGCGGAGCCGTACGTGGCGTCGGCAGACCCCGCCGCGTAGTCCGTCGCCAGGACCTCCTCGGCGATCAGGCCCGCGTGGGCCGTCAGGGCCGAGGAGACCTCCGGGTCCGTGGACTCCCAGCGCACCGCGATCCGGTCCGCCACGTCGAGCCCGCTGTTCTTGCGCGCCTCCTGGATCAGCCGGATCGCGTCACGGGCCAGGCCCGCGAGGCGCAGTTCCGGGGTGATCTCCAGGTCGAGGGCGACCGTCGCGCCGGAGTCCGAGGCCACCGACCAGCCCTCGCGCGGGGTCTCGGTGATGATGACCTCGTCGGGGGCCAGCGACACGGACTCGCCGTTGACCTCGACCGACGCCGTGCCCGTGTCGCGCAGCGAGGCGGACAGGGCCGCCGCGTCGGCCGCCGCCACCGCCTTCGCCACGTCCTGCACGCCCTTGCCGAACCGCTTGCCGAGCGCCCGGAAGTTGGCCTTCGCCGTGGTGTCGACCAGCGAGCCGCCCACCTCGGAGAGGGAGGCCAGGGAGGAGACGTTCAGCTCCTCCGTGATCTGTGCGTGCAGTTCGGGCGAGAGGGTTTCGAAGCCCGTCACCGCGACCAGGGCCCGCGACAGCGGCTGGCGCGTCTTGACGCCCGACTCCGCGCGCGTCGCCCGGCCCAGCTCCACCAGGCGGCGTACCAGCGCCATCTGCTGCGAAAGCGCCGGGTCGATCGCCGCCGTGTCCGCCTTCGGCCAGGACGTGAGGTGGACGGACTCCGGCGCGTCCGGGGTCACCGGCACCACCATGTCCTGCCAGACGCGCTCGGTGATGAACGGCGTCAGCGGGGCCATCAGGCGGGTGACCGCCTCGACCACGTCGTGCAGGGTGCGCAGCGCGGCCTTGTCGCCCTGCCAGAAGCGGCGGCGCGAGCGGCGTACGTACCAGTTGGAGAGGTCGTCGACGAAGGAGGACAGCAGTTTGCCCGCCTTCTGGGTGTCGTACGACTCCAGGGCCGAAGTGACGCCCTCCACCAGGGAGTTGAGCTCGCTCAGCAGCCAGCGGTCCAGGACCGTGCGGTCGGCCGGGGCCGGGTCCGCCGCGCTGGGCGCCCAGCCGGACGTACGGGCGTACAGGGCCTGGAAGGCGATCGTGTTCCAGTACGTCAGGAGCGTCTTGCGCACGACCTCCTGGATCGTGCCGTGGCCCACCCGGCGCGCGGCCCACGGGGAGCCGCCGGCCGCCATGAACCAGCGCACCGCGTCGGCGCCGTGCTGGTCCATCAGGGGGATCGGCTGGAGGGTGTTGCCGAGGTGCTTGGACATCTTGCGGCCGTCCTCGGCCAGGATGTGGCCCAGGCACACGACGTTCTCGTAACTGGACTTGTCGAAGACCAGGGTGCCCACGGCCATCAGCGTGTAGAACCAGCCACGCGTCTGGTCGATGGCCTCGCTGATGAACTGCGCCGGGTAGCGGGACTCGAAGAGCTCCTTGTTCCGGTGCGGGTAGCCGTACTGGGCGAACGGCATCGAACCCGAGTCGTACCAGGCGTCGATGACCTCGGGCACGCGCACCGCTTCGAGGGAGCAGCCCTCGTCGGTGCAGGTGAACGTCACCTCGTCGATGTACGGGCGGTGCGGGTCCAGGGCCGACTGGTCCGTGCCCGTCAGCTCGGTCAGCTCCGCGCGGGAGCCCACGCACGTCAGGTGGCCCTCCTCGCAGCGCCAGATGGGCAGCGGGGTGCCCCAGTAGCGGTTGCGGGACAGCGCCCAGTCGATGTTGTTCTTCAGCCAGTCGCCGAAGCGGCCTTCCTTGACCGAGTCGGGGAACCAGTTGGTCTTCTCGTTCTCCCGCAGCATCGCGTCCTTGACGGCGGTGGTGCGGATGTACCAGGACGGCTGCGCGTAGTAGAGCAGCGCGGTGTGACAGCGCCAGCAGTGCGGGTAGCTGTGCTCGTACGGGACGTGGCGGAAGAGGAGGCCGCGCTCCTTCAGGTCCTCCGTCAGCTTCTCGTCGGCCTTCTTGAAGAAGACGCCGCCGACCAGCGGAACGTCCTCCTCGAAGGTGCCGTCGGGGCGGACCGGGTTCACGACCGGCAGCCCGTACGCCTTGCAGACCAGGAGGTCGTCGGCGCCGAAGGCGGGGGACTGGTGGACCAGACCGGTACCGTCCTCGGTCGTCACGTACTCGGCGTTGACGACGTAGTGGGCCGGGGCCGGGAACTCGACCAGCTCGAAGGGGCGCTGGTAGGTCCAGCGCTCCATCTCCTTGCCCGTGAAGCTCCGGCCGGTCACCGACCAGCCTTCGCCGAGCGCCTTCTCCAGGAGCGGCTCGGCCACGACGAGCTTCTCCTCGCCGTTCGTCGCGACGACGTACGTCACCTCGGGGTGGGCCGCGACCGCCGTGTTGGACACCAGGGTCCACGGGGTCGTCGTCCACACCAGGAGGGCCGCCTCGCCCGCGAGGGGGCCGCCGGTGAGCGGGAAGCGGACGAAGACCGAGGGGTCGACGACCGTCTCGTAGCCCTGCGCCAGCTCGTGGTCCGAGAGGCCCGTGCCGCAGCGCGGGCACCAGGGGGCCACGCGGTGGTCCTGGGTGAGCAGGCCCTTGTTGAAGATCTCCTTCAGGGACCACCACACGGACTCGACGTACTGCGGGTCCATGGTGCGGTACGCGTCGTCCAGGTCGACCCAGTAGCCCATCCGGGTCGTGAGGTCGGCGAAGGCGTCGGTGTGGCGGGTCACGGACTCGCGGCACTTGGCGTTGAACTCGGCGATGCCGTACGCCTCGATGTCCTTCTTGCCGTTGAAGCCGAGCTCCTTCTCGACCGCCAGCTCGACGGGCAGGCCGTGGCAGTCCCAGCCGGCCTTGCGGGCCACGTGGTAGCCCTGCATCGTGCGGAAGCGGGGGAAGACGTCCTTGAAGACGCGGGCCTCGATGTGGTGGGCGCCCGGCATGCCGTTGGCGGTGGGCGGGCCCTCGTAGAAGACCCACTCGGGGCGGCCCTCGGACTGTTCGAGGCTCTTGGCGAAGACCTTGGACTGCTCCCAGAAGTCGAGCACGGCGTGCTCGAGGGCGGGCAGGTCTACCTGGGCGGGCACCTGGCGGTACTGCGACATCCGTTCATCCTCCGGCGGATCGTCGTGCGGTTCCGTCGGAGGGACGAGAGCCTGCCCTCGTGGGGCGCTCCCGCGGTACCACCCTCCTTGGCGGTGTGCGGAACACCGCCCCCTCATTGGGGTCGCGAAGCCGGTTCTACCGGACTCCTGGTGGGGAGTCTTTCTTCCGGCGGCTCGGGGGTGATCTTCACCGCGCGCTCGCCTCCGGGCTCACACCGTCCCCGGATCGCTCTTGGCTGCGTACGCCGCTACTCGTCCCGTCCACGCCTCTCGCTGGGGCCAGTGTACGGGGCCCGGCGAAGGGCGGCCGACCGGTTTTCGGCGGACCCGTGGCGAAGGGCGCGTACGTGACCCGAATGGCCATACGGACCCCGGCGGAGTCCCGCTCCGCCCGTCCGGCGGATTACCGGGCCGGGAGCTGGGCACAACGGTTGCAGGTTCGTCTTGCCGCCGGTCCGGGGCGGGGCGAACCGGCGGCGTGCCCCGTTGCCGCGGGCCTGGGGTCGATTTATCGTCCCAGCACGATTCGCGAGCAAGATCACAATATGTGAAGGGGCCGCGGCCATGGTGGCGAAGAAGACCGCCGTAGAGACCACAACGGCGTCCACAAGAGCCAGTGCCACACGTGCTGCCGCAGGCGCCACCAAGGGCTCGGCGGCCAAGGACACGGACGGGAAGAAGAGCACCGCCGCCAAGAAGGCCGCGGCGAAGAAGACCGCTGGTGCCAAGACCGCCAAGACCGCCAAGACCGCCAGAACTGATGCGACGAGGGCAGCCGAGGCCGAGGAGGCGGCCGCCGAGGAGTCGGCCAAGGCGGAGCCCGCCAAGAAGGCCGCCAAGAAGGCCGCGAAAAAGGCCGCGAAAAAGGCCGCGAAAAAGGCCGTCGCCAAGAAGGCCGCGGCCGGCAAGGCAACCGGGACGGCGCGGGTCGCGTCCGACAAGGCGACCGACAAGACGGCGCCGGCGAAGTCGGCCGGGGCGGGCGCCAAGAAGGCCGCGACCGCGGCCCAGGGGGCGGCTGCGGCCGCGGAAGAGACGGGAGCCAAAAAGGTGGTTGCGAAGAAGACTGCGGGAGGGGCAACGGCGGCGAGGGCCGCCGCGGCGTCGGCGGTGCCGGCGGCCCGTGCCGTCGCCACGACCGCCCCGGGGGAGCTTCCGGTCCGGCCCGGCGAGGACCCGTGGACCCCGGCGGAGGTCGCCGAGGCCCGTAACGAGCTGTCCAGCGAGGTGCTGCGGCTGCGCAGCGAGATCGAGGCCTCGGAGGCGGCGCTGGCGGGCCTGATGCGCGACTCCGGCGACGGCGCGGGCGACGACGACGCCGACACCGGGACCAAGAACATCACCCGCGAGCACGAGATGGCGCTCGCCGCCAACGCCCGCGAGACCCTGGAGCAGACCGAGCACGCCCTGGAGCGCCTGGACGCCGGGACGTACGGCTACTGCGAGGTCTGCGGGAAGCCGATCGGAAAGGCCCGGATGCAGGCGTTCCCGCGCGCCACCCTGTGCGTGGAGGACAAGCAGAAGCAGGAACGGCGGGGCTGAGTCCGTACAGGTGTGCCGTACCCTCGTGCTCAGTCAGGCACCTAGTCGGTTGAGGGACTCACGTGGCAGAGGCGGAGCGCATCATCGGTACGCCGGAGGTGGAAGGGGCCGACGGGCAGGCGGCCCCTGCCGAGCAGCCGAAGGGCAAGCGGAAGATCGCCGTGCTGTTCGCGGTGGCGCTCTTCGCCTACCTTCTGGACCTCGGCAGCAAGATGCTCGTGGTGGCCAGGCTGGAGCACCACGAGCCGATCAAGGTCATCGGTGATCTGCTCCAGCTGAACGCGATCAGGAACGCGGGCGCCGCCTTCGGGATCGGCGAGGCGTTCACGGTGATCTTCACGATCATCGCGGCGACCGTGATCGTGGTGATCGCGCGGCTCGCGCGCAAGCTCTACAGCCTGCCGTGGGCGATCGCGCTCGGCCTGCTGCTCGGCGGCGCGCTCGGCAATCTCACCGACCGGATCTTCCGCTCGCCCGGCATTTTCGAGGGCGCGGTCGTCGACTTCATCGCCCCCAAGGGCTTCGCGGTCTTCAACCTGGCCGACTCCGCGATCGTGTGCGGCGGCATCCTGATCGTGATCCTGTCCTTCCGCGGCCTCGACCCGGACGGCTCCGTCCACAAGGACTGAGCGCCCGCCCCCAAAGCCCGGCCGCCGGACGCGCGGCGGGGGATGTCGGTGGGGCAAGGCATACTCGACGGGTGAGCACGATTCCCGAGATCCGCACCCTGCCCGTTCCCGACGGCCTCGAAGGCGAGCGCGTCGACGCCGCCATCTCCCGCATGTTCGGGTTTTCCCGTACCAAGGCGGCCGAGCTTGCCGCGGCGGGGAAGGTCCAGGTCGACGGCGCCGTGGTCGGCAAGTCCGAGCGGGTGCACGGCGGGGCCTGGCTGGAGGTCGAGATGCCGCAGGCGGCGGCTCCGGTCCAGATCGTCGCCGAACCCGTCGAGGGCATGGAGATCGTCCACGACGACGACGACATTGTCGTGATCATGAAGCCGGTGGGCGTCGCCGCCCACCCGAGCCCGGGCTGGACGGGCACCACGGTCATCGGCGGCCTCGCCGCGGCCGGCTACCGCATCTCCACCTCCGGCGCCGCCGAGCGCCAGGGCATCGTGCACCGCCTCGACGTCGGCACCTCCGGCCTGATGGTCGTCGCCAAGTCCGAGCGGGCGTACACCTCGCTCAAGGCGCAGTTCCGCGAGCGGGTCGTCGACAAGCGCTACCACGCGCTCGTCCAGGGCCACCCGGACCCGATGAGCGGCACCATCGACGCCCCGATCGGGCGCCACCCCAACCACGACTACAAGTGGGCCGTGACCGCCGAGGGCAAGGCGTCGGTCACGCACTACGACCTGATCGAGGCGTTCCGTGCCGCCTCGCTGCTCGACATCAAGCTGGAGACGGGCCGCACGCACCAGATCCGCGTGCACATGTCGGCCCACCGCCACCCCTGCGTCGGCGACCTCACCTACGGTGCCGACCCCACCATCGCCAAGCGCCTCAAGCTGACGCGCCAGTGGCTGCACGCGGTGCGCCTCGGCTTCGAGCACCCCTCCGACGGCGAGTGGGTCGAGTTCGAGAGCCAGTACCCGCAGGACCTCCAGTACGCCCTCGACACGATCCGGGCCGAGAGCGAGTGACCTCCTACCGGGTCCGCATCGCCGAGGACGCCGCCGACCGCGAGGCCTGCTTCGCCGTGCGCAAGCAGGTGTTCGTCGTCGAGCAGCAGGTGCCCGAGGACGTGGAGTACGACGCGTACGACGCGAGCGCCCTGCACGTCCTCGCCGAGGGCGACCAGGGGCCGCTCGGCACCGGGCGGCTCCTGTACGGGCCCGGTGTGCTGCACAAGACCGGGGACGCGGACACGGGCTCGCTCGGCCGGCTCGCGGTCACCTCGGCGGCCCGCGGGCTGGGCGTCGGCGCGGCCCTGGTGCGCGCCATCGAGGAAGCCGCCCGTGAACGCGGTCTGACCGCGGTCGACCTGCACGCGCAGACGCAGGCCCTGGGCTTCTACGAGCGGCTCGGGTACGAGGCGTACGGCCCGGAGTTCCAGGACGCGGGGATCGAGCACCGCGCGATGCGGCGGGCGCTCCCGTAGCACCGTCCTCCGGGCGCTTTGGCCCCCGATGGGCGGTTGGGGCGGGTTGCGTGGCACGCTGGAGGCCTTGATCGTCCAGGCCGTCCAGGCCCGCACCGCCCCGGAGGGCATCCGTGGATCAGCTGGCCCTGCTGCTCGTGCTCCTCCTCGGCGCGGTGGTCACGGTCCCGCTGGGGGACCGCCTCGGGCTGCCCGCGCCGGTGCTCATGACGATCGGCGGGATCGTGATGGCGCTGCTTCCGTTCGTGCCGAACGTGGACATCTCGCCGGAGTTCATCCTTCCGCTGGTCCTTCCGCCGCTGCTCTACGCCTCCGTACAGCGCACGTCCTGGCGTCAGTTCACGGCCAACGTCCGGCCGATCTTCCTGCTCGCCGTGGCACTCGTCTTCGTGACCACGGCCGCCGTCGCGGCCGTCGCGGGCTCCATCGTGCCGGGGCTGCCGATCGCCGCGGCCGTCGCGCTCGGCGCGCTCGTCGCACCGCCCGACCCGGTCGCGGCGACGGCGGTGGCGGGCTCGCTCGGCCTTCCGCGCCGCCTGGTGTCGATCCTGGAGGGCGAGGGCCTGTTCAACGACGTCACCGCGATCGTGCTCTACCACGTGGCGATCGCGGCGACCGTGAGCGGGAGCTTCTCGTGGGCGTCGGCGGCCGGGGAGCTCGTGCTGTCCGCCGTGGTCGCCGTCCTCGTCGGCCTCGCCCTCGGCTGGGCCGCCAACAAGCTGATGGGGCTGCTCGGCGACCCCACCCTCCAAATCGGCCTCACCCTCCTGGTCCCGTTCGTCGGCTACGTACTGGCCGAGGAGTTCGGCGGCTCCGGGGTCCTCGCCGTGCTGACCGTGGCCCTTTTCCTCGCCGAGCACACGATGGATGCCGACGACGTACAGGGCCGGCTCGCCGGGGCCACGTTCTGGCAAATTGTCGACACCCTGGTCACCGGCGTCGCGTTCGGCCTCATCGGGCTCGAACTCCACAACGTGTTCGGCACCGCGACCGGCCGCGAACTGCACATGTTCGCCTGGGCGGCGGCCGTGGTCGGCGTCGTCGTGGGCGTACGGCTCCTGTGGCTGCTCCCGGCGACCTGGCTCGCCAAGCGGCTGCACACCAAGCGCGACTACGACGAGGAGATCCCCACGTCCTGGCGGGAGACCATCGTCATGTGGTGGGCCGGGATGCGCGGTGTGGCCTCGGTGGCCCTCGCGCTCGCCATCCCGCTGAAGACCGACGACGGCTCGCCCTTCCCCGGCCGCGACGAGATCGTCTTCATCGCCTTCGCCGTGATCATGACCACCCTGGTCTTCCAGGGGCTCACCCTGCCCTGGCTGGTCAGGAAGCTCGGAGTACGGGCCGACACGGACGCCGAGCGAGGCCTGGAGCGGGACCTCGCGATCCGCGCCGCGAAGGCCGCGAAGCGGCGCCTCAAGGAGATCGAGGAGTTCGAGGAGCTGCCCGAGGACGTCATGGAGCAGTTGCAGCGGCGGGCGTACGACGTGGGGGCGCGGATCAGTCCCGACATGGTCGACGAGGAGCGGCGCGAGGCATACGCGAAGCGGGTGCAGCGGATCCGGGCGGTGCAGCGGATTCAGCGCGAGATGATGTCCGCGGCCCGGCACGAGGTGCTGTCGGCGCGCAGCGAGCCCGGAGCCGACCCGGAGATCGTGGACAGGGTGCTGCGGCAGCTGGATGTGCGCAGCCTGAAGTGAGCCGGGGTTCCTCGGGGCTTCGCCCCGGACCCCCCCACCTGGGGGCTTCGCCCCCGGATCCCCCTTTTTCGTCTGCGGGCCGTGGTCCGTTGTGCCCACCCGTTCCGCTGTGCGGAACGCCTGCCCATGGCCGGGGAGCCAAGGAGGGTCAGTCCTGTGGAGGGGGCGGGGGCTGGCCCTGGGTCGTGATCCTTGGCAGCGCGTACGGATGTTCCGCGTGCAGCCACGCCACCATCTGCTCCCTCACCGTCACCCTGACCGTCCAGATGTCGTCCGCGTCCTTCGCCGTCACCGTTGCCCGTACCTGGATCGTCGACGGGGTCGTGTCCGTCACCGCCAGGGAGAAGTCGCGGCCGTCCCAGGCCGGGCACTCCTTGAGGATCAGGGCGAGGCGTTCGCGCATCAGGGGGAGCGGGGCCGAGTGGTCCAGGTGGAAGAAGACCGTGCCGGTCATCTGGGCGCCGCCGCGGGACCAGTTCTGGAAGGGCTTGCTGGTGAAGTACGAGACCGGCATGGTCAGGCGGCGCTCGTCCCAGGTGCGTACCGCGAGGAAGGTCAGCGTGATCTCCTCGACGACGCCCCACTCCCCGTCCACCACCACCGTGTCGCCGATCCGCACCATGTCGCCGAAGGCGATCTGGAGCCCCGCGAAGAGGTTGCCGAGGGTGGACTGCGCCGCCACACCGGCGACGATGCCCAGGATGCCCGCCGAGGCCAGCAGGGAGGTCCCCGCCGTGCGCATCGCGGGGAAGGTGAGCAGCATCGAGGCGACGGCCACCACGGCCACGATCGCGCTGACCACCCGCTGGATGAGCGTGACCTGGGTGCGGACCCGGCGGACCCGGGCAGGATCGCGGGTCGAGGCCGCGTAACGGGTGTATGAGGACTCCACGACGGCCGTGGCGATCCGCACCACCAGCCAGGCGCTCGCGCCGATCAGGACCAGCGTGAGGAGCTGGCCCAGACCCGCCTCGTGGTCCTGCACCGGCGCCCACTCGATCTCGTCGTAGGAGCCGCGCAATATCGCGGTGAGCAGGACGAGGCGCAGGGGTATGCGGCAGCGGCGCAGCAGGTCCCACAGCGGGGTCTCGCGGTGCCGGGCGTCGACTCTGCGCAGCAGCCGGTCGGCCAGCCACGCCACCACCAGCGTGAGCACGACCGAGCCGCCGATGACGATCAAGGGACGCAGCACGTTCTCCATGCCTTCGACCGTAACTGGCACGATGGCCCCATGAACATCATGCTTTTCCATTCGGTCTTCGGTCTGCGTCCCGCTGTACAGGAGGCGGCGGAGCGGCTGCGGGCCGCCGGCCACGAGGTGCACGTCCCCGACCTGTACGAAGGCCGCACCGCGCAGACCGTCGAGGAGGGCAGGGAGCTCAAGGACGAGATCGGCAAGGACGAGCTTCTGAAACGAGCCATTCTCGCCGCCGCCCCGTACTCCGAGCGGGGTCTCGTCTACGCCGGGTTCTCGCTCGGCGGGTCCATCGCGCAGACCCTGGCGCTCGGCGACGAGAAGGCCCGCGGACTGCTGCTGCTCCACGGCACCTCGGACATGGCCGAGAACACGGCCGTGGACGAGCTGCCCGTCCAGCTGCACGTCGCCGACCCGGACCCGTTCGAGTCGGGTGACTGGCTCAATTCCTGGTACCTCCAGATGCAGCGGGCCGGCGCGGACGTGGAGATCTACCGCTACCCGGGCGCCGGCCACCTCTACACCGACCCGCAGCTGCCCGACTACGACGAGGCGGCCGCCGAGCAGACCTGGCGCACCGCGCTGGGATTCCTCGACAGCCTGGCCGGCGCGTAAGGGCACAGGAACGCCGAACGGGCCGTGCGGACCCGGAGGTTCGCACGGCCCGTTCGACGGCCGTCAGGGGATCAGCCCTTGAGCGCCTTGTCGATCGCGGCCGAGAAGGAGGCCGTGTCCATCGGCGCGTTCTCCGAGCCCTCCGCGGTGACCTTCTTGCCGTTCATCTTCAGCGTGGGCGTGCCGGTGACGCCGCTGCTGTTGAACTTGTCCGACATGACCAGCGCCCACTTGTCGTAGGTGCCGTCCTTGACCGCCTTGTCGAAGGCCGCGTTGCCCTTGAGCGCCGGAACGGTGTCGGCGATCTCGATCAGGTAGTCGCGGCTGTTGAACTTGTCGGTGGTCTCCTCGGGGTGGAACTTGGCCGAGTAGAGCGCCGACTTGTACTCCAGGAACGCCTCGGGGCTGACGTTCAGCGCCGCGCCGAGCGCGCTCAGCGCCGTCTTCGAGCCGGTGCCCGGGCTGCCGTTGTCGATGAACGTGGCGCCGATGAACTGGATCTTGTACTTGCCCGCGTCGACGTCCTTCTTGATCGTCGGGCCGACGGCCTGCTCGAACTGCGAGCAGATCGGGCAGCGCGGGTCCTCGTACAGTTCGAGGGTCTTCTTCGCGTCGGCCTTGCCGATGACGACGGTCGTGCCGTCGCTGCCCGAGTTGGCGGGCTTCACCAGCGTCTTGTCCTTGGCGGCCTCCCACGCGGTGGGCTTCATGGCCTGCATGATCGCGTAGCTGGCGCCGCCCGCGAGGGCGAGGACGCCGACGACGGACGCGGCCACGATGATCTGGCGACGGGTCTTGGCCTTCTTGGCCTCGCGCTCGCGCTCCGCTCGCAGCCGCTCGCGGGCGGCAGCCTTGTTGGCCTGGCTGTTGCGGGAACTCATGATCTTCTTCTCCGGATGGCAGGTGGGGAAAGTGACGGGGACTGCTGTGCTCGGAAGCCGACCTCAGACGAGGGCGGGCGACGGGCAGGGCGGTCCCCTTCGTGCCACGGAGTGCACCAGGAGGCGGGTGCGCGACGGGCCGGGCCTGCCGTGCGCCGGGCGCGCGAGCGGGCACTCGGCGCCGACGACGGCGCGCACCACGGCGGCCGCGACCAGCAGCGGCCGGAACGCGAACGCGGCGACCGCGCGCAGCAGTCGGGCGAGCGCCGCCTCGCCCCGGCGCAGCCACAGGGCGGCGAGCAGTCCGACCGTCAGATGAGCCGCGAGCAGCAGCCAGGGCGCGGCCGGGCCGGGGTGGGTCAGCAGGGTGGCCGCGTTCGCCGGGGTGCCCACGGCACCCAGGGTGCCGCCGCCGCACAGCACGTCGAATCCGACCGCGCGCAGGGCGCCCGCGACGGGCCCGCCGGCCGGGCCGTAACAGACGTGCTGACCGGTGGTGAACAGGGTGTCGGCGGCCAGCTCCAGCGGGACCAGGGCCCCCGCTATCGCCCAGTAGCCGCGCTCGCGGCCGGCCAGCGCGTACGCGATGACGAACACCGCGCCGGCCGCCGCGGCCACCAGCGTGAGCGGCAGCGGGACCCGCGAGAGCAGCACATGGGACGCGGTGGAGAGCGTCACGACGAGCGCCGTGAAAAGCGCCGCGCGTGCCGCTCTGAGCTGCGTCCCGGATATGTCCATCGCGGGTGAGTGTGCCATGTCCGGCTGTCGGTTGTGCCTAAGAGTTCTCTGAGACTAGAGACCCGGAATCCGACCGTTACGGAACAGGTCCACGAAGATCTGGTGGTCGGCCCGGGCCCGCGCGCCGTAGGAGTGCGCGAAGTCGACGAGCAGGTCCCCGAAGCCCTCCTCGTCGGCGGCGATCGCCGCGTCGATGGCGCGCTCGGTGGAGAACGGCACCAGCTCGGAGTGGCCGCTCTCGTCGTCCGCCGCCGCGTGCATCGTGGCCGTGGCCCGGCCGAGGTCGGCGACGACCGCCGCGATCTCGTCCGGGTCGTCGATGTCCGACCAGTCCAGGTCCACCGCGTACGGCGAGACCTCGGCGACCAGCTGGCCCGCCCCGTCCAGCTCCGTCCAGCCCAGCCACGGGTCGGCGGCGGCCTGCAGAGCCCGCTGCGAGATCACCGTGCGGTGCCCCTCGTGCTCGAAGTAGCCGCGCACCGCCGGGTCCGTGATGTGCCGGGACACCGCCGGGGTCTGCGCCTGCTTGATATAGATCACCACATCGTTCTCCAGGGCGTCGCTGTGCCCCTCCAGAAGGATGTTGTACGAAGGCAGACCGGCCGAGCCGATCCCGATCCCGCGGCGCCCGACGACGTCCTTCACGCGGTAGGAGTCCGGGCGCACCAGGCTCTCCTCGGGCAGCGTCTCCAGGTAGCCGTCGAAGGCGGCGAGGACCTTGTAGCGGGTCGCCGCGTCCAGCTCGATCGAGCCGTCGCCCTCGGTGAACCGGCGCTCGAACTCCCGGATCTCGGTCATCGAGTCCAGCAGCGCGAACCGGGTCCGGGCACGGGCGTCGCGCAGCGCGCCGAGGAGGGGGCCCTCGGCCGTGTCCAGGGTGAAGGGCGGAACCTCGTCGTCCTTGGCGCCCGAGGCCAGCGCGTGGATGCGCTCGCGGTAGGCGGCGGCGTAGGTGCGCACCAGGGAGGTGATCTGCTCGTCGCTGAACGCCTTGGTGTAGCCGATCAGGGCGAGCGAGGCGGCGAGGCGCTTGAGGTCCCAGGTGAAGGGCCCCACGTACGCCTCGTCGAAGTCGTTGACGTTGAAGATCAGGCGGCCGTTGGCGTCCATGTACGTGCCGAAGTTCTCGGCGTGCAGGTCGCCGTGGATCCAGACCCGGCCGGTGCGCTCGTCCAGATAGGGGCCGCCGTGCTGTTCGCGCTCCAGGTCGGCGTAGAACAGGCACGCCGTGCCCCGGTAGAAGGCGAACGCCGAGGCCGCCATCTTGCGGAACTTGACCCGGAAAGCGGCCGGGTCGGCGGCCAGGAGCTCGCCGAACGCGGTCTCGAAAACGGCGAGTATCTCTTCGCCGCGCGTCTCCGCGCTGGGCTGCGGGACCGACATCGCTGGGTGCCTCCTGGTGCGTACTGCCTGCGTCACGATCGGGACGGGTTGTGCCCCTTCCAACGCGCGACCGTACCCCGGAGTGCCCGTCGGTCGCCCGGCCACCGCCCCTCGTCGGGGTGCTTCGCGCCGCGGATCCCCCTCGGCTGTCAGCGGGGCGACGTAGACTCCAAGGCTGTCCCCCTGCTCCGTGAACCCCCTCTTGCCGTTGGAGGCCCCACCCGTGACTGGCACGTCCAAGACACCGTTCACGCACCTTCACGTCCACACCCAGTACTCGCTCCTGGACGGTGCCGCGCGGCTCAAGGACATGTTCGACGCCTGCAATGAGATGGGCATGACGCACATCGCCATGTCCGACCACGGCAACCTGCACGGTGCCTACGACTTCTTCCATTCGGCGAAGAAGGCGGGCGTCACGCCGATCATCGGCATCGAGGCGTACGTGGCCCCCGAGTCGCGGCGCAACAAGCGCAAGATCCAGTGGGGCCAGCCGCACCAGAAGCGCGACGACGTGTCCGGTTCGGGTGGTTATACGCACAAGACGATCTGGGCGCACAACAAGACGGGCCTGCACAACCTCTTCCGCCTTTCCTCGGACGCGTACGCCGAGGGCTGGCTGCAGAAGTGGCCGCGGATGGACAAGGAGACGATCTCGCAGTGGTCGGAGGGGCTCATCGCCTCCACCGGCTGCCCCTCCGGCGAGGTCCAGACCCGGCTCAGGCTCGGCCAGTTCGACGAGGCGCTGCAGGCGGCCTCGGACTACAAGGACATCTTCGGCGAGGGCAAGTACTTCCTGGAGCTGATGGACCACGGCATCGAGATCGAGCGCCGGGTCCGCGACGGCCTGTTGGAGATCGGCAAGAAGCTCGGCATCCCGCCGCTCGTCACCAACGACTCGCACTACACCTACGCCCACGAGGCGTCCGCGCACGACGCCCTGCTCTGCATCCAGACCGGCAAGAACCTCTCGGACCCGGACCGCTTCCGCTTCGACGGCACGGGCTACTACCTCAAGTCCACCGAGGAGATGTACGCGGTGGACTCCTCGGACGCCTGGCAGGAAGGGTGCGCCAACACCTTCCTCGTGGCGGAGCAGATCGACACCGAGGGGATGTTCGTCGAGAAGAACCTGATGCCGAAGTTCGACATCCCCGAGGGCTACACCGAGGTCACCTGGTTCCGCGAGGAGATCGCGCGCGGAATGAAGCGGCGCTACCCCGGAGGCATCCCCGAGGACCGCCAGAGGCAGGTCGAGTACGAGATCGGGATCATCCTGGAGATGGGCTTCCCGGGGTACTTCCTCGTGGTCGCCGACTTCATCATGTGGGCCAAGAACAACGGCATCGCGGTCGGCCCCGGCCGGGGTTCCGCGGCCGGTTCGATCGTCGCGTACGCCATGGGCATCACCGACCTCGACCCGATCACGCACGGCCTGATCTTCGAGCGGTTCCTCAACCCCGAGCGCGTCTCCATGCCCGATGTCGACATCGACTTCGACGAGCGCAGGCGCGTCGAAGTGATCAGGTATGTGACGGAGAAGTACGGCTCCGACAAGGTCGCCATGATCGGCACCTACGGAAAGATCAAGGCGAAGAACGCCATCAAGGACTCCGCGCGGGTGCTCGGCTACCCGTACGCGATGGGCGACCGCCTCACCAAGGCGATGCCCGCCGACGTCCTCGGCAAGGGCATCGACCTCTCCGGCATCACCGACCCCAAGCACCCGCGCTACAGCGAGGCGGGCGAGATCCGGGCGATGTACGAGAACGAGCCGGACGTGAAGAAGGTCATCGACACCGCCAAGGGCGTCGAGGGCCTGGTCCGGCAGATGGGTGTGCACGCGGCCGGCGTGATCATGTCCAGCGAGCCGATCGTCGACCACGCCCCGATCTGGGTGCGGCACACCGACGGCGTCACCATCACGCAGTGGGACTACCCCCAGTGCGAGGCGCTCGGCCTGATCAAGATGGACTTCCTGGGCCTGCGCAACCTGACGATCATGGACGACGCCGTCAAGATGGTGAAGTCCAACAAGGGCATCGACCTGGAGCTCCTAGAGCTTCCGCTGGACGACCCGAAGACGTACCAGCTGCTCTGCCGCGGTGACACGCTGGGCGTGTTCCAGTTCGACGGCGGCCCGATGCGCTCGCTGCTCCGCCAGATGCAGCCCGACAACTTCGAGGACATTTCCGCCGTTTCGGCCCTGTACCGGCCGGGCCCGATGGGCATGAACTCGCATACGAACTATGCGGAGCGCAAGAACGGCCGCCAGGAGATCACGCCGATCCACCCGGAGCTCGAAGAGCCCCTGAAGGAGACGCTCGGTCTGACCTACGGCCTCATCGTGTACCAGGAGCAGGTGCAGAAGGCCGCCCAGATCATCGCGGGCTACTCGCTCGGCGAGGCCGACATCCTGCGCCGCGTGATGGGCAAGAAGAAGCCCGAGGAACTGGCGAAGAACTTCACCATCTTCCAGGAGGGGGCCAAGAAGAACGGCTACTCCGACGAGGCGATCCAGGCCCTGTGGGACGTCCTGGTGCCGTTCGCCGGATACGCGTTCAACAAGGCGCACTCCTCGGCGTACGGCCTGGTCACCTACTGGACCGCGTATCTGAAGGCCAACTACCCGGCCGAGTACATGGCGGCCCTGCTCACCTCGGTCAAGGACGACAAGGACAAGTCGGCCGTCTACCTGAACGAGTGCCGGCGCATGGGCATCAAGGTGCTGCCGCCGAACGTGAACGAGTCGGTGCACAACTTCGCCGCCCAGGGCGACGACGTGATCCTGTTCGGCCTGGAGGCCGTCCGCAACGTCGGTACGAACGTGGTCGACTCGATCATCCGCTCGCGCAAGGCGAAGGGGAAGTTCGCCTCCTTCCCCGACTACCTGGACAAGGTCGAGGCCGCCGCCTGCAACAAGCGCACCACGGAATCGCTCATCAAGGCGGGCGCCTTCGACACGATGGGTCACACCCGCAAGGGTCTGACCGCCCAGTTCGAGCCCATGATCGACAACGTGGTGCAGGTCAAGCGCAAGGAGGCCGAGGGTCAGTTCGACCTCTTCGGCGGCATGGACGAGGACAGCGGCGAGCCGGGCTTCGGCCTCGACGTCGAGTTCGGCGACGTGGAGTGGGAGAAGTCCTACCTGCTCGCCCAGGAGCGCGAGATGCTCGGCCTGTACGTCTCCGACCACCCGCTCTTCGGCCTGGAGCACGTCCTGTCCGACAAGGCGGACGCGGGCATCGGCCAGCTCACCGGCGGCGACTACTCGGACGGCTCGATCGTCACCATCGGCGGCATCATCTCGGGCCTCCAGCGCAAGATGACCAAGCAGGGCAACGCCTGGGCGATCGCCACCGTCGAGGACCTGGCCGGCTCCATCGAGTGCATGTTCTTCCCGGCCACCTACCAGCTGGTCTCGACCCAGCTCGTGGAGGACGCCGTGGTGTTCGTCAAGGGACGCCTCGACAAGCGCGAGGACATCCCGCGCCTGGTCGCGATGGAGCTGATGGTCCCCGACCTGTCGTCGGCGGGCACCAACGCGCCGGTCGTCCTGACCATCCCCACGGTGAAGGTCACCCCGCCGATGGTCAGCAGGCTCGGCGAGATCCTGGGGCACCACCGGGGCAACACCGAGGTGCGGATCAAGCTCCAGGGGCCGCGCTCGACGACCGTGCTGCGGCTCGACCGGCACCGGGTCCAGCCGGATCCGGCCCTTTTCGGTGACCTGAAGGTGCTGCTCGGCCCGTCCTGCCTGGCCGGCTGACCTCGCAGGACGTTCCGTACGAGAAAGGGGCGCACCCATCGGGTGCGCCCCTTCTTCATGCAATGACGGCTAGTTATGACCGAAGCGACGCTGGTGCTTACGGGCAACATCCGCCGGGCTGCCCTGGGCCTGCGACTGCGGCACGGCCTGGGACTCGAAGGCGGCGGACTTCGACTGCTCCTGCCCGCGCCCGGCGGCCTGGGAGCGGTCCTGCTGACTGCCCGACTTGCGGTTCTTGTTCTTGGCCATGGTGCTGCCTCCTGTGGGGGAACTCGGGGCCAGGGCCGCTGTCAGACTCACACAGAAGAACAAAGGGCGCATTTCGGATCATTACCGTGCGTGACGAAGTGGTGACCCCTCAATCCGCCACGCCGATGATCGAGTTCCGGTGCTCAACCCTTGCGCGGTCGGGCAGACTCGAAGGAAACCCGAAGTTCATTGGGTGATCTCCCGTACCCCCGCTCCTGTTATTTCTGTTTCTTCGGCTTTTCCGTTCCCGAAAGAGGGTGGAACGCATGGACCGCTGCGTCGTCCTGGTGGATGCCGGTTACCTGCTCGGTGCCGCCGCGAGTCTGCTCGCCGGAGAACCGGCCCGTTCCCGCATCACCGTCGACCATGCCGCCCTGATCCAAGGGCTCCGCGAGCGCGCTGAGGCCGACACCCAGCAGCCCTTGCTCCGCATCTACTGGTTCGACGGCGCCCCCGACCGGGTCCCGCAGCCCGAGCACCGCCGGCTGCGCGTGATGCCCAGGGTGACGGTCCGGCTGGGCGCGCTGACCCGCAGCGACGGCCGCTGGGCGCAGAAGGGCGTGGACGCCGCGATGCACGCCGAGCTGACCGAACTCGCCCGCAACCGCGCCTGCTCGGACGTGGTCCTGGTGACCGGCGACGGCGACCTGCTGCCGGGTCTGATGTCCGCGAAGGAGCACGGCGTCGCCGTTCACCTGTGGGCCGTGCAGGCCGCCGACGGCGACTACAACCAGTCCGAGGACCTGGTCGCCGAGGCCGACGAACGCCGGGTCCTCGACCGCGCCTGGATCACCCAGGCCGTCCGCGCCAGGGACCTCACCGGCATCTGCGCCCCGGCCCCCGCGCCCCGCCCCGAGATCGCCGCGATCCTCTCCGCGCCGCTGCCCGAATCCGCCCTCGCCGCCTCCGCCGAGCGCGCCGCCGAGGCCCAGGCCGCCGCCGTGCGCAACGGCACCGCGCCCCCCGAGACCGCCGGCGAGAACGGCACCTCGGTGCCCGCCCCGAGCGGCGCCAAGGGCGTACCGACGCCGAAGGACCTGGCCTCCCTGCGCGGGCCCGGCAGCGCCCCGGCCGCCCCCGCGCCGGCCTCGGCCGCCACCCTGCGCTGGTCCTCCGACAAAGGGTGGGTCGAGCGTCCGGGCGCTGCGCTCGGCGAGTCCCCCGAGACCGCCTCCCTGCCGACGCTGGCCCAGCTGACCAGCGCCGAGCAGCGCTGGGCCGACCGCGAGGAGGACATCACCACCGTCGGCGGCGACCCCTACGAAGTCGGCCAGGTCTTCGCCCGGCGCTGGATGGAACGCCTCCCCGAGCCCTCGCACGTACAGAAGCTGTCCACCATGTACCCGCGCATCCCGCACCGCATCGACGGTGAACTCCTGCGCTACGCCGCCCGGTTCGGCCTCCTCGCGCACAAGGACGACCAGATCGACGAGCACGACCGGTACGCGATCCGGGCCGGCTTCTGGCGCGAGATCGACGTCAGGGCCGCCGCCGAACGCCAGCCGGCCGGCGAGTAGCCGCCCTGCCCGGGGACGCCGTTCGGCCGCCCCCGGGGCCGGGTGGGTCCTTCGACCCCTTAGGCTCATTCCCCGTGAGTACCGGCACAGCAGCGGCGCGGGCCGGCACCGTTTGCGCGGTGCGGGGCCTGGTCAAGACGTACCCCGCGACGCGGGGCCGACGAGGTGCGCCGGGGACGCCCGAGGTCCGGGCCACCGACGGAATCAGCCTCGACGTGCGGCGCGGCGAGATCTTCGGACTGCTCGGGCCCAACGGCGCCGGCAAGTCCACCCTCGTACGCCAGCTGACCGGGCTCATGCGGCCCGACGCCGGCTCCGTCGACGTGCTCGGCCACGACCTGGTGCGCCACCCCGAGCGGGCCGCCCGCCTCATCGCCTACCTCGGCCAGGAATCCACCGCGCTCGACGAGCTGACCGTCTCGCTCGCCGCCGAGACCACCGGCCGGCTGCGCGGACTCACCCTGCGCGACGCCCGCGCCGAACGCGACGCGGTTCTGGCCGAACTCGGTCTTGACGACATCGCCGGGCGGCCGCTCAAGAAGCTCTCCGGCGGCCAGCGGCGCCTGGCATGCTTCGCCGCCGCCCTCGTCGGCGAGCGCCCCGTCCTCGTGCTCGACGAGCCCACCACCGGCATGGACCCCCTCGCCCGGCGCGCCGTGTGGGCCGCCGTCGACCGGCGGCGGGCCGAGCGCGGCGCAACCGTCCTGCTCGTCACCCACAACGTCATCGAGGCCGAGACCGTGCTCGACCGGGTCGCCGTGATCGAACGCGGCAGGGTCATCGCCTGCGACACCCCCGCCGGGCTCAAGGCCAGGGTCGCCGACGAGGTGCGGGTCGAGCTCGTGTGGCGCGACCGCGCCCCCGTCGAGGTCCCCGAGGTCGCGGCCCTGCGCGCCTCGGCGCAGGAGTCGGGACGGCGCTGGACGCTGCGGCTCAGCCCCGAGCGGGCCCGCGCCGCAGTCGCCACCGTCACCGGCGGCCCCGCCTTCGCCGCCCTCGACGACTTCACCCTGGCCACGCCGAGCCTGGAAGACGTCTACCTCGCGCTCGGCGGCCGCACGGAAGGGCTGGTGAAGGCGTGAGCGCCATTCCTCTGGAGAGCAGCGTGGAGGCCGTGGGGGCTCCGGCGAGCGGCGCCACCCGGCGCCCCGACGCCGCGGACGCCGCCCCGCTCGCCCCCCGCGCCCGGCTGCTGCCCGCGCTCGCCGCCGTCTACCGCGCCCAGCTCTCGCGGGCCCGGGTCGCGCGGATCCCGCTGCTCTTCGTCGCGACCTTCCAGTCCGTCGGCATCATGATCCTCATGCGCGGGGTGGTGGACGGCGGGAGCGAGGCCCGTGCGGTGGTCGCCGGGTCGAGCGTGCTCGTCGTCGCCTTCGTCGCCCTGAACCTGCTCGCCCAGTACTTCGGCCAGCTGCGGGCCGGCGGCGGCCTCGACCACTACGCGACGCTGCCCGTGCCGCCCGCCTCGGTGGTGCTCGGCACGGCCGCCGCGTACGCCTCCTTCACCGTGCCCGGGACCGCGGTGACGGCCGTGTTCGGCTGCGCTCTGTTCGGGCTCCCGATGGGGCACCTGTGGATCCTCGCCGCGGTGATCCCGCTCGCGGGAGCCGCGCTCTCAGGGCTCGGCGCGGCCCTCGGGCTGCTCGCGCCGCGGCAGGAACTCGCCACGCTCTTCGGCCAGTTGGGGATGTCGGCGGCGCTGCTGCTCGGCGTGCTCCCGGCCGGCCGGATGCCCGGGCCCATCGCGTACGCACGTGATCTGCTGCCTTCCACGTACGGCGTCGAGGCGTTCGCGCACAGCTTCGACGCGCACCCCGACTGGTCGCTCGTCGGGCTCGATCTCGGGGTGTGCGCGGCCGTCGGCGTCGTTTCGCTGGCCGCGGCCGCCTGGGCCTATCGCCGGGCGGCGGTCCGGTGAGGCGGCGCACGGACACGCCTGGCACGATGTCAGGGTGACCGCACCTCTGACACCGCCCCATCAGCAGCCCCCGGGCAACGACCCGTGGCAGACGAACACCGCGGGATCGCACCCCGGGCCCGTCGAGGAGGTGCCCGCGATGAAGAAGGACCTGCGGGACGCGGTGCTCGTCGCCCTCGCCGTGACGCTGGCCGGGGTCGCGCTCGGGCTGCTGTGGCTGTGGCTGGCGCCGAAGGTGCCGCTGATCGCCGACGACAAGGCCGTCTTCCTCAAGGACACCGAGGGGGAGGAGGCGATAGGCGGTGACGGAACGTTCATCTTGCTCGCGCTCGGACTCGGCGTGCTCAGCGCGGCCGCCGTCTTCCTGTTCCGCAGGAAGGGCGGCATCGCCCTGGTCGCCGGCCTCGCGGTCGGCGCGCTGCTCGGCTCGGTGCTCGCCTGGCGCCTGGGTATCTGGCTCGGCCCCAACCAGGACGTGGTCGCCGCGGCGAAGGCGGCCGGCAAGGGCGTCACGTTCGACGCCCCGCTGAAACTCGACGCGAAGGGCGCGCTGCTCGCCTGGCCGATCGCCGCCATGGCCGTCCACCTGGGCCTCACGGCGCTGTTCGGGCCCCGGGACCCGGATCCGGTGTGGCACGTGCCGCCGCTGGAGGATCCGGGACCGGGAAAGCCGGACGCGGCCGGCCTCTGACGGTGCGGGTCAGGCCGGGCGCCTCCCGTGGTTGGCCCGGCCCTTCTTGATGCGCCACTTCCGCTTGCGGGTCCGCTTCGACATGGGCGTACCTCCCGCCCTCGGGTTCTAGTCGAGGACGAGAGGTACGTCGAGACCCTAGGGGGTGCCCGGTACCCGCCCGATCGGCGCGAGCAGGGCCCCGGTGAGGGCCGCCAGATCGGCGGGGGACAGCTCGACCTCCAGGCCGCGGCGGCCCGCCGACACGCAGATCGTGGCGTGCGCGGACGCAGAGTCGTCCAGGACCGTGCGCAGCCTCTTGCGCTGGCCGAGCGGCGAGATCCCGCCGCGCACATAGCCGGTGGTGCGCTCGGCGGCCGCCGGGTCCGCCATCGCGGCCCGCTTGCCGCCGACCGCCGAGGCCAGCGCCTTCAGGTCGAGCGATCCGGCCACCGGGACCACCGCGACCGTCAGCTCGCCGTCCACGTCGGCGACCAGCGTCTTGAACACCCGGTCAGGGGTGACCCCCAGAGCCTGCGCCGCCTCGTCCCCGTACGAGGCCGAGGACGGATCGTGCTCGTAGGCGTGCACGGTGAACGCGGTGCCCGCGTTCACCAGGGCCACCGTCGCCGGGGTGCCCCCGCTCTGCTGCTTCTTCTTGGCCAACTCGGCTCTCCCGTAGGTCAGTTGGGGCTGGTCGGGGCGCGCGTCAGGTCCACCGCCGGGAGCGAGGGCAGGTGGCGGATGACCGCGGTCTCCGCGCGAAGGAGCTGGAGCTCCTCGCGCAGCCGGGTCGCCGTGTCGGGCGCCTGGAGCAGGCGCTGCTTGGCCGGGACGTCCAGGACCGCGGCCGCGGCGACCAGATAGGACACCACCGAGGGCTCGTCGGGCAGGTCCGCCGTGCCGGCCAGGGAGCGCTCCCTGGCCCCCGCGAGCCGCTTCTGGTAGGAGCGGAACGCGCGCAGGACGCCCTCGGCGAGCGCGCCCGCCTCCTCGCCCGGCTCCTCCGGGATCTCCTCGTACTCGGCCGTCAGATACGGCCCGCTCGCGTCCACCGACAGGATGCGGATCCGGGTGGTGCCCGTGGCGAGCACCTCGAAGCTGCCGTCCGGGCGCTCCCGGATGGTGGCCGCGTCCGCGACGCAGCCGACCCGGTGGAAGGCCTGGATCGGGTCGGACCCGAAGCCGGCCGCCGGGCCCTTCTCGGGCTGCGCGGTCTGGTCGGGCAGCCCGGGGGCGGTCGGCGCGACCTCCCGGCCGTCGCGGATCGCCACGACGGCGAAGCGGCGCGGCTCGTCGCCGGCCTCGTCGCCGGATCCGGAGGGGCCCGAGGCGTCGGTGCCGGTCTTCAGCAGATCGCGCATCATGGCGCGATAACGCTCCTCGAAGATGTTCAGCGGCAGGACGAGCCCGGGGAACAGGACCGAGTTGAGCGGGAAGAGCGGAAGGCGTGCGGTGGTCACAACGCTCAAGCGTAATGGCCGTCGGACCGGGCTCGTCCGGGCTTCTGGCGGTCCCGTCCCCACGGCATGCCCGCGGCGACCTCGGTTCGTACGAACTCGCGCAGTTCCAGGAACTGCCCCAGCGGGTCGGCGGCGAGATGCAGCCACGGGAAAGACGTGGCGTACGGCCCGATACGCCGGAATTCCTCCAGCGTCTCCGGCCAGCGTCTGCGCACGACCAGCACATAGGCGAGCAGATTGCGGACCTCGGCCGGCCACGGGTCGCCCGGCTCGTAGGCGGCGGACAGCTCGATGCCGAGGTCGGCCGCCGCGTCGATCCGCTCGTACGGGATGGCCCGGCCCGCGCCGCCCGCCAGGTAGGCGAAGGCCGCGCGGGCCGGGAGCGCGCGGATCAGGGAGCCGGGCAGCGAGTCCTCGGCGGCCCGCTCGGCGAAGTCGAAGCACTCGCGGTGCGAGCCGTACCACTGGGCCGAGAGGTACTGGAGCGCCGCCACATGACAGCCGTAGTGGTGCGAGGAACGGCGTATGGCCTCGCCCCACAGTTCCTCGAAAACGGTGTGCGGCGCATGGGTGCCGCGGGCGTGGTCGAGCGCGATCCGCCAGGGCACCGGGTCGGACGGGTCGCCGTCGGCCGCCGAGTGGATCAGCGGCGCCACCTCGCGCAGCCGCTCGGCCCGGGCGGGCGAGCCCCAGGCCTGGACGATCGCGAGCTCCGCCTTGACGAGCAGAGCGTCCGGGTCGCGGGGCGCGTCCGCCAGCCAGTTGGCGAGCCAGTCCGGTCTGCCGACCGCGAAGGCCGCGAGCCGGACCGTGTAGCGGTCGCGGTTCTCCCACTCGGCCAGCTCGCGGGTGGTGGCGAGGAGTTTCGCCGCCGCCTCGTACTCGCCGAGCGCGGCCGAGACCAGCGCGGGGGCGAGCCGGGCGTCGGGGGCATCGAGCAGCACTTCCGGGCCATCGGGCATCCCGGCGGCAAGAAGAGGCGTGTGCCTGGCCCGCCGTGCGGTGCGGATCAGCGCGGATACGAAAGTCATGGTGCGGACCATTGAAATCCGCAGGTGGGGGCGGCGCCAGGGGGGCCACTGTGAAGCTTCTGTATCGGTGGTGAGGGTTGTACGGCACGGAGTCAAGGCCCGGCAAATTCAGTCGGCCGCGGCTCGCGCGGAGCGCGTGAAGACCCTGCGCGGAGCCCGCGAAAACCCTGCGGACCGCGTACGAGAACCTTCGGTTCCGCCTGCCCGGGAACTCACCCCCTCCGCAGCAGCCGGGAGGCGCCCGCCGCCACCGTCGTCGCCAGGATCCAGCCCAGCAGGATCAGCAGGGCGGCCCCCCACTGCCAGGTGCCGGTGAGCTTCCAGTAGCCGTCCTGGCCCAGGTTGACCACCGGGATGAGGAGGTCGAGCGCGAAGAGCGCCGCGTTCCACTCGGGGTGCTCGTCCGCCTTGATCGGCCGGGGGTCGTAGTGCGAGAAGGCGAGGGTGCCGGCCGCCCACAGGACGGCCATCCACAGCGCGGCGCGGCCCGGCCGGTAGCCGTAGGCCACCGTCAGGTCCTGGAGCACGCCCCACGCCTTCGCGGCCAGCGGCAGCGTCTCGCGGCGCCTGCGCTGCTTGGCGAGCAGCACCTCGCGGGCGTCCGCGTCCTCGCCGCTGCCCCGCAGCACGGCCGCGAGCCGCTCGTAGGGTTCGGGCGCGTACTCGGGGGTCGCGGCCGTCACCCAGTCCAGGCGCTCGGCCAGCGTGAACGTGCCGATCGGGATGAGGTTCTCGTAGGCGAAACCGTTCATCGTCAGGTGGCCGGGACCCGGCCAGCTGTCCGCCATGTCGACCAGGTTGCCGACCCGGGCCCCGGAGAGCACCACCTTGCCGCGCTCGGGACGCTGCCCGGTGAAGCGCAGCTCCGGCGTCTGGATGCGGCGCAGCGACAGCTCCTGGGTGTCGGTCATCACGACCCGGGACTGCGCGAGGTCCACCGCGTCCCCGAACCGCCCGTCGTCCAGGCGCAGCCCGCCCCGGCATTCGAACGGCTGGATCAGGGTGCCCCGCACGGGCGTGTTGGTGTAGTTCGTCCCGTACGGCGGCGTGGTGCCCGCCTGGTTGCCGCTCGGGTAGACGGCCGCCGAGGTCAGGTACAGGGTCCGTTCGACGATCAGCTGCGGGGCGTTCAGGGCCCGCTGGCCGTCCGGGTTGATCAGCCTGCTGCCGCGCAGGCTCAGCGTCACGCCGACCTTCGCGGCGCGCAGGCTCAGCTCCCCGTACGACTCGATCAGATCGGCCTGGAGGTCCTGGGCGACCGAGAGCCCGTCGGCCGCGATCGAGCGGCCGTTGCGGTCGCTGTGCACCACGGCCTGGCTGATCAGGAGGTCGGTGCCGATGTGCGCGTCGGTCAGCCGGATGCCGCCCGCGACCCGGCAGCGCGGCAGATGCAGATCGCCCGCGGTGGTCAGCCGGGCCGCCTCGATCCGCGGAATCGAGCAGCGCACCATGCGTACGGTCGTGAAGTGGGCCTCGGGGAGCAGGAGTTCGTTCTCGAACCGGCAGTTGTTCAGCTCGACGTACGGGGTGATCGTGCCGCCCGACAGGTTGAGCGTGCCGGTGATCTGCACCCCGTTCAGCTTCAGCGCGGCGACTCGCCCAGGCAGCGCGGGCGGACCGCTGAGCAGAAGCAGCGCCACCACCCGGGCCCGCACGCTGCGCTCGGGCCCCCAGGGGCGCGTCGCGAACGGATCGTCGCGCACCGGATTGCGGGTGCGCAGATCGTAGGTACTGCCGTTGCGGAAGGCCTGCCACATGCCGAGCTCCGCCGGGCTGAGCCAGTCCGGAGCCTCACCAAGATCGGGCGCCTCGGTCAATGCCGTCCCCCTCGCCGTCCACCCTGACAGGAGGAACGCTAGTGGCCACGGGTGACAGCGGGTGACCCCCGGGTTGCGTATCAGCCACTGATACAGGCGTCCAGTGCTCCGGAGCCGTCTGAGAGAATTGGATACGTGATCTCCCGAATCGATCTGCGCGGCAACACCCTCCCCGAGGGTGGCGCCCTGCGCGACCTGCTGCCCCGTGCCGAGTTCGACGTGGAAGCCGCCCTGGAGAAGGTGCGGCCCATCTGCGAGGACGTGCATCATCGTGGCACGGCGGCGCTGATCGAGTACGCGGAGAAATTCGACGGTGTGAAGCTGGACCGGGTGCGGGTGCCGGCCGAGGCGCTCAAGGAAGCCCTGGCCGAGCTCGACCCGCAGGTCAGGGCCGCTCTGGAGGAGTCCATCCGGCGCGCCCGCATCGTGCACCGCGAGCAGCGCCGTGCCGCGCACACCACCCAGGTCGTGCCCGGCGGCACCGTCACCGAGAAGTGGGTGCCGGTCGAGCGCGTCGGGCTGTACGCGCCCGGCGGCCGCTCGGTCTACCCGTCCTCCGTGATCATGAACGTGGTCCCCGCGCAGGAGGCGGGCGTCACCTCCATCGCGCTCGCGTCCCCGCCGCAGGCGGACTTCCGCGGTCTGCCGCACCCCACGATCCTGGCGGCGTGCGCGCTGCTCGGCGTCGACGAGGTGTACGCGGCGGGCGGCGCCCAGGCCGTCGCGATGTTCGCGTACGGGACCTCGGGCGAGGACGGATGTGCGCCCGCGAACATGGTGACCGGCCCCGGCAACATCTGGGTCGCCGCCGCCAAGCGCTACTTCACCGGCCGCATCGGCATCGACACCGAGGCCGGCCCGACCGAGATCGCCGTCCTCGCCGACGACACCGCCGACCCGGTGCACGTCGCCGCCGACCTGATCAGCCAGGCCGAGCACGACCCGCTCGCGGCCGCCGTCCTGGTCACCGACTCCCTCGCGCTCGCCGAGGCGGTCGAGAAGGAGCTGGAGCCGCAGGTCGCGGCCACCAAGCACATCGAGGACCGGATCAGGCCGGCGCTCGCCGGGCGCCAGTCCGCGATCGTCCTGGTCGACTCGATCGAGGACGGCCTCAAGGTCGTCGACGCGTACGGCGCCGAGCACCTGGAGATCCAGACCGCCGACGCCGCGGCCGTGGCGGACCGGGTCCGCAACGCGGGCGCGATCTTCGTCGGCCCCTGGGCCCCGGTCTCGCTGGGCGACTACTGCGCCGGCTCCAACCACGTGCTGCCCACCGGCGGCTGCGCCTGCCACTCCTCGGGCCTGTCCGTCCAGTCCTTCCTGCGCGGCATCCACATCGTCGACTACACGCGCGACGCGCTCGCCGAGGTCACCCACCACGTGGTGACCCTGGCCGAGGCCGAGGACCTGCCCGCACACGGGGCCGCCCTGAAGGCGCGTTTCGACTGGAAGGTGCCGCAGAAGTGACGAACATCAACATCGACGACCTTCCCGTACGGGACGAGCTGCGCGGCAAGTCCCCTTACGGCGCGCCCCAGCTGGACACCCCCGTCCAGCTGAACACCAACGAGAACCCGTACCCGCTGCCCGAGCCGCTCGTCGAGCGGATCGCCGAGCGGGTCGCCGAGGCGGCCCGGGGGCTGAACCGCTACCCCGACCGCGACGCGGTGGAGCTGCGCACCGAGCTGGCGAAGTACCTCACCCGCACCGGCAAGCACCCGGTCGCCGTCGAGAACGTGTGGGCGGCCAACGGGTCCAACGAGGTCATCCAGCAGCTGCTCCAGACCTTCGGCGGCCCCGGCCGCACCGCGATCGGCTTCGAGCCCTCGTACTCGATGCACTCGCTGATCGCCCGCGGCACCGGCACCGGCTGGATCTCGGGGCCGCGCAACGAGGACTTCACCATCGACCTCGCCGCGGCCGAGCAGGCCATCGCCGAGCACGCGCCGGACGTCGTCTTCATCACCTCGCCCAACAACCCCACGGGCACCGCGGTCGCCGCCGAGACGGTCCTCGCGCTCTACGAGGCGGCCCAGGCTGTCAAGCCCACGATGGTGATCGTGGACGAGGCCTACGTCGAGTTCAGCCACCGCGACTCGCTGCTCCCGCTCATCGAGGGGCGCCCGCACCTGGTCGTCTCGCGGACCATGTCGAAGGCCTTCGGCGCGGCCGGGCTGCGCCTGGGCTACCTCGCCGCGCACCCCGCGGTGGTCGACGCCGTCCAGCTCGTCCGCCTGCCCTACCACCTGTCCGCCGTCACCCAGGCGACCGCGCTCGCGGCCCTGGAGCACACGGACACGCTGCTCGGCTACGTCGAGCAGCTCAAGCGGGAGCGTGACCGGCTGGTCGCCGAGCTGCGCGCGATCGGCTACGAAGTGACCGAGTCGGACGCCAACTTCGTCCAGTTCGGCCGCTTCGACGACAGCCACACCGTCTGGCAGCAGATCCTCGACCGGGGCGTCCTGGTCCGGGACAACGGGGTTCCGGGATGGCTGCGGGTCACCGCGGGCACCCCGGCCGAGAACGACGCGTTCCTCGACGCGGTCCGTCAACTCAAGAAGGAGCAGAGCGCATGAGCCGCGTTGGCAGAGTGGAACGCACCACCAAGGAGACGTCCGTCCTCGTCGAGATCGACCTCGACGGCAGCGGAAAGGTCGACGTGTCGACAGGCGTCGGCTTCTACGACCACATGCTCGACCAGCTCGGCCGGCACGGCCTGTTCGACCTCACCGTCAAGACCGACGGCGATCTGCACATCGACAGCCACCACACCATCGAGGACACCGCGCTCGCCCTCGGCGCCGCCTTCAAGCAGGCGCTCGGCGACAAGGTCGGCATCTACCGCTTCGGCAACTGCACCGTCCCGCTCGACGAGTCGCTCGCCCAGGTGACCGTCGACCTGTCGGGCCGCCCCTACCTCGTGCACACCGAGCCCGAGAACATGGCGCCGATGATCGGCGAGTACGACACGACGATGACCCGGCACATCTTCGAGTCCTTCGTCGCCCAGGCCCAGGTCGCGCTGCACATCCACGTACCGTACGGACGCAACGCCCACCACATCGTGGAGTGCCAGTTCAAGGCGCTCGCCCGGGCGCTGCGCTACGCCTCGGAGCGTGACCCGCGCGCTGCCGGAATTCTTCCTTCCACCAAGGGTGCCCTGTAAGCATGAACGGTCTCAACACCATCCTGATCGTGGTCGGCCTCTTCCTGATCGGCGGAATCATCTCCTTCGTCAAGCAGGGGATGCCGAAGAGCCTGATCGTGCTCCTGTCCATCGGCGCCGCGATGTGCCTGGCCGCCGGCATCCTGCGACTGGACGTCTGGTCATGAGCGCAGCAGCCAAGAAGATCGTCGTCTTCGACTACGGCTTCGGCAACGTACGGTCCGCCGAGCGCGCCCTCGCCCACGTCGGCGCCGACGTGGAGATCACCCGCGACTACGACAAGGCCATGAACGCCGACGGGCTGCTCGTTCCCGGCGTCGGCGCGTTCTCCGCCTGCATGAAGGGCCTGCGCGAGGCCCGAGGCGACTGGATCGTCGGGCGCCGGCTCTCCGGCGGCCGCCCCGTCATGGGCATCTGCGTCGGCATGCAGATCCTCTTCGAGCGGGGGATCGAGCACGGCGTCGAGACCGAGGGCCTGGACGAGTGGCCCGGCGTCGTCGAGCCGCTGAATGCCCCGGTCGTGCCGCACATGGGCTGGAACACGGTGAAGGCCCCCGAGGACAGCGAGCTGTTCGCGGGCCTGGACGCCGAGGCCCGCTTCTACTTCGTGCACTCCTACGCCGTACGCGACTGGAGCCTCGAAGTCACCAACCCCAAGATCCGTGCCCCCAGGGTCACATGGGCCACCCACGGCGAGCCGTTCGTCGCCGCGGTGGAGAACGGCGCGCTGTGGGCCACCCAGTTCCACCCCGAGAAGTCCGGCGACGCCGGAGCCCAGCTGCTCACCAACTGGATCGGAACCCTGTGATGGCTGCCAAGCTCGAACTCCTTCCCGCCGTCGACGTCCGCGACGGCCAGGCCGTACGCCTCGTCCACGGTGAGTCCGGCTCCGAGACCTCCTACGGCTCGCCCCTGGAGGCGGCCCTCGCCTGGCAGCGCTCCGGCGCCGAGTGGCTGCACCTGGTCGACCTGGACGCCGCGTTCGGCACCGGCGACAACCGCGCGCTGATCGCCGAGGTCGCGGGCGCCATGGACATCAAGGTCGAGCTCTCCGGCGGCATCCGCGACGACGCCTCGCTTGCCGCGGCCCTCGCCACCGGCTGCACCCGCGTCAACCTCGGCACGGCGGCCCTGGAGACCCCGGAGTGGGTCGCCAAGGTCATCGCCGAGTTCGGCGACAAGATCGCGGTCGGCCTGGACGTGCGCGGCACCACGCTGCGCGGCCGCGGCTGGACCCGTGACGGCGGCGACCTGTACGAGACGCTGGCCCGCCTGGACTCCGAGGGCTGCGCGCGCTACGTCGTCACCGACATCGCCAAGGACGGCACGCTGACGGGCCCGAACCTGGAGCTCCTGCGCAACGTCTGCGAGGCCACCGACAAGCCGGTCGTGGCCTCGGGCGGCGTCTCCTGCCTGGACGACCTGCGAGCGATCTCCGAACTGGTCCCGCTCGGCGTCGAGGGCGCGATCGTCGGCAAGGCCCTGTACGCGAAGGCCTTCACGCTGGAAGAGGCGCTCAAGGTGGTTGCCGCATGAGCGACGAGATCCGCAAGATCTCTTCCGGCGGCCCCTGGGAGGAGCGCTTCGGCTACTCCCGCGCCGTCGAACTCCCGGGCGGCCTTGTCCTGGTTGCCGGTTGTACGTCGGTGACCAACGGCCGCATCGACGAGGGCGGCCCGTACGAGCAGACGGTCGCCGCCTTCGGTGTGGCCTTCAAGGCGCTGGAGGCCCTGGGTCTCGGCCGCACCGATGTGGTCCGCACCCGTATGTACATCACCCATGCCCGGGACGTGGACGATGTGGGCCGGGCCCACAAGGAACTCTTCGACGACGTGCGCCCGGCGGCCTCGATGCTGATCGTGTCGGGCTTCGTGGACCCGAGCCTGGTGGTAGAGGTCGAGGTAGAGGCGTACCGGGGAGGTTCTGGATCATGACTCTGGCCGTACGAGTAATCCCCTGCCTGGACGTGGACAACGGCCGGGTGGTCAAGGGCGTCAACTTCCAGAACCTGCGCGACGCCGGCGACCCGGTCGAGATGGCCAAGCTGTACGACGCCGAGGGCGCGGACGAGCTGACGTTCCTGGACATCACGGCGTCCTCCGGCAACCGCGAGACCACGTACGACGTGGTGCGGCGCACGGCGGAGCAGGTCTTCATCCCGCTGACGGTGGGCGGCGGCGTGCGCAGCGCGGACGACGTCGACAAACTGCTCCGGGCGGGCGCGGACAAGGTGGGCGTGAACACGGCCGCCATCGGCCGCCCCGACCTGATCCGCGAAATCGCGGAGCGCTTCGGCCGCCAGGTGTTGGTCCTCTCCGTGGACGCCAGGCGCACCCAATCGGGCTCCTTCGAGGTGACAACCCACGGCGGCCGCAAGGGCACGGGCATCGACGCGGTCGAATGGGCGCACCGGGCGGCCGAGTTGGGGGCGGGGGAGATCCTGCTCAACTCGATGGACGCGGACGGTACGAAGGACGGCTACGACACGGAGATGATCGCGGCGGTCCGCCGCCACGTGACCGTCCCGGTCATCGCCTCGGGCGGCGCGGGCACCCTGGCCCACTTCCCCCCGGCGATCGAGGCGGGCGCGGACGCGGTTCTGGCGGCGTCGGTCTTCCACTTCGGCGATCTGCGCATCGCGGAGGTCAAGAACACGCTGAGGCTGGCGGGCCACCCGGTCCGCTGACCCTGCACGGCCCCTGGCGGGGCTGATGCGGGCCTCCCTGGACTTGCGCCCCGGCCCCCGGGCCCGCCTTCGCCCGCGGGCCGTGGGCGGCGGGTCGCGCAGTTCCCCGCGCCCCTGGTGGATTCGGTGCGGCACCCTCGGCCTGTTCGGGCGTTGGGCCTTGGGCCTTGGCGTGTTCGGCTGGGTCGCGGGTGGTCGCTCGCGCCGTTCCCCGCGCCCCTGGCGGGGCTGATGTGGGGCTTCTCCGGGCTGTGCCCGGAACCCCCTGGCGCTTCTTCGGCTGCGGGTCGTGCGTGGTTGCTCGCGCCGTTCCCCGCGCCCCTGAGCAGGGCCGGTGCGGGCGGCCCTGGACTGCGGCCCGGACCCCTCCGCCTGCCGACTGTGCGGTACGGGCATTCCCAGCCCGTCATGGGGTCCCCCTGGCCCTTGAGGCCTTGGGGGAGTTTGAGGACGAGCGCCCTTCAGGCGCGAACGGGGTCTGGGGCGGAGCCCCAGGAGTCAGGCTCAGCCGATCCACACCCCCGGAGGGTCTCGGGAAGGGGCGGGGCGGGGGATCGACCCGCGAACGATAAGCAGCACTTCTTGCGCAATTTTTATTGTGCAACATTTCTTTTCTATCTAGCCTGAACCCATGGCACCCCAGGGCAACCGCAGAATCACCGACGTAGACACCCTCAAGGCCTTCGGTCACCCCCTCCGCACGAGGCTCTACCGCGCGCTCTACAACGCCCGCTCCGCCACCGCCTCCCAGCTCGCCGACCAGGTCGACGAGGCCGTCTCCCTCGTCAGCTACCACCTGCGCAAGCTCGCCGACCACGGCCTCATCGAGGAGGCCGAGTCGCAGGGCAAGGACGGGCGGGAGCGCTGGTGGCAGCCCGCGTCGGACGGGATCAGCTACCGCCACGAGGACTTCAAGGACGCCCCCGAGAAGGTCGCCGTGCACACCTCGGTGACCCGGCTCCTCCTGGAGCAGCGGATCGAGCTCTACCGCGCCTTCCTCGACGCCATGTCCGCCTGGCGCGAGGAGTGGGTCACCGCCTCGTTCAGCAGCGAGTACATGGCCCACCTCACGCCGGCCGAACTCACCGCGCTGGACGAGGAGTTGGATGCCGTGCTGGGCAAGTACAAGCGGCGCGGCGAGGCCGCCGTCGCGGCGGGCGACACCGAGGGGCGCGAAAAGGTCGCGGTCCACCTGTACGGCTTCCCCTTCCGTGGCTGACGAGGACTCCCGCGTCTGGCCAGGACTCCCGCGTCTGACGAGGACTCCCGCGTCTGAGAGGACTTCCGTGTCCGAGAGAACCCCGGCCCCGCCGGAACCCGCCACCCTCTTACCGGCCGCCCCCGCCCGCCCCGCCCACCGGGACGGCAACGTGCTGCGGTGGCTCGCCGCGTACACCTCCTCGCTCGTCGGCGACAGCGTGTACTACATGGCGCTGGCCTGGGCCGCGGCCCGTTCCGGGAGCCCGGGGCAGGCCGGGCTCGTGCTCGCGGTGGGCGCTGTGCCGAGGGCCCTGCTCATGCTCGGCGGCGGCGTGGTCGCCGACCGGTTCGGGCCGCGCCGGGTCGTCATAGGCAGCGACGCCGCCCGCAGCCTGATCATCCTGGGCATGGCCGCGACGCTGCTGGTCACGGGCCCCGAGTTGTGGCTCCTGATCGTGCTCGCGCTGGTCTTCGGGGCGGTCGACGCCGTGCTGCTGCCCGCGCTCGGCGCGCTGCCGCCCAGGCTGACCGGCCCCGGCGAACTCGCCCGGGTGCAGGGGCTCAAGGGGCTCGGGGCGCGGGTCGCCAACATCGCCGGGGCCCCGCTCGGCGGGCTCGCCGTGGCGCTCGGCGGGACCGCGGCCACCTTCGCCGTGGCGGGCGTGCTGTTCGCCGCCTCGACCGCCCTGCTGGTGGGCGTACGCATCGCCCGCCTCCCCGGTGACGACCGAGAGGCCGAGGAACCCCCGCTGCGGGAGCTCGCCGACGGGCTGCGCTACATCCGCCGCCACGCCCTGCTCGCCCCGCTGATGCTGGTCATAGCCGTAGGCGAGCTGGGTTTGGCCGCCCCGTTCAACATCGGGCTCACCCTGCTGGCGAAGGAGCGGGGCTGGGGCGCGGCCGGCATGGGCTGGGTCGTCGCGGCGTTCGGGGCGGGCGCGGGGGCCGCCTCGCTGCTGCTCTCGGTACGCGGCAGGCTCCCCCGCGCCGGGCTCGTACTGCCGGTGTCCCTGCTCGGCGGCGCGACCGCGACAGGCGCCCTGGCATACACCCCCTCGGTGGCGCTCGCCGCCGTCGCCGGGGCCGTCGTCGGCCTGCTCGCCGGGCTGAGCGGCGCCCTGTGCGGGGCCCTGGTGCAGACCGCGACGGAGCCCGGCCGCCTCGGCCGGGTCTCCGCGGTGTCGTCCCTGTTCACGATGGGCATCGCACCGCTCGGCTATCCGCTGGCGGGCGCGGCCACAGGCGCCTGGGGCACCACGCCCGTGTTCCTGGCCGGCGCGGCGGTGTGCGCGATGGGCGCGGTGATCGGACTCGCCTCGGGCCACCTGCGCCGCGCCGAGCTGCCCAGGACCCCCTAGATCCCGAGCTTCGCCTCCAGCGCCCGCGTGGAGGCCTCCTTGTCGCCCTCCAGCTCGACCTGCGCCGCCTCCTGGCGCCCGTGCGCGAACAGCGTCAGCTCGCCCGGCTCGCCGGTGACCGTCACCACCGGGGTGCCCTTGTGCGCCACCGCCGTCTGCCCGTCCGGGCGGCGCAGCACGATGCCCACCGGCGACTTGCGGCCCATCACCCGGGCCGCCTTCTCCAGGCGGGACCACAGCGCGTCCGAGAACACCGGGTCGAGCTCGCGGGGCGTCCAGTCCGGCTGCGCCCGGCGGACGTCCTCGGCGTGCACGTAGAACTCCACCGCGTTGGCGCCCTCGTCGATCTGCTTGAGGCTGTACGGCGAGTACTTCGGCGGCCCGGTGCGGATGAGCTGGATCAGTTCCTCGTACGGCTTCGCGGCGAATTCCGCCTGGACCCGGTCGAGGCGGTTCTTCAGGGCCGGGATCACGATCCCGCCCGCCGCGTCGAGGCGCCGCTCGCGCACCACGACATGGGCCGCGAGTTCGCGGGCCGTCCAGCCCTCGCAGAGGGTCGGCGCCTCGGGGCCCACCGCCTCCAACAGGTCGGCGAGCAGAAGCCGTTCACGCTTGGCATGGGTCGACATGTCCGCCAGCGTACGGCCGCCGCCGTCGTCCGGACAGTGGACGCACCGCCCGGCAGCCCCTTGGGCCACGGCAGAATGGGGTCATGACCAGCAATCTCGACCCCGCCATCGCCGCCCGCCTCAAGCGCAGCGCCGACGGTCTGGTCCCGGCCATCGCCCAGCAGTACGACACCGGCGAGGTGCTCATGCTCGGCTGGATGGACGACGAGGCCCTGCACCGCACCCTGACCACCGGCCGCTGCACGTACTGGTCGCGCAGCCGTCAGGAGTACTGGGTCAAGGGGGACACCTCCGGGCACGTCCAGCACGTGAAGTCGGTCGCCCTGGACTGCGACGCGGACACCGTCCTGGTCAAGGTCGACCAGGTGGGAGCCGCCTGCCACACCGGGGACCGCACCTGCTTCGACGCCGACGTGCTCGACCTGGGGAAGTAGTCATGGACCTCGACACCTTCCGCAAGCTCGCCGTCGACCGCCGCGTCATCCCCGTGCACCGGCGCCTGCTCGCCGACGGTGACACGCCGGTGGGCCTCTACCGCAAGCTCGCCGCCGAACGCCCCGGCACCTTCCTGCTGGAATCCGCAGAGAACGGGCGCTCCTGGTCGCGGTACTCCTTCGTCGGCGTACGCTCCGACGCGACCCTCACCGCCCGCGACGGCGAGGCCCACTGGATCGGCACGCCGCCGGTCGGCGTCCCCACTTCGGGTGATCCTCTGGCGGCCCTCAAGGCCACCGTCGAGGCCCTGCACACCCCGCGCGACCTGGTCGCGGGGATGCCGCCCTTCACCGGCGGCATGGTCGGCTACCTCGGCTACGACATCGTGCGCCGGCTCGAAAAGATCGCCGAGCACGGGGGCGACGACCTCCGGCTCCCCGAGCTGACCATGCTGCTCACCTCGGACCTCGCCGTACTCGACCACTGGGACGGCTCGGTCCTGCTGATCGCCAATGCGATCAACCACAACGACCTCGACACCGGCGTCGACGAGGCGTACGAGCACGCCGTGGCCCGCCTCGACGCGATGGAGGCCGACCTCGCCAAGCCCGTCACGTACGACCCGGTCGCGCTGCCCGCCTCCGCGCTGCCGGAGTACACGGCGCTGTGGGGCGGCAAGGCCTACCAGGACGTCGTCGAGGACATCAAGGAGCGCATCCGAGCCGGCGAGGCCTTCCAGGTGGTGCCCTCCCAGCGCTTCGAAACCCCGTGCGCGGCAAGCGCGTTGGACGTCTACCGGGTGCTGCGCGCGACCAACCCGTCGCCGTACATGTACCTGTTCCGCTTCGACGGATTCGACGTCGTGGGATCGAGCCCCGAGGCGCTCGTCAAGGTCGAGGACGGGCGCGCCATGCTCCACCCGATCGCCGGGACCCGGCCGCGCGGCACCACCCCGCAGCACGACCAGGCGCTCGCCGACGAGCTGCTCGCCGACCCCAAGGAGCGCGCCGAGCACCTCATGCTCGTCGACCTCGGCCGCAACGACCTGGGCCGGGTGTGCGAGCCGGGCTCGGTGGAGGTCGTCGACTTCATGTCGATCGAGCGGTACTCCCATGTCATGCACATCGTGTCGACCGTGACCGGACGGGTCGCCGAGGGACGCACCGCGTTCGACGTCCTGACGGCCTGCTTCCCGGCCGGCACGCTCTCGGGTGCCCCCAAGCCCCGCGCGATGCAGATCATCGAGGAGCTCGAACCCAGCCGCCGCGGGCTCTACGGCGGCTGTGTCGGCTATCTCGACTTCGCCGGGGACTCCGACACCGCGATCGCGATCCGCACCGCACTGCTGCGGGACGGCACCGCGTACGTGCAGGCCGGAGCCGGCGTGGTCGCCGACTCCGACCCGGTCGCGGAGGACGACGAGTGCCGCAACAAGGCGGCCGCCGTCCTGCGCGCGGTGAACACGGCCAATCTGCTCAGCCGGTGAACGCGGCGGTCCCGTTCGGGGTGCCGAGCCCCGTCGGGCCGTCGTAGCCGCTGCCGCCCTTGCACAGGTAGGCCGGCGAGCAGCTGCCGTTGGAGCCGCCCGTCACGTCGTTGAGCGAACCGGTGTGGGCGTACGGGAACGAGGCAGGCGTGGAGCCCGACGACGGGGTGCCCGCCAGCGCGTACACCGCGGCGATCAGCGGCGCGGAGGCGCTGGTGCCGCCGAACACCTCCCAGCCCGGGTCGCCGCCGTAGGTGTCGTACACCGCGACACCCGTGGCCGGGTCGGCGACCGCCGAGACGTCCGCGACGGTCCGCTTCGCGCAGCCGGTGTCCTTCTGCCAGCTCGGCTTCGCGTCGTAGCCGGAGCAGCCGGAACCGGCGTCGCTCCACGCGCTCTCGGTCCAACCGCGGCTGTTGGAGGCGGAGTTGAGCGAGGTGCCGCCGACCGCGGTGACGTAGCGGGAGGCCGCCGGGTACTCGGTGCCGTAGCCCCCGTCACCGGAGCTCACCGTGATCGCGACGCCCGGGTGGTTGAAGTACTTGGTGTCGTACGAGGTGTCGGAGGAGGACTCGCCGCCGCCGTAGCTGTTGGAGACGTACTGCGCGCCCAGCGACACCGCCGTGTTGACGGCCGTGCCCAGGTTGGCCATCGACGCCGACTTCGCCTCGACCAGCAGGATCTTGCAGTTGGGGCAGGCCGCGCTGACCATGTCGAGGTCGAGGGATATCTCCTCGGCCCAGCCGGCGTCGGCGCCGGGCAGGGTCGAGGTGCCGGTCTGGCCGACCTTCTTGAAGCAGCCGTTGGCGACCGTGCAGGCCGGAAGCCCGTACTGGGAACGGTACTTGGCGAGGTCGGCGGCCGCGTTGGGGTCGTCGTAGGCGTCCACGATCGCCACGGTCCTACCGGAACCTGCCGTCGAGGACGGCAGCTTGTACGCGGACTGGATCGAGGCGGGGCCGTAGCCGGAGGGCGCGGCTGCGGCGGTCAGCGCGCGCTCGGCGTCGGCGGACTTCACCGTGCCGCCGGTCACCTTCAGGGCCTTGCAGGCCATGACGTCCTTGTGTGTCGGGGCCGCGCAGGAGCGGACGGTGGTGACGTGCGCCGCGGACGCCGCGGCGGAGGGGCCGGCGGCCGCCTGGGCGAGGGGAGTTGCCAGGGCGAGCGCTGCCGCGGCCAGGGTGGCGGCCAGGGCGGTGGGGGAGAGGGATCTGCGCAACTTACTTCCTCCGTGAGGTGGGTTGACCAGGAGACGTGCGGGTGCGCTGTGCGGGCCGTGCCGCGTGGTGCGCGACCCGGACCGGCGGTGAACCTAGGGGTGACCTGCTCATGCCAACAAGAAGACGGCGGGAATCTCTATCGCCGCTTTGCCTTCGAGGCCCGTTCGGGGACAGATCCCGGGCGCTTCGCGGGCAGCCGATGGGCGATCGATGGCCGAGCGCTTGCCTGCCCTTGGTTCCCCGTGGGCCGCTCCGCGTGGGAAGGACGCGGGCCCCGGGTGCGGCGCCGGGCCGCGCGCAGGCGATAGTGGAGTACGTGAGTGCCGCATCCGTACCCCAGCCCCGTGCCGAAGCAGCCGCGCCGTCCGCCCGCGGCGGCGGCCGCCGCAGCCTGGCCGCCGCGCTGCTCGCCGGCGCCGTCGGCGCCGCCGTCGTCCTCATGGCCTCGGGCCAGACCTGGGCGCACGGCCAGGCCGCCGTCGGCGGTGGCGCGCTGCCGCTGAAGGCCTCCGGCGGCGACATCACCGGCGTGCCCTCCGCCCTCGCGATCGTCGGCCTGGCCGCCCTGGTGGCCGTCTTCGCGGTACGCGGCCCGGGCCGCGTCGTGGTCTCGGTGCTGCTCACGCTCAGCGGCGCCGGAGCCGCCGTGACCGCCTGGCTCGGCGTCAGCGACAGCGCCGCCCTGGACGAGAAGGCGGCCAAGGCCAGCGGAGACGCCGCCGCCACGATCACCGCGCTCACCCACACCAGCTGGCCCTACGTCGCCGTCGCGGGCGGCGTCCTGCTGCTGCTGGCCGGGCTGCTCGCGCTCCGCTTCGGCACGTCCTGGCCCGCGATGGGCGGCCGCTACGAACGCGACGGCACCCCCCGCCCCCGCAAGGCGCGCACCGCGCCCGACCCGGAGCGCCCCGAGGAACTCTGGAAGGCACTGGACCGCGGCGAGGACCCGACGCGCGAGAGCTGACCCCCGCACTCGGGCATCCGTTCCGGTGCGGGACAATGGCGTGGAGCGTCGGGTTCGACGACAGCGGCGGCAGCGGACAGGACGCCGGTAACAGCGCCGACAGCAGCGCCGACAACGACAAACAACACGGAAACACCTACGAGGAGCAACTCCCATGGCGAAGAGCGGCCACGGCCACACCCCGGCAGCCTGGACCGGTGTCATCATTGCCTTCATCGGATTCTGCGTGACCTGCGTCTTCATAGTGGCCGCCAACCCGGTGGGCTTCTGGGCCGGCATCGCACTCCTCGGCATCGCCGCCGTCGTGGGCGGCGTCATGAAGATGGCCGGCCTCGGCACCCCCAAGGACACGCCCGAGATCGCGCGCATGCGCGCGGACGCCGCCGCCAAGGTGCGCGCCCGCCTCGAGGCCCAGGCCGGCTGAAACCGCCCGCCATCCCGTCAGGCGCAGCCCCCACACGGGCTGCGCCTTTCCCTGTGAACGGGGACAATCGCCCAGTGGACGCAGACCGGCCGAACCCCGCCCCGGCCCACCCGGCCGCCATACCCGGCGCCCCGGCGCATCCGGCCGCCCCGCCCGGCACTCCGGTGCGTCCGGCCGCCCCGGGCACCCCGGCCAAGAGGATCCTGGTGCCGCTCGGCACGCTCGGCGCGGTGGCCTCGGCCTTCGCGTACGTGGGCCTGGTCGACCCGAACCAGCCGGGCCACTACCCCGTCTGCCCGCTGTTCCGGTTCACCGGCCTCTACTGCCCGGGCTGCGGCGGGCTGCGCAGTGCGCACGACTTCATCACCGGGCACTTCGCGGCGGCCGTCCATTCCAATGCGCTGGCCGTCGCCGGCTATCTGCTCTTCGCCGTGGGCTGGGTCCTGTGGGCCGTCCGCTCGGCCCGGGGGCTGCCCCTGCGATTCGCGCCGAGCGATCGCCAGTGGTGGCTGATCGGATCGGTCGTGGTGATCTTCTCGGTGGTCCGGAACCTGCCGTTCGGCTCCGTACTCGCGCCATGACGGAATGGGTATCCCCGCAGGTGACGTCCCAATTATTGGGACGCCGGTCAACCGGATGCGACCCCTTCGCTCCGGTGCGGATACCATCGTCATGGCTGATCGTGACCGCTCGTGAGGGTCACCCTCGTCCTGACCGACATCACCGTCCCGGAAGGGGGCCGCTCGCGTGAGTGTGCTCGACGAGATCATCGAAGGCGTCCGCGCCGACCTCGCAGAGCGGCAGGCGCGTGTCAGCCTCGACGAGCTGAAGGAGCGCGCCGAGAAGGCGCCCCAGGCCCGGGACGGGGTCGCGGCCCTGCGCGGCGACGGCGTGAAGGTCATCTGCGAGGTCAAGCGCTCCAGCCCCTCCAAGGGCGCGCTCGCCGCCATCGCGGACCCCGCGGCTCTCGCCGCCGACTACGAGGCGGGCGGCGCGTCCGTCATCTCCGTACTGACCGAGCAGCGCCGCTTCGGCGGCTCGCTCGCCGACCTGGAGGCCGTCCGCGCCAAGGTCGACATCCCGGTCCTGCGCAAGGACTTCATCGTCACGGCCTACCAGCTGTGGGAGGCCCGCGCGCACGGCGCCGACCTGGCGCTGCTCATCGTGGCCGCCCTGGACCAGCCGGCCCTGGTGTCGCTGATCGAGCGCGCCGAGTCGATCGGGCTCACCCCGCTGGTCGAGGTGCACGACGAGGACGAGGTCGACCGGGCCGTGGACGCGGGCGCCAAGATCATCGGTGTCAACGCACGCAACCTGAAGGACCTCAAGGTCGACCGCACCACGTTCGAGCGGGTCGCCCCGGAGATCCCGGACCACATCGTGAAGATCGCCGAATCCGGCGTCCGCGGCCCGCACGACCTCATCGCGTACGCCAACGCGGGTGCCGACGCCGTCCTGGTCGGCGAGTCCCTGGTCACCGGCAAGGACCCGCGCGCGGCCGTCGCCGACCTCGTCGCGGCGGGCGCCCACCCCGCCCTGCGCCACGGGCGGAGCTGACCCGATGTCCATCGCCGTCCGCCTCGCACCCGGCTGCCGCCCCCGCGGCTGCCGCGCTCCGGCGCGCCGGGTGCACGGACGGCGTGTGCGGTACGTGATCGGCTCGGAGCCGGGCCAGGTCAACGGCATGCGATGGCGATGCCGCTGAGCTGAGCGCCCCGAAGGGGCGCGGGGCTGTGACATTCTGCGGCTCCGCCGCGTGGGCGCGACCAGCCCACGACGGCGGTCGGACGCAGATCCGCGCGCACCCGCATCGACGCTCGGCGACAAGCGACAACCCGCCAACCCAGGACCGGGGCTGCAACGCCCCCGCGAGGTATCCGCATGTCCAACGAGAACGAATTCTTCGTACCCGACCCCGAGGGCCAAGTCCCGAGCCCCCAGGGCTACTTCGGCGCCTTCGGAGGCAAATTCATCCCCGAGGCCCTGGTGGCCGCGGTGGACGAGGTGGCCGTCGAGTACGAGAAGGCCAAGCACGACCCGGCCTTCGCCGCCGAGCTCAACGACCTCATGGTCAACTACACCGGCCGGCCCAGCGCCCTGACCGAGGTGCCCCGGTTCGCCGAGCACGCGGGCGGCGCCCGGGTCTTCCTCAAGCGCGAGGACCTGAACCACACCGGCTCCCACAAGATCAACAACGTGCTCGGCCAGGCGCTGCTCACCAAGCGCATGGGCAAGACCCGCGTCATCGCCGAGACGGGGGCCGGCCAGCACGGCGTCGCCACCGCCACCGCCTGCGCCCTGTTCGGCCTCGAATGCACCATCTACATGGGCGAGATCGACACCCAGCGCCAGGCACTGAACGTCGCGCGGATGCGGATGCTGGGCGCCGAGGTCATCCCGGTCACCTCCGGCAGCCGCACCCTCAAGGACGCCATCAACGAGGCGTTCCGCGACTGGGTCGCCAACGTCGACCGCACGCACTACCTGTTCGGCACGGTCGCAGGACCGCACCCCTTCCCCGCGATGGTGCGCGACTTCCATCGCGTGATCGGCGTCGAGGCCCGCCGCCAGATCCTGGAGCGCGCCGGGCGCCTGCCCGACGCGGCCGTCGCCTGCGTGGGCGGCGGCTCGAACGCGATCGGCCTGTTCCACGCCTTCATCCCGGACGCCTCCGTACGCCTCATCGGCTGCGAGCCGGCCGGTCACGGCGTCGAGACCGGCGAGCACGCGGCGACCCTGACCGCGGGCGAGCCCGGCATCCTGCACGGTTCACGGTCGTACGTCCTCCAGGACGAGGAGGGACAGATCACCGAGCCCTACTCGATCTCGGCGGGCCTGGACTACCCGGGCATCGGCCCGGAGCACTCCTACCTCAAGGACATCGGCCGCGGCGAGTACCGCGCGGTCACCGACGACGCGGCGATGCAGGCCCTGCGCCTGCTCTCGCGCACCGAGGGCATCATCCCGGCGATCGAGTCGGCGCACGCGCTCGCGGGCGCCCTCGACGTCGGCAAGGAGCTCGGCAAGGACGGACTGATCGTGATCAACCTGTCCGGCCGCGGCGACAAGGACATGGACACGGCCGCGCGCTACTTCGGCCTGTACGACGGCGAAAACGAGGGGGACGCGAAGTGAGCGGGAACGTAGAGCTGCTGAACGACACCCTCGCCAAGGCGAAGGCCGAGAACCGGGCCGCGCTCATCGCCTACCTGCCGGCCGGCTTCCCGACCGTCGACGGCGGCATCGAGGCGGTCAAGGCCGTGTTCGACGGCGGCGCCGACGTCGTCGAGGTCGGCCTGCCGCACAGCGACCCGGTCCTGGACGGCCCGGTCATCCAGACCGCCGACGACATCGCCCTCAAGGGCGGCGTGAAGATCGCCGACGTGCTGCGCACCGTCCGCGAGGCCCACGCGGCCACCGGCAAGCCGGTCCTGGTCATGACGTACTGGAACCCCATCGACCGCTACGGCATCGAGCGCTTCACCGCCGAGCTCGCCGAGGCGGGCGGCGCGGGCTGCATCCTGCCCGACCTGCCGGTCGAGGAGTCCGGGGTGTGGCGCGAGCACGCCGAGAAGCACGGCCTCGGCACGGTGTTCGTGGTCGCCCCGAGCAGCAGGGACGACCGCCTCGCCACGATCACGGCGGCCGGTTCGGGCTTCGTGTACGCGGCCTCGCTGATGGGCGTCACGGGCACCCGGGAGTCGGTCGGCGCCTCGGCCGAGGACCTGGTGCGCAGGACCCGGGCGACCACCGAACTCCCGGTCTGCGTGGGCCTCGGCGTCTCGAACGCGGTCCAGGCCAAGGAGGTCGCGGTCTTCTCCGACGGCGTGATCGTCGGCTCGGCCTTCGTCAAGCGCATGCTGGACGCGCCGGACCACGCCGCGGGCCTGGTGGCCGTACGGGAACTGGCGGCCGAGCTCGCCGAGGGCGTTCGCCGGGCGTCGTAGCGCGTTCATCGCACGGATAATCCGTACGAGTGGAAGTGGGACCGGGGAGGCACGAGCGTGCCTCCCCGGTTCGTTGCTGCGGGTGTGAGTGACAACCGTGATGCGAAGCGGGCCGCGCGAGACCGGCTCATCCAACAACGCGAGCAGCAGAAGGCGGGCGAGCGCCGCCGACGGCAGGTGATCGTGGCCGGAGCCGTGGTGGGCGTGCTCGGCCTGGCCGCCGTGATCGGCGTGATCGCCGCAAACGCGGGCGGCAGCGACAACGCCAAGAGCGCGAGCACGAGCGGCCCGGTGGTGGCCCCCGCCGGAGCCGACGCCAAGGACAAGCCGGCCATCCCGGTCGGCGCCGCCGACGCGCCGTCCACGCTCACGGTGTGGGAGGACTTCCGCTGCCCGGCCTGCGCCGCGTTCGAGAACGGCCTCAGGTCCACCATTCACGAGCTGGAGAACAGCGGCCAGATCCGCGTCCAGTACCACCTGGTCACCCTCATCGACGACAAGACCCGCGGCGGCGGCTCGCTGCACGCGGCCAACGCGGCGGGCTGCGCGCAGGACGCGGGGAAGTTCTCCGCGTACCACGACGTCCTCTACACCAACCAGCCCGACGAGATGGACGACGCCTACGCGGACAACGCCAAGCTGCTCGATCTGGCCAAGAAGGTGCCGGGCCTGGACACGCCCGCCTTCCGCTCCTGCGTCCAGAACGGCACGCACAACAGCTGGGTCGTGAAGTCCAACCAGGCCTTCCAGGCGGGTAAGTTCGGCGGCACGCCGACCGTGCAGCTCAACGGCGAATCGATCTTCCCGGCGAAGGGCAACGAGCAGATCACCGCGGCCAACCTGAAGAAGTGGGTCGCCCAGGCCAACAAGGGCAAGCCGGCCGGAAAGGCGAGCCCGGCCTCCTGAGTCCCGGGTCCCTTGTTACTCATAAGTTGCCGGGCGGATTGCCGCAGCGCCCGCCCGGCACGGTAGCGTCGACCCTGCCATGGAACTTGCCTTCATCCCCAGCCCGTCGACCGGTGTGATCCACCTCGGACCGATCCCGCTGCGCGGCTACGCCTTCTGCATCATCATCGGTGTCTTCGTCGCCGTCTGGTACGGCAACAAGCGGTGGGTCGCCCGCGGCGGCCGCTCCGGCACCGTCGCCGACATCGCCGTCTGGGCGGTGCCCTTCGGGCTCGTCGGCGGCCGGCTCTACCATGTCATCACCGACTACCAGCTGTACTTCAGCGACGGTGAGGACTGGGTCAACGCCTTCAAGATCTGGGAGGGCGGCCTCGGCATCTGGGGCGCGGTCGCGCTCGGCGCGGTCGGCGCCTGGATCGGCTGCCGCCGCCGGGGCATCCCGCTCCCCGCCTGGGCCGACGCGCTGGCCCCCGGCCTCGCCTTCGCCCAGGCGATCGGCCGCTGGGGCAACTGGTTCAACCAGGAGCTGTACGGCCGCCCCACCGACGTCCCCTGGGCACTGAAGATCAGCGAGGGCCCGAACCGGATCGCGGGCACCTACCACCCGACGTTCCTGTACGAGTCCCTGTGGTGCGTCGGCGCAGGCTTCCTGATCATCTGGGCCGACCGCCGCTTCAAGCTGGGCCACGGCCGGGCGTTCGCGCTGTACGTCGCCACGTACTGCGTGGGCCGGTTCTGGATCGAGTACATGCGGGTCGACGAGGCTCACCACATCCTGGGCCTGCGCCTGAACGACTGGACGGCGGGCGGCGTCTTCCTGCTGGCAGTCGTCTACATCGTGGTCTCGGCGAAGCTGCGGCCCGGCCGCGAGGAGATCGTCGAGCCGGGTGCGCAGGACGATGCCTCTGCGGACAAGGACGGCGAGCCCGTGTCGCTGGGCAAGGACGACCCCGCCGAGCCGACGGACGAGCCCAAGGCGGAGTCGGTGGCATCCGAGCCGGAGCCGAAGAAGGCCTGAGCCGGAGGCAGGGGAGAAATCAGCCCCTCCGGCGTTTGAGGAGCGGGGGCTTCGGGGGCGGAGCCCCCGCAGCCCCGGGACCTGAACATCCCGGCCCACCCTCGGATGGCCCCCGCAGTGCTGGGCAGCCCGAAATCCCCGCCCCCCGGATGGGCTTACGCGTCGATTTCGGCTCTGTACGGCATAGACGTCGCCGCCCCCGGCCGCTGGACCGACAGCGCCGCCGCGCTGGACGCCCAGGCCAGCGCGTCCATCATCGGGCGGCCCTCGGCCAGGGCCACCGCGAGGGCGCCCACGAAGGTGTCGCCCGCGCCTGTCGTGTCCACGGCGGTGACCGGCGGGGCCAGGACCGCCACCGGCTCCGGCTGAGCCCGGGACGCGTACAGACAGCCCCGCGCGCCCAGCGTGATCACGACCTCCGGCACGTGTGCGAGGAGCGCGGCCGCGGCCCGCTCGGGATCGCCCGAGATGCCGGTCAGCGTCGCGGCCTCGTGCTCGTTGGGCACCAACAGGTCGGTGACGGCGAGGAGTTCGGGGGGCAGCGGCCGGGCGGGCGCGGGGGTCAGGATCGTACGGACCCCGTTGCGCCGGGCCGCTTCCGCGCCCTCCAGGACCGCGCTCATCGGCAGTTCCAGCTGGATCAGCAGGGACCGCGCCTCGGCGATCATCGCGCGGTCCGCGTGGCTGAGCGAGGTGACCGAGCCGTTGGCGCCCGGGATGACGACGATGGCGTTGGCGCCGTCCCGGTCGACCACGATGTGGGCGGTGCCGGAGGGGCCCTCGGTGGTGCGCAGCAGATCGATGTCGACCCCCGAGTGTTCGAGCGTGGCACGCAGCCGGTCGCCGAACTCGTCCGTGCCGACCGCGCCGATCATCGCCACCTCCGCCCCGGCCCGGGCGGCGGCGACGGCCTGGTTGGCGCCCTTGCCGCCGGGGATGGTGCGGAACTCGTGGCCGGTGACGGTCTCGCCGCTGCGCGGCGCGGTGGTGACGTACGCGACGAGGTCCATGTTGGTGCTGCCGAGCACGGTGATCCGGGTCATGCCGGGATTGTCCACCCTGGGCGGCCGGTTCCGTGGGTGCGGGGTGCCCGGCGCGTTCGACGAAGGCCGTGTGCGACGTCTTCCGGGCCCCTCAGGAAGGCCTTGCTTACTGAGCCCAACCTCACTAAGTAAGGCCTTACTTGCTGGCGCGGCCCTTACATCGAGCGTAGTTTCGACGGTGTTGAGGGGGCGCGGGACGTGAAGTGCCCGCTGCCGAAAGCAAGGGGATAGCTGTGTCCATCATCGATACCGAAGCGACGCTGCACGAGGCGCACCGCGACAACCACACCCACCGCGATGTCAACGGTGGCTGGCTGCGCCCGGCCGTGTTCGGCGCGATGGACGGCCTGGTCTCCAATCTCGCCCTGATGACGGGCGTCGCCGGCGGCGAGGTCTCGCACCGGACCATCGTCATCACCGGCCTCGCCGGTCTCGCGGCCGGCGCCTTCTCGATGGCGGCCGGCGAGTACACCTCGGTCGCCTCGCAGCGCGAACTCGTCGAGGCCGAACTCGACATCGAGCGCCGGGAGTTGCGCAAGCACCCGGCCGACGAGGAGCGCGAGCTCGCCGAGCTCTACATGTCGCGCGGCGTCGAGCCGGGGCTCGCCCGCGAGGTCGCCCGCCAGCTCTCGCAGGACCCCGAGCAGGCGCTGGAGATCCACGCCCGCGAGGAGCTCGGCATCGATCCGTCCGACCTGCCCTCGCCCACCGTGGCCGCGGTCTCCTCCTTCGCCTCCTTCGCGCTCGGCGCGCTGCTGCCCCTGCTGCCGTACCTGCTGGGCGCGACCGCGCTGTGGCCCGCGGTGCTGCTCGCGCTGATCGGCCTCTTCGGCTGCGGCGCGGTGGTCGCCAAGGTGACGGCCCGCTCGTGGTGGTTCAGCGGCCTGCGCCAGCTGGCCCTCGGTGGCGCCGCGGCCGCCGTGACCTTCGGCATCGGCTCCTTCTTCGGTACCGCCATCGGCTGACGAACACCGAGGTCATCACACGGGGCGGGGCCATTCGGCGCCGCCCCGTGTGACGTACGTCCTGCGCGCTTTCCCGCCGCGAGCCGTAGAATGGCGGAGTATGCATAGGGCCACATAAGTAATCGTTACTCGGCGGTTTCGGATCTTTTACCGCCGGGCATAGGCCGTACACACTCAACCAGCACGCCCGCGTGCGCCCTCGTGGGCAATGAAGCCCGCACTCCTGGGTGTCCGCATGTTGGAATGCACTATCCGGTTCCCGAGATACGTTCCATCATGTAACCTGCACGAAATTTCGCAGAGGGCCAACGTCGTCCCTCGGCTACGCCTCCCCAACGCTCTCTGAATCGATCGAGCAGGGGAGACCCCAATGCCACTAACGACGACGGGAGAGCCGATGCGTTCCGACGCCTGGTCGCCCATGGACGGTCGCCCCGCCCAGCAGGGGATGTACGACCCCCGTAACGAGCACGACGCCTGTGGCGTCGGGTTCGTGGCCACCCTCACCGGTGTTGCCAGCCATGAGCTGGTCGAGCAGGCCCTGACCGTACTGCGCAATCTGGAACACCGCGGTGCCACCGGCTCCGAGCCGGACTCCGGTGACGGCGCGGGCATCCTGCTCCAGGTTCCGGACGCGTTCCTGCGCGAGGTCACGGACTTCGAGCTGCCCGAGGCAGGCTCGTACGCCGTCGGTATCGCCTTCCTGCCCCTGGAGGAGACCGGCGAGGCCGTCTCACGGATCGAGACGATCGCGGGCGAAGAGGGCCTCACGGTCCTCGGGTGGCGCGAGGTCCCCGTCACCCCCGAACTGCTCGGCAACGGCGCCCGCGCCACCATGCCCGCCTTCCGCCAGCTGTTCGTCGGCGACGGCAGCTCGTCCGGCATCGCGCTCGACCGCAAGGCCTTCGTGCTGCGCAAGCGCGCCGAGCGGGAGGCCGGTGTCTACTTCCCGTCGCTCTCCGCCCGGACCATCGTCTACAAGGGCATGCTGACCACCGGCCAGCTGGAGCCGTTCTTCCCGGACCTCTCCGACCGCCGCTGCGCCACCACCATCGCCCTCGTGCACTCGCGGTTCTCCACCAACACCTTCCCCAGCTGGCCGCTGGCCCACCCGTACCGCTTCGTCGCGCACAACGGCGAGATCAACACGGTCAAGGGCAACCGCAACTGGATGGTGGCCCGCGAGTCCCAGCTCGCCTCCGGCCTGTTCAACTCCGGCGCCGGCAAGCTCGACCGCATCTTCCCCGTCTGCACGCCGGACGCCTCCGACTCCGCGTCCTTCGACGAGGTGCTCGAACTCCTCCACCTCGGCGGACGCTCGCTGCCGCACTCGGTCCTGATGATGGTCCCCGAGGCGTGGGAGAACCACGAGTCGATGGACCCGGCACGCCGTGCCTTCTACCAGTTCCACGCCACGATGATGGAGCCCTGGGACGGCCCGGCCTGCATCACCTTCACCGACGGCACCCAGGTCGGCGCGGTCCTCGACCGCAACGGCCTGCGCCCGGGCCGGTACTGGGTGACCGACGACGGTCTCGTGGTCCTGTCCTCCGAGGTCGGCGTGCTCGACATCGACCCGGCGAAGGTCGTCCGCAAGGGCCGCCTGCAGCCCGGCAAGATGTTCCTCGTCGACACCGCCGAGCACCGCATCATCGAGGACGACGAGATCAAGGCGTCCCTCGCCGCCGAGAACCCGTACAAGGAGTGGCTGGAAGCCGGCGAGATCGAGCTGGAGGACCTGCCCGAGCGTGAGCACATCGTGCACACCCACGCCTCGGTCACCCGCCGCCAGCAGACCTTCGGCTACACCGAGGAAGAGCTCCGCGTCATTCTCGCGCCGATGGCCCGCACCGCCGGCGAGCCGCTCGGCTCCATGGGTACGGACTCGCCGATCGCCGCGCTCTCCGAGCGCCCCCGGCTGCTGTTCGACTACTTCACCCAGCTGTTCGCGCAGGTCACCAACCCGCCGCTCGACGCCATCCGCGAAGAGCTCGTGACCAGCCTGCGCTCCACGCTGGGCCCGCAGGGCAACCTCCTGGAGCCCACCGCCGCGTCGTGCCGCAGCGTCACGCTGCCCTTCCCGGTCATCGACAACGATGAGCTGGCGAAGCTGATACACATCAACGCCGACGGCGACATGCCGGGCATGAAGGCCGCCACGCTCTCCGGCCTGTACCGCGTCTCCGGCGGCGGCGACGCCCTTGCCGCCCGCATCGACGCCATCTGCAAGGAGACCGACGCCGCGATCGAGGACGGCGCCCGCCTCATCGTCCTGTCCGACCGGCACTCCGACGCCGAGCACGCGCCGATCCCCTCGCTGCTGCTCACCGCCGCCGTCCACCACCACCTCATCCGCACGAAGCAGCGCACCCAGGTGGGCCTGCTCGTCGAGGCCGGTGACGTCCGCGAGGTGCACCACGTCGCGCTGCTCATCGGTTACGGTGCCGCGGCCGTCAACCCGTACCTCGCCATGGAGTCCGTCGAGGACCTGGTCCGGGCCGGCACCTTCATCGAGGGCCTGGAGCCCGAGCAGGCCATCCGCAACCTGATCTACGCGCTCGGCAAGGGCGTCCTGAAGGTCATGTCCAAGATGGGCATCTCGACGGTCGCCTCCTACCGGGGCGCCCAGGTCTTCGAGGCCGTCGGTCTCGAAGAGGCCTTCGTCCAGAAGTACTTCATCGGCACCGCGACGAAGATCGGCGGTGCGGGTCTGGACGTGGTCGCGCGCGAGGTCGCCGCCCGCCACGCCAAGGCCTACCCCGCCTCCGGCGTCCCCTCGGCGCACCGCGCCCTGGAGATCGGCGGCGAGTACCAGTGGCGCCGCGAGGGCGAGCCGCACCTGTTCGACCCGGAGACGGTCTTCCGCCTCCAGCACGCCACGCGCAACAAGCGGTACGACATCTTCAAGAAGTACACGGACCGCGTGAACGAGCAGTCCGAGCGCCTCATGACGCTGCGCGGACTCTTCGGCTTCAAGAGCGACCGCGAGCCGATCTCCATCGACGAGGTCGAGCCGGTCTCCGAGATCGTCAAGCGCTTCTCGACCGGCGCCATGTCGTACGGCTCCATTTCGCGCGAGGCCCACGAGACGCTCGCCATCGCCATGAACCAGCTGGGCGGCAAGTCCAACACCGGTGAGGGCGGCGAGGACGCGGACCGCCTGTACGACCCGGCGCGCCGCTCCTCCATCAAGCAGGTCGCCTCCGGCCGCTTCGGTGTGACCAGCGAGTACCTGGTCAACGCGGACGACATCCAGATCAAGATGGCGCAGGGTGCCAAGCCCGGCGAGGGCGGCCAGCTGCCCGGCCACAAGGTCTACCCGTGGGTCGCCAAGACCCGGCACTCCACCCCGGGTGTCGGCCTGATCTCGCCGCCTCCGCACCACGACATCTACTCCATCGAGGACCTGGCCCAGCTGATCCACGACCTCAAGAACGCCAACCCGGCCGCGCGCATCCACGTGAAGCTCGTGTCCGAGGTCGGCGTCGGGACGGTCGCCGCGGGTGTCTCCAAGGCGCACGCGGACGTCGTCCTCATCTCCGGCCACGACGGCGGTACGGGCGCTTCCCCGCTCACCTCGCTCAAGCACGCGGGCGGCCCCTGGGAGCTCGGCCTCGCCGAGACCCAGCAGACGCTGCTGCTCAACGGCCTGCGCGACCGCATCGTGGTGCAGACCGACGGCCAGCTCAAGACCGGCCGCGACGTGATCATCGCCGCGCTGCTCGGCGCCGAGGAGTTCGGTTTCGCGACCGCGCCGCTCGTCGTCTCCGGCTGCGTCATGATGCGCGTCTGCCACCTGGACACCTGCCCGGTCGGCATCGCCACCCAGAACCCGGTCCTTCGCGACCGCTTCTCGGGCAAGCCCGAATTCGTCGTGAACTTCTTCGAGTTCATCGCCGAAGAGGTCCGCGAGATCCTGGCCGAGCTCGGCTTCCGTACCATCGAGGAGGCCGTCGGCCACGCCGAACTCCTCGACACCGACCGGGCCGTGACCCACTGGAAGGCCCAGGGCCTCGACCTGGAACCGCTCTTCTACGTGCCCGAGCTGCCCGAGGGCGCCGTGCGCCACGCGGTGATCGAGCAGGACCACGGCCTGGAGAAGGCGCTGGACAACGAGCTGATCAAGCTCGCCACCGACGCCCTGGAGGCCGAGTCCGCCGAGGCCGCCCAGCCGGTCCGCGCGCAGATCGCGATCCGCAACATCAACCGCACGGTCGGCACCATGCTCGGCCACGAGGTGACGAAGAGGTTCGGCGGTGCGGGCCTGCCCGACGACACCATCGACATCACCTTCACCGGCTCGGCAGGACAGTCCTTCGGCGCCTTCGTGCCGCGCGGTGTGACGCTGCGCCTGGAGGGCGACGCCAACGACTACGTCGGCAAGGGCCTCTCCGGCGGCCGTGTCATCGTCCGCCCGGACCGGGGTGCCGAGCACCTCGCCGAGTACTCGACGATCGCGGGCAACACCATCGCCTACGGCGCGACCGGCGGCGAGCTGTTCCTGCGGGGCCGCACCGGCGAGCGCTTCTGCGTCCGCAACTCGGGTGCCACCGTCGTCTCGGAGGGCGTGGGCGACCACGGCTGCGAGTACATGACCGGCGGCCACGCGGTCGTCCTCGGCGAGACCGGGCGCAACTTCGCGGCCGGCATGTCCGGCGGCATCGCCTACGTCGTCGACCTGGACCGGGACAACGTCAACTCCGGGAACCTGAACGCCATCGAGACACCGAGCGACACCGACAAGCAGTGGCTGCACGACGTCGTGCGCCGCCACTTCGAGGAGACCGGCTCGACGGTCGCCGAGAAGCTGCTCGCCGACTGGTCCGTGAACGTGGACCGCTTCAGCAAGATCATCCCGACCACGTACAAGGCAGTGCTCGCCGCCAAGGACGCCGCTGAGCTCGCCGGTCTCTCCGAGCAGGAGACCACCGAGAAGATGATGGAGGCGGCGACCAATGGCTGACCCCAAGGGCTTCCTGACCACCGGGCGCGAGGTCGCCAAGACCCGCCCGGTGGGCGAGCGCCTCAAGGACTGGAACGAGGTCTACGTTCCCGGTTCCCTGCTGCCGATCATCAGCAAGCAGGCCGGGCGCTGCATGGACTGCGGCATCCCGTTCTGCCACAACGGCTGTCCGCTGGGGAACCTGATCCCCGAGTGGAACGACTACGCCTACCGCGAGGACTGGCAGGCCGCCTCCGAGCGCCTGCACGCCACGAACAACTTCCCGGAGTTCACCGGTCGGCTGTGCCCGGCGCCCTGCGAGTCGGCGTGCGTGCTCGGCATCAACCAGCCCGCCGTCACCATCAAGAACGTCGAAGTCTCGATCATCGACAAGGCGTGGGACACGGGCGACGTCAAGCCGCAGGCGCCCGAGCGCCTGTCCGGCAAGACCGTCGCGGTCATCGGCTCGGGCCCGGCGGGTCTCGCCGCCGCCCAGCAGCTGACCCGGGCCGGACACACGGTCGCCGTGTACGAGCGCGCCGACCGCATCGGCGGCCTGCTGCGCTACGGCATCCCCGAGTTCAAGATGGAGAAGGTGCACATCAACCGCCGCATCGAGCAGATGCGCGCGGAGGGCACCAAGTTCCGTACCGAGGTCGAGATCGGCCGCGACATCGACGCCGCGAAGCTGCGCAAGCGCTACGACGCGGTCGTCATCGCGGCCGGCGCCACGGTCTCGCGCGACCTGCCGGTCCCGGGCCGCGAGCTGAACGGCATCCACTTCGCGATGGAGTACCTGCCGCTCGCCAACAAGGTGCAGGAGGGCGACTTCGTGGCGCCCCCCATCACCGCCGAGGGCAAGCACGTCGTGGTCATCGGCGGCGGCGACACCGGCGCGGACTGCGTGGGCACCGCCCACCGCCAGGGCGCGGCCTCGGTCACCCAGCTGGAGATCATGCCGAAGCCGGGCGAGGAGCGGAACCCGGGCCAGCCCTGGCCGACGTTCCCGATGCTCTACAAGGTGACCTCCGCGCACGAGGAGGGCGGCGAGCGCGTCTACTCCGTCTCGACCACCCACTTCGAGGGCGACGAGGACGGCAACGTCCAGTTCCTGCACCTCGTCGAGGTCGAGTTCGTCGACGGCAAGCTGACCCAGAAGCCGGGCACCGAGCGGAAGATCCCCGCCCAGCTGGTCACCCTCGCCATGGGCTTCACCGGCACCGACCAGGCCAACGGCCTGGTGGCGCAGTTCGGCCTGGAGCTCGACGAGCGCGGCAACGTCGCGCGCGACGCGGACTTCGCGACCAACGTCGACGGCGTGTTCGTCGCCGGTGACGCGGGCCGCGGCCAGTCCCTGATCGTCTGGGCGATCGCCGAGGGCCGCTCCGCGGCGCGCGGCGTCGACCGCTACCTGACCGGCGCGAGCGACCTGCCCGCCCCGATCCGCCCCACGGACCGAGCGCTCACCGTCTGACGCCCCAGGGTCCATCACCCCTCATACGTCCCGTACAACGACGTGCGGAACTGACCGGCGCCCGCCCCACTGTCCCCGACCGGACGACTGGGCGGGCGTCGCGGCGTGTTCGGGCCGCGGCCCGCGCCACGTATTGACTATTAGTCAATTGCGCTCCACTCTCGGGACGAGCCGCCGTCCGTCACCGGGAGGTCCTTGTGGACAACGAAGCGCTGTCGCAGTTGAGTACGGAGCTGGGGGCGCCGCCTCCGGACTTGCTGGCCGAGCTGACGCCTGATCAACTCTCGTTCCTTGCAGGCGCGTTGGGCAAGGAACGCGAAAGCCGGGCGGCCGGTCTCGGCGAAGCCGCCGAAGAGGCCCTGAAGCTGGTGCCCGCCCTGGCCCGCGGCCCCGTGCGCCGCATCCTCTTCAAGTGAGGGCGGCCATGGACAAGCTCCGCAACCGCGCGGAGACCGAGAAGATCGCGGCCCTGCTGGACGAGCGCCCCGAGCACCTGGCCTTCCTGGCGGCCCTGCCCGCCGAGGACCTGCGCAAGCTCCGCGAACAGGCGGTGGCCGCGCTGTTCGACGGGGCGCCCGACATGCTGGACCGCATAGCGAAGGCGACCAAACTCGTCCCGGCCGGGGTGGCCGCGGCCATCTCGCAAAAAGCACTCGGCCCACGCCTGGCCGCCGCCGTCGCGGGCCGCCTCGAACCGGCCCGGGCCGCCGACATCATCGAGAAACTCCCCGTGGCGTTCACCGCCGCGTCCTGCGCCCACCTGGACCCCCGCCGCATCGCGGGCATAGTGGACCGCCTGGACGAGAACCTGCTCGTACGGATCTCGGTCGCCCTCGCCGAACGAGGCGACCACCTCACGATGGGCCGCTTCGTGGGCCACCTGCGCGACTCGGCGCTGACCCGGATCCTGCCGCAGGTGGACGACGCGGTGGTGCTGCGCACGGGATTCGCGGTGGACCAGCCACAACGCCTCGGCACGATCGTCGAGTTGATGGGGGAGGAGCGCCTGGCCCAGGTGATCGCCTCCGCCGCCGACGGCCTGTGGCCTCAGGCCCTGGCGGTGGCGGGCATGGTGACGGGGGAGCAGCGCGCCCGGATCGCCACCCTGGCCGCGCGCCAGCCCCGAGCCCGCCTGGACACGCTGGTACGCACGGTGGCCACCCAGAACCTGTGGGAGTCGCTGCTCCCCCTGGTGGCCCTGCTGCCCGAGGAGGACCGCCGGTCGGTGGCAGTACTCCCCTCCCTGAGGGACCCGTCGGTCCTGGCCGGAGTGGTCCCGGCGGTAGTGGCCACGGCCCTGTGGGCAGAGTTCCTCCCGCTGGTGGAACTGCTGCCCGAGGAATCCCGCAAGGTGGTGGCAGACGCGGCAGGATCCCTCGCGGACGAGGACCTGGACGCCCTGGCAAGAGAGGTCGACAAACAAGACCTGTGGGATCTGGTGCTGCCGCTGGTGGAGCTGATGGAGGACGAGGCGAAGGAGCGAATCTTCGCCCTGCCCTCCTTCCAGGACCAGACTCCGTAGGACTCGGAGCGGGCGGCCGAACCCCCTAAGGGGCGCGGGGCTGTGCCATGGTGCGGCTCCGCCGCGCGGGCGAGACCGGCCACGGATGACCCGCAGACGAAATCCGCACCCCCAGGCGAGCGCCCCGGCGCCGGGCGCCAGAAGTGCCCCCGGCCGGCCGGGGCTGCCCGGGGCAAGCCGGACCCACCCCGCATCGCGTAACCTCGGCACTCCCGACCCCGTCGGAACGGAGACGAGGCGCATGCCCGCACTGTCCCTCCGAAACGTGGAGGAGGCCGCGCCCGCGCTCGTCTCCCTCTACAAGAGCGCCGCCGTGTCCCTGGAGAAGCACGGGCTCCACGACGAGACCGCCGCCGTCTACCTCGTCGTCGACTACTCCGGCTCGATGCGCCGGTACTTCAGGAACGGCAGCGTGCAGGCGCTCGCCGACCGGGTGTTGGGCCTCTCCGCGCACCTCGACGACGACGGCCGGGTGCCGGTGGTGTTCTTCTCCACCGGCATCGACGCCGAGACCGAGATCGCCCTGGAGAACCACCACGGGCGCATCGAGCGCATCGTGGCCAACCTCGGCCACATGGGCCGGACCAACTACCACGTGGCGATGGACGCGGTCATCGACCACTACCTGGAGAGCGGCGCGGACGCCCCCGCGCTCGTCGTCTTTCAGACGGACGGCGGCCCCAGCAGCCGCCTCGCGGCCGAGCGGTACGTCTGCAAGGCGGCGACGCTGCCGATGTTCTGGCAGTTCATCGGCTTCGGCAATCCGCGCAGCCACCAGTTCGACTTCCTGCGCAGACTCGACGAACTGGCCGTCCCCCAATACCGCTGCGTCGACAACGCCGGGTTCTTCGCCGCCGGGACCGATCCGCGCAGAGTGAGCGACGCCCAGCTCTACGACCGGCTGCTGGGCGAGTTCCCGCAGTGGCTGCGCGCCGCCCGGGCGGAAGGGATCGTACGGTGAGGACGCTGCGGGCCGCCGCCAGGCGAGCCGTGCCGTGGAAGAACGGCGGCGGGGTGACCCGGGGCATCGCCGCCCACCCCGAAGGCGCGGGGACGGCCGACTTCGAGTGGCGGGTCAGTCTCGCGGAGGTCGGCGCGGACGGCCCGTTCTCCGGATTCCCCGGCGTGGACCGGATCCTCACCGTCGTCGAGGGCGCCGGAATGGACCTCACGGTGGGCGGTCGACGCCGCCTGGTGGACGAGCGGTTCGTGCCGCAGCACTTCCCGGGCGACGCCCCCACCGACTGCCGCCTCCTGGCCGGCCCCGTCGTCAACTTCAACGTGATGTTCCGCAGGGGCCGCCCCGCCCCGGCGGTCGCCGTCGTGCGGGGCGCACTCACCGTCGCCGGGCCCGCCCTGATCGTCGCCCTCGACGCCCCCGCCCAGGTCGACGGCGTACGCCTCGGTCCGTACGACGCGGTGCTCACCGCAGAGGGCGCCGCGGCGCTACGGGCCGAGGGGCACGCGGCCGTAGTCACCCTGCCGCCCCGGCAATCCGGACAGGAGGTGTCGGGTATCTGAGGTTTCCTGGGGTCATGGCAACCAAGGAGACAGGAACCACGACGGTCGGCTGGGCGGAGTTCCACCAGGCCGAGGCGCAGTTCGCCGGGCTCGTCGAGGCCCGGTTCAAGAAGTACAAGCACCATGTCCTGGCCACCCTGCGCAAGGACGGCTCGCCCCGGGTGACCGGCCTGGAGGTGGACATCCGGGACGGCGAGCTGTGGCTCGGCATGATGCCGAACTCGATGAAGGCCCTCGACCTGCGCCGCGACCCGCGCTTCGCGGTGCAGGCCAACCCGGGCCCCGACGCCGAGATGGCCGACGGCGACGTACGGATCAGCGGCCGCGCGGTGGAGGTCACCGACCCCGCCGTCAAGGCGGCCTACGCCGCGCAGGTCGAGCCGCCCGAGCCGTTCCATCTCTTCCGCGGAGAGCTGGCCGAGGTCGTGTACACGGGCTTGGAGAACGACGAACTGGTCGTACGGGCCTGGCGACCCGGCACCGCCCTGCGCACGCTGCGACGCGGCAACAGCGAGGAGAGCCTGCGCGAAGACGCCTGAGGAACAGGCCGCTACAGTCGCCCTGGGCATGCGGCGGGTTCGAGAATCCAGGGGAGTTCATGAAGCGCGAGCACAACAACGGCGCGGTCACCCTCGTCACCGGCGGGGCCAGCGGCATCGGCGCCGCGACCGTCCGGCGGCTCCTGGACGGCGGACACCGGGTCGCCGTCACCGGCCGCGACCAGGCGAAGCTCGACGCCTTCGCGGATGAACTCGGCGTGGGGGAGCGGGTGTTGGCGGTCGCCGCCGACACCACCGACCTCGCGTCGATCGGTGCCGCCGTCGAGGCGACCGTCAAGAACTTCGGGCGGCTCGACCACGTCGTCGCCAACGCCGGGTTCTCCACGCACGACAACCTCGCCAACGGCGACCCCGAGCACTGGCGCGAGATGCTCATGGTCAATGTGCTCGGCCCGGCCGTCCTGGTGAAGGCCGCGCTGCCCGCGCTCAGCGAGAGCGGCGGCCGGATCGTGATGGTGGGCAGCACGGCGGGGATCAAGAACACCCCGGGCAACATGTACTCGGTGACCAAGGGCGCGCTGACCTCGCTCGCCGAGAACACCCGCGTCCTGGTCACCGGCTCGGGCATCGGCGTGACGCTGGTCGCGCCGGGCCGCGTGGACAGCCCGTTCTGGGAGAGCCACTCGACGGGCGTGGTCCCGGACGGCCCCGCGATGACCCCGGACAACGTGGCCGAAGCGATCGTTTGGGCGCTGGCCCAGCCGGCCGGGGTGGAGGTGAACCAGGTAGTGGTCCGCCCCACGGGCCAGCTCCACTGAGCCGCCGGGCCCGGTGGCTGAGCCTCCGGTGCCCGAGCACCCCGCTCAGCCGCCCAACACTGCCGCGCGACACTCCGAAGGCGAACCCCACGCGTCCCTCAGCGGACGCGCCTTGCGCAGCCACAGCGACAGGTCGAGCTCCTGGGTGTAGCCGACCGCGCCGTGCAGTTGCAGCGCGGTGCGGGCGGCGGCGTACGCGGCCTCGCCCGCCGTCACCTTCGCCGCGGCCACATCCCCGGGCGCGAGCGACAGCGCCGCCCCGTACAGCAGCGGCCGCGCGAACTCCACCGCGACCAGCGTGTCCGCGAGCCGGTGCTTGACCGCCTGGAATGACCCGATGGGCGCCCCGAACTGGGTGCGCTGCTTGACGTACGCCACGGTCCGGGCCAGCAGCGCCTCCGCGATCCCGAGGCACTGGCCTGCCGCAGCGAGCCGAGCCCAGACCGTGGCGTACGCGACGGCGTTCTCCAACTGGGGCCCGGTCGCCAGGAGTTCACCGCCGGGCAGCGGGCGGGAAAGGCGCCGGGCCGGGTCGGCCGAGGGCTGGACGGGGCCGTGGCCCGGCGCGAGCCGCACCTCATGGCCGACCGCCGCGAGCACCACGTCCGCCGCGTCCGCGTCGAGCGCGTACGGGCTCGCGCCCGGGAACAGCACGCTCGCCGCGCACGCGCCCGACACGATCCCGGGCAGCAGGCGCTTGGCCGGCCCCTCCTCGCCCAGCTCCGCGAGCCGGGCGAGCAAAACCGATGCGGCGACCGTCTCCACCAACGGGCCAGGCACCGCATGCCGCCCCAGCTCCACGCAGGCGACGGCCAGTTCGACGGGCAGCGGCCCGACGCCCTCGTACGCCTCGGGTGCGGCGAGTGCGAACACCCCGGCCCCGGCGAGCCGGGACCACAGGGCGCGGCCGGGCCCGGAGTCCCCCGCGCCCCAGGCCCGTGCCGCCGAGGGTGTGTCGGCGGCGGTCAGCATCGTGTCCAGGGAGTGGGCGAAGTCGCGCTGTTCCGGGGTGAGCAGGAACCTCATCGGCGGCCCTTCGGCAGGCCGAACAGGCGCTCGGCGATGATGTCGCGCTGGATCTCGTTCGTCCCCGCGTAGATCGGGCCGGCCAGCGAGAAGACATGACCCTCGGCCCAACTGCCGTATGCGGGCGCCTCGTCGGCGTCGTCGGACAGTTCGCCGTACGGGCCGAGCAGGTCGAGTGCGGTCTCGTGCAGGGCGATGTCGTACTCCGACCAGAACACCTTGTTCAGGCTCGACTCGGCGCCGACGGTCTCGCCCGCCGCGAAGCGGGAGGCGCCCGCGCAGGTGAAGAGCTGATAGGCGCGCGCCCCGATCAGCGCGTCCGCGACCCGGTCGCGCAGCGCCGTGTCCGCCGGGTCTCCCGCCGCGCGCCACAGCTCCACGAGCCGCGCGGCCGAGGCGAGGAAGCGGCCGGGGGAGCGCAGCATCAGGCCGCGCTCGTTGCCGGTCGCCGACATGGCGATCCGCCAGCCCGCGCCCACCTCGCCGATGACGTCCTCGTCGGGCACGAAGACACCGTCGAGGAACAACTCGGCGAAGGCCGGCTTGCCGTCGAGGCGGCCGATGGGGCGGACCGTCACACCGGGCGCCCGCAGGTCGAACATCAGGTAGGTGAGGCCCTGGTGGGGCCTGTCCGCGTCCGGGTCCGTACGGAAGATGCCGAAGGCGCGGTCGGCGAACGCGGCCCGGGACGACCAGGTCTTCTGCCCCGAGAGCAGCCAACCTCCGGGCGTGCGCACCGCTTTGGACCTCAGGGACGCGAGGTCCGAGCCGGCCTCCGGCTCGGACCAGGCCTGCGCCCAGATCGTCGCGCCGCTCGCCATGTCCGGCAGGAACCGCGCGCGCTGCTCGGGCGTCGCGTGGTCGAACAGGGTGGGTGCGAGCAGGTTGATGCCGTTCTGCGTGACGCGTCCGGGGCCGCCCGCCGCGAAGTACTCCTCCTCGAAGATCAGCCACTTGAAGATGTCGACGCCCCGGCCCCCGTACTCCTCGGGCCACGACACCACCGACCAGCGGTCCGCGGAAAGGCGCGCCTCCCACTCCCGGTGCGCGGCGAAACCCGCCTCTGTCTCCAGCGAGGGGAGCGGCACGGCCGGGACGTGGGCGGCGAGCCAGTCGCGCGCCTCGGCCCGGAAGGCCTCCTGGTCGGGCGTGGGGTCCAGGTCCATGGGTACGGCACACCATCCTTCCCTAACAAGTGTTTGGTAGGTTAACGTGGCGCCGTGACGGACAACAAGGCTCAGTACGTGCCGGGCCACGGCCTCCTCGACGGCCGCACCGCCGTCGTCACGGCCGCGGCCGGCGCCGGGATCGGCGGCGCCACCGCCCGCAGGCTCCTCGAAGAGGGCGCCCGCATCGTCATCGGCGACGCCCACGCCCGCCGCCTGGGGGAGACCGAGCAGGCGCTCGCCACCGAGTTCGGCGCCGGAAACGTCGCCTCCCTTCCCTGCGACGTGACCGACGAACAACAGGTCGCCGCACTATTCGCGCTGGCCGCCCGCGAACACGGCGGACTCGACATCGTCGTCAACAACGCAGGGCTCGGCGGCACTTGCTCGCTCGTCGACATGAGCGACGAAGCGTGGTCGAAGGTCCTCGACGTCACCCTGAACGGCACCTTCCGCTGTACGAGGGCGGCCCTGCGCGCCTTCGAGCAGTCCGGGCGAGGAGGCGTGATCGTCAACAACGCCTCCGTCGTCGGCTGGCGCGCCCAGGCCGGGCAGGCCCACTACGCCGCCGCCAAGGCGGGCGTCATGGCGCTCACCCGGTGCGCGGCGATCGAGGCCGCCGAGTTCGGCGTGCGGGTCAACGCGGTCGCGCCCAGCCTCGCCATGCACCCGCACCTGGCGAAGGTCACCTCCGCCGAACTCCTCGAAGAGCTCACCGCCCGCGAGGCGTTCGGGCGCTACGCGGAGCCCTGGGAGGTCGCCAACGTCATCGTGTTCCTGGCCAGCGGCTACTCCTCGTACCTGACGGGCGAGGTCGTCTCCGTCAGCAGCCAGCACGCCTAGGGGCAGCACAATGGTCGGGTGCCAACGAACAAGAAGAAGACGCAGGTGACCGCCTCGCCCGAGCGGCGGCGCGAACTCCTCGCCACGGCGGCCGAGGTGTTCGCCGCCCACGGGTACAACGCCACCACCGTCCGGAAGATCGCCGACGAGGCGGGCCTGCTCGCGGGCAGCCTCTACTACCACTTCGACTCCAAGGAGTCGATGCTCGACGAGATCCTCTCGACGTTCCTGGACGAGCTCTGGGAGGGGTACGACGCCGTGCTCGCCGCCGGGCTCGGCCCGCGGGAGACCATCGAGGCGCTGGTCACCGAGTCCTTCCGGGAGATCGACCGGCACCGCGCCGCCGTCGCGATCTACCAGAAGGAGTCCAAGCACCTGGTCGCGCTGCCCCGCTTCCAGTACCTGGCCGACTCGCAGCAGAAGTTCGAGAAGGCATGGCTCGGAACCCTCGAGCGCGGGGTCGCCGCGCACGCCTTCCGCGCCGACCTGGACATCCGTCTCACCTATCGCTTCGTGCGCGACACGGTGTGGGTGGCCGCGTCCTGGTACCGCCCCGGCGGCGGCCACAGCCCGGAGGAGATCGCCCGCCAGTACCTCTCGATGGTCCTGGACGGAATCGCCGTACGTACGTAACTCGCTTACCGGATTGGGGAGTTGGCATGTCCGAGGCCTATGTCGTCGAAGCGGTACGCACCCCGGTGGGCCGGCGCGGGGGAGGGCTCTCGGCAGTCCACCCCGCGGACCTCGGCGCCCACGTCCTGAAGGCGCTGGTCGAGCGCAGCGGCGTCGACCCGGCCGCCGTCGAGGACGTCGTCTTCGGCTGCCTGGACACGGTGGGCCCGCAGGCGGGCGACATCGCCCGTACGTCCTGGCTGGCGGCGGGCCTGCCGGAAGAGGTCCCCGGCGTCACCGTCGACCGCCAGTGCGGCTCGTCCCAGCAGGCCATCCACTTCGCCGCGCAGGGCGTGCTCTCGGGCACCCAGGGCCTGGTGGTCGCGGGCGGCACCCAGAACATGTCGATGATCCCGATCGCCTTCGCCTCCCGCCGGGCCGCCGAACCCCTCGGCCTGACCGACGGCCCCTACCTCGGCAGCGAGGGCTGGCGGGCCCGCTACGGGGACGCTCCGGTCAACCAGTTCCACGGCGCACAGCTGATCGCCGAGAAGTGGGGGATCTCGCGCCGCGACATGGAGGAGTTCGCGCTGAGCTCGCACCGGCGGGCCGTCCGCGCCATCGACGAGGGCCGCTTCGAGCGCGAGACCGTCGCGTACGGAGAGGTGACGGCGGACGAGGGGCCGCGCAGGGACACCACCCTGGAGAAGATGGCGAGCCTCAAGCCGGTCATGGACGGCGGCACCATCACCGCGGCCTGCTCCTCCCAGGTCTCCGACGGCGCGGCCGCCCTCCTCATCGCCTCCGAGCACGCCGTCGCCGAGCACGGGCTGACCCCGCGCGCCCGCATCCACCACCTCTCGGTGCGCGGCGAGGACCCCGTCCGCATGCTGTCCGCCCCGATCCCGGCCACCGCGTACGCACTGAAGAAGACCGGCATGACGATCGACGACTTCGACCTGGTCGAGATCAACGAAGCCTTCGCGCCGGTAGTGCTCGCCTGGCTGAAGGAGACCGGCGCCGACCCGGCCCGGGTCAACGTCAACGGCGGTGCGATCGCGCTCGGCCACCCGCTCGGCGCGACCGGCGTCAAGCTGATGACGACGCTCCTTCACGAGCTGGAGCGCACCGGGGGCCGCTACGGCCTCCAGACGATGTGCGAGGGCGGAGGCCAGGCCAACGTGACGATCATCGAGCGGCTGTAGGCGCGGGGGAGCCGCTCGAGAAGGGGGGATGCCGCCGACGGCATCCCCCCTTCCCGGCGAGTTGGTGACGTGCCACACGGACGCGCCGCACGGCGGCGTGCTATCGTGGTGGCTGTTGCAGTTTTGGTACCCATATACTTTATGTGCGCCTGACGGGAATGATCCTCAGGCGCATTATTTGTTTCCGGGGTTTCTCCGGATGGGCTCAATGCGGCGACGAGGAATCCGTAAATCCGCGGATTTCCGGAACTGCCCCTGTCTTAGGAGAAATGACATGGCTACTGGCACCGTGAAGTGGTTCAACTCGGAAAAGGGCTTCGGCTTCATCGAGCAGGACGGCGGCGGCCCCGACGTCTTCGCCCACTACTCCAACATCGCCTCCTCCGGCTTCCGTGAGCTCCTCGAGGGCCAGAAGGTCTCCTTCGAGGTCACCCAGGGCCAGAAGGGCCTGCAGGCGGAGAACATTCTCCCCGCCTAATCGCCGACGAGGCGTATTTTGCAGCCGCGTTTCAGCGGCTCGCGAATTTCGCAGCCGGGGCCCGCACCCTCAGGTGCGGGTCCCGGCTTGTGCTGTCTTGTCCCAGGAAGGCAAATTCCGTATGACGCGCATGACCAGCAAGCGCTCCGGTGCCGGTTCCGGTGCCGGTACCGGCTCCCGTTCCGGTTCCGGTTCCAGTTCCGGTGCCCGCAGGGGTTCCGGCCGGCCCGCCGCCAAGTCCTCGAAGCCCGCCAAGGGCAGGACCATGGCGCCGCAGGGCGAATTCAAGCTGCCGGAGACCCTCACCCCCGCGCTGCCCGCCGTCGAGGCCTTCGCCGACCTGGACATGCCCGCGGCGCTGCTCAAGACGCTCGACGCGCAGGGCGTGACCGAGCCGTTCCCGATCCAGGGCGCCACCCTGCCGAACTCGCTCGCGGGCCGCGACATCCTCGGCCGCGGCCGCACCGGCTCCGGCAAGACCCTCGCCTTCGGCCTCGCCCTGCTCGCCCGCACCGTGGGCCGGCGCGCCGAGCCCAAGGCGCCGCTCGCCCTCGTCCTCGTACCGACGCGTGAGCTCGCGCAGCAGGTCACCGACGCGCTCACGCCGTACGCGACGGCCGTCAACCTGCGCCTCACCACCGTCGTCGGCGGGCTCTCCATCACCAAGCAGGCGGGCTCGCTGCGCCGCGGCGCCGAGGTCATGGTCGCCACTCCGGGCCGGCTCAAGGACCTCATAGAACGAGGCGACTGTTCCCTGGAGAACGTCGCCATCACCGTCCTCGACGAGGCCGACCAGATGGCCGACATGGGCTTCATGCCGCAGGTCACCGCGCTGCTCAAGCAGGTCGAGCCGGACGGCCAGCGGATGCTGTTCTCGGCGACCCTGGACGCCAACATCGACCGCCTGGTCCGGATGTTCCTCACCGACCCGGTGGTGCATTCCGTCGACCCGTCGGCCGGCGCGGTCACCACGATGGAACACCACGTCCTGTACGTGATGGACGAGACCGACAAGAAGGCCGTCACCACGCGGATCGCGGCGCGCGACGGCCGCGTGATCATGTTCCTGGACACCAAGCGATCCGTGGACCGGCTGGTCAAGCGGCTGCTCTCCAGCGGTGTCCGCGCGGCGGGCCTGCACGGCGGCCGCTCGCAGCCGCAGCGCAACCGCACGCTGGACCAGTTCAAGAACGGCCAGGTCACGGCGCTGGTCGCGACGAACGTCGCCGCGCGCGGCATCCACGTCGACGACCTGGACCTCGTGGTGAACGTCGACCCCCCGACGGACCACAAGGACTATCTCCACCGCGGTGGGCGTACCGCCCGGGCGGGCGAGTCGGGCAGCGTCGTCACGCTCGTCCTGCCCGAGGAGAAGCGCGAGATGACCAAGCTCATGTCGTTCGCGGGGATCCGTCCCCGGACGGCGGAGATCAAGTCGAGCTCCGAGGAGCTCGTACGGGTCACGGGGGCGCGGGAGCCGTCCGGGGTGCCGGTGGTCATCGAGGTGCCGGCTCAGCCGGAGCCCAAGCGTGCGGCTTCCGGGCGCAGCCGGGGCCGCCGCGGCGGCCAGGGCTCCCGCGGCGCGGCGCAGCCGTCCGCACCCCGCTCGCAGGGTTCTGCCTCTGCGCGGCAGGGCTCCGGCTCCGCTCGGCAGGGTGCAGGCTCCGGCTCCGCCAGGCAGGGTGCCGCGTCTCGTTCGCAGGGTGGGCGTGCGCAGGGCTCTGGGCAGGGTGCCGCTTCCCGTGGGCAGGGTGGGCGCGGGCGTCGGTCCGGAGCCTGATCTTTTCCCCACCCCGCCCCTTCCCGCTGTGACACTCCGCGGCTCCGCCGCGTGGCCTCCGGGGGTGGATGGGTGAAGCCGGGTTTCCTGGGGCTCCGCCCCAGACCCCGTTCGCGCCCCCTGCCAGGCGCAACCCTGCTGGGGGCGCGGCGAACGGCGCGAGCGACCAAGAACGGTCCGAGGCCGAAGGCGCGGTTAGGGGCGCGGGGAACTGCGCGATCAGCCACGGACGGTCCGAGGCCGATGGAGCTGCCAGGGGCGCGGGGAACTGCGCAAACCACGGCGCCCGCACCCCCGCAGGGGCGCCCCGTACCCACCTCCCCGCGTCGCGGAGACGGCGGGGTCCGGGGCCCAGCCCTGCGGAACTTCACCCCGCCGCCCGCAAAGGGCACCCCGTACCGACCCGCGCCGCGAGCTCGGCGCGCAGCGCCACCAGCTCGCTCACGCGCGCATCAATAACCCCAATCTTCTCCTCGAACAGCGCGGACAGCGCCCCCGCACTGTCCGCCGCGCCCCGCAACTCCTCCCCGGTCCGGGCGATCTCGGCCAGCGAGAACCCCAGCGCCTGGGCGGTGCGCACGTACTGCAGCCACGGCACCGTCTCCCGCGGGAAGTCGCGGTAGCCGTTCGGCAGCCGTCGGCCCATGACGAGGCCGACCTTCTCGTAGAAGCGGATGGCGTCCCTGCTCAGACCCGTCTGCGCGGCCAGCTCCCCGATACGCACGGCTTCCCCCGAACTGCGAATGGCGTACTTCCTGCTGCGGACTTGACCTTGGACAGTACTCCACTGTTTAGCGTCGAGGCGTTCCCGCGGGAGACCGCCCAGTCCGCCCAAGACCGCCAGCAGGAGATCGATCGCCATGGCCTCTTCAACGCCCCCTTCCCTCGCCCCTTCCACCACCCCCTCCCGTCCCGGCTACCTCCGCGCCGTGCGCGCCAGTGCCTGGTACGACCTCCTTGTCACCGCCGGATTCGCCACCCCCTGGACCTACACCCTGGTCCACGACGCGCTGTCGGAGTCCGGGGGCGGGCTCGGGCTCGGTACCCTGCCTGCCCTTGGTCCGATGGAGATGCTCTACGCGAACCTGATGGGCTCGGTCGTCGTTGTCTGGGCGCTGCTGCGGATCGTCCGGCCGCTGGCCGTGCACGGGCTGTTCGACGGGGTCGCGCGTACGCTCTTCGCCTCGTGGCAGGCGTACGCGCTCGCCCACCGCGCACCCCGCTGGCTGTGGCTGTTCCTTGTGGTCGAGGTCTCGTTCGGTGTCGTCGAGCTCGCACCCTGGGCGCGGGCCCGGCGTGTCGGCCTCGCGCACGCCTCCGCCTGAATCAGCTCACCAGCCGGGACCGCAGCGCCGCCAGGTCGCCCAGGCTCAGGCCCAGCCCCTGCGTCAGGTACCCGTACAAGTCGCCGTACTGGGCCGACAGTTGGGCCAGCGCCGCGTTCAGGTAGTCGAGGCGCACCTCCTGCAGCGGGATCAGCAGGTCCGGGTTCTGCATCATGCCCGACTGCTTCAGGCCCGCCCGCAGTGCCGCGTCCGCCGCCGCCCGGAAGCCGTTGGACGCCAGGTAGTCCTGCTGAGCCGTCGCGTCCGGCACCCCGAGCGCGCGCAGCAGTACGTAACTCTCCCAGCCCGTACGATCCTTGCCCGATGTGCAGTGGAAGAGCAGGGGGCCGTGCCCGGCCGCCAGGTCCTTCAGTGTCGCACCGAACTGAGCTCGGCTCGCCGGATCCGAGACGAAGTCCTGGTACACCGTCCGCATGAGGGCCTCCGCCTTGCCGTGGCCCAGCATCGCGTCCTGCTTCGCCGGGTCCTTGGACCCGATCGCGGCCAGCATCTGCGCGTACAGGCCGCTGTCCGAGACCGGGCGCGCGGTCGGGGCGAGCCCGGCGGGGAGGCGGTCGGGGCCGTCGTACTGGAGCTCAAGGGGCACCCGGAAGTCGACCACCTCGCGCAGGCCTAGCCGCGAGAGCGTCGTGACGTCCGCGTCCGTCGCCCTGTTCAGGGCGTCGGCCCGGTAGGCGACTCCGTACCGGACCCGTTTCCCGTCGTACGTCCCGTAGCCGCCCAGGTCACGGACGTTCACCGCGCCCTGCAACACGACCTGGTGGATCGGCGACGCCTCCTGCCGGTGCGCGACGCCGCCGACGGCCACGGCCGGCGCCGCCATCGGCGCGCCCACCGCCAGGATCGCGGCGACCACGGCGGTCGCCGCCCTGGCACGTGTCACCTTGCGGACGGAGCGGTAGTGGTAGTGGTGGTTCACTGGGGGCCAACTCCCATGCAAATAGGGGGATTCACCCTGCCGTCGTCGGCAGGGTGGCGAGCACGTGCGCTGCCTCGGTCATCACGCGGGTGATCAGTTCCTCGCAGCTCGGGAGGTCCTCGATCAGCCCGGCCACCTGGCCCGAGGCCATCACGCCGAGATCGGTGCGGCCCTCGACCATCGACGCCCTCAGCAGCATCGGAGTGTTGGCCGCCAGCAGCGTCTGGCTCCAGGTCAGGTTCTTGCCGTGCTTCATCGCCAGGCCGTCCCTGACCATGTGGGCCCAGGTCAGGCCGGAGATCTTCCGGAAGCCCGCCGCCCGGCGCACCGCCTGCGCCAGCGCCCTGACGCGGCCGGCTCCCTCCAGCGATGCGACGAGTTCCGTACGGAGCATGCGGTGCGGTAGTCCGTCCACGGCCGTCGTCACGGTGATGTCCTTGACCGTGGCTGACAGGTACTTCGCCTTCACCGCGTCCGGGACCGTGGAGTCGGAGGTCAGCAGGAAGCGGGTGCCCATCGCCACGCCCGCCGCGCCATAGGCGAGCGCGGCCACCAGGCCCCGGCCGTCGTGGAAGCCGCCTGCCGCGATCACCGGAATGTCGACCGCGTCCACAACCTGCGGCAGCAGTACGGTAGTTGCCACCTCTCCCGTGTGGCCGCCGCCCTCGCCGCCCTGCACGATCACCGCGTCCGCGCCCCACGCCGCGACCTTCTCGGCATGCCGCCGCGCGCCGATGGAGGGGATCACGACGACGCCCGCGTCCTTCAGCTCGGCGATGAGCTCGCGCGAGGGGGCCAGCGCGAACGACGCCACGCGCACGCCCTCGTCGATGATGATCCGGACCCGCTCGCGGGCGTCGGCGGCATCGGCCCGCAGATTGACCCCGAACGGCTCCTCCGTACGGGACTTGACCTCTCGCACCGCCCGCCCCAACTGCTCGGTCGTCATCGTGGCGGAGGCGAGGATGCCCAGCGCGCCCGCGTTCGCCGTCGCCGAGACCAGGCGCGGGCCCGCGACCCAGCCCATGCCGGTCTGCACGATCGGATGCCGGACGCCGACCAGCTTCGTCAGCGCCGTTTCCAGGCGAGGAGTCGTCACGGCCCGACCTCGCGGTCGCGCAGGCCGTCCGGGTCGATGACCTCGCGGATGAGACGGAGCTCCTCGGGGGTGGGTTCGCGGGTGTGCGCCACCTCGGCGGACATGGTCAGCTCGAACGCCGTCGCCTCTCGCACCTGCTCGACGCTCACCCCCGGGTGCAGCGACACCACCCGCATCGAGTGGTCCGGCGTCGCGAAGTCGAAGACGCCCAGGTCGCTCACCACGCGCGGGATGCGGTGGTAGCGGGTCGCGGACGGGCCCGCTGCCGCCGCGCTGTCGTAGCCGACCCCGCTGATCATGTCGACCTTCGGCACGAAGACCCGGGTCGAGTGCTTCGGCACCCAGTAACTCACCGGATTGTTGAGGGTGTTGACGGGGGCGCCCCGTACGCCGAGGAGCTGGCGGGCGGGCTGCGCCCAGTCGCCGATGCAGGAGATGTTCTGGTTGCCGAACCGGTCGATCTGGCTCGCGCCCATCATCACGTGCCGCCGCCCGCCGGTGACCATCGCGAGGTGCCGGCGGTACGGAAGCCAGCCCTCGGGTTCGCCGTCGAGGCCGACCAGCATGGCCTCGCCGTCGGTGAGCAGCAGGTCGGGTGAGAAGGTGCGCCGGGCGAGCCGGGCGCCGACCGACGGGATGAGGCCCATCGGGCTCGCGAGGACCTCCCCGTTGTCGCGCCAGGCCTCGGCACAGGCGATCACGCAGTACTCGGCGCGGGACACCCGCACGGTGCCGGTCGTCATTTCTGCTCCTCGTGCCAGCTCTGCACCGCCGACTGGTAGGACTTCTCGTCGGGCCCGGACAGGAAGCGCTCCGCGAACTCGGGCCAGGGCGTGGTCGCGTACAGCTTCTGGAACGGCTCGTCGCGGCCGTAGTCGGGCACGCAGGACGTGAAGTGCGCGCCGTTCGGGCTCTCCACGACGCCGGTCACCGCATACCGCTTGACCAGCAAGGACTGCGGCACGGCACCCTTGAAGCCGTCCACGACGCGTTCGCACGAGACGTACGCGCTGTCGGCGGCCTCGCAGAACAGGTCGTCGAAGTACGGGTCCGGGCCCAGGTACTGGCCGTTGCCGAGCCGGTCCGCGCGATTGAGGTGGACGAGCGCCGCGTCCATGCGCAGGGCCGGCATCGCGACGAACCTCTCGCCGTCCTCGTACGGTGAAGCGACCGTACGCAGCGCCGGGTTGACCCGCATCACGTCGGAGCCGATGCCCGCGCGGACCGGCAGGAACGGCAGCCGGTTGGCGGCCGCGTGCAGCCCCCACATGAACATCGCCTCGTCGATCTCCATCAGCTCGAACGCGCCCGCCTGGCGAGCGGCGCGGAACTGCGGCTCCAGCGGGATCGAGTCGAGCGTCGCGAACGGCGCGACCAGTTTGCGGATCCTTCCGGCGGCGGCGAGCAGGCCGACGTCCGGGCCGCCGTACGAGATCACCGTGAGGCCGGTGACGGGGGAGCGGAGCAGGGCGCGCACCAGCGCCATCGGTTTGCGGCGCGAGCCCCAGCCGCCGATGCCGATGGTCATGCCGCTGCGCAGCCGCGCGACGACGTCCTCGGGCGTCATGGTCTTGTCCGTCACTGCGGGGCCTCCTCGGTGGCCGGTGCGCCGGAGGTGTCGGGTGCTCCGAACGTGTCGCGGACGCGGTCGGCGACGCCGCTGAGGTTGGCCTCGAAGGTGAAGCCCTGCTCGAAGCGGTAGCTGCGGCGTACGTCGACGGGGTCGATGCCGTTGATGGCGGCCTTGGCGAGCCGGATCAGGGTGCCGTCCTTGCGGGCGATCTCCCGCGCCAACTCCATTGCCGCGCAGCGGAGTTCATCACGGGGGACCACCTTCCACACCGAGCCGTGGGCGTGCAGTTCCTGGGCCGTCGCCGTGCGCGAGGTGTAGTACAGGGCGCGCATGAGGTGCTGCGGGACCAAGCGGGCGAGGTGGGTGGCGGCGCCGAGTGCGCCCCGGTCCAGTTCGGGCAGCCCGAAGACGGCGTCGTCGCTCGCCACGATCGCGTCCGCGTTGCCGGCCAGGCCGATGCCGCCGCCCAGGCAGAACCCACCGACCGCCGCGACGACCGGCACCTCGCACTCGTACACGGCGGCGAAGGCCTCGTAGCAGCCCCGGTTCGCGCCGATGAGGGCACTGTGGCCGGGGTCGCGCTGCATCTCCTTGATGTCGACCCCGGCGTTGAAGCCGCGGCCCTCGGCGGCGAGCACCACACAGCGGTTCTCGGGGTCGCGGCCTGCCGCGCGGACCGCGTCGGCGAGCTCGTACCAGCCCTTGACGGGAAGGGCGTTGACGGGCGGGAAGTCGACCGTGACGAGGCACATGCCCTTCTCGGGGCTTGAGGTGGAGACACCCATGGGCGGATCAGCTACCTTTCCACCAAACATTTGTTAGGTCAGGTGTTGAGTCAGGAAGGTAGCAGCGGATGGAGCTGGCCGGGAAGGCAGTCGTCGTCACCGGTGGCACCCGGGGCGTGGGCGCGGGCATCGCGAAGGCGTTCCTCGGGGCGGGCGCGGACGTGGTCGTGTGTGCGCGCAGACCGCCGGACGAACCCGTCGAACTCGGCGGCCGCAAGGCCGAGTTCCGCCCCCTCGACCTGCGCGAACCCGACGGCGTACGGGCCTTCTTCGCCTCGGTGGCCGCGGATTACGGGCGCCTCGATGCGCTGGTCAACAACGCGGGCGGCACCCCGTACCGGCTGCTCGACGAGGGCGAGGCCGAGCGCCACGCACGTGTCGTCGACCTGAACCTGACGGCCCCGCTGACCGCGTCGCTCGCCGCCCGGCCGCATCTGAGGGCGGCTCGCGGCTCGGTCGTGATGATCGGCAGCGTGAGCGGGGTGCGGCCGTCGCCGGGTTCGGCCGCGTACGGCGCCGCGAAGGCGGGCCTGGAGAGCCTGGCCCGCTCGATGGCGGTGGAGTGGGCGCCCGAGGTCCGGGTCAACACCCTGGTCCTCGGGATGGTCCGCACGGAACTGAGCGAGCTGCACTACGGCGACGCGGAGGGCGTCGCGCGCGTGGGCGCGACCGTGCCGCTCGGCCGGCTCGCCGAGCCGGAGGAGGTGGGGGAGGCGGCGGTCTTCCTGGCCTCGGCGAAGGCGTCGTACATCAGCGGAGCGTCGCTGCTCGTCCACGGCGGCGGCGAACGCCCGGCGTTCCTGGCCGCGGCAAACGTCAACAAGACCGGAGGGAACGGAAGATGAGCGGTTTGTGCGAGGGGCGGGTCGTGGTCGTGACCGGCGCGGGACGGGGCCTTGGCCGCGCCCATGCGCTGGCGTTCGCCGAGCAGGGGGCGCGGGTCGTGGTCAACGATCTGGGCGTCGGAGTCGACGGGGAGGGTGTTCCCCGAGGTCTCGGCTCCGCTCGACCAGGGGAGACCCCTGTGGCCGGGCCCGCGCAGTCCGTGGTGGACGAGATCCAGGCGGCGGGCGGCGAGGCGGTGGCGCACGGCGGGGACATCGCGACGACCCAGGGCGCGGCCTCGCTGATCGCGACGGCGGTGGACGCGTTCGGGGCGCTGCACACCCTGGTCAACAACGCGGGGTTCCTGCGCGACCGGATGCTGGTCAACCTGGACGAGGACGACTGGGACGCGGTCGTGCGGGTCCATCTGAAGGGCCACTTCCTGCCGCTGAAGTACGCCGCCGCGTACTGGCGGGCCGAGGCGAAGGCGGGCCGCGAGGTCGCGGCAAGGGTGGTCAACACCAGCTCCGGAGCAGGTCTTTTGGGCTCTGTCGGGCAGGGGAACTACAGCGCCGCGAAGGCGGGGATCGTGGGGCTCACCCTGGTCGCGGCGGCGGAGATGGGCCGGTACGGAGTCCAGGTCAACGCGATCGCCCCGGCGGCCCGCACCCGGATGACCGAGGGAACGTTCGCGGAGGCGATGGCGGCGCCGGGGGCGGTCGGGGCGTTCGACGCGATGGCCCCGGAGAACGTCTCACCCCTCGTGGTGTGGCTGGGCTCGGCGGCGAGCGAGGGCGTCACGGGCCGGGTCTTCGAGGCGGAGGCGGGCCGCATCACCGTGATGGAGGGCTGGCGCCCGGGCCCGACGAGCGACAAGGGCGCCCGGTGGACCCCGCGCGAGGCGGGCGAGGCAGCACTGAAACTCCTGGCGGAGGCGGAGACTCCAGGGGTGGTGTACGGGTCGAGGTAGGGGCGCGGAAGCGATCTCAGGTTGCACACGCCTTAACCGCTCGTGGCGCTTGCATTACGCACATGACCGCCTTGGTTAACAGGTAGAAAAATCAACGGAGTTGGCGTTGACGGCCTCCGCTCTACGCGCGTCATCATGGTGCACATGACAATCCCCCCACGTTTCGCAGCCCTTGGCGGCGCCTTCGCGGTAGCCGCCGCCCTCCTCGCCGGCCCGGTCGCCGGCAGCGCCTCGGCCGCCCCCACGGCCACCGCCGTCTCCGCCTCCGTGTCCGTGAAGTCGGTCGGCAACGTCTGTTACTCGGCGCTGCCGTCCCAGGCGCACGACACGATCGGCCTCATCGACCAGGGCGGCCCGTTCCCGTACCCCAGGGACGGCATCGTCTTCGACAACCGCGAGCACGCGCTCCCGAGCCAGAGCAGCGGCTACTACCACGAGTACACCGTGATCACCCCGGGTGCGCCGACGCGCGGCACGCGCCGGATCATCGCGGGTGAGCAGACCCACGAGGACTACTACACCGCCGACCACTACGCCACGTTCAGCCGGGTCGACTTCGGCTGCTGAGCCGGGGGCCGGCCCACCTGTGACGAGGCCCGCCCCGCCCCTTCGGGGGCGGGGCGGGCCTTCGTGATGTGCGGGGTGCGGCTGGGGGGATCCGGAGGGGCCCGGAGGGGGCCCCGCCTCACTCCTCCCCCAGCTGCCTCCCCAGCGCACTCGTCGCCACCGAGTTGTGCACCGTGAACGCCACCGTCCCCGGCAGATAGCGGTCCTCCGACCACTCCACCGGCGTGCCCGCCGGGTCCGTCGAGCGGCGGCGTTCGCGCAGGAGGGCGTGGCCCACCCCGCAGCCGAGCAGCTGCGCGTCGTCCGCGTCCGCCGGGGCCACGTCGATGGTGTGGTGCGCGTCCGTGAACAGGACGCCGTGCAGCTCCAGTTGGTGGGAGTGCGACACCTCGTCCACGTCCATCTCCGCCACCAGCAGGCCGATTCGCTCCGGGTACGTCGAGCGCTCCACCATCACCGGCGCGCCGGACAGCGTACGGACTCGGCGAACTCTGAACACCCTTGTGCCTGGAGGTAGCTGGAGGTGGTGGGCCTCCTCCTCCGTGGCTTCCGCCGGGTCCACCGCCACCGTCCGGCCGCCCGGTTCCTCGCCCAGTGAGCGGGCCCAGCGGGCGAACGAGCGCAGCTCCCCGAAGCTCTGCAGTCGAGGCGCGCCGCCAAGGACCACCCGGCGGGCGCCGCGGCGCGAGGTCACCAGGCCGTCGGCGCGCAACGACGCGAGGGCCTGGCGGACCGTTCCTCTCGACACGCCGTACCGGCGGGCCAGTTCGTCCTCGGCGGGCAGCCTCGCGCCCGAGCCGTACTCGCCCGCCGCGATGGCGGTCCGCAGATCACCGGCCACTTTCCGGTACAGCGGCGACTTGCTGGACACCCCGGGCCCCCTCAACTGGCAATCATTGAGCGGAGCAAGGTGAGGTCCGCCTCCTCCAGACTAGTCAGCACCGTTCTGCCCGCGGCGGGCGCTATGGGTTCCACCGACGGAACCGCGAGCACCACGCACCCCGCGGCCTCCGCCGATGCCACGCCCGTCGCCGTGTCCTCGACCGCCACACACCGCGCCGGGTCGGCGCCCAGCGCCGCGGCCGCCGCCAGGTACGGGTCCGGCGCCGGCTTGGTGCGCTCGGTGTCCTCCGCCCCGTACACCGCGTCGAACCGGTGGCCGTCGAGGGAGGTCGCGACCCTGCGGACTATCGCGCTCGGTGATGCCGACACCAGTGCGGTCAGCACCCCCGACTCCCGCAACATGCGCAGGAGCTGGAGGGCGCCCGGGCGCGGTTCGGCGCCGTCCGCCAGGCGTGCTGTGAAGTCCGCGCCCAGTTCCGCCGCCAGTTCCTCGCGCCGGGCGCCCAGCGACACGTGAAGCAGCTCGGCCGTGTCCTCCACCGAGCGGCCGTACACCGAGCGGCGCTCCTCGCCCACCAGCGCGTGCCCGTAGCGGGCCGCCGCCCTTTCCACGACCTCCACCCAGGCCTCCTCCGTGTCGACGAGGGTGCCGTCCATGTCGAACAGGACCGCCCGCAGCCCGCTCACGCCGCCTCACCGGCCGCGAGCACGGGACGCCGCTGCGGCCGTACGGTGACGCTCGCGCCCGCGCCGAACGAGCCGGCGGCGTGCGAGGGCAGGTCGGCCTTGACCTCGGTGCCGTCCGCGAGACGCACGGTCAGGCGGGTGCTCGCGCCGTGGAAGGAGGAGGACGTCACGGTGTCGGGGCCGCCCTCCGTCACCTCCAGGGCTTCCGGGCGCAGCAGGAACACCGAGCCCGTCGCCGGGCCGTCCACCGGGAGGCGTACGCCGAGCACCTCGGCGAGGCCGTCGGAGGTCGGCTTGCCCGGGACCCGGTTCATCGTGCCGACGAACGAGGCCACGAACGCGGTCGCCGGACGGTCGTACAACTCGGCCGGAGCCGCGCACTGTTCGAGCCGTCCGCCCTTCATCACCGCGACCTTGTCGGCCATCGAGAGGGCCTCCTCCTGGTCGTGGGTGACGAACACGGTCGTGATGCCGAGCTCCAGCTGGAGGCGCCGGATCTCCTCGCGCAGCTGGACGCGGACCTTGGCGTCCAGGGCGGAGAGCGGCTCGTCCAGGAGCAGCAGCCGCGGCTGGAGGGCGAGCGCGCGGGCGAGCGCCACGCGCTGTTGCTGGCCGCCCGAGAGCTGGTGCGGGAAGCGGTCGCCGTGCTCGGGCAGGCCGACCAGTTCCATCAACTCTGCCGCGCGGGCCCGGCGTCGGGGCGCCGGGACCTTGCGCATCTTCATGCCGAAGGCCACGTTGTCGGCCGCGCTCAGATGCGGGAAGAGGCTGTACGACTGGAAGACCATGCCGGTGTCGCGCCGGTTGGCCGGCACCGGCACGATGTCCTCGCCGTCGAGCAGCACCTCGCCCGCGTCGGGCCGCTCGAAGCCCGCGAGGACCCGCAGTGCGGTGGTCTTGCCGCAGCCCGACGGGCCGAGCAGCGCCAGGAGTTCACCCGGCGCGACATCGAGGTCGAGCCCGTCGAGGGCCACGGCGGACCCGAAGGTGCGGCGCAGGCCCCGGATGGTGAGGGCGGTGCCGGTGCGAGGCGGTGCGGTGGTCATCAGACGGCTTCCTTCTTACGAGACTTGCGGGCGCCACGGGTGCCACGGGTGCGGGCGAGGCCGGTCACCACGAGCAGCAGCCCCCAGGTGAGCAGCAGGCTGAGCAGCGAAACCGCCACCGACAGCTGGGCGTTGTCGCCGGAGGCCTGCACGATCCACACCGCGAACGGCTGGAATCCGAGCAGCGAGGCCACGGTGAACTCGCCGAGCACCAGGGCCAGCGCCAGGAACGAGGCATTGAGGAGCGCGGTGCGCAGATTGGGCAGCACGACCGCGAACAGCGCCCGCGGCCAGGACGCGCCCAGATCGCGGGCCGCCTCCACCAGGGTGCGCACATCGACGGCCCTCAGGCCCGCGTCCAGCGAGCGGTACACGAACGGCAGCGCCATCACGACGTACGCGAAGACCAGGACCAGGGGGAACGACGGGTTCTGGATCGCCACGAACGTCTGGTACAGCGGGGTCGTGGCGAGATGGTCCGGGCCCCACTTCAGGACCGTGCCCAGACCCGCGACCAGCGCGACCGGCGGCACCACAAGCGGCAGCGTGCACACCACTTCGAGCACCGCCCGCAGCCGCCCCGAACCGGAGAGCCGCACCGCGAGCGCGGCCGGCAGTGTCAGGAGCAGGGCGAGCGCGACCGTGCACAGGGCGAGTCCGACCGACCTCAGCAGCGCCGCGGTGAACCCGTCGGCACTGAAGATCTGCGTGTACGACTCCAGGGTGAGGCCCTGCCCGGGCACGTCCACCGTGAAGACGAGGGAGGCGAGCAGCGGCACCAGGAAATAGATGCCCGCGATCAGCAGGACCGCGCCGCGCCACGGGCGCAGGGGATACGTCAGGCGAGCCATCGGGCGCTCCTTCGCTGCAGCGGCAGGTGCACGGCCATCACCAACAGGGCGACGATCACCATGTCGAGGCTGAGTGCGAGCGCCACGTTCTCCTGGCCGACCAGCACGTTGCCGGACAGCGCGTCCGCGATCTGCATCGTGACCAGCGGCACCGAACTGCCCACCATCGAGGCGGCCGTGGCGTACGCGGCGAACGCGCTGCCGAACAGCAGGACGAAGCCGCCGAGCAGGGTGGGAAGCAGCACCGGGACGCCGACGTGGCGCCAGTACTGCCAGGCGCTCGCGCCGCTGCTCCGGGCCGCCTCGCGCCACTGCGGGCGAAGCCCGTCCAGGGCCGGCGCCACGGTGAGCACCATCAGCGGGATGAGGAAGTACAGGTAGGTGAGGGCCAGGCCCCAGAAGCTGTAGAGGCTCCAGCCGTGCTGGGCCAGGCCCAGCCTGGTGGTGATGACGCCCGCGTTGCCGAGGGTGGCGACGAAGGCGAAGGCCAGTGGCACACCGCCGAAGTTGGCGAGCACGCCCGAGGCGGTGAGCACGGCCTCGCGCAGCGCCTTGCCGCGCGAGGTGACGACGGCCTGCGCGAGCAGCAGGCCGAGCACGGCGGCGATGGCCGCGGTGGTGGCCGCGAGCTTCACGCTGCCGAGCAGGGCCGTCCAATACGCGCCGTGCACGGACTGGCTCATGTTGCCGAGCCCGTACGAGCCGTCGACGGACAGTGCGCCGTTCAGCATGGCGACGGCCGGGACGCCGAAGGCGAGCGCGACGAACGCGAGCAGCGGAACCGCCGCCAGCCAGGCGCCGGGGCGCCTGCGGCCCCGGCGCTGCGTCGGACGCTCAACTGCCGTGACAGCGGCCGGAGTTGAGGTGGTCGTGGTGAGGGTCATGGAGTGATCAGCCCGAGATCGCCTTGGCCCAGCCATTGGCGAGGACCGTCTTCGCCTGGGTGTTCTGCGCCTCGGTGGGGAAGGTGGGGGTGCCGGAGACCTGCGGGAGCTTGGCGGCGGCGGCCTTGTCGAGCGTGCCGTCCTTGTCCAGGGCGGGCATGAGCACCGGGCGGGCGTACCCCTTCAGCCACAGGTTCTGGCCCTCGGTGGAGTACAGGTACTCCTGCCACAGGCGGGCGGCCGCCGGGTGCGGGGCGTCCTTGTTGATGGCCTGCGAGTAGTACTGGGCATAGACGCCGTCGGTGGGAACCGCGGTCTTCCAGTCGAGGCCCTTGCCCTTGAACTGGTCGGCGTAGCCGGCGTTCAGGTAGTCCCAGTCGATGGAGATGGGCGTCTCGCCCTTTTCGACGGTGGCCGGGGTCGACTCCACCGGGTTGTAGTTGCCGGCCTTCTTCAGTTTGGCGAAGAAGTCGAGGCCGGGCTGGATGTTGTCGAGCGAACCGCCGTTGGCGAGCGAGGCTGCGTACACCCCGGCGAAGGCCGAACCGGACTTGGTGGGGTTGCCGTTGAGGGCGACCTGGCCCTTGTACTCGGGCTTGAGCAGATCGGCGAACGTCTGCGGGCACACCTTGACGCGCTTGGCGTCGCAGCCGATCGAGACGTAGCCGCCGTAGTCGTTGAACCAGCGGCCCTTCGCGTCCTTCTGCGCCGCCGGAATCTTGTCGAAGCCCTCGACCTTGTACGGGGCGGTCAGGCCCTGCTCGCCCGCGGACTGCGCGAAGGAGGCGCCGAGGTCGAGAACGTCGGGGGCGCGGTCCTGGCCCTTGCGGGTCTTGACGGCGTTGATCTCATCCGCGCTGGTGCCGTCCGGGTTCTCGACCGACACCTTGATGCCGTACTTCTTGGTGAAGCCGTCGATGAGAGCGCCGTAGTTCGCCCAGTCGCGAGGGATGGCGATCGCGTTGAGCGTGCCCTCCTTCTTCGCGGCGGCGATCAGCGCGTCCATGCCGCCCGCGTCCTTCGCGGAGGTGGCGGCCGCGGGGCTCTTGCCGCCCTTGCCGCCGTCGGCCGCGCCGGTCGAGGCGTCGGACTTGGCGCCGCAGGCGGCGAGGGCGAACGCGGAGGCGGCCAGGGTCATGGCGAGGCCGGCGGTGCGTATGCGAGGGGGGATCACAGGGGCTCCAAGTTGTACGGACAACTGTTGTACAGACAACTCCATTACGGGGGTGGTGGGTGTCCCGGTGGTGAACGCGGGGCGACGTGCGCGATGCGTTTGCCGGTCGGATCCGGTCAGCGAGTTTCGGCCACCGCCGCGACCCGGGGCCCCTGGGGCTCCGCCCCAGACCCCGTTCGCGCCTCGAGGACGCTCGTCCTCAATCTCCCCCAAGGCCTCAAGGGCCAGGGGGGACCCCCATGACAGGCTGAAAGTGCCGATGCCGGCCAGGATCGACGCTGCCAGGGGCGCGGGGGAACTGTGCGAGCAACTACGGGCGGCGCGCAGTCAAAGTGCGTCAGAGGGTTCGGGTCGCAAGCCCGAGGGAGCCCGCATCAGCCCTGCCAGGGGCGCGGGGAACTGCGCGACCGGCCCTCGACGGCCCGCAGGCGAAAGGAAATGAGGGGCGCGGGGAACTGCGCAAAGGCCTTCGAGCGGCCCGCACTCGAAGCCCCCCACCCCCGCGGAGCGCTACGTGTCGCAGTCCAGTACCGCCCCGCACAACCCGCACCGCGCCCGCACCCGCCCCCGCACCCCCACCCGAATCCGCTGGCAGCACCTCGGGCATGCGAAGCGCACCCTCAGCCCGTCCGGGCCGGGTTCGAAGGCGTAGGGCGAGCCGGGCTCCGTCCAGGCTCCGCCGTGCTCGGCGGCGTACCGGCGGTCCTTCGCGTAGCGGCGCCGTCCCGTCCAGCCCGCCGCGACGAGCGGGGGTTGCGACGCGTCCCGGCGGGCCTGCGCCGCGCCCGCCGTGTACGCGGGGTACGCCTGCGGGCTGGTGAACCACGGCGAGGGGTCCTCGCCGAACAGCGACGCCCGCTTGGCCAGGACGTACCCGAACTCCTCCGGCGTCAGATAGCCCAGCTTCTGGCTGGACACCCCGTCCTCGCGGAACGCGTCGAGGAGCAGCCACCCCGCACCCAGGTAGGTCGTCGCCGTGTCCGTGAGGATCTCGTTGTCGCGGGTGCCGGGGAACGTCAGGTCCAGGCGGTGGAGCAGCACATGGGTGATCTCGTGCGCGAGCGCCGCCCCGATGTCCCGGCGGTGGCTGCGGAACCGGTCGTTCAGCTCGATGAAGTACTCGGGCCCCGCCGCCAGTTCGACGCTCGCCGCGTGCTGCATCTCGCGGAAGCCCACGATCATCCGGGCATCGGGCAGATGCAGGTGCTGGACGAGCGCGCGGGCCACCCGCTGGGCCCCCAGGTGCAGGTCGTCGTGGTCGGCGAAGGCAACGTCGGCGGGCAGCACGCTCGTCCCGTACCCCCGCAGCCCCTCCGGGGACAGCCGCTTGTGCAGTGCCGTGATGGCCGCGCGCACCGTGGCGAGGTGCGGATACCCGTGCACGACCGGGCTCGACGTGCCCACCCTGCCACCCCCGTTCCGAACCGCGGACCGGATTCCACTGTACGGGCGCCGGGCGGCGGCGGTCCCGTCCGCACGCTGGCCGGAAAGTGCGCCTTGTGAGGGGAGGGGGGACCGGCTCCATAATCCCCGCAACGTATTGACGCGCCCATGACAGAACCGTCGGGGCCGTCCGTGCGTGTGACAGCCAACCCCCCACGAGAGGCAGTCAGTTGAAGAGAATCGTGCGAGCCCTGCGCAGATGCCTGGCCGTCACGGCCGTCCTCGCCGCCGCGTTCAGCCTGCCCGCCACCGACGCCTTCGCCTCGCCCGCCGCACCCGCCTCGCCCACGCCCGTCGTCGGCGGGCAGCGGGCCGCCCAGGGCGAGTTCCCGTTCATGGTGCGGCTCTCCATGGGCTGCGGCGGCGCCCTCTACACCCAGCAGATCGTGCTCACCGCCGCCCACTGCGTCGACGGCAGCGGCGCCAACACCTCCATCACCGCCACCGGCGGCGTCGTCGACCTCCAGAGTTCAAGCGCGATCAAGGTGAAGTCCACCAAGGTCCTGCAAGCCCCCGGCTACAACGGCAAGGGCAAGGACTGGGCGCTGATCAAGCTGGCCAAGCCCATCAACCAGCCCACCCTCAAGATCGCCACCACCACCGCGTACAACAGCGGCACCTTCACCATCGTCGGCTGGGGCGCGACCTACGAAGGCGGCGGACAGCAGCGCTACCTCAACAAGGCGACCGTCCCCTTCGTCTCCGACGCCGACTGCAAGAAGGCGTACGGCGACGACCTCGTACCCGGTGACGAGATCTGCGCCGGCTATCTCGACCAGGGCCGCGTCGACACCTGTCAGGGCGACTCCGGCGGCCCCATGTTCCGCAAGGACGGCGCGGGCGCCTGGATCCAGGTCGGCATAGTCAGCTGGGGCAACGGCTGCGCCGAGCCCGGCTACCCCGGCGTGTACTCCGAGGTCTCGACCTTCGCCACCGCGATCGCACAGGCCGCCTCGAACCTGTAGCGCCGCAGTGCCCGTGACCCCGGCCCGGCCGGGCGCCCCGAATTTGCGGGCGTCCGGCCGAACCTGCTCATATAGGGGCATGTCGATCACAGTGGTCATCGCGGACGACCAGGAAATGGTCCGTACCGGCTTCCGCATGATCCTGGAGAGCAGGGCCGACATCGAGGTCCTCGCCGACGTCGTCGACGGGCACGCCGCCCTCGAAGCCGTCGAGCGCCTCCAGCCGGACGTGCTGCTCCTCGACATCCGGATGCCCGGCCTCGACGGCCTCGAAGTCACCCGCCGCCTGGCCGGCCGCGACCGCCCCCGCATCGTCATCTGCACCACCTTCGACCTCGACGAATACGTCCACGCGGCCCTGCACGGCGGCGCCAGCGGCTTCCTCCTCAAGGACGCCAGCCCCGAAATGCTCGTCGAAGCGGTGCGCGCCGCGGCCGCCGGGGACTCCCTCGTCTCGCCCGCGATCACCGTGCGGCTCCTGAAGGAACTCGCCTCGGCCCGCCCCGCCGACGGCGTGCGCAAACCGGTCGAGCCGCTCACCGAACGCGAACGCGACGTCGTGCGCTGCCTGGCCCGCGGCGCCACCAACGCCGAGATCGCGGGCGAACTGTTCGTCTCCCTGTCCACCGTGAAGACCCACCTCGCCAACGTCCAGGGCAAACTCGGCGCCCGCAACCGCGTCGAGATCGCCGCCTGGGCCTGGGAGAGCGGACTCGCCACGAGCGCCGCGTGAGCAGCCCGTGAGCCCCCTACGCCGCTGGCTCCGCCGCCATCCGCGCGCCGCGGCCGCCGCCCGGCCCCTGCTCGCCGCCGTCCTCGTCGCCCTCGTCACCTACGAAGGCGTGGCCCTGGCCCGCCAGCCCACCCGGCCGCACGCCATCGTGTGGAGCGCCGGGATCGTGGTGTGCTTCTGCGCGGTGCCCTGGCGGAGGATCCCGCTCGTTCCGCGCGCCTGGACCGCGGCCGCCGTCAGCTGGACCGCGACCGCCCTGCTCTTCACCGGCCGCCCCGAGATCGTCTGGGGCATGGGCGAGGCCATCGCCCTCCTGGTGCTGCTGTCCTCGGTCCTCCTGTACGCCCCCGCCCGCACCGCCGCCTTCCTCGGCCCGGTGCTCGGCCTCGGCTGTGTGGCGGCGCCGGTACGCGACGCCCAGCCCGGGCGGTTCACGCTGCTCTTCACCGTCCTCGCCGTCGTGGTCAGCGCGTACTCGCTGCTCCTGCGCGCCCAGTCGGGCCAGCGCGTCCGCGACCTCGAAGCCGTGCGCACCGCCGAGCGCATCGAACTCGCCCGCGAACTCCACGACTTGGTCGCCCACCACGTCACCGGCATCGTCGTCCAGGCCCAGGCCGCCCGCTTCACCGCCGTCTCCGGCGAACGCGCCGCCGAGTCCTTCGCGCGCATCGAGGAGGCGGGCGGCGAGGCGCTCGGCGCGATGCGGCGCCTGGTGCGCGTGCTGCGCGAGGGCGAGGCGGAGACCGAGCCGGTGGCCGGCCTCGCCCAGGTCCGCGAGCTCGCCGCCCGCTTCTCGCGCGCCGGACCCCCGGCCGTCCTGTACATCGAGACCGGCCTGGAGGAACACCTGCCCGGCGACGCCGCAGCCCTCGCCCACCGGGTGGTCCGCGAATCCCTGACCAACGTACGCAAACACGCGGCGGACGCCACCGCCGTACGCATCGGCATCCGCACCACCGGCAGCCGCCTCGAAGTGCGCGTCGCCGACGACGGGTCCAGCGCCGCCACCCTCGCCGAACAGGCCCGCGGCGGCGGCTTCGGCCTGGCAGGCCTCACCGAACGGGTCACCGCGATGGGCGGCGAACTCGCCGCGGGCCCCACCCCCGAAGGCGGCTGGCAGGTCACCGCGGTCCTGCCCCTCGACGAGGAGTAGGGCGCGCCCGCCGGATCCCGCCGACGGACGCGCCCCGGCCCTGGCCACCGATGCGGAGGCGGCCGGGGCAGCCAGTCAGACCGCGAGGACCCGGATCGAGGGGTGCTCCACGGTGTTCAGATACAACTTCTCCTTCTTGCCGTCCTGCTCCAGCTCCACCACCAGGCGATAGCGGTACACACCCGGCCGCGTGGTGCTCAGGATCGTGCCCGCCCAGTAGTAGTAGACCGGCGTGAACGGGTCGCGCATGCGGTCCGGCATCCCGTAGATCTTCAGCTCCGTACAGATCTTCCGCTCGATGACGTCCTCCTCGTCACCCCGCTCGGTGTCGAGGAAGACCAGGCTGCTGATCTTCGGCATCGGCGGCCAGGTGCCGTCGGGGCGCTTCTCCATGTCGATGGGCCGGATGATCCAGTTCAGGACCTGGCCCTGCTTGCACACCGTCTCCAGCCGGTGGGTGCCCTGCCCGGTGCCGCCCACGCTGTTGTCCATCATGTACATGGAGTCCTTCAGCGAACCCGTCGCCGCCGCCCGCCCCATGTTCACGAGCGTCACGACATTGAGCTGTACGGAGTTCAGCTGACCGGGGTTCTGCTTCTCCACCTCGCTGCTGCGCGTACGCGTACTCGTACTCAACGCTCCTCCTTCGGGCACGCCGGTCAGCCGAACAGGGCCGGCGACAGAGTGGTCGTGATGGGATCGGTCCTCGTGCCCACCTTGAACTTGATCTGGTACGGCACGGACTGCACGTCGTCCTTCTTCACCGTCCCGATCCAGTAGGCGACATCGGTACCGGGATAGATCTTCCGCTCCGGCTCGATGACGTCCCTGTCGATCACGATGTCGTCGATGCTGACGAACGCCTCGCACTCCAGGGCGAGCACGTTCCACAGCAGCTGGTCGCCGCGCCTCACCTTCGTCCGCAGCTCCTCGGTGCCGAACCCGGTCGAGCCGCCCGCCTTGTTGGTGTCGTACAGATACAGGTGGCCGTGCACGCTGTGGGAGGCGAGCGCCCCCACGCAGTCCACCACCGCGGTGATCGAGATCGGCCGCTTGGCGGCGGCCCCGGTCTCCCGCAGCCTCGGTTTCGTGGTCATCTGCTCCTCCTCGTTCTGGCTGGGTCAGGGATCCTGCGAGCGCCGGCGCTACGAGAACGGGCGGGGCGGGATCGGCAGCAGACCGAGCCCCGCCTTGGTGAAGGCGTTGCGCTTGGGCTCGGTGATGACCCTGATCCGCGACTCGCACGTCAGGTTCACCGGCTCCCACAGCGGCTCGCCGCCCTGCTGCACCAGCCGGTGCAGCTGGATCCGCATCGTGTACGCGTAGGTGCCGGGACGCGATGTGTCGACCGTCGCCGACCAGTACCAGCCGTCGGTCACCAGGTCCGGCGAGCCGTACTCCGCGGGATAGATGACCTTCTCGTCGACGGCCTGCCCGTAGATGTCGGTGATCACCGGAGCGGGGTAACTGTGCGCCTCCGTACCGCCGTTGGAGACCACCTTGCCCGTCACGTCCAGGACCTTCTGGCCCGAGAGGCGGCCCCGGGTGCGCCGGGTCGTCTTCACCCGGCGGCCCGCGCTCTGCCGGATCCGGTTCAGCTCGGCCGCCGCGTCCACCCCGGCCGCACTCGACTTCACCGCCAGGTCCTCCAGCTCGGCGAGCGCCTGCTCGTCGGTCTGCCGCGCCCGCTCGGCCTCGTAGCCGCGCGGCACCGTCGGCGGGATCGAACCCAGGCTGTAGGGAAGCCAGTTGAGGACCTGCTCGCTCGCCTGCGAACCGTCCTGCCAGTACGAGCCGTTGATCGCGGTCACCAGGTCGCCGGTGCCCTGGTTCTGGGAGCCCTGCAACTTCATGTTGTCGAACAGGTACGTGTTGCCGTTCAGGGTCTGGGACTCCAGCGCGTTGCCGACGTCCACGAGCACGATGACCGCTAGCTGCTGGGGCATGAGCCCACCTTCCTCATCTCTCGTCGGGGGTATTGCTCGTCGGACTTCCGGCTACAGACACATCAGTGCGGGCGACTCGATGTGCAGGGTGCTGTACTCGCCCTCGTACATCTGCACTTCGAGGCGGTACGGGTGGGCGACCCCCGGCGCCAGATAAGGAACGACCCCGCTCCACACGTCCAGCTCGGGGTTGTGCCGCTCGTCGGCGTGACCGTCCTGGCCGTGCGGTACGGGAGCCTGCGCGGCGGGGGGCGCCTGCTCGGCCTCGTGCCCGCCGTCGGCGTCCGGGCCGAGAAAGGTGATGCTCTTGATCTCGACCGGGGTCTGGAGGTCCACGGCGAGCGCGGACCAGGTGACGACCTGGCCGGGCTTGACGACCGTGACCAGCTCGGGGGTGCCCTGCCCGGTGCTCGCCAGCGAACCGTCGTCGATCATGCAGAGGTTCCCGTTGCGCAGGGTGCCGTCCGAGAGCGCCCCGATGACGTCCACGACCACGACGATGTTGACCTTCGGGTTCATCCTCACTCCTGTTCTGGTGTAGGGGAGTTGTGCCTGCCTGCCGCTAACCCCGGTCCCGCACGAGCGGCACCTTGCCCACCGCCGTCCGCTCGATCTCCGGGGACGCCTTGGGGACGAACTTGAGCTGGAAGCGGTAGCCGGTCTTCTCGATCGACAGCGGGTTCGCCTCGCCCTGGTTGAACAGCGACAGGGCGCGCGGCACCGCGTTGACGAACACGCTCTGCAGCCCGTACGGGCCGAGCGTGGTGTCCATGCGGTACGTCAGGGCCGGTACGTCGTCCACCGAGGCGACCAGCGTGATCGTCCGCCCCTCACGGTGGTTGACGAACTGCACCTCGTGCGCCACCTCGTCCAGGTCCACCGCGGTGGCCGTCCGCAGCTCCTCGCGCAGCGCGTCATAGGCGCGGGCCGCCGAGTACTGGCTGTCGGCCAGGTGCAGGATGTCGCCGGTGCGCCCCGCGAACTCGAACTGCTGGGTCTTCAGGCCCGGCCCCTCCAGACGGGGCCGGCGGATCATCCGGTCGCCCAGCTTGAGGCGGAGCAGCGGCGCCTCGTGGGCGTGCAGCCGCGTCACGACCAGCTCGCCCTCCTCACCCTCGTCCACCCAACGCCCCCGCTCATCCACGATCTCGACCAGGTGCAGGCCGGGCACGGACGCCAAGTACGGTGATTCGGCGCGGAGTTGGAGCCCGATGGTCTCGGCCTGGGTCGCCGCGAAGTAGCTGAGGATCACCAGGTTCGGGTAGATCGCCTGGAGCTCGGCCCGCTTGCGCTGGGCGAGGACCCCGCTGCCGTACAGGGCGACCCGGAAGCTGTCCCGGGCCTCGCGGCTCATGCCCGCACCGAGCTCGGCGAGGATCGCGATGCCCGCGGTGATGCCCATCAGGGCCTTGGGCCCCGGGTAGGAGAACATGTGCTCAAGGACCCCGGCGGTGACCGGGCCCGCCCCGATGTAGTTGACGCCCGGCACGTTCTGCAGAACACCGCCCACCATGGTGCCGCTGCTCCACATCTGGTAGTCGGCCAGCGTGGTGTACAGCCATTTGGGATCGGCGCCCCGCAGGTATGCGGCGAGCTGGTAGGTGCCCATGAAATGGCCGGCGATCTCGTACGTGTCCCGCAACTCGCGCAGCGAATAAACGATTTCGAGCGGGCGACCGCCGCTGGTGCCACCGCTGGCCACTATTTCGAATCCGCCGTGGCCGAGCGGGACGACCATGCCGGGCCGGTCGCCCATGAAGAAGTCGCGCTGGGTGTCCTTGTCGGACAGCGGAATGCGCTGCCATTCCTCGAAGGTGGCCGGAGCGCCGGTGACCCCGGCTTCGGTGAGCCGGTCCCGCCACAGCGGATTCAGCATCGTCGTGTTGACCATCTGCTGGAGCCGGCGCAGCGTCAACGCGTCCTGGATGTCATGTGCTATCTCGCTGTACGGGCTCTGGCAGACCCGTTCGCATTCGCGGATCTTGCTGGCGAACGAGGCGAGATGCGGCACGGCGGAGACGGAATCCGGTTTCACCTCCCAGTCCGGGATGAGCCAGCCCGCCAGCTCTCCGGCGTCCCCGGGCGCCACCCGGGCCTGCGGCTCGTGCACTGAACTCATGGACAACCTCTCTTCGTTGGCGGTCCTTACCGGGACTGGTGCGTCTGGCGGAGCAGATCCTGGCCGACCCGCCGGATTTCGCCGAGCAGCATGCGGAAGTGCTCGGAAGTGACCTGATGGTTCATCATGACCACGCGCAAGGCCGCGAATTCACCCACGTTCACCTTGGAGATGAAGAAGTTGCCCTCGAATTTGATGCGATTCCTGATCTCCACCTGGAAGTCGTGCACATCCTCGTCCCGCAGGCCCGGCGGGCGATAGCGGAAGCAGAGAATATTGGCCTCCGGCCGGTGCAGCGTCTCGAAGTCCGGCTCGCCCTCCAGTATTCGGTGGACGTCGCCCGTCAGACGGCACAGGTACTCGATCTTCTGGGCGAACAGGGCCCTTCCGTGGATTGCCCACAGTGCCCACAGCGGCATGATCATCGGGCGCTTGGTGCATTCGAAGTTCTTCTCACCGCTGTCGAGGGCCGTGTAGATGTCCGGCTCCTCGTCGAACACGTAACTGGCCTGCTGGCGGAACGCGCCGAGGCTGTTCTCCCTGTTCCGGTAGAAAAGGAGCGTGCACGGCGCGGGCGTGAACATCATTTTGTGCGCGTCCCACGTCAGGGAATCCACCTTCTCGATTCCCCGCAGTTTGTGCCGCAGTTCGTCGGACACCAGCAGGCTCGCGCCGTGTGCGCCGTCGACGTGCAGCCACAGATCGCGCTCGCGGGCCAGGCCCGCGAGTTCGTCCAGCGGGTCGAAGGCGCCGACCGGCGTGGTGCCGGCCGAGGCGACCAGGCAGAACACCCTCAGGCCGCGCCGCTCGGCCGCGTCCAGGACCGGACGCGCCCGCTCCACACAGATCTGGTGCCTCTCGTTCAGTGGGAGCCGCACGATCTGGGCGTCGCCGATGCCCAGTACCCCGGCCGCCCGCGCCACGCTGTAGTGGACGTCGTCGCCGACCGCGATGGCGGGCCTGAGCTGCCCCGTCAGGGCCGAACCACCCTCCGACCAGTACCCGGGGAAGGCCCGGTTGCGGGCCGAGAGCAGCGCGGTGAGGTTGGCGAGCGAGCCTCCGGAGGTGGTCACCATCGCGAAGCTGCCAGGGTCCCAGCCGATGAAGGCGTTCAGCTCCTCGGCCATGATCTTCTCGGCCACATTGGGGAGTTGGGCGGCCTCGTAGAACGAGGACGGCTGGTTGACGACCGAGCTCACGAAGTCGATGACCCCGGACAGCGGCACGACCCCCGAGAACTGGCGTCCCATGTATCCGGGCGAATGCACCTGGATTCCGGTCTTGATGTACAGGTCGACGATCGCGGCGAGCCGGTTCTCGTCGAAGGCCGCGATCTGTTCGCGTTCCGTGGTCATCAGGGCCCTGGCCGCGTCGACGAGGATCGCGGGGTCGGTCAGGTCGAGCCCCCTGATCGAGAAGTCGGCCAGATGTTTCTCCAGCTTGGCGACGACCGTCTCGGACTGTTCACGGAAGAGCTGGGCGTCGAACGCTTCCAGTAATAGGCCGCTTTCGAGCGTTCCTGTCGCACGAGGCGGCGAGGACGTGGCCCCCGCGTGGGCGGAGAACGGCTCCGTGCCGTCGGGCCGCACACCGAAGGGATTCTCCGACCGGTATTCCGTCAACGGGATCTCCTCTGAAGAATGTGGCGCGTCCGGACATGGCGATGGCCGGAGGCTGCCGAGGCAATCGGGAAAACGTCCGGGGAAAGGGTCCGGCGCACCTGGTCGAGGCGCGATCGCGGCCCTGGGAAAGGAGCGGCCCGCAGGGTTGACACGGGCCCGCGTCCGGATGGGCGCGGAGGGATGGGAAGGAATGATCGGCGCAACCGCAGGAAGGAATGCCCCCGGGGCCGCTCCCCGCCGGGCGCCACGTGTCAATGGGATGGCCGACGACATCCCGGTGAATTCCTCATGTCCCCTTACGGGGCCGGAAGTTCACTCATTCGTCATGGCCGGAGGCCGGGGCCGCCCTCGTCCGGGTTCCGTGGAATGAGGCCGCGCCGGCATCTGTTCGTCGTGAAGCCCGTCGTGAAGCCCGTCGTGAAGTGTGTTGTGAAGTTCGACGTGATGGTCGTTGTGAGGTTCGTCGTGAAGGGGCCGGCCCGGCCTGGTCCACCCGTTCTGCGGCACCTGTCAGTACGGCGGTCCTGAACTCCGCGCCACAGTGCGGCGCACCGGGAAACGCCCGCGTCCATACTGTTCCGTTTCACCCGCATCATCGGCGTCCCGCCCCCCTCTTGCTCCCCGAAGGCGAAGAACTCCACGACCGTTCGGCCGAGCCCCTATTCGGCCAAGTGCGCGACGGTCCGCCGCGCGCTCGCTTTCGATCATGGCCAGCGCTTCGCAGGAACAACAGTAGGGGCTCACATTCGGTAGCCGAGGAGTTCCGGAGAGTCTGTCCGAAAAGAAGCAAGAGGCATCCCGGCGCCCGGCGCGCCTTTCGGACAGCGCGGTTTCCGCAATGCGCGGGCGGGCGCCACGGACAGCAGGCGATTCATCCATTGGCATAGACCAGAGGCAGATCCTTTCTGCCATTCGCCCCGGCCGCAGGCCCGCCGCCCCTGCGGCCGGTAAGCGCCAACCGGGCCGGCGCGGCCCCCGCTCCCACCCGTCACCGGAACCCGTTAGTCCAACACTTCTCGCTTCTTTGTCCATGGGCGCACCCGCACCGTGCGGCACATCGTGGCCCGCACCGGAAGCCGCCACGAGAAGGAGCGAGCGTGAACGCCGAACAGCACGGGCCGAAGCGGAGGACAGTGGTCGCGGCCACCGCCCTGGCAGGCGCCGGAGCCACCCTGGGCATCCCCTCGACGGCGCTCGCCGCGGCAGGCACGGCGGGGGAGACGGTGGTGCGCTCCGCCGCACTCGACGTCCGCGTCGACACCGCGTTCCCGCGCATCGTGTCGTACACCGACCGCGCCACCGGCGCCGTGCTGCACGGCCAGGAGGACCCCGTCACCGACGTCCTCATCGACGGCGCCGCACACACCCCCAGGGTGACCGCACGCCCCGGCCGGGACCGCATCGCCTACACCCTCGCCTTCGACGGCGGCACCGAGATAGCCGTGGAGATCCGCGTCACCGGCCGCCGCGTCGACTGGCGGGTCACCCGCATCGACGACACCGCCGCCCTGCGCGTCGGCACCCTCCAGATCCCCGGCCTCGCCCTGCTCTCCGTACGCAGCGACCAGCCCGGAGCCCAACTCCTCGCCGCCAGGCTCCAGTTGGACAAGTCCAAGAGCGGCGACACCCTCGTCACGCCCACCGCCACCACCGTCCCGGACGCGGGGCCCACCGGCTGCGCCTACGCGGTCCTCGCCCACCACGCGCTCGGCGGAGCCATCGAGACCAACACCGTCTACGACAATCCCGCCGCCACCCCCGGAGCCACCTGGGAGAACGGCCGGCTGTGGCGCCAGACCCTCAAGAGGGACGGCTACGTCAAAGCACAGCTCGTGCCCGGCCAGTGGACCCATCGCGCCGCGACCGCGCCGACCGGCGCCACCGAGCCCCTCCCGTACGCCACCGTCATCGTCACCGGCGACCGGGGCGGCGACGGAGTCGTCGACTGGCAGGATGCCGCCATCGCGTTCCGCGACATCATGGTCACCCCGCTCGGCGCCGACGACCAGCACCTGCGCGTCGTCGCGCACATCCCCTTCAACTTCGCCTCCCAGGCCACCAACCCGTTCCTGGCCACCCTCGACAACGTGAAGCGGATCTCGCTCGCCACCGACGGGCTGCGCCAGTACACCTTGCTCAAGGGCTACCAGTCGGAGGGACACGACTCCGCCCACCCCGACTACGCGGGCAACTACAACAAACGCGCGGGCGGCCTCGCCGACCTCAACTCCCTGGTACGCGAGGGCAAGAAGTGGAACAGCGACTTCGCCGTCCACGTGAACGCCACCGAGTCCTACCCCGTCGCCAACGCCTTCTCCGAGACCCTCGTCGACAGGGCCAACCGGCAGTGGGACTGGCTCGACCAGTCCTACCGCATCGACCAGCGCCGCGACCTCGTCTCCGGCGACATCATCAAGCGCTTCGCCGACCTGCGCCGCGACACCGACCGGGGACTGAACGCGATCTACCTCGACGTGTTCCGCGAATCCGGCTGGACCTCCGACCGCCTCCAGCACGCCCTGCGCGACCAGGGCTGGCTCGTCGCCTCCGAATGGGGCCACGGCCTGGAGCGCTCCTCCCTGTGGTCGCACTGGGCGAACGAGACGGACTACGGCCCCGACACCTCGCGCGGCATCAACTCCCAGCTCATCCGCTTCATCCGGCACCACCAGAAGGACGTCTTCGCCAACAAGTGGCCCACCCTGCTCGGCCACGCCCACATGGGCAACTTCGAGGGCTGGACCGGCAAGACCGACTGGAAGACGTTCTACGACCTGATCTGGACGGAGTCGCTGCCCGCCAAATACCTCCAGGCCCACCCCATCGAGCGCTGGACCGACCACGAGGTCACCTTCGCCGGCCCCACCCGCACCTCGGTCTCCGACGCGACGGGCGCGCGCCGCATCACCACCGACGGCCGCCTCGTGTACGACGCCGGCACCTACCTCCTGCCGTGGGAACCCCGCAACGCCACCGACCCCACGAAGCTCTACCACTACAACCCACGCGGCGGAACGAGCAGTTGGCGCCTGCCGCGCGGCTGGTCGGGCGTGCGCAAGGTGTCCCTGTACCGGCTGACCGACCAGGGCCGGGCATACGTCGGCGACCTCCCGGTCCGGGCGGGCGAGGTCACCATCGCGGACGCGGACGCGGGCCGGCCGTACGTGGTGTACCGGGAGCGGGCGCGAGCCCAAGGGGATGCGAACTGGGGCCAGTTCACCCCCGTCCGCGACCCCGGGTTCAACTCCGGCAGCCTTGAAGGCTGGCAGGTGACGGGCACGGCGAAGGTCGTCCCGAGCCCGCTCGGCGACTACGAACTGGTCCTGCCCGCAGGGGGCGCGGCGACGGTGAGCCAGCGCCTGGCCCGCCTCGCGCCGGGCACGTACTCCGCGTCCGTACAGGTCGAGGTGGGCGAGAAGCCGGGGGAGCGGCGCCGGGCGGCACTCGACGTCCGCACGGCCGACGGGGTCACGGCCACCAACTGGACCGACGTTTCGACCGCGGGCAACTACGTGGCCGCCGACCGCAAACACGACACCCGCTTCCAGCGCATGTCCGTCCCCTTCACGGTGCCGCCGGGCGGCGGGCCGGTGACCCTGACGCTGCGCGCGCAGGAGGGACCGGCGCAGGTCCGCTTCGACAACGTAAGGGTCCTGCGTTCCGAGCCGACCGCCCGCCCGGGCACCCTCGCCTACGAGGACTTCCAGAACGTGCCGTCCGGCTGGGGCGTCTTCGTGAAGGGCGACGCGGGGGGCTCCACGGACCCGCGCACCCACATCGCGCAGCGGCACGCGCCGTTCACCCAGCGGGGCTGGAACGGCAAGGCGGTCGACGACGTGGTCGACGGCACGGAGTCGCTGAAGTCGCGGGGCGAGAACGAGGGCCTGGTCTATCGGACGGTGGACCATACGGTCCGCTTCCTGCCGGGGCGGCGGTACCGGGTGTCGTTCCGGTACGAGAACGAGAAGGCGGGGCAGTACGCGTGGGTCACGGCGGTGGACGAGCCGGCCCCGCGCGAGCTGACCCGGGTGGCGCTTCCGGTGGCCGTGGAACCCACCCTGTTCGCTTACGAGTTCACCGCGCCGGAGGTGGGGGTGGCCTGGGTCGGCCTGAGGAAGGTGGGGGACGACGGGGTGGCGGAGGTGACGCTGGACGCGTTCGAGGCCAGGGAGGCCTAGCCCCCACCCCTCCCCGAGACCCTCCGGGGGTTGGAAGGGGTGAAGCCGGGTTTCGTTTCCCGGGGCTCCGCCCCGGACCCCGTTCGCGCCTCAAGGGCGCTCGTCCTCAATCGCCGGACAGGCTGAACCGCCCTGGTGCGGGCCGGCACCGCCCCGGCTGGGGGCGCGGGGAACTGCGCGAGCAGCCACGTACGGTCCGCGGTCGGCGACGTGCCCAAGCCCAAGCCCCCCGCCCCCTGCAAGGGATCAGGGAAGCAGGGGAGCATGAACCGCATGAGCGACAACCGCAGTACCGAGACCCACCCCCACACCCACCAGGAGAGCTTTTCTCCCTGGCCGCCCAGCGGGGCCGATCTCCCCGACTATCCCGTCACGCCGCGCCCCGCGCACACCCCGTCCTGGGCCCACCCGGAGACGGCGGCCTCACCCCCGGCGCCACGCGGCGGAGCCGCAGAGTGCCACAGCGGGAAGGGGCGGGGTGGGGGATGACCCCAGCGTCACCGCCCCACCCGCCCCCTCCAGCTCCAGCACCCACACCTCGTTCGCCCCCGCCCGCAACACCACCCCCGGCACATACAGCGAAACCCCCGGACCAACCCCCCAGTACCGCCCCAGACAGAACCCGTTCACCCACACGAACCCCCGTCCCCAGCCGGGGAGTCGGAGTCGGGCGAACGACTCCCCGGGCGCCGTCGACGGCAGGTCGAACCCGCCCCGGTACAGGCCCGTCGCCCCGGTCCCCACCCCCGGCGGCGTGCCGAAGGGCACCTTCGACACCGCCTCCGGCGAGTCGAAGGCGTCCAGGCGGAGCCCCCGCGCCCGCACCCCGTGCAGGTACTGCCGCTCATGCAGCACCCCACCCGTGATCCCCTTCGGCTCCCCGCTGCGCGGCCCGTAGTTGACCCGGCCGAGGGACTCCACCCACAGCTCGATCTCCACACCCCCCGGCACGGGATCCGCCAGCGTCGCGTCCTCGGTGTCCAGGACCCCGGCCCGTACCCCGTCCACGTACACCGTCGCCACATCGCGCAGCCCGAGCACGCCGAGCGGATACGGCTGCCTGGGCCCGGGGGCGTCCACGCGGTAGCGGACAAGACCCCGGTCCACATCCAGCTCCTCGAAGGTCGGCGGGACCGGGCACTCGCTCTCCTCCCCGCCCAGGGCATCGAGGACGTCGCTCAAGGGTGCCCAGTCATTCACGTCAACCCGCAACGGCCCCGTCAACTCCAGTGGTTCCGACGGCAGTTCGGGCAGCGGGCCATCCGCGTACGCCGCCAGTACCTCCCTGAACCGCCAGAACTTTTCCGTCGGCCTGCCCGCCTCGTCGATCGGCGCGTCGTAGTCGTACGACGTCGCCGTCGGCTCCAGCGCGCCCACGTGCAGGTCGCCCGCCCGGTTCGCACCCGACCAGCCCGCGAAGCTGGTGCCGCCGTGTGCCATGTAGATGTTGACCGACGCCCCGCACTCCAGGATCTCCCGCAGGGTCGCCGCCGCGTCCGCCGCGTCCCGCACCACATGGTCCGCGCCCCAGTGGTCGAACCAGCCGCACCAGAACTCCATGCACATCAGGGGGCCGGACGGCCGGTGGCGGCGGAGGACCGCGAAGGCCTCGCGGGCGGCGGTGCCGAAGTTCGCCGTGGCCAGGATGCCCGGCAGGGAGCCGCCGGTCAGCATGTGGTCCTCGGGTCCGTCGGAGGTGAACAGCGGCACGGTGATACCGCACTCGTGCAGCAGGTCCGCGAGGTGGCGCAGATAGCCCCGGTCGCTGCCGTAGCTGCCGTACTCGTTCTCCACCTGCACCATGAGAACCGGCCCGCCCCGGTCGATCTGGCGCTCGGCGACCTGGGGGAGCAGCGTGCGGAACCAGCGGTTCACATGGACCAGGTATTCGGAGTCGTCCGTCCGCACCCGGCGCCCGAGCCGGCCCGTCAGCCAGTGGGGGAGGCCCCCGTTCTCCCACTCGGCACAGATGTAGGGCCCGGGACGCACGATCGCCCACAGGCCCGCCGCATGTGCGGCGTCCAGGAAGCGGCCCAGCGCCCCCACATCCTCGTACCGGCCCAGGAACGGCTCGTGCAGGTTCCACGGAACATACGTCTCCACGCAGTTCAGGCCCATCGCCCGCAGCATCGCGAGCCGGTGGCCCCACTGCGCCTCGTGCACCCGGAAATAGTGCAGCGCGCCCGACAGGAGGCGCACCGGCCGCCCGTCGAGCAGAAAGTCCTCGTCCCCCACGGTGAAGTCGCCCACCGGCCGGCCCGCCCATCTCTCTCGATCACTACGCCCGGCCACTCTTGCCCCTGGCGCGGCGGTGGTCCATGGACAAAGATCGGCGCTGATTGGACGCAAGGGGGACCCGGGAGGAAGCGGAAACCGGCATGTATCACACCTGGATGCGCTATTTCACCCCGAGTCCGGCCCACCACCGGCTCGGCCTGGTCTGCCTCGGGGTGGGCCTCCAGCACGGCATGCTGCCCACCGTCGGACCCCGCACCCTGGACCACCACGTCGCCGTCGTCATCGGCGCCGGCGGCGGCTGGTTCCGCGGCCCCGACGGCCGCGAGATCCCCGTCACCGCACCCGCCCTGATCTGGCTCACCCCCGGCGTGCCCCACCACTACGGGCCCGACCCCGCCACCGGCTGGGACGAGTCCTTCGTCGACTTCACCGGGCCCGCCGCCGCCACCTACACCGAACTCGGCTACATCGAACCCGACCGGCCCGTCGTACCGCTCAGCGACACCGTGGGCGCCCGCGCGGCCGTCGGCCGCATCGCGAGAGCCGCCCGCCGCGGCAACCCCCTCCTGGAGGTCGAGACCGCCGCCGCCGTCCACGAACTGCTCGTCGCGCTGCGCCGCGCCCGCGCCGACGTCGCCCCCGACGGCGACCTCGTCCTCGACGCCCTGGCCCGCGACGCCTTCCAGCCGTTGTCGGTGGCCGAACACGCCTCCCGGCACGGCATGACCCCCGCCGAACTGCGCACCGCCGTGCGCCGGGCCGCCGGCTGCAGTCCCAAGGACTACCTCCTCGGCATCCGCCTCGGCCGCGCCAAAGAACTCCTCGCCGCCACAGAACTGCCGGTCGCGGCCGTCGCCCGCCGCGTCGGCTACGACGACCCCGCCTACTTCTCCCGCCTGTTCACCCGCCGCGTCGGCATCGCACCCGTACGCTTCCGCGAGCAGCAGGGCCGCTCCGTCCCCGGCGGCTGGAGCCACCGGATCCCGGATCCTGAACATCCGCCGACGATCCCGGGCCACGCCACGTAAGCTCGATGACCATGACCACGATCGACCCCTCCGTGCAGGCAGAGCTGTCCCGGCTCCGCGACAGCATCGACAACATCGACGCGGCTGTCGTGCACATGCTGGCCGAGCGCTTCAAATGCACCCAGCAGGTCGGCCACCTCAAGGCCGAACACAAGCTCCCCCCGGCCGACCCCTCGCGCGAAGCCGAACAGATCGCCCGGCTGCGCCGCCTCGCCGAGAACGCCAAGCTCGACCCGGCCTTCGCCGAGAAGCTCCTCAACTTCATCATCGCCGAGGTCATCAGACACCACGAGACCATCGCCAAGTCCGCCTGACGCCCCCGGACCCGCCTCACGACACCCATGGCATCGCACCCTGCCCGGTGCGATGATCCACCCGTGACGACAGAAGCCGCAGCGCAGCACACCCGGCCGACCGACGCCGACATGGCGGCCTACCTGAAGCGCCTGGGGGTGGAGCGGCCCCAACAGCCCACCGTCGAGGCCCTGTTCGCCCTCCACCGCGCCCAGATCGAGCGCGTGGCGTACGAGAACATCGACACCTACCTCGGCCGCCCCGCGGGCATCGACCAGCTGCTCTCGCTGCGCCGCATCGCCGCCGGGCACGGCGGCTACTGCTACCAGACCAACGGCGCCCTCGGCCTGCTGCTCGCCGCCCTCGGCTTCGACGTCACCCGCCACTACGCCGGAGTGCACGGCACCCCCGAAGCCGAAGGCGCCCGCGGCAACCACCTCGCCCTCACCGTCCGCACCGGCGACCAGGAATGGCTCGTCGACGCGGGCCTCGGCGACGGCATCCACGAACCGCTCCCGCTGGTGACCGGCACCTACCGCCAGGGCCCCTCCACCTTCCGCATGGCACCCTCCACCGCCGAACCCGGCGGCTGGCGCTTCCAGCACGACCCCGCCGGCGACTTCGACCACATGGAATACGACCCCGCACCGGCCGACATGACCGCATTCGACAGCGAGCACGAGCGGCTCACCACCTCACCCGAATCCGGCTACCTCAAAACCCCCGTCGTGGCCCGCCGCGACGCCACCACCATCGACGTCCTGCGCGGCCGCATCCTGCGCCACACCGACACCGACGGCACCAGCGAACACGAACTCGCCACCCCCGCCGCCTGGTTCGAAGCCCTCCACGACGTCTTCCACCTCGCCCTGCCCACCCTCACCGCCGACGACCGCACCGACCTGTGGGCCCGCGTCACCCGCTCCCACGAAGCCTGGCTCGCCACCCGCACCACCTGACAGCCCGAACCCCACCGCGTCTGTGCTCACCCGTCCGCATCAGGCAGCATGGGCCCCATGTCCGTACTGACGCGCGACGAAGCGCAGACCCGAGCCCAGTTCCTCGACGTACAGCGGTATCGCATCGAACTCGATCTGACCACCGGCGGCGAGGACACCTTCGCATCCCGCACCGCCATCCACTTCACCGCACGCACCGCCGGGGACACCTTCGTCGAGCTCAAGCCCGCCATTCTGCGCTCGGCCACCCTCGACGGGCAGCCCCTGGACCCCGAGACCCTCACCGGGAACCGCCTCGCCCTGACCCACCTCACCGCGGGCCCCCACGAGCTGCACGTCGACGCCGTCATGAACTACTCACACACCGGCGAAGGCCTGCACCGCTTCACCGACCCGGCCGACGGCGAGACCTACGCCTACACCCAGCTCTTCATGGAAGACGTCCAGCGCGTCTTCGCCGCCTTCGACCAGCCGGACCTCAAGGCCGCCTTCGACCTCACCGTCAAGGCCCCCGACGGCTGGAAGGTCCTCGCCAACGGCATCACCGAGCAGCAGGACGACGGCCGCTGGAAAGCCGCCACCACCCCCCTCATCTCCACCTACCTCGTAGCGTTCGCCGCCGGCCCCTGGCACTCGGTGACCACCGAACACGCAGGCCTGCCCTTCGGCCTGCACTGCCGCCGCTCGCTCGCCCCCCACCTCGACGCCGACGCCGACGAACTCTTCGAGGTCACCCGGCAGTGCTACGACCGCTACCACGAGAAGTTCGACGAGCCCTACCCCTTCGACTCCTACGACCAGGCCTTCGTCCCCGAATTCAACGCCGGCGCCATGGAGAACCCCGGACTCGTCACCTTCCGCGACGAATTCGTCTACCGCTCCGCCGTCACCGACACCGAACGCCAGACCCGCGCCATGGTCATCGCCCACGAAATGGCCCACATGTGGTTCGGCGACCTCGTCACCCTCCGATGGTGGGACGACATCTGGCTGAACGAGTCCTTCGCCGAATACATGGGCTACCAGACCCTCACCGAAGCAACCCGCTTCACGGAAACCTGGGTCGACTTCGGCATCGCCCGCAAGGCCTGGGGCTACGACGCCGACCAGCGGCCCACCACCCACCCCGTCGCCCCCGCACCCGACGCCGTCCCCGACACCGCCTCCGCGATGCTCAACTTCGACGGCATCTCCTACGCCAAGGGCGCCTCGGCGCTGCGCCAACTCGTCGCCTGGCTCGGCGAAAAGGACTTCCTCGCCGGCATCAACACCCACTTCAACCGGCACAAGTTCGCCAACGCCACCCTCGCCGACTTCATCGACTCCCTCGCCTCCACCACCGACCGCGACGTCCACGCCTGGGCCCAGCGGTGGCTCGGCACCACCGGAGTCGACACCCTCACCCCCACCGTCACCGAAGCCGACGGCAACTGGCACCTCACCATCACCCAGCACGGCGACCGCCCCCACCGCCTCACCGTCGGAGCCTACGACCGCGACATCAACGACGGCCGCCACCTCGTCCTGCGCGAACGCTTCGACATCGACGTCCCCCAAGCAACCGACGTCCCCCAAGCCACCGACGCCCCCCAGACCTTCGGCGCACCCCAGGGTGAAGCCGCCACCGCACGCCCCGGACGGCGCCCCGCCCTCCTCGTCCTCAACGACCAGGACCTCACCTACGCCAAGGTCCGCCTCGACGACACCTCCGCCGAAACAGCCCATCGCTCCCTGGCCGGCGTACCCGACGCACTCACCCGCGCCGTCCTGTGGAACACCCTGCGCGACATGGTCCGTTACGGCGAACTCCCGCCCGCCGCCTACCTGGAGACCGCCCGCGCCCACCTCGCGGAGGAAGCCGACCTCGCCGTCGTCCAGGGCGTCCTCACCTTCGCCGCCACCCAGATCACCAACCGCTACCTCGCCACGGCCGACCGCCCCGCCGCCCTCGCCCTCCTCACCGACCTCACCCGCGCCCTCCTGCGCCGCACCGAGGACGGCAGCAACCCCGGCCTGCGCCTCACCGCCGTACGCCACTTCATCGACGCCGCGGCCCAGCCCGACACCATCCGCGGCTGGCTGGAGGAAGGCAGCGTCCCCGGCGGCCCCGAACTCGACCCCGAACTGCGCTGGCGCATCCTCACCCGGCTCGCCGTCCTCGGCGCCACCGACGACAAGGAAATCGCCGCCGCCCTCGCCGCCGACCCCAGCGCCACCGGCGAAGAAGGCGCCGCCCGCTGCCGCGCCGCCCTGCCCACCCCCGCCGCCAAGGAAGCCGCCTGGACCGCCATGTTCCAGAGCGACACCCTGTCCAACTACCTGTTCACCGCCACCGCCCAAGGCTTCTGGCAACCCGAACAGGCCGACATCCTCCAGCCCTACGTCACCCGCTACTACCAGGACGTCGTCCCCCTCGCCGCCCGCCGCGGCCCCGCCATCGCCGAAGCCGCCGGCCGCGACGCCTTCCCCGGCCCCGTCGTCGACGCCGACGCCGTACACCTCGGCGAAACCTGCCTCGACCGGACCGACCTCCTGCCCGCCCTGCGCCGCAAACTCGCCGACCAGGTCGACGACCTGCGCCGCGCCCTGACCGTACGCAGCTGAACCACCGAGGGGCGAGCCAGGGGCGGCCCGAGCGGGCCATAGCAGCAACCACCCACCCCAACTCGCCCCCACCGCAAGGCAATACCACTTTCGGGTAGAGATCGTTGAGCACAGCGGCTTCACCGGCAGACAGCGGACCACGCTGGTGCAAGCCGCTGCTCGCACACCCGAAGGAACCCCATGCACAGCCCGCCCCTCGCCGGAGGCACCGCAGGGCCCGCGGCCCTGCGCCCCCTCCTCGACGTCGTACTCGACGCCCTCCACCAAGGGGCGAAAACCCGCGGCGGCCCCCTGCCCCCGGGCGGCCCCGAAGCCGTCGCCCGGCGCGTCCACGACGCCGCCCACGACATCCTCCCCACCCACGGCACCGGCGCCCAAGAAGCCCTCACCACCCTCGTCCGCGCCCTCGCCGAAGGCGCCGCCGACCCCGCCGAACCCCACTGCGCCGCCCACCTCCACACCCCGCCCCTCGCCCTCGCTACGGCCGCCGACCTCGCAGCATCGGCCCTCAACCCGTCCCTGGACTCCTGGGACCAGGCCCCCGCCGCCTCCGCACTCGAAGCACTACTCACCCGCACCCTCGGCCAGGAAATCTGGCCCCACGGCGACGCCCTCATCACCACCGGCGGCACCGAGTCCAACCAGCTCGCCCTCCTCCTCGCCCGCGAACACCACGGCCCCGTCCAAGTCGTGTGCGGCGCCCACACCCACCACTCCATCCACCGCGCCGCCTGGCTCCTCGGCCTGCCCGAACCCGTCGTCGTACCCGCCCCCACCGGCACCACCGACCTCGCCGCCCTCGACGACGCCCTCACCGACCTCCACCACCCCCTCCTCGTCGTCGCCACCGCCGGCACCACCGACACCGGCGCCATCGACCCCCTGCCCGCCATCGCCGACCTCTGCGCCACCCACCACGCGCCCCTCCACGTGGATGCCGCCTACGGCGGCCCCCTCCTCTTCAGCGACCGCCACCGCCACCGACTCGCAGGCATCGAACGCGCCCACACCGTCACCCTCGACCTGCACAAACTCGGCTGGCAACCCGTCGCCGCCGGACTCCTCGCCGTCGCCGACCCCCACCACCTCAACCCCCTCGGCCACACCGCCGACTACCTCAACGCCGACGACGACACCGACGCGGGCCTCCCCGACCTCCTCGGCCGCTCCCTGCGCACCACCCGCCGCCCCGACGTCCTCAAAATCGCCGTCACCCTACGAGCCCTCGGCCGCGACGGCCTCGCCCACCTCATCGACCACGTCCACACCCACGCCCGCGAACTCGCCCAACTCATCGACCAGCACCACAAGTTGGAGCTCTACGAACACCCCGCCCTCACCACCGTCCTCTTCCGCCCCCGCGACGCCACCGACGACACCGTCGCCCACATCCGCCGCACCCTGCTCACCAACGGCACCGCCGTCCTCGGCCGCGCCCGCGCCGACGGCCGCCTCTGGCTCAAAGCCACCCTCCTCAACCCCCACCTCACCCCCCACGACCTGCACACCCTCCTCGAAACCACCCTCAGCACCAGCACGGAAGGCACCCCCCGATGACCCCCCAACCCCCCACACCCGAAGGACACCCCCGCGACCTCGTCGGCATCGGCATCGGACCCTTCAACCTCTCCCTCGCCGCCCTCGCCCACGGCGTACCCGGCGGACTCGACACCGCCTTCTACGAACAACGCCCCGCCTTCCACTGGCACCCCGGCCTCCTCATCGAAGGCGCCACCCTCCAAGTCCCCTTCCTCGCCGACCTCGTCACCCTCGTCGACCCCGCCAGCCCCTGGTCATTCCTCAGCTACCTCAAGCACCGCGAACGGCTCTTCCCGTTCTACTTCGCCGAAAAATTCCACATCCAGCGCACCGAATACGACGCCTACTGCCGCTGGGTCAGCGAAAACCTCACCGACCTCCACTTCTCCCACCAGATCGACGCCGTCCGCTGGAACCCCGAACGCGCCCTCTTCGAAATCGACTACACCCAACTCGACCTCCACGGCGAAGCCGAAGCACTCGGCCGCACCTACGCCCACCACCTCGTCGTCGGCGTCGGCACCCAACCCCACATCCCCGAACCCCTCAAACCCCTCGCCGACGCCCCCACCGTCCCCGTCATCCACTCCGCCGACTACCTCAAGCACCGCGAACGACTCCTCACCGCCGGCCACATCACCGTCATCGGCTCCGGCCAGTCAGGCGCCGAAGTCTTCCTCGACCTCCTGCGCAACCGCCCCGCCGGCGCCGAAAAAATCACCTGGCTCGCCCGCACCGAAGCCTTCGCACCCATGGAGTACTCCAAGCTCGGCCTCGAACACTTCACCCCCGACTACACCCGCTACTTCCACGCCCTGCCCGAAGCCGTACGCGACCAGCTCCTGCCCCGCCAGTGGCAACTCCACAAAGGCATCGACGCCGACACCATGGCCGCCATCCACGACGAGCTCTACCGCCGCACCCAGCACGGCGGCTGGCCCGACGTCACCATGACCCCCGGCGTCTGCGTACGCACCGCGGGACGCGTCGCCACCACCAAGGTCGAACTCCACCTCGAACACACCCAGCAAGGCGTACGCGACCGCCTCACCACCGACGCCGTCGTCCTCGCCACCGGCTACCGCGAACGCCCCCTCACCCAGCTGCTCGCCGGACTCGACCCCTACATGCGCTACGACACCGCCCAACGCCCCCGCATCGACGCGGAGTTCAGGCTCCTCCTCGACACCACCGTCACCGGGAACGTCTACATCCAGAACGCCGAAAAACACACCCACGGCGTCGGCACCCCCGACCTCGGCCTCGCCGCCTGGCGCAGCGCCGTCATCCTCAACTCCCTCACCGGCAAAGAGCCCTACCCCCTGCCCACCCGCACCTCCTTCACCACCTTCGGCCTCGGCAAAAAAAACCAGGCCCGCCCGGCACAACAGCCAGGGGGCCTGGTACCGCTCGTCGAACAGCGGTGACACACAACGAGCCGACGGCTCAGAACACGGCAACACCGTTCTGCGTCAGCTTCCAGTCCACCGAAGCGAACTCCGCCTGATCGATGACACCCTTCGCCTTCACCCACGCGATCATCGTGTTACGGATCTCGTCGGAGTTCGCCCACAACTGCTTGGCGGTCGCCACCCCCGGGAAATTACCGCCACCATTGGCCCGGTAATTGTTCACGGCAAGCACGAACTGCGCCTTGTCGTCCAACGGCTTCCCGTCGAACATCACCTTCGAAACCCGCGAACCGGCAGGCTTCGCGATGTCCACCTCGTACGAAACGCCACTCACCACGTCGTAGTTGTAGTCCGGCGTACTGTTCGCGTTAGTGATCTTCGCAGGATCCACCGTGCCCGTCGTCTGCACGTAGTAGTTCGCCGAGAACTCCAGATACGCCCGCACCTGAGCACCCGTCAGAAGCCGTGCCTCCAACGTGTTCTCGTACACATACAGACCCGCCACATCCCTGATCGTCACCTTGCCGGCCGGAATCACCGCCGACCGCGAGAAACACGCCGCCTGCGAAAGGACGGGCAGCGACTTGTACTCGGTCGACGCAAGCGCCGCCTTCACCGTCTCCGCCTGAATGTGATTGATCAGGTCAATGATCGGCACATCCTTGTACGGAGCCTCCGTCGACCGCATCTCAGCACCATTGGTGCCCACCACCTGATTGACGTACGCCACGACCTTGTCGTGCTCCGCCTTCACCAGCCTCTTCACCACCGGATCCTCGGCCACCGCATTCGCGTTCCGAACCTCCGCCGTCACCGACGTCACATGCCAACGCCCCTTCGAGAACTCCAGGGCGAAGTCGAAGACACTCAGCCGCATACCCCACATGTACGGCTCGGACAGCACCACGGACTTACCGGTCTCCTTGTTCACCACCGTCCGCGACGCCACCTCCTTGTGCGTGTGACCCACCAGAATCGCATCAATACCCGGCACCTGCTCCGCCACCAACGACGACGCGTTCTCCGGATACGGCAACGCATCCCCGTACGACGTGCTGCCGTCAAGCCCCGAGTGATCCGTACAGATCACCACGTCACAACCCAGCGCCCGCAGCTTCGGCACATAGATCTTCGCCTGCTCCACCAGACCCGGGAACGTCATCTTCCCCTGCACATTGGCCTTGTCCCAGATCGCTATCCCCGGATTCGTCAGACCCAGGATCCCCACCTTCACATCCGGCCCGTGCGGCACCTTCAGACACCGCACCGTGTACGGAGGAAACGCCGGCTTCAACGTCTTCGCATCCAGCGCATTCGCCCCCAGGAGAGGGAAGTCGAGCTGGTCCTGGAACGCCCGCAGCGTCGGAATACCGTAATTGAACTCATGATTGCCGAGCGCGGCGGCGTCGTAGCGCATGTGGTTCATCGCCAGCGCCATCGGATGCTTTGGGCCCCGCTTGCCGCCCGAACCCGTGATCGGCTCCACCCGCGCGTAGTAGTACGACAGCTGAGTGCCCTGGATGATGTCACCCGCATCGATCAACAGCGTGTTGTGACGGCCCTTCTCCTTGCGGACCTGATCCACCAACGTCGAGATCTTCGCCAGACCGACGTCGTTGTGCGCCGCGTCGTCGTACTCCTTGTCCGTGAAGTAGTCCCAGTTGAAGACATGGCCGTGCAGATCCGTCGTGCCCATCACTGAGAACGCGTACCGCTTCGGCGGACGTCCGTGCCCGTGGTCCCCCTGGCTCCGCGTCTCGGCCTCGGCGGGCAGCGCCGTACCCCCGGCAACAGCCACACCGGCCCCTGCGGCGGCCGTAGTGCCCAGGAACGTCCTGCGGTTCAGCGGCATGGTCATCTCCCTGAAGTCGTGTGACGCGCGTAGAAGTTGGGCGGACCGAAGGGACGGCCCCTCGCATCGTCCACCGGGACCGCGACGCGCGTAGAACCCACGGATTCTGACGCAACAGCCACCCCCCGCAACACCCCCCGCAGGTTTCGATCTGATGACCGGCACCTGACAGAACGAGATGCCACAGTGAGCCCCATGACCGACACCCAGCCCTACGGAACCCCCGACCAGCCACGCCTCGCCGTCCACGGCGAAGCCCACCTCGAAGTAGACCCCGAAATCGCCCGCATCACCATCACCATCGCCACCCGCGGCCCCGACCGCCGCGCCACCCTCGACGACCTCACCCGCCGCAACACCCACACCATCGACCTCATCAAAAGCTACGGCGACGAAATCGAAAAACTCGAAACCGGAGCCTTCACCCTCACCCCCGAACTCACCAAACACGGCCGCGGCGAACGCGTACGCACCTACCACGGCACCGTCCACATCACCGTCGAACTCACCGACTTCACCGCACTCGGCGAACTCGCCACCCGCCTCGCCGACCTCGAACTCACCCGCGTCGACGGCCCCTGGTGGTCCCTGCGCCACGACTCACCCGCCCACAGCGCAGTACGCCGCCAAGCCGTCCAGCAAGCCGTCGTACGCGCCCGCGAATACGCCGACGCCCTCGGCACCACCCTCGCCGCCCTCGTCGAACTCTCCGACCCCGGCGCCGACACCCCCACCACCGGCTACGGCCACCCCGCAGGCGGCGGCATGGCCTTCCGCGCCGCAGCCCCCGGCACCGCCGAACCCGCCCCCGCCCTCGACCTCGAACCCCAACGCCAATCCGTCCACGCCCGCGTCAACGCCCGCTTCATCATGACCCCGCCAAACCTCTGACACCGGGCAGTACGGACGCACGCCGGGCGCCCCGACACGCTCATCGGAGCGCCCCCGCGCACAATTCAACACTTGTCAACCACCCTTCACGCAAAGGTTGTTGAGCAGTAACCCGCGACGAAATCTCTACCCACCGGTAAGCCCTAGGCTCGAACCATGCGCCGAGCCAAAATCGTCTGCACCCTGGGCCCCGCCACCAACACATACGACCAGATCAAAGCCCTGGTCGAAGCCGGAATGGACGTAGCCCGCTTCAACCTCAGCCACGGCACCTACGCCGACCACGAAGAGCGCTACCACCACGTCCGCAAAGCCTCCGGAGAAACCGGCCACAACGTCGGCATCCTCGCCGACCTTCAAGGCCCGAAGATCCGCCTCGGACGCTTCACCGAAGGCCCCGTACTCCTTGAACGCGGCGACGAGTTCACCATCACCGTCGAACCCGACACCCAAGGCGACCGCCACCTCTGCGGCACCACCTACCCCGGCCTCGCCGCCGACGTCACCACCGGCGAACGCATCCTCGTAGACGACGGCAAAGTCGCCCTCCAAGTCACCGCCGTCGACGGACCCCGCGTCCACACCCTCGTCACCGAAGGCGGCATGGTCTCCGACCACAAAGGCCTCAACCTCCCCGGAGTCGCCGTCTCCGTACCCGCCCTCTCCGAAAAGGACCAGGACGACCTCCGCTGGGCCCTGCGCACCGGAGCCGACATCATCGCCCTCTCCTTCGTCCGCAGCGGCCGCGACATCGAAGACGTCCACCGCATCATGGACGAAGAAGGCCGCCGCCTCCCCGTCATCGCCAAAATCGAAAAACCCCAGGCCGTCGACAACATCGACGACATCGTCGCCGCCTTCGACGGAATCATGGTCGCCCGCGGCGACCTCGGCGTCGAAATGCCCCTCGAACTCGTCCCGATCGTCCAAAAGCGAGCCATCAAGCTGGCGAAGCGCAACGCCAAACCGGTCATCGTCGCCACCCAAATGCTCGACTCAATGATCGACAACTCCCGCCCCACCAGGGCCGAAGCGAGCGACGTCGCCAACGCCGTCATCGACGGCACCGACGCGGTGATGCTCTCCGGCGAGACCAGCGTCGGCAAGTACCCCATCGAGACGGTGAAGACGATGGGCCGCATCGTCGAAGCGGCCGAGGAAGACGTCCTGGCCAAGGGCCTGCCCCCACTGACCGACCGCAACAAGCCCCGTACGCAGGGCGGCGCCGTGGCCCGGGCGGCCGCGGAAATGGGCGACTTCCTCGGCGCGAAATTCCTCGTCGCCTTCACCCAGTCCGGCGACACGGTCAAGCGGTTGTCCAGGTACCGCTCCCCGATCCCGCTCCTCGCCTTCACCCCGGTGCCGGCGACGCGCTCCCAGCTCAACCTCACGTGGGGCGTCGAGACGTTCCTCGGCCCGCACGTCGAATCCACCGACGAGATGGTGGCTCAGGTCGACGAGATGCTGCTGAAGGTGGGCCGCTGCAAGAAGGGCGACGTGGTCGTCATCACGGCGGGCTCCCCGCCGGGGGTTCCGGGTTCGACGAACCTGGTCCGCGTCCACCACATCGGCGAGGACGACAGCCCCAAGTAACCCTGGGAGCCGGCCCCTTGCCCCTCCCTGCGCAGGGGGCCCTCGCCCTCTTTTGTGCGGGGTCAGTACTTGGGGCCTATGTGCTGGTCCATGAGTTCTACTGAGTGCCGCTTCGCGACGGATATGTTCTGGGCGCGCCTGCCGTGGTTCGCGGAGCGCCACTCCACAGCGACCCGGTCGAGGGTGTCAGTGAAGAGGCCCAGGATGTCCGTGGACGTGTTGGTGAAGAAGTACCGGACGTACTCGTACCGCTTCCGCTCCCCGCCGATGATCTTCTCCGTCCAGTTGGTGATGCGACAGCCGTCGGAATGGATGAGGCCACGGATGAACTCCCAGGGGTGGGCGTCGACGATGGCTTGCTGCCAGGGTTCGAGCGCGATGAGGCGGCTGTGCTTCTTGCCAGGGCCGTGCTGTGGGAACAGGCATGGCCAGTGGCGGTCGTAGCTGGTCACGGACACGCACCCCTGCTTCTGCAGGTTGTAGACGCCGCTCTCCGGGCGCACTGCCTTGATCGCCGTCTGGCACGCCTCTATGAGGCCGGGCCATGCGTCGGCGCACGCGATGCGCAGGTAGTGGCCGACTCCACGCGGATGCGCGCTGATGCAGCCATCGCCTAGGTAGAGGCCGAGGAGGTACGAGTACGAGGCGGCGTCTTCTGGTGCGCCCGGCGCGGGGCGGCATCTGGGGCAGGGGTTGGCGTTGGCGAGCAGTCGGGGCAGTGGCTCGATGCGGGTCTGCCAGGCGCGGATCGCTGCGCGCGATATCCCGGTCTGGTTGCTGACGGAGTTCATGCTGCGGCCCTGGGCGAGGAGCGCTAAGGCATAACGTCGCGTTGAGGTGTCGTACATGGCTGCCAGATTTGCCGTGTGCGTGACCCACGGCAGCAATTCGACCACGTGTTCACCAGGTCGAGTGAAGATCCCCAACGGTCTGGTGAACCTTGGAATCGAAGGAGAAGTGCCCCGAGTCGGATTCGAACCGACGCTGTATGGGTTTTGAATCCATGGCCTCTACCGCTGGGCTACCGGGGCCCCTTCGAAACGAAGGATACCGGAGACCCCTCGTATCTCAAACATACAGGAGCTAGGTAGGCTCATGTAGCAGCACCTGCCTTAACCAAGGAGCCCCACGTGACCGCCCCCGAGTCGCCCCAGCCCATCGCAGACGACGACGATGCGACGCACGTCCCCCCGTTGACGACCCGCGTCGTCATCGCCGAGGACGAGGCCCTCATCCGCCTCGACCTCAAAGAGATGCTCGAAGAAGAGGGCTACTCGGTCGTGGGCGAGGCCGGTGACGGTCAGCGGGCCGTCGAGCTCGCCCGGGAGCACCAGCCGGATCTGGTGATCCTGGATGTGAAGATGCCCGTCCTGGACGGGATCTCCGCCGCCGAGCTGATCGCCAAGGAGTCGATCGCCCCGGTGTTGATGCTGACCGCGTTCAGCCAGCGGGACCTGGTCGAGCGGGCCAGGGATGCCGGTGCGATGGCGTACCTGGTGAAGCCGTTCTCGAAGAGTGATGTCGTGCCGGCGATCGAGATGGCGGTGTCGCGGTTCACGGAGTTGAAGGCGCTGGAGCAGGAGGTCGCGGACCTCTCGCAGCGTTTGGAGACGCGGAAGTTGGTGGACCGGGCGAAGTCGGTTCTGCAGACGCAGTACGGGTTGTCGGAGCCGGCGGCGTTCCGGTGGATCCAGAAGACGTCGATGGATCGGCGTATGTCGATGCAGCAGGTGGCCGAGGCGGTTATTGAGGACGCCGAGGAGAAGAAGGCGGCGAAGGGGCAGTAGCCTCCGCATACACAGCTGAGTGGCCCGCATCCGGGATTCCGGGTGCGGGCCACTTTCCTGTGTACCCGGCGCTCAGTCTTCGCCGAGGTAGGCCTTGCGGACGGATTCGTCGTGGAGGAGGTCCTGTCCGGTTCCGGAGAGGACGATTTTGCCGATTTCCATGACGTGTCCCTGGTCGGCGAGGGAGAGCGCGGCTTGGGCGTTCTGTTCGACGAGCAGGATGGTGGTGCCTTGGGCTTTGAGTTCGCTGATGGTGGCCATGATCTTTTGCATCATGATCGGTGAGAGCCCCATCGACGGTTCGTCGAGCATCAATAGCTTCGGTTGGGACATCAGCGCGCGGCCCATGGCGAGCATCTGCTGCTCGCCGCCGGAGAGGGTGCCGGCTGCTTGCTTGCGGCGTTCTCCGAGGATGGGGAAGAGGTCGTAGGCGCGCTGGATGTCTTTTTCGATGCCTGCTTTGTCGTCGCGGAGGTAGGCGCCGAGGCGGAGGTTGTCCTCGATGGTCATGCGGGGGAAGATGTGGCGGCCTTCGGGGGAGTGGGCCATTCCGAGGGCGACGATTTTGTGTGCGGGGACGTTCTTGAGTGGTTTGCCGTCGAATTTGATTTGTCCGGCGAGGGGTTCGAGGAGGCCGGAGAGGGTGCGCAGGGTGGTGGTCTTTCCGGCGCCGTTGGTGCCGATGAGGGTGACGACCTGGCCTGCTTCGACGCTGAAGGAGATGCCTTTGACGGCTTCGATTTTGCCGTAGGCGACCCGGAGGTCCTCGACTTCGAGGAGTGCGGTCACGGGGTGTCTCCTTCGGTGCTGGTGGTGCTCTGCGCCGATTCCGCCGCTTCTACTTCGGCGATTTCTTCTTCTCCGGGTGCGCCTTCGAAGGGGGTGCCGAGGTAGGCGGCGATGACGCGTTCGTCGGCCTGGACGATGTCGGGGGTGCCTTCGACGAGTTTTTCGCCTTGGACGAGGACGGAGACGCGGTCGCAGAGGTTCATGATGAAGCGCATGTCGTGCTCGATGACGAGGACGGCGATGCCTTGGTCGCGGATGGCGAAGATGAGTTCTTCGGCGGCGCGGGTTTCTTGGGGATTCATGCCGGCGGTGGGCTCGTCGAGGAGGAGGAGTCCGGGTTCGCTGGCGAGGGCGCGGGCGATTTCGAGCTTGCGTTGTTCGCCGTAGGGGAGGTTGCGGGAGAGGTGGTCGGCTTTTGCGGCGAGGCCGGTGAACTCTAGGAGTTCCATGGCTCGTTCGCGTGAGGCGTTTTCCGCTTTGTTGAATCCGGGGAGCCTGAGGAGTGCGGACCAGAGGCCTTCTTTGGTGCGGGTGTGGCGGCCGACGAGGACGTTTTCCAGGACGGTCATGTTGGGGAACAGGCGGATGTTCTGGAAGGTGCGGGCGACGCCGGCTTGGGTGACGAGGTGGGGCTTGGGGGGCAGGACGGTGTCCTTGTACGTCACTTTTCCTTCGGTGGGGACGTACAGGCCGGTGAGGCAGTTGAAGAAGGTGGTTTTTCCTGCGCCGTTGGGTCCGATGAGGCCGACGATTTCGCCGCTGTTGACGGTGAGGTCGACGTTTCGTACGGCGGTGAGTCCGCCGAAGCGCATGGTGACGCCGCTGGCTTGGAGGACGGTGTTGGTCGTGGTGGTCATGCTGGTCACGCCCCCGCCTTGGTGACGCCGACGGTGTCGGTGAGGTTTGCGTCGGGTACGTCGAGTTGGCCGGTTTCGTGGAATTCGAGCTTTTTCCTGCGGTCGGCGACGATGCCTTCGGGGCGCAGGCGCATGAGGACGATGAGGGCGACTCCGAAGAGGAGGAGCTGGTAGTCCTGCATGAATTGGAGTTTGGCCGGGATGAGGTAGAGCAGTGAGGCGCCGATGAGGGGTCCGCTCATGGTTCCCATGCCGCCGAGGATGACGGCGGCGAGGAGGAAGGCGGAGTTGGGGGGTACGGAGCCGGCGAATTGGTACTGCTCGGGGGTGACGGTGCTGGTGAGGTGGCCTTGTACGGTGCCGGCGAGTCCGGCGAGGGTGGCGCCGAGTGCGAAGGCGATGAGTTTGACGCGGAAGCCGTTGATGCCCATGGCGGTGGCGGCGGTTTCGTCTTCGCGGATGGCGACCCAGGCGCGGCCGATGCGGCTGTCGGCGCTGCGGCGGAAGACGGTGACGACGATGAGGGTGACGATGAGCATCAGCAGGTAGTAGTTGCCGGGTTTGCCGAGGGTGAAGCCGGCGATGTCGTGGCTGATGCCGAGGTCGTATCCGAAGATCGTGATGTCGGGGATGGCGGGGATGCCGCGGGAGCCGTTGGTGACGTTGGGTCCGCTGTTCCCGTTGAGGTTGTTCATGGTGATGCGGAAGATCTCACCGAAGCCGAGCGTGACGATGGCGAGGTAGTCGCCGCGCAGGCGCAGGGTGGGGGCGCCGATGAGGACGCCGAAGATGAGGGATGCGCCGGCGCCGACGAGGATGGCGGCCCAGAAGGGGAAGTGGACGCCGAGGCTGGAGGTGCTTGCGCCGGAGACGAGGGCTGCGGCGTAGGCGCCGACGCCGAGGAAGGCGACGTAGCCGAGGTCGAGGAGGCCTGCGAGGCCGACGACGACGTTGAGGCCGAGGGCGACGGTGGCGAAGATGAGGATGTTGGCGCCGATGAGGGCGTATTCGTCGCTGGACTGTGTGAAGGGGAAGCAGATCGCGGCGACGAAGGCGGCGCTGAGGGTGACGGTGCGGTGTTGTGCGGTGAGTGCGGAGAGGCGGGCGAGGAGGCCTGCCTGGGTGATTGCGGCGAACGTGAACACGGCGGTGATGAGGAAGCCGATGAACAGTTCGGTGTATTCGGTGTCGATGCCGTACGCGAAGACGTAGAGGCCGATGGCGAAGGCGGCGACGATGATGAGGATGCCGGCCCAGTCGGGGATGGTCTTGGCGGTGCGGGGGCTGGGGGCGGCGAGGGTGTGGCGGATGCGCTGCCAGGCGTTGTCCGCGGTGGTGTCGTTGCCGGGGGTGTCGCCGGGCAGGGCGAAGGCGGCGACGAGGGCGATGAGGGAGCCGATGCCGGAGACGTAGGCGCCGGGTTCGAGGTTGACGATGCCGCCGAGGTCGCTGGATATCGCGCCGAGGGTGTAGCCGGTGGTGGCGAAGGTGGCGAGGGCGAGCAGGCGCAGTGGTGCGTTGGTGCCGGCGGGGGTGAGCCAGCGCAGTCCCTTGACGCCGTAGGCGGAGAGGGCGAACAGGAGGGTGAGCAGCGCGCCGGTGAGGGTGAGGAGCTGGAGGCCGCCGGGGTAGCCGTCGACGGTGAGGTCGCCGGGGAAGTCGCTGGTCCAGGTCCAGGCCATGAAGGTGCCGATGAGGGCGATGGCGGAGCCTGCGGTGACGGTGTGTCGGGCGAGGGGGGCGGGCAGCAGCGGGACGAGCGGGGTGCCGCTGTCGTTGGTGCGTGTGGTGGTTTCGGTCATGGTGTTCACGCCCTGTCCGCGACGCGTTCGCCGAGCAGGCCTTGGGGTCGCACGAGGAGGACGACGATGAGGAGGACGAAGGCCCATACGTCCTTCCAGGCGCCGCCGCCGAAGAGTTCCATGCTGGGGATGTTGCCGATGTAGCCGACGGCGAGGGATTCGGCGAGGCCGAGGACGATGCCGCCGAGCATGGCTCCGTAGATGTTGCCGATGCCGCCGAGTACGGCTGCGGTGAAGGCTTTGAGGCCCATGATGAAGCCCATACGGAAGCCGACTTGGCCGTTGTGGAGGCCGTAGCCGACGGCTGCGACGGCTGCGAACGCGGCGCCGATGGCGAAGGCCATGACGATGATGCGGTCGGTGTTGATGCCCATGAGCTTGGCGGTGTCGGGGTCCTGGGCGGTTGCCTGCATGCCGCGGCCGGTGCGGGTTTTGGTGACGTAGAACCCGAGGGCGATCATGCAGACGGGGGCGGCGATGAGGATGAAGAGGTCGCCGCGCTGGATGTTGGCGCCGAGGATGTGGAAGGGGCTGCCGTCGAACTGGGGGAAGGAGCGGTCCTTCTTGGCGTCGGGGTACCACTTCCATACGGCCTGCTGGAGGGCGAGGGAGAGGCCGATCGCGGTGATGAGGGGGGCGAGCCGTGGTGCGTTGCGCAGGGGCCGGTAGGCGAAGCGTTCGGCTGCGGTGGCGACGAGGACGGAGACGATGACTCCGCCGATGATCATGAGGGGGATGGCGGCGAGGAGTGAGAAGCCTGCCGGGAGTGCGAGGAAGACGGTGAGAGCCCCGAAGCCCCCGACCATGAATATCTCGCCGTGGGCGAAGTTGATGAGCTGGACAATGCCGTAGACCATCGTGTAGCCGATCGCGATCAGTCCGTACATCGCGCCGAGGATGAGTCCATTGGCCAGCTGTTGCGGCAGTTCGTGCACCGCGGGGCCTCCGTGAAGTGATCGGATATGGCACCGCGCGGGAGCGCTGGTGGCGCTCCCGCGCGGTCCTTGGGGTGGTGCGGTGGGCGGGATTCGCCGGGTTACGGCTTGTAGGCCTCGCTGAGCTCGGGCTTCCAGGCGCCGTCGGTGACCTTGTAGGCGGTCATCATGGTGTTGGTGGTGTCGCCGTACTGGTCGAAGGAGACGGGGCCGGTGACTCCGTCGAACTTGACCTTGCCGACGGCGTCGAGGACCTTGGCGCGCAGGTCGCCGCTGGGGAGCTTGCCGCTGTTGGCGGTGACGACGTCCTTGACGGCCTGGATGATGGCCCAGGTGGCGTCGTAGGTGCCGCCCCCGTAGGCCTCGTAGGCGTCCTTGTAGCCGGCTGCCTTGTAGTTGGCGATGAAGCTCTTGGCGGAGTCGAGCTGTTCGACGGGCTTGCCGACGGAGGTGGCGAGGTCGCCGGCGGCCTTCTTGTTGAGCTTGATGAAGTCGGAGCTGTAGATGCCGTCGCCGCCCATGAGCGGGATGTTGGTGCCGCTGTCCTTGAGCTGCTGGCTCAGGGGGCCGGCGGCGGGGTATTCGCCGCCGTAGTAGAGGGCCTTGGCTCCGGTGTTCTTGACCTTGGCGACGATGGCGTTGAAGTCGCGGTCGTCGGGGTTGATGTGGTCGGAGCCGACGATCTTGCCGCCGAGCTTGGTGAAGGTGTCCTTGAAGGACGCGGCGAGGCCGGCGCCGTAGGTCTTCTGGTCGTCGATGAGGTAGACCGAGTCGACCTTGGCGTTGTTGAACAGGTACTTGGCGGCGAAGGCGCCCTGGACCTGGTCGGTGGTGGCGGTGCGGAAGAAGGTCTTGTAGGGGCGGACCTTGTTTCCGGTCTTCCAGCCGTCGCCCTGGGTCAGCTCGGTGCCCGTGTTGGCGGGGGAGATCTGGGTGAGGCCCGCGTCGTTCAGCGGCTTCTGCATGGACTGCGAGACGCTGGAGTTGAGGGGGCCGACGACGCCGACGACGGTCTTGTCGCCGATGAACTTGGTGGCGTTCTGCTGGCCGACGGACGGCTGGGCCTGGTCGTCGAGCGGCTGGGTCTTGAACTCGACGCCGGGGACGAGGTTTTGCTTGTTCGCCGTCTGGGCGGCGAGGTCGGCGGAGTTCTTGATGCCGAGGCCGAGGGCGGACAGGTCACCCGTGAGGGGTGCGTCGACGCCTATGACGACGGTCTGCTTCTTGTCGCTGCCTCCGTCGCCGCCTTTGTCGCGCGAACCGCAGGCGGTGAGTGTGAGTGCGCCTGTGGTGAGCACTGTGGTGAGGATGAGCAAGGAACGGTGTCGCACGATGGGTCCTTTCCCTGGCGCGGCCTCCTCGTGTGCGAGGTGCCGTGTCGGTCGCCGGGCCGTACTGGGTGGTAAGGGCCGTGCAGCAGTCGCACCCGGCGGCGCGGTGACTGGCCGTGACTCTAAGCGCAGCTGACGGGGGTGGGGAGCGGCCGGGACAGGATGTGACTTTCTTGTTATCCCAGGGCCAAACCTTGATGGTGCAGGGCAGACAATCTGTACATTTTGTGAAACTGGGATTTCTCGCATGGTGAGAACGCCCAGTTCCGCTAAGGGGCTTGGGGGGATCATGGTGCTGACAGGCCGGTTTGTGTCCGGATGTCGGTCGGTGGCCGACGGGGTGCCGCACGGTGGCTGATAGTCACCCTTGGCGTTCCGCGCGATTGTCACGCAGAGTCACGGCGATCCGGAGGGGGTGGGCTGCTTCGTCTGGGCCCAAGGGTCCGTCGTGGGGGTGCCGTTGCGGTAGCGCTCGGCGCAACCGTGCTGCGCCTGCTGCTCGATGAGCCGGTCGCCCGCGGCCGCTCCGTGGGCCGCACGTTCCTTGCGGGCCGCGGCGAGCGTGGTCAGGAGGATCTCGTTCTGCCCGTCGGACAGGCCTTTCTCCTGGTAGTCGAGCCCGGAGCCCTGCCCCTCGTCCAGCTCCTGCTTCGCCCAGTACGTGATCAGGTGCGTACAGAGCTCAGCGGGTGAAGTGGTGTGCGGCGAGGGCGAGTTGAGGGCCGAGGGGGACCGGCTCGGGGTGTCGGCGGGCGTGGCGTCGTGCCCGGCCGAGCAGCCCGCCAGGGCCGCCGCCAGGGCGAGCGCGCACACCGGCGCGCACCGTAGCCGTACCCGTGGCCGCGCTCGGGTTCTCATGGCACGACGTTAGGACCCGGTCCGCGACATGACAATGGCCGGTGAGTTGTCGACCCACCGGCCACCTGGATGCTCAACTCGCCTGCCACGAACCGGACTTGAAGGGTCCGGGTCCGGCTTTCGGGGGGCTGTGCGGGCTCAGCCCTTGAGGCCCTCCGCGTCGCGCAGCAGGCAGGTCAGGCGCGCCGTGCAGACCCGCTTGTCCTGCTCGTCGGTGATGACGATCTCGTACGTCGCCGTCGAGCGCCCGCGGTGCACGGGGGTGGCCACGCCGGTGACCAGGCCGCTGCGCACCCCGCGGTGGTGGGTGCAGTTCAGGTCGACGCCGACCGCGATCTTGTTGATGCCGCCGTGCAGCATCGAGCCGACCGAGCCGAGCGTCTCGGCGAGCACCGCGGAGGCGCCGCCGTGCAGCAGCCCGTACGGCTGGGTGTTGCCCTCGACGGGCATGGTGCCCACGACGCGCTCCGCCGAGGCCTCGATGACCTGCACGCCCATGCGGGTGCCCAGGTGTCCGGCGGAGAACATGGCGGGCAGATCGACGCCGAGGGCCGCGTACTCGTCGACGACTTCCTGCGGGAACTTCACGCTGTGCTGCTCGCCCATGGGCTCCGGCTCCGTTCATCTGCGGTCACACTGCTGTGTCCGCACCGTCATACCAGATGCCTGAGCAAACGCTTAGGGCCGGGCTCTCATTCCCGCTCACCGCTCTCCCGCCCGGCGCTCTCGAAGCGCACGATCACCGACTTGCTGGCCGGGGTGTTGCTGACGTCGGCCGTCGCACCCAGCGGCACCAGCACATTCGTCTCGGGATAGTAGGCGGCGGCGCAGCCGCGGGCCGTCGGGTAGTGGACGACGCGGAAGCCCGGCGCACGCCGCTCCACCCCGTCCTTCCACTCGCTGACCAGATCCGTGTACGCGCCGTCGGCCAGGCCCAGCTCGCGGGCGTCCTCGGGGTTGACGAGGACGACGCGGCGGCCTCCCTTGATGCCGCGATAGCGGTCGTCGAGGCCGTAGATGGTGGTGTTGTACTGGTCGTGCGAGCGCAGGGTCTGCAGCAGCAGCCGGCCCTCGGGCAGCTCGGGGGCCTCGACGGGTGCGGCGGTGAAGTTGGCCTTCCCGGTGGCGGTGGGGAAGCGGCGCTCGTCGCGCGGCGCGTGCGCCAGCTGGAAGCCGCCGGGGTGGGCGACCTTGGCGTTGAAGTCCTCGAAGCCGGGCACGACGCGCGCGATGCGGTCGCGCACGGTCGCGTAGTCCTTCTCGAACTCGGCCCAGTCGATCGAGGATGTGGCGCCCAGCGTCGCCTGCGCCATGCGCACGACGATGGCCGGCTCGGACAGCAGGTGGGGGCTCGCGGGGGTGAGGTTGCCGCGGGAGGCGTGGACCATGCCCATGGAGTCCTCGACGGTCACGAACTGGCGCCCGCTCTTCTGGACGTCCTTGTCGGTACGCCCCAGGGTGGGCAGGATCAGGGCCCGCCGGCCGGTCACCGCGTGCGAACGGTTCAGCTTCGTCGAGACGTGTACGGTCAGCGCGGCCCGGCGCATCGCGGCCTCGGTGACCTCGGTGTCCGGGGTCGCGCCGACGAAGTTGCCGCCCATCGCGAAGAACACCTTGGCCTTGCCGTCGCGCAGCGCCTCGATGGACCGTACGACGTCGTAGCCGTGGTGGCGGGGCGGGGCGAAGCCGAACTCCTTCTCCAGGGCGTCCAGGAAGGCGGGCGCCGGCCGCTCGAAGATGCCCATCGTGCGGTCGCCCTGCACGTTGGAGTGGCCGCGCACCGGGCAGACACCGGCGCCGGGGCGGCCGATGTTGCCGCGCAGCAGAAGGAAGTTGACGACTTCGCGGATCGTCGGCACGGCGTGCTTGTGCTGGGTCAGGCCCATCGCCCAGCACACGATGGTGCGCCTGGAGGCGAGCACCATGGAGAGGGCCTGCTCGATCTCGGCGCGGGTCAGGCCGGTCGCGGTGAGCGTCCGGTCCCAGTCCGCCTCCTGGGCCGCGGCCTTGAACTCCTCGTATCCATGGGTGTGTTCGCGTACGAACAGCTCGTCGACGGCGCCCTCGGTCTCCACGATCAGCTTGTTGAGGAGGCGGAAGAGGGCCTGGTCGCCGCCGATGCGGATCTGCAGGAACAGGTCGGTGAGCGCGGCGCCCTTGATCATGCCCTGCGGTGTCTGCGGGTTCTTGAACTTCTCCAGGCCCGCCTCCGGCAGCGGATTCACCGAGATGATCTTGGCTCCGGCGGACTTCGCCTTCTCCAGGGCGGACAGCATCCGGGGGTGGTTGGTGCCCGGGTTCTGCCCGGCCACCACGATCAGGTCCGCCTGGTGGAGGTCCTCCAGGGAGACGCTGCCCTTGCCGACGCCGATCGTCTCCGTCAGCGCCGAACCGGACGACTCGTGACACATGTTGGAACAGTCCGGCAGATTGTTCGTGCCGAATTCGCGGGCGAAGAGCTGCAGCAGGAACGCCGCCTCGTTGCTGGTGCGCCCCGACGTGTAGAAGAGGGCTTCGTCGGGGGAGTCGAGCGCGGTGAGCTCCTCGGCGATGATCCCGAAGGCCCGCTCCCAGGTGACCGCCTCGTACCGCTCGGCCCCCTCGGGCAGATACATCGGCTGCGTGATCCGGCCCTGCTGGCCCAGCCAGTACCCGCTGCGGGCCGCCAGGTCGGCGACGGGGTGCGCGGCGAAGAAGTCGGGTGTCACCCGGCGCAGCGTCGCCTCCTCGGCGACCGCCTTCGCCCCGTTCTCACAGAACTCGGCCGTGTGCCGCTTGTCGCCCTCCGGCCACGCGCAGCCAGGACAGTCGAAACCGTCCTTCTGGTTGACCTTCAACAAGGTCTGCGCCGTGCGCCGCAACCCCATCTGCTGCTGCGCCATGAGCAGTGTGTGACCGATCGCGGGGAGGCCGGCTGCGGCATGCTTGGGTGCCTCGACCTGCGGCGCGTCCTGGACCGGATCACCTGCGGGCGGCTTGCTGGCCATGGCGCTGCTCCCCTTCGAGCGGACACGTCGTGCGGTACGAGGTGTGTGTACTCGATCCTGCCACGCCGCACCGACAGCCGCGCCGGGCAGGTCGGACAGGCGCGGGCCGGTCGGCCGGAGCCGGGACTGGCCAGGATTGTCAGTGGGGCGTGGCAGGATCGGGGGCATGGCTGAGACAGCATCGAAGAAGACCCCGGACAACCGACCGCGCCTGCTCCTCATGGACGGGCACTCCCTGGCGTACCGGGCGTTCTTCGCGCTGCCCGCGGAGAACTTCACGACCGCGACGGGCCAGCCGACCAATGCGGTCTACGGCTTCATGTCCATGCTCGCGAACACCCTGCGTGACGAGGCGCCCACGCACTTCGCGGTGGCGTTCGACGTGTCCCGCAAGACCTGGCGCTCCACCGAGTTCCCCGACTACAAGGCGAACCGGTCGAAGACCCCGGACGAGTTCAAGGGCCAGGTCGAGCTGATCGGCGAGCTCCTCGACGCGATGCACGTGGACCGGTTCGCCACCGACGGCTTCGAGGCCGACGACATCATCGCCACCCTCGCCACCCAGGCCGAGGCGGCCGGCTTCGAAGTCCTCATCGTCACCGGCGACCGCGACTCCTTCCAGCTGGTCTCCGACCACGTCACCGTCCTCTACCCCACCAAGGGCGTCTCCGAGCTCACCCGGTTCACCCCGGAGAAGGTCCAGGAGAAGTACGGCCTGACTCCGCAGCAGTACCCGGACTTCGCGGCGCTGCGCGGCGACCCGTCGGACAACCTGCCGGGAATCCCGGGCGTCGGCGAGAAGACCGCCGCCAAGTGGATCAACCAGTTCGGTTCGTTCGCGGAGCTCGTCGAGCGCGCCGAAGAGGTCAAGGGCAAGGCCGGACAGAACTTCCGCGACCACCTGGACGCGGTGAAGCTGAACCGCCGACTGACCGAGATGGTCAAGGACGTCGAGCTGCCCAAGGGCCCCGCCGAGCTGGAGCGCGCCCCTTACGACCGCAGTGCGGTGACCGGCGTCCTCGACGTCCTGGAGATCCGCAACCCGTCGCTGCGCGAGCGCCTCCTCGCCGTCGACCCGGGCGCGGGCGAGGAAGAGGCCCCGGCGCCGGCCGCCGGCCTGGAGCTCGACGGCACGGTCCTCGGCGCCGGCGAGCTCGCCCCCTGGCTGGCGGAGCACGGCGGGCAGCCGCTGGGCGTGGCCACCGTCGACACCTGGGCGCTCGGCACCGGCAGTGTCACCGAGATCGCGCTGGCCGCGGCCGACGGCGCCGCAGGCTGGTTCGACCCGGCACTCGTCGACGAGGCCGACGAGCAGGCCTTCGCCGCCTGGATCGCGGACGCCGCCCGGCCCAAGGTCATGCACAACGCCAAGGCCGCGATGCGGGTCTTCCCCGAGCACGGCTGGTCCATCGCCGGCGTCACCATGGACACCGCGCTCGCCGCCTACCTCGTCAAGCCCGGCCGCCGCTCCTTCGCCCTGGACGCCCTGTCCATCGAATACCTGGGCCGCGAGCTCGCCCCCGCCGGCGCCGCCGACGGCCAGCTCGCCTTCGGCGCGGACGACGAGGCCGAGGCCGACGCCCTGATGACCCAGGCCCGCGCCGTCCTCGACCTCGGCGGCGCGTTCACCGAACGCCTCAAGGAAGTCGGCGCCGCCGAGCTCCTGCACGACGTCGAACTGCCCACCTCCCTCCTGCTCGCCCGCATGGAGCGGCACGGCATCGCCGCCGACCGTGCCCACCTGGAAGCCATGGAGCAGCAGTTCGCGGGCGCCGTCCAGCAGGCCGTCAAGGAAGCGCACGCCTCGGTGGGCCACGAGTTCAACCTCGGCTCGCCCAAGCAGCTCCAGGAAGTCCTCTTCGGCGAACTGGCCCTGCCCAAGACGAAGAAGACCAAGACCGGCTACACCACGGACGCCGACGCACTGGCCTGGCTCGCCGCCCAGACCGAGCACGAGCTGCCCGTGATCATGCTGCGCCACCGCGAGCAGGCGAAGCTGCGGGTCACCGTCGAAGGCCTCATCAAGACGATCGCGGCCGACGGCCGCATCCACACCACGTTCAACCAGACCGTCGCCGCGACCGGCCGCCTCTCCTCGACCGACCCCAACCTGCAGAACATCCCGGTCCGTACCGACGAGGGCCGCGCCATCCGGCGGGGCTTCGTCGTCGGCGAGGGCTTCGAGTCGCTGCTCACCGCGGACTACAGCCAGATCGAACTGCGCGTGATGGCCCACCTGTCCGAGGACGAGGGCCTCATCAAGGCATTCACCTCCGGCGAGGACCTCCACACCACCGTCGCCTCACAGGTCTTCGGCGTCGCCAAGTCCCAGGTCGACCCCGAGATGCGGCGCAAGATCAAGGCCATGTCGTACGGCCTGGCCTACGGCCTGTCCGCCTTCGGCCTCTCCCAGCAGCTCAACATCGAGGCGGGCGAGGCCCGTGGCCTGATGGACACGTTCTTCGAGCGCTTCGGCGGCGTACGGGACTACCTCCAGCGCGTCGTCGAGGAAGCCCGCGCCACGGGCTACACGGAGACAATGCTGGGCCGCCGCCGCTACCTGCCGGACCTCAACAGCGACAACCGCCAGCGCCGCGAAATGGCCGAGCGGATGGCGCTCAACGCCCCGATCCAGGGCACCGCGGCCGACATCGTGAAGGTCGCGATGCTGAACGTGGACCGCGCCCTGACCGAAGCGGGCCTCACCTCCCGCCTGCTGCTCCAGGTCCACGACGAAATCGTCCTGGAAATCGCGCCGGGCGAGCGCAAGAAGGTCGAGACGCTGGTCCGCCGGGAGATGGCCGGAGCGGTGGAACTCCGCGCCCCGCTGGACGTCTCGGTGGGCGCGGGCAACGACTGGGAATCGGCGGCGCACTAGCGCGTGCCGCCGCCCCGCTGGGCTTGGGTGACCTTGCGCCCGGGCCCGGCGGGGCCGGCCACTGCGGGATTCCCGGCTCGGGCGAGACGGCCCGATCGCCACGCCGCCGCATAGGCCACCAGGCCGAGGACCAGCCCCGTACCGCCGCCGAAGCAGGCGCTCGGGATGAGGCCCAGGACGGACGCGTCGCCGTAGAAGGCGTACCAGCGCAGACACCGGTACACAGCGACGGCTGCCGTGCACAGCGTCAACAGGCCCAGAACGACGGTGAGTTGGCGTGGGGTGAGGCCGGGTGGGACCGCTCCCGCGTCTATCGGGGTGGCGGGGGCCGGGTCGGCGCCGGGGCGGGTGTCCATGGGCCGGAGGCCGGCGGGGTCTGCCCGGCGCAGTGCCGTCACCGTGAACCAGCCGATTCCCGTCAGCGCGAGGGCTGATCCGCCGTACTGGGCATACCAGTACAGAGGGAATCCGGCGAGCTTCTCGCCGAGCACGGGCAGGACCCGCATCCCCCAGCGGTCGAAGTGGGTGAACGCATCCCACACCACATGCGTGGCGGAGCCGATCGCCGCCGACAGTGCGAACCAGCCCGCCAGAGCCCATGATCCGGGCCGCCGCCACACCTCGCCGCGCACGACCGTGTACACCCGTGAACGCCAGGACGCTCTGGGAAGCAGCGCGATCAACGGTTCGCGCAGCAGCACCCACAGCGCGACCAGTGCGCATGCCGACGCGACATCCACGGTGACGACCCCGAGTGCGGAATGCGTGACCCGGCCGAAGGGCATCGCGGCCGGCACGACCGTCGCCGCGTAGTACGTCGCATCCGGCGCGAACGACCCCGCGACGAGAGCGGACGCGAGGAGCCGGCCGCGGCCGGTGCCGTTTCTCCGGATGCCCGGCAGTACGGCCGCGGCGTGGCTCAGCGTGAACGGCATGCGTGCCCCATCGGTCGATTGGCCTGTCTGTCCGTAGTTGTTATGGTTCGTCAGGTTCCAGTTGTCGGCCGATACTCGTCAGTCGTCCGTTAGCCGTTGACGGTTAGATGTCGGTTGGCGCTGCTGTCTACCCGTCAGTGATCACCAACGTCCGGTATTCGGCACCGGTTCCCCCACCAGCAACCGGCAACGCGCAGGTGGCGAATCAGTGAAAATCGGTCAGCCCGCGGTGTTCTGGCGTCAACGGTTGCCGTAGTGTCACGTGAGTCTCGCGCTGGGGAGCGCGGACAGCCGAATATGGGGAGGGACTTGACGTATGGCACCGCACATGGGCCGACGACTGCGTAAGGGAGCGGGCACCACGGCGGTGGCCGCGCTGGCGGTGGCGGCGCTCTCCGCCTCACAGGCGCCGGGAGTCGTGCACGCGAGCACCCCGACGGACCAGGCGGCTTCCGATGTGACGCCGCCCCCCGCCCCCGATGCCCCGGCCTCCGGCAACTCCCCGTACTACACCGACCTTCCGCCGCTCGCGTCGCCGACGCCGCCGCCGAACGCGTCGACCGGCACGCTTCCCGTCGGTGACCAGCAGGGCATACCCGCCACCGTCCTCGACGCGTACAAGAAGGCGGAGGCGGCGCTCGCCACGGACCGGCCGAACTGCCACCTCCCCTGGCAGCTGCTCGCCGGCATCGGCAAGGTCGAGTCGGGCCATGCGAACGGCGGCCGGGTCGACGCCAACGGCACCACCCTCACACCGATCCTCGGCCCGGTGCTCAACGGTGCCGGGTTCGCCAACATCACCGACACCGACGGCGGCGCGTACGACGGTGACAAGGTGCACGACCGGGCGGTCGGGCCGATGCAGTTCATCCCGTCGACCTGGGCGACCTCGGGCCGCGACGGCAACGGTGACGGCGTCAAGGACCCCAACAACGTCTACGACGCGGCGCTCGCCGCCGGGTTCTACCTCTGCGGCAACAGCCGCGACGTCGCGGTGAAGGCCGACCTCGACAAGGCGATCCTGAGCTACAACCAGTCGCAGGAGTACCTGACCACGGTCACCACGTGGTTCGACTTCTACCGGCGCGGCACCCACGAGGTCCCCGACGGCACGGGCTCGCTGCCCAGCCGCCGCAGCGACCAGAGCACCCCCAAGCAGCCGCCGGTCACCCCGAAGGCGCCGCCGAGCAAGAAGCCGTCGCCGACGCCGACCCCGCCCGCCCCGCCGGTGAAGCCGCCGGTGCCGCCCACCAAGCCCGACGGCGGCGGCACTCCGACGCCTCCGACGCCGACCGTGCCGCGGGCGACGACGTTCGAGGGTGTGGGTGCCAAGGAGCTGACGGCGTTCGCCGGCGGCGCGTTCGGCGGGCAGCCGACGGCGCGGGTGAAGGACGCGTCCGGCAAGGCGATGGCCAAGGTGTCGGTGAAGTTCGAGATCGTCGGCGACACCGACACCCGCTTCGCCGGCGGAGCCACCAGCGTGACCGTGGCGACCGCCACCGACGGCACGGCCGCCGCCCCCGCGCTGAAGGCGGGCGAGAAGACCGGCACGTTCACCGTGCGGGCCACCGTCGCCGAGGCCAAGCTGTCCGCCGTCGAGTGGAAGGCGACCGTCGTCGCCCGGCAGGCCGACATCCTGACCCGCGGCGACGCCAAGGAGCTGACGGCCGCGCCGAGCGGCGAGTTCGCGAACCAGGTGTCGGTCAAGGCGACCTACAAGGGCGCTGTCGCCTCCGATGTGGCGGCATCCGCGACCATGATCGTGACCCCGGCCGCCGGGGCCGACCCGAAGGCCGCGCCCAAGGTCAACGACAAGGGCCCGTACTTCAAGGACGCCAAGGGCAAGCCGGTCCGCGAACTCACGGACCTGAAGACCGACGCGAACGGTGTCCTGGTCCTGCCGAAGATGTACGCGGACGCCCAGACCGGCACGTTCCTGCTCCGCCTCACCACCGAGGGCGGCGCCACGCTCACCGTCGAACTCAAGGTGGCCGCCGCGGCCTCGTAGGAGCGCACCGGTCCCGTTCTCCCCAGCAGCCCCTTTGCCGCCCGGCGGCAGAGGGGCTGTTCGACGTGTTCTCATCTCGGCCCGGCGTTGCTACGGTGCCCACTCCTGACGACCCATCAGCTTTACGGAGGCCGAGCATGCGCGCCCTCATAGCCGCCGCGATCGGGCTGGCCGCCGCCCTCGCCCTCGTCCTGACGATCTCTGCCATCGGCGCCCCCGAGGGCAAGACCTCGCCGAAGCCGCTGCTCACCACCGTGCCCAGCGCCCCGGGCAAGATCACCCAGACCAAGTAGCGCCACCCCACGTAGAGGGAGAGCAGGTCCATGCGACGCAAAGCCAGTCTCGTCCTGCTCGCCCTTGCCGTGTTCGTCGGTGCCCTGTCGCCCCTGTTGCGCTGGTACGCCTTTCCCCGGCTCGCGAAGATCCCGCCCAGCCAGTACCAGGAGGCGGTCCTCGAAGCCAAGAACGCCACCCTCATCGACTACGGCACCATGCAGTCGAAGACGGTCCCCAAGGTGACGGTCGTCCAGACGCTGAAGGGCAACGTCGAGGCGGCCAAGGAGATCGAGAAGAGCGCCGGCCGGGACGTCGTGGTGTGGGACACCCTCTCCTTCGTCCAGGGGCCCGACGGCAAGATGGTTTCCCAGATACCCGAGCGCTACATCTTCGACGCGCACAGCCAGGCACCGGTGCACGCCACCGGCGAGATGGTCGACGGCGATCCGGTGCAGCGCAAGGGCATCGAGTTCAAGTTCCCCTTCCTGACCGAAAAACGGGACTACGAGTACTTCGACTTCCAGGCCCGCACCTCCGCGCCCATCCACTACAAGGGCACCCAGAAGTTCCACGGCCTCGACGTGTACTACTTCGAGCAGACCATCCCGTGGACCAAGGTGGCCTACCCGAAGAAGATGCCGCTGCCCGGCATCGACTCCAGCACCCTGGAGAAGACCACCGGCACCTCTCTCTGGTACACGACCACGCGGAAGTTCTGGATCGACCCGGTCACCGGAGCCCCGGTCAACGGCGAGGAAGTCAACCAGGAGGAGATGCGGGGCGGCACCCTCCTCGGAGGCCGCGACAAGGTCACCGTGTTCGCCGGCGACGTCAAGATGCGCGACGACTACGTCAGCTACACCGTCGACCTGGTCAAGAAGAACCGCGTCCTGGTCCTGCTGCTCACCTCCTACCTCCCCTGGGGATTCCTCGGCCTCGGCCTCGCCCTGCTCGCTCTGTCCCTCTGGCTGGAGGCGCGCAGCCGCCGCCCCAGCGACCCGCCTCCCGCCGTCACGGAGCGGCTCGACCCCGTCATCGCCTGAGCCGCCCCGCCCATGGGGGCCTGTGTCCGGGTCCGTCCGGATCTGACGTGGGCCCCGACCGGCAGGCCCCGACTGGCCGGCCCCGACTGGCCGGCCCCTGCTGGCGGGCCCCTACTGTTTGAGCCGCGCCTTCGTGAACCGCGTCGCCTCCGCGCCCGTCGGATCCTCCGGCCACGGGTGCTTGGGATAGCGGCCGCGCAGCTCGGCCCGCACCGCCCGGTACCCGTCGCGCCAGAAGTTCGCGAGGTCCGCGGTGACGGCAGCGGGCCGTCCCGCGGGGGAGAGCAGATGCACCAGGACGGGCACACCGGCCACCTCGGGCGTGCCGTCCAGGCCGAACATCTCCTGCAACTTGACGGCGAGGACGGGCTGTTCACCCCCGTACTCCACCCGTATCCGTGATCCGCTCGGCACCTGGATGCGTTCGGGGGCCAGCTCGTCGAGACGGGCCGCCTCGCCGGTCGCCCATGGCAGCAGCCGGTTCAGTGCCGCCCCCGCCTCGATCCGCCCGAGGTCCGCGCGGCGCCGGGCGCGCGAGAGCTCGGGCTCCAGCCAGGCGTCGGGGCGGGCGAGCAGCGCCGCGTCGGACACGTCCGGCCACGGCTCTCCCAGCACCCGGTGCAAGAACGCGAGCCGCTCGCGCAGGCCCTGCGCGTCACGGGTCCAGCGCAGGAGCCCGACCCCTTCGCGCCCCAGGCCGTCGAGCAGCGCGTCGCGCACGAGCGCCGGGTCCGGGTTCTTCAGCGGGCGTACGGACAGCTCGACCGAGCCGAGCCGGGCCACCCGGCGCGCCACGACATCACCGTCCTCCCAGTGCACCTCCTCGCCTTCGGCCAGCAGATGCCCCGCGGCGAGCCGGGCGGTGGCCTCGTCGATGACGGAGGCCAGGCGAACCCGGGCGGAGGCCGCCTGTACCGGCCGGTCGGCGACGGCCACCGCCAGCCAGCCCGCTGTGGCAAGGCCGGACCCGTGGGTCACCTCGGCGGCGGTGCCGGATGCCATGAGGAACGAGCCTTTGCCGCGGGCCCGCGCCACCCGCTCCGGGAACGCCAGGGCCGCGACGAGCCCGGCGGCGGCCTCGGCGGAGCCCTGCTCGGGATGGCTCCCGGCGAACGAGGCCAGGCGCCGCACCTCCTGGAGCCAGCGCCCCGCATACCCGTCCCCGCCCTGGCGCGCCGTGCGCCAGGCCGCCGCCAGGTCATCCCCGTATTCCCGCGGAGGTTCCTCGCTCAGCAGGGCGACCACTTCGGCGGCCCGTCGCCCGCCGACCTCCGAAGCGCCGTCGAGGAGGGCCCTGGCGAGCCGGGGATGCAGCCCGAGCCGGGCCATCCGGGCGCCGCGTTCGGTGGCGCGGCCCCGGTCGTCGACGGCGCCGACGGCCGTCAGTACGGCACGGGCCGCGGCCATCGCGCCCGCCGGCGGCGTGTCGAGCAGGGCGAGGCCCTCGGCCGACGGGTCGCCCCAGCAGGCTGCCTGCAGGGCGAAGGCGGCCAGGTCGGCGACCTTGATCTCGGGGGCCGGGAAGCGGGGCAGGCGGATGTTCTCCGCCTCGGTCCAGCAGCGGTAGACCGCGCCGGGGGCCTCGCGCCCGGCCCGGCCCGCTCGCTGGCGGGCCGCCGCCTGCGAGGCCCGCACCGTCGTCAGCGCGCCGAGACCTCTGGCGTGATCCACCCTTGGTTCGCGGGCCAGGCCGCAGTCGACGACCACCCGCACTCCGGGCACGGTCAGCGAGGACTCGGCGACCGAGGTGGCGAGGACCACCCGCCGGCCGTCGGATCCGGCGAGTACCGCGTCCTGGACGGAGGCGGGGGCCCGCCCGTGCACCTGGAGCACCTCAAGCCCGCCGAGGTCGCCCAACTGCTGTGCCACGCGGGCGATTTCACCCACGCCGGGCAGGAAGCAGAGCACATCGCCGTCCCGCTCGGCCAGCGCCCGCCGCACCGTGGCGGCCACGTGCGAGAGCAGGGCCGGGTCCACCCGCATGCCGTGCGGCGGCCGGACCGGCTGCGTGGGCGGCGCCCACACCACCTCCACCGGGTGCGCCACCCCGGCGGCCTCGACGACCGGTGCGTCCCCGAGCAGCCGGGCCCAGCCTTCCGCGTCGGTCGTCGCTGAAGCCGCCACCAGACGCAGCTCGGGCCGCAGAGCCGCCCGTACGTCGAGGAGGAAGGCGGCGACGGTGTCCGCGTCGAGATGGCGCTCATGGCACTCGTCGAGGACGACGACGTCGACCCCGGACAACTCCTGATCACGCTGGAGGCGCTGGAGGAGCACACCGGTGGTGACGACCTCGACGACGGTGTCCGGGCCGACCGACCGTTCGCCGCGCACGGTGAAGCCGACCTTCGCGCCCGTCCGCTCGCCGAGCAGCCAGGCCATCCGGCGCGCGGCGGCCCGGGCCGCGATCCGGCGCGGCTCGGCAACTATGACCCGCCGCACCGGGCCGCCCCCGACCAGGCCCGCGAGGACCAGCGGCACCAGGGTGGTCTTGCCGGTGCCGGGCGGGGCACACAGCACGGCCGTGCCGTGCCCGTCGAGCGCGGCCAGCAGCTCGGGCACGGCCTCGCGGACAGGGAGGGCGTCGAGTGCGTCGGTTCGGATCATGCGCTCAGTGTCGTACGTCCCGCCGGACCGCGTGACGCTCTGTCCACAAGGACGGTGGGCTTGTATGACTAACTCTGGGTAACGCGCGCTCCGGGGTCGGGCCCGCGTCGCACCCGGACGCGTGTCAGTCCCGTACGCACACGAAAATCGCCGTGCCCGGGATCAGATTGCCCCGCAGCGGGGACCAGCCGCCCCACTCCTGGGCGTTCCAGGACGGCCACTCCGGCTCGACCAGGTCCTCCAGACGGAAGCCGCCCGCGACCACGTCCCGCACCCGGTCGCCCAGCGTGCGGTGGTGCTCCACATACACCGCGTGACCGCTCTCGTCCTGCTCGACATAGGGCGTGCGGTCGAAGTAGGAGGCCGCGACCGACAGGCCCTCGGGGCCCGGCTCGTCGGGGAACGCCCAGCGGATGGGGTGGGTGACCGAGAAGACCCAGCGGCCGCCGGGGCGCAGCACCCGGCGCACCTCGCGGAAGACCTTCACCGGGTCCGCCACGAAGGGGACCGCGCCGTAGGCCGAGCACGCCAGGTCGAAGGAGCCGTCCGCGAAGGGCAGGGCGCCGGCGTCCGCCTCGACGAGCGGGAAGGCGCCGCCGTCGATGCGCAGCGCGTGCTGGAGCTGGCGGTGCGAGAGGTCGAGTGCCACCGGGCGGGCGCCCTGGGCGGCCAGCCAGCGCGAGCACTGGGCCGCGCCGGCGCCGATCTCCAGGACGTCGAGACCCTTGAGGGACTCCGCGGGGCCGAGCAGCCGGGCGTCCGCCTCGTCCAGGCCTTCGGGGCCCCACACGAACCGGTCGTCCCCGAGGAACGTTCCGTGATCGGTCTGGTACTCGTCGGCGTTGCGGTCCCACCAGCCACGGCTGGCCCGGCTGCTCTCCGTGTCCCCGGCGGCACGCCTGGTCGCCTCGGGCTCGGAATCGGACCCGTTCTCGGACTCGTACGCTTGGATCTCTTGGCTCATCGTGTCCGTCGTTGTAGTTTGCGCGGAACGCGACCTCGTGTTCCGAAGGTTCTCGAAAGAGGTCTGCGGGGCCCATCGTGGCCTCGGGGAACCTTAGTTGTGCCGGGAATGCGGGGATCCGCCCCGGGTGTGCGCCTTCGCGCATTGACCGTGTCCGGCTGCCCCCGTATGCTACAAGTTGCGCTGCGAGCCTGCGCACCTCAGACGTAGCAGGCGCGCTTCCATCTGTTGTATGTCCCCTCGGTTCTCGAGGCGCCATCCGGACCGACCCGGATCGGCGCTTCCCAGGCTGTCCGGCTTCTGCAGAGGCGATACGGGCTCTCGGCGTGGCAGTACCTACGACTTTCTGTCCGTAACCGGAGCCCTTTCCCACATGACGAGCAGCACCGAGACCACCTCTACCACTCCGCAGGTAGCGGTCAACGACATCGGTAACGAGGAAGCCTTCCTCGCCGCGATCGACGAGACGATCAAGTACTTCAACGACGGCGACATCGTCGACGGCGTCATCGTGAAGGTCGACCGGGACGAGGTCCTGCTCGACATCGGTTACAAGACCGAAGGCGTGATCCCGAGCCGTGAGCTCTCGATCAAGCACGACGTCGACCCGAACGAGGTCGTCAAGGTCGGCGACGAGATCGAGGCCCTGGTTCTCCAGAAGGAGGACAAGGAAGGCCGCCTGATCCTGTCCAAGAAGCGCGCTCAGTACGAGCGTGCCTGGGGCACGATCGAGAAGATCAAGGAAGAAGACGGCATCGTCACCGGTACCGTCATCGAGGTCGTCAAGGGTGGTCTCATCCTCGACATCGGCCTCCGTGGCTTCCTGCCGGCCTCTCTCGTCGAGATGCGTCGTGTCCGCGACCTCCAGCCCTACGTGGGCAAGGAGCTCGAGGCGAAGATCATCGAGCTGGACAAGAACCGCAACAACGTGGTCCTGTCCCGCCGCGCCTGGCTCGAGCAGACCCAGTCCGAGGTTCGCCAGACGTTCCTCACCACCCTGCAGAAGGGTCAGGTCCGCTCCGGCGTCGTCTCCTCGATCGTCAACTTCGGTGCCTTCGTGGACCTGGGTGGCGTCGACGGTCTCGTCCACGTCTCCGAGCTGTCCTGGAAGCACATCGACCACCCGTCCGAGGTTGTCGAGGTCGGCCAGGAAGTCACCGTCGAGGTCCTCGACGTCGACATGGACCGCGAGCGTGTCTCCCTGTCGCTGAAGGCGACGCAGGAAGACCCGTGGCAGCAGTTCGCCCGTACGCACCAGATCGGGCAGGTCGTCCCCGGTAAGGTCACCAAGCTCGTTCCGTTCGGTGCGTTCGTGCGCGTCGACGAGGGCATCGAGGGCCTGGTCCACATCTCCGAGCTGGCCGAGCGCCACGTGGAGATCCCGGAGCAGGTCGTCCAGGTCAACGACGAGATCTTTGTCAAGGTCATCGACATCGACCTCGAGCGTCGCCGGATCTCGCTGTCCCTGAAGCAGGCCAACGAGTCCTTCGGTGCCGACCCGGCGTCGGTCGAGTTCGACCCGACCCTGTACGGCATGGCCGCGTCCTACGACGACCAGGGCAACTACATCTACCCCGAGGGCTTCGACCCCGAGACCAACGACTGGCTCGAGGGCTACGAGACCCAGCGCGAGGCTTGGGAGGGTCAGTACGCCGAGGCGCAGTCGCGCTTCGAGCAGCACCAGGCCCAGGTCATCAAGTCCCGCGAGGCCGACGAGGCCGCCGCTGCCGAGGGTGCTGCCGCCCCGGCCGGTGCCCCGGCGGGCGTCTCCGGCGGTTCGTACTCCTCGGAGTCGGACGACAACTCCGGCGCCCTGGCGTCGGACGAGGCGCTGGCTGCCCTGCGCGAGAAGCTGGCGGGCGGCCAGAGCTGACGCTCCGACCCCGGCTGGTAGATAGCTGAAAGTAAGGCCCGCTCCCTATTGGGAGCGGGCCTTACTTCATGTTCCGGGTCAACTCGGGCTGCCCCGAGCCGGTTTGGGTGAAAGCGGCGGGGACGGGAATGCCCGCGTCCTGACGGTCGTTCTTCCTGATGAACACGAGGAGGAGCGGTAATCGTGCTTGATCCGCAGGATTTGTACGAATGGGAGCCGAAGGGCCTCGCCGTCGTCGACATGGCGCTCGCGCAGGAGTCGGCCGGCCTGGTCATGCTGTACCACTTCGACGGCTACATCGACGCGGGTGAGACCGGCGAGCAGATCGTCAAGAAGCTGCTCGACACGCTGCCCCACCAGGTGGTGGCCCGCTTCGACCACGACCGGCTCGTGGACTACCGCGCCCGCCGCCCGCTGCTGACGTTCCGGCGCGACCGCTGGACGGACTTCGAGGTGCCCGCCCTTGAGGTGCGCCTGGTGCAGGACGCCACGGGGGCGCCCTTCCTTTTGATGTCGGGCCCCGAGCCGGACGTCGAGTGGGAGCGCTTCGCGCTCGCCGTGCGCCAGATCGTCGAGCGCCTCGGCGTGCGTCTCTCCGTCAACTTCCACGGCATCCCCATGGGCGTGCCGCACACCCGCCCCGTCGGCCTCACACCGCACGGCAACCGCACGGACCTGATGCCCGGCCACCGTTCGCCGTTCGACGAGGCGCAGGTGCCCGGCAGCGCCGAGTCTCTGATCGAGTACCGCTTGATGGAGTCCGGCCACGACGTCCTGGGTGTCGCCGCGCACGTCCCGCACTACGTGGCCCGCTCGGCCTACCCGGACGCGGCGCTGACCGCTCTGGAGGCCGTCACGGCGGCAACGGGCCTGGTCCTGCCGAGCGTTGCGCACGGCCTGCGCACCGAGGCGCAGCGCACGCAGACCGAGATCGAGCGGCAGATCGGTGAGGGCGACGAGGAACTGGTCAGCCTGGTCCAGGGCCTTGAGCACCAGTACGACGCGGTGGCGGGCGCCGAGTCCCGCGGCAACCTGGTCGCCGAACCGGCGGACCTCCCGTCGGCGGAGGAGCTGGGCCGCGAGTTCGAACGCTTTCTCGCCGAGCGGGAAGGCGACGCATAGAGCGGGCGCCTAAGCTTCCGCTCATGCTGAAGGTGGGCCTGACCGGCGGTATCGGCGCCGGCAAGAGCGAAGTGTCACGGCTGCTCGTCTCCTACGGAGCCGTACTGATCGACGCGGACAGGATCGCGCGGGAGGTCGTCGAGCCCGGAACGCCGGGCCTGGCGGCGGTGGTCGAGGCGTTCGGCCCCGGCATCCTGTCCGCGGACGGCACCCTCGACCGCCCCCGGCTGGGCGGCATCGTCTTCTCCGACCCCGAGAAGCTCGCGACCCTGAACAAGATCGTCCACCCGCTGGTCGGCGCGCGCTCCGCCGAGCTGGAGGCGACGGCGGGCTCCGACTCGGTCGTCATCCACGACGTACCCCTCCTCACGGAGAACGGCCTCGCCGCGCTGTACGACCTCGTGGTCGTCGTCGACGCGGCCCCCGAGACCCAGCTCGACCGGCTGGTGCGCCTGCGCGGCATGACGCCCGAGGAGGCTCGCGCCCGTATGGCCGCCCAGGCCGACCGCGCCCAGCGCCTCGCCGTTGCCGACCTCGTCATCGACAACGACGGCCCCCTGGAGTCGCTGGAGCCGCAGGTGCGCAAGGTGTGGGAGGAACTGGTGGCGCGGGCCGCCGCCTGAGGAGCGGGCGAGCCCGCCTGAGAGCGGTGGCAGTGCGCGGCCGTCAAGAGCGCCTCGGCGGCCGCGACCGGCGCCCCGGGCTCACCGGGGGCGCGAAAACCGGTGTTCCGATGAACCGGCGCGTATCCGAACCGTACGGATTCCCTCATCATGCTGGGTTTCCCCGGCTTGGCCCGCGGCATATGGCCCGGGCGGATTACGATCCGACTGTGCTCTTCGTACTGGCGGGTTTCACGGTGCTCGGCGGCCTGGTGGCGCTGCTCGCCGGGGCGTACGGGCTGCGGGAGACCCGGCGAGTCGAGCGGGCGGGCGCCTTCGCGTGGGCGCTGGTGAAGCCCGCGCCGCAGGGCTCGGCGCGGCCCCTCCTGCAGTTCGAGACGGCCGACGGCCATGTCCTCGAACTCCCTTCACCGGTCCCGCCGAGCCGCCGCGAGCCGCTCCCGCCGGGCGCCAGTGTCCGGGTGTCCTACGATCCGGAGGACCCGCGCACCATCGTCCTGCTCGGCCGTGAACGCACCGCCCTGGACCGGACGTTCATGGCGGCGGGCGCGGCGATCGTGCTGCTGGGGCTGACCCTGGCGGCGGCCTCGCTCTGAAGCGTGCGGCCCGCGGGGGCGAGCGCGTTCGGATGCGTACGGAATACCGGAGCTGGGCATGGCGTTGACAACGCGCAGCGAGGGAAAGGACAGGCACGTGGCCGAGAGCAACCCCGAGACGCACGTGATCGACTTCCGCGCGGCCGAGCACCTGCTGGCCGCCCGGGATCCGCGTGGCGCCGTCAAACTCCTCGACTCGGTCATCGCCGCCCACCCCGAGAACACCGCGGCCCGCCTGCTGCGGGCCCGCGCCTTCTTCGCCGCGGCCCAACTGCGTTCCGCGGAGCTGGAGTTCCAGCTGGTCCTGGAGCGCGAGCCGGACAACGCCTTCGCTCACTTCGCCCTGGCCCGCACCTACGAACGCCAGGCCCGCCCCGACCAGGCCAAGCGCCACTTCCGGCTGGCCGCGGCCCTTGACCCGAAGCCGGAGTACCTGGCGTCGGCGCGGTTCGAGGACGACGCGGAGTAGCGCACGGGATCGCGCCGGGGCTCACGGCCAGCGGGTGCGCGGCGGCTCATACGGCGGGATGTCGCGGCCCGGCTGATAGTGCGGGCCCTGCCGGATATGGCGGATGATCATGAACAGGTCGACGATGATCACCGCAGCCAGGGCCGCGCAGGCCGCCATCCAGCCCGGCCGCCCCTCCAGGGCGAAGCCCACCGTGCCGCCGACGGCCCAGATCAGCCCCCAGATGCTCAGCCACAGCCGCATCCGCAGGGGGCTGCGGGCGGTGATCGGCTCGTTACCGGTGCGCAGCATGATGATCGCCTCTATAAGGAGGTGTACCCGCTGGCGCGCAGGTGAAGCCGGGGGATGCGGAGGATCCGCACGTCACGGGGTGTGTCCGCAGGGACGCGGCGCGCGCCGCGTCCGCAAATGCGGCGGCGCGGGGGGAACGGGGTGGCTAGGGTGGCGCGCATGCTGCTCCTCGACGACCTCCCCGAGACGCTGCTCGACCTCGCCGTACCGCACGAGGACATCAACGAACTGACCTCGCTGGCCGCCCGGTTCACGGCCGAGCCCGGGCTCGGCGAGCTCCTGGAGGAGTCGGTGCGGGTCCTGGTACAGGACATCGGCACCGTCGGCGTCCATCCCGAACTGCCCGCCCTGCCGGAGAAGTTGGGCGACCTGGAGCGCTGGTTCCCCGTGTACGTCGCGGTCGCCGCGCTGCCGCACATCAGGGCGTACCACCGTGAGCGGGGCATCCCCGAGGACATCGCCCGCCGCACGCTCGCCGACCTCGGGCGGCACATCGCGCTGCACCACAGGCGGCGCGGAAAAGGCGGCCTCTCCGTGCCCGGCTGGCTGCGGCTGCACTTCCGGGGGGAGATCTACCAGCTGGGCCGGCTCCAGTTCCAGCGCTCACGGCTCGGGAACCGTACGGGCCGGGCCGTCCGGGAGGCGGGCATCGACGCGGAGCCCGGCGGCTCCTGCCTGGACCTCCACATCCCGGACTACCAGGGCCCGTTGACGCCCGAGGCGTGCGCCGACTCGATCGCGCGGGCCGGGGAGTTCTTCGCGCGCCACTTCCCCGAGGAGCACTACCGGGTCGGCGTCTGCCACTCCTGGCTGCTCGACGAGCAGCTGCGCGACTACCTTCCCGAGAATTCCAACATTCTGCGGTTCCAAGGTTTGTTCCGTACCGCCTACAAAGACGACGAGCCGTCCGACCGCGAACCCGTCGGCTTCGTCTTCGGCAACCCGGACCTGCCCGTGGCGGACCTGCCGCAGCACACCACCGTGCAGCGCGCCGTCACCCGGCATCTCCTGGCCGGCGGCCACTGGTACCTGGGCCACGGCTGGTTCGAGCTGTAAAGCAGGCCCGGCCATAGCAGGCCCAGCCAAAGGCGGGCTCAGTCAAAGACAGGCTCAGTCAAAGACAGGCTCAGTGCACGAAGCTGTAGCTGCGCCAGGGTGCGGCCTTCGGGGCCACGTTGTTGGCGAGTCTGCTGCCGATGTACGTGGTGTCCTTGCCGGTGCAGTCGGATGTCCGGTACATGACCATGTCGACCAGCGTGTTGTTGTACAGCTCGGTCGTCCCGGACGGGGGGAGCTTGTGGCAGCCCCGCACTTTCGGGCTGGTCAGCATGACGGACGTCTCGGGGCCGATCGAGTAGGTGATCGTGCCGACCGACGTCCGCCCGAGGCTGGAGCAGGCCGTGGTGGCGAGGGTGAGCAGCACGACTCCGGCGGCGAGCCGCGTCCGGCGACGGCGGTGCGACGTGCGGGCGGGGGACTGGGACGCGGGCACGGACATGAGCGGTCCTCGTCTGTACGGCATGGCTGTGGCGGTCAGTGCCGCCAGCCTCCCCCTTGCCCGCGCTTCCGGCATCCGGTGTGCGCCGTGGATAGCCCGGCCGGGCGAAGGGGCATCCGACGCGCCACATCTCCCCTTCGTCTTGTGTGGTGCGCACACGCCACCCCGGTGAGCGCGCGTTGCCCGGCGTCTACGTGGCCGGTGGCCGGGTACGAGAGATTGCGGTGCCCGGAGCCGGGCATGCGGTCCCTGCCGAACGTTCCGAGGAATGCGGCGCGGCACTGCTCGAAACCCTGTCGGAAGGCGCACGCAACTGATGGAACCCATCCGTACGACCCACCAGGGCGCGGTACGAGGCCGGCTCGTCGCCGACGACGTGGCCGCCTTCCTGGGCATCCCGTTCGCCGCGCCCCCCTTCGGGGAGGCACGCTTTCGCGCACCGGGACCGGCCGCCCCCTGGGACGGCGTACGCGAAGCGCTCACCTGTGGAGCGAGCGTTCCCCGAGCCCCCTACGCGCCGCCCTTCGACGCCCTCCTCCCGGACGGCGGGCCCCAGGGCGAGGACTGCCTCAACCTCAACATCTGGACCCCGCACCCGGCCTCCGGCGGCCTCCCGGTGATGGTGTGGATCCACGGCGGAGCCTTCGCCAACGGCTCCGGATCCAGCTCCGCATACGACGGCAGTGCCTTCGCCCGCGACGGCGTGGTGTACGTGAGCATCAACTACCGGCTCGGCGCCGACGGCTTCCTGCGGCTGCCCGAGCGGCCGGACAACCGCGGGCTGCTCGACCAGATCGCCGCTCTCGAGTGGATCCGCGACAACATCGAGGCCTTCGGCGGCGACCCCGGCCAGGTGACCGTCTTCGGCGAGTCGGCGGGCGCCATGAGCATCGGCGCGCTGCTCTCGATGCCCCGCGCGCGCGGCCTGTTCCGGCGCGCGATCCTGCAGAGCGGCGCCGCCCACCACTTCCTGCGGCCCGCCTCGGCCGACCTGATCACGGCCAGGCTCGCCGAAAAGCTCGGCATCGAAGCGAGCGCCGAGGAGTTCGCCGCCGTCCCCCTGGACACGCTGCTGCCCGCGCAGGCCGAGCTGCGGGGCGAGATCGGGGCCCGCCCGGACCCGGCACTGTGGGGCGAGGCGGCGCTCAACATGATGCCGTTCGAGCCCGTCCTCGACGAGCTGCCGCTGCCCGCTGCGGACTGCGGGGTGGAGCTCCTGGCCGGCAGCAACCGCGAGGAGTACCGCCTCTTCCTGGTGCCGACCGAGCGCCTCGACGTACTGCCGCACACCAAGCTGCGGATCGCGACGGCGGCCTACGGCCTCGACCCGGACAAGGCGCTGCCCGTGTACGCGGAGCGCCGCCCGGACGCCGTGCCCGGCGAGCTGTTCGACGCGGTCACCACCGACTGGTTCTACCGGATCCCGGCGCTGCGCGTCGCCGAGGCGGTGCCCGGCTCCTATGTGTACGAGTTCGCCCGGCGCTCCCCGGCCCTCGGCGGCCGGCTCGGCGCCTGCCACGCCTGCGAACTCGGCTACGTCTTCGACCGGCTCGACGACCCGGCCCATGCACCGATCCTCGGCGAGAAGCCCCCGCAGTCCCTCGCGGACGCGATGCACGGCGCCTGGGTGGCCTTCGCGAAGACGGGCGAACCGGGCTGGGCGCCGTACGACCGCGAGACCCGGACGACCATGGTCTTCGACACCGTGCCGAGCGTCGAGTCCGATCTTCGCGGCGAGGAACGTGCCTTGTGGGAGGGGGTGCGCTGAGGCCGTGGGGCCCATTGTCAGACCTCGCCCGTAAGGTCGTAGATCAGTCGCGGACCACGCGACGCGTCATGACCGTGCGGACGGAGGGAGGTGACCGGCGATGAACCGGCCGACACCGATGCAAAGCCCGGAGCGGGAGCCGGTGGCCTCGTGGATGCCCGCGTCCGCCTGGCGTGAGCAGCGCGGGCGCGCCTACCCCTCGGGCGAGCCCGCGCCGTCGCACGAGGCCGCGAGGGAGCCCGCGCCCTCCCCGTCGCCCGCGGTGTCGGCGGCCGCCGTGTTCCTGCCCGCCGGGCTGCCGCGCGACGGGAAGGTCGCCTTCTGGGATCCGGACCAGGGTCCGGTGCCCCAGGGACCGCCCGGGGCGGAGGCGACCGAGCTGACCGTGGTGCGCCGTCACGGCGGGCAAGCCCGCAGCCGCAAGGTCGCAGCCCTCCTCGTGCCGGTCGCCGAAGCCCTTCCGATGCTGGTCAGGGCCCGCCGTCATCGCGCCGCGCACCCGGCGGCGGCCTGCTGGGGCGCCGCCGCGCTGCACGCCCTGCACCTCGTCGCGCGCGGCAGGCTGCTGCCCGGGCTCACCTCCACCCACCACGACGCCTGGCGGGCCGGCCCGCTGGACGCCGACGACATCGCCCAGCTGCGCGCCATCGCCGCCGCCATGCCGTACGAGGCGTACGCCGTCCCCGTCCCCGGCCGGGGCGCTCTCCGGCTGCACGAGCCGGAGGCCCTGGTGCGCGCCTTCCTGGACGCGGTCGCGGACACCTTGCCGCGCACCCCGGCCGCCGCCCACGCGGCGGGCGCGCCCTTCGCCGCGGCCACCGCCCAGCACCTGCCCGCCGCCCGCGCCTGGGCCGCGGAGGCGGCCGCGGGGATGGACGCGGGCGTACGGGTCTCGCTGCGCCTGGACCTGTCCGGGTACGAGCTGTTCGACGCGGCGTCCGAAGAGGAGGGCGAGGCCCGGCGCGCGGGCTCGGCGATCGTCCAGGTGCACAGCCTCGCCGACCCGACCCTGGTCGTCGACGCCGCCCGCCTCTGGTCGGACGACGAGGGCGAGAGCGGGGCCAGGGCGTCAACAGGCAGCGCACGAACGGGAGTCGATGCCTTCGGGCCGCGCGCCCGGATCGACGCTCTGCTCGCCCTGCGCCGCGCCGCCCGCGTCTGGCCGCCGCTCGGGCTGCTCCTGGAGCGCAGTGTTCCGGATGTCCTGCCGCTCACCGAGACCGAGCTGTACGAGCTGCTCGGCGAGGCCTCGGCACGCCTCGCCGCGGCGGGTGTCACCGTCCACTGGCCGCGCGAACTGGCCCGTACACTCAGCGCCACCGCCGTCGTACGGCCGGCGCCCGGCTCGGCGACCGACGGCACATCGTTCTTCGACGCCGAGGAACTCCTCGCGTTCAACTGGCAGTTGGCGCTCGGCGGCGAACCGCTCAGCAACGCCGAGATGGACGTGCTCGTCGAGTCCCACCGCCCGATCGTGCGGCTGCGCGACCAGTGGGTGGTGGCCGACCCCGAGCTCGTCCGCAAGGCCAGAAAGCGCGACCTGGGGCTGCTCGACCCGGTGGACGCGCTGTCCGTCGCGCTCACCGGCACCGCCGAGGTCGACGGCGAGACGGTCGAGGCCGTCCCGGCCGGGGCGCTCGCCGTGCTCCGCAACCGGCTCCTGGAGGGGCCGGCCACGGCGGAACAGCCACCGGGCCTGGACGCCACTCTGCGCGACTACCAGCTACGGGGCCTTGCCTGGCTGGAGCTGATGACGTCGATGGGCCTCGGTGGCTGCCTCGCCGACGACATGGGGCTCGGCAAGACCATCACCGTCATCGCCCTGCACCTGCGCCGGGCCCGCACCGAGCCCACCCTGGTCGTCTGCCCGGCCTCGCTGCTCGGCAACTGGCAGCGCGAGATCGCCCGGTTCGCACCCGGCGTCCCGGTGCGCCGCTTCCACGGCAGCAGCCGCAGCCTCCAGGGCAGCGAGGGCGGCTTCGTCCTCACCACGTACGGCACCATGCGCGGCAGCGCGCCCCAACTGGCCGCCCACGCCTGGAACATGGTGGTCGCCGACGAGGCGCAACACGTCAAGAACCCGTTCTCGGCGACCGCCAAGGCGCTGCGCACCATCCCGGCCCCGGCCAGGATCGCGCTCACCGGCACCCCCGTCGAGAACAACCTCTCCGAGCTGTGGGCGCTGCTCGACTGGACGACGCCGGGGCTGCTCGGCCCCCTCAAGGCGTTCCGGGCCCGGCACGCCCGGCTGGTGGAGAACGGCGAGGACGAGGACGCGGCGGCCCGCCTCTCCCGCCTGGTCCGCCCCTTCCTCCTGCGGAGGAAGAAATCCGACCCGGGCATCGTGCCCGAACTGCCTCCGAAGACGGAGACCGACCATCCCGTGCCGCTGACCCGCGAACAGGCCGCCCTCTACGAGGCGGTGGTCCGCGAGGTGATGGCGGCCGTCGAGGCCTCCGAGGGCATCGCACGGCGCGCCCAGATCATGAAGCTGCTCACCGCTCTGAAGCAGATCTGCAACCACCCCGCCCAGTACCTGAAGGAGGAGGCCCCGCGCCTGGCGTCCCGCTCGGGGAAGCTGGCGCTGCTCGACGAGCTGGTGGACACCATCCTCAGCGAGGACGGCTCGGTGCTCGTCTTCACCCAGTACGTCGCGATGGCCCGCCTGCTCTCCAGCCACCTCACCGCCCGCGGCGTGCCCTCCCAACTGCTCCACGGAGGAACGCCGGTGGCCGAGCGGGACCGGCTGGTCGACGCCTTCCAGAGCGGCGAGGTCCCCGTGTTCATCCTCTCCCTCAAGGCGGCGGGCACCGGCCTCAACCTCACCCGCGCCGGCCATGTCATCCACTACGACCGCTGGTGGAACCCGGCGGTGGAGGAACAGGCCACCGACCGCGCCTACCGCATCGGCCAGACCCAGCCCGTCCAGGTCCACCGCCTGATCGCGGAGGGCACGGTGGAGGACCGCATCGCCGACATGCTGGAACAGAAACGCCGGCTGGCCGACGCCGTCCTCGGCTCCGGCGAGAGCGCCCTGACCGAACTCACCGACCGCGAACTGGCCGACCTGATCTCCCTGCGGAGGGCCCCGTGACCCCCCGCCCGTCCATCGGCACCCCGCGCCACGACGACCGCCGCCGCAGCTACCCCGCGCTCGGCGCCCGCTCGGAGCGGACCGGCACCTGGTGGGGCGACGCCTGGGTGGAGGCCCTGGAGGAACTGGCCCTGGACTCCGCCCGGTTGGCGCGCGGCCGCGCCTACGCCGAAGCCGGAAACGTCGACGCGATCACCGTCACGCCGGGCCGCATCACCGCCTACGTTCACGGCTCCCGCCCCCGCCCCTACCGTACGGAGCTGCGCCTGCGCACCCTGCCCGACCAGGTGTGGGAGGACTTCCTCGACACCGCGGCCCGAGAGCCCGCACACATCGCCGCGCTGCTCGACAAGGACCTGCCGCACGCGCTGGCCGACGAGGCGGCGTTGCTGCCCGGTCCGGGCGACCTGGTCCCCGACTGCTCCTGCCCCGACGACGGCTACCCCTGCAAGCACGCGGCGGCGCTCTGCTATCAGGCCGGCCGCCTCCTGGACGAGGATCCGTTCGTGCTGCTGCTGATGCGCGGGCGCGGCGAGCAGGAGGTGCTCGCCGCGCTCACCCGGCGCAACGCCACCCGCATGGCCGTGGAGCGGGCGGCCCCGCTGCCCCAACTCCCCACGGTCCAGGCCCGCGTGGCGGTCCAGCCGCGTACGCTTCCGCCCCTGCCGCCGCCGTTCCCCACGCCGCCACGGCCGGGCCACCCGCCCGCCTTCCCCGAGGTGCACGGAGGGCCCGACCCGCTGGCCCTCGACCTCCTCGCCACCGAGGCAGCCATCCGTGCCCACACCCTCCTGGCCACCGGAGAGGATCCGATCGCCCCCCTCTCCACCTGGCAGGACGCGGTCCGCCTCGCCGCCGCCCACCCCGGCTCCGGCCTCACCTCGGCCACCCGCGCCCTCTACACCTCCCTGACCCGGGCCACCGACCGCACCCCCACCGACCTGGCGCGCGCGGTGGCCGCCTGGCGGCAGGGCGGCATCGAGGCGCTCGCCGTCCTCGAATCCCCCTGGGACCCGCCGGCCGGCCCCTTCGACCGGGCCCGCCCGGCGCTGAGCGCCGCCGGATTCCCGGACTTCCGCCCCAGCCGCAACCGCCTCTCCACCCCCACCACCCAGCTCCGCTACGGCCGCGACGGGCTCTGGTACGGCTACGAATCGGACCCGGGAAGGGAGGACTGGTGGCCGCGCGGCACCCCGGACACGGATCCGGTAGGGGCGCTCACGGCCAGGCTCGGCGGCTGACACGAGGACGACCGGGCGGCCTCACGCCGAGGCCTCGGCAGCCTTGGCACGCTGTCCCGGGCGCGGCCGCTCCAACTGCGTGACCACACCGGCATGGAAGAGGTCGACAGCGGCGTCGACACCGCGGATGAACCCGGTCTCGGCGTTGCCGCGCGTACTGCCCACGCTCTTGGAGAGCGTCAGCCGGAACCCGGTGATCCGCTCGGATCCCCTCGGCAGCAGGTCCCCGGGCTCGGGGCGCAGCCTCTCCAGGGTGCCGCGCGGGCCGACCGTCTCCCCGTCCAGGAGCGTCTGCACATGCAGGTCGGCCGGTGCCTCGCCGAGCTGCTTCATCAGCTTCTTCACCCAGGTGAGCGGGTAGCCCTGTTCGGGCGCGGGAACTTCGATGGAGGTCCGGAGCCGCCCCATCCGCAGGTCGGCGACGATCGCGAGAATGCCGGGCGCCCCCTCCACCCGGATCTCCGCGTGCAACTGCCCGTCCACACAGAGCCGGCCCGCCAGTTCCGCCCGCCGCGACTGCGGGTCGGTGCCGCGCTTGGCCCGCTGCACCGGCACCACCTTCGTGCCGAGCTCACCGCCGAGCCGCAGACAGACCTGGCGGATCAGCCGCTCCCAGCTCTCGACGACCTGCACGGTACGTGGATCGCCGGGCGACAGGGTCTCCTCGTCGATCCCGTTGCGCACTGGGACCCATGCCGGGCCCATGTTCTGGAAGCCGTGGCAGCCGGAGTTCTCGTGCTGGAGATAGTGCAGAAGTTCCTGGAGGAGCCAGGCATGCGCCTCGTTGCGTACGCCCTCGTGCCGGATGAGGAGCTGCGCCTGGTGGGTGACCTCGGCCCAGGACAGATGCCACAGGGCGACCTTGTGCTTGCGTCGCCCGTCGGTCTTCACCTCGACCAGGGAACTTCCTTCCAGGGCAACGTCGTTGGACAGGGTGATGACCGCTTCGTAGCCCCGGCGGGCGGCGATGTCCATGTAGCCCTGGATCTGCTCGCTGCGCAGAGCGTTGCCGTTGGTCTTGGTCTCGACGAGCGCCGTCCACAGCTTCCCCGCGCGCTCCACCCGGATGACACCGTCGGGTCGCCTGGGGGTGTCGCCGTTGGGGAGCGAGACCTCGGTGAACGTCTCCATCCGCCCGGCGGGCGCACCGAAGGCGGCGGTGAGGCGGCGCCCGAATTCCGGCACCTGGGTCATCACGGCGAGCAGCACGGACGTCGCCCGCATTTCGCGTTCCCGGTCGCTCTTCAGCGAGGACGCGGGGAACAGCCGGGCGGCGCGCCACGCCTCGTTCTCCGCGAGCGAGCTCTTGGGTGCCTTCGGCAGCGTGACCTTCTTCTTGGCCGTACGGAGCCGACGTGCGGGCACGGCGGCGGGAGACTTGGCCGCGGCGGGCTCGGCGGAGCGCTGCACGGGCACTCCGCCGAGCGCGTCGGCACGTGGGGCAGTCTGAGCCTCAATGGGCCGGTCGGACAGGAGAGTCGGGGTGCTCGTCTCGACGGTGGGTGAGGCGTTGCCTTCGCTTTCGCCTTCGCCCGGGGCATCGAGGGGGCTCGGCTCGCCGTCCTGGTCGCTGTCGTCGTCCTCGTCGATCTCGATGCCGTAGTCGGTGGCGAGTCCGGCCAGACCGGAGTCGTACCCCTGGCCGATGGCCCGGAACTTCCAGGCTTCCGCGCGCCGGTAGATCTCGCCGAAGACGAACGCGCTTTCCGCGCCGGCGTCCGCTATGGAGAAGCCGAGCAGGTCGTCGCCGGAGCCGTCCGTCAGGGCGAGCCGGATGTTCTCCAGCTCGCCGAAATGTGCTCGCTGATGACGGCTGGCCGCGATGATGATCCGGTCGACGTCACCGGGAAACGCCGTCAGATCGAGCCGGATTCTGTCCTCGCTGCCGTTCTCGGTCGGAGCCGGGCCGAGGAGTTGCACCGTGCCGTCGGCGGCGGCCGGGTTGTTGTAGAAGTAGAAGTCCGCGTTGCCCCGCACCTTGCCGTTCGCGCCGAGCAGCAGCACGGAGACGTCGGCGTCGCCTTCGCCGCTCGGGCTGCTCCAGCTCAGGCTGACGATGACCGAGCCGGCGTTCTCGCTGAGCGCCGCCAGGCCCACGTTGGCACCCTTGACCATTTCGTGCATACGAGATCCCCCCACGGGATGGAGGGCCGCACGGGCAGGGCCGAACTGCCCTCTGTTCACGGAAAGTTCAGGCTCTCCCCACGAGCGCAACATTCAGCCTACTCGGCACTGCGCCTGCCACCTGGGGAAATGGGGGAAGTGGGGAAAGCCGTGGAAGAAACGGACGCACCGGGTCAGTGTGGGGGGGGCTCATGTGTTCGCGTCAGGTGTTCGCCGCCGCCCACTGGGTCAGTTTTCTGAAGTCCGCCTCCCGCAGACCCCGTCGTGGATGCACGCGCCACATCAGCGCGGGCGAATCGTGGTTGTCGCGCACGTAGGTCTCGTCCAGATCAGTGATCATGTCGTCGACCCAGGCGAACGGGCGGCCCGCCGCCCACTTCAGCAACGGTCTGGTCTTCCAGTACAGACCGTCCGGGTCGGTCGCGAAGAGTTCGGGCCAGGCTATGAACGGGAGGTCCGGCGGCAGGCCGACGGCGGGGGCGATCATTTCGTTCGCCTCGTTCATCCACGTGGTGGCCCAGGCCAGTTCGTACGGCAGGGAACGCAGCCGGGGGCCGTGGTCCGGGTTGAGGTAGACGCGCAGGCCGCGCCGGTGCCGTCGGGAACCCGGGGTCTGGCGGGCGAGCCAGCACGACGGGTGGAGCCGGTGGGCGCGGTAGCCGCGCAGCTGGGGGAGGCGGGCCCCGTACGGGTTGAGGGGGCCGTCCACGTCGAGGAGCAGCAGGGGGCGGTCCGGCGCAGTCGTCATGGGGGAGGGATACCCACGCGGGTGGCCCAAGTGCCGTGCCGCGCCGGGCAGTTGCGGAGGTCAGCCGTCCGTGGGCTCGCTGAGAGGGCCTCGGCTGCTCGATGCGGTCACCCATTCCCGCGTCCACCGGCGCCTCATCCGCCCGACGTCGTCACCGACTCGCGCGTCTCCGGGGCCCATGCCAGCGACACCAGCATGCCGACGAGGAGGACCGCCGCCAGCCAGTACATCGAGCCGCTCAGGCCGAGGTGCTCCAGACTCACCGGCAGGATGAACGTGCCGATGGCCGAGGCGATACGGCTCGTGCCGTTGAGGAAGCCGACGCCGGTGGCGCGCAGATGAGTCGGATAGAGCTCTGCGGGATACACCTGGGTGAGGTTTGAAGCGCCGGCCATCACAAAGGTGTAGACGAGGAACGGCACCATGAGGGCGATCGTCGACGCATGGGCGAAGGCACCCATCAGGGCCAGCGCCGCCGTCATGATGCCGAACGTGACGATCGTCAAGGGGCGGCGGCCGGTCTTCTGGAGGAACCAGAGACCTATGACGCCGCCGCCGAGCAGGAAGAGGTTGAGCAGCAGGTTCTGCAGGTCGGGGTCGGGGACGTGCAGTGCGGCCAGGATGGTCGGCATGAAGGTGTAGATCGCGAAGTACGGGAGCACCTGCGCGCTGTAGAAGACCGTGCCGAACCAGGTGCGCCTGGCCTGGCCGGGCGAGAAGAGTTCCCGGTACGCGGCGGTCGTGCTGGAGCCCCGCTCGGCCGGGGCGGCCTCGGCCGGGCCCAGCTCGGCCTTCAGGTACTTCCTGGCGATGTCCCGCGCCTCGGCCACCCGGCCCTGGCTGATCAGCCAGCTCGGCGACTCGGGCGTACCGATGCGGAGCAGCAGCACCAGGAGCGCGGGCACCGCGCCGGACGCGAGCAGCAGGTAGGCGGCGTCCTCCGACTTGCCGAGGTAGGTGCCGAGGATGCCCGCGATGACGTAACCGACGGTCCACATCACGGTGAGGGAGCCGAGCAGTACGCCCCGGAGCCTGCGGGGTGCGAACTCCGACAGCATCGTCGGGCCCACCGCGTAGTCCGCACCGAGCCCGAAGCCGATCAGCAGGCGCAGGGTGAAGAGGAGTGCCGGATCCCTGGCCCAGAGCTGGAGCGCGGAGGCGATGGTGATCAGGACGAAGTTGTAGATGTACAGCTTCTGGCGGCCGATGATGTCGCCGACCCGGCCGAGCACGATGCTGCCGAAGAAGAGGCCGATGAGCGCCGATGCGCCGAGCAGACCCTGCCAGACCCCTGAGAGGTGCCGGGCGTCGGTGAGGGTGGCGAGGACGGCGCCGATCATGCCGAGCGCGTAGCCGTCGGAGAAGTTCGCCCCGAACGTCGTCGCCGTCACCCGCAGGTGGAACGGGCGCAGCGGGGCTTCGTCGAGCGACGGGGCGAGTGGCTCGGGTGCGGTGGATTCCACGGTGGCCGGCTTCGGCATCGGCTGCTACCTCGCCTTGTGCATGGGCCCGCCCGGGGTGGCGGGGGATGGACGGCTTGGGTCGAGCGCAGCCATCCTGCCCTGCCGGAGCGCCGTAGGGGAATCGTTCTATGCGAAAGAACTGTGAGTGAATGGAATTCTTACATAAGAGGAGGCTGGTCTTCCGCGACCCTGGAGGCTACCTCGTCCGACCCGTCCGCCGCCCATGAGGCCAGCACGGCGTCGATGGCGGCGGCGACCCGGGCCCGCGCGCGGTGGTGCGGCACCCGCGCCATGAGCAGCGCGTCGTACTCGGTGTCCAGATGGCGGACGGAGGCGCGCACGGCGGCCGTCACCGCGAACTCGTCCAGCGCCCGGCCCGCCGCAGAGCGGCCCACCCGTCCGCTGCCCCGCACCGAGGCGTGCTCGGCGATGTCGCGGGCCCGCTCGGCCGGGCAGCGCGGAAACAGGCGCAGGATCTCGGCGGTCAGCGCCCCGGTGAACCGCACGTCCTCGGCGGCCCGGCGCCGGGCGTCCCGGGCCCGCCGCCGGGCCCGGGCCTCCGCGTCGGCCAGGCACGCGGCCTCCGCCGCAGCGAGGGCGGGCTCCTCGACGAAGACACCCTGGCGCTCGTAGCGCCGGCGGCGTCGGTTGAAGCGGACCACGACGGCGGAGAGCGAACTGCCCGCGCGGGCGCGACGGGTGAGCGCGGTGTCGCCGCGCGGCAGGAAGACCAGATGCCCCAGATCCGCGCAGTCCAGACAGAGCGGGGCGCCGGACTCCAGGACGATGTGCCGGAGCGGCGCGCGGTCGCAGTCGGCGCAGCGATGGTGGCGCCGGGGTTGTATGACGAGAATGCGGCGGCCCTCCTCGCATGGCCCCAAGTCCCTGGGTGCGTCCCTCCCCCTTCTCTGATTCCCCGCTCAACGACCGGTGGAACAGGGGGGATTGGAAGGTTCTCCTTCTCGGAAAGCGGCTGACGGACTTCGGTGCTTCGGTGCTTTGGTGCGCCGGGGGCCGGCCACGCCTCCGGGCCCGCTCCTCGTCCCGGGCCCGTACGCGATCCGGCACCCCGCATGATGGGGACGTGCGATTCGAAGCGATCACCTGGGAACGGCTGACCGACGCCCTCGCCGAGCGGGTCATGGATCTGAAGGCGGCCGACGGCGGTCCCTGGCTGCGCGTCGGCATCGACGGCGCCCCGGCGGCCCGCCCCGAAGAACTGGGCCGGCGCGTCGCGGAAACGCTTCGGCTGCGCGGCAGGTCCGTCCTTGCCGTCTCCACCGAGGGCTTCCTGCGGCCCGCGTCGCTGCGCTACGAATTCGGCCGTGAGGACCCGGACACGTACTACGACGGCTGGTTCGACACGGGCGCCCTGTGGCGCGAGGTGTTCGGGCCGCTGGAGCCGGGCGGCACCGGCCGCGTGCTGCCCGACCTGTGGGACCCGGCGACCGACCGGGCCACCCGGAGCCCCTACCAACTCCTCCCGGAGTCGGGCGTGTTGGTGCTGTACGGTCCCATGCTGCTGGGCCGCTGGTTCCCCTTCGATCTCACCGTGCACCTGCGTCTGTCGGCGCCCGCCCTGCGCCGCCGAACCGAAGAGAGCGCCCGCTGGACGCTCCCCGCGTTCGAGCGGTACGAGAGGGAGGTGGGGCCGGGCGAGGCGGCCGATGTGGTGGTGCGGGTGGACGATTTCCGGCATCCGGCTTGGGGGACGACGGCCGGCGGATGACGGACTCTGATATCTGATATCCGGCGTCTGTCCGTTGTCCGTCGCCCATCGCGCGCGATCGCTACCCGCCCCCCACCTCCGGCCGCCCTCCCACCACTCCCACCGCCAGCGCCCCCGCCCGGCACCCCGCCGTCGCGGCCTCCGCGGGCGACGCGCCGCTCAGGCGCGCGGCGAGGAAGGCGCCGGTGAACGCGTCGCCCGCGCCCGTGGAGTCCAGAGCCACCACCTTCGGCGCCGCAACCTTCGCGACCACCTCCCCGCCCGTGGCCACCAGCGCACCGGCCGCGCCCAGCGTGACCGCCACCAGGGGAAACTGCCGGCTCAACTTGGCCGCCGCGTCGGCCGGTTCGGGCAGTCCGGTCAGGAAGGCCGCCTCGTCCGCATTGGGAAGCAGCACGTCCACCCCCTCGGTCGCCGCCAGGAATCGTTCAACCCCCAGGTCCCCGATGAAGCCGGTCGACGCCGGGTCCAGGCTCACGATGACACCGGCCTGCCGGGCCGATTCCCGTGCTGCGAGCGCCAGTTGACGGCTCTGGTCGGCGAACAGCAGATAGCCCGAGAGGTGGAGATGCGCGATGCCGTCGAGGAGGTCGGGCGACCAGTCGGCGGGGTTCATGCGGTGGACGGCGCCGCTGTCGGTCAGGAAGGTGCGTTCGGCCGTCGCCGTGTCGACCAGCGCGATCACGGTCGCGGTGGGCGCGTCGGCATCCGGGATCAGCAGGGGCCGTACGCCGGAGCGGCGCAGCCGGAGGTCGTGCCAGGCGGCCGAGTCCCGGCCGACCCGGGCGAGCAGTCGTACGTCCGGGCAGCCCGAATGAGCCGCCCAGCAGGCAGCGTTGGCGCCCGCGCCGCCCGGCACCGTACGGATGTCGGCCGGGGTGTCCGTGGCGGGTGCGAGCGGGCCGCGGTGGCGGGCGACCACGTCGGTGACCACATCGCCGACGACGAGGAGCCCGCCGCCCGCGCGGCCGCCCCCGGCACCGCTCACAGCGCCGCCGCGATGTCCGCCGCGAGCCGGACGTTCCCGCGGACCGCCGCCACGTTGGCCTCCAGGGACGCGCCGTCCGTGTGCTGGACCAGGTGGCCGAGGAGGAAGGGCGTGACCGCCTGGCCCGTGATGCCCGCGGCGTGGCAGGCGGCGAGGCCCGAGGCGAGCACCTCGTCGTGCAGCCGGGGGTCGAGCTGCTCGGCCTCGGGCACCGGATTGGCGACGATCACCGCCGAGTCGAGCGCGAGCGCCCGATGGGCCCGGAGCACGTCCGCCGCTTCCTGGGGCGTCCGCACCGTCCAGTCGACCGGCTCGCCCGAACTGGACAAGTAGAACCCGGGGAAGTGTTCCGTGCCGTAGCCGACCACCGAGATGCCGAGCGTCTCCAGGCGCTGGAGCGTGGCCGGTACATCGAGGATCGACTTCACCCCCGCGCACACCACCGCGATCGGTGTCGTGGCGAGGAGCCGCAGGTCGGCCGACTCGTCCTGCGTCCGGGTCCACTCGCGGTGCACGCCGCCGAGCCCGCCGGTCGCGAAGACGCGCAGGCCCGCCCGCGCGGCCAGGAACGCGGTGGCCGACACGGTCGTCGCGCCGCTCGCCCCGGTGGCCAGCGCCATCGGCAGATCGCGGTGCCCGAGCTTGCGCATCTCCTCGTTGGCCACCCGCTCCAACTGGGCCTTGTCGAGGCCCACCCGGGGCTTCCCGTCGAGTACGGCGATCGTCGCGGGAACGGCTCCCCGGGCCCGCACCACCTGCTCCAGTTCGGTGGCGACCAGCAGATTGCGCGGCCGGGGGAGGCCGTGCGAGATGATCGTCGACTCCAGAGCGACGACCGGGCGGCCCTCGTCAAGAGCCGTCCGTACTTCTTCCGACACCTTGGTCTCATCAGGTACGTCGTCAAAGGGCATGTCCCATCCCTGGCACGCCCGACGGCCGGGTAAACGTTCAGCCACGACGGTCCGGGCGATGCGGCGGGCGGGTCAGGGGCGCGCGCCTCGACGGCTCAACTCGGCGTCGGCGCGGCCGGTTTGATCCACGGTGTACGAGGTAAGGGCACGCGCTGGACATACTGTCGCGCAAGGGCGCCCGGACCTGGCCGGACTGTCGGTCGAAGCCGCTGCCCGACGTGGCTAGATTGACCGGCCATGAGCACCATGGACCAAGCCTCTGCCGCACCTGCCGGTTCCGCCCCCGTCGACCCGAGCCCCCTCGCGCCCGCTTCCTTCGCCGTGCGTGTCCCCGATGCCGACCTGGAGCCGGAGCCGCTCGATCCGGAACAGATCGTGTCCGGCGCACCCGAGGTGACCGGGAAGGTGCTGTGGGAGTCGGCGGACGGGAAGCAGGTCCGGGGCATCTGGCAGATCACGCCGGGCGTGGTGACCGACACCGAGGCCGACGAGCTGTTCGTGGTGGTCAGCGGGCGCGCCACCGTCGAGGTGGAGGGCGGTGACACGCTGGAGATCGGTCCTGGCGATGCCTGTGTGCTGCGCGAGGGCGACCGCACCACGTGGACGGTTCACGAGACGCTGCGCAAGGCCTATCACATCAACTTGTAGGCGCCGCCGGGCTCTGTTCCTTCGCCCCGTGCCGACGGGAGGTGAACAGGGCGAGGCCTGCCATCGGCAGCAGCAGCGAGGCGCCCGCCGCGTTCAGCCAGCCATAGCCCGCGCGGGCCACGATCAGGCCCGCCGTGAGGCCGCCGAGACCCGCCGCCACGTTCATGGTCAGGTCGCACAGGCCTTGCACGGCGGCGCGGGCGGGGCCCGGCACCGAGTCGGTCAGCAGGGCCGAACCGGATACGAGCCCCGCCGACCAGCCGAGGCCCAGCAGGAACAGCCCGGCCATGGTCTGTCCGTGGCTCGCGCCCGCCGTGCCCGCCAGCAGGGCGGCGCAGCACAGCAGCCCGGCCGCGAGGCCGATCACGGAGAGCCGCCCGAGCCGGTCGGCGAGCCAGCCCATCACCGGTGAGAACGCGTACATGCCGGCGATGTGGATGCTGATGACGAGGCCGATCAGCTCGATGTCCGCGCCGTGACGGGTGAGCGCGACCGGTGTCATCGACATGATCGACACCATGGCGGTGTGCGACACGGCGACGGTGACGAGCGCCAGCCGGGCCCGCGGGGACTCCCTGACCGCCCTGACCCCGGCCCGCAGCGAGCGGGCCGCCGCGGAGTGCGCCGCGCCGCCGTCCAGCGCGCGGGCGGTCAGCAGCGGGTCCGGCCGGAGCAGCACGCCGACGAGCACGGCGGACAGCAGGAACACCCCGGCCGCCCAGACGAAGGGGCCCGCGGCCGCCGGTATGCCGAAGCGGGTGACACTGTGGCCGGCGGGCGCGGCTATGTTCGGGCCGAGCACGGCGCCGATCGTGGTGGCCCAGACCACGGTGGAGATGGCCCGGGCCCGCCGTTCCGGCTCGGCGAGGTCGGCGGCGGCGTACCGGGCCTGGAGGTTGCCGAGGGAGCCGGCGCCGAAGACGGCCATGCCGCACAGCAGCAGCGGGAAGCTGGCGATCACGGCGCCCGTGACCACGACCGCGGCGCCGGCCACCCCGAGGAGGTAGGCGAGCACCAGGCCGGGGCGGCGGCCGCGCCGGGTCATCAGCGCGGCCAGCGGCATCGCGAGGAGCGCGGGCCCGACCACCATCGACGCGGAGGCGAGCCCCGACAGGGCCTGGCTGCCGCTGACCTCGGCGGCAAGCACCGCGGCCAGCGCGATCCCCGTGGCGTTGGCGAGGCCGCCGAGTATCTGGCTCGCGATCAGCACGGCCGTGATGCGGCGCCGCAGCGCGGGCAGGGCCGCCGGATCGGGCACCGCACGGCCGGTGCCGGAGGCGTCGGAGAGCGTAGTCACCGGCGCAGTGTGCCAGCCCGTATCCGCGTACGAAACAGGTGGGCCAGGGGAATGGAGCTGCTCAGAACAGCGGCTGGGGCAGCACCCCTTCGAGCGCGAGCAGCTGCCGCTTGGTCTCCAGGCCGCCGCCGAATCCGCCGAGCCCGCCGTCGCTCTCCACCACGCGATGGCAGGGCACCACCACCGGCAGCGGGTTCGACCCCATGGCCGCGCCCACCGCCTGGGCCGCCCCGGGCTGGCCGACCCGGCCGGCCAGATCGCCGTAGCCCACCACCGACCCGTACGGCACCCCTGCCGCCAGCTCGCGCAGCACCTGCCGGTTGAACCCGGACGACAGCGACCAGTCGAGCGGCAGCGTGAACTCCCGCAGCGCGCCGCCGAAATAGGCCTTGATCTGGCGTATGGGCTCCTCCAGGGGGCCCGCCAGGCCGGGCACCGCCGGGGCCGGCTCCGTGCCGAACCGGGCGGCGAGCGCCCGCACGGCCCTCACGCGCACTGCTTCATCGGCGTGGAACACCACGTTCACCAGACCCTGCCCGGTCGCGGCCAGGAGCAGCGGGCCGATGTCGCTCTCGACGACGGCCCACTCGACGAACTGCGCATTGCTGTCCATGCCGACCACGGTACGACCGCCCACTGACAACGCGGCCCGCCCGCCGGACCCGCCCGGCCCCGCCCGGCCCCGAAACAGGCCTGCCGGGGTCGCGGGACGGGGGTGCCAAAGGGTGCATATCGTCACATAGAGGCACGCCTCAGTCGCCCGGAGTCGATAAATTGCCCGGAAAATGTTTGCCTGTCGCGCAGCGAGCCCTAATGTCGCCCCGAACCAGGGCCGCAATCAGGAGTAGGGCCTCTTCAGTCGGTACGGGGTGAAGGGCACACGGGTATGCACGGGACGGTCGACGGATTCAGCTATGGCCTTGTGACGCCGGTGGCGGCGTTCATCATGGCCTGCCTCGGTGGAGCGCTGGGCCTGCGCTGCACCGCCAGGTCTGTGCGGACCGAGCGCTCCTTCAAAGCCGCCTGGCTGGCGCTCGGCGCCACCTCCATAGGCTCGGGCATATGGACCATGCACTTCATCGCGATGATGGGCTTCACGGTCCACGAGGTACCGCTCGGCTACGACCGGGGCATCACCTTCGCCAGCCTCGCCGTCGCGATCGTGATGGTGGGCATCGGCATCTTCATCGTCGGCTACCGGGGCGCCACCCCCATGGCGCTCGTCACGGGGGGCACCGTCACCGGTCTCGGCGTGGCCACCATGCACTACCTGGGCATGGCCGGGATCACGATGAACGGCGAGTTCGAGTACAACACCGTCGTCGTCAGCGTCTCCGTGGTGATCGCGGTGGTGGCCGCCACGGCCGCGCTGTGGGCCGCCGTGTCCGTGCACGGTTTCCTGGCCAGCCTGGGTGCCAGCCTCGTCATGGGCATCGCCGTCAGCGGCATGCACTACACGGGGATGGCCGCGCTCAGCGTCCGGCTGCACGGCGCCGCCGCCAGTGCCGCCACCGCCGGGGCCGGCGGCGAGTCGCCCGCCTCCCTGCTCGCGCCCATGCTGATCGGGCCAGTCGCCTTCCTGATCCTCGCCGGGGTGGTCGTGATGTTCGACCCGCTCGTGGTGATGGGCAAGCCGGACTGGGAGAGGCGTCCGCCGCGCGCGATCCCCGCGCCCCGCCACCGCCCGTCCTTCCCGGAACGCACCAGCTGGGCGGCGTCCGAGCCGTCGCGAGAGGGCTCCGCCTCCCCGCACGACTGGTGACCGGAGCGCGATCGGACCCCGGTTGTCAGTGGCGGGTCGTACGGTGGTTGCATGCGGCCCGTTTCCAAGATCGAACGTACGGTGGCGCCCTTCGAGGTCGTCAGTCCCTACCAGCCCAGCGGTGACCAGCCGGCGGCCATCGCCGAGCTGGAGAAGCGCATCCGTGCAGGTGAGAAGGACGTCGTCCTCCTCGGCGCCACCGGCACCGGAAAGTCGGCGACGACTGCCTGGATGATCGAGAAGCTCCAGCGCCCCACGCTCGTGATGGCGCCGAACAAGACGCTGGCCGCCCAGCTGGCCAACGAGTTCCGCGAGCTGCTGCCCAACAACGCCGTCGAGTACTTCGTGTCGTACTACGACTACTACCAGCCCGAGGCGTACGTCCCGCAGTCGGACACCTACATCGAGAAGGACTCCTCGATCAACGAGGAGGTCGAGAGGCTGCGCCACTCGGCGACCAACTCGCTGCTCACCCGCCGCGACGTGATCGTGGTCGCGTCCGTCTCCTGCATCTACGGCCTCGGCACCCCGCAGGAGTACGTCGACCGGATGGTGCCGCTCAAGGTCGGCGACGAGATCGACCGCGACCAGCTGCTGCGCCGCTTCGTCGACATCCAGTACACCCGCAACGACGTGGCGTTCGCCCGCGGCACCTTCCGGGTGCGCGGCGACACCATCGAGATCTTCCCGGTCTACGAGGAACTGGCCGTCCGCATCGAGATGTTCGGGGACGAGATCGAGGCGCTCTCGACGCTCCACCCGGTCACCGGCGAGATCATCAGCGAGGACCAGTCGCTCTACGTCTTCCCCGCCAGCCACTACGTGGCGGGCCCGGAGCGCATGGAGAAGGCCGTCAACGGCATCGAGAAGGAGCTGGAGCAGCGCCTTGCCGAGCTGGAGAAGCAGGGCAAGCTCCTGGAGGCCCAGCGGCTGCGCATGCGCACCACGTACGACCTGGAGATGCTCCGCCAGATCGGCAGCTGCTCGGGCGTGGAGAACTACTCGATGCACTTCGACGGCCGCGAGCCCGGCACCGCGCCCAACACCCTGATCGACTACTTCCCCGAGGACTTCCTGCTGGTCCTCGACGAGTCGCATGTGACCGTGCCGCAGATCGGCGCGATGTACGAGGGCGACGCCTCCCGCAAGAGGACGCTCGTCGACCACGGCTTCCGGCTGCCCTCCGCGCTGGACAACCGGCCGCTGAAGTGGGAGGAGTTCCTCGGCCGCATCGGCCAGACGGTGTATCTGTCGGCGACCCCCGGCAAGTACGAACTCTCGCGCGGCGACGGCTTCGTGGAGCAGATCATCCGCCCGACCGGCCTGGTCGACCCGGAGGTCGTGGTCAAGCCCACCGAGGGCCAGATCGACGACCTGGTGCACGAGATCCGCAAGCGCACGGAGAAGGACGAGCGCGTCCTGGTCACCACGCTGACCAAGAAGATGGCCGAGGACCTCACCGACTACTTCCTCGAACTGGGCATCCAGGTGCGGTACTTGCACAGCGACGTCGACACGCTGCGCCGTATCGAGCTGCTGCGGGAACTGCGGGCCGGTGAGTACGACGTGCTGGTCGGCATCAACCTGCTGCGTGAGGGCCTCGACCTGCCCGAGGTATCCCTGGTGGCGATCCTCGACGCCGACAAGGAGGGCTTCCTGCGGTCGGGCACCTCCCTGATCCAGACCATCGGCCGTGCGGCCCGAAACGTCTCCGGCCAGGTCCACATGTACGCCGACCGCGTCACCCCGGCGATGGAGAAGGCCATCGAGGAGACCAACCGGCGCCGCGAGAAGCAGATCGCGTACAACAAAGAAAAGGGAATCGACCCGCAGCCGCTCCGGAAGAAGATCAACGACATCGTCGCGACCATCGCGCGCGAGGAGATCGACACCGAGGAACTGCTCGGCAGCGGATACCGCAAGGGCAAGGACGGCAAGGCGGCCAAGGCGCCGGTGCCCTCCCTCGGCGCCAAGGCGGCGAAGGCCGGCAAGGGAGCGAAGAAGGAGCTCACCGACCGTCCCGCGGCCGAACTGGCGGGAATCATCGAGGAGATGACCGACCGGATGCGGGCGGCCGCCGCGGACCTGCAGTTCGAGGTGGCGGCCCGGCTGCGCGACGAGGTCGGCGAGCTGAAGAAGGAGCTCCGCCAGATGAAGGAGGCGGGCCTCGCCTGACAGGCCGGCCGCGGGGGCGGATTCCTTGCGTGGGCGGTGTGTTGCAACACCGCCACAAAAAGCCCCCGCGTGGCCGCGTGGCCCGGTGGACTGCGTAGGGTCGGGCCCGAGACGTACAACAACGCAAAGCATGTCAAGAACGACACATGGGGAGAGGGGACAGCGCGTGACGGTCAATCTGTCCAAGGGTCAGGCCATCAGCCTGGAGAAGCAGGGTGGCGGCACCCTGACCGCGGTGCGGATGGGGCTCGGCTGGCAGGCGGCACCGCGCCGGGGCCTGTTCGGCAAGCGGACGCAGGAGATCGACCTGGACGCTTCGGCGGTGCTCTTCGCCGACAAGCAGCCCGTCGACGTGGTGTTCTTCCGCCACCTGTCCAGCGACGACGGCTCGGTCCGGCACACCGGTGACAACCTCGTGGGCGGCGCGGGCCAGGGCGGTGACGACGAGTCGATCCTGGTCGACCTCTCGCGCGTGCCGGTCCACATCGACCAGATCGTCTTCACGGTGAACTCGTTCACCGGCCAGACGTTCCAGGAGGTGCAGAACGCGTTCTGCCGCCTGGTCGACGAGACCAACGGCCAGGAGCTGGCCCGCTACACGCTGGACGGCGGCGGCCAGTACACCGCGCAGATCATGGCCAAGGTGCACCGGGTGGGCGCCGGCTGGCAGATGACCGCCATCGGAAACCCGGCCAACGGCCGCACCTTCCAGGACCTGATGCCGGCGATCCTGCCGCACCTCTGACCGCGCCGCGGTACCGAACACCGCAGTACAGAGCAGGACCGGACACCGCAGCTCCCGGAGGCACGATGCCGCCGGGAGCTGCACCGTAACCGCATACGCAGCACACGCACCACCATCAACTCGACGAGGGGACAGAGGCGATGACGGCCGAGCTGGTACGGGGGCAGAACCACCCCCTGCCCCAGACCCGACTGGAGATCCGGGTGTCGGCCGGCACCCCGATCGTGGCCGGTGCCACGCTCGGCGACGAGCAGGGCCGGGTGCGCGGGGCGGAGCAGGTCGCCCACCCCGGCGCGCCGAGCCTGCCCGGCCTGGAGGTCTCCCGGCAGGCCGCCGCCGACCACCGCCTGGCCGTGGACCTGGAGGCCCTGGGCGAGGGCGTGCACCGGGTCAACGTGCTCCTCGCGCTGCCGCTCGGGACGCCGGGGCCCAGCCGGTTCGCCGCGGTGGCCGCGCCCTTCGTCGCGGTCACCGGCCTCGACGGCACCGAGATCGCCAGCTACACCATCACCGGGCTCGGCGCCGAGTCCGCGGTCGTGGCCCTGGAGCTCTACCGCCGCCAGGGTGCCTGGAAGATCCGCGCCATCGGCCAGGGATACGCGGGCGGCCTCGCCGACATGCTGGCCGACCAGGGCCTGCCCGAGGCGGGGCAGCTGGCCACCGCCATCCAGGACGCGATCGCGCTCGGCGTCTCCCGTTCGGTGGCCGCGCCCCCGCCCCGTACGAGCGACGACGCCCGGGTGCGCGCGGCTGGGCCCGGAGCCTCGGGCGGGCCCGCACCGGCCGACGCCCAGCCGCCCGTCACCCCGCCCCAGCAGGCGGTCGGCGACGGCGGCCCCATCAACTACGCGCATCCCCGGCGCCAGACCAGCACGCCCCCGCCACCGGCCCCGGTCGCGCCGCCCGCGGCCCCGGGCGAGCCCGCGCAGCCCGTCGCGGGCGACGCGACCGGCTGGTCCATGGACGAGCGGCTCTACAACCAGGTGTGGGGCATGTTCGAGGACCTGGCCCGCGCCGTCGCCGCCTACCGCAGCGCCGTCGACTTCGCCGACTCGCGCATGGAGCAGGAGATCGACCGAGCCCTGTCCGACCCGCGCGGCCGCATGGGACCGGCCGGGGACCAGGCGCGCGAACAGGCCCGTGCCAAGCGGGAGGAACTCGTCGCCAGGGCCAGGGAGGCCCTCGACCGCGACCTCGGTCAGCTGACAGCCGAGTCCGAGGTCGTCGAGCCCGCCCTGCCGCCCGCGTACGCCCGCTGGGACAACCCGGTGTGGCACGCCTACCGGGTCCCGATGGAGCTCCCCATGGCCCTGCGGATCGGCGATCTGCAGCTGCCCGAGCAGCCGGAGCTGCGCATCCCCATGCTGGTCCGGCTGCCGCTCGAGCGCGGCCTGTGGATCGACTCGGGCCGCGGCGGCTCCGAGGCGGCCGCGTTCATGGACTCCGACCAGGTCAAGGGCCTGGCGGTGGACACCGCGGTGGCGATCGCGGCCCGGCTGCTCGCGGTGTATCCGGCCCATGAGTTCGCCGTCCACGTCATCGACCCGGCGGGCTCGGCCGCGGCCCGGCTCGCCCCGCTCACGCGGGCCGGGGTGCTCGCCGCACCTCCGGCGGCGGGCGCGGCCGGGGTGGCCGAGGTCCTTGCCCGGCTCATCGAGCGCGTGGACCTCGTACAGATGGCGGTACGGGCAGGGGCGGGCGCCGACGCGTTGCCGCCCGGGATGGACACCGCCGAGCAGCTTCTGATCGTCAACGACTTCCCGCACGGTTTCGACGACCGCGCCCTGAACCAGCTGCGCTACCTCGCCGACGAGGGCCCCTCGGTCGGCGTGCACCTGCTGATGGTCGCCGACCGTGAGGAGGCCAGCGAGTACGGGCCGGTCCTCCAGCCGCTGTGGCGCTCGCTGCTGCGGCTGACCCCGGTCCCCGACGACCACCTGGCCGACCCGTGGGTGGGTCACCCCTGGACGTACGAGCCGCCGCTCACGCCGCCCGGCAGCCGCATCCTGGAGCAGGTCCTCGGCCAGGTCGGCGAGGCCCGCGCCGCCTGGCCCCGCTAGCGCCCCTGCCCGCTCCGGAACGGCGCGGGCGACTCCACCGTAAGAGCTAGACCAAACGCCTCCGACCTGGCCATTTGGTCGATCTTTACCAATCTCTTTACCTTCTCTTGGTTATTCGGGTAGGCTGCCTCCAGCGGAGGGGAGTACTCCCGACTGCGGCGTTCCCGTCAATACGGACCCACGGGACGGGTCCCGGGGCGCCGGCCCGCGGCGCGAGGGAAGGCGCCCGGGTGGAAGAGACCTCCGGCAGCGACGACGCTGATCAGTAGCCGTACGACGCCGGAGGCGCAGTGGACGTTTCAATGACCCTGTGGGTACTGACCATTCTTGGTCTGTGTGCCCTGATCGCGGCCGACTTCTTCATCGGGCGCAAGCCCCATGACGTGTCGGTCAAGGAAGCCGGCATCTGGACCGTGGTCTGGATCGTGCTGGCCGCGCTCTTCGGCCTCGGCCTGCTGTTCTTCGGCAACAGCCAGGCGTCCGGCGAGTTCTTCGCGGGCTTCATCACCGAGAAGTCGCTCTCCGTCGACAACCTCTTCGTCTTCATCCTGATCATGGCGAAGTTCTCGGTGCCCTCGCATCTCCAGCAACGGGTGCTGCTGTTCGGCGTGTTGATCGCCCTCGTGCTGCGCGCGATCTTCATCGCGGCCGGTGCCGCGGTGATCGCCAACTTCTCCTGGGTCTTCTACATCTTCGGCGCGTTCCTGATCTACACCGCCTGGAAGCTCATCCAGGAGGCGCGCTCCGGCGAGGAGGAAGAGGAGTTCGAGGAGAACCGCCTCCTGAAGTCCGTCGAGAAGAAGTTCGGCGTCGCCGACAAGTACCACGGCACCAAGCTGTTCGTGGAGAAGAACGGCAAGAAGATCCTGACGCCGCTCATGGTCGTCATGCTCGCCATCGGCACCACCGACGTCCTCTTCGCGATGGACTCGATTCCCGCGATCTTCGGTCTCACGCAGGACCCGTACATCGTGTTCACCGCCAACGCCTTCGCACTGATGGGTCTGCGCCAGCTGTACTTCCTGATCGGCGGACTGCTCAAGAAGCTGGTGCACCTCAGCTACGGCCTGTCGGTGATCCTCGGCTTCATCGGAGTGAAGCTGGTGCTGCACGCCCTGCACGAGAACGGGGTGAGCGTCCCCGAGATCTCCATCCCGGTCTCGCTCGGCGTGATCTGTGGCGTGCTGGTCATCACCACGATCACCAGCCTCATCGCCGCCAAGAAGCAGACGGCGGCCGAGGAGCCCCAGAAGGACAGCATCGGCGCCTGACCAGAGGGAGGTGGCCTTACGCCGGGGCCGCCTCCGGCTCCGCCCCGGGACCCGGCTGCGCCAGCGGCGCGGGCCGGGTCTCGGGGAGCAGCGCGAAACAGCCGAGGCTCAGCAGTCCGACGCCGGTCAGATACGCGGCCACGCCCCACGGCGGGCCGTCGCCGCGGGCCAGCGCCGTTGCCGCGAGCGGGGTCAGCGCGCCGCCGAGCACCCCGCCCAGGTTGTAGCCGACCGCGGCGCCCGTGCAGCGCACCCTCGGCTCGTACAGCTCCGGCAGATACGCCGCGATCACCGCGAACATCGAGATGAACGCCAGCATCGCGCCCAGGAACCCGGCGAACATCCACAGCGGCTCGCCGGTCGAGAGCAGCGCCACCATCGGGAACATCCACACCACCGTCGCCGTGCACCCCACCAGGCACATCGGCCGACGCCCGTAGCGGTCGCCGAGCAGCGCCGCGAGCGGCGTCAGCGCGCCCATGACCGCGACGGTCGCCAGGATGCAGACGAGCATCACCGTGCGGTCGACCCCGAGCCGTTCCGTCGCGTACGCCAGCGACCAGGTCGACACCGTGTAGAAGACGGCGTACCCGATCGAGAGGGCGCCCGCGGTCAGGAGCACCAACCGCCAATGGCCGCGCGCCACTTCGAGCAGTGGCAGCCTGACCGGCTCGCCCATCTCGCGGAACTGCGGCGTCTCGGCCAGCGAGGTGCGCAGCAGCAGCCCGCCGAGCGCGAGCAGCCCGGCGCCCCAGAACGGCACCCGCCAGCCCCAGGAGTCGAACTGGGCGTCGCTCAGCCCGGCGGACAGGGCGAGGGTGACGCCGTTCGCCAGCAGGAAGCCGAGGGAGGGGCCGATCTGCGGAAAGCTCGTCCACAGGGCGCGTCGGTGGGCGGGCGCGTGCTCGGCCGTGAGGAGTACCGCGCCGCCCCATTCGCCGCCGAGCCCGAGCCCCTGGAGGAAGCGCAGCACCAGGAGCAGCGAGGGCGCCGCGATGCCGATCGAGGCGTACGAGGGCACACAGCCGACCGCCACCGTCGCGAGCCCGGTCAGCGTGAGCGAGGCGAACATGACGGGGCGGCGCCCGTAGCGGTCGCCGATGTGCCCGAACAGGGCCGAGCCCAGGGGGCGGGCCAGGAAGCCGATACCAAAGGTGCCGAAGGCCGCCAGGGTTCCCGCGAGCGCGGAGAACGTCGGGAAGAACAGCGGGCCGAGGACCAGGGCGGCCGCCGTCCCGTAGACGAAGAAGTCGTAGAACTCGATGGCGGTGCCCGCCAGCGAGGCGGCCGCGAGGCGGATCATCGAAGGCGGTGTGGGGGGAGTGGCGGTGCGCATGTCACGCCAACTACCCGCAGTGATCATGCGTTACGGGGGCGCGCGGAAGCGTGCGGGACGGCGGGCGGGCGCACGCGTGCACCGCCGATTGTCAGTGGCGGGTGCCACGATCGAGGCATGGACTTCTACGGCACGGCGAACGGACCGGTCCCCCTGGCGGGCCCGGCGGCGGGACGCGCCGCCGGGCGGCGGCTACCAGCCGCGTGCGTGCCACTCCGGCAGGTGCGGGCGCTCGTCGCCCAGGGTGGTGTCGTTGCCGTGGCCGGGATAGACCCAGGTCTCGTCCGGCAGCGTGTCGAAGAGCTTGGTCTCGACATCGCGGATGAGGCTGGCGAAGGCCTCGGGGTCCTTCCACGTGTTGCCGACACCGCCCGGGAACAGGCAGTCGCCGGTGAACACATGGGGGTGGCCGTGCGGGTCGTCGTAGACCAGGGCGATCGAGCCCGGCGTGTGGCCGACGAGGTGGCGTGCGGTGAGCTCGACGCGGCCGACCCGGATCGTGTCGCCGTCCTCGACGGGGACGTCGGTCGGGACCGGGATGCCCTCGGCGTCGTAGCGTCCCGCATAGGTGCGCGCGCCCGTCGCGGCGACGACCTCGGCGAGCGCCTGCCAGTGGTCGCCGTGCCGGTGGGTGGTGACGACGGACGCGATGCCGTCGTCACCGATCAGCGTGAGCAGCGTCGAAGGGTCGGCCGCCGCGTCGATGAGCAACTGCTCGCCGGTGGCCCGGCAGCGCAGCAGGTACGCGTTGTTGCTCATCGACCCGACCTCGACCTTGGAGATCATCAGGTCCGTCAGCTCGTGCACATCGGCCGGACCGCCGGCCTTCACCGCTCCGCTGTACGTCATGGGCTCAGCCTATCGCCGGGGTCACAGCGGGGGCAGGGCGGGCAGCGCGCCGCCGGTCACCTTCAGGGCGGCGCCGTCACGCCGTCCGGCGAGCCAGCCGACGAGGTCCGCGGCGGTTCCGCTCACCTGGACGGGGCTGCCGTCGGCGCCACCTCCAGTCGTCCAGTTCCGGCCGCTGTCGTCGGTCAGGGCGATCGACGGAAGGTCATGGTGCCCGGCGAACCGCTCGGTGAGGAAGTCGGTCTCGCGCCGGACGAAGTCTTCGGGCAGGTCTTCCAGCTCATAGCCGATCCCGAGGTCCACGTGGTGCAGCTCGACCTCGACGAGGCGGCGGAAGGGCACGCGGGCGGCGGCGTCGGTGACGCCGTTGCGCAGCTCGACCGTGCGCGACCAGTCGGCGGGGAGCTCGCCCTGCGCCTGGAAGCCGGCCGCGCTCTCGCGCACGTCGGCGAGCTGGGCGTCCAGCGGGCGGGGCGCGTCGCGGTCGATGTCCGCGTCCCGGGCCTCGGCGCTCGGATACATGGGCCGCCCGGCCAGCACGTTGACGAGCGCGTCCGCGTTCCGTGCGATATGGGCCAGTACATGGCCGCGGCTCCAGCCGGGCAGCCGTGACGGCTCGGTGACGGAGGCGTTGTCCAGTGCGGCGGCTGCGGTGAGCAGCCGTTCGGTGGCTTCGCGTACAGAGGCCAGGTCGCGCGCGTGATCAATCATGGCGCCGACGATAGCCCCGCCACTCGTCCGGGTGAAGGTGGCCGGACGAGTCCGTAAATCGAATGCGCGTGCTATACGCTCGTAGTCGGTTCCCTTCTCGGATCCGTTTCGGAACGTGTCCTGATTCATCCAAGAATCAACAACATCACCGTGGCGCCCCCCATACCCTGGGACGGGGGCTCCTGGAGCTCCCTCGCTCTCTCTAGAAAGGTGCGGACCGGCGTGGCCGACCGTCTCATCGTCCGTGGCGCGCGCGAGCACAACCTGAAGAACGTCTCGCTCGACCTGCCGCGCGACTCCCTCATCGTCTTCACCGGGCTCTCGGGGTCGGGCAAGTCCTCTCTCGCGTTCGACACGATCTTCGCCGAGGGGCAGCGCCGCTACGTCGAGTCGCTCTCCTCGTACGCCCGCCAGTTCCTCGGCCAGATGGACAAGCCGGACGTCGACTTCATCGAAGGTCTGTCGCCCGCCGTCTCCATCGACCAGAAGTCGACCTCGCGCAACCCGCGCTCGACGGTCGGCACCATCACCGAGGTCTACGACTACCTGCGTCTGCTCTTCGCGCGCATCGGCAAGCCGCACTGCCCCGAGTGCGGCAGGCCGATCTCGCGCCAGTCGCCGCAGGCCATCGTCGACAAGGTGCTCGAACTGCCCGAGGGCAGCCGCTTCCAGGTGCTCTCGCCGCTGGTGCGCGAGCGCAAGGGCGAGTTCGTCGACCTGTTCGCAGACCTCCAGACCAAGGGCTACAGCAGGGCCCGGGTCGACGGCGAGACCATCCAGCTCGCCGAGCCGCCCAAGCTGAAGAAGCAGGAGAAGCACACCATCGAGGTGGTCATCGACCGGCTCACGGTGAAGGACGGCGCCAAGCGCCGCCTCACCGACTCGGTGGAGACCGCGCTGGGCCTGTCCGGCGGCATGGTCGTGCTCGACTTCGTCGACCTCGCGGCCGACGACCCCGAGCGCGAGCGGATGTACTCGGAGCACCTGTACTGCCCGTACGACGACCTCTCCTTCGAGGAGCTGGAGCCGCGCTCCTTCTCCTTCAACTCGCCGTTCGGTGCCTGCCCCGACTGCACCGGCATCGGCACCCGCATGGAGGTCGACCCCGAGCTGATCATCCCGGACGAGGACAAGTCCCTCGACGAGGGCGCGGTCTCGCCGTGGTCGCTCGGCCACACCAAGGACTACTTCGCCCGCCTGGTCGGCGCGCTCGCCGACGAGCTGGGCTTCCGCACCGACATCCCGTGGGCGGGGCTTCCGCAGCGCGCCAAGAAGGCGCTCCTTTACGGCCACAAGACCCAGATCGAGGTCCGCTACCGCAACCGGTACGGCCGCGAGCGGGCGTACACCACCTCCTTCGAGGGCGCGGTGCCGTTCGTCAAGCGGCGCCATTCCGAGGCGGAGAGCGACGGCGCGCGCGAGCGCTTCGAGGGCTACATGCGCGAGGTGCCCTGCCCGACCTGCGAGGGCTCGCGCCTCAAGCCCCTGGTCCTCGCGGTCACCGTGATGGAGCGGTCCATCGCCGAGGTCTCCGCGATGTCGATCAGCGACTGCGCGGACTTCCTGGCCGAGCTGAAGCTCAACAGCCGCGACAAGAAGATCGCCGAGCGGGTCCTCAAGGAGGTCAACGAGCGGCTGAAGTTCCTGGTCGACGTGGGCCTCGACTACCTCTCGCTCAACCGCGCGGCCGGCACGCTCTCCGGCGGCGAGGCCCAGCGCATCCGGCTCGCCACCCAGATCGGCTCCGGCCTGGTCGGCGTGCTCTACGTCCTGGACGAGCCGTCGATCGGGCTGCACCAGCGCGACAACCACCGCCTGATCGAGACGCTCGTACGCCTGCGCGACATGGGCAACACCCTGATCGTCGTCGAGCACGACGAGGACACCATCAAGGTGGCCGACTGGGTCGTCGACATCGGCCCGGGCGCAGGTGAGCACGGCGGAAAGGTCGTCCACAGCGGCCCGTTGAAGCAGTTGCTCAGCAACAAGGAGTCGATGACCGGCCAGTACCTGGCGGGCAAGAAGTCGATCCCGCTGCCCGACATCCGGCGGCCCATGGATCCCACGCGCCGCCTCACCGTGCACGGGGCGAAGGAGAACAACCTCCAGGACATCGACGTCTCGTTCCCGCTCGGCGTGCTGACCGCCGTCACCGGTGTCTCCGGCTCGGGCAAGTCGACACTGGTCAACGACATCCTGTACACGCACCTGGCCCGCGAGCTGAACGGGGCGCGCAGCGTGCCCGGCCGGCACACCCGGGTCGACGGCGACGACCTCGTCGACAAGGTCGTGCACGTCGACCAGTCGCCCATCGGCCGCACCCCGCGGTCCAACCCGGCGACGTACACGGGTGTCTTCGACCACGTCCGCAAGCTGTTCGCGGAGACGATGGAGGCGAAGGTCCGGGGCTACCTCCCCGGCCGGTTCTCCTTCAACGTCAAGGGCGGACGCTGCGAGAACTGCTCCGGCGACGGCACCATCAAGATCGAGATGAACTTCCTGCCGGACGTGTACGTCCCGTGCGAGGTCTGCCACGGGGCGCGCTACAACCGGGAGACGCTGGAGGTCCACTACAAGGGCAAGTCCATCGCCGAGGTGCTCGACATGCCGATCGAGGAGGGCCTGGAATTCTTCGAGGCCGTCCCGACGATCGCCCGTCACCTGCGGACGCTGAACGAGGTCGGGCTCGGGTACGTCCGGCTCGGGCAGTCCGCGCCGACGCTGTCGGGTGGTGAGGCCCAGCGTGTGAAGCTCGCCTCCGAGCTGCAGAAGCGGTCCACGGGGCGGACGGTGTACGTGCTCGACGAGCCCACCACCGGGCTGCACTTCGAGGACATCTCGAAGCTGATCAAGGTGCTTTCGGGGCTTGTCGACAAGGGGAACTCGGTGATCGTCATCGAGCACAACCTGGACGTCATCAAGACGGCGGACTGGGTCGTCGACATGGGTCCCGAGGGCGGCAACGGGGGTGGCCTGGTCATCGCCGAGGGCACGCCCGAACAGGTCGCCTCGGTGCCGGCCAGTCACACGGGCAAGTTCCTGCGGGACATTCTGGGGGCGGACCGGATCAGTGACGCGTCTGTTCCGGTGCGGAAGCCGGTGAAGAAGGCGGCGGCGAAGAAGGCGGTTTCTGCGGCGAAGGCCGCGCCTGCCAAGAAGACGGCCTCTGCTCGGACGGCCTCCGCGGTCAAGAAGGCGGCGCCGGCGAAGAAGGCGACCCGGGCTCGCAAGGCGTGAGTCCCTCTCCCCGCCCCTTCCCGCTGTAACACTCTGCGGCTCCGCCGCGTGGCCTCCGGGGGCGGGGAAGGGGCGGGGAGGATGCGTGTCCTGGGGCTCCGCCCTCGGGCTCTGGCCGGGTCCCGCCCCTGCGGCTCTGGCGGGACTCTGTCCCCGCACCCCCGGGCCCGCCCCCTCAGACCCTCCCCACCTCCTCCGCCGTAGGTGGCTGCGCTCCCTCTCTCTCGCAGGTCAGCGCCGCTGCCCTTGCCGCGTAGCGCAGTACCTCCGGCCAGTTCGCCGAGACCAGGGCGTTCCGGTCCGGGAGGCGGTGCAGTAGCGCGGCGTTCACCGTGTCGCCTGCGCCGATCGTGTCTGCCACCCTCACCCGCTCGGCGGGGACCGCGTGCTCGGCTCCCTTCGCCGTGTATGCCGTCAGGCCCGCCGCGCCCCGTGTCACCACCACCGCCTCCGGGCCCGCTGCCAGCCATTCCTCCACCTCGCCGCCCAGCCACTCCGCGTCCTCCTCCGAGAGTTTCAGGAGGGACACGTACGGAAGCCAGCTTCTGAAGTGGGTTCGGTAGGCGTCCGGGTCCGGGATCAGGCCCGGGCGGATGTTCGGGTCGAGGAGGGTGAGGATGCCTCTGGCCGACTCCCGGCGGAGCAGCGCCTCGTACGCCGTCGCGCCCGGTTCGAGTACCAGGGAGCATGTGCCCAGGGCCAACGCGCTTACCGGGGACGGGAGTTGCGGAGGGAGCTCGAAGAGGCGGTCCGCGGTGCCGTCCGCGTAGAAGCTGTAGCGCGCGGAGCCGTCCGGGGCGACGCTCGCCACCGCCAGCGTCGTCGGCTCCGGGCCGCGCTGCACCAGGGACGTGTCCACCCCGGCCGAGTGCAGCCCGCCCAGCAGGGCCTCGCCGAAGCCGTCCGTGGACACCCGGGAGCAGAAGGCGGCCCCCGCGCCGAGCCGGCCCAGGGCGACCGCGGTGTTGTACGGGCCGCCACCGGGCCGGGGAGCCAGCGGCCCCAGCGGATCCTCGGGGTGCCGCGGCACCAGGTCGATGAGGGACTCTCCGGCGACGACGATCACGGCCCAGAACGTAACCCATCCCACTGCCGCTCCGGCAGCCCCGGCGAAGGGCGGGCGATCTGCGCCGGTATCGTCGATACGCAACCCGGGTCGGTTGCGCGCGACGACCGCGTCGGCCGCGCAGGCGACCGACCGAGACCAGTGATTCAGTGGAGTACCCATGACCGGCCAGCCCGCCGCCCGTCGCACCGTGCTGAAAGGCGCTGCCCTCGCCGGGGCCGCGGGGGTCGGCGTGGCCGCCTGCTCCACCGACTCCAAGCTCGGCCACGCCGAGACGCCGACCCCGACCGCGCCCGAGCCGCTCGGCTCGCCCGACGCGGTCCCGGTCGGCGGCGCCAAGCTCTACCGCGAGCAGCGGGTCATGGTGTCCTGCCCGGCGAAGGGCGAGTACCAGGCGTTCAGCGCCCAGTGCACGCACGCCGGCTGCCTCCTGGAGAAGATCGAGGACGGCCACGCGAACTGTCCCTGCCACGGCAGCCGCTTCAACGTGATGACCGGCAAGCCGGTCCAGGGCCCGGCCACCGTGCCGCTGCCCAAGGTGCCGGTGAAGCTCAAGGACGGCCAGCTGGTGGCCGGCCCCGACGCCTGACCCCCGGCCCGGCCTCCCAAGAGCTCACTCCCAGTCCCAGTCGATCCCCAGGATCCCCGGCCGCACGCCCTGCTCCACCAGGTGCACCGAGCGGTGCCGCCCGCTGAGGGTGAGGTCGCTGCGGCCGGAGCGGGTGGCGCCCGTGGAGGTCTGGGCGAAGCGGCGGCAGCGGGCCGGCAGGGCCCGCTCGTCGAACCGCACCTGAAGGACGTACTGGCCCCCCGCGAAGGCGAAGCCGCGCACGTACTCCCGGCTCGGACCGCCCGTACCGTCCTCGAAGCCGTATCCGAACAGATACGTCTCGCCGGCCCGCAGCCGGGTGTCGAAGAGCAGCTCGGCGACCAGGACCCCGCTGGCGGCGTCCCAGCGGACGCGGCCGGTTCGGCAGTTCTCGCCCGCGCGCACCTCGACCCGGGCCGGATCGCAGCCGTCGTCCCCGCGGTGGATGGCCAGATAGCGGTCGATGCCGTCGCGGTGGGCCCGTACGACGTGCTGCGAGTCGCGGCCGCGCAGTTCCCGGTCGGCGCCGATGCGGATCCGCTCGTGGTGGCCGACGGTGTGCAGGCCGCCGTCCACCGGGGACTCCAGCTCGCCGATGAGCTGCTCCACCACCCCCGACGCCTCGACGAGCGAGCGGTAGGAGCGCCCGGCGGGCCGCTCGACGTCGGCCGCCGAGGTGTCGTCGAGGAGGCGCAGCAGGGAGTTGGCAGGCAGGCCGAGCACCTCTTCCAGGCCGCGCACGGCGCGCAGCGACTCGGGCCGCTGCGGCCGGCGCGCCCCCTGCTGCCAGTAACTCAGGCTGGTCACGCCGACCTTGATGCCGCGCCCGGCGAGATGGTGCTGGACCCGCTGGAGCGGCAGGCCCCGGACGGACAGGGCGGCGCGCAGTGCCAGGTGGAACGGGCCGGTGTGCAGCACCTGCGCCAGATCGGCCTCGGTGTGGAGCATGGGGGACTCCTCAGTGAACGTTCACGGTGGGGGATGGGCGCGAGGCGGCCTCAGGTCGGGGAAAACCTGGTGGCGGCAGGGGAGTTGTTCACACTCCGGCCACTTCGTTCACACCCGCGTCCCACCCCGCATTGAAGCGCGTTGACCTGTTCTCGACAACGTCCGATGCTCAACCACAAGCGTCCGGACGCGGTCCTCCACCATCCCCAACCCCCCACCCCGCCATGGGAGGAACGCGATGCGCAGCAAGAAGAGACGGCTGTCCGCCCTCACCCTCGTGGTGGCGGCCCTGTTTGCCGCCCCCACGGCAACGGCCACCGCCGCCCCGCACAACGACAAGCCGGTGCCCGCCGCAGCCGCCGCGGCGAGCTCCAAGAAGCTCAACATCACGATGCAGTCCCAGCAGAAGAACAACTGGTGCTGGGCCGGCAGCGGCAACACCATCGCCACCTGGTTCGGCCGCAACTACACCCAGAACCAGTTCTGCAACGCGGCCTTCGGCCGGGCGCAGGGCTACGACTGCCCCAACTGGCAGGCCGACCTGGGCAATGTGCAGAACGCCCTGGACTGGGCGGGCATCAACTCGGGCTCGTACGTGAGCGGTTGGCTGCGCTACTCGACCGTACAGACCGAGATCAACAACAACCGCCCGATCGAGACCCGCATCCAGTGGTCCGGCGGCGGCGGTCACATGCACGTCCTGTACGGCTACGACGACTCCAGCAGCTGGGTGTACTGGGGCGATCCCTGGCCCTCCAGCACCCGCTACAACTGGGCCTCGCACGCCTGGTACGTCAACAACAACTCCTTCTCCTGGACCCACTCGCTGTACCGGATCGGGGCGTGACGACGATGAAGTTGACCCGCCTCGCACCCGCCGCACTGGCCGCGGCGCTCATCCCTCTCGCGGCCCCGCACGCCTTCGCCGACCAGGCACCGCTCGCCTCCGCCGAGTCGAAGGCCGCGGCCCACCGGGCCGCGTCCGCCCCCGCCACCCTCGACACGCTCTCCCGCTTCTTCGCTCGGGACGGCAAGGTGGCGCTGAAGGCCGCCGCCCCGCACATCGAGGGCGACGCCGTGCCCGTCTACGCGCTCTCCCCGCAGTTCGTGGCGGGGAAGGCGGGCGCACCCGTCGCACAGCTGGAATACCTGGCCTCCACGGCCGTCTCCTCGGACGGCCAGAAGGCATCGCTGTGGACGGTTCAGCAGGGCTCCGCCTGGACGGTGGTCAACATAGCCACCGGCGACGACGAGTCCCGTTACGCCGCGGCCGGGGCCGCGAAACTCCCCGGCGGCACCGTGTTCCAGGAGCCGCAGATCAACGCCTGGTACGTCGAGAAGGGCGACAAGGTGCTGCCGCTCGACGAGGACGCCGTCAAGGCGATCGGCGCGAACGGCACCACGCTCGCCGCTTACCAGAAGCGCGTCTCCAAGGCATACGGCGACAAGCTGCCGGGCTCGGCCTACGACAGGTCGGGCAAGGCGGGCGGCTATGCGGAGACGGCCGAGGAGACCAGAGCCCAGGCCGCCCAGGCCGCGGCCGCCGCCGGGGGCGACACCACCCCCTTGACCGCGGTGTCCGCCGTGGCCGGGGCGGGCGCGGTGCTCGCGCTCGGGCTGCTCGGCACGGCGGCGCTGCGCCGGCGCCGCCGCCCGGGCGGGCAGGCCTAGCACCCCTGAGGCCGGTGCGGGGGCCCAACGGCGCGCCCCCGCACCGGTCGCCTGCGGACCGTGATCGTTTCTCGCGCACTTCCCCGCGCCCCTGGCAGGACTGGTGCCTGCCAACACCGGCGTCTTCGGCCTGTCCGGCGTGTGAGGACGCGCGCCGCTCTGGCGTGATGCGGGGTGCAGGGGGCTGAGCCCCCGCGGGGTGTGGGGTTCAGCCCCAGGGTTCAGCCGGTTCAACCCGCTGCACGGGCGGGTGGGCGGCCGGCTCGCCGGGGCCCGGGGCGGAGTCCCGGGACGTCGGGCGGGGGCGCCGCGTTGTCAGCCCCCGCCAGTAGGGTGGTGGGCATGGCAGACCCCTCCAGCTACCGCCCCAAGCCGGGACAGATCCCCGACTCGCCGGGGGTCTACAAATTCCGCGACGAACACCGCCGGGTGATCTACGTCGGGAAGGCGAAGTCCCTGCGCCAGCGCCTCGCCAACTACTTCCAGCCGTTGACGAGTCTGCACCCGCGCACGGCCACGATGGTCACCACGGCCGCCTCCGTGGAGTGGACGGTCGTCGCCACCGAAGTGGAGGCGCTGCAGCTCGAATACTCCTGGATCAAGGAGTTCGACCCCCGCTTCAACGTCAAGTACCGGGACGACAAGAGCTATCCGTACCTCGCGGTGACGATGAACGAGGAGTTCCCGCGCGTCCAGGTCATGCGCGGCGCCAAGAAGAAGGGCGTGCGCTACTTCGGTCCGTACGGGCACGCGTGGGCGATCCGCGAGACCGTCGACCTGATGCTCCGCGTCTTCCCCGTACGCACCTGCTCGGCGGGCGTGTTCAAGCGCTCGGCCCAGATCGGCCGGCCCTGTCTGCTCGGCTACATCGGCAAGTGCGCGGCCCCCTGCGTCGGCCGCGTCACCCCCGAGGAACACCGCGAACTGGCCGAGGACTTCTGCGACTTCATGGCCGGCCGCACGGGGGCGTACCTGCGCCGCATCGAGCAGCAGATGATGGCCGCGGCCGAGGACATGGAGTACGAGCGGGCGGCCCGCCTGCGCGACGACATAGAGGCGCTCAGGAAGGCCCTGGAGAAGAACGCGATCGTCTTCAACGACGCCACCGACGCCGACCTCATCGCGGTCGCCGAGGACGAGCTGGAAGCGGCCGTCCAGATCTTCCACGTGCGTGGCGGCCGGGTCCGCGGCCAGCGCGGCTGGGTCACCGACAAAGTGGAGGCCGTCGACACCGCGGGCCTGGTCGAGCACGCGCTCCAGCAGCTGTACGGCGAGGAGACCGGCGACTCCGTACCGAAGGAGGTCCTGGTCCCGGCGCTCCCCGAGGACGTGGAGGCGGTGAGCGGCTGGCTCGCGAGCCGTCGCGGATCGAACGTCTCGCTGCGGATTCCTCAGCGCGGCGACAAGAAGGCCCTGATGGTGACGGTCGCGCGCAACGCCCAGCAGGCCCTCGCGCTGCACAAGACCAAGCGCGCCTCCGACCTGACGACCCGCTCGCGGGCCCTGGAGGAGATCGCCGCGGCCCTGGACCTGGACAGCGCGCCGCTGCGCATCGAGTGCTTCGACATCTCGCACCTGCAGGGCGACGACGTCGTGGCGTCCATGGTGGTCTTCGAGGACGGTCTGGCCCGCAAGAGCGAGTACCGGCGCTTCCAGATCAAGAGCTTCGAGGGCCAGGACGACGTCCGGTCCATGCACGAGGTGATCAGCCGCCGCTTCCGCCGCTATCTGGCCGAGAAGGTGCGCACGGGCGAGTGGGTCGAGGAGGAGAGCCAGGAGGGCGCCGAGATGGTCGGCACGGAGCCCGGCGGGCTGTCGGCCGCGGTGTCCGGCGAGGTGTCCGCGCTCCAGGAGGAGGACGGCCGGCCCAAGCGGTTCGCCTACCCGCCGCAGCTGCTCGTCGTCGACGGAGGGCAGCCGCAGGTCGCCGCCGCCAAGCGGGCGCTGGACGAGCTGGGCATCGACGACATCGCGGTGTGCGGGCTCGCCAAGCGGCTCGAAGAGGTCTGGGTGCCCGAGGACGACGATCCGGTGGTGCTGCCGCGTTCCAGTGAGGGGCTCTACCTCCTCCAGCGGGTGCGTGACGAGGCTCACCGGTTCGCCATCACCTATCAGAGGGCCAAACGGACGAAGCGCTTCAAGGCGGGCCCGCTGGATGCCGTGCCCGGCCTCGGCGACACCCGCAAGCAGGCTCTGATCAAGCATTTCGGCTCGGTGAAGAAGCTCCGGTCGGCGACAATCGACGAGATCTGCGAGGTCCCCGGCATAGGCCGCAAGACGGCCGAGACCCTGGCCGCGGCCCTCGCCGAAGCGGCCCCGGCCGCGCCCGCCGTGAACACGGCGACAGGAGAGATCATTGAAGAGGACGACGGGGGCAGCACGCCATGACTGAGCAGCACGAAGAAGACCGAGAAGCGGGAGTACACGTGAGTACGGGCACGACGATCGAGGCCGGCGGGGCCGATGCGCCCATCCCCGAGCTGGTGATCATCTCCGGTATGTCCGGCGCCGGGCGCAGCACCGCCGCCAAGTGCCTGGAGGACCTCGGCTGGTTCGTCGTCGACAACCTGCCGCCCGCGCTGATCCCCACCATGGTGGAGCTCGGCGCCCGCTCCCAGGGCAATGTGGCGCGCATCGCGGTCGTCGTCGACGTGCGCGGCCGGCGGTTCTTCGACAACCTCCGCGAGTCGCTGGCCGACCTCGACGCCAAGGAGGTCACCCGGCGGATCGTTTTCCTGGAGTCCTCCGACGACGCCCTGGTGCGCCGCTTCGAGTCGGTGCGCCGCCCGCACCCGCTGCAGGGCGACGGCCGGATCGTCGACGGCATCGCCGCCGAGCGCGACCTGCTGCGCGAGCTGCGCGGCGACGCCGACCTGGTGATCGACACCTCCAGCCTCAACGTCCACGAGCTGCGCGCCAAGATGGACGCCCAGTTCGCCGGCGACGAGGAGCCGGAGCTGCGCGCCACGGTCATGTCGTTCGGCTACAAGTACGGCCTGCCGGTCGACGCCGACCTGGTGGTCGACTGCCGCTTCCTGCCCAACCCGCACTGGGTGCCCGAGCTGCGTCCGTTCACCGGTCTGAACGAGGAGGTGTCGGGCTACGTCTTCAACCAGCCCGGCGCCAAGGAGTTCCTCGACCAGTACAGCGAGCTGCTCCAGCTGATCGCGACGGGCTACCGCCGCGAGGGCAAGCGGTACGTGACGATCGCGGTGGGCTGCACCGGAGGCAAGCACCGCTCGGTCGCCATGTCCGAGAAGCTCGCCGCCCGCCTCGCCTCCGAGGGGATCGAGACCGTCGTCGTCCACCGGGACATGGGGCGCGAGTGAAGGTGTACCGCCGGCGCACCGCCGGACCGGTGCTGCGCACCGGCCGCAAGCGGGGCGCCCAGCCCAAGGTCGTCGCGCTCGGCGGCGGCATGGGCCTGTCCGCCTCGCTCGCCGCGCTGCGCCGCATCACCGGCGACCTGACGGCCGTCGTCACCGTGGCCGACGACGGCGGCTCCAGCGGCCGCCTCCGCGACGAGCTGGGCGTGCTCCCGCCGGGCGACCTGCGCAAGGCCCTCGCGGCCCTGTGCGGCGACGACGACTGGGGCCAGACCTGGTCCCGCGTCATCCAGCACCGCTTCCAGTCCAAGGGCGACCTGCACGAGCACGCGGTGGGCAACCTCCTGATCGTCGCCCTGTGGGAGCAGCTCGGCGACCATGTGCAGGCGCTCGACCTGGTCGGCAAGCTGCTCGGCGCCCAGGGCCGGGTCCTGCCGATGTCGGCCGTCCCGCTGGAGCTGGAAGCCCTCGTACGGGGTCACGATCCGGAGCGTCCCGACGACGTGGACACCGTGCGCGGCCAGGCCACGGTGGCGCTCACGCCCGGCGAGGTGCTCTCCGTGCAGCTCGTCCCGCACGACCCGCCGGCCGTCCCCGAGGCGGTCGCCGCGGTGCTCGACGCGGACTGGGTGGTGCTCGGTCCGGGCTCCTGGTTCTCCTCCGTCATCCCGCATCTGATGGTGCCCGAACTGCTCGACGCGCTCACCGAGACCAAGGCCCGCAAGGTCCTCTCGCTGAACCTCGCGCCACAACCGGGTGAAACCGATGGCTTCTCTCCGCAGCGTCATTTGGAGGTTTTGGGACGACACGCCCCTAAACTCGCCTTCGACGTGGTGCTGGCCGACGAGGCCGCCGTGCCCGACCGGGGGAGCCTGACCGATGCCGCCAAACGGCTCGGAGCCGAGGTCGAGCTGGCGCCGGTGGCCAGGCCCGATGGTTCTCCGAAGCACGATCCGGAGCTGTTGGCCGCCGCGTACGACCGTATTTTCCGGATGCATGGAAGGATCGGCCCATGGCGATGACGCCGGCGGTGAAGGACGAAATTTCCCGGCTGCCCGTCACCCGGACCTGCTGCAGGAAGGCGGAGGTCTCGGCGATTCTTCGGTTCGCGGGCGGGCTGCACCTGGTGAGCGGCCGCATCGTGATCGAGGCGGAGCTGGACACCGCGATGGCGGCACGCCGGCTCAAGCGGGACATTCTGGAGATCTTCGGGCACAGCTCCGAGCTGATCGTGATGGCTCCGGGCGGCCTGCGCAGAGGCTCGCGCTTCGTCGTACGGGTCGTGGCGGGCGGCGACCAGCTGGCCCGCCAGACCGGGCTCGTCGACGGCCGCGGCCGTCCCATCCGCGGCCTGCCGCCCCAGGTGGTCTCGGGGGCCACCTGTGACGCCGAGGCCGCCTGGCGGGGCGCGTTCCTGGCACACGGTTCGCTGACCGAGCCGGGCCGCTCCTCGTCCCTGGAGGTGACCTGCCCGGGCCCGGAGGCGGCCCTCGCCCTGGTCGGCGCCGCCCGGCGGCTCCAGATCGCGGCGAAGGCCCGTGAGGTGCGCGGTGTGGACCGGGTGGTCGTCCGCGACGGCGACGCCATCGGCGCCCTGCTCACCCGGCTCGGCGCGCACGAGTCGGTGCTGGCCTGGGAGGAGCGGCGGATGCGCCGCGAGGTCCGCGCCACCGCCAACCGCCTGGCCAACTTCGACGACGCCAACCTGCGCCGCTCGGCCCGTGCGGCCGTCGCCGCCGGGGCCCGCGTCCAGCGCGCCCTGGAGATCCTCGGCGAGGAGGTCCCCGAGCACCTCGCGGCGGCCGGCCGGCTGCGCATGGAGCACAAGCAGGCCTCCCTGGAGGAGCTGGGCGCGCTCGCCGACCCGCCGCTGACCAAGGACGCGGTCGCGGGCCGGATCCGCCGCCTGCTCGCCATGGCCGACAAGCGGGCCCAGGACCTGGGGATCCCCGGCACCGAGTCCAACCTGAGCGAGGAGATGGCGGACGGCCTGGTCGGCTGATCCCGCCCGCTCCTCAACTCGCTTGACCCGGCGCCCACTTGGTGGGCGCCGGGCCCGTCTCCGGCTCGTACCGGCGCGAAGCTCGCGGTATTGACATGATCATGAAGTGTCATGAGCCTGGCGTCTGTCCACTTTCGTGGCAGACAACTGCAAGGGGGGCTCATGAGACGCAGAGCGAGAGCGATCCTCGCCGCTGCATCACTGCTGACGGCCGGACTGGTGGCGGTACCCGTCGCCCAGGCCCGTCAGAGCGGAGCGGACGGCGAGGGAATCGTCGTCTGGAACGCCCAGGTCAGCCGCGCACAGCTGCCGCTGCTCCTGGAGGCCGGTGCCGACGCCCAGGAGCTGGGCGCCCAGCTGCCCGCCAAGGGCTCGGCCGGAGTCGAGCTGTACCTCACCAAGACCCAGGCCGCGGCACTGAGCGGCAAGGGCGTGAAGCTCACCGAGCACAAGGTGTCCGCCCAGGCCCAGGGCCGCCTCAAGGCCGCGGGCGACGGCGTCTTCCGCCCGTACAGCGGTAAGAACGGGCTGAAGCAGGAGATCCTCGACACCGGCAAGGCCAACCCGTCCCTCACCAAGGTCGAGTCGATCGGCAAGACGGTCAACGGCCAGGACATCCTCGCCGTGAAGCTCACCAAGGGCGCGGGCAAGTCCAGGGACGGCTCCAAGCCCGCCACGCTGTACATGTCCAACCAGCACGCCCGCGAGTGGATCACCCCCGAGATGACCCGGCGGCTGATGCACTACTACCTCGACAACTACGGCAAGGACCCGCGGATCACCAAGATCGTGGACTCCACCGAGCTGTGGTTCGTGATCTCCGCCAACCCGGACGGCTACGACTTCACGTTCACGCCCGGCAACCGGCTGTGGCGCAAGAACCTCCGCGACAACAACGGCGACGGCAAGATCACGGCCGGCGACGGCGTCGACCCCAACCGCAACTTCGCCTACAAGTGGGGCTACGACAACGAGGGTTCGTCCCCCGATCCGGCGAGCGAGACCTACCGCGGCCCGAGTGCGGGCAGCGAGCCCGAGACCAAGGCGCTCGACTCCTTCGAGAAGCGGGTCCACTTCAACTACGCCATCAACTACCACTCCGCGGCCGAACTGCTGCTTTACGGAGTGGGCTGGCAGGTCGCCACGCCGACCCCCGACGACGTCATCTACAAGTCCCTCGCGGGCACCCCCGACAAGCCGGCCATCCCCGGCTACCTCTCCGAGGTCTCCTCCGCGCTCTACACCACCAACGGCGAGGCCGACGGCCACGCGGCGAACGTCAACGGCACGATGATGTTCACCCCCGAGATGTCGACGTGCACCACCGCGTCCAATGCCGACCCGGGCGACGAGTGGAACGCGGCCGACTGCCCGTCCGACTTCAACTTCCCCGACAGCGAGAAGCTGATCCAGGGCGAGTTCGAGAAGAACATCCCCTTCGCGCTCTCGGTCGCCGAGACCTCCGCCCACCCCGACCAGCCCTCCTCCTCGGTCGGCATCGACGCCCCCGACTTCACGCCGGACACCTTCACCACCTCGTACACCCGTGACGACGACCAGGAAGTCGCCGTCACCGTACGCAAGTCGGTGCGCGACAAGACCCTCAACTACCGCATCAACGGCGGCCGTACGCAGACCGAGGATCTGGAGCCCTGGAAGGGCGGCCAGGTCTACGGCGGGCACGACAACCTCCGCTTCGACCAGTACCGCGCCAAGGTCGAGGACGCGGACGCCGGGGACAAGGTCGAGGTGTGGTTCACCGGGCGGACCGCCGCGGGCAGGCGGACGGCCAGCACGCCCTTCACGTACACCGTGGCCGACCGGCCCAAGGCGGACACCCTGGTGCTCGCCGACGAGGGCGGCACCGCCCCGGCCAAGAACGCCGCGCTCTACACCAAGGCGCTCGCCGACAACGGCAAGAAGGCCGCGGTCTGGGACGTCGCCACCCAGGGCACCCCGAGCGCGCTCGGCGTGCTCAGCCACTTCAAGAACGTTGTCTGGTACACCGGCGCCGCCCGGCCGGCCGCCGCCACGATGTTCGCCGTACGCGACTTCGTCAACGAGGGCGGCAAGCTGGTCAACGCGGGTGAACAAGCGGGCGGCAGCGTCGACTTGGGCGGCGGCGCCCTGTCCGACGACTTCTCGCAGTACTACCTCGGCGCCTACAACAAGGCCGGTCTCAAGTCCCCGCCCGCCTTCGCCGGTACCGGACGGCTCGCCGGAGCCAAGGCCTCACTGGCCGCCGCCCCCGGCAGCCCGCTGACCGCGGCCGGTTCGTACACGGTCACCTCCGACACCCTGGGGCCGCAGCAGTTCCCGCAGTTCACGAGCGAGGCCGCCGGTGGCTACCCCGGGATCCGCAGCCCGTTCGAGCCCGCCGAGGGCTCCTGGTTCGCCGCGGCCAAGCACCGGGACAACGCCTACATGCGGCTCGCCCGCACGGTCGACCTGACGGGCACGGCTGCCGCCGCCAAGCCGAGCCTGGACTTCCAGCTCAGCTACGACACCGAGCCCGGCTACGACCAGGTGATCGTCGAGGCCCACACGGTCGGCCAGGACGACTGGACGACCCTGCCGGACGCCAACGGGGGCAGCACCACCAGCGTGCCCAGCCAGTGCGACCAGGGCTTCCTGCTCCAGGAGCACCCCTTCCTCGCGCACTACCTCACGCTGGGCTCGCCCGCCTGCAAGGCGAGCGGCACCAGCGGCGCCTGGAATCGTTTCACCGGCTCCTCCAACGGCTGGCAGCAGGTCGCCGTCGACCTCAGCGCGTATGCGGGCAAGCAGGTCGAGGTCGCCGTCTCCTATGTCTCCGACCCGGGCACCGGAGGCCTCGGCGCGTTCGTCGACGACACCCGCCTCGTCGTCGGCGGCACCGCGCAGGGGGCCGAGGGCTTCGAGACCTCGCTCGGTCCCTGGAGCGTGCCGGGACCGCCGGCCGGCAGCCCCGAAAACAGCGGCGACTGGGCCCGCTCCCAGGCGCTGTTCCACTCCTCGGCCGCCGTCACCACCCGCAATACCGTCCTCCTCGGCTTCGGCCTGGAGAACGTGCCCGCGGCCGCCGACCGCAAGCAGGTCATGGGCAAGGTGCTCAGCGCACTGCACCGCTGACGCCGCGTAGTGGGGCCGAAGGTCCCTTGAGGTCCGTACCCGCAGGTAGGTACGGGCCTCGGGCCCGCCCGGGCGGCATATCGGAACCATCCGGGCGCGCTCGATGTCACCAGGGCCGCCCCGGGGAGGTAGGGTCGTAACCGGTCGGGGACATCCCATACAACTCGCCGGCGTCGAGAAACCCGGCGTACCTAACGAGGAGATCGGTTCGTGACGATCCGCGTAGGCATCAACGGCTTTGGCCGCATCGGGCGCAACTACTTCCGCGCGCTCCTTGAGCAGGGTGCTGACATCGAGATCGTGGCTGTCAACGACCTCGGTGACACCGCGACCACTGCGCACCTGCTGAAGTACGACACCATTCTGGGTCGTCTCAAGGCCGAGGTCACCCACACCGCCGACACCATCACGGTCGACGGCCACACCATCAAGGTTCTCTCCGAGCGCAACCCGGCCGACATCCCCTGGGGTCAGCTGGGCGTCGACATCGTCATCGAGTCGACCGGCATCTTCACCAAGAAGGCCGACGCCGAGAAGCACATCGCGGGCGGCGCCAAGAAGGTCCTCATCTCGGCTCCGGCCAAGGATGAGGACATCACCATCGTGATGGGCGTCAACCAGGACAAGTACGAGCCGGCGAACCACCACGTCATCTCCAACGCCTCCTGCACCACCAACTGTGTGGCGCCGATGGCCAAGGTTCTCGACGAGAACTTCGGCATCGTCAAGGGCCTGATGACGACGGTCCACGCCTACACCAATGACCAGCGCATCCTGGACTTCCCGCACTCGGACCTGCGCCGCGCCCGCGCCGCCGCCGAGAACATCATCCCGACCACGACCGGTGCCGCCAAGGCCACCGCTCTGGTCCTGCCGCAGCTCAAGGGCAAGCTCGACGGCATCGCGATGCGCGTGCCGGTCCCGACCGGTTCGGCCACCGACCTCGTCGTGGAGCTGCAGCGCGAGGTCACCAAGGACGAGGTCAACGCCGCGTTCAAGAAGGCCGCCGACGACGGCGACCTCAAGGGCATCCTGTTCTACACCGAGGACCCGATCGTGTCCTCGGACATCGTGAGCGACCCGGCTTCCTGCACCTTCGACTCCTCCCTGACCATGGTCCAGGACGGCAAGTCGGTGAAGATCCTGGGCTGGTACGACAACGAGTGGGGCTACTCCAACCGCCTCGTCGACCTGACCGTCTTCGTCGGCGGCCAGCTCTGACCTCGGTCCGGTAGGCACCTGATGTGAGCTACAGGGCTCGGGCAGCGTAATGACGCGCTGTACGGGCCCTGTCGCCTGTCCAGACCGTCCGTCACGTACCTCCCAAGGAGTCACCCTCTATGAAGACGATCGACGAACTTCTCGCCGAAGGGGTCGCCGGCAAGCGGGTATTCGTCCGCGCCGACCTCAACGTGCCGCTGGCAGAAGGCCTCATCACCGACGACGGCCGCATCCGTGCCGTGCTGCCCACCATCAAGGCGCTCGTCGCCGCCGACGCCAAGGTCGTCGTGGCCTCGCACCTGGGCCGCCCCAAGGGCGCCCCGGACCCGCAGTTCTCGCTGCTGCCCGCCGCCGAGCGGCTCGCCGAACTGCTCGGCGCCCCGGTCGCGTTCGCCCAGGACACCGTGGGCCCCGCCGCGCACGACGCGGTGAACGGCCTTGAGCCCGGCCAGGTCGCGGTCATCGAGAACCTGCGTTTCAACGCCGGTGAGACGGCCAAGGACGACACCGAGCGCGGCGAGTTCGCCGACCGGCTCGCGGCCCTGGCGGACGTGTACGTCGGCGACGGCTTCGGAGCCGTGCACCGTAAGCACGCCTCCGTCTTCGACCTCCCGGCGCGCCTGCCGCACTACGCCGGCTACCTCATCGCCACCGAGGTCGACGTCCTCAAGAAGCTCACCGAGGACGTGAAGCGCCCCTACACCGTCGTCCTCGGCGGCGCCAAGGTCTCCGACAAGCTCGCCGTCATCGACGAGCTGCTCGGCAAGGCCGACCGCCTGCTCATCGGCGGCGGCATGGCGTACACCTTCCTGAAGGCCAAGGGGTACGAGGTCGGCATCTCCCTCCTTCAGGAGGACCAGATCCCCGTCGTCCTGGAGTACATGGAGCGCGCCGAGAAGAACGGCGTCGAGCTCGTGCTGCCCGTCGACATCCTGGTCTCCAAGGACTTCCCCGACCTGAAGACCAAGGCCCCGGCCGACTTCGAGACCGTCGACGCGGACCGGATCCCCGCGGACAAGGAGGGCCTGGACATCGGCCCCAAGTCCCGTGAGCTGTTCGCCTCGAAGATCACCGACGCCGAGACCGTCTTCTGGAACGGCCCCGTCGGCGTCGCCGAGCACCCCGACTACGCCGGTGGCACGACCGCCATCGCGCAGGCCCTGCTCGACAGCAAGGGCTTCACCGTGGTCGGCGGCGGCGACTCCGCCGCGGCCGTCCGCAACCTGGGCTTCGACGAGTCGAAGTTCGGTCACATCTCGACCGGTGGCGGCGCGAGCCTCGAATACCTCGAGGGCAAGACGCTTCCCGGCCTCGCCGCACTGGAGGACTGAACACCCGTGAGCACCCGTACCCCGCTGATGGCGGGCAACTGGAAGATGAACCTCAACCACCTCGAGGCCATCGCGCACGTCCAGAAGCTCGCCTTCGCGCTCGCCGACAAGGACTACGAGGCCGTCGAGGTCGCGGTCCTGCCGCCCTTCGTCGACCTGCGCTCCGTGCAGACCCTCGTCGACGGCGACAAGCTCAAGATCAAGTACGGCGCCCAGGACATCTCGGCGCACGACTCCGGTGCCTACACCGGCGAGATCTCGGGCCCGATGCTGTCCAAGCTGAAGTGCACCTACGTCGCCGTGGGCCACTCCGAGCGCCGTCAGTACCACGCCGAGACCGACGAGATCTGCAACGCCAAGGTGAAGGCCGCCTACAAGCACGGCCTGACCCCGATCCTCTGCATCGGCGAGGGCCTGGACATCCGCAAGGCCGGCCAGCAGGTCCAGTACACGCTGGCCCAGCTCGACGGCGGCCTCAAGGACATCCCGGCCGACCAGGCCGAGTCCATCGTGATCGCGTACGAGCCCGTGTGGGCGATCGGCACCGGCGAGGTCGCCACCCCCGAGGACGCCCAGGAGGTGTGCGGAGCGATCCGCGGGCGCCTGGCCGAGCTGTACTCGCAGGAGCTCGCCGACAAGGTGCGCATCCAGTACGGCGGCTCGGTGAAGTCCGGGAACGTCGCCGCGATCATGGCCCAGCCCGACGTGGACGGCGCTCTGGTCGGCGGTGCCGCACTGGACGCCGACGAGTTCGTCAAGATCGTCCGCTTCCGCGACCAGTAAGTATGCGGTAGCGCGGATCCGTCGTACCCTTGCGGGGGCCGGGACAGGGATTGTGAAGTGTCCCCCCGGCCCCCGTCGCCATATCAGTCCTAGGAAGTTGGTCCAGCCGTGATTGTCGGGTTCTCGATTGCCCTGATCGTCTTCAGCCTGCTGCTGATGCTGCTGGTGCTGATGCACAAGGGAAAGGGTGGCGGCCTCTCCGACATGTTCGGCGGTGGCATGCAGTCCTCCGTCGGCGGCTCCTCGGTCGCCGAGCGCAACCTCGACCGCATCACCATCGTGGTCGGTCTGTGCTGGTTCGCGTGCATTGTCGTACTTGGTCTGCTGATGAAGCTCAAGTAAGCCGTCGTCGTTCGGCGTTTCGGGGGTGGGGTGTAACTCCAATCACTGGACGCGCGTTGGGCCTTACGTAGACTGGGGCATCTTCGAGCACCATCACGCAGGGAGTTACGACCGTGGCAAGTGGCAACGCGATCCGGGGAAGCCGGGTCGGAGCGGGGCCGATGGGGGAGGCAGAGCGGGGCGAGTCCGCGCCGCGCCTCCGCATCTCCTTCTGGTGCTCGAACGGGCACGAGACGCAGCCGAGCTTCGCCAGTGACGCACAGGTTCCGGAGACGTGGGACTGCCCGCGCTGCGGATTCCCCGCAGGACAGGACCGGGACAACCCGCCGGACCCGCCGCGCACCGAGCCGTACAAGACGCACCTGGCGTACGTACGGGAACGGCGCAGCGACGCGGACGGCGAGGCGATCCTCGCCGAGGCGCTCGCCAAGCTCCGGGGCGAGATCTGACAGTTGAAGGGCCCACAGGGTGAACTCGGTTCATCCGCAGGGCCCTTCGGTGTATCCGGGCCCGTGCGCGCCCGCCCCGACGGATGACAGCGCAGGCCGGCGGCGATTGTCAGTGGTGCCCTCTACCTTGTGAAGCAGTCGATCACGAGGGGGAGTTGTGGCAGCAGCGCAGCCCGTGGAGGGCGCGTCGCCGGCGAAACCGGCCTGGCGCGGGGGCTTCGGCAAGCTGTGGACGGCGGCCGTCGTCAGCCGTTTCGGTGATTCGCTGCGCACCGCCGCGCTGCCCCTGCTCGCCACCACCCTCACCACCGATCCGTTCCTCATCGCGCTCGTCTCGGCCTGCGGCTATCTGCCGTGGCTGCTCTTCGGACTGCTCGGCGGTGCGATCGCCGACCGGGTGGACCAGCGCCGCGCCATGTGGGCCGTCGACCTGGTCCGGGGCGCCCTGGTCGCCGCCTTCGCCGTGGCCGTCGGCGCCGGCCACGCCTCCATGGGCCTGCTGATGGCGCTCGCCTTCGCGCTCACCACCCTGGGGACCCTCTTCGACAACGCGGCCACCGCCCTGCTGCCCTCGCTCGTGCCCAGCGGCGCGCTGGGCAGTGCGAACGCCCGGGTGATGACCGGGCAGCAGATAGCGGGCGGCTTCCTGGCGGCCCCGCTGGTGCCGGTGCTGCTCGCGGTCTCGGTCGCGGCGCCGTACGGGATGGACGCCGCCAGCTATGTACTCGCCGCGGCCCTGGTCGCCTCGCTGCGGCCCAGCGCCCCGCAGCGGGCGGCCAGGAAGGCGGGGTCCACGCTGCGGGGCGAGATAGCCGAAGGGCTGCGGACGCTCCGGGCGGACCGGGCGCTGCGCGGCCTGTGCGCGGCCACCACCGTGTGCAACATCGGCATGGGCGCACTCATCGCCACGCTGGTCCTGCACATCACGGGCTGGCTGGGCGCCGGGCAGAGCGGCTATGCCGCGACCATCACGGCGTACGGGGCCGGGAGCGTCGCCGGCGGGCTGCTCGCACAGCGGCTCGCGCGAAGGCTCGGGCGGATGGGGAGCGTGCTCGTCGCCGGGGTCGTCCAGACCGGCTGTCTGGCGGCCATGGGCACGGTTCGCGCGCTCGGGGTGACGGTCGCCGCCATGGCGCTGTTCGGGGTGATGGGCATGGTGTGGAACGTCAACCTGACGACGCTGATGCAGGAGCGGTCGCCGGAGGCGATGCTGGGACGGGTGAGCGCGGCGTTCCGCACCCTTGCCGTGGCCGGCACCCCGCTGGGCGCGCTCGTGGGTGGTGCCGCGGCGGCGTCCTGGGGCCTCAACACCCCGGCCCTGCTGGCGTCCGGCTTGTTCATGGTGGCCGTCGCCGCGCTGATTCCTGCCCGTGCCGCCTGATCAATTAGGTTGGAGGGGCAGCGGGGCAGGTACGCAAGTACGAGAAGAAGTGGGCTGATGTCGGAGATGAACGCAGGAAGCCGTACCAGGCTCAACCAGATGCCCGAGTGGATCGCACTGGGCAAGCACCGGGAGCAGTTGGGCGACACCCATCTGCGGGAGCTGTTCGCCGCCGAGCCCGGCCGCGGCACCGCATACACCCTGCAGGTCGGCGATCTCTATCTCGACTATTCCAAGCACCTGGTGACCGACGAGACCCTCGCGCTGCTTCGCGAGCTGGCCGCGGCCGCCGATGTCACCGGGCTGCGGGACGCCATGTTCCGCGGCGAGAAGATCAACACGACCGAGGACCGCGCCGTGCTGCACACCGCGCTGCGCGCCCCGCGCGACGCGGTGATCGAGGTCGACGGCGAGAACGTGGTGCCTGACGTGCACGACGTGCTCGACAAGATGGCCGCGTTCTCCGGGAAGATCCGCTCGGGCGAGTGGACCGGTCACACCGGCAAGCGCATCAAGAACATTGTCAACATCGGCATCGGCGGCTCCGACCTCGGTCCGGCGATGGCGTACGAGGTCCTGCGGTCGTTCACCGACCGGGAGTTGACGGTCCGCTTCGTGTCCAACGTGGACGGCGCCGACCTCCACGAGGCCGTGCGCGACCTGGACGCCGCCGAGACGCTGTTCATCATCGCGTCCAAGACGTTCACCACCATCGAGACCATCACCAACGCCACCTCGGCGCGCAACTGGCTGCTCACCGAGCTGAAGGCCGATCAGGACGCCGTCGCCAAGCACTTCGTGGCGCTGTCCACCAACGCCGACAAGGTCGCCGAGTTCGGCATCGACACGGCCAACATGTTCGGGTTCTGGGACTGGGTGGGCGGCCGCTACTCCTTCGACTCGGCCATCGGGCTCTCCCTGATGATCGCCGTGGGGGCGGACCGGTTCCGCGAGATGCTGGACGGCTTCCACCTGGTGGACGAGCACTTCCGCACGGCCCCGGCCGAGTCCAACGTGCCGTTGCTGCTCGGCCTGTTGGGCGTGTGGTACGGGGCGTTCTTCGACGCCCAGTCGCACGCGGTGCTGCCGTACTCGCACTACCTGTCCAAGTTCACCGCGTACCTCCAGCAGCTCGACATGGAGTCCAACGGCAAGTCCGTGGACCGCGACGGCAATCCCGTCGAGTGGCAGACCGGTCCTGTCGTGTGGGGCACCCCGGGCACCAACGGGCAGCACGCCTACTACCAGTTGATCCACCAGGGCACGAAGGTCATCCCGGCCGACTTCATCGGTTTCGCCGAGCCGGTCGCCGACCTGCTGCCGGGCCTGGTCGCCCAGCACGACCTCCTGATGGCCAACTTCTTCGCCCAGACGCAGGCGCTGGCCTTCGGCAAGACGCCGCAGGAGGTGCGCGCCGAGGGTGTGGCCGAGGAGCTCGTGCCGCACAAGACGTTCAAGGGCAACCACCCCACCACCACGATCCTCGCCAAGGAGCTGACCCCCTCGGTCCTCGGCCAGCTGATCGCGCTGTACGAGCACAAGGTGTTCGTGCAGGGCGCCATCTGGAACATCGACTCGTTCGACCAGTGGGGCGTCGAGCTCGGCAAGGTGCTCGCCAAGCGCGTAGAGCCGGCGCTGACCGAGGGCGCGGACGTGCCGGGCCTGGACGGGTCCAGCAAGGCGCTGGTCGCCAAGTACCGCTCGCTGCGCGGCCGTTGAGAATCCGAGGGTGCCCGTGAGGGCCCCATCAGCACTCCGGCCCGGTCCACCCCCGAAGGGGCGGGCCGGGCCGGAGTGCCGAGGCGGGTGGCGTCAGGGGGACGCCGGGGGGTACAGCGACCGCGGCAGCTGGGACGCGGCTGCCGCGTCCAGGAGCCACAGGGTGCGGGCCCGGCCGTAGGCGCCGGCCGCCGGGGCCTGCACCTCGCCCGCGCCCGACAGGGCTATCGCCGCGGCGTGCGCCTTGTCCTCGCCGGCCGCGAGCAGCCAGACCTCGCGCGCCGCCCGGATCGCCGGGAGGGTGAGCGAGATCCGGGTGGGCGGCGGCTTCGGCGCGCCGTGCACCCCGACGACCGTCCGCTCGGTCTCCCGCACCGCGGGCAACTCCGGGAACAGGGACGCCACATGGGTGTCCGGACCGACACCCAGCATGAGCACGTCGAACGTCGGAACCGGCCCGTGGTCCTCGGGGCCGGCGGCGTCCGCGAGCTCCGCCGCGTAGGCGGCTGCCGCCGCGTCCGCGTCCTGGCCGTACGCCCCGCCCGCGGCGGGCATCGCGTGCACCCGCTTCGGGTCGAGCGGCACCGCGTCGAGCAGTGCGGCACGCGCCTGCGTGTAGTTCCGCTCCGGGTCGTCCTCGGGCACGAAGCGCTCGTCGCCCCACCACAGGTCCAGGCGCGACCAGTCGATCGCGTCCCGGGCCGGCGACGAGGCAAGGGCCGCCAGCAGCCCGTTGCCGTTGCGGCCGCCCGTGAGGACGACGGATGCCGAGCCGCGGGCGGCCTGGGCGTCCACGACCTTCGTGATCAGCCGGGCCGCGGCGGCCCGCGCCATCAGCTCCTTGTCGCGGTGGACGACGAGCTGAGGCGTGCTCACTTGGCCGCTGCCTTCTTGGCCGGCGCCGCCTTCTTCGCGGCAGCGGGAGCGGGAGCCTGCTTGGCCTCCGCGTCCTCCTTGGCCGGTACGGCCTTGGCCTCGGCGCCCTCGCCGAGCCGGTCCACGCCGAACTTCAGCGCCGAGGCGTAGGTGTCGTCCGGGTCGAGGCGGCGCAGCTCCTCCGCGATGAGCTCGGAGGTCTCGCGGCGCTTGAGCGCCACCGCGCGGTCCGGCTGGCCCTGCACGGACAGCGTGGCGAGCGAGCCGTCGGCGCGGTCCAGGATGATCGGGCCGCCGTCCGTCTCCATGCGTACGGCGGTGAGGCCCGGGCCTGCCGACAGGGAGCGCTTGACCGGCACCTTCAGCCGGTCGGCGAGCCACATGCCGAGCAGTTCGCAGCTCGGGTTGAACTCCTCGCCCTCCACCTCGACGGCGGTCACCTTGCAGGCGATCTGGTCGAGGGCCGCGGCCAGCATCGAGCGCCACGGCGTGATGCGGGTCCACGACAGGTCGGTGTCGCCGGGGGTGTAGGCCTCGGCGCGGGCGATCAGTTCCCGGATGGGCTGCTCGGCCGCATAGGTGTCGGTCACGCGGCGCTGGGCGAGCGCGCCCAGCGGGTCCTGCGCCGGGTCGACCGGCGCGTTCACCGGCCACCAGACGACGACCGGCGCGTCCGGCAGGAGCAGCGGCAGGACCACCGACTGGGCGTGGTTGAGCACCTCGCCGTAGAGCCGGAGGATCACCGTCTCGCCGGTGCCCGCGTCCGCGCCGACCCGTACCTCGGCATCCAGGCGGGAGCTCGTGCGGTCGCGGGGCGAGCGCGAGACCCGCTTGATGACGACGAGGGTGCGCGAGGGGTGCTCGCGCGAGGCGTCGCTGGCGGCGCGCAGGGCGTCGTAGGCGTTCTCCTCGTCGGTGACGATGACGAGGGTGAGCACCATGCCGACGGCGGGCGTGCCGATGGCCCGGCGACCCTGGACCAGCGCCTTGTTGATCTTGCTGGCCGTGGTGTCCGTAAGGTCGATCTTCATGGCCGACGCCAGCTCCGTCCGTCTCGTGCGAGCATTTCGTCCGCCTCGTCCGGACCCCACGTCCCCGAGGGGTACTGGGCGGGCTTGCCGTGCTTGTCCCAGTACTGCTCGATCGGGTCGAGGATCTTCCAGGACAGCTCGACCTCCTCCACGCGCGGGAAGAGGTTGGAGTCGCCCAACAGGACGTCCAGGATGAGGCGTTCGTAGGCCTCGGGGCTCGACTCCGTGAAGGACTCGCCGTACGCGAAGTCCATGGAGACGTCCCGGACCTCCATCGAGGTGCCCGGCACCTTCGAGCCGAACCGCACGGTCACGCCCTCGTCCGGCTGCACCCGGATGACCAGGGCGTTCTGGCCCAGCTCCTCCGTGGCGGTGTGGTCGAAGGGGGAGTGCGGGGCGCGCTGGAAGACCACCGCGATCTCCGTGACGCGCCGGCCGAGCCTCTTGCCGGTGCGCAGGTAGAACGGGACGCCCGCCCAGCGGCGGTTGTCGATCCCCAGCTTGATCGCGGCGTAGGTGTCGGTCTTCGACTGGGGGTCGATGCCGTCTTCCTGGAGGTAGCCGACGGCCTTCTCGCCGCCCTGCCACCCGGCCGCGTACTGCGCGCGCACCGTGTCCTTGCCGAGGTCCTTGGGCAGCCGCACGGCGCCGAGCACCTTGGTCTTCTCGGCCGCGAGCGCGTCCGCGTCGAAGGAGGCGGGCTCCTCCATCGCGGTCAGCGCCATCAGCTGGAGCAGGTGGTTCTGGATGACGTCACGGGCCGCGCCGATGCCGTCGTAGTAGCCGGCCCGGCCGCCGATGCCGATGTCCTCGGCCATCGTGATCTGCACGTGGTCGACGTAGGAGCGGTTCCACAGCGGCTCGAACATGGTGTTCGCGAACCGCAGGGCCAGGATGTTCTGAACGGTCTCCTTGCCCAGGTAGTGGTCGATCCGGAAGACCTCGTTGGGCGGGAAGACCTCGTGCACGACCTGGTTGAGCTCCTTGGCGGAGACGAGGTCGTGGCCGAAGGGCTTCTCGATGACCGCGCGGCGCCAGGAGCCGTTCTTCTGGTCGGCGAGCCCGTGCTTCTTGAGCTGCTGCACGACCTGGGGGAAGAACTTCGGCGGCACCGACAGGTAGAAGGCGAAGTTGCCGCCCGTGCCCTGCGCCTTGTCGAGCTCCTGGATCGTCGACTTCAGCGTCTCGAACGCCTCGTCGTCGTCGAAGTCGCCCTGGACGAAGCGCATCCCCTGGATGAGCTGCTGCCAGACCTCCTCGCGGAACGGCGTACGGGCGTGCGCCTTGACCGCGTCGTGGACCTCCTGCGCGAAGTCCTCGTCCTGCCACTCGCGGCGGGCGAAGCCGATCAGCGAGAAGCCCGGCGGAAGCAGGCCCCGGTTGGCGAGGTCGTAGACGGCGGGCATCAACTTTTTACGGGACAAATCGCCCGTGACGCCAAAGATCACCAGGCCCGACGGCCCCGCGATACGCGGGAGCCGTCGGTCTGCGGCGTCACGCAGCGGATTGCTGCTTGACAAGATTTACGCCTCCGAGGGTGCGAGGCGCTTGAGCTCCGCCTCGGTGGACTTGAGCAGGTCGTTCCAGGCGGCCTCGAACTTCTCGACGCCCTCGTCCTCGAGGAGCTGCACGACCTCGTCGTAGGAGATCCCCAGCTTCTCGACGGCGGCGAGTTCGGCGCGGGACTGCTCGTACGTGCCGGTCACCGTGTTGCCGGTGATCTGCCCGTGGTCGGCGGTCGCGTCGAGCGTGGCCTCCGGCATGGTGTTCACCGTGTTCGGGGCGACCAGGTCGTCCACGTACAGGGTGTCCTTGTACGCCTTGTCCTTGACGCCCGTCGAGGCCCACAGCGGACGCTGCTTGTTGCCGTGCGCCTTGTCGAGCGCGGCCCAGCGGTCGGAGGAGAAGACCTCCTCGTACGCCTCGTAGGCGAGCCGCGCGTTGGCCAGACCGGCCTTGCCGCGGGCGGCCTTGGCCTCGTCCGTGCCGAGCGCGTCGATCCGCTTGTCGATCTCGGTGTCCACGCGGGACACGAAGAAGGACGCCACGGAGTGGATCTTCGACAGGTCCAGGCCGCGCTCCTTGGCCTTCTCCAGGCCGGTCAGGTAGGCGTCCATGACCTCGCGGTAGCGCTCGAGCGAGAAGATCAGCGTGACGTTGACGCTGATGCCGAGGCCGATGGTCTCGGCGATCGCCGGCAGACCCGCCTTGGTGGCCGGGATCTTGATGAGCGTGTTCGGGCGGTCCACCAGCCAGGCCAGCTGCTTGGCCTCGGCCACCGTCGCCCTGGTGTTGTGCGCCAGGCGCGGGTCGACCTCGATGGAGACCCGGCCGTCCTGGCCCTCGGTCGCGTCGAAGACAGGGCGCAGGATGTCGGCGGCGTCCCTCACGTCAGCCGTCGTGATCATGCGGATGGCTTCTTCGACGGTGACCTTGCGGGCGGCGAGGTCGGTGAGCTGCTGCTCGTAACCGTCGCCGCTGCTGATCGCCTTCTGGAAGATCGACGGGTTGGTCGTGACGCCCACCACGTGCGACTGGTCGATCAGCTCGGCCAGGTTGCCGGACGTGATCCGCTTGCGCGACAGGTCGTCGAGCCAGATCGCGACGCCTTCGTCGGAGAGGCGCTTGAGTGCGTCTGTCATGAGAAATGCATCTCCTACTTGTTCGTATACCGGCGTCAGCGCGCTGCGGCGGCGAGAGATTCCCGCGCGGCGGCGGCCACGTGCTCGGCAGTGAAGCCGAACTCCTGGAAGAGGACCTTGCCGTCGGCCGAGGCGCCGAAGTGCTCCAGCGAGACGATGCGGCCCGCGTCCCCGACGTAGCGGTGCCAGGTCAGACCGATACCGGCCTCGACCGCGACCCGCGCCTTGACCGAGGGCAGCAGGACGCTGTCCTTGTACTCCTGGTCCTGCTCCTCGAACCACTCGACGCACGGCATCGAGACCACTCGGGTCGGAATGCCGGCCGCCTGCAGCTGCTCGCGCGCGCCGACGGCGAGCTGGACCTCGGAGCCGGTGCCGATGAGCACGACCTGGGCGTCACCGCCTTCGGCGTCGAACAGGACGTAACCGCCCTTGGCGGCATCCTCGTTGACCTCGTACGTCGGCACACCCTGGCGGGTCAGCACGAGGCCGTGCGGGGCCCCCTTGCCGAACACCTTGGTGTAGCGCTTGAGGATCTCGCGCCAGGCGATGGCCGTCTCGTTCGCGTCCGCCGGGCGGACCACGTTGAGGCCGGGGATCGCGCGCAGCGAGGCCAGGTGCTCGACCGGCTGGTGGGTCGGGCCGTCCTCGCCGAGGCCGATCGAGTCGTGCGTCCACACGTACGTCACCGGCAGGTGCATCAGCGCGGACAGGCGCACGGCGTTGCGCATGTAGTCGGAGAACACCAGGAAGGTGCCGCCGTAGATACGCGTGTGGCCGTGCAGCGCGATGCCGTTCATCTCCGCGGCCATGGAGTGCTCGCGGATGCCGAAGTGCACGGTGCGGCCGTACGGGTCGGCCTCCGGCAGCGGGTTGCCGGCCGGCAGGAACGACGACGTCTTGTCGATGGTCGTGTTGTTCGAGCCCGCGAGGTCGGCGGAGCCGCCCCACAGCTCGGGCATGACCGCGCCGAGCGCCTGCAGGACCTTGCCCGAGGCGGCGCGGGTGGCGACGCCCTTGCCGGTCTCGAAGACCGGGAGGTGCGACTCCCAGCCCTCGGGCAGCTCGCCCGCGTTGATGCGGTCGAACTCGGCGGCGCGCTCCGGGTTGGCGGTGCGCCAGGCGGCGAACGACTTCTCCCACTCGGCCTTGGCCTCACGGCCGCGGTCGAGAGCCTCGCGGGTGTGCGCCAGGACCTCGTCGGCGACCTCGAAGGTCTTCTCCGGGTCGAAGCCGAGGACGCGCTTGGTGGCGGCCACCTCGTCGTCGCCGAGCGCCGAGCCGTGCGCGGCCTCGGTGTTCTGGGCGTGCGGCGCGGGCCAGGCGATGATCGAGCGCATCGCGATGAACGACGGCTTGTCGGTCACCGCCTTCGCGGCCTCGATCGCGTTGTACAGCGCCTCGGGGTCCAGGTCGCCGTCCGGCTTGGGCGCCACGCGCTGGACGTGCCAGCCGTACGCCTCGTACCGCAGAATCGTGTCCTCGGAGACGGCCGTCTCGGTGTCGCCCTCGATCGAGATGTGGTTGTCGTCCCACAGAAGGACCAGGTTGCCGAGCTTCTGGTGGCCGGCGAGCGAGGACGCCTCGGAGGAGATGCCCTCCTGGAGGCAGCCGTCACCGGCGATCGCGAACACGAAGTGGTCGAACGGGGAGGTGCCGGGGGCGGCCTCCGGGTCGAACAGGCCGCGCTCGTAGCGGGCGGCCATCGCCATGCCCACCGCGTTGGCGACACCCTGGCCCAGCGGGCCGGTGGTCGTCTCGACGCCGGTGGTGTGGCCGTACTCCGGGTGGCCGGGGGTCTTGGAACCCCAGGTACGGAACGCCTTGAGGTCATCCAGCTCCAGGCCGAAACCGGCCAGGTACAGCTGGACGTAGAGGGTCAAGGACGAGTGGCCCGCGGACAGGACGAACCGGTCGCGGCCGACCCATTCGGCGTCCGCCGGGTCGTGCCGCATCACCTTCTGGAAGAGGGTGTACGCGGCCGGGGACAGGCTCATCGCCGTACCTGGATGGCCGTTGCCGACCTTCTGTACAGCATCCGCGGCCAGTACGCGGCCGGTGTCTACGGCCCGCTGGTCCAGCTCGGTCCACTCGAGGTCTGTGGTGGTCGGCTTGGTGCTCACCCTGGGTCAGGGCTCCTCTCCACATGTCGAATCCCGGTGACTGAGGGCGCACCGGGCGCTGTCGAGCCTACCCCTGCCGGAACGCTCATTTTTTCGACTGACTGCACGTTGAGACAGACACCTCCAGGGTGGCGGGGAGCAGCGAAATCCGCCTCCCGGCGAACCACCCCCAACACGACCCCACCCCCGGGGATGGCGGCGTACGGGCAACGTCTAGAGTGGCGTGGTACGCGCAAGTCTTTACCGGGCCTTCACGTCCGGGAACGTCCGGAATCACCGGGGACTTGCTGGGAATTTCTCTGTCAGGGGTGTGCGTGACGGCCGTCGAGTCCCGACCCGCAGGGGTCATCTTGACTCCCAGCCCGGGGGGCCATCGGCCATTCGGGGCCCGCGTCAAGGCCTTCGTGATGCTGACCAAGCCGCGGATCATCGAACTGCTCCTCATCACCACCATTCCGGTGATGTTCCTGGCCGAGCAGGGAGTCCCTCCGCTGTGGCTGGTGTTCACCACCACTCTTGGCGGCTACCTCTCCGCGGGCGGCGCAAACGCGCTGAACATGTACATCGACCGCGACATCGACGCGCTGATGGACCGCACCTCGCAGCGTCCGCTGGTGACCGGCATGGTCTCGCCGCGCGAGTGCCTGGTCTTCGGCCTCTCGCTCGCCGTCGTCTCGACCCTGTGGTTCGGCCTGCTGGTCAACTGGCTCTCGGCGGCCCTGTCGCTCGGCGCGCTGCTCTTCTACGTCGTCGTGTACACGATGATCCTCAAGCGCCGGACCTCGCAGAACATCGTGTGGGGCGGCATCGCGGGCTGCCTCCCGGTGCTCATCGGCTGGTCCTCGGTCACGAACTCCATGTCGTGGGCGCCGATCATCCTGTTCCTCGTCATGTTCTTCTGGACGCCGCCGCATTACTACCCGCTGTCCATGAAGGTCAAGGAGGACTACGCGCGGGTCGGCGTGCCGATGCTGCCCGTGGTCGCCTCCAACAAGGTCGTGGCCCGTCACATCGTCCTCTACAGCTGGGTGATGGTGGCCGTCTCGCTGCTGCTCACCCCGCTCGGCTACACCGGCTGGTTCTACACCGCGGTGGCGCTGCTCTCCGGCGGCTGGTGGCTGTGGGAGGCGCACGCGCTGCAGAACCGCGCCAAGTCCGAGGCGACCGGCGCCAAGCTGAAGGAAATGCGGCTCTTCCACTGGTCGATCACCTACGTGTCGCTGCTGTTCGTGGCCGTCGCGGTGGACCCGTTCCTGCGCTGACCGCATCGCTTACGCGCATGGAGGGGCCAGTGGCGCAAGCCACTGGCCCCTCTTGTCGCTCCCGGAGCTACCCGCTAGTAGCATCGCGGCATGGCAGACACCCAGGTTGACGAGAAGCAGGCCGCCAAGGCCGCACGGCGGGCGGACAAGCTGGCCCGGCAGATCGGCTCCTTCGCCAAGGAGCACGGCGGCGCCGAGGGGCAGATCGCATACATCGGCCAGAGGGGCGCCCGCATCGTGCTCGTCGGCGAGGACGGCGGCTGGGGCGACCTGGTGGCCCCGAGCCACGCCGTCGCCAAGAGCGCGGTCGAGAAGTCCGGGATCACCGTCCACGAGGACTTCGACGGGGAGTTCGCGGCCAAGGTGAAGACCGGCCCGTACGAGTGGACCCGCATGGCCGGCATCCAGCTCGGTGGTCCGAAGAACGGCTGAGCGACCCGCCGAGCAACACCGATCCGGGGCTCACCCGTTAGGAGTGGTGGAAGCGCGTCCACCGCTGGGAGCCCCGGATGATCGACACCCCGACCCTGGTGGACCAGTACTGCCACGGAGTCCTGCGCACCGAGCTGGGCCTGGGCACCTTCGAGACGGCGCTGGGCCGCACCGGAGCCCTCCCCGCGCCCGGCACCACGTTCTTCGACACCCAGACCGGCTTCGCCGTACGCCGCTGGTGCCCCCCGCTGCTCGGCCTCGAACCGCACTGCCCCCCGGCCCGCTATCTGGCCCGCCGCCGTGAACTCGGCGTACTCGAATCGGGCAGACGCCTGCTGCGGGGCTCCGGGATCTCCACCTATCTGGTGGACACCGGGCTGCCCGGAGACCTCACCGGCCCGCGCGAGATCGCCGCGGCAGGCGCGGCCGACGCCCACGAGATCGTCCGCCTCGAACTCCTCGCCGAGCAGGTCGCCGACACCTCGGGCACCGTCGAGTCCTTCCTGGCCAACCTCGCCGAGGCCGTGCACACCTCGGCCGCCTCCGCCGTCGCCTTCGCTTCGGTCGCGGGCGTACGCGAAGGACTCGACCCGGCACCGCCGGGCCCGGGGGAGGTGCGCGGGGCGGCCGGGCGGTGGCTGGCGGGCAGGCGCAAGCACGGGCGCCTGGAGGATCCCGTACTGCTGCGCCATCTGCTGTGGAGCGCGGTCGCGGCCGGGCGCCCGCTCCAGCTCCAGGTGGGCATGGCCGACCCGATGCTGCTTGCCGGATTCGCGTCCGCGACGGCCGGGCTCGGCACCGATCTGGTGCTGCTCCACGGCTATCCGTACCACCGCCAGACCGCCCATCTGGCCAGCGTGCACCCGCATGTGTACGCGGATGTCGGGCCCGCCCTGGTGTGGACGGGGGCGCGGGCGGCGGCCGTGCTCGCGGAGATCCTGGAGCTGGCCCCGTTCGGGAAGCTGCTCTACTCCAGCGGCGCGCGCGGGCTGCCCGAACTGCATGTGGTGGGCGCGCGGCTGTTCTCCGAAGCGCTCAGCCGGGTCCTTGGCGACTGGGTCGGCGACGGCGCGTGGTCACGCAGGGACGCACAGCGGGTCGCCGGGATGATCGCGGCGGGCAATGCCCGCCGCGTCTACGGTCTTTCAGGCGTGGCTGAGCGCTGAGTCGGCCGGCGCCGGGACCTCGGCGGAGACCTCGGGGCGTTCTCGCAGCGAGAGCAGGACGCGCAGCACCGCGATCCACACCAGGCACGAGCCGAGCATGTGCAGGCCGACCAGGATCTCGGGCGTCTTCAGGAAGTACTGGACGTAACCGATCACGCCCTGGCCCATGAGCACCAGGAACAGGTCACGGGCCCGGGCGCGCGGGCCGGCCGGGGCGTCGACGGCCTTCAGGACGAACCAGAGGGCGACGGCCAGCGCCACCACGACCCAGGCGAGGTCCGCGTGCAGCTGCGTGATCATCGTCCAGTCGAGCGGGATGCGCGGCACGTCCTTGGAGTCGCCGGGGTGCCGTCCGGTGCCGGTCACGACCGTGCCGACCGCGATCAGCGCGGCCGAGGCGGCCACCAGGAGCCAGGTCAGCTGCACAACTGCCTTGCCCACCAAGGGCCTTGGCGCTCCGTCGCCCTCCTGGGTGCGCTGCCAGGTGACCACCGCGACCGCGATGAGTGCGCTGGAGAGCAGGAAGTGGGCGGCCACCGTGTACGGGTTGAGGCCGACCAGGACGACGATGCCGCCGAGGATCGCGTTGCCCATGACCACCCAGAACTGCACCCAGCCGAGCCGGGTCAGCGGGCGCCGCCAGGGCTTCGCCGAGCGGGCGGCGATGATCGCCCAGCCGACCGCGGCGCACAGGACGTACGTCAGCATCCGGTTGGTGAACTCGACGATGCCGCGGAAGCCCATCTCGCTGGTGACGGTCAGGCTGTCGCTGGTGCACTTGGGCCAGGTGGGGCAGCCGAGCCCGGAGCCGGTGAGCCGGACCGCGCCGCCGGTCACCACGATGGCGACGGACATGACGAGGGCGGCAAGGGCCGCGCGCCGCACGATCGTCGGGGAGGCGGTCCACCGCTGCGCGATGTAGAGGAGCGGATTGCGGGCCGCTGCGGTCACATCGGCTCGGGTCACTTTCGGCATGCGCCCTATCGTAGGCGCCCGTTTGTGCATGTTTTCACGAGGGGTGCCCGGCCGGCCGGGCCAAGCCCCCGGCCTACTCCCAGCGGAAGAACTTCGCCGCCGCGCCGAGGCCCAGTACCGCCCACACCGCGAGGATCCCGAGGTCTCCCCACGGCATCGACGCGCCCTGCTGGAGAACGTCGCGCAGCCCGTCGGACAGGGCCGAGATGGGGAGCAGGCTCAGCGCGGACTGCACGCCGCCGGGGAACTTGTCCATCGGCACGATCACCCCGCCGGCCACGAGCAGCAGCAGGAACACCAGGTTGGCCGCGCCCAGCGTCGCCTCGGCCTTCAGGGTGCCCGCCATGAGCAGCCCGAGCCCCGAGAACGCGGCGGTGCCGAGCACCAGCAGGAGCAGCACCGCGAGCGGGTTGCCGTGCGGGGACCAGCCCAGCGCGAAGGCGATCACGGTGAGCAGGACGACCTGGAGCACCTCGGTGACCAGCACGGCCAGCGTCTTCGACGTCATCAGCGCCCAGCGCGGCAGCGGCGAGGCGCCGAGCCGCTTGAGCACCCCGTAGCGCCGCTCGAAGCCGGTCGCGATGGCCTGGCCGGTGAAGGCGGTCGACATCACGGCGAGCGCGAGAATGCCCGGCGCGAGGAAGTCGACGGACCTGCCCTGCCCGGTGTCGATGATGTCGACGGTCGAGAACAGCACGAGCAGCAGGCCCGGAATGATCACGGTGAGCAGCAGCTGCTCGCCGTTGCGCAGCAGCATCCGCGTCTCCAGGGCGGCCTGCGCCCCGATCATCCGCCCGAGCGGCGCGGCCCCCGGCTTCGGCGCGTACGTACCGGCGCTCATGCGCGCAGCTCCCTACTGGTCAGCTCCAGGCTGTGTCTTTCCGGGGGGCAACCCCCGGGCCCCCGGCCGGTGGCAGGGGCGTTGTGGTCCCGAGTCATGCGCGCAGCTCCCTGCCGGTCAGCTCCAGAAAGACGTCCTCAAGCGTGTGGCGCTCGACCGAGATGCCGTCCGGCATCACGCCGTGCTGGGCGCACCAGGAGGTGACGGTGGCGAGCAACTGGGGGTCGATGGCGCCGGTGATGCGGTACGCGCCCGGGGTCAGCTCGGCGGCGGCCGTGCCGTCGGGCAGGGCCTTGAGGAGCGAGCCGAGGTCGAGGCCGGGGCGGCCGGTGAAGCGGAGCGTGTTCTCGGCACCGCCCCTGCAGAGCTGCTCGGGGGAGCCCTGGGCGACGACCTTGCCGGCGTCGACGATGGCCACGTCGTCCGCGAGCGCTTCGGCCTCGTCCATGAAGTGCGTGGTCAGGACCACCGAGACGCCGTCGGCGCGCAGCTCGCGCACGAGATCCCAGGTGGCGCGGCGGGCCTGCGGATCCAGGCCCGCGGTCGGCTCGTCGAGGAAGACCAGTTCGGGGCGGCCGACGACGGCCATCGCGAGCGCGAGGCGCTGCTGCTGGCCGCCGGAGAGCCGGCGGTAGGTCGTACGGCCGCAACTGCCCAGGCCCAGGCGCTCGATGAGGGCGCCGACGTCCAGCGGGTGGGCGTGCAGCCTGGCCATGTGGCGGAGCATCTCGTCGGCGCGGGCGCCGGAGTAGACGCCGCCGGACTGGAGCATCACGCCGATCCGCGGCTTCAGCCGATCGGCGTCGGCGACGGGGTCGAGGCCGAGGACGCGGACGGTGCCCGCGTCCGGCCGGCGGTAGCCCTCACAGGTCTCGATGGTGGTGGTCTTGCCGGCGCCGTTGGGGCCGAGGACGGCGGTCACGGTGCCCGTGCCGACCGTGAGGTCGAGGCCGTCCACGGCGGTCTTGGGTCCGTACCGCTTGACCAGGCCCAGCACCTGGACGACGGGCTCGCTCTTCATGACCGGCAAGTCTAGGCGGGGCGCAAGGTCCCTCCGGCGCGGGGGCCCGGGTCCCCGACAGCGGGCGGACAGGCCTACTCCTCGCGCGGGCGGTGGATCGGCAGCCACCGTTCGGCGTAGGCGACCGCGTCCCGGACCGGGAACAGGCGGCAGACGGCGGCACCCACCGTGCCCCGCACCACCTCCTTGTCCCGCTCGAAGTCCGCGCCCAGCTCGTCGAAGCGCTCGCTCGTGACCGAGGTGTCCCGGACCGTCAGCCACATGCGGCCCTCGGGCGTCATCGCCGCGAACGACACCTCCGTCATCGGTCCCGGCACCCGGTATTCCGCGAGGTGGAAGGACGTACAGGAGTCGTATCCCGCGCCGAGCAGCAGGACCCGGGCGCCGGCGTCCTCCAGGCGGGCCAGCGGGCTGCGCTCGCCGAGCAGGCAGTCGAGCGCGTGGCCCCGGGTGATTCGCGCCGCGCCCGGGCCGATCGCCGCGAAGGAGGTCTGCGGATGGGCGCTGCGCAGGGCGCCGGGCCAGGTGCGGACGGCCTCCGGGATCACCCCGATGCCGTAGTTCGGCGTGGTCGCCGGATCGTAGGCGGGGATGGCCGCCCGGACTCCCGCCCACCACTCCTCGGGCACCGGTGGGTTCTCCCAGTGCGCGGGGTCGGAGTTGTCGCCGGAGTGCGTGGGGACCACCAATGTGCCCGTTTCGCCCAGTGCGTCAAGAAATGCCTGAACCACCGCGACCGCGCCTCCGCACACCCAGCCGAGCGACTTCAGGGAGGAGTGCACGAGGAGGGTCTCGCCGGGCCGCACACCCAGCTCCCGCAGGTCCTCGGCGAGTGAGTCGCGCGTACACAAAGGGCCGGTCACAGGGGGTGTGGGCATGGCACGGGAGTCTGCCGGAAGCCCCCTTTTGGGGGCCACCGAATTCCCGGTGGAACGATCGATCAAAGATCGTTTCCGCAGGTCAGCTTAGGTATGCCTAAGTGATGCACCGCACCGGTCGGTGATCGGGGCGTGGGTTGTCAGGCTCTGAGGAATTACGCAACAATGGCGTTGTGAAAAACATCGGCGAGGCTCCGCAGGAGGAACTCGCGACCGGTGAGCGGTCCACCCGCAACCGGGTCGCGCGATCCATCCTGGACCACGGGCCCTCGACCGCACAGGACCTCGCGAACCGCCTCGGCCTCACCCAGGCCGCCGTCCGCCGCCACCTCGACGCACTCGTCGCCGACGAGGTCGTCGCACCACGTGAACAGCGCGTGTACGGGGCGCGGACCCGTGGCCGGCCGGCCAAGGTCTTCGCGCTCACCGACTGCGGCCGGGACGCCTTCGAGCAGTCCTACGACAAGCTCGCGGTGGACGCCCTGCACTGGATCGAGCAGTCGGCGGGCGGCGGCGCGGCCGGCGAGGAAGCCGTCGCGGCGTTCGCCCGGGCCCGCATCGAGGCTCAAGCGGGGGCGTACAGGGACGCGATCGAGGCCGTGCAGCCTGAAGAGCGCACCCAAGCCCTGGCCAAGGCCTTGAGCGCCGACGGGTACGCTGCTACGGCGCGCAGCGCGCCCCTTCCGCAGCGCGGTGAGCAGCTGTGCCAGCACCACTGCCCGGTCGCCCACGCCGCCGAGCGGTACCCGCAGCTGTGCGAGGCGGAGACGGAGTTCTTCTCCCGCCTCCTGGGAACGCACGTGCAGCGCCTGGCGACCATCGCCCACGGCGACGGCGTCTGCACCACGTTCATCCCGCACGGCGCGCCACCACAGACCACACATCAGCAAGCATCTGCAAGCACGGCCGGGAGGAACCCCGCATGACTCTCCCCACGGAGACTGCCCACCCTGAGCTCGATGGCCTGGGCACGTACGAATACGGCTGGGCCGACTCCGACGCGGCCGGCGCCGCTGCCAAGCGCGGTCTTTCCGAGGCTGTCGTCCGCGACATCTCGCAGAAGAAGAACGAGCCGGAGTGGATGCTGAAGCTGCGCCTCAAGGGTCTGCGGCTCTTCGACAAGAAGCCCATGCCGAACTGGGGCTCCGACCTCTCCGGCATCGACTTCGACAACATCAAGTACTTCGTCCGGTCGACGGAGAAGCAGGCGGAGTCCTGGGAGGACCTGCCCGAGGACATCAAGAACACGTACGACAAGCTCGGCATCCCCGAGGCGGAGAAGCAGCGCCTCGTCGCGGGCGTCGCGGCCCAGTACGAGTCCGAGGTCGTCTACCACCAGATCCGGGAGGACCTGGAGGAGCAGGGCGTCATCTTCCTCGACACCGACACCGCGCTGAAGGAGCACCCGGAGCTCTTCCAGGAGTACTTCGGCACGGTCATCCCGGTCGGCGACAACAAGTTCGCGTCGCTGAACACCGCGGTGTGGTCGGGCGGCTCGTTCATCTACGTGCCCAAGGGTGTCCACGTCGACATCCCGCTGCAGGCCTACTTCCGCATCAACACGGAGAACATGGGCCAGTTCGAGCGGACGCTGATCATCGTCGACGAGGACGCCTACGTCCACTACGTCGAGGGCTGCACCGCCCCGATCTACTCCTCGGACTCGCTGCACAGCGCCGTCGTCGAGATCATCGTCAAGAAGGGCGGCCGCTGCCGCTACACGACGATCCAGAACTGGTCGAACAACGTCTACAACCTGGTCACCAAGCGCGCCGTGGCGTACGAGGGCGCGACCATGGAGTGGATCGACGGCAACATCGGTTCCAAGGTCACCATGAAGTACCCGGCCGTCTACCTGATGGGCGAGCACGCCAAGGGCGAGACGCTCTCCATCGCCTTCGCGGGCGAGGGCCAGCACCAGGACGCCGGTTCCAAGATGGTCCACATGGCCCCGAACACCTCCTCCAACATCGTCTCCAAGTCGGTGGCGCGAGGTGGTGGCCGCACCTCCTATCGCGGTCTGGTCGAGATCGGCGAAGGCGCGCACGGCTCCAAGAGCAACGTGCTGTGTGACGCCCTGCTCGTCGACACGATCTCCCGCTCGGACACGTACCCCTACGTGGACGTCCGCGAGGACGACGTGTCCATGGGCCACGAGGCGACCGTCTCCAAGGTCTCCGAGGACCAGCTCTTCTACCTGATGAGCCGCGGTCTGACCGAGTTCGAGGCGATGGCGATGATCGTGCGCGGCTTCGTCGAGCCGATCGCCAAGGAGCTCCCCATGGAGTACGCCCTTGAGCTCAACCGGCTGATCGAGCTGCAGATGGAGGGCTCGGTCGGATAACGACCGCTCCCCGTCCCGCAGTTGAGCAGATTCTGATTCAGGAAGAGAGCACTACGACAGCCATGGCTGAGGCTCAGAACATCCCGGTGGGCTCCACCACCGCCGGTTCGATCGCGGTGGCCGCCGAGTCGACCGTCGCCACCCGCATGAGCGCCCCCCCGTCCTTCGACGTCGCGGACTTCCCGGTCCCGCACGGCCGTGAGGAGGAGTGGCGGTTCACGCCGCTGGAGCGGCTGCGCGGGCTGCACGACGGCACCGCGGTCGCCACCGGTGACGGTGTGAAGATCGTCGTCGAGGCCCCCGAGGGTGTCGTCGTCGAGACCGTCGGGCGCGACGACGCCCGGCTCGGCAAGGCCGGCACGCCGGTGGACCGCATCGCGGCCCAGGCGTACTCGTCCTTCGCCAAGGCCTCCGTCGTGACCGTCCCCAAGGAGACGGTGCTCACCGAGCCGATCCGGATCGCCGTGCACGGCGAGGGCGGCGTGGCCTACGGCCACCAGGTCGTCGAGCTCGGTGCGTTCGCCGAGGCCGTCGTGGTCATCGACCACACGGGCGATGCGGTGCTCGCCGCCAACGTCGACTACCTCCTCGGCGACGGTGCCAAGCTGACCGTGGTCTCCGTCCAGGACTGGGACGACAAGGCCGTCCACGTCGCCCAGCACAACGCGCTGATCGGCCGCGACGCCACCTTCAAGTCCTTCGTGGTCACCTTCGGCGGCGACCTGGTGCGCCTGCACCCGCGGGTCGCCTACGCGGGCACCGGCGGCGAGGCCGAGCTCTTCGGCCTGTACTTCACCGATCAGGGCCAGCACCAGGAGCACCGCCTCCTGGTCGACCACAACACCCCGCACTGCAAGTCCAACGCCGTGTACAAGGGCGCCCTGCAGGGCGAGGACGCGCACGCCGTGTGGATCGGTGACGTCCTCATCCAGGCCGCGGCCGAGGGCACGGACACCTACGAGATGAACCGCAACCTGGTTCTGACCGACGGCGCCCGCGTCGACTCGGTGCCGAACCTGGAGATCGAGACCGGCGAGATCGCCGGCGCCGGTCACGCCTCTGCCACCGGCCGCTTCGACGACGAGCAGCTCTTCTACCTGATGTCCCGCGGCATCCCGCCGACCGAGGCCCGCCGCCTGGTCGTGCGCGGCTTCTTCGCGGAGCTCGTCCAGCAGATCGGTCTGCCGGACGTCGAGGAGCGCCTGCTCGCCAAGATCGAGACGGAGCTGGAGGCTTCCGTCTGATGGCCTTCGTCAAAGCCTGTGCGCTGAGCGAGCTGGAGAGCGACACCCCCAAGCGGGTGGAGATCGACGGCACGCCGGTGTCCCTCGTCCGCACCGAGGGGGAGGTGTTCGCGATCAACGACATCTGCTCGCACGCGAACGTGTCGCTCTCGGAGGGCGAGGTGGAGGACTGCGCCATCGAGTGCTGGCTGCACGGCTCCAGCTTCGACCTCCGCACCGGCAAGCCGTCCGGCCTTCCCGCGACGCGCCCCGTCCCCGTATACCCCGTAAAGATCCAAGGGGACGATGTGCTCGTCTCCGTCACCCAGGAGTCCTGAGTTCCCCATGGCAACGCTTGAAATCCGCGACCTGCACGTCTCTGTCGACACCGAGAACGGTACGAAGGAGATCCTCAAGGGCGTCGACCTGACCGTGAAGCAGGGCGAGACCCACGCCATCATGGGCCCCAACGGCTCCGGCAAGTCGACCCTGGCGTACTCGCTGGCCGGTCACCCCAAGTACACGATCACCAGCGGCACCGTCACCCTCGACGGCGAGGACGTCCTGGAGATGTCCGTCGACGAGCGCGCCCGCGCCGGCGTGTTCCTCGCCATGCAGTACCCGGTCGAGGTCCCCGGCGTCTCGGTCTCCAACTTCCTGCGCACCTCGGCCACCGCGATCCGCGGCGAGGCCCCCAAGCTGCGCACCTGGGTGAAGGAGGTCAAGTCCGCGATGGAGCAGCTCCAGATGGACCCGGCCTTCGCCGAGCGCAACGTGAACGAGGGCTTCTCCGGCGGTGAGAAGAAGCGCCACGAGATCCTCCAGCTGGAGCTCCTCAAGCCGAAGATCGCGATCCTCGACGAGACCGACTCCGGCCTCGACGTCGACGCGCTGCGCCAGGTCTCCGAGGGCATCAACCGCGTCCGTGAGAACGGCGAGGTCGGCACCCTCCTGGTGACCCACTACACGCGCATCCTGCGCTACATCAAGCCCGACTACGTCCACGTCTTCGCGGGCGGCCGCATCGTCGAGTCCGGCGGCGCCGAGCTCGCCGACAAGCTCGAGGCCGAGGGCTACGAGTCGTACACGAAGGGCGGCGCTTCCGAGTGACGACACTGCCGGGCCTCCTCGACACCGAGGCGATCCGCAAGGACTTCCCCTTGCTGGACCGTGTGGTCCACGACGGGAAGAAGATCGTCTACCTCGACTCCGCGGCGACCTCGCAGAAGCCGCGCCAGGTGCTCGACGCGCTCAACGAGTACTACGAGCAGCACAACGCCAACGTCCACCGTGGCGTGTACCTGGTCGCCGAGGAGGCCACGGCGCTGTACGAGGGCGCCCGTGACAAGGTCGCCACGTTCATCAACGCGCCGAGCCGCGACGAGGTCATCTTCACCAAGAACGCCTCGGAGTCGCTCAACCTCGTCGCCAACATGCTGGGCTGGGCCGACGAGCCCTACCGCGTGGACAGCGACACCGAGATCGTCATCACGGAGATGGAGCACCACTCCAACATCGTGCCGTGGCAGCTGCTCGCGCAGCGCACGGGCGCGAAGCTGAAGTGGTTCGGCCTGACCGACGACGGCCGGCTCGACCTGTCGAACATAGACGAGATCATCAACGAGAAGACGAAGATCGTCTCCTTCACGCTCGTCTCGAACCTGCTCGGCACCCAGAACCCGGTCGAGGCGATCGTCCGCCGTGCGCAGCAGGTCGGCGCGCTGGTCTGCATCGACGCCTCGCAGGCCGCCCCGCACATGCCGCTCGACGTGCAGGCGCTGCAGGCCGACTTCGTGGCCTTCACCGGCCACAAGATGTGCGGCCCGACCGGCATCGGCGTCCTGTGGGGCCGCCAGGAGCTCCTGGAGGACCTGCCGCCGTTCCTGGGTGGCGGCGAGATGATCGAGACGGTCTCGATGCACTCCTCCACCTACGCTCCGGCGCCGCACAAGTTCGAGGCGGGCACGCCCCCGATCGCGCAGGCCGTGGGCCTGGGCGCGGCCGTGGACTACCTGTCCGCGATCGGTATGGACAAGATCGCCGCGCACGAGCACGCGATCACCGAGTACGCGGTCAAGCGCCTCCTGGAGGTGCCCGACCTGCGGATCATCGGCCCCACCACGGCCGAGGACCGCGGCGCCGCGATCTCCTTCACGCTCGGCGACATCCACCCGCACGACGTGGGCCAGGTCCTCGACGAGCAGGGCATCGCGGTCCGCGTCGGCCACCACTGCGCGCGCCCGGTGTGCCTGCGCTACGGAATTCCTGCGACCACGCGAGCGTCTTTCTATCTGTACTCCACGCCCGCCGAGGTCGATGCCCTGGTGGACGGCTTGGAGCACGTACGAAACTTCTTCGGCTAGGGGTGCTGTGCTCTCCCGGGGGGAAACCCCCGGACCCCCGGCCCATAAGGCACGTCACGCAAGGGACGCGAGGACGCGAGGTAATTCGCTGTGAAGCTTGATTCGATGTACCAGGACGTCATCCTGGACCACTACAAGCACCCGCACGGCCGGGGCTTGCGGGACGGTGACGCCGAGGTGCACCACGTGAACCCGACGTGCGGCGACGAGATCACTCTGCGGGTGAAGTACGACGGTTCGCGCATCGAGGACGTCTCGTACGAGGGCCAGGGCTGCTCGATCAGCCAGGCCAGCGCCTCGGTCCTCAACGACCTCCTGGTCGGCAAGGACCTGGCCGAGGCGCAGAAGATCCAGGAGACCTTCCTGGAGCTGATGCAGTCCAAGGGCCAGCTGGAGCCCGACGACGCGATGGAGGAGGTCCTGGAGGACGCGGTGGCTTTCGCCGGCGTCTCCAAGTACCCCGCCCGCGTGAAGTGTGCTCTGCTGAGCTGGATGGCCTGGAAGGACGCGACGGCCCAGGCTCTGGGCGAGCTCGCCGAAAGGAAGACGGCATGACCGAGAACGCACAGGCGGCGATCAAGCCGGCGACCGAAGAAGAGATCCGCGAGGCCCTGTACGACGTCGTCGACCCCGAGCTGGGCATCGACGTCGTCAACCTCGGCCTCATCTACGGCATCCACATCGACGACTCCAACGTCGTCACGCTGGACATGACCCTGACGTCGGCGGCCTGCCCGCTGACCGATGTGATCGAGGACCAGGCGAAGTCCGCGACCGACGGCATCGCCAGCGAGCTGAAGATCAACTGGGTCTGGATGCCGCCGTGGGGCCCGGACAAGATCACGGACGACGGCCGCGAGCAGCTGCGCGCGCTGGGCTTCAACGTCTGAGTCCCGCTTGCCCGTTGAGGCCCCCGGCACCGATGGTGCCGGGGGCCTCTTCGTGTTACGGGGCCTCTTCGCACTGCGGGGACCCGGCCGGGCGGCGCATCGTCGCGACGGGAAGGGCCGGGTCGGCGGCCGCCGCGTGGGTGAGCTCCTCGTCGTCCTCGGGCGCCCGCCGGGTGGAGGGCGAGCCCGGCTGCCGGTCCGGCGGCCTCCCGGATCTCGTCGGGGGTCGTCGCGCGCCCGCTCGCCGGGCGGGGCACACTGCGGATATGGCCGTTTCCCTGTATCACCTCGTCGTCGATGCCCACGATCTCAACGCCCAGGCCCGCTTCTGGTGCCAAGTCCTCGACTGGAAGGTCTTGTTCGAGGACCCGGAGGAAGTCGTCATCGGGGCGGGCGAGACAGCGTATCCGGGGATGTGCTTCCTTCCCGTGCCCGAGCGCAAGAGCGTCAAGAACCGGCTGCACATCGACCTCAACCCCGATGACCAGGCCGCCGAGGTCGAGCGGATCGTCTCGCTCGGGGCGCGGCGGATCGACGTGGGGCAGGGCGAGGACGCCACCTGGGTCACGCTCGCCGACCCGGAGGGCAACGAGTTCTGTGTGCTGCGGTCCAAGCGGAGCCTGATCGACTGACGTTCGCCTGCCGTACCGATGTCGTACGCCTCCCCTTGGCGGGGTGACCGGAACCTACTCGACGACACCCCGCCGACGAGAGGCCAGCCCCGTGCCGCATCACCCATCGCTCCGCCGTGTCAGGACCCTTGCCGCCGCGTCCGGAGTGCTTGCGCTGGCCGTCATGGGGCTCAACTACCCTGCACAGGCGGCGAGTTACGGTACGCCGACCATCGGGCTCTCGGCCTCCTACCTGTCGGGGGCCGTCGGCGCCACGGGCGACCCGGTGGTCACGGTCACCGTCGGGCAGAGCGGGGCCGATGCCTCGGCGCTCACCGTGGCCGCCTCCGCGAGCAGCAAGAGTTCGGTGGCCGGGACCGGGGATGTCTCCGTCAGCGGGAGCGGGAGCACCCGGCAGCTCGAGGTCGCCGCGCACGGGCGTGGTTACACCGACCTCACCATCAAGGTCAACGGGCTCGGCGGGAAGACCGCCGCCAAGACGCTGCACTACGCCGCCTCGGCGGCCGTGCAGAACGCCGCCGACACCCGCTACTTCACCGGGTCCAGCGACGCCTCGGCCGCCGTGGACGTGGGCGGCGGGTACGTGGTCGTCGCCGACGACGAGTCCAACACGCTGCGGATGTACGACCGCTCGGCCTCCGGGGCGCCCGTGAAGACCTGGGACTTCAGCTCCCAGCTCGGGGTGTCCAAGGAGATCGACATCGAGGGCGCGGCCCGCGTCGGCAACACGATCTACTGGACCGGCTCGCTGGGCAACAACAAGGACGGCGAGTACAAGGCCGACCGGAACACCGTGTTCACCACCACCGTCACCGGGTCGGGCGCGAGCACCCAGCTCGCGCTCGGCGGCTCGTACAAGAAGCTGCGCGACGACCTCGTGGCCTGGGACCACGCCAATGGCGACCGGTACGGGTTCACCGCCACCACGGCCTCGGGCCAGGTGCCCAAGCAGATCGACGGGTTCAACGTGGAGGGCCTGGAGTTCGCGCCCGGCTCCACGAGCACCGCGTACATCGGGTTCCGGGCGCCGCTGGTGCCGCCGAAGACCGGCGGCAAGGCGCTGATCGTGCCGGTCACCAACTTCGACAAGGTGGCCGGCAGCGGGGCGAAGGCCGTCATGGGCACGCCCATCGAGCTCGACCTCGGCGGGCTCAGCATCCGCGACATCCGAAAGAACGCGGCCGACCAGTACCTGATCGTCGCCGGGTCCTGGGCCGCGGACGACAACTCCGACCCGTACGCGGTCTACTCGTGGGACGGCGTCGCCGGGCACGCCCCCGTCAAGCGGGCCGACCTGCCGACCGGCGACCCGGGCGGCTGGGAGGCCGTGGTGGACGTGCCGGATCTCAACCGGACTGGCGCGCGGGCCCAGTTCATCACCGACGACGGGTCCGCCGACCTCTACGGCGACGGCATCGAGGCCAAGGACCTCACCCACCCCGAGTGGAAGAAGTCCCGGGCCACGTGGTTCACCGTGACGAACTGACCCTGCGCTACCAGGTGCCCATCGGCGGGGCCGGCGCCGAGGGGACACCGGCCGCCTCGGCCAGCGCGGGAGCCAGGTCCTCGCGGCGGATGCGCTGGTCGATGTAGAGCAGGCCGGTGGCGAGCTGCGGCAGGGTGGTCGACAGGAACTGGCTGATCACCGTACCGATCAGGTAGAGCACCGCGATGACGACGACGGCCATGACCTTGGGGCCGACCGCGTCGCCGCTCGCCAGGGCCAGCGGCATGGCCGCGAAGATCCCGCCGTAGGTGAACGGCAGCTGGATGAAGTAGCCGATCATCCCGCTGATCATGCCGATGAGCAGCAGGATGCCGAAGGTCCGCCACCAGGCGTCCTTCACCAGGCGGGCCGAGCGGCGCAGCGCCTCGACGGGCCGCTGGTTCTCCAGGACCGCGGCCGCCGGAGCGAAGGCGAAGCGCACCCACAGCCAGATGCTGACCGGGATCAGCCCGAGGAAGACCACCGTGAACACGATCATCAGCGCGACCGGTGCCTCGTCGTGGCGGGACGTCGTCGCGATCGTCACCAGCATCAGCGTCAGGAACACGACCAGCGCGCCCATCATGGCCAGCCACTGGAGCGCCAGCGCGCCGAGCACCGCCGGGAACCGGGACCAGGCCTTGCGCCATATCGGGAGGAACGTGGTGCGCCGTCCGAGGACCGCGTCCTGGAGCACGGCCGGGACGGCCGCGTAGACCAGCGCCATCGCGACGAGCCACATCGCCATCGAGACGAGGAACACGACGACCCCGGCGATGACCACCGGCTGTACGTCGGCCCGGGCCGGGTCCACGCCGTAGGGCTGGTCGAAGACGGGGTCGAGGTGGTCGTGCACGGCGGCCACCACGATCGCGACCGTGCCGCCGACGACCAGCGCGGCGATCCCGTACGCGACGAGGGCCACGCCGAAGAGCTGCTTCCAGTGCCGGCCCAGGGCGGAGAACGCCCCGCCGAGTATGTCGCCGAGCGTCAGCGGCCTGAGCGGAATCACGCCGGGCTTGGGCGACGGTGGCATCCAGCCCCCGCCCCATCCCGGACCCCACCCGGGCGGAGGTCCGGGAGGTCCACCCGGACCCCACCCCGGCGGAGGTCCGGGGGGTCCGCCCTGGGCACCCGGGCCCCACCCCATGTCCTGCGTCACGGCAACCTCGCACTTCCCGTACGTTTCCGCACGTCCCGTCCCCTGATCGATCGGCCTTACGGTAGCCGCACGGCCCCCGGGTACGGTCGGGGGCATGCTCTGTGACCAGGCCGGAACAACCGGAGGCCGCTGATGGCCCGCCGCTACGACCCCGACCGGCGACGGCGCATCATCGACGCGGCGATCCGGGTCGTCGCCGAGCGCGGCATCGCGGGGCTCAGCCACCGCACGGTCGCCGCCGAGGCCGATGTGCCGCTGGGCTCGACCACGTACCACTTCAGGACACTCGACGAGCTGCTCGTCGCGGCCCTGCGCCAGGCCAACGAGGGGTTCGCGACGGCGGTGCGCGACTGCGTGCGCCTCGACGATCCCGACGCGGATCTGGCCGTCGAACTGGCCCGGCTCATGGGCGAGTGGCTGACCGGGGACCGGGCCCGCGCCGAGCTGGAGTACGAGCTCTACCTCGCCGCCCTGCGCCGCCCCGCCCTTCGCCCGGTCGCCGCCGAGTGGACCGACTCGGTCGCCGAACTGCTCGCCCGGCACACCGACCCGGTCACCGCGCGCGGCCTCGTCGCCGTGATGGACGGCATCTGCCTCCAGTCCCTGCTCACCGGCGGCGCGTACGACGAGGGGTACGCGCGCGACCTGCTCGGCAGGTTGCTGGGGTAGGGGCTGGGGGAAAGTCGTGCGGGCTCCGTTATGTACGGGCGTACGCATCGGCGGATATCCTGGCCCGCATGCCCTACGTCCTGCTCGCCTGCGCCATCGGCTCGGAGATCGCCGCGACTTCCGCGCTGAAGTACAGCGAGGGATTCACCCGGCTCTGGCCCTCGCTGATCACCGGCGCCGGCTACCTGCTCGCCTTCTTCCTGCTTTCGCTGACGCTGCGGTCCATGTCGGTGGGCACCGCGTACGCGATCTGGTCCGGCGTGGGCACGGCCGTCATCGCCGCCGTGGGCATGGTGTTCATGGGGGAGGCGATGACGGCCGCCAAGGTCGCCGGGATCGCGCTCATCATCGGCGGAGTGGTGCTGCTCAACCTCGGCGGCGCGGCGCACTGAAGGCCGGGTTCGGGTGGCGGTTCAAGCACCTGCCCGCAGCACCGCCGAGAGCGCGGCCCGCACGCTCTCCTCGATGTCGGTGATCGGATAGATCGCCTCGATCACCGTACGGTCCCGGTCGACCACCAGCGTCAGCCGCTTGAGCCGGCTCACCCCCGCCGTGCGGAACGTCGGCAGGCGCAGCGCCGCCGTCAGGTCGAGCCCGGCGTCCGAGAGCAGCGGGAAGCGCAGGGCCTCCTTGTCGGCGAACGCCCGCTGCTCGTCCGGGCGTTGGGTGGAGACGCCGTGCACGGTGGCGCCCGCCGCGGTGAACGAGGCCAGCTGGTCGCGGAAGGTGCAGGACTCCAGGGTGCAGCCGCGCGCGCCGGGAATCCCGGCCCAGCCGGGCGGGTACGACTCGGCGCGGGCGTAGGCGCCGGGGAAGCAGTACAGGACCGTGTACGGCGTCGACGCCGCGACCGGATCCCTCGACTCGCCGTCGAAATCGGTCAGTTGAAGCTCCGGGACGCGGGTGCCGACCAGCTCCCGCACCCGCTCGGTCTCCCCTGACGTCTCGGTCGAGGTGGCCATCGTCTCTCCTTCTCCCAGCACCCAGGTGTCTCCCCAGTCCTGGAGCGCGATCAGTACGGGCAGCAGGGCGCGCCCGCGCGGGGTGAGCCGGTACTCGTGGCGCACCGGGCGCTCCTGGTACGGCTCGCGCGCCAGGACCCCGCACTCCACGAGCAGCCTCAGACGTTCGGCGAGGACCTTGCGGGACATGCCGAGCTCGCGCTGGAGGGCGTCGAAACGGTGCACCCCGCGTGCCGTGTCGCGCACGATCAGGAGGGTCCACCAGTCGCCCACCACGTCCAGGGCCTGGGCGATGGCGCAGTGTTCGTCGTCGAGCCGGGTGCGTTGAGGCATGCGCCCATCCTTTCGCGATCCCGGCAGGCCAACCGACCCCCGTCCGGTTGACCTGCCGGGATCCATGCTGCCATAGTCCGTTCCCATAAGGAACTTACTTGGATTCCGGGGCTGGGGGCGGGCGGAAGTGAAGACACTGCGCGAGGTACCGAGGACGGTTCGGCTGCTGTGCTGCGGCATCTTCTTCAACGCGGTCGTCAGCTTCACCTTCGTCTACCTCTTCGTGTGGCTGACCGGACCACGCGGGCTCACCGTCGCCCAGGCCGGAGTGCTCAGCGGCATCGGCGGCGTCGGGCTCGTCGCCGGGAACTTCACGGGCGGCTGGTTCGGCGACCGCTACGGACACCGGCGCGCGCTGCTCGCGGGCGCCGCCGTCAGCGGTGGCGTCCTGTGCGTCATCGCGCTGCTCCCGGTCGCCGCGCTGTATGCGGCGCTGCCGCTCGCCCAGTACGCCTCCGGAGTGGTCAGGTCGGCGAACTCCGCGCTCGTCGCGGTCAGCGTCCCCGAAGGCAGCCGCCGCCAGGGCTTCGCCGTCATGCGCTTCGCGAGCAACGCCGGGTTCACCGTCGGGCCGCCGCTCGGCGCGCTGGTCGCGGCCCGGTTCTCGTACGACTGGCTCTTCCTCGCCGACGGCATCGGCACCCTGCTGTTCGCGGCGTACGCCTCGCGGGTGCTGCCCGCTCACGGCGCCGTGCAGTCGCCCCGGCCGCGCGACGCCGACGCGCCCGGCTTCCGCAGTGAACTGCGGGCCCGGCCCGCCGTGCTCGTGCTGCTCGCCGCGATCGTCTGCGTCGACCTCGTCTACCGCCAGCAGTACTCGACCCTGCCCGTGTTCCTCGGCGACCACGGCTTCGATGCCCAGGTCTACGGCTGGCTGATCGCCGTCAACGGAGGCGTCATCCTCTGCCTCGAACTCCCGGCCGCGCACGCCCTGCGCAAGCGCGCTCCGCTGTCCGTGGTCGGCTCGGGACTGCTCCTGGTCGGGCTCGGATACGCGGCGCTCGTGCCCAGCGCCTCGCTCGGCGCGGCCGTCGCCCTGATGGTGTCGCTCACCCTCGGCGAGATCCTCTACAAGACGACCGCCACCGCGTACGTCGCCGACCAGGCGCCCGCCCACGCCCAGGGGCGCTTCCAGAGCTTGTACGCGGGCGCCTCCATCAGCGGGCAGGTGCTGGCCCCGCCGCTCGGCGGCGCCCTCTACGCCTCGGCGCCCGGACTGCTCTGGCCGTTGTGCGCGGGGCTCGCCGCACTCGCCGGTCTCGCCGTCCTGTGGGCGCGGCGGCTGCCCGGTGCGCCGGCCGGGGCGGACACGGGACCGTTACTTGAGACCGGTTCGCCCCGGCGGGCCGCGGCCGGTTAGGTTTTGGGTCATGACCGACACGACTACTGCTACGACCGGCGCCGCGGCCGCCGGCCTCGCCACCATCGCCGCCGACGGCACCATCCTGGACACCTGGTTCCCCGCCCCCGAGCTCGTGACCGTCGCCGAGCCCGGCCCCGCCGGAACCGAGCGCCTCTCCGCCGAGCGCGCCGCCGAACTCCTCGGCGCGGGTGCGCTGAAGGCCGTCGGCGCCGACGAGCGCCGCGGGGTCGAGGTCGTCGCCGTCCGCACGGTCATCGCCTCCCTCGACGACAAGCCCCTGGACGCGCACGACGCCTACCTGCGTCTGCACCTCCTCTCGCACCGGCTCGTCAAGCCGCACGGCCAGAACCTGGACGGCCTCTTCGGGCTCCTCGCGAACGTGGCCTGGACCTCGCTCGGCCCGGTCGCGGTCGACGACATCGAGACGGTGCGCCTGAACGCCCGTGCCGAGGGGCTGCACCTCCAGGTCACCTCCGTCGACAAGTTCCCGCGCATGACGGACTACGTCGCGCCCAAGGGCGTACGCATCGCCGACGCCGACCGGGTGCGCCTCGGGGCCCACCTGGCCGAGGGCACCACGGTCATGCACGAGGGCTTCGTGAACTTCAACGCGGGCACGCTCGGCACGTCCATGGTCGAGGGCCGCATCTCCGCCGGCGTCGTCGTCGGCGACGGCTCCGACATCGGCGGCGGCGCGTCCACCATGGGCACGCTGTCCGGCGGCGGCAACGTCCGCATCGTCATCGGCGAGCGGTGCCTGGTCGGCGCCGAGGCGGGCGTGGGGATCGCGCTGGGCGACGAGTGCGTCGTCGAGGCGGGGCTTTACGTCACGGCCGGCACGCGGGTGACGATGCCGGACGGGCAGATCGTGAAGGCCCGGGAGCTGTCGGGGGCGTCCAACATCCTGTTCCGCCGGAACTCGGTGACGGGGGCGGTCGAGGCCCGGCCGAACAATGCGGTGTGGGGCGGGCTGAACGAGGTCCTGCACGCCCACAACTAGCCGGGGTCGCCCGGAAGGCCGGGGTCACCGGGGGCTCTGCCCCCGGACCCCTGGTTGCGCAGGGCCTGGGGGCTTGCCCGAGCCCCGGGGGCTGCGCCCCTTGCACCCCTTCCGGTTCGGCCGCGGACCGTGCGTGGTTGCTCGCGCAGTTCCCCGCGCCCCTGGCGGGGTTGATCCTGGCAGGGCGCATTTCCCACCGCGGCCGCATCGCGAACTCCGGTTCACCCCGCGCGCAGCGCGTCCCGTGCTGCGCGCAAGTGGGCCACCTCCTCCGGGCCCGCCTCCTGCAGGGGAGCCCGGACCGGGTACTCCAGCAGCGCCTTCGCCGTCACCGCGCCCGGCAGGCCCGATGCCATCATCAACTCCGTCAGCGGCAGGGTGAGTTGGTTGAGACGGGCCGCATCGGCAGGCGCGCCCGCGTCGTGCGCGTCCAGGACCGCCCTCAGCTCGCGGGGCGCCACGTTCGCCACCGTGCTCACATAGCCCGCCCCGCCCACCGCGTACAGCGGAAGGTTCAGCTCCTCCGAGCCGGAGTAGTACGCCAGTGACGTACCGCCGATGACCTTCGTCGAGCCGAGCAGGTCGTACGCGCAGTCCTTCACCGCCACGATCCGCTCGTGCTCCGCGAGCCGCAGCATCGTGGCCACCTCGATCCGCGTGCCCGTGCGGCCCGGGATGTCGTACAGCATCACCGGCAATGCGGTGGCGTCGGCCACTGTGCGGAAATGGGCCTCTACGGCGGCCTGCGGGGGCCGGCTGTAGTACGGGGTCACCACCAACAGGCCGTCCGCGCCCGCCCGTTCGGCCGCGCGGGCCAGTGCGACGGTGTGCGCGGTCGACGCGCTGCCCACCCCCGCCACGACCGTCGCCCGGTCGCCGACCGCCTCCACCACCGCCCGTACCAGCGCGGTCTTCTCCTCGTCGGAGGTCGTCGGCGACTCCCCGGTCGTGCCGTTCAGGACCAGGCCGTCGCACCCGTTGTCGACCAGGTGCGCGGCCAGCTTCTGCGCGGCCGGCAGGTCCAGCTCGCATGACTGGGTGAACGGCGTGACCATGGCGCACAGCGCGCGGCCGAAGGGGCGGGGAGGGGAGAGCGGGCTCGGGGTCGTCGTCATCCGGGCAGTTTTGCCCGGATGGGAATTAACGTCTACTTAGAGTTTTTGGTGGCTTCCCGTAGCGATGCTGAATCAAGAGCGCGGTCGCTCACTGTGACGTCGTGCGCTCCGGGCGCACCACCAGGACCACCCGGTGCTCCGCGTCGCCCACCGGCGCCTCGTACTCAAGGCCGTACCGCTTGGCCAGGACGTCGAAGAACGCGCCCGTCGGGTCCGGCTCGATGCGCTCGACCGTGCCCCGGACCTCCAGGTAGCGGTAGGGCTCGTCGGGGTCGTCGACCGAGATGGAGACCTTGGGATCGGCGGTGACGTTCTTGCAACCGCAGTACGCCGCGCTGTTCGGGCTCTGAGGCGCGCCCGGCATCTCGGCCGCCGCCCTGGCCCGGGCCTGCCTGGTCACCCCGCAGGCCATGAACGTCGTACTGAAGAACCTCGAAGGGCGCGGCCTGGTCGCGCGCGCCCCGCACCCCTGGCACCGCAACGTCCTGGAGACCCATCTCACCGAGAAGGGACGTACGGCACTGGCCACCGCCGACGAGCGGGCGGTGGCCGGCTCGTACCCGCTACGGGTGGAAGCGGATGATCTGCGGGTCGTGGTCGCTGGTCTGGTTCGCGAACTCCGCGTTGATGTGCACGCTGTCGTAGTCGAAGCCCCGGATGGCGGGGCTGGTCAGGACCTGGTCCAGGACCTGGGTGTTGCCCTGGTAGACGTAGGAGTAACGCTCCTTCTTCGGCAGCGTGCGGTAGGCCGAGCGCAGGGCGCCGCCGTCCTCCAGGGCCTTGGTCGTGCCCGAGAAGTCGAAGTCGTTGATGTCGCCGACGGCCAGCACGTCCGCGTGCTTGTCGGCCGCGAGCAGCTGCTTCACGAAGGCGTTGACTGCGCGGGCCTGCTGCAGCCGCTTGGTCTCCGAGGAGCGCGGCACCGGCTGGTGCTGCGAGAGAAGGCTCTCGTCGCCGCCCTTCGACGCGAAGTGGTTCGCGATCACGAACACCGTCTTGCCCTTGAAGACGAACTCGCCGGCCAGCGGCTTGCGGCTGTCCGTCCACGCCGGGTTGGCCGGGTCGATCCGGCCGGGCGAGAGGGTGAGTGCCGGGTGGCCCTTGGTGCCGGTGACGCCGACGGCGGTCTTGTAGTCGCCGCCGGGACGCTCGGTGAAGGAGACCCGCGCCGGGTTGAAGAGGAAGCCCTGGCGGATGTTGCCGCCGGGCTCGCCGCCGTCCTTGTTGTTCTCGGGGTCGATCGAGCGCCACTGGTAGGCCGGTCCGCCCGCCGCGACGATCGCGTCCGTGAACTTCTTCACGGTCGCCGAGGCGTCCACCGTGCCGTCGTTCTTCGCGCCGTTGTTGTCCTGGATCTCCTCCAGGGCCACGATGTCCGGCGAGGCCAGGTTGGTGACGACGCCCTGTGCCAGCGCGTCGAACTTCGACTGCGGGTCGCTCGGGTCCAGGTTCTCCACGTTGTACGTGGCGACCGCCAGCTCGCCCGTGCGCTGCTTGCGGGTGACCTCGCGCTTGAGACCGTTGTCCTTGACCGTGCCGAGCGTGCGCGCGGTGATCGTGTAGCCGCCGAACTGGTTGAAGTCCAGGGGGCCTTCGGTGGTCCCCGTCAGGGTGTCGCCCACGTTCGCGGTGGGGAAGGCCTGCTGGGCGGTCGGGATCAGGCTCTGGATCTGGAGCCGTCCGGTGTTCTGGTCGTTGTACGAGGAGTAGAGCGAGCCGCCGCGGGCGGTCCGGTTCTCCTGCGGCTTCACCGTGACCCACAGCTCGGAGTGCGGGTCGGTGGCGCCGACCACCCGCGAGGTGCCGACGCGGACGTTCATGCCCTCCAGGGACTCGTAGTAGTCCGTGGCGTACTTCTTCGGCTGGAGCGTGAGGCCGTTGACGCTGTTTCCGGCCGCCGGGTCACCGTTCGGCGTGTAGCGGTCGGGCACCGAGCGGGCCGTGATGACGACCGGCGCGGGCACCGCGTTGCCCTGGGAGACCACCGTGACGGTCGGCTTCGAGATCTGCGTCAGCGACTGGTTGCCCGAGGACAGGCCGCCGGGCACGTACTCGGTCACGGTGCCCGAGACCTCCAGCGCGTCGCCCACCGAGACGGTCGGGTTCGAGCCGGTGAAGACGAAGATGCCCTCGCTGGTGGCGGGGTTCTTGTCGGGTGCCGTGTCCTGGAACCAGAAGCCCTTGGAGGAGCCGTAGGCGCGCACGCCGGTGACGACACCGGTCACGCCCGTGACCTGCTGGCCGGACAGCGGGGATATCCGGGTGGTGCCCTGGATGTCATGGATCTTCGCCTGCACGGGGGCGGCGGGAGCCGCCGCCTGCGAGGAGGCGGCGCAGACCAGTCCGGCGGCGAGTGCGGTGGCGACCACGGCGGACACGGCGGCGGTTCTGGGAACGGGCATTCAGGTACTCCGGAGGTGATGAGGGAAGGAGAGGAGAGAACGGTGCGTGCGGCGGTGCGGTTCTACGCGCGTCAATCTCTTGTCTGGGGTGGGGAGTTGTCAAGAGTTCTTGGGTGGATCAGAACCGACGGGTACGTGAACCCCCGGGGGCGGGGTGCGGCCGCCGCCCAGGGCGCGCCGCCGCGGAGCCGGGAGAGGCGGGGGCGGGCGCCGGGTGCGCACGGCTGGCGCAGCGAAACCCGGTGAAATGCGTCTACGCTGGGTGCCGCTCAACCATCGCTGATCCAGCGCGACCCAGAGCGCCCAGACCGTACGGCCGAGGAGTACCCCCAGATGTCCGGAGACCGCCCCACCCTGCCGCCGGTACGGCTGAACTCCGAGGCGGAGCTGGCCCGGGACGCGTTGTCCGCCCCGCTGCTCGCCCGCGCCGTGCGGCTCGCCCGCTGGGCCGGGCCCGACACCCGGGTCGGCGCGGGCGGCGAACTCGTCGAGGAGCAGCTGCCCGCGGCCGCCGCCGAACTCGGCCTGGGCGACGACCAGGACGGCCCGGCATACGCGAGCGAGGCCTGGCGGGTCGCGGTCGACACCGGCCTCGTCGACATCGAGGACGCCCCCGAGACGCCGAACTCCGCGGGCGAGGAGGACGAGGACGCCGAGGGCACCGCCTGTGCCGGCGACAACCTCTCCGTGCTCACCTCCGGCTCGCCGCACGACGTGCTCGCCGTCTGGCTGGATGCCTTCGACGTGGTCTTCGCGGACGCCACCGCCCCGATGATCGACGACTTCGCCGACCTGGTCGGCGAGAACGGCGAGATCGACTTCGACCGCCTCGAATGGGACCCCGAGGAGGAGGCCGACTTCCTGGAGGGCGTCCTCGGCAACCTGTACCTGCTCACCGTCAGCGAGGGCGGCACCCCCGAGGGGCCCGTGCCGCTGCCCGCGCTCGCCGCCTCGATGATCGTCCCCGACGACATGGGCGAGCCCACCGACGACATCCTGGAGCAGGTCTCCGACGCGATGATGCGCCTCGACGACCAGTTCCGGCTCCTGGAGCCGATCGGCCTGGTCGAGTACGAGCCCGTCGACGAGGCCCTGATGGCCGAGGTCGGCGACGAGCCCGCCCCGCCGGTCGACGACGAGGACGTCTCCCGCTACGGCATGGTCCGGCTCACCCCGCTCGGCCTCTACGGCGTGCGCGCCCGGATGCTGGAGGCCGGCGTGGACGCCCCGGCCGTCGGCGATCTGGCCGACAAGGGCGCCGACGCGCTGCTCGACGGCATCGCCTTCTTCCCCGAGCTCTCGGCCCGCGCCGAGACCGAGCAGTGGCTCGCGCGGCGCGAACCGGCCGAAGCGGCAAGGGAGTTGCTCACCGCGGCCCGGGGCGGCGACGAGGGCGGCCCGCTGCGCCGGCTGCACTGCCAGCAGGCCCTCGCCCTGACCGGCGCCTCCGCCGAACCCGCCGTGCGCGAGGTGCTGCCCGACCCCGAACTGGGCGGCCTCGCCCGGGTCTGGCTCGCCGAGCGCGGCGTCCCCGACGTGCCGCCGCCGTCCGAGGAGATGATCTTCTGGCTGGCCATCGACACCATCGCCGCGCAGCTCGCCGTGGAGGGTGACCTGGAGGAGCTCCAGGAACTCGTCGAGGGCCTGGTCGGCCAGCACAGCGGGTTCTTCGACGCGGCCTGGCGGGTGGAGCACCCCGCGACCGCCGACGTCCTGGAGGCGATGGGCCGCCTCCACCCCGACAAGCCCACGGCGAAGGAGGCCCGCAAGGCGGCCTTCAAGGCCCGCTCCCGCGCCTGACGTCTCGCCACACTCCCACCGCCCGGAGGCCGCACGGCCCCCGGGCGGTGGGCTGTCCGGCCACCTCCAACCAGGCCTTTCCTGCGCCTGGTTGAGCCGGCACGGAGACTCTCACCGGCTCCGGCCGCCGAAAATGCTTGGCATGTCGTCCGGCCCCGCGCCTAAGGTCGAACTCGTCCGGATGCGCAGGCGGGACCTGCTTCCGAGGCACCCACACTCATCAGTTTGTGCACCTCCCGGTGCGCAGGCCACGGCTACTTCCTCCAACGAAATCCGCCGTCGCCGAATTCGATCTCGGGAGGCCATTCATCATGGCTCGGTTCAACCTGCGCGCCACCAAGTCGCGTACCACCTCGCCCGTGGCGTCCACCGGCGCCACCGCCGTCACGCACGAGGGCGGCCCCGGCCACCTGCGGGACGCCAGGTCCGAGCTCTTCCTGCTCGCGGTCGCCAACTTCGTGTCCCAGCAGACCTTCTACGAGACCGGCGAGGCCCGCGACGGCCGGTTCGCGGCGCTCGTGCGGGGGCTCGCCGTCGAGGACCCCGAGTGGACCGCGGGCCTGCTCGGCTGGCTGCGCGGCGAGGGCGGGATGCGTACCGCCTCGGTCGTCGGCGCCGCCGAGTACGTCAAGGCGCGCCTCGACGTGGGCGCCGCGGGAGGCCCCTCCAACCGGCAGGTCGTCGCCTCGGTGCTGCTCCGCCCGGACGAGCCCGGCGAGCTGCTCGGATACTGGACCTCGATGTACGGGCGGAACGTGCCCAAGCCCGTGAAGCGCGGGATCGCCGATGCCGTACGCCGCCTCTACAGCGGGAAGTCGCTGCTCAAGTACGACACCGCGTCCAAGGGGTATCGCTTCGGCGACATCCTCAACCTGGTGCACGCGGCGCCCGACCCGGCCAAGCCGTGGCAGGGCGAGCTGTTCCGGTACGCGCTCGACCGCCGCCACCACCCCGACACCGCGGTGCCGCCGGCCGGCGACCGGGTGCTGAGCGCGCACCGCGAGCTGATGGCGCTGCCGGTCGAGGAGCGCCGGGCGGTCGTGCTCGCGCCGGACGGCGCCGAACGCCTTGCCGGGGCGGGACTGACCTGGGAGGCGCTCGCGGGCTGGCTGCAGGGGCCGATGGACAAGGAGGCCTGGGAGGCGGTCATCCCGTCGATGGGCCCGATGGCCCTGGTGTGCAACCTGCGCAACTTCGACGAGGCGGGCGTCTCGGACGAGGTGGCAGCCTCGGTCGCCGCGAAGATATCGGACCCCGAAGTCGTCGCGAAGTCCCGGCAGTTCCCGTTCCGCTACCTCGCCGCGTACCAGCACGCGCCGTCGCTGCGCTGGTCGTACCCGCTGGAGAAGGCGCTCGGCCACTCGCTGGCCAACGTGCCCGCGCTCGGCGGGCGCACGCTGATCCTGGTCGACCGTTCGGGCTCGATGTGGTCGCCGCTCTCGGACCGCTCCAAGCTCAACCGGGCGGACGCGGCCGCGATCTTCGGTACGGCGCTCGCGCTGCGGGCCGCGGACGCGGACCTGGTGGAGTTCGGTACCGACAGCGCGCGGGTGAAGTACAGGGCGGGGGAGTCCGTCCTGAAGATCCTGGAGCGGTTCGGCGACCTGGGCGGCACCAACACGGCCGAGGCGGTGCGCAAGTACTACCGCGGCCACGACCGGGTGCTGATCGTGACGGACGAGCAGGCCTCGCACCACTACGGCGGCGACCCGACGGCGCTGGTCCCGGCGGACGTGCCGGTCTACACCTGGAACCTCGCGGGGTACCGGGTGGGGCACGGCCCGTCCGGCACGGACAACCGCCATGTGTTCGCGGGCCTGACGGACGCGGCGTTCCGCATGGTGCCGCTGCTCGAAGCGGGCCGCTCGGCCAACTGGCCCTGGGTGTAGGGCTGATACGGGTGGCCCCCTGACCCCTTGATCAGGGGGCCACCCGGCCGCATGCGGGGAGCCGGCTCACGTCCGCAGGTGGGACGCCCCGTTGAGGTCGAGCACCGCGCCCGACGACCACTGGGCGAGTGGTGAGGCGAGCCAGCGCACCGCCTCCGCGATCTCCTCGGCGGAGGCGACCCGCCCGAACGGCGACTGCGCCCGGATCGCCTCGCCCTCCGCCCCGCTCAGCCGGCCCGCGACGCGCTCCGTCTCGAAGAACCCGGGCGCGACCGAGGCGACCGAGATCCCGTACGGGGCGAGCGACACCGCGAGCGACTGGCCGAGCGCGTGCACCGCCGCCTTGGTCGCCCCGTAGGCGGGGTGGTCGGGCTCGCCGCGGAAGGCGCCGCGCGAGCCGATGTTCACGATCCGCCCGCCCGTGCCCTGCTCGATCATCCGGGACGCCGCGAGATGGCTGAGGTTGGCGGTGGCGAGGAGGTTCACGCTCACGTGCCGCTGCCAGAGCTCGGCCCACTCCTCGTACGGGGTCTCGGCGAGCGGATGGCGGAGGTTCACGGCCGCGTTGTTCACCAGGACGTCGATGCCGCCGAGCGCGTCGGCCGCGGCATCGGCGACGCGACGGGCCCCGGCGGGGTCGGTGAGATCGCCGCCGACCAGCGCGTGCCCCGCCCCCTTCAGCGAGTCGAGGGTCTCGCGGGCCTCCTCCTCCCGGGACCCGAAGTGCACGGCCACGCGGTCCCCCTGGGCCGCGAACGCCTGGGCGACGGCACGGCCGAGCCCACGGGAGGCCCCGCTGACGAGTACGCGGCGGTCGGTGGCCGGCAGATTCATGAACTCTCCCCAGGTCGAAGGCGGTTGCCCTGCCGTTTATACGCGGCGGCCGCTTGCCCGCGTCCTCCAGGGCCCCGTCGGCCGGGAGGTCAGGAGGCCCGTCCGAGCACCAGGCTCACGTTGTGCCCGCCGAACCCGAAGGAGTTGGCGAGCGCCGCGTCCCACGATCCCGTACGGTTCTCGCCGGCCACGTCGAGTGTCACCGCCGGGTCGAGGTGGTCCAGGTTGCGGGTCGCGGGCACGGTGCCGTCGCGCAGCGCGAGCAGTGCCGCGATCGCTCCCACCGCGCCGGACGCGCCCAGCATGTGGCCGGTCATCGACTTGGTGGCGGTGACCACCGGGTGCGTGCCGATGGCCTTGGCCACCGCCTCCGCCTCCGCGAGGTCGCCCGACGGCGTCGAGGTGGCGTGGGCGTGCACCACGCCGATGTCGGCGGGGCTCAACCGGGCGTCCCGCAGCGCCGATTCGATCGCCCGGACCTGACCGGCCACGTCCGAGGCCGTGATGTGGTCCGCGCTGGACGTGACGGCCGCCCCGGCCACCGACCCGTACACCCGCGCTCCCCGGGCCCGAGCGAACTCGGCGCGCTCCAGGACCAGTATCCCCGCGCCCTCGCCCATCACGAAGCCGCTGCGGTCCCTGTCGAACGGCCGGGACACCGACGCCGGGTCCGCGTCCTCGGTCGACAGCGCCTTCATCTGCGCGAACGCGGCGATCGTGAACGGGTGCAGACAGGCCTCGGTGCCACCGGCCACCACCACATCGGCCCGCCCCGCGCGGATCAGGTCCAGGCCCATCGCGATCGCCTCGGCGCCCGACGCACAGGCGCTCACCGGCGTGCGGGCCCCGCCCTGCGCGCCGAGCTCCATGGACACCCAGGCGGCGGGCCCGTTCGGCATGAGCATCGGCACGGCGTACGGGGAGAGCTTCCGGGCGCCGCCCTGCTCGAAGGTGTCGTCCTGGCCCAGCGTGGTCAGCACGCCCCCGGTGCCGGTGCCGATCACCACGGCGAGCCGCTCCGGTGCGACCTCCGGGGTGCCCGCGTCCTGCCAGGCCTCGCGAGAGCTGATCATCGCGAGTTGTTCACAACGGTCAAGCTTGCGGGCCTCGACGCGGGCGAGCAGCGAGAGGGGGTCCACGGAAAGCCCGGCGGCCACCCGGACCGGCAGGCCGTCCGCCCACTCCTCCTCGATCAGGCCGACTCCGGAGGTGCCGCCCAGCATCCCGGACCAGGTGGTCGCGGTGTCGGCGCCGAGCGGGGTGATCGCGCCGAGCCCGGTGACGAGTACTTCTCCAAGATCGCTCATGCTCCGACTCTGCCAGGGGAGGTGGCTTCGCGCGAATGGTAGGGAGGCAGCGATTTGTCCCAGGGGTGTTGTGGGGTTCCCACAGAGGCGGTCGCAGGAGTGGGCAGGGGGGCGGCTCGGGCGGGGCGCATGCGTGAGGGCGGCGAGGCCCCTGGCCCCGCCGCCCTCGCCCGGCGATCGTGGCGCGTTACAGCACCTCGGCCGCCGGCTTCACCATGCCGCGGGCCGTACGGGACTTCACGAACGAGCCGAGCGCGGTCATCTCCCACTCGCCGGAGAACTGCCTGATGAGCTTCGCCATCATGACGCCGGTCTGCGGCTCCGCCCCGGTCAGGTCGAAGCGCACCAGCTCCTCGCCGCTCACCGCGTCGATCAGGCGGCAGTACGCCTTGGCGACCTCGGTGAACTTCTGGCCGGAGAAGGAGTTGACGGTGAAGACCAGACCGGTGGCCTCGGCGGGGATGCGGCCGAGGTCGACCACGATCACCTCGTCGTCGCCCGCGCCCTCGCCCGTCAGGTTGTCGCCGGAGTGCTTGATCGCGCCGTTCAGGATGGAGAGCTTGCCGAAGTAGCAGCTGTCCAGATGGTTGCGCTGCGGGCCGTACGCGATCACCGACGCGTCCAGGTCGATGTCCTTGCCGCGGAACGCGGGCTCCCAGCCGAGGCCCATCTTGACCTGGGAGAGCAGCGGGCGGCCGCCCTTGACCAGGGAGACCGTCTGGTTCTTCTGGAGGCTGACCCGGCCCTTGTCCAGGTTGATCTTCCCGCTGCTGGCGGGCGCGGCGGCGGGCGCGGCCGGTGCCGCGGGGGCCGCCGGGGCCGGGGCCGCGAGGCGCGGGTCGGCCGGCGGGGCGGACGGCATCGGGGGTGCGGCGGGCGGCGCCGCGGGCTCCTCGACCGAGACGCCGAAGTCCGTGGCGATTCCGGCCAGCCCGTTGGCGTACCCCTGGCCCACCGCACGGGCCTTCCAGGCGCCGCCGCGCAGGTAGATCTCCACGACCACCAGGGCCGTCTCGGTGCCGAGGCGGGGCGGGGTGAAGGTGGCGATCACGCTGCCGTCGTCCCCGTTGCGCACCGTGGCCGTGGGCTCGATGCCCTGGAAGGTCTGGCCCGCCGCGTCCGGACTCGCGGTCACCACGATCTTCTCGATGCCGGGCGGCACCGCGGAGGTGTCCACGACGATCGCGTCGGGCGCGGTGCCGCCGCCGGAGCGGTGGGTGACACCGGGGCCCTGCGGCTGGTTGTAGAAGATGAAGTCGTCGTCCGAGCGCACCTTGCCGTCGGCGGTGAGCAGCAGGCCCGAGACGTCGAGCCGCACGGGGGCGGCGACGTCCACCGTCACGCGGGTGGTCGGGAGCGGAAGGTTCGAGCCGGGGGTCATTGCGGTCATGCCCCGGAAACGAGCGGCGCCGCTTTACGGTTCCTTGAACCTCGCCCCAATGTCGGCGCCGCGTTCTCCCTGCTCCAAGGGGTGTCAGTGCGGCCAGATGGGCGGGTCGGTGGTGAAGTGGCCGCCGAGGCAGGCGTGCTCGGGCAGGTCCGGGTCGAGCTCGCCCTGCTCGGCGATGAGCTTGTCGGCGTACTGCTCGGAGTCGTCCCGAGGCTCGTAACCGAGCGCCCGCGCCGAGGAAAGGTCCCACCACAGGCGGGTGTTGGCGGACGATCCGTACACCACGCTGTGCCCGACGTGCTCGGCCGTGAGTGCGGCGTGGAAGAGCCGGGCCCCGTCGCCGGGGCTCATCCAGATCGACAGCATCCTTACGGAGGTGGGCTCCGGGAAGCAGGAGCCAATGCGGACCGAGACGGTCTCCAGGCCGTGCTTGTCCCAGTAGAACTGCGCGAGGTCCTCGCCGAAGGCCTTGGAAAGCCCGTAGAAGGTGTCGGGCCGGTGCGCGGTGGCGACCGGAATCAACGGGTCGTCCGCGCCCTGCGGGCGGGGCGTGAAGCCGACCGCGTGATTGGAGGAGGCGAACACGATCCGCCGGACGCCCTCCTGGCGCGCGGCCTCGTAGAGGTGGTACGTGCCCGCGATGTTGGCCTTGAGGATCTTGTCGAAGGAGGCTTCGAGGGAGATCCCCGCGAGGTGGAGGACCGCGTCGACCCCGCGCACCGCCTCGCGCAGCGCGTCCCGGTCGGCGAGGTCGGCGGTGATCGCGTCCGGCTCGCCGGGGACGGGCAGCATGTCCAGGAGCCGCAGCTCGTATCCGTACGCCGGGAGCAGCCCGCGCATCAGGGTGCCGAGCCCGCCGGCGGCGCCGGTGAGCAGGACGGTGCGGGGACGGGGCATGGGCTCTCCTCGGGGTACGGGGCCGTTCATGGAGGATGCGGAAGGGCGGCCTGCCGCATCCATGGACATGATTCACATGCGTGGACACGCTAGGGAGTGCGGCGGAAGGTCGTCAAGTAGCCCGCGAAGGTGTCGAATCCGCCCGCGCGTCAAGGCTGTTCGCCTTGACCGCCGCCCGGGCGCGGGCTTAGCGTGGCTGCGTTCAGAAATATAGACGTCAGTCAGAATTGTGCACGACGGTCCTTGTTCAGGGAGCAGCCCGTGACCTCAGCCCCGCTCGCCGCCCGCCTCACTCACGTCAGCGGACCGCTGTTCTTCCCCGTGACCGCGTACGGGCCCGACGGCGGCCTCGACCTCGACATCTTCCGCGTGCACGTGCGCCAGGGGATCGAGGCGGGTGCTGCCGCCGTGTTCGCCTGCTGCGGCACCGGGGAGTTCCACGCCCTGACGCCGGGGGAGTTCCGGGCCTGTGTCGCCGCAGCCGTCGAGGAGAGCGCGGGCCGCGTCCCGGTGGTCGCGGGCGCCGGATACGGCACGGCCCTCGCCGTCGAGTACGCCCGCCTCGCCGAGGAGGCCGGCGCCGACGGGCTGCTCGCGATGCCGCCCTATCTCGTCGTCGCCGACCAGGCGGGCCTGCTGCGCCACTACACCGAACTGGCCGCGGCGACCTCGCTGGACGTCATCGTCTACCAGCGAGACAACGCGGTCCTCACCCCCGAAACGGCCGTCGCGCTCGCCCGCGTCGACGGCGTCATCGGCTTCAAGGACGGCCTGGGCGACCTCGATCTGATGCAGCGGATCGTGAGCGCCGTACGCTCGGCGGGCCTGGACCCGCTGTACTTCAACGGCCTGCCCACCGCCGAACTGACCGGCCTCGCCTACCGGGGCATCGGCATCACCCTGTACTCGTCGGCGGTGTTCTGCTTCGCCCCCGACATCGCGCTGGCCTTCCACCGAGCCCTCGAATCCGGCGACGACGCCCTGGCCAACCGCCTCCTGGACGGCTTCTTCGTGCCGCTCGTCGAACTGCGCAACCAAGGGCGCGGGTACGCGGTGTCGCTGGTCAAGGCGGGGGTGCGTCTCGGCGGCCTGGAGGTGGGCGAGGTGCGGCCGCCCTTGAGCGAGCCGGACGCGGACCACGTCAAGCGGTTGGCCGCGCTGATCGAGCGGGGGCGGGGGCTGCTGGGATCGGGGGAGGCCGGGTCGGGCGCACCCGGGGCGGGCGCGTGAAGGCGTCCGCGTTCCTCTATCCGTGGGACGTCCTCGGCGACCCGGACGCCCCCGCCCGCATCGCCGACCTCGGCGTACGCCAGGTGACGCTGGCCTCCGCCTACCACTCGACCCGCGCCCTGACCCCGCACCACCCACGGCACCGCATCGTCACGGCCGAGCATGCGGCGGTGCTGTACCCGCCGGACGAACCGCACTGGCAGGGAAGGGAGTTGAGGCCGTACGGGGCCGGTGCCTGGGCGCCGGGCGACGCGTACGGCGAGGCCGCCGCATCGTTGGCGGCGGCCGGTCTCGACGTCCACTCCTGGGTGGTGCTCGCGCACAACTCCCGGCTGGGCGCGGAGCACCCCGAGACATCGGTGGTCAACGCGTACGGCGACCGCTACCCGTGGGCGCCCTGCATCGCCCGGCCCCGGGTCCGCGCCTACCTCGTCGCCCTGGCGGCGGAGGCGGCGGCGCGCCCCGGCGCGGGCGGCACCGAACTCGAATCCTGCGGCTGGTACGGCCTCGCGCATCTGCACGGCCACGACAAGATCGCGGGCGTGGCACTGGACGGCACCGCGGAGTATCTGATGTCGCTGTGCTTCTGTGCGTCCTGCGAGCGGGGGTACGGCGAAGTCGGCCTGGAGGCCGGTGAGTTGAGGGTACGGGTGCGGGGGGCACTGGAGCCGGTGTGGCGGGGCGGGCCGGTGGGGGCGTCCGGCGCGGAACTGCTCGCGGACACGCTGGAGTTCCGTACGCGCGCCGCACGGGAGCTCCAGGAGGCGGCCGTCGCGGCGGTACGGGAGCGGGGTGGGCCGGGGTTCCAGGTGCTGCTGCATGCGGATCCGCGGCCGGAGCGGTGCGGGGCCAATGCGGGGGTCGACGCGGGGCACGTCCTCGGCGTGGCCGACGGGGTGGTGGTGCCCTGCGCGGGCGGCCCGGAGCTTCTCGCGCCCTTCGCGGCGCTGGGCTCTTCGGGGGTGCTTGCGGCGAACCTTACGGTGGTGTCGGGGATGGGGGGCCGGCCGGGGGAGCTGGCGGGGGATGCGGCTCGGGTGGCGGCGCTCGGTGCGACCGAACTCCGGCTCTACCACGCGGGGTTGGCGTCGGGGGCGGACCTGGAGGCGGTACGGAGGGCGGGAGTGCTGGGGTAGCGGCCTGCGGCGCGTTCCCCACCCCGCCCCTTCCCGAGACCCTCCGGGGGCGGTGATGGTTCGGCTGCGGACCGTGCGTGGCTGGGCGCGCAGTTCCCCGCGCCCCCAGCAGGGGGTGCCGGCCCGCGCCGGGACATTTCAGCCTGTCCGGCGATTGAGGACGAGCGCCCTTCAGGCGCGAACGGGGTCTGGGGCGGAGCCCCAGCAGCCACCGGGCCGCAGCCGAACGAACTCCCCCCCGGAGGGTCTAGGGAAGGGGCGGGGTGGGGTCCTACCCCCGGTAGGACACAGTGCGGCAAAGATTTCCGCATTTCCCCTGGCGGGACGCCATGTGATGCGCGTAGACACTCCCCATGCGCACTCTCACCAAAGCCGCAGCCACCGCCGCCGCGTTCGCCGTCACCGGCGTCGCCTTCTACGGCGTCGGCGCGGCCTCCGCCGACAACGCCGCGCCGAAGTCGGACCGCGAGATCCCGAACATCACCAAGGTCGAAGACAAGATCAACGCGTACTACGGCGGTACCGCCGACGCCTCCGGAAACTTCCAGGCGTCGCCCAAGAGCAACTACGCCAAGCAGGTTGCCGACATCGAGGCCCGCGCCAAGCGGCAGATCAAGCACGCCGCCGAGCACCCCGGGCGGGACGGCCGCAAGCCCGCCATCGTGCTCGACGTCGACGACACGACGCTCCTGACGTACGACTACGAGAAGAAGAACGGCTTCGCCTACAACGCCGCCGCCTTCAACGCCTATGTGCAGAGCGCGCAGTCGATAGCCGTGTTCGGCATGCCGGACCTGGTCAACTACGCGGCCAAGAACGGCGTCACCGTCTTCTTCCTCACCGGGCGCGACGCCTCCCAGCGCAACGCCAGCGCCGCCAACCTCACCAAGGCCGGTTACAACGTGCCGGTCGACGCCGCGCACTTCTTCCTCAAGGACAAGGCCAACCCGCCGGCCTACCTGAGCTGCGGAAAGCCCACCTGGACCTGCTCGACCGTCGACTACAAGGCCGGCACCCGCAAGCACATCGAGTCGCTCGGCTACAACATCGTCGCCAACCTCGGCGACCAGTACACCGACCTCTCGGGCGGCTACGCCGACAACACGTACAAGATCCCGAACCCGATGTACTTCCTGCCGTAGCCCTTGGTGCCGACCACTTCGGTCCGGGGCGCCCGTCCGTCCGCGTGCGCCCCGGACCGTGCCTCACTGCGAGGCCAGTGCCGCCTTCATCATCGCCTGGGCCACCGGACCCGCCAGGCCGTTGCCGCTGACCTCCGAGCGCTCGGCGTCCGAGTCCTGGATGACCACGGCCACCGCGACCTCCTTGCCGGTCTTCGCGTCCTTGGCGAACGAGGTGAACCAGGCGTACGGCTTCTTGGAGTTGTCCACACCGTGCTGGGCCGTGCCCGTCTTGGCGCCGACCTCCATGCCGTCGATCTTCGCGTTGGAGCCGGTGCCGTCGGTGACCACCGAGACCATCGCGCTGTACATCTGCTGGGCCGTCTTCGACGACATGATGCGCTTTCCGTCCGAGTCCGGGTAGGACTGGAGGGTGCTTCCCTTGGAGTCCGTCACCTTGGACACCATGTGGGGTGAGGACATGACGCCGTCGTTGGCTATGGCGGCCGACACCATCGCCATCTGCATCGGCGTCGCCGTCACGTCGAACTGGCCGATGCCCGACAGCGCCGTCGACGACGCGTTCATCTTCTTCGGGTATACGCTCGCCGCCGCGCGCACCGGCACGTCCAGCTCCGCGTCGTTGAAGCCGAACTTCTCGGCCATCGCCCGCACCTTGTCCTGGCCCAGGTCCACGGCCATCTTGCCGAAGACGTTGTTGCAGGAGTATTCGAGCGCGGTACGGATCGAGGCGTTCTCGCAGGGCGCGGACGCCGACTCGTTGCGCAGGTCCGTCGTCGTGCCCGGCATCCGGTACGGGTTGGGGCTCGTCGTCTTCTCGTCGATCGAGGAGTAGAGGCCGTTCTCGAGCGCCGCCGACGCCACCACCAGCTTGAACGTGGAGCCCGGCGCCAGCGGCTGGCGCAGCGCCCGGTTGAGCATCGGCTGGCTCTTGTCCTCGGACAGCTGCTTCCACACGTCGCCGTCCGCGGAGGAGGACCCCGCGATCTTCGACGGGTCGTACGACGGGGTGGAGACCATGCCGAGGATGCGGCCGGTCTTCGGGTCCATCGCGACGGCCGCGCCCTCCTTGTTGCCCAGCGCCTGGAACCCGGCCTTCTGCACCGCCGGGTCGATCGTCGTCAGGACGTCGCCGCCGGGCGCGCGCTGCCGGGTGAGCGCGTCGAACGGGTTCTGCATGCGCGGGTCGCTGCCGTCGAGGACCTTGGAGTAGATCCCCTCCAGCTGGGTCGATCCGTACACCTGCGAGGCGTAGCCCGTGACCGGCGCGTACATCGGCCCGTCCTTGTAGCTGCGCTGGTAGGCGAGGTCGCCGCTCTTCGTCCTTTCCGAGCCGGTGACCGGCGAGCCGGCCACGATGATGTCCCCGAGCGGCTGCGAGTACTCCGCGATGGTGTTCCGCCGGTTCAGCTTGTCGTCCGCGAGGGCCTGGCCTTGGTAGAACTGCACATAGGTGGCTCGTCCGAGGAGGGCGAGCACCATCAGCAGACAGAAGACCGAGGCGCGCCTGATTGTCTTGTTCATCCCGTACGCAAGACGGACGGGCCGGAGCGCGGAGTTCCTGTTGTGCCGGGTTCTCAGGAAACCTTCATCGGGGCCGTACGAAGCCCGACTCGTACGCCGCGATCACCGCCTGGGTGCGGTCGCGGGTGCCCGTCTTGGCCAGGACCGAGGCGACATGGGTCTTCACGGTGGCGGGTCCCACGCCCATCCGCCCGGCGATCTCCGCGTTGGTGAGGCCCGTCGTCATCAGGCGGAGGACCTCCGCCTCGCGCTCGGTGAGCCGGGCCGTCCAGGGGGCTGCGGCGCGGGCGGACGAGTGCCGGGCGGCCAGCTCGCGGACCTTCGCGGGGAACAGGAGCGAGTCGCTGCGGGCGACCAGGCGGACCGCCTGGATCAGCTCCTCGGCGGCGGCCCGCTTCAGGAGGAACCCGGAGGCGCCCGCGCGCAGCGCGTCGTACACGTAACTGTCGTTCTCGAAGGTCGTGACCACCACGATCCTCGGCGGCGCGGAGAGCGTGGCCAGGATCTGCTCGGTGGCGCGGATGCCGTCGATCTCGGGCATCCGGACGTCCATCAGAACGACGTCGGGAAGCCTGTCGCGGACGACCGAGACGGCTTCGGCGCCCGTGGTGGCCTCGCCGACGACCTCCAGGTCGGGCTCGGCGTCGAGGATCACCCGCAGCGCCGTGCGCACCATCCGCTCGTCGTCGGCGACCACCACCCGCACCGTGCCGCTCATCGCGCACCGCCGAGCGGGAGGCGGGCGCTGAGCCGCCAGACGTCACCGTCCGGGCCCGCCGAGGCGTGTCCGCCGAGCAGCACGGCCCGCTCGGCGATGCCGCGCAGACCGCGTCCGCCGCCCGGCCGCACCACCGGCGCGGCCCCGGACAAGGGGTTCTCCATCACAAGGGCCAACTCTCCGTCGCTCAGGGCGACTTGCAGGGTGACGGGTGAACTCCCGCCGTGGCGAAGGGCGTTGCTCAGGCCCTCCTGCACGATCCGGTACGCCTCCCGCGAGACCAGCTCGGGCACCGAGGCCGGGTCGCCCTTCAGGGAGTACGCCACCTTCAGGCCCGTGCGGGACAGCAGGCCCTCCAGGGCGGTGAGGTCCGGCGTCGCGAGATCGCCGTCGTCCTGGCGCAACAGGCCGAGAACGGAGTCGAGTTCGCCGACCGTGCGCCGGGTGGTCTCCTCGATGGCGGCGAGCGCCTCGCGTACGAACTCGGGGTCCGAGTCCAGGACGCGGCGGGCCGCGCTCGCCTGGAGCGTCACCGCGCTCAGGGCGTGGCCCACCGAGTCGTGCAGCTCGCGCGCGAGCCGGTTGCGTACGGCCAGCTCCGCCGCGCGCTGCTCGGCGGCGGCCAGGCGGTCGGCGGGCGACGGGCCGAGCAGGACCGGCGCGAGCCGGGCGAGCAGCGCCCCGGCCGCCGCCGAACAGGCCGCCAGGGCGAGCAGCATCGCGATCCCGGCGGCCGGGGCGCACGCGATGCCCCAGCCGCTGGAGAGCGGGCCGGAGGTGCTGTACACCGTGTGGCGCAGGCCCGGGAAGGCGGGCAGCACGATCAGGAACACCGTGAACGGGGGCAGCGCCAGGCTCATCCCGCTCAGGATTCCGCCGAGTGCGACGTGCAGCGTGTACCAGGCGGAGGTGCGCAGGCGGGCGTCCCGGGAGCGCGCGGGCCCGTCGGCGAGCGCCGCCGGATCCACCCCGGACAGCGCCCGCGCGCCGAACACGAGCAGCGGCCGGGCGATCGGCACCAGGCCGGATACGGCCGCGAACGGCAGCGCGACGACGAAGGTGACGAGCGCACGAGGGAACGAGTCGAAGGAGCTGGCCCCGGGCGTGATCGAGCCGACGATGACCGAGCCCACCAGGAAGTACGGCATCAACAGGGCCCCGCCGATGACCAGATGGACCCAGCGGTGGCGCGCCCGCACCCCGAACAGCGCGCGCATCACGGCGTACGGCCCGGGTGGCGGGGGCGCTCGGCGAAGAACCGGACGCCCAGGGTGACGACGAGCATCCCGACGATCATCTGCACAGCGTAGGTGAGGTCCATCATCGCGGTGGGCCCGTCGGCGGTGCCGTCCGTGACCACGAGCGCGGAGAGCCAGAGCCAGCCGCCCCAGCAGGCGGTGGCGCCCGAGCCCAGCCACGCCAGGGCCAGCGGCACCCGGAGCGGAAGCGACCGGCCGAGCCCGAGGGCGACCATCAGCACCCCGGCCGCGCCGAGCACGGCGAACGCCGCGAACACCGCCTCCACGACGTACTGGTCGGAGGTCCGTTCCTCGGCCCAGGACCGGCTCAGACCCGCCGCCGAACCCGTCGCCCACAGCAGGTGCATCCCGGCCGGAAGCAGCGAAAGCACCGCCACGGCGACGGCGGCCGCCCGCAGCGCGGGCCGCACGGTGCCGTCCGGGAGCTCGCCGAGCCGGCCGCGCCACAAGTGCCCCCAGCGGTCACGGGCGTACAGCGCGAACAAGCCGCCGAGTGCGAGGCCCTGGACGATGAAGCCCGTGTAGACGACGCCGAAGACCCACTCGTGGAGGTACGGGGTGCTCGCGGGGGCGGACGACTTGCCGACGGCGGTGCCGCTCAGCGCGCGCACCAGGAGCTGGAGCGGGTATCCGGTCATGACCGGCGCGAGCAGACCGGTGGCGAGCCACATCGGCAGCAGGAGCAGCCAGGCCTTCACCCGCAGTCCCCAGGGCCGGGTCAGGAGCAGCGCGAGGACGACCACGCACGAGTCCATGAGCACCGAGGCGCTGTTGCCGGCCGCCATGGCGACGCGGTGTGCAAGCAGGACGCTGTGGTCCGGGATGCCCAGGTGGCTGCCCGCGACCCAGGCGATCTTGAGGGCGAGGTAGGGGAGGCAGGCGGCGATGGCGACGGCCCGCAGGGCGGGACGGAGCGCGGGGCGCGTGAGGGCGGCGGTGGTCATGCCTTCACGCTCCCGCGCGGCCCCGCCCCACCGCGTCCTGCGCCCCGATGATCCGCCTCCGCCGCGCGGGGGAGGGGAGGCGGGACCGTCAGAGGCGGCGGGTCGCCAGCGTCAGACGGTCGCGGGCGTCGAACAGGGCGTCCTTCACCATCTGTTCGTGGGCCGGGGTGAGCCGGGCCACCGGCACCGAGCAGCTGATCGCGTCGCGGGCCGGGGTGCGGTACGGGATCGCGACGCCGAAGCAGCGCAGGCCCAGCGTGTTCTCCTCGCGGTCCACGGCGTAGCCCTGCTCGCGGATGAGGTGCAGCTCCTCGATGAGCTTCTCGCGGTCGGTGATGGTGTGCTCGGTGAGCTGCTGGAGGGTCTCCGGGAGCAGCTTGCGCACCTGCTCGTCGCTGTGGGTGGCGAGCAGCGCCTTGCCGAGCGAGGTCGAGTGGGCCGGCAGGCGGCGGCCGACGCGGGTGAACGGGCGCAGATAGTGCTGCGACTGGCGGGTGGCGAGGTAGACCACGTTCGTGCCGTCGAGGCGGGCGAGGTGGATCGTCTCGGTGGTGTCGTCCGAGAGCCGGTCGAGGGTGGGGCGGGCCGCCGCCACCACCTCGTCGCCGTCGATGTACGAGGTGCCGACCAGCAGGGCCCGCACGCCGATGCCGTACCGGGTGCCCGTCGCGTCGGTCTCCACCCAGCCGAGCTCGACCAGCGTGCGCAGAAGCATGTACAAACTGGACTTCGGGTAGCCAACCGCTTCCTGGACCGCGGCGAGGGAGTGCATTCCGGGCCGCCCTGCGAAATACTCGAGCAACTCGACGGTCCGCACCGCGGACTTGACCTGTGCTCCACCTGAATCGGCAGCCGACATCCAGCACCCCGCTCCTTCTCGCCGAGGCTTCTTGCCAAGGCGGAACGCCCGTTAATAGAGTCCCAGCATATTCAGCACCGGGAACTCTGTTCAGAATACCGAACAAGTCCTGGTGGGTGGCAGGAGCGGACCGGCAGTGGAAGGACAATGCGGTGAGCGCAGCAGCACCAGTCTGGAGTGTCGACCCCCGAACGGGGAAGCCGCGTGAAGAGGTCGCGGTCGAAGCCACGCCCCAAGAGGTCGACCAGGCCGTCCGGGCCGCCCACGCCGCCCGCGGGGCCCTGGCCGGCCTGAGCGTACGCGCCGTGTTCCTGCGGACCGCGGCCGACCTCCTGGACGCCTCGGCCGAGCACGTGGTGGAGGCTGCCGACGCCGAGACGGCGCTCGGACCGGTCCGGCTCAAGGGCGAACTGGCCCGGACCACCGCCCAGTTGAGGGCGTTCGCCGAGGCCGTCGAGGACGGTTCCTTCCTCGACATACGCATCGACCACGCCGATGCGTCCCGCACCCCGCCGTGGTCGGACCTCAGGCGCGTCAAGATCCCGCTCGGTGTCGTCGCCGTCTACTCGGCGTCCAACTTCCCGCTCGCCTTCTCCGTGCCCGGCGGCGACACCGCGAGCGCGCTCGCGGCCGGCTGCCCGGTCGTCGTCAAGGCGCACCCGGACCACCCGGCGACCTCGGAGCTGTGCGTCTCGCTCCTGCGCCGCGCGGCCGTCCAGGCGGGCCTCCCCGAGGACGTCGTGGCCCTGGTGCACGGCTTCACCGCGGGCGTCGAGCTCGTACGTCATCCGCTGGTGTCGGCCGCCGGGTTCACCGGGTCGGTGCGCGGCGGACGGGCGCTGTTCGACGCGGCGGCCGCACGGCCCGTGCCGATCCCCTTCCACGGCGAGCTCGGCTCGCTCAACCCCGTCGTGGTGACGGCGGCCGCCGCCGAAGAGCGCGGCGAGCAGATCGGGTCGGGGCTCGGCGCCTCGATGACCGTGGGTGTCGGCCAGTTCTGCACCAAGCCCGGCTTCGTGCTCGCCCCCCAGGGCGAGGCGGGCGACGCGCTGATCAAGGCCCTCACGGCGGCCGTCAGCGACACCGACGCCGGGGTCATGCTCGACCACCGGATGCGGGACGCGTTCGTCGCCGGGGTCGCCGAGCGGGCCGCGCTGCCCGGCGTCGAGGCCCCGGTCACGCCCGGCGCGGGCGGCGAGCACACCGTGAGCGGTGGATTCCTGACCGTACCGGCGGCCCTGCTGGCCACGGAGGGCGAGCACGACCTGCTCCTGGAGGAGTGCTTCGGCCCGGTCACCGTCGTCGCCCGGTACGCGGACGAGTCCGAGATCGGCGCGGTGCTCTCGCGCCTGCCGGGCAACCTGACCGCGACCCTCCAACTGTCCTCCGCGGAGGCGGCGGGCGAGGGCTCGGGGTCCCAACTCCTCGCGAAGCTGACCCAGTTGGCGGGCCGCGTCCTGGTGGACGGCTGGCCCACCGGGGTCGCGGTCGCCCCCGCCCAGCACCACGGCGGCCCCTACCCGGCGACCACCTCCACCTCCACCTCGGTCGGCGCCACCGCCGTGGAACGCTGGCTGCGCCCGGTCACGTACCAGAGCATCCCCCAGGCCCTGCTGCCGCCGGAGCTGCGCGACGACAACCCGCTGGGGCTGCCCCGCCGCGTGAACGGCACCCTCGGATGACGGTGCGCCTGCCCGAACTGCCCTTCCCGCTGGAGCCGTTCGGGCCCGAGGCGCCCTGGACGTACGACGACGGCGTCCTCTCGGTACGCGCCGGAGCCCGCCAGGACCGGTTCGTGCCGCCGGGCGGGGAGAGCCTGGAGCCCGCCTCCGACGCGCCCCGGCTGCTCGGAACGCCCCCCGCGGGCGACTTCCAGCTGATCGCGCGGGCGACCGTCTCCTTCGAGGCGCCCTTCGACGCGGGCGTCCTGTACGTCCACGTGGGCGAGCGGCAGTGGGCCAAGCTCTGCCTGGAGCTCTCGCCGCGGCGGCCGACGATCTGCACGGTGGTCACGCGGGGCCTTTCCGACGACGCGAACTCCTGGGAGGTGGAGGGGGACAGCGTCTGGCTCCGCGTCAGCCGGACCGGCAAGGCGTTCGCCTTCCACGCCTCGACGGACGGCGAGCGCTGGATCTTCGTCCGGGTCTTCGCGCTCGGGACGGCGGAGGAGAGTGCCGGGGCCCGGGTCGGCTTCCTGGCGCAGTCGCCTGCGGGGGAGGGGTGTGCGGTGGCCTTCGACTCGGTGGAGTTCCGGGGGTGTGCGCCGCCGGATCTGCGCGACGGAACCTGACCCCGGGCGCCCTCCCGGGGCTCCGCCCCGGACCCCGGAATCCCCCACCCCGCCCCTTCCCGAGACCCTCCGGGGGGGGAGGTGGGGGACTACGCCCGAGGCGTGGTCGGTCGACCGCGGACCGTGCGTGGCTGATCGCGCAGTTCCCCGCGCCCCTGGCAGAGTCAGTGCTGGCCTGCACCGGGGCATTTCAGCCTGGCCGACGTTTGAGGACGAGCGTCCTTGAGGCGCGAACGGGGTCTGGGCCGGAGCCCCAGGGTCCTTCAACTCCCGGAGGGTCTCGGGAAGGGGCGGGGTGGGGAAAGCTACCCCGCCGACGGTCGCAGCCGCAGCGTCGCCAGCGCCGACACCGCGAACAACCCCGCCGCGACCAGCAGACTCGTCCGCAGGCCCGGCACGAACCCGCCCCCGCCCGCCACCAGCGTCCCGAACACCGCGATGCTCAGCGCCCCCGCGACCTGCCGGCCCGCGTTGAGGACGCCCGCCGCGAGCCCCGCCCGTTCCTGCGGCAGCGCCTCCATCATCGCCGCGGTCAGCGCGGGCACCGAGGTGCCGCAGCCCAGCGCGAGCGGGACCATCAGGAACGCGGCGAGCAGGGTGGGGGTGTGCTCGTCGGCCAGAAGGAGCACCAGCAACCCGGCCAGGGCCAGGAGTTGGCCCGCCAGCATCGGGACCCGGGCCCCGTACCGGGTCGACAGCTTGCCCGACAGCACGTTCACCACCGGGATCAGTGCCGTCATCGGCAGGAACATCAGGCCGGCCGTCAGGGCGGATTCTCCGCGCACCCGCTGGAAGTACAGGCTGAAGACGAAGATCACCCCGTAGAACGCGACGCTGGCCGCCGCGCCCGCGCCGATGGCGACGGTCACCGTGCGGTTGCGGAACAGGCCGAGCGGCACCACCGGGTGCGCGACGCGGCGCTCGATCAGCCAGAACGCCACCCCCGCGGCCACTGCCACCGCGCCCGCCACGATCCGTACCGTGCCCTGTTCGATCACCGCGAAGGCGAGTGCGGCCAGCGCGATCGCCGCCGTCAGCTGGCCCGGCAGGTCCAGCGGCGCGGGGCGGCGCTCGGTGCGCGGTGCGCGGGTGGTCAGGGCGAGGGCCGCGAGGCCGAGGGGCAGGTTGATGAAGAAGATGCCGCGCCAGTCCCACACCGTGGTCAGGGCGCCGCCCGCGACCGGGCCGAGCGCGACGGCGACCGAACCCCCTGCCGCCCACAGCGCCACCGCCCTGGCCCGCCGGGCCGGGTCCGGATACGCCTGGCGGACCAGGGCGAGGGAGGCGGGCAGGACCACCGCCGCTGCCACGCCCTGGACGACGCGGGCGCCGATCAGTACGCCGAGGTCCGGGGCCAGGCCGCAGGCCGCCGAGGCCAGGGTGAAGACCACCGTGCCCAGCGCGTACGCCTTCGCCGAGCCGATCCGGTCGGCGAAGGCCCCGGTCGAGAGCATCAGCGCGGCGAACGCGAGCGTGTAGGCGTCCACCACCCACTGGAGGCCCGACATGCCGCCGCCGAGGTCGCTGCCGATCGCCGGCAGCGCCACGTTCACCACGGAGGCGTCCAGGGTGATCAGCGCGAAGCCGAGCAGGGAGGCGGCGAGGGCCAGGGCGGGGGAGGCGCCGCGCGGCGGCCTCGGGGTCAACTGGTGGTCGGCGGGCGGGGCTTGGAGTGCGGCGTTGGGTGACATGCCCCCAGCTTGGCGAGCGCCGGCCGCGTACAGTAGTGGCCTGAACGCCATACGTCCGGAGGTTCTGGCCATGCCGCTGCACCGGGTCGCCGTCATCGCGCCCTCGCCCGTCTCGATGTTCAACCTCGCCATCCCCGAACTGCTCTTCGGCAAGGTCGAGGTGGCGGGGGAGCCCGGGTACGATCTGGTCGTCTGCACGCCCGAGCCGGGGCCGATCGCCACGACCGGCGGGCTCGATCTGTCCGTGGGCCGGGGCCTGGACGCGGTCGAGGGGGCCGATACGGTGCTCGTCGCCGGGACCGGGCAGCGCTACGAGCCCGACCCGCGCACCGTGGCCGTGGTCGCGAAGGCGGCCGCCGAGGGCGTGCGCATCGCGTCCATCTGCAGCGGCGCCTTCGTGCTCGCCGAGGCCGGACTGCTCGACGGCCGCAGCGCCACCACGTACTGGGAACTCGCCGAGGAACTGCGCAGGCGCTACCCGGCGCTCGACCTCAAGGGTGACGTCCTGTACGTCCAGGACGGCAACGTCATGACCTCGTCCGGGTACGCGGCCGGGATCGACCTGTGCCTGCACATCATCCGCACCGACTACGGCGCCGCCGTCGCCAACACGGTGGCCCGCCAGGCGCTGGTGGCGCCGGTGCGGCCGGGCGGGCAGACCCAGTTCACCCAGACCCCGCTGCCCGCCGAGCGCGGGACGGTCTGCGCGGACACCCGGGGCTGGGCGATGCGCAACCTCGACAAGCCGCTCACCCTCACCGACCTGGCCCGGCACGCGGGCGTCAGCGTGCGCACCCTGACCCGGCGCTTCCACGCCGAAAGCGGGGTCAGCCCGCTCCAGTGGCTCCTTCACCAGCGCATCGAGCGGGCCAAGGAGCTCCTGGAGACGACCACCCTCGCCATGGACCAGGTCGCCGAATCCAGTGGCCTGGGCAGCGCCGACTCCCTGCGCGGCCACCTCGTACGGCGCACCGGCCTCACCCCGAGCGCCTACCGGGCCACCTTCAGCAGGCTGGCCCCGGCGGCCTGACCTGGGCGAAAGCGCTCGGGAATGGGCCGGGCGCCCTGCGCGTTGGCCTAAAACGTACGACCTTCAACAAACTGAGAGAAGTGACATGCGCGTCGAGATCTGGAGCGACATCGCCTGCCCGTGGTGCTACATCGGCAAGGCCCGCTTCGAGAAGGGCCTGGCGGAGTTCGCCCACCGCGACGACATCGAGGTGGTCCACCGCTCCTTCGAGCTCGACCCCAGCCGCCCCAAGGGCGACATCGGCCCGGTGATCCCGATGCTGGCCAAGAAGTACGGCCGCACCATCGAGGAGGCCCGTGAGATGGAGGCGCACGTCGCGTCCAACGCGCACGCCGAGGGCCTGGGCTACCTGGCCGACGGCCGCGACCACGGCAACACCTTCGACATCCACCGCGTCCTGCACCTGGCCAAGGCCCGCGGCCGCCAGAGCGAGCTGCTCGACCTCGCCTACCGGGCCAACTTCGCCGAGGAGCGCTCCGTCTTCGACGCCGAGGTCCTGGTCGAGATCGCGGTCGCGGCCGGTCTGGACGCCGACGAGGTCCGTACCGTGCTCGCCGACGAGAACGCCTACGCCGACGAGGTGCGCGCGGACGAGCGCGAGGCGGCCGAGCTCGGTGCCAACGCCGTCCCGTTCTTCGTGCTCGACCGGAAGTACGGGATCTCCGGCGGCCAGCCCGCCGAGGTCTTCACGCAGGCTCTGGAGCAGGCCTGGCGGGCGCACACCCCGGCCCTGAAGATCGTCGAGGGCGACGCCGAGGCCTGCGGCCCCGAGGGGTGCGAGGTTCCCCGCTGAAGCCCCTTTCATAAGCGTTGCTTAGGGGTCTCGGTCAATTTTGCCCAATTGACTTGGGGTGGGCGGGGATTCAGGGTGGAGTCATGGAACTGGACTCCCTCGCGCGCAGCGAGTTCGCCCCGCAGACCACCTACCTCAACACCGCCAGCACCGGGCTGCTGCCCGCCCGGACCGTGGCGGCCATGGGCGAAGCCGTGGCCGCCTCCGCCGCCGGGGCGCCGACCGACATGTTCGGCGACGTGGAGGCGGCCCGCGCCACCTACGCCCGGCTCGCCGGCGTGTCCGTGCGGCGCGTCGCGGCCGGTGCGTCGGTCGCCGTCTACACCGGGCTCGTCGCGGCCTCCCTGCCCGAAGGGTCCGAAGTCCTCGTCGCGGAGGCCGACTTCAGCTCGGTGGTGAACCCGTTCCACATGTGCCGCGACCTGAAGGTGCGCACTGCCCCGCTCGACCGGCTCGCCGAGGCGGTGCGGCCGGGCACCGCCGTTGTCGCGGTCAGCGCGGTCCAGTCCGCCGACGGCCGCATCGCCGACCTCGCCGCGATCCGCGAGGCCGCCCGCACCCACGGCGCCAGGACCCTGGTCGACGTGTCCCAGGGGGCGGGCTGGTACCCCGTCGACGCCGACGCGTACGACTTCACGGTGACCGTCGGCTTCAAGTGGCTGACCACCCCGCGCGGGGTCGCCTTCCTCACTGTCCCCGACGACCTCGGCGGCCTGAACCCGGTCTTCGCGGGCTGGGTGGCCGGCGAGCACCCCTGGGACAGCTGCTACGGGCCGGTCGAGGAACTCGCCCACTCCGCGCGGCGGTTCGACGAGAGCCCCGCGCTCTTCTCGTACACCGGGGCCCGGCACTCCCTCGCGCTCGTCGAGGAGCTGGGCGCCGAACGCATCCGCGCGCACAACACCGCGCTCGCCGACCGCTTCCGCGCGGGGCTCGCGCCGCTCGGGTACGAGCCGGTGGCCGCGCCCGGCTCGGCGATCGTGGCGGTGCCCGGACTCGGCCACCGCCAGGAGGAGTTGAGCCGCGCGGGCATCGAGCTCTCCAACCGCGCGGGCAACCTGCGCGCGGCCTTCCACTTCTACACCTCGGCCGAGGACGTGGACCGGCTGCTCGACCTGCTGCCCGCCCGCTGAACCCGGGGTGCGCCCGGGGAGCCGAGGCTCCCCGGGCGCCTCACTTCCCGCAGCCGGCCTCGTCGCCCGCCGTACGGCACAGATTGGCCTCGACCTTCCCCAACAGCCGTGCCAGCTCGGCCTGTTCGGCCGGGTCGAGGCCGGTCAGGGTCTGCTCCTCCAGCTCGCTCCAGGCCGCCTTCACCCGCTCGTGGAGTACGAAGCCGTCCTCGGTCGACTCGACGAGCGAGGCCCGCCGGTCCTTCGGATCCGGGCTGCGCCGCACATAGCCCGCCTGCTCCAGGCGCTGGAGCATCTTGGTGACGGTCGACGGGTCGAGTTCGAGAAGCTTGATCAGCTCGGACTGCCGGGTCGCCCCCGCGTCCCACAGGTGCATCATCAGGAACTCCTGCCCCGGGTAGAGCCCGATGGCGCGCAGCAGGCGGCCCGCGGCGATGCGGTGCAGCCGGGCCACCCGGGAGACCGCGTGACTGAACGGTCCGCAGGCGGCGGCGCTCGGCAGGCGGGAGTACTGGGTACAGGCGGGGTCTTCGGACGTCATGCGTCAAGATTACCTTGGTCGGCCAATTAATGCGTTACAGTGACTCTCGGAGCCATTGCTTGGCCGACCACATATTCCTGTACGTCTCCTTGGAGGCCGTTGTGACCACCGCTTTCGACCCGATCGACCTGGCCGGCACCCGGCTCGCCAACCGCATCGCCCTGGCGCCCATGACCCGCAGCCGCGCCCACGGCCCGGGCAACTCGCCCACCTCCTCGACGGCCGAGTACTACGCCCAGCGCGCCTCCGCCGGACTCGTCATCACCGAGGGCATCCAGCCCTCCGTGGTCGGCCAGGGCTACCCCGACACCCCCGGGCTGCACAGCGCCGAGCAGATCGCCGCCTGGCGCAAGGTCACCGACGCCGTGCACGCCAAGGGCGGCCGGATCTTCGCCCAGCTGATGCACGCGGGCCGGATCGGCCACCCCGATCTGCTGCCCGACGGGCTGATCAACGTGGCACCGTCCGCCGTGGCCGCCGCCGGGCAGGTCTACACCCACGAGGGCCCGAAGCCGTTCGTCACCCCGCAGGCGCTGAGCGAGGACCAGATCCGGGTCACCGTCGGCGAGTTCGTCTCCGCCGCCCGCAACGCCGTCGAGGCGGGCTTCGACGGGGTCGAGCTGCACGGCGCCAACGGCTACCTCATCCACCAGTTCCTCGCGCCCAACTCCAATGTGCGCACCGACGGCTGGGGAGGATCGGTCGAAGGCCGCATCCGCTTCGCCGTCGAGGTCACCAAGGCCGTCGTCGCCGAGGTCGGCCCCGAGCGCACCGCCATCCGCCTCTCGCCCGGCAACCCGTACAACGACATCGCCGAGCCCGACCCGCAGCCGACCTACACCGCGCTCGTCGCCGCCCTCGAACCGCTGGGCCTCGCCTATCTGCACGTCCTCGAAGGCAGCCCGGAGCAGCGGGAGTTCACCCTTCAGCTGCGCAAGTCGTTCTCGGGCACGTTCATCCTGAACGCGGCAACCGAAGGGCCGACCGGGCCCGACGCGCTCGCCCTCGTCGAGGACGGCACCGCCGACCTCATCTCCTACGGCGCCCTCTTCCTCGCCAACCCGGACCTGCCGGCCCGGCTCAGGGCGGGCGGACCCTACAACACCCCCGACCCCTCCACGTTCTTCGGCGGCGACGACCGCGGCTACACCGACTACCCGGCGCTCGACGCGTGAAATCCGCTGGTCACGGCCCGGGCGTGCGATGCAGTATCGGGCCGTGACCATGGACACGAGCAACACCGGGCGGGTGCGCGAAGCCGTCCGCAACAACGCCGAGTGGTGCGCCGCGCTCTGCCGCGCGCACGGCATCGCGGGGGAGTCGGGACCGTACGCCTGGACCAGCCCGCGCAGAACGCCGCTCTACTATCCGGACGCGGTGACGCTCGCCCCCGAGGCCTCGCCCCGCGACATCGTCGGCCGTATCGATCTCGCGGCACCGGGCGCCTCGGTGAAGGACGGCTTCGCCTCGCTCGACCTGACCGGCGACGGCTTCGAGGTGCTCTTCGACGCGCAGTGGATCCATCGCCCGGCCCCGCGAGCCACCGGCGGAGGATGGCAACTCGTAAGCACCGAGGGCGAGTTGACCGAGTGGGAGCGGGCCTGGTCCGACGGGGACAGCGAAGCGCTCTTCCCGCCGGCACTGCTCGCCGAATCCGCCCACACCTTCCTCGCGGAGCGTGACGAGGGAGGCAAGGTGGTGGCGGGAGCCGTCGCCAGCAGGAGCGGACAGGTGGTGGGCATTTCCAACCTGTACGCGGTCGACGGTGATCAGGACGCCGCCTGGTCCGGCTGTCTCGACACCGTCGCCCGCGCCTGGCCGGGGCTCTCCGTCGTCGGCTACGAGAGCGGCGACGACCTGGCCGCGGCGCTGCGCGCGGGCTTCACGGCGACCGGACCGCTCAGAGTGTGGCTGCACCGGGGCTGAACGGCTCGCCCTGCGAGCGGCGGGTGTCAGCCGATCGGCTCGCCGTACCAGCGCCACTTCTCCGGGCGGGACCGCCCCGGCAGATCCGCCCGGCCGCTGACCCAGAGCAGCACCTGCCAGCGGTCCGGGTCGTCCGGAACATCCCGGAAAAGGCGGGCGAGCACCCGGTCGCACAGACCGGCCGGCGGGGCCCAGGCAAGACCGAGCCCCTCGGCCACGTCATGCGTGTGCAGCAGGGTCTCCACGATGCCCATCGCCCCGAACCCCTCCGGGTCCGAGACGCCGTGGCCGTGGTAGGCCCGTACCTCCGGCGAGGTGGTGCGGACCATCGCGGTGAGCAGGGCGCCGCTCGCCTCCAGGGTCTGAAGGAGCCCGGCCGGCCCCGCGGCGCGGTCCGCGTGCACCGCGTTGCGGGGGCCGCCGGGACGTTTCGCCTCCCACAGGTACGGCACCTCGCCGTCAAGGGGCGGCTGGGCGGGACCGAGCTGCACCGCGTAGGCGAAGAGATCGTCAGAGAGGTGCTCGACGGTCTCCCAGCAGTCCCACTCCAGCGTTCCGGCTTGCACGCCCCAGTCCGCGGCGAGCCCGGCCCGCAGCGCGGTCACCGAAAGGCGCACGGCGTGCTCGACGTCGGCGGCGGTGACGGGAGTTCGCGAAGTTTCATCGACCAAGGACATGGGGGGACCGTACCAACGATCTCTGTGGACACGGCCCCCAGCAGCCGACGGTCACCGTACCGGCCCGAAGTCCCTCGCCCCGAGCTGTATCTCCCGGGGGCAACCCCCGGACCCCCGGCCGGGGACGGCTTCACTTCACCGGCGTGAAGTCCCTCGCCCCAATGAATTCCGGTCGGCGGATCGGGGCCGCGAAGGGTTCCTGCGCCGCGTTCTCCACGCTGTTGAAGACGATGAAGACATTGCTGCGCGGGTACGGGGTGATGTTGTCCCCGGAGCCGTGCATCGCGTTGCAGTCGAACCAGGTCGCCGAGCCCGCCCGGCCGGTGAACAGGCGGATGCCGTGCCGGTCGGCCATCTTGGTGAGCGCCTCGTCGGACGGCGTCCCCGCGTCCTGCATCTGGAGGGACTTCTTGTAGTTGTCCTTCGGGGTGGCGCCCTCGCAGCCGAGGAAGTCCCGGTGCGAGCCGGGCATGATCATCAGGCCGCCGTTGGTGTCGTGGTTCTCGGTCAGCGCGATCGAGACCGAGACCGCCCGCATGCGCGGCAGCCCGTCCTCGGCGTGCCAGGTCTCGAAGTCCGAGTGCCAGTAGAAGCCCGAGGCGCCGAAGCCCGGCTTCACGTTGATCCGCGACTGGTGGACGTACACGTCCGAGCCGAGGATCCGGCGGGCCGTGCCCACCACCCGCTCGTCGCGCACGAGCCGCCCGAAGAGCTCGCTGATCCGGTGCACCTCGAAGACCGAACGCACGGACTGAGACTGCGGTTCGATGATCGACCGCTCATCGGCACGTACGGAAGGATCGGCGATCAATCGCTCAAGTTCCGAGCGATAGAGCGATACTTCGTCGTCCGTGAGCAGATCTTCGATCGCGAGGAAGCCGTCCTGCTCGAACGATTCGAGCCCGGCGGACGGGCCCCAGACGACCGGGTCCTGGCGGGGCGTGATCACCTCGGCGGTGCCACGGGTGGGGTAGAGATCCTGGGCGGTCATGGTCAGCCCTCCTCGGGTTCGGTCAGCAGGGGGTAGACGCCGTTCTCGTCGTGGTCCTCCCGTCCGGTGACGGGCGGGTTGAAGACGCAGACGCAGCGGAAGTCGGTCTTGGGGCGCAGGGTGTGGCGCTCGTGGCCGTCGAGGAGATACATCGTGCCCGGCGCGATCCAGTGGGTCTCGCCGGTCTCCTCATTGGTGAGCTCGGCCTCGCCCTCGGTGCACAGCACGGCCTCGATGTGGTTGGCGTACCACATGGAGGTCTCGGTGCCCGCGTACAGGACCGTCTCGTGCAGGGAGAAGCCGACCTTCTCCTTCGCGAGCACGATCCGCTTGCTCTCCCAGGTGCCGGAGGCGGCCTTCACGTGGCGGTCGGTGTTCTCGATGTCCTTGAACGAGCGGACTAGCACGGTGAGTCGGTGCCTTTCTGTGTTTGCTGTGTACGCAGGCTGTGCGCACGGACTGGGTACGTCGGTGGGGTGCGGGGGCGGATCAGACGGTCGCGGCGACCGCGCGGGCCAGCGTCCGCAGGCCCTCGTCGAGCTCCTCGGGCGTGATGGTCAGCGGCGGAAGCAGCTTGACCACCTCGCTCTGCGGTCCCGAGGTCTCCAGGAGCAGCCCCAGCTCGAAGGCGCGGGCGCAGACCTCGGAGGCGCGGGCCGGGTCGGCGAACTCCAGGCCCCAGACCAGGCCACGGCCCCGGTAGCTCGCGCCGAGGCGGCCGTGCTCGGTGCACAGCGCGAGCAGCGCCTGCTCGACCTGCTCGCCGCGGGCCAGGGTGTGCTTCTCCATCTGGCCGTCGGCCCAGTACGCCTCCAGCGCCGCGGTCGCGGTGACGAACGCCGGGTTGTTGCCGCGGAAGGTGCCGTTGTGCTCGCCGGGCTCCCACACATCGAGCTCGCCCTTGAACAGGCAGAGCGACAGGGGGAGTCCGTAGCCGCTGATCGACTTGGAGACGGTGACGATGTCCGGCACGATGCCCGCCTCCTCGAAGGAGAAGAACGCGCCGGTGCGGCCGCAGCCCATCTGGATGTCGTCGACGATGAGCAGCATGTCGCGGCGCCGGCACAGGTCGGCGAGCGCGCGCAGCCACTCGGCGCGGGCCACGTTGATGCCGCCCTCGCCCTGCACGGTCTCCACGATCACGGCGGCCGGCTTGTTGAGGCCGGAGCCCTGGTCCTCCAGGAGCCGCTCGAACCACAGGAAGTCGGGCACCCTGCCGTCGAGGTAGTTGTCGAACGGCATCGGCGTGCCGTGCACCAGCGGGATGCCGGCCCCGGCCCGCTTGAAGGCGTTGCCGGTCACCGCGAGCGAGCCGAGCGACATGCCGTGGAAGGCGTTGGTGAAGGAGACGATCGACTCGCGGCCCTTCACCTTACGGGCCAGCTTCAGCGCGGCCTCGACCGCGTTGGTGCCGGTCGGGCCGGGGAACATGACCTTGTACGGCAGGTCGCGCGGGCGCAGGATCACGTTCTGGAACGTCTCCAGGAACGCCCGTTTCGCGGTCGTCGCCATGTCCAGGCCGTGCGTGATGCCGTCCCGCTCGATGTAGTCGATCAACGCCCGTTTCAGTACGGGGTTGTTGTGGCCGTAGTTGAGTGATCCGGCCCCGGCGAAGAAGTCCAGATAGCTGTGGCCGTCCTCGTCGGTGAGGCGGGCACCCTGCGCACGGTCGAACACGGCGGGCCAGCCGCGGCAGTAGCTGCGCACCTCCGACTCGAGCGACTCGAAGACACTGAGGGCGGGCGGGGTGATGGTCACAGCGATTCTCCCTGGGGGTGGAGGGGGCCGATGCGGTAGAGGACTTCGGGCTGGTGCCCGTCGTCGGGGAACAGGCCCGCATCGAAGAGGAGTTCACGGTCGAGGGCGGCGCCGCGACGCCTGGCGTACGAGGTGAAGAGCCGGTCGGAGGGGATGTTGTCCGGCGACACCGTCGTCTCGACGCCGGTGATCCCGTGCGAGGCACACACCTTCGCGGTCAGCGCTTCGAGCAGCAGTCCCGCGAGCCCATGGCCCCGGTGGGCACGGTCGACGGCGACCTGCCAGACGACCAGGGTGCTGGGGCGCTCGGGCCGTACGTAGCCGGTGATGAACGCGATCGGCTCGCCGGCCTCGTCCCGGGCGACGGCGGAGGTCCCGGCGAAGTCGCGGCACCAGAGCAGATAGCTGTACGAGGAGTTGAGGTCGAGCACCTCGGAGTCACGGGCTATGCGCCAGATCGCGGCTCCGTCCTCCACTCGTGGGCTTTCGATACGGACTGCTGTTTGCGCGGCGGTCATGCCGAGGGAATTTACCGACCGGAAATTGAAATTGCATTCCCGTGAGGGGGTGTGCCAGAAGCCGGTTCGTGTTATCACGCGAGCATGTGCGCGAACCGTTTTGTCCGGTAATTACCGGACAAAACGGAAGTGTTGTGGAGTCGATCACACCCCTGTGACAGGCCCGGAACCTTGTTGAAACCTTTGCGTTTGAGGTCGGGAAGTCGGGGCAGAAGAAAACGGGAAGCTGCGGTGGATATGCAGCTTCCCGTTATGTGGAACGTTTTGCGGAATTCAGTTGTGCTTTACGTCCCGGAGGAACGCGGAAGAAGTGCCCCCAGGTTTGTCACCAGGTTTCGGAAACGGCCTTGCGGGCAGCTTCCAGGTCCACCGCGATCCCGTACTCGCCGAGCGCCGCACCCAGCGCCGCGAGCGAGGACTGGACGACGCCGCGCGTGGCGTCCACGCCGTAGTGGTTGACCCGGATCATCGTCGAGGCCAGCGCCCCGCCGCCGGCGATCAGCGGCAGCGAGGGGTCGGAGGCCAGCGCCTTGGCGACCAGCTCCGAGGCGTCGACTCCCTCCGGCGCGCGCAGAGTTGTGGCCACCGGGGCGGCGTCCGCGGCCTCGTGGACGTACGGGGCGAGCCCGCCGCCGAGCGCGACGGCGCCCGCCCGGGTCGCGGCGGCGGCCGAGGCGTGCCGGGCCGTCACCGCGTCCAGGCCCTCGGACTCGATGCGCTCCACGCACGCCTCAAGAGCGAGCATCTCCAGCTGTGCGGGCGCGTGCAGCAGGGCCTTGCGGCCGCCGTCGATCCAGCGCTGCTTCCAGTCCAGGAGGGAGAGGTAGGAGCGGCGCGGAGCGTTCGGGTTGGCGGCGATGCGCTCCCAGGCGCGGGCACTGACCGAGACCGCCGAGACGCCGGCCGGGCCGCCCATCGCCTTCTGCGCGCCGATCACGCACAGGTCGACGCCCCAGGCGTCGGGAAGCAGCGGCTCGGCGGCCACCGAGGCCACCGCGTCCAGCATGAACAGGGCGCCGTGCCGGCGCACGACCTCGCCGATCTCCGCGACCGGGTTCGTGTTGCCGGTTGCCGCCTCCGCGTGAACGAGCGAAACGAAATCGATCTCCGGGTGTTCGGTGAGCGATCGATCGATCTGCTCCGCGGTGACCGCCGCGTGGAACGGCACCTCCAGATCGATCACCTCGGCCCCGCAGTCGCGCAGCCAGTTGCCGAAGGTCTGCCCGTACGGACCGGTCACCACGTTCAGCGCGGTGGAGCCGGGGTGTGCGGCACCGCGGATGCAGCCCTCCAGGGGGAGCAGCGCCTCGCCCTGCATGATCACCACGTCCTGCCCGGTGTCGAGCAGGGCGGCCACGCGGCGCTCGATCGCCGCGAAGTGGTCGGCGGTGAGCGGGGCCAGGTCCAGGAGCGGGTGTGTCACGGCGGTGCCTTCTTCGGTCAAGTCGGGGTGTTCGAGCCTCTGGAGGGAGACTACCCAGCGCCTCGTACAGTGCTGACCATGAGCGATCGCACGGTGCTGCATGTGAAGGGGCGCGTCCTCGCGGGACCCGAGGACGTACGGGACGAGCTGTGGGCGGTCGACGGGCGGATCACCTACGAGCGGCCACCGGGCGAGACCCTCACCGTGACCGGCTGGGCGCTGCCGGGCCTGGTCGACGCGCACTGCCACGTGGGGCTCGACAAGCACGGCCCCGTACCGGACGAGGTGAGCGAGAAGCAGGCCCTCACCGACCGCGACGCCGGAACGCTGCTGATCCGCGACGCGGGCTCGCCCTCCGACACCCGCTGGGTCGACGACCGCGAGGACCTGCCGAAGATCATCAGGGCGGGCCGGCACATCGCCCGTACCCGCCGCTACATCCGCAACTACGGCCACGAGATCGAGCCCGGCGACCTCGTCGCCTACGTCGCCCAGGAGGCGCGGCGCGGAGACGGCTGGGTCAAGCTGGTCGGCGACTGGATCGACCGCGACGAGGGGGACCTGACCGCGTGCTGGCCGCGCGGCGAGGTCGAGGCCGCGATCGCGGAGGCCCACCGGCTCGGCGCCCGGGTCACCGCGCACTGCTTCGCCGAGGAATCGCTCCGGGACCTGGTCGAGGCGGGCATCGACTGCATCGAGCACGCCACCGGCCTGACCGAGGACACCATCCCGCTGTTCGCCGAGCGGGGCGTGGCGATCGTGCCGACGCTGGTCAACATCGCCACGTTCCCGCACATGGCCGACGGCGGCGAGGCCAAGTTCCCCGACTGGGCCGCCCACATGCGCCGGCTGTACGAGCGTCGCTACGACACGGTGCGCTCCGCCTACGACGCCGGGATCCCCGTTTTCGTCGGCACGGACGCGGGCGGCTCGCTCGCCCACGGCCTGGTCGCCGCCGAGGTCGCCGAGCTGGTGAAGGCGGGCATCCCGCCGATCGACGCGCTCTCCGCGACGGCCTGGGGGGCCAGGACCTGGCTCGGCCGCCCCGTCCTCGAGGAGGGCGCCCCGGCGGACCTGGTGGTCTACGACCAGGACCCGCGCGCGGACGTCCGGGCGCTTGCTGCGCCGAGCCGCATCGTGCTCAACGGGCGCGTTGTGGGCTGACGGGGATCAACTCGGCGCCCGCTGCCGGGAGTTCGCGGGTGCGCCGCCGGGCGGCCAGCTCGGGCAGCAGGCTGAGGATGCCGAGTGTGGCGAGCCCGGCGCCGAGCCACAGCGGTGCCCGCAGTCCGAAGTGGTTGACGCCGACCCCGCCGAGCGAGGAGCCGATGCCGACGCCGAGCGTGATGAACGAGGAGTGCACCGAGTTCACCAGCGGCCGGGCGTTGGCGATGCGCTGCACCCGCATGACCATCGCCGGGTTCATGGTGACCCCGACCAGGCCGATGCCCAGGATGAACACCACGGCGGGCAGGGCGAGTCGGGCGAGCAGCGCGAACCCGGTGAGGAAGAGCAGGTTCAGCGCGAGCCCGGCCGCGAGTACGTTCAGCGCGTACCGGTCGGCGAGCCGGCCCACCACGTGGTTGCCGATCACGGTCGCGGCCCCGTACGCGATGAGCAGCACGGGGACGGTCCCGTCGGCGAAGCCGGTGACCTCGGTCAGGATCGGGCTGAAGTAGCTGAACGCGGAGAACGTCGCGCCGATGATGAACGTGCTGGTGACGAGCGCCAGCCACAGCCTGCGCCGCCGGAAGACGGCCACCTCCTGCCGGAAGCCCCCGCCGTCCTCGGCCCGGCCGAGCCGGGGCACCCCGGCCAGGGTGCACAGCGCGGCGGCCACGGTCAGCATGGTGATGGCCCAGAACGCGGCCCGCCAGCCCAGGTGTTCACCTATCAGGGTGGACAGCGGCAGCCCGAGGAGGGTGCCGAGCATCAGCCCGTTGAGCGCGACGGACGTGGCCCGGCCGCGTTCCTCGGGGCGGGTCAGCTGGGCACAGATCGACAGCGAGACACCGAAGAACGCCTGCGAGGCGGTGCCGGTGACGACCCGCGCGAGCAGCATGACCGCGTACGTGGTGGCGGTCGCGGCCAGCACATTGCCGGCCAGGAAGACACCGAACAGGACCATCAGCGCCCGTTTCTGCGGCAGCCGCATCACGGCCACGGTCAGGAAGGGGCCGCCGAACGCCATGGCCAGCGCGAACGCGGTGACGAGATAGCCGATCCGAGGGACCGTGACTTCGAGGCCCGCAGCCATCTGCGGCATCAGTCCGGCGACGACGAACTCGCTGGTGACCATGGCGAATATCCCCAGGGCCAGTACGTAAACGGCGCGAGGCATGACAGGGGTGCTCCTGTTCGGGATTTGTTCGGACTACTGGTTATGGATTGGTCGGTACAAAACTGAGCCATGAAGCACGCGTCAACCCGGCCGGATCGAGTGGGAGTTGACGAAGAATCAGCTGATCAGGGTGTCCATGGCGGTGTCGATGATGCCCTCCAGGTCGGCGCGGCCGGCGCCGCCCTGGCCGGCCACCCGCAGTCCGGCGATCACGGAGTTGAGGTAACGGGCGAGGGTGAGCGGATCGCGCCGGGAGGTGATCTCGCCGGCGCTCCGGCCGGTGGCGATGACCGTGCGCAGCGCGTCGAGGCGGCGGGCCAGGTCGCGCTCCAGGAGGGCGGCGGCCCTGGTGTCGCGCCGGGCGAGCTCGACCGTGGCGTTGACCGCGAGGCAGCCGATGCTGCGCCCGTCTCGGCGCTCCTTCATCTCGCCGTCGACAACCAGGGCGAACAGGGCCCTGATGCGCTCCAGTGGGCCGAGCCGCTCGTCCTGGAGGAGTTCGAGCTGGGTCGCCGTCATCATGTCGACATAGCGGCCGAGTGCCCGCTCGAAGAGGTCGTGCTTGCTGATGAACGTGTTGTAGATGCTGCTGCGGCCCAGTCCGGTGGCCTCGCACAGGTCCTGGGTCGAGGTGGCCTCGTAGCCGTTCGCCCAGAACGCGCGCATGGCCGCGTCCAGGGCCCGCTCCTCGTCGAACTGTCTCGGTCGGGCCATGGTCGTACCGTAGCACCGTTTTGAATCGAGCTGTCCAATACGTTGCTCGGTTGACCGGACGTTACGCGGGGCGCGGCCGGATCGTTGAACGCCTTCATGTGTACGCCGGTGTGGTGGGGCGGCGTACGGGGTGGGAGTTGGTGTCGGGGGTGACGGGAGGGGGAGGTTGTGCCGGAAGAATCGAATATGGGAACGGAAACCACCCTTTGGGGTTAACTCGCGCCAGGTGACCGCCAGTTCACTCTCAGTGCGTAAAGATTCGGTGTCCCAAGTCGCCGGCGCGCCCCTCGATTCGCAGGAGTCCCACGAGTCCCCGTGGCGGGCGCCCGGACTGCCATGTCTCCTGTGGGGGTACCACCGTTTTGAACAGCAACAACTTCGGCCTGCCCTTCTGCCTGCCCGCGAACGGTCCGGCCGCACCTCGTCCGGTCGGCCGCCGCTCCGCCGCGATCGCGGCCTGCGTGGCGCTTGCCGCCGGGCCGCTGCTGCTCGCCGCGCCCGCGCGGGCCACCGGCGTCGAGGGCGACGGCGGCGGCCGGGCGAGCGCCGTCGTGCTGCGCACCGGGCTCGACGTCTCCCTGCTCAACAAGGCCGTCGACGTGCCGCTGAAGGCCACGCTCAACGAGGTGCAGGCGCCGGCCGGTGCCGAGAGGACCGCGCTGACCGTGAAGCTCGACGGGGTCGGCGGCGGGCAGCCCGTCGATGTCCTGAAGGCGGACGTGGCCACGGCCAGGGCGAGCGTCGACGCGAAGAAGGCGGAGGGCTCGTCGCGGCTGGTCAACGCCCGGCTGCACGTGCCCGGGCTTCCGCTGCTCTCCCTCGTCGAGGTGGGGGAGGTGACCTCCGGCGCGGTCTGCGAGGCGGGCCGTACTCCGGTCGCGAAGTCGAATGTGCTGGGTGCGGTGACCGTGCTCGGCAGGAAGGTCACGCTGTCGGCGGGCGGGACGACGCGGGTGCAGGTGCCGGGGGTCGGCGAGGTCACGCTCGACCTGTCGAAGGCCACGACCACCTCGCGGACCGCGGCGGCCGTCGCCCTTCGGCTGAAGGTCACGGTCAACCCGCTCCATCTGAACGTCGCCGTGGTCAAGGGCGAGGTGACCCTTGCGGAGGCGACCTGCCAGTCGCCGAAGACGCCCGCGAAGGCTGCGCCGGCAGCGGCGGACCCGGACGCGGGTCCCGTCTCCACGGCGGTGAAGACGCAGAGCGTCGCGTCGGACACGAAGCTGGCGGAGACCGGGGGGAGTTCCGCCACGCCGTATCTCGCGGGTGGGGCGGGGGTGCTGCTCGTGGGGGGTGCGGGGGCGCTGGTGCTGACCCGGATGCGGGCGCGGGCGCGAGGCTGACCCCGGGGGGCCGGGGCGCCGCCCGCCCGCGGGGCTGCGCCCCGGCCCCCCTTCGGCCTGCGGGCCGTGGGTGGTCGCTCGCGCGGTTCCCCGGCCCCTCAAGACTCCTTCGGCCGCGGACCGTGGACGGCCGGTCGCGCAGTTCCCCGCGCCCCTGGCAGGGTCGTCCCTGGCAGGGTGTCCAGGGGGAGGCACACCCAGCCCGTCCGGCGTTTGAGGGCGAGCGCCCTCCAGGCGCTCCCGGGGGCTGGGGCGGAGCCCCGGGATGGCCCCGTTTCAGCGGGTCGTCAGGGTCAGGGCCTGGTCCAGGGACTGGAGGAAGCGGTTCGTTGTGGCGCGGTCACGGACCGCCAGGCGGAGCCAGTCCGGGCCGAGGCCCGGGAACGTGTCGCCTCGGCGGGCCGCGAAGCCGAGCGTGCGCAGACGTTCTCTCACCTCCGCCGCGCCCTCGATCCGTACGAGTACGAAGGGGCCCTCCGCCGGCTCCACCACCGTCACCTCCTCGAACTCCGCCAGCCCGGCCAGCAGATGCGCCCGGTCCGAGGCCCCCCGCACCGCCGCCGCCTCGGCCTCCGCCAGCGCCCGGGGTTCCATGCAGGCGCTCGCCGCGACCAGTGCCGGGGTCGACACCGGCCACAGCGGCTGGGCCCGCTGGAGAGCGGAAATCGTCTCCGGGCCGGCCAGGACGTAGCCGATCCTCAGCCCCGCCAGGCCCCACGTCTTGGTCAGGCTGCGCAGTACGACCAGGCCGGGCAGGTCGGTGCGGCCCGCCAGGGCCTCGCGCTCGCCCGGCACCGCGTCCAGGAACGCCTCGTCCACCACCAACGTCCGCCCGGGCCGGGCGAGTTCGGCCAGTGTGCGGGCCGGGTGCAGTACCGACGTGGGGTTGGTCGGGTTGCCGACCACCACCAGGTCCGCCTCCTCGGGGACGGCAGCGGGGTCGAGCCGGAAGCCGTCCTCGGCCCGCAGCAGCACCCGCCGCACTTCGTGCCCCGCGTCGCGCAGCGCCGCCTCCGGCTCCGTGAACTGCGGGTGCACCACCACCGGGTGACGGAACGTCAGGGCGCGGGCAAGGAGCACGAACGCTTCCGCGGCGCCCGCCGTGAGCAGCACCCGTTCCACCGGGAGGCCGTGCCGTGCCGCCACCGCCGCGCGCGCGGAGCGCCCGTCCGGATAGGCGGCGAGCCCGGTCAGGGAGTCGGCGATGCGCTCCCGCAGCCAGGCCGGGGGAGTACCGGTGCGGACATTGACGGCGAGATCGGTCAGCTCGCCGCCGTCGTCGCGGACCTCGGCGTCACCGTGGTGACGCAGATCGTGCTGGGCCTCGGTGGCAGGCAGGGACATGGCTTCGCTCCTGGTGGGGGGTCCGTCGCGTCGGCCGGCGAACGGCCGGAGGTGGGGTCGACGTACGATCGCACACGTCGCCATGGCGGCACGGCCCGCGGCGCTCGACTTCCGCTTGGGGACGAGCAGTTCACCGCCCCCGGCCAGGGCGGCGGCCTCCGCCACGGACGGGGTCCCGACGGCCGCACGTACGTCGTTGGAACCGTGCGGCACCGGGATGGCCGCGAGCTCCTCGGCGGCGTACGGGACGATCGGAACCCCGAGTTCCGCGGCGGCGCCGACGATGCCCGGCTCCGTCGACTTGCCGTCCACGGTGGCCAGTTCGGTGACCGCGAGCGGATCGAGGCCCGCGTCCGACAGGGCGGCCTCGATCAGGCCGAGCACCTCGTCGACGGACACGCCCTTCGAGGCGCCGACACCCACGACGAGCGGCGCCCCGGCGCGCTGGGGGATGCGGGCGTCGTCGGCCATGGCGGGATCCTCTCAGGCCGCTCTGGAGCGGCGGCGGAGCCGGACGTGGACATGCGGAGTGCGGGCCCCGTCGGTTAGCAAGGGCGCATGGCGGTATTCGTCGCGCTCGGCGCGTTCCTGATGACCCTGGTCGGCGGCTGGACCGCCCAGCGGGTCACCGACCGGCGCCACCTGGTGCTCGGGCTCGCGGGCGGACTCATGCTCGGCGTGGTCGGGCTCGACCTGCTGCCCGAAGCCCTGGACGCGGCCGGCGACGACCTCTTCGGGGTACCCCGCGCGCTGCTCCTGTTCGTCGGCGGCTTCCTCTTCGCGCACGTCGTCGAGCGGGTCCTCGCCGTGCGCCAGGCCGCCCACGGGGCGGGCGAGCACCGGGCCCCACAGGTCGGCGTCACCGTCGCCTCCGCGATGGTCGGGCACAGCCTGATGGACGGCGTCGCCATCGGCGCGGCCTTCCAGGTGGGCGCCGGCATGGGCGTGGCCGTGGCGCTCGCCGTCATCACCCACGACTTCGCCGACGGCTTCAACACGTACACGATCACCAGTCTGTACGGGAACGAGAAGCGCAAGGCGCTGGCGATGCTGTTCGCCGACGCGCTCGCCCCGATGGCGGGGGCCGCCTCGACCCTGCTGTTCACCCTTCCGGAGCAGCTGCTCGGCAGCTATCTGGGGTTCTTCGGCGGCGTGCTCCTGTATCTGGCCGCCGCCGAGATCCTCCCCGAGGCCCACCACGAGCACCCCGCCCTGTCGACGCTGCTGTGCACCGTCGCGGGCGTGGGGTTCATCTGGCTGGTGGTGGGCATCGCCGGCTGAGTACGTCATCTCGCGCAGCCCTCGGCGAACCGGCGGGCGACCTCCGGCCGGGCCGCCCAGTGCGTGTGCAGATAGCTGGCGTGCACGCCCTGCTGTACGAAGCCCTCGACGCGGCGCTCGGGGTGCACGATGCCCCATGCGGGGTCGGCGCCCGCGCCCGGCTCGATCACCGTGCGGTGGAACTCGTGGCCGCGCAGCCTCGTCCCGGCGACGGCCAGGCTGTTGTCCCGCACCGCGACGGCCTCCCGGTACCCGAGTGTGAGCCGCCCCGACATCCGCGCGTCGGCGTCGAGCACCCCGCACATGGGCTGGCCGTCCAGCGACCGCGCGAGGTAGAGCAGCCCCGCGCACTCGGCGGCCACGGGCGCCCCCGACCGCGCGAGTTCGGCGACGGCCTTGCGGAGCGGTTCGTTGGCCGACAGCTCGGCGGCGTACACCTCGGGAAACCCGCCGCCTATCACCAACCCGCTCGTACCGAGCGGGAGTTGCTCGTCCCTGAGCGGGTCGAAGGTGACGACGTCCGCGCCGGCGGCGGCGAGCAGCTCGGTGTGCTCGGCGTAGGAAAAGGTGAACGCGGGCCCGCCGGCTACGGCGACGAGGGGCCGCCGACCTTGATTCCGCCGGCCGTGGATCGCAGCCCCAGCCGCAATATTCAGCCCCTCCTGCGGTTGGGGAGCGGGGTTCGGGGCGGAGCCCCGTGCGAACCGGTCCGAGGCCACTTCCACCGCCGGAGGCTTGCGGGAAGGGGCGGGGCGGGGGAAATCGGAGCCCGGCTCCCACGCCTGCGTACCCAACGGCGGAGCCGACCGCGCGAGGGCGGTCAGTGCATCCAGATCGCACCCCGCCCGCACCTGCTCCCCCATGGCCGCCACCGCGTCCACCGCATCGGCCCGACGCTCGGCGACCGGCACCAGACCCAGGTGCCGGGACGGGGTGTCGACCTGGGGGGCGCGGCGCAGGGCGCCGAGGACCGGCACGCCCACGTCCTCCATCGCCTCGCGCAGCAGCGCCTCGTGCCGGTCCGAGCCGACCTTGTTGAGGATCACCCCGCCGAGCCGCACCTCGGGGTCCCACGACGCGAAGCCGTGGACGAGCGCGGCCACCGACCGGGACTGCGAGGACGCGTCCACGACGAGCACCACGGGGGCGCGCAGCAGTTTGGACACCTGGGCGGTGGAGGCGAGCTCACCGAGCCCGCTCGCCCCGTCGTACAGGCCCATCACGCCCTCGACCACGGCGAGGTCGCAGCCGCGTGCCCCGTGCGCGAACAGCGGGGCCATTAGCTCGGGCCCGCACATGTACGCGTCGAGGTTGCGGCCGGGCCGCCCGGTCGCGAGCGAGTGGTACCCGGGGTCGATGTAGTCGGGCCCCACCTTGTGCGGGGACACGGCGAGCCCGGAGCGCGTGAACGCGGCCATCAGGCCCGTCGCGACGGTGGTCTTGCCGCTGCCCGACGCCGGGGCCGCGACGACGAGACGTGCTACCACTCGATGCCCCGCTGGCCCTTCTGCCCCGCGTCCATCGGGTGCTTGACCTTGGACATGTCCGTCACCAGATCCGCGTAGTCGAGCAGTGCCTGCGGCGCGTTGCGGCCGGTGATGACGACGTGCTGGGTGCCGGGACGGTCGCGCAGCACCGAGACGACCTCGTCGACGTCGACCCAGCCCCAGTGCAGCAGGTAGGCGAACTCGTCGAGGACGTAGAACTTGTACGTCTCGGCGGCCAGGTCGCGCTTGACCTGCTCCCAGCCCTCGCGGGCCTTCTCCTCGTGGGTCGGCTCGCCCTCGGCGGTCTCGCGCTGGATCCACGACCAGCCCTCGCCCATCTTGTGCCAGTCGACGGGGCCGCCCTCGCCGGACGCCCCGAGCACCTTCAGCGCGTTCTCCTCGCCGACCTTCCACTTCGCCGACTTCACGAACTGGAACACCCCGACCGGCCAGCCCTGGTTCCAGGCGCGCAGCGCCATCCCGAACGCTGCCGTCGACTTCCCCTTGCCGACACCCGTGTGCACCATGACCAGCGGCCGGTTGCGACGCTGACGGGTCGTCAGACCGTCCTCGGGTACGACACTGACCTGTCCCTGCGGCATTAAGCGGCCCTCCTCGAAGTTCCCTGTACGTCCTTGACGAGACCGGCGATCGAGTCCGCGCGCAGCTCGTCCAAGGTGACGGCGGTGCCGCCGAGTTCGCGCGCCAGCTCCCCGGCGAGCCCGAGCCGCACCATCCCCGACTCGCAGTCCACGACCACCGACGCGGTGCCCCCGGCGGCGTGCAGCCGGGCCGCGCGGGCGCCGAGCGCCACCGGCTCGGGGCCGCCCGTGGCCCGGCCGTCGGTGACGACCACGAGCAGCGGCCGCCGCGAGGGGTCGCGCAGCCGCTCCACGCGCAGCACGTCATGGGCCTTGAGCAGCCCCGCGGCGAGCGGCGTGCGCCCGCCGGTCGGCAGCGTTTCGAGCCGGGCGGCGGCCGCGTCCACCGACGAGGTGGGCGGCAGCGCCAGCTCGGCCTCCTTGCCGCGGAAGGTGACCAGACCGACCTTGTCGCGGCGCTGGTAGGCGTCGAGGAGCAGCGACAGCACCGCGCCCTTGACCGCGCTCATCCGCTGCCGGGCCGCCATCGACCCGGACGCGTCGACCACGAACAGGACGAGGTTGCCCTCGCGGCCCTCGCGGGTGGCCTGGCGCAGATCGTCCCGGCGCACCACGAGGCCGCGCCCCGACCGCCCGCGCGCCCGCTGGTGCGGGGCCGCCGCCTGTACGGTCGCCGCCAGGTGCAGCTTGGTGAGCGCCCCTTGGGGCCGACGCGAACCGGTCGTCCTGCCGTGGTCGGTACGGGCCCGTGAGCGCCGGCCCGCCGCGCCCTCTCCGAGCCCGGGCACGCTCAGCATCTTCGTACGGAACGGCTCGGCGGCCTTCACCGCGGCCCGCTCGCCGGGGGCGGGGGCGGGGGCGGCGGGCGGCTCCAACGCCTCGGAGGATTCGGACGAGTCGGGGGATTGTGCGGGGCTCTCGGGGGAGTCGCCCTGCGGCGGCACCCCGCCGCCTCCGCCGCCACCGCCCGGGCCATCGGGGCCCGGGTCCGGATCGTCGTCGCCCTCGTTCTCGTTCTCGTCCTGGAACTGCTCAAGCGTCTCGTCGAGCTTGTCCTGGTCGAGGCCCGGCGCGTCGAACGGGTTGCGCCGGCGCCGGTGCGGAAGGGCGAGCAGGGCGGCCTGGCGGACGTCCTCGCTCGTCACCTCGGTGCGCCCCGCCCACGCGGCGAGCGCGGTGGCGGTGCGCGCCATCACGATGTCGGCGCGCATTCCGTCCACCTCGAACGCGGCGCAGGTGGCGGCGATCTGGAGCAGCACCGCGTCGCCGAGCACGACCGAGGGCAGCAACTCCCGTGCCGCCACGATGCGTTGGCGCAGCTCGCCCTCCTCGTCCGCCCAGCGCGCGGCGAATCCGGCCGGGTCGTCGTCGTACGCCAGGCGGCGGCGCACCACCTCGACCCGCTGCTCGGGCTCGCGCGATGCCGCGACCTCGACGGTCAGGCCGAACCGGTCGAGCAACTGCGGCCGCAGCTCGCCCTCTTCGGGGTTCATGGTGCCGACGAGCAGGAACCGCGCGGCGTGCCGCACGGAGACGCCCTCGCGCTCGACGTACGAGGAGCCCATGGCGGCGGCGTCCAGCAGCAGGTCGATGAGGTGGTCGTGCAGGAGGTTGACCTCGTCGACGTACAGGATGCCGCGGTGCGCGTCCGCGAGCAGGCCCGGCTCGAAGGCCTTCACGCCCTCGCCGAGCGCCCGCTCGATGTCGAGGGCGCCCACCAGACGGTCCTCGGACGCGCCCACCGGGAGCTCGACCATGCGCGCCGCGCGGGCGGTGCCGGGACCGCTCTCGTGCGGCCCGTCCGGGCACTGCGCGTCGGGCGCGGCCGGGTCGCAGCTGAAGCGGCAGCCCGCCACGACCGCCACCTCGGGCAGCAGATCGGCAAGGGCACGCACGGCGGTGCTCTTCGCGGTGCCCTTCTCGCCCCGCACGAGCACGCCGCCCACGGCCGGGCTCACCGCGTTCAGGAGCAGCGCGAGGCGCAGGTCGTCCATGCCGACGACGGCGGTGAACGGATACCGGGTGCTCATGTGCCGATCTCTCCTTCGAGTAGTGCTGCAGGCCGCGGTGCTCGCCGGGTGTTCACGGTGCCCCCGGCGGGATGAAGGGCAGCCCGGCGGGCGGGCCCTGCTCGATCAGCCTCAACAGGGCATCGGTGTCCGCGTGTTCTTCGATCAGGTCGCCGAGCCGGTCGAGCTGTTCCTCGCGCAGTGCGCCGAACGAGGTGTCGGGTGCGGGCACGAACCGGCGGCCCGCGGCCCGGGCGACCTGTTCGAGGAACCGGCGCCGGAACCCGTCGCTCTCCAGGGAGCCGTGCCAGTGCGTACCCCAGACCGCGCCCACCCGGCATCCGTCCAAGAAGGACTGCCCGCCCAGGACCTCGGCCACGCCGTGGTGGATCTCGTACCCCTCGACGGATTCCCCGAGGGCCTCGCCGACCGGCCGGGCCAGGGTCTTCTCGGCGGCGAACCGCACCCGTACGGGCAGCAGGCCGAGGGCGGCCACCGAGCCCGCCTTCGACTCGACCTCGTCCTCGATGTGCTCGCCGAGCAGCTGGAACCCGCCGCAGATGCCGAGCACCGGACGGCCCTCGGCGGCCCTGCGCGCCAGCTCCGCAGCCAGGCCGCGCTCGCGCAGCCACTCCAGGGCGCGGACCGTGCCGCGGGTGCCGGGCACCACCACGAGGTCGGCGTCGGTGAGCTCCTCGGGACGGTCGACGAACCGCACGACCACGCCGGGCTCGGCCGCGAGCGCGTCCACATCGGTGAAGTTGGACATCAGCGGAACGGCACAGACGGCGACCCGCAGCACGTCCTCGCCGACCGGCGGCGCCACCACGGACTCCCGCACGGCTCCGCGCAGGGACACCCGGAGGCCGTCCTCCTCGTCGATGCCGAGGCCATGGGCGTACGGCAGGATCCCGTAGGTGTGCCGCCCGGTGAGGCCGCGCAGCATCTCGATGCCGGGCTCCAGGAGCGTCACGTCGCCCCGGAACTTGTTGACGATGTAGCCGGCGACCAGCGCCTGGTCCTCGGGGCCGAGCAGCGCCGTCGTCCCGAAGAACGAGGCGAACACGCCGCCCCGGTCGATGTCGCCGACCACGACGACGGGCAGCCGCGCGGCCCGCGCGATGCCCATGTTGACGATGTCGGTACGCCGCAGATTGATCTCGGCCGGGCTGCCCGCCCCCTCGCAGATCACGGCGTCATACGTGCCCCGAAGCTCCGCGAGGCAGTCCAGCACCGGCTCCAGCAGAGTCCGCTGGCGCCCCCCGTGGTAGCCGCGGGCACTCATCTCGCCCACCGGCCTGCCCATCAGGACGACCTGGCTGGAGCGGTCGCTGCCCGGCTTGAGCAGCACCGGGTTCATGAGCGCGGTCGGCTCCACGCGCGCCGCCTGCGCCTGCATCGCCTGCGCCCGGCCGATCTCCGCGCCCTCGCGCGTGACGAACGAGTTCAGCGACATGTTCTGGCCCTTGAAGGGCGCGACCTTGACGCCCCGGCGCACCAGCCAGCGGCAGATCCCGGCCGTGACGACGCTCTTTCCCGCGTCCGAGGTCGTGCCCGCGATCAGCAGCCCGCCACCCATGTACGTCCCTTCCTCACTGCGGCCCTCGTCGCCACGGAGGCGGCCAGCGTCAGCCAGCCCACCTTGCGCGAGAGCCGTACCGCCCGTTCGATGTCCGCGACCTCGACGGCCCGCCCCGATCCGTTGAGGACCGGCCGGTGTTCGACGCGTCCGGCATAGGAGAGCGTGCCCCCGAGCCGTACGCCCAGCGCTCCCGCGAACGCGGCCTCGACCGGGCCCGCGTTGGGGCTCGGGTGCCGGGCGGCATCGGCGCGCCAGGCCCGTACCGCGCCCTTGGTGTCGGGGCCCGCCAGCGCCGCGAGGACGGCGGTGAGGCGGGCGCCCGGCCAGCCCGCCACGTCGTCCAGGCGCGCCGAGGCCCAGCCGTACCTGCGGTACCTGGCCGATTTGTGCCCGACCATCGCGTCCAGCGTGTTGACCGCCCGGAAGCCCACCAGGCCGGGCACGCCCGCGAGCGCGCCCCACACCAGGGCGCCGACGACCGCGTCCGAGGTGTTCTCGGCGACCGACTCGACGACGGCCCGCGCGATGCCGTCCGCGTCCAGGGACTGCGGGTCGCGCCCGCACAGGTGCGGCAGCCGCTCCCGGGCCACCTCCACGTCGCCCGCGGCCAGCGCGCCGCCGATCGCCCGCGCCTCGCGGCCGAGCGACGTGCCGCCCACCACCGTCCAGGTGGCGGCGGCGGTCAGCGCGACGGATGCGGCGGGCCGGGCCCGTACGGCACGGGAAAGGAGGACGGCAGCGCCCGCGGCGCCGCCCGCGCACACCAGGGTGTGCAGCGCGCCCCGGCCGCGGTGGTCGCGCCACAGGACGCGTTCGACGGCGCCGGCCGCGCGTCCGAACGCGGCGACCGGATGGCCGCGGCGCGGATCGCCGAGCAGGAGGTCGCCGAGGAGTCCGGCCGTGGCGCCGTAGGCGAAGGTGCGATCGGCCCGCATCCGCTCAGCCCGTCAGGGCGTCGCGGGAAGGGCCGGAATGTCTCGACGGGCAGGCGCGCATGGCGGTATGTCCTCACTCAGGGTGTCCGCGCCCTGGTTCGACGTGACCGGCGGTGAGAGTTCCTGGCTCGCGGGGATCACTCCCCGGTGACAGTGGCGGGACCGCGCCGGATTCGCACCGGCTTCCTCTTCTGCCGCCGTAGCTGGCCGGTGCAGTCCACCACGCTGCGAGAACACCCGTCAACTTGCCGTTGACCTGCGGCGCGAGAGAGTGCGCGGCGCCACACAGAACCGCCCTCCGGCACGGGCCAAAGGGCGGTTCGGGTGATGTCCGTGGGTCAGGCGACGATCAGATAGATCCCGTACGCGACGGCCGCCGCGCAGGCCGCGAAGCAGACGTACGCACCGGTGCGGGCCAGCGCCACATTGCCGGTGCCGGATGCCGCGGCCTCGTGCTTGGTGAGGCCGACGATGCCGAGGGTGAACAGGCCCACCAGGCCGACGGTCACCACGAGGCTGACGCCGAAGACGGAGCCGAGAGCTGCCCAGTCGATGTGCATGAGGATTCCTTAGCTGTGCCGGAGAACCGGGGTCATCCCTGAAGGAGCGGGGCCGGGGTGGGCGGGTCGGCAGGGGTCGCCGGTGCCGGGGCCTGGATCGTGGCCTTGAGGTCGATGGCCGCGGCGGCCGCCGCGGTCGGCGGCGGGGTGACCGCGGCGATCGCGGTGGTGACGACACCGGCGGGCTCGGCCGCGGGGGCCTCGCCGATCTCGTCGGCGGTGACGTTGTGGTGGTCGACCGGCTGGCGGCGCGACAGCTTCCAGATGGTGCCCGAACCGGCGACCAGGAGGATCGCGACGGCGACGATGCCCCAGGTGCCCTGCTTGGTGAGGAACTCCGCGCCCGCGCCGACGAGGCCGGCGGCCGGCAGCGTCAGAACCCAGGCGACGGCCATCCGGGACGCGGTGGACCAGCGGACCACGCCGCCCTTGCGGCCGATGCCCGCGCCCATGACGGAGCCCGAGCAGACCTGGGTGGTGGAGAGCGAGAAGCCGATGTGCGAGGAGGCCAGGATGACGGTGGCGGCGCCGGTCTGGGCGGCGAAGCCCTGCGGCGGGCGCAGCTCGGTCAGGCCCTTGCCCATGGTGCGGATGATGCGCCAGCCGCCGAGGTAGGTACCCATCGCGATGGCCAGACCGGCCGAGACGATGACCCACAGCGGGGGGTTCGCGCCCGGGTGCAGCACGCCTCCGGTGACCAGGGCGAGGGTGATGATGCCCATCGTCTTCTGGGCGTCGTTGGTGCCGTGGGCGAGCGAGACGAGGCCGGCCGAGGCGATCTGGCCCGCGCGGTAGCCCTTGGCGGTGGCCTTCTCGTCGGTGTTCCGGTTGAGCCGGTACGTGAGCCGGGTGGCCAGCATCGCGGCGATGCCCGCGACGATCGGCGCGGCGACGGCGGGGAGCAGCACCTTGGTGACGACGGTCGAGCCGTTGACCGAGGACCATCCGGCCGACATGACCGCGGCGCCGATCAGGCCGCCGAACAGGGCGTGCGAGGAGCTGGAGGGCAGACCGAGCAGCCAGGTCAGCAGGTTCCAGAGGATGGCACCGACCAGGGCCGCGAAGATGACCTCTGTTCTGATGCCTTTTTCGTCGATGATCCCGCCGGAGATCGTCTTGGCGACCTCCACTGACAGGAACGCGCCGACCAGGTTGAGCACGGCGGACATCGCGACCGCCGTCTTGGGCTTCAGGGCGCCGGTCGAGATGGTGGTGGCCATCGCGTTGGCGGTGTCATGGAAACCGTTCGTGAAATCGAACACGAGAGCTGTCACGACCACAATCGCGAGCAGCAGCGTGATGTGTTCCATTTACCCAGGCAATCGTTCGACGTCAGTGGCTGGACGAACGTAAGTAACCTGAGTGAACGGAAGATGAACTGGCGCGGGCGTGTCGGTGTTCGTGGCCACTTCTCGCCTCCGTTCGGCTCACCGAGAACGTTCAGCGGCCCGCCGCGAACCGCTTCAACTGCCCAAAAGACCCATTGAAGAGATTCTGGTCACCCGGCAGGCTCCCGCTCCCGTTCTGGAACTGCCAGAACGTCCAGTACGACCAGCCCGCCGGCAGCGGGCCGGGCGTGTCGGCGTACCGGGCCAGCCACAGGGCGTGGTGGGCCGCGAAGGCCTTGCTGTGGCCGGTGCAGTCGTTCCACCAGCCCGCGGTCGTGTAGATCACCGGGCGGCGGCCGGTGAGCAGCTGCACCTCGTCGCTGAACCCGGTGATCCAGGAGGTCATCGCGGCCGGACTCAGCCCGTAGCACTTGCCGCCGCCGTCCTTGGCGTCCTTGCCGTACGGGTTGTGCTCCAGGTCGACCGCGGGCGGCAGCGTCCAGCCGTCGTCCGACCAGTCGCCGCCGTGGCGCACGAAGAAGTCGGCCTGCGCCTGGCCGGACGCCTGGTCGGGCAGCGCGAAGTGGTAGGCCCCGCGCACCAGACCCGCCTGCCGGGCGCCGTCGTACTGCTGCCCGAAGTAGGGATTGCGGTACGTCGTCGACTCGGTCGCCTTCACATAGACGAACGAGGCGCCCAGGCCCTTCGCCGAGCCCCAGTCGACGTCCTTCTGGTGCGAGGAGACGTCGTGGCCGAGCGGCTTGTCCGCGGCGGAGGCGGCGGGCAGCGCCGCGAGCGCCACACAACCCAGCGCCAGCACGGCCACGAACCCCGTGAGCGCGCCGCGCACCCGGGCCCGGCGCGGGAGAGGATTGCGGTCGCGAGCCATGAGGTCCCCCCAGAATTCCGATGATGTACGGAACAAAGCACCCAGAGGCTAGTTGAAGATCACCACCGAACTCCCGTATCCCGGCCGCTCGGCCCTGGCAGGATCGGCCGCATGAGCGACGACGAGGCGGCGATCGCCGCGGCATGGGCCGAACTGACCGACACCGCGCGCAGGACCGCCGCGGAAGGGCTGGTCGTCGGCACCTCGGGCAATGTGTCGGTACGCGTCGGCGAGCTGGTCCTGGTCACCCCGACCGGCGTCCCCTACGACCGGCTCGGCCCCGCCGACACCGTCGCCGTCGACCTCGAAGGCCGCCAGGTCATGGGCACGCTCCGGCCCACCAGCGAGATCCCGATGCACCTCGCGGTGTACCGGAACACCGACGCGCGGGCCGTCGTCCACACCCACGCCGTGCACGCCACGGCCGTGTCCACCCTGGCCACCGAGCTGCCGCTGGTCCACTACATGGCGGCCGCGCTCGGCGGCCCGGTCCGGGTCGCCCCGTACGCCCTGTACGGCAGCGAGGAGTTGGCCGAGAACATGCTGCGCGCCCTGGAGGGCCGCACCGGATGTCTCCTGCAGAACCACGGAACCGTCACTTACGGAACCGGCCTCGCCCAGGCCTACGACCGCACCGCCCAGCTGGAGTGGATGTGCCGGCTCTGGCTCACCGCCTCGGCGCTGCCCGGCCGCACTCCGTCCCTGCTCAGCCCCGCCCAGCTCGACGAGGTCGCCGAACGGCTGCGCGGCTACGGGCAGCCCCCGCCGTAGGACGCCGCCCCGATGGGCTCCGCCCACTGGCACCACGGAGGGCCCGAGCCGAGACTGGAGGGGTGCGCCCCGCTACGAAGACGGCCGTGGCCGTCACCACACTCCTCGGCGTCGGCGCGGCAGCGGTCGTCGCCGGACGCTGTGCCAGCGACGCCGCCCTCAAGGCGCCGCCGGGCCGCCCGCTGCCCACCGACCCCCGGCTGACCGTGCACGCCACGGCCCCGGGCCGGATCACCCTGACCCGCTCGCTCGTGTCGCTGCGGCCGGGCACGTACGGCCTGGAGGGGCGGGATGCCCACGCCGTCGTCGGCGAGGTCCTCGACGGCGCCCCGCCCACCGCCGACACCGTGGTACGCCGTCTGGAGCGGGTCACCCACGGCAGCCTCGCGCCGGGCGACCGGGTGCGGCTCACCCCCCAGGTGCACCGAGGCACCCCGAGCGCCACCCTCGGCCTCGCGTACCAGGACGTCGAGATCACGGCCGAACTCGGGCCGCTGCCCGCCTGGTTGGTGCCCGGCCCCCGCACCACCTGGGTGATCGCCGTGCACGGGCTCGGCACCACCCGCGAACACCCCCTGAACGTCGTGGAGTTCCTGCACCGCCAGCAGCTCCCGGTGCTCCTGCTCGCCTACCGCGGCGACGACGGCTCGCCCCGCTCGCCGGACGGGCTCGGCCACCTCGGCGACTCCGAGTGGCGCGACCTCGACGCCGCGATCCGCTACGCCCTGCGGTCCGGGGCCCGGCGGGTCATCCTGCACGGCTGGTCCACCGGCGCCACGATGGCCCTGCACGCCGCCACCCACTCCGCACTGCGTGAGCGCATCGCAGGCATCGTGCTCGACTCGCCCGTACTGGACTGGGAGTTCACCCTGAAGGCCCTCGCCACCGCCCACGGCACCCCGGGCGCGCTCCTTCCGCTCGCCGTCCGGGCCGCCCAGGGCCGCACCGGCCTCCACGGCGACCGCCTCCAGGAAGCCGTCGACCCCAAGGCCCTGCGCGTCCCGACGCTGCTCTTCCACGGCCCCGACGACACGCTCGCCCCCTGGGGCCCGTCCCGCGAACTCGCCGACCGCCGCCCCGAACTGATCAGCCTGCACACCGTCCCGCACGCCCCCCACGCCTCCATGTGGAACGCCGCCCCCCGGACCTACGAAGAAACCCTGCGCCGCTTCCTCACCCCGCTCATGTGACACCCCGCAGGACCCCCCGGTACGGCATGCGGGCACGAGGGCGGATTCCGTTTGGGCTTTCGTGCGGTGCCCGGACCGTGTCCGCCCGGGGCGCGACTCCCGGACCGCCGGCAGACCCGACGGCTCCGATGCGGCGTGAGGGCGAGATTCCGCTTCGGCTTTCGGGGGGTGCCGGGTCTGTGTCTCTCCACGGGACGGCCTCCGGATCCCCAGCAGTCCCCGCAGCCCCCGGCGTGGCGATCGTGGCCGATTCCGTTTGGGCTTTCGGGCAGTGACGGGGAAGACTGCCTGCGTGACGTCCCGGAAGCCTGAAGAGAAGTTGCCGCGCGACTCCAGACTGCGGCTTGTCCGCGCTCCGCACCCGATGCAAGCCCGACCCCTTGCCACCGCCCGCAGGGCCATGACCGGCCGGCGCACCCGGCCGGCGCCCAGGCCGCCCGCGGGCACCCCGGCCGCCGCCGAACTGGCCCGCCAGGCCAGGGCGGTGCTCGCCGACGCCGTGCGCGTCGCCCGCTGGACCGACGCCGAGCGTGCGCGGGGCGGCGCCCCCGGGCCCGGGCGGCCGGGCCCGCTGCCCGAGCCGGTGGCCGAGCGGGCCGCCGCCGCACTGGGTTTGACGCCCGGTCAGGTGCGGGCCGGCTGGGACCGGGCCCGGCTCGCCGGCCTCGTCGAGCTGCACGGCGCCACGGTGCGGCCCGGCTGGCGGCTGCGTGCCTGGGACCGCGACGACGCGGCGGTCCTGCGCGGCTGGGTCGCCCTGTTCGACGCCTGGTCCCTGGTCCACCCCGCGCCGGAGGACATCGCACCCACCGCGGTCGCCGAGGTCGTCGAAGCCGTCCCCCAAGTGCTCTCCCTCCTCCAGCTCTCCAACGGGCCGGTCCTCGTGCCGGCCCTGCTCGACCTGCTCGGGCAGCGGGTCGCCGAACTCCGTGAGGAGCGCTGCGAGGTCCCCTACGGACCCCAGCCCGACCCCGTGTCCCTGCCTCCGCTCCTGCCGCACCTCCTCGGCTGGGCCCTGGACGGGCTCGCCGCCGTCGGCGCGCTGGTCCTCGGCGAGGGCCAGGCGACCCTGACCCCGCTCGGCAACTGGGCGGTCTGGGTCAAGCTGGAGCAGATCTGCGTCGCCGCGCAGAGCCCCGCCGGGAACATCGAGCAGTCCGCCGAGGACATGCTGCGCGGCTGCGCCGGCCTCACCCCGGGCCCGGCCCGCACCGAGTACCGGGCCTGGACCGCCGCCCGCACCGTCGGCAGCGCCGTCACCGAGCTCCTCGACGTCGCCCGGGGCGACGACGCCCTGCTGCGCGGGCTCGCCTTCGAGGCACTGCGGGTCGTGGGAGCGCCCGCCGAGGCCGGGGTGCGCGCCGCCGCGACCGAAACCTGCCTGCGCCCCTATGCCCTGCTCTGGCTCGCCGAGTACGAGGGCGCCGACCCCGAGGACGTCCTCGGCGTCCTCACCCGCGAGGAGTCCACCTGGCTGTGGGTCGACACGGCCGCCGCCGTGGCCGACCACGGCGAGAGCGAACTGCTCGTACGCCACCTCGACTCGGCGGTGCAGGGCACGGTCCCGGCACTGCTCGACGAGGTGCGGGCCGTCGGGCATCCGCGCACCGTGCAGGTCCTGGTCGCCCTGGCCGCGGCCCACCCCGACCCGGCCCTGGCCAAGGCGGTCCGACGGGCCGCCTTCCAGGTCCATACGGGCTCCGTGTAGCGCGACGCGCGTAGCGAGACAGCCGCCCGCCCCCAGGGGCGGCACGTCCGACGTCTTCAACTCCCCTTGCCTGTAAGCCTGTTGAGAACGACCGGTCCGCCCGGCTCGGGGCCCTCGCGCCAGAGCTCAGACGCCGGCGGCGCCTGCCCCCTCACTCCGCGCCGCCCGGCGCATACGTGCCGAAGCTCCACACGTTGCCCTCCGCGTCCCTCGCCATGTAGTCCCGCGAGCCGTAGTCCTGGTCCGTCGGCTCCATGAGGATCTCCACGCCCTGCTCGGCGGCGCGCTTGTAGTGCGCGTCCACATCGCTCACCACCACGTACACGCCCACCGGGCCCGCGTTCGCCATCACCTTCGCGAAGAGGCCCTCGCGGCCCTTGGAGCCGAGCATCACCAGGCCCGTCCCACAGGACAGCTCGGCGTGCATCACGCTGCCGTCCTCACCCTCGTACGCGCACACCTCGGTGAAGCCGAAAGCGTCCTTGAGCTGGCGGATCGCCGCTTTCGCATCGCTGTAGAGAATCGTCGGGTACATGCTCATGCCGATCACTCCTTCCGGAGTCAAGCCGCCGATTGTGACCTGGATCTCAGTGTTGCACCCGGCACTGACAACGCCCGTCGGCGCCCGGAATCACCGCGCGAAGGTGTTGCAGCGGCCCATGTCGCCGGTCTGGTAGCCGGTGTAGAACCACTGCTGGCGCTGCTGCGCCGAGCCGTGCGTCCAGGTCTCCGGCGTGACCCGGCCCTGGAACTTCTCCTGGATCCGGTCGTCGCCGACCGCGGCCGCCGCGTCCAGGCCGTCCTTGATGTCCTGGGCGGTGAGCTTGGAGATGAGCGGGCGGCCCGTCGACTTGTCGGGGGTCGTCGTCGCGTGGTGCGCCCAGACCCCGGCGTAGCAGTCGGCCTGCAGTTCCACCTTCACCGAGTTGCTGTTGGCGCCCTGCTGCCCGTCCTGCGCCTTCTGCAGGGTGCCCGTCAGGTTCTGGATGTGGTGCCCGTACTCGTGCGCCACCACATACGCCTGCGCGAACGGGCCGCCGCTGGAGCCGAACTTGGTGCGCAGTTCGTCGAAGAAGCCGAGATCCAGATAGACCCGCCGGTCACCCGGGCAGTAGAAGGGCCCGACGGCCGAACTCGCTGCGCCACAGGCCGTGTTGACCCGGTTGGTGAAGAAGACCGTCTTGGCGGGGGAGTACTTGCCGCCGCGCCGGGGGACCTCCTGGCCCCAGTAGTCCTGCACGCTGTTGACCACCGCGACGATCCGGCAGTCCTCCTTGGTGTTGGCGTCCGAACCGGTGCGGCAGTTCTTGTCCACCTGGGCCTGCGACGACGAACTCGCCCCCGGCGTCGTGTCGCCGGACGAGAGCCCGAGCTCCTCGGGTCCCACGCCGAAGAACAGGCCGAGCAGCAGCGCGACGACGCCGACGATTCCGCCGCCGACCGTGGCGCGCCCGCCCGGGATCCGGCTGCCGCGCTCATCGTCGACCTCGGACGTGTCCAGATCGGCGTCGTCGTCGAACTGCATGGGCGCACCACTCTCTGTTCACCCGGGCGGCGTGAGGGGCAGCCCGCTCGCGGTCACCCCGAGTATCAGGAAAGTCACCCCGAGTATCAATCGGTTCATTGTCCTACGCCCGTTTTGTTACGTCGGCCGATACGCTCCGCACGTCAGGGACCGGACCCGCCTCGCGTGCCGGCATGCCCGCCGTCCGGCGGCTGTCGACGGCCTGGGCAAGATCACCCCTGGCGGTACCCCGCTGGGCAACGAACTCCCAGGTGGGCGGCCCACGGACCGCGGCGGAAATCGGGTTGCGCGGCCCAGTTAGAATTGGCCCATGGCAATTCTCCTTGTGCATTAGGCGGCGTCGACCTCCGCGACCCCCGTCCCGTCCGCCGTCCATACCGCCCTGGAGTCTTTCCGTGATCACCGCCACCGGCATCGAGCTGCGCGCCGGCGCCCGAGTCCTCATCGAGTCCGCAAACTTCCGCGTCGCCAAGGGCGACCGCATCGGCCTGGTCGGCCGCAACGGAGCCGGCAAGACCACCCTCACCAAGTGCCTGGCCGGCGAAGGCATCCCGGCCGCCGGCACCATCACGCGCTCCGGTGAGGTCGGCTATCTGCCGCAGGACCCGCGCACCGGCGACCTCGACGTCCTCGCCCGCGACCGCGTCCTCTCCGCTCGCGGCCTCGACGAAGTCCTGCGCAAGATGCGCGAGAACGAGGACCGCATGGCGAACGGCAAGGGCGCCACGCGCGAGAAGGCCATGAAGAAGTACGAGCGCCTGGAGACCGAGTTCCTCACCAAGGGCGGGTACGCCGCCGAGGCCGAGGCCGCCACGATCGCCGCCGCCCTCGGCCTGCCCGACCGGGTGCTCGGCCAGCCGCTGCATACGCTCTCCGGCGGTCAGCGCCGCCGCATCGAGCTCGCCCGCATCCTCTTCTCGGACGCCGACACCCTGCTCCTCGACGAGCCGACCAACCACCTCGACGCCGACTCCATCGTCTGGCTGCGCGACTACCTCAAGACGTACCGCGGCGGCTTCATCGTGATCTCCCACGATGTCGACCTCGTCGAGACGGTCGTCAACAAGGTCTTCTACCTGGACGCCAACCGCGCCCAGATCGACGTCTACAACATGGGCTGGAAGCTCTACCAGCAGCAGCGCGAGGCCGACGAGAAGCGCCGCAAGCGCGAGCGCCAGAACGCCGAGAAGAAGGCCGCGGCCCTCAACTCGCAGGCCGACAAGATGCGCGCCAAGGCCACCAAGACCGTCGCCGCGCAGAACATGGCCAAGCGTGCCGAGCGCCTGCTCTCGGGCCTGGAGGCGGTCCGCGTCTCCGACAAGGTCGCCAAGCTGCGCTTCCCCGAGCCCGCGCCCTGCGGCAAGACCCCGCTGACGGCGGAGGGCCTGTCGAAGTCGTACGGCTCGCTGGAGATCTTCACCGACGTCGACCTGGCCATCGACAAGGGCTCGCGCGTCGTCATCCTCGGCCTCAACGGCGCCGGCAAGACGACCCTGCTGCGGCTGCTCGCCGGGGCCGAGAAGCCGGACACCGGCGAGGTCACCCCGGGCCACGGCCTCAAGATGGGCTACTACGCCCAGGAGCACGAGACGCTCGACCCGGAGCGCACCGTCCTGGAGAACATGCGCTCCTCCGCGCCGGACCTGGACCTGGTCGAGGTCCGCAAGACGCTCGGCTCGTTCCTCTTCTCCGGCGACGACGTCGACAAGCCGGCCGGCGTCCTGTCCGGCGGCGAGAAGACCCGCCTGGCCCTCGCCACCCTCGTCGTGTCGTCCGCCAACGTGCTGCTCCTCGACGAGCCCACCAACAACCTCGACCCGGCCAGCCGCGAGGAGATCCTCGGCGCGCTGCGCACGTACAAGGGCGCCGTCGTCCTCGTCACGCACGACGAGGGCGCCGTCGAGGCGCTCCAGCCGGAGCGGATCATCCTGCTGCCGGACGGCGTCGAGGACCTGTGGGGTCCGGACTACGCGGACCTGGTCGCCCTCGCCTGACCGGACGCCCGTGGCTCGGGATTCCGTGCATGATCCATCCGCTGATCCACTCCGTATGGATCATTCGGCTTACGCGTGATCCTCAATCTGAGTGAGTGCGTCTCGTACCCCGGTGTGTCATGTGCGGGATCAAGGTCCGCCCCCTGTGGGGCGGGCCTTTTTCCGTGTGTGACCCGGAACACAGCGCTGACCTGGCGCTTCGTCTCGACTTTCGGCCCGGGTTATGTCCGCGCTCAGCCGGAATATGAAATTCCGCGCTGTTCGGCCGCCTTCTGAGCCCCAAAGCTTGTTGCACGGACCTTGCCGAATGGGTGGCCAGGAAGGCCGGAAGGGGTGATCATGAGAAGTCCAGAGCGCACTTCCCATGAGGAGGCACGGGTGGCCGAGACTCTGAAGAAGGGCAGCCGGGTTACCGGCGCCGCGCGCGACAAGCTCGCGGCAGACCTGAAGAAGAAGTACGACTCCGGTGCGAGTATCCGGGCGCTGGCCGAGGAAACCGGCCGGTCCTACGGATTCGTACACCGGATGCTCAGCGAGTCCGGGGTCACTCTCCGTGGACGCGGCGGAGCGACACGGGGCAAGAAGGCCGCCTCGGCCTGACCGAGGCAGTTTCGGACAGCTCCCTGTGGCCCACCGGGTCCGGTGGTGGCCACCCGGTCGGCCATGCGGTCGACCGGGTGGTTACTGTGCAGTCACTTAATGACCGCCGATGCGGTCATTCAATGACGGCCACTGACCCGGAGGCGCTCCATGGCTACGCCCGCATCCGCAGCTGAGGTATTCGACAAGGACGGCGTCCGGCTCTCCGTCGACGACGCGGTCGCCACGGTGACCCTGACCAATCCGGCCAAGCGCAACGCCCAGTCTCCCGCTCTGTGGCGGGCGTTGGCGGACGCCGGACGGTCGCTTCCGGGCAGCGTCCGCGTCGTCGTACTGCGCGGTGAGGGCAAGTCCTTCTCCGCGGGCCTCGACCGTCAGGCCTTCACCCCCGAAGGCTTCGACGGCGAGCCCTCGTTCATCGACCTCGCGCGCGGCTCCGACGAGGACCTCGACGCGGAAATCGCCGCGTACCAGGAGGCGTTCACCTGGTGGCGCCGCAACGACATCGTGTCGATCGCGGCCGTCCAGGGGCACGCGATCGGTGCCGGCTTCCAGCTCGCCCTCGCCTGCGACCTCCGGGTCGTCGCGCAGGACGTGCAGTTCGCCATGCGCGAGACCAGTCTCGGGCTCGTCCCCGACCTCACGGGTACGCATCCGCTGGTCGGGCTCGTGGGCTATGCCCGAGCGCTCGAAATCTGCGCGACGGGGCGGTTCGTCGGCGCCGAGGAGGCCGAGCGCGTCGGCCTGGCCAACCTCGCCGTCCCTGTCGAGGAACTCGACTCCGCCGTACGGGACTTGGCGGGCGCGGTGCTGGCTGCGCCGCGTTCCGCCGTGGTCGAGACGAAGGCTCTGCTGCGGGGTGCGGTTGGGCGGGATTACGAGGAGCAGCGGGTCGCCGAGCGTGCCGCTCAGGCCCGGCGGCTGCGCGACTTGGCCGGGCTTTCCGACTGAGCCCGGTCGCATCCTGCGGGGGTTCGGGGCTCGGTTGCGCTCTGCGGGCCTTGTGCTGGGGGCTCTGCCCCCAGACCCCCGTTCGCGCCTTGAGGGCGCTCGTCCTCAGTCGCCGGACGGGCCGAATCTTGATCCCCACCCTCGATGGTGGCGGAGGGGCTGAAGTTGCCCGCCCACGTGATCAGTACGGCCACCGAATCCGCCTCCGGCGTCGCCCTTGCCACCGCTTCTCGTACGGCTCTCGCCACTTCCAGAGGGTGGTGGGTCGTGGCCAGTTCCACCCTTACGTGGGCCGCTGACGTGTGAACCGGTGGGCCCAGTTCCGCTGTCAGGTGGGCCACTCCCGGGGTTGCCAGGGCTGCTGTCGCGGCTGGTGTCGCCGGGGGCTCGGCCGGGCCCGGTGGTGGGCTGCCGGGTGGGGGAGCCGGGAGGGCGTCCACCAGGGACGTCACCGTCAGGTCGATGTCCGAGACCGGTAGGCCCAGGCGGTCGTCCGACGCTGTGAACAGGGCCTCCCGTAGGGCCGCCGTCAGCTCCGGCAGCGGGTGGCCGCCCAGGGCCGCCACCTCGGCCGTGATCCGGAGCGGGCCGGCGGGCAGGGCGGTCGGCGGGGGCGGGATTGGCGGCTCGGGGCGGGATTCCGGGTCGGCCGGGGCGAGTCGCAGGGACGTCAGCGCCAGGCCCGGCAGCGTCGCCGCCGCGGCCCTCAGCACCGAGACCGCCGCGCGCTCGGTGATCCACGCGCCGTCGTGAACGTCACCCAGAGCGAGCAGCCGGCCCAGGCCGAGCCGCCGGCGTACCGCGGAACTCCAACTGTCACCCGTCATTGCTCCAGCCTGCCGCATCGCGGGCGCGAGTCGGGGCAACCGCACTTAATGTGGGCAATGGAGTCCAAGCCGAAGGGACAGACGGTCATGAGCGACACCGCACAGCGCAACCGGCCCGGCACACCCGCGAATGACCCGGCGGGCGAAACGGCCGAGCAGTTCAAGAAGGCGTCCGTCACCAAGCGGGGCGGCGGCGATCCGGCGGGACGCGGCCGCACCACGATCGCCGACGGCGTGGTCGAGAAGATCGCCGGGCTCGCCGCCCGCGACGTCGTGGGCGTGCATGCCATGGGCAGCGGCCTCTCCCGTACGTTCGGCGCGGTCAGGGACCGGGTGCCCGGCGGCAAATCGTCCGTCACGCGCGGGGTGAAGGCCGAGGTGGGCGAGGTGCAGACCGCGCTCGACCTCGAAATCGTCGTCGACTACGGGGTGTCCATCGCCGAGGTGGCCCGCGATGTGCGGGAGAACGTCATCTCCGCGGTCGAGCGGATGACCGGCCTCGAAGTCGTCGAGGTCAACATCGCGGTGAGTGATGTGAAGCTGCCCGACGAGGAGGACGAGGAGCCGGAGTCCCGGCTTCAGTAGGAGCCATCTGTCGGAACGTACTGATCCATCCGAACGTACTGGACCGAGGAGCTCGGCATGAGCATGGCGGTGGTTGGCTTGATGGCCGGCATGGCACTCGGCTTCGCCGGATACTTCGGCGGCTTCGGGGCCTTCCTGCTGGTCGCGGCGCTCGGCGCGATCGGCTTCGTGGTGGGGCGGTTCCTGGAGGGCGACCTCGAACCCGGCGACTTCTTCCGCCCCCGCGACCGCGGCGACCGGCGGCGCTGACCCATGGCGATGGCCGGACGGATCGAGCCCGCCGAGCGCGGTGCCACCCGGATCGCCGACCGGGTCGTCGCGAAGATCGCCGCGCAGGCGGCCAGGGAGGCGCTCGACGAGATCCCCGAGGGCGGCGCCCCGCCGCGCGCCACCGTCGTCGTGCACCAGGAGTCCGCCCGGGTACGGGTCAGCGTCGAGCTCGGCTACCCCGGCGATCTCGGCGGCCAGTGCCGCGCGGTGCGTCGCCAGGTCGCCGAACGGGTAAGGGCGTTGGCGGGGATGGAGGTGCCCGAGGTGGCGGTGCAGATCGAGCGTCTGCACGCGGCGGGCGCGGCGGACCGGGGGAGGATCCGATGAGCCAGCCGCACGAAGGCGACAACAGCACGCGGCGTCTGCCCGTGATCGAGCAGAATCCCGATCCGGCCGCGGCCGGGGCGCCCGGCCTCGACCAGTCGGTCTCGGCCGCCGACTACGACGCCGTGCCCGTTGTCGCGGAGGGCGAGGGCGGCAAGGCGGGGCGCTTCTGGTCGGTGCGCCGGATCCCTGCCGGACTGCTCGCCCTGGCGGTGCTTGCCGCGGCCGGGCTCCTCCTCTACGACATCGCGGCCGTACGCGCCCACCGCCCCGCGATGCGCTGGCGGGTCGGGCTCGCCGACTGGCTGGCGGACCACCCCGTCGACGACGTGGCGGTGCTCGCGGGCGCGGGGGCCGTCGCGCTGCTCGGCGCCTGGCTGATCGTGCTCGCCGTCACCCCGGGGCTGCGCAGCATCCTGCCGATGCGGCGCGAATCCGCGGCCGTACGCGCCGGGCTCGACCGGGCCGCGGCGGCGCTCGTGCTGCGTGACCGGGCCATGGAGGTGGGCGGCATCCAGTCGGTCCGGGTCCGCATGGGGCGCACCCGGGTCGTGGTGCGCGCCCTGTCGCACTTCCGTGAACTCGACGACGTACGGGCCGACTTGGACGCGGCGCTGGGTGCGGGCATCCGGGAGCTCGGCCTGGCCGGGCCGCCCGGGCTCGCGGTCCATGTGAGCCGCCCGGTACGGAAGGGCTGAGCCATGCTGAGGACGGTCAACCGGGTGCTGCTCGGCCTCGCGGGGCTCGTGCTGTTCCTCGCGGGCGGCGCGGTGCTGGCCGCCGGGTTCGGGCTCGACGTGCCGTCCTGGTGGCCCTGGCACGGCAAGACCGACGTACTCCTGAGCCGTTCGCGCCGGGACCACTGGAACGACCAGGGCTGGTGGTGGCCGGTCGTCATCGCCGTACTGGCGCTGATCGTGCTGCTCGCCCTGTGGTGGCTGCTCGCCCAGCTGCGCCGGGCCCGGCTCGCCGAGGTCCTGGTCGACTCCGGGGACGGGGAGGGGGCGTTGCTGCGGGGGCGGGCGCTGGAGGCGGTGCTCGCGGGGGAGGCGGAGGGGCTTGACGGGGTGTCCCGGGCGGAGGTCGTCCTGGGCGGCCGGCGCTCTGCCCCGTCGGCGCGGGTGGAGCTTCTCCTGGAGGCCCATGCGGAGCCGGCGGGGGCGCTGGCCCGTCTGGAGGGTGAGTCGCTGGCTCACGCGCGGGACTCGGCGGGGCTTGCCTCGCTGCCGGCGGAGGTCCGCCTCCGGGCGGTCAAACACCGGGCACGGCGCGTGAGCTGACGCCGCCGAGTTTCCCACCCGGCCCCACCCCACCCCACCCCTTCCCGTCCGCGACTTCGACACCTGCCGGGTGACTCCGACGACGTGGCGATGCGGCTGACCTCCCTCGGTCTCGAAGGAGGGTCCGCCCGGCTCAGAACCCGTGCCGCGCCCCGCCGTCCACCGGGAGCATCACGCCGGTCAGATACGACGCCGCCGGTGAGAGGAGGAACGCGGCCGTGCGGCCGAACTCCTCCGGGGTGCCGTAGCGGCGCAGCGGGATGCGGGACTCGTTGGCCGCCCGGGTCGCCTCCGCGTCGCCGGACAGCTCGTCGAGCTGGCGGACCCGGTCCGTGTCGATGCGGGAGGGGAGGAGTCCCACGACCCGGATTCCGCGCGGGCCCAGCTCGTCGGCCAGCGACTTGGCGAAGCCCGCCAAGCCCGGGCGGAGGCCGTTGGAGATGGTGAGGCCGGGGATCGGCTCGTGGACGGAGGCGGACAGGACGAAGCCGATCACGCCGCCCTCGTCGAGTTCGTCGGCCGCCGCGCGGGCGATGCGGACCGCGCCGAGGAACACCGAGTCGAAGGCCGACTGCCACTGCTCGTCGGTGTTGTCCGCGACGAAGCCCGGCGCCGGGCCGCCCACGCTGATCAGCACGCCGTCGAAGCGCCCGAAGTGTTCGCGGGCGGTGGCGATCAGCCGCGCCGCCGCTGCCGGGTCGGCGTTGTCGGAGGTCACCGGCAGGGCGCCGGGGCCGAGTTCGGCGGCGGCCTCCTTCAGCGTCTTCTCGTCGCGGGCGGTGATCAGCACCTTCGCGCCGTCCTCGACGAGCGCGCGGGCGGAGGCGAGACCGAGGCCCCGCGAAGCTCCGGTGACGACGTACACACGGTCCTTCAGTCCAAGATCCATGCGCCTATCCTGCCTCGTCCCCGCACTCCAGCGCGCAGGCGGTCGCGACCAGGCCGATGTGGCTGAAGGCCTGCGGGAAATTGCCGAGCTGGCGCTTGCCCACCGGGTCGTACTCCTCGGCGAGCAGCCCCACGTCGTTGCGCAGGTCCAGGAGCCGCTCGAAGAGTTCCCGGGCCTCGTCCTCGCGGCCGGTCAGGCGCAGCGCGTCCGCCAGCCAGAACGAGCACACCAGGAACGTTCCCTCGTCGCCGGGCAAGCCGTCCCCGGCCGTGGCGTCCGTGCTGTAGCGGCGTACGAAGCCGTTCACGCCGAGCTCCTCGCGCACCGCGTCGACCGTGCCCACCACCCGCGGGTCGTCCGGCGGCAGGAAGCCGACCCGGGGGATGAGCAGCGTCGCCGCGTCCAGCTCCGTCGAGCCGTACGCCTGGGTGAAGGTGTTGCGGACCGGGTCGAAGCCCTTCTCGCACACCTCCTTGTGCACCTCGTCGCGCATCCTGCGCCAGCGCCCGGCGGCGCCGCGCAGCTCCGGTTCGGCCTCCAGGGTGCGTACCGCGCGGTCCGCAGCCACCCACGCCATGACCTTCGAGTGGACGAAGTGCCGGCGCGGCCCGCGCACCTCCCACAGGCCCTCGTCCGGCTCGCGCCAGCGGTCCTCCAGGAAGCCGAGCAGGGCGAGCTGGATGTTCCAGGCGTGCGACTCGCTCTTGAGGCCCGCCTCGCGCGCCAGGAACAGCGAGTCGACGACCTCGCCGTACACATCGAGCTGGAGCTGGTCGACGGCCGCGTTGCCGATCCGTACCGGTGTGGACCCCAAGTGCCCCTTCAGCCAAGGGAGTTCGGTCTCGGGCAGCCTGCGTTCGCCCGCGAGTCCGTACATGATCTGGAGGTCGGCCGGGTCGCCGGCGACGGCGCGAAGCAGCCAGTCCCGCCAGTGGGCGGCCTCCTCCAGATAGCCGGCCGAAAGCAGCGCCTCCAGGGTGAGGGTGGAGTCGCGCAGCCAGCAGTAGCGGTAGTCCCAGTTCCGTACGCCGCCGATCTCCTCGGGCAGCGAGGTGGTGGCGGCCGCCACGATGCCGCCGGTGGGGGCGTAGGTGAGGGCCTTGAGGGTGATCAGGGAGCGGATCACCGCTTCCCGGTAGGGGCCCCGGTACTGGCAGCGGTCCGCCCATTCCTGCCAGTCGGCCACCGACTGCTCCAGCGCCTCGTACGGGTCGCAGAGGTCGGGGCGCGGCTGGTGCGAGGCGTGCCAGGTGAGGACGAAGGCGACCTTCTCCCCCTCGCCGACCGTGAACGAGGAGCGCGTACTCATGTGCTGGCCCCAGGTCTTGACCTCGGGCTCGCTGCGCAGCCACACCGAGTCGGGGCCCGCGATCGCCACCCGGTGCCCGTCCGCGCGCCGTATCCAGGGCACCACATGGCCGTAGTCGAAGCGCAGCCGCAGGACGGAGTCCATCTCGACGGTGCCGCTCAGGCCCTCCACGATGCGTACGACATCGGGGGCCCGGTCGCGCTGCGGCATGAAGTCGACGACCTTCACCGTGCCGGTGCGGGTCTCCCAGAACGTCTCCAGGACGAGCGAGTCGCCCAGGTAGGCGCGCCGGTCGCACTGTCCGGAGTGGCCCACCTCGGCCGGGGCGATCCGCCAGTGGCCGTTGTTCTCGTCACCGAGCAGCGCCGCGAAGCAGGCGGCGGAGTCGAAGCGGGGCAGACAGAGCCAGTCGACCGATCCGTCCCGGCCGACCAGGGCCGCGGTCTGCAGATCGCCGATGAGGGCGTAGTCCTCGATGCGCTGAGTACGTTGTGTCACGCCATGGCGTGTTCCCGGCCGGGCAAAATGCTAAGCAGCCGCGGGTTCGGGCTCCTCCGCGGGCGCGGTCGCCGCCTCCTCGCGGTCCTGCTTCTCACGCCGTACGAGGATGAACCAGCCGACCGGCACGGCGGCCGAGAAGAGCCACCACTGAACGGCGTACGCCATGTGCGGGCCGATCGAGCTGTCGTCGGGGGCCGGGATCAGCTCGGGGGAGTTGTCGGGCGTCTCGGGGGCGGTCTGCTCGATGTAGCCGCCGAGCACGGTGCGGCCGAGCGCCTTGGCCTGCTGGGCGCTGCTGATCAGCATGACCTGGCGGGGCGGCAGGCCCTTGACGTCCTTGATGCCGCTGGCCGCGGTTGTCTGGTCGGCCATGAGGCGGCCGGTGATCGTGACCTTGCCGGTGGGCGGCGCGGGGATCTTCGGGAAGTCCGTCTGGTTGCCGTTGTCGGCGATCCAGCCCCGGTTGACCATCACCGTCGGGCCGTTGTCCAGGACGAACGGGGTGAGTACGTGGTAGCCGACGCGGCCGTCGGCCGCGGTCCTGCGCCGTACGACGACCTCGTGCGCGGTGTCCCAGGTGCCGGTCGCGCTGACCTGGCGCCAGTAGTCCGACCGCGGGACGGTGTGGCCCGGCGAGGTGAGGTCGGTCACCGGGACGGGCTTCGCCTTGAGGTTGTCGGCGATCAGTGTGTTCTGGGCGACCTTGTGCTCGTGGCGGTGCAGCTGCCAGAAACCCAGCTCGATCATCGTGGGGATGAGAGCGAGGGCCAGAAGGGTGACGAGCACCCACTGCCGGGACAACAGGAAGCGGTACACCCCATGACCGTACAACTCGGGCCACGGGGTGCGCCGAGTGGGGTGGTGGGAGGCCTGGCGGGTGGCGGGAGGGGGAGGTCAGACCTTGTCGACGATGCCCACCTTTCCGTCCGCGCGGGCGCAGTGCGCTCCGCAGTACCACGCGCCCTCGACCTCGACGCCCTGGCCGATGATCTGGACCCGGCAGTGTTCACAGATGGGCGCCATGCGGTGGATGGCGCACGAGAAGCAGTCGAAGACGTGCACCGCGCCCTGCGCGTGCACCTCGAAGGACATCCCGTAGTCGTTTCCGCAGACCTCGCAACGTGCCATGCGCCACAGGGTGAGGGGTGCGCGGCGCACACGGTGGGCGCCGCGCCCGGCACTCACCCGTCTGCCGGTGTCACGTCCCGCAGGAGCTGGGTGAAGGCGGCCTCGTCGACGACCGGCGTGCCGAACGACTTCGCCTTGACGGTCTTGGAGGTCGCCGAGTCCGGATCGTTGGTGACCAGGAGGCTGGTGAGGCGCGAGACGCTGGTCGCCACGTGCAGCCCCGCCTCGATCGCCCGGTCCTCCAGGAGCTCCCGGTCGACCGAGGTGTCCCCGGAGAACGCCACCCGCATGCCCTGCTTCAGCGGCCGGTCCGGCTCGTAGCGGCCGGGGTTGGGGTGCGGGCAGGCGGGGCGCTTGCGCGAGGCCCGCCAGGTGCCCGAGCCGCCTCGGTAGGAGGCCTGGTAGCCGATGCGGGGCGTCGCGGGGGAGTCCGTCCACTCGGTGAGCGGGCGGCATTCGAGCAACGGGAGGCGCACCCCGCCGGCCGCGGCCGCGTGCAGGCTCGGCCGGAACGCCTCGGCGAGCACCCGCGCGTCGTCCAGGGCGTGGTGCGCGCGCTGCTGCACGACGCCGTAGTGCGCTGCGAGCGACTCCAGTTTGTGGTTGGGCAGCGGCAGGGCGAGCTCCTTGGACAGCGCGATGGTGCACAGCCGCTGCTTGACCGGGGCGGTGCGCTCGGCCCGTGCGTACTCGCGCGCGATCATCTGCCAGTCGAAGATCGCGTTGTGCGCGACCAGGACCCGCCCGTCGAGCCGGGCCGCGAACTCCTCGGCGATCTCCGGGAAGAGCGGCGCCCCTTCCAGGACGTCACTGGTCAGCCCGTGGATCCACACCGGCCCCGGGTCGCGCTCGGGATTGACCAGCGTGTACCAGTGGTCCTCGACGTTGCCCTGCGCGTCCAGCCGGTAGACGGCAGCCGAGATTATCCGGTCGTCGCGGGCGAGGCCGGTGGTCTCCACGTCGACGACCGCGTACCCCGGTGGGTAGGCGGCCGGCCACGTTGCTGCTGTCGTCAGGTCGTCGAGCATGGTCACAGAGAATACGGGTCGACACTGACACTCCGCCCCGGGCCCGGTCGGGTACGGGGTCCGGTGATGCCGTCCGCCGCAGGTAGGGCACCGTCAACTTCCCCTGGTTTCAGCCCATTCGCTGCCCTCGGGCCCGCGGGGGAGCCGCACCGCATCCTGCTGGGGGCGCGCGGAACTGCGCCCCCAGCCACAGCGGACCCGCACCCGAACAGCGCCCTTGCCGCAGCGTGAGCAGAGCGACTAGTCCGGGTCCGCCGGGAGCAGCCCCGCCACGAGCGCCCGTACCGAGGAGGTGAACAGCCGGTCCTGATCCACCGCAGAGCCGAGCGCACGCGCCAGCGCAGGGTCCTGCTCGGCCGCCGCGTTGTCCCACAGCTCCTCCTCCGCGGGGCGCTGCACCGGCGCGCGCTCCCGGTTGCGCTCCACCAGGACGTACCCCACCACCTGGAACTGGATCGCCCGCACCGCCTGCGCCGCCCGGGCCCCGCGCAGGCCCGCCGCGTGCATCTCGTGGACCAGGGCCTCCTGGGCGGGCAGGAACATCCGCTCGGTGAGGCCGCGTTCATGGACCATCGTGATCAGGTGCGGGCGTGCGCGCAGCTCGCGGCGCAGGGTGCGGGCCACCGACACGATGCGCGCGGCCGGCGTGCGCCCGCGCGGTCTGATCTCGCCCAGCTCCTCGACGGTGCGCTCGACGAGCGCGTCCAGGAGCGACTCGCGGTTGCCGACGTGCCAGTAGATCGAGGTGACCGCGGTGCCGAGCTCCGCGGCGAGCTTCCGCATCGTGAGGGCGGCCGGGCCGTGCTGTCTGACCAGGGATCCGGCCGCGGCAAGGACCTCCTCGCGGGTGAGTGACGTACGCGTCATATCTGACTCTCCATCAATTCCGTTGCGTGCAGGGGTCTTTACCCTTCATCGGACGCGGTGTAACTGTGTTACAGACCCCCGGAAGTGACCGGCGGAGAACAGCCTGCGAAGGGTGGTACGACATGGCACGCGTACGGTACGGGGCGCGCACCGAGGCCGAGATCCAGGCGGCGCGCACCGCGAGTTCCGAACTCCCCGACATCTGGTCGACCGGCGTGGTGGCGGTCTGGGAGAGCGACCCCGACGCGGTCGCGGCCGTGCTGCCGCCTCCGCTCAAGCCCGCCGAACGCCCGCTGGTGCGGGCCAACATCAGCAAGGTCGACCTGCCCGGCTATCCGCTCGGCGCGGGCTCGGTGGCGGTCGCCGCCGTGCACGACGGGCAGGAGGGCTGGTATCCGCTGGTCATGCCGATGACGCACGAGCGGGCCCTGATCGGCGGACGCGAGGTGTTCGGCGAGCCGAAGAAGCTCGGCGAGGTCCTCGTCGAGCGCGACGGCCTGGTCGTGAAGGCCTCGCTCGCCCGGCACGGGATCGCGTTCGTGGAGGTGCGCGGCGCCGTCGAGGGCGCGCTGCCGCTGCCCGAGCCGACCCAGAAGACCGACTTCTACTTCAAGTTCCTTCCCGCCGTGGACGGCGAGGGCTTCGACGCCGACCCCGTCCTCGTCCACTGCGTACGCAACGAGAAGGTGCGCAAGCTGGAGAAGATCACCGGCGATGTGGTCCTTCGCGAGTCGATGTACGACCCCGTCGCCGATCTTCCGGTGCGCCGCGTCGTCGAGATCAGCATCGGCGAGAAGACCACCGACCAGAAGGGCAAGGTGGCCGAACGGGTCAGCGCGCAGGCCCTGTTGCCGTACATCCACCAGCGCTACGACGACCCCCGGCAGATCCTCGACGGGCCGCCCGAGGGGAGCGTCTGACCATGGAGCTCAGGCAGGGGCAGGTCGCCGTCGTCACCGGTGCGGCGAGCGGGATCGGGCTCGCGATGGCCCGGCGGTTCGCCGCCGAAGGGCTCAGGGTCGTCCTCGCCGACGTCGAGGAGGGCGCCCTGGAGAAGGCCGCCGGGCAGCTCCGCGAGGAGGGGGCGCAGGTGCTCGCCCGCACCGTCGACGTCAGCGAGCGGGACTCGGTGATCGCGCTCGCGGACGCCGCGTACGACACCTTCGGGGCCGTGCACGTGCTGTGCAACAACGCCGGGGTCGGCTCCGGCGCCGAGGGCCGCATGTGGGAGCACGAGGTCAACGACTGGAAGTGGGCCTTCGCGGTCAATGTGTGGGGCGTCTTCCACGGCATCCAGGCCTTCGTGCCCCGCATGATCGCGGGCGGCGAGCCGGGCCGGGTCGTCAACACCTCGTCCAGCGACGGCGGAATCGCCCCGCTGCCGACCGCGTCCGTGTACGCCATCACCAAGTCGGCCGTCGTCACGATGACCGAGTCCCTGTATGCGCACCTGAAGGCGGAGGGCGCGGCGGTCGGCGCCTCGGTGCTCTTCCCCGGACCGCACATGCTGCGCACCGGACTGTGGGAGTCGCACCGCAACCGGCCCGAGCGGTACGCCAAGGAGCGGCCGCGCCGGACCCCGTACCGCAGCCTGGACCAGTGGGAGGCGGCGATGAAGGCGGCCGGCCAGGAGATCGAGTTCACGCCGGTCGAGGACGTGGCCGCCGAGGTGGTCGACGGGATCCGCGCCGACCGGTTCTGGATGCTGCCCGCCGGCGAGCACAGCGACCGGCAGATCAGAGCGCGGTCGCAGGCGATGCTCGACCGGGCGAACCCGGCGTACCTGGAAAGCTTCATTCTGGACTGACGAGGGACGTGCGATGACAGAACAGAGGACAGCGCAGAACGACCCGTACCTGATCATCTCCTCCGACTGCCACGCCGGGCTGCCCACCGAGCGGTACCGGCCCTATCTGGACGCCCGGTTCCACCGGGACTTCGACGGCTTCCTCGCGGGGCGCGACCGCCGCCGCGAGGAGATGACCCGGCTCGGCGTGCGCAACGAGGCGTTCGCCGACAAGTGGTTCAGCGAGAACGAGGAAGGCCTGCGCGGCGGTTGGGATGCGGTGCAGCGGCTCAAGGAGCTCGACGGCGACGGCGTGGCCGCCGAGGTCGTCTTCCCCGACGCGGACGCCGTGGACAGCCAGACCGCCGCGCCCTTCGGCGTGGGCCTCGGCCTCTCGGGCGACCAGGACCCCGAGCTCGGCATGGCGGGCGCCCAGGCGCACAACCGCTGGCTCGCCGAGTTCGTCGGCCAGAATCCCGAACGGCACTGCGGGGTCGCCCTGCTGCCCGTCACCGGCGAGGTCGACCGGGTCGTCGCCGAGATCCACCGGGCCAAGGAGTCCGGGCTCGGCGCCCTGATGATCCCTTCGATGTGGGTGGACCGGGCTCCGTACCACGACCGGCGCTACGACCCGGTGTGGGCGGCGGCCGCCGAGACCGGGATGCCGCTGGTGACCCACTCGGGCGCGGCCCCGCGCCACGAGTACGGCGACCACCTGGGCATCTACGTCTCCGAGGTGACGTTCTGGCCCGCCCGGCCCCTCTGGTTCCTGCTCTGGTCCGGCGTCTTCGAGCGGCACCCGGGGCTGAAGTTCGGGGTGGCGGAGTCGGGCTGCTGGTGGCTGCCGAACCTGCTGTGGTTCATGGACCGGCTCTATCTCGGCGCGCACGGCGGCAAGAAGCTGTCGCCGTTCGCCGAGCTGAAGCGCCCGCCGAGCGAGTACCTCGACCGGCAGATCTTCATCTGCGCCACCAACACCAAGCGCCGCGAGCTCGCCCAGCGCTACGAGATCGGCGTCGACAACATCCTGTGGGGCTCCGACTTCCCGCACCCGGAAGGGACCTGGCCCCACACCCGCGAATGGCTGCGCACCACCTTCCACGACATTCCGGTGACCGAGACCCGGCGCATGCTGGGCCTGGCGGCGGCGGAGGTCTTCGGCTTCGACACCGCGAAGCTGGCGCCGATCGCCCGCCGGATCGGGCCGACCCCGGCCGAACTCGGCCAGCCCGACGACCAGTTGGCGGTCGAGGCGTCGTGGGCGAGGTCGCGCGAGGTGGGCCGGCACTGGCTCACGGAACACGACTTCCCGGTCCTGGGGGTATCACGATGAGCGAGCGCTACACCGTCATCTCGGCGGACTGCCACGCCGGGGCCGACCTCCTGGACTACCGTCCGTACCTGGAATCCAAGCACCACGAGGCCTTCGACGCGTGGGCGGCGACCTACGTCAACCCGTACGAGGACCTGATGGCGGACACCGCCGACCGCAACTGGAACTCGGCCCGCCGGGTGGCCGACCTGGAGGCGGACGGCATCGTGGCGGAGGTCGTCTTCCCGAACACGATCCCGCCCTTCTTCCCCTCCGCGTCCCTCATGGCACCCGCGCCGACCCGCGAGGAGTTCGAGCAGCGCTGGGCGGGCCTGCGCGCCCACAACCGCTGGCTGGCGGACTTCTGCGCCGAGGCGCCGGGCCGCCGGGCGGGCGTCGCACAGATCCTCCTGAACGACGTCGACGAGGCGGTACGGGAGATCCGCCGGACCAAGGAGGCGGGCCTGACCGGCGGAATCCTGCTGCCGGGCGCGCCGCCGGGTTCGGGTGTCCCCGAGCTGTATTCCGAGGTGTACGACCCCATATGGGCGGTCTGCGCGGAGCTGGACGTACCGGTGAACCACCACGGCGGGTCCGCGTCCCCGCCGCTGGGGGAGGACCCGGCGGCCCGGGCGGTGTTCATGGTGGAGACGACGTGGTTCTCGCACCGGGCGCTGTGGCACCTGATCTTCGGCGGCGCCTTCAACCGGCACCCAACCCTCAAGCTCATCCTCACCGAACAGGGCTCGGGCTGGATCCCCGGCGTCCTGGACATGCTGGACTACTACCACGCCCGCCTGGTGGCGGCCGCGACGAAGGCGTCCACGGCGGAGTCCAAGTTCGGCGCGGGCCTGGCCGAATCGATGGGCAAAGGCCCGTCCCAGGTCTGGCGGGACAACTGCTTCGTGGGGGCGTCCTTCATGCGCCCGCACGAAGTCCCCCTCCGTGACCGGATCGGCCTCGACAAGATCATGTGGGGCAGTGACTACCCGCACGACGAGGGCACGACGCCGTTCTCCCGGGAGGGCCTGCGGATCGCCTACGCGGGCCTGCCCAGCGACGAGGTCGCCGCCATGGTCGGCGGCAACGCGGCCCGCGTCTACGGCTTCGACCTGCCCTCCCTCGACAGGGTCGCGGCCCGGGTCGGCCCCACGGTCGCCGAGATCGCCGAGCCGCTGAAGGAGATCCCGGCCGAGGCGTCGAGCCCTGCGTTCGCACTGGGTGGGTCGGTGCGCGTGTGGTGACAGGCGCGGTGAGACCCTCCCCGTATGAGCTCAACCGACCAGCACGACGAGGCGCACAACGGGGCCCTCGGCTCGCGGCTCAACTGGCTGCGGGCCGCGGTCCTGGGCGCCAATGACGGCATCGTGTCCACCGCCGGTCTCGTCGTCGGCGTGGCCGGCGCGACGGACGACCGCTCGGCCCTTCTGACGGCGGGCCTGGCCGGACTGCTCGCCGGTTCCATGTCGATGGCGGCCGGCGAGTACGTCTCCGTCTCCACCCAGCGCGACTCGGAGAAGGCCGCGCTCGCGACGGAGCGCCGCGAGCTGAAGGAGTTCCCCGAAGCCGAACTGGCCGAGCTGACCGGGCTGTTGGTGGGCCGTGGGCTGAGCGAGGAGGTGGCCCGAGAGGCGGCGGTCCAGCTCACCGAACGCGACGCCCTGCGCGCGCACGCCAGCGTCGAGCTGGGCATCAACCCGGACGACCTGACCAACCCCTGGCACGCGGCCTGGGCCAGCTTCTTCGCCTTCACGGCAGGCGCCCTGCTCCCCCTCCTGGCTATCGTCCTGCCCCCGTCCTCAATCCGCCTGTACGTAACAGTCGGCTCGGTCCTGGCAGCCCTGGCCCTGACGGGCTGGTGGAGCGCCCGCCTGGGCGCGGCCCCGGTGGGTCGCGCGGTCGTGCGGAATGCGGGTGGGGGTGCGGTGGCCATGGGGGTTACCTATGGGGCGGGGGTGCTTTTGGGGGCGGTGGGGGGTTAGGCCTTCAGCTCTGCCGCAGGCGTCCGGGCGGGATTGGCAGAACTCACCAAAGCCTGCTGACAACGCGTCTCGCATACTTGTCGGTAACAACATCTAGCCGGACCCGCCACCGCGCCCCTACGGTGCAGGCATGTCGCCGAACCTGCCCGATGTCGTGCTGTGGTCGATACCCGCCTTCGTGCTGCTCACCGTCATCGAGATGGTGAGCTACCGGCTCCATCCGGACGAGGACGCCGCCGGGTACGAGACGAAGGACGCCGCCACCAGCGTCGGCATGGGGCTCGGCAGTCTCGTCTTCGACGCGTTGTGGAAGATTCCGATCGTGGCGATTTACACGGCGGTCTACGCCCTGACGCCGCTCGCCATCCCGGTCCTGTGGTGGACCGTGCCGCTGATGCTGCTCGGGCAGGACTTCTTCTACTACTGGTCGCACCGCGGCCATCACGTCATCCGCGTCCTGTGGGCCTGCCACGTGGTGCACCACTCCAGCCGCAAGTTCAACCTCACCACCGCGCTGCGCCAGCCCTGGACGAGCTGGACCGTGTGGCCCTTCTACGTGCCGCTCATCGCGCTCGGCGTGCATCCTGCGGTGCTCGCGTTCTGCTCGTCGGCGAACCTCGTCTACCAGTTCTGGGTGCACACCGAGCGGGTCGGCAAGCTGCCCCGCCCGTTCGAGTACGTGCTCAACACGCCCTCCCACCACCGGGTGCACCACGCCTCCCAGGGCGGCTATCTGGACCGGAACTTCGGCGGGATCCTGATCGTCTGGGACCGGATGTTCGGCTCGTTCACGGCCGAGACCGAGCGGCCCGTGTTCGGTCTCACCAAGAACATCTCCACCTTCAACCCGCTGCGCGTCGCCACCCACGAGTACGCCGCCATCGCCCGCGACGTGCGGGCCGCCCGCACCTGGCGCGAGCGGGCCGGGCGGGTCTTTTGCGGCCCGGGCTGGCAGCCGCAGCCCCCGGTGGCCACGGCCGCCGAGCCCGCCGCCGTGGCGGAGCGCGCCGTATGACCCAGCCCGGCGCGGACGCCGTCCCGCGCGGGCTGAGCACGAGGGCCGCCGCGCTCCCCCCGCTCCTCGTCGCCTTCGGCGTAACGTCGGCCTTCGATCTCATCTCCCTGCTCGCCGGCTGGCACACCGGGCACCTGCTTGCCAAGCCGCTCCTCATGCCGCTGCTCGCCGGGCACGTGTACGCGCGGGGCGGGCCCCGGCTGCTCGTCGCGGCGCTGCTGTGCGGCTGGGGCGGCGACGTGTTCCTGCTGTCCGGCGCCGATGCCGCGTTCCTGCTGGGCATGGGCTGTTTCGCCGCCGGGCACGTCTGCTACCTCGTGCTGTTCGGGCGGGGCAGGACGCATGCCGGGCTCGGCGCCGCGTACGGGATCGCCCTGGCCGGGACCGTCGCCGCGCTCTGGCCGGACCTGCCCGCCGGGCTGCGCATCCCGGTCGCCGGATACAGCCTGCTGCTCACGGCGATGGCCTACCGCTCGTCCGGGATCGGACCGGTCGTGGGCCTCGGCGGGGCGCTGTTCCTGCTCTCCGACACCCTCATCGCCACCGGCGTCGCCGACTGGCCGCAGCCGCCGCGCCCCGACTTCTGGATCATGCTGACATATCTGGGGGCGCAGACACTTCTCGCACAGGCGTACCGTGAGAGGTCCCGTACCACCCCCTGACCGGCAAGGACCTGCAGCATGCGCGCCACCGTCATCCACGCTCCGCACGACATCCGGGTGGAGGAGGTGCCGGACCCGAAGGTCCAGGTGTCCACCGACGCGGTCGTGCGCGTCCTGCGGGCCTGCATCTGCGGCAGCGACCTGTGGGCCTACCGCGGCGAGTCCGCCCGGCAGCCCGGACAGCGCATCGGGCACGAGTTCCTCGGCATCGTCGAGGAGGCCGGCCCCGAGGTCCGCGGGTTCAGCAAGGGCGACCTTGTCGTCGCGCCGTTCGTCTGGTCGGACGGCACCTGCGACTTCTGCTCCGAGGGCCTGACCACCTCCTGCCCGCAGGGCGGGTTCTGGGGCTCGGTCGGCTCCGACGGCGGCCAGGGCGAGGCCGTCCGCGTCCCGTTCGCCGACGGCACCCTCGTCAAGCTCCCCGCCGACGCGGCCTGTGACGACCACCTGCTGACCGCGCTGCTCGCGCTGTCCGACGTCATGGGCACCGGCCACCACGCCGCCATCGGCGCGGGCGTCACGCGCGGCTCGACCGTCGCCGTCGTCGGTGACGGCGCCGTCGGTCTGTGCGGGGTGCTAGCCGCCAAGCGCCTCGGCGCGGAGCGCATCATCGCGCTCGGCCGCCACCAGGTCCGTACCGACATCGCGAAGCTCTTCGGTGCCACCGACGTCGTCGCCGAACGCGGCGAGGCCGCCGTCGACGCGGTGCGCGAGCTGACCCGCGGCCAGGGCGCGCACGCCGTCATCGAGGCCGTCGGCACCGAGCAGTCCATGCGCACCGCCGTCGAGATCACCCGCGACGGCGGCGCCATCGGCTACGTGGGCGTCCCGCACGGCTCCGGCACCGGCCTCGATCTCGGCGTCATGTTCGACCGCAACATCGCGCTGCGCGGCGGCGTCGCGCCCGTGCGCACCTACATCCCCGAGCTGCTCGCCGACGTGCTCGACGGCACCATCGACCCCTCCCCGGTCTTCGACCTCACGGTCGGCATCGAGGGCGTGCCCGACGGCTACCGCGCGATGGACGAGCGCACCGCCCTGAAGGTCCTCGTCAAGCCGTAGTAAGTATGCCGAAGGGGCCGCCCGGCGAACCGGACGGCCCCTCGGCTCCCTTGCTACTTCACGGCGTTGAGGGCGTTGGCGATGCCCGCCCCGTAGAAGCCGTTGTAGTACGTGCCGCCCTGGCAGACCGCGTCCGGCTTGCCGTCACCGTCGATGTCGTACGGCGTGGTGCACGGGGTGCTGTCCGCCTGCACCGCGAGCAGCGCCTTGATCTCAAGGGCCGACGCGTGCGGGTGCTGCGACTTCAGCAGGGCCGCCACGCCCACCACGTGGGGCGTCGCCATGGACGTACCGGCCATGTAGGCCCACGTGCCGCCGGGGACCGGGCCGAGGATCAGGCCGCTGGTGGCCGGGGCCTGCGGCGGCTGGTACGCGGTCGAGTCGCCGCCCGGGGCCGCGATGTCGATGATGCCGAAGCCGTAGTTGGAGAACGACGACTTCAGGCCCTTGGCGCCCGTCGAGGCGACCGTCACCACACCCGGCAGCTGGGTCGGGATGTCCAGGCACTCACGCGGGTTGATCACCCGGCTGCCCGGGGTCGTGTCGTTCGGGCTCGCCGGGTCGGTGATCGAGTCGGCCGCGAAGTCGTAGTTCTCGTTGCCGGCCGCGGCCACGTTCACCGTGCCCTTGGACTCGGCGTACTTCGACGCCCGGGTGATCGCGTCGACCAGCGCCTTCTGGTCGGGGTCGTTCTTGCAGTTGAAGTACCAGGGGTCGGTGTAATAGCTGTTGTTCGTGACGTCGATGTGGTGCTCGGCCGCCCATACGAAGCCGCAGACCACGGCCTCCGTGTAGAAGAAGCTGCCGCCTTGCGTCGACACCTTGATGGCCGCGACCTTCACTCCCGGCGCCACCCCCGTGATGCCGACGCCGTTCTTGGCGCCCGCGATCTCACCCGCCACATGGGTGCCGTGCGGGGAGCCTCCGGTGGTGAACGGGCGCCAGGCGCCGTCCGTGGTGTCCGGCTTGCCGGTGATGCAGCTGACCGACTTGGCGCGGTCGAAGTTCGGCGCGATGTCGGGGTGGGTGTCGTCGACGCCCGTGTCGATCACGCCGACGGTGACCTTGGAGCTGCCCAGCGTCTTCTCGTGCGCCTTGTCCGCCTTGATCGCCTTCAGGTCCCACTGGAGCGGCTCCAGGGGATCCTCGCCCGGCGCGGCCTTCGTGGAGGCGGCCTTCAGGTCGGCGGCGGTGAGGTTCTTCGGCGTGCCCACATCGGTGGTGGACTGCGCGGGCAGCGGCGCCGTCCGCGTCGCCCCCGCCGAATCGACGCCCTTGACCTTGCGGATCGTCTTCGCGAAGTCCGCGTCGGCGGAGTGCACGACGAGCACGCCGATCCGGTCGTACGCCTGGAGCACCGAGCCGCCCGCATCGGCGACGGCTCTTTGCACCCGGTCCGAATTTCCTTGCCCGGGGCGGACGTTGACGATGTAGCTCAGCTCGGGCCCGGCCGTCTGTGCGGCCTTCGGGCTCGTGGAGCCGATGCCGGCGGAGGCGGCCGAGGCCGTGCCGGGAAGCAGCGCCAGCGCGACGGCGGTGGCCAGGCCCGCCGAGGCGGCGACGGCGCGGCGCGTACGGGAGATGTGCAACGTCATGGGGTCTCCATGGGGTTGGCGGAACTCTCGATGCGTACGTAGGTGAAGGACCTGAGGAAGGGCGACAACTGCTCCGGCGGCACCGGTGCCGCCCGGCACATTGAGCGTGAAGCTATCGCCGATCATCTCGACGGATCAACGGCTTGCGCCGAGTCCGCGAAGAAAGTCGCGTAGTCGACCCGGCGAGCGCGCGGAACGCGCCACGCGCCGGTGGCGGATGCGCCACGGAGAAAAAAACGGCCGGACCGAACCGAGACGCCCCGCGCTCCGTGCCGTTGTCAGGGGGACCGCATCACACCCCCATACCGAGGACCCCCATGTCCGACGTTTCCGTTCCGCCCGCATCAGCATCGCGAGGAGATTCCGTGGCCACCGACGCGCCGCCGCCCGAAGCCGGGGCGGACCCCCGACCGGCCCAGCCCAGCACCGAGGCGTTCACCGCGGTGCAGCAGAGCGAGGAATTCGGTGAACTCCGCCGAGCCCACCGCTCGTTCGCCTTCCCGCTGACCATCGGCTTCATCGTCTGGTACCTGCTGTACGTGCTGCTGTCCAACTACGCGGGCGGCTTCATGGGCACCAAGGTCATCGGCAACATCAACGTGGCCTTCGTCTTCGGGCTCGCCCAGTTCCTGACCACCTTCCTCATCGCCTGGTTCTACTCGCGGCACGCCGCGGCGAAGCTCGACCCCAAGGCCGAGGCCATCAAGTCCCGCATGGAGGCCGACGCATCATGAGCCACGCCCTCGTTCCCCTCGCCGCCTCAGCGACCACCGAGCACCGGCCGCTGATCATCACCCTGTTCGCGGTGTTCGTCGCCGCGACCCTGGGCATCACCGTGTGGGCCGGCCGGCAGACCAAGAACGCGTCCGACTTCTACGCGGGCGGCCGTCAGTTCACCGCCTTCCAGAACGGCCTCGCGGTCTCCGGCGACTACATGTCGGCCGCGTCGTTCCTCGGCATCGCCGGAGCCATCGCGCTGTTCGGCTACGACGGCTTCCTGTACTCCATCGGCTTCCTGGTCGCCTGGCTGGTGGCGCTCCTCCTGGTCGCCGAGCCGCTGCGCAACTCCGGCCGCTACACGATGGGCGACGTGCTCGCCTACCGGATGCGCCAGCGCCCGGTCCGCACCGCGGCCGGCGCCTCCACCATCGTCGTCTCGATCTTCTACCTGCTCGCGCAGATGGCCGGCGCGGGCGTGCTCGTCTCCCTGCTGCTCGGCATCACCACCGACGCGGGCAAGATCCTCATCGTGGCCCTCGTCGGCGTCCTGATGATCGTGTACGTCACCATCGGCGGCATGAAGGGCACCACCTGGGTCCAGATGGTCAAGGCGGTGCTGCTCATCGCGGGCGCCGTCCTCATGACCTTCCTGGTGCTGCTCAAGTTCCACTTCAACGTCTCCGACCTGCTCGGCACGGCCGCCGAGAAGAGCGGCAAGGGCTCGGCCTTCCTGGAGCCCGGCCTGAAGTACGGCGCGAACGGCACCTCCAAGCTCGACTTCATCTCGCTCGGCATCGCGCTGGTCCTCGGCACGGCGGGCCTGCCGCACATCCTGATCCGCTTCTACACGGTGCCCACCGCGAAGGCCGCCCGTAAGTCCGTGAACTGGGCGATCGGCATCATCGGCGCCTTCTACCTGATGACGATCGCGCTCGGCTTCGGCGCGGCCGCGCTGGTGGGACCCGCCGCCATCAAGGCGCAGAACCCGGCGGGCAACACCGCGGCCCCGCAGCTCGCCGAGTACCTGGGCGGCGGCGTCGGCACCACCGGCGGCGCGACCCTGCTCGCGGTGATCTCGGCGGTCGCCTTCGCGACCATCCTGGCGGTCGTCGCCGGCCTCACGCTCGCCTCGTCCTCCTCCTTCGCGCACGACATCTACGCCAACGTCATCCGCAAGGGGAAGGCCACCGAGAAGGAGGAGATGGGGGCCGCCCGCTGGGCCACCGTGTTCATCGGCGCGATCGCGATCGTGCTCGGCGCCTTCGCCCGTGACATGAACGTGGCCGGCCTGGTCGCGCTCGCCTTCGCCGTCGCCGCCTCGGCAAACCTGCCGACCATCCTCTACAGCCTGTTCTGGAAACGCTTCACCACCCAGGGCGCGCTCTGGTCGATCTACGGCGGCCTCTTCAGCTCGGTGTTCCTGGTGCTGTTCTCGCCCGTCGTCTCCGGCAACCCGAAGACGTCGATGTTCAAGGGCGTCGACTTCCACTGGTTCCCGCTGGAGAACCCGGGCCTGATCTCGATCCCGCTCGGTTTCCTGCTCGGCTGGATCGGATCGCTCCTGTCCAAGGAGGAGCCCGACGCCGGCAAGTACGCCGAGCTGGAGGTCAAGTCCCTCACGGGCGTCGGAGCCCACTGACGTACATCCGCACCGTGGACGGCCGAGGCCGTGTCGTAGAGTCCTACGACACGGCCTCGCCGCACCTCGTGACAATTGGCCCCTCCGGTTGTCGGACGCAACGCGTAGGCTCGGGTGTATACACATTCGACGGATGTGCGACTGACCTTCGACGGACAGGGGAGGGGGCCCACAGTGCTCATCGACACCTACGGCCGAGTGGCCACTGACCTGCGGGTCTCACTCACCGACCGGTGCAATCTGCGGTGCACGTACTGCATGCCGGAAGAGGGTCTGCAGTGGCTGGCCAAGCCCGATCTGCTGACCGACGACGAGATCGTCCGCCTCATCCGCATCGCCGTCACCGACCTCGGCATCACCGAGGTCCGCTTCACCGGCGGCGAGCCGTTGCTGCGCCCCGGCATCGTGGGGATCGTGGAGCGCTGCGCCGCCCTGGAGCCGCGCCCCCAGATGTCGATCACCACCAACGGCATCGGCCTCAAGCGCACCGCGGCTGCCCTGAAGGCCGCCGGGCTGGACCGCGTCAATGTCTCCCTGGACACGCTGCGGCCCGACGTTTTCAAGACACTGACCCGCCGCGACCGTCACAAGGACGTCATCGAGGGCATGGAGGCCGCCCGCGAGGCGGGCCTCACGCCGGTCAAGGTCAATGCCGTCCTGATGCCGGGCCTCAACGACGACGAGGCCCCCGACCTGCTCGCCTGGGCCGTCGAGCACGACTACGAGCTCCGCTTCATCGAGCAGATGCCGCTCGACGCCCAGCACGGCTGGAAGCGCGACGGCATGATCACCGCCGGTGACATCCTCGAATCGCTGCGTACGCGCTTCACGCTCACCCCCGAGGGGGACGACCAGCGGGGCTCGGCGCCCGCCGAGCGCTGGGTGGTCGACGGCGGCCCGCACACCGTGGGCGTCATCGCCTCGGTGACGCGCCCGTTCTGCCGCGCCTGCGACCGCACCCGGCTGACTGCCGACGGCCAGGTGCGCACGTGCCTGTTCGCCCGCGAGGAGTCCGACCTGCGCGCGGCCCTGCGTTCGGACGCCGGTGACGAGGAGATCGCCCGGCTGTGGAAGCTGGCGATGTGGGGAAAGAAGGCCGGTTCCGGCCTCGACGACCCCTCGTTCCTGCAGCCCGACCGCCCGATGTCAGCGATCGGCGGCTGAGCCGGCCGACTCCCACTCGGCGAGCGTCACGACATCCTTCAAGAAGCCCCGTACGTCCAGGAATTGGGACAGGTGCTCGCGGTGCTCCTCGCACGCGAGCCACGTCTTGCGCCGCTCCGGCGTGTGGATCTTCGGATTGTTCCAGGCCAGGACCCATACGGCGGCGGCACGGCAGCCCTTGGCGGAACAGCTGGGGGTCTCGTCGGTCGTCTCGTCACTCACAGAGACATTGTCCGCCATGCGGCCCCGTGCAAAAGGCGACGCCGAGCAGCCACGGGGGGAGCTGCCCGGCGTCGGTCCGTCGCTCCGACGGGGGATGCGGAGCGCCTACGAAGTATGTCATGGGGGACCCGGTGTGGTGCACCGGAACTTCATGATTGATCTGAGCTTTTCCTGAGCTTCGCGGACGGTGACGGATCAGCCGTGTTCGCGTGAACGCCACTCCTGGTCACCGGCCGCGGGTTCCGTGGGGGATTCCGCGGCGCCGCCCACGGGGGCCGCTCCGAGCGCCGGCCGGGCAGGGGCGGGGATGAAGGTGGAGGGCAGCGAAGTCACGTTCTCCCGGCCCGCGTTGGCGAACACGACCGCCACATAGGGCAGCAGCGCGCCGAGTACCAGCGTCACGATGGCGACAGGACGCTCGATGTTCCACAGCACCGCGGTCAGCACCACCGAAACGGTGCGGATCGACATCGAGATCACATAGCGGCGCTGCCTGCCCCGGACGTCCTCGGCGAGCCCCTGACGGGCCCCCGTGATCCGGAAGACCTGGCCGCCGCGCTGCTTCCGCATCACGTTCCACCATCCGAGTTCCACGGCGGGCTCTCCCCGGCCCGCACCGTTATCACCGTACGCCGGGGCTCCGCCGGGTTCGAGACCGGGGCGGCTCCTACCTGTGCGGATGCCGCAGGACGTACCGCGTACGGAGGTGTCCGACATGCGCCGTACGGAGTACGGGCTGACACTGGCTGGACCCGCTCACGTCGAGCCGTACTAGGAGGCAGCCATGGGCTGGTTGTGGGCCATCATCGTGGGATTCGTGCTCGGTCTCATCGCCAAGGCGATCATTCCCGGCAAGCAGCACAGTCCCCTCTGGCTGACCACCATCTTCGGCATCATCGGCGGCATCGTCGGCAACTCCATCGCCCGGGCGATCGGGATCGCCGAGACCAAGGGCATCGACTGGGGCCGGCACGGCCTCCAGATCGCGGCCGCCGTCGTGATCGTCTTCCTCGGCGACATGCTGTACATGGCACTGCGCGGCAACAAACAGAGGGCCTGACGAGCAGGACGAAGGGGCGGTCCCGGGAGGGAGCCGCCCCTTCGTGTGCGTACGGACCTCAGGCGCCGGTGACCTCGATGGCCGCCAGGTTCTTCTTGCCCCGGCGCAGCACCAGCCAGCGCCCGTGCAGGAGCTCGTCCGCCGCCACCACCGCGTCCTCGGCCGTCACCTTCACGTTGTTCACGTAGGCGCCGCCCTCCTTCACGGTGCGGCGGGCCGCCGACTTGCTGGCGACCAGGCCGACCTCGGCGAACAGGTCGGTGACCAGGCCGAGTTCGGACACCTGGGCGCGCGGCAGCTCGGACAGCGCCGCGGCCAGCGTCGACGCGTCGAGCTCAGCGAGCTCGCCCTGGCCGAACAGCGCCTTGGACGCGGCGATCACGGCAGCGCACTGGTCGGCGCCGTGCACCAGCGTGGTCAGCTCCTCGGCGAGCGCCCGCTGCGCGGTGCGCGCCTGAGGCCGCTCCCCGGTGAGCTTCTCGATCTCCTCCAGCTCCTCGCGGGACTTGAAGGAGAGGATGCGCATGTACGTCGAGATGTCCCGGTCGTCCACGTTCAGCCAGAACTGGTAGAACGCGTACGGCGTGGTCATCTCCGGGTCGAGCCAGACGGCCCCGCCCTCGGTCTTGCCGAACTTGGTGCCGTCCGCCTTGACCATCAGCGGCGTCGCCAGGCAGTGCACCTCGGCGTCCGGCTCCAGGCGGTGGATCAGGTCGAGCCCGGCCGTGAGGTTGCCCCACTGGTCGCTGCCGCCCTGCTGGAGGGTGCAGCCGTACCGCCGGTACAGCTCCAGGAAGTCCATGCCCTGGAGCAGTTGGTAGCTGAACTCCGTGTAGCTGATGCCCTGTTCGGACTCCAGTCGGCGGGCCACCGAGTCCTTGGTGAGCATCTTGTTGACCCGGAAGTGCTTGCCGATGTCCCGCAGGAACTCGATCGCGGACATCCCCGCGGTCCAGTCCAGGTTGTTGACCATCACGGCCGCGTTCTCGCCCTCGAAGGACAGGTACGGCTCGATCTGGCTCCGCAGCCGGTCCACCCAGTTCGCGACCGTCTCCGGATCGTTCAGGGTGCGCTCGGCGGTCGGCCGCGGGTCACCGATCTGGCCGGTCGCGCCGCCCACGAGCGCCAGCGGCCGATGCCCGGCCTGCTGGAGCCGGCGGACGGTGAGCACCTGCACGAGGTGGCCGACGTGCAGGCTGGCCGCGGTCGGGTCGAAGCCGCAATAGAACGTGACGGGACCGTCCGCGAGAGCCTTGCGCAGTGCGTCCTCGTCAGTGGACAGCGAGAAAAGCCCGCGCCACTTCAGCTCGTCGACGATGTCCGTCACGGTTCTGGGCTCCTTGTAGTAGTTCCGGGTGGGACGGCCAGTCTAGGCGGGTCACACGCCCCGGCTGACCGAGCTCATGTTGAAATCCGGAATGCGCAGCGCCGGCATGGCCGCCCGGGTGAAGTAGTCGCTCCACTCCCGGGGCAGGGTCTTCGCGGTGCGGCCGGCCTCGGTGGCCCGGGACAGCAGGTCCACCGGGGACTCGTTGAACCGGAAGTTGTTCACCTCGCCGACCACCTCGCCGTTCTCGACGAGGTACACGCCGTCCCGGGTCAGGCCGGTGAGCAGCAGCGTCGCCGGGTCCACCTCGCGGATGTACCAGAGGCACGTGACCAACAGGCCCCGCTCGGTGGCGGCGACCATCTCGTCCAGGGTGCGCTCGCCGCCGCCGTCCAGGATCAGGTTCCCGGGCGCGGGCGCGACCGGCAGGCCGGTGAGCCCGGCGCTGTGCCGGGTGGTGACCAGGTGCTCCAGGCGGCCCTCGCGCATCCAGTCCGTCGCGGTGAGGGGGAGCCCGTTGTCGAACACCGACTCCGTGTCGCCCGAGGCGTGCGCCACCATGAACGGCGCGTACTCCAGGCCGGGCTCGTTCGGGTCGCTGCGCAGGGAGAGCGGCAGCTCGGAGAGGGTCTCGCCGATGCGGGTGCCGCCGCCCTGCCGGGAGAAGACGGTCCGGCCCTCGGCCGCGTCCCGGGCCGCCGCCGACCACAGCTGGTAGATCAGCAGGTCGGCCACGGCGGTCGGCGGAAGCAGCGTCTCGTACCGCCCGGCGGGCAGCTCGACGCGCCGCTCGGCCCAGCCGAGCCTGCGGGCGAGCTCCTCGTCGAGGGCGGCCGGGTCGACGTCCTTGAAGTCCGCGGTCGCGCGTCCGGCCCAGGCCGAGCGGGTCCGGTCCGGCGACTTGGCGTTGAGCTCCAGGGTGCCGTTGGGCTGGTCGTGGCGCAGCCGCAGGCCCGTCGACGTACCGAGGTAGGTGGAGCTCAGCTCGTGGCTTGCGAAGCCGTACAGCTCGCGGCCGCCCGCCCTGGCCCGCGCGAAGGCCTCGCCGAGGGCGGGCGCGAAGTCGGCGAACACGGCGGAGGTGGTCTCGGCCGGGGCGTCGGCGAAGTCCGGCGACGCCGGTACCCCGCTGACCAGCGGCTGGGCGTCCTCGGCGGGCCCGGCGCCGCGGGCCGCCGCCTCGGCGGCCCGCACCAGCGGCTCCAGGTCGTCGGCGGTGACGGCCGAGCGGGACACGACCCCGGAGGCGGTGCCCTCGGCGCCGTCCACCGTCGCGATCACGGTCAGGGTGCGCCCGCGCGTGACGCCGTTGGTGGTCAGCGCGTTGCCGGCCCAGCGCAGGTTGGCCGAGGAGTGCTCGTCGGCGATGACGACACAGCCGTCGGCGGTGGACAGCTCGAGGGCCCGCTCGACGATCTCGTGCGGCTTGACGGTCGTACGGGAGCTCATCGCCCGGCCTCCTGCGTGGTGTTCAGAATGTTGACGCCCCGGAACAGGGCGGAGGGGCAGCCGTGGGAGACCGCGGCCACCTGGCCCGGCTGGGCCTTGCCGCAGTTGAAGGCGCCGCCCAGGACGTACGTCTGGGGGCCGCCGACCTTCTCCATGGAGCCCCAGAAGTCCGTGGTGGTGGCCTGGTAGGCGACGTCGCGGAGCTGGCCCGCCAGGCGCCCGTTCTCGATGCGGAAGAAGCGCTGGCCGGTGAACTGGAAGTTGTAGCGCTGCATGTCGATCGACCAGGACCGGTCGCCGACCACGTAGATGCCGCGCTCGACCCCGCCGATCAGATCCTCGGTGGACAGGCCGCCCGGATCGGGCTGGAGCGAGACATTCGCCATCCGCTGGACCGGAACGTGACCGGGGGAGTCCGCGTAGGCGCAGCCGTTGGAGCGGCCCAGGCCGGTCAACTTCGCGATGCGGCGGTCGAGTTGGTAGCCGACGAGCGTGCCGTCCTTCACCAGGTCCCAGGACTGCGCCTCGACGCCCTCGTCGTCGTAGCCGATGGTCGCGAGCCCGTGCTCGGCGGTCCGGTCGCCGGTCACGTTCATGACCTGCGAGCCGTACGCCAGCTTGCCCAGCTGGTCGAAGGTGGCGAACGAGGTGCCCGCGTACGCGGCCTCATAGCCGAGCGCGCGGTCCAGCTCGGTGGCGTGGCCGATCGACTCGTGGATGGTCAGCCACAGGTTGGACGGGTCCACCACGAGGTCGTAGAGGCCGCCCTCGACGCCGGGCGCCCGCATCTTCTCGGCCAGAAGCGAAGGAATCTCATCCAGTTCCGCGTCCCAGTCCCAGCCGGTCCCGGTCAGGTACTCCCAGCCGCGCCCGGCCGGCGGAGCGATGGTGCGCATCGAGTCGAACTCGCCGGTCGTGCGGTCCACCGCGATCGCGGTGAGCTGCGGGTGCAGCCGCACGCGCTGCTGTGTGGTCACGGTGCCCGCCGTGTCCGCGTAGAACTTGTTCTCGTGCACGGTGAGCAGCGAGGCGTCCACGTGCTCGACTCCGTCGGCGCCGAGCAGCCGCGCACTCCAGTCGGCGAGCAGCGCGCTCTTGTCCTCGTCCGGCACCGAGAACGGGTCGATCTCGTACGAGGAGATCCAGGTCTTCTCGGAGTGCACCGGCTCGGCCGCGAGCTCGACCCGTTCCTTCGACCCGGCAGCCGCGATGACCTGCGCGGACAGCTTGGCCATGGCCACCGCCTGGGAGGCGACCTTGGCCGCCGCGTCCATCGTCAGATCGACTCCGGAGGCGAACCCCCAGGCCCCGCCGTGCACGACCCGGACCGCGTAGCCGAGGTCGGTGGTGTCGGAGGATCCGGCGGGCCGCGCGTCGCGAAGGCGCCAGGCGGCGCTTCGCACCCGCTCGAACCGGAAGTCGGCGTGGTCGGCGCCGAGCGCGCGGGCCCGCGCGAGCGCCGCGTCGGCGAGTGCCCGCAGGGGCAGCGCCGTGAAGGCTTCGTCGATGGAATGGGTCCCAGATGGCACAGCTGTCTCCCTGTCGTATGAGACCGGTCGCCCCGATCATGTCGCGTCGACGGGCCTCGTGACTACGGCTTTCTGTAGGGACCCGACAGCGCTCGTTCCACGCCACTGTCAGGGCTCGATTCCTCGTAAGTCGGGCGGTACCGATAGTTTGCGGGAGTACGAATCCGCCTATCGAAAGGGTGATCCGTTGAGCCGCTCGGTTCTCGTCACCGGAGGTAACCGGGGCATCGGCCTCGCCATCGCCCGCGCTTTTGCCGACAGCGGCGACAAGGTCGCGATCACGTACCGCTCCGGAGAGCCGCCCGAGGCCCTCATGGAACTGGGCTGCCTGGCCGTCCGGTGCGACATCACCGACACCGAGCAGGTGGAGCAGGCCTACAAGGAGATCGAGGACAAGCACGGTCCCGTCGAGGTCCTGGTCGCCAACGCGGGCGTCACCAAGGACCAGCTCCTGATGCGCATGTCCGAGGAGGACTTCACGTCCGTCCTCGACACCAACCTCACCGGCACCTTCCGTGTGGTCAAGCGCGCCAACCGCGCCATGCTGCGCGCGAAGAAGGGCCGCGTGGTCCTGATCTCCTCGGTCGTCGGGCTGCTCGGCTCGGCGGGCCAGGCCAACTACGCCGCCTCCAAGGCGGGTCTGGTCGGCTTCGCCCGGTCGCTCGCGCGTGAGCTCGGGTCCCGGAACATCACTTTCAACGTCGTCGCGCCCGGTTTTGTCGACACCGACATGACCAAGGTGCTCACCGAGGAGCAGCGCGCGGGCATCGTGTCCCAGGTGCCGCTCGGCCGCTACGCGCAGCCCGAGGAGATCGCCGCCGCGGTGAAGTTCCTCGCCTCGGACGATGCCTCGTACATCACTGGAGCCGTCATCCCGGTTGACGGCGGATTGGGCATGGGTCACTGATCACCATGAGCGGAATTCTTGAAGGCAAGCGCATCCTGATCACCGGTGTGCTGATGGAGTCCTCCATCGCCTTCCACACCGCGAAGCTGGCTCAGGAGCAGGGCGCCGAGGTCATTCTGACCGCCTTTCCGCGTCCGACCCTGACCGAGCGCATCGCCAAGAAGCTCCCCAAGCCCGCCAAGGTCATCGAGCTGGACGTGACCAACCAGGAGCACCTGGACCGGCTTGCGGGCCTCGTCAAGGAGGAGCTCGGCGGCCGTCTGGACGGCATCGTCCACTCGATCGGCTTCGCCCCGCAGGACGCACTCGGCGGCAACTTCCTGAACACGCCGTTCGAGTCGGTCGCCACCGCCATGCACGTCTCGGCGTTCTCGCTGAAGTCGCTGACCATGGCGCTGCGCGAGCTGCTCGTCCCGGGCAGCGCCGTCGTCGGCCTCACCTTCGACGCGCAGTTCGCCTGGCCGCAGTACGACTGGATGGGCCCGGCCAAGGCCGCCCTGGAGGCGACGTCCCGTTACATGGCCCGTGACCTGGGCAAGGACGACATCCGCTGCAACCTGATCTCGGCAGGGCCGATCGGCTCGATGGCCGCCAAGTCCATCCCGGGCTTCGCCGAGCTCGCGGACGTGTGGAACCACCGCTCCCCGATGGAGTGGAACATGGCCGACCCCGAGCCCGCCGGCAAGGGCGTCGTGGCGCTGCTCTCGGACTGGTTCCCGAAGACCACGGGCGAGATCATCCACGTCGACGGCGGTCTGCACGCCGTGGGTGCCTGACCCCGCACAGCACGTTTCGCGGCCGCCCACCGGACCATCCGGTGGGCGGCCGCCGTGCGTGGACCGCGACTTCCCCGCAGACTGATCGAACGGACATGTCGGGCAGTCGGCCGGGGAGGAGGTGCGGCGTGCGTCCCTTGCGCGCGGGTCCCCGTGTACGCTTCCTGAACGTGCGGCAGCGCCGGGCCCTGGCCCTGCTGTTCCTGCTGCTCGCGACGGCGGCCGGGTTCGCCGCGCCCTCCGTGGTGCGCGCGGCCACCGCCCCCGACCCGGCGCCGGCCGTGGCGCCGCCCGCGCCGTTCGGCGCCGCGTGCCGGACCTCCGTGCAGGGCTCGCACGTCATCGCGTACTGCCACAACCCCTACCCGGACGCCGACCTGGTGCGCCTGCACACCGACTGCGCGCACTGGTGGGACCTGGACGCGGACGCGGCGCCGGTGGAGGTGGGCCCCGGGCAGACCGTACGGCTCGACGACCGCTGCTGGAAGGACGTCCGCGCGGTCTGGGTGACCCACCAGAAGGCGCTCTGACCGCGGGCGAGGCTCCGGCCGACCGGCCTCGATCAGTCCGTTCGGCGGCCTTCGAGCCGGTCCGGCAGGCAGATGAAGGCGTGGGCCGCGGCTTCGGAGGCGGCTCTCTCCGCGTCGCCGGCCCGGATCGCGTCGATCATCCGGCCGTGGTCCATGTGGTTCTCCGGGGTCATCTCCAGTGCCACGTCGTCCCGCAGCCAGTCGCGCAGCAGATGGCCGAGGTCGGCGTACAGCTCGGTCAGTACGTCGTTGTGCGAGGCCGCGACGACCGCCAGGTGGAGCGTGGCGTCGGCCGCGACGAAGGCCTCCCGGTCGCCCGAGGCCCACGCCTGCTCGCGCCGCTCAAGCAGCGTGTCCAGCTGTTTCAGCTCGCGCTCGGTACGCCGCTCGGCCGCCAGCTTCGCCGCCGACGACTCAAGCGTGGAGCGCAGCTCGGCCACATGGCGCGGGTCCGCGGAGGCGAACCGGCGGTGCATCACCCCGGCCAGCTCACTGGTCGCCACGACGTACGTCCCCGAGCCCTGGCGGATGTCGAGGAGGCCGTTGTGCGCGAGGGCGCGGACGGCCTCGCGGACGGTGTTGCGCGCCACCCCGAGCTGTTCGACCAGCTCCGGCTCGGTCGGGATGCGCGAACCCACCGCCCACTCGCCCGAGGTGATCTGGTTGCGCAACTGCGCGATCACCTGGTCGGCGAGGGCGGAGCGCCGGGGAGAGCTCAGGGTCATGGTGCTCCAGTCCGAGAGGGGAGTTCGTCAGCGGCGTGAGCGTAGGCCGTGAACGACCAGGGCCGTGAATCGATTGGACAACCAATCATCCCATGATTCTATGATGGCACCATGCCCGACGAAGAGACCGCCACGCTGAGCCCCGCGCCCGCCGCCCGCACCGAGCCCCTCGAAGCCCCCGCCGAGGCGGGCCGGGTGCCGTCGTGGGCGCGCTGGCTCGTGCCGCTCGCGCTGGTGCTCGCCGCCCTCAATCTGCGCCCCGCCATCACCAGCCTCGGCTCGCTGATGAAGGAAGTCACCGGCGGGCTGCACATGAGCGGCGGCATCGCGGGCGTCCTCACCTCGGTCCCGGCGTTCTGCTTCGCCGTGTTCGGCATCATGGCGCCGCGCCTCGCCCGCCGCTTCGGCCCCGGCGCCGTCGTCTTCGCGGGCATGATCGCCATCACCGCGGGCCTGCTCCTGCGCCCGTTCGCGGGCGGCACCGTCACCTTCCTCGCGGCCAGCGCGCTCGCCCTGATGGGCATAGCCGTCAGCAACGTCCTGATGCCGGTGATCGTCAAGCGGTACTTCCCCGACCGGGTCGGCTCGATGACCGGGCTCTACTCGATGGCGCTCGCCGCGGGCACCTCGCTCGCCGCGGTCACCACCGTGCCCCTCACCGATGCGCTGGGCGGCAGTTGGCGCCAGGGTCTCGGCATCTGGGCGCTGCTCGCCGTCGTCGCGGTGGCCGCCTGGATCCCGCTGACCCGCGACCGCTCCGGGAGCGCGGGCCCGGCCCTCAGCGCCAAGGAGGAGGCGGCTCCCGCGCTGCGCATCACCCGCAGCGGCACCGCCTGGGCGCTGGCCTGCTTCTTCGGGCTCCAGGCCACCGGCGCGTACATCACCATGGGCTGGATGCCGACGATCTTCCGCGACGCGGGCGTCTCGGCCGGCACCGCGGGGCTGCTGCTCTCCATCACCATGGTCATGGGTGTGCCGCTCGGCTTCGTCATCCCGTGGCTGGTCAACCGGCTGCGCAGCCAGGGCCCCATCGTCGTCGCGCTCGGCAGCTGCGGCCTGGCCGGCTACGCCGGGCTCTACCTCGCGCCGGCCGCCGGAGCCTGGGCCTGGGCGCTGCTGCTCGGCATCTCCAACTGCGCCTTCCCGCTGGCCCTCACGATGATCGGCAAGCGGTCGCGGACCGGCGCGGGCGTCGTACGGCTCTCCGCCTTCGCCCAGTGCGTCGGCTACCTGCTCTCCATCCCCGGGCCGCTCCTGGTCGGCGTCCTGCACGACCGCAGCGGCGGCTGGGACCTGCCCATCGCGATGATGGCGGCCCTCATGGTGCCGCAGATCGTCGTCGGCATCCTGGCGGGCCGCGACCGTACGATCGAGGACGAGGCCGGGGCCCGGCGATAGCGGGCGAAACCCGGATGCGACACTGGCCGCATGCCAGTGCTCGAACCCAATCCGCAGAACAGCCACAAGAAGCTCCTGCTCGTGCTCGGCGCGATGCTCGCCGTCACGGTCGTCGTCGCCGTCATCGCGACGATCGCCTCCCCCTGACCGAGGCCCGACCGAGGCCCGACGGACTCCCGACCGGGGTCGGCCGACACCCGGCCGCTTGCCCCGGACGGGGGGATGGTGGTGCTAGCCCCACCATCCCCTAGGGGGGCAGGGTCAGGGTCAAGTGGGTGGGTCACCGGATGGGATGACGTCCGCCGGATCCGTAGGTTTTGAAGTACCGCGACGAACGCCCCGTTCGCCCGCGGCACTCGAACCCGGAACCCACACGGAGGCGGTCATGTCGGCCCACACCCACCCCAGGTCCCCCCAACCGGCCGCGGGTGGCGTCGACTTCAAGCTGCCGTGGTGGGGCGTCGTGCTGCCCGCGATCGCGTTCTTCGTGCTGCTCGCGCTCGTCATCGGATCGGGCGACGCCCACGCCGTCTCCGGCGACGGCACCCTCACCCACCTCGTCGACCGCATCCACGAGAGCCTCTCGCACTAGGTCGCGAAAGCATCGCCCACCCCACTCGTCACCCCTCTGGCGGAGCCCGCGAACACCCTGCGCCCGATGGCGCGATTCATGCGAAGCTGGGGAACATGAGCGTCGATACACCCCGCAGGATCGTCCTTCTGAGGCACGCGAAAGCCGACTGGCCCCAGGTGTCCGACCACGACCGGCCGCTCGCCGAACGGGGCAGGGCGGACGCCCCCGTCGCCGGCCGCTGGCTGGCCGGGGCCGGCGTCGCCCCGGACCTCGCCCTCTGCTCCAGCGCGGCCAGGACCCGCGAGACCTGGAAGCTCGCCGTCCAGGAACTGCCGCAGCGCCCCAAGACGGTGTACGAGGAGAGGATGTACGAGGCCTCCCTCGGCGAACTGATCGCGCTGGTCAACGAGACCCCCGACGACGTCGCCGACCTCCTGCTCGTCGGGCACAACCCCGGGATGCACGCGCTCGCCGACGCGCTCGCCGGTGACGCCGAGGGCGACGTACTGGCCCGGATGAACCGCAGCGGCTTCCCCACCTGCGCCGTCGCCGTGCTCACCTTCAACGGCTCCTGGAAGTCCGTGGAGCACGGAGTGGGCAGGCTCGTCTCCTTCTGGGCCCCGCACGCCTGACCTCGTAACGAACGCTTTCGTATGCGGTGAAGGCCCCGGTACGCAACGCGCGCCGGGGCCTTCACCGCGTACGGGCGGTTCAGTCGACGAGGCCGTCCGCCGCCTCGACCTCTTCCCGCGTGATGCCGAGCAGATAGAGCACGGTGTCGAGGAAGGGCACGTTCACCGCGGTGTGCGCGGCCTCGCGGACCACCGGCTTGGCGTTGAAGGCGACACCGAGGCCCGCCGCGTTCAGCATGTCGAGGTCGTTGGCGCCGTCGCCGATCGCCACCGTCTGGGCCAGCGGCACCCCGGCCTCGGCGGCGAACTCCCGCAGCAGCCGCGCCTTCCCGGCCCGGTCGACGATGTCGCCCGTGACCCGGCCGGTGAACTTGCCGTCCTCGATCTCCAGGGTGTTGGCGGAGGCGAAGTCGAGGCCGAGACGGTCCTTGAGGTCGTCGGTGACCTGGGTGAACCCGCCCGAGACGACGCCCACTTGATAGCCGAGCGCCTTGAGCGTACGGATCAGAGTGCGGGCACCGGGCGTGAGCCGGACCTCGGCCCGCACCTTGTCCACCACCGACGCGTCCAGGCCGCGAAGGAGCGCCACCCGGGCGTGCAGCGACTGCTCGAAGTCCAGCTCGCCGCGCATCGCGGCGGCGGTGACCTCGGCGACCTCGTCCTCGCACCCGGCGTGCGCGGCGAAGAGCTCGATCACCTCGTCCTGGATCAGCGTGGAGTCCACGTCCATCACGACGAGCCGCTGGGCCCGCCGGTGCAGCCCCGCCGAGACGACGGCCACGTCCACGCCGAGGGCGGCGGCCTCGGTCGCGAGCGCGGTGCGCAGCGGCGCGGTCTCCACTCCGGACACAGCGAACTCCACTGCCGTGACCGGGTACTTGGCGAGCCGGAAGATACGGTCGATGTTGCCGCCGGTGGCGGTGATGCTGGCCGCTATGGCCGCCGTGGACTCGGCGGTCAGCGGGTGGCCGAGCACCGTGACGTGCGAACGGCCGCTGCCGCGCGGCCTGTTGTCGCCGATGCCGGAGATGATCTCGGCTTCGAGCTTGAGCGATTCGGCCCAGCTGTGCACGGTGGCACGCAGTTCCCCCGAGGAGGCGACCGTCGGCGCGGTGACGAGCACGCACAGGACGAGGCGGCCACGGGAGACGACCTGTTCGATGTCCACGACATCGACGGAGTAGGCGGCGAGGGTGTCGAAGAGCCCGGCGGTGATGCCGGGGCGGTCCTTGCCGAAGATCTTGACGAGGAGGGTGGGTACGTCAGAGCTCTGACCGGCGTCGGAGTTCTGGCCGGCGGGGGGCAGGGGCGATGGCGTCATGGTGATCCCCACCGTATCCGGCCACGGCTCACGCCCGGCACGCCGTCCCGCCCTGCGGACAGTGCCCCCTCGTACGGCCCCGTCACCGGGACGGCGTGCTGTTCAGCGGCGGCCCCGCGGCACCCCGGGCGGAGGCGGCGGACCCTCCTCCGGGGGCCGGTACGGGCGGGGCGCCGCCCGGGGGCGGCCCGGGGGGCCCGGCATCGTGGGGGAGCCGTGCAGGCCCGGCGGCAGCTTCAGATACGGGTTGGTGTCGGGGTTCGGCGGGCGGTAGGACGGCGCCGCCGGGTTGTACGGGCCCGGCACCGTCTCCTCGCGGGGCCCGGGCGCGCCGGGTGCCGAGACGCGGGCCAGGACCGCGGCCCGCCGCCCCGCCGCCCCCGCCGTCCGGGCGAGCAGCGCGCCCACCGCGCCCGCCACGGCCCCCCACCCGGCGCCGAGCGCGAGGGCGAGCCCCGCGTTGCCGTGCAGCTCGATGCCCGCCCCGAACGCGTCGAAGCCCAGAACCGAGAGCGACGCGTTCGCGGACACCCCGGTGAGCCACACCATCAGGGGCAGCGCCACCGCGGCGGCCGCGGCCAGCGACAGCGCACACCGCCCCACGAAGGCACCGGGCGAGCGCCCGCCCACCGGCGTACGGGCCGCGGCGAGCACCCCCGCGTACAGCATGAGCACCCCCGTAGCCACCGCCAACAACCAGACCCGGTGGTCGAGTTGGGCGATCCGCCCCAGTGTCACCGGCTCGTCGCTCCTCGCCCCGACGAGCCGGTCGAGCGGGTCGGGCAGGACGGTGGCGAGGGTGCCCGTGGCCCGGCCGTGCCAGGGCACGAAGAGGCCGAGCGGGATGGCCAGCCACACCCCGTTGGGCGCGCCGAGCAGGGCCGCGCCCGCGATCCGCTTCGGGTGGGCGTCGCCGATCGCCGCGTACGCCGCCGCCGCGAGCCCCGCCACGACCGCCACCAGGATCACCGTCACCAGCGCGGAGACCGCGGGCCGCACCACCCGGTGCAGCGCCGACCAGCCGCGCGGCAGCGGGGTGCGGCGCGAGGCGAGCAGGGCGATCACCAGGACCGCGAGCACCCAGCACGCGGCGCCCGCCAGCGAGCGGGTCGTCTCGACGCTGAAGCCGACCTGCGCCCTGGCGTCCGCGAGATCGGCGAGCCGGCCGGGCAGCAGGCCGCCGACGTCCCCGAGGCCGGGGATGCCCGGCACGCCGGGCACCTTCACCCGGCCGAGGCCCAGCTGGGAGCCGTCGAGCGTGATGAGGTCGTGGCCGGCCCAGGCGAGCCCGCCGACGACGGCGACGAACAGGACGGCCACCGCGGCCGCGCGGGCCGTGAGTTCGGCGCCGGAGATCCAGGCTCCGGCGGCCCGTAGCGAGCGGAGGAAGAAGAAGGCGAGCAGCAGGGCGCCCGCGAGCCCGACGCCCAGTGGCGTGAAATCGACGGCCGTTTTCGCCTCCGCGCCGGTGAGGCCGAACGCCGAGACGTCGCCGGACGGGGTGACCGAGCCGCCGGCCCCGAGCACCACCACGGCCGCGGTCATCGGGCCGAGCGCCCCCGCCGCGTCGGCCCCGAGCAGATGCAGTCCGAGCGCGGCCGTGCCCGCCATGGCGACCAGTGCCCAGCTCACCGACGCGATCGAGGCGAGCACGACATCGCCCCACCGGATCGCACCTCGGACGTCGTTGTCGCCCACGCTCATCAGGACCCCCCGATACGAGCCGACTTGCCCCTATTCACACGGAGGGACCATTTTCATCCGCTGCCATGTTCATTTATGGGCGGACATCATGATCCGTACGCACTCATGGGTGCTTACTACTCTCGGGGGGCGTTTGGTCCACGTCAACGGGCGGGCCGCGGGCGCCTGTTGCACGACCGCGACCGGACTGTGCCGGGTCTGTGCACGTAATTCACAAGGCCCGGGTTTCGGATACGAGCCCGGGCCTGAAATAGTTCCCCACGATGTTCACCATCCCTAGACTCCCTGTGTCGGGAGTCACAGGCCTCCGGTGCGGAGGTCTTTCGGGGGACGATAAGTGGGGCTGGAGTGCCGGAACTCGTACTGGAATTGAATGGCAGCACCTGGACGCTCGATCCGTCCAGGTCGTACACCCTCGGGCGTGATCCGCAGGGTGACCTCGTGGTCGACGACGCCAGAGTCTCGTGGCGCCACGCCACGATCAGCTGGGGCGGCCGCAGTTGGGTCATCGAGGATCACGGATCGACCAACGGCACTTATGTGCAGGGCCAGCGGATCCACCAGATGGAAATCGGCCCCGGCTCTTCCGTCCACCTCGGCAACGCCACCGACGGCCCGCGGCTGAATCTGAGCGGTGCCGCCGCGGCCGCCTACGCGCAGCCCGCCCCGGCCCAGCAGGCGCAGGCCGCGCCCGCCCACCCGCAGCCCCAGCAGGCTCCGCCGCAGCAACAGTGGCAGCAGCAGCCCCAGCAGGCTCAGGTCCCGCCGCAGCAGCAGTGGCAGCAGCCTCAGCCTCAGCAGCCGCAGTTCCCGCAACAGCAGGGTGGCGGCGCCGCGGGTGCTCCGCCGGTCTACGGCGACCGCAGCCCGACCACGTTCCACCAGGTCGCGCTCGGCCGGGTCATGCGGATCGGCCGTGCGCTGGAGAACGAGCTGGTGGTCTCCGACCTCCAGGTCTCGCGCCACCACGCCGAGTTCCACGCGACGCCCGACGGCCGGATGGAGATCCGCGACCTCGGGTCCCACAACGGCACCTACGTCAACGGTCAGCCGATCGCCAAGGGCGGCAGCGTCCTGCTCGGCCCGCAGGACATCGTCGGCGTCGGCCACTCGACCTTCCGCATCGTCGGCGACCGGCTCGAAGAGTTCGTCGACACCGGTGACGTCTCCTTCTCGGCCCGCCACCTGACCGTCACGGTCGACGGCGGCAAGGACATCCTCAAGGACGTCTCCTTCGGCGTCCCCGAGAAGTCCCTCATCGCGGTCATCGGCCCCTCGGGCTCCGGAAAGTCCACCCTGCTCAAGGCGCTCACCGGCTACCGGCCCGCCAACAAGGGTGACGTCCTCTACGACAACCGGAACCTGTACAAGCAGTTCGCCGAGCTGCGCCAGCGCATCGGTCTGGTCCCGCAGGACGACATCCTGCACAAGGAGCTGACCGTCAAGAAGGCGCTGAAGTACGCGGCCAAGCTGCGCTTCCCCGCCGACACCACCGAGAACGAGCGCCAGCAGCGCATCGACGAGGTGCTGCGCGAGCTCAAGCTGGACATCCACAAGGAGAAGAAGGTCACCTCCCTCTCCGGTGGCCAGCGCAAGCGCGTCTCGGTGGCCCTGGAGCTCCTGACCAAGCCGTCGCTGATCTTCCTCGACGAGCCCACCTCGGGCCTCGACCCGGGCATGGACCGCGATGTCATGCAGCTGCTCCGCGGCCTCGCCGACGACGGCCGCACGGTCCTCGTGGTGACCCACTCGGTGGCCGAGCTCGCCATCTGCGACAAGCTGCTCGTGATGGCGCCGGGCGGCTCGGTGGCGTACTTCGGTCCGCCCGAGGAGGCGCTGAACTTCTTCGGCTACAGCACGTGGGCCGATGTCTTCTCCGCCTTCGAGAGCTACCGCGACTACGACTGGGCCGGCCGCTGGAAGGGCTCGCAGCACTACCAGATGTACGCCGCGGACATCGACGCCGTGGCCCCGCAGTCCGTACAGATGCCGCCGGCCCAGGCGATGAAGCCGCCGAAGCCGCAGGGCTGGGTCTCCCAGCTGTGGACCCTGATGCGCCGCTACGTCTCGGTCATCGCCTCCGACAAGGGCTTCCTCGCCCTGTCGGTGGCCCTGCCCGCGGTGATCGGCTCGGTCAGCGTGGTCATCCCGGCGAAGTTCGGCCTCGCGCCGCCCACGCCGCCGTCCCGGTTCAACGGCGACGCCGGCACGATCATGCTGATCCTCGCGGTCGGCATGTGCTTCTCCGGCGCGGCCAACTCCGTACGAGAACTGATCAAGGAACGGGTCATCTACGAACGGGAACGGGCCACCGGCCTGTCCCGCTCGGCGTACCTGATGTCCAAGATCCTTGTACTCGGCGTCATCACGGCCTTCCAGGGCGTGATCCTCTGCGTGATCGGCTTCTCGACCCGCAAGCTGCCCACCGAGGGCCTCGTGATGCCGCCCGCGGTCGAGATGTGCCTGGTCGTGATCGCGCTCGGCTTCACCTCGATGATGTTCGGCCTGATCATCTCCTCGCTGGTGAAGACCTCCGAGAAGACGATGCCGCTCCTGGTCATGTTCGCCATCGTGCAGGTCGTCTTCACCGGCATCCTGTTCAAGGTGTACGACTCGGTCGGCCTGGAGCAGTTCGCCTGGCTGATGCCGTCGCGCTGGGCCATCGCGGGCGTCGGCACGACGCTCGACCTGTCCCACCTGATGGGGCCGATGGACCAGAACGACCCGACCAACCTCGACCCGCTGTGGAAGCACGAGGCGTCGCAGTGGTTCATCAACATCTCGGTGCTGCTGTTCATCGGCGTCGTCCTCGGCTTCTTCGTCGCGCGTCTGCTGCGCCGCCACGAGCCCGAGGTCATGCGCAAGTAGCCTGCGCCTGACAACGCGAGAAGGGCGGCACCCCCGAGGGGGTGCCGCCCTTCTGCTGCGTCCGGAGAGATCGGCCGTCCGGAGAGGACCAGCGGTCCGATGCGGATCAGTAGGCGCTGTTGACGTTGTCCATCGAGCCGTACTTGTCGGCCGCGTAGTTGGCGGCGGCCGTGATGTTGGCGACCGGGTCGTAGATGTTCCACGACGTGCCGGGCACGTGGTACGCGTTGAAGGTCGGCGGGATGACCTGGAGCAGGCCCTTGGACGGGATGCCGTTGATGGCGTTGATGTCCCAGTTGTTGATGGCGTTCGGGTTGCCGGTCGACTCGCGCATGATGTTGCGGTGCAGACCGTCGTAGGTGCCCGGAATGCCCCTGCTCTTCATGATGTCGAGGGACTGGCGGATCCAGCCGTCGAGGTTGTTCGCGTACACCGGCTTGCGGGCGGCGGAGCGGCTGGCGGCGGCCGCCTCGTCCCGCTTCTTCGCCTCGGCCGCGGCCTTCGCCTTGGCGTCCGCGTCGGCCTTCGCCTTGGCGGCGGTCTCGGCCTGCTGGGCGGCGGTGACGTGCTGCTTGGAGACGGACTCCGAAACGGTCTTCGTGCTGGCAACGGTCGCCGAGAAGGCGGCGGGCTCGGCAGCTACGGCGTTGCCCGACTGACCCGTCCCGGGGAGGACCGAGAGGGCGAGAGCGGCGGCGCCGAGGGCGGCGACACCGGCAATCGAGATCTTGTGCGTCTGGGTCAGACGACTGTGACCAGGGTTGCTGGACTCGGGCATGGCTGTGGACCTCTTCCGAATGGCGTGGACGGCGCATCGAAGCGCCGCGGCGATGGAGCCGCAGCGCTGTGCGACGGGAGCCATTGTTAGCGGCCGCAAAATCTGGTGGCAAAGGTGCTACATACGAAGCCGGGTAGTGGATCACGCCCGGGCGAAAGACGGTTCGTACCCACTCTCGTCCCGCTCACACCGGCTTTATTTGTCCACTAAACGGCTTCGTAAGTGATGTGCGTCCTATGCGCGGGCTCACATCGGACGCGTAACAGTCTCACCAGGCGTTGCTGTCGCAATGCGCACGGTGAGGGTTCTCGTCCGGAAGGATGAGGTGGACGTCGCCGAACTCGTGCCACAGGTAGAGCCTGCTCAGTGCCTGGTCGTAGGCGACGGCCAGCGCCTCGCGCCCCGCGATCGCCTCCAGCATCAGAAGGTGGGAGGCCTCCGGCTCGTGCAGCCCGGTCAGCAGGCCGTCCACCACCCGCACCCCGCGCTCCGGGGTCACCACGAGATCCGTCCAGCCCGCGGCCGCGCGCACCACCCCGTCGGCCCCGGCCGCCGACTCCAGGGCGCGCACCCCCGTAGTCCCTACAGCCACGACCCGGCCGCCCCCCGCCTTGGCGGCGTTCACCAGGCGGGCCGTAGCCCCCGGCACCTCGAAACGCTCCGGGTGCGGCGGCTCGTGCGCCTCCGCCGACGCCACCCCCGTATGCAGCGTGACCGGCGCGAACTGCACGCCGCGCCGCACGAGCTCCGCGACCAGCTCGACCGTGAAGGGCCGCGCCGCACTCGGCATCTCCGCCGAGCCGAGCCCGCCGGGCGCCGGCAGCGCGAACACCGTCTGGTAGGCGGCGAGCGGCTGGTCCCGCTCGGTGTACCCGTACCGGATGGGCCGCCCGTGCCGGTGCAGCAGACCCGGCACATCGGCCGCGGAGACCCGCGCCCACCACAGCCGGTCCGGGCTCAGCGCCGTATCGAGCACGAGCCGCTCCCCGCCGGGCAGCGCCACCACGGCCCCCGCCCGGTCCCCGGTCCGCCGCTCGGTACTCCCCGACGCCGCGGGCGTACGCAGCTCCACCGCCCAGCGCCCGTCCGGCCCCCGGGTCGAGAAGTGCACCACCACCGGCCGGCCCTCCACCGTCCCGTCGACCGCCGCGGGCATCGTCTGCGAGGTATTGACGACAAGCACGTCACCGGCCCGCAGCTGCCCGGCCAGATCGCGGAAGGCGTGGTGGGAGACCCGCGTGCCGCGCGACACCATCAGCCGTACGTCGTCGCGCCCCGTCCCGCGCACCTCCGCGGGCACCGAGGCGAGCAGGTCGTCGGGCACCCGCACCACCATCGGCACGGTCATCGGGTCACCTCCACAAGGCCCTCCGTAAGAGAGGGGGCGCTGTAGCGCCCGCTCGCCGGCCGCTCGTCGAGCAGCCGCAGGAATCCCGGCACCACCGTCGAGGGCTCCGGCCGACCCGACTCGTCGCCCGGCACCGCCGCCGCGTACAGGTCGGTGCGCATGTCGCCCGGGTCCACCGCCCACACCCGAAGCCCCGGCTCCTCCGCGGCGAGCACCGCCGCCAGCTGGTCCAGGGCCGCCTTCGAGGCCCCGTACCCGCCCCATGTCCCGTACGCCTCGACCGCCGCGTCCGAACTGACCGCGACCACCGCGCCCACGGAAGACTCCCGCAGCAGTGGCAGCGCCTCCTGTACGAGGCCGAGCGCCGCGACCACATTGGTCTCCAGGGCCGCCCGCAGGCCGGCCAGGTCCAGCTCATCGAGCCGTACGAGCGGCTCGGCGCCCAGCGCGGAGGCGTTGTTCACCAGCAGGTCGAGCCCGCCCAGGTCCCGGGCCGCGGCCACCAGCTCCGCGCGGTGCCCCGCGTCGGTGACGTCCCCGGGCAGCGCCACGACCTTCGTCCCGTACGTATCGAGCCCGCGCGCCGCCTCCTCGAGTACGGGAGGGGTCCTGGCATCGAGGACCAGGTCCCAGCCCCGCTCCGCCAGCGCCCCGGCGAGCGCCCGTCCGAGCCCCTTCGAGGCCCCCGTGATGATCGCAACCGGCATGATGACCAACCCCTCTGTCACGTCGATCCGTGCGTCGATGCGTTCAGAGTGGCTCCCGGTGCTCCCCGGCCGCCTCGGACGCGGGCCCCACCCCGGCAAGGCACTTCGACCTAGGCCCGGCGACCTAATCAGCGGGGGGCCACAGGCCGAGGCGCGCTGTCACACCCCGCCGGTACGGTGACCACATGAGCCGCTCCCGTCCTGCGCACGCCCCCGGACCAGGGGAGACCCCGTCACCGAGCGCGGGCCTCGCCGCCGTGAGCACCGCCCTGCTCGCCATGAGCAGGCACCTGGAGGTCGGTGACGTCCTCAAGACGATCACCGCGTCGGCGCGCGAGCTGCTCGACGCGGAGTACGCGGCGCTCGGCGTGCCCGACGACCACGGAGGCTTCGCCCAGTTCGTGGTCGACGGGGTGAGCGACGAGCAGTGGCGGGCGATCGGGCCGCTGCCGCGCCAGCACGGCATCCTGGCCGCGATGCTCCACGAGGAGAAGGCCGAGCGCCTCGCCGACGTCCGCAAGGACCCGCGCTTCGAGGGCTGGCCCTCCGCCCACCCCGACATGTCCGACTTCCTGGGCATGCCGATCCGCGACGGCGAGGAGACGCTCGGCGCCCTCTTCCTCGCCAACAAGCGCTGCCCCAAGGTCTCCCTCTCCCGCAGGGGCGACCGCTGCGGCTTCACCGAGCACGACGAGGAGCTGCTCCGCCTGCTCGCCCAGCACGCCGCGATCGCCCTCACCAATGCCCGCCTGTACGAGCGCAGCCGCGAGCTGACCATCGCCGAGGAGCGCTCCCGGCTCGCCCACGAGCTGCACGACGCGGTCAGCCAGAAGCTCTTCTCGCTCCGCCTCACCGCCCAGGCGGCCGCCACCCTGGTGGACCGCGACCCGGTGCGCGCCAAGGGCGAGCTCCAGCAGGTCGCGGCCCTGGCGGCGGAAGCCGCCGACGAACTGCGCGCCGCCGTGGTCGAGTTGAGGCCGGCGGCCCTGGAGGAGGACGGTCTGGTGCACACCCTGCGCACCCAGATCCAGGTCCTCGACCGGGCCCACGCGGCCCGCGTCACCTTCGACAACCAAGGGGTGCGCGCGCTGCCGCCGGCCCAGGAGGAGGCCCTGCTCCGGGTCGCCCAGGAGGCCCTGCACAACGCGCTGCGCCACTCCGGCGCCGGCCGGGTCGACGTCGTCCTGGAGCGGCGCGGCCAGGGCGCGGTCCTGCGGATCACCGACAACGGCCGGGGCTTCGAGCCGAGCCGGGTCCGCCGCGCGGGCCGCCACCTCGGCCTGGTGTCGATGCGGCACCGGGCGAGCGGCGTCGGCGGCAGGCTCACCGTGCAATCGGCACCCGGCGAGGGCGCCACGATCGAGATGGAGGTCCCCGGTGGCTGACAAGGTGATCAGGGTCCTGCTCGTGGACGACCACCAGGTGGTCCGCCGAGGGCTGCGTACGTTCCTGGAAGTACAGGACGACATAGAGGTGGTGGGGGAGGCCTCCGACGGCGCCGAGGGCGTGGCCCGCGCCGAGGAGCTGAAGCCGGACGTCGTCCTGATGGACGTGAAGATGCCGGGCATGGACGGCATCGAGGCCCTGCGCAAGCTCCGCGAGCTCGCCAACGGGGCCAAGGTCCTCATCGTCACCAGCTTCACCGAGCAGCGCACCGTGGTCCCCGCCCTGCGCGCCGGCGCGTCCGGCTACGTATACAAGGACGTCGACCCGGACGCGCTGGCCGGAGCGATCCGCTCGGTGCACGCCGGCCATGTGCTGCTCCAGCCCGAGGTCGCGGGCGCCCTGCTCAGCCAGGAAGAGGGGCACGGCGGCACCGGCCGCGGCTCGACCCTCACCGAGCGGGAGAAGGAGGTCCTGGCCCTGATCGCCGACGGCCGCTCCAACCGCGAGATCGCCCGCCACCTCGTGCTGTCCGAGAAGACCGTCAAGACCCACGTCTCCAACATCCTGATGAAGCTGGACCTGGCCGACCGCACGCAGGCCGCGCTGTGGGCCGTACGGCACGGCGTGACGGGCTGATCGGACTGTCCGACATACGTAAACCGGATCGTCATCATCCGGTGCAAGATTCATACCGTCGTGTGGATGTCACCCACATAGCGCATCCCCCTGGTGGCGGCGGCCGTTCTCCAGGCATGCCGCGGCGGTTGGCCGCGGCGAAGACCAGGAGGATCCAGAACATGAAGCTCAACAAGGCTCTCGCCGTCACCGTGCTCGCCGGCGGCGCCCTCGCCGCTGCGACCGGCGCCGCCTCCGCCGACGGGGTGGCCAACGGCAAGGCCGAGCACTCCCCGGGCATCGTCTCCGGCAACCTGACCCAGGTGCCGGTGCACGTCCCGGTGAACGTCGCGGGCAACACGCTCAACGTGGTCGGCCTGCTCAACCCGGCCTTCGGGAACGAGGCCTCCAACAGCTGACCGGCCCCGCGCCTGCGCAGTGACCTCCGGCCCCCGGGTTCCACCCGGGGGCCGGTCCCTTGCCCGGCCCGTTTCGGCCCCGGGCCCCGGGCGCGCAAGGCTCCGGCCCCCGAGGCGCAGGCCCGCGAGACCTCAGCCCCGCTCCCGCTCCTCCACATACGCGTTGTACGCCGCGACCCTGGCCCGCCGGGCCACCCGCTCGACCGGGCGCAGCAGCTCGCCCCGCGCCGCGATCTCCGAGGCGCTCACCGCGCCCCCGTGCCCGCTCTCGTACGCAAGGGACACCAGGAGCCCGACCCGCCGGGCCAACTCCAGCACCCGTACCGCGCGCGGCGGATAGCCCGGCGCGAGCACCTCCTCGTCGGGGCCCTCGGCCCGTGCCCGGTACGCGTCGATCGCGGCGGCCGCGGCCGGACCCGAGCCCGCCACGTCGAGCCGGCTGAGCGCGACCGTCGCCTCCCGCAGCGCCTCCGCCAGCTCGCGCTCGGCCTCCCCGAGCGAGGGCACGTCCGCGGGCGGCGCCTCGCGCACCGCCAGGCAGTGCCAGACCACCTGTGTGTGCACATCCCCGGCGGGCCCGGCCTCGTACAGCTCGGGCACGAGACCGTAGGGCGCCCCGAACCCGACCACGGCCTCCTCGGCCTCAAGGGCGCGCGCGTTGAACTCCGGGGGACCGCTGAGCCCCAGCGGATGCCCCGCCGCCGGGAGCGCGACCCGCCAGCCGGTCACCCCGAGGGTGCGCAGCCGGCCGAGCGCCAGAGTGAGCCCCACCGGCCCGGATTCACCGGGCAGCCCCTCCACGCGGTGCACCGCGTCGTCCCCGACGATTGCGATCGCCGCGTCGTCCGGCGAGACATTTCCGGCCAACAGGGCATTTCCCCAAGCAGCCAGCCGACCTGAACGTGGTTCCGAGAACATGCCTCCACCCTAGGGAAGCCGCCGAGACGGACCTAGGCCCTGCCCGACGGATCTTGTCCGGGACGCGCGGCCCTGGCACGCCCTCCCCCAAGGCCATATGGGCCAGGGGCCCCCATCGCGTCGCCACCCTCTCCGCCTCGCAGCTGGACGCACCAGGCCCCCGCTCAACGGCGCCGCAGAGACAAGGCATCTCGCGGGCGACCAGATCCGCCGGACAGACCCTAGAGGCGGGATCACTTCGCCAGTGGCGTAGGTTTTCCCTGGGGACCGCGCCCACAGGCGCCCCCGGCAAGCACTCGCGAACTCAAGACGATGGCATGGGGAGACAACGCGCTCATGAGCGATGTACTGGAGCTGGTGGACGTATCCGTGGTCCGCGACGGACGCGCTCTGGTGGACGACGTCTCCTGGTCGGTCAAGGAAGGCGAGCGCTGGGTCATCCTCGGGCCCAACGGCGCCGGCAAGACCACCCTCCTCAACATCGCCTCCAGCTACCTCTTCCCGAGCACCGGCACCGCCAAGATCCTCGGTGAACGGCTCGGCAAGGTGGACGTCTTCGAGCTGCGCCCGCGCATCGGCATGGCCGGCATCGCCATGGCCGACAAGCTCCCCAAGCGCCAGACCGTCCTGCAGACCGTGCTCACCGCCGCGTACGGCATGACCGCCACCTGGCAGGAGGAGTACGACGCCGTCGACGAGGACCGCGCCCGCGCCTTCCTCGACCGGCTCGGCATGACGGACTTCGTGGACCGCAAGTTCGGCACGCTCTCCGAGGGCGAGCGCAAGCGCACCCTGATCGCCCGCGCCATGATGACCGACCCCGAGCTCCTCCTCCTCGACGAGCCCGCCGCCGGCCTCGACCTCGGCGGCCGCGAGGACCTGGTCCGGCGCCTGGGCCGGCTCGCCCGCGACCCGTACGCGCCCTCGATGGTGATGGTCACCCACCACGTCGAGGAGATCGCCCCCGGCTTCACCCACGTCCTCATGATCCGCCAGGGCAAGGTCCTCGCCGCCGGCCCCATGGAGACCGAGCTCACCTCCCGCAACCTCTCCCTCTGCTTCGGCCTCCCGCTCCTCGTCGAGCACCGCGGCGACCGCTACACAGCGACCGGCCTCCCCCTCGGCTAGGGCCTTGGTGCACTGTCGGTGAGGGGACACCCGGACCTACCATGACCTTGTGGACATCGAGGCATGGGTGTGGTGGCTGATAGGCGCGGCAGCTCTGGGCATTCCCCTCGTTCTGACCGCCATGCCCGAGTTCGGCATGATGGCGGTCGGCGCGGTCGCCGCCGCCATAGGCGCGGGCTTCGGACTCGGGCCCGTCGCCCAGGTCCTCGTCTTCGTGGTCGTCTCGGTCGCCCTCGTCTCCGTCGTACGGCCCATCGCCGCCCGCCACCGCGCCCAGCGTCCCCAACTCGCCACCGGCACCGAGGCGTTGAAGGGCCGTCAGGCCGTCGTCCTGGAACGGGTCGACGCCGGCGGCGGCCGGATCAAACTCGCGGGCGAGGTCTGGTCGGCCCGTGCGCTCGACACGGAACAGGTTTACGAACCGGGCCACCAGGTCGACGTCGTCGAGATCGACGGAGCCACTGCCATCGTCATGTGAACCATGCCAGGATCATCGGGTCCGGTAACTCCCAACGTTTCCAGGGCCATCCGAGAGCAAGAAGGGCACGGGGTACGCGATGCAACCGATCATCATCGTCCTGATCATTCTGGTGGTGCTGGTCTTCATCGCCCTGATCAAAACGATCCAGGTGATCCCGCAGGCCAGCGCCGCCATCGTGGAGCGCTTCGGCCGCTACACGAGGACGCTGAACGCGGGTCTGAACATCGTCGTCCCGTTCATCGACTCGATCCGCAACCGGATCGACCTCCGTGAGCAGGTCGTCCCCTTCCCGCCCCAGCCGGTGATCACCCAGGACAACCTGGTCGTCAACATCGACACCGTCATCTACTACCAGGTGACCGACGCCCGGGCCGCCACCTACGAAGTCGCCAGCTACATCCAGGCGATCGAGCAGCTCACCGTCACCACGCTCCGCAACATCATCGGCGGCATGGACCTGGAGCGGACCCTGACCTCCCGCGAGGAGATCAACGCTGCCCTGCGCGGCGTCCTCGACGAGGCGACCGGCAAGTGGGGCATCCGCGTCAACCGCGTCGAGCTCAAGGCGATCGAGCCGCCGACCTCCATCCAGGACTCGATGGAGAAGCAGATGCGCGCCGACCGTGACAAGCGCGCGGCCATCCTCCAGGCCGAAGGTGTACGGCAGTCGGAGATCCTGCGCGCCGAGGGCGAGAAGCAGTCCGCGATCCTGCGCGCCGAAGGTGAGGCCAAGGCGGCCGCCCTGCGGGCCGAGGGCGAGGCCCAGGCGATCCGTACGGTCTTCGAGTCCATCCATGCCGGCGACCCCGACCAGAAGCTGCTCTCCTACCAGTACCTCCAGATGCTCCCGAAGATCGCCGAGGGCGATGCCAACAAGCTCTGGATCGTGCCCAGCGAGATCGGCGACGCCCTCAAGGGTCTCTCCGGCGCCTTCGGCAACCTCGGCGGCGGCATGCCCGGCTTCAACACGGGCGGCAACAACGGCAACGGCGGGGTCGAGCGCCGCGAAGCACCCCCGGTGGACTGACGGCCATGGGCCGAACGGCCCATGCGCCAGGGGCAGTTGACTGCCCCATACACTCTTCATGCATGATCAGTGAGGCCCCTCGACCTACATGGCGGGGAGGCGACTCACTGAACGTGTAAGGAGATGGCCTTGTCCATCTGGGAAGCACTCGCGGTCTTCGCGGCCGGCATCGGCGCGGGCACCATCAACACGATCGTCGGATCCGGCACGCTCCTCACTTTCCCGGTGCTCCTTGCCACCGGCCTGCCACCGATCACCGCGAACGTCTCCAACGCGCTCGGCCTGGTCCCCGGCTCCATCAGCGGGGCCATCGGCTACCGCCACGAACTGCGCGGCCAGACCCGCAGGGTGCTCCGCCTCGGCGGCATCGCCCTGCTCGGTGGCCTCGCCGGCGCGATCCTGCTGCTCGCGCTGCCGTCCTCGTCGTTCGACGCGATCGTGCCGGTCCTGGTCGGCGCGGCCCTCGTCCTCGTCCTGTTCCAGCCGCGTCTGGCCGCCGCCATCAAGCGCCGCCGCGAGGCCCGCGGCACCGAGGCCCACCCCGAGGGCGGCGCCGCCCTCCTCGCCGGCCTCTTCCTCGCCAGCATGTACGGCGGCTACTTCGGCGCCGCCCAGGGCGTGCTCTACCTCTCCCTGATGGGCCTGCTCCTGCACGACAGCCTGCAGCGCATCAACGCCGTCAAGAACATCCTCGGCGCCGTGGTCAACGGCATCGCGGCCGTCTTCTTCCTCTTCGTCGCCGATTTCGACTGGACCGCAGTCCTGCTCATCGCCGTCGGCTCGACCATAGGAGGCCAGATCGGCGCCAAGGTCGGCCGCCGCCTCAAGCCCGCGGTGCTGCGCGGAGTGATCATCGCCGTCGGCGTCGTCGCGATCCTCCAACTGACCCTGAAATAGCGGCCGTACGCGCATGAGATAGCGGCCGTACGCGCATAACGAATGTCACGCACATTACGCACATTACGCACATGAAGAAGCCCGCCTTCATCCCGAAGGCGGGCTCCCCGCAAGAAAGTTGGCCCCGTTACGCGGCCGGCACGGCGCCCGAAGCCAGCCACTCGGGCAGCTCGGACCGGTCCCCGGCCGCCATCGCGAGCAGCATCGCATCGGCCGGCGACGGCACGAACGGCTGCCGGAGCAGCGGCATCCCCGCCTCCTCCGGCGTCCGGTCCGCCTTGCGGTGGTTGTCCTCGGCGCAGGACGCCACCGTGTTCAACCAGCCGTCCCGGCCGCCCTGCGCCCGCGGCACCACGTGGTCCACGGTCGTCGCGCGCCGCCCGCAGTACGCGCACCGGTGCTGGTCCCTGATCAGCACGCCCCGCCTCGACCACGGAGCCTGTCTTCGGAAGGGCACCCGTACGTACCGGCACAGCCGGATCACCCGCGGCGCCGGTATGTCCATGGTGGCCGCACGCATCCGCAGACGGGGGTGGGACTGTTCGACGACGGCCTTGTCCTGGAGCACCAGCACCACGGCACGGTTGAGCGTCACCGTCGACAGTGGCTCGAAGCTCGCGTTGAGTACCAGCGTGTCCCGCATCCTGCCCACCTCCGTAGTGCCGGCCCACTGACTGGCGGGCTGGGATCAACTCTGGCCGGGCTCGCCACGATGGACAACGCAATATCGGTGCCGGCGCGGGCGACGAACCCGGCCGACAACAGAAAAATGCCCTGCCCTGATCTCTCCAAGACCAGGGCAGGGCAAACGGAAAGCGAACGATCAGCTCTGTGCGGGACCCGTGTACTCACCGATGAGCTGCGCACGCCCGAGCGTGTGGAACCGCAGATTGAAACCGACCACGGCAGGCGAGGCATCCGCATCCGGGCCGAGCTTCTCGCTGTCGACCGCGTACACCGTGAAGACGTAACGGTGGGTCTCGCCGGCCGGCGGGGCCGCACCGCCGAAGTCCTTCGACCCGTAGTCGTTGCGCACCTGTACGGCCCCGGCCGGCAGCCCCTCGAACTTGCCGCTGCCGGCACCCGCGGGCAGCTCGGTCACCGACGCCGGGATGTCGAACACCGACCAGTGCCAGAAACCGCTGCCCGTGGGCGCGTCCGGGTCGAAGCACGTCACCGCGAAGCTCTTCGTCCCGGCCGGAAACCCTTCCCACCGCAGCTGCGGCGAGGTGTTCCCGGCCGCGTAGACCTGCGCGTCCTTGAGCACGGCACCCGGCTCGACGTCCTCGCTCACCACAGTGAACGACGGCACCTCGGGGTGGAAGTCGTGGGGAAGCGGCGGCCTCTTGAGCTCGCTCACGTCGGCACCTCCTGAATCGGCATCAACTGGTGGAACCGAGCCTAGGGCGTCTTCGCTCAGAACCAGTTCCGCCGCCCGCCGACCTCGGCCAGCCACTGATTGAGGTACGCCGCCCAGTCGGTCCCCCGGAAGTCGTGGAGGCCGACCTCGAACGAGCGGTAGGAGTCGCTGCCCTCGCTGAACAGACCCGGCTTCTTGTCCATCTCCAGGACCACGTCCATCGCGCGGTCGTCCGCGACGAAGGACAGCTCCACCTGGTTCAGACCCCGGTACTGCGACGGCGGGTGGAACTCGATCTCCTGGTAGAAGGGCAGCCGCTGCCGCGTCCCGCGGATGTGCCCCTTCTCCATGTCCGCGCTCTTGAAGCGGAAGCCCAGCTGGATGAACGCGTCGAGGATGGCCTGCTGGGCGGGCAGCGGATGCACCTGGATCGGGTCGAGGTCGCCCGAGTCGAGCGCCCGGGCGATCTCCAGCTCGGTCGTCACGCCGATGTGCATGCCCCGCAGCTGCTGCCCGTCGACGGCCGTGACCGGCGTCTCCCAGGGAATCTCCAAGCCGAACGGCACCACGTGCACGGCCCCCGCCTTCACCTCGAAGGCCCCGCCGAGCCGCACCTTGGTGAACTCGATGTCCTGCTTGTGCTCGTGCTCGCCGCCCTCGACCTCGACGCGGGCCTGCAGCCCGACCGAGAGCCCCTCGATCTGCTGGTCGACCGACCCGCCCTGGATCCGCACCTCACCCTGGACGACCCCGCCCGGCACCACATTGGTCTCGGCGAGCTCGGTCTCCACCGAAGCCCCACCGGCCCCCAAGCTCGCCAGCAGCCGCTTGAACCCCATGCCAGTCCTTCCTCTACGTCTTCTCGACCTGGACACCTACGAACGCGCAACCGCCGTGCCCGGTTCCGCCCCGCCGTCCACTACCCTCGGACGCCATGATCGCGGGCACCGAACGTACGCCACTACCAAGGGACTTCTTCGACCGGCCCGTCCTGGAGGTCGCTCCGGACCTCCTGGGCCGCACGCTCGTACGCCATACCGCGTCGGGTCCCCTCGAACTCCGCCTGACGGAGGTGGAGGCGTACGACGGTCCGAACGACCCGGGCTCCCACGCCTTCCGCGGCCGTACGCCCCGGAACGAGGTGATGTTCGGGCCGCCCGGACACGCGTACGTCTACTTCACGTACGGCATGTGGCACTGCCTCAACCTGGTGTGCGGCCCCGAGGGGCGCGCGAGCGGTGTTCTGCTCAGGGCGGGGGAGATCCGGGTGGGCGCCGACCTGGCCCGCAAACGTCGAATCTCGGCCCGATATGACCGAGAACTGGCCAAAGGACCGGCCCGCCTGGCCACCGCACTGGACGTGGGACGGGCCCTGAACGGTACCGACGTGTGCGACGGCCCGGAGGCCCCCCTCTCCGTACTGATGGGTACCCCTCCCACGCCCGACCAGGTACGCAGTGGACCGCGCACCGGAGTGGGCGGCGACGGAGCCCCGCATCCGTGGCGCTTCTGGATCTCCGAGGACCCCACGGTGAGCCCGTATCGGGCGCATCAGCCCCGCAAACGCCGAACTTGACTCGGCCTCAAGCGGCGCCTAACGTAGCCCGAGCCGCTTGAGACGGGCCCTGCTGCTCAGCAACCCCAGGCGGCCATCCACTACCTACGATCGAACCCCAACGGGTCTGCATTTCGGCATGCCGAAATTCGAGCTCGAATGACTCGATTTTGAATGGCCGGGGAAACCCGCTAAAGTAGTGGACACGCCGAAAGGGAAACGCGAAAGCGAAGATCTCGAAGCGAACCCCAATTCCGACGGGGAATCGGACACGAAAGAGTCTGATAGAGTCGGGAACACGAAATACCGAAGGGAAGCGCCCGGAGGAAAGCCCGAGAGGGTGAGTACAAAGGAAGCGTCCGTTCCTTGAGAACTCAACAGCGTGCCAAAAGTCAACGCCAGATTGA
>NZ_BMUA01000003.1:0-222399 GCF_014649955.1 Streptomyces violascens
CCTTCGTACTCACCCTCTCGGGCTTTCCTCCGGGCGCTTCCCTTCGGTATTTCGTGTTTCCAGCTTAGCAGATCCGATTTCCCGTTTCTGCCACCCGCTGGAGCGGGCTGCCGATTCGATATCCGCTTTCGCGTTTCCCTTTTCGGCGATTCCGACTCTATCAGAGGCTTTTCGGCCGACCGAATCGGCTTCGTTGACTTCGAATGATGAATCGAGATGGCTCATCATTCAGAAATTCAATTTCCGATGAGAGCGAGAGAGATGCTAGCTAGTGCTCCCGAACTTGTCCAGTCCGGGGCAACCGTTTGAATCTACCTCCCCACTCCGACCGTGTCAACGGTTTTTGTGGGCGAAGAGGACAGTAGCAGGTCAGAGGGGTCGTGCGCACATCACGCGGCCGTCGGGAGCTCGGCGCTGCGGGCCGTGGCCTCGACGTCGCCCACCTCGCCGGCTCGTGCGGCTCGGCCGCCCAGGACGTAGACGTACACAAGAAAGGCCAGTTCGGCAGCGATGCCGATGGTGATTCGGGCCCAGGTGGGGAGGCCTGAGGGGGTTACGAAGCCCTCGATCATGCCGGAGACGAACAGCACCAGGGCCAGGCCGATGGCCATGCCTACGGCTGCGCGGCCCTGTTCGGCGAGGGCTGCTCGGCGGGTGCGCGGGCCCGGGTCGACGACGGTCCAGCCGAGACGCATGCCCGTACCTGCGGCCACGAACACCGCGGTCAGTTCCAGGAGGCCGTGCGGCAGGACCAGGCCGAGGAAGGTGTCGAGGCGTCCTGCGGACGACATGAGGCCGATGCCGACGCCCAGGTTGAGCATGTTGAGGAAGAGGATCCACAGCACCGGGATGCCGAGGAAGGCGCCCAGAACCAGGCACATTGCGGTGGCCTGGGCGTTGTTCGTCCAGACCTGGGCCGCGAAGGACGCTGCTGGGTGGCTCGAGTAGTACGTCTCGTATTCACCGCCCGGCCGCGTCATCTGGCGCAGGGCGTCGGGCGCGGCTATCGCGGACTGGACTTCCGGGTGGGTTCCTATCCACCACCCGATGACCGCGGCGACGGCTATGGAGGTCAGCGCCGCGGGGATCCACCAGCGGCGGGAGCGGTAGACGGCCGCCGGGAAGCCCTCCGTAAGGAAGTGGGCGGCATCGCGCCAGGTCGCGCGGCGGGTGCCGGTGACGGTGGAACGCGCGCGGGCCACCAGTTGCGTCAGGCGGGCGGTGAGCAGGGGGTCCGGGGCGCTGGACTGTATGTGGGAGAGGTGGGTGGACGTGCGCTGGTAGAGCGTCACCAGCTCGTCCGCCTCGGCGCCCGTGAGGCGGCGGCCGCGGTGCAGGAGGTGTTCGAGGCGGTCCCACTCCGCGTGGTGGGCGGTCACGAAGACGTCGAGGTCCATGTTCTGCTGCTGCTCCAGGCACTGGGTGCGTACGGTCCGTACTACTGCGGCGCGCTGCGGGCCAGCTTGGCAGACTGGGTGGTCTAAGGGGTGGGCAAGTCCGTTGTCTGTGGAGGGTGGGGTATCGGGTGAGCGCGCTGGTCACGGGGGATGCGGTCGTACTGGGGCTGCGGCCTGCGCGGTTGCCGAGTCGGGCGCTGGCGTTGGTGATCGATCTGGCCGTGGTGTGGGCGGCGTACATATTGGTCTCGTTGGTCATGTTGTTCGCCACTGCATCGCTGGATGCCGCTGCCCAGGCCGCGACAACCGTGGCCCTGTTCGTGCTCGTGCTGGTCGGGGGCCCCATAGCGGTCGAGACGCTGTCGCACGGGCGGTCGCTGGGGAAGCTTGCCTGTGGGCTGCGGGTGGTGCGGGACGACGGGGGGCCGATCCGGTTCCGGCACGCACTGGTGCGCGGGGCCATGGGGGTCATCGAGATTCTGCTGACCTTCGGGGTCGTCGCCTGTATCGCGTCGCTCGTCTCTGAGCGCGGGCGGCGGATCGGGGACGTCTTCGCGGGGACGCTGGTCGTGCGGGAACGGGTGTCGTCGGGGTGGGCCGCGGCCGTTCCACCTCCGCCGCCGTGGCTGGTCGGGCGGTTCGCCGGGCTGGATCTGTCGCGCGTGCCGGACGCGCTGTGGCTTGCGGTGCGCCAGTACCTGATGCGTATGCGACAGCTCGACCCGCAGGTGAGCTGGACGATGGCGGTCCGCCTGGCCGAGGACATGGCGGCCTGTACGGGGACGCCCCTCCCGGACGGGGTGCCGCCTGCCGCCTATCTGGCCGGTGTGGTGGGCGAGCGCCAGGCTCGGGATGCGCGACGGGCGTTCGGGGCGGGGTGGGCTGCCGGTGGCACGGTGTCTGCGGTTGCTCCGCCCGGCTTCGGGGGCCTGGGCCCGGGTCCGGTTCGGGCTTCTGGCGCGAGGCCGCAGCCGGCCCCGGATCCGGCTGCGGTTTTCCCGTTGGCGGGTCTGCCGGCTTCGGGTGGTGCCGCTGGGCCGGCTGGTTCCGGGGTGACAGGTGTCGAGGTGGCGAACAGCGCTGAGTCTCGCGTGCGTTCGACGGGGTTCGCGCCACCTGCCTGACGGTGGGCCCGAGTTGGGCCGCCGGTGGCGGGGAACGGGCGCCCAGCCGTCCGGGCCGGGGTGTTCGCGCGTTCGGTGCCCGGGGCTACGGCGTGGGGAACGTCGAGGGTGGGGATTCCAGGGATTCCAGCTCGATGCCTGGGGCCGCGAGGACCACGTCACCCGCGATGTGGACGGTGTGCTGCTCCCCCGTGTCCAGAGCGCTGACCTGGTACTCGTCCACGGTCAGGGGGCCATTGTCAGTGGCGTGCGCTTCACTGTTCATCAGGGCCCAGGACTGGTCGATCGTCCGGGGGGCGAGGACCGGGTCCGTGAAGGCGACGAGGCGGACGCGCGTCGTCGGGGACTGGGGGGTGAGGCGGAGCAGACGGGAGGTGGCGACCAGGAACGCGGGGGAACTGCCGGCGAAGGCGTGGGCGCGGACATTGCCTTCGGTGGCGTGGACCCCGAAGGGGTCCGTACGGACCCAGGTGACGCCGTCGAGCGCGGCGCCTCGTACCTGCCAGCCAGCGGCATGGAGTTCAAGGCGGATCGGTCGGCCGAGTTCGTCGAGTGCCAGGTCTACGGAGCCCGCATGGTCTCCGGAGGGGGTGGTGAGCTGGGAGACGTAGCGCCAGCCGGAGGGGCCGGGCGCGCAGTGGAAGTGTTCTTCGCCGAGAGGGGTGTGGTCGTGGGGATCGTGAAGCGAATAACGGCCGCGGGGCATGGGATCTCGGGGTCCTCGGGAGTCGGGCGCTGACTCGGTGTGGGGGCGGTACGGGGCAGGCCCCCGTCACGGGGGTGCGGGGGCCTGCCTCAGTACCGATGACCTGCCCGGGTACCGATTGACGTACCGATGGAGCCCGAGCGCCGGTGGCGGCTGAGCCGACGATGCGCCAACTCCGGTGACTGCAGGGGCTGTTGGGCCCGACGCCCTGCAGTCACCGGGGGGCCGGTGTCAGGTGCTCAGTAGCGGTAGTGGTCCGGCTTGTACGGGCCCTCTACCTCTACGCCGATGTACGCGGCCTGCTCCGGGCGGAGTTCGGTGAGCTTGACGCCGAGCGACGCCAGGTGGAGGCGGGCGACCTTCTCGTCGAGGTGCTTGGGCAGCACGTAGACGTCGGTCGGGTACTCGGACGGCTTGGTGAAGAGCTCGATCTGGGCCAGCGTCTGGTCCGCGAAGGAGTTCGACATGACGAAGGAGGGGTGACCGGTCGCGTTGCCGAGGTTCAGCAGGCGGCCCTCGGAGAGGACGATCAGGACCTTGCCGTCGGGGAAGGTCCAGGTGTGCACCTGGGGCTTGACCTCGTCCTTGACGACGCCCGGGATCTTGGCCAGGCCGGCCATGTCGATCTCGTTGTCGAAGTGGCCGATGTTCCCGACGATCGCCTGGTGCTTCATCTTGGCCATGTCGGCGGCCATGATGATGTCCTTGTTGCCCGTCGTGGTGACGAAGATGTCCGCCTTGTCGACGACCTCGTCCAGCGTCGTGACCTGGTAGCCGTCCATCGCCGCCTGGAGCGCGCAGATCGGGTCGATCTCGGTGATGATCACGCGGGCGCCCTGTCCGCGCAGGGACTCCGCGCAGCCCTTGCCCACGTCGCCGTAGCCGCACACGACGGCGGTCTTGCCGCCGATGAGGACGTCGGTGGCGCGGTTGATGCCGTCGATCAGGGAGTGGCGGCAGCCGTACTTGTTGTCGAACTTGGACTTCGTCACGGCGTCGTTCACGTTGATCGCCGGGAAGAGGAGGTCGCCGTCGCGCATCATCTCGTACAGGCGGTGGACACCGGTGGTGGTCTCCTCCGTCACGCCGCGGATCTCGGAGGCGAGCTGGGTCCACTTCTGGGGGTTCTCACCCAGGGTGCGGTTCAGCACGGCGAGGATCTGGGCGTACTCCTCGGAGTCCGCCGTCGACGGGTCCGGGACCGCGCCGGCCTTCTCGAACTCGACGCCCTTGTGCACCAGGAGGGTGGCGTCGCCGCCGTCGTCCAGGATCATGTTCGGGCCGCCGGTGGGGGTGTTCGGCCAGGTCAGCGCCTGCTCCGTGCACCACCAGTACTCCTCCAGGGTCTCGCCCTTCCAGGCGTAGACCGGGACGCCGGCGGGGGCGTCGGGGGTGCCGTTCGGGCCGACCGCGATGGCGGCGGCCGCGTGGTCCTGGGTGGAGAAGATGTTGCAGGAGGCCCAGCGGACCTCGGCGCCGAGGGCGACCAGGGTCTCGATCAGCACAGCGGTCTGCACGGTCATGTGCAGCGAGCCGGTGATGCGGGCGCCGGCCAGCGGCTGCGTGGCGGCGTACTCCTTGCGGATCGACATCAGGCCGGGCATCTCGTGCTCGGCGAGGGTGATCTCCTTGCGGCCGAAGGCGGCGAGGGAGAGGTCGGCGACCTTGAAGTCCTGGCCGGCGCCGGTGGCGTCAGTCGTCATGGCGGGCTGCTCCTCGTGGGTTGGTGGCGAGGGTGGGTACGGCTGGTCTGCGGGCGCGGCGATGGGCATGGGAGTGCCCGAACGCGCTCGCAGCGCAGTCCGTCGGAGGCCCTCTCTCCCTCGGCCGGGTCCATGGAGGACCGACCGACCGCCATCAGCAGCGACGTCTGGCTCTGGTCACGAATCTACACCGATCGGCCGAGCGTGCCCCAGCGTGCCCGGCCAATGGCCTCGGCGGGAAATCGGGACCAGAGTCCGGACGAACCAGGCCTAACGGACTTTTGATCCGGCCCTTGCCTGATGGAGGATGCTTGGGGCGGCCCGGCTCGGGATACGAGCGGACCGTACGCACGATCTGCGCGACGAGGCGCGAAGCGTTAGGAGACCTCCACGTGACCAGTCCGGCTAGCGAGGGGCAGCGGAAGTTGAAGCTGCTCGCGGTGACCGCCTGTCCGACCGGCATCGCTCACACCTACATGGCCGCCGAGAAGCTGGCCCAGGCCGCGGCGGCGCTCGGCATTGAGATGAAGGTGGAGACGCAGGGCTCCATCGGGGCCGAAAACGTGCTCTCTGACAACGATGTCAGAGAGGCGGACGGCATCATCATCGCGGCCGACAAGGACGTCGCGCTCGATCGGTTCGCCGGCAAGAAAGTGCTGAGCGTGCCCGTCGCCGACGGCATTCACCGTCCCGAGCAGCTCATCGAGCAGGTGCAGAGCGCGGCCGTGCACGCGGGCGACCACGGCCTCCCGGCCGGCGGTGGTGGCGGGGGTGCGGGTGGCGGCAAGGAGCGCAGTGCCGCGTACAAGGCGCTGATGAACGGCGTCTCGCACATGATCCCGTTCGTGGTGGTCGGCGGTCTGCTGCTCGCCGTCTCGATCGCGCTGGGCGGGCACAGTACGCCGAAGGGCATCGAGTTCGACAAGGACTCGTTCTGGTTCTACGTCAACACGCTCGGCACGCTGGGCTTCAAGCTGATGCTGCCGATCTTCTCCGGTTACATCGCCTTCGCCCTCGGCGACCGGCCCGCCCTGGTGCCCGGCATGATCGGCGGCTTCCTCGCGTACGACGGGGTCACCATCTACGGTGCCGACGCCAACGCGGGCTTCCTTGGCGCCATCGCGACCGGCTTCCTCGCCGGATATCTCGTGATCTGGATCCGCAAGGTCAAGGTGCCGAAGTTCGTTCAGCCGATCATGCCGATCATCGTGATCCCGATCGTGTCGACGCTGGCGTTGGGGCTGTTCTACATCTACGTGATCGGGCAGCCGATCTCCTGGGTGTTCACGCATCTGACCAGCTGGCTCAACGGCATGACCGGATCCAGTGCGATCGTGCTCGGCGCGCTGATCGGTCTCATGATCGCGTTCGACATGGGCGGGCCGGTCAACAAGACGGCGTTCCTCGTCGCGGTGGGTCTGATCGGAACGAACAACGCCGTCATGGGCATGGCTGCCGCGGCCATTCCGGTCATGCCGCTCGGCCAGGGCCTGGCCACGCTGCTGCGGCGCAAGCTCTACACCGACCAGGAGCGGGAGACCGGTATCGCGGCGCTGTTCATGGGCTTCTTCGGCATCTCGGAAGGTGCGATTCCGTTCGCCGCGGCGCGTCCGGCCCAGGTCATCCCCGCGAACATGCTGGGTGGCGCGGTGGCCGGTGCGGTCGCGGGTGTCGCCGGGGTGACGGACTCCGTTCCGCACGGCGGGCCGATCGTTTCGCTGTTCGGGGCCGTGGGCGGGGCGGCGATGTTCTTCGTGGCCATCGCCATCGGTACGGCTGTCACCGCGCTGACCACGAATGCGCTGATCGACATCAAGGAACGGAGGGGCCGGCGGGGAGAGGCTGGGACCGCTGCTGCCGTGGTTCCTGAGCCTGCTTTGGCTGGGGTGGCTGTTGGTGCGGGTGCGGGTTCCGGTGGTACGGGTGCCGGTGGGTCTGCGGGCGGTGCGGGTGCCGCGGGCGCTGGTGTTCCTGCGGGTTCCGGTGATCAGGGTGCTTCTGCCCTGTCCGTGCAGGCCTCGGAACGTCCTGGCTCCACCGCCGCGCCCGAGGTGCTCTCCGGGTATCTCACCGCCCGGACCGTCAAGGTTCAGCTCGCCTCGCACGACAAGGACGCCGCGATCCGGGAGATGGCCGAGATGCTGGCCTCGACCGGGAACGTACGGGACGTCGACGAACTCGTACGGGTCGCCCTCGCGCGGGAGGCTCAGGGGACGACCGGGCTCGGCGAGGAGATCGCCATTCCGCATGCGAAGACCGATGCGGTGTCGGTGCCGACCGTGGGGTTCGCCCGGTCTGCCGAGGGCATCGAGTGGGGGTCGCTCGACGGGACCCGGGCCAAGCTCATCTTCATGATCTCCGTGCCGGAGGCTGCGGCAGGGGATGAGCATCTGCGGATTCTGGCGCTGCTGTCCCGGAAGTTGATGGATACGGGGTTCCGGGGGCGGTTGTCGGAGGCGGGGGATGCGGCGGCGGTGCTGGAGGTGCTGGGGGAGATCCGGTAGGCGGTGGGTAGGGCTGGGGTGGGGTTTTCTCCCCGCCCCTTCCCGAGACCCTCCGAGGGGGGTCGTTCGGCTGCCGGTCGGCGGGTGGCCGCTGGGACTCCGTCCCAGACCCCGCTCCTCAAACGCCGGATGGGCTGGATCGGCCACCCCGCGAGACGCCCTCCGAGGGAACACTCGTCGGCCTCGGGACGGTGGGTGTCGTTGGGGGCCGGCCCCCTGAACCCCTCAGCGGCCGCCCGGGGTGGCGGCGGGGTCGGGGCCCGCCGCTGCTTCCTCCGCGCTGTAGATGTCCGGCTCCAGGTAGATCACCCTGGCGATCGGGACGGCCGCGCGGATTCGGGACTCCGCCTCGTTGATCGCGGTGGCGACCTCCTGGGCCGTGTCGTCGTGCTGGACGGCGATCTTGGCGGCCACGAGGAGTTCCTCGGGGCCCAGGTGGAGCGTGCGCATGTGGATGACCGAGGTCACCGTGTCGCCGTCCACGATCGCCGCCTTGATCTTCGCCACCTCGTCCGCGCCCGCCGACTCGCCGAGCAGCAGCGACTTGGTCTCCGCCGCCAGGATGAGGGCGATCAGGATCAGCAGGACGCCGATGCACAGCGTGCCGATGCCGTCCCAGACACCGTCGCCCGTGGCCAGCGCGAGGCCCACGCCGAGGAGGGCCAGGACCAGGCCGACCAGCGCGCCGAAGTCCTCCAGGAGGACGACCGGGAGTTCGGGAGCCTTCGCCCGGCGGATGAACTCCTTCCAGGACAGGCCGCCCCGGGTGACGTTCGATTCCTTGATGGCCGTACGGAACGAGAAGCCCTCCGCGACGATCGCGAAGACCAGCACGCCGACCGGCCAGTACCAGGCCTCGATCGCGTGCGGGTGCTGGATCTTCTCGTAGCCCTCGTAGACGGCGAACATGCCGCCGACCGAGAACAGCACGATCGAGACCAGGAACGCGTAGATGTAGCGCTCGCGGCCGTAGCCGAAGGGGTGCTGGGGCGTCGCCTCGCGCTGGGCCTTCTTGCCGCCGAGCAGCAACAGGCCCTGGTTGCCCGAGTCGGCGAGCGAGTGCACGCTCTCCGCGAGCATCGACGACGAACCGCTGAACAGGAACGCCACGAACTTCGCCACCGCGATGGCGAGGTTGGCGCTCAGCGCCGCCACGATGGCCTTGGTTCCGCCTGACGCGCTCATGGAGTAGCCGTCTTCCCTTCGTCGGTTGCCCTCTGCGGGGCCGGCCGATGCCGGACCCCGCGGCGGCACATTGTTACATCAGGCAACCACCGTGGCGCGGAACACCGTTCCCGTACCGGACAGTTCGGACTTCTCCTCTGCCGGTACGAATACGGACGCACCCGGGGTCAGTGTCACCCCCCCGACCGAGGGGCTGCCCGCCGTGCAGAGGACGATCTGCGGGGTCCGGGCCGTCAGGTCGGTGGGGGCCGCGCCCTCCGCCCGTACGAAACGGGACAGGCGGAACTCGTCGATCGGGGTCTCGTACAGCTCCTCCCCCGCCGCCGACGCCTCGGGGCGCAGCACGCCGGGGTCGGTCGGCTCGAAGCGTACGACCCGGAGCAGTTCGGGGACGTCGACATGTTTGGGAGTCAGACCGCAGCGAAGGACGTTGTCGGAGTTGGCCATGATCTCCACACCCAGGCCGCCGAGGTAGGCGTGCGGCACCCCGGCGCCGAGGAACAGGGCTTCACCGGGCTGGAGTTGGACGTAATTGAGCAGCGTCGCCGCGATCACACCCGGATCTCCGGGGTAGTGGTGCGCGAGGGAGGCGTACGCCGTGTACTGCGCGCCGCCCAGGCGTTCGCACGCGGCGGCCGTCTCGGTCACCGTCGCCGCCACCTCCTCGCGGTCGGCGCTCAGTACGGCGGTGAGGACCTCGCGCAGGGCCGCCTCGACGGGGTGGGCGCGCAGCAGGTCGACGTACGGCTTGAGCGAGTCGACTTCAAGGGCCGCCAGGGTCTGCGCGGCCTCCTCCGGCGCGCGGAAGCCGCACAGGCCCTCGAAGGGCGTGAGCGCACAGATGAGTTCGGGCTTGTGGTTGGCGTCCTTGTAGTTGCGGTGCGGGGCGTCGATCGGGACCCCGGCCCGCTCCTCGGCCTCGTAGCCCTCCTTCGCCTGCGCGAGGTCGGGGTGGACCTGGAGGGAGAGGGGGGCGCCGGCCGCGAGGAGCTTGAGCAGGAAGGGCAGGCGGGGGCCGAAACGGGCCAGGGCCGCGCGGCCCAGCTCGCCCGCCGGGTCCGCCGCGATCACGTCTGACAACGATGTCGGGCCCGTGCCGCGGTCGAGCCGGGACGGGGCTCCGGGGTGGGCGCCCATCCACATCTCGGCCTGGGGCTCGCCGCTGGGGGTGGCGCCGAGGAGTTCCGGAATGAGGGTGGTGGAGCCCCAGGCGTAGGGACGGATGGTGTTGGTGAGACGGTCCATGGGTCGTCCTGTGTTCTCTTTCGGGTTCCGGAAGCCGGCTCCGGAAGACGGTTCCGGGAGACGTTCCGCATTCGGGGGTTCCGCATTCGGGGGTTCCGCATTCGGGGGCTGCCGAAGGCTATTGGCTTCCCGGTGGCGGACTGGCTGTGACAGGCGCCCTGTCCCTGGGCAGACCCCGGCCGCGCGGCGCGGGCGGGGTCAGGTCGACGCGATCGTCAGGTACACGGTCGCGAAGTCGGTGATGGCGAGGAGCTCGGCGAGGCATTCGAGCTCGTTGCCCTCCTCGGGTTCGAGTTCGCTGATCGGGGTGTCGTGGCTCAGCGCGAGTTCGCGGGCGGCCGGGGCGGCGGAGAGGCCGCCGACGGGGCGGTCGCGCAGCAGGACGACGCGGGCGTGCAGGTGCTCGGGCTCCTCCACGCGGTCGCGGAAGAAGTCGTCCGGGTCGGCGCCGGCCGCGAGCGAACCCGCAAGCAGCACGCCGTGCGCGGGCAGCGCCTCGGGGAGCTCGGCGGCGAGCGCCGGGTGGCCGGACAGCTCGCTGAGCACGGCGGCGAACCGGCGTCCGGCCGGAGCCGCGCCCATGCCCTCGGTCCAGATGAGCGGAAGCGACTCGGCGAGCTCGGAGGCGAGCGTCTTCGCGGGATTGCTGTACGTCGCGATCGCCGGGCCGCAGCGTTCCGCGGTGCGGTCCAGGCGGGCGGCGACCTTCTCGATGGTCTCGGGGGGCGCGCTGAGCAGCCCGACCCGGTCGAGGAGCGCGAGCAGGGGCGTGAAGAGCGACCACAGGGCGCCCGGGCTCGCGGCGGACATCTCCGCCTCGTCGGGTTCGAAGGGGGCCGACGCCATCGGGACGACCAGACCGTGCACCCCGTCCACGGCCTCCGCGAGCGGAGAGCGCTGCGGGGCGACCGCGACGACGTTGCAGCCCCTGCGGTAGGCCTGCTCGGCGAGGAGGGCCAGGCCCGGCTCGGTGCCGTCGGTGGTGGTGATGAGCAGCAGGTCGACGGAGCCCGCCCAGCCCGGCAGGCTCCAGCGCAGAGCGCCCGCGGCGGGTGCGACGCCGGTGGACTCCAGGCGGGTGACCGGTGCGGACGCCCCGGCGAGCGCCGTGATCAGGTCGGCCACGCCGGCCGCCGCGGTGCCGGGGCCCGCGATCAGTACGGACCGGGGCCGGCCCTCCGGCTTCAGCTCGGCGATACCGGCCTCGGCCGCGTGCCGGGCCGCGGTGCGGACGCGGGCGCCCGCCTCCGCCGCGCCGCGCAACAGCCCACGGCGGTCGGCCCTGGCGAGGGCTTCCGGTGCATCGAGCAGCGACTCGTCGAGCATGTAGGTCGGCCTCCGGCTCTGGCTTGACGGGTTACCGGGAGTGCGCGGGCTGGGCCCGCACCCTGCTCACGCGGGGCGGCGGGCCTCGTCCACCAGGAGGACCGGGATGCCGTCGCGCACGGGGTAGGCGAGGCCGCAGTCCTTGCCGGTGCAGATCAGCTCGGGCTCGTCCGCCGAGGTCGCGTCGCTGAGCGGGGCGTGGCAGGCCGGGCAGGCGAGGATCTCGAGGAGGCCGGCTTCGAGCGGCATGGGGTTCCCTTCGGCGATTCTTCGTTCCGTACGCGTCCGGAACGCGCGCGGGGGTCGGGCCAGGTCAGCCTACCGCCGGGGTGGGCGGGGTGCGTGCCCGGTGAAGGGAGTCCCACCCGTGTGGGCATGGGCAGCACCCGGCGCGGGGCGTGGGCGGGCCGGCCGCCCACGCCCGTCGGAAGCCGACCGCGCATGCGCCCCGGTCGGGCCTGCCTCAGCCCCGGACGATCGCCAGGACCTCGTCCCGTACCTTCGCCATCGTCGGGACGTCGCGCGCCTCGACGTTCAGGCGCAGCAGGGGCTCGGTGTTGGAGGCGCGCAGGTTGAACCACCAGTCCTGGGCGGTGACGGTCAGGCCGTCGAGCTCGTCCAGGGTGACGCCCTCCTGGCCCTCGTAGGCCGCGCGGACCGCCGCCGCGCGGGCGGCCTGGTCGTCGACCGTGGAGTTGATCTCGCCGGAGCCCGCGTAACGGTCGTACTGGGCGACGAGGGCGGAGAGGCTGCCCTCCTGGCCGCCCAGCGCGGCAAGGACGTGGAGCGCGGCCAGCATGCCGGTGTCCGCGTTCCAGAAGTCGGCGAAGTAGTAGTGCGCGGAGTGCTCGCCGCCGAAGATCGCTCCGGTGGCCGCCATCTCCTGCTTGATGAAGGAGTGGCCGACCCGGGTGCGGACGGGGGTGCCGCCGTTCTCGCGGACCACCTCGGGGACGGACCACGAGGTGATCAGGTTGTGGATCACGGTGCCGCCGGGGTGCCGGGCCAGCTCGCGGGCCGCGACCAGGGCGGTGATCGCGGAGGGCGAGACCGGCTCGCCCCGCTCGTCGACGACGAAGCAGCGGTCGGCGTCGCCGTCGAAGGCGAGGCCGAGGTCCGCGCCCTCGGCGATGACGCGGGCCTGGAGGTCCACGATGTTCGCCGGGTCGAGCGGGTTGGCCTCGTGGTTGGGGAAGGTGCCGTCGAGCTCGAAGTACATCGGGACCAGGTCGAGGGGCAGGCCCGCGAACACGGTGGGCACGGTGTGCCCGCCCATGCCGTTGCCCGCGTCGACCACGACCTTCAGGGGGCGGATGGAGGAGAGGTCGACGAGGGACAGGAGATGGGCCGCGTAGTCCGTCAACGTCTCGCGCTCGCCGATCGTGCCCGCCTCAGCCGCCGGGGCCGGGGCGCCCTGCTCGGACCACCGCTCGACCAGCTCGCGGATCTCGGCGAGACCGGTGTCCTGGCCGACCGGGGCCGCGCCCTTGCGGCACATCTTGATGCCGTTGTACTGGGCCGGGTTGTGCGAGGCGGTGAACATCGCGCCCGGCATGTCCAGCGCGCCGGAGGCGTAGTACAGCTGGTCCGTGGAGCACAGGCCGATGAGGGTGACGTCAGTGCCCAGGGCGGCCGCGCCGCGCGCGAAGGCCGCCGAGAGGCCGGGCGACGAGGGCCGCATGTCGTGGCCGACGACAATGGCGTCCGCCCGCGTCACGGTGACGAAGGCCGCGCCGAAGAGCTCGGCAAGGGACTCGTCCCACTGATCCGGCACCACTCCGCGGACGTCGTACGCCTTCACGATCTGCGACAGATCAGCAGCCACGGCCCAACCTTCCCTGATGTCGTCGACGGCGCCCTCCCCGGAGCGCCGACCGGGCTCCCAAACTACCCGCCGCCACCTGTGCGCCGGCCACAGCTTCGGTGGACCCGGCTCGACTGTGTCAACTCGGCCGCGACACCTGTGGGTTGCGGGACACCAGCTGGGGAGACCCTCCGACGACGGCGGTTCGGGGTCAGGATTCGGGCGAGGGCAAGACGCGCAGATGGCCTCGGCGGCCGACTTCCGCCGGGTCCGCCGCGCGCGCTCCGCCGGGCTCGGCGGCGCGCTCCTGGGGGCGCGCGGCCTCCCGCACGGCGTTGGCGAGCGCCTCCAGGTCGTCGCCGCTGGGGCGGGCCGGGGCGGAGGCATCCGTCAGACGGACGACCTCCCAGCCGCGGGGCGCGGTCAGGCGCTCGCTGTGCTCGGCGCACAGGTCGTAGCAGTGGGGTTCGGCGTAGGTGGCGAGCGGACCGAGAACTGCGGTCGAGTCCGCGTAGACGTACGTCAGTGTCGCGACGGCAGGGCGGCCGCACGCGGTGCGCGAACAGCGACGTACAGGGCTCACGACGTTGGACGGTACCGCACTCTTGACCGGGCCGCGACGACTCTCCACCAGGTCACTCCCCCGTGTCGCGGTGTGAGCTCGCACACAGGAGGCGCCCGAGCAACTGCGCTGACCTGCACGGGAACAGGGGGCCACGGGCGGTTACCGCCCTTGCGCCGACCGCCACTTGGGAACGATTCGGTCAAACGACGCGAAATCCTAGGTGTCGGACGGGCCGGTAACCGCTCTCATGCGTGGCCGAAATGGTCATCCCGCGACATGCCCGCGCCATGCGCGCGCCACGCCCGCGACATGCGGTCCCCCGGGCCGTCGCCGCGATCGCCACCGGCTCCGGAGGGCTACGCTGCGTCAGTGATGGACAGCTCCAGCTCAGCCGAAGGTACTGGCTCCCGATCGGGGCCCCGGCGCCGCGACCGGCACGGCCGTGGCATGCGCGGGCCCGTGGCGCCTCCCCAGGTGCCGCTCTCGGCCAGCAGGGCCGAGACCTTCCGCGATCTCGTGCTCGACTCCGTGGAGCGCCTGGAGCGGCGCTGGCCGCAGCTGGCGGAGGTGGAGTTCCTGGTCACCGACGTGCCGTTCAAGGACTCCCTGGGCACCGCGGACGACGACGGGGAATCGGCGGCCTGGAGCGACGAGGCGGTGCCGCTGGGCCGTGCGCTCCCGGCAGGCAAGGACCGGCCCGCCCGGATCCTGGTCTACCGCCGGCCGGTCGAGATCCGCACCAAGAACCGGGACGAGCGCGCGCTGCTCGTCCACGAGGTCGTGGTCGAGCAGGTCGCCGAACTCCTGGGCCTGGCACCCGAGTCGGTCGACCCGCGGTACGGACAGGACTGAGCGCCCTCTTCTTTCTCCTGGCCTACTTCTCCAGGACCGAGAGGTCCTGGGAGGCGGCCGGTACGGCGACCGTGCCCTTGTCGTCGGCCAGCGTCTGCACCGTGAACATCGGGACCCCGTCCTGCGTGATCGCCAGCGTGCGCGAGGCGTAGACGGGCCCGCCGTTCGGATCGGGCTCCACGGTCAGCGCGTACGAGCCCTTGAGGCCGGAGGGGACCGGCGGGTCGACGGCGAGGGTGGTGCCGGCCTTCACGGTGTACGTCTTGGACTGCGGCTCCCCGGCCTCGGTGCCCGCGGAGGAGGTGACCTTCACCGTGGCGTCCTTGGTGCCCGGCGCCGTCAGCGCGAGCGTGGCGGCCTTGTCACGGTTGTCGGTGACCGTCGAGCGGGTGCCGACCGGGTTGGTCGCCGGGATGAAGGCGGTCTCCTGCTTGTCGCCGGTGCCACGGACCACGCGCAGCGCCGCGACGACCGGAGTGCTGCCGTCCGAAACCGGGGTGAGCAGAAGGGAACCCGTCTCGCCCCTCGTGACGTTCTTCAAATCAAAGGACGCCGTCATCCCCGATTTCACGTGGACGGTGTCCAGCCCCGCCGGTGTGAAGCCGCCCCCCTTGCCCATGAGCTTCACCTTGAGGTCCGCGTCGTCCGCGCCCTTGGCGTGCACGATCAGGCGTACGTCGGTGGCGTCGCCCGGGATGCCCGGAAGCACCTGAGAGGCGGCCGCGTCCGCCGACGCGGGCAGCCAGTCCGCGCCCGCCTTGGCGTCCGTGGCCTGCACCACCGCGCCGACGCGGCCGGCCCGGGTGGAGACATGCACCGTCAGGTCGTCGGCCACCGTGCCGGTCAGCGTGGAGAGGAGAACGGGGACGCTCGACTTGGCGGGGATCGTGATGCCCTCGCCGATGTCGGCCTTGAGGGGACCGTCCTTGCCGAAGAGCTCGATGTCGGCGACGGCCGCGGTGTCGTCCGGGTTGGTCAGGTGGACGTAGTCCTGGCGGTCCTTGGCCGTGGACGCGCCGGGGAACCAGAAGTCGGCGTCCGGCGCGGTGCAGCTGGTGCCGAGCAGGGCGCGCCCGGCGCCGCCGATGATCTGGGTGGTCTGCTGGGCGGCCCAGCCCGGGGCGAGCAGGCCGTCGGCGGAGCCGGTGAGGGCGGGTGCGTCGGCGCCGGACGCGGTGGCGGCGGCCGGCTTGCCCGGTTCCTTCAGGGAGATGACCGGCTTGTCGGAGGCGGGCTTGTCGGCCGGCTTCTTGTCCTTGCCGTCCTTGCCCTTGCCGTTCTTCGCCTTGTCGGCCGAGGCGGCGGGCGAGGGTGCGCCGGCATCGGCGGGCGGCGGCACCGCCGGGCTCAGCACGGCCGTGCCCGGCTTGCCCTGCGGGCTGCCCGCGGCGCCCTTCGGGGTGAACGCGGTGTACGTCGTCTGGGCCAGGTCGGAGGTGCTGGGCGCCGGGCACAGCAGGCTGGAGCGTTCGACGGGCAGCCGGGCCGGGGACTTGGCGCCGGTGTCGGCGGAGCCGCTGGGCGCGGTGAGCGAGGCGAAGCCGGTCAGCGCGGCGAGGGCGACCGCCCCCGCGGCGAGGGAGAGGGTGGTGCGCTTCACTGCTGGCTCCCGTCGGGGCGGTGCGGCTGCTGCTCGGGCTGCTCGGGCGGGTATCCGTAGCCGTACGGGTCGTAACTCCCGTCCTGCGGCAGCGGCTGGCCCTGCGCCTGCTGCTGGTAGGGGTCGTACGGCTGCTGCCCCTGCCCGTCGGCGTACTGGCCCTGGCCGAACTGGCCGTCGGCGCCCGGGACTTGGGGGTACGGGGTCTCGGGATAGTGCTGCTCGGGGTACGGGACCTGGGCGTACTGGCCGTCGGGGTACTGCTGGTAGCCGGGGTACTGCTGCTGGTACGGGTCGTACTGCTGCTGCGCCTGCTGGTCGGACTCGGCAGGGTCGGCGGCCGGGGAGGTGGTGGCGTACTGCGCCGCGTCCCACTCGTCGTACGCCGGCTGCTGCGGGATCCCGGCCTGCTCGGCGGGCTGTCCGGCGCCCGGGGCCTCGCCGGGGACCTCGGCCTGGGCGCGGAGCCTGCGGGCCCGGCGGCCCTCGCCCGCGGCGGGCTGTGCGGGAACAGCCGCCAGGGTCTCCTCGGCCTCGGGCAGGTCGTCGTCGATCTCGCGGCGGCGGCCCGGCAGGGCGAGCACCAGCAGGACCAGGGCGAGCGCTGCCTGCATCCAGATCCAGGCGGTGTGGGTGAAGGGGGCGTCGTAGGTGACGTCCAACTTGCCCCCGCCGGAGGGGAGTTCGAAGCCCTGGGCCCAGCCGTCGACGGTGGTCTTCTTGAGCGCCTTGCCGTCGAGGGTGGCGGTCCAGCCGGGGGCGGCCTTGTCGGCGATGCGCAGGACGCCGCCCGCCTGGTCCGCCGGGATCTTCGTGTGGATGTCGACGGGGTCGGCGGCCACGGGCAGGCTCTCGCCGCCCTTGGCCGGGACGATCACGGCGCGGGCGACCTGGCGGTCGACCCGCCACAGCGCGCTGCCGTCGAGCTGGCTGAGGCGGCTGAGGCCGGGCGTCGAGTCGAGGGTGCGCGCGAAGGAGCGGGGCGCGCCGTCGCGGACCAGCACATAGCGCACTGCGTAGCCACTGAGCTGGGTCGACTGGTCGGCGCCGGAGCCTGCGACGAGGTTGGAGACGACCTTGCCGAGCCCGGCGTCCGAGCCGCCGGACGCGGCGAGTTCGGCGTCGCCGAGCTGGGCGCCCGAGCCCCTCACCAGCGTGTACGCGACCTTGGCGGGCGAGGTGCCGCCGAGGACCAGGGTGCGGGCCTGGTCGCGGGTGCCGCTCTCCTCGGCGACGAACGCCGGTACCTGCACGGGGTCGCGGCGCTCCAGCGGGCCCGCGGCGCCGCCGATCATCCAGTTCGCGGCGGAGTACACGGGGCCGAGGGCGGCCGCGAGCGCGATCAGAGCGGCGACCGGCTGGCGCCAGCCGAAACCGTGCCCGGCGACCCGGGTCCGGCCGTTCTCGGCGCCGAGCGCCCCGGCGGCGAGCAGCGCGAGCCCGTACACGAGGGTCGCGGGGCCCGCCCAGGCGCTGTGGTTCGACAGGACCGCGAAGAGGAAGCCGGTGAGCGCGACCGCCCAGGCGGTGCGGATCGCGACGGTGCGCTCCGAGCGGAGCAGGGCTGCGAGCGCGGCTCCGACGAAGCCGATGAGCAGCAGCCCGCCGATGGTCTTGGGCCCGCCGGGGCTCGCCCCGAGCAGGTCGAGCGCGCCGGCCGAGCCGTCGCCGTACTCCAGGCCCGCTTCCCTGAGAAAGCCGGACGGGCCGGTGACCAGGGTCAGCGACCAGGGCGCGAGCATCAGGAGCGGGGTGCCGACGGCGGCCAGGAAGCGCAGGCCGTACGCCCCGAGGTCGCCCCGGCGCAGGCCGAGCACGCCGATGCCGAGCAGCACCGCGACCGGCCACACGACCGGCGTGAACGCCGTCGCGATGGTCAGGAGCAGCGCGTACGTCCAGGTGGCGCGCCAGCTGCCGCGCGCGCCGTCGCCGCGGAACCCGGCGGCGGACACCCCGGCCCGGCCGATCAGCGGCAACAGGATCGCGAGGACGGCGGTGCCGAGCCGGCCCGCGGCGAGCGCGCCGGTGGCGGCGGGCAGGAAGGCGTACGCGATGGCCGCCCAGGCGCGCAGCTGGCGGGATGCGACGAGCGGGCGCGAGGCGAAGTACGCGGTGAGCCCGGCCAGCGGGACCGAGCAGACCAGGAGCAGGGTCAGCGCGAAGCCGGTCGAGCCGAAGCAGAGCGCGGACAGGACGGCGATGATCGCCAGGTAGGGCGGCGCGGTCTGGGTGCCGCCGGCGCCGATGGGGTGCCAGGCGTCGGCGTAGCGGCCCCACAGGCCGCCGATGTGGTCGGGGGCGGGCAGCAGGGCGCCGCCCATGAGGGTGCCGCCGCCGAACAGATCGCGGCACGCGGCGAGGGAGACGAGCAGAAGGAGCGCGAAGAGGACCGGCGCCGGTTTGCGGGCGATCTTCTTGAGGCGGGCGAACTGCTCGATCTCCAGGAAGTCGGCGTCGTCGCCGCCGGGTCCGGATTCGACGGCGCCGTGCCGGGAGCCGCCGGTGTCCTCGGTGCCAGCGCCGAGGCTGCCGGCCATGGATTCGACGGTGGCGCGGATGGTGGCGCCGGGCGGCGGGAACAGCGGGCGCAGCTCGCTCGCCTCGACGCCGCTCTTGCCGCGCCGCTTGCGTCCGGCGAGGATCCTGCCCGGCCGCAGCAGGGTGCCGAAGAGGCCCATGACCTCGTCGACGGCCTGCCCCGGCACCTTGCCCACGAGGTAGGCGACGGTGCGCAGGAGCGTGCCGATCACGATGCGGAGCAGCACGTAAGGGAGCAGTGCGGGACGGGAGTTGACGAGCATGGTGTAGACGGCGCCCGCCTTGTCGACCCGGTGCGGGTTGACGACCGAGCGGCCCGCGCAGTCGACGGTGCGGCGCTCGCGGGCGGCGGCCTCGGCGTGGCGGACCGCGGCGTCGGGGGCGACGAGGACGGTGTGGCCGGCGGCGTGGGCGCGCCAGCACAGGTCGACGTCGTCGCGCATCAGGGGCAGCCTGCGGTCGAAGCCGCCGAGCTCGTCCCAGACGTCACGGCGGATCAGCATGCCCGCGGAGGACACCGACAGCACGGGGCGGACCTGGTCGTGCTGGCCCTGGTCCTGTTCACGCCGGTCCAGGCCCGTCCAGCGGCGCCCGCTGTGGGCGATGGAGACGCCCACTTCGAGGAGTTGCTTGCGGTCGTACCAGCCGCGGAGTTTGGGACCGATGATCGCGGCATAGGGGTTGGAGTCGGCGACGCGCAGCAGTTCGGCGAGCGCGTCGGGCTCCGGCGCGCAGTCGTCGTGGAGCAGCCAGAGCCACTGCACGGGCTCGCCGTGCGGGAGTTCGGGCAGGTCGTAGCTGTCGTCGCGCCAGGTGCGCGAGACCGGGTCCCAGCCGCTGGGGCGCTTCAGATAGGGCAGTTCCTCGGGGCCGAGCACGGGCGCCGTGCGAGCGGCCTCCTCGACGGCGGCGCCGAATCCGGTGCGACGGGCCAGGTGCAGGACGCGTTCGGCGCCGAGGGCCTCGGTGACCAGGCGGGCGGAGTCGTCGGCACTGCCGGTGTCGGCGGCGTACGCGTTCTGCACGGGGCGTTCCTGGCCCAGGAGTCCGGCCAGGACGTCGGGGAGCCAGCGTGCGCCGTCGTGCGAGACGACCACGGCGGTGACGACATGTCGGGGGAACTCGGGAGTCGCGGCCGCCTCGTACGGGGCCGTCGACTGGCTGTGCACGGACATCGAGGTACGGGCCCCTCCGCCCCGGAAGGCTGCTGTGCTGACTGCGGTCGGCGCGGCCGGTGTTGCGAGACGGGCTCTGACGTGACCGGAGTGCCGTGGACAGCGCCCCACACTAACGGCTGCCACACAAACGGTCCGCCGCCTGCGGACGGGGCACAGGGGACGGACCGTTGGTTGTGTACGAAGTTGGGCGGTTTGGGCCCCCGAGGGCGGTCGCCGGGGGTCAGACGGCGGCCTTCCCGAGGGCGCTTCTCGACGGCCCTTCTCGAGGAGTTCAGACTGCGGCCTTCTTCAGACGGCGGCGCTCGCGCTCGGACAGACCGCCCCAGATGCCGAACCGCTCGTCGTTGGCGAGGGCGTACTCAAGGCATTCGGAGCGCACTTCGCAGGCGAGGCAGACCTTTTTGGCCTCCCTGGTGGAGCCGCCCTTTTCGGGGAAGAAGGATTCGGGGTCGGTCTGGGCGCAGAGTGCCCGTTCCTGCCAGCCGAGCTCCTCTTCGGCCTCGTCGACCAGCAGTTCCTGAAACAGCTCGGTCATGTGCGCCCCTCGTCTGTCTTTTGCTGCCCCGTGATGTTGCCGTTACCGAATCCGGCTGAACGACACGAGTGAAATTACAAGTGCGTGGATCCGGGCCAGTCAAGCCGAGATCTGCTATTGGGCCCCGTATTCACTCTGCGGAACCAAGGCCGTGCGGAAAGTGTTCAAATCGGTTAAAAGGTGACACCCGCCACTGCCCCACGCCGACGCCTCTCCTCACCGGTTCGCCCGACCCCCGCTCGACTGTGACCACAGAGGAGGACGAGCCGATTGTTGATCTTGTTGCGCCCGTACCCGGAAAGCGGCCCGGATCACATTCGGATCACGAGAAGGCAACGGCGTTTGGTTGCACAGTTGCTGCGCCACATCTCCGGCCCCGCGACTGCACAAACCTTTCTCCGGCTCCAGTAACCGGATGAGGTGAAACATTGCCGCCAAATCGGTCATTGGGTTGACAACACACCCACCGACCCGTTCTCCTGGACCGCATGTCAGTGACCGCAGCGCACCGAGCGACCCATACCCGTGGGTTCCGCAGCGCTGTCCAGGCTCGCTGTTGCTGTTCCAGCTGTTGATTCCGCACCTCCAGCGCCACGTGCGATCCAGCTTCTCCCCTCGCCTCCCCCGAGACGCCACGCGTCCGCTCCGGGCGGCCGCCGTCTCCGCGAGACACCTCATCTGCGACACCCCAGCACTTCTGCCGAGGAACCCCCGCACCATGAACAGCAGCCACAGCGACCTCCAGATCGCCGGCGACATCCTTGAGGTCCAGCACCTCCTGCAGCCCGCCCGCGAGCACCCCGCCACCGTCGCCGAGTTCGCCGGACTCGCCCGCTCGATCGCCGCCGACCGCTCCCAGTGGGCCCACCTCGTCCAGTACGACGCGGTCTCCCGCTGGTACCACCGGCTGCGCACCGGGCCCGGCTACGAGGTCTGGCTCCTGTCCTGGGTGCCCGGCCAGGGCAGCGGCGCCCACGACCACGGCGCGTCCTCCGGCGTGCTGACCGTCCTGGCCGGCGAGCTGACCGAGCGCACCGAGCGCGGCGTACAGAACCTGGGCGCCGGATCCCAGCGGGTCTTCGCGCCGGGCTATGTGCACGACGTCGTCAACGACTCCCTGGAACCGGCCGTCAGCCTGCACGTCTACTACCCGGGCCTCACCGACATGCCGATGCATGCCAGCCAGAGCTCCTCCCCGGCGGCCCAGGATGTCGTACCCGCCTGACGCTCCCACCCTTCCCCAAGTCCTGAAGGAACAGGGGAGGCCCCAATCCCGACCACCGCCCCTCAAAGGATCGGGCTCCGCCTGACAGACTGTCGGCATGCGCATTGTGGTTCTGGCAGGCGGCATCGGTGGTGCCCGCTTCCTCCGTGGTCTGAAGTCCGCCGCCCCCGACGCGGACATCACCGTCATCGGCAACACCGGTGACGACATCCATCTGTTCGGCCTGAAGGTCTGCCCCGACCTCGACACCGTGATGTACACCCTGGGCGGTGGCATCAACGAGGAGCAGGGCTGGGGACGTACCGACGAGTCCTTCACCGTGAAGGAGGAGCTCGCCGCATACGGGGTGGGGCCCGAGTGGTTCGGGCTCGGCGACCGCGACTTCGCGACCCACATCGTCCGTACGCAGATGCTCGGCGCGGGCTATCCGCTGAGCGCCGTCACCGAGGCGCTGTGTGCTCGCTGGCAGCCCGGCGTCCGGCTCATCCCGATGTCCGACGACCGCGTGGAGACCCATGTGGCCATCGACGTGGACGGCGAGCGCAAGGCCGTCCACTTCCAGGAGTACTGGGTGAAGCTGCGGGCCTCCGTGGACGCGCAGGCCGTCGTGCCGGTCGGCGCCGAGCAGGCCAAGCCCGCGCCCGGCGTCCTCGACGCGATCGCCGCGGCCGACGTGATCCTGTTCCCGCCGTCCAACCCGGTCGTCTCGGTCGGCACGATCCTGGCCGTGCCGGGCATCCGCGAGGCGATCGCCGAGGCGGGCGTGCCCGTGGTCGGCCTCTCCCCCATCGTGGGCGACGCCCCGGTGCGCGGCATGGCCGACAAGGTGCTCGCGGCGGTCGGCGTGGAGTCCACGGCGGCGGCGGTCGCCGAGCACTACGGCTCGGGGCTGCTCGACGGCTGGCTGGTCGACAGCGTGGACGCCGGATCGGTCGGGCGGATCGAGGAGGCGGGCATCCGCTGCCGTGCCGTGCCGCTGATGATGACGGACCTGGACGCGACGGCTGCGATGGCCCGCGAGGCCCTCACGCTGGCGGAGGAGGTCCGCGCGTGAACCCTTCCTTCCGGGTGTGGGCGCTGCCGGGTCTTCCCGAGGTGCGGGCCGGTGACGACCTCGCGAAGCTGATCGCGGCGGCCGAGCCCGCGCTCGCCGACGGCGACATCCTGCTCGTCACCTCGAAAATCGTCTCCAAGGCGGAGGGCCGGATCATCGGGGCCGCCGACCGCGAGGCAGCCATAGACGCCGAGACCGTACGGGTGGTGGCCCGGCGCGGCACCCTGCGCATAGTCGAGAACCGGCAGGGCCTGATCATGGCCGCGGCGGGCGTCGACGCCTCCAACACCCCTGCCGGGACAGTCCTGTTGCTGCCCGAGGACCCGGACGCCTCGGCGGCCGCGATCCGCGCCGGGCTGCGCGACACGCTCGGCGTCGAGGTCGGCGTGATCGTCACGGACACCTTCGGACGGCCGTGGCGCAACGGGCTCACCGATGTGGCGATCGGCGCCAGTGGCGTACGCGTCCTGGACGATCTACGCGGCGGCACGGACGCGCACGGCAATCCGCTGAGCGCGACCGTCGTCTCGCTCGCCGACGAGCTGGCCGCCGCGGGCGACCTGGTGAAGGGCAAGGCCGGCGGGCTTCCGGTCGCCGTGGTCCGCGGGCTCGGCCACGTCCTGGGCGAGGGCTCGGCCCGCGAGATGGTCCGCTCCTCGGCCGACGACATGTTCCGCCTGGGCACCTCGGAGGCGGTACGGGAGGCGGTCACCCAGCGGCGTACGGTACGGGCCTTCACTGCCGAGCCCGTCGACCCTGGCGCGGTACGGCGTGCGGTGGCGGCGGCGGTCACCGCGCCTGCCCCGCACCACACGACGCCCTGGCGCTTCGTGCTGCTCGAATCGGAGGAGTCGCGCACGCGGCTGCTCGACGCGATGCGGGACGCCTGGATCGAGGACCTGCGCCGCGACGGCAAGTCCGAGGAGTCGATCGCCAAGCGGGTCGCGCGGGGCGAAGTCCTGCGCGCCGCGCCGTACCTGGTGGTGCCCTGCCTGGTGATGGACGGCTCGCACTCCTACGGCGACGCCCGCCGCGACGGCGCCGAGCGCGAGATGTTCGTGGTCGCGGCGGGCGCGGGCGTCCAGAACTTCCTGGTGGCCCTCGCGGGCGAGCGGCTCGGCTCGGCGTGGGTGTCCTCGACGATGTTCTGCCGCGATGTCGTACGCGACGCCCTCGACCTGCCCGCCCATTGGGACCCGATGGGGGCGGTGGCGGTGGGCCGTGCGGCGGAGCCGCCGAGGGAGCGGCCCGAGCGGGAGGCGTCGGCGTTCATAGAGGTCCGCTGAACCGGCCCTCTTCGCTCAACCCGCCTACAGCGGGGCGATGTTGCCGGGCTGCATGCGCGGGGCGCGGCGCTCCGGGGTACGGCCGCTGAGCAGGATCAGACGGGCGGCCCGGTGGCGCTGGCCCGCATAAGGTTCGAGCAGCGCCAGCATCTCGGCGTCGTCGGCGTTCCGGTTGCCCGCGAGGGCGTGGCCGATGATGCCGGGCAGATGGAGGTCGCCGACGGTCACCAAGTCGGCGGCGCCGATGGCCCGTTGAAGGGTTTCGGCGGCGGTCCACGGGCCGATGCCGGGGATGAGCCGGAGCCGCTCGGCGGCCTTCGCGGGGTCCATGGCGGCCGCCTCCTCCATGCGGCGGGCCACCCTGACCGCGCGCATCACGGTGTCCGAGCGCTTGGAGTCGACGCCGGCGCGGTGCCACTCCCAGGACGGGATCAGCGCCCAGGTCCTGGCGTCGGGCATGACGTACATCCCGTCGGGGGCGCCGGGGGCGGGCTCACCGTACTTGCGGACGAGGAGCCGCCAGGCGCGGTAGGCCTCGGTCGTCGTGACCTTCTGCTCCAGCACGGAGGGGATCAGGGATTCGAGGACGAGGCCGGTACGGCCGAGGCGCAGGCCGGGCCGCCTGCGGTGTGCCTCCGCCACGAGGCGGTGGCGGGGCGCGAAGGCCCCGGGATCGTCCAACTCACCCAGCAAGGCCGGGAGTTGGTCCAGCATCCACTCCGCACCCTCGCCCCACGCTTCGGCCTGCGCGGTGTCCTTCGTGGCGGTCACGCGCAGGGTGGCGGGGCCGGCGGGGGTTCTCGATGTGCGCCATACCGCTCCGTCGGGGGTGGTGCGGTAGGTGGGGTCTGCGGGGCCGCGTCTGAGGGGGCCGAGGGTCAGGGGGAGGTCGAGGGGGCCCTCCGCCGGGGCCCAGGTCCGGGTCCGCCCTGCCGCGCGCGGGGCGGGGATGGGGCGGCGGCTGGGTGTGCGGGGGGCGAATCGTCCTGCCACGGGGGTTCCTCGGGAGTGGGGTGCCCTTCGAGGGTACGCGGCTTTGCCCCCCACCCCTTCCCGCTGTGACACTCTGCGGCTCCGCCGCGTGGCCTCCGGGGGTTGGAATGGGGTGAGGCCGGTTTTCCCGGGGCTCCGCCCCAGACCCCATTCGCGCCTGAAGGGCGCTCGTCCTCAAACTCCCCCAAGGCCTCAAGGGCCAGGGGGGACCCCCATGACAGGCTGGGTATGCCTGCATGGGCACCCTGCCAAGTCCAGCGCTGCCAGGGGCGCGGGGAACTGCGCGACCAGCCCCCACCCGTCCGCAGTGGAAGCAGCGGAAAACAGCCCCGACTCAGCCCCTCCGGCGTTTGAGGAGCGGGGGCCCGGGCTACTGGTCCGAGGAGAAGCGCACTGCCCCCGTCGGCAGCACCGCCCCGCACCACACCCGTACCCCCTCGCGGAGCTCATTGTCCGGACCCACTCTCGCGCCGTCCCCCACGACCGCCCCCGCCAGGATCGTCCGCGCACCGATGCGCGCGCCCGCTCCGACCAGCGAGTCCGTGATCACCGCGCCCGCTTCGACCACCGCGTCCGACAGGATCGTGCTGCCCGTGATCCGCGCGCCCTCGCCCACCACCGCACCGTGGCCCACCACCGTGCCGCCCGTCAGCTTCGCGTCGGGGGCCACCTCGGCCGTGGGGAGGATCAGGCGGTCGCCGCAGCGGCCCGGTACGGCCGGGGAAGGGGCGCGGCCCAGGACCAGGTCCGCCGAGCCGCGGACGAAGGCCTGCGGGGTGCCCAGGTCCAGCCAGTAGGTCGAATCCACCATTCCCTGGAGGTGGGCGCCCGCCGACAGCAACCCCGGGAAGGTTTCCCGTTCGACGGAGACCGGCCGGCCCTCCGGGATTTCGTCGATCACCGCGCGGCGGAACACGTACGCCCCCGCGTTGATCTGGTCCGTGACGATTTCCTCCGGCGTCTGGGGCTTCTCCAGGAATGCCGTCACCCGGCCGGTCGGGTCCGTGGGGACCAGGCCGAACGCCCTCGGGTCGTCGACCCGGGTCAGGTGCAGGGAGACGTCCGCGCCGGAGGTGTTGTGGGTGTCCACGAGGGCCTTGATGTCCAAGCCGGTCAGGATGTCGCCGTTGAAGATCAGGACCGGGTCGTCGGGGCCCGAGCGAAGACGGGACGCCACGTTGCGGATGGCGCCGCCCGTTCCCAGCGGCTCGTCCTCCGTGACGTACTCGATGCTGAGGCCGAGCGAGGAGCCGTCGCCGAAGTACGGCTCGAACACCTCGGCCAGATAGGAGGTGGCCAGGACGATGTGGTCGACGCCCGCCGCGTGGGCCCGGGCCAGCTGGTGGGTGAGGAAGGGGACGCCGGCCGCCGGAACCATCGGCTTGGGCGTGTTCACCGTGAGCGGGCGCAGCCTCGTGCCCTTGCCGCCGACCAGGAGGATCGCTTCTGTCACCTGTCGTCTCTGCTTCCTGCTGGGGCCGGCCTTCGGATTCCGTCACGCTCGGGCGGAACTCCCGGCCGGCCAGTGTATGCAGACTGTCCGGATGCTCATGCCGCCCGGTCAGCGCCGGCCCTGGTAGTGGGCCGCCGCGGTCCGCACCGCGCCGAGCCTGCTGTACAGGCGCGCCCCGGGGCAGTCGGTGGCGAATCCGTCGCGGTGACCGGAGACGGCATTGAGCGTGACGCTGCTCCCCTTCTTGTAGCGATTGCCGCCGGCGGAGACGAGCGTGCTCTTGCCCTTCGGGTTCACTCCGTACAGCCCGAGCTTCCAGGCCGAGAGCTGCTCGATGGCTTTGAGGGCGGCGGCGGACGGGTTCGTGTCGTTGTAGGTACCAAGGAGCGCGATGCCCATGCTGTTGGTGTTGAAACCGAGAGTGTGCGCGCCCATGACGGCCTTGGCCACACCCCCGGCGCGGCCTTCGTAGATGTTTCCGCACTTGTCGACGGCGAAGTTGTAGCCGATGTCCCGCCAGCCGTTGCTCTTGACGTGGTAGCGGTAGATACCGCGCAGGACGGAGGGCGCCTCGGCACAGCTGTATGCGTTGCCGGTCCCGGTGTGGTGGACGAAGGCGACCTTGACGCTCTTGGTGTAGATGAACCCGCTCTCACGCATCCGCTCGTCGGCGCCCCAGCCCTTGCGCGTGATGATGCGCGGCCGTTTCCCGACATACGGGCGGGCCTCGGCCGGGGCCCCGGCCACCTCGGCGGCCTCGGCGGCCTCGGCCTCGTCCTGGCTCGCGGGCTCGTCGAGCGCGGGCAGCACATCGGGGACCCGCGTCTCACGGGTGCCCTCGCCCGCGACCTCCTCGCCGGGGCCGGCGCCCGGGTCGACGAGGTCCAGGCGCAGGCCCTCGGGAAGCGGCTCGTCCTCGGCGCGTACGCGTGCCTCGACGGCGTCCGAGTCGCCGACCCACAGCGGCGCGGTCGAGCCGTGCAGGGGGCGCGCGGCCTCGGGGGTGCCGGGGTCGGCGGCATGGTCGTGGTTGTGGGTCTCCAGGTCCTGCCAGGCGGACCAGGTGCCGGCCGCGCGGCCCCGGGTGCGGACCTGGACGCTGCCGTGCAGCTCGTCGTCCGCGTTGTCCCAGACCACGCCGACCAGCGAGAACGGCCGCACTTCCCGCTGGGCCAGGCCCTCTTGGGACGCGCCGTCCGCCGCGCGGCCCGTGCCGGACAGCGGCTCCAGCGGCAGCGACTGGGTGGAGCCGGCCAGTTCCGCAGCGGGCGGCGGCGCGGAATCCGACGCCGCTACGGGTGTCGTGGCCGCCAGGGGAAGGGTGAGGGCCGCGAGAGCGGCGACGCCGATCGAAGACGCATGGAAGCTACGCATGCTGACGATCGTGGACATAGACGGGCAATCCTGTCCATTGCGGAACTGACGGCCCGTCGGCCAAACCGGTGTACGCACCCCGCCCACCGGTGCCGGTGCCGCGGGGGTGCGCCACGTAGCCTTGCCCGCGTGAACGCCAGCGACCGCACCCCTGCCGACCTGCTGCGATCCGCGCTCGCCGCGGACCCGGGCCGCCCCTTCATCACGTTCTACGACGACGCCACCGGCGAGCGCGTGGAACTGTCCGTCGCCACCTTCGCCAATTGGGTGGCCAAGACCGCGAATCTGCTCCAGGGCGATCTCGCCGCGGAGCCCGGCGACCGCCTCGCGCTGCTGCTCCCCGCGCACTGGCAGAGCGCCGTGTGGCTGATGGCCTGCCACTCGGTGGGCGTGGCCGTCGAGATCGGCGGCGATCCGGCCGCGGCCGGCCTCGTGGTCAGCGGCCCCGACACCCTTGACGAGGCCCGCGCCTGCACCGGCGAGCGGGTGGCGCTCGCGTTGCGCCCGCTCGGCGGCCGCTTCCCCCAGCCGCCCGCCGGGTTCATGGACTACGCCGTCGAGGTGCCGAGCCAGGGCGACCGGTTCGCGCCGTTCGTGCCCGTCGACCCCGACGCCCCCGCGCTCGCCGTCGACGGCCTCGAACTGAGCGCCGCCGAACTCGTCGCGCGGGCCCGCGCGGAAGCCGCCGAGCTCGCCCTCGACTCCGGTGCGCGGCTGCTCTCGGCGCTCTCGTACGACAGCTGGCCCGGGCTCGCGAGCGGTCTGTACGCGCCGCTCGCCTCGGGCGGCTCGGTCGTCCTGTGCCGCAATCTGGCCCAACTGGCCGACGGCGGCCTCGAAAAGCGGGCCGAGAGCGAGCGGGTCACGCACCGCTCGCTGTGACCCTCCGCCGATCTCCACCCTTGTGGCCCACTCGGGGGCCGACCCCTCGGGCCCCGGCGGCACCTCCGGTAGATGATCGACCGTACGCACAACCATGCGCGCGATTCGGCCGTCTACCGGGGTGCCCGGCGGCGCGCCCGCCGACCCCGTGATGGCCCGTGAGGATGGATGCCGACGTGACCGACAGTGCTGGCACTCCCCCTGAACCGGAAGACCGGGCCGGGGCCGAGCAGCCACCGCCGCCGCCCACCGGCACCGGTCCGGACACGGAGCCCGAGGCCCCCGAGCCCGCGGAGACCCCCGACACCGAAGGGGACCCGGAGCCCCCGGACGCCAAGGGCGGCCGTCGCTGGCTGCGTTGGACCGCGCTCGGCGTCTCCGTCGTCGTCCTCGCGGCGGCCGGAACCGGCTGGTGGTTCTACCGCAAGCTCGACGGCAACATCCAGACGGACACCACCGCCGCGCACGAGCTGGACAAATACGAGCGGGACCGGCCGGCCTCCGTCGTGCACGACGCGCAGAACCTGCTGCTCATCGGCTCGGACTCGCGCGCGGGCAACAACTCCTCGTACGGCAGGGACGACGGCGGCAGCCAGCGCTCTGACACCACGATCCTGCTGCACCTGGCCGCCGACCGGCTCAGCGCCACCGCCGTCTCGCTGCCCCGCGACCTGATGGCGGACATTCCCGCCTGCGGCAGGCCGGACGGCACCGAGACCAGACAGCAATTCGCCCAGTTCAACTCGGCGTTCGAGATGGGCGGCGCGGCCTGCACGATCCGTACGGTCGAGAAGATGACCGGCATCCGGATCGACCACCACATGGTGGTCGACTTCAGCGGGTTCAAGGACATGGTCGACGCGGTGGACGGCGTCGAGGTCTGCCTGAAGGAGCCGGTCGACGACCGTCAGGCCCAACTGAAACTCCCCGCCGGACGCCAACTGCTGCGCGGGGAGCAGGCGTTGGGCTTCGTACGCTCGCGGCACGGCTTCGGGGACGGCAGCGACACCCAGCGCATGGACCGCCAGCAGCAGTTCCTCGGCTCGCTGATCAAGAAGGTGCAGAGCAACGGGGTGCTGCTCAACCCGACCCGCCTCTTCCCGGTCCTGGACGCTGCGACCCGGTCCATCACCACGGACCCGGGCCTGAACACCCTGCGGGACCTGTACGAGCTGGTGCGCTCGGTGCGCGGTATTCCGACCGAGAACATTCGCTTCCTGACCGTTCCGCGTCAGCCCTATGCGTACGACGGAAACCGCGACGAGCTCGTGCAGCCGGACGCGGACCGGCTCTTCAAGCAGCTGCGCGAAGACCGGCCGATCAAGGTGGCGCCCGCCGCGGACGTGCCGAAGACCAAGGAGAGCGAGAAGCCCGGCTCCGGCGGGGACGACAAGCGGCCCGACGATCCAGACCCCTCGCCGAGCGCTTCGGCGACGCCCCTCTACTCGGGGACGAACGCTGCCTCCGGCATGTGCGGCTAGCCGGGCGTGTATGTCTACAACCTGTGAAATGCGCGCAACGACCAGCGGATTGGGGCCAAATGCCCGGTTGTAAAGGGCGTGGAATTTGTCACGGCCGTCGCTCTTGGGCGAACTGGCCAGATAGTGTGACGCGATCCGGTGCGACCGGCCAGCGGGCCGGGCACTGCAGGAGCGAATGATTGAGCGCTTTGGGGGAAGCGACTCGGCACCGACGGAGGACAGAAACAACCGTGGATGCGCAGAGCCGTGGGCGGGCCGATGATGTCGACCCCGCAGACCAGTGGGTCCTCAACCCGGACACCGGCACTTACGAATTGCGACTGAATCCTTCCGGAACGCAGTCGAATTCCGCTCCCGGCCGGTCGTCGACCGGTCGCGCGCCGGGCGGAAGATCAGGGCAGTCCGGACGTTCCGGGCGCCGCGAGGTGCCCGGGCAGCGCAACCGCCGATCGAACCAGTCATCCGAGGAGTCCCCCGACACCCCGGGCCGCCGCAAGCGCAAGCCCAAGCCGACGCGCAAGAAGAAGGCGCTGCTGTGGACGGGCGGCGTGATGGGCTTCGTCCTCGTCGTCGGCGCGGGCGGCGCGTACTGGCTCTACCAGCACTTCAACGGCAACCTCAACACCGTCGACGTCGGTGACGCGGGCAGCAAGAGCTCGGTGCCGGACGGCGCGTTCAACATCCTGGTCATCGGCACCGACAAGCGCACCGGCGCGGGCAACGAGGGCTACGGCGACGCCGGCAGTGAGGGCCACGCCGACACCAACATCCTCTTCCACGTCTCAGCGGACCGGACCAACGCGACCGCGATGTCCATCCCGCGCGACATGATCACCGACATCCCCGCCTGCCCGACCAAGCAGAAGGACGGCACCACCAAGACGGTGCCGGCCGAGAAGAAGGTGCGGTTCAACACGAGCCTGGGCCAGGAGGGCCGCGACCCGGGCTGCACGATGCGTACGGTCAAGCAGCTCACCGGGCTCAACGTCGACCACTTCATGATGGCCGACTTCAACGCCGTCAAGGAGCTGTCCACGGCCGTCGGCGGCGTCAAGGTCTGCCTCGCCAAGCCGGTGAACGACCCGAAGTCGCATCTGAAGCTCCCGGCCGGCGAGAGCGTCGTCAAGGGCGAGCAGGCCCTCGCGTTCGTACGGACCCGGCACAGCTTCGGTGACGAGAGCGACCTCTCCCGGATCAAACAGCAGCAGCAGTTCCTGAGTTCGATGATCCGGCAGATGAAGTCGGACGACACCCTCGGCAGCCCGACCAAGATGTACGGGCTCGCGGACGCCGCGACCAAGGCCCTCACGGTCGACTCCGGAATAGGCAGCATCAAGAAGCTGACCGACCTCGCCCAGGTCATCGGCAAGATCGACGCCAAGAACATCACCTTCACCACGCTGCCGGTGATAGACAACCCGGCCGAGGGCAAGAAGCACATCACGGTCGTGCCCGACCCGACGAAGGCCGACGCGCTGTTCGCGATGATGCGCGCCGACACCTCGCTCACCGAGGTGAAGAAGAAGGAGGCGGACGCCAAGAACGCGGCCGCGGCCGAGGAGGCCGCCCGCCTCAACGGCCCCCGCGCCAAGGCCTCCGACGTACGGGTCAACGTGCTCAACGGCGGCGCGGCGGCGGGCTCCGCGGGCGAAATGGTCACCTGGATGCAGAACCAGGAGGGCGTGCTCAAGTCGAGCAACGGCTCGAACGCGCCGGCGAAGGTCCCCGCCACGGTCCTGGCCTACGCACCGAACCAGGCCGACCAGGCCCGCAAGCTCGCGGATCTGCTCGGCCTGTCCGCCTCGGCACTGCAGCCGGGCACGAAGGACGCCGTGGGCAAGGAGCCCATGGTGCTGACCCTCGGCCCCGACTTCAAGCAGGCGGGAACACCCATAGCCGCTCCGGCCAAGGCACCGGAGGGCATTCAGAAGGTCGAAGCCGACAAGTCGGTGTGCGCCAAGTAGCAGACTCACGGCCCGCCCGGGCCTCAGGGGGAGTCTGACGGACAGGGGGGTATTGGGGTGGGCAGGAACAGTGTGCGCGGGGAGGGGACGGACGGACGTGTGGGGCGCGCGGACGAACTCGGCTGGGACGAGAGCCTGTACGAGGACGACGCGCCCCACGGGTCCAACCCGCCGGAGAAGTCGGGCAGTTCGGAGCCGGCGGGCGGCTCCGGCGCGTCCGGCGGCAGCGACGCGCCGGGAGACGCGGCGGCGTCCGGCAGCGGACACCGCCGGGGCGGCCGCCGCAAACGCGGCAAACGCAAGCACCGCATACTGAGATGGACCGCGATCACGCTCGCGGTCCTCATACTCGGGACGGCCACCGCCGGTTACCTGTACTACCAGCACCTGAACAACAACATCCGCAAGGGCGACCGCAGCGCGGGCGGCAGCGACGCCAAGAAGACCGCGCCGAACGCCGACGGCCAGACGCCGCTGAACATCCTGCTCATCGGTTCCGACAGCCGTAACTCGGACGAGAACGTCAAGCTCGGCGGCGCGAAGAAGGACCGGGGCGGCGATCCGCACGCGGACGTGCAGATGCTGCTCCACGTGTCCGCCGACCGCAAGAACGCCTCGGTCGTGAGCATCCCGCGCGACACCCGCGTGGACGTGCCCGAGTGCAAAGACACCGCGAAGAACAAGGTCAACCCGCCCACGAACGCCATCATCAACGAGGCGCTCGGGCGCGGCGGGGCCGGCTGCGTCCTGGACACCTGGGAGAAGCTGACCGGCATCTACATCGACCACTGGATGATGGTCGACTTCGCCGGCGTCGTGGCCATCTCGGACGCGGTGGGCGGCGCCGACGTCTGCGTGAAGCAGAACATCGACGACCACTCCACCAAGCTCCAGCCCGGTGGCTCGCACCTGCACCTGACCGCGGGCAACCACAACGTGAAGGGCGAGCAGGCCCTGCAGTGGCTGCGCACCCGGCACGCGTTCGGCAGCGACATCGGCCGCTCCCAGGCCCAGCACATGTACATGAACTCGGTGATCCGCAACCTCAAGGACCAGAACGCGTTCACCGACACGGGCCGCCTGATGGACATCGCCGAGACCGCGACCAAGTCGCTCCAGGTCTCCTCCGAACTCGGCACCGTCAAGAAGCTGTTCGACCTGGGGATGGAGCTCAAGAACATCCCCATGGACCGCATCAACATGCTGACCATGCCGCGCCTGCCCGACCCCAAGGACCCCGAAGCCCACGTGGTTCCGGACAAGGCGAAGGCCGACGCGCTGTGGGCAATGCTGCGCGACGACAAGCCGCTGGACGGCAAGGACGACGGCAAGCCCGCCCCCGCACCCTCCAAGGGCCCGGCCGCCGCGGCCCCCGACTCGCTCGCGGTGACCGTGGTCAACGGCACCGGCACGGGCGGCCGCGTCGCAGCCAAGGGCCGGGCCACCGAGGTGGTCACCGCCCTCAAGGCCAAGGGCTTCAAGAAGGCCGACACGGGTTCCGGCAGCCCCGCCTCCACCAGCGAGGTCGACTACCCCAAGGCCGCGGGCGCGCAGGGCAAGGCGGACGCGGAGTCGGTCGCCACGGCGCTCGGCCTGCCCGCCTCCGCGGTCAAGGCCTCCGACGTCAAGGGCCTGACCCTGGTGGTCGGCGGCGACTGGCGCACCGGCGACAGCTACCCGAAGCAGGACCCCAAGGCGAGCGATCCGCTCAAGGACACCGAGTCGGTCAACGGAGCCGACAAGGGCGCCTGCATGGACGTGTACGCGCCCTACCGCTTCTAGCCCGCGCACGCATGCGAAAGGGGGCGCCCGGTGCTTTGCGGCACCGGGCGCCCCCCTATTTCGTGCGCTCTGTTTCGTACGCTCTGTTCCGTCGGCTCTTCGCTTCGTCCGCTCAGACGGACGTGGTCCGCACGCTCGGGCGGCGGCTCGCGATGACCTTCTTGGCCAGCGCCTTCGGGCTGGTCAGGAAGCCGTAGCCCCACGACATGTGCATGGTGGCGAGCGCCACCGGGATCTGGGCACGGGCCTTGAGCGAGAGCCCCTTGCCGGCCGGCAGCGAGCCCGCGGCGATCGCGGCGAGATAGCCGGCCGGGACCACGAACCCCCACGGCGTGACCAGCGCGCCCACCACCACGCCCGCGGCGATCGCGCAGACGGCGGTCGGCGGCGCCAGGTAGCGCAGGTTGATGGAGCCCTCGTGGTAGCGGGCCACCACATGGCGCCAGCGCCCGTAGTCCTTGTACTGCTTGGCCAGCGCCTTCACCGAGGGCCGGGGCCGGTACTGGACCTTCAGCTCCGGCGAGAACCAGATGAGGCCGCCGGCCTCCCTGATCCGGAAGTTCAGCTCCCAGTCCTGGGCGCGGATGAACTCCTCGTTGTAGCCGCCCTGTCGTTCAAGGGCCTCGCGGCGGAAGACACCCAGATACACGGTTTCGGCGGGCCCGGCCGCGCCTCCGGTGTGGAAGGCCGCGTTGCCCACGCCGATCTTCGAGGTCATCGCGGCGGCGACCGCGTCCTCCCAGGCGTTCTCGCCCTCGGCGTGCATGATGCCGCCGACGTTCTGCGCGCCGGTCTCCTCCAGGAGCCGTACGGCGGTGGCGATGTAGTTCGGCGACAGCATGCCGTGGCCGTCGACGCGTACCACGATCGGGTGGCGGGAGGCCTTGATGGCGGCGTTCAGGGCCGCGGGCGTGCGCCCGGTGGGGTTGGGGACCGTGTGGACCCGGGCCCGTTCGTGGGACGCGGTCTCGGCCACCAGCTCGGCGGCGATCTCGTCGGTGCGGTCCGTGGACGGGCCGAGCGCGATCACCACCTCCATCTCGCCCGCGTACTCCTGCTCCAGGATGTGACGGACCGAGTTGCGCAGGTGCCGCTCCTCATTGAGGACCGGCATGATCACGGAAACAGCAGGCGTGGCGTTCATCGGTGGTCACGTTACCGCGAACGGGGGACACGGTCGCGCGGCGGCCGGGGCGGTGCGCGGGGTAGCTGATCGTATGGGCCTACGGTGCTCAAGATCCCCCTGTCACCCGCGGAGGTCCCCGTGCCCACGCCGCCCCGTCCGCGCTCCCTACGACCCGGTCAGCCCAGCAGCAGACAGCACGACGACCGCCCCCGCTGGGGCCTGCGGTTCGCGACCACGCTGTCCGTCCTGGTGCTCGGCGCGGGCGGGGTCGGGCATGCGGTGGTGACCAGCCTGGACAGCGGGATCGGCCGGGTCGACCCGTTCCGGGACATGAAGAACCGGCCGCAGGGCAGTCGGGGCACGAACATCCTGCTGGTCGGCACCGACGGGCGGGACAAGATCACGGCGGAGGAGAAGCAGAAGTACCGGCTCGGCGGGGCGGCCTGCCACTGCACGGACACGATCATGATGGTGCACGTGTCGGCGGAGCGGGACCGGGTCAGCGTGGTGAGCCTGCCGCGCGACTCCTACGCCGAGGTCCCCGAGCACACCGACGAGGCCGGCAGGCACCACGACAAGCACCCCGTGAAGCTGAACGCGGCCTACGCCGAGGGCGGGCCCCCGCTCACTGTGCGCACCGTCGAACACGCGACGGGGCTGAAGATCGACCACTATCTGGAGGTCGACTTCACCAGCTTCATGAGGACGGTCGACGTGGTCGGCGGGGTGCAGATCTGCACGACCCGCCCCATGAAGGACGCCTACACCGGCCTCGACCTCGCCGCGGGCACCCACCAGCTGAACGGCGGCGAAGCCCTCCAGTACGTGCGTTCCCGGCACACCGACGGCTCCTCCGACCTCGGCCGGATGCAGCGCCAGCAGCGCTTCCTGGCCGCGCTCGTCGCGAAGGCCACGAGCAACGGGGTACTCCTGAACCCGGTGAAGTTCCGCGAGTTCGCCTCGTCCATGCTCTCCTCGGTACGCGCCGACGAGGGCTTCGGAGTGGAGGAGATGCTGAACTTCACCTCCGCGATGAAGGGGTTCTCGCCCTCCTCATCGGACTTCACCACCGTGCCGCTGGAGCAGCTCGGCATCCAGATCAAGGGTGTCGGCTCGACCGTGAAGTGGGACGCGGCCAAGGCGAAGAAGCTGTTCCAGCTGCTCCGCGACGACAAGCCGCTGACCCCGCACGCGGCCCCGTCGAAGCCCGCCTCCAAGGACGCGAAGCCGCCGCGCAGGAATCCCGGCTCGATCGTCGAGGTCGACCCCGCGCGGATCAAGGTGCAGGTCTACAACGGGACCCGCGACGACGGGCTCGGCCAGCGCGTCGACGACGCGCTGCAGGCCACCGGCTTCAAGACCACCGGCTTCCCCCGGCCGAGCACCAACCCGGCCCTGCGCCGCACCCTGATCGAGTACGACCCGCGCTGGGACCGCTCCGCCGGCTCCCTGGCGATCGCCCTCCCGGGCAGCGAGCTGCGCCCGGTCAAGGGCCTGGGCGCCACGCTGAGGGTGACGGCGGGCGCGGACTTCAAGGACGTGGTCCCGGTACGCGCGGAGGAACAGCCCAAGGGCGCCTTCGGGACGGTGACCGGGGACAAGGTGATCTGTCCCTGACCCATCGGACAGGCCCTAGTCGTCCAGGCCCTCGGCGGACCGCTTCTCCCTGAGCTCCATGATCGCGCGGCGTCGCGCGAGGCGGTGGGTGCGGCGGATCTGGGCCTCCTGGTAGCGCCGCTCGTCGCGCTCGGTCTCGGGGACCACCGGCGGCACCGGGCGGGGCTTGCCGTCGGCGTCGACCGCCGCGAAGACGAGGTAGGCGGAGCCCACCTGCTGGGCCGGGGTCGACTCGTTCCAGCGCTCGGCGAGCACCCGCACGCCGACCTCCATCGAGGACCGGCCAGTCCAGTTGACCTGCGCCTTCACGTGCACGAGGTCGCCGACCCTGACCGGCATCAGGAACACCATCTCGTCCATGGAGGCGGTGACGGCCGGGCCGCCCGAGTGGCGTCCGGCCACCGCGCCCGCGGCGTCGTCCACCAGCTTCATGATCACGCCGCCGTGCACCGTGCCGAGGAGGTTGGTGTCATGGGTGGTCATGATGTGGCTCAGGGTGGTTCGGGAGGCCGAGGTCGGCTTGCCCGGAAGATCAGTCATGTCTTCACTTTAGGCGGCGCCGCGCCGAACCTCTTTGCATCAGCCTTGCAACAGCCCTGCCCCGAATCCCACCCTGCCCTGTCAGCGGCCCGGGGCCGCCGTGCATGCTGGACGGCATGAACGAATGGCCCGACGCCCGCAATGGCAACGCCCGCGGAAACGGCGAGGACGCCTACGGCCGCGGCAGCTCCGCCGCGCAGCCCGAGGGCGCGCGCCGGATGCGGCACGTCCAGCGGCCCGCCCCCGTCCCTCCCCCGCAGCGCCCCGTCCCGCAGCAGCAGCCCGGGTACGACAACGGCTACGGGCAGCCGCAGCAGTACGGCCGGGGCGGCGTGCCCGCGCAGGGCTCGTACGACAGCGGGTACAGCGAGGGCCAGGTCTACGGCAGCCCGGCGGGCCGGGGTCCGGCGGGCCCCGGCGGGCCCGGTGGCCCCGAGGGGCCGCGGCGCGGCGGCGGGCGCAGGCCCGGGGCGGCGCCGAACTGGCGCAGGCGGATCACCATCGGGGTGCTGTCGCTGGTCGTCGTGCTCCTGGTCACCTCGGTCGCCACGTACTTCTGGGCGGACGGCAAGGTGCGCCGCGAGGTCGACCTGTCCAAGGTCATCGACCGGCCCGCCGAGGGCAAGGGCACCAACTACCTGATCGTCGGCTCCGACTCCCGCGACGGCATGTCCGACGCGGAGAAGAAGAAGCTGCACACCGGCTCGGCCGAGGGCAAGCGGACCGACTCGATGATCCTGCTGCACGTCGGCGACAACGGGAACACGATGGTCTCGCTGCCCCGCGACTCCTGGGTCACGATCCCCAGCTTCAAGGGCTCCGACTCCGGAAAGTCGTTCCCGTCCAAGGGCAAGGACAAGCTGAACGCGGCGTTCTCCATAGACGGTCCCGAACTGCTCGTCCGCACCATTGAGGCGAACACCGGACTGCACATCGACCATTACGCGGAGATCGGCTTCGCGGGATTCGCGAACATCGTGGACGCGGTCGGCGGCGTGGAACTCGATATTCCGCAGGACATCAAGGACAAGGACTCCGGCGCGGACTTCAAGAAGGGCAAGCAGACCCTGGACGGGCAGCAGGCCCTGGCGTTCGTCCGCAACCGGCACGGTTATGCCGCCGGTGACCTGGAGCGCACGAAGAACCAGCAGAAGTTCCTGTCCGCGCTCGCCAGCCAGACGGCGACGCCGACGACGGTCCTCAACCCGTTCAAGCTGTACCCCGTGATGGGCGCGGGCCTGGACACCCTCATCGTCGACAAGGACATGAGCCTGTTCGACCTGGGCTCCATGTTCTGGGCGATGAAGGGCATCACCGGCGGCGACGGCATCTCGATGAACATGCCGGTCGCGGGCGACGGCCCGCAGACCTCGCTCCTGTGGGACAAGCCGAAGGTCACCCAGCTGGTGAACGAGCTGAAGAACGACGAGACGGTCACGGTCAAGTAGCCGCCGGGGCACGGGCGTTGGCCGGTGCCGCATGACATGAGTCACAGAGAAACCACAGGAACCGTGGGCAACTGCCCCCAGTTGTTGTGTTTTGCCCGCCGCCGGGCACCCGTCGGGTGCCCGGCGGCGGGCTTTTTTCCGCTTCCCCCGCACCGCGTCGCGGCCCTACGATCACGGCCTATTTCTTTTGCGTTCTTTTGGACCGTTCTTTTGGACTCACAAAGGGCTCCAGTGAAGATAAGCCGTACTCTCGCGACGGCCGTCGCCGCCGCCGTCACCACACCCGCTCTGCTGCTTTCCGTAACCCCGGCATTCGCCGACGGAAAACCGGCGGCACAGACCGCGAAGCGACCCACGATCGCCGAGCTCGAAAAAGCGGCGGCCGAGGCGCAGAAGGCGTACGACAAGGCCGCCGCCGACGAGAGCGCGGCGCGCAAGGCGCTCACCGATCTGGACTCGGCACCGGCCATGGTCGCGCTGAAGACCGCCCAGAAGGACGCGGACGAGGCCGCCCGCGTGAAGGCCGCCGCCGACCAGGAGCTCGCCGACGCGAAGACCTGGCAGAACGCGCTGCCCGCCACCGCGAGCCCGGTCGACAAGGACCTCGCGGCCCAGCGCGTCGCCAAGGCGGAGGCGGCCGTGACCGCGGCCGACACGGCGAACGCCACCGCGGCCGGCAAGCTCGCCACCGCCAAGAAGGCGGCCGACCGGGCCCAGAGCGCGGCGCAGGCCGAGCTCGACCGTGCGAAGGGCGCCACCGCCAAGGCGCTCGCCGACAAGAAGGCCGCCGACAAGGCGCTCGCCGACGCCAAGGCGACCGGCGGCGAGGGCGGCACCGGCGGCCAGGGCGGCAAGTGCTCGCAGGACATGGGTCTCACGGCCGTCCTGAACGGTTTCCCGTCCCAGATCGCGGCCGGTTCCAGCGCCGACTTCTCGGTACGGGTGACCAACGGGACCGGCAAGCAGCTGGACCGGCTCTGGCCGTTCGTCTACGCGTACGTCAACGGCAAGGGCGGCGGCAAGGACATCGACAAGCTGGTGCACCTCCAGTGGTCGGACGCCGGCTCGAACGGCTGGAAGGACCTGCCGCTCAACCAGGCGGGCCCGGTCACCGACCTCGCGGCCGGCAAGAGCGCCGATGTGAAGCTGCGCCTGAAGGTCGACGGCTCGACGCCTCTCGGCAGGGCCGACCTGTTCGTGGCCGCCGACTACCGCAACGCGGACGGCGCGTGCGGCGGGACGCCGAGCCAGGCCAGGTACGAGTTCGACGTCCTGGCCGCCGGTGCCAAGCCCACCAAGACCGGCGAGTCGAAGCCGAGCACGGCCCCCCGCCCCCAGGGCGGCGCCGCGGCGACCCCGCTGTCCGCCACCGCCCCCGAGAGCGGCGCCCTGGCGGAGACGGGCTCCTCCTCGGCACTCCCCCAGCTCGCCCTGTCGGGCGGCGCGGTGGTCCTCGGCGCCGGCGCGATCGCCCTCGTACGCCGCCGCAAGGCCGCCCAGCACTGACGGACAGCACAGCACGAGAAGGTCCCGCATCCGTACGCGACGGATGCGGGACCTTCGTCGACTCCCTTGCCGCTACGGCAGGTTGCGCGACATCACGATGCGCTGGACCTGGTTCGTACCCTCGTAGATCTGGGTGATCTTGGCGTCGCGCATCATGCGCTCGACCGGGTAGTCGCGGGTGTAGCCGTAGCCGCCGAGGAGCTGGACGGCGTCGGTGGTGATCTCCATGGCGACGTCGGAGGCGAAGCACTTGGCGGCGGCGCCGAAGAACGTCAGGTCGCTGTCGAGGCGCTCGGACTTGGCGGCGGCCGAGTAGGTGAGCTGGCGGGCCGCCTCCAGCTTCATGGCCATGTCGGCCAGCATGAACTGGATGCCCTGGAAGTCGGCGATCGCCTTGCCGAACTGCTTGCGCTCCTGGACGTAGCCCTTGGCGTAGTCGAGGGCGCCCTGCGCGATGCCGAGGGCCTGGGCCGCGATGGTGATGCGGGTGTGGTCCAGGGTCTTCATGGCGGTCGCGAAGCCCGTGCCCTCCTCGCCGATCATGCGGTCGGCGGGGATGCGGACGTTGTCGAGGTAGACCTCGCGGGTCGGCGAGCCCTTGATGCCGAGCTTCTTCTCGGGGGCGCCGAAGGAGACGCCCTCGTCCGACTTCTCGACGACGAAGGCGCTGATGCCCTTCGAGCGCTTCTCGGGGTCGGTCACGGCCATGACCGTGTAGTACTCGCTCTCACCGGCGTTGGTGATCCAGCGCTTCACGCCGTTGAGGACCCAGAAGTCGCCGTCGCGCACGGCCTTGGTCTTCATGCCGGCCGCGTCCGAGCCGGCGTCCGGCTCGGAGAGGCAGTACGAGAACATGCCCTCGCCCTTGGCCAGCGGGCCCAGGTACTTCTTCTTCAGCTCCTCGGATCCGGAGAGGATCACCGGGAGCGAGCCGAGCTTGTTCACGGCCGGGATGAGGGAGGAGGAGGCGCAGACCCGCGCGACCTCTTCGATCACGATGACGGTCGCGAGCGCGTCGGCGCCGGCGCCGCCGTACTCCTCCGGCACGTGCACGGCGTGCAGGTCGTTGGCGACCAGCGCGTCGAGCGCCTCCCGGGGGAAGCGGGCCTGCTCGTCGACCTCGGCCGCGAACGGGCCGATCTTGGCCTCGGAGAGCGAGCGGATGGCGTCGCGGAGCATGTCGTGCTCCTCGGACGGGCGGTACAGGTCGAACTCCGAGTTGCCAGCCGTTCCGGCCAAGGTCTCTCACTCCCCAAGACGCTAACTACCGTTAAGTAACCTAATTTTAGGGGGCCGGACCGCCGCAGGCATACGTGAGCTTGGCGACAGCCCGAAAAGGGGGCCCGCCCGGGGCCCGACTATGCTCGGGCAGCGCGTTTGTCGCCCGTACGCTGCCCGCCTCCCGAGCCCGCACTTCCAGGAGCACCGCATGGCCCTCAAGATCACCGTGATCGGCACCGGATACCTCGGAGCCACCCATGCCGCGGCCATGGCGGAGCTGGGGTTCGAGGTGCTCGGCCTGGACGTGGTCCCCGAGAAGATCGAGATGCTGGGCCAGGGGCGCGTCCCCATGTACGAGCCGGGTCTCGAAGAGCTGCTCCGCAAGCACGTCGCGGGCATCGAGGGCGCGACCGGGCGGCTGCGCTTCACCACCTCCTGGGAGGAGGTCGGGGCGTTCGGCGACGTGCACTTCGTCTGCGTGAACACCCCGCAGAAGCACGGCGAGTACGCCTGTGACATGAGCTTCGTGGACTCCGCCTTCGGCTCGCTCGCCCCGCACCTGCGGGACGGGGCGCTCGTCGTGGGCAAGTCGACGGTGCCGGTCGGCTCGGCGGCCCGCCTTGCGGCGGCGCTGCCCGAGGGCGTGGAGCTGGCGTGGAACCCGGAGTTCCTGCGCGAGGGCTTCGCCGTCGACGACACCCTGCACCCGGACCGGATCGTGGTCGGCGTGGAGAGCGAGCGCGCCGAGAAGCTGCTGCGCGAGGTGTACGCGGGCCCCGTCGGCGAGGGCTCGCCTTTCGTGGTGACCGACTTCCCGACCGCCGAGCTGGTCAAAACCGCGGCGAACTCCTTCCTCGCCACCAAGATCTCGTTCATCAACGCCATGGCCGAGGTGTGCGAGGCCGCCGACGGCGACGTGGTGAAGCTGGCCGAGGCCATCGGCCACGACGAGCGCATCGGAAAGAAGTTCCTGCGGGCCGGCATCGGCTTCGGCGGCGGCTGCCTGCCCAAGGACATCCGGGCGTTCATGGCGCGGGCCGGCGAGCTCGGCGCCGACCAGGCGCTGACCTTCCTGCGCGAGGTCGACTCGGTCAACATGCGCCGCCGCGGCCACATGGTGGAGCTGGCCCGCGAGGCGGTGGGCGGCGAGACCTTCCTCGGCAAGCGGGTCGCGGTCCTCGGCGCCACCTTCAAGCCCGACTCCGACGACGTACGGGACTCCCCCGCGCTGAACGTCGCCGGGCAGATCCACCTCCAGGGCGGCCAGGTCACGGTGTACGACCCGAAGGGCATGGCCAACGCCCGCCGCCTCTTCCCCACGCTCGGCTACGCCGACTCCGCCTACGACGCGGTGCGCGGCGCCGATGTCGTGCTGCACCTGACCGAGTGGCGCGAGTTCCGCGACCTCGACCCGGCCGAGCTCGCGAAGGCGACCTCCAGCCGGATCATCCTGGACGGACGCAACGCTCTGGACCCGGCGAAGTGGCGCGAGGCGGGCTGGACGTACCGCGCGATGGGACGTCCCCGCGCCTGACTCCTGCGGCCGGGCCGCGCTCAGCACACCCGCTCAGGGCCCGTCGAGATCCTCGATCGTGGCCTTCGACGGGGTTCGGCGCGGCGCCGTGGCGCGGGCGGTGAACTCCACGTCGCGGACGACCCGGGCAAAGTTCTCCCAGGTCAGCGCCCCGATTTCGGGTTCGGTCCAGCCCCGGCCGAGGAGCTCGGCGATCAGCGTCGGATAGCAGGAGGCGTCTTCGAGGCCGGGGATCCGCGGGGCGCCCCTGACCAGCCCGAACGTTCCCGCAAGGCCCACGTGGGAGGGCCCGGCCACATCCCGCACCCGCTCGATGTGATCGGCCACGTCGCGTACGGAGACGGGCCGGCCGCCCTGCTCGATCTGCTCGGGGTCGAAGCTCACCAGGCAGACCCCGCCACTCGTGCCGAGCTCGGCGAGCAGTTCGTCGGAGGCGTTCAGCGGGTGCTTGGTGAGGGAGGCCGCCGCCGAGCGCGAGAGCAGCGCCGGAGCCTTGGAATTGTCGATGGTGCGGCGCCAGGTGCCCGGTTCCGCGCCCGAGAGGTCGAGCAGCATCCCGAGCCGGTTCGCCTCGCGCACCACTTCCAGGCCGAAGCGGGTGAGCCCCGGCTCGGTCCAGCGGGTGCCCGGGCCCAGCGCGAGGACCCGCACGCCGAGGAGGTGGTACGCCCGCAGGGTGCCCAGCGAGTCGCCGAGCGCGTGCGCGGTCACCGGGCCGAGGAACGAGGCGATGCGGCCGCAGTTGCGGGCGTCCGCGAGGTCCCCGCCGGTCAGGGCGAGCCGCAGCCACTCCGGGTACGAGGCGATCAGGGAGCGGATCCGGTCGAGCCGGTCCAGGGTGATCCCGGCCGGGTCCGGGCAGTCGGCTTCCGCGGTCAGCGCCCAGAACTGCGCGCCCACCCGGCCTGCCCGCAGCCGCGGGATGTCCGTGTCGAGCCCGCTCTCGCCGACCTCCAGGTCGTGCCAGGGGATCTGCCCGAGGGCCTTCGCCAGGGTGTTGTGCCCGTCGGCCACGGGGTAGGCGGCGAGCAGGTTCCGGGCCCGGTCGAGGCACTCGGCGCCGTATTCCGGTACGGGGGCGGGGGGCCCGGGGGGTCCGGGGTTCGGCCCGAGCTCGCCGACGGCCGAGGTGTCCTCGGGGGCGTCCTGCAGATCTGCCATGGCGGGGCTCCCGGCGGGTCGGCGGTGGCGGCAGTAGGGCCACGGTGCCACGCGGGGGCGGCGGGGTCGCGGCAGACGGTCCGTCCGGGGGACGCCCCGCACACTGCTGGGGCTCCGCCCCAGCCCCCGGGAGGCCCCACCCCGCCCCTTCCCGAAACCCGCCGGGGGGTGGGAAGTGTGCGGGCCGTCCTCCTGGGGCTCCGCCCCAGACCCCGTTCGCGCCTCAAGGGCGCTCGTCCTCAAACGCCGGACGGGCTGAAGATGCCGGTGTCGGCCGGCACCGACCCCGCCAGGGGCGCGGGGAACTGCGCGAGCAACCACGCACGGTCCGCAGCCGACCCACTCTCCCCGGCGGGTTCAGGGAAGGGGTGGGGTGGGGGCCCCGGGTTACGCGTCCAGGTCTGCCAGTGCCGCGTTCGAGGGGCCGCGCCGGGCGCGGAGGTCGCGCGATACAGACTCCGCGTCGCGCAGCACCCGCACCGCGTTCGACCACGTCAGCTTCGCCAGGTCCGCCGAGGACCAGCCCCGGGACAGCAGCTCGGCCACCAGGTTCGGGTACCCCGAGACGTCATCCAGGCCGGAGGGGGTGAACGCCGTGCCGTCGAAGTCGCCGCCGATCCCGATGTGGTCGACCCCGGCGACCTCCCGCATGTGGTCCAGGTGGTCCGCCACCGTCGCGGCCGTCGCGACGGGACGCGGATTCGCCGCCCCGAACGCCTCGTGGAGCTTCATCGCCTCCGGCGAGGTGTCGAGGTGGTGGTACCCGTGCGCCCGCAGGTTCTCGTCGGCCGCCTGGGTCCACGCCACCGCCGCCGGCAGGATGAACTTCGGCACGAACGTCGCCATCGCCACCCCGCCGTTCCCCGGCAGCTCGGCCAGCACGTCGTCCGGAACGTTCCGCGGATGGTCGCAGATCGCCCGGGCCGAGGAGTGGGAGAAGATCACGGGGGCGACGGACGTCGACAGCGCGTCCCGCATCGTCGTCGCCGCCACGTGCGACAGGTCCACCAGCATGCCGATGCGGTTCATCTCGCGTACGACCTCGTGGCCGAACGGCGAAAGGCCCCCCACCCCCGGCTCGTCCGTCGCCGAGTCCGCCCACGGCAGGTTGTCGTTGTGGGTCAGGGTCATGTACCGGACGCCCAGCGCGTACAACGCCCGCAATGTGGCAAGGGAGTTGTTGATCGAGTGGCCGCCCTCGGCACCCTTCAGGGAGGCGATGCGGCCCTCGGCTCGGGCCGCCTCCATGTCGTCCGCGGTGAGCGCGGGCGCCAGGTCGCCGGGGTAGCGGGCCAGCATCTGGTCGACGCAGTCGATCTGCTCCAGGGTCGCGCTGACCGCCTCGTCGCCCGCCAGGTCGGTACGGACGTACACGGACCAGAACTGCGCACCGACCCCGCCCGCCCGCAGCCGGGCGAGGTCGGTGTGGGTGCGGCCGGTCAGGTCGGTCGCGAGGTCGCAGCGATCGAGGTCGTAACGGGCCTTGGCGCGCAGCGCCCAGGGCAGGTCGTTGTGGCCGTCGACGACGGGGTGGCGGGCGAGCAGGGCGCGGGCTTCGTCGAGATGCGTCATGGGACTCACTTTCCGAATCCGAAGGCGCCCGAACCCTCGACCTTCGCCCGCAGCCGCTTGCCCTTCTCGGTGGCCTGGTCGTTGAGCTCCTGCTGGAACTCCCGCATGCGGGCGAGGAGTTCGGCGTCCTGAGTCGCCAGGATGCGCGCCGCGAGCAGGCCCGCGTTGCGCGCGCCGCCGACCGAGACGGTGGCGACCGGCACCCCGGCCGGCATCTGCACGATGGACAGCAGCGAGTCCATGCCGTCCAGGTACTTGAGCGGAACCGGGACGCCGATGACCGGCAGCGGGGTGACCGAGGCCAGCATGCCGGGCAGGTGGGCGGCGCCGCCCGCACCCGCGATGATCGCCTTCAGGCCGCGGTCCGCCGCGTGCTCGCCGTACGCGATCATCTCGTGCGGCATCCGGTGCGCGGAGACGACGTCGACCTCGTACCGGATCTCGAACTCGTCGAGGGCCTTGGCGGCGGCCTCCATGACCGGCCAGTCGGAGTCCGAGCCCATGACGATGCCGACGACGGGGCCGTCGGAAAAGGGGTGCGCGTCAGCGCTCGTCGAGGAGTGGCGGCCGGGCGACGGGTGGGCGCTCATTCGGTGATCGTTCCTCTGAGGTAGTCGGCTGCGTGGCGGGCCCGCTCGCGGGCGTCCGCGAGGTCGTCGCCGTAGGTGTTGACGTGGCCCACCTTGCGGCCGGGCTTCACGTCCTTTCCGTACATGTGGATCTTGAGCTGCGGGTCTCGGGCCATGCAGTGCAGGTACGCGTAGTACATGTCCGGGTAGTCGCCGCCGAGCACGTTGCACATCACGGTCCACTTCGACCGCGGGCGCGGGTCGCCCAGGGGGAGGTCGAGGACGGCGCGGACGTGGTTGGCGAACTGCGAGGTGATCGCGCCGTCCTGGGTCCAGTGGCCGGAGTTGTGCGGGCGCATGGCGAGCTCGTTGACGAGAATGCCCGGCACACCGTCGGCGTCGCGGGTCTCGAAGAGCTCGACCGCGAGGTGGCCGACGACGCCCAGCTCGGAGGCGATGCGCAGGGCGAGCTGCTGTGCCTCGCCCGCCAGCGCGTCGTCGAGGCCGGGCGCGGGGGCGATCACCGTGTCGCAGACCCCGTCGACCTGGATCGACTCGACGACCGGGTAGGCCACGGCCTGGTCGCTGGGGGAGCGTACGACGTTGGCCGCCAGCTCCCGTACGAAGTCCACCTTCTCCTCGGCGAGGACGTCGACGCCCGCCTTGAAGGCGTCGGCCGCGTCGGCCTCGGAGCGCACGAACCACACGCCCTTGCCGTCGTAGCCGCCGACGACGGTCTTGAGGATGACCGGGTAGCCCTCCCCTTCCGCCGCGAACGCCGAGACGTCCGCCGGGTCGGCCACGATGCGGTGGCGGGGGCAGGGCGCGCCGATCTCGCTGAGCCGGGCGCGCATCACCCCCTTGTCGTGGGCGTGCACCAACGCGTCGGGCCCCGGCCGGACGACGATGCCGTCCGCTTCCAGGGCCCGCAGGTGTTCGGTCGGAACGTGCTCGTGATCGAACGTGATCACGTCACAGCCGCGTGCGAAGTCACGCAGCGTGTCCAGGTCGCGATAGTCGCCGATGACGACGTCGCTCACCACCTGGGCCGCCGAGTCCTGCGGGGTGTCACTGAGGAGCTTGAATCTGATGCCGAGGGGGATGCCCGCCTCGTGGGTCATGCGGGCGAGCTGACCGCCGCCGACCATGCCGACTACCGGGAACGTCACACCTCCAGGGTATCCGCAGCCTCCGCGGGCGCTCCATGGCCGGGTTCCGCCCGGGGCAATACGGACGCCCGGGGGCGTCGCGCGGAGGGGGTGGTTAGCATGGGCGGGTTGACTGGCACGAAAAGCACACCTACTCGGACGGGGCTGGGCGATCACCATGAGTGCACAGGGCGCGTCGCCATCGCGACTGCGACAGCTCGTCCGGGAGGTCGCCAAGTTCGGCGCCGTCGGCGGGCTCGGGGTGCTCGTGAACATGGGCGCCTTCAACCTGCTGCGGCACACGACCGAGCTCCAGGTCGTGCGGGCCAGCCTGCTGGCCACCGCGATCGCGATCGCCTTCAACTACCTGGGCTTTCGCTACTTCACCTACCGGGACCGCGAGAAGAGCGGCCGGGCCCGTGAGCTCACGCTGTTCCTGCTGTTCAGCGTGGTCGGCGCGGTGATCGAGAACGGGATTCTGTACGCGGCGACGTACGGCTTCGGCTGGAACAGCCCGTGGCAGAACAACTTCTTCAAGTTCGCCGGCATCGGCCTCGGCACGCTGTTCCGGTTCTGGTCGTACCGCACCTGGGTCTTCCGCGCGCTGCCCGCCCGGGAGGCCGTGCAGACGGCGGAATCGTTTCTCGACGACCCCCGGCCCGCCGTCCCCGCCAAGCGCTGACCGCATTCACCGAGCCCCGGCGCCCCGACCGCGCCGGATTCAGCGGATCGTCTCCGTGCGCTCCGGCTCCCGGCGCCCCCGCGCCTCCCTGCTGAGGAACAGCGCGAACACCGCGGGCTGCTGCTGGAGCATTTCGAGCCGGCCGCCGTCGGCCTCCGCGAGGTCGCGGGCGACCGCGAGGCCGATGCCCGTGGAGTTGCGGCCGCTGATGGTCCGCTCGAAGATCCGCGCGCCGAGGTCGGGACGCACACCCGGGCCCTCGTCGGTGACCTCCACCACGGCCTGGTTCCCGGTGACGCGGGTACGTACCGCTACCGTGCCGCCGCCGTGCATCAGCGAGTTCTCGATCAGTGCGGCCAGCACCTGGGCGACCGCGCCCGGCGTCCCGACCGCCTTCAGACCCGTCTTCCCGGAGCGCACGATCGCGCGGCCCGCGCTGCGATAGGCCGGGCGCCACTCCTCCAGCTGCTGCTTGACGACCTCGTCCAGGGAGAAGACCACGGCCGAACCGGTGCGCGGATCACGGTTGTTGGTGAGGAGGCGCTCCACGACGTCGGTGAGCCGCTCGACCTGGGTGAGCGCGATCGTCGCCTCTTCCTTGACCGTGTCGAGGTCGTCGGTGAGGGCGATCTCCTCCAGGCGCATGGACAGCGCGGTCAGCGGCGTACGCAGCTGGTGCGAGGCGTCGGCCGCGAGACGGCGCTCGGCGGTGAGCATCCGGCCGATCCGGTCGGCCGAGGAGTCGAGCACATCGGCGACCCGGTCGAGCTCGGGCACCCCGTACCGCTTGTGCCGCGGGCGCGGATCGCCCGAGCCGAGCCGCTCGGCGGTCTCGGCGAGGTCGGTGAGCGGGGAGGCCAGCTTGTTGGCCTGGCGTACGGCCAGGAGCACCGCGGACACGATGGCGAGCAGGGCCACCGCGCCGATGATCAGCAGCGTGCGCCCGACCTCCTTGGTGACCGTGGAGCGGGACTCCTCGACCAGCACCGACTCGCCGCGCTCGCCCACGGCGGTGCCCTTGATGACGGTGCCCTCGGGCTTCTGGCCGATCTCCATCACCGGGCGGCCCGGGATCTCGATGCGGGCGTAGCGCTTGGGGTCGATCTGTTCGTCCAGGACCTGCACGTTGATCGTCTCGTTCGCCAGGGTGCGGCTGTCGACGACGGAGACCAGCCGCAGCGCCTCGGAGTCGACACTCTCCTGGGCGCTGCTGCTGATGGTCCGTGTCTCCACGATGACGAGGGAGACGCCGAAGACCGCGATCACCACGAGAACGACCGCGAGTGTGGAATTGATCAGTCGACGGCGCATGTGCGGAGGTGCTCTAGCTCTTCTCGAAGCGGAAGCCGACTCCGCGGACGGTGGCGATGTAGCGCGGATTGGCCGCGTCGTCGCCGAGCTTCTTGCGCAGCCACGAGATGTGCATGTCGAGCGTCTTGGTCGAGGACCACCACGTGGTGTCCCAGACCTCGCGCATCAGCTGGTCGCGGGTCACCACCCGGCCCGCGTCCCGCACCAGGACGCGCAGCAGGTCGAACTCCTTGGCGGTGAGCTGGAGCTCCTCGTCGCCCATCCAGGCGCGGTGCGACTCGACGTCGATCCGCACCCCGTGGGTGGCGGGCTGGGACACCGGCTCGGTGGCGCCGCGGCGCAGCAGCGCCCGGACCCTCGCGAGCAGTTCGGCCAGGCGGAAGGGCTTGGTCACGTAGTCGTCGGCGCCGGCGTCGAGGCCGACCACGGTGTCCACCTCGTCGGCGCGGGCGGTGAGCACGAGGATGGGGACGGTGTGCCCCTCGGAGCGCAGCCTCCGGGCGACTTCGAGGCCGTCCATGCCGGGAAGCCCCAGGTCGAGCACGACCAGGTCGGCGCCCCCCTGCAGTCCGGCGTCGAGGGCGGTCGGGCCGTCCTCGCGCACCTCGACCTCGTAACCCTCCCTGCGCAGGGCGCGGGCCAATGGCTCCGAGATGGACGCGTCGTCCTCGGCGAGCAGTACACGGGTCATGGGGGTGATGGTAGTCCGCGGCGGCGACAATGCGTCAGGTGATCCACCCACCCTGCGGGTCCACCAATCGATCTTGTTTAACACCTTCGAATCAGGGTCACTGGTTCCAGGTATGCCTGTGATCCATGTCTCAAGTCCTTCCATATGCCGCAGTTGGGTGACGTATGGTGTGCCAACGCCTATAGCACTACACGGGGACCTTTGGCTTGCTCGGCGCGCCAAGGGTCTCTTTTCTGCACAGGACCGGCTTCGCCAGTCTTGAGATTCAGTGAATGACCTACGGGCCGGGCCCCAGCGCGAAGAAGCGCAAGGGGTGTGGATCCCGGTGTGGTCTGTCCTTCTCGCGCTCCCCCACGGAGCCGGACCCCAAAGGCGTTGGGGGGACAGTCTCCATGCCGGTGCCGGCCCTCCCCCACCGGGCGCGACTCAACGCTCACGAAGCGCGCGTCCCGAGCAAGCAAGGATCGACCATGGCGTCCAGCCTGACGAAGGACTCCGCCAGCACCACTGGCACCGAGAAGACCTTCCTCGGCCACCCCCGCGGCCTGGCCAACCTCTTCATGACGGAGATGTGGGAGCGCTACAGCTTCTACGGCATGCGGGCTCTGCTCGTGCTCTACCTGGTCGCCCCGGCGTCCAGCGGCGGGCTCGGGTTCAACATGGCCACGGCCACCGCGATCTACTCCGTGTACAACGCGATGGTGTACCTGCTCGCCCTGCCGGGCGGCTGGCTCGCCGACCGCGCCTGGGGTGCCCGCAAGACGGTCGCCATCGGCGGCACGATCATCATGATCGGCCACTTCCTCCTGGCCGTGCCGGTCGAGATCTCGTTCTTCATCGGGCTCGCGGCCATCGCGATCGGCTCGGGTCTCCTCAAGGCCAACATCTCCACGATGGTCGGCCACCTGTACCCGGACAAGAACGACCCGCGTCGCGACGGTGGCTTCACGGTCTTCTACATGGGCATCAACCTCGGTGCCTTCGCCGCCCCGCTGACGATCGGCACCGTCGGCCAGAACGTCAACTGGCACCTCGGCTTCGCCTTCGCCGGTGTGGGTATGGCCCTTGGTCTGCTGTTCTTCTTCCTCGGTACCCGCCACATGTCGGCGGAGAGCGACGTCGTCCCGACGCCGATGTCCGAGGCCGAGCGCGCCGGGATCATCAAGAAGGTCCTGATGTGGCTGGCCGTCGCGGTCGTCGCCTACGGCGCCCTCGCCCTCTCGGGTCACTTCACGGTCGACTGGGCCATCTGGCCGCTGACCATCGCCGGCCTCGTCATCCCGGCCTGGTACCTGCTGCGCATCAAGCGCGACAAGGACCTCGACGAGGTCTCGCAGTCGCGGATGTCGGCGTACGTCTGGTTCTTCGTCGCCGCGGCCGTCTTCTGGGGCATCTACGACCAGACCGGCTCGACGCTGAGCGTGTTCGCCCAGGACAAGACGGCGAACAACCTGTTCGGCCTGGACTTCCCGTCCAGCTGGTTCCAGTCCCTGAACCCGCTGTACGTGATGGCCCTGGCCCCGGTCTTCGCCTGGCTCTGGGTGTACCTGAACAAGCGCCGCCAGGAGCCGAGCACGCTGTCGAAGTTCGCCTTCGGCCTCACGCTCATCGGCGCCTCGTTCTTCGTGATGATGCTGGCCCAGGCCGCCGCGTCCGGCGACGTCAAGGTCACCCCGCTGTGGCTGTGCAGCGTCTACCTGATCCAGACCGTCGGCGAGCTGACGCTCTCCCCGGTCGGGCTCTCGCTGACCACCAAGCTGGCGCCGCAGAAGTACGCCTCCCAGATGATGGGTGTCTGGTTCCTGGCCGTCACGGCCGGCGACTCGGTCATCGCGCTGCTCCAGCTGATCGGTGCGCCGACCGACTCGACGTACTGGTTCGCCAGCCAGGGCGGGCTCGCCGTCCTCGCCGGTGTCGCGATCTTCATGTTCCGCAAGAAGGTCAAGCCGCTCATGGGTGGCGTGCACTAAGCACCGCGTACGCAAGTGAAGAGCCGCCGCACCAGCGAGGTGCGGCGGCTCTTCGCGTTCCCGGGGCAGGTCAGCGCGTGCCGCGCAGGCGCCGCCACGGGGTGAAGGTGAAGATCGCGCCGCCGAGGAGCAGGACCGTGCCCGCGACCAGGCCGAGCGCGCGCAGGGCGCCCGTGTCGCTCGCGCCGGTCTGGGCGAGGCCCCCGGACGTCGAGGAGCCGGCGGCTCCCGTCGTGCCCGCGGAGCCGGCGGTGCCGGACGTGCCCGCGGAGCCGCTGCCGCCGGCCGCGCCGCCGGGCTGGGCCGCCGTGTCGAGCTCCAGGGAGACCGGCGCCGAGCCGGAGACCTTGCACGGGATGTGGATCGGCGAGCCGCCCAGGGTGACGTCGATGGACAGGTCGCCCGGGCTGAGCGTGGACTTGCCGGAGGCGCCCGGCTTGTAGGTGCCCGCCATGTCGGTGAGGCTCACCGGGGCGCCCGCTTTGATCGGGTCGGGGTTGGCGGGCCCGGTGACGGGCACCGAGCCCTTGTCGGCGCCGCCGACGGTGACCTGCATGGACGGCTTGAGCGCGCCCGCCGGAAGGTCGGCGGGGCTGTTCATGACGCCCTTGGCCGTCTTGACCGTGAGGTCGTAACTCCCGCCGTTCTTCTTGGCGTTGATGGTCACCTTGGACTGGATGCCGGCAGGCCCGGGCGAGGTGCAGGCGAAGTTGACGGCGACTTCCTTGCCGGGGAAGTCGGTCTGGCCCCCGCTGCCGCCGGTGGTTCCGCCGGAGGTGGAGCCGCCGGTCGCGGTGCCGCCGCCGGTGGTGCCGCCCGTGGTATCGCCCGAGGTAGTCGTGCCGCCGGTGGTGGACCCGCCGGTCGTGCCCCCGGAGGTCGTGGTGCCGCCCGACGTGGAGCCGCCGGTGGCGCCGCCGGACGTGGTGCCCCCCGACGTACCGCCGGTCGTGCCTCCCGCGTCCGTCACCTTGATCGTGGCGCCGACGCCGACCGCCGCCTTCGGCGTGCACTTGGTGTCCGTCGACATGATCTGGTTGACGTTGATGTTGTACGCGTCCGGCGTCAGGGTGACGTCGCCCGCCTTGGTCAGCTTCAGCTTGGCCGTCATGTCCGAAAGGATCATCGGGCTGTTCTTGGGGATCGGCGGGTTCTGGCGGGGGCCCTTCATCGGGATGTCGGCGCTCTGCGCGCCGCCCGCCTTGAGGGTGCCGGTCGGCAGGACGACGTCCTTGTTGAGGTCGAGGACGTTGGGGTTGTTCGACGCGGCCTGGGTGAACTTCCAGACGACGTCCACCACGTCGCCCACCTTGGCCGTGGCGGGCGCGGTGATCTGCACCTTCGTCGTCCCCTCGACCGGCGGCAGACCGGAGATGGGCGGCGGTATGCACTCGGTGGCGTACGAGACTTCGGCTGCTTGTGCGGGGCCTGCGGTCAGCATGATCCCCGCGCCGCCGAGCATCAGCGCGAGACCGGCCGCGCTCATCCTCCGTTGCGTGGTCACGGATTTCCCTTCGTCGTGGGACGTCATGAACGGTTGGGGTGGTTCTCGGTCGGTGCGGAGTCGGGGGTGAACCACGGCAGCGCGGCCGTGGTCCCGCTCTGAGGACCCTGGTCCGGTTCGGCGGGCGGCTTCTTCCGCTCGCCCGGCCGGGGGCCCGGCTTCGGGAGCCGTACGGTCACATCGGGCAGCCGCATGCCGCGGTGCCGGGCCCGGCCCGCCCGTTTCGGGTCGCGCGGGCGCAGCCGGTCGACCACGGCCATGCCGATGCGGAAGACCGCGGCGGGCACCACCAGGCAGAGCAGCACCCAGAAGAAGGTCACGCCCCAGGGCCGGTCCACTCCCCACGGCTCGGTGGCGAGCAGCTTCTTCGCGTACTGGAGCGAGACCTGGTAGTCGCCGTGGGCGCCGGCCGACAGCTCGAAGTCGAGCTTGACCTCGGCCTTCTGGCCGGGCTGGATGGTGCCCTTCCACTGCCGGTCCTCCCACTGCGGCGCGAACACGCCGTGGGAGGTGCCGAGTTGGAAGACGGGATCCTTGACGGGGGCCGAGCCCAGGTTGCCGACGGTGAAGACCAGGGTGCGGCTCGGCGGCGCGCCGAACCAGGTCAGCAGGGAGCTGCTGCCGTCGAGACGGGGCTCGGCGAGTACGGCGAGCCTTCCGTCGCCGGTCGCGTTCGGCAGCGGCGCCACCGGATGCCCGGTGATCTTCAACTCGGTGTCCACGACGGCCTGTTCACCCTGCACGGTCGCCACATGCACGACGCAGGGGCACGGCTTGGGCGGCGGCGCGGCGGGGAGGGCCTTGCTGAAGGAGCCGTTGGCGTCGGTGGTGACGGCCTGCCCGTCGGCGTTGGAGCAGGAGTTGGTGCCGCCGATGACGCCCTTGTCGGGGTCGGACTGCCCGCAGACGAGCAGCATGAGCAGCGCATGGGGCCGCCAGCCCTGGCCGGTCACGGTGACATCGGCTCCCTTGGCGGCCTCGGCCCTGGAGAGCGCGACGGTGGGCTTGCCGGCGTCGGCGTACGAGGGCCCGGCCATCGGCAGCGCGAGCAGGACGAGCAGCAGCAGGACGAGGGCCGGGCCCCTCGGGCGTGGCTTCACTGACGAGCTCCCGTCTGCGCCAACTCGCGTTCCATTACGGGTAGTTCAGGGTCATCCGCGGCGCGGCGTCTGCGCCGCCGTAACCGGAGGACTCCCGCCGTGCCTCCGAGCAGCACCAGACCCGCCCCGCCGACCGCGCCCCACGGCACGAAGGCGGCGCTCGCCTCGGCGGTGGAGTGCGCGCCGCCGTCCGCGGTGACGTCGAGGCGGACGGTGACCCGGTCGAGGGCGGGCGGATGCGGCCAGGGTTCGCTCAGCTCGACGCGCTGCCCGGGGAGGAGCTCGACCGGCAGGGTCCGGGCCGGGCGGTCGAGGGCGCGCCCGAACACCCCGTCGGCGCGCAGCGCGAGGCGCGGGGTCAGGGCGGTGTTGCCCCGGTTGACCAGGGCGTAGCGGATGAGGCCATGGGCCTTGTCGACGCGTACGGACTCCACGGTCAGGGCGCTCAACGTCGGTCCCGAAACGCGGAGTTGGAGGCGCACGCCGACCTCGCGGCCGCCCGCCGTGGCGACCAGCGCCGCGGGGTGGTCGCCGGGCTGCGCACTCGCCGGGACCGTGACCGCGAAGGGCACGTCGGCGCGGGTGTGCGGCGGGATCCTCACCTCGGGCGCGGCGAGCGCGATCCAGGGGTCGGGCGCCTGGCGCACGGCGAAGGCCCCGTTCGCCGTGTTGTAGGCGGCGGCTCCGCGCAGCTTCAACGTCAGCGGGGTGCCGGTCGGGTTGCTCAGCGAGACCGTGTCCTCCAGGACCGTGCCGGGTGCGCCCTCCAGATAGAAGTAGGGCCTCCCGTCGGCGCTCGGGCGGGTCCCGCCGCCGGATGCGGGTGCGGCGGTCCAGTCCCCGCTCACTGCCGGTGCGCCGTGCGCGGCGGGCGCCGAGAGCGCGCACAGCAGCAGGGCCGCGGCCGGCAGGGCCAGGCGGATCGGACGCATCGGCGGCTCCTCGGGTGCGAGGGGGTTCTGCTGGTCGGGGCGTACGGGAGCGGAGGTCAGGCCCGCTGGTTGCGGCGGGTCAGCCACAGCACTCCGGCCGCGCCGACCAGGACCACGGTGCCGCCGAGGGTGCCGAGCGCCACGGCCGAGTCGAGGGGGCCGGTCTTGGGCAGGGCGGCCGGGTCGCCGGAGCCGCCGGTGCCGCCGCTACCGCCGGTGCCGGCGGTGCCGGCGGCTCCGGTGACGTCGAGCTCCAGGGAGGGGCCGGGGCTGTTGCTCGCGGTGCAGGTCGTGGTGGTGCCGAGCGCCTTGATGGTGAGGACGCCCGCGGTGAAGGTGACCTTCCCGTTGGCCTTGGGGACGTAGGTACCCGACAAATCACTGATCTTGATGGGGGTGTTGGCGGGTATCTCAGCGGTGTTGGCGGGGCCCTTGACCGCGACGGTGCCCTTGTCGGCGCCGCCGAGGTTGATCACCGCACTCGGGTTCATCGCGCCCGCGCCGAGTGCGACCGGGCTGGAGGAGACGCCCTTCTGGAAGGTCATGGTCACGTTGTAGGAACTGCCGCTCTTGACCGCCTTGATGTCGATGGGCGACACCGCGCTCTTGGCGCCGATCGGCGTCTGGCAGTTGTAGTTGACGTCGACGACGGAGGCCTGGGCGGCCGGTGCGGTGATCAGCACCACCGAGCCCGCGACCGCTGCCGCCAGCGCGAGAGCTGTCCTCTTCTGGTACGACACCTCTGGTTCCCCTCATACCGGTTCTGCCGGAGGCCGCCAAGTTACTGACGGCACATCAGATTGGGCGCTCAAGGTACGCCGGGGACCTTGTCGAGGGAAGACAAGGAGCAGGGTGGGATCGAGGTGCGGACATGCCTGTGGACCGGCGGTCCGAACCGCCGGTAACCGTGAACAGGAGTTACGCGGGTGCCGCGAGTTCCGCCCAGACCGTCTTGCCGGCCACCCCCGGCGTGCGCACCACGCCCCAGTCGAGGCACAGCCGCTGCACGATGAACATCCCGTGCCCGCCGGGCCGCCCCGCGCGGTGCGGGGTACGCGGCGCGGGCTGGCCCGTACCGAGGTCGCTGACCTCCAGGCGCAGCACCTTCGAGGTGCGCGAGACCCGCAGGCCCTCGGGGCCCTCGGCGTGCAGACAGGCGTTGGTGACCAGCTCGGAGACGACGAGCAGCACGTCCTCGCAGGCGGCGCGGCCCTCGGCCGTCGCCGCCGGGAGCCAGCCCCAGTCGTAGAGGGCCTGCCGGGTGAAGTCGCGGGCCATCGGGACGATGCCGCTCGCCCCGTTCAGCGCGAGGACGCGCGCGGACGCGGCGGGTCCCGCACCGTCGGATTCCGACGGCACGGCACCGGGCCGGGCGCCGTGGGGCTCGGGCCCGCGATCGCCCGGAGCCTGCTCCCGGGTGGTGCTCATCAGCGCTTCACCTCACCGATTCGCCAATGTCTTCAGTCTGCTCTCCTGCCCGGACGAATCGGGGTCAGTCACACAGAGCGGTATCGAGCGAATCATGCACGGTGAAGACCGCCTCCGCCCCCGTGATCTCGAATACTCGCGCCACGACGGGCTGCATCGCCACCAAATGGACCCCGCCGCCGAGCTCCTCCGCCTTGAGGCGGGCGCCGAGCAGCACGTTCAGTCCGGTGGAGTCGCAGAATTCGAGCTCCGAGCAGTCGACGACGAGCCGGGTGCGCCCTTGGGCGATGGCTTCCTCCAGGGGTTCCCTGAGCAGATCCGCGGTGTGGTGATCGAGCTCACCCGCCGGCGTCAGGACCTCACTGCGGCCCACCGTGCGGACTCCGACCCGGAGCCGGCCCCGATTCGTGCTGCCGACCGTGCCGCGGTCCATGCCGTCCCTCTTCGCCGATTCGTCGTAACTTCCCAAGAACACTACGCCTTCCCTACGCCTTCTGGAACCCGAACATCCCATCAAAGCGGACATAGTGGGGCAAAGAAGCCTTGCGAGAGCGTGCTCAAAGCGGGTAGGGGTAGTAGGACAGCTATTCAACACGACCGGCCACGGAGGCGCCGCACACCGCGGACAACACGTATGGGCATCGGCAGCCATATGCCGAGAACGATGGAGGAGACCCATGTCACCCCGGCTCGACGAATCGCAAGCGGATACGTCGATCAAGCAGGATCCGCAGGACATCCGCCCCCCACATGCACGATCGCACGAACCGGAAGGCCTTGAGGGCCTTCCCGAGATTCCGCCCTTCACCGAGGTCGGCCCCGTCGACGCGCGGGCGCTGTCGAAGACGCTCTTCGCCCGCCTCGACGCCCTCGAAGAGGGCACGCACGAGTACGCCTACGTGCGCAACACCCTCGTCGAACTGAACCTGGCCCTGGTCAAGTTCGCCGCATCGCGCTTCCGCTCCCGCAGCGAGCCGATGGAGGACATCATCCAGGTCGGCACCATCGGCCTGATCAAGGCGATCGACCGCTTCGAGTTCGACCGCGGCGTGGAGTTCCCCACCTTCGCGATGCCGACCATCGTCGGCGAGATCAAGCGCTTCTTCCGCGACACCTCCTGGTCCGTGCGCGTCCCGCGCAGGCTTCAGGAGCTCCGCCTGGACCTCGCCAAGGCGGGCGACGAACTCGCCCAGCAGCTGGACCGCTCGGCCACGGTGGGCGAGCTCGCCGAACGCCTGGGCATCACCAAGGAAGAAGTCGTCGAAGGCATGGCGGCGAGCAACGCGTACACCGCGAGCTCGCTGGACGCGCAGCCCGAGGAGGACGACTCCGAAGGCGCGCTCACCGACCGCATCGGCTACGACGACCACGACCTCGAAGGCGTCGAGTACGTCGAGTCGCTGAAGCCGCTGATCGCCGAACTCCCCGCCAGGGACCGGAAGATCCTCTCGCTGCGCTTCGTCGCCAACATGACGCAGTCCGAGATCGGCGAGGAGCTCGGCATCTCCCAGATGCACGTCTCCCGGCTGCTCTCGCGCACCCTGCGCAAGCTCCGCAAGGGGCTGACACTCGAAGAATAAGAGTGCCGCACAGCTGTCCGAAGGGCCCGTTCCGTCAAGGTGCGGGCCCTTCAGCATTGTTGACGAAGCGGTGCGGACTGGGTCACATTGAGCGCTGGGGATGCGGGGGGTCTGGGGGGACTTCATGGCGTACGAAGAGCTCGAAGCGTCGATGCGCGAACGGCTGGGGCGCGAGTGCCTCTACGTGCCGTCGTGCCGGCTCGGCCTGTACGTGGCGCTCAGACACTGGTGCCCCCCGGGCGGCCGGGTGCTGATGTCGCCGGTCAACGACGACGTCATCTTCTTCGTGGTGCTCGCGGCCGGCCTGCGCCCGGTCCAGGCACCGCTCGATCCGCACGACGGCTCCATCGACCCGGCCGCCGTACCGGACGGACTCTGGCCACGGCTCTCCGCCGTCCTCACCACCAATCTGTACGGCAACCCCGACCCGGCGCCCGAACTGGCCTCCAGATGCGGGCAGTTGGGGATCCCGCTCATCGAGGACGCGGCGCACGCCATCGGCAGCGAGACCGCCGGGCGCAAGGTCGGCACCTTCGGCCAGGCCTCCGTGTTCAGCCTCTCCAAGCACACCGCGGCCAAGGCCGGCGGCTTCCTCGCGATCGCCGACCCGGGCCTGCGCGAGGCCCTCGCCAAGACCCGCGACGCCCTCCTCGCCCCCCGCCGCTCCGGCGCCGAACTCGCCTACTGGGCACGGCCGTACGCGGAGGCGACCGTACGCGGCCTGCGTCTGGCGCCCGCCGCCTGGGCGGTCCTGCGCATGCTCGGGCAGCAGGAGCGCGAGGACATCCGGATGCCGCTGCGTCCGGACGAACTGGGCCGCGCGATCGAGTCCGCGCCGGGCCTCGCCCCCTTCCACTCCTGGGCCCGGGTCGACATGCACGACTACCGGGCCACCCCGGGAAGGGGCCGACTCGCCCGGATCCAGCGGAAGCTGGGCAAGCTCGACGCCGTACTCGACGCGCACCGCCGGGGCGCCGAGCAGTTGCTCGCCACCGAGTGGGCGCGGCCGAAAGCCGGGCCCGTCCAGCCGCTGTTCCGGGTGCCGCTGCTCGTCGAGGACCGGGACGCGGCCCGCGCGGCCCTTGCCCGCGAGCGGATCACGGTGGGCTATCTGTACGACCCGCCGCTCGACGACTACGCGGGCGAGGCCTTCACCGACCTCTCGCCCGCCCCCGAGGCGGGCCGCTGGTTCGCCCGGCACGCCCTGCCCGTCGACCCGTTGAAGGCCGCGCGCACCATCGAGGTGCTGCGCGCGGCGGGCACCCGGCCCGCGAGGGGCGGCCCCGCCGGTGTCTGACACGGCCAGATCCGAGATCGAGGACATCGCCGCCGTGCCGTCCGACCAGGTCGTCACCGACGGCCCCCCGCCCGCGGGCGGCGGCGACTCGATGTTCCGCAACGCCTACGCCCTCATGCTGTCCACGGCCGTCTCGGCCGCCCTCGGCCTCGGCTTCTGGCTGGTCGCGGCCCGCTACTACAGCGAGGAGGCGGTCGGGCAGGGCTCGGCGGCCATCGCCGCGATGAAGCTGCTCGCCTCGATCACCGCCACCACCATGATCGGCGCCGTGGTGCGCTACGTGCCCCGGGCCGGCCGCTCGACCGGCCCGCTCGTGCGCCGCGCCTACATCGCCAGCACCGTCGTGGTGGCGGTGGCCTGCGTCGTCTTCCTGTTCACGCTGCCGCTGTGGGGGCCCTCGTACGCGCCGCTGTCCGGGCTCACCGCCGGGGCGATCTTCACGGTGTCGTCGGTGGTCTGGGCGGTCCTGACCCTCCAGGACGGCGTCCTGACCGGCCTGCGCAAGGCGATCTGGGTGCCGGTCGGCAACGCGGTGTTCTCGCTCGGCAAGCTGCTCCTGCTCGCCGTGTTCTCGGCGCTCGCGCTCGGCGTCTTCATCTCCTGGGCCGCCGCGATGGTGCTTTCCGTCGTGCCGCTCGGCTGGCTGATCTTCCGCCGGCTGATCCCCGCTCAGGCCGCCGCCGACCGCGACCGGCCGGTCCCGGAGCTGCGCGAGATCGGCCGCTTCCTGGCCGGTGACTCGGTCGGCGCGCTGTTCTCGCTCGCCATGATCAATCTGCTTCCGGTGATGGTCGCGGTACGTTTCCCGGCCGCGCAGAACGGCTTCTTCTTCATCGCGTACACGGTCGGCGGGACCATGGAGTTCATGGCCATCAACATGGCCTCCTCGCTCACAGCGCACTCCTCGCACAGCCCCGACAAGCTCGCCGACGGGGTGCGCGGGGCGCTGCGCCGGATGGCACTCCTGCTGATCCCGGTCGTGCTGTTCCTGGTCCTGTTCGCCCAGCAGATCCTCGGCCCGTTCGGCGGCGACTACGCCCAGCACGGCACGCTGGTGCTCCAGTTGCTGGCCGCGGCCGCGATCCCGCGGGTCGCCGTCGAGCTGTACATCGGCGTCCTTCGCGTGCAGGGCCGCACCGGCATGCTGGCGATCCTCCAGGGCGCGATGTGCACCCTGGTCCTCGGCAGCGCCGCCGTACTGCTCGGCGTGTTCGGCATCTCCGGCGCCGGCTGGGCCCAGCTGTGCGCCATGACCGTGATGGCGCTGTGCTGCGTGCCCGGGCTGCGCGCAGCCCTCGCGGGCCGCGCCGCCGTCCGGCCCCCGCGTCCCTCCAAGGCGGCCGAGTTCGGCACCAGCTGGGCCATGCTCGCGCAGGCGGCCCGGACCGAGGAGGCCCAGGAGTACGGCACCCGCTGGGCCACCCAGACCGCGTATCTGCGCGGCGGCATGGACACCGCGACCCCCGCGCTCGGCATCCCGGTGTACGTCCCCGGCGCCCACCACCCCGAACAGGGCTCCGCGACCACCCTGCACCTGCGCACCCTGCCCGACCCGGCGGCCCGCGAGAGCGACGAGTCGCTCCTGACGACCGCCCTGTGGCTGCTGCTCGGCCTGGCCGCGGGCCTGTTCTGGGTGCCGCTGTCGCGCGCCGCGGACGTCCCCGGCGGCAACCTCAACGGCACCGGTCTCCTGCACTACCTGCCGCCGGTGAGCCTCACCGCGGGGGTGCTGCTCATCGTGGTGTGCAGCGCGGCGGTGTCGCTGTACCGGCCGCGCCCGGGGCTGCTCGTGGCCGGCCTGTGGGTGACGGTGGCGGGCCTGCACACCGCGCCGGTCATCCTCGGCGTACCGCCCGACCCGGTGTCCGGCCCCTGGCACACCCCGCTCGTCCGCTTCCTCACCGAGACCGCCGGACTCGCCTCGCAGAACGGCGTCGAACGCTGGCTGCCGATCGCGCTGCAACTTCTCTGCCTGGCCCTGGCGACGGTGACCCTGCGGGCGCTGCGGGTGCACTGGCGGGTCACCGCGGTCGTGGTGTGGGTGCTGGCGGTGGCGGGCTGGGCGGCCCAGCACGCGTTCGCCGAGGCTGCGCTGCCGGTCTTCGCGGGGCTGTGCGCGACGACGGCGGCGGCCCTGGTGAACCGCTGGTTCACCGACCGGGAACGGGCTGCTTGAAGTACCCGTCCGCACCGGCGGCCCGGTAACCGGCAAGCGGGGAACCGGAGTTGACGGTGAGGTCGCAGCCCTTCCCGGGAACGGACCGATTCCACATCACCAGGGCCTTGGCGTCGGGCAGCGCGGTCTTCGCCGTATCAGGCACCTGCTCGTACCACTGCCGTGCCCGCTCGGGCTGCTGGGGATCGGGGGCGGTGGCGAACTCGGAGAGCATGATCGGCTTGCGGTCGGAGATGTTCGCGCGCAGCCAGTCGTAAGTGGGCTTCTGGCTGCGGGAGAAGTCCTTCCAGTCGGTGGTCCTGTGACACAGGAAGTAGTTGTACTGGTCCATGCCGATCCAGTCGACGTAGTCGTCGCCCGGGTACAAGCGCTTGAAGAGTTGGCCGTTGGCGAGATAGCCGGAGACGGTCCACACCCACACCACGTTGTCCACGCCGAGCCGCTTGAAGCGGTCGTGGAGGTGGCGGTAGGCGGCGACGTACTCCTCGGGCGTGCCGGCGTCCGGGGTGCGGGCGTCGACTTCCTGGTCGAAGGAGAGAAAGACCCGCTTCCCGTAGGCCTTGATGCGCAGCGCTTGCGGATCGATGATCGATGCGTCGTACGCCCCCGAGGCGACTTTCGCCCACCCCAACTGATCTTCCGTGTACCCCTCGTGGTGCGGCTTGCGCCAGACCGTGGACTCCCAGGCCAGCATGAGCAGCCGGTCGCGGCCGAGCTCCTGCTCGTCGGGGGTGAGCAGCTCGCCGTCGAGCGGCTTGTCCGACATGTCGTGGTACGTGTACAGCAGGTCGAGCCTGCGCCCGATCTTGCTCTCGAAGTCGAGTACGGGGTCCTTCAGGGAGCCGTTCTCGGCGTACGGGACGTACGCGCCCCACCAGGCTCCGCACGGCGGGGCGAGCTTGGCGTCGGGGGCGCAGGGTCCGCTCGGCGCGGGGCCGGAGGCGGCGTCGGCGGGCAGCGCGTCCCGCTTCCCGGGCTTGTCGAGCCAGACGGCGAACCCGGCGACGAGTCCGGCCACGACCAGCAGGGTGGCCGCGGTGACCGCACGCCGGATCACCGCCCGGCCCCGGGTTTGGCCCGTTTCGTACGCTCCACGGCGCCCCGGGTCGCGGCGGGCAGGGGCAGCCCCGGGAAGGCGCAGGCCACGGTCGAGAACGCGGCGAGCGAGATCAGGAAGGCGGTGGCGGAGAACCCGTGCACGAGGAAGAGGCAGGTGGACATGAGCGCCCCGAACGAGAGGCTGAGCGGTGCTACCAGTGCGAGTGCCTCCAGGCGGGCGCCGGGTCGCAGGGTGCCGGGCTGCGGGTAGAGGAGCGCGAAGCCGGGGCCGAGGGTGACGAAGAGGAGCACGGGGATCCATCGGGCCGGGCTCGCGCCGGGCAGCGCGGTCGCCGCCAGCGCGAGCCACCCCGAGAGGGCGACGGTGACTCTGACGTGCGTCTGGCTGAGGGTCATTGCGGTGACCTCCGGGTCGGGTCGGTGAGGGTGGTGCCTGTGCGGTGCGGTGCGCTGGGCTGGGCAGCGGGCGGGGTGCAGCGGTTCGCGAAGTTCCCCGCGCCCCTGAAACCCGCTTCCGGCTGCGGGCCGACGTGGTTGCTCGCGCAGTTCCCCGCGCCCCCAGCAGGATGGTGCTGGCCCGCACCAGGGCATTTCAGCCCCAGCGCACCCCGCCGGGCCGCGCCCCGAGGTCACCCCGGGCGGGGGGCCACATACTGCAGCACCGTTCCGTACGCATTCCCGTCGATCACCCGGAACTTCGGCGAAGCCTCAAGCTTCGCCTTCAGCTCCGCGAAGCCCCCCGCAGGGAGCAACCCCTCCCCCGCCGTGTAGAAGTCCTGCGTCCGCGTCAGGACGAAGTACACGGGCCGCCCGTCCTTGGGCAGCTGAGGCTCCAGATACCCGACAGGATCCCGCAGCATGATCGCGTTCTGCGGCTCCTCCTGCTCCGCGACATACCAGTGCTCCAGCTGGTCGTACCGGTGCAGCGCCTGCGGGAAGGACCCGGTGACGGCCAGGATCATCGACCCCTTGGGCGCGTTGTCGAGCACCTTCGTCACCATCGCCGTCTCGGCCGGAGGCGTGTAGTACATCCGCTCCTTGCCGTAGTACGCGGGAATGAACCCCGCCACAAGGAGCACGAGCACCAGCGGCAGCGCGACCGCCGCGACCCGCCGGCGCACCACGGGTCTGATGCGCCCCTTCCCCTGCCCGGCCGCCGCCGGCACGAGCGCCGCCGCCGCGAAGAACGCGGCCCCCGGCAGCCCGAACAGGTAGACGCGGAAGAGCATTTCGCCGCCGTAGTCGTTGACGGCGAACAGCGGCACCGGCGCGATCGACACCAACAGCAGCGGCAGCGCGCTCTTGACCAGTTTTCGGCGCAGGACGACCGCGACCGCCGCCAACCCGGCGATCACCAGCACCATCACCACGTCCGCCCGGCCCTGCAACACCGGCCCTGGGCCCGTGAGTTCACCCGCGTACCCCGCCCGCGAGTTGTTCAGGAGGTTGCCCACCGACTCCTTCAGCGAGGCCAGCGTCTCCACGAACAGCGGCCGGCCCATCGTGACGTCCCAGATCAGCATGATCACGGCCGTGACGACGAGCAGCCCGGGGTTGCGGTAGCGCCGGGTCAGGTTGAGCGCGAACAGGGCGACACACAGCATCACCGGCGTGAGCTGGTGGGTGAAGTTGATGGCGGCGATCAGCGGGGCCAGGATCGCGATGCAGACCGCCCGCTGGCGGCCCGTGGTGGGCGGCGGGATGCTGGCGGCGGCCGGGTCGAGGTTGGCCCGTGAGCGCAGCTCGCCCGCGGCCCCGGGACGTACGAAGTGCCGGAAGACCACGGCCAGTACGGCCAGGTCCAGGATGAGCGCCATGCCCTGGGGCGAGAAGTAGTCCTGGCCGACCCAGTTGGCGACCTCGAAGATCCACACCCCCGTCCACACCAGGCGCCAGTCCTCGGCGAAGGTGCGGTAGATCAGGACCAGTACGGGGATGAGGACGACGCCGTAGAAGAGCGAGGCCCAGTTGAGGTACGAGGCCGCGGTGTCCACGCCGAAGGCGCGCACCAGGCCCGCGTTGAGCGTGAAGAAGCCGGGCCACTGGTCGTACGCCGCCATGTTGCCGGACAGCGGCACGCCGGGCCGCAGCTCCTGGTTGGCGAGGAGGTGGTTGACCACCGCGTCGTGCTTGGAGGACCAGGGATAGCGCACCGAGTTGTACAGGATCGCGGTCGGCGCCTTGAGGGCGAAGAGCAGGGCGACGCTGTAGAGGCCCGGCCACCAGGGCGCGGTGCCCGCCCGCCGCAGGCTGACGACGAAGCCGCCGGTCAGCACGGCGAGGGAGAGGTAGAACGCGGCGGGCAGCTGGTCGAGCAGGCCCCAGTCGTCCATGTGCCGGTAGTCGATGTGCGGCAGCGAGTACACCCATAAGGCGGTCGCGATCACCAACGGGAGCCAGGTGAACAGGATTTGAGGCTGTATCAGATCCGGTCTCGACCAGCGTCGCGCGCCCTTCGTCGGCGCGTCCGCCGTCTGCTCCCCGGCCGGGCCGTCGGGGGGCTGCTGCTTGCTCCCCTGGACCGGCGTGGGCACACGTTGCTGCACAGTGCGACTCCCCCCACAGATGTGGTCACGGCCGTCACGCCGCTGTCCCCTGGCTGTTCCGCTGGCTGTCCCCTTGAGATCCTGCGCCTGAGCGCAGTATAGGAACACTCTTCGCGTTTGTACGGCTACACCGCAGATCACCCCGCTCCCGTCACCCCGCGAAGACCGGCCCCTTCACGAGGGCCCTGCTCCGCCGGTAGAGCCGCCAGCCGACCGTTCGCGGCGAGTCGTTGTACGGGGCGACCCGTGCCCCCTGCCCGCGCATCCATGCCTGAATGTCGGCGACGGTGTGCGTGCGGCGCAGGATGAGCCGGGCGATGCGGTACGCCTCGTCGCGCTCCGAGCTGAGCGCGTGCCGCACCGCGACGGCCGTCTCGTACCCCGCCGCGCGCGCGGCCCGGCGCACGGCGCGGCTGTTGTAGCCGTGCGGGTAGGCGAGGTGGTCGACGCGATGACCGAGGGCGTCCTCCAACTCGGCCTTGGATTGGGTCAGTTCACGCCGCAGGTCTCGCGGGGTGAGCGTGTCGAGCTGGGGGTGCGAGACGGTGTGGCCGCCGACCTCCATCCCGTACTCCTCCAGAAGCTTCGCCTGGTCGAGGGTCATCATCGGCGCGGGCGGCAGCAGGCTCTGCCTGCCGGGCGTGATCGCGCCGGTGGTGAGGTAGGCGGTGGCGGGCATGCCGCGTTCGGCGAGCGCCTCGGCGGTGCGGCCCGGCAGGTCGGCGAAGCCGTCGTCGAAGGTGAGCGCGACCGGCCGGGGCGGCAGCGGGGCCCGCCCGGCGAAGTGCGCGGCGAGCGTGCCGATGGTCACCGGCGTACGTCCGCTGTCATGGATCGCATCGAGCTGGGCCCCGAACTCCCGCGGCGTGACGGTGAATTCGGCGATCCAGTCGGGCGGGTCGTCCATCACCGCGTGGTACAGGAGCACCGGGATGCGGGGCGCGTCGGTGCCCGGCGGGCTCATCGGGTCGCCTCCCAGGGCAGCCGGTGGCCACGCACCCGGCGCCGGGCGCGGAGGTAGCCGAGCGGCCCGTACAGCATGCCCCGGCGCTCCAGGCGGGACAGCGAGCGCGGCCACGGGTAGCTCTGCGAACCGTGCTCGCCCGGCACGGACTGCTCGCCCGCGTCGCGGTGGGCGCTGATCGCCAGCGCGTGCGCGAGGCCGCGCGGAAGGCGGGCGAGCAGCGCGGGCAGCAGTGCGGGGCGGCGCACGATGATCGCGGTGAGGTAGGCGGTGAGCCCGGCACCGTATCCGTACGCCTGGTTCTCCAGGTCCTGCCAGGTCTCGCGGTGGTGGTGCCAGACGAGCGCCTCCGGCGTGTAGCTGAGCCGGTGGCCCGCGACGACGACCCGGGCGAACGCGTACAGGTCGTCGCCGCCCCTGGCCGGGGTTCCGGTGCCGGTCGCCGGGTCGAAGCCGCCGACCGCGCGGAGGGCGCGCGCCCGGAAGGCCATGTTGGCGCCGGATCCGAACCGCCCCGCCGTGAACGGGAACAGCGGCTCGTCGGCCGGGGGCCTGCGCGGGTCGAAGTGGCGCGGCGCGAAGCCCTTGGTGAAGCCGCCGTGGCTTTCGAGCAGGATCTGCGCGGGGGTGGTGAGGCGGGCGGGCAGGATGAGCCCGGTGACGCAGCCGAGCCGGGGGTCGTCCGCGAAGGGCGCGGCCAGCGAGGACAGCCAGCGCCGGTCGGCGATCACGTCGTCGTCGGTGAACGCGAGGATCTCGCCGTGCGCCGACGCGACGCCCCGGTTGTGGGCCGCGGCGAGCCCCGGCACGGGCTCGACGACGTAGCGCACACCGAGCGCGGCGTAGCGCTGCTCGACGAGTTCGCGGGTCTGGTCGGTGGCCGGGTTGTTGTCGACGACGAGGATCTCGTAGTCGGGGTGGTCCTGGCCGAGCAACGAGTCCAGCGCGCGGGCGAGTTGGCTGGCCCGCTCCCGCGTGGCGACGACGACGCTGGCGCGCGGCAGCCCGGGCGGGGGCGCGGGCCGCTCCTCGGGCACGAACCCGGTGAGCTGCTTGCGGGCCGCCGTGGCGAGCACCTCGGCCGTGTCGTCACCCTCCCTGACCTGCCCGAGCACTGTCCCGACCGGCCGCCCCCGCAGCCTGACCAGGACGTACACCTCACCGGGCCCGACCGGCGGCCCGCCCGGCGCGGGCGTGAGCGACAGGACGTCCCCGTCCAGGCCGTCGAGATCCAGCTCCCCCACGCTGATCCCCTGCCTGATGCCCTGCGGTCTCACGAGGCTCTGGGCCTCCGGGCCCTGCGATGACTGCGACGACCTGTCCGACACTGTGCTTCCCCCCGTGCTCCGGGTCTCCTGATGTACTCAACGCCCCCGCGGGGCTACTTTCCGGCGCCGCGCAACCGCCCGGCCCGCTTGAGGCTGCGCTGTGCGAACTCGGCGAGCCTCGGCCGCTTCCGCACGAATCCGTGCGCCCGGCGGGACGGCTCGCGGCCGATCCAGTGCAGCACCGCGCCCGCGCCGGGCCGGGTGGTCGCCCCCTCGTACACCGGTATCTCGCCGGTCTTCAGGGCGTCCTTGTACTCGGCGGCCCCCCGCCCGAGGTCGAGCATCCCGATCCCCTCGGCCGCGGCGGCCTGCGCCATCCGCAGATGGAGCACCAGACCCGGCGAGAACTTCGCGAACTCCGGGTCGTACGCCGGAAACCAGCAGGCCAGGACGGTGCGCGAACGCAGCCCGAAGTGGGCCGCGACCGGCTGCTCCCCCGCGTAAAGGACGGAGAGCACCCCCGAGCAGCCCGGCGCGCGGGTGTGGGCGAGCTGCTGCACCAGGGTGTTGATCCAGTCCTGCGCGAACCGGTCGCGCCGCCCGGTGCGGCGGTACTGCGCGGACTTCCACTCCATGAGCCGGGCCAGCGCCGCCGGGTCCCGCTCGTCGAAGACGAACCGGACCTCCCCGGCCTGCCGGCCGAGGCGGCGCTCCTTGGCCGCGGTCGTCTTGAAGAACTTCGGCGACTGCTGCCGCAGGATCGTTTCGTACGAGGCGTAACCGGCCCCGACGTCGATCACGAAGGAGGCGTACTCGGCGGCGGCGTCCGCCACGAACAGCGACTGCCCGGCCTCCAGATTGTCGAACTCCCATGAGGACAGACCACAGGCCCTGATCAACTCACCCTGGTTCAGAGCGAGTTGGGGTGCAGCGACGATCCCCTGACAGTCCGACACCCCGAACCCGATGGCGCGCCCCTGGCCCAACTTCCCCTTCTCGTACGGGAAGAAGGCCACAGGCACGCCGTCCTCGTACACCACGGCCACCCGGGCCGAGGACCGCACCCGGCCGACGGCCAGAGTGAACTCCGGCTCCATGAAGGGATTCTCCGGCGCCTGCGACTTGGCCCGCAGCTCGCGCCAGATCTCCAGTTCCCCGGCGCTCAGATCGCCGGGCCTGACCACTCGTATTCGACCCCGTGCGCCCTCGGCGGCGCCGCTCCCGCGCAGACTGCTCAACTTTCGACCCCCCGGTCTCCCCCTGAGCCACGCTGAACCTGGACGGTACCGGTCGATTTCGCCCGACGGTAGGTACCCTCCCTCAGTTCGTGACCGTACTGTGAAGGTTGGTACGCCGTCGTCGTTCTGGCCCCGTCTTGGGTGGACGACACCTGGGTCGGGCGGGGCCGGACGTACGGGCGGGGCGCTCGGCGTGAGCTAATGCACCGTATGAGCTACTTCATGACCGACCTGTCGGGCACCTCCGTCGAGGAGCCCGACGAGGCGATGATGCGCACGATCCTCGACGGCCTGGCCGATGCCGACGACGAGCACCCCGACGTCTCCCTGACCCACGAGAACGGCTGGTCGCTGAGCGCCTTCCCGAGCGGCGAGCTGCTCTGGCTCCTCTGGGAGAACCTGGACGACCCGGACGCGCCCCCGCGCCAGGTGTCCGGCGTGTCCAAGGACGAGGTACTGCGGCTCTTCGGGCTGCTCGCGACGGGCGACACCGCGGAGATCGAGCGCCTGGCCAGTTCGTGAGGGGTGCCTGAGGGGCGCACGGCGCATATCCATCGGGCAATCGCGCTCCCGAGCGCCGCCTACGCGCCGGAACCTTCTCGCCGGGGTCGTGGCGTCCTAGGACACGTAACCGGAGGCGCAGCGGTCCGGGGAGGGCCGCGCGGACGAGGGGGGCACAGCCGATGGAGAAGAGGCTGTGGCAGCGGAGTTTATGCGTGGCGGTGGGTACGGCGGCAGTGCTGCCGGCCATCACCGGGGTGCCGGATCCGGCGGCGCCCGAGCGCATGGTGACCACGGCGGCGACGGCCGCCGCGGTCGGCTCCGCCCCCTTCGCGTCCACGCCGGGGCCCGGCCCTTCCACGCCACTGGCCGGGCCCACATCTCCCAAGCCGCCGCACATCGGGGCGCCGCAGCCGTCCGCGAACCCCGTGTTCACGGTGTACCCGACGGCCAAGCGCGGCGGGCCCCTCCATGTGAACGGCTACGACTTCGACTGTGCGGGCAAGGGTGACGGGTCCGCCGGGCCGATCACCCTGACCAGCAGCCTCTTCCCGCCGGTCAAGGGGTCGACCGACGCATCGGGCCACTTCCACTACCGGTACGTCGTGCCCGCGAATGCGGCGCCCGGGACGTACACGGTGGTCGCGACCTGCGCCTCGCGCCCCTCGGTGAGCCGGAGCGGAAGCTTCCAGGTCGTCGTACCGCCACCACCGTCGCCCTCGGTCTCGCTCACGCCGGGATCCGGTGAGGCCCGCAGCACCGTGAACGTCCTCGGTACGTCGTTCCAGTGCGGTGCAGCGGCCAGTGTCCTGTGGGACGGAAAGGCCGTCGCCTCCGGAACCGTGTCGAGGGCGGACTGGAAGGTCAGGACCTCCTTCTCGGTGCCGGCGGGGGCCGCGGCGGGCCCGCACACAGTGACCGTGACCTGCCAGGGGCTGCCCGTCGCCGGCGCAGGGGAACAGACCACGGCTGCGGGGCAGCTCACGGCCTCGGCCCGGTTCACGGTGACCGCGACAGCGGTCACCCCGCCTGTGTCACCGACGCCGACACCGACAACGCCGTCCCCGTCCCCGTCATCGCCGACACCCACGCCCGTCGGCAACAGCCCGCAGGAGTCGTCCCCCGGCCACGACAAGGGCACCGGCACCGGCACGCATACGGACCCGGACCCGAGCCTGACCCCGCCTGCGACACCGGACGGCACGGCCACGAAGTCCGGTTCGCCGGACCCGACCTCCTCTCACAAGGCCTCGGGCGCCCCAGGGCCCTCCTCCTCGTCCTCCTCCGCACCCCCGCCGGGGACGCATCCGCCGGGGGACAGCGGCACCAAAGGCAGTCACGGGATCGGGCTCGTCGGGAGTCTGCGTACGCCCGCCGAAGTGTCGTGGGCGCTCAAGGACTTGGCCGGATCGGCCGGGCTTGCCGTCTGGTTCCTGTTCATGGTGCTGCTCCTGGAGAAGGCGTTCCCCTCGCAGATCGCCGAGAACGCGCTGACCCGCTGGTGGCGCAGGCGGCGGCAGCACACCGGTCCGGCCAGGATGCCCGGCTGGCTGCGGATGGGCTGCTACGCGGTCGGTGGCGGGGCGCTCGTGGTGTGGGCCGACGCCACCACCCACTGGGGCGCGCAGACCGCCGTCAAGGTGGCCGGGGCGGCGGCCGGGATGCTGCTGATTCTCGTGACGTACGAGAAGACGAAGGACTCGCTGCTGCGGCCGGGCCGGGGCGGCGTCCCGGCCGAACTCCGTGTGGTTCCGGCCGGGTTGGCGCTCGCCGTGGTGATGGCGGCGCTGTCGAGGTGGCTGGAGTCCCCCGTGCCGTACGTCTACGGGCTCGTCGCGGTGTATCTGGTGCTCGGCGCTCCGCCGCGCGTCTTTGGGGGCGTACCGAAGGGGCAGGCCGTGCTGGTCGGCGGGATCTGCACGCTGGCGGCCTCGCTGCTGGTGTGGACGCTGGGCGCGCCCCTGGTCGAGGCGGGGCGCGACGCCGATCCCGGGGGCCTGTCGTACGTGCTCGCGTACACGGTCGGCCTGGCGGTGGTGGGCGGGGTCGAGGTGGTGGTGTTCGGGATGCTGCCGCTGTCCGGCATGGACGGGCGCGTGCTCAAGGAGTGGAACAGGCCCGCCTGGTACGCGCTGTATCTGGTCGCGCTGACCTTCTTCTTCCACGTGCTGCTGAGCCAGGTGCACCCGGGTGCGGGCGCGCATCTCCTGGTGTCGAAGGACCTGCGCTGGGTGACGGTGGCCATCGCGACCGGTCTCTTCGTACTCGCCTGGGCGTTCTCGCTGGGGCTGCGCCGCTGGGTGGCCCGCCTGGAGCGGCGGGCCGCGGCAGCGTGAACGGCCGGCCGGTCAGGCCCTGCGGCCCGCCCGCCAGACCTCGCTCACCAGCGGGACGCCGGGCCGGTAGGCGAGGTGGACGTGCGAGGGCGCGTCCAGGAACGCCAGGTCGGCGCGGGCACCCGGGGCGAGACGGCCGATGTCGGTGCGGCGCAGCGCGGCGGCGCCGCCCGCGGTGGCGGACCAGATCGCCTCGTCCGGGGTCATCTTCATGTCCCGTACGGCGAGTGCGACGCAGAACGGCATCGAGGACGTGAAGGACGACCCGGGGTTGCAGTCGGTGGACAGGGCGACGGTCGCGCCCGCGTCCAACAGCCGCCTGGCGTCCGGCCACTGGGCCCGGGTGGAGAACTCGGCGCCGGGCAGCAGGGTGGCGACGGTCCGGCTGTTGGCGAGGGCGTCGACGTCCGCGTCGGTGAGGTGGGTGCAGTGGTCGGCGGAGGCGGCCTCCAGCTCGACGGCGAGCTGCACGCCGGGGCCGTACGTCAGCTGGTTGGCGTGGACACGCGGCATGAGCCCCTTGGCCTTGCCGGCGGTGAGGACGGCGCGCGCCTGATCCCCGTCGAAGGCACCCTTCTCGCAGAAGACATCGACCCAACGGGCGTACGGGGCGCAGGCGTCGAGCATCTCGCCGGTGACCAGGTCGACGTACCCGGCCGGGTCGTCGGCGTACTCCGGGGCCACGATGTGCGCGCCGAGGTAGGTGACCTCGTCGGTGTGCTCGGCCGCGATGCGCAACGCGCGGGCCTCGTCGTGGACGGTGAGCCCGTACCCGGATTTGGTCTCCAGGGTGGTGGTGCCCTGCCGCAGCGCCTCGGCGAGGTACCGGGCGACGTTGTCCCCCAGCTCCTCGTCGCTCGCGGCGCGGGTGGCGGCGACGGTGGTGCGGATGCCGCCGGCGGCGTACGCCTGGCCGGACATGCGGGCGTTGAACTCCTGGGTGCGGTCGCCCGCGAAGACCAGGTGGGAGTGGGAGTCGACGAAGCCGGGGATCACGGCTCGGCCGTGGGCGTCGTGGGCGGTGTCGGTGGGCGGGGCGTCTTGGCTGCGCCCCACCCAGGCGATGGTCTGGTCCTCGATGACGAGGGCGGCGTTCTGGATGAGACCGAGGGGGCCGGTTTCCCAGGTGGGGTCGTTGGTGACGAGGGTGGTGATGTTGTGTACGAGGGTGCTGGTCATGGTGTCCTTTCTTGTTCCCGACCCCGCCCCTTCCCGCTGGGACACTCTGCGGCTCCGCCGCGTGGCCTCCGGGGGGGGGGTGGAGGTGAGCTGAGGTCCGTTCCCGGGGGCGCGGCGCCCGGACCCCCGCTCCTCAAACGCCGGAGGGGCTGGATGTGGTCGGCTTTCGACTGCGGGCCGGTGGGGGCTGGTCGCACAGTTCCCCGCGCCCCCCAGCAGGGTTGCCCCTGGCGGAGTGCATCCCCAGCCCGTCATGGGGGTCCCCCCTGGCCCTTGAGGCCTTGGGGGAGTTTGAGGACGAGCGTCCTTGAGGCGCGAACGGGGTCTGGGGCGGAGCCCCCGGGACGGCCGACGGGCCGCGCCCGGACATCCCACCCCCGGCGGGTTCAGGGAAGGGGCGGGGTGGGGCCTCCGGGGCCCGGGCCGGGGCTACGATCTCAGCGCTGCGATCGCCGTCGCCAGTTCCGTCGGCACGTCGGGTATCAGGGCGTGGGACCCGTCCCGCACCACCTGACGGCCGCCCACCACCACGTGGCGGACGTCTGCCGAAGTCGCCGCGAACACCGCCGTCTCCGCGGCGAGCCGAGGAACCGGCCCCGCCGTCCGGACGGAGTCGAGCGCGATCGTCGTGAGGTCCGCCAAAGACCCCGCCTCGATGCGGCCCGCCTCGGCCCAGCCGAGGGCCGCATGCCCGTCGGCCGTGGCGGCACGCAGCAGAGCCGCCGCCGTCCAGTGCCCCCGCGTCCGCGTACGGAGGCGCTCGTCGAGCTCCATCGCCCGCGCCTCCTCCAGGATGTCGATCACGGCGTGGCTGTCGCTGCCGAGCGACAGAGGGGACCCGGCCCGCTGGAGGGCGAGCGCGGGGCCGATGCCGTCCGCGAGGTCGCGCTCGGTGGTGGGACACATGCAGGTGCCCGTACCGGTGGAGCCGAGCAGCGAGATGTCCCCGTCGGTGAGGTGGGTGTTGTGGACGCCCGTCGTGCGCGGGCCCAGCACCCCGTGCTCCGAGAGCAGCTGGGTGGGCGTCAGACCGTACGCGTCGAGGCACGCGTCGTTCTCCGCCGTCTGCTCGGACAGGTGCACGTGCAGCGGGGCCCGCCGCGCCTCGGCCCACCCCGCGACCGTGCCCAACTCCCGTGCGGGGACGGCCCGTACGGAGTGGATGGCCGCACCGATCCGGGCGTGCTCGCGGTCCTTGAGGGCCGAGCAGCGTTCCGCCCAGGCCTCGGCCGTACCGTCCGAGAAGCGGAGCTGGTGCTGGTTGGGGGCGGCGCCGAAGCCGGAGGAGAGGTAGGCCGTGTCGAGCAGGGTGATGCGGATGCCCGCCTCGGCCGCCGCGGCGATGAGCGCCTCGCCCATCGCGTTGGGGTCGGCGTAGGGAGCGCCGCCCGGCGCGTGGTGGACGTAGTGGAACTCGCCGACCGCCGTGATCCCCGCGAGCGCCATCTCCGCGTACACGGCGCGGGCGAGGGCGTGGTACGTGTCCGGGGTGAGCCGGGACGCGACCTGGTACATGATCTCGCGCCAGGTCCAGAACGTCCCGGAGCCGACCTGCACGGTGGAGCGCAGGGCGCGGTGGAAGGCGTGCGAGTGGGCGTTGGCGAGCCCGGGGATCGTGAACCCGCGCAGCACCACGGCGCCGGGCGGCGGAGCCTCGACTCCCTTGCGGACGGCGGAGATTCGGCCGCCGTCGGCGACCTCCACGACCACGCCCGGCTCGGCCTCGGGGTCGAGCCAGGCGTGTTCCAGCCAGTACGTCACCTGCACGCGAGGCCCTCCAGTACATCGGCGAGTGCGAGCACCCCGGCGACGCAGTCGTCCTCGCCGGCGAACTCGGCCGGGGAGTGCGAGACGCCGGTGGGGTTGCGTACGAACAGCATGGCGGTCGGGATCGAGCCGGACAGGATTCCGGCGTCGTGTCCCGCGCCGGTCCCGAGGACGGGAGTGTGACCGCCGAGGATCTTGGCGATCTCGTCGCGCAGGGCGTGCTCGAACTCCACGACGGGCGTGAAGGACTCGCGTACGACGCTGAGGTCCACGCCGTCCCGCTCGGCGCGCTCCTTGGCGGCCTGCTCGATCGCGGCGACGACCGTGTCCAGGGTGGACTGGTCGGCGGCGCGCGAGTCCAGCCAGCCGCGCACCAGGGAGGGGATGGCGTTGACCCCGTTGGGCTCGCAGGAGATCTTGCCGAACGTCGCGACGGCGCCGGCGAGTTCCGCCTCGCGGCGGGCGGCGAGGACGGTCTCGGCGTACGTCAGCATCGGGTCGCGGCGGTCGGCCAGGCGGGTGGTGCCGGCGTGGTTGGCCTCGCCCGCGAAGTCGAACCGCCAGCGGCCGTGCGGCCAGATCGCGGAGGCGATGCCGACGGCGTCGCCGCTGAGGTCGAGGGCCCGCCCTTGCTCTACGTGCAGTTCCACGAACGCGCCGATGCGGGCGAGGCGTTCGGGGTCGGGGCCGATGGTGTCCGGGTCGTACCCGGCGCGTTCCATGGCCTGCGGGAGGCTGACGCCGTCCGCGTCGCGCAGGCGGTGCGCGGCGTCGACGGTGAGCTGTCCCGCGGCGAGCCGCGACCCGACGCAGGCGAGCCCGAACCGCGCGCCCTCTTCGTCGCCGAAGTTGGTGATGGCGAGGGGCCTGTTGAACTGGGCGCCTCGGCGCCGGAGTTCGTCGAGCGCGGCGAAGGACGACACGACGCCGAGGGGGCCGTCGAAGGCGCCGCCGTCGGGTACGGAGTCGAGGTGCGACCCCGTGACGACGGCGTCCCCGGCTTCCGGGTCTCCGGCCCAGGCCCACTGGTTGCCGTTGCGGTCGAGCTCGTAGGCGAGTCCTCGGGACTCGGCCTGCGCGCGGAACCAGTCCCGGCAGTCGGCGTCGGCGGCGGTCCAGGCGAAGCGGCGGTAGCCGTGGGTGTCGGGGTTGCGGCCGATGGGCGCGAGCTGGCGCCACATCTCGTGGAAGGACGCCCCACCCCGCCCCTCCCCGAGACCCTCCGGGGGCAAGTACGCGGGCCGCGGGTCGGCGGACACGGGGCTCCGCCCCGGACCCCGCTCCTCAACCGCCGGAGGGGCTGACTTCGCGGCTCGGTCGGACGCGGACCGCACCTGGCCGGTCGCGCAGGTCCCCGCGCCCCTGGCAGCACCGGGCACCGCGGCGTCTTCAGCCCCGGCGGCACTGGTTGCGGGCGCTTCCAGCCCGTCCGGCGTTTGAGGACCGGCGCCCTCGATGCGCGGCTGGGGGTCCGGGGGCGGCGCCCCCGGGGTGAGGGGTGGCGGGGTCACTCGCCCTCCCGCATCGGGATGCGGACCCCGCGCTCGTCCGCGACCCGCTCCGCGATGTCGTACCCGGCATCGACATGCCGGATGACGCCCATGCCGGGGTCGTTCGTCAGGACGCGCCGGATCTTCTCGCCCGCCAGCTTCGTGCCGTCCGCCACGGACACCTGGCCCGCGTGGATGGAGCGGCCCATGCCGACGCCGCCACCGTGGTGGATGGACACCCAGGACGCACCGGAGGCGACGTTCACCATCGCGTTCAGGAGCGGCCAGTCGGCGATCGCGTCGGAGCCGTCCAGCATCGCCTCGGTCTCGCGGTACGGGGAGGCGACCGAGCCGCAGTCCAGGTGGTCGCGGCCGATCGCGAGGGGGGCTGCGAGGGTGCCGTTGCCGACCATGTCGTTGAACATGTCGCCCGCCTTGTCGCGCTCGCCCTGGCCGAGCCAGCAGATACGCGCCGGGAGGCCCTGGAAGTGGACCCGCTCGCCCGCCATCCTGATCCAGCGGTGCAGGGACTCGTTCTCCGGGAACAGGTCCAGAAGCGCCTTGTCCGTCTTCGCGATGTCGGACGCCTCGCCCGAAAGGGCCGCCCAGCGGAAGGGGCCCTTGCCCTCGCAGAACAGCGGGCGGATGTAGGCCGGCACGAAGCCGGGGAACGCGAACGCCCGCTCGTAGCCCGCCAGTTGGGCCTCGCCGCGGATGGAGTTGCCGTAGTCGAAGACCTCGGCGCCGGCGTCCATGAAGCCGACCATGGCCTCGACGTGCCTGGCCATCGACTCGCGGGCCCGGGTCGTGAAGCCCGCCGGGTCCTTCGCCGCGTACGTCGCCATGTCGTCGAAGTCCACGCCGACGGGGAGGTACGCGAGCGGGTCGTGGGCCGAGGTCTGGTCGGTGACGATGTCGATCGGGGCGCCCTCGGCGAGCATGCGCGGGAGCAGCTCCGCGGCGTTGCCAAGGAGGCCGATGGAGAGCGGCTTGCGGGCGTCGCGGGCCTCTACGGCCAGCTGGAGGGCGTGCTCCAGGGAGTCCGCCTTCACGTCCAGGTAGCGGTGCTCGATGCGGCGCTCGATGGCGCGCGGGTCGACGTCGATACAGATCGCGACGCCGTCGTTCATCGTCACGGCGAGCGGCTGGGCGCCGCCCATGCCGCCGAGCCCGGCGGTGAGCGTGATCGTCCCGGCCAGCGTGCCGTGGAACTTCTTCGCGGCCACGGCGGCGAACGTCTCGTACGTGCCCTGGAGGATGCCCTGCGTGCCGATGTAGATCCAGGAGCCGGCCGTCATCTGGCCGTACATGGTGAGGCCGAGGGCCTCAAGGCGGCGGAACTCCTCCCAGTTGGCCCAGTCGCCGACCAGGTTGGAGTTGGCGATCAGGACGCGCGGCGCCCACTCGTGGGTCTGCATGACACCGACGGGGCGGCCGGACTGGACCAGCATCGTCTCGTCCTGCTTGAGCGTGCGCAGCGTACGCACCATGGCGTCGAAGGAGCGCCAGTCGCGGGCGGCCTTGCCGGTGCCGCCGTAGACGACGAGCTTGTCGGGGTGCTCCGCGACCTCGGGGTCGAGGTTGTTCTGGAGCATGCGCAGCGCGGCTTCCTGCTGCCATCCCAGGGCGCTCAGTTCCGTGCCGCGCGGTGCCCGTACGGGGCGGGGTCCTGACATGGCGATGCCTCCTCGTGACCTGATCCAGATATTCACATCCTGTGTCACTGAATAGAACTAGTCAATAGAGGCGTACCCTCTGCGCTCGGGGCCACCCGGTGATTGGCTTGATCGCATGACTTCCCAGGCAACGTCCCGCACCGCCAAGGCCGCCGCGGCGGAGCGCCGCGAACAGGCCGTGCGGGCCGCGGTGGAGCAGGGCCTGGCCGGGCCCGACGTCCCCATCGTCGCCCTCCTCGACACCACCGGCATCCGCGCCGGCGCCGCCGCCCTGCAAGCCGCCTTCGCCGCCGTCACCGACGCCCCGGTGCTGCACGCCTTCGCCGTGAAGGCCTGCCCGCTCGTCCCCGTCCTGCGGCTGCTGCTCGCCGAGGGCCTGGGCGCCGAGGTCGCGAGCCCGGGCGAGCTCGCGCTTGCCAGGGCCGCCGGGATCCGCCCCGCGGCCACCGTGCTCGACTCCCCCGCCAAGACCCCGGCCGAGCTGCGCGAAGCCCTGGCGCTCGGCATCGCCGTCAACGCGGACAACCCCCAGGAGCTGGCCCGCCTGGACGCGCTGATCTGCCCCCAAGGCCTTGAGGGCCAGGGAGGTACCCCGATCGCGCCGAGCACCTCGCCCCTGGGCATCCGGGTCAACCCGCAGCTCGGCGCGGGGTCCATCGACGCGCTGTCCACGGCGACGGCCACGTCCAAGTTCGGCGTGGCCCTGCTCGACGAGGGCGCCCGGGACTGGGTCGTCCGGGCGTACGCCGAGCGCCCCTGGCTGACCCGGCTGCACACGCACTCCGGGTCGCAGGGCGTGGCGCTCTCCCTCATGGCGCGGGGCGTGCGGGCCGTCTACGAGCTCGCGGAGGAGATCAACGCGGCGGTGGGCCGGCAGCAGGTCGACACGATCGACATCGGCGGGGGCCTCCCCGTCAACTTCGGCTCCGACGAAGAGACGCCTACGTACGACGCGTACGCACGCCTTCTCAAAGAGGAGGTGCCGGGACTGTTCGACGGGCGGTACGGCCTGGTGACCGAGTTCGGCCGCTCACTGCTCGCCAAGCACGGTCTCGTCCTCGCCCGGGTCGAGTACGCGAAGAGCTCGGGCGGCCGCCCCATCGCGGTCACCCACGCGGGGGTGCAGATCGCCGCCCGCACCGTGTACGCGCCCGCCTCCTGGCCGCTGCGGATCGAGGCGTACGACGCGAAGGGACGCCCCAAGCGGGGCCCGACGGTCGCCCAGGACATCGCGGGGCCCGCCTGCTTCGCCGGGGACCTGCTCGCCGAGAACCGCCCGCTGCCGCTGCTCGACCAGGGCGACTACACCGGAGTCCTGGACACGGGCGCGTACTACTTCGCCCACCACTACTCCTACAACTCCCTTGCCCGGCCCGGGATTTACGGCTTCACGGCCACGGCGGACGGGGTGGAATTCGCGACGGTGCGCAGCCCGCAGTCCCTCGCGGACCTGGTCGAGGAGGCGGGCGGCGCCCACGCGGACGCCCTGCTCTGAGCGTCCGGACCCGGCCCCTCAGCGGCGCCGGGCGCCGCCGGGTGCCGCGTCACCCGCGCCGAGCCCGGTCGCCCGGAAGCCCCGCACCTTCTTGCCCACCGGCGCGCCCTTGGGCACCCAGTCCGTGCGGACCCAGACCAGCGCGTCACGCGTACGCTCCAGGCGCCCCAGCCAGCCTGCCTTCAGCCACAGGCCCGCCCCCGCGCCGGCCATCAGCAGGCCGCCCGCGCCGGGCAGCGCGAAGGAGGAGCCCGCCGCCGCGAGGAAGCCGAGCAGCAGCCACCAGCGCCAGGCCCGCCGCCAGGTGCGTACGGTCACCGATCGGTCCTGGAGGAAGTCGGCCTTGGCGGCACGGGGCGCGGCCTTCGCGAAGTGCGTGTAGCGCCGGCGCCTGGCCAGGAACACGACGGCGGCGGCCACGATGAACAGCGCGGCGCCCGCGAGCAGCCCGATCCGGCGGCCCGTCAGGCTCACCGGGAACACCGCGCCGAGGCCCGCGGCCAGCAGGCCGAACCACCACAGCGGGGCCGCCCCGGCCCGTACGACCACCGCCACGCGCGCCAGCGCCTGCCCTCCGCGACCCACGTCCCACCTCCACGCGCTCGAATACTGGCGCGGAGGTTAGCCGGGCAATCTGAGCGGTTCATTAGAGGCCGCGCGCCAAAGGGGCTATTCGACGAACAGGCCCCGCGCCGCGGCCTTCGCGTCGAACTCCTCCAGGCGGGCCTGCGCGTCCGGCAGGTCGTCGCACATGGCTTCCAGGAGGACCCGGCCGAGCAGCATCGGCGCACACGCCGTGTCGAAGGCGAGGCCGGTGCCGACGGCCGCCGGGATCAGCAGGTCGCTGTACTTGGCGACCGGCGCGAACGCCGAGTCGGCGACCGTGACCACGGTGAGCCCGACGGACTGCGCGTACGCCAGCGCCTCCACGACCTCCTTGGGATGGCGCGGCAGCGCGAAGCACAGCAGCGCCGAGGCCCCGGCCCGCAGCGCCGCGTCGATCCGGTCGGCCAGCATGGTGCCGCCCTCGTCGAGCAGGCGGACGTCGGGGTGCACCTTGGCCGCGAAGTAGGCGAAGCCGCGGGCCTGCGAGGAGGCCGCGCGCAGGCCGAGCACCGGCAGCGGCCGGGAGGCGGCGAGGAGGCGGCCCGCGTCCTCGACCGGGCGCGGATCGGCGAGCAGCCCGGCCAGGTGCTGGAGGTTCTCGATCTCGGCGAGGACCGCCTGCTGGTACTCGTTGTACGAGGTCTCGGCCTCCTCGCCGGTCGCGGCAGGGGCGACTTCGCGCAGGTGGCGGCGGAGCGCCGGGTAGCCGTCGAAGCCGAGGGCGACCGCGAACCGGGTCACCGACGGCTGGCTGACCCCGGCGAGTTCGGCGAGTTCGACGCTGGACAGGAAGGGCACGTCGGCGGCGCGGCGCACCATGCAGTGCGCGATGCGCCGCTGGGTCGGGGTCAGCCTGCGCCCCTCGAAGAGCTGTTGCAGCCGTGCGGCAGGGCCCTCGCTCATGCCGTCCCCCTTCATGCCTTCAGGTCCTTCTTCATGCGTACAGGTCCTTGAACCGGTCGAGCAGTGCGGCCGCCCGGTCGACGTCCGCGGTCAGCGGCCGGTCGGTGACGTCCTCGTCGAGCACGGACTCGGCGAGCGCGAACGCGCGCCCGACCGGAAGTTCCGGGTCAGGGCGCAGGTCGCGCTGGCGCAACGCCCTTACCGCCGCGACGAGTTCGCACCCCACCACCAGCCGCAGCGCCCCGGCAAGCCGCAGTGTCTGGCGGGCCGCGAGCGAGGCGAAGCTGGCCTGCTCCTCGACGCCCCGAGAGAGTACAGCGTGGCCCAGCGAGGCCGGGGCGGCGAAGGCCCGCAGATCACCGAGGGCGGCGCCGGCCGCGTACTCCAGGATCATCACGCCCGACGAGGCGGGCTCGGCGTCCGCCAGGAACGGCTTCAGGCGGGTGTAGGCGGGCTCGTTGAGGGCGGACAGGCGCGAGGTGGACAGGCGGGCGACCTGGGTGACGGCGAGCCTGAAGTGGTCGAGTGCCAGGGCGAGTTGGGCCAGGTAGAAGCCGCCGTGGTGGTAGGCCGCGAGGTCGTCGGGCGAGATCAGAGGGTTCTCGGCGGCCGCGTTGATCTCGATCGCGAGGACCCGCTCCAGGGCGTCGGCGGCGTCGTGCGCGGGCCCGTGGATCTGCGGCAGACAGCGGAAGCCGTACGGGTCCTGGATGCGGCCGAGCGGAGGGGTGGGCCGCTCGGGCGCCCCGAGCAGCGCACGCATGCGGGCTGCGGTGGCGTACGAGCCGGGGTGCGGGCGCGCCGCGTGCACGGGCTCCGCGTAGGCCTCGTAGGAGCCGTCGACGGCGAGCAGCGAGAAGGCGCCCACGATCTCGGTGGCCGACACCAGGCGGCGCAGCTCGTCGAGGGCGAGCGCGGACTGGCCGAGGGTGAGGGCGTTGGAGCTGATCAGGGCCAGCGCGTCGTTGTTGTCCAGGGGCTGCGCCTCGGGCTCGGGGCCGCCCCGCCAGGGGTGTTCCCCGGCGAGCGCGAGGCCGACCTGGGCGAGGGCGGCGATGTCGCCGGTGCCGACCGAGCCGAACTCGTTGACCACCGGCTGTGCCCCGGCCTCGAGCGCCTCGCACAGGGCGGTGACGACGGTCGGGCGAAGGCCGGCGCCGCCCGCGAGCAGCTGGTTGGCCCGCACCGCGAGCATCGCGCGGACCTCGCGGGCGGGCAGCTCCTTGCCGATCGCCCCCGCGTGGCTGCGCAGCAGGCGGAGCCCGTGGCTCGCGGCGGCCTCGGTGGGCACGGCCTCGCTGCGGTTGGCGCCGACGCCGGTGGAGCGGCCGTACACCCGCCCGGACGCGGCGAGTTCGCGCGCGGTGTGCCAGGCGTGCTCGACGCGCCGCATCGCCTCGGTGCCGGGCACGGGCCTCGCGGCTCCGTCGGCGAGGCGTACGACGTCGGCGACGGGCAGGGTCTCGCCGTCGAGCACGACGATCCCCGTCGGCGAATCCTGTGAGGCGTCCACGACGTGGGACGACAACATGCGCGAACACCACCATTTCCGGACGCGGCATCAACGGCCCGGGCGTGAGCCATTGACAAGTTATTCAGACACCCAGAACTCTGCATGACGATATACAGCCGGGCAAGCCTTCACCGCCTCCTCGTCGCGAAGGAGCACCCCCATGACCGCATCCCCCGAACCCCCTGGGCCGGGCGCCTTTCTCGTCGAGCGCCGTTCCATCGACGTCGTCCCGGACGACGAGCGCCACGGCAGTGCCTTCAGCCAGTTCACCCTGTGGCTCGGCGCCAACCTCCAGATCACCGCCGTCGTGACCGGCGCCCTCGCGGTGGTCTTCGGCGGCGGCGCGTTCTGGTCGCTGATCGGCCTCCTCGCCGGCAACCTCCTCGGCGGCGCCGTGATGGCCCTGCACTCGGCGCAGGGCCCGCGCCTGGGGCTGCCGCAGATGATCTCCTCCCGGGCCCAGTTCGGCGTGCGCGGGGCGGTGGTGCCGCTGCTCCTGGTGATCGTCATGTACGTCGGCTTCTTCGCCAGTGGCAGCGTGCTCGCGGGCCAGGCGACCGGCGAACTCACCCACCTCGGCGAGACCCCCGGCATCGTGATCTTCGCCCTGGTCACCGCCGTGACGGCGACGATCGGCTACCGGGTGATCCACGCGCTCGGCCGGGTGGCGAGCGTGATCTGCGCGCTGGCCTTCGTCTACCTGGGCATACGCCTGCTCGACGGGATCGACCTGACGGCCGTCCTGCACGACCGCGCCTTCCACCTCCCGATGTTCCTGCTCGCGGTCTCCCTCTCCGCGTCCTGGCAGCTCGCGTTCGGCCCGTACGTCGCGGACTACTCGCGCTACCTGCCCCGCACGACCAGCACCCGCGCCACCTTCTGGTGGACGCTGGCGGGCTCGGCGCTCGGCTCCCAGTGGTCGATGACCTTCGGCGTCCTGGTCGCGGCCACCGCGGGCGACGCCTTCCTCGCCAACCAGGTCGGGTACGTCGTCGGGCTCGGCGGCACCGGCCTGACCGCCTCGTTCCTGTACTTCACGATCGCGCTGGGCAAGCTCACGATCAACGTGCTCAACACCTACGGCGGGTTCATGTCGATGGTGACCGGCGTGAGCGGCTTCCGCGCCCAGAAGACGATCGGGCCGCGCGCCCGCGCGCTCTACATCGGCGGCATCATGCTGGCCGGCACGGCGGTGGCGCTCGCGGGCAAGGACACGTTCCTGGCCTCGTTCAAGGACTTCCTGCTCTTCCTGCTGACCTTCTTCACCCCGTGGTCGGCGATCAACCTGGTCGACTACTACCTGATCTCCCGCGAGCGCTACGACATCCCGGCCCTCTTCGATCCCCGGGGCCGCTACGGCGCCTGCCGCTGGGACGCGCTGTCCGTGTACGTGATCGGGGTGCTCGCCCAGCTCCCGTTCCTGGCCACGGGCTTCTACACGGGCCCGCTGGTGGAGCGGCTCGGCGGCGCCGACATCTCGTGGATCGTGGGGCTCGCCGTACCGGCGGCGCTCTTCTTCGTGCTGGCACGAGGAAGAAATACGGGGGGTACCCCCCGTGCGGACGAGGCCTGCGCTCCGTACCGTCAAGTGCATGGATGTCCGTGACACCGAGCCCAGGCCCAGCCTCCTGAAGGACGCCGAGCTCAAGAAGGAACTCGACGCCACCCTGCACGCCCGCAGGGACCTCGGCCCCGAGTACGAGTCCGCGCTCGTCGACTCCTTCCTGGAGAAGGTGGAGCAGCGGGTCGACGGCTCGGTGGACCGGCGGGTGCGGCGGCAGCTGGCGGAGCAGCAGATGGTCGTGGCCCGCGGCGGCCGCCCGGACCGGAGCGGTCCCGAGAGCAACTTCGGCGAGCGCTTCGGCTTCGCGATGATCTCGCTGATCCTCGCCGTACCGCTGTCCGCGATCGGCGGGGTCAACGCCGGCTTCAAGGGCCTGGTGGTGACCTGGCTCGGCATCGTCGCCGTGAACGCCGTGCATGCGGCGCACCGCTGGCCGTGGCAGCGCATCCGGCGCTCCCGCGAGGACGACTGAGCCACAACTGCCGTACAGGAACGTCGGGTTGAGTCCCCGCCGCCCCCGGAGGCCAGAGGGGCCGTCAGCCTCGGAAGGGTGATCGCGGGGACCGCCGCACCCCCGGTCGCCCGGGGGGCGGGACGACGGCGGTCCCCGCGAGGGACACGGTCCGGGTCAGGTCCGGCCTCCGCGTCCTGGGCGTACGGGGGAAAGTCCGGGAGCCGCTCCGGAGGTTCCTCGACGCCGCTGGTGGCGTCGGCCGGGGACCCTGCCCGGGCCCCCTGCCGACATCCATCACTGTGCACGAGCCGTGTTAAGCGGGTGCTGCGCGCACATGTCGCGCTCGTACCAGTTGCGCGACTTCGGCTGCTTCGCCGACTCCCGCCTCCCGCACGGGAGTCACGGGAGCGGCGGCAGCCCCCCGACTACTGCGGGGTGCGGGCCAGGAAGGCCAGCAGGTCCTGGCGGCTGACCACACCCGTCGGCTTGCCCTCGACGATCACGATCGCCGCGTCGGCCTTGCCGAGCACGGACATCAGGTCGCCGACCGGCTCGCCCGAACCGACCTGCGGCAGCGGCGCGCTCATGTGCTTCTCCAGCGCGTCGTCGAGCGAGGCGCGCTGGGTGAACAGGGCGTCGAGCAGCTCGCGTTCGACGACCGAGCCGATGACCTCGGCGGCCATCACATCGGGGTGACCCGCGCCCGGCTTCACGATGGGCATCTGCGAGACGCCGTACTCGCGGAGCACCTCGATGGCCTCGCCGACCGTCTCCTCGGGGTGCATGTGCACCAGCGAGGGCAGGTGGCCGGCCTCCTTGAAGCCCAGCACGTCGGAGACGCGCGCCGAGGGACCGGCCTCCTCCAGGAAGCCGTAGTCCGCCATCCACTCGTCGTTGAAGATCTTCGACAGATAGCCGCGGCCGGAGTCCGGCAGGAGCACGACCACCACGTCGTCGGGGCCGAGGCCCTCGGCGACCTTGAGCGCGGCCACGACGGCCATGCCGCAGGAGCCGCCGACCAGGAGACCCTCCTCCTTGGCCAGCCGCCGGGTCATCTGGAAGGAGTCCTTGTCGGACACCGCGACGATCTCGTCGGTGACGTCCTGGTCGTAGGCGGTCGGCCAGAAGTCCTCGCCGACTCCCTCCACGAGGTACGGACGCCCGGAGCCGCCGCTGTAGACGGAGCCCTCCGGGTCCGCGCCGACGATCCGCACCTTCCCGTCGCTGGCCTCCTTGAGGTAGCGGCCGGTGCCGGAGATGGTGCCGCCGGTGCCGACGCCCGCGACGAAGTGGGTGATCTTCCCCTCCGTCTGCTCCCACAGCTCGGGACCGGTGGTCTCGTAGTGCGAACGGGGGTTGTTCGGGTTGCTGTACTGGTCCGGCTTCCAGGCCCCCGGCGTCTCGCGCACCAGGCGGTCCGAGACGTTGTAGTACGAGTCCGGGTGCTCCGGGTCGACCGCCGTCGGGCAGACCACGACCTCGGCGCCGTACGCCCGCAGTACGTTGATCTTGTCCGTGGAGACCTTGTCAGGGCAGACGAAGATGCACTTGTAGCCCTTCTGCTGGGCCACGATGGCCAGGCCGACGCCCGTGTTGCCGCTGGTCGGCTCCACGATCGTGCCGCCGGGCTTGAGCGCGCCGGACTGCTCGGCCGCCTCGATCATGCGGACGGCGATCCGGTCCTTCACCGAGCCGCCCGGGTTGAAGTACTCGACCTTGGCCAGGACTGTCGCCTGAATGCCCTGGGTCACACTGTTGAGCCTCACCAGCGGGGTGTTGCCTACGAGGCTGATCATCGAGTCGTGGAATCGCACCGTTGTCTCCGGGTCTCCGATTAGGTACCGCCAGCGTATGCGGACCACGACGGGGTGTTCACCTTTGCGCTGGATTGAGCGACACCCGCTACCGGGCAGTTAGCTGGTGTACGACGGCAAGCTCCAGGGAGGTGGCGGTGGCCGGGACTCTGTCGAGAGCCAGGGTGGCACGGCGGATCGCGACGGGCGCGGCGTTCGGCGGCGGCGGCATCGGGCTGCTCGCCGGGGCCGCGGTCGGCGTCGTCCTGGCCGAGGTGGCGCTCGCGAAACGCTCGGTGGGCAGCGGCTCCCCGCAGGCCCCGAACGCGGACGGGCTGTACGGAACGGCCTTCGCCAACGGTACGCAGCCGCTCAGGCTCGGCATGCTGGGCGACTCCACGGCGGCCGGACAGGGGGTGCGAAGAGCGGGCCAGACCCCGGCCGCGCTGCTCGCCTCGGGCCTCGCGGCGGTCGCCGAGCGCATGGTGACGCTGCGGAACGTGGCACTGCCCGGAGCCCGCTCGGACGACCTCGAACGCCAGGTGTCCCTGCTGCTCGACGACCCCGCCCGCGTCCCCGACGTCTGCGTGATCATGATCGGCGCGAACGACGTCACCACCCGGATGGCGCCCACGACCTCGGTGCGCTACCTGTCCACCGCCGTACGCCGTCTGCGTACCGCCGGGGCCGAAGTGGTCGTCGGGACCTGCCCCGACCTCGGCACCATCGAGCCCGTCTACCAGCCGCTGCGCTGGCTGGCCCGTCGTGTCTCGCGCCAGCTCGCCGCGGCGCAGACGATCGTGGTGGTGGAGCAGGGCGGCCGCACGGTGTCGCTCGGCCATCTGCTCGGCCCGGAGTTCGAGGCGAACCCCCGGGAGCTGTTCGGGCCCGACAACTACCACCCCTCGGCCGAGGGGTACGCGACCGCCGCGATGGCGGTGCTGCCCACGCTGTGCGCAGCCCTCGGCCTGTGGCCCGAGTCCGACCACCCCGACGCCTCGCGCGACGAGGACATCCTGCCGGTGGCGAAGGCGGCCTCGGCCGCGGCGGCCCAGGCGGGCACCGAGGTCACGGCGGCCCGCGCGCCCTGGGCCCTGCTCAAGCACCGGCGTCGGCGGCGGCTTCCGGCCCCGGTGGAGCCGACCCGCAACGGCTCGCACACGAAACGCTGATGGCTCCCGGGCAGCCCCCTGAGCAACCGCTTAGAAAAGAGTCCCGCATCACACGCCACGCCGGATGACCAATCCAGTACGTACGGGTAACTTCCCAGGGAGTCCTGCCTTCCCATCCCCTGGAGCCGTGATGCCCGAAGCCGTGATCGTCTCGACCGCCCGCTCCCCCATCGGCCGCGCCTTCAAGGGGTCGCTCAAGGACCTCCGCCCCGACGACCTCACGGCCACGATCATCCAGGCCGCCCTCGCCAAGGTCCCCGAGCTCGACCCGCGCGACATCGACGACCTGATGCTCGGCTGCGGTCTCCCCGGCGGCGAGCAGGGCCACAACCTGGGCCGCATCGTGTCCGTGCAGATGGGCATGGACCACCTGCCGGGCTGCACGATCACCCGGTACTGCTCGTCCTCGCTCCAGACCTCCCGGATGGCGCTGCACGCCATCAAGGCGGGCGAGGGCGACGTGTTCATCTCGGCCGGTGTCGAGATGGTGTCCCGCTCGGTCAAGGGCAGCAGCGACGGCCTGCCCGACACCCACAACCCGTTCTTCGCCGACGCCGAGGCGCGCACCGCCGCCGTCGCGCAGTCCGAGGGCGCGAGCTGGCACGACCCGCGCGAGGACGGCCTGGTCCCGGACGCGTACATCGCGATGGGCCAGACGGCCGAGAACCTCGCCCGCCTCAAGGGCATCTCGCGGCGCGAGATGGACGAGTTCGGCGTGCGCTCGCAGAACCTCGCCGAGGAAGCCATCAAGAACGGCTTCTGGGAGCGCGAGATCACCCCGGTCACGACGCCGGACGGCACCGTGGTCAGCAAGGACGACGGCCCGCGCGCGGGCGTCACCGTCGAGGGCGTCCAGGGCCTCAAGCCCGTCTTCCGTCCGGACGGACTCGTCACCGCCGGCAACTGCTGCCCGCTGAACGACGGCGCCGCGGCCCTCGTGATCATGAGCGACACCAAGGCGCGCGAGCTCGGTCTGACCCCGCTGGCCCGCATCGTCTCCACCGGCGTCACGGGCCTGTCGCCCGAGATCATGGGCCTGGGTCCGGTCGAGGCGTCCCGCCAGGCGCTGAAGCGCGCCGGGCTCACCGTCGACGACATCGACCTCTTCGAGATCAACGAGGCCTTCGCCGCCCAGGTGATCCCGTCCTACCAGGACCTCGGCATCCCGCTGGACAAGCTGAACGTCAACGGCGGCGCCATCGCGGTCGGCCACCCCTTCGGCATGACGGGCGCCCGCATCACCGGCACGCTGATCAACAGCCTCCAGTTCCACGACAAGCAGTTCGGTCTGGAGACCATGTGCGTCGGCGGCGGCCAGGGCATGGCCATGGTCATCGAGCGCCTCAGCTGAGACCGCAGCCGACCTCGGGCAGATCCTAGGCCCCGGCCTCGGCCAAAAGAGGTCCCGGGCGGCCGGAGCGCTGCGTTGACGCATGGTCGACGCAGTGTTGACGCTCCGGCCGCCACAGGTTGAACGCACAGGGCGACCCTCGGCCCCCTGACCTGGGCTCCCGCGTCCCACAGGTCGCTCACAGCCAATCGTTCCGCGTCCTAACCGTGACCGAATCTCCCCCAGGATGTGACGTATCTCCCGCGGGAAGGATATTTTCCCAGGTCAGCGTCGGTGCGGCGCTAAACCCCAGGCCCAAAGACCTGTCCATTTCGTGACGTAATGCACTGACACCGGGCACGGGCTCACGACAAGCTGATGTAGGAAGTCGGGGAATCGTTTGAATCCGGGAGTAAGTCAGTGAGCGCCATGCCTCTTGCCCTGCTGCTGACCACGGCCGCTGCCACGGCCGTGGGCGCCGCTGCCCTGCACGCCGCCCACGGGCTGCGCAAGCAGGTCGTGGCTCTGCGCGAAGACCTGGCAGCCGCCCGTGCCGAAACCCGCGCCGAACACAGCGTCTCCCTGCCCCAGCAGGCCCGCGCCGACGCGACCCCGGCCGCCGAAATACGTGCCGCCGTCGCCGAGGCCCTCGCCGAGGAGCGGGAGCGCGAGCTGGCCGAGGCGCGCGCCTTCTGGGCCGCCCAGGAGGCCAGGGACGCCGCCGACGCGCCCTCGCCGATGCTGGGCGGGCTCGCGGGCCTCGGTGAGGACGCCGCGTTCTTCCTGCCCCGCCAGGCGGACTTCGTGGGCCTGGAGGCCGAGGCCCTGGAGATGGCCGAGGCGCTGGAGACCGCGGAGGAGTTCCCCGAGGACTCCCCGGAGCTGGCCGCGGCCCGCCGCCGCCACCCCTCGCACCCCGACTTCGTACCGGTCCAGACGCCCGTCGTCGCCGACCACGAGGCCACGGTCTCCCGCCTGGAGGAGCTCGCCGAGTCCCGTACCGCGCTCGCGGACGTACGCCCCGGGCCCCTCGGCACGCTCGACGTGTACGTCTTCGCCGACGGCACCACGCTCTGCATGACCCCGGGCCACCGCGAGACCGCGGAGCGCCTCGCGGACGCCCTGCGCGACGGCGACGCCCCGGTGCTGCTCGGCGGCTCTGGAGTGTCCGGCGCGTACGCGCTGACCTTCTCGTGCGGCGAGGAGAGCGTCTACATCCTCGCGGACCGGGTCATCGCCTCGCGCTGACCCTCCTGCGGAGGCGGGACCCAAGGGGTGTCCCCCTAACCGAAGGCCCGTTTCCCCGCGGCTTCCACCAGCTCCACGGCCCCGTCCGGCTCCCCGCCGGGCGGGGTCTTCGCCGTGCGGAGCGCCTGCGCCAAATCCCGTCCGGCGACCATGACTTGGTCCGCCACGGCGAACACGCCCGCGTCCGGCATGATCCGCGGCTCGCGCCCGGCATCCTCGACGCGCTGCGCGCGGACGGCCAACTCCCGGGCGAGCGCGAGCCCTTCGGCCGCGGCCCCGCGCCGCAGCCGGCTCTCGGGAGCGGCACGCAGCCGGTCGGCGAAGCGGTCCACGGCCAAGATCAACGGGTTCACATCGAGCACGCCGCGACCCTACGCGCCTCCCCCGCACTGTTGCCAATACGCGAACCCTCAGGCACGGTGCAGTGAAGGACCAGTAAGCGCAATGCCTCCGGAGGCGCCGATGTCCCAAGTCTTCTCCGAAGAGACCCATCGCAACCTGCTCTCCCGCATCCCCCATTGCACCGGTCGTGAAGTGTCCGACTGGCTCCGCACCGTCGAGGAAGGCCCCTCCCTCTTCCGTTTCGAGGAGAAGGTCAGCTGGCTCCGGAGCGAGCACGATCTCGCCTATGGGCACGCCAAGGCGATCATCCATGAGTACGACCTGAGGCGGGCCGCGCGCCGCCTGCTCTAGCTCCGGGAGGAAATGTTCCGCTGCCGAGACGATCCACTCGGCTTCCAGGCTTCCCGAGGGGAAGCGCACCGCCCCTTCGCCCCGCCGACGACCAGGCCGGCGGGGCGAAGTGCGGCCGGGGCGCGCACGACACCTCGCGTGCCTTCAGTAGGTGAACTCCCCATCCCCACAAGGGCTTTCACCGCTTTACCTCTTGACGCTCCGGACGACGGGGAGCACAGTGACCGCGCAGCCCGTCGCTGAGAGCGCTCTCAGAGCGCTCTCTTTCCGAGAGAGGCACCCCCCACATGCGCCCGACGTCCCACAGACGCAGCCCGGCCAGGCGAGCCGTGATCGCCGTGCTCTCCACCCTCGGCCTCGCAGCGGCCTCCGCCGCGCTGGTCGCCCTGCCCGCCGACGCCTCTGCCCCGCCGCCCCCGGCGGGCTGGTCCACGGTCTTCTCCGACGACTTCGACGGGCCGGCCGGGTCCGGCGTGAACACCGCCGACTGGCAGTACACGACCGGCACCAGCTACCCCGGCGGCCCCGCCAACTTCGGCACCGGCGAGGTCGAGACGATGACCTCGTCCACCAGCAACGTCTCGCTCGACGGCGCCGGGAACCTGCGCATCACCCCGCAGCGCGACGCCTCGGGCCACTGGACGTCCGGCCGCATCGAGACCAAACGCTCCGACTTCCAGCCCCCGGCCGGCGGCAGGCTCCGCATCGAGGCGCGCCTGCGGATGCCGGACGTGACGGGCCCCGCAGCCAAGGGCTACTGGCCGGCCTTCTGGGCCCTTGGCGCGCCCTTCCGCGGCAACTGGTGGAACTGGCCCGGCATCGGCGAACTCGACGTCATGGAGAACGTCCAGGGCCTCAACAACAACTGGTCCACCATGCACTGCGGCACCAGTCCCGGCGGCCCCTGCAACGAGACCACCGGCATCGGCGGCCAGAAGGCCTGCGACGGCACGACCTGCCAGGACGGCTTCCACACGTACGCCGTCGAATGGGACCGCTCGGGCCCCACCGAGCAGATGCGCTTCTCCCTGGACGGCGTCGGCTTCCACACCGTGAACCAGAACCAGGTGGACGCGACGACCTGGGCGAACGCCACGAACCACGGCTACTTCGTCATCCTGAACGTCGCCATGGGCGGCGGCTTCCCCGACGCGTTCGGCGGCGGCCCCGACGCGGGCACCCAGCCGGGCCACTCCCTGGTCGTCGACTACGTCACCGTGCAGCAGTCGGCGGGCTCCGGCTCCACCACGCCGCCCGCCGGAAACCGGGACGCCTACAGCACCGTCCAGGCCGAGTCGTACGACCAGCAGTCCGGACTGACGAAGGAGACCACCACCGACAGCGGCGGCGGCCAGGACCTCGGCTCGGCCGCGAACGGCGACTGGGCGCTCTACAAGGGCGTGAACTTCGGTACGACGGCGGCCAGACAGTTCTCCGCGAGGGTGGCCAGCGGGGCGGCGGGCGGCGTCAGCGGCCTGGTGGAGGTACGCCTGGACAGCCCGGCCGCCGCGCCCGTGGGCAGCTTCGCCGTGGCCAACACGGGAGGCTGGCAGAGCTGGCGTACGGTGCCGGCGAATATCAGCGGGGTGACGGGAACGCATGATGTGTATGTGACCTTCAGCAGCGGCCAGCCCGCGGATTTCGTCAACCTGAACTGGTTCACCTTCGCCCACTGAGGGGCCCCAGCCCCATGCCCCGGGGCTCCGCCCCGGACCCCGCGGGCGTGGGGATCAACGGCGAGGGGCCCCGCCCCGGGCGTCATGCCCGGGGCGGGGCCCCTCGGTACGAAACGGCGGCGCGGGCGTCAGTCGTTGCCCTGCAGGATGGAGATCAGCCGCAGCGCCTCCATGTAGATCCAGACCAGGGTCATGGTCAGGCCGAAGGCCGCCAGCCAGGACTCCTCGCGCGGAGCGCCGTAGGTGACCCCGTCCTCGACCTGCTTGAAGTCGATGGCCAGGAAGCACGCGCCGAGGACGATGCCGATGATTCCGAAGAGGATGCCGAGGCCACCGCTGCGGAAGCCGAGACCGTCACCCCCGCCGATCGCCGAGAACAGCAGGTTGACCAGCATCAGCAGCATGAAGCCGATGGCCGCGGCCATGACGAAGCCGGTGAAGCGGCGGTTGACCCGGATCAGCCGGGTCTTGTAGGCGATGAGCACACCGGCGAAGACCGCCATCGTGCCGAGCACCGCCTGCGGGACCGCGCCCGCCGACACATACGTCGTGACGGCCGAGCTGATCACGCCGAGGAAGATGCCCTCGAAGGCCGCGTACCCGAGGATCAGCGCGGGCGTCGGCCTGCGCTTGAAGGACTGGACCATGGCGAGGATGAACGCGATCAGCGCGGCACCGATCGCGATGCCGTACGACTTGCCGATGTTCGCCGTGTCGACCGGCAGCGCCAGCCACGCCACGACCGCGCCGGCGACGACCGTGCCGAGCGTGATCGCGGTACGCGTGACCACGTCGTCGATCGTCATCACACCGGAGCGGGCCGGTGCCTGCGGCACACCCTGCTGCGTGTCCTGCTGGGCGTACGGATTCGTCGCGTACGGGTTCGTGGGCGCCTGCGCGTACGGGTTGCCCCCGGCCTGCGGCTGCTGCGCGGTGTTGAAACCGGCGTAGCCGTTGTCGCGGCTGAAGCCCCGTCGCGAGAAGACCGGGTTGCTGCTCCTCATCTCACTCCTCCATGGCCACCGTGCGCGGCCTTGTCGTCCAGAGTAATGGGCTCGCAAAGAAACCGACGTAATGCCTAGGGAGGATCTTCACGCGTGAAGGAGGGGGGTGCAAGGGTCCGACGACCCGACGCGCGGGAAGCCGGAATCTGCGTGAGTGCCCGGAGCCGGACTCGAACCGGCACGGCCCGAAGGCCAGCGAGGTTTAAGCTCGCCGTGTCTGCGTTCCACCATCCGGGCAAGGGCGCGCGGCTCCGCGTTTCGCGGGACGAGCCTAGCCCGACGCATCCCCCGAACAGCGGAACAACCACCCGATGTTGTCTTATTTTATTGACGCCTGAGGGTGCGTCAGCACAGCTCGGGGCGGTGTTGGCACATGCCGGAGGCGGTTGGCAGGGGCGTCCGGGGTGCCCGGAATACGGGTCCGGAATGACGGAAAGTCGATGCCCGGTTCGGCCCCGCACCTGACGCTGGCACAGTTCGCGGGAGCGCGGCTGGAGCGGTGGCGGAGTCCGCGTCGATCCCGCGCGCCTCTCAGGGGTGCCGTCATACCTCAGGAGGACCCGGGGGGTTCTTCCGTCCGACTCAAGAGGGCCAGCGAACGGGCACAGGGACTGACGATCCGGCGCCGTGCGGCCGCAAGGATGGAGAAGTCCCCGAAAGCCGTTCGACAGGAGTACCTCCGTGACCACCATCCCCACCGCACACCGCGCGACCGCGGTGGCCGCCCGCGCCATCGAGCTGTCGAAGGTCTACGGCACGGGCGAGACCCAGGTGGTCGCCCTGGACCAGGTCACGGTCGACTTCCGGCAGGGCGAGTTCACCGCGATCATGGGCCCGTCGGGCTCCGGCAAGTCCACGCTGATGCACTGCGTCGCGGGCCTCGACTCCTTCAGCTCCGGCTCCGTCCGCATCGGCGAGACCGAGCTCGGCTCGCTCAAGGACAAGCAGCTCACGCAGCTGCGCCGCGACAAGATCGGCTTCATCTTCCAGGCGTTCAACCTGCTGCCCACGCTGACCGCCCTGGAGAACATCACCCTCCCCATGGACATCGCGGGCCGCAAGCCCAACAAGCAGTGGCTCGACCAGGTCATCGCCATGGTCGGCCTCTCCGACCGGCTCGGCCACCGGCCCACCCAGCTCTCCGGCGGCCAGCAGCAGCGCGTCGCCGTGGCCCGCGCGCTCGCCTCCCAGCCGGAGATCATCTTCGGTGACGAGCCGACCGGAAACCTGGACTCGCGCTCCGGCGCCGAGGTCCTCGGCTTCCTGCGCAACTCGGTGCGCGAGCTCGGGCAGACCGTCGTCATGGTGACGCACGACCCCGTCGCCGCGTCCTATGCGGACCGGGTCATATTCCTCGCCGACGGGCGGATCGTGGACGAGATGCTCCGGCCCAGCGCGGACGGGGTGCTCGACCGGATGAAGGCCTTCGACGCGAAGGGCCGCACCAGCTGACCCCGAGCCGCTGGGGGCTTTGCCCCCCAGGCCCCCAGCCCCTTGTCGCCGGGTCCCCGCGCCCTCGCCCGGTACCGCTGGGGGCTCCGCCCCCAGACCCCCGCTCCTCAAACGCCGGAGGGGCTGATTTTCCGGCGTCCGGAGTCGGAAGGGCTGGCCGCCCGATGCTTGCCGACTGGCCCTCGATCACCCAGGACTGAGAAGAAACCCATGTTCCGTACCGCCCTGCGCAACGTGCTCGCGCACAAGGCCCGGCTGTTGATGACGGTGCTCGCCGTCATGCTCGGCGTCGCCTTCGTCTCCGGCACCCTCGTCTTCACCGACACCCTCGGCAACGCCTTCCGCAACCAGTCGTCCAAGAGCTACGACAAGGTGGCCGTCGCCGTCACCACGTACGGCAGCCGTGACGACGCCGAGCGCGAGCCCGGTGTCAGCAAGCAGACCCTTCAGAAGATCGAGAAGCTCGACGGGGTCGCGTCGGCCACCGGCCGGGTGGACGGCTTCGCCGGTGTGGCCGGCACCGACGGCAAGCTGATCGGCCAGGGCTGGGCCAACAAGGGCGGCAACTTCGCCCCCGGCAAGGACGGCAAGGACCCGGCGTACACCTTCGCCCAGGGCTCGGGCCCGGTGAAGGACGACCAGATCGCCCTCGACAAGGACACCGCCGACAAGGGCGAGTACAGCGTGGGCGACAGCGTGCGCGTCGCCACCAACGGGCCGGTCAAGACCTACAAGCTCGCCGGTGTCTTCACCACCGAGGACGGCGCGGTCAACGCGGGCGGCAGCCTCGTCCTGTTCGACACCGCCGTCGCACAGCAGCTCTACCTCAAGCCGGGCTACTTCCAGAACGTGAGCGTTGCCGCCACTCCCGGCGCCGACGCCCAGAAGATCCTCACCGAGGTCGAGCCCCTGCTCCCCAAGGACGCCGACGCCAAGACCGGCCAGGCGCTCGCCGACCAGGAGGCCAAGGACATCGAGAAGGGCCTCAGCGGCCTCAACCAGACGCTGCTCGCCTTCGCCGCGATCGCGCTGTTCGTCGGCATCTTCCTGATCTCCAACACCTTCACCATGCTGGTCGCCCAGCGCACCCGTGAGCTGGCCCTGATGCGTGCCGTCGGCGCCTCGCGCGGCCAGGTCCGCCGCTCGGTGCTCGCCGAGGCCCTGGTGGTCGGCACGATCGCCTCCGCCATCGGCTTCGCCCTCGGTCTCGGCCTCGCGACCGGGCTGCGGTCCGCGATGGGTGCCTTCGGCGCCAAGCTGCCCGACGGCCCGCTGATCGTCTCGGCGACCCCGGTGATCGCCGCCCTCGCCGTCGGCGTCTTCGTCACCCTGATCGCCGCCCTGCTGCCCGCCTGGCGCGCCGCCAAGATCCCGCCGGTCGCCGCCATGAACAGCGTGCACGGCGTGGCCACCACCAAGTCCCTGGTCGTACGGAACTCCATCGGCGGCGTGATCACCCTCGCCGGCGCGGCCGCCGTCATGGCCGGTGCCGCCGCCGGCAAGGACGGCAAGATGCTCATCGGCCTCGGCGCCTTCCTCGCCCTGGTCGGCATCATCATCCTGATCCCGCTCCTGTCCCGCCCGGTCATCGCCCTCGTACGCCCCGCGCTCAGCAAGGCGTTCGGCGTCTCCGGCAAGCTCGCCAGCCAGAACGCGGTGCGCAACCCGCGCCGCACCGGCGCCACCGCCTCCGCGCTCGCCATCGGCCTCACCCTGGTCACCGGCCTGTCCGTGCTCGGCGTCACGCTCGGCACCGCCATCGACAAGATGACGACCGACAACATCAAGGCCGACTACATGGTCCAGATGGCGGCCAACGGCTCCGGCCTCGACAAGGACGTCCTCTCGGCGCTGCGCAAGGCCCCCGGCGTCTCGGCGGTCTCGCCCAAGGAGTCCACCTACCTGAAGATCGACGGTGACGGCCAGTCGGTGGCCGGTGTCACCCCCGGCGACATCGAGAAGGTCATCAAGGTCGAGCCGGTGTCCGGCTCCCTCGCCACCCTCGGCCAGGGCCGGATAGCCGTCGACGACAAGACCGCCGCCAAGCACAACTGGAAGCCCGGCTCCAAGGTCGCCGTCGAGTTCGCCGACAAGAAGAAGGGCGAGCTCACGATCGGGGCGACGTTCAAGGAGAACGAGTTCCTGGGCTCGGTGCTCGCCCCGACCTCCGTACTCGACCCGCACGACACCAAGCCCTACATCCCGCAGATCTTCGTCAAGACGGACGGCGGTGCCACAAGCGCCAACGAGAAGGCCCTGGTCAGCGCGCTCGGTGACAACCCGGCGATCAGCATCATGGACCAGCAGGACATCCGCAACGAGTTCGGCGGCATGATCAACACGCTGCTCAACATCATGTACGGGCTGCTCGCTATGGCCCTGATCATCGCGGTCCTCGGTGTCGTCAACACCCTCGCGATGTCGGTGTTCGAGCGCCAGCAGGAGATCGGCATGCTGCGGGCGATCGGCCTGGACCGCCGCAAGGTCAAGCGCATGATCCGCCTGGAGGCCGTCGTCATCTCGATGTTCGGCGCGGTGGTCGGCATCGGCCTCGGCTCCTTCCTCGCCTGGGCCATCGGCCAGACCATCAAGAAGTCCATCCCGAACTACGCGCTGGTCATCCCGTGGGACCGCATCGGCATCTTCCTGCTGCTCGCCGGTCTGGTGGGCGTGCTCGCCGCCATGTGGCCGGCCCGCAGCGCCGCGAAGCTCAACATGCTGACCGCCATCAAGACCGAGTAGGCCAGCAACTGCCTTGATGCACAGGGCAGTTGAAGGGGTCCGGGAGTTCGACTCCCGGGCCCCTTCGTCGTCGGGTCACAGGTCGCTCAGTTCCAGGTACGGGCCCTCAGCGGCATTCCCGAGGCGCCGCTCACCGGGGTCTTCACCGCGAGGATCTGGTTGACGCCGATCCGGTTGCGCTCGAAGGAGATCGCCGAGGCGGCCATGTAGAGCCGCCAGATCCGGGCCCGGCCGGGGCTGGTGTACCGCACGGCACGCGCCCAGTCGGACTCCAGGTTCGCCACCCAGTGACGCAGCGTCAGGGCGTAGTGCTCCCGGATCGGCTCGACGTCGCGGGCCTCGAACCCGGCCTCCTCCAGGGCGGCCAGGGTGCGGCCGACCGGGGCGAGCTCGCCGTCGGGGAAGACGTACTTGTCGATGAACTCGTCCACCTGGTAGGCCGATTCGTCCCGCTCGGGGCGCCGGGCGATCTGGTGGTTGAGCAGCCGCCCGCCCTCCTTGAGCAGCGCGTGCAGGATGCCGGCGTACTCCGCGTACCGCACCGAGCCGACGTGCTCGGCCATGCCGATGGAGGAGATCGCGTCGAACGGGCCGTCCTTGACGTCGCGGTAGTCCTGGACGCGGATCTCTATCCGGTCGGTGAGCCCCTCCTCGGCGATCCGCTTGCGGGCGAACGCGGCCTGTTCGCGCGACAGCGTGATGCCGACGACGTGGGCGCCGTACTCGCGGGCCGCGTGGATGGCCATGGAGCCCCAGCCGCAGCCGACGTCGAGCAGCCGGTCGCCCTCCTTCAGGGCCAACTTGCGGCAGACCAGGTCGAGTTTGTCGCGCTGGGCGTCTTCGAGGGTGGCCTCGGGACTCTCCCAGTAGGCGCACGAGTAGACCATCGACGGGCCGAGCACCAGCCGGTAGAAGTCGTTGCCGACGTCGTAGTGGTGGCTGATCGCCTCTTTGTCGCGGCGCCTGGTGTGCAGCGGGCCGGTGCGGCGGCGCATCTCCTCGGCGGGCGGGGCCGGCGGGGGCAGCGCGCCGCCCAGCTTCACCAGCGCCTTGGCGGCGGCCCGCAGCCTCGGGTCGCGCACCGGGTGGAGGGTGTCCTTGGGCTCGCCGCCGCGCTCCCAGATCAGCCCCGACAGCAGGCCGAGGGCCGCGTACAGGTCGCCCTCGACGTCGATCTCGCCCGCCACCCAGGCGCGGGCCAGGCCCAGTTCGCCCGGCTTCCACAGCAGCCGGCGCAGCGCGCGCCGGTGGCGTACGACGAGAACCGGAGCACCGGGCGGGCCCGCCTCGCTGCCGTCCCACGCCCGGATACGTACCGGGAGGGCCTCCCCCAGCAATTCCTCGGCAAGAGTGGTCAGCCGCAGTGCCGCGTCGGCCATGGTGCACACCTCCGTACCTCGCAGAAATGTCTCAGCACCCCGGTCAACAGTGCCCGGGCGCGGAGCAATCCCGCTACCGCGCAGGGGAGTGACAGGGTGTCTGTATACACCATCTTCTTGGCCGGAAACCGATCATGGACGAAACCGGGCCGGGCGCGCCGAAGGGGCCGCCCGCACCACGGATGGCGGACGGCCCCTTCGGGGTAACGCTGCTGAGGCTAGGAGGCCTTGGCCTTCGCGTCGGCCTTGTCCTCGACCTTGGCCGCGGGGGCCGGGGCGGGCTTGGCCGCCTCGTAGAACTCCTCGCGCGGGCTCTCCATCGCACCGAGGGAGACGACCTCGCGCTTGAGGAACATCGCGAGCGTCCAGTCGGCGAAGACGCGGATCTTGCGGTTCCAGGTCGGCACGGCCAGACCGTGGTAGCCACGGTGCATGTACCACGCGAGACGGCCCTTGAGCTTGATCTTCATCTTGCCCATGACGATCATCGCGACGCCCTTGTGGAGGCCGAGGCCCGCCACCGCACCCTTGTTGGAGTGCGAGTACTCCTTCTGCGGGAAGCCCCGCATGCCGGAGACCACGTTGTCGCCGAGGACCTTGGCCTGACGCAGCGCGTGCTGGGCGTTCGGCGGGCACCAGGCGCGCTCGGCCGGGACGCCGGCCTTGATCGAGGCGAGGTCCGGGACCTGGGCGTTGTCGCCCGCGGCCCAGATGTAGTCGGTGCCGGTGACCTGGAGGGTCGGCTGGGCGTCCACGTGGCCGCGCGGGCCGAGCGGGAGGCCGAAGCGGGACAGCGCCGGGTTGGGCTTGACGCCCGCGGTCCACACGATGGTGTTGGAGTCGACCTCGAGGCCGTTCTTCAGCACCACGTGGCCGTCCACGCAGGAGTCCATGGAGGTCGAGAGGTAGATCTCGATGCCACGGCCTTCGAGGTGCTCCTTGCCCCAGCGGCCGAGCTCCGGGCCGACCTCGGGAAGGATCTTGTCGGCGGCGTCGACCAGGACGAAGCGCATGTCCTCGCGCTTGACGTTGGTGTAGTACTTGGCCGCGTCGCGCGCCATGTCCTCCACCTCGCCGATGGTCTCCGCGCCGGCGAACCCGCCGCCCACGAAGACGAAGGTCAGCGCCTTGCGGCGGACGTCCTCGTCGGTGGTGGAGTCGGCCTTGTCGAGCTGCTCCAGAACGTGGTTGCGCAGGCCGATGGCCTCTTCCACGCCCTTCATGCCGATGCCCTGCTCGGCGAGACCGGGGATCGGGAAGGTGCGGGAGACCGCACCCATCGCGATGACCAGGTAGTCGAAGGGCAGCTCGTAGGCCTCGCCGACGAGCGGCGCGACCGTGGCGACCTTGCGGTCCTGGTCGATGCTGGTGACCCGGCCGGTGAGCACCTCGGCTCCGCGCACGACGCGTCGCAGCGGGACGACGACGTGACGCGGCGAGATGCTGCCTGCGGCGGCTTCGGGGAGGAAGGGCTGGTACGTCATGTACGAGCGCGGGTCGACGACCGTGACGGTCGCTTCCGCGTAACGCATCTTCTTCAGAATGCGTCGCGCTGCGTACAGGCCTACGTACCCGCCACCTACTACGAGGATCCTGGGACGCTCCGTGGTGCTCATGCCATCGAGTATCCACCCGCCGATGGGCCCCCGCTCGTGCGCCCCTTCACAAGGTCTGACAGGGGCTCTGCTACACTGCGCGGCCCACGTGACCGAGGTCATGGCGCGATGAGGGAACCACGGTATAGGGGAGAACGTTGTTCACCCCTCCTGAACTGGCCCGCACGGCACCGGGCCCGCTGGACCACTGCCGTATGAAACACAGGCGTAACGCGTCAACCACCGTCTGGAATGCGCACGGAAAGGCCCCCTGAGCCTCGGAAAGCGGTCCTGGGACCACAAACCTCGGCCCGGGGGGCCCATTTCCTTGTGAAGAACTTCACGAACTTTCTCGCGCGGCCCGGCCCCAAGGGCCTCCCAGGACCGCGATCAGGCGACCGACCAGGCGATTCCGTCCAGAATGTCGTGCTCGCTCACCACGACCTCACGGGCCCCGGTCCGCTCCATGACGGCGAGCAGCACCAGCGCACCGGCCGCGATGACGTCGATCCGGCCCGGGTGCAGGACGGGGATGCGGGTGCGCTCCTCGTGGGTGGAGGCGAGCAGGCGCTCGGTGACCGCGGCGACCTGGTCGTGAGAGATACGTGAATGATGGATGGCGGCCGAGTCGTAGGCGGTGAGGCCGAGCGCGATCGCGGCGACGGTGGTGACCGAGCCCGCGAGGCCCACCAGGGTGCGCGGCTCGCGCAGCGGCACGGTCTGCTCGGCGAGGTCGAGGGCGGCCTCGATGTCGGCGCGGATCGCGGCGATCTGTTCGGGCGCGGCCGGGTCGCCGGGGTGGTGGCGCTCGGTCATCCGCACACAGCCGATGTCGACCGAGCGGGCGGCCTCCACGGTCCGCGAGCCGACCACGAACTCGGTGGAGCCGCCGCCGATGTCGACGACCAGATACTTGCCGTCGGCGTGCAGTTCCTTGGTGGCGCCGGTGAAGGAGAACTCGGCCTCCTGGTCGCCGGAGATCACCTCGGGCTCGACGCCCAGGATGTCGAGGACGCCGCGGACGAAGTCGTCCCGGTTCTCGGCGTCGCGCGAGGCCGAGGTCGCCACGAACCGGATGCGCTCGGCACCCAGCTCCTTGATCACCGCGGCGTACTCGCGGCACGCCGCGAACGTCCGCTCCAGGGCCTCGGGAGCGAGCCGCCCGGTGCGGTCCACGCCCTGGCCGAGCCGGACGATCGTCATGCGCCGGTCGAGATCGGTGATCTCCCCGGTGGCAGGGTCGGCATCGGCCACCAGGAGGCGGATCGAGTTCGTACCGCAGTCGATCGCGGCGACGCGCGTCACTTGTCGTCCTCCCCGCCGCACGGCGTCACGCACGGGCCCTTCGCCCACCACTCGGGCAGCATCGCGATCGCCTCGTCGCCGAGCGGGTTCACGCCCGGGCCCGCGGCCAGCGAGTGGCCGACGAGCACGTGCAGGCACTTGACCCGGTCCGGCATGCCGCCCGCGCTCGGGAAGCCGTCCAGGACCTCGATGGCGTCACGGCGCGCGATGTAGTCCTCGTGCGCGGCACGGTAGGCGGCGGCGAGCTCCGGATCGCTCGCGAGGCGCTCCGTCATCTCCTTCATGACGCCGTTCGCTTCCAGGGTGCCGATCGCGGAGGCCGCACGCGGGCACGTCAGGTAGTACGTCGTCGGGAAGGGCGTGCCGTCCTCCAGGCGCGGGGCCGTCTCGACGACGTCCGGGTTGCCGCAGGGACAGCGGTGCGCGATCGCGCGCAGCCCGCGCGGCGGGCGGCCCAGCTGCTGCTTGAAGGCGGCGATGTCCGCGTCGGTGGGCTCGGTGCGTTCGGTCTGGGGCGGGGGCGTTTCCATGCCTGGGTCAGTCTCTATCGCTAGCAGGTGGTCAGTTGGCGGGGCGGTCGGCGTTGTCGACGCCGTCCCAGAGGTTGTAGTGCCAGGCGCGGCTGGTCGCGGCCTTGTCCTCGCGGTGCTTGTTCACGGTGCCCGGGTCGACGACGGTGAAGCTGGTCTCGCCCGGGAACTGCATGTGCAGATGCTCGCGGGCCAGCTTCTCGATGTACGCGTCGTCCTGGAGGCGCGCCTTCTCGTCGCGCAGCTGCTCGACCTCCTTCTGGGCGTCGGCGGCCCTGCGCTTCTGGTCGGAGATGTCGGCGCGCTGCGAGACGAACTGCCGCATCGGGTAGGCGAGCGCCACGATCAGCGAGCACATGACCAGGGCGAGCAGCGCCGCCCGGCCGGTGAGCCGGGAGCGGCGGGCCTGCCGTTTGGTCTGCGAACGGTAGACGCGGGCAGCGGTCTGCTCGCCGAGCACCTTGAGCCGGGCCGCGGTGGAAAACCGCTCACGGTCCGCGGTCTTGGCGTTCTTGCCCATCGCTCTCCCGCCTCCCCTTACACACGTACGTCCCCGGACACGGTACGGGACCGCGGCCGGGGACGTACGTACGACTGGCTAGGCGTCAGCCCTTGAACCGCGGGAAGGCGGAGCGGCCGGCGTAGACCGCGGCGTCGTCGAGGATCTCCTCGATGCGCAGCAGCTGGTTGTACTTGGCGACGCGGTCCGAGCGGGCCGGGGCGCCGGTCTTGATCTGGCCGCAGTTCACCGCGACGGCGAGGTCGGCGATGGTGACGTCCTCGGTCTCGCCGGAGCGGTGGGACATCATGCACTTGAAGCCGTTGCGCTGGGCCATCTCGACGGCGTCCAGGGTCTCGGTCAGCGAACCGATCTGGTTGACCTTGACGAGCAGGGCGTTGGCGGAGCCCTCCTCGATGCCGCGCGAGAGGCGCTCGGGGTTGGTGACGAACAGGTCGTCGCCGACGATCTGGACCTTGGAGCCCAGGCGCGAGGTGATGGTGTTCCAGCCGGCCCAGTCGTCCTCGAACAGCGGGTCCTCGATGGAGACCAGCGGGTACGCGGAGACGAGCTCCTCGTAGTACTCGGTCATCTCGGCGGCCGAGCGGGACTTGCCCTCGAACTCGTACTTGCCGTCCTTGTAGAACTCGGACGCGGCGACGTCGAGCGCGAGCGCGATGTCCTTGCCCGGGGCGTAGCCGGCTTCCTTGATGGCCTCGAGGATGAGGTCCAGGGCGGCGCGGTTGGACTCCAGGTTCGGCGCGAAGCCGCCCTCGTCGCCGAGGCCGGTGGACAGGCCCTTGCGCTTCAGGACGCCCTTGAGCGTGTGGTAGACCTCGGCACCCCAGCGAAGGGCCTCGGAGAAGGACTCCGCGCCGATCGGGGCGATCATGAACTCCTGGATGTCGACGTTGGAGTCGGCGTGCGACCCACCGTTGAGGATGTTCATCATCGGGACGGGCAGCAGGTGCGCGTTGGGGCCGCCCAGGTAGCGGAACAGCGGCAGGTCGCTGGCCTCGGAGGCGGCGTGCGCGACGGCGAGGGAGACGCCGAGGATGGCGTTGGCGCCGAGCGAGCCCTTGTTGTCCGTGGCGTCCAGGTCGAACATGGCCTGGTCGATCAGGCGCTGCTCGGTGGCGTCGTAGCCGACGAGCTCCGGGCCGATCTGCTCGATGACGGCGAGAACGGCCTTCTCGACACCCTTGCCGCCGTAGCGGTTGGGGTCGCCGTCGCGAAGCTCGATGGCCTCGAAGGCACCGGTGGAGGCGCCGGACGGGACTGCAGCACGACCGGTGCTGCCGTCGTCGAGGCCGACCTCGACCTCGACCGTGGGGTTGCCTCGGGAGTCCAGGATTTCCCGGGCTACGACGACGTCGATGGACGGCACGAGCATCTCCTTCTGGGATGTGACGCTAGATGTGACGCAAGCAGTGCAAGGTCGTGCGGGGTCGCGTTCGCCTTGCGACAAGAGCCTAACCGGCTCTGGAGCTCCAGCCAGCCGAGTGCCCGCCTCCTGGGACGAAAAAGGGCCCAAGGACCCCTAATCCCGGGCAAAGGACCACAACACTACTGCCGGGTAATAGCGGGGGACAACGAAAACCCCGGCCCGGCGCGTACGGGGGAATGCGCGCCGGGCCGGGGCGACCTGGGGGGTGGGTCAGCTTCAGCCGAGGTGCAGCTTCTGGCCCGGGAAGATCAGGTCCGCGTCCTTGACGATGTCCTTGTTCAGCTCGAACAGCTTCTGCCAGCCGCCCTTGACGCCGTTGGCGGCGGCGATGTTGCCGAGGGTGTCGCCGGACTTGACGGTGTATTCGCCGTTGCCCTGCTTGACCGGCTCGGTGCGCTGCTCGTCGCGGCTGGCCGGAGCGGACTCGGTGCGCTCGGCCTTCTTCGCCTTCGGCTGCGGCTGGGCCTGCTGCTTGGGCGCCGCGGGCTTCGAGGCCTTCGGCTTCGAGGAGGACGAACCGGAGGTGTCCACGTCGGCCTTGCTGCCGCCGGAGGTCAGGTTGCCGGCGCCCGCGCAGCCCCAGGCACCCGGGCCCTGGATCGCGAGCAGCTTCTCGGCGGTGGCTATCTGCTGGCCCTTGGTGGCGAGGTCGGCGCGCGGGGCGTACTGGGTGCCGCCGGCGGCGGCCCAGGAGGACTGCGAGAACTGCAGGCCGCCGTAGTAGCCGTTGCCGGTGTTGATGGACCAGTTGCCGCCGGACTCGCACTGGGCGACGGCGTCCCAGGTCTGGACGGAGGCGGCGGAGGCGTTGCCCGCCGCCATCAGCGGGGCGGCCACGGCGGCACCGGTGACACCGGCGAGCGTGACGACACGGACGGCCTTGGACGGGCGACGGTGCTTGCCCTTGCCGGAAAGCAGCATGGAGGTTCTCCTCACCGACGCCTGCGAGGTGAGCTGTCGGGTTCGGGCGTGAGCTGCCCGGCCGAGCGTCGATGCGCCCGTCTTCACCCCAAGCCGTTGCGGCAGTCACGTGAACTGCCGGGCCCGGCACTTACCTTGGGTCCCCCGCTCCTGCCTACGGCGCATAAGCGTCGACTGTTCCCGTCGGCCGACGGCAGGATTCGGCGTGCTCGGTCGACGGGGCTCGTGGTGACGAGCGAGTCCGACGAAAACACACGCCCCACCAATGTTCAAAGACGCACATCGGGGAGAAATCCCCCCTGCTTGCCGTCACAGAAGGGACGTTTCCGCAGGTGAGGGGCGGGGCGAATGGACCGGGCAGACGGGACACGCCAGTTGAGGCGAAGAGACCCATCTCTCACTTGCGCGAACCGGACATAGGGCGGCGAACTAACCCTGCTTCGGCGCCGACTTCGGGTTCGCCACGGCCGCTGCCGCACTCTTCAGGTCCAGGCTCTGGCCAGGCAGGATGAGGTTGGGGTCGGTGCCGATCAGCTTCTCGTTGGCGTGGTACAGCGCGGGCCAGCCGCCCTGGATCTTGTTCGCCTCGGCGATGACCGACAGGTTGTCGCCCGGGCGGACCGTGTAGTCGCCGTTCGCGGCAGGGGTGTTACCGGACTCACGTGAGGCATCGTCACCTCGCGAGGCGTGCCGTCCGGAATCACGGCTATCGGTTGAGTTGCCCGAATTGTTCGAACCACTCGTACCGGCCGGCGGCGTGGCCGGGTCCGCCTGACCGGTCGTCGGGGCGGACGGGGACGTGCCGCCCGGCGTCGAGCCCGCGCTCTCGTCCGGCGAGGGTGCCCCGCGGTGCTTGCCGGGGCTCGCCGGGGTGGAAGCGGACGGCGTCGGGGACTTGGCCGGGTCGCTCGGCTTCGTGGCACCCGGGGCCGGCGTGGCGGGCGTGGAGCCGCTTGGCGTCGAGGTGGCGTCGGGCGCCTTGGTCGCCGGGGCGGTGGGCGTCGCGGGAACGGGCGCGGGCGTCCCGGTCGACGTGTCGGGCGCGCCCGGGTCGACGTCCGCCGAGCCGCCGCCCTTGGTGAGCCCGGCGCCGGTGCCGCAGTTCGCGAAGGCTCCCGGACCCTTGGCCGCGAGCACCCGTTCGGCGACGGCTATCTGCTGGGCGCGGCTGGCCAGGTCCGCGCGCTGCGCGTAGTCCGTGCCGCCGTACGCCTCCCAGGTGGCCTGCGAGAACTGAAGACCGCCGTACAGGCCGTTGCCGAAGTCGGCGCTCCACATTCCGCCGGACTCGCAGGCGGCCACCTGGTTCCAGGTGGTCGCGTCGGCGGCGTTCGCGCCGGTCGCGGCGAGCAGGGGAAGGGCGATGGCCGATCCGGTCACTCCTGCCGCGACGACGAGAGCGGGTGCCTGGCGAGGTCGACGATGCCGTCCATTCCCGGAGCGCATGAATAAGGCCTTCCGTGTGACTGCTGAGCCGAATGAACGGTGAACGTAGCCGTACTCGAACGCTTGTCACAAGTCGATGCAGCCGGGATCACATAAAAGTCACAGTCTTGACGGTCCGTCAGATCTGGGCCTTCACGGTGAGGCCGTGAACTCGACCGGCAGGGTGCGCAGTCCGCGCATGATGAGCCCGCCGCGCCAGCGCAAATCGTCAGGTTCCACCGCGAGCCGCAGGTCAGGGAGGCGCCGCAGCAGGGTGGCGAGCGCGGTCTGCCCTTCGAGCCGGGCGAGCGGCGCACCGAGGCAGTAGTGGATCCCGTGCCCGTACCCGAGGTGCTGGTTGTCCTTGCGGCCGAGGTCGAGCGTGTCCGGCCCGGAGAAGCGCGCGGGGTCGCGGTCGGCGGCGGCGAGCACCACGAGCACGGGGTCGCCGGCCGCGATGTCCTGCCCGCCGAGCGTCAGCGGCTGGGTGGCGAACCGCCAGGTGGCCATCTCGACGGGCCCGTCGTAGCGGAGAAGCTCCTCGACGCCGGTTTCGAGAAGACCGGTCTCCCCCGCCGCGAGGGACTCCTGAAGCCGCTCGCGCTGCCCGGGATTGCGAAGCAGCGCATACATCCCGTTCCCGATCAGATTGACGGTGGTCTCGAATCCGGCGAAGAGCAGGATGAAGGCCATGGCGGCGGCTTCGTTCTCGGTGAGGTGCTCGCCGTGGTCGCTGGCCTCGATGAGCCGCGAGATGAGGTCGTCGCCGGGGTTCTCGCGCTTCTTGTGGATGAGCTCGGCGAGGTAGTTGCGCATCTTCTTGACGGAGCGGGCGACGCCGCCCCGGGGGCCGCCCCCATGGCGGATCATCATGCCCGCCCAGTCGCGGAAGTCGTCCTGGTCCTCACGGGGTACGCCGAGCAGATCGCAGATGGCATAAATGGGAAGCGGGAAGGCGAACTCGTGAATGAGGTCGGCCGACCCCTCGGCCTCGAACGCGTCGATGAGCCGGTCGGTCAACTCCTGCACCCGCGGCGCGAATTGGGCGACGGTACGCGGAGTGAACGCCTTCGACACGAGACGCCGCAGCCGGGTGTGGTCCGGCGGATCGATGTTGAGCAGATGCGTCATCAGCTCGGCCTTGCGCTCACCCGGGATGCCGGTTTTGCCCTTGGCGTGGGCGGGCTCGTCGTGGTGTGCGGGGTTCTTGGAGAGCCGCTGGTCGGCGAGGGCCTGCCTGGCGTCCCCGTACCGCGTGACCAGCCACGCCTCGACGCCGCTCGGCAGCCGGGTGCGGTGCACGGGGGCGTGCTCGCGCAGCCAGGCGTAGGCCGGGTACGGGTCGGTGGCGAACTCCCAGGTGAAGAGTTCGGGGGCGGGCGGGGCGGGCGGAATGGGGTTGTTGTCCTGCACCTCTCGACCGTATCCCGCCCTCTCCCCTACATTCACGCGGTGGATCAAGCGGATCAAGAGGTGCTGAGGGCCGGCTTCGCGGTGGTGGAGCGGCGGGCCGAGCATGCGGCCAAATATTTCTATTCCCACCTCTTCTGGCACAACCCGGGCCTGCGGGCGCTGTTCCCGTCCGGGCCTGAGGCCATGGAGCGCCAGCGCGACCGGCTGTTCGCCGCGGTCACGGAGGTCATGGACCGGCTCGGCGACCCGTCCCTCCCCGCCTATCTGCGCGCGCTCGGCCGCGACCACCGCAAGTTCCTGGCGGCGCCGGAGCACTACGCGGCGGTCGGCGCGAGCCTGCTCGCCGCGTTCGCCCGGGCGGCGGGCGGGGCGTGGACGGCGGAGGTGGAGAAGGCGTGGTGCCAGGCGTACTCGGTGATGGCCGAGACGATGCTGGAGGGCGCGGCCGGGGCGGCCGCGGCGGGGGAACCGGCGTGGTGGGGCGCGGACGTCGTCCGCCATGCCCGGTACGGCCCCGACCTGGCGGTCCTCACCCTGCGCCCGTCGCCCCAACTCCCTTACACCGCGGGGCAGTACGTGAGTGTGGCGCATCCCAGGGCGGCGGGGGTGTGGCGGACGTACTCGATCGGGAACGCGCCGCGCGCGGACGGCACGGTCGACCTCCACGTCAGCCGGGTCTCCGGCGGGCCGATGTCGACGGCTCTGGTCGAGCGGACGCACCCGGGGGACGCGCTGCGGCTGAGCCCACCGGCCGGCTCCTTATCCCTGGGGGCGTCCCCGTCCGGCCCTCTCACCTTCATAGCCGCGGGTACGGGCTGGGCCCCCATGAAGGCGCTTCTGGAGCAGCTGGCGGGGGCGCGGTACGCCGACGAGGTACGGCTGTTCGTCGTCGCCCGGGATGCGGCGTACCTGTACGACCGGCCGGCCCTGGAGGCGCTGGGCTCCCGACTCCCTTGCCTGCACACGACGTTCATCACTCCGGCGCCGGGGCGCGACCCCCTCCAGGCCACGGAGCGTCTGATGACTGCCCTGGGTCATCGCAGCCACTGGCCCCACCATTCGGTCTTTCTGGCCGGGCCGCCGGGGTTCATGGCGGAGGTGCGGGAGGTTCTGGTGGGCCTGGGGGCGGCCGAGTCCCGCATCTCGTGCGATGCGGTCCCGCCGGTGGGGCCGGGCCCCCGTCCCCTCGGCTCGGCGGAGTGGCTGCTGAACCGCCCGGTCCCGCGATGGCACAACCCGGCGGCCCGCAACGCCTGAGCACACCTGGGGCTCCGCCCCAGACCCCGGAGGCGCCCCCACCCCACCCCTTCCCGAAACCCGCCGGGGGTTGAAGGACCCTGGGGCTCCGCCCCAGACCCCGTTCGCGCCTTAAGGGCGCTCGTCCTCAAACGCCGGACGGGCTGGAGGTGCCTGATGCGGGCTGTCATCTGCGAGCCACCGGACGGGCTGAAATGCCCCGGTACGGGCCAGCATCACCCCTGCTAGGGGCGCGGGGAACTGCGCGACCAGCCCCCACCGGTCCGCAGCCGTACTCCTATCCAGCCCCTCCGGCGTTTGAGGAGCGGGGGCCCGGGGGCGGCGCCCCCGGAGGAAGCCCGGGTGGGGAATCAGGCCTCCGCCGAGCGGATCGCCTCCCGGTAGGCGCGCGCCGCGGCCCGCAGCGCCGCCTCCGGGTCGACCCCCGCCGACTCCGCCTCCACCGCCAGCGCGAGGAGCCGATACCCCATGCCCTCCCCGGAGGGCAGCGGCACCGACAGGCCCGCCGTCCGGGCGCGCGCGGACAGCTTGGCGGCCAGGGCCAGGGCCGGCTGGCCCAGCGGCACCCCGTCCGTCACGGAGGAACGCTGCTTCTCGACCGCCTTCATCCGCAGCCAGTGCGATTTCACTTCCTCCGGCGTCGAGGCCGTCTCGGAGCCGAACACGTGCGGGTGGCGGTGGATCAGCTTCTCGACGATCCCGCCCGCCACCTCGTCCACCGAGAAGGGAGCCTCCGCGTCCTCCTCCGCGATACGGGCATGGAAGACGACTTGCAGCAGCACGTCCCCCAGCTCCTCGCGCAGCTCGTCCCGGTCCCCCTCCTCCACCGCCTCGACCAGCTCGTACGCCTCCTCAAGGGCGTACTTGGCCAGGCCCTTGTGGGTCTGCTGCGAGGACCACGGGCATTCGCGGCGGATGCGGTCCATGACCTGGACCAGGTCGAGCAGGCGGGCGCCCGGCAGGTCGTAGGAGCCGGGGAGCAGCTCCAGGTCCGGCATCTGGACGCGGCCGGAGCCGGCCAGGCGGGCCAGGCCGTCGGTGAGGCGGCGGTCGCCCTCGCCGGAGGGGAGGACGACGACGGTCCGGCCCCCGGCACAGGCCTCGACCAGCTCCTGCGCGTCCGGCGCCGAGATCTCCACCGGCACGCCGGCCTCGCGCAGATAAGGCAGCTGCGGGTGCCCGGCGTCGGGGCACAGCACGAGGTCGGCGGCGCGCAGGGTCTGCCACGCGGGCCAGGAGAGCAGGCCCGGGGCGACCCGGTGGCTCGCGGTGAGCAGAACGATTCGGCCGGGTTCTTCAACAGCAGTCACCCGTCGAACCTACCCGCTGGCTCAGCCGGTCGAGACGGAGTCCCCGGGGTCGCCCTGCTGGTCCTCGGGGGCGGCCTGCGGGGCCGCGGGCTGCTTGGGCTTGGCGAGCCAGGGGGCCTGGTAGTCGGCGAGCTGGATCTGGCTCGCGTTCCAGGTTCCGTAGCGCGGGTTCACGTCCACGTCGAGGGTCTTGGACGCCTTGACCAGCGCGGGCAGCAGGTCCTGCTGGGTGCGGGCGCCGATCGCGGCGGCCAGCTTCTGCTCGGTGACCTGTCGCTGGACGTAGGCGTCGATCTGGTTCGGGGCGAGCCCGCCGTTGGTGAGGGCCTGCTCGCGCAGCTGGTCCTCGCCCCCGGCCTGCTGGACCATCGCGGCCCGCGCGGCCTCGATCTCCTTGCGGCTGACGCTCACCCCGGCCTGTTCGGCGGCGCGCGCGAGGACCCGGTCGAAGATCATGTTGCTCAGCTTCACCTTGCCGAGCTGCCCCGAGTCCTTGATCAGCTGCGCGGACTGCGGGGACTTCTCCTGCGCCGTCCGTACGTCCTTGACCTCGGCCTGGAGTGCGGACACCTCGATCCGCTGCCCCCCGACGACGGCCGCGGCCCCCGGGTGGGCCGTACTGCCGCAGGCCGCGAGGAGCGGGCCCGCGGCGAGCAGGACGACGGAGACGGAGAGCGCGGTACGACGGCGGCGGTGCAAAGGAGCCTCCCGGCGGAGCAGATACGTGCGGCGTGGCGACGAACCTTGCTAAGACCTTGCGGTGATCGATGTTAGGCAGTCGGCGTGGCCGGGGCCACTGATTCGCCCAACGATTCGCGACCCCCATCGGTCGCGGGGGTGAAGCCGGGTGAAGCCGCGCCGTCCATTGCGTGAACTGAGGTCCCGGCCCACTGCGTTGTCCCGAAGGGTCCGGCATATTCGACGGCAGCGCACAGCAAAGGACCTCGATGCCGACCCTCGAAGCCGCCCCCGCCCCACCGGTGGCCCCGGTGCGGATCGCTGCCGGCCGACGCCCGGCCGCCCGGCCCGCCGCCCTCTCCGCACTGATCACCCTGATCGCGGTGTGCGGCGCGGACGCGGTCGCCGGGGTCGTCCCGCTCGGCCCGCTCCAGCGGCACACCCGCAGCATCAACGACCTGGGCAACCAGTTCGTCCCCTTCCACGAGCACCTGTGGGACCTGCTGCACGGGCGGGCCGAGGGCGGCCTCCTCCTCAACTGGCAGTCGGGGTACGGGACTTCGTTCCTGCCCGACCTCGGTACGTACCTCAGCAGCCCGTTCGCACTGCTCGTCGCTCTCTTCCCGCGCGACCGGATCGACCTCGCGGTGTATGTGATCACCGTCCTGAAGATGGCGGCCGCCGCCGTCGCCATGACGGTGCTGCTTCTCGCGCTGCGCCCGGCGGCCCGGCACCGCTGGGTGGCGGGGGTGCTCGGGGCCTCGTACGCGCTGTGCGGCTGGTCGGTCCTGGAGTCGATCTACAACCCGATGTGGCTGGACGGCCTGATCGCCTTCCCGCTGCTCTGCCTGGCCGGCCACTGGGCCAGGACCGGTCGGCGGGCGGTGCTCGGCCCGCTGGTCGTGGCGCTCGCCTGGATCGCCAACTTCTACACCGCCTACATGGCGACGATCGGCGCCGGACTCGTCCTGCTCCTCCTTCTCCACGTGGACCGCGACACGGACCGGCGCGGCCGGGTACGGGCGGTTCTGCTCGCCACGCGCTCGTTCGTGATCGGCATCGGCCTCTCGGCGCCGCTCCTGTTCACCATCTATCTGGGCACGAAGCACGCGCATCCGGGCTGGGTGCGGGAGTTCGCGCCGGTGTCCTGGCCGGACTATCTGGCCCGCACCCTGCCCGGCACGTACTCCTTCTCCTCCCCCGCCGTCTTCCTCGGCACCGGCGCGCTGCTGCTCGCCTGCACCCTCGCCTTCCACCGCGCGGTCCCGCGCCGCGAGCGGTACGCGTGGAGCGGGCTCGCGCTCGCCGTCGCGCTGTCCTTCCAGTGGAAGCCGACCCATCTGGCCTGGCACGCCTTCGTCACCCCCAACGGCAGCCCCTACCGGCAGACCTTCGTCCTGTGCGGCATCCTCGTGATCGCCGCCTGGATCTCCCTGTCGTACGGGATTCCCGGGCGCCGCGCGCTGCTCGGCGGGGGCGGCGTACTCGCCCTGGTCGCGGCGGGCGCGGCCTTCAGCGAGCTGATCTCGGCCTGGACGTATCCGCTGTTCGCCCTGGGTCTGGCGGCCATGGTCGGCGGCCTGCTCCTGGCCCGCCGGGGCCGGCGGGGACTTTCCCTCCTCGCGCTCGCCCTGCTGGCCGGGGCGCAGATCGCGCAGGCGGGCGTGACGACGGCGTACGGGGACCAGCAGCGGGCGGCCCGCATGGACGGCTATCCCGCCTGGGGCGCCGAGCACTCGGCCCGCGCCGCCCTGGAGTCGGACGCCTCGGGCTGGCCCGGCTACCGCACCGATCCCGGCCAGCGCCAGATCACCAACAACGACCCGCTGCTGCTCGGCGGCGAGGGCGGCGCCTACTACTCCAGCCTCACCCCGGAGGTCCTGAACCGTACGATGACCGCGCTCGGCGGCGGCTGGACCTCTCGGGGGCGGGCGATCCAGAGCCTCGACAACCCGGTGACCGACGCGATCTTCTCCGTCGGCGCGCGGGTGCGGGTCGCCCAGAAGGGCGGCGACCCCGTCCTGATCAGGGCCGCCGCGACTCCGCCGCTGGTCACCTTGCGGCCGGCCGGGCCCCCGCCGGTGTACGGCAGCAACCCGTTCCGCAACCAGGAGCTCCTGCTCGGCGCCCGGGTCTATACGACCCGCACCCTGGCTCAGGGCTGTCCGGCCGGGACCGACATCTTCCTCTGGGCGCCCGAACACTTCGGGTCCGCGCGCCTCGACGACGGCCCGGTCGTCGACATGCGCGGCGGCGCGCCCAGCCGGCGGGCGCCGCTGATCCCCTTCGGCCCCTCGGCGGGGCCGGGCCGCGCCTCCCACATCACCCTGACTCCCGCGGATCGCCACGCGGAGCTGGGCTGTCTGGACCGGGGGGCGCTGGCGCGGGCGGTGGACCGTCTGCGGGCGACGGGGGCCGCCTCGGTCTCGGTGTCGTCGAGCTCGGTGCACGCGGAGCTCCCGGCGGGGGCGAGCGGAACGGCGGTGTTCGCGGTGCCGCGGATCTCGGGGTGGACCTGTGCGGTGAACGGTGCGGGCGCCGCTCCCGCGGGCGACTACTTGGGCCTGGTCGCCGTGCCGCTGCCGGCCGGGGCGCACTCGGTGTCCTGCGACTTCCGCCCGCCGGGCCTGCGGTCGGGTTCGGCGGTGGGGGTGGGGGCGCTGCTCGCGCTGGTGGGGGTGGGGGCGTGGGGGCCGGCGCGCCGCCGGTTCCGCGTCCGCGGGGTGTAGCTGGGGGTGCGGCAGGGTGCACTGGGGCTCCGCCCCAGACCCCGTTCGCGCCTTGAGGTCGCTCGTCCTCAAACGCCGGACAGGCTGAAATGCCCGGGGCGGGCAGTTCAGCCTCCCCGGAGTTCCCGCTGGTGGGCGAGGGCGCGGCGCAGCTCCGCGGGGTAGGGGTGCTGCACGCCGTACACCCGTTCCGCATCCCACAGCAGTGCCTGCAACTGCTGATGCCCCGCCCCGTGGTCGCCCACCGCAAGCAGCAGGTGCCCGATCCGATGCCGGATGGCGAACACCCGGGACGGGTCGGCGGCCCCGTACCGCGCCTCGAAGCCGGGCAGCACCGCCCTGTACTCCGCCAGCGCCGCGCCCGCCTCGCCCAGTTCCTCCAGGCACTGGGCCACGTCGTGCCGGAAGTCCAGGGCCTGCGGGTCGGCGGGGCTCGCCTCGGCCGCGCGGTCGGCGGCGAGCTGGCGCAGTTCGGGCAGGGCTCGCCGGTACTGCCCGTCGTCCATCAGCGTCGCCGCGTACTGCTTGCGCAGGATGCGCACCACCGGCGAGCGTTCGCCGTGTTCGGCCGCCGCGGCGGGCAGGATCGAGCCGAGGATGTCGACGGCCTGGGTGATGCGGCCCTCGCCGAGCAGCCGCTTGACCTCGTCGACCGCGCCCGCCACATCGGGCCGCGGGGGTACCGGCGGCACCGGCGGGACGACCGGCCCGGACGCGGGGGCCGTGGCCCGGTCCGGCCAGGGCGCGTGCGGACGCAGGAACGGCCGGGTCGGGTCCAGGGGCCCCGCAGGTCCAGGACCGCCCGGCACCGGAAGCAGCGGCACCAGCGCCTCGTACACCTCCTGCGCACACCTCGGCCTGGATTGCGGGTCCTTGGCGAGGAGGCGCAGGACCAGGGCTTCCAGGGGTTCGGGGACCTCGGGGCGCAGTCGCCGGACCGGGACCGGCGGTTCGTACAGGTGGCGGTGCAGGACACCCAGCGCGGTGGACCCCGCGAACGGGACGTCCCCGCTGAGCAGTTCGTGCAGCAGCACCCCGAGCGCGTACAGATCGGTGTACGGGCCGACCGCGCCGCCCATCGCCTGCTCGGGCGCCATGTAGGCGGGCGAGCCGATGGGTGAACCGGTGTGTGTGAGCCGGGTCGTGTCGGAGTCGAGGACGGAGGCGACGCCCAGGTCGAGCACGGTCACCGTGCCGTCGGGACGCACCATCACATTGCGCGGCTTGAGGTCGCGGTGGACGATCGGCACGGCGTGCACGGCCGAGAGCACCGCGCACAGCTGCGCGGCGACCGCCACCGCCCACCGCCAGGGGTACGGCTCGTGCTCGGCGAGGTGGTCGGCGAGGTCGGCGCCCTCGACGTACTGCATGACGAGGTACAGGTCGTCGCCGTCGCTGCCCGCGTCGTGCACCGTGACGAGCCCGGTGTGGTCGACCTGCGCGGTCACCCGGCACTCGCGCACGAACCGGCGCCGCAGCTCGTCGACGTCCTCGGCCGACCCGACGGCCGCGACCCGGTCCGGCCGGAGCAGCTTCACCGCGACCCGGCGGTCCAGGCGCTGGTCGTACGCCGTCCACACCTGGCCCATGCCGCCCTGGCCGAGGAGCGCCGCCAGCTCGTAGCGCCCGGCGACGACCCGCCCCTCGGTCACCTGGCCTCGCCCTCGGTCCCCTTGCGCAGGTACTGCGACAGCTCGTCGAGCTCGGCTCTGACCTGCTCGATCCTGGGCGCGGCCGGAAGGTGCGGGGGCACGGGGGCCGGGGGCCCGCTGGGCACGGGGGTGTCGGCGTACGGGTTCACGTACGGGCCGAACTGCGGGGCCGTGGTGCCCGGTATGTGCGTTCCCGGTAGGTGCGGCGGCCCGTAACCGGCGGGCGCCCCGTACTGGCCGAACGGGTGCACGACGAACGGTGCCTGCGCCGCGTGGCGGATGTCGGCGTACAGGAAGTACGCGGTGGTGGCCACGGCGAGCGCGAGCAGGCCGATCATCCCGACGTCCATCCGCCAGTCGTTCTCGTCGGGCGCGGCCACGATGAAGGTGAAGAAGAAGACGAACACGGCCAGTTGGACCCAGAACAGCGCCCAGTGCGCCCCACGCCGGGTCACGATCGCGAGCCGCAGCAGCGCGGTCCACGACAGCATCCCGATGCTGAGCAGCGGCAGCAGCGCGAACAGCACGCGCAGCGCGATCGCCCCCGCGCCCGAGGGGCGGGGCTGCGGCGGTCCATAGCCGGGGCCGTGCATCGCTGCTCCTGGAACTGGGACGGGTACGAGGACCGGGACGGGTCAGGGATACGAGCGTATACACCGCCACTGACAACGGCCCGGGCGATCCCCCGGCCGGTATCCAACCGTCACCCGGGCCCGACGGAACCGTCCGTCAGGCCGTCGTGCAGGCCCTGTACGAGCTGCTCGCCGAGCCGGCCCGCGAGCCGCAGCGTGTCCTCGAACGCGGCCAGGGCCCGGAACCGCTCTCCGTAGCGCCGCTGTTCGGCGAGCGGGAGCCGGGGCAGGTGCAGCCTGCGGACGTCGAGCCGGGACGCGGTGGTGGCGTAGCTGCTGGCCTGGCGGTTGTTGGCGGTGCCGCGCAGGAATCCGGCGAGGAACCAGGGGTCCAGGGCGGCCGGTTCGGGCCGCAGGAGCTGGAGGTTGCGGCCGAGGGCGGCGCCCGCGCTCGCCTCGTCGACGACCCGGGCGGCGGTGCCGCCGCCGAGCACGGGCACCACGACGTCGCCGGGCCGGGTCAGCACCGGCTCTTCTGCGGGCCCTTCGGGCAGGGTGCCCGAAGGGGCGGTGCCGGCCAGTACGTCGTGCTCGGTGAGGACGGCGGGCCCGTCCGGCCCGCTTCCGGCGCCGCCCGCACGCAGCACCAGGGCGCCCGCGCGGGCGAGTTCGCCGACGGTGGTGGGCGACCAGCGGGCGCCCTGTGCGGGGGCGGGTGCGGCGGGCGGCGGCGTAAGTTCGGCGGCGAGGCGCAGAGCGGCGTCGAGGCGTTCGCGTACCCCGTCGAGCGCGGCGGTGCCGCCTTCGGCCGCGGGCGGCGGCAGATGGCGGGCCGGTGCGAGGTCGACGTCGTCGTCGAGGAGTTCGATGACCGGCACCGACCGGCTGACCCCGGGCTGTTCGACGGCCGTGCCGTCGCGGTCGAAGGGGGTCCAGGCGTCGAGCACCGCGGACTGGAGTGCGGGCCAGGGCAGCCGGTCGCGGCCGCCGTCCACCGCCACGCCCTCGACCCCGCCGGTGTCGACGAGGAGCAGCTCGGGCGCGGGCCGGGTGGCGCCGTCCGGCCTGCGCAGCACCCACAGGTGCAGCGGGATGCCGTAGGGCGGCGCGGCCCCGGCGGGCAGCGCGACGACCGCGCGCAGGGCGCCGCGGCGCAGCAGGTCGGCGCGGATCCGGCGTCCGGAGCGGCGCGAGGCGGCGGCGGGCGGCATCAGAAGCACGGCGGTGCCGCCCTCGCGCAGCCGGGCCAACGCATGCTGCACCCAGGCGAGTTCGGACTCGGTACGGGCCGGGAGGCCGTACTCCCAGCGCGGGTCGTAGGCGAGTTCGTCGTGACCCCAGGCCCGCTCGTTGAACGGCGGGTGGCACAGCACGGCGTCGGCGGCGAGGGACCCGAAGGCGTCCGCGCGCAGCGAGTCGGCGGCCGCGGTACGGATGGCGGCGGACCCGGCGAGGGCGAGCCGGAGCCCGGTGAGCGCGGCGAGGTCGGGGTCGGCGTCCTGGCCGTGCAGGGCGACGGCGTCCGGCAGCGCGCACAGCAGGGTGCCGGTGCCGCAGGCCGGGTCCAGAACGCTGCCCGCGGGCCCGGCGAGCGCGGCCATGAGCTCCGCGGGCCCCTGCGGAGTGAGCGTGTACTGACGGGGGTTGGCGTCGAGATGCCGCCCGAGCAGAAACTCGAAGGCCTCCCGGGCTCCGGCTTCGGCGGCGAGCTCGGCGACCCCGCGCAGCAGGGGCAGGGAGGGGGCGAGCTCGGCGGCGTCGGGGGGGTTCACAGAGCGGCCGTGACCAGCATGCGCGGGGTCCGCCTCTTTGAACCGCTCCCCCAGCACCTCCCCGAGAAGTCCCGGCAGCCCCTCGGCGAGTCCCGCGTCCGAAAGCGCGGCCAGCTTGCGCCACTTGGCGGGGTGGTCCCGTACGGCCAGCAGGGCGCAGCCCGCGTGGACCAGGGCCGTGACCGCGCCCGCGGGGTGGGCCGAGAGCTGCTGCCAGACGCGTTCGCGCAGCGGGACCTCGGCCAACTTGCCCTGGGCGCGCAGCCATTGCTCGACTTCGTGGAGCGCGAAGGAGGGGCTGGTCTCGGTGCCGCCGACCGGTTTGGGGAAGTCGGCATGCCGGCGGCGCCAGTTGCTGACGGCCGCACGGCCCACTCCCGCGAGCCGGGCGATGGTGGCCGCGGTCACCTCCGCTGCGTGCTCCGGCACCTGATCGCTCCCCTCGTCCGCGAAGTACCGACCCTACCGAAGGGCACCGCGGCACTCCATACACGCCGTGAACAATCACGATTCATGTTCTCGTGTTGACTCGGTTCACAGTCACCTGCTCTGATGTGCCCGGCCCTGCCACACCCGCCGTCCCGCCCCGCGCCATCACCCTCAGGGGGAGTTCACGCCATGCGCCGCCGCACCATCGCCACCAGCACCGTCCTCTTCGTCTGCGCCACCACGGCCCTGACGGCCTGTTCGGGCTCCGGCTCCGCCACGGCCGCCAAGGACTCGGCCGCGCCCCAGACGCCCGCCGCCGTGAGCCCGGCCGCGGCCGCGCCGAAGGGCCCGGACGCGGATCTGACCGGCGGTCAGATACTCACCAACTCGCTCAAGGCCACCCGCCACGCCACCTCGCTGCACCTCAAGGCGGACGTCTCCGACCCCAAGGAGGGCGCCAGCAAGCTGGACCTCTCCTGGACGCCAAGGGCGACTGCACCGGCACCATCGCGCAGGGCAAGGACACCATCGGCATCATCAAGATCGGCAAGACCGTCTACCTGCGGCCGCAGGGCACCAGCAAGTGGACGAAGACGAACACCGACTCCGCCGACGGCAAGGACCTCGCCTCGGTCTGCGACCTGAACAACTTCCTCGGCGGCTTCCAGGGCGAGGACACCGAGGCCAAGAAGGGTGCGACCACCAAGGTCGACGGTCGCCCCGCGATCGTCCTGACCGAGAAGGACGGCGCCGAGAGCTACACGATGGACGTGGCCACCTCGGGCAAGCCGTACCTCCTGAAGATGGTCACCGTGGGCGGCGACAGCCCCGGCACGCTCTCCTTCTCGCACTTCGGCGAGCCGGTCCACGCGGTCGCCCCGACGCGGACCTCGATCGCGGCCTGACGCATCGTCACAGCTCCCGTGCGGCTGGGAGCTCCTGTCCGGGCATTCGGCCAGGACCGACAAAAAGGGCGGGCGGCGCCGCGTGGCACCGCCCGCCCTCACCCGTGTCCCCTACGGCTCAGGACCCCAGGATCGTGGTCAGGAACTCGCCCGTCCACGCGAGCAGTTCCCGCCCCACCACCGGCTTCCCGCCGATCTTCCCGGCGGTCGGGCGGGGCACCAGGATCTGCCGGGTGGGCGCCTTGATGACCGTACGGGGGTAGAGCCGCTTGAGGCGGAGCTCCTGGGACTCCCGCAACTCCACCGGTGCGAAGCGGATGTTGGCTCCTTGCAGCACGATCTCGCCGACGCCGCAGGCCCGGGCCAGCATGCGCAGGCCGGCCACCAGGAGCAGGTTCTCGACGGGCTCGGGCAGCTTGCCGTACCGGTCGGTGAGCTCCTCGCGTACGGCCTTGATGTCGTCCTCGGAGTTGGCCGAGGCGATCGCGCGGTAGGCCTGGAGGCGCAGCCGCTCGCCCGGCGCGTAGTCGTGCGGGACGTGGGCGTCGACCGGCAGCTCGATCTTGACTTCGAGCGGGGCCTCCTCCTGCTCGCCGCCCTCCATCTGCGCCCGGTAGTCGGCGACGGCCTCGCCGACCATGCGGACGTACAGGTCGAAGCCGACGCCCGCGATGTGCCCGGACTGCTCGCCGCCGAGCAGGTTGCCCGCGCCGCGGATTTCGAGGTCCTTCATCGCCACGTACATGCCCGCGCCCATCTCGGTGTGCTGGGCGATGGTGGCGAGCCGCTCGTGCGCGGTCTCGGTCAGCGGCTTCTCCGGCGGGTACAGGAAGTAGGAGTAGCCGCGCTCGCGGCCACGGCCCACCCGGCCGCGCAGCTGGTGCAGCTGGGAGAGGCCGAAGTTGTCGCCGCGCTCGACGATCAGGGTGTTGGCGTTCGAGATGTCGATGCCCGACTCGACGATCGTCGTGGAGACCAGCACGTCGAACTTCTTCTCCCAGAAGTCGACCACGACCTGTTCGAGCTGGCTCTCGCCCATCTGCCCGTGCGCGGTCTGGATGCGCGCCTCGGGAACGATCTCGCGCAGCCGGGCGGCCGCCCGGTCGATGGACTCGACCCGGTTGTGGATGTAGAAGACCTGCCCCTCGCGCAGCAGCTCGCGCCGGATGGCGGCGCCGATCTGCTTCTCCTCGTACGGCCCGACGAAGGTGAGGACGGGGTGGCGCTCCTCGGGGGGCGTGGTGATCGTCGACATCTCGCGGATGCCGGTGACCGCCATTTCGAGCGTACGGGGAATGGGCGTGGCGGACATGGTCAGGACGTCCACGTTGGCACGGAGCTTCTTCAGCTGCTCCTTGTGCTCGACGCCGAAGCGCTGTTCCTCGTCCACGATGACCAGGCCCAGGTCCTTGAACTTGGTCTCGGACGAGAACAGCCGGTGCGTGCCGATGACGAGGTCGACGGAGCCGTCCTTGAGCCCTTCGAGCGTGGCCTTGGCCTCGGCGTCGGTCTGGAATCGGCTCAACGCCCGTACGTTGACCGGGAATTGGGCGTACCGCTCGGTGAAGGTGCCGAAGTGCTGCTGGACGAGGAGCGTGGTGGGAACGAGGACGGCGACCTGCTTGCCGTCCTGGACTGCCTTGAAGGCGGCCCGTACCGCGATCTCGGTCTTGCCGTAGCCGACGTCGCCGCAGATCAGCCGGTCCATCGGGACCGTCTTCTCCATGTCCTCCTTGACCTCGGCGATCGTGGACAGCTGGTCGGGAGTCTCCGCGTACGGGAACGCGTCCTCCAGCTCGCGCTGCCAGGGCGTGTCGGCACCGAAGGCGTGCCCGGGCGCGGCCATGCGCGCGCTGTACAGCCTGATGAGGTCGGCGGCGATCTCCTTGACGGCCTTCTTGGCCCGCGCCTTGGTCTTGGTCCAGTCGGCGCCGCCGAGCCGGTGCAGCGTCGGGGCCTCGCCACCGACGTACTTGGTGACCTGCTCCAGCTGATCGGTGGGAATGTAGAGCCGGTCGCCGGGCTGGCCGCGCTTGGCGGGCGCGTACTCGACGAGCAGGTACTCGCGGGTCGCGTTCTGCACGGTGCGCTGCACCATCTCGATGTAGCGGCCCACGCCGTGCTGCTCGTGCACGATGTAGTCGCCCACCTCCAGGGTGAGCGGGTCGATGGTCTTGCGGCGGCGGGCCGGCATGCGGCCCAGGTCCTTGGTGGCGGTGCGCTGGCCGGTGAGGTCGGTCTCGGTCAGGACGGCGAGCTTGAGCGCCGGATCGATGAAGCCGTAGTCGATGGCGCCGCAGGCCACCTGCACGACGGACGGCGTCAACTCGGCCAGGTCCACGGCCAGTCGGGCCGCGATGCCTTCGCCGCCGAGGACCTCTACGGTGCGCGAGGCCGGGCCGTGGCCCTCCGTCACGTACACGGTGCGCCAGCCGTCGGCGAGCCACTGCTTGGTGTCGGCGAGCGCGCGCTGGGTGTCGCCGCGGTACGTCTCGGGAGCGTGCATGCCGAGCTTGAGGGTGTCAGGGTCGGAGTCCGCCTCGTCGGCGGCGAACGGGGACACCGACCACCACATCATGCCGAGCTCGCGCGCCCGGTCGCGGACGTCCGCGATGCCCCACAGGGAGGCGGCGTCGACGTCGATGGGCGCCTGACCTCCGCCGGCGCTCGCCGCCCAGGACGCCTGGAGGAACTCCTGGCTGGTGGCGACCAGGTCGGCGGCTCTGGTCCGCACCCGCTCCGGGTCGCACACGACCGCCATCGAGCCCTTGGGCAGGACGTCGATGAGCAGCTCCATGTCGTCGACGAGGACCGGCGCGAGGGACTCCATGCCCTCCACCGCGATCCCCTCGGCGATCTTCCCGAGCAGCTCGCCGAGCTCGGGGTGTTCCTCGGCGAGGGCGGCGGCGCGGGTACGTACGTCGTCGGTGAGCAGCAGCTCGCGGCAGGGCGGCGCCCAGAGTCCGTGCTCGGCGATTTCGAGCGAGCGCTGGTCGGCGACCTTGAAGTACCGGATCTCCTCGACGTCGTCGCCCCAGAACTCGACGCGGAGAGGGTGTTCCTCGGTAGGCGGGAAGACATCGAGAATGCCACCCCGTACGGCGAACTCCCCGCGCTTCTCGACGAGTTCGACGCGGGCGTAAGCGGCGGCGGCGAGCCCCTCCACGATCTCGGCGAGATCGGCGGCCTGCCCGATACGCAGCGCGACGGGCTCCAGATCCCCCAGCCCCTTGACCTGGGGCTGCAGTACGGACCTGATGGGCGCGACGACGACGCTGACGGGGCCGGCGGAGGGATCGTCCTTGCTGGGGTGGGCGAGGCGGCGCAGGACGGCGAGCCTTCGGCCCACGGTGTCGCTGCGGGGCGAGAGCCGCTCGTGCGGCAGCGTCTCCCACGACGGATACTCGACGACCTCCTCGGCGGGCAGCATGGAGCGGAGCGCCGCCGCCAGGTCCTCGGCCTCCCGGCCGGTGGCGGTCACGGCGAGCACGGGGCGCCCCGCCTCGCGCGCGAGGCCCGCGATGGCGAAGGGGCGGGCGGCCGGGGGGCCGACCAGGTCGACGTGCATCCGGTGGCCGTCGGTGGCGGCCTTCACCGCTTCGGCGAGCGCGGGGTCTCGTACAACGGCGTCCAGCAGACCGTGCAGGCTCATGAAGGGCATCCATCCCGGGGAGTGGGCAACGCGAACCGCCCGACACGTGTTACGGGCCGGGGGCTTCCAGCGTACGACGCCCCACCGACACCCGCCGCCCGCCGCACCCCCAGCCCCCTGGGGCCGCGCCCCACCCCCCCTTTCACCCTGCGGACCGTGGAGGGCTGGTCGCGCGGTTCCCCGCGCCCCTGGCAGGATCCGGTACAGGGCATCCCTGGGCTGCGCCCCGAACCTCCCCCCTTTCACCCTGCGGACCGCGGGCGGCTGGTCGCGCGGTTCCCCGCGCCCCTGAGCAGGATCCGGCTGAACGGGGTCCGGGGCGGAGCCCCGGTACACCCCGCCCCGCCGCGCGAAAAAGTCGGCCCCGCGTGTCAACCGGCCGCACCCCCCGGCGCGTATACCCCGTGAGACCTACCCACCCCCACAGGAGCGCCGCCTTGACCGACGAGGAGTTCGAGGAGTTCTACGCTCACTCCGTGAAACCGCTGGTCGGCCAGGTCTACCTGATGACCGGCGACCTCCACGAGGCCCAGGACGTGGTCCAGGAGGCGTTCGTGCGGGCCTGGGGCCGCCGCAACCGCCTCGACGCGGGGGCCGGCCCCGAGGCCTGGGTGCGGACCGTGGCCTGGCGGCTCGCGGTGAGCCGCTGGCGCCGCGGCCGCAGAGCCGCGGAGGCGTGGCGCCGCCACAACCAGGTGCACAGCACCGAGGCCCCCGAACCCGACCCCGGCACCGTCGCCCTCATCGACGCCCTGCGCGGCCTCTCCGACCGCCAGCGCCGAGTCGCCGTACTGCATTACGTGTGCGATCTGAGCGTGGACCAGGTCGCCCACGAGACCGGCATCACCGCCGGCACCGTCAAGACCCACCTTTCGCGCGCCCGGGCCGCCCTCGCGCCCCGCCTCCTGGAGGAAGAACACGGTGTCTGACTTCGACCGGGACGAGGAGTCCCTGGCCCGCGCCCTGAAGCGGGCCGCCGACGCGGGCGGCCGCGGCATCGTCCCCGAGCCCGCCGAACGCGTCGCCGCACGCGGTCTGCGGCGCCGGCGCCGCACCACGGCCGCGCTCGCCGCCTGCGCGGTGTGCCTGCTCGCCGGGTCCGGCGCCGCGCTCGGCCTGCGCCTCCAGCAGAGCCCGCCGGCGCTGCCCGCATCCACCCCGGACACCCGCACGTCCTCCGTCCCGCAGGGCTCGGGCACGCCGTCCGAGCGGCCCAGCCCCTCCTACCCCGCCCCGCCGCCGACCGCCTCCGCCACCCCCTCGCCGCCCTTCGGCTCACCGTCCCCGCCCTCGTCCCCCTCCTTCTCCCCGCCCGAAGCCTCCGGATCCGTCACCCCGACCGCCCGCCCCCACTGATCCAAGGAACCCCACCGTGTCCGGAGCTCTCCTCGCCCTGCCCGAAAACAGGAACCGAAAGGCAACAAAGCATCATGATCAAGACAAACCTCCGCGCCGAATACCCCCGCCCCCCGCCGCCGACCCCCACCTCCTCGCCGCCGCCCTCTTCCTCGCCTACGCGACCGTCGGCGTCCTGCGCTACCGGCGGATGGAGACCCTCTCCTGGGATCTCGGGATCTTCGAGCAGGTCGTACGCGCCTACGCCCACTTCCAGGCGCCCGTCGCCGATCTCAAGGGGCCCGGCGCCGACATCCTCGGGGATCACTTCAGTCCGGTGACCGCGCTGCTCGCCCCCGCCTACCGGCTGTTCCCCACCCCCGTCACCCTGCTCGTCGCCCAGTCCGCCCTGTTCGCGCTGGCCGCGGTCCCGGTGACCCGCGCCTCGGCCCGGCTGCTGGGGCGGGGGCCGGGGCTCGCGGTCGGAGTCGCGTTCGGGCTTTCGTGGGGGATCCAGCGGGCCGCCGACTTCGACTTCCACGAGATCTGCTTCGCCGTCCCGCTGATCGCCTTCGCCCTGGAGGCCGTGCTGCGCGGACGGTGGCGCGCGGCCCTCCTGTACGCGCTGCCGCTCGTCCTCGTGAAGGAGGACCTCGGCCTGACGACGGCCGCGCTCGCCGCCGTCGTCGCGTTCCGCGCCCGCCGCACCTCGCCCCGCGCCGTGCGGTACGCCGTCGCCGTGGCCGCGTTCGGGGCGGTCGCCGCCCTGGTCACCCTCACCGTCGTCATCCCTGCCTTCAACTCCTCGGGCACGTACGACTACTGGGGGAAGATGGGCGGTCCGGGTCCCCTGGCCGGCTGGGGCGTCAAGGTCCGGACCGTCCTGTGGGTCCTGCTGCCCACCACCGGGCTCCTCGCGCTGCGCTCCCCGCTGCTGCTCGCCGCGCTGCCCACCCTCGGCTGGCGCTTCCTGTCCTCGGACGACCACTACTGGTCGACGGACTGGCACTACAGCGCGGTCCTGATGCCGGTCCTCGCGCTCGCCCTCGCCGACGCGGTGGCCACCGCCAAGCACAGCCCCCGCCGCCGGCTGCGCTCGTACGCCCGCAACGTGCCGTTCTGCGCGGCCGCGGCGGCCCTCGCCCTCACCCCCTCGCTGCCGCTGGCCGCGCTGACCGACCCGGCCACGTACCGCAAGAGCCCCCAGGTCGAGGCCCACGAGCGGCTGTTGGGGCGGATCCCGGACGGGGCGACCGTCGAGGCGAACATCGGGCCCATCGCCCGGCTCACCTCCCGCTGCCGGGTCTTCTGGGTCGGCGCGGCGCGCCCCGTCATCCCGCGCTACATCGCGCTCGACAACTCCGACGGCTGGGCGGGCGACCCCGTCCAGTACGCCACAGCGCTGCACCCCGGCGCCGTCTACACGGTCACCGGGGTGGCAGGGGGTTACGTACTGCTCCAACTGGGCCTGGAATAAAGGGAGTCAGTCCGTGGCGATCGCGTTCAGGACGTTCATCCGGCCCGCCCTGTACGCCGGGATCAGCGCCGCGAACAGGCCCACGAAGGCCGAGGCCACGAATACCGTGATGATGGTCGGCCAGGGGATTTCCAGGACGCCCATGCCCTCCAGGGCGAGCAGCTTCTGCGCGGTCGTGCCCCAGCCCATGCCGAGCCCGAGGCCGAGCAGCGCGCCGAACAGGGCGATCACCACCGACTCCAGGCGGATCATCCGGCGCAGCTGACGGCGCGAGAGGCCGATCGCCCGCATCAGGCCGATCTCCCGGGTCCGCTCGACCACCGACAGGGCCAGCGTGTTCACCACGCCGAGCACCGCCACGATGATCGCGAGGGCGAGCAGGCCGTACACGATGTTCAGTAGCTGGCCGATCTGGTCCTTCAGGTCCTGCTTGAAGTCGGCCTGGTTCTGCACCTTGTACTGCGGGTACGGCTTCAGCGAGTCCTTCAGGGACGCGTACGCCTCCTTGGCCTTGCCGTCGTCCGCCTTCGCGAACATGATCATGTTCTTGGGCATCCGGTCGGCGGGGACGTAGCTCGCGGCCGTCGTGATGTTGGTGTACATCGCGGCCTTGTCGACGTTGGTGTCGTCCGAGGTGATCGCCGCGACCTTCAGCCGGGCGGTCCCGCCGTCCTTGAAGGCGACGGTCATCGAGTCGCCGACCTTGACGTGGTGCGCGGTGGCGTAGGTCTCGCCGACCGACATCGCGTTCTTGCCGTACGCGGCGGCCAGGTCGCCGGAGACCACCTTGCGCCGTAGGTCCTGCTGGTACGTCGGGTCGGCGGCGATCAGGTTCTCGTTCTTGGAGGTGCCGCCGTCGGGGGCGGTCACCTTCGCGTCCATGTCCTTGTAGTTGGTGACGTGCGCGATCCCCGGGGTCTTCTTCAGGGCGTCGGCGGCCTGCGGCACGATCGGCTGGCCGGTGCCGGAGGAGACGATGAAGTCCGCGCCGACCGACTTGTCGAGCTCGCTGGTGGCCGAGGCGACCATCGAGGAGCCGACCACCGAGAGGCACGCCACCAGGGCGAGGCCGATCATGAGGGCCGCGCCGGTCGCCCCCGTACGCCGCGGGTTGCGCAGCGCGTTGCGCTCGGCCATCCGCCCCACGGGGCCGAACATCCGCAGCACCAGGGCGCTGATCACCCGCACCACACCGCCCGCGAGCAGCGGGCCGACGACGACGAAGCCGATCAGGGTGAGGACGACGCCGAGGCCGAGCAGGCCCGAACCGGATGCCGCCTTCGAGGAGTTGGCGCTGGCGAACAGGGCCGCGGTGCCCGCGCCGGTCAGGACCAGGCCGATGACGGCCCGGATGACGCCGGCCTTGCCGTCGGCCGGGGTGCCGGCGTCGCGCAGCGCGGCCATCGGCGAGATCTTCCCGGCCCGCCGGGCCGGGACGTAGGCGGCGACGACGGTCACCACGACACCGAGGACCAGGCCGGTCACGGGCGTCGTCCACCTGACGGTGAGGTCACCGGTGGACAGCTCCATCCCGATGGAGCCCATCAGCTTCATCAGGCCGACCGCGAGGCCGACTCCCGCGCCCACGCCGAGGATCGAGCCGAACACGCCGAGCAGCAGCGCCTCCAGGAGCACCGAGCGGTTGACCTGCTTGCGGCTGGAACCGATGGCGCGCATCAGGCCGATCTCGCGGGTGCGCTGGGCGACCAGCATCGAGAACGTGTTGATGATCAGGAAGATGCCGACGAGGAAGGCGATCCCGGCGAAGCCGAGCATCGCGTACTTCATCACGTCGAGGAACGAGCCGACGCTGTCCCGGCCGGCGTCCGCGGCTTCCTTCGCCGTCTGGAGCTTGTACGGGCCCGAGCCGAGCGCGGCCGCCACGTTCTGCTTGAGCTGGGTGTCGCTCACCCCGCTCGCGGCGGTGACGTTGATCTGGGTGAACCGGCCGGTGGCGCCCAGGAGTTCCTTCTGGGCGGTCGCGGTGTCGAAGTAGACGACGGCCGCGCCCGGGTTGGTCACCTTGAAGGTGGCGATGCCGGTGATCTTGGCGGTGAAGTCGCCGGTGACGGCGATGGTGCGCAGCGAGTCGCCGATCTTGAGGTGGTGCTTGTCGGCGGTGTCGGCGTCGACCATCATCTCGGTCGGCCCGCGCGGGGCGTGCCCGGAGGTGATCTCCATCGCCTTGAGGTCGTTGTCCGTCCAGTTGCCGGCGATGGTCGGGGCGCCGGTGGAGGAGCCCATGTTCTCGTTCTCGGCGTTGACGACCGTGACGCTGGTGCTGCCGACGCCGCCCTCGGCCCTGCCCACGCCGGGCGCCTTCTCGACCCGCTGGATCAGGGAGGCGGGCAGCGCGTCGGGCTTGCCGGTCCGGGAGGGCGCGCCGTCGGCGGAGGCCGACTTGGGGCTGACGGTCACGTCCGACGAGGTCGCCGCGAACAGCTTGTCGAAGGTGGTGTTCATGGTGTCGGTGAAGACGAGCGTGCCGCACACGAACGCCACCGACAGCAGGACCGCGACGGCGGAGAGCGCCATCCGTCCCTTGTGCGCGAGGAAGTTGCGCATCGAGGTCCTGAGCACGCTCACGAGGTCCGCCCCCGCGCGTCGAAGTCCTTCATACGGTCCAGGACGGCGTCCGCGGTCGGGCGGAACATCTCGTCCACGATGCGGCCGTCCGCGAGGTAGAGCACCCGGTCCGCGTAGGAGGCGGCGACCGGGTCGTGGGTGACCATCACGATGGTCTGGCCCAGCTCGTCGACCGACTGGCGCAGGAAGCCCAGCACTTCGGCGCCCGCCCGGGAGTCCAGGTTTCCGGTCGGCTCGTCACCGAAGATGATCTCCGGCCGGGCCGCCAACGCCCGCGCGACGGCGACGCGTTGCTGCTGGCCGCCGGAGAGCTGCGTCGGCCGGTGCCTCAACCGCCCCGCCAGGCCCACCGTCTCCACCACGCGCTCCAGCCACTTCGCGTCCGGCTTGCGGCCCGCGATGTCCATCGGCAGCGTGATGTTCTCCAGCGCGTTCAGCGTCGGCAGCAGGTTGAACGCCTGGAAGATGAACCCGATCCGGTCCCGGCGCAGCTGGGTCAGCTTCTTGTCCTTGAGCCCGGTGATCTCGGTCTCGTCCAGATAGATCTGGCCGCCGGTCACCGTGTCGAGCCCCGCCAGGCAGTGCATCAGCGTGGACTTGCCGGAACCCGAGGGGCCCATGATCGCGGTGAACCGGCCGCGGGCTATGTCGACATCGACATGGTCGAGGGCCACCACCCGGGTCTCACCCGATCCGTACGCCTTCACGACCTGCCGCGCCCGGGCCGCGACCGCCGTACGCCCTCCAGTGTCCCCGTGCCTGGGAATGGTCACAGCCGTTGTCACGGTAATTCTCCTAGGTCAATTTCAGCCAGTCGCTGACGTACCCGTCGAGTGTCCGGCACGGCAGGGCCCCCGCGCCCTGGTGCCAGGCGCAGTCTTGAGGTGGGGCTTTCCCCACCCCCGGCCGCGCTCCTCGACGTAAAACCACGGTAAGGACCGATGGGATGCCGCCACCTCCTCCGCCGGGACGAACACCCCCTGCCCCCAAGTAGGGACCGCCCCTTAGGGGTCTCCACCCGCGGGCGGAGGACGTCTCGGGGACGCCTCCACCCCTGCCGCGACTCCAGGCCAGGGTGAGAAGGTGAGTCCCCCAGATGCATGCACAGTGAAGGGATCTCGGTGAGCGTCTCCGACGAAGCACCCGGCACCGAAGCCGCGATACCCGGCGCGACCCCGGACACCGCCCCCACGCGCGGGCGCGGCCCGGTCGTCGCGGCCCTCATGATGGGCATGGCCCTCGCCGCCCTCGACGGCACCATCGTGTCGACCGCCGTCCCCCAGATCGTCGGCGACCTCGGCGGATTCGCCGTCTTCTCCTGGCTGTTCTCCGGCTATCTGCTCGCCGTGACCGTCACCCTGCCCGTCTACGGCAAGCTCTCCGACACCTTCGGCCGCAAGCCCGTCCTCGTCGCCGGCGTCATCGTCTTCCTCACCGGCTCCGTGCTCTGCGCGTTCGCCTGGAACATGGCCGCGCTCATCGCCTTCCGCATCGTGCAGGGCCTGGGCGGCGGCGCCCTCCAGGGCACCGTCCAGACGATCGCCGCCGACCTCTACCCGCTCAAGGAACGCCCCAAGATCCAGGCCAAGTTGTCGACCGTGTGGGCGGTCTCCGCGGTCGCCGGCCCCGCACTGGGCGGCCTCCTCGCCACCTACGCGGACTGGCGCTGGATCTTCCTCATCAACGTGCCGGTCGGCGCGGTCGCCCTGTACCTCGTCGTCCGGCACTTCACCGAACCCGCCCGCCCCGAGCCCGCCACCCGGCCCCGCATCGACTGGGCCGGCGCGCTGTGCGTCTTCGCCACCGGCGCCCTGCTGCTCACCGCGCTCGTCCAGGGCGGTGTCGCCTGGCCCTGGCTCTCGGCGCCCTCACTCGCCCTGCTCGCGGGCAGCGCCGCACTCGCGGCCCTCACCGTGTACGTGGAGCGCCGGGCCGCCGAACCCGTCATACCCGGCTGGGTGTGGCGCCGGCGCACCATCGCCGCGGTCAACCTCGCGCTCGGCGGACTCGGCCTGCTCATGGTCGCCCCGACCGTGTTCCTGCCCACGTACGCCCAGTCCGTCCTCGGCCTCAACCCCACCGCCGCCGGATTCGTCCTGTCCGTGATGACGCTGAGCTGGCCCCTGTCGGCCGCACTCTCCAGCCACGTCTACACCCGCATCGGCTTCCGCAACAGCGCCATCACCGGCATCGCGCTCGCGGCGCTGATCCTCGCCGTCTTCCCGCTGCTGCCCTTCCCCGGCCAGGCCTGGCAGCCCGCGCTGCTCATGCTGCTGCTCGGCGGCGCGCTCGGCCTGTTCCAGCTTCCGCTGATCATCGGCGTCCAGTCGACGGTCGGCTGGGCCGAGCGCGGCACCACGACCGCGTCCGTCCTGTTCTGCCGCCAGGTCGGCCAGTCGGTCGGCGCCGCCCTGTTCGGCGCCATCGCCAACGCCACCCTCGCAGCACGCCTCACCCACGCCCCGATGCCGGGCCTGCCCGGCGACCTCGACTCCGTGTCGCACGCCCTGCAACACCCGGCGGCCCTGACCGCCGACGCCGCCGACTACCTGCGCCGAGCCGTGGCGAGCGCGGTCGGCCACGTCTACATCGGCGCCGCGATCGCCGCCGTCCTGTCCCTGCTCGTCCTGCTCCTCCTGGCCCCGCGCCGCTTCCCGGTCCTCGCCGAGCACAGCAAGGGCCAAGAGGAAACCCCCTAACTCCCTTGCTCCGACGGGGAGTTGTCCGGCGAGTCCTCCTCCGCCGGCCGGCCCGTCAACGTCGCCAGGCTGTTGCGTACATGTGCCATGTGTGCCTGCAGCTCCTCACGGGCCCCGGCGTGCTCGCGCAGCAGCCGCTCCGACTCCGCCGCGATCCGCTCCGCGGCGGCCCGCGCCCCGGCCAGCAGTTCGGCCGCCCGCGCCTCCGCGTCCTGCTGGGCACGGCGCGCCTCCTCCTCGACCCCGGCGAACGCGCGCCGCGCCTCCTCCAAAGACTCCTCCGCGGCCGCCGTCAGCTCGGCGACGCTGGTGTCCAACTCGGCCTCCCTCAGGGCCTGTTCACGCTCGGCGGCCTCGAACGCCTCGGTCCGCTGCTGCTCCTGCCCGGCCAGGAACGCCTCGCAGCGCCGGCGCATCTCGTCGAGGGAGGCGGCCGCCTCCTCGCGCTGCTCCTTGGCCTCGGTACGGGCCGCGAGCCGCATCTCGTCCGCCTCGGTACGGGCCGCGAGCAGCGTCTGCTGCACGTGCGCCTCGGCCGCCGCGAGCACCTCCTCGCTGTGCGCCCGCGCCGCGTCCCGGATCGCCCGGCCCGCCTCCTCGGCGGCCCGTGCCGTCTCGGCCGCCGCCTCCTCGGCGCCGGCCCGCATGGCATCCGCCTCCTCGACGGTCAGCGCGAACAGCACCCCGGCGCGCCCGCCGAGCGCGTCGTACGTCTGCGGGCCGAGGGCCGCGACCCGCTCGGCGAGGACGGCCGCCCGGGCGGACATCTCCTTGGCGAGCACGGTGAGCCGCGCCGCCCGCTCCCAGGCCGCGTCCCGCTCCTGCGAGATCACGGCCAGCGTCCGGTCGACCTGATCGGGACGGTAGCCACGGCCCCAGCCGAAACCGAACGGCTCCACCGTCGGCCGCGGCGGTGGTGACATCGATGCTGCGCTCATCCTGAAGCCTCTCCTTGGCACCCACGGGCGGCCCGGCGTGCCCGTCCTGGCTGGCCGGCGCTCACTCACCCTGACCGATCGCATCCTGACCGATCGAAGCGAAGCGGTCATAACGCGACACTCCGCCCACATCGCCCGCTCAAGGATGCGCCAATTGGCGTCAGAAGCCGGAATCCCCCAGGTGGCACATGCCAGAGGCGCCCACCGCGACCCGCACGGTGAGCGCCTCGGAGCGGCAAAAAGCAGCGGTCAGAGCAGCCCGTCCCACATCTGCTCCAGGAGCACCGACCACCAGCTCTCCGGCGACGCGAGCGCCGCCGGGTCAAGGGCCGCGAGCTGCGCCTGGAAGTCGACCGTCCAGCGGCCCGCCTGCTCGGGGTTGAGCCCGAACCGCAGCCGCCACATCCGGCCGAGCAGCGCCAGGGAGCGTACGAACTCGGGCAGCCCCGAGTTCACGAACTGCGGCGGCACCGACTGCCCGCCGGGCCCCGCCTCCACCGGCACCGCCACGATGTTCGCGGTCCCGTACTGGACACAGATCGCCCGCCCGAAGTCCGAGCCCATCACCAGGTACGAACCCGCGTCCGCGGCCGGCTGCACACCACGCTGCTGCGCGAGCTCCGCCAGCGTCGGCACCGGCTGCCCGGGCGCGGCCTGCGCCCAGAAGAACGGCCCGAAGTCCACCGGAAGGCCCGCCCACACCAGCGTGACCGCGACGACCTCCGGCACACCCTGACGCGACACCGCGCGCTGGTCGAAGCGGAACACGCCCTGCGGACCGAACGCGCCCGCCAGCTCGTGCGCCACACCCTCCGGCGGCAGCGGCGGCACCGGCTGCACCGCCGGAATCGGCGCCCGCACCGGCTGCGGCCTGGCCGGACCGTCCGCGACCTGCGCCAACTCGCCCTGGTGGGTGAGCAGATGCTGCACACCCTGCCGGCGCGAGCCGTGGTCCTTGCCGTACGGAGCCACATGCGTGATCCGCACCTGCGGCCACTGCTCGCGGATCATCCGCGCACAGTAACCACCCGGCAGCTCGCACGACTCCAGCTCCGTGTGCAGTTCGAGCACATGGTCGGCGGGCACGTTCATCGCCCGCAGCTCATGGAAGATCTGCCACTCCGGGTGCGGAATGCCCGGCGCCGAACGGCGGATGAGCTGCTGCTCGGAACCGTCGGGCGCGCGGTAGCGCAGCACCGCCTGATACCCCGGGCCGACCGTCGGCAGCCCCGCCGGGGGCTGCTGCGGATAGCCGTACGCGGGCGGCGCCTGCGGCACGGGACCACCCGGCGGCATGCCGGGCGGGCCGGGCGGCATCGGGACACCCGGACCACCCTGGCTGCCGGGACCCATCTGCGCGGGACCCGCCAGCATCGTCGCCGCCTGGTGCACACCGCCACCGGGGGCACCGGGCGCACCCGGAACCGCGGGCGGCTGCGGGGCTCCGGGCGGACCGGGCGGCATGGGCGCGCCGGGACCACCCGGGGCTCCGGGCGGACCGGGCGGCATCGGCGCACCAGGAGCGCCGGGCGCGCCAGGAGGACCGGGCGGCGCCGGAGCACCCGGGCCACCGGGACCGCCGGGGCCCATCTGGCTCGGGTCGGCGAACATCGTCGCGGCATAGTGCACCCCGCCGGGCGGAGCGCCGGGAGGACCGGGCGGCATCGGGGCGCCGGGACCACCCGGCGCTCCGGGCGGGCCCGGAGGCATCGGCGCGCCCTGGCCACCCTGGCTGGGCGGGCCCATCTGGCTCGGGTCCGCGAACATCGTGGCGGCCTGGTGCACACCGCCACCGGGAGCACCGGGCGCACCCGGAACCGCGGGCGGCTGCGCGCCCTCGGGGCCGAGGTGCGAGACCAGCTGCGTCGGCAGGTAACCACCGGCGGGCGCACCCGGCGGCGGCGTCGAACCCGGTGCTGGCGGCGGCGCCGGCGGACCCGGACGGGCACCCGGAGTACCCGGCGCACCGGGCGGCGGCGGAGTCGCCGAGATCCCGCCCCGCGCAGCGCGCGCACCCGGCGGCGGACCGACTGCCTTGCTGGTGGCGGCATCCGCGATGTCCCCGGCACCCGAAGCGGCGGCGGGACCGGTGGGCCGGACGGGCGCGGGCGCGACCGGCGGCGGGGTCGACCCCGGCGGCGCGGCCTGCGGGTCGAGCGCCGGCGCAAGCGCCGTCGGCGGAAGCTGGCTGCCCCCCGCCATCAGCGCCGTCTTCGCCTCGGGCAGCACCCTCGGCGCCGCCGCGTCCTCACCGTCCGTACCGGAAAGGGAGGGCGCGAACACCGTCGCGGGCAGCGGCACCGAACCGTCGTCCGAACCCGCGTTGGTGTCCGTCCCCGCCCAGGGCGTACCCCCGGTAGGAGTCCCGGACGCCGCATCGCCCTGCGAGGGGGCGGCGGGCGCCGGCCACGCGGGCGCGGAAGGCTCGGGGGCGGCCGGAGCGGGGGCGGGGGCGCCATGAGACGCGCCGGCACCCGGCACACCGGCACCCTGCGACGCACCGGAACCAGCCCCCTGAGAGGCACCCGAGGCGGAGCCCTCGCCCCGCCGGTCCGGAATCCCCAGCTTGTCCGCGGCCTCCTGCAGCCACTCCGGCGGGCTCAGCAGGAACGACGTCTGGTTCAGATCGATCCGCGCCGGGGGCTCCGGCGCGGGCGGCGCGTCCTCGGGCACCCCGTACTCCTCCTCGTACCGGCGGATCACCTCACCCACCGGCAGGGCCGGCCACAGCGACGCCTCGCCGCTGTCCCGGGCGATCACCAGGCGCTGCGCGCCGCCACCGCCGGACGGCCCGTTCTCACGGTCCTCGGCCCACACCACGAAACCCAGCTCGAACTCCCGCACCCGCACCTCACGGTGCTGATACGCGGGCACATCGCCGTTGATCCACTCTTCCGCGCGCTCCTGCGCCTGAGCGAAAGTCACCATCGGCCGGCTCACTCCCCTACCGAGGTCGTCTCGACGGCGCGCGCGAAGCCGCCGTCCACCATCAGGTTCGCCACGGTCTCCAGCTCCGGCGGATTGCCCGCGAGCCGCGCCAGGAACGCGTCGAAATCGTCCCCGCAGGGCAGCAGCAGCTGCTCCACCCGCTCCTGCACGCTCAGCCCGTCCCGGTCCCGCGCGTCGTCGTACGCGCAGAACCACACCGAACCGACCGCCGAACCCTTCACCTTCACCGCGAGAATCCCGCCCTGGACGAACGCGACGCCCAGATAGTCCTTGGTGAGGTGATCCCGCAGACACTTGTTGATGTACACCAGGTCATTGACCCCGGCCTCGTCCCGCACCGTGAAGAACGGCTGGTCCACCAGGAGCCCCAGCTCGGCGTCGAGCGCCGCGCCCACCGGGGCACAACCCCCCGCCGCCTTCAGGAACGACCGGTAGGAACCCGGCAGCCGGTACCCCAAGTCCTCCTCGACACCGAGGAGTTGGGACTCCGTCACCGACACCGAGCCCTTCGGCAGACCGAAATGCGCGGGCCGCGTCTCCTGCAACGGCCGCGTACCCCGCTTGCCGTGCTCGACCTGCGCCGTCGCAAGACCGCCGTAATGCCGCAGCAGCGCCTTCACCTCGACCGGCACCAGCTCCAGACGGCGGCCGCCCGGCACGTGATGCCACGTCCAGCCGTGCGGCGTCGCCACCGGAGCGATCGTGTCCCACAGCTCGTGACCCGCCGCGGCCAGCGCCGCGTTCGCCGACACGTAGTCGGTCAGGCGGAGCTCGTCCACCCCGAAACCCTCGGGCGGATCCGCGATCTCCGCCGCCGCACGGGCGTACGCCGAGAACACCGGGAAGCCGTTCTCGTCCACCCGCACCCCTCTGGGATGCCGGGAGGCCCGGACCGGATCCGGGAACTGCACGACCTGCCCGGCATAGGCCGCGTTCGGTGGCGCGGCATGCTGCCCGAGCCGACCTGTCGTCATGGCGGTTGCCCCCTGCTGCGTGCTCTGCGTCTGGCTGGTGAGGACCAGACTATGCGGTGAGGCAATACCGGGCCCCGGCCCCGCACTTCGGTCACCAACCGTCACACCCGCATCACCCTGCGCCCGCGACGCGCGGCTTATCACGCCCCAGCTTCCGTACCAGTACGCACATTTGGCAGGCTGTCCCCGCAACTCGGGGGCGCTGACACGTGCGGCTGAAGCCGCGGCCAGTGGGAGGAACACAGCACCATGCACACCGCACCAGGCGAAACATCGGCAACAAGCGCGATAAATGAGACACCGGGCGACCCACGCCTGGGGTGGAGCGCCACGGCCACCACCGCCACACCCTTACTCCGCCACCGCCGCGACGGCATCCTCCCCGCCATCGCCGCCGCCCTCTCCGTGCGCGGCGAAACCCTCACCTGCACCGCAGGCAAAGGCGAACAGCCACCAGTCCTGCACACCCTCGTACAGGATTACCTCGACACCCTCACCAGCGGCCAGCGCGAACGCTTCACCGGCCGCTGCCCCGAAGCGATCCTGCTCTCCAGACACCTGACCGCCGTCGAAGCAGGACGCTCCAAACGCGCCCAGCGCAAACCCCTCACCCACGGCGAGGCCCGCCGCGCCCTCAAGCACGCCAAACTCACCGCCCGCCGCATACGCGAGGACGGCGACCCCCTCCACGGCAGCTACGCGCCCCCCTGCCGCTCCTGCACCGCCCTGCTCGACCACTTCGGCGTCCGCAGCGTCGAACCCTGAGCCGACCCCACACCCCATCCGCACGGAAAGGCCGCGGCCGATGCCGGACATCTCCACCACCCGCTTCCCCGTCCCCGTCGACGCCGCCCTGCGCACCGCCGGCTGGCAGCCCGGCCGCTGGGACATCCGCCAGGCCGAAGCCTGGGCCGACGTCCTGCGCGGCCACACCTCACCCGCAGGACACCGCCACACCGTCTTCCCCGCCGCCGTCGAAGCCTGGGCCGAATTCGGCGGCCTCACCCTCACCGCAACCGGCCCCGGCCGCCGCAACGCCCCCGCGGCCCTGCGCTTCGACCCGCTCGCCGGGCTCCACCTCGCCCGCACCCTCGCCGACCTCGGCCGCGCCCTCGAAACCGACATCGCCCCCCTCGGCGAAGAAGGCGACCAGCAGGCCGTACTCGCCATCGACACGCACGGCCGCGTCTACGCCCTGGACCACACCGGCGACTGGTACCTCGGCCCCGACATCGACACCGCCCTGAACACCCTGATCACCGGCACCCAGCCCATCCGCCTGACCTCGGGCTGACCCGAACCCCTCAACCCCGCCCATGCCCACGGGCCGTACGTACGCTGCGGGTTCTCGGCTGCGGACCGTGCATGGCCGGTCACGCGGTTCCCCGCGCCCCTGGCAGGGCCGTCCTTGGCAGGGCGCCCCCTGCAGGCATACCCAGCCTGTCCAGCGTTTGATGGGGTCTGGGGGCGGAGCGCCAGGGACGCTACGACACCACCGGAGCCCGGTCCGGCAGCACCGCCGACACCCGGAACCCACCCGCGTCCGTCGCCCCCGACACAAACACCCCACCCAGCGCCGTCACCCGCTCCCGCATCCCCACCAGCCCATTACCACCGGACGGCAACCCCGCATCGGCCGTGACCCCGTCCGCAGGACCGTTCTCCACCTGCATCGCCACCTCGGCCTCCCGACGGGCGAGCCGCACCATCACCTTCGCGCCCGCCGCATGCTTGTGCACATTGGTCAGCGCCTCCTGGATCACCCGGTACGCCGTCTGCTCCACCAGCGCGTCATACCCCCGCACCTCCCCCTGCACCATCAGCTCCACCACCATCCCGGCCTCCCGGGACTGCCCCACCAGAGCCTCGATGTCCGCCAGACAGGGCCCCTCCTCCGCTGCCGCGGCGGCCACCGCGGCAGCCACCCCCACCGCAGCCAACGGCACCGGATCCACCCGCACCGCCACCGGCTGCTGATCAGCGGCCCGCAACACCCCGAGCATCTCCCGCAACTCCGTCAACGCCTGCCGGCCCATGTCACCGACCAGCGCCGCGTTCTTGACCGCCTTCTCCGGATCCTTACGGGCCACCGCCTGCAACGCCGCAGCGTGCACCACCATCAACGACACCCGGTGCGCCACCACGTCATGCATCTCCCGGGCGATCCGCGTCCGCTCCTCCGTACGCGCCCACTCCGCCCGCTCCTCGGCCCGGTCCGCGAGCAGCGACAACTCCCGCTCCAGCGAATCCGCCCGCTCCCGCAACGACTCCATCAACCGCCGCCGCGCCCCTATATACAGCCCGTACAACAGCGGCGGGCCCGCGATCCCGAGCGACATCACCACCGACAGCAGCGGCACATACCAGCGCCCCGGGTCGTAATCACCCCGCTCCACACTCTGATGCATCCGTACGAACGTGACGATGAACGTCCCCGCCACCGACATCCCCGCCAGCGCCGCCGTGATCCGGCGCGGCACATCCGACGCGGCCAGCGTGTAAAGACCCACCACGCTCAGGACGAAGCCCATGCTGGCCGGCGTCACCGCCACCGACACCAGCACCACGGCGATCGGCCACCGGCGCCGCAGCACCAACGACGCCCCCGCGACAAGGCCGAGCAACACCCCGGCCGGCACGGGCAGCCCCGAGGCCCCCGCGAAACTCACACCCTCCAGCGCACACTCCAGCGCGGAGATCACCCCGAGCAGCACATCCAGCACCGCGCTGCGCCTGCGTTCCCACCACCACCAGCCACGGGAGGTCAACCCCGTGGCTTCCTGGTAAGCCCCCGTTGCGGTCATAGCTCCCAGACTACGGGCGGGCGCGAACGTTTTTCCGTCGGCATACGCAGCACGAAATCGCATCGAACACGCCAGAAATCGGGGATCATCCCTCGATGCAGTGAATCGACCGCTTATTCGAGCGGACATCCGCATTCCGGACGAGCGTGTCCGTATGACATCAGCCACACCCGGCAAATACGCCGACTTCGAGGGCCTGCGCGAGCAGGCGATCGCTCTGCGCCGCGAGGGGCTCAGCCTGCGCCAGATCCGCGACCGACTGCACGTCGACAACAACGACCTCCTCCACCGGCTGGTGAAGGGCGAGCCGCCCCCGGAGTGGACCAAACGCCCCAACGCCAAGGACGACCTCCGCGACCGCGCGCGGGAGCTCCGCTCGCAGGGCATGACGTACGACCAGATCCAGGTCGAGCTGGGCTGCTCGAAGAGCTCGATATCCCTCTGGATACGAGATCTGCCGAAGCCGGACCGCACCCGCACCCCGGAGGAGGCGTCGGCCATCGCCAAGCGCGGCTGGGAGGTCACACTTCAGCGCCGCGAGGAAGAGCGCCGAATGACGAAGCAGGACGCCGCAGCCGACATCGGCACCATGACCGACCGCGAATTGTTCCTGTTCGGCGTCGGCCTCTACTGGGCGGAGGGCACCAAGGACAAGCCGCACGCCCGCAGGGAGCGGGTGACCTTCGTGAACAGCGACCCCAACATGATCACCGTCTACCTGCGCTGGCTGCGCCTGGTCGGCGTCGAGGCCCACCACCTGAAGTTCCGCCTCATGATCCACGAGTCGGCCGACATCCGAGGAGCCGAGCAGTACTGGGCGGATCTCGTCCGGGCCGACGTGGCCCTCTTCGGCAAGACAACCCTGAAGCGGCACAACCCGAAGACGGTCCGCAAGAACGTGGGCGAAACGTACCGGGGTTGCCTCGTCATCGATATCCAGCAAAGTGCTGATCTCTACCGTCGCATCGAAGGGTGGTGGTGCGGCATAGTAGGGGCCGCAGCTGGAACCAACTAGGAAATTGTCCGTTTTGGCCCAGTTAGCCATCCCCTGTGGTGTAATCGGCAACACGTGGCACTTTGGATGCTTTGTTCCAGGTTCGAGTCCTGGCAGGGGAGCTTATTGGGTTCGGGTCCTGACTGTCCCAGTCAGGACCCGCCGTGTTTTCCCCCGCCCCCACCCCGATTTCATCCGCGAAACCCCCCGGTATCCTTCGGGTGTCCACCCCCCGAAGCCGAAGGGCACCTCCGTGAGCGCAACCCGCCCGGCCGCCGTCGTCGTCCTCGCCGCGGGTGAGGGCACCCGCATGAAGTCGGCCACTCCCAAGGTTCTGCACGAGATCTGCGGGCGCTCGCTCGTCGGCCATGTCGTGGCGGCCGCTCGTGAGCTGGAGCCCGAGCACCTCGTCGTGGTCGTGGGCCATGCCCGCGAGCAGGTGTCCGCCCACCTCGGCGCCATCGACGCCGGTGTGCGCACCGCGGTCCAGTACGAGCAGAACGGCACCGGCCACGCCGTCCGGATGGCGCTGGAGGAGCTGGGCCAGACCATCGAGGGCACGGTCGTCGTGGTGTGCGGCGACACCCCGCTGCTGACCGGCGCGACGCTGGCGGAGCTGACCCGTACGCACGAGGCGGACCGCAACGCGGTCACCGTGCTGACCGCCGAGGTCGCCGACTCCACCGGCTACGGCCGCATCGTGCGGGACAACGTCTCGGGTGCGGTGACCGCGATCGTCGAGCACAAGGACGCGAGCGAGGCGCAGCGCGCGATTCGCGAGATCAATTCCGGTGTGTTCGCGTTCGACGGCGCGTTGCTGGCGGATGCGTTGGGCAAGGTGCGGACGGACAACAGTCAGGGTGAGGAGTACCTGACTGATGTGCTGGGAATTCTGCGTGAGGCGGGGCATCGGGTCGGTGCGTCGTTGGCGGGGGATTTCCGGGAGATTCTGGGGATCAACAATCGGGTGCAGTTGGCCGAGGCGCGTCGTCTGCTGAATGACCGTCTCCTTGAGCGGGCGATGCTGGCCGGTGTGACGGTGGTGGATCCGGCGACGACGTTCGTCGATGTTCAGGTGACGTTCGAGCAGGATGCCGTGGTGTTGCCCGGCACTCAGCTGCTCGGTTCGACGCACTTGTCTTCGGGTGCCGAGGTGGGTCCCCATTCGCGTCTGACGAACACGATCGTGGGCCGGGATGCCCGGGTCGACAATGCGGTGTCGTACGACTCCGAGGTGGGTGAGGGGGCGACGGTCGGCCCGTACGCCTATCTGCGGCCGGGTACGCGGCTCGGTGTGAAGGCCAAGATCGGTACGTACGTCGAGACGAAGAACGCGACGATCGGTGAGGGGACGAAGGTTCCGCATCTGTCGTACGTGGGGGACGCGACGATCGGTGAGTTCACGAACATCGGCGCGGCCAGTGTGTTCGTGAATTACGACGGTGAGGCCAAGCACCACACGACGATCGGCTCACACTGCAAGACGGGTTCGGACAACATGTTTGTTGCTCCTGTCACAGTGGGGGACGGTGCTTACACCGCTGCGGGTTCGGTGATCACGAAGGATGTGCCGCCGGGTTCGTTGGCCGTCGCCCGTGGCCAGCAGCGGAATATCGAGGGTTGGGTGGAGCGCAAGCGTCCGGGAAGTGCTGCCGCGCAGGCTGCTCAGGCTGCGGCCGAGCAGTCGGGCGGGGAGAACTGACCGGATTCGGGGGCGTCTTTCACGGCGTACCGTGATAGATGCGACAGGTGCACATATTCGGCCGGCTCGCCGCGACAGGGACCGCGGTGGGTTCGGCGGCATCGAACACGTCTGAGGAGACTGTGCTGTGACCGGGATCAAGACGACCGGCGAGAAGAAGCTGATGCTCTTCTCCGGCCGCGCCCACCCCGAGCTGGCCGAGGAGGTTGCGCACCAGTTGGGTGTGGGCCTCGTGCCGACGAAGGCCTTCGACTTCGCGAACGGTGAGATCTACGTTCGTTTCCAGGAGTCGGCGCGTGGTGCGGACTGCTTCCTGATCCAGAGCCACACGGCTCCGATCAATAAGTGGATCATGGAGCAGCTGATCATGATCGACGCCCTGAAGCGGGCGTCGGCGCGATCCATCACCGTGATCGTTCCGTCCTACGGCTATGCCCGTCAGGACAAGAAGCACAAGGGCCGCGAGCCGATCTCGGCGCGTCTGGTGGCCGATCTGCTGAAGACGGCGGGCGCGGACCGCATTCTCACCGTCGACCTGCACACGGACCAGATCCAGGGCTTCTTCGACGGCCCGGTGGACCACCTCACGGCGCTGCCGGTCCTTGCGGACTACGTGGGTGCGAAGGTCGACCGCTCGAAGCTGACGATCGTGTCTCCGGACGCGGGCCGCGTGCGCGTCGCCGACCGCTGGTGCGACCGTCTGGACGCGCCGCTGGCCATCGTGCACAAGCGCCGTGACAAGGACGTCGCGAACACGGTGACCGTCCATGAGGTCGTCGGTGACGTCAAGGGCCGCGTCTGTGTCCTGGTGGACGACATGATCGACACGGGTGGCACGATCTGCGCCGCCGCCGATGCGCTGTTCGCGCACGGTGCGGAGGACGTCATCGTGACGGCGACGCACGGCATCCTGTCGGGTCCGGCGGCGGACCGTCTGAAGAACTCCAAGGTGAGCGAGTTCGTGTTCACGAACACGCTGCCGGATCCGTCGGATCTGGAGCTCGACAAGATCACGGTGCTTTCGATCGCTCCGTCGATCGCCCGCGCGGTGCGTGAGGTCTTCGAGGACGGCTCGGTGACGAGTCTCTTCGAGGAGAACTAGCTTGTAGCTGTACGGAGTTGGGGCCGCGTCCGGTTTCGGGCGCGGCCCCTTCTTCATGCCCGGGGCCGGACAGGACTCATGTGCCGGCCCTCAGTGCGTCGACGGCGATTCTGGCGGCGCGTCCGATGGCGGCGTCGGCGGCGGGCAGGGTGGCGGCGGTGGAGGCGGCGCGGGTGAAGACGGCGACGGCGTAGCGGCCGCCGTCGGGGTATTCGACGACGCCGGCTTCGTGGCGGAGCGTGGGCAGTGTGCCGGTTTTTCCGCTGACGTGGACGTCGTCGAAGGGGAAGCCGGAGGCGAGGCGGTGGCTCCAGGCCTGGACGCCGAGGACGGCGCGGAGTTCGTCGGCCCAGGGGCCTTCGCAGACTTCGTCGCGCCAGATGGCGGCGAGGAGGGCGGCCATGTCGCGGGGGGTGGAGCGGTTGGTGCGGGTGGGGTCGAGGACGGTGAGGCGGGCGACGGCGGCGGGGTCGACGAGGGCTGCGGGGCCGCTGCGGCCGGTGTCGGTGACCATCGTGGCGTAGAGGCCGGCCTGGTTGTGGACGGCGATGGTGCGGGTCAGTCCGAGGGCCTTCATGGTGGCGTTGACGGTGTCGAGGCCGAGGTGGTCCCAGAGGACGTCGGCGGCGGCGTTGTCGCTGACGGCGATGGCGAGGGAGGCGAGGTCGCGCAGGGAGAGGCGGGCCGCGTCGCGCATGACGGCGAGGCCGGTGGGGCCGGGGGCGCGCCCGCCTGCGGGGATGTCGAGGGGGGTGGTGGGGTCGATGCGTCCGGCGGCGGCTTCGCGGTAGAGGGTGGCGACGAGGCACAGCTTGTGGACGCTGGCGGTGGAGACGGGGGTGTCGGCGCCCAGGGTGATGGCGGCGCCGGTGTCGATGTCGGTGGCGCAGAGGGATCCGGTGGTGCCGGCGTCGGTGAAGGCGGCGGTGATGCGGCTGCGTACGGGGGTGTTCACAGCGGGAACTCCGATGCGGGGCGGGGGAAGAGGCGCCGTTGGGGGGCGGTGGGGACGAGGCCCGCGGTTTCGCGCAGGACGTCGTGGGCGGCTTCGGTGAAGAGGCGGACGGCGGGGCCGTCGCGTCCGGCGGGCCAGGCGGTGGAGGTGCGCCAGGTGAGGGGGTTGGCGCGCAGGGGGCGCCAGGTGGTGCCGGGTTCGGGGGCGGGCCGGGGCAGGAGGGCGACGACCTGGGTGCCGGACAGGATGAGGGCGCGGGTGAATTCGATGCCGGCGACTTCGCGGACGGCGCTGGGGGTGCAGCCGTGGCGGGCGCAGGCGGTGAGGGTTTCGTCGTGGAGGGCGGGGGCGCCGGCGCGGGGGAAGAGGACGAGTTCGCGGCCGTCGAGTTCGCGTACGTCGATCTCGGGGTGGGCGGCGAGGGGGTCCTGGTCGGCGAGGAGGGCGCCGAGGGGCTGGTGGAGCTGGGGGCCGAAGCCGAGGCCGGTCGTGGGGCAGGGGTGGCGGACGATGCCGGCGTCGAGGGTGCCCGCGGTGAGTTCGGCGGTCTGGTCGGCGGTGTCGAGTTCGCGGAGGTCGAGTTCGCCGCCGGGGCTGCGTTCGCGGTAGGCGGTGAGGAGGGCGGCGACGGTGGCGCCGCCGAGCTGGGGCGGGACGGCGGCGCGCAGGGTGCCGGCGGCGCCTCCCTGGACGCGGCCGACGAGGGTGCGCAGGCGGTCGGCGGCGTCGAGGAGGGTGTCGGCCTCGGCGAGGACGAGGCGTCCGGCGGGGGTGAGGGTGGCGCCGGTGCGGCCGCGGTCGAGGAGGCGGACGCCGAGTTCGCGTTCGAGGCGCTGGATGCGCTGGGAGAGGGAGGGCTGGGCGACGCGCAGGCGTTCGGCGGCGCGGCCGAAGTGTTCTTCTTCGGCGACGGTGCGGAAGTACCTGAGGTGCAGCAGCAGGTCCATGAGCAGCAAGAATAGGCGAACGCCTATGGAGCGCGATCCGATAGCCGGGCAGCTCCCATTGATCCAATTGGGCGGGTGGGGGGTGGCCGGGTAGTCTGGGGAAGTTGCTCGGCGAGGGAGGCCGTACCTGAGGTACGGCGGTCCGTTATCGACGCGCTCTTCGTAGCAGGCCAGTCGTGGCCGGGTGACCGCCAGTTTTTGGTTCACCTTCTACGAGGAGTGCACATGTCCGAGGTCAAGCTCGCCGCCGACGTCCGTACCAGCTTCGGCAAGGGCGCCGCCCGCAGCATCCGCCGTGAGAACAAGGTTCCCGGTGTCATCTACGGTCACGGCACCGAGCCGGTCCACGTGACCCTGCCGGGCCACGACCTGCTGCTCGCGCTGCGTACGCCGAACGTCCTGCTGTCCCTGGACATCGACGGCAAGACCGAGCTCGCCATCCCGAAGGCCGTCCAGCGCGACGCCATCAAGGGCTACCTGGTCCACGTCGACCTGCTGCTCGTCAAGAAGGGCGAGAAGGTCACGGTCGAGATCGCGGTCGAGACCGAGGGCAACCTGGCCCCGGGCAGCTTCCTGGTCGAGAACGTGCTGAACACGCTCTCCGTCGAGGCCGAGGCCACCCACATCCCGACCTCCGTCTCGGTCTCCATCGAGGGTCTTGAGGCCGGCGCGGCCATCCACGCCAAGGACATCAAGCTCCCGGCCGGCACCACCCTGGCCACCGACCCCGAGGCCGTCGTCATCCAGATCCTGGCCGCGCAGGCCGAGGAGCCGGCCGCCGAGACCGAGGCCGAAGGCGCCGAGGCCTGAGCCGCACGCTCTGCCTGAGATCCGTGCCGGGCACGGACTCCGACGGGGCGGCGGGCCACAATGGCCCGCCGCCCCGTTTTTTCTTGCTCTACGTACGTGAGGAGACGCAGCCCGCATGACGACCGACGACGCGAACGCACCCTGGCTGATCGTGGGCCTGGGCAATCCGGGTCCGGAGTACGCCGCGAACCGGCACAACGTCGGGTTCATGACCGTCGATCTGCTCGCCGAGCGGATGGGGGGCCGGTTCAAGGCGCACAAGGCGCGGGCGCAGGTCGTGGAGGGGCGGATCGGTCCGCCGGGTCCGCTGAACCGCCGCGTGGTGCTGGCCAAGCCGCTGTCGTACATGAACCTTTCGGGTGGCCCGGTGACGGCGCTGCGCGACTTCTACAAGGTTCCGGTGGCCAATATCGTTGCGATTCATGACGAGTTGGACATCGATTACGGGGTGCTGCGGCTGAAGCTGGGCGGCGGGGACAACGGGCACAACGGCCTGAAGTCGATCACGAAGTCGCTGGGGGCGGACTATCACCGGGTGCGGTTCGGGATCGGGCGGCCGCCGGGCCGGATGCAGGTGGCGGACTTCGTCCTGAAGGACTTCTCCTCGACGGAGCGCAAGGAGCTGGGTTACTTCGTGGACCGCGCGGCGGACGCGGCGGAGGCCCTGGTCATCGAGGGCCTGGAGCGGGCCCAGTCGACGTACAACTCCTGACAAGGGCGGCGAAGCACCGTCGCTTCCCTGGGGAGAGGTTGACCGAACGTATCGTCACCCGCCAGGATCGCGCCCCATGACGAAACGGAGCCGTACCTTCCTGCTGTACGTGCGGCGGGCCGCGATGGCCCTGGTCGCCGCGCTGCTCCTGGTCGCCGGGTTCTGGTCGTCCTGGGGCACCGCCCAGCACGTGGTCCTGGCCAAGGGCCGCGACCACGGCACGCTGACGGTGACGAAGTGCGCGGACGACGTGTGCACCGGCCCGTACCGGCCCTCGGCGGGCTCGTCGGCACACCCCGGCATGACGATCGCCGAGTCGGTGGCGGTCCGTCGGGGCGCCCGGATACCGGTGGTCGTGAAACCGGGCACGACCCAGGCGGTACGCAGCGGGCCGGCGGGCCTCCTGTACGCCTGGCTCCCCCTGGCGGGAGCGCTGCTGCTCGCGGCGCTGGTGATCGGTGGGGGGTTGCGGATGCCGCGGACGGGGTGGGTGGCGGGGGTGCTGGGCGCGGCGACGATGGCCGCGGCATTCATCGCCCTGTGACTCCCGGGGGCTGTGCCCCCGACCCCGCAGCGGGTGAACGCCCGCTCGCGCCGTTCCCGGCACCCCGCCCCCCCTGAGCCCACGCGGCGGAGCCGCAGAGTGCCACAGAGGGAAGGGGCGGGGTGGGGAAAGGATCAGCCCGTGTTGCGCAGGCCCGCTGCTACTCCGTTCACCGTGAGGAGAAGGGCACGGGACAGCAGGGGATCCGGGGCCTCGCCCCGGTCGGCGGCCGCCCGCTGGCGGGCCAGCAGGGCGACCTGAAGGTAGGAGATCGGGTCCAGATACGCGTCCCGGATCGCGAAGGTCTGCTGCAGCACCGGGTTCGCACCGAGCAGTTCCTCACCCCCGGTGATCCGCAGGACCTCCCGCACCGTCAGCTCGTGCTCCGCCTCGATCGCCGCGAACACGTGCTTCAGCTCGTCCGGCACGAGCGTGTCGACGTAGTGCCGGGCGATCCTGAGGTCCGTCTTCGCGAGCGTCATCTCCACGTTGGAGAGGAAGTTGCGGAAGAAGTGCCACTGCTCGCTCATCTCGTCGAGCACCGTGTCGAGCCCGGCCTCGCGCAGCGCCTTGAGGCCCGAGCCGACGCCGTACCAGCCGGGCACGATCTGCCGGGACTGGGTCCAGCCGAACACCCACGGGATCGCGCGAAGACCGTCGAGGCCCGCCCCCGAGTCGGGCCGGCGCGAGGGGCGCGAGCCCAGGTGCAGCTCGGCGAGCTGGTCGACGGGGGTGGAGGCGAAGAAGTAGGCAGGCAGGTCCGGGTCCTCGACCAGCTTGCGATAGGCCGAGTGCGCCGCGTCGGACACCGTGTCCATGGCCGCGTCCCAGCGGGCGAGCGCCTCGTCGGACTGGCGGGGCGCGGTGTGCAGGGCGGACGCCTGGAGGGTGGCCGCCACCGTGAGCTCCAGGTTCTCCCTGGCCAGCGACGGGATGAGGTACTTGTCGGAGATGACCTCGCCCTGCTCGGTCACCTTGATCTCGCCCTCCAGGGTGCCCCAGGGCTGGGCGAGGATGGCGTCGTGCGAGGGGCCGCCGCCGCGGCCGACGGTGCCGCCGCGGCCGTGGAAGAGGCGGAGCCGCACCCCGTACCGGTGTGCGACGTCGCGCAGCCGGCGCTGGGCGCGGTGGATCTCCCACTGGGAGGTGGTGATGCCGCCGAACTTGGAGGAGTCCGAGTAGCCGAGCATGACCTCCTGGACGTCCCCGCGCAGCGAGACGAGCCGCCGGTAGGACGGGTCGGCCAGCATCTCGTCGAGGATGACGTCGGCGGCGCGCAGCTCGTCCGTGGTCTCCAGGAGCGGCACGATGCCGATCTTGGCCCAGCCGCCGTGCAGGTCGATGAGGCCGGCCTCGCGGGCGAGGACGGCGGCGGCGAAGACGTCGTCGGCGCCCTGGCACATCGAAATGATGTACGACTCGATGACCTCGGGGCCGAACCGCTCGAAGGCTTCCTTGATGGTGCCGAAGACGCCGAGGGTCTTCTGTCCGGCCGCGTCCAGCGGGGCCGGGGTGGGCGCGAGCGGGCGCCGGGACCTCAGCTCCTTGGCGAGGAGCTTCTGCCGGTAGTCGCGCGGCATGTCGGCGTAGCGCCAGGACTCCTCGCCGAGCCGGTCGAAGAGCTGGCCGAGCGCGTGGTGGTGGGCATCCGCGTGTTCGCGTACGTCCATGGTGGCGAGCTGGAGGCCGAACGCCGCGAGGGTGCGGATCGTACGGTCCATGCGGCCGTCGGCGAACAGGGCGCCGCGGTGGTCGCGCAGGGAGGTCTGGATGAGGGTGAGGTCGGCGATGAGCTCGGCGGTGCCGAGGTAGTCGCGGCCCGGCTGGTGCGGGGTGCCCTTGGCGAGCCGGTCCTTGGTGTGGACGAGCTTCTGGCGGATCGCGGTGGCCTTGAGCCGGTAGGGCTCCTCGGCGTTGAGCCGCTTGTAGCGGGGGCTGATCTCGGGCAGGGCTTCGAGGTCGGCCTGGAGGGAGGAGAGCAGCTCTTCGGTGGCTCCGGCGTAGCGGATGGAGTTGGAGAGCAGCCCGCGCAGGAAGTCGATCATTTCGAGCGCGTCGTTGATGCCGTGCTCGTGCTGGAGGATCAGCACGTCCCAGGTGACCTTGGGGGTCACGTTGGGGTTGCCGTCGCGGTCGCCGCCGATCCAGGTGCCGAAGGTGAGCGGCCGGGTGCCCGGGGGCAGCTCGACGCCGACGCGCTCCAGTTCTGCCGCGAGGTCCTCCAGGACGTCCCCGACGGCGCCGGCGTGCAGCTCGTCGAGGTAGTAGATGGCGTTGCGGGCCTCGTCGGCCGGTTCGGGGCGTACGACGCGGAGCTCGTCGGTCTGCCAGATCAGGTCGATGTTCTCGGCCAGGCGCAGGTCGTGACGGCGCCGGTCGGAGTCGACGACCGGGGTTTCCAGGAGCTCGGCGATGCGGCGCAGCTTGTTGAGGACGGAGCGGCGCGCGGCCTCGGTGGGGTGGGCGGTGAAGACCGGCCGCACGTTGAGGTTCTTGACGCTCTCGCGGACGTGCTCGGGGTCGCCGTCCTTGAGCATGTCGGCGGTGCGGGCGAGGAGGCTGCCCTCGGCGGCGCGGTGGGCGCGCAGCTCACGGCCGCGGTGGACCTGCTCGGTCACGTTCGCGAGGTGGAAATAGGTGGAGAACGCGCGCACCAGCTTGGCGGCGGTCTCGACTTCGGTGCCGCCGAGGAGTTCGGCGGCGGCTTCGCCGTCGCTCCGGGTCAGCGCCCGGACCCGCTCGACGAGCTCAAGGAGCTCGGGGCCCTCCTGTCGGACGAGGGTCTCGCCCAGGAGGTCACCCAGTCGGCGGATGTCGGCGCGCAGCTCGTGGCTGGCGGAGGGGGTCTGGTCGGCACTGCTCACAGGTGCGGCTCCTTGCAGTGTTTGAGCACGTCTGGAGGGTTCTGGAGGCTTGCGGACCGCGCTGTCCGACGAGACACAGGATAGGTGTCCCGTTCCGCCCCGCCGTCACGGGCTCTTGTCCCCGGCCACGGCACTGCCATACTTACGTTGCCGTAGGTTACGCAACCGTAGCCAGGCAATCCCTCTCGAATTCCTCACCCTGCCGGGGGTACTCCCCATGACCACCAGTCCCGATCTGCTCAAGTCCCCGGACGAGCCTCCGATGCCGTCCGCGACGCTGGGCGGCGAGAGCAAACGCTCCATCGAGCAGGTCGCTCTGCTGCTCTTCATCACGGTGCCCTTCGTGGCGCTCCTCGCGGCGGTGCCGCTCGCCTGGGGCTGGGGGGTGAGCTGGCTCGATCTCGGCCTCCTGGTCTTCATGTACTACCTGGGCTGCCATGGCGTGACGATCGGTTTCCACCGCTATTTCACGCACGGCTCGTTCAAGGCGAAGCGGCCGCTGCGGATCGCGCTCGCGGTCGCGGGCTCGATGGCGGTGGAAGGGCCGCTGGTGCGCTGGGTGGCCGACCATCGCAGGCACCACAAGTTCTCGGACGCTCAGGGCGATCCGCATTCGCCGTGGCGGTTCGGCGAGACGCTGCCGGCGCTGCTGAAGGGCCTGTGGTGGGCGCACATCGCCTGGATGTTCGACGAGGAGCAGACCTCGCAGGAGAAGTACGCCCCGGATCTGCTCGCCGACCCGGCGATCCGCCGCATCTCGCGCGACTTCGTGTTCTGGACGGCGCTGTCGCTCGCGATTCCGCCGCTGGTGGGCGGTCTGGTGACGATGTCGTGGTGGGGCGCGTTCACGGCGTTCTTCTGGGGTTCCCTGGTGCGGGTCGCGCTGCTGCACCATGTGACGTGGTCGATCAACTCGATCTGTCACGCGGTGGGCAAGCGGCCCTTCAAGTCACGTGACCGCAGCGGCAACGTGTGGTGGCTGGCGGTGCTCTCGTGCGGCGAGTCGTGGCACAACCTGCACCACGCGGACCCGACGTCGGCGCGGCACGGTGTGATGCGCGGGCAGATCGACTCCAGTGCCCGGATCATCCGCTGGTGCGAGCAGCTGGGCCTGGCCCATGACGTGCGCTGGCCGAGTGCGGCCCGTATCGACTCCAAGCGGAACGAGGACGGCGGCCGGTCCCGGCGCAAGGAAAAGGCCGCCGAGGCGGCATGATGGACGACGTGGCGACCGACTCCAGCACCACCCGTACCACCAGCACCTCTGGCTCCTCCCGCTCGGCCGGGGCCCCAGGCTCCGCAGACAAGCCCCGGCGCACCCGCCGGACCCGGATGACCGGCGCCGAGCGCCGGGAGCAACTGCTGGACATCGGTCGCACACTCTTCGCGGAGAAGGGCTTCGAGGGCACCTCGGTCGAGGAGATCGCGGCGAAGGCGGGCGTGTCCAAGCCGGTGGTGTACGAGCACTTCGGCGGCAAGGAAGGCCTGTACGCGGTCGTCGTGGACCGGGAAATGCGCTCACTGCTCGACGGCGTGACGGGCGCGCTGACCGCGGGGCATCCGCGGGAACTCCTGGAGCAGGCCGCATTCGCCCTGCTCGACTACATCGAGACGTACACGGACGGATTCCGCATTCTGGTGCGCGACTCCCCCGTCGCCCAGTCGACCGGAACGTTCGCCTCGCTGATCTCCGACATCGCGACCCAGGTCGAGGACATTCTGGGCCTGGAGTTCAAGGCCCGCGGTTTCGACGCGAAACTGGCGCCGCTGTACGCGCAGGCGCTGGTCGGCATGGTGGCCCTCACCGGGCAGTGGTGGCTGGACGTGCGCAAGCCCAAGAAGGCGGAAGTCGCCGCGCATCTGGTGAATCTGGCCTGGCACGGTTTGGACGGCCTTGAACCGAAACCGCGCCTGATAGGACACCGCAAAAACTGATCCTCCCTCCCTCCCTCCGGCCAACAGCGGACTCCTCCGGACTCCCTCCGGGCAACAGCGGACAACATCGGCCACAATTTTCACTTCAACTACACAAGAATCCGCTGTAGTCTTCACGCACAATCCCGGGGGGGATTTTCGCCATTCCTCGCGTGCAATCACCCGTGACTGCCCTGCAGTGCCGCCACGGCGTGCGTGCCGCGCCTTTTTCCGCGCGCCCATGCGACGACGAATACGCAGCGATTCCCATTCCCCCCGGATCTACCCGTTTATTCCCATGGGGGGAATTTTGTCCTCTGTGCGCACCAAGCGCGCGAGCCGCCTCGCGGCCTGCACCGCCATCGTCCTGTCGGCGGGCATGCTCCTCGCCGGCCCGGCCTCGGCCGACAGCAACCCGGCGGGTCCGCATGCCGCCGCGAAGCCGGCGAAGAAGTTCGCCCAGCCTTCGCTGCAGATCCCGCAGCGCAAGTCGGCGTACGCCGCCACGACGGGCGTCCCCTCGAAGCCCCGCTTCGACCTGGACAAGGACGGCAGGAGCGACCTCCTCGTCCGGGAGCCGGACGACTCGCTCACCCTGGAGACCGGGAAGAACGTCCCGAACCCGACGGTCGCGAACAGCTACGGCGCCTTCAAGGACCTGATCGAGCCCGGCGACATCGACGGCGACACCAACCCCGAGCTGCTCGTCCTGTCCGCGACCGGCAAGCTCTCGCTGTACACCGGCCTGTCCGCCACGCACTACACGGACTCGGCCGGCAAGGACCAGCTCTCCGTCAACAGCGGCTCGCTGTCCTGGTCGAGCAACGGCTGGAACGCCTACAACAAGCTGTTCTCGCCCGGCGACGTCACCGGTGACGGCAAGACCGACCTGATGGCACGCACGCCCTCCGGCGACCTGTACCTGTACCCGGGCACCGGCTCGGTCACCGGCAGCCCGTACGGCGACCGGATCAAGGTCGGCAGCGGCTGGGGCATCTACGACCAGCTCGTGGGCGCCAGCGACATGGACGCCGACGGCAACGCCGACGTCGTGGCGCGCACGCCGGGCGGCGACCTGTTCTTCTACCCGGGTTCCGGCAACGCCGCGGCCCCGCTGAAGGACCGGGTCAAGATCGGCACCGGTTGGGGGATCTACAACCAGATCCTCGGCCAGGACGACACCACCGGCTACGGCGACCTGATGGCACGCGACGCCGCGGGCACGTTCTGGTTCTACGCGCCCAACGGTACGGGCGGCCTCGGTGCGCGCTCGCAGATGGGGACGGGCTGGAGCGCCGTCACCCTGGCCAACACCGGCGGCAACCCCACCTTCGGCAAGGCCGACCTGATGGCCCTGGACGGCCAGGGTTCGCTCTACTACTACTGGGCCAAGGGCGACGGCACCCTCTCCGACCGGCAGCAGGTCGGCGACCCGGGCGGCTGGGCAGGTGCGCCGGCCAACGCACTGGCGTACACGTCCTCGCTGTCCAGCAACAGCCGCTGGGGCGACCTGATCGCGGTCTTCCCCGACGGCCACCTGCACGTCGGGCAGAACGACCTCGGCGCCGGCTGGGACGCGTTCAACGGGCTCGCCGGGGTCGGGGACCTCACGGGTGAGGGCAACGGCGACCTGCTCGCGCGGGGCAACAACGGGCACATGTACCTCTACCCGGGCAACGGCCAGGGGACCGGGTTCTACAACCGGGTCGACCTCGGCGCCGGCTGGAACGGGTTCAACAAGCTCATCGGTGCCGGTGACGTCAACGGTGACGGCATCGCGGACCTGCTGGCCCGTGACGGCAACGGCCACCTGTTCATGTACCCGGGCAAGTCCACCCCCGGCTTCGGCAACCGCATCGACCTCGGCGGCGGCTGGAACGGCTACAACAAGCTGGCCACCCCGGGCGACATGACCGGTGACGGCCGTGCCGACGTGATCGGCGTCGACAGCTCCGGCAAGGCCTGGCGCTACGACGCCAACGGCACGGGCACCTTCAAGGAGCGCGTGGGCCTGGGCGCCGGCTGGAACACGTACAACGGCATCTACTAGGCCGATACGCGAGTGCCCCGCCCCTTCGGTCGATGGAGGGGCGGGGCATTCCGCGTTCATCCGGAAGCGGGGACCGGCTCCAGGAATTCCAGGCGGTTGCCCACCGGGTCCTCGGAGTAGAAGCGCCGGTGGCCCGGCAGGGTGTCGTCCCGGACGACCTTCGCGCCGCGCTCCTCCAGGCGGCGCGCGTACGCCTCGATCGAGGTGACGCGCAGCCCCGGGTGGGCCTTCCTCGCGGGGCGGAAGTCCTCCTCGATGCCGAGGTGGAGCTGGACCGGCCCGTACTGGAACCAGCAGCCGCCGCGGGCCGCGAGGGCCGGGGGCTTGGGGATTTCGGTCATGCCGAGTATGTCTGCGTAGTACGTCCTCAACTGCGGCTCGCTGCCCGGCGGGGCGGCGAGTTGCACATGGTCGACGGCGGCGAGCATCGGCGGGATTCCCCTATTTCTTCCTGGCCACGGCGAAAATGCGGCGGAACGGGAAGACCGTGCCGTGCGGGCCCGGCGGGTAGGCCTCGCGGAGCCGGTCGCGGTATTCGGTGAGCAGGGCGTCCATGGCTTTCTGGTCCCCGTCGAGGGCGGTGAGCACGGGGCGCAGGGCGGTGCCCTTCACCCAGTCGAGTACGGGGTCGGTGCCGGTGAGCAGCTGGCAGTAGACGGTTTCCCAGACATCGGCCACGCAGCCGAGGTCGGCGAGGCGGGTCAGGTAGTCGGCGGGTTCGAGGATATGGACGTAGCGGCGGCCGTGATCATCGAGGCGTCGGCGCCATCGCGGGGACTCGCAGAGTTCGGCGAGGATCGCATGGCTGGGCGAGGTGAAATTGCCGGGCACCTGGAAGGCGAAGGTGCCACCGGGGCTCAGGCCGTCGATCCAGGCGGGGAACGACTCGGGGTGGTTGGGGACCCACTGCAGGGCCGCGTTGGAGACGATCAGGTCGTACGGTTCGCCCGGTACCCAGTGCGCGGCGTCGGCGATCTGGAAGTCGAGCCAGCCGCCGCCGGCGGTGGTTCCGGCGTGGTCCTTGTCGGCCTGGGCGAGCATCTGCGGCGACAGGTCGAAGCCGGTGATGCGGGCGTCGGGCCAGCGGTCGGCGAGGCGGGCGGTGACATTGCCGGGGCCGCAGCCGAGGTCGGCGATCCGCGGCGAGAGGCCGCCGATCGCGGGGAGTTCCGGAATGCGGCTGAGCAGGTCGAGGAACGGGCGGGTGCGGTGCCCGGCGTGACGCAGATACTGCTGCGGATCCCAGACCGGTGGCTCGGTCTGTGTGGTGGTCGTCGATGAATCGGAATGCATGTTCGAGCCCCCTTGCAGGTACGGCTGGCCGAAGCGGAACAGGGTCCCGGCCCCTCCATGCCCAATGGTGGCTCGATATATATCTTGACGTCAAGAGACTTCACGTCGACAGACCCTCTACACTGATCGCCATGGAGGACGAGGTCGACCGACTGGTCGCAGCATGGCGCCGAGAGCGCCCGGACCTCGACGTGGAACCACTCGAGGTGCTCAGCCGGGTCAGCAGGCTGGCCCGCCATCTCGACCGGGCCCGCAGGCTCGCGTTCGCCGAGCACAGCCTGGAGCCCTGGGAGTTCGACGTACTGACGTCGCTGCGCCGCGCGGGCGCCCCCTACCAGCTCTCGCCCGGGCAGCTTCTGACGCAGACCCTTGTCACCTCGGGCACGATGACCAACCGGATCGACCGGCTCGCCAAGAAGGGCCTGGTCGAGCGGCTGCCCGACCCCAGCGACCGGCGCGGGGTCCTGGTGCGGCTCACGCCCGAGGGTCGCGACCGGGCCGACCAGGCGCTCGCCGGGCTCCTTGAGCAGGAGCGGGCCATCCTCGGCGAACTCAGCCGGGGCCAGCGGGGCGAACTGGCGGCCCTGCTACGCCAGTTGACCGCCCCGTTCGACAACATCCCCGGCTAGGTCGACCGGGCCGACGCCCGCCCGGCGGGCCAGGGCGACGGCCGCGAGCGTGGAGTGCACGCCGAGCTTGCCGAGCACGTTCTGCATGTGGGTGCGCACCGTGTGCGGGGACAGGAACAGGCGCTCGGCGACCGCCTTGCGGCCGAGCCCGGCCACCATGCAGCGCAGCACCTCGCGCTCGCGCGGGGTGAGCGACTCGACGAGCCGCTCGGACTCGGTGCGGTGCTTGCGGGCGGCGGTCAGCTCGCGCAGGACGCCCGTGAGCAAGGCGGGCGGCAGATGCGTCTCGTCGCGCAGGACGCCCCGGATCACGGCGAGCAGCCGTTGCAGGGAGCAGTCCTTGGCGACCCAGCCGCAGGCGCCGGCCTGCAGGGCGAGGGCGGCCCGGCGCGGGTCGTCCTTCTCCGCGAGTACGACGGTGCGCACCGCGGGCTGGCCCGAACGCACGCCCGCGACCAGGGAGATGCCGTCCACCAGGCCGTCGGCGCCGCTGTCGGGCACCGCGCGGGCCACCGGGACCGTCGCCGATGTGCCCAAGTCCGCGTCGACGAGCATCACATCGAATCTGCGGCCCTCGGCGGCGCCCCGCTCCAGGCAGCGCAGCGCCGCGGGACCGCTGCCTGCGGCGGCGACGTCCACGTCGGGCTCCGCCGCCAGGGCCGCGGCGAGCGACTCGGCGAAGATGCGATGGTCGTCCACCACCAGAACTCGGATACGTACCAAGTGACACCCCCAGGGTCGGGGGACGGACCGGTACGGGTACGGCGCCCGGAGCCGGGTTCACCGCAGTCGCACGGCCGCCGCCGTGCACTGAGCACTACCCCACCCCGGGCGACGTACCCGACTGTCTCGCCCCCTGATCAACACCGGCCCCCACCGGTGTTGTGCATCAGCGTAGGGCCGTGAGCTGTGAGCGGAAGGCACTTTGCAGAACTGATTGAACCCGTACGGCTACTTGGCGTGCGCGAATGTTTAGGGTGGGTTCCATGTTTCGTATCGAGACAGAAGTGGACAAGGACCGGCAGGTGCAGCTGCATCGGCGGCTGCGGGACACGAATACGGAGCGGTCCCCGGTGCTGCGCGCCCTGCGCGGAACGCCGTCGGAGAAGGAAGTCCCTTTGCACGTCTGGGGGTTGAACGAGGAGGGGCTGCTTGCGGGGGGCCTGGTGGGGCGCACGTGGGCGGGGTGGCTGCACGTGGACCTCCTCTGGATCGACGAGGGGCTCCGCTCGGGGGGCCTGGGCTCTCAACTCCTCACCGCGGCGGAGGAGTTGGCGCGCTCCGAACGAGGTTGCGGCTTCGCCCGGGTGGAGACGTGGGACTTCCAGGCGCCCGGGTTCTACCGCAAGCGAGGGTACGAGGTGGTGTGCGCGATCCCCGACTATCCGCCGGGGGTGACGGAGTACACCCTGACCAAGCGGCTGGGCTGCGCCGCGGACGGGGGTGCGAGCGGGGACGTGGTCCGGGATGCGAGCTGACCCGGCATGCCCGGGGCTGAGCCCCGGACCCCTGCGGGGGCTCCGCCCCCTGACCCCCGATCGCGCCTGAAGGGCGCTCGTCCTCAAACGCCGGACGGGCTGAAGATGTCGCCCCGGCCGGGATCAGCCCTGCCAGGGGCGCGGGGAACTGCGCGACCGGCCACCCACGGTCCGCAGCCGAATGACCACCCACCACACACCGCCCTCGGGGAGGAACCGACGGGGTCTGGGGCGGAGCCCCAGCGCACCCCACCGCCCCCCTCACCCCACCCGCCGCGCCCCCTGCGACGGCACCGCCTCGAACACCCTCGGGCGGGCCAGGCCGGCTTCCTCGAAGGCCGTCATCAGGGCCTTCGTCACGGGGTCCACCCCCGCCTCCTCCACCAGCACGATCGCCGAGCCGCCGAAACCCCCGCCCGTCATGCGCGCGCCCAGCGCCCCCGAGGACACCGCTGTCGACACCACCAGGTCCAGCTCCGCGCAGGACACCCGCAGATCGTCCCGCAGGGAGGCGTGGCCCTCGGTCAGGACGGGGCCGACACCCCGGACGCCCCCCGCCGACAGCAGCGCCGCCACCCGCTCCACCCGCTCGTTGTCGCTCACCACATGCCGTACGTAGTCCCGTACGGTCGGGGACGACAACCGACCCAGCGCAGAGTGGAGTTGTGCGAACGGGACCTCGCGCAGGGTCCGTACACCCAGCTCCCGCGCGCCCTGCTCGCAGCCGGCGCGCCGTTCGGCGTACGCGCCGTCCCCCAGCGCGTGCTTCACGCGGGTGTCCACGACCAGGAGTCGCAGACCGTGCGCCGGCAGATCGAAGGGGATCTGGCGTCTGCTCAGGTCCCGGGCGTCCAGGTGCAGCACATGCCCCTCCGTGCAGCACGCCGACGCCGTCTGGTCCATGATTCCGCACGGGACGCCTACGAAATCGTTCTCCGCCCGTTGTGCGATCGACGCCAACTCCTCCATGGACAAGGGGAGTTGGAATATGTCACGCAGCGCAAGGCCCGTCACCACCTCCAGCGCCGCCGACGACGACAGGCCCGCGCCCGTCGGCACCGTCGACGTCAGGTGGATGTCGGCGCCCGGCACCTCGTGGCCCGCCTGTCGCAGTGCCCACACCACGCCCGCCGGGTATGCCGCCCAGCCCGCGCCGGACAGCGGCTCCAGGTCGTCCGCCCGGAGTTCCACGACCGGGCCCCCGATGTCCGCCGAGTGGATGCGCAGGACCCCGTCCGTGCGCCGGGACACCGCCGCCACCGCCGTGTGCGGCAGGGCGAGCGGCATGACGAAGCCCTCGTTGAAGTCGGTGTACTCGCCGATCAGGTTGACCCGGCCCGGCGCCGCCCACACCCCGTCGGGCTCGTGCCCGTACAACTCCCGGAAGGCGGCGGCCACTTCACTCACCCGCGTGCTCCGTCCGCCGCGCGAACGCCCAGGCGTCCGCCACGATTCCGGCGAGGTCGGCGCGTGAGGGCTGCCAGCCCAGGCGCTCGTGGGCGCGCGCCGCGGAGGCCACCAGGACCGCCGGGTCGCCGCCGCGCCGGGCCGCGATCACCTCGGGGATCGGGTGTCCGGTCACCTTGCGCACGGTCTCCACGACCTCGCGGACCGAGAACCCGTTGCCGTTGCCCAGGTTGCACACCAGGTGCTCGCCCGCCGTCGCCGCATCCAGCGCGAGCAGGTGTGCCTCCGCCAGGTCGGCCACGTGGATGTAGTCCCGTACGCAGGTGCCGTCCGGCGTCGGGTAGTCGTCGCCGTAGACCGAGATGAACTCCCGCTCCCCCAGCGCCACTTGGAGGACCAGCGGGATCAGGTGCGACTCCGGGTCGTGGCGTTCGCCGCGGTTTCCGTACGCGCCCGCCACGTTGAAGTAGCGCAGCGACACCGCGGCCAGGCCGTGGGCCGCGCACTCGCCCGCGATCATGTGGTCGACCGCCAGCTTGGAGGCGCCGTACGGGCTGGTCGGGGCCGTCGGGTCGGTCTCGGTGATCGGGGTCGAGACCGGTTCGCCGTAGGTCGCGGCCGTGGAGGAGAAGACCAGGGTGCGGACGTCCGCGTCCCGCATCGCCGCGAGCAGGGCCATCGTGCCGCCCACGTTGTTCGACCAGTACTTCTCGGGGTTCACCACCGACTCGCCCACCTGCGAGAACGCCGCGAAATGGAGGACGGCGTCGAAGGAAGGGTTGAGCCATTCGGCCGCGTCCTGGATGCGGCCCTCGATGAACTCGGCGCCGGCCGGGACCGCCTCGCGAAAGCCCGTGGAGAGGTCGTCCAGGACGGTCACCTCGTGGCCGGCCTCGACCAGGTGGGCCGCCACCACGCTGCCCACGTACCCCGCACCGCCCGTCACCAGGTACTTGCTCACTTACTGGCCACCTCTCGCAGTCGTTCGGCCGCGGCCTCCGGCGGCACGTCGTTGATGAACACGCTCATGCCGGACTCGGAACCCGCGAGGTACTTCAGCTTGCCGGAAGTGCGTCGGATGGTGAAAAGCTCGAGATGGAGCCCGAACTCCGCGCGGTCGACGGCGCCCTCGCCCCGGAACGGCGCCTGGTGCCAGGCGGCGATGTAGGGGGTGGGCGGCTCGTCGGGGCCGAAGATCCGGTCGAAGCGCCTCAAGAGTTCCAGATAGATCCGTGGGAACTCTGTGCGCGCGCCGTCGTCGAGCGCCCGCAGGTCCGGGACGCGCCGCTTGGGGTGCAGATGGACCTCGTACGGCCAGTGGGCCGCGTACGGCACGAACGCCACCCAGTGTTCGCTTTCGATGACCACCCGGTCGCCGTCGGCGAGCTCCCGCTCGACCACGTCGTCGAAGAGGTTGCGGCCGCCGGTGCGCTCGCGGTGCTCGGCGAGCGAGCGGAGCATGAGGGCGGTGCGCGGGGTGGTGAAGGGGTAGCCGTAGATCTGGCCGTGCGGGTGGCCGAGGGTGACGCCTATCTCGGCGCCCCGGTTCTCGAAGCAGAACACCTGCTGGACCTGCGGGAGTTCGGCGACTTCGGCGGTGCGGTCGGTCCAGGCCTCCAGGACGAGCGCGGCCTGTTCCTCGGTGAGGTCGGCGAAGGACGCGTCGTGGTCGGAGGTGAAGCAGACGACCTCGCAGCGGCCGGAGTCGCCGGCGAGCGAGGGGAAGCGGTTCTCGAAGACGACGACGTCGTAGTCGGCGGCCGGGATCTCGCTGAGGCGCCCGTCGCGGGACGGGCAGAGCGGGCATTCGTCGGCCGGCGGGTGGTAGGTGCGGGCCTGGCGGTGGGAGGCGATGGCGACGGCGTCGCCGAGCAGCGGGTCGCGGCGGATCTCGGACGCGGTCGAGACCGGGTCGAGGGGGCGGCGGTCCGTCTCGTCCCGTACGAGGTCGTCCCGCGAGTCGTAGTAGAGCAGCTCACGACCGTCGGCGAGCCGGGTCGACGTCTTCTTCACCTGCAACCAACCTCCACCATCCAACAGAACCGCACACAACAAACCACAAGCCAACAGGCTCCGTCAATGGGCATGCAAGCGGTTGCCATGGTTGATCAAGTACGGCGCCGAAGTGGGAAGGCAGGCCGGCCGGGATCCAGGCTCGATCACAATCAAACAAACAATCTCATCAAAACTGTTCAGTTTCTGAACATGGAGGCGTAGGTTCCCGTCCCGGATCAGTAAGCGCGACGAAGCGAGTACGCATGCAATACCTGGCCGCGGGGCTTCGGCTCCCCACCAACGGGCTCGACTACACGATTCTGGCGATCTACTTCATCGTCGTACTGGGCATCGGCTTCGCCGCCCGCGCCAGCGTGAAGACCAGCCTCGACTTCTTCCTGTCGGGCCGGTCGCTGCCGGCCTGGGTGACCGGGCTCGCCTTCGTCGCCGCCAACCTCGGCGCCACCGAGATCCTGGGCATGTCCGCGACGGGCGCCCAGTACGGCGTCGCGGTCGTGCACTGGTACTGGATCGGCGCGATCCCGGCGATGGTCTTCCTCGGGCTCGTGATGATGCCCTTCTACTACGGCTCGAAGGTCCGCTCCGTACCGGAATTCCTGCTCCAGCGCTTCGACAAATCGGCGCACCTGCTGGCCTCGGTGCTCTTCGCGTTCGCCGCGGTGCTGATCGCGGGGGTCAACCTGTACGCCCTGTCGATCGTCGTGGAGGCGCTGCTCGGGTGGCCGCAGTGGGTGGCGATCGTCGTCGCCGGGCTCTTCGTGCTCGCGTACATCACCATCGGCGGCCTGTCCTCGGCGATCTACAACGAGGTGCTCCAGTTCTTCGTGATCCTGGCCGCGCTCATACCGCTGACCATCCTGGGTCTGAAGCGGGTCGGCGGCTGGGACGGCCTGACGAGCTCGCTCAAGACCAGCCACGGTGACAACTTCCTGTCCGCGTGGGGCGGCACCGGCATCGGCCAGGCCAACCCGCTGGGCGCGAACTGGCTGACCATCGTGCTCGGGCTCGGCTTCGTGCTGTCCTTCGGGTACTGGACGACCAACTTCGCCGAGGTGCAGCGGGCGCTGTCCGCGAAGAACCTCAGCGCGGCCCGGCGCACGCCGCTGATCGCCGCGTTCCCGAAGATGTTCATCGTGTTCCTGGTGATGATCCCGGGCCTGGTCGCGGCCGTGCTCGTGCCCAAGATCGGCACGCCGGGCTCGGACCTGACGTACAACGACGCGATCCCGATGCTCATGCAGGAGCTGCTGCCCAACGGCGTGCTCGGCATCGCGGTGACCGGTCTGCTCGCGGCGTTCATGGCGGGCATGGCGGCGAACGTGTCGTCCTTCAACACCGTGTTCACGTACGACATCTGGGCCAAGTACGTGAAGAAGGACCAGCCGGACGGCTACTACCTGAAGTTCGGCCGTCTGATCACCGCGATCGGGGTGCTCGCCTCGATCGGTACGGCGTTCATCGCCTCCTCCTTCTCCAACATCATGGGCTACCTCCAGACCCTGTTCTCCTTCTTCAACGTGCCGATGTTCGTGGTGTTCGTGATCGGGATGTTCTGGAAGCGGGCGTCGGTGAAGTCGGGGGTGTGGGGTCTCTTCGCGGGCACCACGGCGGCGATGGTCAACTACTTCTGGATCTACAAGCAGGGTGTCGTGTCCATCCCGACCGACCAGGGCGCGAACTTCGTCTCGGCGATCGTGGGCTTCGTGGCGGGTGCGGTGGTGATGGTGCTGGTCACCCTGTTCACAGCGCCGAAGCCGGCCTCCGAGCTCGCGGGCCTCGTCTACGGGACGAAGTCCCCCGGCGTCGAGGAGCCGCCCGCCGAGGGTGACGCGGCCTGGTACCGCCGGCCCGCCCTCCTCGGCTGGGGCGCGATCGCACTGGCCGCGCTCTGCTACGTCCCCTACTCCTTCTGACTCGGAGGTCACCTCACATGTCCGAACTGCAGCGAGAAGTAACCGAGTTGGAGCGCAAGTCGGCGTCGGCGGCCCGGTTGTTCGACATCCGCCGGATCATCGGGGGGCTGTTCACCCTGTACGGGGTGATTGTGGGCGGGGCGGGGGTTTTCGCGTCCTCCGCGGATCTGAAGAAGGCGCAGGGTGTGAACATCAACCTCTGGACGGGGTTGGGGATGCTGGCCCTGGGGCTGTTCTTCCTGGTCTGGCTGAAGCTGCGGCCCACGGCTCCGCCTACGCCTGGGGAGTAAGGGGTCTGGGGGTGCGGGTGGGTTGGGTGCCGGTGGGTTGGGTGCGGCTGTGTGCGTGGCTGGCCGCGCAGTTCCCCGCGCCCCGGACAGCGTCGGTGCCGGCCGGGGCGAGCATCTTCGGCCTGTCAGGTCGGCGGGACCGGCACCCCGCCCCCGGAAGCCGCGCGGTCCAGGAGGCCCGTTCGCGCGGCCAGGGCCGCCGCCTCCAGGCGGGAGCCGACGCCCAGTTTCATCAGGACTCGCTGGACGTGGGTCCGGGCCGTCGAGGGAGCTATCCCCATGCCCGCCGCGATCAGCCGGGTGTCCTCGCCGTCCGCCACCCTGACCAGCACCTCCACCTCGCGCGGGGTCAGCAGTTGCAACAGCCTCTGGCCCTCGTCGTCGGGCTGGGCCGCCGGGTTGAGGAGTTCGGCGAACGCACCCTGCAACAGCTGCGGGGCCACCGCCGCCTCCCCCGCCCGGGCCTTCACCATCGCCCGCTCGACACCCTCGATGCGCTCGTCGTGGCGCACGTAGCCCGACGCGCCCGCCGCGAACGCCGCCGCGATTCCGCGCGGGCTCGGCACCGGGCCGAGCACCACCACGGCCACCTGCGGCCGCTCTCGTTTGATCCGTACGATCGGGTCGAACACCCCCGGTTCGGCGGGCGAGGCCGTGCCGAGCAGGCACACCTCGGGCGCCCGGCTCACCACCAGTTCGGCGGCCCCGGCGACCGGAGCCGCCGCGGCGAGCACCCGGTGGCCCCGCAGTTTCAGCGCCGAGGCGAGTGCCTCGGCGAGCAGCCGGTGGTCGTCGACCACCATGAGCCGCACGCCCATCGAGCTACCCCCCATCCCCTGGGCCCTCCCCAGCTCTACGAGCTGAGGGCAGCCCACTCGGACCCCCCGGTCCCCGGCCCCTCTTGCCCCGGCAAGCTACACGCTTGTTCGACGCCGCGCGCCCCTTACCGGTAAGAAGCCCCCAGAATGCCGAATTCTCCGGCATTCAGGCCCGGTTGAGGAAGAAGGAGGGGACACAGAAGGAGCGAACTCGGCCCGTTCCGAACACCCCGCACGCCCCCGACCTGCGAGGGAACAGGTGGCCGAAAGAGTGTGCGGGAAAAGGCGAAAGGCCCCGGCGGCGGAGTTCGTACTCCGCCGCCGGGGCCTTCCCCTCATCCGCGCCTCAGCTCGTGCCGGTCGCCATGAACAGGAACTTCTTGTCGGCGTCGCTCGCCGAGTACGGCTTGCTCAGGAGCACCGCACCCAGGTACAGGCGGCCACTGCCGTAGAGCATCTCGGAGTACTTCGGCGAGAACGACGTGATCGCGTCGCGGACCGCGCGGTCGGCCGGGTTCTCCAGGAGCAGCGTCGACTTGAGGCTGCCGCCGTCGATGCTGACGACCTGCGTGCCCTTGTCGTACGGGGCGTCCTTGTACGCGATGACGTTGTTGCCGTCCATGCGCATCGGGTACAGCGTGTAGCCGTCGCCCGCGTCCACCTTGCCGGGCACGGGCTGGCCGGTGGCGAGGTCGAAGGCGACGATCTCGTTGGTGCGGCCGAGCGAGCTCTGGCCGCTCGCGGCGTTCTCGTGCTGCTCGGTCGGCACGTACAGCCTGCCGTTGCCGGCCGTGACCATCTTGCACTTCTCGACGGAGGTGCTGTCGCAGCTGGCCGCGTACTTGTCGCCGGGCGCCGGGATGCGGGCGAGCAGCTTGCCCGTCTTGGCGTCGACGGAGAAGAAGTCCGAGATGCCGCTGCCGTCGCCCGCGCTCTCGCCGACGTCGGCGGCGAGCACCAGCGGGCTGGTGGAGACGATGTGGGCGTACTGGATGCCGGGCAGCATCTTGTACGTCGAGGTCGGCTGGCCCGTCTTGGGGTCGAGGGTCTGGATGTTGACGGTGGGCTTGTCGTAGTCGCCGCACTTGCGGACCGCCACGAGTGCGTCACCGCCGCCGTAGCCGACGTCCTTGCACTGGTCGGCGGTGGTGGTGGGCTTCCAGAGTTCCTTGCCGGTGTTCAGGTCCCAGGCGGCGCCGCCGTCGAGGCCGCCCGCGGCGACGGTCCCCGCGCCCAGGGTGACCTCGTCGAAGCGGGTCTTGCGGTCGCCGCTGGCGCCCTTGACGTTCGCCTGCCACAGGAGCTTGCCGGTGTTCAGGTCGAGGCCGGCGACCTCCGTGCAGGAGGCGATCTTGGCGCCGTTCTCCTGGCTCTCGAAGGCGAACGCGGTCTTGCCGTCGGCCGAGACGTGCGTGGTCGACTCGCAGACGTTGCCGGTCAGCGGGAGCTTCCAGAGCTGGGTGCCCTTGGCGGGGTCGTAGCCGACGATCTCCTTGACGCCGGACTTGACGTACACCTTGTCGGTGAGCCAGGAGCCGTGCACCGCGGTGAGGTCGGTGACCTTGGGCTGGGGGGTCTGGAAGAGCACCTTGGCGGAAGTGTTGGCAGGGGCCTTCTCCTTGCCGCCGCCTCCGGTCGCGCTGCCGCCGCCCTGGGCGCCGCCGGTGTCGCCCTGCTTGGCGTCGCTCTTGCCGTCGTCCTTGCCGGCGTACCAGATGCCGCCGCCGACGATCAGGCCCACCGCGACGACCGCCGCGATGATGATCGTCATCTGGGTGTTGAGCTTCTTGCCGCCGCCCTGGCCGCCGGGGACGGGCGCGCCGGGCGTTCCGTACTGCGGCTGCATCGGCTGGGTGGCGGGCTGCGGCGTCGGGTATCCGTAGCCGGGCTGCTGCGGCTGGCCCGGGTAGCCGTAGCCCGGCTGCTGCGGAGGCGGGGCCTGCGGATAGCCGTACGCCGCGGGCGGCGGGGTGCCGGGCGTCTGCGGGTAGCCGTAGCCGGGCGGGGTCGCGGGCGGCGGGGTGCTCGGCGGACCGGCGGGCGGCGGCGGGGTGGGCGCGCCGAAGCCGGGCGCGGCCGGCTCCTGGGGCGCGCCGAAGCCGGAGGCCGGGGGCTGCTGCGGGGCGCCGAAGCCCTTCGGCGCGTCCTCGGGCTGCGGGGGCTGCTGGGGTGGCTGGCTCATGCCGGAGGGACCTCTGACTGGAAGGCGGGAACAGGGAGTTGGGGCGTCACTTGCCGAAGGACAGGATCGAGTTGTCCTTCTTGTCGGCCTTGGGGCTGTTCACTCGCCCGTTGAGCAGGAAGACGCGCCCGCCCGCGTACGCGATGCGGGGGCTGAAGAAGGCTTCCTCGGTGCTGGCGGCGGCCGACGGGCTCTGCAGGGTGATCGTCGGGGTGCCGCCGGTCGGCGGCAGGGTCGCGATCGCGGCCCCCTCGTCGTCGATGCCGGGCTCGATGTAGACCACGACCTTGCCGCCCTCGACGGCCAGCGGCTGCATCATGCGGCCCTTGGGCGCGGCCGCGTGCCACTTCTCCTTGCCGGTGCCGAGGTCGATGGCGACCACGTCGTTGCTGCGGCCGACCCCGAGGTCGCCGCTGTCCTTGCCTTCGGTGGAGATGTAGAGGGTGTTGGCGTCGGCGGCCGTGCCCGAGCAGTCCTGGAGCTGGCGGTCGACGATGCCGAAGCCACTGCAGTTCGCGGTGAGCTGCGACTTGGAGTCGACCTGCGAGCGGATCTTGCCGTCAGGGTTGAAGGTGGAGATGTTCCACGTCTTCTTGTCCTTGTTGGTGGCGTAGACGACCAGCGGGTCCATCGAGTAGACGCGTCGGATCGACCAGCCCTTGTCGTACTGGTAGTTCCACTTGGGCTTGCCGGTGGCCGGGTCCAGCTCCTGCAGGAGCTCCGACTGCGGGGCGTCCATGCTGGTGTTGTTCGGGTCGCTGCAGGTGCCCACGGAGATCAGCTTGGGGCCGCCCGCGAACGCGTCGGAGCTGCAGTTGCCGGTCTTCGGGGTGCCGTACAGCTTCTTGCCGTCGGCGATGGAGAAGCCGCTCGCGCCGCCCATGCGGGCCAGCGTCACGGTGTTACCGCTGATCGCCATGTCGGCGCCGACCATGCTGTCGAAGAGGCCCTCCGACGGCACCGGAGCCTTCCAGCCCGCCTTGCCCGCGGACAGGTCGACCATCTGGAGCTGGTTGCACTTGGCGTCCTTGGTGTTGTTCTCCTGGACGCCGAAGACGATCTTTCCGTCCGCGGTGGTGTCGTGCGGGGCGCCGCAGATGGGGGTGTCCAGGGACACCTTCCACTTCTCCTTGCCGTCCGCCACGGCGTAGCCGACGACCTCCTTGTACATGGCCTTGACGACGACGTCGCCCAGGCGCCAGGGGCCGTGCTGCTCGGCGCCGTTCTGGGTCAGCGGGGTCTCGTTCTCGTGCAGCCAGACCCGCGCCTCGCCGTCCTTGATCCCGGCGTTGATGTCGTTGGAGTCGCTGCCGCCGTTGCCCTTGCCGTCGCCCTTGTCGACGGAGGGCGAGCCGGAGGGAAGTGCGCCGTGGCTCTTGTCGGCGACGGGCTTCTTGTCGTCGTCGCCGCTGCCGCTGAACATGAAGTACGCGCCGCCGCCGATGACCAGGAGGCCCGCGACCGCCGCGGCCACGATCATTGCGGGCTTGCCCTTGAACGGGTTCTTGCCGCTGCCCTGCGAAGGAACCGGGGCGCCCGGGTACTGCGGCTGACCGGGGTAGCCGTAGCCGCCCTGCTGGGTCTGCGCATACGGGTTGGGGCCCGTCGGGGGCTGGCCCGGGTAGCCGTAGCCGGGCTGCTGCCCAGGGGTTTGCGGATAGCCGTAACCCGGCTGCTGCGGGGCCGCCTGCGGGTAGCCGTAGCCGGGTGCTCCGGCCGGCGGCGTGGGAGGCATCTGCGGCGGCTGCGCGGGCGGGGAGGGCGGAGCGGCCGGCATCTGCGGCGGCTGGGGCGGCGGCCCCTGCGGCTGGGCAGGCGGTCCCTGCGGCTTGTCCTGCGGTGCTCCGAAGCCCCCCTGCGGCGGCTGCGAACTGGGCGGCTGAGTCACAGCGAGATACCCCCGAATTTGCGTCTTTGCGTCTTTACGCCAGTCGAACGAAGCTACTTTCTATCACTCGGAGCAGTACACGCCACGGGCCGGTCGCCCCTGTTCCCAAGGGAGAACCGGCCCGTAATGCCGCCGTTACTGACTCTGTACGCGGTCTCTACGCAAGCGCCGCAAGACGTTCGTACGCGTCTGCCTCAGGCCTCTTCGGCCAGTTCGAGCCAGCGCATCTCCAACTCGTCGCGCTCGACGATCAGTTCACGCAGTTCGGCATCCAGTTTCGCCACCTTCCCGAAATCCGTGGCGTTATCGGCGATTTGCGCATGCAGATTGGTCTCGCGGTCGGAGATCTTGTTGAGCTGCCGCTCGACCTTCTGGAGTTCCTTCTTCGCGGCGCGGGCGTCCTGGGCCGACACCGCGTTCGCGGGCCTGGCGGCGGGGGCCGCGACCGGGGCCGGCGCGGACTCGATCATCCGCTGCCTGCGCTCCAGGTACTCGTCGATGCCGCGCGGCAGCATCCGCAGCGTGGCGTCGCCGAGCAGCGCCCACACGTGGTCGGTGGTGCGCTCGATGAAGAACCGGTCGTGGGAGATGACGACCATGGAGCCGGGCCAGCCGTCGAGGAGGTCTTCGAGCTGGGTCAGGGTCTCGATGTCGAGGTCGTTGGTGGGCTCGTCGAGGAAGAGGACGTTGGGCTCGTCCATGAGGAGCCGGAGCAGCTGGAGCCGCCGCCGCTCACCACCGGAGAGGTCGCCGACCGGCGTCCACTGCTTCTCCTTGGAGAATCCGAACTGCTCGCAGAGCTGGCCGGCGGTCATCTCGCGGCCCTTGCCGAGGTCGACGCGGTCGCGGATCTGCTGGACGGCCTCCAGCACCCGCAGGGCGGGCGGGAGTTCGGCGACGTCCTGGGAGAGGTAGGCGAGCTTCACGGTCTTGCCGACGACGACCTTGCCCGCGGCGGGCTGCGCCTCGCCCGCGGTGCGCCAGGCCTCGGTGAGGGCGCGAAGGAGCGAGGTCTTGCCCGCGCCGTTCACGCCGACCAGGCCGATGCGGTCGCCGGGGCCGAGCTGCCAGGTGAGGTGCTTGAGCAGCAGCTTCTCGCCCGCCTGGACGGTCACGTCCTCCAGGTCGAAGACGGTCTTGCCGAGCCGGGCATTGGCGAACTTCATCAGCTCGCTGGTGTCGCGCGGCGGCGGCACGTCGGCGATGAGCTCGTTGGCGGCCTCGATGCGGTAGCGCGGCTTGGAGGTGCGGGCCGGGGCGCCGCGGCGCAGCCAGGCGAGCTCCTTGCGCATGAGGTTCTGCCGCTTGACCTCTTCGGTGGCGGCGATGCGCTCGCGCTCGGCCCGCGCGAAGACGTAGTCGGAGTAGCCGCCCTCGTACTCGAAGACGGAACCCCGCTGGACGTCCCACATGCGGGTGCAGACCTGGTCGAGGAACCAGCGGTCGTGGGTGACGCAGACGAGCGCGGACCGCCGGGCCTGGAGGTGCCGGGCCAGCCACGAGATGCCCTCGACATCCAGATGGTTGGTCGGCTCGTCGAGCACGATCAGGTCCGGCTCGCCGATGAGCAGCTTGGCGAGCGCGATGCGGCGCCGCTCGCCGCCGGAGAGGGGCGCGATGACGGTGTCGAGGCCCTGGGCGAAGCCGGGCAGGTCGAGCCCGCCGAACAGGCCCGTCAGTACGTCGCGGATCTTGGCGTTGCCGGCCCACTCGTGGTCGGCGAGGTCGCCGATGACCTCGTGGCGGATGGTGGCCTGGGGGTCGAGCGAGTCGTGCTGGGTGAGCACGCCGAGGCGCAGCCCGCCCACGTGCGTGACGCGCCCGGTGTCCGGCTCCTCCAGCTGGGCGAGCATCCGGATGAGGGTGGTCTTGCCGTCGCCGTTGCGCCCGACGACACCGATCCGGTCCCCTTCGGAGACGCCGAGGGAAACACCGTCGAGCAGGGCACGGGTCCCGTACACCTTGCTGACTGCCTCGACATTGACCAGGTTGACGGCCATTTCACTCCTGAGCAGGGGGATGGATCGTCGTCCAGGGTAGTCGCCGCGGGGGGCCGGACGGCGATCGGTGGTGAGCGAGGGTCCGATCAAGGGGGCGCGCGAGAGGTAATACGATGGTCAAATCCACGCTTTGCGCGGATTGCTACGTTTACGAAGATTAAAAGGGGCGGGGGCTCATGATGCGGAATGCGGTGCGGGGCGCGGTCGCGGCGGCGCTGGTGGCGGCGGTATTGACGGGGTGCGGGGAGGAGAAGGAGTCGACGGCAGCGCAGGGCCCGTCACAGAGCCCGGCGCAGGTCCCGTCGCAGAGCCCGTCGGCCTCGGCGAAGCCGTCCGAAAAACCGTCCCCCTCTCAGGGCGGGGACTCGACAGCGAAGGACGGCAAGGTGGGGGCGGCGGGTTCGGCCTGCACCCTGCCCGCGTCCTTCGACCTGGCGCCCCAGTGGAAGCCGAAGCCGGTCCACGTCGAGGCGGACTCGCCCGTGGCCGGGCTCGCCAAGAAGGGCCCGTTCACGATGGCCTGCGAGATCGACGCGAAGCCCGCGGGGAACATCGGCTTCCTGCGCGCCTGGACCGAGGACGCCAAGTCCGGCACGCCCCGCGCGGCCCTGGAGGCATACGTGGGCGCCGACAAGACGGCGAGCAAGGCGACGTACAAGGAGATCAAGGCGGGCACGCTTCCCGCCGCCGAGGTCACTTACGAGACGTACAGCAAGCTCCTTGACAGGTCGAAGCGCGAGACCGCCCTGGCGGTCGTCACCCCGAAGGGCACGCTCGTCCTGCACCTGGGCGGCTGGGACACCGAGGAACACCAGGAGATGCTCCCGGCGTACGAGCTGGCGAAGACCAGCATGCGGGCCACCTCGTAATCCGTACGCTGAGCGAGCGTACGGACACGGAGGGTGGACGGTACGGTCGCGAGCGGTCACCCTGGGTGAGTTGAGCGGGGAGATCAACTCACCGGAAGGTGGCCGCACATGACCGAGGACTGGGAGTACGGCGCGGGCGAGCCCGTTTCGTCCGACAGCCTGAAGACGTTCGGGGCGTTCGTCCAGGGCCTGCGCGAACACGCCGGCCTCACCCGCGAGGAACTCGCAGCGGTGGTCCGCTTCTCCAAACACACCGTGGAATCAATCGAGTTGGGCCGCCGCATGCCGGACCTGGACTTCGTGGACCGGGCGGAGCCTGCGCTGGGCGGGACGGGGGCGCTGAGGAGGGCGTACCGGCATCTGACCCGGCATCCTGGGTTGGCGGCGTGGTTCCGGCAGTGGGCGAGGTATGAGCGGCTCGCGGACAGCCTGGACACGTACGAGTGTCGGTTGGTGCCAGGCCTGTTGCAGTCGGAGGCGTACGCGCGCGTAACCTTCGGCAGCGCCCTTCCCCCGCTGACCGACGAGGAGTTGGAGGCCAAGGTGGTGGCCCGCATGGAGCGACAGCGGCTCCTGTGCGCCCGCCCCCACGCCTCGTACAGCTTCGTCGTCGAGGAGCACGTCTTCCGACGCGGCCTCGGCGGACCGGAGATCACACGCGGCCTGTTGGACCATGTGCTGACTCTCACCGAGCCTCGCAATGTGGTGTTGCAGATCATGCCGTTGGAATCCACGGAGCACGCCGGGCTCGCGGGCCCAGTGCAGCTGGTGGAGCTACCCGACGGCCGTCGACACGCTTATTCCGAGGGCCAGTTGAACGGCCGCCTGATCTCCGACCCAAATGAGGTGGCGCTGCTCTACCGCCTGTATGCGACACTGCGCTCGCAGGCTCTCACCCCTGCTAAGTCAAGGGGCCTGCTGGAGCGAATCCGAGGAGCCCTATGAGCGCCAGTGAACTCGCCTGGTTCAAGTCCAGTTACAGCAGCCCCCAGGGCGACAGCTGCGTAGAAGTCGCCCTCGCCTGGCACAAGTCGAGCTACAGCAGCGGCCAGGGCGACAACTGCGTAGAGGTCGCCGTCTGCCCCGCCACCGTCCACGTACGCGACTCCAAGGACAAGCAGGGTCCGCAGTTCGCCGTCTCGGCGGAGGCGTGGACCGCGTTCGTCACTGCGTGCGGCGTCTGAACTCAGACAGGCAGCACCGTGGCCCCCGGGGCCGGTGACGAGGTGATCCTGGCGGTGCGGCAGGTGCCGGAGGCGGTGAGGGCTGCCGCTACCTGCTGGGCCGACTCCGGGTCGGCGCACAGGAAGGCCGTCGTCGGGCCCGAGCCCGAGACCAGGGTGGCCAGGGCGCCCGCCTGCCTGCCCGTTTCCAGGGTGTCCGCGAGGGAGGGGCGCAGGGAGAGCGCGGCGGGCTGGAGGTCGTTGGTGAGGGCGGCCGCGAGGGCCTTCGGGTCGCCGGTGCGCAGTGCGTCAAGGAGGGCCGGGGAGGCGACGGGTTCGGAGGCGTCCGGGGTGAGGCGGTCGAACTCGCGGTACACCGCCGGGGTGGAGAGGCCGCCGTCCGCCACCGCGAACACCCAGTGGAAGGTGCCGCCCACTTCCAGCGGGGTGAGTTTCTCGCCGCGTCCCGTTCCGAGGGCTGCTCCGCCGACCAGACTGAAGGGCACGTCGCTGCCCAACTCGGCGCAGATGTCGAGGAGTTGGGACTGAGAGGCGTCCGTGCCCCAGAGCGCGTCGCAGGCGAGGAGCGCGCCCGCGCCGTCCGCGCTGCCGCCTGCCATGCCGCCCGCGACGGGGATGTCCTTGTCGATGTGGATGTGGACGTTGGGCTCGATGCCGTGGCGGGCCGCGAGGAGTTCCGCCGCGCGGGCGGCCAGGTTCGTACGGTCCAGGGGGACCTGTGCCGCGTCCGGGCCCGTGCAGGTGATGCGGAGCTCGTCGGCGGGGGTCACCGTGACGGTGTCGTAGAGGGCGACGGCGAGGAAGACGTTGGCCAGGTCGTGGAACCCGTCGGGGCGGGCGGGGCCCACGGCCAGCTGGGCGTTGACCTTGGCGGGGACGCGGACGGTGACGGTGCGGGGGGTCACGTGGCTCCTTCAGGTGCGGGCGGCTTCATTTTCCCCCACCCCGCCCCTTCCCGAGACCCGCCGGGGGTGGGGGTGTGCTGAGCTGGACCCCTGGGGCTCCGCCCCAGACCCCGTATCGCGCCTGAAGGGCGCTCGTCCTCAAACGCCGGACGGGCTGGAGGTGCCTGCATGGGCACCCTGCCAAGGACGACCCTGTTAGGGGCGCGGGGAACTGCGCGACCAGCCACGCACGGTCCGCAGTCGAACCATGAGCGCGAAGCGCCCCCGGCGGGTTTCGGGAAGGGGCGGGGAGGGGCCTCCCGGGGTCTGGGGCGGAGCCCCGGCGCACCCTGACCAGGCGGGCGCTAAGCCGGCCGGTTCTCCGCGATCGACGCGAACTCCTCCACCGTCAGCGCCTCGCCGCGCGCCTGGGGGGAGACTCCCGCCGCGACCAGGGCCGCCTCCGCGGCGGCGGGCGAGCCCGCCCAGCCCGACAGCGCCGCCCGCAACGTCTTGCGGCGCTGCGCGAACGCCGCGTCCACGACCGCGAACACCTCCGCCTTGGAGGCCGTCGTGTCCACCGGCACGGTGCGCCGCACCAGTGACACGAGACCCGAGTCCACGTTCGGCGCCGGCCAGAACACGTTGCGGCCGATCGAGCCCGCCCGCTTCACGTCCGCGTACCAGTTCGCCTTCACCGAAGGCACCCCGTACACCTTGTTGCCCGGCTTCGCCGCGAGGCGGTCCGCCACCTCCGCCTGGACCATCACCAGCGTGCGCTCGATGCTCGGGAAGCGGTCCAGCATGTGCAGGAGGACCGGGACCGCCACGTTGTACGGGAGGTTCGCCACCAGTGCCGTGGGGGGCGGGCCCGGCAGGTCCTGGACCTGCATCGCGTCCGAGTGGACAAGGGAGAAACGGTCCGCTCGGGCCGGCATGCGGGCCGCGATCGTCGAGGGGAGCGCCGATGCCAGCACGTCGTCGATCTCCACCGCCACCACCCGGTCCGCCGCTTCGAGCAGCGCCAGGGTCAGCGAGCCCAGGCCCGGGCCCACCTCCACCACCACGTCGTCGGGGCGGACCTCGGCGGTCCGCACGATGCGGCGGACCGTGTTGGCGTCGATGACGAAGTTCTGGCCGCGCTGCTTGGTGGGGCGTACGCCAAGCGCTGCGGCCAGTTCGCGGATGTCGGCGGGGGTAAGGAGTGCGTCGGGCTCAGTGGTGCTCACCGATACAGCCTACGGCCGCAGTGCGGCCACGGGCTCGCTCCCCTGCTCACGAACAGCTTCTTCGCCCGGAACGTCTGCTCGCCGGCCGGTGCCTGCTCGGGCCGCCCGCTGCCGCCGAGCGCGTGCCAGGTGCCCGCGTCGAACTGGTAGAGCCCGCCGTAGGTGCCCGACGGGTCGAGCGCGCCCGGGCGGCCGCCCGACTCGCAGTGCGCCAGGCCGCTCCAGTTGAGGTGGTCCGCGCCCCCCACCGACGTGGGCAGCGCCTTGGTGCCGACCTTGACCTGCTGGGTCACCGGTTCGCGCACGATCTCCGAGTCGATCTTCTTCGGCCTCTGCTTGACCCCGTTGACCGTACGCAGCGCGTACGTGACCCTGCGGGCGCCCTTCTCGCCCTGGCGGACCACGACCTGCGTACCCGCGAACAGCGTGTCGTCCTTGGTCTTCTCGACGGTGAAGGGGATCGGCTCCTCGCGCACCTCCTTCGTTCCGCTGATCCGCATGACCGTGACCGTCTGGCCGTCGTGCGGGAAGGAGAACGGGGTGACGGACGTCGTGTCCTGGCCCTGCAGCGAGATGCCCGCTTCCTGAAGAGCCTCGGCGACCGTGGCCGCGTTGGTGCGCAGGGTGCTTTCGCGGCCGTCCGCGAGGAAGGTCACCGAGCGTTCGGTGCGTACCTCCAGGGTGAGGCCCGCGCGGCCGATCTCCGAGGAGCGGGACGCCGACAGATAGGCGCCCTCGGCGCGCACCCCGAGCTGGCGCAGGGCCCCGTCGACGGTGCGGGCGGTCGTCCACACCTGGCGGCGCTGTCCGTCCAGGGTGAGCTGGACCGGGCGGCCGTAGCGCACCACGACCTCGTCGCCGCCGGCGAGCCCGGCGGCGGGGCCGGGCGCCACGAGGTCGTGCGCCCCGACGGGCACGTGCTCGTCGGCGAGGAGTTCGTCGACGCTGTCGGCGAAGGTGTGCATCGTGCGCGGCACCCCGTCGACGGTGAGCCTGACGGCCTTGTCGCTGACGACGAATGCCGAGGTGCCGCCCGCCAGGAAGGCGACGACGAGGGCCTGCGGGAGGAGCCGGCGCAGCGCGTCGGGCCCGCCCGAGGACTTACGGCGCCGGGCCGCCCGGCGCGCCCCGGCCCGCCCGCCGGGCGCACCGTCCTGGCGTTCTTGGCGGGGCGGCAGGGGTTCGCGCGGCTCGGGGATGGACACCGGGGCGCCCAGGGTCTCGTGGTCGGCGTAGGAGGGCGTGAAGCCGTCGTACCGGGGCACACGGGAGCCGAAGGGAGGCATGGAGGCCTCGGCGGCGCCCGTGGCGACGCCGTACGGAGGCGTTGCCGTGGCGGTCCCGGCGCGGTGCCCGCCGCGTGCGGCACGGTGACTGCCCTGCGAATTGCTCACGACGCTCCAGGGTCCGGTCCGATGGTGCGGGCCGGGACACTAGCGGAGCAGCGGTCACTCTCCAAAGCAACTCGACTACACAGTGTCGTGGCACTACCCTGTGCGCCGCCCGACGACGGGCGGATGCTGTTATCGGTCAGTAATCAAACGCACGCGCAGTGTTGTCCGCGATCGCCGCGGCCAGCGCGTCTTCACCGATGCCCTTTACGGCCGCCATCGCCCGCACCGTGACCGGAATGAGATACGGCGCATTGGGCCGTCCGCGGTACGGCGCGGGCGTGAGGAACGGCGCGTCGGTCTCCACAAGAACGAGTTCCAGTGGGGCGACCTTGAGAGCGTCGCGCAGCGGCTGGGCGTTTTTGAAGGTCACGTTTCCCGCGAAGGACATGAAGTACCCGGATTCGGCGCAGAGTTCGGCCATTTCCGCGTCGCCGGAATAACAGTGGAAGACCGTACGTTCGGGGGCGCCTTCCTCGCGCAGAATACGGAGCACATCGGCGTGCGCCTCGCGATCGTGGATGACGAGCGCCTTGCCCTGCCGCTTGGCGATCTCGATGTGCGCCCGGAAGGACCGCTCCTGGGCGGCCTTGCCCTCGGGTCCGGTGCGGTAGTAGTCGAGGCCGGTCTCGCCGACGCCCTTGACCCAGGGCAGAGCGGCGAGCCGCTCGATCTCGGCGAGGGCCTCGTCCAGCGCGCCCTCGCCGCCGGGGCCGCGCGCGCCCTGACGCGACCAGCCGTCGGGGTCTCCGTGGACGATCCGGGGGGCTTCGTTGGGGTGCAGGGCGACGGCGGCGTGCACGGGCGCGTACGCCTCGGCGGTCTCCGCCGCCCACCGGGAGCCCTTCACGTCGCAGCCCACCTGGATCACGGTGGTGACGCCCACGGCCGCGGCCTTCTCCAGGGCCTGTTCGACCGTGCCGTCCTGCATGTCCAGGTGGGTGTGCGAATCGGCCACCGCGACTCCGAGCGGTTCCGGCAGCGGCGGCGGGGCATCCTTGGCGGCACTCATACGGGCGATCCTACGAAAGGGGCGCGCCCCCGTCGCGACCGGTCACGCAGGTGCGGGCACCTACTTCCGGTGGAAGGGGTGCAGCAGGTCCGAAAGGTGCCAGTGGTGCTCCGGCTTCGCGGTCGCGTCGGCCTCGTCCTGGGGTGCGGGCTGTGTCGGCGCGGGGGCACGGTACTGGACCATCCCCTGCTGTGCGGACGACACCCGCCCGGCACGCATGATGCGCACCACGTGCCCGCCGCAGTTGAGGCAGGTGGGGGCGGACAGCGGGGACGGCACCCGTTCGCCGTTGGCCTTGTATATGACGAATGCCTGGCCAGTGGCGTCGGTGTGGTGCTCTATTTCGTACGCCTGTTCCCAGCCATATCCACACCTCATGCACGCGAAGGCATATGCCTCGTGTGCCGTGGTCTCAGCGATCTCACTCATGTGCCGGCTCCTCTTGTCCGCTGGACAAGCTCTTGCGAGCGCTCTTGCGAGCGGGGGCGAAAGCGTCCCCGATCCAGGAGACGCCTTTCGCTGCCAAAACGCATCAGGGGCTGTCGAGAGTTGGCGTGGTCTTGGCCTTTCCTAGGGCTGCGTGCATTTCCCTGCCCCGGTGCGCGGCCTGCGTTTTACTTTTTACGATAGTCCTTTACCTGCCGCGGGGCCCTGGCGTGCCGCATTCTTTGCCGCCACCACCGCGTCGAAGACCTCGCGCTTGGGTAGACCCGTCTCGACGGCGACGGCCGCGATGGCCTCCTTGCGCCGCTCCCCCGCCTCTTCCCGGACCTGCACGCGCCTGACCAGCTCGGCTTCGTCCAGATCGGCGGGGCCCGTCTCGGGCGCGCCCTCGACCACGATCGTGATCTCGCCGCGCACGCCCTCGGCCGCCCACTGGGCCAGGTCCTCGAGCGGGCCGCGCTTGACCTCCTCGTACGTCTTGGTCAGCTCCCTGCACACCGCCGCGCGCCGCCCGGCGCCGAACACCTCGGCCATCGCGGCCAGGGTGTCGTCGAGCCGGTGCGGGGCCTCGAAGTAGACCAGCGTGCGCCGCTCGTCGGCGACCTCGCGAAGCCTGCCCAGGCGCTCGCCGGCCTTGCGGGGCAGGAACCCCTCGAAGCAGAAGCGGTCCACGGGAAGCCCGGACAGGGCGAGGGCGGTGAGCACCGCCGAGGGGCCCGGCACGGCCGTGACCTTGATGTCCTTCTCGACGCAGGCCGCGACCAGGCGGTACCCGGGGTCGGAGACCGACGGCATGCCCGCATCCGTGACGAGCAGCACCCGGGCGCCGCCTTCGAGGGCCTCGACCAGTTCGGGGGTGCGCGCGGACTCGTTGCCCTCGAAGTAGGAGACGACCCGGCCCTGGGTGTGCACGCCGAGCGCCTGGGTCAGCCGGCGCAGCCGCCGGGTGTCCTCGGCGGCGACGACGTCGGCCCGCTCCAGTTCGGCGGCGAGCCGGGGCGGGGCGTCCGCGGTGTCGCCGATGGGGGTGCCTGCGAGTACGAGAGTTCCGGTCACACGAACCATCCTCGCAGCCCGGCGGCGCCCGGGCCGCCGGGCCCGGCCACGGGACTCGCACAGCCCGGTTCCCTACGATGGCGCGGTGACCAGTACTGCGCCACAGACCCTGCCGGGCCACGAAGCCGGGGACGAGCCGCCCTCCTGGCCGCACCGCATGCGCCGGTTCGGCCATGTCGTGCGGCCGAGAACCGGGCTGCGCGAGCGTCTGGTGCCTCCGTTCACCCGGCCCTCGGGGCAGCTGTGGACGGTGCTCGGCATCTCCCCGCTGTGGGCGGCGCGCCTCGTGCGCTGGTCGGCGTGGGCGGGGCCGCTCCTGGTGACGCTGGTCGCGGGGCTCATGCGGTTCTGGCACCTGGGCGCCCCGCACGCGGTGATATTCGACGAGACGTACTACGCCAAGGACGCCTGGGCGCTCATCAACCACGGCTACGAGGGCGACTGGCCGAAAGACATCGACAAGTCGATCCTCGCCAACCCCGATCTGATCTCGGTGCCGACCGCGCCCGGCTATGTGGTGCACCCGCCGGTCGGCAAGTACCTGATCGGCATCGGCGAGAAGATGTTCGGCTTCACGCCGTTCGGCTGGCGCTTCATGGTCGCCGTGCTCGGCACCCTGTCGGTGCTGCTGATCTGCCGGATCGGGCGGCGGCTCTTCCGCTCGACGTTCCTGGGATGCCTGGCGGGCGCGCTGCTCGCGGTCGACGGGCTGCACTTCGTGATGAGCCGCACCGCGCTGCTCGACACGGTCCTGATGTTCTTCGTGGTGGCCGCCTTCGGCTGCCTCCTGGTCGACCGCGACCGTACGAGGGCGAAACTCGCGGCCGCGCTGCCCGAGGGCGAGGACGGTCGGCTGCGCCCGGACGCGGAGATCGCGGCGACCTTGAGGTTCGGCCGGCGGCCGTGGCGGATCGGCGCCGGGCTCATGCTCGGCCTGGCCTGCGGCACCAAGTGGAACGGCCTCTACATCCTGGTCTTCTTCTGCGTCATGGCCGTCCTGTGGGACGTGGGCGCCCGGCGCACGGCGGGGGCGGTCACCCCCTACCGGGCGGTCCTGCGCCGGGACGCGTTCTGGGCGTTCCTCTCCACGGTGCCGGTCGCGATCGCCACGTACATGGCGTCGTGGACGGGCTGGTTCGTCACCGACAAGGGGTACGGGCGGCACTGGGCGGACGGCCGCGCGGGCCTGTCCCCCGACCACATCAAGCTGCCGGTCATCGGCACCATCAACCACCTGCCGCAGTTCGACCTGAGCTGGGTGCCGGCCTCGCTGCGCAGCTTCTGGCACTACGAGACCGAGGTCTACAGCTTCCACGTCGGCCTCACCGAGGGCCACACCTACCAGTCGAACCCGTGGAGCTGGCTGGTCCTCGGCCGGCCCGTCTCCTACTACTACGAGAGCCCCTCCCCCGGCACCCAGGGCTGCCCCACCGGCACGAGCGGCAAGTGCGCCGCCGAGGTCCTCGCGCTCGGCACCCCGCTCCTTTGGTGGGCCGCCTGCTTCGCGCTCCTGTACGTCCTGTGGCGCTGGTTCTTCCGGCGCGACTGGCGGGCCGGCGCGATCGCGTGCGGCATCGCGGCCGGGTACCTGCCCTGGTTCATGTACCAGGAGCGGACGATCTTCTTCTTCTACGCGGTCGTGTTCGTGCCGTTCCTGTGTCTGGCCGTGGCGATGATGATCGGCGCGATCATCGGGCCCCCGGGCTCGGAGGAGCGGCGGCGCGCGGTGGGGGCGATCGGGGCGGGCGTGCTCGTCCTGCTGATCGTGTGGAACTTCGTGTACTTCTGGCCGATCTACACCGGCACGGCCATCCCGCTCGACTCCTGGCGCAGCCGGATGTGGCTGGACAGCTGGGTGTGATGCCGGTCGCGTTCCGGTAACCGTTCGACAACTCAGAGCACCACTGTCACTGCCGTCCCGTAGAGTCGCCCCCAAGTAACCCCTTGAACACGTTCAAGGGGTTCGGGGGACTCCTGGGGAGGGGAACTGCGGGATGCGCAGTGGAGCGAAGGTCGCCATCGCGGGCGGGGTGTTCGTCGTGGCCGCCGGAGGCGTGGCGTTCGGGGCGTACGAGATGGTGGGCGGGGGCGACGGCAAGAGCTCCGGCGGTACACACACGCAGGGCGCGCCCGCGCGCACCGGGCCGCCGGTCGAGGACGAGATCAAGGAGACCTCCACCGGCTTCTTCCAGGCCTGGGCGAAAGGCGACGCGGCGGGGGCCGCCGCCCTGACCAACAACCAGCAGGGCGCCTCGGCCGCGCTGACCGGCTTCCGCGACCAGGCGCACATCACGAACGTGGTGGTCACGCCGGGCGCACCGAACGGGCCGGTCGTCCCGTACACGGTCAAGGCCGACGTCTCCTACGAGGGAAAGACGGCCCCGCTGTCCTACGCCTCCCAACTCACCGTCGTACGCGGCCAGTCCACGCACAAGGCGCTGGTCGACTGGCAGCCCTCCGTGCTGCACCCGCAGCTGAAGACGGGCGATCGCCTGGTGACCGACAAGGCGCAGAACCCCGAGATCCAGGCCGTCGACTACAAGGACCGCCCGCTGACCAAGGAGCAGTACCCCTCGCTGGGGGCGATCCTGGACGGCCTTCGCGAGAAGTACGGCGCCAAGGTGGACGGCACGCCGGGCATCGAGCTCCAGATCCAGGGCAACTCCGCCCCGGCCCGCACGCTGATCACCCTGCGGAAGGGCACGCCGGGCAAGCTGAAGACGACCCTGGACGCGGACGTGCAGGCGGCCGCCGAGAAGGCCGTGAAGCGGTTCGGGGAGTCGTCGGTGGTGGCCGTCAAGCCCAGCACCGGCGAGATCCGCGCGGTCGCGGACAACCGCAACGACAAGTTCCCGGCCTCGCTCCAGGGCCGGGTCGCGCCCGGCTCGACGATGAAGATCGTCACCTCGGCGATGCTGATCGAGAAGGGCAAGGCGTCCCCGGACAAGCCGGCCGAATGCCCGGCGGACGCGATGTGGCAGGGGGTCACCTTCCACAACCTCAACAACTTCTCGATGGACGGCCAGCCCTTCTCCAAGAGCTTCGCCCGGTCCTGCAACACCGCCTTCATCAAGCTCGTCGACGACGTGAACGACGACGGGGCGCTGGGGCGGGTGGCGGCCAACTACTTCGGCATCGGCCAGGACTGGAAGGTCGGCGTGCCCTCCTTCGACGGCAGCGTGCCCGCGTCGGCGGGTGCCGAGACGGCGGCCGCGTACATCGGGCAGGGCAAGGTGCAGATGAGCCCGCTCGACATGGCGTCCATCGCGGCGACCGCGAAGTCGGGCCACTTCCGCCAGCCGGTGATCGTGCCGCAGTCCCTGGACGGCCGTCAGCTCGCCCAGGCCGACCCGCTGCCCTCGGGCATCGCCGGACAGCTGCGCCAGTTGATGCACATCACCGCCACCGCCTCGTACGGGACGGCGACCGAGGCCATGGCGGGCGTCGACGGCGACAAGGGCGCCAAGACCGGCTCCGCGGAGAAGGACGGCCAGAACAAGTCGGACAGCTGGTTCACCGGCTACAGCGACGACCTGGCGGCCGCCGCCCTGGTGCAGTCCGGCGGGCACGGCGGGGACGCGGCCGGGCCCATCGTGGCGCAGGTCCTGCGCGCGGGCTGAGGCCCTTTCGCAGCTCTGTGACCGGGCTGTGAAACCCCCTCGCACGGCCCGTACACCCACCAGTAGCGTGCGGGCCATGAGCTCAAAGGAATCCCCCGCCCACCCCCGGTTCGCCGAGGCGCTGCGCACCCTCGGCCTCGACGTCGAGGTGCGCCGCTTCCCCGACGCCACACGCACCGCGGCCGAGGCGGCCGCCGCCATCGGCTGCGATGTGGGCGAGATCGTCAAGTCGCTGGTCTTCGCGGCGGACGGGGTGCCCGTGCTCGTCCTCATGGACGGCTCCTCGCGCGTCGATGTGGAGCTGGTACGACGGGAGCTGGGGGCCGGGGAGGTCAAGCGGGCGAACGCGGATCTCGTCCGCGAGACCACCGGGTACGCGATCGGCGGGGTCCCGCCGTTCGGGCACCTCACCCGCACCCGGGTGCTCGCCGACCGGGGGCTGCTCGACCACCCCGTGGTGTGGGCGGCGGCGGGCACCCCGCACACCGTCTTCCCGCTCGACCCGAAGACGCTGATCGCGCACGCGGGCGGCACCCTCGTCGACGTGGCCGAGCAGAAGTGACGCTGACCGTCACGTGCGCGGTGCTGCTCGCGGCCCTCACGCACGCCAGCTGGAACGCGCTGGCCCACCACCTCAAGGACCAGCTGCTCTCCTTCACCCTGATCTCGGGCGGCGGCGCGCTGATCGGACTGCTCGCGCTGCCGTTCGTGCCGCTGCCGCACGCCGGGGCCTGGCCGTATCTGCTGGTCTCGGCGGCGCTGCACGTCGCGTACATGCTGCTGCTCATGCGGTCGTTCACACTGGGCGACTTCGGGCAGATGTATCCGATCGCGCGCGGCACGGCCCCGCTGGTGGTGACCGTGCTCGCCGCCGTCTTCGTGCACGAGATGCCGGGCGCCTGGCAGACGGCGGGCGTGGCGGTGGCCTGCGCGGGTCTGGTCGGGGTCGCGCTGTGGGGCCTGCGCGGCTCGCGGCCCGACTGGCCGGCCATCCTCGCGGCGCTCGCCACCGGCCTCACGATCGCCGGGTACACGGTCGTCGACGGCATGGGCGTGCGCGCCTCGGGCTCCTCGTTCGGCTACATCGCCTGGCTGATGCTCCTGGAGGGCCTGGCCATTCCCGCTTACGCCGTGTACCGCCGGCGCTCTCGACTGGCCGCGGAACTAGGCCCGTTCGCCGCTCGCGGGCTCCTTGGCGCGGCGCTCTCGGTCACCGCGTACGGGCTCGTCCTGTGGGCGCAGACCAGGGCGCCGCTCGCCCCGATCGCGGCGCTGCGCGAATCGTCGATCATCGTGGGCGCGGCGATCGGCGCGGTCTTCTTCAAGGAGCGCTTCGGCGCACCCCGGATCGCCGCGGCGGGCCTCCTGGTGGTGGGCATCGGCCTGATGCTGCGGGCGGGGTGAGCCACACCGGCGCCCGCGGCCAGGGGCATCACTCCCCGCGGGCCGCCCGCTGGAGGCCGGTGTTGACGGCGAGGAGGCCGCCGTCGACGCGCAGGGTGGTGCCGGTGATCCAGGACGCGTCGGCCGAGGCGAGGAAGGCGACGGCCGCCGCGATGTCCTCGGGCTCGCCGACCCGGCCCAGCGGGTACATCCTCGCCATCCGCTCCAGCTGGGCCTCGCGGCCGTCCCAGGTGGGGGTGTGGACGGTGCCGGGCTCGACGAGGTTGACCCGCACCCCGCGCGGCGCGGCGTCCCCGGCGAGCGTACGGGTCAGCGAGGCGAGGCCCGCCTTGGCGGCGCTGTAGGCGTGGTTGCCGAAGTCCTGCTCGCCGTTGACCGAGCCGATGCCGACGATCGCACCCCGGCCGGACTCGGCGAGGTGCGGCAGGGCGGCGCGGGCGCAGCGGAAGGCGCCGGTGAGGCTGATGTCGAGGTCGCGGGCCCAGCTCTCGTCGTCCTGGTCCTCGAAGCGGGCGGCGTCCGGGCTGCAGGAGTAGGCGTTGTTGACCAGGACGTCGAGCCGGCCGAACTCCTCGACGGCGAAGGCGACCGCGGCCTCCACCGAGGCCCGGTCGGACACGTCGCAGTGCCGGGCGACGGCACCCTTCAGTTCGGCGGCCACGGCTTCGGCCCGCGCCGACTCGACGTCGGTGACGAGGACTTGGGCCCCCTCGGCGGCCAGCCGACGCGCGGTGGCGGCTCCGATGCCGCGCCCAGCGCCGGTGATCAATACCGCGTGTCCGTCGAAGCGTGTTGCCCGGATGGTCTTCTGAGGATGCGTCATACGGTCGAACGTAGTGCCCGCACCAGGGCCTGGGCACGAGGATCGGCGGTAACCGACCTGGCCATCCCGTTGGTGACGTAGCCGAAGGCGATGCCCGACTCGGGGTCGGCGAAGCCGAGTGGGCCGCCGCGCCCCGGGTGGCCGAAGGATCCGGCGCCGAGCAGCGGCGAGGCGCTGCCGTGCAGCATGTGGCCGAGGCCGAAGCGGGTGTTCACGACCAGCGTGCGGTCCGGGCCCGCGCTCTCCTCGGTCCGGGCCAGGGTGAGCGTGGCGGGCGCGAACAGCCGTGCCGCGCCGTCGACTTCGCCGATCAGGGCGGCGTAGAAACGGGCAAGGGAACGGGCGGTGGCGATGCCCGTGGACCCGGCCAGCCCGGCGGCCCGGTACACCGGGTCGTTCTCGTCCGGGGCGGGATCGATGGCGCCGAAGGCGCGGCGGGTGGGCGAGGCGGGGTCGGCGTAGGCCTCAGCGACGGCCCTCTTGGGGCGGGCCCGCAGCGCGCCGGGCACCTCGGGGGCCTCGATCCGGGCGACCCGGCCCGCCCGGTGGGCCTGTTCGGGCGGCAGGCCGACCCACAGGTCCAGGCCGAGCGGGGCCGCTATCTCCTCGGCGATCCAGCGGCCGATGGTGCGGCCCGTGACGCGGAGGACCAGCTCGCCGATCAGCCAGCTGAAGGTGTGCGGGTGGTAGCCGTGCGTGGTGCCGGGCTCCCAGGCCGGTGGCTGCGCGGCGACGGCGGCCGGTCCGCTCTCGCCGTCGGCCGCTTCGGCGAGGGTGAGCGGGTGGTCCAGGGCGGGCACCCCGGCGCGGTGCGACAGGAGGTGCCGTACGAGGGTGCGCTCCTTGCCGGCCGCCTTGAACTCGGGCCAGTACGTCGACACCGGGGCGTCCAGGTCCAGTCGGCCGCGCTGGTGCAGGAGGAGGGGGACGGCGGCGGCCACGCCCTTGGTGGCCGAGCGGACCATCTGGGCGGTGTCCGGCGCCCAGGGGGCGGTGCCGTCCGCGTCCTTGGTGCCGGCCCACACGTCGACGACCTTGCGGCCGTGCCGGTACACGGCGACTGCCGCGCCGCGCTCGCCCCGCTGCTCGAAGTTCCGCACGAAGGCGTCCTTCACGGGCTCGTAGCCCGGTGCTACGGCGCCCTGTACGTCGACCACGATCGCTCCCCATTCTTGCTGGGCGCCTCGGTGGTGCCCCCTGTCCATGGTGCCTGATGGGGTGGGCGGGGCCGGAGCGGGCGGGGTCGCGGCCGGAGCGGGTGCACTGGGGCTCCGCCCCAGACCCCGAAATGCTCCGGTGCTGGCCGGCGCCGACCCTGCCAGGGGCGCGGGGAACTGCGCGACGGGCCTCGCGCACCCCGCGCCCGAAACAACCCGCCCCTAGCGGAGCGCCACCGGCGACGACGGGTCGAAGCCGAACGGGAGTTCAAGGCGATGCGCTCGCATCAGGGCCGCGTCGGACAGGACCTCCGCCGTGGGGCCGTCCGCCGCGATGACTCCCTCGCTCAGGATCACCGACCTCCCGCACAGCTCCAGCGCATACGGCAGGTCATGGGTCACCATGAGCACCGTCACGTCCAACCCCCGCAAGATGTCGGCCAGTTCGCGCCGCGACGCCGGGTCCAGGTTGGACGACGGCTCGTCCAGGACCAGGATCTCCGGGGACATGGCGAGGACCGTCGCCACGGCCACCCGGCGGCGCTGCCCGAAGGACAGGTGGTGCGGAGGCCGGTCCGCGTACTCCGCCATCCCCACCTGGGCCAGGGCGGCCAGCACCCGCTCCTCCAGCTCCGCACCGCGCACGCCCGACGCCGCCGGGCCGAAGGCGACGTCCTCGCGGACCGTCGGCATGAAGAGCTGGTCGTCGGGATCCTGGAAGACGATGCCCACACGGCGCCGGATCTCCGCGAGGTTCTCCTTCGCGACCGGAAGACCGGCGACCCTCACCGATCCCGCACCGCCCTCCAGGATGCCGTTGAGGTGGAGGACGAGGGTGGTCTTGCCCGCGCCGTTGGGGCCGAGCAGCGCGACCCGCTCCCCCCGCGCCACCGCCAGGTCGACGCCGAACAGCGCCTGATGGCCGTCGGGGTAGGCGAAGGCCAGCCCCGACACTTCCAGGGAGGGGACGTTCACAGCGTTCACAGTTGCCTCAGTCATCGGAGTACCTCTCACAGCGTCCAGCCCAGCACGCACACCGCCAGCGCCGCCGCCGGCAGGGACACCGCCCTCGTCCACTGGGCGCGGGTCGCCGTCACCTCGTCGATCACCGGCATGGCCCCGGCATAGCCGCGGCTGACCATCGCGAGATGGACGCGTTCGCCGCGTTCGTAGGAGCGGATGAAGAGCGCGCCGGCCGACTTGGCGAGTACGCCCCAGGAGCGCACCCCACGTGCCTCGAAGCCGCGCGAGCGGCGGGCGATGGACATGCGGCGCATCTCGTCGGTGATGACGTCCCCATAGCGGATCATGAAGGACGCGATCTGGACCAGGATGGACGGCAGCCGCAGGCGCTGCAGGCCGAGCAGCAGGGCGCGCAGTTCGGTGGTGGAGGCGAGGATCACGGAGGCGGCGACGCCGAGGGTGCCCTTGGCCAGGACGTTCCAGGCGCCCCACAGCCCGTTCTCGCTGAGCGAGAGGCCGAGCACATGCACCTGCTCGCCGGGCACGACGAACGGCATGAGCAGCGCGAACGCCACGAACGGGATCTCGATCAGCAGCCGTTTCAGGAGGTAACCGGCCGGGATGCGGGCCGCGCCTGCCACGCCGGCGAGCAGTACGGCGTACAGCGCGAAGGGCCACATCGCCTCGCGCGGTGTGGACACCACGACGACCACGAACAGGAACACCGCGGCGAGCTTGCAGTGCGGGGGCAGGTCGTGGACGGGCGAGTGGCCGTGCCGGTAGAGCCGGTGGGAGTGGCCCGCTCCCATGTCAGACCGCTTCCGGGGTGCGCTCGGATGCGGGCTCCGCACGGCGGCGGCGTACGGCCCAGAACACGCCGCTGCCCACCACGACGGTGACGCCGACGCCGATCACTCCGGCGAGGCCCCCGGCCAGGCGGGCGTCGCCGATGTCCTTGACGGAGTAGTCGGCGAGCGGCGAGTCGGAGGTGGCGTGCTGCTTGGTCTTGGCGTCGATGCCCTTGTCGTGGGCGACCTTCTCCAGGCCGTCGGGGCTGGCCGAGGCGTAGAAGGAGACGAATCCGGCGAGGACGAGCGCGGTGACGATGCCGATGCCCCACACCTTCTTCGTGGAGCGGGTGCGGGCCGCGGCGGGGGCGGCGGCCGGCGCGTCGACGAGCTCGCCGCCGACGCGCAGCTTGAGCGGTGCGGTCAGGCCGCGGGCGCCGTACACGAGGTCGGGGCGTACGGCGATGACGGCGCCCACGGTCAGCGCGGTGATCACGGCCTCGCCGATGCCGATCAGGATGTGCACGCCGACCATCGCGGTGAGCACCTTGGTGATCGGCACGTCGGTGGTGCCGCCGAGCGCGTAGATCGCGGTGAAGACGAGGGCGGCGGCCGGGACGGAGAGCAGCGCGGCGACGAACGAGGCGGCGGTGATCGAGCGGCGGGTGCGGGGCAGCACCTTCACCAGGCCGCGGAAGAGGGCGTAGGCGACGACGGTGGTGGTGATCGCCATGTCGGTGATGTTCACGCCGAGCGCGGTGAGCCCGCCGTCGGCGAACAGGATGCCCTGCATGAGCAGGACCACGGACACGCACAGCACGCCGGTGTAGGGCCCGACGAGGATCGCGGCGAGCGCGCCGCCGAGCAGATGGCCGCTGGTGCCGGCCGCGACGGGGAAGTTGAGCATCTGCACGGCGAAGATGAACGCGGCGACGAGCCCGGCCAGCGGCGCCGTCTTCTCTCCCCCACCGCTGAATGCGTGGGAGGGACCCCCAAGTTCCCTGCGTGCTCCGCGCAGGCTGACGGCGACGGCTCCGGCGGCGACCACACCTGTGACCGCCGATACAGGTGCGTTGATGAATCCATCGGGTACGTGCATGGGGGGACTCCGATTTCCCGTGGGGCCCTCTTCCCTGCGCGGCATGCGCAGAACCGTTTGATGATAGTGCCCTGTTGCGAACCCTTCGCAAGAGCGGCTCAGTACTAGATGACAAGCCGACTCGCTGGGGGTTTACCCGAAAAATATGGGACATTTGATACCAAATAGCCCGAACCAGATTTCCAGCAGCACCCAGCGTGAGGAGCGACCGATGTCCCCCGCAGTCGAGGACCACTCCGAGGAACACGCCGAAAGCCGCTCCGTCGAGGATCACGCCCGGGCCCGCATCGTCACGGACGCCCCGCTCACCAACCCCGTCCCGGTGAAGCTGCGCTACGACCCCGCCGACTCCCCCGGCACGGTCTGCTTCGCCTTCCCGGGCGACAACGAATGGGTCTTCCCGCGCGACCTCCTCGAATCGGGGCTGCGCGCGCCCGCCCGCCGGGGCGACGTGGAGGTGTGGCCGTGCGGCCGGGCCCAGACGGTGCTCGAATTCCACTCGCCGGACGGAGTCGCGGTGGTCCAGTTCGACAACTCGCCCCTGGTCCGCTTCCTGAGCCACACCTACGCCACCGACACACGGACGGCCCCGTCCCCGGCGGGCCGCCGCCGCTGAGGCCCCCGGACATGCGGAGGCCCCCCGTGCGCGGTACGCACGAGGGGCCGAGGGGCGCCGGCGGTCCCGTCCCCACAGGCCGCCGACGTCGGCCGGGACCCACGGCCGCTCGGTTCGCAGGGTCCCGGCGTTCAGGGAGGCGGGGTCAGACCCGCGCCAGTTCGCGACGCCCGTCGGGGTCGCCGTCACTGTCGAGCTCGGCCTCCTGCTTGCGCAGGCCCTCGCCCTCCACGTCGACGTTCGGCAGCACCCGCTCCAGCCAGCGCGGCAGCCACCAGGCCTTCGCGCCGAGCAGCGCGAGCACCGCGGGCACGATCGCCATGCGGACGACGAACGCGTCGAAGAAGACCGCTATCGCGAGGCCGAAGCCGATCATCTTGATCATTTGCTCGCTTGAGCCGATGAAGCCGGAGAACACCGCGATCATGATCACGGCGGCGGCCGTCACCACCCGGGCGCCGTGCTTGAACCCGGTGACGATCGCCTGACCCGGACGCTCGCCGTGGACGTACGCCTCGCGCATCCGCGTGACCAGGAAGACCTCGTAGTCCATCGCGAGGCCGAAGACCACACCCACCATGAAGATCGGCATCATGGACATGATCGGGCCGGTCTGCTGCACGCCGAACAGCGAGCCGAGCCAGCCCCACTGGAAGACCGCGACGACCGCGCCGAGAGCCGCGACCACCGAGAGCAGGAAGCCGAGGGCCGCCTTCAGCGGGACCAGGACCGAGCGGAACACCACCATCAGGAGCAGGAAGGCGAGCCCGACGACGAGTGCCAGGTAGGGCAGCAGGGCGTCGTTCATCTTCTGCGAGAAGTCGATGTTCATCGCGGTCGAGCCGGTGACCAGGAGCTTCGCCCCGGTCTCGGCCTTGATCGAGGCGTTGGTGTCCCGGATCGAGTGGACCAGGTCCTCGGTCTGGGTGGAGGACGGCTTGGACTTCGGTATGACCGTGATGGTCGCCGTGTTGTTGCCGTTGTCCTTGTTGAACAGGGGCGGGAGCACCGGGCCCGCGTCCGGCAGCTTCTTGATCGCGTCGACCGTCTTGTCGGCGGCGGCCCGCGGGTTCGTGCTGTCCTTGCCGTCGACGACGACCATGAGCGGCCCGTTGAAGCCGGGCCCGAAGCCCTCGGAGAGGGTGTCGTAGGCGCGGCGCTGCGTGGTGGAGGTCGGCTGCGAGCCGTCGTCCGGCAGGCCCATCTGGAGCGAGCTCGCCGGCAGCGCTATCGCGCCGAGGCCGAGCACGCCGACGAGCAACACCCACACCGGCTTGCGCAGCACGAAGCTCGCCCAGCGGGTGCCCATGTTGGCCTTGCCCTCGGCGGCCCTGTCGCCCTGCTCGTACGCCTTGCGGGCCTTGCGGCCGAGTACCCGCTTGCCGGCGAAGCCGAGCAGCGCGGGGATCAGGGTGAGCGCGATGAGGACGGCGATGACGACCGTGCCGGCCGCGGCCGCGCCCATCTTGGTGAGCATCGGGATGTTCACGACGGCGAGGCCAACCAGCGCGATGACCACGGTCAGACCGGCGAACACCACGGCGGAACCGGCCGTTCCGACGGCCCGTCCGGCGGCTTCCTCGCGCTCCCTGCCCTCGGCCAGCTCGGCCCGGTAGCGGGAGACGATGAACAGCGCGTAGTCGATGCCGACCGCGAGCCCGATCATCATCGCGAGGGTGCCGGTGGTGGTGCCGAGGTCGAGCACGTTGGCGAGCGCGGTGATCGTGGAGATGCCGATGCCGACGCCGATGAGCGCGGTGAGCAGCGGGAGCCCGGCCGCCACCAGCGACCCGAAGGTGATCACCAGGACGACGCCCGCGATGATCACGCCGATGATCTCGCCGGCCCCCTGCTCCGGCATGGCCTGCAGCGCGTCACCGCCGATCTCGACGGTGAGCCCGGCCTTCTTCGCCTCGTCCCCGCTCTTCTTGAGCGCGTCCCGGGTGTCGTCGGTCAGCTCCATCGCGTTGACCTTGTACGAGACCTGGACGTACGCGATCGGGCCCTTGCCGCTGTCGGAGACGGCGTTGGCCTTGAACGGGTCGGTCACCGCGGCGACCTGGTCCGAGCCGGCCTTCAGGCCCGCGACCGTCTTCTCGACCGCGGCCTTGTTGGCCTGGTCGGCCATCTTCTGGCCCGCGGGCGCCTTGAAGACGATCCGGGCGGTGGCGCCGTCGGCGCGCACGTTCGGGTTCCGCTCCTTGAGCAGATCGAACGCGCGCTGCGCCTCGGTGCCCGGGATCGAGAACGAGGAGGAGGTGGCGGTGGCGGCGGAGGCGGCGCCGAACCCGGCGAGGGCGAGCAGCGCCACCCACACCAGGGCGACATAGCGGCGGCGCCGGAAGGCGAACCTGCCTAGGCGATAGAGGAACGTGGCCACGAGGGCGTACTCCCGGTCAAGTCGTATGGAACCAGCAGGGCATGGGGAACCAGCCCGACGACGAGAGCGGCGTGCGTCAGGTGGGGCGGGTGGTGCTCGGGGAGGGGGTGTCTAGCAGGGGTCGCCGAGGGCGGGGAGGACCACGGCGTCGATGTAATGGCCGAGGAAGGCCCGGTCGACCGGGCGGTCCTCGATGAGCTGCCGGGCGACGAACGCGCCGACCAGCATGTGTACAACATAGGACAACGCGGGGTTGTCCCCGCGGACCTCGCCGCGGTCCACGGCGCGTCGCAGCACCGTGTCGAGACCGGTGATCTCCGGCTCGATGAGCAGCTCCCGCAGGGCCTGGTGAAGATCGGGGTTGTCGTGCACGGCCCGCATCAGACCCCGCATCAGCGCGGAGTCCTTCTCCAGCTTGCAGTCGTCCTCGCGGGACATCAGCTCACGGAAATCGCCGCGCAGCGAGCCCGTGTCGATCTCGGCGAGACCGACCGGCTTGTTGTGCCGCAGGGCGCGCGCGACCAGCTCCGGCTTGTTCCCCCACTGGCGGTAGAGGGTGGCCTTGCTGGAGCGGGTGCGGGTGGCGACGGCGTCCATGGTGAGGGCGTCGTAACCGACCTCGCGCAGCAGGTCGAGCACGGCCTCGTAGAGCTCCGCCTCGCGTTCCGGGGTGAGCCTGCCTGCCATGATCGACCTCCTCTCCTTGCGCACACGACGTGTACATACAAACCGGGCGCACGAACGGGACGTACGAATTGTGCGTACCGCACTTTTCGTACCGTACGAAGGTAACCCTCCCCCGAAGCGAAACGGAACCGTTTCGCTTGTGTCGTCGACCACAGGTGTCGGAACGGAATAAAGCGCTCCTACGAGTTGCCGCGGCCACCTCCCGCGGAAAGCATTGGGGGGTGAGTGACGACGCCGCGTACCTCCGCTTCCCGCATCTGCACGACGATTTGCTGTGCTTCGCCGCCGAGGACGACCTGTGGGTCGCCCCCCTCGTGCCGGCCGGGCACAGCCCGTCCCGCGCCTGGCGGGTCACCGTCGACCGCACCAAGGTCGGCCACCCCCGCTTCTCGCCCGACGGCCGCCAGATCGCGTACACGACCTGGCGCAGCCTCGACCCGGAGATCCATCTGGCGCCGGTGACCGGCGGCCCGGCCCGCCGGCTCGGGTACTGGGGGTCCTCCGACACCCGGGTGTGCGGCTGGGCGCCCGACGGCCACATCCTCGCGGTGTCCTCGCACGGCCAGCCGTTCTCGTACTTCTCCTGGGCCTACAGCGTGCCCACCGACGGCTCCCCCGGCGGAAAGCTCCCCTGGGGCCCGGTCTCCGACATCGCCGTCACCGATGTGGACGGCGAGCGCCGCACCCTGCTGCTCACCGGAAAGCCGCCGCACGAGCCGGCCGCCTGGAAGCGCTACCGCGGCGGCGCCACCGGCCGCCTGTGGCTGCACGGCAAACGGCTGCTCCCCGACATCGGCGGCCACCTCGACTCCCCGATGTTCGTCGAGGGCCGCATCGCCTTCCTCTCCGACCACGAGGGCGTCGGCAACCTGTACTCGTGCCTGCCCGACGGCAGCGACCTGACCCGGCACACCGACCACGACGCCTTCTACGCCCGGCACGCCTCCAGCGATGGCCGCCGGGTCGTCTACCAGTGTGCGGGCGACCTGTGGATCGTGGACGACCTCACCCCCGACTCGGTGCCGCGCAAGCTGGACGTACGGCTCGGCGGACCCCGCGCCGGGCGGCGCAGCTACCAGGTCCCGGCCGCCAACCACGTGGACGCGCTGTCCGTCGACACGACCGGCCGGGCCAGCGCCGTCGTGGTGCGCGGCAGCCTGTACTGGCTCACCCACCGCGACGGCCCGGCCCGCACCATCGCCGACACCCCGGGCGTACGGGTCCGGCTGCCCGAGATGCTGGGCAGCGGCGGCCAGGTCGCCTACATCACCGACGCCGACGGCGAGGACGCCGTCGAGATCGCTTTCCTGCCGCGCGCGAGCGGCGAGCGCGAGCCGCGCCGCCTCGCGGCGGGCGAGCTCGGCCGGGTGCAGGAGATGGTCTCCGACCCCGACGGCGAGCGCCTGGCGATCGCCTCGAACGACGGCCGCCTGCTGCTCATCGACGTGACGGAGGAATCCGGTGGAGGGGAGGTCACCGAGCTCATCCGCTCGGTCAACGGCCCGGTCCGCGACCTCGCCTTCTCGCCCGACGGGGCCTGGGTGACCTGGTCGCACCCGGGCATCGGCCGCTCGCTGCGCCAGATCAAGATGGCCCGCATCTCGGGGCCCGGCGTCCACGCCGTCGTGGACGTCACCAACGGCCGCTTCGAGGACGAGAACCCGGTGTTCACCAGCGACGGCCGCTATCTGGCGTTCCTGTCCTGGCGCGGCTTCGACCCGGTGTACGACGTGCACACCGGGGACCTGTCCTTCCCGCTGGGCTGCCGCCCGTACCTGGTGCCGCTGTCCTCGGCGACACCGTCCCCGTTCGCGCTGTCACCGGACGGCAGGCCGGCGGCGGGCGGCATGGACCCCCTGGACGACTCGGCCGACGGCACGGTGACGGTGGAGGTGGAGGGCCTGGAGAACCGGGTCACCCCCTTCCCGGTCTCGGCGTCGAAGTACTCGGCCCTGTACCCGGTGTCGGGGGGTGGCCTGGTGTGGCTGCGGTGGCCGATCTCGGGCGCGCTGGGCGAGACCTTCGCCAACCCGGCCGACACCTCGGGCCGCCCCACCCTGGAACACTTCAACATCTCCAAGGCCCGCAAGACCGAACTGGTCGACCACCTGGACTACTTCGCGATCAGCGGCGACGGCAGCCGGCTGGTCGTGGTCGACGAGGGCGAGCTGCGGGCCGTCCCGGCCACGGAGACGGGCGACAGCGACTCCACGGTCTACCTGGACCTGCGCCGCATCCTGCACGACGTCGACCCGGCGCTCGAATGGCGCCAGGCCTACGACGAGGCGGGCCGCATCATCCGCTCCTACTTCTGGGAGCCGCAGATGTGCGGCATCGACTGGTCGACGGTCCTGGACCAGTACCGCCCGCTGGTGGAACGGGTGGCGTCCCCGGACGAGTTCGCGGACCTGCTCCGCGAAGTCCTGGGCGAGCTGGGCACATCACACGCGTACGTGACGGCAGCCCGCCGCAACGAGGGCCCCCCGCACTACCAGCGCGCGCAAGGCCTGCTGGGCGCGAACTTGGTGTGCCGGGACGGCAATTGGCAGATCAGACGCATCCTGCCGGGCGACTCCTCCGACTCCAAGGCGCGCTCCCCGCTCGCGGGCGCGGGCATCCGCGAGGGCGCGGTCCTGACCCATGTGGACGGCCGTCCGGTCGACCCGGTCGCGGGCCCCTACCCCCTGCTGGCGGGCGCGGGCGGCACGACGGTGGAGCTGACGTTCCGGCCGGCGGAGGGCGAAGGCAGACCGCGCAGGGTGGCCGTGGTCCCGCTGGTCGACGAACGCCCCCTGCGCTACCAGGACTGGGTGGCCAAACGCCGGGAGGTCGTCAGGGAGTTGAGCGGCGGAAAGTGCGGCTATCTGCACATCCCGGACATGGGCGGCTCGGGCTGGGCCCAGTTCAACCGGGACCTGCGCCTGGAGGTGAGCCGCCCCGCGCTGATCGTGGACGTGCGGGGCAACGCGGGCGGCCACATCAGCGAACTGGTGGTGGAAAAACTGACCCGCCGGATCCTGGGCTGGGACCTGACGAGAAACGCCCAGGCGGTGTCGTACGCGTCGAACGCACCGCGGGGTCCGGTGGTGGCGCTGGCGGACGAGGCGACGTCCTCGGACGGCGACATGATCACGGCAGCGTTCCGCCTGCTCAAACTGGGCCCGGTGGTGGGCCAGCGCACCTGGGGTGGGGTGGTGGGCATGACGGGCCGCCACACCCTGGGCGACGGAACGGTCATCACGGTGCCGATGAACGCGGCGTGGTTCGACGAGTACGGATGGTCCGTGGAGAACCACGGGGTGGAACCGGACCTGGAGATCCTGCGCACGCCGCTGGACTGGGCGGAGGGGAGACATGCGGTGCTGGACGACGCGGTGCGCCTGGCGCTGGACCTCCTGACCCTGCATCCGGCGTCGGTCCCGCCAGGCTATACGACAACCCCGAACCGCCAGCGGCCCAAGTTGCCGCCGAGGGAGGTGGGTTGAGGGGGGCGCATGGGGGCCGCCCCCGCCCCCTGAAGGACATTCGGCCTGCGGACCGAGGGTGCCTGACTGCACCGAGGGCGGCTGGTCACGCAGTTCCCCGCGCCCCTAGCAGCATCGATTCTGGCCTGGACCGGGCATTTCAGCCTGTCCGGCGTTTGAGGACGAGCGCCCTTCAGGCGCGAACGGGGTCTGGGGCGGAGCCCCAGGAGTCCGGCCCAGCGCACCCACAACCCCCGGAGGGTCTAGGGAAGGGGCGGGGTGGGGGAAGACTGCCGGGACTCCTCGTCCGCCGCTCCACCCGCCCCGACCAACCCCCGCCCAACCTCGGAGAGCCGCGGCTCGAACCGCCGCATCTCCCGAGCCCCCACCGTCCCGATCACCGAAGGCAGATACCCCCGCACGGACTGCATCCCCCGCAACCACCACTGCGCATACACATGCGAGCCCCGCCGCTCGATCCCGGCGACGATACGATCCACCGCCGGCCCGAGCGGATACGTCCGGTTCGACGGCCACGGCAGCCGAGAGCGCAGCTCACGCATCACCGCGTCCTGGTCCGCCCCCCGCACCATGTCCGTATCCGTCCACGACAGATACCCGACCCCGACCCGCACCCCCTTGTAGCCCACCTCCGCCCGCAGGCTGTGCGCGAACGCCTCGACGCCCGACTTCGACGCGCAGTACGCCGTCATCATCGGCGCCGGGATGATCGCCGCGAGGGAGGCGATCTGGAGGAAGTACCCGCGCGACTCCATCAGGACGGGCAGGAAGGCGCGAGCCGTCACGGCCCCGCCGATGAGGTTGACCTCGATGACGCGGCGCCACGCGTCCGGGTCGGAGTCGACGAACGGCCCCCCGGAGGCCACCCCCGCGTTCGCGACGACGATGTCGACCTTCCCGAACCGCTCCTTGACCTCGCCCGCGACCCGCGCCATCGCCGCGTGGTCGGTGACGTCCGCGCACCAGGACTCGGCCTCGGTGTGCAGCCGTGCCGCGACCCGCTTCAGCTCGTCGGGTTCGAGGCCGACGAGCGCGACCCTGGCGCCGCGCGCGGACAGCTTGCGTGCGAGGAGTTCGCCGACGCCCCGGGCCGCGCCGGTGACGACCGCGACCTGCCCCTCAAGACTGACCCTGCTCATACGGCCTGCTCCTCGGCGTCGACGGCGGGGGCCAGATGCGTGGCCACCAGCGCGCGGATCTTCTCGGTGATGAATTCGGGCGCCTCGATGGGCGTCATGTGCCCAACGCCGGTGAGGACGTCGAGGGAGCGGCAGTCGGGCAGCCCGGCCGCGATCCGCTCCGCGTGCACGGAGGGAGTGAGCCGGTCCGCGCTGCCCACCACCACGGCGGTGGGCACCGCCAACTCCCGTACGAGCAGGCCGAGTTCGAGCCCGTCCAGCACATGCGACCAGTCCTGGCGCACCTCGCGCGGGCAGGCGTGCACGATGCGGGCGCACGCTTCGACCCGCTCGGGCGCGACCCCGGGCCCCATCGTCGCGTACCGCAGGATCTTCTTGGCGAGCGGCGTGACGGGCCCGAGCGGCGCTCCCGACCCCAGGATGCGCCGGGTGAGCCCGGTCCGCAGCCGCCCGGCCCGCATCGGCACCACCCGCGACTCGGCCACCAGACGCGAGGCGCCCGTACTGCACAGCACAACCGCCGCCGCGTGCTCGCGCAGGCCGGGCCGCCCGGCGGCCGCCATGAGGGTCATGCCGCCCATGGAGTGCCCGGCGAGCACGGCCCGTTCACCCGGCGCGAGCGTCGCGGCGAGCACCGCTTCGAGATCGTCGGCGAGCGCCTCGGTGGAGTAGCCGGAGCCGGCGGGCGTACGCCCGTGGCCGCGCTGGTCGTACGCGATGACCCGGCACTCCCCGGACAGCGCCCGGATCTGCGCCGCCCAGAACGCGGTCGAGCAGGTCCAGCCGTGCGCGAGCACGACGGCGGGCGCGTCCGCAGGCCCGTGCACCTCGACGTGCAGCGGGGTGCCGTCGGCGGAGCGGGCGGTGAGCTCGCGCTCGGCGACGGGAGGCGCGTACCCCCCGTGCCGCCTCACGCGGACACCGCCGGCGCTTCGGCGGGCTCGCGCACCGGGGCGCGTACGACCTCGTACTCCGCCAGGTCCACCTCGCGGGTCGCGCGGCGGAACTCGCTGGTGGTGCCCGGCCAGACGGTGGTGTTGCGGCCACCCGCATCGAGGTACCAGCTGGTGCAGCCGCCGGTGTTCCACACGGTCCGCTTCATGCGTTCCTGCACCCGCCGGTTCCAGGCGCCGACGGCGGAGGGCCGGGCGGCGAGCGCGACCCGGCCGCCGAGCACGTTCAGCTGCCGGAGGTAGTCCGCCATGTAGTTGAGCTGGGACTCGATCATCAAAATCATGGAGGAGTTCCCGAGGCCGGTGTTGGGCCCGATGATGGTCATCCAGTTGGGGAACCCGGCGGCGGTCGCGCCGCGCAGCGACTGCATACCGTCCTTCCAGGCGTCGGCGAGCGTGTGCCCCTCGGCGCCGACGACGCGGTCGGCGATGGGCATGTCGGTGACGTGGAACCCGGTGCCGAAGACGATCGCGTCGACCTCGGCCTCGGTGCCGTCGGCCGCGACGACGGTGGAACCGCGCACCTCGGCGAGCCCGGAGGCGACGACGTCGACATTGGGCTCGGCGAGCGCCGGATAGTACGCGCTGGACAGCAGGATCCGCTTGCAGCCGATGCGGTAGTCGGGGGTCAGCCTGGCCCGCAGAGCCGGGTCCTTGATGGACCGGGCCATGTTGGACTTGGCGATCGACTCGATGAGCCCGAGCTCGTTCGGCCGCTTGGTGAACGCGCTGACCTGCAACTCCCGTATGCCCCACAGGAGTCCGCGCCGGGCGGCCCCGGTGAACGGCAGCTGACGGTGCAGCCAGCGCTCGACTCCCGTGATCTCACGGTCCATGCGCGGCATGACCCAGGGCGGCGTCCGCTGGAAGAGCGTGAGCCGGGCGACGTCGGGCTGGATGGACGGCACGATCTGGATCGCCGAGGCGCCGGTACCGACCATGGCGACCCGCTTGCCGCGCAGGTCGTAGTCGTGGTCCCAGCGGGCGGAGTGGAACACCTTGCCGGGGAAGGAGGCGAGCCCCGGAATCTCGGGCATCTTGGGATCGGAGAGCGGCCCGGTGGCGGAGACGACGACGTCAGCGGTGAGGGTGACCCCATTCGCCACTTCGATCTCCCACCACACCTGCTCGGCGTCCCACCGCATCATGGTCACTTCGTGATCGAGCCGGATGTGGGGCCGCAGCCTGAACACGTCGGCGACATGCTCCAGATAGGCGCGGATGTGCTCCTGCCCGGAGAAGGTGCGGGGCCAGTCGGGGTTGGGCGCGAAGGAGAAGGAGTAGAGGTGCGAGGGTACGTCGCAGGCGCACCCCGGGTAGCTGTTGTCGCGCCAGGTGCCGCCGACGGAGCCGGCCCGCTCCAGGACGACGAAGTCGGTGATCCCCTCGCGCCGCAGCCGAACCGCCGCCCCGAGCCCGCCGAACCCCGACCCGATCACCGCCACCCGCACATGCTCGCGCTCGTGCTGGCCCATGCCACCGCCTCCAATTCCGCCAGTAATCACTGGCACTGTTGGGAGGGTAGAGCAGTCGCCTACCGAGCGGTAGGGGTACGGGCGGGGAAAGTTACCGCCGGTACAACTCGTCGGTGCGGGGCGCCGGCCACCGCATAGGCTGACGTGGTGGCAGAAGACCAGGCAAGCAAGGGCGGCAGGCGGCGCGAGGGCGGCGACAGCGGTACGCCGCAGCCGGGCGAAGGCGTCCGCGAGAACCCCATCCCGAAGCCTCCCGAGCCGACTTCGGCCAACGGCACCCACGAGTACCGCATGGCGGAGCTGGCCCAGAAGGCCGGCATCACCGAACGCACCCTGCGCTTCTACCGCGAGCGCGGCCTGATCCCGCCGCCGCGCCGGGAGGGCCGTATCGCCTGGTACGACGACCGCCACCTGGCCCGCCTGCGCACGATCTCCGCCCTCCTGGAGCGCGGCCACACCCTGTCCGGCATCGCGGACCTGACCTCGGCCTTCGAGTCGGGCCGGGACGCGGGCGAGGCGCTGGGCCTGGTGGAGCCGACCGAGGAGACCCCGGTGCGGCTGACCCCGGAGGCGCTGGCCGACCACTTCGCGGGCGAGGTCACCCCCGAGAACCTGGCGGCCGCGCTGGACCTGGGCTACCTGGCCGTCTCGGGCGAGGAGATCGTCCACATCAGCCGCCGCCTCCTGGACGTGTCGGCCTCCCTGGTCCGCGAGGGCGTCCCGCTGGCGGCGGTCCTGGCGGCGGGCCGCGAAGTCCGCGAACACGCCGACGCCCTGGCCGCCCTGTTCACCGACCTCCTGCACACCCACGCGTCCCCGCACGACACCGAACGCCTGCGCCCCCTGGCCAAGGCGGTGGTGGACGCGGAACTGTCCTTGGCACTGGACCGGCGGCTGTCGGCGGAGTCCTGACCGGCCCCCGGATCCCAACCCCGGGTACGCCAGCCCCTAAAGGTCGTACACCACCGTCACCGGCGCATGGTCGCTCCACCGCTCCCCGTGCGTCGCGGCCCGCTCGACGAAGGCCTTCACGGCGCGCTCGGCGAGGCCGGGGGTCGCCACCTGGTAGTCGATGCGCCAGCCCGTGTCGTTGTCGAAGGCGCGGCCGCGGTAGGACCACCACGAGTACGGGCCCTCGACGTCCGGGTGCAGGGCGCGCACCACGTCGACGTAGCCGCCGTCCGCCGCGTCGAAGACCCGCGTCATCCACTCCCGCTCCTCGGGCAGGAAGCCGGAGTTCTTCTTGTTGCCCTTCCAGTTCTTGAGGTCGGCCTCCTGGTGGGCGATGTTCCAGTCGCCGCAGATCACGACCTCGCGGCCGTCGGCGGCGGCCTTCGCCTTCAGCTCGCCGAGGTATTCGAGGAACTCCGCCATGAAGCGGATCTTCTCGTCCTGCCGCTCGGTGCCGACCTCGCCGGAGGGCAGGTACAGCGAGGCGACGGTCACGCCGGGCAGGTCCGCCTCGATGTAGCGCCCGCTGCCGTCGAACTCCGCGCTCCCGAACCCGATCCGCACCCGGTCCGGCTCGCGCCGGGTGAGCAGGGACACACCGGCACGGCCCTTGGCGGCGGCCGGGGCGTGCACGGCGAACCAGCCCTCGGGCGCGCCGGCCTCGGCGGGCAGCTGGTGGGGCTCGGCCCGCACTTCCTGCAGGCAGATGACGTCGGCCCCGGTCCCCCCGAGCCACTCCACGAAGCCCTTCTTGGCGGCGGCCCGCAGCCCGTTTACATTCACAGAGGTAACAGTGAGCATCCCGGCACCCTACCGACCCGGCACCGCCCACCCTCCGCATAGAAGTACGCTATAACGCATGAATATCCACCAGCTCGGCTACGACCACCCCGACGCCGTGAAGCTCAACGACCAGGTCCAGCTCGAATACGCCGAGCGGTACGGGGACGAGGGCGACATCACACCCCTGGACGCCGCGATGTTCCTGCCCCCGCGCGGCCTGTACCTGATCGCGTACGACGCCGAGGGGCGCCCGGTGGCCACCGGCGGCTGGCGCAGCCAGGACGCCAACGAGGAGAACTACCGCGACGGCGACGCCGAGCTGAAGCGCATGTACGTCATTCCCGAGGCCCGGGGCCTGGGCCTCGCCCGCCGCATACTCGCCGCCCTGGAGGCCGACGCCCGCGCGGCCGGCCGCACCCGCATGGTCCTGGAGACCGGCATCAAGCAGCCCGAGGCGATCACCCTGTACGCGTCGACGGGCTACGAACCCTGCGAGAAGTTCGGCCACTACCGCACGTACGACACGAGCCGCTGCTTCGCGAAGCCGCTCACGGATTCCTGACCCCGATCCCGGCCCCGGCCCGGCGGTTCCGTTCGGCCGCCCCCTCGCCCGCCCCGCTCAATCGCCCCCGGAAACGACGAGATCCCGCCCGATCGTGATGATCGGACGGGATCTCGCTGTTGTTGTGGACCTGAGGGGATTCGAACCCCTGACCCCCTCGATGCGAACGAGGTGCGCTACCGGACTGCGCCACAGGCCCTTGCAACGAGTGAAACCTTAGCACCCGGATGGGAGTGCTCGGAAATCCGGTCCTCGCTGGTCAGCGAGAGCGGGGTCATTCGTTGGCGGCGCGGGGGCGGTCCTCGTCCGCGTACTGGTCGAACAGCGGGGTGCGGCGGCGACTTGGGCCGGTGCGCTGCCTCGGGGGCGGGTCGGCTGCGGGCGGGGCCGGGGTGGGGTCGGCGGTCGAGGAGCGGGCCGAGGACCACGTGTCGGGGGCGCCCAGGTCGATGCCGCTGGTGGCACGCGGGGCGACCGGCGCGGTGACGTACGTGGGCAGCGGGACCGGCACCGGCTCCCAGCTGGCGCCGCGTTCGGGGCCGCGCTCGCGCTGCTGGTCGACCCACTCCTGGTGGTCGGTCTGCTCGACCAGGGCGCGCCGGCCGGCCTCCTGCGGGGAGAGGGCCGGGGCGGGCGCGGGCTCGGGCACGGGGGCCGGGTGGTGGGACTCCGCTTCGTCGTCGGCCTCGGCGCCCGGCGCCGTGGCCCGGGCGCGCGGCCGGCTCTCGCGCAGCCGCTGGGCCGCGGCCTCGGCGCGGCGCCGGTCCATGGTGAAGGCGAAGCGCCGCCGCTCCTGGGTCCGCAAGTGCACGATGTACGCGCTCAGCAGGGCGGCCGGGGCGGCCGGCGCCCACAGGAATCCGAGCCCGCCCACGCCCGCGACGACCGCGCCCAGCGTGAAGGCGAGGAAGAGGACGACGGTGGTACGCCGGCGCCGGGCGAGCACCGCGCTGCGCTGGGCGCGCCGGGCCCGCTCCGCCGAGGCGAGGTTCGCGGGGCGCTCACGCCGCGGCGCCGGGGGTTTTGGCCGCTCGCGCCGCTCCGGCCGTGCGGGGTGGGCCGCACGGGCCGGGGGCACGGCGGATTCCCGGGCGCCGGTGGACTCTCCCGGCGTGGCGAGGGGTTCCGTCGGGGCGTCCGGAGGGGTCGCGGGGTCCGCCTCGGGCACTGCCTCCTCGGTGGCCCGCTGGCTCAGCTCCTTGGCGTACCGGCGCTCCATGGCCGACCGTCCGGACAGCAGCCGGATGGCGGTGCTGAAGCGTTCCGTCGGACGGGCCTCATTGAGTTCGTCCTGCCTGCGGAGCCACATCGGCACCAAGTAGGCGGCCCAGGCCCCGACGATGACTGCGTAAATGAGGCCGCTGCTGCTCACACACCACACCGTAGAGGGACGGGCGCGCGGGGATACGCCAATTGAGCCGGTGTGTCGCACGATCTGGCTGATATCACCGGCTTTTTTTGTGATTTCTCGGATCGATCGACAGGAGAGAGGGATCGGATCGCGATCAAATTCGAACGTTTATTTCATTTCCCGGTGTTCCCCGTGTTCCCGTGATGGGACTGGCGGGCCCGCCGCCACCGGGCGAGGAGCCCGTCGGGGACTTCCTCCGCGGTGAGCGCGTACACCAGGTGATCGCGCCATGCGCCGTCGATGTGGAGATAGCGCGGGCGCAGCCCTTCCTCTCGGAAACCGAGCTTTTCCACCACCCGGCGGCTCGGCGCGTTCTCGGGCCGGATGCACACCTCCATGCGGTGCAGCCCGACCGTGCGGAAGCAGTGGTCGGTGGCGAGGGCGACGGCCGTCGGCATCACGCCCCGGCCCGCCACCTCGCGGTCCACCCAGTACCCGACGTGGCCCGAGCACATCGAGCCCCAGGTGATCCCGGCGACCGTCAGCTGGCCCACCAGGCGGCCCTGGTACTCGATGACGAACGGCAGCATGCGGCCCGCGTTGGCCTCGGCGCGCAGATGGCGGACCATCTGGCGGTACGTGGGACGCTGGGCGAAGGGCGCGCCGGCCGCGGGCGGCGGGATCGTCGCCTCCCAGGGCCGCAGCCAGTCGCGGTTGCGCCGGTTGACCTCGCGCCAGGCCCGCTGGTCGCGCAGCTTTATGGGGCGGAGGACCACATCGCCCTCCGCGAGCTCGACCGGCCAGGAAGGAACGTTCAGCTCGGGCTCCCCGCGGGTCTCGGGTGGTCGCCGCCGCGGATCTGGTCCACGGCGTGCCGCAGGATCCGCTCCAGGACGGCGAGCCCGTCGCGTACGCCGCCGGTCGAGCCCGGCAGGTTGACGATCAGGGTGCGGCCGCCGGCCACTCCGGCCAGACCCCGCGAGAGGGCGGCGGTGGGGACCTTGGCCAGGCCCTCGGCGCGGATGGCCTCGGGGATGCCGGGCACGTCGTAGTCGATGACCTTGCGGGTGGCGTCGGGGGTGCGGTCGGTGGGCGAGACGCCGGTGCCGCCGGTCGTGACGATCACGTCGTACCCGGCGGCCGCGCCCGCGCGCAGCGCCTGCTCGACCGGGTCGCCGTCGGGCACGACCAGCGGGCCGTCCACCGCGAAGCCGATCGCGGCCAGGCCCTCGGCGAGCAGCGGCCCGCCCGTGTCCGCGTACACCCCGGCGGCCGCCCGGTTGGAGGCGGTGACGACGAGGGCCGCGTACGGAGACAACAGCGCCTCGCCGAGCTCTTCGCCGCCCTCGGGGAAGGGCACGGCGGCCTGTGGGCCGGGCCGCACGGCGGGCTGAGGGGGCGTCATGCTCCGGCCGCCTCGGGCCGGTTCCAGTCGCCGGACTTGCCGCCGGTCTTCTCCTCGACCCGGATGTCGGTGATCACGGCGGCCTTGTCGACCGCCTTGACCATGTCGACGACGGTGAGGGCGGCCACCGAGACGGCGGTCAGCGCCTCCATCTCGACGCCGGTGCGGTCGGTGGTCTTCACCGTCGCGAGGATCTCCACCGCGTCGTCGGCCACCGACAGGTCGAGCTTCACGCCCGAGACCGCGAGGGGGTGGCACAGCGGGATGAGGTCGGGGGTGCGCTTGGCGCCCATGATCCCGGCGATGCGGGCGGTGGCCAAGGCGTCGCCCTTGGGGACGCCCTCGCCGCGCAGGAGCTCCACGACACGCGGCGAGACGAGCACGCGGCCGCTCGCGCGGGCGGTGCGTGCGGTGACGTCCTTCTCGGAGACGTCGACCATGCGGGCCGCACCCGCCTCGTCGATGTGCGTGAGCCTGCCTTGCGTCGTACTCATTCGGTGGCGCTCCCGGTACGGCTTCTGTGGGCAGACACCGTACCCCCACCGACCGGCACTCAGCCGAGCAGGACCACTTCCACCTCGCTGTCGGGCTCCGCCGACGTGGTGTCCTCGGGCAGCACGATCAGGCAGTCGGCCTGCGCGAGCGCCGCGATCAGATGCGATCCGGAGCCGCCGACCGGGCGGACGGTGCCCGCCTCGGCGTCGTAGGTGCCGCGCAGGAACTGGCGCCGGTCCGCGGGCGAGGACAGCGCCTTGTCCGTCTTCAGGACGGCGCGCGCGGTGGGCCGGTGGACGTCGTCGAGGCCCATCAGGGTGCGGATCGCGGGGCGCACGAACAGCTCGAAGGAGACGTACGACGAAACCGGGTTGCCGGGCAGGGCGAGCAGCGGGGTGTGGTCGGGGCCGATGGAGCCGAAGCCCTGGGGCTTGCCGGGCTGCATCTTCAGCTTGCGGAAGTCGATGCCGCTGCCGGGCTCGTCCTCGTCTCCCACGGAGGACAGCGCCTCCTTGACGACGTCGTACGCGCCGACGCTGACCCCGCCGGTGGTGACCAGGAGGTCGGCGCGGATCAGCTGGTCCTCGATGGTGTCGCGCAGCACGGCCGCGTCGTCGGTGACCGCGCCGACCCGGTAGGAGATGGCGCCCGCGTCCCGGGCGGCGGCCGCGAGCGCGAAGCTGTTGGAGTCGTAGATCTGACCCTGGCCCAACTCCTCGCCGGGCTGGACCAGTTCGCTTCCGGTGGAGAGCACGACCACGCGCGGGCGCGGGCGTACGGTGACCGTGCCGCGGCCGATGGCGGCGAGCAGGCCGATCTGGGGCGGGCCGAGCACGGTGCCCGCCGTCAGCGCGAGGTCGCCCACCTGGACGTCGCTGCCTCGCGCGCGGACGTGGGCGCGGGCCTCGGCCGACCGGTGCACCCGCACCTCGCCGCTCGCCCCTTCGGGGGCGTCCCCCGCCGGGCGCATGGTGGTGGCGGCTCCCCGGCCGGCCCCGCCGTCGGTCCACTCGACGGGGACGACGGCCTCGGCGCCGGGCGGCAGCGGGGCACCGGTCATGATCCGGGCGGCCTGGCCGGGGCCCACGGTGGGCAGTTCACCGCTGCCCGCCGCGACGTCGCCGATGACGGTGAGCACCGCGGGGAACTCCTCGCTGGCGCCCGCGACATCGGCGACCCGCACCGCGTACCCGTCCATCGAGCTGTTGTCGAAGGGCGGCAGGGCGACGGACACCATGACGTCCTCGACCAGAACGCAGCCCTGGGCGTCGGGCAGTTGCAGCTCGATCGGTTCGAGCGGCCTGACCGCGGCGAGGATGTCGTCCAGGTGCTCGTCCACCGACCAGATCGTGTTGCTCACGGGTGCCTACATCTCCTCGGTGACGTACCGGCGAAGCCAGGCCTTGAAGTCCGGGCCCAGGTCTTCACGTTCGCACGCCAGTCTGACAATGGCTCGGAGATAGTCTCCGCGATCGCCGGTGTCATAGCGGCGGCCCTTGAAGACGACGCCGTGCACGGGGCCGCCGATCGACTCGTCGGCGGCCATCTGCTGGAGGGCGTCGGTGAGCTGGATCTCGCCGCCGCGGCCCGGCTCGGTGGTACGCAGCACGCCGAAGACGGCCGGGTCCAGGACGTAGCGGCCGATCACGGCGAGGTTGGAGGGCGCCTCGCCCGCCTCGGGCTTCTCGACGAGCCCGGTGACCCGCACGACGTCACTCTCGGCGGTGGTTTCGACGGCCGCGCAGCCGTAGAGGTGGATCTGCTCGGGATCGACCTCCATGAGCGCGATCACGCTGCCGCCCTCGTGCTCCTGGATCTCCACCATCCGCGAGAGCAGCTGGTCGCGGGCGTCGATCAGGTCGTCGCCGAGGAGCACCGCGAAGGGCTGGCTGCCCACGTGCGGGGCCGCGCACAGCACCGCGTGGCCAAGACCGCGCGGGTCCCCCTGGCGTACGTAGTGCATGGTCGCCAGGTCGCTGGACTCCTGCACCCTGGCGAGCCGGTCCGCGTCGCCCTTGCGGGTCAGCGCCGACTCCAGCTCGTAGTTCCGGTCGAAGTGGTCCTCCAGAGGACGCTTGTTGCGGCCGGTCACCATCAGGATGTCGGAGAGGCCCGCCGCCACCGCCTCCTCCACCACGTACTGAATGGCCGGCTTGTCCACCACCGGCAGCATTTCCTTCGGGGTGGCCTTGGTGGCCGGAAGGAACCGGGTACCGAGCCCGGCCGCGGGGATGACAGCCTTGGTGATCCGTGGGGGCGACTGAGTCATGCGGGGCACCCTATCCGCTGCGTATGTGCGGAAGATGATCCGTCGGTGAATTCGCTCTCTTACCCGCGCATTTGAGGGGATTGCAGAAGCACCGTGAGTGATCACACGTCCGAAAAGGCCCTCTTGCGGCGCACCCTTCTCGACGCCAGGAAGCAGCTGAGCGACGACGAACTGCGCACCGCCTCCCTGGCGCTCGCCGACCGGGCCCTGGCCCTGCCCGAACTCGCGGCGGCGGGCACGGTGGCCGCGTACATCTCGGTGGGCCGCGAACCGGGCACCCGCGCCCTCGTCCACGCGCTGTACGCCCGCGGTGTACGGGTGCTGCTTCCGGTGCTGCTCGCGGACAACGACCTGGACTGGGCGCCCTACGCCGGCCCCGAGCACCTCGTGCCGGCCGGGCGCGGGCTGCTCGAACCGGACGGCGAACGGCTCGGCCCGGACGCCGTGACAGGCGCGGACGCCGTGCTGCTGCCCGGCCTCGCGGTGGACGCGCGCGGGATGCGGCTCGGCCGGGGCGGCGGCTCCTACGACCGGGTTCTGGCCCGCATCGAGGCGTCCGGCCACGCGCCCGCCCTGGTGGTGCTCCTCTACGCGAACGAGGTGGTCGCGCGGGTCCCGGAGGAACCGCACGACCACCCCGTGCAGGCTGTCGTCACCCCCCGCGGGGTGACGCGCTTCAGCGCCTGAAGGCCCGTCTTGCGAGCCCGTACTACGGCGTGAGCTTCAGCGTGTCCACGGTTGACCCGTCGACCGCCTTGCCGCTGAACGACCAGTCCAGGAGCTGGCCCTTGGCCCACTTCTCGGTCTGGTCCGAGTAGTGCGCGCTGTAGGCGTGGCCCGAGGCACCGGTGAGGTTGATCCACTTGGACTTGTCGAAGTCCTTGAGGTTGACGACCATCCGCATCGAGGGGACCCAGGTGACGCCGTAGTCGCCGCTCGCCGCGTTCCAGCCGGTGGCGTTGACCGCGGCCTCGCCGCCGCCCAGGTTCCACGGGCCCCGGTTGAGGACCCACTGCAGGAAGCCCGGGCCCTCCTTGCCGAGGGTCTGGTTCTTCAGGATCATCTGGTGGAGCCGGCCCCAGCTCCAGGTCGTGGTGTCCTTGCCGAGCTTGGCGGTCAGCTCCCAGCGGGCGTCCTTCATGGCGCGGGCCAGCAGCTGGTCGCGGGTCGTGGTGGCCTTGTCCAGACGGGTCGCGGGCGACTGCCACCAGGCGTTGTTCTGGTCGTTGAAGATCTTCCGGACGACCTCGGACCAGCGGTCGCCGCCGTCGGGCTGCGTCGAGTCGCCCTCGCGCTCGCCGCACTCCTGGACCTTCTGGTTGGGGTCGTCGACCGGACCGGTGCCGGCCGGCGGAGTCACGTACAGGCACTCGCCCTTGGGGCGCAGCTCCTTGGGCAGCTTGTTGCCGAACGCCAGTTTCAGGACGTTGCGCCACACCGAGTTGAAGTAGGCGGCGGCCGCCGAGTCGTTCTCCTGGGTGTAGTCCCAGCCCTCGAGGAGCTTCTGCGCCTCGCGGACGGACGGGTCGGACACGTTGATCTTCAGCAGAGCGGGCGTCAGCAGCGCGGCGATCTCGCTGCTGTTGTCCATCTGCATCTTCTGCATGTCCTCGGTGGAGATCTTCCCGCCACCCTTGATCTTCGACTCGATGAGGTCGTTGATCCGCTGGCTGCGGGTGCCGTAGCCCCAGTCCTTGGTGATCAGGTACGGGTACTTCTTCTCGTCGATCACAGCCTGGTTGGCGGTGACGATGAAGCCGCGCTTGGGGTCGTACTCGTAGGGCAGCGCGTCGTAGGGGATGTACTTCTTCCACGTGTACTTCGAGTCCCAGCCGGGGGCCGGCATGGTGCCGTCGACGCCGTCCGCGCGCACCGGGATCCTGCCGGGCGCCTGGTAGCCGATGTGGCCCTTGGTGTCGGCGTAGATCAGGTTCTGCGAGGGGACCTCGAAGTCCTTGGCGGCGGCCCGGAAGGACTTGAAGTCGGTGGCGCGGTTCAGCGCGAACACCGCGTCCATGGACTTGCCGGGCTCAAGGGCCGTCCACTTCAGGGAGACCGCGTAGCCGGTGCCCCGGTCGGGGGCCGCGGAGTTGACGGGCGCCTTCTGTCCGACCTTCTCCAGCTCGTCGTCGCGGTCGGAGACCAGCGGGCCGTTGTTGGTCTCGCGGATCGTGATGGTCTTGCTGGATCCGCCGGCCACCTTGATGACCTCCTCGCGCGTGGCGAGCGGCTTCTCCTGGTTGTCGTAGAGGTAGCTGGAGCCGTTGATCTTCTCCAGGTACAGGTCCGTCACGTCGGCGCCGAGGTTGGTGAAGCCCCAGGAGACGTCCTGGTTGTGGCCGATGACCACACCGGGCATGCCGGAGAAGGTGTAGCCCGCGACGTCGTAGGTGCACTTGCTGGAGACGGTCCGGCAGTGCAGACCCATCTGGTACCAGAGCGAGGGCATCATCGGCGCGAGGTGCGGGTCGTTGGCGAGCAGCGGCATGCCGGTCGTCGTGTACTTGCCCGACACCACCCAGGAGTTGGAGCCGATGCCGCTGCCGTTGGGGCCGAGCAGTGCCGGGATCTTGTCCAGTGTGTCGGAGAGCGACGAAAGCTGGCTCTGCATGCCCTGGAGGGCGTCCTGGGCGCTCCCCGGGGCCCCGTCCGAGCCCGTCGCGGGGCGCTGGGGGTCGAACTTCCCGGTGGCCTTGTTGTACGAGCCCTCGTCGACGATGGGGCGGTGGGTGGCGGAAGGGTAGGCCGGGTACAGGTCGTTGATCTGCTTCGGGCTGAGCCTGCTGGTCATCAGGGACCGGTCGATCTCGTCCTGCATGTTGCCGCGCAGGTCCCAGGCCATCGCCTTGAGCCAGGCCACCGAGTCGACCGGCGTCCAGGCCTCGGGCGTGTAGTCGTTGGTGAAGCCGAGGGCCGCGTACTCGACGGAGATGTCCTTGCCGTCCTTGCCCTTCAGATACGCGTTCACCCCCGCCGCGTAGGACTGGAGGTACTTCTTGGTGGCGGGGGACAGCTTGGTGTCGTACTCCTGCTGCGCGACCTTGCGCCAGCCCAGGGTGCGCAGGAAGGCGTCGGTGTCGACCTGGCCGCTGCCGAACATCTCCGAGAGCCGGCCCGACGTCATGTGCCGCCGGACGTCCATCTCGTAGAAGCGGTCCTGCGCCTGGACGTAGCCCTGCGCCATGAACAGGTCGGCGTCGTTGTCGGCGTAGATCTGCGGAACGCCGTAGTCGTCGCGCTTGACCTCGACCTGGCCGAGCAGGCCCGGGACCTTGAGGGTGCCGGTGGTCTGCGGGAACGAGGCGCGCACGGTACTCACCGACCAGTACGCGCCGTAGGCGACGCCCGCGACCAGCGCCAGCACCAGGACGAGGACGAACAGCCTCAGGCGGCGTCCCCTCTTCCTGCTCGTCTTGCCGGCCGTCGTACCGGCGGAAGGGGCGGTTGTGGTGGCGGGCATCGCTGTCCTTCGAGGGGCAGGGTGGTCCAGGAGTGCTGGGAGCAACCATAGGCGCAGCCGCTGACAGCCCCTGACGCGGTGCCTGAGTTCGCGCACCGGGGCGTCGCGCAGAGGAGCCCTCGCGTAAAGAAAGCGTCAAAGATTAGGTAAGGTAACGAAGTACCTTGGGTGACGGAACGTTTCACCAGGTGCGTCAGACAGCTCGGGGGGTCCCCCGGATGCGCACCGGTCACTTCGGGATGCACGATTTTCATGGGGTGCCTGGCGGCGCCTGAGGGGAAGGATCGGCCACTGACTGTCCACCAGCTCAACGAACTCCTGCTCATCTGCTCGCTCGTCCTGCTCATCGCCGTCGCGGCGGTGCGCATCTCCTCCCGCAGCGGGCTCCCCAGCCTGCTCCTGTATCTCGGCATCGGGATCGCGATCGGGCAGGACGGCATCTTCAACGTCAAGTTCAACGACGCCGAACTGACGCAGGTGATCGGCTATGCCGCACTGGTGGTGATCCTGGCCGAGGGCGGCCTGGGCACCAAGTGGAAGGAGATCAGACCGGCGTTGCCTGCGGCCGTCGTGCTGTCGCTCGTCGGCGTCGCGGTGAGCGTGGGAGTCACGGCGGCGGGCGCGCACTACCTGGTGGGCCTGGAGTGGCGGCAGGCACTGATCATCGGCGCGGTGGTGTCGTCCACGGACGCCGCGGCCGTCTTCTCCGTCCTGCGCAAGGTGCCCCTGCCGTCGCGCGTCACCGGCGTCCTGGAGGCCGAGTCCGGCTTCAACGACGCCCCCGTGGTGATCCTGGTCGTCGCCTTCTCCACACCCGGACCGGTCGACTCCTGGTACCTGCTTGTCGGGAAGATAGCCCTGGAGCTCGCCATAGGCGCCTCGATCGGGCTCGCGGTGGGCTGGCTCGGATCGTACGGACTGCGCCATGTGGCGCTGCCCGCCTCCGGCCTCTACCCGATCGCGGTGATGGCGATCGCCGTGACCGCCTATGCGGCCGGCGCCATGGCCCACGGCTCCGGCTTCCTCGCGGTCTACCTCGCCTCCATGGTGCTCGGCAACGCCAAGCTGCCCCACTGGCCCGCCACCCGCGGCTTCGCCGACGGGCTCGGCTGGATCGCCCAGATCGGCATGTTCGTCCTCCTCGGCCTCCTGGTCACCCCGCACAACCTGGGCGCCGACTTCTGGCCCGCCGTGATCATCGGCCTCGTTCTGACGATGGTGGCGCGGCCCCTGGAAGTGCTGCTCAGCCTGCTGCCGTTCCGGATGCCGTGGCAGGAGAAGGCCCTGATGTCGTGGGCGGGTCTGCGCGGCGCCGTACCGATCATCCTCGCCACCATCCCCATGGTCTCGGGGATCGACGGCAGCGAGAAGGTCTTCAACATCGTCTTCATCCTGGTCGTCGTCTACACCCTGATCCAGGGCCCGACGCTGCCGTGGCTGGCCCGCAAGCTCCAGCTCTCGGACTCCGACGAGGCCGCCGACCTGGGCGTCGAATCGGCCCCCCTGGAGCGCCTGCGCGGCCATCTGCTCTCCGTGGCCATCCCGCCGAAGTCGAGGATGCACGGCGTCGAGGTGCACGAGCTGAGGCTGCCGCCGGGCGCCGCCGTCACCCTCGTCGTACGCGACGGCAAGAGCTTCGTGCCGGGGCCGACCACCGTGCTGCGCCACGGCGACGAGCTCCTGGTGGTCGCCACCGATCCGGTACGGGACGCGGCCGAGAACCGGCTGCGGGCGGTCGGCCAGGGCGGCAAGCTGGCCGGCTGGCTTGGCACCGGGGGCGCGGCAGCGAGCGGGCCTCCCCAGAAGGCGAAGCCCAGGCGAACGGCGCATTAAGCCGCGTGGCGCCGCGTTAAACCGCGTGTCGTCCACATAAACACAGGCCTAAACTCGGCACTCCGTGCGGATTCGTAGGCACGGAGTGCCAAAGCTCTGTATCATGAAGGTACACCACTGATCGACCAACTCTGCCTGACGCAGAGCTGGCGCGACCGTATGGCGGTCGGGAGCCCCCGCAGTAGCCCCCGGCATCTACCGCAGTTCCGCGCAAGAGGACAGCTCTCGGCAACGCCCGCACCCACAGATCTGTGCATGGGGCGCGCTACCAGGCGGCAGAAAGGCAAGGGGCCGTGGCATCCACGGTCACTTCTGACAAGCGGCCCGGTTACGGGCAGCTTCTGCGCACACCTGGCGCACTGTCCTTCCTCCTGCCCGGCTTCGCGGCCCGGCAGCCCTTCGCGATGCTCACCATCGGCATCCTGCTGCTCGTCCAGCACACCACCGGCTCCTACGGAGGCGCTGGCGCCGTCGCCGCCTTCACCGGCGTCTCCATGGCGCTGTTCGCCCCGCAGAGCGGCAAGCTCGCGGACCGCTTCGGACAGCGCGCCGTCCTGGTGCCCGGCGTCCTGGTCCACGCGGCCTCCGTGTCCGCGCTGACCGCCCTCGCGCTGGCCGGCGCGCCCCTGTGGGCGCTGTTCATCGCGGCCGTGCCCACCGGTGCCTCTGTCCCGCAGGTCGGCCCCATGGTGCGGGCCCGCTGGGCCAACAAGCTGGACGGCTCGCCCCTGATGGCGACCGCCGCCGCCTTCGAGTCGGTGACCGACGAGTTCACCTTCGTCATCGGCCCGGTCCTGGCGACCGCCCTGTGCACCAGCGTGCACCCGGCCGCGGGCCTCGTCGCCGAGGCGTCCCTGACCCTCGTCGGCGGCCTCCTGTTCGCGGCCCGGCGCGGCACCCAGCCGCCGGTACGCAGCGCCGCCGAGCACGAGGCGGCCGAGCACACCTCCGCGCTGTCCATCCCGGGCGTACGCGTCCTGGCGATGGCCTTCCTCGGCATCGGCGCGGTCTTCGGCGGCATGCAGGTTTCGCTGACCGCGTTCGCGGAAGAGATCGGCAACCCCGGAATCAACGGCGTCCTTTACGGCATTTTCGCCGCCGGAAACATGCTGGCGGGCATAGCCTGCGGCGCCATCGCCTGGAAGTCCGCGCCCCGCACCCGGCTGATCGCCGGCTACGCGGCGCTCACCCTGGCGGCCTCCGGACTGTGGGCGGCGCACTCCGTACTGCTGCTCGGCGGCCTCGGCCTGATCGTCGGCCTGTGCATCGCCCCGGCCCTGATCACCGGCTACACGCTGGTCGAGACGCTGGTCCCGGCGACCTCGCGGACCGAGGCGTTCACCTGGCTGACCGGCGCGGTCGCGCTGGGCCAGGCCGCCGCCGTCACGGTCGCCGGACGGCTGACCGACGCCCACGGTTCGACCGCGGGATTCCTGGTGCCGATGGGGGGCACGGCGCTGGCCCTGGTCACGCTGCTCGCGCTCCGCTCCCGGCTCTCCCCGCGCCCGGCGGCACGTACCGTGGCGCGTGGCGTCGGTCACCGTGTCCCCGTCACGGTGGACTGATCCCGGGGAATACGTCACTATGGACCGTCGTTAGCACTCATCGAGTGAGAGTGCCAGGAGGAAGACAAGTGCCGACCTACCAGTACCAGTGCACCGAGTGCGGCGAGGGCCTCGAGGCGGTGCAGAAGTTCACCGATGACGCCCTGACCGTGTGCCCGAACTGCGACGGACGCCTGAAGAAGGTGTTCTCGGCGGTCGGCATCGTTTTCAAGGGCTCCGGCTTCTACCGCAACGACAGCCGCGGCGCGTCGACGAGCAGCTCGCCCGCGTCGTCGTCCAGCTCCGGCTCGTCCGCGTCGAAGACGTCGTCGAGCTCGTCCGGCTCGGACTCCAAGCCGGCCGCGTCGACGTCGAGCTCCGGCACGGCCGCCTGACCCAGCCTCGTACGAACCCCCGCCGTACTACGGCGGGGGTTCTGTCGTTTCCGCCCACGGTTAGTGTGACCGGCATGGTTAACGCAGAGATCGGCGTCATCGGCGGCTCGGGGTTCTACTCGTTCCTGGAGGACGTCACCGAGGTCCAGGTGGACACTCCCTACGGATCCCCCAGCGACTCCCTCTTCCTCGGCGAGATCGCCGGCCGGAAGGTGGCCTTCCTGCCCCGTCACGGCCGCGGCCACCACCTGCCCCCGCACCGCATCAACTACCGCGCCAACCTGTGGGCGCTGCGTTCGGTCGGGGTGCGCCAGGTGCTCGGGCCGTGCGCGGTGGGCGGCCTGCGCGAGGAGTACGGGCCGGGCACGCTGCTCGTACCGGACCAGCTGGTGGACCGTACGAAGGCACGCGTCCAGACCTTCTTCGACGGGCTTCCGCTGCCCGACGGCACGGTCCCGGGCGTCGTGCACACCACGTTCGCCGACCCGTACTGCCCGAGCGGCCGCAAGGCGGCCCTGGGCGCGGCCGACGGGCGCGGCTGGCAGGCCGTGGACGGCGGCACCATGGTCGTCGTCGAGGGCCCCCGCTTCTCGACCCGCGCCGAATCGAAGTGGCACGCCTCGATGGGCTGGTCGGTGGTCGGCATGACCGGGCACCCCGAGGCCTACCTCGCCCGCGAACTGGAGCTCTGCTACACCTCGTTGTCCCTGGTGACCGACCTGGACGCGGGCGCCGAGACCGGCGAGGGCGTCTCGCACGCCGAGGTCCTGCGGGTGTTCGGCGAGAACGTGGCGCGCCTGCGCGAGGTGCTCTTCGACGCGGTCGCCGCCCTTCCGGCCACCGCGGACCGCGACTGCCTGTGCATGCATGCGCATGACGGCTGGGACCTGGGGATCGAGCTGCCGTAAGCGGGGGCGCGGGCCCGGCGCCGGGCGCCTTTTCGGGGCCGGGCGCTGACCGGGGCCGGGCGGGGCGCTGGGGCGGGCTGCGGGCCCGAACGCCCCTTCCACGGCTGAACTCCCTTCCGGGTGAGCGAGTTGTCCACAGGCGGGCGGTGGTCCACAGGCGCCGGCGAGATCCCGCGGGACGGGGGATCGTGAGGAACGTCCGAGCAGCACAGGCTCCTCACGATCGGCAGTGATCACCATGTCCGCAGGCTCCGCATCAACCGCCTCGCCCACTCCCCGCCCCCTCCCCTACCTGCCTCCCGTGCCCGCGCCCGAGCCCGGCGGGGTGCCGTGCTTCCCGCCGCTGCGGGTGCGCGGCGGAAAGCACGGGCTGCGGCGTGCGATGCGCAGGCGGCGGCGCGCCATGGCCGCCGGGCTCGCCGTCACGGCCGCGGCCCTCGCCGTCTCCAGCCCGCAGGCGGCGGAGCGTACGCATCCGCCCGCGGCCCCTGCGCCACGCGAGCGCGGGCCTGCGCGGCCGGCCGCGCTGGTGTCGGCGCCGGTACGGATCGCGGACGCCGAGACCGTACGGCTGCTGAAGCCCGGCGACCGGGTCGATGTGATCGCGTCCCCCAACTCGGCCTCCGCGGGCGGAGACCAGGCCCGTGTGGTGGCAACGGGTGCCCGGGTCACGGAAGTTCCGGGAGCACGTGGGACTTCCTCCGACGCCGGAGCGCTCGTGGTCCTCGCCGTGCCGCGCGATGCCGCCAGGGCGCTGGTCGGCGCGGGGACGACATCCCGGCTGGCGGTGACGTTGTGTTGATTCGCACAGGCGAACGGTCAAGTCCCCCATTCGCATACATGGATTGGACAGTGCGGTGCTGCCCTGTCCAAGGTGGCACAGAAGTTTGCTCCGCCCCCTGCACATGCGAAGAAAGGCTCATTGGTGAGCGAGGAGAAGACAGGCGTGCTGGCCGGCTTCAAGGCCTTCCTGATGCGCGGGAATGTGATCGACCTGGCCGTCGCCGTGGTGATCGGCGCCGCGTTCACCAACGTCGTGAACTCGGTCGTGAAGGGTGTGATCAACCCGCTCGTCGGCGCCTTCGGCACCAAGGACCTGGAGAGCTACGCCTCCTGCCTGAAGGGCCCCTGCACCGCCGACTCGGGCATCCAGATCGCCTGGGGCGGAGTGCTCAGCGCCCTGCTGAGCTTCATCATCACCGCCGCCGTCGTGTACTTCCTGATGGTGCTGCCCATGGCCAAGTTCCTGGCCCGGCGGGCCCGGCAGGACAAGGCGAAGGAAGGCGTGCGCGAGACGATGGAGGTCAGCGAGCTGGAGGTCCTGAAGGAGATCCGCGACGTGCTGGTCGCCCAGCGCGGCCCCAGCGAGTCGTAGCGCCGCCGCGTACGGCTCAGATGTGGTGGGGCGGCTTCTCGTCGAGGAAGCGTGCCAGGTCGGCGGCGCTGCCCGCGGACGCGGGCCGCTCACCCCACCCGCGGTCCGTGTCGTCCGAGGATTGCTGGTCCAGCGGATCGTCGAAGACCAGCGCCGGCTTGGGCTGCTCCTTGGGCGCTGATTCCCGGTCGCGCGATCCGGGGGCGGGGGCGGTGCTCATACGTCAAGGGTACGGCGGGCGGAGCCGGGGTACGCGGGCCGGTCGGCGCCCCTCGGGTCGCCGACCCTGCGGACGGTGGCCTCAGCGGTCCTTCGGCCAGTGGCGTACGAAGCCGGGGCGGCGGTCTTCAGGCCGGCGTCGCCGCGATCCGGCAGCCCCCGCTCACCGGTCCTTCGGGTCGAGGAGCCAGAGGCCGAGGACCGCCAGGAACGACAGGCAGAGGAATCCCGCGCCCCACCAGGCCGTGCCGGTGTTGCCCCGCATCCACTCGTTGACCACCACGGTCAGGCCCCACAGCTGGCCGATGACCACGGTGATCGCCAGGGTGAGGCGGGCCGTCAGCTTCGATGAGCGCTCCGGTTCCTGCTCGCTGCCGGCGCCCGGCCCCGGCCCGGTGTGCCGGATCCGGGGGTCGCCGTAGCCGCTGGTCGCGCGGATCTGCGGGTAGCGCTCGTGGACCGGCCGGTTGAGCCGGGGCTGTGCGGAACCGGGGGTGTACACGGGCCGCGGAGGGACCGGGAGGCCCTCACCCGGGACGGGCCCGCCCTGAGAGGCCCGACCGGGGGCCGCGTTGCCGTCGGTGCTCATGTCCGCTCGCTCCTTTCGGCCGGCTTGGCGTTCGCAGCGGGGCAGCCCATGCGGGCAGCCATGTCGGGCCGCTTGTCGGCGAACTGGCGGCACATGGCGTCCTTGACGCTCTCGCCGGAGCGCGCCGTGGCCACCGCCCAGACGCTGCCGTCGGCCTCCTCGACGAGGAGCACCTTGGGCAGCGGGCGCGGCGGCGGCCCGGCGGTGACCTCGCCGGTGCGGGCGTCGAAGACCCCTTCGTGGCAAGGGCAGTACAGCTCGCCCTCCGCGCCGCGGTCCTCGCGCCACAGAACGCCGCAGGCCAGGTGCGTACAGATGGCGGAGTAGCCGACGAGGGTGCCGTCGGCGAGGCGGACGGCGACCGCGCGGTCGTCCTCACCGGGGAAGCGGAAGGCGACGGACTGGCCCCGAGGGAGCACGGCCGCGACGCGCTTGGCGGCGGGCGGGTCGTCACTGTCGCCGTGCCGGTGCAGCACTCCCCCGGCAACGGCCACGCTGCCGACCGCCAGGCCGCCCGAAACGGTGGCGACGATACGGAGGTAGTCGCGGCGGGTGGTGAGGGAGTCGGCGGCGATGCGGTCGTGGAGGGCGGCCTGGGCCGGATCCGCGCCGGGGTCGGGGGCGGGGGGCGACTGGTCGGTGACGCTCACGGGCCCACCCTCTTCCCGTTGACCTCGACGATCGGAAGGCCACCCGGCACCGGCCACTGGACCTTGTCGGCGGGCACGACCATGGCCACGCCGGTGGAGACGACGACGTCGCCGAACGTGAAGGAGTCGGCGACCTGGACACCGGGGCGCTCCGCGCGGAGCTCCTCGACCGTCCCGTAGAACAGCGCACCGGTCGGGCAGACCGTGGCGCACATGGGGGCAAGTCCATAGGCGGTGCGGTCGTAGCAGAGGTTGCACTTCATCTGCAGCTTCGCCTGGAGGTCGATCTTCGGTACGCCGAAGGGGCAGGCGTTCACGCAGTTCGCGCAGCCGATGCAGCGGGTGGTGTCGGCCTGCTGCACCACACCGTCCGCGGTCACCAGGATCGCGTCGGCGGGACACACCTCGGCGCACGGGGCGACCGGGTCCTCGCAGTGCATACAGACGGTCGGAAGGGAGGCGACGGAATGACCCTCGTCGGGATAGTCGAGATGGATCATGGACTTGCCGCGGTGCGAGTCGCACTCGCGGCAGGCCGACACACAGGCCTGGCAGCCGATGCAGCGCCCCGGGTCGATGAAGATCGTTCTGCCCATCATGGCGGGCGTCAGCTCCTCTCCGCGGTGCCACGGCCCTGCGGGGACGTGGGCGGCAGGGGGTCGGTGCGCGAGACCTGCGTCGCCGGGTACGCCTCGTGGCCCGGCGCGGTCGGCGGCGCCGGCACCTCGTCGATGCGCTCGGCGGCCTCGATCCGGCAGGCGCACACCTTGTACTCGGGGATCTTGGAACGGGGGTCGAGGGCGTCGATGGTGAGCGCGTTCGCGGCCGTCGGAACGGGCCAGTGGTACGGAATGAACACCGTGTCGGGCCGGATCGCCTCGGTGACCAGCGCCGGGAAGACCTCGCTGCCGCGCCGGGTCACCACCCGCACCGGGTCGCCGTTGCGGAAGCCGTGCGAGGGGTGGACCTCCACCCAGGGGCGCGGGGTCTGCTCGACGAGCGCGCCGAGCCGGCGTGTCTGGTTGCCGGAAAGGAAGTGCGCCACCGTACGGCCCGTGGTCAGCGACATCGGATGCTCTTCGTCGTACGGGTCCATCGGCGGATGCCACTCGACGACCTGCATATGGATCTTGCCGTCCGGGTGCGAGGTCCGGCCGCCCTCGAACAGGCGGGGCGTACCCGGATGGTCGGTGGAGGGGCAGGGCCAGGCGATACCGCCGGTCTCCTCCAGGCGCTCGTAGGTGATGCCGTAGTAGTCGTTGACCGTTCCGGCCGACGCGATGCGCAGCTCCTCGAACACTTCACGGGAGCCCGGATAGGCGAACTTGTCGCCCACGCCGAGGCGTTGGGCCAGCTGGCACATCACCCAGGTGTCGGTGCGCACACCCCCGGGCGGCTCCTGTGCCTTGTTGTGCTTGACCACCCTGGCCTCGGCGTTGGCCATCACACCCTCGTCCTCGGCCCAGGTGGTGACGGGGAAGACGACATGCGCGTTGGCCGCGGTCTCGGAAAGGAAGAAGTCGAATTGAGCGTGGAACTCCAGAGCGTCGTAACCCGCCTTCACCGTCCCGTAGTTGGGAAGGGAGACGAAGGGGTTGTTGCAGATGCCGATCAGGCCGCGGATCTCCTCGCGCTGCATCTGCCAGACCATTTCCATCATCGAGGTGCCCGCGGGCGGCAGTTCGGACTCCTCGATGCCCCAGATCTCGCAGATCTGCCGCCGGTGCTCCGGATTCGAGATGGAACGCCCGCCGGGCAGCAGGTCGGACTTCTGGCCGTGCTCCCGCCCGCCCTGCCCGTTGCCCTGGCCGGTGATGGTGCCGTAACCGGCGCCCGGCTTGCCGAGGTTGCCGGTGGCCGTGCAGAGGTTGATGACGGTCAGGCAGTTCTCGACGCCCTGCGAATGATGCTCGATGCCCCGTGCGTGCCAGGCCATCGCCCGCTCCGCACCCGCGAAGGCCCGGGCGACCTGGACGACCTGGGAGGCGGGAATCCCGCAGATGTCGGCTGCCACATCGGGCGTGACGGAGGCGACGGCCGCGCACACCTCGTCCCAGCCGGTGGTGTGCTCGGCGAGGAACTCCTTGTCGACGAGGTCCTCCTCGATGACGACGTTCAGTACGGCGTTGAAGAAGGCCGCGTCGGTGCCGGGCCGCAGCGCGACGTGGATGTCGGCGGTGCGCGCGATGGCCGTCTCGCGCGGATCGACCACGATCAGGCTCGCCCCACGGTCCCGGGCTCCCCACAGGTACTGGGTCATGACGGGGAAGCACTCCCCCACATTGGACCCGGCGATCAGCAGGCAGTCGGTGAGGAGGATGTCGGAGAAAGGGTTGCCCGCCCGGTCGATGCCGAAGGCGAGCTTGTTGGCTCCGGCGGCGGAGACCATGCACAGCCGGCCGTTGTAGTCGACGTGCCGCGTCTTGAGGGCGACCCGGCCGAACTTGCCGACCAGGTACGTCTTCTCGGAGAACAGGCTCGCCCCGCCGAGCAGCCCGAACGCGTCGTTGCCGTGGGCGGACTGGATGCGGCGGACCTCGGCGACCGTGAAGTCGAGCGCCTCCTCCCAGGAGACCTCGCGAAACGGCTCGTCGCGGGAGCGGCGCATCAGCGGCGAGGTCAGCCGGTCGGGGTGGTTGACCTGCTGGTAGGCGTTGATGCCCTTGGGGCAGAGCCGCATCCGGTTGATGTCGTGGTTGCGGGGCTCTACCCCGAACACCTTGCCCGCCCGGTCGACCCGCAGATACATGCCGCACTGCACCCCGCAGAAGCAGCAGTGGGTGGGGACGAGGGTCTCGCCGTTCTGGTCGGCGTGCCACTGGTCGGCCGGGATGCCGCCCGCGTCCCTGAAGTTGCGGGTGCCGGGCGGCGCGATCGAAGGGTCGAGCGGAATGGGCCGGCTGCTCACTTGAAGCCCTTCTTGACGTGGCCGAGGTAGGCGGTGCCGCGCAGCACCCGCTTGCAGCGCGGGCAGTACTGGGCCCAGGCGTCGAAATCGAGCTTCAGGTCGCGCATGGTGCCCCGCAGGTTCTCGACGTACGGGGCGGTGTCGATGGGCTGACCGCAGCGCTTGCACGGGAAGACCTGCTCGTCCTGGCGGGCCGTGTATTTGAAGAGCTGCATGCCGACCACGGCCGGCCGCTGCACGATGTGGAAGAACTTCCCGAACGGGATGTAGATGAGGGTGAACACGACCGAGACCATGTGCAGGACCGACAGGAACTGGTAGCCGCCGCCGTGCAGGAAGATCGACGAGAAGGTGAGGAGGAGCCCCGTCACGGAGATGACGATCAGCGCGATCAGCGGGACGAGGTCGTAGGCGAAACGCTGGCCGGTGATGGCGCCGCGGTCCTTCATCCGCCGCCACAGGAAGTACGAGGCGCCGGGGATCACCAGGACGGCGGCGATGTCCAGGCCGTGGAACATCAGCCAGCCGACGACGCTCAGCGAGTCGAACCCGAGGACCTTGAACCCCCAGATCCGCATCTCGTACCCCGGTCCCGAGCCGGACGCGGAGGTGAACGTGAACCAGCCCCAGGTCAGCGGGAACGTGATCGCGGCAGCCAGGATGCAGCCCCAGAAGATCAGCTGGTGGGCACCCCAGCGGGCGTGCGAGCGGGCGCCGAGGAACTTCTGGAAGCCGAGATAGGTGGCGATCATCTTCGGCAGGGCGGTGGGCGCCTTGCGGAAGTTGGCCGCCGAGAACAGGCTCCGCCAGCCCTGCCTGAACAGGCGGCGGGCGCCCGGGGAGGAGATCCACACGGTGTAGCGGTAGGCGACACCGAAGGCCAGGAAGACGGTGGCGACCGCGTACGGAAGGAGCGCGGAATCGAAGTCCCGGAGCAGCCGGCTGCCGAACACGATGGCCAGGACGAGCAGAACGGACACAGCCGTACCGGCCAGCGTCGCGCGCATCGCCACGGAACGCGGGGCGGGCGCGGGGGCGACGGCCGGCACCGGTGGCGGTGGCACGCCGGGAGAGGAGGCGGCCCGGGATGCGACGGGGGGTGCGGGTGGCTCGGTCACTTTGCCACGGTAGGGATGTTCAGGGACAAACAGCCTGTTTTAGCGGTCAACAGGGTGAGCCCACTCGGCCTTTGCCGCACCGGAGCCAGGCCCCGGGGCGCCGGCGGCTCGGCTCCGGGAAGCACAACCCGCCACGCTCGCTAACCCGCTGCCCCGCCGGGCGTCGGCACGACATCAAGTTCCTGCAGAAGACGAAGGAGGTCCTTTTCCGACCACTTTTCGGCCAGCCGGCCGTTCTCGATGCGATGGATCACCACCGCCGTCATCTCCATCTGGTTGCCGGTGCGCGGGATGCCCGGGAGGTCCCCCTCCTGCACTCCACGAGCCGTCAGGCGGGTCACGACCTTGTCGCCCTCCGCGATCTGGTCCTCGATCGTGTGGGTGCCGGGCGTGGCCTCCCAGAACACCCTGAACGCCTCCTTGAGTCCCTCGCGCCCCTCTCCGAAACCGGGAAAGGGCGGCGGCGAGTGGTCCTGGTAGTCCTCGGCCACGAGCTCGTCCAGGGCGTCGATGTTGCCCGCGTCGATCTCCTGGTAGAAGCGGCGTACAAGCTTCTTGTTCTCTTCCGTTGACACCGGAACCCCTCTTCGCGGTCGCGTGGGTGGTGACGCCGGAAACGGCACACCTGGCCGGAAGCGTCACCACTGGGGTTCCCCGTGCGGCCGCACGACGAGCCGGGCCGCCCCGAAGGTTCACCCGGACGCAGCTACGGAAGCAGTTGTGCACGCCGCGACCGCTTCAGACCGCGTACAGCCCGTGCGCGGTGAAGGCCTCCCGGGCCGCCGCCACCTGGCCGGCGGTGGGTGACGGGGTGTCGTGGAGGGAGAAGTTCATGCCGAGGGCCTGCCACTTGCCCTCGCCCAGCTTGTGGAACGGGAGGACGTCGACGCGGGACACATTGCCGAGGGAGGCGGCGAACGAGGCGACGCCCTCGATGTTGGCGGGGTCGTCGGTCAGATCCGGGACGAGGACGAAGCGGACGTGGACCTCCTTGCCGAGGTCCGCGAGACGGCGTGCGAAGTCGAGGGTCGGCTGCAGCGGGCGACCCGTGACCTTCTTGTACGTGTCGCGGTCCCAGGACTTGATGTCGAGCAGCACCAGGTCCACGTCGCGCAGCAGCGCGTCGGTGGCCCGGGTGCCGAGGAAACCGGAGGTGTCCAGGGCGGTGTGCAGACCCAGCTCGTGCTTGTAGCGGTGCAGCAGCTCACCGGCGAAGACGGGCTGGAGCAGCGGTTCACCTCCGCTCACGGTGGCGCCGCCGCCCGCCGCGCGGATGAACGTCGTGTACTTCGCGGCCTCGGCGACCACGTCGTCCGCGGTGGTGCGCTTGCCGTTGCGCATCCGCCAGGTGTCGGGGTTGTGGCAGTACAGGCAGGTCAGCGGGCAGCCCGAGAGGAAGGTGACGAAGCGCGTGCCCGGGCCGTCGACGCCGGTCGACAGGTCCCAGGAGTGCACCGAGCCGACGATCGGCCGGCGGGTGGCCGCCCCGGCGAGCGTGCTGGCGTCCTCGTCGCCGCCGGCACGGGCCGGACGGCCGACGGGGAACTCGGGGCTGAGCAGAACGGCCATGGCAGGGACCTTCCTCAAACGGTGGGGCGCGGGGAGGGGTGGTGGGCGGGTGGGGTGGGTGGGCGCGGGGGGCGGGAGG
>NZ_BMUA01000003.1:222455-577863 GCF_014649955.1 Streptomyces violascens
GGGGGGGGGGGGGGGGGGGGGGGGGGGGGGGGGGGGGGGGGGGGGGGGGGGGCCCCACCCCCCGCGCCCAGACCCTCCCCCCTCAAAGCCCCCCATGGAACGTCCGGTTGATGACATCCAGCTGCTGCTCGCGCGTCAGGCGGACGAAGTTCACCGCGTAACCCGAGACCCGGATGGTGAGCTGGGGGTAGTTCTCCGGGTGGCGCATGGCGTCTTCCAGGGTGGCCTTGTCGAGGACGTTGACGTTCATGTGGAAGCCGTTGCTGGCAATGAAGCCGTCCAGGACGCCTGTCAGGTTGTCGATGCGCTCGCGCGGGGTGCGGCCGAGGGCGTCCGGCGTGATGGTGTTGGTCAGCGAGATGCCGTCCTCGGCGTCGTCGTAGGGCAGCTTGGCGACCGACAGCGCGGAGGCGATGTAGCCGTGCTCGTCGCGGCCGTTCATGGGGTTGGCGCCGGGCGCGAAGGGGGTACCGGCGCGGCGGCCGTCGGGGGTGTTGCCGGTCTTCTTGCCGTAGACGACGTTGGAGGTGATGGTCAGGACGGACTGGGTGTGGACGGCGTCGCGGTAGGTGGGGTGCTTGCGGACCTTCTCCATGAAGTCGTGCACGATCCGGGTGGCCAGCGCGTCCGCGCGGTCGTCGTTGTTGCCGTAGGCGGGGTAGTCGCCCTCGATCTCGTAGTCGACGGCGAGGCCGGTCTCGTCGCGTACGACCTTGACCTTGGCGTGCTTGATGGCGGACAGCGAGTCGGCGGCGACCGAGAGGCCGGCGATGCCGCAGGCCATGGTGCGCAGGATGCGCTGGTCGTGGAGCGCCATCTCGATGCGCTCGTAGGCGTACTTGTCGTGCATGTAGTGGATGACGTTGAGGGCGTGGACGTACGTCTTGGCGAGCCAGTCCAGCATCGCGTCGTACTGCCGGGCCACGGTCTGGTAGTCGAGGTATTCGCCCTCGATGGGCGTGAAGCCCTCGACGACGAGCTTGCCGCTCTTCTCGTCGCGGCCGCCGTTGATCGCGTAGAGCAGCGCCTTCGCCACATTCACCCGGGCGCCGAAGAACTGCATCTGCTTGCCGACGGCCATGGCGGAGACGCAGCAGGCGATCGCGGTGTCGTCGCCGTACTTGGGGCGCATCAGCTCGTCGGACTCGAACTGGATGGCCGAGGTGTCGATGGCGACCTTGGACGCGAAGTCCTTGAATCCGGCGGGGAGTTCGCGGTCCCAGAAGACGGTGAGGTTGGGCTCGGGTGCGGGGCCGAGGTTGTAGAGGGTCTGCAGGGCGCGGAAGGTGGTGCGGGAGACGAGGGGGCGGCCGTCCTCGCCGATGCCGGCCATGGACCAGGTGACCCAGGTGGGATCGCCGGAGTAGAGCTCGTTGTATTCGGGGGTGCGCAGGAAGCGGACGATGCGGAGTTTGATGACGAAGTCGTCGATGAATTCCTGGGCCTGTTCCTCGGTGATGAGGCCGGCTTCGATGTCGCGCTGGAGGTAGATGTCGAGGAAGTTGTCGATGCGGCCGATCGACATGGCGGCGCCGTTCTGCTCCTTCACGGCGGCGAGGTAGGCGAAGTACAGCCACTGGACGGCTTCGCGGCCGGTGGTGGCCGGGCCGGAGATGTCGTAGCCGTACGACATCGCCATGTTCTTCAGCTCGTTCAGGGCCTTGATCTGCTCGGAGGTTTCCTCGCGGTCGCGGATGACGGTCTCGGTGGCCCAGTCCTCGCCGAGGCGGGCCTTGTCGGCTTCCTTGGCGGCGATGAGGCGGTCGACGCCGTAGAGGGCGACGCGGCGGTAGTCGCCGATGATGCGGCCGCGTCCGTAGGCGTCGGGGAGGCCGGTGATGATGCCGGAGGAGCGGCAGGCGCGGATTTCGGGGGTGTACGCGTCGAAGACGCCTTCGTTGTGGGTCTTGCGGAGGTGGGTGTAGACGTCGCGTACGCCGGGGTCGGCTTCGTAGCCGTAGGCGTTGAGGGCGCTTTCGACCATGCGCCAGCCGCCGTTGGGCATGATGGCGCGCTTGAGGGCGCCGTCGGTCTGGAGGCCGACGATGAGGTCCTTGTGGTTCTTGGCGTCGCCGTCGATGTAGCCGGGCTCGAAGGCGTCGATGCGGGACGGGGTCTTCACGTCCACGCCGTAGATGCCCTGCTCGGTCTCCCGGGGGAACATCGACAGGAGTTTGTTCCATACGGCGGTGGTGCGCTGGGTGGGGCCGGCGAGGAAGTCGGCGTCGCCTGCGTAGGGCGTGTAGTTCTGCTGGACGAAGTCGCGGACGTCGATGGCGTCGCGCCAGAGTCCGCCTGTGAAGCCGTCCCAGGCTCCGCCGTTCTTCGTTGCCTCTGCGGGAGTCGCAGTCATGGCAGGCACCCTTCCGAATCACCGTTGACGTCGTACTTCGTGCCGTTGAGCCGAAGCTCTTCGACCGCTTCCCATTCCACTCCTTTTGATCGATCAAATGCGGCGGCATAGGTCACCAGATCCGGGCCGAAAGCCCTGCCCCTCCCCCCTCTCATCGCTTGACACCCCACCTGACCTGCACACCTTTCCGAGCCTTTGGCCCCTAATTCACTTGTGAAAGCATTCACAAGAATTTCGGTAATCGCGACGCCGAAAAGGCCCGCGCACCATGCGCGGGCCTTTTGTGCGGAATCGGTCGACGGGGATACGGCCTAGCTGGGCGCCTCGGCGCCCTTCCGGGCGTAGAACCACCACGCCACCACGACGCAGCTGCCGTAGAAGGCCACGAAGCCCCACATCGCGCTGGTCACCGCGAAGTTGGCGAACATCGCCGGGATGAAGAAGAAGCCGTACGCGGCGATGGCGGAGGTGAAGCCGGTGACGGCGCCCGCCTCCATCTCGGCCTGCTTGAGCGCCTTGGCGTGCTCGGCGGTGCCCTCGGTCAGGCCCTTCAGGTGCTGGTTGCGGAAGATCACCGGGATCTGCCGGAAGGTCGAGCCGTTGCCGACCCCGGAGAAGAAGAACGCGGCCAGGAAGCAGCCGAAGAAGCCGTAGAAGTTGCCCGAATCGCCGCCCGCCGGAAGGAAGTTGATGACGCCGATGATCGACAGGGCCATGCCGACGAAGGAGATGATGGTGACCTTCGCACCGCCGAGCTTGTCGGCGATCCAGCCGCCGGCCCAGCGGGCCAGTGCGCCGAGCGCCGGGCCCATCCAGGCGTAGGTGGCGACGGAGTAGGCGGGGAAGGTCGTCTTGATCAGCAGCGGCAGGGCGGCGGCGAAGCCGATGAAGGAGCCGAAGGTGCCGACGTACAGCCAGGTCATCAGCCAGTTGTGCTTGCGCTTGAAGATGACCTTCTGGCGGCTGAAGGGGGTGGAGGCGACCTTCAGGTCGTTCTGGCCGAACCAGGCGATCAGCGCGAGCACGATGAGGACGGGGACCCACAGGAACGCGGCGTTCTGCAGGTGGACCGGGGTGCCGTCCTTCTTGTGCTGGGCGGTGCCGATCGCGATGGTCGAGAAGGTGATCACGATCGGGGTCAGGAGCTGGACGACGGAGACGCCGAGGTTGCCGAGGCCGCCGTTGATGCCGGTGGCGTTGCCCTTCTCCTTCTTCGGGAAGAAGAAGCCGATGTTGGCGAGCGAGGAGGCGAAGTTGGCGCCGCCGATGCCGCACAGCGCGGCGATGATCACCATGACGCCGTACGGGGTGGAGGTGTCCTGGATGGCGATGCCGAGCCAGATCAGCGGCACGACGAGGATCACCGTCGAGAGCGCGGTGAAGCGGCGCTGGCCGATCATCGGGCCGAGGAAGGTGTAGAGGATGCGGGCCGTGCCGCCGGTCAGGCCGGGGACGGCGGTGAGCCAGAACAGCTGCGAGGTGGAGAAGGAGAAGCCGACGTCCTTGAGGTTGGTCGCGGTGACGGACCACACCTGCCACACCACGAAGGCGACGAGCAGGGCGGGGACGGCGATCCACAGGTTCCGGTTGGCGACCTTCCGGCCGACCGAGCGCCAGAAGACCTCGTTCTCCGGCTCCCACGTGGTGATGGTGCGGCCGGGCCGGTAGTTCTCCGGGTCGTACGGGACGGTGGCGGCGGGGCCGGGGTCCTGCCGGGTGGACGGCTGGAGCGCGGAACTCATGGTGCTTCCCAGGGGGTTGAGACGAGTCCTGACATATCCACGGTGCGCTTTGGCCGGGCCGGGGGTGAGAGGCCAATGGCGTGCGTGCGGGCGGCCCTAGGTCCCCGCCCGGGCCTGCCGTACGGCCCCTGCGGCGCCTCGGCCACGATTCCGCCCGCAGGCGTGGCAGGACGATCGGTGGCGCGGGCGTCACCGACGAGTCGATGCGGTCCATGGCCCATGCCCCGCATGGGCCCAGGTCAGGGCGCTCGGGATCGAGGCGGCCGAGATCGGTGACCCGGAGCAGGCCGCCGACCGGGTTGAACCTGCCTCCGCGCAGGTGGAGTTGGTGCGCCCGTGGGACCGTTGTCGGCCGGGGTGATCGGTCAGGCGCTCGTGATCGTGCGGGCTCGGCTCAGCCCCAGGTGCGGGAGCACAGCACCAGGCGGTAGCCGTCCGGGTCGGCGACGGTGACTCCGTACTCGTCCCAGTACGGGTTGTGCGCGGGGACGCGGGTTCCGCCGGCCGCGACGAGGCGGTCGACCAGGGCCTCGTCCACGGGGGTGCCGAGGTAGACCACGAACAGGTCGTCGACGGACGGCGTCGGCTCCAGCGGGTGCTCTGGGTCGCGGGTCAGCTCGAAGTGCCACGCCCCGCCGGACGGGCCGACCATCACGAGGTCGTGCTCGCCGGCGACGCGCTCGGTGGTGCGCCACAGGACGTCGAGGCCGAGGCCGTCCACGTAGAAGTGCTCGGCGGCGGCGAGGTCCCGCGAGGGCCGGGCCACCCGGACGTGGGTCGCGGCATCGATCACGCGGACGCCTCCAGGGCGGCGCGCCAGGCGGGGCTGTCGCAGTAGTGGTTGTCGAACCGCTCGGCGGACTCGGCGATCTCCTTCGGGTCGGCCTCGCCGCGCATGACCCGGCCGAGCAGGCGCAGGTAGTCGAAGCGGCCCATGCCGGGGGTGAACACGAACAGGACGTCGGCCTCGCAGCCGGGCGCGGCGGCGAAGGCGTGCGGGGTGTGCGGCGGCACGGCCAGGAAGTCGCCGGCCTCCAGGACGGTGACCTCCTCGCCCACCAGCACCTGGAGGGACCCGCTGATCACGAAGAACAGCTCGGTCGCCTTGGTGTGGAAGTGGGCGGGCGCCCCCACGGCTCCCTTGGCGAAGGTGGACCGGTAGGTGGTGAAGCCGTCGGCCGTGCGATCCGAGTCGGCGAGCAGCGTCATGACGCTGCTGGGGTCCGCGCAGGTCTCGGCGTCGGTGCGGCGGGTGAGGACGGGCGGGAACGGCGGGGTGGCCTGGGGGGCCTGGGGGGTCGTTTCCTTGGTCATGGCTTGACCCTACGATCTTGAACGGCCCTATGAACAGGCCAATTTGGCGCGATAGGGCTGGGCCAATCTGGAGGCCTCCCTTCCGCTCGGCGTGCGGACCGTACGGGCGTTGGCGAAGTTCCCCGCGCCCCCAACCCGCTTGCGGCCTTCGGACCGTGGCGGGATGGTCGCGCAGTTCCCCCGCGCCCTTGGCAGTGCTGATGCCGGCCCGCGCCGGAGCCCCGGGAGTCCAGCTCGGCCATCTCACCCCCGGCGGGTTTCGGGAAGGGGCGGGGTGGGGGAAGCCCCCTCCGCCCGGCGACGGTTCAGCGTCCAGCCGACCGCCACGGTCACCGCAGCCACCGCCCCGGCCAACGGCACCCCCGTCCGCCCCGCGAACGTACACCCCAAAATCGTCAACGCCGACACGGGCAACGTCAGTTGCTGAGCCATGCCCCGCTTGAAGTGCCGGGAGTGCAACCCCCACACCGTCAGCATGAACAGCGCCGCCGGCACGGTCACCGCGGAGCCCGCCGCGATGGCGGAGATGTGCGCCTTGCCGACGGCCTGCTCCACCGCCACCTCCATCCCCGCTCCGATCGCCGCCGCCGAAGCGAGCACCACGTAATGCCCGTAACCCCACAGGAATGCCTGCCGGTTGGAGGTGAGGTGGTCGTGGATGGGCACCGCGAAGTAGATCCACCACGCGGCGAACACGATGAGCAGCCCGCCCGCCGCGAGCGGCAGCAGATCGCCGAGCTCGTCGTGCTCGTCGAGGGCCTCCTGTACGGCGATGGTGGCCGCCGACACCGTCTCGCCGAGCACGATCAGCGTGAAGAGCCCGTACCGTTCGGCGATGTGGTGCGGATGCCAGCTGGTGGTGTGGCGGAGTTCAGCGAGCATGGGGACGGACAGTTCGGCCAGGGCGAGCAGCGGGAACACCCAGGTGCGGGCGGAGTCCGGGACGAACAGCATGCCGACCCAGCCGAGCTGGCACAGCACGAGCCCGGCCGCGTACCGCAGGCACACCTGGCGTTCGGCCGGGTCCCGGCTGCTCGCGGCGGCCCGCAGCCACTGGCTGGTCAGCGCGAGCCGCATCACGATGTACCCGATGACGCTGATCGTGAAGTCGCCGTCGTCGAACGCGCGCGGCACGCCCGCGGCCAGGATCAGCACGCCGGTGATCTGGACGAGGGTGACGACCCGGTACAGGGCGTCGTCGGTGTCGTACGCCGAGGCGAACCACGTGAAGTTCATCCACGCCCACCAGATCGCGAAGAACACGGCTGCGTATCCCGCGAGCCCCGCGCCCACGTGCCCCTCCGCGAGGGCGTGGACGAGGCGGGCGCCGGCCTGGGCGACGGCGACGACGAAACAGAGGTCGAAGAACAGTTCCAGCGGGGTCGAGGCGCGGTGTTCCTCGTGGCGGCTGCGTGCGGTCATGCGTGGCATGCGCACAGCACACCAGACGGCGGGGGCGCCAGACGGCCAACACTTCCGGCCGTACGGATTCGTACCGGTTCAGCACAAGGCGGGCGAGGAGTGGGTGCCGGGGTGGTGTCGTGGCACCCCGGCGTTCTCCACGCTAACGCGGTGAGGGGCGGGTGCGGCCCCGCCAAAGTCCCGTTCCGGGGGGACCTTTTCCCCACTCGTGAGGTGGCCGAGCTGGACTCCTGGGGCTCCGGCGCGGGCCGGCATCAGCACGGCCAGGGGCGCGGGGAACTGCGCGAGAATCGGGGCATGCGCTTCCTCCTGCTCGGCCCGATGGGCATAGACGGTGCCGAAACCGCCCCCGCGGGGCCCCGGCTGCGCGCCCTGCTCGCCTACCTCGTGCTGAACGCAGGCCACACCGTCCCCGCCGAGCGCCTCGTCGACGCGCTCTACGGGGACGAGCCGCCCGCCGGAGCCCCGGGCGCGCTTCAGTCGCAGGTGTCCCGGCTGCGCAAGAGCGTCGACATCGAGTACGGGCCGGCCGGCTACCGCCTCGTCGCCGACCCCGAGGACGTCGACGTACTCCGCTTCGAGCAGCTGGCCAGGGAGGGCGCGCGGGCCCGGGAGGCGGGCGATCCCGGGCGCGCGGCCGTGCTGCTGCGCGAGGCACTGGGGCTGTGGCGCGGCCCGGCGCTCGCCGACCTCACCCACGCCCCCTTCGCCGCCGCCCAGTCCGCACGCCTGGAGGAGCTGCGCGCGGGCGCCGTCGAGGAGCTCGCCGAGGCCGAACTCGCCCTCGGCGGCGACCCGTCCGAGCTGCTGCCTTGGCTGCGCGAGGCGGTCGCGGCACACCCTCTGCGCGAGCGGCTGCGCGGCCAGTTGATGCGGGCGCTGCGTCGCGGCGGGCGGGGCGCGGAGGCGCTCGCCGAGTACGAGACGGCCCGTACGCTGCTCGCCGAGGAGCTCGGCACCGACCCCTCCCCCGAGCTGGCGGCGGTCCACCTGTCGATCCTGCGCGGGGAGGAGGCCCGGACCGCCCCGGCATCGCGGCTGCCCGCCCAGCTGACCTCCTTCGTGGGCCGCGATTGCGAACTGGCCGTCCTAGTACGCCTGTTGGGGTCGTCGCGTCTCGTCACGCTGATCGGGACGGGCGGAACCGGCAAGACGCGGCTCGCCCTGGAGGCGGCCGCGCGCCTGCCCGGCGAGGTGTGCTTCGTCGACCTGTCGGCCGCGCCCCGGACCGCCCTGGCCGTGCGCGGCGCCCTCGGCCTGCGCGACAGCGGCGCCGGTGATCCCGAGGCGGCGCTCGTCGAGGCCCTGCGGGACCGTGCCGTGCTGCTGATCCTCGACAACTGCGAACAGATCGTCGAGGACGCCGCCGCCCTCACCCATCGTCTCCTGTCCCACTGCCCGGGCCTGCGCGTCCTGGCCACCAGCCGCGAGGCCCTGGGCATCACGGGCGAGTCGCTGCGGCCGGTGGGGCCGCTGGACACGGATGCGGCCGTACGCCTCTTCACGGACCGGGCGCTCGCCGTACGCCCCGACTTCGAACCGGATGACACCAACTCCCGTACCGTGCGGGACATTTGCGACTCCCTCGACGGGCTTCCGCTCGCCGTCGAGCTGGCCGCCGCCCGGCTGAGGCAGCTTCCGCTCGCGGAGATCGCCGACCGGCTCGACGACCGCTTCCGGCTCCTGTCGCGCGGCGACCGCACCAAGCCGGAGCGGCACCGGACACTGCGGGCGGTGGTGGAGTGGAGCTGGTCGCTGCTCAGCGACGAGGAGCGGGAGTTCGCGGCACGGCTGACCGTCTTCGCGGGCGGCGCCACCGCGGAGGCGGCCGGGCGGGTCTGCGGCGCGGGCCCCGACGCGGAGGACCTCCTCGCCTCGCTCACCGACAAGTCGCTCGTGGAGGCGGGCTCGGGGCGGTACCGCATGCTGGAAACGATCAGGGCGTACGCCTCCGAACAACTCCCGTCGCGTTCGCGGGAGTTGGTGGGCGCTGCCCACACCGCGTACTTCCTCGAACTCGCCGAGGCGGCCGATCCCGAGCTCCGTTCGGCGGATCAGCTCCGCTGGCTGGAGCGGCTCTCGGCGGAGCACGCGAACCTGCGGGCGTCGCTGGTGCGGGCGACCCGCGACGACCTTCCGTCCGCCCTGCGTCTGCTGACGGCGCTCTCGTCCTTCTGGTGGCTGCGGGGGCTTCGGGCCGATGTGGCGCCTGTGGCGGCCGAGTTGCTGGGCGCGCTCGACGGGTACGTGCCCGGCGGAATGGAGGGGGTCGACTTCGACTGCGGCTTCGACTTCGGCGAGGCGTACGTGTTGTGCGTGCTCGCGGCGGGGGCGGGCGGGGCGGTTCCGGGCGCGGAACGGGCGCGGGCGGCGCGCATCGTGGCCGAACGGGACCGGCCGTTCCGGCAGCCGTTCACGGCGTTCCTGTGGGCGATCTCGGCGGGGCCGTCCGCGGGGGCCGAGCGGCCCGAGCTGACGGGCCCCGACCCCTGGACCCGGGCGCTCGCCCGGGCGGGGGCGGGGCATCTGCACCTCTTCCACGGCCGGGTGGAGGAGGCCGCCCTCGACCTGTCGGCGGCTCTCGCGGCGTTTCGCTCGCTGGGCGAACGCTGGGGGACGGCGACGACGCTCGCCGGTCTTGCCGGGGTGTCGGGAGCCCTTGGTGACACGGAGGCGGCGTTGGCGTGCGCCGACGAGGCGCTGGTGCTCTTCGAGGAGCTGGGGTGCTGGGAGGACGTCGCGGACCTGTTGCGTCAGCGGGCGGAACTGCTGCGCGGGGCTGGGCGGTTGGCGGCCGCCCGGGCCGATTTCGAGCGGGCGCTCGTGGCGGCTCGGCGGGCCGGCACCCCTGCGGCGCTGGCGGCCGCCCGATCGAGCCTGTCCTCCTGCCCGGCGAGCTGACCTGGGTCTCCGCCCCAGACCCCGTTCGCGCTTGAAGGGCGCTCGTCCTCAATCGCCCCCAAGGCCTTAAGGGCCAGGGGGGACCCCCATGACAGGCTGGGTATGCCTGCACGGGCACCCTGCCAAGGTCAACCCTGATAGGGGCGCGGGGAACTGCGCGACCAGCCCCCACCGGTCCGCACTCACCACCCCACCCCCACCCCGTCAGCGCCCCGTGCGCACCCCGTGAGCGGGCGCACCCAGAGTCGTCCCTGTCGGAAGGGAGCCGCCCCCCGACGCCGAACCCCGCCGGGCCCCGCCCGCAGGGCCAGAACTGGGAGCACACCATGCAGCAGCACCAGCAGCACCAGGGCGAGCAGGGTCAGCAGGGCCAGGGGCGGCCCGCCCGTGCCCTCGCCCGCAAGACCGCCCTCGTCACCGGCGCCTCCCGCGGTATCGGCCGCGGCATCGCCCAGCGGCTCGCCGCCGACGGGGCCCTCGTGGTCGTCCACTACGGCACCGACGGGCCCGCCGCCCAGGAGACCGTCGACGCCATCGTCGAGGCCGGCGGCCGCGCCTTCGCCGTCGGGGCCGAGCTCGACACCGTCGACGGTGTCGAGCAGCTCGCCGACGCCGTCCGCAGCGGGCTGCGCGCCCACACCGGTGAGGAGTTCCTCGACATCCTCGTCAACAACGCCGCCGTCACCGGGCACCTGCCGTACGCGGAGACGACCCCCGACCTCTTCGACCGTCTCTTCGCGGTGAACGTGCGCGCCCCCTTCTTCCTCGCCCAGCACCTGCTGCCCACCCTGCGCGACGGCGGCCGCATCATCACCATCGGCTCCGCAGTGACCCGCATCGCGCTGGAGGGCGAGTTGGCGTACACGATGACCAAGGGCGCGATGGAGACGTACACCCGGACCCTCGCCAACGCGGTCGGAGCCCGGCGGATCACGGTCAACCTGGTCGCGCCGGGGCCCACCGAGACCGACCGGACCCGCGCCTTCTTCCGGTCGTCGCCCGAGATGGAGGCGAACATGATCCAGGCCCAGGCGCTGCCCTGGATCGGGCAGCCCGCCGACATCGCGGACCCGGTCGCCTTCCTCGCCTCCGACGACGCCCGCTGGGTCACCGGGCACGTCCTCGACGCCTCGGGCGGAACCTACCTGGGGCCGAAGTTCTGAGAGCCGGCGCTCAACTGCCGCGGTGGCCAGCTGCCGTGGTAGGGAGGGAGCCATGAACAATTCCCTCACCGATGTGGCCGGGTTCCTCGTCGGGCACGCGGCCGTGCCCGGACCGAACGCCCTGAGCGGCACGACCGTCGTGCTCGCCCCGCCCGGCGGCGCGGTCGCCGCCGTCGCCGTGCGCGGGGGCGGCCCGGGCACCCGGGAGACCGACGCGCTCGACCCGCGGAACGTCGTCGAGCGCATCGACGCCGTCGTGCTGACCGGCGGCAGTGCGTACGGGCTCGACGCGGCGGCCGGGGTGATGGCCTGGCTGGAGGAGCAGCAGCGCGGGGTGCGGGTGGGGCCGGAGCCGCACCAAGTGGTCCCGGTCGTGCCCGCGGCCTGCCTGTTCGACCTGGGGCGCGGCGGCGACTGGCGGGCCAGGCCCGACGCGGCGGTGGGCCGGGCGGCCGTCGAGGCGGCCGCGTCCGCCGGGAGCGACGTCGCGGAAGGCAACGTGGGAGCCGGGACCGGCGCCGTGGTCGGCGGCCTCAAGGGCGGCGTCGGCACCGCGAGCGTCACCCTCACCTCCGGGGCGACGGTGGCCGCCCTCGCCGTCGTCAACGCCGTCGGCTCCCCCATCGACCCCCACAACGGCGCCCTGTACGGAGAGTACGGATACGTAACCGATCATCAACTCCCCTCACCTGAAAGGCATTTGGCCGCCCGGGCGCGGCTCGACGCGGTCCGCACCGGCATGCCGCCGCTCAACACCACCCTCGCCGTCGTCGCCACCGACGCCCGGCTCACCCGGCCGCAGGCGCAGAAGCTCGCCGGGACCTCCCACGACGGGCTCGCCCGTGCCATTCGCCCCGTACACCTGATGCACGACGGGGACACGATCTTCGCCCTCGCCACCGGATCGCACGATTCCGGCCCCGACAGCCCCGACAGCCCTGACAGCCCTGACGGCCCCGGCAGGCCCGGCAGGACGGACCGGGCTCTCGGCCCCGAGGAGTTGAACCACATCCTCGCCGCCGGGGCCGACGTCGTCGCGCGGGCGATCGTGCGAGGCGTGCGGGCCGCCGTGAGCGTCGAGGGGCCTGGGGGAACTTTTCCCTCTTATGGGGATCTGTACGGGAGTTGAGCTGCCCGAGAGCCCCGATTGTGACCGCCGTCACCATCGGATCTCGCAACCATTGGGCCATTTGGGTTCTCTATGTCCGTACTGGATTCATTTCGCAGTACACCACGCAGACATGGAGCAGCCCGTGACACCGCCGGCGTCGGACAACGCAGCGCAGACTCAGCAGTTCAGCAGCACCCCGCGCACCGCGCGTCCGCTTGCCCGGCGCCGGGCCAGGCTCGTCGCGGGGGCCGCGGGCCTCCTGGTCGGCGCGCTCGCGCTGACTGCCTGCGGCGGCGATGCCAAGGCGAACGACGACGCCAAGAGCGGCAAGGGCGCGGACGCCTCGGCCGCCAAGGACGCCTCCACGCTGAAGATCACCATCTCGGCGAAGAACGGGTCGACCAACGCCTCCATCAACGACGTCACCGTCAAGGCCGAGGGCGGCAAGCTGTCCGACGTGACGATGACCGAGGTGCAGGGCGGCAAGACCGTGCCCGGCACGCTCGCCGCCGACGGCCTTTCCTGGAAGCCGACCGGCAAGATCGAGCGCGGCACCCAGTACAAGATCGCCGCGAACGGCAAGGACGACAAGGGCCGGGCCGCGACGGAGAACTCGCAGTTCTCGACCGTTTCGGCCAAGGACAGCTTCATCGCCAACTACACCCCCGAGGACGGCTCCACGGTGGGCGTCGGCATGCCGGTGTCCTTCGACTTCAACAAGGCGATCACCAACAAGAAGGACGTCCTGTCGCACATCACGGTGACCAGCAGCAGCGGGCAGCAGGTCGTCGGGCACTGGTTCAACTCGCAGCGCCTGGACTTCCGGCCCCAGGAGTACTGGAAGGCCGGCTCCAAGGTCACCATGAAGATCGACCTGGACAAGGTCGAGGGTGCCAAGGGCGTCTACGGCGTGCAGTCGAAGGAAGTCACCTTCACCATCGGCCGCAACCAGGTCTCCACCGTCGACGTGAAGACGCAGGAGATGACCGTCCAGGAGGACGGCAAGACCATCAAGACGATTCCGGTGTCGACCGGCAGCTCCGAACACCCCACCTACAACGGGCAGATGGTGATCTCCGAGAAGTTCACGCAGACCCGCATGAACGGTGACAGCGTGGGCTTCGGCGGCGAGTACGACATCAAGGACGTGCCGCACGCGATGCGCCTGTCCACCTCGGGCACCTTCATCCACGGCAACTACTGGGGCGACCCGTCGGTGTTCGGCAACGAGGGCACCAGCCACGGCTGCGTCGGCATGAAGGACGTGAAGGGCGCCGCCGGCGACACTCCGGCCAAGTGGATGTTCGACCACAGCCTCATCGGTGACGTGGTCGTCGTGAAGGGCTCGCCCGACAAGACGATCGCCCCGGAGAACGGCCTCAACGGCTGGAACATGCCGTGGGCTCAGTGGACGGCGGACAGCACCTCCTGACCAACCCCCTTCCGCACCAGGCGACTTGACCGGCCGGTAACCCCTTTACGGGGTGCCGGCCGGAAAAGTTTCGGCCATGCCCGCTGCGCGATCCGCCCCCAGGGGCTACGTTGAGCACCTTCTACGTGACCAACAGCGACGGCCAGGAGAAGCCTTGGTGCTCCATGTGCCCCACCCGCTCGACGGCGAGCGCGGCCCCGGCGACGACTCGGCCCAGGAACAAGTGGCCGCGCTCCTGGGGCGGGCCCTGAACTCCTTCGACCTGCCGGACGAGCTCGTCGAGCGCCTCGCCCTGGCGATGGCGCACACCACTTCGCTGCACTCCTCGCTCCACACATCGGCGTCCGGCCCCGGCGGCCACCGCCTGAGCCGCGAGACGTACCGGCACTGCTATCTGCTCCTGGACGGCACCACCGTCACCCTGTGGGAGCTGGCCCATAATGACGGCCGCGAGTACGCGCACGAGGTGTACGCGGCCGAGGAGGACGCCCGCATCGCCGCCGCCCGGCTGCGCCGCCGGGCCCTTCCCCACGAGACTCGCCATCCCGACGAGGAACTCGGCGCACTGGAGGCCGAGTTGGCCGGATACGGGGGCGGCTGCGCCGACCCGGTCCAGGACTTGTTCCAGGACTTGGAGGACTGCTGGGAGGCCGGCTTCGGCCCCGACGCCCTCGCCGGGCGGGACGGCGCCGCACCGCGCCCCCACCCGTACGCACCGGACGATTCCGCCGACCACGCGCGCCGGCTCCTTCGCCGCGCCGAGAACCCGGACCGGCCCGGCCGGCGGACCACGCTGAGGCTGCGGGCCGCGCACGCGCACCGGATCACCCAGGCCTTCGGCAGCCACTGCCGCATGCCCGGCCGGGATGCCGCGTTCACGCTGTACGAGCACGCCTTCCTGCTGCTCGACGGCGGCGAGCTGAGCCTGTGGGAGGTCGAGCACACGGCGACCCCTGACGGCCGCCACATGTGCGAGGTGTACGCGACGGAACAGGCGGCCAGAGCCGCCATGGAGCGCCGCGCCCATGTGAGTTGAGGGCCGCACGGGCACCCCGAAGGACCTGCGGACCCTCACCTCACGGCCGTGCGTTCCGGCCGTACGTTCAGGAGCTGCGCGGATCGAGCTGGCGGATCAGGCCCGCGAAGGCGGCTCGCTCCGCCTCGGTGAGCGCCACCTCCTCCCGGGCGGGCGGCCCGGCCTGCCGGCCCACCGCGCGCAGGGTGCGCAGGGCATGCCACTCGGCCCGGTCGGCGCGCTCCCGGCGCAGTATGCGGACCAGGCCGACGACCCAGGCGACACTCGCCGCAGCGAGGACGGAAAGGCCTATCTGCTGAATGATCGTGATGTTCTGAGCCACGCGCCCCAGTAGACAACACGGGCCGGGACTTGTGGCAGGGAGATGCAAGGACTTTGGTCCTCAAGTGGTACATGTCACGCCATGACGGCCGAAGACGCCCGGCCCCACGGCAGGGACCGGGCACATCGGGCCGAACCAGTCAGGCGGCGACCGTCACCTTCTCCCCGGCGGGTGCCGGGGCTGTGTTCCGGGAGCTCCCGGGCTGCTGCTTGCGCAGGCCCTTGAGCAGGATGACCAGGCCGGCGCTGACCGCCGTGCCGGCGGCGATGGCGAGCAGGTACAGGAAGGCGTTGCCGATCAGCGGGACCACGAAGATCCCGCCGTGCGGCGCCCGCAGGGTGCAGCCGAAGGCCATCGACAGGGCGCCGGTGACCGCGCCGCCCGCCATCGCGGAGGGGATGACCCGCAGCGGGTCGGCCGCCGCGAACGGGATCGCGCCCTCGGTGACGAACGACGCCCCGAGCACCCACGCCGCCTTGCCGTTCTCGCGCTCGGTACGGGTGAACAGGCGGCCCCGTACGGTGGTGGCCAGGGCCATCGCCAGCGGCGGGACCATGCCCGCGGCCATCACGGCCGCCATCACCTTGAAGCTGCCGTCGCCCCCGTCGGCGAGCCCGCCGATCGCGAAGGTGTACGCGACCTTGTTGAGCGGCCCGCCCAGGTCGAAGCACATCATCAGGCCCAGGATCACGCCGAGGACGATCACATTGGCGCCCGAGAGGCCGTTGAGCCAACTGGTCAGCGCGGACTGGAGCTTGGAGATCGGCTCGCCTATGACCAGGAACATCAGGAAGCCGACGACCGCCGAGGAGATCAGCGGGATCACCACCACCGGCATGATGCCGCGCAGTGATGCGGGGATCCTGGCCTTCTGGATCGCCATGACCACGGCGCCCGCGATCAGACCGGCCGCGAGGCCGCCGAGGAAGCCCGCCTTGATGTCGAGGGCGATCGCGCCGCCCACGAAGCCGGGCACCAGGCCCGGCCGGTCGGCCATTCCGTACGCGATGTAGCCCGCCAGGACCGGCACGAGGAACTTGAACGCGACGCCGCCGACCTGGAAGAGCAGCGCGGCCCAGCTGCCGCTGTCGGTCCACAGGAAGTGGTCCATGACCAAGGGGGCGTCGCTGACCTTGTAGCCGCCGATGGCGAAGCCCAGCGCGATGAGCAGACCGCCCGCCGCGACGAACGGCACCATGTAACTGACGCCCGACATCAGCCACTTGCGCAGCTTGGTGCCGTAGCCCTCGCCCGGCTCTCCCGTCGCCTCCACCGGGGACGGCCTGGTGCCGCCCGGCTCGGTGATCTCGCCGCGGTCCGCCTTGTCGCGGACCTCCGCGATCAGTTCGGCGGGGCGGTTCACGCCCGCCTTCACGCCGACGTCCACGGTGGGCTTTCCGGCGAAGCGCTCCTTGTCCCGTACGGGCACGTCGTGCGCGAAGATCACGCCGTCGGCGGCCGCGACGACGGCCGGGTCGAGCCGGGTGAACCCGGACGAGCCCTGGGTCTCGACGGCGATCTCTACGCCCTCGGCCCGCCCGGCCCGCTCCAGGGACTCCGCCGCCATGTAGGTGTGGGCGATGCCGGTGGGGCAGGAGGTGACGGCCACGATGCGGAAGGGCTCGGTCTCGTGCGGCTGGGCCTCGGGCTCCGGGGCCTCTTCGGCCTGCGGCTCGGGCGCCGCCTCCTCGCCCGCGATCAGCGCCGCCGCCTCCCCCGCCGTCGTCGCCGCCCGCAGCGCCGCGGTGAACTCGGCGTCCATGAGTTGGCGGGCCAGGGAGGACAGGATCGAGAGGTGGGCGTCGTCCGCCCCCGCCGGGGCCGCGATGAGGAAGATCAGGTCGGCCGGGCCGTCCGGGGCGCCGAAGTCGATCCCGGCCGCGCTGCGCCCGAAGGCCAGGGTCGGCTCGGTGACGTGGGCGCTGCGGCAGTGCGGGATGCCGATGCCGCCGTCGAGGCCGGTCGGCATCTGGGCCTCGCGGGCCGCCACGTCGACGAGGAAACCGTCGAGGTCGGTGACGCGGCCGAGGCCGGCCATCCGCTCGGCGAGCGTGCGGGCGGCGGCTTCCTTGGAGTCGGCGGCCAGGTCGAGGTGGAGGTCGACCAGTTCCGCGGTGATCATCTGGCTCATCGCGGGCTCCTTTGCGGGCGGTGAGGGGTGGCGGGCGGGGTCATGGCGCCGGTTCCGTCAGGGGGCGGTCCAGCGGGACGGCGTCGGTGACGGTGACGGCCGCCGGGTCGAGGTCGCCGGGGGCCGGCATCACGCTGCCGGGGAGCTGGACCGCGGCGGCGCCGTGGGCGACGGCGGCCGCGAGCGCCCGGGGGCCTTCGCCGCCCGCCGCGAGGAACCCGGCGAGCGAGGCGTCACCGGCTCCCACATTGCTGCGTACGGTCGCGACGGGAGCGGAGGCGAAGTACGTACCGGAGGCGGTGACCAGGAGCTGGCCGTCGGCGCCGAGGCTGGCGAGGACGGCGCCCGCCCCCAGCTCCCGTACTTCCTCGGCCGCCTTGACCGCGTCGCCGACGGTGGCGAGGGGGCGGCCGACGGCCTCGGCGAGTTCCTCGGCGTTGGGCTTGACCACGTCGGGGCGTTCGCGCAGCGCGGCGATGAGGGAGGGGCCCGAGGTGTCGAGGGCGACCTTGGCTCCGGCGGCGTGCGCGCGGGCGACGAGATCGGCGTACCACTGGGGTGCCAGGCCCCGCGGGAGGCTGCCGCAGCAGGCGATCCAGTCGGCGCGGCCGGAGTGCCCCCGCACGGTGTCGAGCAGCAACTCGCTCTCGGCGGCGGTCAGCCGGGGACCCGGCGCGTTGATTTTCGTCAGGGTTCCGTCCGGTTCGGCGACCGAGATGTTGGAGCGGGTGTGGCCCGCGACGGGGACGGGGGCGACCTCGATGCCCTCGGCGCCGAGGAGTTCCTGGACGAGGGCGCCGGGGGCGCCGCCGAGCGGCATGACGGCGACCGTGCGGTGTCCGGCGGCCGCGACGGCGCGGGAGACGTTGACGCCCTTGCCTCCGGGGTCGACGCGCTCGCGGGTCGCGCGCAGCACTTCGCCGCGTTCGAGCCCGGGGACCTCGTAGGTGCGGTCGAGGCTGGGGTTGGGGGTGACGGTGAGGATGTTCATACGGTGATCACGTCCGTGCCGGCGGCCTCGATGGCGGCGACGAGGTCGGGGGCGAGCCCGCGGTCGGTGATGAGGAGGTCGACGTCGGCCATGCCGCCGAAGCGGGCGAAGTGTTCCTGGCCGTGCTTGGCGGAGTCGGCGAGCAGCACCACGCGCCGGGCGGCGCCGATCGCGGCGCGCTTGACGGCGGCCTCGGCGAGGTCGGGGGTGGTGAGGCCGTGGGCGACGGAGAACCCGTTGGTGCCGAGGAAGACGACGTCGGCGCGGATCTCGCCGTAGGCGCGCAGCGCCCAGGCGTCCACGGCGGCCCGTGTGCGGTGGCGGACCCGGCCGCCGACGAGGTGGAGGTCGATGGCGGGGTGGTCGGCGAGCCTCGCCGCCACGGGCAGCGCGTGGGTGACGAGGGTGAGCCCGCTGTCCAGGGGCAGCTCGGCGGCCAGGCGGGCGATGGTCGATCCGGCGTCGAGGATGACGCTGCCCTCGGCGGGCAGTTCGGCGAGCGCGGCGCGCGCGATGCGGTCCTTCTCGTCGGCGGCGGTGGACTCGCGCTCGGCGAGGTCGGGCTCGAAGTCGAGCCGCCCGGCCGGGATGGCCCCGCCGTGCACGCGGCGCACCAGACCGGCCCGGTCGAGTGCCTTCAGATCGCGCCGTACGGTCTCGGCGGTGACCTGGAAGGTCTCGGCGAGCGAGAGCACGTCGACGCGCCCGCTCTCCCGCGCGATCCGCAGGATCTCCTGCTGCCGCTCCGGTGCATACATGTCTGTTTACGTCCGTTTCCGTGCCCGAACCTGCGGTTACACCGCCACAGTACGGCCAGCCCTCCGCCATGTAAATCAATTCGGGCATTCGACGGACACAAACGGACTTTGGTCCCGGCGCGAGAGAGCCACCCGGCCCGGGCCCGGACAGCACGATGGCCCGCGCCCTTGAAGGGTGCGGGCCATCGCCGTGTACAGCGGGCTCAGCCGACCGGCTGCGCGTCCTTCGTCAGGTCGAGGAGGCCGGCCTCGTCCACCGCGCCCTCGACGTGCTGCTGCGGCTTGGCGGGCAGCGCGAACATGACCAGGAAGATCACCGCGAGGACCCCGGCGACGTACCAGAGCGAGTGCTGGAAGCCGTCCACGAAGGCCCGGTTCAGCTGCGGCGGTACGAGGTCGTCGCCGATCGAACCGAAGAAGACGACGGAGACCAGGCCGAGGCCGAGCGCGTTGCCCATCTGCTGCACGGTGTTGATCAGCCCGGACGCGGAACCCGAGTGCTCCTTGGGGACCTCGGAGAGCACCGCGTCGGTGAGCGGGGCGACGATCAGGCCCATGCCGAGACCCATCACGACCAGCGGGAGCGCCATCTGCCAGGGGGCGATGTCCATGCCGTAGCGGCCGGCCTCCCAGATGTAGATCAGGAGCCCGGCGACCATGGTCAGGGCGCCCGCCTGGAGGACCTTGCGGCCGAAGCGCGGGACGAGCTTCTGCACGGACATGCCCGCCGCGACCGACACCGCGATCGAGAACGGCACGCCGGTCAGACCGGCGCGCAGGGCGCTCCAGCCGAGGCCGATCTGCATGTAGAGCGTCCACACGAGGAAGAAGACGCCGAGGCCGACGCCGAAGGTGGCCTGCACGGCGATGCCCGCCGCGAAGCTCTTCACCTTGAACAGGGACAGCTCTATGAGCGGGGAGCCGTCGCGCCGCGCCTTCATCCGCTCGTACGCGATGAGACCGGCGAAGACCAGGACGCTGCCGGCCATCGAGAGGTAGCCCCACAGCGGCCAGCCGAGCTCGCGGCCGCGGGTCAGCGGGTAGAGCAGCATGAGCAGGCCGAGGGTCACCAGGACCATGCCGACGAGGTCGAGCTTGAGCGCCTTGGGAGCCTTGGACTCGCTGATGAACTTGATGCCGAGGACCAGGCCCGCGATGCCGACCGGCAGGTTGATCAGGAAGATCGGGCGCCATTCGAGGCCGAACAGGTTCCACTCGGTGAGCAGCGCGCCGAGCAGCGGCCCGGAGACCGCGCCGAGCCCGACGACCGCGCCGAACAGGCCGAAGACCTTGCCGCGCTCGTGCGCCGGGAAGGTGGCGTGGACGATCGAGAGGACCTGCGGCACCATCATGGCGGCCATCGCGCCCTGCAGGATGCGGGAGGCGACCAGCATCTCCGGGTTGGCGGCGAAGCCGCACAGGGCGGAGGCGAGCGTGAAGCCGCCGATGCCGATGAGGAAGAGCTTCTTGCGGCCGTGGATGTCGCCGAGGCGGCCGCCGGTGATCAGGCCCGCGGCGAACGCGAGCGCGTAGCCGGCCGTTATCCACTGGATCGAGGAGAAGCTCGCCCCGGTGTCCTTCTGGATGGACGGGATGGCGATGTTGACGATCGTGACGTCGACCAGGTCCATGAAGGCCGCGGTCATCACGATGGCCAGGGCGAACCACCGGCGGCGGTCTGCTGCGGCTGTGGCCGCGGACTCTGGGGTGGTGCTACTGGTCGTGGTGGAGGTCATGAGAAGAAAGTTAGACCCCCTATAGGTCAAAGCGTGTCCTCTTTGGCCGGGCATCCTGGATGACATGACCGATACCCCGGCACGGCTGCTGCAACTGCTCTCCCTGCTCCAGACCCCGCGCGAGTGGCCCGGCGGCGAGCTCGCCGACCGGCTCGGCGTGTCGCGGCGCACGGTGCGGCGCGACATCGACCGGCTGCGCGAGCTCGGCTATCCGGTGCAGGCGGCGCGCGGCGCCGAGGGCGGCTACCGGCTCGTGGCGGGCAAGGCGATGCCGCCGCTGGTCCTGGACGACGAGGAGGCGGTGGCCATCGCGGTCGGCCTGCGCGCGGGCGCGGGCCACGCGGTGGACGGCGTGGACGAGGCCTCGGTGCGGGCCCTGGCGAAGCTGGAGCAGGTCCTTCCCTCGCGCCTGCGCCACCGCGTCGCGAGCCTCCAGGCGGCGACCATGCCGCTGGCCGGGCCCTGGCGCGGCGACGGCGCCACCGTCGACCCGCGCACCCTGACCACGCTCGCCTCCACAGTCACCGGCCAGGAGCGCCTCCGCTTCGACTACGTCTCCGGCGACGGCACCGCCACCAAGCGCCTGGTCGAGCCGTACCGCCTGGTGTCGACGGGGCGCCGGTGGTACCTGGTGGCGTACGACGTGGAGCGCGGCGACTGGCGTACGTTCCGGGTCGACCGGGTCGCGGAGCCCTTCGCGACCGGCGCCCGGTTCGCGCCGCGCGAGCTGCCCGAGGCGAACGCGGCCGAGTTCGTGCGCAACTCGATGAACCGGCTGCAGCCCGTCCTGGACGTCGACGTCACCTTCGAGGCGCCCGCCGACTTCGTGACGGCCCGGCTGCCCTCGTCGATGGGGGCGCCGGAGCCGCTGGACGCCGGGCGCTGCCGGCTGCGCACCTCGTGCACCGACTCCCTCGAGTGGGTGGCGCTGCGGCTTGCCCTGGTGGACTGCGAGTTCACCGTCAACGGACCGCAGGCGATGACCGGCTATCTGCGCGATCTGGGCGAGCGTCTCACGCGGGCGACCGCACCCGGGCCGGGGGAATGAGAGGGGCCCCGACACCAGGGGGGGAGAGGTGCCGGGGCCGGAGCTCACGGCACCAGGGGGGGGAAGGTGCCGGAGCTCGTCTTGGGGGCGGGGCCTAGGCCGCCGCGTCGAAGCCCGTGTCGCGGGCCATCTTCTTCAGTTCGAGCAAAGCATGCTTCTCGATCTGCCGGATCCGCTCGCGGGTCAGGCCGTGCTCCTTGCCGACCTCGGTCAGCGTGCGCTCGCGGCCGTCGTCGATGCCGTACCGCATCTTGATGATGGAGGCGGTGCGCTCGTCGAGCTTGCAGATCAGGTCGTCCAGCTCCTCGCTGCGCAGCAGCGTGAGCACGGACTGCTCGGGGGAGACGGCGGAGGTGTCTTCGAGCAGGTCGCCGAACTGGGTCTCGCCCTGGTCGTCGACCGGCATGTTCAGCGAGACCGGGTCGCGCGCCCAGTCGAGGACGTCACCGACGCGCTCGGGCGTGGTGCCCAGCTCGGCGGCGATCTCCGTGTGCTCGGGGTCGCGCCCGTTCTCCCGGTTGAACTCGCGCTGGACCCGGCGGATGCGGCCCAGCTCCTCCACCAGGTGGACGGGCAGGCGGATGGTGCGGGACTGGTCGGCGATGGAGCGGGTGATGGCCTGGCGGATCCACCAGGTCGCGTACGTGGAGAACTTGAAGCCCTTGGCGTAGTCGAACTTCTCGACCGCGCGCACCAGGCCGGCGTTGCCCTCCTGGATGAGGTCGAGCAGCGGCAGGCCGGCCCTCGGGTAGCGGCGGGCCACGGCTACGACGAGGCGGAGGTTGGATCGGATGAAAAGGTCCTTGGCGCGCTCACCGGCGGCGTACAGCGCCTCCAGCTCCTCGCGCGAGGCTCCGGCCGCCTTGGTGTCCACCACCTCTCCGTCGAGGATCTGGCGTGCGTACACACCGGCCTCGATGGTCTGCGAGAGCTCGACCTCCTTGGCGGCGTCGAGCAGCGGCGTACGCGCGATTTCGTCGAGGTACATACCGACCAGGTCGCGGTCGGCGATCTCACCGCTGACTGCGCGGACCCTGCTTCCCGACTCCGAACCGCCAGAGGCGGACTGTCGGCGGGCGACGGCGCGGGTTGCCATGCGTGCTCCCTTACTGAGTGGGTCGCGACACCCTCCCGGGTGCCCTGCATCCGATGGAAACAACGGCTGGAATCCGGACAGAATTCCCGTCCCGCCCATCGATTTTCGTGATCATGCAGTACCCTGTGCCGCCACGGGAGGGGTTCAGGTGCCGCAGGAACGTACAGAGGTGCAGGTCAGGCCTGGCGTGGAGGCCGATCTGGAGGCCCTCACGGACCTTTACAACCACTTCATCCGTGAGACCGCCATCACATTCGACACGGCCGCCTTCACCACCGAACAGCGCCGTCCGTGGCTGCACTCCCACCCCGAAGACGGCCCACACCGCCTTCTGGTTGCTCACGATGACCGATTTGTCGGCCGGAACGGCATCCTGGGCTACGCGACGAGCAGCCCCTTCCGTCCGAAGCCCGCGTACGCGACCTCCGTGGAGGTCAGCGTCTACTGCGCGCCGGAGGCGACCGGCCGCGGCGTGGGCACGCTCCTGTACCGCTCGCTCTTCGAGGCGCTCGCGGGCGAGGACGTGCACCGGGCGTACGCCGGGGTCGCCCTGCCGAACGAGGCCTCCCTCCGGCTGCACGAACGCTTCGGCTTCACCCACGTCGGCACGTACCGGGAAGTGGGCCGCAAGTTCGGCCGCTACTGGGACGTGGCCTGGTACGAGAAGGAGCTCGGGGAAGCATAGGAGGTCCCGGGCGGCCAACCCCCTTGCCCCGCACGCCCGTTCAGCCGTACTGCACCGACCGCTTGGCGAGCCCCATCCAGAACCCGTCGATGACGCTGCGGGCCCCGCCCGGCTCGCCCTCGCTCGCGCCCATCGTCACGAACAGCGGGGCGAAGTGCTCGGTGCGGGGGTGAGCGAGTCGCCCGGCGGGCGCCTTGTGCTCGAAGTCGAGCAGTGCGTCGAGGTCGCCGGAGGCCAGCGCCCGTGCGCCCCAGTCGTCGAATTCGGCCGACCAGCTGGGCACTTGGCCGCCGGTGTGCCGCAGGGCTGCCAGGTTGTGGGTGAAGAATCCGCTGCCGACGATCAGCACGCCCTCGTCGCGCAGCGGCGCGAGCGTGCGGCCGATGTCGTACAGCTTGCGCGGGTCGAGGGTCGGCAGGGAGATCTGGAGGACCGGGATGTCGGCGGCGGGGAACATCTCGACGAGCGGGACGTAGGCGCCGTGGTCCAGCCCGCGGTCCGCGATGTCCTGCACGGGCATGCCGGGGGCGCGCAGCAACTTGCGTACGGAGTCGGCGAGTCCGGGGGCGCCGGGCGCCGCGTAGCGCACCCGGTAGTAGTGCTCGGGGAAGCCCCAGAAGTCGTAGACGAGCGGCACGGTCTCGGTGGCGCCGAGCGCGAGCGGGGCCTCTTCCCAGTGCGCGGAGACCATCAGGATCGACGTCGGCCGGGGCAGAGAGGCGGACCAGGCCGCGAGCTCGCCCGGCCACAGCGGGTCGTCGGCGAGCGGCGGGGCGCCGTGGGAGAGGTACAGGGCGGGCATGCGCTCGGCGCGGGCGACGGTCATGACGACTCTCCGGCTCACTCACTGACAGTCCGGCCGGCCGGGCCGGCGGCCGGGCACGGTACGGGCAGACATGCTTGAAGTCTCAAGCTCTTCTACCTACCCTAACGCGATCTAGTTCAACTTTCAAGAAGTGTCCGTACAGTAGATGTATGACCTCGGCACCCAACTGGCTCAGCGACGAGGAGCAGCGCACCTGGCGCGCCTACCTCCACGCCACCCGGCTCCTCGAAGACCACCTCGACCGACAGCTCCAGCGCGACGCCGGGATGCCGCACATCTATTACGGGCTGCTCGTCCAGCTCTCGCAGGCGCCGCGGCGCCGGCTGCGGATGACCGAGCTGGCCAAGAACTCGAAGATCACCCGGTCCCGGCTCTCGCACGCCGTCGCGCGCCTGGAGAACAACGGCTGGGTCAAGCGCGAGGACTGCCCCTCCGACAAGCGGGGCCAGCTCGCGATCCTGACGGACGCGGGGTACGAGGTCCTGGAGCGGACCGCGCCGGGGCACGTGGCCGCCGTACGGCAGGCGATGTTCGACCGGCTGACTCCGGAGCAGGCGGACCAGCTCGGCGAGATCATGCGGGTGATGGCGCAGGGCCTCCAGCCCACGGACGCGAAAGCGGACCTGCCCTGGCTCCGCTGAGGTCAGCGGGGCCAGGGCAGGTCGTGCGTCCGGGGTGCTACCGGGGGGTCAGTGGGCGACCACCGGGATGCGCACCTCGTCCTCGACGTCCTCACCGGTGCCCAGTCCGGAGACCGAACTGCCGCCGGGGCGGCCGGTGTTGATGAGGGTGGCGGCGATGACGGCGGCGACCGCCAGGATGCCGACCGCCCACCAGATGGCGGCGGTGAAGCCGTGCACCATGGCCTGGAGCTTCAGGAGCTCCGGGTTGCCTGCGCCGAGCGCCATGTGGCCGGTGACGTAGGCGGTGGTCGCCGAGGCGGCGATGGTGTTGAGCAGGGCGGTGCCGATCGCGCCGCCGACCTGCTGCGAGGTGTTGACCATCGCGGAGGCGACACCGGCGTCCCGGGGCTCGACCCCGATGGTGGCGAGCGACATGGCGGGCATGAACGCCGTACCCATGCCGAGGCCGAGCAGGATCTGCGCCGGCAGGATCACGCCGGCGTACGACGTGTCGATGTCGAGCTGGGTCAGGAGCAGCATGCCGACGGCGGCGGTGAGGAAGCCGGGGGCCATCAGCAGGCGCGGCGGGACCCGGGTCATCAGCCGGGCGCCGATCTGGGTGGAGCCGGTGATCATGCCCGCGATCATGGGCAGGAACGCGAAGCCCGTCTTGACCGGCGAGAAGCCCTTCACGACCTGGAGGTAGTAGGTCAGGAAGAGGAACAGGCCGAACATCGCGATGACCGCGAGGCCGAGCGAGAGGTAGACGCCGCCGCGGTTGCGGTTGGTGACCACGCGCAGGGGCAGCAGCGGGTGGCGCACCTTGGCCTCGACGGTCACGAAGGCCGCGAGCAGCACGGCCGAGGCGACGAACATCGAGATGGTCAGCGCGTCCGACCAGCCGGCCGACTCGGCGCGGGTGAAGCCGTAGACGAGCGCGACCAGACCGGTGGTCGACAGGATCACGCCGGGCACGTCCAGCGGCGAGCGGTTGCGGGTGCCCGAGGGCTCACGGATGACGAGGTAGGCGCCGAGGGCCGCGACGATCGCGAACGGGATGTTCACGAAGAAGGTCCAGCGCCAGTTCAGGTACTCGGTGAGGAAGCCGCCGAGGATCAGGCCCACCGCGCCACCGCCACCGGCGATCGCGCCGTAGATGCCGAACGCCTTGGCGCGCTCCTTGGCGTCGGTGAACATCACCGCGAGCAGCGACAGGGCGGCCGGCGCGAGCAGCGCGCCGAAGGCACCCTGGAGCGCACGCGAGCCGAGCAGCATGGCCTCGCCGGTGGCGGCGCCGCCGAGCGCGGAGGCCGCGGCGAAGCCGAGCAGGCCGACGACGAAGGTCCGCTTGCGGCCCCACAGGTCGGCGATGCGCCCGCCGAACAGGAGCAGCCCGCCGAACGCCAGGGCGTAGGCCGTGATGACCCACTGCTTGTTGGCGTCACTGATGTGCAGCGCGTGCTGGGCGGAGGGCAGCGCGATGTTCACGATGGTCGCGTCGAGGACGACCATCAGCTGGGCCAGGGCTATGAAGGCGAGCGCCTTCCAGCGACTGGGGTCGGGGGCCGGCGAGAGCTGGCCCTTCTTGTCGAGACCGACTGTTTTTGACATGGGGGTAGCCACCTTGGGACGCGGATTACCGAGATAAGTGTGGAAACTAGCTTGATCTACGCTTGCGCAAGACCTCAACCAGGTTTCTTGAGCAGCGAGTTGAGGGCGTGAACGGAAAGTGAAAGTGGGAGGCGATCAACTCCGCCGGAGGTCGTCGAGGGTCGCCGCGCTGCCCGGCAGTTCGGATCGCGCCGGGGCCTGAAGCCCGTCGAGGAACAGCTGCAAGTGACGGTGGACGAACTGGTCGATGTTCGGGCAGGGCGTACCGGGCAGCGGCCTGGTCAGCTGGGAGAGGGCGACCATGAGGTCGCCGACGGCGACATCGGCGCGGAGCCGGCCGGCCGCGCGGGCCCGCCCCATGAGCCCCTCGACGTCGCGTTCGAGGCGCTCGCGGGCCGCGTTGAGCTCCGCCTGGTCCTGGTCGAAGGTCTCGGAGAGCATCGGGCAGAGCGCCCCGATCCGCTCGTCGGCCGCCGCGTGCACGAAGCGGCGCAGGGCCTCGAAGGGATCCGCCTCCTCGGCGGCCGCCGTCTCGGCCCGGTCCGAGACCCGGTCCATGACGTGGAGCACCACGCTGGTGATGAGCTCCGAGCGGTCGGCGAAGTGGCGGTAGATCGTGGCGTTGCCGACGCCGGCCCGGCGGGCGATCTCGTCCAGCGGCACCTCGGCGCCGCACTCGACGAAGATCTCGCGCGCGGCGGCGATGATCCGCTCCCGGTTGCGCAGGGCGTCGGCCCGCGGACGCGGGGCACGGCGCGGCGCTGCGGCGACGGGGGCGGCGGCAGTCTGCACGGCTCTGCTCCTTCTTGCTGGTCGTCAGTGATCGGACGTGCTGGTCGCACGTGTCCGCCGGGGACCTGAACCCAAGCGGGGAAGCATTCCCCGTTTAGCGGGGACGAAGGTTCAAACGGGGAAACCTTCCCCGGTTATTTCCCCACTCGGATGTGACTTGAGTCACGTTCACGCATATACGGAAAAACCCCCATTCAGCCCACTCAGCGCGCGCCCGCGACACGCCCGACACAGGGTGATCAGACGAGCACAGTCAGGACCCGGCCTGCTGTCGCGTCCCCGAAGGCGAGCGCGTGCGCATGGACGACAGCCAGTCCCGCCCGGCTCGGGCACCAGGCCGCCGGATACCCCGCCGGCGCCGGAGCACCTTCTTCGGCGCCGCTCTCGCCTCGGTCGCGCTCGCCACGTTGACCACCGGTTCCACCACGCTGTCGATCGCCACCCGCGCCTCCGCGGGCCCCACGGCCGCCCCCGGCGAGTCCTTGCTCGAACCCTGCCGGATCCCGGCCGCGCTGGGCGTGCAGATGTCGGAAGGCCTCCCGACCCCGCCCGGCTACGCGCACTCCACCGGCATAGTCCGGGCCCTCACCCTCATGATCGACTTCCCGGACGCAGTGGGCCCCGGCTCCGCGCTCAGCCGGTACAAGGAGTTCTTCCCGCAGACCAGCGACTGGTTCCGCAACGCCTCCTACGGCCGCCTCGACTACCGCGCCGAGGCCCCGATCCCGGACTGGCTGAGGATGCCGAAGGCGTTCACGGCGTACGGGATCGAGCGCGGCTCCCCCTATGAACCCGGCTACCACCGCCTGGTCCAGGACGTGATCGCGGCGGCCGGCTCGAAGGTGAACTTCTCGAAGTACGACCTGGTGAACGTGCTGGTGACCCCGAACGCCGGCCCCTCCGCGCTCGACACGGTCCTCTCGGTGACGTTCTCGGGAAACGAGGACGCCCCCTACGCGGACGGCGTCCCTCTCTCCAACACCTCGTTCGTCTACAGCCGCCAGGACGACGGCTCCGGCTCGTACGGGGAGACCGGCTACCGGGTGCTGCCGCACGAGAACGGCCACGTCTTCGGACTGCCCGACCTCTACACCCCGCAGGGCGGCGGGGCCGTCGGGCACTGGGACATCATGTCCGAGGACTGGGGCGCCAACAACGACATGCTGGGCTGGCACAAGTGGAAGCTGGGCTGGCTCGACAACAGCCAGGTGTCCTGCGCGACGGGCAGCGGCGCGACCCAGTACGCCCTGACCCCGCTCGCCACGGAGGGCGGCCCGAAACTGGTCTTCGTCCCGGTGACGAAGGACAACGGGTACGCGATAGAGGTACGCACCCAGGCCGGCAACGACGAGGCGGTCTGCAAACCCGGGGTCCTGATCTACCGGGTGGACGCAAAGGTCGACACCGGCAGGGGTCCGGTAAACGTCTCGGACAGCCACCCCGCCACAGGAGGCTGCACCCGCAGCCCCAACGTCAACGCGGAACTGTCGGACGCCCCGTACACGACAGGAGAAACGTTCGTGGACAAGGCGAACGGGGTGCGGATAGCCGTGACGGGGGTGGACGGGATGGGGAATTATCACGTACGGGTGACGAGGTCCTGAGAGCCCGTTCAGCCCGCCTCATACCTGGCGTCTGCCTGTGCGGACATACCCAGCCTGTCCGGCCGGTCGCGGACACAGCCCACGCTCAGCCCGTCCGTCGTTCACGGACCGCAGCCCACACTCAGCCCGCCGGGCGATCACGGACATCAGCCCATGTCCAGCCCGTCCGTCCCTCGAGGACGAGCGCCCTTGAGGCGCGATCGGGGGTCCGGGGGCGGAGCACCCGGGAACGGCGGCCATCCCACCCCTCCACCCGCCGGAGGCCTTAGGGAAGGGGCGGGGTGGGGAAAACTCCCCGAAGCTCCCGCTTCAACACCTTCCCCGTGGCGTTCCGCGGCAACGCCCCCTCGCACAGAACGATCCGCGCCGGCACCTTGAACCCGGCAAGCACCGCCCCCACATGCGCCCGCAGCGCATCCGCGGTCACCCCGGACCCGCCCCGCACCTGAACGACCGCCCCCACCTCCTCCCCCAGCACCGGATGCGGCACCCCGACCACCGCCGCGTCCAGCACCGCGGGGTGATCGTGCAGAACCCCCTCGACCTCCACGCAGTACACGTTCTCCCCACCCCGGATCACCATGTCCTTGATCCGGTCGACGATCGCGACCCGCCCGTCGCACAGCACCGCGAGGTCCCCCGTCCTGAACCACCCACTCTGGAAGGCGAGTTGAGTGGCAGCGGGATCACCCCAGTACCCCCGGACCAGCGACTGCCCGCGCAGCCACAGCTCGCCGACCTCACCGTCGGCGAGCGCGGAACCGTCCGCCCCCGCGATCCGCACCTCGGTGACGGGAGTGGGCCGCCCCGCACTGTCGGGCCAACTGCGGTATTCGGCACCGAAGTTGGCGAGGACACCCCCGCTGGTCTCGGTCAGCCCGTACCCGTTGCGCGGCTCGATCCGGGACCCGTACCGCGCGGTGAGCCCGCCCACGAGCCCGGGCGGAGCCGCCGCACCGCCGGTGTTGAGCGCGGTGAGGCTCTCCAGCGGATCCCCTGTCTCGTCCGCGGCGGCGAGCAACTGAAGGGCGGTGGCAGGCACCCCCGCGTAATGCGTGACCCCGTGCTCCCGGATCAGCCCGAGCGCCCGCCCGGCGTCCCACTTCCGCATCAGGACGAGCGTGCCGCCCGCGGCCATCGCCGCGTACAGCGAGGTGAAGGCGGCGACATGGAAGAAGGGGAAGGTCATGAGGGTGACAGGGGTGGGCCCCTGACCCGGGACGATGCCACGGCCGAGCATCGACATGGCCGCCTGGAATCGGGGGTTCATGACCGCCCCGGCCTGCGCGAGCTGCGTCGCGACGGCCCCCTTGGGGCGGCCGGTGGTGCCGGAGGTGTAGATGATGGTGGCGTCGGCGTCCGGCGGGATGTCGACGTCGGGCGGCCCCGCGGAAGGGTCGGGCGAGGTGAGCTCACAGAGGTCGTCGAACCGCTCGAATCCGCCGGGCAGCTCACCCTCGTGGTGGAAGACCATGCCGCGCACGCTGTGCGTGGAGGCCCAGCCCGCCACCCGCTCAAGCCGCTCGCCGTCGACGAGCAGCACGCGCGGGGTGCAGTCGTCGAGGGCGTACGCGAACTCCTCCGCCGTCCACCACGCGTTCAGCGGCACGGCCACAAGCCCCGCCAACTGGGCTGCCCAGAAGGCGACTTGCCACTCGGGGTGATTACGCATGCCGATGACGGCCCGGTCGCCGGGGCGCAGCCCGTAGACGCCGGTGAGGCGTCGGGCCAGCGCGCAGGAGGCGGCGAGGAATCCGGCGTAGGAGTACGTTCCGCCCTCGGCGATCAGGAACGGCTGCTCCCCGAACGCCCAGACCGTCTCGACGAACTCCCGCAGGGTGCGCGGCCCGGAGGCGTACTCAAGGGCGCCGGCCTCCCCGCGGACGACGGCGAACGGCGCCCCGGGGGCCGTGAGCAGCGCCTCGGCGCGAGCGGGCTCGATGTGCGGCCCGGGCGGCCGCGCCCCACCGCCTTGCGCCCTCCAAGCCCCCGTCGCTCCCGTCGCCCCAGTCGTCGCCACCGGATCGCCCTCCTAAGCGCCTGCTCAGTCCCCGTGGCCACGACGCTATGCCGCTGCCCCGCCCCGGTCAAGGTCGGTGTAAAACACAACGGCCCCGGGGGTCAGCCCGGCGTCACCACTTGGCCGATTCCGTTCGGTTCCGAGGCCGTGCCGGTGAGTGCGTCCTGCGGGACCGGGCGGTCGGCCTCCAGGGCGTCCCAGAGCATCCTGCCCCGGGCGGCGTCCGGCACGAGGCGGTCCTCGTCGCCCTGCTCCAGTTGGGCCGGAAGGGTGACCATCTGGACGTCCTTCGCGCCGAGCCCCTTCATCGAGTACACCAGCGAGGCGAGGGTGTCGACGTGGGCGAGGGAGGAGTCGGTGGTGAGGGACTTCGTCGCGGCGTCGGCGACGGCGAAGAGCCTGACCGGGTCGGTGAGCAGGTCCTGGCCGGCCATCTTGCCGATCACCGCCGCCAGGAACTGGTGCTGGAGCTGGATCCGGCCGAGGTCGCTGCCGTTGCCGACGCCGTGCCGGGTGCGCACGAGGCCGAGGGACTCCTGGCCGTTCAAGTGGTGCTTGCCAGCTGCGAGATGGACCCCGCTCTGCTTGTCGTCGATGGGCTTGACCAGGGTGATGTCGGCCCCGCCGAGCGCGTCCACCAGCTCGGCGAAGCCGTTGAAGCCGACCTCGACGTAGTGGTTGATCCGCAGCCCGCCGCTCAGCGCCTCGACCGCGGCGACCGTGCAGGGGGCTCCGCCCATCTCGTACACGGCGTTGAACATGACCCGGTCGCGCCCCGGCACGTTCTGGCCGGATGCGGCGGCGCAGGCGGGACGGTTGACGATGGTGTCGCGCGGGATGCTGACGAGCGCCGCCTTCTTGCGGCCGCCGTACACATGGAGCAGCAGGGTGGTGTCGGAGCGCCCGGCGTCCTCGCCCCCGCCCGCCCGCGCGGCGTTCTTCCCGGCCCGCGAATCGGAGCCGACGACCAGGATGTTGAGGTCGGAGGTGGCCGAGGCCTCCGGGGTGAGCAGCGAGCCGAACTCGACGCTGCTGATGTTTCCGCTCAGCCGGTGCCAGGTGTACACGGCGGCGGCGCCCACGAGCAGCAGCACCCCGGCGAGCGAGCAGAGCACCATGCGCATACGGGTGGCCCGCCGACGGCTGGGCCGGCCCATCCGGGGTATCCGCCCCCAACGGGGTCCGTACGTCATCCTTCGACTCCGTCCGTCGACGACCCAGAACTCCGCATGCGCACAAACAGGGCGTTATCGCACACTACAAGAAAGGTGCATACACCCGCATAACGGGCATCCAGGCTGGCAGCTGCCGGAGGGGAGACGTCCAAGGTGAAGCCCACAGCGAGGTCCGCGTCGATATCCGCCGCGACGTCCGCACCGGCATCCACGTCGGCCGGCGGGCGCATACGGGCCCGCCACCCCGGGATCACACCGCTCCTGGCCCTCTTCGCAGTGGCCGTACTGGCGCTCGGCGGCTGCTCGTCGGGCGGCGGCAAGGACACGTCCCCGAGCCCCAGCCCCACGGTGTCGAAGGCGCGGATCACCACCACGCCGAAGGACGGCGCGGACCATGTCGGCATCACCGTCAAGGACGTCGGGGCGAGCGTCGCGGACGGCACCTTCACCTCGGTCACCCTCATGGCCCAAGGCGGCAAGGCGATCCCCGGCGCGCTGACCCCGGCCCGCACCGCCTGGCACCCCTCGGCGAACCTGACCCGCGGCACGGCGTACACGCTGACCGCCGAGGCGAAGGACCCGGACGGGCGGGCGGCGACCACGACCACGCGCTTCACGACGGTCTCCGAGAACAACTCGGCGATCGCGTTCTACACCCCGGAGGACGCCTCCACGGTCGGGGTCGGCATGGAGGTCTCCTTCAGGTTCGACAAGGCGGTGACCGACCGCAGGGCCGCGGAATCCGCCGTGAAGATCACGTCGAGCAGCGGCCAGCAGGCGACGGGCCACTGGTTCGGCGACCGCCGCATCGACTTCCGCCCGCAGGACTACTGGAAGCCGGACTCCAAGGTCACCGTCGCCTTCGACTTCGACGGGCTCGAACTGGCCAAGGGAATCTACGGAGTTCAGGACAAGTCCTTCTCCTTCACGGTCGGCCGCGAGCAGATCTCCACGGTGGACGCGGCCACCCAGGAGATGACCGTGCGGCGCGGCGGCGCCACGGTGAAGCGGGTGCCCGTCTCGACCGGCCAGCCCAAGTACGCCACGTACAACGGCACGATGGTCATCAGCGAGCAGGACCGGCAGACGAAGATGAACAGCACCACGGTGGGCCTCGGCGACGAGTACGACATCCCCGACGTGCCGCACGCCCAGCGTCTGACCAACTCGGGCACGTTCATCCACGGCAACTACTGGGCCGCGCCCTCGACCTTCGGCGCCACCGCCGCCAGCCACGGCTGCATAGGCCTCCAGGACACCCAGGGAGGCGGCGACCCGGACTCCCCCGCCGCCTGGTTCTACGCGAACTCGCTGCTCGGCGACGTGGTGATCGTCCGCAACTCGACGGCCGGCGGCACGGTCGCCCCGGACAACGGCCTCAACGGCTGGAACCTGCCGTGGACGGAGTGGACGGCGGGCAGCGCGCTGCCGCACGGGTGACCAGTAGGGCGTGAACGTGCACACGTGACAGCGCATCCATCGGGCAATCGGCCGTTCAGGCCGGGCCGGACACGAAGATGCCCTTGGGCATATACGAGTGTTTCGCATGTTCAGGCATGAAATGACCTGCGCCCTTAAGCATCCACATGCCTCCGTCCAACCCAGAAGCAATCGGGTACAGCCTGCCGCACTCGGCGTCGGCACCATGAGCGCCTTCCTCGTCCACGCCTTCGTGCGCCAAGCCCTGGTCCACACCCACGTCTACAACCGTGAAGTCCTGCACCACCCGGCAGGCCAGGCCGCCCTCACCGTCCTGTCCATCACCCTCGCCCTCCTGCTCTGCACCCGTCCCATCCAGCAGGCGATGAGGCCCCTCATCGAACCCCGCCTCAACTGGCTCTTCCGCCAAGGCGAAAGCACCCGGCACCGAGCCGCATAAAGCAGGCAGGAAGCCCACGGCTTCCGCACCGGACACTTGAGGCTCGGGCCGAGGCCCGGGACTGGATCACCGACAGCACCAGCCCAAGGGCGACCACCCAGGACCGGCCCGGCGGGCGACCAGTGGCAGCACGCCCCGACTGCCCGCCCACCACGCCACGGGCCGCCCACCAGCCCGCACCCATCCGCTACTCTGTCCAGGGCCGTTCTCATCGACGGCCCAGGTCCTTGTGCGGACTGGATGTCGTCGCGGCGATCACGCCGCAATCTTCATCCACGTCTTCATCAAGGCCCGCCTCCGTAGCTCAGGGGATAGAGCACCGCTCTCCTAAAGCGGGTGTCGCAGGTTCGAATCCTGCCGGGGGCACCAGCGCATCAGCAGGTCGAAGGCCCTGCCGCCCTCCTGGGCGGCAGGGCCTTCGGTCTCGCAGCGCAGGTACGGCGCACAGGTACGGCGCACAGGGGTGCGCGCCAGGGCGGGGAGCAGAGGGTGATGCTCGCGAAGGCCGGCTGCCCCGGCGGCGGCACGAGAGCCTGGACGCGGCTCCTGGGGGCGCATGGATGAGCGTCGCGCCCGTGTTGGTCGTGGGCGCGACGCTCATCATGCACCGATGGAGTCGTACGCACTCGCCGAAGGCCAGGGGCTCAAGGCCCTGGTCGGCGGCGATGCGGCAGCCGCAAGGCTTTGCGGCAAGCCTGGCTTACAGGGCGCTGTTGTTGCAGCCCATGCTCGAACCCAGGTGGGTGTTCTGCGCACCCGGGTTGCCCTCGCCGTTGAGCGCGTTGCCCAGAACGCCGTTGAGGATGCCGACCTGGCCGAGGACGTCGACGTTCAGGTCGTGCGACCGGCAGTTGCTGCTCTGCCCGATAGCGAATTGGTCACCGCCCTTCCCGCCATCGTGTGCCTGGGCCGTGCCGGCGGCCAGCATTCCGAAGCTGCCGAGGGCAACGACCAGGACGGCCGCCTTGCGAAGCTCGTTCATTTCATCTCCAATGGAGCGCAGTGGATACGATCCGTGGCAGATCGATTCCTTACAGTCACGAAAATTAGTATTTGATAATCCCAAAACGCCCGTAGACGCGCCGAAAATCATGACCTTGTTGGGAACCACCCTGAAGTCGTAACGCCCGCGAGCGGGCCCTTCCACGTCCCCGTCCGGGGAGAACCGTTTCGGCGCGAAACGCCCGTCGGCCCCGCTGGCCGGGACCCCTCGCGTGGACGAGACTGCGTGGCATGCGCTCACAGGACGTACTCATCGACGGTTACGGACGCATTCGGGAAGAGGTGCACGCCGCTGTCGACGGGCTCTCCGCCGACGACCTCAACACCAGGCCGGGCGACGGCGAGGCCAACTCCATCGCATGGCTGATCTGGCACCTCACCCGGGTGCAGGACGACCACATCGCCGACGCGGCCGGGATCGAGCAGGTGTGGCTGGCGAAGGGCTGGGCAGACCGCTTCGACCTGCCGCTGGCGAAGACGGACACGGGATACGGGCACACGTCCAAGCAGGTCGGCCAGGTGCGGGTGACCTCGGGCAAGCTGCTGCTCGGCTACTACGACGCGGTCCACGAGCAGACGCTCGGCTTCCTCGGCAAGCTCGACGGCAACGCGCTCAACCGCGTCGTGGACGAGCGCTGGGACCCGCCGGTCACCCTGGGCGTCCGCCTGGTGAGCGTCCTGGGGGACGACCTCCAGCACGTCGGCCAGGCCGCCTACGTACGGGGCCTGCTCTGACCACTCCGGGGGTCTGTGGGCGCAGCCGTGCCCTGCCGTAGCAGGGTTCCGCAGCCATCGGCTCGTCCCCTTCGGCCCCGATCCGCTCCCCCAGCACGCACGGTCCAGCCGAACGCGTCGAGCCACCGGCGGCCCGGGCATCGAGCGCCCCGGCATCAACGGCCACGCGGCCGGCAGGCCGGGTCACCCTTCACATGCCGGAAGTCGTCCCCTCTGGCCCCGCTCGACGCACCCAGGTGGCTCTCGCCCGCGACCTGGATGGCAACACCCTCGATGGGCCGGTCGCAGGAGACGCAGAACTTGGTGCGGCTTGTGGACGTCATGGCGTGTGCTCCCGGGGGCCGGTCTGTACGGGAATGGCAAGCGGGTGGGCGATGCGTTCGGCGCAGCTCGCTTCGAGACCGGGTTCGCCGATCTCGAAGCCGACGGAGGTGACGTAACGGTTGCCGTTCGCGGCAATCTGCTCGGTGAGCATCCCGTCGAGAGGGTTGGCCGCCCGCAGGGATTCCGCGTCGGTGGGGCCGACATCGACGTGGAGTCCGCGCTTGCGCAGTCGGCCTGCAAGTCCCTGCGGGTTGGTGTCCATGCGGAGACGATCTCAACGCGGGAGGCCGGGCGGGATGTGACACCCTATGACACGGAGTTGATCACGAGAGCGGTGGCGATTACGGGGACTCGGGCGACCGGCCATCGCAGCCGTCACGACTACGCCGACCTGTTCGCGGCGTACCTCGGGCCATTCGCCGACGACGCCCACTTCTACATCGGCGGCGCCAAGGGCATCGACAGCCTGGCTCCGGCATGGCTGGCCGAGAACACCGCCGCGCGCCTCGCCGTCGTCGTACCCGGCAGCGTCGGCCAGCAGCACGCCGAGGCGCGCCAGGCCATCGCTCGCACGAGGGCCCGTATCAAGGACGTCGTCGAACTACGCGCCGCCGAACTCGCCACCCCCGCCTATCACGCCCGGAACCGGTGGATGGTCGACCGCGCTTCGATGACCATCGGATTCCCGCACGCCACCGAACCATCGACCGGCACCTCACAGACCCTCAACTACACGGCAGAACAAGGGAAACCACGCCTGATCGTGCCCGTACAACTCTCTTCGCAGGCGTTTCCCGCCACGATGGAGTCATGAGTGACGACAGGGCGACCGGTGCGGCCATGCCCAAGGCACTGCGTCGCAGCCGCGGCCTGTCCCCGGCCAGGACGGCGCGCGCCCTTAGCGCGATCGCCGGACAGCTCGGCCGCCCTCGTACTTCACTGTCGTCCGTCGCCGGGCTCCAGCGTTCCGTGGCCCGCTGGGAGGCCCCGGCACCGAATCGTCCCGACGCGCGCCATCAGCTGCTCCTGGCCCACTTGTACGCCCGCACGCCGACGGGGGCGATCGCACTCGGAGCGGGCTCGGACTTCTCGAGCGCAGCTCGGCCAACTGGGCGGCTCCTTCGCCGAGATGGGCGAGGGCGTCGAGGGGTCCCGGCCCGCTGGCCGGGACCCCGCAAGGCCTGTACGCGGCCGCGACCCGCGAGGCGGGGCTGCTGCCGGATCCGTGGCGGCGGGAGGAGTGGGTGGCGGAACTCGATGACCACGTGATGGATGTGCTCGGGGCTTGACCACGGTCCACGGGAACCTTGCCGGACCACGGTCATAGCCATGGCAGTTCCGGATCCTTCCGATTCCGCTCGATCCGACGCCAGTCGCATGTGATCCACTGGGCGGCATGACTTCACGGACCGTGTACTTGTTCTGCTCGGCGGCCCCGCCGGTCTTCGAGGTTGCCACGGTGATCGAGACGTTGCAGGCACGGGGATGGGACGTATGCCTGGGACTGACACCGACCGCCGCCGACTGGCTGGAGGAGAGCCTGTCCGGCCTTGCGACGCTGACGGGGCATCCTGTGCGGTCGCAGTACAAACGGCCGGGGGAGCCCGACGTCTGGCCCGAGGCCGACGCGATCCTGGTGGCGCCCGCCACGTTCCATACCGTCAACTCCTGGGCGCTCGGGCTGACTTCGACCTTCGTGGTGGGCGTGATCGCCGAAGCGATCGGCAAACGGATCCCGACCGTGGCCATGCCGTGCGTGAACGCCGCCTACGTGCTGCACCCACAGTTCGAGCAGTCCGTGGCGACCCTGCGCTCGGCCGGGGTGACGGTGCTGTACGGCGAGAGCGGGTTCGTGCCGAACGAGCCGGGTGAGCGCCGGCCGGAGGGCTATCCGTGGCACCTCGCACTGGACGCGGTCGAGGCGCTCGCAGGCGCCGGACGCCAGGCCTGATCCAGCGAGCTCCTCAGGGCTCCCCGGGGCTTCCCGATGACCTGGCCCGGATGACCGACGGGGGTCTCTACCGGCCCCCGAACGCCCACCGGCCGGACAGGCCCCTCACGGCTCCACAACCCCCTCCGGGCACCCCGTCCCCCGGGGAATGCTGTACGGCGCGGCCACGTGGTACGTGCCCGGTTTCGGGGCGAGGAGTTCCGTCCACTCGTCGCCCGCGGGCGTCGAAGCGGCCTTGCGGAGGCAGCCGTTCGGGTTCGTGTACGTCTTCGGGCCGTGGTTGCGGAGTTTGGACTCCGCGGTTTCCTGCGGCGGCACGACCCCCTTGCCCTTCTCGTCGACCAGCTTCAGCCAGGGCGAGTACGGGATGCGGATCAGGATCTTGCCCGGGGAGCGGACCTCGACCGTGACCTCGCCCTCGCCGGCGTGCTTGACCGTGGCGGGCGGGTCCGCCAGCGGGGTCGGGTTCTCGACCGCGAACAGGCGCCAGTGCTCGTTCGACCAGATCTGCTTCAGGTAGGGCAGGCCCCCCTTGATGAGCTCGCCCTCCTGGACGGCGCCGTTGACGTCCGCCGGCCCCAGCGGCAGCACCACGTACCGCACCGCCCAGCGGTTCAGCCAGGCGTGGTAGTTGTCCGCGTTCAGGGTGTCGTCGTAGAACAGCGGGTTGCGCTGGATGTCCGCCTGCCGGTTCCAGCCGCGCGCCAGGTTCACGTACGGGGTGAACGCCGAGGCCTCGCGGTGGCTGGAGGCGGGGACCACCTCCACCCGGCCGGTCTCCGCGTCGAGCCCCTGCAACTGGTCGACCAGCGGCGCCAGATCCCGCGCCCAGGTCGCGGCGGGGGCGGTGCTGACGATGTCATCCACCGACTTGAAGCCGATCCACCCGTTGAGCCCGACGAAGGCCAACACCACCGCGTACCACTTGCGGGACTTCGGCACCGTGTAGGGGAGCGCCGCCAGGAGCACCACTCCGGCGAACAGCATCGCCAAGCGCGTGATGTTCGAGCCGATCTGCGACTGGATCGCGAAGCACAGCAGCACCGCGACGCCGTACACCAGCGCCGCCGTACGGACCGTCCGCCAGTCCTTCGGTACGAGGAAGAGGATCAGCACCGCGAAGAGGAACGGGCCCGACGTCGTGGCCAGCGACATCGGCTGCGTACCCGAGAAGGGGAACAGCCACGCCGACAGGCCGACCACCACGACCGGCGGCAGGCCGATCGCGTACGCGCCCGGGCGGCGCTTGTTCAGGAAGAGGGCGGCCGCGACGAGGCCGAGGAACAGTCCCGCGACCGGGCTGCTCGCGGTGGCGAGCGCGGCGCACGGCGCGGCCACCGCCGCCTTCGGCCAGCGGTTCTCGCGCTTGTTGTGCGGCCAGCAGAACACCGCGGCCACCGCGCCGAGCGCGAACATCATGCCGAGCCCGAACGTCACCCGGCCCGACATCGCATTGCACAGGAAGGCGAACAGTGCGGCGAAAGAGCAGGCCAGCGGGTTGCGGACCGCCTTCACGCGCACCAGGATCAGCGCGGTGAGACCGGCCGACACGGTCCCGGCGATCATCATCGTCGTCCGCACACCGAGCACCGACATCAGATACGGCGAGACCACGCTGTACGACACCGGGTGCATCCCGCCGTACCAGGCCAGGTTGTACGCGGACTTGGGGTTCCGGCCGACGAACTCGGTCCAGGCGTCCTGCGCCGCGAGGTCTCCGCCGCTGTTCGCGAAGAGGAAGAACCACAGGATGTGGGTCACGGCCGCGGCCGCCGTCACGAACGCGACGGGGTGCCGCATCGGCCAGGAGTCCGGGCTCGGACCCAGTCCCGGTCCCGGTCCCATTCCGAGGCGTATTCGCGCCTTGGCCCAGGGCGTGGACCCGGCCGAGTTCGCACGCGTGGTCTCGGTCGTGCTCGCACTGGCCGTGCCGGTCTTGCTCGTACTGCTCGTACTCGCGGTGCTGTCGGCGCGGGTGGGCGTCGGCTCAGCGGTGGTCACTGCGGCTCTCCCGCCTCACGCTGTCTCACCTGGCATGCGCGGCCGTGTGCCTCTGCAGTGCCTTTACTTTGCAGCTGCATACGTCCCGCGCGGGGGTTCCCGAGGTTCTCCCCAGGACTCTCCCCCGAGATTGTCCCCTGATTCCAAGGACGCCGTCCCCGCGTCCCCAGTTGCCCGAAGCTAGCACGCGGGCGCCCCGCAGGTCGGGGCGCCCTCGATGCGTTCGGGGCGGTCAGCCCAGTCGGGTGAGCTTGGCGCCGGTGCCCGGTTCGGCCAGGGCGCTCTTCAGCTCGACCGGCGCGGTCAGCCTGCCGTTGCCGGAGCCGATGGACAGCTCGCCGACCACGGTGCCCGGCTTCGCCGAGTGGGGGACGGGCTTGCCGCCCGCGCCGAGGGTGACGTCCACCTTCAGGCCCGGCCAGCCGACCGCCTTGAGGTCCTTGGCGGCGACCAGCGGGGTCTTCCCGCCGAGCCCGTCGTCGACGTACCCGACGACATCGCCCTTCTTGACGACCGTTGCCGAGGTGACGGCCTTCTGCACGGCCTGGATCAGCGTGTAGCTGTTGTTGATCGCGGCCTTCAGCTTGTTGTCGAGGGTGGTGCCGGTGCGCTGGCCCATGACGATGCCGTAGATCCGCTGGTTCTTGCCGTCGACGACCGTGTCGGCCGACCACAGCAGGTTGCCGCCGGCCGGGGTCGAGGAGCCGGTCTTGATGCCACTGACACCCGGCTTGAGCAGGATCGTGTTGTTGTTGTAGATCATCGTGTCGATGCCCGGGATCTTGATCTGGGGCGTGTTGACGATGCCCCGGAACACGTCGTTCTGCATGACGGCCTGGGCCAGCTTGAGCTGGTCGACCGGCGTGGAGACCGTGGTCTCCTTCAGACCGCTCGGGTCGGTGTACGTGGTGCTGGTCATGCCGAGTTCCTTGGCGGCGTCGTTCATCTTGGCGATGAACGCCTCCTCGGACCCGGCGTCCCAGCGGGCCAGCAGACGGGCGGCGTTGTTGCCGGACGGGATCATCAGCAGTTCGAGCATCTGCTTCTCGGTGAACTGCTGGTCCTTGCGGATCGGCGCCGTCGACTCGTCGGGCTTCTTCGCGTCGTCCTCGGCCTGCTGGTCGACCGTGATCTTCTCGCCCTCCTGCTTCCCGGTTATCGGGTGGCCCTTGAGGATCACGTACGCCGTCATCGTCTTGGCCACGCTCGCCAGCGGCGCGGGCTTCTGCTCCCCGTGCGTACCGAGGCTGCCCACCCCGTCCACGGACACCGCCGACTGTCCCTCGGCCGGCCACGGCAGGTTCAGCGCGTCGCCGTTGAAGGTGTACGTCGCCGACGAGGTCAGGGTCAGCTTCGGATCCGGAAGCGGACGCATGATCTGTACGACTGCAAAGACGATCAGGAGGAGCAGGACCAGCGGGGTCCAGATCTTGAACCGCCGCACCGTGGTGCGGACCGGGGTCTGCGGCGGGGGCGGGGTGTTCGTCAGCTCGGCGAGCAGGTCGAGAGGGGGCTTCGGCGGCAGCGGCTGCTGCCGGGTCCGCTCGGCGCGCTCGGGGATGACCGGGGCGGGGCCGGGGGCCGCGGCCGGCGGCGGGGTGACCTTGGGCGCCTCGGGCTTCCGGACGGGGGCGTCGAAGCCCTGGGCCGGGGCGCTGGGGTTCTTGGCGGGGGCGGCGGGATTCTTGGGGGCCGCCGTGCCGGGGCCCGCGTCGTCCGACCGCAGCGGTATGAACTGGCTGGTCCGCTCGGCAGCCGGATCGCCGGTCCGCCCGTCGGCGGGCTCCCGCTTGGGCGCGGGCAGCTTGAGCATCGCCGTCGGCTGGTCGACGGCGGGCGGCGCGGGGGCCTTGAAGACGGCGGTGGGGTGGTCGATCCCCTTGGGCTCGGTGGGCTTCGCGCCGGCTTCGGAGGGGCTCGCACCGTCGGCTTTGGGCTCGGCCTTCGCGGGGCCGGGCTTGGGGTCGGAAGGCTCGGCCTTGGACTCGGCCTTCGCGGGACTCGCCTTCGGCTCGGAGGGGGTCGATCCGCCACCCTCGGAAGCGGTCGGCTTGGCTCCCCAGGAGGTGGCTCGCGCGCCGGGGGCAGCGTCCTCGTCGTCGGCCTCGGTGTCGTCGGCCTTGGCCTGGTCGGCCTTGGCGTCGCGCGGCCCGGCCGCGCCGGACTTGGCGGCAGCGGCAGCGTTGTCGGACGCCTCGGGCTTGGTGCCGGGGGTCGCGGGCGCGGGGTCGTCCGCCTTCGGGGCGGCCGCCTCGGTGTCGGTGCCGCTGTCCTCGGCGGCTTCCGGCTCGGCGCCCGCCTGCCCGGCCTCATCCGCCTCGGGGGCTGTGGGCTCGGGCCCGCCGTCCTCGTCCGCGTCGGCGTCTCTACCGGTTTCGGTCTCGGGCGCGCTGGACTTGGCGTCCTCGAACTCGGGCCCGGGCTCGGGAGCCTCGGCCCTGGCAGCGTCCTCCGGCCCGGAAGCCGCACCCTCGGAAGCCGAATCCTTGGGCTCCGCCTCCTGGTCGACCCACGCCGCGACCGCGGCGCGGAGCCGAGAGTCGCCGTCCTCCTGGCGCGGGGCCCGGAAGACCGCGGTCGCCTGATCGACGCCGCCCGGCGCGGAAGCCACGGCGGCCGAAGCCGAACCGGAGGCTGATCCGGAGGCCGGACCGGAACCCGTACGGGCACCGGCGCCGGAACCATTCGCCGTCTTGGCGCCGTCCTCGCCGGAGGGGACCCCGGAGGGGGACGGGGAGTGGGAGACCGCGATACGCGGGTCGCGTTCGCTCGTAGTCGTCTCCCCCGACGACTGCTTCTGCTCCGACTTGTCGGGGGACTCGCCCGCCACCGATGCCTCCTCCAGACGCCGGGTGGCGTCATCCGAAACTGTCCGAACCATGTACCAGTGTCCCGTGTGCCGGGTAGGACCCCCCGGCTAGACGAGAACGACATACCTGCTGGTTCCCGTACGAACCGCCCAGGCGCTCTCGACAGATGAATGTGAGAGGGGTCACCCTGTCATTCATCCACGCGGGGAGGCATGGATGGGCAGGAGCCGCAGAACTATTCCGGAAGAGCTGTTGCTGCTCGCTCTGGACCCGGCCACGGGTACCACAGCGCAGCCGCAGTCGCTCGACCTCGGCCTCGCCGGAGCCCAGCTAGTGGAGCTGGCTCTGGCAGGACGGATAGCCCCAGACGGGGATCGTATCGCCGTGGTGATGGCACGGCCGACAGGAGATCCGACCTTGGACTCCGCACTGGAACTGCTGCGCAGGCGCGGTAGCCCGGTCCGGGCCGTCCACTGGATCGGCGGGCCCCGCCTCGGGCTCCGCCAGATTTACCTCGCGCACCTGGAGCGGTGCGGCATGGTCCATGCCGTGTCGGGCCAGATGTGCGGGGTGCTGCCGACGACTCGCTACCAAGCGACGGACACGGCGATCAGCCGGGACATCAGGGCCCGGCTGGACAGTGCGATCCGCACCGGCGTACCGCCGGACCCGCGGACCGCGGCGCTTGCCGCGCTGGCCCACGCAGTCGGGCTCGGCAAGCACCTGTACCCCGGCAACGAGGGGCGGTCATCGCGCTCCCGTCTCAGGGACCTGATCAGGCACGACCCGATGGGCGGTCTCGTCGCGCACGCCGTGATGGACGTCCAGAACGGTGTGGCCGCTCAGCCACGCCGAGGCGGCCAGGGCCCCGGCGCCACGCCGGACAACGGAAGCCGCCACGCGGCGGCGGCCGGCGTCCCGATGCAGGCGCACCACGGGGCGATGGCGAGGGCCGTGGCACACCACTAGCACCGCCAGCACCATCAGCCGCACCGGCAGAACCTGCACGACCAGTCGCATCACCAGCCGCATCGCATTACCGCCGCACCGTCGTCCCCATGACCCGGTTCGGGAGCCGCACCATGAACGCGCGGGGCTGTCCCAACAGCCCCGCGCGTTTGCGTAGTCGCTGTGTGTGGCCATTTCCCAGCGCGCGCCCGGATGTTGGTGGCAGTCTGCAGAGCAGAAGAACAGAAAAGCCGTGAGCCGGAGGTGCGTTTCCCGTGGCGTCCAATGTCAATCCCACCGTGAGGCGACGCCGACTGGGCCAGGAGTTGCGCAGGCTCCGCGAGCTGAAAGGCATGACCGCCGAAGAGGTCGCAGAACGCCTGCTGGTGTCCCAGTCGAAGATCAGCCGCCTTGAGAACGGCCGCCGTTCCATCAGCCAGCGCGATGTCCGCGATCTGTGCGGGGTGTACGAGGTCGAGGACCACCGCATCGTCGATTCGCTGATGCAGATGGCCAAGGACTCCCGCCAGCAGGGCTGGTGGCACGCCTTCGGCGACATCCCGTACAGCGTCTACATCGGCCTGGAGACGGACGCCGCGAGCCTGCGCGTCTACGATCCCCAGGTCGTGCCGGGCCTGCTCCAGACCCCGCAGTACGCCGAGGCCCTCATCGCGGGGGCGCTCCCCGAGACAGCCCCGACCGACGTCGAGAAACGCGTGAACGTCCGGTTGCGGCGGCAGGAGCGGGTACGGGCGACGGAGAACCCCCTGCGGCTGTGGGTGGTCATCGACGAGGCCGCGCTGCGCCGTCGGGTCGGGGACAAGCAATTGATGATCGACCAGCTGGAGTTCCTCATCGAGCGGTCCCAACTGCCGCATGTCACCGTGCAGGTACTGCCGTTCAGCATGGGCGCGCATCCGGGAATCAACGGCCAGTACGCGATTCTGGAATTTCCGGACGCCTCGGACTCCAGTGTCGTCTACATCGAGGGCGTCACCAGCGACCTTTACCTGGAAAAGGCCAATGATGTCCAGAAATACAGCGTGATGTACGAGCACTTGCGCGCACAGGCCCTGAATGTGGACCAGACCCGGGAATTCATTACCGGGATCGCGAAGGACTACGCCCGGGGCACGGCCGGCTGAGATCTGAAACGCGGCACCGTACACCCCTCGCCCACCGCGATGGAAGGTCCGGCCGGAATATGCCATCCGGTCGAGTGAATGGCCGCCTCGTACCCCGGGACCTGCGAGTAGCGTCGATCACGCCAACGAAGAACGCTGGCCGAGAACGACCAACTGGCAAGAACCGGAGCGAACATGGCAATTCTTCAGGGCGCCACGGACACCTGGACCAAGTCCTCGTACTCCACCGGAAACGGCGCATGTGTCGAAGTCAAGTCCCCCGAGATGCACGCCATCGCCGTGCGGGACTCGAAAGTCACCGAGGGCCCCTCGATCGCTTTCGCCCCCGGCGCGTGGAACGCGTTCGTGGCCGAGGTGACCCGGGATTCCCTCAGCTGACCACCCACGACAGCCGACGTGATACCCGCAGTACCGACAAGAGCCCTCTCGACTGGTCCGCCGTCCCGGCCGAGGGGGCTCGGCCATGTCCGCGGGTCCCGGCCGCTACCGGAGTTCGTCCACGTAGCGGTCGGTGCCCGGCACGGTGGGAATGAACGGCGCCGCCAGCTCCAGCCTCCCCAGGCCCGTCTCCGCGACCTCGGCATCGAGCCCCGTGAAGTGGTCCGCCCACACCTCCCTCGGATCCCGCTCCAGGAACCACAGCAGCGTGAGCCGGGTGCCGACGCCCTCGACCTGCTTCACATACGTCATGCGGTCGCCCGGCAGCGGCGTCGGCCGGAACACCGTCACCAGCGCGGCAGGCCCCCCGGCGAGCCGCTCGGGCAGATGCCGCGAGCGCAGCCACTCCAGCAACTCGGCCCGAGTATCGGGGCTTTCGGCGTCGACGACCTCCAGGACGAGGCCCGCGTACGGGTGGTCCAGGGCGTGGTAGTCGCGCGGCCCGGCCGCACCGTCGCGGTAGACGGTCGCCTCGTGGTCCTGGAACGAGGTGAAGACATGGGTGCGGTCCTGGTAGACACGCCCGTCTCGGCCCAGCCGCTTGTTGATGCCGACGGTCCACTTCATGTGCTCGTCGTAGCGCCCGTCGGTGATCCAGTACGTGGAGAGGTAGCAGCCCGCGTTCACCGGCTGGGCGACCGCGGACTTCTCCGGGTAGCGCAGCTCCTGGAGTTCGCGGGTCGCCACCCAGCGGCGCCCCGCGTACATCCAGGGCATCGCCATCGCGCCGGCGTAGTAGTGATCGTCCTCGTACCAGCGGTTGTACGCGTACTCATGGCCCGGGTGCGGCTCCACCATGGTGATCAGCGCGTGCCCCGGGCGCACCCCGTAGGGCCCCACCGACGCCAGCTCCGCATACGCCTCGGGCCGTGTGTCCTCCGTCATGCCGCTCCCCTTCCCTCCGCCACCGGACGGACTTACTCTGACGCCCCGTCAGAAGAAGTGCCAGAGCCGGGAGGCGACCGGATGCTGCTGAGTGGGAAGACCGTCATCGTGTCCGGGGTCGGGGCCGGGCTCGGGCACCAGGTCGCGGCGGCCGTCGTGCGCGACGGCGGCAACGCGGTGCTCGGCGCGCGCACCGAGGCCAACCTCGCGAAGTCGGCGGCCGAGATCGACCCGGACGGCAACCACACCGCGCACGCGCCGACCGACATCACCGACGAGGCGCAGTGCGAGGCGCTCGCGGCGCTCACCGTGGAGCGCTTCGGCGGGATCGACGCGGTCGTCCATGTCGCCGCCTGGGACAGCCACTTCGGCGGCCTCCAGGACGCCGACTTCGCCACCTGGCAGCAGGTCATCGACGTGAACCTGCTCGGCACGCTGCGCATGACACGGGCCTGCCTGCCCGCGCTCAAGGCGAGGGGCGGCTCCGTCGTCGTGATCGGCACACAGTCGTCGGTGGCGGCACCCTCGCAGGTGCGGCAGGCAGCCTACGCGGCCTCGAAGGGGGCTCTGACCTCCGCGATGTACTCCATGGCACGCGAGCTCGGCCCGGACCGGATCCGGGTCAACACGGTGCTGCCGGGCTGGATGTGGGGTCCGCCGGTGCAGGCGTACGTCCAGTTCACCGCGCACACCGAGGGCGTGCCCGAGGAGGAGGTGCTCGGGCGGCTCACCGAACGGATGGCCCTGCCGGAGCTGGCCACGGACGCGGACGTGGCGGATGCCGTCGTCTTCCTGGCCTCGGACCGGTCCCGCGCGATCACCGGCCAGTCGCTGCTCGTGAACGCGGGTGAGCTGATGAGGTAGGCACGCCCCTCAACACACGTACAGACAAAGGCAGTTGGAACCGACTCTCTCGGCCGCACGGGACCCGCATCCCGTGCGGTCGTTCGCATGTGCAGGGAGCCCGATGGACCGAGCCTGACGAAGTGCCCTCATCGTGTGGCCCCCGTCACGGGCACGACAACACCCCTCGAAGCAAAGGGGGAGCAAAATCGTTCGACTTTGTGATCCTCGTTCATATCTGTGACCGCGAGATGTCTTGACCACCCCTGCGACAACGGGTTCAATCCCCGAAGTCCCCGCTCCCGCACGGGGCGCCGCCGAGCCGGACGTACTGGCGAAGAGCTCCGAGTTCATTGACGTTGCGCATCGACGTTCACAAGGCGGACCCCTTGGAGGGGGCACATGAACAGTCTCGACTGGGCCGTACTCATCGGCTACTTCGGCGTGATGGTCGCGATCGGCGTCTGGTCCCACAAGCGGGTCGGCGACGTCTCCGACTTCTTCACCGCCGGCGGCAGGATGCCGTGGTGGTTGTCCGGCATCTCTCACCACATGTCCGGCTACAGCGCGGTGATGTTCACCGGCTACGCGGGCATCGCCTACCGGTACGGCGTCACGTCCTTCGTGACCTGGTCGTTCCCCATCGCCGTCGGCATCGGCATCGGCGCCAAGCTCTTCGCGCCCCGGCTCAACCGGCTGCGCTCCAAGCTGCACGTGGCCTCCCCGCTCGAATACCTCAAGAACCGCTACAACGTCTCCACCCAGCAGGCCCTCGCCTGGTCCGGACTGCTTCTGAAGATCGTCGACGTGGGCGCCAAGTGGGCCGCGATCGCGACCCTGTTGTCGGTGTTCACCGGGATCACGATCACCCAGGGCATCTTCATCACGGGCTGCATCACCGCGGTGTACTGCACGGTCGGCGGGCTGTGGGCGGACGCGCTGACGGAACTGGGCCAGTTCGTCATCCAGTTGTTCGCCGGGCTCGCGATGCTGATCGCGGTCATGGGCAAGCTGGACGGCTTCTCCACGCTGTGGACGGTCTGGGACAAGCTGCCCAGCGGCCACGCGCACGCCACCGCGGGCCCGTACACCGTCACGTTCCTGATGGCGTTCCTGTTCATCAAGACCTTCGAGTACAACGGCGGCATGTGGAACCAGGCCCAGCGCTACATGGCCACGGACTCGGCTCGCTCGGCGACCCGTTCGGCCTGGCTCTCGGCGACCCTGTGGGCGGTCTGGCCGACGGTCCTCTTCTTCCCGATGTGGTGCGCGCCGCTCCTGGTCCACGCCAAGAAGCCGGACGGCTCGGACAGCTACGCCCTCATGACCGAGACGCTGCTGCCGCACGGCATGCTCGGCCTGGTCGTCGTCGGCTTCTTCTCGCACACCATGGCCATGTGCTCCTCGGACGCCAACGCCATCTCGGCCGTCTTCACCCGGGACATCATGCCGGTGCTCTCGAAGGCGGCCCGCTCCTGGAACTCGCGCGCGGGGCTCATCGCCGCGCGCCTGTCGACACTGGTCTTCCTCGGCCTGTCGATGACGATCGCGACGCAGGTCGACTCGCCCGCGTTCAAGGACATCATCACCGTCGTGATCAAGTGGGTGGCCGGTCTCATGGGCCCGATCGCCATCCCGTTCATGCTGGGCATGCTCAGGACGTTCCGGAAGTCCGGGCCGACCGCGGCGCTCACCAGCTGGGCGGCCGGGCTGCTCGCGTTCTTCTTCGTGAACTACGACCTGGACGGCTCGCAGAAGGCCGGTGTGGCCCTGCAGTGGCAGGTGTCGGTGCCGCTGGCGGTCTCGCTCGTCCTGTACGTCCTGATCGGGCTGCTCAGGCCCGAGGACACTCCGGAGCGGGACGCGCTGCTCGCCCGCATCAACTCCGATGACGACGGCCCGGGTTCGGCATCCGCCGCGGCATCCGTGCCGGCTCAGCCGGAGGCGGGGGACGCGAAGGTGGCGACGGCGGAGTGATGTCCAGGGGTACGGGCGAGAGGCCTGCCCCGGTCCTTGCGACGCGGGGGTTCAGCCGATGATCTCGGGGTCGCCGGGGTAGGCGTCGTCGCGGTGCGGGCCCCAGCGCTCGTAACGGCTCTGGGAGTCGTCGTTCTGCGGCGGGCAGTGCTGGCCGTCACCCTCGTTCTCGTCCATCACCATGGCGTCGACGGCCTGTTGGGCGTCCCTGGCGTCGTACGGCGGGAGGTCGCCCTCGCGGGCCGAGGGGTCGGCGAACGCGGGCTCCTCCCCGGACTGGACGTACCGCTGCTGACCGGAGTCGTCGGCCGGGGCCGCGAGCGAGGTGCCCGCGCCGGCGCCGAGCAGCACGAGGGCGACCAGCGGGGCCGTGATCCAGCGTGCCGACAGGCCGCGGGAGTACGCGGTGCGGGCTCTGGGGATGGGGGTCATGACGACGACCCTGGCGAACTCCCGCGTGCGCGCGCGAGGGACACGCGGCTCCGGGTGCGGCCATCCGCCCGCACGAGTGGTTTCAGCCCCTCGGATAGCGCAGCAGCCATGTAGCCGTGTTGACGGCCGGGCCGTGCAGCGCGGGTCCCTGGGTCATCTCCATCGCGAAGTCGTCGGCGAGTTCGAGCAGGGTGGATCTTCCTTCGAGCTGGGCGAGCCAGGCGGGCGGCAGCGCGGTCTCGCCGTGCATCGCGCCGAGCAGGCTGCCGCAGACGGTGCCGGTGGCGTCCGAGGGCCCGTCGTGGTTGACCGCGAGCAGCAGGCCGTGCCGGATGTCCTCGCCGACCAGCGCGCAGTACACGCCGATCGCAAGGGCCTCGGGGGCGGTGTGCCCGGTGCCGAGGGTGGCGACCAGGCCCGGGCTCGGCATGCCCTGCCGTACGGCGCCGAGCGCGTGCTTGAGTGCCTCGGTGACCGGCTGGTGCCCGGGGCGCAGGGCGAGCTGCGCGAGGGCCCGCTGGACGGCGCCGTCCATGGACTCGCCGCGCGCGAGCCCGTGCACGACGACGGCGAGCGCCCCCGCCGAGAGGTAGGCCGCCGGGTCTCCGTGGGTCTGCGCCGCGCACTCCACGGCGAGCTGGAGCACCAACTGCGGCTCCCAGCCGACCAGGAGGCCGAAGGGCGCGGACCGGGTGAGCGCGCCCGGGTCGTCGGCGCCGGGGTTCTTGGGCTGTTCCAGGGTGCCCATGACGTCGTCGCCGAGCCCGACGAGGCAGGCCTTGGCGGGGTCGCGGCGGGCGTAGAGCCACTCCTCGCGGGCCAGCCAGCCGTTGTCCTCGCGGCGTTCGTCGGGCCCCCAGTCGCGCTGGGTGGCGGCCCACCGCAGATGCGCCCGGTGCACGTCGGTGGGCGGGTGCCAGGCGCCGGTGTCGCGGCGCACCTGGGCGCGTATGAGTCCGTCGACGGTGAACAGGGTGAGCTGGGTGGCCGCGCTCACCGCGCCCGGGCGGCCGTACGCGGGGACGAGGTCGCCAAGGGCGTCCATGCCGTGCCGCTCGCGGATCTCGGTCAGGGCGAGCCCCGCGACGCCCGCACCGAGCGTGTCCCCGATGGCCCCGCCGAGCAGACAGCCCCGTACCCGGCTACGGAAGTCCTGCTGTTCGGCACGGCCCCAGACGGGTGCGGTGGCTCCGGCTGCTGCGCTCATGCGGCAGCACGGTACCTGAACGGATGCGCCCGTTTAAGAGGGCAAATTGACCGATCCTGGGCAGGGGCGGTCACGAGGTGGTCAGGGTCTGGGCGTCGGCCCCGGCTCCGGCGGGATGCCCGGGTACGCCGGGTCGCCCTCGTCGGCGGGCAGCGGCCCCGGCGGGATGCCCTGGGCCGCCCCTGCCCGCGCGGCCCGCGCCAGGTCCGCCAGGGCCTCCTCCTCGCGGCCCTGGGCCCGGTGCAGCCGGGCCCGCTGCTGGTACGCCCACACATAGCCCGGCACCAGCGCGACCGCCCGGTCCAGGTCGGCCAGCGCCTCGGGGACGCGCCCCAGCTCCGCGAGGGCGACCGCGCGGCTGCCCAGCGCCCACGCGTACCCGGGGTCCAGCGCGAGGGCCCGCCCGTACGCGGCGACGGCCTCCTCGTAGCGCCCCGCGAACCGGTACACGTCGCCGCGCTCGCCGAGCACCCAGGCCCACGACGGCGAGAGCCGCTCGGCGCGGTCCAGGTCGGCGAGCGCGCCCTCGGTGTCGCCGAGCAGGCCCCGCACATGCGCCCGGCGCACCAGCGCCCAGCCGTAGTCGGGGTCTATGAGCAGCGCCCGGTCGAAGTCCTCCAACGCCTCTGCGGGGCGCCCGAGTTGGGCCCATGCCTGGCCCCGGCTGCCCAGGATGAGCGCGTCCGCGGGGTCGAGCGCGTGGGCCCGGCCGAGTTCGGCGACGGCCTCCTCGTAGCGGCCCGCGCGCCGGTGGGTCTCGCCGCGCTCGCGGGGTGCGCGCGGGCGGCCCGGCTCCAGCTCTTCGAGCCGGTCGAGGTCGGCGAGGGCGGCCGGGTAATCGCCGACGGCCCGGTGGGCGACGGCCCGCCCGTGGTGGGCGTCCGCGCTGGACGCGTCCAGGGTGAGTGCGCGGCGGTAGTCCGCGAGGGAGTCGTCGTACGCCTCGGTCCTGAAGTAGCCCCAGGCGCGGGCGATGTGCACGGCGACCCGGTCCTCGTCGGTGAGTTCGGGGCGGGCGAGCATCATGCCGAGGACGTCTGTGGCGTGGCGGCGCTCGGCGTCCAGCGCCGCGAGGCAGGCGGCGCCCCACTTGCGCAGCGGCTCGCGGTTGGCGTCCTCGCCGGCCTCGGCGATCACCCGGGCCCAGCGCCGCGCGGTGACGGTGCCCTGGCGGCAGGCCTCGATGCCGTCGCGCAGTACGTCCCCGAACGCGCCGGCGGGGTCGGCGCACAGCCGGTGGTAGAGCTCTTCGAGGCGCGGCTCGCGCCAGCTCTCGTCGCGCCAGCGCCCCTCCCCGGCCGCGGCCCGCTCCTGGGCGTACCAGGTGGCGAGCCGCTCGTGCCCGCCCCGCCAGCGCTGCGGCGAGGCGGTGCGCTGGAGGCGCTGCATGGGGGCGCGGACGACGTCGTGGTACTTGATGCGGCCGCCCTGGTCCCGTACGAACGGGAGCGAGCGCAGCCAGTCGAAGAGCCCGGCCGCGTCCCCGCTGACGGCCGCCCGGAACACGTCCTCGTCGAGCCTGCGCGGCAGCGCGCCTTCGAGCGCGGCGGACCTGCGGACCGGGTCGGGCTCCCACTTCAGGAAGCGTTCCACCGCCGTGGCGCTGGGGTCGCCGATGTCGCTCGGCGTCGCGGGCCGGCTCCCGGCGAGGGTGCTCACGAGCACGGGCAGCCGCCCGGAAAGACGCAGCACATCGCGTACGACGTCCTCCTCCACCACCCCTTTGCCTGCGAGGAGCTGGCGGGCCTCCTCCTCCGTGAAGGGGTCGAGCGGAAGGTCGGCGACGTAGTCCGCGGCGGCGGGCCAGTGCAGGGGGTCGGGCCGACCCTGGCCGGACAGGGTGAGCACCGTGTTGGCGGGCAGCCCGCCGTACCGGTCGGTGGTGACCAGATCGCGCAGCCAGCCGTCGAGGAACGCGCCCGTGCGCTCGTACGTGTCGAAGAAGAGAACCACCCACGGCGCATGGGCGGCCACCCGGCCGAGCTCCTCGACGAACACCGGGGTGAGCACGCGCAGCGGGTCGAGGACGAGCTGCACGTCCTCCTGACGGCCGAGCCGGGCGCTGAGCGCGGCCCTCAACCGCTCGGCGCCTTCCGCGAGTTGGACCGGGTCGACGGTGGAGGCGAGCACCCCGACCCCGGGCACGAGGCCCACCCCGGCGAGCCCCGCCTGGGCCGCGACGACCGCTCCGGCCGAGGGCCCCGAGCCGGCCCCGGCGCCGGCCGCCTCGGCCTCGTAGCGGCGCTGGCGGTAGGTGGCCAGGATCTTGTCGAGCGCCTTGAGCGGCCACCCCTGCCGGGCGAACCGCGCGCTGATCACGCCAAGGGCCTCCGGCACACTGTCGACGCCCTCGTCCGTGTAGGCGGTCAGGGCCCCGCGCTCCAGCGCGGCCTGCTCCAACTCCCGTACCAGAAAGGTCTTCCCGACCCCGGCGTTGCCGTGCACGCGGAACACGAACCGATGCCGCGCGTCATCAACGGGAACATCGAAGTTCCCCTGAAAAAAGGCGAGTTCATCCCGCCGTCCCACGAACCCGGCGCGTTTGCGGCGTCGGATGAGCTCCTGCATCGAAGGCTGCACGCCCCCCACCCTTCCCCCCAACCCCCGTCAGCCGAGACCGAGATACCCCCCGGGGTCGACCATATCGGGCAGCGCCGGAGCGCCGTGCGGCCGCAGCCCGTGGAGATAGACGGCGACATGCCGCGCGGCGAGCGCGCCCGCCGCCTCGCGCGGCAGATGCGGCATGGGCCGGCAGGCCATCGCCGCCGCCCCGACCAGGTCGAACGCCGTGATGTCGGCCCGCAGCACCCCTTCGCCCCGCCCCTCGGCGAGCACTTCCTCCAACGCGCCCAGAATCGCCCGCTGAAGCTTCCGCACGCGGGGGTCGCGCACGACCGGCCCTCCGACGAGCGGCATGACGAGCCGCTCCCGCTGCTCGACGACGCGCCGGAACGTCTCGTCCAGCACGGCGGCAGCACCACCCCCACCCGCGCGAGCCGCCTCGACAACGGCGAGAACCGTCTCGAACCCCTCCAGGGCCACGTCCAGGATGAGCGCGTCCCGGTCGGGAAAGCGCCGGTAGAGCGTCCCGATGCCGACACCGGCCCGCCGGGCGATGTCGTCGAGGGCGACGGCCGTGCCCTGCTCACGGAACAGTTCCCGGGCCGCGGCCAGGATCTTCTCCCGGTTCCGCCGGGCATCGGCACGCAGTCCTGTCATGCGGAACATGCTAGGCGCCGCGAGCCAACCGGAGCTTTTCCTCCAGATAGGGCGTACGGTGGTGCTGCCAGCCACCGGCACACCAGCCGCAGACCGGAAAGGCACACCCATGCCCGACGCATCCGCCCTGCCCGAGGACCGCTTCTTCGTACTCGAACCGGGCGAGACCCGCCCCACCCGGGTCCCGCTGCCACCCGGCTTCGGCGTGAAGGTCACCACGACCGACAGCGAGGGCCGCCTGGCCGTCCTGGAGAACCGCCTGGACGTCGACATCCCGCCCCATGTCCACGAGCTGATGGACGAGTTCGTGTACGTACTGGAGGGCGAGATGGAGATCGATTACCGGGGCACGACGCACCGCCTGACCGCAGGCATGTCGGCCCTCCTCCCCCACGGCGTCCCCCACGCCATGCGCAACGCCTCCCAGCCCCCCGTCCGCGCCCTGCAGATCTCGACCCCGGGCGGCTGGGACCGCTTCGTGGAGGACATGTTCGAAGCGGGCCCGACGATCCGCACCCCCGAGGGAACGCTGGACCTGGAGAAGGTCAACGCGCTGGGGGAGCGATACGGGATGCGGTATACGCGGGGGACTATGGCGCTGGACTGAACCCCGGTTGTCGGGCACCGGGCAGTCCGGAGCCTCGGCACGCCGCCCCCCCCTCAGCAGCGCGCTACTCCACCACCGGCAGCAACTCCGGCAGATGCCCGTCCGAAGCATGCGCCGCGCGAACCCGCTCCTGCGGCACCTCCCCGTACAGGGTGGTGCGGGGACGGGACGGGCGGCCCGCCGCGTCGGCCACGGCGATCAGGTCCTTGACGGACTTGTACGAGCCGTAACTGGAGCCCGCCATACGGGAGATGGTCTCCTCCATCAGCGTGCCGCCCAGGTCGTTCGCCCCCGAGCGGAGCATCTCGGCGGCGCCCTCCGTGCCCAGCTTCACCCAGCTGGTCTGGATGTTGGGGATGTGGGGGTGCAGGAGGAGACGGGCCATCGCCGTCACCGCGCGGTTGTCGCGGGCGGTCGGGCCGGGGCGTGCGATGCCCGCCAGGTACACCGGGGCGTTCGTGTGGATGAAGGGGAGCGTCACGAACTCCGTGAAGCCGCCGGTCTGTTGCTGGATGCGGGCCAGCGTGCGGAAGTGGCCCAGCCAGTGGCGGGGCTGGTCCACATGGCCGTACATCATCGTCGACGACGACCTGATGCCGAGCTCGTGGGCGGTCGTGACGACCTCGATCCAGGTGGCCGTCGGGAGTTTGCCCTTGGTCAGGATCCAGCGGACCTCGTCGTCCAGGATCTCCGCCGCCGTGCCCGGGATCGAGTCCAGGCCCGCCGCCTTCGCCTCGGTCAGCCATTCGCGGATCGACATGCCGGTGCGGGTCGCCCCGTTCACGACCTCCATCGGGGAGAACGCGTGGACGTGCATTCCGGGGACCCGTTCCTTCACCGCGCGCGCGATGTCGAAGTACGCCGTGCCCGGCAGGTCGGGGTGGATGCCGCCCTGCATGCAGACCTCGACCGCCCCCACGTCCCAGGCCTGTTCGGCCCGGTCCGCCACCTGGGACAGGGACAGCGTGTACGCGTCCGCGTCCGTGCGGCGCTGTGCGAAGGCGCAGAAGCGGCAGCCCGTGTAGCAGACGTTGGTGAAGTTGATGTTCCGCGTGACGATGTACGTCACGTCGTCGCCCACCATGGACTTGCGGACGTCGTCCGCCACCCGGCACAGCGCGTCCAGCGCCTCGCCGTCCGCGTGCAGCAGCGCAAGCGCCTCCGCGTCGGTCAGTTTCGTCGGATCGTCGGCGGCGACCGTGAGCGCCTGGCGTACGTCCGCGTCGATGCGGGACGGCACCATGCCCGGGGCCGCCGCCTCGCGCAGCGCGCCCCAGTCGCCGTACACCGAGTCGAAGTCCTCGCGACGGTCGCCGGTGCGGCCCTCGGTGTCGATGGTGTGGTGGAGGTCCGTGCGGCCACTGGCGGTGAAGCCCTCGTCGGGCTCCTGCCACGGCAGGCCGCGCACCTCGGCCGACTCGTTGGCCAGGCCCGTCTCCGGGTCGGCCAGCGCGCGGACGTGCGGCAGAAGGCGGGGGTCCAGCCACGGCTCGCCGCGCTGCACGAACTCCGGGTAGATGCACAGGCGCTCGCGGAGGGAGAAGCCCGCCTCCTTCGAGCGATCCGCCAGCTCGTCGATCTGCGGCCACGGGCGCTCGGGGTTCACATGGTCGATGGTGACCGGGGACACCCCGCCCCAGTCGTCGATCCCCGCGCCGATCAGGCGCCCGTACTCCCCCGCGACCAGGTTCGGCGGCGCCTGGAGGCACGCGGCCGGGCCCATGATGTGCCGGGCGACGGCGACCGTCGCCACCAGGTCGTCGAGCTCGGCGTCCGGCATGCCGCGCATCGCCGTGTCCGGCTTGGCGCGGAAGTTCTGGATGATCAGTTCCTGGATGCCGTGGTACGAGCGCGAGACGCGGCGCAGCGCGAACAGCGAATCCGCGCGCTCCTCGTACGTCTCGCCGATGCCTATCAGGAGCCCGCTGGTGAACGGCACCGACGAGCGGCCCGCATCCTCCAACACCCGCAGCCGCACGGCCGGTTCCTTGTCCGGGGAGCCGTAGTGCGGACCGCCCGGCTCGGACCACAGCCGGGTCGCGGTCGTCTCCAGCATCATGCCCATGGACGGGGCGACCGGCTTCAGGCGCTGGAAGTCCGTCCACGACAGGACGCCGGGGTTGAGGTGCGGGAGCAGCCCCGTCTCCTCCAGGATGCGGATCGCCATGGCGCGTACGTAGGCGATGGTGTCGTCGTAGCCGTGCGCGTCGAGCCACTCGCGGGCCTCGGGCCAGCGGTCCTCGGGCTTGTCGCCGAGCGTGATCAGGGCTTCCTTGCAGCCCAGTTCGGCGCCCTTGCGCGCGATGTCGAGCACCTCGTCGGGGGACATGAACATGCCGTGCCCGGCCCGGCGCAGCTTGCCGGGCACGGTGACGAAGGTGCAGTAGTGGCACTTGTCCCGGCACAGCCGGGTGAGCGGGATGAACACGCTCTTCGAGTACGTGATGATCCCGGGCCGGCCCGCCGCGTCGAGGCCCGCGTCGCGGACCCGGGCGGCCGAGGCGGTGAGGTCGTCGAGGTCGTCGCCGCGGGCCTGGAGCAGCACGGCGGCCTCGGCCACGTCGAGCGCGACGCCGTCCCTGGCGCGTTTCAGCGCGCGCCGCATCGAGTTGGCGGTCGGTGCGGCGGACTGCTGTGAGGCAGGGCCCGGTCCTTCTGCCTGCGGGGGCTGCGCGCTGGAAGTCATCCACCGAGCATACGAGCGTGCGCTCGCCCCGGGACCATGGGCATCGTCACCGGTCCCCCGAGATCAAGCCGCCGCACATTTCAGGCTGTTCTGCACGAAAGGGCATCGCTACGCAGCGCGCCCGCCCCGATACTGGGGGTCGCTCCGGGCCCGAGCGGCGACACCCGTGCAAGTCGACGACGACGAACAGGGATGGGACCGACGTGACTTCAAAGGGTTCAAAGGGAACGCAACCGGCCGCCGTGGTGAGCCTCTACCCGGAGCTGGACGAAGGCGCGCTCGTACAGGTCGTGCAGGCGCTGCGCACCGGCGACACCTCGAAGCTCGCCCCCGCCCGGGCGGCCGAGGTGGCCGAGACGCGGGAGGCGGCGACCTTCCTGGACGGCGTGAAAGTGCCGGTCGGGGAGGGCGTCGAGCTCGACGCCGCGTTATGGCTGCACAACGGCGAGGGCCCGCACCCGCTGATCGTGATGCCCTCGCCGTGGGCCAAGCAGGGCTGGAGCGTCTACACCGTGCAGGCGATGCGCTTCGCCCGCCGCGGCTACCACGTCCTCGCCTACACGACGCGGGGCTTCGGCGAGTCCGGCGGCGAGGTCGAGGTGGCCGGCGAGAAGGACATCGCGGACGGCATCAAGGCGCTCGACCACCTCATCTCCCAGGCGGGCGGTCCGGGTTCGGCCGGCCGGATCGGCTTCCTCGGCGACTCCTAAGGCTCCGGCATCAGCCAGCTGGTCGCCGCCGAGGACCCCCGCGTGCACGCCGTGGTCGCGCTCAGCACCTGGGGCGACCTGGGCGAGGCGTTCTACGAGAACAGCACCCGGCACGTGGCCTCCGTCCGGACGCTGCTCGGTGCCGCCGCCACGGCCCGGCTCAGCGCGCGCACCCAGAAGGCCTTCGACGACGTCCTGGCCAACGAGAACGTCGAGGAGACGCTGGAGTGGGCGGCCGAACGCTCGCCCTACCACCGCGTCGACAAGCTGAATGAGCGTCAGGTGCCGGTCCTTTTCGCGCAGGCCTGGCACGAGACGCTGTTCCCGGGCAACCAGACGCTGAAGATGTTCAACGCGCTGAGCGGCCCCAAGCGGCTGCTCTGGTCGATCGGCGACCACTCGGGCCCCGAGATGACCGGCATGGTGGGGCTTCCCAACCGGATCTGGCAGGAGGCGCACAGCTGGTTCGACCGCCATCTGCGCGAAGTGAACGGGGACGAGGCCGCGGCCGCCACGTTCGACTCCGAGTCCGGCGCCGAGGACCAGATCGTCAGCGAGATCATGTGGGGCCGGGCTCTTGAGTCGCGCGCGACCTGGCACGCGGCGACCGGCAACCCCGAGCGCTTCTACCTCACCGGCCCCTCCGAGGGCGCCAAGGACGGCGGGCTCCTCGACAAGCCCACCAACGGCTGGCACACCACGTTCGCCACCGGCGCCGACACCCCGGCCACCGTCGCGGACCGGATCATCTTCACCGGGTACGCCGAACTGGCCGGGCTCCCCAAGGCGTACCGAACGGGGAAGATCGACCGGGCCGCGGCCGGGGTGTGGACGAGCGCGCCCCTGCCCTCCCGCCACCAGCTGCGCGGCGTGCCGAGGCTGCGTCTGACGGTCGCGCCGAGCAAGCCGGACACGACGTTCGTGGCGTACCTCTTCGACGTGAACGCGCTCGGCGTGGCCCGCATCATCACGCACGCGCCGTACACGCTGCTCGGCGGCGCCCCGAAGACGCCCGCCACGGTCGACATCGCGCTCCAGGTCACCGGGTACGACGTGCGGGCCGGCCACCGCCTGATGCTCGTCGTGGACTCGGTGGACCCGTTCTACGGCGAGCCCACCGGGACCCCCGGCACGATCACGATCACCTCGCCCGACGAGGACCCGTCCTACCTGGACATCCCGCTGAGCTGAGCCGGGCCGAGCGGCCGGGGGCGGCTCACGGGGCCGCCCCCACTTCCCGCTTACAGATACGAGGCGTACTCGTCCAGAACCTTGAGCACCCCGGCCTCGTCGGCGGGCGGCAGCTGGAGGACGACCTCCTCGATGCCGAGCTCCGCGTAGTGGGCGAGCTTGCCGGGGGCCGGGAGCACGGCGTACGGGACGATCTGGAGGTCCCGCACGTCGCGCCCCGCGTCCTCCCACACCCGGCGGAGCACCGGCAGCGACTCGGTGAGGCCGCGCCCGCCGATGGGCAGCCAGCCGTCCGCGTAGTCGGCGACGGCCGCGAACAGCTTGGGCCCGGCGGCCCCGCCGATGAGGGTGCGGGGCGCGCCGCCGCGGACGGGCTTGGGGAAGGCGTGCGAGGCCTTCACGGACCCGAACTCGCCCTCGTACGAGGTGGGTTGATCGGCCCACAGCGCACGCATCAGGGCCATCCGGTCGCGGACGAGTTCGCGCCGGGTCGTCCACTCGACGCCGTGGTCGGCGGCCTCCTCCTTGTTCCAGCCGTAGCCGAGCCCGAGCGTGAAGCGGCCGCCGGAGAGGTGGTCGAGGGTGGCGATCTGCTTGGCGAGGTCGATCGGGTCGCGCTGGGCGACGAGCGTGATCCCGGTGCCGAGGTGGAGGTGGTCGGTCACCGCCGAGGCCTGGCCGAGCGCGACGAACGGGTCCAGGGTGCGCCCGTACTCCGGCGGCAGCTCACCGCCCGCCGGATAGGGGGTGACCCGCTCCACGGGGATGTGGGTGTGCTCGGGCAGGTAGAGCCCGGAGAACCCGCGCTCCTCCAGCTCGCGGGCAAGGCGTACGGGGGTGATCGTCTGGTCGGTCAGGAAGATGGTGACGGCGATGCGCATCGGCATACCTTCCGGTCGGTCTGCGGTGGGGATCACTTCCTATCCCCACCGGGGCGAGGCCGCAAGGGACGCCCGCAGCCGATGCCTGCCCCAATCGGCCACGGGCCCTCAACTCCCCGACTCCCCGCGTTCACGCAGGGGTACGACAGTGGGCAGGCACCCTCTTCGGCCCACCCGAACCATCTCGACTCATCCCCAACCCGTTGGGAGCTCAGCTCATGACCGAGAACGGATCCGGACCCATCGGCAGACGAAATCTCATCGTGACGGGCGCGGCGACCGCGCTTACCTTGGGAACCGTGAGCTTCGCGAGCGCGGCACCCGGCGGCGGCTCGGCCGGCCGCCCCGACGAGACCAAGGTGGTACGCGGAACGCTGCCGCCCGGCTCCCCCGACTTCGTATACCTGCCGGTCGAAGTACCGCACGGCGTAAGGGAGTTGGCGGTCTCGTACACGTACGAGAAGGCGACCGTGCCGACGGGCACCCAGAACAACGCGCTCGACATCGGCATCTTCGACGAGCGGGGTACGGGTCTCGGCGGGGCGGGGTTCAGGGGCTGGTCGGGCGGGGCGCGCACGGAGTTCTTCATCCGGGCGGACGACGCGACGCCGGGCTATCTGCGCGGCCCGGTGCGCGCGGGGACCTGGCATGTCGCGCTCGGCCCGTACACGGTGGCGCCGCAGGGGCTCCCGTACACGGTGACGGTCACGCTGAAGTACGGCGAGCCCGGCACGACCCCGGCGCCGGTCTACCCGCCGACGCGGGCCAAGGGGCGGGGCCGGGCCTGGTACCGGGGCGACTGCCACATGCACTCGGTGTACTCCGACGGGGGCCGCACCCCGGCCCAGATCGCGGCGCTCGCGCGGGCGGCGGGCCTGGACTTCATCAACACCTCCGAGCACAACACGAATTCGGCGCACCGGGCGTGGCAGGGCCTGTGGGGCGACGACCTGCTGATCATGACGGGCGAGGAGATCACAACGCGCAACGGCCATGTCGTGGCGCTCGGCACGAACCCGGGCACCTTCGTCGACTGGCGCTACCGGGCCCGGGACAACCGTTTCGGCCACTTCGCGCGCGCGATCCGGGCGGCGGGCGGCATCGTGGTCCCGGCCCACCCGCACGCCACGTGCGTCGGCTGCGGCTGGAAGTTCGGCTTCGGCGAGGCGGACGCGGTGGAGGTGTGGAACGGCCCGTACACGCCGGACGACGAGGTGACCCTCCAGGAGTGGGACAACTCCCTTACGGCGTCGGCTCGTTCGGGCAGAGCATGGACCCCGGCGATGGGCAACAGCGACGCCCACCGCGACCCGGACCGCATCGGCGGCCCCCAGACGGTGGTCCTGGCCGACGACCTGAGCCGGGAGGCGATCCAGGCGGGCCTGAAGGCGGGCCACTCCTACGTGGCGGAGTCGGCGGCGGTGTCCCTGTCCTTCACCGTCTCCGGCGGCCACGGCCAGCACGCGGGCATCGGCGAACGCCTGCGAGCGGACGCCGCCGAGCCGGTGACGGCCCGCCTGGAGGTGACGGGCGCGCCGGGCTGCTCGGTGGCCTTCGTGACGGACCAGGGCACCCTGTACACGACCCAGCTGCCCGCCTCCGGCACGGGCACGGCGACCTGGCAGACGACCCGGCAGTACGCGACGTACATCCGGGCCGAGGTCCGCCACGCGCCGGTCGTCGCGGGGCTCCCGGGGCCGCTGACGGCGTTCACGAATCCGGTGTTCCTGGACGCCTGACGCGGCACCCGGCGTGTCCCGGTCACTGTGCTTATCGTTGTACTGCGCGGCTGCACTCGATCAAGCGGGCGGCAGCGGGGAGGAGCGCCACAGTGACTGTTCTTCAAGAAGACAGGACCAAGATGGCCGACCACGGCGACGATCTCGACAGCTGGTTCGAGCGACTCGAGCGGATGCCTGTCCCCGAGGGATACAGGGTCGAGATCGTCGAGGGGTTCGTCCACATGACGCCGCAGCGGAACGTGCACTGGCAGATCATCCGCAGGATCCTGCACGCCCTTGAGACCAGGTTCGGGATGGAGGTCGTCGTGCTGTCGGATGTGCGCATCGACTTCCCCGGCCATCTCAACGGATTCTGCCCGGACCTGGCCAAGGTTCGGGACGGTGTCGAGGAGGACGCCCACGGTCGCTGGCGCTACCAGGACGTCGAATTCGTCGCCGAGGTCATCTCCAAAGGCACCGCCGCCAACGACTACGGCCCGAAGAGGCTGACGTATGCCACGGCGGGCGTGCCCGTGTACGTCATCGCCGATCCGTACACCGGCACGTGCCACGTCTACACCGACCCCAAGAAAGGCGACTACCGGACCAAGCTCACCGTCGCCTTCGGGGCCGAGATCGACCTCACCGGGACCGTGGTCGACCTCGTCCTCCCCACCGAGGAATTCCCCCGCGAGTGACCACCCGCCGTACCCTCGCCCCATGACCAGCACCACCCCCCAGTCCGTAGACCGCGCCCTGGCCATCCTGGACGCCGTCGCCGACGCGGCCGGGCCCGTCGGGGCCAAGGAGCTGGCTCGGCGGGTCGGGTGCTCGCTCTCCACCGCCTATCACCTGCTCGGCGCGCTCACCGCGCGCGGGCATCTCACGCGGACCGCCCAGGGGTACGTTCCCGGGCCGCGCGTGCCCGCCCTGCACCGGGGCTTCCAGCGGCATCTCGGGCTCGCCCCCGGCGTCGGTGAGCTGCTGGCCCGGCTACGTCGGGCGACCGGGGCCGAGGCCTATTACACGGCGTACCGCGGCGGGCTGATCACCGTCGTCGACAGCACCGCCCCCGTCACCGACACCGCCAACCCCTTCACCCCCGGCCCCGAGATCCGCGCCCACGCCACCGCGCACGGCAAGGCGCTGCTCGCCGGGCTCCCCCGGCCCGTGCGCCGGCGCTACCTCGACGAGCACGGCATGGCCCGGTTCACCGACCGTACGATCACCGCCGCCGACCGGTTCGAGGCGGAGCTCACCCGGGTTCGCGGGCAGGGGTTCGCCGTGTCGATGGGGGAGGCCGATCCGGCGTACACCTGTCTCGCGGTCGCGCTGCCCGGTCCGCGCGGGGACGGCAGTGTGCACGCCGTGTCCGTGTCGCTCGCCACCGGCGAGTTCCGCAAGCGGCACGGTGCGATCCGGGGCGCCGTGGCCCGGGTCGCCGCCGAGCTGGTCCCGGGGGCCTGAGCGGTCCGGCCGCGACGGGGTCCGGCCCGGATTCCGAGGGAGCCGGAATCGGCCGCATCCCCGCTTGCACCGGCCCCGCCCGCACCGCACCGTAGAGACATGATCTTCATCGCCGTACGGTTCACCGTCCGCCCCGAGCACGCCGACAACTGGCTCACCATCGTCGACGACTTCACGCGCGCCACCCGCGCCGAGCCGGGCAACCTGTTCTACGACTGGTCCCGCAGCGTGGACGACCCCACCCGGTACACCCTCCTCGAAGGCTTCGCCGACGCGGCCGCGGGCGCGGCGCACGTCGACTCCGACCACTTCCGCGCGGGCATGGAGTCGATGGCCGGCGCCATCGCCGCCACCCCGGAGATCATCAACGTCGAGGTGCCCGGCCAGGGGTGGAACAAGATGGCCGAGCTGTCCCCGAAGTAGGCGCTAGCCGGGCCAGACGATCGCCTGGAGTTCGCTGTACGCGTGCAGGGCGTACGAGCCGACGTCCCGGCCCACCCCGCTCTTCTTGAAACCGCCGAACGGCGCCTCCATGTTGCGGCCGATCGTGTTCACGCCGACCCCGCCCGCGCGCAGCTGCCGCGCGACGCGGAAGGCGCGGGCCACGTCCCCGGACCAGACGTAGTCGAGCAGGCCGTACTCGCTGTCGTTGGCCAGCGCGACGCCCTCGTCCTCGTCGTCGAAGGGGACGACCACCACGACCGGGCCGAAGATCTCCTCGCGGGCCACCCGCATGTCGTTGGTGCAGTCCGCGAGGAGGGTGGGGGCGACGTAGAACCCCCGGTCGTACGCCGGGCGGTCGCCGCCCGCCACCACCGTGGCCCCCTCCTTCCTGCCCAGCTCCACGTACGACTCGATGCGGTCCCGGTGGGCGGCCGAGATCACCGGCCCGACCACCGTGTCCCGCGCCGTCGGATCGCCGACCTTCAGGAAGCCCGCGTACCCCTTGAGCCTCTCGACCAGCTGGTCGTGGACGCCTCGCTGGACCAGGACGCGAGTCGGTGCGGTGCAGATCTGGCCGCTGTAGAAGGCGAAGGTCGTGCCGATGCCCTGGACCGCCGAGTCGAGGTCGGCGTCGTCGAAGACGAGCGCCGCGCCCTTGCCGCCCAGCTCCATCAGCTGCCGCTTCATGTCGCGGCCGCACCCTTCGGCGATGCGCTGCCCGACGGCGGTACTCCCCGTGAAGCTGACCATGTCCACGTCCGGTGAGTCGACGGCCGCCTCGCCGACCGCGGGCGCGGAACCGGTGACGACGTTCACCACCCCGCGCGGCACCCCCGCCTCCTCCAGTGCCTCGGCCATCCTGAACACCGACAGCGGGTCCTGCGGGGCGGGCTTCACCACGACCGTGTTGCCCATGGCGAGCGCGGGTGCGACCTTGCCCGCCGGGTTGGCCCAGGGGTTGTTGTACGAGGTGATACAGGTGACCACACCGACCGGCTGCCGCACGGCGAGCGCCCCGAAGACCCCGGCCCTGCCCATGGGCCCGGCCTCGTTGATCTGCGGTACGAGCGCCTCCTCGACCGGCTCCAGGGCGCCCTTCGCGTACCGGCGGAACCGGGAGACCCCGACCCCGACCTGCATGCCGCGCGCGGTGGCGGTGGTGGCGCCGGTCTCGGCGCGGGCGAGTTCGGCGTTCGGGGCGAAGTCGCGCTGCATGAGGTCGGCGGCCCGGTCGAGGATCGCGGCCCGCTCCTCGGGGCGCGTACGCGACCAGGAGGCGAAGGCTTCACGCGCGGCGGCGGCCGCCCGGTACACCTGCTCGCGGCTCGCCTCGGGCGCGAGCCCGACGACGTCCTCGGTGGCGGGGTCGAGCACGGGATAGTGCCCGCCGTCGGGCTCGACCCACTCGCCGCCAATGAACAACTGCCTTTCATATTCGGTCACTTGGTGCTCACCGTCCTGGTGTCGCGACCCGAACGGAGCACCGTGCCCGGCACGGCCCCCGTCACCCGGTCGTCGCGGAGGGTCTCGATGCCGTTGACCCGGACCGAGACGATGCCGATCGCCTTGGAGTCGAGCCGGGGGCTGTCGCCCGGCAGGTCGTGCACCAGGGTGGCGGGCCCGGCCTCGATCCGCTCCGGGTCGAACAGGACGAGGTCGGCATGGAAACCCTCCTCGATCCGGCCGCGCTCGCGCAGCCCGAAAAGCCGGGCCGGGTCGTCGGTGAGCATCTTCACGGCCCGCTCCAGGGGGACGAGTTTGCGCCCGCGCAGACAGTCGCCGAGGAAGCGCGTGGTGTACGGGGCGCCGCACATCCGGTCGAGGTGCGCGCCCGCGTCGGACCCGCCGAGCAGCACGTCCTCGTGCTCCCATGTCTCGCGGCGCAGCGCCCAGGTGGCGGGGTCGTTGTCGGTCGGCATGGGCCAAAGGACCGTACGCAGCCGGTCGTTGGCGCAGATCTCGACGAGGCAGCGGAACGGGTCGAGCCCGCGCTCGGCGGCGATGTCACCGACGACCCGGCCCGACAGGCCCTCGTTCTCGGGGCTGTAGGTGTCGCCGATGACGTACCGCCCGAAGTTGGCGAGACGGCGGAAGATGCCGGCCTCCTTGCTGTCGGCGCGGCGCAGCATCTCGGCCCGTACGCCGGCGTCGCGCAGCCGCTCGATGCGCTCGGGGACGGGCAGGCCGAGGATCTCGCCCCAGCCGGGGATGAGGTTGAGGGCACAGAAGGTGCCGAGCGACATGTTCATGGGCGTGAGGATCGGCATGGTCAGCGCGACGATCCGGCCCCCGGCCTCGCGGGCGCGCTCACTCGGGACGAGCTGACGGGGTACGCGTTCGGGTACGGCGGCGTCGATGGTGAGGACGTTCCAGTTGAGGGGACGCCCGGCAGCGGCGCTCATCTCGACGAGCAGATCGATCTCGTCGTCCGCGAACTGATCGAGGCACCCGGCGACGATCGCTTCCAGCTGGGTGCCCTCGTGTTCGCCCACTGCCGCGCTGAGGGCGAGGAGTTCGGCGGGACGTGCGTGCCGGGAGGCAACGGGCTTCCCGTCTCCGTCGGAGTGGGTGGAGGACTGGGTGGTGGAGAGCCCCCAGGCCCCGGCGTCCATGGCGTCGTGGAGCAGGGCGAGCATGGCGTCGAGCTGCGCGGGGGTGGGCTGGCCGCCGACGGCGTCCGGGCCCATGACGTGGCGGCGCAGGGCGCAGTGACCGACCATGAATCCGGCGTTGACGGCGATGCGCCCGTCAAGGGCGGAGAGATAGTCGCCGAACGACTGCCAGCCCCAACTCACGCCTTCCTCAAGGGCCTTGAGGGACATGCCCTCGACCTTGGACATCATGCGGCGGGTGTAGTCGGCGTCCTCGGGGCGGTCGGGGTGGAGCGGGGCGAGGGTGAATCCGCAGTTGCCGCCGACGACGGTGGTGACGCCGTGGTTCATGGACGGCGTGGCGTACGGGTCCCAGAAGAGCTGGGCGTCGTAATGGGTGTGCGGGTCGACGAACCCGGGGGCGAGTACGAGGCCGGTGGCGTCCTCGGTGCCGGCGGCGGGCTCTTGGACGGTGCCGGGGTCCGCGATGACGGCGATCCGGCCGCCCCTGATGCCGACGTCGGCGGGCCGGGCGGGGGCACCGGTGCCGTCCACGAGGGTGGCGCCCTTGATCAGGTGGTCGAGCATGGGGTCCCTTTCTTCGGTGCGGCGGCTTTGTCCTGCGGGGTACGCGGGGGCGGGCGGGGACGGTTCTGGTTACGGGGCGTGCACCCCCGCCGGGGCGGTTCTGGGTACGCGGGGTCCCCTCCGTTCTCCGCGTACGCGGGTCCGCCCCGGCCGGGGGCCGCCGCGAATGGCCTCCGGCCGGGGCCGGTTACGGAGCGGCGGTCCGGGAAGACACCGCCCCGCGCCTTTCTGCCCGGGGGCCTCTGCCCCCGGCTCCCTCTGGGCTGGGGTGGGCCCCGAGGGGTGTCCACCCGCCCGCCCGTATGCGCTGGGTTGGACGGCCCGGGCCTCCTGGGGCTCCGCCCCAGACCCCATCGGCCCCTCGCTCGCCCCTTCCCGAAACCCGCCGGGGGTGGGGTCGGACGAGGGGTGCTCGGTCGGCTGCGGACCGTGGGTGGTTGCTCGCGCAGTTCCTCGCGCCCCTGGCGGGATTGCCCCCTGGCAGGGTGTCCAAGCAGGCGTCCCTGGCCAGTCGACGATCACGGACGTCAGCCCATTTCAGCCCGTCCGGCGATTGAGGACGAGCGCCCTTGAGGCGCGAACGGGGTCTGGGGCGGAGCCCCAGGAACGACCACCGGGCCGCACCCGGACATCTCACCCCCGGAGGCCCCGCGGCGGAGCCGCAGAGTGTCACAGCGGGAAGGGGCGGGGGGCCACCGGGGCCCGGGGCGGAACCCCGGCGCACCCCCGCCCCCGGGGCCCGGGGGCGTCAGCCCCCCGCCGCTGCCCGGAACCGGGAGGACCGGTGCACCGGATCCGTGTCGATCTTCGGAATCACATGCTCCCCGATCAGCCGAATCGTCTGCAGCGTGTCCTCGAACGGCACCCCGATCGGCAGCCCGAACGACAGCTGATCCGCCCCCGCCTGCTCCCACCTCTTGCACTGCGCCGTGACCTCGTCCGGATCGCCGCAGATCATCAGCTCCTCCGCGATGAGCAGCTCGATGATCTCCGCGTTGTACTCGGGCAGGGTCTCCGGCCACTCCGGAATCCCCTCCGGCCGGGGGAAGGTGTCGTGGTACCGGAACACGAGCGACTGGAGCCGGTTGAGCCCGCCCTCGACCGCGATCCGTACGGCCTCGTCATGCGTAGGCGCACAAATCGCCGTCGACGTCACCATCACGTTGTCGTTGACGAAGTCACCGACCGCCTCGGCCTCCTGGATGGCCGTCTTGTACTGCTCCAGGACCCACTCCATGTCGGAGACCTTCTGCACGGAGAAGCCGAGCACCCCGAGCCCCTTGCGCGCGGCCATGGCGTACGAGGAGGGGGACCCGGCGGCGTACCACATGGCCGGGTGCGACTTCCCGTACGGCTTGGGGAAGATCTTGCGCGGTGGAAGCTGCCAGTGCTTGCCCTGGAACCCCGGGTACTCCTCCTGGAGCCACATCTTGGGGAACTCCGCGATGGTCTCTTCCCAGATTTCCTTGGTGTAGTTCATGTCGGTGACGCCAGGTATGAACCCCAGGATCTCGTGCGAGCCCGCCCCCCGCCCGGACCCGAACTCGAAGCGCCCTTCCGAGAGATGGTCGAGCATGGCCACCTTCTCGGCGACCTTCACCGGGTGGTTCACCTGGGCCAGCGGGTTGAAGATGCCGGAGCCGAGGTGGATGCGTTCGGTGGCGTGGGCGAGGTAGCCGAGGAAGACCTCGTTGGCCGAGAGGTGCGAGTACTCCTCCAGGAAGTGGTGCTCGGAGGCCCAGGCGTACTTGAAGCCGGACTTGTCGGCCTGGATGACGTACTTCGTCTCCTCCATCAGCGCCTTGTGCTCCGCCATGGGGTCGACCGCGGACCGTGCTGCGGGCACGTATCCCTGCACAAAGAGTCCGAATTCCAAGGGACTTCTCCTTCATGAGATATCACGAGTTTCTGACGCATCGTCAGATTGTGACGAGCTCGACTGTTCCACCGGCCGCATGGACCGTCAATACCTGACGCACAGTCAGGCAGGGCTTCGCGCGGAGCCACGGAACGCGGCCTCAGAACAGCGACACCCCCGCCAGCCACCCCCCGTCGATGACGAACGGCTGCCCCGTGATGTACGAGGAGTCCTCCGTGGACAGGAACAGGGCGAGCGCGGCCACCTCCTCGGGCCTGCCGACCCGGCCGAGCGGCACCAGCTTGCGGTAGAGCTCGTCGAGGGCCGCGGAGGTCTCCGCGGCGTCCGCCGTCGGATCCAGCTGGGCGGGGTTGGACATCGCGGTGTCGATCGCCCCCGGGCACACCGCGTTGACCCGGATCCTCAGATGCGCGAGCTCCATCGACGCGACCCGGGTGAGCCCGAGGATGGCGTGCTTGGTGGCCGCGTATGTGCCCACCGCGCTCATGCCGGTCATCGCGGTGTATGAGGCGGTGTTGACGATGGTGCCGCCGCCCGCGGCCCCTATCTCGGGCGCCACGGTCTTGATCCCGAGGAAGCAGCCGACCTGGTTGACCTGCACGACCTGCATGAACTCATCCAGCGGAGTGTCCACCAGCGCGTTGAAACGGAGAATCCCCGCGTTGTTGACCAGCCCGTCGATCTTCCCGAAGGCGTCCTTGGCGGCGCCGACGGCGGCCGTCCACTCCTCCTCCCGGCTCACGTCGAGATGGACGAAGCGGGCCACCTCCTCCCCCAACTCCTTGGCCAGTGCCTCGCCCTGCTCGTCCAGCACGTCCGCGATGACGACCTTGGCCCCCTCGGCCACGAACAGGCGGGCCTCCTGCTCGCCCTGCCCGCGCGCCGCACCGGTGATGAAGACGACCCGCCCGTCGAGCTTGCCCATACTGGACTCCTAGTCATTGAGGTACGGGCCGACGTCGGCCCCGAACGCGGCCATCTGGTCGGTGAGCTCATCGCGCCCACGGGACCGGAACCGCACCTGTATCTGGTCGACGCCCATCGCCCGGTACACGCGCAGCGACTCGGCGAGGGCCTCCGGCTTCCCGGTGAGGGTGCGCCGCCCGGTCTCCCAGCCGGGCTCACCGACGTACAACGCCTCGGTGATCGCGCCGATGACGATGGGGTCGACGATCCCGGCGTCCTCACGGATGCCCCTCAACTTGGCGATCTGGGACGGGAGTTCGCTTCTCCTGTCCCCCTGGGGCAGCCAGCCGTCCCCGCGCAGGGCGGCCCGGCGGACCGCCGCCGGGGACGATCCGCCCACCCAGACCGGTACGTGCCGCTGGGCCGGCCGGGGCCGCTGTCCGAGCCCGCTGAACGCGAACCGCTCGCCCTGGAAGGACGGGTACTCCTCCGGCCCCAGCGCGGCCCGCAGCGCGTCGATGGTCTCGTCGAGCACGGGCCCGCGCCGCTCGAAGTCGGCCCCGACCGCCTCGAATTCCTCCTGTACGTGCCCGGCTCCGACCCCCAGGATCAGCCGCCCGCCGCTGAGGTGGTCCAGGGTCGCGTACTGCTTGGCGGCGACGAGGGGGTGCCGGAGCCCGACGACGGCGACATGGCTCATCAGCCGGACCCGCTCGGTGACCCCGGCGAGGAAGGAGAGGGTGGCGACCGGGTCGTACCAGATGGTGCTCATCGGCCCCGCGAGCCGCCGGGGAATGGCGACGTGGTCGCAGCTCGCTACGTACGCGAACCCCGACCGGTCGGCCGCCCGCGCGATCGCGACCAGGTCCTCCGGCCCGGCGTCGGCTTCCCACCCCTCCGCGTAGATGGTGCTCTGCGACTGGACGGGAAGCTGCATCCCGTACACCAGTCGCCCGTTCGGCAGTATCGGCACCGTATGCCCGCCTCCACCCTGATCTGACGAACCGTCAAATAACTCGGTGGCCCCTATCGTCATTGCTGACGCATCGTCAGGCAAGGGGTGTGCGGGCGGTGGTGGTGTCAGCCGAGCAGGGCGTACACCGTGGAGGCGCGGGCGGCCGGCTCCTCGCTGCCCTCGCCCGTCATGGTGATCTCGGCGAAGGCCATCCGCCGCCCGAGCTTGGTGACGCGCGCGTCGACCAGTACGTCGACACCGGTGACGGGGCGCTGGAAGGTGGTGGACTGCTGAACGGTCGTCATCGGCCCGTACGCCCCGCGCGCGGAGGCAACCGCGATGACGGTGGCGGTGTCGGCGGCGGCCATCAGCGCCTGCCCGCTGATCCCGCCCCCGTCCCGGGCGAGCGCGTCGCTCCAGGGCAGCCGCAGTACGGCATGGAGCGCGCCGGTGTCCTCCACCGTCAGCCCGAGATCGAGCACCCAGGGTGCGAAGTTGTCGGCCAGGATCTTCTCTGCTTCAGCAAGGGTCAGTGCCATGCCGTTCATGGTGGCGGCGGCCCGGACAAATGTCACCGCCACCCGACGACGGCCCACCCTGCCGCGTCCCGGCCCACCTGCGTCACCATGAGCCCACGACCCTCCACGCGGGGATCCTGGCGGGGTGCCTACTGGGCGCGCCACTCACCCTGAGGGGGCTGGGCAACACTCCGGCCCATGAGGCCGGCTAGGCCCCGACTCCCGTTCCGGCAGGACGCCGCCCCTATTCACGCAGCCGAGGCGCTTCCCCGTCGTGGGGTTTCGTCCAGCTGCCCACTGTCGTGTGCGGTGAAGGCGCGATCAGAGAGGAGGCGTAGTGGTCGGAGCTCCCGGGCTGCGACCACCACCCCCGCTCTCAACAGGGCGACCGCCCGGGGACGTTCACGCCCCAGGCCAGAGCCCCTCGGGCGTCAACCCCAGCAGCCCGATCGCGTTGCCCCGCACGATCCGCTCCACCACGTCCCCCTCCAGGTGCCCCATCTGCGACTCCCCCACCTCCCTCGACTTGGGCCACGTCGAGTCCGAGTGGGGGTAGTCCGTTTCGTACAGGACGTTGCCGACTCCCACCGCGTCCAGGTTGCGCAGCCCGAACGCGTCGTCGAAGAAGCAGCCGTACACGTGGTCCCTGAAGAGTTCGGACGGCGGGCGGTGGACCTTGTCCGCCACTCCGCCCCAGCCTCGGTTCTCCTCCCAGACCACGTCCGCGCGTTCCAGGATGTACGGGATCCAGCCGATCTGGCCCTCCGCGTACATGATCTTGAGGTTGGGGAAGCGTTCGAACTTGCCGCTCATCAGCCAGTCGACCATCGAGAAGCAGCAGTTGGCGAAGGTGATGGTCGAGCCGACCGCGGGCGGGGCGTCCGGGGAGGTGGACGGCATGCGGCTGGAGGAGCCGATGTGCATGGCGATCACCGTGCCGGTCTCGTCGCACGCGGCGAGGAACGGGTCCCAGTCGTCCGTGTGGATCGAGGGCAGGCCCAGGTGCGGCGGTATCTCGGAGAACGCCACCGCGCGCACCCCGCGCGCCGCGTTGCGGCGGACCTCTGCTGCGGCGAGTTCGGCGTCCCACAGCGGGATCAGGGTGAGGGGGATCAGGCGGCCCCTCGCCTGGGGGCCGCACCACTCCTCCACCATCCAGTCGTTGTACGCCCGCACCGAGAGCAGGCCGAGCTCACGGTCCTTCGCCTCGGTGAACGTCTGGCCGCAGAAGCGGGGGAAGGTCGGGAAGCACAGGGCCGATTGGACGTGGTTCATGTCCATGTCGGCGAGGCGGGCCGGAACGTCGTACGAGCCCGGTCGCATCTGCTCGTACGTGATCACTTCCAGCCTTATTTCGTCCCTGTCGTAGCCCACCGCCGTGTCCAGTCGGGTCAGCGGGCGGTGCAGGTCCTCGTACACCCACCAGTCGCCGATCGGCCCGTCGTCCCCCTTCGCGCCCATGACCGGGGCGAACTTGCCGCCCAGGAACGTCATTTCCTTCAGGGGGGCTCTGACGATGCGCGGGCCGATGTCCCGGTATGCGGACGGGAGGCGGTCCCGCCAGACGTTGGGGGGCTCCACCGTGTGGTCGTCCACCGAGATGATCTTCGGGAAGGTCTCCATGCCGTTTACGGTAGACCTGATCTGACGATCCGTCAGCTACTCGCGCACGCCTCGGGCCCCGCCCGGACCGCTCCCGCGCCCCACCAGCGCTTGCGATGAGTGTGCAGGGCATGTGTCGAAGCCTTGTGCAGAGCGTCACCCGCTGCTGACGCGACCCCTCCGGACAGGGCAGACTGGCGGGGAGCAATCCAGGAGTACGGGGGTACAGGGGGCAGCTATGGACCGTGACGGCGGGACGCGCGTACCGGAGCAGCGCGCTCCGGTACCACCGCCGCAGCGCACGACGGGGCACCTCGTCCAGGCGGCGGCCGAGCACGACCCGGAGGCGTCCGGCGCCGGGCTCCGCTTCGGCGTACTCGGACCCGTACGGGCCTGGCGGGGCGAAGAGGCCCTGCCGTCCGGCTCCCCGCAGCAGCGCGCCCTGCTCGCCGCCCTGCTCCTGCGCGACGGCCGCACCGCCACCGCCGCCGAACTCATCGACGCCATCTGGGGCGAGGAGCCGCCCTCGCAGGCGCTTGCCGCGCTCCGCACATACGCCTCCCGGCTGCGCAAGGTGCTCGACCCCGGGGTCCTGGTCAGCGAGTCCGGCGGCTACGCGATCCGGGCCGGCGCCGCCACCCTCGACCTCGCCGAGGCGCAGGAGCTGGCGACCGCCGCCGAGAAGGCGCGGGCCGGCGGCGAGAAGTCCCGCGCCCGCGACCTCCTGAACGAGGCGCTCGCGCACTGGGACGGCGAACCGCTCGCCAACGTGCCGGGCCCGTACGCCGAGAACCAGCGCACCCGGCTCGCCGAGTGGCGCCTCCAGCTCACCGAGGCGCGGCTCGACATGGACCTGGAGGCGGGCTGCCACGCCGAGGCCGTCTCCGAACTGACCGCGCTGACCGCCGCCCACCCGCTGCGCGAGCGGCTGCGCGAACTCTTGATGCTGGCCCTGTACCGCAGCGGCCGCCAGGCCGAGGCGCTCGCCGTGTACGCGGACACCCGGCGGCTGCTCGCCGACGAGCTCGGCGTCGACCCGCGGCCCGAGCTCGCCCGCCTCCAGCACCGCATCCTGCAGGCCGACGAGGACCTGGCCCGGCCGCCCGCCGACGCGCCCGCCTCCGCCCCGGCCCCGGTCCGCCCTGCTCAACTCCCCGCGTCCGTCCCGGACTTCACCGGCCGGGCCGCTTTCGTGCGCGAGCTCACCTCGCGGCTCGCCAGCGCCGAGACCACGGTCATGGCGGTCTCCGCGCTGGCCGGCATCGGGGGCGTCGGCAAGACCACCCTCGCCGTGCACGTCGCCCATACTGCCCGCCCGTACTTCCCCGACGGCCAGCTGTACGTCGACCTCCAGGGCGCGGGGCAGCACTCCGCCGAGCCGGACACCGTGCTCGGCGCGTTCCTGCGCGCGCTCGGCACGCCGGACTCGGCGATCCCCGACTCGATGGAGGAGCGCGCGGCCCTGTTCCGCTCCACGCTCGACGGCCGCCGGGTCCTGGTGCTGCTCGACAACGCCCGGGACGCGGCCCAGATCCGGCCGCTGCTTCCGGGCACGGCGGGCTGCGCGGCGCTCGTCACCAGCCGCATCCGCATGGTCGACCTGGTCGGCGCGCACCTGGTCGACCTGGACGTGATGTCCCCCGACGAGGCGCTCCAGCTGTTCACCCGGATCGTCGGCGAGGAGCGGGTTTCCGCGGAGCGCGAGGCGGCCCTGGACGTGGTCGCCGCGTGCGGCTTCCTGCCGCTCGCCATCCGCATCGCAGCATCCCGGCTCGCCTCGCGCCGTACCTGGACGGTGTCCGTACTGGCGGCGAAGCTCGCCGACGAACGCCGCCGCCTGGACGAGCTCCAGGCCGGTGACCTCGCGGTCAAGGCCACCTTCGAGCTCGGCTACGGCCAGCTGGAGCCCGCCCAGTCCCGCGCCTTCCGCCTGCTCGGCCTGCCCGACGGGCCCGACATCTCGCTTGCCGCGGCGGCCGCCGTCCTCGACCTGCCCGAGCAGGAGACCGAGGACCTCCTGGAGTCGCTGGTCGACACGTCCCTGGTGGAGTCGGCCGCGCCGGGCCACTACCGCTATCACGACCTGGTGCGGCTCTACGCGCGTTCCTGCGCCGAGCGGGACGATCTGCCGTCCGCGGAACGGGAATCGGCGATGTCGCGCCTGCTCGACTTCTATCTGGCCACGGCGTCCGGGGTGTACGCCCTGGAGCGCCCGGGCGACCGCCTCGTGGACCACCTGGAGCCCACCACGCACCGGGGCCTGGTCTTCGACGACCGCCACGCCGCCCAGGACTGGCTGTACACCGAGGCCGACCCGCTGCTCGCCTGCGTACGCCAGCTGTCCGGGCCGCGCACCCTGCGCCGCGCCGTCGACCTCCTGTACGCGGCCCTCGACCTCGGCGAGTCCGGCGCCAACTCCAAGCAGTACGAGGCGACCGCCGAGGCCGTCCGCGAGGCCGCCCGCACCTGGGGCGACACCCAGGCCGAGGGCCGCGCCGTGATGACGCTGGCCAATGTGCACCAGCTGGCGGGCCGGTTCGAGCCGGCCGACCGCGAGGCCCAGGAGGCCATGCGCCTCGCCGGGCCCACCGCGGACCCGCTGCCGCTGTGCTGGGCCTCCAACGCGCGCGGCATCATCGCGCTCTACCAGAACCGGCACACCGACGGCGAGACCCACCTGACCCGCGCCATCGAGGCGTTCCGCGCCGACGACAACCGGCCCGGCGAGGCCAGCGCGCTGTGCAACCTGTCCCGCATCCACCTGGCCATGGGCCGCACCGCGAGCGCGGTCACCCTGGCACAGGAGGGCCTCGACATCTACGACTCGATGGGCCACGAGCTGCGCGGCGCCAACGCCCGTTACGCCCTGGGCCTCGCGCTCACCAAGAGCGGCCAGCTGCCCGCGGCGGCGGACCGGCTCAACGAGGCGCTCGAAGTGTTCCGGGACAGCAGGCAGCGCCTGTGGGAGGGCATGACGCTGTTCCGGCTCGCGGAGGTCGACCTCTCGGGCAGGCGGCCCGCGCAGGCGGCGGCCAACGCCGAGATGGCGCTCACCGTGCTGCGCGGCATCGGCGGCGAGTGGCGGCGCGGCAACGTCCTGACCGTGCTCGGACAGGCTCTGGCGGCCATCGGTCACGCCGGCCGGGCGCAGGTCTGCTGGCGCGACGCGCTGGTCATTTTCGAGGAGCTGGGCTCGCCGGAGGCCGTCCAGGTGCGCGCCCTGCTCAGCCCGCTGGCGGCCGCATAACGGCCCTGGTCAGCGCGTTCATTGAACGTTTATCGGCACCCGGCATTGTCTTACCTGTCGGCCCGGCGCGTCGGGGGGCGCGAGAGCCGACAGGACGGCCGGACATTAATCTGTCGGCCCTGGCAAGTCCGTCCGGCCACCCTCGGGGGAGTGGCCGGACGGTTTCGCCATCCACTCAGGCAGCACCACCAACGGGAGATGAGAATCATGGGCGACGTGAAGAAGAACGAGCCGCTCGTCACGCCGCAGGACCAGCACGCAACGGACGAGCCCGCCATCGCCACGCTCGACCAGCACGCCACCGGCACCCCGGTCACCACCCTTGACCAGCACGCCACGGACGAGCCGGCGATCACCACGCTCGACCAGCACGCCACCTCGGAGCCCTTCAGGCCGAAGGCCCAGTAGCCCATCCGAGCGGGGGACGGCCGCGGCGGCGCGGGAGGGGAGCCGCCGCGGCCGGGGGGAGCAGGACCATCGGTGCGGGACCCGCTGGGGGGCGGGCCCGCACCGCAGTCGTGTGCCCGGCGCGGGTCCGGCTTCCACAACGGCCCCGCGAGGTCTGTACGCCTCCCGTACTGTGGCCCCTGGCACCTCAGGAAGGACCAGGATGAGCGCACAGCACACCGAGCCCGGCGGCCCCCTCATCCCACGGCCGGAACGAACGCCCGCGGCGCTCCGGGTCGCCCTGGCCCAGGTCGCGCCGCACCGGCTGGCCGAGATGGAACAGCAGAAGGACGAAGCGATCGCCCTTGCGGCGCGCACGGACTCACTCGGTCCGATCGTGCAGTTCCTGGAGGCCTGGGCGATCGTCATCGAGATCGCACGCTTCCCCGCCCTCGCCTCGCGCCTGCACTCCGCCGAGTACGCCGCACAGATCCTCGACCGCGACGATCCGGCCTGGCGGACGGCCATGGAGGAGATCCGGACCGTCTACCTCACTGCCCGGGAGTCGCTCGCGCATGAGTGAGTGGCACTGGGAGTACGAGCCCCACGAGACGCACGTGGTCGGCGGCGAGACACCTCCACCACCCTTGCTGGTCGCCGAGGTGGAGAAACGCGCCGCCGAAATCACCAGAGCCGCAGCAGCTCTCCATCTCGACGGCACGCGCTACGAGGGCTTGGGGGACGGCGTCCAGACCGCCTTCGTTCCCGGGGGCATGTTCCTCTACCTGACGATCGTGCGGCACCAGTGCGTGTACGTCCTCCAGGTAACCGCCTCACCCATGTGACCCACCGCTGCGACAGCCCTCACGGCCAACCGGCCACCGCCGCCCGGGGGCGCGGGGGCCGGGGGCGCGGCGAGTGCCCCACAGGCCTCCCCCGCAACCGCTCATTCGCCGCTGCAGCACCGCAGCGCCTCGGCCAGCCTCAGCGCCGTGTCCGTGTTGCAGTTGCCGAGCGCGACCAGGCCCGACGGGGAGGGGTACCGGCTCACGAAGCTCGGCAGGTCCACGCGGAGCGAGGGCAGGATGATGCCGTGGGCCGCCAGCGCGCGGCGCAGCTCCTGCACGCAGCGGGTCATGTCGTCGCCGTCCGGCCGGTGGGACACGGGGTGGTGGTCCTGGTGGGGGCTCATGGGGCAGTGCCTTCCTGTGGGTGCGCACGCGCACGCATGCGCACTGTGACGATTCAGTCACACCCTGACGTGAAGTGGCCTACCTTGGAAGGGGTTTGGGTTCCCCTGCGCGAACTGTGAAGCGCGGCAGGAACGTTGTGGAATGGGCGGGCAGACCATGGTGCGACGCAAGGACATCGACGGCTCGGAGAGCGTCCCCTGCTTCTACGGCAAGGAGCTGCGCTGGAAGCGGGAAGCGGCGGGGCTCACGCTTCAGCAGCTGGTTGAGGGGAGCTTCTACGGCTTGAGCCACCTCAGCGAAGTCGAGCGGGGCGAGCGCCGCATGCCGCGCGAACTGGCCGAGCACGTGGACCGGGTACTGAAGACCGACGGGTTCTTCGCGCGCCGCTGCGAGGACGTGCGCAAGGCTAAGCGGGGCGGGCACGCCTCGTACTTCGAGCGGGTCCTTGAGGCTGAGAAGCGCGCCGAATCCATTGAGGAGTGGGGCCCCACCGTCGTCCCTGGTCTCCTCCAGACCGAGGCGTACGCCCGCGCCGTGAGCCGGGCTGCGCACCCGACAGAGCCGCAAGAGAAGACGGACACGCGAGTGTACGCACGCCTCGCCCGGGCCCAACTCTTCGATGCCGACCCCATGAAGCCCGAGTACTGGGCGATCCTGCACGAGTCTCTACTCCGACTGCCGATCACCTCGCCACAAGCGATGGCCGAACAGCTCGAACACATCGCAGCGTTGGCACGGCAGCACCGGATCACTCCACAGATCCTTCCGTGGAATTGCGGGGCACATCCTCTGATGGCTGGCATGGTCACCGTCTTGGACTTCCCCGACGCCCCGCCGCTGCTCTATACGGAGTCGTCGTACAGCGGCGACACCATCGACGATCCGGCCGTCGTGAAGCAGTACCGTAAGGCATACGATCGGCTCAGGGCCGCCGCAATGCCACCGGAGGCGTCCCTCACCGTGATCGAGGAAGCGGCTAAGGACTATCGAAATGGCAAGCAACAGCTTTGACTTGAGTGCCGCGCGCTGGTTCAAGAGCAGCTACAGCAACGGCGACGGCGGGAGCTGCGTCGAGATAGCCGACGGATTCCCCAATCTTGTCCCCGTCCGCGACTCGAAGGTGCAGCAGGGCCCCGTTCTGCTTTTCCGCGCCGCCAGCTGGGCCGCCTTCGTAGCCGACGTCAAGGGCTGAGCCAAGCCTTCGGACAGGGTCGGGCTCACTCAAAGCCGCCCGCACAAGAGCGGGCCCGCAGCTCCCCCTTGACCACCTTCCCGCTCGCGTTCCGCGGCAGCTCCGCCAGGAACTCGACCTCCCTCGGCACCTTGTAGTTCGCCATCTCGCGGCGGGACCAGGCGATCAGGTCGTCCGGCGTCATCACCGAGCCGGGGCGGCGGACCACGTACGCCTTGCCCACTTCGCCGAGGCGGGCGTCGGGGATGCCGATCACCGCGACATCGGCCACCTCCGGGTGCAGGCCGAGGAGTTGCTCGATCTCCGCGGGGTAGGCGTTGAAGCCTCCGACGATGAACATGTCCTTGATCCGGTCGGTGATGCGGAGGTTGCCCGTCTCGTCCAGGACGCCGACGTCGCCGGTGTGCAGCCAGCCGTCCTCGTCGATCGCCCGCGCCGTCTCCGGCTCGTCCTCGTAGTAGCCCCGCATGACGTTGAAGCCGCGCACCAGGACCTCGCCCGGGGCGCCCGGGGCGGCGAGGACGCGGATCTGCGTGCCGGGTATCGCACGGCCCGAGGTCGAGGCGATGGCCTCCGCCGGATCGCCGCGGCGGCACATCGTGACGATGCCGCTCGCCTCGGACAGGCCGTACGCGGTCAGGACGGTGCCCACGCCCAGCTCGGTCCGCAGTCGTTCGACCAGGCGCAGGGGGACGACCGCAGCCCCCGTCACCACAAGGCGCAGGGCGCTCAGGTCGTGCTGGTCGCGGGCCGGGTGGTCCAGGAGCGACTGGTGCAGGGTGGGCGGGCCGGGCAGGACCGAGATGCGTTCGGCGGCGATGTTCGCGAGCGCCGTGTCGATGTTGAACACCGGCTGCGGCACCATCGTCGCGCCCCGCATCAGGCACGCGATGATGCCCGCCTTGTAGCCGAAGGTGTGGAAGAACGGGTTCACGATCAAGTACCGGTCGCCCTCGCGCAGACCCGCGAGCTCCGACCAGATCGCATAGCCGCGCAGGGTCTGGGCGTGGGTGATCACGGCGCCTTTGGGGCGGCCTGTGGTGCCCGAGGTGTAGATGATGTCGGAGGGGCTTTCCGGCTCGATGGCGTCCGCCCGGGCCGTCACCTCCGCATCCGACACCCCTTCCCCGCCCGCCAGGAAGTCCTTCCACGTACGGAAGTTGTCGGGTGCGTCGTCCGAGAGGACCACCACCTGCTCCAGGTGCGGGAGCGACGGCAGGGGGCCCGAACCGGAGCCCTCGGCGGTCGCGCGGCGCAGTGAGGCGACGTACGAGGTGCCCAGGAATGTTCCCGTCACGAACAGCAGCTTCGCGCGGCTGCTGTCGAGGACGTACGCCGCCTCCGCGCCCTTGAACCGCGTGTTCAGCGGCACGAGCACCGCGCCGGCGGTCACCGCGCCGAGCGCCGAGACGATCCAGTCCGCGGTGTTGGGCGCCCAGAGGGCGACCCGGTCGCCGGGCTCGACGCCGGCCGCCATGCACGCGGCGGCCGCGCGCTCGACCCGCTCGCCGAGCTCCGCGTACGAGATGCGACTGCGACCCTCGACGACGGCCTCGCGTTCGCCGTACCGGACGGCCGCGCCGCGTACCAGCTTCGCGATCGTGCCCCACTCCAGGTCCCCGCGCACCGAAAGCCCCATCGAAAGCCCCTCCACCCTTCCCCAAGCTCTCAACTCCGTTCGAGCAGGGGAGACCCCATTGCTGACTAACCGTCAGATTAGCTGTAGCCTCCTGCGCTGTCAGTACTGGTGACGCTCGTGGAGGTGGGGCCATGGCCACCCTGAAGGACGCGACAGCCATAGTCGGGATCGGGCAGACGCCCTTCGCCAAGCAACTGCCGGAGTCCGAGAAGGAGTTGGCGTGCCGGGCGATCGTCGCCGCGCTCGATGACGCGGGCATCAGCGCCGCCGAGGTTGACGCGTTCGCCTCGTACACGATGGAGGAGACCGACGAGGTCGAGGTCGCCAAGTCCATCGGCGCGGGCGACGTGACCTTCTTCAGCAAGATCGGCTACGGGGGCGGCGGTTGCTGCGCCACCGTCGGGCACCTGGCCGCCGCGATCGCCACCGGGCAGGCGAGCGTCGGTGTCGCCTGGCGGTCGAGAAAGCGGGGCAGTGGGCCAAGGCCCTGGAAAAATACGGCCGTTCAGCTTCCCACCCCGGCCCAGTGGACCCGTCCGTTCGGCCTGCTTCGGCCGGCCGACGAGATCGGCATGCTGGCCCGCCGCTATCTCCACGAGCACGGCGCCACTCGCGACCACCTCTTCAACGTCGCCCTCGCCTGCCGCAACCGCGCCAACCAGAACCCTGCCGCGATCATGTACGAGCGCCCGCTGACCCGGGAGATGTACATGACGTCCCGCTGGATCAGCGAACCCCTGTGTCTCTTCGACAACTGCCTTGAAACGGATGGCGCGTTGGCGTGTGTCATCGTCGCCGCCGAGCGCGCCCGCGACTGCCGGCAGAAGCCCGTGTACGTGCACTCCGCCGCCCAGGGCCTGCCCGCCCAGCACCACGGCATGGTCAACTACTGGAACGACGACCCGCTGACCGGCCCCGCCTGGACCGCCGCCCGGCACCTGTGGAAGCAGGCCGACTTCGGCCCCGACGACGTCGACGTGGCCCAGATCTACGACGCGTTCACCCCGCTCATCCCTCTCTCCCTGGAGGGCTACGGCTTCTGCGGGCGCGGTGAAGGCGCCGCCTTCACCGAGGGCGGCGCCCTGGAGATCGGCGGCCGCCTCCCCATCAACACCGGCGGCGGAGGCCTGTCGGAGGCCTACGTACACGGCTTCAACCTCATCAACGAGGGAGTCAAACAGCTGCGCGGCCACAGCACTGCCCAGGTCCCGGACGCCGCCACCTGCCTGGTCACCGCGGGCGAGGGAGTCCCCACCTCCGCCATTCTGCTGAGGAGCTGAGAGATGCTGACCCCTGTTGTCGATCCGGACGGCGCCCCCTTCTGGGAGTACGCGGCCCGGGGCGAACTCCGCGTCCAGGCCTGCGCCGCCCCCGACTGCGGCCGGCTCCGCTTCCCGCCCCGGCCGTGCTGCCCGCACTGCCAGTCCTTCGCCGACGAGTGGCGCCGGGTCTCGGGCCGCGGCCGCATCTGGTCGTACGTCTTCCCGCACCCCCCGCTCCTCCCCGACTACGCGGCGCAGGCCCCGTACAACGCGGTGATCGTCGAGCTCGCCGAGGACCCGCTGATCCGGCTGGTCGGCAACGTCGTCGCCGAGCCGGACGCCGCGCTCGACTCGGTCGACCCGTCCCGGCTGAGGATCGGCGCCCGCGTACAGGTCGCGTTCACCGAGGTCGACGGGATGACCGTGCCACGCTGGCTCCTGGAGCGCGCATGAGCGTCCTGGTGGACCGCGACAAGGAGACGGGCGTCGCGATCGTCACCCTGAACCGGCCGGAGCGCCTGAACGCGGTGGATTTGGATACGGCCGATCAACTGTCCTCACTCTGGCGTGAGTTGAGGTTCGACGACACGGTGCGGGCGGTCGTCCTGACGGGCGCCGGGGAGCGGGCCTTCTGCACCGGCATCGACCGCTCGGCCGAGGTGCCGCAGCCCTCGTCCCCGTACTCGACCGACGATCCGCTGATCGCGATCGGCCCGAAGGCGAACGACCTGTGGAAGCCGGTGATCGCCGCCGTGCGCGGGATGGCCTGCGGCGGGGCGTTCTATCTGCTCGGCGAGGCGGAGTTCGTGATCGCCGCCGAGGATGCGACGTTCTTCGACCCTCATACGACGTACGGGATGGTCAGCGCGTACGAGTCGATGTACCTCGCGCTGCGCATGCCGCACGGCGAGGCGGCCCGGCTCGCGCTCATGGGGACGGCCGAGCGGATGTCGGCGCGGCGGGCGTACGAGATCGGCTTCGTGAGCGAAGTGGCCCCGCCGGGTGGGGAGTTGGTGGCAGCGACCCGGTGCGCCGAGGCGATCGCCTCGTTCCCTACGGAGGCGGTGCAGGGAACGGTGCGGTCGCTCTGGGCCGCGAAGGAGACGACCCTGGCCGCGGCCCATGCCCGGGCCCCGGGGTTTGTGGCACTGGGCAACTTGCCGGCCGCGCGACAGGCGGAGCTGTTTTCCGCCCGGCGGTCGGGGGAGTTCCGGGTACGGTGACGCGTTCCGCGGGGTGCGGGTGTGGGGTGTGGGGTGTGGGGTGTGGGGTGTGGGAGAGCGTTCCCTGCGGGCCGGTGGGTGCTGGTCGCGCAGTTCCCCGCGCCCGGAAAGGGTGCTGAACCATAAGGGGCGCGGGGAACTGCGCAAACCAGCGCCCGCCACCCGCGGCCGAAACGGAGGGCGGCACCCGGAGCCGCCAGGTAGCGGCACCGTCGTGCCCGGCGTAGCGTCGGCAGCGAGAGCCGCCGCTAAGGAGGGCCGCCGATGGTCCGCAACATCCTCGGCTCGATCCTCGCTCTCGCCGGAGCGACGGCCGCCGTCTGGAGCCCCTTCCGTGCCTGGTACGACGGCCGTCACGGCAGCACCTACCGCATCGACGACCTCTTCTCGGGCATCTCCGCCACCAAGGCGCAGGTGGCCGGCTCGATCCTGCTCCCCTTCGCCTTCGCGGCACTCGTCACCCTGGTGGGGCTCGTGCTGCGCTCGCGCATCCTGGTCGCCGTCGCCGGGCTGATCACGCTCGGGTTCGCCATCCTGTGGATGGTGCGGCAGGGGCAGGTCACGGGAAGCCTGAGCGTCGACTCGTCCGGCAACGGGCTCGGGCAGGGCGTCGCGATGGCCCTGGGCGGAGGGCTGGCGCTGCTGCTCGCAGCGGGACTGATGTCGGGGCGACGCGCGGCCGAGCCGGAGCCGGAGCCCCGCCCCCGCTCCGACGTACCCACGCCGCCGGACAGCCCGTACGAGCGCCCGTACGAGGCGCCCCATGAGGCTCCGTACGAACCCCGGCACGCGCTGCCCCCGGACGAGCAGCCCCCCTACGAGCCCCCGGACAGCCCGCCCCGCGCCTGACGTACCCCGGTCACCACGTTCGCGTACAGCTCCTCCGAAGTGACGAGCCCGGCCCGCAGGCCCCCCGCCGACATCGCGGCCAACGCAGCCGCCGCCTGCCGCTCGCTGGTCTCCACGAGCAGGGTGCCGCCCGGGGCCAGCCAGTCCGGCGCGGCGAGAGCCACGCGGCGCATGATGTCGAGCCCGTCCGAACCTCCGTCCAGGGCCACCAGCGGCTCGTGGTCGCGGGCCTCCGGCGGCAGCAGGCCGACCTCGTCCGTGGGGACGTACGGAACATTCGCCGTCAGGATGTCGACGCGGCCACGCAGCCCGGACGGCAGCGGCGCGAAGAGATCGCCCTCGTAGACCCGGCCCCCCAGCGCGGCCACGTTGCGCCGGGCGCAGGCCACGGCGGCGGGCTCGATGTCGGCAGCGTGCAGCTCCGCCCCCGGCAGCGCCGAAGCCAGCGCGGCCCCGAGCGCCCCCGAACCGCAGCACAGGTCCACGATCACGAGCGGGCGGGCCGTGTCAGCGGCCGCGAGCGCCTGCCGCACCAGGAATTCCGTACGTCTGCGCGGCACGAAAACCCCGGTGTCGACAGCCACCTTGAGCCCACAGAACTCGGCCCACCCCACCACATGCTCAAGCGGCAACCCGGAGACCCTGCGCTCCACCATCGCGGCGATTTCGGCCGGACCTTCAGCGGTGGCGAGTATCAACTCCGCCTCGTCCTCGGCGAATACGCACCCAGCGGCGCGCAGTCGCGCAACGACAGCGGAAGAAGAAAGCGCCTCAACTGGCATACGGGAAAAGCCCTTTCGGATACGACATCAGGCACCCCCAAGGGGTGCGGGGCGGTGTCATCGTGCGGCTCCGCCGCGATGGGGGTCCCCCTCGGTTCGAGCGAAGCCGAGACCTTGGGGGAGCGACCAGCCACGACGGACCCGCAGCGAGAGGGCAAAGGCCCCCCGCGCCTAGCGGGATCCAGAGGTGGCGGTTCCCTTGACCGCATCGAGTGCGTACACACACCTGTCCTTGCTGCACGCGTAAACCACCCCGCTGCGCACGACAGGGGACCCGGTGATCTCACCCCCGGTGGCAAGCTTCCACCGGAGCTGGCCCCCCGCCGCGTCCAGCGTGTACAGGCAGTGGTCGGCCGAGCCGAAGTGGATGCGGCCTTCGGCCACCACGGGGGTGCCCACGACCTCGCCGCCCGCCGCGAAGCGCCACTTGGGGGTCGAGGTGACCGCGTCCAGGGTGTACAGCGCGTTGCCGCTGCCCACGTGGATGTTGCCGTCGGCGACCAGGACCGGCTCGACGGACTGGCGGGACTCGGTGGCGATGCGCCAGCGGTCCTTGCCGGTCGAGGCGTCCAGGGCGTACACGGTGCCGAGGTAGTCGGCGAGGTACACGCCGCCCCCGGCCACCGCGGGACCCGGTGCGAACGTCGGCGGGCACAGGAAGACCGCGGGGGCCTCGAAGTGCCAGCGGACGTGCCCGGAGACGATGTCGATCGCCAGGACGCGGGTGCCCGCCGAGACGTAGACGTAGCCGTCCTGCGCGGGTGCGACCCGGACCGGGACGCCGCCGCAGGAGGCCGCGTCGCCGACCGGGTAGGACCAGCGCTCGACGCCGGTGCGGGCGTCCAGGGCGCGCAGCCGGGCGTCCTGCCAGACGTACACCGTGCCGTCGTGGATGGCGGGCCCGGCCTCGGGGGTCTCGAAGTCGGTCTGGGCGCCGGAGGTCTCCCACAGCTTCTCGCCGTTCGCGGCCTCCCAGGCCTGTACGCCGCCGCCGCGGGTGCCGGTGACGACGGTGCCGCGGTCGGCCTTCAGGGAATACACCCAGGCGTCCGCCTGAAGGCGCCACAGCTCGCCGCCGTCGGCCGCGTCCAGGGCGTACAGGGTGGGCCCGTCGGAGGCGTGGATGCGGCCGGCCTCGACGGCCATGGCCCAGGCGACGTCGCGCGTCTTGAACTGGCGGCGGCCGCTGCCCACGTCCAGGGCGTGTACCTCGAAAGAGGTCACGTACAGCAGGTCGCCCGCGACGGCCGGGGTGCCCCACACATCGTTCGACATGCGAAAACGCCAGGGGCGCCAGCGTCCGGGGGCCTCGGGAGGATGAGCGGGCGGCGGCACCGGGCCGGCCTGCGCGCCATTGGCACCGGGCCTGCGCACCCAGCCGGTGGCGGGCCCCGCGTCGACGGCGACGCGGGATGCGTCGGCGGCCCGCGGTCCGGGGCCGATCGCCACCTTGGCGCCGGGCAGGTGGACCGGATCGTCGGCGTGGACGGGCGGGTAGGTGACGGCCGAGCCGCCTTGCCCGCCCGGGTACGGCGGCTCCACCGGACGGGGCGGGGCCGGCCTGCCGGAGGGCACGGCGGAGCTCGGCGAGGGGTCGGCGGGCTTGACGACCTGCATGCGGCCGCCGCCCCTGCGCTGCTCGATCATGGCGACGGAGCGGGGCGGCAGCCAGGCCGACGCCGTGCCGCTGTCGTCCGAGCCCGAGGCGAAGAGGTGGGGCGCGAGCTGGGCCTGGAGGTCCTCGGGCGAGGGGCGGTTCGGGTGCTCCATCTGCATGCAGGACTCGATGAGCGGGCGCAGCTCGTCCGGCAGGCCGGTGATGTCCGGGCCCTCGCGCAGCAGCATGAACACGGTCTCGACGGGGTTCGCGCCGTGGAAGGGCGCGTGCCCGGTCGCCGCGAAGACGAGGGTCGAGCCGAGCGAGAAGACGTCCGAGGCTCCGGTGACGCTGCGGGAGTCCTTGGCCTGCTCCGGCGACATGTAGGCGGGCGTGCCCACGGCCACGTTCGTCATGGTCAGGCGGGTGTTGGAGACCCCGGACGCGATGCCGAAGTCGATCACACGGGGACCGTCCTCGACGACCAGGACGTTCGACGGCTTCAGGTCGCGGTGGACCAGGCCCGCGCCGTGGATCGACTGCAGGGCCTCCGCGATGCCGGCCGCGAGCCAGCGCACCGCCTGGGCCGGGAGCGGCCCGCACTCATTCACTATTTCTTCGAGGGAGGGCGCCGGTACGTAGGCGGTGGCCAGCCACGGCACGGGGGCACGCGGGTCGGCGTCGACGACGGCGGCGGTGTAGAAGCCGCTGACCGCGCGGGCCGCCTCCACCTCACGGGTGAAGCGGACCCGGAAGAGCTGGTCCTCGGCGAGCTCGGTGCGCACCGTTTTGATGGCCACGCGGCGGCCGGAGGCCGAGCGCGCCAGATAGACCAGCCCCATGCCGCCGGCACCGAGCCGTCCCAGCACCTCGAAGGGGCCGATCCGCCTCGGGTCGTGCTGCGTCAGCTGCTCCACTTGCCTGCCACCTCCCCGTACGGGCCGTGCATGAATTCGGCCCCGTGCAGCGTCTCACGCGGCACCCCGATTCTCCCTGCCGGAGGTGGCCGGTGGCCAACCCGGGTCGAGACCGGGATGTCTCCCCCCGATCCGGGACACCCCGGACGTGCCGCGCGTGCCGCGGGACCCGGGCTCTTACGTGCCCGAACCCTGCAGAACGGCGAAAGCGGCGCCCTGGTTGTCGTTGAGGACCGCCATCCGCCCGTACGGAATGTCGAAGGGCTCGGCGGTGACCCGGCCGCCCAGACGGGTGCAGGCGGCGGCGACAGCGTCGCAGTCCTCGACGCTGAAGTAGACGAGGAAGTGGTCGGGCAGGGCGGCGGGGAAGGCGTCGGACATCAGGCTGCGGCCGCCGATCGCGTTGTCGGGTCCCGGCTCGGCGCCGGGCAGCGACCAGGTGCGGAAGTCGGCGCCGATCTCGTCGGGGCTGCCCGGATCGCCGCCCTCGTAGCCGAAGACGGACTCGTAGAACGCGTCGGCCTGGTCCTTGTCGCGGGTGTACACCTCGGTCCAGCAGAACGAGCCGGGCTTGCGGGTCAGCTCGAAGCCGGTGTGCCGGTCGCCCTGCCACAGGCCGAAAACGGCGCCGCCCGGGTCGGCGGCGAGGGCCATCGTGCCGTGCGGCGGGACCGGAAGCGGCTCGGTGATCATTTGGCCGCCGGCTTCGCGGATGCGGGCGGCGAGCGCGTGGACGTCGGGGGTGGCCAGGTAGACGGTCCAGGAGGTCGGCATGCGGCCGTCCCGCTTGGGCTGGAGGGCCGCGACGCGCTTTCCGTCCTTGAAGGCGCTGGTGTAGCCGCCCTGCTTGGCGTCGGCCGTCCCCTCGGCGTCCTCGTCGAAGGTCCACCCGAGGAGCTCCCCGTAGAACCTCTTGCCGGCCGCCAGATCGGACAGCGAGGCGTCGGCCCAGCACGGCGCGCCTTCCGGATATCCGCCCATGCGCCTGATTCCTTCCTGAGGTGCCCCCGTCGTGGGGCCGTATCGGGGTCAAACTAACGACCCATCACGTCCGATGCGGTCGCACAATTCGAACATATGGCCAGATTTCCCTGCACGGCGGGGCGGCGGGCCAAGTGCCGCACGGCTTGTCCACCAAAGTTGTCCACAGGGTGTTGATAACACCATTCGAGTGGCCGGACGGGCCGGAGGCGTCGAGAGGGCGGACGGCCGAAAGTCGACCACCGGTGAGGCGAACGGCGATCGGCGGCGACGTCGGCCCACACCCCGGTGACCACCCCCGTGGACGGTCACCGGGGCGGCCGGTTCCCCGCGCCCGTCGGGATGTACCGCCTCCGGGCCCCCATTTGCACTCGGCCGAATCGCGCTCCGATCACCCCTCGGTAAGCTGACGGCATGACAGGACAAGTACGCACCGTCGACGGCCGCGTGGCCGGCCGACGCGGCCAGGCGACACGGCAGAAGCTGCTCGACTGCCTCAGTGAGATGCTCAGCTCCTCGCCGTACCGGGACGTAAAAGTCATCGATGTGGCCCGGAAGGCGGGTACTTCACCCGCGACCTTCTACCAGTACTTCCCCGACGTCGAGGGCGCCGTCCTGGAGATCGCGGAGGAAATGGCCAAGGAGGGCGCCGGGTTGACCACTCTGGTCGAGGGCCGCTCCTGGGTCGGGCGGGCCGGCTGGCAGACCGCGGAGGAGCTCGTCGAGGGCTTCCTCGACTTCTGGCGCAAGAACGACGCGATCCTGCGGGTCGTCGACCTGGGCGCCGCCGAGGGCGACAAACGCTTCTACAAGATCCGCATGAAGATCCTGAACTCGGTCACCAACTCCCTTACGGACGCGGTCGCCGAGCTCCAGTCCAAGGGCAAGGTCGACAAGGACGTGAGCCCGGCGGCAATGGCGGGCTCGCTCGTCGCGATGCTGGCGTCGGTCGCCTCGCACCAGAAGGGCTTCCAGACCTGGGGCGTCAAGCAGGCCGAACTCAAGCCCAATCTGGCCCTGTTGGTCCACCTGGGCATTACGGGCAAGAAGCCGACGAAGTAGCCGTAGGCACCTCGGCGGATACCCCAAGTCCTGTCGCGCCGACGGCGGTTCACCCCTTCGCGGGGCAACCGCCGTCGGCGTTCCCGTATGCCGCCCCTCCGCGAGCCCCGGCTAGGGCCTTCGCTCCAGACGAAAGAGCCGGATCTCCCGCTCGATGCGGGACTGGTAAGTGGCGTACGGAGGCCAGAAGTCGAGGGCGGCCCGCCAGGCCTCGGCCCGCTCCTCCCCCTGAAGCAGCCGGGCCCGCACCGCGATGTCCCGGCCCTTCCAGCTGATCTCCGCGTCCGGGTGGGCGAGCAGGTTTCCGGTCCAGGCGGGGTGTCCGTCCCGCCCGAAGTTGGACCCGATGAGGATCCACGTACCGCTGCCCTCCTCGGGCATGCAGGCGAGCGGAGTGGTGCGCGGGAGCCCGGACTTGGCGCCGCGCGCGGTCAGGATGACACCGGGCAGCATCTGCGCGCTGAGGATCACCCTGCCGCGGGTCAGGCGGTGTACGGCGCGGTCCATCGCGGGGATGACGTGCGGGGCGACCCTGGCGAACGTGCGGGTGGAGGACACCTTCTGCATGAGCCGCACCCCGGGTGCGGTTCGGGCGGGGGCGGGGCTCATGCCGTCGCCCCGGCCGGGGCGGCGCCGAACAGTCCGGCCCGGTCGGCGGCGTGGCCGCGCAGTCGGTGCACGGGCCCGAAGAGGAGTTCGTCGGCGGCGGCCCGCTTGAAATACAGGTGCGCCTCGTGCTCCCACGTGAAGCCGATGCCGCCGTGCAGCTGGACGGCCTCGGAGGCGGCGGAGCGCAGCGCGTCGAGCCCCTGGGCGAGCGCGAGGGCGCCCGCGCCGGGGTCCCAGGCCGCGTAGTACGCCGCCGATCTGGCCGCCTGCACCTGGACGTACAGGTCGGCGAGCCGGTGCTTGACCGCCTGGAAGGACCCGATGGCCCGCCCGAACTGCTCCCTCTCCTTGACGTACGCCACGGTCCGCTCCAGCGCCTCGGCGGCGGCCCCGACGGCCTCCGCGGAGAGACAGGCGGCGGCGGTGAGCCCGGTGGCCGCGAGAGCGGCGTGGATGTCGAGGGAGTCGTCACTGCCCATCAACTCGCCTGCGGTGTCGCGCAGTTGGATGCGAGCCTGCGACCGGGTCTCGTCGAGGGTGGTCTGCCGAGTGCGCCGAAGCCCGTCCGCGTCACCGTGCACGAGGAAAAGCAGGGTGCGGCTGCGGGCGAAGCCGCCGGTGTGCGCGGCGACGAGCAGAAGCTGCGCACTGTGCCCGTCGAGGACCTGGTCGGCTTCCCCGTACAGCCGCCAGGTGCCGTCCTGCGGCATCCGCCTGGCCTGTACGCCGCCGGCCCGGCCTCCCCCGGCCCACTCGCCGTCGGCATTGGCGCCGGTGAGGCCGAGCGCGAGGGCGAGGCTGGTGCCGGGCACGGCGAGGGTGGCGGTGCGCTCGCCGCGGGCGATGAGCGGGAGCAGGGCGGACTTCTGCGCGTCGGTGCCGAGGGCCGCGATGAGCGGGGCGGCGAGTACGGCGGTGGCGAGGAGGGGGGACGGCAGCAGGGCGCGTCCGGTCTCCTCGCAGGCCAGGGCGAGTTCGGCGGTGGTGCAGCCGACTCCCCCGTACTCCTCGGGCAGCGCGAGCCCCGGCAGCCCGAGCTCGGCGGCGAGCCGTCCCCAGAGTGCGGTGTCATGACCGACCGGGGTGCGCACGGCGCTCTTCACGTCCTGTGGGCCGCAGTGCTTGGCGAGCAGTTCGTGCAGGGTGCGGCGGATCTCGTCCTGCTCCGCGGTGAAGGCGGCGTCCATCGTCGAGCTCCTCCCTCAGAGGCAAGGCCTCTGATCTGACGGGCCGTCATGTTAGGGGCGCGGGGCGGAGATGCACAGGGGTGGGGCTGGGTGGATCGCCCCTGCCGGAAGCGGACGGACTCCGTCGCGCCACCCAAGGGTGGGCCCCTTTTCAGCTGCGGGCCGGCTGAGGCCCGGCCGAGGGACGACTGAGGCCGATCGCGCAGTTCCCTCGCCCTTAAACCCCTCTTCGGCCTCGGGCCGTACGCGGTACTCGCGCAGTTCCCCGCGCCCCTCAAACCCCTCTTCGACCTCGGGCCACACGTGGTTGCTCGCGCAGTTCCCCGCACCCCTGGCAGCGTCGACCCTGCCAGAGTGCATTCCCAGCCTGTCCGGCGTTCGAGGACGAGCGCCCTTCAGGCTCGATACGGGGTCTGGGGCGGAGCCCCAGGAGTCTCGCTCAGCCCATCCCCACACCCTCGACGGGTTTCGGCAACGGGCGGGAAGGGGCCAGGATCTGATGTACCGTCAGATTCATGTCGCCCTCAACCACCCCGCGCCGCAAGGTAGCCGTCGTAGGCGTCGCACTCTCCGACACCGGCCGCGTGGACGACGCCACCCCCTACGCCCTGCACGCCCAGGCCGCCCGCCGTGCCCTCGCCGACTCGGGGCTGGACCGCGAGGTCATCGACGGGTTCGGCTCGGCCGGACTCGGCACGCTCGCGCCGGTGGAGGTCGCCGAGTATCTCGGGCTCCGGCCCACCTGGGTGGACTCGACGGCCGTCGGGGGCGCCACCTGGGAGGTCATGGCCGCGCACGCCGCGGACGCGATCGCCGCCGGGCACGCCAATGCCGTACTCCTGGTGTACGGCTCGACCGCCCGCGCCGACATCAAGGCGGGCCGCCGCACCTCGAACCTGTCCTTCGGCGCCCGGGGCCCGCTCCAGTTCGAGGTCCCGTACGGCCACACGCTGATCTCCAAGTACGCGATGGCCGCGCGCCGGCACATGCATCAATTCGGCACCACCGTCGAGCAGTTGGCGGACGTCGCGGTGCAGGCGCGGGCGAACGCGGCCACCAACCCCGACGCGATGTTCCGCGACCCGATCACGGTGGACGACGTCCTGAGCGGCCCGATGATCGCCGACCCCTTCACCAAGCTGCACTGCTGCATCCGCTCCGACGGCGGCTGCGCGGTGCTGCTCGCGGCACAGGAGTACGTACCGGACACGGCCAAGTCGCCGGTGTGGGTGCTCGGTTCGGGCATGTCGGTCTCGCACACGACGATGTCGGAGTGGGAGGACTTCACGGTCTCCCCGGCGGCGGTCTCGGGCCGCCTCGCCTTCGAACGGGCCGGGGTGCGCCCGGCGGACGTCGACGTGGCCGAGATCTACGACGCGTTCACGTACATGACGCTGGTGACCCTTGAGGACCTCGGGTTCTGCGCGAAGGGGGAGGGCGGGGCGTTCGTGTCGAAGGGGCGGCTGCTGCGGGACGGGGAGCTGCCGGTGAACACGGACGGGGGTGGGCTTTCGGCGTGCCATCCGGGGATGCGGGGGTTGTTCCTGCTGGTGGAGGCGGTACGGCAGTTGCGGGGTGAGGGGGGTGCGGGGCAGGTCCGCAGGCCCGGGGGGCGGTTGCCGGAGGTGGGGGTGGTGTCGGGGACGGGGGGATGGTTCTGCTCGTCGGGAACGATGGTGCTGGGCCGGGGCTGAGCGGGCCGGGCGGGGTGCCCTGAGGGTCCGCCCCGGCCCCCGCCGGCCCCACCCCGGGCCACCGCACCCGGAATTGGGTGGCGACCTCCCACCCCCGCCCCTCAGGATCGCCCCCATGGGCTACTTCCTCACCACCCCCCGCCTCGCGCTGCGCGCATTCGCCGACACCGAGGCCGACCTGGACCTCGTGGTCGAGCTGGACAGCGACCCGGAGGTCATGCGGTACCTCACCGGCGGCCGCCCCCAGACCCGCGCCGAGGTCCGCGCCGGGTCCTTCGAGCGGATGGTGCAGCCGTACGCCACGGGCGGCTTCTGGGCGACGCATCTGCGCGACACGGGCGAGTTCATCGGCTGGCACTGCCTGCGCCCCATGGGCGACAGCCCGGGCGACCTCGGCTACCGGCTGCGGCGGTCCGCCTGGGGCAAGGGGTATGCCGTCGAGGGTGCCCTGGCGCTGATCGAGAAGGGGTTCGGCGACCTGGGCCTGTCCCGCATCACCGCGAACACCATGTACGTCAACGCCCGCTCCCGCAGCGTCATGGAGCGGGCGGGGCTCAGCTACGTACGCACCTACTTCGAGGAGTTCGAGGACCCCATCCCGGGCACCGAGCTCGGGGAGGTCGAGTACGAGCTGACGCGCGAGGACTGGCTCGCGGCACGGGCGGTCCGGTGACCGGGCGGCCCGGACAATGGGCCGCATGGAATTCCGCGAGTTTCTCCACACCCTCCGCGTCTGGGACGTAGCCCTTCCCCACTTCGACCCCGACGCAGCGCCCGCCGCGCCCCTCCCCCTCTTCCAGGCCTGGCTGACGCACGCCGCCGGGGCGGGGCAGGACGAGCCGCACACGATGTCGCTCGCCACGGTCGACGAGGCCGGGCGGCCCGACATCCGCACCCTCATGCTGCACGACGCCGACGAAGCAGGCTGGCACTTCGCCTCTCACTCCACCAGCGCGAAGGGGCGCCAGCTCGCCGCCCGTCCCGTCGCCGCCCTGGGCTTCTACTGGCCCGCGGTGGGCCGCCAGGTCCGCGTGCGCGGCACCGTCACCCCGGCCGGAGAGGCCGCCTCGCAGGCCGACCTCCACGCCCGCTCGACCGGAGCACTCGCCGCGGCCCTGGTCGGAAGAATGAGTGAAGTACTCGATGACTACCGGGAGTTGGAGGACGCCTCCCGAGCGGCCTGGCGGCGGGCGGAGGCCGATCCGCTGGCTCCCGTACCCACCTGGACCCGGTACGTACTGGAGCCCGCCGAGGTCGAGTTCTTCCAGGGCGACGCCCGGCGCCGGCACGTACGGCTGCGGTATCGCCGCGACGGGGCCGGCTGGGTCCGCGAGCTCCTCTGGCCGTAAGGCCGCACGACCCGGCATTGACCAACGGGGCGCGCGGTTCCCCGCGCCCCTGAAAAGAGCGTTGCACCCCGGCGGAACGCCACACCACACCTCAATCCGTCGCCAGCCTCGCGTGGAGATGCAGGTCGCGGAACGCGTCCCGGCGTTGGGACTCGAACATGGCGCCCCGCAGCGTTCCCTCCGCCGCGTAGCCGCCCCGCTCTGCCACCCGGCACGACGCGGCGTGGCCCACCGCGTGGCCCAGCTCGATGCGGTGCAGGCCGAGTTGTTCGAAGGCCCAGCGGGTGAGCAGGTCCAGGGCATGGCCCGCCACGCCTCGGCCCCTCGCCTCGGGGAGCGTCCAGTAGCCCACCCGGGCACAACGCATGGGCCAGTTGATGGAGTTGAGGCCCACCTGGCCCAGCACCGTCCCGTCGGCCTCGTCCGTCACGCAGTACGTGGCGAACTCGCCCCGCGCCCAGCCCAGCGCCCGCAGCCTCAGCAGTTCGGCCACTGCCGCCTCGTCCTCGACGGGGTGGTTGTGCGTGTTCCACCGCAGGTACTCGGGGTCGGTGACCGCGCGCAGCAGGGTCTGGACGTCGTCGTCGCGCCAGGTGCGCAGGCGCAGGCCGTGGCCGCGCAGGTCGGCGGGTATGAGCTGAAGATCCATGCCGCCATTCAATCCCCGATCCGTACGGGCGGGCCGGGAATTTCGGCGGTCGCCCGACCGGGCGGGCACGCAATCAGCGCGGGTCGGGCCGGAACACCGGCACGCTCACGCCGTCCCCGGCCCGGAAGGCCACGCACAGCTCCATCTCGATCCGCAGCTCCGCCTCCGGGCACCCGACGACCTCGGTCATCATCCGGGGACCCTCGGCCAGGTCGACGACGGCGGCGACGTACGGGACGCGGTCGCCGAACGGCGGCAGGTCGTTGCGGTGCACGACGGACCAGGTGTAGAGCGTGGCCCGGCCGCTCGCCGGGCGCCAGGTCACGTCCTCGCTCCAGCAGTACGGGCAGAACTCACGCGGGTAGTGGTGCACGCGGTCGCAGGCCGTGCAGTGCCGGATGAGGAGCCGGCCCTCGGCGGCCGCGTCCCAGTACGGGCGGGTGAAGGCGTCGACTTCCGGGGTGGCAGCGGTCATCGGAACAGTCCTATCGCGTCGTCCAGGGACCAGGTCTGCCACGACATGGCGCCGAGGGCGACGAGCGAGATGAGCGCCATCATCGCGTTCTGGCCCTGCTCGGCCCAGTCGTGGATCATCAGGACCAGGTAGAGAAGGTTGAGGAGGAGCCCGGCCACGAGGGCGACCGGGGTGAGGAAACCGATCACCAGGCCGAGCCCCAGGGCGAGTTCGGCATAGACGACGACGTACGCCATGGTCTTGGGACGGGGTTTGACCACGACGTCGAAGCCGCTGCGGACGGCGTTCCACTTGTGCTTGGCGGCGACGTCGGCCGCCCAGGCGATGCCGGTGCCGCGCTCGAACCAGCCCTTCTTGTCCTTGTGCCGCCAGCTCTCCAGCCACCACAGCCCGAGGCCGATGCGCAGGACGGCCAGCCATTCGGCGCCGCCGAGCCAGATCGAGTCCACGCGGGGCCCCTTTCTCCAGCAGGCTTGGTTCTTCCCCAGCAGGAATAGGTTTCTGACGGTACGTCAGTTGAGCGGATGCGGGGCGTGCGCGCAAGGGGTGGGGGGCGAGAGGGAGGCCCATGTGCGCGCGCCCGCATGCGGAGCGGCGCGCACGCGGGGCTCCTGCGGCGCTCATGCACACAGGGCGTGCACATGCGTGATCAGATCGCAACCGATTCCGGTCTTGACCGAGACCCATCAAGTGTTCGCACCGTTACGCTCAGCGTTCATGGCTGATACCACCAACGCCACGACGAGCCCCGTCTATGTGATCGGCGCCGGCCCCGGCGGGCTCGCCGTGGCCGCCGAGTTGCGCGCACGGGGCGTGCGGGCCGTCGTACTGGAGAAGTCCGACTCCGTGGCCGCCTCCTGGCGGCGCCACTACGACCGGCTCCACCTGCACACCACACGGCGCCTGTCCGCGCTGCCCGGGCTGCGGATTCCGCGCAGGTTCGGGCGGTGGGTGTCGCGCGACGACGTGGTGCGGTACCTGGAGAAGTACGCGGACTTCCATGAGCTGGAGATCGTCACCGGGGTCGAGGTCGAGCGGATCGAGCGCGGGCCCGGTGACGAGGGGTGGGTGCTGTACGCGACCGGCGGGCGGCGCCTTTCGACGTCGCGCGTGGTGGTGGCCACGGGGTACAACCACACGCCGTACGTTCCCGAGTGGGCCGGGGCCGAGACGTACACGGGTGAGCTCGTGCACGCGAGCCGGTACCGCAACCCGGCGCCCTACACCGGCCGGGACGTCCTCGTCGTCGGGGCCGGCAACACCGGGGCCGAGATCGCGGCCGACCTCGCCGACGGCGGGGCCGGGCGGGTGCGGCTCGCGGTGCGGACCCCGCCGCACATCCTGCGCCGGTCCACGGCGGGGTGGCCCGCGCAGGCGACCGGCATCCTGGTGCGCCGGCTTCCGGTACGCCTGGTGGACCGGGCCGCGTCGGTGACCGAACGGCTCTCCGTGCCGGACCTCTCCGCGTACGGGCTGCCCCGGCCGGCCGGGGGGCTGTACTCGCGGGTGCGGGAGGGGGCGATCCCGGTGCAGGACGTGGGGCTGATCGACGCGGTGCGGGGCGGGCGGGTCTCGCCGGTCGCGGCGGTCGAATCCTTCGAGGGCGGCAAGGTCGTCCTGGCGGACGGGGCTCGGATCTCGCCGGAGGTGGTGATCTGTGCGACGGGGTACGGGCGTGGGCTCTCGGCCCTCGTCGGCCACCTCGGCGTCCTCGACTCACGGGGCCGCCCCTTGGCACAGGGCGCACGCACGGTGCCGGGTTCACCGGGTCTGTACTTCACGGGATTTACGAATCCGATCAGCGGGATGCTGCGAGAACTGGCCCTGGACGCCACCCGGATCGCCAGAACCCTGGCGGGGTGAACCCGGCTCGGCTCCCCGGGGGAGGCTCGCCGCCCCTCCACCGTGCAGGGGCTTGAATACCCCGGGCCCCTGGGCCGGAGCCCCGGCGCACCCCCACCGGCCCGCTCGGTCCCGCCCGGCCAAAAAGCGACCAACCGGGTTTGGGAAACCCGGGGTTCGGGGCAGGCCCAGCGCACGGTTGGGGCGGGGGCGGAAGCAGGGGCGAGGCAGACCCCACGGCTTCGCAGGGTTGAGGCTTTGCTCGCACACCGGTTCCTGACTGACCGTCAGGTCTGTAATCTGACTATGCGTCAGTTACCACCGGCACGGCTCAGTCATGTTGGCCCTCGACCAGGAGCGGGCGGAACGATGCTTGGATCGACTCACGGCACCCTCACGACCGACTTCCGCGCGCGCGTGGTCGCCTGCGGCGAGCAGCCCGCCCCCGGCGCCGTCCACGGCAGAGCCGCCGGCGAGGGCGACCTGGACGTCAGCGGCCGCCCCCTGTACGCCGACGTACCGGATCTGGACCGGTTCTTCCGGCCCGAGTCCGTCGCCGTCGTCGGGGCCTCCGACGCCGAGGGCCGCCCCAACACCGGCATCACCCGCCAGCTCATCGACTGGGCCCAGCGGGTCGGCGCCCGCATCCACCCCGTCCACCCCACCCGGGAATCCGTCTTCGGGCTGCCCTGCGTCCCCTCCGTGTCCGACCTGCCGGAACAGGTCGATCTGGCTGTGCTCCTGGTCGGCGACCCGCTCCCCGTCATCGAGGAACTCGCCGAGGCCAAGGTCAAGTTCGCCGTCGCCTTCGCCTCAGGTTTCGCCGAGACCGGCGAGCAGGGCGCCGCCGCTCAGGACCGCCTCGCCACCGCCGTCAAGCGCTCCGGCCTCCGCCTCCTCGGGCCCAACACCAACCTCAACGCCTTCGAGAAGTTCCGGGACGATCTCGACGGGCCCGCCATCGCGCTCATCACCCAGTCCGGGCACCAGGGGCGGCCCGTGTTCACCCTGCAGGAACTCGGCGTACGGCTCTCCCATTGGGCGCCCACCGGCAACGAGGCCGACCTCGAAACCGCCGACTTCATCTCCTACTTCGCCGAACGGCCCGAGGTCGGAGCCATCGCCTGTTACGTCGAGGGGCTCAAGGACGGGCGCTCCTTCCTGCTCGCCGCCGACCGCGCCGCGCGCGCCGGTGTGCCCGTGGTCGCCGTGAAGGTCGGCCGCACCGAGGCCGGCGCGCGCATGGCCGCCTCACACACCGGCAAGCTGACCGGCGCCGACGACGTCGTGGACGCCGCCATGCGCCAGTACGGCGTCATCCGCGTCGACGGACTCGACGAACTCCAGGACACCGCCGCCCTGTTGGCCCGGGCACGCAAGCCTCTCGCCGACGGCGTCGTCGTCTATTCGATCTCCGGCGGCACGGGGGCGCACTTCTCCGATCTCGCCACCGCCGCCGGGCTCCACCTCCCGACCCTCTCCCCCGCCAAGCAGGACCAGCTCCATGAGTGGATACCCGCGTACCTGAATGTGGCGAACCCGGTGGACAACGGCGGGCACCCCGTCGGCGACTGGCGCGGTCGCAAAATAATCGACGCGATCCTCGCCGACCCCTCCGTCGGTGTGCTGATCTGCCCGATCACCGGTCCCTTCCCTCCCATGAGCGACAAGCTGGCGCAGGACCTGGTGGACGCGGCGGAACAGAGCGACAAGCTGGTGTGCGTGGTGTGGGGCTCGCCGCTCGGCACCGAGGCCGCCTACCGCGAGACGCTGCTCGGCTCGGACCGGGTCGCCACCTTCCGCACGTTCGCCAACTGCATCGGCGCCGTACGGGCGTACCTCTCGCACCACCGGTTCACCACCGGCTACCGCTCCCCCTTCGACGAGGCGCCCCGCGTGCCCTCTCCTTCGTTCCGCAAGGCGCAGGCCCTGATGCGCCCGGGCCAGCAGCTCAGCGAGCACGCGGCGAAGCAGCTTCTGCGGGCGTACGGGATCCGGGTGCCGCGCGAGCAGCTCGTGACCAGCGCGGCGGCCGCCGTGCGCGCGGCCGGGCTCGTCGGCTACCCCGTCGTCATGAAGGCCTCCGGCGCACGGCTCGCCCACAAGACCGAACTCGGCCTGGTCAAGGTGGGATTGACCTCGGCCAGCCAGATCCGGGACGCCTATCGCGAGCTCACCGACGTCGCCCGGTACGAGGGCGTCGACCTCGACGGCATCCTGGTGTGCCAGATGGTCGAGCGCGGCGTCGAGATGGTCGTCGGCGTCTCGCACGACTCGCTGTTCGGGCCCACCGTGACCGTCGGGCTCGGCGGCGTCCTGGTGGAGGTGCTCGGCGACTCGGCCGTGCGCGTCCCCCCGTTCGGCGAGCAGCAGGCGCGGGACATGCTCGGCGAACTCCGGGGGCGGGCGCTCCTCGACGGCGTACGCGGCGGGCCCCCGCTGGATGTGGACGCGCTCGTCGAAGTCGTCCTGCGCGTCCAGCGGATGGCCCTCGAACTCGGCGACGAGCTCGCCGAGCTGGACATCAACCCGATCATGGTGCTCCCGCGCGGCCAGGGCGCGGTCGCCCTCGATGCCCTCGCCATCTGCCGCTGAGCCGATCCCTCCACTCGCCGCGTCCCCACTCGCCACTTCCCCGCCCCCGTATCTGGAGCCCCCGCATGGACCCGCTCGACGACTCCCCGGATTCATTGGTACTCCACGCCACTGACAACGGCGTCTCGTGGATCACGCTCAACCGGCCCGCCGCCATGAACGCCGTCACCTGGGACCAGCGCGAACGGGTCATCTCGCTGCTCGGCGCGGCCTCCGCCGACCCTGCCGTACGAGCCGTCGTGATCACCGCCACCGGCAAGGGGTTCTGCGCGGGAGCCGACCTTCGCGGGGCACCGGCGACCGGAACCGCGTCCGGCAGCGAGCGGGTCGCCGGCGACGTCGCCCGCACCATCCGTCAGGGCGCCCAACGCCTGATCACCGCCGTACTCGACTGCGAGAAGCCGGTCGTCGCGGCCGTCAACGGCACCGCCGCCGGTCTCGGCACCCACCTCGCGCTCGCCTGCGATCTGGTTCTGGCCGCCGAATCGGCCAAGTTCATCGAGGTGTTCGTACGCCGGGGCCTGGTACCGGACGGGGGCGGCGCCTATCTGTTGCCGCGCCTGGTGGGGCCGCAGCGGGCGAAGGAGCTGATGTTCTTCGGGGACGCGCTGCGGGCGTCCGACGCCGAGCGCATGGGACTGGTCAACCGCGTGGTCGCGGACGCCGAACTCGCCGCCACCGCCAAGGAGTGGGCCGAGCGGCTCGCGGCCGGGCCGACCCGCGCGCTCGCCCTCACCAAGCACCTGGTGAACGCTTCCCTGGACACCGACCGCAGCACCGCACTCGCCGCCGAGGCCTGGGCCCAGGAGATCAACATGACGACCCGGGACGCGAACGAGGGAGTGGCGAGCTTCGTGGAGCGCCGCACCCCCAAATACCGTGGCCTGTAAGCCATTTCAGCACCCGCGAGGCTTCCAATCTGACATACCGTCAGCTTCAATGGCTGATGTGATGGGACACGCAGGGATGGCGGCCACCGTCGTCCGATACCTCAGGTCCGTCGGCGCCGCCACGGCCGCCGAGCCCGTCGACTTCCTGCCGCGCCCGGACCTCCGGGCCGTACGGGACGACGAGCGGGCGCCGGTCGCTCCGGGTGAATTCCGGCGCGTGCTCGGGCAGTTCGCGAGCGGGGTCACCGTCATCACCGCCGAGGACGCGGCCGGACCCACCGGCTTCGCCTGCCAGTCCTTCGCCTCGCTCTCCCTCGACCCGCCGCTGGTCGCCTTCATGGTGGCCCGTACGTCGACGACGTGGCCGCGCATCGCCCGCGCCGGGGTGTTCTGCGTGAACGTCCTCGGGGCCGAACAGTCCGTACTCTGCCGGGGGTTCGCGGTCAGCGGGGCCGACAAGTTCGCCGGGGTCGCCTTCGACGCGGCGCCCATGACCGGCTCGCCCCGGCTCGACGGCGTACCGGCGTGGATCGACTGCCGCATCCAGAACGTGCACACCGGCGGGGACCACCTGATCGTGGTCGGCCGCGTCGAGGCACTGGGCGCCACGGAGGGCGCCGCCCCGCTCCTCTTCCACGGAGGCAGGTTCGGCCGCTTCAGCGACTGAGCCGGCCTTCCGCGACGCCGCTCACCAGGCCGCGTCGGTGATGAGCCGCCCGCTGCGGGTCTCCACGCGCAGCTTGCCCTTGTCGTCGTACGCCGCGTGCCGCCAGTCCGCGAAGACCTCGGCCACCCTGCGGCCCTCCCAGTCGTCGGCGCCCGGCGGCGGGTTGAAGTCGACCGTCACCACGGCCTCCTCGGCCGCACCCTCCTTGCGGATGCGGACCGCCACCACCGACGGCCACATCCCGTCGTCGGCCTTGGTGAGGTGCTGGGAGTAGTAGCCGACGAAGTCCCGCGTCATGTCGAACCAGCCGGCGGGAAGGCAGGGCGTCGCGGTGCCGTCGGTGGGCGGGCCCGGGGTGCCGGGGTCGGCGTCGGTGGGAGGGCCGGGGGTGCCCGCGTTGCCGTCGCCGTCGGTGGGAGGGCCGGGGTTTCCGGTGCCCTGGTCGGTCGGCGGGCCGGGGCTGCCGGTGTCCTCGTCCGTCGGTGGACCGGGCGTCCCCGCCTCGTCCTCCGTCGCCGGACCGGCACCGCTGGAGGTTCCGTCCTCTGTCGTATCCGTGGTCTCGTCCCCACAGGGGTTCGCCGACGTGGCGGACGGCGTGGACGGCTGGGCAGCCGGGGCGACCGCCGCCGGGTCGCCCGGGCGGGCCGTTCCGCAGCCGGTCACGGCGGCGCACAGCAGGGCCGCGGCCAGCAGGGCGACGCCCTGCGTGTTGCTCGGCTTCATGATGTTCCCCCTAGGTCCCCCCCCGGTCGGGGAAACACCCGGCTCCCCTGTACGCAAACGTCCCGTAGACGTCTTCGTGGACGTCCCCGTAAACGTCGGTCCCGTACAGGAAGAGGGGATCACACGGCGAGCGGTTCCGTGCCGGGGCGGTGGCGGATGACCAGGGCCATCAGCGCGGCCGCCGCGCACAGCGCGCCCGAGGCGTACCAGACGACGTCGTAGCTGCCGAAGGCGTCGCGGGCCACCCCGCCCAGGAAGGCGATGACGGCCGCGCCGACCTGGTGCGATGCGAGCACCCAGCCGAAGACGATCGCACTGTCGTCGCCATAGTGCCGACGGCACAGGGCGATGGTGGGCGGCACGGTGGCCACCCAGTCGAGCCCGTAGAAGACGATGAAGAAGACCATCGGGGGATGGACGGCGGGCGCGAGCAGCATCGGCAGGAAGAGGAGCGAGATGCCGCGCAGGGCGTAGTACGTGGCGAGCAGCCGGCGCGACTCGAAGCGGTCGGTGAGCCAGCCCGAGAAGATGGTGCCCGCGACGTCGAAGACGCCAATGACGGCGAGCAGTCCGGCGGCCGCCGTGACCGGCATGCCGTGGTCGTGGGCGGCCGGTACGAAGTGCGTCTGGACCAGGCCGTTGGTGGAGGCGCCGCAGATCGCGAACGTGCCCGCGAGCAGCCAGAACGGCCCGGTGCGGGCGGCCTTGGCGAGGACGGTGAGGGTGCGGCGGGCCGCGCCCGTGACGGGGGCGGGCTTGGGCACGTATGCGCTCGCCCCGTACGGCGCGAGCCCCACGTCCGCCGGGTGGTCGCGCAGCAGCAGCCACACGAAGGGGACGACGGCGAGCGCGGCCAGCGTCACGGTGACGGCGGCCGGGCGCCAGCCGTGGGCCTCGACCATCCAGGAGAGCAGCGGCAGGAAGATCAGCTGGCCGGAGGCGGAGGCCGCGGTCAGGATGCCGGTGACCAGACCGCGGCGCTCGGTGAACCACCGGTTGGTGACGGTCGCCGCGAACGCGAGCGCCATCGATCCACTGCCCAGGCCCACCAACAGTCCCCAGCAGAGGATGAGTTGCCAGGCATGCTGCATGAAGACGGTGAGCCCCGAGCCGACCGCGATCACGGTCAGCGCGACCGCGACGACCTTGCGGATGCCGAAGCGGTCCATCAGGGCGGCGGCGAAGGGGGCGGTCAGGCCGTAGAGCGCGAGGTTCACGGAGACCGCGGCGCCGATCGTGCCGCGCGACCAGTGGAACTCGCTGTGCAGCGGGTCGATGAGCAGTCCGGGCAGCGAGCGGAAGGCTGCGGCCCCGATGATCGTGACGAAGGCGACGGCAGCCACGTACCAGGCGCGGTGGATCCTGGGTTCGGGCTTGAGCCGGGGGGCGGGCGCGATGGGGAGGCTGTCGGTTGTCCGGGTCACGTCGAACAGCGTGGCGGTACGGGTCTCTGTCGTACGAGTGGCTGAAAGGCCACCCTTCGCAGGGATCGGGCCATGGGGGGACTGGCCCTGTTCCACTCCCCACCCCGCCCCTCCCCGGCTGTGACACCCCGCGGCTCCGCCGCGTGTCTCATGGGGCGGGGTGAGGGAATGCCCCGGCCGCGCTCAGACTTGTGCGATAGCGATAGCAACAGCGATAGCGATAGCGACAAAGCCAGGCCGGGCCGGGCCAGTGCCAGCGGTGCAGACCAGTGCCAGCGGTGCAGACCGCCACCCCACCACGAAGGAGGCCACCATGAGCAAGGCCGACGACGCCGCCCCACCCCACCGCATCGTCGTCCTGGCCCTGGACGGCCTGCTCCCCTTCGAACTCGGCATCCCCCAACGCATCTTCGGCCGCGCGGCCGACCCGGCACGCGGACCGCTGTACGAGGTCGTCACCTGCTCGATCCGCCCACCGGGCCCCGTCCGCACCGACGCCGACTTCTCGATCCTCGTGGAGAACGGCCCGGACGCCCTGGCCGCCGCCGACACAGTGGTGATCCCGGCCTCGTACGAACTCGGCCCGGTCTTCGAGGAGGGCGTGCTCACCCCCGAACTGGCCGCCGCCCTCGCTCTCGTACGCCCCGGGACGCGCATGGTGTCGATCTGTACCGGCGGCTACGTCCTGGCTGCGGCCGGCTACCTCGACGGCCGCCCGGCCGCCACCCACTGGGCCTCGGCCGAGCACTTCCAGCGGCTCTTCCCCGCCGTGGACGTGGACCCGGAGGTCCTGTTCATCGACGACGGCGACGTGCTGACCTCGGCGGGCGTGGCCGCCGGGATCGACCTGTGCCTGCACATCGTGCGGCGAGACCACGGCTCGGCGATCGCCAACGACGTGGCCCGCCGCACGGTCGTACCCCCGCACCGCCCGGGCGGCCAGTCCCAGTTCATCCAACGCCCCGTGCCACAACCGCAGTTGGCGACGACGACGGCCGCGCGGGCCTGGGCCCTGGGCCGCCTGCACGAGCCGATCCAGCTGCGCGACCTGGCCGAACGGGAATCCATGTCGGTCCGCACCTTCACCCGCCGCTTCCGCGAGGAGGTGGGCCTGAGCCCCGGCCAGTGGCTCACCCAGCAACGCGTGGAGCACGCCCGCCACCTCCTCGAATCCACCGACCTGTCGGTGGACGCGATAGCCCGCGCGGCAGGCTTCGGCACAGCGACGTCCCTGCGCCAGCACCTACAGGCAACTCTGGGCGTCCCCCCGACGGTCTACCGACGCACCTTCCGGGCGGGGACGGCGGGCTGAGCCCGCTTCCCAGAAGACTCACTTCCGGAAGACTCACTTCCCGGAAGGGCCACGTGCACCGATGGGCCGCCGCTCAGAAAGTCAGCACCCCCCGAGCCACCCGCCCATGGTGCAGGTCGTCCGACGCCTTCGCGAAGTCCTCCACGGGGTACGTCTTGGTGACCAGTTCGTCGAGGAGGAGGGCTCCCTTGCGGTACAGGTCGGCGTAGCGGGGGATGTCGCGCTGGGGGCGGGAGCTGCCGTAGCGGCAGCCCAGGATGGATTTGTCTAGGAACAGGGCGGCGGGCAGGAAGGACGCCTCCACCGTGGGAGCGGTCATGCCCAGCAGGATGGCCTGGCCGTGGCGGTCCAGGAGGTCCACGGCGGCGCGGATCAGAGCCGGGTGGCCCACGCATTCGAAGGCGTGGTCGGCGCCGTTCGGGAGGATGTCCCGGACGCCGTCCGGCGAGGCGAGGAAATGGGTCGCCCCGAACCGGCGGGCCAGCGCCTCCTTCGCCGGGTTGTTGTCGACGGCGACGATCACCGAGGCGCCCGCGATGCGCGCGCCCTGGATGACGTTGAGGCCGATCCCGCCGGTCCCGATGACCACGACCGTCTCGCCGATGTCCACCCTGGCCCGGTTCAGGACCGCGCCCACGCCCGTCAGCACCCCGCAGCCGATCAGTGCCGCCGAGGTGAGCGGCACGTCCTCGGGGATCTTCACCGCCTGTACGGCCTTGACCAGGGTGCGTTCCGCGAAAGCCGAGTTCGAGGCGAACTGGTACAGCGGGGACCCGTCCCGTGAGAACGGGCGGCCCGGCATGCCGATCGCCCTGCGGCACATCGTCGGCCGGCCCCGGTCGCACTCCGCGCACGCCCCGCAGCCGGCGAGCGTGGACAGCGCGACGTGGTCCCCCGGCGCCACATGGCCGACCCCCGCGCCCACCGCCTCCACCACGCCCGCGCCCTCATGGCCGAGCACCACCGGCACCGGGAACGGGATCGTCCCGTCGATCACGGACAGGTCCGAGTGGCACAGGCCCGCCGCCGCGACGGCCACGAGCACCTCCCCCGGCCCCGGGTCCCGTATCTCCAGATCGTCGACGACCTGGCTCTGCTTCCCGTCGAACAGGACACCTCTCACGGAACCCGGACCTCCCTCGGCAGGCCGAGCACGCGCTCGGCGATGATGGTGCGCTGAATCTCGTCCGAGCCGCCGTAGATCGTGTCGGCCCTGGTGAACAGGAACAGGTGCTGGAGCGGATCGAGTTCGTACGGGCTCGGCTCGCTCCAGTCCGCCGGGCCCACGGTGCCCGCCGCGCCCCGCACCCCCATCGCCAGCTCCCCGAGCCTGCGGTGCCACCCGCCCCAGAGCAGCTTGGCCACGCTGGGCGCCCCGGCGTCCCCCGAGCCCCCCAGCGTGCGCAGTGCGTTCCACCGCATGACCTTCAGCTCGGCCCACTGCTTGACGAGCTGCTCGCGCAGGGCGGGGTCGGCACGTGCGTCGCCGGTCGTGGCCAGGGTGATGATGTGCTCCAACTCCCTTGTGAATCCCACCTGTTGGGCCAGGGTGGACACTCCGCGCTCCAGGGCGAGCAGGCTCATCGCCACCTGCCAGCCGTTGCCCTCGCCGCCCACGAGGTGCTCGGCACGGGCCTCGGCCCCGTCGAAGAACACCTCGTTGAACTCGCTCGTCCCCGTCATCTGCCGGATCGGCCGGACCTCGACCCTGCCCGGCTGGTCCATCGGCACGAGAAGGAACGACAGGCCGTGGTGGCGCCGCGAGCCCTCCTCGGTGCGGGCCAGCACGAAGCACCAGTCGGCCTCGTGGGCCAGGGAGGTCCAGATCTTCTGGCCTGTGACGCGGTACGTGCCGTCGCCTGCGCGGCGGGCGGTGGTACGGATGCCGGCCAGGTCGGACCCGGCGCCGGGTTCGCTGTAGCCCTGGCACCACAGTTCCTCGCCGCGGGCGATGGGGGGCAGGAAGCGGTTCTTCTGTTCGGGGGTGCCGTGGGCGATGAGGGTGGGGGCGAGGAGGTTCTCGCCGATGTGGCCGGTGCGGGCGGGGGCTTCTGCGCGGGCGTACTCCTCGGCCCAGACGACCTGCTGGGTGAGGGTGGCGGTGCGGTTGCCGTACGTCGCGCCGCCCGGCCAGCCGATGCCGATCCATCCGCCCCGGCCCAACTCCCTTTCCCAGTCCGGTGGTTGGCGGGCGAGGTGAGTGGTGAGCCAGGCCCTTGCGTCCTCGCGGAACGCGTCGTCCTGGGGGGTGGTGCGGAAGTCCATGGCGCCTCCTGTGTCAGAGAGAGTTCCCCCCACCCCGCCCCTTCCCGGCTGTAACACTCTGCGGCTCCGCCGCGTGGCCTCCGGGGGTGGGTGGGTTCGGCCCTCCGACCTGGAGGGGTCGGCCGCGGGCCGTGGGTGGTCGCTCGCGCAGTTCCCCGCGCCCCTTGGCGGGGTCGGTGCCGGCCGGCATCGGCATCTTCAGCCTGTCATGGGGGTCCCCCTGGCCCTTGAGCCTTGAGGCCTTGGGGGAGTTTGAGCACGAGCGCCCTCAAGGCGCGAACGGCGTCTGGGGCGGAGCCCCCAGGGCTTGGCCTTCTCGAGGGCCTGTACGAGTGGGTGGGCGACCCCCCGGGATCCGGGGCGGAGCCCCGGGCATTCCGGGAAGCTCGGCACCCCCCAACCACGGCGGAGGCACTACGCATTGGGCCGCTCCGAACCCGCCGCCGCCCTCGCCATCTCCTCCAGCCGCGCCAGCATCGGCATCGGATCCACCCCCACCGTCCCCGGCAGGAAGTCCGCGATCCTTTCCGGGGTCCAGGCCCCCTCCGCGTACCCCGCGCGGAGCTCCCGCGGCTGTGCCCACACCGCGATCTTGGGGCCCGCGATGGTGTACACCTGGCCCGTGATCCCTTCCTCCCGGGCCCGCGAGGACAGCAGGTACACCACAAGCGCCGCCACGTCCTCCGGCGAGCCGATCTCCTTCAGCTCCATGGGGACGTTCGCCGACATCCGGGTGCGGGCAACAGGCGCTACGGCATTGGCAGTTACCCCATACTTGTGCAAGCCCAGCGCCGCGCTCCTCACCAGCGAAATGATTCCGCCCTTCGCCGCGCTGTAGTTGGCCTGCGCCACGCTCCCCTGGTGGTTCCCGCTGGTGAAGCCGATCAGCGTGCCCGAGCCCTGTTTGCGCATCACCGCCGACGCCGCCCGGAACACCGTGAACGTGCCCTTCAGATGCGTGGCGACCACCGGGTCCCACTCTTCCTCGGACATGTTGAACAGCATGCGTTCGCGCAGGATGCCCGCGACGCACACCACCCCGTCGATCCGCCCGTACTGGGCGAGCGCCGTGTCCACGATGCGCTGGCCGCCCGCCATCGTCGAGATGTCGTCGGCGACGGCCACCGCCTCGCCGCCCGCCGCGACGATCTCCTTCACCACCGCGTCGGCGATCTCGCTGCTGGGCTCCGCGCCCTCGATCGAGACGCCGTAGTCGTTGACGACGACCCTGGCTCCCTCGGCGGCCGCCGCCAGCGCGACGGCGCGGCCGATGCCCCGGCCGGCCCCCGTCACTGCGATGACCTTGCCTGCCAAGAAGTTCCCCACGCCCGGCCCCTTCCCGCGGTTTCTGACGGACCGTTAGATTCTATGACCCGTCGGATGCTCCACCACAAGACCCCGGGAGGGACGCGTATGTCACTGCCGCCCGAGTTCCACGAAATCGCCAAACGCGTGAACAACTGGGGCCGTTGGGGGCCCGACGACGAAATCGGAACGCTCAATCACATCACCGACGAGACGGTCCGACAGGCCGCAGGACACATCCGCTCCGGCCGCCGCATCCCCCTCGCCCTCCCCCTCCGGCAGGACGGCGTCCAGACCGGCGTCATCCCCGGGAGGGTCAACCCGCTGCACACCATGGTCCAGATCAACCAGGAGATCTTCGGCCCCGGCACCGTCGCGTGCAGCGACGACGCGGTGACCTTCGGGCTCCAGGCCGCCACCCACTGGGACGCCCTGACCCACGTCTCGCACTCGGGGAAGATCTACAACGGCCGGCCCGCCGCCACCATCACCCCGCACGGAGGTGCCGAGTTCAGCGGCATCGACAAGCCCGGACACGTCGTCTCGCGCGGGGTGCTCCTCGACATCGCCCGCGCCAAGGGCCTCGACCGGCTCGAAGGCGGGCACGCGGTCACGCCCGAGGACCTGGCCGAGGCGGAGGAGTTCGCGGGGGTCACCGTGCGCGCCGGGGACATCGTGCTCGTACGCACCGGGCAGATGCAGGTGTACCTGGCCGGGGACAAGCACGGCTACGGCTATCCGTCGCCGGGGCTCTCCGTGCGTACGCCCGAGTGGTTCCACGCGCGGGACGTCGCCGCCGTCGCCAACGACACCCTCACCTTCGAGATCTTTCCGCCCGAGATCGAGGACCTGTGGCTGCCCGTGCACGCCCTGGATCTCGTCGAGATGGGCATGCTCCAGGGCCAGAACTGGAATCTGGAGGACCTCTCGACCGCCTGCGCCGAGGCATCGCGGTACGCGTTCCTGCTGAGCGCCATGCCGGAACCCTTTGCGGGGGCGACCGGAACCCCCGTCGCACCGGTAGCGATCCTGTAGATCCACTGGAGCCACTGGATTCGCGGAGAGACCTGCAGTGGGACCCGCAGAGAGCCCCTCTCGACAGTCCCCCGGGCAGATCCACGGGTGGCGGCGCCGCGTGCGCGCCCCGAGCGCGGCACCGCCGCCGCCACCCAGGCATCGGCGTACCGGCTCTGCTCCTCGCATGCCCTGAGAGGAGCCTCGCCCTGCTGGAGCCGACGCCGTGCCACGACCCGCACTCGCCGAGGCCGTGCAGAGTCCTCGGCGTCCCCTCGCGACGAATCGCTCATCCCAGAGTGATCAGGCCGCCACCAGGCGTCAACACCCACTGAAGGCTTTGCTACTTATGCCGTATTTGTGACAGCGCACGGGGGTTCGTACGCCCCGTTGCCGTACGCCCCGTCCGTGCGCCCCGAAAGCTCCTTGAGCCCCGAGTGCCCCGAACGCTCCGGTGCCGCCGGCACTTCGGGCGCGTCGCGGTCCACCTCGCACCAGATCGACTTGCCCACGCCCTCGGGCCGCCAGCCCCAGCGGTCGGCGAGCCCGTCGACGAGTTCGAGGCCGCGCCCGTTGGTGTCGTCGCCCAGCGCATGGCGCGGCTTGGGCGGACAACAGCTGGTGTCCGCCACCTCGACCCGGACGGTGCCGCCCTCGGCCGGGCCGAGCAGCATCCGCAGCACCGCCGGACAGCCCGTGTGCACCACGGCGTTGGTGACGAGCTCCGAGATCAGCAGGATCAACGTCTCGGCACACGGCTCATCGAGCCCTATTCCGGATCCCGCCAACCGCGAGCGGGCCCACTTCCGGGCCCGGCCCACCTCGGCGGGATCCGGCCCGACCTCCAACTGCACCTGAAGCACCTGCACCGTTCACACCATCCGAACCGGCGGACACATCGCCTCGCGCCTCACAGGGACCACCATCGGGGTCACGGAACGTGATTCCCATGGGAGACAGCATGGTTGACGTACAGTCACCGCAACAAGCGCTTCGGGCATATTCCAGCGCGAAGGAGTATGCGTGGTGCATACTGTGCGGCTCACTTTGCGGGAAACCGAACGGGAGCGCGTACGACGCCTCCGTCCGGCGCGTGTGGCGTGCGGCCCCTGGCCCGGGACCGCCGCACTGGCAACACCGGGAGAGCCGCGCCACACCACCACTCGCATCCCACGGAGAGTACCGGAGAGCACCCTCGACTCCGGCCCGGGGCGAGTGCGCCGGGCCGCCGGCCGTCAACGCACCGTGACCGCTCACTGTGCCGCCCCGTACGCCCTACAGCGCCGAAGCCAGCGTTTCGGCCGCCTGTTGGGCCGACTGCCACTGCCCGGCCCGCACCCAGGCCCGCTTGAGGTGCAGATGCACATCGGCCTCCCAGGTGAACCCCATCCCGCCGTGCACCTGGAGACAGTCCCGCGCACCGCGTACGGCCGCCTCGTCCGCGAGCAGCTTGGCCCCGGCGATCTCGTACGGGTCCCCCGTCACGGCCGCCGCGTAGACCGCCGCCCGCGCCACCTCGGTCCGTACGAGCATGTCCGCGCACAGGTGTTTCACGGCCTGGAACGCGCCGACCGGCTGCCCGAACTGCTCGCGGTCCCGTGCGTGTTGGACGGCCAGGTCCGTGCTGCGAGCCGCGCTGCCGAGCTGTTCGGCCGCGCTCAGGAGGACGGCCTCGACGGCCGTGGCCGTACGGGTTCCGCCCGTCCGGTGCAGCGGGGTCAGCGGGTCGAGGGAGCGGATCGCAGTCGCGTCCGAGGCGTCCCCCAGTACGTGGTCGGCTTCGTCCAGCCAGGCGACCAGAGCGCCGTCGACCCGGGTCACCACGCTCTCGCCGGTCGCCGCGCCCTCCACCGTGCCGGCCGCGAGGTGGGTCGCCACCAGCGGGCCCGGCAGCAGCGCCCGGCCCGCCTCCTCGAACACGAGCACCGCCTCCGGAAGCCCGAGCCCGACGCCGCCTTCGCGCTCGGGCAGCCGAAGCGAGAAGAACCCCGCGTCGCCCAGTGCCCGCCACAGCGAACGGTCGAGCTCCGGCCGCTCCACTGCCGCTCGCAGCGCGTCCCGGTCGAACCGCGCTTCGAGCAGCTCCCGCATGGCCGCCTTCAACGCCCTCTGGTCCTCGGTGAGTCGGAAGTCCATCAGCGCCCCTTGGGCAGGCCGAGGATGCGCTCGGCGACGATGTTCCGCTGGATCTGAGACGTACCGGCGGCGATGGTGTACGAGAGGGACGAGAGCCTGTCCAGGGTCCACTCGCGGTCCAGGTCGAGCGAGTCCGGGCCGAGGACGCGGGCCGCGGTGTCGTACAGCTCCTGGCGGGCGTGCGAGTAGCGGAGCTTGAAGACCGAGCCGCCGGTGCCGGGGACCCCGCCGACGCGCTGCGACTCGCTCACGTTCCATTGGGTCAGCCGCCACAAGGCCGTGAACTCGGCGTTCAGCAGGCCGAGTTGACGTCTTATCGTCGCGTCGTCCCAGGTCCCGTTCTGCCTCGCCGTCGCCGCCAGCTCCGTCAGCGTCCGGCGGCAGGCCACCACTTCGCCCACGAAGGCCGTGCCGCGCTCGAAGGACAGGGTCACCATCGTGACCCGCCAGCCGTCGTTCTCCGCGCCCACCCGGTTGGCGGCCGGCACCCGCACCTCGTCGAGGAACACCTCGGCGAACTCGGCCGACCCGGCGAGCGTGCGCAGCGGGCGGACCGTGATGCCGGGCGCGTCCATCGGCATGGCCAGCCAGGTGATGCCCCGGTGCTTCGGCGCCTCGGGGTCGGTGCGCACCAACAGCTCGCACCAGTCGGCCACTTCGGCGTGCGAGGTCCAGATCTTCGATCCGGTCACCACGTAGTCGTCGCCGTCGCGGACCGCCTTGGTGCGGAGCGAGGCCAGGTCGGAACCCGCGTCCGGTTCGCTGAAGCCCTGGCACCAGATCTCGTCGCCGCGCAGCACCGGCGGCAGCCAGCGGGCCCGCTGTCCGGGGGTGCCCTCGGCGGCGATGGTGGGTCCTGCGTGCAGCAGCCCGACGAAGTTCGCGCCGACGTAGGGAGCGCCCGCCTTCTCGGTCTCCTCCAGGTAGATGAGGTGCTGCGTGGGCGTGGCACCCCGGCCCCCGGCCGCCTCGGGCCAGTGGAGCCCCGCGTACCCGGCGTCGTACAGCATCCGCTGCCAGGCGGTGTCGTACGAGCGTCTCGCCGGCCAGTCCAGCGGGTCCGGCTTCGGCGGGAGTTTGGGCAGGGACACGGCCAGCCATTCGCGCAGCCGGGCCCGGAAGGCCTCCTCCTCGTCCGTGTACGTCAGGTCCATCGCCGCTCCTCGGCGTGCGTCGACTTCATGAGCGGGCCCGGTCGCGGTCGAGATCGAGGCCCAGCATGCGGATCGCGTTGCCGCGCATCAGCTTGTGGACCGTCTCGTCGTCGAGGCCCTTGACGTGGTCGAGGGCGACGTCCTTGGTGTGCGGGAAGGTCGAGTCGACGTGCGGGTAGTCCGTCTCGAAGGTGGCGTTGTCACGGCCGACCACGTCCAGGGACGCCACCCCGTGCTTGTCGCGGAAGAAGCAGCAGAAGATCTGCCGGTAGTAGTACGTGGACGGCGGCTCGGGGATCAGATCGCGCACCCCGCCCCACGCACGGTGCTCCTCCCACACGTCGTCCGCCCGCTCCAGGGCGTACGGGATCCAGCCCATCTGGCCTTCGCTGTAGGCGAGTTTGAGGCTCGGGAACTTCACGAGCACCCCGCTGAACAGGAAGTCCATCATCGACGCCATCGCGTTGTTGAAGCTCAGCGAGGCCTGCACGGCGGGCGGCGCGTCGGGGGAGGCGGCGGGCATCTGCGAGCTGCTGCCGATGTGCATGTTGACCACCGTGCCGGTCTCCTGGCAGACGGCGAAGAACGGGTCCCAGTAGCCGGAGTGGATGGACGGCAGGCCGAGGTGGGTGGGGATCTCGGAGAACGTCACCGCGCGCACCCCGCGCGCGGCGTTGCGCCGGATCTCGGCGACCGCGAGGCCGATGTCCCACAGCGGGATGATGCACAGCGGGACGAGCCGGCCCCCGCTGTCGCCGCACCACTCCTCGACCATCCAGTCGTTGTAGGCGCGGACGCAGGCGAGCGCCACTTCCTTGTCCTGGGCCTCGGCGAAGGTCTGGCCGCAGAACCGCGGGAAGGTCGGGAAGCAGAGGGAGGCCTCGACGTGGTTGAGGTCCATGTCGGCCAGGCGCGCCTTGGGGTCCCAGCAGCCGCGCCGCATCTCGGCCCGGGTGATGCCTTCGAGGGTCATGTCGTCGCGGTCGAAGCCGACGGCGGCGATGTTGCGCTTGTACGGGAACTTCAGGTCCTCGTAGATCCACCAGTCGGTGGGCGGCCCGTCCGGGTCCATCGTGATCTGGTACTTGCCCGCCACGTAGGCCAGTTCACCGATCCCGGCGGTCAGCGGCTTGGGGCCTCGGTCGCGGTACTTGGCGGGCAGCCAGACGTCGAAGAGATGGGCCGGCTCGATCACATGGTCGTCGACGCTGACGATCCGCGGCAGTTCGGTCATGAGGTCCCCTCCGCATATCTGATGACCCGTCAGATCTCAGGCTAGCCTCGCACCCCTGGACCAGCAAGGAGCGGGGGCCTACGCTCTCCGCCATATCTGACAGCCCGTCAGTTCGGGAAGTTGGGGGGATCGGCATGGCCGACACCGCACACGCACTGGGCTCCTCGCGCACGCTCTGGGAGCTGATCGAGCGCCGCGCCGAGCTCACCCCGGACCGCCCGGTCCTCCTCCAGGGCGACCGCACCCTGACCTTCGGCGCGCTGCGCGAGCGCTGCGAACGGGTGGCGGCGGGCCTGTACGGCATGGGCGTACGGCCCGCAACCGTGGTCGCCTGGCAGCTGCCGACCCGGATCGAGACGGCGGTCCTGTCGTTCGCCCTGGCCCGGCTCGGCGCGGTCCAGTCCCCGGTGATCCCGTTCTACCGGGACCGCGAGGTGGGCTTCGCGCTGCGCGAGTCGAAGGCGGAGTTCTTCGCGGTGCCGGGGGTGTGGCGCGGCTTCGACCACACCGCGATGGCCCGGCGGCTCGGCGCGCGCGGAGTTTTCGAGGCGTACGGCGAACTCCCCGACGGAAACCCCGAGTTGTTGCCGCCCCCGCCGTCCGACGGCACCTCCGTACGCTGGATCTACTGGACCTCCGGCACCACCTCCGACCCCAAGGGCGTGCTACACACCGACCGTTCGCTGATCGCGGGCGGCTCCTGCCTCGCACACGCGCTGCGCCTGTCGGAGGCCGACGTGGGCTCGATGGCCTTCCCGTTCGCCCACATAGCCGGGCCCGACTACACGGTGATGCTGCTGCTCTACGGCTTCCCCGCCGTGATGTTCGAGCACTTCGCGCTGCCGGACGCCCTTGACGAATACCGCCGCCACGGCGTGACGGTGGCCGGCGGCTCGACCGCCTTCTACTCGATGTTCCTGGCCGAGCAGCGCAAACAGCCCGGCCAGAAGGTGATCCCGACGCTCCGGCTGCTCGCGGGCGGCGGCGCGCCGAAACCGCCCGAGGTCTACCACGCGGTCGTACGCGAGATGGGCGTGCAGCTCACCCACGGGTACGGCATGACCGAGGTCCCGATGATCACGATGGGCGCCCCGGACGACACCGCCGAGAACCTGGCCACCACCGAGGGCTGCCCCCCGCCCGGCATGGAGATCCGCATCACCGACGAGGCGGGCGGGCCGGTGCCGCCCGGCGTGGACGGCGAAGTGCGGCTGCGCGGCGAGGCGGTGTGCCGGGGGTATCTCGACGCGGCCCAGTCGAAGGCCGTCTTCGACGCCGACGGGTTCCTGATCACCGGCGACGTGGGGCACCTGAAGGAGTCCGGGCACCTCGTCCTCACCGGCCGCATCAAGGACATCATCATCCGCAAGGGCGAGAACATCTCCGCGAAGGAGATCGAGGATCTGTTGCACACCCACCCGGCGATCGGCGACGCCGCCGTGGTCGGACTTCCGGACCCCGAGCGGGGAGAGCTGGTGTGCGCCGTCGTCGAACAGCCGCCGGAAGCTGGGGAGTTGACGCTGGAGGGTGTGACTTCCTACCTGCGCGGACAGGGGCTCTCGGTGCACAAGTTGCCCGAGCGGCTTGAGGTGGTGGAGGCGCTGCCGAGGAACGAGACGCTGCGGAAGGTACTGAAATACAAGTTGCGTGAGCGCTTCGGCAGGGCATGAGCTCTGCGCCCTGCCACTCCCCCACGAGGACGGACCGCATGGAACTCACCCGCAGACACCTCATACTCGGCGCCGCCGCCGTCTCCGCGACCACGCTCGTCCCGGCCGCCGCCCACGCCGCCGTGCGGCCGCGTACGAGCGCGGACCCCGCCAACTGGATGGCGGCGCTGCCCGACAGCCGGTCCCTGCTGCGCATGACGATCCCGGGGACCCACGACTCCTGCTGCACCGACCCGGGCAACGGCACCGAGTGGTCGCACACCCAGAACTGGGGCCTGACCCAGCAGTTGCAGCAGGGCATCCGGTTCTTCGACATCCGGGCCAACGGACTCGAAGGCCATCTGGGCGACGCGTTCGGGATCTACCACGGCGCCTTCTACCAGGGCATGACGTTCGGCGACGTGCTCACCCAGAGCGCGGCCTTCCTCGACAGCCACCCCGGCGAAGTCCTCCTGATGCGGCTCAAGAAGGAGAACGGGACCAGCAACGACGTCGGCGCCAACTTCAAGAACGTCCTCAACGTCTACCTCGACCAGAAGGGCTGGCGCTCCCGGTTCCTGATCACCGACCGGGTGCCGACGCTCGGCGAGGCGCGCGGGAAGATCGTGCTGCTCGCCCAGTTCGACAACGACTGGCCGGTTCTCCAATGGCCCGGCGGCGACAACGACTTCCTGTCCAACCAGTACATCAAGCTCCAGGACATCTACCAGGGCCTGTCCTGGCCGTCGAAGAAGACGGCCAAGGTGACCCAGCAGTTCGACAACGCCTACAACGATCAGAACTCGGCCCAGCTCTACATCAACTTCACGAGCTACGCGGGCGGTGGCTGGCCCAAGGTAAACGCGGACGCGATCATGCCCGGTGTACAGAGCTATCTCGCCGCGCGCCTGAGCCAGCAGACCCACCTGGGCGTCGTCCCGATGGACTTCCCCGACTTCCACTCGGACACCCTGCGCACGCTGATCGACTGGAACTGGCACTGAGCCGTTCACGCCCGCCGCGTCACGGCATCGTCGTGAAGTAGGCCGTGAAGGCGGTCACCGCGTCCGGTTCGGTGATGCGGCCGTCGGCGTCCTCGTCCAGGGTCACGGCCACGTCCGCCGCGACCCCGGGCGAGACACCGAGGGCCCGCAGCGCGCGCTCGGCGTCGGGCACGGACACCGTGCCGACGCCGGCCGTGTCGGCCACCGCGAACGCGGCGTGCAGGAAGGGCCGGGCGATCTCGGTGAACCCGGTCGTGCGGTCCCGCAGCCGTTTGAGCGCGCCGCCCACGAACTCCTGCCGGGTCACCCGCTGGTCGCCGTCCACGTCCGCGATCCCGGCCAGGCCCTGCCACAGCGCCTCGGCACCTGCGTAGAGCGCCTGCCCCTTGTCGCAGCGGGCGGTCGTGTCGAACTCGGAGAGCAGCGCCGCCGCCGCCGTCGAGAAGTCCTCGCGGTCGATCCAGCCGTTGCCGTCCTGGTCGAAGGAGGCGAAACGGGCGGCCACCCTGCGCTCGTACTCCGCACTCTCGGGACTGTTCATACTGTCCATGTCCGGAGCGTACGACGCACGGCGCCCGGGCGAGGGGGTTACGCGGAGGAGTACCGCAGGGGGTGTCTTCGCGGAGACTTCTTTACGGCCAGACCCTCTCTGCCGCGTGCACCTCTTCGCGGTGGTGACTTCTTCACGCGGAGAGTGGATCGGCTTTACGCGGAGAGCGGCTCGGCCAAGTCGTCGGCGGCCGACCCCACATCGCCGTACACCTCGAAGAGGCGGCGCACCCCGAGCGCGGCGAGCACCTTGTTCACATGGCTGCCGTCCAGGGCGCCGCGCGCGGGCAGGATCAGGCGCAGCCGGCCCTGGCAGGAGCGCATCAGCCGGCGGGCCGCTATCAGCACGCCCACGCCGCTCGAATCGCAGAACTGCACCCCGGACAGGTCCAGGACCAGATCGCGGCGGCCCTCGGCGACCGCCTCGTGCACCTGCCTGCGCAGTCTCGGCGAGGTGACCAGATCCAGCTCACCGCTGACCCGCAGCACCGTCCACGTGCCCTGCTCGGACTCGTCCACTCTCAGCGCCACGTTGCCGGCCCCTCTCTGTGCTGTGCCCCCTCCTTGCGCGGCTGCCCCGGCCTGCTCCCGTGAAACACGCCATTACCACCGGATGCCCTTGCGAGGGGGTACTTGGTGCAAACCTCCGTGCATTGTCAGCCCGTCGCATTACATTCGTAGGTACACAGGGACGGGCGCACAGGGGCACACGCGGGGAACGACAGGGTTGGGGAACCTATGCCGAAGGACGCACCACCTCGGTGGGACCGCCGGATGCAGCAGCGCCTCGCGCGCGGCGAGGCGGCGGCGCTCGGCGAGCTGTACGACCGCTTCGCTTCCCTGGTGCACAGCCTCGCCCACCGCGTGCTCAGCGACGACGACGCGGCGGACCAGATCACCCGCGAGGTCTTCGGCTACGTGTGGGAGAACCCGGACGCCTACGACCCCAAGCTGGGCTCGATGCGCTCCTGGGTCGCCAAGCTCACCCAGCGCCAGGCCGTGCAGCGCCTGCGCCAGTCCGAGGCGTCCACGTACGCGGAGAACGGCGGGTGCTCCACCGAGGAGCTGGAGCAGAAGGTGCGGCGGGCCTCGGCCGCGGCCCGCGCCGACTACATCGTCACCTCGATGCCCGCCCCGCTGCGTGCCGCCCTGGAGCTCGCCTACTTCCAGCGCCGCGACTACCGGCAGGCCGCCGCCGACCTCAGCATCACCGAGGACTAGGCGCGCCGGCGCCTGCGGCTCGGCCTGCAACTGCTCTCCTCGGCCAACACCCGGCCGCCGGAAGGAGCCGCGCCGCCCGGATACGGACGGGCGCTGTGACGGGCCCGATGGAGCAGGGCGAGCCCACGCCCGACGACGAGAACACGCCGCGCATACCGTCACCGCGGGCGGCGGGCGACGACCTGGCCGGCGGCGGGCGTGGCGGATCCGGCACGTTCGTGCCCGGGCCGCGCGAGGGTAACCGTTTCACCGCGCCAGAACCGGAGCCGCACGCTTCGATGGACCCGGAGCCGCACTCCGTACCGGAGCCGGATCCCGAGCCCCAAGCCGCCCCCGAGCCGGAAGCCACGGTGCACGAACCCGCCCCGCCCGAAGCCCACGCCGACCCGCCCTCGCACACCGTCCTGAAGTCGCTGCTCGGTGCGTGGGCCCTTGCCGCGTGCTCCGCCGAGGAGACCGACGCCGTCGAGGCGCACCTCACCGAGTGCGCGCCCTGCGCCGACGAGGCGCTGCGGCTGCGGGACGCGGTGGGGCTGCTGCACACCGAGCGCAGCCTCGACCTGGACCCGATGCTGCGCTCCCGCGTTCTGGAGAACTGCCTGGGCCGGCGCCCGGCCCGCATCCCGGTGCCCGTATGGGCGGCCCCGTACGACGCGGAGACCGCCCGGCTCGACGCACTGCTCAACGACTTCGGGGATGCCGAGTGGCACGCTCCGGTGCGGCTGAAGTGGTTCGAGCAGGAGCGGCGGGTCACCCGCCGGACGACGGTCGCCGGCGTCATCGGGCACCTGATGGCCGTCGATGCGCTGGTGGCGACCGCGCTCGGTCTCGACGAGCCGGTGCCGATGGACCCCGAGGCCGCGTCCGCCGGGCCGACCGCGCGCACCGAGGCGCTGTGGCGGGCCGGGCAGTACCCGCTGACGCGCACGGTTCGCGAGCCCTGGCGCGAGCAGTCCCACACGCTGATCCGCACGGTGTCGTTCGCGGGCCGCGGAGTGGCCGAACTGGCCGTCCCCTACGGGGAGTTCGCGCTCCCGTTGCAGGACGCGATGCTCGACCGGGCCTTCGAGTGCTGGATCCACGCCGGTGACATCGCGGACGCGGTGGACTATCCGTACGAACCGCCGTCCGGGGCGCATCTGCACCGCATGATCGACCTGGCGGCCCGCGTGCTGCCCACCACGCTGGCCGGCCGCCGCCGGGCGGGCCTCGCGGCGCCCGCGCGCGGCCTGGTCACGGCGGGCTCGCCGGGGCGTTCGCTGCGCCTGGAGATCGAGGGCGTGGGCGGCGGCGACTGGCACATCCCGCTGGACTCCCCGGCGGCCGTCGCCTCGCCGGAGCACGAGGTGGCCCATGTGGCCCTGGACGGCGTGGAGTTCTGCAGACTGGCCGCCGGCCACGTGCCGCCGCAGGACGCGGCGGTGGGCCAGCTGGGCGACCGCGAGGCCATCAGGGACGTGCTGTTCGCGGCGGCGTCACTGAGCCGGCTGTAACCCTGCGGGGCCACCCGGGCGCGGGGTTACGTGAAGACGACCGTACGCCGCCCGTTCAGCAGGATGCGGTGCTCGGCGTGCCACTTGACCGCCCGCGCCAGCGCCTGGCACTCGACGTCCCGGCCGATCGCGACGAGCTGGGCCGGAGTGACCTCGTGCCCGACGCGCTCCACCTCCTGCTCGATGATCGGCCCCTCGTCGAGGTCGGCCGTCACGTAGTGGGCGGTCGCGCCGATCAGCTTCACGCCGCGCGCGTGCGCCTGGTGGTAGGGCTTGGCGCCCTTGAAGCTCGGCAGGAACGAGTGGTGGATGTTGATGATCCGCCCGCTGAGCTGCTTGCACAGGTCGTCCGAGAGCACCTGCATGTACCGCGCGAGCACGACCAGCTCGACCCGCTCCTCGCGCACCAGCTCCACAAGGCGCGCCTCGGCCGCCGCCTTGGTGTCCTTGGTGACCGGGATGTGGTGGAAGGGCACGTCGTAGGAGGCGACGAGCTCCGCGAAGTCGGTGTGGTTGGAGACGACCGCCGCGATCTCCACCGGCAGCGCGCCGGACCGGGAGCGGAACAGCAGGTCGTTCAGGCAGTGCCCGAACTTCGACACCATGAGGATGATCCGCATCCGCTCCTCGGGGCGGTGGATCTGCCAGTCCATCTGGAAGGAGTCGCCGACGGCCGCGAAGCTGGCGCGCAGCTTGTCGACGGTCACCGGGGCCTCGGCCGAGAAGTGGACCCGCATGAAGAAGAGACCCGTGTCGCGGTCTCCGAACTGCTGACTGTCCTCGATGTTGCAGCCGGTGATGAACAGATAGCTCGACACGGCATGCACGATGCCCTGTTTGTCCGGACAGGAGAGCGTGAGGACGTACTGGTCAGTCATCCAGGCAGGATGCCACAACCGGACACCCCCGCCGTGCGCAGCCCAGGATCCGGACCTCAGGCCGAGCGGGTCAGGATCCTCAGGACTTCGAGGGAGCGCGGCGGCGCGTCGGGGTCCTCACCGTCACTCTGCGCGAGCCGCACATGCGCCTCACGCGCCGCCCGCACGGCCTCGGGCCAGGCGTGGTGGGCGAGGTAGGCGGAGACGGGTGCGTCGGCGCCGACCTGGTGCATGATGCGCAGCACCCGCAGGACGGCGACGTCGACGAGGGCCGCCTCGCCCGAGTCCCGGAAGATCGTGCCGACGTACTTCTCGGCGGACCAGTTGTCCAGCCAGGTGTCCTCGACCAGGCGGTACACGGCGTCGGTGACGTCCCCGAACCCCTCGCGCCCGGCCAGCCAGGTCTCCTCGTGGAAGACGGGGTCGGAGAGCATGTGCAGCGCGGACCGTACGTTCGTACGCCAGCGCCACCACGGCATGTCATTCAACGGCATGCCGCCCATGGTGGAGGAGCGACGGCCGCGACGGGAAGGGCTTGCTGAACCTTGCTGCACGTTTTCGATCGTACGTTCCCCACAAGCGCGGCCCGATCACCCCCCGCAATTCACCTCCGCGTCACCCAGCGTTGAAGCATGCTCACTTTGCCGTTACCCGTGGGGCGGAAGTGTGTGGGCACATGACCGGTTACGGATGGCAGCGTCCCCGGGGCTCGACCAGGCCTCGTCGCTCGATCAGTTCGATCAGCACGACAGCCACCGTGTTCGCCGCGTGTTCGGCGGTCGGCGCCTCCCTGTTGACCGGCTGCGGTGTACTCCCTGGAGTCGCGGGGGGCTCCAGGGAGCCCATCACCGTGATGACCTGGGCACCCGACGGCACCTCCGCCACCAACACCCCCGGCATGCCCGCCATGGCCAAGGCGTTCGCCCGCTGGGTCAACGCGGGCGGCGGCATCGACGGCCACGAGCTGAACGTCATCACCTGCAACGAGCACAACACCGCGGCCGGCGCCTCGGACTGCGCACGCCGCGCGGTGAAGGAGAAGGCGGTCGCCGTCGTCGGCTCCTACAGCCAGTACGGCAGCGCCTTCATGCCCCCGCTGGAAGTGGCCGGCATCCCCTACCTCGGCGGATACGGCATATCCGACCAGGAATTCACCAGCGCGCTCTCCTACCCCGTCAACGGCGGCCAGGCCGCCCTCATCGCGGGCAGCGGCCGCCAGCTGGCCCCGGACTGCGAACAGGTCTCCCTGGTGCGCCCCGACACCGTCTCCGGCGACGTCCTGCCGGCCCTGCTCAGTGCGGGGCTCCTCTCCGGGCACCGCAAGGCCGCCACCGACATCCGTACGACCGAGGACGCCGGCGACTACACCTCCGAGGCCCAGCGCGCGCTCGCACAGGCCGGCGCGGACCCGGCGCTTGTGAACCGGATCGGCAGGAAGGCGGCCGAGCAGAAGGCGAAGAAGGGCTGCGTCACGGCCGTGCTCGGCGACCGCACGGAGACGTTCTTCGACTCCTTCCGGCGGGTGGAGAGCGACGACCAGAAGGTGCGCGTCGCCTCGGTCATCGGCTCGATCGGCCAGCCGCTCCTCGACCGCACCGGCGGCAAGGACGGCCCCTTCGAGGGCGCGTACGTCACCGGCTGGTACCCGGAGGCCGACGATCCGCGCTGGGCCCCGATGAAGAAGGTCATCCGCGAACAGGCCTTCGGGGACGACGCGATCGACGCGGCGGACGCGGGGGTGCAGACCACGTGGATCGCGTACACGGTCCTGAAGAAGATCGTCGAGTCCCTCGGCCAGGACTCGGTGCGCGCGGTGGACGTGGTGCGCGCGCTCAACAAGGGCGTCAGCGTGAACACCGGCGGCCTCACCCCCGACCTGCGCTGGCGCTTCGAAGACATGCTGGCGGCCCCGGACTTCCCGAGAATCGTGAACCGCCAGGTGACGTTCCAGGTGGTGAAGGACGGGCGCCTGGTGTCACTGAAGGGGGGCTTCACAGACGTGAGTTCAACCCTGGAGAACTCGGCGGCCAACGGCTGAACAGAAGCGCCCGGTCCTCCCAGCGCCTAAAGCTGGGTAGCCCCTCGCTTGGTCAGATTCCACTTGGTGGCAATGGCGTTCCACAGCCCCGCGGCCTCCTGCTTGGACTTGGTCGCCTCCCCGGACGCCTTGTCCCCCTGCCCGGCGTCCTTCGTCCGCTTCGCGTGCCCGTCCTTGCACCCCTTGCCCTTGTCCCCCGCCACAGCGTCGGACCACGCCGCGTAGTGGTTGTCCGCGGACGCGGAGGACTGCCAGGCCTTGGTGAGCGCGGCCGAGAGCTTGTCGTGGTCGGGCAGCTTGTCGACGGAGAGCTGGCCGAGCCGCGTCACCAGGTCGGCGCGCTGCTGCGCGGCGGAACGCAGCGAGGCGGACGCCTGGTCGAGCTTGTCGCACTTGCGGATGTCAGCGACCGCGCCGATCACCGCGTCCCGGCTGCTGCCACTGTCGGCGAGCAGCTTGTCGAGGGCCTCGGCCTGCGCCTTGGCGGGATCGTCGGCGGCCTTGGTGCCCCCGCCGTCGCCGGTGGCGGGCGAGCTGACGGCCGCGGGCTGCTTGTCGTCCTTCTTGTCGTCCCCGCCGCCGCTCAGGAGCGCGCCCGCGCCGAGGCCGATGACCGCACAGCCGACGACGACCGCGGCGATGATGCCGACCCGCGACTTGCGCCGGGGCGCCTCGGGCTCGTACCCGGAATGCTGCCCGGCGGGCTCCTGGTACGGGGGTTGGGCCGCGAACTGCGGCTGCTGGAACTGCGGGGCCGGGGCCTGCGACGGCTGGTGGGCCTGCTGCTGGGGCCGGTTCAGCGGCACGGAGGGCTGGAAACGGGGCAACTGCGCGGATCCGTCGCCCTGTTGGGGCGGTCCGTCGGCCCGGAAGAGGCTGTCGAACTCGGCGGGCGGCTGCCGGTCGCCCGGCGCGCCCGGACGTATCCCGTACGGGGCGTCCTGCGGGGCCGGCGGCACCGGCGGAAGGACCTGCGTCGGGTCGGCGCCGGGGGCCTGCGCTCCAGGGAAGCGGGCCGCGTCACCGGAGTGCTCCGGCGGCAGCGCGCCGGGCCCGCCCCCCACCGGGGCGATGTACTGCGTGGCCTCGCTGCCGGAGCTGCCGGGGCCGCCCGGCACGGGAGCCAGGTACTGCGTCGCCTCACTGCCGGAGTTTCCCGGCACGGGGGCTATGTACTGCGTGGCTTCCGCGTCTCCGTGCCCGGGCGGCACCGGCGCGAGGAACTGCGTGGCCTCACCGCCGGAGTTGCCCGGGTTGCCCGGCATGTGCGCTATGTACTGGGTCGCCTCCGCGTCCCCGCCGCCGTTCTCGGGCGGCAGGGGCTGCCCGAAGGTCGCCGGTCCCTGCGGGGGCGCGACGGGAGGCGGCTGGGAGGCCTGGCCCTGCGGACCCCAGGGCTGCCCCCAGGGCTGGGCTCCAGGAGGCGCCGGCAGCGGCTCCCCGGCTCGGGGGCCGCTTCCGTCGGCGGGCAGCACGACACCCTCGTGCGCGGGCCGCACAGCCGGAAGCTGCGGCTCGTCACCCTGTCGGCTCTGCGTCACCGGAACTCCTGTACGTGGACCTACGGAATCGTCGGTTCACGCTACCGGGTCCCCCCACGCCCTTGCCAAGCCCTCCCTCAACCCCGTCCACCCGGGCCCGCCCGGGCCTCAAGAAGCCCTCCGCTCAGGCCGCCTGGACCTCCAGGCGCTCGCCGAACTCCCGCACCGCCGGGTCGTCCCCGTACGGTTCCAGGCGCACCTGGAGGTCCTCCAAGTAGTCCGCGCCCCGGTTGGAACGCAGCGTGGACAGGAGCTCCACCGCCCGCGTGCCCGTCGCGCACGCCTCCTCGACCTCGCGCTGCTGGACCTGCGCGGTGGCGAGCAGGATGAGCCCGATGGCGCGCCGCCTGGCCCGCGACTCGGGGTGCCCGGCCAACGACTCCTCGGCCCGCCGGGCCGCCGCCTCCGGCTGGCCCAAGTCCCGGTGGCAGTGCGCGAGTTCGTCCGCGAGGTAGGCGTGGTCGAAGTGCGCGATCCAGCTCGGGTCGTCGCCGGAGTCGGGATCCGCCGCCTCCAGCGCGGACAGCGCACGGCCCGCCACCACCTGGCACGTGCGGGCGTCGCCGAGCAGCGCGTGCCCGCGCGCCTCGGCCGCGTGGAACATGGCCTCGGCGCGCGGCGTGACCCGGCCGCGCGCGCCCTCCTGTGCGGCCCGCGCCAGTTGGGCGATCTCGCGCGGATTGCCGAGCTGGGCGGCGAGGTGACTCATGGACGCGGCCAGGACATATCCGCCGTAACCCCGGTCGTCGGCGGCCTGGGCCAGGCGCAGCGCCTGGATGTAGTAGCGCTGGGCCAGGCCCGGCTGGCCGGTGTCGACGGCCATGTACCCGGCGAGTTCGGTGAGCCGGGCCACCGCCGCGAACAACTGCCGCCCCACGGACTCCCGGTAGGACCCGGCGAGCAGCCCGGACACGACGCTGTTGAGGTAGTGCACGACGACCGGCCGCACATGGCCCGCCCCGAACCGGTGGTCCAGCTGCACCAGGGCGTCCGTCATCGCCTTGACCGCCTCGACGTCGGCGGCGCCGACCCGCTGCCCCGCGCTGCGCGCGACCTGCGCGTCCGCCCCGGTGATCAGCCAGTCCCGGCTCGGCTCGACGAGCGCCGATGCCGCGACGGTGGAGCCGGACAGGAAGTCGCGGCGCCCCACGTCGCTGCGCCACAGCTCGCAGACCTGCTCGATCGCGCCGAGGACGGTGGGCGAGAACTGGAGCCCCACCCCCGACGCGAGGTTCTTGCCGTTGGCCATGCCGATCTCGTCGATCGTGACGGTACGGCCCAGCTTGCGGCCGAGCGCCTCCGCGATGATGCCCGGCGCCCGCCCCCTCGGCTGCTGTCCGCGCAGCCAGCGCGCCACGGACGTCTTGTCGTAGCGCAGGTCGAGACCCCGCTCCGCGCCGACCATGTTCACGCGGCGGGCGAGGCCGGCGTTGGAACATCCGGCTTCCTGGATGAGCGCCTGCAGCCGTTCGTTGGGCTGGCGGGCGACGAGAGGCCTGGCTGCCATGTGAACCCCCTGGAGCGGCAGTGATCAGCACAGTGATCACTGCCCTGCGAATATGCAGAGAAACGAGGGGAATCGGGAATATGGCTTCATTGCCAGAATTCCCGTCTGCTTCCCCCGCATATGGCTACCCTGTCGCCGACACGCAGCCCCACGCGCGCCCCCACCCATGCACCCATGCGCCCCATTTGCAGGACCGATCCCGCTGATCCCACGGTCGCCGAGCCCGTAACCCTGGGTGGCGGCCGGAGTTGAGCCCGTCGTGGAAGAAACCATCACAGGCACGGGCACGGATACGGAATCCGCACAGATCCCCAAGCAGCGCGGCGAACAGCTCCTGGACAGCGCCGTACGGTACGCGGAGGAGCGGCACTGGGACGTCTTCCCCGGCACCTCCCTGGAGGCCGACGAGGGCGTCGAGCGCTGCTCGTGCGGTGACACGGCGTGCCCGAAACCGGGTGCGCACCCGGCCCGGCCGGACTGGGCTACGCAGGCCACCGGCAGCGCGGTCGCCGCCCGCCGCCTGTGGTCCAAGAGCCCCCGGTCCTCGATCCTGCTTCCCACCGGGCGCACCTTCGACGCCATCGACGTACCGGAGTCGGCCGGGTTCCTGGCGCTGGCCCGCATGGAGCGGATGCAGCTCACGCTCGGCCCGGTCACCTGCACCCCGGACCGCCGGATGCTGTTCTTCGTCCTGCCGGGCGCGGGCGCCAAAGTCCCCGACCTGGTCCGGAAGTTGGGGTGGACACCCGCCTCGGTCGACCTCATCACGCGCGGCGAGGGCGACTACGTGGCCGCGCCGCCGACCCGCGTAGGCGGCTCCGGCGCGGTGCAGTGGGCGCGCCGCCCCACCCCCGCCAACCGCTGGCTGCCGGACGCCGAGGAACTGATCAGCCCCCTCGCCTACGCCTGCGGCCGCGAAGCCGCCGACGCCAGGGCCCGCCGCCCCTAGCGCTACCGGTGCATTCGGCTCCTATGGTGTCCAGGTAGGCACCGTCACGGGGACGAAAGGCACCACCATGCCGGACCAGGCATTCGAGAAAACGGCGGACACGGCGGGCGGAGCGCGTACGGCGCCGCCCGCCGTCCGCGTCCAGGGGCTGTGGAAGCGCTTCGGGGAGCAGATCGCGGTCGCGGGGATCGACCTGGAACTGCCCGCAGGCAAGTTCATCGGTCTGGTCGGCCCGAACGGCGCGGGCAAGACCACCACCCTGTCCATGGTGACCGGGCTGCTCAGGCCCGACCAGGGCAGGGTCGAGGTCGGCGGGCACGACGTGTGGCGCGACCCGGTCGCCGTGAAGTCCCGCATCGGCGTGCTGCCCGAGGGCCTGCGCCTGTTCGAGCGGCTCTCGGGGCGCGAGCTTCTCGGCTACTCGGGCCGGCTGCGCGGACTGCCCGGCGCCGAGGTCGACAAGCGGGCCGCCCAGCTCCTGGACGTACTGGACCTGGCGGGCGCCCAGCACAAGCTCGTCGTCGACTACTCGACCGGCATGCGCAAGAAGATCGGGCTCGCGGCCGCCCTGCTGCACAACCCCGAAGTGCTGTTCCTGGACGAGCCGTTCGAGGGCGTCGACCCGGTGTCCGCCCAGACCATCCGCGGCGTCCTGGAGCGCTACACCGCCTCCGGCGCCACCGTCGTGTTCTCCAGCCACGTCATGGAGCTCGTCGAGTCGCTGTGCGACTGGGTCGCCGTGATGGCCGCGGGCCGCATCCGCGCCCAGGGCACCCTGGCCGAGGTCCGCGGCGACGCGACCTCGCTGCAGAACGCCTTCCTCGAACTCGTCGGCGCGAACGGCCGTAGCGCCGGCGACTCCCTCGACTGGCTCGGCGGCGGTGCCCGATGACCGTGTCCTCTCAGAACGCCTCGGCCCTGGCCCCCGTCTTCGTACGCCTGAAGCTGTCGCTGATCAAGAACGGACTGCGGCAGTCCGGCGGCCGCCAGGCCGCCTACATCACCTCGGCCGTCCTCGCCCTGCTCTTCGCGGCGCTCCAGCTGCTCGGCCTGATCGCGCTGCGCGGCAGCGAGCACGCCGGCACCGTGACCCTGCTGCTCGTGGCGCTGATGGCCCTCGGCTGGACCGTGATGCCGCTGTTCTTCCCCAGCGGCGACGAAACCCTGGACCCGACCCGGCTCGTCATGCTGCCGCTGCGGCCGCAGCCCCTGGTCGGCGCGCTGCTCGCGGCCTCCCTGGTGGGCATCGGGCCGCTGTTCACGCTCTGCCTGATCCTCGGCTCGGCGATCGCCGTGGCACACGGGGCGGGCGCCGTCGTGGTCGCCGTGCTCGCGGTGCCGCTCGCGCTGCTCGTGTGCATCGCGCTCTCCCGGGCCGTCGCCGCCGCCAACACCCGGCTCCTCACCTCGCGCAAGGGCCGCGACCTCGCGGTGCTGAGCGGCCTGGTCATCGCGGTCGGCTTCCAGTTCGTGAACTTCGGCGCGCAGCGGCTCGGCGAGTCGGGCGGCCTCTCCGCGCTCGATCCGGTCGCCGACGTGGTGCGCTGGCTGCCGCCGGCCTCCGCGATCGGCGCGGTCGGCTCGGCGGGCGAGGGTTCGTACGGCCAAGCCGTCCTCCAACTCCTCATTTCTGCAGTGACGTTGGGGCTTCTCCTGTACGCCTGGCAGCGCTCGCTGGTGAAGCTGATGACCACGCCGGACGGCTCGACGCTCGCCGCATCCGAGGCCTCCCGCAAGGAGTCCGGCGGCAAGGGCCTCACCTCGCTTCTCCCTGAGGGCCGCACCGGCACCGTCATGCTGCGGACGCTGCGCTACGCCTGGCGGGACCCCAAGACCAAGGCGGCGTGGATCACCTCGCTCGCCATCGGCCTGATCGTTCCGGCCCTCAACGCCCTCCAGGGCCACGGCAGCGTCTACTTCGCGTGCTTCGCGACGGGCATGCTCGGCATGCAGATGTACAACCAGTTCGGGCAGGACACCTCGGCGTTCTGGATGGTCCTCCTGAGCATCTCCTCGACCCGGGACGCCTATCTGGAGCTGCGCGCCCGGGCGTTCGCGCTGCTGCTCGTGACGCTTCCGTACACGCTGCTCGTGACCGCGGTGACGGCCGGGATGCTCGGCGACTGGACGAAGCTGCCCGAGGTCATCGGGCTGGCGCTCGCCCTGCTCGGGGCGATGCTGGCGACGGGTTCGGTGGCGTCGGCGACGCTGGCGTACTCGATCCCGCAGGACAGCCGCAAGAACGTGGCACCCGGGCAGGGCGGCATCGCGTTCCTGTCGATCCTGGGCGGGATGGTGGTGAGCGCGATCCTGTGCGCGCCGATGATCGCCCTCGCGATCTGGCTGCACGTGTCCGGCAACCACGGCTCCCTGTGGCTGCTGCTGCCACTGGGCGCGGCGTACGGAGCACTGATCGCCTGGGCGGGCCTGAAGGTGGCGGCCCCGCGCACGGCAAACCGCCTCCCGGAAATCCTGACGGCGGTCAGCACGGGCTGAGGCCGGATCTCGGTCCGGCACAACACCCCGGTCCTGCCAGGGGCGCGGGGAACTCCCCAAGCGGGGTTACGGGGTGAGCACCCCGTCGAGGAACGGCTCGATCGCGGTGCGCCAGCCCTCGGGCTGGTCGTAGTGGACGAGGTGCCCCGCATCGGAAACCTCGGCGTACTGCCCGCGCGGCAGCACCCGGACCATCTCCTGGGCCTCCGCGCGGCCCAGCTCCCCGTCCAGCCCCCGCACCACGAGCGCCGGGCAGTCGACCTGGGCGAGCTCCTCCCAGTGGGCGTCGTACACCCAGGTCTCGCGGGAGGTCAGCATCTGGCGGCGGGAGAAGACCGGGCGCCAGCCGTCGGCCCGCTCGGCCATGACCTCGGCGAAGAACTCGCCCCGGGCGGGGCTGGGCCGCTCGACCCAGGGATCGTCCTCGCCGAACCACTTGCGTACGTCGGCGAGCGTGGCGAAGGGCACCGGCCAGGACTTGAACCAGTCCTCCCACTCGCGCTGCGAGGCCGCGCCGAGCGCCGAGGCCCGCATGTCGCAGATGACCAGGGCGCGGACCAGGTCGGGGCGCTTGGCGGCGAGCTGCCAGGCGGTGAGGGCGCCCATGGAGTGGCCGATCAGGATGACGGGGGCGAGGCCCAGCTGTTCGACGGCGGCCTCGGCGTCGGCCACGTAGACCTCGCGGGTGAAGGGGCCGTCGGCGGGCTTGTCGCTGCGGCCGTGGCCGCGCTGGTCGATGGCGACCGCCCGGTGTTTCTCGGCGAGCCAGCGGGCCGTGGAGGCCCAGTGCGAGGCCCGGCCCATCAGCCCGTGGAGCAGTAAGACCCCAGGAGCACGCTCACTCTCCGCGCGGGCCTTGGGCTGCTCCGCGAACTCCCAGGCGGCGAGGCGAACCCCGCCGGTCCCCGTCACATCGATGCGCCGCACCATGTGCCCTGGCACCCCCTTCAGCCCCCGAGTGGTCAGTTCCCCGCAGAGTATCGAACCTCTATTCGAAAACTCGCGCCTCTCGCGCAACACCCCTCGTTCGAGTGACCACACTCAAGGATTGACGGAACGCGCCGAGGGGAGATCTTCTCCGGGAGGCGGGCCGCTCGGGGAAGACGGTCTGCGGGGGTCGACCCTGAGAGCTCGGGGCTCCGGGTCGACACCGGGGAGGACAGGCCCCGGCGCCGCGAGGCGCCGGGGCCCTGGTCTTCCCGAAGCGGGTGTACGGGCACGGACGCCCAGGCAGGCCGGGGTGCCGAAGGTGGTGCAAGTGGTCCGAACGGCATCATGCTGCCGCCCCCTCCCCTGCCGCACGCCTCTGCGGTCATATGCCTCAAGGCACAGCCTCGCACGCGATCCGCCCGGCCGCTGCCATTCCACCCGGAAACCGGCCTTCCCCGCAAGCTTCCCGCAGCCTTCACGAAGTGGCCCCAACGGGCGCCGGGAGGAAGGGCGATGACGTTCCGTCACCGCCTCTTCGGTATTCCGCATCCGGTCCGGCTCGGCGCGCCCGGATCAGCGCGCCCTGCCCGGCACCCGGTCAGCGCTTGGCGACGAAGACGTGCGAGGCGACGTCCGCGCCGAGCTCGGCGGCCTCGCCGCTGCTGCCCACCAGGACCCCGCCGGGCGACTGCGTCACGCTCACCACGGAGCCGGGCTGCACGCCCGCCCGTCGCAGCGTGTACATCAGCTGGGCGTCGGTCTGGATCGGCTCGCCGATCCGGCGCACGATCACCGTCTTGCCCTCGGGGCCCGGGTCGAGCTCGCCCAGGCTGATGATGCCGTCCTCCAGGAACGCGTCCGCCTCGGCCTTCTCGCCCAGCTCCTCCAGGCCCGGGATCGGGTTTCCGTACGGGGACTCGGTCGGGTGGCGCAGGAGCTCCAGGACGCGGCGCTCCACCGCCTCGCTCATCACGTGCTCCCAGCGGCAGGCCTCCGCGTGGACCTGCTCCCACTCCAGGCCGATCACGTCGACGAGCAGGCACTCGGCGAGCCGGTGCTTGCGCATGACGCGCGTCGCGAGCTTGCGCCCCTCGTCGGTCAGCTCCAGGTGGCGGTCTCCCGCGACCTGCACCAGGCCGTCGCGCTCCATGCGCGCCACGGTCTGGCTCACCGTCGGGCCGCTCTGGTCCAGGCGCTCGGCGATGCGGGCGCGCATGGGGACCACACCCTCCTCCTCGAGCTCGAGGATGGTGCGGAGATACATCTCCGTGGTGTCGATCAGTCCGGACATACGTGCCCCTCGATGCTGTGACATAAAAACGTCGTGCCGCTGGCCCTGAACCAATTCTGACGCATCGCACTGACAACCGTGCCGCAGCGACCGCCCGCCATCTTGACCGGCTGCCCGCGGACCCCGTATTGACAGGGGAAAGGTCCAGACCGCACCGTGATCGGCGCACGGTCGTTACCCCACCCCGGAAAGGGTCCTCGGCGATGAGCGAGAGCAAGCTGGCCGGTCAGTTCTTCGACGCCGCGATCGGGCTCCTGGGGCGGGTGCGGGACGAGGAGTCGCTGAACATCGCGGCCGCCGGGTCCCTCGTCGCCGACACCGTCGAGGCGGGCGGCCGGCTCTTCGCCTTCGGCGCCGGGCACTCCTCGCTCGCCGCCCAGGACGTGGTCTACCGGGCCGGCGGATTCGCCCTGATGAACCTGCTCGCGGTGCCCGGCGTGGTCGGCGTCGACGTCATGCCCGCCACGCTCGGCTCCGCCCTGGAACGGGTCGACGGCCTCGCGGGCGCGGTCCTCGACTCCAGCCCCGCCAGGGCCGGCGACCTCCTCGTGATCATCTCCCTGTCCGGGCGCAACGCGCTGCCCGTCGAGATGGCCATGAACGCGCGGGCGCTCGGCCTCAAGGTCGTCGGGGTCACCTCGCTGGCGTACGCCGAGGGCACCAGGTCACGGCACGTCTCGGGTACGTTCCTGCGCGACCACTGCGACATCGTGCTCGACAGCAAGATCGCGGTGGGCGACGCCGAGCTGACCCACGAGGGCATCGAGGCGCCCTTCGCGCCCGCGTCCACGGTGGTCACCAGCGCGCTCATGCAGGCGACGATGGCTGCCGCGGTGGAGGCCCTGGTCGCCCGAGGGATCGAGCCGCCGTTGCTGCGTTCGGGGAATGTCGACGGGGGCCACGAGTGGAACGGGCGGGTCATGTCGGAGTACGGGGACCGCATCTTCTTCCGCCACTGAGCCGAACCCTCCCGGTGCCGGACCGGCCCGGCACCGGTCCTGCCAGGCGCGCGGGGACCTGCGCAACGCCTTCCTCCCAGCCCTCGCGGGTGGCTCAGGTGCCCAGGACCTGCGCAAGGTCCAGCGCCCCGGCCACCCGGCCCGCCACGCTCTCCGCGTACGCCGCGTCCGGGCGTTCGAAGGCCGGGCGGGACGGGCCGCGCAGGAAGGTCAGGACGCCCAGGGTGCGGCCGCGGCTGCGCAGCACCACGCACAGGGCGTGGGCCGCGTCCGGCGGCCACTGGCGCTCCGCCGCCCAGGATTCGTCCGCGCCGCCCGCGCTGTCCCGTACGGAGCCGATCCGGTCCATCGCCTGCAGCGCGGGGTGGCCCGCCGGATAGCGGACCGGGATGCCGCCGCCCACCACGGGAGCTGCCGGGCCGGGCGCGCCGGCCGGGGTCGCGGCTGCCCGTACGAGCCGCTCGCCCACGGCCAGGTCCACCAGGGCGTGGTCGGCGAAGCCGGCCAGGGCGTAGTCCAGGTGGGAGGTCGCCGCCTCCATCGGGTCCTCGCACTCGGCGGCGGTCCGCGAGGCGCGGTGGAGCTGGTTGGAGCGGAAGCGGAGCCGGTCGGCGTCCTGTTCGGCGAGCCGGGCGTCGGTGACGTCCTGGAAGAGCCAGCCGACCCCGAGCGGAACCGGTTCTTCCGCGAGCGGCGAGGACAGCCGGAGGAACCCGCTGCGCCAGCAGCGCCGCCGCTCGCCCTCCGCGGTGCGCAGCGTGACCCACACCTCGGCGGGGCTGGCCGGCGCGCCTTCGGACAGGACGTGCTGGAGTGCGCCCTCCAGGTCCTCGACGCCCTGGACGATCAGCTCACCCAGGGGGCGGCCGAGGAGGGTCGCGCGTCCGGTACCGAGGGCTCGGGCGGCGTAGGCGTTGACGACGGTGGGCCGCAGGTCGACGTCGAGCAGGACGACGCCCCAGGACACGTCCTCGAACAGGGCCTCGCTGAGTGCGATGGACCGTTCCAGGTCGATCTGCGCGTGCACCTCGCTGAACGCGCAGTACACCCCGGCCGGGCTCCCGTCGGCGCCCCGCACGCCCGCCGACTGCGTACGGACGAGGACGCGACCGCCGTCCCTCCTGAGGAGGGCGAACTCATGGACCTGGCGGCCCGGCGTGTCCATGACGGCCATGAGCCGGCCCTGTACCTCGTCGGCGTCGGCGGGCCGCACCGCCCAGCCCGCGAACCCCCGCCGCCCGACAGCCTCTTCGGCCGCCCAGCCGAGGATCCGCTCGGCCTCGCGGTTCCAGTGGGTGACCACGCCGTCCGCGTCGAACGCGCACAGGGCCGCGTCCATCCCATCAAGCAGCGCGGCGAGAAGGTCCCCGCCGGGTTCCGGGGCGGCCGCATTCGCGGGCCCGGCACCGGATCCGTCCGGAACCGGAGCACTGGCGGTCTCACTCCGGGAAGCACTCATCCTGGCACCCCCTGCAGGACGTGGTCGCCGCATCACACGGCTGACGCGCAGACGTACGCACGTCGGATCATTCAACTCGAACGTGACGCACCCCACACCGACTTCGGCGAAATCCCTTCCGTCCAACGGCAGTTACCGGCCGCCTCTGGACGCCCCGCCGGGCCGCGCACATAGTGACGCCCATGACCTCTCTCGTACGCCATGTGACATTCGACTGCGCCGACGCCTACCGCCTGGCCGCGTTCTGGGCCGAGGCGCTCGGCGGCACCGTGAGCAAGGAGGACGAGCCCGACGACCCGGAGGTCCTCGTCGAGGCCGAGGGCATCGGCCTGCTGTTCATCCAGGTGCCCGAGGGCAAGGCGGTGAAGAATCGCATCCACCTGGACCTCCAGCCCCAGGACCGCACCCGCGACGAGGAGGCCGACCGCCTGGTGGCCCTGGGTGCCACCCTCCTCGCCGACCACCGCCTCCCGGACGGCAGGGGCTGGCTCACCCTGGCCGACATCGAGGGCAACGAGTTCTGCGTGGAACGCAGCGCGGCGGAGCGGGCGCGTACGCAATGAACGCGTACCCAATAAATCGGTTGAGGGGCGCCGAGGGGCTGCCTAATGTGTGGTGCACACGAGAAGGGAGGTGGTTTGACAGATGTATGCAAACCGGACGCGTGAGGTGACTGCGGGCTGACGCCTGCCAGTCGCACTCTTTGTGCGGTGCCGGCATGACGCCGGCCGAATTCCCAAGCAGTCACCGACCCGCGGGCTCGCCGGTACGTCCGGCCGGCTTCTCTTCGGAGGAACCCGAGCCCGCGGGTTTCTGCATGTCCGGGGGCGGGAAGCGCATGCCCGGGCTCAGGGGGCGAGGCGCTCCACGTGCCAGGTGGGGCCGTCCGACGCGTACCGGAGCCGGTCGTGGAGGCGGTTCTCGTGGCCCTGCCAGAACTCCACCGTCTCGGGGCTGATCCGGAAGCCGCCCCAGTGTTCGGGGACCGGGACGTCGCTGCCTTCGGGGTAGCGGGCCACCAACTCCTCGTAGCGGACGGTCAGTTCGGCGCGGGAGGCGATCACCGCGGACTGGGCGCTGGCCCAGGCGCCGAGCTGCGAGCCGTGCGGGCGGCTGCGGAAGTAGCGCTCGGTCTCGGCGCGCGGGACGCGGGAGGCGGTCCCGGTGACGATGACCTGGCGGGCCAGCTGGTGCCAGGGGAAGAGCAGCGAGGCGTACGGGTTCGCGGTGAGCTCGGTGGCCTTGCGCGAGGCGTAATTGGTGAAGAAGACGAAGCCGTGCTCGTCATAGGACTTCAGGAGCACCGTGCGGGTGGAGGGGCGCCCGTCGGGGGTGGCGGTGGCGACGACCATCGCGTTGGGCTCGTGCAGCCCGCCGGCCACGGCCTCCTTGAACCAGCGCGCGAACTGCCCCATGGGCGTGGCGGCCAGATCCTCCTCGGCGAGGACGGTGGTGCGGTACTGCTCGCGCATCGCTGCGGGGTCCAGGTCGGTCACGTGACCCATCCTGCCGCACCGCCGCCATGGCCTGGGCGGGGGGCCAGTGTGCCCGCGGCGGCGGGGCGTTAACCCTGTGCCGCCGAATTGGGGCAGTGTGCCGGATGTCACGCTTCCCCGCATCGGCGGGACCCGCCAAACTCTCGGCTGGGCCACTGTGGCCTCCATACACGCGTGAAGCCTCCGGCGGGATTCCTGACCGTCGTACGGGGCATGACCGAGGGACCCGGGGCGGCACGGCCCGCCCGCAGCCCGACGCACACATCTTGAGGAGCCGCCTGATGTCCGACTTCGTACCCGGACTTGAGGGAGTCGTCGCGTTCGAGACGGAGATCGCCGAGCCGGACAAGGAGGGCGGCGCCCTTCGCTACCGGGGCGTCGACATCGAGGACCTGGTCGGCCACGTCTCGTTCGGGAACGTGTGGGGACTCCTGGTCGACGGGGCGTTCAACCCCGGCCTGCCGCCCGCCGAGCCGTTCCCGATCCCCGTCCACTCCGGGGACATCCGGGTGGACGTGCAGTCCGCGCTGGCCATGCTGGCGCCCGTGTGGGGCCTCAAACCGCTGCTCGACATCGACGAGCGCACCGCCCGCGACAACCTGGCCCGGGCCGCCGTCATGGCGCTGTCGTACGTCGCCCAGTCGGCGCGCGGGCAGGGCCTGCCGATGGTGCCGCAGCGGGAGATCGACAAGGCGGAGTCCATCGTCGAGCGGTTCATGATCCGCTGGCGCGGCGAGCCGGACCCCAAGCACGTCAAGGCGGTGGACGCGTACTGGACGAGCGCCGCGGAGCACGGCATGAACGCCTCGACGTTCACCGCCCGCGTCATCGCCTCGACCGGCGCGGACGTGGCGGCCGCGCTGTCCGGCGCGGTCGGCGCGATGTCGGGTCCGCTGCACGGCGGTGCCCCCTCGCGCGTGCTCGGCATGATCGAGGAGATCGAGCGGACCGGGGACGCGACCGCGTACGTGAAGCAGGCGCTCGACAACGGCGAGCGCCTGATGGGCTTCGGCCACCGCGTCTACCGCGCCGAGGACCCGCGCGCGCGGGTGCTGCGCCGCACCGCGAAGGAGCTGGGCGCGCCGCGCTTCGAGGTGGCGGAGGCGCTGGAGAAGGCGGCCCTGGACGAGCTGCACGCGCGGCGGCCCGACCGTGTCCTCGCGACGAACGTGGAGTTCTGGGCGGCGATCGTCCTGGACTTCGCGGAGGTCCCGGCGCACATGTTCACGTCGATGTTCACCTGCGCCCGGACGGCGGGCTGGTCGGCGCACATCCTGGAGCAGAAGCGGACGGGCCGTCTGGTGCGGCCGTCGGCCCGCTATGTGGGCCCGGGTGCGCGGGATCCGCGTTCCATCGAGGGATACGCAGACATCACGGACATCTCCCACTGAGCCGGGAGAGGGAAGGCGGACCGCACGCGTGGAGTAGTCGTTAGACCACTCAGCGCGACACTGTGCCACGTTCGAGCTAGCGTCGTAATTGTCAGGTTTGTCCACCGACATGTGGAGTTCATCGTGAGCCTCATACGACGCGCCGCCGTTGTGGTCGCGCTTTCCGCCGCCGTAATAGTCCCCGCCGCCGTGTCCGCACAGGCGGCCCCGCAACCCGCCCCTCGCGTGGTGGCCGATGATGACGACGAGGGGGGTCACGGGCACGGCGGGCACGGCGGATGGGGATGGGGGTGGGGATGGGGGGACCACGAGCACGACTTGATCCACATCCTCTGACCTGCACCCCGGTCAGAACGGCACAGGCGCGCGCCCGGAACTCCGTGTTCCGGGCGCGCCCGTGTCTCGTCCGCGTACGCGGGAGTCCGTCACCCCACCTCGGGTACGAGGTTGGTGAGCGGGGCCGCCTGGTCGGCCACCTGCGTCACCTTGTTCGCGTCGTTGAGGCGGCTGAGCCCGGCCAGCTGGTCCCTGGTCGTGGGGAACTGGGCCCGGTACTCCTCGGGGATGTTACTGGTGGCGATGGCGTCGAGCTCGGTGGCCGGGTCGGCCGCCTTGACGAGGCGGTCTACGGGGCTCTCGGCGCTCGCGGTGGAAGCGGCAAGGCCCGCGGCACCGGCGGCGACGACAAGGACTGTGGCGATTCGTCGTGTTGAGATCACGCCTGCACAACGGGGAGCGGCAGCACCGGACACGGTCGCCCCCGGCTCTCACCCGAAACGCCTACCTGCCCGAACAGCCCGGTCGCACAAGGCAACAGCTCCCGCCCGGGGGGAGTAGAACCCCGGGCAGGAGCTGCTGGCGCACTGTCCGCGCCGCGACACGGATCCTGTTCCGCGCGGTCCAACGACCGGTGCGGAGAAACGTTCTGCCGGAGCAGCCGACCGGGCCACTCGCGCGGGGAGATGCCCTAGAGGCCCTGCGGCCAGTCGTAGGTCTCGGGTACGGGCCCGGTGTCGGCGTCCCGGGTGAAGACGAGGGCGATCTCGTCGTGGGCGCGCAGCACGATCGCCCCGGGGTTTCCGGGGGTCTTGCGGCCGTTGACGTACGCCGTGAGGTGGCGGCCGCCGCCGGCGTGGAGGCCGCCGATGCGGTTCGCGGAGAGCGGCACCCGCCATTCGGCCATGAACTGGCCGAGCGTGAAGACCGCCGGCCGCGGCGACTCGACGTGGATCACGCCGCTGGTGTCGTGGGTGTGCACGGGGCTGATGCGGCGGCGCGGCTCGTCGATGCCGATCGAGGCGGGGACGGTGACGGGCTTGCCGTCGACGAGGACGTCCAGGTGGGTGTGGGTGTGCTGCACCGTGCCCTCGGCGGACAGCATCTCCAGGCCTGCCGCCGCGACCGCGGCGGAGGCGTCGGCGGGTGCGGGCCACGGCGGCAGCGCGCCCTGGTCGGCACCCACGCCGTGCGGGTCGGGCCGGCCGGGAGACGCCGAGGCACCCCCGGACAACAGGGCCGCGGCGGTGACGGCGAGCAGCGCTGCGACGGCCCTGCCGAGCGGCGCCGTGGCGAGGACGTTCCTTGACGGACGGGCCATGGGCCAACTCCGGTGCGTAGAGGCAGACTTGAAGGATTTCAGAGGAGCGCGGTGGCGTCGGGGTCGCCCTGGACGGCGGGTGCGCTCACGCCGGCCGAGGGCGTGGTGACCCCGGGCAGGCGGCCGGGCTCAGGCCGGCCGATGGGGGCGCCGAGTTCCGCGCCGGGGGTGGCGGCGCGCAGCTCGGAGCTGGGGCTGACCAGCTCGGGGGTGCCGAGGTTGCCGGAAGTCAGCGGATTGGGCAGCGGCGTGCTGATGTGCGTGTCGGGCATCGCGCTGTCGAACGGGATGGCCGGGACCATGTTCGTCGGCAGGAGCTTGCCCTTCACATAGCGCGGGCCGTTCGGCGCCCCGGGGATGGGGAGCGGCATGCCCGTCTGCAGGGTGGGGGCGTCGAACGGGAGGACGTTGTTCAGAACGTAGAGGGGAGGGGCGATCGGAACGGCCGGGACCTCCGCCGCGGCCGGCGCCACCGCTGCCGCGGTCGCCATGCAGGCCATGACGCCCGCCAGTCCCGTACGTGAGGTGATTCCCATGGGTGTTGTGTTCCTTCCCTGGCCTACGCTGCCGTGTCGCCCTGCAAGAACGACCCCGGCACCTCGATCACTGCAAAGTTCGCCTGCTTGCAGCAACGCTTGCAGCAATGCGAAGTCAATACGGCGTGCTCGTATTGACGGGGCGTGCCCTTGGCCCGGCTCGGGCGTTGTAGCCGACATGAACGTACGTCGATACCTTGCGGCCGCCGCTGCCGGAACCGCGCTCGCCGCCGCCCTGTCCCCCAGCGCCCACGCCCTCGACCTGGGCAACACCCTGAGCAGTGCGGCCAGGACCACGAGCGCCGCGGGCGCGCAGGTCAAGCCCGCGGCCGAAACCGCCGTCGGGGACAGGCTGGGCCGCAAGGTGACCGCCCTGAAGAACGGCGTGCGGGCCGGGACCGAGGCGGTGACGGCCGCCAACGACGCGGTGCGTGCCGGTCACGCGCTGGTGAGCTGAACCCCGACCCGCCCCCGACTCCCGTGCACGAAGGCCGCGCGGCGGCCAGGACGGTGCGAGCGTGAACCACCCCCGGACCCTCCCGGCCCCCGCCGCCGATCTCGCCGACCCGGCATTCTGGAAGCAGCCGCCCGCTCAACGCCTGGCGCGTTTCGCGGAGTTGCGCAGCGAGCCGCGCCCGGTGTTCTTCACCGAGCGCCGGGCCACCCGGCACCGCCCCGAGCGGGGCTTCTACGCACTGGTCCGGCACGCCGACGTCCTGAAGGCGAGCCGGCTGCCGCGTGTCTTCGCGAGCGCCCCGGGCGTCACCTCGCCTGAGCCGGCCCGCTGGGTGCGGGCGGTGTTCGGCGATTCGATGGTCAATCTCGACGGCGCCGACCACACCCGCCTGCGTCGCATCGTCCAGCAGGCGTTCACCCCGCGCCTGCTTGCCGAGACCGAGGCCAGCATCCGTGAGCTCGCCGTACGCATCGTCGACGACATGGTCGCCGAACGGCCCGACGAGTTCGTCTCGGCGGTGGCCTCCCGCATGTCGTTCGAGGTCATCTGCGCGATGCTGGGCGTCCCCGACGCCTACCGGTACCGCATCGCCCGGCAGATCGACCGGGCCTCCGAGCACGCGGGCGTACGGCGCAGTCTCGGCGCCCGCCTGCTGAGCCCGGGCAAGGGGCTGCGGGCGCTGGCCCGGATGGAGCTGACGGTGGCCCGGCTGGGCCGCGAGCGGCGGCGGCGCCCCACCGGCGACCTCATCTCGGCTCTGGTGTGCGCCGACCTGGACGGCGAGCGGCTGACGTACCGTCAACTCGGTTCGTTCTTCTCGCTGTTGCTCGTAGCAGGTGTCGAGACGACCCGCAACGCGATCGCCCATGCGCTGGCTCTGCTGATCAACAATCCCGATCAACATGCCCTGCTGCTCTCGGACTTCGAGAAGTACGCGGACGGCGCCGTCGACGAGATCGTGCGCCATTCGACGCCCATCATCCAGTTCCGCCGGACCGTGACCACCCGCTATGCGATGTCGGGCCACACCTTCCTGCCCGGCGACAAGGTGATGCTCCTCTACGCGTCCGCCAATCGCGACGCCTCCGTGTTCGCCGACCCGGACGCCTTCGACATCACGCGCGATCCCAATCCGCATCTGGGGTACGGGGGCGGCGGTCCGCACTACTGCCTCGGGGCGCATCTGGCACGGCTCGAGATCAAGGCCGTCCTGCGCGAACTGCTGACCAGGCCGCTGACCCTGCGCACCCTCGGCGAACCCGAGCTGGGCACCTCCAACTTCGACCACCGCGTACGCAAGCAGCATTTCGCATTTGATGTGACCAAGCCCTGAATCGCCGGGCCCGGCCCGGCATCCGTGCCCTCCCCGCGCACGCGGCGTTGTACCGGGCATGAACATTCACCACCATCTGAAGGCCGCCACCGTCGCGGCATCGCTCCTGCTCCTGGCCGCGCCCGGCATCGCCGCGGCGGACGGGAGCGCGGGACACGGCACCGACTCGAGCGCGGGACACGGCAAGGTCTCCGAGTTCGGCCGGCCCGAGGTGCTCGGCGGGCAGGGCAGGGTCGGCGAGGCGCTCAGCAACGGCATGGCCATGATGAGCGGAGCCCTCCAGCGCGGAGGCGGCACGACCGGAGCCAACTGAGACCCGGGCCCGCCGGAAGGCCTCGACCGATGGCCCCCTCGCCCCGGAGCATCCCGCCCTCGTGGAAGGCCGCGCTGTGTGCGCTGGTCCTGCTGCTGTCGGCGCTGGTTCCGCTCGCGTCCGAAAGCCTCCGGCAGGGCCCGCTGCCTCCCGCGTCCCGCACCGCGGCGGGCGTCTTCACGGGGTCGGACGCGACCGGCATCGGCAGGCTCGCGGAGGTCGAGAAGTGGCGCGGCCAGGGCCTGCTGCTCGCGGGCCACACCTATCTGCCGGGCGGTACGTGGCGCGACATCGAGGGCCCGCCGGGACTGCTCGCGCCCTGGGCCCGCTGGCGCCACCAGCGGGCGGACCGGGTCTTCGTCCTCAATGTGCCGATGCTGGACCACAGCGAGGAGGGCCTGTCCGACGAGCAGGTCCGCGCGCTGCTCGGGCAGGGTGCCCGCGGCGCCTTCGACGACCACTTCAGGCGCCTCGCCCAGCACCTGGTGGACCTTCAACTCACCGACACCATCGTGGTGTTGGGCTGGGAGATGAACGGCGTCACCTATACCCACCGGTGCGCCCCCGACCCCGGTGCGTGGCAGACGTACTGGCGCCGGATCGTCACGGCGATGCGTACGGTGGCGGGCCGACGGTTCCGGTTCGACTTCGCACCGAGCCGGGGGCGGGACGCCGTGCCCTGGACCGACTGCTATCCGGGCGATGCCTATGTGGACATCATCGGCATGGACTCCTACGACCAGCCCGAGGGCCTGACGTTCCTCGGCCAGGTCGAGGAGCCGTACGGGCTGCGGGCGCAGGTGCGGTTCGCCGCCCGGCACCACAAGCCGGTCTCGTATCCGGAGTGGGGGCTCTTCCGCAACGGGGACGACGCGGACTACATGCGCGAAATGGCCCGCTGGTTCCGCACCTACCGGCCCGTCTACCAGACCCTGACCGATTACTGCCCGCACGGCGTGTGGGAGTGCGCCGCCCATCCGGAGGCCGCACGTGCCTATCGCGCGAGGTGACGTGCGGCATCCCAGCACGCCGCGGGTTGCGCCGTGTGGGGGCGCGGGCTGCGCCGGACGGGTTGTCTGCCGGTCGCGGCTCGCGTGGTCCAGGGGTCGCGTCAGCGCTGATCCCAATTATGCGTATCAGCATCTGATTCTCCCTCCGGATTTACTGTTGAAGGGTCGCAGGCATGTACAAGTTCACGGGTCCCGCAGCGCGGGCCGCTCTCGTCGCGGGTCTGGTCTCCGTGCTGGGCACCGGATATGCGGCGTACGCCGCGGACCACCCCGTCCCGGCCTCGCCGCACAGCACGTGCGCACCGCACTCCGACGCCGGGGAGGGAAAGGGAAACGACTCGGCCAACGGGCCCGAGGCCGCTCCCCGACCTCACCTCGCGCATCTCGCCATCGCCGAGAAGTGGGGCGAGCAGCCCCCCGGCAACGGCGGCACCGAGGAGCACGGCTCCGGCCCGCAGACTCCGTGGTCGCCGGGCTCCACCTCCACCCCGCCGAAGCACACGACCACCCCGACCCCGACGGTCCAGCCGACCTGGGGCGAGGAGACCCCGTCGGCCAGCACTCCGCCGGCCAGCACGCCGCCGACCACACCCTCGACGTCTCCCTCCGCCCCCTGGACGCCGGCTCCCACGCCGACGTACCCGACGTCCACCCCGCCGGAGCAGACGACGCCGGGCACGCCCTGGACCAGCGCGTCCCCGTCGGCCCCGCCGCACCTCGCGCACACCGGCGCCGGATCCAAGGCCTCCCTGCTCGGGGCGCTGAGCGCGGGCGCGATCGTCACAGGGGCGGCGGCGGTCGCGCTCACCCGGCGGGCTTCGCGGAGCAAGTGCGAGAAGTAGCGCGAAGGAGCCCGTCGCGCCGGTGACCGGTGCAGAACCGTTTTGGACACAGGCGTCCGTTACTTATGAGCGATCGACACGTTGAAGTGAAATGACGACTGCGAGTCTGCGGTCGCGTGTCCATTCAAGGAGAACTTTGATGTCTCGTATCGCGAAGACGGCCGCTGTCGTCGCCGGAGCGGGCGCCGTGGCGCTGGCCGGTGCGGGTATTGCCGCAGCCGACGCTGGCGCCGAGGCCGTCGCATCGCACTCCCCCGGAGTCCTCTCCGGCAACCTGCTCCAGGTTCCGGTGCACGTCCCGGTCAACCTCTGCGGCAACTCGGTCAACGTCATCGGGCTGCTGAACCCGGCGTTCGGCAACACCTGCGTCAACGAGGACAGCCACAACGAGGGCGGCTACGGGGAGTAGATCCCCGCCCTCCGGCCGGGCGCCCTGGCGGCGGTCGGCCGGTCATGCAACCCAGCAGTACCAGCGGCCTCCCGGAATTCTTCCCCCGGGAGGCCGTCGCCGTGTCAGGCGTATCGGTAGATCCCGCTGTGGTCCAGGACCGACGCGGGCGTGACGTCGAACGGCGGCATCAGCTCCCTGAGCGAGGCCACCCGGCCGTGCTGCGGGTCCCCCTCCGGGGGCGGTACTTCCGGGAGATAGCGCTTGGACCCGGGGTGTGCGTCCTGCCAGCGCGACCAGAGGCTGTCGACGTACGCGTGGTGGAGCCAGAACAGGGGGTCGTTCACGGCAGCCGCGCCGAGCATGGTGCCGCTGACCCAGCGGTGCACCTGATTGTGGTTGCGGAACCGGGCCTCGCCCGAAGCCGTCGTCCAGCCCTCGATCTTGTTGCGGAACCCGGTCCTGCTGGTGGAGTCCCACGGCGCGACGTCATAGACGGGATCGGCGAGTGCGCGGTCCACGTCGGCGGGGGTGGGCAGGCGGATGGGGCGCGAGGGGCGGCCCACGTCCCTGGCCAGGAAGCGGCCTTCGGTGACGTTGACCGAGATCTCCCACTGCCCGCGGGCGTACGCGAAGGGACCGGTCATGACCTGGAAGTCGCCACGCCGCCCGTTGCCGCCCATGAAGTCCTCGGCCCAGAGCGAGGAGGCGGGCGAGTTGTCCTGCGTCCAGTCCCAGTAGGGCAGCGTGACACGGGGGTTGACCCGCTGCAGGGCCTGCTCGAAAACCAGCAGGAACTGGCGGTGCCACGGCAGGAACGACGGCGCCATGTGCGCGACCCGCAGCCCGGCGTCGCCGTCCGAGACATAGAACGCGATGTGGGTCCGCACGAACTGGTCGTACACGCCGGTTCGCTTGAGTTCGAGTACGGCGCTGACGAAGGCCCGGCGTTCGGCGCTCGAAAGGTTCCGCTGGTTCTTACGCGTGTACACCACGTGCGGCTCCCTCCTCGTGGCCGTGCACGGGTACGAAGGCGAGCCGGGCGGCGCCGAGCTCGGCCGCGGCGGCGCGTGCGGCTTCGCGGGCGGTGGCGTACGACTCGTAGTGGTCGACGGAGCTCAGGTAGCTGCCGTCGGCGCGGCGCATCAGGTCGAGCTGCCGGCCGTCCACGAACGCGGTGACCGAGGCGCCGTCGGCCTCGATGGGCCAGCCCTGGATGCGGTGCCCGGCGTACATCTCGTCGAAGGTGAACCCGTCGTCCGGCTGCGGCGTGGCCGCGCCCGCGGGCTCGCCGTAGGCCCGGGCGGCCGGGATGCGGGAGAGCGCGGCCGCGGTGAAGGCGACGGTCGCCGAGGCGAACAGGGCGCGCAACAGGCTACGCCGGGCCATGTGCCAGGTGGTGCGGGGCGGGGGCGTGCCGGGCCGGGTGGGCTCGGGGGCTCGGCCCCTGGGGCGGGTGCGGCCCGTCCGGTATGCGTGCCAGAAGTGTGTCGCGTCGTTCATCGGCGTCTCCCTCGTGCTCGCTCGCGCGGACTCGTCCGGCACATGCGTAGGCCCCGGAAGCCTTCGTGGTTCCGGGGCCCGTCCAAGCGTCCGCTCTCCTTGTTCGATGCCGGTTCAACGACGCCCGGAGTCACAGGAAACGGTTGCCGCCTCACGGCACGGCAGCGGGCGGGCTCTCCCCGGGCCGGTACTGGTTGCACGGCCCGGGGAGGCTTCAACCATGCGACTGGTCAGTGGAGTCAACGCCTCCGCTCACGTGGCGTGTCGGCGTGCGCGGGCGATTCACGCGGTCGGCCCAACGTTCCTGCCGGTCTCAGCCGGTCCAGAAGTCCCACCAGCGGGTCAGGATCAGCATCCCGACCACCCCGATGTGCAGCACGGGCACGGCCCAGCCGAACTCGGCGAACAGCGGCCTGGCCCACCTCGGCGCAGGCAAGGCCGAGTTGCCCACGTTGAGCGCGGTGACCCGCCAGAACAGGACGATGGTGGCGACCCACGCCAGGCAGCACCACAGGCACAGCGCGTCGATCCGGTAGAGCGACTCGAACTGGAGCCAGCTGACGAAGACGACCCCGGCCAACGCCCCCGTGTTCAGCGTCAGCCAGTACCAGCGCCCGAACCGGCCGCCCCCGAGCAGGCTCATGCCGACGCAGACGACGATCCCGTACGCGACCAGGCCCAGCATGGGGTTCGGGAAGCCGAAGACGGAGGCCTGGGCGCTCTTCATGACGCTGCCGCAGGAGATCACCGGGTTGAGGCTGCACCCGGGTACGAAGTTCGGGTTCCTGAGGAGCTCGAACTCGTCGAGGGTGATGACCCATGAGGCGAGCAGGCCGGCCGCGCCGGTGAGCACGACCAGCCAGGCGAAGCCGCGGCCAGCGCCGAAGCGGGCGCGGCCCGGCGGCGGCGGGCCGGACGGATCGGTGGCCGGCGCCTGGTGCGGGATCGTCCCGGGAGTGGGCATGGCTGTCGTCTCCACTTCTTGTCCGGCGGCGGGGTCAGCCGCGCAGGCGGCGGACGGGGAGGACGCAGTGGCCGGCGGTGGAGATGGTGTCCGCGTCGCCCGCGAACGCCCTCAGCCGCTCGTCACCGACGGCGATTCCGGGCAGCGCATCGGGCCAGGAGCGGGTGGCGAACATGAACTGGACGGTGCCGCGCCTCTCGGCCGCCACGAGCCACTCGGGCGGCACCGGGCACTGGACGGTCAGCGACGGCATGGTCAGGACGGCCTGGCCGCCCTGGACGACGAGGGCCACCGGGAGCGCGGCCCCGCGGTCCTTGTCGAGCACGCTGCCGGCCGGCATGCCCAGTTCGTCGAGCAGCGCCCGCGCGGCGGTCTCAGCGCCCTCGGGCCCCTCGGTCCCGTCACCGAGCGGGTACGCCATGAGGAACGGCACATCATCGCCCTCGTCGGGGTGTCCGCCGCTCCACGCGATGACGACGAGCGAGCCCAACAGGACGGCCCTGGACGGCTCTACGGCGCTGATGGCTGAAGTCATGCCGGGACTCTAGGACATTCCGGGCACCGTGCTGCGCTGCCGTCACCCGTCCGGATGAAACCGCCTTCGCGCCCCCTCGCAGCGCCTCGCTGCCCTTTCCGGGCCCTTCCCGGGCCCGTCGCCGGCCCTTCCGCGCCCGGACGCAGCAGGGCGGCTCCGGAATCCCCAACTCCACGGAGCCGCCCGTCCTGCACTACGCGACCGGCGTGAACCGGCGTTCAACCACTAGGAGTTGGCGCACACGTTCCCGAATGCCGGGTTCAGGGCGCCGATGACGCTGACGGTGTTGCCGCACACGTTGACCGGCACGTGCAGGGGAATCTGCACCACGTTGCCGGAAATGACGCCGGGCGAGTGCGCGGCCGCACCCTGCGCACCCGCATCGGCGAAGGCGGCACCGGAAGCGGCGCCCGTGACAAGACCCGCGGCGACAAACGCCAGAGCGGTCTTCCTGGCTGTGTTCATGGTGAAACCTTCCGTTCGGGATGGCCTCAGCGTAGGCAGACGCCCAGGAGGCACCGGAAGTGAACACGCCGGGTTTATTGTCTTTCCCTCGTACAGCGCATGAACGGGCCGATTGTCCGATCAATTCACTGTCGGGAAAGAGGAGTTCACCATGGGGGAGATCAAGATGCGGTGATCAATGCGTGGGGATGAGCATGGGGTGATCAGCCGACCGGGAGGCCGCCGATGAGCTGGTCCGGACTGGTTGCCGCGTCGGTCTTCCTGATGCTCTTGGCGGTGCCGACCACGGTGTGACCCAGCGAGTCGTCCCTCTCGGAGGTGAACAGGGTGGTGTGGATGGGCTGCGCGTCGGCCAGGTTCGCCTCGGCGACGTTCTGGGCGATGGTGTCGAGGCCGCCGTTGAGGCTCATGGGTGTGAGCTCACCGGCCTTGAAGGCCGGCGCCGCCGGTGGCGTGATGTTGCCGGCCGCGAAGGCCGGCGCCGCCGCGCCCACGACCGCGAGGGAGCCGGCGAGTGCCGCAGCAACCTTCATCGACTTCATCATCATTCCTTCCGCGGCGAGTTGGATCGCCGAATTGGCTGCACGCACCGCACACCGCTGGCGCCGTGCGTGTCTCTGAAAGCATTGCGCTGCTTCGCCCTGAGTAACGACTCCCGGACGATTGGGAAACCCTTCGGGCACCGATTCATGGGCTGCCCGCGAATTTCGGAAACCCGCAGATACTCGTATGGGATTTCATTAATTGCCGTGCGAGGAAGGGGAGTTGGGGGGTCTCTGTCGGCTTCCGGACAGCCGAGAGCGCCGGTCGCGACGGCAGGCCGGCGCTCTCGGCGGGGATACGGATCAGGCGACGGGCAGGGGTGCCGGCAGCTTGGGCAGGGGGAGGCCCGGCAGGGCGGGCAGCGGCAGGCCGCTGCCGAGCAGGATGGCCAGGATGACGCCGATGAGGCCGGTGAGCACCGCGGTCGCCGCGGCCAGGATGGCGACGACATCGCCCTTGGTGACGGCGGCGATGAGGTCGGCGATGGCCTTCTTGGCCGCCGCGATCGCGTCGTCCTTGATGTCCATCGGGGCGCCGGACTTCTGCGGTCCGCCGAGCGGAAGCCCGGGGGCGGTGGGCGCCGCCGGGGCCGCCGACTTGACCGCGTCGAGGGCGGCCGTCGCCTTGGCGGCCAGCGCCGCGGCATCGGCCGGGGACGCCCCGCCGAGCACGCCGTTCAGCAGGTCGGTCACGGTCGAGAGCAGTGGCCCGACGGGGCCCAGCTGCTTGATCTGTGCGAGCAGGGCGTCGGCACCCGGTACCGGTACGTCGGCACGGACCGATCGCGGCGGCTGGAAGTCGGCGGCCATCGCCGTTTCAGCGGATCCGATGACGATCACGGTCGAAAGAGCCACGGCGACCAGTCGCCGTGGTGTGCGTACGCGCATGAAACGGTCCTCCTTCGGTGAGGCGTGTGAATTCTTCTCACCGTCCGCGGGCACCGGAACCCCCGCAACCGCATGGCCGTCCTGTCGGACCGTCAGATCCGCACCGCACTGCATCTAGCTGGTACAACTCCGTGCCCGGGGCACCTTGGTGATCTACCGCCATCCGGGGCAGCACAAAGCCCCGGCGGCTCCGGGAAGGGGAGCGGCCGGGGCTTCGGCGAGTAACTACTTGTTGACGCAGGTGTTGCCGAACGCCGGGTTCAGCAGACCGATCACGGTCACCGTGTTGCCGCAGACGTTGACAGGGATGTGGACGGGGGCCTGTGCCGCGTTCCCGGAGACGACACCGGGGGAGTGGGTGGCCGCGCCATGCGCGTCGGCATTGGCGGAAGCGACGCCGGCCCCACCGGCGATGGCTGCGGCGGCAGCGGTGGACAGGACCAGGGCCTTCGCGGTACGCGACATGGAGAAGCACTCCTAGATTGAGAAAGTCATTGACCGGGTGTGGTCACTCGACCTAGACCCCAACGCGGCCCCCGGGCCCACGGTTTTGCCTCTAACGGGTGAACCGGGGTTTCGGAGATCGCGAAATCGGCCAAAGGGCGGGTCCGGACCGTGAACGCCGGCCGCCTCCATGGTCCAGGGGCGTCACCCCTGCGGATTACTTGTTGACGCAGGTGTTGCCGAATGCGGGGTTCAGCAGACCGATCACGGACACCGTGTTTCCGCACAGATTCACCGGTACATGGACCGGGACCTGAAGCATGTTGCCCGACAGGACGCCCGGCGAGCCCTCGGCAACGCCCTCGGCACTCGCCCCGTCCCCGTGTCCCGTGGCCGCCGCCATACCGGCTCCGAGCAGCACGATCGCGGCGCCGGCGCCCGTCGACACGGCGGACTTGGCCATTCGATTCACCGCTTTTCCCTTTCGGTTGGAGATCAGGCCACCGATACAACGACAGGGCCGTCAACTGGATACGCGCGATCCCCCGAAGGAGACACTCCGGCGTACGCATTCATGACGGAACCAGGTTGTAAATACGGTTACAGTGCTCCCCGCCGCCCCGGGTAGATCAAAGCGCGGGGAACTTGGCAGCCGGAGGACCGGTTATGCGTAATTCACAGGGCGGGACGCCGCGAGGCGAGCCCGGCAGCATCATTTGTTCAGCTTTCATTTCGAGCGCCAGACCGGAGTGACCGCGCATGCCGACGAGAGCGAACTCCCCGGGCGGGCCCGGTGGGCCGGGGTCCTCGGGGGGCCTGAGTGTCCTGCACGTGGTCCAGCCCGTTGAGGGGGGCGTGGCCCGAGTCGTCACGGACCTGGTGCGGGACCAGCTGCGCGACGGATTCCGGGTCGCCGTGGCATGCCCCGAGGCCGGCCCTTTGAGCGCCGAACTGGCCCGTCTGGGTGCCCGGGTGCACCCCTGGCGGGCCACCCGCTCCCCCGGCCCCGCGCTGCTCGGCGAGACGCTGCGGGCGGCCCGCCTGATCCGGCGCGTACGTCCCGATGTCATCCACGCGCACAGCGCGAAGGCCGGCGTTGCCGCGCGGCTCGCGGTGCGCGGCAGGGTGCCCACCGTCTTCCAGCCGCACGCCTGGTCGTTCGAGGCGGTCGGCGGGATCACCGCGCGGCTTTCCCGGGGTTGGGAGCGCGCCGCCGTGCGCTGGACCTCACGGGTCGTGTGCGTCAGCGAGGGCGAGCGGGCCACGGGGCTGCGGGCCGGCGTCCTCGCACCCTGCTCGGTCATCCCCAACGGCGTCGACCTCGACCACTACCGCGCGCCCGACGACACACCGTCCGCCGACGACGCACCCCTGGTGGTCTGTGTCGGTCGGCTGTGCCGGCAAAAGGGCCAGGACGTGCTGCTCCGCGCCTGGCAGGACGTGCGCGAGGCGGTGCCCGGCGCGCATCTCGTGCTGGTCGGCGACGGTCCGGACCTCGCGGCGCTGCGCGCGTGCACGCCCCGCTCGGTGTCCTTCGTCGGGTCGGTGTCCGACACCGCCGCCTGGTACCGGGCGGCCGATCTGGTCGTGCTGCCCTCGCGCTGGGAGGGGATGGCGCTCGCCCCCCTGGAGGCGATGGCGTGCGGCCGGCCGGTGGTGGTCACCGACGTCGGGGGCTCGGCCGAGAGCCTCGCGCCGGGACACGCCCCCCTCTGTCTCGTACCGCCGGACGAACCGGCCCGGTTGGCGCGCGCGATGACGCATCTGCTGACCAACCCGGCGCTGCGCACCGTCCTCGCCCGCCAGGGGCACGAGCACGTATCCACCACCCACGACGTGCGGCAGACGGCCCGAAGCATCGCGGAGGTGTACCGCGACGTGGCCGCCCTGCAGCGCTCCGAGCACAGGGAACGCATCAGCCAGTGACCGCGGAAAGCATCGTCCCGTCCGCCGGGGGGCCGTCCCACGGCACCGGGATGTCATCGGGAACCGTTTCGGTGGTCACGCCCCGCGAGGCGCCGGACCACTTCACCCTGCCGGCCGGGCGCCCGCGCGCGGGACGGGCGTTCGTGTCCGCCCTGCTCGCGGTGGACTGCGCGGCCGGGCTGCTCGGCATGCTCGTGCTGCCGTACTCCGGGCTGCCGCCCGGGCCCGCCGCGCTGCTCGTGGCCGCGGCGCTCGTGCTCAACGCCCAGGCCGGGCTCTACCGGCCGACGATGGCGCGGGGCGTGCTCGCCGACGTGCCCGCGCTGTCCTTCCGCGCCCTGATCGCCTGGTGCCTGCTGTCGACCGTGCTCGCCCACCAGAGCGCGCTGGTCCACGAGCCGTCCGCCGCGCCGCTCGCGGTGTCCGCGGTCGCGACGGGCTGTGCCGTCCAGACACTGGTGAGCTGCGCGGGGCGCGGCGCCGCGCTGTGGCTGCGGCGCCGGCAGGCCGTCCGCAGGCCCCGGCCCACCCTGGTGGTGGGCCCGGCGGCCAGCGCCGTCCGTGTCACGGCCGCTCTGGTTCGCCAGTCGAGCGGCGGCATCCGGCCGGTCGGGATGGTCGTGCCGCCGTCCGAGAGTGCCGTCGAGGCGGGGCCCGTGCCGGTGCTTCGCAGTCTGGAGGACGTCCAGCGCGCCGTCATCCAGAACGGGGTGCAGGACTGCCTGTTCACCCACGAGGCCTCGACTTCCGTGTCCCCGGCGCTGCTTGAGGCCCTGGGCTGCACCCTGTGGCAGCTGGACACGCGCGCACCCGGCCATGCCGTACCCCGTCAGCAGTCGGACGAGGTGGCCGCCTTCCCCTGCCGCCCGCTGACCACTGCCCCCGCCACCGCGCCCGCCCTGTTCTTCAAGCGGCTCCTCGACCTCGCCGTCACCGTGCCCGCGCTGATCGTCGCGGCCCCCGTCCTCGCGGTGTGTGCCCTTGTCCTGCGCCGCAGCGACGGGCCCGGGGTGCTGTTCCGGCAGGAGCGGATCGGACTCGGCGGGCGGGCGTTCACCCTCCTCAAGTTCCGTACGCTGCGCCCCGACACCGCGCACGAGGCCGCCACCCGCTGGACCATCGCCGACGACCAGCGCATGAGCCGGGCCGGGAGCTTCATGCGGCGTACGTCCCTGGACGAGCTGCCCCAGCTGTGGAACGTGATCCGCGGCGACATAAGCCTCGTCGGCCCCCGGCCCGAACGCCCGTATTTCGTGGCCAAGTTCAGCCAGGCGCACCCCGGCTACGCCGCCCGCCACCGGATGCCGGTCGGGCTGACCGGGCTCGCCCAGGTGCAGGGGCTGCGCGGCGACACCTCGATCGAGGACCGGGCCCGCTACGACAACTACTACATCGACCACTGGTCGCTGTGGCAGGACCTGTGCATCCTGCTGCGCACCGCGGTCTGCCTCGTCCGCCCCACGGGGAGCTGAGCATGCACGCCCTCGCGGCCGCGCCGCCGATGTCCGTCCCGGCCCCGCTGCGCCGGGCCCTGCACCTGCTGCCGCTGCTCGCCGTGATCGCCCTGCTCGCCACTCCCCCGCTGGGCGCAGAGGGCTCGGCGACCGCCGCCGACGCGGCCTGCGGGGTGCTCGTGGTGTGGGCGGTGGTACGGGTCCTGCGCGAGAGCATCCGGCCGCTGAGCCGTACGGCCGCTCTCGTCATGGGGCTTCCGGTGACCGGGATCTGTGTCGCTGCGATGGGGGCGGCCACTCCCGGCACGGCCGTCGCCGGGCTCGGCCGCTATCTCCAGATCTTCGTGCTCGTGCCGCTCGCCGTGCTGCTCCTGCTGCGTGACCGCGACGACTTCCGCCTCGCGGCGGCGGCCGTGGTCGCGCTCGCGCTGTTCGAGGGCGGCGTCGGCGTCGTGCAGTACCTGACGTCCACCGGCGCCTCCTACATGAACGAGGACATCCGGGCGGTCGGCACCTTCGGCGCCTCGGACATCATGGGCATGGCCACCGTGGTGTCCTGCGGGCTGCTCTGCTCGGTCGGCCTCGCCCTCGACCCCGCCCCCGCCCCCGGCGCCAGCCGCACCCACCGCCGCGCCGCGCTCGCCTGCGCGGCCCTCCTGCTGCTTCCGCTCGCCGTGTCGTTCAGCCGGGGCGCCTGGATCGCGACGGCCGTCGCGGCCTGCGCCCTGCTGCTGCTCTCCGGGGTGCGCCGCGCCCTCGCCGTCCTCGCGGTGATCGCGGCGGCCACCGTCGTCCTGGCCGGCGCGAGCGGGTCCGGCACCCAGCTGCTCCAGGAGCGGCTCGCCAGCATCACCCAGGTCGAGAGCGCCCCCGACCAGTCCGTGACCGACCGCTACACCATGTGGTCGGCCGCAGCGCTGATGTGGCGTCAGTCGCCGCTCACCGGCGTCGGCCTGAAGGGCTTCCCCGACCACCGCGACGCGAACTCCTCGCTCGCCCTGTCCTCCGGCAGCGACACCGCGGGCGCCGGCGCCGCCTTCAAGCGCCAGCCCCTGCTCTCCCCGCACAACATGTACCTCCTCGTCCTGAGCGAGCAGGGCCTGCTCGGCGTGGTCACCCTCGTCGGCGGCTGGGCCGCGCTCCTGGTCGCCGGCGTACGCAGGCTGCGCCTCACGCGCAGGCAGGGCGCCCCGATGGACTGCGCCCTGATCGCCAACGGCCTCCTGATCTGGCTGCTCGTGGACTTCTTCTACGGTGACATCGGCGGCCCCTCGACCGCGGTGACCGCGCTCGTCCTCGGCCTCGCCGCCTGGTGGGCCCTGGCCACGCACAGGGCGGCGCGCCCGTGACGAAGATCGTTCCGCCGCTCGCACCCACGAACACACCCGAACTCGGCACCTCCGGGCGGCTGTTGGCCCGGGCCGCGCTCCTCACCGCAGGGCTCACCGTCGCCGGAGCGCTCCTCGGCCTGCTGCGCGACCAGGCCTTCGCGCACTACTTCGGCGCCGACACCGACACCGACGCCTTCCTGGTCGCCTGGACGGTCCCCGAGGTCGCGGCGACGCTGCTGATCGAGGACGGCCTGGCCTTCGTCCTCGTACCCGCGTTCAGTCTCGCCCTGGTCGGACGCGCCCGGCGCACCGGCCCCGATCCGGTACGCGCACTGGTCGCGGCCACCCTGCCCCGGCTGATGCTCGCGCTGGCCGGGGGCGGCGCGGTCCTGATCGCCGCGGCGCCCGCGATGGTCGCGGTGCTCGCGCCCGGACTGCCCCGCGCGGACCTGGCCGTCGACTGCACCCGGCTGACCGCGACCTGCGTGTTCACCTTCGGGCTCACCGGATACTGCAGCGCCGCCCTGCGCGGACACGGCCGCTTCCTGGCCCCCGCGTCGATCTACGTGGCGTACAACGTGGGCATCATCGCCCTGCTCCTGGCGCTCGGCAGGGCGTGGGGAGTGCGGGCCGCGGCGGCCGGGGTCGCCCTCGGCGGCGTCCTCATGATCCTCGTCCAGCTGCCCGCGCTGTGGCGCAGCTGGCGGGACCGGGAGCCCGCCGTCGCCCTGCCCGCCGCGCGGCGGGCCGACCGGGGCACGGCGCAGGCGCTGCGGCTCGCCCTGGTCGCCCCGATCGTGGTGTTCGCGCTCAGCCGCCAGACGCAGGTCCTCATCGAGCGGTTCCTGGCCGCCCCGCTGCCCGCCGGGGCCATCTCGCATCTGAACTACGCCCAGAAGGTGGCGCAGATGCCGATGGTGCTCTCGCTGATGCTGTGCACGGTCACCTTCCCCGTGATCGCGCGGGCCCTTGCCGCGGGCGACACCGAGCGGGCCCGGCGCCGGGTGGAGAGCGACCTGATCGTAGCGGGCACCATCGTGCTGGTCGGCGCCTCGGTGGTGGTGGCGTGCGCCCCGCAGATCATCCAAATCCTCTTCCAGCGCGGCGCGTTCACCGTCCACGACACCGCGGCGACCGCCGACGTCATGCGCATGTACGCGCTCGGGCTCCTCGGGCAGACCCTCGTCGGGGTGCTCGCCCGCTCCTACTTCTCCGAGGCCCGGCCCCTGTGGTTCCCGGCCTGCGCCATGCTCGCCGGGCTCGCCGCGACCGCCACGGCGGGGGCCCTCGCCGTACCGGTGTGGGGCGCGCCCGGCATCGCCGCCGCCAACGCGCTCGGCATCACCCTCACCGCGCTCCTGCTCCTGTGGGGCAGCGGGCGGCGCCGCACGGCGCTGTCCGTGCGCTGGGTGGGCGGGCAGCTCGCCCGGCTCGTGGTGGCCGCCGGCGGCGCGACCGCCGCCTGCTGGTGGGGGGCCCACGAAACCTCACATCCCGTAGTGGCACTGGCAGTTGGAGCCACCTCGTCCGTCGTCGTGTTCGCGGTCGTAGCCCGTCTGCTGCGGGTCCGGGAGTTCTGTCTGCTGTTCCGTCCCGTCACACGAAAGCTCTGGCATGCCCGTTGACACGGCAGTCGGCGACCCGTGGGGTCCACTGACTGGTTCGCGACCCCGCCCCGCCGCACCGCTGTGGGTGGCCATGTACCACTCGGTGACCCACACCACGGACGACCCGTACCGCATCACCGTCTCCCCGCGCCGATTCGAACGGCAACTGCGCTGGCTGCGAAGACGCGGCCTCAAAGGGGTGAGCATGGCCGAGCTCATCCGGGCCCGCACGGCCGGCACCGTGCAGGGCCTGGTCGGCCTCACCTTCGACGACGGGTACGCCGACTTCACGGCCGAGGCCCTCGCGCTGCTGCGCCGCTACGAGTGCACGGCGACCGTGTTCGTCCTGCCGGGACTGCTCGGCTCCACCAACGAGTGGGACCCGTTGGGCCCGCGCAAGCCGCTCCTCGACGAGCGCGGCATCCAGCAGGCCGCCACCTGGGGCATGGAGGTCGCCTCGCACGGCCTGCGCCACCTCGACCTGACCCACGCCGACGAGGACACCCTGCGCCGCGAGGTGCACGAGAGCAGGCAGCTCCTCCTCGACCTGGTCGGGCACGACGTGGCGGGCTTCTGCTACCCGTACGGCGCTGTCGACCTGCGCGCCGTCGCCGCGGTCCGCGCGGCCGGCTATCAGTACGCCTGCGCCATCGACCCGGGCCCGCTGACCGGCCGCTACGCCCTGCCGCGCGTCCACGTCGGCGAGCGCGACACCGCCTGGCGGCTGCACCTCAAGCGCGCCCTGCACCGCTGGCGCCGGCACGAGCCGGCCGATCTCCCGGAGGGCCCATGAAGGTCCTGCACGTCATCACCGGCCTCGGCATCGGCGGCGCCGAGCAGCAACTCCGGCTGCTGCTGCGCCAGTTGCCCTACGAGGCCGACGTCGTCACGCTCACCAACCCCGGCGCCGTGGCCCGCGCCATCGTCCGCGACGGCGGCCGGGTGCGGAACCTGGACATGACCGGCAACCGCGACCTCACGGCGGTCCCCCGCCTGACCAGGCTCATCCGGCGCGGCCACTACGACGTCGTCCACACCCACCTGTACCGGGCCTGCCTGTACGGCCGCATCGCGGCGAGGCTCGCCGGGGTGCGCACCATCGTCGCCACCGAGCACTCGCTGGGCGAGGCCCGCATCGAGGGCCGCCGGCTCGGCCCCGCCGTACGCGGCCTCTACCTGGCGAGCGAACGGCTCGGCACCACGACCGTCGCGGTGTCCCCCACCATCGCGCGACGCCTGGTCCGCTGGGGTGTGCCCGAGCGCCGCATCCAGGTGGTCCCGAACGGCATCGACGCCGCCCGGTTCGCCTACAGCATCCCCGCCCGCGTCTCCGTACGCCATCAACTCGGGCTGCCGACCAGGGCGTTCGTGATCGGCGCGGTCGGCAGACTGACCGCGGGCAAGCGGTTCCACGTCCTCATCGACGCGCTCGCCGCACTCCCGGACGCCTGGCTGGTGATCGCGGGCGGAGGCGCACAGGAACAGCCGCTGCGGGCCCGCGCCGAACGGCTCGGCGTGGCCGCCCGGGTGGTCTTCGCGGGCGAGTGCGTCCAGGACGGCACGACCCCGGCGGGCCATCGCCCGAGCCTGGCCGGGCTCCTCTCCGCGGTGGACTGCCTGGCCTCCCCCTCCTGCGAGGAGGCCTTCGGCCTGGCCGTCGTGGAGGGCCTGGCGGCCGGGCTCCCGGTGGCGTACGTGACCTGCCCGGCGATCGACGACCTGCCCGCCGGATCCGCACCCGGCGCGCTGCGCACCGGCCGCACGGCCGCCGCGTTCACCGACGTACTGGGCACATTCCAGCGCGCGGCCCGCACCCGCCTCCCCGTCCCCGACGCGGTGCGCAACTACTGCGTGACCACGACCTCGGCCCAGCTGGTCCAGGTGTACGAGGCGGCCGTGGCCCGCGCGCCGCGGCCGCACCCGGCGTACGACCGGGCCGGCATCCGCGTGCCCAGCCCGGCGCACGCCCCGACGGACGCCCCGACGGACGTCTCGACGAACAACTCGGCGAAAGAGGAGTCCAGATGAGCAGATTCTCCGGCCCGCGGCAGCGTCACAGCATCCGCCGCCCGCTGCGCTCCCGGCCGCTGCCGCGCTGGTGGCCGCTGCCCGTCTTCGCGCTGCTCGGCGCGACGGCGGGCGGCGTGTACGGCGTGGTGAAGACCCCGGAGTACACCGCGACCAGCTATGTCGTGGTCACCCCCGCCGAGAAGGCCGACCCGTCGGTCGCGCTCGGCTTCGCCCAGGCGTACGGGAGGGTCGCGACCGAGGTCGCGGTCATCGGGGACGCCCAGGTGTGGGCGGGCGTGAGCGCGAACACCCTGCGCGGCAGCGTGCAGACGGCGACCTCCCCCGACGCGCCGATGATCGCGATCACGGCCACCTCGGCCCGGGCCGGGGACGCCGCGGGCATGGCCAACGCGGTGGCCCGGGCCCTCACCGTGAACGGCACCCACACCCTGGCCGACACCGGGGTGAAGGTGGTGCAGTTCTCGCGCGCGGCCAAGCCCCTGACCCCCTCGTCCCCGTCGGCCGTGCTGACCACGCTGGTGGGCGGCTGCGCGGGCGGACTCCTCGGCGGCCTCACCCTCCTGGCCCGGCCTCGCCGCAGGCCCGAATCCGGTGCCGAGGTCGCGGCCTCGGTACCGGCCCCGGCCGGCGCCGCCTCCGTACCGCAGGAGGTCGGCTGATGTCCCGGCTCCGCGTGGAGGTGTGCACGGACGACCTGGGCTTCGCGGACCTGGCCCCCCACTGGCATCGCCTGCACCGGAGTTGCCGCACGGCGACCCCGTTCCAGAGCCACGCGTGGCTGCACTCGTGGTGGCTCTCGTACGGGGTGCCGGGCCGATTGCGGGTCCATCTCGCCTACCTGGACGACGAGTTGGTCGGCGCGGCACCGCTGATGCGGGTGCTGCGCCCGCTTCCGGCGCTCGTCCCGCTGGGCGGCACCATCTCCGACTTCACGGACGTACTCCTGGACGACGCCTGCGCCGAGGAGGCCGCGGACGCCCTCACGGGGGCGCTGATGGCCTCGGCGCGCGGGGCCCTGATCGACCTGGGCGAGGTGCGCCCGGGCGGCGGCGCCGAACGGCTGCACGCCAACTGGCCTTCCGCGCGGCGGCGGTTGAGCGACTCACGCTGTCTTGAGCTGCCCGCCGAGGGCATGGACGGCCTCCTCTCACGGCTCCCGTCGAACCGGGCCCAGCGGGCCCGCGCCAAGCTCCGCAAGATCGACGCGCTGGGCATCGAGCAGCGCGACGTACCGCCCGAGGAGGTGCCCACGGCGCTGCGTAGGCTGCTCGAACTGCACGGGCTCCAGTGGCAGGGCCGCGGGGTGACGCGCGAGCACCTGCGGCCCCGGTTCGAGGAGCATCTGGCGCGCGCGGTGGGCGAGATGACGCGGCAGGGCGACGCGGTGGTCACCGAGTTCCGCCTGGACGGCGAGGTGGTCGCGGCCGATCTGACCCTGCTCTCCCCGGCGCTCGCGGGCGGCTACCTGTACGGGGCGCACCCCGGCCTGCGCGGCCGCAAGGTGGACGTGGCCACGATGCTGCTGCGGTCCTGCGCCGAGCGCATCGACGGCAGCGGCCGGGCCGCGCTGAGCATGCTGCGCGGCAACGAGCCGTACAAGCAGCACTGGCGGCCCGAGGTCCGGGTCAACCAGCGCTTCCTGCTGGCCCGGCGGCGCACCCTGCCCCTGCTGTGGGCCTGCACGCTGCACGCGGGCCTGCGACGCCGGGCGGGCGCCGTGCTGCGGGCGCTGCGGGGGTGGCGGGACGGCAGGCGCCGCCCCGCCACGGAGGCCTCAGGACCGGCGTGAGTACCAGTCGAGGCGGAGGCAGAGCTTGCCTCCGATCCAGTACTCGACCCAGGGGTTGAGGTCGAGCGGCGAGCAGTTGGCGGGCGGCGTCGGCGTGACGGGCGCGGTGGGCTTGGGGCTGGGCGCGGTCGGGGGCTGGGGGGCCGGGGGGACCGCCGGAGTGACCGGAGTGACCGGGGTGACCGGGGTCGCGGGCGCCGTCGGCTGCGGAGTGGGGTCCTTGCGGCCGAACAGGAGCGAGCGGTAGACCTCCGAGGCGAGAGGATTGTCCGTGCACTCCCACACGCCGTGCGGGCAGTAGTCGGTGATGGTGTTGTAGACCGGCTGGTGCGCGTCCATCCAGGCCAGCATGCGGCGCATGTATTCGGGATTGTCGCCGTTGCGGAAGAGCCCCCATTCCGGATAGGAAATGGGCTTTTTGTGCGCGGCGGCGAAGTCCACGTGCTGCTGGAGTCCGTACGGCTCTTTGATCTGCTCGTCGAAATTCTGGCCCGGTGGCTGGTCGTAGGAGTCCATTCCGACGATGTCGACGAGATCGTCACCCGGATAGCAATCGGTCCACGGCACCGCGTCGCGCCCCCGGCTCGGCGCGAAATCGAAGCGGAATTTCTGCCCCGGCACGGAACGCATCGCGGTGACCGCGTTCTTCCAGTATTTCTTCCAGGCGGCCGGATCGGGCCCGCAACGATGGGTGTATGTCGTGCCGTTCATCTCCCAGCCGAGCACGATGACCGTGTCCGGGATCTTGAGCTCGACCAGCCGCTCGGCCAGCTTCTTGAAGTGCTCGTCGTAGTCCCCGCGGGCGCCGTGCGCGAGCAGCTGGCGTACGCGGGCGTCGGGCAGGCCGATCTCGTTGAGGGCCTGCATCGGGACGTTGAGGACGAGGGTGCGGTCGTCGCGCGCGCGGCGCCAGGTGGCCCAGTCGTCGAGAAACCCCGCCTTCCCCTCGATGTCGGACCAGTTGTTCCCGGGCAGATACGTGTGCCCGACCCGGATGTCGGCGCCGCCGAGCCATTTCTCCAGGTCCGCGATGCGTTTCACACCGAGGGCGCCGGAATCCAGAAAGGCGCCGAAATGCGCGACGGAGGGATGGGCGGGGGGAGGATCGCTGCCCGCCCCGGGTTGATGGACCCTGGGGTGCGGGGTATCGGCACCGGGCGCCAGTGCCAGACTGCAGAGGGCTCCCGCCGCCAGAACGCTCGTGGTGAAGGTGGTCGCTCGATGACGTCGCTGACGCATGTGCGCTCCCTTGGTTCTGAGGACCTCCCCGGATTCCCGGTTGGAAAATATTCTTATTGCGCCGATAGGGAAGATAAGCAGCCCACGCCGTAAGACCCCCGAACGGGGGTACGGGGAAATGGCGGTCTTCTGAGGCCCCCTCACCAACCGGCCGTGCGAGGGCCGGTACGCCGAAGGGCCCGGCCCCCGAGGAGGAGCCGAGCCCTTCGACGTACGAGTGAGTGTGACCAACCGGCGGTATTTGTACGGGAGTTATGACGAAACCGGACCCAACCCCCACCCCGAGCCTTCGGCCGTCACTTGCCGCGGGTGGGGGTCGTCCTGGCGGATGCCGTCAGACGCCGGCCATCGCCCGGCCGCGCCGGTAGAGAAGGCCTCCGCCGAGGATGAGCGCGGCGGCCCCGCCCGCGGCGGCGAGCAGCGACTCGGCCCCGGTGGCGGCGAGCTGCGGGACGTGCGCCGCGGCCGGCGGAGCGAAGACGCGAGGTGCGGTGGGCCGCGCAGGTGGAACGTGGTGCATGGGCGGCGTGTGGTGCACAGGGGGCGTGTGGTGCACGGGGGGTGCCTCGTCAACCGGCGGTACGTGACGCATCGGGGGCGTGTGGTGAACCGGCGGTACGACGCGCACGGGCGGGGCCTCGTGGACCGGGGGTTCCTGATGCTTGGGCGGGCAGTGATGGCGCCGCGGCTTTTCGTGCGCGGCCGGTGGGGCGGGGGGTGCGTGGTGCACGGGAGGCGCCTTGTGGGCCGGAGGCGCCTCGTGCGCGGGCGGGGCGTGGTGGGCCGGGGGTGCGTGATGCACAGGCGGCGCTTCGTGGACCGGAGGTGCGTGGTGCACAGGCGGCGTCTTGTGCGCGGGCGGGGCGTGATGCACGGGCGGTGCGTGATGCACGGGCGGTGCGTGGTGGACCGGCGGCGCATGGTGTGCGGGCGGCGCATGATGAACAGGCGGTGCGTGGTGCACCGGGGGTGCATGGTGAACCGGCGGCTTGTGAGAGGCCGGCGGGGCGTGATGCACCGGCGGGTTGTGATGTGCGGGCGGCGCCTGATGCTTGGGCGGCGTGTGAGGCGCCGGCGGGGCAGGGTGTGCCCCGGGCCCGTGCGGGGCCGCACCCGGGCCGGTCCTGCACTGGTTGCCCATCGCCGGGTTGAGCAGCCCCACGACGTCCGCCGTGATCCCGCACACCTGCACCGGCACGTCGAGCGGTGCCGCCGCGGAGTTGCCCGACAGGACACCCGGGGAGCCGCTCGCCACGGACCGCGCCTGACTGGCGGGACCACGCTGTTGCTCCGGCTCGTGCGTCTGAGCGGGCTCCTCCTGCTGGTACTGGGGGCCGTGCGCCTTCGCGTACTCCCTCTCGAACCAGCGCTTGAACGCGGACCCGTACACGTCCTCGGCGCCGTGCCGAACAGCGTCTTCGGCCGCGTGGTCGGCCCGCTCTTCGGCAGCCTTGACGGCCTTCGACGAGCCCGTCGCGCAGGGGTTGCCGAAGGACGGGTTGAGCGCCCCGACCGGGTTCGCGGTGTTCCCGCACGCCTGGAGCGGGGCGTCGGCCGGCGCCGAGATCGAGTTCCCCGACAGCAGGCCCGGCGAGCCCATGGTCTCGGCATCGGTGCCGGCGGCCTGGGCGTAACTTCCGCTCATCGAAAGGACGCTCGTGGCTGCCACGGCAGTGAACAGAGTCTTGCTGATGACCTGACGCAATGGGCTGTCTTCCGTGTTCGCGGTGAGGTGGGGGAAATCGACTTTGGGGCGTGCGACGGGCACGCCCCAAAATCGGAGTGAAGAGTTCTGGCGCTACATCACTTGTTGATGCAGGGGTTGCCGAACGCCGGGTTCAGGGCGCCGATGAAGCTGCCGGTGTTGCCGCACAGATTGACCGGCACGTGGGCCGGGACCTGGAGCAGGTTGCCCGACAGGACACCCGGGCTGTCGACGGCGGCACCGTCGGCCTGCGCGTCGGCGAGCGCCGGAGCGGCGGCACCACCCGCGGCGATGGCCAGACCGGCCATGGTCGTCGCGGCCTTCATGTAGTTCACGTGGTTTTCCTTCCCTCGGTCAAGAAGTCGCGCAACCAGTCGTTGCTCACGGCGCGTAGCCAGAGCTTTCGCCCAGGAGCCGCTGACGACCTGGTAACGATCGGTCCAGGCAAAGGAAACCGAACGGGAAGGCCCTGCCGACTTCCTCACCCAAATGGCAGGAAGGTGCGCTTTCCCTCTTCAGCCCTTTACCCGAAAGGCATTTGACGCCCAAAAGAACTCGGGCCGGCCGCGGTCGGGAGGGGCCCGCGGCCGGCCCGAGCCGGTGCGCAGGCGAATCGGCGCTGCTCAGCCCCTGCCGTTGCCGGACAGGACCGGGATCTCGTCCAGGATGTGCGACAGCGGCTCGTCGCCCTTGACCTGCGCCGAGTTCTCCGTGCACTGCTGGTTCTGCGGCGCGGACAGGACCGGCACGTCCTGGAGGGCGGAGACCGGCACGAAACCCACGATCGACGCGGCGTTGGCCTTGACCGGAACACCGAGGCAGGGCTTGTTCAGCGAGCCCTGGACCAGCGACAGCTGGGGGCTCATGTCCCCGTCGGTCTTCGAGTTGCCGAAGGCCTGCTTCGCACCGTTGCCGCTGACGGTGGTGGTGCCGCCCTGGTCGCCGACGGCCATGGCCGGGGCCGCGAGGATGGCGGATGCGCCGACCAGCGAAACGACTGCGGCGGAAACAGCCATGACCTTCTTGAGCATGGTCTTCTCTTTTCCTGATATGGAGAGCACACGCAGCACCGCGCTCATATCTATTGCGCCGTACTACTTCCTGTGTCAACTTCACGGCACTTGTTTGGTTCCGGCGCTTCACCCGAACGGCCCCCCGGGAGGCCGCAAGGAACCCGAACAAAAAGGCCGGGAGGACAACTCTCCCTACGGCATCGGATCTCCATACAATCCCAATCCGTAAAGGCGAACGGGACTCGGTCCATCTCATTTTCGTACGGCTGAAGGAGTGAAGAGCAGAAACCAATCCGCAGGGGTCCAGTTGGGCAGGTGGCTCCGTATGGGGCATCCACCAGAAAGGGACCACCGTGATCAAGAAGGTTATGGCCGCGTCCGCTGCCACTGTTTCGCTGGTCGGCGCGTCCGCCATCCTCGCGGCCCCGGCCATGGCCGTCGGAGACCACGGCGGCACCACCACCGTCGGCGGCAACGAGGCCCTGCAGGCGTACGGGAACTCCTCCACGTACGGCAACATGAGCCCGCAGATCGGCCTGATCCAGGGTTCGTTCAACAAGCCCTGCATCGCCCTGCCGGCCAAGGCCAACCTTGCCTCGATCGCGGGTGTCGTGCCGGTCTCCGCGCTCCAGGACGTCCCGGTCCTCTCCGCGCCGCAGAACCAGCAGTGCACGGAGAATTCGACGCAGGCCAAGGGCGACGAGCCGCTCTCGCACATCCTGGACCAGATCCCGGTCCTCTCCGGAAACGGCAAGGGCTGAGCGGCGCCGGGCCCGCGTTTCTCCAGGACTGCCGGACCGCTGTCAATCCCTTCGGCGGTCCGGCATCCTGCTTTCCATGGCCGGAGCACCGGTGAATTCCGGGGGTCCGGTCTTTTGCCGTGCCCGGGACCGGGCGACGCAATGCAGGAAGGCCGTGCTCACGAAGGCCAGTAGAACCCGTTGACGAGCTGGTTCCATTCCCAGTCGGGGCGGCCGGGAACCGTACGCCCTTCGGTGACCCAGGAACGCACCATAGCCGCATACATGGGTTCGGCCGCCGCCTCGCTCTCGAATTGACGGCGGGTGATCGGAATGAAAGTCTGCCGGCGCCAGGCATCCTGCGTCTCAGTCATGGTTCCTCACCATCGGTCGTGATGACTGCGTATTACCGGTGCCTGCGTATTACCACGGCCGAGCGGAGTTGAATTCCATAATGCCCCGTTCGGGGGAAAGAGCACATCCTAAAGAGATTCTTGCCGTTTCTGTCGACGGATCCCCGTCAGTGGAATCAGACCCACGGGAGTAGACATGCAGAAGGTGTGGTCGACCGCAGCCGTGTCCGGTGTCGCGATGACGGCCGCGCCGCGGAACCAGCAGTGCACGGAGAACTCGGCGCAGGTCAAGGGCGACGAGCCGCTGTCGCACATCCTGGAGGAGATCCCGGTCCGCTCCGGCAACGGCAGGGGCTGAGCAGCCCGGTCGACGGCCGGTCCCGGGTCATCCGGGGCCGGCCGTTTCGTGTGCCCGGCCCGATGCCTCAGGCCAGCACCTCGTCGAGGAGCACCGCCCACTGCGCCACGACCCGCTCCCGGCGGGCCGCATCGTCGGTGAGCAGGTTGGCCAGGCCCAGGCCTCGGGCCATGTCGAGGAAGCCCTGCACCGTCTCCCGTACGCCCGGCACGGACTCGTCGGCGGCGAGCAGTTCCACCGCGATGCGGTGCGACTCGCGGCCCACCCTCGCCTCCAGCTCGGTGACCCGGGCGTGCAGCTGCGGCTCGTTGGACGCGGCGACCCACAGGTGCAGCGCGGCCCGGAACAGCGGGCCCGTGTAGAGGCCGACCAGTGCGGCCACGACCTCCCGCCGGTCCGTGCGGTCCAGGGCCCGCAGCGCGGAGGACCGCTGCTCGGCGACGTACTCGACGGCCGCCGTGAACAGGTCCTCGCGGGTCGGGAAGTGGTGCTGGGCGGCGCCCCGCGAGACCCCGGCGCGTTCGGCGACCACCGACACGGTCGAGCCCGCCCAGCCGTGCTCGGCCAGACACGCCACGGCGGCCTCCAGAAGACGCTGCCGGGTGGCCCGGCTGCGGTCCTGCTTCGGGGTCTTAGGCGGGGCCGACCTCGGTGGGGTCGTCGTCGATGGGGTCGACTTCGGTGGGGTCACAACACCCATGCTGGGTCCCGTCGTTCGAGGAAGGCCGTCACTCCCTCCCGCGCCTCGGCGGAGGCGAAGAGGGACGCCGAGCGGGCGGTCAGTTCCTTGGACCAGCGGTCGAAGGTCTCCGCCACGGTAGCCGTGACCAGAGCCTTCGACGCGGCCAGGCCCTGCGGCGAGGACCGGCGCAGCCCGTCGAGGACCGGTGCGAGCGCCTCGTCGACGTCGTCTGCGGCGAGCGTGACGAGCCCGGTGCGGGCCGCTTCCGCCGCGTCGAACCGCTCGCCGGTGAGGTAGTAGCGGCTCGCGGCGCGCGGGTCCATGCGGGGCAGCACCGGCATGGAGATCACGGCCGGCGCGAGGCCGAGCCGTGCCTCGGTGAACGCGTACGAGGACCCGGGCCCCGCGACCGCGATGTCGCACGCCGCCAGCAGCCCGAGGCCGCCCGCGCGCACGTGCCCGGTGACGCGCGCCACGACCGGTTGGGGGAGTTCCACGACCGTACGCATCAGGTGCACGAAGGCTGCCGGGTCCGGCGGGGCCTTCAGGTCCGCGCCCGCGCAGAACGTGCCGCCGGTGTGGGTGAGCAGCACGGCCCGTACGTCCGCGTCCCCGGCGCACCGCGCCAGCGCCTCGCCGAGTTCGGCCACCAGGGGCGCCGACAGGGCGTTGCGGTTGGCGGGCGAGTCGAGGGCGAGGGTGGTGATGCCCCGCTCGTGGTCGGCCCGTATGAGTGTCACGTCCGGTCCTTCTCTCGTTGGCGCAGCTCGCGTCGCAGGATCTTGCCGGACGCGGCGCGGGGCACGCTCTCGATGAACTCCAGGCGGCGCACCTTCTTGTACGGGGCGACGCGTTCGGCGACGTACGCCATCAGCTCGTCCGCGCCGAGGTCCGGCGCTGTGGGCTGGCGTACGACGAAGGCCTTGGGGACCTCGTTGCCGTCGGCGTCGTACACGCCGATCACGGCGGCGTCCGCGACGGCGGGGTGGGTGAGCAGCAGGGCTTCCAGGTCGGCCGGGGCGACCTGGAAGCCCTTGTACTTGATGAGCTCCTTGACACGGTCGACGACGTACAGCCAGCCGTCGTCGTCGACGTGGCCGACGTCGCCGGTGTGCACCCAGCCGTCCGCGTCGATCATGTCGGCGGTGGCTTCGGGGCGGCCGAGGTAGCCCTTCATGACCTGCGGGCCGCGAACGGCGACCTCGCCCTCCTCGCCGGGCCCGGCGTCGCGGGCCGGGTCGTCCAGGCGCAGGATGCGCATCTCGGTGGACGGCAGAAGCTTGCCGACCGCGCCGGGCGGAGGGTTCGGGGTGGACAGCGGGACCGTGTGCGTGCCGGGCGACAGCTCGGTCATGCCGTACCCCTGGCGTACCGGCGGCAGCTTGAGCCGGGCCGAACAGGCCGCCGCAAGGCGGGAGTCGAGCGGGGCGGCCGCGCTGACGACGTACTCCAGACTGGAGAGGTCGTACCGGGCGACCGCCGGGTGCTTGGCCAGGGCGAGCACGATGGGCGGGGCGACGTACAGGCCGGTGATGCGGTGTTTCTCGATCGCGCCGAGGAACTGGTCGAGGTCGAAGCGCGGCAGCACGACGACGGTCGCGCCGGACCTCAGCGGCGCGTTCATGAGCGCGGTCATGCCGTAGATGTGGAAGAAGGGCAGCACGGCGAGAATGCGTTCGCCGGGCACCATCGGGACCAGCGGGTGCAGCTGGGCCAGGTTGGTGGCGATGTTGCGGTGGGTGAGCATGACGCCTTTGGGGACGCCTGTGGTGCCGGACGAGTACGGCAGTACGGCGATGTCCTCGGCGGGGTCGATCACGACGTCGGGCTCGGGGGCGTCACCGCGGGTCAGCAGATCGTGGAGGACCGAGCGATGTCCCTCGGCCCGATCACAGACGAAGATCTCCTCAATGCACCCGACGAGTTCGGCGGCCCGGCGGGCGGTCTCCAGGAGCGGGGCCACGGTGACGATCCAGCGCGCGGAGGAGTCCGCGAGCTGCTTCGCGAACTCCTCGGCGGTACACAGCGGATGAACGGTGGTGACCGCCGCCCCGGCCCGGCTGGCCCCGTAGAAGACGACGGGGTAGAGGAGAGAGTTGGGACTGTGGAGAGCGACCACGTCCCCTTTGCGCACCCCGGCAGCGGCGAGCGACGCGGCCAGCCTCCGGTGCCAGACGTCGAGTTGACCGTAGGTGAGGCTCGTGGCCCCACTGGGATCGGTGCCGTCGACGAGGGCGACGGCATCGGGGTGAGTGGCAGTGGACCGAGCGAGAACGGCCTGGTGAATGGCCTCGTCGACGATGGGCACGTCGGCGTACTCGCTGCGGAAGATCCGGGGGGAGTCCATGCGGGGCCTCCTGGTACGTCAGAGCAGAAGTACGTGCGGACAGGGGCGCGGGACTGTGCCGTTGTGCGGCTCCGCCGGGACGGTGCCGCGTGCCCTACAGGGGCGCGGGGAACTGCGCGACCAGCCCACCGGGACCCGCAGTGGATACCCGCACCTCAGCGGAGCGCCTAGTACGACTTGGGCAACCCGAGCGACTGGTGGGAAACATAGTTGAGGATCATCTCGCGGCTGACCGGCGCGATCCGGGCCACCCGAGCCGCAGTGATCAGCGAAGCAAGCCCGTACTCCCGGGTGAGCCCATTCCCGCCCAGAGTGTGGACAGCCTGGTCGACCGCCCGGATACACGCCTCCGCCGCCGCGTACTTGGCCATGTTCGCCGCCTCCCCCGCTCCGGCGTCGTCCCCCGCGTCGTACAGCGCCGCGGCCTTCTGCATCATCAGGCGGGCGAGTTCGAGCTCGATGTGGGCCTGGGCCAGGGGGTGGGCGATGGCCTGGTGGCCGCCGATGGGGAGCTTCCACACCTGCCGGGTCGTGGCGTAGTCGACGGCCCGCGCGAGCGCGTAGCGCCCCATGCCGATCGCGAACGCGGCCGTCATGATCCGCTCGGGGTTGAGCCCGGCGAACAGCTGGAGCAGCCCCGCGTCCTCGTCGCCGACCAAGGAGTCCGCAGGCAGCCGTACGTCGTCGAGGACGAGCTCGAACTGCTTCTCCGCCGCCTGGAGTTCCATGTCGATCCGCGAGCGCTGGAACCCGGGGGTGTCGCGGGGGACGATGAACAGGCAGGGCTTGAGGCTGCCGGTCCGGGCATCTTCGGTGCGGCCGACGACGAGTGTGGCATCAGCTATGTCCACACCCGAGATGAACACCTTGCGGCCGGTGAGGACCCCGCCGTCGCCGTCCCGGCGGGCGGTGGTGGTGATGCGGTGCGAGTTGGACCCGGCGTCGGGCTCGGTGATGCCGAAGGCCATGGTGAGCGAGCCGTCGGCGAGGCCCGGCAGCCACTTCCGCTTCTGCACGTCCGTACCGAAGCGCGCGATGACCGTGCCGCAGATGGCGGGTGAGACCACCATCATCAGGAGCGGGCAGCCGGCCGACCCCAACTCCTCCAGAACGATGGACAGTTCCGCCATCCCGCCGCCTCCGCCGCCGTACTGCTCGGGCAGGTTCACGCCGAGGTAGCCGAGCTTGGCGGCCTCGGACCACAGGGCCGCGCGGTCGAACCCGCGTCCGTGCCGGGCGCCCAGTGCGGCGACGGCGGCGCGCAGGTCCTTGTTCTCCTGGCTCTCGATGACTCCGGTCATGCTGGTTCGGCCTCCTGAGCGATCACGGGACGACGGCGAGCGATGTGAGGGGCTACGGAACGACTACGGCGAGCAGGGCGCCGACCTCGACCTGGCCGCCGGGGGCGGCGTGGAGCGCGGTGAGCGTGCCGGAGGCGGGAGCGCTGATGCGGTGCTCCATCTTCATGGCCTCCAGCCAGAGCAGCGGCTGTCCGGCGGTGACACGACAGCCCTCCTCGACCCCGTCGGCGACCCGCACGACAACCCCCGGCATGGGGGCGAGCAGCGAGCCGGGCGCGACGAGGTCGCTGGGATCGGTGAAGCGGGGGTGCGCGGTGAGGGCATAGGACCCCGATGCGGTGTCGACGTAGACGATGTCGCCGCCTCTGGCTCCGCCTCCGTCTTCGTACCGCGTGATGCTGAACTCCCGTATCACGCCGTCGATTTCGAGCCGCACGCGATCGGGCTCGGCGGCGTCGAGACGTACCTCGGGATGGCCTTCGGCTTCGAGGCCGTCACGGGTGAGCCGATAGCGGACCTCGTGCTCGCCGTACCGCTTGACCTGCGGCTGCGAGGGTACGTTGCGCCAGCCGCCGCCGAATCGGCCGGCCCGGGAGGCGGCGTCGGCGAGGGCGGCGGCGAGGGCGGCGTGGCGGCTGCCCGGGGCCAGGGTGGTGAGGTCGGGGAGGTTGCGGTCGTAGAAGCCGGTGTCGAGGCGGCCTTCGCTGAACTCGGGGTGCCGCAGGGAGCGGACGAGCAGGTCGCGGTTGGTGGCCGGACCGTGGATGCGGGCGCGTTCGAGGGCGCGGGCCAGCTTGCGGACGGCTTCGGCGCGGGTGGGGGCGTGGGCGACGGCCTTGGCGAGCATGGGGTCGTAGTGAACGCCGATGGTGTCGCCGGCCGCGTAGCCCGCGTCCAACCGGACGCCGTCGATGGCCAGTTGGTGGACGGTGCCGGTCTGCGGGGCCCAGTCGGCGGCCGGGTCCTCGGCGTAGAGGCGGGCCTCGACGGCATGCCCCCGGGGGGCGGGCGGGGCCGGCGGGAGGGCCCCGCCTTCGGCGATGCGGAGCTGGAGGGCGACGAGGTCGATGCCGAACACGGCCTCGGTGACGGGGTGTTCGACCTGGAGGCGGGTGTTCATCTCCAGGAAGTGGGCCCTTTTGTCCGCGACCAGGAACTCGACGGTGCCGGCGCCCCGGTAGTCGGTGGCCTTCGCGGCCCGCACGGCGAGGGCGTGCAGCTCGTCGGTCAGCTCCGGGCCGAGGCCGGGCGCGGGGGCCTCCTCGATGACCTTCTGGTGGCGGCGCTGGAGGGAGCAGTCGCGGGTGCCGAGCACCCAGACCGTGCCGTGGGCGTCGGCGAGGACCTGGACTTCGACGTGCCGCCCGCCCTCGATGTAGGGCTCGACGAAGACGGCCCCGTCACCGAAGGCGGCCAGAGCCTCAGCTTCGGCCGACATCAACTGATCATTGATATCCGCCAGTTGCCGGACGATTCTCATGCCCCGTCCGCCACCTCCCGCCGAAGCCTTGATGAGGAGGGGGAGGTCGTCCTCGGTGACGTCGGCGAGGTCGAGGGGCGGCAGACCCATGAGTTCCTTGGCGCGGGTCTTGGACGCCATGGCCTCGATGGCCTCGGGGGGCGGGCCGATCCAGGTGAGCCCGGCGCCGGTGACGGTCCGCGCGAACTCGGCGTTCTCGGACAGGAAGCCGTACCCGGGGTGCACGGCGTCGGCGCCCGCGGCGAGGGCGGCCTTCACGATGAGGTCACCGCGCAGATAGGTCTCGGCGGGCGAGGCCCCCGGCAGCCGTACGGCGGTGTCCGCCTCCCGTACGTGCAGGGCGCCCGCGTCCGCGTCCGAGAACACCGCGACCGTGGAAATGCCCAGCTCACGGCAGGTGCGGAAGACCCGGCAGGCGATCTCGCCCCGGTTGGCGACAAGTACGGCGCCGATCATGTCCCTCACCCCGACATCCCTGATGTCCCTCATGTTCCTCACATCCGGAAGATGCCGAAGCCGCCACGGGCGCCTTCGACGGGGGCGGTGTGGATCGCCGACAGGCAGATCCCGAGGACGGTGCGGGTGTCGCGGGGGTCGATGACCCCGTCGTCGTACAGCCGTCCGGACAGGAACATCGGCAGCGACTCGGCCTCGATCTGCTGCTCCACCATGGCGCGCAGCGCGGCGTCCGCCTCGTCGTCGTACGGCTGCCCCTTGGCCTCGGCGGAGGCCCTGGCCACGATCGACAGAACGCCGGCGAGCTGCTGCGGCCCCATGACGGCGGACTTGGCGCTCGGCCAGGCGAAGAGGAAGCGGGGGTCAAAGGCGCGCCCGCACATGCCGTAGTGCCCGGCTCCGTAGGAGGCCCCGAGGAGCACGGACAGATGGGGAACCCTGGAATTCGATACAGCGTTGATCATCATTGCGCCGTGCTTGATGATGCCGCCCTGCTCGTACTCCTTGCCGACCATGTAGCCGGTGGTGTTGTGGAGGAAGAGGAGGGGGATGTCGCGCTGGTTGGCGAGCTGGATGAACTGGGCGGCCTTCTGCGATTCGGCGGAGAACAGGACGCCCTGGGCGTTGGCGAGGATGCCGATGGGGTAGCCGTGCAGCTCGGCCCATCCGGTGACCAGGCTGGGCCCGTAGAGCCCCTTGAACTCGTCGAATTCCGATCCGTCCACGATCCGGGCGATGACCTCGCGCGGGTCGAAGGGAGTCTTGAGGTCCTCGGGCACGATGCCGAGCAGCTCGTCCTCGTCGTACTTGGGCGGCAGGACGATCTTGCCCGGATCCGGGTGCGCCTTGCGGTGGTTGAGGCGGGCGACGATGCGGCGGGCCTGGCGTATCGCATCGTGCTCGTCGACGGCGAAGTGGTCGGCGAGTCCGGAGGTACGGGCGTGCATCTCGGCCCCGCCGAGCGACTCGTCGTCGCTCTCCTCACCGGTGGCCATCTTGACGAGGGGCGGCCCCCCGAGAAACACCTTGGACTGCTTGTTGATCATCACGGTGTGGTCGGACATGCCGGGCACATACGCCCCACCGGCCGTGGAGTTGCCGAAGACGACGGCAATGGTGGGGATGCCGGCCGCGGACAGCCGGGTGATGTCCCGGAAGATCGCCCCGCCCGGGATGAAGATCTCCTTCTGGGACGGCAGATCCGCGCCGCCGGACTCGACGAGGCTGATGCAGGGAAGCCGGTTGGCGTACGCGATCTCGTTGGCGCGCAGGGCCTTCTTGAGCGTCCAGGGGTTGGAGGCGCCGCCGCGGACGGTGGGGTCGTTGGCGGTGATCACGCACTCGACGCCCTCGACGGTGCCGATGCCGGTGACCATCGAGGCGCCGACGGGGTAGTCGCTGCCCCATGCCGCGAGCGGCGACAGTTCGAGGAACGGGGTGTCGGGGTCGAGCAGCAACTCGATGCGCTCGCGGGGCAGCAGCTTGCCGCGCCTGCGGTGCCGTTCGGTGTATTTGGCCCCGCCACCGGCGATCGCCTTCGCGTGCTCGACGTGGAGCTCATCAAGCCTGCCCCGCATGGCCGCGGCGGCCTGGCGGTGTTCGGGGGTGGTGGGGCTGAGCGCGGTGGGGAGGACGGGCATGGGGCTCCTTGGGTATGGAGTGGGGAGGGCTTGGGGTGGTCGGGTGGGGGCGCCTGCGGCGGGCGGAGTCCCCTACCCGCCCCTTCCCGAGACCCTCCGGGGGAGTTCGTTCGCCTGCGGGTCGAAGGTGGCTGGTCGCGCAGTTCCCCGCGCCCTAGCAGGGCCGGTGCCGGCCGGGGTGGCGTCTTCAGCCCGTCCGGCGCTTGAGGACGAGTGCCCTCAAGGCGCGAACGGGGTCTGGGACGGAGCCCCAGGAAAACCGGCTTCACCCCTTCCAACCCCCGGAGGGTCTCGGGAGGGGGCGGGGTGGGGGAATGCTCACCCCAGCAAATCCACCGGCACCGCCACCAACCGGCTCCGCAGCCACTCCCCCACCCCCTTCCCCTGGGGATCGAACCGGCCCTGCGATGCGACCCCCTCCCCCAGCAACCCCTCCACCACGAAGTTCAGCGCCCGCAGGTTGGGCAGAACGTGACGAGTGACGCTCAACTCGCCCACCTCAGGTAGCAGTTGACGCAATTGGTCAACTGTCAACGCATGGGCCAACCACCCCCACGCCCCCTCCGACCGCGCCCAGACCCCCACATTCACATCCCCGCCCTTGTCCCCACTCCGAGCTCCGGCCACCAGCCCCAGCGGAACCCGCCGAGTCGGCCCCGAAGCGACAAAGGGAGGCAAGGACGGCTCCGGTACAGCCTCCAAACCGGCGGTACGAGACGCGGCAGGGACCAACTCCCGTACTCCATCCGGCAGTACAGCCACCTGCTCCACGGCCCCCGCATCCACATACACCGCCGAGAACACCCCGTACGGCGCCCCCTTCCCCGGCGGAGCCGTGACGTGGAAGCCGGGGTAGCTGCCGAGCGCCAGCTCGATCGCCGCGCCGCTCACCACTCGTCCCACCGCCTCCGGATCGGGGTCCCGCACGACAAGCCGCAGCAGCGCACTGGCGCACTCCTCGGTGGAGGCGTCCGGCCGATCCGTACGCGTCAGCTCCCAACCCACCACCGCCGGACGGGACTTGGCGCGCGCGAAGGCATCCTCGACCTGCCCCCGCACCAAGTCGGCCTTCGCCTCGACATCGAGCCCGGTCAGCACGAACACGACCTCGTTGCGCCAGCCCCCGATGCGGTTGATCCCCGCCTTGAGGGTCGGCGGCGGCGCCTCGCCCCGTACGCCGGTGACGCGCACCCGGTCGGGGCCGTCCTGGTGGAGCCGTACGGTGTCGAGCCGCGCGGTGACATCGGGCCCGGCGTAGCGCGCGCCGGACGTCTCGTACAGGAGTTGCGCGGTGACCGTGCCGGTGTCGACGACCCCGCCGGTGCCGGGGTGCTTGGTGATGACGCTGCTGCCGTCGGCGTGGATCTCGGCGAGGGGGAAGCCGGGCCGGATGAGGTCGCGGCCCGCGAAGTCCGTGAAGAAGGAGTAGTTCCCGCCGGTGGCCTGGGTGCCGCACTCCAGGACGTGCCCGGCGACGACCGCGCCCGCGAGCGCGTCGTAGTCCTCGGGCCCCCAGCCGAACCACCACGCGGCGGGCCCCGTGACCAGCGCCGCGTCCGTCACCCGCCCGGTGACGACGACGTCCGCCCCGCCGCGCAGGCACGCCGCGATCCCGCCGCCACCGAGGTACGCGTTGGCCGTGAGCGCCCCCTCGGGCAGCGGCAGGGCATCGCCCTCGACATGAGCGACGCGTACGGGAACCCCGACACGCTCGCTCAACTCCCTTATCGAGTCGGCCAGTCCAGCAGGGTTGAGCCCGCCCGCGTTGGCGACGATGCGCACGCCGCGTTCCTGGGCGATCCCGAGGCACTCCTCCAGCTGCCGCAGGAACGTCCTGGCGTACCCGAGCCGTGGGTCGCGCAGCCGGTCGCGGCCGAGGATGAGCAGGGTGAGTTCGGCGAGGTAGTCGCCGGTGAGGACGTCGAGGGGGCCGCCGGTCAGCATCTCCCGCATCGCGTCGAAGCGGTCGCCGTAGAACCCGGAGGCGTTGCCGATCCGCAGGATGCGCCCGTCTTCGCTCACGAGGCGTCCTTGGGCGGGCGGCCGGGGCCCGCCGGGCCGGCGAAGGCCTGCGCGATGTCGAGCCAGCGTTCGGCGTCGGCGCCTTCCGCTCGTACGGCGGTGTCGGAACGGTTCAGGCGCTGGGTGACCAGCAGGCAGAAGTCCAACGCGGGCCCCGTGACGCGCTGTTGGGCGCCTTCGGGGCCGTACGTCCACGTGCTCGCACCGTCCGGCGCGGTCAGCTCGACCCGGAATTCATCGGCCGGGGGCGTCAGCCCTCGTACCGTAAACGCATAATCACGGGCGCGGATGCCGATGCGGGCGACGTGGCGGAGCCGGTCGGTGGGCTTGCGGGTGCGGCCGAGGGCGTCGAAGACGTCCTGTCCGTGGGCCCAGGTCTCCATGAGGCGGCCGGTGGCCATGGACGCGGTGGACATGGGCGGCCCGTACCAGGGGAAGCGTGCCCCGACCGGCGCGTCCCGCAAGGCCTGTTGGAGCTGTACGCGACTGTCCCGCCACCACGCGAGCAGCTCGGCGGGCGGGAGCAGGGCCCCGGCCTCGGCCCCGTCGTCCACGAAGCGGTCCGGCGCCGCGACGGCCTTCTCGACCTCCATCGCGAAGGCGTCGGGGTCGGTGACGGCGAGCAGGGCGGCGGTGTCGGTCCAGGCGAGGTGGGCGACCTGGTGCGCGATGCTCCACCCGGGGGCGGCGGTGGGAGTGGCCCACTGGGCCGGGCTCAACTCCCCGATCAGAACGTCGAGTTCATCCCCCTCGTCACGCAGATCGTCGAGGACGGCAAGAACGGCATCGGCAGAACCGGCCGGTTCGGACACAGTGCGCTCCCCTCCGGGACAGCGGGCGTGCCCCGGAGCATGGCAGGAGGACCTGAAACAAGCAAGCGTGCTTGCATTTATTTCCGGCCTTGTTGCTCCTACCCGCCCAAGGGGGCGACAGCCCTTGCCGCGGGCACCCGGCATTGAGCCGCGAACCCACGGAACACGCCTACAACAGTGTGTTCCGCGCTGACGACGACGCGCCGGTCAACGACCAGGTGTGGGGCATGAACACCTGGTGCGCGCCCGTCCGGCATCTCCGACGCAACGACAGCGGCGGCATGTTCGACACCTACGCGGAGGGTTTCCATGCCGTAGGGAAGACGGCCGGGCCCGTGGAAGGGTGATCGCATGGCACGGACCGAGTACTACGACGACCCGAACGCACCGGAGCCCAACAGCATGGTCGTTGCCGCGTCCGCCGTCGTCACGGACGACCAGGGCCGCATCCTGCTCCAGCGGCGCCGGGACAACGGCTTGTGGGCACTTCCCGGGGGGGGGCCAGGAACTCGCCGTGTCGGACGAGTCGACAGAGCTGCGCTTCGTCTCGCCGGCCGACTTCGACGTGCTGCCCATGCACCACACACAGCGGCTGCGGCTGACGCACTGCCTGGAGCATCGGGCTCGGCCGTACCTGGGCTGAGCCGTCCCCGAGGGGTGGATGCCGAAGCCCGCACGGGGTCCGGGGCGGAGCCCCGGGCGGCTCGGGCCTGCCACCCCTGCACGCACAACCCACCCCCACCAGGGGAGCCACCCCGCTCGACCCAGAACTAACCCGAGACCGCCCGGATCTGCGTCCGCACCGCCCCCATGCTCGCCCCGATCACCAACCCGATCGCCAGCGCCTGCGGCCACGACAGCGCCTGGCCCAGGATCAGGAAGCCCGCCGTCGCCGCGATCGCCGGCTCCAGGCTCATCAGGATCGCGAAGGTGGACGCGGGCAGGCGGCGCAGGGCCAGGAGTTCGAGGGTGTAGGGCAGCACCGAGGACAGGACGGCCACCGCCGCGCCCAGCGCCATGGTGGTGGGGACAAGAAGCTTTCCGCCCGCCTGGGCGATGCCGATCGGCAGGAACAGGACCGCCGCCACCGCCATGGCCAGGGCGAGCCCGTCGGCCTGCGGGAAGCGGCGCCCCGTACGCGCGCTGAACAGGATGTACACCGCCCAGCACGCACCCGCCCCCAGCGCATACGCCACCCCCACCGCATCCAGGCTGCCGAAGCCGCCCCCGCCGAGCAGGACGACGCCCGCCAGGGCCAGCGCGGCCCACAGGACGTTCACCAGGCGGCGCGACGCGAACACCGACAGGGCCAGCGGGCCGAGCACCTCCAGGGTGACCGCGACGCCGAGCGGGATGCGGTCGACGGCCTGGTAGAACAGCCCGTTCATGCCTGCCATCGCCACGCCGAACGCGACCACCGTTCCCCAGTCCGCCCGCGAATGCCCCCGCAGCTTCGGCCGGCACACCAGCAGGAGCACGATCGCCGCGGCGACGAGCCGCAGCGTGACGACCCCGGCCGCCCCCGCCCTCGGCATCAGCGTCACCGCCACCGCGGCCCCGAACTGCACGGATATGCCGCCCGCCACCACCAGCGCGACCGGCCCGAACGCCGCCCGGCGCCCGCCTGGGCCCGCACCCTTCAGCGCACCGGCAGCCTCCGGTACGGCGACGGCGGCCGCCGCGACCGGCTCCGCCGCACCCGCGCCCTTGACCGGATTCACCGGCGCTCCTCTCCCATCGGATCCAGCATCCCGGGCGGCAGCTCACAAGCCCACCGCCAGTCCACCAAAATGCACTAACTCATTCAGTATCTTGGACTTCGCCCACTTGGCGCAACCGCCTTCCCGTACTAAACGGAAGGACACCCTCCATCCAATGTAAGCGGCGCCGAGCCGCCCTACCCCTCACCCTCCAGCCCCTCCGCGAGGACCACCGCCAGGTGCCTCGCCCTGCGGCCCGCCAGCTGCGCCAATTGCGTACGGCAGGAGTAGCCGTCGGCCAGGACTTCCGTGCCGGGCGGAGCGGAACGTACGGCGGGCAGCAGCTGGTCCTCCGCGCAGGCCACCGACACCTCCCAGTGGCCCCGCTCGAACCCGAAGTTCCCCGCGAGACCGCAGCACCCGCCGCTGAGCTCGCCCGTCAGGCCGGCCTTCTCGCGCAGGCGGCGGTCGGCCGCGTCGCCCAGGACCGCATGCTGATGACAGTGGGTCTGGCCGGCCACGGGGCGGTCGAGGCGCGGCGGCGTCCACTCCGGCGCGCACTCCTCCAGTGCCTCGGCGAAGGTGCGCACCGCTGACGACAGCAGAGCCGCGCGCGGGTCTGCGGGCAGCAGCTCCGGCAGGTCCGTGCGCAGGGTGGCCGCGCAGCTCGGTTCGAGCACGACAACGGGACGGCGGCCCGCCTCACCGAGGTACGGCTCCATGGCGTCCAGGGTGTGGGCGAGCACCGCCTTCGCGCGGTCCAGCTGTCCCGTGGACACATAGGTGAGCCCGCAGCAGACCCGTCCCGCCGGAACCTCGGCCTCCACTCCCGCCTCGGACAGCACCCGCAGGGCCGCGTGCCCCACCTCCGGCGAAAGATGGTTGGTGAACGTGTCCGGCCACAACACGACCGCCGCGGCGGACGGCACCCGCCTCTTTCGCAGCTCGCCGACCAGCGTGCGCGGAGCCAATGGCGGAAGTGCCCGCTCCGGTGCGATCCCCGCGAGGCGCTTGGCCAGGGCGGCCAGCGGGCGGACCCGGGCCGCCGCGTTCAGGGGACGGGCCAGCGGCGCGGCCGCGCGCAGCCACTCGGGGAGCCGGCCCAGCGCATAGTGGGAGGCCGGGCGGCGGCGCCCCTCGTAGTGGTGGTGCAGGAACTCCGCCTTGTACGTCGCCATGTCCACGCCCACCGGGCAGTCGCTCCGGCAGCCCTTGCAGGACAGGCACAGGTCGAGCGCGTCCCGCACCTCTTCCGAGCGCCAGCCGTCCGTGACCACCTCGCCCGCCAGCATCTCGTGCAGCAGCCGCGCACGACCCCGCGTCGAGTGCTCCTCCTCACCGGTGGCACGGAAGGACGGGCACATCACATCACTCCGCGAACTCCCTCTGTCCGTACGACACTTGGCGACTCCCACGCACCTGCGTACCGCCGCCGCGAAGTCGCCGCCATCGTGCGGATAGCCGAACTCCACGTCCACCGGACGCTTCGGCAGCGCCTCGAAGCGCAGGTTCTCGTCGAGCCGCGCGGGCCGGGCGAGGACGCCCGGGTTCAGGATTCCGTCCGGGTCCCACAGATCCTTGAACTGGCCGAACAGGCCCACCAGTTCATCCCCGTACATCTTCGGGAGCAGTTCCGCACGGGCCTGTCCGTCGCCGTGCTCACCGCTGAGCGAGCCGCCGTGCGCGACCACCAGGTCGGCCAGGTCCTCGGAGAACGCCCGGAAGCGCCCGATTCCGGCGGGGGTCAGCAGGTCGAAGTCGATGCGGACGTGGATGCAGCCGTCCCCGAAGTGCCCGTACGGGGTGCCGCGCAGCCCGTACGAGGAGAGGAGGGATCTGAACTCCCGCATATACACGCCCAGTTGGGTGGGCGGAACCGCGCAGTCCTCCCAGCCCGGCCAGGCCTCGGTGCCGTCGGGCATGCGGGTCGCGGTGCCCGCCGCGTCCTCGCGGATCCGCCACAGCGCGCGCATCCCGGCCGGGTCACTGACCACGGTGGCCTCAAGAGCGTCACCCGCACGCGCCAACTCCTGGGCCCGCGCCAGCGCTTCGGCCTCCGTCACCCCACCCGTCTCGACGAACAGCCACGCCCCGCCACGCGGCAGCCCGACGTCACCCCGTACCCGTACGAGATCGGCGGCCATGCCCTCGACGGTCAGCGGGCGGTACGGGAGCAGCCCGGGCGCCGCCTCTGCTGCCGCACTCTCGTCGGGGTAACCGAGCACGGCGAGCGCGCGGGCGGGCGGCACCTCCACCAGGCGTACGGTTGCCTGGGTGACCACGCCGAGCGTTCCCTCGCTGCCGCAGAACGCCCGCGCCAGATCGGCCCCCCGCTCGGGGAGCAGGGCGTCCATCGCGTAGCCGGAGATGCGGCGCGGGAGGTCCTGGGGGTAGCCGGTGCGGAGCGCCGACAAATGACGGATGACAAACTCGCGCAGCCCGACAGGCGATGTCGAGTTCTGCCATCCCTGGGACAGATGGTGAACGTTGCCCTGGGCGCCGACGACTGTCAGATCGCGGATGTTGTCGGCCGTTGTCCCCCACCGCACCGAATGCGACCCGCACGCGTTGTTGCCGATCATCCCGCCGAGCGTGCACCGGCTGTGCGTCGAGGGATCAGGGCCGAAGGTGAGCCCGTGCGGCGCGGCCGCGTCCCGCAGGGTGTCGAGCACAACCCCCGGCTGCACCACGGCGGTTCGGGCCGCCGCGTCCACCGAGACGACCGAGCGCATGTAGCGCGTGAAGTCGAGCACGATGCCGGTGCCGGTGGCCTGGCCCGCGATCGAGGTGCCGCCGCCGCGCGGCACCACCGGCACTCCATATGTCCGGCACACCGCGAGCACCGCCGCCACGTCGTCGGCGTCGCGCGGCGCGACCACCCCCAGCGGCACCCGGCGGTAGTTCGAGGCGTCCATCGTCGTCAGGGCGCGGGCGGTGACACCGAGGTCCACCCGGCCGCGCACCACCCGCGACAGCTCCCGCTCCACGTCACGGGCCAAGCCGCGGTGCACGTCAGGGGCCGAGTCGCGGGCCGGGCCGGAGTCCTGCCTCCGTTCCTGCTCCCGTTCCTGCTCTTGTCCGTGCTCGCGCTTGCGTCCGGGGACCTTCGCACCATCTGCCATGGGCTCAGGATGCCCGGCCGCGCTCCCGCACGGGCCCAGCGCCGCACAGACCACGCCGTACCCATTCCGTGTCCGGAAACAGACCAAGATGAGCCGAATGTGGCCGGTCAACGACCTTGCTGAGCGGGAATCTTCACCAAGAACTATCCAAATCGATCACCAACTCTCCTATAGTTGCCCCTCGTTCCCCGAGGAACAGGAACACCCCCTTCCACACCGGTCCCACCCCCGCTCGCCCCACCCCCGCCAGCCCCCTCGACCGCCATGAGCGCTGTAAGGCATTGATCGATGACGGCGTCGCCCTCCCTCACCCGCCCCTCCGCGCTGGCCCTGCTGATCACCGCGGTGGTCACCGGCGCGTTCTGCACGGTGTCGGTGGTCGCAGCCACGCCCGGCACCCGTGCCGTAGTCGGCTGGAGCCTCGGCGCCGCGGCGGCCCTGCTCAGCGCCGGTGCGTACGCCGTGACGCACAGCGTGCTGCGCAACCGTGTGCTGCGTTCCCGGCTCGCCGCGCTCAACGGCCAGATCAGCGCCCAGGAGGCCAACGCCGCCCGGCGCAGCGCCGACGCGGTACGCCTCGACGCGGCTCAGGCCGCCGAGCGCAAGGCCCTGATCGCCGCCCACACCGCCGAGCTCCGCCGGGCGGAGTCCGCGCGGGCCGCCGCGCTCGCCGCCACCGCCAACGCGGCCGGCCGTATGCAGGCGCTGGCCACCGGCATGCTCGCCGACCTGCGCGACATGGAGCACCGGCACGCCGACGAGGAAGTGCTCGGCGACCTCCTCCATCTCGACCACCGCACCGCGCAGGCGGGCCGCCTCGCGGACTCCATCGCCGTACTGACCGGGGCGCGTTCGGGCCGCCGCTGGGCCAGGCCCATCGTCATGGAGTCCATCCTGCGTGGCGCGATGGGCCGCATCGGCGGCTACCAGCGCGTACGTCTTCACTCGACCAGCGACGCGGCCGTCGCCGGGCACGCCGCCGAGGGTGTCATGCACGCGCTCGCCGAACTCCTCGACAACGCGGCCAACTTCTCGCCGCCGACCGCCGAGGTCCATGTGTACGTGGAGGAAGTGCCGGCCGGGGTGATCATCACGGTCGAGGACAGTGGTCTGGTCATGAGCGAGGTGCAGCTGCGCCGGGCCGAACAGGCGGTTTCCGGCCGGTCGTTGGACCTGGCCGGGCTCTCCGGCACCCGGCTCGGCCTCGCGGTCGTCGGCCGCCTCGCCCGCAAGCACGGCCTCACGGTGTCGTTCCGGCCCTCCGCGCGCGGCGGCACCGGCGCGCTGATGCTGCTCCCGCACGAGCTGATCACCCACGTCACCCCGGCCGCGCCCACCACCGGCGTACCGCAGGAGCCGAAGGCGCGGGAGGCCAAGGCCCAGAAGGCTCAGGAGGCCCGGGAGGCGGACGTCGAGCCGGAGGCCACCCACGAGCCGGCCGCCGAGCCCGCCACCGGAACCGGCGCCACGACCGCTGCCGCTGGTGACATCAGCGCCGAAACCAGTGGCGAATTCCCGCAGTTCGGCGAAAGCGGGCTGCCCAGGCGCAAGCGCGGGCGGGCGCTTGCCGCGGCGCACCCCGAGGGCCCCGACGCCCCGGCGGCCCCGAGCCGCGCCTCGACCGCCGCATCGGACGCGGCCGCCCGCTTCAGCAGCTTCCGCCAGGCCGTACGCGCGAACTCCCCCACCCCGGAAGGCAACACCGAATGACCGGCACCACCACCGACGAGAAGCTCAACTGGCTCCTGGAGAACCTCCTGGAGCGCACGCCGGGCGCCCGGCACGCCCTCGTCCTGTCCCGCGACGGCCTCAAGCTGTGCCGTACGCCGGAGCTCTCCGTCGACCAGGCCGACCAGCTGGCCGCGATCGCCGCGGGCATCCAGAGCCTGTCGCACGGGGCGTCGATGGAGTTCGGCGACGGAAGCGGCGGAGTGCGGTCCGCGATGGCCGAGTTCTACGGCGGCATCCTCTTCATCGTCGAGGCCGGCGAGGGCGCGCACCTCTCGGTGGTCGCCGCCGAGGACGCGGACGCCGGGCTCGTCGGCCACAACATGTCCGAGCTGGTGGAGCAGCTCGGCGAATACCTCAGCGCCGAGCCGCGGGCATGAGCAGGCCGGGCCGGGACGACTCGCCGGACCGGCTCTACACCCTCACCGGCGGCCGCAGCCGCTCCGGTTCGGACGCCTTCGACCTGGTCACGCTGGTGGTCACCGAGTCGGACCCGGTGCCCGGCATGCAGTCCGAGCACGTGGCGATCCTGCGCATGTGCCGCTTCCCGACGGCGGTCGTGGAGATCGCGGCCGAGCTCGGCCTGCCCGTCACGGTGGTCCGCATCCTGCTCACCGACCTGCACGACACGGGCCGCGTCAGCGCCCGCCACCCCCGCTCGGCCCACCGCCTTCCCGACCCCGACATCCTGGAGCAGGTGCTCGTTGGCCTCCGAAATCTCTGAACGGCCCGCACGCTCCGAACGGCCCGCGCTGGCGGGGACCGCGGACAATGGCCTGAAAATCGTCGTCGTCGGTGGTTTCGGCGTCGGAAAGACGACCATGGTGCGCTCGGTCAGCGAGATTCGTCCGCTGAACACCGAGGAGACCATGACCAAGGCGGGCGAGGCCGTGGACGACCTCGACGGGGTGCGTACGAAGACGGCCACCACGGTCGCCTTCGACTTCGGCCGCATCACCCTGGACGCGCACAACGTCCTGTACCTGTTCGGCGCGCCCGGCCAGGAGCGGTTCTGGTTCCTGTGGGACCGGCTGTTCGCGGGCACGCTCGGCGCGGTCGTCCTCGTCGACACCCGGCGCCTGGCCGACTCCTGGTACGCCATCGACCGCCTGGAGCACCACGGCACGCCGTTCGTCGTGGCGTGCAACGACTTCGGCGGGCCCCCGCACACCGAGGCCCAGGTCCGCGAGGCCCTCGACCTGCCGCCCGAGGTGCCGCTGATCCGCTGCGACGCCCGCTCCCGCGCGTCCAGCAAGACCGTCCTGATCACCCTCGTAGAACATCTCGCACGCCTGCAGAAGGCACCGGAGCTCACACCGTGACGAGCCACACCCCCGCCCCCGTCCCGCTGAGCGGCCCCCGGTTCCAGACCGAGCCGAACGAGCTGTACCGCGAACTGCGGCGCGACCACGGCGCGGTGGCGCCCGTCGTCCTGGACGGCGACGTGCCGGCCTGGCTGGTGCTCGGCTATCGCGAGCTGCACCAGGTCACCAGCGATCCGGTGCTGTTCTCGCGCGACTCCGACCTGTGGAGCCAGTGGGACCGCATCCCCGCCGACTGGCCGCTGCTTCCCATGATCGGCCGCAAGCAGCCGTCGATCCTCTACACCGTCGGGGAGCGCCACCGCGAGCGGGCCGCGATGGTCTCGGGCGCCCTGGAGGCCGTCGACCCGTTCGAACTGCGCAGCCACGCCGAGCGGTTCGCGGACGAGCTCATCGACGCGCTGTGCGGCGCGGGCAGCTGCGACCTCGTCGGCCAGTACGCGATGCTCCTGCCGGTCCGCGTCCTGGCCCGGCTCTACGGGTTCGCCGACGAGCAGGGCCCGGGCCTGGTCACCGCGATGAACGACATGATCAACGGCCGGGAGGGCGCCCTGGAGGGCCAGCGTCACCTGGCCGAGTCGATGTACGCGCTGCTCACCGCCAAGCAGGTCGAGCCCGGCGAGGACGTGGCGTCCCGGATGCTCGCCAACCCGTACGGCTTCTCCGTCGAGGAGGTCGGCCAGGACCTGATGGTGATGATGGCCGCCGGGCACCAGCCCACCGCCGACTGGATCGGAAACTCGCTGCGCCTGATGCTGACCGACGACCGGTTCGCGGCCTCGCTCGCGGGCGGCCGGCACAGCGTCGGCGAGGCCATGAACGAGGTGCTCTGGGAGGACACGCCCACCCAGAACGTGGCGGGCCGCTGGGCCGCCCGCGACACCCACCTCGGCGGGCAGCACATCCGGGCCGGTGACCTGCTCCTGCTCGGCCTGGCCGCGGCCAACGGCGACCCGCAGGTACGCACCGACGCGGGCGCGCTGACCGGCGGCAACAGCGCGTTCTTCTCGTTCGGGCACGGCGAGCACCGCTGTCCGTTCCCCGCGCAGGAGGTCGCCGAGGTCATCGCGCGCACCGGGATCGAGGTGCTGCTCGACCGGCTGCCGGACGTCGATCTCGCCGCGCCCGCCGGGAAGTTGACCCGCCGCCCGTCCCCGTGGCTGCGGGGTCTGACCGAGCTTCCCGTGACGTTCACTCCCACTCCCGCCCTTGGAGCAGCCCGATGAGCAGCCCGACGAAGTGCCCCGTGGACCACGACGGCGCGATCACCCTGGACCCGTTCGTCAGCGACCTCGACGCCGAGAGCGCGGCCCTGCGCGCGGCCGGTCCGCTGGTACGGGTCGTGCTGCCCGGCTCGGTGGCCTGCTACGCGGTGACGCACCACGCGGAGGCCCGCCGGCTCCTGACCGACCCGCGCCTGGTCAAGGACATCGACGTGTGGGGTGCCTGGCAGCGCGGCGAGATCCCGCCGGACTGGCCGCTGATCGGGCTGGCCAACCCGGGCCGCTCGATGCTGACGGTGGACGGCGACGAGCACCGCCGACTGCGGACCCTGGTCGCGCAGGCGCTGACCGTACGGCGCGTGGAGCGGCTGCGGGCGGGCATCGAGGCGCTGACGGCGTCCATGCTGGACCGGCTCGCGGCGCGTGAGGCCGGTGAAGTGGTGGATTTGAAGGCGGAGTTCGCCTACCCCCTGCCGATGAACGTGATCAGCGAGCTGATGGGTGTGGACGCGGCCGACCATCCGCGCCTGAAGTCCCTCTTCGAGAAGTTCTTCTCCACGCAGACGCCGCCGGAGGAGGTGCCGCAGATGATGGCGGACCTCGGCGAGCTGTTCGGGCGGATCGTCGAGTCCAAGCGGCAGGCGCCGGGCGACGACCTGACGAGCGCGCTGATCGCCGCCTCCGAGGACGGCGATCAGCTCACGACGGAGGAGATCACCAACACCCTCCAGCTGATGGTCGCGGCGGGCCACGAGACCACGATCAGCCTCATCGTGAACGCGGTGGTGGCCCTGGAGACGCACCCTTCGCAGCGCAAGCTGGTGCTTGACGGGGTGGTGCCGTGGGAGAACGTGATCGAGGAGACCCTGCGCTGGTCGACGCCGACCTCGCACGTCCTGTTCCGCTTCGCGACGGAGGATGTGGTGGTGGGTGACCGTGTCCTCGCGGCGGGGGAGGCGCTGATCGTCTCCTTCGGGGCGATAGGCCGTGACGAGGGCCGGCACGGGCCGACTGCGGGCGACTTCGACGTCACCCGCACCCCGGCTCCGGCACGCCACCTCTCCTTCGGCCATGGCCCGCACGTCTGCCCGGGCGCGGCCCTGTCCCGCCTGGAGGCGAGCGTGGCCCTCCCGGCTCTGTACGCCCGCTTTCCCTCCCTGACCCTGGCGGTCCCGCGGGCCGAGCTCCGCAACAAGCCGATAGTGACCCAGAACGACCTGTACGACTTGCCGGTACGCCTGACCTGAGCCGGCCCGGGGCGCCCTGGGGGCTCCGCCCCCAGCCCCCTGCTCCTCAACGCCGGAGGGGCTGAATTCCGGCCGCGGACCGTGGATGACTGAGCGCCCGTCCGGCGTTCGAGGACGAGCGCTCTTCAGGCGCGAACGGGAGTGCAGGGGGCCCTGGGCGGAGCCCCGGGCGGCCACGGCCCGCGCTGTGGGGACCGTCTCATCCGGCGGACCCGGCGGACCGGGTGGCCCAGAACCGGATACGCTCGCGAACGTGGCTGAGATCCAGATTCCCGCTGACATGAAGCCCGCCGACGGCCGTTTCGGCGCGGGCCCCTCCAAGGTGCGTACGGAGGCGCTGGACGCCCTGGCCGCCACCGGTACCTCCCTCCTCGGCACCTCCCACCGCCAGGCCCCGGTCAAGAACCTGGTCGGCGAGGTGCGCCAGGGCATCCGCGACCTCTTCTCCCTCCCCGAGGGCTACGAGGTGATCCTGGGCAACGGCGGCTCCACCGCGTTCTGGGACGTCGCGACGCACGGCCTGATCGAGAACAAGTCCCAGCACCTGAACTTCGGCGAGTTCTCCTCCAAGTTCGCGAAGGCCGCCAAGCTCGCGCCCTGGCTGGCCGAGCCGACCGTCATCAGCAGCGACCCCGGCACGCACCCCGAGCCGCAGGCCGAGGCGGGCGTGGACGTGTACGCGTTCACGCACAACGAGACCTCGACCGGTGTCGCCGCCCCGATCAAGCGCGTGGCAGGCGCCGACGAGGGCTCCCTCGTCCTGGTGGACGCCACCTCCGGCGCCGGCGGCCTGCCCGTCGACATCACCGAGACCGACGTCTACTACTTCGCCCCGCAGAAGTCGTTCGCCTCCGACGGCGGCCTGTGGCTCGCCGCGTTCTCACCCGCCGCCCTGGAGCGCGCCCAGCGCATCCACGCGGGCGGCCGCCACGTCCCGGAGTTCTTCTCCCTGCCGACCGCGATCGACAACTCGCTGAAGAACCAGACGTACAACACCCCCGCCCTGTCCACCCTGTTCCTGCTCAACGAACAGCTGAAGTGGATCAACGGCCAGGGCGGCCTCGCCTGGTCGACGGCCCGCACCGCCCAGTCCTCGGGCGCCCTGTACGGCTGGGCCGAAGACTCCAAGCACGCCGCCCCCTTCGTCACCGACCCGGCCAAGCGCTCCCAGGTCATCGGCACGATCGACTTCGCGGACGACATCGACGCCGCCGCCATCGCCAAGGTGCTGCGCGCCAACGGCATCGTGGACACCGAGCCGTACCGCAAGCTCGGCCGCAACCAGCTGCGCATCGCCATGTTCCCGGCGATCGACCCGTCGGACGTCGAGGCCCTGACGGCCTGCATCGACTACGTCATCGAACAGCTCTGAGCCTGCGCGGAAGAGGGCCCGGCACCGTGACGGTGCCGGGCCCTCACGCATTCCGGGCAAGCGGATACGTCCCCGCCTCACAGCGGGGCGGCGGGGCGGAGTGTCACGGCCGATAACCGCCCTATTCCGCAAGGGACTTGGTCCCTACCATCCAAAGCGATCCGGCGCGCACCGCACCACGGCCGGACCGGTCCGAAGGTTTGACATGTTCATGCCTCAACCATCATGGCTCGGCCATCGCGGCTCGGCCATGTCGCGTCGAGGGCATGAACGCTCGGCTGGACTCCCCACATCCACGCAAGGCCACCGACCAACCGATCGGAGCTTCACCATGCCCGGTGCACTTCTCGCAGGCGGCGCGACCGCAGCGTTCCTCGCGTCCTCGCTCTTCACCCAGGCGGCCCCCATCGCGCCGTCCACCATCATCGCGCCGCCCGACAAGATCGTGATCGAGGTCGCGACCGTCAACGGATCCGGCTGCCCCATCGGCACCGCCGCGGTCGCCGTCTCCCCGGACAACACCGCCTTCACGGTCACGTACAGCCAGTACCTGGCGCAGGTGGGCGCCGGCTCCAAGCCCACCGACTTCCGCAAGAACTGCCAGCTCAACCTGATCGTGCACGTCCCCTCGGGCTTCACCTACGCCATCGCGAGCGCCGACTACCGCGGCTACGCCCACCTGGAGAACGGCGCGAGCGCGACCCAGAAAGCCTCGTACTACTTCCAGGGCTCACCCGACACGGCGACCAGAACGCACCCGTTCAACGGCCCGTACGACAACGACTGGGAGGCCACCGACTCCACCGACTGGGGCCAGCTGGTCTGGGCCCCCTGCGGCGTGCAGCGCAACTTCAACATCAACACCGAACTGCGCGCGAACGCCGGCACCTCGGACCCGAAGACCAACAGCTTCATCGCCATGGACTCCACCGACGGCAACATCCAGACCATCTACCACCTGGCCTGGAAGCAGTGCCCGGACCAGCAGCGCTGAGCCGCGTCACGGGGCCCGCACCGCGAGGTGCGGGCCCCTCAGCCGCTGCGGCGCCTCAGTACGCGCTTGGCCCCCAGGCCGAGCACGGCGGCGCCCGCCAGAACCATCGCGCCCAGCAGATAGTTCCCGCTGCCCGCGCCATCACCCGAATCGGTGGAACTGCCGCCCGCCGAGGGCGACTTGGCGCCACCCTCCTTTAGAGGGACGCGCACCACGTCGCTGTCCGCCCCCTCCGAGCCGACCATCAGGGCCGCACCGTCCGGGGTGTACGTCACGGATTCGGACTGGGCCTGCACCGGCGTGCCCGGCACCGCGTGCCAGTCGCCGAGCGGATTCGTCCCGCCCTTCCAGGCGTATTCGGCCAGCGCGAAATACCCGCGCAGCGCCAGCTTCGTACCGTCCGGCGAGAACGCGCCGTCGGTCACCCAGGGCACCTCGCCGACCCGGTGGAAGACGTTCGTACCGGAGGCGGAGAGCTTGGCGGGGCCCTCGTAGAGGCCGCCGCCGCTCTCGCGCTTGGAGGCTATGTAGACCCGTCCGGTCTTCGGATGGACCATCAGCGCCTCGGCGTTGCGCGGCCCGTCGGCGTACTGGACGACGTACTGCGTGGCCTTGACCGTCTGGTCCCCCAGCCGGTCGGGCTCGTGGAAGCGGTAGATCCAGACGTGGCTCCAGGAGCCGTCCAGGTTGTCGCCGATGTCGCCGACATAGAGGTCGCCGTCGGGCCCGATCGAGATCGCCTCCACGTCGCGCGGCCGGCCGACGCCCTCCATGGTGACCCGCGCGACGGTCTGCCCGGTCTTCGCGTCCACGGCGTAGACGTACGCGCCGTCGCCGCTGTCGTTGTGCGTCCAGTAGACGCCGGGGTGGGCGCGGCTCGCGGCGAGGCCGCTGGACTCCTTGATGCGGGGGTCCTTGATGGTGAACCCGCTGTCGTCGGCCGCCGCCGGCCCCGCCGCACACATCAGGACGAGCCCGGCCACCCCGCACACCCTCAGAAGCGAACGCATCCCCCCAGTGTCCACGGCCGCGTCCGGTACCCGGGGTGTTCACCGTCACGTCGCAGCACCGCGTACCGATCGGTAATGATGACCCCCATGCGTTTTCTCTTCGTCGGCGACTCCATGACCATCGGATGCCCCGGCGACTTCACCTGGCGCCACCGCATGTGGCGCCACCTCGAAGCGACCTTCGACGGCCCGTACGAGATCGTCGGCCCGCGCACCGCGCTGTACGACCCGGCGGCCGGGGCGCCCGTCTCGCACGAGTACGCCGACCCCGCCTTCCCGCCCGCCGCCCGCCGCCACCTCGCGGGCTGGGGCGAGGGCTGGCTGCACATGGCCCCGGTGATCGGCCCGGCGGTCGCGGAGAGCCGGGCGGACGTGCTGCTCGTCTCGCTCGGCCTGATAGACCTCGGCTTCTACACGGACTCCGGCCAGACCGCCGCCAATGTGCGCGGCTTCGTCGAGGGCGCCCGCGAAGCCAACCCCCAGGTCCGCATCGCCCTGCTGCCCGTCATCCCGAACGTACGGGCCGAAGAGGACGCCCCCTTCGCGGCCGAGGTGGCCCGCTTCAACGAGCTGCTCGCCAAGGCGGTCGCCGACCTCGACACGGCCGCCTCACCGCTGCTGCTCGCCACCGTCCCGGACTCGTACGACATCCACAAGGACACCTACGACGGCACGCATCCTGGCCCGAGCGGCGAGCACAAGCTGGCGGCGGCCTTCGCTGACGCGCTGCACGGCGCCTGGGAGCTGGGCGCCCGCTACGCGCTGTAGGACGCCCGGTCCCTGACCGCGAACCGGCCTGCCTCGCACCGCACTTCGCAGGCGCCGGGACCGCCGAAGCGGATCGGCGTCACGGCGTGACGACGAGCTTGCCCTTGGTGTGGCCGCCCTCGCTCAGCTCCAGGGCCTTGACCGCGTCGGCGAGCGGGAAGGTCTCGGCGTGGCGGACGCGCAGCCGGCCCTCGGCGACCAGGCGGGCGTGGGCCTCGTAGATCGGTTCGGGGTCCGGCGTGGCCACGCCGCTGAAGGGGACGCCGTGAGCGGCGGCGCCCGTGTCGGCGATGGTGACGATGCGGGAGGTCGTGCCGCCGCGCAGCTCGATCGAGTCGGGCAGCGCGCCCTTGCCGGCCGCGTCGTACACCGCGTCGATGCCCTGCGGGGCGAGCTCGCGCACCCGCTCGACCAGGGCCGGCCCGTACGCCAGGGGTATCGCGCCCAGCTCGCGCAGGAAGGCATGGTTGCCCAGGGACGCGGTGCCGATGACCTTGGCACCCCGGGCCACGGCGAGCTGCACGCCGACCGAGCCGGTCACGCCTGCGGCACCGTGGATCAACAGGGTCTCGCCCTCGGTCAGTTCGAGCAGGCGCAGGACCCGCTCGGACGTCTCGCCCGCCACCGGAAGGGCGACGGCCTGCTCCCAGGTCAGCTCGGCCGGCTTGCGCACCACATGGGTGGCCAGGGCGTACTCGGCGTACGCGCCGGTGTCGGAGTGCCCGAACACCTCGTCGCCGACCGCGAACCCGGTGACGCCCTCGCCCAGTTCGTCGACGATGCCCGCCAGTTCCAGGCCCGGAACGGCCGGGAAGGTCACCGGGAACTTGTCCTGCATCCAGCCGTTGCGGATCCGGTAGTCGACCGGGTTGACGCCCGCCGCGACCACCTTCACCCGTACCTGGCCGGCGCCCGGCGAAGGCTTCTCGGCCTCGCCCAGGGCCAGCACCTCGGGGCCGCCGAACCGCTCGTACACGATCGCTTCCATCACAGCACTCCTCGTATCGCTCACTACGTCGTCCACGATGTGGCGGGTCGCCGTGCGATGGCCCACCGTGTGGTGGTTCACCACGTCGTGGGTCCAGCGTCCGTCGTCACCCGGCCCAACCCGGCCCGTCTTACGGCCGGTTCGACCTGGCCACAAGGCTGGGCACGGACGGCCGCGCCGACCGTACGCTGGGGCGATGGAGCCCCGCACGAGCCGCAGTACACCCCGCGCCGGTACCGGTACGACGCCCGCCGCCTTCGCGCTCGCGCGCGCCGCCGAGCTGGTGCGCGGGCCGATGGACCAGATCCTGCCGACCCTCTCCGAGGCCGTCGCGCCGCTGGTGGCGCACACGGTCGCCGCCGAACTGTCGGGGCACTGCGCCCACTCGCCGTTCAAGGTGCACGGCGACACAGGAGCGATCAGGGTCACCGTCAACGACCTCCAGGAGCTCGGCCCGCTCGTCACGCCGGGCCTCCCCTGGCAGGGCACGGCCGTGGTCGGCGGGGCGGAACAGGCCGTGGTGGCGGTCGCGAGCGAGGCCGCGCCCATGGCCGTGCGGCCGCCGCTGCTCGTTCTCGTACGCAAGTCGCCGGGAGCGTTGTTGACGGAGGCGGACGGCGAGATCGTCCAGCATCTGTGGGACCTGGTGACCGGCCATCGGGCCCGGCTCGCGATCGAGGCGGTGCCGGGCACGCTCGCCCAGTCGCGGTCCACCGCCGCCGAGCGGGCCCGCGTGATCGCCGAACTGGGCGAGGCCCACGAGGCCTCGCTCACCGCGCTGCTCGGCGTGCTGCGCAGCAAGAACCTGGAGGACCGGACGGCCCGCTCGCGCGCCGTCGACCTCGCGGTGTCCGCCCTGGTCGCGCTGCGCGCCGAGGCCGACCGGAACCAGGAGCTCACGGAGGAGCCGGCCGCCGAGGCCTTCGCCCGGCTCGCCGACTCCCTCAAGCCGCTGCTCCGCCACAGCGAGGTGCGGCTCGAATGCGCGCCGCCGGAGGCGGAGACCGCCGAGATGCCGGTCGCATCCGAAATCGCCCACCTCTCACGGGCCGCCGTACGCGCCCTGGTGCTCGCCATGGCCGGGCAGCAGGGGGTGCGCCGCATCCACGTGCGCTGGCGGATCGTCGACTGCCAACTGATCGCGTCCGTACGGGACGACGGGCCCGGCGAGCTGTCGCGTGCGGCGTTCGACAGCCACCGGGTGGCCCAGCGCCTGGCCGCGCTCGGCGGCACCCTCGCCGTGGACGCGCTGCCCGGCTGGGGCACCACGGTCACCGCGACCCTGCCGCTGGGCACGGCCCCGAGCCCGCGCGTCGACCCGCTGGCCGGGCTGCACCCGCGCGAGGCGGAGGTCCTCGGCCATCTCGCCCGGGGCCACCGCAACCGGACGATCGCCGAGGAGCTGCACATCAGCGAGTCGACGGTGAAGTTCCACGTCGCGAACATCCTGGCCAAGCTGGGGGTGAGCTCGCGCGGGGAGGCGGCGGCGATGCTGCACGCGGTGGCGTAGCCGCTCCCCTTTTCGCATGCCGGGTCGCGGCTGCGGGCCGTTGTCAGTGGTGGATGCCAGACTCGATCGCGTGAACGAACGGTGGGCCGTCGAGGCAACCGAGGGCGGCGGGGCACGGCTCGCGCCCCTCGGGGACGACGGGCTGCCCACGGGCGAGGTGCGCGAGGAGGCCGACCTGATCGCGGCCGTCCGCGCGCGCCCCGAGGTCGGCCGCTGGGTGTGGCGGTCCACCACCGAGATCTACCCCCGGCTGCTCACGGCCGGGGTCAGGGTCGAGCGGTGTTACGACATCGAGGACGCCGAGCTGCTGCTGCTCGGCCACGAGGGCCGGCTCGGCGAGCCCCGCTCGGCGGCGGCCGCCTGGGCCCGCCTCCACAACAGACCCGTACCGGCCGACCCGCCGCCCCGGGCGGCCGAACCGGGCTCGCAGTCCTCCCTCTTCGAGCCCCGGAACACCTCGGGGCTGCCCTTCGAGGCGCTGCTCGATGTGTACGCGGACCAGCAGCGCAGGTACGACCGCACCGAGCACCCGGGGCGGATGCGGCTGCTCACCGCGTCCGAGTCGGCGGGGATGCTGGTCGCCGCCGAGATGAACCGGGCTGGCCTGCCGTGGCGGGCCGATGTGCACCGCGCGGTGCTGCACGGCCTGCTGGGCGAGCGGTACGCCAGCGGCTCGCCCCGCACGGGCGGCGGGGGCGAGCCGCGCCGCCTGGCGGAGCTCGCGGACCAGGTGTCGGCGGCGTTCGGGCGGCGGGTCAGACCGGACCTGCCCGCCGATGTGGTGAAGGCGTTCGGCGAGGCCGGAATGCGCATCAAGTCGACCCGGCGGTGGGAGCTGGCCGAGCTGGACCACCCGGCGGTGGAGCCCCTGATCGAGTACAAGAAGCTGTACCGGATCTGGACCGCGCACGGCTGGAGCTGGCTGCAGGACTGGGTGCGGGACGGCCGCTTCCGGCCCGAGTACACCCCGGGCGGCGCGGCCAGCGGGCGCTGGACGACCAACGGCGGCGGCGCGCTGCAGATCCCCAAGGTGATACGGCAGGCGGTGGTCGCCGACGAGGGCTGGCGCCTGGTGGTCGCCGACGCCGACCAGATGGAGCCCCGGGTGCTCGCCGCGATCTCCCGCGACCCCGGTCTGATGGAGGTGGCGGGCCACGACGGCGACCTGTACACCTCGCTGTCCGACCGGGCGTTCTCCGGCGACCGCGAGCACGCCAAGCTCGCGCTGCTCGGCGCGATCTACGGCCAGACCTCGGGCGACGGCCTGAAGAACCTGGCCGCGCTGCGAAGACGCTTCCCCCTCGCGGTGGCGTACGTGGACGACGCGGCGAAGGCAGGCGAGGAGGGCCGGCTCGTCCGCACCTGGCTGGGCAGGACCAGCCCGCCCGCCGCCGGCGCGGGCGAGGCCGACGAGGCGGGCATCCCGCAGGACGAGGGCGGTCAACTGGCCGGTCCCGGTGGGGAGTTCACCCCCGGGTACGCCTCCAGCGACGCCCGGGCGCGCGGCAGGTTCACCCGGAACTTCGTGGTGCAGGGCAGCGCCGCCGACTGGGCGCTGCTGCTGCTCGCCGCGCTGCGCCAGGCGATCTTCACGGCGGGACTCCGGGCCGAGCTGGTCTTCTTCCAGCACGACGAGGTGATCGTGCACTGCCCCGCCGAGGAGGCCGACACCGTGGCTAAGGCGATCCGCGGGGCCGGCGAGCTGGCCGGGCGGATCGCCTTCGGGGACACACCGGTGCGGTTCCCGTTCACGACGGCGGTGGTGGAGCGGTATTCGGACGCGAAGTAGCCGACCGGTCAAGCCACTGCGGAGCCCCGCTACTTGAGGGTGAGCCAGTGCTGATCGAGGGCGATGGCCCTCAGCTCGTCCAGGGTGAGGGCGGGCTCGGCGCGGGTGGCCGCCTTGTGCTGGTTTTCGGAGTTGACGGCGGAGACGACGACCCGGAACCCGTCGGGCCGCACGGTGTCGGCGATCCACGAGACCACCCCGGCGCCGCCCTTCTCTCCCGGCTTCTTCGCCAGGCCGATCACGGTGCCGTCCGCCAGCGTCGAGACCGTACCTTCCGGGGAGACGTCCGACATCCCGGACTGCACATTGATCTGCACCAGGCTCTTGCCCTTGCCGTCGTCGACCACGACGAAGGCGTAGCCGTCCTGGCCGCCCTTCTCGCCTGCCTTGAGGCCCTTGCCCGCCGGGAGCAGCGCGATCAGCTGCTTCTGGACCGCCTCGGCGGAAGGCCCGCTGCCGACCGGCCTGTCCGCCTTCTCGGGCGCACGGAGCGTGTCCGCGACCGACAGCCACTGGGGCGAGACGACCAGCGCCTTGAGCTGTCCGGCGGTGAGCGGCGGCGTCTCCCGGCTGGCCGGGGACCCCTTCTCGGTGGGCGCGTTCCATTCGCTCGCGTCGATCAGGGTGCCCTTCGGGGTGAGCAGGACCGCCCGCCAGGCCTTGGTCGAGTCGCCGCGGTTGGGGTTCTCGTAGCCCTGGAGCAGCATGTACCGGGAGCCGTCGGGCCGTTGCTCGGTCTGGCAGGAGTCGTAGTCCACGAGGGCCTTGGCGGGACAGGTGACCTGCTGCCCGCCTGCCTCGGCGGCCGGGTCGACCCGGCTCACCCCGAGCGCGACGAGCCCGGGCCCGTTCCCGTCGTCGAACACCCCGGACACGGACGCCGCGGACGAGGCACTCGGCTTGCCCGAGGTCCCCGGGTCGCCCGGCCCGTGCCCCTGCTCCTCGGTCACGGCGCCGCCCGGAGGCAGCAGCGACTTGAAGAGCGAGACCATCTGCTCGCCGCTCATGGACCCGTCGGCCTGCCGCGTCGGCTTCGGGGGCGCGGCCACCGAGGAGCCGCCGCCCTCGCCCCCGACGAGCCCGGCGGCGTACGCACCACCGAGGCCCATCGTGGCGAGCGCGAGCACACTGCCGGTGACGGCTGCCGTGCGACGCCTGGCCAGCCGGCGACGGCCCCGGATCAGGCTGGACTCCACCAGGTCGCGGCGGTCGCCGAGTTCGAAGCTGCCTCCGGTGTGGCGCATGGCCTCGCCGAGCCGGTCCTCAAAGGGCATGACAAACCACGCCTTCCTGTTCTGATGACTGAAGGTTCCGTAACTGGCGTTCATTGCAAGGCAGTTGACACCGACTGTCAGTGGTCCGCGTACTCCGCGAGGGAGCCGCCGAGGCGTTCGCGGAGCTTGGCCAGGGCGCGCACCGAGCGGGTGCGGACGGCGGCCGAGCTGACGTTCATGGCGTCCGCCGTCTCCTCGATACTGCGGTCCTCCCAGTACCGGAGCACGACGACCGCCCGGTCCTTGGGCGACAGCTGCCCCAGCGCGTCGAGCAGGGCCACGCGCAGCGCCGGGTCCTCGCCGCCGGCCGCCGCTCGGTCGGGGAGTTCGCCGAGCGGCCGTTCGGTGGCCGAGCGGCGACGGCGGTGGGTGAGGAAGGTCCGTACGAGCACGGTCTGCGCATAGCCGGCCGGGTTGTCGATCCGGGAGACGCGGCCCCACAGCGCGTACATCCGGCCCAGCGTCTCCTGCACGAGGTCCTCGGCGAGATGGGTGTCCCCGCTGGTCAGCAGGCAGGCGGACCGGAAGAGCTGCCCCGCGCGCCCGGTAGCGAACTCCCGGAACTCCTCGGCGCGGCCGGACCGGGCGGTTCGCTCGGACCGCCCGAGTCGCCCGGATCGATCCGGGCCGTCAGGGGCGCCCGGTACGTCAGCTGGGCCAGGTCCCTCCGCCAGGCCCGACCTGTCCGATCGCCCCGATCTCTCCGATGTCCCCGGCCTGTCCGAGAGACCCAGCCTCCCCTGCCCCCACGGCTGCCTCACGGCCCGCCCCGCCCCCGCCCGTTGCTCGTTCTCCCCCACACCTCACTGACGCGCGAGGCCCCCCGCAATGTTTCACCCGGATTTTCGGGGCGGAGGGCCACGGTGTGCGGGTGGGTCGGACGGGCGGACCTCAGACCCCCAGCCCGCCGAACTCGGCCCCGAACTCTTCGGGGAACCCGGTCCACTTCAGCTCGGCCGGCAGGTGCGCCATGTCGTTGAGGAGCAGCACGGAGGCGGGCCTGTCGGGTGCGTACCGGATGACGGTCAGGGGGGCGTTGCAGTGGTTGAGCCCGATCCAGCGCCAGCCCGGGGCGTCGAGCGCGGCGCGCACCAGCCAGGCGGTGAGGAAGCTGTGGGTGACGACGAGTTCGTGACGCGCAGAGGCGCCGACGACGGGCCCGGTGCAGTGCGCCATCGCCTCCCGTACAAGCCGGGGCCCGGCCTCCCGCTCGGCCCGCTCCGGGTCGCCGAGGAAGCCGAGGATGCGGTCGGCGTCCGATTCCGGGAGCTCGCCCCGCTCCGGCCAGTACGGCACGTAGTCCCCGGCCCATTCGGCCTCCGTGGCCGTTGCGCCGTCCAGCTCGGCGGCGATCAGCCGCGCGGTCTCGGCGGCCCGGCCGAGCGGCCCGTGGTGCACGGCGTCGAACGGCACCCGGGCGAGCCGCCGCCCGAGCAACGCGGCCTGGCGCCGCCCCGCGTCGGTCAGCGCGGGCCCCTCGTGCCCGGCGTCGCCGTGCCGGGCGAGGTAGAGGTAGCGGGTGGCGGTGGTCGGTGGCGCGGAGTGCTGCAAGCTACTGCTCCCTGGATGAACCCTGAAAACCCGGACTCCGGAGCCCGGACTCCGGAACCCGACTCCAGAACTGAACTCTGGAGCCCGAACCCTGAACCCTGGAACGCGGAACCTGGAACCTGGAACCTGGAACCTGGAACCTGGAACCTGAAGATTGTTCACTTTCCATTGACAGGACACATCTCCGGGCCCAAAGGTTCCCCCATGACGCCGCCGCTTCCGCCGCCGCTGCCCGCCTTCCCGACCGGCTTCCTGTGGGGGGTGTCCGCCTCCGCGTTCCAGATCGAGGGCGCGGTGGACACCGACGGCCGGGGCCCCTCGACCTGGGACGCGTTCACCAAGGATCCAGGCCGGATCAAGGACGGCTCGCACGCGGACAGGACCACCGACCACTACCACCGCTACCGCGAGGACGTCGCGCTGATGGCCCGACTGGGCGTCGGGGCATACCGGTTCTCGATCTCGTGGTCCCGGGTCCAGCCGTCCGGCGAAGGCCCGGTCAACCAGCGGGGCCTCGACTTCTACGACCGCCTGGTCGACGCGTTGTGCGCCGCCGGGATCACCCCCGTCCCCACCCTGTTCCACTGGGACACTCCGCTCGCCCTGGAGGAGCGCGGCGGCTGGCTGAACCGGGACACGGCGCAACGGTTCGCCTCGTACGCCTCGATCGTCGCGGAGCGGCTCGCGGACCGGGTGCCGCGCTGGATCACCCTCAACGAGCCCGCCGAGATCACGCTCCTCGGGTACGGGCTGGGCGAACACGCCCCCGGAAAACGGATGGTCTTCGACGCGCTGCCGGCAGCGCACCACCAACTGCTCGCCCACGGCAGGGGAGTCGAGGCGCTGCGGGCCGCCGGGGCGCGGGAGATCGGCATCGCGGCCTCGCACAGCCCGGTGTGGACGGCGGGCGACACGGACGAGGACCGCGAGGCGGCCGAGCTGTACGACACGCTGATGAACCGCCTCTTCGCCGACCCGATCCTGACCGGCGCCTACCCCGAGGGCTGGGCCGATCTGATGCCGGGCCCGGTCGCCGAGGACCTGAAGACGATCTCGACTCCCCTCGACTGGTACGGGATCAACTACTACAACCCGGCACTGGTGGGCGCTCCGAAGCCGGACGCGGTGACAACCCTGGCCGGCATCGACCTCCCGCCGGGCCTCCCGTTCGGCCTGCACGAGATCGAAGGCCACGAGCGCACGGACTTCGGCTGGCCCGTCGTCCCCGACGGCCTGCACGAGCTGCTGCTCACCTTCCGTACCCGGTACGGCGATTCACTCCCCCCGATCCTGATCACCGAGAACGGCTGCTCGTACGGCGACGGCCCCGACCCGCAGGACCCGGGACAGGTGGACGACGCCCGGCGGATCGCGTACCACGACGGCCATCTGCGCGCCCTGCACCGGGCGATGGCCAAGGGCGTGGACGTGCGCGGCTACTTCATCTGGTCGATCCTGGACAACTTCGAGTGGGCGGAGGGCTACCGGCAGCGCTTCGGCCTGGTCCACGTCGACTACGACACCCTGGTACGCACGCCGAAGGCCTCGTACGCCTGGTATCGCGATGTCGTCCGGGGTGCGGTCGCGGATGCCGGCGGGAACGGGCGGTGACAGTGGAGCCCGGGGCCAGAGCCCTGGGCAAACCGGGTTCGGACGAGGGGGAGCGGCCGGGCGGACGCTGGGTGGGGGCGTTGTCGCTGGCCAACCTGGGGGTGTGGGTGGGCTGGTTCGGCCCGCTGCAACTCCTCCTGGCCCGCCAGGCAGAACACTTTACACCCGATCACAAAGCGTCAACTCTCGCCCTGGTGACGGGAATGGGAGCCGCCGTTTCGATGGTGGCGAACCCGGTGTTCGGCGCGCTGTCGGACCGTACGACGGCGAGGGTGGGCCGCCGGATCCCATGGGTGGTGGCGGGCGGCGCGGGCGGGGTGGCGGGGCTCCTGGTCCTGGCGTGGGCGCCAGGTGTGGCCGTGATGACGGCGGGCTGGTGCCTGGTGCAGCTGGCGCTGAACGCGTCGTTCGCCGCCCTGACGGCCGCGGTCCCGGACCAGGTGCCGCCGCGCCGACGCGGCATGGTGGGCGGCTGGCTGGGCGTGTCGCAGGTGGGCGGCATCCTGGTGGGCACGGCGCTGGCGACGGCGGCGGGCGGAATCGGCGCGGGGTACGTGGTGTGCGCGGCGTTCTCGCTCCTGGCGGTGGTGCCGTACGTGGCCATGCGCAGAGACACCCGCCTCCTGCCGACCGACCAACCCCCCTTCGACTGGCGGAAGTTCGTGCAGGGCTTCTGGATCGACCCCCGCCGGTTCCCGGACTTCGGCTGGGCGTGGCTGACCCGCTTCCTGATGAACCTGTCGTACTCGATCAGCACGATGTACCTGCTGTACTACCTGACCGACGCGGTGCACTACGAGGGCGACGCCGACACGGGGGTGCTCGTCCTGACCGCCCTCGACGCGGTGACGCTGCTCGGGACGGTGGTGATCAGCGGCGTCTGGTCGGACCGCACGGGCCGGCGCAAGGTGTTCGTGGTGTGGTCCGGCCTGGTGATCTCGGCGGCGACGATGCTGCTCGCGGTGTGGCAGACCTGGACGGGCGCGGTGGTGGCCTCCCTGGTGCTCGGGGTCGGCTACGGCGTATACACCTCGGTCGACTTCGCCCTCCTGACCGCCGTCCTGCCCAGCGCCACCGACCGAGGCCGGGACCTGGGCCTGATCAACATAGCCAACGCCCTCCCCCAGGTCCTGGCCCCCGCGATAGCCGCCCCGGTGGTGACCCACCTGGGCGGCTACGGGGTGCTGTACGCCCTGGCGGGGGTGATCGGGGTGGGCGGGTCCTTGCTGGTGGGGCGGATTCGGGGGGTGGGGTGAGGGACCCGGACCGACGCCGCGGGTCGCTACCGGCCCGGGAGGCCTCCGACACCCCGGGCGCCTCAGCAAAAAAGCAAAAGCCCCAGGTCACGGCGAGTGAGTCCTGGGGCTTCTACAGAGCCGCCTTCGGGATTCGAACCCGAGACCTACGCATTACGAGTGCGTTGCTCTGGCCAACTGAGCTAAGGCGGCACCGCTCTGCGCACCATGGTGCGAGCAGCAGCGTCGCCAAGTCTACACAGTTTCTGGAGTGCTCCCGACCAGGGTCGTGGCGGCGCCCTGCGGGGCTATGAGCAGCGCTTTCCCTTTGCCGGTGGGGCTCCCTCGAGGAGGTAGGCATTGATCGCTGTGTCGATGCAGTCGCTGCCGCGGCCGTACGCGGTGTGGCCGTCGCCCTCGTAGGTGAGGAGGGTGCCCGAGGAGAGCTGGGCCGCGAGGGACTCGGCCCACTTGTAGGGGGTCGCCGGGTCGCGGGTGGTGCCGACGACCAGGATCGGGGCGGCGCCCTTCGCCTCGATGCGGTGCGGGGTGCCGGTGGCCTTGACCGGCCAGTACGTGCAGTTCAGGCCGGACCAGGCGAAGCCGTCGCCGAACACCGGGGAGGCCTGCTCGAAGGCGGGCAGTGTCGCCGCCACATCGGCCGGGCCGGCGAAGGACGGCGGCAGGTCCAGGCAGTTCACGGCGGCGTTGGCGAACATCAGGTTCGCGTACTTGCCGCTCGCGTCGCGCTCGTAGTACGAGTCCGCCAGGGCCAGCAGGCCCGCGCCGTCGCCGTTCATGGCGCGGGTCAGCGCGGTGCGCAGCTCGGGCCACGCCGCCTGGTCGTACATCGCGGCGATCACGCCCGTGGTGGCCAGGGACTCGCCGAGCTGGCGGCTCTGGCCGGTGGCGATCGGTTTGGCGTCGGTGGCCTTGAAGAATTTCCGCAGCCGGTCCGAGGCGTCCTCGACGGAGTCCGCGCCCAGCGGGCAGTCCTTCTGCTTGATGCAGTCCGCGGCGAAGGACTTGAAGGCGGTCTCGAACCCCGCCGTCTGCTCGCGGTTCATGTCGAGGGAGGAGAGGGACGGGTCCATCGCGCCGTCGAGGACGAGGCGGCCGGTGCGGGAGGGGAAGAGCTCCGCGTACGTCGCCCCCAGGAACGTTCCGTACGAGGCGCCGAGGTAGTACAGCTTCTCGTCGCCGAGGACGGCCCTCAGGATGTCCATGTCCCGGGCCGCCTCGACCGTGGAGACATGGGGCAGGACCTTGCCGGACTTGGCCTCGCAGCCGTCCGCGAAGTTCTTGAACGCCTTGGCCAGGGCGGCCTGTTCGGCCGGGTCGTCGGGGGTCTGGTCGACCTCCGTGTACGCGTCCATCTCCTTGCCCGTGAGGCATTCGACGGGTTCGCTGCGGGCCACGCCGCGCGGGTCCATGGCCACCATGTCGTAGCGGGCCCGGACCGGCGCGGGGTAGCCGATGCCCGCGTACGACTGGAGGTAACCGACCGCCGAGCCGCCCGGGCCGCCGGGGTTGACCATGAGCGATCCGATCCGCTTGCCGGGACCGGTCGCCTTCACCCGGGCCACCGCGAGGTTGACCGACGGCCCGTCGGGTTTCGCGTAGTCGAGCGGCGCCTTCATCGTGGCGCACTCGAACTTCCCGACGCCGCACGCCCGCCAGCTCAGCTTCTGCGTGTAGTACGGGGCGAGGCGCTGGGCCGTCGAGGCATCGGCGGGGCCCGCCTTCGTCGCGGCGTGCGGGGAGGCGGTCGCGGACGTGGACGAAGTGCCCGACGAGCAGCCGGAGATGAGCAGGCCGGCTGTCGCGGCGGCGATGGCTGAAGTGCGGAGCAGGCGCCTGGAGTCCATCTCCGGAGCGTATCCGCCCGGTGACGTGATGTATGCGCTGCGCGACGGTGCGGCTCGTACGGGTGATCCCGTCAACCTCGCCCGCCCCGGCATCCCCCATGGCCGGCCACCCCTGCCGGTTTCAGCCCGCTCGCAGGGCGAGCGTCATCGACTCCACCGCCAGGAGCGGGGCCACGTTGCGGTCCAGGGCGTCGCGGCACGCCAGGATCGACTCGATGCGGCGCAGGGTGCGCTCGGGGCCTGACGCGCGGGCGATCCGGTCCACCGCGTCCCGTACGTCCTCGTTGGCGATGGCCGATCTGGTGCCCAGTTGCAGTGCGAGGACGTCCCGGTAGAAGCCGGTCAGCTCGGTGAGCGCGAGGTCCAGACTGTCGCGCTGCGTGCGGGTCTTGCGGCGCTTCTGCCTGTCCTCCAGCTCCTTCATCACCCCGGCGGTGCCGCGCGGCATGCGGCCGCCGGCGACCCCGCCCATCGCGGCCTTGAGCTCCTCGGTCTCCTTGACGTCGACCTCCTCGGCCATCTGCTTGGCGTCCTCCGCGGCGGTGTCGACCAGCTCCTGCGCGGCCTTGAGGCAGCCGCCCACGTCGTCGACCCGCAGCGGCACCTTGAGGACCGCGGCCCGCCGGGCCCGGGCCGAGGCGTCGGTGGCCAGGCGGCGGGCCCGGCCGATGTGCCCCTGGGTGGCGCGGGCCGCCGCGTACGCGGCCTCGGGCTCGACGCCGTCGCGGCGGATCAGCACGTCGGCGACCGCCTCGACCGGGGGTGTGCGCAGGGTGAGGTGGCGGCAGCGGGACTTGATGGTGGGCAGCACGTCCTCCAAGGAGGGCGCGCACAGCAGCCACACCGTGCGCGGGGCGGGCTCCTCCACGGCCTTGAGGACGGCGTTGGCGGCCTGCTCGGTGAACCGGTCGGCGTCCTCGACGATGATCACCTGCCAGCGGCCTCCGGACGGCGACATCTGGGCGCCCCGCACCAGCTCGCGGGTCTGCTTGACGCCGATGGTGAGGCCCTCGGTGGTGATGACCGTGACATCGGCGTGCGTACCGATCAGAGCCGTATGGCATCCGTCGCAGAAGCCGCAGCCCGGGGCGCCGCCGAGCGCGCGGTCCGGGCTGACGCACTGGAGAGCCGCGGCGAACGCGCGGGCCGCGGTGGGGCCGCCCGAGCCGGGCGGGCCGGTGAACAGCCAGGCGTGCGTCATCTTCGATGCCTCGGGGCGCGGCTGACCGGAACGCTCGGCGGTGACGAGCGCATCGGCATCCCGGGCGGCGGCACCCAGCTGCTCCTGCACCCGCTCCTGGCCCACCAGGTCGTCCCAAACGGCCATCGACTGCCCCTCCGTACCTGCGGTCACTGCTGCGCCCCATTGTGCGCCATCCCACTGACAACGGACGTCGGCGGGCAAAACCCCACAGGTCAGGAGAGCGCGGTGGTGCTCGCCCGTCCTGCGGCACTCAGAACTCTAGAAAATTCCGGCCCCCGAAACGATCGTGCCGGCACGCAGCTTTCTCTGCGTGCCAGCACGAATGCCTGGGCTTCGGGCGACCCCACCCCGGGCGGGACCTGGCCTGCCAGTCTCGGGGCGAATCAGGTCGAACCGACCCGCTCGGTTCGCTCAGCGCCTGCGGCGGCCGCCGCGCGGGTTGTCGTCCTCGTCGTCGCGGGGGCCGAGCAGTTCGTCCGCGAGCGTCGGCAGATCGTCCAGCGGGGTCTCCTCCGCCCAGTCCGAACGCCGGCGCTGCCGCTCCTGGCCCGTCTCCGGGTCGATCTGCGGCAGTTCGCGTGTGCGCTCGTTGCCGCCTTCGGCGTGGTGCCCGGCCTCCCGCTCGTCGCGGAAGAGGCCCGGCGGCACCCGGTCCGCCGGATCGGCGTCGCGCACCGGCGGCAGCACCGCGGTCTCGTCGGCGGCCCGGGCGTCCCGGCCGGTGTTCCGTCCCGCGTCCGGCACCGACGGCAGAACCGTCGTCTCCTCGGCGTCGGAGACCCGCCCGGACTTGGCACCGTCCGCCGCACTCGCCTCATGCGGCTCGGCCACCGGCACGGGCTGGGTGACCTCGTTGGACTCGGCGACCGGCACCGACTGGGTCACTTCATTCGGGCCGACCACCGGGGTCTCCACGGTGATCTCCGACTCCGAGGCATCGGCAGAACCGGCCGAGCCGGCGGAGCGGGCCGAGCCGGACGAACCGGCGGAACCCGACGACCCGCCGGAACCAGAGCCTGCAGAGCCAACCGCCCCGGACGCGTTCGCCGCAGCCGGACCGGCCGACCCCGCCGAACGGGACGCGGCCGAACCGGCCTCCTTGGCAGCCGCTTCTGCCGCAGCGGCAACCGCCGCGGCCTCGGCCAGCCGACGCGCCTCTTCCGCGCGCAGCAGCGCCTCCTCGGCCTTGCGCTGCTTCTCCAGGCGGCGTGCCTCCGCCTCGGCGCGCAGCCGGGCTTCCTCCTCCGCCTGCTGACGCAGGCGTTCCTGCTCGGCCGCGCGAGCCTTCTCCTCGGCCTCGCGGCGTACGCGCTCCTCCTCGGCGAGGCGCCTGGCCTCCTCGGCCCGCTGCCGGGCCTCCTCCGCCTGACGCTCCTCCTCACGCAGGCGCGCCTCTTCGAGCTCGCGCCGCTTGCGCTCCTCCTCCTCGGCACGGAGCTTGGCGAGCTGTGCCTGGCGCTCGCGCTCCAGGCGCTCCTCCTCGGCCTTGCGTGCGGCCTCTTCCTCGGCGCGCTTCCTGGCCTCTTCCTCGGCCTTCTTCCGCGCCTCCTCCTGGGCCCTGACCTCCGCCTCGGAGAGCGGCAGCATCTGGTCGAGCCGGTGGCGTACGACCGTGGTGACGGCTTCCGGCTCCTGGCCTGCGTCGACCACCAGGTAGCGCGAAGGGTCGGCGGCGGCCAGGGTGAGGAACCCCGACCTCACCCGTCCGTGGAACTCCGGCGGCTCCGACTCCAGCCTGTCCGGCGCCTCCGTAAAGCGCTCGCGCGCCGTTTCGGGCGAAACATCGAGCAGAACGGTCAGATTCGGAACAAGTCCGCCAGTTGCCCACCGGTTGATCCGGGCAACTTCGGTCGGCGACAGATCACGACCCGCCCCCTGATAGGCAACGGACGAGTCGATGTACCGGTCCGAGATGACGATCGCGCCGCGCTCCAGGGCGGGGCGTACCAGTGAGTCGACGTGCTCCGCGCGGTCGGCGGCGTACAGCAGCGCCTCGGCGCGGTTGGACAGGCCGGCCGACGACACATCGAGCAGGATCGACCGCAGCCGCTTGCCCACCGGCGTCGCACCGGGCTCACGCGTCACGACGACCTCGTGGCCCTTGGCCCGGATCCACTCGGCGAGCGCCTCGGCCTGGGTGGACTTGCCTGCCCCGTCGCCGCCCTCCAGGGCGATGAAGAAGCCGGTCGCGGCGGGCGCCTGGGCCGGGTCGGCGCCGCGCAGCGCGTCGGCCAGGTCGCGCCGCAGCGGGACGCCCTGGCGGTCGTCGGCCTTGGCGAGGACGACCGCGGCCATGGGCAGGAGCAGCGCGCCGACCAGCATCAGCGTGAATCCGGCGCCGCCGTGCGCGAAGACGAACGAGCCCGACTCGACGCGGTGGCTGCCGATGGCCGCGGCGAGCAGCGGCGCGACGATGGCGCCGAGCCCTATCGAGACCCGTACGACGGCTTGGAGGTGCTCGGCGGTGCGAGCCCTGCGGTACTCCTCGGTCTCCTGGTCGATCAGTACGTGTCCGGTGTTCGCGGCGACACCGGCGGCGACGCCCGCGAACAACGCGATGAGCAGCACGGTGGCCAGGTCCGGCACGAGGCCCATGGCGAGCAGCGAGACGCCGGTGACGGCGATCGCGAGGGAGAGCAGACGGCGCCGGGAAAGCACCGGAAGGATCTTGGCGGCGGTACGGATGCCGAGCACCGTGCCACCGGTCAGTGTGAGGATCAGGAGGGCGAACGCGGCCGGGCCGCCGCCCAGGTCCACGGCGTGCAGCACGGCGACCGAGGCGGCCGCGGCGATGGCGCCGGCAACGGCGGCGCAGGCGAGCACGAGCAGCGGGACCGCGCCGGTACGTCCCTTGTCGGGACCGTTTCCGGTGCTGGGCCTGCGCAGCCCCTCAAGCGGCGACCGCGCCCGCGGCGTCTGGGTGTCGGGCAGTTCGAGCAGGGCGACCACGGAGATCGACGCGGCGAAGAGCCCGGCGGCGAGGTAGGAGCCGAGCGCGGCCTGGTGCAGCTTGAACCAGTCGATGCCCGTCCCGAGCAGGTTGCTCACCAGCGCCGCGACGAGCAGGGCGGCGGCTCCCAGCGGGATCGCCACGAACGTCGTACGCAGCGAGAGCCTGCGCAGCGCGTCCAGATGGTCCGGCAGCGGCCGGACGGCGGCGCCCTCCAAAGGAGGCGCCGGCAGCAGGGCGGGCGCCGCGCTCTCCTTGGCGACCGTCCAGAACCGTTCGGCGACTCCCGCGAGGAACGCGGTGACGAGGATGAGGAGCAGGGCGTTGGCCGGCGTCCAGTCGATCCACAGCGGGGCGACAATCAGCAGTGCGGCCCGTACGCCGTCGGCGCCGACCATCGTCCAGCGCCGGTCGAGCGGCCCCTTCGGCGCGGTCAGCGCGGAGACCGGGCCAAGGAGCGCGGCCCCGAAGAGCACCGTCGCGAACACCCGGGCGCCGAGCACCGCGGCGACGGCGAACGCCGCCCCCCGGTATCCGCCGCCGAAGGACTGCTGCTCCACCGCGGCCTGCAACGCCAGCAGCAGCGTCACGAGTACGGCGAGCGTGTCGCCGATCCCGCCGACGAGCTGTGCGCTCCACAACCGCCGCAGCGAAGGGATGCGCAGCAGGGCGCGTACGGCCCGCTCGCGTGAGTCTGCGGCCAGGGCGTCGGAAATGGGGCTCACGACTCCTTCAGAGCTTGGGGGGTGCTCGGCTCCTCGCGTCATCCGCCCAGCCTATCCGGAGCGCGCCGGTCCTCGCGGGGGTGCCCGAACATATGGGCGGACGGCGCGACTCGGGCTCCACCGCGGCTCAACGCGGAACGGGGGGCCGGGGCGTGTGCCCCGGCCCCCCGTCAACCGTCGGACTACTCCGAAGCCGTGGCCTTCTTGGCCGCGGTCTTCTTCGCGGGAGCCTTCTTGGCCGCGGTCGTCTTGGACGCCGCGGTCTTCTTCGCGGCCGCCGTCTTCTTGGCCGGAGCCTTCTTCGCGGCGGTCTTCTTGGCTGCGGTCTTCTTCGCCGGAGCCTTCTTCGCCGCCTTCGTGGCCGGGCCCTTGGCGCGCTTCTCGGCGAGCAGCTCGAAGCCGCGCTCCGGCGTGATCTCCTCGACGCTGTCGGCGGTCCGCAGCGTCGCGTTGGTCTCGCCGTCGGTGACGTACGGGCCGAAGCGGCCGTCCTTCACCACGACCGGCTTCTCGCTGACCGGGTCGACGCCGAGCTCCTTGAGCGGCGGCTTGGCGGCGGCGCGGCCACGCTGCTTGGGCTGGGCGTAGATCGCCAGCGCCTCTTCGAGCGTGATGGAGAAGAGCTGGTCCTCGGTCTCCAGGGAGCGCGAGTCGGTGCCCTTCTTCAGGTACGGCCCGTAGCGCCCGTTCTGCGCGGTGATCTCGACGCCCTCGGCGTCGGCGCCGACCACGCGCGGCAGCGACATGAGCTTGAGCGCGTCGTCCAGCGTGACCGTGTCGAGGGACATCGACTTGAAGAGCGAGGCGGTCCGCGGCTTCACCGCGTTCTTGCCGGTCTTCGGCGTGCCCTCGGGCAGGATCTCGGTGACGTACGGGCCGTAACGCCCGTCCTTGGCGACGATCTGGTGGCCGCTCACGGGGTCCGCGCCCAGCTCGAAGTCGCCGCTCGGCTTGGCGAGCAGCTCCTCCGCGTACTCGACGGTCAGCTCGTCGGGCGCCAGGTCGTCCGGGACGTCCGCACGCTGGTGGCCCTCGGAGTCCTTCTCGCCGCGCTCGACGTACGGGCCGTAGCGGCCGACGCGCAGCACGATGCCCTCGCCGACGGGGAACGAGGAGATCTCGCGGGCGTCGATCGCACCGAGGTCGGTGACGAGCTCCTTGAGCCCGCCGAGGTGGTCCCCGTCGCCGTTGCCGGCGGCCGAGGCGGCACCGCCCGTCGCCGCGTCACCCTCGCCGAAGTAGAAGCGCTTGAGCCACGGCACCGCCTGGGCCTCGCCCCGCGCGATGCGGTCGAGGTCGTCCTCCATCTTGGCGGTGAAGTCGTAGTCGACGAGGCGGCCGAAGTGCTTCTCCAGGAGGTTGACCACGGCGAAGCTCAGGAACGACGGGACGAGCGCCGTGCCCTTCTTGAACACATACCCGCGGTCCAGGATCGTGCCGATGATCGAGGCGTACGTCGAAGGACGCCCGATCTCGCGCTCTTCCAGCTCCTTGACCAGCGAGGCCTCGGTGTAGCGGGCCGGCGGCTTGGTGGCGTGGCCGTCCACCGAGATCTCCTCGGACGACAGGGAGTCGCCCTCGGCCACCTGCGGCAGTCGGCGCTCGCGGTCGTCGAGCTCGGCGTTCGGGTCGTCCGCGCCTTCGACGTAGGCCTTCATGAAGCCGTGGAAGGTGATCGTCTTACCGGAGGCGGTGAACTCGGCCTGCCGGCCGTCGCTCGCCCGCCCCGCGATCTTCACGGTCACCGAGTTGCCGACCGCGTCCTTCATCTGGGAGGCGACGGTCCGCTTCCAGATCAGCTCGTAGAGCCGGAACTGATCGCCGGTCAGGCCCGTCTCGGCCGGGGTGCGGAAACGATCACCCGAAGGGCGGATCGCCTCGTGCGCCTCCTGCGCGTTCTTGACCTTCCCGGCGTACGTACGCGGCTTGTCCGGCAGGTAGTCGGCGCCGTACAGCTGCGTCACCTGGGCCCGGGCGGCCGCGATGGCCGTGTCGGACAGCGTCGTGGAGTCCGTACGCATATAGGTGATGAAGCCGTTCTCGTACAGCTTCTGGGCGACCTGCATGGTCGCCTTGGCGCCGAAGCCCAGCTTGCGCGAGGCCTCCTGCTGCATCGTCGTCGTACGGAACGGGGCGTACGGCGAGCGGCGGTAGGGCTTGGACTCCACCGAGCGCACGGCGAAGGAGGAGTCGGCGAGCGCTGCGGCCAGGGCCCGCGCGTTCGCCTCGTCCAGGTGCAGGACGTCACTCTTGAGTTGTCCGTCGGGACCGAAGTCGCGGCCCTGCGCCACGCGCCGGCCGTCGACCGTGTTGAGCCGTGCCACCAGCGTGGACGGGTCGGAGGCGTCGCCCGCCCGGCCGGTGGAGAACGTCCCGGTCAGGTCCCAGTACTCAGCAGAACGAAACGCGATGCGCTCGCGTTCCCGCTCCACGACGAGTCGGGTGGCCACGGACTGGACGCGCCCGGCGGACAGCCGCGGCATGACCTTCTTCCACAGGACCGGCGAGACCTCGTAGCCGTAGAGGCGGTCGAGGATGCGGCGGGTCTCCTGGGCGTCGACCATGCGCTGGTTGAGCTCGCGCGGGTTGGCGACGGCGTCGCGGATCGCGTCCTTGGTGATCTCGTGGAAGACCATCCGGTGAACCGGGACCTTGGGCTTCAGAACTTCCTGCAGGTGCCACGCGATGGCTTCGCCCTCGCGGTCCTCATCGGTGGCGAGGAAGAGTTCGTCGGACTCGGCGAGGAGCTCCTTGAGCTTCCTGACCTGGGCCTTCTTGTCGGCGTTGACGACGTAGATCGGCTGGAAGTCGTGCTCGACGTCCACGCCGAGACGGCGCACCTCGCCGGTGTACTTCTCGGGCACCTCGGCGGCGCCGTTCGGCAGGTCGCGGATGTGCCCGACGCTCGCCTCGACGACATAACCGGGGCCGAGGTAGCCCTTGATCGTCTTCGCCTTGGCAGGAGACTCGACGATGACGAGTCGGCGGCCGCCCTTTGCGGTCTCGCTGGTCGGGGACAACTTCGCTCTTCTCTCCGGTCGGCACTCGGGTGTCAGTACATGACGCTGCGGAGTGTGACGGTACAACCCGCCCCCGTGTCAAACAGCAAAAGCCCGCAGCGGCCACTCGAACGGTAACCCGACTTACCGCGATCCTGCCGCCCGGACCGTCCCGAAGCCTTCCGAAAAGCGTTTCGTCCCCTTTAAGTCTAGATTCGGGCGAAGCACCAGAGGCCGAGCATGAGGAAGGCCGCGCCGAAGGCGCTCGACAGCACGGCCGAGGCGACCGGGGAGACGCCGTGTGCGACCGGCGTGCGGCGGCGCACGCAGGATGCCGTCCACAGCAGCAGAGCGCCCCCGAACAGCACGAACACCGTTCCCGCGAAGACGGCCGGCCCCGTCTCGGTCCCACCCATTGCGTTCATGCGCGCGATCCTGGTCACGGCGCGGCACTCCCAGACAGAGCCGGGGCCGCATTCCGGAGAACGCCGGGTGAACGGTCACCCGATCATGCACATTTCAGCCAGATCCGCCCTGTCGTCAGAGCCCGTCGAGGCGTCGTACGTCACAGGGGCGTCGAGCGTCACATCACCTCGGGCGTGGCCCGCCGCCTGCCGCACTCCATCAATGCGGAGAGGGACGGCTGGAATGCGCCGTCGGGCCGACTGCAGTACGTCACCCGTCGTACGCGTCCACCCTGGCCGCGACTGCCGGGGCACGTTCGCTCCGGCGAGCAGCAGGGCGGAACTGGCCACATTCGATACGGGGAACGCCTCCCGCATGCGCAGGCCGGGCACGCCGAGCGCGAGCCCGGAGGCCGAGCGGGCGACGACGGCATCGCGCTGAGCCGGGTCGGCGTGGCCGACGGTGGTCGGCGGACCGGCGGGGCGTGGTCGGCGGACCAAGGCCAACTGCCCTGGCACGGCGCCCCGTCCACGCGGCTGCGCAGCCGCAGGGCGCCGAGCCGAGCGGTATCCCGAGCCAATCCCCGCCGTCTCGAACGTCCACGCCCCGACCAGGACTTCGGCCTCGTCGAGCCGTCGCATGCTCGGCCCTGCGCCGGTCAACGCGCCGTTCCCATAGGCCCGGTGGATGTCCCCCGTGCCGCCTCCCTCCTCGGGCTACTCCGCCACCGGCTCCAGGAAGCCCTGCTCGACCAGGAGCCGGATCGCCTCAGGCGTACGGTCCCGCAGTCGCACCGGGTCCTCGTCGATCAGCTGGGCGATCGCGTCCAGGATCCGTCCGGCCGGCAGCTGCCCGTCGCAGACGCCCGCGAATCCGGCGCCCACCGTGTCCACCTTGGTGGCCCGGCGCATGCCGCGGTTCTGCCGCAGCACCACGTGCTCCGGGTCCTCCGCGCCCGGCAGCCCCACCTGCTCCTGCACCACCTCGTCGGCCAGGCGGAACCGGTCGGCGAGCAGCGCCGCGTCGTCGTGGCGGCGCAGATAGTCCTGCCGCTCGAAGTGCGCGTGCACGGCGTCGCCGAGCGGCTGCTCGACCGGGTGCGGCCACTCCTCGGCCACGATGGACGGCTGCTCGCTGTCCGTGCGGCGCAGGGTGATCCAGCCGAAGCCGACCGCCCTGGTCTTGCGCGCCTCGAACTCGTCCAGCCACGCCTCGTAGCGCTCCGCGTACCGGGCCGGGTCGGTGTGGTGGTCCCCGGCGTCGCGCAGCCACAGCTCGGCGTACTGGGTGATGTCCTGGACCTCGCGCTGCACGATCCAGGCGTCGCAGCCGCGCGGGACCCAGGAGCGGAGCCGGTCCTGCCACTCCTCGCCCTCGACGTGCTGCCAGTTGGCCAGGAACTGGGCGTACCCGCCGGGGTTGAGCCGCTCCCCCGCCTGCTGAACGAGCGTGCGGCACAGATCGTCCCCGCCCATTCCGCCGTCCCGGTAGGTGAGCCGGGCACCGGGCGAGATCACGAACGGCGGGTTGGACACGATCAGGTCGTACGTCTCCTCGCCCACCGGCTCGTACAGCGAGCCCGTCCGCAGCTCGGCCTCCGGCGCGCCGGACAGGGCGAGGGTGAGCCGGGTGAAGTCGAGCGCGCGCGCGTTCAGGTCGGTGGCGGTGACCCGGGTGGCGTGCTGGGCGGCGTGCAGCGCCTGGATGCCGGAGCCGGTGCCGAGATCGAGGGCGGAGCCCACGGGCCGCCGGACCGTGATGCCGGCCAGCGTCGTGGAGGCGCCGCCGACGCCGAGCACCATGGCCTCGTCGCGGCCGCTCGCCCCGCCCGCGCCGCCGACCGCGCAGCCCAGGTCGGAGACGATGAACCAGTCCTGCCCCTCGGGCCCGCCGTAGGGCCGCACGTCCACCGTGGCCCGCACCTCGTCGCCGTCGCGGACCACCCAGCCGTCCGCGAGGGCCTCCTCCAGCGGCAGGGCCGCACGGGCGCTCTCGTACGCGACGGGCTGCTGGAGCAGGAACAGCCGCACCAGCGTGTCGAGCGGCGCCTCGCCGCGGGTGGCGCGCAGGGCGGGGACGGTCTCGCTGCGGGCCAGCGCGGCGTACGCGGGCGCGCCGAGCAGGTCGAGCAGGCCGTCGGCGGTGAAGGCGGCGGCGAGCAGGGCGTCACGCAGGCGGGCTGCGTGATCGGGCGCGGGAAGACTGGTCGTACTCACCCGGCCATTGTGGCCGCTGCCGCTGACAATCACCCCATCACGGCCGTGGCCCGGCCCCCGTTGGGGGGAGCCGGGCCACGATCGAGGGCGCCTACGACTACGACTTCGGGCTCGCCGAGGACGAGGCCGCGCCGGACGGCGATGCGGAACCCGAGGGCGAGGACGACGCGGCCGGGGCGCCCGCTCCCGAACCGGAGGGCGCCGGGGCGGACGGCGTCTGCTTCTGGCAGCCGGGCTGCTTCTGCATGGCCTTTCCGATGTCGCCGGACTCCAGCTTCTTCAGGGAGGCGTCACCCGTCGAGCTGATCTTGCCGAGCTCGGTCGCGATGTCCTCCAGGCCCTTGGCGAACGCCGCCTGGTCGCCGGCGTTGAGCGCGTCGACCTTCTTCTTGAGGTTCGCGTACGACACGGAGGAGGCGTTCAGTTCCTTGACGGCCTCCTGCTGGGTGGTGGCGCCGTCCTTGACCGGCGGAGCACCGGCCTTGTCGACGGCGGCGCCCAGCGCCTTGTAGGCGTCCGAGATCTGCTGGAAGGCGGCCGAGTCGGTCTTCTGCACGTCGGCCGGCTTGCTGTCGTCACGCGTCTGCGCCTGGATGGCGGCGTTGGCGTCGGTGATCTTCTTGAACTGGGGCTGGGCCGTGTTGCAGAAGGTCTTCGCCCAGTCGTCGACCTTCTTGTTGGAGTCGTCGCTGCAGCCCGACAACGTCAGCATCAGTACCGCACCGCCGGACAGTGCGGCTGCAAGCTTCTTGTTCACCGGTTTGGTCCCTTCCAAGGCTCTCGGCCCCGGAACATACACGCCAAGTGGGCGACAAACGCTTGCCGTACGTGTGATCTGCCCCCTATTGCAGCCATTTGCACCAAGCAGAACGGGCGGACGGTGTGTCAAACCCCACCGTCCGCCCGCCCTTTGCCCGCCCTACGGCTACGAAACCACCGCCGGGTCAACTGACTTCGCGACCCGCTCGTTGTTGCCGTCGTCACCCACGGCCACGCTGCGCCGCTTCGAGACGTACACCGCGCCGACGATGACGAGGACGGCGAGCGCCGCCACGATCCCGCGTACGGCCGGGTTCGCGTCGCCTCCGTAGGAGAACTTCACGATGGCCGGCGCGATCAGGAGTGCCACCAGGTTCATCACCTTGAGCAGCGGGTTGATCGCGGGGCCCGCGGTGTCCTTGAAGGGGTCGCCGACGGTGTCGCCGATGACGGTGGCGGCGTGGGCCTCGCTGCCCTTGCCGCCGAAGTGGCCGTCCTCGACCAGCTTCTTGGCGTTGTCCCAGGCGCCGCCCGAGTTGGCGAGGAAGACCGCCATCAGGGTGCCGGTGCCGATCGCGCCCGCGAGGTAGGAGCCGAGGGCTCCGACGCCGAGGGTGAAGCCGACCGCGATGGGCGCGAGCACCGCGAGCAGGCCGGGGGTTGCCAGCTCGCGGAGCGCGTCCTTCGTGCAGATGTCGACGACTCGCCCGTACTCCGGCTGCTCGGTGTAGTCCATGATCCCCGGGTGCTCGCGGAACTGCCGCCGCACCTCGAAGACCACCGAACCGGCCGACCGGGACACGGCGTTGATCGCGAGCCCCGAGAAGAGGAAGACGACCGCCGCGCCCAGCATCAGGCCGACCAGGTTGTTGGGCTGTGAGATGTCCATGCTCAAGGTGAGCTCGCCCGCCTTGGCGTGGACGTCGTTGACGGCCGTCCCGATGGCGTCCTTGAAGGAGCCGTAGAGCGCCGCGGCCGCCAGTACGGCGGTGGCGATCGCGATGCCCTTGGTGATGGCCTTGGTGGTGTTGCCCACGGCGTCCAGATCGGTGAGCACCTGGGCGCCCGCGCCCTGGACGTCGCCGGACATCTCCGCGATGCCCTGGGCGTTGTCGGAGACCGGGCCGAAGGTGTCCATGGCGACGATCACGCCGACCGTGGTCAGCAGACCGGTGCCGGCCAGCGCCACCGCGAACAGCGCGAGCATGACCGAGGTGCCGCCGAGCAGGAAGGCCCCGTACACGCCGAGACCGATCAACAGGGCGGTGTAGACGGCCGATTCGAGGCCGATGGAGATACCGGCCAGGACGACGGTGGCGGGCCCCGTGAGCGAGGACTTGCCGATGTCCCTGACAGGACGCCGGGTCGTCTCGGTGAAGTACCCCGTCAGCTGCTGGATCAGCGCCGCGAGCACGATGCCGATGGCGACGGCGACGAGCGCGAGGATCCGCGGGTCGCCCTCGTGACCCTTGATCACGTCGTCCGTGACGCCGTTCAACTTGGCGTACGAAGACGGCAGATAGACGAAGACCGCGACGGCCACCAGGACCATCGAGATCACCGCGGAGATGAAGAAGCCGCGGTTGATGGCCGACATTCCGCTGCGGTCGGCGCGCCGCGGGGCGACCGCGAAGATGCCGATCATCGCGGTGACCACGCCGATCGCCGGGACGATCAGCGGGAAGGCGAGGCCCGAGTCGCCGAACGCCGCCTTGCCGAGGATCAGCGCCGCGACCAGGGTCACGGCGTACGACTCGAACAGGTCGGCCGCCATGCCGGCGCAGTCGCCGACGTTGTCGCCCACGTTGTCCGCGATGGTGGCGGCGTTGCGCGGGTCGTCCTCGGGGATGCCCTGTTCGACCTTGCCGACCAGGTCGGCGCCGACGTCGGCGGCCTTGGTGAAGATGCCGCCGCCGACACGCATGAACATCGCGATCAGGGCCGCACCGAGGCCGAAGCCCTCCAGGACCTTGGGCGCGTCGGCCGCGTACACGAGCACGACGACCGAGGCGCCGAGCAGGCCGAGGCCCACCGTGAACATGCCGACGACGCCGCCGGTACGGAAAGCGATCTTCATGGCCTTGTGGGAGACCGCGGTGAGATCCTTTTCGGGTTCGCCTTCCGAGGGAGTCGCCTCCCGGGCGGCGGCCGCGACGCGCACATTCGCGCGCACGGCGAGGCGCATCCCGATGTATCCAGTCGTCGCCGAGAAGACGGCGCCGATCAGGAAGAACACGGAACGGCCTACGCGCTGCGACCAGTTGTCGGATGGCAGCAGGAACAGCAGGAAGAACACCACGACGGCGAAGATGCCGAGGGTGCGCAACTGCCGGGTCAGATAGGCATTTGCGCCTTCCTGCACGGCAGCCGCGATCTTCTTCATCGAATCGGTGCCCTCGCCCGCGGCGAGGACCTGGCGCACCAGCAATTGCGCGACGATCAGGGCCGCCAGCGCGACAGCCGCGATGACGATCACGATCATTCGGTTGCCGTCGGTCAGTACCGCGGCAGCCAGGGATGTGGGGTGGTCGAGTTCCGTTGGGTTGAAGAGCCCCGCCATTCGTCCTCCTTGACGCTCAGAGCTCAAGATGTGGACGGATTGTAGGTAGCGGAACACGATCAAAACAGGGCGCCGCAAATGGAATTGACCTTCATCGGCTCATCAGAGAGAGATCCGGTCACGAGAATGCCCCCGAAAGCGGTAATGGGGCAAAAGCATTGACGCTTGATCGACGATCTAGGTACGGGGCCCGGAAATCTTGCCCGGAAAATGAAAAAGGCCCTGCTCAGCAGGGCCCGTCCCAATATCGAAAAGAAGTGGATCAGGGAAGCACCGTGGCCGGTGTGGTCGGCCAGCTCATCCGGATGACACCACCGGACTCGCCGGAGGTGACCTCCACATCGTCCACAAGCCCACTGATGACAGCGAGGCCCATTTCATCCTCCGCGCCGTCGTCGAGCTCGTCGTCCGGCGCCGGGCCGCCGCGCACCCCCGGCACCGCCGAGGCGCCGACACCCGACCCCGGCACCTCGTCGCCGACCTCGATGGAGAACAGCTTCTCCTCCTCGGTCAGGACGACGCGGACGGGGGCATCGATGCCGTGCGAGCGGTGCAGCCCCACGGCACGGCTGCACGCCTCGCCGACGGCGAGTCTGACCTCGTCGAGCACTGCCTCGTCGACCCCGGCCCGGCGCGCCACGGCGGCCGCCACCAGACGGGCCGTCCTGACGTGCTCGGGCTGGGCACTGAAACGGAGTTCAACGGTGGCCATTGGCGATCCCCCTCGAACGTACGGGCGTACATCTCAGGGGCCCCGGGCCACAATGCCGCCCGGCGCCCCTGTCCTTCCTCCGGAGCCGTCGAAGGACGGCCACCGTCAGTCGGTCGCGTTGACGGCCTCGTCGACCGAGCCGTGGATCGGGAACACCTTGGTGAGCCCAGTGATCCGGAAGATCTTCAAAATGCGCTCCTGGTTGCAGACCAGGCGCAGCGAGCCCTCGTGCGCGCGCACGCGCTTGAGCCCACCGACGAGCACACCCAGGCCGGTGGAGTCGAGGAAGTCCACGCCCTCCATGTCGACAACCAGGTGGTAGCTGCCGTCGTTCACCAACTCGACCAACTGCTCGCGCAGCTTGGGCGCGGTATACACATCAATCTCGCCACCGACCTCGACGACCGTACGGTCGCCACCAGGGCCGGACACATTGCGAGTCGACAGGGACAGGTCCACGGATCCTCCAGCACCTTGCTATCGAGCGGCCGCCCCCTGAGTCTCCCCGGCGGAGCCAGAGAACGGATCGCCAGCCGCGATGGCATTCAATCACTTACCAGCAGCCATGCACGACGCCTTGGGACCATTGTCCGCTACGCCAGTGACACACTCGGTGCCGATGGCCAGGAAACAGCGCCCCAGAACACCCGCCGACAGCACGGGTGAACGACCCGACCCCGGCACGGTCCTCGACCGGCTCACCGCAGGGGCAGACCGGGCTGCGCGCATCACTCATACGGAGCACTTGCCCCCGCGCGCGGGCCGTCATGCAGTCTGGCCACACCTCATCCGCCCGGAAGTGATCAACGCCATTCAGGGCGCCGGCGTCGAGCATCCCTGGGCCCATCAGGCCACCGCCGCCGAGCACGCCCTGAACGGCGAGTCGGTGGTGATCGCCACCGGCACCGCCTCCGGCAAGTCGCTCGCCTACCTGGCGCCCGTCCTCAGCACGCTCCTGGACGGCTCCGAGGCCCCCAACGGCCGCGGCGCGACCGCGCTGTACCTCGCCCCGACCAAGGCCCTGGCCGCCGACCAGCGCCGCTCGGTGAAGGCCCTCGCGGCCCCGCTGGGCAACGCGGTCCGGCCCGCCGTGTACGACGGGGACACCCCGGTCGAGGAACGCGAATGGGTACGCCAGTACGCCAACTACGTCCTCACCAATCCGGACATGCTGCACCTGGGCATCCTGCCCTCCCACCCCAGGTGGGCCTCCTTCCTGCGCGCCCTGCGCTATGTCGTCATCGACGAGTGCCACACCTACCGCGGCGTCTTCGGCTCCCACGTCGCCCAGGTCCTGCGCCGTCTGCGCCGCCTGTGCGCCCGCTACGGCGCCGATCCGGTCTTCCTGCTCGCCTCGGCCACGGCCGCCGAGCCCGCCGTCGCCGCGGGCCGCCTGACCGGCCTGCCCGTCGTCGAGGTCGCCGACGACGCCTCCCCGCGCGGCGAGCTGGTCTTCGCCCTGTGGGAGCCCCCGCTCACCGAGCTGGCCGGCGAGAAGGGCGCCCCGGTGCGCCGCACCGCCATCGCCGAGACCGCCGACCTCCTCACCGACCTGGCCGTGCAGGGGGTCCGCACGGTCGCCTTCGTCCGCTCCCGGCGCGGCGCGGAACTGATCTCCGTCATCACCCAGGAGCGCCTGTACGAGGTCGACCGGACCCTCGCTCGGCGTGTCGCCGCCTACCGGGGCGGCTACCTCCCCGAGGAGCGCCGCGCCCTGGAGCAGGCCCTGCACTCCGGCGAGCTCCTGGGCCTGGCCGCCACCACCGCCCTGGAACTCGGCATCGACGTCTCGGGCCTCGACGCCGTCCTGATCGCGGGGTACCCGGGCACCCGGGCCTCGCTGTGGCAGCAGGCGGGCCGGGCCGGGCGCTCGGGCCAGGGCGCCCTGGCCGTCCTGATCGCCCGCGACGACCCGCTGGACACCTACCTCGTCCACCACCCCGAGGCGCTGTTCCAGCAACCCGTCGAGTCCACCGTGCTCGACCCGGACAACCCGTACGTCCTGGCCCCCCACCTGTGCGCGGCGGCGGCGGAACTCCCGCTCACCGAGTCCGACCTGGAACTGTTCGGCCCCGCGAGCCCGGAACTCATGCCCCAGCTGGAGCAGGCGGGACTGCTCCGGCGCCGCAGCAACGGATGGTTCTGGACCCGCCGCGAGCGGGCCGCCGACCTCACCGACATCCGGGGCGGTGGCGGCCGCCCGGTCCAGGTGGTCGAGGCCTCGACGGGACGGCTGCTCGGCACGGTCGACGCGTCCGCCGCCCACACCACCGTCCACGACGGCGCCGTCCACCTCCACCAGGGCCGTACGTACCTGGTGGAACGCCTGGACCTGGAGGATTCCGCCGCCCTCGTCGAGGAGGCGAGCCCGCCCTATTCGACCGTTGCCAGGGACACCACCTCCATCTCCGTCCTCTCGACCGACACCGAGATCCCGTGGGGAGCCGGCCGCCTCTGCTACGGCTCCGTCGAAGTCACCAACCAGGTCGTCTCCTTCCTGCGCCGCAAACTCATCACCGGCGAGGTGCTCGGCGAGACCAAGCTCGACCTGCCGCCCCGCACCCTGCGCACCCGGGCCGTGTGGTGGACCGTCACCGAAGACCAGCTCGACGCCGCCCGCATCAACCCGGAGATCCTCGGCGGCGCCCTGCACGCCGCCGAGCACGCCTCCATCGGAATGCTGCCGCTCTTCGCCACCTGCGACCGCTGGGACATCGGCGGCGTCTCCGTGCCGCTGCACCCGGACACCCTGCTGCCCACGGTCTTCGTGTACGACGGCAACCCGGGCGGCGCCGGTTTCGCCGAGCGCGCCTTCCACACCGCCGCGCGCTGGCTGGCCGCGACGCGCGAGGCAATCGCGTCCTGCGAGTGCGAGGCCGGCTGCCCGTCCTGCATCCAGTCGCCCAAGTGCGGCAACGGCAACGACCCGCTGCACAAACGCGGCGCCGTCCGCCTCCTCACGGAACTGCTGCGGGGAGCCCCCGAAGAGCCGGAGACGGCCCCGCCCGGGCCCTGACGCTCGGCGCGTACGGGCCGAACCTCGCCCGCACCCGTACGTCCGCGATCTCTCCGGACACCGTGCAGCGCACCATCTCCGCGCCCTGGGCCCGGGCCACCTCGGTAGCCTTGGCGCAGGCATCCGGCGAGCCCCACAGGGCCCGGTCGGCCGCCGCGAGCGCGGCCAGGTCGGCGGCGCCTCCGGCCCGGTGCCGGGCAGCCACCGCCTGGCCGAGGCACAGCACGGCCGCGAACACGGCGCACATCGTGGCGGCCGTGAGCGCCACCCACACGGTGGCGGAGCCCCGGTCGGCGCAACTCCGTTCCTGCGTACATCGGTTGTGCAGAGCTCTGCCCAGCCCCTCCACAGGGTCTCGGACCCACCGGCTCACGCGACCTCCCGTCCGCCGGTCCGCAAGACCCCGCATCCGCCGGTTCACGAGCCCTCCCCCACCGTGTCCTCGGCCAGTGCCGCGGCCTCGGCGCTCAGCGTCACGGCCAGGTGGTGCGGACCGGGCGTGGCGGACTCCACCCGGACCCGCCACAGCTCCCCGGCCCGCCGCACCGTGACCGTGGCGCCCTTGGGTGCCGCCGACCTGGCCGCCGCCACGGCCACGGCCTCCGGCTCCGAGCGGGCCGCCGCGCGCGCCCCGGCCCGGGCCGCGTCCACACACCGGATCTCCGCCGAGGCCGCCGTCAGCGCCCAGAGCAGCGCCAGCGCGAACCCGACCAGGGCAGGAATCGCCACGGCCGTCTCGGCCGTCACGAACCCCCGGTCGCCCCGCCACCGCCGTCCGCGCTCAGAACTGCACATCGAGCGCCCTGGTGATCAGCTGGGTCAGCGCCGACACAACCCCGCCACTGGTGACGACCTTGTACAGAATCGCCGCGAAGGCGCACGCCGCGAGGGTGCCCACGGCGTACTCGGAGGTCGTCATCCCCGCGTCCCCCCGCACCCTGCGCCGCAGCGCGAGCCCCCAGAGCCGCATCCGCCGCGCCATCGCACCGACCTGCCGATTGATTACCGTGCCCATGAGTCCCAGCTCCTTTGATTAATACGTACGTTGAATGACGGGCCTGTCGTACGGGTGAGTCGCCCGAGCGGTTCGGCGAGGTGCACCCCTTCACCGCCTGAGCAGCCCTCCCGCGAGCCCGATCACCACCGGGGCAACCCCCGCCGCGAGGAAAGCCGGGAGGAAGCAGAGGCCCAGGGGACCGGTGATCAGTACGCCCGCTCGTCTGGCCCGCGCCGATGCCTCGCGGGTCCGTTCGGCCCGGCAGCGCTCGGCCACCCTCGCGACGGGCCCCGCCGCGGGAGCCCCCGATGAAGCCGCCCGCTCCAGGCAGCGGGCCAGCTCGGCCGCGCCCGGCATCGCCCCCAACCGCCCCCACGCGTCAGCCGGTTCACCGCCCATGCGCAGCTCGGCGGCGACCTTGCCGAGCCGTGCGCCGACGGGCCCTTCCAATGAGGCCCCGACCGCCCCCGCCGCCTCGCGCGGCCCGGCCCCGGCCGCGAGACAGGCGGCCAACAGGTCTGCCGCGAGCGGAAGTTCGCGGGGCGCCGCCCGGGGCGCACCGTCCCCCTCCCCTCGGGCCCGGCGCCGACGCCCCCACACCCAGGCCCCGTACGCCGCCGCCAGTCCCGCCAGTACGCCCCCGATCCCGCCGACCAGTACATAGCCGGCCGCCAACGCCCCGAGCGGGGCTCCCCCGCGCTTGGCTCGGGCCGTCCACGCCGGGCTCCATTTGCGGCGCGAGGGCAGGGTGAGCGCCTCGAGGGCCAGCAGTGCGGCCGTCCGGCGCCGCACCCTGCGCTCCTCATGGCGCCGCGCCACGCCCAGCACCGTCCACAGGACTAGGGCAACCACCCCCACCGCCGCCCCCAGCCTGTGGACAACCTCCGGCGACCACAGGCTCATCGCCCCTCCCCGGCCCGTACGATCCGCGCCGCCCACCACACCCCTGCGGTCTCCAGAACCGCGGCCACCAGCAGGCAGCCGAGCCCGGCCGGGCTGTGCAGCAGCACCCGCAGCGGGCTCGCGCCCATCGCCGTGCCGAGTACAAGCCCCAGAGCCGGCAGGAGGGCGAGGAGAAGCACGGTGGTGCGGGGGCCGGCCAACTCGGAGCCGAGTGCTTCCTGTTGCTCCCGTTCCGCCCGCAGCGCGCTCTCCAGGCGTTCCAGGCCGGAGGCGAGCCCCGCCCCGCCGTCCACCGCGACCTGCCAGCACGCGGCGACCCCGGCGAGGCCCTCGGCGCCCGGCTCCCTGGCCGCCTCGCGCAACGCCCCCGGCACATCGCCGCCGAACTTCGCGGCCGCCACCACGGAGGCCGTCGCCGTGCCCAGGGCCGCCGTGTCCCGGGCGGCCGCGGCCAGCGCCTGGCCGGGCTGACGGCCTGCTCGCAGCTCCCCCGCCACGGCGGCGCACCAGGCGATCACCTCGTCGGCCCGCCGTGCCCTGGCCCGCTCGCGCTCCCGGGCCCGCAGCCGCCGCCCCACCAAGGGCACTGCCACCGCCCCTACGACCAGCGGGAGCACCGATCCGCCCAGGACGGCGAGCACAAGACCCAGCGGCAGGCACAGCCACTCCATCCGCCACCGCGCCCGGCCCCGCATCCCCTCGAGCAACCGCCCGAGAGGCGACGCCCCGGAAGCGCCGTCCCCGGCGGCGCTTCCGGCTCCCGCGAACATCAGCCGGGCCCGCCGCATCCCCTGGTCCTGCCCGGCCCACATCCAGGCGGCCGCCCCCGCGCACATCGCCGCCCAAGCGGGCAGCCCCACCTGAAGATCCGTCACCACGCACCCCCGACCAGCGCCCGCAGCCGCTCCCAGCCCGAGTCGCGCTCGAACCCCGCCGCGCCCCACCGCAGCGCGGGCACCGTCACCACCAGCCCCGCCGCGTCGCGCTCCAGGACGCGCACCTCGGCGATCCGGCGCTGCCCATCCCGATCGCGTACGAGATGGACCACCACCGACAGCGCGGCCCCCAACTGGCTGTGCAGCGCGGCCCGGTCGAGCCCGGCCGCCGTGCCCAGCGCTTCAAGACGGGCCGGTACATCTGCGGCGGAATTGGCATGGACCGTCCCACAACCTCCCTCGTGGCCCGTGTTCAGAGCCCCCAGCAGATCCGTCACTTCGGCGCCCCGCACCTCGCCCACGACCAGCCGGTCCGGCCGCATCCGCAGGGCCTGGCGCACCAGGTCCCGCAGGGTCACCAGACCCGCGCCCTCCTGGTTGGCGGGCCGTGATTCGAGGCGCACCACATGCGGATGGTCGGGCCTCAACTCGGCCGAATCCTCGGCCAGTACGATCCGTTCGCCCTTTCCGACCAGGCCGAGCAGGGTGGACAGAAGCGTGGTCTTGCCGGTGCCCGTGCCGCCGCTCACCAGGAACGACACCCGGGCTTCGATCAACGCCCGCAGCATCCGCTCACCATCGGGCGGCACCGTGCCCGCCTCGGCGAGCTCGGCCAGCGAGAACGCCCTCGGCCGCACCACGCGCAGCGCGAGACAGGCCGAGCCGACGGCGACCGGCTCCAGGACGGCATGCATCCGGGTGCCGTCCGGCAGCCGGGCGTCCACCCAGGGCCGGGCGTCGTCGAGCCGGCGTCCCGCCACCGCGGCGAGGCGCTGGGCGAGCCGGCGCACCGCCGCCGCGTCGACGAAGCGGACCCCGGTCAGCTCCAGCCCGCCGCCCCGGTCCACCCACACCCGGTCGGGCGCCGAGACCAGGACGTCCGTGACCTCCGGGTCGGCGAGCAGGGGCTCAAGAGGCCCCGTCCCGACCAGCTCGGACCGCAACTCCTCGGCCCCGCCGAGTACTTCGGCGTCGCCGAGCAACCGCCCCTGAGCGCGCAGCGCGGCCGCGACCCTGGCCGGGGTGGGCTCGGCCCCGCTCTCGGCAAGGCGCTGCCGTACGGCGTCGAGCAGCGGCGGGCCCGCGCCCTGTACCGGCGCCCTGCTGGGGCGCGCCCCGCCGGCGGCCGGCATCGACGCACTCAAGGAGGACTGCACCGTGTTCATGACACTGCTCCCCCGGCGAGGCCGCCTGCCAGTGCCTGGCCCCAGAAGGCCGTACAGAATCTGGCCAGTGGACCGCGTGGCGCACTCCCGGGCGGCGCACCACCCTCCTGCGCCTCCAACAGACCTGATTCCACCGGGAGTTCACCCGCGAGCGGCAGACCCAGCGCGTCGGCCACCCACTGCTCGTCGAGCCCGGACGCGTACGGGCCCCGTACCACCGCGCGCAGATCGCGCAGCACCATGCCGACCGCGGAGGCGACCCGGTTCGCCGCCGCGACCGCGCGCAGCTCGGCCGGGACCACCAGAAGCCCCAGGTCCAGCTGGGCGAGCGCCTCGACCACCGCATCGTCGACGCGGCGCGGCAGGTCCACGACGACCACCCCGCCGCGCCGGCGGGCCGCCGCGAGCACCGCACGCATCGCCTCCCCGGGGATCACCACCGAGTCCCCCCGGTCCCAGCTCAGCACCCTCAATTGATGCAGCCGCGGCAGCGACTCCTCCAGCGCGCCCCCGGCGACCCGCCCCCGCGAAGCGGCGAAATCCGGCCACCGGCGGCCATCGGCCTGCTCCCCGCCGAGCAGGACGTCGAGGCCCCCGCCGAGCGGATCGCCGTCGATCAGCATGGTGCGCTGCCCGGACCGGGCGGCGGTCACCGCGAGGGCGCAGGCCAGCGTGGAGGCCCCGGCACCGCCTCGTCCGCCGATCACTCCGACGGTCAGGGCCGGGCGCCCTACGCCTTCGGCCGCGTCCGCGATCCGGTCGACGAGCCACGGCTCGGCGTCGGGCAGCCGCAGCACATGGTCCGCGCCGAGCTCGACCGCGGCCTGCCACACGCCGGGGTCGTCCTGGTCCCGGCCCACCAGGAGCACCCCGCGCCTGCGGGCCGATCCGAGCAGCCGGGGAGCGGCGTCGTCGCCGACCAGGATCAGTGGTGCACTCTCCCAGCCGCCCTTGCGGTCGGGCACGCCGTGGCACACCTCGGGTTCGGTGCCGGCCGCCGCGCACAGGCGCAGCAGATCGTCGAGCAGCTCCTCGTCCTCGGTCACGATCAGCGGTCCGCCGCGCCGCCCCTCCGTACCCGGCGGCCGATCGGAAGCCATGACTCCGTCCACGATTTCCGCCCCCTCTCACTCGGATTCCCGTGTCCGCGTTCTTCGCGAACTGGAATCACCGTGGAGGGAGACTCGAAATAATGTGGATCTTGATCGAAATCTGTGGACAACTATCCGCGTTGTGAATATCCCGTTCACCTATACCGGTGACTTCCGGAGCGCAGCGCAACCGCTACGCACAGTGACGAGTCTCAGGCATGGAAGAGCGACAGGCGCGAGTCGGCAAGAGGGGGACGACGATCGGATCCAAGGGCCGAAAACGCATCCGGACATGCGACGACCCCCGCCGGGGGGGAGAGCGGGGGTCGTCCCCACGGCCGACTCGGGGGGGGAGGAGTCGGACCGGGTTAGCACGGTCGCGAACGATCCGTGACTTCCATGGTGTACCCGAGAGCCTTCTCAGGCAAACCCACGCGCCCCAGCTTACGCCGAATGGTGGGCGCCTATGCTCGGGCTCGTGGAAAACCACTCGTTGCCGCGAACCGCCGCCTTCTTCGACTTGGACAAGACAGTCATTGCCAAGTCGTCGACACTGACCTTCAGCAAGTCCTTCTATCAAGGAGGACTGATCAACCGCCGCGCCGTACTGCGCACCGCGTACGCGCAGTTCGTATTCCTCGCCGGTGGCGCCGACCACGATCAGATGGAGCGGATGCGCGAGTATCTGTCCGCCCTCTGCAAGGGCTGGAACGTCCAGCAGGTCAAGGAGATCGTCGCCGAGACCCTGCACGACCTGATCGACCCGATCATCTACGACGAGGCCGCCTCGCTGATCGAGGAGCACCACGCCGCCGGCCGCGACGTGGTCATCGTGTCGACGTCCGGCGCCGAGGTCGTCGAGCCGATCGGCGAACTGCTCGGCGCGGACCGGGTGGTGGCTACCAGAATGGTGGTCGGCGACGACGGCTGCTTCACGGGGGACGTCGAGTACTACGCCTATGGGCCGACGAAGGCCGAGGCCGTCAAGGAGCTGGCCGAGTCCGAGGGATACGACCTGGCACGCTGCTACGCCTACAGCGATTCGGCAACCGATGTGCCGATGCTGGAGTCGGTCGGCCACCCCCACGCCGTCAATCCGGACCGGGCACTGCGCCGCGAAGCGGCCGCCCGGGAATGGCCGGTTCTCGTCTTCAACAGGCCGGTCAGTCTCAAACAACGGCTGCCCGTCATCAAGATGCCGCCCCGGTCGGCGCTGCTGGTCGCGGCAGCGGTCGGAGCGGCCGCGGCGACCGCGGGTCTCGTCTGGTACGCCAGCCGCCGGCGTGGCTGCGACTCTGCTTGAGGCGGTGCACGAACCCGCCCGAAGGGTGTTCCTGGAGAGCACACGAGGAAACGGTCGTCCGCTTTACCCCTGTTTGAACCTAAAAGTAAAGAACTGGGGTCAGGGGTTTCGCTTCCCGCCATACGGGAGTAGAAAGGACTCAACGGCCCGCGAGACCTGGGACATCCGAGAGGATCACCTTCTACGCAATAAAGGCCCCACGGACCGAGCATGAACATCGAGCACCCACGCGACGTCGACCCGTCGATTACGGGCCAGCCGCACCAGGTGAACGGGCAGAGAATCCCGGCCTGATGGGCAATTTTCGAGGACGCTTGGTAACACGGTGGACATGCCAGCGGCGGTATCGGACATCGATACCGCCGCAACCCTTTTCCCGTACGAAATGTACGACTTCAGGTGTACGCACTGTACGGCTTGGGGCTCCCAGGGGAGGGCGAACCGGGGGCCCGTCGCGAGCAGTCGGGCGAACCTGCCGCCTACGCGGCGCCTCGCTGCAGCGCCTCGCACACCGCCGTCGACTCGCGCACACCCAGCTCGACCGCCTTGCCACAGTGGGCGATCCAGGCCGCCATGCCCTGCGGGGTCCCCGAGGCGTAGCCGTCGAGCGCCGCCGCGTAGGCCGCCCGCCCCAGCTCCGCATGACCGACCTCGGCCGGGCAGATCGCCTTCGGGTCCAGGCCGCTGCCGATCAGCACGATCCGCTCGGCGGTGCGCGCGACGAGTCCGTTGTACGAGGCGAAGGGCCGCAGCGCGAGGAGCTCTCCGTGCACGATGGCGGCGGTCACCAGGGCCGGGGCCGAGCTGCCCGCGATGATCAGTTGGGAGAGGCCTTCGAGGCGCCCCGCGACCTCGTCCGCGTCCGGCAGGGAAAGTTCGATGAGCGGCTCGTCGACGGCTTCGCCGTGCTGACGCGGCCGGCCGACCGCGTCACCGGCGTCCGCGGCGGCGACCAGGTGCAGCCGGGCCAGCACCCGCAGGGGCGACTGCCGCCAGATGGAAAGGAGTTGGCCCGCCTCGGCGGTCAGTCGCAGTGCGGCGCCGACCGTGCGCGCCTCGGGCTCGCTGCCGAAGTCGGTACGCCGCCGCACCTCTTCGAGGGCCCAGTCCGCGCCGGACAGGGCGGCACTGCCGCGGGCCCCGCGCAGTGCCGCTTCCGAGGTGATCTCGTTGCTGCGGCGCCGCATCACACGGTGCCCGTAGACCCGGTCCACGGCCTTGCGCACGGAGTCCACGGCGTCCGGGACGCCCGGCAGCCCACCGAGGGCGACGAGAGGGTCAGCGGCGTTCGTACTCATAGGTAAGGAGGCTACGCGTCCGCAAGCCGCGCCCCACCTTCGAGTGGTCTTCTTCACTCGGCATGCATACATAACGCCACCATGCAATTACCCTTGGTGAACATGAAGATCGCTTTCGTGGGGAAGGGCGGCAGCGGCAAAACCACGCTGTCCTCGCTCTTCATTCGTCACCTCACCGCCAACGAGGCCGCCGTCGTCGCGGTCGACGCCGACATCAACCAGCACCTCGGGGCCGCGCTCGGGCTCGACGAGGAGGAGGCCGCGGCCCTGCCCGCGATGGGCGCGCACCTGCCGCTCATCAAGGAGTACCTGCGCGGCACCAACCCGCGGATCACCTCCACCGAGACGATGATCAAGACGACGCCGCCCGGCCACGGCTCCCGGCTGCTGAGGGTGCGCGAGGCGAACCCGGTGTACGAGGCGTGCGCGCGCCGGGTGGTGCTCGACGACGGGGACATCCGGCTGATGGCGACCGGCCCGTTCACCGAGTCCGACCTGGGCGTCGCCTGCTACCACTCGAAGGTCGGCGCGGTCGAGCTGTGCCTGAACCACCTGGTGGACGGCGTGGACGAGTACGTCGTCGTCGACATGACGGCGGGCTCGGACTCGTTCGCCTCCGGCATGTTCACGCGCTTCGACATGACCTTCCTGGTGGCCGAGCCGACCCGCAAGGGCGTCTCGGTCTACCGCCAATACAAGGAGTACGCCCGGGACTACGGGGTCGGGCTCATGGTCGTCGGCAACAAGGTGCAGGGCCAGGACGACGTGGACTTCCTGCGCGCCGAGGTCGGCGACGACCTCCTGGTGACGGTGGGCCACTCCGACTGGGTCCGCGCGATGGAGAAGGGCCGCCCTCCGCGGTTCGAGCTCCTGGAGGCCGACAACCGGCTCGCCCTGCAGACGCTCCAGGACGCGGCGGACGATTCGTACGGGAACCGGGATTGGGAGCGCTACACGCGGCAGATGGTGCACTTCCATCTCAAGAACGCGGAGAGCTGGGGCAATGCGAAGACCGGGGCCGACCTGGCCGCGCAGGTCGACCCCGCCTTCGTGCTGAGCGAGGGGCTGATCGCCGAGGTCAGTGAGCCGCAGCCTGCCTGACGGCCGGCTCGGGCGCCGCGGGCTTCAGCGGGGCGACCGGCTTCCCGGGGGCCCCGGACTGGGCGGCCTCCAGGGCTGCCCAGCCGCCCTTGGGTGCCTCGCCGACCTTCAGCGCGTTGAGCTTGGCGAGCACGGCCGGGTCCTGCGCGTCCAGCCAGTCGGCGAGCTGACGGAACGAGACGCAACGGACGTCGCGCTTCACGCACACCGTCCTGATGGTGTCCTCGATGGCGCGCATATAGGTGCCACCGTTCCAGGACTCGAAGTGGTTGCCGATGATCAGCGGGGCGCGGTTGCCGTCGTAGGAGCGGGCGAAGGCCTGGAGGAGGCCGTCGCGCATCTGGTTGCCCCAGTACTCGTGCTGATCGGCGTCACCGGTCATCGCGTTGGACTGGTTCATGTAGAAGTTGTAGTCCATGGACAGCGTCTCGAAGCCGCGGCCCGGGACGGGTACCAGCTGCATCGACAGGTCCCAGACGCCGTTGTCGTTCTTCTTCGGCCACACCTGGTCGTTGACGGCGCTGGTGTCGTAGCGGAAGCCCATCTGGCCCGCGGCCGCGACGAAGTTCTTGCGTCCCTCCAGGCACGGGGTGCGGCCGCCGATGAGTTCCTTGTCGTAGTCGAACGGCAGCGGCGCCTCCGCCTTCATGCCGGAGTTCGTCTTCCAGTTCTTCACAAAGGACTTGGCTTGCGCGATCTCGCTCTTCCACTCGTCCACCGACCAGGTGCCGACACCGCCCTCGGGGCCGCAGAAGTGGCCGTTGAAGTGGGTCCCGATCTCGTTGCCCTCCTGCCACGCGGCACGCAGCTGGGTGACGGTGTCCTTGATGCCCTTGTCGTCATTGAAACCGATGTCCGAGAGGCCCGAGGAGTGCTTGGGCGCGGTGTACAGGCTCGCCTTGGCCTCGGGGAGCAAGTACACGCCGCTCAGGAAGTACGTCATGGTCGCGTTGGACTCCTTGGCGACCTGGCGGAAGTGTGAGAAGAGCTTCTGGCTGTCCTCGCCCGCGCCGTCCCAGGAGAACACCACGAACTGGGGCGGCTGCTGCCCCGGTTTGAGCTTCTGGGCCTTGAGCAGGTGCGGCTGGAGCCCGGTGTACGCAGTGGAGCCGTCCCCGATGAGATGGGGCGCGATCTTGGGGGCGGCCGCGCCCTGCGGGCCGGCGTGCGCGCCCGGCCCGGCCGGGTCCGAGGAACAGCCCGCGGCTCCGGCGGCCAGCGCCGCGGCGATGACACCGACAGCGATCCTCCGGGTGGCGTGCGTGGCTTCGATCATCCGCCCACCTCTTTCTTGCGGTTATGTGATTGACATGCCGTCACGGCGCCGCAAAAGTCGCACGCAACCCCAGGGGCAGAGGTGCGACAAGCCGGTTGAAAAGCTGCTTATTCACCCTTCAGAGTGAATAACTGGCCCATTTGCCCCAAATGGGAAGCGCAATACTTTACTCTGCATTACGATTCGTTTACCGAGAGTTGAGAGTCCCGCCGCTGCACGCCGTGACCCACGGCCGCGACCCCACGTTCCGCGATCGCGCTGCCCGGAGGAGACGGGAACATGCCTGCTTGCGTACCCCCTCGCGCCAAGACCCCACCTCGCACCCCTCGCATACGGCGACCGCACCAGGTGTCTCCTTCCGGGGACGGGTCGAGGCGCCGCTTCCGGATCAAGGGCGCCGACGTCTCGGCGTCCATCACCGTCTTCCTGCTCGCCGTCCCGATGTCGCTCGGTCTCGCCGTCGCCATCGACGCGCCCCTGGAGGCCGGCCTCATCGCGGCCGGCGTCGGCGGGATCGTCGCCGGGCTGCTCGGCGGCTCGCCCCTGCTCGTCAGCGGGCCGTCGGCCGGCCTCACCGTGGTGTCCGCCGAGCTGATCCAGACCTACGGCTGGCGCACCAGCTGCGCCATCACCGTGTGCGCGGGTCTGCTCCAAGTCGCCCTGGGCTCACTCAAGGCCGCGCGCTCCGCCCTCGCGGTCAGCCCCGCCATCGTGCACGGCACGCTCGCAGGCATCGGCGCCGCCATCGCGCTCGCGCAGCTCCACATCGTCCTCGGCGGCTCCCCGCAGAGCTCGGTCGTGGACAACGCCCTCGCCCTGCCCGAGCAGTTGGCCCAGGTCGGCCCCGCGGCCCCCCTCATCGGCGCGCTGACCATCGCCGTACTCCTGCTGTGGCCGCGCGTTCCCGGGCGCATCGGAAAAGCCCTGCGCCGGATCCCCGCCGCACTGGCCTGCGTGGTGGTCGCCACCGGCGTCGCCGCGCTCGCCGCGCCGCACATCGCCCGGGTCGCCCTGCCCTCCTGGGACGCGCACGTGCTGCCCGAGCTGCCGCAGGGGCCGGTGCTCGGGCTCGCCGCCGCCGTGCTCACCGTGACGCTGGTCGCCAGCCTGGAGTCGCTGCTCTCCGCGGTCGCCGTGAACCGCCTCGCGTCCGAGCGGCCGGGCACCACGGCCCCGCCGCGCGCCGACCTCGACCGCGAGCTGCGCGGCCAGGGCATCGCCAACGCCGTCTCCGGGCTGCTCGGCGGCATGCCCGTCTCGGGCGGCGCGGTGCGCGGCAGCGCCAACGTCCGGGCGGGCGCGACCGGCCGCGCCTCGACCGTGCTGCACGGCGTGTGGGTGCTGCTCGCGGCCGGGCTGCTCGTGTCCGTACTGGAGTGGATCCCGCTGGCCGCGCTGGCCGCCCTGGTCATGATGGTCGGCATCCAGATGGTCAACTTCGCGCACATCCGCAACGTCCACAAGCACCGCGAATTCCTGGTTTACGTGGCTGCCGTCGGCGGAGTGCTCGTCCTGGGCGTGCTGCAAGGGGTGGTCCTGGGGATCGCGGTGGCCGTGGCCGTCGCGCTGCACCGGCTCGCCCGTACCCGGATCACCGTTCAGGAGGAGGCCGGCGGCACGTATCTGGTGCGTGCCCGCGGCCAGTTGACGTTTCTCGCCGTGCCCCGGCTGACCCGGGCGCTCAGCCATGTCCCCCAAGGAGCCGACACCATCGTGGAGCTGGACGGGTCGTTCATGGATCACGCCGCCTTCGAGGCGCTGCAGGGCTGGCAGGACGCGCACCACGCGCGCGGCGGCAACGTACGCATCACCGGGCGCGCCGGCGGCAGGGTCGCCGAGCCCGCCTCCACCGCGCACACGTGCTGCCGCCCCTGGACGCCGTGGCGCAACCACCACTGCCACGACCAGCCGCCACAGCGCGCCCACGGGCACCAACTGGCCAGCGGTCTCAGCTCGTTCCAGCGCAACACCGCTCCCCTGGTGCGCGACGAGCTGGCCCGGCTCGCCCGCGAGGGCCAGCGACCGCAGCAGCTGTTCATCACCTGCGCGGACTCCCGCCTGGTCACCAGCATGATCACGTCCAGTGGGCCGGGCGATCTGTTCACCGTCCGCAACATCGGCAACCTGGTCCCGCCGCCGGGCGCGGAAGGCGTCGACGACTCGGTCGCCGCGGCCATCGAGTACGCCGTGGACATCCTCCAGGTCCAGTCGATCACCGTCTGCGGGCACTCCGGCTGCGGCGCGATGCAGGCGCTGCTCAGCAGCAGCCCCGAGGCGCCGATGACGCCGCTGCGCCGCTGGCTGCGGTACGGCAGGCCGAGCCTGGAGCGGATGGCAAGCCCACGGCACTCCTGGGCCCGGATCGCCGGGCGGCTGCCCGCCGATGCCGTGGAACAGCTCTGTCTGACCAATGTCGTCCAGCAGTTGGACCATCTGCGGCAGCACGAATCGGTGGCCCGCGCGCTGGAGGCCGGCACCCTCGCCCTGCACGGCATGTACTTCCATGTAGGCGAGGCGCAGGCGTATCTGCTGGCTCCGGACGACCACGCGGAGGTCTTCGTAGGCGTCGGCGTCAACCTCCTGGAGGACACGCACGCCTGAACCTGCCGCGCCTCGTCGAGAACGTACGGCCTCTCCCGACCGGCCTCCCCGGCCGCAGGAGAGGCCGTCCGCATGCCGCGCCGACGGCCGGCGAGCCCTACAGGTCTAAACCAATTCCCTGGAGGCCCTTGTCACCCGGCCTGTGGCCTGATGAGCTATGGCCCGGGACACATAGGCACATAGGACGCCCTGGGAAAGGGAGATGTCGTGAGCAACGAAAGCCTGGCCAACCTGCTCAAGGAGGAGCGGCGGTTCGCGCCGCCCTCCGAGCTGGCCGCGAACGCCAACGTGACGGCGGAGGCGTACGAGTGGGCCGAGGCGGACAGGCTGGGCTTCTGGGCCGAGCAGGCCCGGCGCCTGACCTGGGCCACCGAACCGACCGAGACCCTCGACTGGTCGAACCCGCCGTTCGCGAAGTGGTTCGCCGACGGCAAGCTGAACGTCGCGTACAACTGCGTCGACCGCCATGTCGAGGCCGGGCACGGCGACCGCGTCGCCATCCACTTCGAGGGCGAGCCCGGCGACAGCCGCTCCCTCACCTATGCCGAGCTCAAGGACGAGGTGTCAAGGGCCGCCAACGCCCTTACGGAGCTGGGTGTTCAGGCCGGCGACCGGGTCGCGGTGTATCTGCCGATGATCCCCGAGGCCGCCGTCGCGATGCTCGCCTGCGCCCGGGTCGGCGCCGCGCACTCCGTGGTCTTCGGCGGCTTCTCGGCCGATGCCGTCGCCTCCCGCATCCAGGACGCCGACGCCAAGCTCGTCATCACCGCCGACGGCGGCTACCGGCGCGGCAAGCCGTCCGCCCTCAAGCCCGCCATCGACGAGGCCGTCGCCAAGTGCCCGCAGGTCGAGCATGTGCTGGTGGTACGCCGCACGGGCCAGGACACCGCGTTCACCGAGGGCCGCGATGTGTGGTGGGACGACATTGTCGCCCGCCAGTCCGTGGAGCACACGCCCACCGCCTTCGACGCCGAGCACCCGCTGTTCATCCTGTACACCTCGGGTACGACGGGTAAGCCCAAGGGCATCCTGCACACCTCCGGCGGCTACCTCACCCAGGCCGCGTACACCCACCACGCGGTGTTCGACCTGAAGCCCGAGACCGACGTCTACTGGTGCACCGCCGACATCGGCTGGGTCACCGGGCACTCGTACATCGTCTACGGGCCGCTCGCCAACGGCGCCACCCAGGTCATGTACGAGGGCACCCCGGACACCCCGCACCAGGGGCGGTTCTGGGAGATCGTGCAGAAGTACGGCGTGACCATCCTCTACACCGCGCCGACCGCGATCCGTACGTTCATGAAGTGGGGCGACGACATCCCCGCCAAGTTCGACCTGAGCAGTCTGCGGGTCCTGGGTTCGGTCGGTGAGCCGATCAACCCCGAGGCGTGGATGTGGTACCGCAAGCACATCGGTGCCGACAAGTGCCCGATCGTGGACACCTGGTGGCAGACCGAGACCGGCGCGATGATGATCTCGCCGCTGCCCGGCGTCACCGAGACCAAGCCGGGTTCGGCCCAGCGCGCACTGCCCGGCATCGCCGCGACCGTGGTCGACGACGAGGCCCACGAGGTTCCGAACGGCGGGGGCGGCTACCTCGTCCTGACCGAGCCGTGGCCCTCCATGCTGCGCACCATCTGGGGCGACGACCAGCGCTTCATCGACACGTACTGGTCGCGCTTCGAGGGCAAGTACTTCGCGGGCGACGGCGCCAAGAAGGACGACGACGGCGACATCTGGCTGCTCGGGCGCGTCGACGACGTCATGCTCGTCTCCGGCCACAACATCTCGACGACCGAGGTCGAGTCGGCCCTCGTCTCGCACCCCTCGGTCGCCGAGGCCGCCGTGGTGGGCGCCGCCGACGAGACGACCGGGCAGGCCATCGTGGCCTTCGTGATCCTGCGCGGCACCGCCGCCGAGACCGACAGCCTGGTCGAGGAGCTGCGGGCGCACGTCGGCTCGGCGCTCGGTCCGATCGCCAAGCCCAAGCGCGTCCTGCCGGTCGCGGAGCTGCCCAAGACCCGCTCGGGCAAGATCATGCGCCGGCTGCTCCGCGACGTCGCCGAGAACCGTGAGCTGGGTGATGTCACCACGCTGACCGACTCCTCGGTCATGTCGCTGATCCAGAACAAGCTGCCCAGCGCGGCCAGCGAGGACTGAGCATCGGACCAGCGCCGAAGGGCCCGGCCGGGGAGGCGGCCGGGCCCTTTTCGCGCGCCTTGTGGCCGGTATGCCCCTAAAGTGATGATCACCGGATTCACCCTGCCGCACGCGCACTCCATAAGGTTAGGTAAAGTAAGGAAAGCGTCAATGACGCGACAAGAAGGTCAGGTGCGCCGGGAAGTCTGGTCGGCAACGTGCTCAGTCATGCCCGCCGAACCGACCGGAGGTCGCCCTCGTGGCCATACCCACCCCCAGCAAGCGCAAGTTCCTCGGCCGCCTCTCACTGCCCGAGCGCAACTTCGTCGCGGAGGCGCTGCGCGCCGAGACCGTCGGCGGCGTCCTGCTGCTCGTGGCCGCGATCGCCGCGCTGATCTGGGCGAACACGCTGGGTTCGAATTACGAGTCGGTCCGAGGTTTCCATCTGGGCATCGGCGCCCTGGGACTCGACCTCTCCATCCAGCACTGGGCGGCCGACGGGCTGCTCGCCATCTTCTTCTTTGTCGCCGGTATCGAGCTCAAACGTGAACTCGTCGCCGGAGAACTGCGCGATCCCAAGGCAGCCGCGCTGCCCGTGATCGCGGCCGTCTGCGGCATGGCCGTCCCCGCGCTCGTCTACGCACTGGTCAACATCTCCGGCAACGGATCCCTTGACGGCTGGGCCGTACCGACCGCTACGGACATCGCGTTCGCCCTGGCCGTGCTCGCGGTCATCGGCACCTCGCTGCCTTCCGCGCTCCGCGCCTTCCTGCTCACGCTCGCCGTCGTCGACGACCTCTTCGCGATCCTGATCATCGCGGTCTTCTTCACCAACAGCATCAACTTCGCGGCCCTGGGCGGCGCCGTGGTCGGGCTCGCCGTCTTCTGGCTGCTGCTCAGGAAGGGCGTACGGGGCTGGTACGTCTACATCCCGCTCGCGCTCGTCATCTGGGGGCTGATGTACAACAGCGGCGTCCACGCCACCATCGCCGGTGTCGCGATGGGCCTGATGCTCCGCTGCCATCGCACCGAGGGCGAGGAGCACTCCCCCGGCGAGCACATCGAGCACCTGATGCGGCCGGTTTCGGCCGGGCTCGCGGTGCCGCTCTTCGCGCTGTTCTCGGCCGGTGTGGGCATCAGCGGCGGCACCCTGGCCGACGTCTTCACCAGGCCCGAGACGCTCGGCGTCGTGCTCGGCCTGGTCGTCGGCAAGGCCGTCGGCATCTTCGGCGGCACCTGGCTGGCCGCCCGGTTCACCAAGGCCGAGCTCAACGACGACCTGGCCTGGGCCGACGTCTTCGCCGTCGCCTCGCTCGCCGGCATCGGCTTCACCGTCTCGCTGCTCATCGGCGAACTCGCCTTCGCCGACCAGGTCCAGTTGACCGACGAGGTCAAGGCGGCCGTGCTCGTGGGCTCGCTGATGGCCGCGGTCCTCGCCTCCGTCCTGCTCAAGATGCGGGTACGCAAGTACAAGGCGCTCGTCGAGGACGAGGAGCGGGACGACGACCAGGACGGCATCCCCGACATGTACGAACTGGACAAGCCGGAGTACCACCTGCGGATGGCCACGATCTACGAGAACAAGGCGGCCGAGCACCGCAGGCTGGCGCAACTGGCGGGGGCGGGGCGCGACGACGGCGACAGTCCGGCATGATCTGACAACGGGCCTGTTGGACCTGTTAGACCTGTTGGACAAGTACGACCCGTCGGTATCCGAGAAGAGATGAGGGAGTCAGCGATGAGCGACCCCAGCCACAACGCCGGCAGCGCCGAGCGCAGCCTCGGCCAGCTGGTCGCCTCCGCGACCGCCGAGATGTCCGCGCTGGTGCACGACGAGATCGCGCTGGCCAAGGCCGAGCTGCGCCAGGACGTCAAGCGCGGGGCGATCGGCGGCATCGCCATCAGCACGGCCGGTGTGCTCGCGCTGTTCTCGCTGCCGGTGCTGAGCTTCGCGGCGGCGTACGGCATCCACAACCTGGGGCTGGGTCTGGCCTGGTCGTTCCTCATCGTCGGCGGCGCGTTCCTGGTGCTCGCGGGGCTGCTCGGGGTGCTCGCCATCGCCAAGTTCAAGAAGGTCAAGCCGCCGGAGAAGTCCATCGCCTCGGCCAAGCAGACGGCCGCGACGCTGCAGGGCGTGAAGCCGCACCCGCGTCCGGCGCCCGTCCAGGACGCGGTCACTCAGACGCCCGCCTCTGTGGCACGCTCGTCTGCATGACCGCACCCGATCCCGGTACCGGAAGCCCTGGCGGCACCGGCAGCCCCGTCCGTATCGATGGTCCCTGGACCCATAGGGACGTGGCGGCCAATGGTGCCCGCTTCCATATCGCCGAACTCGGCGACGGGCCACTGGTGTTGCTGCTCCACGGTTTTCCGCAGTTCTGGTGGACCTGGCGCCATCAGCTGACCGCGCTGGCCGACGCCGGATTCCGCGCGGTCGCCATGGACCTGCGCGGGGTCGGCGGCAGCGACCGCACCCCGCGCGGTTACGATCCGGCCAATCTCGCCCTTGACATCACCGGCGTCGTACGGTCCCTTGGCGAGCCGGACGCGGCCCTGGTCGGCCACGACCTGGGCGGCTATCTGGCGTGGACGGCGGCCGTGATGCGTCCCAAGCTGGTGCGCCGGCTCGTGGTGTCGTCGATGCCGCATCCGCGCCGCTGGCGCTCGGCGATGCTCGCCGACCTCAAGCAGACCTCCGCCGGGTCCTACGTCTGGGGATTCCAGCGCCCCTGGCTGCCGGAGCGTCAACTGGTCGCGGACGACGCCGCCTTGGTCGGTCGGCTCGTACGGGACTGGTCGGGCCCCCGCCAGCCCGAGGACGAAGCCGTGGAGACCTACCGGCGCGCCATGTGCATCCCGTCCACGGCCCACTGCTCCATCGAGCCGTACCGCTGGATGGTGCGCTCGATGGCGCGGCCCGACGGCATCCAGTTCAACCGGAGGATGAAGCGGCCCGTCCGCGTCCCCACCCTCCACCTGCACGGTTCGCTCGACCCGGTGATGCGGACCCGCAGCGCGGCCGGCTCGGGCGAGTACGTCGAAGCGCCCTACCGCTGGCGGCTGTTCGACGGTCTGGGCCACTTCCCGCACGAGGAGGACCCGGTCGCGTTCTCGACCGAACTGGTCAACTGGCTGAGGGATCCGGAACCGGATCGCTGAGTTCCGACGGCCGCAGGGGAACTGCTGTCCGACGAACGGCCAAATGCCCGGCGCATAGGCCAATTGGCCCCCTCTGGCGCGGTTACCGACCATGAGCCCCGGGCACACGTCGGGGTATGGGCTGGACGCACGACTACGGTGACGCAGCACGCAACCGCCGAACGGCCGCAGGGCCGGTCTCATACGAGAGGGGCGGCCCGCAGGGGCAGGGGCTGGAACACCCCTCCTCCGATTCCCGGGAGGTGGGCATTCCGCGCATCCTGCGCCGCCGGGCCCGCTGGGTCTCGGCCAGGCTGCGGCATACGCGGACCTAGTCGGCCCTGAGGTAGCCGAGGCCCGGGTGGGCGCTCCGGTAGCCGTCCAGGAGCCTTCGGGCGACCTGGACGGAGTCGACCAGCGGATGCAGGGCGAAGGCCTTCACCGCCGCCCGCACCGACCCGCTCGCGGCCGCCTCCAGGACACACCGCTCGACCGCCTTCACCGCGCCGACCAGGCCCGCCTCATGGCCCGTCAGCTGTGTCACGGGCAGCGGGCGGGGCCCTGCCGCGTCGACGCGGCAGGGGATCTCGATGACGGCCCGCTCGTCGAGCGCGCGCAGGGACGTTCCGTTGCGCACGTTCAGGATGAGCGTCGCCGCCTCGTCCCTCGCGATGGCCCGCATCAGGGCGAGCGCGACGTTCTCGTACCCGCCGGACTCCAGGTCGTCGGCCGCGCGCTCGCCCGCCCCCGACACGTCCCGGTTCTCGGACATGTACGTGGCCTCGCGCTCGGCCCGGGTGCGGTCCCAGGCCGCCCACACCGATGCGTCGGGCACTGTCTCCGCCGTGGCGTAGAAACGTGCCTGCTGGTCCTTGAGGAAGGCGCCGCGGGTCTGCTCGGCCTGCTGGTAGGCGGTCACCGCCTCGCGGTTGAAGTAGTAGTAGTGCAGGTACTCGTTCGGCACAGAGCCCAGCGAGCGCAGCCAGTCGGCGCCGAACAGCTTGCCCTCCTCGAAGGAGGTGAGCAGCTCGTCACCCTGCTCGAACAGGCGCGGCAGGACGTTCTTGTCGCCCTCGTACAGGCCGTGCAGCCAGCCCAGGTGGTTGAGGCCCGCGTAGTCCAGGCGCACCGCGTCCGGGTCGGCGCCGATCGTGCGGGCGACCCGGCGGGCCAGGCCCACCGGCGAGTCGCAAATGCCGATGACGCGCTCGCCGAGGTGTTCGGCCATCGCCTCGGTGACCAGGCCCGCCGGATTGGTGAAGTTGATGACCCAGGCATCGGGGGCGACCGCCCTGACCCGGCGGGCGATCTCGACGGCGACCGGCACGGTGCGCAGCCCGTAGGCGATGCCGCCCGCGCCGACCGTCTCCTGGCCGAGGACGCCCTCGGCGAGCGCGATCCGCTCGTCAGCGGCCCGGCCCTCCAGACCACCGACCCGGATCGCCGAGAACACGAAGTCCGCGCCGCGCAGCGCCTCGTCTAGGTCGGTGGTGGTGCGCACCCGGGGTGCGTCCTCGATGCCGTACGCCCGGTCGGCGAGAACCCGGCCGATGGCGTGCAGCCGGGCCGCGTCCAGGTCGTACAGGACCACCTCGGTGACGCGCCCGGGCGCGTGGTCGCGCAGGAGGGCGCCGTACACGAGGGGGACGCGGAAACCGCCGCCGCCGAGGATCGTCAGTCGCATCGGAGCCTTCTCGTCAGGAGGTCATGGGGCTCAGAGGGTCATGGGGGCTGAGGAGGTCATAGGGCGCACTGCTGGCTGTCGACCTGCTGGCTGGCCGTGCGGCCCTGCTGGATATCGGCCTGGATCTCGTCGGCGGTCAGCGCGTATCCGGTGTCCGGGTCGTCGAGCGACTTCGCGAAGACCACCCCGTACACCTTGCCCTCGGGGGTCAGGAGCGGGCCGCCGGAGTTGCCGGGGCGGACCGTGGTGAACAGCGAGTAGACGTCGCGGCGGACGGTGCCTCGGTGGTAGATGTCCGGCCCGTTCGCGCTGATCCGGCCGCGGATGCGGGCGGAGCGGACGTCGTAGGGATGGTCCTCGGGGAAGCCCGCGACGATCGCGCTGTTGCCGCTGCGGGCGTCGGTGGAGGTGAACTGGAGCGGGGGCGCCTTCAGGTCCGGCACGTCCAGGACCGCGATGTCGCGGCGCCAGTCGTAGAGCACGACCTTCGCGTCGTACGTACGCCCCTGACCGCCTATCTGGATGGTCGGCTCGTCCACGCCGCCCACCACGTGCGCGTTGGTCATGACGCGCCGGTCGGCGAACACGAAGCCGGTGCCCTCCAGACGCTTTCCGCAGCTCGGGGCCATGCCGACGACCTTGACGATGGACTTCTGGGCGGCGGCCGCGACCGGACTGCCCGCCAGCTTCGGGTCGGGCGCCTGGACCTCGGTGATCGACTCGTTCGAGAACGGCGTGAAGACCTGCGGGAAGCCGTTCTGCGCGAGGACCGAGGAGAAGTCGCTGAACCACGTCGACGCCTGTGGGGGCATCACGTTGGAGACCCCGAGGAGGATCTTGGAGTTGCGGACCTCCTTGCCCAGCGTCGGCAGGGCGGTCCCCGCGAGCGCGGAGCCGATCAGCCACGCGACGAGCAGCATCGCCACGACGTTGACCAGGGCGCCACCGGTCGCGTCCAGGGCTCTGGCGGGCGACCAGGTGATGTACCGGCGCAGCTTGTTGCCGAGGTGGGTGGTGAAGGCCTGGCCCACCGAGGCGCAGACGATCACGATGACGACCGCGACGACGGCCACTGTCGTCGAGACCTGGGACTCGTTGGTCAGCTGGTCCCAGACGACCGGGAGCAGGTACACGGCGATGAGACCACCGCCGAGGAACCCGATCACCGACAGGATGCCGACGACGAAGCCCTGGCGGTAGCCGACGATCGCGAACCACACGGCGGCGACCAGCAACAGGATGTCCAGCACGTTCACGGGCCCCAGCCTGTCACGCGTGCCAGTCGAGCGGCACCCGCTTGGCTCGGTCCCACGGGCGCTCCCAGCCCGCGTAGTGCACGATCCGGTCGATCACCCCGGCCGTGAAGCCCCACACCAGCGCCGATTCGACCAGGAATGCCGGGCCTGCGTGTCCACGTGGGTGGACGGCGGTCGCCCGGTTGGCCGGGTCCGTGAGATCCGCCACGGGCACGGTGAAGACACGGGCCGTCTCGCCGCTGTCGACGGCCCGCACCGGCGTCGGCTCGCGCCACCAGCCGAGCACGGGCGTCACGACGAAGCCGCTGACCGGGATGTAGAGCCGGGGCAGCACGCCGAAGATCTGGACGCCGGCCGGATCGAGCCCGGTTTCCTCCTCGGCCTCGCGCAGCGCTGCCCGCAACGGCCCTGTGGTGGCCGGGTCGCCGTCCTCCGGGTCGAGGGCGCCGCCCGGGAAGGAGGGCTGGCCGCCGTGCGAGCGGAGCTGGCTCGCCCGCTCCATGAGGAGCAGTTCGGGGCCGCGCGGCCCCTCGCCGAAGAGGACCAGCACGGCGGACTGCCGCCCGGCGCCGCTCTCCGGCGGCAGGAACCGGCTCATCTGCTCGGGCTCCACGGCCTCGGCCGCCCGCACGACCGGGCCCAGCCAGTCGGGCAAACCCTCGCTGGTCACGGCGAGGCCGTCCGTACGGGGGCGGGCGGGCGGCTCGGCGCCTCCCCGGCCGGGGGCAGGGTGGCCCACGGCGGCGCGGCCGGTGGTGGCGCGCCCCGTGCCCGTGTGACCGACGGCTCGTGCCCTGGCGGCGTCCTTGGCGGGGCCTGCGGCGGGGGCTGGGGTGAGGTCTCCGGCGGCCTCGCCCATCCCGCGCGGAGTGCCGGGCCCGGCAGGGTCGTCCGCGCCGTTCGCGGCATGGGCGTGGCCGGGTCCGCCGATACGGCCGCTCAGGCCGCTGCCGCGGTCGGCGTCCACGCGTCCGGCCGGGCCGCCGGTGCGGCCCAGACCGCCGGCCGCGCTCAGATCACCGTCGTACGTCTCGCTCGTGTGCGTCATCTGCACCCCCGTCAGTCATCGTCCACAACGCCTGTGACGGTCGCTTTCGTTCCGGTCGGCCCCAGCGTCCGTCTTCCGGGTGACGTCAGCCGGCTCCCAGCGGCGGCGCGGGCTGCCCCGGATAGTCCGGCGGCGGGCTCAGCCGCTGGCCCGGCAGGCCGCCCTTCTCGTACTTGAGGAGCTTCCGCGCCTTCTCGGGGTCGGTCTCGCCCTCGCCGTACGACGGGCAGAGCGGGGCGATCGGGCAGGCGCCGCAGGCGGGCTTGCGGGCGTGGCAGATGCGGCGGCCGTGGAAGACGACCCGGTGCGAGAGCATCGTCCATTCGCTCTTGGGGAAGATCGCGCAGACCTCCGCCTCGACCTTCTCCGGGTCGTCCTGCTCGGTCCATTTGAACCGGCGCGCCAGCCTGCCGAAGTGGGTGTCGACGGTGATCCCCGGTACTCCAAATGCGTTGCCAAGCACAACATTTGCGGTCTTTCGCCCCACGCCGGGCAGCTTGACCAGATCCTCCAGGCGGCCCGGCACCTCGCCGCCGAACTCGTCCCTGAGGGCGGCGGCGATCCCCATGATCGACCTGGTCTTGGCCCGGAAGAACCCGGTGGGCCGGATGATCGCCTCGACCTCCTCGGGGTTCGCCGCCGCGAGGTCCTCGGGCGTCGGGTAGGCGGCGAACAGGCCCGGGGTCGTCTGGTTGACCCGGAGGTCGGTGGTCTGCGCGGACAGGACGGTCGCGAGGAGCAGCTCGAAGGGGTTACGGAAGTCCAGTTCGGGATGGGCGTACGGATAGACCTCGGCGAGCTCGCGATTGATCCGGCGCGCCCGGCGGACCATGGCGAGATGCGACTCGGGCTTGCCCCCGAGGGGCCGACCGTCGGCGTTGCCCGTGCCGGTGGCCTTGGGGGCGCTCTTTGCGGTGCTCTTGGAGGTGCTCTTGGAGGCGGCCGCGCGCTTGGCCTTCGGTGCGGCTTTCGCCTGGCGGCCGCCCGGGGAGGCCGCCTCCTCAGGAGGCGTCGCGTCGGCGGACGTGACCTTGGAGGCCGTCACCTTGGAGGCCGCCTTCTTGGCAGCGGTCTTCTTGACGACGGGCTTGACCATGTCGGGCTCCTCGGCTGCGGGCTTCACTCGGGCGGCCTTCCCGGCCGGTTCGACCGCGCTTTCGACCTGCTCGCCGGCGCGGGCCGACGAGCTGCCTCCGGTGGCCTTCGCGGCCCTCTTCGCGGGGACTTTCGCCTTGGACGCGGGCTGTTCGCCCACAGCGGAATCGTTCTCTGCGGACACTCTTCCAGCCCCCCTGGCCTGCGCTCTCACCGGCGAATTGGACACCCGGCCAGCCTAAAGCCCGGCACCGACATCCGCCCCGGCCACCGCGAATCACGGCCCCAATCGGCCCCCTGACTCACGGTCCGGGACTCCAGTACGTCATCCTTGTGATTGATCGCACTGTTTAGACCGTCCGGCAAAATGGGGAGCAGGCTCCCCTGATACCGGTCGACAAGGAGAGATTCGTGGACGACGTTCTGCGGCGCGCCCCGCTCTTCGCGGCGCTCGATGACGAGCAGGCCGCGGAGCTCCGCGCCTCGATGAGTGAGGTGACGCTCGCCCGCGGCGACGCCCTCTTCCACGAGGGCGACCCCGGCGACCGCCTGTACGTGGTCACCGAGGGCAAGGTGAAGCTGCACCGCACCTCACCCGACGGCCGGGAGAACATGCTGGCGGTCCTCGGCCCCGGCGAGCTCATCGGCGAGCTGTCCCTCTTCGACCCGGGCCCGCGCACCGCCACCGCGACCGCGCTGACCGAGGTGAAGCTGCTGGGCCTGGGCCACGGCGACCTTCAGCCCTGGCTGAACGCCCGCCCGGAGGTGGCCACCGCCCTGCTTCGCGCCGTCGCCCGCCGACTGCGCAAGACCAACGACCAGATGTCCGACCTGGTCTTCTCCGACGTGCCGGGCCGTGTCGCCCGCGCGCTCCTCGACCTCTCGCGCCGCTTCGGCGTGCAGTCCGAGGAGGGCATCCACGTCGTCCACGACCTCACTCAGGAAGAGCTGGCCCAGCTGGTCGGCGCCTCCCGCGAGACGGTCAACAAGGCGCTCGCCGACTTCGCCCAGCGCGGCTGGCTGCGCCTGGAGGCCCGCGCGGTCATCCTGCTGGACGTCGAGCGCCTGGCGAAGCGCTCGCGCTGAGCGCCGCCGTCCGCGGCCGCGTCCTTCGCGGCCTCGTCGGTTCGTACGCCTGAGGGGCCGGTCTCACCAGAGACCGGCCCCTTTCGCATGGACCGACCTTCGTGTGGGCCGATTACGCGCGGGCCGACTTACGCGTGGCCACGCAGTGGGCCGGCGCGACCCCGCCGGCCCGTGCGTACGTAGGGACAGACGGGACGGACGGGCAGCCCGGCTGTCAGTGGCCCGGTCTACTCTGCGCGTAACTGCTGTGCTCCGTGCGGACGATCGCGGCGCGCGGCGAGACGCAAGGACACCAGGGCGAAGACGCGCAAAGGCGCAGGGACACAAGGTCACAGCGCCACATGGGCGGATGGACGGGGCGACGGATTGAACAGCTTGCACGGATACATCGAGCGCGAGGGGTCGCTAGACCTTGTGCAGCCGGAGTTCCGGGCCGTCGTCGCCGCCCTGCGTGACCAGGTGACGCACCGGTTCGGCGGGCGGCTGCACAGCGCCTACCTGTACGGGTCCGTGCCGCGCGGCACGGCACGGGTGGGCCGGTCCGACCTGGATGTGCTGCTCGCGCTGCACGACGACCCGACGGAGGCCGACCGGGCCGAGGCGCAGAGCCTCGAGGCCGAGCTGGACGCCGGGTTCGAGGTGATCGACGGTGCCGGGATCCTGCTGTTCGGCCGGGACGTGCTCCTGAGCGAGCTCGAGCGCTACGACCTCGGCTGGTTCGTGGCCTGCCTGTGCACCCCGCTGCTCGGGGACGACCTCGCCGAACACCTGCCGCGTTACCGGCCCACCTCGCTGCTCGCCCGCGAGACCAACGGCGACCTCGGCGACGCCCTGCCCCGCTGGCGCCGACAAGCGGAAGAAGCCACGGGCGCCTCAGAAAACACAGGGGCCACAGAAGCCACCGAGGCCATCGCTGACGCGGCACTGCGCTCGCTGGTGCGCGGCGCCTCGCGCAAGCTGGTGCGGACCGCGTTCACGCTGGTCATGCCGCGGTACGGCGGCTGGACCAGCGATCTGGCGGAGCAGGCGGAGATCTTCGGGCGCTACTATCCCGAGCGCGCCGAGCAGTTGAGAAAAATTGCCGTATTGGCCGGGAACCCGGTCGCGGACCGGAACGTTCTCGATATGTACACCGAAAATCTCGGACCGTGGCTCGCCGCCGAATACCTCACGGTCCATGGCGCCAAGGCGCCGCGCCCGTAAGAGAGTTGAGCACCACCTCACCCAACTCTCCGCTACGGAGCGCTAGTTCGCACCACCATCCAGCTGAACCAGAAGTTCCTGACGTAGCGTCAAATAAGGCCGTGCTCGCGCAGATACTCGAGTTGCGCGCGCACCGAGAGCTCGGCAGCCGGCCACAGCGACCGGTCGACGTCCGAGTAGACCAGGGCCACCACGTCCGCCGCCGTGAGGTGGCCGTTCTCCACCGCCGTCTCCACCTGGGCCAGCCGGTGGGCGCGGTGGGCCAGATAGAACTCGACGGCACCCTGCGCGTCGTCGAGCACCGGGCCATGCCCCGGCAGCACGGTGTGCACACCGTCATCAACAGTCAGCGAACGCAGCCTGCGAAGGGAGTCGAGATAGTCGCCCAGGCGGCCGTCGGGATGGGCCACGACGGTCGTGCCGCGCCCGAGGACCGTGTCGCCCGTCAGGACGGCCCGGTCGGCGGGCAGATGGAAGCAGAGCGAGTCGGCGGTATGGCCAGGGGTGGGCACCACCCTCATCTCCAGGCCACCGGTGGTGATGACATCGCCCGCAGCGAGGCCCTCGTCCCCCAGGCGCAGGGCCGGGTCCAGGGCGCGCACGGGGGTGCGGGTCAGCTCCGCGAAGCGGGCCGCGCCCTCGGCGTGGTCGGGGTGCCCATGGGTGAGCAGGGTCAGCGCGACCTGCTTGCCCGCCTTCTCGGCCGTGGCGATGACGTGGTTGAGGTGCGCGTCGTCGAGCGGCCCGGGGTCGATGACGACAGCCAGGTCGGAGTCGGGCTCGGCGATGATCCAGGTGTTGGTGCCGTCCAGGGTCATCGCGGAGGGGTTGGGCGCGAGGACGTTGGTCGCGCGGTCGGTCGCAGGGCCCGAAAGGACCCCGCCGCGCGGCTGCCCGGGAAGAGCGGCGGCATCACTCATACGGCACCTCCAGGGGTGGCGGAGTCGGTGGTCACCTGGGCAAGCCTCGCGGAACGGACCAGTGCCTGGCGACCGCGCCTCGCGAGGCCGTCCGGCGCAAGGTCGATGGGGGTGGCGGCGGCGGGGGTCATGAGGGACGGCCCCCGGCCGGAATGCGCTTGGTGAACTCGTCGTGGCCCGGCCAGCTCAGGACGAGTTCCCCGGTGTCGGTAAGGCGGGCCCGGGCGAGGACGGGGGTCAGATCACGTTCGGCCGCGCCGACAAGGGCTTCGGCGGCAGTGGCGTACGGAAGGAGGTCACGCAGGGTGGAAATGGTCGGCGGCATCATCAGGAGCTCGCCCTTGTCGTAGCCGGCGGCGGCTTCGGCGGGGCGGATCCAGACGGTGCGGTCGGCCTCGGTGGAGGCGTTCCGGGTTACCTGGCCCTCGGGGAGCGCGGCGACGAAGAACCAGGTGTCGTAGCGCCTGGGCTCGAACTCGGGGGTGATCCAGCGCGCCCAGGCGCCGAGCAGGTCGGAGCGGAGTACGAGGCCGCGCCGCTCCAGGAACTCGGCGAAGCTGAGGTCGCGGGTCACCAGGGCCTGGCGGTCGGCCTCCCAGTCGTCGCCGGTGGTGTCGCCGACGACGGTAGTGGCGTCGGGGCCCGCGAGGAGGACGCCCGCCTCCTCGTAGGTCTCGCGGACCGCGGCGCAGACGATGGCCTGGGCGGAGGCGGGGTCGGTGCCGAGGCGTTCGGCCCAGGTCTCGCGGGCCGGTCCTGCCCAGCCGAGTTCGGCGTCCTCGGCGTCGCGGGGGTCCACGCCGCCGCCCGGGTACGCGTACGCGCCTCCGGCGAAGGCCATGGAAGCCCGTCTGCGCAGCATGTGTACGGCGGGGCCGGTGTCCGTGCCGGTCGCTCCGTCCCGGAGCAGCATCACGGTGGCGGCCCGCCGCGGCTCGACCGCGGTGAGCTCGCCTGCGGCGAGGGCACGGATGCGGTCCGGCCACTCCGGCGGGTACCACTGACCATTGGGCATGGGCGGATGCTACGGGGTGGCGTGCGGATGTTCGAGGGGGTGCGTGTAGGTGACATCCCTTTGACACGCATGGCATGACACACATGACACGCACGGGCGGGACCGAAGGGGCCCCTGATCCGGCACATCCGGCACCCATGATTCACAAGCGGCTGCCCACCAGCGGTAGGCAGCCACCTCCAGCGGTAAGCGGGCACCACCGGCCGTCACTCAGCGGCCACCACCGGCCGTCACTGGCCAGCCGTCACCAGGCACCCGCCACCAGTGGCACGGTCGCTATCCGTCGAAAGCCGGCCCCCTTGGGGACCGGCCCTCAACGAAAGGAGATCAGCCGAGCGGAAATCAGCGACAAGCAGCGACGAGCAGCAAAGAGAGAAGGTCGGCAATCGACCACGCCGCTCGACAACCAGCTCGACGATCGCGAAGAGGTCAGGCCTCGACGAGCTCCACCTGGATCTCGACCTCGACCGGGGCGTCCAGGGGCAGCACCGCTACGCCCACCGCGCTGCGGGCGTGGACGCCCTTGTCGCCGAGGACGGCGCCGAGGAGTTCGCTGGCGCCGTTGATGACACCGGGCTGGCCGGTGAAGTCGGAGGCGGAGGCCACGAAACCGACGACCTTCACGACGCGCGCAATGCGGTCCAGGTCGCCCACGACGGACTTGACGGCGGCCAGCGCGTTGAGGGCACAGGTGGCGGCCAGCTGCTTGGCCTCCTCCGGGGTGACCTCGCCGCCGACCTTGCCGGTGACGGGCAGCTTGCCCTCCACCATGGGGAGCTGCCCGGCGGTGTACACGTACACCCCGGACTGCACGGCGGGCTGGTAGGCGGCGAGCGGCGGGACGACCGACGGGAGGGTCAGGCCCAGTTCGGCCAGCTTGGCTTCTACGGCGCTCATGCCTGCTTCTCCCGCTTCAGGTAGGCCACGAGCTGCTCGGGGTTGTTCGGCCCGGGGACGACCTGGACCAGCTCCCAGCCGTCCTCGCCCCAGGTGTCCAGAATCTGCTTGGTCGCGTGCACGAGAAGGGGCACGGTCGCGTATTCCCACTTGGTCATGGGCCCGACTGTAGCCGCTGCCCGCCGCCCCCTCTCGCGGGCGCCTTACGCGGACCACATGCGTGAGCCGCGGGCGGACTGGTTAGGCTCGAAGATGTGAGCAGGCTCCAGGTCGTCAGCGGCAAGGGCGGTACCGGCAAGACCACGGTCGCCGCAGCACTCGCGCTCGCCCTCGCGAAGGAGGGCAGGCGCACGCTCCTCGTCGAGGTCGAGGGCAGACAGGGCATCGCGCAGCTCTTCGAGACGGAAGCCTTTCCGTACGAGGAGCGCAAGATCGCCGTCGCGCCCGGTGGCGGGGAGGTGTACGCGCTGGCCATCGACGCGGAACGGGCACTCCTCGACTACCTCCAGATGTTCTACAAGCTGGGCGGCGCGGGGCGGGCGCTGAAGAAGCTCGGCGCGATCGACTTCGCGACGACCATAGCGCCGGGGGTACGTGACGTACTCCTGACCGGCAAGGCCTGCGAGGCGGTGCGGCGCAAGAACAAGCAGGGGGGGTACGCGTACGACTACGTCGTGATGGACGCGCCGCCGACCGGGCGCATCACGCGCTTCCTGAACGTGAACGACGAAGTGGCCGGGCTCGCGAAGATCGGCCCGATACACAATCAGGCGCAGGCCGTCATGCGGGTCCTCAAGTCGCCTGAAACGGCAGTGCACTTGGTGACCCTGCTGGAGGAGATGCCCGTGCAGGAGACGGTCGACGGGATCGCCGAGCTGCGGGGCGCCGAGCTGCCGACGGGCAAGGTCATCGTGAACATGGTCCGGCCGCACGTCCTGGACGAGGCGGCGGTGCGCGGGGTCACCGGCGACCGGCGCAAGGAGGTCGCCAAGACGCTGACGCGGGCCGGGGTCACAGGTTCGGCGAAGCTGGTGACGCCGCTCCTGGAGCAGGCCGCCGAGCACGCTGAGCGGGTGGAGCTGGAGCGTGAACAGCGGGCGGCGCTGGGTCAGTTGGGGCTGCCGACGTACGAACTGCCGCTGATCGGCGAGGGAATGGATCTGGCCGGGCTCTACCGCCTGGCCACGGAACTGCGCAAGCTCGGGGTGGGTGAGTGACTTTGGACGCGGCCGAGCCGCTGGCGATCGATCCGCTGCTGGACGATCCGGGTACCCGCATCATCGTGTGCTGCGGCTCGGGCGGGGTGGGCAAGACAACTACCGCCGCCGCACTGGGAGTTCGGGCCGCCGAGCGCGGCCGGAAGGTCGTGGTGCTCACCATCGACCCGGCCCGCAGGCTCGCCCAGTCCATGGGCATCGACTCGCTGGACAACACCCCGCGCCGGGTCAAGGACGTGGAGGGCGACGGCGAACTGCACGCCATGATGCTCGACATGAAGCGGACCTTCGACGAGATCGTCGAGGCACACGCGGATCCGGACCGGGCCAAGGCGATCCTGTCGAACCCCTTCTACCAGTCCCTGTCTGCCGGCTTCGCGGGCACGCAGGAGTACATGGCGATGGAGAAGCTGGGGCAGCTGCGGGCCAGGGACGAGTGGGACCTGATCGTGGTCGACACCCCGCCGTCGCGCTCCGCGCTCGACTTCCTGGACGCGCCGAAACGCCTCGGGTCGTTCCTCGACGGCAAGTTCATCAAGCTGCTCATGGCGCCCGCGAAGATGGGCGGCCGGGCCGGGATGAAGTTCCTCAATGTCGGCATGTCGATGATGACCGGCACCCTGGGGAAGCTGCTCGGCGGGCCTTTCCTGCACGACGTGCAGACCTTCGTGGCGGCCATGGACACGATGTTCGGCGGGTTCCGGACCAGGGCGGATGCCACCTACCGTCTGTTGCAGGCGCCGGGCACCGCGTTCCTCGTCGTCGCCGCGCCCGAGCGGGACGCGCTGCGCGAGGCCGCGTACTTCGTGGAGCGCCTCGCTGCCGACGACATGCCGCTGGCCGGGCTCGTACTCAACCGCGTACACGGGAGTGCGGCGTCCCGCCTCTCGGCCGAGCGCGCCCTCGCCGCGGCGGAGAGTCTCGAAGAGCCGCCGGACCCGGCGGATGCCTCTGCAGAAAACCCTGCAGAAAATCTTGACGACCGTCGCATTGTCGATCAGGAGGCCGGGAAGGCTGGAGATCGTGGCTCCAGCGATTCCTCTCCCCACGCTGTTGCTTCCGACGCTCATGCGTCCAACGCGGATGTTTCCCACGCTCACGCTTCCGACGCTGATGCAGCTGGTGCACGCGCAGGCATAGACCCAGATCAGGTGGGCTCGGATCAGGTGGGCCCGGATCGAGAAGTCCCAGATCAGGAATCCGTGGAGCGGCTGACCGCCGGGCTGCTGCGGCTGCATGCCGAGCGGATGCAGGTGCTCGCGCGTGAACAGCGGACGCGCGACCGTTTCACCGCACTCCACCCCGAGGTCCCGGTCGCCGAAGTGGCCGCCCTGCCCGGCGATGTGCACGACCTGGCGGGGCTGCGGACCATCGGGGACCGGCTCGCGGCCGGTGGTCCCCCGGCCGGAGCTGCCTGATCGTCCGACCTCGTCAGCCCGCTGCGGCGTACGCCTCGTCTCCGAAGGAATGCCGGTAGTCGTACGCCGACTCCTCCTCCGCGCACACGGGCAGGATTCCCGTGCTGCGCTCGTACTCGGTGCGCGCGGTTTCGAGGAGGCGGTGCCAGGAGGTGACGGTGGGGCGCCTGCGCAGAAGTGCGCGCCGCTCCCGTTCCGTCATTCCGCCCCACACGCCGAACTCGACGCGATTGTCGAGCGCATCGGCCAGGCACTCGGTCCGCACCGGACAACCGGTGCACACCGCCTTGGCCCTGTTCTGCGCTGCACCCTGAACAAACAGTTCGTCCGGATCGGTAGTGCGGCAGGCTGCCTGCGCACTCCAGTCGGTTACCCAGCCCATGCCGGCGCCGTCCTCTCCCGAATCGAGGCTCCCCCACGGCGGCAGCGGCATATTCACCGCTGCCAGTTGAGGACGTTACGGAAGGTGGGCACAGCGCAACACCCCCGTCGGGCCCAATCTTGAATGGCCCGAACGGACTATGCGTACGCGGCAGATCACCCAACGGAGTGAGCTGAGGACATGGGCGATGAATCCGAAATAATGGGACGTATCGGCTGAGTCACAACGGACGCCCGATGACGCATGAGGCGCAATCGGACACCAACCGGGTTGATTCCTGCCGGATTCGGGGACGGCGGAACACTTCCACGCACGGCCGAGGACTTGATACGGAACCGCACTGCTGTGACAGTTGAGAACAGCTTAGGCCAGAGCCTTCACCTGTGTCCGGCGATTGAGAACGTAGGCTGCCCCCATGGCAAAGAAGCGATCGGGCGGAGGCCTGACCGGGACCCAGCAGGCCGCCAAGTTCCTTGGTGTGAGTGTGCTGGCGGGGGCCGTGCTCGCAGGGATCGCCCTGCCGGCGGCCGGCGCGCTGGGGCTCGCGGCCAAGGGCACGGTCGAAGGATTCGACGAGATCCCGGCCAACCTGAAGACCCCGCCGCTGAGCCAGCGCACCACGATCCTCGACAACCAGGGCGGCACGATCGCCCAGGTCTACTCGCGCGACCGCACCGTGGTGCCGCTCGCCGACATCTCCCCGTACATGCAGAAGGCGATCGTCGCGATCGAGGACTCGCGCTTCTACGAGCACGGCGCGATCGACCTCAAGGGCGTCCTGCGCGCGATGAACAAGAACGCGACCAGCGGCGGTGTCGCCCAGGGCGCTTCCACCCTCACGCAGCAGTACGTGAAGAACGTCTTCGTCGAGGAGGCCGGGGACGACCCCGACAAGGTCGCCGAGGCCACCCAGCAGACGATCGGCCGCAAGGTCAAGGAGCTCAAGTACGCGATCCAGGTCGAGGAGGAGCTCGGCAAGAAGAAGATCCTGGAGAACTACCTCAACATCACGTTCTTCGGGCAGCAGGCGTACGGCATCGAGGCCGCCGCCAAGCGCTACTTCTCCAAGTCGGCCAAGGACCTGACCCTGGACGAGTCGGCGATGCTCGCCGGGATCGTGCAGTCGCCCAGCCGGTACGACCCCGTCAACGACGCGCAGGAATCCAAGAAGCGCCGCAACACGGTGCTCCAGCGGATGGCCGACATGAAGGACATCTCGCAGGCCGAGGCCGACAAGGCCATGCAGAAGCCCATCAAGCTGAGCGTGAGCAAGCCGAAGAACGGCTGCATCACCGCCGTCGAGGGCGCGGGCTTCTTCTGCGACTACGTGCGCGAGGTGTTCCTGTCCGACCCGGTCTTCGGCAAGACGAAGGAAGAGCGGGCCAAGCTCTGGAACCAGGGCGGGCTCACGGTTCAGACCACGCTCGACCCGCAGGCGCAGAAGTCGACGCAGGAGTCGATCAAGAACCACGTCTACCAGAAGGACACCGTCGCGACCGCGGTCTCGCTGGTCCAGCCCGGCACCGGCAAGGTCCTCGCGATGGGCCAGTCCAAGCCGTACGGATTCGGGGACAACGAGACGCAGATCAACTTCTCGGTCAACCGGCAGATGGGCGGCTCGAATTACGGCTTCCCGGTCGGCTCGACCTTCAAGCCCTTCCTGGCCGCGGCCGCGATCGAGGGCGGCAAGCCGCCGACCCAGCAGTACTCGGCCCCGTACGAGATGGACTATCCGGCGTCCGTCCAGACGTGCAACGGCAAGCCGTGGGTCAACGACGGCAAGCCCAAGCCGTACCACCTGGAGAACGAGAACGAGTCCGAGGTCGGCCCGTTCTCGCTGAGGGACGCGATGGCCAAGTCGGTCAACACGTACTTCGTGCAGATGCTCGGCGACATCGGCATGTGCCCGGTCTCGCAGATGACCGACAAGCTGCACGTGCTCCAGGGCAACGGCGACAAGCTGCCCATGGTGCCCTCGGCGCTGACGCTCGGCTCGACCGGTATCTCGCCGCTGACGATGGCCTCGGCGTACGCGACCTTCGCCAACCGGGGCACGTACTGCACGCCGATCGCCATCGAGTCGATCAAGAAGGCGGACGGCTCGTCGGTGCCGGTGCCGAAGAGCTCCTGCTCGCAGGCGATGTCGCAGAACACCGCGGACAGCATCAACAGCCTGCTGCGCGGCGTGATCGACTCCGGTACGGGTCAGGAGGCCGGGCTCAAGGACCGCGACAACGCGGGCAAGACCGGTACCACCGACGCCCGCAAGAACGCGTGGTTCGTCGGGTACACGTCGAACCTGTCCGCCGCGGTCTGGGTCGGCAGCCCGTCCCAGCGCGTCGAGATGAACAACATCACCATCGGCGGCCAGACGTACGAGCAGGTGTACGGCGGTCAGGTCCCCGGCCCCATCTGGCGCGACGCGATGACCGGCGCGCTGCAGGGCCAGACGTCGGCGCCCTTCGTCAACGTCAACATCCCCGACACCGGCCAGAAGCCGGCCGGCAACCCGCCCCCCGGCGCACCGGCCAGCACCCCCGACAAGAGCAAGAACAAGGGCAAGCACAAGCCGAAGCCGGGCGGCGAGAACAAGCCCCCGAACCCGAACCCCGACCCCAACCAGCCCTTCCCCGGCATCTCGCTCCCGCCGGGCGTCATCGGCGGGGACACGGGAGGGTGGCCGCAGTAGCGGTGCTCCTACGTAGGCGGCAGTAGCAGCGTCCTTACGCACGTGAAAGGGGCGCCCGGGATTCACAGAGAATCCGGGCGCCCCTTTTGTCAGCCGTACTCGTCAGCCGTATGTGTCAGCTGCGCTCGCCAGCCGTACTCAGCCCGCGAGGAGCTTCTTGACCGCGGCGGCGACGCGGCCGCCGTCGGCGAGCCCGGCCACCTTCGGGTTCACGATCTTCATGACGGCGCCCATCGCGCGCGGCCCCTCGGCGCCGGCGGCCCTGGCCTCCTCGACGGCGCTCGCGACGATCTCCGTGAGCTCGTCGTCGGAGAGCTGCTTGGGCAGGTACGCGTCGAGGATCTCGCCCTCGGCCAGCTCGCGCGCCGCGGACTCGGCACGGCCGCCCTGCTCGAAGGCCTCGGCGGCCTCGCGGCGCTTCTTCGCCTCCTTGGCGATCACCTTGAGCACCTCGTCGTCGGAGAGCTCGCGCGCGGTCTTCCCGGCGACCTCTTCCTTGGCGACGGCGGTGAGGGTCAGCCGGAGCGTGGACGAGCGCAGCTCGTCGCGCGCCTTCATGGCGGTGGTGAGGTCGTCCTTGAGTCGGGCCTTGAGCGTGGTCATGGGTCCAGTGTGTCAGGTGCACAGCGGTACCCGCCCGCCGATTTCCGCCCCGTACGCCGTTGTCGGCGGCGTCTGCGACGATGGGCGTATGCGCGCGCGATACGGAATTCCCTTGGGTATCACGGCGGTCGGGGCCGCCGGTCTCGCCTATGCGGCCGGCTTCGAGGCCAGATCCTTCCGGCTGAGGCGGGTCACCGTGCCGGTGCTGCCGCCGGGGGTGAGGCCGTTGCGCGTGCTCCAGGTCTCGGACATCCACATGGTGAGCGGCCAGCACAAGAAGCGGGCGTGGCTGCAGTCGCTTGCGGGCCTGCGCCCGGATTTCGTGGTGAACACGGGCGACAACCTCTCCGACCCGGAGGGCGTCCCCGAGGTGCTGGACGCGCTGGGGCCGCTGATGGAGTTCCCCGGCGTGTACGTCTTCGGCTCGAACGACTACTACGGCCCGAAGCTGCGCAACCCCGCGCGGTACCTGCTGGAGAAGGCCCAGGGCCGGCACGGCCTCAACGGCAACGCGCCGGCCGTCGGCGTCGTGCACAACCCGTGGGAAGAGCTGCGGGACGCGTTCGACATGGCGGGCTGGGTGAACCTGAGCAACACCCGGGGCCGCCTCAAGCTCGACGGCATGGAGCTGGCCTTCACGGGCCTGGACGACCCGCACATCAAGCGCGACCGGTACGACAGCGTGGCCGGCGGCCCGGAGCGGGACGCCGACCTGTCGATCGCGGTGGTCCACGCCCCCTACCTGCGCTCCCTGGAAGCCTTCACGGCGGACGGCTACCCCCTGATCCTGGCCGGCCACACCCACGGCGGCCAGCTGTGCATCCCCTTCTACGGCGCCCTGGTCACGAACTGCGACCTGGACACGGACCGGGTGAAGGGCCTGTCCACCCACTCCACGGAGGGCAACCGCGCCTACCTCCACGTCTCAGCGGGCTGCGGCACAAACCGCTACACCCCACTCCGCTTCGCCTGCCCGCCGGAGGCGACGTTGCTGACGCTGGTGGCCCGGCGGGGGTAGGTGCGCTGGGGGGCGCCCCGGGGTCGACGGCGGCTGCGGGGGCTGGGCGCCCCCGGGTCGGGCTGCTCCCGGAGGTGGGTGGGGGACCCGAGGCACCTGGGAGTCGGCGGCAGCTCGCGCGAGGGGCCTCCGGGACCCGTCCCGAGCCACTTCGCGATCCAGGCGGACGTACTGGTGGGGCTCGCCGTCGGCTGGCTGTCGGTACGGACGCAGAAGGGCGGGCCGCCCCTGCCCGCAGCGCCCCGAAAACCGGATTTCGTCTCCGGCCGCCAGTGGGCTAAAGTAAACGACGTCGCCGCGACAAGCGGAGACAATCGGGGTGTAGCGCAGCTTGGCAGCGCGCTTCGTTCGGGACGAAGAGGTCGTGGGTTCAAATCCCGCCACCCCGACAGCCGAAACACCAGGTCAGGCCCGGTTCTCCTTCACGGAGAACCGGGCCTGATTTGCGTTGGGGGGCCATTTTGGGAGCCGTTTGGGAGCCGACTTCGGGATGCGGCCCCCAAGCCGGGCCGGAGAGCAACAGAGAGCCGCTGCCGCAGCGACCGATCCGCCAGCAAAGATCACCGAGTTCCGCCATTGCTTACCCTCTGGTCCTGGCATCGCCAGGAACCGGACAACAGCGCCCTACGAACGGTTCTCGAACATCGTGCGCTTCGAGCCATCGGCCGACGGAGTTGTCGCGGGCGGCGCTGCCCGCCTTGAAAGTCACTCCTCGTCAGGAACCTCCCACTCTGCGTCAATAGCGCCTTGTCGGCCATGCCATCATTCGACCAGTTTCCTCTCCATCCTTCGCAATGATCACCCTCATACGGTGAACCTCGTTTTGTCTGCGTAAGTGCCAGCCGCATCTACCGGCGGAAGGTGCGATCACCTCGCAGACCCACGGGGCACGGGGAGGAAGCACACATGGATGCGTTGGCATTTCCCGCACTGGCCGGGACACTCCTGACCGAAGCGGTCAAGTTTCTCTTTGACCGAGCGAGTGCGGTGCTGGACCGGCGGGCAGGTCGGGTACCGCTGGAAGAGCCGGAGCAGGTCGCCGGGCAAACGCAGCCCTTGCTGGTCAGGGCACAGGCGCTCACCGACGAGCGCGTCGCCCGCATCACCGGGGCCCACGGGGCGCTTCGCGTCTACCTCTCGCGCCCCGAGTTCCTTCTCGGCGATGACGCCGAGCTGAGGGGGGTACTGGGGCGTCTTCGCCGGGACTTGGAGGAGGCATACGGACGCCCCCTGCCGTTCGGGGACGAGAAGGAGACAGATCGGCCCGGCATAGAGGTCTCCCAGCAAGCAGATCTCATCCACGGCAAACAGGTCGGCATGCGTGTTGGCGGCGACATCACGGAACGCGGACGAGCCCACGTCGACCAGAACGCCGGGACCATCGAAGCGACAGGTGAACAGGTCGGCATCGAAGTCGAAGGCACCATCGGCTGAGGCGGGCAACAACAGCATGAACTTCGATGACGGCCGCGCAGCAGATCCCCTGCAGCAGCCCCCCTTCCCTCCCAAGAGCGACGAGGGCGAGACGCCGACACCACCGAGCCCAGGACCCGACCCAAGCGGTCTGCCGGCACTGCCCCCTCCGCCACCCGAGCCGCCCAGCACCGCTCCGTCGACGGCGCCGGCTCGCGAATCAGTGGAGGCTGTCGGGCAGGCTGCCGTCCTTCAACGGGCCTTCTACAACTACGGCGAACAGGTCGGCACAAAGTACGTCTACGAGCAGACCCTCGATTCACACGCCCCGATCTCGCCTGAGTACCTAGCCGTGGTCCGCGAGGTGTATGCCGAGCCCCAACATGAACGACTGACGCCACCCCCTTTCAAGCAGGCCCTCGAAACCCTGCGTGCGGCCGGCTCCGTCCTGGTCATCAACCGACCGCCGAACAGCAGCCGGACGTTCACCGCCTACGCATTACTCGCCCATCTCAAGCGCGAAGGCGCCATCACTGAGGTCCGGCCGCTGGCCTTCGGCGGCTCCAAGTACTTCCCGACCAGACGTCTGCCGCACGACCATCGTTGCGGCTTCCTGCTCGAACTCCCGCCAGACGAGGATGACTTCACCGTCGACGAGTCCTTCGGCGGCAACCTGAGCAAGCTCGTCGACCGCCTCCAACGACGTGACTGCCGCTTGATCGTCCTCACCCGCCCCGACCAGTGGAGACGTATCAGCTCCGGGGCACCGGACGGCGTCGCTCCAGAACTAGGGGCGGTTAGTCCGCGGCTTATCGCCGAACGGTGGCTTCTGGCACACGAGACCGACTTTCCGGCAGATCCTTGGCTCGACCACAAGGACATTAAGCCGCTCCTTGTCGGCCAAGCCCCGACCGACGTGCTCAACCTCGTATATCTCATGCTTGAACAGCATCGGGCAGCGAAGTCCGCCACGCCGGTTGCCGCCGAGCAGGCACATGAGCGCAGGCGAGAAGTGTCCCTGCGTCTGACGTTCGACAAGCAGGTAGCCAACGTAGTGGCGGCCCACAGCAATTGGGAGGACGCCCTCTATCACTGGCATGAGCCCAAGGGACGTTCCCGCACCAGTTTCGAACGCAACTTCCTGCTGGCCGCGGCCGTCCTGCGCGGCGATCCGGTCGGTCACGTGTATGCCAAGGCAGCCGAACTGACCGGACAACTCGACAACGTCACAGTCGAGGTCGACGGGCAAAAGGAGCCCGGCGTTATCGCCATGGCGAGGGTCGCGGGGGCGCGGCGCGAGGACGACGGCACCCTCAGCTTTACCCGTCCGCACTGGGACGACGCCATCATCGAGTACTTCTGGAACGACCGCCCCCTTGCTCGCTCCGCGTTCCTCCGATGGCTCGCCCAGGCCCCTGTCGTCGATGCCACCACGAGCAAGGAAGCGCTGGAGATCATCAGCAGGGACGGTCGGCTTGCCTTGGCCGAGCGTGTGGGGCAGTTCGCTTTGCGATGGGCTGTTCGCCATCGTCGCCAGACCCCACTGGAGCGGATCGTCGAGGAGTGGCACAAGCAGGGAACAGCTAAGGAGCTGTGGCCCTTGGCCGTTCGGCTCCTGGACTCCGCAGCCATCCACGCCGCCAGCGCGCCCTATATCCATTCCATGCTGCTGGCTTGGTCGAACCGAAGCCAGCCTCACCTGCAGAGAGCCGTCGTAGAGGTATGTACGGGAACGTTCGGTCGCCGGCATACGGCCAAAGCGCTGCGCCGGCTCAGGAACGTCGCCTCGCAAGGACACCCTGACGTGATCGACACGCTGCGCGAGGCAGTACGCGTCCTATGGGAGGACGCGACCGTGCGACAGATGCTGTTCGGGTACGTCGTTGACTGGTGCAAAACGGAGAAGACAAGCCAAACCGTGGGACACCGAACGTTCGCCGCCTTGGCCCTGAACTCTCCGTCCGAAACGACCGGCCTGCCACCGCTCCTTCAGGCCATGGACGAAGAGCGCCCGGACGACGAAGACACCTTCCGTCCACCTCTGCAAGGACTCGTGACTGGCTGGCGCACCCTGTTGCGCCAGGCGGCAGGGCCGACAGGAGAACGAGACCTCGACAAGGCAGTGTTCACGTGGCTCGACGCAGCGCTGCACCGGCCCGCGCTTAAGCCCATCGTCTTCGACACTCTGCGTCAGGCCGTGAACGTTGCCGGGACTGAAGGGCCACCCCTTCGCGAGGCACTGCGCACATCCGCCCAGTGGTGGGTCCAGGGGCAAGACCGCCCCTATTCCGAGGCGAAGGAAGAGCTCAAACTGGAGTTGTCCGCGTTGCTCGACCAGGACCTCACCGCTCGCCGCAGCGAGCCTCCCACACAGCAGCCATCGCAGGTCACGGACGACGAGCCCCCGGCCCCAACGGAGGCCGAGGCCGCATGAAACTCCCTGGCCGCAAGGGACACGCACCAATAGCGGAAAGCCAGCCCAGCTGGACGTCCGCTTTTACGGACCGTCCCAAGAGCATGGACCCGACGCTGTCCTTCACGGCAGAAATCCGAGTCACATGGCGGCGGCACATCGATACAGGACCGCAGGCGAGCCCTCGCACTGCTTCACTCATCGCCCGGCGAGAAGTCGAGAAGGCGGCCGGGCACTGTGATGTCCTGCGTCCGGTAGCTGCCGAGCAGGACATCACTGCCGCTCTCCAACAACAGCTCCCTCTCGCGGAGAGCGGAGTCCTGGTGACCGACCTCCACATACGCCTCAGAGTGGACGACGGTACGCGCGAGGCCGCGCTCCTCGCAGAACGTCTGCAACAGGAGTATCGACGGAAGAAGGAACGCCTCAGACGCGACCACGAACTGGACGAGCTTGCGCGACGTCAGGTCCGAGCCCGCGAGTTGTTCCTCCGGGAGGAGATCCTCGCCAACCCTGCGGCTGCCCGCCTCTACGGGCTCCTGGAAGGAACATCCAATCACTGGTCTCGCCTGGGCGGGCCACCGACGGGCACCAACCTCGAAGAGCTCGTGCGCGAGGTCCGTCAATGGCAGCCAGGAGAACGGTGGGTCACCGTCGCGCAGCTCCTTCACGGCTTCGTCGCCAACCTGACGGAAGCAGGGCGCAAAGAGCTACTCGTCATTCTCGCCGACGCTGTCCGCGCGTTCGGCGACGAGAACACGGCCCAGCGCCTCGCACTGCTCTCGAGCGAGGCGCAGTGAAAATTGCCGCGCTGCGCTGGGCGCTTGACCCTCTCACCAGCATGTTGGCATTGCGGCTGCGTGCACGGGAGCGTGGCCGCCTTTCCTACGATGCCGCCTGGCATCTGGCACGGATCACGCGCCATCCTGACGAAATGGGCTATCGCCTGCACGGGCACCGGAGCGACGACACGTAGCGAGGCGTCAGCGCATGGCACGATTCCGCAGAAGATCGCCGAGCACACGTACCAGGATGCGGGGCACATGGCGATCCGATCGTCGAGCGCCGCTTCCCACTGCTCGGTCAGACCGGTCATGAGGCGACGGCGCATGCTCGACGTGACGTGGGCGTATCGCCCGGAGACTGAGCCGTCACTGTGCCCATATGTTCGTCCATGAGGACCTTCTCGGAGCCGAGGTCCTCCATCATCGTGCGGTGGGGCCGCCGGTGCGCGCCGCACCCTGGCCGCGGAAGACGTACGTCCTGCCATGGCAGGGGCACGGCATCGGCTTGGTACAGGCGATGTGGGTGAAGACCAGGGCAGACAATCAGTCCGTCGAGTCGATGGTGCGGTAGCTGTCGTCCTTGGGCGGACAGCGCACCAGCCCGCCGGTGTCCAGTTCGCATAGCTGCCACTCGATGCGGAACATGACCCTCTGGACGGACTCCGTTTCCAAGCCGAAATTTCGCCCCAACGCTTGCCCGTATAGCCCTTGAGGACCGTCGCGACGAACTCGTCGTCGCGGCCGGACGTGGCGTGCGTGGTGGGCTTCCATCCCGTCCGCCACCGACCCAGGCGGACGGGATGGAAGCTAGGGAGAGTGGTAGTGCGGAGGTAGCCGTTCGACCACCGGCCACCATCAGCCTGCCGCCCGCTCTGCCCTTCTTTCCACAATGACACGCGCCCTTTTATGCAAATACAGCGGAAATTCGTGATCCGTCAAAATTTCTTGCAGTTCAGAATTATCCTGGATCCGCTGCCAAACTACCGAAATGATGGCATTTTCATGCCAATGCAATTCAATGTTCCTGGTCATCCCACCGACCACGCCATTAATCGACATAGCCTTAGTTTTCGCGTGCTCTTCGCCGAAAACTCTTGAGCAGGAAGACACCAGCACCTGATTGGGCGTGCGCGCATCTAGGAACGCGTGCTCCTCTTCTTCTGAACGGTCACGCGACGGGACAGTGAGAGCCCAATATACCGTCCGCCCCTGGTGAGCGAACTCCTCGACTGCTACGGCTCGCTCCAGGTACCGTTCAATCTCGCAAATATCGAGTGGCGGAATGCCAGGCCACGCGGTTCCTCGACTAATAGCAAAGGATTCATCAACGAAAAAAGCGTGCCCGGGAAAAAGATGTCTCGACAGGGCAATCAGGCCGGCCTGGGCGGATATCTCGGCGGTGGCCAGCTGGTCTAGGACCAATTGCATCGAGTCTCGATCGATCGAGGTCATTGCGCTGACCAGCGGTGACAGCCAACGATCCGGAACGAGGAAACGCGACGCGAACTCGTTCGCCTCTCGCTCTTGCATACCACTAGCCGCCGCAACCGAGAATTCGCTACCTATAGAGTCGGAGTCCACCGAGCAATCAACAGTCCCCGAATGCCAAGCTAGCTCGATATGGGCAAGCTCATGGGCAAGAGTGAAACGCTCTCGCAGTGGGTGTAGCCCACTGCGAACAAAGACGCGTGGCAATTCCTCGCCCAGCACAGTCACAGCATCGCATTCATGCGACCAATCAACGTACTCGACCTGTGCACGCGCCAGGAGAAGTGCTTTCACGTCAACGGGAGGCTTTAGATCAAACTTATTGACCAGCGTCTTCGCCCGAGTGCGGGCAGCTTTTAAAGACGGCCAGTTTTCTGAAGCCAAGTGAGGACGCCTTCAACTTCGCTGACGGAGGCTGCGCGGGCGGCAAGTCGGAGCCCGTCGGCAGACTGAACCAATTCATCACTGATGGTGCGTCCGTGCCGATGGGCAGAGACGATATACCGCAACGTGGTTGGCTTTTCTACCCAGAGCTGGTACTCGTCCCAGGTCATGCCCAACCACTCATGCAACTCAAGATCCGTGTCATCAGCGTCGTGCCAGGCATCGACGTAGGAGTCAATGTCGTCGACTCCCGCCACACCGACGAGTGCATCGTCAACGAAAGTAGCCTTAGACATCGATCCTCCTTCCCCTGACTGCGGGCTTGATCATTTCCCGTGTGACGGGATGAGCTACACCAAGGTGGCGACCTCGCTTATTGAACACCTCAACCTCGCCCCCGTGTTCCCCATCCCAGGTGTAGATACGCTCCCCATCAGGGGAATACCACCGCTTAGACGGGGAAACGAAGCGAGATTTCAGGCCGTGCAAGAAGCAATCTTCCGGCAAGTTTACCCAGGGCACAGCGAGCGATGCTAGCTCCCGTGGCTCCATGGTGCACCAGGTTTGCCAAGCATCAAGATCCGACGGACGGGCGCACCAAGTGTCTAACTGCGTGACAACCGCGACGCCCGACCACGAACAACCGTGGACGTCAGCGGACCATCAGCGCAGGTGACGGGCGCCGCAGGTCAAGGACGGCGAGCATCCCGAGTTGCTTCGGGACGAAGAGGTCGTGGGTTCAAATCCCGCCACCCCGACAGCTGTAAGACCAGGTCAGGCCTGGTACTGAGAAATCAGTACCAGGCCTGATTTGTGTTTCCGGACCGCGTGGGGAGTGAGCGGGGAGTGGATCATGGAAATGCCACTCCCCGGGGAGTAGTACAGGAGCGAGATCACACCAGAAGCGAGCGCGACGGCCGGGGTGCCTCGTGGCCCCGACAAACGCCAAAGAGGCCGCTCCCTGACGGAACGGCCTCTTCTGCTGGGACGGTCACGTAATTCCCCGGGCTGCCATCCCGTCGTTCCGGAGGGGTGTCCGGGGCCAGTGTCTGAAGGCGGCTCGAACTACCGCCCTGAGCGGAAGCTACGCGGACGCACATGACAGTTGGGAGCCAGCTCCGCGATCATTAGCCGATGATCATGAGACCAGACCTTCTCAGTCTGAGCATTGCGTGTCCTCCACCCGACGAGGGCGTCGTGGAGGTCCGTCCGATCGTCAATGGCCGGGATCTTCTGGCCGAGGTGGTCCCCGGCGGCGTGGGAGGCTCCCGGTACGTGGGAGAGGGCCCCAGGGATCTGCTGGGCCAAGACGGGCCGTTGCATGCCACGGCGACGCCCCACAAGGTTCGTCTCGCTTGGTCCGGGTGCGGCGTGGAGGAGTGCTGTGGCGCGCTGTACATGACGGTCACGCATAACGGGGATCATGTTGTCTGGGCAGGCTGGCACGACCTGGCCAATCAGGACTTTGACCTGCCGGAGCTTCGGTTCACCGCAGGTCAGTACGAGGCCGAGGTCCTACGAGCCGGAGAGGACCGCAGTTGGGAGTGGCCGGCAGGAGCGGTTGCGCGGCTGCTTGAGGCGGGGCTGAGGGGATGCGGGGACTGGCTCGTCAGGTGGGACTGCGAGTTGGAAGGCGTCTGGGCCTCCCGCAAGGAACCCGATCGAATCCACGTCGTCCTGAGGCATCCCCGTAACCGGGCCGATGCAGATCTGCCCTGGCTCCAGTTCGGGATGGCCATCCCGATCTCTGCGGACGCCGCATCGATCCAAGCCGAGAGCCTTGAAGCGCGGCTGACCGCAGGCGATCCCCGTGCAACCGCCGAGGTCTGGGGAGGTTCGCATGATGCCGAGCAACTGGGCTACCCATGGCCGCCCGTCGACCCGCTGTCCATGTGAACGGCAGGGAGAGGCGGGGTTGGGCCATCCCCTGTCGCTGGGCATCCACTCGCAACCCCCATCCCCACGGGGAAGTGTGACCGTGCGGGTGGGGGATTACATATGACGCTGATCATGTAGATCGTGCGGAAAGCGCGTGCCCGCTGACATCTGCTTTCTCTGCTGTTGGCCCTCTGCGGCCGACCGAAGCGTTCACGGTCGACCGTTTGGTTCGGCGCCAGTCCCTCCCCTGTTGGGACCGGTGCCGAACCATACGGTCGGAGTCGATCCGCGCCGGTGCGGCACGGATCGAGGAATGGCCGGACCCGTGGTGACGCGACGCCAGTCCGGATGGGACTGGCTCCAGGGATCCTCAACCTCACCTGACGAGAAGTCGCCACCGTCTCTCGACCCAACGGAAGCTGAGCGAGAAGATGCGGCATCATGAGCTGTCTCGTCGAGCGCTGAGCTGGTCGCCCTATTCGGGCGGCGCCCGGTTGATGCGCTGCTACGTCGCGATCCTGTCATCAGTCGCTCCCGCCGAAGAGACTCCGGCATCGGTTCCACGGCTTAACCGCAGGTCAGCACACTAGGGCGAGTTTTCCGGTCCGGACGTTCAGGCACGGGGGAAGTAAGGAGTGGAGACCTTGAGTCCCGACTCAGGGGCACGTACAGCCTTCGCTGAGCGTCTCGCGCTGCTGTACAAGGAAGCTGGCGACCCTCCCCTCAAGCGCGTGGCCGAGGCAGTCGTCCGCCTTCAGCGGGTCGACGAGCGAGGCCGACCGGTACGGGTGTCCGCACAGCGGATCAGCGACTGGCGACGGGCCAAGAACGTTCCTGCCCAGTTCGCCGCCCTCGCAGTGGTGCTGCACATCCTGATACCCGAAGCGCGACGCTCGCGGCCCACGCCCGTGTCTCCGGGCCTGTACGACCTGGCCCAGTGGCAGCGTCAGTGGGAGCGCGCGCTTGCTGATCCGGTCGGCGACCGCCCCGTACCGTCCGCGGATGAGAAACCTCCGGCTGAAGCCCCGGTCGTCCCTGGTGGCGTGTGTCCGTACCGGGGGCTGGCTTCGTACCGTCAGCAAGACGCCCAATGGTTCTTCGGCCGAGAGCGGAGCACGGATGCCCTCGTTGCTCAGCTCCGCGCAGTGGAGAAGACGGGTGGCCTCGTCATGCTCGTGGGCGCCTCTGGGGCAGGTAAATCCTCCCTGTTGAACGCCGGTTTGGTGCCCACGCTGCAGAACGGTGTGCTGGGCGACGACAACGGCCGCGCGCGGGAGGTACTCCAGCTCGTGCCGGGAGGCGATCCTCTCGTAGAGCTGACTCGCCGGATCCCTCAGCTTGCACCCGTCGTCTCTGCGCCGAAGGAACCCGGCACTCCGCAATTCGGGCACGCGGTGAGGGAAGCCGTCTCGGCATGGGCGCAACGCGAAACACCCTCCCCCGCCCCTCCGGTCGTCATCGTGGATCAGTTCGAGGAAACGTTCACGCTCTGCTCCAACGAAGCGAACAAGCGCACTTTCGTCCAGCTCCTCCACGCCGCATGCACGCCCGCCGACTCAGGTGAGCGAGCTCCCGTTCTCGTAGTCCTCGGCATACGCGCCGACTTCTACGAGCAATGCCTCGCATATCCGGAGCTGGCAGATGCGCTGCAACACCGGCACATGGTGCTCGGCCCCCTGACCACCGCGGAACTGCGTGAAGCGGTGACCGGCCCGGCCAAGGCCGTGGGCATGGAACTCGAACCCGGACTGACCGAGCTGATCGTCCGGGAAGTGAGCACCGACGGCCCTCGTGGGGGACAGAGCGCGGGTGCGCTGCCGCTCCTCTCCCACGCACTGCTCGCCACCTGGCAGCGGCGGAAGGGAGGAAAGCTGACGCTGGCCGGCTACCGCGCGGCGGGCGGAATCCAGGGAGCAGTGGCGGCGACCGCCGAGCGCGCCTGGTCCGACCTCGACCCGGCAGCACGCACGGCCGCGAGGCTGCTCCTCCTCAGGCTGGTCAGGCTGGGCGAAGACACACAGGCCACCCGCAGGCGGGGGACACGCCGGCAACTGGCGGAGGAGTCAACGGACTCCCACAAGACGGAGGAGTCGCTTGAGGCGCTGGTTCGCGCCCGATTGGTGACGCTCGACGCGGAGACCGTGGAGATCACCCATGAAGCCCTGCTCCACGCCTGGCCGCGCCTGCGTGACTGGATCGACGAGGACAGGGCCGGCAACCTGCTGCGCCAGCGGCTGGAGGAGGACGGCAGAGCCTGGGAGGAATCCAGCCGCGACACGTCCCTGCTCTACCGGGGTTCCCGCCTGGAGCAGGCCCGCGCCTGGGCAAAGTCTGCTGGCGACACCTTCCTGACTCGGGCTGCGGTGGAGTTCCTGGCTGCTTCGGTCAAGCTGCGCAAGCGCACGGTCTGGATCATGCGCGGTGCCGTTTCGGCTCTGGTGGTACTGGCGATGCTGGCTGTCGGTGCGGCGGTGGTCGCATGGCAGCAGCGGGACGACGCCGTGTTCGAGCAGGTCGTCGCCGAAGCCGATCGCGTCCAGCACACAGACCCGTCGCTGTCGGCTCAGCTCGCCCTGGTGGCACACAACTTGCGACCGGACGACGAGGGCGCGAACAACCGGCTGATCTCGATAGTGAACGCGCCGCTGGCCACGCCACTCCTTGGCCACACCGGCGCCGTCTACCTCACCTCGTTCAGCCCGAACGGACGGATCCTCGCCACCGCCAGCTACGACCGGACCATTCGGCTGTGGGACGTGGCGGACCCGGCTCGCCCCAAGCAATTGGGCGAACCTCTCACCGGCCACACGAGTTGGGTGAGCAGCGCCGTCTTCAGCCCGGACGGCAACACCCTCGCCAGCGCATCGGACGACGGCACGGTGCGGCTGTGGGACGTACGGGATCCCAGCCACCCGCAACCGCTCGGTGCGCCTTTGACCGGTCATGACGGCACGATCTACCTCCTGGCGTTCAGCCCGGACGGACGCACTCTGGCCAGCGCCACGGAAAATCACATCGTTCGCCTGTGGGACGTGGCCAATCCCCGCCGGCCAAAGGAGCGTGGCGTCCTGACGGGGCACACCGCCTCCGTACGCTCCGTGGCGTTCAGCCCTGACGGGCGGACGCTGGCAGCGGGTAGCGACAACGGCTCGATCAGGCTGTGGGACATGACCGATCCGGATCATCCGGTGCAGTTCGACACGGCGCTGACCGGCCACACGAGCACGGTGCATTCCGTGGCCTTCAGCCCGGACGGCCGCACTCTCGCCAGCGGGGGCAAGGACGACAGCGTTCGCCTGTGGAACGTGGCCGACCCACGTCACGCTGCGCCGATCGGTTCTCCGCTCACCGGCCACACCGGTCCCATCTGGTCAGTGGCCTTCACCCCCGACGGGACCATGCTCGCCGCCAGCAGCGCGGACAGCACGGCGAGCCTGTGGAACGTCAGCGATCCGGCATACCCGTCACAGGTCGGCGAGCCTCTCGCGGGGAGCAGTGGCGAGATGTACGCCTTGTCCTTCAGCCCCGATGGCCGAACCCTTGCAACGGGAAGTGGTGACAGCAAGGTCCGCCTGTGGTCGATACCGACGTCGGACATGATCGGCCGCGTCGGAGCGTTCCGCCCGGATGGGCGGGTTCTCGCTACGGCCGCGCGAGACGACAGGGTTCGGCTGTGGAACGTGGATGCTCCTGGCCGGCCTGTGTCGCTGGGCAAACCGTTCACGCCCGGGGAGGGCGACGCGCGTTCGCTGGTGTTCTCCCCCGATGGCCGCACGCTCGCAGTACTGATGGGAAACCAGTCAGTGGCGCTGTGGAACGTCTCCGATCCGACTCGGCCCGTCCCTTACGGGCCGCCCATCCCGTTGCGGACCCGGTTCTCGGGCGCCGATGCGCTGGCCATCAGCCCGGACGGACGGACGCTGGCAACCGACTACGACGACCGCACCATACAGCTGTGGGACATCAGCAACCCGTCGCACCATCTTCCACTCGGCGAGCCGCTCACCGGCCACAAGGGTTACGTCAACTCCCTCGTCTTCAGCCCGGATAGCCAAACTCTCGCCAGCGGCAGCGCGGACGACACCATCCGGCTCTGGAACGTGGCCGACCCGCGTCACGCGGCACTGCTCGGGTCACCTCTCACGGGGCACCTCGGACCCGTCAACGCACTCTCCTACAGCCCCGACGGCAAGACTCTGGCCAGCGGCAGCGACGACGACACCGTCCGACTCTGGAACATCGCCCACCCGTCCAGGGCAAGCCGGTTGGGCTCCCCGCTCACCGGCCACACCGAAGCGGTCGTGTCCCTGACGTTCAGCCAGAACGGCCGCACTCTGGCAAGCGGCGGCAACGACAACACGGTCCGGCTCTGGGACATCGCCCACCCGTCCGCGGCCTCGCCGATCGGCCAGTCGATGAGTCCCAACGCCAAGACGGGAAACTTCCTGTCGTTCAGTCCCGAAAGTCACATGCTCGGAGTGTCGAGTGGCAGCGACACCGTCCGGCTGTGGAACTTGGATGCCAGCGAGGCCATTAGCCGCATTTGCTCAACCACCCGCGGCGTCCTGACACCGGAAAAGTGGCACGAAAATCTTCCCCGGCTCTCGTACGCGCCCCCTTGCGGCCAGTGACAGGAAAACGTGATCCCGATCACAAATCGCTGCTGTGGCCGGGCAGTTGATTCCCACCACACGAGCAGCGTTGCTAGCCTTGGCTGTAGCCCGATCGCTGGTGCATCCCCCGTCGCCAGCGGTCGGGCACTTCCATGTCCTGGTCACAAATAGTGCGGACAGGGACGCATGGAAACGCCCATTACGCGCCCCGGCTTGGCCAGATCTCGCCCCCGGCGGTTGCCCTGAGCCCATCCACATTGGGCAAGGGCACGCCTAATGGCCGCACGCATCCAGACCGGTCCCGACTTGCTTCAACTGCACCGTCCGATGGCACCGGGAATCAAAGGGAATGCCCCGGAGCTACGTCAAAATGCCCCCGCCTGGCAGAGCGCAGCAAGCACCCATGGCGAGATATCGGCATACCGACGGAGCTGCCGAGGCATTAGTCGCTATCGGCGGGTTCGCCAAACCAAGGTCGTAGTAAAGGTCGCGCCCAGGATGGCGAGAATGCCGATGGAGATGCCCCACGCATCACCGAGCCACACACCGAGAGCGGTCACAACGAGCGCACAAGCGAGCGCAATGGCGGCAAGTATCCGTCCGATGAACATTACCAGTCCTTAAAAACAGTGGTCGGCGACACCCTTGGCTGCGCCCGCCGTCCCATTAATGAGACCCCCGGTGGCAGCCAGCGACGCCCCGCCGGTTTCCAGACCCCCTGCGACACTAGCAGCGACAGCAATCCCACCCCCAAGGGCTCCCACGCCATCCATGAAGCAGGTCCAGTCCATGCGCGTAGTTATCTGACCCGGGGCCGTCGGGCGGACCACGGTGCCTTCAATCGTGGACCCCTCCTTCACATCAGCGATCGTCTGAGTGACCTGGTCACCCTTCAGGGTCCAGGTGGCCTTGTGAATGTTCCCGGCGGTGTCTCGGATGTCGAGCCGCGTCATACCGCCGACCACCTTGCCATCGGCGTCAAGAAACCGGACACCAGGGTCGGTAAGGACCGCGTGGTCCCCCTTGGGCAGCTGGAGCTTGAACGTGGAGGTGGCCGCGAACTTCGCCACCTTGCCACGCTCGACGAAGGCATTTGCAGGCTTGTCCTGCGGAGCAAGGCTGGCGGCCATTGCAGCGGGAGCAGCAACTCCCAACGTCGCTACGAGGGCTGTAGCAGAAAAAGCGAGTTTGGCGCTGCGGTGAGTGAACAAGAGAGTCCTCCCGTTTTAAAAAACAAAGATGTCCGCGTTCCCCTACGGACTGGTCATGATCGATCCGATCATTTCTATGAAGCGGGTGTCAAAAGAGGACTTAACAGCAACGAGATCTGCACTTTGGGCGCCATATTGACGCACGTGTCACAGCATTTCCTGCCGAAGGCCTCGAAGCAGGCAAGGCAGACATACATCACATATTTATCACGGGGATTCACTGACTGAAGGAACCCAGTCCTTGTTCGCCTAATAGCGCAGCGCTCATACAGCTTTTTGCCGTTGGTTTCGGTGAAGCATGATGCTCCGCGACGCCGCCTGCCGGGCGCCGCTGGGCGACCAGCGCACCGATCAGTGACGACGTGCTGCCAGCGCGGCAGCACACCCTAGATGACTGGGTCGGCAAGACCGGCCGACATCACGCAAAATCAAATTCAATAGCACTGTGCGGGGCCGCATTGCGGCGGCCCCGCGGGCTCACTTCCGTGGGTGGCGAACCGGGCCTGATTGCCGCGCGGGCACCCAGTCTGAAACCTCCCAGGACCCTGACCAGGGGAGCCGATTACCGGCGAGCTCTGAGCAGGGCATCTAGTACAGCGACCGGCGAGTTCGGAGACATCGCGGCGCGTTCTGCCAACGATGCCTCCCACTCCTCGGTCAGGCCTTCCATGAGCCGCTGTCGCATGCACGGCGTGATGTGGCTATAGCGGGCCTGCACCGAGCCGTCCTCGTGGCCGAGCCGTTCGTCCATCAGCTTGGGCCGAGTTCCGAGATCCTCCATGATCGTCTTGTGGGTATGCCGAAGCCCATGCGGCGTAAGGCCCTTCGCGATCGGCAGCCAACAGGCGTCAGCCCGCCCCGAGGCATTCCTTCCTCGCGCCGGCACTCCCGGCCAGGGCGCGGCGAGCACGGGCACCGGGTGGGCTTCCTGTGGAGCCTTCTTCGGGTACCAACCCGTCGCAGCAGGCTGAAACAGCCACGTGGCAAAACCAGTGCGTCGCCAGTGCGGGGCCATCTCACCGACTGCGCCTCCTCGCAGGTAGCCGAGGTCCGCAATGGCGGTCTCGACCTTGATCCGTGTCTGTTCCGCCACCGCCTCCGGCCGGTTCAGCACATTGGAAACCGTGCCGGTGGAGACCCCGGCACGGCGCGCCACATCGATGAGCTTCGGGCCCACGTGGCGCACCGCACCATTGGACTCCTCGTGACCGCGGAAGACGTACCTGCGGCCGTGACACTTGCGCGGCTGCTGACTGGTCCGCGCAACGTGCCCGCTGATCAGAGCATGCAGCCAATCCATGGTGTCGATTGACCGGTACGAGTCGTCCTTGGGCGGGCACGAATGCAGCTGGCCCGAATCCAACTCGTAGAGCTGCCGTTCCACCCTCAGCGTGCCCGGGCGGACGAACTCTGCTTCCAGGCCGACAAGTTCACCCCATCTCATACCGGTGTACCCCCTTCGTGACCACCGCCACGAACTCGTCATCACGGCCGGACAGGAGCGAGGCCCGCTCCGCAATCAGCAACATGCCGAGCGAGTCCGTCACCATCTTCCCGGCCCTGCGGTTCCGTGAACGTCCGGCACGCTTGCCTCGCCCCCGCCTCTTGGTGGCGGGGTTCGAATCCCGAAGCCCTTCCTCGACAGCGTCCGCGAGGGTGAGGTGAAGGGTGCCGCGCCAGGTCTTCACGCTGGAGGCCGCGTACAGGACCCGCTCCTTCTTCTCCCACACACCGATGTCCGTGGACCGGATCTCGGCGACCGTCTTCTCTTCGGACTCAGGGAGGAGATGCTCCTCGATGTGCCGCCGACAGTTCCGCATGGTGGAAGCGGCAAGATCCTGCGTGGCGCACCAGCCGTTCACGTACTCGCCGAAAGCGATCTCCCCCCCTCGGGCTTCCTTTGGGCGCACCAACTTCTCAAGAGGTCCCGTTCTATAGACATCTTGAGGAGTTGCCATGACCATGCCCCCTCCATGGCTCCACTCGTCAAGACCTCTTTAGGAGTCGTATGCTGAGTCGCATCAGACAACGGATCGGTGAGCACCCATGGCAAAGGCATACGAGCGGATCGCGGACGAGCTCCGCGCGGAGATTCGTGCAGGTCAGCTGAACCCTGGCGACCAACTGCCCGCCGAGTCAGCGCTGGTTGAGCGCTTCGGCAAAAGCCACGTGACGATCCGTGAAGCTCTCCGCGTGCTGCAGACCGAAGGACTGATCGACAAGCAGCACGGCCGCGGCTCCTTCGTCCGTCGCCCCCGCACCCGGGTGCAACGCACGAACAGCCGGCATCAGTGGGAGAAGGGCCGCGCGCGCGAGCCGGAGGAGCAACGACTCCAGACTGGCGCCACCGAGCGGGACACCGGCCTCGAAGTCAACGACCTCGTGTTTCATGCGTCGTACCGCGAGATCAAGGCGTCCAAGGAACTCGCCGATGCAATGGGAGTGCCTGAGGGCACCGTCCTCCTTGAGCGCACGTATCGCACGCGGTACAGCGCCGAGCGCGCGCCGTTCAGCTTGGTCACTTCGTATCTGGTCCGCGAGCGGATCGAGAGCAACCCTGACCTCCTGGACGAGACCAAGGAGCCCTGGCCTGGGGGCACTTGGAACCAGCTGCACACCGTGGGCATCGAAATCGACCGCGTGGAAGAGCGCGTGACCGCTCGACCGCCGACGGCGGAGGAGGCAGAGGAGCTCGACCTCCCGCCCGGCACATCGGTGCTGATCCTCAGGAAGACCTCGTACGACACCGAGGGCCGCGTTGCGGATGTCTCCGACGTCACGCTTCCCGGCGACCGCACGGAACTGCTCTTCACGACCCACTTGGAAAGGTGGTGAGCCGTGAGCCGGCGCATCATCATCGTCACCGCTGTTCACGCCCCGTCGGCGCACTTCCTGCCCGACGCCTACAAGTCTCTCTGTGAGCAGGAGATCCCCGAAGGGTGGGAGTGGCACTGGCTCATCCAGGAGGACGGCATGGGCGACGAGGTCGCCCCTCACGTCCCCAACGACGAGCGGGTGTCGTTCCAACAGGGCCGTCGTGGAGGTCCCGGGGTCGCTCGCACCATTGCTCTCGCTCGCGCCGACGGCGAGTACGTGAAGGTCCTGGACGCCGACGACCAGCTCCCCCCGGGCGCACTCGCCCGTGACCTCGCGGCGCTCGAAAGCGATCCATCTCTTGGGTGGGCGACGTCCCGGGTGCTCGATCTGCTCCCCGACGGTTCTACGGCCGGCTTCCCCGGCGACCCCGACCACGGCCCGATCGAGCGCAAGGCCGTGCTCGACTACTGGGCGGCGCACGACTACCGGGCTCCGGTGCACCCGGCAACGCTCTTCATGCGCCGCGATCTGCTTGTTGCCCTGGGCGGCTGGATGGCGCTCCCGGCCTCCGAGGACACGGGCCTTCTCCTCGCGCTGAACTCTGTGGCGCGGGGTTGGTTCTCGTCCGAGGTGGGCCTTCTCTACCGCAAGTGGGAAGGGCAGGCCACCGGCCAGGCCGCGCACACCGACGCTGGGGAGCGGGACGCGCGCATGGCCATTGTGGAAGCACGGGCTCGCGCACTGGACTGCTTCCAGTGGCGCTACCCGATCAGCGAGAACTGATCGGTACCTCGTACTCGATCGCGCACCCGGCGGTGGGCACCACAATGTCCGCGGTCTCGACCGCGCGGCCTTCGTCGCTGCAATAGGTGCGAGCGATACGAGTGACCAGCGCACCGCGCTGAACGCCGAGGAGGACAGCCTCCTCGGCGTTTGCGTGTCCGGCCTCGGGCCGCTCCGTCGCCCGACTGACCGTGACGCCGATCTCGACCATCCGGCGCACAACACCCTTCCCCGCGAGCGGGCCGCCTTCCGGCATCACGACGAGCGTGCCGCCGGTCAGGCTGTACGGCTCCCAACTCGTCGACAGATGCGAAGGGCTCACCACCTCCCGCAGAACAACGTAGGGAAGCGCTAAGTCACGGTCGAGGGCACACAAGTGCGTGTCTGAGCGTGCACAGAAATTCGAACACGTGCTCTAATTCTAGTCATGGCGCGAACCTTTCCCCACGATCTTGTTCAGTTGCAGCGCGAGTGGAACCGGACGTACGAGGCACTGGCCAGCGCTCCGTTCCGTACGGTGCTGCGCCGTCGCCTGCAGCTGCTGTCCTGTCGTATCGCCGGGCACCCGTACCTGAGCAGGCCGGGCCGGTCCTCGGCCTCGCGCACGGAGCTGCGTCGGCAGGCTCGCGCGGCCGAGGGCCAGGCGACGAGAGCGGCGTGACGGGCCTTGGTGGACTGTCCCCGCGACAGGAGGAGATCGTGCGGTGCGCTCGCCGATGGGTAGCCGAGTACGGCGAGGCCCCGTCCGTGCGCGAGCTCGGAGAGGCGGCCGGCCTGTCCAGCAGCGGCTCGATCGCCTACCAACTGCGCCGGATGCGAGAGGCCGGTGTGGTGGTCGAGACCCGCGGCCGCCGCAGCGACCGCTGCCCCCACTGTGGCCAGTGAAACGAACAGGAAGGGACCGGTGACGTACCGGGTGACCCTGCGCTTCATCCCCGGCGGTCCGGCAGTGACCGGTGACTGGGCCGACCCGGCCACCGCCGAGCGCAAATGGCGGGACCGCATCGGGGTCTACGGCAGCCACCCGACAGCGCTGATCACCTTGACCCAGCAGCGTCCCGACGGGGATTGGCAGACCGTGGCGGCATGGACGCGAGACGGCGGTGAGCAGCGGGCGCAGCGGAGCGGAGCGGAGCCTGAGTGGAAGCCAGCCGGCACCGCAAACGCGCGGGACGAGGACGGCCGCAAGCTGAACCTTCAACCCGCCGCCCATCCACGAGCTGGTCCGCTGCCGAGAAGCCGAGCTCAGGCCTGCGAGGAGTCGAGGTGAGCCGTCAGCTCTTCGGCGTCAATGCGCGAAAAGACCAGCTCTGTCTCCCCGACAATCGGTCCCCGCCAACGGACCGGTGCCACCGGGTGCCGCAGCGCTCTCGGGTAGCTCGCCGGCGAGTAGTCGTTGGGCAACCGGTAGGTGTGAAATCCATGCTTCTGCATGGTCTCCAACAGCTCCTCGACCGAGTCGCCGAGCTGTGCCAAGCGATCCGGAGTAACCTCCACGGCGATCTCCACGTCCGATCGCAGCTGATCAAGCACAGGAGCGAGCCCTCGGACGACTCCGCCCTCTGCCCCCTCCACATCGATCTTGATCACGCGAGCCCCGGCCACCTCGTCCGACTTCAGCACCTCGGGCAGGGGGAACGCCTCCATGTCGAACGTGGACTCCGCCGGACCGTCGTACGGGACGATCGAGTTGGCGCCCATGTTGTGCGAGCTGGCGAGCACGAACGTCAGCGTCTTTCGCTCGTCCGACACGGCGGTGTTGACCGCACGGATGTTGTCGCACTGGTTGAGAGACGCGTGCTGCAGCACCCTGCGGTGGAACGTAGGCGATGCCTCGATCGCCACCACCCGCCCTGTACTGCCCACAAGTCGGGAGCCGAGCACGGCGAACACCCCGATGTTGGCGCCGACGTCCACGAACACGTCGCCGGGGCGCAGCCGACTCTGCAGCCATCGGGTCATGTGGGGCTCCCACGCTCCGAAGAGGTAGAGGAACCGCTGAATCAGATCCGTGGTGTCGACGGCGAACCGAGCGCCGGATCGGTCCTCAACTACGCGCTGCCGAGGGTGATCGCAGAGGTACGGGTTCAGAAACCGCTCGGCGAGCTCTGCCTTGCCGACTGCGCCCGGCGCATGACGAACGTACCCGCGCCCGAGGGTGACCAGAGCTTCTGCGAGAGGGGTAACCATGTGGCCGCCTTCCGTGGATCTCCGGTCACCGTAACTCCCGGCATAGACATCGGACACGCCTCATTGCATGGAGGCTGCCTGAGCTTCGCCCCAGTGTGCGGGAAATGTCCCTGCCGTCCGTACTGCGGCAGCGCGGACGCTCCGTCACCTTGGTAAGGCTGAAGCGGAAGAGCCCCGCGATCAATCACGCGAGCTTCGATCTCGCGACGCTCAGGGTCCACGGCCAATCTACGCAGGCGTCGGCGCGATTCATTCGCGCAGGTCAAACACCACCTTGATCAAGCGGGAGGCCCAACATGCGGATGGCGTTCCCCCTCAGCAGTTTGTACGCCACATCATCAGGCAGTCCTGCCATGTGCTCGGCCGCCACCTGCTTCGTGTTCGGCCATGTCGAGTCGACGTGCGGATAGTCCGTCTCGAAGGTCGCGTTGTTCACGCCCACGGTCTCGATGGCCTCGATGCCGTGCTTGTCCCGGAAGAAGCAGCAGAAGATCTGCCGGTAGTAGTACGAGGACGGCGGTTCCGGAATCAGGTCCTTCACGCCGCCCCAAGCCCGGTGCTCTTCCCATACGTCGTCGGCACGTTCCAAGGCGTATGGAATCCACCCCATCTGCCCCTCGCTGTAGGCGAGTTTCAGGCGCGGGAACTTCACCAGGACCCCGGAGAAGAGGAAGTCCATCATCGATGCCATGGCGTTGTTGAAGCTGAGCGCGGCTTGAACCGCCGGAGGCGCATCTGGTGACGCTGCGGGCATCTGCGACGACGAGCCGATGTGCATGTTCACCACGGTCCCCGTCTCCTCACAGGCCGCGAAGAACGGGTCCCAGTAGCCGGAGTGGATGGACGGGAGTCCGAGGTACGTCGGAATCTCGGAGAAGGTCACCGCGCGGACCCCACGAGCCGCGTTGCGCTTGATCTCCGCCACAGCAAGATCGATGTCCCACAACGGGATGAGGCAGAGCGGGATCAGCCGGCCCCCGCTGTCCCCACACCATTCCTCAACCATCCAGTCGTTGTACGCCCGCACGCAGGCGAGGCCGACCTCCTTGTCCTTGGCCTCGGCGAAGGTCTGCCCACAGAAGCGCGGGAAGGTCGGGAAGCAGAGCGAGGCCTCGACGTGGTTGAGGTCCATGTCCTCCAGGCGGGCCTTCGGATCCCAGCAGCCACGGCGCATCTGCTCGCGCGTAATGCCGTCGAGCGTCATCTCGTCGCGGGAGAAACCGACGGCCGCGATGATGCGCTTGTACGGGAAGATCGCGCCCTCGTACTCCCACCAGTCGGTGATCTGGCCTTCCGGATCCGTCGTGAACTCGTACTTCCCCCCGATGTACGCCAGCTCGCCGATGCCCGCGGTGAAGGGCTTCGGGCCTCGGTCCCGGTACTTGCTCGGGAGCCACCGGTCAAAGAGATGCGCGGGCTCGATCACGTGATCGTCCACGCTGATGACCCGGGGGAGTTCCTTGGTGCTGGCTTCGTTGCTGACCACTCGATTGCCCCCTACTGCCTGCTTGTTCACGACCGTTTCTGACGACCCATCAGATTCAGCGTATGGGCGCAGTGGACGCAACGGCAAGCGGCAGCACTGAACTTGACCCTTGCGGGATCAGGGCGCGTCCGCTGAACTGACGTGCCGTCAGTTCAGCGGCCTGGAGGGATGACCTGATGCAAACGATGTGGCTCAGCGGGGCCGAGTGGCTCGCCGTCCTACGGATCGGCCTCGGCCTGTGGTGGCTGGAGAGCTGGCGTCACAAGGACAAGCAGGACTGGTTCCGGGGCGGTGGCATCGCGTGGGCCGCCGGCATCGCGGAGAAACACCGCTGGCAGCTCGTTCAGTCGGGCTTCGCCCTCGTGGTCAAGCCGCGGCCAAGGGTGATGGCCTACGTCGTCGCGTACGCGGAACTAGCCCTCGGCCTCGGCCTCATCTTCGGCGCTCTCACGCCGATCGCCCTCGTGGGCGGGCTCGTGCTCAACCTGATCTATCTCGTGCTGATGATCCACGACGTGGCCGAGCTGGGGCAGAACCTGATGATGGCGCTGATCTCCGGCGTGTTGTTGTTCGGGCTGGGGTGGCAGGTTTGGTCCGTTGATGAGCTGCTTGGGCTGTTCGTGTAGTCCTGGCGCTCGCCAGGTCGCCGTCGGCAACCCACAGCCGAAGACCCGAATTCTGGCCTTCCAACTGGGCGACTGGTCACATCTGCGGGCAACGGAGCGAGCTGGCGGAGCATCAAGTTCGTGCGCCAGTAGGCGGCGACCAGCAGCAGCCGATCCTCCAGAGGCAGACACCAGGGCCGGCCCCGGCGGACAGGGTCGCCCTCCTTGCGCCGCAGTACGGTCACCAGCTTCGCGAACTGGCGCGGGCTCAGCCCGGTAAACGGGGATATCCAGTACGGCTCCGACGCCGTGATCACACCAGCCACACCGGGATCATCACATCAGATCGACCCGGCACCGAGACGGTCGTAGCAGCTACGCTTCCACGACGCAGCCGATGTTGAGCAAAGGGGAGATCGTGAACCGGCCACTGCTGTTCCTCGATGTGGACGGGCCGCTCAACCCCTATGCGGCCAAGCCGGAGAAGCGCCCCCACGGCTACACCACACTCAGGGTGCCCCGGGACAGCGAGACCCCCATGGAACATGGAGGACTCTCGGTCCGGCGTCGGCCCCTGCGGGTCTGGCTCAACCCTGAGCACGGGCAAGCCTTGCTCCGGCTCGACTACGAGTTGTGCTGGGCCACCACATGGATGGACGACGCCAATCGGTGGATCGCCCCGGTGCTAGGCCTCCCCGAACTACCCTTCGTCGACTTCGGCGACGCCTTGTTCCAAGAACGCCCCGACGGGGTCCACTGGAAGACTGCTCCCCTTGTGGGTTACGCCAACGGCCGCCCCTTCGCCTGGGTGGACGACGAGCAGAGCGGTCCCGACGAGGTGTACGTAACCGCCCACCACCGGGCTCCTGGACTTCTACACCACGTCAACCCGCGAATCGGTCTGCGCGAGGACGACTTCCACACGCTCGCTGATTTCACTCGGTCACTGAACACCCCACAAGCCATCAGCTGAGCACGTCACCACTCCATCAGACAGCCCGGCACACGCCCCCACGATCATTGCGGGCCAAGCCTTAGCCCTGGCCGGATAGAGAATCGGCCCCGCACAGCGGCCGATCGTCTATCGATCGACTCGAAGATCATTACGGGACAAGCCTTAGCCGGGGCACAGCCCAGTCGGCGTCCATCCATTTGACGAACGCGCCACACTATGCGTGGCCCTCAGTAGCTTCCCGAGCGCCGCTTCTCTGAAGGCATCAAGTCCCCTTGGAATTTGGTCACTTGCAACTAGAACACCAAGGCAGTAACGCCGGTTCCACAACTGGGCACCCATGAAGGGCACTGCGATGGCGCGCCGTTCACCTACGCATTGGTCCGCAGGTGCTTCTATCCCTTCAAGCAGGAGCGATGGGCACTGCGACTCTTCGCTCTTGCTCAACTCCGGGACCAGTCAAGGGGTTTATACTCTAAACCAGAGCAGATCTTTCGACTTTACCTAATCATGGGGCAAGGTCCCCGGCGAGGCAACCTAGAGTTGATGTCGTCGCTCGCGGCACACGCTGCCCCCGTGCGCCATATGCAAGCGGATTACATGGGGACACGGGGCGCAAGTGACTCTTCGCTACATAAATGACACGGTAACTGTCGACTACAGCTGCATTACAGTCGGGCTCATTGTCTCCGCCGATGCATTGCGGCGACGACTTACCCGACTGTTCCGTGGAAGCGGCTGGGATTTGCTCGACCTGGACAGCGGGAAGCACCAGTCCGCTCCGGAATGCGATGTTCTCGTGGTCGATGTCGACCGACTCCCGCAGGTGCAGAGTTCAACACCCACTGCGGCATTGACCTACAACGCCGATGTGCCGCATATCGGGGGCGTGGGCGCGGATGTGTGCGCCATCGTGGAGCGCGATGACGACGACAGCGCCTTCCTGGAGGCTGTTCAGGAAGTCGCCGCAGGTCACGGCTGGATCTCGCCCATCCTCGTACGGGCGCTGCTTCGGGAGTCGCATCGTCATGCTCGTACCCGCCTGAGCGCCTACCCGGATACTTACCCGGACGCGCGCACCGAGCGGATCGACTGCGCATCCCGGCTGACGCCACGCGAGCGCGAGGTCGTGGCGCTGGTGGCCCAGGGCATGAACAACAGCGAGATCGGGAACACCCTGTTCATCGCGGAGAGCACGGTCAATTTCCACATGTCAAATATTCTGCAGAAGACGGGACTTCGGGACAGGAGTCAACTGGCGGCTCATGTGTCCGCACAGCCGACTCCCACCCGTGAGTCTGCTCGTCTATGACCCGGCGCGGTTCTGCTCCTGCTTCTTCTGCATGACATTGACGCCAGCCAGAATTATGGCCATCAGTAGCGGAATCGCGACGGCCACGGGGCTGTTCCCGAAGAGCGGGGCCACCAGTGTCAAGACCAGCAGGATCGCTACTGGACTCCAGCGCAGGGTTTCCTTCTTCTTACTCTGATTCATACGGGCTCTTTCCATCCGCTTTGGGTTATGGCGTCTCAACGGACCATTGGATCAGGAGACTTCGTATCGCGCGAACCGCAGCCCTCCCAAGACCGCGAAGGCGACCGCGTACAGCCCCAACACGAGGAATCCGGCCCCTTGCCCCGTGTCGGCGGCCCCCGTTGCGGCGGTCATGATTGTGCCTCCGCTCGCGATGTCACCAGCTCCACCCGGCATTACCCACACCCGGGTTGTTCACGGCCCCGCACATGACGCGCACCATGGTCCGATGGTGCAACCTCGTGGTGGTCCCTCTTCGGCGGCAACAACTCAAAGGTCCAGTAGAAGGATCCAAGAGACGCTGAAACACGGGGGTGTCACACCGGTCACAGCGTCACGCGCCCCGCAACCAGACCGCAGCCGACCGTGACAAGCCGTGACGCCCCCTGTTTCAGCCAAGCCCCTACCCCATGCCGACCCGCACTCCTAAGATCGTCCAGGCCTCTTTAGGAGTGGGCCTCGGGGTGGGGGGATTTCGTGGGGACCGGCGAGCAGCTCGTGACGATCGCTGCGGTGCTGCTGGGTGCGGTGACGACGCATGTCACGAACCACCTCATGGAGCGGAACCGTATGAAGTACCAGCTCACGACGCGCTGGGACGACAAGAAGCTCGATGCCTACGACAGATACGTCGACAGCGTCCGCTCCTGCATATTCCTCGCGGTCCAGCTCTACGAGACGAAGGAAGGTCTCCGCGAACGCGAGCAGCCTGACGCCGAGATCCTGGCGGAGATGAAAGAGGCTGGCCGTCTGCGGGGGCGAGCCTTCGAACGGGTCATGCTGCTCGGCGGGGACGACGTAGTCGAGGCGGCACACGACCTCAACGCCGCAGGGCTCCAGGTCGACTGGCAGGCGAACGGAAAAACCGCCGGAAGCCTGGAGGACTGGCGAGACCGCAACCGTGCCGTCTTCCGGTCGATCAACTCGTTCCACGAAGCCGCTCGCGCGGATCTCGGCGTCAGCGGCAGCGTGACCGGCGAACAGCACCCGGAGCGCGACCTCCTTCTTCCGCCTCCTCGCTCTGACTCATGACGTGACGCTCGGCCAGATCGCCGCGCATACCGGATCCGCCGACGCGTATCCCTGGTCTGTTGGTGCCCGACATGCCACCCTGCCCGGCATCGTTCGCTCTCCGGCCTGATCCGCAGGCGGAGAGCGTCACGCGCACTGTCGTCCTGGTCGACGAGGAGAAGGCAATGAGCGAGCAGAACCACGACCAAGAAGTGGGCATGCCGGCGGAAGGCGCCGAACATCAAGAGTCGGCGGACACCTTCAGGGCAAGCCATATGGCGCGCGCTCAGAGCGCTGCCTCACGCGCCGCTGCGGTCTTCCACCACATCGAACTTGGTGCCGACGGGCAGCGCCCTGACGAGGCCGCAAGGGCCGAGGTCCTCTTCAAGGCCACCCACGCTGCCCGCGTATCCGTTCAAGCTCTCGCTGTTCTCTCTGAGAGCCGGCCCAATCCTGCAGCCGACTCCCGTTGCGCGAGGAATGCCGCTGCGGCGGCTTCTCAGGCCGCCCAGATGGGCCAGCTCCACGATGATGGCAGCGAGCTTTCCGCGGCGGCTTCCAAAGCTGCTCTCAAAGCGGCTCAAGCCGCCGGGGTCGCTGCGGCAGCGGGGGCCCTGGGAGAGAACGAGACCCTGAACGCCGAGGCGGACGCGGCCGAGCAAGCTGCTGTGGCAGCAGCCGAGGCCGCCGGCTGGATGCGCCCGGGGGAGCAGATTCCTCCGGTCGCGACCGGCACCCGGAGCGCCGACGTGATGGCGATGATGCACTTCTGACGCCCCCAGCGGGGCACCCAACTCCCGGTAGCCATCAGAAGATCCTCGGCTCGCTGTCCCGGGGAGTGAGGTGGGAGTGGATCATGAATGGCAGCCCCTCCCCCACCGATTCAGGCCAACGCATACCAATGCCCTGACCTGCACAGAAGCAGAACGAGGCAGGTGAGAGACCTTTCCGCACCTAGTTCGGGACGAAGAGCTCATGGGTTCAAATCCCGCCACCCCGACAGCCGAAACACCAGGTCAGGCCCGGCACTGAGAAATCAGCACCGGGCCTGATTTGCGTTCGCAGTGTGCCGCGGGCGGCAGCAGATCGCTCGGTACGCCCCCGAGCAATCGAGCCCGCCGAACCGCGCAACCGGCAACACCCCACCCCTCCCCAGAAGTTCGGGCCATGCGGCGAACCCCGCCGCCCGGTTGCTTCGGCCCTGCGGGGATTCACCCCGCGAGCCCTTCGCGCCACCGGATCGCCGGGCTGCCGGTTCGCCAGGTCACCGGGCCCCCCGGGGCGCCACGTCGTCGGCCGACGCGGCACGTCACAGACCGATCGGCACCCCCAGGACCCATCACCCCTAGTCACAGAATTGTCACAACGTGGCATATGCGGGTGCTCGGCGGGGCCGGTCGGCAAGAGGATGTCGGTCTGCTTCTTGCCGGGCACATCCGGCGCCCTGCGTGTTGGGGAAACTCGGGGGCGAGGAGGTCGGGGAATGGTTGCCCATCGGTTCAATCCGCCACCGGGGTGGCCTGTGCCACCTGCGGGATGGATGCCGCCGCCGGACTGGCGGCCAGACCCCTCATGGCCTCCGCCCCCTGCGGGATGGCAGCTGTGGGTTCCCGAAGCCGGCTCCGCCGTCGACGGCCCCGCCTTTGGTCCTCCCGCGGGCTTCGCGGTTCCGGCCGCTCCCGGGGGCCCCGCCGCGGTGCCGTCGCCGCGGAAGGGCGGGCTGTTCGGGCGGCGTCGGGCGGATGGCGGGTCCGAGGCCGACGAGCTGCGGGCGTGGATCGCGGGGACGCAGGGGCTGGATGCCGCTCGGGTCGCGGGTCTCGTACGGCAGGTCGAGGCGGAGAGCGCCGCGCTGCGCGAGAAGGCGTCCATCGAAGCCGCCGAGGAGGCCGAGGGGATCCGCAAGGACGCGCGTGAGACGGCCAAGGAGATCCTCGACGACGGGCGCCGGACGGCGAAGGAGACCGAGCGGGTCCGCAAGGAGGGTGACCGGCACCGCAAGGACGTCCTCGACGCCGAGCGGCGGCTCGCCGAGTTGCAGGCCCGGATCGTCAACGCCGACGAGACCGCCATGCTGCAGGAGGCCGGCATCTACGCCTACCGGCATGTGCTGCACGACGCGATCGCCTACCGGAGCCGGCTCGACACCCTGCAGAACGAGACCAAAACGCTCGCCCGGGCCGGCCACGCCGTACAGGCGGCCACAGACTGGACGGTCAACGGCTCCAAGCGCGAGGGGCAGAAGATGGTCCGCGACTTCTCCAAGCTCATGCTGCGCGCCTACAACGCCGAAGCCGACTACGCCGTGCGGTCGATGCGGCCGCACCGGCTCGACTCCCTCGTGGACCGGCTCTTCAAGAGCCGCGAGACGATCGCCAGGCTGGGCGCCACCATGCACATCCGGATCACCGACGAGTATCACAACGCGCGTGTACGGGAGTTGGAACTCACCGCCGACTTTCTGCAGAAGAAGGAAGAGGAGAAGGAGGCTCAGCGCGAGGTGCGCGCCCGGGAGCGGGAGGAAGCGGCGGTCCAGCGGGAACTCGACCGGCAGCGCGAGAAGCTGAACAAGGAGCTCGGCCACTACCAGGCGGCCCTTGAACGCCTGCGTGAGCGCGGGGACGAGGCGGGCATGGCGGAGATGCAGGCCAAACTGGCCGAGATCGACAGCGCTCTGCGGGACGTCGACTCTCGCGCGGCGAACGTCCGCGCCGGCTACGTCTACGTCATCTCGAACATCGGGTCCTTCGGCGACCGCATGGTGAAGATCGGCATGACGCGTCGGCTCGAACCCCTGGAGCGGGTCTACGAGTTGAGCGGCGCGGCCGTGCCCTTCCGGTTTGACGTACACGCGCTGATCTTCAGCAAGGACGCGGTCGGCCTGGAGACGGAACTTCACCGGCAGTTCGCCTCGCGGCGGATCAACCAGGTCAACAGCCGCAAGGAGTTCTTCCATGTCACCCCCGCCGAGGTGCGCGACGCGCTGCAACGGTTCGCCGGGCAGCATCTGATCGAGTTCACCGAGGAACCCCAGGCCCTCGAATGGCGGGCCGGCCGATGCAATGGCGGAGCCGGGGCAGGAGGCGTCGCGGCCCGTACGGCATGACGTGCGGCGGAGGCTCAGTACGATCTCGGGCATGGACTGGCTTGAGCGTGCCGCGCAGTTGAGGCAGTGGAGCCGGGGTGGAGTGCGGGCGCCGCACAAGCCGCTGCTGCTGTTGTACGCGCTGGGCCGTTTTCAGGCCGATGCCGCGGACGAGCTGCCGTACAGCGCGGTGGAGGCGGACCTGAAGCACCTGCTGGTGGAGTACGGCCCGCCCCGCGTGACCACGCCCGCCTATCCCTTCCACCATCTGGTCAGCGACGGGGTGTGGGAAGTACGGACCGAGCACGGCCCCGGCAGCCCGGGCACCGGAGTGCGGGAACTGCGGGCCCACCGGGCCACCGGGCGGCTCGCGCCGGACCTCCAGGACGCGCTCCGGCGGGAGCCCTCGCTGCTGGGCCGCATGGCAAGAGTGCTGCTTGATCTGCACTTTCCGGCCTCGCTGCACCAGGACCTGTGCGACGCGGTGGGCCTGGAACCGGAGCTGGCCGAGACCGCAGCGCCGACAACGCCCGGGAAGCGGTCTCGGGATCGGCGGATGCGGGAGACGGTGCTGACCGCGTACGAGTACCAGTGCGCCTTCTGCGGCTACGACGGCATGATCGGTACCGCGCCCGTCGGCCTTGAGGCCGCGCATGTGCGCTGGTGGGCGTTCGACGGCCCGGACGACATCGACAACGGACTGTGCCTGTGCTCGCTGCACCACAAGCTCTTCGACAAGGGCGTCCTGGGCATAGGCGACGGCCACCGCATCCTGGTCTCGCAGCGGTTCATCGGCCGCAGCAAGGCAGCCCGCGAGCATGTCACGGCACTCGCGGGCCGGCCGCTCATAGGCCCTCAACCCGGCGCCCGGCCCATCGCGGCGGCCCACCGTTCCTGGCACACCAGCCAGGTCTTTCGCGGCGCCCCACGCCCCACCATCGCCTGAACGATCCGGTCTCATGGCGCTCGGTGATGCCGCGGAAACGCCCCGGGTTTGTATCCACCCCGTATCACCCACCACTTCGTTCCCCATCGGCTCACCCCGCCGGGCCGTGCGGCGGTCCCCCGCCCGGCCCCCCTGTCGTATCGTTCCTTTCGATCCATCCGAGTCGCCCGCTGCGTACCGTTATGACCGGTAACCGCGGTGGTGGGGACTCGGTCGGCCGCCCGAACAGGAGCCCCCGTGTCCTCGTCCGCCCCCTCCCCGGCCGCCCCGCACCCCGTTCGCGTGTTGCTGGTCGAGGACGACGACCTCATGCGGCGGTCCTTTGCCGTGGCGCTGGAGCGGTACGGGTACGAGGTCGCCGTTGCCGCTGATGGGCTGGCCGGGCTGGAGGCCTTCCGGGAGGGCGGGTTCGATCTGCTCATTCTCGATGTCATGCTGCCCGGGCTCGATGGGATCGGGCTCTGCCGCCGGGTGCGCGAGAGCAGTCTCGTGCCGGTGCTCATGATGTCCGCCCGGGGGGACGGGCTCGATGTCGTCGCCGGGCTCGAGGCCGGGGCCGATGACTACGTCGTCAAGCCGGTCGATACGTATGTGCTCGTCGCCCGGATCCGGTCGCTTCTGCGGCGCGCCACTTACACTCCGGCCATCTCCACCGCCCCCGAACTCCCTGCCGAACAAGGAGAGTTGCTCACCTTCGGGGAGCTCTCCATCGACACCAGCGGGCTGGAGGTCTTCGTCTCCGGTGCGCCCGTCGCGCTCACTCCCACCGAGCTGAAGCTGCTGCTCGCCTTCGCCGCTCACCCCGGCGTCGTCCTTGAGCGGCACACCCTCCTGCGTGACGTCTGGGAGTACGGGTGGGACGGGGACAGCCGGGTCGTGGACCTCTGCGTGCAGCGGCTGCGCAAGAAGCTCGGGCGGGACCGGATCGAGACGGTCCGCGGGTTCGGCTACAAGTTCCGGCGTTGAGCACCGTGCGCCCCGTCCGGCCCGGCCGCGCATCCCACCCCCGCACAGGCCGCCCCACCCTCGCCTCCCATCCCCGCAGGGACCGCCTCACCCTCACCTCCCTCCGCTGGAAGATCGCCGCGCTGGCCGCGGTCACCGCCTGCCTCGTTGCCGTCGCCGTCGGGCTGCTCGTCCACTTCTGGACCGCGCACGACATCCGCGACCGGGCCGAGATGCGCGCCTTCAACTCCGTCTACTCCGCCATGGACACCTACCGCCGCACCGGCACCCTCTCCGACGGCGCCCAGCTCGATCCGCCCGACCTGCCCGCCTCGCTCCGCCACCCCACCGACGGCGACCGGCACACCGCCTACGACGGGCGCGTCGACGGGAACTCCGGGCCCACCGTCTGGGGTGCCCAGCGCGTCGGCGGGCCGGGCAGCCCCGTGCTGGCCGTCGAGGTCAACATGAACCCCGATCTCTACGGGCTGCGCCGGCTCGATGCCACCATGGCCGTCGCCTCGCTCGCCTCCGTCGCCGCCGCCGTGCCCCTCGCGGTGTACGGGGCCGGGCTCATCGGACGGCGGCTGCGGCGGGTCTCCGAGACCGCCCGCCGGATCTCCGCCGGGGACCTCGACGCCCGGACCGGGCCCACCGTCGGCCGCGACGAGGTGGCCGAGATCGCCGCCACCGTCGACCTCATGGCCGACAGCCTCGGCCGCCGGCTCCGTACCGAGCGACAGTTCACGGCCGATGTCGCCCATGAACTCCGCACCCCTGTCGGCGGGTTGCTCGCCGCTGTCGATCTGCTGCCGGACGGAGAGGACGGGGATCTTCTCCGGGGGCGGGTGCGTGATCTGCGCGGGCTCGTCGAGGATCTCCTGGAGATCTCCCGGCTCGACGCCGGGGCCGAACTGCCCGTCCACGCCCACGTCCCGCTCGACGGTGTCGTCCGCGAGGCCGTCACCCGTACCGGGCTCGATGCCGAGATCAGCGTCGCCGAGGGCACGCACACCGTCGAGACCGATCCCCGTCGGCTTGAACGGATCGTCAGCAATCTCGTCGTCAACGCCCACCGGCATGGCGCCGGGCCCGTCGAGGTCGGGGTCTCGGACCGTACCGTCGTCGTACGCGACCACGGGCCCGGGTTCCCCGCCGACCTGTTGCGCGACGGGCCCCGCCGCTTCCGCACCGGGGCCGAGGAGCGCGGGTCCGGGCACGGGCTCGGGCTGACCATCGCGCTCGGCCAGGCCCACGTCCTCGGCGCCGAGCTCCGCCTCGACAACGCCCCGGACGGCGGAGCCCGAGCCACCCTGCGCCTGTAACGCGGCCCCGGACGACGGAGCGAGCCACCTTCCGCCTGTCACGCCGCCCCGGACGGCGGAGCGAGCCACCCTCCTCCCGCGAACCCCCGGGCCCTACAGAACTGCTGCGTACCGGCGCCCCCGCCGATACACAGCCGCCCAGGCCCGGATACGTACCCCGGACACCCTTTCCAGTGCCCCCTGCCGCACTCGAAGTGGAGTCCCCGTGACCGCCCAGCCCCTCGCCCCGTTCCCGCCCCACCCCGCCCCCGGCGTAGCGGCCGCCACCACCGAGCTGTCGAAGGTGTACGGCAGCGGTGACACCCGGGTCGTCGCCCTGGACCGGGTCAGCATCGGGTTCCGGGAGGGCGAGTTCACGGCGATCATGGGGCCATCCGGATGCGGCAAGTCCACCCTGATGCACTGTGCCGCCGGGCTCGACTCGGCCAGTTCCGGGTCGGTGCGCATCGGCACCACCGAGCTCAGCACGCTCAACGACCGCCAGCTCACCGAGCTCCGCCGGGACCGGATCGGGTTCATCTTCCAGGCGTTCAACCTGCTCCCCACGCTGACCGCCCTGGAGAACATCACCCTTCCCATGGACATCGCGGGGCGCAGGCCCGACCAGGCGTGGGTCCAGAGGATCATCGGCATGGTCGGGCTCACCGACCGCCTCTCGCACCGGCCCGCCCAGCTCTCCGGCGGGCAGCAGCAGCGCGTCGCCGTGGCCCGCGCGCTCGCCTCCCGGCCCGCGATCGTCTTCGGCGACGAGCCCACCGGCAACCTCGACTCCCGCGCCGGCGCCGAGGTCCTCGGCTTCCTGCGCGACTCCGTACGCGAACTCGGCCAGACCGTCGTCATGGTCACCCACGACCCCGTCGCCGCCGGCTACGCCGACCGCGTCGTCTTCCTCTCCGACGGATCCCTCGTCGACGAGATGGTCCGCCCCACCCCGGACCGCGTCCTCGACCGGATGAAGGACCTCGACACCACCCGGTCGCCGCTCAGCTGACACACCCTCACCTCATGCTCCCCGTCGGCCATTTGCTGAAAGCCCACCCATGCTGAGAACAGCCCTGCGCAACGTCCTGGCACACAAGGCCCGTCTGGTCATGACCGTCCTCGCGGTCTGCCTGGGTGTCGCCTTCGTCTGCGGCACCCTCGTCTTCGCCGAGTCCTCCGCCGCCGCCTACCGTGCCGCCGCGTCGAAGAACTTCGCCGGCATCGCGGTCACCGTGACCCCGAAGGACCCCCCGCCCGGGAGCACCACGAACAGCGACGTGCTCGACGACGCCCTCGTACGGAAGCTGGCCGACGTGCCCGGGGTCACCGCCGTGCGGCCCTCCGTCGACGGCTCGGCCACCCTCGACGCCGCCGACGGCAGCCCGCTGCGGGCCGGCAAGGCGTGGGCCAACCTCGCCGCCGCCTACGTACCGAACGCCGACGGCAAGGACAGCCGCTATCCGCTGGCCGAGGGGCGCGCCCCTGCCAACGCCGGCGAGCTCGCCGTCGACCGCGGCACCGCCGATGCCGGGCACCTCCGCATCGGCGACACGGTCACGCTCGCCACCGACGGGCCCGTCATGACCAAGCGGCTCGTCGGCATCGTCACCACCGAGGACACCCGGGTGACCGCGGGCGGCACCCTCGCCCTGTTCGACAAGGCCACCGCACAGCGGTTGTTCACGACCCCGGGCCACTACACGTCGATCGACCTCGCGGGCGAAGCCAGTACCGACCAGGTCACCGCCCTGCTCCCGGCCGACCGGGCCCTCGCCACCAGCGGGGCCGCGCAGGCCGCCCAGCAGGCGGCCAACGTCGACATGATGACCCGGGGCTACCAGAAGATGCCGAAGATCTTCGCCGGGGTCGCGCTGTTCATCGGGTCGTTCCTCATCGTCAACACCTTCACGATGCTCGTCTCGCGGCGCACCCGCGAGATCGCGCTGCTGCGGGCGATCGGTGCCACGCGCCGCCAGGTGGTCCGTTCCGTGCTGTGGGAGGCCGTTCTGGTCGGGCTCGCCGCGTCGGCGGCCGGGTTCGTGGCCGGGCTCGGCATCGCTTCCGTACTGCCCGACCTCCTCGGCACCGCTCAAGACCCGCTTCCCAACGGCCCGTTGGTGATCGGAGCGCGTCCCGTCATGGCGGCGCTCGGCGTCGGCGTGGGCATCACCGTGCTCGCCGCCTGGCTGCCGTCCCGCAGGGCCGCGAAGATCGCGCCGATCGAGGCGCTGCGCTCGGCCGAGCAGCCGCCCACCCCCACCGCGTCCCGGGTGCGCACGGCACTCGGCGCGATCCTGCTCGTCGCCGGGGCCGGGCTGCTCGTCTCGCTCACCGGTGCCAAGGACGCCTCCGACGCCAACCTCCAGAACGCCATGTTCGGCTGCGCTCTGCTCGTCGCCGCCCTGATCACGCTCGCGCCGCTGCTCGCCGTCCCCGTGATCCGGCTCGGCGGACGGCTGACCGGCCGCTTCGGGGTCACCGGACGCCTCGCCCGCGAGAACGCCCTGCGGGATCCCCGGCGTACGGCGGCCACCGCGTCCGTCCTCGTGATCAGTACGGCGCTGGTCGCCGGGCTCGCCGTCATCGGCAACTCCACCGAGCAGGCCCTCGACCGCCAGGCCGCGTCCGGCCTCACCGCCGACTACGTGATCGGCAGCCGCACCACCACGACCGCCATCGACCCGGCCGCCCTGAAACGCGTGGCCGGCACCCCCGGCGTGAAGACCGCCTCCGCGGTCGCCGACTCCACCCTGTTCACCGGTGGCAACGTCCGCAGCATCTCCGGCGTCGACCCCGCCACCGTCGACAGCGTCATGCGGCTCGACTTCGTCAGCGGCTCGTCGAAGGATCTCGGGCCCGGCCGGATCGCCCTCTCCAGCTCCGTCGCCCGGGAGCAGGGTGTGAGCACCGGCGGCACGGTCAACGCCCACATCGGCCCGGGCAACGACTTCAGGCCGTACACCGTCATCGGCGTCTACCAGGACAATCCCATCGCCGACGACGCGCTCGGCGCCCGCAGCGAGGTACAGCAGCACAGCTTCAAGCCCGGCAGCGTCCAGCGGATCCTCGTGCGCACCGACGGCGGCGCGGTCTCGAAGGCCACCGAGGACCGGCTCCGCACCGCCACCGGCAACAGCCCGCTCGTACAGGTCAAGGACCGCGAAGAGCTCGTGCACGAGGCCGCCGGGTCCATGGGCGAGTTGCTGACCCTGATGTACGGGCTGCTGGCCATCGGCGTCGTGATCTCGCTGCTCGGCATCGTGAACACCCTCGCGATGTCGGTCGCCGAGCGCACCCGCGAGATCGGCGTGCTGCGCGCCATCGGCATGGACCGGGCCGGGATCCGGCGGATGATCCGGCTCGAAGCGGTGACCGTCGCCGCGTTCGGCACGCTGCTCGGCCTGGTGGGCGGCCTGTTCGGCGCCTGGGCGGTCGGCTCGCTGGCCAACGGCGCGATGGCGCAGTACTCCCTCTCCCTGCCCTGGGGCACGCTGCTCCTCGTGTGCCTCGTCTCGCTCACGACCGGCGTGGTCGCGGCGGCCGTCCCGGCCCGCCGGGCCGCCGCGCTGAGCCCGCTGGAGGCCGTCGCCGAGACGTGATCCGGTCCCGGCCCCACGCCGTGGCAGACTCGGCAGAGGTAGCTGCCGGAGGGGGGAAGGCGTGGGGTCGTCGGAGTTGCTCATCGTCCTCGACCGGGACGGGAGTACGCCGTTGCAGCAGCAGGTCTGCGACCAGATCACGGCGCTGGTCCGGGCGGGGCAGCTGCGGCCGGGGGACAGCGTGCCCGCGTCGCGCGAGCTCGCCCAGCAGCTCGACGTGTCGCGGACCGTCGTCACCCGGGCCTACGAACTGCTGCGGGCCAACAACGTCATCACGGCCAGGCGCGGCTCGGGCACGAAGGTCGCGCCCCGGGCGGCTGCCCCGCCCCAACACCCCGCGCCCAAGGCCGCGTTCGCGCCCCAGCCGCCCCGCGCCACCGACGGCAGCAGCGCCCTGTGGCAGCCCTGGGAGCCGCCGCCCACGCACCATCCGAGCACCGCTCTCGACTTCCGGCACGGCACCCCGGCGCTCGCCGAGTTCCCCGTCGCCCGCTGGCGCCAGTCGCTGCACGACGCGTACGGCCGCGCCGATGTCGCCTCGCTCGGCTACGGGGCCGCCGAGGGCTCGCCCACCCTGCGCACGGAGATCGCCACGCTGGTCCGCCAGAGCCGGGCCCTGGACGCCTCGCCCGACCACATCATGGTGACCAGCGGCGCCACCCAGGCCCTCGACATCCTGGTCCGCATGCTGGTCGGGCCGGGCGACGTTGTGGTCATCGAGGACCCGAGCCACACCGTGCTCCGCCAGGTCTTCGGCTGCTCGCAGGCACACGTGGTGCCGGTCCCGGTGGACGGACAGGGGCTGCGGGTCGGCGACATCGACGCCTGCGTACGCGCCCACGGGCACGACCCGGCGCGCGTGAAGCTGGTGTACGTGACGCCCTCGCACCAGTTCCCCACCGGGGTCATCCTGTCCGAGGAGCGGCGGCGCGGGCTCCTCCAATGGGCCTACGGACACGGGGCGATCGTCCTGGAGGACGACTACCACAACGAGTTCACGTTCACCGGCGAGCGCCTTCCCGCACTCGCCGCCGAGCGGCACCGCGACACCGTCGTCTACGTCGGCAGCTTCAGCAAGACGCTCTTTCCGGCGCTGCGCATCGGCTACGCGGTCCTGCCGCAGCCCCTCGTGCAGCCCTTCCTCGGCATCAAGTGGATCACCGACCGGCTCACCCCCACGGTCGCCCAGGACGCGCTGGCCGACTTCATCTCCACCGGCGCCTACGCCCGCCACATCAGCCGCATGACCCGCCTCTACCGCCAGCGCCGAAGCCGCCTCCTCGAAGCGCTGTACGAGCACTTCGGGGCGGAGGTGCGCATCTCCGGCGAGGCGGCGGGCCTGCACGTCCTGGTCACGCTGACCGGCGCGCGCGGCATCCCCGAGGAGCGGATCGCCGAGGTCGCGGCCGGGCGCGGGGTGCGGATCTACCCCGCGTCGGGCTACTTCGTCCAGGACCCGCCCGCCGAGCCGACCTTCCTCATGGGCTACGCGGCCCTGCCCGCCCCGCGCATCACCCGAGGCGTCGATCTCCTGGCCGACGCGGTACGGGAGGCGACGGGACGGGCTTCCAACTCCCGCTGAAGGGGCGCGAGTTCAGATTAGGCCTCCGTGAAACGCGGCCGGTGGAAGCGGTCCCGCAGCGCGTGCGGGACCGTGCAGTCGAAGTGGGCCTTCGCCGTGCGGCCGTCGGCCGAGACCGTGGCCGAGTACGCCGGGGACTGCGTCGGGTCCAGCGGGAAGCCGAGCCGGTCGGGCAGGACCGCCACGTCGCGGTCGGCCTGGAGCCGGGTGGTCATCGCCCACCACAGGTCCGCGTCCGACTCGATGTCGACGTCCTCGTCCACCGAGACGACCAGCTTGGCCATCCGGAACTCCTCCAGGACCGACTCGGCCGCCTTGCGCACCGCCTCGTCGTCCGCCGGCGACCGCTTGGGCAACCACTGGAGTACGACCATGAGCTGGCCGCCGCCCGCCGTGTGGCAGTGCACGGCCTTCACCGGCGCGTCCAGCTCCCGCAGCCGCGCGAGCACCGCCGCCTCCATCCCGAAGCCGAGCAGCACCGACTGCTCGTGTCCCGGCCCCGAGACGGTCTGGAAGATCGCGCCGTCGCGGGCCGTGATCCCGGCGACCCGGACGGTCGGCAGACCGGGGTGCGCCCGCCCCTGATACCCGAGGAACTCCGGTGTGGCACATGGCCCTTGGGGATTCTCCGGAGCCAGGTCGCCCAGCAGCTCGCCCTCGATCACGTACTCCGCGTGCGCGATGCACTCCGCCGCCACGGTCCGGCAGTCCGTCAGCTCGACCGGAGCCCCGCCGAGGGCGCCCGCCACCGCGAGTTCGTCAACTCCGGCCGGTACGAGGGACGTTGGACAGCACGACGAAAGGAGCACTGCCGGGCCGAGGCCCACGTGGATCGCCACCGGCAGGTTCGTGCCCCGGCGGCGGGCCGCGAGGTGGGCGGCCTCCAGGTCGCGGCCCGGCACCATCCAGATGGAGAGCCGGTCGGGGCCCTGGACGCACATCCGGTGGACGGAGAGGTTGCGTACGCCGGTGTCGGGGTCGGTCGCCAGGACCGCGCCGAGCGTCAGGTACGGGCCCGCGTCCTCGTCGGTCAGGACCGGCACGGGCAGCGCCGTCAGGTCCGGCGCGAGCAGGGTGCGCGCGGGCTCCCGGCCGCCCCGGCTGCGCACTGGAGGGACCGGCGCGGCCACCGCGTCCAGGATCCGGTGCGGGAGTTCGGCCGCAGTGGTCCCGAGCAGGGCCGCAGCCCGGCGCCGGGTTCCGTACAGGCCGATGAGGACCGCCCGGCCGCTCGGCCCGACCCGCTCGAAGAGGACGGCGGGGCCCGGACCAGTCGGCGGCGGGGCCGGTGTGCCGGCCCACTTCGCGTACCGGGCGGAGACCCCGAACCGGGCCGGGACCTCCTCCCGTTCCCGCACCAGCTCGCCGGGCATGGGATCGAGCCCGGCGAGCGCGGTGCGGAGGTCGGCGAGCCGGCGCCCTGTCATGCCGCGCCCTCGCGGACCTTCCGGGTCTCGGCCGCGGCCGCCCGGCGTTCCGCGAGCAGACCCATCTGAAGGTCCGTCAGCTCGGTGATCAGGGTGCGGTAGACGCTCTCGGCGATGCCCGGCGGCATCCCCTCGTCGGCCGCGAGGCGCCGCACCTTCTCGATGACCTGGGCGACCCGGCCGGGCGAGCGCACCGTCTCCTCGTCGTTCTTGAACTCTGTCAACTCCCGCACAACAGCCGTGCGCTGGGCCAGCAGGGCGATGATCTGCCGGTCCAGGGCGTCGATGGAGACGCGCAGCTCGTCGATGCGTTCCGGCCCGGTCACGGCGCGGGGACCTCGTCGATCACGTACACGACGGTCTGCTCGGTGTCGGAGCCCTGCGAGCGGTGCCGCTCGTCGCCGGGGATGATGAAGCCCATGCCGGGGCGGCACGGCACCGAGCGGTCGTCGAAGTGGATCGTGAACTCGCCCTGGAGCACATAGCCCTGGTGACCGTGCTCGCACCACTTCAACTCGTTGAATCCGGCGGGCAGTTCGAGCAGACGGACCCTGCGGCCGCCGGTGTAGGCGATCTTCACCCGGCCGACGGCGCCGGGCTTGTCCCACTTCTCCCACGGGATGGCGTCGAAGTCGATGCCGACCAGGGCGGGGGTGGTGGTGCTCATGACGGGGCTCTCCTCAGTGATGGCGATGGAGGTGGCGATCAGGTGACTCAGGAAACGGAACGGCTGCGCTCCACGCGCTCGTTGCGGTCGTCCAGGGGCAGCACCGGCTCCCCCGTGGCCGAGCGGTGCCTGCGCAGCAGCAGGGTCATGTCGATCATCCGGTGGGCCATCCGCTCCAGGGCGTCGAGGCCCTCGGTGTCGTTCAGGCCCGGCTCCGGCGAGGTGTTGCGGATCAGCGCCGGGAAACCACTGCCGACCAGGATCATCCGGTTGAGCAGCAGGTTGTCGACGAGCTGGTTGTGCACGGAGGCGTCGCTGTAGCGGCGGCCGGTGACGATGATGCCGCCGACCTTGTTGGCCAGCGGGCGGTCGAAGCGCAGAAACCCGACGCCCGCCCGCTCGATGAAGATCTGCATGAGGTGCGCGAGGCCGAAGCCGTGCACGGGCACGGCGTAGATGATGCCGTCGGCGCGCTTCATCTCCTCGACGATGGCCGGCATGTCGTCCGGCAGCGCGCACGGGATGGTACGGCTGTTGCAGTCGCCGCACGGGCTGCACGGCGAGATGCGGTGGTCGCGCAGGTACACCGTGCGGAACGTGGCTCCCCGGCCCCGCACCAGCTCCCCCGCGTAGTCGAGGGCGAGATCGGTGTTGCCGCCCGCCCGCTCGGACCCCGATATGCCGAGGATGACGGGTTTCTCGGTACGTACTGCTCCTTGCATGTGCTTCCCCCATTGCCTACTGGTCCTACGGGGGCGGGCCGTGGCGGCCCGCCCCTCCCCCGGACCGTCAGTCAGTCCTTGAGCTTTCCGGCGAAGTAGTCGATGTACGCCTGCATGTCGAAGTGGCCGTGGCCGGAGAGCGAGAACAGGATGCTCTTCGCCTCCCCGGACTCCTTGCAGGCCAGCGCCTCGTCGATGGCCGCGCGCACGGCGTGGGTCGACTCGGGCGCGGGCACGATGCCCTCGTTGCGGGCGAAGGTGACCCCGGCCTCGAAGCAGGCGGTCTGCGGCACTGCCCGCGCCTCCAGGAGGCCGAACTCCTTGAGCTGGCTGATGATCGGCGACATGCCGTGGTAGCGGAGCCCGCCCGCGTGGATGCTCGGCGGCACGAAGTCGTGGCCCAGCGTGTGCATCTTGGTGAGCGGCGTCATCCCGGCCGTGTCGCCGAAGTCGTACTCGAACTTGCCCTCGGTCAGCGTCGGGCAGGACGACGGCTCCACCGCGATCGCCCGCACCGAGCGCCCGCCGCGCAGCTGCTCGCCCAGGAACGGCAGGGCGAGCCCGCCGAAGTTGGAGCCGCCGCCGGCCGCGCCGATCACGATGTCCGGGTAGTCCTCGGCCAGCTCCATCTGGAGCAGGGCCTCCTTGCCCATGATCGTCTGGTGCATCAGGACGTGGTTGAGCACCGAACCGAGCGCGTACTTGGCGGTGCCACCGCTCTTGACGGCCGCCTCGACGGCCTCGGAGATGGCGAGTCCCAGGCTGCCGGGCGAATTCGGGTCGGCGGCCAGGGCTGCGCGCCCGGCCTCGGTGAGCTCGCTGGGGCTCGCGGTGACGCTGGCGCCGAACGTCTCCATCAGACCGCGGCGGTACGGCTTCTGCTGGTAGCTGACCTTCACCATGTAGACCTCGCAGACGAGGCCGAAGTACTGGCAGGCCAGCGAGAGGGAGCTGCCCCACTGCCCGGCGCCGGTCTCCGTGGTGAGGCGCTCGACGCCCGCCTGCTTGTTGTAGTACGCCTGCGGGATCGCGGTGTTGGGCTTGTGGCTGCCCGCCGGGCTGACGCCCTCGTTCTTGAAGTAGATGCGGGCCGGGGTGTCGAGGGCCTTCTCCAGACGCCGGGCCCGCACCAGGGGGCTCGGCCGCCACTGCTGGTAGACGTCGATGACGGCGCCCGGGATGTCGACCTCGCGGTCGGTGGAGAACTCCTGGGCTATGAGCTCCGCCGGGAACAGCGGCTCCAGGTCGGCCGGGGTGATGGGCTCGCGGGTCCCGGGGTGCAGCATCGGGTCCAGCGGCTTCGGCAGGTCGGCGACCACGTTGTACCAGGTGGTGGGGATCTGGGCTTCGGACAGGAGGAACTTCGTCTGGGACATGAACACTTTCCTGTGAGTGAAGTGGAGCCGGTACGGAGTTGGTCGGAGTGGGGGAGGTCTAGGGGGTGTTCGCCGGGGCCGCCTCGGACTGCGGGTCGGCACCGGTCTTGAGTGCGGCGGACGGCCTGATCCGCAGGAGCGCGAAGCCGGCCATGCCGATGAGCGGGGCGAGCAGCAGCGTCACGAAGACGGGCCGGTAGCCGTCGGCCGACCACAGCACGCCCAGGCCGACCGGCACGACGAGCCGGGCCAGGCCCAGGACGAAGCCGTTCAGGGCCATGAAGCTGCCGACGCGGCGCTCGTCCACGTGGTCGGCGACATAGGTGGGCACGACGACCGACACGATGATCTCGCCGAGCGTCCACACCACGGTGGAGAGCAGCAGCGCGGGCAGCGAGAACCCGAAGACGATCACGCAGAGCCCGAGCGTCCACAACAGCCCCGCGACCATGAGCAGCGTCTTGGTGCCGTAGCCGCGCATGTGCTTCTCCATGAGCAGCCCGAGGCTCACCACGACGACACTGTTGATCGTGTAGACGGCGCCGACCAGACCGGCCGAGTCGTGCAGGACGGTCGTGACCGCGAGCGGCAGCGCGTATTCGAGGCCGATGAGCGGCACGACGTAGAAGAAGGATACGAGGACGAGCAGCAGGACGTGATGGTGTCCGAGCGGGCCCGAACCGCCCTTCTTCTTGAGCGGGTTGACGTCTTCAGGGTTCTTGGTGCGGCGGTCCCTCGGCACCCAGAGCGTGATCATCGCCGCGCACAGCAGGCCCGCGAGGATGTTGCCCGCGAACATGACGTGGTACGAGTACGCGGCGGCGACCCCGCCCAGGAGCGGGCCCACGCCCATGCCGAGGTTGTTGCCGACGTAGCTGATCGTGTACGCGAACGGGCGCTGCTCGGGGGTGGTCAGGTCGGCGACCAGGGTGTTGGAGGCCGGGCTGAACATGCCCATGCCGACGAGGGCGACGAAGAGCAGTGCCGCGTACGTCCAGGGCGCGCCGTCGAGCAGGGCGAGGCCGAGGTAGCCGGCGGCGTTGAGGATCAGCGCGCTCAGCAGTGCCGTACGCCGGCCCCTCAGGTCGCACAGCGGACCGCTCAGGAGGCTGCCGACCAACAGGCCCGTGCTGCCGATGGAGATGAGCAGGCCCGCCTCGCCGGGGCTGAGGTCCTTGCCGCGCACCAGGTAGACGGCGAGCAGCGGGAAGACGAACATGCCGGCGCGGTTGACGAAGGAGGCGAGGAACAACACCCGTAAGGCGAGGGGAAGTTCCTTGAAACGCGCGACCCACAGCATGGCCCTAGGCCTCGGTCTCGACGCGGAAGCTGTCCCGTACGGTCTTGAAGCGGGCCTTCACGTCCTCGAAGTCGACGCCCTCGCAGACGTACCAGCCGAGTACGTCGTTGGAGGCGGTCGGCGGGGCGAGGACGTCGCCGACGCGCTTCCACACGTCGGCGTCCACCACGCCTTCCAGGGCGGTGAGTTCGGCCGCCGAGGTGATGGCGGTGATCTTCCCGTACTCGCCGGACGACAGGTACTCGGTGCCGACCTCCGGGCCGAGCCGGGCCGCCGGGCGGTGCTCGGGGTCGAGCTCCAGGCGGCACCACTCGCCGGCCAGGTTGATGCCGCGCCCCGCCTCGATGGCGGGCACGATCGAACCTCCGCCGGCCCGGGCTCCCGCCTCGCCGAAGACGATCTCGCCGTCGTCGAGGAGGAAGAACTCGGCGTGCACGACGCCGGTGCTCAGGCCGAACCCGCGCAGCACCACCGCGTTGAGCTCCAGGATGCGCTGCTCGCGCGCGGACAGGTCGTGCTTGCGGGAGATGGTGCCGCCGGGCTCGTCCCGGTACTCCAGGACGGAGTACGTGTACTGGGAGAGCTGCTCGAAGACGGCCTCGCCGCGCTGGAAGAGGGAGTCGACGTGGAACTCGGTGCCGCGCACGAATTCCTCGACGCGGTATTCGTGCCGGTCGTCGCCCATCTCGCCCCAGACCCGGTCGAGTCCGGCCCGGTCGTCCACGCGGTAGGTGTTGCCGCAGGCCCAGCCCGCGTACGGCTTGATGACGACCGGGTAGCCGACCTCTTCGGCGAACTCGGCGACCGCCGTGACGGTGTCGGGGCGGCACGAGCGGGCGACGCGCACGCCGAGCTCCTCGGCCCTGCGGTGCATGACGTTCTTGTCGCGGAAGTTGAGGGCCTGGTCGGGGGTGAGGCCGGGGATGCCGTGGTCCCGGCGGGCCCGGCTGGCGGGCAGGACGTCGCCCTCGAACAGCGGGAAGATCCGCTCGATGCGGTGCTCGGCGACGATGGTGGCGACCGCCGCGCGCACGGCCGCCGTGTCGTCCAGGTCGGCGTGGTACTGGGGCAGCCCGTCGGCCTCGGGGGCCTCCCAGCCGGTGGGCAACAGCACCACACTGGCCACGCCGAGCTCGGCGGCGGCCGCGACGACACTGCGGAACTGGGCGGTGTAGCGCCCCGCGGCGGGCCGGTAGACCACCAGGATCGAGGGGTTCATGCGGTGCTCCTCATGCGAGAGACGAGTCCGGTTTCCGGGTCCGGTTCCGAGTCCGGATTCCTCCGGCGCGTGGGCTGCGGCATCAGCGGACGGTCGCGGCCGACGGGGCCGTGAACAGCTCCCCGCTCGGCGCGGTCCGGTCGAGCACCAGGGGCCGTCCCGGCTCGGCGCCGAGCTCGGTGAGCGCCACGACGAGCCGGTCCAGTGCCTCGTCGACGACGGCCCGGCCGCCCTCGTGCGCGGACTCCACGGTGAGCAGCAGCCTGCGGCGGCCGACGTCGGTCTTGACCACGTCGCCCTGGCGCCAGTTCCAGCGCCGCGAGTGCGCGCGGCCCTGCCCGTCGGCGTAGACGACCTCGCCCGGGTCGGGGGTCTCGGTGGCGCCGGGTGCGCCGAGCGGCGCGAAGACCTCGTTCCCGTACGCGAGCCGTACCTCCAGCTCGCCCTGGATGTCGCCCACATCGCAGGACGCGACGGGCAGCCGGCTGTCCAGGGAGACCGCGTTGCACAGGTCGACCAGGGCGTTGATCCGGGGCAGCCGGTCGCCCTTGGCGACCCGGCGAAGCACCGACTCGGCGGCGCAGGGGAACTTGTTCGGGTTGACGTCGACCGTGCGGTAGGCGTCCCGCCAGGCGGCGATCGCGGGCAGCGCGGACACGTCCGCCTTGCTGAGCCCGGCCGCGTGCAGCGCGTCCTCGGCGGCGGTGAGCCGCGCGTCCACCTTCTCGGACTCCCGCACCACATCGACGTCCGGTACGGCGATCAGGCCGAGCACATAGCCGGGCACCCGCTCGCCGAGCCGCGCGTCGATGGTGACGGTGAGGGCGCCGGCGAGGCCGGGCCTGCTGGGGGAGGTCTCCATGGAGGTGGGTTCCTTCGATTCCGTGGCTTCGCTGGGGCTGTGTCCGTGGCTGTTTCCGGGCGGACCGCTGATGACGGTCCGACATTAGGGAGCGGGCGGGGCCCGGCTGTGGCCAATTCCCGGGAAATCCAGAAGTCCACTTGGGGCCGGGCCCACCCGCCCTCAGCCGGACTTCCCGGTCGCCGGGGCGGGCGTGGCGGGAGCCTGCCGGCCGGCAGCCGGGCCCGCCGCCTTCACCCGTACGCCGATGAGCGCCGTCCCCAGGGCGAGCACCGCGAGGACCGCGCCGAGCTGGCCGAGCCGGTCCAGGCCGTGGGCGCCGCCGTGGGCGATCACCCGGCCGCCGATGAAGCCGCCGAGGGAGATTCCCGCGAAGGTGGCCGAGGAGTTCAGGGAGAGGAGCAGCGGCCCGGAGGTGGGTGCGATCGCGAACAGGCGGTGCTGCTGCGGGGGTTGGGTGGCCATCGCGGTGACGCCCCAGGCGCCCATGGCGAGTACGGCGGTGGCCAGCCCGTCCCGGGTCAGGGGCAGGGTGGCCAGGACCACGGCGAGGCCCGCGACGGACACGAGCAGTACGGGCGTCGCGCCGAAGCGGTCGGTGGCCCGCCCGCCCAGGACCGTACCGCCCACCGCGAGCACGCCGAAGACGAGGAGCAGCAGCGCGAGCGTGGTGCCGTTGCCGTCGGTGGCCGGGGCGAGCACCGCGCCGATGTACGTCAGGACCAGGTAGCCGCCGGTCATGAACAGCAGGGTGGTGAGCACGGTGAACAGGGCGCGGGTGTCCCGCACCGGGGCGAGCCGGGCCGCGAGCCCGGGCGATGCGGGCAGCCGCACCTCGGGAAGCCCGCCCGCGACGGCGGCCGCGCACACCACGCCGAGCCCCGCGAGCAGCCAGAACGTGGAGCGCCACCCCAGGTCGGCGGCCAGCCAGGTCCCGAAGGGCACGCCCGCGACGGTCGCCGCGGAAAGCCCGCCGAGCACCACCGCCATGGCCCGGCCGCGCCGCTCGGGCGCGGACAGGGCGGCGGCGGAGGCGGAGGCCGCCGGTATGTAGAGCGCGGCGCCCGCGGCGGTCGCGACCCGGGCCGCGAGCAGCCAGCCGAGACTCGGGGCGAGCGCGGACGCCGCGTTGCCGAGCGCGAAGACGACGAGCGAGATGACGAGGACGGTACGCCGCTCGACCCGCCCGGTGAGCGCGCCGAGCACGGGCGCGAGCACGGCGTAGGTCAGCGCGAAAACGGTACTGACCCACCCCACGTCGGCAAGGCTGGATTTCAGTCCGTCGACGACTTCGGGCAGCACCCCGGCCACCACGAAGGTGTCCGTACCGATGGCGAACGCGCCCACCGCGAGGACCGGAAGGACGGGAAGTACAGCTCGGGTCCTGCTCATCACGAGGCTCCAGCCGGGATACGGGTACGGAAGGGGGTCGGGTCGCCCGCCACGGGGGTGCCGCCGAGCAGGACGAGTTCGATGGCGCCGGGGCGGCTGAGGACGGTGATGTCCTCGGCGGGGTCGCCGTCCGTGACGACGAGGTCGGCGAGCCGGCCGGCCGCGACCACACCGGCGTCGTCCCCGCGCCCGGCGAGCCGCGCGCCGTTGGCGGTGGCCCAGGTCAGCACCGTGGGGGCGGGGATGCCCGCCAGGGTGACGTACAGCTCCAGCTCCTTGGCGTAGGTGCCGTGCGGGGTCCAGGCGAACCCGAAGTCGTCACCGGCCACGACGGGGATGCCGAGCTCCACCATGAGCGGCAGGATCCGCAGCGTGTTGTCGATCTCGGCCTCGAACTCCAGCGTCTCCAGGTACTCGCTGGTCTTGCCGTGCTCGGCGCCGGTGGTGAGCAGCATGTGCGGCTGGTAGAGGCTCGGCACGACGAAGATCCCGCGCTCGGCGATGGCGTCGAGTGCGGCGTCGTCGGCGTAGGTGGCGTGATCGATGACGTCGACGTCGGCGGCGATGGCGTTGCGGATCCCGCCGAGCCCGCGCGAGTGGGCCCGGACTTTCGCGCCGAGCCGGTGGGCGGTGTCGGCAGCGACCTTCAACTCCTCGGCGGTGAAGAGGAGTTCATGCGACCGCCCGTTGGGAAAGGTGTCGTCCCCGGAGGAGAAGACCTTGACGATCTCGGCTCCCTGGTCGATCTCGCCGGCGACGTACTGGGCCATCTCCTCCGGTGTGTCCGCGAGCCGCATCAGATCGGACGGGATCCGCTTCTTGACCTCGGGGTTACGGCGCTCGGGCGGCCCGGACACCATCAGGTCCCGGCTGCACGGGGTGATCCGGGGCCCGGCAAGGCGCCCCGCGTCGACGGCGCGCCGCAGCGCCATGTCGATCCCCGCGACGGAACCGGCCCCGACGAACGCGGTGTAGCCGAGCGCGAGGAGGTTGGTGGTGTTCTCGGCGGCGGCGAGGGTGACCTCGGGGATGGAGTGCTTGAACAGCATCTCGCGCCCGTCGAGAACGTTCAGGTAGGCGATGTGGGTGTGGCCGAGGGTCATGCCGGGCATGACGGTGCGGCCGTCGAGGTCGAGCACGTCGATGCCGTCGGCGTGCAGGGGGGCGAGGCCTTCGGGGAGGACGGCTTCGATGCGGTCGCCGTCCAGCAGCACGCTGCGGCTGGGCAGCGAGGCCCGCCCCAGGCCCTCCTGCACGGTGGCTCGGTGGAGCAGGGTTTTCCTGCGCGGTGACGCAGAGGTTCCAGACATTCCAGGTGTCTCCGATCAGGTGGGTTGAAGGACCCTGGGGCTCCGCCCCAGACCCCGTTCGCGCCTCAAGGGCGCTCGTCCTCAATCGCCGGACGGGCTGAAATGCCCCGGCACGGACCGGCATGGACGCTGCCAGGGGCGCGGGGCTGTGACACTGTGCGGCTCCGCCGCGATGGGGGTCCCCCTGTTCGAGCGAAGCCGAGAACTCGGGGGAGCGACCAGCCACGCACGGTCCGCGGCCGACGAACAACGCGCCCCCGAGCGGGCTCAGCCAGACCAAACCCCCTACCCACGCCCCCCGGGAGGTTCCGCCCGCCCGAACAGCGTCCAGATGATCTCCGCGCCCGGCCGCGTGGCCACCCATCGCAAGCCGTGCGCACGCACACCCGGCGCATTGGTGACGGCCAGCTCCGCGCCCCCATCCGCCAGGATCGACGCCGCGTGCTGTGTGGAGGACGCCTCCACCCACACGACCTCCCGCCCCCGCAGCGAGGCCGGCACGACCTCCGCGTAGATCCGCCGCACCTCCCACATCGCGGCGACGGACACCGGCCCCTCCCCCGGCACAAGCGGCACGCCGGGTGCCGCGGCGATTCCGTACTCGGGCGTCGCCTGCGGAAAGAACGCCCGCAGTCTGAGGTCCCGATGCCAGTGGAACCCGGTGAGCCCGCCATACGCACTGGGCACGAGCGCCAACTCGACGCCTCCGCCGAGGAGTTGCTCCAGTACGTCGTCGAACGTGGCGAACAGTTCGACCCGTAGCCCATGCTCGGCCGCCAGGAATCGCGCGGCCAGGTCGCTGGACGTCCCGGCGGGGCCGAGCGTGCCCAGCGTCGTGCCGGGTCGCGAGGCCCACCGTCCGGTCAGCTCGCTCCAGCGCGCGGTGTACTCCTCGGTGAGCACCCCCGTCAGGGCCCCCGGGTCAGTTGTCGTAGCCACGGTTCGCCGCCATTTTCCGTGCGACCTGGGTCTCGTGGTCCGGCGCGGTACGGCGGTCCACGATGCGGGCCGCCTTCCAGCTGACGAAGGCCCCCGTGCTGACGATCGGGTCGAGCCCGTCGCTCAGCTCGACGGCGACGGGCACCCCGAGCGCCTCCGAGGCCCTGGCCCGCACCGCCTCCCGCAGAGACCCGGCATCGTCGACAAGCCCCTTGAGCAGTTCGAGCCGTACGGTCAGCCGGTCCTGCCCGCAGGCCTCGTCCCGCTCGATGACCACCTGGTACCCGGCGGACCCGGTGACCCCGGTCATGACGGCCGTCTCGATCTGCCCGGCGGTGAACCGCCGCCCGCCCAGATCGAGCCGGTCCAGGGTGCGTCCGACGATGCGTACGAGATCGCCCGGCATCTCGCACCCGCAGTCGGACTCCTCGACGACGACCGCGTCACCGGTGCGATAGCGAACGAGAGGCTTGACCCCGTCGACCAGCATGGTGACGGTCAACTCGCCACTCCCGCGCGGCCCTTGGGAATCACCGCTCTCCGGGTCGACGACCTCGATGACGTAATTCGTCTGCGAGAGGTGCATCCGCTTGTTGCGGCAGGCGGTCGCGATGACGAACGCCTCCTGCGAGCCGTACAGGATGTTGTAGACGTCGGCGCCCCAGACCGTCTCCAGGTTGTGCGCGAGCGCCGGGGTGCACATCTCGCCGGTGACGAAGAGCAGCTTGACGGAGAAGTCCTCGCGCAGGTCGTAGCCGTAGTGCTCGGCGGCCTTGGCGAGGGTGAGTGCGACGCCGGGCGTGCAGCAGATGACCTCCAGTTCGAGGTCCTTCATCAGCTGGAGGGCCTTCTCGAAGCCGATGACGGGCGAGTACGGCCAGATCTTGGCGTTCATCGAGCCGGTGTTGCGGGCGATGTCCCCGAGGGTGTCGCCGAACGAGTGCACCTCGGTGGGGCCCATCAGGCCGATGCGCGGGGCGTGTTCGCCGAAGTGGTGGCGGAAGATCGACGCCCAGGATTCGGTGATGTGGGCGTTGCTCGCCACGATCTCGCGCCCGTCGCGGGGGCAGGGGGTGGCCCGGCCGGTGGTGCCGGTCGTCTCGTAGAAGAAGAGGGAGTCGGCGAGCGGTCGGCTGAGAACGTCGAGCATCTCCTCACGCAGGTGTGCCTTGGTGGTGAAGGGGAGCGAGGTGAGGTCGTCGGGTGTGACGGACGCGAGATCCCTCCCCTTCAAGTGCCGTTTGTAGAACGTGGATTGGGTGCGGACCTGCTCAAGCACCGTGGCCAGCTGTCGCGTACGCCAGTCGCGCAGGGCGGTGTCGGTGAGGGTGCGGTCGTAGAAGGCCCGGTGAAGTTCGAGGTAGCGCGCAGCGAAGTCCGCGGCGGGTCCGGTGCTGGGCAGCCACATGGCTGGGTCCTTTCGGGAGTGGTCCGTGAAATGGGCGGCACGATGCGAGCGGGGAAGCGCCGGGGCTCCGCCCCAGACCCCGTTGGGCTGGGGGAAGCCGGTTTTCCTGGGGCTCCGCCCCAGACCCCGTATCGCGCCTGAAGGGCGCTCGTCCTCAAACTCCCCCAAGGCCTCAAGGGCCAGGGGGACCCCCATGACAGGCTGAAGGTGCCGGTGCGGGCCGGCATCGATCCCCCTGCAGACGCATGGGCCGGTCCGCATACCCCTAGGGGCGCGGGGAACTGCGCAAACGGCCCCGGCGGCCCGCAGCCGAACGACCGCCAGCGCGTGTCGCGGCCGCGCTACCGGCCGACGCCGGCCACCCTCGCTCCCTCCAGGAAGTTGGAGAACAGCCGCATCCCGCCCTCGGTCATCACGCTCTCCGGATGGAACTGCACCCCCTCGATGGCCAGCGAACGATGCCGGACGCCCATGACGTACCCGTCGTCCTCGGACGTAGCCGAAACCTCCAGCACGGCGGCCGGCGGCTCGGTGACGATCAGGGAGTGATAGCGGGTGACCGTCAGCGGGTGGGCCGCGCCGGCGAAGACGCCGAGCCCGTCGTGCCGCACGGGGCTCGTCTTGCCGTGCATCAGCCGCCCGGCGACCGCGATCTTCGCCCCGTACGCGAGCCCGATCGCCTGGTGCCCGAGGCAGACGCCGAGCAGCGGCACCCGTCCGGCGAAGGCGTGCACGAGCTCGACGTGCCCGGAGTCCGCCGGGTGCCCGGGGCCGGGGCCGAGGACCACCGCGTCGGGGACGGAGGCGACGAGCTGCTCCACGGAGCGGGTGCGCGAGCGCACCACCTCGGTCTCGGCGCCGAGGCTGAGCAGGTACTGGTCGATGATGTGGCTGAAGCTGTCGTACGCGTCGACGAGAAGGACCTTCACTTCTGGAGCTCCTCGCCGGTCAGCGCCCAGTACGTGGCGCTCATCTTGGCCAGGGTCTCGCGCCATTCGGCGGCGGGCTCGGAGTCGGCGACCATCCCGGCCGAGGCCTGGGTGCTGTAGCGGACCCCGTCGTGCACGGCGGTGCGGATGCACAGCGCGAGCACCGCGAAGCCGCGCACGTCGACGAGGCCGAGGGCCCCGGCGTAGATGCCGCGCGGGTGGTCCTCGATGTCGTTGATGATCTCCATGGCGCGCAGCTTGGGCGCCCCGGTCATCGTGCCGGCCGGGAAGGTGGCGCAGATCGCCGCCCACACGTCCGTACCGCTTCTGACCGTGCCGGACACGGTGGACACCAAGTGGTGGACGTACGCGAAGGGTTCGACCTCCATCATCGTGTCGACGGAGAGCGTGCCGGGTTCGCAGACCCGGCCGATGTCGTTGCGGCACAGGTCGACGAGCATGACGTGCTCGGCCTGCTCCTTGGCGCTCTCGCGCAGTTCGGTGACCCGGCGGGCGTCCTCGGCCGGGTCGTCGGCGCGGCGCGCGGTCCCGGCGATGGGCCGCATGGAGATGGCGTCGTCCTCGACCCGGATGAAGAGCTCGGGGCTGGCACCGATGACGGTCCGCCCCGCCCAGGGGACGAGATACATGTAGGGGGACGGATTACGGTGCCGGAGCCGCCGGTACACCTCAAGCGGCGTCAACTCGGTCTCGACGTCGATCCGGTGACCGATCTGGATCTGGTAGCTGTCGCCGATGCCGATGTGGTGGAGGCAGCGTTCGGCGCGCTCGATGAAGGTGGCCTCGTCGACGGTGTCGCGTACGGAGGAGGCGACGGGCGCCTCCGGTATGTGCTCGTCGGCCGTCCCCCGTTCCCGTACCGCATCGACGACGGCACGCAACGCCGGCTGACCGGCCTCCTCGGCCAACTGGGGTCCATGGGACGCCAGGTGATGGACCCGCCCGCTCTTCAGGTCGTACCAGACCGTGTCCTTGAAGAGGGTGAGCGTGCAGCGCGGGAGCCCCGACTCGGGCTGGGTGGAGGGGAGTTCCTCCATCGCCCAGGCCGCTTCGTACGACAGCGTGGTGAGGAATCCGAAGGCGAAGGTGCCCGTGGGCACGGCGGTGTCGACGTCGAACAGGGCCTGGACGGCGCGCAGGATGCGCCAGACGGTGCCGGGTTCGCGCACGGGCCACTGGCGGGTGGCGCCCGTCGCATCCGCAACCGCGCCCGCTTCTCGGGTCGTTGCCGAGAGCACGGCGGCCAGCCGGTCGCCGAGCGGTCCGGAGGCTACGAGTTCCAGCCGGTCGGCGTGAACACGTAGTTCGGCGAGGCGGCCGTAGCCGACGGCGGCGTAGTGGCGGTCCTGGTCGGGGCCGTCGAGGCTTTCGAAGAGATAGACGTCACCTTGTTCCCGGGTACGGGCAAGGGCTTCGTAGAGACTCAGCGCGTCGACCTGCGGAAGTTCCTCGGAAACGACCCGGACCGCAATGCGCGGGACCGCAATGGCCGGTTCCGGAATATCCGCCGCCGCTTGAGAGCGAGGCGATTCACCGTCGTACGCTGGTAGTTCTGACATCTTTGGCAGGTCTGACACGTCTGACAGCCCTGATACGTCTGACAACAAGGACACGTCGAAAGCCTTCCTGATCCGACTGGACCGCAGGGGCTTCGAGGAATGAGCAAACGCGTCGACAGCGCGCCGAAGACCAGGCACCGCACGTCACGCATGTCCCGGCCGGCCCGACTGGACCGCGGGACTCCCCCGCGCCACCCCCACTCGCCGATTTCCCCCGGCGACGAATGTGTGTGCCCAATGACTCCATCAAACGCGCGACCGACCCAGCCATACCACTTCGGCCTCCGGAGAGGAGACCACTTTGTCTCTGCAGCTCGCCGTCACTCTGGACCGTGAATCCCGACTCGCGCTGGCCGTTCAGATACGCAATTCGCTGCGCAAACTAATTGAGGACGGAACTTTATGGCCGGGCACGCGGATCCCGTCCAGCCGTCAACTGGCCCTGGATATCGGGGTTTCCCGCAGCGTCGTGGTGGAGGCATATGAACAGCTGTCGGCAGAGGGGTATTTGCAGACCAGGCACGGTTCGGGCACCACGGTCTCGGAGCGGGCCGGGGCGCCGGACACCCGCTCCACCCTCGTCCCGCCCGACCCGGAGGCGGCGCCCGAGGCGATGTGGGACCTGCGCACCGGCACGTCCAACGTGGTGGACTTCCCGCGCCAGGAGTGGATCCGCTGCATGACGGCGGTGGTCGCCGACGCGGGCCACCAGGAGCTCGGCTACTCCCCGCCGGCCGGGGTGCCGCAGACCCGGCGGGTCCTGACCGGCTATCTGGGCCGGGTGCGGGGCGTGCACACCCGTCCCGAGGACCTCATGGTCACCGCCGGCTTCGCCCAGGGCCTGGCCCTGATCTGCCGGGTGCTGCTCGACCGGGGCCACACCCGCCTTGCGGTGGAGGACCCGGGGCATCCGGGCGAGCGCGAGTTCGTGACGAGCTCGGGATTGCAGGTGGTGGGCATCCCGGTGGACGAGGACGGGCTACGGGTCGACCTCCTGGAGCAGAGCGGCGTACGGGCCTGCCTGCTGACCCCGGCGAACCAGTTCCCGACGGGCGTGCGGCTCAGCGTGCCGCGGCGGGAGCGGCTGATCGCCTGGGCGCGGGAGGTCGGCGGCTATGTCATCGAGGACGACTTCGACAACGCGTTCCTGCACCGCAGCGACCGCCTCCCGGCCCTGCAGAGCCTGGCCCCGGACCGGGTGGTGTACGCGGGCAGCGCGAGCAAGACGCTGGCCCCGGCGCTGCGGCTCGGCTGGCTGGCGGCGCCGTCCGAACTGATGGCGTCGGTGGAGTACGTCCGCGCGGGCTGGGACATCGGCTGCTCGGGCCTGGAGCAGCTGGCCTTCGCCCGCTTCATCGACACGGGCGCGCTGGACCGCCACCAGCGCCAGCTCCGTACGGAACTGCACCGCCGCCGCCAGACGATCCGCCGCCAGGTGGAGTCCTGCCTGCCGGGCGCGCGCCTGACCGGAGGCGACAGCGGCCTCCAGGCCTACGTCCAACTCCCGCCCCACATAGCCGAAGCGCCCCTGCTCCGCGCCGCCCGCCAACGCTCGGTCCTCACCCGGGGAGGCACGTTCTACACCCTCTCGGACACGACCCGCCCCCCGGCCCTGGTCCTGAGCTACGCGACGGTCCCGTGCTCGGGCCTCGTACAGAGCCTGCTGGCGCTGGGGGAGGCGTATCGGGAGGTGGGGGGATGAGGCAGGCTCGTCGCGGGCGGCCGGCAGACGCCGATCCGGTCGGACCCGCCCGGCCATGAGGCCGTACGCGACTACTGCGGGTTGCCGTTGGCCTTGAGGCGGGCGGACATTTCCGCGTGGGCGCGCTCGGACTTGGTGTTGGTCGGGTCGTGCTTCAGGCGGAGGTAGTCGTAGAGGACCTGCACGCACTCGTCCCGGGAGGCGTACGACGCGTCCGTGGTCAGATCGAGGCCCTTGGTGACCTCCATCAGCTTTCCGTCGGCCGCCGTGTACACCGGGTGCCAGACGAGCTTCACGTCCGGATTGAGCGCCATGACCACACGCAGCTGCGGGACCTCCTGCGCGATGAGGACGCTGTCGGGGTTGTAGGCCCGCAGGAAGATGTGGACGGGGCCGCGGGCCCGGTTCACGAACGCCTTGGACAGGACGTTCCACATCGGCGTCTTGAACTTCCACTCCTCGGTCAGCGACAGCTTGTCGACGACGCCGCCGAAGGGGGTGGACTCCAGAGGGGTGTGGCCCTTGGAGCGGGCGTAGACGCTGGTGTCGATGCCGCCGGACCACAGGGCCATCGTCGGCCGGTCGATCTCCAGGTAGTCCCCTATGAACCGCACCAGCTCCTGGTACCAGCTGTTCGACGCACGATGGTCACGCTGCTCCTGGCGTTCGCTGAACTTCGCCATGGCCTCGTCGTTGAGCGGCCCCTGTTCGGCGATGCCGCCCAGGATCAGCTGCCAGGCCGCGTCCGTCACGCTGTTGGGGAATCCCGCCTCGGCCATCATCTGGCAGAACGTGCCCCACTCGCCGTGCCCGGTGGGATCGGCGGCGTTGCGCTGAGCCGCCTCCCGGGCTCCGGGCTTCTCCTGACGCTGCACCCAGCGCGTCACGGCGGCGTTGCCCGCGGAGCGCTGGAGGGCGACGAGCCCGGCGGCGTCCGGCAGCTGCCGGACCGCGGCTTCCGGCGCCTCGTCCTGGGCCCGTGCCCTCGACGCCGCCGCAGGTGCCGGCGCCCGTGTCGGCGATGCCGTGGGTGTCCCTGTTTCTCGCACGCTGCCCAGCCCTCCACGTCACCGTTGTCACCATCCGGCCCAAGGACCCAAAGGGCCCAGGTTAGGGACTCGGCACGGCGATCGGGAGGACCGTAAGGGCAGCCCGGAGGGCAGCGGGCCTCACCCCGTCGGGCGGCGGCTCCACGCGTCCAGGGTTGTGGTGGTCGTGGCCGGGCGGGGGGTTCTGGTCCAGCCCCAGGCCGCGTATGCCGCTGCTGCCGGGGTGTTCGTGGGAGCGATCAAGGTCGTCAGGACGTCGGCCTCCTGGCGTTCCAGGAGTCTTTGCTGGAGGCGGGTCGCGATGCCCCGGCGGCGGCGGGAGGGCAGCACCATGAGTTCTGCCAGCGCGAACACGCGGTCCGCGGTGGCCAGTTCCTCGTCGCCGTCGGTCTCCGCGCCCCGGAAGCCGTGCCACCACTCGCCCTCGCGCCCCGGCGGGTAGCCGTACGCGCAGCCGACCAGGAACGGGTCCCCCGCGATGATCATGTCGAAGCCCGGGCGCTGCACGTCCTCCGCGAAGCGGCGCAGAAACCCCTGCCGCCCCAGCGACTCCGCGTCCTCGGCACCTTCGTACGCCGCTACGTACAGATCCGCGACGGATTCCCGTTGCTGCTCGGCCTGCCATCGGGACAGCCGCCGCAAGAACACCTCTGTCATCGCATCAGCGTGGCAGGTCACGGCCACTCACGGAACAGGTCGGATGGTGCCGCGCCCCGCGTTGACCCGATCCGGCGGGCGGCCCACACTGGCCGGATCATGGACGAGCAACAGATCGTGACGCTCCACGGCGAGCGGGCGCTCATCGACCGGGCCGGGCATCTGTTCGCGGGGGCGCGGCACGAGTTCCTGGTGGCCGCCGCCGACCCGGGGACCTGGTCGAACGGGGTACGCACCGCCTTCGCCGCCGGGCTGCGCCCCGCCACCGGGCCCGGCGGTCTCGCCCTGCGCAAGCTCTACACCCCGCAGGCCCTGCCCGACGCCCGGGCCGAGCGGCGGCTCACCAGGATGGCCGCCGGCGGGGCCCACATCCGGATCTGCTCGGCGCCGCTCGCCCAGGAGACCATCGTCCTGGACCGGCGCATCGCGATCCTCGCGAGTGCCCCCGGCAGCGGGACGCGTACGTACACCGTGATCCGTACGCCCGACGTCGTCGCGGGGCTCAGGTCGCTGATCCATGCCGCCTGGGAGTCGTCCCCGGACCTCGGCGACCACCTGCGCCGGCAGCCCGCGGAACTGGACGCGGAAGCGCGGCGGATCCTTCGGATGCTGGGCGCCGGGCACACCGACGAGTCGGCCGCGCGGCAGCTCGGGATGTCGCTGCGTACGTATCGGAGGCGGGTCGCCGAGCTGATGGCGGCACTGGGGGCCACCTCTCGGTTCCAGGCGGGGCTGCGGGCGCGGGAGCTGGAGGGCCGGTTCTGACCGCACCGGCCCGGTCTGCTTCGCCTTCGCATTCACCCTCACACACCCCGATGCAAAACGGCAGATGCGAGCCATAATCTCGTACATGACTCATAAACGCGTGGCCGAGCGGCACATGGCGGTGGTGGGTGCGGTCGACCGGCCGGTCGAGCTGAGCGTGGCGGAGCTGCGCGCACGGTGGCCGCAGCGGACGGCGGCGGTCACCTTCGACTGCGCCACCAGCGGCCCGCGCGCCCACACCTTCACCGGCCCGCTGCTGCGCGAGGTGATCACCGCGGCGGGGCCCGGGTTCGACGCGGCCCGCCGCAAGGACCGCTCCCGCTTCCTCCTGGAGATCACCGGCGAGGACGGGCACGCCACGGTGCTGTCCTGGGCCGAGATCGACGAGGACTTCGGCGACTCGCCGGTGCTGCTCGCCACCGCCCTGGACGGGATCCAACTGGACGTCCTCGGCGCCCAGTTGGTGGTTCCGTCGGACCGGTGCGGGGCGCGTTACATCAGTGGGATCACTCAGGTACGGCTGCGCGCGTGCGCCGGGACGGGCGCGGGCGGGGAAGTGGATCAGCTCGCCCGCCGCGAGGGCGGGGCGATCGGCAGGCCCGTGTAGTTCTCGGCGAGCTCGGCGGCCGCGTGCCGGGAGTGGGCGATGCGGTCGAGCTGGGACAGCTGGAGCCGGGTCTCGAACGCGGAGTGCGCCGGGTCCGTGTGGAGCAGCTCGGTCATGGCGTACGAGAAGTGCTCGGCGCGCCAGACCCGGCGCAGGCAGGTCTCGGAGTAGGCGTCGAGGAGTTCCGTCGAGCCGGTGACGTGCCGCTGGACCAGCGCGCGGGCCAGCACGACGACGTCGGCCACGGCGAGGTTCAGGCCCTTGGCGCCGGTCGGCGGCACGATGTGCGCGGCGTCCCCGGCCAGCAGGAGCCGCCCGTACCGCATCGGCTCCATGACCCGACTCCGCATGGGCAGCACCGATTTCGCGACGACGGGGCCACGCTCCAGTTTCCAGCCCGGGTCCGCGTCGGTCGCCAGGCGGGCGTCCAGCTCGTCCCAGATGCGGGCGTCGGGCCAGTCGGCGGGGTCGGTGCCGCCCGGGACCTGGAGGTAGAGCCGGCTGACGGTGGGCGAGCGCATGCTGGCGAGGGCGAAGCCGCGCGAGGAGTGTGCGTAGATCAACTCGTCGTACACGGGAGGCGCTTGGGCCAGGATGCCGAGCCAGGAGTACGGGTACGTGCGCTCGTACGTTCTGCGGAGCCCGGCGGGGATGGCGTTCCGGGCGACGCCGTGGAAGCCGTCGCAGCCGACTATGTGGTCACAGGTGAGGGTGGTGGGGCCTCGGTCTTGGTGGCGGTAGTGGATGGTGGGGGTGGGGGCTTTCGCATCGTGGATGCCGTGGATGCCGGTGACACCTTCTGTGCCGTCGGTGGCTTCGATGCCTTCGATGCCTTCGATGCCTGTCACTTCTGATCCGAACAACAGCGGGGCGCCGTCCGCCAGTTGCTGGGCCACCAGGTCCTTCACCATCTCGGTCTGCGCGTAGACCATCACTCGGCGGCCGCCGGTGAGGGAGGGGAAGTCGATGCGGTGGGAGCGGCGGTCGTACCGGAGCTCGATGCCGTCGTGCGGCAGCCCCTCGCGGTCCATGCGCTCGCCCGCGCCGGCGGACCGCAGGACGTCGACGGTGCTCTGTTCGAGGATGCCGGCGCGCTGACGTTGCTCGATGTACGCGCGGTCGCGGCTCTCCAGGACCACGCAGTCGATTCCGGCGTTGTGCAGGAGGCGGGCCAGCAGGAGTCCGGCGGGGCCTGCGCCGATGATGCCGACGGTGGTGTGGGTGGGGACGGGAGTGGAGGTGGACGTGGAGGCGCTGGTGGGCATGTTCAGCTGTCCTTCTGGTCGGCGTCGGCCGCGTACTCGGTGATCGCGCGTTCCGCTACGGCGAAGGCGGAGTTGGCGGCGGGGACGGAGCAGTACACGGCGCACTGGAGCAGCACTTCGCCGATCTCGTCGGGGCTCAGGCCGTTGCGCAGGGCGCCCTGTACGTGCAGCGCCAGCTCGTCCTTGTGGCCGCCCGCGACGAGTGCGGTGAGCGTGATGACGCTGCGGGTGCGGCGGTCCAGGGTGCCGTCTCCCCAGATCTCGCCCCAGGCGTAGCGGGTGATGAAGTCCTGGAAGCGGGCGGTGAAGGGGGTGGTGCGGGTTCTCGCTCGGTCTACGTGCGCGTTGCCGAGGACGGCTCGGCGGGTGGCCTCGCCTGTTCGGCGCAGGGGCGGGCCGGTTCTGGTGTTCGTCAGGTGGCCGAGCAGGGCCTCGGTCACGTGATTCGGCTGCTCCACATTGGCCAGGTGGCCGGCTCGGGGGAGTTCCAGGAGCTGGGCGTCCCGGATGCCGTCGGCGAGTTCACGGGCGTGGGACGGCGGGGTCGCCACGTCGTCCCGGCCGGCGATCACCAGGGTGGGGGCGGTGATGCGGGCGAGTTCCGGGCGCAGGTCGAGCCCGGCGAGGATCTCGCAGCAGGCGGCGTACGACCCCGGGTCCACGCGGTGGTGGTCGGCGAGGAGGTGCTCCGGGGCGTCGAACGCGGGGGTGAACCAGCGGCTCGGCGCGCTGTCGACGACCTCGCCGATTCCCTTGGTGCGTACGGTGTCCGCCCTCGCCAGCCAGGGTTCCGGCGGGCCGAAGTCGGCGGAGGTGCACAGGAGCGCGAGGGATTCGACCCGGTCGGGGTGGTGCGCGGCCAGCCAGGTTCCTACGGCTCCGCCGAGGGAGATTCCGGCGTAGCTGAAGGTGTCCGTGCGGAGCTCTTCGAGGAGGTCGAGGAGGAGGGTGGCGAGGGTTTCGAGAGTGGGGCGGGGTGAGGGTGGGAGCCATGCGGGGGAGTTTCCGTGGCCCGGTAGGTCCCAGCGGAGGATGTTGAAGTGTGCGGCGAGCGCGCTTAGTTGGGGGTTCCAGAGGGCCAGGGTGGTGCCCAGAGAGGGGGCCAGTACGAGGGTGGGGGCGGTGGGGGTCGGGCCGGGGGTCAGGTGGTGGGTCAGCATGGGGGTCTCCCGGGGGGGGTGAGGGTGGGCGGGGTTCGGGTTGGCGGGGCGGCACGGGCGGACAGGTGGGCAAGCGTCCCCAGGGGGCTGGGGCGGAGCCCCAGAGGCTCGGCCTACCCGACCCCTGCACAGGCAGGCGGGCAAACACCCCCGAGGTCTGCGGCGGACCCCCAAGGGCTCGGCCTACCCGACCCCCTGCGCGGGCAGGCGGGCAAACACCCCCGAGGTCTGCGGCGGACCCCCAGAGGCTCGGCCTACCCGACCCCTGCACGGGCAGACGGCCCCCGGGGGGCTGCGGCGCCCCCCAGAGGCTCGGCCTACCCGACCCCTGCACGGGCAGGCGGGCAAACACCCCCGAGGTCTGCGGCAGAGCCCCAGCAAACCCCGCACCCCCCTCAGCCCCCCGGCGCCCCCAGCACCCCCCTCCCCAGCGCTCGAGCCACCATCCCCTCCGCCGTGCCCACGCCCCCCACCGCCTCGCCCAACGCCAAGTTGCCCCGCATTCGCTCCGGGAACACCGACAGCTCCCCGCACAGCACCGCCGCCCCCCGCGCCGCGCCCCCGCACAGTCGCAGCGCCTCCCTCAGGGGGGACCACTCCGCGTGCCACGCACCCGGGGGGCGTTCGTCCTCCGCTGCCATCGAGGCGTACAGGGTCGACACCAGGGCCGGGACCTGCCGGGCCGCCGAGGCGAGCAGCACCGAACGCACCGGGTTCCTCTTGTGCGGCATCGAGGAGGAGACCCCGCCCGTGCCCTCGGCCACCTCCCCCACCTCCGTGCGGGACAGCACCAGCACGTCCGCCGCCACCTTCCCCAGCGCCCCCGCGCAGAACGCCAGCACCCCGGCCAGGTCCGCCACCGGCGTACGCAGGACGTGCCACGGCAACTCCGGTGCGCTCAGGCCGAGTTCGCGGGCGAAGGCATCCACCAGTCCCTCTCCCTCCATCCCGTACGCCTCGAACGCCGCCAGCGTTCCGGCCGCACCGCCCAGCTGCACGGGGAGGGTGGACCGGACCCGTACGACACGGTCGTGCGCGTCGAGGACCAGGGAGCGCCAGCCCGCCGCCTTCAGGCCGAACGTCGTCGGGACGGCATGCTGGGTCAGCGTGCGGGCCGCCATCACCGTGGCCCGGTGGCGGTCGGCGAGGGTGGCCAGGGACGCGGCCGTCGCCGCCAGGTCCGCCCCGATCAGGTCGAGCGTGCGGGCGGCGACCAGCATCAGCGCCGTGTCCAGGATGTCCTGGCTGGTGGCACCCCGGTGCGCGAACTCCTCGTCTCCCGGGGAGAGTTGCGCCACCGCCGCCCTCAGGTCGGCCACGAGCGGGATCACCGGATTGCCGCCCGCCCCGGCCCGCAGAGCCAGCCCCCGCGCGTCGAACCGGCCGGACCCCGCCGTCTTCGTCACGGCCTCCGCCGCCCGCCCGGGAATCCCGCCGGCCTCCGCCTGGGCCCTGGCCAGCGCCGCCTCGGCGTCGAGCATCGCCCGCAGCACCGCACCGTCACCGGTCGCCGCCTCCGCCGGGCTCCCCGCACTCACCGGCGTGAGCAGACCGGCATCCCCCTCACGCGCGGGAGAATCATCCGAAGTCAAGGAAGACCGTCTCCTTCTCCCCCTGCAGATGGATGTCGAAGCGGAACAACCCCTCCCGGGCCCCCGCCCCGGACTCCCGCCGGGCCAGCATCGTCTCCCCCCGCTCCCCCGCGAGCCCCTTCAACTCCCCTTCCCCGCCCAGCCCCTCCACGTACGCCCGCGTGAAGAGGTGGCGCGACAGGCCCCGCGCGAACAGGCACACCGCCAGGTAGGGCGCGGCCGGCGGCGGGGGCAGGGTGCGTACCGACCAGTGGCCGTCCGCGCCCGTCCCCACCCTGCCGAAGCCCGTGAAGCCGATGCCGTCCCGGCCGAGGAAGCCCCCGCTCGCCGCGTCCCGGCGCCACGAGCCGGCACCGCCCGCGAGAGAGCCGTCGGGCGCGGCCTGCCAGAACTCCAGGAGTGCGTCCGGCACCGGCTCCCCGTGCCCGTCGTACACGTACCCGTGGATCGTGATCGCCCCGGGATGGCCGGTCGGCGCGATCTCTCCGCCGCCCGGGAAAGGGAGGGCGTATCCGTAGAAGGGGCCCACCGTCTGCGACGGGGTCGGGTCAAAGGCAACCGGCTCCGGCATCACGCGGTCACCTCCGGGTCGGCCGGCGTCGCGGCCGGACCGTCGAGCACGATGTCCCAGTGGTAGCCCAACGACCAGTTGCGCACGGAGAGTTCCGGGTCGTACGCCGCCACCAGCCGGTCCCGTGCCGCCTGGTCGGTGACCGTGTGCAGGATCGGGTCGTACGCCAGGAGCGGGTCGCCCGGGAAGTACATCTGGGTCACCAGGCGCTGCGTGAAGGCCCGGCCGAAGAGCGAGAAGTGGATGTGCGCCGGGCGCCACGCGTTCTCGTGGTTGCCCCAGGGGTACGCCCCCGGCTTGATCGTCGTGAACGCGTACCTCCCCTCGGCATCCGTCAGACACCGGCCCGCCCCGGTGAAGTGCGGGTCGAGCGGGGCAGCGTGCTGGTCGCGCCGGTGGGCGTAACGCCCGGACGCGTTCGCCTGCCAGATCTCCACGAGCTGGCCCGCCACGGGCCGGCCGAAGCGGTCAACCACCCTCCCCGACACGGTGATTCGCTCTCCGTGCGGGTCTCCCACGTGCTGGCGGGTCAGGTCCGCGTCGAGCGGCGTGACCTCCGTGACGCCGAACACCGGGCCGTACAGCTCCACTGCCTCCGGATCCCCACCCACCAGGACCGGCGCCCGCGACGGCTCGCGCAACGCCCCGCTGCGGTAGGGCCCCACCCTGCCGCGCGCGGGCGCCTCCTCGGCCGTGCCGATCTGTCCCTGAGTGAGCGTCATCGTCCTGCCACCTCTCCCGAGCCCGAATCGCCGCCTGCGGTATCGCTGTCTGCGGTCTCGCCGCCGGTGCCTTTGCTGCCGGTGCCTTTGCTGTCCGCGGTTTTGCTGTCCGCGGTTTCGCTGTCCGCGGTACGGACATGAACGAACGCCCCCGTTCTCGCGCGCACCTCCTCCACCCCGACCCCCGGCGCCGTCTCGACCAGGACGAAACCGTCGTCCGGGTGCACGTCGAGCACGGCCAGATCGGTGACGACCCGGTGCACACAGGCCCGGCCGGTGAGCGGCAGAGTGCAGCGCTCCACGAGTTTGGGCGTGCCGTCCTTCGCGGTGTGCTCGGTCAGGACGATCACGCGGCGCACCCCGTGCACGAGGTCCATCGCGCCTCCCATCCCCTTCACCAGCCGCCCCGGAACGGCCCAGTTGGCGAGGTCACCGCCCGCCGACACCTGCATCGCGCCGAGGATCGCGGTGTCGATGTGGCCGCCGCGGATCATCCCGAACGACAGTGCCGAGTCGAAGAACGCGGCGCCCGGCAGGACGGTCACCGTCTCCTTGCCCGCGTTGACGAGGTCCGGGTCCACGTCCTCCTCCAGGGGGTACGGTCCGACGCCGAGAATGCCGTTCTCCGAGTGGAGCACCACATCCACACCCGGGGGTAGACGACCCGGCACCAGGGTCGGCAGCCCGATGCCGAGGTTCACACAGCTCCCGTCCCCCAGTTCGGCTGCCGCCCGCGCCGCCATCCCCTCCCGCGTCCACCCGCTCATCAGCGTTCCTCCACGCGTACCGTACGTTTCTCAATTGCCTTGTCCACAGCCTGAGTCGGGGTCAGCGGTACGACCCGCTGCACGAACACCCCGGGCACGTGGACCCCGTCCGGGTCGAGGTCGCCCGGTTCCACGAGGTGTTCGACCTCGGCCACCGTGACCCGGCCGGCCATCGCCGCGAGGGGGTTGAAGTTGCGGGCCGCGCGGCGGAAGACCAGGTTTCCGTGCCGGTCGCCCTTCCAGGCCCGTACGAGGGCGAAGTCCGTGGTGATGCCGTGCTCCAGGACGTGCTCGCGCCCGGCGAACTCGCGCACCTCCTTGGGCGGCGAGGCCACGGCCACCCGGCCGTCGGCGCCGTACCGCAGGGGCAGCCCGCCGTCGGCCACCTGGGTGCCGACGCCCGCCGGGGTGTAGAACGCGGGGATGCCGCAGCCGCCCGCCCGCAGGCGCTCGGCGAGGGTGCCCTGCGGGACCAGCTCCACCTCCAGTTCGCCGCCCAGGTACTGGCGGGCGAACTCCCTGTTGGTGCCGATGTACGAGCCGGTCACGCGGGCGATGCGGCCGGCCGCGAGCAGCACGCCGAGGCCTCCGCCGTCCACCCCGCAGTTGTTGGAGACCACGCTCAGGGCGGTGGCGCCCTGCGCGTACAGGGCTGCTATCAGCACGTTCGGCACCCCGCTGAGGCCGAAGCCGCCGACCGCGAGGGAGGCCGCGTCGGGGATGTCGGCCACCGCGCCGGCGGGGGCCCGTACGACTTTGTCCATGGAACGCCCACGCCCGTTCTCGCTCGACGACCGCCCGTCGGGGCTCTCGCCATGTGTTCGCCAGATGAACTAGAGTTCAGAGTTGCGCTCGTCCCGAGTGTGCGTTCAGCCGGCGCACCCGTCAACACCCCGCGCCCCAGCACCTCGTGCCTCAACTCCCCGCCCCCGGAGGCCACATGAGCACCGCCCCCGCCGAAGCCGTCGGCCCGCTGATGCGCGGGGTCGCCGTGCTGCGCGCGCTCAGCGACGCGGACGGGCGGCTCAGCCTCGGCGAGCTGGTCCGGACGACCGGGCTCGCCCGCTCCACGGTCGACCGGATCGCCGCGACGCTGGCCCGCATGGGGTATCTGCGCCTCGACGGCTCCACCGCCACCCTCGCCCCGCGTCTGATGGAGCTCGCCAACGCCTACCTCGGCACTCTGCGGCTGCCCGCCCTGCTCGGCCCGTACGCGGTCCGACTGGCCGAGGAACTGGACGAGTCGGTGTCGCTCGCGGTCCCCGACGGCGACGGCATCCGCTTCGTCCACCAGAGCACCCGGCGCCGGGCGATGTCCCTCACCTTCCGCATCGGCGACCTCCTCCCCGCCGAACGCACCGCGCCGGGCCCCCTGTTCGCCGCGCACTGGACGCCCGAGCAGTGGCAGGCCTGGCACCACCGGCGCGCGGCCGACCCGGCGGGCCTCGCCTTCCCCGCGGCCCCGCCCGCCGAAGGCCCGGCCGGGGCGAGGGCCGACGATTTCGAGGAGCGCATCGAAGCGGCCCGCACCGCGAACTGGGCGGTCGACGACCAGCTCATCGAGCCGGGCCTCATCGCCGTGGCCGCGCCGCTCCGCGACCCGGCGGGCACCCCCGTCTGCGCCCTCAGCGTGGTCAGCCACACCAGCCGCCACAGCGCGGAGTCGCTACGGAAGGCCGTACTGCCTCGGCTCCGCGCGGCCGCCACCGCGATGGAGGCCGAGCTGGCCCGCGACCGCGCCCCGGCCGCCGCCACCCCTCACGCGCTCGCCACCTGGACCTCCGCCTCGAAGCAGGAGCTCGGCTCCGAGTTCGTCGAATCGCTGGCCCGCGGCCTGACCGTGCTGACCGCGTTCGGCACCGGCCGGGCCGAGCTCACGCTCAGCGCGGTCGCCGATGCCACCGGCCTCGCCCGCGCCACCGCCCGGCGCGCCCTGATCACCCTGGGCCATCTGGGTCTGGTCGCCACCGAGGGCCGCACCTTCCGCCTCACCCCGCGCGTGCTGGCACTCGGCTGCCCGCCCCTGTCCCGTACGACGCTGTCCGACATCGCGGCGCCGCACCTGGCCGCCCTCGTACGCACCGTCCACGACTCGGCCTCGCTCGCGGTGCTCGACGGCGACGCCATCCAGTACACGGCCCGCGTCGCCACCACCCGGATCATGAGCGTCAACATCACCCTGGGCACCCGCCTCCCCGCGTACGCCGCCTCGATGGGCCGGGTGCTGCTCGCGGATCTGGATGCCGGGGAGCGCGCGGCCCGGCTCGGCCGTACGGAGCTGTCGCCGCTCACCCCGCACACAGTCACCTCACCGGACGCGCTGGCCTCGGTCCTGGAGCGGGTGGCGGACCAGGGGTACGCGATCGTCGACGAGGAGCTGGAGGAGGGGCTGCGCTCGGTCGCCGTGCCGGTGCGGGACGCCGGGGGGCGGGCGGTGGCCGCCGTGAACGTGGCCATGCACACCACGCGGCGCACCGTGCCCGAGTGCCTCGCCGAGGTGCTGCCCGAGCTGCGCGCCACGGCCGCGGCCATCGAGGCCGATCTGCACGTGGTCAGCCGCTACTGCCGCACGCCACCGTCGTAACGGGCAGCGTCAACGGTCCGAGCCTGTACCGCCACCGAGGCAGCTCGCCATCCGTACCAGAACGGATTTGTCATCTCGACAGCACACATTTTCCCTCTAATCGGTTAATTAGGGGGAAATCAGACATGTTCATGACCTTGTTCGGGAATACAAGGCTAGTCCGCTGCCCCCTGTCCCTGACACACCGGAGTGCGCCTCGTGGAGACCACAGACCGCCTGGTGACCGGCCCCCCGTCAACGAAGGGAACTTAGATGGCCACCCTGTGCCGACCGGCGGTCGCCGTGCCCGACCACGTCATCACCCAGGAGCAGACCCTGGCACTGGCCCGCGAGACCCACGACGGGCACCCGCAGCGCGACCTCGTCCTGCGCCTCATCGAGAACACCGGCGTCAAGACCCGCCACCTCGTCCAGCCCCTCGAAGACACCCTGGCCCACCCCGGGTTCGAGGTCCGCAACCAGGTGTACGAGGCCGAGGCGAAGAGACGGGTGCCCGCGGTGGTGCGCGAGGCGCTCGCCCACGGCCAGGTCGAGCCCGCCGACATCGACCTGATCGTCTACGTGTCGTGCACGGGCTTCATGATGCCCTCGCTCACCGCCTGGCTGATCAACACGATGGGCTTCCGCACCAACACCCGGCAGCTGCCCATCGCCCAGCTCGGCTGCGCGGCGGGCGGCGCCGCGATCAACCGCGCCCACGACTTCATCAAGGCCTATCCCGGCTCCAACGTGCTGATCGTGTCGTGCGAGTTCTGCTCGCTGCTCTATCAGCCCACCGACATCGGAGTGGGCTCGCTGCTGTCCAACGGCCTGTTCGGGGACGCCGTTTCGGCCGCGGTGGTGCGCGGCGAGGGCGGCACCGGCATGCGGATCGAGCGCAACGGCTCGCACCTGGTGCCGGACACCGAGAACTGGATCTCGTACGCGGTGCGCGAGACGGGCTTCCACTTCCAGCTCGACAAGCGGGTCCCGGGCACCATGGAAATGCTCGCACCTGCCCTCAAGTCCCTTGTGGAGCAGCACAGTTGGGAGGTCGGGGCGCTCGACTTCTACATCATCCACGCGGGCGGCCCCCGCATCCTGGACGACCTGTGCCACTTCCTGGAGCTGGGCCCCGAGATGTTCCGCTTCAGCCGCACCACCCTCACCCAGCGCGGCAACATCGCGAGCTCGGTGGTCTTCGACGCCCTGGCCCGCCTCTTCGACGAGGGCGGCATGACCGACGGCGCCCGCGGCGTGATCGCCGGCTTCGGCCCGGGCATCACCGCGGAGATCGGAGTGGGCAGCTGGAACGCGGGCCCGGACATGGACGACGAGCTCGACGCGATGGCCGCCCGGATCTGAACTACGGCTGCTCTACCGCCTGTTGCGCTACTCGTTGACCAGCACCGGGATGGAGAGCACCGCGCTGGCCGGCGTGCCGCTCAGCGGCGCCTCGGGCTGAACCTTGAAGTCGATGCCGGGGCCCTCGGCGGCCGGAGTGTGGGCGCCCTTGTGGTCGTCGTGGCCCTCCTCCGCGTACCTGAACGAGCCGGTGCCGAGCAGCTTGCCGTCCGCGTCGTAGTAGGCGGCGCTCAGCTCCAGGGCGATCAGTTCGCTGACGTCCGAGGTGGCGGCGAGGTGGCCGGTCACCGTGGATGCGGCGGCCAGGGCGCCGCCCGTGACCTTCACCCGGTCCGTGAACGGGCCCTGCTCCAGGTGCACTTCACCCTTCGCCAGCTTCCGGTACGCGGCGGGAGCGGCGGCCTGCTTCGGTGCCGCGAAGCTCACCGAGGGGACGGGGCTCGGGGCGTCCTCGGCCCTGTCCCCGCCGGAGCCCGGTCCACCGCCGCAGGCCGTGACCAGGGCGAGGGCGAGGGCGGCCAGGACGGCCGGGGCCGTGATGCGGCTCAGTCTCATGGCGTGCGTGCTCCTGCGTACTCGTGCGGAAGGGGCCGGGGCTGCCTGCCCCGGCCCCTCGTCGGCGGGGCGGGGTCAGCCGCGGGGCGAACGGCCGAACAGCGAGCCGTACATCTTCCCGTACAGGTCGGTGTTGAGCTGGCTGGCCGCGAAGCGGTCCGCGCCCGGGCCGTACGCGAAGATCGGGACGTCCGCGCCGGTGTGGTTGCCGGACAGGTACGTCAGCCACAGGCTCGCCTCGGGGCTGCCGTCCTTGACGCTCTTCGGGTCGTCGGGGGTGCGGAAGGTCGCCGGGCCGAAGTTCTTGGCGTCGCCCGCGCCCGCACCGTTCACGATGCCGGACGAGCGGGCCGGGTCCTTGGCGCCCGAAGTGGCGCGCGAGGGAAGGGAGTTGTTCGCCGGGTTGCCCGCGTCCGTGTTGGCGGGAGGCGCCACCGACTCGGCGTTGGTGTACGTGCCCTTCTCGATGATGTTGAAGCCGGCGCACTCGTGGTCCGCGGTGACGACGACCAGCGTGTGGCCGTCCCTCTTCGCGAAGTCGGTGGCCGCCTTCACCGCGTCGTCGAACGCCTTGACCTCGGCGAGCGTCTGGGCGGCGTCGTTGGCGTGCGAGCGCTTGTCGATCTGGGCGCCCTCGACCTGGAGGAAGAAGCCCTTCTTCGAGCGTCCGTCGAGGAGGTCGATCGACTTCTTCGCCATCTCGGCGAGCGTCGGCTCCTGCTTCTGCGGGGCGCCCGCGGGCAGAGATGCCTTCGCCTGCTCGACGGTCAGGTTGCCGCGGTTGAAGAGACCGACGACCTTCTTGCCGCGCGCCTTGTCGAGGTCCGCCTTGGTGGCGACCTTCTGCGAACCGGCCGTCTGCGCGGGCAGCTTGGGGTCGCCGAACGAACCGAGCACCTGGTAGCCCTGCTTCTGGAGCGCCTGCTGGTCGTCCGGCTCGAAGCGGGCGAGGCCGCCGCCGAGGATCACGTCGGCGGTGCCGTTGCGGGCGATCTGCTCGGCGATCGGCGTGATCAGCGTCTTGTCGGCGGGCGCCTTCTCGTAGCTGCCGTCGGCGTTCTTCGGCAGGCAGGCCGCGTCCGAGTACGTCGGCCCCTGGCAGCCGCGCAGGAGCGCGTGGCTGAACTGGGCGGCGGGCGTGGCGTCGGTGATCTCGGCGGTCGAGACATTGCCGGTGGCGAAGCCGGCCGCCTTGGCCTGCTCCATCAGCGTGGCGCGCTTCTTCTCGTAACTGTCCACGCCGATCGCGGCGTTGTACGTCTTGACGCCCGAGGCCCAGGCGGTGGCGGAGCTCGCCGAGTCCGTCACCAGGGCGGGCTGGTCGCTGCCCTTCTCGACGGCGTACGTGGCGACCGCGCCGGTGTAGGGCAGGCGCTCCATGTTCAGCTTGCCCTGGGCGCCGTAGTAGCGCTCGCGGCCGGCGGTGACGTGGGTGCGGCCCATGCCGTCGCCGAGCAGGTAGATGACGTTGCGTATCTCGCGACCGCCGCCGTGACCGCCGTGCTGGGGCGCGGAGTTGGCGGTGACGGCCGAGCCCGCGGCGACCGCGGAGGCGGCCGCGAACACCGCGAGCACCTTCATTGCCTTGTGTGTCATGGCGGCGAAGCTATGAGTCGCATGTGAACGGACCGGGAGGTTCAGGCGACCGCGAGGCGAACGCCTTTACCTGCCGCATAACTTTTATGTCCCGGCCCTTTGCCTGCTCCGGGCACGGCCCTTACCCGGGAGCCCGTCCTTCGTGGCCCCTCGTCCGTCGCCCTTACCCGTACGACAGGTTGGAGCAGATGTTGTCGTCGGCCGAGCGGGCCTTGTCCGAGACGCTGGGCGGCACCGAGGCGGGGGCGCTGGGCGCCGCGGCCGACCCGCCGTCCTTGTACTGGGTGCCGAGGATGACGTTCAGACCGGGCGTCTTCGCCTGGCGCATGAGCGCGCCGGGGAAGTGCGTGGCGAGCGTCTTGGCCTTGGCCTCGTCGTTCGGGCCGTACTCGATGACGGTGTGCGTGTAGTCCTGGGTGGCGGCGGTCGTGGCGCCGGTCACCGTGAAGCCCGCCGACTTCAGGGACTCGGCGGCCTTGCCCGCGAGACCCTTCTCGACGGTGCCGTTGTACACGGCGACGCTGATCCCCTGGCCGGAGGCGGGCGCCGGGGCGGAGGCGGACGGGCTCGGCGCGGCCTTCTCGCCCTTGCCCCCGGCGTCCTGGCCGTCGACCGTACGGTCCGCCCTGAGGGCGGCGAACAGCGCGTCGGCCTCGGGCTTGACGACCGCGACGCGCGCACCCTCGTACCGCCAGGGCAGGGTCACGAACTTGGTGTTGTGCAGGTCGATGTCCTTCATCGACATCGCGAACGAGATCAGTTTGTTCGCCGAGCCGAGGCCCGAGTCGACGGTCATCGACTTGGTGGCAGCGGTGGCAAGCGGCAGCAGGCTGGTCGGGTCGAGTCCGTTGCCCTTGACCTTCTTGATCAGGCTGCCGACGAAGGCCTGCTGGCGCTGGATGCGGCCTATGTCGGAACCGTCGCCTATGCCGTGCCGGATGCGTACGTAGTCGAGCGCCTTCTGGCCGGACACGGTCTGCGGGCCCTTGGAGAAGATCAGGGTGCCCTTGCGGTGCAGGTTGGGGTTGAGGTCGCCCGTGTAGACGTCGTTGGGGACGCAGACCTGGACGCCGCCGACGGCCTCGGTCATCTTCGCGAAGCCCGCGAAGTCGACGACCACCGTGTGGTCCACGCGCAGGCCGGTCAGTTTCTCGACGGTGTTCTGGGTGCAGGCCGGGTTGCCCTGAACCGTTTCACCGACCTCGAAGGCCGAGTTGAACATCACATCGTGCTTGTCCTTGGTCCACGTCCCGTTCGGCAGCTTGCACGGGGGTATGTCGATCAGGGAGTCGCGCGGTATGGACACGGCGACGGCGTGCTTCTGGTCGGCGTACACATGCATCAGGAACGCGGTGTCCGAGCGGCCGACGTCCCCCTTGCCGTGGCCGTACTGGGCGTTGTCGCCGGAGCGCGTGTCGGAGCCGATGACCAGGACGTTCGAGCCCTTGTCGGAGGCGGCGGGGCGGTTGGCGGAGACTCCGCCGTCGTCGAAGGTCTTGATGTTGCCGTTCAGCTGGAAGTAGATCCAGCCGCCTCCGGCGACCGCGAGGACGACGACCGACAGGGCCGCGACCCCGGCGATGCGGGCGCGGCTGCGCTTGTTGCGGCGCTGTGGCGCGGCGGAGCCGCCGCTCTCGCGCCTGCTCGTCGCTCCCGCTTTGTGGCTGCCCGCCATCGGACCCCTCATCCCTCATTCACGCCTCTTCTGTAGAGGAGACGGTGAGTCGCACACTCTGGTTGTACAGTTGCGCAATGTAGCAAGTCTCACTGAGAGCCATCAGCCCCAGCCGTACGAAGAAATCGGCTGGACGAAAACGGCTGTAGGACGCGAACGAGGGAGGACGGCGGGATGTTCCTGCGCAACGGGCTCGAGCCCTGGCATCTGCTGATCGTGGCCGTAGTACTGATCCTGCTGTTCGGCTCGAAGAAGCTGCCCGACACGGCACGCGCGCTGGGCAAGTCCCTGCGCATCCTCAAGAGCGAGACCAAGGCGATGCGGGAGGACTCCGGCGACCCGGCGCCCGCCACGGCTCCGCCTGTCACCACGGCTCCGCCTGTCACCGCGGCCCCGCCTGTCACCACGGCCCACACCACCACGGACGCGCCCCCGCGCCCGGTTCAATAGGCGCGCCGTACGCTCGGCAGGCATGGAACAGCTGCCGACGTACGACGATGTGGTCCGCGCCCATGAGCGGATCGCCCCGCACGCCCACCGCACCCCGGTCCTGACCTCGCGGCTCACCGACGCCGAGCTCGGCCTGAGCCTCTTCTTCAAGTGCGAGAACCTCCAGCGGATGGGGGCCTTCAAGTTCCGCGGCGCGTTCAACGCGCTGTCGCGCTTCGACGCGGAGCAGCGCCGGGCGGGCGTGGTCGCCTTCTCCTCCGGCAATCACGCCCAGGCCGTCGCGCTCGCCGCGTCGCTGCTCGGTATTGCGGCGACCATCGTCATGCCGCACGACGCGCCTGCGGCCAAGCTGGCGGCCACCAAGGGATACGGCGCGAACGTGGTCCCGTACGACCGCTACACCGAGGACCGCGAGGAGATCGGCGCCGCGCTCGCCAAGGAGCGCGGCCTGACGCTGATCCCGCCGTACGACCACCCCCACGTGATGGCCGGCCAGGGCACCGCCGCGAAGGAACTCTTCGAGGAGACCGGCCCCCTCGACGCGCTGTTCGTGCCGCTCGGCGGCGGCGGCCTCCTGTCGGGCACCCTGCTCTCGGCAGGCGCGCTCTCGCCGTCCTGCGAGGTGTACGGGGTCGAGCCGGAGGCGGGCGACGACGGGCGCCGCTCGCTGAGGGAGGGCCGGATCGTGCACATCGACACCCCGGCGACGATCGCGGACGGGGCCCAGACGCAGCACCTGGGTGCGCACACCTTCCCGGTGATCCGGGACCGCGTGACGGACATCGTGACGGTGCCGGACGCCCAACTGGTGGCCTGCATGCGGCTGTTCGCGTCGCGGATGAAGCTGGTGGTGGAGCCGACCGGGTGCCTGGGGCTGGCGGCGGCGACCGCTCTGGCCGAGCGGTATCGGGGGCGGCGGGTGGGGGTGATCGTGAGCGGGGGGAACGTGGACGTGTCGCGGTTCGCCGCGCTGGTGGGGTAGTCCCCCACCCCGCCCCTTCCCGAGACCCTCCGGGGGCACCGATGCCGCTAGGGGCGCGGGGAACTGCGCGACCAGCCACCGACGGCCCGCGGCCGACGAACAAGCACGTGCGCGCAGCGCGCGACTTGAGGGGCGCGGGGCAGTGACATTGTGCGGCTCCGCCGCGTGGGCGCACATGGCCCCCGGCGGCCCCGAGCCGGAACCCCGGCCGCCCCCGCGGAGCGGCGCGGCATGATGGGGGCATGAACGAGATGCCGGAGTGGGAGAAGCGGTTCAGGGCGCCGAGGGTGGGGCTTCCCGACTGGGCGGAGGACGCCCCGGACCGCTCGCTGTTCGTGTCGAACGCGACAGGGACGTACGAGCTGTACGCGTGGGACCGGACGACCGGCGACCAGCGCCGGGCCACCGACCGGCCCAACGGCACCACCGACGGGGTGCTGACCCCCGACGGCGAGTGGATCTGGTGGTTCGACGACACCGACGGCGACGAGTTCGGGGTGTGGCGCCGCCAGCCCTTCGCGGGCGGCGACGACGAGACGGCCGTGCCCGGCCTCGACCCGTCCTACCCGGCGGGTCTCGCGCTCGGCCGCGACGGCACGGCGGTGATCGGCCGCTCCACCGACGACGACGGCTCCACGATCCACGTCGTACGCCCCGGCTCCGCGCCCGTCGAGATCTACCGGCACCGCGAGTCGGCGGGCGTGGGCGACCTGTCGCACGACGGGACGCTGATCGCCGTCGAGCACACCGAGCACGGCGACGCGATGCACTCGGCGCTGCGCGTGGTGCGCCCGGACGGCACGGCGGTCGCCGAGCTCGACGACACCAAGGGCGGCACCGAGGAGCTCGGCCTCGAAGTGCTCGGGTTCGCACCGCTCGCGGGCGACACCCGGCTGCTGATCGCGCACCAGCGCCGCGGCCGCTGGGAGCCGATGATCTGGGACGTGTCCTCGGGCGAGGAGACCGACCTCGCTCTCGACCTGCCGGGCGACGTGTCCGCCGAGTGGTACCCGGACGGCTCGGGGCTGCTCGTCGTCCACAGTTTCGAGGCGCGCAGCGGCCTCTTCCGCTTCGACCTCGCGACGCGCTCGCTGATCGAGATCGAGACCCCGGCGGGTTCGGTGTCGGGGGCGACGGCCCGGCCCGACGGCACGGTGGAGTACCTGTGGTCGTCGGCGGCCAGCCCGTCCGAGGTGCGCTCCACGACGGGCGAGGTCGTGCTCGACCCGCCCGGGTTCAAGGCGCCGGGCTCGGTGCCGGTGCAGGACGCCTGGGTGGAGGGGCCCGGCGGCCGCATCCACGCCCTGGTCCAGCGCCCGGCCGGCGACGGCCCCTTCCCCACCCTCTTCGAGATCCACGGCGGGCCGACCTGGCACGACAGCGACGCGTTCGCCTCCGGCCCGGCGGCCTGGATCGACCACGGCTATGCGGTGGTACGGGTCAACTACCGGGGCTCCACGGGGTACGGGCGGGCCTGGACCGACGCGCTCAAGCACCGGGTCGGGCTCATCGAGCTGGAGGACATCGCGGCGGTCCGCGACTGGGCGGTCTCCTCGGGCCTCGCCGACCCCGCGCGCCTCATCCTGGCGGGCGGTTCCTGGGGCGGCTACCTCACGCTGCTGGGCCTCGGTACGCAGCCGGACGCGTGGGCGCTCGGCCTCGCGGCGGTGCCGGTCGCGGACTACGTCACGGCGTACCACGACGAGATGGAGGCGCTGAAGGCGATGGACCGGACGCTGCTCGGCGGCACGCCGGAGGAGGTCCCGGACCGCTTCCGGGCCTCGTCCCCCCTGACGTACGTCGACGCGGTCCGGGCTCCCGTCTACATCTCCGCGGGAGTGAACGATCCGCGCTGTCCGATTCGGCAGGTGGAGAACTACGTCGACCGGCTGGTGGCGCGGGGGGCTCGGCACGAGGTCTACCGCTACGACGCGGGGCACGGCTCGCTGGTGGTGGAGGAACGAATCAAACAGGTCCGCCTGGAACTCGACTTCGCCTCCCGCCACTTGGCGGGGTGAGTTTTCCCGGGAGCCAAAATGCCCCGGTGCGGGCCGGCACCGACGCTGCCAGGGGCGCGGGGAACGGTGCGACCAGCCCCCCACCGGCCCGCAGACGATCGACGAGCGCATCCAGCCCCTCCGGCGTTTGAGGAGCGGGGGCCGGGGGCGGAGCCCCTGAGGGGGCCCGGGGCCGAGCCCCGGGGGGGGATTGCGGGGACCCCGCAGCCCCACCCCCCGGCAGGATTCCGTACCGTGGTGCTTGTGTACCGGTTCCTGCTCACACCCCGCTGGTGGGGAATCCACGTCTTCGTCCTGCTCGCCATCCCCGTCTGCATCTTCATGGGCAGCTGGCAGCTGGGCCGCTTCGAGGACCGCGTGCAGTCCCACGACGCGGCCGAGAAGGCACCCGACCCCGCCACCCGGAAGGCCGAACCGCTCGCGGACCTGCTTCCCGTGGACCAGCGCACCTCCGGCCGCCCCGCCGAGGCACGCGGGCGGTACGCCGAGCAGTTCCTGGTGCCCGACCGCGAGGTGGACGGCAAGTCGGGCAGCTACGTCCTGACGATGCTGCGCACCGACGGCGGCAAGGCGCTGCCCGTCGTACGGGGCTGGATCCCGCGGGGCGCCGAGGCCCCGGCCGCGCCCGCCGGCGAGGTCGACGTCACCGGCGTACTGCAGGCCTCCGAGAACGCCGGCTCCGACGGGGTGCACGCGCAGGGCGGGCTCCCGCGGGGCCAGGTCGGCATGATCAGCGCGGCGGCCCTGGTCAACCTGGTTCCGTACCAGGTGTACGACGCCTGGGTGACACTGCCCGGCGCCGACGCGGGCATGACCCCCGTCCCCGCCAGCGCCCCGCAGAACAGCGGGCTCGACCTCAAGGCGTTCCAGAACCTCGGCTACACCGGCGAGTGGTTCGTCTTCGCCGGGTTCGTGGTGTTCATGTGGTTCCGGCTGGTCCGGCGCGAGGCCGAGGCCCTGGAGGACGCCGAGCTCGGACTCACCCCCGAGACGGAGGCCGAGAGCGAGACCGGGACGGCTGACGCGCCTGCCGCTCCCTTGGCCAAGTAGGCAAAGGACATTAAAGCAAGGGGGCCCGCCGCCAGGCGGGCCCCCTTCGTGCTCCTCCCCCTCCGCGAACGAGGAGCCGTCCCCGATGTTCCTCCCGCGGCCAGGGCTACTGCTGCGGGGCCACCGACGGAGTCCCCGCGTCGAGCACGCCCGTCTTGTAGATCGTTCCGGCGCACGCGTTCGGGATCTTGGCCTCGGCGGACGGGGCACCCGGCTCGGCGACGTGGGTCACCGCGACCGTGCCGTCCGCCGTGGCGGTGGGCGTGCCGTCCGCGCCGAGCTGGGCGGTCTGGCCGCCGGCGGCCGTCGCCGTCGTCGGGGAGACGATTCCGCTGGTGCTGCCGGAGGCGGCGTTCGACGGGCTCGGGTCGGGCGAGGGCGGGGTCTTGGGGCAGGTGTCCGACGGCACCCAGGCGAACCGCACCTCGTACGCCGCGGCCGGCTTCAGGACCAGGCGGGTGGTGTCCTTCGAGGGGTCGGGGAGCCCGGGGGCCGGGTCGCCCGCCGCGTGCTCGACGACGGTGATCTTCGCCGGGTTGGCCGCGCCCTGCGCCTGCACGTTGAACTTGCCGGCGCCGCCGATCGCGCACTGCTTGTTGGACGCGTTCACGATGCGGAAGGCGCCGTAGACCTTGCCGGTCGAGTCGGGCTTGCCGACGCTCGCCGACTTCACGCTCAGCTCGCCCGCCTCGCACACCGGCGAGTTCGCCTGCACGGGCCCGCTGCCCGCCCCGGTCGCGCCGCCGGCCGTGGCGCCCGTCGTGCCCTTGCTGGGCTGCGGCGTACGGCCCGTGCTGTCGGGAGTGCCGGCCGGGCTGCCGATGCCGGAGCGCGGGGTGCTCTCCTGCACGCCGTCCGAGTTGCCCGAGGCCGAGTCCACGGTGCCGTGCGTCCGCTCGCCGTGTCCGGCGACGGCGGGCCGGTCGTCCGCGCTGCCCGAGGTGTTGGCGACGTGGATGAACGCCGGTACGGCGGTGGCCACCAGGAGGGCCGCGGCGACCGAGCCGACGACGGCCTGCCGCTTGCGGGCCCGCCGCACGGGCACCGCGGCCCGCAGATGGTCGAGTGCCCCCTCCGAGGGCATCAGGTCGTCCACCGCGTCGTGCAGCAGCCTGCGCAGCGCGAGTTCGTCGGCCGCGCCCGGGCCCGCCGAGGCGAGCGGCAGGCCCAAGGGGGGATTGCCGGTGCTGTTCTTTTCCGGCGTTTTGTCCACGAATCCGTATCCAGTCAGGTCGTTCAGGTCATTCCTGGGCCGCTGGTCCGGCCCGCTTTTCCCGTGCTCCCCGTGGGCGCCACGCTCTTTGTGGACACCACTCTCTCCGTAGGCGCGACGGCTTCCGTAGGCACCCTGTTCCCCATGGGTGCCGCCGTCCCCCGGCCGTCTGTCGCCGTTCCTGTCGGGGCCCGTCATGCCGGTGCCTCCATGGCGATCCGCAGGGCGGCGATGCCCCGCGATCCGTACGCCTTCACCGAGCCCAGGGATATCCCGAGCGTCTCGGCGACCTGGGCCTCCGTCATGTCCGCGAAGTAGCGCAGCACGAGCACCTCGCGCTGGCGGCGCTGGAGCCCGCGCATCGCCTTGATCAGCGCGTCGCGCTCCAGCTGGTCGTACGCGCCCTCCTCGGCGCTCGCCATGTCGGGCATCGGCTTGGAGAGCAGCTTGAGGCCGAGGATGCGGCGGCGCAGCGCCGAGCGCGACAGGTTGACGACGGTCTGGCGCAGGTACGCGAGGGTCTTCTCCGGCTCGCGCACCCGGCTGCGAGCCGAGTGGACCCGGATGAACGCCTCCTGCACCACGTCCTCGCAGGAGGCGGTGTCGTCCAGGAGCAGGGCCGCGAGGCCCAGCAGCGAGCGGTAGTGCGCGCGGTAGGTCTCGGTGAGGTGATCGACAGTGGTGCCGGCCGCCATGACCTCGTCAGCGCTCTCGCGCGAGGGCGCCTGGGAGGGAATGTGGGCCGGACGGGTGGCGGGCATGGGCGCGATCACCGGCATGCCGCCGGGCGCACCGAGGCGCCGACGCGGGCGGACGACCGTGCCACCGCGTGCCGGTACCGCTCGGAAATCGAGTACCTCTGCCACGCCTGTTGGACACGTTCCTCCCCGTCAGGGTTGTACGCGTACGACACTGTTTTTGGCGGTGCACCACATGCCCTCATCCGTACCCGCTCTTCCCCAATGCCCCGATTTTTACGGCACCTTGAGGGGCGACCGCATAGACGCTCCATGCCGGACTGCGGTTGCAGGGACACGGAAAATGAATCGTGTAACACGGCATTGACGCAGTTCAAGTGGTACAGACCAGCGACTTGCTCACAGAGCGTTCACAGATCCTACAAATCGGCGGACCTCATCGCGCGGTGAATTCACGGGCCGCCAACTCCGCGATGTGCGCGGCGTTCAGGGCCGTGCCCTTGCGGAGGTTGTCGCCGCAGACGAAAAGTTCCAGTACGTGCGGATCGTCCGGCGAGCAGCGCACCCGGCCCACCCATGTGGGGTCGGTGCCGACCACGTCCGCGGGCGTCGGGAACTCCCCGGCGGCCGGGTCGTCGAAGAGCACCACGCCCGGCGCGGTCGCCAGGATCTCGTGGGCCCGCGCGACGTCCACCTCGTTCTCGAAGCGGGCGTGCACCGACACCGAGTGGGTCGTGACGACCGGGACCCGCACACAGGTCGCGGCCACCGGAAGCCGCGGCAGGTCGAGCAGTTTGCGCAGTTCGTCCCGCAGGCCCAGTTCCTGCGAGGACCAGCCGTCCTCGGCGAGCTCCCCGGCCCACGGCACCACGTTCAGCGCGACCGGCGCCGCGAACGGGCCGAGGTCGTCGCCGACGGCCCGGCGCACATCGCCCGGACTCGTGCCGAGCCCGCTTCCGGCCACCAGCGAGATCTGCCGGCGCAGCGCCTCGACCCCGGCCTGCCCCTCACCGCTGACGGCCTGGTACGTGGAGAGGACCAGCTCGCTCAGGCAGAACTCGGCGTGCAGCGCGCCCACCGTCACGATCATGGCGAGGGTGGTGGGGTGCGGGCTCGCGACGATGCCGCGCGGACGCATCCGTACGGCATGGGGATTGAGCTCGGGGACCACGAGCGGCACGTCCGGGTCCATCCGGAAGGCGGCCGAACTGTCCACCACCACCGCGCCCTTGGCGGCCGCGACCGGCGCCCAGCGGGCGGCGATCTCGTCGGGGGCGAGGAAGACGACGACATCGGCCCCGTCCAGGGCCTCCTCGCTCAGCGCGAGGACCTCGCACTCCTCGCCCCGTACGAGCAGCTTGCGGCCGGCCGAGCGCGCGGACGCGACGAGCCGGACCTCGCCCCAGACATCGGCATGCTGGGACAGGATCTGGAGCATCACCGAACCGGCGCCCCCGGTCGCTCCGACGACCGTGAGCGCCGGTCTGCGGGTCATCGCCCGGTGCCTCCGTAGACGACGGCCTCGTCGCTGTCGGAGTCGAGACCGAAGGCGGTGTGCACGGCGCGCACGGCCTCGTTCACGTCGTCGGCGCGGGTCACGACCGAGATGCGGATCTCGGAGGTCGAGATCAGCTCGATGTTGACGCCCGCGTCGGACAGGGCCTCGAAGAAGCCCGCAGTGACGCCCGGGTTGGTCTTCATGCCGGCGCCGACGAGCGAGATCTTGGCGATCTGGTCGTCGTAGCGCAGCGACTCGAAGCCGATGGCCGGCTTGGAGCGCTCCAGGGCGTCGATGGCCTTGCGGCCCTCGGCCTTGGGCAGCGTGAACGAGATGTCGGTGAGACCGGTCGACGCGGCGGAGACGTTCTGCACCACCATGTCGATGTTGATCTCGGCGTCCGCGATGGTGCGGAAGATCGCCGCGGCCTCGCCCGGCTTGTCGGGCACCCCGACGACCGTGACCTTCGCCTCGGAGACGTCGTGCGCGACTCCGGAGATGATGGCGTGCTCCACCTGCTGGCCTTCCGACTGGGAACGTGGTTCGTTGCTGACCCAGGTGCCCTGAAGTCCGCTGAAGGACGACCGCACATGGATCGGGATGTTGTAACGGCGGGCGTATTCGACGCACCGGTGCAGGAGCACCTTGGAGCCGGACGCGGCCAGCTCCAGCATGTCCTCGAAGGAGATCCAGTCGATCTTCTTCGCCTTCTTCACGACGCGGGGGTCCGCGGTGAAGACGCCGTCGACGTCCGTGTAGATCTCACAGACCTCGGCGTCGAGCGCGGCCGCAAGGGCGACGGCGGTCGTGTCGGACCCGCCGCGGCCGAGCGTGGTGATGTTCTTGCCCTCCTGGCTGACGCCCTGGAACCCGGCGACGATGGCGATGTTGCCCTCGTCGATCGAGGTCCGGATGCGGCCCGGAGTGACGTCGATGATCCGCGCTTTGTTGTGGACCGAATCGGTGATGACACCGGCCTGGCTGCCCGTGAACGACTGGGCCTGGTGGCCCAGGTTTTTGATCGCCATGGCGAGCAGTGCCATGGAGATCCGCTCTCCGGCGGTCAGCAGCATGTCGAATTCCCGCCCGGCAGGCATCGGTGACACCTGCTCCGCGAGTTCGATCAACTCATCCGTCGTGTCGCCCATCGCGGAAACCACGACGACCACCTGGTGGCCGGTCTTCTTGGCTTCCACGATCCGCTTGGCGACGCGCTTGATGCCCTCGGCATCGGCAACGGAGGAGCCTCCGTACTTCTGCACGACAAGGCCCACGTGCGCTCCTCGCTCAGTTCATTACTGCGGTCGGCTCAGTCTAACGAGCGGGCCGGATTCGCCCGCGCCGTATCACTTCGTGAGATGTCCCGCTCACAACCTGATCACCGGGCGTTGTCCGATCCGCTCGCGAGACCCGCCTGCCCCGGCATTCCGTTTGTACGCGACGATGTGGCCGGGGTCACACAAGCCGGATCAAGGGGGCGAACCGGACCCCGCGCCAACTCCCGTACACACAGGGCTACTTGAGGTCGCGCAGGCCCAGCGGACCCGCGAGCTCCTCGACCATGACGCGGCCCGCCTCCTCCTCCAGGGCGTCCTCCGTCAGGTCCTCGTCGGTGTCGAGGCCGTCCAGCTCTTCGAGGGGCTGGTTGAGGCGGACGTGCGCGACGAGCGACTGCAGGGCGCGCAGCGCGGCGGAGGCGGTCGAGCCCCAGTTGGAGAAGTACGAGAACTGCCACCACCACAGGGCCTCGGTGGTGCGGCCCGCGCGGTAGTGGGCCAGGCCGTGGCGCAGGTCGGTGACGACGTCGGCGAGGTCGTCGGAGATCCGGCACGCCACCGGCGCCTTGCGCGGCTCGTACGGGTCGAAGACCTCGGAGTACACGTCGATGGGTTCCAGGAGCCGGGCGAACCGCTCGCGCAGCTCGTCGACGTCGGCCTCGGGGCCGAGGTCGGGCTCGTAGCGCTCGTCCGGGACGATGTCCTCGTGCGCGCCGAGCCGGCCGCCGGCGAGCAGCAGCTGGGAGACCTCCAGGAGGAGGAACGGTACGGCGCTGTCGGGCTCGTCGCCCTTGGCCACTTCCGTGACCGCGACGATGAAGGACTCGACCTGGTCGGCGATCTGGACCGCGAAGGAGTCCGGGTCCTGGTTGGTCGCGTGCAGCGTTGCGTCAGACATCGAGTTGACCTTCCTCGTACCCCTCGTGGGCGTCATACATCGAGCAGCCGCCTTCCTTCGAAGGCCCGGCCCAGGGTGACCTCGTCGGCGTATTCGAGGTCGCCGCCCACCGGCAGGCCGCTGGCGAGCCGGGTGACCTTGAGACCCATGGGCTTGATCATGCGGGCGAGGTACGTCGCGGTGGCCTCGCCCTCCAGGTTCGGGTCGGTGGCCAGGATCAGCTCGGTGACCGTGCCGTCCGCGAGGCGGGCGAGCAGCTCGCGGATGCGCAGGTCGTCCGGGCCGACGCCCTCGATCGGGCTGATGGCGCCGCCGAGCACGTGGTAGCGGCCGCGGAACTCGCGGGTCCGCTCGATCGCCACGACGTCCTTGGGCTCCTCCACGACACAGATGACCGTCTGGTCGCGGCGCGGGTCGCGGCAGATGTTGCACCGCTCCTCCTGCGCCACGTTGCCGCACACCGCGCAGAACCGGACCTTGTCCTTGACCTCGAGGAGGGCGTGCGCGAGGCGGCGCACGTCGGTCGGCTCGGCCTGCAGGATGTGGAAGGCGATCCGCTGCGCGCTCTTGGGACCGACGCCGGGCAGCCTGCCCAGTTCGTCGATGAGGTCCTGAACCACGCCTTCGTACAACGGAACGCCTCTCGTGGGTTGCTCTGACGCCTACGGTAGTTGCTGTGCGTCCGCCTCAGTAGGTCAGGCGCACGGGTACGTCCGCACGGGCGGGCGCACGCCGGTGGCCCGGTCCTAGAACGGCAGGCCCGGCATGCCGCCGAGGCCCTGCGCCAGCGGGCCCAGCTTCTGCTGCTGGAGCTGCTGCGCGTTCTCGTTGGCGGCCTGCACGGCCGCGACGACGAGGTCCGCGAGGGTCTCGCCAAGCTCCTGCAAGGAATCAGCGGTCTCCGGGTCGACCGCCTTCGGGTCGATGACCAGGGCGCGCAGCTCGCCCGAGCCGGTCACGGTCGCCTTGACGAGACCGCCGCCGGCCTGTCCTTCGACCTCGGTCGCCGCGAGCTCCTCCTGGGCAAGGGCGAGATCCTGCTGCATCTTCTGGGCCTGCTGGAGAAGCTGCTGCATGTTGGGCTGGCCACCACCAGGGATCACGTTTCACTCCAGGTTTTGGTAAGGCGGGTCGGTAGGACGGTTGTCTCTTTCGGCACTCCGAGCCTACGTGGTCGACAGGCGCCCTGCTCCGCAACTCTTTCGAGTGATGCGGTGCCGGTTCCTATATCTGATCAAGGGCCACTTCCGGGCGGAAATACCTGGATATCGCCCCCTCGGCCGTCCATCCGGCGGTAGGAATGGCGGTCGGGTGTGTCAGTACGCGTCAATACGCACGCGCGCACCGCGGACGACCGCGCGGCGTCACGGCATTTACACGGCATTTACTACGTCCAGTAACACGTCGAGTACGTCCAGATACACATCCAGGTGCCCGTACGTCACGCGATGTCACAGAGGGTCACAGCAGCAGTGCGGAGGGAGCAGCCGGGTGAGCCAGCCGGACATGCAGCCCGAGGGGCCCCCGGGCCAGGCCCGGCGGGACGAGGGCGCGCAGACGGGCGATCTGACCGGGAGGCCGTTCCCGCTCGGCGACTGGGGCGAGCCGGCCGAGCGCCTCGACGCGCTGTACCGCTGGGCCGAGGACGGCGCCCTGCGCACCGCGGACTGGTACCTCGCCGACCGGATCTGGAAGCGCCGCGGCGCCCGTACCCTGCGCTGCGGCACGGCGAGCGGCGCGATCGCGGGGGCCGTGCTGCCGCTGCTCGATCTGACCGGGGCCCTCAAGGGCGTGGCGGGCTGGGGCTATCTGTGTCTGCTGCTGGGTGCCGCGTGCATGGCCTGCGACCGCTACTTCGGGCTCACCTCGGGCTGGATGAGGGACGTCGCCACCGCCCAGGCCGTGCAGCGAAGGCTCCAGAGCCTCCAGTTCGACTGGGCGTCGGAGAGCGTGCGCGAGGTGCTCGGGCCCACCGAGGGCACCGCGAGCGAGGCCGCCGAGCGGTGCCTCTCGCTGCTGCGCCGGTTCACCGAGGACGTCACCGAGCTGGTCCGCTCGGAGACGGCGGACTGGATGGTGGAGTTCCGCTCGGGGCCCGCGCCCCTCGTCATGCAGACCCTGAGCGCGGCGGCCCCGCGCACGGACGGCGCCCCCGGGCCCGGCCGCTTCCCCCTCCCCCCGGCCACCCGCCCGAACATGCCGCGCCAGCGGCCGCCGGAGGGGCCGCGCCAGTAGCCTGGGCGCCGGGAGCGGGTCTTGCCCCTCGGCAGCGGGTTCAGCTGAAGATGATCATCGAGCCCTGGGCGAGGCTGCGGGTCGCCGCCGCGTGCAGCCCGAGCCACACGTGCCGCTCGCGCGCGAAGGGGCTCTCGTCGTACGGGATGGGTCCGGCCGGCTCTTCGAGCGAGGTGGGCCGGTCCGGCGGGGCGGGTGCGGTCGGCGGGTTGGCCGGATCTATGCCGATCACGGGCCCCACGAACTCCAGCTCCCGCAGCAGCCCCTGGGCGGAGCCGAGCGGTCCGCCGCCCGCGAGGAGCTCCTCGTTGGAGAGCGGGATCGCGAAGTCGACCGGGACGTAGGCCCCGGCGTGGTCGTAGTGCCACACCAGGTGCGACTGCTGGGCGGTCGTCTCGAACATCTCCAGGAGCTGCTCGTAGTCGCCGCCGAGCTCGTCGACGGGCGTGACCGCGAGGCCGCACAGCTGGAGGAGGTAGGCGCGGCGCAGGAAGTGCAGCGCGTCGTAGTCGAACCCCGCGACCGGTGCCACGTCGCCGGACAGTCCCGGCATGTACGCGAAGACCGGTACGGGCGGGAGCCCGGCCTCGCCGAGCGCCTTGTCGTACGAGGCGATCTCCTCCGCGAACGGGTTGTCGGGGCTGTGGCACAGCACATCGACGAGGGGGACCAGCCACAGGTCACAGGCCAAGACGGGCTCGCTCTCAACTCGTTTCGTGCGATGGTCGGGACAGCGTAGTGCGCCGGGCACGCCGCGCGAAGAGTGCCCGTCAACTCCTGATGCGAGGTGACTGGATCCCCCGCGCCCCGGTCGGGAGGGTTTACCCACCAACCCGTGCGTTACTCGGATACCCGGACGTGAGAGCGCGACCCGGATGCTGAAGGTGTCACCGGACCGACGACACGTCCCAGATCCACACCCCGCCCGCCTTCGTGCCCTCGCGGCCGAGCAGCCGGGTCACCGTCTCGTACAGCTCGGGCGCCTGCGGCTGGGGGGCGAGGACCAGGACGCCCGCGTGCCAGTACGCGAGGTCCTCGCGGGCCTGCTTCTGCCAGTCCGTGCCGATGTCGGGGACGGGCTTGCCGGAGCGCACGTCGCTGAACAGGTTCGACGTCCAGCGCGGGGAGGCCCCGTAGATGCCGATGCGGTCCGGGCCCCAGGGGCCGTTGAAGTAGCCGCCGGGCACCGGGAAGCCGAGGCCCGTCGACGACTGCCAGTGCAGCGCCTCCGCCGATCCCGGGTCGGGCAGCGGCACCGGGACCAGGGACTCCCCGGGCTTCACGTACTTCTTCCACATCCCGGAGGCGATGAACTCGGGCACCTCGGGGCGCGCGTTCGTCGGGAACGACGTCGGGACGATCGGGAGCAGGGCAAGGGCGATCGCCGTGAAGCCCGCCACCTGTGTGGCCCGCACCCGGCTGAGCGCGAGGCGCCCCGCGGCAAGCGCGACCAGCGCGCCCAGCACCGGCGCGCAGATCATCGCGACCCGGCCCTCGATGACCGACTCGAAGAGCGGCCTGTGGGCGAGCAGCTTCCAGGGGCCGGGGACAACCACGTCCGTGTACGGAATGCGGATCTTCTGGCCGAGCGAGAGGACCGCGGCCGCCGCGCCCGTGAACGCCAGCGCCTTGACGAGCGGCCGCCGCCACAGCCGTACGACGAGCGCGAAGGCGAGGGCGACCAGGGGCCAGCCGTAGAACGCGTTCTGCTCGGTGCGGTTGAGGGCCAGCTTGTCGGCGGTCGCGTCGTCGCCCATCAGGGAGCGCCCCGCGAACTCGATCAGCGCGAGCGGCGAATTGCCCGCATTGTCGCCGTGCAGCACGCTGTGATAGCTCTGCGCCCCCGCGAACTGCCGGTACAGCGGGTAGGCGATGAGCACCAGACAGACCCCGAGCGCATACGCCATGCCGGTGGCCAGCGGCCGGATCGCGGCCCGTGCCACATCGCGCCGGGCAAGGGCGTACGACAGCGCGAACAGGGCCATGCCCAGCGAGGCGAGCAGCAGCGCCTCTTCGCCGAGGAAGATCTGGTACGTCGTGAACAGGCCCAGGATCACCCCGTCGCGGCGCACGTTCCGGCCCTCGCACAGGCGCAGCGCGCGGTCGATGATCAGCGGGATCATGAACAGGACGCAGAAGTTCGGGTGCGCGTTGCCGTGCGAGATCACCGGCGGCGCGAAGGCCGCGAGCGCCCCGCCGAGCCCGGCCGCCCAGCGGTTCTCGGTCACCCGGCGCGCGAAGAGCCAGTACCAGGCGTACGCGGTCGCGGATATCCCCAGGGTGAGGACGAGCGCCCAGGTGAGCGTCGGCCCGAAGGCGAGGGTGACCGGGGTGAGCGGCACGGACAGGCCCAGCATCGGCGTGTTGCCCATGAGGTTCACGCCGTCGGGGAAGTTCTGGACGGCTGTGAACAGCGGGTCGCGCAGATGGGTCACGTTGTCCGCGGTGACCGAGAAGAACCACTCCCACTGGTTCTGGTCCTGCATCGAGTCGGTGAGGTAACTCCGCCCGAGGTCGCCCCACAGGTTCTTGTAGAGCAGTACGCAGGAGAGCAGGTAGAGGGCGCCGAGCACCAGGTCGACGCGGCGGACCGCGCGGGCCTTGAGGCGGGCCAGCTCCCACAGCACCTTGCCGTAGTCCGCGGCGCCCACCTTGGAGCCGTCCTGGTGCGACCAGCGCACCGGCACCTCGGAGACCGCCCAGCCCCTGCGGCGGAAGAACTGGAGGATCTCGACGTCTATGCCCCAGCCGTCGAGGCGGGCGTCGGCGAACGCCGCGCGCGCCTTCTCGCCGTCGAACAGCTTGAAGCCGCACTGGGTGTCGCGGATGCCGGGGACGGCGACGGCCCGGATGAGCCGGTTGCCCATCCGGCCGAGCAGCTCGCGCAGCCGGCTCTGGTGGACCTCGATGCGGGCCTCGGGGTGGGCGCGCGAGCCGATCGCGGCGGCCGTCTCGCCCTCGGTCATCGCCTTGGCGAGCTGGTCCAACTCCTCTATGGGGGTGGCCAGATCGGCGTCCGTGATCAGGACGCGGCGCCCGTAGGAGGCGAGCACGCCGAGCCGCAGGGCGTGGCCCTTGCCGCGGTTGCTCTCGCTGACGACGACGTTGATGCGGGGGTCGACGGCGGCGGCCTCGCGGGCCACCCGCACCGTCTCGTCCGCGGAGCCGTCGTCGACGACTATGAGTTCCCAGCTGCAGCTGTCGCCGAGGTGGCCTCGGATCGCCTCCAGGGTGGGCGCGAGACGCTGCTCCTCGTTGTACGCGGGGACGACAACGCTCAGTTCGACCTGTCCGGCCGGTTCGTTGATCACCGGGGGAGCCGCTCCGCCCACATCAGGGATTCGTCGTTGTAGGCGGCGATCAGCAGGCGCGCCTCTTCGAAGTCGCCCCGGCCGAGCGCGTCGACGACCTCGCCGTGGCCGGTCCACAGCCAGTCGCTGAGGTCGCTGTGACTGCGCAGGTAGGGGACCGCGAACACCCAGCTCTGCATGCGCAGGCGGTGCAGGAAGTCGGAGATGTAGGTGTTCCCGGCGAGCGCGCACAGCTCCCGCCAGAACCGCAGGTCGTAGCCGACCAGGATGTTCAGGTCGCCGCCGCGCGCGGCCCGTGCGGCCTCCTCGCCCCGGCGGCGTACCGAGACGAGGGCCGGTCCGTACGCATCGAGCGAGCCCGGGACCGCGGCCCGCCGGAATATCCCGTCGACCACCAGGGCCCGCGCCTCGACGATGCCCTTGTAGTCCTCGACGGAGAAGACCCGCACGCGGAAGCCGCGGTGCTGGTCGGAGTCGAGCAGGCCCTGTGCGCAGAGGTCGACGAGCGCCTCGCGCACGGGCGTGGCGGAGACGCCGTACTGCTCGGCTATCTGCTTGACCGTGAATTCCTCGCAGGGCTGCATACGCCCCGCGAGCACTTCGTCACGGAGCGCGTCCGCGATCTGTTGTCGAAGGGTGCTGCGGGTGACCGCTCCGCTAGCTGGCATGACTCGCTCCCCTCCTCCGGCTTCGGGCCACCCTATGGGGTGCCCGGAAACCGGACAAAGGAGAGCGGGTTTTTGCCCCCGGATCGGGACACAAGCGTCACACGGTGTGCTCGTCCGCCACCGTCAGCGCCTCGTCGAGCGCGGCGAGTCCTTCCTTCGCCTCCGCCTCGGTGATGTTGCAGGGCGGCACGACATGGGTGCGGTTCATGTTGATGAACGGCCAAAGACCGTTCTTCTTGCAGGCGGCACCGAACGCGGCCATCGGCGCGTTGTCCGCCCCGGTCGCGTTGTACGGCACCAGCGGCTCGCGGGTCTCCTTGCTGCGGACGAGCTCAAGCGCCCAGAACACGCCCATGCCGCGCACCTCGCCCACCGACGGGTGTCGCTCGGCGAGCTCGCGGAGCCCGGGCTCCAGGACGCTCGACCCGATGTGGGCGGCCTGCTCGACGACGCCCTCCTCCTCCATCACGTTGATGGTGGCGACGGCCGCGGCGCAGGCCAGCGGGTGCCCGGAGTAGGTGAGTCCGCCGGGGAAGGGCCGGTGCTCGAAGGTCTCGGCGATCTTCTGGCTGATGGCGACGCCGCCCAGCGGCACGTACCCGGAGTTGACGCCCTTGGCGAAGGTCAGCAGATCGGGCACCACGTCATAGTGCTCGGACGCGAACCACTTGCCGGTCCGGCCGAACCCGGCCATGACCTCGTCCAGGACGAGCACGATCCCGTACTTGTCGCACAGCTCGCGCACACCGGGCAGGTAGCCGGGCGGCGGCGTCATGATGCCGGCCGTGCCGGGCACCGACTCCAGGATGACCGCGGCGATGGTGGCGGGCCCCTCGAAGACGATGGTCTCCTCAAGGTGCTTGAGCGCCCGCGCGCACTCCTCGGCCTCCGTCGTGGCGTGGAAGGGCGAGCGGTACAGGAACGGCGCCCAGAACCGGGCGACCCCGGCCGAGCCGCTGTCGGAGGCCCACCGACGCGGGTCACCCGTCAGATTGATCGCCGTGTTCGTACCGCCGTGGTACGAACGGTAGGCGCTCATCACCTTGTGGCGGCCGGTGTGCAGACGGGCCATGCGGATGGCGTTCTCGACGGCCTCCGCACCACCATTGGTGAAGAAGATCTTGTCGAGGTCCCCGGGCGTGCGCTCCGCGATGAGGCGGGCCGCCTCCGAGCGGGCCTGAACAGCGAACGCCGGCGCGAAGGTCGTCATCGTCGCGGCCTGCTCCTGGATCGCGGCGACGACCTTCGGGTGCTGGTACCCGATGTTGGTGAAGACGAGCCCGCTGGTGAAGTCGAGGTAGCGGTTGCCGTCGTAGTCCCAGAAGTAGGACCCCTCCGCGCCGGCCACGGCGAGCGGGTCGATCAGGCCCTGGGCGGACCAGGAGTGGAACACGTGCGCACGGTCGGCGGCTTTCACGGCCGCACCGGCCTGAGGATCGGGAGTGCCTTGAGGGGTCATGCCCCCAGGGTAAGGACGCGCAGGTGGGAGCGGCCATGACCATCTTGTCCACCGAGACCCGCTGGGCTCGGCAAGGTGTCGGGGCCCGGCCTCACTCCGGCCGCTCCCCGGCCGCCGCGCGGGCGGTCACGAGCCCCGACTCGTACGCCGCGATGACCGCCTGGGCGCGGTCCCGGACGGCGAGCTTGTCGAAGATGCTGGTGATGTAGTTCTTGACCGTCGACAGGCTCAGCTCCAGGGCGCGGGCGATCTCGGTGTTGTCGAGTCCGGTGGCCATGAGCCGCCACACCTCGACCTCGCGGGGCGTGAGCGCACCGAGCCCCGCCGGGGCGGGCCGCGTGTCGCGGGGCGCGGTGACGTAGGTGGAGATCAGCCGGGTGAGCAGGCGCGGCGCGACGGCGGCCTCGCCCGCGTGCACGGTGCGGATCGCCGCGCTCAGGTCCTCCGGCGAGCTGTCCTTGGGCAGGAACCCGTACGCCCCGGCGCGCAGCGCGCCCACCACGTACTCGTCCATGTCGAAGGTGCTCAGCGCGAGGACCCGGCAGGTGGGCACGGCGGCGGCGAGCTCGCCGGTCGCCGCGACCCCGTCGAGTACGGGCATCCGGATGTCCATCACGACGACGTCGGGGCGCAGCCCGCGGGCCAGGTCTACGGCCTGCGCCCCGTTCTCGGCCTCCCCGACCACCTCGAAGGACGGATCGGGGGACAGGATCAGCGAAAGCCCGCGCCGCACGAGCGGCTGGTCGTCGGCGATGAGCACCCTGATCGGCGCCTCGGTCATGGACGTACTCCTTCTTGCGGTACGGCTGTCTCGACCGTCTCGTCCAGAGTGAGGGGCAGCTCGGCGAGCACGGCGAAGCCGCCGTCGGCGCGGGGCCCGGCGGTGAGGGTGCCACCGTGCAGGGCGACGCGCTCGCGCATGCCGATGAGGCCGTAGCCGCCGGAGCCGGGATTCGGGGGAGCCGCACCCTCGCCATCGTCCAACACCTCGACGGTTACGTGATGTTGACGGTACGTCAGCCGTACGGAGGCGTGCGCGGACCCGGCGTGCCTGCGGGCGTTGGTGAGGGCCTCCTGGACGACCCGGAACACGGTGAGACCGACGGTCGGAGGCAGCGGTCGCGGCGCCCCGTGCACGCTGAACCCGGTGGACAGTCCGGCGAGCCGGGCCTCGTCGACCAGGCGGTCCAGGTCGTCGGCGCCGGGCTGGGGCTGGGCCGGTGCGGATTCCGGCTCGTCTCCGGCCCGCAGTACGTCGAGGAGCTGGCGCATCTCGCCGAGCGCGAGCCGCCCGGAGGCCTCCAGGGTGACCAGGGCGTCCCGGGCCACCTCGGGGCGGGCGAGGTTGGCGCGGGCGCCGCCAGCCATGAGCTGCATGGTGGTGATGTGGTGGGCCACGATGTCGTGCAACTCCCGCGCGATGCGGCGGCGCTCGTCGGCCACGGCGCGGTCGGCGAGGAGCCGGCGGTTGGCCTCCACCTCGCGCTGCCAGCGGCCGACGGCCAGGGCGGCGCCGACGACGATGAGCGGCGAGAGGACCGCGGAGATGGCGTCCTGCCAGGGCGGAACCCGCCCTCCGCTCTGGCTGAGCAGGCTCGTCGCGGCCGTCACGAAGACCGCGCCCGCCACGACCCGGCCACTGCGGGCCCGGGCGAGGGAGTACAGGGCGACCATGAGGACGGCCCCGAAGTGGGTGGAGAGCGGCAGGGTGAGGGACGCCGCCGCGTCGAGGACGAGGACGGCGGCGAGGGTGGCGACGGGGTAGGTGCGCCGGGCAAGCAGGGGCACGGCGGCGAGCGCGACGAGGACGACCCCGGCGATGCTGATGCCGCGCCGGCCGGTGGGGTCGCTGACGAAGACGTAGCTGAGGAGGTTGATGGCACAGGAGGCCCCGGCCACGAGGGCGTCGTTGCGGGTCCAGAGGGGTTGGGGGGTGCCGGGGCGCGGTGGCGGGGCCTGGGTGCTGCCGGGCCGGAGGGGTGGGAGTTCCGGGGCCGCGCCGACCTCGCCGCCCGGCACACCCTCGGGCTCGCCGAGCCCCGCGTCGGGCGACTCCCCCGCGCCACCGGCCCCGGCGCCCGGCGCCTCGCCCCGCCCCACGTGTCGCAGCCCGCGCATGCCTGTCCCCCTCTGTCCGTCCCGGCCAGCGTGTCACGTCCGCCCCCGTGCCGGGACCGGCGCCGGACCGAGACCCCGACCAGGACCACGGTCCTGGTCACCGCCCCGGGCGGGGACCCAGGGCCCCCGGCCGGATCATCCGTAACCAGGACGCCGGGCCGCCCCTCCCCCTGATGGGCTGGAGAGCAGCCGGGAGCACCCGGCAGACGTACGACGTTCCGACCCGCCCGCCGGAGGACCTCGTGATCCGCGCCCTGACCGGATACTCCACCCGCCACCCCTGGAAGGTGATCGCCCTCTGGGCCGTCCTGGGGCTCGCCCTGATCGCCCTCGCCCCGACCCTGTTCGCCCGTGTCACCCAGAACCAGACCGGCAACTTCCTGCCCCGCAGCTACGATTCCGCCGCCGCCCTGCGCATAGCCGAGGAGCGGTTCGGGGTGGATCCGGACACCACCACCGTGACCGTCCTCGTCGGGCGGGCCGACGGCCGGCCCCTCGGTGCCGCCGACCAGAAGCGCGTCGAGGCCGAGGCGGCGAAGCTCGGCGGGCGGCGGGTCGTCATGCCGAGGGAGGACGACGCGCCGAAGTTCCTGGTCCCGGACCGCTCGCAGACACCCCGCATCGCCCCGGCGATGACCGCGCCGGACCGGAGCTTCGAGCTGCTCTCCGTCGAGCTGAACGGGAACCCCTCGGACACCGGCGTGCAGGGCGTCTACCGGGCCTTCCGGGACGCCGCCCGGACGCAGTTCGCCGAGGCGGGGATGCGTACGGGCTTCACGGGTGCGCTCGCCGAGACCGTGGACACCACCGACGCCAACAAGACCGCCACGACGGTCGGCGGCGCTCTCCTGACGGGGCTCATCGTCCTGCTGAACGTGCTGGTGTTCCGCAGCGTGCTCGCGGCGATCCTGCCGCTGCTCGCGGTCGCGGTCATCGGCGGCGCGGCGGCGGGCGCCGTCGCGGTGGCCGCGATGCTCACCGGGCTCAAGCTCGACGCGAGCACCCCGGGCCTGATCAACGTGGTCCTGCTCGGCATCGGCATCGACTACCTGCTGTTCCTGCTGTTCCGCTTCCGCGAGCAACTCCGGTCCCAGCCAGAGCAGTTGGCACGCGAGGCGGCCGCGCAGGTGTGTGCCCGGGTGGGCACCGCGATCACGTCGGCGGCGCTGACGATCGTGGCCGCGTTCGCCACCCTGGGTGTGGCGACGTTCGGGCAGTTCCGCTCGCTCGGCCCGGCGATCGCCGTGGCGGTCCTGGTCATGCTGTTCGGCAGCCTCACCCTGATGCCGGCGCTGCTCGCGGCCGCCGGGCGCAAGATGTTCTGGCCGTCCCGGTCGCTGCGCCGCGAGCCGCGCGAGGGACAGGCCGCCCGCCTGGGCGCGCTGGTCACGCGGCGCCCGCTGCTGATGCTGACCGCGTCCGTCGCCCTGCTCGCCGCGCTGGCCGCCGGCCTGATCGGCATCCGCATGGACTACGGGCAGGGCGGCGGCTCGGGCGACAGGACCGCGGCCGCGGCCACCGCCGCCGAGATCTCCCGCGCGCTGCCGGCCGGCGTCTCGGACCCGACCAGCGTGTACGTCACCGCCAAGGACGACGGGCCCCTCACCACCGCCCGCCTCGACGGCCTTTCCCGCGCGCTCACCCAGGTCAAGGGCGTGGGCCAGGTCGCGCCGACCGTACTCGACAAGGACCACCGGGCCGCCCGCATCGACCTCTACCCGACCGCCGACCCGCAGAGCCGCGAGGCCCGCGACCTGGCCTCCGGGCCGATCCGGGACGCGGTCGCCCGGCACACGCCCGCCGGGACGACGGCCCACGTCGGCGGAACGCCCGCGATCATCGCCGACATCTCGACCGCCGTCGACCACGACCTCAGGATCGTGTTCCCCGTCGCGGCCGCGCTGATCGGGCTGATCCTGCTGCTGCTCCTGCGCAGCCTGCTCGCCCCCGCGATCCTGATGATCTCGGTCGGGCTCGGCTTCGCCGCCACCCTCGGCGCCGCGACCCTGCTGTTCCAGCACGCCCTCGGAAAACCGGGCGTGAGCTTCACGCTCCCCCTGGTCCTCTTCCTGTTCGTCGTGGCGCTCGGCACCGACTACAACATCCTGATCACCGACCGGATCCGGGAGGAGATGCGCCGCCCGGGCCCCGCCCGCGCCGCCGTGGCCCGCGCCGTACGCCACACGGCACCGGCCGTCGCGACGGCCGGCCTGGTGCTCGCCGGCTCGTTCGCGAGCCTCGCCACGACGCCGGGCAGAGAGCAGGTCGCCTTCGCGATGGCGCTGGGCATCATGCTCTCCGCGCTGGTCCTGTCCCTGGTACTGGTCCCGTCCCTGGCCGCACTACTGGGCCGCTCCCTCTGGTGGCCGGTCCGCCCGGTCCCGCAGGGGTTCAAGGGGCGAGGGGCTGCGACATATGCGGCTCCGCCGCGTGGGCGCGCCCAGCCGCCCACCACCCACACCCAACAACCAACCCACTGAGGAGCGCGGGGAACTACGCAAACCCACCCCCCACCCCCGGAGGGCCCCCGCACTATCCTCACCCCGTCAAAGCCAACAAAGCGGGGGGAACCGTGGACCGCACTCAGCGGTTGGGTCCGGGCGACCCGGAGCGAATAGGCACCTACCGCCTGCTGGCCCGCCTGGGCGCAGGCGGCATGGGCCAGGTCTACCTGGCCCGCTCGGACCGGGGCCGTACCGTCGCCGTCAAGCTGGTCCGGCCCGACCTCGCCGAGCAGGACGAGTTCCGGGGCCGGTTCCGCCAGGAAGTCATCGCCGCGCGCCGGGTCGGCGGACAGTGGACCGCGCCGGTCCTGGACGCGGACACCGAGGCACCGGTGCCGTGGGTCGCCACCGGATACGTCGCGGGCCCCTCCCTCCAGTCCGTGGTGGCGGGCCCGCACGGCCCGCTGCCGGAGCATTCCGTACGGGTCCTGGCGCGGGGCCTGGCCCACGCGCTCAAGGACATCCACGCGGCCGGCCTCGTCCACCGCGACCTGAAGCCCTCCAACGTCCTGATCACCATCGACGGCCCCCGCGTCATCGACTTCGGCATCGCCCGCGCCCTGGAGACCAGCGCCGAGGCCGGCCTGACCCGCACGGGCGCGCTGGTCGGCTCGCCCGGCTTCATGGCCCCCGAGCAGGTGCGCGGCGACCGGATCACCCCGGCCTGCGACGTGTTCTGCCTCGGCTCGGTCCTGTCGTACGCGGCGAGCGGCAGGCTGCCGTTCGGGGAGGCGTCGAGCGGGGTGCACGCGCTGATGTTCCGCATCGCGCAGGAGCCCCCGGACCTCGACGGCGTACCGGAGTCCCTCCAGGAGCTGATCGGCGACTGCCTGCACAAGGACCCGTCGGCCCGTCCCACCCTGGACCGCATCCTGGAACGCGTCCGCGAGGACACCGCCGACCCGTGGCTGCCGGCGCCCCTGGTGGCCCAACTGGGCAGCCATGCCGTGCAGTTGCTCGACATAGAGAACCCGGGCGGCACCGAAGTGACCCCGGATCCGCACAAGGCCCCGACCCAGCTCGGGTCCCCGTCGTACCCGCCCCCCCTCCCGCCCCCGCCCTTCGACCCGTACTACTCCCCCTCCCCGGAGCCCCCGCCGGCCCGCAGCGCCAAGTCGACGGCGGCGCTGATAGCGGTGGCACTGGTGGTGGCGGTGGGCGCGGGCGGCTCGGTGTACGCGTTCATGAGCGGCGGCGAGCAGCAGGGCGGCACAACAGCCACCAACTCCCCTTCCCCATCGGCCAGTTCCACGAATTCCGGGGACGTGAGCTCGGACGGCACGGGTACGACCACACCCCCCGCCCCCGTGGACGGCGTACCGCAGCCCTACATAGGCAGCTGGTCCGCGGTGATCCCGAGCAACTCAGGTGACAACACACGTCACTTGGTGGTCCGGGCGGGCAGGGCGGGCGACAAGGTTCTCACCCTGACGGCCGACGGCGAGGGCTACCACTGCATCTTCGAGGCCCGCCTCACCGGCGCCCCCGCCTCGGCCGACGCCCCGCTCCAGATCGGCCCGTCCGCGGTGGCGCCGGGCTCGACAGGCGCCTGCAACCCGGGCAAGCCCAGCACCGTGACCCTGATGCCGGACGGCCGCCTGCACCGCCAGACGGTGGGGACGGGGGAGTTCCTCGACTACACGAGGGTGGGTGACTGAACCCCACGGGAACCCGGATGCCTTGCCGGATCCAGCGACTTCCCTCCCATGGGCGGAATCCGGCCGGGATTTCGTACGGCGTGAGGGATGCGCGGCGCCGGGGTGTGAGCCACTCTGGGAGCGACCTTGAGGTGTCCATGAGGCAGGCGCCGTCACCACCCCGGTCGGCGAAGGTTCGCGCGGACCGCAGCACACCCCGAAGGGGGCGATCAGCGCATGACCAGGCCTGAGAGCGCGGGATACGACTACGACGTCGTGATCGGCGGAGCCGGCCTCGCGGGCAGTGCCGCCGCGATCCTGCTGGCCCGGCGCGGTGCCCGCGTCGCGTTGCTGGAACGCCGCGCGGACCCCGAGGCGTACAAGGCACTGTGCACCCACTCCATCACGGCCAACGCCTACCCGGTCCTCGACGAACTCGGCCTCGTCCCGGCCCTGGAGGAGGCGGGCGCCGTCCGCAACACGGCGCGCTGGTACACCCGTTGGGGCTGGATCGAGCCGAGGCCCGCGCCGGCCGGCCCGGAGCTGCCGTACGCGTACAACGTCCGGCGCAGCACCCTCGACCCGCTGATCAGAACCCGTGCGGCGGACACCCCGGGGGTCGATCTGCTCCCGGGTCACCAGGTGACGGGGCTGGTCGGGGAAGCAGGGCGGACCGTGGGGGTGCGCGCCTCGACGCCGCAGGGCGAGCGCGAGATCCGCGCCCGCCTGGTGGTCGGCGCCGACGGCAAGGACTCGGCGGTGGCGAAGTTCGCGGGGTCACCCACCCGGAGTCACGAGAACGCGCGGTTCGGCTATCTCGCGCACTTCCGCGGCCTTCCACTGCACGGCGGGATCGGTCAGGCCTGGTTCCTCGAACCCGACATGGCGTACGCGTTCCCGAACGACGACGGGGTGACGGTCATGGCGGTGCTCCCGGAGAAGAAGCGGCTGCCGGCGTTCCGGGAGGACCTGGAGGGCAGCTTCCTCTCCTTCATCCGCGCTCTGCCCGAAGCACCGCCCATCGACTCCGCCGAGCGCATCACGAAGATCACCGGAACGGTCAACTACCCGCTGCACAGCCGCAGACCGACCGCACCGGGCCTCGCCCTCATCGGCGACGCCGCCCTGACCAGCGACCCCCTGTGGGGCGTGGGCTGCGGGTGGGCCCTGCAGTCCGCACAGTGGCTGACAGACGCCGTCGCCGCGTCCGCCACCGGCCGGGGCGACCTGGACAGATCACTCGCGTCGTACGCCCGCGAACACCGCCGCCGCCTGCGAGGCCACCACTACCTGGCCGCCGACTACGCCCGGGCCCGCCCGTTCAACCCCGTGGAGCGCCTGATGTTCTCGGCGGCAGCCCGCGACGAATCCCTGGCCCGCCACATGCACCTGTTCGCCTCCCGCCTGATAGGCCCCCGCCAATTCCTGAACCCGGCGGCACTGGCGCGGGCAGCGGCGGTCAACATCGGGCATGGCAGGGGAGTTGCGCGGCGGGGGCGTTGAGTGGGGGAGCCACCCCTCCTCGGCGGGTTCCCCGACTCCCCGAGGGGGGCGGTTGAGGCGTGTTGAGCCAAGCCGCATGAACTCGGGCACCTCCCTCCAGCCGCTCTGCCACCGGCCGGGCTGGTGCCCACGCGCTCGAAGCTGAAAGCCTCCCCACATGCGTCCCGTTCCCACCTGCATCCTCACCAGCGCCGATGCCCCTCGGGCCACGGACGGCCACGATCTCGACCGGTACGTCCAGATCGGCTCGCTGACCAAGCCCCTCACCGCCACCGTGCTGACGCGCCTCGTCGAGGCCGGGGAGCTCCAACTCGACGACTCCATCGAGCAGCTCCTGCCCGCGCCGCCCGGCACCGGCATCACCCTGCGCCACCTCGCCGCCCACACCTCGGGCCTGCCCCGCCTGCCACCGCACCTGCACCGACGGGACCCGTACGCCCCCTTCGACACCCAGGCCCTGGACACGCTCGTACGGCGACTCGACACGCTCCCGAACACCGCCCCGGGGGACACCGAGGAGTACTCCAATCTCGGTTACGCCGTCCTGGGGGCGGCGCTCACCTCCGCGACGGGCCGGTCGTACGAGGAACTCCTTGAGCACCACGTCCTGGCCCCGCTCGGCATAACCGAGATATCGGTGAGCCCGCCGCCGCATCTGCGACTGCACCGGACCGGCATGTTCGGCCGCCCGGTCCGCCCCTGGACCATGGACGGCGCCATCCTGCCCGCGGGCGGCCTGTGGGCCACCCCCCGCGCCGCCGCCCGCCTCACCGTGGCCCTGCTCGTCGAGCGGCAGCTGGGCGAACCCACACCGTTCTGGCAGACCGCGGGCCCCCTCCGCTGGCACAACGGTGCCACCCGCGACGCCTCCGTCTTCACCGGTGCCCTCCCCGACGGCACCTGGGTCCTGGTCCACCGCCTCTCCGGAGACGCCGAGCAGACCGACGAAATCGGGATCGAACGGCTGCGGAACATCGCGGAGCGGCAAGGGAGTTGAGCGTTCGCGTGGCTGCACTCGCCCCGTCCTACGGGTGATAGAGCTCCCGCGCGCGAACGGAATCTACGGGCCCGCCCTGGTCCAGGCGCAGGAAATGGTCCAGCTGCCATTCCTGCGACTTGGCGGCCTGGCGGTTGGTGGTGGTCACCCAGGGCGGGTAGACGCGAAAGGCCCGCTTCCCGCCGGCACCGTTCACCGATACGACGCCGTGCCGGCGAAGCGCGTCCACGGAAAAGACGAACTGGCCGAAGTGGTGACGGTCATGGTCATGATCACGGCAACTGATGACGAAGAGGTCTACGGGGTCCGCCGCGTCGAACGGCTCGATGGGCCCACCCGGAGACCTCTTCCATGCGGTGACGAACTGGCCGACCTTGGTGGGAGTCGTCTTGGCCACGCGGAACCGGACGGCGAGACCGTCCAGGGTGAATTCGTGGGCGGCGTACTCGGCGCTCTCGGATTCGGGAACCGGCTGCGAGCAGATGAATCCGCAAGGGTCGTAGACGAGCTCTTTCGCCGCGAGCAGATCAGTGTGGGTGGAAGTGGTGTCCGACCACGGTACGAGTCCGATGGGGTGTGGATCGGATGAGTACTCGTGGTTCGTCGTCATCCGTCCACCCTGTCACAGAGGAATGCGCGCGGCCGACCCGGCGAATACCGATGCCGCTGCCGGCGGTGCGCCACGAGCGGGGCGGGCGTCGCTCGTGGCCTCTGGTCCACCGCTCGTGCGGTCCCTTACCACTCACGCCCATCGGTCACCGGAATCACCCGCCTCGTGGAGCCGCCACACCACCGAGTTCAGCAGCGGCGTGTGCACGAACCGGCCCGGGCCCGAGGGCACGCACCGCCACGACAGTGGCCACGTGTGCCCGCACAGCGCAGGGACCGGTACGTAACTGACCTTCCCTGGACCCGAGTTGAACGGTACCGCCAGCTCCGGCCACGGCCTGTGGGACGTGCTGCGCGGCGGCACCAGGAAGTACACCGGCCTCCGCCCCGCCGCGTCCGCGACGATGGGCCCCGGGTCGCCCCCGGTCAGCTCCTCCATCAGGTCCGCCACGCAACGCCCCGCATCCCCCTCGATCCGTACGGCGTCGAATTGCACGCCCGCCTTTCTCAGATGGAACCCGGAGAGCGGAATCCAGTCCAGGTTTACCTCGCCGATTTGCGTATCCACGAGGACAGTTTCGGCCCGTCCCGCTAGCGTTTTCCATGGCCTCATGGGGACCGTCGGGGAGCCATTGACCAGCCCCAACTGCCTTTGAGGCGAGTCGAATTCGGCGGGGTTGAGTTGTGACCGGTTGAGACCGGTTGAGTCGGAGCGTGATCGCATATGGCACGAGCGGAAAACAAGGTGACGGCAGGACCGACAGCGCAGATGGTGGCCAATCTGGCCCGCAAATTGCGCGTACGGAAGGGGTGGACGCAGGAGCAATTGGGAAGCGAACTCGGCTTCTCCGGCGCGGCCGTCAGCGCGATGGAGACGCTGGCGCAGCCGGCGTCCGACGACATGCTGGTTCAGCTGGAGCGGGTCCTCGGGGATGGGATGGACATCTTCGAGGATGCGCGGGTTCCGGTGCGGCTGGAGAAGTTCCCTGAGCAGTTCAAGGACTACTCCCTACTGGAGCAGCAGGCCCTGGTGCTGCGGCTGTACGCGACCCTCGTCATCCACGGCCTCTTCCAGACGGAGGAGTACGCACGGGCACTGATCGGTGGCGGCTACCCGCCCCTTCCCGAGCAGCGGGTCGAGGAACTGGTCGAGGCGCGGATGGCACGCAGGGCCCTCTTCGACCGGACGCCGGTCGCGCTGATCGAGGTGGTACTGGAGGAGTCGGTGCTGCGGAGGGCGATCGGCAGCAAGGAGGTCATGCGCGGCCAGATGCTGCATCTCGCGGAGTGCGCACGGCGGCGTAACGTGACGTTCCAAGTACTGCCGATGGAATGCGGGTTGAGTGGTGAGCACGCGGGTGCTCGCGGGGGCATGACACTGGCCGAAACCCCGGAACACGACCACCTGGTTTACCTGGAGCCTCAGGACGAAAGCCTCCTGATCTCTGCTCCCGCAAAGGTGAGTACGTATGCCCAGCGCTATGCGAAGATCCGAGCACAGGCCTTGGATCCTCGCGCATCACTGGGCCTCATCGAGGAGTTGGCGGGAGAGCACAGATGAGCAGCACCCTGCGGTGGTTCAAGTCCAGCTACAGCAGCGACAGCGGCGGCGAGTGCGTCGAGGTGGCCGTTGCCTGGCGCAAGTCCTCCTACAGCGACAGTGGCGGTGGCGACTGCGTAGAGGTGGCCACCTGCGCGCAGGCCGTCCACGTGCGGGACTCGAAAGTGGCGGACGGCCCCTCGTTCTCCATAGCAGCGCACGCGTGGACCGCATTCCTGGAATGGGACGGGGCAGCCCCCCTCGCCTGAGGGGTGCCAGGCACGCCTGGACGACCCGGCGTGTGGGAGCGGGCCACCCTCACCGGAGGGCGCCGCACAGCGCGCTCTGCTCGTACGCGTCCAGTACGAGCAGAGCCGCTCCGAGCCGGCCCGCTCCCTGGCGCGCAGGACAAGCTGGGCCTCTTCCATGTCACCATGCCGTGGGGATCACCGATATTCGACGGCAACGGGGATGACGGCGGCCTCACGAACGCGGTCCTCGACGACCCGTGGATCCACCAGCTCGGCGACGTCACGCATGCCTTGGACGCTTCCAACAAGCGCGTCAAGCTCCCGCACGGCTCCGGCGACGGACACAGCTTCCCGTTCCTGCCGCCGCTGATCCGTCTCCCCATCCTCGTCCCCGTCGCGTACCGGGTCCCGGATCCCGGATCCGAGCGTGCCCTGGGTGCCGCCGCTCCCTCCGGTGCCCGGGACCACTACGCCACTGTGTCTGGCCGACAGCAAGGACCCTTTCACCGTGAACCTCGACGACTACCGGGCGACCTTCTTCTTCTACGCCCCCGAGAAGAACCCGCACGGCTGGAACCTCGACCTGGAAGCGTTCGGCGAGAAGCTCAGCGCGGCCTATCCCGAGGCCCGCGCCCAGACGCGAGGGGAGGGCGACGAGCTGCGCCTGTCGTTCTGGGCCGTCACCGACGACGGCACCGAGTACACCGGCTACGCCAGCACGAACGGCCGAGACACGGTGCTCCTGAGCGACAACATCGCCGAGTCAGCCGCGCTCCTCACCCAGCTACTACGCGAGGAGACCATTCCCACGCCCGACCTGGTGCACTTCAGCTCCGAGCCCGCTGTCCTCGCGGGGATCGAAACGGACTGGCGCATCCCCGCCGGAGCCGATCAGGAGAAGATCTTCGACGAGCTCCAACAGCACGTGCGCGTCGTTGAAGGAAGCTGACCTCCCGTAGAGCGAGCGGGGTCCGGGGCAGAGCCCCAGCGCACCCCGCCGAGCCACACCCATAATCGCGGGATGCCGATCCTGACCTACCCCGAGGCGGACACCCCGCCCCCGCTGCGTGCCCAGGTGCTCGCCCTGCAGGACGAGGCCTGGCCCCAAGCCGTACCGAGCAGCGGACTGAGCCACGACCCCGCCCTCGCCCCGCTGTCGATGCTGCTCGTCGAGGACGGCGTCGTGCTCGCCGCCCTGGACGTCCTGCGCAAGGACATCGAGCACACCGGCATAACGCTGCGCGCCGCCGGCCTCAGCACGGTGGTCACCCGCCGGGCCGCGCGCGGGCAGGGGCACGGGCACCGCCTGGTGAGCGCGGCCCGCGAGGCGATGCCCTCGTACGGCCTGGACCTCGGCCTGTTCACCTGCGACCGTCCGCTCGCGGGGTTCTACGAGGGCGCGGGCTGGCAGGTGTTGCCGGGGACGGTGCTCGTCGGCGGCACGCCCGAGGACCCCTTCCCGAGCGACCGGCCGGGGTTCGACAAAGTCACGCTGGCCGCGTTCTTCACCGCGAAGTCCCGCGCCGCCGAACCCTCGTTCCGGGCCGCACGCATCGCGCTGCACCCGGGCCCCATCGACAAGCTGTGGTGACAAACCTGCGACGGAAGCGCGTTGCACCTGCGACACGCGTTCGATAGACATGTAAGGCGTCGCACGAGGCACGTGTGGCGATTCGCGGGTACTGCGGAACCGCGAAGTGCGGCTGGTTACGACGATGACGACGATTACGGGGGTGTGTGCGTGAAGTTCGACATGGGGTCCACGACTCTGTCCGATCTGGGGAAGAGCACCGAGGGTTCGAGTGGTGATCTGGGTGCGCTGATCCGGCAGTTGGTGGCGGCGGCGGAGCCGTTGGAGGGGAAGTTCAACGGGGCCGGGAAGGCCGCGTTCGACTCGTTCAAGAACCATGCGGACGAGATCACGAATGATCTGAACGGGTCGCTGCAGGACATTCTGGGTGGTCAGTCCGGGATGGACACGGCGTTCGGTACGGGTGATCACGAGCAGGAGTCCAACGCCCACCAGAACATGTCGGCGGCCAATTTCGACGCGGCCCGCTTCGGCGGACGCCACTAACCACGGGGGATCAGGAACATGGGTCAGAATCTGGACCGGCTCAGCTACGACACCGGCGCC
>NZ_BMUA01000004.1 GCF_014649955.1 Streptomyces violascens
GGCCGAGGGCTTGTCCTCAGTTGCTCGCGTCCACTGTGTTTGTTCTGAAGCAACGAACAGTTGCTGGTTGAGCAGAACCCACTTAATTGAAGAGTGTGCTTGTTCGCTCGAAACCGATAGGGTTTCGGTGGTCATAGCGTTAGGGAAACGCCCGGTTACATTCCGAACCCGGAAGCTAAGCCTTTCAGCGCCGATGGTACTGCAGGGGGGACCCTGTGGGAGAGTAGGACGCCGCCGAACAATATTTCAGGACCCTTGGTCCCAGCGTTCACGCTGGGACCAAGGGTCCTTTTGTTTTTCCGCTTTGCTTTGCCGAAGCGCGTCGGGCAGCCGACTGCGCGAGAATGACTGCAGTACCCGAAGACTAGGAGTCACGATGTCCACCAACTCTCCCGACGATCGTCCGGAGCGCGAGTCGCGCCGTCAGGACGGTGGTGACCGGGGCGGCTACCGCGGTGGTCGAGACGACCGCGGTCCGCGTCGTGACAACGACCGGGGTGGTTACGGCGGGCGTCGTGACGACAGCCGTGGTGGCTCCTCCAGCGGCGGTTACCCCCGCCGTGACGACCGCGGCGGCCGTCCCGCCGGCGGTGGCGGTAGCTCGTACGGGCGTCGTGATGACCGTCCGGCTCCGCGTCGTGATGATGACCGTGGTGGGTTCCGTCGCGATGACAGCCGTGGCGGCTCCTCGGGCGGTGGTTTCCGCCGTGACGACAGCCGTGGTGGGTCCTCCGGCGGTGGGTACGGGCGTCGTGATGACCGTCCGGCTCCGCGTCGTGACGATGACCGTGGTGGGTTCCGTCGCGATGACAGCCGTGGTGGGTCCTCCGGCGGTGGGTTCCGCCGTGACGACAGCCGCGGGGGCGGTAGCTCCTACGGGCGTCGTGATGACCGTCCCGCTCCGCGTCGTGATGATGACCGTGGTGGGTTCCGTCGCGATGACAGCCGTGGTGGGTCCTCCGGCGGTGGGTTCCGTCGGGACGACAGCCGTGGCGGCGGTAGCTCCTACGGCCGTCGCGATGACCGTCTGGCTCCGCGTCGTGATGACGACCGCGGTGGTTTCCGTCGGGACGACAATCGCGGTGGTGGCGGCTCGTACGGCCGTCGTGACGATCGTCCGGCTCCGCGTCGTGATGATGACCGTGGTGGGTTCCGGCGTGACGACCGGGGCGACCGTGGTGGGTTCTCCGGCGGCGGCTTCCGGCGTGACGACAACCGTGGCGGCGGCAGCTCCTACGGCCGTCGTGATGACAGCCGTGGTGGTGGCTCGTACGGGCGTCGTGACGATCGTCCGGCTCCGCGTCGTGACGATGACCGTGATGGGTTCCGTCGCGATGACAGCCGTGGTGGGTCCTCCGGCGGTGGGTTCCGCCGTGACGACAGCCGCGGGGGCGGTAGCTCGTACGGGCGTCGTGATGACCGGCCGGCTCCGCGTCGTGATGACGAGCGTGGTGGCTCGTACGGGCGTCGGGACGATCGTCCGGCTCCCCGTCGTGACGATGACCGCGGTGGATTCCGCCGTGACGACAGCCGTGGCGGCGGTGGCTCGTACGGGCGTCGTGATGACCGGCCGGCTCCGCGTCGTGATGACGAGCGTGGTGGCTCGTACGGGCGTCGGGACGATCGTCCGGCTCCCCGTCGTGATGACGACCGCGGTGGGTTCCGCCGTGACGACCGGGGCGACCGCGGTGGGTACCGCGGGCGGAACGACCGGCGGGACGACCGGGGTGGCTACGGGGCGCGTGACGAGCGCGGTGGCTTCGGGCGTCGGGACGACCGGGATCGCGACCGCGACCGCGAGCCCGTCAAGCGGCTGCCGATCGACGAGGACGTCACCGGCGACGAGATCGACGCGGATGTGCGCCAGGAGCTGATGAGCCTGCCCAAGGGCCTCGCCGAGGAGGTTGCGTGCAACCTGGTGATGGTCGCGCGGCTCATCGACGAGGAGCCCGAGCAGGCCTACGCCTACTCCCGCATCGCGCTGCGGCTCGCCTCTCGTGTGGCCGCCGTTCGCGAGGCCGCCGGCTTCGCCGCGTACGCCACGCAGAAGTACTCGGAGGCGCTCGCGGAGTTCCGTGCCGCGCGTCGGATGACCGGCTCCGTCGAGCTGTGGCCCGTCATGGCGGACTGCGAGCGCGGGCTCGGCCGTCCCGAGCGCGCGCTGGCGATGGCCGGCGAGCCCGAGGTGGCCAAGCTCGACAAGGCCGGCCAGGTCGAGATGCGCCTGGTCGCGGCCGGGGCGCGGCGGGACATGGGGCAGCTGGACGCCGCCATCGTGACCCTGCAGAGCCCCGAGCTCGCGTCGAACTCCGCACAGCCCTGGACCGCGCGACTGCGGTACGCCTACGCCGACGCGCTCCTTGCCGCCGAGCGTGAGGACGAGGCCCGCGAGTGGTTCGCCAAGGCGCTCGAGGCGGACAAGGAAGGCACGACCGACGCCTCCGACCGGCTCGCCGAGCTCGACGGTATCGACTTCGTCGACGCCATGGTCGAGGACGACATCGAGCCCGACAGCGACATCGACGCCGAGGGTGACCTCGACGAGCCGCGCGTCGAGATCGAGGACGAGCCCGACTTCGACGACGAGGGTGAGGAAGAGGACGACTTCGAGGGCGACGACGCCGAGATCGTCCGCGCCGCCGAGGTCGTCGACGCCGACCTGGTGGAGCCCGCGCCGGGCGAGCCCGTCCCGTCGGTCGAGAAGATCGAGAAGATCGAGAAGGACGCCTGACGTCTGGCAAAGGACGTCCGACGCCTGACGTCTGACAAGTGAAGTGAAAGGAGGCGGTGCCCCACCCGGGGCACCGCCTCTTTTTTTGTGTCAGTTCACGGTCAGGCTGCGCAGCACCAGGCCCGTTGCCGGCTTCGGGCCGAACGACGTCGACTTGCGGGGCATCGTGACGCCCTGGCGGGCCAGGTCCCGGACGACTTCCTCGCGTACGGGATGCATCAGGACCGCCGTCTTGTTGTGGCGTTCCGCCTGCTCGACGGCCGCGGCCGTGTCGTGGATGTACGCGATGTCGTCGGGCGTGTCCGGGATGCGCCAGATCTCGTCGAGCAGGGTCGAGTGCAGGACCGTCGCGTCCAGTGAGCGCCAGGCCGGCGGCCGGTCGGCCCGGATCGTACGGGCGAGCAGTGCCTCGTCCGGGCGGTCCAGGAGGTGGAAGCGGCCGTCGCCCGCGAGCAGGAAGGCGTTGCTCTCGGACGCCGCTTCGCTCAGCGCCTCCAGGGCGCGGGCGAGCGGGACGTCGAGCGTGCGGATGCGGAAGGCGTCCGAATCCGTGACCGCGGCCAGGGCCTTGGCCACCGGGAGGCGGTGCAGGAGGCGGTGGATCGCGCGGACCCGCAGTGGGTAGCGGGCGGTGTCGACGAGCAGGACCAGGCCGAAGTCCCAGGGGCCCGGCGAGCTCTGTTCGTCGCGCAGGCGCAGGTAGGTGGCCCAGCGGTGGTGGCCGTCGGCGATGACCGCCTGGTGGGCCGTGAGGTCGGCCTGGACCTCCGCGAGATCGGCCGGATCCGTGAGTGCCCACAGGCGGTGGCGGAAACCGTCCTCCGTGGTGGTGCGCAGGAGCGGCTCGCGCAGGATGGCGCGGTCGATGACGGCGGTCGCGCCGGTCGGGGTGCTGTTGCCGTGGTAGGTCAGGAGCAGTGGTTCGAGGTGGGCGGCGGTGGTGCGCATGAGGTCCGCGCGGTCCTCGACCACGTGCGGCATCACGTCCTCGTGCGGCAGGACGATGCCGGCGGCTGGCTCGGACAGGGCGAGCGCCCCGATGAGACCGCGCTGCAGTATGCCGTCGCCCTCCTGCTCGTAGACGTACAGGGCCGGCTCGGGATCCGGGGCGAGGACGCCCTCGTCGAGCCAGTCGTCCAGGGTCAGGGCGGCCTTCCGGTTGCGGGCGGCCGGGGAGGACGCCTGCGGGAGGATCAGCCGGACGATGTTGTAGGGATCCGCCGACTCCAGGTGCAGCAGCCCGTCGGGGCGTACGACCACGTCGTACGGCGGTGAGGTCACCGCGGCGAGGCTGCCCACCCGCTCGGGAACATAGCGCAGTCCGCGGAACGGGATCAGGCGCAGCCCGAGGTCCGCACGCCCAGTTGTGCTCATCTGTGCATCGTATGTGGGAGACGGGCATGCGCGATGATCGGGGGGAGAGCATCGAACAAGGAGTGGATGAAGATGAGCCAGACCGGCCGGATCATGCCGAGCGGCAGCCAGCGGGCGCTGAACGAGGCGTACGACACGGCCCTGCTGGATCTGGACGGGGTGGTCTACGCGGGCGGTGCGGCGATCGCGCATGCCGTCGATGCGCTCGCCGTGGCGCGGGACGGCGGGATGCATCTCGCCTACGTGACCAACAACGCGCTGCGGACGCCGGACGCGGTGGCCGCGCACCTCACCGAGCTCGGCGTGCCCGCCGAGCCGGCCGATGTGATCACCTCCGCGCAGGCGGTGGCCCGGCTCATCGCCGATCAACTCCCGCAGGGGTCAAGGGTGTTGCTCATCGGCGGCGAGGGGCTGCGGGTCGCGCTGATCGAGCGCGGGCTCGTGCCGGTGGAGTCGGCCGACGACGATCCGGCGGCCGTGGTGCAGGGGTACGGCGGCCCGGACATCACCTGGGCGCGGTTCGCGGAGGCCTCGTACGCGGTGGCCCGCGGGGTGCCGTGGTTCGCCTCCAACACCGATCTGACGATTCCGAGCGGGCGGGGGATCGCGCCCGGCAACGGCGCCGCGGTCGAGGTCGTCCGGATCGCGACCGGCGCCGAGCCCCAGGTGGCGGGCAAGCCGCTGCCCCCGATGCACCGCGAGACGGTGCTGCGGACCGGCGCCGAGCGGCCGCTGGTGGTGGGGGACCGGCTCGACACGGACATCGAGGGCGCGTTCAACGGCGGCGTCGACTCGCTGCTCGTGCTGACCGGGGTCACCGATGCCGCGCAGCTCCTGGCCGCGCGGCCGGAGCACCGGCCCACCTTCGTCGACGCGGATCTGCGCGGCCTGCTGACCGGGCAGCCCGAAGTGGCCCGGAAGGAGGACGGGTTCGTGTGCGGCGGGTGGACCGCGTCCGTTGCCGACGGGGCGTTTGCGCTCGACGGGGACGGGGAGGCGATGGACGGGCTGCGGGCGCTGTGCGCGGCCGCCTGGACCCAGGCCGGCGACGGGGTGTGCGATCTCGACCCGTCGAAGGTGCTGGAGCTGCTGGGGCTCTGAGCTGCTTGAACCCGGGGGCGGGCTCGGCTGAATGCAGGGTAGGCTAGCCTAACTTGTCGTGTTGGTAGACAGTCCTCCTCAGCCGCGCGACGGGACCACGTCCGCGCCCCCGGCCCCGACGGCCAGGCGCCGTACGCTACGAGCCGCCGGTCTGGTCGTGTCCGTGGGCGCCCTGGCGCTCGTAGCCGTCGCCAGCATCGCCGTCGGCGCGAAACCCATGCCGCTCGGCGACGTCTGGCACGGCCTCTTCCACGCCTCCGGCACCGCCAACGACGTCCTCATCCACGACGTACGGGTGCCGCGGACGCTGCTCGGGCTGCTCGTCGGGGCCGCGCTCGGGCTGGCCGGCGCGGTCATGCAGGCGCTCACCCGCAATCCGCTCGCCGAACCCGGCATCCTCGGGGTCAACGCGGGAGCGGCGGCCGCGGTGGTCTCCGCGATCAGCTTCCTCGGGGTCAACTCCCTCACGGGGTATGTGTGGTTCGCCTTCCTGGGCGCGGGTGTCGTGTCGGCCGCGGTGTACCTGCTCGGCGGCAGCCGGGCCGCCACCCCAGTGCGGCTCGCGCTCGCGGGGACGGCGGCGAGCGCCGCGCTCTACGGCTACATCAACGCCATACAGCTCACCGACTCCACCGCTCTCGACCAGCTGAGGTTCTGGCAGGTCGGCTCGCTGGCCACGGCGGACATGGCGACCGTCACCAAGGTCGCGCCGTTCATCCTCGTCGGGCTCGTCGTCGCCCTGCTGCTCGCGCGGCCGCTCAACGCGATGGCCATGGGCGACGACACCGCCCGCGCGCTCGGCGCCCGTCTCACCCGGACCCGCATCACGTCGATGGCCGTGATCACCCTGCTGTGCGGGGCCGCGACCGCCGCGTGCGGGCCCATCGTGTTCATCGGGCTCATGGTCCCGCACATCGTCCGGGCCATCACCGGGCCCGACCTGCGCTGGATCCTGCCGTACGCGGCCGTGCTCTCGCCCGTGCTGCTGCTCGGCTCCGACGTGGTCGGGCGGGTCATCACGCGGCCCGGCGAACTCCAGGTCGGCATCGTCACCGCGCTCATCGGCGGGCCCGTCTTCATCTGTCTCGTACGCCGCAAGAGGATGGCCCAGCTGTGAAGGCGATACGTATCCCCGGCGGCCTCTCCTTCCGGGCCGAGCCGCGCGCGCTCGCCGTGATCTGCGGGCTCACCGTTCTCGCGCTCGCGGCCGGCGTCGTCCTGATCGGCACCGGCGACTTCTCGATCGGCCCCGCCGACGTCGTGAGCAGCCTGCTCGGCTCCGGCACGCCCGCGCAGGACTTCATCGTCAACGAGCTGCGGCTGCCGCGCGTGCTCGTGGCACTCCTCGTGGGCGCCTCGCTCGGGATCTCGGGGGCGCTGTTCCAGTCCATCTCCCGCAATCCGCTGGGCAGTCCGGACGTCATCGGCTTCGGGCAGGGCTCCTCGGTCGGCGCGCTCACGGTCATCGTGTTCTTCCAGGGCGGCGCGGTCGCGGTCTCGTTCGGCGCGCTGGTCGGCGGGCTCGCGACCGGGATCGCCGTCTACCTCCTGGCCTGGAAGAAGGGCGTGCACGGCTACCGGCTCGTGCTTGTCGGCATCGGCGCGGCAGCGATGCTCACCGCCTGCATTCACTACCTGCTCACCAAGTCGACCCTGGTCGACGCCACCCGCGCGACGGTCTGGCTCACCGGCTCCCTCGACGGGCGCGACTGGGCCCAGGTCCGGCCGCTGTTCGTGCTGTTCGTGGTGCTGCTTCCGGTGGTCCTCGGGTACGGGCGGCCGCTGAGGATGCTGGAGATGGGCGACGACGCGGCGTACGCGCTCGGCGTGCCGGTGCAGCGGACCCGTACCGTCCTGATGCTCGGCGCGGTGCTGTTGAACGCCTCCGCGACCGCGGCCGCCGGGCCCATCTCCTTCGTCGCGCTGACCGCGCCGCAGCTGGCCCGTCGCCTCACCCGCGCGACCGGGCCGAACATCCTCGCCTCCGCGTGCATGGGCGCTGCCCTGCTGGTCGTCGCCGACTGGGCGGCACAGCGGCTGTTCGGCGAGAGCACGCTGCCGGTGGGGGTGCTCACCGGGATGGTCGGCGGCGTCTATCTGCTCTGGCTCCTCGTCACCGAGCGCAGGGCGGGCCGCATATGAGCAGCCGACCCGCGACGCCCACCACCCCCAACTCTCTTGCGGATCACGGCACTTCACCCAGGAGTACGAGCATGCAGCGCCTCAGCGCCGAATCGGTCACCCTCGGCTACGACCAGCGGGTGATCGCCAAGGACCTGTCGGTCGAGATCCCGGACAACTCCTTCACGGTGATCGTCGGGCCCAACGCGTGCGGCAAGTCGACCCTGCTGCGCGCCCTGTCCCGGATGCTCAAGCCGGACCGGGGGCGGGTGCTGCTCGACGGGCAGAGCATCCACGCGCTGCCCGCGAAGAAGGTCGCCAGGACGCTCGGGCTGCTCCCGCAGTCCTCCATCGCGCCGGACGGGATCACGGTGGGGGACCTCGTGGCGCGCGGGCGCTATCCGCACCAGGGGCTGCTGCGGCAGTGGTCGCCCGAGGACGAGCGGATCGTCCAGGAGTCCATGGACGCGACCGGGGTCGGCGGGCTCGGTGAGCGGTACGTCGACGAGCTGTCCGGGGGGCAGCGGCAGCGGGTCTGGATCGCCATGGCGCTCGCTCAGCAGACGCCGTTGCTGCTGCTCGACGAGCCGACGACGTTTCTGGACATCCAGCACCAGATCGAGGTGCTGGACCTTTGCGCTCAGCTCCATGAGTCGCAGGGGCGGACGCTGGTGGCCGTGCTGCACGATCTCAACCAGGCGGCTCGGTACGCCTCTCACCTCATCGCCATGAGGGAGGGGGAGGTGGTGGCTTCGGGGGAGCCGGGTTCCGTGGTCACGGCGGAGCTGGTCGAGCGGGTGTTCGGGGTGCGGTGTCAGGTGATTCCGGATCCGGAGACGGGGACGCCGCTGGTGGTGCCGGCGGCGCCTCGGCGTGGGGCTCCGGTGGGCTGAGTTCCCCACCCCGCCCCTTCCCGAGGCCCTCCGGGGGTTGGGAAGGGTGCAGCCCGTCTTCCTGGGGCTCCGCCCCAGACCCCGTTCGCGCCTTGAGGGCGCTCGTCCTCAATCTCCCCCAAGGCCTCAAGGGCCAGGGGGGACCCCCATGACGGGCTGAAATGCTCGGTGCGGACCGGCATCAACCCTGCCAGGGGCGCGGGGAACTGCGGCCGGGGGTGGTCAGAGCAGGGTGCGCAGGCGGAGGAGGTCTCGGAAGCCTGCTTCCAGGCGGACCCTGCCCGACGCCCAGGCCTTCGCGAAGTTCAGCTCCCCGTCCACCATCGCCACCAGATCGTCCCCCTTCATCGCCAGGCGGATCTGTGCCTTCTCCCGCGGCGGGCCGGAAGCCGTGTCGTGGACCTCGATGCGCCCGGACCGGAGGCGGCCCGCGAACGTGACGTCCAGGTCCGTGATGTGGCAGCTCAGCGAGCGGTCCAGCGCGGCGGCGGAATGCACCTCGCCCTCCGCCCGGGCCAGATTGTCCGAAAGTTTGTCGAGTGCGCTGCGGCACTCCTCCATGGTCGCCATCGTGATCGACCGTACCTCAGGGCTTCGCGGTAGCGTCTTGGCATGAGCGACTCGATGCCGGGCCCCGAGACGGAAGCGATCATGGAACCCGAGCCGGGGCCCGAGGTGGCCGGGCCCTCTCCCCTTGGCGTACCCCGTAGCCCTACCGGTGACGCCGGGATCGACGTCCTCGTCGAGCGGCTCGGGGACGTCGACCACCTCGGTACGGACGGCCACCTCGAGGTGTACGAGGATGTACACCGGGGGCTGCGTGACTCGCTGACCGCGCTCGATGCCCGGCAGGGGCCGGGAACCTCCGGCTGAACCCGGCCGTTGGCCGACCAGCGCCCCTGGGCGGTCCGCCGGACCGCCCGGAACTACGACTACAGGAGCTGAACCGAACGTGGCAGGAGTGGCACGCCGCCGCCTCGACGCCGAGCTGGTGCGCCGGAAACTCGCGCGGTCGCGGGAGCACGCCGCCCAGCTGATCGCCGCGGGGCGGGTGAGTGTCGGCAAGACCGTCGCCACGAAGTCCGCGACGCAGGTCGAGACCGCTGCCGCCATCGTGGTCGTCGAGGACGACAGCGACCCCGACTACGTCTCGCGCGGCGGACACAAGCTCGCCGGTGCCCTCGCGGCCTTCGTGCCGCAGGGGCTCAGGATCGAGGGGCGGCGGGCGCTCGACGCGGGCGCCTCCACCGGCGGCTTCACCGATGTGCTGCTGCGCGCCGGAGCCGGGCACGTGGTCGCCGTCGACGTCGGCTACGGACAGCTCGCCTGGTCCCTGCAGAGTGACGAGCGGGTCACCGTGAAGGACCGTACGAACGTACGCGAGTTGACGCTCGACGACATCGACGGGCAGCCCGCGGACATCGTCGTGGGCGATCTCTCCTTCATCGCGCTCGGCCTGGTCCTGCCCGCCCTCGTGCGCTGCTCGGCGCCCGACGCGGACCTGGTCCTCATGGTCAAGCCGCAGTTCGAGATCGGCAAGGAGCGGCTCGGGAGCGGCGGCGTCGTGCGCAGCCCCGAACTGCGGGCCGAGACGGTGCGGACCGTGGCGGCGCAGGCGGCCACGCTCGGCCTCGGGGTCGTCGGGGTCACCGCGAGCCCGCTGCCCGGGCCTTCCGGCAACGTCGAGTACTTTCTGTGGCTGCGGGCCGGGGCGCCCGCGCTCGATCCCGCGGACGTGGAGCGCGCAGTGGCGGAGGGACCTCGTTGAGCTCGTCGGAGAACAACCCGGAGAACAGCACGGCGGCACGCACCGTATTCCTGCTCGCGCACACCGGAAGGCCGGCCGCCATCCGCAGCGCGGAGCTGGTCGTCCGGGGCCTGCTGCGCAGCGGCCTCGGCGTACGGGTGCTGCGGGCGGAAGCGGCCGACCTGCCGCTGCCCGCCGAGGCGGAGATCGTCGAGGAGGCCACCCCCGAGTGCCTCGACGCCTGTGAGCTGCTCATCGTCCTCGGCGGTGACGGCACGCTGCTGCGCGGCGCCGAGCTCGCCCGGGCGTCCGGCGTGCCGATGCTCGGCGTCAACCTCGGCCGCGTCGGCTTCCTCGCGGAGGCCGAGCGCGACGACCTCGACAAGGTCGTCGACCGGGTCGTGACACGGGCCTACGAGGTCGAGGAGCGGATGACCCTCGACGTCGTCGTGCACAACAACGGCGATGTGGTGCACCAGGACTGGGCCCTCAACGAGGCGGCCGTCCAGAAGGTCTCGCCCGAGCGGATGCTGGAGGTCGTCCTGGAGATCGACGGCCGTCCCGTGACCGGGTTCGGCTGCGACGGCATCGTGTGCGCCACCCCGACCGGTTCGACCGCGTACGCCTTCTCGGCCGGCGGGCCCGTGGTGTGGCCCGAGGTCGAGGCGCTGCTCATGGTGCCGATCAGCGCGCACGCGCTGTTCGCCAAGCCCCTGGTCACCTCGCCCACCTCGGTGCTCGCGGTCGAGGTGCAGCCGCACACGCCGCACGGCGTGCTGTGGTGCGACGGGCGCCGCACGGTCGAACTCCCTTCGGGCGCGCGGGTGGAGGTGCGGCGAGGGGCCGTTCCGGTACGGCTCGCCCGGCTGCACCACGCCTCGTTCACCGACCGGCTCGTCGCCAAGTTCGCCCTGCCGGTGTCGGGTTGGCGCGGCGCGCCGCACTGACCGGTCCGTATACGGAGGGCCTCAGGACGCGGCCAGCGTCCTGATCGCCCGCCTGCGCAGCGCCGACCGCACCGGCACGCCCGTGGCCAGCAGGGTGAGCACCAGCGTGCCGCCGGGTATGCCGAGCGCGGTCGGCCACGGCAGGTACGGGATCCACGAGCCGAACGCGGCCGTCAGCATCGGGGCCAGGGTCGCGAGCGCGACCACCGCGCCGAGCACCAGGGCCGTGGCCGCGACGATGCCCGCCTCCCACGCCGCCATCGAGCGGACCTGGCCCGGCAGGGTGCCGACCACCCGGAGCAGGGCTATGTCGCGGCGCCGCTCGAAGGAGATCATCGCCAGGGTGTTGGCCGCGGCGATCGCGGCGAAGCCGGCGTACAGAGCGGTGCCGAAGTAGTCCAGCCAGACCTCGCCCGCGCTGCCCGACGAACCCGTGTAGTGGGCCGCCGTCGTATGCATCGCGATCTTGGTGAGCCCGAAGCCCGTGACCAGGACCAGCGGCACGACCGCGGCCGAGAAGCGGCGCGGCTGCGAGCGGACGTTGAGCATCGCCAGGCGCGCGCTGCCGCCGAACCGGCGGGCCGGCGCCGAGACGAGCCGGGCGGCCGGGCCGACGACCTTCGGGCCGAGCAGCCCCGCGCCGACGCAGAACAGCAGCAGCACCAGGAACGAGGCCTGCGCCGCGTCGTCGGACGACTGGTGGGCGAGGGACACCGACAGGGCGCCGCCGCCCGCCACCGCGATCACGCCGAGCGGGGCCCGCACCCTGCCGAGCCCGCGCCGGCCCGCCGACGCCTCGTCCAGGGCCCTTGCCGGGCGCAGCAGCGAGAAGCGCAGCGAGGCAAAGAACGCGGCGAGCGCCGAGGTCACCACGGCGACGGCCAGACACACGGGCAGCGCGGACCAGGTGAACCGGTACGTCACTTCGGCCGGGACCAGCCCGTGGTCGCGCAGCCCCGCGAACCAGACCCGGCTCAGCAGGCCGCCGCCGAGCAGGAACCCGGCGAGCGCGGCCGGCACCGCGGCCGCGACCGCCTGGACCACCACGGCCCGCCGCACCTGCCGCGGCCGGGCGCCGATGGCCCGTACGAGGGCGAGCTCGCGGTGCTGCTGGGTCACCGCGGTGCCCATCGTCGAGGCGATCACGAAGATCGACATGTAGATGGAGCCGATGAGCATCACCACTGCCATGTTGCCGATGCCGTTGGCCGCGAGTGCGCCGCGGGCCTCGGCGGACAGGCCCTTTGTCGATGTGCTGACGAGGAGAGTCATCGACGCGCTCACCACGGTCGCGGCGAACAGCGCGGCCACGAACGTCCCGACGAACGCCGGGCGGTGGCCGCGCAGGGCGGAGTGGGCCAGTCCTGTGCTCATGCGTCAAGCCTCGTGGGCAAGGTGGTGCCAGGACCATCCGGCCAGCCTCATGATCTTGCTGAGGTTTTCCCCCGCATCGACGGTTCGGGCTCCACGAGAGGGTGACGGGCCGGGGGGCGTCGCACACCGGCCCCCGGACCTCGTAAGGTCGTGTCCGTGTTGGAGGAGATGCGGATACGGTCGCTCGGGGTCATCGACGACGCTGTCGTGGAGCTTTCGCCCGGTTTCACCGCGGTGACCGGCGAGACCGGCGCGGGCAAGACCATGGTCGTCACCAGCCTGGGGCTGCTGCTCGGCGGACGCGCCGACCCCGCCCTGGTGCGGATCGGCGCCAAGGCGGCGGTCGTCGAGGGGCGGATCGCGCTGCGGCCCGGCACCTCGGCGGTGCTGCGGGCCGAGGAGGCCGGGGCCGAGCTCGACGACGGCGCGCTGCTCGTGAGCCGTACCGTTTCGGCGGAGGGCCGCTCACGGGCGTTCCTCGGCGGGCGGTCGGTGCCGGTCGGGGTGCTCGCCGAACTCGCCGACGAACTTGTCGCGGTGCACGGCCAGACCGACCAGCAGGGCCTGCTGCGCCCGGCCCGGCAGCGCGAGGCGCTCGACCGGTACGCGGGTGACGCGGTGGCGGGCCCCCTCGCCAAGTACGCCGGGGCCTACAAGCGGCTGCGGGCCGTCGCCGTCGAGCTGGAGGAGCTGGTCACGCGGGCGCGCGAGCGTGCGCAGGAGGCCGATCTGCTGCGGTTCGGCCTGAACGAGATCGCCTCCGTCGAGCCGCTGCCCGGCGAGGACGCCGAGCTCGCGGCCGAGGCCGAACGGCTCGGGCACGCCGAGGCGCTCGCCTCCGCGGCGGCTATCGGGCACGCGGCCCTGGCCGGAAACCCCGAGGACCCGGAGAGCGTGGACGCCACGACCCTGGTCGCGGGCGCGCACAGGGCACTTGAGGCCGTACGTTCCCACGATCCCGCGCTCGCGGCGCTCGCCGAGCGCATCGGCGAGGTCGCCATCCTGCTCGGCGACGTGGCGGGCGAACTCGCCGGATACGCCGACGACCTGGACGCCGACCCGCTGCGGCTCGCCGCCGTCGAGGAGCGCCGGGCCGCCCTGACCGCCCTGACGCGCAAGTACGGCGAGGACATCACGGCCGTACTCGCCTGGGCGCAGGAAGGGGCCGCGCGGCTCACCGAGCTCGACGGCGACGACGACCGGATCGGGGAGCTCACGGCCGAGCGGGACGGGCTGCGGGCCGAACTGTCCGTGCTGGCCCAGGAGTTGACCAACGCCCGCACCGAGGCCGCGGCCCGGTTCGCCGAGGCCGTCACAGCCGAGCTCGCCTCGCTCGCGATGCCGCACGCACGGGTGTCGTTCGCGGTCGGCCAGAGCGAGGATCCCGAGGGCGTCGAGGTCGGCGGCAGGACGGTGGCGTACGGGCCGACCGGCGCCGACGAGGTCGAGCTGCTGCTCGCCCCGCACCCGGGCGCGCCGCCCCGGCCGATCGCCAAGGGCGCCTCGGGCGGTGAGCTCTCGCGGGTGATGCTCGCGGTGGAGGTCGTCTTCGCGGGCACCGACCCGGTGCCGACGTATCTCTTCGACGAGGTCGACGCGGGTGTCGGTGGCAAGGCGGCGGTCGAGATCGGCCGCAGGCTCGCCAAGCTCGCGAAGTCCGCGCAGGTCGTGGTGGTCACGCACCTGCCGCAGGTGGCGGCGTTCGCCGACCGCCAGCTCCTGGTCGAGAAGACCAACGACGGCACGGTCACGCGGTCCGGCGTCACGGTCCTGGAGGGCGAGGACCGGGTGCGAGAGCTGTCGCGCATGCTGGCCGGCCAGGAGGACTCGGAGACGGCCCGGGCGCACGCGGAGGAACTCCTGGCCACCGCCCGCGCGGACGGATAGCCCCCGTAGGGTGCCCGTATGACTGATGTGACGGGTGGGGTCAGGGCGTTCGGTGTGGCCGGGGCGGTGGCCCGGGCCGCCTATGCCGGGCTCAGGACGCGGCGGGACGAGCGGTTCACGCGGAAGAATTACGCGGGCCGCACCGTCGACCTGTACTCCGGTCCGGCCGTCGCACTCGGCGCGCTCGCCGGGAGCGCGACCCTGCGGACCCGCGCGGCCGGGCTCGTCGCGGTGGGGGCGGGCGCGCTGTGCGGGGCGTACGACGATGTCCGGGGGGACCACCGGCGCGGCTTCCGGGACCACCTCACGGCGCTGCGCAGCGGCGAAGTCACCAGCGGGGCCGTCAAGTTGATCGGGATCGGCGGCGCCGGTCTCGTCGCCGGGGCGCTGCTCAAGGAGCGGCCTGTCGACAAAGTCCTCGCCGGGGTGGTGGTGGCCGGAACCGCGCACCTCGTCAACCTGGTGGACCTGAGGCCCGGCCGCGCCACCGGCCTCGTCCTCGCGCTCGGCGCTCCGGGGCTGCTGCGCGGGCCCGAGGCGGCCGTGCCGATGGGAGCGGCCGCCGCGGTCCTCGCCGACGACCTCGGCGAGCGCACGATGATCGGCGACAGCGGCGCGCACGCGCTGGGGGCGGCCCTCGGAGTCGCCGTCGCCGGCGGCAACGGGCGGACCGGACTCGCCGTGCACGCCGCCGCGCTGCTCGCCGCGGCCGCCTGGGCGGAGTCCCGCATTCCGCGCTGAGGGCCGCGCGGCGACCGCTGGGCGGAGTCCTGTGTTCCGCGAGCCGAAACCCTTGGCGCACGTGTTCGTTCACCCATCGGGGTGTTTCGGGTGTGGTGATCTCCCCGGCGCGCCACGGAAGGAACCTCCGGACGGTGCCGGAACGCCCGTACGGACTGGCATCCTTGGCCGGGAACCACCGACCTCCACCGCCGACTCGGCCGCTCCGGGAGCCTGTTCACGTGACTCAGCTGCGTACGGTCCAAGTACTGGGCGGCGGCAGCGCGGGCAGCAGCGCGCACGTCAGGTCGCTCGCGGCCGGTCTGGTCGCGCGAGGCGTGCGCGTCACCGTCTGCGCGCCGGCCGAACTGGAGCGGGAGTACGACTTCCGCGCCGCCGGGGCTCATTTCGTACCGGTCTCGCGGCGCAGCGACCCGGCGGCGGTCGGCGCTCTGCGGGCCGCCTGCGCCGACGCGGACGTCGTCCACGCGCACGGGCTGCACGCGGCCGTACGCGCGGCCCTCGCGCTCCCGGGCCGCAAGGGCGTGCCGCTGGTCGTCACCTGGCACACCCGCGCGCACGCCGAAGGTGCCCGCGGGCAGGTCCTGCGTCTCCTGGAGCGCCGGGTCTCGCGGGCCGCGGCCGTGGTGCTCGCCACCTCCTCCGACCTCGTCGACCGGGCCCGCAGCCGCGGCGCGCGGGACGCCCGGCTCGCCGCGGTCGCCGTCCCCGCCCCGCGCCTTCCGTCCGGGCTCCTCGACGGCAAGGCGCGGGCCGAACTCGGCGCCGTGGAACGGCCGTTGCTGATGGCCGTGGGCAGCCTCGTCGAGCACCGCGGCTACGAGGTGCTTCTGGACGCGGCCCGCACCTGGCGCGATCTCGACACCGTGCCGCTGCTCGTCATCGCGGGGGAGGGGCGTGGGCGGGCCGCGCTGCAACGCCGGATCGAGGCGGAGTCCCTGCCGGTCCGGCTCGTCGGGCGGCGCGACGACATCACCGAGCTGCTCGCGGCCGCCGACATCGCGGTCCTGCCCAGCCGCTGGGAGGCCCGCTCGCTGCTCGCCCAGGAGGCGCTGCGCCTCGGGGTGCCGCTGGTCGCGACGGCCGTCGGCGGGGTGCCGGAGCTGGTGGGGGACGCGGCGCTGCTCGTCCCGTACGGGGACGCCGGGGCGCTCGCGGACGCGGTCGTACGCCTTCTCGCGGACCCTGAGGCATGCCGTGTGCTGGCCGAGGCCGGGCGGGCGCAGGCCGACACCTGGCCCACCGAGGACGAAACTGTTGCTCAAGTCCTGGCCGTCTACGACGAGTTGGTGCCCTCGTAGGCGCTAGCCCGCCACGTGTCTGCGGGCCCGCAGCGCGAGCGACAGGGCGAGCACCGTCTGCGGGTCGTCCAGATCCGTGCCGAGGAGGTCCGCGATGCGGGCCAGGCGGTTGTACAGGGTCTGGCGGTTGAGATGGAGCTCGCGGGCGGTCTCCGCCTTGCGGCCCGCGTGCGCCAGATAGGTCTGGAGGGTGGGCAGCAGGGGCGGCCGGGAGGCGCGGTCGTGGGCCTGGAGCGGGCCGATCGCGCGCTCCACGAACGCCGCGAGGTCGGGGTGTTCGCGCAGCCGCCACAGCAGCAGGTCGATGTCCAGGCGGCGGGCGTCGTACCAGCACCGCTCGGGCAGGCCCTGGGCGGCCGCCGCGGTTTCCGCCGCGTGCCTCAGGCCGGCCCCGGCCGCCGCCCAGCCACCGGCGACACCCACCACGACCACCGGCTGCGTCCCGGCCCGCGCGCCCATCAGGCCGGCCCGCTCGACGCCCGCCCGCAGAGCCGCCGCGACCCGGTCGGCCACCGCCGTACGCTCCGACTCCGAGCGCAGCCCGAGCAGCAGCGGCACCCGGCCCTCGACGGGGCGTACGCCGAGCAGGACCGGCACGCCGACCGAGGACAGCTCTTCGAGGACGGCCCGCGCAAGGACCGCCCAGTTGCCCGTCGGGGCGAGCTCCGAGGCCAGGCGCATCACCACCGGGAGCAGCGGCCCCTCGCCGGGCTTGAAGCCGAGGACCTTGGCCTGGCCGGGCGCGTCCTCGGGGGTGATGCGGCCCTCGGCGAGGTCGGTCAGGAAGTCGCCCCGGCCGCGCGCGGCCAGCTCCTCCTCCTGGCGGGCCTGCATGAGGACGACGGCCAGGATGCCCGCGGCCCGCTCGGCCGCCATCCGGTGCACGGGAAGGAGCGGCGGGCCGACCGCGAGCAGAGCCAGGCGGGCCCGTACCGAGCCCGCGCCGTGGCCGCCGCCCGGCACGTCCACCAGGACCGCGCCCGTCGGCGGCCCCGACGCGCGGGCCTCGCGCTGGCCGCGCAGCCCCTCCCAGACCTGGAGCGGGTCGGCGGCCGCCTCGCCCGCCTCGCAGGCCGCGGCGTACAGGAGCTGGCCGTCGGGAGTCTCCAGGAAGACCGGGTTGGCGGTGAAGTCGGCCAGAATGCCCAGGACTTGAGGGATCCCGCCGCCCCCGAGCAGCGCGCCCGTACAGCGCTGGTGGACCTCCTCGGCGCGCTGGAGCAGGGCGTAGTGGCCGTTGACGATCTCGGTGTGGATCTCCTCGGTCACCGCGACGAACGGCACTTCGCGGTGCAGCTGGACGAGCGGGAGCCCGGCGGCCCGCGCGGTTTCGACGATGGTGGCCGGGAGGCGGGCGAAGCGCGGGCCGAGCTCGACCACCAGGGCCGCGATGCCCCGGTCCGCGAGCCTTCGTACGAAGGCTCGCTGTTCGGCGGGGCGGGTGCCGAGCCCGAGCCCGGTGGTCAGGAGGAGCTCGCCGCCCTTGAGCAGCGAGGCGATGTTGGGCACCTCGCCCGCGTGCACCCAGCGCACTGTGCGCTGCAGCCGCTCGGCGCCCGCCACGACCTCCGGGAGGCCGCCGCGCAGCCCCGGCAGCTCAAGGGCCCGCTGCACGGTGATCCCGCCCTGCGTGTCCACCGCACCCACCTCTCGTCCCGCGGGACCCGGAGCCCGACCCCGGGACGACACCGCATGCGCCGGACGCTACCTGCGGTTACGCGCCCGGACCCGCCCGTTGTGGCGTACGTCACCCCGATATGCGGACGGGCCGCCTCCCGGGCACCCGTGGGCACCCGGGGACGACCCGTGGGCCGGTCCGACCGTCAGCCGCCGTACGCGCCCGACGCGGTGAGGCGCAGGGCCGTGTCGATCAGCGGAACGTGGCTGAAGGCCTGCGGGAAGTTGCCGACCTGGCGCTGGAGGTGCGGATCCCACTCCTCCGCGAGCAGCCCGAGGTCGTTGCGCAGGGCCAGGAGCTTCTCGAAGAGCTTGCGGGCCTCGTCGACCCGGCCGATCATCGCGAGGTCGTCCGCCAGCCAGAACGAGCAGGCCAGGAACGCGCCCTCCTCGCCCAGGAGGCCGTCCAGGTTGTCCGCGTCGCCGCCCGTGGTCGGGTAGCGCAGGATGAACCCGTCCGGCGTGGACAGCTCGCGCTGGATCGCCTCGATGGTGCCGATCACGCGCTTGTCGTCCGGCGGCAGGAAGCCCATCTGCGGGATGAGCAGCAACGACGCGTCCAGCTCCTGCGAGCCGTAGGACTGCGTGAAGGTGTTGCGTTCCTTGTCGTAGCCCTTCTCGCAGACGTCCCGGTGGATGTCGTCGCGCAGCTCGCGCCACTTGTCGAGCGGGCCGTCCGCGTCGCCGGACTCGATGAGCTTGATCGTGCGGTCGACGGCGACCCAGGCCATCACCTTGGAGTGCACGAAGTGGCGGCGCGGGCCGCGCACCTCCCAGATGCCCTCGTCCGGCTGGTCCCAGTGGCTCTCCAGGTAGCGGATCAGCTTGAGCTGGAGCAGCGAGGCGTAGTCGTTGCGGGCCAGGCCCGTCATGTGCGCCAGGTGCAGCGCCTCGGTGACCTCGCCGTACACGTCGAGCTGGAGCTGGTGGGCGGCGCCGTTGCCGGCCCGTACCGGCGTCGAGTTCTCGTACCCGGGCAGCCAGTCGAGCTCGGTCTCGCCGAGTTCCCGCTCGCCCGCGATGCCGTACATGATCTGGAGGTTCTCGGGGTCGCCCGCGACCGAGCGGAGCAGCCACTCGCGCCAGGCGCGGGCCTCCTCGCGGTAGCCGGTGCGCAGCAGCGAGGACAGGGTGATCGCGGCGTCCCGCAGCCAGGTGTAGCGGTAGTCCCAGTTGCGCTCGCCGCCGATGTGCTCGGGCAGCGAGGTGGTGGGCGCGGCCACGATGCCGCCGGTCGGGGCGTAGGTGAGCGCCTTCAGCGTGATCAGGGAGCGGACCACGGCCTCGCGGTAGGGCCCGTGGTAGGTGCAGTGCTCCACCCACTCCCGCCAGAAGTCCTCGGTCGCCACCAGGGACGCCTCGGGCTCCGGCAGCGCGGGCTCCTCGCGGTGCGAGGGCTGCCAGCTGATGGTGAACGCGACCCGCTCGCCGGGCGAGACCGTGAAGTCGGAGTACGTCGTGAGGTCCTTGCCGTACGTCTCCGCCTCGGTGTCCAGCCACACCGAATCGGGGCCCGCGACGGCCACCGTGCGGTTGTCGACCTTGTGCACCCACGGGGTGATCCGCCCGTAACTGAACCGCATGCGCAGCATGGAGCGCATCGGGACCCGGCCGGTGACGCCCTCCACGATGCGGATCAGCTGCGGGGCGCCGTCGCGCGGCGGCATGAAGTCGGTCACCCGGACCGTGCCGCGCGGGGTGTCCCACTCGGACTCCAGGATGAGCGAGTCGCCCCGGTAGCGGCGGCGGTCGGCCACCGGTGGCGTTTCGTCGGCACCGTGTGCCGGGCCGACCCGCCAGAAGCCGTGTTCCTCGGTGCCGAGCAGTCCGGCGAAGACGGCGTGCGAGTCGAAGCGGGGCAGGCACAGCCAGTCCGCCGTGCCGTCCCGGCAGACCAGTGCCGCGGTCTGCATGTCTCCGATGAGTGCGTAATCCTCGATGCGCCCGGCCACGTGCAATCTCCAGTCGAACGGCCACGTCCGCCCCCTGGGGGCGCTTACAGCGACAGCGGTCAAGGGTTCGCCAACGAGCGCATGTTCCGGATGACGGACGGGGTGTTTCCGTGCTACCAGGTGGCTCGGCAAGCGAGTGTCCGAGCAGGATACGACGCACCCTGGTGATCCGCTTGAGCCATCCTCGAACGCCGTTGGGCCGAATGGGTGAGGCTCGTACTCAGGGCTGACCGGCGCATACAGAGCGTGGCCGGACGCGGTCTCCCGTTGTCGCTGATACCCTGGTAGCCCGTGGCCGGGTGCTGAAAAAAGCCCCGAACCGCAGCGACGGCACCCCTGGAAACGCGTACGGATTCCGTACAAGATCCACACAGGGTGACCGGCACGCATTCCACACAGCGACCACGGGAGCCCCCTCTTGGCCATGCAGCCCAAGGCTTTGCGAAACAGCGCAGCCACGACGACCAAGCACATCTTCGTCACCGGGGGTGTCGCCTCTTCCCTCGGCAAGGGTCTGACTGCCTCCAGCCTGGGTGCGCTCCTCAAGGCGCGGGGCCTGCGGGTCACGATGCAGAAGCTCGACCCGTACCTGAACGTCGATCCGGGCACGATGAACCCGTTCCAGCACGGCGAGGTGTTCGTCACCAACGACGGCGCCGAGACCGACCTGGACATCGGCCACTACGAGCGCTTCCTCGACGTGGACCTCGACGGGTCCGCCAACGTGACGACCGGCCAGGTCTACTCGCAGGTCATCGCCAAGGAGCGGCGCGGCGAGTACCTCGGTGACACCGTCCAGGTCATCCCGCACATCACCAACGAGATCAAGCACCGCATCCGCCGGATGGCGACCGACGACGTCGACGTCGTCATCACCGAGGTCGGCGGCACGGTCGGCGACATCGAGTCGCTGCCGTTCCTGGAGACCGTCCGCCAGGTCCGCCACGAGGTCGGCCGCGACAACGTCTTCGTCGTGCACATCTCGCTGCTGCCCTACATCGGCCCCTCGGGCGAGCTGAAGACCAAGCCGACCCAGCACTCGGTCGCCGCCCTGCGCAACATCGGCATCCAGCCCGACGCGATCGTGCTGCGCGCCGACCGCGAGGTGCCGCTGTCCATCAAGCGCAAGATCTCGCTGATGTGCGACGTCGACGAGGCCGCCGTGGTCGCCGCCATCGACGCCAAGTCGATCTACGACATTCCCAAGGTGCTCCACACCGAGGGCCTGGACGCCTACGTCGTCCGCAAGCTGGACCTGCCGTTCCGCGATGTGGACTGGACGCAGTGGGACGACCTGCTCGACCGGGTCCACAACCCGCTGCACGAGGTGACCGTCGCCCTGGTCGGCAAGTACATCGACCTGCCCGACGCCTACCTCTCGATCACCGAGGCCATGCGGGCCGGCGGCTTCGCCAACAAGGCCCGCGTCAAGGTCAAGTGGGTCACCTCCGACGACTGCAAGACCCCGGCCGGCGCCAAGAAGCACCTCGGCGACGTGGACGCGATCCTGGTGCCCGGCGGCTTCGGCGACCGCGGCGTCAACGGCAAGATCGGCGCGATCCAGTACGCCCGCGAGAACAAGGTGCCGCTGCTCGGCATCTGCCTCGGCCTGCAGTGCATCGTCATCGAGGCGGCCCGCAACCTGGCCGGCATCCCGGACGCCAACTCCACCGAGTTCGACGCCGCCACCGCCCACCCCGTCATCTCGACGATGGAGGAGCAGCTGGCCTACGTCGAGGGCGCGGGCGACCTGGGCGGAACGATGCGGCTCGGCCTGTACCCGGCGAAGCTCGCCGAGGGCTCCATCGTCCGCGAGGTCTACGACGACCAGCCCTACGTCGAGGAGCGCCACCGCCACCGCTACGAGGTGAACAACACCTACCGCGCGGAGCTGGAGAAGAAGGCGGGCATCGTCTTCTCGGGCACCTCCCCGGACAACAAGCTCGTCGAGTACGTCGAGTACCCGCGCGAGGTGCACCCCTACCTGGTCGCCACCCAGGCGCACCCGGAGCTGCGCTCGCGCCCGACGCGCCCGCACCCGCTCTTCGCGGGCCTGGTCAAGGCCGCCGTCGAGCGCAAGACGGGCAAGACCGCCAAGTAGTCGCCACAAGTTAACGTTGCCGGGGTACGGACCTTTCCGAAGGAGCCGTACCCCGGTTCTGTTTTTGTGCGCGCACTGTGGGAGGACGCCGTCATGGCCATCGAGGACACCGCCGAACACTGGCAGATCGTGGCGACCGCCACCCCCTTCACCGGCCACAAGACCGGGGTGCGCACCGACGACGTCGTGATGCCCGACGGCGCGGTCCACCAGCGCGACTACCAGACCCACCCCGGCTCGGTGGCGATCGTCGCCCTGGACGACGAGGGCCGCGTCCTGGTGCTGCGCCAGTACCGCCACCCCGTACGCCAGAAGCTGTGGGAGATCCCGGCCGGGCTCCTGGACGTGCCCGGCGAGAACCCGCTGCACGCCGCCCAGCGCGAGCTGTACGAGGAGGCGCACGTCAAGGCCGAGCAGTGGCACGTCCTGACCGACGTGTACACGAGCCCCGGCGGCAGTGACGAAGCCGTACGGATCTTCCTGGCGCGGGACCTGTCCGAGGCGGAGGGGGAGCGCTTCGAGGTTTCCGAGGAGGAGGCCGACATGGAGCTGGCCCGCGTCCCGGTCGCCGATCTCGTACGGGGCGCGCTCGCGGGGGAGCTGCACAACACCTGCCTGGTGGTCGGCGTCCTGGCGCTGGCCGCGGCCTTGAACGGGGACGGCGTCGAGGCGCTGCGCCCGGCCGGGGCGCCCTGGCCGGCCCGCCCCTTCGAGGAGTGAGCCCGCCGTGCGGGTGACCGATCTGAAAATCCGCTGATCCGATCGGGCGACATCGGACGGAAGTGGGCCCTGCTCCCCCCAAACGGTCACGAAGGGTGAACTACGCTCGGACCGACCGTGCGGAGACCCGCATGGTCTCCAGGTGCGCAGGCGGACGGAGCGTGGCCCGTGACGGATCAGGCGGTGGACGTGGGCGGCGCTGCCGCCGGGCGGCGCACGGGTCAATTCCTGGGCAGGCAGCGGGAGTTGAAGGAGCTCCGGGCCGACATCGAACGGGCCGGACTTGACACCCTGTCAGGGAAGAAGTCGCCCCGGGCCAGGGTCCTGCTGATCGCGGGCCGGCCCGGCTCCGGCCGCACCGCGCTCGCCTGCGAACTCGCCCGCCAGGTGGCCGGCGACTACCCCGACGGCGTCCTGCGGGCCGCGCTCACCGAACCCGGCGGGGTCCGCGTTCCGGCCGACCGGGTCGCCCGGGAACTGCTCGACGCGCTGAAGGTCCCGGCGCCGCCCGGAGCGGGCCAGGACGAGCTGACCCAACTCGTGCGGGGCGCGCTAGCGGACCGCCGGGCGATCGTGCTGCTCGACGACGCTGCCGACGCCGAACAGGTCGGCCCGCTCCTGCCCGACACCTCCCCGTCGCTGGTCGTGGCCACCGCCGAGGGGCCGCTCACCGGAATTCCGGACGTACGCCCCTGCACGCTGGGCGGCCTCGACGTGAAGTCGGGCGTCGAACTCCTGGAAGGCTTCACCGGCGCGGTCCGCGTCACGGTGGACCCGCGCGCCGCCGAGACCCTCGTCGAGGCGTGCGGGGGACAGCCCGCGGCCCTCGTCCTGGTCGGCGGCTGGCTTCGCGCCCGTCCCAAGGCCGCCGTCTCCGACGTGGCCAAGCAGCTGCGCGCCATGTCCGACGACGGGGCCGAACTCCCCATCGCGGCACGGCCGTTGGCGCAGTCCTTCCGCCTTGTGTACGACTCCCTCACGCAGTCGGCCGCGCGGATGCTGCGACTGCTCTCCTTCGCCCCCGCCGGGATCGCCGACGCGCACACCGCCTCCGCCCTGGCCGGCTGCTCGGTCTCGGGGGCCCAGGCCGCCCTCGACGACTTCGTGGCGTGGGGACTGCTCCGGCCGGACCCGGACGCGCCCGAGCAGTACCGGGTGCCCGGCGCCCTGGCGCCGCTGCTTCGCACGCTCTGCGAGAGCGTGGACCGGCCCGGCGAGATCCAGCTGGCCCGGGCCCGGATGCTGGAGCGGACGGTGCGGCTGCTCCAGTCCTGCCGGGCGGTCACCGAGCCGGAGGGCTCGCCCGCCCGCAAGAAGCTCGCGGGCCTGCCGCGCGCCCTGCGCTTCCCCGGCGCGGCCGTCGCCGACGCCTGGCTGAGCGGCCGCAGGCCCGCGCTGCTCGCGGCCGCCCGGCTCGCGGTGGAGGACGGCGAGCTCGACACCCTGGCCCGGCGCCTGGTGGCCGCGCTGGTCCGCGCGCTCGCCGCGCACCGGGGCGCCGAGGCCGCGGCCCCCGACCTGTACGGCCTGCACCAGCTCGTCCTGGACGTCGCCGAGCGCCGCGAACTGCACCGCGAAAAGGCCGCGGCCCTGCTCAACCTGGGCGACCTGGACGCCGAGGCCGGGCGGACCACCGACGCCCTGGCCCGCTACCGGGCCGCCCTGGACGCGGGCCGCGCCGCGAACGACCCGTACGCGACCGGCCGCGCGATGGAATCCGTAGGCGGCGCCCACCAGGAGCTGGGCGACTGGCACCGGGCCGCCGACTGGTACGGGCGGGCCCTGTCCCATAGGCTCGCGCGCGGCGAGCGGGCGGACCAGGCCCGCCTCTACGGGCGGCTCGCCACCGTGCACACGTACGCGGGCCGCTACGGCGAGGCGCTGCGGGGCTGGCGGGCCGCGGTGGCCGGATACCGGCGGCTCGGCGATCTCCCCAGCCAGGCAAGGGCGTTGAGCGAGGCGGCCCGGGTCCAGGAGTACGCGGGGCGCCCCGAGGAGTCGCTGCGCACCTGCCGCGAGGCGGTCGAGTCCGCGCGCAAGGCCGGTGATCTGCGCCTCGAGGCCGCGCTCCAGCTCAGGCTCGCCGACACCCTGGACCGGCTCGGCGACCCGGCCGCGGCCCGGCTGCACCGGGCGGAGGCCGACAGATTGCTGGAAGATGAGCCGTCAAGGGCAGGGGGCCTGCGAAATCCGTAGTGCTTCGGCCAAAGATTAAAGCTTTGTAAGGGTAGACAGCGGGAAGACCTTCATTAGACTGGGTGAGCCGCAACTTCCTGCGGTGTGTCCCGGTGCGCCCGTGTGCGGCCGGGTATGTATCGCATTGCCCCCGTCTTCCCCTGAGTCAAGGACCGTGATCGACGTGAAGGTCGGTATCCCCCGCGAGGTCAAGAACAACGAGTTCCGGGTGGCCATCACCCCCGCCGGTGTGCACGAGCTCGTGCGCCACGGCCACCAGGTCTTCGTCGAGCAGAACGCCGGCGTCGGCTCCTCGATCACGGACGCCGAGTACGTCTCGGCCGGCGCGGAGATCCTCGCCACCGCTGACGAGGTCTGGGCCACCGCCGACCTGCTGCTGAAGGTCAAGGAGCCCATCGCGGAGGAGTACCACCGCCTCCGCAAGGACCAGACGCTCTTCACCTACCTGCACCTCGCCGCCTCCCGCGAGTGCACGGACGCCCTTCTGGAGTCCGGCACCACCGCGATCGCGTACGAGACCGTGGAGACGGCCAACCGCCAGCTGCCGCTGCTCGCCCCGATGTCCGAGGTCGCGGGCCGCTTGGCCCCGCAGGTCGGCGCCTACCACCTGATGCGCTCGGCCGGCGGCCGCGGCGTGCTGCCCGGCGGCGTCCCCGGCACCCACGCCGGCCGTGCCGTCGTCATCGGCGGCGGCGTCTCCGGCTGGAACGCGGCCCAGATCGCCGTCGGCATGGGCTTCCACGTGACCCTGCTCGACAAGGACATCAACAAGCTCCGCGAGGCCGACAAGATCTTCGGCACCAAGGTGCAGACGATCGTCTCCAACGCCTACGAGCTGGAGAAGGCCGTCATCGAGGCCGACCTCGTCATCGGCGCGGTGCTCATCCCCGGCGCCAAGGCACCGAAGCTGGTCACCAACGAGCTCGTCGCCAAGATGAAGCCCGGAAGTGTCCTTGTCGACATTGCGATCGACCAGGGCGGCTGCTTCGAGGACTCGCGTCCGACCACCCACGCCGAGCCGACCTTCATGGTCCACAACTCGGTCTTCTACTGCGTCGCCAACATGCCGGGCGCGGTGCCGAACACCTCCACCTACGCCCTCACCAACGCCACGCTGCCCTACATCGTGTCGCTGGCGAACAACGGCTGGGTCGAGGCGCTGCGCCGCGACGCCGCGCTCGCGCTCGGCCTCAACACCCATGACGGCCAGGTCGTTTACGGCCCGGTCGCCGAGGCCCACGGCCTCGACCAGGTCGAGCTGCACGCCCTGCTCGGCTAGTAAATCGCCGGTTCGTCAACGCGGACCGTCAACCTCGTACATCCGGCCGGACCTTGTCGACCAAGGTCCGGCCGGATGTGTATCGCGACACTTCCGCCCACCTGTGCCAGGCTCGCTCAACTCGCCTCGAACGTAACCCTTTAACCGTTTCGCGCACCGGTGAAACGCGCGTCTGAGTGCCCGTACGCCCTTGACAGAGTGGTGTTCGGTTGCCGACACATCGGGCCGGGTCCGGCGGATTGTGTTGCTGCGGACCGGTGACACGCCATAGAGTCGCCAACCGTCGGCATGGTGCCACGCTGACCTATCGATAAAGTTTCCTGGTCACGTCCAAGGAGGTAAGACGACTTGTGAATGAGTCGACATTTACTCCCGGAGGTGGTCAGTCAGGAATCCCTGCGGGGATGTCCGTACGGGGCCAGAGCCCTTCGGGGCCCGAGGCTGTCGGCTCCGTCGCGGTCCGCACCTTCGAAACCACCCAGCACATGACGACAGCCCCACGGATGATGGACGGCCTACACGTGAACGCCACGGCCGGCAACGAGAGCGGCCGGGAGACCGCCGCTCTCGCCGACTTTGACGAAGTGCCCCAGGGGCACTTCTACGACCCCGACGCCGAGTACGAGCCCGACCCCGAGTACGCGGCCACCCTCGCACCCGACGCTGCCCGCCAGCGCCGCGAGCGGATCGGCCCGACCGGACGGCCGCTGCCGTACTTCCCGATCCCGGGTCCGCTGACCGACCACGGTCCCGCGAAGATCATCGCGATGTGCAACCAGAAGGGCGGCGTGGGCAAGACGACGTCGACCATCAACCTGGGTGCCGCGCTCGCGGAGTACGGACGCCGCGTGCTGCTCGTCGACTTCGACCCGCAGGGTGCCCTGTCGGTCGGCCTCGGCGTGAACCCGATGGAACTCGACCTCACTGTCTACAACCTGCTCATGGAGCGGGGCATGTCGGCCGACGAGGTGCTGCTCAAGACCGCGGTCCCCAACATGGACCTGCTGCCGAGCAACATCGACCTGTCCGCCGCCGAGGTGCAGTTGGTGAGCGAGGTCGCGCGCGAGTCCACGCTCCAGCGGGCGCTGAAGCCGCTGATGCAGGACTACGACTACATCGTGATCGACTGTCAGCCCTCGCTCGGCCTGCTCACCGTCAACGCCCTGACGGCGGCTCACAAGGTGATCGTGCCGCTGGAGTGCGAGTTCTTCGCGCTGCGCGGTGTCGCGCTGCTCACCGAGACGATCGAGAAGGTGCAGGAACGCCTCAACCCCGACCTGGAGTTGGACGGCATCCTCGCCACCATGTACGACTCCCGCACGGTGCACAGCCGGGAGGTCCTGGCCCGCGTGGTCGAGGCCTTCGACGACCACGTCTACCACACGGTCATCGGCCGGACCGTGCGCTTCCCGGAGACCACGGTCGCCGGTGAGCCGATCACGACGTACGCCTCCAACTCCGTCGGCGCGGCCGCCTACCGTCAGCTCGCCAGGGAGGTGCTCGCCCGGTGTCACGCCGAGTGAGTCTGCCCGGGGCCGACGAACTGTTCCGTACGACCGGGGGGATGGCGCTCTCGCCGTCCGCCCCGAGGCGCGGGGCCAACGGCGAGGCGAGGGTGCCGGCTCCGGCGGGCGAGAGCGAGCCCGTCGCGGACGTGCCCGCGCCCGAGGCGGAGCACACCGCAGCCGAGGAGGACTCCGGCTCGGCCGAACCGCGCAGCCGGGGCGCCGCCGATGCGGAGACCGCCAAGGCCCGGCGCACGCCCGCACAGGGCGGCTCCTCCTCCGGCTCCGGCACTGCCCAGCAGCGGCGCCGCCAGCGGGCGGCCAACCGGCGGCCCAGCGGGCGCGAGCGGCACGACGAGAAGATCACCGTGTACGTCTCCGCGGAGGAGCTCATGGACCTGGAGCATGCGCGCCTGGTCCTGCGGGGGGAGCACGGGCTCGCGGTCGACCGCGGGCGCATCGTCCGCGAGGCCGTCGCCGTCGTCCTCGCGGACCTGGAGTCGCGGGGCGACGCGAGCATCCTCGTACGGCGTCTTCGGGGGCGGTAGCCGTTAGCCTGCGGCGGAGCCGCTCCGCCCGCCTCTCCACCCCCTGGACCACTCTTGCCGACTGCTGACGAGCCCCCTGCCCCCGCTGCGCGTGCGGGGCGCCGTGCGCTGGGTCGGGGGCCGGGGGGTTCTCTCCCCGCCCCGCCCCTTCCCGCTGTGACACCCGGCGGCTCCGCCGCGGGCCTCGGGGAGGATTCGCCGGCTGCGGGTCCGTGGTCGCCAGGGACTCCGCCGCCGGACCCCCGCTCCTCAAATGCCCCGGAGGCCGGGGCCGGCCCTGAGCAACCCCCCAGTGAGCCCGAGCCCTCCGACGGGCGGTTCACCGTTCGGCTTGCCAACTTCGAAGGGCCCTTCGACCTTCTGCTTCAGCTGATCTCCAAGCACAAGATGGACGTCACCGAGGTCGCCCTGTCCAAGGTCACCGACGAGTTCATGGCGCACATCAGGGGCATGGGGCCCGACTGGGACCTGGATCAGACCACCGAGTTCCTCGTGGTCGCCGCCACCCTGCTCGACCTCAAGGCCGCCCGGCTGCTGCCCGCCGCCGAGGTGGAGGACGAGGCCGATCTCGCGCTTCTGGAGGCGCGGGACCTGCTGTTCGCGCGGCTGCTGCAGTACCGGGCGTACAAGCGGATCGCCGACATCTTCAGTGAGCGGCTGGACGGGGAGGCGCGCCGCTACCCCCGTACCGTCGGCCTGGAGGCGCATCTCGCCGAGCTCCTGCCCGAGGTCGTCATCAGCATCGGTGCCGAGGGATTCGCCAAGCTGGCCGTGAAGGCCATGCAGCCCAGGGCGAAGCCGCAGGTGTACGTCGATCACATCCATGCCCCGCTGGTGTCCGTGCGGGAGCAGGCCGAGATCGTGGTGGCCCGGCTGCGGGAGACCGGAGAGGTCAGCTTCCGGGTGCTGGCCGAGGACGCGCCGGACACCCTCACCGTGGTCGCCCGGTTCCTGGCCCTCCTGGAGCTGTACCGCGAGAAGGCCGTGGTCCTGGACCAGGACGAGGCGCTGGGGGAGCTGATGGTGCGCTGGAGCGGCGGGGAGGGCGACGGGGCGCCGGCGGTGACCGACGAGTTCGACCAAGTGGTGACGGAGGAGGAGAACGCGTGACGGAGGAGCTGGAGCTGAAACCCGCCCTGGAAGCCGTCCTCATGGTCGTCGACGAGCCCGCCACCGAGGAGCACCTCGCGAAGGTTCTGGAACGGCCCAGGCGGGCCGTGGCGGACGCCCTGCGGGAGCTGGCCGACGAGTACACCGTCCAGGGCCGCGGATTCGAGCTGAGGCTCGTGGCGGGCGGCTGGCGGTTCTACAGCCGGGCCGCCTACGCCGACGCCGTCGAGGGCTTCGTCCTGGACGGCCAGCAGGCCCGGCTCACCCAGGCGGCCCTGGAGACCCTGGCGGTCGTCGCGTACCGCCAGCCGGTGAGCCGCTCGCGGGTCTCCGCGGTGCGCGGAGTGAACTGTGACGGGGTCATGCGGACCCTGCTCCAGCGGGGTCTGGTCGACGAGGCGGGCACGGAACCCGAAACAGGTGCGATCCTGTACAGGACGACGAACTACTTTCTGGAGCGGATGGGCCTGCGCGGCCTGGACGAGCTCCCGGAGCTCGCGCCCTTCCTCCCCGAGGCGGACGCGATCGAGGCCGAGACGCTGGAGGGTGTGCCGTCGTTCGATCCGGACGCGCCCGACGCGCCGGAAACCCCCGCAGACGACAAGACGGAAATGTGATGCGAAGCAGCAGCGGCAGGAACAGCAGCGGAAACAACGGCGGGAGCCGTGGTGGCAACAGCGGCGGCCGCGGCAGCAGCAGTGGTGGCGGTGGCCGGGGCGGCAACCGCGGCGCCGGTGGCGGGCGCGACGACCAGCGCAAGAGCGGCGGCCCGCGCCAGAGCGGCAGCGGCAAGACCCCCCGTCCCCGCCCCGAGGAGCGCACCTACGACGTGGGCGGCGACGCCCCCCGCGGCGGTCGCGGCGCTTCCGCGCGCGGAGGCGCCAAGGGTGGCCCGAAGGCGCCCCAGGGCGGTACCCCGGTGCGCCGCGGCCCGCACGGCCAGCGCCTGGGCCAGGCCCGCCCGCGCGAGCTCGACGCCAAGATCGAGCAGCGCAACCGTGACCGGTACGCCGACAAGCCGGACGTGAAGACCCCCAAGACCTTCCCGGGCGCCGAGCAGGAGGGCGAGCGGCTGCAGAAGGTCCTCGCCCGGGCCGGCATGGGCTCGCGCCGCGCCTGCGAGGAGCTGATCGAGCAGGCCCGCGTCGAGGTCAACGGCGAGATCGTGCTCGAACAGGGCAAGCGTGTCGACCCCGAGAAGGACGAGATCAAGGTGGACGGCCTGACCGTCGCCACCCAGTCGTACCTGTTCTTCGCGCTGAACAAGCCGGCCGGCGTCGTCTCCACCATGGAGGACCCGGACGGCCGCCAGTGCCTCGGTGACTACGTCACCAACCGCGAGACCCGGCTCTTCCACGTCGGCCGGCTCGACACCGAGACCGAGGGCATCATCCTGCTCACCAACCACGGCGAGCTGGCCCACCGTCTGACCCACCCCAAGTACGGCGTGAAGAAGACCTACCTGGCCGCCATCACGGGCCCGCTGCCGCGCGAGATCGGCAAGCGCCTCAAGGAGGGCATCCAGCTGGAGGACGGCTACGCGCGGGCCGACGCCTTCCGCGTCGTCCAGCAGACCGGCAAGAACTACCTCGTCGAGATCGAGCTCCACGAGGGCCGCAAGCACATCGTGCGCCGCATGATGGCCGAGGCCGGCTTCCCGGTCGAGAAGCTGGTGCGGGTCTCCTTCGGCCCGATCGGGCTCGGCGACCAGAAGTCCGGCTGGCTGCGCCGCCTCACCAACACCGAGGTCGGCATGCTGATGCGCGAGGTCGACCTCTAGACACCGCCAACACCCGCTGACAGAGCCCGGTTTCCCGTTTCGTACGGGGAGCCGGGCTCTTTCGTTGCGTGCGCCCCCGAAACCTCGTGAGGCCGCAAACCCTGTGAGGCTGCAAACCCTGTGCGCCCGCCCGAACAGCCTTGTGCGGTCGGCCCGAACGCCTTTATAGTCAGAGTGACCATTAAGGGGGTACGGGCGTGAGCCTCACCTGGACCGAGATCCTCGGCTTCGCGACCGGCGCGCTGTGTGTCTGGCTGGTGGCCCGGCAGCACATCGCCAACTGGCCGGTGGGACTCGCCAACAACGTGTTCTTCATCGTGCTGTTCCTCCAGGCGGGCCTGTACGCGGACGCCGGACTCCAAGTCGTCTTCATCGCCCTCGCCGTGTACGGCTGGTGGACCTGGGCCCACGGGGGTGGATCAGGTTCCGGCGCGCTTCCGGTCCGGCGGACGACCCGCACCGAGTGGCTGTGGCTGCTCGCGGCGGGGGCGGTGGGGACCGTCGCGCTCACCTTCCTGCTGGGCGCGGCCACCGATTCGACCGTCCCGTTCTGGGACGCGCTCACCACCGCCCTTTCCCTGACGGCGACGTACGGGCAGTGCAAGAAGCTCGTCGAGTCCTGGTGGCTGTGGATCGCGGCGGACGTGGTCTACATCCCGCTCTACGCCTACAAGGAGCTCTGTCTGACCTCGCTCCTGTACGCCGGGTTCCTGACGCTGTGCCTGGTCGGACTGCGCGGCTGGCGGCGCGAGCTCGGCGCGCGCCCGGCCCGGCTCGCGGAGGTGGCGGCATGAAGGCCCACGGACACGGCCTGGTCCTCGGCAAGTTCTATCCGCCGCACGCCGGCCACCACCACCTCGTCCGCACCGCCGCCGACCGCTGCGAGCGGCTCACCGTGCTGGTGTGCGCGGCCTCCGTCGAGACGATTCCGCTGGCCGAGCGGGTCCAGTGGATGCGCGAGGTACACCCGGACGCCCGGGTCCTGGGAGCCGTCGACGACATCGAGATGGACCTCAACGACCCCGGCATATGGGACGCTCACATGGCCGTCTTCCGGGGCGCCGTGCCCGAGCGCGTCGACGCGGTCTTCACCTCCGAGTCGTACGGCGACGAACTCGCCCGGCGCTTCGGCGCCGAGCACGTCCTCGTCGACCTCGACCGCACCCTGTTCCCCGTCTCCGGCACGGCCGTGCGCAAGGACCCGGTGGGCACCTGGGACTTCCTCGCGGAGCCGGTACGGGCCCGGCTCGCCCGGCGCGTGGTCGTGCTCGGCGCCGAGTCGACCGGCACCACCACCATGGCCCGCGCGCTCGCCGGGCATTACCGGGAGCGCGGCGGCCCCTGGGCGGGCACCCGGTGGGTCGAGGAGTACGGGCGCGAGTACAGCGAGGGCAAGCTCGCCGCCCTGCGCTCCCGCTACCCGCAGGCGCAGTGGGAGGACGTCGAGTTCGGCTCGGACGAGTTCCCGGTGATCGCCGAGCGGCAGAACGAGCGCGAGAACACCGCCGCCGGGCTCGGCTCGCCCGTGCTGTTCTGCGATACCGACTCCTTCGCCACCACCGTGTGGCACGAGCGCTACATGGGCCGCCGCAACCCGCGCGTCGAAGCCGCCGCCGAACGGGCCGCCGCCCACCACCTGTGGCTGCTCACCGACCACGAGGGCGTGCCCTTCGAGGACGACGGGCTGCGCGACGGCGAGGAGCTGCGGCCCTGGATGACCGACCGGTTCCGGGCCGAACTGACCCGTTCCGGGCGGGAGTTCATCGAATTGCGCGGCCCGCACGAGGAGCGGCTGGCCACCGCCGTCGCCGCCGTCGACGCGCTGCTCGACCGGGGCTGGGACCTCGGCGACCCGCTGCCGGAGCGACGATGACCGCCGTCGGCCCCCGGGCCCTGGAGGGGGGCGCCCGGGGGCCGGCGGGAAACGTGCCCGAGGGGTACGACCCGCACGCCTTCGAACCGTTCGCCGTCACCGTCGACCTCGCCGTCTTCACGGTCCGGGGCGGCGCCCTGCACGCGCTGCTCATCCGGCGCGGCCAGGAGCCGTACGCGGGGGCGTGGGCGCTGCCCGGCGGGTTCGTGCTGCCGCGCGAGTCCGCCGAGCTCGCGGCCCGGCGCGAACTGGCCGAGGAGACCGGCCTGCCCGACGACGTCGTGGCCGGGCTGCACCTGGAACAGCTGCGCACCTACAGCGAGCCGGACCGCGACCCCCGCATGCGGGTCGTGTCGGTGGCCTACACCGCGCTCGTGCCCGACCTGCCCGAACCTCGCGGCGGAGGCGACGCGGCGCACGCCGAGTGGATCGCCTTCGGCACCAGCGGACAGCTCGCCTTCGACCACGCCGACATCCTCGCCGACGCCCGCGAACGCGTCGGCGCCAAGCTCGAATACACCTGCCTCGCCACGTCGTTCTGCCCGCCCGAGTTCACCCTCGGCGAGCTGCGACAGGTCTACGAGACGGTCTGGGGCACCGCCCTGGACCGCCCCAACTTCCGCCGCAAGGTCCTTGCCACGCCCGGCTTCGTCGAGCAGGTGGCAGGCGCCTCGCGGCTGACCGGCGGCCGGGGCAAACCGGCCGCGCTCTACCGGGCGGGTCCGGCCACCGCGCTGCATCCGCCCCTTCTGCGCCCGGAGGGACGACAGTCATGAACCGTGCTGCGAAACAGACGGCGACCGGTGCCTTGATCGGCCTCGCGCTGGGGGATGCCCTCGGCTTCCCGACCGAGTTCAGCGATGTGCCCGCGATCCTGGCCAAGTGCGGGCCGTGGCGTGAGATGGCGCTGCCCAGCCCCGCGTTCGTCACCGACGACACCCAGATGACGCTCGCGCTCGGCCGCGGCATCCGTACCGCCATGGACCGCGGGCTGCTCGGCCCGGACCGGCTCGAAGGCCCGGTCCGCGCGGAGTTCGTCGACTGGTACCACTCGCCCGAGAACAACCGGGCCCCCGGCCGGACCTGCCTGGTGGCGTGCGCGAAGCTCGACAGCGGGCTGCCCTGGCAGCAGGCCGTCCAGCTCGGCTCCAAGGGCTGCGGCGCCAACATGCGGGTCGCCCCGATCGGGCTCGTTCCGGGTCTGAGCGAGGAACAGCGGGCGGGCGCCGCCCAGTTGCAGTCCGCACTCACCCACGGCCACCCGACCGCACTCGCCGCCAGCGACCTCACCGCGCGGGCGGTGTTCCTGCTCGCCCAGGGCGCCGACCCGATGGGCCTGGTCGGCCAGCTGCGCTCGTACGCGTACGAGAACCGCAACCGGTACCACGACCGCTGGCTCGGCGACCTGTGGACGCTTGCGCAGGACCCGACGCCCGGCCACTTCATCGCGCGCGGCTGGGACGACTGCCTGGACGCGCTCGACCGGGTGCTCAAGGCGCTGCGCAACCCCTCGCCCGAGACCGACCCCTGTCTGGAGACCGGCGACGGCTGGATCGCCGAGGAGGCCTTCGCCACGGGCCTGCTCTGCTTCCTGCTGTTCCCCGACGAACCGCTCACGGCGCTCCGCCGGGCCGCCTGCACCCAGGGCGACTCGGACTCCATCGCCTGCCTGGCCGGCGCGTTCGCCGGCGCCCACCTGGGAGCCGCGGCCTGGCCCAAGGAGTGGGCCGAACGCATCGAGTACCGCAGCGAACTCCTGACCCTGGGGGCCCTCTGGGATGCCTGAGCCCCTGCTACTGCCCGCCGCCGGGCACGACGCGCTGCACGACTTCGTCGTACGCGTCCGCCGTCAGGGCTGAGTCGCGGCGCACCCGGAACAGGAACTCCGCCACCCGGGCCCGGTCGGGCTCGGGTGGCAGGGGAGTGGCCGTGGCCGCCTCGTCGGACTCGGTGGCCAGGCGGGTCATCCAGGACTCCACCTCCGGCCAGGAGAACTCGCCCCGCCTGACCGCGAGCAGCCGCTCGCGCTCGGCGCCGACGTCGATGGTGAGCTCGCCGGTGCGCAGCAGATCGCGGCAGCTCGTCAGCAGCCGCAGCAGATGCATGGCGTGCTTCCACCGCGGCGCGCCGTGCTGCCGCACATCCGCGTCGAGCTTCTTGCGCTGGCCCAGCGCGTACCGGGCGAACGTCACGTGGGCCTGACGGGAGAGGAACGCGCCGCGCAGGGCCAGGAGTTCCCGCCCGGTGTCGTCGATGTGCTCGACGAGCGGGGAGTGCAGGCACTCCAGGGTGGTCGGATTGGCGCGCAGGGCCAGCTCGCAGAACCGCTCCAGCTCCCAGCTGAACTGTTCGTCCGCCGGGCCCTCGACATGTGTCGGGGGCTTGTCGAAGCGCCAGAACAGCGGGGTCGGCGCCAGATAGATCCCGCGCACGTCGGTGTCGCTGCCTTCGGTCGCGAGACCGAAGGCGCGCGAGCCCATGACGCAGGAGTAGACGGTGTGGCCGGCAACGAGTTCCTCTGGCGTCATGGCTTCATGGTCGCTGGTCAGGGCAGCATGATCGAACCGTTTTCGACGGTGATCTGCTGTGCGGGCAGCGGGCGCTGGGCGGGCCCGTTGGCCACCGAGGCGTCCGCGATCCGGTACTTGCTGCCGTGGCAGGGGCAGTTGATGGTGCCTCCGGACACGCTGGAGAGCGTGCAGCCCTGGTGGGTGCAGATCGCCGAGAAGCCCTTGAAGGTGCCGGCCTCCGGCTGGGTGACGACGACCTTCTGCTCCGCGAAGACCATGCCTCCGCCGACCGGGATGTCCGAGGTCTTGGCGAGTACCTTGCCGCCCTGGGCGGGCTGGCTCGCCTGGGCGGCGGCGGTCGTGGGCGGGCTCGGCCGGCCCGGGGTGGCGGAACCGGTGACCGTCGGAGGCGGCGTCGGACTTCCGCCGCCGTCCCCGGAGTCCGAACAGCCCGCCAGGGCCGCCGCTCCGGCCGCTCCCGCCGCCGCCACGAGTACCGTCCTGCGGCTGTTGGCTGCGTCCATCGTGTGCTCCTCAAGTCGTCACGCCGAATGTGAAGCCGTCACGCCGGACGTCCAGGGTCGTCAGGCCGTCCGTCCGGAAGGTTTTCTTCCGCCCCACCGGAAGCACGCGCGGCAGGAGCATCCTGGCGTCGAATGACCCCGGGACGAAGCACCGACGACCCGGAGTCCCGGCGCGTACTCGCCCAATCCCTCCATCCGGGCGGGGAACAGGCCCGCCGGGGTCACATCCGGGGCGTGAGGCCCAGCGCGCGCCCCTCGGCGTCCCGGCGCACTGCGAGGACCTCCGTCACGGCCGCCCGCTCGACGGGCCCGTACACATGCGGGAACAGGACGTCCCCGGTGCCCTCCCAGCGGACCTCCGCGGCCAGCGCCGATTCGTCGATGCGCAGGACCAGGAGCGGGCCGGGCACCTCGCGGTAGTGGGCGTCGGCGATGGACAGCGCGGAGGCCTCGTCGGCCGAGCAGTGCACGAAGCCCTCGGCGGCCAGCGAGGGCGGGGCGTAGGGCAGGCCGGGGGCGGCCGACCACTCGTCCAGGGGAACCACGTGCAGGATCATCCGTCGGTTCTACCGCAGACCCGCCCCGAACGGCTCCCCGGGACGCCGTTCGCCCAAGTGGCGGAGCCGAACCGATGAGGTCCCCGGACGGCCCGACCCGGGAGCGGAACCTGTGGCGCGGACGGCACGCGGCGGCCGTCCCCGTCTCGCAGGGCGGCCGCGGCCTCCGCGATGTCGGTGGCGCTGACTACGCTGAACGGGAACGAAGATCGAAGGCCGAAGTCCGAGGAGTACGTCGTGGCGGTACGAGCGGTCCGCGGGGCCGTCCAGCTTGAGCGGGACGAGGCCGGGCACATGGACGAGCAGGTCGGCGCGCTGCTCACCGAGATCCTGGAGCGCAACGGGCTGACTCCGGACGACCTCATCAGCATCTGGTTCACCGCCACCCCGGATCTGCACAGCGACTTCCCGGCCGCCGCCGCGCGCCAGCTGGGCATCACCGACGTACCCCTGATCTGCGCGCAGGAGCTCGACATAGCCGGCGCCATGCCCCGCGTGGTGCGGATCCTCGCGCACGTCGAGACCTACCTCGACAAGGCCGAGATCGCCCATGTCTACCTCGGCTCCGCCGCCGCCCTGCGCAAGGACATCGCCCAGTGAGAACCGCACTCGTCATCGGTACCGGCCTGATCGGCACCTCCGCCGCCCTGGCCCTCGCGAGCCGCGGGATCACCGTGCACCTCGCCGACCACGACCCGGGCCAGGCCCGCACCGCCGCCGCCCTCGGCGCCGGCACGGACGAGCCGCCCGAGGGCCGGGTCGACCTCGCCGTCGTGGCCGTGCCGCCTGCGCACGTGGCGGAGACCCTGGCCGGGGCGATCCGGGGCGGGATCGCCCGCGCGTACATCGACGTGGCCAGCGTCAAGGGCGGCCCGCGCCGCGAGCTGCTCGCCCTTGGCTGCGACCTGAGCGCGTACATCGGCACCCACCCCATGGCGGGCAAGGAGCGCTCGGGCCCGCTCGCCGCCACCGCCGACCTCTTCGAGGGCCGGCCCTGGGTGCTCACGCCGACCCGGGACACCGACACCGAGGTGCTCAACCTGGCGCTCGAACTGGTCGCGCTCTGCCGCGCCGTGCCGGTCGTCATGGACGCCGACGCCCACGACCGGGCCGTGGCCCTGGTCTCGCACACCCCGCAGCTGGTCTCCTCCATGGTCGCCGCCCGCCTCGAAGAGGCCGACGAGACGGCGGTACGGCTGTGCGGCCAGGGCATTCGGGACGTGACCCGCATCGCGGCCTCCGACCCCGGCATGTGGGTCGAGATCCTCTCCGCCAACCCGGGCCCGGTCGCCGACGTCCTGTCCGGGATCGCCGCCGACCTCGACGAGACGGTGCGCGCCCTGCGCTCCCTGGAGTCCGCAGACGAGGACAAGCGGCGCGGCGGCGCCGCCGGCATCGAGGACGTGCTGCGCCGCGGCAACGCGGGCCGCGTCAGGGTGCCGGGCAAGCACGGCGCGGCGCCCGCCACGTACGAGATCGTCGCCGTGCTCCTGAGCGACGAGCCGGGCGGTCTCGCGCGGCTGTTCGCGGACGCGGGCCGGGCCGGGGTCAACATCGAGGACGTCCGCATCGAGCACGCCACCGGCCAGCAGGCGGGTCTGGTCCAGCTCATGGTCGAGCCGGCCGCGGCCCCCGGCCTGACCGCTGCGCTGCGGGAGCGGGGCTGGTCGATCCGGCAGTGAGGCGGTGGGGCACCCGGGCGGGACGGGGGGCTCGCACGAGCCAGTAACCTTGTAGGGGGCGGATTTGCGCCCCGAGCAAACCCCGCCCCGTACCAGGAAGGTGTCCGTCACCGTGGAAAGCGCCGCCCGGACCGCTCCGGCAGCAGTGATTGTCGCCATCGACGGCCCCTCCGGCACCGGCAAGTCCAGCACCTCCAAGGCGGTCGCCGCCAAGCTGGGGCTGAGCTATCTGGACACCGGAGCCCAGTACCGGGCGATCACCTGGTGGATGATCAGCAACGGGATCGACATCGACGACCCGGCGGAGATCGCCGTCGCGGCCGCCAAGCCCGTGATCGTCTCCGGTACCGACCCGTCGGCGCCGACCATCACCGTGGACGGCGAGGACGCCTCCGGGCCGATCCGCACCCAGGACGTCACGTCCAAGGTGAGCGCGGTCAGCGCCGTCCCCGAGGTGCGGGCCCTGATCACCCAGCTCCAGCGCGACATCGCGGCGGGCGCCGGACAGGGCATCGTGGTCGAGGGCCGTGACATCGGCACGACCGTGCTGCCCGACGCCGACCTGAAGGTGTTCCTCACCGCCTCCCCCGAGGCGCGCGCGGCCCGCCGCAGCGGCGAGATCAAGGGTTCCGACGTGGCGGCCACCCAGGCAGCCCTGATCAAGCGGGACGCGGCGGACTCCGGCCGCAAGACCTCCCCGCTGGCCAAGGCCGACGACGCGGTCGAGGTGGACACCACCGAGCTCACCCTGGACCAGGTCATCGAGTGCGTGGTCACCCTCATCGAGGAGAAGCAGGCCACCAAGTGACGGCTCCCACGGAGCGTGGCGCCGAGATCGGGCGCCGGATCGGTGTCGGCCTGATGTACGGGCTGTGGAAGCCGCGGGTGCTCGGCGCCTGGCGGGTTCCGGCGAGCGGTCCGGTGATCCTCGCCGTCAACCACTCCCACAACATCGACGGCCCGATGGTCATGGGCACCGCCCCGCGCGGAACCCATTTCCTGATCAAGAAGGAAGCCTTCGTCGGGCCGCTCGGCCGGTTCCTCGAAGGCATCGGCCAGCTCAAGGTGGACCGGGCGGTCGCCGACCGCACCGCGATCACCGACGCGCTGGCCGTGCTCGACCAGGGCGGCGTCCTCGGGATCTTCCCCGAGGGCACCCGGGGCGACGGCGACTTCGCCTCGCTGCGGGCCGGCCTCGCCTACTTCGCCGTACGGTCGGGGGCGCCCATCGTCCCGGTCGCGGTGCTGGGAAGCACCGAGCGCCGCGGACGGTTGATAAAGGGGCTGCCGCCGCTGCGCAGCCGGGTGGACGTCGTCTTCGGGGACGCCTTCGAAGCGGGCGACGGCAGCGGAAGGCGCACCCGCAAAGCCCTGGACGAGGCCACCGTCCGCATCCAGGACCGGCTCACCGGCCACCTGGAGAACGCCAGGCGCCTGACCGGGCGCTAGGCCAGACTTTCAGTAGTGGACCGCCCGATCGCGATCCACCGATCACCACGATGAACGAGGTACGGACTTCATGAACGACCAGCACGAACACGGAGCGCTCGGCGACGCCGAGTACGCGGAGTTCATGGAGCTCGCCGCCGAAGAGGGCTTCGACGTCGAGGATGTCGAGGCCGCCATCGACGAGGCCGGCCACGGCCCGCTGCCGGCCCTCGCCGTCGTCGGCCGCCCGAACGTCGGCAAGTCGACCCTGGTGAACCGCATCATCGGCCGCCGCGAGGCCGTCGTCCAGGACAAGCCCGGCGTCACCCGTGACCGCGTCACCTACGAGGCCGAGTGGGCCGGCCGCCGCTTCAAGGTCGTCGACACCGGCGGCTGGGAGCAGGACGTCCTCGGCCTCGACGCCTCCGTCGCCGCCCAGGCCGAGTTCGCCATCGAGGCCGCCGACGCCGTCGTCTTCGTCGTCGATGCCACCGTGGGAGCCACCGACACCGACGAGGCCGTCGTCAAGCTCCTTCGCCGGGCCGGTAAGCCCGTCGTGCTCGCCGCGAACAAGGTCGACGGCATGTCCGGCGAGTCCGACGCCGCCGTCCTGTGGTCGCTCGGCCTCGGCGAGCCCTTCCCGATCTCCGCGCTGCACGGCCGCGGCACCGGCGACCTGCTCGACGAGATCCTCAAGGCGCTGCCCGAGGCCCCGCCGCAGCGCTTCGGCACCGCGGGGGGCGGCCCGCGCCGCATCGCCCTCATCGGCCGTCCGAACGTCGGCAAGTCCTCGCTCCTGAACCAGGTCGCGAAGGAGGAGCGGGTCGTCGTCAACGAGCTGTCCGGCACCACCCGCGACCCGGTCGACGAGCTCATCGAACTCGGCGGAATCACCTGGAAGTTCGTCGACACGGCGGGCATCCGCCGCCGCGTCCACCTCCAGGAGGGCGCCGACTACTACGCCTCGCTGCGGACCGCCGCCGCCGTCGAGAAGGCGGAGGTCGCGGTCGTCCTCATCGACACCAGCGAGTCGATCTCCGTGCAGGACCAGCGGATCATCACGATGGCCGTCGAGGCCGGGCGCGCGCTGGTCATCGCGTACAACAAGTGGGACACGCTCGACGAGGAGCGGCGCTACTACCTGGAGCGCGAGATCGAGACCGAGATGCAGCAGGTCGCCTGGGCGCCCCGGGTCAACGTCTCCGCGCTGACCGGCCGCCACATGGAGAAGCTGGTCCCGGCGATCGAGACGGCGCTCGCGGGCTGGGAGACCCGGATCCCGACCGGGCGTCTGAACGCCTTCCTCGGCGAGCTCGTGGCCGGTCACCCGCACCCGATCCGCGGCGGTAAGCAGCCGCGCATCCTGTTCGGTACGCAGGCGGGCACCAAGCCGCCCCGGTTCGTGCTCTTCGCCTCCGGCTTCATCGAGGCCGGCTACCGGCGCTTCATCGAGCGCCGGCTGCGCGAGGAGTTCGGCTTCGAGGGCACCCCGATCCACATCTCGGTGCGGGTGCGCGAGAAGCGCGGCCGTAAGAAGTGACCCCCTTGCGGGAGCGGGCCCTTCGCGAGGAGGGCTAGGGCCTGTCCGGTGGATCTGGTCGCCCGCGGTGCGGCTCAGCTCTTCAGTGCTGGTGAGCGGGGGCCTGGTGCGTCCAGCTGCAAGGCGGAGGATTGAGGCGACGCGGTGGGGGTTCCCCCTGTCCGAGCCAAGTCGAGGACTTGGGGGAGTCGGTGATTGACGACAACGCGGTGGGGGTCCCCCCTGGCCCATTAGGCCCTGGGGGAGGGCGCACCAGGGTCGCGCGTCCCAGACAAGATCCGCCGGACAGGCCCTAGAGGCCCCTGCGGGGGCCGGGCGGCAGTGCTGCCGGGACCTGGTGCCCGGTGTACTGCCGCCCGTGTGCGTTCATGGCGGGGTGCAGATGCCAGTTCCCGGCGTACGTGACGGGGAAGTGCTGGGTCTGGTGGCCGGTCTGCTGGCCGGCGCGGTTGCCGCCGTGCACCGTGGTGAACCCGCCGCCGAGCGCTCCGAACGCGGTGAACCCGAGATCCTCCTCGCCCGACCGGTCACCGGGGAGGGTGCGGAAGGACCTGAGGTACTCCGAGTACAGCGCGTCGTAGATCGGCGTGGGGGACGTGGGGGAGTGGGCTCCCGACGCGTCGCCCGAGGGGCGCATCGCAGGGATCTGGGCCTGGTACGGCTGGCGGGGCGGGTCATATGTGTGCACGTATGTGCCAACGACCCCGTACGGCCGGGGATGCGGGGTGTTTCGGCTTATCGGTAGCGCGGGTCCGGATGGCCCACGCCCCTTCCGCGCCCACCCCGTACCGGCCGGGGCGGGCGCGCGGGACGGCTCAGGTGCCGGCGAGCGGCATCGCGGCGGCCACCAGGCGGCCGTCGGCGGCGGCCTTTTCCAGGGCGTCCCTGAGCAGGTCCTCGCGCGGCTGCTGGCCGATCATGCCGACCGGGGCCGCGAAGACCAGGACGCGCTGCGACTTGTTGGCCGCGGCCCGCCAGCCGTCCGTCACCTGGAGCGGCTGGTGCGCCTGCCACCAGGAGACCGAGCTGCTGCCGCCGCCGGTGCCGGGCTGCAGGACCGCGTGCAGCTGGCCCATCGCGAGCAGCACGGACCACCCCGGAAGCACCGAGGGCAGCCGCCCCATGTCCGTCACCGGCACGAAGCCCTGCTCGATGAGGAGCGGGAGGAATTCGTCGGTGCTGCCGCCGGAGCCCGGCCGGGAGATCGGACCCGTCGGCTCGACGACGAGCGCGGGGTGCAGATCCCCCTCGATCAGCACCAGACCGCTGGTGATGCCGAGGACCGCCTGCTCGGGCGCCCCGCCGGCCGGCTCCGCGCCCGTGATGGAGCGCACGGCGCCCTGGAGCTGCTCCTCGGCGACCTGGACGACCTGGGAGGGGATGCAGCTGGCGTGGGCGAACGCGAGGACGGCGGTCTCCTCGCCGACGAACAGGACGGTGCTGGTGCGCTCCTGCTCGGAGTCGCCCGGCGTGCGGCAGGAGGTGCAGTCGTAGCTGCCCGGGGCGTTCTCGCCGGCGAGCAGCCGCTCGGCTTCTTCGTCGCCGATCTCGGCGCGGACGTCCTCACTGACGTCGAGCATGCGCGGCACGGGTGGCTCCTAGGAACTGAGTGGATGCGCCGGGCGGTTCCCGGCTTCTCTCGTACAAACGACAACGGGCGATCTGTGGCCGGGGTCACGCGCGAAGGCGAACGGAATCGAACCGTCCCCAGCGGAGGGTGAATTCACCCGCGGAACCCTTCACTCCCTGTCAACACCTGTGGGCGCCATGGAAGTTGACCCGGTGAGCTGAGTCACAGATCACTTCAATGACAGGTCGACAAATGGCGATATCCGCGCATCAAGTGGGTGTCCGGAAATCGCTGATACTCCCGGTAACGGGCAACTGGCCTCGAATGACGGGGCATTGGTTGATGCCGGAGCGTGCGGGTCCCTAGATTCCACCGCCGTGTGCATCGAGCACCGCCCGGGAACGCCCGCCGGCCGCACAGCCAGCTATGACCTTCCGGTGGGCGGGGGCGGCACGGAACGAGGCGCCGGACGCGCCGGAGACCGCGCCGCCCAGGGGGACCCCGGGTCCTTCGAGAGGGATTTCATGTCTGTTGGTACCAGTGGTTCCAGCTCCATACGCAGGCGTGGGACGGCAGTGCTGATCGGGGCCGCAGTCGTGGCACCGCTCGCCCTGCTCGGCGTCGCCGGTCCGGCCTCCGCGGCGGACAGCGGTGTGTGGGACCGCATCGCCCAGTGCGAAAGCGGTGGAAACTGGCACATCAACACCGGAAACGGCTACTACGGCGGGCTCCAGTTCGCCGCCGGGACCTGGCGGGCGCACGGCGGCGGGGCGTACGCCTCCACCGCCGACAGGGCCAGCAGGGCCCAGCAGATCGCCATCGCCACCAAGGTCCAGCGCTCGCAGGGCTGGGGTGCCTGGCCGGTCTGCTCGCGCCAGGCGGGGGCGTACGGCAGCGCCCCGGCGGCGGGCGAGCCCGCACAGAAGCCCGCCCGGAAGCCCGTACAGAAGCCCGCACAGAAGCCCGCACAGAAAAAAAAGGCCGAGAGCAGCCCGCAGCAGGCCGCTCCGAAGCCGCACAAGGCGCCCGCGCCCCAGCCGCGCACCGCCCCGCTCCGCGCCGAGAGCGCGCCCGTCGCCCCGGCCAGCGGCTCCTACACGGTCAGGAGCGGCGACACCCTGTCCGCCATCGCGGCGGCGCACGGCACCGGGTGGGAGGCGCTGTACGCGGCCAACAGGGCCGTCGTCGGGGGTGACCCGGATCTCATCGTCCCGGGGCAGCAGCTGAAGATCTGAGGCCCAGAGCCCCGTCCGGCCGTCCGGACGGGGCTCGCCGCTGTCCGGAAAGCGCCCCCACCGCCGCCGCCCTCCGCCCGTCACCGGGTGGACCTGTGGTGATCAACCCTTGGAGTACAGGTGACGGTCAACCCAAGTACAGTCCGTTCGTGACCGCAGGGTTTCGGTCCCGACCGGCCCGACCGGTCGAATGATCAAGAGCATGATCGATCGATCGATCGAACGACCAAGGGGACGCGTAGCGCATGCACATCTCATTCCTGCTGCACAACGCGTACAGCCTGGGCGGCACCATTCGGTCGACCTTCAACCTCGCCGGTGAGCTCGCCCGGCGGCACGACGTCGAGATCGTCTCCGTCTTCCGCCACCACGACGAGCCCACCCTCCCCGCGCCCGAAGGCGTGCGCCTGCGGCACCTCGTCGATCTGCGCAAGAGCAGTCCCGGATACGAGGGCGACCACCCCCAGCACCACCGGCCGGCCAAGGTCTTCCCGCGCGGCGACGGCCGCCACAGCCAGTACAGCCGGCTCACCGACGCCCGGATCGGCGACCACCTGCGGACGGTCGAGGCCGACGTCGTCGTCGGCACCCGGCCGGGCCTCAACGTGCACATCGCCCGCGAGACCCGGCCCGGCGTGGTCCGCGTCGGCCAGGAACACCTGACGCTCCCCGGACACAGCTACCGCCTGCGCAGCGAGATCGCCCACTCCTATCCGCTGCTCGACGCGATCACCACGGTCACCCGGGCCGACGCGGCGGCCTACCGGGAGCTGCGGCTGGCGGACGTGCGCATCGACGCGGTGCCCAACGGCGTGCCCTCGCCCCGTGTCGAGCCCGCCTCCGGCGACGGCAAGCTGGTCGTGGCGGCGGGGCGGCTCACCCCGGTCAAGCGGTACGACCTGCTCGTGAAGGCGTTCGCGCAGGTCGTCGCCGTACGGCCGGACTGGAAGCTGCGGATCTACGGCTCCGGCGACGCCTTCGGCAACGAACGCGAAACCCTGCGGAACCTCATCGACGATCTTGGCCTCTACAACCATGTGTTCCTCATGGGCCTGGCCGGCGATCTCGACAGCGAGTGGGTCAAGGGTTCCCTCGCGGCCGTCACCTCGAGCCACGAGTCCTTCGGCATGACCATCGTCGAGGCGATGCGCTGCGGACTCCCCGTCGTCTCCACGGACTGTCCACAGGGGCCACGCGAAATCATCGACGACGGGGTGGACGGCCGGCTCGTGGAGACCGGCAACGCCGACGCGGTGGCCGCGGCCCTGCTCGAACTGATCCAGGACGACGGACTGCGCCACCGCATGGCCAAGGCGGCCCTGGAGAGCTCCGAGCGCTTCGACCCGGCCAGGATCGCCGAACGCCACGAGGCGATCTTCGACGAACTGCACGCCCAGGGCGGCGGCAGCCGCTCCGCCGGGGCGCTGCGCGGCTCGCTGCACCGGGCCCGCAGCACCGCCCTCGACGGGGCCTACGCCCTGCGTCACAAGGCCGCCTCCGTGCTCCGGAAAGGGCAGACCGCATGACCACCACCGCCGAGTCCCCGGACACGGGCAGCGCCTCCGCGGCCCCGCGCGCCGACTGCATCGCCGACTCCGCGGGCGGGGTGACCTTCGACATCACGGGCGCCGGAGAGCCTGGTGCCGCGCTCGTCCTGCGCCGCCGCGGCACGAACCCCGGCCCCGATGTGCTGCTGCCGCTCACCCCGGCGGCCGAGGGTCTGCTCCGGGCGGTGCTGCCCAGCACGGTCGACCTCGCCGAGGGCGTGTGGGACGCCCATCTGCGCTTCGGCGAGGGCGCCGAACAGCGCCTGGAGCCGGGCACCCGGGACCTGCGCGCCCTCGTCGACCGAGAGCCGGGCCCGGACGCCGACCGGGTCGCGGTCCGCATCCCCTACCCGGGCCGCTCCGGCGAGCTCGTCGTCCGCAGCTGGCTGCGCAGACCGCACGCCGAGACCGGCCCGATCGGCTTCGGCGCGGGCGGCGTCACCGTGCACGGGCGGCTGTACGGAGTGGAGCTCGGCCCCGGCGCGACCGTCGAGGCGCGGCTGCGGGGCGGGGGCGGTCGCGTCCACCGGGTGCCCGCGACCGCCGACGGCGACGGCTTCGCCTTCACGCTCCCGTACGCCCCGCTCGCGGAGGGCCTTGACGCCAAGGAATGGCTCTGGGACCTGTGGCTGCTCACCGGCAACGGCCGCCCCGCGGTGCGCCTGGCCCGCATCCTGGACGACGTCCCGCTGAAGCAGGCGATCTTCGTATACCCGGGGTCGACGGTCGGCGCCGGAGTGGTCCGCCCCTACTACACGGGCGCGAACGACCTGAGCGTCCGCGTCGACGCGATACGGGGCTAAGGGGTGTCCCCCCAGGCCTCGGGCTCCCTCGTGGACGGCACCGCCACCGGCTCCTCCCCGGGCGGCAGGTCGTCGCGGAACGGGGCGAACTCCGGGTGGTGCAGATCGAAGGCCGGGGACTCGGTACGGATGCGCGGGATGGTCACGAAGTTGTGGCGCGGCGGCGGGCAGGACGTGGCCCACTCCAGCGAGCGGCCGAACCCCCACGGGTCGTCGACCTCCACCTTCTTGCCGTACCGCGCGGTCTTCCAGACGTTGTAGAAGAAGGGCAGCGTGGACATGCCGAGCAGGAACGCGCCGATCGACGAGATCATGTTGAGCGCCGTGAAGCCGTCCGCCGCCAGGTAGTCCGCGTACCGCCGGGGCATGCCTTCGGCGCCCAGCCAGTGCTGGACCAGGAACGTGACGTGGAAGCCGATGAACAGCGTCCAGAAGTGGATCTTGCCGAGCCGCTCGTCGAGCATCTTGCCGGTCAGTTTCGGCCACCAGAAGTAGAAGCCGCCGAACGTCGCGAAGACCACCGTGCCGAACACCACGTAGTGGAAGTGCGCCACCACGAAGTACGAGTCGGTGACGTGGAAGTCCAGCGGGGGCGAGGCCAGGATGACGCCCGTCAGGCCGCCGAACAGGAAGCTCACCAGGAAGCCGACCGCCCACAGCATGGGTGTCTCGAAGCTCAGTGAGCCCTTCAGCATGGTGCCGGTCCAGTTGAAGAACTTCACTCCGGTGGGCACCGCGATCAGGAAGGACATGAACGAGAAGAACGGCAGCAACACCGCTCCGGTCGCGAACATGTGGTGGGCCCACACCACGATGGACAGGCCGGTGATGGCCGCCGTCGCCCCGACCAGGGTCATGTAGCCGAAGATCGGCTTGCGGGAGAAGACCGGGATGATCTCCGTGATGATGCCGAAGAACGGCAGCGCGATGATGTAGACCTCGGGATGGCCGAAGAACCAGAAGAGGTGCTGCCACAGCAGCGCCCCTCCGTTCTGCGCCTCGAAGACCACCGAGCCGAACCTGCGGTCCGCCTCCAGGACGAGCAGCGCAGCAGCCAGCACCGGGAACGCGATGAGCACCAGGATCGAGGTGAACAGGACGTTCCAGGTGAAGACCGGCATCCGGAACATCGTCATGCCGGGGGCGCGCATCCCGATGATGGTGGTCACGAAGTTGACCGAGCCCAGGATGGTGCCGAAGCCGGAGAGCGCGAGCCCCATGATCCAGAGGTCGGCGCCCGCGCCGGGGGAGCGGGTCAGCGAGTTGAGCGGGGCGTAGGCGAACCACCCGAAGCTCGCGGGCCCGGTCGGCAGCAGCACCGAGCCGAGCACGATCAGGCCGCCGAAGAGGAACAGCCAGTACGCGAGCATGTTCAGGCGCGGGAAGGCCACATCGGGGGAGCCGATCTGCAACGGCATGATCGCGTTGGCGAACCCGGCGAAGGTCGGCGTCGCGAAGAGCAGCAGCATGATCGTGCCGTGCATGGTGAAGAGCTGGTTGTACTCCTCGTTCGTCATGATCTGCAGCCCCGGGCGGGCCAGTTCCGCCCGCATCAGGAGGGCCATCACACCCGCGACGAGGAAGAAGACGAACGACGTGATCAGGTAGAGGTGCCCGATCTTCTTGTGGTCGGTGGTGGTCAGCCAGTCCACGATCACCGCGCCCGGCCGGGCCGCCCTCGCGGGCTTTGCCGCCGGGGTCACCGTCTCCGTACCCATTGCACCCCCAGAGGTGTCTGGCGTCAGGCCAGGGGCCATGATGCTCGCGGTCGGGCCCGCCGCAACAGGGGGCGTACGCCATCCGGCCGAGCTTCGAGGGGCCCCGGTCACGGGGTTGCGGGTAGGGATTGTGTAAGGGTGCGGTGAATTACCCATGCGCCGTCAATTCCCGTCCATTGGACTGCCGGGCGGGAATTCCCCCGGCGTCCGGCGTAAGAATTCTGTCAATTCCAGTAATGCGTTCGACCGGCTGGAAGTGCGGCGTGCGATAACCGGGCAAGGGGTCAGGAACTGCCCGTACGAGTGACAGAGTTCGAAGCGCACCCGAGCCCGGATCCTGTGACAGAAGTGTGACTGGTGGGGTACCGGGGGCGGACAACCGGCAGGTTCCCACCCGGCCCACCGGCCCCGGCGGCCCCCCGCTTCCGTCGTCGGGGCGGCACGCCTACGGTGGGTGGCATGGCACCGATACCGTCCCACCCCGCACATCCCGACGACGCCCCCGAGTCCTACGTCGGCCTCGACGCCGAGGGCGCCGAGCGGCTCGCCAGGTCGCGCGGCTGGTCCACCGTCAGGGCGCTTCCGCCGGGCTCGATCATCACCATGGAGTATCTGGCGGGGCGGCTGAACTTCGAGGTCGAGGACGGCACCGTGACCCGCTGCTGGCACGGCTGAGACCGCTCCCGCGAGCGGATACGAGGAAGGCCCCCGGTGTTCACCGGGGGCCTTCGTGCCGTGTGCGTACCGTGCGGGTCGTCCGCGGGGCGTCAGCCGCCCAGGGGGCGGGCCGGGGCGGTGCGCGGCGTCCGCTCGGTGTGCGGGGGGCGCCGGGTGCCTGCCGGGACGACCGGGGGCCGCTCCGAACGGGCCGGCTGGTAGGGCCTGGCCGGGAGCGGCCGGCCGGGACCGCGCCCGCTCGCGACGCCGACCGGCTCGCGCACGGGGGCGTCGTCCTCCTCGTGCCCGCGCTGGGGCGGCATGGCCGGCACCGCGGGGACCGGAACCGGGGCCGAGGCGCTCGCGCGGGGCCGCCTGCGCTCGCGCACCTTCTCGCGCACGGCGAAGACGAAGGCCTCCGCGCGGGCGATCAGCGGCTCGAACCAGGGCAGGGCGAGCAGGATCAGCAGCCCGGCCGCCCAGCCGAGGAGCACGTCGCTCACCCAGTGCGTGCCGAGGTAGACCGTGGTCGCGCCGACGCCCAGGGCCACCATGGCCGAAATGACCGAGAGCCAGCGCCGGGCGCGCGGCGTGGTGGCGAGGTAGGCCAGGATGCCCCAGGTCACGACCGCGTTGGCGGTGTGCCCCGAGGGAAATATGTCGCCGCCGGCGAACAGCTCGGCGGACCCGATCTGTGTCGCGTAGTGCGGGCCGAGCCGGCCGAGGCCGAGCTTGACCGAACCGACCGTCATGTTGAGCAGCAGAAGGGCCGCCCCGAGGGTCAGGAGCGGCCGGAGTGTGTGCTGGCGCCAGGAGCGCCAGCCGAGCCAGGCCATCACCATCACCGCGGTGGGTCCGCGCTGGCCGAGGACCACGAAGTAGTCCAGGAAGGCGTGCAGCTGCGGCCACTGCTCGTACGGCCGGTACAGCATGACCTTCCAGTCCAGCTCGACGAGCCAGGACGAGCCCAGCACAGCGACGACGATGGCGAGGTAGAACGCCATCGTCGCGCCGAAGAGGACCACGCGGTGACGGCTCATCCGCGGGATCTCTATCTTCGGTGGCTCGGGCTCCCGGTCCAGGCGGGCGAAGATTCGGTCAGTACGCACTCAATCGACGTTACAGCGAGTGAGTGAGCGCCCAGGCCGATCCGGGGCCTTTGTGATGACGATGTGATGTGGAGTATGTCTCACGCCCACCTTTATTCCCGGACGCCGTGGAATACCCCGGGGCCTTGTCCTCTATTCATTCGACTCGGCGCAGGAAGGCTTGTTTGTATCCGTCGGAATTCCGTTTGCCGGGCGGGGGAGCGGAATTCATGCTTCGGTCACCGGTCGGGTACGGAGCGTAAAGATCACCCCATGGGTGGAACCTGCGTGGCGCACACCACACCTCGGCGGGGTTCGCCGTGAGAGGTGGACCACGCGCCACTCGGGGGAACTCGCGTAGTCTGACGAATCACTCGCCCGTCGATGCCGGGCCTCGGGGATCCCGATCAGGGCTGGTCACTGGTCCTCCGGGCCCACCGACCGCGAGAGTGGTGACGGCACGGTCCGTTGCGACCGCACCGTCCCGGACCCGGAGGGTCCGCAGTACTGGGAGGTACGTACATGACAGGGACGACCATGACCGGTGCGCGACCCGGTGTGCGCGCCGGCGGCGCCAACCGCTGGGTCATCCTCGTCGTCCTCTGTGTGAGCCTGCTGTTCGTGGCGCTCGACGCCACCGTCCTGCATGTCGCGATTCCTTCGGTCACCGAGGACCTGCGGCCCGGCTCCGTGGAACTCCTCTGGATCGTCGACGCCTACCCGCTGGTCTGCGCCGCCCTCCTCATCCTCTTCGGCACCCTGGGCGACCGGGTCGGCCGGCGCCGGGTGCTGCTGCTCGGCTATGCGATCTTCGGCGCCGCCTCCGCGGTCGCGGCGCTCGCCGAATCGGCGCCCGTGCTGATCGCGGCCCGCGCGCTGCTCGGCATCGGCGGCGCGATGATCATGCCCGCCACGCTCTCGATCCTGCGCGTCGTCTTCCCCGACCGCCGCGAGCGAGCCACCGCCATCGGCATCTGGACGGCGGTCGCCGCGATCGGTGCCGCCGTCGGACCGGTCCTCGGCGGCTTCCTCGTCCAGCACTTCTGGTGGGGTTCGGTCTTCCTGATCAACATCCCGCTGATGGCGCTGATCCTGCCGATCGGGCGCTGGATCGTGCCCGAGTCCAGGGGCAGCTCCGACGGGCCCTGGGACGTGCTCGGCGCGCTGATGGCGGCCGGCGGCATACTCGCCGTGGTGTTCGGCGTGAAGCGGCTCGGCGCCGGGCACGGCATAGCCGACGGCCGCACCCTGGCCGCCCTCTGCCTCGGCACCGCCCTGCTCATCGTCTTCGTCCGCAGGCAGCGCCGCCGCGCGCACCCGCTCATCGACATCCGGCTGTTCTCCCGGCCCGCCTTCGCCACCTCGGTCGGCTGCATCATCGTCGCCATGCTGGCCCTGGTCGGCCTGGAGCTCATAGCCGTCCAGTACCTCCAGCTGGTACTCGGCCTCTCTCCGCTCGAAACCGGTATGCGCATGCTGCCGCTCACCTTCGCCGCGATGGCGGCGGGCGCGACCGGCTCGTACACCCTGCGCGGGCTCGGCCCGCGCCGGATGGTCTGTACGGGCTTCGTTCTGACCGCGGGCGCCGTGCTGTTGCTCGTCCTCATGGGGCAGACCGACTGGCCGTCGCTGATGTTCGTCTCGTTCGTCATGCTCGGCTTCGGGCTCCAGACCACGCTCTTCGCGGCGTACGAATCGATGCTCAGCGAGGCCCCGCCCGAGCGGGCCGGTGGCGCCGCCGCCATCGGCGAGACCTCCTACCAGCTCGGCGCCGGCATGGGCATCGCGCTGCTCGGCAGTGTCATGAACGCCGCCTACGCACCGGGCCTCACGTCCGTCGGCGGGGTTCCCGCCAAGGCGTCGGCCGCCGCCTCCAACTCGCTCGGCGAGGCCTACGACGTCGCCGGCCGCCTCGGCGGCCCGGCCGGCGAGGCGCTGCGCACCGCGGCCCGGAACTCCTTCGTGCACGGCCTGCACGTCACGCTGTTCGTCAGCGCCGCCCTGCTGCTCCTCGGCGCGGTGGCCGGTCTGCGGCTGCCGCGGATCATGGACTGCTCGGTGGCCGGGCAGGAGCGGGAGCCCGAGCCGGAGGCCGCGTGCGAGCCCGAGCCGCGCAAGGCGCAGCAGCTGAGCGTGAAGCTGCCGTCCCCGGCGCGGCCCGGGGATGTGGCGACCGTGGAGTCTGGACGCACGGGACACTGACCCGTAACGTCAGCGCTCAGGTAATAACTAACACCGCTAGTTTTAGTTGAGCGAGAGCCGCGGAGGCGCCCTCATGTCCGCTCCTTCCTCCAAGCTGCCCCCCTTCGACCCGGCCGACCCGCTCGGCATCGACGACCTGCTGAGCCCCGAGGACCTCGCGATCCGCGACACCGTCCGCTCCTGGGCCGCCGACCGGGTCCTGCCGCACATCGCCGAGTGGTACGAGAACGGCGAGCTGCCCGGCATCCGTGAACTGGCCCGCGAACTCGGCTCGATCGGCGCCCTCGGCATGTCCCTGACCGGCTACGGCTGCGCGGGCGCCACCGCGGTCCAGTACGGGCTCGCCTGTCTGGAGCTGGAGGCCGCCGACTCCGGCATCCGCTCCCTCGTCTCCGTGCAGGGCTCGCTCGCCATGTACGCGATCTGGCGGTTCGGCTCCGAGGAGCAGAAGCGGCGATGGCTGCCCGGGATGGCCGCGGGCGAGATCATCGGCTGCTTCGGTCTCACCGAGCCCGACCACGGCTCCGACCCGGCCGGCATGCGCACGTACGCCAAGAAGGACGGCACCGACTGGGTGCTGAACGGCCGCAAGATGTGGATCACCAACGGTTCGGTGGCCGGCGTCGCGGTGGTCTGGGCCCAGACCGACGACGGCATCCGCGGCTTCGCCGTGCCGACCGACACCCCCGGCTTCTCCGCCCCCGAGATCAAGCACAAGTGGTCGCTGCGGGCCAGCGTCACCAGCGAGCTGGTCATGGACGAGGTGCGGCTCCCCGCCGACGCCGTACTCCCCGAAGTCACCGGACTCAAGGGCCCGCTCAGCTGCCTCTCGCACGCGCGGTACGGAATCGTGTGGGGCGCGATGGGTGCGGCCCGCGCCTCCTTCGAAGCGGCGGTCGACTACGCCAAGACCCGCGAACAGTTCGGAAAGCCCATCGGTGGCTTCCAGTTGACCCAGGCAAAGCTCGCCGACATGGCGCTCGAACTGCACAAGGGGATCCTGCTCGCCCACCATCTCGGCCGCCGCATGGACGCGGGGCGGCTCCGCCCTGAACAGGTCAGCTTCGGCAAGCTCAACAACGTACGGGAGGCGATCGAGATCTGCCGCACCTCGCGCACGGTCCTCGGCGCCAACGGGATCTCCCTCGAGTACCCCGTGATGCGGCACGCCACCAACCTGGAATCGGTGCTGACCTACGAGGGCACCGTCGAAATGCACCAGCTGGTGCTGGGCAAGGCGCTCACCGGACTTGATGCCTTCAGGTGATCCGGCGAGCGCCTCGCCCTAGCTCTGGTTGAAAAAGCCACCGGTCCGGCGGCCCGCGGGCTCGCCGTTGACGATCTGGGTGTCGACGGGGGTCAGCAGGAAGACCCTCGTCGCCACGCGCTCGATGGAGCCGCGCAGACCGAAGGTGAGTCCGGCCGCGAAGTCGACGACGCGCTTGGCGTCACCGGCGTCCATGGACGTCAGGTTCACGATGACCGGCACGCCCTCGCGGAACAGTTCCCCGATGCCCCGCGCGTCCCCGAAGCCGTCCGGCGTGACGGTGGCGATGCGGCGGTCCTGCTGCTCGGCCGCCTCGGAGGCCACCCGCACGCGCGGGTCGGTCACCCAGGCCTCGCCGGACTCGGCGGCACCTTCGGTGTACTCGTCGTCGTAGTAGCGGTCGTCGTTGTCCTCGACAAGTCCCAGCCAGGCACTGGCCTTGCGCACCGATCCCATGGACGCCTCCTCTCACAGCGGTCTTCTTCTTGCCACGTCTTCAGTTCCGCATCCCTATGGTCGTCCATGATGCGGATACCGCGCCAAGTGGATAGTCGCCGCGCAGGTGATTCGTGACGGTACTGGCACAGATCATGTGGCGATTCGTCAGGAATCCTCCGGGATAGGTACGGTACGCGAAACCGGGCGTAACAAAATTATGTATGTCCCTCCACACGAGTGACACAGGGCTCGTACGGGTGAACGGATCACTCGATACGATGCCTGCCGCACTGAAGAACGATGCGTTGGGCGGGGTGCTCAACGTCACTCGGGGGAGAGCTGTGTTCGGAATCGTCAGGCCTTGTTCGCACCGGCTCACCGAGGGCCTGAAGACGGAGTGGATGGCTCATCTCTGCGGGCTCTGCCTGGCACTTCGCTCCGACCACGGGCAGCTCGCCCGGGTCGTGACCAACTACGACGGCCTGATCGTCTCGGTTCTGACGGAGGCTCAGGCCGAGAGGAGCACCGGCTGGCGGCGCACCGCCGGGCCCTGCCCGCTGCGCGCGATGCGGACCGCGCCCGTCGCCCAGGGCGAGGGGGCCCGGCTCGCCGCGGCCGTCTCCCTTGTCCTCGCCTCGGCGAAGGTCCGCGACCACGTGGCCGACAGGGACGGCCTGTTGGGGCGCAAGCCGGTCGCGGTGGCGGCCCGCCGCATAGCCAGGAGCTGGGACCGGGCGGGCGCGCGCACCGGTGCCGAGCTCGGCTTCGACACGGCCGTGCTTGTGGACGCCGTCGACCGGCAGGGCGGCATCGAGGCGCTCGCCGGGCCAGGCACCTCGCTCCTCACCGTCACCGAGCCCACCGAGACGGCCACCGCGGCCGCCTTCGCGCACACCGCCGTACTCGCCGGAAAGCCGCACAACATGGCGCCGCTCGCCGAGGCCGGCCGGCTCTTCGGCCGGCTCGCGCATCTCCTGGACGCCGTGGAGGACCGGGAAACCGACGCCGCGTCAGGTGCCTGGAACCCGCTCGCCGCGACCGGTACGGATCTCGTCGAGGCGCGCAGGCTCGCCGACGACGCGGTGCACGGCATCCGGCTCGCCCTGCGCGACGTCGACTTCGTCGACAGCAAACTCGCCCACGTCCTGCTCGCCCACGAGCTGACCCAGTCCGTGAACCGCTCGTTCCGCACGACGGAGTGCGGGCACGCCCATGACGCGGCCGAGCCGCAGGCCTCGTACGGCCCCTACGGGCAGCCGCCCCAGCACGGCGGCAACCCGTACGGCTTCCCGCCGGAGCCCCCGCGTCCCCAGCCGCGCGGCTTCTTCGCGGGCTGCGCCGCGTTCCTCGGACTCTGCTGCACCTGCAAGATGTGCTGCGCGGACGAGTACGAGGGGCCCTGGTCGCGCAAGAAGCGCGAAGGGTGCTGCAGCGACTGCGACTGCGACTGCAGCTGCTGCGAGGTGTGTCAGTGTTGTGAATGCTGCGAGTGCCTCAGCTGCGCCAGCTGTTGAACCCGCCTGCTCGGCACGCTACTTGTGTTCCGGTGGTGAGATCTCCGACCGCTCTGTGCCCGACTCCGTCGTGCCCCACTTCGCCAGGATTCTGTCGTACGTCCCGTCCTTCTTCAGCTTGTTCACCGCGGCCTGGAAGGCGGGGGCCAAGGGGGTGCCCTTCTTGAAGGCGAAGCCCACGTCCAGGCGGTGGAACTCGTTGAGGAACTTCAGCCCCTCCTGGCGGCCCACCGCATACCGCAGGCCGTTGATCGTCGACATGACGACATCACTGCGGCCCTGCTGGAGCGAGATCCACAACGCCCCCTGGTCGCTGTAGGTCTGCACCGCGTACGGCTTCTTGCCGGCGGCCCCGCACTTGGGCTTGTTCTTCTCCAGGGTGGCCTCGAACGTGGTGCCCGCGCCGGTCGCCACGTTCAGCCCGCAGAGCTGGGCGAGGTCGGTGACGTTTGCGAGCTTGCTGTCCTTGCGGACGGCGAAACCCTGGCCGTCGTTGATGTAGGTGACGAAGTCGATCGTCCGGCGGCGCTCGTCGGTGACGCCGAAGTTGCCGGTGCCCAGGTCGTACTTGCCGCTGTCGAGCGCGGGCAGGATCACCTCGAAGGAGGCCACCTCGCGCTTCAGCTTCAGGCCGAGCACCTTGGCGGCGGCGTCCGCGAAGTCGACGTCCTGCCCGACCACCGTCTTCCCGTCCTCCAGGTAGGTGGCCCCCGGCGGGGTCCCGACGCTGGTGGCGACGGTGAGGGTGCCCGCCTTGCGGACGCGTTCGGGCAGCAGCGCCGCCGCGGCCTCGTCCTTCTGGACGGCCGACACCACATCGGCGGTGGGGATCTTTCCCTTCTGGCCGGCGGGCGCGGCGTTGCCGGCCGCCCCCACGTCCGCCGGGTCCCCGGACCCGCATGCCGTGAGGCCGAGTGCCGCGGCGGTGATCAGGGCGAACGCGGCGTAGTTGCGCGATCTGCTCAGGCTTCGGGACCTGCTCATGACGGGGTGCGCTCCAGAGATTTCGGGCAGGCGGAAGTGCCAGGAGTGATACGAGGCATGACGAGGGGAGGGGTGCGCGAGTGATCAGTGATGTGAAGGCGCGAGGAAGCGGCGCGAAGGCGCACGCAGGACGCGGAAGAAGCAGCCGTGCGAGGGGTCAGCTCAACAGGAGGAGGACCACACTCGACCGAAGTCGATGTGGGAGCGCGTGACCAGCCACTGCTGCGGATGCATGGCCCAAGTGGAACAGGCATCCGTTTCCGCGTCAACTGCGCTGAGACGCAACGCCCACAGTGCGGACAAGCTTGACAACCTCCAGCATGCAGCGCATAGCCTCGGGAACGGAAACCGTGCTGAGGGGCTCGGTTCCGCACCGCAGCGCGCCATGTGTTCGTGAAGGCCATTCCCGTGTTCGATCTCTGCATCCACGGAGCCTTCGCATGTCCCTCGCCCTGTCCGAAAGCCCGTCCGTAGCCCCTGAGGACGGCACCCCCGAATCCTTGCGCATCGTCCCCCTGCGCCGAACCGGCCAGCGGGCAGCGGCAGTTGTCGTGCTCGTGCTGCTCGGCCTCGTGCTCACCTCGGTCGTGCGCAACGAGGCCTTCCAGTGGGGCGTGGTCGCCGACTACTTCGCCACCACGGCCGTACTGCGCGGACTCTGGCTCACCCTGTGGCTCACCGCCGTCGTCATGGCGCTCGGGTTCGCGCTCGGCACGCTGCTCGCCGTCATGCGGTTGTCCGCCAACCCCGTTCTGAGGGCGGTGAGCTGGGGCTATGTCTGGCTGTTCCGGTCGACGCCGATCCTGGTGCAGCTGCTCTTCTGGTTCAACATCGGGGCGCTGTACCCGCAGATCCTCGGCGTCCGCACGGTCGATCTGATGGGTCCGGCCACCGTCGCCGTCGTCGGGCTCACCCTGCACGAGGCCGCGTACGCCGCCGAAGTGGTGCGCGGCGGCATCCTCTCCGTCGAGCGCGGCCAGATCGAGGCCGCCCAGTCGCTCGGCCTCGGACCCTGGCGCCGGCTGCGCCGCATCGTCCTGCCGCAGGCCATGCGCTCCATCGTGCCGCCCGCCGGGAACATGCTGATCGGCACCCTCAAGGGCACCTCGATCGTCTCCATCATCGCCGTCAACGACCTGCTGTACTCCGTGCAGTTGGTCTACCACCGCACCTACCAGGTGGTCCCGCTGCTCCTCGTCGCCACCCTCTGGTACGTCGTGGTGACCTCACTCCTGTCCATCGGCCAGTACTACGTCGAGCGGTACTACGCACGCGGCCAGGCGGATGCCCGGTGAGCGCGTCCATCGTGGTGGTGGGAGCCGGTCCGCGGGGGACCGGTTTCCTGGAGCGGCTCGCCGCCAACGTCCCTTCCCTGTACGGGGACCGGACCCTGGACGTCCATCTGGTGGACCCGCATCCCGCGGGTGGCGGACGGATCTGGCGGGCCGACCAGTCGCCGCTGCTGTGGATGAACTCCATGGCCGAGGACGTCACCATGTTCACCGACGACACCGTCCAGCAGGACGGCCCGGTGCGGCCGGGGCCCACCCTCGCCGAATGGTCCGGCCTGGACGCCCGCACCTTCCCCAGCCGACGGGCGCAGGGCGAGTATCTGCGCTGGGTGTACGAGGACGCCGTGGCCGCGCTGCCGCCCACCGTCACCGTGCACGAGCACCGCACCCGGGCCACCCGGGTCGGCGGGCCGCGCGAGGGGCGGCAGCGGGTGTGGCTGGAGGGCCGCACGCAGCCGCTCGTCGCCGACCTGGTGGTGCTCACCCTCGGCCATCTGGACGCCGAACTCGACGAGGAACAGAGGGAGTTGGCCGACTTCGCCGACCGGCACGGCCTGGTGCATCTGCCGCCCGCCTTCACCGCCGACAGCGACCTGTCGGCCCTGCGCGCCGGCGAACCCGTCATCGTCCGCGGCTTCGGACTCGCCTTCGTCGACCTCATGGCCCTGCTCACCGAAGGCCGCGGCGGCCACTACGACGCGGACGGCGCCTACCACCCCTCGGGCCGGGAACCCATCCTGCATGTGGGATCCCGGCGCGGGGTGCCCTATCACTCCAAGATCGGCTACACCTGGACCGGCGAACGCCCGCCGCTGCCCCGCTTCTTCGGGCCCGCCGACGTCGACGCGCTCCTGAGCCGCCCGCACCGGCCCGACTTCCGGCGCGACCTCTGGCCCCTGATCGACAAGGAGCTGGGCTTCGCCCACTACCACCGCCTGTTCACCGCCTACCCCGAGCGCACCGCCGTCGACTGGCCCGACTTCGAGGAGAAGTACGCCGCCGCCGACCCCGGCGGCCCCGCATTACGGGCCCTGATCGCCGCCTCCGTCCCCGACCCCGCCGACCGCCTCGACCTCGAAGCCCTGGACCACCCGCTCGACGGGCTCCGCTTCACCTCGTACGAGAGCCTCCAGGACGGCCTTCGCTCATACATACGGGCAGATCTGACGAGACGTCATGACGTGAAGCACAGCGAGGACTTCGGGGTGTTTCTCGGGCTGCTCTCGGTCTACGGGCAGCTGCTGCGCGTCGGGGACGTGGGCGGCTGGTGGCACGGGTTCTTCAGCTTCCTCGCCTCCGGGCCGCCCGGGCCCCGGCTGCGCCAGCTGCTCGCGCTGTCCGACGCGGGCGTCGTGCGCTTCCTCGGGGCGGGCGTCACCGTCGAGGCCGACGAAACCAAGGGCGTCTTCCGGGCCGGCAGCGCCAGCGTGCCCGGGCAGTGGATCGAGGCGGCGGCGCTCGTCGAGGCCCGGCTGCCCGAACCCAGCGCGGACCGGCCCGGCAGCCCGCTGCTGCGCGCGCTGTACGAGGAAGGGGCGGGCGCGGCCGACACCGGGCTGCTCCAGGTGGACCCCGCCGACGGCCGCATCACCGGACGCGACGGCCGGACCCACCCGCGCCGGTTCGCGCTCGGGCCCTTCACCGTGGCCCGCGCGTCGGGGGCGTTCACCAGACCCCGTACCGGAGGCGCCGCCTTCCGGCAGAACGACGCCACGGCCCGCGCCGCGCTGACCTTCCTGCGCGACCTCGCGCCCGCCGGCGAACGCCACTATGTGAAGGGAGGCGTGCGATGAGCACCCCCATGGTCGAAGTCCGCTCCGTGCACAAGAGCTTCGGCTCCCTCGACGTCCTGCGGGGCATCGACCTGGACGTCCGGGCCGGCGAGGTCACCGTCGTGCTCGGGCCGTCCGGCTCCGGGAAGTCGACGCTGCTGCGCACCATCAACCACCTGGAGAAGGTGGACAGCGGATCGATCACCGTCGACGGCACGCTCATCGGCTACCGGCGCGAGAGCAAGGCTTCGGCCCGAAGGGCCTCCGGCAAGGGTGGTGGTCGACGGCCGGGCAGGCTGTACGAGTTGCGGGAACGCGAGGTCCTCAGGCAGCGCACCAGGATCGGCTTCGTCTTCCAGAACTTCAACCTCTTCCCGCACCTCACCGTCCTCGACAACGTCGTCGAGGCGCCGGTCGCCGCACTGAAGCGACCGCGGAAGGACGCGGTGGCCGCGGCGCGGAAGCTGCTCGCCCGGGTCGGTCTGGCCGACAAGGCGGACGCGTACCCCAGGCAGCTCTCCGGCGGACAGCAGCAGCGCGTCGCCATCGCCCGTGCGCTCGCCCTCGAACCCAAGCTGCTGCTCTTCGACGAACCGACGTCCGCGCTCGACCCCGAGCTGGTGGGCGAAGTCCTGGATGTCATCAAGGACTTGGCGGCCTCGGGCACCACCATGATCGTCGTCACGCACGAGATCGGATTCGCGCGCGAGGTCGCGGACGCGGTGGTGTTCATGGACGGCGGGGTGATCGTCGAGCAGGGCCCGCCCGCCGAGGTGCTGGACGCGCCGCGGCACGAGCGGACGCGGGCGTTTCTCTCCAGGGGGGTCGGCTCTCCGAGGCTGCCCGGGCCCGAGAAGTGACCTGGGGCCCCCGGGGCCCTGCCCCCAGACCCCCGCTCACTCAATCTCCCCCGAGGCCTCAAGGGCCAGGGGGACCCCCAAGGCTGGATTTTCGCTGATCAGAACGCCGAGGGGCCGGATTTCCCGCCCGCGTCCGGAGTCTGCCGCCCGGCGCCCGACGTGCCCCCAGGGCCGGCCATTTGCCGCTCGCAGCGGTGGATGGAGTCGGCACCCACTCCACGAAAGGTCCAACCATGTCCGCACCCCTGGTCCGCAGTCCCGTGCACCTCGCTGTCTCTCTCGACGGGGCCGGGCGCTACGACCCCGGGTATTTCGTTGAGCTCGCGCGGCTCGCCGAGCAGGGGACGCTCGACTTCGTCACGCTCGGGGACTCCTTCGCGAAGCCGGGGCTCGACGCGCTCGCCGTGCTGTCCCGGGTCGCGCCCGCCACCGGGCGGATCGGGCTCGTGCCGGTGGTGAACACCACGCACACCGAGCCGTTCCACGTGTCCTCGGCCGTGGCCACCCTCGACTGGGTGAGCCGCGGCCGGGCCGGGTGGAGTCCCGAGGTGTCCACCTCCGAGGCCGAGGCGCGGCTCTTCGGGCGCCGGCCGGCCGCCCGCGCCGCCGAGCTGTGGCACGAGGCACGCGAAGTCGCCGACGTCGCGGCCAAGTTGTGGGACTCCTGGGAGGACGACGCGGAGATACGCGACGCGCCGACCGGGCGGTTCATCGACCGCGACAAGCTGCACTACGTCGATTTCGAGGGGCGCACCTTCTCGGTGCGCGGGCCGGCCATCGTGCCCCGGCCGCCCCAGGGGCACCCCGTCACCGTGGTCGACGCGACCGCCGCCGAGCCGAGGGCCGCCGCCGTACGGCACGCCGACGTCGCGCTCGTCCGCACCCAGGATCCGCTCGCCGCCCGCACCGCCCGCGGGGAGCTGCGCGACCGGACCCGCGCGCACGGCAGGGACCCCGAGCGGCTGCGGGTGCTCGGCTCCCTCCCGGTGGCGCTGAGCACCACCGCCGACGCCGTGGAGCTGGCCGGTCTCATCGGCGACTGGCACGAGGAGGGCGCCGTCGACGGCTTCCACCTGCGCCTCGCCGACCCCGAGCGCGATCTGGCGCTCCTCGTGAAGGCCACCGTCCCGGTCCTCCAGCACCGCTGTCTGCTGCGGCGCTTCTATCCCGGCGCCACCCTTCGCGAACACCTGGGCCTGGCACGGCCCGTCAACCAGTACGCCACCGCAGGGGGAGGCCGCCATGAGCGCGACTGAGAACACGAGCGCGACCAAGAAGCAGATCCACCTCGCCGCCCATTTCCCCGGCGTCAACAACACCACCGTCTGGGCCGACCCGCGCTCCAGGTCGCAGATCGACTTCTCCTCCTTCGAGCACCTCGCCCGGACCGCCGAACGCGGCAAGTTCGACTTCTTCTTCCTGGCCGAAGGGCTCCGGCTGCGCGAGCACAAGGGCCGTATCCACGACCTCGATGTTGTCGGGCGGCCCGAGTCGATCACCTTGCTGAGCGCGCTCGCCGCGGTCACCGACTGGCTCGGGCTCGCCGCCACCGTGAACGCGACCTTCAACGAGCCGTACGAGACCGCCCGCCGATTCGCCTCGCTCGACCATCTGAGCGGCGGCCGGGCCGCCTGGAACGTGGTCACCTCGCCCGATGCCTTCACCGGTGAGAACTTCCGCCGCGGCGGTTTCCTCGACCGAGGTGACCGGTACACCCGCGCCGCCGAATTCGTCGCCACAGCAAGGGAGTTGTGGGATTCCTGGGGGCCGGACGGGGTGCCGCGGCCGTTCGCGCACCACGGGCAGCACTTCTCCATCGAGGGGAAGTTCGGGGTGCCGCCCTCCCCGCAGGGACACCCGGTCGTCATCCAGGCCGGCGACTCCGGCGAGGGGCGCGAGTTCGCGGCCGCGGCCGCCGACGTCATCTTCACCCGGCACGGCACCCTGGAGGCAGGCCGCGCCTTCTACGCCGATGTGAAGGGGCGGCTGGCCCAGTACGGCAGGGAGCCCGACGATCTCAAGATCATGCCTGGGGTCACCTTCGTGCTCGGGGACACCGCGGCCGAGGCTCAGGAGAAGGCCGCAGAGATCCGCCACCAGCAGGTCTCGCCGCAGAACGCGATCCTCGCCCTCGAACAGATCTGGGGCCGCGACCTGTCCGCCTACGACCCCGACGGCCCGCTGCCCGCCGTGGATCCCGATCCGGACTCCGCGCTCGTCCAGGGCCGGGTGAAGATCACCAACGCGCTGGAGATCGCCGCCAAGTGGCGTGCCCTGTCCGAGGCCAAGGGGCTCTCCATCCGCCAGACCGTCATCGAGACCACCGGCCGCCAGTCCTTCATCGGCACCCCGGAGACGGTCGCCGCCGAGCTCGACGCGTTCGTGCAGGGCGGCGCCGCCGACGGCTTCATCCTCGTACCCCATCTCACCCCCGGCGGCCTGGACGACTTCGTCGACCAGGTGGTGCCACGGCTCCAGGAACGCGGCGCGTTCCGCACGGAATACTCCGGGTCCACGCTGCGCTCGCACCTCGGACTGCGTACCCCGGTATGGAAAGGTTGATCGCATGAGCACGCAAGCACCGCAGGATCCCCGGACCGACCACGCCCTCGACTGGAAGAAGTGGCACGAGCACCGCATCGCCTCGGTCTCCGCGCCCTACGGACCGCTCGCTCTGACCGGCACCCACTGGCTCGCGGACGGCGTGCCCGAGGAGCTCGGCCGGTGGCGCGAGGACGGCGACGAGGTCGTGCTCGCCGCAGGCGAGGAGCACCGACTCACCCTGGACGGCGCTCCGTTGACCGGGGAGGCGCGGCTCGGTGCGGACGTCGGTCCGGCCGGCGGGTCCCGGCTAGCGCAGGGCGACCGCAGGCTCGTCGTGCTGTGCCGCGAGGGGCTGTGGGCGGTACGGGTGTGGGACCCGGCGTCCCCGGCGCGCCAGGCCTTCGCGGGCATCGACGCCACGCCGTACGAGGAGCGGTTCCGGCTGCCCGGCACGTTCCGTCCGTACGAGCGGCAGCGGGTGAAGGTGCCGGGCGCCGACGGGGTCGAGCGCGGGCTCGAACTCGCCGGGGAGATCGCCTTCACGCTCGGCGGGCAGGACCATACGCTCCAGGTCTCGGTCGAGGCCGACGGTTCGCTGTGGGCCGTGTTCGCCGACGGGACCAGCGGGAAGTCCACCTTCCGGTTCCGCTTCCTGCGGCCCGAAGCGCCGGCTCCCGATGGTGCGGTGACCGTCGACTTCAACCGGGCGCAGCTGCCGCCCTGCGCCTTCGCCGACCACTTCATCTGTCCCTTCCCGCCCCCGGGCAACACCCTTCCCATCGACATCCCGGCGGGGGAGCGGAACATCCGCACCAGTTGACCCCGGCGCGCGCATCCTCGCGGAGCCCGGCCTGAAGGCACCCTTGCGCGCCCGGCCGGGCCCCCGAATACTCCTCCGCAGCGCTTGTCAGGAGCACGGCTTGCGCCCAGTCGTGCTGCCGTGATCCTTGGCTGCGCCTCACGGGGTCCCTCCTTTCACGGACCCCTCGATTCCCCTCGGGAGGAAAAGAAGTGAGGATCAAGCGCACCACCCCCACACGCACCACCGGTCTCGCGAGACGCACCAAGCTCGCAGCCGTCGGCACCGGCCTGCTCGCCGCGGTGGCCATAGCCGTCCCCAACGCCAGCGCCACCCCGACCCACACCTTCGGCGTCGCCGCCCTGACCGCCGCCAGCGACGCCGTGCGCGGAGCGGACGTGGCCGGAACCGCCTGGAGCGTCGACAGCGCCACCGGCAAGGTCGTCGTCACCGCCGACTCGACCGTCTCGGCGGCGGATCTGGCCAAGATCAAGCGCGCGGCCGGAGCCAACGCGGGTGCCCTGCGCATCGAGCGGACCTCCGGCAAGTTCACCAAGCTGCTCTCCGGCGGCGACCCGATCTACACCACCAGCTGGCGCTGCTCGCTGGGCTTCAACGTCAAGAAGGGCTCCACGTACTACTTCCTGACGGCCGGTCACTGCACCCAGGGCTACCCGAACTACTACACCAGCTCGTCGCACTCGACGAGCATCGGCCCGACCGTGGGCACCAGCTTCCCGGGCAACGACTACGGTCTGGTGCAGTACACCAACACCTCGCTCGCGCACCCGAGTGCGGTGGGCAGCCAGCGCATCACCAGCGCCGCCAACCCGACGGTGGGCCAGACGGTCACCCGGCGCGGCTCGACCACCGGCATCCACAGCGGCAGGGTCACCGCGCTCAACCAGACGGTCAACTACGGCAACGGCGACATCGTCTCCGGCCTCATCCGGACGACCGTGTGCGCCGAGCCCGGAGACTCCGGCGGTCCCCTCTACGCCGGCTCCACCGCGCTCGGCCTCACCTCGGGCGGCAGCGGCAACTGCAGCTCCGGCGGAACGACCTTCTTCCAGCCGGTGGTCGAGGCCATGAACGCCTATGGTGTGAGCCTTTTCTGACGATACGTCACTGAATGGTGACGGCGCATCACCGAACGGCGGCCGACCACAGGCCAAGGCCCCCGTCCCGGACAACCGGACGGGGGCTTCCGGCTGGACGCGATGCGCTGTTTTGAGAGGATGTGCAGGGGCACGACGTGGAACAGGTCCGTCAGTGACCGGCGCCGGACACACGGGGTGAGACGCATTGAAGCGCATCGGAGTGACCGGTCACCGCGACATCCCGCCCGACGCCTTCGAGGAGATCCGCGACCGGCTGCGCGCCCTGCTCTGCGGCCACGACGGCTCCCTGGAGGCGCTCTCCAGCCTGGCCACCGGCGCCGACCAGCTCTTCGCCGACATCGCCCTGGACTGCGGCGCGGCCCTCACCGTGGTGATCCCGAGCGGCGACTACGAGGCCGGCTTCGCGGACGCGGCCGAACTGGCCCGCTACCGGGGCCTGAAGCGGCGCGCCAGCCAGGAGATCGCGCTCGGCTACCCGCACTCCACGGACGAGGCGTACTACGCCGCCGGGGCCTACATCGCGGACAACTGCGACCGGCTCGTCGCCGTCTGGGACGGCCTGCCGGCCCGCGGCCTCGGCGGCACCGGCGACATCGTGCAGTATGCCCGCGGCCTCGGCCGGCCCGTGACCGTCATCTGGCGGGACGGCAGCCGCAGGGCGTAGCGGGGACGGCGGGGCTCAACTGCGCAGCCGCGCGAGCCAGTCCGTGTGCTGGGGCGAGACGATGCGCTCGGTCTCGTACACGGCCTGCGGCCACTGCCGTTCGGTCACCATGTTCTCCATCGCCACATGCATCTCCATGAGGTCCTGCTCGACCAGCGAGTGTGCCGAGATAAGCGGCTGGTGGCGGCGGATCTCGCTCCAGGCGAGACAGGCCGCGGCCGATGCCGACAGAACACCTGCCATGTTTACCTTCTCCGCGACCGAGAAGGTTTGGAGAGTGGCGAAAAAAAGGGCGAGAAGGGTCAACAGTGTGATCGCTGTCGACCACAGCCTGGTCGCGCGCCGCGAGGTCTCCTGGCGGCGCCGGTACCAGTTGCGCTGCTCGATGAGCCGGTCGCGTACGTATGTCTCCTTGCGTACGTTGAACGACTTGCCGCGTAACTCCCGCATGCTCGGGGTCACCAGGCCCCCCGGGGCGAGCTCGCCGTCGTCGCGCGGGTCGCGCCAGCCGACCTTCTTCAGCTCCCGCAGGCCCTCCTCGATACGGGTCACGAACAGGGCGTCCGGGTCGGGGACGCCCAGGTCGAAGGGGGATCCGTGAACGGCGTAGCGCCAGCACATCGACTTGATGAACTCGGCGGCGGAACGGTTGAGCTGCCAGTGCGAGGCGGCGTGCCGCCGGGCCGCCCCGAAGCTCGCGAGCAGTACTCCCGCGTAGGCGAGCGCACTCAGAGCGCTGAGTACCTGGAAGTCCTCGCCGACCCTGACCTGCGGCAGCGCCGCCGCGAGGGCGCCGACGACGAGGAGCGAGAGCTGGGTGCGGGTCAGCTTGACCGCCGACTGCTGCCGGCCGATCGCCAGCGCGTCCGCGTGGTGGAAGAGGCCCGGCAGATCCGCGTTCCGGAAGACCATGCTCTGCAATGGGCCGGGAATCGCCGTCACATGCACCCCCGTCTGCGATTTTGCCTTCGTTCTTTCGTAGGGATGGCAGGTGTGCGCTCCGTTTGCGTGCTCCATCCACTGATGGGGACGAGAGTAAAGTCGTCCCGCCGGTACTGCAACGGTGCATGTGCCGGTACCACTGTCTACGTGCGGTTGTCACTCACCCCAGGGACGAACGTGAACCCCTCCGTAAATTCAGCAGATTCAGTAAATTCAGCCTCATTCGCCGCTGCGAAGAAGGACCGGGTTCCGCTGGCCGAACTGGCCGCGAAGGTCGCGGACCGGGGCCGTGGGAGGAGCCTCGGCAGGGTTCTGGCCGCCCGGGAAGGCCATCACCCGATCACGGTGTCCACGTTCAACTCCGCTCTTTGACACCGGAGTTGATGATTCCACCCCGCCGGGTGCGCCCGGCGGGGACCATGGGACACCAGAGCAGGGCGGGGGCTTTGGGGCATTTCCGGAGAACCCCCGGGCCGGGCGCCCGAATTCCCGTCCTCGGTAAACTGGCGGAATGACAGGACCGCTGGTCCCATTCCGCGAGATCGTACTCAAGGTGCACAGCAGGTGCGATCTGGCCTGTGACCATTGTTATGTGTACGAAGCCGCAGACCAGAGCTGGCGAGAACAGCCCCGCACGGTCTCCGACGACGTTATTTCGCACACCGCCCGACGACTGGCCGAGCACGCCGAAAAGCACCGCCTGAGTTCCGTTTCGGTGATTCTGCACGGCGGCGAACCGCTGCTCGCCGGACCCGAGCGGCTGCGCCGGGTCTGCGGGGTGCTGACCGCCGCCGTCACACCGGTCGCGGAGCTCGATCTGCGCATCCACACCAACGGCGTGCTGCTCGGCCCGCGCCACCTCGACCTGTTCGAGGAGTTCGGCGTGAAGGTCGGCATCTCGCTCGACGGCGACCGCGCCGCCAACGACCGCCACCGGCGCTACGCCGACGGCCGCAGCAGCCATGCGCAGGTCCTGGCCGCAGTCGAACTGCTCCAGCAGCCGCGCCACCGGAAGCTGTTCGCCGGTCTGCTCTGCACCGTCGACCTCGCCAACGACCCGGTCGCCGTGCACGACGCGCTCGTGGCGCTCGACCCGCCCCGCATCGACTACCTCCTGCCGCACGCCACCTGGGAGACCCCGCCCGCGCGCCCCGACGCGATCCCGGCCCCGTACGCCGACTGGCTGCTCGCCGTCTTCGACCGCTGGGACGAGCAGGGCCGGACCGTGCCGGTGCGGCTCTTCGACTCGGTGCTCTCCACCCTGCACGGCGGCCCCAGCCTCACCGAATCCCTGGGGCTCGCCCCCACCGACATCGTGGTGGTGGAGACCGACGGCTCGCTCGAACAGGTCGACTCGCTGAAGTCCGCCTACGAAGGCGCCGCCGCCACCGGGTTCTCGGTGTTCCGCGACGACTTCGACGCGGTCGCCGCCCACCCCGGAGTGCGCGCCCGCCGGCGCGGCCTCGCCGGAGTCTGCGACCAGTGCCGCCGCTGCCCGGTCGTCCGCTCCTGCGGCGGCGGCCACTACACCCACCGCTACCGCGCGGGCCACGGCTTCGCCAACCCGTCGGTGTACTGCCCCGACCTGATGGCCCTGGTACGCGGCATCGAGGCCCGCACGCCGGTCCCCGAGCTGCCCGGTACTCGTCAACTGGCCGATTCCTCGCTGGAGTTGAACCGCCTCCTGCTCGCCGAACTGCATACCGCGCTCGACGGGCGGGGCGGCGCCGAGTGGGCCCGGATCTGGGAGCTCACCACCGCCGTCGACGGGCCGGGGCTCGACACCGTCCTGGCCCACCCCTACGCCCGCGGCGGGCTCCTCGCCGCGCTGGAGGCGCTCGACGCGGGGCGCCCCGACGCGGTGACAAGAGCCCTGCGGCTGGCCGCGTACACGGCGGCCGCGGCCGTGCGCGACGGCGCCGCCCCGGCCGTCCCCGTCCGCTGGTCCGACGGCCGGCTCCACCTGCCGACCCTGGGCGAACTGCGCCTGCCCACCGCCGAGGGCGTGGCCGAGGTCGCAGCCGTGGGGAGCGGCTTCCGGGTGCGGCACGCGAGCGGTGAGCGGCACGTCGCCCGCCCCGCCGAACCGGCCCCGGACTGGCGGCCGTTGAGGAGGGTCCACGGCCTGGTCCTGGACGACCTCGACCCGTACCGCGACTGCTTCGACAGCCCCGTACTGCACCGACTGGGGCCGCGCGAGGCGGCCGAGTGGAGCCGCCGGGTGGCGCGGGCGCGGACGGGCCTCGCCGAGACCGTTCCGCGGTACGCCGACATGCTCACCGCGATCACCACGCTCACCCCGCTCGTCCAAGGAGCGGGGCCGGTGGTCGGGCGGCACGGCTTCGGCGCGCTCGGCCTTCCCCTCGGTCTCGCGGACGAACAGCTCGCCCCGGCCCTGCTGCGCGGGGGGCGCAGGGCGGCCCTGCGCGCCCTCCTCGACGTCGAGGACCTGTACGACATGGACGGGGCGTGGCAGCATCCGACGCCCTGGGGACCGCTCCCGGTCTCCCGGCTGCTCGCCGAGGCGTACGAAGGGGTCGCGGTCGCCGCGTACGGCGGTGGTGCGCCGGCCCTGGAGGAGCTCGGCCGGGCGCTGGAAGCCCTGGAGCGGGCGGCCGAACTCACCGTCACCGGAAAGCACCTGGTGCACACCCTGCGCCAGGAATGGGAAGAGGCATCGCGTGGGCGAGAACACCACTGAGGTTCCGGGAGAGCCCGGCCCGGCCGAGCAGCTGCGCGCCCTCGGCGTGGAGGAGGGCGGGGTCCTGCTCGTGCACGCCTCGCTGCACGGCACCGGGCTCCGCGCCGAGGAACTCCTGGCCGCGCTGCGCACGGTGCTCGGCCCCGAAGGGACGCTGGTGGTCCCGGCGTTCACCCCGGAGAACTCCGACACCTCGCCCGCCCACCTCGCCCTGGTGAGCCGGGCCCCCGACGCGGCCGCGTTCCGGGCCGCGATGGCGCCCTTCGACCCGGACCGCACCCCGTGCCCGCGCATGGGGCGGTTCGCCGAGCAGGTCAGGACCACCGAGGGCGCCGCCCGCAGCGACCACCCGCAGACCTCCTTCGCGGCGCTCGGCGCCCGGGCCGCCGACCTCATGAAGGGCCATGCGCTCGACTGCCACTTCGGCGAGGAGTCCCCGCTGCCCAAGCTGATCGCCGCCGGGGCGCAGGTCCTGATGGTCAACGTCGGCTTCGCCGTGTGCACCGCCTTCCACTTCGCCGAATACCTGGTGCCGCCGCGCCCGGTACGCACCTACCGGGCGGTGATCAGGGACGAGCGGGGCGGGGCCGCCTGGTTCGCGTACCAGGACGCCGTGCTCGACGACAGCGACTTCGCCCGGATCGGCGCCGACTTCCCCGCCGAGCACGTACGCGGCGGCCCGCTCGGGCGGCGAGGAGCGCGGCTCTTCCCGATCAGGGCGGCGGTCGAGCACGCGACCGCCTGGATGGCCGAGAAACGGCACTGACCGATGACCGGGAAGGAGGGTGAGGCTCCCGTGCCGGACGGGCCGTACTTCTTTCTCAGTTACGCCTCCGCCACGGGCCGCGGCGGGGGCGGGCCCGATCCCGACATGTGGGTGGGGCGCCTCTTCGAGGACCTGTGCCGGAGCGTGGCGGAGCTGACCGCGCTGCCCGCCGGCACACCCTGTGGCTTCATGGACCGCGGGCCGCGCCCCGGCGGCGACTGGTCCGAACAGCTCGGCCGCAGCCTCGCCTCCTGCCGGGTGTTCGTGCCGCTCTTCTCGCCCCGCTACTTCGCGAGCGAGTGGTGCGGAAAGGAGTGGTACGCCTTCGCGCAGCGCGCCATCCGTCACCGGGCCGCCACCAACCGGCCCGCCGACGCCATCGTCCCGGCGCTGTGGATACCCGTACCACCCGGCCAACTTCCGTTACCCGCCGAGCAGTTGAGGTTCGACCACCGAGACCTGGGGGAGCGGTACGCCGCCGACGGGCTCTACGGTCTGATCAAACTCCGGCTGTTCGCCGAGGAGTACCACCGGGCGGTGCACTGCCTCGCCCGCCACATCGTCGGCGCGGCCCACGCCGGCCGCGTCGGCCCCGGCCGCCCCCTCGACCACCGCACGCTCCCCAGCGCCTTCGGCACCGCCGCGAGCCCCCGCCCGCTGCGGGTCACCGTCGCCGCCCCCACCCGCGACGAGCTCCCCGAGGGGCGCGACGGCGTCTACTACGGGCAGAGCCCGCTCGACTGGAACCCCTACCACCCGGACACACAGCGGCCGTTGGCCCTGGTCGCCGCGGACATCGCGGGCTCGCTCAACTACCGGCCCACGATCGCCTCCTTCGACAACGAGAGCCCGCCGGGGCAGGAGAAGGAGCCCCCGGTCCGCCCCGAGGTCCTGCTCGTCGACCGCTGGGCACTGCGGGACGAGAACCGGCGCGCCCGGCTCGCCGCCCTCGACGCCGCGGACCGGCCCTGGATCAGCGTGGTGGTCCCCTGGAACCGGGACGACCCCCAGAGCCGGGCCGCGGCGGACGAGCTCACCGCCCGCACGGCGGCTACGCTGCCCAGCAGAGCGAGCCACGGGCGGCCCGCCTGCCGGGCCGCGGCGCGGGGCGTGGAGTCCATCGACGCCTTCGAGGAGCTGCTGCCGCACGTGGTCGAGGCGGCCGCCCAGCAGTACCTGAGACACGCTCCGGCCCACCCCCCGGCCGGCCGCCCACCCCGCCAACGGCCGCGCCTGATCGGCCCGATGGACCACGGACCCGAGGCCGGGCACCGCACCGCACAACCGCACGACGCGCTCGATGGGGCACCCGATGTGGAGGACACGGATGACAGCCAGCCGTGACGGACGTGTCGTCACGTTCTACTCGTACAAGGGCGGCACAGGGCGCACCATGGCGCTCGCCAACACCGCCCTGATCCTCGCCGCGAACGGCAAGCGGGTGCTCGCGGTGGACTGGGACCTGGAGGCACCCGGCCTGCACCGCTTCTTCCACCCCTTCCTCGACCCGGCCACCCTCGGCGCCACCAGCGGCGTCATCGACCTGGTCAGCGAGTACGCCTGGGCCGCCACCAACCCCGAACACCCCGACGAGGACTGGTACGTGGCGCTGGCCCGCATCCAGCCGCACGCCGTGTCCCTGGTGCCGGACCACCTGGGCTGGCAGTTCCCCGACGGTGGCACCCTCGACTTCGTGTCGGCGGGCCGGCAGAACCGCGAGTACTCTGCGACGGTCTCCACCTTCGACTGGGACAACCTCTACAGCCGGCTCGGCGGCGGCACCTTCTTCGACGCCCTCCAGGCCGACATGAAGGCCAACTACGACTACATCCTGATCGACAGCCGCACCGGACTCAGCGACGTCGCCGACATCTGCACCGTCCACCTGCCCGACATCCTCGTCGACTGCTTCACCCTCAGCGACCAGTCCATCGACGGCGCCGCCGCCGTCGCCCGCCAGATCGCCGAGGGCTACGGCGCCCGCAGCATCCGCGTACTGCCCGTCCCCATGCGCATCGACGAGGGCGAGAAGGAGAAGGCGGACGCCGGACGGGCGCTGGCCCGGCTCAAGTTCGACGGCTTCCCCGCCGGGCTCGCGGGCGACCGGCTCGCCGCGTACTGGGGCTCGGTGGAGATCCCGTACCGCCCCTACTATGCGTACGAGGAGTCGCTCGCCACCTTCGGCGACGAGGCCGGGCTCTCCAACTCGCTGCTCTCCGCCTTCGAACGGCTCACCGCGGTCATCACCGACGGGGAGGTCACCTCGATGCCGGGCGTGGGCGACGAGGCCCGGCTGCGGATCAAGGAGGCCTTCACCCGCCGCCGCCCCGCACAGCCCGTCGACATCCACCTCTCGTACGCGGCCGAGAACCGGATGTGGGCCGACTGGATCGAGGCGGTCCTGAGCCGGGCCGGCTTCCGGGTCCACCCGCGCGACGTCTCCGACCCCGTGCCCGACCGCGCCGAACCCGCCGCCGACAACGGCCGGACCGTGGTGGTGCTCTCGGCCGCCTACCTCAAGTCGGCCCGGGCGATGGGCGTCTGGCAGGAGGCGGCCTCCGCCGACCCGACCGGGCTCCGCCGCACGATGCTGTCGCTGCGCGTCGACGACGTACGCCTGCCGGGCGCCTACCTGGACCGCAATCCGGTGGACCTGTTCCGGCTCGACCAGGCGCACGCCACCGAGGCCCTGCTGCGCGCCCTGGACCGGCCGGGCCAGAGCGGCGGCGAGAGCGGCGGCCCGCGGTTCCCGGGCACCGTGCCGCGGATCTGGAACGCGCCGCCGCGCAACCCCGAGTTCACCGGCCGCTCCGAGGCCCTGGAGCGGATGCGCGACCAGCTCGGCAGCGGCCTCGCGGTCGTCCTGCCGCAGCCGCAGACCCTGTACGGACTCGGCGGCGTCGGCAAGACCCAGGTCGCGCTCGAATACGCGCACCGGTTCATGGCCGACTACGACCTGGTCTGGTGGATCAACTGCGCCCGCGCCGGCGACGTGGCCGCGGGCCTCGCCGAACTGGGCGGGCGCCTCGGCGGCCAGGGCGGCGACGACATCGGGGTGGCCTCGCGCGAGGCCGTCGACCTGCTGCGGCGCGGGGTGCCCACCGAACGCTGGCTGCTGGTCTTCGACAACGCGGACGACCCCGAGGCGCTGAGGCGGTTCATCCCGCCGGGCGGCCCCGGCCACATCCTGGTCACCTCGCGCAACCAGGACTGGTCGCAGTACGGCGACGCGCTGTCCGTCGACGTGTTCCGGCGCGAGGAGTCCGTCGAGCACCTCCGGAGGCGGGCGCCCGGCCTGTCCGTCGACGAGGCGGACCGGGTCGCGGCCGCCCTCGGCGACCTGCCGCTGGCCGTCGAGCAGGCGGCCGCCTGGATCGCGGAGACCGCCACCCCGGTCGCCGACTACCTCGACCAGCTCGCCGAGCAGACGGCGGGCGTCCTCTCGCTCAACCAGCCGGTCGGCTACCCCGAACCGGTCGCCGCCACCTGGAACGTCTCCATCGAACTCCTCAAGGAGCGCTCGCCGGCCGCGGTGCGCCTCCTCCAGCTCTGCGCCTTCTTCGCGCCCGAGCCGATCTCGGCCGGCCTGCTCTACAGCCAGGAGATGATCGACGCGCTCAAGCCGTACGACCCCTCGCTCCAGGAGAAGCTGGTGCTCGGCCGCATCATCCGCGAGATCGGCCGGTTCGCGCTCGCCAAGGTCGACCCGGTCAAGGGCTCCATCCAGGTGCACCGGCTCGTCCAGGCCGTGGTCCGCTCGCAGCTGAGCGAACAGGAGCGGCACGAGGCGCAGCACACCGTCCACCGGATCCTGGCCGGCGCCCGCCCCGGCGGCGACGAGCCGATCGACGACCCGGACACCTGGCCGCGGTTCGCCGGCATCTGGCCGCACCTGGGCCCCTCCGAGGCCCGCCGGTGCACCGAACCCGAACCCCGCAGGCTTTTGATCGACCGGATGCGGTACCTGTGGAAGCGCGGGGAGTTCACGGCGGCCTCCGCGCTCGGCGAAGAGCTGCGCGAACAGTGGCGCGAGGAGCTCGGCTGCAACGACATCCAGTACCTCTACCTGCGCTTCCACATCTCCAACGTCTGCCGCTCGCAAGGGCGTTACGCCACGGCCCTCGAACTGGACGAGGAGACCCTGGAGCGCCAGCGCGCCACGCTAGGGCCCGAGCACCCGCACACCTACATGACCACCAGCGCGCTGGCCATGGACCTCGGAGCGCTGGGCCAGTACCCCCGGGCCATGGACCTGGCGACCGAGGCGTACGACGGCTTCCGCACGATCTTCGACGACTCGCACCCGAGAACGCTGGCCGCGGCCAACAACCTGGCCCTCACTCTGCGCATGACCGGCCAGTACGCCAGTGCCAGGGCGCTCGACCAGGAGGTGTACGACCGCCGCACCGACGTCCTCGGCCCGGAGCACCCCTACACGCTCTCCTCGGCGATGTGCCTGGCCCGCGACCTGCGGGAGGTCGGCCGGTACGAGGACTCGGTGATGCTCCTGGAGCGTACGTACGCGACCTCCAAGCAGCGCCTCGGGCGCTCCTTCCCCGGCACCCTCGCGGCCGCCAAGAGCCTGTCCGTGGCGCTGCGCAGGACCGGCCGCTTCGAGGACGCCCGGCGCCTGACCCAGGCGGCGCGCTCCCGCTACCGGGCCAAGTACACCTCGGTGAACCCGGACTCGCTGGCCTGCGAACTCAACCTGGCCGCCGACCAGTTCGCGGCGGGCGAGCCGGAGGCGGCCCGCGACACCGCGCGCGAAGTGGTCGAGGAGTACAGCAAGAACCCCGGCCCCAGCCACCCCTACGCCCTGGCCGCACTCAACAACCTGGGCATCTACCAGTGGGGCTGCGGAGACCTGCCGGGCGCTCGGGAGGTCCTTCGGGGCGCGATCGCGACGATGCGCGAGGTGCTCGGCGCCGAGCACCCGCACACGCTGTTCGCGGCCGTCAACCTGGCCAACGTGAAGGCGGACCTCGGGGAGCTGCACGACGCCCTGGAGCTCGAACGGGCGGCGGTCGCCGGGCTCGGCAGGAGGCTGGGCCGCCACCACCCCGAGCGGCTCGCGTGCTCGGCGAACCTGGCCCTCACCCTGGACGCGCTCGGGCGCCGGGACGAGGCCCAGCGGCTGCGTTCGGAGGCGGTCCTGGAACTCGCGCGGCTGCTCGGCGAGGACCATGTCGTCGTACGGTCGGTGCGTGAACTGCGCCGTGCGCACCGGGACCTGGAGCCCCTCGCGGTGTGACGGCCGGGCCGGGCCCGCTCACTCCTGGATGAGCCAGCGCAGCACCCGGGGCAGCGCGTGCAGGGCGTCGAAGTGGGCGGCGGCCGGCTCCAGGACGGCCGTCACGCCCGGAATGCGCCCGGCCAGCCAGTGGTAGTGGCCGACGGGTGAGAACACGTCCTGCTCGCCGTGCCAGAGCAGGACGTCCCCGGTGATCGTCGCCGGGTCGAATCCCCACGGGTTGCAGAACGCGAGCGCGTCGTCGATCCAGCCGTACGCCGAAGTCCTCAGCGCCTCCTGGTAGTTGCGCAGCAGCATCGAGCGGACCCCGGCGTCCTTGACCACCAGCCGGTCGGCGTGGGTGAGCTCCTTGCGCAGGTCGTCGAGGAGCTGCACCGGGTTCTCGCGGATGCGTGCCGAGCGTGCGATGAAGTGCGCGGCCATCTCGTCCGGGTCGGCGGCGCCCGTCGTGTAGGCGAGGACGTTGGAGGCGGCCATGCCCTCGAACCAGTCGAGCCCGTCGGCGTCCGGCGGCGCGAGGGTGACCAGGGCGGCGGCCCGCGTGACCCGCTCGGGCAGCAGCGCGGCACAGGCGAGCGCGTGCGGGGCGCCCCCGGAGCGGCCGACGACCGCGAAGCGTTCGAACCCGTAACGGTCCGCTATCGCCTCGACGTCCCGCGCGGCGTCGGCGACCCGGCGCCCCTTGAGCCGGTCGGAGTCGCCGTAGCCGGGCCGGTCGTAGGCGATGACCTGCATGCGGCGGTGGTAGAGCACCATGCTGCGGGGCGCTGGGCCCAGCCTGCTGCCGGGCGTGCCGTGCAGCAGGAACACCGGGCTGCCCAGCGGGTCCCCGAACTGTTCCACCGTGAGAATCCGCCCGTCGGCCGTGCACACCCGGTCCCGCACCGTGGCCCCCTCGCCCGGTAGCCCGCCATCCGGCCGCAGCCTACTCGCGCGGCGGGGCCCGGACGGGGTCTCCCTTTGCGGGAGATGCGGAGTTACCGTCGAGGTACACGTCCGATTCGGACCCTTGGGGGCCGTGATGGTCGAGGAGCTGGTGGCGGCGGGCATCGCCGTGGGTTCCGCCGGTGTCGTCTATGCGCTGGCGGCGGCGCGGGTCGTCAAGCAGTACGAGCGGGGAGTGGTCTTCCGGCTCGGCAGGCTGACGGATTCGGTGCGCGGGCCGGGCTTCACGATGATCCTTCCGTTCGTCGACCGGCTGCGGAAAGTGAACATGCAGATCGTGACGATGCCGGTGCCCGCGCAGGACGGCATCACGCGGGACAACGTCACGGTCCGGGTGGACGCGGTGATCTACTTCAAGGTCGTCGACCCGGCGGACGCGGTCGTCCAGGTCGAGGACTACCAGTTCGCGGTCTCACAGATGGCGCAGACCTCGCTGCGTTCGATCATCGGCAAGAGCGACCTCGACGACCTCCTGTCGAACCGGGAGAAGCTCAACCAGGGCCTGGAGCTGATGATCGACAGCCCGGCCATCGGCTGGGGCGTGCAGATCGACCGCGTCGAGATCAAGGACGTGTCGCTGCCGGAGACGATGAAGCGCTCGATGGCCCGCCAGGCGGAGGCCGACCGTGAGCGGCGGGCCCGGGTCATCAACGCGGACGCCGAGCTCCAGGCCTCGAAGAAGCTGGCCGAGGCGGCGGGCGTGATGTCGGAGCAGCCGGCCGCCCTCCAGCTGAGGCTGCTGCAGACGGTGGTGGCGGTGGCCGCCGAGAAGAACTCGACGCTGGTGCTTCCGTTCCCGGTCGAGCTGTTGAGGTTCCTGGAACGCGCGGCGCCTTTGCCTGCGGAGACGGCGGCACCGGCCGCACCGGAAGTCCCTCCGGCGCAGGCGCATTCGGAGATCCTGGGGGAGGGCAGTACCCCGCCGGAAAACTTGTGAAGGAATTCACAAGCGCGCATGGGGCGAAAGTCCTTACATATCTGCGCAGGTCAGCGGCATATTTTTCGTGACGCCCGGTCATTTGAAAGGGCATTGGACCCTCCGGAACAGGGCTTTGTCGGGCCCGCGAGCGCGGTGAACAGGTGTCGAATTGAGGCATCGGAAAAGGCATCGCAACGCTCGCAACGCAGGTAGCGCTCGACAAGAAGGAGTTCCTGCCATGGAGGCCAAGAACGCCGGGAACGTCACGACCGCCGAGGTCATGGTCGACGAACTGGTGCAAGGGGCCCTTTCGGCTCTGAGCCGGTTCGAGACGTTCACCCAGGAGCAGGTCGACCACATCGTCAAGAAGGCCTCCCTGGCCGCGCTGAGCGAGCACGGCGAACTGGCCCGCCTCGCCGTCGAGGAGACCGGCCGCGGCCTCTTCGAGGACAAGGCCGTCAAGAACCTCTTCGCCTGCGAACACGTCGTCAACTCGCTGCGTGGCCTGAAGACCGCGGGTGTCATCGGCCGCGACGAGCTGAACGGCATCACCGAGATCGCCGAACCGGTCGGCGTCATCTGCGCGATGACCCCTGTCACCAACCCCACCTCGACCACCGTCTTCAAGGCGCTGATCGCGCTGAAGACCCGTAACCCGATCGTCTTCGCCTTCCACCCCTCCGCGCAGAACTGCTCGGCCGCGGCCGCCCGCGTGGTGCGGGACGCGGCGGTCGAGGCCGGGGCGCCCGAGGGCTGTGTGCAGTGGATCGCCGAGCCGTCGATGGAGGCCACCGGCCTGCTGATGAACCACGAGGGCGTCTCCACCATCCTCGCCACCGGCGGCAACGCGATGGTCAAGGCCGCCTACTCGTGCGGCAAGCCCGCCCTCGGCGTCGGCGCGGGCAACGTCCCGGCGTATGTCACCAGGAGCGGCAGGCTCGGCCGGGCCGTGCACGACATCGTCCTGTCGAAGTCCTTCGACCACGGCATGATCTGCGCCTCGGAGCAGGCCGTCATCCTCGACAAGGAGGTGTACGAGCGAGGCCTGGCGGAGTTCGAGCGGCTCGGCGCGTACGTCCTGAACGCGGCCGAGAAGACCAAGCTGGAGGAGTTCGTCTTCGGCACCACGGCCTTCGCCACCAACTGCGCGGGCGCCAAGCTGAACGCCTCGGTCGTCGGCAAGTCCCCGCAATGGATCGCCGAACAAGCCGGCTTCGAGGTGCCGGCCACCACCTCGGTCCTTCTCGCCGAGTGCGCGGAGGTCGGCGAGGGCGAGCCGCTCACCCGCGAGAAGCTGTCGCCGATCCTGGCCGCCCTGAAGGCCGACTCCACCGAGCACGGCCTCCAACTCTCGGCGCGGATGGTCGAGTTCCACGGCCTCGGTCACAGCGCCGCCATCCACACCGAGGACGACGAGCTCGCCGAGGAGTTCGGCCGGCGGGTCAAGGCGATCCGCGTGATCGTGAACGCCCCCTCCACCTTCGGCGGGATCGGCGACGTCTACAACGCCTTCCTGCCCTCCCTCACCCTCGGCTGCGGCTCCTACGGCCACAACTCGGTGTCCGACAACGTCTCCGCGGTCAACCTGGTCAACGTCAAGCGGATCGGACGGCGCAACAACAACATGCAATGGTTCAAGGTCCCGCCGAAGATCTACTTCGAGCGCAACTCCATCCGCTACCTCGGCGAGATGGACGGCCTGGAGCGGGTCACGATCGTCACCGACAGGACGATGGGCAGGCTCGGCTTCGTCCAGAGGATCAGCGGCATTCTCCAGGCCCGCCCCGGCCCGGTCGTCCTCCAGGTCATCGACAACGTCGAGCCCAACCCGGAGCTGGCGACGGTCCAGGCAGGGGCCGCGATGATGCGCGACTTCGAGCCGGACACGATTGTCGCGCTCGGCGGCGGCTCGGCCATGGACGCGGCCAAGATCATGTGGCTGATGTACGAGCACCCGGAGGTCGAATTCGCGGACACGAAGGAGAAGTTCTTCGACATCCGCAAGCGCGCCTACACGTTCCCGGCACTCGGCGAGAAGGCGAAGCTGATCGCCATCCCGACCACCTCGGGAACCGGCAGCGAGGTCACCCCGTTCGCGGTCATCTCCGACCCGGAGGCCGCCCAGAAGTACCCGCTCGCCGACTACGCGCTGACCCCGAACGTCGCGATCGTCGACCCGGTGCTCCCGATGGGCCTGCCCGCCACCGTCACCGCCGACTCCGGCTTCGACGCCCTGACGCACGCCACCGAGGCCTACGTCTCGGTCTACTCCAACGACTACACCGACGGCCTCTGCCTCCAGGCCATCAAGCTGATCTTCGAGAACCTGGAGCGCTGCGTGGTCCACGGGGCGGGCGACCCCGAGGCCCGCGAGAAGATGCACAACGCCTCGACCGTGGCGGGCATGGCCTTCGCCAACGCCTTCCTCGGCCTCGTACACGCCATGGCGCACACCCTCGGCAACACCTTCCACGTCGCCCACGGCCGCACCAACGCGCTGCTCCTGCCGCACGTCATCCGGTACAACGGTCAGGTCTGCGGCAAGGCCACCCCGTGGCCGAAGGCCGAGGTCTACCGGGCCCCGGAGCGCTTCCAGGAGATCGCGAGGATGCTCGGCCTGCCGGCCGCGACCCCCGAGGAGGGCGTCGAGTCCTACGCCCGCGCGGTCGAGGAACTGCGCGCCAAGTGCGGCATCCCCGCCTCCTTCCAGGAGGAGGGCGTGGACGAGACCGCCTTCATCGAGGCCCTGCCGGTCCAGGCGATGAACGCCTACGCCGACCAGTGCGCCCCGGCCAACCCGCGGATGCCGATGATCGACGACATGAAGGAGCTCATGACCCGGGCGTACTACGGAAAGTAGGTCCCGCACAGGCAGGGCCGTCCCGCGCGGGGCGGCCCTGTCCCACGTCTCCGGACGGTCGGGCGGCTCACGCCTCCTGGCGTTCGAGCGGCGAAAGGAAGCGGCCCATCGGAAGGACCGGGCGGCCCCACGTCGAGGCCGCCGATGAAGAACCCGACGAACGGAAACACGGATGCCGACGGCTTCTCGGGGGAGATCCCCGCGTCGATGCCGGTGGCGATGGTGGTGACCACGATGAACCCGGAAGGCCGAGCGCACCGAGCTGGGCCTGCGCGCTCGGCTCCATCCGCCCTACGGAGAAGGCCTGTTCGGCGGGTCCGGAGCGGCGGGGGACGGTCATGAGCCCGCCGGCTTCTCGTCGCGGTCCTGGTTCAGCCCGGCGAGGACCACCGTGATGATGGCGCCGAGCAGCGCCCAGATCGAGAGCACCTGGAGCGGGCCGCTGATCGACTCGCCCCTGAAGTACGCGATGGAGCGGGCGGCCCAGGTGCCCGCGCCCGGCGGCAGCCCGGGCCCGATCGTCCGCCAGAACGGCGGGAGCAGCGGATACGGATAGGCGCCGCCCGCGCTCGGATTGCCGAGGACGACAATGACCAGGATCGCCAGGCCGATGCCGACGACCCCGGCGAGCCCCTGGAAGGCGAGGGTCGTCGCCCCCACCGCGAACACGACGAGGGCGCCGAGCCCGGCGAGCCCGATGTAGCTGCCCGGCAGCGCGCCGAGCACCGGCCCGATGACGAGCGAGCCGAGCAGTCCCGCGGCGATCGCGTACACGGCGAGCACCGCGAGCCGGATCAGCGCCCGGTGGGTGTTGGCGGGCCGGGCGCCCGCGCTGATCGCCAGGATCGCGGCGCACAGATAGCCGCCCACGCACCAGCCGACGACGAGGTAGAACGAGGACAGGGTGCGGGAGTCGCCCGCGGAGGCGGGGGCGAGGTCGATCACCTTCACGGTGCGCTGCTGCGCCTTCTCGGCCCCCGTCGCGATCGCCTCCACGGCCTGCGCGAGGGAGGCCCCGCCGCCGCTCGCCACGAGCAGCCTGTCGGTGGTGCCCCGCGGGTCGACGACCAGGACCCCGTCGACGCTGCGGTCGCGCAGCTGCCGGGTGGCGTCGGCCTCGTCCTTGACCGTCCGTACGTCCAGCGGACCGCCGGGCAGCGCGCCCAGCTGCTGGGCGAGCTGCCCGCTGACCTGCGCGGGTGCGACCAGGGCGAAGGGGATGTCCTTCGGTTTCGGATGGTGGAAGGCGCCTGCGTAGGACGTGATGAAGGCGACCATCAGGCCCAGTACGCCGATGACCAGCAGGGCGGCCCGCACGGTGACAGCGCTCTTCACCTCGTCGACGAAAGTCATGCCCCTACGCTCTGCCGCACTGCGCGTTCACGCAGTCGGTGCAGGGCCGAATGGCTTAGAGCCGATGCCTGGCCCGAGGCATCCGGCTGTCGGGGGGAGGCGCCCGCTGCCACGCTGGAGTCAGGTTCCCGGGACCGTCGCGTTCCGGGGCGGACGACGCACGCGACAGGAGCACCTTCATGCTGACCTCCACACAGGTACCGGGCGGGCTGAACTGGCTCGACCTGGGAACCCCCGACATCGACGCGGCCGTCGCCTTCTACACCGGCCTGTTCGGCTGGCAGTTCCAGTCCGCGGGACCGGAGGCCGGGGGCTACGGCTTCTTCCAGAAGGACGGCAGGACGGTGGGCGCCGCCGGCCCGCTGACCGAGGAGGGCGCGAGCTCGGCCTGGACGGTGTACTTCCGCACCGTGGACGCCGACGCCACCGCCAAGTCCGTCGAGCAGGCGGGCGGCTCGGTCCGCGTCCCGCCGTCGCAGGTCTTCACGGCCGGGCGGATGGCCGCCTTCACCGACCCGACGGGCGCCGATTTCGCCGTGTGGGAGCCCGGCGACACCGACGGCCTGGAGCGCGTCAACGACCCTGGCAGCGTCAGCTGGATCGAGCTGTACACCACCGACGCCGCGGCCGCGAAGGCGTTCTACGGCAGCGTTCTGTCGTGGGAGACCAGGGACATGCCGATGGGCGGCGGCATCGTCTACTCCATCGCCGGGCCGGCAGGCGGCGGCGAGCAGACCATGCACGGCGGCCTCATGGAGCTGCCGCAGGAGAACCGGGATGCCGGTTCGACCTCCGAATGGCACCCGTACGTCGAGGTCGAGGACTGCGACGTCACGGTGGCCAAGGCCCAGGAACTCGGCGCGACCGTCATCATTCCGGCCACCGACGGCGAGGGCGTGGGGCGGTTCGCGATGATGCTCGACCCGTTCGGCGCCCCGTTCGCGGTGATCAAGAGCGCCACGGCCTGACGTTCCCGGAATGCCTGCCGGATGCCGGGCGGACCGCTCAGGCAGGCATCCGGCAGGGTATTCGAACGTGTGTTTCGCATGCGCGTTCGAACTGGTCTATGGTGGAAGGGAGGGGGAGGTGAGAACGGATTGGTAGGAGGTGCGGATGCCCGGTTTCACGCATCTGCACACCGTTTCGGGATTCTCCCTGCGGTACGGGGCTTCCCACCCGGAGCGGCTGGCCGAACGTGCCGTCGAACGCGGCATGGATGCCCTCGCACTGACCGACCGGGACACCCTCGCGGGCACGGTCCGCTTCGCCAAGGCCTGCGCCGAGGCGGGGATCCGGCCGTTGTTCGGCGCCGATCTCGCCGTGCCGGAACACCTCGGGGAAACCGGCCCCGCCCGGGGGCAGGCCCGTCGGCGCACGCCCGTACGGGGCGGTGCGTTCGTCGACGAGTCCGCCCCCCGGGTCACCTTCCTCGCGCGTGACGGCGCGGCCGGCTGGGCCGAGCTCTGCCGCCTGGTCAGCGCCGCGCACACCGCCGAGGGCCGCCCGCTGCTGCCCCGCGCCGAACTGCCCGCCGAAGGGCTCACCGTGCTGCTCGGCCCGGCCTCCGAGATCGGCCGCGCGCTCGGTGCGGGCCGCCCCGACCGGGCCGCGAAACTGCTCGCGCCCTGGCGGGAGATCTACGGCGACGCCCTCCGCCTCGAAGCCGTCCACCACGGACTCAGGGGGACCGGCCCGGGATCGCTCCGGCTCGCCGCGCGCACCGTCGGCTTCGCCGCCGAACAGGGCGTGCAAGCCGTACTGACCAATGCCGCGCGCTACGCCGACCCCGGGCAGGGCCAGGTCGCCGACGTCCTGGACGCGGCACGGCGGCTGGTGCCGGTGCGGGCGCCGTTCGACAGCGGCGAGCGCTGGCTCAAGGGCCCGGACGCCATGTTCAAGATCGCCGAGCGGGTCGCCGAGGCGGCCGGCTGGCGCCGCGACGTGGCCCACCGGCTGCTCGCCATGACCGAACGGACCGCCGCCGAGTGCCTCGTCGACCCCCAGGACGACCTCGGCATGGGCACCGCCAGCTACCCCGAGCCGTACCTCGTCGGCGCCGCGCACCGCGCCCCGCAGCGGGTCCTCGCCTCGCGGGCCGCGGCCGGAATGGTGCTGCGCGGCTATGCGGGCCGGCGCGCGTACTGGGAACGGATGCACCACGAGCTGGACATCATCGCGCACTGGGGATACGCCTCCTACTTCCTCACCGTCGCCCAAGTCGTCGACGACGTACGGGAGATGGGCATCCGGGTGGCCGCGCGCGGCTCCGGCGCGGGCTCGCTCGTCAACCACCTCCTCGGCATCGCGCACGCCGACCCCGTCGAGAACGGGCTCCTGATGGAGCGCTTCCTGTCCAAGCGGCGGCCGGTGCTGCCCGACATCGACATCGATGTGGAGTCCGCCCGCCGGCTCGACGTCTACCGCGCGATCATCGACCGCTTCGGCGCCGAGCGGGTCGCCACCGTCGCCATGCCCGAGACCTACCGGGTGCGGCACGCCATCCGGGACGTGGGAGCCGCCCTGTCCATGGACCCCGCCGTGACCGACAAGATCGCCAAGTCCTTCCCGCACATCCGGGCCCGCGACGCCCGCGCCGCGTTGAAGGAACTCCCCGAACTGCGGTCCCTGGCAGGCGAGATGGACCAGTACGGCAAGCTCTGGGAGCTCGTCGAGGCCCTGGACGCCCTGCCGCGCGGCATCGCCATGCACCCGTGCGGAGTGCTCCTCTCGGACGCCTCCCTGCTGCGCCGTACCCCCGTGATGCCCACCAGTGGCGAGGGTTTCCCGATGTCCCAGTTCGACAAGGAGGACGTGGAGGACCTCGGCCTGCTCAAGCTGGACGTCCTCGGCGTGCGGATGCAGTCCGCGATGGCCCACGCGGTCGCCGAGATCGGCCGGGCCACGGGCGAGAAGCTCGACATCGACGACCCGGCACAGGTCCCGCCGGGCGACGCCAAGACGTACCGGCTCATCAAGTCCACCGAGACATTGGGCTGTTTCCAGATCGAGTCGCCGGGGCAGCGCGACCTGGTCGGGCGGCTCCAGCCGTCGACCTTCCACGATCTCGTCGTCGACATCTCGCTGTTCCGCCCCGGGCCGGTCGCGGCCGACATGGTGCGCCCGTTCATCGAGGCCCGCCACGGCCGCGCCCCGGTCCGCTTCCCGCACCCCGACCTGGCGGACGCGCTGCGCGACACCTACGGGGTGGTCGTCTTCCACGAGCAGATCATCGAGATGGTGAACATCATGACCGGCTGCGGCCGGGGCGAGGCCGACCGGGTGCGGCGCGGGCTCTCCGACCCGGAGTCGCAGGCCCGCATCAAGGTCTGGTTCGCCCAACACGCCGAAGAGCGCGGCTACTTGCCCGAGGTGATCGCCCGCACCTGGGAGATCGTCGAGGCCTTCGGGTCGTACGGCTTCTGCAAGGCGCACGCCGTAGCCTTCGCCGTGCCCACCTACCAGTCGGCCTGGCTCAAGGCGCACTACCCGGCCGCCTTCTACGCCGGGCTGCTCACCCACGACCCCGGGATGTACCCCAAGCGCCTGCTGCTCGCGGACGCGCGGCGGCGCGGGGTGCCGATCCTGCCGGTGGATGTGAACCGGTCCTCGGTCGCACACAGAATCGAACTGGTGTCCGGTATCTGGGGGGTGCGGCTCGCGCTCTCCGACGTCCACGGGATCAGCGAGGCCGAGAGCGCACGCATCGAGGGCGGCCGGCCCTACGCCTCGCTGCGCGACTTCTGGCAGCGGGCCAGGCCCGGCCGCCCGGTCGCCGAACGGCTCGCCCGGATCGGCGCGCTCGACGCGTTCGGCGCCAACCGGCGTGACCTGCTGCTCCACCTCTTTGAACTCCACGGCGCCCGCCGCGCCGCAGGCGGCCAACTCCCGCTGGACGGCGGCACGTCGACGGCCCGCGCCGGACTGCCCGACCTGGACGACGCGGAACGCCTCAGCGCCGAACTCGGCGTCCTCGGCATGGACGCCTCCCGCCACCTGATGGAGGACCACACGGCGTTCCTGAACGAACTCGGCGTCGTCTCCGCCAAGCGGCTGCGCGACGCCGAGCACGGCCAGACCGTCCTGGTCGCGGGCGCCAAGGCGGCCACCCAGACCCCGCCGATCCGCTCCGGCAAGCGGGTCGTCTTCAGCACCCTGGACGACGGCACGGGCCTCGTGGACCTGGCCTTCTTCGACGACAGCCACGATGCCTGCGCCTACACCGTCTTCCACTCCTGGCTGCTCCTCGTACGCGGCGTGGTGCAGCGACGCGGACCGCGCAGCCTCAGCGTCGTCGGCTCGCGCGCCTGGAACCTCGCCGAACTCGTCGAACTGCGCCGCGAGGGCGGCCTGGACGCGGTCTCCTCCCGCCTCGCGACCCCGCCCGAACCGGTCGAGGCGCCCGGATCCGCGTCCGAAAGCGAAGTCGGGACCGCGGCCGGGAGCTCCGCCGACAACGGCCGCCGCATCCACCTGTCCACCGGCTACGAACTGAACCCCTGGGCCGACCTGCAGCCCGCCGGCGAACGGGCCGCCACCGGGCGGAAGTTGTGGCATTCGAGCCCGGGGAGCGCGGGATGATCCTCTGTGCACGTTTCCACCTCCCTCCGATGTACGAAGCGGCGCTGCCCGCCCTGATCGCGCTGGCCGAGGGCCTCACCCCGGTCGTCCAGGCACTCCCGCCCGACGGCCTCCTCGCCGACCTGGCCGGGGCCGAGAAGTACTTCGGCCAGGACGCCGGGCAGCTCGCCGCCGTCCTGCGGGTCCGCGCGCTAGCCCACTTCGGCCTGGACTGCGCGATCGGGCTCGCCCCCAACCCGATGCTGGCCAGGATGGTGGCGCGGGACGCCGGACCCGGCGCGACCCGCACGGTGCTCCCGGACGAGGTGGACCGCTTCCTCGCCGCGAAGCCGGTCCGCGCCCTGGACGGCATCGGCCGCTCCACCGCCCGTATCCTCTGCGCGTACGGCCTCGACACGGCGGGGCGTCTCGCCGACGCTCCGCCGGGCACAGTCCAGCGGATCCTCGGCGCCCGGCCGGGCCGCGAACTCCAGGAGCGCGCCCGCGGCATCGACCGCACGCCCGTCGTGCCGAACGCCTCCGCCTTTCCCCAAGCTCTCGGCTTCGCTCGAGCAGGGGATGCCCCAATGCTGGCCGCCGAACGCTCCTTCCCCCGCGATGAGCTGGACCCGGTACGCCACCGCCGGGCGCTGCTCTCCCTCGCCGAGGAACTCGGCGTCCGGCTGCGCGGCGCCGGTCAGGTGTGCCGCTCCCTCAGCCTCACCGTGCGCTACGCCGACCGGTCCACCACCACCCGCACCCGCACCCTGCCCGAGCCCTCGGCCCACTCGCCCGCCCTGGGCGACCTGGCCTACGCCCTCCACGCGGCGCTCGGCCTGCAACGAGCCAGGGTCCGAGGCATCTCGCTGCGGGCCGAGGGCCTGGTTCCGGCCGAACTCGCCGCCCACCAGCTGACGTTCGACCCCGAGGACGAGCGGGCCCGCCGCATCGAGGCGGTGGCCGACCGGGCCCGCGCCAGGTTCGGTCCTCGGGCCATCGTCCCGGGCACTCTGTCGGACGCGGCCTGAGACGGGCAGGGTCGGGCGCGGGGGCAGGGGCGCCTCCCCGGGCGGCCCGGGCTCGGTCGCTGCTCCCCTCGGCGCGGGGAGCAGCCGCCTTCAGGAAGCCAGCCGCTTCTTGACGTCGGCCACCTGGGGCCCGGAATCGGTCGGCGGAATCGTCCAGCGGTTCTCGGACTTGGTGGCGTCCGTGTAGACGAGCGTGCCACCTCCCTTGGCCTGTTCCGGCGTCAGGTCGAAGACCTCGGAGCGCATCTGGTAGGTCCCCGGCCCGATCTTGCCGACGCCGCTGTACCCGGTCACCAGCACCTTGTACGCGGTACCGTTCCCCTCGGCGACGCTCTGCCCGTTCGCCGCGATCCAACGCCAGCCGCCCTTGGTCCCGTTGGCGCTGGCGGGCTCCTCGTCCGCGGCGTTCGCCGTCAGCGAGGCGTCTTTGGTGGTGATGACGGCGAAGGTGCCGAACCGTGAGGTCGTTCCGTCCCCCTCCTTGGTGTAGACGACGGTCGTGGGTGTGATCTCCAGGATGCCGACGAGCTTGGTCCCCACGGTCCGGGACGGCACGCCGAGAGCCAGAGAGGCCTGCCCGGCTCCGGGGTCCGAACTTGGCGTGGCCGAGCCGTTCCCGGGAGTGCCGGCGGGCGTGGGAGTGGTGGCGGACGGCTGCCCGCCGGCGGGATGAGAGGCGGACGGCTTGTTGCCGGACCCGCCGCCTCCGGGGTTGCAGGCGGTCAGGGTGAGACAGGCGGTGGCGGCGGTCGCGAGCAGGATCTTGCGCATGGTTTCCCCCCAAGGCATCGGCACTCGCCGTGAACGTACCGCGATGGAGGTGGTACCCGGCGTGCGGTCACCGGACCGGGACGAACAGGGGGCGTGTCGTTGCGAACTCCCTACAACTGGACCGGAGTTGAGAGGAATCCGGACGTCCGGGGGCTCGCACGCCCGACGCTTCGGGCGGTGCTTCTCCCGGCTGCCCCTACTCTGTGGTTCGCGCGCCGGGGGCGCCCCGCCTGTCCGACGGGCCCCGTCCTGAACCGGCCCGCCCCGAACCGGCCCCGCCCCGGACCGGCCCCGCCGACCCATCCGCTCACGCCCCCGAAGCCAGTCGCGCACCCCCGTCCACGGTCAGGACGACGCCCGTCGTGAAGGTGTTGCCCAGGAGGAAGGAGATCGCGTCCGCGATGTCCTCCGGGTGGCCGCAGCGGCCGGCCGGGGTGGACTTGGCGTAGGCCGCGAACGTCTCCGCCTTGGCGTCCGCGTCCATCCAGTCCCACCAAGGGGTGTCCACTATTCCCGGCGACACCGCGTTGAAGCGGACCGGGGCCAACTCCACCGCGAGCACCGGGACCATCGCGGCCACCGACGCGTTGGCCGCGGCCAGGCCGGCCGTGCCGGGCATCGCGGCGCCCGCCGAGGCGGCGGTCACGAAGGTGATCGACCCGGTGGGGGAGAGGACGTCTAGCGCGGCGCGCGCGGTGAGGCTGTGGGCGATCAGCTTGCCCTCGGTGGCTTGGCGCAGCGCGTCCGTCGTCACGGAGCGGAACGGTCCGGCGGCCGTGGAGCCGGTTGCCGCGACGACCACATGGTCGACCCGGCCGAGCCCCGCAAAGAACTCCTGCGTCGCCGCCTCGTCCTGGGCGTCCACGACCGCACCGCTCACCTCGCCCGGAGTTCCGGACGTGCCAGGGGTGGCAGGCGCACCGGACGTACCAGGCGCACCAGACGTGCTCAACGTGCCTGAAAGCGAGGCCAGTTCATCCAATGCGGCCCGCAGCCGCTCGGGGTTGCGGCCGGTGACGACGACGTCCCTGCCCTCGCCCAGCTGGCGTCGCGCCGTGGCCAGGCCGATTCCGGAGGTGCCGCCGACGATCACAACTCGCTCGTTCATGGTGCAGTCCTTCCAGGCCCTTTCGCACGGGGGCCTTCACGCTTTTCGAGGCTCACTGCCTCGTAAAGAGTATTCCGAGGCATCGTGTCTTGTAAACTGCTCGCATGAAGAAAATCGAGAACGGATCAGGGGACGTGTCGACAGGCGGCTCCCCGCCCCGCGGGCGCCCCCGCAGCGAGGCGGCCAGGCGTTCGGTGCTCGACGCCGCGCTGGAGCTCTGCCGACGCGACGGTTACCAGGAACTGACGATCAAGGGCATCGCCGACGAGGCCCAGGTCGGCCGGCAGACCGTCTACCGCTGGTGGCCCACCAAGCAGGACGTCCTGCTCGAAGTGCTGACCGAGCTCCCGCACCGCAGCCCGGCCGAGCTGTTCCCCGACACCGGGGACGTGTACCGCGACGTCGAGGAACTGCTCGGCCACACCTTCCGGCTGACCCGTGGCGCCACCGGCCGGGCCGTGGTCGGGCTGATGGCCGACGCCCAGGCGGACGCCTCGCTCGCCCGCAGGCTGCAGGAGGGGGTGATCGCCCCGCGCCGCGCGGCCCTGCGCGAGATTCTCGAACGGGGTGTTGAGCGCGGCCAGTTGCGGCAGGACGGCCCCGCATCCCTGGACCTCGCTGTCGACTTCGCCTTCGGCGTGATGTGGTACCGCCTGCTCAGCGGCCACGCCCCGGTCGACGAGCCGCTCGCCGCGGAGATCGCCGCCGCGCTGGGACCGCTGCTCGGAAGCGCCGGAAGCGCCGGAAGCGCCGGAAGCGCCGGAAGCGCCGGAAGCGCCGGAAGCGCCGGAAGCGCCGGAAGCGCCGGAAGCGCCGGAGATCCCGGAAGCCCCGGAAGCGAGACGGCGGGCCGACGCTGACTACGGGCTCCTGCGGAGCCGTACCGGCACAGCGGGCGGAACCCGGGAGCCCGGCTCGACGTGAGGGCGTTGCACCGCGACACGACACTTTTTACTGACGCGTAACTTCACTCCTACGCTACTCGTGCGTAATTTGGCGTGAGCACACCCCGTACGCACTCCGTACGGCACCTCACTTGTGGTCCGGGCCGCAGGGCGAATCCCCCATCGCAACTCCCTTGAGCCGCAAGGAGATCACCCGATGCTGCCCTGGAAACGTGTGCTCAGACCGCTGTCGGCACTGTTGCTCGCCGCCGCGGCCTTGCTCGCCCCGGCAACCGCCGCGCACGCCCAGTCCGCGCCGAGCAGCGGCTGGAACAACTACTCCTGCAAGCCGTCCGCCGCCCACCCCCGGCCCGTCGTCCTCGTACACGGAACCTTCGGCAACGGCACCGACAACTGGCTGGCCCTCGCCCCGTATCTGGTCAACCGCGGGTACTGCGTCTTCTCGCTCGACTACGGTCAGCTCCCCGGCGTGCCCCTGTTCGACGGGCTCGGCCCCATCGACAAGTCCGCGGCCCAGCTCGCCACCTTCGTCGACAAGGTGCTCGCGGCGACCGGCACGCCCAAGGCCGATCTGGTCGGCCACTCGCAGGGCGGCATGATGCCGCGCTGGTACCTGAAGTTCCTCGGCGGCGCCTCCAAGGTCAATGCCCTCGTCGGGATCGCCCCCGACAACCACGGCACCACCCTCGACGGGCTGACCCAGCTCCTGCCGTACTTCCCCGGCGCCCAGGAGCTGCTGACGCTCGCCACCCCGGGACTCGCCGACCAGATGGCCGGATCGCCCTTCGTCACCAAGCTGAACCAGGGCGGCGACACCGTCCCCGGAGTGCACTACACGGTCATCGCGACCAAGTACGACGAGGTGGTCACCCCCTACCGATCGCAGTTCCTGGACGGTCCCGACGTCAACAACGTCCTCCTCCAGGACAAGTGCGCGCTCGACTTCTCCGACCACGTGGCGATCGGTCTCACCGACCGCGTCGCCTACCACGAGGTGGCCAACGCGCTGGACCCGGCGCATGCCACCCCCACCACCTGCGCATCCGTCATCGGCTGACCCACCGGACCGTGCGACCGTACGAGGCCCGCCCCTCCCGGCATCCGGGAGGGGCGGCGTGTGCGTGCGGGTCAGCGGCTGTGGCGGCCCGCCGCCGCGGCCTTGCGGCGCAGCGTCGCGAAGAGCGCCGCGGCTCCGACGGCGATGGCGCCCGCGCCCCCTATGGCGAGGTACGGCGTGCTGCTGTCACCCCCTGTTTCGGCCAGATTCTGCGTGCCGGCTGCGGCGACCGGAGTGGCCGCAGCCCCGTCCGCCTGCGGCTGGTTGCCGGTTGTGCCGGCCTCTGCCGCAGGGGCGGTGCTCCGCTGCGTACCCGTGGTGGCGCCGCCGTGGTGGTGCTGGACCGTCGACTTGGACGCGCCATCCGCGATCTCCTTGTCGGTGGGCGCGGAGGCCGCGGGAGCGGGGGCGCCCGCCGTACCGCTGTCCTTGCCGAACACCACGTCGGAGCAGGTGTAGAAGGCCTCGGGGCTGTCCGAGCGCTGCCAGATCGAGTAGATCAGATGGCGTCCCGACCTGGCCGGGATCTTCCCGTCGAAGACGTAGTCGCCGCCCTGCATCGGCGGGTCGGTGACCTTGGCGAACGGCGTCGCCTCCAGGTCCGACCACTTCAGCGGCTTCGACGGGTCGTAGCTGTCCTTGGTGATGTACAGCTCGAACGAGCCCTTGTGCGGGGCCGTTCCCTTGTAGCGGAAGGTGTGGCTGCCGGCCGACAGCATGGTGGCCGGCCAGTCGGTGCGCGGCAGGTCAAGGCCCTTGTACTTGTCGTTGCCGCCGCTGCACAGCTTGCCGTCCGGGATGATCTCCTTCGACTTGCCCGCGGCGTTGGCCATGTTGACCGCGTTCCAGTCGTAGAAGGCCTGCGCACCGCTGGCCGCGACGGCGGCCTTGCACGCCGCCGACTTGGGGCTCTCCGGACCCTCCGCGTAACAGGCCGAGACCCGGCTGACCGGGTCCGTCATGGAACCGTGGGCCGCGGCGGGCCCGGCCGCGAGCCCCGTCAGGGCGAGCGGCGCGAACCCGAGCGCGGCGACGACGGCGGTGCGCCGACGGGGTCCCCGCTGCTCGAACGCGGTGGAGAGCTTGGGGAAGGTCATCGTGGCGTACTCCTTCGATGGTGCACGGGCATGGGGGGCGTGGGGGTTCTCGACTGCCGGACGTCCCGTCCGGCGATCAGCACGCTAGCCCCGGAAAACCGTGAAATCCCCTGCTGGGACCGAGTGATGGCGATCCTTATGGTCGAGTTAAGGACCCACTCAGAACTGATTAAGAACAGGCCCGTCCGCGACGTACCGTGGCCCCATGAACGATGAGATCCGGCTCGCGACCCCCGACGACGTGCCGCGCGTGAAGGAGGTCACCGATGCCGCCTATCGCCCCTATGTCGAGCGGATCGGTGTCGTCCCCGTCCCTATGGAGGCCGACCACGCGGCGAACGTCGCGGCGGGGCGGGTCTTCGTCACCGGTGACCCGGTCGTCGGGGTCCTGGTCCTCGTCGCCGAGCCGGACCACCTCTTCCTCGACTCGATCTCCGTCCACCCCGACGTCAAGGGCACCGGTCTCGGGCGCCGGTTGCTGCACTTCGTGGACGAGCACGCGCGGGCGCTCGGCCTGCCGGAGGTCCGGCTCTACACCAACGCGATGATGTGGGAGAACCAGAAGATCTATCCGCGGTACGGGTACGAACTCGTCGAGCGGCGTGTGGACGGGCCCTACGACCGCCTCCACTACCGCAAGGTGCTGGACCCGCGAGCCGTTGGCGAGGCGGGCCGGGGCTGATCGCCGGGCCGGTTGTCAGTGGTGCCTGGCACGATCGGGGCATGGACATCGACTGGGACGAAGAGGCGGACACGTTCGACGAGGAGCCCGATCACGGGCTGCTCGACCCCGCGGTGCGGGCCGCGTGGGACGAGCGCCTCGCGGGGTGGCTGCCGGACCACGCGGGCGAGCTCCTCGACCTCGGGTGCGGCACCGGGAGCCTGTCGCTGCTCGCCGCCGGGCGGGGCCACCGGATCACGGCCGTCGACCTGTCGCCCCGGATGGTCGAGCGGGCCCGCGCCAAGCTGGCCGGCACCGGCGCGGAGGTGCTGACCGGGGACGCGGCGCGGCCGCCCGTCGAAGGCCGCACCTTCGACGTGATCCTGGCCCGCCATGTGGTCTGGGCGCTGCCCGACCACGAGGCGGCGTTGCGGCACTGGTGGTCGCTGCTGCGGCCGGGCGGTCGGCTGATTCTGGTCGAGGGGGTGTGGGGCGACACCGGCATACCGGCCGGGCAACTCGTCGGCGCCCTCGGTGGGTTGAAGGCCGAGGCGCGCTATGAGCGGCTGTCGGGGGACGCGCGGTTGTGGGGACGCGAGGTGGACGATGAACGGTATGCGGTGGTCGCCACGGCGGCGGTGCCGGTCGCGGCCTGAGCGGGGCCGGCCGAGGCGCGGAGGGTGCGGGCCGTGGCGCGCCGCCGCCGCGCGAAAACGCGGGTCCGCAGGGTGTGCGTCCCTGTACCCGGGGCGGGGCTCAGTCGATCAATGCCGTGAACTGGCCCAGCTTCGCGAGGAGTTCGAGCTCGTCCAGGGCGGCCACGGCGCGGGCAGCGGCCTCGGGGTCGCGTTCGGCCAGGCCGCTCTCGGAGAACTCGTCCTCGTCCAGGCGCAGTACGGTCGCGCCGTCGGCCGAGACCCAGAGGTCGAGGTCCAGGTCCTCGGAGATCACCTCGCCACCCTGGACCACCGCGGGCCGGGTGATGTCGCAGTACCAGCCCTTGAGCGCCGCGTCGGTGTCGCGGACCTCCTTCACCGCGTACCAGCGGTCGCGCCAGTAGTGCTCGGTGAACACATCGCCCGGCTCGAACCGTACGAAGCCGAAGTCGCGGGTGCCCTTCGCTGCCCAGGGGGCATGCACGGTCAGCCGGGTGCCGTCGTCGGACACCACCGACGCCGGGTAACGCAGCTTCGTGCGACCGGCCTTGACCAGGACGACCTCGATACGGGTGCCGGCCTCGGCCGAACTCGCGGACATGACGTACCTCCATGGCACATATCTGGTGGCGGAAGGATTCGCACGGTACGCGGGGGCGCGGGCCGGGTGCCTCCCATTTTCGTCCCGCTCGCGGCCCCCTCCACGGCGCTGCCCGTTTTCGCGGAGTGCGGCCGCGGGGGAGAATCGGGGCTGTGACCCTCAAGATCGTGATTGACCAGGGCGCGGCCACCGCGCCGTACGAGCAACTGCGCGCCCAGATCGCCGACCGGGCCCGGTCCGGGAAGCTGCCCGTGGGCTACAAACTGCCCACTGTCCGGGGCCTCGCGGAGGATCTCGGGCTTGCCGCGAACACGGTGGCCAAGGCGTACCGGGCCCTTGAGGCGGACGGGGTCATCGAGACCCGGGGGCGGAACGGGACGTTTGTCGCGGCGGCGGGGGATGCGTCCGAGAGGCTTGCGGCGGTGGCTGCGGCGGCGTATGCGGGGGAGGTTCTGCGGCTCGGGCTCGGGCGGGATGCGGCTCGCTCGGCGGTGGAGCAGGCCTTGCGGGCGGCATACGGCGAGTAGGCGCCTGCGGTGCGCGTGTTCCCCGCCCCGCCCGCCCCTTCCCGGCTGTGCCGCAGAGTGTCACAACCCCGCGTCCCTCTGGGGCGCGGGGAGTTACGGGGCACAGGCAGTCACGGGGGCGCAGGGAATCACGCGGTACCGCCGGCTACAGATACAACCCCGCATCCGCTCCCGCCCGCTGGTCCGGCACCGACGCCGGGGACGTTCCCCGGCGCAGGGCGTACAGCTCGGCCAGGGTGGTGCCGTCGCGGGCGACGCCCTCCTCCGTGCCCAGCCAGCGGACCGCCTCCGTCCTGGTCAGTGGGCCGACCTCGATGCGGGCGAGGCAGCGGCCGGGGCGTACCACCGCGGGGTGCAGGCGCTCCAGGTCCTCGTTGGTGGTGACGCCCACCAGGACGTTGCGGCCCTGGCCGAGCAGGCCGTCGGTCAGGTTGAGGAGCCTGGAGAGGGCCTGGCCCGCCGTGTGCTTGGCCTCGCCGCGGATCAGCTCGTCGCAGTCCTCCAGGAGGAGGAGCCGCCAGCGGCCCTTCGCACTGCCGTCGTCCTCACCGATCGCGATGTCCATCAGGTAGCCGACGTCGTTGAAGAGCCGCTCCGGGTCGAGCACGCAGTCGACCTGGCACCAGTCGCGCCAGGACCGGGCCAGCGTGCGCAGCGCCGAGGTCTTGCCGGTGCCCGGCGGCCCGTGGAGGAGGAGCAGCCGGCCCGCGATGTCCTCCGGGGTCACCTTCATCAGGCGGTCCATCGCATCGGCCACCGGCGCCGTGTAGTTGGGCCGCACCTCGTCCCAGGTGCCGGCTGCGATCTGCCGGGTCGTGCGGTGCGGGCCGCGCCGCGGGGACACGTACCAGAAGCCCATCGTCACGTTCTCGGGCTGCGGCTCCGGCTCGTCCTCGGCGCCCTCGGTGGCCTGTTTGAGGACCTGGGCGGAGAGCTCCTCGGTGGTCGCGGTCACCGTCACGTCCGCGCCCCGGTTCCAGCGCGAGACGAGCAGCGTCCAGCCCTCGCCCTCGGCGAGCGTGGCGCTGCGGTCGTCGTCGCGGGCGGCGCGCAGCACCTTCGCGCCGGGCGGCAGCAGGCTGAAGCCCTTCTTGACCCGGTCGATGGACGAGCTGTGCGAGAACGGCTGCTCGCCCGTGGCGAAGCGGCCGAGGAAGAGCGCGTCGACCACATCGGAGGGTGAATCGCTGTCGTCCACGGTCAGCCGGATCGGCAGCGCGGCTTCTGGGGCAGGGGACATGCCCCCATGATCCGGCAACAGGCCCGCGCGTGCACCTGTTTTGTCCCGTTGATGGTCGAGGGACGTTCTGTCCCTGTTCAGGTAAAAACTGGCCGGAATGGCGTCTACCGCCGATACGCTGCCCCGTGATGGAACGTCATCGTGGAACCGTCGTCCGTAGTCGCAGGCCCGACAGGACGCCCCGGCCCAGGACCCCGGCGGTGCTGGTCGTCGCGATTCTGGCCGCGCTCGCCCTCATCCTGACGACGGGCGGCTGTACGAGCAGAAACGCGGGCGAGTCCGGACCCGGCCGGACCGGTGCGAGCAACACCGACCCCGCGCTCGGCTGGGGCTTCACGCACACCCAGTACAGCGCCGACACGGGCGACGACGACGCCGTGCAGCGCGCCCGTGACGTGCTCTCTGCGCAGGGCCTGCCGCAGGACCAGGCGATCATGGGCTGGGGCGCGGGCAACCCCGAGCCGTCGCCGGGCACGTACGACTTCTCGGATCTCGACCGAAGGGTCAAGTACATCCGCTCCACCGGGGCCACCCCCGTCATCACGCTGTGCTGCGCGCCCGACTGGATGAAGGGCGGCCGGGCCGGGGCGAGCAAGACGGACTGGAGCGTGAAGGCGCTGGAGTCGGCGCCGCTGCCCACCCACTACAAGGACTTCGCCGCCCTTGCCGCGAAAGTGGCCCAACGCTACCCGGACGTACGGCACTTCATCGTCTGGAACGAGCTCAAGGGCTTCTACAACGACACCGCCCAGCGCTGGAACTACGAGGCCTACACCCAGCTCTACAACCAGGTCTACGACGCGCTGAAGAAGGTCAACAAGGGCAATCTCGTCGGTGGTCCCTATCTCGTCATGGACAGCTATGGGCCTCAGGACCAGTCGTACGCCTCCGCCCTGAAGGGGCCCTGGGGCTCCGTCGATCAGCGGGTTCTCGACGCCTTCACCTACTGGAACAAGCACAAGAAGGGCGCCGACTTCGCTGTCGTCGACGGCGCCAGTTTCACCCGCACCAACCAGATGCTGCCCAACGCGTTCGGCGCCACCGACAAGCTGACCGCCGTCACCGAGTGGGTGCGGGGGCAGTCCGGTCTGCCGGTGTGGTGGGCCGAGTACTACGTCGAACCCGACAAGTCCGGCTGGAGCGAGCAACAGCGCGTCGCCACCCAGGCCGCCGGCCTGATGGCCCTGGCGCGCGGCGGCACCAGCACCGCCTTCTACTGGAGCCCCGAGGAGCAGAGCGGCGCGTGCCCCGGCTGTCTGTGGACGCCGACCCAACAGGACGCCGGGGGCAAGGAGTTGCCCATGTACGCGTTGATCGCCCGGTTCGCCAAGGCCTTCCCGCCGGGCACCGACTTCACCACCGTGAGCATCGCCGACGACGACGTGCCGAACGTGCGCGTGCTCGCCAGCGGCAAGGACGTGCTCGTCGTCAACACTCTTGACCGGTCCATCGACGCCAAGGTCGACGGCAAGTCGTTCCCGATGGCCGCCTACGAGGTGCGCTGGCTGACCCGCTGAGGCTCGGCCCGCAGCACCCCGAACAGCTTCACCGCCGCGATCGCCGCGATCACCGAAAGGCTCGCGACCTCCGCGATGCCCACGCCCGCCAGGCCCAGCGGAGGCAGCAGCGCCGGCGTGGACCCGAGCACCAGGACGCACAATCCGCCCTGGAGGTAGGCGAGTCCGGCCGTACGGCTCTGCGCGCGCAGCACCGCGAAGTACAGCTCGATCACCACCCGCAGCAGCGCCCCGACCACCAGCCAGCGCAGCAGCGCCGTGGCATGACGGGCGTACCCCTCGCCGAACACGTGCAGGATGCGCGGCGCGAAGGCGAAGAGGAACGCGCAGATCGGCACCACGATCTTGACCATGCGGAGCAGCGCGGCCCGGGCATTGCGGCCGAGCCGCTCGGGATCGTGCGCCCCTTCGACGGTCAGCGAGGCGCCCATGTTGATGGCGAGCAGCTCGACGGTGCCGCCGATGGTCGCGGTGATGTAGAAGTACGCGTTGTCGGCCGAGCTGATCTGTGACGCCACGATCACCGGCACGAGATAGACCACGGCGAGCGCGAACAGCGAGCCCGTGTAGTCGCCGGCCAGGAAGCAGCCCAGCTCCCGGTAGCTCGGCGGCCGGGCGGTGTGCACGGTGAGCTCCACGTGGCGGGGGACAAGGCGTCGGAACACCAGCCAGCCCAGCGGCACCACGGACACCGCGATCGCCGCGACCCACGAGACGAACACCCCGCTGGTCGGCACCGAGGCCGCGATCGCCACCAGGAGCACCAGCTTGACCGCCGAGAACGCGGTGTTGCCGACCGGCACCCAGAACGCGCTGCGCAGCCCGGTGAGCACGCCGTCCTGCAGCGTCAGGATCGACCAGGCGATCACCGCCGCGATGAACCCGAGCCCCTTGAACGGGCCGTGCAGGAACCGGTACGAGGGCCCCCAGAAGTCCAGCGTCTCCATGAAGACGAGCGCGGCCACCCCGACGACGCATGCGCTCAGCGCGTAGGTGCGCAGGACCAGGCGTCCGGTCGCGGCGCCCGATACGGGGATGAAGCGGGCCAGCGCCCCGGTCAGGGTCAGCGCGGTGATCCCGGCGAGGAACTTCATCGCGGCGATCGCCGCCGAGCCCTGGCCCACCGCGTCATCGGTGTAGTACCGGGCGGCGATCAGCCAGAAGCCGAGCCCGAGCACCGCGCTGATGCCCGTGTTCAGCATCAGGGCGTAGGCGTTGCGGAAGAGGGGGGTGCCCCGGCGCCTGTTCGAGGTCGGAGCGGCGAGGTCCTGGGCGGTGCTCATGTCGGCCACGGGTACCGCTCACCTTCTGCTTCTGGTCCTGGTCGGTCGTTCTCTCAGTCGCCGCCGAGCCTGCGCCCGGCCCGCTTGGCCCCGCGCACCACGGCGTAGCCCTTCGTCAGGACGCGGTCGCCGGCGAAGGTGCGCGCGATGTCGCGGCCGGTGCCCACGACGAGCCGCTCGAACTCGTCGATACCGGTGGTGCGCCGCACCGTCACCCGCTCCAGGGCGTACGGACCCTGGCGCCGCTCGGCGAGCGCGTTGCCCACCGCGAGCGCCTGGGCGAAGCCCGCGGAGCGCACCGTGCGCCGCACCCGCCGGCTGGAGTAACCGTACGGATAGGCGAACGAGACGGGGCGCCGGCCGAGCTCGTCGGTGAGGATCTCCTTGCAGCGCAGCGTCTCGAACCAGAGCCGTTCGTCGCCGAGTTGGTCCATCTGCGGATGGCTGTGGCTGTGGCCGCCGATCTCGCAGCCGCCCCGGGCGAGCTCGCGCACCTGGTCCCAGTCCAGCATGGTGTCCAGGGCGCCACCCTCGTCGTACGCACCGCGCAGCCAACCGGTGGAGACGAAGAGCGTGGACGCGAAGCCGTACTTGGCGAGGACCGGCAGGGCGTGGCGGTGCACGCCCTCGTAGCCGTCGTCGAAGGTGATCAGGACGGGGCGGCGTGGAAGCGCTCCCGCCGTGCGCCAGGCGTGCGCCAGCTGGGCCGTGGTGACCGGAGTGCACCCGAGCTCGGCGAGCAGCTCCATCTGGTCGGCGAAGGCGTCCGGCGAGACGGACAGGCCGAACGCCGCCTTCGCGGGACTGTGCGCCACCGAGTGGTACATGAGGATGGGCACGGGCCCCGTTCGCGCAGCCGTCATGCCGCCTCGCCCTCCTCGTCCGGCTCCGTCGCCGGTACGCGCTCGACGGGGGCCACGGTGAAGGTGACCCCACCCCTCAGCGCCCGTACGGTGCCGAGCAGATAGCCCCCGGTCGCCACCGCGACGCCGGTCACGATCGCGGCCGCACGGCCCGCGCCGCCGGCCCGGCCGAGGACGGCGTCCCGTACGCCGCGCACCACACCGGCCGGAAGCACCCGGGTCGTGTAGCGCCGCTCGGACTCAAGTCCCTTGCCGGAGCCCACGCTTCGGGCCACCAGTGCCTTGGAGAGGCCCTCCGCGTACGCCCTCGTGCGGAAGTATCCGAAGCGTTCGCGGGCCGCGGGCACCCGGTGGTGGATCACCGAGCGGTCGTCGATGAGCAGCACGGCGTCGGGCAGCGCCTTGCTGAGCCGGATGCACAGCTCCGTCTCCTCGCAGCCGAGCGGCCGCTTGTCGCCGTCGCGGCCGATGCCCGTCGCGAAGCCGCCCGCCGCGTCGAAGGCCGACGTACGGAAGGAGGCGTTGCCGCCCAGGACGTTGCGGACCTCGACGCGGCCCGGCGGCAGCCCCCGGTAGGTGCAGCCGACGATCCAGTCGAACTCCTCGGGGAACCAGGCGGGCCTGCGCCCCGAGGCCCAGGCGGGCACGGTGCGGCCGCCGACCGCCATCACGCGCGGGTCGTCGTAGCCCTCGGCGAAGTGCCGCAGCCAGTCGCGCTCGGCCACGGCGTCGTCGTCGAGGAAGGCCACGAACTCGCCCCGGGCCACCGAGATCGCCGTGTTGCGGCCGGCCGAGAGGCCGCGGGGGCCCGCGTTGGCGAGCACCCGCACCTCCCCGGACGCCGCGTACTCCTCGAACTCCTTGGTGAGCCGGTCCAGGAGCCGCTCGTTGTGGTCCACCACGAGCAGCGTCTCCAGGGCCGGCAGCGACTGCGTGCGCACCGAGGAGACCGCCGCCAGGATGTCCTCCCAGCGGTCCTCGGTGTACACGCAGATCACCACGGAGAAGTGACGCTCCGTCAAGACACCTCTCCCCGCCGTGTGTTCAGGAAGACGGCCTGAGTGCGTCGGTGTGCCCGGGGCACGGCCTTCTCCCGGAGTATCACCTTCAGGACGCGGATGCCGTCGCGCACCGCGCTGAGATTGGAGACACCGTGGATCCGGTTGTACTCGTAGCTGGGGACCTCCTGAACACGCAGGCCCGCCTTGACGATCCGGATGTTGATCAGGGTCTCGATCTCGAACCCGGAGCAGTCGAGCACGATCTTGTCCAGGCAGTGCTTCCAGAAGGCGTTGTAGCCGTAGCAGAGATCGGTGTAGCGGGCGCCGAACTTGCGGTTCACGATGCCGCACAGGACGGCGTTGCCGAGCTTGCGGATCGGGGTCATGTCGTCGGTGCCGCCGCCGTTGGCGAAGCGGGAGCCCTTGGCGAAGTCGGCGCCGCCCACCAGCGCGGAGACATAGCTGACGATCTCCTCGCCGTCCGCCGAGCCGTCCGCGTCGACCATGACGATGATGTCGCCGGTGCAGGCGGCGAAGCCACTGATCAGGGCGTCGCCCTTGCCCTTGCCCACCTGCTTGACGACCTTGACGTCGGGCCACAGCTCGCGGGCTACCTGCACGGTGTTGTCGGTGGAATTCCCGTCGACCAGGACGACTTCGTGGATCCAGTCCGGAAGTGTCTTGAACACATGCGGAAGATTCTCGGCCTCATTCATGGCCGGGATCACGACGCTCACCGGAGGTGCAATGGCGAGATTCGCCGAAACCGGTCGATACGCAGCGGATATTCGACTGGTGGTCACGGAATCCGAGTGACCGTCCGGTGATTCCGCAATTAATTGATCTTGGCCCGGGACAGCCGGGCGCACGGAAGGAGTCATGATGAGTCTCTGTCCCTCTCGTCCGGTGGACCGCCCGCCCCCGGGCAGTCCGGATGAGTTTCCGGTTACGAAAGGGGGGTTCTCACCCCGGTCATGACGGCATGGCACACCGCACTGATTGGGTGAGCTGGCTTTGCTGGCCGCGCGGCCCGTGTTCCGGCCCACGCATGGCGAAGACCGAGCACGGCACCCCCCTACCGCGCCCCGCACCGGTATCCATCGCGACGCTTGAGCCCTCCCCTGGCGCCGTTTTGCGTGATGGACCGTTGCGGGTGGATGTAAGACGGTATTGATGATGGGGACTGTATGGCAAGACCTCGGCCGAGGCCTCACGTTTCTGTGTTTTTGACCGGACTTTCACGGTCACATCCGGAGCGATTCACCCCCGCCCCCAGCAGGAAGAGGAGAAGGCTGATCACACCCACGGCTGCGATGCCGTTCCGGGTCGACCAAAGGTGCAGACCTGCCATGCTTTCGGCGGTCAGCACATCGATGAGTACTGCTCCTGATATCGACGCCACCATGCGGGCGAGCGGTTCCAGTCGGCGCAGTGCGAATACGGCCGCTTCCGCGGGTGCGGCCACCAGGTAGAAGAGCGCGAGCGGAGCGCGCAGCGGAGAGTCCAGGCCGGCGAAGGCCAGGACGGCACCCACGGCCGAGACGGCGAGTGCCGCTCCCGCGAGGACGGGCGGCAGGTCGGCGGCGACGGACGCGCCCACTGCCGATCTGTCACTGATGGTCTGCATTGGCGACGGTTCCCCCCGATGCGCCGGATGCGAGGCTTCAATGTGACGCAGTCCGGACAGTCCCGTCAAGACGACGATTCGCGTGTGGTGAACGGGATTTGACGGACAGTCAGCGGAGTGTGGTGCTCCGGTGAAGGATTACTCGCCAGTTGCTGACGGATCGGCAGATAGCCACAGATGTCCGTCGGTTGTTCTTGGCATGAACACTTCCCGCGCCCTGAGGGGGCTGGTACCACTGCCGTGGCGGAAAACCCGCTACAAGGAGGTTCCATGAAACTGTCCCGAATCGCGGCATATGCATGGGCGCTCGTGCTGGCTGTCGCGCTTTCCCTCACCGGGGCCGGCGTGGCCGCAGCGGCAACCCAGGCGGCCGGATCCCACTACGTGGCCCTCGGCGACTCGTACTCCTCCGGCGTCGGAGCCGGGAGTTACGACAGTTCGAGCGGCAGCTGCAAGCGCTCCACGAAGGCCTACCCGGCCCTGTGGGCGGCGGCGCATTCCCCCGCCTCGTTCAACTTCACCGCGTGCTCCGGAGCCCGTACGGGTGATGTGACGGCGAGTCAGCTCGGCCCGCTCAGCTCCACCACCGACCTCGTCTCGATCACCATCGGAGGCAACGACGCCGGCTTCTCGGACGTCATGACCAACTGCGTCCTGTACTCGGAGTCCACCTGCCTCAGCAAGGTGGCATCGGCCCGCGCCTACGCCGACTCGACGCTGCCCGGACTGCTCGACTCGGTGTACTCGGCGATCAGATCCAAGGCGCCCAACGCCCACGTCGTCGTCATCGGCTACCCGCACTTCTACAAGATCGGCGGCAACTGCATCTCGGGCCTCAGTGAGAACTCTCGCTCCGCGATCAACGGGGCAGCCGACGAGCTCAACTCGGTGACCGCCAAGCGCGCCGCCGACCACGGCTTCAGCTTCGCGGACGTCGTGCCGGCCTTCACCGGACACGAGATCTGCTCCGGCAGCCCGTGGCTGAACAGCGTCGTCTGGACCAACATCGGCGAGTCGTACCACCCCACCGCGGCCGGCCAGTCGGGCGGCTACCTGCCCACCTTCGCCAACGCGGCCTGATCCCTGTCGCTCACCCGCCGGGCGGAGCCGAGCCCGGCGGCGAGTACGAGGAGGAGGCCCCGCCCGTCGGGGTCTCCTCCTTGCAAGTGACCTTGTACGCACCGGAGTTGGAAGAGGTCTTCACGGGCTGCCGCACCTCGACATGGAGCTCGTTGGAGCCGCTCCGCGCCGGCGACTCGGTGTGCACCACCTGCCGGGTGCGCGGCCCGCCCGAGGTGAACGAGAGCGTCTTCCACCCCGGGTCCGATGACTGGCCGTCCTTCGTGACCCAGCGGTACTCCACATCCACCGGCGTACGCCCCACGGTGAAGACGGCGACCATCGAAGGCGCCTGGGCGTCCGGCGCGGGGCACGTCCCCTCGTAACTCCCGCGCACCACCTGGAGGTTGACCTCCAGCGACTGGGCGGGCGGCGACGAGGAGGAGGCCGAGGGCGAGGGGCTCGTGCTGCTGCTCGGCGACGAGGACGGGCTGTTCTTGCCGCTCGTGGCGCCGGACGTGCCCGGCACCTGCGAGGAATGCGACACGGAGGGCGCCGGCGAGGCGCTGCCCGGCGAACTCCCTTGTCCTGACTGCCCGTTGTCCTTCACCAGCGCGTACACGAGCCCGCCGAGCGCGAGCAGCAGCACCAGGATCCCGGCGAGCAGCACCGCCCCCGTGTGCCGGGAGGGCTCGGCGTCCCGCGTCGACGTCGTGCCGCGGACAGCGGCCGCGGGGAGCGGCATCACGGGCGTCGGCGGCCCGCCCGGAGCTCCGGCCACCACCGTCGTCGCCTCGGATCCTCCCGTCGGAGCCCGCACCGAGCCGCCCGCCGCCACCACCCGCAACTGGTGCTCGGCCTCCTCGCCCGCCCAGCGCTCGGCCGGGTCCTTGCGCAGCAGCCCCTCGATCACCGGCGCCAGCGGACCCGCCCGGCGCGGCGGCGGCAGCGCGTCGTCGACCACGGCCCGCAGCGTGGACAGTGGCGTGTCCTGCCGGAACGGCGAGTGGCCCTCGACCGCCGCGTACAGGAGCACGCCGAGGGACCACAGGTCGCAGGCCGGCCCCGGCGTGCGCCCCAAGGCGCGTTCGGGGGCCAGGAATTCGGGCGAGCCGACGACCTCGCCGGTCATGGTGAGGGTCTGTGTCCCCGCCACCGTCGCGATGCCGAAGTCGGTCAGGACCACCCGGCCGTCATTGGCGAGCAGCACGTTCGCCGGCTTCACATCGCGGTGCAGCACCCCCGCCTCGTGCGCCGCCCGCAGCGCCGCGACCACCTCGGCGCCGATGCGCGCGGTGCGCTGCGGACCCAGCGGGCCCTCCGCGTCCAGGACGTCGGACAGCGCGAGGCCGCGCACCAGCTCCATGACGATCCACGGCCGCCCGTCCTCGGTGGCCACGTCGTACACGGTCACCACATTGCGGTGCGAGACCCGGGCCGCCGCCCAGGCCTCCCGCTCCAGGCGGGCATAAAGCCGCCGCACCTCGGGGGAGTCGAGCGATGCCGGGGCCAGGACCTCCTTGACGGCGACCTCACGGCCCAGGACCTCGTCCCGCGCACGCCACACGACGCCCATGCCGCCCCGGCCCAGAGGGGAGAGAAGCCGGTAGCGCCCCGCGATCAATCGCTGCTCACTGCCCGGCACTTCGCTCACTGGCGAGCCCCCCATCCGCGGCGGAGAAACCCTTCCAAGTTAGCTCAGGGGCGGGCTGCTGCCGCCCCCTTGAACGACAATCCGCACCCCGTACGAACACAGGCCGCGACTCTGCGTGATGAACAGTCAGGGGGGTGTCCAACTCGCCCTGGAATCAGCGGTATTCGGAGACTGGTTGTCAACCTGCGGCCCCTCAAGGTGAATCCTGCCACCGGGATACACGAGTGTGATGCGGGGGCGATAGGGTTAACCTGCCCGGGGCCGGGTGCCCTCGTACGGGTGGGGAGTGACATGGAACAGATAACAGTGCGCAGCAGGGCGCGAGTGCCTGCCATCACCTGCGGGAGCAGTGCGACCAGCTCGCGGCTCGACCGCCACCTCTCGGTGCTCGGCGGCCCTGCCGTCCCGCAGCGCGAGGCGGCCGAGGCGACGTTGCTGATGCGCGAGCTGACCTCGCGTGATATTGCGCACACCCGCAAGAGCAAGAGTGCTCGCGTCTCGCTCTTCGCGCCGCTGCGGCGGCTGCGCCGCTCGCTCTTCGGCAGCCGCGGCTGAACCTACTCCCGACTCCCGGCGCCCCGCGTTCAGGCGATCACGCCGTCCCGGCGCAGCTCTGCCACCTGCTCGTCCGTCATTCCCAGGGCCCGCAGGGCTGCGCAGGTGTGCTCGCCGAGCGCGGGCACCGCACCCATACGCGCCTCCAGGCTGCCGCCCAGATTGATGGGCGGCAGCAGCGCCCGCAGCGGCCCCACCGGTGATTCCACCTCCCGCCAGCGGCCCCGTGCCGCCAGCTGCGGATGCGCGGCCACGTCCTCGACCGTGTTGAGCCGGGCGCAGGCGATCCCCGCCGATTCCAGCCGGCCGACCGCTTCGACCGCCGTGAGCCCGGCAAGCGCCTGCGCCACCACTTCGTCGGTCTTCGTCCGGTGCGTGACCCTCGCCGCGTTGGTGACGAAGGCCGGATCGTCCGCCAGCTCAGGCCGTTCCAGGACGAGTTGGGCGAGCCGTCGCCATTCCCGGTCGTTCTGGACCGAGAGCAGCACCTGCCCGCCGTCGGCCGTGGGGTAGGCGTCGTACGGCGCGATCACGGCGTGCGCGACACCGGTGCGCGCCGGTTCGGTGCCCCCGTGCATCACATGGTGCAGTGGATGCCCGAGCCACTCGGCGAGCGCCTCCAGCATCGAGATCTCCACCGGACCGCCGCGTCCGGTCGTGCCGCGACGCACCAGGGCCGCCAGGACGCCCGAGAAGGCGTACATGGCGGCCGCGATGTCGGCGGCCGGGATCCCGGCCTTGACGGGCTGCTCGGGCGTCCCGGTGACCGACACCAGACCCGCCTCGCACTGCACCAGCATGTCGTAGGCCCGCTTGTGCGCGTACGGGCCCTCGGAGCCGTAGCCCGATATGTCCACGGCGACGAGTCTCGGGTGCGCCGCGCACAGGGTGGCCGCGTCCAGGCCGAGCCGGGCGGCCGCGCCGTGCGCGAGGTTCTGCACGAACACGTCGGCGTCGGCGATCAGCCGGTGCAGTACGTCCAGGCCGCGCGGGTCCTTCAGGTCGAGGGCCACCGACTCCTTGCCCCGGTTGCACCACACGAAGTGCGAGGCGAGGCCGCGCGCCGCGGTGTCGTAGCCGCGGGCGAAGTCGCCGCCGTCGGTGCGCTCGACCTTGATGACGCGGGCCCCCAGATCGGCGAGCTGGCGGGTCGCGAACGGCGCCGAGACGGCCTGTTCGACGGCGACGACGGTGATGCCTTCAAGGGGCAGCGGCTGAGTGCTCATAGCCGTACCTATCGCGTACGGACCGCCCTTGTCACCCCGTGGCCCTGCTCAGCGGCCCGAATTCGCGTAGCGGCGTACCGCGAGCGGCACGAAGATCAGCAGCAGGAAGGCGCACCAGGCGAGCGAGCCCGCGACCGGGTGGGCGACCGGCCAGGCGGCGTCCGGGGCGGGCGCGGCGTTGCCGCAGAGATCCCGGACGGCGGAGGCGACCGCGCTGATCGGGTTCCACTCGGCGATCGTGCGCAGCCAGCCGGGGAGCTTGTCTGTGGGGATGTACGCGTTGGAGAGCAGCGGCAGGATGAACGTCGCCGAGCCCAGCTGCCCGGCGGCCTCCTCGCTCCGCGTCAGGAGCCCGAGGAACGAGCCCATCCAGGTGGTCGCCAGGCGGAGCAGCATCAGGAGCCCGAAGGCGCCGAGCGCGCCCAGCGGCCCGTTCTCGACCTGCCATCCCACCGCGAGCCCCACGAGCATCAGCGGAATCATGCCGAGGGCGGTGGTCAGCAGATCGGCCGCGCTCTGGCCGGCCGGCACCGCGGCCCGGCTCATCGGCAGGGTGCGGAGCCGGTCCATCACGCCGCGGTGCGAGTCCTGCGCGGCCTGGAACATCCCGGTCATCAGGCCGCCCGCGGCGGTGGCCACCAGGAGGCCGGGCACCAGATACGCCCGGTACTGCTCGCCCGGCATGGCGAGTGCGCTGCCGAAGACGTAGCCGAAGAACAGCAGCATCGTGATCGGCATGGTCTGGGTCAGGACCAGCACGCCGGGCGCGTGCTTGATGCGCTGGAGCTGGCGGCCGAACATGGCCGTGCTGTCGTACGCGAGCGAACTCATGTCACAAGCTCCTTGCGGGAGTCGGCGGTGTCGGTGAGGCGCAGGAACACCTCGTCGAGGGTGGGCGGGCGCAGGCTCGCGTCGAGGATCGGGACCCTGGCCGCGTCCAGCGCGCGCACGATGCGGGGCAGGGTGAGCGTCGCGTCCATGGAGACCGCGCCCACCGTTCGTTCGACGGCGTCGAGCTGGGGCTCGGAGCCGGTCAACTGGTCGAGAACGGCCGCCGCTCGGGGCATTTCTGCCTCGCTGGTGACGACCACGTGGGCGTACGAGCCGATCCTGGCCTTGAGCTCGGCGGGGGTGCCGGTGACGGCGGAGCGGCCCTGGTCGATCAGGACGATGTCGTCGGCGAGCCGATCGGCCTCCTCCAGGTACTGGGTGGTGAGCAGCACGGTCGTGCCCTCGGCCGTCAGGGCGCGCACGGCGGCCCAGATCTGGTTGCGGCTGGCCGGGTCGAGCCCGGTCGTGGGCTCGTCGAGGAAGAGCACCCGGGGGCGGGTGAGCAGGCTCGCGGCGAGGTCGAGGCGGCGCCGCATGCCGCCGGAGTACGTGCCGGCCGCGCGGCCGGCCGCGTCCAACAGGTCGAATTGATCGAGGAGTTCGGCCGCGCGCTCACGTCCGGCCGCGCCGCGCATGCCGTGCAGCTTGGCGAACAGCTGGAGGTTCTGCCGACCGGTGAGCTCGACGTCCACCGAGGTCGACTGGCCGGTGACACCGATCCGCCGGCGCACCGCGTCCTGCTCGCGCACCACGTCGTACCCGGCCACCCGGGCGGAGCCCGCGTCCGGCGCGAGCAGCGTGGTCAGCAGGCGTACGGCCGTCGTCTTGCCCGCTCCGTTGGGGCCGAGCACCCCGCAGACGGTGCCTTCGGCGACCGCCAGATCGAGCCCGCGCAGCGCGTGGACCTCGCCGAAGCGCTTCTCCAGACCTTCACTAAGTACAGCGTACGTAGTTGTCATGCGGCACACCATAGCGCACTACGTACGGTGTACGTAACTAGGATGGGGGGCGAGGTGATGATCCATGGCAGGGCGACCTGCTGAACCAGAAGTGATCTGGGCGCGCCCCGAGCGCGCCGGACGGGGCCCCAGGCCCGCATTCAGCCGTGCCGACATCGCGGCCGTCGCCGTGCGGATCGCGGATGCGGACGGCATCGACGCGGTCTCCATGCGCCATGTCGCGGCCGGGATCGGCTGCGCAACGATGTCCCTTTACAACTACGTGCCGCGCAAGGAGGACCTGTACGAGCTGATGGTGGACGCGGTCAGCGCCGAGTACGAGCTGAGCGAACCGACCGGGGACTGGCGGGCCGACATGCTCGGCCTCGCCCACCAGACCCGCGCGCTGATGCACCGCCACCCCTGGGTGCCGGGCCTCATGTCCCCGGTGTACGGCTTCAGCCCGAACGCGCTGCGCTACCTGGAGCACTGCATGACCTGCCTGGACCCGCTCGATGCCAGGTACGGCACGAAGATGGAACTGATCGCCTCGGTGAACGGCGTCGTCACCACCTACGTCGCCAACGAGATCGCCACCGCCGAGCGCACCCGGTCGCTGCCCTGGTCGGCGGAGCAGGAGCACGGGGTGCGGATCGGCTACCTCCTGAGCCAGGTCTCCACGGGCCGCTACCCGCGCCTGGCCGCGGCCTTCGCGGAGGACTCGGGGCCCATCGACCTGGACGCGGTCTTCGAGCGGGCGCTGACCAGGACACTCGACGGTTTCGACAAGTAGCGGGGGGCGGATTTCCGGCTCGGCCCCGGTCCGTGCAGGATGGGAACATGACCGAGATCCGCACCCCCCGCCTCCTTCTGCGCCGCTGGACCGACGACGACCTCGTCCCCATGGCGGAGATCAACGCCGACCCGGAGGTCATGCGCTGGATCGGCGACGGCTCGGTCCGCGATCTGGAGACGACCGCCGAGAACATCGAGCGCTGGGAGGACGAGTGGGACGACGAGGGCTTCGGGCTCTTCGCCGTCGAGCTCCTCGGCTCCGGCGAGCTGATCGGCTTCACCGGTCTGTCCGTGCCGTACTTCCTGCCCGAGGCGGCGCACGAGGTGGAGATCGGCTGGCGGCTCGGCCGGCCGTTCTGGGGTCAGGGGTACGCGTCCGAGGCGGCCCACGCCTCGCTGGAGTTCGCGCTCCAGGACCGCGGGCTCGGCCGGGTCATCAGCATCTCCCGGGTGGGCAACGAGGCCTCCGAGAACGTGATGCGCAAGCTCGGCATGAAGCTGGAGCGCGAGACGGTGCACCCCGAGTTCGGGCACGCGCTCAACATCCACGCCATCGATCTGACGGAGTATCAGGCCTGAGCGCTGCTCAGATCAGCGCGAACTGGCCCCCGGGCCCCTCCTCGTGGTGATCGAGTACGGACGCGGGGTGCCGCGCCCCGGCCGGTGCTGGAAGTACGCCGGCCGCGCGAAGCTCGCCGCTCGTCACCGGCTTATTGATCGCGTCCGTCAACTCGGTCTGCTGTGAGCGCAGTTCGCCGAGGAGGGCGAGCATGGTGATCAGTTCGAGCAGGTCCGAGGTCCGCTCCTGCGGCCAGTCGGCCGGGCCGACCGCGGCGAGCGTGCCCGGCTCCGCGGGTTCCGTGCGCCGCTGGAACCACAGGTCGAGGATCCGCACCCCGCCGGCCTCGAACTCCCACGCCTCACGCGGCACCGGTGAGATCCGGCCGCCGTCGCCCACGTGCAGGGTCTCCTCCTCGGCGTCGTAACGCAGCTCCCGCGGGCGGGCCGGGATCGCCGCCCGCACATAGGGCCGCCGGCCGCCGGGCAGCCGTGGCTTCTCGCCGCCGCGTGCCCCGCGCAGCATCAGCGCGGTCATGCGATGCCCCAACTCGACGCCGGTGGACCACAGTTGGGGCTCCTGCGGCAGTGGTACCGCACTCCCCGCGGCGCCCGGCCGGGCGGCCGCCACGGCCCAGGCGAGCACGTCGTGCGGAGCGACCTCGCATCCGTACGCCCGCGCGAGGAAGGGGAGCAGGCCCGGCGCGAGGTTCGGTTCGAGGCCGCCCGGGCGGCGATGCAGCGGGCGGATGCGGCCCGGGCGGCCGGCGGGGGAGCGGCCGTCGGGCAGCGCGGCGGAGACGGTCAGAGCGGGTCCGGCGTCCTTCGGCGCATACGCCTGCTCCACCGCGAAGAGCTGGTGCTCGTCCGCCACCCGCCACAGCTCCGGCCGGGCGGCGTCGATCAGGCGCTGGTCCGGTATCAGCCACTGCTCGTCGAACGGCCCGTACCGGATGCGGACCGGGTTTGGGCACGGGCCCCGCTCCTGCGCCAGCGGGCCGGTGCCGGAGGTCCGGCCGGGCAGGGCGGCCACGGACATCCGGAGCGTACGGGACCGGGTCGGGCCGAAAAGACGTTCCCGCTCGGCCCCTTCGGACCGGACGAGCAGGTCCCAGCGCGATCTCAGGGTGCGCTCGTCGGGCGCGACCACCCAGTCGCGCCCCAGCCGCGGCGGAGCCACCGACCAGGGCATCAGGTCGTCGAGGAGAGGCACGTCATCGCTCACAGCCAGCATGCTAGTGACTGCCCTCAGCGCGCCTCGACCGTCACCGAGAACGAGAAGCGGTCGCCGCGGTAGTGGATCCGGGCCACATCGACGACCTGGCCCTTTCCGTCGTACGCCACGCCCGTGTAGTGCAGGATCGGTGAGAGCAGCGGGACCTGGAGCAGCTCGGCGGTCACCGGGTCGGCGAGGCGGGCCTCCACCGTGTCCGTGATGCGGGCGATGTCCACCCCGACCGCGTCCCGCAGCACCTTGGTCATCGGCCAGCGCCTGAGGTCCGCGAGGTCGATCGCGGCGGCCACCTCCGGACGCAGCGCGTTGTGGGCCCAGTTGGTCGGCTCGCCGCTCTCGTCGCACCGCAGCCGCCGGTACGCGACGACCTCGGGGCAGCCCGGGAAGTACTCGGCGAGGTCGCCCGGCACGGGCTCCGGGCCGTGGCCCAGGATCGTGGTCCGCTCGCCCGACTGCTGGGCCACGATCGCGTCGATCGAGCCGAGCAGCCGGACCGGGGACGCCCGGCGGGCGGCCGGCTCGATGAACGTGCCGCGCCGCCGGTGCCTGCTGATCAGGCCCTCCCCCTCCAGCTCCTTGAGTGCCTGACGCATCGTCAGCACGCTCACCCCGTAGTGCGCCGCGAGCTGCTCCTCGGTGGGCAGGCGCAGCGAGGCGTCGGGGGAGCGGCCCAGTATCGAGGCGCGCAGCGACTGGGAGACCTGGTACCAGAGCGGCAGCTTCCGGTTCAGGACCAGGGAGTCGGGTGCGAAGGAGGAGGTCACAGGGATTCCGTATCAGGTGGTGCTCAGGAGCGGAAGTGGCGCTGGAGACCCTGCCACACCTCGTCGTAGCCCCGCTGGAGGTGGTCGGCCGTCGCCGCCTGCTCGGTGGCGGTCACCGGCCAGCGCGTCTCGAACATGAAGGCCAGGCCGTCGTCGATCTTCTGCGGCTTCAGCTCGGCGGCGCTCGCCCGGTCGAAGGTCTCCCGGTCCGGACCGTGCGCCGACATCATGTTGTGCAGCGAGCCGCCGCCCGGCACAAAGCCTTCGGCCTTGGCGTCGTAGGCGCCCTCGATGAGGCCCATGTACTCGCTCATCACATTGCGGTGGAAGTACGGCGGGCGGAAGGTGTCCTCGCCGACCAGCCAGCGCGGCGCGAACACCACGAAGTCGACACCGGCCAGGCCCGGGGTGTCGGACGGCGAGGTGAGCACCGTGAAGATCGACGGGTCGGGGTGGTCGTAGCTGATGGTGCCGATGACGTTGAAGGTGTGCAGGTCGTAGACGTACGGCGTGTGCGTGCCGTGCCAGGCGACGACGTCGAGCGGGGAGTGGTCGTAGGTCGCGGTCCAGAGGTTGCCGCAGAACTTGTTCACCACCTCCACCGGGCCCTCGACGTCCTCGTACGCCGCTACCGGTGCCCGGAAGTCCCGGGCGTTGGCGAGGCCGTTGGCGCCGATCGGGCCGAGCTCGGGCAGCTCGAAGGGGCGGCCGTAGTTCTCGCACACGTACCCGCGGGCACTCTCGTCGAGGAGCTCGACGCGGAAGCGGACGCCGCGCGGGATCAGGGCGACCTCGCCGGGGCGGGCGGCGAGCAGGCCGAGCTCGGTGCGCACAAGCAGGCCGCCGCGCTCGGGAACGATCAGCAGCTCGCCGTCGGCGTCGCTGAACACCCTTGATTCCATGGAGGAGTTGGCGTGATAGAGGTGCACGGCCATGCCGGTGCGCTGGGTCGCGTCGCCGTTGCCGCCGAGCGTCCACAGGCCCGCCAGCCAGTCGGTGCCCGCCGGCGGCTCGGGCAGCGGGTTCCAGCGCAGCCGGTTCGGGTCGGGCACGGACTCGGTGAAGGGGGCCGAGCGGAGGTGTCCGTTGTCGGTGCGGGCGAACGGAGGGTGCGCGGCCGATGGCCGGATCCGGTACAGCCAGGAGCGGCGGTTGTCCGCGCGCGGCTCGGTGAAGGCGGATCCGCTCAGCTGCTCCGCGTACAGGCCGAGCGGGGCGCGCTGGGGTGCGTTGCGGCCGTGCGGAAGGGCGCCAGGGACGGCCTCCGAGCTGTGCTCATTGCCGAAGCCGTGGGAGTGGCCGAGGCCCTCCGCGATCTTCCTCGCCTGTTCGCCGGTGGTGGTCGTCATCGTCCGCTCTCCTGCTCCCGTGCCGGAATCCTATGCTCAACCGTAGGATTACGATGCGGTCGCGTCAACGGGAAAACCGGCCGGGCGGGGGATGATGGGCGCGTGTCTCCTGGTCCTGATCTCCACGCGAACCTCCGTCGGGCACCCGTGCAGCAGCGCAGCGCCGAGCGGCTGTCCCGGATACTCGACGCCTGTGCCGAACTCCTCGACGAAACCGGCTACGAAGACCTGTCCACCAGGGCGGTCGCCCAGCGCGCGGGCGTGCCCATCGGGTCCGTCTACCGTTTCTTCCCCAACAAGCGGGCCATGGCCGAGGCACTCGCCGCCCGCAACCTCGACCGCTACGCCGGCATGATCAACGCGCGCCTGGAGAACATCGAGGCGGCCGACTGGCGGGGCGCCGTCGACGCGGTCCTGGACGAGTACCTCGTCCTGAAGCAGACGGTGCCCGGGTTCAACCTGGTCGACTTCGGCGGCCCCCAGCCGGTGCCCGACCCGGACTCCGACGCCAACCACATCCTCGCCGACCGCCTCGCCGAGCTGCTGCCGTCCCAGTTCGGCCGCACCCTGGACGCGGACCTGCGCCGGATCATCCTGGTCGCGGTGGAGGCCGCCGACGCCACGCTGCGCCTCGCCTTCCGCACGGACCCGCAGGGCGACCCGGGCATCGTCGCGGAAACCCGGCAGCTGCTGCACGCCTACCTCGCCCGCACCCTGGACTGACCCCGGCCGGACCCTCCCCCACATGCCTACCGGTCGGTATGCTCGAAGGGCCCGCGCGCCGTCGCCCTGGGAGGACGAATGTCCCGCACCGCCCTGCGTATCTGCCCGCTCTGCGAAGCCACCTGCGGGCTGAGCCTCACCGTCGAGGGCACCCGGGTCACCGGCGCCCGCGGGGACGCGGACGACGTGCTCAGCCAGGGGTTCATCTGCCCCAAGGGCGCCTCCTTCGGGGAGATCGACTCCGACCCCGACCGGCTCACCGGCCCCCTCGTCCGCCGCAACGGAGTACTGGAGGAGGCCAGTTGGGCCGAGGCCTTCGACCTGATCGCGGCCCGCCTGCGGCCCATGGTCGAGCAGTACGGGCCGAACGCGGTCGGTGTCGTGCTCGGCAACCCCAACGTCCACACCATGGCCGGTGCGCTCTACCCGCCGGTCCTGCTCGGCGCGCTGCGCACCCGCAACCTCTTCACCGCGAGCACGCTCGACCAGATGCCCAAGCACGTCTCCAGCGGGCTCCTGTTCGGCGACCCGTTCGCCATCCCCGTGCCCGACCTCGACCGCACCGCCCATCTGCTGCTGCTCGGCGCCAACCCCCTCGAGTCCAACGGCAGCCTGTGCACCGCCCCCGACTTCCCGGGCAAGCTGAAGGCGCTGCGCAGGCGCGGTGGCACCCTCACCGTCGTCGACCCGCGCCGCACCCGTACCGCGAAACTCGCCGACCGGCACGTCGCGATCCGGCCCGGCACCGACGCCCTGCTGCTCGCCTCGATCGCCCAGGTGCTCTTCGAGGAGAAGCTCACCGCACCGGGAGAGATCGAGGCGCACATCGAGGGAATCGGTGAAGTGGCCGACGCGGTAAGGGAGTTCACGCCCGATGTGGTCGGACCCGTATGCGATGTGGCCCCGGACGACATCCGGGTCATCGCCCGCGAACTCGCCGCCGCACCCACCGCCGCCGTATACGGCCGGATCGGCAGCTGCACCGTCGAGCACGGCACCCTGGCCAGCTGGCTCGTCGACGTACTCAACGTGCTCACCGGCAACCTCGACCGGCCGGGCGGCGCGCTCTTCCCGCTCTCCGCGACCGACCGGACGCCCCGCCCGGCGGGCCCCGGCAAGGGCTTCGCGCTCGGGCGCTGGCACAGCCGGGTCGGCGGACACCCCGAGGTGAAGTCCGAACTGCCGCTCGCCGCCCTCGCCGAGGAGATCGAGACGCCGGGCGAAGGACAGATCCGCGCGGTCATCGCCTCCGCCGCCAACCCGGTCCTCTCCGCGCCGGACGGAGACCGGCTCGACCGGGCGCTCGCCGGGCTCGACTTCATGGTCAGCATCGACCCGTATCTCAACGAGACGTCGCTGCACGCCGACGTCGTGCTGCCCCCGCCGCCGCCCTCCCAGAGCGCCCACTTCGACTTCGCCTTCAACGGCTTCGCCGTCCGCAACCAGGTCCGCTACACCCGGCCCGCCGTGCCGCTCGCCGAAGGGCGCATGGACGAGTGCGAGATCCATGCCCGGCTCGTGCTCGCCGCGAGCGGGATGCACGGCGCGGAGCCCGCCGCCGTGGACGCGATGGTCGTCGACAGCGCCCTTGCCAAGGCCGTCGCCGACCCGCACTCGCCCGTGCACGGCCAGGACGCGAAGGAACTCGCGGCCAGGCTCACCGGCGAGGGCGGCCCCGAACGGCGCCTCGACCTCATGCTCCGGCTCGGCCCGTACGGCGACGGCTTCGGCGCCCGCCCCGGCGGACTCACCCTCGACCGCGTGCTCGCCCACCCCCACGGCATCGACCTCGGGCCGCTTCGGCCGCGCCTCCCGCAGGTGCTCAGGACCCGCAGCGGGCGCATCGAGCTGCTGCCGGCGCCCATCGCCGCCGACCTGCCCCGGCTGCGCGCCGCCCTCGCCGAACGGCCCGCCTCCCTGGTCCTCGTCGGCCGGCGCCATCTGCGCTCCAACAACAGCTGGCTGCACAACATCCCCGCCCTGACCGGCGGTTCCAACCGCTGCACCCTCCAGATCCACCCCGAGGACGCGGCCCGGCTCGGCCTGGCCGACGGCACCGACGTACGGATCACCTCGGAAGGGGGAGCCGTCGCGGCCCCCGTGGAGATCACCGACAGCGTCCGCGTCGGCGTGGTCAGCCTGCCGCACGGGTGGGGACACAGCAGGCCCGGCAGCCGGCTCGCGGTCGCCGCCGACCGCCCCGGTGTCAACGTCAACCAGCTCCTCGACGGCTCCCGGTTCGACCCGCTGTCGGGGACCTCCGTGCTCAACGGCTTCCCCGTCGAAGTCGTACCCCTATCGTGACCTGGAGTTTTGCTCGTATTGCTCAGGTGTCAACATCTTGTTAAGGATTGAAACGGCGACCTAACGTCATCCGCACCGCCAGCCCCTGGTGGGAGTTCAAGGGTGAACGTTAGGTGTCCTCCATGCTGACCATCCTCGGCTTCGGCATGATCGCGACCTTCCTGGTCCTGATCATGCTGAAGAAGATGTCGCCGATCGCGGCGCTGGTTCTGATCCCCGCTCTCTTCTGCGTCTTCGTCGGCAAGGGAGCCCATCTCGGTGACTACGTCATCAAGGGCGTCGGCTCGCTGGCGCCGACCGCCGCGATGCTCATGTTCGCGATCATCTACTTCGGCGTGATGATCGACGTGGGCCTCTTCGACCCGATCGTGCGAGGCATCCTGCGCTTCTGCAAGGCCGACCCGATGCGCGTGGTCGTCGGCACGGCGGTGCTGGCCGCGGTCGTCTCGCTCGACGGTGACGGCTCCACCACCTTCATGATCACCGTCTCGGCGATGTACCCGCTCTACAAGCGGCTCGGCATGAGCCTCGTCGTGATGACGGGCGTCGCCGCGATCGCCAACGGCGTCATGAACACGCTCCCCTGGGGCGGCCCGACCGCCCGCGCCGCGACCGCGCTCAAGCTGGACGCCTCCGACATCTTCGTGCCGATGATCCCCGCCCTCGCGGTCGGCCTGGTCGCCGTCCTCGTCCTCTCGTACGTGCTCGGCATGCGCGAGCGGAGGCGCGTCGGCTATCTGTCCCTCGACAAGGTCCTGGAGCCGGAGTCGGAGACCGTCCTGGTCGGGGCCGGCGGTTCGGGTTCGGGCTCCGGCTCCGGCTCGGGCGACACCCCGCGCAAGGCGAGCGGCGGCGGCGTGGATGCCCCCGAAGGAGACGACTTCCAGGGGCTCGACTCGGCCCGGGAGACCCTGCGGCCCAAGCTGTACTGGTTCAACGCGCTGCTCACCGTCGCCCTGCTCACCTCCATGATCATGGAGTGGCTGCCGATCCCGGTGCTCTTCCTGATCGGCGCGGCCCTCGCGCTGACCGTGAACTTCCCGCACATCCCGGACCAGAAGGCCCGCATCGCCGCCCACGCCGACAATGTCGTCAACGTCTCCGGCATGGTCTTCGCGGCCGCCGTCTTCACGGGCGTCCTCAACGGCACCGGCATGGTCAAGCACATGGCCGACTGGCTGGTCGGCGTGGTGCCGGACAGCATGGGCTCGCAGATGGGCCTGGTCACCGGGGTGCTCAGCCTGCCGCTCACCTACTTCATGTCGAACGACGGCTTCTACTTCGGCGTGCTGCCCGTCCTCGCCGAGGCCGGTGCCGCGCACGGCGTCTCCCCGCTGGAGATCGCCCGCGCCTCGCTGGCCGGACAGGCCCTCCACATGTCGAGCCCGCTCGTTCCCGCGGTGTACGTCCTGGTCGGCATGGCGAAGGTCGAGTTCGGCGACCACACCCGGTTCACGGTGAAATGGGCGGCGCTCACCTGCCTGGTGGTGCTCGGCTCGGGCATCCTCTTCGGCATCATCTGACCCTCCCTTTCGGCCAACTCCACCGGCGCGGCACGTCCTTCGTGCCGCGCCGGTGCGCGTGCCGGGCGACGTCGGCGTCCGTCCCGGGCGGTGTCGGCGGTGGCCGAAGGGGGTGCCTGGCGCAGTGCCGCCCGGGACCAGGAGGATGGCGCCGGTGAGAACCACCGGCGACCGGGCCCCGGTCGCCCGGGCCGCCCCTGGCGCCCAAAAACTAACGGCGCTAGTTTGAGCGGCGTACGACACCGGTCCGGCTCGGGAGGAATGCGATGAAGGCCCACGACGGGATGTACATCGGCGGCGAGTGGCGATCCGCCGCAGGCCAGGACACCATCGCGGTGGTGAACCCGGTCGACGAGCAGGTCATCGCCCACGTCCCGGCGGGCACGGCCGAGGACGTCGACAGCGCGGTGCACGCCGCCCGCGCGGCACTCCCGGCCTGGTCCGCGACCCCGCCCGCCGAGCGCGCGGCCAAGCTGACGGCGCTGCGGGACCACTTGGTCGCCCGCAAGGACGAGATCGCCGCGACCATCAGCGCCGAACTGGGCGCGCCGCCGGCCTTCGCCCAGGCCGTGCACACGGGCCTGCCGATCGCGATCGCCGGTTCGTACGCCGAGCTGGCCGCCTCGTACGCCTTCGAGGAGAAGATCGGGAACTCCACCGTCTACCAGGAGCCGGTCGGGGTCGTCGGCGCGATCACGCCCTGGAACTATCCGCTGCACCAGATCGTCAACAAGGTGGCTCCCGCTCTGGCGGCGGGCTGCACGGTCGTCCTCAAGCCCGCCGAGGACACGCCCCTGACCGCGCAGCTCTTCGCCGAAGTGGCGCACGAAGCCCGTCTGCCCGCCGGTGTGTTCAATCTGGTCACCGGCCTCGGCCCGGTCGCGGGCCGGGCGCTCGCCGAGCACGAAGGAGTCGACCTGGTCTCCTTCACCGGCTCGACGGCCGTCGGAAAGACGATCGGCGCCACGGCGGGCGCCGCCGTCAAGCGGGTCGCCCTGGAGCTGGGCGGCAAGTCCGCCAACGTCATCCTGCCCTCCGCCGACCTCGCCAAGGCCGTGGGCGTCGGCGTCGCCAACGTGATGGGCAACTCAGGCCAGACGTGCAGCGCCTGGACGCGGATGCTGGTCCACGCCGACCAGTACGACGAGGCCGTCGAGCTGGCCTCGGCCGCCGCAGCCAAGTACACCGTGGGCGACCGCGTCGGCCCGCTCGTCAACGCCAAGCAGCTGGCGCGCGTACGCGGCTACATCGAGAAGGGCGTGCAGGAGGGCGCCCGCATCGTCGCAGGCGGCCCCGAAGCGCCCCTGGAGCGGGGCTACTACGTCACGCCGACGGTCTTCGCCGACGTCACCCCCGAGATGACCATCGCCCAGGAGGAGATCTTCGGCCCGGTCGTCTCGATCATCAAGTACGTGGACGAGGACGACGCCCTGCGGATCGCCAACGGCACCGTGTACGGCCTGGCGGGCGGGGTCTGGGCGGCCGACGACGCGGAAGCCGTGGCCTTCGCGCGCCGCATGGACACCGGCCAGGTCGACATCAACGGAGGACGCTTCAACCCCCTTGCGCCGTTCGGCGGTTACAAGCAGTCGGGCGTGGGCCGCGAGCTCGGCGTGCACGGCCTGACCGAGTACCTCCAGACGAAGTCGCTGCAGTTCTGAGTCGCTTCTGGGCCGCTTCCGAGTCCGCACCCCCTCTCTTACCGTTCAGGAGTAACGCACGTCATGGTTCGCGCCGCTGTACTGCCCGCCGTCGGCTCTCCGTTGGAGATCACCGACATCGACCTTCCCGAGCCGGGCCCCGGCCAGGTGCGGGTCCGCCTCGCCGCCGCCGGGGTCTGCCACTCCGACCTCTCGCTCACCAATGGCACCATGCGGGTCCCGGCCCCGGCTGTCCTCGGCCATGAGGGCGCGGGCACCGTGGTCTCCGTCGGCGAGGGCGTCACCTCGGTGGCCCCCGGTGACGAGGTCGTCCTCAACTGGGCTCCGTCCTGCGGGAGTTGTCACCCCTGCTCGCTCGGCGAGGTGTGGCTGTGCGTCAACGCGCTGAACGGCGCGGCCTCGGTGTACGCGCGCACCGCCGACGGAACCGAGCTGCACCCGGGTCTGAACGTGGCCGCGTTCGCCGAGGAGACCGTCGTCGCCGAGAACTGCCTGATCCCGCTCCCCGAGGGCATCCCGCTCACCGAGGCGGCGCTGCTCGGCTGCGCGGTCCTCACGGGGTACGGGGCGATCCACCACGCGGCGAAGGTGCGGGCGGGCGAGACGGTCGCGGTGTTCGGCGCGGGCGGGGTGGGCCTGGCCACCCTCCAGTCGGCCCGGATCGCGGGCGCCGCGCAGATCATCGCCGTCGACGTCTCCCCGGAGAAGGAGGAGCTGGCCCGCCGGGCCGGCGCGACCGACTTCGTCGTCGCCTCCGAGACCACCGCCAAGGACATCCGCAAGCTCACCGGCGGCCAGGGCACGGACGTGGCCGTCGAATGCGTGGGCCGCGCGGTGACCATTCGTACGGCGTGGGAGTCGACCCGGCGCGGCGGCCGCACCACCGTCGTCGGCATCGGCGGCAAGGACCAGCAGGTCACCTTCAACGCGCTGGAGCTCTTCCACTGGGGCCGCACGCTGGCGGGCTGCGTATACGGCAACTCCAACCCGGCGACGGACGTCCCGACCCTGGCCAACCACATCCGGGAGGGCCGCCTGGACCTCGACGCGCTGGTGTCCGAACGCATCGCCCTGGACGGCATCCCGGCGGCTTTCGACAACATGGTGAAGGGTAAGGGGGGTCGGGCGCTGGTGGTGTTTTAGGGGGTTAGGGGGCGCCGGCTGGGGAGCGTGAGTGCTTTGTCCGCAGGCCGGTGGGGGCTGATCGCGCAGTTCCCCGCGCCCCGGTACCGACAGGGGCGCGGGAAACTGCGTGGCCAGCCGCGGGCGACCCTCACGCGGCCAACCAATGTGCGGGAGCGATCAGTTGACCCGCTCACCAGGATGGGGGTCGGGCGTGGGTCCGGACGGCTCGCCCCCGGCGGAGGAGGCGGGCCCGGATGTCACAGTGACCCCACCCCCGGAGCCTCGCGGGCGGGACCGCGAGACAGCCACTCCCGCGAGGCAGATCGCCCCACCGACCAGGGTGAGCACGGCCGGAACCTCGTCAAGCACCGCCCAGGACATGAGCACGACCATCGCGGGCACCACGTACGTCGTCGCCCCCATGCGGCTCGCCGACGTGCGGGCCAGCGCGAACGCCCATGTAGTGAAGGCGAGCGCGGTCGGGAACACCCCCAGGTACACCATGTTCAGCGTCGCCGAGGCGGGCGCGTGCGAGGCGTCCGAGAGCAGCTGACCGCTGAACGGCAGACAGGCCACCGCCCCCACCAGGCAGCTGAAGAAGGTGACTTGGAGCGGGCTGCCGTGCCGCAGGGCCGGCTTCTGCAGGACGACTCCGGCCGCGTACGTCGCCGCCGCGACCAGGCACAGGACCACCCCGAGCACCGAGGCGTGCCCGTCGCCCGACATGGAGAGCCCCACCGCGATCGCGCCCGCGAACGAGACGGCCATGCCGGCGATCAGGCGCGGCGGCAGCGCCTCGCCGAGGAAGCGCGAGGCGAGCAGCGCCATGAGGATGGGCCCGATGTTCACGATCATCGCGGCGGTACCGGCATCGACCTGCCGCTCGCCCCAGTTGAGGGCCACCATGTAGCAGGCGAACCACAGGAAACCGGACGCCAGGATGCCCGGCCAGGCGGCTCGCGGCGGCAGCCCCTCGCGGCGTATGAGCAGGAAGAGCCCGAGGACGAGCGCCCCGGCGAGCAGGCGGCCGAGGGCGAGCGCGCCGGGGGAGTAGGCCTCCCCGGCGCTGCGGATCGATACGAAGGCCGAGGCCCACAGCACGACGGAGACCGCCACGGCGGCCAGGGCGAGCCGAGCGGAGCGGCGCTCGGGGGAGGTGTTGGTCATGGTCATGCACAGTAGGCGAGAGGCGGTCCGTCGCCGTCCGGATTTTCGCGCGGGGCCAGGTGTTGCCCGAGCGGCCGGGAAGGGAGCGGGACTTGGGGCGACCGGCTAGCCGCCCAGCGCCGCGTACTGCATCGACAGCCCATCCAGCAAAGCCCGCAGCCCCGTCTCGAACGCGCCCTCGTCGATCTTCTCCTGCCGCTCGGCGAGCAGGTGCGCCTGGCCCAGGTGCGGATAGTCCGCCGGGTCGTACGCCGCCTCGTCGTCGACGAAGCCGCGGGCGAAGGAGCCGAGCGCCGAGCCCATGATGAAGTACCGCATCAGCGCGCCGATCCGGGTCGCCTGGGCCGGCGGCCAGCCCGCCGCGACCATCGCGCCGAACACCGCGTCCGCCAGCCGAAGACCGGCCGGGCGCCGGCCGGGCCCCTGGGCGAGGACCGGAACGATGTGGGGGTGGCGGGTCAGGACCGCGCGGTAGGCGAGCGCCCAGTCGTGCAGGGACGTACGCCAGTCGCGGTCGTCGTCCGCGTCGAACATCGACAGGTCGACCTGCGCGGAGGTGGCGTCCGCGACGGCCTCCAGGATCTCGTCCTTGGTGCGGAAGTGGTTGTAGAGCGAGGGCCCGCTGACCCCGAGCTCGGCGGCGAGACGGCGGGTCGAGACGGCCGCCAGACCCTCCGCGTCCACGAGCGCGCTCGCCGCCGCGACGATGCGGTCGGTGCTCAGGAGGGGCTTGCGCGGTCGGGCCATGCGGCACATAGTAGGGCCTGCCAACCAAAAACTAGCAGTGGTAATTAAATCTGGGGTGCAGGGAAAATGAACCTGGAGCTGAGCGAGGAACAGGCGGCCGTGCGGCAGCTCGCCGAGGAGTTCGTCGGCCGCGAGATCGCCCCGCACGTCGTCGAGTGGGACCGCTCCGAGAACGTCGACAAGTCGATCGTGAAGAAGCTGGGCGTACTCGGCTTCCTCGGGCTCACCATCGACGAGGAGTACGGCGGCTCCGGCGGCGACCACCTCGCGTACTGCCTGGTCACCGAGGAGCTCGGCCGCGGCGACTCCTCGGTCCGCGGCATCGTCTCGGTCTCGCTCGGCCTGGTCACCAAGACCATCGCGTCCTGGGGCAGCGAGGAGCAGAAGCGCGCCTGGCTGCCCCGGCTCACCTCCGGCGACGCCCTCGGCTGCTTCGGCCTCACCGAGCCGGGCACGGGTTCGGACGCGGGGAACCTCTCCACGAAGGCCGTCCGGGACGGCGCGTCCGGCGACTACGTGATCAACGGCGCCAAGATGTTCATCACCAACGGCACCTGGGCCGACGTGGTCCTGCTGTTCGCCCGCACCAACGACACCCCGGGTCACCGCGGCGTTTCCGCCTTCCTGGTCCCCACCGACACCCCGGGCCTGACCCGCCGCACCATCCACGGCAAGCTCGGCCTGCGCGGCCAGGCCACCGCCGAGCTCGTCCTCGACGACGTACGGGTCCCGGCGGGGGCGCTGCTCGGCCCCGAGGGCAAGGGCTTCTCGATCGCGATGTCGGCGCTCGCCAAGGGGCGGATGTCGGTCGCGGCAGGATGCGTCGGCATCGCCCGGGCCGCGCTGGACGCGGCCGTCGCGTACGCGGGCGAACGCGAGCAGTTCGGCAAGTCGATCGCCCACTACCAGCTGGTCCAGGAGCTGATCAGCGACATCTCGGTGGACGTGGACGCGGCCCGGCTGCTGACCTGGCGGGTCGCCGATCTGATCGACCGGGGCGAGGAGTTCGCGACCGCCGCCTCCAAGGCGAAGTTGTTCGCCTCCGAGGCCGCGGTGCGCTGCGCCAACAACGCCCTTCAGGTCTTCGGCGGCTACGGCTACATCGACGAGTACCCGGTCGGAAAGCTGCTGCGCGACGCCCGCGTGATGACCTTGTACGAGGGCACCAGCCAGATCCAGAAACTCATCATCGGCCGTGCGGAGACCGGGGTTTCGGCCTTCTGATCAAGGAGCGCCGGGCCCCGGCGTCTGAGTACGTACTGAGTACGAGAGCGGATGTGGCACGCGCCACATCCGCTCCATGCTGTGCGCCATGAGTGAGACACCGGTCAAGCAGCAGAACACTGCGGCGTACTACGGACAGGCCGTCGCCGCCTTCTCGATCGCGCTCGCCGCGACCGCGATCGGCATTCTCCGGCTTCAGGCGGACGCCTGGGTGCGGGCCTTCCTCGGCATAGCGGTCCTCTATCTCGTCACCTCCGCCTTCACCCTGGCCAAGGTGATCAGGGACCGGCAGGAGGCCGGGCAGATCGTCAGCCGCGTCGACCAGGCCCGCATGGAGAAGCTCCTGGCCGAACATGACCCGTTCCAGAAGCTCTAAGCGCTTGCTCACCCTCGGGGTATGGTGTTCGTCCTGCTGAACGGAAGCGCGGACGGACGGAAGGGGCGAGCGATGGGCACGGCTGACGTGACCGAGGAGACGGCCGGCGGCGAGGAGAAGCCGTGGGGCGAGGTCACGCCCGAGGCGGCCAGGAGGCTGCTCGTCGCCGCCGTCGAGGCCTTCGCCGAGCGCGGCTACCACGCCACCACGACCCGGGACATCGCGGGCCGGGCCGGGATGAGCCCGGCCGCGCTCTACATCCACTACAAGACCAAGGAAGAGCTGCTCCACCGGATCAGCCGGATCGGCCACGACAAGGCACTGGAGATCCTCCGGTCCGCGGCCGAGGGCGAGGGCACCGCCGCCGAGCGGCTCTCCGCGGCGGTGCGTTCCTTCGTCCGCTGGCACGCGGGGCACCACATGACGGCCCGCGTGGTCCAGTACGAACTCGACGCGCTCGGCGCCGAGCACCGTAGCGAGATCGTGGAACTGCGCAGGCAGAGCGACGCCGCGGTGCGCCGCATCCTCAACGAGGGCGTGGCGGCGGGCGAGTTCGACGTGCCGGACGTGCCGGGCACCACGCTCGCCGTGCTTTCGCTCTGCATCGACGTGGCCCGCTGGTTCAACACCCAGGGCCGCCGCACGCCCGACGAGGTCGGCGCGCTGTATGCCGACCTCGTCCTGCGGATGGTGGGGGCCCAGAAGTAGCGGGCCCCGGCCCGGCCGGATTCCGAGTCGGGCCGACCGGCCCGGGCAGGTGCGGAAGATCGGCCGGGCTCAGAAGAAGTAGCGCGAGACCGACTCCGCCACGCACACCGGCTTGTCGCCGCCCTCGCGCTCGACGGTGACCTTCGCCGTCACCTGGACGCCGCCGCCCGCCTCCACGACCTCCGTGAGCATCGCCGTGGCGCGCAGCCGCGAGCCGACCGGCACGGGGGAGGGGAAGCGGACCTTGTTGGTGCCGTAGTTGATGCCCATCTTCATGCCCTCGACGCGCAGCACCTGCGGGACCAGCGTCGGCAGCAGCGACAGGGTGAGATAGCCGTGCGCGATGGTCGTCTTGAAGGGGCCGGCCGCGGCTCGCTCCGGGTCGACATGGATCCACTGGTGGTCGCCGGTGGCGTCGGCGAACAGGTCGATCCGCTTCTGGTCGATCTCCAGCCAGTCGCTGTGCCCGAGCTGCTCGCCCACCCCGGCCTTCAGCTCCTCGGCGGACGTGAAGATCCTCGGCTCTGCCATGTCCCTGGTCCCTGCCTCTCGCGACGCTCTCGCAGTGATGAAAAAGCGCATGCGCAGCGCGTGTACAAGCGCTTGCTCAGCTAGCTCAGCATGGTTGGGGCCGCGGGTCCTGTCAACGATGTACGGGGCGGGGGCCGGGCCTGTGCGAGCAGGGCACCCGGCGGGGGCCGGGGGCGGGGCCAGTAGGGTTCGAGGGGTGCCGCAGATTCCAGAGAAGATCCACGAGCTCACGGTCGGGCAGCTGTCCGCGCGCAGCGGGGCTGCCGTGTCCGCACTGCACTTCTACGAGTCCAAGGGCCTGATCGCCAGCCGCCGGACCTCGGGCAACCAGCGCCGTTACTGCCGGGACACCCTGCGCCGCGTCGCCTTCATCCGGGCCGCGCAGCGCGTCGGCATCCCGCTGGCCACGATCCGGGACGCCTTGGCCGAGCTCCCCGAGGAGCGCACCCCCACCAAGGAGGACTGGGCCCGCCTGTCCGAGAACTGGCGCGCCGAACTCGACCGGCGCATCACCCAGTTGGGCCGGCTGCGCGACCACCTCTCGGACTGCATCGGCTGCGGCTGTCTGTCCCTGGACAACTGCGTCCTGTCCAATCCGGACGACGTCTTCGGCGACAGTCAGACGGGGTCCCGGCTGCTGGCAGAGCGCAAGGGCTGAGCGGCTCCGCCCCCTTACGCGCGAGCCCTCACCTTTGTACGGTCGGGCCCCCTGCCCTCAGGCGCAGGCCAGCGCTGCCCGCACCAACTGAGCATTGGACTCGGCCCGTGCGCCGTCCGGAAGGACCAGGACGTCCTCCAGGCCTATGCGCGTGTCGAGCCCCAGCCTGCGGGCCAGTCGCAGCACCGGCCAGGTGCCGCCGTCGTGGCTGTGCAGCAGGATGGGCCTGCCGTGCGCGGCGCCCAGCTCGGCGAGCAGGGAATGCGCCGTCGGCTCCGCGGCCTCCGCGGACGTGCCGATCACTTCGGCGAGGATGCGCAACGTCCTTGAGAAATAAGGGGAGTTGAGGAAGCGCTGGGCGGCGGGGGTGTCGGACCAGATGCCCGCCTCGATGCCCACGCCCCGATCGAGCAGCGCGGCCGCCACCTCGTCGGCGCCGTCCTCGTGCCAGTTCACCGACGCGTAGTCGGGCAGCACCGTCCAGGAACGGATGCGTTCCACCCGGCGGGCCGGATCCGGCTCCGCCCAGGCGCCCGTGGTCACCCCGACCGGCACCGACACTGCGGCCCGTATCGCCTCAAGGGCCGGGCCCACCACGCGTGGTGAGAGCGAATCGCTTCCGCAGGGCGTCTTGGGGTGGACATGGACTTCGGCCGCACCGGCGGCGACGGCCGCTGCCGCGGACTGGGCCAAGGCGGCCGGGGACAGCGGCACCGCCGAGCCGTCCTTGGCACTTCGTACGCCGTTCAGGCAGACCTGGATCATGTCTTCGATGGTGCCAGAGCCCACTGACAACGCGGGCGCCACCGCCGATGCAAAGTCCTTCGACCACGCGCGGCGCTCCGGCGACGCGGGTCCTTCTGGCCGTGCGGGCCCTCTGGCAACGCGGGGGAGAGTCGGCTCGCCCCCGCGCCGCTCACGCCACCGATGCCAGTTCTCCGCGCCGTGCCGCCTTGGCTCGTGCCACCGCCTCGGAGGTCAGTACCGGGCGCGGCACCAGAATTCCGCAGCCCGAGCAGACCGGTCCGAACCACGGCTCGTGGGTCAGATCCTGGTTCCACACCAGCCGGCTTCCCCCGCACACCGGGCACACCGTGCCGGGCGCGGCCCGCAGTGCCGCGATCATGCGGCCGAGCACCTCGGCCAGCGGCTCGGTGGGATGTGTCGTGGGATCGTCGCACCAGGCCACCCCGAAACCGCCCCAGGTGCGCCGGTGCCAGTCGTCGAAGGAGCCCGGGCGCCGCAACCCCGCGTGCTTCTCACGCTTCCTGCGTGCCGCGAACTCCACTTCGTAAGCGAGCCAGACGGCCCTGGCCGCCTCCAGCTCCTCCAGTGCGGCCACCAGCCGCGCCGGATCGGGTGCCCGGTCCTCGGGCCCGATGCGGTGCCTGCCGCACAGATGGTCCCAGGTCGCCCGATGCCCGTAGGGGGCGAACCGCTCCAGACACTTGCGCAGCGAATAGCGCCGCAACGCGAGATCGTTCCTCGGGTCGCGCACCTGTCTCGCCAGACTGCGGAAACCAGCCATGGCCCTGCCACCTCCGTCGCTCGTACTTCGGCGTCGAGGAATGGACGTACCGGAAGGCGATCCGGCTCCATCGAAATTCCGATGGCGTCCATTACGGGGGATTCGCCTACCCTGTCCCAACCGTTGGAATCCGATTCTCATGAACTCCTCAGAACGTGGCCCATATGGACCCTTCCCCCCGTCGACCTGCTGGAACGGCCGAAGAGGCCAGGCAGTGGCGCTGCCGGGGAAGTGCCGGGGCCGGCAATGGATCAGGTCCCGTCAGGCCCTCCGCCACATCCGGAATCCCTTCAACCGGCTTGGCCCCCATGGCCACTTGGGCACCAACGGCGCGGCCGGTATTCGCCCGTCCCACATAACCCTGCGAAGCCCGGAAGGAATACGCGTGCCGACGGAGGCCGAAAGGGTACAGCTGCCGGTGGTGTCCCGCCGTGATCGCGGAGCCGGTCGGGCGGGTGTGTGGGGATTCCGAGAAGGTGACGCATGTTCACCTTACGCTGCGGTGTTACCCCAAGTAGCCTCCCGCGCATCGGCCCCCACTAGGAGCGCGCATGCGACGACGCACCGCCAGGCTCACAACAGCCGGGAAACACAGCAGACTTCGACTCGTGACGGGCATCGGGCGCGGCAGAGCCGCCGCGTGCGCCGCCACCGTCATCGCCCTGTCCGCCGCCCTGCTCGGCCCCGCGGTCCCGGCCGGCGCGGCCGAGCCCGCGGACGGCGACCTCTGTCAGGGACAGTGCTCCGACATCCTGCCGCCCGGCGCCAACGGCAACGCCACCCTCGTCGAGATCCTCGGGAACAAGGTGTTCGGGACCCATCCCGCGCACAGCGACGACGAGCTCGGCAAGTACGACGCCCTGGTCGCCGGCCAGTCCTCGCTCACCGACGACAAGCTCAACAGCTTCTTCAACGACGCCTCCTTCGGCGTCCCGAACGGCCAAGTCGAGTCGACGACCTCACCCCGCTCCGACGTCACCATCACCCGCGACAAGGCGACGGGCGTGCCGCACATCAAGGGCACCACCCGGTACGGCACCGAGTACGGCGCCGGGTACGCGGCCGGGCAGGACCGGCTCTGGCTCATGGACCTCTTCCGCCACATCGGGCGCGGCGAGCTCACCTCCTTCGCGGGCGGCGCCCTCGCCAACCAGGGTCTTGAGCAGGAGTTCTGGCCACAGGCCCCGTACACCGAGGCCGATCTCCAGGCGCAGGTCGACCGTATCCGTACCGCCAACGGAGCCCGCGGCGAGCAGGCCATGGCCGATGCCCAGGCGTACGTCGACGGCATCAACGCCTATGCCAAGCAGTCCAAGGACGGCCGCTACTTCCCCGGCGAGTACGTGCTCACCGGCAAGATCGACTCCATTACGAACGTCGGGGAGATCCAGCCCTTCAAGCTCACCGACCTGATCGCGCTCGCCTCCGTGGTGGGCGGGCTCTTCGGTGGCGGTGGGGGCGGCGAGGTGCAGGCCGCGCTCTCGCTCCAGGCCGCGCAGGCCAAGTACGGCGTGGCCGAGGGCACCAAGGTCTGGGAGTCCTTCCGCGAGCGCAACGACCCCGAGTCCGTGCTCACCGTCCACGACGGCACCAGCTTCCCGTACGCGGGCAAGCCCGCCAACGCCCAGGGCACCGCGATGCCCGACCCCGGCACGGTCGTCCCCGAACAGCTCGTCTACGACCGCACCGGATCGGCGAACACCCATGCCAGGGCGGACGTGAAGGTTCCGCAGCGGCTCAAGCCGTTGAAGGGCATGTACGACAACGGCGCGCTGCCCGGCATCGACCTCGGCAAGCCGCGCGGCATGTCCAACGCCCTCGTGGTGTCCGGCTCGCACACCGCCGGCGGACACCCTGTAGCGGTGTTCGGCCCGCAAACCGGCTATTTCGCGCCACAGTTGCTGATGCTCCAGGAAATCCAGGGCCCCGGCATCAGCGCCCGTGGTGCCTCCTTCGCCGGAGTCGGCATGTATGTCCAGCTCGGCCGCGGCCAGGACTACGCGTGGTCGGCCACCTCGGCGGGCCAGGACATCATGGACACGTACGCCGTGGAGCTCTGCCAGGACGCCACCCACTATCTCTACCGGGGCGTGTGCACCCCGATGGAGAAGCTGGAGAAGACCAACTCCTGGAAGCCGACGGTCGCCGACACCACGGCGGCCGGTTCCTACCGGATGCAGGTCTGGCGCACCAACTACGGCATCGTCACCGCCCGCGCCACCGTCGGCGGCAAGCCCGTCGCGTACACCTCACTGCGCTCCACCTACCGGCACGACGCCGATTCGATCATCGGCTTCCAGATGATGAACGACCCCTCCTACGTCAAGGACGCCAAGACCTTCCAGGAGGCGGCCCAGCACGTCGACTACACCTTCAACTGGTTCTACGCGGACTCCCGCACCGCCGCCTACTACAACAGCGGCCTGAACCCGGTCCGCAACCCCGATGTCGACCCCTCGCTGCCCGTCAGGGCGGACCAGGCCTATGAGTGGCAGGGCTTCGACCCGGCCTCCAACACGGCGGCCTACACCCCGCCCGCCCAGCACCCCCAGTCGGTCGGCCAGGACTACTACGTCTCCTGGAACAACAAGCAGGCCAAGGACTACTCCACGGCCGGCTTCGGCGACGGCTCCGTGCACCGCGCCAACCTCCTCGACGACCGCGTGAAGGCGCTGGTCGCCCAGGGCGGCGTCACCCGCTCCTCGCTCACCCGCGCCATGGCCCAGGCCGCGGTCACCGACCTGCGCGGCGAGGACGTGCTGCCCGAACTCCTCAAGGTGCTGCGCAGCGCGCCGATCACTGATCCCCAACTGGCGACCGCCGTGCAGCAGCTGGAGGCCTGGCAGGCCGACGGCACCCAGCGCCGCGAGACCTCGCAGGGCTCGCACACCTACACCCACCCCGACGCGGTGCGCCTGATGGACGCCTGGTGGCCGCTGCTCGTCGAGGCCGAGTTCCGCCCCGGGCTCGGCGACCCGCTCTACAACGCCCTGACCGCAAACCTCGGCATCGACGAGGCACCCTCGGCCGGGCACGGCCCGACCGGCTCGCACGCCGGGTCCGCCTTCCAGTACGGCTGGTGGAGCTACGCCGACAAGGATCTGCGGAAGGTCCTCGGTGAGCCGGTGCAGGGGCCGCTGGCCCGCGCCTACTGCGGCGACGGCAAGCTCGACGCCTGCCGCGACAGCCTGCTCGGCACGCTCAAGCAGGCCGCCGCCAAGACCCCGGCGCAGGTCTACCCGGGCGATGCCGGCTGCGGAGCCGGCGACCAGTGGTGCGCCGACAGCATCGTGCAGCGCCCGCTCGGTGGCATCACCCAGTCCGCGGTCAACTGGCAGAACCGGCCGACCTACCAGCAGGTCGTCGAGTTCCCCAGCCATCGCTAGCGCGTGAACGGCCGCGGGTCAGGTCCTGCCGATCCGGCCCGCGGCCAGCACCACCTGGGCCAGCTCCTGGTGGCAGATGTCGCTGTGCGCACCCGAGGGCGGCCCGCCGTCCTTCACCACGGCGGCCGCGTCCACGCTGACGCAGCCCGAGTCCGGCACCCCGTCGCGCAGCGCCTCGGCCAGCGTGAGCGTGGTGCAGGGGCTGACGGCCTGGATGCCGTCGTGGCCGATCGCCCACCACCGCCTGTCGAGGCCGGGCAGCGCGCTCGCGTAGTCCCCGGACAGCGCGGACGCCAGCGGGTAGATGACGCCGAGCGCCGTGTCGAAGTGGGAGTAGCAGGAGACGACCGGGCCGTCGATCCGCCCCTGCGCGTCGCTCAGCGCCCCAGCCCCCGAGAGACCGTCGGGCAGGTGCTCGGCGAAGACGTAGTGCGAGAAGGCTCCTTCGAGCAGCGTCACCGACTTCAGATTGCGCGCGCCCGCGGGCAGCCCCTTGAGCGCGAACGCGACCACGCGCGCACCCTGACTGTGTCCGACGAGGTGTACGCGCAACTCGGGCCGCGCGGCGGCCAGTTGACCGATCAGTGGACCGAGTCCGAGCTGCCCCACCTTGCCCGCCCGGCGCTTCATCTCGTAGTAGGTCGTCTGGCGCAGCACTTCCTTCGCGCCGTCCCACAGGTGCTTGAGGGAGCCACCGATCGAGAACGAGGGCCCGGCCGGCCCCGGCTGCACGGCCATGCCGGTGTCGGCGAGCGCGGCCGTGAACTTCTGGCACAGCGGCAGGATGTCATCCGTAAGGATCGCGGGCGAGGCACCGGGCCCGTCCTCCACCGCCAGGTCGCCGACGGCTCCGGCCCCGCTCGTGGCGGCCGTAGTCACCAGCTGCCGGGTCAGCCGCCCGAAGTCGTTGAACGCGTCCTCGGAGTCTGGCTGCCCGGCGAGGTGGGCGGCGATTTGGTCGACGGTCGCGTCCTGGCCGGGGAAGAAGCCCTTGAGCGCCGATACGGTCGCGTCGTCGAGCCCGGGGCCGACGGCGGCCTCCGTGGCGTGCGGATAGTCGGGGATGGTCTCGTCGGTGAAGCGGATCGACGGCCAGATCACGCCGCCGTACCCGAGCCGCACCTGGGGCGAGCCCGCGAGCAGCGCGGGAAACGGCGCGAAGAACGCCTGGTACAGACTCCGGGCCGCCGACGGGGTGTTGTTCCAGCCGTGGCAGAACAGCACCAGGTCCGTGGCGTCCACGCCGGTCAGGGCCGTGCGCTCGGCGGGATTCGTGTCGCCGTCCGCGTCGAAGGTGATCTCCCGGTACGGCTCGACTCCGATGTCCGTCATGGTCCGACCTCCGGTCCGCTCGACGATGAGCGCCACCCATCGTCCCGCCGCACCGCGGAGCCGGCCATATGCGGGACAGCGGAGACCCGGCGACTTCGGCCCGGCCCACCCGTATCAGTCGTACATCAGGTAGGTCCGGCGTACGGTCCGGAACGCGGTCAGCCCCGGCTGCCAGGCGGCGACGATCTCGTCGGTTCCGGCGCCCGCGTCGACCATCGTGCGGACCAGGGCCGAGCCCGTGAGCTTGTCGATCCAGTGGTCCGGCCGCCAGGCGAAGCCGCGCCAGACCCGCTTGGCGGTGACGAGGAGGGCGATTCCGGTGCGTACGGGATCGAACGACTCCCGCTGGTGGACGTGGAGCTGTACGCCTCCGACGGTCTTCCCCTCGAACTTGGAGAACGTCGGAGCGAAGTAGGCCTCGCGGAACCGGACGCCGGGCAGGGCGAGTTCATTGAGCGCGGCGGCCCACTTGCCGTCGATCCCCTCCGCGCCGAGCAGCTCGAACGGCCGCGTCGTGCCGCGCCCCTCGGACAGGTTGGTGCCCTCGAAGAGGCAGGTGCCGGAGTAGACGAGAGCGGTGTCGGGGGTGGGCATGTTGGGGCTGGGCGGCACCCAGGGGAGTCGGGTGTCGTCGAAGAAGTCGGCTCGCCGCCACCCGGTCATCGTGACGGTGCTCAACTGCACTCTGCCGTTGAGGAATTGGGCGTTGAAGAGCCGGGCGAGCTCGGCGGCCGTCATGCCGTGCGCCTGCGCGATGGGCCGGCGCCCGACGAAGGTGGCGAACGCGGGGTCGAGGACCGGGCCGTACGCGGAGCGGCCGGTCACCGGGTTGGGCCGGTCCAGGACCACGAAGCGCTTGCCGGCGAGTGCGGCGGCCTCCATGCAGTCGTAGAGGGTCCAGATGTAGGTGTAGAAGCGCGCGCCGACGTCCTGGATGTCGAAGACGATCGTGTCCACGGCGGAGGCGGTGAAGATGTCGGCGAGGGGCTGTCCGCTCTTCGTGTACGTGTCGTACACGGGGAGCCCCGTCGCGGGGTCGGTGGAGCGGCCCTCGGAGCCGCCGGCCTGGGCGGTGCCGCGGAAGCCGTGCTCGGGGCCGAAGACGGCGGTCAGGCGTACGCGGGGGTCGGCGTGCATGACGTCCACGATGTGGCGTACGTCCTGGGTGATGCCGGTGGGGTTGGTGACGAGGCCGACGTTCTGGCCGGCGAGGGGGGCGTAGCCGTCGGCGGCGAGGCGGGCGAAGCCGGTGCGGAGCCGGGCTTCGGCGGGGAGAGGGAGGGGGAGGGGGGCCGTCGCGAGTGTGCCGGCGAGCAGGGTGCGTCTGGACAGGGTCATCCGTACACCTCCGGGTTCGGTACGGGCCGTCATGCCCAGCACGGTAGCGGGCGCCGGGTGCGCGCGAGGGCGGCCACGCCTGGGGCTCCGCCCCAGACCCCGATGCCCCCACCCCGCCCCTTCCCGAAACCCGCCGGGGGTTGGGAAAGGGGTGAAGCCGGGTTCCTGGGGCTGCGCCCCAGCCCCCGTTCGCGCCCGAACGGCGCTCGTCCTCAAACTCCCCCAAGGCCTCACGGGCCAGGGGGGACCCCCATGACAGGCTGAAATGCTCCGGTGCGGGCCGGGGCGCGGCCCCAGGAGGGTGGGGCCTTCCCAGGGGACATACCGACTGGTTAGTCTGTCGGGGCATTCGGCACCACAGAGAGGCGGGTCTCCATGAGCACGGGACAGGCGGTCCAGGGCGCCGCAGTGGTCGTCACCGGCGCAGGCGGCGGCATAGGCGCCGCCCTCGCGCGCAGATTCGCGGCGGAGGGCGCCCGCGTCGTCGTCAACGACCTGGACGCGGACAAGGCCCGTAAGACCGCCGAGGAGATCGGTGCCATCGCCGTCCCGGGGGACGCCTCCACCGTCGTCGGCCCCGCCCGCGACGCCCTCGGCGGCGCCATCGACATCTACTGCGCCAACGCGGGCCTGGGATCCGGCGGTTCGGAGGCCGCCCCCGAGGACGTATGGGCCGCGGCCTGGGACGTCAACGTGATGGCCCACGTCAGGGCCGCCCGCGAGCTGCTGCCCGAATGGCTGGAGCGTGGCGCGGGGCGGTTCGTGTCCACCGTCTCCGCCGCCGGGCTGCTCACCATGATCGGCGCGGCGCCCTACAGCGTCACCAAGCACGGTGCGCTCGCCTTCGCCGAGTGGCTTTCGCTGACCTACCGCCACCGCGGCATCCAGGTCCACGCGATCTGCCCGCAGGGCGTGCGCACCGACATGCTGGACGCCACCGGATCCGCCGGCGACCTCGTGCTCAAGCCCACCGCGATCGAGCCCGACGAAGTGGCCGACGCCCTCTTCGGCGCCATGGCCGACGGACGCTTTCTCGTGCTGCCCCACCCCGAGGTCGCCGATTACTACACGGCCCGCGCCGCCACCCCCGACCGCTGGCTGACCGGCATGAACCACCTTCAGCAGAAGTGGGAGACGAGCGCCGAATGACCTCGATCTACGCGGCCAAGCCCTGGCTGGCCCAGCTCAGCGATGCCCAGCGGGCGGACATCACCCCGCCCGAGACCGTGCTGCACTCCTTCCGCGCCGCCGTCGCCCGCGCCCCCGAACGCACCGCGCTCGCCTACTTCGACGGCCGCCTGAGCTACGCCGAGACCGACGCGCTCTCCGACTCCGTGGCCGGCCACCTCGCCGCCCGGGGCCTGGTCCGCGGCGACCGCGTCGCGCTCATGCTGCAGAACACCCCGCACTTCGTGATCGCCCTGCTCGGCGCGTGGAAGGCCGGGGCCACCGTCGTCCCGCTCAACCCCATGTACAAGTCGGGCGAGGTCGCGCACGTACTCAAGGACTCCGACGCCGCCGCGCTGATCTGCTCCGACCGCGCCTGGGAGGACTATCTGCGCGACACCGCCGCCGCCTCCCCGGTCCGCATCGTCCTCACCGCCTGCGAGCTCGATCTTCAGACGGAGAACGACCAGAGGGTGCTCGGGTTCGAGCGGTCTGCCGTGCCCGGCGACACCGATGACCTCGTCGGCGTTGCCCGGCAGGGGCTCGGCGCTCCCTCAGGGCGGGAACTCTCCGGCGGTGACACGGCGTTGATCAGTTATACGTCCGGCACCAGTGGCACCCCCAAAGGCGCGATGAACACCCATCGCGGCATCACCTACAACGCGGAGAGGCAGCGCACCGGACATCCGATAGCAGAAGGCTCGGGCTACTTCGCGCTCGCGCCGCTCTTCCACATCACCGGCATGGTCTGCGAACTCGCCGCCTGCATCGCCAACGCGGGCACCCTGATCCTGGCCTACCGCTTCCACCCGGGTGTCGTCCTCGACGCCTTTGCCGAACACCGCCCCGCCTACACGGTCGGACCCTCCACGGCCTTCATGGCGCTCGCGGCCACCCCCGGCGTCACCCGGGAGCACTTCGCGTCCTTCGAGGTCATCTCGTCGGGCGGCGCACCCCTGCCGCCCGCGCTGGTCGAGAAGTTCCGCGAGGGCTTCGGTCCGTACATCCGCAACGGCTACGGACTGACCGAGTGCACCGCCCCCTGTGCCTCGGTGCCGCCCGAGAAGGAAGCGCCGGTCGACCCGGTCTCCGGGACGCTCTCGGTCGGCGTGCCCGGGCCCGAGACGGTGGTGCGGATCGTCGACCTCGAAGGCAACGAGGTGCCCTTCGGCGAGCAGGGCGAGATCCTGGTGCGCGGGCCGCAGGTCGTGCCCGGCTACTGGCGCCGCCCCGACGCCACCGCCGAGGCGTTCCCCGACGGCGAGCTGCGTACCGGCGACATCGGCTTCATGGACCGCGACGGCTGGCTCTACGTGGTCGACCGCATGAAGGACATGATCAACGCGTCCGGGTTCAAGGTGTGGCCGCGCGAGGTCGAGGACGTCCTCTACACCCACCCGGCGGTCCGCGAGGCGGCCGTCGTGGGCATCCCCGACGCGTACCGGGGAGAGAGCGTCAAGGCGTACGTCAGTCTGCGCCCGGGCGCCGAGGCCGACCCGGCCGAGCTCGCCGCGTACTGCAAGGAGCGGCTCGCCGCCTACAAGTACCCGCGCGAGGTCGAGATCCTGGCGGAGCTTCCCAAGACCACGAGTGGGAAGATCCTCAGGCGGGAACTGCGCACCCAGGCGTAGCGCCCGGCACACACGACCAGCACGGCACGACCAGCTCACAGCTTCGCGCACGTACGAGAGAAAGGTGGCGGCGATGGCCAAGGCGACGGACACAAGCGGCACCACCCCCGTCCCCCAGCGGCTGCTCGCCGCCGCCACCCGCCTCTTCGCGGAGAACGGCTACGACCGCACCTCGGTGCAGGAGATCGTGGAGGCGGCGGGCGTCACCAAGGGCGCGCTCTACCACTACTTCGGCTCCAAGGAGGACCTCCTCCAGGAGGTGTACGCCCGGGTGCTGCGGCTCCAGCAGGAGCGGCTCGACGCGTTCGCCGACGCGGACGAGCCCATCGAGCAGCGGCTGCGCGAGGCGGCCGCCGACGTGGTGGTGACCACCATCGACAACCTCGACGACGCGGCGATCTTCTTCCGCTCCATGCACCACCTGAGCCCGGAGAAGAACAAGCAGGTCCGGGCCGAGCGCCGCCGCTACCACGAGCGGTTCCGCGCGCTCATCGAAGAGGGGCAGGCCGCCGGGGTGTTCTCCACCGCGACCCCGGCCGACCTGGTGGTGGACTACCACTTCGGCTCGGTCCACCACCTGTCCACCTGGTACCGCCCGGACGGCCCGCTCACCGAGCAGCAGGTCGCCGATCACCTCGCCGACCTGCTGCTGCGCGCGCTGCGTCCCTGAACCCCGAACCGCCCGGCCCTTACAGGTACTTCTTCAGCTCGCGGCGGGCCAGCGAGCGCTGGTGCACCTCGTCCGGGCCGTCCGCGAGCCTCAACGTCCTGGCCGCCGCCCAGAGTTCGGCCAGCGGGAAGTCCTGGCCGACGCCGCCCGCTCCGTGCAGCTGGACCGCGTTGTCGATGATGCCGACGACCGTGCGCGGGGTGGCGATCTTGATGGCCTGGATCTCGGTGTGTGCCCCGCGGTTGCCCACGGTGTCCATCAGCCAGGCCGTCTTCAGGACGAGCAGCCTGAGCTGCTCGACCGCGACGCGGGCGTCCGCGATCCACTCCTGGACCACGCCCTGCTGGGCGATGGGCTTGCCGAACGCGGTACGGGACACGGCCCTTCGGCACATCAGCTCGATGGCCCGCTCGGCCATGCCGATCAGCCGCATGCAGTGGTGGATCCGGCCGGGCCCGAGCCGCGCCTGGGCGATGGCGAAGCCGCCGCCGGCCTCGCCGACCAGATTGCTCGCGGGCACCCGGGCGCCGTGGAAGACGACCTCTGCGTGACCGCCGTGGGAGTGGTCCTCGTAGCCGTACACCTGCATGGCGCGGCGGATCTCGACGCCCGGGGTGTCGCGGGGGACCAGGACCATCGACTGCTGGCGGCGCACGTCGGCGTTGGCGGGGTCGGTCTTGCCCATCACGATGAAGATCTTGCAGTCCGGGTTCATGGCGCCGGAGATGTACCACTTGCGGCCGGTGATGACGTACTCGTCGCCGTCGCGCTCGATCCGGGTCTCGATGTTGGTGGCGTCCGAGGAGGCCACCTCGGGCTCGGTCATCGCGAACGCCGAGCGGATCTCCCCGGCGAGCAGCGGCTCAAGCCACTGCTTCTTCTGCTCGTCCGAGCCGAACTGGGCGAGCACCTCCATGTTCCCGGTGTCCGGGGCCGCGCAGTTGAGGGCGGTCGGCGCCAGGTGCGGGGAGCGGCCGGTGATCTCGGCCAGCGGGGCGTACTGGAGATTGGTGAGCCCCGCGCCGTACTCCGCGTCGGGAAGGAACAGGTTCCACAGGCCCTGCCGGCGCGCCTCGGCCTTGAGGTCCTGCACCACCTGAGGGGTGTCCCACGGGGATGCGAGCCGGGCGCGCTGCTCTTCGGCGACGGCCTCGGCGGGGTGGACGTACTCGTCCATGAAGGCGAGGAGCCTGGTCCGCAGTTCTTCGGTGCGGGCGTCGAATGCGAAGTCCATGAGGGGCGTTCAGCCTTCCTGAAGGGTGGTGAGGCCGTGCTCGATGAAGACCGGGACGAGCTCGCCGATGCGGTCGAAGCCGGCGCCCACGGTCTGGCCGAGGGTGTAGCGGTAGTGGATGCCTTCGAGGATCACGGCGAGCTTGAACCAGGCGAACGCCGTGTACCAGGAGATGGCGGAGGTGTCGCGGCCGGAGCGGGCCGCATAGCGTTCGATCAGCTCGGCGGGGGAGGGGTGGCCGGCCGCGCCGGCGGTGGTGGAGACCGGAGAGTTCGGGACTTCCAGTTGCGCGCTGTACATCGCCAGCAGGCCGAGGTCGGTCAACGGGTCGCCCAGCGTGGACATCTCCCAGTCAAGGACCGCCTTGATCCGGTCGTCGTCGCCGATCAGCACGTTGTCGAGGCGGTAGTCGCCGTGGACGACGGTCGGGGCGGGCGATACGGGAAGGTCACGGCCGAGCGCCGCGTGCAGCTCGTCGATGCCGGCCAGGTCGCGGTTGCGGGAGGCGTCGAGCTGCTTGCCCCAGCGGCGGAGCTGCCGGTCGAGGAAGCCCTCGGGCCGCCCGAAGTCGCCGAGCCCGACGGCCTCGGGGTCCACCGCGTGCAGCTCGACGAGCGTGTCGACCAGCGCGAGCACGGCCGCCCGGGTCCGCTCGGCGCCGAGCGGCGCGAGCTGTTCGGCGGTGCGGTACGGCGTCCCGGCCACGTACTCCATGACGTAGAACGGCGAGCCGAGCACCGACTCGTCCTCGCAGAGCAGCACCGGTTCGGGCACCGGGACGGCCGTGGGGTACAGGGCGCTGATCACCCGGTGTTCGCGCTTCATGTCGTGCGCGGTGGCGAGTACGTGGCCAAGGGGTGGCCGCCGCACGACCCACTGGCCGGCCCCGTCCGTGACGACGTACGTCAGATTCGAGCGGCCCCCCTCGATCAGCCGGGCCCTGAGCGGTCCGCTCACCAGACCCGGCCGCACGCGGTCGAGGTGGGCCCGCAGCTGATCCGGGTCGAGGCCTGGCGGGGGGACTGTGCTCATGTTCGGCACCTCCGGACGGGGGTCGGGGCATGCTGTCCGGAGACACGCTACCGACCAGTCGGTATGCCGTCCAGGGCGGGCCGCGAATTACGGCGTATCCAAGGGAGGGATGCGGGTCCCGGAAGAGCCCGGAGGCCGGTTTCAGAACAGCATGGCGACGGCGAAGCAGGCCAGGGCCACCGTGCAGGCGGCCGTGGCGACCGCGGCGCGCACCCCGAGAACCCGGGGCCGCCCGGCGCCGCTCAGGGCCTGGATGCGGCGGTGCGCGACGGCCAGGAACCCGAGCCACACCAGCCCGCTGAGCGTCAGTGCGAGGATCCCGAGCGGTGAACTCCCTCGGTGCACCGCCTGTTTGGCGGCGAGCACGGCGGCCACTGTGCAGGACAGCGTGGTACGCCGCCAGGCGAGCCGGGTCCGCTCCGGCTGGAGCCCCGGGTCGCGGGCGGGCACCGGCGAGGGCATCAGCCGGCCCAGCCGAAGACGACGACCACCACCATCACCACGGCGACCACCGCGACGGCGAGGCTCAGGAGCGTGGGGAACCGCGACACCGGCAGGTCCTCGCCGCGCCGCATGGCCCGCTCGCAGCGCACCCAGTGGTTCACCGCCCGCAGCGCGCAGAGCACGCCCGCGGCGAGCAGCGCGAGGGCGAGCGCGACCCGGACGCCCCAGCGCAGGTCGGGCAGGAACTGGTCGACCGCGAAACCGCCCCCGACCAGCGCGAGCGAGGTCCTGATCCAGGCCAGGAAGGTGCGCTCGTTGGCGAGCGAGAACCGGTAGTCGGGGGTCTCGCCCTCCTCGCCGATGCGCTGGGGCGCGAACCACAGCCGCAGGGTCTGCACGATCGTGATCACCCGCCGCACCCTACCCGGCACCCCCTCAGGACAGGTCGATGCCCGAAGCGCGCAGCCGCCGCCAGGCCGCGAGGCCGTCCGGCACCCACTCCCAGGCCCCGATCCGGCGCTCCAGTTCGGCGAGCGGCAGGAAGTCGTGCCAGGCGACCTCCTCCACCTGCGGATTCACCGGGAGCTCGCAGCGGACCTCGTACACGGCCGACCACCAGCTCTGCTCGCCGTTCTCGTAGAGGAACTTGAACAGCGGCACGGGCTGCGGAAGACCACAGACGCCGAGCTCCTCCTCGGCCTCGCGCAGCGCCGCGCCGTCGTACGACTCGCCCGCGCCGACCACCCCGCCGACGAACATGTCGTACAGGGAGGGGAAGACGAGCTTCTCCGGCGTGCGGCGGTGCACGAAGATCCGGCCCGCCGCGTCTGTGGCCAGGATGAACACGCAGCGGTGCCGCAGGTTCCGGGCGTAGGCGTCGGCGCGCCGGGCCTGCCCGATCACGGTGTCCTGCTCGTCGACGATGTCCAGGATTTCGTCAGCCGGATTCATGGGGTCATGAAATCACCGGCCCATGGCCTCTCGGTACGAGAGCCGCGCCTCAGTGCGGCTGGAGGTCGCGGGCCTCCTCCTGCGGCGCCGTCCCCGACGGCATCGCCGGGTGAAGACCGAGCAGCACGATCCCCGCCACGATCGCGGCGAGCCCGGCCGCCTCCCAGGCCAGCGCGCCCGCGTCGGTACGCAGCCGGTCCCCGAGGAAGCCGACGCCGCAGGCGATCCCGGCGAGCGGCTGGGCGGCCGTCAGGGCGGGCAGCGACATCCGCAGCGGGGCCGTCTCGAAGGCACTCTGGACCAGGACCAGGCCGGTCACCCCGAGCGCGATCACCCCGTACGGCTGCCAGCTCGTCATCAGCTCCGGCCAGCCGCCGCCCGAAAGGCGCTGGCCGCTGATCCGGGTCAGCGCGTCCTGGAGGCCGTACAGCAGGCCCGCTGCGATGGCGAGCATCACCGGGGCCGCGACGCTCAGCCGGTCGTGTTTGGCGAGGCCCGCCAGCATCAGCGCGATCCCGACCACCAGGCCCACGATCAGCCAGTGCCGCAGCGCCCCCGCCTCCGAGACGCCGCCGTGCGGCTGACCCGCCACGATGAACGCGGTCACCCCGCCCGCGAGCAGCGCGAGCCCCGCCCAGCCCTGGCGGCCCAGCGGCTGACGGGTCCAGAGTCTGGACAGCCACATCGCGAAGAAAAGGTTGGTCGCCACCAGCGGCTCGACCAGGGACACCTGGCCCCAGCCCAGCGCGAGGGCGCTGAGCACCATGCCCGCCACCATCAGGCCTATCCCGGCCAGCCAGCGCGGCATCCGCACCAGGTCGAGCAGCAGCCGCGGCGACATGAAGTCGCCGATCGGGGCGCGCTGCGCCGCGTTCTGCTGCAGCACGAAGCCCGAGCCCAGACAACACGCTGCGCTCACGGCGAGGACGAGGACCAGAACCGACACGACGTACACCTCAAGTACGGCCGGGGGGAGCCGACTTGGCCGACGATAGCGCCCCGGGGGCGCTGATGCCTCCCGGGTGCCCGCAGCCGGGCGGTTGACGCCGGGTGACGGCCCGCCGAAGATCTGACGCACGGGTAACTTGGCGGACGAGCGGAGTGACGGGCCCATGGCGTACGACGCCGATGTGATCGTGGTCGGGGCGGGACTCGCGGGCCTGGTGGCCACGGCCGAGCTGGCGGACGCCGGCAAGAAGGTGATCCTGCTCGACCAGGAGCCCGAGCAGTCGCTCGGCGGTCAGGCCCACTGGTCCTTCGGCGGGCTCTTCCTCGTGGACTCGCCCGAGCAGCGTCGCATGCGGATCAAGGACAGCCGGGCGCTCGCGCTGCAGGACTGGTACGGCACGGCGGGCTTCGACCGGGACGAGGACCACTGGCCGCGCAAGTGGGCGGAGGCCTACGTCGACTTCGCGTCCGGCGAGAAGCGGGCGTGGCTGCACGCCCGGGGAGTCCGGTTCTTCCCCGTGGTGGGCTGGGCCGAACGGGGTGGTTACGACGCCAACGGGCATGGCAACTCCGTTCCCCGCTTCCACATCACCTGGGGCACCGGGCCGGGCATCGTGGCCCCGTTCGAGCGGAGGGTGCGGGAGGCCGCCGCCCGGGGGCTTGTCCAGTTCGCGTTCCGGCACCGGGTCACCGGCCTCGGACGCACCGCCGGGGCCGTGGACACCGTGACCGGCGAGATCCTGGAGCCGTCCGGCGCCGGGCGCGGGACCGCGTCCACCCGGACCGTGACCGGTTCCTTCGAGCTTACGGCGCAGGCGGTCGTCGTGACCAGCGGCGGCATCGGAGGCAACCACGACCTCGTGAGGTCACAGTGGCCCCAGCGGCTCGGCACCCCGCCCGAGCACATGCTCTCCGGTGTGCCCGCCCATGTGGACGGCCTCATGCTCGGCATCGCGGAGGAGGCCGGCGCCCACCACATCAACCGCGACCGGATGTGGCACTACACCGAGGGCATCCAGAACTGGAACCCGATCTGGGCCCGGCACGGCATCCGCATCCTGCCCGGCCCCTCCTCGCTCTGGCTGGACGCGCGCGGCAACCGGCTGCCCGTGCCGCTCTTCCCCGGGTTCGACACCCTGGGCACGCTCGACCACATCATGAAGACCGGCCACGACTACACGTGGTTCGTGCTCGACCAGAAGATCATCGGCAAGGAGTTCGCGCTCTCGGGCTCCGAGCAGAACCCCGACCTCACCGGCAAGTCCGTACGGGGCGTCATCGGGCGGGCGCGGGCCGACGTGCCGGGTCCGGTGAGGGCGTTCATGGACCACGGCGCCGACTTCGTCGTCGAGAAGGACCTGGCCTCGCTGGTGCGCGGCATGAACGTGCTCACCAAGGAACCCCTGATCGACGAGGCCGCGCTGCGCCGCGAGATCGTGGCCCGCGACCGGGAGATCGCCAACCCCTTCACCAAGGACCTCCAGGTCACCGCCATCCGGGGGGCGCGCAACTACCTCGGCGACAAGCTCATCCGCACCGCGACCCCGCACCGCATCCTCGACCCGAAGGCGGGCCCGCTGATCGCGGTCAAGCTCCACATCCTGACCCGCAAGTCGCTCGGCGGCCTGGAGACCGACCTCTCCTCCCGCGTGCTCACCGCGGGCGGCGAACCCCTTCCGGGCGTGTACGCGGCGGGGGAGGCGGCCGGCTTCGGCGGCGGAGGCGTCCACGGCTACCGCTCCCTGGAGGGCACGTTCCTGGGCGGCTGCATCTTCTCGGGCCGGGCGGCGGGAAGGGCGGCGGCGAAGGCGGTGTCCTAGGGCCTGCCCGGGGTGCCTTGGGGCCCGCCCGGTGAGCCCACCCGCTCCACCAGCCGGAACCGGGTGGCGATGACCGGGGTCTCGTCGGTGACCTCGAACGACGGGTCGCCGACGGCCTCCAGCATCTCGGGGCTGCGCCAGAACGTCTCGTGGTTGGCGCGCCACCCGGCCAGGGTCTCGTCCCCCTCGCCCTCGTCGATCGCGTGCTGGAGGTCGACCTCGGCCAGCGGCAGGACCCGTACGTCGGTCACCTCGATCACGGCGACCGTCTCGCCCGCCGAGTCGATGAGGCGGCTGCGTTCGCCGACGTACGGCAGTGGATCGCCCGCGTGCTCGTAGTCGGCGAGCAGCCCGGTCGTCGAGGTCTTCGCGCCGCTGAGCACCGCCGACACCAGCTGGTCACGCAGGGGACCCGGAAAGGCCAACAGGAATTCGGGCAGGGACTGTTGTTCACTCATGGGCTCAGCCTATGGCGGTCGCCGGGGCCCAACTCCCTTGAGTGGGGCTCACGTTCACTGATCATTCAAGGGCCGAACGGCCTTGACGCGGAGCATCGCCTACCGCTTTGCTGTCGGCGACCATCGCGCACGTGTTCAGCGTTCACATGCATGCACGAGCGCCATCGCCTCACAGGAAGTACGCGGATGTCCCCGCCTCCGCCCCCGCTCGGCCGCCCCCGCCGATGGGGCAACCGGTCGTTCGACGCGGCCCTCGACGACACCGAACTCGCCACGGTCCGGGACCAGTTGGCGCAGGGGCGGTGGACCAGGGTCCGCTCGCTGCTCGGGGCGACCGGCGACGACTGGGACCGCCGCGGCCACCGCCTCACCGTGCTCGCCGAACCCGCCACCAGCGCCGTCTGGGCCCGCGAGTGGCTGCTCGCCGAACCCGACAGCGCGGATGCCGCGGCCCTGTTCGCCTGCGCCAGCGTCCAGAAGTGTCTGCGCGGCAAGGAGTCAGAGGACCGCGCCCGCCAGGCCTGCCTGACCGCGGCCGGGCGCGCCCCGGCCGACCCCACCCCCTGGCTCGCGCTGCTCGCGCTGGCCCGCGCGCTCGGCACCGAGGACGAGACGGTGCGGGCCTTCGAGGAGGTGCGCGCCCGCCACCCCGAACACCACCACGCCCACCACCTGATGGCCGCCCGCCTGGCGGAGCGTCGCCCCGGCGAGGGCCCCGACCCGCTCCACGAGGTGTACGACTTCGCCACCTCCGAGGCCGCCCGGGCCCCCGCCGACTCCCCGCTCGCCCTGCTCCCGCTGATCGCCCATGCCGAGCGCTACCGGGTGCTCGCCGCGGCCGGGGGCAGGCCCGGCGACCCCGCCGCGTCCGGGCACTGGACCGGCCGCCGGGCCGGCCAGGTGATCAGGACCGCGTTCGACTGGTGGCTGGAGTGGGAGCGCGAGGACCACCCCAGGGCCGGCATCGACCTCAACTTCCTCGCCCACGCTAAGCATTGCGAGGGCCGCACCGCCGAGGCCGCCGCCCTGTTCCACCGCATCGGTCGCCACATCACCCCCGCGCCCTGGTCGTACCCCAATCGCGACCCGTACCGCGCCTTCCACGCCGCGCGCAGCGCAGCGCTGGGTTCCGTGTAGCGCGCGGACCCGGCCCGCGTCGTGGCCGCACCCCCGTCCTGTTCCGAAGGCAGTACCGAAAGGGCAGACCCCGCATGCCGAGCCAGACCAGCGATACCGAGATCAGCACGTACAAGGGGCAGGACCGGGCGCTGCGCGCCGACCGCCTCGGCACCCCGGGACTGCTCCTCTCGGTCCTCGCGGCGAGCGCGCCCCTGATGGTCGTGGCCGGGGTGATGCCGACCGCGTTCGCGGCGATGGGCGTCGTCGGACAACCGCTGCTCTTCCTGATCCTCGGCGCGGTCCTCGCCCTGTTCAGCGTCGGGTACGCCGAGATGAGCCGCCATGTGCACAACGCGGGCGCGTTCTACGCGTACATCGCGCGCGGCCTCGGCCCGACCGCGGGCGCCGCGGCGTCCTACGTGGCGCTCGCCGCGTACAGCGCGCTCCAGGTCGGCATCTACGGCATGTTCGGCTTCGAGGTGTCCGGGCTGCTCGACACCCACCTCCACGTGAGCATCGACTGGTGGGTGCCCGCACTGCTCGCGGTCGCCCTCGTCGGCGCGCTGGCCTGGCTGAAGATCGACCTCAACGCCAAGGTGCTCGGGGTGCTCCTGGTCCTGGAGGTCGTGATGGTCGTCGCCTTCGACGGCGCGGCCGTGGCGAAACCGGCCGCCGATGTGCTCTCGCTGCACGCCTTCAACCCGCACAGCCTGAGCGGCGGCAGTGTCGGCATCGCCCTGTGCTTCTGCATCGCCGCGTTCACCGGCTTCGAGCAGGCCCCGGTGTACGCCGAGGAGACCAGCCGCCCGCACGTGGTCGTCAAGCGCGTCATGTTCCTCGCGGTCGGCTTCGTGGCCCTCTTCTTCGCGCTCAGCTCCTGGGCGCTCACGCTGGCGACGGGCCCGGGCGACATCATCGACTCCGCGCAGAAGCAGGGCCCGGGGCTGCTGTTCGCGCTGGCCGACAAGAACCTCGGCGGCACGTTCACCGACGTCCTCCACGTCCTGTTCGTGACCGGCATGTTCGCGGCGCTGCTCAGCTTCCACAACGTGGTCGCCCGGTACGTGTTCGCCATGGGCCGCGAGGGGCTGCTGCCCGCCGGCTTCGGCCGCACCAGCCGCGCCAGCGGCGCCCCGGCGGGCGGCTCGCTGCTCCAGAGCGTGATCTCGGTGGTGGTCGTCGCGGCCTTCGCGCTCACCGACCACTGGCCGGCCGGCGACCCGACCGCCCCCGTCATGCACCTGTTCACCTGGATGGGCAACGTCGGCGCGCTCGGCGTGATCCTCCTGATGGCCGCCGCCTCGCTCGCCGTGATCGTCTTCTTCGTACGCCGGGGAGCGGCCGGGGCCCAGCTGTGGCGGCTGCTCGCCGCGGGCGCCGCGGGCATCGCGCTGCTCGGCATCGCCGCGTACACCGTCAAGCAGTTCCATGTGCTGGTCGGCGCGGGGCCGGACGACGCGCTCAACTGGGTGCTGCCCGGGATCATCGTCCTCGCGCTGGTGGCGGGCCTGGGCTACGGCCTGGTGCTGCGGGCGCGCAAGCCCGAGGTGCACGCCCGGATCGGCCTCGGCAACGAGGCCTTCCAGCTGGAGCGGACGGCCCTCGCCGAGCGCGGCGCCCGGGGCACGGTGCCGGGCAGCCGCCGGCCCGAGGAGAGCGAGTCGGGACGCGCCGCCGAGCTGTGAGCCGCCTTCGGGAATTCTGACGGAACGGTGACGGACGGCCGGGATTCCTGGCGGGACCGGCCCCCTGGTGTTCGAATCGTCGCGTGACACCAGAACCAACCCCTCCGCCCGCGCGTGGTGCGCCCGTCGGGCGCCGGCTCGTGCTCGGCATGCTCGGCCTCGGCGTGGCCGGGGTCGCCTCGGCGCGCTACGTCCAGGGCGGCCTGGAGTCGTTCCTCGGCGCCGCCGCCGACAAGGACCCCACCGGACTCACCGGTCTGCTGCCCAACGGCGGCGGCTTCCGCTACTACTCGGTCACCTCCTCCGTGCCCGACAGGAGCGCCGCCGACTACCGGCTCACCGTCGACGGCCTGGTCACCAGGCCCGCCACGTACACACTCGACACACTGCGCGCGATGCCGCAGACCCGCCTGGTGCGCGATGTGCAGTGCGTGACGGGATGGCGGGTGCCGGGTACGCCCTTCGCCGGGGTGCAGTTGTCGCGGCTCCTGGACGCGGCCGGGGTGCGGCCGGGCGCCGGAGCGGTCCGCTTCACCTGCTTCGACGGCGCGTACAGCGAGAGCCTCACTCTCGAACAGGCGCGCCGCGACGACGTGTTGATCGCCCTGAGCATGCAGGACAAGCCGGTCAGCCACGCCCACGGCGGGCCGGTCCGCCTGTATGTGGCGCCCATGTACTTCTACAAGTCGGCGAAATGGCTGTCCGGGATCACCGTGACGGAAAAAGTCGAGCGGGGATACTGGGAGGAGCGAGGTTATGACACCGACGCCTGGGTCGGCCGGTCCAATGGACGCGAAGACACCCCCACCTCCTGAACTCCCTTACACAGTAAGGCGGTTCACGGCGGGGGAGCGGTGGGTGCACCGGGCCACGGCCTGGCTGATGGGCGCCTGCGTGGTGACGGCGGCGATCCTCTACATCCCGCAGCTCGCCGAGGCCGTCGGCCGCCGCGAGCTGGTGGTGCGGGTGCACGAGATCTGCGGGGTGCTCCTTCCCGCGCCGGTCCTGCTCGGCCTCGCCTCACGGGCGTTCCGCGCGGACCTCGGCCGCCTCAACCGTTTCTTCCCGTACGACAGGACCTGGCTGCGCACCGCGCTGCGCCGGGAGCGGGAGCCGCGTCCGGCCGGGAAGTTCAACGCGGGGCAGAAGGTGTACGCGGGCTGGATCGCGGGGGCCGCCCTGGTGATGCTGGGGACGGGGCTGCTGATGTGGTTCACACACCTGGCGCCCATCGAGGTGCGGATCGGGTCCACGTTCGTGCACGACTGGCTCTCCCTTGCCGTCGGCATCGTCGTCATCGGGCATGTGTGGATGGCGTTCGGCGACCCGGAGGCACGCCGTGGCATGCGCACCGGGTCGGTCGAACGGCCCTGGGCGAAACGCGAACACCCTTTGTGGGAGCCGGAGCCGGAGTCGGACGAGGATGCGGACCGGCTCGACCCGGAGTCGAGCCGGAGCTAGACGACGAGTGAGAGCAGCAGGACGAAGCCGAGTGCCACCACGGAGATGATCGTCTCCATCACCGACCAGGTCTTGACCGTCTGGCCGACGTTCATTCCGAAGTACTCCTTGACCAGCCAGAACCCGGCGTCGTTGACGTGGCTGAAGAAGAGCGAGCCGGCCCCGACGGCGAGCACGAGCAGGGCGGCGTGCGCGGTCGACATGTCGGCCGCGAGCGGTGCCACCAGGCCCGCCGCGGAGATCGTCGCCACCGTCGCGGAGCCCGTCGCGAGCCGGATCGCCACCGCGATCAACCAGGCGAGCAGCAGCGACGGAATCGCCCAGTCCTTGGAGAGGTCCAGGATCATCTGGCCGACGCCCACGTCGATCAGCGTCTGCTTGAAGCCGCCGCCCGCGCCCACGATGAGCAGGATGCCCGCGATGGGAGCCAGGGACTTCTCGACGGTCGTCGAGATCCGCTCCTTGGTGAACCCGGCCGCCCGGCCCAGGGTGAAGATGCCGACCAGGACGGCCGCGAGCAGCGCGATCAGCGGCGAGCCGATGACGTCGGTGACCCGCTGGACGTGGTTCTTCGGGTCGTCGACCACGATGTCGACCAGCGCCTTGGCCAGCATCAGGACGACCGGAAGGAGCACGGTGGCGAGGGTCGCGCCGAAGCTCGGCCGCCTCTCCAGATCCTCCGAGGGCCGGGTCGGCACCATCTTGTCCGGGGCCGGGATGTCGACCCAGCGGGCCGCGTACCTGGAGAACAGCGGGCCCGCGATGATCACCGTGGGAACGGCGACGACGACACCGAGCGCCAGCGTCACGCCGAGGTTGGCGCCGATCGCGTCGATGGCGACGAGCGGCCCCGGGTGCGGCGGGATCAGGCCGTGCATCACGGACAGACCGGCGAGGGCCGGAATGCCGATCCGCATCAGGGAGTAGTTGCCGCGCTTGGCGACGAGCAGCACCACGGGGATCAGCAGCACGATGCCGACCTCGAAGAACAGCGGAAGCCCGATGATCGAGGCGATGGCCACCATCGCCCAGGGCATCGCCCGCCCGCCGGACTTCCCGGCCCTGGCCAGGATGGTGTCGACGATCTGGTCCGCGCCGCCGGAGTCGGCGAGCAGCCTGCCGAGGATGGCGCCGAGCGCGATCAGTACGCCGACGCCGGCGACCGTGCTGCCGAGGCCGCCGCTGAAACTGGCGATCGCCTTGTCGAGCGGGGCGCCCGCGAAGGCGCCGAGCGCCAGCGATCCGATGGTCAGGGCCAGGAAGGCGTGCAGCTTGAACCTGGTGATGAGCAGGACGATGACGGCGATGCCCGCGAGTACGGCAATGCCCAGCTGGGTGTTGCCGGCCGAGGTGATCGGCTGCGTGGCGCCCGCTGCCAGGAACTCGACGCTGAGTCTGGTCACGGTGGGGATTCCTTAGATGGTGAGCGGTCGCAGCGCGGCGGCGGCCCGCTCCGCGATGTCCTCGGGGGTGCCGGACACGTCGACGGCGACGCCCGCCTCGTCCGGGCCGAGCGGCTGGAGCGTGGCGTACTGCGAGTCGAGCAGCGCGACCGGCATGAAGTGCTCCTTGCGCTCGGCCATCCGCTGCTCGATGAGCGCGCGGTCGCCGGTCAGGTGCAGGAAGACGAGGCCGGGGGCGGCCGCCCGCAGCCGGTCGCGGTAGCTGCGCTTGAGCGCGGAGCTGGAGACGACCCCGCCGAGCCCGGCCCGGCGGTGCGCCCACGCGCCGATCGCGTCGAGCCAGGGCCGGCGGTCCTCGTCGTCCAGCGGGATGCCGGCTGACATCTTGGCGACGTTCGCCGCGGGGTGGAAGTCGTCGCCCTCGGCGTAGGGGACGCCGAGCCGTGCTGCGACCAGCGGCCCGATGGTCGTCTTGCCGGTTCCGGCAACGCCCATCACGACGACGGTCAGGGGGGAGTTCATGCGGGTGGTGCCTCGCTGTCTTCGTCGACATCGATGTCCGTCGCGCACACTCAAACCCATTAGGTACGACATATTCAAGAGGTCGTGATTTAAAAGTCATACTTTTGAGGCCGTGATGTCGGCCCGTGGGCCTCGATTGCGGCCCGAAGCCGTCAATGAGGGCCCGTACGCTTGGGCCATGACGACTCAGGCCCGGGGGCTCCACACGCATGTGCTCGACAGCCTGGGTCTGGCGATCACCGCGGGCGAGTACCCGCCGGGCAGCGTGCTGCGCACCGACGAGCTGGCCCAGCGCTTCGACGTCTCGCGCACGGTGGTCCGCGAAGTGGTCCGCGTCCTCGAATCGATGGACCTGGTCGAGTCCCGGCGCCGGGTCGGCGTGAGGGTGAAGCCGGCCGAGCAGTGGAACGTGTACGACCCGCAGGTCATCCGGTGGCGGCTCGCCGGCGCCGACCGGCCGCGCCAGCTGCGCTCGCTCACCGTGCTGCGCTCCGCCGTGGAGCCGGTCGCCGCCGGGCTCGCCGCCCTCAGGGCAACGCCCGCCCAGTGCGCCGACCTCACCGAGCAGGCCCTCGGCATGGTCGCCACCTCGCGCGGGCGTCAGCTGGAGGCGTACCTCGTGCACGACGTCGCCTTCCACCGGATCGTGCTCAACGCGTCCGGCAACGAGATGTTCGCCCGGCTCGGCGACGTGGTGGCCGAGGTCCTCACCGGCCGCACCCACCACCAGGTGATGTTCCCCGATCCGGACCCGGCGGCCGTCACTTTGCATGTGCGGGTGGCCGAGGCGGTCCGCGAGCGGGACGCCGCGGAGGCCGAGCGACTGACCCGCGAGATCGCGGTGGGCGCCCTCCAGGAACTGGACGTCCTCGCACCATAGGTACCCTAGGCAACAAAAACCGCTCAGCGGATACCTTTTAGTTACCTCTGAAACACCTCAAATCTGTCTCTACGTGACATTGGACACTGCCAAACTGTGCCGACAGCCGGGACTATGGGCCGCTGGTCCGTGCCAAGGTGACGTCTAGTCCCTGCCAAGGTGACGACCTGCATCACCGGTACGGCCGGTCCCGCACGACCGCATGACCCCTCACAAAGGCGAACTACTCCATGAGTGACCGCACCATGCCTGCGGCCGAGACCCAGGATGCCCCCGCGGGGGCATCGACGGGCACCCCCCACATCGACGCCGGTGATGCCGGTTACAGCAAGGACCTCAAGTCCCGCCACATCAACATGATCGCCATCGGCGGCGCGATAGGCACCGGCCTCTTCCTCGGTGCCGGCGGCCGGATGGCGGGCGCGGGCCCCTCGCTCGCGATCGCCTACGCGGTCTGCGGCGTCTTCGCCTTCTTCGTCGTACGGGCGCTGGGTGAGCTCGTGCTCTACCGCCCCTCGTCGGGCGCCTTCGTCTCCTACGCCCGAGAGTTCATGGGCGAGAAGGGCGCCTACACGGCGGGCTGGCTCTACTTCCTGAACTGGTCGACCACCGCCGTCGCCGACATCACCGCGGCCGCGACCTACGCCCACTTCTGGGCCATGTTCAGCGACATCCCGCAGTGGCTCTGCGCGCTCGTGGCGCTCGCGGTCGTCCTCACGGCCAACCTCATCTCGGTGAAGTACTTCGGCGAGATGGAGTTCTGGTTCGCGATCATCAAGGTCGTCGCCCTCGTCGCGTTCATGCTGGTCGGCATCTACCTCGTGGTCACCCAGCACGACGTGGACGGCGCCACGCCGGGCCTCGCCAACATCACCAGCCACGGCGGCATCTTCCCGATGGGCATGCTGCCCATGCTGCTCGTCATCCAGGGTGTCGTCTTCGCGTACGCCTCGGTCGAGCTGTGCGGCGTGGCCGCCGGTGAGACGGAGAACCCGCAGAAGATCCTGCCCAAGGCGATCAACTCGATCATGTGGCGCGTCGGCATCTTCTACGTCGGCTCGGTCGTGCTGCTCGCGCTGCTGCTTCCGTACACCGAGTACTCCGAGAACCAGAGCCCCTTCGTCACCGTCCTCGACAAGATCGGGGTGCCGGGTGCGGCCGGCGTGATGAACCTGGTGGTCCTCACCGCGGCCCTCTCCAGCCTCAACTCGGGCCTGTACTCGACCGGGCGCATCCTGCGCTCGATGTCGCTCGCGGGCTCCGCGCCCAAGTTCGTCGGCGTCATGAACAAGGGCAAGGTCCCCTACGGCGGCGTGCTGTTCACCGCCTTCTTCGGTGTCCTCGGCGTCGCCCTGAACGGCTTCGTGCCCGACGACGCCTTCGAGATCGTGCTGAACTTCGCCTCCATCGGCATCCTCGGCACCTGGGCGATGATCATGATCTGCTCGCTGCTGTTCTGGCGCCGCGCGCAGGAGGGCCGCCTGCAGCGCCCCTCCTACCAGCTGCCCTGGGCTCCGTACACGCAGATCGTGACGCTGGTCTTCCTCGCGTCCGTGGCGTTCCTGATGTGGTACGGCGGGGGCGTCGGCCGCACCACGATCTACTGCCTCCCGATCATCGCGGCCCTGCTCGTCGGCGGCTGGTACCTGGTCCGCAAGCGGGTCGGCGCGGTCGCCTCGGGCAAGTAGCACCGGCTCAAGCGCATCGAGAGGGCGGCACCCCCGGTCACGGGGGTGCCGCCCTCTTTCGTACTCAGGCCCGGACGTGCTGCAGGCGGGACGCGGCCGCCGCGAGCATCATCTCCAGGGCCGCCGGATAGGCGCTGCGGCCCATCTCCGCCACCAGCGTCGGCGCGGTCGCGGCCACATGCGGATGGGTGTCCGCCGGAAGCCGCGCGTACCGCTCCCGCCAGGCCCGCTCCTCCAGATTCCGGGACTCCTTGGGCAGCGTGAGCACGGCCGCGTCAAGGGCCGCGAACGACAGGGCCTGGTCGACGAACACGTGGTAGATCCGCACCGCCTCGGCGTCCGGGAACCCGGCCTCGCGCAGAATCCCGAGGATCGTCTCCACCGACCGCATCTCGTGCACCCGCCCGGTCACCCGCGTGCAGGTCAGCAGCGCCGCCTGCGGATGGGCCTGGTAGTCGGCGTGGATCCGCAGCCCGAGCGAGCGCAGGTCGGCCCGCCACTCACCGGTCGGCCGCCAGACCTTCAGGGTGCGGCCGATCAGCTCGTCCGCCACCGCGAGCAGCAGATCGTCGGTGTCGTGAAAGTAGCGGTAGAGCGCGCTGGGATCCGCGCCGAGCGCCGTGCCGAGCCGGCGCACGGTCAGCGCCGCCGCCCCGTGCTCCCCGATCAGCCGCAGCGCCGTCTCGACGATCAGCTCCCCGGACAGGACCGTGCCCCGCTTGGTGGGCCGGCGCCGCCGACGCTCCCCGTCCGGTACGACTCGCTCGCTCATGGGCCGCACCCTACGAAGCGCCGCGCTTTATGACAACAGCGTTGACGCACCGGCTTCACCCGGAGTTCGATGTGCCGCCATCGGGGCCGAAAAGCGCCCCTCGGCGAAGGAGCGACCGTGCGCACTCCCTACGGCAGTGACCCACCCGTTCTGCGCAAGAGCCTCGGCGTCCTCGACGGCGTGGCCATCGCGGCCTCCTCCACGGCCGCCACCACCAGCATCGGCATCGGACTCGGCGTCACGGCCGGTGCCGTGGGCCTGCACCTCCCGATCGTCATGCTGCTCGCGTTCGTCCCGATCCTGGGCATCGCGAGCGCGTACACCCGGCTCAACAAGGTCGAGCCCAACATGGGCAGCGGCTATGTGTGGGTGGGCCGCTCGCTCAGCCCCTGGCTGGGCTTTCTGACCGGCTGGATCGGCATCGTCTCGACCGTCGTCTTCCTCTCCTACACCACCGCCGTCACCGGCTCCGCCCTCCTCCAACTGGCGGGCGAGGCAGGCCTGCACACCCTCGGGGGGCTGCGCCTGGACCCCGACTCCACGGCCCAGTCCACCGCGATCGGCATCGTGATCCTGGTCGCCGTCACCTTCACCGCGGTCGTCGGCACCCGCTCGGCCGCCACCCTCCAGAAGTGGCTCCTGGTCTTCGAGTACGCGGTGCTGCTCGGCTTCTGCGGCTACGGGCTCATCAAGGGCTCGCACCCCTTCAGCCTGGACTGGCTGAACCCGTTCACCATCCCCTCGGGCCAGGCCCTCGCCCAGGGGCTGCTGCTCTCCGTCTTCTGCTACTGGGGCTTCGAGTCGACGTTCAGCGTGAACGAGGAGATCCGGGATCCCCAGGACGCCTCCAAGGCCGGACTCATCACTCTGTTCACCATGCTCGGCCTGTTCCTGCTCGGCTCCTTCGCCTTCCAGCGGGTGCTCTCCCAGGACGAGTTGGTGGGCCACGGCGCCCAGGGCCTCACCTTCTTCGGCGACCGGCTCGCCGCCCAGCCGCTCGCGGCCCTGCCCCTCGTCGCGCTGACCTTCTCGGCGGTCGCCTCGCTCCAGTCCGGCGTCATCCCCACCGTGCGCGGCATGTTCGCGATGAGCCGCGACCGTACGCTTGGCCCGCTCTGGCTCAAGGTCAGCCCCCGGTACGGGACGCCGGCGGTCGGCACCATCGCGATCGGCTGCGTCGCGGGCGCCATCGCCGTCCTCTCGCTGCTCATCCCCAAGATCGGCGACCTGATCCTGGCCTCCGTCAACGCCATCGGAATCGTCGTGTCCCTCTACTACGCGCTGACCGCCCTGGCCGCCGCCAGCCGCTTCCGCGGCGCGCTGAAGGAGAGCGTGGGCGAGGCCGTACGGGCCGTGGTGATCCCCGTCCTGAGCGCGCTGTTCCTGCTCGGCCTCGGCGGCTACCTCGGCTGGACCTTCTACACCTCCGCCGACCACTTCGAAGTCAGCCCCGACAACGGCTGGTTCATGCTCCTGTGTCCCCTGGTGATGCTGCTCAGCGGCGTCGTCGCCGCGGCCTGGGCCAAGTGGGTAAGAAAATCTCCGTACTTCGTCACGGGACTCTCGACCATGGAAACCGACCCGGCACCGCTGGGCGCGGAAACCGTCTGACACCACGTACTCCTACAGAACCCTGTACTCCTATGGAAATGGATCCCCACATGCGCCACACCCCCGCCGACCTGGTCTTCACCGGCGGTCCGGTCCTCACCCTGGACGCCGCCCGCTCCCGCGCCACCACCGTGGCCGTCACCGGGGACCGCATCACCGCCGTCGGCCACGACGAGGTGCGCGAGCTGATCGGACCGAAGACCCAAGTCGTCGACCTGGCAGGGAAGTTGCTCGTCCCCGGCTTCCAGGACGCCCACGTCCACCCGGTGTCGGCGGGCATCGAGCTGGCGCGCTGCGACCTCACGGGCCTCATTACGGCGGCCGACACCCTGGCGGCGGTACGGGCCTACGCCGACGCCCACCCCGAACAGGAATGGATCACGGGCGGCGGCTGGTCCATGGAGGCCTTCGAGGGCGGCAGCCCCACTCGGGACCTCCTCGACCGCGTCGTGCCCGACCGGCCCGTCTACCTCCCCAACCGGGACCACCACGGAGCCTGGGTCAACACCCGCGCCCTCGCCCTCGCCGGCATCACCCGGGACACCCCCGACCCCGCCGACGGCCGCATCGAGCGCGACGCGACCGGCGAGCCGAGCGGCCTGCTCCAGGAGGGAGCCATGGACCTGGTCGGACGGCACACCCCCCGCTCCACCCCCGCCGATCGGCTCGCCGCGCTGCTGCGGGCCCAGGCCCACCTCCACTCGTACGGGATCACCGCCTGGCAGGACGCGATCGTCGGCAGCTTCGGCTCGATGGACGACCCCGCCGACGCCTATGTGACCGCCGCCCGCGACGGATCGCTGACCGCACGGGTCGTCGGCGCGCTGTGGTGGGACCGCGAGCGCGGCGCCGAGCAGATCCCCGAACTGGTCGAGCGGCGGCGGGAGCTGAGCCACGGCCGGTTCCGCGCCGGGTCGGTGAAGATCATGCAGGACGGTGTCGCCGAGACCGGCACCGCGGCCCTGCTCGGCCCGTACCTCGACGCCTGCGGCTGCGCGACCGCCAACACCGGCACCAGCTTCGTCGACCCGGCCGAACTGCGCTCGTACGTCACGCAGTTGGACGCGCTCGGCTTCCAGGCCCACTTCCACGCGCTCGGCGACCGGGCCGTGCGCGAGGCGCTCGACGCGGTGCAGGCGGCCCGCGAGACCAACGGCTGGACCGACACCCGCCCGCACCTCGCCCACCTCCAGATCGTCCACCCCGACGACATCGACCGCTTCCGCGCGCTCGGCGCGACGGCCAACATCCAGCCCCTGTGGGCCTCGCACGAACCGCAGATGGACGAGCTGACCATCCCCTTCCTCGGCGAGGAACGGGCGGGGTGGCAGTACCCGTTCGCGGCGCTGCTCCACTCCGGGGCGACCGTGGCGGCGGGCTCGGACTGGCCGGTCAGCAGCCCGGACCCGATGGAGGGCATCCACACGGCGGTGAACCGGATCGCGCCCGGCGAGAAGGGCCCGGCCTTCCTCCCCGCGCAGCGGATCACCCTGACGGCGGCGTTCGCCGCGTACACCGCGGGAACGGCCCATGTGAACCACCTCGACGACACGGGCTCGATCCGCACGGGCGCCCTCGCGGACCTCGCGGTGCTCGACCGCGACCCGTACGCGGGACCGCCGGAGGAGATCGGCGCGACCCGCGTGCTCGCGACGTACGTCGGGGGACACCAGGTGCACGACGCCACCTCATAGGGTGTATTCCAGATACACCCGAATACGCCCAACGGCATGAACAGGGAGTGGCGGAATGTCGCAGCAGGTCCAAGGGGTCATCGCACCGGGGAAGAACCAGCCCGTACGGGTGGAGACCATCGTGGTGCCCGACCCGGGCCCCGGCGAGGCCGTGGTGAAGATCCAGGCCTGCGGCGTCTGCCACACCGACCTGCACTACAAGCAGGGCGGCATCAACGACGACTTCCCCTTCCTGCTCGGCCACGAGGCGTCCGGGATCGTGGAGTCGGTGGGCGAGGGCGTCACCGACGTCGCGCCCGGCGACTTCGTGATCCTCAACTGGCGTGCGGTGTGCGGGAGTTGCCGGGCCTGCCTGCGCGGCCGCCCGCAGTACTGCTTCAGCACGCACAACGCCGAGCAGAAGATGACGCTCCTCGACGGGACGGAGCTCTCCCCGGCCCTCGGCATCGGCGCGTTCGCCGAGAAGACGCTGGTCGCGGCGGGCCAGTGCACCAAGGTCGACCCGGCGGTGTCCCCGGCCGTGGCGGGCCTGCTGGGTTGCGGAGTGATGGCCGGCATCGGCGCGGCCATCAACACCGGCAACGTCGGCCGGGGCGACTCGGTGGCCGTCATCGGCTGCGGAGGCGTCGGCGACGCGGCGATCGTGGGCGCGAGGCTCGCGGGCGCGGCCAGGATCATCGCCGTCGACATCGACGACCGGAAGCTGGCGACGGCCAAGTCGATGGGTGCCACGCACACGGTCAACTCCCGTACGCAGGACGCCGTCGAGACGATCCGCGGGCTGACCGGCGGCAACGGGGCGGACGTCGTCATCGAGGCGGTGGGCCACCCGGAGACGTACAAGCAGGCGTTCTACGCCCGCGACCTGGCGGGCACGGTGGTGCTGGTGGGCGTCCCGACCCCGGACATGACCCTGGAACTGCCCCTGCTGGACGTCTTCGGCCGGGGCGGCGCCCTGAAGTCCTCCTGGTACGGCGACTGCCTCCCCTCGCGCGATTTCCCGATGCTGATCGACCTGCATCAGCAGGGCCGGATCGACCTGGCGGCGTTCGTCACGGAAACCATCGCGCTGGACGAGGTCGAGAAGGCCTTTGAGCGCATGCACGAAGGCGATGTGCTGCGTTCGGTGGTGGAGTTCTGATGACCGTTCGCGCACGAATCGATCATCTGGTCACGTCCGGCACGTTCGCTCTCGACGGGGGTACGTGGGATGTCGACAACAACGTGTGGATCGTCGGGGACGACGAGGAGGCGGTCGTCATCGACGCGGCGCACGACGCGGAGGCGATCCTGACGGCCCTGGGCGGGCGCAGACTCCGGGCGATCCTGTGCACGCACGCCCACAACGACCACATCGACGCGGCGCCGGCGCTGTCGGAGGCGACGGGCGCGCCGATCCTGCTGCACCCCGACGACCTCCCTCTGTGGAAGCAGACCCACCCGGACCGCATGCCGGACGGCGAACTCTCGGACGGCGAGCGGGTGTCGATCGCGGACGTATCGCTGGAGGTGCTCCACACCCCGGGCCACGCTCCGGGCGCGGTCTGCCTGTACGCCGAGGCGCTGGGCACGGTCTTCACGGGCGACACTCTGTTCGCAGGCGGCCCGGGCGCGACGGGCCGCTCCTTCTCGGACTTCCCCACGATCATCGACTCGCTCAGGGAGCGGGTGCTGATGCTGCCGGGGGAGACGGTGGTGCGGACGGGGCACGGGGACGGCACGACGGTGGGCGCGGAGGCGCCGCACCTGGGGGAGTGGGTGGCGCGGGGGCATTGACCCGGGAGGGCGCGGGCAGCTGGTCGCGCAGCTCCCCGCGCCCCTGGCGGGCTGCTGTGCGGCCCCCTGGGCGGCGCGCCCGCCGGCGCCGTTCGTCTGCGGACCGTGCGTGGCTGGTCGCGCAGCTCCCCGCGCCCCCTGGCAGGGGCAGTGCTGGCCCGCACCGGGGCGTTTCAGCCCGTCCGGCGTTTGAGGACGAGCGCCCTTGAGGCGCGAACGGGGTCTGGGGCGGAGCCCCAGGAGCCACCCACCGGGTCGCGGCCGACGAACTCCCCCGGAGGGTCTCGGGAAGGGGCGGGGTGGGGAAGCTACGCCGCAGGCGGCAACCCGTACACCCCCCGGGCCGTCCCCCCGAACACGGCCTCGCGCTCACCCGCACTCAACCCCGCCACAACCCCCCGAGCCACCCCCACCACACCCCCGTACGAGGACGCAAGGACACACACCGGCCAGTCCGACCCCCACAAAACCCGCCCCGCCCCAAACGCATCGAGCACCGTCTCGGCGTAAGGCCGAAGATCCGCCACGGTCCAGGCCGCCCAGTCCGCCTCCGTCACCATTCCCGACAGCTTGCACACCGTGTTCGGCAGGGCGGCCAGTGCCCGAAGGGCCGAGGCCCAGGGCTCAAGCGCCCCGGAGGCGATGGGCGGCTTCCCCAAGTGGTCCAGGACAAAGGTGAGTTCGGGGTGCAGCGCGGCGACCCGCGCGCAGTCGGACAGCTGGTCCGCGCGCACCACCAGGTCGTACGCGAGCCCGGCCGACGCCACCGCCCCCAGCCCCCGCCGCACATCGGCGCGCAACAGCCACCCGGGATTCCTTTCGCCCTGCACCTGGTGCCGGATCCCCACGAGGCGCCCGCCGCCGGGCAGCCCGCGCAGCCGGGCCAGCTCGTCGGCGACGCCCGGCGAGGTGAGGTCGGTCCAGCCGACCACCCCGGCCACGAGATCACTGCCGTCCGCGAGCGAGAGGAGTTCCGGAGTCTCCTCCGCGACGGTCACCGTCTGGACGACCACGGTCGACGTGACCCCGGCGGACGAGGCCTCGGGCCGCAGATCGTCCAGGGTGAAGTTCCGGCGGAGCGGAGAGAGTTGGGGCCCGGTGATCCAGTCCTGGTCGCGGACGCCCAGGTCCCACACATGATGATGCGCATCGACGAAGCCCGCGCTCACCGAAGCCCCCGGCCGGCACGCCACGCGTCGACCCACCCCGCCCCGCTCACAGCTCCCACACCACGGGAAGCCCGGCCCCCGCGCCTTCGCTCGAATAATCGTGCGCGACATCGAGCAGTTCGCTCATCCGAACCTGCCATGCCACATTCACCGGCAATTCCGCCAACTCGCTCAGCAGGCGACCGTAATTCGATCAAGTGGAACAGCTCAGTACCACTGCGCCAGATCGTCCACGACGTGGCCCCGGCCGCGCAGATCGCGGCCCTGAGTTCCGGGGGCACCTCGCGGTGCGCGGCCTCGTACTGCGCGATGCGGTCGGCCCGGACCCGCGTGTGCAGGGCGACCCTCATATGCCCAGCTCCTCCCAGAGCGCGTCCGGCACCGGCGTGGCGAACATGGCCGCGGTGTCGGCGACTTCGGCCGCAGAACGCGCCCCGGCCAGCACGCTCGCCACCGCCGGATGCCGCAGCGGAAAGGCCAGTGCGGCGGCTCGCAGCGCGACCCCGTGCCCCGCACAGACCGCCTTGATCTTCAGCGCCCGTTCGACGAGCTCCGGGGGCGCGGCCGCGTAGTCGTACGTCGCGCCGGGCCGCGGATCGGCGAGCAGCCCCGAGTTGAAGACCCCACCGACCACCACGCTCCTGCCCCGCGCGGCGGCCTCCGGCAGCAGTTCGTCGGCCGCATGCTGGTCGAGCAGCGAGTAGCGCCCGGCGCAGAGCACGGCGTCCACGTCCGACTCGCGCAGGAAGCGGGTCAGCAGCCCGGTCCGGTTCATCCCGGCGCCTATGGCCCGTACGACACCCTCCGCGCGCAGCCCTTCCAGCGCCGGGTACGCCTCGCGGAGCGCCTGCTCGCCGTGGTCGTCCGGGTCGTGGAGGTAGACGATGTCGATCCGGTCGAGCCCGAGCCGCTCCAGGCTGGCCTCGATGCTGCGGCGCACCCCGTCCGCGCTGAAGTCCCAGCGGCGCCGGTGCGTGGCCGGGACGGCGAACCCCTGAGCGAGATCGTCCCCGCCCCCTTCCCGGGGCTCCAGGATCCGGCCGACCTTCGTGGAGAGCGTGTACGCGTCCCGGGGGCGGTCACGCAGCGCCGCGCCCATGCGGCGCTCGGAGAGCCCGAGCCCGTAGTGCGGGGCCGTGTCGAAGTAGCGGACGCCGGCGTCCCAGGCCGCGTCGACCGCGCCCCGGGCGGTCTCGTCGGACAGGGGCGTGAAGAGGTTGCCGAGAGCGGCGCCGCCCAAGGACAGAGCGGTCACCGGACAGCGGCCCGCACCCAGCGGGGTAGCACGCATGCCCGCATATTTATCAGACCTTTGCGGGGTTCAGGCACCCCTGAGGCTCCAAATTCCGTACGGGGAGCCCGAATTGATCCGATGTCTGGAGCGCGGCCCGCTGACCCGCAGCCCTCCAGGCTCCTACCCGCGGGGCCAAGCCGCCAGCCGGAGCCCGCTCTCGAACCTGTGGGCCCGCCCATCCACCGGATCGGTGAACTCCAGGACCTTGGCGAGCAGTTGCAGCGGCGCCCCGAAGTCGTCCGGCCCGGACTCCGGCAGGACCACCGGGTACACCGGATCGTTGAGGATCGGCAGCCCGAGCCCGTGCATGTGGACCCGCAGCTGGTGGGTGCGGCCGGTCGCGGGCAGCAGGCGATAGCGGCCGAGCGCGCCGCGCCGCTCGGCCAGTTCGATCCGGCTCTCGGCGTTGGGCTCGCCCGCCTCCTCGCGGGCGGCGATGACCCCGCGTTCCTTCACGATCCGGCTGCGTACGGTCACGGGCAGCGCCACGGCGGGGTCGTACGCGGCCACCGCCTCGTACTCCTTGCGCACCCGGCGCCCGCTGAACAGGTTCTGGTACGCGCCCCGGTCCTCGGGCCGTACGACGAACAGGGCGAGGCCCGCGGTCAGGCGGTCGAGCCGGTGGGCGGGCTGGAGCGCGGGCAGCGCCAGATCCCGCCGCAGCCGTGCCACCGCCGTCTCCGTGATGTGCCGGCCCCGGGGCGTGGTGGCGAGGAAGTGCGGCTTGTCGGCGATCACGATCCGCTCGTCGCGGTAGACGATCCCGATCTCGAACGGCACCGGCACCTCCGGCGCGAAGTCCCGGTGGAACCACACGTGCATCCCGGCCCGGTACGCCTCGGCCCCGCTCAGCGCCCCCTCGGCCCCGACGAACCGCCCCTCGCGCAGCATCGCGGCCACCCGCTCCGCGCCGACCGCGCCCTCGAACCGGCCAAGCAGATGATCGCCGACCGTCGCCCAGAGGCCCTCCGGGTCGGCGGGCAGCCGCACGCGTACCGGATCGATGCCGTCGCGCTGAGCGAGCGGGGCGGCCGGGGTCCTGGATCTGCGTCTCACGGAACCAGAGAACCTCAACGGACCCCACAGAAGCAAGAGATTCCCAGGTCAGCGCCCTTGCCGTGCGGAGCGGGACGAAGAAGAGCGGGTGAGGCAGCCCTTCCGGGCCTGCTTTCTTCGCGATCGGAAGGCATGCTGCCTGAAGGGATCGAGTGCGGAAATATCATGATCTGCCGCAAATGAGGCAAAGGGAAACGATGAGTGAAGAGTCGCTCATGGGCGGCAAATGTGTCCTGCTCACCACGAGTGAACTGGTGCCCGGGGACGTCATCGCGACGGATCCGGACGGCCCCTGGCTCGTGGTGGTGCGCACGGCGCCGGTGACCGAGACGAAGACCCGGCTGCAACTGCGCCCCCTGACCGGCGGCCCGGACCTGGAGCGCGTGCTGCCGCGCTACGAACGCCAGGTCGTCCGTACGACGCGGGTCGACCCGGCCGATCTGCCGGACCCGGCGGCCCCCCGGCGCCGTCGGGTCGTGGTGACCGGCCTCGGTGCCGTCAGCCCGCTCGGCGGCGACGTGCCCGGGCTGTGGCAGGGCCTGCTCGAAGGCCGCTGCGGGGTGTCGGTGATGGAGGGCCCGGACTTCGACGGCCTGCCGGTACGCCTCGCCGCCCGGGCCGCGATCGACCCCGCCGACCTGCTGCCGAGGCCGCTGGCGCGGCGGATGAACCGTTCCGCCCAGTTCGCGCTGCTCGCCGCCCGCGAGGCCTGGCGTGACGCCGGACTCGACCTCTCGGGCACCGTCGCCAGCGGCCTGCGCCCGGCTCGTACCGGAGTGTCGATGGGCACGATCATCGGCGGCGCGCCCGTCATGGTCGAGAGCCGCCTCACGCTCATCGCGCGCGGACCGAGGGCGGTCTCTCCGCACACCTCGCCCATGACCGTGCCGTCCGCCTCGGCCGCCCAGATATCCAAGGACCTCGACATCCGCGGCGAGGCCAGAACCTTCGTGTCCGCCTGCGCCTCCGGCACCGAGGCGATCGGGCAGGCCATCGACGCCATCCGCGCCGGACGGGTCGACCTCGTCGTCGCGGGCGGCACGGAAGCCGTGATCACCCCGGAGATCCTCGCCGCGTTCGCCGCGATGCGGGCGGTCTCGCCCCGGAACGACCGACCGGGCGCGGCCTCACGGCCGTTCGACGCCGAACGCGACGGATTCGTGCTGGGTGAGGGAGCCGGCGTACTGATCCTGGAGGACGAGGAGCACGCCCGGGCGCGCGGCGCCCGCATCTACTGCGAGGCGGCCGGCTGGGGCCTGTCCGCGGACGCCTTCCACATGGCGGCCCCCGAACCCGAGGGCCGCGGCGTCGAGGCCGCGCTGCGAGCCGCCCTCGCGGACGCCGGAGCCACGCCCGCCGACGTCGCCCACGTCAACGCGCACGCCACGGCGACCGTCGACGGCGACCGCACCGAGGCCCGCGCCCTGTGCCGCCTCTTCGGCAGCCACGCCCGCGACATCCCCGTCACCGCGAACAAGGGCGCCCTGGGCCACCTCCAGGGCGGCGCGGGCGGGGTGGAGGCCATCGCCACGGTCCTCACCCTGCGCGACGGCCTGATCCCCCCGACCGTCGGCTGCGACCACCCCGAGGAGGGCCTGGGCCTGGACGTGGTCCGCGGCACCCCCCGCCCCCTGCCGCCCTGCGGTGACATAGCCCTGAGCAACTCCTTCGGCTTCGGCGGCCACAACGCGGTCCTGGCCTTCCGGCCGCGGCCTTGAACCGGGCGGAGCCAGGGCCCAACGCCCCCGGAAACGCAAAAGAACCCCACCGAAGTGGGGTTCCTGCTGGTGTCCGAGGGGGGACTTGAACCCCCACGCCCGATAAAGGGCACTAGCACCTCAAGCTAGCGCGTCTGCCATTCCGCCACCCGGACAAGGTGTCTGTCTCGCGGGCCGTGCCCGTTCCGACGTGGAAAACAATAGCAAACATCCGGGGGTGCTCGATCACCCCCGTGGCCTGCATGAACGCGGGATGTCGGCGGGAAGCCGCCCTTGGGTGGCGAGGGGGCGCGGGGGCAGGATGGGGGCGGACCACACGGAGCGACAGCGGGAGGAAGCAGCGTGAGCGAGTCGAGCACGACCCGGACCGGCGGCGTGACCGGTGAGGACGAGGTCGTCGACCTCTGTCGCGATCTGATCAGGATCGACACCAGCAACTACGGCGACCACTCCGGACCCGGTGAGCGCGCGGCCGCGGAGTACGTCGCGGAGAAGCTTGCCGAGGTCGGCCTGGAGCCGAAGATCTTCGAGTCGCACAAGGGCCGCGCCTCCACCGTGGCCCGCATCGCGGGCGAGGACCCGTCGCGGCCTGCGCTGCTCATCCACGGCCACACCGACGTCGTACCGGCCAACGCGGACGACTGGACCCACGACCCCTTCGCCGGCGAGATCGCCGACGGCTGTGTGTGGGGCCGGGGCGCCGTCGACATGAAGGACATGGACGCGATGACCCTCGCGGTCGTGCGCGACCGGCTCAGGAGCGGCCGCAGGCCCCCGCGCGACATCGTCCTCGCCTTCCTCGCCGACGAGGAGGCCGGCGGCACGTACGGGGCGCGCTTCCTCGTGGACAAGCACCCCGAGCTCTTCGAGGGCGTCACCGAGGCGATCAGCGAGGTCGGCGGGTTCTCGTTCACCGTCAACGAGAAACTGCGGCTCTACCTCGTGGAGACGGCCCAGAAGGGCATGCACTGGATGAAGCTGACCGTGGACGGCACCGCCGGGCACGGCTCGATGATCCACAAGGACAACGCCATCACCGAGCTGTCCGAGGCCGTGGCGCGGCTCGGCCGGCACAAGTTCCCGGTGCGGGTGACCAAGACGCTGCGGCACTTCCTCGACGAGCTCTCGGACGCGCTCGGCACCGAGCTCGACCCGGAGAACATGGACGAGACGCTCGCCAAGCTCGGCGGCATCGCCAAGCTCATCGGCGCCTCCCTCCAGAACACCGCCAACCCGACCCAGCTGGGCGCCGGTTACAAGGTCAACGTCATTCCGGGACAGGCGACCGCCCATGTCGACGGGCGCTTCCTGCCGGGGTACGAGGAGGAGTTCCTCGCCGATCTGGACCGGATCCTGGGGCCGCGCGTGAAGCGCGAGGACGTCCACGCGGACAAGGCCCTGGAGACCACCTTCGACGGCGCCCTGGTCGACGCCATGCAGACCGCGCTGCAGGCCGAGGACCCGATCGCGCGCGCCGTGCCGTACATGCTCTCGGCCGGCACCGACGCCAAGTCCTTCGACGACCTCGGCATCCGGGGCTTCGGCTTCGCGCCGCTGAAGCTGCCGCCGGAGCTCGACTTCGCCGGGATGTTCCACGGCGTGGACGAGCGGGTCCCAGTCGACGGCCTGAAGTTCGGCGTGCGGGTCCTCGACCGGTTCATCGACGCGTCCTGAGGCCGGCTGCGGGCTCCGGACATCCCGGCATCGGATGCGTGCCGAAACGACGCTGCACTAATCGTTTGAGCGTACGTATCCGACTGGAAAGAGTGAATGCACTCATATGCTCGTAGCCCCATAACTTCCTCCTCGTTACAGGGTGTGCGGTCCGCGGCTGGGACCGCACATTTGCCAACAAGGAGGAAGTAATGATCAAGAAGGTCGTCGCTGCTGCGGCTGTCACTGGTGGTCTGGTTCTCGCGGGCGCGGGCCTGGCTGTCGCCGACGCGGGCGCCGAGGGTGCTGCCGTGCACTCCCCGGGTGTCGTGTCCGGCAATGTCCTCCAGGTTCCCGTGCACGTGCCGGTGAACGTGTGCGGCAACACGGTCTCCGTGATCGGGCTGCTGAACCCCGCCTTCGGCAACACCTGCATCAACAAGTGACGTTGTGCCTCAACCCGTGAGGGTCTGAGCCGGGCGGCCCCGGAGTGCGCGCCATGCACTCCGGGGCCGCCCGGCATTTCAGCCCGGGCGCAACGGCGCAGCCGGGCTTTCCGGAAGGCAGAAGGCAGGGAACGAATCTATGCGACAGGTCACCCGTAAGGGACTGATCACCATGGCGGCCGCGAGCGGCGTCATCGCCATGGGCAGCGGTGCCGCGCACGCCGACTCGGCGGCTCAGGGCAGCGCCACCAACTCGCCGGGCGTGCTGTCCGGCAACACCGTCCAGGTCCCGGTGCACGTGCCGGTCAACGCGTGCGGCAACACCGTCAACGTGATCGGCGCGCTCAACCCGGCGTTCGCCAACAGCTGTGCCAACAAGGGCGGCGGACACCCGGGCGGCGGGGCCGTGGCGACCGGCCACACCAGCAACTCGCCCGGTGTGGGCTCCGGCAACACCATCCAGGCGCCCATCGACGCACCCGTGAACCTCTGCGGGAACAGCCTGAACGTGGTGGGCATCGGCAACCCGGCGTTCGGCAACGACTGCGTCAACGACGAGAGCGGCCGGCAGCAGCACCCCGGGCACCCGGGCCATCCCGGCCACCCCGGGCACCCGCAGCACCCCGGCCAGCCCCATCACCCCGGCAAGCCGCACGAGCCGGGCCAGCACAAGCCCTGTCCCCCCGAGCAGCCGGGTCACCCCCAGCAGCCCGGGCACCCCGGGGTCCCGCAGAACCCGGTCAGCCCGATCGCGCACCAGCCGGCCAAGCCCGCGCAGCCTGCCGCGCCCGTCAGGCCCGCAGCCCCGGTCATCCAGACCGTGACCGCACCGAAGGCCCCGGCCGCCTCGCTCGCGCACACCGGCTCCGAGGGCATGGGCTTCGCCGCCCCGGCCGCCGCCGGTCTGGTGCTCGGCGGGGCGGTGCTCTACCGCCGCGGGCGCGCCGCGCAGCGGTAGCGGTCACGCACGAGCTGTCATGACGGAGCGGGCCCCGCACCTGTGCGGGGCCCGCTCCGTCATCACCGCGGGCTCACCATGTGGCCCGCACCTGGCGGATGATCCGCCTGCGCAGCCGCACTCTGCGGCTGCCGTCCCGGCGCAGACTCAGTCGGTCCAACTCCCAGTGTCCGTACTCGGCATGGTCGGTCAGCAGGCGTGTCGCCTCCTTGCGGGACACCCCGCGCGGGACGTACACGTCGACAAATTCGTATTCCGGCATCGCATCTATTGTGCGGGCAGAGGCCCGGTACGGATAGCGTCTGCACTATGTCTGATGCTGCGCAGCCCACCGCTGCCGAGGTACGTGCCGCCGCCGAGGCGGTCAAAGCCGCGCTGGACCGTCACCTCGATGCGGTCGAACGCCGCACGGGGGACGACGATCCCGACGTGTACGAGGCGTTCAACGCGCTCGCGGCGGCCGCCGAGGCGTACGACGAGCGGCTCTACGACCGCTACGACGAGGTGACCCCCTTCGAGATCCCCGGCGCCGACGACTCCCTGCCGCCCTACGCGGGCCCCGAGGAACCCAACGCCCTCAGCGTCCTCATCCGGCGCGACTACGCCGTGGCCGAGCCCCAGCGACTGCTCGCCCAGGCGCAGCGGATCACCGATCTCGACCCCGAGGCGGAGGAGCCGGACGAGGGCGAGCGCACTGCGCCGGTCGTCGGCAGCAGCATCCACGCCGCCCTCGGCGTGCTCTTCGGCGAGTACGAACCAGACGAAATCGCCTCCCGGCACAAGGAGTTCGGCCTGGAGGAGGGCGATTCCACGCTGTGGGTGTCGGCCGCCGACGAGCTCCCGGAGCCGGGCGAGTGGCTGAGCACGCCGTTCGACCACGCCGACCCGCAGCGCGTGGTGTGCCGCTTCGACGTGAGCGCCGTGTTCGACGAGGAGGAGCTGGAGGACGACCTCGACGAGGAGGACCTCCGGCCGGCCCCCTGACCGGGCTGCCGCAGGGCAGAGGCCGCGCACCCCTCGCGTAGGGGGTGCGCGGCCTCCGCCATGGGCGACGTACTACTCGGCGGTCTTCAGGAGGCCGTGCAGCAGCGGGGCCAGGCGGGTCGTGCGCGGCGCCGGGAGGATCTCCGCGACGGCCCGGGGAAGTGCCTGGTCCACGCCGTGGACGACGGACAGGTGCCGCTCCGCGCGGCCGAATGCCGTATAGACCCAGGCCCGGTTGAGCCCCTGCGCCGCGTCTCCCGGGAGCACCGCGACCACCGCCGGCCAGCGCATCCCGACCGCCTGGTGGGCGGTCAGCGCCCAGCCGTGCCGCAGCGCGGACTCGACCCGCTCCTTCGGTACGAGCACGGGGGTGCCCGCGCAGTCGATCCGCAGGCCCTCCGCGTCCGCCCCGACGACCGTGCCGATCATGGTGCGGCCCGGGACCTCGGCGTACGCCACCTTGTCGGACGGGTCGAAGCCGCCGAAGCGGCCGGGGCCGGGGTTGAGGCGCTGCTTCAGGGCCGCGTTCAGCGCGCGGGTGCCCGCCGAGCCGCCGTGGCCCACCGTGATCACTTGGGTCTGTTCCGGCGGGATTCCGATCGCCCGGGGGATCGAGTCGGCGAGGAGCTGCACGCAGCGGTGCACGGCCTCGCCCGCGTCCCGCACCGGGACGATCACGACTTCCTTGCCGGGGGCCTCGACCTGGTTCAGCTCGCCGATGCCGATGCCCGAGACCAGCTCGCCGACCGGCCCCGGGTCGGGCAGCCTCGATGCCACCACCGGGCAGACCCGGGCGGCCAGCAGGTCGTGGAAGACCAGGCCCGCGCCCGCCGTGCCGAGCACCCCGGGGTCCCCGCTCAGGACGAGCCGGCAGCCGTCGGGCAGCGACTCCACCAGCATGGCCGCGGTCTCCACGTCGAGCTGTGTCGCGTCCTGCACCACCAGGACGTCGAGGGCGAGCGCCCCGTCCGCGTCCCGGCCCGGGCCCTCGCCGGACAGCAGGCCGGCGACGGTGAACGCGGCCAGCGGGCCCGCCAGCTGGGCCAGCCGGCGCTGCCCGTCGGCGGCGTGTGCGGCGCCCGCGGCACGCAGTCCGGCCGCCGCTGCCGCCGTCACCACCGCCGCCGACTCGGCGCGCGCGGCCTCGCCGCCGGTGTGCGCCACCAGGCCGCTGCCCGCGACCGCGCGGACCAGCTCGCCGCCCTCCGGCCACACCGAACCGTCGTCCCGCACCGGCGAGTTGAGCAGCCGGGCGAGCCCGTCGGCCAGGCTCTCCTCGGCCAGGGCGTACCGGTCGAGCCCGAGCAGCACCTCGACCGGCTCGGCCGTCTCTTCGGCGTTGCCCTCGGCATCCTCGGCGTCCTCGGAGGGGCGCGGCTCGTCCGCCAGGCCGTCCTGGAAGACCAGCACCACGCCCTCGGCGATGGCCTGCTGCACCGCCTCGTCCGGATCGGGTACGGAGCGCGCGGCCAGTGCCTTGCGCACGTCGTCGGCCGCCAGGGCCGTATGCCCCTGCACCGCGGCCTGTTCGAGGATCCAGCCGACCAGCGCGGCCGCCCTGCGTTCGTCGTCCGGCCGGCACTCGGCGCCGAGCAGCGCCCGGGCGAAGCCGTCGGCCTGCTCGGGCCGCACCCCGGGAACCGCGAGGAGCTGCCAGGGGTCCGCACCGAGCCGCTCGGCCGCCTGCTCGCCGAGGGCGCCGGTGACCTGGGCGGCCAGTGCCTCGGGCGCGCCACCCCGGGTCAGCACGGCCCGTACGGCGGCGAGGGCGTCGGCCGAAGTGGGGGGCGCCTGGGCGGGCTCGGGCGCCCTGGGGCGTACCGGAGCGGACTGCTGGGCGGGGGCGGGTCTGCGGGGGGCGGGGGTCGGGCCGCCGAAGAACGCGGCGCCCGACTTCTCGCCGCTCTCCACGGCCCGTACGGCGGCGAGGAGGTCGGCCGCCTGCCCGCTCAGCTTGGTGCCGGCCGGGATCGGCGCCTCCTTCTCCGCCTTGCGCTGCTCGATCCTGGCCCGCAGCTCCCGCTGAGCCGCGAGCTCGGCGGCGGCCTCGGAGACCACGGGGGCCTCGGCATCGGCGGCCTCGGAACCGGCGGCGGATCCGGGCTCCTCGGCGGTTGCCTCGGAGGGCCCGGACTCCTCCTCGGCGGTTGCGTCGGCGGTCCCGGTCTCGCCGTCGGGCCGGGCATCCTCGGCCGCTGCCTCGGGTTCCGCTCCGGGCTCTGAGGGGGCGTTCGCGTCGGGCGTCTCGGAGTCGCCAGGGGATTGCGGCTCGGGCTCACCGGCGCTCGCCATCGCGGAGCCGCCCCCGCCGTCCGCGCCATCCACCGCAGGGTCGCCGGCGGCGATGCCCTCCGCGGGCTCGGGCGCCACCTCCGCCTCGGCGGATTCGTCGGCCGTGGGTCCAGGGGCCGAGCCCTGGGGAAGCGCAGTCACAGCGTGCTCCAGTCCTGATCGGGATAGCGGTGCACGGGCGCCGACACATCGTCGAGCGCCTGGCAGATCTCGTCAGGAAGACTAAGGGCCTCCACTGACAATGCGGCCGCGAGCTGCTGCGCGTTGCGCGCGCCGACGATCGGCGCCACCACTCCCGGACGGTCCCTCACCCAGGCCAGCGCCACCTGAAGGGGTGTCGCGGCGAGTCCGTCGGCTGCTATGGAGACGGCGTCGACGATCCGGCTCGCCGCCTCGTCGAGGTAGGGGGCGACGAACGCCGAGAGCCCCTCGGACGCGCCGCGCGAGTCCGCCGGCATCCCGTGCCGGTACTTCCCGGTCAGCACGCCCCGGCCCAGCGGCGACGAGGGCAGCAGGCCGACCCCCAGGTCCAGGGCGGCCGGAAGGACCTCGCGCTCCACCCCGCGCTGGAGCAGCGAGTACTCCATCTGGGTGCTGGCGAGCCGGGTGCGTACCCCGGGCGCGGCGAGCTGCCAGGTCGCGGCCTTGGCGAGCTGCCAGCCGCTGAAGTTGGAGATGCCCGCATAGCGCGCCCGCCCGCTGCTGACCGCGATGTCGAGGGCCTGGAGGGTCTCCTCCAGCGGCGTCTCGCAGTCGAAGGCATGGACCTGCCAGAGGTCTACGTAGTCGGTTCCCAGGCGCTCAAGTGACGCGTCGAGGGCGCCCAGGAGATGGCCGCGCGAGCCGTCGAAGCGGCGGTCGGGGTCGGGCACGCTGCCCGCCTTGGTCGCGATCACCAGGTCCCGGCGCGGCGCGAGCCGCTCCGTCAGCTGCCCGAGCAGATACTCCGCGTCCCCGCCGCCGTACACGTCCGCCGTGTCGATCAGCGTGCCGCCCGACTCCCAGAACGCCTTGAGGAGTTCGGCGGCATCCTGCTCGCCGACGTCCCGGCCCCATGTCAGGGTGCCGAGCCCGATCCGGGATACGCGCAGGCCCGTGCGGCCGAGATGCCTCTGCTCCATGGGCGCTGAGATTACTGGCCAAGGGCCCACGGGGAGAGAGCCTGTGGACAACTCCGCCCTGCCGCATCGCGCCCACGCGCGCTAGAGTCCCCGGCACAGGAACGTTACTCATCAGTAAGACGCGAGAACGGACGCGTGGGTACGCGTCCCGACGAGTAAGGGGATTCGGCCATGCGGCTCGGCATCAACCTCGGCTACTGGGGCGCGGGAATGGACGGCGACAACCTTGCCGTCGCCAAGGAGGCGGACAAGCTCGGCTACGACGTCTGCTGGGCGGCCGAGGCCTACGGCTCGGACGCGCCTACCGTCCTCGCCTGGGTCGCGGCCCAGACCGAGCGCATCGACGTGGGCTCCGCGATCCTCCAGATCCCGGCCCGCCAGCCCGCCATGACCGCGATGACGGCCGCCACCCTCGACTCCCTCTCCGGTGGCCGCTTCCGCCTGGGCCTCGGCGTCTCGGGACCGCAGGTCTCCGAGGGCTGGTACGGCGTCAAGTTCGACAAGCCGCTCGCCCGCACCCGGGAGTACGTCGAGATCGTCCGCAAGGCGATGACGCGGGAGCGGCTCTCCTACGAGGGCGAGCACTGGACGCTGCCGCTGCCCGGCGGCCCCGGCAAGCCCATCAAGCTGACCGTGCACCCCGAGCGCGAGCACATCCCGCTCTACATCGCCGCGATCGGTCCCAAGAACCTGGAGCAGACGGGCGAGATCGCCGACGGCGCGCTGCTGATCTTCCCGGCCGCCGAGCACATCGAGGCCACCGCGATCTCCCACATCCGCGCGGGCCGCGAGAAGGCCGGCCTGACCATGGACGGCTTCGACGTCTGCCCGACGCTGCCGATCTCGCTGGGTGCCGACGCGGACGTCCCCGCACTCGCCGACATGTTCCGCCCGTACACCGCGCTGTACGTCGGCGGCATGGGCAGCCGCAAGCAGAACTTCTACAACCAGCTCGCCCAGCGCATGGGGTACGAGAAGGAGGCCGCCGAGATCCAGGACAAGTACCTGTCCGGCGACAAGGCGGGCGCGGGCGCCGCGGTGCCGCAGCAGCTCATCGACTCGACCACGCTGCTCGGCTCGGTCGAGCGGATCGCCGACCGGATGCAGGCGTACGCGGCCTCCGGCGTCACCACGCTGACCCTGGCCCCGGCCGGCTTCACGCTCGACGAACGGCTCGCCTCGCTGCGCGCGGGCACCGAGGCGCTGGAGCGCGCGGGCCTCGCGTAGGGAACGTCCCAGGGGATCCGTCCAGGAGATCGTCCCAGGGGATTGTCTCTGCGGCCGTGGTGGGGGCTCGGGGGGTCTTCCCCGCCACGGCCGTCATGTCTGACAACGCCCCGACACGCCGCCCGGTTACGGCGATGTGGGCACCGCACATTCCTTCGTTCGGCCCAGTGGAGCCCGACCCCCTGTTGCCGCCGGTGGTTCGCCGCATTTGACTCGGTTTCGCATGGTCACTGTGCGCACCCCGGAGGTACGGCGATGCTCTCGGCCAAGAGTCTGTTCCAGGAGATCCTCGACCACGACGAGTCGTTCCGGCTCTTCTGCTCCATAGCGGCCAGCGGCGAGTCCCAGGGCGGCTGGGAGAACGGCCGGATCGCCTCCCTCCTGCCCCAGAGCTGCCGCGACCTCGCCCCCAAGGTCGCCCGGCACGGCGCCGACGAGGACAAGCACGGACGGATCTTCAACGCGCTGCTGAAGAGGCGCTGCCTGAGCCCCGTCGACGTACCGCCCGACACCGACTACACGATGCTGCTCGAACAGCACGGCATCGGGCTCGGTCACGAACAGCTCCGGGGCGAGGCGCCGCTCACCGAACAGGACGTCGTCGTCTACCTCGCCCACAGCCGGGTCACCGAACAGCGCGCCTCCGAACAGATGGCACTCCTGCGCAGACACTTCGGCTCGGACCCCGACATCGGCCGGGCGGTGCGGATGATCTCCGACGACGAGGACAACCACCTGGCGTACTGCCACGAGGAGTTGCTGCGCCTGGCCCGGGCCGGACACGGCCCCGTGATCCAGCGCGTACTGCGCGAGTGCGCGCTCGCCGAGATCCGCGTGTACCGCGATGTCAGCCTCGCAGTGATGGCTCACATGGGACGGATCCTCGCCTGGCCGCGCACCAAGGCGGCGGTCCTCGCGGCGGGCATCCACGCGGTGTACGCCTACGAACGGCTCGGCGGGTGGCGGCGGATGGTCAGCCTCACCATGCCCGAGCGGCGCGACGCCCTTGGCGGCCCCGCCGTCCCCGCACCGGGATTCGCCTGAGCTACAGCCAGCCCCGGCGCTTGAACAGCCGGTACAGGGAGATTTCGAGCACCACCATCAGGAGGATCACCGCCGGGTAGCCCCACCACCAGTGGAGCTCCGGCATGTGGTCGAAGTTCATGCCGTAGACGCCGGCCACCATCGTGGGAACCGCCGCCATCGCCGCCCACGCCGAGATCTTCCGCATGTCGTCGTTCTGGCGGACGCTCACCTGGGCGAGATGGGCCGAGAGGATGTCGGAGAGCAGCCGGTCCAGGCCCTCCACCGCCTCGTTGGTCTTCATCAGGTGGTCGTCCACATCGCGGAAGAACGGCTGCGACTTGGCGTTCACGAACGGCACGCCCGCGCTCGCGAGGCGCTGCACGGGCTGCGCGAGCGGGCCGGTCGCCCGGCGGAACTCCAGGAGCTGCCGCTTGAAGGTGTAGATCCGCGAGGCCGTGTTCTTGGTGTCGCCGCCACCCGTCGGCGAGAAGATCTGCGCCTCCAGCTCCTCCAGGTCGGTCTGGAGCTCCGCCGCCACCTCCGTGTAGTGGTCGACGACCGCGTCGCTCACCGCGTACAGGACCGTCGTCGGCCCGTGCTTGAGGAGCTCCGGCTCTGCCTCCAGCCTGCGCCGCACCGCCTTGAGCGGGGCGCCCTCGCCGTGCCGGACGCTCACCACGAAGCAGTCGCCCACGAAGAGCATCAGCTCGCCGGAGGTCACGGTGTCGCCGTGCGGCTCGTACACCACCGGCTTCAGGACCATGAACAGCGAGTCGTCGTAGACCTCCAGCTTCGGCCGCTGATGCGCCTTCAGGGCATCCTCCACGGCCAGCCTGTGCAGTCCGAACTCGCTGCTGACCAGGTCGAATTCCTCCTCCGTCGGCTCGTAGAGGCCGAGCCACAGGAAGCTGTCGCCGATGGAGCGCGCCTGGTCGAGGGCGTCCGAGAAGTCCCTCGGGCCCTCGGTGCGGCGCCCCTCGCGGTAGATGGCACAGTCGACGATCATTGCGGGCATTGTCCCTTGATCGGGAGCCGCCCGCACCCGAGGGCGGCCGCACGCCTAGGCTGGCGCACATGGCCACGCTGATCCTCGTACGCCACGGACGTTCCACCGCCAACACGGCGGGGGTGCTGGCCGGCTGGACGCCGGGTGTCGCCCTCGACGAGCGCGGCCGCGCCCAGGCCGCCGCCCTGCCGGCCCGGCTCGCCTCCGTGCCGCTCGCCGCCGTCGTCACCAGCCCGCTGCAACGCTGCCGCGAGACCGTGCAGCCGCTCCTCGACGCCCGCCCCGGACTGACGCTGCACCCCGAGGACCTGATCGGCGAGTGCCACTACGGCGACTGGTCGGGCCGCAAGCTCTCCGAGCTCTCCACCGAACCGCTGATGGAGGTCGTGCAGCAGCACCCCTCCAACGCGGCCTTCCCCGGCGGCGAGTCGATGCGGGCCATGCAGGCCCGGGCCGTCGAGGCCGTACGGGACTGGAACACCCGGATCGAGACCGAGCACGGCCCCGACGCGGTCTACGCCATGTGCTCGCACGGCGACATCATCAAGTCGATCGTGGCGGACGCCCTCGGCATGCATCTCGACCTCTTCCAGCGGATCTCGGTGGAACCGTGTTCCCTCACCGTCATCCGTTACACCCGCCTGCGGCCCTTCCTCGTACGCCTCGGGGACACCGGCGACCTCGCCTCGCTCGCCCCGCGCGAGAAAGAGCCGGACGATCAGGCCGAGGTCGGTGGCGGTGCGGGAGCACCGTGATCGCCGCGCGCAGTAGGGTGGACGCGCCGAAAACCGCTGCTCCAACTCCGAACTAGGGAGACCAGAACGTGTCCCGTCAGGTGTTCTTCTACGACCCGCCGGACCGTTTCGTGGCCGGCACGGTCGGGCTGCCCGGGCGCCGTACGTTCTTCCTCCAGGCGTCCGCGGGCAGTCGCACCACCAGCGTCGCCCTGGAGAAGACCCAGGTCGCAGCCCTTGCCGAGCGGATCGACGAGCTGCTCGACGAGGTCGTGCGCAGGACCGGAGGAAACGCTCCTGTACCCGCCGTCGCCCCGCCCGACGTCACGGACACCGCGCCGCTCGACGCTCCCGTCGAGGAGGAGTTCCGGGTCGGCACCATGGCGCTGGCCTGGGACGGCGACGAACAACGCATGATCATCGAGGCGCAGGCCCTGGTCGAGCTCGACGCGGACACCGAGGACGACCTCGCCGAGGCCGAGGAGCGCATGCTCCAGGACGAGGAGAACGGCCCGCCGATGCTGCGGGTGCGCCTGACCGGAGCCCAGGCCCGGGCCTTCGCCAAGCGCGCCCTCGACGTCGTGAACGCGGGCCGGCCGCCGTGCCCGCTGTGCAGCCTGCCGCTCGACCCGGAAGGACACGTATGCCCGCGCCAGAACGGATACCGCCGCGGAGCCTGACCTCCGCCGAGCTCCTCGCCAAGGGTGAGCTCACCGTCCTCGGCCGGATCCGCGAGGCGTCCAACGCGGTCCTGTACTGCTCCGTCGCGTACGGGGACGACAGCGCGGAGTGCGTCTACAAGCCCGTCGCGGGGGAGCGGCCGCTGTGGGACTTCCCCGACGGCACGCTCGCCCAGCGCGAGGTCGCGGCGTACGAGGTGTCGCAGGCGACCGGCTGGGATCTCGTGCCGCCCACCGTGCTGCGCGACGGGCCCTACGGCGAGGGCATGGTCCAGCTGTGGATCGAGCCGGTCGAGGAAGACTCCGGGCTGCTCGCGCTCGTCGACGACGAGGAGCCGGCCGAGGGCTGGAAGGCGGTCGCGCTCGCCGAGGTCGGCGAAGGCCGCACCGCGCTGCTCGTGCACGCGGACGACGACCGGCTGCGGCGGCTCGCCGTGCTCGACGCGGTGATCAACAACGGGGATCGCAAGGGCGGGCATCTGCTGCCCGCGCCCGGCGGGCGGCTGTACGGGATCGATCACGGGGTCACGTTCAACGTGGACGACAAGTTGCGGACGCTGCTGTGGGGGTGGGCGGGTGAGCCGCTCACCTCGGAGGCGGTGGGCGCCCTGAAGGGCCTGGCCGAGGCCCTTCGGCCCCGGGAGCCCCTTGCCGTCCGGCTGGGTGGGCTGATCACGGCGGCGGAGGTGGAGGCGGTGCGGGGGCGGGTTGCCGCGCTGCTGTCGGCGGGGGTCCACCCGGCCCCCTCCGGCGAGTGGCCATCGATCCCGTGGCCACCGGTCTGAGACCGTTCCCCGGCCGGGGCTCCGCCCCGGACTCTTTGGCCCCTCCCCGCCCCTTCCCGAAAGCCTCCGGCGGATGGGGGAGGGTGCGGTCAGGTCCGGTGCCGGTCGGCCGCGGATCGTGCGTGGCCGGTCGCGCAGTTCCCCGCGCCCCTGGCAGCGTCCATGCTGGTCAGCACCGGGGCATTTCAGCCCGTCCGGCGTTTGAGGACGAGCGCCGTTCGGGGCGACGGGGTCTGGTGCGGAGCCCCAGGAGAACCGGCTTCACCCACTTCCCACCCCCGGAGGGTTTCGGGAAGGGGTGGGGCGGGGCGCCTCTCGGGGCCTGGCGGAGCCCCGGCACAACCGGGCCACCTTGCGCAAGAGGGCCTATTCGGCCAAGCGCGGGGTCCGGTTCGTATCCGGAACCCGCGTCCGGTTACGCTCAAGACATGCATGCCTGGCCCGCTTCTGAGGTCCCCGCCCTGCCCGGCAAGGGCCGCGACCTCCGGATCCACGACACCGCGACCGGCGGTCGAGTCACCCTCGACCCCGGTCCCGTCGCCCGCATCTACGTCTGCGGGATCACCCCGTACGACGCGACCCACATGGGTCACGCGGCGACCTACAACGCGTTCGACCTCGTTCAGCGCGTGTGGCTCGACACCAAGCGGCAGGTTCACTACGTCCAGAACGTGACGGACGTGGACGACCCCTTGCTGGAGCGAGCCATCCGCGACGGCAAGGACTGGGTGGAGCTCGCCGAGGGCGAGACCGCGCTGTTCCGCGAGGACATGACCGCCCTGCGCCTGCTCCCCCCGAAGCACTACATCGGCGCGGTCGAGTCGATACCCGGGATCGTCCCGCTGGTCGAACGGCTGCGGGACGCGGGAGCCGCGTACGAGCTCGAAGGGGACATCTACTTCTCCGTCGAGAGCGACCCGCACTTCGGCGCGGTCTCGCACTACGACGCCGCCGCCATGAAGGCGCTGTCCGCCGAGCGCGGCGGCGACCCCGAGCGGCCCGGCAAGAAGAACCCGCTCGACCCGATGCTGTGGATGGCCGCCCGCGAGGGCGAGCCGAGCTGGGACGGCGCCTCCCTCGGGCGCGGCCGCCCCGGCTGGCACATCGAGTGCGTCGCCATCGCCCTCGACCACCTCGGCATGGGCTTCGACGTGCAGGGCGGCGGCTCCGACCTGATCTTCCCGCACCACGAGATGGGCGCATCCCACGCCCAGGCGCTGACCGGCGAGTACCCCTTCGCCAAGGCGTACGTACACGCCGGCATGGTCGCCCTGGACGGCGAGAAGATGTCCAAGTCCAAGGGCAACCTGGTCTTCGTCTCGAAGCTGCGGCGCGACGGCGTCGACCCGGCCGCCATCCGCCTCACCCTGCTCGCCCACCACTACCGGGCCGACTGGGAGTGGACCGACCAGGTGCTCCGGGACGCCCTCGATCGCCTCGGGCGCTGGCGCGCCGCCGTGTCGCGGCCCGACGGCCCGTCCGCGGACGCGCTGGTCGAGGAGGTCCGCGAGGCCCTCGCCGACGACCTCGACGCGCCCGCCGCCCTCGCCGCGGTGGACCGCTGGGCCGAGCGCCAGGACGCCGAAGGCGGCACCGACGAGGCCGCCCCGGGTCTCGTCTCCCGCACGGTCGACGCCCTCCTCGGCGTCGCCCTGTAAGGATCAACCGGCTCTGCCCGCACCGCCCTTGGACTCCTCGTGAGTCCGGGGGCGGTTTCGTTTTTTCCTCGGCCCGCCCCATGTTTCCTCGGCCCACCCCATGGTCCAATGCTCGTTTGTGCGCTAAACACGCTCTATGCAATCACCAATACGCACGAGAGTGGCGCTCGCGGGTGCGGCCGTGCTCGGTCTGCTCGGGGTGTTCGCGGGGCCGGGCAGCGCGCAGGCCGCGCCGCCCGCCGACACCCCCGCCGCCACCTCCGTAGGGAACGTGACCGGCTTCGAGGCCGCCGCGGGCTCCGTCTTCACGCTGCACGCGGGTGCGGCCGAGGCCCGGGTCCGCTTCGTCACCGCCGACACCTTCCGCATCGAACTCGCCCCGGACGGAAAGTTCACCGACCCGACCGGCTCCGACATCGTCCTGCCGCAGGGCAAGCCGCCGGCCGCCCGCTGGAAGGACAAGGGTGACCGCTACGAGCTGAGCACCGACAGGGTCACCCTGCGCGCCTTCAAGTCCCCGCTCCGCTTCGCCCTCTACAAGGCGGACGGCACCCAGCTCTGGACCGAGACCAAGCCGCTGAGCTGGACCAAGGACACCACCACCCAGACCCTGTCGCGCGGCGCCACCGAGCAGTTCTACGGCGGCGGCATGCAGAACGGCCGTGGCAACACCTCGCACCGCGACCGGACGGTGCAGGTCGGCGTCGACGACAACTGGAACGACGGCGGCCACCCCAACTCCGTCCCGTTCTACCTCTCGACGGCCGGTTACGGCGTCTTCCGCAACACCTACGCCCCCAATACGTACGTCTTCGGGCAGCCCGTCACCGCGAGCGCCAAGGAACAGCGCTTCGACGCCTACTACTTCGCGGGCGATGCCAAGCAAGTCATCGGCGACTACACCCAGTTGACCGGAAAGCCGTTCCTGCCGCCGGTCTACGGGCTCGAACCCGGCGACTCCGACTGCTATCTGCACAACGCCAACCGCGGAGAGCGCCACACCCTCGACGCCCTCAAGGTCGCCGACGCGTACAAGACCAACGACATGCCCAACGGCTGGATGCTCGTCAACGACGGCTACGGCTGCGGTTACGAGAATCTCGCCGAGACGGCCAAGGGCCTGCAGCACGACTCCATGCACATGGGGCTGTGGACCGAGGACGGTCTCGACAAGCTCGCCGACCAGGTCAAGGCGGGCCAGCGCGTCGCCAAGCTCGACGTCGCCTGGGTCGGCGACGGGTACAAGCACGCGCTCGACGGCTGCAAGGCCGCCTACCAGGGCATCGAGGCCAACAGCGACGCGCGCGGCTTCACCTGGGCCCCGGAGAGCTGGTCGGGCGCGCAGCGCTGCGGCGTCCAGTGGTCCGGCGACCAGTCGGGCAGCTGGGACTACATCCGCTGGCAGATACCGACCTACGCGGGCGCGACCCTGTCCGGCCTCGCCTACACCAGCGGCGACATCGACGGCATCTTCGGCGGCAGCCCGAAGACGTACACGCGCGACCTCCAGTGGAAGTCGTTCCTGCCCGCCGTGATGACGATGGACGGCTGGGCCGCCGGCGACAAGCAGCCCTACCAGTACGGCGAGCCGTACACCTCCATCAACCGCGGCTATCTCAAGCTCAAGGAGTCGCTCCTTCCCTACATGTACTCCTACGCCCACGAGGCGACGAAGACCGGAGTCGGCCCCGTCCGTCCGCTGGCGCTCGAATACCCCGACGACCCGAAGGCGGCGACCGACGCCGCCAAGTACGAGTTCCTGTCCGGCGAGGACTTCCTGGTCGCGCCGGTCTACCAGGACTCGACCGTACGCAACGGGATCTACCTCCCCAAAGGCACCTGGATCGACTACTGGAGCGGGCGCACCTACCAGGGCCCGACCACCGTCGACCATTACAGTGCGCCCCTCGACACGCTGCCGCTGTTCGTGAAGGCGGGCGCCGCCGTCCCGATGTGGCCCGGCATCCGCTCCTACCAGGACCGCACCGCCGACTCGCCGCTGGCCTGGGACATCTACCCGCAGGGCCGCTCCTCCTTCCAGCTGTACGAGGACGACGGTGTGACGCGGGCGAACCGGACCGGCGCCTTCGCCACCCAGCGCACAGACGTCTCGGCTCCGCAGCGCGGCTCGGGCGACGTGCGGGTCCAAGTGGGCGCCGGCAAGGGGGAGTTCACGGGCAAGCAGACCACCCGCCCCTACGAGCTGACCGTGCACACGGGCAGCGCGCCCGTCAAGGTCGAGGTCCAGGGGCGGCAGCTCGCGCGGCTCGGCTCGAAGGCCGCGTACGACAAGGCCGCCACGGGCTGGTTCTACGACCCGAGCGACCGGGGCGGCGTAGTGCTGGTGAAGACCGCGAGCCTGCGCACGGACAAGGCGTTCGAGGTGAAGCTCAAGGACACCAGCGCCGTCGGCGGCCGCACCCCGGGCGACCGGGTCGCGCTGGCCGCGCCCGCCGGGCAGGAGCTCGGCGCCGGTGCGCCCGGCAAGGTGGCGGTGGACGTCACCGCCGGGGCCAAGGACGCGACCGGCGTCCAGGTGTCCGTCGCCGCGCCGGCCGGGTGGACCGTAACCCCGCCCGCCGCGCTCGACCGCGTCCCGGCCGGCACCACCCGGCGCGTCGAGGTGGGCGTCACTCCGGCCAAGGGCACCAAGCCCGGCGAGATCACGCTGAACCTCAACTCGTCCTCCGGACAGGGGAGTTCACAGCAGCGGATCGCGGTCTCCGTGATGCCGGCGCCGCCCGCGGCCGACACCTGGGCCAGTGACATGGTCTGGCTGACGTCTTCCAACGGATACGGGCCGCCCGAACGCGACCGCTCCAACGGCGAGTCCGGGGCGGCCGACGGCCACACCCTCACGCTCGCCGGGAAGACGTACGCCAAGGGCATCGGCGCCCACGCCGACTCCGACATCGAGGTCTACACCGGCGGGCGCTGCACCGCCTTCACCGCCGACGCCGGCATCGACGACGAGATCAACGGCTACGGGGAGGTCGCCTTCTCCGTGGAGGCGGACGGCAAGGTCCTGTGGACCTCGCCGAAGGTGACCGGAGCCTCCGCGACCGTGCCGGTGAACGTGCCCCTCGGTGGCGCCCGGCACGTCCATCTGAAGATCACCGACACCAACGGCTCCAAGTCCGGCGACCACGGGGACTGGGCCGGCGCCAAGTTCAGCTGCGCCTAGATATACGGCGGGCGCCGGGCGGGGATGTCCCCACCCGGCGCCCTCTGTGCGGGAGTTGGCGCTACTGCTTGTTCACCACGATCGCCTGGATGACGCTGTTGGTGTTGTCGTAGAACCCGATGACCTGCTGCCCGAACGCGAAGGCCTCCTGGACCTCGTCATGGGTGACGGGGTTCGGGTTCGCGAGCTGGCGCCAGGCGCCGTCGATGAACAAGTACAGGATCGACGGCTGGCCGGGCAGCGGGGTCACGACATCCCAGAACTTCGTGGCGATGCCGCTGACCAGGGCGGCGCTGTTGACCGCGGCGGGCAGCACGAGCGGCTGGCCGATGCCCTGCTGCTGACCCTGCTGGCCGCCCATCTGCTGGAGCAGCTGCTGGTAGGGCTGCTGCTGGCCGAGCTGCTGGAGCTGCTGCTGGATCTGCGGCGGCAGCTGCTGGCCGATGCCCTGCTGGCCGTACTGCGGGGTGAAGCCCTGCTGGCCGTAGCCCTGCTGCTGGCCGAAGCCCTGAGGCGGGGAGGTGCTGGGGCCCTGCTGGCCCATCTGCTGGCCGTACTGCTGCTGTTGGTGCATCTGGTGCTGCTGGCTCATCTGCGGGGTGGTGCTCATGCGGGTGTCACCTTCCCTGTTGTGAGTTCCGTTGGCTGTCCGGTGTCCGGGGACTCAGCTGGCGACCACCAGGCCGACGACCTCGTCGTCCGAGAACCAGACCCGTATGTCCGGCCGTCCGGCCGCGAAGGCGGAGTGCACCGCCTGGCGGAGTTCGGGCGCGGGATTGTTCAGGTTGCGCCATGCCCCGGCCACGAACAGCCGGAGCCTCGGGGGCAGTTCATGGGGGTACGGGATCAGTTCGTCCCAGTACCGCTCGGCCTGACCGGTGCCGACCGTCGAGGGCATCAGACGGGTCACCGCGGCCTTGATGTCGGGCCGGTTGCCGATGCGCTGCGAGGCGGGGCGGCCCGGCGCGTCCTGCTGCGGCGAACCGGACGACCGCAGGATCGTACGGGCCTGCTCCGGCGTCATCGGGTCCTGCCCGGTGGCCTTCAGCATGCCCTGCAGCGAAGCGAGGGCGCCGACCACGATGGGCGCGGCCGAGGACGTCCCGGAGAACGTGTCCGTGTACCAGGCGATCTCCTCGGTGCCACCCTGGAGGTCGCCCTCCCGGTGCCAGAACCCGCCGGTCGTGGTGGTCTCGCGGCCCCAGCCCTGGGCGTCCAGGCGGGCGCCGTAGTTGGAGAACGCGAGCCGCGAGCGGTCCGGGCCGTGGTCGCGGCCGTGCGTGCCGGGCGGCGGTGCGCCCGCGCCCACCAGGACCGCGCCCGAGGACTGGTTGGACGGGTTGAACGGGTTGCGCCAGTCCTGCGGGAAGCCCTCGGGTCGCCGCTCGTACAGCGCGTCGTCCAGGCTCTCGCCGCCGTTGCCGCCGGCCGCCACCACCAGGACGCCCTTCGCGGTCGCCCAGCGGATCGCCGCGAAGTCGTCCGGCCACCACTCGATCGGGATGTAGCCCACCTGGTCGTCCCGGTCCTGGAAGTCGGACCTGGGCCCCGGGCGGTGCAGTTCGATCAGGACGATGTCGCCGGGCGAGAGCCGGTCGGCCGCGGCGTGGATCGCCGCCGCCGTGCCGATGCCCTGGAACGAGGCGGCCGCCGTGACCGCCTCCGGGGCGATCCCGGTGATGCCCTTCTCGTCCCGGTCGCCGCCGATGATCCCGAGCACGGCCGTGCCGTGGTTGCGCCACGCCACGTCCTGCACCGGGTTGCCGACCACGATCCCGGCGAGCTTCTCCACCAGGTCCTCGTGGCCCAGCTGCCAGGCGCCCTCCACGTCGATGACGGTGACGCCCTCGCCGGAACCGCCCGGCCGCAGCCACGCCCAGTAGGCGTCGACGCCCTCGGGCGCGGGGTTCAGATAGCCCTGCCGGCCGGTGTAGTCGGGCGTCGCAGGGGCGCCCTCCTTCAGCCGCTTGATGGTCTCCTCGTCGCGTCCCGTCATCGAGGCGGGCACGGCGCCCGGCTTCACGTACGCCGTCTCGACCTCGGGCAGCGCGGCGAGCCGTGCGCTCAGCTCCGTGGCCCGCTCGCCGCCACCGCGTACCCGGTAGTAGAGGGACAGGTCCGGGAGCGCCTCGCGGGAGGTGCCCTGCGGGACCTGGGCCAGTCGCTCCTCGCGGCCGAACAGCGGCTCCAGGGCGATCTGTTCGTCGGCGAGGAACATCGAGAGAGCCGAGGTGTCGGCCCCGGAAGCCGAGCGGATGCCCTCGGCGCCGACGCGCAGCCGGGCCTCGGCCCGCGCGACGACGATCAGTTCCGGCTCGGCTCCGTGATAGGTGAATCCAGCTCCATCGGGTCCTGGCCCCGCCGTTCCGGGGCCCTGGCCCGGGTGAATCCGATCGGTCATCGCTTCCGCCGCTCCCCTCGGGTGCTGTGCTTGGCGTGCCTACGGGGACACACCTTGCTACCGGAGCGGCGGAACGTAAACCCCGCTGGCGCGAACAAAGTTTGAAATCAAGCTGAATGGGCAACCCGTGCATTTGGACCGGAAACCGATGTCACGCCGCAATTCCGCCAAAGACGGTTGAGTTTGGCGGGGCGCCGGGAACTTCGAGCGGCCTCTGTGACAGGGAGGTTGACGCGTCTGCGCGGGGTGGCCGGAACGCGCCCACGGTTGGACCACGGCGGTCCCGGGCCCGCCTTCCGGATTCCGACGCCGCCGGGTTCGGCGTACGACCGGTTACCCGTACTGATGGCGGTCGGCCAAGCCCCGCGCCCCGAAGGGCGCGGGGAACTGAGCGACCCGCCCCCACCGGCCCGCGGTCGAATACCCGCACTTCGTGCCCGGCGCTCAGCTGCTCGCGCCGTGCCAAACGGTCGTGACGTTGCAGAACTCCCGAATGCCGTGGGCAGACAGCTCCCGCCCGTACCCAGACCGCTTGATCCCTCCGAAGGGGAACGCAGGGTGCGACGCGGTCATCCCGTTGAAGAACACCCCGCCCGCCTGAAGGTCCCGAACACAGCGCTCGACCTCGCCGTCGTCGCGGGTCCAGACGTTCGAACTCAGGCCGAACGGCGAGTCGTTGGCGACCGACACCGCCTCGTCGAGGTCCCGCACCCGGTACAGCGTGGCGACCGGGCCGAAGGTCTCCTCCTGGTGGATCCGCATGTCCTGGGTGATGCCCGCCAGGACGGTGGGCAGGTAGAACCAGCCCCGCTCGCTTCCCTCGGGACGGCTTCCACCGCACAGCGCGGTCGCTCCCTTGCGTACGGCGTCGTCGACGAGCTCCTCCAGGTCGGTCCGGCCCTGCTCGCTCGCAAGCGGGCCCACGTTCGTGTCCTCCAGGAGCGGGTCGCCGACCTTCAACTCCCGCATTCCTGCCGTGAATCGCTCGGCGAACGCGTCGTAGACGTCGGTGTGGACGATGAAGCGCTTCGCGGCGATGCAGGACTGGCCGTTGTTCTGCACCCGGGCGGTCACCGCGGTCCGCGCGGCCCGATCCACATCGGCGGAGGGCAGGACGAGGTAGGGGTCGCTGCCGCCGAGTTCGAGCACCGTCTTCTTGATCTCGTCGCCGCAGATCGCCGCCACCGAGCGGCCCGCCGGCTCGCTGCCGGTCAGTGTCGCGGCCGCCACCCGCCGGTCGCGCAGCACCTTCTCGACGCCGTCGGAGCCGATGAGCAGGGTCTGGAAGCAGCCCTCGGGGAAGCCCGCCCGGCGGAACAGGTCCTCCAGGTACAGCGCCGTCTGCGGCACGTTCGAGGCGTGCTTGAGCAGGCCGACGTTGCCCGCCATCAGTGCGGGCGCCGCGAACCGTACGACCTGCCAGAGCGGGAAGTTCCACGGCATCACGGCGAGGATCACGCCGAGCGGCCGGTAGTGGACCCTGCACCGCTCGGCCCCGGAGTCCCGGACGTCGTCCTCGGCGGGCTCCTCGTCGGCGAGCAGGGCGGCCGCGTGCTCGGCGTACCAGCGCATCGCCTTCGCGCACTTCGCCGCCTCGGCCCGGGCGGCCGCGACGGGCTTGCCCATCTCCAGGGTCATGGTGCGCGCGATGTCGTCCCGGTCGCCGTCGAGCAGGTCGGCGGCCCGCAGCACCAGCCGCGTGCGTTCGTCGAAGCCGGTCGTGCGGTAGTCGGCGAAGGCGGCCCCGGCCGTGGCGAGGCGGCGCTCCACCTCCTCGGGCCCCATGGCACCGAAGCTCTTGAGCGTCTCACCGGTAGCCGGATTCACCGTGGCGATGGCCATGACGTACGACACCTCCCGAAGGCACTGGTCCTTCGACCTTCCCGCGCGAGGGGAGGCGCCGCAACGCGAACCGGAGCCGGGCCCGGGGGCTACTCCTCGGAGGTGTCCTCGCCGGGGTCCTCCGTCTTCGGCGGCTTCGGGGGCCGGGTGCGCCCGCTGGAGGTGTCCCGCAGGTACGAGCCGTCGCCCTCGGTCGCGTGACCGCCCGCCGTGGCCTGGCCGGGGCCGGGACCGCCGTCCCGGCGCCGCAGGTACCGCTCGAATTCGCGGGCGATCGCCTCGCCGGACGCCTCGGGCAGGTCCGCGGTGTCGCGCGCCTCCTCCAGCGTCTGGACGTACTCGGCCACCTCGCTGTCCTCGGCGGCCAGTTGGTCGACGCCGAGCTGCCAGGCCCGGGCGTCCTCGGCGAGTTCGCCGAGCGGAATCCTGAGGTCGATCAGGTCTTCCAGACGGTTGAGCAGGGCGAGCGTGGCCTTGGGGTTCGGCGGCTGGGACACGTAGTGCGGCACCGCGGCCCAGAGGCTGACCGCGGGAACTCCCGCATGCGTGCAGGCCTCCTGGAGGATGCCGACGATGCCGGTCGGGCCCTCGTACCGGGTCTCCTCCAGATCCATGGTCCGCGCCAGGTCCGGGTCGGAGGTCACGCCGCTGACCGGCACCGGCCGGGTGTGCGGGGTGTCGCCGAGCAGCGCGCCCAGGATCACCACCATCTCCACGCCCAGCTCGTGCGCGAAGCCCAGGATCTCGTTGCAGAACGAGCGCCAGCGCATCGACGGCTCGATGCCGCGCACCAGGACCAGATCGCGCGGCTTGTCGCCGCCGACCCGCACCACGGAGAGCCGGGTGGTCGGCCATGTGATCTTGCGGACCCCGCCGTCCAGCCACACGGTCGGCCGGTTCACCTGGAAGTCGTAGTAGTCCTCCGCGTCCAGCGCCGCGAAGACCTCGCCCTTCCACGCCCCGTCCAGGTGCGCGACAGCGGAGGAGGCGGCGTCGCCCGCGTCGTTCCAGCCCTCGAACGCGGCGATCATGACCGGGTCGACCAGCTCGGGAACGCCCTCCAGCTCGATCACCCAGTGCCTCCCTCAGAAGTTCCCTTGCGTACGTCCCAACCTTACGGCTTCAGACCTACCCAGCCGCAGCCCCCGTGCACGGCCCTCCGGCGCCGGGAGTGACGGAGGAATGAAGGGGTCCCTGGCGGGGCAACAGCACACTCGGATGCCGATTCATCCGAGCTGTGGGCCGTAAGTTCCTGCAGCACCCTGGACGCTGGCGCTCGGGCGAGGATATACATCGGATGACCGGAAGAGATCCGATGTCCACACGGATGTTCCCGTAAAGGTTCCTGCGGACGTTCGTTCAGTGATTCATCGGTTCATTGCGGCGAAGATCCACGGGTAGTGCCGCGGGTAGTGCCATGGGCAGATCCACGTGTTCATCCAGGGGGCGTGCATGAGGCCGAGCGTCACGGGGTTCGAGGTACACGACATCCGCTTTCCCACCTCGGAACGGCTCGACGGCTCGGACGCCATGAATCCGGACCCCGACTACTCGGCCGCCTATGTGGTGCTGCGCACCGACGGCGGCCACGAGGGCCACGGCTTCGTCTTCACCATCGGCCGAGGCAACGAGGTGACCGCCGCCGCCATCGAGGCGCTGCGGCCCTACGTCGTCGGCCGCCCGGCTCCGACTTCCGCGGCCGACCTCGCCGTCCTGCACCACGACCTCACCCACGACTCCCAACTCCGCTGGCTGGGGCCGGAGAAGGGGGTCATGCACATGGCGGCGGGCGCCGTCGTCAACGCCGCATGGGACCTGGCGGCCACCACGGCGGGCCTGCCCGTGTGGGAGTTTCTCGCCTCGATGTCGCCCGAGGACCTGGTCTCGCTCGTCGACTTCCGCTATCTCACGGACGTACTGACCAGGGACGAGGCGCTCGCCATCCTGCGTGCCGCCGAACCCGGCCGCACAGAGCGGGCCCGGCTCCTTCGTGAAGAGGGCTACCCCGCGTACACCACCTCGCCCGGCTGGCTCGGCTACGACGACGCCAAGCTGGTCCGCCTCGCCAAGGAGGCCGTCGCCGACGGCTTCGTCCAGATCAAGCTGAAGGTCGGCGCCGACCTCGACGACGACGTCCGCAGACTGAGCCTGGCCCGCGCCGCCGTGGGCCCCGGCATCCGCATCGCCGTGGATGCCAACCAGCGCTGGGACGTCTGCGAAGCCATCCGCTGGATGGCCGCGCTCGCCCCGTACGAGCCGCACTGGATCGAGGAGCCGACCAGCCCCGACGACATCCTCGGCCACGCCGCCGTGCGGGCCGGGCAGCCGGTGAAGGTCGCCACCGGCGAACACGTCGCCAACCGGGTCGTGTTCAAACAGCTCCTCCAGGCGGGCGCCGTCGACTTCGTGCAGATCGACGCGGCCCGGGTGGCCGGGGTGAACGAGAACCTGGCGATCCTGCTGCTCGCCGCCAAGTACGGCGTGCCGGTCTGCCCGCACGCGGGCGGGGTCGGCCTGTGCGAACTCGTCCAGCACCTCGCCATGTTCGACTTCGTCGCCGTCTCCGGCAGCCGCGAGGACCGGGTCATCGAGTACGTCGACCACCTGCACGAGCACTTCGCGGCGCCCGCCGTCGTCGAGGCCGGCCACTACCGCGCCCCGACCGCCCCGGGCTTCTCCGCCCGTATGCACCCCGCCACCCTCGCCGCCTACCGCTACCCGGACGGGCCGCAGTGGCTGGCCCGCCGACCGGCCCAGGAGGTCACCTCATGAGCAGTGCAAGGGACTTCGAGGGCATGGCGGCCCTCGTCACGGGCGGCGCCTCGGGCATCGGCGCCGCCGTCGCCGAGCTCCTCATGGAGCGCGGCGCCCGCGTCGCCGTACTCGACCGGGACGTGAAGGGCGCCCCACCCGGCACCCTCGCCCTGGAGGCCGACGTCACCGACGACGCGGGCGTACGGGACGCGGTCGCCCGGGCCGTGGGCGAATTCGGCGCCCTGCACACCGTCGTCTCCAACGCGGGCGTCGGCGCCGTCGGCACCGTCGAGGACAACGACGACGCCGAATGGCACCGCGTCCTCGACGTGAACGTCCTCGGCATGGTCAGGGTCGCCCGGCACGCGCTGCCCCATCTGCGACGCGCGGCCGGGGAGCGGCCCGGCCGCGCGTCCCTCACCCAGACCTGTTCCATCGCCGCCACCGCCGGCCTGCCGCAGCGCGCCCTGTACAGCGCGGCCAAGGGCGCCGTCCTCTCCCTCACCCTCGCGATGGCCGCCGACCATGTGCGCGAGGGGGTGCGGGTCAACTGCGTCAACCCCGGCACTGCCGACACCCCCTGGGTCGCCCGGCTGCTCGACCGGGCGGACGACCCGGAGGCCGAACGCGCCGCTCTGCGGGCCCGCCAGCCGATGGGGCGCCTCGTCTCGGCTGCCGAGGTCGCCGCCGCGATCGCCTACCTCGCAAGCCCGGCGGCGGCCGCCGTCACCGGCACGGCCCTCGCCGTGGACGGCGGCATGCAGGGCCTGCGCCTGCGACCGAGTACCTGAGCCGCAACTCCACCAAGGACGGGACCATGAGAGTGCGTACGACAACTGCCGCCGCCTGCACCGCACTTGTCGCGGTCGCGTTGCTCACCGGCTGCAACCGCGAGTCCGGCGGCGGTACCGGATCGAAGAAGGTCGGCATCGACCTGCCGCGCAGCGACAGCGACTTCTGGAACTCCTACCAGCAGTACATCGAGAAGGGCGTCAAGTCCGGCGAGGTCTCCGCGCTGCCCCTCACCAACTCCCAGAACGACGTGGGCAAGCTGGTCGCCGACGTCACCGCCTTCACCGACCAGGGTGCCAAGGCGGTCGTCATGGCCCCGCAGGACACCGGCGCGATCGCCTCCACCCTCCAGAGCCTGAACCAGCGCAAGATCCCGGTCATCAGCGTCGACACCCGCCCCGACAAGGGCGATGTCTACATGGTCGTACGCGCCGACAACAAGGCGTACGGCGAGAAGGCCTGCAAGTACCTGGGGGAGCGGCTCAAGGGCAAGGGAGAAGTCGCCGAATTCCAGGGCGACCTGAGCTCCATCAACGGGCGGGACCGCTCCGAGGCGTTCAAGTCCTGCATGGACAAGAGCTACCCCGGCATCAAGGTCTACGAGCTGGCCACCGACTGGAAGGGCGACGTCGCCTCCGCCAAGCTCCAGTCCACGCTCGCCGCCCACCCCGGTCTGAACGGCATCTACATGCAGGCCGGCGGGGTCTTCCTCCAGCCGACCCTCGCCCTGCTCCAGCAGAAGGGCCGGCTCCTGCCGCCGGGCGCCGCCGGTCACATCGCGATCGTCTCCAACGACGGCATCCCCGAGGAGTTCGACGCGATCAAGGCCGGAAAGATCGACGCGACCGTCTCGCAGCCCGCCGACCTCTACGCCAAGTACGCGCTGTACTACGCGAAGGCGGCCCTGGACGGCAAGACGTTCAAGGTCGGCCCGACCGACCACGGCTCGAACATCATCAAGATCGACAACGGCTACGAGGACCAGCTGCCGGCACCCCTGGTCACCAAGGACAACGTGAACGACGCCTCGCTGTGGGCGAACCAGCTACAGAAGACGAGCTAGCCATGGCACACGGACCGGACGGGCCGGCCGCGGCACCCGAAGCAGCACAAGGGCGGGGCATGGGGTCCGAACCCGCTCTGCACGCGCACGGCATCGTCAAACGCTTCGGGCCCACGCTCGCCCTCGACGGCGTCGGCCTGACCGTGCGGCCCGGTGAATCGCACGCCCTGGTCGGCCGCAACGGCGCCGGGAAGTCCACCCTGGTCGGGGTGGTCACGGGCCTTCACCGGCCGGACGCGGGAGCCGTCACGTTCGGCGGCGCGCCCGCACCGGCCTTCGGCGACCGCGCCGGCTGGCAGTCCAAGGTCGCCTGCGTCTACCAGAAGTCCATGGTCGTCCCGGACCTGACCGTCGCCGAGAACCTGTTCCTGAACCGCTTCGAGGGGGAACGCATCCGCTGGAGCCGGCTGCGCCGCCGCGCCCGTGACCTCCTCGCCGAGTACGGGGTGAACGTCGATCCGGATGCCCGCGCCGGTCAACTCCCGGTGGAACAGCGGCAGTTCGTCGAGATCGCCCGCGCCCTGTCGTTCGGCGCCCGCCTGATCGTCCTGGACGAACCGACCGCCCAGCTCGACGCACGCGGCATCCAGCGCCTGTTCACCAAGCTCCGCGAACTCCAGGCGCAGGGCGTGGCGTTCCTGTTCATCTCGCACCACCTCCAGGAGGTGTACGACCTGTGCACCGCGGTCACCGTCTACCGCGACGCCCGCCGGGTCCTCACGTCCTCCGTCGCCGACCTGCCCAAGGACGAGCTGGTCGCGGCGATGACGGGGGAGCGGGCAGGCGCGGCCGGGACCTCCTGGCGTGCGGCCTCGGGTCCCGCCCGGACGTCGTCGGAACCGGCCCTGCGGGCCGAAGGGCTCGCGCTGGACGGGGAGTTCGAGGCGCTCGACCTGGCGGTGCACCCCGGCGAGGTGCTCGGGGTCGCCGGGGCCGCGGCCAGCGGGAACACCGCGCTCGGCGAGACCCTGGCCGGGATGCGCCGGGCCGGCGCGGGCCGGGTCACCGTACAGGGCAGAGCGGTGAAACCGGGCAGCGTGCCGCACGCGCTCGACGCGGGCATCGGCTACATCCCGGAGGACCGGCACCGCCAGGGCCTCGTCCCGGACCGCTCGGTCGCCGAGAACGCGACGCTCACGGTGACCGACCGGCTCGGGCCCTGGGGGACCGTACTCCCTTCCAGAACAAGGGAGTTCGCGCTCTCGATGATCGGCTCGCTCGACATCAGGACGCGGGGTCCCGAGCAGCCGGTGTCGGGCCTTTCGGGCGGCAACCAGCAGAAGGTCGTGGTGGCCCGTGCGCTCGCCCGCACACCGGTGGTCCTGGTGGCGGTACGCCCCACGGCGGGCGTGGACGTGAAATCCAAGGACGCGCTCCTCGGTGTGGTGCGGCGGGTGGCCGACGAGGGCAGCGCCGCGGTGATCGTCTCCGACGAACTCGACGACCTCAGGGTCTGCGACCGGGTGCTCGTGCTGTTCCACGGGCGGGTCGTCGCGGAATACGGCAGCGGGTGGACCGACCGGGAGTTGGTCGCGGCGATGGAAGGTGTGCGGGACGTGGAAGGTGTCGAGAGGACGGGGGAGCGGTCATGACCGATACGGCGACCGAGGCACCGGCGGGCGTACGGGATGCGAGCCCGCTCGGGCGTCTGGCCCACATCCGCTGGAGCGACTTCTCCCTCGTGCCCGTGATCCTCGTCCTGATGGTCATCGGCTTCATCGTCTCGCCGGTGTTCCTCACCTCGGGCAACCTGATCAGCGTCATCCAGCAGTCCTCCGAGCTGAGCCTGCTGGTGCTCGGCCAGGCCCTGATCCTGATCTGCGGGCGGATGGACCTGTCCCTGGAGTCGACGATCGGCATCGCGCCGGTCATCGCGATGTGGCTGGTCCTGCCGTCCTCGGCGCCGGCCGGCCGCTTCACGGGCGTCGGCCTGCTGCCCGGCTGGACGGCGATCCCGGTGTGCCTCCTGGTCGGCCTGGCGATCGGCGCGTTCAACGGCTTCCTGATGCTGAAGCTGAACGTCAACGGGTTCATCGCGACGCTCGGGATGCTGACGATGCTGCGGGGTCTGCACGTCGGCATCACGGGCGGGCGCTCGATCATCGACATGCCGCCGTCCTTCCGCTACCTCGGCATGACGGACTGGCTCGGCGTGCCCGCCGCGGTCTGGATCTGCCTCGCGCTCTTCGCGATCGGCGGGGCGGCCCTTGCGTGGCTGCGGCACGGGCGGGCGCTGTACGCGATCGGCGGGAACGCGGAGGCGGCGCGGGCGGCGGGGATCCGGGTGGACCGGGTGACGTGGATCGTGCTGGCGGTGGGCGGTCTGCTGGCCGCGTTCGCGGGGATTCTGTATACGGGGCACTACGGTTCGGTCGCGGCGAACCAGGGGAACGGGTGGATCTTCCAGGTGTTCGCGGCGGCGGTGATCGGGGGGATCTCCCTGAAGGGCGGGCGGGGCACGCTCTTCGGTGCGCTGACGGGTGTGCTCACGCTCCAACTGGTGGTGAACGTGATGACGCTGGGCGGCGTCCCCGCCCTGTGGAACCAGTTCCTGAACGGAGCGATCATCATCGTGGCGCTGGTGATCAGCCGCTTCGCAAGCGGCGAAAAACAGGACTAGCCCTGCCTCTTCGATCCTGCCCGGGGCGCGGGGCTGTGACATTGTGCGGCTCCGCCGCGTGGGCGCGAGCAACTACGCACGGTCCGCGGCCGAAAGGGGGTGTGAGGGGCGCGGGGAACTGCGCATTGGGGCGGGGCAGGAAGTCGGATACCCTCTCGCGGTTGGGTTTGGGGCATCGGCGGGCCCACCGCCGCAACAGGGGACGGATTTTCATGAGCGCACCTTCCACCGGCCTTTTCCAGCCGCTTGGGCCGGACGACCCGTCCACGGTGGGCGGTTACCGTCTGACCGCCGTGCTGGGTGCGGGCGGCATGGGCAAGGTGTACCTCTCCTACACCCCCGGCGGACGCCCCATCGCGCTCAAGGTGATCCGCCCCGAGTTCAGCGAGGACCCCGAGTTCCGGCGCCGCTTCCAGCAGGAAGTGAAGGCGGCCCAGCGGGTGCAGGGCCTCTACACCGCGCCCGTCATCGACTTCGACACCGAGGGCACCCAGCCCTGGCTGGCGACGGCCTACGTCCCCGGCCCCTCCCTCGCGGACGCCGTGTCCCAGCACGGGCGGCTGCCGCTGCGCAGCGTGCTGCTGCTCGCCGTCGGCGTCGCGGAGGCGCTGCACGTCATCCACGGCGCGGGCATCGTCCACCGTGACCTGAAGCCCGCGAACGTACTCCTCGCCGCCGACGGTCCCCGTGTGATCGACTTCGGTATCGCCCGTGCGGCGGACGCCACTTCGCTGACCGGCCACGGGGTCAGCGTCGGCACGCCCGCGTTCATGGCACCCGAGCAGGCCGCCGCGGGTACGGTCACCCCGCACACCGACATCTTCGCCCTCGGCCAGATCGTGGCCTACGCGGCGATCGGCGCGCCCGCTTACGGCGAGGGTTCCTCGCACGCCGTGCTGTACCGCATCGTGCACGAGGACCCCGACCTCAGCGCGCTGCCGGCAGAGCTGCGGCCCCTGGTGACGCGGTGCCTCAGCCGCGACCCCGCGGACCGTCCGAGCCTGACCGAGGTCATCCAGATGTGCCACGACCTCTCGCCCGCCCCGCTCCGCCAGGGCGAGGACTGGCTGCCCCAGGCGGTCGCCGGTTCCATCACCGAGCGCCTCCAACTGCCCGAACCGGCGAAGACCCCGCCGCCGCAGCCCGCTGTGGCCCCGACGCCGACCGCGGTCTCCGCGCAGCCCCCGACGCAGGGCGCGAACCCGTACGTCCCGACCGGTGTGGGCGTGGCCGCCGCCCCGACGCAGAGCGCCCCCGCCGCTCCGATGCACGCACCGAACGCTCCGGCCGCCCCGGGCCCGGTGCCGCCCGGTTATCAGACGCCTCCGCCCGGCTATCAGACGCCTCCGCCCGGCTACCAGACACCTCCGCCGGGCTACCAGACTCAGCCGGCCTACCAGCCCCACCCCGGCTACCAGACGCCTCCGCCCGGGTACGGACCCGGCTACCCCACTCCGGCGCCCGCCCACCACCCCGGCTACCCGCCCGCCGCGCCCAAGCGCAAGCGGACGGGGCTGATCGTCGCGGGGTCCGTCGTCGCGGCGCTGATCGGCATCGTGGTCATCGTCTCCCTGCTGCCGAAGGGCTCCGACAACAAGGCCAAGGGCAGCTCCGGTTCCGCCGGTGGAAGCAGGGCCGCCAGTGCCGGCACCACGAGCGGCGGGTCGAGCGGCAAGAACCAGAAGCCCGCCGACCCCACCCCGGCCTCGTACCAGGGCATCAACCTGACGGCCAACTACCAGCTGATGCTGGCCGACAACCCGCCGCGCCCCGGCACCGGCGGCAGCGCCGGCGTGTCGTACAACCACGGAGATCTCTACTTCTACATGGACACCCTCTTCGGGGACACGAAGATCGGCACCGACAACGGCAAGCTGGTCGTCCTGAACAACTCGGAGAAGGGTTCGCTGGAGACCTGCCGCGCCGAAACCCGTTACACCGACAAGATCGGCCTCGACCAGCTCACGGACGGGTCGGAGATCTGCGTGCTCAGCGACGCGGGCCACATCGCGGTGGCGACGTACCGCGGCAAGTCCGGCACGAACGACCCGAGCAAGTACATCACCCTGGACCTCAAGATCTGGCGCAACGCGGAGGAGCCGAGGAAGCACTGAGGCGGGGCCGGCGGTGCTGGGTGCCCCGAGCCCTTCGGGGCCCGGGGGCAGCGCACCCGGAGACCCGGCCTCAGCCGACCCGCACCCCCGCAGGCCACGCGGCCCCGCCGCAGAATGTCACAGCGGGAAGGGGCGGGCAGGGGAGACCTACAGGGTTGACCTCAGCCACTGCTCCACGCTGGCGATGTGCACAGTCGCCCAGGACCGGGCCGCCTCCGTGTCCCGATCGCGCAGGGCCGAGAGAATCGCCCGGTGCTCGTGCAACGTCCGGCTCACCGCATCCTCCTGGGTGAGCCCCCGCCAGATACGGGCCCGGGTCGTGGGCCCGGACAGCCCGTCGAGGAGCGAGCACAGCACCGAGTTCCCCGACCCCGCCACGATCCCGCGATGGAATTCGAGGTCGGAGGCCACCAGCTCCTCCACGGAGGGCGCGGCGCCCAGCGCGTCCAACTGGGCCGACAGCGCGTCGAGTTCGGCATCGCTGATCCGCGACACCGCCATCGCCGTGGCGGCCGGCTCCAGAATGCGGCGCACCGCGAGGAACTCCAGGACCGTGTCGTCGCGGTGGAAGTCGACGACGAAGCTCATCGCCTCGAGCAGCAGCTGCGGGTCCAGGCTGGTGACGTAGGTGCCGTCGCCCTGGCGGACGTCCAGGATGCGGATCAGGGACAGCGCCCGCACCGCCTCGCGCAGGGAGTTGCGGGACAGGCCGAGCTCCGCTGCCAGTTCGCTCTCCTTGGGGAGCCGGTCGCCCGGCCGCAGCGCACCGGAGACGATCATTTCCTTGATCTTCTCGATGGCCTCGTCGGTGACAGCCATGGGCGACCTCCATACATCCGATGTATCGGCCCCCATTATGCGCGCCGGGGAACGCCGAAGGGGCGGCTCCCGCAAAGGAGCCGCCCCTTCGACCGTCGGCCGACGTGGCGTCAGTTCTTCTTCTGCAGCAGGACGTCGACCTTGTCGCGGATCTCGTCCGTGGCCAGACCCCGGATCGTCAGGGTCGTGCGGCGGCGCAGCACGTCGTCCGCGGTCTCGGCCCACTCGTGGTCGCGGGCGTAGACGACCTGCGCCCAGATCTCCGGCGCGTCCGGGTGGATGCGCTCGGCGAGGGCCGCGTCGTCGTTGGCCAGGCGCGCGATGTCGAAGGACAGCGAACCGTAGTGCGTGGCCAGGTGCTTGGCGGTGTCGGCCGCCATGCGCGGGCCGGGCGCCGGGCCGTCCACCATCAGGCGGTGGGCGACGGCGCGTGGGTTGGCGATGCCGGGCAGCGGCATCTTGCCGGGGAGCTCGGAGATGGGCTCGAAGTCGTCGCCGAGCGGGTGGCCCGGCAGCTGCTCCAGCTTCTTCATCACCGTACGGCCGATGTGGCGGAAGGTCGTCCACTTGCCGCCGGCCACGGACAGCATGCCGCCGCGGCCCTCGGTGACGACCGTCTCGCGCTTGGCCTTGGAGGTGTCGCCGGGACCGCCGGGCAGCACCCGCAGACCGGCGAAGGAGTACGTGATCAGATCGCGCGACAGCTGCTGGTCGCGGATCGAGAACGCGGCCTCGTCGAGGATCTGCGCGGTGTCCGCCTCGGTGACGCGGACGTCCGCCGGGTCGCCCTCGAACTCCTCGTCGGTGGTGCCGAGCAGGAGCATGTCCTCCCAGGGCAGGGCGAACGTGATGCGGTACTTGTCGATCGGGGTCGCGAGCGCGGCCTTCCAGGGCGCGGTGCGCTTGAGGACCAGGTGCGCGCCCTTCGACAGGCGTATGGAGGGAGCCGAGTTCGGGTCCTCCATCTTGCGCAGGTGGTCGACCCAGGGGCCGGTCGCGTTCAGGACGAGGCGGGCATTGACGCCGAACTCCTCGCCGTCCATGCGGTCCTTGAGGTCGGCGCCGGTGACCCGGCCCTTGGTGAAGCGCAGGCCGGTGACCTCGGCGTGGTTGAGGACGACCGCGCCGGCCTCGACGGCGGCGCGCACCGTCATCAGGGCCATGCGGGCGTCGTTCATCTGGTCGTCGCCGTAGACGGCCACGGCCTTCAGGTTGTCCGTACGCAGCTCCGGCACGTCCGCCGCGGCCTTCGCGGGGGAGAGCAGGTGGCCGACGCCGTCGCCGAAGGCGGAAAGGGCCGAGTAGGCGAAGACGCCGGCACCCAGCTTGGCGGCGCCGTGCGGGCCGCCCTTGTACACGGGCAGGTAGAACGTGAGCGGGTTGGCGAGGTGCGGGGCCACCTGACGGGACACCGCACGCCGCTCGAAGTGGTTCTCCGCGACCAGCTTCACCGCGCCGGTCTGCAGGTAGCGCAGACCGCCGTGGAGCAGCTTGGAGGAGGCGGAGGAGGTGGCGCCGGCGAAGTCACCGGCGTCCACCAGGGCCACCCGCAGACCGGACTGCGCGGCGTGCCAGGCGGTGGAGATGCCCAGGATGCCGCCGCCGATGACCAGGAGGTCGTACGTCGCCTTGGACAGTTGCTCCCGAGTCTCGGCGCGGCTCGGGTGGGAGCCGGAGGCCGGGTGCGTCCCGAGGGCAGGGACGCTCTGCAGGGTGGTCATGTCGATTACTCCTCGTCCTCGATCCAGCCCATGGTCCGCTCGACGGCCTTGAGCCAGTTCTTGTACTCGCTGTCACGCCTGTCGGCGTCCATGCGAGGGGTCCATTCCGCCGCCCGGCGCCAGTTGGCGCGCAGCGCGTCGGTGTCCGGCCAGAAGCCGACGGCCAGACCGGCGGCGTAGGCGGCGCCGAGGCAGGTCGTCTCGGCGACCATCGGACGCACGACCGGCGCGTCCAGGAAGTCCGAGAGGGTCTGCATCAGCAGGTTGTTGGAGGTCATGCCGCCGTCGACCTTCAGCGCGGTCAGCTCGACGCCCGAGTCCTTCGTCATAGCGTCGGTGATCTCGCGGGTCTGCCAGGCGGTGGCCTCAAGGACGGCGCGCGCGATGTGCGCCTTGGTGACGTACCGGGTGAGGCCGGCGATCACACCGCGGGCGTCGGAGCGCCAGTACGGGGCGAACAGGCCGGAGAAGGCCGGCACGAAGTAGGCGCCGCCGTTGTCCTCGACGGAGGAGGCCAGGGTCTCGATCTCCGCGGCGGTCTTGATCATGCCCATCTGGTCGCGCATCCACTGGACGAGCGAGCCGGTGACGGCGATGGAGCCTTCGAGGGCGTAGACCGGCTTCTGGTCGCCGATCTGGTAGCCGACGGTCGTCAGCAGGCCGTTGTAGGAGTTGACGGGCTTGTCACCGGTGTTCATCAGCATGAAGGTGCCGGTGCCGTAGGTCGACTTGGCCTCGCCCTCGGAGAAGCAGGTCTGGCCGAACAGGGCCGCCTGCTGGTCGCCGAGCGCGGAGGCGACGGGGACGCCGTCCAGGACGCCGCCCTTGGCGTGTCCGTAGACCTCGGCGGACGAGCGGATCTCGGGCAGCACGGCCTTCGGGATGTCGATGGACGCGAGGATCTTCTCGTCCCACGCCATGTCGTGCAGGTTCATGAGCAGCGTGCGCGAGGCGTTGGTGACGTCCGTGACGTGGACACCGCCGTCGGTGCCGCCGGTCAGGTTCCAGATGACCCAGGAGTCCATGGTGCCGAAGAGGATGTCGCCGCGCTCGGCGCGCTCGCGCAGGCCCTCGACGTTGTCGAGCAGCCAGCGCACCTTCGGGCCCGCGAAGTACGAGGCGAGCGGCAGGCCGGTCTCGCGGCGGAAGCGGTCCTGGCCGACGTTGCGGCCGAGCTCCTTGCAGAGCGCGTCGGTGCGGGTGTCCTGCCAGACCAGCGCGTTGTGCACGGGCTCGCCGGTGTTCTTGTCCCACATCAGCGTGGTCTCACGCTGGTTGGTGATGCCGATCGCCTTGACGTCGGCGGCGGTGATGCCCGCCTTGTCGATCGCGCCGGCCACGACTTCCTGGACGTTGGTCCAGATCTCGGCGGCGTCGTGCTCCACCCAGCCCGGCTTCGGGAAGATCTGCTCGTGCTCCTTCTGGTCGACCGAGACGATCCGGCCGTCCTTGTCGAAGACGATGCAGCGGCTGGAGGTGGTGCCCTGGTCGATGGCCGCGATGAACGGGCCGGTGCTGTGCGTGTCGCTCATGGGGTGCTCCCGGTAGGTCCGAAGGGGGTCGCGTCGTGTCTCAGGCGAAGGCGATGTTGTAGATGCCACCGGCGATCGCGCCGCCGATCAGCGGGCCGACGACCGGGATCCACGCGTAGCTCCAGTCCGAGCCGCCCTTGTTGGGCAGGGGCAGCAGGGAGTGCACGATGCGCGGGCCGAGGTCGCGGACCGGGTTGATGGCGTAGCCGGTCGGACCGCCGATCGAGAGACCGATGCCCACCACGACGAGCGAGGTGATCAGGACACCGATGACGCCGAGACCCTTGCCGTCGCCGTTGAGGCCCTGGGTCAGGATCGCGAGCACCAGAATGATGGTGGCGATGACTTCCGTGACCACGTTCTGGACCACGTTGCGGATCTCCGGGCCGGTCGAGAAGATGCCGAGCACCGGGCCGGCCTCGCGCTCGCGGGCCTCGACCGCCTTGGCGTCGCCGACGATCTCGGGGTCGGTGAGGTGCGCGTGGAACTGGCCGTAGTAGGCGAGCCACACGAGGACCGCGCCGAGCATGGCGCCGAGGATCTGTCCGCCGAGGTACACGGGGACGTCGCTCCACTTGGTGCCGCCCTCGATCGCGAGACCCAGGGTCACCGCGGGGTTGAGGTGGGCGCCCGAGAGCGGGGCCGAGATGTAGGCGGCGGTCAGCACGGCGAAGCCCCACCCGAAGGTGATCGCGAGCCAGCCGGCGTTCCGCGCCTTCGAGCGCTTCAACGTGACGGCGGCGCACACGCCACCGCCCAGCAGGGTGAGAACGGCGGTACCAATGATCTCGCCGGTGAAGATGTCGTGGCTGGACACCCGCGACTCCTTTGTCCTTCGTCCAGGGGGAAATCCCAACAAGCGGAGCACCGGGTCCCTCCGGTGATCCGCGCCCTCAATGGCTGAGGGCTGTCCGGCCCATGGCGTTGTCACACTCTAACTCGTATTGCCGGTAGGTGTTCGACAATGCCGACCGCTGAACGGCAGTTTTGCCCCCGGGTTAACTGGACGTCAATACTTCTGTGACTGGAATCCCTGATCGTTACCAGGTGGTACGAACCACCAAACATGGACCCGGGTGCAGGATCAAGATCATGTACTGGTATGGCGCGGGTCGCTCCGGCCGACTTCTGCCTGCGGTGCGCGGGCTGGAGCGCCCGGCGCCGCGCCCTAGAACCGGCCGGCGCCCAGGTCCCGCGAGACCGCGCGGGCGCAGTCGCGTACCGCGGCCACCAGCTCGGGCCGCACCTCGCCGTCCTTGCAGACCCGCTCGACGGCGCCCGTGACGCCCACCGCGCCGACCGGCATCCGGCGCCGGTCGTGGATCGGGGCGGCCACCGAGGCGACGCCCTCCCAGGTCTCCTCGATGTCCGAGCCCCAGCCGCGCGCCCGGGTGACATCGAGCAGTCCCTCGAAGCTCTCGGGCGCGGTGACCGTGTGCGCCGTGAACGCCTCGTGCATGTTGTCCACGGCCTCGGTGTGCGCCACCGGGTCGTACGCGGAGAGCACCTTGCCCAGGGCCGTGGAGTGCAGTGGCTGCATGGCGCCCACTTCGAGCACCTGGCGGCTGTCGTCGGGCCGGAAGACGTGGTGCATGATCAGCACGCCCTGCTGGTGGAGCACCCCCACGTACACGCTCTCGCCGCTGGACCGCGCCAGGTCGTCCGTCCACACCAGGGCGCGCGCCCGCAGCTCGTGGACGTCCAGGTAGCTGTTGCCCAGGCGCAGCAGCTCGGCGCCCAGCTGGTAGCGGCCGGACGCCGGGTCCTGCTCCACGAAGCCCTCGGCCTGCAGGGTGCGCAGGATGCCGTGCGCGGTGCCCTTGGCGAGGCCCAGTGCGGAGGCCACCTCGGACAGTCCGAGCCGCCGCTCGCCCCCCGCGAGCAGCCGCAGCATGGCGGCCGCCCGTTCGAGCGACTGGATGTTGCGCGCCATCGCGCTCCCTCCCTTTTCCGGGCACTGCTGAACCGGCTGTCGCCGCTGAAGCGGCCGGCTCTCACATCAACTGGTTCGACAATGCTGAACAGTATCGGCCGTTGCCGACCTCGTGTCACCGCGAGTGCGACCCCTCCCGACACTTCCGGACACCCGCATTCGGCCGAGCCCCGGCCGTCCGCCCCCTGATACACCCGCGCGCCGCCCGGGGCCGCCCGGTTAGGCTGGCCGCGTGCGCCCTCCCATTGGAAGGCGCAAAGCCGACAGCCGTCGCACTCCAGGGAGCACATCCATGGCCTCGTTGCCGACCCCTTCCGCTGACAGCCGGACCCGTATCGACGCCCTCCGTGAGGCGCTCGCCACCCGGGTGGTGGTGGCCGACGGTGCGATGGGCACGATGCTGCAGGCGCAGGATCCCACCCTGGAGGACTTCCAGGACCTCGAAGGGTGCAACGAGGTCCTGAACGTGACCCGGCCCGACATCGTGCGCTCGGTCCACGAGGCGTACTTCTCGGTCGGCGTGGACTGCGTCGAGACCAACACCTTCGGCGCCAACCACACCGCCATGAGTGAGTACGACATCCCGGAGCGGGTGCACGAGCTGTCGCAGGCCGGCGCCCGCATCGCCCGCGAGGTCGCGGACGAGTTCACCGCCTCGACCGGGCAGCAGCGCTGGGTGCTCGGCTCCATCGGCCCCGGTACGAAGCTGCCGACGCTCGGCCACATCGGCTACCCCACGCTGCGCGACGGATTCCAGGCGAACGCCGAGGGCCTGATCGCGGGCGGCGCGGACGCGCTGATCGTCGAGACCACCCAGGACCTGCTCCAGACCAAGTCCGCCATCCTCGGCGCCCGCCGCGCGATGGAGGCCACCGGGGCCGACCTGCCGCTCCTTGTCTCGCTCGCCTTCGAGACGACGGGCACGATGCTCCTCGGCTCCGAGATCGGCGCCGCGCTGACCGCCCTTGAGCCGCTCGGCGTCGACATGATCGGTCTGAACTGCTCGACCGGCCCCGCCGAGATGAGCGAGCACCTGCGCTACCTCACCCGGCACTCCCGCATCCCGCTGCTCTGCATGCCCAACGCCGGCCTGCCCGTCCTCACCAAGGACGGCGCCCACTTCCCGCTCGGCCCCGAGGGCCTGGCCGACGCGCAGGAGAACTTCGTCCGCGACTACGGCCTGTCCTTGGTGGGCGGCTGCTGCGGTACGACGCCGGAGCACCTGCGCCAGGTCGTGGACCGGGTGCGCGGGACCGCCCCCGGCGAGCGCCACCCGCGCCCGGAGCCGGGCGCCGCCTCCCTCTACCAGACGGTGCCGTTCCGCCAGGACACCTCCTACCTGGCGATCGGCGAGCGGACGAACGCGAACGGGTCGAAGAAGTTCCGCGAGGCCATGCTGGAGGGCCGCTGGGACGACTGCGTGGAGATGGCCCGCGACCAGATCCGCGAGGGCGCCCACATGCTCGACCTGTGTGTCGACTATGTCGGCCGCGACGGCGTGGCCGACATGGCCGAGCTGGCCGGCCGCTTCGCGACCGCCTCCACCCTCCCCATCGTCCTGGACTCGACCGAACTCCCGGTCATCCAGGCCGGGTTGGAGAAGCTGGGCGGCCGTGCGGTCATCAACTCGGTCAACTACGAGGACGGCGACGGGCCCGAGTCGCGGTTCGCGAAGGTCACCAGGCTGGCGGTCGAGCACGGCGCCGCGCTGATCGCGCTGACCATCGACGAGGAGGGCCAGGCCCGCACCGTCGAGACGAAGGTCGCGATCGCCGAGCGGCTCATCGCGGACCTGACCGGGAACTGGGGGGTGCACGAGTCGGACATCCTCATCGACGCCCTGACCTTCACCATCTGCACCGGCCAGGAGGAGTCGCGGGGCGACGGCATCGCCACCATCGAGGCGATCCGCGAGCTCAAGCGCCGCCACCCGGACGTGCAGACCACGCTCGGCCTGTCCAACATCTCCTTCGGCCTGAACCCGGCCGCCCGCGTCGTCCTGAACTCCGTGTTCCTGGACGAGTGCGTGAAGGCCGGCCTGGACTCGGCGATCGTGCACGCCTCGAAGATCCTGCCGATCGCGCGCCTGGAGGAGGAGCAGGTCAAGGTCGCCCTCGACCTGATCTACGACCGCCGGGCCGAAGGCTACGACCCCCTCCAGAAGCTCATGGAGCTGTTCGAGGGCGTCAACATGAAGTCGATGAAGGCGGGCAAGGCCGAGGAGCTCCTCGCCCTGCCGCTGGACGAGCGCCTCCAGCGCCGCATCATCGACGGCGAGAAGAACGGCCTGGAGGCCGACCTCGACGAGGCCCTCCAGGACACCCCCGCCCTCGACATCGTCAACAACACCCTGCTCGAAGGCATGAAGGTGGTCGGCGAACTGTTCGGCTCCGGCCAGATGCAGCTGCCGTTCGTGCTCCAGTCCGCCGAGGTCATGAAGACCGCGGTCGCGCACCTGGAGCCGCACATGGAGAAGTCGGACGCGGAGGGCAAGGGCACCATCGTGCTCGCCACCGTGCGCGGCGACGTCCACGACATCGGCAAGAACCTCGTCGACATCATCCTGTCCAACAACGGCTACAACGTCGTCAACCTCGGCATCAAGCAGCCGGTCTCCGCGATCCTGGAAGCCGCCGAGGAGCACCGCGCCGACGTGATCGGCATGTCCGGCCTCCTGGTCAAGTCCACCGTGATCATGAAGGAGAACCTGGAGGAGCTCAACCAGCGCAAGCTGGCGGCCGAGTACCCGGTCATCCTCGGCGGCGCGGCCCTGACCCGGGCCTATGTCGAGCAGGACCTGCACGAGATCTACGAGGGCGAAGTCCGCTACGCCCGCGACGCGTTCGAGGGGCTCCGGCTCATGGACGCCCTGATCGGCGTCAAGCGCGGCGTGCCCGGAGCCGTACTCCCGGAACTGAAGCAGCGCCGGGTGCCGAAGAGGGACACCCCCGTCCTGGAGGTCAAGGAGCCGGAGGGCTCGGTGCGCTCCGACGTGGCCACCGACAACCCGGTGCCCACCCCGCCGTTCTGGGGCACCCGCGTCGTGAAGGGCATCCCGCTCAAGGAGTACGCGTCCTGGCTCGACGAGGGCGCGCTGTTCAAGGGGCAGTGGGGCCTGAAGGAAGCCCGAAAGGGCGGACCGACGTACGAGGAGCTGGTGGAGACCGAGGGCCGCCCGCACCTGCGCGGCTGGCTCGACAAGCTGCACACCGAGGGCCTGCTCGAAGCGGCCGTCGTCCACGGCTACTTCCCGTGCGTGTCCAAGGGCGACGATCTGATCCTGCTGAACGAGGACGGCTCCGAGCGCACGCGCTTCACCTTCCCGCGCCAGCGCCGGGGACGGCGGCTGTGCCTGGCGGACTTCTTCCGCCCGGAGGACTCGGGCGAGGCCGACGTCGTCGGCCTCCAGGTCGTCACCGTCGGCTCCCGCATCGGCGAGGAGACCGCCAAGCTCTTCGAGGCCAACTCCTACCGCGACTACCTCGAACTGCACGGCCTGTCCGTCCAGTTGGCGGAAGCGCTCGCCGAGTACTGGCACGCCCGGGTCCGCTCCGAGCTGGGCTTCGCGGGCGAGGACCCGTCGGATGTGGAGGACATGTTCGCCCTGAAGTACCGCGGCGCGCGTTTCTCGCTCGGCTACGGGGCCTGCCCCGACCTGGAGGACCGGGCGAAGATCGCCGAGCTGCTCGAACCGGAGCGGATCGGCGTCCACCTCTCCGAGGAGTTCCAGCTCCACCCGGAGCAGTCCACCGACGCCATCGTCATCCACCACCCCGAAGCCAAGTACTTCAACGCCCGATGACGGGGCGCGGCGCATAATTCAGCGCATGTTCAGCGGGCCGGACGTACACTGGTCGGCCCAGTAAAGGCCGGTCGCTTTTCCCAGCTGGGGAAGGCGACCGGCCTTCTCGTCCCTTCAGGAGGTGTGCCGATGACCAGTACGGTCCCCGCAGCCATCACACGTGTGGCCGACGGCTCCGCGCTCCAGGCCGTCTTCCTCGACATGGACGGCACCCTGGTCGACACCGAGGGCTTCTGGTGGGACGCCGAGCGCGAGGTCTTCGCCGACCTCGGGCACGCCCTCGACGAGTCGTGGCGGGACGTGGTGGTGGGCGGCCCGATGACGCGCAGCGCGGGCTTCCTCATCGAGGCCACCGGCGCCGACATCACCCTGGCCGAGCTGACCGTACTGCTCAACGAACGCTTCGAGGAGCGCATCACCCGCGGGGTGCCGATGATGCCGGGCGCCGCCCGGCTGCTGAGCGAGCTCGCCGCCCACAACATCCCGACCGCTCTGGTCTCGGCCTCGCACCGCCGCATCATCGACAAGATCGTCCACTCGCTCGGCCCGTCCAACTTCGCCCTGACCGTCGCGGGCGACGAGGTGGCCCGCACCAAGCCGCACCCCGACCCGTACCTGATCGCCGCCGGCGGACTCGGCGCCGACCCGGCCCGGTGCGCCGTCGTCGAGGACACCGCGACCGGCGTCGCGGCGGCCGAGGCGGCCGGCTGCCGGGTGGTCGCGGTGCCGTCCGTCGCCCCGATCGCGGCCGCCGCGGGCCGGGTCGTGGTCGACTCCCTCGAAGAGGTCGACCTGGCATTTCTGCGCACCTTGATCACCAGGATGAACTGACCCGCACACCGAGCGTGCGCCGCTGAATGCAGCGGAAACTCATCGCAGCCGCGCGTTCATTTTCCGTGACGCCGACGGTGACGAATTCACACCCTGTCAAAGGGACCCGGGTGGTGACGTTCGTCACCCGACAGGGGGTCGACAGGAGCCCGTTCCGGGCACTCCTGGCCCGCTGGACGCACCGTTGTGTCCCGTTTGGTGATCTCGTGTACGAATCATTCCGCCGCCCATATATCGGTGGGCCGGTATTGCGGCGGACGGATTGATTCCCAGTGCACCAGAGCCAGTTCCAGCTTTTCGTACGGCGCGCACTAATCTCGTCCGAGAACTTCGCCGCACCCTCATCTGCCCCGCCGCACACCAAGCGGACGGGAGCGCAGGTCCGATCGCACAAACCCGGCCCGATCGCCCCGCCCCGAACGGGCGGACGCGGCGGAGTGTCCCGTACACAGCTGTACCCCAAAGTGCCGGACAAGGGAGATCGTCCAGGATGAACCGCAAGACTTTGGTGCTGCCGGCCGTAGTGGCCTTGCTCGCTCCCGTACTCGCCGCCTGTGGCGGATCGGAGAGCGGGGGAGACGGCGGCAAGACCATCGTCGTGGGCACCACGGACCAGTTCGTGGCAACCAAGGACGCCCCTGCCCCCCTCGATCCGGCGCACGCCTATGAGACGGGCATTTGGAACGTGATGCGCCAGACGACGCAGTCGCTGGTCCACGTTCCGCGCGGCGGCGGCATGCCCGTCCCGGACGCGGCCTCCGCCTGCAACTTCACCGACAAGGAGAACGAGAGCTACCGCTGCACCCTGCGCAGCGGCCTCGAGTTCGCCGACGGCACCAAGGTGACCGCCGACGACGTGAAGTACTCCGTCCAGCGCGTCATCGACATTAAGGACGACAACGGCCCCTCCGGTCTCCTCGACAACATCGACACCATGGAGACCAAGGGCGACGCCGAGATCGTCTTCCACCTCAAGACGCCGGACGCCACCTTCCCGTACAAGCTCGCCACCCCCGCGGCGGGCATCGTCCAGAAGGACAAGTACGGGCCGAAGAAGCTCCGCGACGGCTTCGAGATGGACGGCTCCGGGCCGTACAAGATGAAGGCCGAGGTCAAGGACGGCGAGCAGGCGGTGAAGTTCACCTTCACCAAGAACTCCAACTACAAGGGTGACGTCAAGCTCGCCAACGACAAGGTCGAGCTGCGCTCCTTCCCGACCGCCGAGGCCATGGGCACCGCGCTCGCCAAGGGCGAGATCGACATGATGACCCGCGCGATGACGCCGGGGCAGATCCAGCAGATGCAGGTCAGCCCCAGCAAGGACATCAACCTGGTCGAGATGCCGGGCCTGGAGATCCGCTACCTGGGCTTCAACACCGATGACCCGTCGGTGAAGAACAAGGCCGTGCGCCAGGCGCTGGCCCAGTCCATCGACCGCAGTCAGCTCGTGAACAAGGTGTACGGGCAGACCGCCGAGCCGCTGTACTCGCTGATCCCCACCTCGATCGCCGGGCACACCAACTCGTTCTTCAACAAGTACGGCGAGGCCAGCAAGGCCAAGGCCCAGGCCATCCTGAAGAACGCCAACATCCAGACGCCCGTCAAGCTCACCCTCAACTACACGAAGGACCACTACGGTTCGATCACCGAGGACGAATTCAAGAATCTCTCCTCGCAGCTGAACGCGACTGGGCTTTTCAGCACTACGATCCAGGGGACCGAGTGGTCGAAGTTCCGTCCCGCGCAGAAGAAGGGTGAGTACGCGGTCTACGGCCTCGGGTGGTTCCCCGACTTCCCGGACCCGGACAACTTCGTCGCCCCGTTCTTCGGCAAGGACAACTTCCTCAACACCCCGTACGCCAACAACGACATCCGCAACACGCTGATCCCTCAGTCGCGGGTGGCCGCCGACCGCAACCAGGCGTCCAAGCCGTTCGAGTCCATCCAGGACATCGTCGCGAGCGACGCTCCGGTCGTCCCGCTGTGGCAGGGCAAGCAGTACGTCGCTGCCCGCAGTGACATCACCGGCACCGAATGGGCCATCAACTCCTCGTCCGACCTGCAGCTCTGGGAACTGGCGCGAGGAAAGAAGTAACGCACGACCCGGCCGCGATCCTTCCGTGCCGGCCAGTAATTTCCGTGAGCAGGACTGTGAGGCACGTGCACGTGAAGATCCGGAACCGATGGCTGACGACCCCGCTCGCGGCGGGTGTGGCGGCCGGGCTCCTGAGCGGCTGCGGTACCCAGGAGGGCGGCGACGCCGCCTCCGACGGCGGCGGGTCGGTGGTCATGGGGATGTCGGACGACATCCTGGCCACCGACCCCGCCTCGGGTTACGACCCGGGTTCGTGGCTGTTGTTCAACAACGTCTTCCAGTCCCTGCTCAGCTTCCCCAAGGGCAGTTCGACGCCGCAGCCGGAGGCCGCCCAGGCGTGCAGCTTCGACAGGGGCGGCTCCACGGTCTACCGCTGCACCCTGCGTTCCGGCCTCACCTTCAGCAACGGCGACAAGCTGACCTCCGAGGACGTCAAGTTCTCCTTCGAGCGCGTGCTGAAGATCAACGACCCCAACGGCCCGGCGCCGATGCTTGCCACCCTGGGCAAGATCGAGACCCCGGACGAGAAGACGGTCGTCTTCCGGCTCAAGGTCCCGGACGCCACCTTCCCCAGCAAGATCGCCTCCGGTGCCGGCTCGATCGTCGACCACAAGGAGTACCCGGCCGACAAGCTCCGCACCGACGGCAAGGCGGTCGGCTCCGGCGTCTACAAGCTGAACTCCTTCGGTGAGGACAAGGCCGTCTTCTCGGTCAACTCCTCCTACGAGGGCACGGTCAAGGCCAAGAACTCCGGCATGACGCTGAAGCTCTACCACGGTGACCAGAAGGCCCTGGCCGCCGCCCTGAACAAGGGCGACGTCGACCTCGTCTACCGAGGCCTGACCGCCAAGGACACCGCGGCCCTGCAGAGTTCGCCGACGGCGGACAAGAAGGGCGTCGAGGTCATCGAGGGCACCAGCGCCGAGGTCCAGGACCTGGTCTTCAACATGAAGGACCCGGTCGTCGGCAAGGTCGGGGTGCGCAAGGCGATCGCCTACCTCGTCGACCGCGAGGCCCTGGTGCGCGACGTGTACTCGTCCACCGCGAGCCCGCTGTACTCGGTCATCCCGAGCGGCATCACGGCCCACAACACCGCCCTGTTCGACATGTACGGCGGCAGTCCGCAGCCCGCCAAGGCGAAGGCGGCCCTGCACTCGGCGGGTATCACCGGCAAGGTGAAGCTCACCCTGTGGTCCACGCCGAGCCGCTACGGGCCGTCCACCGACGACGAGCTGCAGGCGATAGCCAAGCAGCTCAACGCGAGCGGTCTGTTCGACGCGGATGTGAAGTCGGTCGAGTTCAAGCAGTACGAGAAGGACATCGAGGCCGGGAAGTACGGCGTCTACGTGAAGGGCTGGGTCCCCGACTACCCGGACCCGGACAACTTCACCCTGCCGTTCTTCGGCAAGGGCAACGTGCTGTCCAACAACTACGCGAACAAGCAGATCACCGACGAGATCCTCCCGGCGACCGCGGCCACCGCCGACCGCGCGTCCACGGAGGGCGACTTCGCCAAGCTCCAGGACATAGTCGCCGACGAACTCCCGGTCCTCCCCCTGTGGCAGGGCAAGCAGTACGCGGTGGCCCGAACGGGCATCACGGGCCTGGAATGGACCCTGGACGCGTCGACGGTGTTCCGCTTCTGGGAAATCAAGAAGGGCTGAGGGGAATCCCCGCAGGCCGCGGGGCCGCGAGATTGCGCGGCTCCGCCGGGCGGGCGTGATCGAGGGCGCCGGGTGCCCTACAGGGGCGCGGGGAACTGCGCGCCCAGCCACCGACGCCCGCAGCCGAAGGCCGGCAACATCCAGCCCCTCCGGCATTCGAGGAGCGGGGGCCCGGGGGCAGCGCCCCCGGAAGGCTCAGGGAGCCACCCCGCCCTCACTGTGCGCCGGGCCGAACCAACCCACTCTCGTACGCGTAAACGGCCGCCTGCACCCGGTCCCGCAAGCCCAGCTTCGTCAGCACATGCCCCACATGCGTCTTCACCGTCGTCTCGCTGACGAACAGATCCGCCGCGATCTCCGCGTTGGACAGCCCGCGGGCAACCAGCTTCAGGACCTCGACCTCACGGTCGGTCAGCGTGTGCAGCGTGTCCGGCACCGGCTCCTCGCCGGACGGCAGATGGTCGGCGTACTTGTCGAGCAGGCGGCGCGTGATCGACGGCGCCAGCATCGCCTCGCCGGCCGCGACCACCCGGATCGCCTGCACCAGCTCGTTGGCGGGCGCGTCCTTCAGGAGGAAGCCGCTGGCCCCCGCCTTGAGCGCCTCCACCACGTACTCGTCGAGGTCGAAGGTGGTCAGGACGAGCACCTTCGCGGGGCCGTCCTTGCCGGGCCCGCTGATCTGGCGCGTCGCCTCGACGCCGTCCATCCGGGGCATCCGGATGTCCATGAGGACCACATCGGGCTGAAGCGCCCGGACCTGATCGAGGGCCTGCAGACCGTCACCGGCCTCGCCGACCACCGCGATGTCCTGCTCGGCCTCCAGGATCATCCGGAAGCCGGTGCGCAGCAGCGGCTGGTCGTCGACCAGTAGGACGCGGATCGCCACGGGTACTCCTCATCAGGATTGCTGGACCGGGCCCATTCTGCCCTGCTCACCGGTGGTGGATGCGGCCGGGAGAGGCCCCGGGCGACCGGCACCCCGGGAGGTCCCGGGCCAACGGCCGCCGCTGGAACTCAGCCTGCCGACTCCGGCGCCGGAGCGATGGACAACGGGTATACCGGGGGAGTCCCACCGAATTCCGGACAGACCGCCTGATGGTCGCACCAGCCGCACAGCTTGGTGGGCCGGGGCCGCCAGTCGCCCGTCTCGGTGGCGAGCCGGATCGCCTCCCACAGCGCGAGCAGCTTCCGCTCCACCTGGACGAGGTCCGCCTCGACCGGGTCGTACGTCAGCACGTCGCCACTGCCCAGGTACACGAGCTGAAGCCGGCGCGGCACGACCTGCTTCAGGCGCCACACCACCAGCGCGTAGAACTTCATCTGGAAGAGCGCGCCCTCCGCGTACTCCGGCCGCGGCGCCTTGCCCGTCTTGTAGTCGACGATCCGCACCTCGCCGGTGGGCGCCACGTCCACCCGGTCGATGACCCCGCGCAGCCGCAGCCCCGAATCCAGCTCGGTCTCGACGAAGAACTCCCGCTCCACCGGCTCAAGGCGCGTGGGATCCTCCAGCGAGAACCACCGCTCCACCAGCCGCTCGGCCTCGCCCAGCCACTTGGTGAGCCGCTCGCCCTCGGTGTCCTCGGCGAACAGCTCGGTCAGCTCCGGCTTCGATTCGAGCAGCCGGTCCCACTGCCCCGGGATCATCGACTTGGCGCGCGGCGCGGTGCGCTCGGCCGCCGGGTCGTCGAAGAGCCGCTCCAGAACGGCGTGCACCAGCGTGCCGCGCGTGGCCGCCTCGCTCGGCTTCTCGGGCAGTCTGTCGATCACCCGGAACCGGTACAGCAAGGGGCACTGCATGAAGTCGTTCGCCCGCGACGGCGACAGCGACGTTGGCTGCTGTGCGGCCGCGGCCCCACCGGTGCTCGTACTCATGACACAGACCCTACGACCCGCCACTGACAGCGAGCGGAATACCATCGACGACAGGCGCCCTCACCCTGCATGATCGTGGCATCGCACCATGCAGCGAACATTCGGCGGACGAGGAGAGTCCGGCCGGGGCTCCGGGGCAGGTTTCCCGGAGCAGGCATCGTACCGACGAAGGGAACCCGTGGAAGACAGCGGCGAGAGCGGCGAGCGCGGACGGCCGCAGTCCGGCGCGGAGGGCAACACCCCGGGTCCGGGCCCGGGCAACGGCAAACAGCCCCGCTCCGGACCCGGCGGCGGACTCCTGATGGGCCGCCCCTTCGGAGTGCCCGTCTACGTCGCCCCCAGCTGGTTCCTGGTCGCCGCCCTGATCACCTGGGTCTTCGGCGGCCAGCTCGACCGGGTCCTGCCCGAACTCGGCGCCGCCCGCTACCTCGTGTCGCTCTTCTTCGCCGTGGCCTTCTACGCCTCCGTGCTGGTCCACGAACTCGCCCACACCGTGGCCGCGCTGCGCTTCAAGCTGCCGGTGCGCCGGATCCAGCTCCAGTTCTTCGGCGGAGTCTCCGAGATCGAGAAGGAGACCGAGACGCCGGGCCGCGAGTTCGTCCTCGCCTTCGTCGGCCCGCTGCTCTCCCTGGTCCTGTCCGGCGTCTTCTACCTCGGCATGAAGGCCGTCGAACCCGGCACCGTGCCCGGCGTGCTCCTGGCCGGCCTGATGATCTCCAACCTCATCGTGGCCGGCTTCAACCTGCTGCCCGGCCTGCCCCTGGACGGCGGCCGCATGCTCCGCGCCGTCGTCTGGAAGATCACCGGCAAGCCCATGAGCGGCACGATCGCCGCCGCCTGGGTCGGCCGCGCGCTCGCCGTCACCGTCCTCATCGGCCTGCCGCTGCTCACCCAGACCGGCGTGCTCGGCAATTCGCCCGACGAGGTCAGCGGCATGGACACCGTCACCGACGCGCTGCTCGCCGCCATCCTCGCCGCGATCATCTGGACCGGCGCCGGCAACAGCCTGCGCATGGCCCGGCTGCGCGAACACCTCCCCGAGCTGCGCGCACGCACCCTCACCCGGCGCGCCGTCCCCGTCGAGTCCACCACCCCGCTCTCCGAAGCACTGCGCCGCGCCAACGAGGCGGGCGCCCGCGCGCTGGTCGTCGTCGACGGGCACGGCGACCCGACCGGCCTCGTCCGCGAGGCCGCCATCGTCGGCGTCCCCGAACACCGCCGCCCCTGGGTCGCCGTCAGCGGCCTCGCCCAGGAACTCACCGACGGCATGCGCGTCCCGGCCGAGCTCGCCGGAGAGCCCCTGCTCGATCTGCTCCGGGCCACCCCCGCCACCGAGTACCTGGTCGTCGAGGAGACCGGCGAGATCTACGGAGTGCTGTCCGCGGCCGACGTGGAGAAGGCGTTCGTCGCGGCCATGGCGCGGCCCGGCTCCTGACACCGGGCGCCGCCGCCGTGGCGTTCGCGGCCCCGTACGGCCGGTACTCTGGTCGTATGTCCGAACCGACCGGTGCCGCCCGCCGTCGCGGGCCCTTCAAGGTCGGGGACCAGGTCCAGCTCACCGACCCCAAGGGACGCCACTACACGTTCACGCTCGAAGCCGGGAAGAATTTCCACACCCACAAGGGTTCCTTCCCGCACGACGAGCTGATCGGTGCTCCCGAGGGCAGTGTTGTCCGTACCACGGGAAACGTCGCCTACCTCGCGCTGCGCCCCCTGCTCCCCGACTTCGTCCTGTCCATGCCCCGCGGCGCCGCCGTGGTCTACCCCAAGGACGCGGGGCAGATCCTGGCCTTCGCCGACATCTTCGCCGGCGCTCGCGTCGTCGAGGCCGGGGTCGGCTCGGGCTCGCTGAGTGCCTTCCTGCTGCGCGCCATCGGCGACCACGGAATGCTGCACTCCTACGAGCGCCGCGAGGACTTCGCCGAGATCGCCACGCAGAACGTGGAGCGCTACTTCGGCGGCCCGCACCCCGCCTGGCAGCTGACCGTCGGCGACCTCCAGGACAACCTGTCGGACACCGACGTCGACCGCGTCATTCTGGACATGCTCGCCCCCTGGGAGTGCCTGGACGCCGTCTCCAAGGCGCTCGTCCCCGGCGGCATCCTGTGCTGCTACGTGGCCACCACCACCCAGCTCTCGCGCACCGTCGAGTCCATCCGCGAGATCGGCTGCTTCGCCGAGCCGCAGCCCTGGGAATCGATGATCCGCAACTGGCACGTCGAGGGCCTGGCCGTCCGCCCGGACCACCGGATGATCGGCCACACCGGCTTCCTGGTGACCGCCCGCCGCCTCGCGGACGGCGTGGAACCCCCGATGCGCCGCCGCCGCCCCGCCAAGGGCGCGTACGGCGACGACTACGAGGGCCCCAACAAGGACTGAGCTCCCGTCCTGGGGCTGAGCCTCGTACAACGAACCGGCGCCGCCGCCGAGTTCCCGGACCGACACGGGAACTCGGCGGCGGCGCCTTTACGTTGAGCCTGTTGCCCCGGTATTCCGCCCACCTGTGACGTGTGGCACGATGCTGGCCACCCCCACCACCCGCACCGCCCTTCACAGGAGACCTCCCGCGTGCAGACTGCCGCCGTCCCTGAGCTCGCGCACACCCATGCCCGCCCCGTTCACTGGATCGCCACCGCAACCGCCATGGCCGCAGTCGTCGCGATCGCGGGCTTCCTGCAGCCGGACGCGGCCAAGGCCTCCCAGACACCCGGCGAGCGCGGCACCACCCCGCTGACGACGGCAGCCGCCCCCGACACGGGCGCGGTCGCCTTCCCGCTCGACTGCGGGAGCAACGGCACGGCGGTGGAGAAGAAGGCCTCGGGCGACCTCGACGGCGACGGCGCCCCCGAAACCGTCGCCGTCGTGCACTGCAACGCCGGCGGCGGCACCCCGCCCAGCGGCATCTACGTCCTGACGAAGCCGGTGGTGAAGGGAGCGCCGCCGCGCGTGGTGGCGACGCTGGTGGACCCCAGGGAGAAGCAGACCGTCGCCGACTTCGACGTACGGGACGGAGCGGTGGCGGCGACCCTGCTCGGCTACTCCTCCGACGACGTGCCGCGCTTCCAGCCGGACGTGCGCCAGCAGGTCAAGTGGCGCTGGCGGGGCGGGAAGTTCGTCCGCTCTGCCGGCGCCGCCGCGATGGGCGTCTGAGCGACCCGGTGTAGCACCGGGTCACCCTCCGCTCACTCCGCGTCGGGCCCGTACACCTCGACGCTGTCCGAAACCCGACGTACGTGAATACAGTCGCCCGGGCACTCCTTCGCGGAGTCCACGACGTCCTGGAGCAGCGGCAGCGGTACGGGTGTTGTGGCCCCGGGCGTCTGCAGCAACTCGTCCTCGGAACTCTTCACATACGCAAGCCCGTCGATGTCCAGCTCGAAGACCTCGGGGGCGTACTGGACGCAGATGCCGTCGCCGGTGCACAGGTCCTGGTCGATCCAGACTTCGAGAGCCTCGTTCATGTGCCTGCCGTTCCTGCGCGAGTGAATCAATCGGTGCCAGCCCTGACGGGTGTTGACCCCATCGACGATAACAACCGCCCGCTTTCCGATGTTGATGGGTGGGTATTCCCCTGGCGTGAGGGAGAGCGCAAGGGTGAAGATCAGACACACCTCAGAGTCTTTGTGATCTAGGGGTTTCAATCACCACCAGCCCAGGTAGGGTCAGGAAGCGTCCAGCTCCCCTTGGAGGAGGTGAGGACCGTGGCAGCCCACGACGACGACATCAACCGCGGCATCCGGCCCGGGCGGGGGTCTGAGGACCCAGCCGGCCAGGTTGCCTATCTAGAGCAGGAAATCGCCGTCCTGCGACGTAAGCTCGCCGACTCGCCGCGTCATACGAGGATTCTCGAAGAGCGGATCGTCGAGCTGCAGACCAGCCTGGCGGGCGTGTCCGCGCAGAACGAGCGGCTCGCCAACACGCTCCGCGAGGCCCGCGACCAGATCGTGGCCCTCAAGGAGGAGGTCGACCGGCTCGCGCAGCCGCCGGCCGGCTTCGGAGTCTTCCTGCAGTCCAACGAGGACGGCACCGCCGACATCTTCACCGGGGGCCGCAAGCTCCGGGTGAACGTCAGCCCCAGCGTCGAGCTCGACGACCTGAGGCGCGGCCAGGAAGTCATGCTGAACGAAGCGCTCAACGTGGTCGAGGCCATGGAGTTCGAGCGCGCCGGGGACATCGTCACCCTCAAGGAGATCCTGGAGGACGGCGAGCGCGCCCTGGTGATCGGGCACACCGACGAGGAACGGGTGGTGAGGCTCGCCGAGCCGCTCCTGGACATCACCATCCGCCCCGGCGATGCGCTCCTGCTGGAACCCAGGTCCGGCTACGTCTACGAAGTGGTACCGAAGAGCGAGGTCGAGGAACTGGTCCTCGAAGAGGTCCCGGACGTCGACTACGACAAGATCGGCGGTCTGGGCAACCAGATCGAGCTGATCCGCGACGCGGTCGAGCTCCCCTACCTCTACCCCGACCTCTTCAAGGAGCACGAACTGCGGCCGCCGAAGGGCATCCTGCTCTACGGCCCGCCGGGATGCGGCAAGACGCTGATCGCGAAGGCGGTCGCCAACTCCCTTGCCAAGAAGGTCGCCGAGGTGACCGGCCAGCCCGCGGGGAAGAGCTACTTCCTCAACATCAAGGGCCCCGAGCTCCTCAACAAGTACGTCGGTGAGACCGAGCGGCACATCCGCCTGGTCTTCCAGCGTGCGCGGGAGAAGGCGAGCGAGGGCACCCCCGTCATCGTCTTCTTCGACGAGATGGAATCCCTCTTCCGCACCCGCGGATCCGGTGTCAGCTCGGACGTGGAGAACACCATCGTCCCGCAGCTGCTCGCCGAGATCGACGGCGTGGAGGGTCTGGAGAACGTCATCGTCATCGGCGCCTCCAACCGCGAGGACATGATCGACCCCGCGATCCTGCGGCCCGGCCGGCTCGATGTGAAGATCAAGATCGAGCGTCCGGACGCGGAGGCGGCGAAGGACATCTTCGCCAAGTACCTCCGCTCCTCCCTGCCGCTGCACGCCGACGACCTCGCCGAGCACGGCGGGGACGCGGACGGCACCACCCACGCGATGATCCAGTCCGTGGTGGAGCAGATGTACGCGGAGACCGAGGAGAACCGCTTCCTCGAAGTCACCTACGCCAACGGTGACAAGGAAGTCCTGTACTTCAAGGACTTCAACTCCGGCGCCATGATCCAGAACATCGTGGACCGGGCCAAGAAGATGGCCATCAAGGCCTTCCTCGACCAGAACCAGAAGGGCCTTCGGATCTCCCACCTCCTCCAGGCTTGCGTGGACGAGTTCAAGGAGAACGAGGACCTGCCGAACACCACCAACCCGGACGACTGGGCCAGGATTTCCGGAAAGAAGGGCGAGCGGATCGTATTCATCCGCACCCTTGTCACCGGAAAGCAGGGCGCGGACACCGGACGCTCCATCGACACGGTGGCCAACACCGGTCAGTACCTGTAAAAGGCAGGCCGGCTGCGGGTGCCCGGGCGGGCATCCGCAGCCGACTGCTTTTCAGGCCACAAGCAGGGCACGAGCAATGACGGAATTGATCTCCCCACCAGCGCAAAGGCGTTCTAGGCTCTTCGGTACCGCCGAGTCGCGCAGTGCGGGGACGGGCACCGCACACGCACCGGAGAACCAGCGGTACTTGAGCGCCGCTCCCGCGGGGGAGCGCCGCCGGGCAAGGAGGGCCGCATGACCGTACGGCGAGTAATGGGCATCGAGACGGAGTACGGGATCTCCGTCCCCGGCCACCCCAACGCCAATGCCATGCTCACCTCGTCCCAGATCGTCAACGCCTATGCGGCGGCGATGCACCGGGCGCGCCGCGCCCGCTGGGACTTCGAGGAGGAGAACCCGCTGCGGGACGCCCGCGGCTTCGACCTCGCCCGCGAGGCCGCCGACTCGAGCCAGTTGACCGACGAGGACATCGGCCTCGCCAACGTCATCCTCACCAACGGGGCGCGCCTCTACGTCGACCACGCGCACCCCGAGTACAGCTCACCCGAGGTCACCAACCCGCGCGACGCCGTCCTGTGGGACAAGGCCGGCGAGCGCATCATGGCCGAGGCGGCCGAACGCGCGGCCCAGCTCCCCGGCGCCCAGCCGATCCACCTGTACAAGAACAACACCGACAACAAGGGCGCCTCGTACGGCACGCACGAGAACTACCTGATGAAGCGGGAGACCGCCTTCTCGGACATCGTGCGCCACCTGACGCCGTTCTTCGTCTCGCGCCAGGTCATCACCGGCGCCGGGCGCGTGGGCATCGGCCAGGACGGCCACGAGCACGGCTTCCAGATCAGCCAGCGCGCCGACTACTTCGAGGTCGAGGTCGGCCTGGAGACGACGCTCAAGCGCCCGATCATCAACACCCGCGACGAACCCCACGCGGACGCCGAGAAGTACCGCCGCCTGCACGTCATCATCGGCGACGCGAACCTCTCGGAGATCTCGACGTACCTCAAGCTGGGCACGACCTCCCTGGTCCTCTCCATGATCGAGGAAGGGTTCATCAACGTCGACCTGGCCGTGGACCAGCCGGTCCGCACCCTCCACCAGGTCTCGCACGACCCCACGCTGCAACACCTCGTCACGCTGCGCAGTGGCCGCAGCCTGACCGCGGTGCAGCTCCAGATGGAGTACTTCGAGCTGGCCCGCAAGTACGTCGAGGAGCGCTTCGGGGCGGACGCCGATGAGCAGACCAAGGACGTCCTGGCCCGCTGGGAGGACGTCCTGAACCGGCTGGAGAACGACCCGATGAGCCTGTCGGGGGAGCTCGACTGGATCGCCAAGCGCGAGCTGATGGAGGGCTACCGGCGCCGGGACGGCCTCGACTGGGACGCGGCCCGGCTGCACCTGGTGGACCTCCAGTACGCCGACGTACGGCCCGACAAGGGCCTCTACAACCGTCTGGTGGCCCGCGGCAAGATGAAGCGGCTCCTGGACGACCCCGGCGTCCTGCGGGCGCAGACCAAGCCCCCGGAGGACACCAGGGCATACTTCCGCGGCCGCTGCCTGGAGCAGTACGCGGACGACGTCGCGGCGGCCTCCTGGGACTCGGTGATCTTCGATCTGCCGGGCCGGGACTCGCTCCAGCGGGTGCCAACCCTGGAACCCCTACGCGGAACGCGTAATCACGTGAAGGCGCTGCTCGACCGGTGCCGTACGGCCGAAGATCTGGTGCGGGTGCTCTCCGGCGGCTGAAAGGCCGCGGGTATGGGAAACACAGAGGTAGGCCCCGCACGTTCCAGAAAGTGCGGGGCCGATGTCAGACCCTGCTTGTAGGGTCTGATCAAGGACATCGAACCGAGCGGGGTGAGGTAGATGGCGACCAAGGACACCGGCGGCGGCCAGCAGAAGGCGACGCGCTCCACCGAGGAGGTCGAGGAGCAGGCGCAGGACGCGCAGGCTTCGGAGGACCTCAAGGAGCGGCAGGAGAAGCTCTCCGACGACGTGGACTCCGTCCTGGACGAAATTGACGACGTCCTCGAAGAGAACGCCGAGGACTTCGTGCGGTCCTTCGTTCAAAAGGGCGGACAGTAGTTCACGGACGTGAACATCGGGGTGCGTCGTGGGAGGCCCGGACCGGGACGCGGGCTTCCCACGGCAGCACTGCCCGGCCCCGCAGGGGCGACCGCGTAATTGGCCTGTCCTGCCCAGCCGTTCATGTGGATCATTGCCGAACGGCGGGTAGGGTCCCAGGCGTACTGTGCTTCAACTGCAATTCGGCCATCGGCCTGTTGGGGGAAATTCCCAACACCGTCCGTCGGGCTGCCGCCTACTTGGAAGGAAACTCGTGGAAGCCAACACTCGTGGCACCGGGCGTCTACCAGCTGCCTTCCTGACGCCTGGCTCCTCCTCATTCATGGACTTCCTGTCCGAGCACTCGCCGGAGATGCTGCCCGGCAAGCGCGCCCTGCCGCCCGTGCAGGGTCACATCGAAGCGCCGCACGGCACGACGATCGTCGCGGCGACGTTCCCCGGCGGGGTCGTCCTGGCCGGCGACCGGCGGGCCACGATGGGCAACATGATCGCCCAGCGCGACATCGAGAAGGTCTTCCCGGCCGACGAGTACTCGGCGGTCGGCATCGCGGGCACCGCCGGCCTCGCCGTCGAGATGGTCAAGCTCTTCCAGCTGGAGCTGGAGCACTTCGAGAAGGTCGAAGGCGCCACGCTCTCCCTGGAGGGCAAGGCCAACCGGCTCTCCACGATGATCCGCAGCAACCTGGGCATGGCCATGCAGGGCCTCGCCGTGGTCCCGCTCTTCGCGGGCTACGACGTGGACCGCGACAAGGGCCGGATCTTCTCCTACGACGTCACCGGCGGCCGCTCCGAGGAGCACGGCTTCGCCGCAACCGGCTCCGGCTCCATCTTCGCCCGGGGCTCCATGAAGAAGCTCTACCGCGACGATCTGACGGAGCAGGAGACGACCACGCTCGTCATCCAGGCGCTCTACGACGCCGCCGACGACGACTCGGCGACCGGCGGCCCGGACATGGCGCGCCGGATCTTCCCGATCGTCACCGTCATCACGGAGGACGGCTTCCGCAGGCTCACCGAGGCGGAGTCCTCCGAGCTCGCCCGCACCATCCTGGAGCGGCGGCTGGAGCAGCCCGACGGCCCCCGGGCCTCCCTCCTCTGAGGCCCGAGCAGGCCCCGAGATGACCCAGCCACTGACAGAAAGGGACGGTTAGCCGGTGTCGACCCCGTTCTATGTCTCACCCCAGCAGGCCATGGCCGACCGTGCGGAGTACGCCCGCAAGGGCATCGCCCGCGGCCGCAGCCTGGTCGTGATCCAGTACGCCGACGGCATCGTGTTCGTCGGTGAGAACCCGTCCCGCGCGCTGCACAAATTCAGCGAGATCTACGACCGGATCGGCTTCGCGGCCGCCGGCAAGTACAACGAGTACGAGAACCTCCGCATCGGCGGCGTCCGTTACGCGGATCTGCGCGGATACACCTACGACCGCGACGACGTGACGGCCCGTGGGCTCGCCAACGTCTACGCGCAGACGCTGGGCACCATCTTCTCCAGCGTCGGCGAGAAGCCGTACGAGGTGGAGCTGGTCGTCGCCGAGGTCGGCAGCACCCCGGAAGAGGACCAGATCTACCGGCTGCCGCACGACGGCTCGATCGTGGACGAGCACGGCTCCGTCGCGGTCGGCGGCAACGCCGAGCAGATCAGCACGTTCCTGGACCAGCGCCACCAGGACGGGATGTCGCTCGCCGAGGCGCTGAAGCTGGCCGTGCAGGCGTTGTCGAACCAGGCGAACGGCGCCGACCGGGAGATCCCCGCCGAGCGCCTGGAGGTCGCGGTCCTGGACCGGACGCGGCCGCAGCAGCGGAAGTTCAAGCGCATCGTCGGCCGTCAGCTCTCCCGGCTGCTCCAGGCGGATGTGGCCAAGACGGAGCCCACCGAGGCCCCTTCGGACCTGGAGGAGACGGAGGACGAGTAGTCCCCCGCTTCCTCACGCGCCCCGGTTCCGCCTCAGGCGGGCCGGGGCGCGGCCGTTGAGCCCCGTACGGCCAGCGAGACGGGCAGGTCCCCGGTCTCGGGCGGGCGCCCCTCCAGGACGGCGAGCAGCGCCGCCATGCCGCGGGCGCCGACCTGTTCGGCGGGCAGCGCGAGCGTGGTGAGCTCCGGCTCCAGGGCCGTGGCGAGGGTGAGGCCGTCGAACCCGGTGACCGACACGTCGTCGGGGATGCGCAGGCCGAGCCGGTGGGCCGCCTTGCAGGCGCCCGCGGCCAGGAAGTCGTCGTCGCAGACCAGCGCGGTCGGGCGCGGGCCGGGGGCGCGCAGGGCCTGCTCGGCCGCCTCCCGCCCGGAGTCCACGCCGAGCGCCGCCCGGACCGTACGCAGCTCGGCGCCCGGCACCCCGGCGAGCGCGTCGGCCCACGCCCGGGCGCGTACGACGAAGGTCCAGGAGTCCACGTCGGCCGCGACATGCAGGAACCGCCGGTGCCCGAGCCCGAGCAGATGCTCCGTCAGCCGCCGTACGCCGTCCGCGATGTCGAGGTTGACGTGGGCCGCGGGGCCCGGCTCACCGGGGTCGCTGTCGAGCATGACCAGCGGCAGGTCGCTGCCGCGGATCGGGGCCAGCGCGCCCGCCGCCATCGAGGAGGCGATCACCCCGTCGAGCGCGGTGCGGGCGGAGTCGAAGGGGTCCCGGGCCGGGCCGATGCCCTCGGGGGAGGGGTAGAGCACCACGCCGAAGCCGTGCTCGGCGGCGACCTTGGCCGCGCCCGCGTAGACCCGGGCGAAGAACTCGCTGGTCATGGCCGGCACGACGAGCAGCGCCGTTCTGGTGCGGCCGAGCCGCAGGCTGCGCGCGGCCAGGTTGGGGCGGTAGCCGAGCTCGCGTGCGGCCTCCCTGACCAGGCCAGCGGTCCGCTCGGAGACCCGGCCGCGCCACTTGTCGCCCAGGACCAGCGAGACGGTGGCCTGCGAGACGCCCGCCGCGCTCGCCACGTCCCGGCTGGTGGGCCGGGACCCGGCCGGCCGCCCGGACATCGCGGCGCGGGCTGCGCGCACCCCCGAGCGGGCCGCCACCGGAGCGGATTCCGGTCTTTCCGGGCTGGTCACAGGTCCTCCAGGGCGGCTGGTCGGCGGGCGCGGGGTGGACCCGCGGACTTGCCACATGGTACGTATGACGTCGGAAGTTATACGTAACACCTAGGGAGTGGCCATGGCGGCGGGATACGTGGAGATCCTTCGGACGCGGCATGCCGCGCGGCTGCTCGCGGGCACCCTCACCGGACGGCTGCCGAACGCGACCGCCGCGATCGCGGTCGTCTTCTTCGTACGGGCCGAAGGCGGCAGCTACTCGCTCGCGGGCGCGCTGACCGCCGTGTACGGCGTGGCCACGGCCGTCGGGCAGCCGCTGCTCGGGCGGGCCGTCGACCTGTACGGACAGCCGCGGGTGATGCTCCCCGCCTCCGTCCTCGCGGCCCTCGGCATGGTCCTGCTCGCCGTCGTCGGCATCGAGCCGGTGGCCGTCGCCTACGCGGCCGTCCTCGTCGCCGGGCTCGCCACACCGCCGCTGGAAGGCGGCCTCCGCGCCCTGTGGCCCAGCGTCCTGAAGCGCGAGGACCAGGTGCACACCGCGTACGCCATGGACGCGATAGCCCAGGAGGTGATGTTCACGGTCGGCCCGCTGCTCGTCACCGTCTCCATAGCCCTCTGGTCGCCCGCCACCGCACTGCTGCTCATCAACGCCCTCGGGGTGCTCGGCGCGCTCAGCGTCGTCCTCTCCGAGCCGTCCAGGTCCTGGCGTTCGGCGCCGCGTGAGGCGCACTGGCTCGGCGCGCTGCGCTCGCCCGGACTGCTCGCGCTGCTCGGCTCGTTCTTCTTCGTCGGCCTCGCGCTCGGCGCCATCATCGTCGCCGCGTCCGCCTACGCCGACGACCACGGCAGCGACACGATCTACGGCTGGCTGATGGCGGCCAACGGGCTCGGCGCGCTGCTCGGCGGGCTCGTCTACGGGGCCCGGCAGTGGAGCGGTGCACCGGAGAAGCGGCTGCGGATTCTGGTCGCGCTGCTCGCCGTCGGCTACCTGCCGCTGACGCTGGTCCCCGGCGTCCCCGCGATGGCCGCGCTCACCGTCGTCTCCGGCCTCTTCCTCGCGCCGTGCATCGCCTGCGCGTTCATCGTCGTCGACCGGCACGCCCCCCGCGGCACGGTCACCGAAGCCTTCTCCTGGCTGGTGACGGCCTTCGGCGTCGGCACCGCGCTCGGCACGGCGGCCGCGGGTCCGGCGGTCGAACTCGGCGGAACGGGTGCCAGTTTCGCGGTCGCGGGCGGCGGCGGCATCGCGGCCCTCGTCGTACTCCTCGCCACCCAGCGCGTCCTGGCAGCTCCCGGGCGTCGGCCTGATGTCGCCGGAGTTGACGAAAATGATCGAAACCGTGCCGTCGAACCCGGTTTCAGCTCAGGCCATCAGGCGTAATGTTCCCTCATGGACCGCCGCATTTTCGGGCTGGAGAACGAGTACGGCGTCACGTGCACGTTCAGGGGACAGCGCCGACTGTCTCCTGACGAAGTGGCGCGCTACCTCTTCCGCCGTGTTGTGTCATGGGGCCGCAGCAGCAACGTCTTTCTGCGGAACGGCGCCCGCCTCTACCTGGACGTGGGATCGCATCCGGAATACGCAACTCCCGAATGCGACAACGTGACCGAACTGGTCACCCACGACAAAGCCGGCGAGCGCATTCTCGAAGGCCTGCTCGTCGACGCCGAACGCCGCCTGCACGAGGAGGGAATCGCGGGCGACGTCTATCTCTTCAAGAACAACACCGACTCGGCGGGAAACTCCTACGGATGCCACGAGAACTATCTCGTCGCCCGGCACGGAGAGTTCTCCCGGCTCGCGGACATCCTCATTCCGTTCCTCGTCACCCGCCAGTTGATCTGCGGCGCCGGCAAGGTGCTGCAGACCCCGCGCGGCGCGGTCTACTGCGTCAGCCAGCGCGCCGAGCACATCTGGGAGGGCGTCAGCTCCGCCACCACCCGCTCGCGTCCGATCATCAACACCCGGGACGAGCCGCACGCGGACGCCGAGCGCTACCGGCGCCTGCACGTCATCGTCGGCGACTCCAACATGTCCGAGACGACCATGCTGCTGAAGGTCGGAGCCACCGACCTCGTCCTGCGCATGATCGAAGCCGGCACGGTCATGCGCGACCTCACCCTGGAGAACCCGATCCGGGCCATCCGCGAGGTCTCCCACGACATCACCGGCCAGCGCAAGGTGCGTCTGGCCAGCGGGCGCGAGGCCTCCGCCCTCGAAGTGCAGCGCGAGTACTACGAGAAGGCCGTGGACTTCGTGGAGCGCCGCGGCATCCGCACCGGCACCGTCGACCAGGTCCTCGAACTGTGGGGCCGCACCCTGGACGCCATCGAGGCCGAGGACCTCGACCGGATCGGCACCGAGATCGACTGGGTCATGAAGTACAAGCTCATCGAGCGGTACCGGGCCAAGAACAACATGACCATGTCGCACCCCCGGGTCGCGCAGATAGACCTCGCCTACCACGACATCCACCGCCGGCGGGGCCTCTACTACCTCCTGGAGCGCAAGGGCCAGGCGGCCAGGATCTGCAACGACCTGAAGATCTTCGAGGGCAAGTCGGTGCCCCCGCAGACCACCAGGGCGCGTCTGCGCGGCGACTTCATCCGCCGTGCCCAGGAGCAGCGCCGGGACTTCACGGTCGACTGGGTGCATCTGAAGCTCAACGACCAGGCGCAGCGCACCGTGTTGTGCAAGGACCCGTTCCGGTCGGTCGACGACCGGGTGGAGAAGCTGATCGCCGGCATGTGAGACACCAGAGGTTCTGGCCGTGGGCCCCGTGCGCTGTTGCGTACGGGGCCCACGGGCATGCCGGACCCTTGTGGTACCGGAGTGGGGCCGTAGAGTGGCGGCTCCGACCGTTCCAGCTACCCCGAGGACCACTGTGCGACGCCGACTTGCTGCCGCGCTCATCGTGCCGGCCCTGATGCTCACCGCGGCCTGCGGAGGAGGTGACGACTCGGCGAAGAAGAAGGACGCGTCCGCTTCTCCCTCCGACCAGGCGTCCCAGCCCGCCGCTCCCAAGCCGGTGTCCGACGCCTCGCCGATGCCCACCGTCGCGGGCGACCTGGGCAAGAAGCCCACGATCACCATCCCCAAGGGCGACCCGAGCGGGAAGTTCGTCGTCAAGACGCTGACCGCGGGCACCGGCCCCGAGGTCAAGAAGAACGACCTCGCGGTGACGAAGTACACCGGGAAGATCTGGAAGAGCGGCAAGGACCTCGCCGGTTCCTACGACAAGGACGGCGTGCCCCAGGTCATCCCGGCGGGCTCGCAGACCTACATCCCCGCGTTCAGCGAGGCGGTGCTCGGCCAGAAGGTCGGCGCGCGCGTCCTGGTCGTGGCCCCGCCGTCCGCCGCGTTCGGCGCCGCGGGCAAGCAGGAGCTCGGCGTCTCCGGCACCGACAACCTGGTCTTCGTCCTCGACGTCGACAGCGTGATGCCGAAGAAGGTCGATGGCACCCAGGCGGCCATCCCGTCCGACCTGCCGCAGATCAAGGCGGACAAGGAAGAGGCCGCCACGATCACGGTCCCGAAGAACGACCCGCCGAAGAAGCTCGTCGACCAGGTCCTCATCGAGGGCAAGGGCGCCGAGGTCAAGAGCGGCCAGACCGTCTACATGCAGTACAGCGGCGCCACCTGGAAGCCCAACGAGGGCGCGGCGCAGGCGAAGCTGTTCGACACGTCCTGGAAGACCGGCGCCCCGTTCTCGACCCAGATCGGCCAGGGCCAGGTCATCGAGGGCTGGGACAAGGGCCTGGTCGGCAAGAAGGTCGGCAGCCGTGTCCTGCTCGTCATCCCGCCGGAGCAGGGCTACAAGGACAAGGCCCAGGGTGCGGACATCCCGGCCAACTCGACCCTGGTCTTCGTCGTGGACATCCTCGGAGCAGTGTAAGACTGTCCGGGTTGCCCATAGCGATAAGTAGGAGCATTACGTGAGCATCGACAAGCCCGAGATCGACTTCCCCGAGGGCCAGCCGCCGGCTGACCTGGAGATCAAGGAGATCTGGGAGGGTGACGGCGCCGTCGCCAAGGCCGGAGACTTCGTCAAGGTCCACTACGTGGGCGTGGCCTTCTCCACCGGTGAGGAGTTCGACGCCTCCTGGAACCGCGGCAACCCGCTCGAGTTCAAGCTCGGCGCCGGCCAGGTCATCTCCGGCTGGGACCAGGGCATCCAGGGCATGAAGGTCGGCGGCCGCCGCCGGCTGACCATCCCGGCCCACCTCGCCTACGGCGACCGCGGCGCCGGCAGCGCGATCGCCCCGGGCGAGACGCTGATCTTCGTCTGCGACCTGGTCTCCGTCTGAGACGCACCTCGATCAGTCCCGAGCGATCGGACCTGATCAGACCGAGGGCCCATGCCTGCTGGCATGGGCCCTCGGCTTTTGCCGGGGCAGCCGGGGGCGGTACGGTCAACGGTCGTAGCGCACAACGAGAGAGGGCGTAGGGCATCGATGGCGATTGTCAAGGCCGAGCGGCTGATGAACCTGGCGCTGTGTCTGCTCGGGACACGGCGCGCACTCAGCAAGCGGGAGCTGCGCGAGTCCATCGAGGCCTATCTCGAAGCCGGGTCCGACGACTCCTTCAACCGGATGTTCGAGCGGGACAAGGACGATCTGCGGGAACTCGGCCTGGTCATCGAGACCGTCGAGAACCTCGACGGCGAGACCGGCTATCTCGCCCGCCGCGACAGCAACCGCCTGCCGCCGGTCCAGCTTGATGCCGAGGAGGCCGCGGCCCTCGGGCTCGCCGCCCGTGTCTGGCAGCAGGCCCGGCTCGCGGGCGCGGCCAGCGGAGCGCTCCAGAAGCTGCGCGCCGCCGGCATGCCCGAAGCCGACAATCCGTACGAGCACAGCGCCATCGAGCCACGCATCCCGGTCCATGAGACGGCCTTCGAGCCTTTGATGCTGGCCTGCCGCGACCGGCGCCCGGTCGTCTTCGACTACCGCAAGGTCACCGCCGTACGCCCCGAGGCCCGGCATGTCGAGCCCTGGGGCCTGGAGTGCTGGCGCGGCCACTGGTACCTGGCCGGCTGGGACCGCGACCGGGGTGCCGAGCGGGTGTTCCGGCTCAGCCGCATCTCCGGCCGGGTCCGCTCCCGCGCGGGCGCCTTCACCGCGCCGGTGCCCGACGTCGTCACCGTGCGCGAGACCGTCGAGAGCTGGGCGGGGGAGACCGCGACCCGCTCGGCCAGGATCCGGCTGCGCGCCGGGGCCGGCTACCCGCTGCGCTCGCGGGCCACCGCGGCGCGGGAACTCGGCGACGGGTGGGACGAGTTGGAGATTCCGTACGGGCACGGGCTGGATGCCCACCTCGTGGAGTTCGGCCCCGATGTCGTCGTGCTGGAGCCCGCCGATCTGCGGGCCGACGTGATGGACCGGCTGCGCGCCGTGGCCAAGGGCTGAGGGGGACCGTACGACCATGGCTGCAAACGCCATCGACCAGACGCGGCGGATGCTGTCGCTGGTGACCTATCTGCGCGAGCGCCCCGGCGCCCATGTCGCGGACGTCGCCCGCGCCTTCGGCATCACCGAGGACGAACTGATCTCCGACCTCGACGTGCTGCCCATGTGCGGCACGAGCTTCCGCGGCGGCGACCTCCTGGACATCGACACCGACGGCGACCGCATCTGGTGGCACAACCCGGACGACGTCGCGGCCCCGCTCCGGCTCGCCGCCGACGAGGCCACCGCGCTGCTCGTCGCCGCGCGCGCCGTCTCCACGCTGCCCGGCCTGCGCGAGGGCGACCGGCAGGCGCTGCTGCGCGCCACCGCCAAGCTGGAGGCCGCGGCCGGCGAGGCCGCCGGCGCCAGCTCCCGGCTCTCGGTCACCTTCGAGTCCGAAGGCGGTGTCTTCGCCGAGGTCGACCGGGCGATCTCCGAGCGCCGCCGCCTGTGGGTGAAGTACTACTCGCCGGCCCGCGACGAGCTCACCGAGCGCGAGGTCGACCCGATCCGGCTCTTCGCCGTCGGCCACACCTACATGGAGGCGTGGTGCCGGCTCTCCGAGGCCCGGCGCACCTTCCGTCTCGACCGGGTCGCCGAGATCCGCCTGCTCGACGAGGCATCCGCGCCGCCCGAGCTGGAGCTGCGCGACCTGTCTGAGGGGCTCGTCCAGCCGTCCGCCGAGGACCCCGAGGTCGTCGTCGAGGTCGGCCCCGGCGGTCGCTGGGTCGCCGAGTACTACCCGCACGACAGCGCCGAGGAGCTCCCCGACGGCGGTCTGCGGATCACGCTGCGCACGCCCGACCCCGCGTCGCTGCGGCGCCTGGCGCTGCGGCTCGGCCAGGACGGCCGGATCGTCTCGCCGGACGACCTCGCCGAGAGCGCCCGGCGCGCGGCCCGCGAGGCGCTGGCCGGCTACGGGGAACCGCCCGCGCTCGACCACCAGAGCTGAGGAGAATTGCGGAACATGTCGGTATTGCCCGGTATTTCCCGTCCCGTGATCCCGGTCCTCTTCAAGGCGGCCTGCCCGGAGTGCCGCGCCCGCTTCGAACTCGGCGCGGCCGCGCTCCGCCTGGCCATCGGCGCAAGCCGACGCACCACCTTCTACTCCTTCACCTGCCCCGAGTGCGGCTCGGCCGTCCGCAAGCCGGCCGGGGAGCGCATCATCGAACTCCTCACCGGCGGCGGTGTCCGCACCCTCCGCCTCCACTCCACCGTCTAGGGTCCGCATCCATGTTCTGGCCGATGACCGCCATCGCCCTCGGTTTCCTCGGGATCGCCGTGCTCGGCGTCCTCGCGATCAAGGTGTTCGTCGAGGCGCAGCGGCTCGGCCGCCAAGTGGCCGACACCACACGGAAGATCAACCGCGCCGCAGAGGACCTGGAGCGCGCCGCCGTCGACCTCGCGGGTGCCGGAGAAACGCTGAGGTGACCGGTGCGCTCTGATGTCGCCCGTTTCGGGGCGGTACGCTGCACAACGCGGTCCAGGTAGCGAGGCCCGGTCCGCAAACGGGCGTACGCACGGGGATTGCCCAGCGTTTACCCCTGCGCGTTACGATCGCTGCACGTAAGGCGGTCGGACACCAGTCCGGCCACCTCCAGCAGCCCCCTACCCTGCAGCCTCGGTGAGAAGGTAAACGCTTATGTTCGGAAGGCTCGGCGCCCCCGAGATCATTCTCATCCTCATCGTCGTCGTCCTGCTGTTCGGCGCGAAGAAGCTCCCGGACATGGCGCGGTCGCTCGGCAAGTCGGCCCGCATCCTCAAGAGCGAGGCCAAGGCCATGAAGTCCGAAGGGCAGCAGCCCGCCCCGGCCGACCCGTCGGCCGAGCAGCCGCCGGCCCAGCGCACGATCCAGTCCGCGCCCGGCGACGTGAGCAGCGCCCGTCCGGTGACCGAGCCGACGGACACGACGCAGCGCTGACACCGGGCCGAAGCAGGCGCTGTTCACCTCTGTGACCAAAGTGACCTGCCGCACGAGATGAGGACGTGGGTTGCTCAAGTCTGCCCGCAAACAACAGAGGGACCCCGAGGGCCGGATGCCGCTCTCGGACCACCTTCGCGAGTTGCGCAACCGGCTCGCGAAGTCGGTGTTGGCGATCCTGGTCTGCGCCGTCGTGGCGGCGTTCTACTACAAGGACATCGCCGAGCTGATCACACGGCCGATCAAGGAGGCCGTGGACTGCACGGTGCCGTTCACCGAGCTCACCAGGAAGGACGGTGGCGCGGAGGTCTGCGGCAACATCACGATGTCCGGCCTCATGGGGCCGTTCACGCTGATGATCAAGGTGTCGATGGTGGCGGGCGTCGTCGCGGCAAGCCCGGTCTGGCTCTACCAGCTGTGGGCGTTCGTCTCGCCCGGCCTGCACAAGCACGAGAAGCGGTACTCACTGAGCTTCGTGGCGGCGGGCTTCCCGTTGTTCGTGGCCGGCGGCTGGTTCTCGTACAACGTGCTGCCCGCCGCGGCCAGGGTGCTCCTGGACTTCACCCCGGGAGGGGTGGCCAACCTCCTGCCGCTCAACGAGCTCATCGACCTCGTCACCCGCATGATCATCGTCTTCGGCCTCTCCTTCGAGCTGCCGCTGTTCCTCGTCATGCTCAACTTCAGCGGCATTCTCACCGGCCGCCGGATGCTGGGCTGGTGGCGCGGAATGATCATGGGTGTGACGGTCTTCGCGGCCTTCGCGACGCCGACCGTCGACCCGGTCTCGATGCTCTCGCTCGCCACCCCGATCGTGGGCCTCTACTTCATCGCCGTCGGCATCTCGCTGGTCAACGACAAGCGCCGCAAGGAGCGTGCCGAGGCCGGTCCGGCCGACGACGAGGCCTCCGACCTCGACCTCACGCCCGAGGACATCGGCACCGTCGAGTCCGTGTCCTCGCCCCCGGCCGTGCCCGAGCAGGCCGACGGCGGCCGCTCCAGCAAGCTCAACGGGTACGACGACATCACCTGACCTTGACGTGATCGCCGGACCTTGTAGGGTCCGGCGGGTGACCAGCGAGATCACCCTCTTCGTCAATCCCACCGCGGGACGCGGCCGGGGCGCGCACGCCGCGCAGCCGGCCGCTTCGGCGTTGCGGGCCGCCGGATTCTCCGTACGCACGGTGCTCGGCGAGGACGCCGACGACGCGCTGCGCCGCGCCCGCGAGGCCGTCCGGGGCGGCACCGTGGCCCTGATCACGGTCGGCGGCGACGGCATGGTCAACCTCGCCCTCCAGGCGGTCGCCGGGACCAGGACCCCGCTCGGCGTCGTCGCCGCGGGCACCGGCAACGACTTCGCCCGCGCGCTCGGCCTGCCGATACGCGACCCGGCCCGCGCCGGGGAACTCGCGGCGCGGGCCCTCGAGGGCGCGCACATCAGGGACATCGACCTCGGGCGCGTCGGCGACCGCTGGTTCGCCACCGTCCTCGCCTCCGGCTTCGACTCCAAGGTCAACGACCGCGGCAACCGGATGCGATGGCCCGGCGGCCGCTTCAAGTACGACCTCGCGATGCTCGCCGAACTGGCCGCCTTCAGGCCGGTCTCGTACAAGATCACGCTCGACGACGGGGAGACCCGTGAGATCGAGGCGACCCTGATCGCCGTCGGGAACGCGTCCTCCTACGGAGGCGGCATGCGCATCTGCGCCGACGCCGATCCGACCGACGGGCTCTTCGACGTCACCGTCGTCGGCGGCTGCTCGCGCACCACCCTGCTCAAGGTCTTCCCGCAGGTCTACAAGGGCACCCATCTCACCCACCCGGTGGTCACCACGCACCGCGTCGCCTCGATCACGCTCGCAGCCGACGGCATCACCGGGTACGCCGACGGGGAACGCCTCGGTCCGCTCCCGCTCACCGCGGAGTGTGTACGCGCCGCCGTACGGGTATTGGCACCGGTACCGGCGCCCGGCCGGAAGGCCGTCGGTACCGGCCTCCAATAAAGATCGCGACCTCTGTCAGAGGCGGCGGGTAGGCTCGAAGACAAGATGACAGAGGACCTCTCACCAGCCGAAGCGTACGCAGCTGCCCGGCTCCGCGCCGTCGAGCAGGCCACCGCGCTCGCGCCCTTCCGCGACCTGTACGACTTCGATCTGGACCCCTTCCAGATCGAAGCCTGCCAGGCCCTCGAAGCCGGAAAGGGCGTGCTCGTCGCGGCCCCCACCGGCTCCGGCAAGACCATCGTCGGCGAGTTCGCCGTGCACCTGGCCCTGGAGCAGGGCCGCAAATGCTTCTACACCACGCCCATCAAGGCGCTGTCCAACCAGAAGTACGCCGACCTCGTGCGCCGCTACGGCGCCGCCAAGGTGGGCCTGCTGACCGGCGACAACAGCGTCAACGCCGACGCACCGGTGATCGTCATGACCACCGAGGTGCTCCGCAACATGCTGTACGCGGGCTCCCAGGCGCTGCTCGGCCTCGGATACGTGGTGATGGACGAGGTGCACTACCTCTCCGACCGCTTCCGCGGCGCCGTATGGGAAGAGGTGATCATCCACCTCCCGGAGTCGGTCACGCTGGTCTCGCTGTCGGCGACCGTCTCCAACGCCGAGGAGTTCGGCGACTGGCTGGACACCGTCCGCGGCGACACCGAAGTGATCGTCTCCGAGCACCGCCCCGTGCCGCTGTGGCAGCACGTCATGGCCGGCCGGCGGATGTACGACCTCTTCGAGGAGGAGTCCGACCACGGCGGGCGCGGCGTCGCCAGGCGCGAGGTCAACCCCGACCTGCTGCGCATGGCGCGGATGGAGAACCAGAAGACGTACAACCCGCGCGACCGGCGCCGCGGCAAGATGGTCCGCGAGGCCGACCGCGAGCGGGAGCGCCGTCAGCGCTCGCGGATCTGGACGCCGGGCCGCCCCGAAGTCATCGAACGGCTCGACGCCGAAGGCCTGTTGCCGGCCATCACCTTCATCTTCAGCCGCGCCGCCTGCGAGGCGGCCGTCCAGCAGTGCATGTACGCGGGCCTGAGGCTCAACGACGAGGAAGCGCGCCAGAAGGTCCGCGAGATCGTCGAGGAGCGCACCGCCTCCATCCCCGGTGAGGACCTGAACGTCCTCGGTTACTACGAGTGGCTCGAAGGCCTGGAGCGCGGCATCGCCGCCCACCACGCGGGCATGCTGCCCACCTTCAAGGAGGTCGTGGAGGAGCTGTTCGTACGCGGCCTGGTGAAGGCCGTCTTCGCCACCGAGACCCTCGCGCTCGGCATCAACATGCCCGCGCGCTCCGTGGTGTTGGAGAAGCTCGTCAAGTGGAACGGCGAACAGCACGCCGACATCACGCCCGGCGAGTACACCCAGCTCACCGGCCGGGCCGGGCGGCGCGGCATCGACGTCGAGGGCCACGCCGTGGTCCTGTGGCAGCGCGGCATGGACCCGGGCGCGCTCGCGGGCCTGGCCGGCACGCGCACGTACCCGCTGCGCTCCAGCTTCAAGCCCTCGTACAACATGGCCGTCAACCTGGTCCAGCAGTTCGGCAGGCACCGCTCGCGCGAGCTGCTCGAAACCTCCTTCGCGCAGTTCCAGGCCGACAAATCCGTCGTCGGCATCTCGCGCCAGGTGCAGCGCAACGAGGAGGGCCTTGAGGGCTACCGGGAGGGCATGCACTGCCACCTCGGGGACTTCGAGGAGTACGCGCGGATGCGGCGCGACCTCAAGGACCGCGAGACCGAGCTCGCCAAACACGGCGCGGCCCAGCGCCGGGCGGCCGCCGCGGCCTCCTTGGAGAAGCTCAAGCCGGGGGACGTCATCCACGTGCCGACCGGCAAGTTCGCGGGTCTCGCCCTCGTCCTCGACCCCGGGATCCCCGCCGGGCGCACCAATGGCCACCGCGGCTTCGAGCAGCACGACGGGCCCCGCCCCCTCGTGCTGACCGCCGAACGGCAGGTCAAGCGGCTCGCCTCGATCGACTTCCCGGTGCCCGTGGAGGCCCTGGAGCGGATGCGCGTCCCGAAGTCGTTCAACGCGCGCTCGCCCCAGTCCCGCCGGGACCTGGCGTCCGCGCTGCGCACCAAGGCCGGGCACATCGTCCCCGAGCGGCACCGCAAGGCCCGCTCGGAGGCGGCCGACGACCGCGAGATCACCCGCCTTCGCACCGCTCTGCGCGCCCACCCCTGCCACGGCTGCGACGAGCGCGAGGACCACGCCCGCTGGGCCGAGCGCTACCACCGCCTCCAGCGCGACACCAAGCAGCTGGAGAAGCGCATCGAGGGGCGCACCAACACCATCGCGCGCACCTTCGACCGCATCGTGGCCCTGCTCACCGAGCTCGACTACCTGCGCGACGACGAGGTCACCGAGCACGGCAAGCGCCTGGCCCGCCTGTACGGCGAGCTCGACCTGCTGGCCAGCGAATGCCTGCGCGCGGGCGTCTGGGAAGGCCTGAGCCCGGCCGAACTGGCCGCCTGCGTATCGGCGTTGGTGTACGAGGCGCGGCAGTCCGACGACGCCGTGGCGCCCAAGACGCCGTCGGGCAAGGCCAAGGCCGCGCTCGGCGAGATGGTGCGGATCTGGGGCCGGCTCGACGCCCTCGAAGAGGACCACAAGATCAACCAGGCGGAGGGCGTGGGCCAGCGCGAGCCCGACCTCGGCTTCGCCTGGGCCGCCTATCAGTGGGCCTCGGACAAGGGTCTGGACGAGGTGCTCCGCGAGGCCGACATGCCCGCGGGCGACTTCGTCCGCTGGTGCAAGCAGGTCATCGACGTCCTCGGCCAGATCGCGGCGGCGGCGCCGCGCGAGAACAGCACCGTCGCGAAGAACGCCCGCAAGGCGGTCGACGCGCTGCTGCGGGGAGTCGTGGCGTACAGCTCGGTCGGCTGAGCGTTCGGGCGGTACGGGCTCCGTGCTGCCGGGTTGGAGTGGCCCCCGCCGGGGTTGTGGGCGGGGGCCGGCTTCATGTCCGCTTCCGTCGGGTTCGGCCACTCGGCGCCTCGCAAGTCGGGTCGTACGCCGTGACCTGGGCGGGGGCGGCGGGCCGCTTCCGGAGCGGCCGAAAACGGTGCCTCCGACCCCTCTCGGCCGCGTGTGCGACGATCGGCTTCATGAGTGCCACGACGGGTCGAAGGGTCGGGCGGCCGCGGGCTGTGCAGCGGCCGGACAGTGGGCTGGCCGCACGGGACGAACTGCTGTGCGCGGCCGCCGAGTTGTTCACGCTGCACGGATACGCGGCGACCACGACCCGGGCGGTGGCGGACCGGGTGGGGCTTCGGCAGGCCACGATGTACCACTACTTCTCCGGCAAGGAGGACCTGCTCGCCGAGTTGCTGGAGTCGACGGTCACCCCCTCCCTGGAGCTCGCGCGACGGCTCCTCGAAGATGCCTCGCGCAGCGCCGAGGACCGGCTGCGCGAGCTCTGCCGCTCCGACGTGAAGCTACTGTGCGGCGGTCCGTACAACCTGGGGGCGCTCTATCTGCTCCCCGAGATACGCGCCGAGCGCTTCGCCGTGTTCCACCGCAACCGCGCCGAACTGAAGGCGGCGTACGGGGAGCTGCTCGCCGGGACCGAGGCCTGTGCCGAGCTGGACGGGGACGCGCTGGCGCTGCGCACGGACCTGGTCTTCGGCCTGATCGAGGGCGTCATCCTGATCCACCGCTCGGCACCGGGCCGCGATGTCACGGTCTTCGCGGCGGCTACGGCTGATGCCGCGCTGCGTATTGCGGGTGCGCGCTGATCCCGGGGTGATGTCCGGGGATGTCCGACAGGGCGGCTCCGGGCCGGGGGCCCGCGCCTGCCGGCACCCGGAGCCGTTTATGTGCCCGAACCGGCGCCCAACTTCCTTGCCAGCGCGCCCAGTTCGGCTGCCCTCAGAACCCGGTCACCGAACCCCGGCAGGGGGACGTGCAGGGGGGTCGTCCAGCGGGCCGGGATGGAGGGGAGGCCGTAGCAGGCGCCCGCCAGGCCGCCGGTTACGGCCGCGACCGTGTCCGTGTCTCCGCCCAGGTCGATCGCCGCGCCGAGCGCCCGCTCGAACGAATCGGTCGTGCGCAGGGCCCAGAGGGCGGAGCCGAGGCAGGGCCAGACCGCGCCGTTGAACTCCGTCGCGTCGTCGGGGTGCCAGTCGGGTGCCAGGACCGTCGACCAGCGGGCGCGATGGTCGGGGTGGACGGCGGCCAGCGCGTCCGGCACGGCCGACAGGGGATCGGCGCCGGTCAGCGCGGCCCGTATCAGGTCGTGGTAGATCGCCGTGCCCTCCCAGGCGGCCGCGTCTCCGTGGGTGAGGGCGGCGATGCGGCGGGCCGCGGCCATCGTCGCCTCGCGCCCCGCCTTCGCGAAGTACACGGCGGCCGTGGTGGCCCGCATCAGCGAACCGTTGCCCGCCGCACGGCGGTTGACCTGGAAGTGGAGTGCGGCCGCGCGATCCCACGGCTCGCCGTTCGTCAGGACGTCCTCGGTCTGGAGCCCGATGTCCTTGGGGTCGGAGACCGCCCAGCGCTGGAACCGCCGGAAGATGTCGGCCGGTTCGAGGCCGCCGCGTTCGAGCAGCGAGTCGGCGACCAGCACAGCCATCTGTGTGTCGTCGGTGGCCTCGCCCGGGTCCCAGCCGCCGCCCCCGCACATCGTGCCGACGCCGTCGGGGAACCGCCCCGAGTACACCCCGGGCAGCCCGAACTCGAAGGGCGCCCCCAGCGCGTCGCCCACCGCCGACCCGACCACGGCCCCCGTCACTCGCTCCCCCCAGCGCGCGGTCCCGCCCGTGCCGAAGGGGGCGAGATGGTGGCGATCTTCGATGCCCATGCCGGCCACGCTAGCGAACTTCCGTACGGCCGGAGCGACGCTCTCGTTCCACTTCACCGACCTCGACGACTGTCCCGTGTCAGTTGATGTTGCCAGTCAGCGGCCGGAGAGGGCTGGCCGACGGCGGTGCTCGGCCTGCTTGCGGCGCCCCGAGCAGAAGCGAGCGTCACAACGGCGCTCCTCCTTGCCGGGTCGGGCCTGGGTGCTGCGTGCGGCGCGGGAGCGCGTCTGGTGCGGGTCGCCGTCCGTGGATTCAGGACGAAGGCATGTCCATCATGACAGGGCAGCGCCGTTTTTCGTAGGACGGAACGCACAGTTCGCGAGGCTTGTCCGGTCCGTTCCCCGCCTCTCAGAATCTCCTTCGTGCGTCATCCGGAGACAGGGGGAATGGTGACGATCGATCACGATGCGGTGCTTCGGGCCCGCGTGCTGCTGCTGGGGTCCGGCCGGCGGAGTGGGGCCGAACTGGTCGGCGCGTACCGGGTTCTGGCCGAGGTGAGTCCGAAGGCGTACGTGCCGAAGCTGGTCGACGCCCTGCTCGCGCTGCGCTACGAGAGCCGGGATCCGAAGGTGGACGTAGCGCTGGCCGCGGAGGCTTCCCGGGCCGCCCGCAGGATAGAGGTCGGGTCGCCGAACAGGGCGGATCGGTTGTGCCGGGCCTTGGACGCCTACCAGGCTTCCTTGTTCGCCCTCGGGCGCAGGGCGGAAGGACGCGCGATCTGTGAGGAGCTGGCCGAGGCCGGCCGAAGCCAGCCCCTGGCGAGCGTTCTGGCCGAGGAGGGGCGCTTCAGGGAGGCTGCGGAGCTCGACGAAGAGGCCGCCCGGAACGGGATCCCGGAGCACTCCTTCTGGAACGTGGTGCGGTGGGCGGCGAACCTGGAGGGCGCCGGGCTATTCGACGCCGCATCGACCGTGTTCCGTGAGCTCCTTGAGGAGACCCGGCGCAAGGCAGCCGAGCAGCGCACCGCTCTGGCGATACTCACCTGGGAGTTGGTTCACTTCTCCCGGATGCGGGAGACCGTCGGGGATGCGGCGGGTGCTGCGGCCGCCCGGCGAGAGGCCCTGAGTGTCCTGGAGGAGCTCGCGAACACGGGCGAGCCGAAGAACTGGGGTTGCATCCTCGGGTGGTGGAGGACGCTCTTCGTCCTGTCGGGGCGGGCAGCCGAACCCGCCGCGAGCCCCGAGTCCCCGATGCCGCCGTTCGGCACGATACTCGGATGGTCCCGCGACGTGCGGGACGGATTTCTCGGCATGCTGCCGGGCCTCGAAGCGGAGGCGGCGAGACTGCGCGAGGCCGACCGGCTGCCCGAGCTGGTCGAGGTCCAACGCAGAATCGGCATCCGCGCGGCCGTCCGCGAAGGCGACCGCCCCTACCTGTTCGAGGAGCGGTTCGCGCCGTACTTCGACGAGGGTGTGACGCTCTCCCGTCGCCTGCCCGACAACTCCGCACGCCTCGCCCGCGCCCTCACCGACCGGTCGATGTTCCTCGTCGCGGCACGATCCTTCGAACCCGCGCATGCCGACTTCGCCGAAGCGGTCGCCCTTCTCCACGATCGCTGATCGCGCCGTCCGGTCGCCGCGTCCCCGTGCTGGGCACGAAGACGTGGGCCAAGCCGTCGTGGTGCCACCGGTACCGGGCCCCGGACTACAGCAGCCGATCCCAGCCCCGTCGAAGGCCGGGATCGGCTGCTTGACCTCCGAGTCCGCGTGCCCCGCGAAGACTGAGGCTGCCCCGGCTCGTGGGAGGCAGGACACCACTGAGATTCGGCAGGACCTGCTGAGACGAACAGATCCGACCGGCAACATCAACTGAAACCCCAGATCGCCGGCCTGCCCTTCACCGATGCGCCTCCGGGAGCCGGCAGGAAACTGAAGTGAGGGAGCGGGAGAGCGGGGGCCTGCTGGTCCCGCTCCACTTCTTGCCTGCCCAGCCAGCACACCTGGAAGGTCCAACTCGCGATACATCGCGCTTGACGCAACACCCTAGTCGCGATATGTTCGGCTACGAGTATTCGGGAGCGAGGTGAGGTTCATGGCAGCCGGACGGCGCAAGCTCCGTAATCCCTTGGCGCTGGCCGTTCTGGTGTTGCTTGCCGAGCGGGAATCCATGCATCCGTACGAGATCGCCCAGACTCTGCGCCAGCGCGGCAAGGAGTACAGCATCAAGATCAATTACGGGTCGCTGTACACCGTCGTCCAGAACCTCCAGAAGCACGGGTTCGTCGAGGTCGCCGATGTTCAGCGGCAGGGCAATCGCCCCGAGCGGACGCTCTATGCCCTCACGCCTGCCGGGCGCGAGGAGATGCTCGACTGGATGGCGGACATCGTCTCGGTGCCCGTGCACGAGTTCCCGATTTTCGAGACCGCGCTCTCCCTCATGGGCGTCCTCCCGCCCGACGAGGTCGCCGCGCTCCTTGAACAGCGAGTCAATGCGCTCGAAGTGCGGGCCGCGGGTCTGCGAGGAGCGCTGCGGAAGCTGTGCGAGACGCTGCCCCGGGTCTTCCTCGTGGAGAGCGAGTACCAGCTCCACATGATCGACGCCGAGGTGGAGTGGGTGCGCGGCTTCCTCAAGGAGATGGCCGACGGCACCCTCAGCGGCGTCGATGCCTGGCGCACCTGGCACTCCACGGGTGAAGTGCCCGAGGAATGGTGGGAGTTGGAGGATCAGGACCACTCACGCGGCCGACCGGGGGAAACCCCCTAGGGCCAGTCACACAGCAAAAAAAGAACCCCGGTACGGGCTGTTGCAGCAGCCCACACCGGGGTTGCGACCCCGGACCCGACCCGCGCGCGGCAGGCCAGGCGATCGAAGGTGCGGCACACCCAGGATAGCCCGGCGCTTCTCACGCGGAACGGTCCGTCATACCGACCACCCCGCTCACCACAGGAGAGCCCCGTCATGAGCACCCGGGCGCCCGCAGTAGAGGCGCGCAATCTGATCAAGACGTATCCCGGCGACGTCACCGCCCTCAACGGCATGGCCGTCACCGTCGAAACCGGCAAGGTCTTCGGACTGCTCGGCCCCAACGGCGCCGGCAAGTCCACCACCGTCAAGATCCTCACCACCCTCGCCCGCCCCGACAGCGGCGCCGCGACCGTCGCCGGGCACGATGTGCTGCGCCACCCCGACCGGGTCCGCCGCGCGATCGGCGTCGTGGCGCAGAAGTCCGGCGCCGACCCCGTCGCCACCGGCCGCGAGAACCTCCAGCTCCAGGGGCGCCTGTACGGGCTCACGGGTGCGGCCCTGGGCCGCCGCGTCGACGAGCTGCTCGAACGGTTCGACCTCGGCCATGCCGCCAAGCGCGTCGTCAAGGGCTACTCGGGCGGCATGCAGCGCCGCCTCGATGTCGCGCTCGGCCTGGTGCACCGGCCCGAGGTGCTGTTCCTCGACGAGCCGACCACCGGGCTCGACCCCGAGGCCCGCGCCGCGATGTGGGACGAGATCTCCCGGCTCGCCGGAGACGAGGGGCTCACCATCGTGCTCACCACCCACTACCTCGAAGAGGCCGACCGGCTCTGCGAGCGGATCGCGATCGTGGACCGCGGCCGCGTCGTCGTCGAGGGCACCCCGAACGAGCTGAAGGGCGAGCTCCGCGGCGACGCCGTCCACGTGGAGCTGCGCGAGACGGTCACCGAACGCTCCCTGCTGCGCGACGCGCTCACCGGGCTGCCCGGCGTGCACGACGTGCTGCTCGACGGCCGCCGGGTCAGCGCCCGCGCCGACGACGGCGCGGCCGCCGTGCCCGTGCTGCTCGCCGCCCTGGAGCGGGCCGGAGCCCGTGTCGCCGCCGCGACCGTGGCCCGCCCCTCCCTCGACGACGTCTACCTCCGCTATGCCGGACGCCGTTACTCCGAGGCCGAGGCGGCAGCCGAAGCCCCCGCCCTCGCCACCGCGGGAGACTCCCGATGAGCACCCACTCCGCCACCCCGGCGCCCCTGCGCTCCAACGCGCTCGCCCAGACCTGGTACATGACGCAGCGTCAGCTGATGGCGATCTTCCGGCAGCCCGCCTATCTCCTCATCACCCTCGTCCAGCCGGTGATCTGGCTCTTCCTCTTCGGCAACCTCTTCAAGAAGGTCGTCGAGCTCGGCGGCTTCGGCACCACCTCCTACCTGGACTACCTCGTCCCCGGCATCGTGGTGATGAGCGCGCTGGGCTCCAGCATGTGGGCCGGCATGGGCACCCTGGAGGAGATCGAGCGCGGCACGCTCAACCGCTTCCTCACCACACCGGTCAGCCGCGGCGCCCTGATGAACGCCAACGTCGTGCAGAACGGCATCAGCATCGCCGTCCAGACGGTGATCATCCTGCTGCTCGGCAAGCTCGGCGGCGCCCACTACCCGGGCGGCTTCGGTGGTCTGGTCGTCCTCGCCGTCGCCGCGATCCTGCTCGGCACGGTCTTCGGCGCCTTCTCCAACGCGCTCGGCATGCTGGTCCGCCAGCGCGAGTCGATCATCGGCATCAACACCTTCCTGCTGCTGCCGCTGACCTTCCTGTCCTCGGCCTTCATGGCGCCGTCCCAGATGCCCTCCTGGATGCGCCACATCGCCGACTTCAATCCGCTCAACTGGGCGATGGTGGCGGGCCGTTCGGCCATGTCCGCCGACCCCGACTGGGGCATCGTCCTCGGCCGCGGCGGCGCACTCCTCGTCCTGGCGATCGTCGCGGTCTGGCTGTCGACCCGCACGTTCCGCTCGTACCAGAAGTCGGTCTAGCGGCGCGTCTCTTGCAGGGAGCCGCCCGGTCCTCCGCAGTCCAGGAGGGCCGGGCTTTCCGCGTGGTTTGCGGCGCGGGTCACCTGACGGGCTGCTTCGCCCTCTCCGGCGTACGGTCGTCTCCCGACCGGCCAACTGACAGGCGAAGTGCGGTAGTTGTTCCCAGGGCGGCCGCGAGCGCGATCAGGCCCGCGGCGCCCAGCGTCGCCCCGTCGGGGTGGACCAGGGGCTGGCCGCGCAGAGCCTGCCAGGTCAGCAGGGTCAGCACCGCCGCATACACCGCACCCGCGACCGAAACCCCCGGCGGGGCAGGCGCGCCGGGGGTTTCGGGGTGGGCGGGGGGAGGGTCAGGCCGCCGGGGCCTCCTGCTCGCGCTCCACCTGCTCGTTCCAGTCGCGCTTCATCGCGCGCCAGCCGTCGTCGTCCTGGCCCAGACGCCAGTAGCCCGAGATGGAAAGCCGCTCGCGCGGTACGTTCCGCTCGACCCGGAGCAGTCGGCGCAGCTCCTTCACGAAGCCCGCCTCGCCGTGCACGAACGCGTGCACATCGCCGGCCGGGAACTCCAACTCCCTTACGGCGCCGACCAGTTCGGAACCCACCGCGGCCTCGCCCCGGTGCAGCCAGGTCACCGTGACGCCGTCCGGAGTGCTGATCTTCTGCTCCTCCTCGGGGCCGGTCACCTCGACGAAGGCGTGCACCACGGCGCCCGTCGGCATGCGCTCCATGGCCGCCGCGATCGCGGGCAGCGCGCTCTCGTCACCGACGAGCAGGTGCCAGTCGGCCGCCGCGTCCGGGGCGTACCCGCCGCCGGGGCCGAGGAAGCGCACCGTCTCGCCCACCTGGACGCGGGAGGCCCACGGGCCCGCGAGGCCCTCGTCGCCGTGCACCACGAAGTCGACGGTCAGCTCGCCGGCCGCCGCGTCCCAGTTGCGCACCGTGTAGGCGCGGGTGCTCGGCCACTGCTCGCGCGGGAACTCGGCGCGGATCCGCTCCATGTCGAAGGGCTCCGGGTAGTCCACGCCCTCGACCGGGAAGAGGATCTTGATGTAGTGGTCGGTGTGCTCGCCGGCGCCGAATCCGGCCAGCGACTCGCCGCCGAGCACGAGGCGCACCATGTGCGGGGTGAGCCGCTCGGTGCGCACCACCTGGGCCTCGTTGGTCTTCGGTGCCTTGCGAGACGGGCGTTCTGCCACAGTGTGCTCCCCTGTATCCAGCCTGATCCACCGTTAGTTAGGATTACCTAAGTTAGCACCTTGGGGGTGAAAGACGGCACCTCATTAAAAGGTGGCGCCTCATTGAGTGGCGCCCCGCCGGTGGAGCAGGCGGCACCTCACCCGCGAAGGGTGGAGAGCAGCCGCCCCGTCGCCCCGGCCAGGCCCCACTGGGCCACCAGCTCCTCCAGGGTGGCCGGGTCGAGCGGCTCCGAGGGCAGCGCGGGGTCGAACTTTGGCAGCTCCACGTCCATCGCCACCCGCACCACCTTCGGCGCGACGTCCAGATAGTCCGCAGCCTCCAGGATTCCCCGGCGCTTGGCCGGGGTCAGCCCGGAGAAGCGGTCCGCGGCGGCCGCGCGCACCCCCGCCAGGTCGCCGTACTCGTTGATCAGCTGGGCGGCCGTCTTCTCGCCGATGCCCTTCACGCCGGGCAGCCCGTCGCTGGTGTCGCCGCGCAGCGCCGCGAAGTCCGCGTACTGATCGGGCCGCACCCCGTACTTCGTGCGGATCAGCTCGTCGTCGACCAGGTCGCAGTCGCCCACGCCCTTGCGCGGGTACAGGACCCGCACCCCGCGCTTGTCGTCGACCAGCTGGAACAGGTCGCGGTCACCGGTGACGATGTCGACCGGCCCTGACGAGAGGCCGGACAGGGTGCCGATCACGTCGTCGGCCTCGTACCCCGCGACGCCGACCCGGGCGATGCCCAGCGCGTCCAGGATGTCGTCGATCACCGGCACCTGCGGGGCCAGCGCGTCCGGGGTCTCCTCCTCGTCGGGCTGCCCGGCCGGGGTCTCCTCGGCCACCCGGTGCGCCTTGTAGGAGGGGATCAGATCGACCCGCCACTGCGGCCGCCAGTCCGCGTCCATGCAGGCGACGAGGTCGTCCGGGCGGTGGTCGTGGACAAGCCGGGAGATGAAGTCGAGCAATCCGCGCACGGCGTTGACCGGCGTGCCGTCCGGCGCCCTGACCGTGTCGGGCACCCCGAAATAGGCGCGGTAATAGAGGGACGAGGTGTCGAGGAGCATCAGGCGTCGCGTCACACCCCGATGATGCCGCACCGCACTGACACCCACCTCGCGGCCGCTAGTGAATACGTGAACTGGATCACTGTCGTGTTTGCTCCGGGCAAAGGAGGGCAGGCGCGACGCCGGAGCGGACCCAGGTATGGATTTCAACCATTTCTCGGGCTGCGGACCGAATCCGCGCCGCTCCACGGCCCGCCCGCGGGGGAGTCGGGCCGTTTTGAGTTCTACCCGTGAGGTGTATGTGTCCAGGCTGCAAGCCGAGCAGCTCTACAAGGTGTTCGGCAGACGACCCGACGAAGCCGTCCGCAAGCTCGAAGGCGGCGCGGACCGCGACGAGCTGCGGGCGGACGGGACGACCGCGGCGGTGATCGACGCCTCGTTCACGGTGGACCCCGGCCAGATCTTCGTTGTCATGGGTCTCTCCGGATCCGGCAAATCGACCTTGCTGCGCATGCTCAACGGGCTCCTGGAGCCCACCGCCGGCCGCGTGCTCTTCGACGGCCAGGACCTGACCAGCCTGTCCGCCCGCGAGATGCGTACGGTTCGCTCCAGCAAGATCAGCATGGTTTTCCAGCACTTCGCGCTGTTCCCGCACCGCAGTGTGCTCGAGAACGCCGCGTACGGCCTCGAAGTCCAGGGCGTCCCCCGTGCCGAGCGCGAGAAGCGCGCCGCCGAAGCCCTGGAGCTGACCGGCCTCGCGGGCTGGGGCGACTCCTGGCCCGACGAGCTCTCCGGCGGCATGCAGCAGCGCGTGGGCCTGGCCCGCGCGCTGGCCACCGACGCCGACCTGCTCCTGATGGACGAGTCGTTCAGCGCCCTCGACCCGCTGATCCGGCGCGACATGCAGGACCAGCTCCTCGAACTGCAAAAGCGCCTCAAGAAGACGATCGTCTTCATCACGCACGACCTCAACGAGGCCATGCGGCTCGGCGACAAGATCGCCGTGATGCGCGACGGGCGGATCGTCCAGCTCGGCACCGCCGAGGACATCCTTCTCACCCCGGCCAACGACTACGTGGCCTCCTTCATCCAGGACGTCGACCGCTCCCGGGTGCTCACCGCGCTGTCCGTGATGACCACCCCGCACCGCCCCGACGCCGGGGACTGCGACTGCGAGAGCGTCCTGGCCGACACCCCCGTCGCCGACGTGTGCACCGTGGCCGCACGGGTCCCGCACCCGGTCGCCGTGAAGGACGCCGACGGCTCGCTGCTCGGCGTCGTGCCGCAGGAGCGGCTCATCGCCTTCCTGGGGGACGACAAGCAGGGCCCGGCCGTCTGCTCGATGGAGGAGGTGGCCACGCATGCCTAGGCTCCACCTCGGCGACTGGGTCGACAGCGCAGTCGACTTCCTCCAGCGCCATCTCTCCTGGCTGTTCGACGCCATCACCCAGGTCGTCAACGGCATGTACGACGGCATCAACGCGGTGCTCGACGCACCGCAGCCGCTGCTCTTCGCGGGCATCCTCGCCGTCGTGGCCTGGTGGCTGCGCGGTCTGTCCGCCGGTGTGCTCACCTTCGCCGGTTTCGCGCTGATCGACTCGATCCAGCTGTGGGACGACACGATGTCGACGCTGTCGCTGGTGCTCGTCGCGGCGATCGTCACGCTGGTCGTCGCGATCCCGCTCGGCATCTGGGCCGCGCGCTCCAAGACGGTCAGCGCCGTCCTGCGGCCGGTCCTCGACTTCATGCAGACCATGCCCGCGATGGTCTACCTGATTCCCGGCATCATCTTCTTCGGCGTCGGTGTCGTCCCCGGCATCATCGCCACCATCGTCTTCTCGCTGCCCCCTGGCGTACGCATGACGGAGCTCGGCATCCGCCAGGTCGACGGTGAACTCGTCGAGGCGGCCGAGGCGTTCGGCACCACGCCGCGCAACACCCTGGTGCGCGTGCAGCTCCCGCTCGCCCTGCCGACGATCATGGCGGGCATCAACCAGGTCATCATGCTCAGCCTGTCCATGGTGGTCATCGCGGGCATGGCGGGCGGCGGCGGCCTCGGCGGCGCCGTCTACCGGGCGATCGGCAATGTCGACATCGGCCTCGGCTTCGAGGCCGGCATCTCCATCGTCGTCCTGGCCATGTACCTGGACCGGATGACCGGGGCGCTCAGCCGCCAGGTCTCGCCGCTCGGCCGGCGCGCGCTCGCCAAGGCGAAGGCTGCCACCGGCGGTCTCAGGATCTGGAACTACCGTCCGCAGCCCGCCGTCGCGGTCGTCGGCGTGGTCGTCCTCGCGCTCGTCGCGGGCGGCATGAACATGTTCGGCTCCTCGAACGAGGCCACCGCCAGTGGCGCCAAGGACGTCGGCAAGGGCAAGAAGATCTCGCTCGGCTACATCCCGTGGGACGAGGGTGTCGCCTCCACCTTCCTGTGGAAGGAACTCCTGGAACGCCGCGGCTTCACCGTGGACGCCCGCCAGTACGAGGCCGGCGCGCTCTACACCGGCATGGCCGGCGGCCAGATCGACTTCGAGACCGACTCCTGGCTGCCCACCACGCACGCCCAGTACTGGGCCAAGTACAAGGACAAGCTGGAGGACATGGGCTCCTGGTACGGCCCCACCTCCCTGGAGCTGTCGGTGCCGTCCTACGTCAAGGACGTCAACTCCCTCGACGACCTGAAGGGCAAGGGCGCCGAGTTCCAGAACCGCATCGTCGGCATCGAGCCGAGCGCCGGTGAGACCGGGATCCTGAAGGACAAGATCCTCAAGGAGTACGGCCTGGACGGCGAGTACAAGGTCGTCGACGGCTCCACCCCCGGCATGCTGGCCGAGCTGAAGCGGGCGTACGCCAAGAAGGAGCCCATCGTGGTTCCGCTCTGGTCGCCGCACTGGGCGTACAACACCTACGACCTGAAGAAGCTCAAGGATCCCAAGGGCGTCTGGGGCAAGGGCGACGGTGTGCACACCCTGGCCCGCAAGGGCTTCGCCTCCGACAACGCCGAGGTCGGCACGTGGCTGAAGAACTTCAAGATGGACGAGAAGCAGCTCACCAGCCTTGAAGCCAAGATCCAGTCCACCGGCAAGGGCAAGGAGCAGGACGCCGTGCGCGCCTGGCTCAAGGAGAACCCGGGCCTGGCCGACAAGTGGACTCCGGTCTCGTCGTAGCCGCCCGAGGAGGGAAGCCCCTCCTGCCTCCCGTTTCCGCAGCCGCGGCCGGTCCTCCGGCCGCGGCTGCGGAACGTCGGGATCCGGCCTGATCTCGCACGGAACCCTTGGCGATCTTGGCGGGACGGTCCCCTCGGGGCCCGAAGCTGCGTAGGGTGACGTGAACGCAGCCGGTGCGAACGCGGACCGAGTGACAGGGAGGGAGCCCGGGAGATGGACGACAAGGAAACTCTTCGGGTGGGCGTGGCGGTACGGCGGCTGCGCCGCAGCCTGGGTCTCACCCTGGCCGTGGTCGCCGAGCGCAGCGGCCTTTCGGTGCCGTTCCTCAGCCAGGTCGAGAACGAGCGCGCCCGCCCCAGTGCCCGCTCCCTCCAACGCGTGGCGGACGCCCTGAACACCACGGTCGGCGAGCTGTACGACGCCGCCGACTGCACCCGCACGGTCGACGTCGTACGCGCCGAGCCCGAGGGCGAGGGACTCGGTGTGCGGCCCCTGCTGCGCGGGCACCACCAGCTGCACGCGATGGAGTTCACCGGCGAGCAGGACACCGGCCGCGAATTCCAGCACCGCAACGACGAGCTGATGTACGTGGCCGACGGCGCCGCCGAGGTCGAGGCCGAGGGCCGCGCCTACCGCCTGGAGCGCGGCGACACACTGTGCCTGTCCGGCGGGGTGCGCCACCGCTGGCGGGCGGCGCTGCCCGGCACCCGCATCCTGGTCGTAGCGGTCGCCGACCACATCGAGGCCATCGAGGAGACCCGCCACTGATGAGGGTGGTCTCCCTCGTCCCGTCCCTGACGGAGGCGGTCGCGGTCAGCGCACCCGGGCTCCTGGTGGGTGCGACCGACTGGTGCAGCCACCCGGCCGGGCTCGACGTCGTACGCATCGGAGGCACCAAGAATCCGGACGTGGAGCGGATCATCGCGCTCGCCCCGGATCTGGTCGTCGCCAACGAGGAGGAGAACCGGGCCGCCGATCTCGCGGCCCTCGCCGCCGCCGGGCTCGACGTCCTGGTCACCGAGGTCCGCTCGCTCCCGCAGGCGTTCACCGAGCTGGAGCGGGTCCTGGTGGAGGGCTGCGGTCTCTCACGGCCGGGCTGGCTGGACGCGGCCGAGCGGGCGTGGGCCGGGGTGCGTCCGGGCCCCGAACGGATGGCGATCGTGCCGATCTGGCGGCGCCCATGGATGGTGCTCGGCCACGACACCTTCGCGGGCGACCTGCTCGCCCGGCTCGGCGTGCACAACGCCTACGCCACTCACGCCGAGCGGTACCCCCGCATCGGCATCGACGAGCTGAACGCGGCAGGGGCCGACCTGGTGGTCCTGCCCGACGAGCCGTACCGCTTCACGCCCGACGACGGCCCCGAGGCGTTCCCCGCACTGCCCGCCGCCCTGGTCGACGGCCGCCGGCTCACCTGGTACGGCCCGTCATTGGCCGAAGCGCCGGCCGTACTCGGCGCGGCGCTTCGGGGCGGTCTTTGACGCGGGCTACTTCTTCACGGGCGCCGCGAGCAGCTTCCCGCTGACGAGGCCTCGTACGGTGTGGAATCCGGCCACCAGCCAGGCCGTCACGAGCAGCGCGTACAGGGCGACCGCCAGCCAGTCGAAGGCGTGCAGGCCGGTGTGGCGGGCGAGGCCCTCGGCGCCGGTGACACAGGTGCCGACGGGGAAGGTGAAGGCCCACCAGGTCATCGCGAAGCCCATGCCGCGCCGGGCCGCCCGGATCGCCATGGCCGCCGCGAGCGCCAGCCACATCAGGGCGAAGCCCATCACGGGCACCCCGTACAGGACGGCGAAGGCGCCCATTCCGTTCGCGTAGGTGGCGTCGATCGCGCCGGTAGCCACGTCGGCGAGCTTGTTCACGGCGGTGGTGGACTGGCCGAGGGGGCCGAGCACCAGGAACAGGGTGGGGGTCAGGAACAGGGGCAGCGCGCCCCGGTGGATCAGGCGCGAGAACACCACGGGCAGGATGACCAGGGTGGCCAGCAGGCTCATGCCGAACATCGCGTACGAGCCGAGCAACAGCGCCTCGCGGGCCTGCCCGGCGGGCAGGTGGGGGACGAGCAGGGGGCCCAGCGTCGCCGAGACCATGGGGGCGACCACGGGGAGCAGCCAGACGGGGGAGGCGCTGCCGGGCGCGACGTCGTGGCGGGCGACCATCAGGTAGGGCACGGCCACCGCGGCGACCAGGCCGATCAGCGTGCCCACGCCGTAGAGCACCCACGCCAGGGGGACGGCCGCGGCCTCGCCGATCAGGTCGGCGCCGACCGACAGCGAGCCGATGCCGACGGCCAGGAACGCCATCGACAGGCAGCCGTAGAAGGGCGCCACGGTGGGGTCGAGGAGGTGCGCGCGGGCCTGGTCGCGGTGGTGCAGCCAGTGCCCGGCGCGAGCCGCGAGCAGCACCACCAGCATGGCAAGCGCCAGCGCCCAGACCACCTGGAGGCCGGGGATGTGGAACGGCAGTCCCGCGCCCGCGTTGGCGATGATGGCGGTGCCCATGACCGCGGCGTACCAGTTCGGGCCGAGGTGGCGCAGGGCGGGACGACGCCGGACGGCGGCGACGGGGGGTTGGGTGCGGGGGCGCGGTTGCGCGATGGTGGCCATGAATCCAGCTTCGTCCCGGTCAACGGCCCCCGCCACGCCTGCTGGGGCTATGGGCCCATAAGCTGGAGTTATGAGCATGAACGGTCCCGGGGACACCGCCCCCCTCGCCCACCGGGTGCCCGACCTGGGCGCGATGGAGCTGCTGCTCGCCGTCGCCCGCCACGGCAGCCTCGGACGGGCCGCCCGCGATCTCGGCATCACCCAGCCCGCCGCGAGCAGCCGTGTCCGCTCGATGGAGCGCCTGCTCGGCGTGGCTCTCGTCGAGCGCTCCCCGCGCGGCTCGCGGCTCACCGCCGAGGGCGTCCTGGTGACGGACTGGGCGCGGCGGGTCGTCGAGGCGGCCGAGGCGTTCGAGGCGGGCGCGCAGGCGCTGCGCGGCCGACGGGACTCGCGCCTGCGGGTCGCCGCGAGCATGACGATCGCCGAGTACCTGCTGCCGGGCTGGCTGATCGCGCTGCGCTCCGAGCGCCCCGGCACCGCGGTCTCGCTCAGTGCCGGGAACTCGGCCGTGGTCGCCGAGCGGCTGCTCTCGGACGAGGCCGATCTCGGCTTCGTCGAAGGGCTCGGGGTGCCCGCGGGCCTGGACTCGGCGGTCATCGGCCACGACCGGCTCTTCGTGGTCGCGGCCCCCTCGCACCCGTGGGCCCGCCGGCGCCACCCGCTGCTGCCCGCGGAACTGGCCGCGACCCCGCTCATCCTGCGCGAGCCGGGCTCGGGCACCCGCCAGGTCCTGGACGCGGCACTCGCCGCCCACGGCGGGCTCGCCGAGCCGCTCATCGAGCTCTCCTCCACCACCGCGGTGAAGGCCTCCGTCGTCAGCGGGGCCGGGCCCTCCGTGCTCAGCGAACTCGCGCTCGGCGAGGAACTGGCGGCCCGGCGCCTGGTGCAGATCCCGGTCGAGGGCGTACGGCTGCGGCGCGATCTGCGCGCGGTGTGGCGCCAGGGACCGCTGCCCGCGGGGCCGGCCCGTGATCTGCTCTCCCTGACCCGGCCCACCTGACGATCTGTCAGGCGGGCACCAGGCGGCTGCTGTCGGTGTCCCGGCAGGCGCGGGCCAGGCGCTCCTCGATGGTGTGCCGCACCATGGGCCACTCCTCGTCGAGGACCGAGTAGAACGCCGTCCCGCGTACGAGTCCGTCCAGGCCCCGGGTGTGGACCCGGCGCACCCCCTCGCACACCGCGCCGAGCCGCTCGATCGCGGCCCGGGAGCGGGCGTTGCGGGCGTCGGCGCGCAGCGAGATCCGGCGCACCCGCCAGGTGTCGAAGGCGTGCTGGAACATCAGGAGCTTGGCCTCGGTGTTGATGCCGGTGCCCTGGGCGTGCGCGGAGAGCCAGGTGGCGCCGATCTCGGCCGCGTCCGGGACCGCGTCGGCGCCGCCGCTCAGCGGCCCGCGCGGCGCGGGCGGCCACACCACGGGCCCGTCCCAGTAGTCGAGTTCGCAGAACCGGGTCGACCCCACGACCAGCCCGTCGGCGGCCCGTACGGTCGCGAACGCCAGGCTCCGCCCGGCCTGCTGGTCGGCCAGCGCGCTCTGGATGTAGGTGTGCGCCGCGTCCAGGCCGTGTGGGACGGGCGTGAAGGCGTACGAGGTCCGGTCGGCCGCCGCTGCGGCGGCCAGGGCCGGGGCGTGGGAGACGGTGAGCGGTTCGAGCCGTACGGAACGGCCCGACAGGATGACGGGTGCGGGCACGGGGCCTTCGGTCCTTCGGAGCGCGGCGGAGCTTCCCCGCCGTGGGCGGGGAGAGCGGGGACACGGAGGAACACACTGTCAGGATGTGTCCGTGAAATGGCCAGGGAAGGAACGAGAGCGCGAAGAGGAACGAGCGGCCAGGTGAAGGCGAGGAGTCTCGGGGAATCCGCCCTGCGAGGGGCGGCGAGAGGAAGATACCCGGATGATCGCCCCAACGTCACCCCCTCGGAAGAGTGAGGGTTTCCGGGCGTGTCGTACGGCCCCGGACCGCACCGGGTCCGGGGCCGTATTGGCGGGCCTGAGCTGGGGCTTCAGCGCGTGGACACGGCTCGTACCAGACCTTCCACGACGCGGGTGTCCTCGCCCATCTCGGGATGCCACTGGACGCCCAGGACCCAGCCGGGGCCGGGCAGTTCCGCCGCCTCGACGGTGCCGTCCTCCGCGTGGGCCGAGGGGATCAGGCCCGAGCCGAGCCGGTCCACGCACTGGTGGTGGTAGGTCGGCACGTCCGCGGCCTCGGGGACGAGCGTCGCGTAGAGCGTGCCCGGCACCGGCTTGACGGTGTGCTCGCCGAACACGCCCCGCCCGCCCGTGTGCCCCTCCAGGTGCTGGACCAGGGTGCCGCCGAGCGCGACGTTGAGGAGCTGGAGGCCCCGGCAGATGCCGAGCAGGGGCGTGCCCGAGGCCAGCGCGGCGTCGATCAGGGCGAGCTCCCAGGTGTCCCGCTCACGGGCGGGAGGTCCGGTACGGGGCGACGGCTCGGCCCCGTACCGGACCGGCTCCACGTCCGCCCCGCCCGCGACGACCAGGCCGTCCAGGCGTGCCACGACCTCGGCCGCGGCCGTCGGGCCGTCGTCGGGCGGCAGCATCGCGGCGAGCCCGCCGGCCGCCCGGACGAGCCGGGGATATCCGGCGGGCAGCAGGGCGGCGGGCAGGTCCCACACGCCCCACTTGGCGGGCTCCAGGTACGTACTGATGCCGATGAGCGGCTTGGACACGGTGGTGGTCTCCGTTCGGTGGGCGGGTCAGTCCCGGGCGAGTTCGGCCTCGGCGGCGGCCAGGGCGGCGAACTCCTCCTCGGGCGCGTGGGCGACCAGACGGTGGCGACTGTAGAAGGCGAAATAGGCCAGGGCGATCGCGTAGACGCCGAGCGCGATGAAGGCCGCGTCCTTGTCGACCAGGAACGTCGCGACGAGTGCGAACAGGGCGAGCACGAAGGCGACGGACGAGGTCAGGACGCCGCCGGGGGTGCGGTAGGGGCGCTCCAGACCCGGCTCGCGGCGGCGCAGGACCAGGTGTGAGAGGGCCATCAGGGCGTAGGAGATGGTGGCGCCGAACACCGCGACGTTCAGCATCCGGCCGCCGTTGCCGCTCCAGGCCGCCAGCGCGAAACCGATCGCGCCCGGGATGAGGAGGCCCAGGTAGGGGGACTTGCGGCGGCTGGTCAGGGACAGGAAGCGGGGCAGGTAGCCGGCCCTCGACAGGGCGAAGAGCTGGCGCGAGCCCGCGAAGATCAGCGAGAAGAACGAGGCGACCAGGCCCGCGAGCCCCGCGTAGTTGACGAAGCGGCTCAGGGCGGTGGGGCCGTCGTCACCCTGGAGCGCCACGACCAGCGGGTTGCCCGCGTCCTTGATGGCGGCCGAGCCGTGCGCCCCGGTCGCGGCGAAGAAGGTCACCACCGCGAGCAGCACCAGGACCGACAGGGAGATGGCGAGCGCCCGCGGCATGGACCGCACCGGGTCCTTCGCCTCCTCGGCCGCGAGCGGCACTCCTTCGACTCCGAGGAAGAACCACATGCCGAACGGAAACGCGGCCCAGATGCCGAGCACGCCGAACGGCAGCCACGAGCTGGACCCGAGCGCCGAGGCGTCGACCGGAATGTCGTTGAGGCGGGACGCGTCGAAGTCGGTGAAGGCGCCGATGGCGAAGACCAGCAGGGCGGCGACCGCGATCGCGGTGACCACGAGGCTGAAGCGCAGCGCCTCGCCGACGCCCCACAGATGGATCCCGATGAAGATCGCGAAGCAGGCGAGGTACACAGGCCAGCCGGAGGTCAGGCCGAACAGGCCGAGCGATTCGACGTAGTCGCCGATGAAGAGCGAGATCGCGGCGGGCGCCAGGATGTACTCGATGAGGATCGCGGTGCCGGTCAGGAAGCCGCCCCAGGTGCCGAGCGCCCGGCGCGCGAAGCCGTAGCCGCCGCCCGCGGTGGGCAGGATGGCGGAGAGTTCGGCCAGCGAGAACACGAGACAGGCGTACATGATGCCCATCAGGACGGTGGCCGCGGCGAGGCCGCCGAAGCCCCCCTTGGAGAGGCCGATGTTCCAGCCGGAGAAGTCGCCCGAGACCACATAGGCGACGCCGAGGCCGGTGAGGAGCAGCCAGCCGGCGCTGCCGCGGCGCAGGGTGCGCCGGTGGAGGTAGTCGTCCTGGGCGCCCTTGGCGGACGCGGACGGTGCGGTGCGCAGATCGATGTCGGTGCCCTCGGCCATGAGCCGCTCCAGGTGATCGTCAAGGGAGATCAGGTCAATGGTTCGGCTGCATACCTTTGCCGGAGGGCAGGGGGGAGCGCAAGGGGTGTACGTAAAACCGCGGTTACGGAAATCGGCGGTGAACGGCGGGGCGGGGTGGGCCGGGCGGGGCCGGCGGGCTCACGCCGGCTCCGGCGGGCCGGGGCCGGCCCCGGGCCGGGGGCCTCAGGTCAGGAAGCCGCGCAGCAGCGCCGCCGTGCCTCCGCAGTGCTCCCGCATCACCTCGCGCGCCCCGTCCGCGTCGCCGTCGAGCACCGCCTCGACCAGCGCGGTGTGCTGGTGCTGCGAGTGCTCCAGGTTGCGGACCAGGAGCGGGATGCAGTCCAGGAGGTCGTTCACGGTCGCCCGGACCGCCGCGTACTGGGCGGTGAGCGTGGGCGATCCCGAGAGCTCGGCGAGCGTGAGGTGGAGCAGGGTGTCCTGGCGGCGGTAGTCGGTGAGCTCGGCGTCGTGGGTCGAGGCGAGCGCGGCCCGCAGCCGCTCGGCGCCCTCCTCGGTCAGCCCGTGTGCCGCGCACAGGCCGGCCGCGCCGACCTCCAGGACCTCGCGGAAGCGCAGGATGTCCTCGACGTCGACCGACGCGATCCGGCGGCGCAGCTCGTCCTCGCCGCCCTCGGCCGCCCGGGGCAGCACGAACGTGCCGCCGTAGCGGCCGCGCCGGCTCTCCACCAGGCCCTGGTCCTGGAGCACCTTGAGGACTTCGCGCAGGGTGACCCGGCTGATCCCCATCCGCTCGGCCAACTCCCGCTCGGAGGGCAGTCGTTCACCGGGCGGGACCAGGCCGAGCCGCAGGAGCTGGAGAATCTGCTCCAGTGCTTCCTCGAAGCCGTTCCCGGCCCGTACGGTCCGCAGTACGGGGACGAGCGTGTCCGGCGTCCGGCCGTCCGTGCGGTCCGCCGAGTCGATCTTCTTCGCCACGTCGCGGATTCCCCTTCCCAATCAATGGTCTTACCCCATACCTTATGGCTCTCGGCTGACCCAAGGAGGAGCTTCCCGTGGCAGACCGCACACCCCCGCTCTCGATCGAGGAGCTGCGCGCCCTCGTCGCGAGCGGTGAGATCGACACTGTCGTCCTCGCCTTCCCCGATATGCAAGGGCGACTGCAGGGCAAGCGCTTCGCGGCCGGATTCTTCCTCGACGAAGTCCTGGCGCACGGCACCGAAGGCTGCAACTACCTGCTCGCCGTCGACACCGAGATGAACACCGTCGACGGCTACGCGATGTCCTCCTGGGAGCGTGGCTACGGCGACTTCGCCATGCACGCGGACCCGGCGACGCTGCGCCGCGTCCCGTGGAACGAGGGCACCGCGATGCTCATCGCCGACCTCGGCTGGAACGACGGCTCGCCCGTCGTCGCCGCCCCCCGCCAGATCCTGCGCCGCCAGCTGGAGAGGCTCGCCGAACTCGGCTACACCGCCCAGGTCGGCACCGAACTCGAATTCATCGTGTTCAGGGACAGCTACGAGCAGGCCTGGGACGCCGGATACCAGGGCCTCACGCCGGCCAACCAGTACAACATCGACTACTCGGTGCTCGGCACCGGCCGCATCGAGCCGCTGCTCCGCCGCATCCGCAACGAGATGCAGGCCGCCGGCCTGACCGTCGAGTCGGCCAAGGGCGAGTGCAATCCCGGCCAGCACGAGATCGTCTTCCGCTACGACGAGGCGCTGGTCACGTGCGACCAGCACGCCATCTACAAGACGGGCGCCAAGGAGATCGCGGCCCAGGAGGGCGTCTCGCTCACCTTCATGGCCAAGTACGACCAGCGCGAGGGCAACTCCTGTCACATCCACCTCTCGCTCACCGACGAGGACGGCCGCAACGTGATGGCGGGCGACGGGCCCGACGGCATGTCGCCGGTCATGCGCCACTTCCTGGCCGGACAGCTCGCGGCCCTGCGTGACTTCTCCCTCCTGTACGCGCCGAACATCAACTCCTACAAGCGCTTCCAGCCGGGCTCCTTCGCACCCACCGCGGTCGCCTGGGGCCACGACAACCGCACCTGCGCGCTGCGCGTCGTCGGCCACGGCGCCGGCACCCGCTTCGAGAACCGGCTCCCGGGCGGCGACGTCAACCCGCACCTCGCCGTCGCCGGACTCGTCGCGGCCGGCCTCTACGGCATCGAGAACAAACTGGAACTGCCCGAGGCCTGCACCTCGAACGCCTACGTCGGCGACTACGCCCATGTCCCCACCACCCTGCGCGAGGCCGCCGAGCTGTGGGAGAACAGCCCCATCGCCAAGGCCGCCTTCGGGGACGAAGTCGTCGCGCACTACCGCAACATGGCGCGGGTCGAGCTCGACGCGTTCGATGCCGCGGTGACCGACTGGGAGCTCCGCCGCTCCTTCGAACGCCTGTGAGGAACGACTTGTCCACTGCGTACGAGCAACAGGTACTCAACCCGGCCACCGAGGACGTGATCGCGACCGTCCGGGGTGCCACCGCCGCCGATGTCGATGCGGCGGTCGCCCGGGCCCGCTCCGCCCAGCGCGGCTGGGCGGCTGCGGCCCCCGCGGACCGGGCCCGCCTGCTTCGCCGTTTCGCCGCCGTCGTCGACGAACACATCGAAGAACTGGCCCAGTTGGAGGTCCGTGAGGCCGGGCACACCATCGGCAACGCCCGCTGGGAGGCGGGCAACGTCCGCGATCTGCTCGACTTCTCCGCCGGGGGAGTGGAGCGACTGAGTGGTCGTCAGATCCCGGTCGCGGGCGGCCTCGACATCACCCTGCTCGAACCGCTCGGCGTGATCGGCGTCATCGCCCCCTGGAACTTCCCGATGCCGATCGCCGCCTGGGGCACCGCCCCGGCCCTCGCGGCCGGCAACGCGGTGATCCTCAAACCCGCCGAGACGACCCCGCTCACGGCGCTGCGCCTGGCCGAACTCGCCCTGGAGGCAGGGCTCCCCGAAGGCCTTTTCCAGGTCCTTGCGGGTGCGGGGGCCATCGCGGGCGACGCGCTCGTCGCGCACCCCGGCGTCGCGAAGATCGTCTTCACCGGGTCGACCCGGGTCGGCAAGCAGATCATGGCCAAGTGCGCCGACCGCGTGAAGCGGGTCACCCTCGAACTCGGCGGCAAGAGCCCCAACATCGTCTTCGCGGACGCCGACATCGAGGCCGCGGCCCTCGCCACCCCGATGTCGTTCCTCGACAACTCCGGCCAGGACTGCTGCGCCCGCACCCGCATCCTGGTCCAGCGCACGGCGTACGACCGCTTCATGGAGCTCCTCGGCCCCGCGATCGAGCAGATCGTGGTCGGCGACCCGGCCGACGAGAAGACGCAGATGGGCCCGCTGATCTCGCGCGTCCAGCTGGACCGCGTCCGTTCCTACGTCGCCGACGACGCGCCCGGTCTGCGCGGCAGCGCACCCGACGGGCCGGGGTTCTGGTTCCCGCCGACCGTCCTGACCGGCCTGGACGAGGACGCGCCCGCCGCCGTCGAGGAGGTCTTCGGGCCCGTCGCCGTGGTCCTGCCCTTCGAGGACGAAGAGGACGCGGTACGGCTCGCCAACGCCACCGAGTACGGGCTTTCCGGGTCGATCTGGACCCGGGACGTGGGTCGCGCGCTGCGCGTCTCGCGGGCCGTCGCGGCGGGCAACCTGTCCGTCAACTCCCATTCCAGCGTGCGCTATTCGACCCCGTTCGGCGGCTACAAGCAGTCCGGCCTCGGCCGCGAGCTCGGCCCCGACGCCCTCACCGCTTTCACCGAAACCAAGAACGTCTTCATCAGCACGGAGGCCTGAGCACACATGACCGACGACACTGCAACGACCTCTGGGGGTTCCCCCCAGACCCCCGTTTGCCGCCGCCTGGTCGGCCGCACCGCCGTCATCACCGGGGCCGGCAGCGGCATCGGCCTCGCCACCGCCGGGCGGCTGGCCGCCGAGGGCGCGAACGTGGTGTGCGGCGACATCGACGAGAGCGCCGGAAAGGCCGCCGCCGAAGCGGTCGGCGGCACCTTCGTCAAGGTCGACGTCACCGACCAGGAGCAGGTCGAGGCGCTCTTCAAGACGGCCTTCGACACCTACGGCAGCGTCGACATCGCGTTCAACAACGCGGGCATCTCGCCGCCCGACGACGACTCCATCCTCACCACCGGACTCGACGCCTGGCGCCGCGTGCAGGAGGTCAACCTCACCTCCGTCTACCTGTGCTGCAAGGCCGCGCTGCCCTACATGCAGCGCCAGGGCCGGGGCTCCATCATCAACACGGCCTCGTTCGTGGCCATCATGGGCGCCGCCACCTCGCAGATCTCGTACACCGCGTCCAAGGGCGGCGTCCTCGCCATGTCGCGCGAGCTCGGCGTGCAGTTCGCCCGCGAGGGCATCCGCGTCAACGCGCTCTGCCCGGGGCCGGTCAACACCCCGCTGCTTCAGGAGCTGTTCGCCAAGGACCCGGAGCGTGCCGCGCGCCGCCTGGTGCACATTCCGGCGGGCCGGTTCGCCGAGGCCGAGGAGATCGCCGCCGCGGTCGCCTTCCTCGCCAGCGACGACTCGTCCTTCATCAACGCCACCGACTTCCTGGTCGACGGCGGCATCTCCGGGGCGTACGTCACTCCGCTCTAAACCCAGCCAACCCCCGTTGTTCACCCGGGGGTCACACACACGGCAGCCGGGCGTCGCGCGACGCCCGGCTGTGCTGTCTAACGTCCGCGATGTTCCTCCCGACGACAGGAGTTCCTCAGCGTGTCCAAGTCCAGCACCGTCCGCCGACTGCCGGTCCTCGCCGCGGCCCTCTCCATAGCCGCCGGCGGCCTCGTCGCCGCCCAGCCCGCCGAGGCGCGGACGCCCCACTGCCCGCAACTGACCATCTCCGACGGGTGGTACGGGGACAACCGGGCCCGGATCCAGGACCTGATCGACACGTACGGAAGGTGCGGAGCGGGCGCGGGACACGGCAAGAAGCCGGTCGCCGTCTTCGACTGGGACAACACCGTCGTCAAGAACGACGTCGGCGACGCCACGATGTACTGGCTCCTTCGCAACTCCAAGATCCAGCGCCCGGCGCGCGGCGACTGGCACACCACCAGCCGCTATCTGACCGACGACGCCGCGAAGTCCCTCGCCGCCGCCTGCCCGACCGGCACCTCCAAGACCCTTCCGACCGGCACCGACACCAAGTGCACGGACGAGATCCTCGCGGTCTACGGCGACGGCAGGACCGGCAAGGGCGCCGCCGCCTTCGCCGGGTACGACCGCCGCACCATCGAGCCCTCGTACGCCTGGCTCGCCCAGCTCCTGCACGGCTGGACCCCGGCCCAGGTCAAGTCCTTCGCGAGCGCGGCCCGCACCGAGAACCTCGACGCCCCCGCCGACGCCGTCCAGACCGTCGGCAGCAACACCAAGGCGACGGCCTGGGTGCGCTACTACGACCAGCAGCGCGACCTGATCCGCACGCTGAAGAAGGCGGGCTTCGACGTCTGGATCACCTCGGCCTCGCCCGAGCCCGTCGTCGACGTGTGGGCGCGCGGCGCGGGCGTCGACCCGGACCACGCCATCGGCATCCGCTCCACCACCGAGCACGGCCGCATCACCTCGCACCTGAAGGGCTGTGGTTCGGCCAAGGACGGCGACGACTCGGTGATCACGTACATCGACGGCAAGCGCTGCTGGATCAACCAGGAGATCTTCGGCGTGCGGGGCGCGGCCGCCGAGAAGGTCCAGCCCGCGGCCAGGCGCCAGGTGTTCGCGGCCGGCGACTCCGACACCGACGTGTCCTTCCTGCGGGACGCCACCGGCCTGCGGCTGGTCCTGAACCGCAACAAGAACGAGCTGATGTGCCGGGCGTACGACGACAGCGACGGCCGCTGGATCGTGAACCCGATGTTCATCGAGCCGAAGGGCCGGAAGGCGGCGCCCTACCCCTGCGCGACCACCGGCTACACCGACCACGACGGCACCCCGGCCCCCGTACGGCGCGCCGACGGGTCCGTGGTGCCGGATCAGCGGGACTCGGTGTACGGCGGTTAGACACCCCCTAGGGTGTGCGCATGAGCATGACGACCCCGCCCGGCTGGTACCCGGATCCGGGCGTGCCCGGCACCGAACGCTGGTGGGACGGCGCCGCCTGGACCGGCCACACCAGAGCGCCGGGCGGGCAGGCGTTCGGGCCGCCCGAGCCCGTCACCGTGGTGGCCGCGCCCGTGGTCCGGCGGCGCGGCTCGCTGCCGGCCATCGGCGCGACGGCCGTGGTTCTGGTGGCCGCGATCGCCGTCGGGGTCGTGGTCCTCGGCAAGGGCGACGACACCCCGCACACCGCGAGCGGGAGCAAGAGCGCCACGGCGCCGGTGACCGTCAACTCACCTTCCCCGAAGCCGAGTTCAGGGCCGTCCGACGATCCGCACACCCTCGTCGACCAGCTCAACGGCATCACGCTGCCGATCCCCGACGGCTGGGAGAAGACCGACGACGCGGTGACGGGCCTGGTCACCATGGCGACCAAGGACACCTACAACTGCCCCGGCGACTCGGGGTTCTGCCACCACGGCAAGGTCACCACCTCGACGGCCACCATGACCGATCTCAAGACCGCCGAAGCCGTCGCCAAGAACGACATCGCCGACGCCGCCAACGACGCCTACGACCACGACCCGGTCGGCGCCCGCCTCTACAACGGCATCACCTCGCACCGCGAGGTGAAATCCGGCTCCGTGGTGGTCGACGGACGCACCGGATACCTGGTGCGCTGGGAGGTCAGGACCGGCGCGGGGCCGGGCGGCTACGTCGAGTCGCTCGCCTTCCCCTCGACGGTGGGCAGCGAGGCGATGGTCATCGCGCGGTTCGCCTTCGACGCGGGCAAGGACGGGCCGCCGCTCGCCCTCATGGACACCGTCACCCAGGGCATCGCCCCCATCGGCGGCGGCCGGAACGGCGGGGTCGGCAGCAGCCTGCCCCCGCCGTCGCTGTGAGCCTGAGGTGAGTCAGAGGAACGTGCGTCCCTCGCCCCGGTAGGTCGGCACGGTCGCCGTCACCCGGTCGCCCTCGACGAGCTGCAACTCCTCGAAGCGCTCGCACAGTTCGCCCGCCTTGGCGTGCCGGAACCACACCTTGTCGCCGATCAGGAGATCGTCCGCGGCGGAGCCGAGCAGCGGGGTCTGCACCTCGCCCGCACCCTCCTGCGGGTCGTAGCGCAGCCCCTCCGGAAGATACGGCACCGGCAGCCGGTCGGCGCCGGGCGCGCCCGAGGCCGGGTATCCGCCGCCGAGCACCGTCACCACGCCGACACCGGGCCGGCGCACCATCGGCTGGGCGAACAGCGCCGCCGGACGCCCGCTGAACGACGTGTAGTTGTCGAAGAGCCGCGGCACATAGAGCCCGGAGCCCGCCGCGATCTCGGTCACCGCCGCCTCGGCCGCCGTGTGCTGCACACTGCCGGTGCCCCCGCCGTTGACGAACTCCAGGTCCGGCACGACCGCCCGCACCGCGCGCACCACCTCGGCCCGCCGCGCGGCCAGTTCCTTGCGGGCCGCGGCCTGCATCAGCCGGATCGCGCGCGAGCGCAGCGGACTGCCCGCCACCGCGTCCCCGACCCCGGCCACATGACCCTCGTACGCCATGAGCCCGACCAGGCGGAACCCGGGCCGCCGGTCCACCGACCGGGCCAGTTCCGCGAGTTGGGCGGGGGAGCGCAGTGGGGAGCGGCGGGCGCCGACGCGGACCCGGCCGCCGAGCAGCTGGAGCGAGGTGTCCAGTTCCAGACACACCCGTACCTCCAGGCCGTCGCGTTCGCGCGCCCGGTCCACGAGGTCGAGCTGCGCCGGGTCGTCGACCATCACGGTGATCGCCCCGGCCAGCTTGGGATCCGAGGTCAGTTCGGCGAAGGACGCCCGGTCCGCCGACGGATAGGCGAGCAGCACGTCCTCGAACCCGGCCCGCGCCAGCCACACCGACTCGGCGAGCGTGAACGACATGAGGCCGGCGAACCCCGGCCGGGCGAGCACCCGGTCGAGCAGCGCGCGGCAGCGCACCGACTTGCTGGCGACCCGGATCGGCTTCCCGGCCGCCCGGCGGACCAGATCGTCCGCATTGGCGTCGAACGCCTCCAGATCGACGATCGCGACGGGCGCATCGAGATGAGCGGTCGCCCGGTCGTACCGGGCGCGGTCAGCGGCGCGGGGAGTCATGGCGGAAGCCTGCCAGAACCGGTTACCACAAGGTAGGGGAGGACCGGTGCGGATGTGGAAGCCAGGCGACCGGTCTGCGCCCGCACAGGATCAGCCCGTAGAGTGACGCCCGAGCGGCAACGGGCTGAGCTGGACGGCAAGAGGGGCAAGAGGGGGGCGGATGACCACCGACGCACGACCCCCGGGCACCCCTCGACTGCCGCCGCCCGCACCGGAGTCCGAGCGCTCCGAGGCTCCAGCGCCGGCCCCTTCGCCGCTCGCGCCCGAGGCGCCCGCGAGCCGGCTCCGCTCGGCGCTCGACCTGATCGATCCGGGACCGGTCCTCCCGAACACCCCCATACCGCCCAGATCTTCGACCCCGCCGCCTCCCGAGATACCCCCGCTGCCGGTCGCCCCGCCAAAGCCGCTGCTCCCGCCGGAACCGCTGTCCGACGAGCCGGGCCCGCTGCGGCCGGTGCCGGCCCGAAGGCCCGGGCGCGTGGCAGCCGCCGCCGTCTGTGTGGTCCTCGGCGCCGGACTGCTCGGCGGAGCGGCCGCGGGCACCTGGCTCGACGACGACTCCGACGGGCCCGCGGCCCGCAGCAACTACACCGCCGCCCGCGACCTGTGGCACAGCGTGCCCGTCGACACCCTCTTCCCGCGCACCATCCGGGGCACCGGCGCGGGCCCCGGCGGTGCCGACCGCGAATGGACCCGTATCGCGGTCGCCCCCGACGGCGACTGCGCGGACGCGCTCGACCCCCTGCTCCTGAAGGTCCTCGAACCGGTCGGCTGCGCCCGCATGGTGCGCGCCACCTATACGGACGCGACCGCCACCAGCGTGACGACCGTCGGCCTGGTCTTCACCCAGGCCGAGCCCGCCGCGATGACCGCCCTGGCGAACCGGTTCGCCAACGAGAAGCTGGGCGACCGGCCGGATCTGATGCCGCGCACCTACCCCGTCAAGGGCGGCGTGGCCGCCGCGTTCGGCGACAAGCAGCGCGCGAGCTGGACCGTGCGGGTCCTCACCGACGCCCCCGTGGTCGTCACCGCCGTATCCGGCTTCGCCGACGGCCGCGCGATCACGACCCCCCAGTCCGCCGAACAGGCCACGGCCGACGGCGCGAGCGGCCCCGCGGCCGAGGCGGGCCTCGGCCACGACGCCAAGGGCATCGCCGACAACGTCGAACGCGGCCTGCGCAAGAAGGCCGCCGCAAGCCCGGAGCCCGCCCCGTGACGAAGTCATCCTCGACCGGGCCGTCCCGCCGGCTGCGCCGCACCGGCGCCCTCGCCACGGCCGCCGCCCTCACCCTGCTGCTCTCCGCAGCCCCGGCCCACGCCGACGGCATCCGCGACCGCCAGTGGGAGCTCACCGCCATGCACACGCAGCAGGCGTGGCGTACGACCAAGGGCCAGGGCATCACGGTCGCCGTCCTCGACACCGGCGTCGACGGCAGCCACCCCGACCTCGCCGGACAGGTCCTGCCCGGCAACGACCTCGTCGGCTTCGGGGCCGGACAGGGCAGCCGCGACTGGGCCCGGCACGGCACCGCCATGGCCGGCATCATCGCGGGCCACGGGCACGGCGCCGGAAACCAGTCCGGGGTGCTCGGCATCGCCCCCGAAGCCAGGATCCTGCCGGTCCGGGTCATCCTGGAATCCACCGACCCGGCCCGCAAACAGGCCCGCGAGACCAAGGGCGGCGCGCTCGCCGAAGGCATCCGCTGGGCCGCCGACAACGGCGCCGACGTCATCAATCTCTCGCTCGGCGACGACAGCGCCTCCGCCCACCCCGAACCCGCCGAGGACGCCGCGATCCAGTACGCGCTGGGCAAGGGCGCCGTCGTGGTGGCCTCCGCGGGCAACGGCGGCGACCAGGGCGACCACATCTCCTACCCGGCCGCCTACCCCGGTGTCATAGCGGTGGCCGCCGTCGACAAGAACGGCACCCACGCCTCCTTCTCCACCCGCCGCTGGTACGCCACCGTCAGCGCCCCCGGCGTGGACGTCGTCATAGCCGACCCGGACCGCAAGTACTACGAGGGGTGGGGCACCAGCGCCGCCTCCGCGTTCGTCTCCGGCGCCGTCGCCCTCATACGCTCCGCGCACCCCGGCCTCGGCCCGGCCCAGATCAAGAAGCTCCTGGAGGACACCGCCCGCAACGCCCCCGAGGGCGGCCGCGACGACGCCCGGGGCCACGGCATGATCGACCCGGCCGCGGCCCTCACCGCCGCCGCCAAGCTGAAGCCCGCACTGCGCTCCGAGTCTGCCGCGTACGGCGCGACGTACTTCGGCGGCGGCCCCGACGCACCCGTCGCCTCCGACGACCCGGCGAACTGGCTGGCCCCCGTCTCCGCGGGCGGCGGCCTCCTGCTGCTCGCGACCGGTGCGGTGCTCTGGCGCTCGACCCGGGTCAGGACCCCGCGCGAGTGGCTCTGAGGGCGGGCGCGAAGGCCGCGGCGGGCCCGGCTAGGCTCGTGACGTGGCGCTCAAGAACATCCCGGATTCCGGCTTCTCCGACGACGACGGCACTGCCGCCCCCGAACTGACCGAGGCGCTGGCCGCCTGGGCCAAGGACAGGGCGGCCGAACCGCGGGTCCTGGCCGCGCTGCGCACGGCACGGCTGCTCGTGCCGGTCGTCGCGATGCTCGGCGAGAGCGAGATCGACGAGAACGGCCTCAAGCGCGAGAAGACCAGCGACATGGCCGTCCCCACCCTGAAGGCCGGCGACCGCACGGCGCTGCCCGCGTTCACCTCGATCGAAGCCCTTGCCCTGTGGGACCCCGAGGCCCGGCCGGTCGCCGTCCCGTTGCACCAGGCGCTGGCCGCCGCCGTGCACGAGAAGGCCGACACCGTGGTCATCGACCTCGCGGGCCCGGTCGCGTACGAGCTGAAGGGCGCGGCCCTGCTCGCCCTCGCGGAGGGCCGCACCAGCGCGGACCCGCTCCAGGACCCCTCGGTGATCGAGGCGGTCCGCTCGGCGGTGGCTGCCGTTCCCGCGGTCCTTCGCGCTCACCTCGGCCCCGGCACCGCGGACGGCACGCTCGCCCTGGTCCTCGCCGACGGCACGGCGCCCGCCGACGCGGCCCGTGAGGTGGCCGAGCTGATCGCCGCCGACGAGACCCTGCGGGCCCGCCTCGTACGCGGCCTCGACCTCGCCCTGCTGCCGACGGGGGCCCCACAGCCGAACGAGCCGCTCTTCACCCGCTGAGGGAGAGGAGCGGCTCGGCTCTGTACGCAGACGTCGTAGAAGAAGAGGCTCAGCCGAAGACGGCGCCCGTGTACTTCTCGCCCGGGCCCTGGCCCGGCTCGTCCGGCACGATCGACGCCTCGCGGAACGCGAGCTGCAGCGACTTGAGGCCGTCGCGCAGCGGGGCGGCGTGGAACGACGAGATCTCGGTGGCCCCTGCGTCGAGGAGACCGGCCAGGGCGTGCACCAGCTTGCGGGCCTCGTCGAGGTCCTTGTACTGGTCGCCCTCCTCGGTCAGACCGAGCTTCACGGCGGCGGCGCTCATCAGGTTCACGGCGACCGTCACGATCACCTCGACCGCCGGAACCTCCGCGATGTCGCGGGCCATGGTGTCGAAGTCTGCGGGCTCATTGGGGGGCGTCTCACTCATGCCCACACGATATGCGGTGCGCGCCGCTCCTCTTCCCGCGCACTCGATTAGCCCGTCTGTCCGGTTCCTGCTAACCTTGTGTAACGACCGGCCAGGCACGTGTGCCCGGCCCACAAGTGGAGGCTCCGATCTCCCACCCGGCCACCCTCACGGGCGGCGGGTCATCCGGTCAGGTGGCCACCATCGTTCCGTACGGACGATGGAGCCGCCCGATGTGCGCCCCGCGGTAGACCGCGGCGGTGTTCCGGTTTTCTTGGAGCCCCGCCTGTGTCCGTCCGGGGCATTTTTTGTGCCTCGCGGCGGTTGGTCACGTCAATAGAGACGTACGCGGCTGTCTGCCAGACAGTCGTGTGGTGCTACCGAGGAGGATCCATCAGCGCCGAGCCCCGCATCAACGACCGGATTCGCGTTCCCGAGGTGCGACTTGTCGGCCCCAGCGGCGAGCAGGTCGGAATTGTTCCGCTTGCCAAGGCCCTGGAGCTCGCCCAGGAGTATGACCTCGACCTGGTCGAGGTCGCGGCGACCGCCCGTCCGCCCGTGTGCAAGCTCATGGACTACGGGAAGTTCAAGTACGAGTCGGCCATGAAGGCCCGTGAGGCGCGCAAGAACCAGGCGCACACGGTCATCAAGGAGATGAAGCTCCGGCCGAAGATCGACCCGCACGACTACGACACCAAAAAGGGTCACGTCGTCCGGTTCCTCAAGCAGGGCGACAAGGTCAAGATCACGATCATGTTCCGTGGTCGTGAGCAGTCCCGGCCGGAACTCGGCTACCGACTGCTCCAGCGCCTCGCTTCGGACGTGGAGGACCTCGGCTTCGTCGAGTCCAGCCCGAAGCAGGACGGCCGAAACATGATCATGGTTCTCGGTCCGCACAAGAAGAAGACCGAGGCGATGGCCGAAGCCCGCGAGGCCCAGGCGGCCCGCAAGGCGGAGCGCCAGGGTCAGTCGGCTCAGACGGAGGAGTCCGCCCAGGACGAGACCGTTGCCGAGGCGCCCGCCGCCGAGGCCACGCCGGCCGAGGAACCCGCCGAGGCCTGATTCCGGGACAGCCCGTTCCGGATATCAACCGATACATATGACGCTCCCGAGCGCCGGTCCCCGGACCGGCTGGGAGCGCCACTGACGAGGAGATAACGGCGCTATGCCGAAGAACAAGTCGCACAGCGGTGCCAGCAAGCGCTTCAAGATCACCGGCTCCGGCAAGGTGCTCCGTGAGCGCGCCGGCAAGCGCCACCTGCTCGAGCACAAGTCGTCCAAGAAGACCCGCTCGCTGACGGGCACGGTCGTCCTGGCTCCGGCCGACGCCAAGAAGGTCAAGAAGCTTCTCGGCAAGTGACGTTCCTCCGCCTCCGGATTCCGGAGGCGGAACGTCGAGACCGGGACCTATTCGATTTCGGGTCGTGTGAGTCCAACCACGGCCCCGCTACAAGGAGTTAACAAGTGGCACGCGTCAAGCGGGCAGTAAACGCCCACAAGAAGCGCCGGGCAATCCTCGAGGCGGCCTCCGGCTACCGCGGTCAGCGTTCGCGCCTGTACCGCAAGGCCAAGGAGCAGGTCACCCACTCGCTGGTCTACAACTACAACGACCGCAAGAAGCGCAAGGGCGACTTCCGTCAGCTGTGGATCCAGCGCATCAACGCCGCTGCCCGCCAGAACGGCATGACGTACAACCGCCTCATCCAGGGTCTGAAGGCCGCCAACATCGAGGTGGACCGCAAGATCCTGGCCGAGCTCGCGGTCAACGACGCCAACACGTTCGCCGCGCTCGTCGAGGTGGCCCAGAAGGCCCTCCCGAGCGACGTCAACGCCCCGAAGGCCGCGTAAGCGCCTGACGGCTTGTTGAGCCGGACCGGACCCGCAGGCCATCGGCCTGCGGGTCCGTGCGTTCCGGAGACCCCGGCCTTCCCGGGCGGGCCCCGCTTTTGACCGCGGGTTGTGTGTGGCTGGTCGCCCCCCAAGTTCTCGGCTTCGCCCGAACAGGGGGACCCCATCGCGGCGGAGCCGCACATCGGCACCGCCCCGCGCCCCCGGCGGGACGCACCCCCGCCTCCTCGTAGAGAGACCGCGAGTACATGTCCAGCCCCGAGCTGATCTCCTCCCGTTCCCCCCGCGTCGCCGCCGCGAAGCGGCTCGCGCGGCGCAACTTCCGGGGCAAGGAGCGCCGGTTCATCGCCGAGGGGCCGCAGGCCGTGCGCGAGGCCGTCGAGCACCGCAGCGAGGGCGAGCCCACCCTCGTCGAGCTGTTCACCACCGTCGAGGCGGCCGAGCGGTACGCCGACATCGTGGCCGCCGCCCTGGACGCGGGTGCCCGCGTCCACTACGCCGACGACGAGGTGCTCGCCGAGGTCTCCCAGACCGTCACGCCGCAGGGCCTGGTCGGAGTCTGCCGGTTCCTGGACTCCCCGTTCGAGGAGATCCTCAAGGCCGGGCCCAAGCTGGTCGCCGTGCTCGCGCACGTCCGCGACCCCGGGAACGCCGGCACCGTGCTGCGCTGCGCGGACGCGGCCGGCGCCGACGCGGTCGTCCTCACCGACGCCTCCGTCGACCTCTACAACCCCAAGTCCGTTCGCGCGTCCGTCGGTTCGCTCTTCCATCTGCCGGTCGCGGTGGGCGTCCCCGTCGAGCAGGCCGTCCAGGGCCTGCGGGACGCGGGCGTACGCATCCTCGCGGCCGACGGCGCCGGCGAGGACGACCTCGACGCCGAGCTGGACGCCGGGACCATGGGCGGGCCCACCGCGTGGATCTTCGGCAACGAGGCCTGGGGCCTGCCCGAGGAGACCCGCGCACTCGCGGACGCCGTGGTGCGCGTGCCCATCCACGGCAAGGCCGAAAGCCTCAACCTCGCCACCGCCGCCGCCGTGTGCCTCTACGCCTCCGCTCGTGCGCAGCGTGCTGCCGGAGGGTGCCGCTCCGTCACCTCGTACTAGTAGTGTTGCGGGCTCGGGGGCCCACTCAGCGCTTCGGAGAGGTGGGATAGGGGGATGGCTGTCGGCATGAGCAGCATCGGCAACAGCACCGCGCTGTGCCCGTCCGGCCGTCCTGACGTCCTCGGCTTCGATCCGGACGACCTGCCCGACGGCATCGTCGTCGCCGACGAAAAGGGGCAGGTGATCTGCTTCAACGCCGCCGCCGTCAGGATCACGGCGGTCGCGAAGCACGAGGCGCTCGGCTTCCCGCTGGAGCACGCGCTGCCCCTGGAGGACCTCAAGGGCCGCCGCTGGTGGCAGCTCACCGACCCCTACGGCGGCCTCGCCATCCGGGTCGGCCAGCCCGAACGCAATCTGCTGCTGCCCGGCGGCCGCGAGGTGCTGGTCTCCGCACGCTACGTACGCGAGCACCCGACCGGGCCCGTGCGCCGGGTCGTGGTCAGCCTGCGCTCCACCGAGGCCCGGCGGCGCACCGAGCGCTCGCACGCCGAGCTGATCGCCACCGTCGCCCACGAACTGCGCTCGCCGCTGACCTCCGTGAAGGGCTTCACCGCGACGCTGCTCGCCAAGTGGGAGCGGTTCACCGACGACCAGAAGCGGCTCATGCTGGAGACCGTCGACGCCGACGCGAACCGCGTCACCCGGCTCATCGCCGAACTCCTCGACATCTCGCGCATCGACTCGGGCCGCCTCGAAGTGCGCCGCCAGCCGGTCGACATCCCGGCCGCCGTCGGCCGCCACCTCCAGGCCCACGTCGCCTCCGGACAGTCCCCGGACCGCTTCCTGGTCCGCATCCAGCGGCCGCTGCCCGATCTGTGGGCGGATCCGGACAAGATCGACCAGGTGCTCGGCAATCTGCTGGAAAACGCGGTGCGCCACGGCGAGGGAACCGTCACCATTGAGGTGGCACCAGCACCCGTCCGTATCGACGAGCACGACGAGAAGGGAACGGCCGTCACCGTGAGCGACGAAGGCCCCGGCATCCCGGAGGAGTCGATGGGCCGTGTCTTCACCCGCTTCTGGCGGGGGAGCAAGCGTGGCGGGACCGGGCTCGGCCTGTACATCGTCAAGGGCATCGTCGAGGCGCACGGCGGCACCATCACGGTGGGCCGCGGCCCCGGCGGCGGCGCCCAGTTCCGATTTATCCTGCCCGTCGCGGCTCCGGCGTATCTCCAGTAGATCGCTCCCCGAGCCGCCCACGGGCGCAATCGCATTCCCCCACCCCGTTAGACTCGACCTTTGGCGCGTTTGTGTCCGCGCGCTATCGCGGTATCGCTGTCGCGGTCGCGGGGACCCCCAGCCAAGCCAATCGGAAGCACGGGAAGAGATGTCGGCACCCAATAAGTCGTACGACCCTGTCGAGGTCGAGGCACTGAAACCGGAAGAGATCGAGCGCATGCGGGACGAGGCGCTCGCCGCCTTCGCGGCCGCCGGCGACCTCGACGCGCTCGCCCAGGCGAAGACCGCGCACACCGGTGGTACCTCGCCCCTCTCGCTCGCCAACCGCGAGATCGGCGCGCTGCCGCCGCAGGCCAAGGCCGCGGCCGGCAAGCTCGTGGGCATGGCCCGCGGCGCCGTGAACAAGGCCCTGGCCGCGCGCCAGGCCGAGCTGGAGGACGAGCGGGACGCCCGGGTCCTGGTCGAGGAGGCCGTGGACGTCACGCTGCCCCACGACCGCGTTCCGGCCGGCGCCCGCCACCCGCTGACGACGCTCTCCGAGCGCATCGAGGACGTCTTCGTGGCCATGGGCTACGAGGTCGCCGAGGGCCCCCAGGCCGAGGCCGAGTGGTTCACGTTCGACGCGCTCAACATCGGCCCGGACCACCCGGCCCGCACCGAGCACGACACGTTCTTCGTGCAGGGCCCGGACGGCTCGGCCAACTCCGGTGTCGTGCTGCGCACCCACACCTCGCCCGTGCAGATCCGCTCCATGCTCGACCGCGAGCCTCCGGTGTACGTGATCTGCCCCGGCCGGGTGTACCGCACCGACGAGCTGGACGCCACGCACAGCCCGGTCTTCCACCAGGTCGAGCTGCTCGCCGTGGACGAGGGCCTCACCATGGCCGACCTCAAGGGCACCCTCGACCACATGGTCAAGGCACTGTTCGGCGATGACATGAAGACGCGCCTTCGGCCGAACTTCTTCCCCTTCACCGAGCCGTCCGCCGAGATGGACATGGTCTGCTACGTCTGCCGCGGCGAGTCCGTCGGCAACCCGGACCGGCCCTGCCGCACCTGCTCCAGCGAGGGCTGGATCGAGCTCGGCGGCTGCGGCATGGTCAACCCGAAGGTGCTCGCCGCCTGCGGTGTGGACCCCGAGAAGTACAGCGGATTCGCCTTCGGCTTCGGCATCGAACGAATGCTGATGTTCCGCCACAACGTCGAAGACATGCGAGACATGGTCGAGGGTGACGTCCGGTTCACCCGGCCGTTCGGGATGGAGATCTGATGCGGGTCCCGCTTTCCTGGCTGCGGGAGTACGTCGACCTCCCCGCCACCGAGACCGGCCGCGACGTGCAGGCCAAGCTCGTCGACGGCGGCCTCGAGGTCGAGACCGTCGAGCAGCTCGGCCAAGGGCTCAAGGGCCCGCTCGTCGTCGGCAAGGTCCTCACCATCGAGGAGCTGGAGGGCTTCAAGAAGCCCATCCGCTTCTGCACCGTCGACGTCGGCCAGGCCAACGGCACCGGTGAGCCCCAGGAGATCGTCTGCGGCGCCCGCAACTTCGCGGTCGGCGACAAGGTCGTCGTGGTGCTGCCCGGCGCCGTGCTGCCCGGCGACTTCGCGATCGCCGCGCGCAAGACGTACGGCAGGACCTCGCACGGCATGATCTGCTCCAGTGACGAGCTCGGCATGGGCCCGGACACCACCGGCGGCATCATCGTGCTGCCCCCGGAGCACGAGGTCGGCACCGACGCCATCGCGCTGCTCGAACTCGTCGACGAGGTCCTCGACATCGCGGTCACCGCCAACCGCGGCGACTGCCTGTCGATGCGCGGCGTCGCCCGCGAGACCGCCATCGCCTACGGCCTGCCGCTGCGCGACCCGGCGCTCCTCGACGTGCCCGCGCCCAACTCGTACGGCTACCCGGTGAAGGTCGCCGACCCGATCGGCTGCGACCGCTTCACCGCGCGCACCGTGACCGGCCTCGACCCCGAGGCCCGCTCTCCGATCTGGCTGCAGCGCCGGCTGCAGAAGGCCGGGATGCGCCCGATCTCGCTCGCCGTCGACATCACCAACTACGTGATGATCGAGCTCGGCCAGCCGCTGCACGCCTACGACCGCACCCTGGTCGACGGCCCCATCGGCGTGCGCCGCGCCGAGCCGGGCGAGCTCCTCACCACCCTCGACGGCACCAAGCGCAAGCTGGACGCCGCCGACCTCGTCATCACCGACAACCGGGGTCCCATCGGCCTCGCCGGGGTGATGGGCGGAGCCAACACCGAGATCGCCGACTCCGTCACGGACCCCGAGACCGGCGAGGTCAAGGGCACCACCGAGGTCGTCATCGAGGCCGCGCACTTCGACGCGGTCGCCATCGCCCGCACCGCGCGCCGCCACAAGCTGACCTCCGAGGCGTCCAAGCGCTTCGAGCGCGGCGTCGACCCGCAGGCCGCGGCGGCCGCCGCCCAGCGGACCGTCGACCTGCTCGTGCTGCTCGCGGGCGGCACGGCCGAGGCCGGCGTCACGGAGATCGTCTCGCCGTCCGCGCCGCGCACCATCTCCATGCGCGCGGACCACCCGGACCGCGTCGCAGGCATCGAGTACGGCCGCGAGACCGTCGTACGCCGCCTCCAGGAGGTCGGCTGCGACGCGTACGGGCAGGACGAGCTCGTCGTGACCGTGCCGTCCTGGCGCCCCGACCTCACCGAGCCGAACGACCTGGCCGAAGAGGTCATCCGCCTGGAGGGCTACGCCAACCTGCCCTCCACGCTGCCCAAGCCGCCCGCCGGGCGTGGCCTGACGGAGCGTCAGCGCCTGCACCGCAGGGTCGGCCGGGCGCTCGCCGGCGCCGGGTTCACCGAGGCGCCGAGCTACCCGTTCGTCGCCGAATCGGTCTTCGACCAGCTCGGCCTCGACAAGGACGACGCCAACCGCTCCGTCGTGAAGCTGGTCAACCCGCTCAGCGACGAGGAGCCGGCGCTGCGCACCACGCTGCTGCCGGGCCTCCTCGCCACGCTGCGCCGCAACGACGGCCGCGGCAACCACGACCTCGCGCTGTTCGAGACGGGCCTGGTCTTCCACCCGTCGGCGAACCCGGGCGTCGCGGCCCGGCTGCCCGTCGACCGCCGCCCCACCGACGAGGAGATCGCCGCCCTCAACGCCGTGCTGCCCGTGCAGCCGCGCCACGTGGGCGCCGTCATCGCCGGTGCGCGCGAGCAGGCCGGCTGGTGGGGCAAGGGACGCCCGGCCGACTGGGCCGACGCGATCGAGGCCGCCCGCACCGTGGCCCGCGAGGCTGGGCTCGAACTCGCCGTGGAGCAGGGCCAGTACGGCCCCTGGCACCCGGGCCGCTGCGCCGAGCTGTACGTGTTCGTCGAGGGCGTGAAGACCCTCGCCGGGTACGCGGGTGAGCTGCACCCGCGCGTCGTCAAGGCGTTCGGGCTGCCCGCCCGCAGCTGCGCGATGGAGCTCGACCTCGACGTCATCGAGAGGGCCGGAGAAGGCACCGTGCAGGCGCCGAGCATCTCCACCTTCCCGGTGGCCACCCAGGACGTGGCGCTCGTCGTCGACGCCGGTGTCCCGGCCGCGGCTGTGGAGAACGCGCTGAGCGCCGGCGCCGGTGAACTCCTCGAGTCCATCCGGCTGTTCGACGTCTACAGCGGCGAGCAGGTTGGCGAGGGCAAGAAGTCGCTGGCCTACGCGCTGCGGTTCCGCGCGGCCGACCGCACCCTGACCGTCGAGGAGGCCACGGCCGCCCGCGACGCGGCGGTGGCCCGCGCGGCCGAGGCCACGGGTGCGGTGCTGCGCGGCGCCTAGCCCGCACGAGCACGCACCGAGAGGGGCGCACCGGGATTCCCGGTGCGCCCCTCTCGCCGTCCACGGACGAGCCGTTGCCGCCTCACTCATTCGGGTGAGAACTCCGGTCGGCTGCGCACAAGGGCGCGGACGATCGACAGAATCAGTCCGGCCGTGCAGGCCGGTGCGGCCTCCGGCCCTTGCGGTCCGGTGCAACGCAGAGCGCAGAGGCCAGGGGGGCCGACGGCATGATCCGTACACCGGGATGGACCTCGGCCTGCGCGGCCGCTCTCCGCTCCCGCCGGGCGCTCGGCGTCGCCCTCGTCCTGCCGTCCTGCTGGCTGGTCCTGGTCATCGCCTGGCAGCTGGCCTGCCCGCTGGCCCGCTCGGACCGCATGGGCCTGCGGATCGCGACGTGCCTGGCCTTCCTGATCGCCGTGGTGTGGCTGGCGGGCGGCGTACGGGCCACGGCGGCACGGGAGCTCAGGAGGATCCGGCACATCGCCGAGGTCGCCCAGCGGGTGCTCCTGAGGCCCCTGCCCTCGCGGCTCGACGGCATCGCGCTCGCCGCCGGCCAGCTCTCCGTGAGCCGCGGCGCGTCGATCGGCGGCGACCTCTACGAGGCGATGTCGACCCCGTACGGGGTGCGTGTCGTGATCGGCGACGTACGCGGCCACGGGCTCGGCGCGATCGGCGCGGTCGCCGCCGTCCTCGGCAGCTTCCGCGAGGCGGCCTACGACGAGCCTCAACTGGCAGGCGTACTAAGGCGGTTGGACCGGGCGCTGGCCCGGCATCTGCGCGAGCGCTGCCGCGCCGAGCACCCCGCTGCGGGCGGCTGCGAGCCGGACAGCCCGCTCGCCGAGGAGTTCGTCACCGTACTCCTCCTGGAGATCCGCCCGGGCGGCGAGGTGTACGCCCTCAACTGCGGGCACCCGTGGCCCCACCGGCTCTGCCGCGGAGCCGAGCCGCTCACGCCCGGCGACCCGCTGCCGCCGCTCGGACCCTTCCCGCTCCCGGCCGAACTGGCCCCGATGCGCTGCACCCGGCTGCTGCCCGGCGAGGCGCTGTGCCTGCACACCGACGGCGCCGAGGACGCGCGGGACGGAGCCGGACGGTTCTTCGCGCTGCGCGAGGCCCTCGCCCATGCGGCCCGCACCTCGCCGGTGTCCCCTGCGGACGTCGTCGAGCAGGTCCAGCGCGCTCTCCTGCGCCACACCCGCGGACGGCTCTCGGACGACGTCGCCCTCCTGGTGCTGCGCAACGACCGGGTCCGGGTGCCCGCCCAGCCGACCGGCAGCGGGGCGGCGGGTGTTCACCGCTGACGGTGGGGCGCCGCCACCCTGCCGGGAGTGCCGGGCAGCGCGGACAGGGCGGACGGCGCCGGGAGCGGGCCGCCGCACTGTTCGAGGGGGAGCCGGCGGCCCGGTCGCCTCGAGGAGAGGCGATTTAGAGTCAACCGACTCGGGACCCTGATGGGCAGAGAGCGCGGCGCATAAATGCGGGTACTCGCTTCACACCCCGTGTGAACCGGGCTCGTCTACGCTGACCTCACCGAGCCAACGGAGGGCCCCATGCAGCCCAATACCCTGCTCGACGCCCTGGTGGACGAGGCGGGGATCTCACACGCCGGGCTGGCCGCCCGGGTGAATCAGGCGGGCCGGGCCAGAGGCCTCGCACTCAGATACGAACACACCGCCGTGGCGCGGTGGTTGAAGGGCCAGCGGCCGCGCGGCCAGGTGCCCGACCTGATCTGCGAGGTGCTCGCGGGCCGACTGCGCCGCCGGGTCACCCTCGACGACATCGGTCTCGGGGTGCCGGGCGAACCGGTCCCCGCACACGGCTCGCCGCTCGCCGGATTCGTCGAGCGGGCCACCGCCCTGTGGCGCTCGGACGAACAGCAGCGCACGCACATACTCGACGCCCCGGCGGTCACCGGCACCCCGGCCGTCATGCCCGTGTGGGAGTGGGAGAACCCGCCGGAGGACACCGATGTGTCCCGCAACGGGCAGACCGCGGTGGGCGAGTCGGACATCGAGATGCTGCGCTCGGCGCGCGAGCACTACGAGCTGATGTACCGCAAGGCGGGCGGCATCGCGACCCGCTCGCGCATCGTCGGCTTCCTCAACGCGGAGACGGCCCCCTTGCTGCGCGGCGGCTACACGGACGCCACCGGGCGCCAACTGCACCGCGCCACGGGCGGGTTGGTGGCCATCGCCGGAATCTGCGCGTACGACTCGAACGCCCAGGGTCTCGCCCAGCGCTACTTCCACCAGGCGCTGCGGCTCGCGAAGGCCAGCGGGGACAGGGGACTTGGCGCCTACGTCATCGCGCTGCTCGTCAACCAGTCCCTGTTCATGCGGGACTACCGCCAGTCGGTCGCCTTCGCGGAGGCGGCCCTGCGGGCGGCGGGCGGCCGGCTGAGCCCCGCGCTCGCGGCCGATCTGCACGCCATGCAGGCCAAGGCATACGCGCATCTGGGGGACGGGCAGAGCGCGCTGTCCTCGATCATGAGCGCCGAGTCGGCGGCCGGGCGGATCAGGCCGGGCCAGGAGCCGGCCGAGACCGGCTACGTCCAGCCGGGCCTGGTCAATGTCCAGGTGGCCGAGGCCCTGCTCAGCCTCGGCGATCTGACGGCCGCGCGCGAACAGGCCGCCCTCGCGGCCGACGAGCCCTGCCACGACAGGGGCAGGGTGCACCGCCTTGCGATGCTCGCGCAGATCGAGCTGCGGCAGGGCGACGCTGACCGGGCCGTGGCCACCGCGGTCGAAATGGCGGAGCGGGCCCGGGGGATGGAGTCGCAGCGATTGCGTGACCGGCTGCGCATGGTGCGCGAGTACCTGGTCGAGAGCGGTTGCGCCGGCGCCGACGAAGCCGCCGAGCTGATCGACGGGGCACTTCGCGTTCCCCTGTGACCGACAGCCTGCTGCGATATTGCCATCTACTTGTCGGAAGGTGGCAGAAACGTGCAGTGGACGAACCTAAGCGAACAGACTGTGTATGAGAATCGCTGGTTTCGGGTCAACCTCGCGGACGTAGAGCTTCCGGACGGGCGGCACCTGGACCACTTCCTGATCAGGCTGCGGCCGGTCGCCGTCGCGACCGTCGTCAACGCCGCCAACGAGGTGCTGCTGCTGTGGCGGCACCGCTTCATCACCGACAGCTGGGGCTGGGAACTGGCCGCCGGGGTCGTCGAGGACGGCGAGGACATCGAGGCCGCCGCCGCCCGCGAAATGGAGGAGGAGACCGGCTGGCGGCCCGGGCCGCTCAAACCCCTGCTCACCGTCGAGCCCGCCAACGGGCTGATCGACGCCCGGCACCATCTGTTCTGGTCCGAGTCGGCCGAGTACATCGGCCACCCCGAGGACGACTTCGAGTCGTCCCGCCGCGAGTGGATACCCCTCAAGCTGGTGCCCGACATGGTCGCCCGGGGGGAGGTCCCGGCCGCCAACATGGCGGCCGGACTCCTGCTCCTGCACCACATGCGGCTAGCGGACGGCTAGCCGCTGCGGCGTCGGCAACCGACGACAACGCGGCAGACCGGCGTGCCAGGGCCGCGCGTCCCGGGCACGATCCGCCGGGCGGGCCCTAGTGACCGAGGGCCTGCCACACGGCGAGCGAGAGTGCGCCGACGGCGGTCAGCACGGTGAGGGCGGGGAGCGGCCACCTCAGATGTTCGAGGGCCGCCACCCGTCCCACCGCGTCGGTCAGTTCGCGCTCTGTCTGCTCGCCCCGCTGGGCGAGCAGCGCGAGCTGGCCGTCCAGGCGGGTCATGCCGACGTCCAGACGGAGTCGTAACTCCGCCAGCTCGTCGACGGTGGTCGAATGTCCCGGGTCGGTGGACACGGCGTGGCTCCTTAGTCCTGTTCCGGACGTGCCATTGATGTGTTGGCTCAGAGTCAACTCGCCGTGTTCCAGGGACGGGAGCGTGTGCGATGGGCATATGCGGGCTCGTTCCGCACACCCGGTGTGCGCGGTACGAGCCCGGCTCATGCCTTTCAGACGTACACCCGCGTATACAGACGTACGCCGTTTTACTCAGGCGTAGGAGTAGAAACCGGACCCGGTCTTGCGGCCGAGGCGGCCGGCGTCGACCATCCGCTGGAGCAGCGGGGGAGCGGCGTACAGCGGCTCCTTGAACTCGTCGTACATCGAGTCCGCGACCGAGGCGACCGTGTCCAGGCCGATCAGGTCGGAGAGCTTGAGCGGGCCCATCGGGTGGGCGCAGCCGAGCTCCATGCCGTTGTCGATGTCCTCACGGCTCGCGATGCCCGACTCGAACATCCGGATCGCCGAGAGCAGATACGGGATGAGCAGCGCGTTGACCACGAAGCCCGAGCGGTCCTGGGCGCGGATGGCGTGCTTGCCGAGCACCTTCTCGACCAGGACCTGGGCCCGGCTGATGGTGCCCTCGGAGGTGGTGAGCGCGGGAATCAGCTCGACCAGCTTCTGCACCGGGGCCGGGTTGAAGAAGTGGATGCCGATGACCTGGTCGGGGCGCGAGGTGGCGACCGCGAGCTTCACCAGCGGGATGGAGGAGGTGTTGGAGGCCAAGATCGCGTCCGGGCGGGTCACCACCTGGTCGAGAACCTGGAAGATCTCGGTCTTGACCTGCTCGTTCTCCACGACGGCCTCGATCACGAGGTCGCGGTCGGCGAACTCGCCGAGGTCGGTGGTGAAGCTGAGCCGGGCGAGCGTCGCGTCGCGCTCCTCCTCGGTGATCTTGCCGCGCTCGGCGGCCTTCGAGAGGGAGTTGTGCAGCCGGGTGCGGCCGATCTCCAGGGCCTCGCCGGTGGTCTCGGCGACCATGACGTCCAGGCCGCTGCGGGCGCACACCTCTGCGATGCCCGCGCCCATCTGGCCACAGCCCACAATTCCGACGCGTTCGATGTCGGTCACATCGTGCCTTTCGCTCTACTGCAGTCCCCGGCAGGTCCCCCGTGTGATTCCGGCGCCCGCCTTAAGCCCCTGACGTTACTCCGGACGCGCGCGTGCATGAGGGGCCGGGGCGGGCATGCTCTCCGGTACACCTGGGGCGAGGGACCAATGTGAGGGGTGCGACGTGGGGCGAATCACGCGGCGGGGCTTCGTGGCGGGCACGGCCGGAGCGCTGAGCGGGCTGATCGCGGCGGGCGGCGCGGCGGCCGCGGACCGGGACGGGACACTGGAACAGGCGGTGCGGACGGTGGCCGCCAGGCGCCGTGGCCGGGACTTCCGCGGGGTGTGGACCGCGTCCGTGGCCAACCGGGACTGGCCCTCCAGACCGGGCCTGACCGCCGCCGCCCAGCGCGCCGAGCTCCTCGCCCATCTGGACAAGGCGGTCGAGCGGCGGCTGAACACGGTGGTCCTCCAGGTCCGCCCGACCGCCGACGCGCTCTGGCCGTCCCCGTACGAGCCCTGGTCGGAGTGGCTCACCGGGGTGCAGGGCCAGGATCCGGGCTGGGATCCGCTGGGCACCGCCGTGCGCGAGGCGCACCGGCGCGGCCTGGAACTGCATGCCTGGTTCAACCCGTACCGGATCGCCAACCACACCGACCTCTCGCGCCTCGTGCCGACGCACCCGGCACGCGTCCACCCGGACTGGGCCGTCGCGTACGGCGGAAAGCTGTACTACAACCCGGGCCTGCCCGAGGTCCGCCGGTTCGTCGAGGACGCCATGCTGGACGCGGTGCGCCGCTATGACATCGACGGCGTGCACTGGGACGACTACTTCTACCCCTACCCGGTGGCGGGCGAGACCTTCGACGACGACGAGGCGTACGAGCGGTACGGCGACGGCTTTCCGGACCGGGACGCCTGGCGGCGGAACAACATCGACCTCCTGGTACGCGAGACGGCCGCCCGGATCAAGAGGATCAACCGCCGAGTGGCCTTCGGTATCAGCCCGTTCGCGGTGTGGCGCAACGCGGCGAACGACGAACGCGGGTCGGCGACCACGGCCGGCGTCCAGACCTACGACGACCTGCACGCGGACACCCGCACGTGGGTGCGCGAGGGCTGGATCGACTACATCTGCCCGCAGGTGTACTGGAACATCGGGTTCGCCGCCGCCGACTACGCCGTCCTGGTGCCCTGGTGGAACGAGGTCGCGCGCGGCACCGGCGTCGACCTGTACATCGGCGAGGCCCTGTACAAGGCGGGCGATCCGGCGCAGCCCGCAGCCTGGCAGGACCCGGCGGAACTGTCCCGCCATCTGACCCTGGCCCACCGGTACGCCTCGGTGCGCGGCCACTGCTTCTTCGCCGCGAAGGAGGTCACCGAGGACCGCATCGGGGCCATGGCCCGCGTCGTCGCCGACCACTACACGCGACGGGCCCGCTGAGGCCTCGGCTACTTGTCCTCGGTGATGTGCCGCACCACCGTGTCGGGGCCCGGTGACATCAGGGTTTCGTGCCCGTCCTCGAACCGCACCCGGAACGGGGGAGTGCCGTCGGGTCCCAGAGTTTCGATGACCTCGGCCTGCCGGTCGTGCTGCCCGACGGTCCTGCCGTGTACGAGGAGTCGGTCGCCCACCATTGCTCGCATGCGGCCAGTCTAGGACGGGACGGGCAAGTTGGCAGGGCCTCAGAGCCTGTGTCCTGACCCCGCCCGGGCACAGGCTCTAGGACCGCGCCCGCTGGGTCACCGCGATGCACACCAGGACGCCCACCGCGGCCAGCGGGGCCGCCGGGGACAGGTGCTCGCCGAGCAGCAGCACCGACCACAGCAGCGTGAGCAGCGGCTGGGCCAACTGGAGCTGACTGGCCTTGGGCACGCCGATCGCGGCCAGGCCCCGGTACCAGACGTAGAGCCCGAAGAAGTTGGACCCCGCGGCCAGCCACAGCAGCCCGGCCACCCCGTGCGCGGTGAGCCGCCACGGCTCGTACGCCAGCGCCACCGCGGCCCCCACCAGGGCGAACGGCAGACACAGCACCAGCGCCCAGCCGACCACGTGCCAGCCCGGCATCACCGAGGCGAGCCTTCCGCCTTCGACGTACGCGGCCGCGCACACGAGCAGCGCCGCGAACAGGTACACATCCCCGGCGGACAGCGCCCCGCCGCTCTGCTGCACGGTGAACGCGGCGACCACCGCGGCCCCGGCCAGCGCGGCCGCCCAGAACGCCCGGGAGGGCCGCCGTCCGGTGCGCACCGCGCCGAGCGCTGCCGTGGCCAGCGGAAGGAGTCCGATCACGACGGCGGCGTGCGAGGTCGTCGAGGTCTGCAGGGCGATCGTGGTGAGCAGAGGGAACCCGATCAGCGAGCCGACCGCGACGACCGCCAGGCCCGGCCAGTGCGCCCGGTCGGGGAACGGCACCCGCTGCCCGAGCAGCAGCGCACCCGCGATCAGCGCGGACAGCGCGATGCGCAGCGACACGAGCGTCCAGGGCCCGAAGCTTTCCAGGCCCCAGGCGGTGCCGGGGAAGGTGAGCGAGAAGGAGACCACGCCGAGCGCGGCGAGCATCGCCCCTCGCGGCAGGAGGGAGCCATCGGCGGGACCGGAATCGGAACCGGTGCCCGGCCGGATGGAGCCGGAGCCGCCATCCGGCACGGCGGCCCCGGAACTGGACCCGGACCTGTCGTCCGCTCCGACCGCTATCGTCGTCTGTGCGGTAGCGCTATCCTGTGCTGTCATGCATGAGCGTAGCAGTGTGGCGGACCTGGCGAACTCCCTTCGAAATGAACTGAACCGCTACTCGGTGGGTGGAAAGCTGCCGTCGAGCCGGGCGCTCGTCGAGCGCTACCGGGTCTCCCCGGTCACGGTCTCCCGTGCGCTCGCCCAGCTCGTCGCCGAGGGCCTGGTCGTCACCCGGCCCGGCGCGGGCGCCTACCGCGCCGAGCCGCGCACGGTGACCGCCCGCACCGGCGACACCTCCTGGCAGCAGGTCGCGCTCAGCGCCGACGGCGCCACCGACCCGGCCCCGCGTGCGGTCGACGCCACCGGCGTGCTTGCCACCCTCAACGTTCCGCCGACCGGCGTCATCGACCTCAGCGGCGGCTACCTCGACCCCGGTCTGCGGCCCGAGCGGGCCATGGCCGCCGCCCTCGGCCGGGCCGGCCGGCGCCCCGGCGTCTGGAGCCGCCCGCCCGTCGACGGGCTCACCGAGCTGCGCGAATGGTTCGCCCGTGAGATCGGCGGCACCGTCACCGCCGCCGACGTCCTGGTCACCGCGGGCGGCCAGACCGCCCTGACCACCACCCTGCGCGCGCTCGCCGCGCCCGGCGCGCCCGTCCTCGTCGAGTCACCCACCTACCCCGGTCTGCTGGCCATCGCCCGCGCCTCGGGCCTGCGCCCCGTCCCGGTCCCCGTCGACCCGGACGGCATCCGCCCCGAACTCCTCTCCCGCGCCTTCGAAGCCACCGGCGCGCGCGTCGTCATCTGCCAGCCCCTCTTCCAGAACCCGACCGGCGCCCTCCTTTCCCCGGACCGCGGTCGCGACGTGGTCCGCATCGCCCACTCCTTCGGCGCGTTCGTCGTCGAGGACGACTTCGCCCGCCGGCTCGCCCACCAGGACGCGGGCCCGCTGCCCGCCCCGCTCGCCGCCGCCGACCCCGACGGCGTCGTCGTCCATGTCTCCTCGCTCACCAAGGCGACCTCGCCGAGCCTCAGGGTCGGTGCGCTCGCCGCCCGCGGGCCCGTACTGGAACGGCTGCGCGCCATCCAGGTCGTCGACTCGTTCTTCGTGCCGCGCCCCCTGCAGGAGACCGCCCTCGAACTCGTCGGCTCCCCGGCCTGGAGCCGCCATCTGCGCGCCGTATCGGCAGAGTTGACCGCGCGCCGGGAAACCCTGGCCGCCGCCGTCCTGCACCACCTCCCCGAACTCGCCCTGCCCCACATCCCCTCCGGCGGCTACCACCTCTGGCTCCGTCTGCCCGACGGCACCCCGGAGACCGCCGTCCTGTCCGCGGCCCTGCGCGCGGGCGTCGCCGTCGCCCCCGGCCGCCCCTACTTCAGCGCCGAACCCCCGGCCGGCCACATCCGCCTCGGCTTCGCGGGCGTGGCGGGCCGCGCGGAGATCACCGAGGCGGTACGGAGGCTGCGCACGGCCCTGGACGAGGTGCTGGGCTAGCGGGCCGGCGTGCTGGTCCCTGATATCTCTCTCATGGCAACCAGCGTGGCATCCGCCACTGACAATCGGCCCGCCGCCTGGGAGGCTCCCCGCATGAGTGACGTGATCTTCCGCGAGTACACGATCTCCAGCGACCCGGCGCGCATCGATGCCGCCCGCGTCCATCACTGGCTCTCCACGGACGCGTACTGGGCGCTCGGCCGCAGCCGCGAGAAGCAGGACGCCGCCATCGCCGGATCCCTCAACTTCGGTATGTATGACGGGAGTTCGGGCGGGCAGGTCGCCTATGCGCGGGTCGTCACCGATCACGCCACCTTCGCCTGGCTCTGCGACGTGTACGTCGATCCCGCGGTGCGCGGCAAGGGGCTCGGCACCGCGCTCGTGGCCGCCGTGCGGGATCACCTGGAGCCGCACGGCCTGCGCCGCATCCTGCTGGCCACGGCGGACGCCCACGGGGTCTACGAGAAGATCGGCTTCCGCACGCTGGAAACCCCGGGCAAGTGGATGGCGCTCGGCCTGCAATAGCGGCTCACCGCCTCTTGACCTGCCACGCTCGTGGCCTCACGATCGCGGCCATGAACCGGGTCACGCTGGTCGCCGCCGCACGCAGCTCCGCGCTCCTCGACGAGCGTTTCGACGACGACCGCCCGCTGGACGGAGCCGGCTGGCACGCGGTGGAGCTGGCCGCGCACACCCTCGTGCCGCTCGGCGCGGCGGAGCTGCGCTACTGCTCGCCGAGCCCGCGCAGCCGGGCGACCGGCACCGCACTCGGCTACGCGCCGATGGCCCAGCCCGCCCTGCGGGACTGCGACATGGGGCGCTGGCGCGGCCGTACCCTCGCCGAGGTCACGGCCTGCGAGCCGGCGGCCGTCGACGCCTGGCTCGCCGACCCGTGGGCAGCCCCGCACGGCGGCGAGTCGCTGCTCGCGTTCATCACCCGGATAGGCGGCTGGCTGGACACCCGGCCCGCGGACGACGGCAGCTCGATCCTGGCGGTCGCCGAACCCGCCGTCGTCCGGGCCGCGTTGGTGTACGCCCTGAAGGCGCCGCCCGCCGCGTACTGGAACGTCGAGGTCCGCCCGCTGTCCACGGTCACCCTGACCGGGGCGGCCCGGCGCTGGCACCTGTGCCTGGAGGCCGGGTCCTGGAGCGGCCCGGCAGCCGCCTGAGGCCCGGTACGGCTCAGGTCAGGTCAGCTCGCGCACGACCCGGGCCGGGTTGCCGACCGCGAGCACGTTCGCCGGCAGGTCCCTGGTGACGACGGCGCCCGCGCCCACCACCGTGTTCGCGCCGATCGTCACCCCGGGGCACACGATCACGCCGCCTCCCAGCCACACGTTGTCCCCGATGGCCACGGGCAGTGCCTTCTCCCAGCCGGCCCGCCGTCGCTCGGCGTCCAGCTCGTGGGTGGGAGTGAGGAGTTGGACGTTCGGGCCGATCTGGACATCGGCGCCGATCGTGATCCGGCCGGTGTCGAGGAAGACCGCGCCGAAGTTCACGAACGTACCGGCGCCGATGGTGATGTTGTAGCCGAAGTCGCACTGGAACGGCGCCCTGATGCGTACGGAATCGCCGACCTCGCCGAGGAGCTCCGCGAGGATCTTGTGGCGGTCGGCGGTCGGGGCCGTAGTGGCCGCGTTGTAGGCGGCGCACAGCTCGACGCGGCGCTCGGTGTCGGCACGGAGTTCGGGGTCGTCGGGGATGTACCACTCGCCGGCCAGCATCAGCCGCTTGTTCTCACCCACGGGGTGTCCTCCCAGCTCGGTTGCCCGAAACCGTACGGGCCGAGGAGCGGGCGCGCGGAAAAATATCCTCACGGGTCCGTGTTCCGTGTCGATCCGGCGGGCCCCCGTTCGTATAGATGGTGCGGGCCGCCCGCCCGGGCGCCACCGTCCGAGGAGAACGCGATGACGAACGCGCGGTACTACCTGCTCGGCGTGGTCCAGCCGACCGGGGGGACGCCGCCCGAGCCCGACGAGATGACGCGGATCACGGCGAACCTGGACGCCTTCCGCCAGGAGCTGAAGGACGCCGGGGCCTGGGTCTTCGCCGGGGGCCTCGCCGCTCCCGGTACAGCCACCGTCCTCCGTGCGGAGGGCAGCGACGCGCTCACCACCGACGGCCCGTACATCGAGAGCAAGGAGTACCTCGGCGGGCTGTGCATCGTGAAGGCGCCCGACCTCGATGCCGCCCTGGACTGGGGCCGCAAGGCGCTGCACGCCACGACGCTGCTGTGCTCCTGCCGTCGGCCGTGCTGCTGCTCATCGCCGCTCGGGCGGACCCCCGAAGACGCTTGGTCGAGGCGCGGGTCCTGGGTGTGGCGGGCGCCTTCCTCGCGCTGGGCGCGACGATCGGCCCGACGGTGTTCGTCTGGGATCTCGTGGTGGCCCCCGCCGTCGCGAAGCCCCACGCCTACCGGGCCCTGCTCGATCCCGAGGACGGCCACTACGACCGCGGCATCGGGGATGTGCGGGAGCTGCTGCGCGGGTTCGGCGCGACGGATGTCGGCGAGTTGAGCGGCGGCGGCATCGCCTTCCTGGAGGTCGATTTCCCCGAAGGCCTCTCCCGGCAAGAGCGCGTCCGGCTGAAGGAGAAGGCGGCGCAGTTGCCCGGAGTCGAGAAGGTCGAGCTGTGCGGGGCGAGCGACTGCTGGTGAGGGCTGCTGGTGAGGGTCTGCGGGTGAGGGGCCCGTCCCGCCGGAAGCCCGCCCGTCCGGGAATTGGACTGCCACCTGTGTCACATCCCCGCACCGCCCGGTGTCAGAGCAGCAGATCCACCCGACCGGGCGGAACGCGGCGGGGGCCCGGCCCCCGCGCCGGACAAGCTGGAGCAGCCATGACATCGACGTCCCCCATCCTCGTCACCGGCGGCACGGGCACGCTGGGCGGCCACGTCGTCCCCCTGCTGCGCGCTGAGGGCCGTGACGTGCGGGTCCTCACCCGGCAGAAGCGCCCGTCCGTGGACGGCGTCGAGTACGTGACCGCCGACCTGCTCAAGGACGAGGGCATCGAGGCGGCGCTCGACGGAGTCGAGACGGTCCTTCACCTCGCGGGCGGCGCCAAGGGCGACGACGAGGCGACCCGCAACCTCGTACGCGCCGCGCAGCGGGCCGGGGTGCGCTACCTGGTCTACATCTCCGTCATCGGTACGGACACGATGCCGCTGGCCTACTTCAGGTCCAAGCTCGGCGCCGAGCGGGCCATCGCCGAATCCGGCATCCCGTACACCACGCTGCGCGCCGCCCAGTTCCACGACCTGACCCTCACTGTCGTGTCGAAGATGGCGAAGCTGCCGGTGGTGCCCTGCCCGGGCGGCCTCCGCTTCCAGCCGGTCGACTCGCGCGAAGTGGCAAGCAGGCTGGTGGAGTTGACGCTGGGCGACCCGGCCGGGCTTGTGCCGGACCTGACAGGCCCGAAGGTGTACGCGATGGCCGACCTGGCCCGCGGCTACCTGGCGGCGCGCGGCCGCCGCCGCCCGATGCTGCCGATCCGCCTTCCGGGAAAGACGGGCCGCGCGTACCGGGCGGGCGAGAACCTGTCCCTGGACCGGGCGACGGTGGGCAGCCGCACGTGGGAGGCGTTCCTGTCGGAGCGGGTCGGTTAGGCGGGGGAGGGGAAGGGGCACTCCTTCCGGCCGGGGTGGGCTGGGCAGGGCGTGCCTCCGCCATCCCCCTGCATCGCGGGCGCCCCCTCCGACGGGCCGGTCGCGGTCAGGCCGGCGCCTTGACCGCCGGGTCCGCCCCGGCCGGCTCGCGCACGACGACGGGGCGGCGCCGGGCCGGCATCCCGAGCAGCGGGTTGGCGACGCCCCAGGCCGCGCCCTTGCAGACCAGCTCCTTGTACAGCGCGGCGAACCGCCCCGTCAGGGCCGCCCGGACGGCACGGTCGTCGGCGGTGACGTACTGGACAAGGCCCTCCTTGCGGCCCAGCGAGATGCACTGGTTGAAGTAGCGCAGCGGCACGTTCGGGAGTTTTCCGCCGGTGAGACGGGCCGCGATGGCGTCGGCGGCCTGCCACGCCATGGGGGTGCCCGAGGCGCACGACATCCGCAGCGGCTTGTCTCCGGGGCCCATCGCCATGGCCGCGTCGCCGATGGCGTACACATCCGGGTGCGAGACGGACCGCATGGTCGCGTCGACCACGATCCGGCCCGTGCCGGTGACCTCCAGGGTGGTGGCCCGCGCGATCGGGTGGACGGCGAAGCCGGTGGTCCACACGGTGACCGCGGCCGGGATGAACGTGCCGTCGGCGACGGCCACTCGGCCGTCCTCGACGCCGGTGACATCCACGTTCTCGTACGCGGTGATGCCGAGCCTGCCGAAGACGTCCCGCAGGTGACGGCGGCCCTTGGGCGAGAGCCAGTCGCCGAGGCCGCCGCGGGCGGCGAGGGCGACATCGAGGTCCGGGCGGGCCTCGGCGATCTCGGTCGCGGCCTCGATGCCGGTGAGGCCGCCGCCGACCACGACCACGGACTCCCCGCCCGCCAGACGGGCGAGACGCTCGCGCAGCCGCAGCGCGCCGGGGCGGCTAGCGATCTGATGGGCGTGCTCGGCGGCGCCGGGGACGCCCTGGTCGTTCCAGGCGCTGCCGAGGGCGTACACGAGAGTGTCGTACGACAGCTGCTGCCCGGCGCCGTCGCCATCGACGACGGCGACGGTCCTGCGATCGGCGTCGACCGCGGTGACCTGCGCGAACTTCAGCTCGACGCCGGTGCCCGCGAACATCTCGGCGAAGGGCCGGGGCCTGAGGTCCTGGCCGGCCGCGAGCTGGTGCATCCGGACCCGCTCGACGAAGTCGGGCTCGGCGTTGACGAGGGTGATGGCGACGTCTTCGCGCCGCAGCCGCTTGGCGAGCCGTCCGGCGGCGATGGCTCCGCTGTATCCGGCTCCGAGGACGATGATGCGGTGCTGCATGTCCCTGCTCCTGTCTCGCACGGTTTCGCCCCTTGAACCGGGCAGCCCGCCGTTTCCTGACAGGAAGGTGATGTGAGCCGGCTCACAGCCGGGTCAGAAGGCCGTGAACAGGGGCTCTCCGTGTTCGCGGGCCGCCCACCGCTCGGTGGCCCGTCCGAGCTTGTCGGGGTTGACCTGGTTGCGGACGGCGGCGATGCCCTCGGAAGTGACCTCCAGGCACATGACGCCGACGATCCGGCCGTCGACGACCGCCACGACGGCGGGGCCGCCGTTGGCGGTGGCGGCGTAGACCTCGGCCGAGCCGCCGATCAGGTCACGCTTGGCCTTGCCGGGCTTGAACAGCCCCCGCAGGAACTTCGCGACCGCGACAGCACCCTCGAAGGCCTTCGCGCGGGCCGGGATCTTCCCGCCGCCGTCACCGACCGAGATGGCGTCCTGGGTGAGGAGCCGTACGAGCGGCTCGGTCCGGCCGCTGGTGGCGGCCGCGAGGAACTCGTCCACGATCCGCCGTGCGGCCGCCTCGTCGATCTCGGTACGGGTTTTGCCCTCGGCGATGTGCTTCTTGGCTCGGTGGAAGATCTGCTGGGCGGAGGCCTCGCTGATGTCGAGGATCTCGGCGATCTCCCGGTGCGCGTACGCGAACGCCTCCCGCAGCACGTACACGGCCCGCTCGTTGGGGGAGAGGCGCTCAAGCAGCGCGAGGACGGCGTACGACACGGACTCCCGCTGCTCGGCGGTGTCGGCGGGCCCGAGCATCGGGTCCCCTTCGAGCAACGGCTCGGGAAGCCACTGCCCCACATAGGTCTCGCGCCGCGCGCGGGCGGAGGTGAGCTGGTTGAGGCACAGGTTGGTGAGCACCTTCGTCAACCAGGCCTCGGGCACCTCGATCCGCCCGACGTCACCGGCCTGCCACCGCAGAAACGTCTCCTGCACAGCATCCTCGGCCTCGCCGGCGGAGCCGAGCATCCGATAGGCAATGGCCTCAAGCCGCGGCCTGGCCGCCTCGAACCGGTCGACGTCATCCATGGTCAGGGCCATGGGGGGAGCTTAGCTCGGGTGGGTGTGGGTGTGGGTGTGGGTGTGGGTGTGGGTGTGGGTGTGGGTGTGGGGTTGTGGGTGTGCGGTGCTCGGCCGTACGGAGCGAGCCCCGAGGTGGCTCACCGGCTTGCTCCCCGCAGCGGCAATCGCCTGGAACAGGGAACGGGCGCTCCAGGTCAGTCCTCGATGACCGGCCGGCACGGTGACAGGAACGGATCGAACTGGTCCTGGACCTCGCCCCTGGCCATGAGCCGGACCCGGAAGGCGCCCGGACTCGGCGGGTGCTCCAGGTCGGCGGAGCGTTCGTGGAGGAGTCCCCAGGATCCGGGGAAGCGGCGGGCGACGAAGTGGACCAGAGTGTCCAACCCCTCTGCCTCGTGCGGCGCCGGTTGACCAGGCCGTCGGTGCCGCGCCGTGACGCGATGGCGGGAACCTGCCAGGCGCCCTCAGTCCATCAACTCCGGCGCGAAGTAGTCCCGCAGCCGGGCGATCTTCCCGTCGCGGATGCGGAAGATCTGTACGAGCGAGACGCACACGTCGCCGTCGTCTCCGTCTTCCTCTCCGTCGAAGACCGTGTCGATTTCGGCGATGAACACGTCGGGGTCGGCGGTGGTGTGCAGGACGTAGCCGGACTTCTCGAGGTTCGGGGTGCGGCCGTCCTTGCCCTGCTGCTCGTAGTACGCGGCCATCGCACTACGGATCTCCTCGCGACCCGCCAGCCTCCTGGGGAAGGTGGCGCCGTCGGGCATGAGGGGCGCCTCGAAGACGCCGTCCGGGGTGAAGAGCTCGGCGAGGGCATCGGCATTCCGGGTCATGGCACCGGCGTAGACGCAACTCTGGAAGATCTCCTGGGCTGTTCGGGACACGGCGGGCTCCCTTGACTCGGGCACGGAAGACCACATCATCACAGTGCTGCTTCCGGGGATGCGGTTTTCGGGAACGATCACGTTCTGTCGGGTCAACTGCCCCGAGGATCGCTTCAGTTGAGGGACTCGTCGATGCGCATGGCGTGGATGACGTAGAAGGCGTGGAAAATGCCGAGCCGTTCCGCGGCGGACCCAGGCAGGATTCCTGCCATGAACCATCTCCTCCTCGGGCTCGCCGCCAATTCCGCCCTGCCCTCCGAGCTGGTCGATCGCCTGATCGGGATCGCCGACGCCGAGCTAGCTTCCGCCCTGGCCGGGCGCGCGGACCTCAGTCGGGCACAGGCGGTCGCGTTGGCCTCCCGATGCGGGGTGACTTCCCAACAGCTCGTGTATGAAGGGAAGTTGAGCGCCACCGACGTCGATCCCGTGACGCAGCCGGATGCCGCTCTCGCCCTGCTCGATGCGGGGGGCGGCCTGGAGGAGTGGGCGCTCCTCCTCGTAGCCGATCCGGATCATCGGCGCCGGGAGAAGCTGACCGGCTGCCGCGGGCTCCCGGCCGATGTGGTGGAGAGGCTGGCCTCGGACCCGGACGTCCGCGTCGTCGCGGAACTCGCCCTGTGGGCCACCCCTGAAGTGGCGGCCGGGCTCGCGTCGCACCCGCACGCCGAGGTCCGTCGCGCGGTGGCCGGCAACGAGGCGACGCCTCCGGCCGTACTGGCGGCGCTGCTCACCGGTGAGGGGGTGCCTCCCGCCGCGCGGTGTCTGGTCTGCGACCGCGAGGAGACGCCGTTCGTGCACGATTCGCAGTGCCAGAGGGTTGGCTGCGAAATGCTGCCCGGCGCTTCTTGCGACGGCTCACACGAGTCCACCCTGCACGACACGTGGCAGGCGGTTCTTCGGAACCCGGCCACGCCGACCGATGCCGTGGTCCCCTTCGCGCACCATCCTTCGGTGCTGCTGCGCTGGGCGCTCGCCGACCGCCCGGATCTGCCCCCGGAGGTGTGCGCGCTGCTCGCCGTGGACGCCACCCCCGGCATCCGGGCCGACCTCGCCGGGAATCCAGCGATCGACGACGACGTGATCCGTGTGCTGGCGGGCGACCGTGGCCACGACGTACAGCGCAAGCTGGCGCACAACCCGCGAGTGCCGCTCGACGTGCTCATCCGCCTGGTCGGCGTCGCCAAGATCGGCGCCACGTTGCTGCCACGGATCGCCGCGGCCTCTCCCCTGGAAGTCGAGCAGCTGGCAGAGTCGCCGAACGCAGCCGTACGGATGCTCCTGGCCCGGCGACGCGACCTGCCTCCCGGGTTTCGCGACGCGTTGGCTGCCGACCCGGACGCCAAAGTGGTCAAGGCCGTCGCCTCGCACCCGGGCCTCTCCGAGGCGCAGCTGCGGGCGATGGTCGAGCGGCACGGGGCTCAGGTCGTCGCCGCGGTCGCCGCCAACCCGGGTGCGACGGGGCCACTCCTTGAGGATCTGACCCGGCGCGAACCGTCCGTACGGAAGGTGTTCCGCGAGGTGGCCCGGCACCGCAACGCCACCGCCCCGGCGCTGCTCGCCTGCCTGGTGGACGACCGGGTGAGGCCGGTGGCCGCCGGTCATTCCGCGCTTCCGCCGCAGGCCGTCGCGGAGTTGCTCGCCGACGCCGACGGGGAGGTGGTCGAAGCGGCGGCCGCCAACCCGGCGCTGCCGGTCGCGGTGATGGCGGAGTTGGTGCCCTGACGGAGGGTTCCTCGCCAACGGAGACGGCTGGCCCATGATGTGGCTCGGTGGTGCCGGGCAGACGCGTCAACCGCTCGCCTCGATCCCCCAAGCCACCGCCCGCGCCGCGGCCGCCGCCCGGTTGGGGAGGTCCAGTTTCGCCAGGATGTGTTCTATGTGGGTGCCCACTGTGCGCGGGGTGATGTACAGGCGCTCTGCTATCTCGCGGTTGGTGCGGCCCGTCGTCAGTTCGGTCAGGACTTGGAGTTCCCGGGGGGAGAGCCCGCCGGGGCGGTTCTCGGCCGGGCGCGGGGTGACCGTCGCCGCCAGGGACTCCGTGAGCAGGGTGACCACCGCGCGGGCCGGGTCGGGGGTGTGCCGTGGCCGGCGGGTGCTGATGTTCAGCATGCCGACGTACCGGCCGTCCGTGGCGAACAGGCACTGGGCCACCCCGCCCTCGATGCCCAGGGGAGACAGGACCTCCTGGAAACCCGGCGATGCCGCCAGGAGCTGCGGCGGCACGTCCTGGAGCCAGAGGCCGTCCCGGGCCGGGCCGCGGAGCACGGGGAACACCGGGTCGTGGTGGAGGCGGGTCTCGATGTAGGCCGTGGCGTCGTCCGGGTAGCTCCCGGCCAGGGTGGTGTGGCGTCGGCGCAGTGGATCCCACCTGGTCAGGGAGGCGTGGTCGTAGTCCAGTACCTCCGACAGTGCCGCCAGGACCGTGTCGACGCCGGCCGCGCCGCTCGCCGCGTTCCTGGCAGCCTCCCGGACGTGGACCGCCGCGTCCAGGATGTCTGCCGTGCTCCGGTGCGCTGCCATCCGACAAGGATGATCATGAGCCCGGAATGCGTCAATCGCTCAGGGTGTCGTGCACGATCCGGCCGTCCATGACAGTGAGCACGACGGGCATGGACGGGATGTCGTGCGGGTCGGCGCCGAGCAGGTCCCCGCCCAGTACACACAGGTCGGCGACCTTGCCCGGCTCCAGGGAGCCCTTCCAGCCGTCGGCGAAGTCCTGCCAGGCCGCGTCGATCGTGTACGTACGGATCGCCTCGGCCAGCCCGATGCGCTGCTCGGGGCCGCTGACCCGGCCGGCCGCCTTCGACTCGCGCAGCACCATGGTGGCGACGCCCTGGCGCCAGTCCGGATACGTGACGGGGGCGTCGGACCCGCTCGCGACCCGTACGCCCGCGTCGATCGCGTCGCGGTAGGGCCACGCGTACGCGGCCCGCCCGGCGCCGACGAACTCCTCCTCCATGTCGGCTACGGTCCACTTGATGGTGGGGTTCATGTTGACGCCGAACCCGTGCGCGGCAAGGACCTTCATGCTGTGCGCGGTGAGGAAGTCGCCGTGGATGACGTAGTGGCGGGCGTCGGGCCGCGGGTGCTCGGCCACGGCCGCGGCGAAGGCGTCCGCGACGGTGTCGCAGGCGCGGTCGCCGGTGACGTGGACGCCCAGCTGGTGCCCGGCGGCGTGGGCCTGTCCGATCATGGCCTGGATCTCGGCGATCCGCTCGGCGTCGTTCTCGCCGCCGACACACAGCGAGCCGCAGCCGCCGCCGACGTACGGCTCGTGCATCCAGGCGGTCTTGTTGGGGACGATGCCGTCGGCGAAGATCTTGACCCCGTGGATCGCGAGCCGGCGCGGATCGGCGTCGCCGCACTCGTCCAGCCCGGTGAGCGTACGGGCGAACTCTTCGGCGGTGCTCGCCATTCCGGTGGGCAGGAGCAACACGCCTATGCGGGCGGTGAGTTCGTCGTCGGCGAGGAGGCGGCGGTACACGTCGAGGGTCTCGGCGCCGAGCGCGCCCCGCATGATGCCGTCGCCGCCGGGGCCGAGGCCGGGCTCGGTGTAGCTGGTCACGCCGAGCCGGGCGAGCGTGGCGAGGGTCGAGCGGACGGCGTCGGTCCGCTCCTGCCGGCCGAGCGGCGGCAGCGCGTTCTGGACCAGGGCCTGGGCCCCTTCGTGGAGCAGCCCGGTCGGCTCCCCGGCCGCGTCCACGACGATGGCCCCGCCGGGCGGCGCGACGGCGTGCCGGTCGATCCCGATGAGCTCCAGCGCCTTGGAATTGACCCAAGTGGCGTGCCCGGAGAAGGAGTACAGGACGACGGGGTGGTCCGGGCTCACGGCGTCGAGGTCGTGTCGCGAGGGCTGCCGCGACGGATCGGCCACGCACTCCTCCAGGTAACCGGTGTCCCAGCCGTGCCCCGTCACCCACTGCCCGTCCGGCACCCGCCCGACGGCCTCCGCCACCGCCGACGCCACGTCAGCCAGGGACGACACGGCGGGATGGCCGACGTCGAGCGAGAGCGGCGGCGTCGCCATCCCGAAGGCGCAGCCGTGCAGATGGGAATCGTTGATCCCGGGCAGCAGCGTCGCCCCGTCAAGGTCGACGACGCGGGTGCCGGGGCCGACGAGCGGCTCGACGTCGTCCCGCCCGCCGACGGCCGTGATGACGCCGCCGGTCACCGCCAGGGCCGAGGCGACCGAGAACTCCGCGTCGACCGTGACCACGTGCCCGCCGACCAACACCAGATCCGCATACGCGTCCACAGAGGATCCCTTCCAGAACCGGGCGCCCCCATGGCGACCCGCGAACGATCTCCGTGGACTATGGCCGGGCCGCCACCCCGCGCACATCGGTCGTTCCACCGATACGGGTGCCCGCGGTGGCCCGTCGGCGGCTCACGGCGGTCCGGGCCGCGCCCCGAGCGGGCCCGGACTCCGCGTCAGGACCCGCCCAGGACGCAACTCGTGGCCCTCGGGCGTCGCCACGCACGTCCACGAGACGTCGCCCCGGCCGAGGTCCACGTCGGTGGCGCCGAGGGCCCGCAGCCGGGCCACCTCCGCCTCCTGATCGCCGCCCGGGTACGGCAGCAGGTCGACATGGACGCGGTCCGGCACGGTGTGCCCGTCGCGCGCGGGCGGGTCCGGCCAGACGAAGCCGCCGCCGGGTTCGACGCTGGTCACGCCGGGTGCCTCGCTGGAAAGGCCCCGGCCGAGCGCTTGCGCCCGGAACCGGCCGACCGCCGTGTCATCAACGGCCTTGATGTTCACCTGAACAGGTCGCAGTGCCCTGCCGGCGACCCTGTGCACCGCGCAGTGGCATCCGCACCCCGGTTGTGACCGACCGGCCGCGCCGTGCGGTGGCCCGGTTCAGGAGGCGCTCGCTCCCACCTTTGCCGCTGCGGCCAGGTAGGCCAGGACCAGGGGCCGCGCGTCGTCCCGGCGGGCGGCGACCGCCAGTCGGGACGGGGAGATGCCCCGGACCGGCACGGCGATCACCTCGTCGCGGACGACCAGCGGGGCGTTGCCCGTGGCGAGCAGTGCCACGCCCTGGCCGTTGGCGACCGCCTCGTACGTCTCCTCGGCGCTGCCCACCACCCCGCCGATCCGCGGCGCGACACCGTCCCGGGCGTCCAGGGCCAGCCAGTGGTCGCGCAGCGGCCCGGCCTCGGAAGGGAGGGCGAGGATCGGCTCGTCCAGGAGGTCGGCGAAGTCGACCGCGCCCTCGTCGTCTGCCGCGGCCCGAGCGGCCAGGGGGTGCCCCTGCGGCAGTGCGACAAGGCGTGGCTCCTGGGCCACCACCGCGTACCGGTAGCGGTCGCCGTCCGGCAGCGGCAGCCACACGAAGGCGACATCGCTGGACCGGTCCGCCAGCCCGGCGCTTGGATCGGCCCAGTTGACCTGCCGCAGGACGGGCCGTGCGTGTGGATACCCGGAGATCAGCCGGGCGCGCAGGGCGGGCAGAAGCCCGCGGCCCGGGCTGGTGGACATGCCGATCACCAGGGTGTGCAGCTCGGCGGCCCGCGCCTCCTCCACCGCCGCCTCGGCGGCCTCCCACGCGGCAAGGATGCCGAGGGCGTGCGGCAGCAGGGCTTTCCCTGCCGCGGTCAGCCGCACCGCCCGCCGGTCCCGGTCGAACAGCCGCACCCCGACCTGCTTCTCCAGCATCCGTATCTGCTTGCTGAGCGCGGGCTGGGAGACGAAGAGCCGCTCGGCCGCCCGGGTGAAGTTCAGCTCTTCGGCGACCGCGGCGAAGTAGCGCAGATCGCGTCCATGGACGTCCATAACCCATGGCTATCACGACAGGTCTTGGACGTGATCCCGGATCCGGATGAAGGATGGGATCCGTCGACGGGCCCGTCCCGTACGGCAGTTGACCAAGGAGATGAAGAGATGACCGAGAACGGCAAGGTCTGGCTGGTCACGGGTGCGAGCAGCGGTTTCGGGCGGGCCATCGCCGAGGCCGCGGTCGCCGCGGGTGACACGGTGATCGGCACGGCCCGGCGGCCCGAGGCGCTGGCCGACCTGGTCGCCGCGCACCCCGACCGGGTGGAGGCGATCGTCCTGGACGTCACCGACGGCGGGCGGATCGACGCGGTGGCCGCCGACGTCCTGGCCCGCTACGGCCGGGTGGACGTGCTGGTGAACAATGCCGGGCGTACGCAGGTCGGGGCGTTCGAGGAGACCACGGACCGGGAGCTGCGCGATCTGTTCGAGCTGCATGTCTTCGGCCCGGCGCGGCTGACCCGGGCGCTGCTTCCGCAGATGCGGGAGCGGGGCAGCGGATCGATCGTGAACATGAGCAGCTTCGGCGGCCAGCTGTCCTTCGCCGGGTTCTCCGCGTACAGCGCGACCAAGGCGGCGCTCGAGCAGTTGTCGGAGGGGCTCGCCGACGAAGTGGCGCCGTTCGGCATCAAGGTGCTGATCGTGGAGCCCGGCGCGTTCCGCACCAACCTGTTCGGCAAGGGCGCGGCCCACCTCTCCCAGGAGCATCCGGCATACGCGGAGAAGGTCGGCGCCACCCGCAAAGCGGTGCAGGGCGGCGACGGCACCCAGCCCGGGGACCCGGCGAAGGCGGCGGCGGCGATCCGGCTTGCCCTGGACGCCGAGAACACCCCGCTGCGGCTCGCCCTCGGCAGCGACGCGGTGGACTCCCTCGTCGGGCACCTGGACTCGGTGCGGGCCGAGCTCGCCGCGTGGGAGAAGGTCTCGCGAGGAACGGACTTCGACCGATGACACCCCCGCCCGAGCCCTCAGCCGCATCCGAAGCGCGTGGACGGCCCTGGGGATCCACCGTGCAGTGAGTCGTGGACGGATGCGCCGAGAGCCGATGGACCGGCCCTTGCGCGCAGGGCCGCGTTTGACCTTGACACGGTGACAAGCCCTTCACTGCGTGCCAAGGAGGTGGTCTCGATGATGATCACGAGGCAGGACACGAATGCGGCCCGGGTGCTCCAAGGGCTGGAGGACGGCCGTCCGTCCGTGCGGCTGCGAGCCGCACTGGCGGTCGGCACGACGCCCGACCCGCGCTTCGTCGACGAGCTCGTCGAGCGATGCGCGGTCGAGCCCGAGTTCCTCGTCCGCGACATGCTGACCTGGGCCCTCACGCGCCACCCGGTGGCTGTGACCCTGCCCGCGCTGATCCGCGAAGTCCGCTCGGAGGGTGCGCAGGCTCGGAGCCAGGCGCTGCACACGCTGTCCAAGATCGGGGACCGGCGGGCGTGGCCGGCGATCACGCGGACGCTGTTGTCCGACGCCGACGACGAGGTCGCCCGGAGTGCCTGGCGGGCCGCGGTCATACTCGTACCGGAAGGCGAGGAGGCCACGCTGGCCGCGGTGTTGGCGACGCAGCTCGGGCGCGGTGAGCGGGAGACGCAGCTGAGTCTCAGCCGGGCACTGGTCGCGCTGGGGGATGTGATCGCGCCGGCTCTGCTCGCTGCGACGACGGCCCCCGACCCGCGCGTGCGCGCGCACGCACGCGCCACACGGCGGCTGCTGTGCGACCCGGACGCCGGATTCGAGTTCGCGATCGAGGAGGCGAAGCGGGTCGTGGCTCTCGGCGGGGGCGGCCAGGAGGGACGATGAGGCGTGTTGATCGGTGAGGTGGCGCGGCGGTCCGGGGTCAGTGCCCGCATGCTCCGGCATTACGAGTCGCTCGGTCTGGTGCGGCCCTCGGGCCGTACCGGCTCCGGCTACCGGGAGTACTCCGAGCAGGACATCCGGCGGATCTTCCACATCGAGAGCCTGCGGTCGCTGGGTCTGTCGCTGCGCGAGATCGGACGCGCGCTCGACGACCCCCACTTCACGCCCTCGGCGCTCGTCGACGACCTCATCGGCCGGACACGCGAACGCATCGCCGCCGAGTCCGAGCTGCTCACGCGGCTGTGCCGGATCGATGCCGCCGGCCCCGCCGGCTGGGAGGACGTCCTCCAAGTCGTCGCACTCCTCCAGGCCCTGGGGTCGAAGAGCGCCGACGTGCGCCAGCGCGCGGCCCTTTCCTCGGCCGACGAGGTGCCGGTGGACGCCCTGGTCGAGGCGGCACTGAACGAGACGGACCCGAACGTCGCCGGGGCCCTTCGATGGGCGCTGGCGCGATCGGGCGACGACGGCCCGGCCCTGCTGGCCCGAGGCCTCGGCTCACCAGTGCCCGCGGTGCGCGAACGCGCCGTTCGGTCCCTCGCCGAGATGCCCGAAGGAGAGGCCGGCCCGCACCTGCGCGATGCCCTCGCGAACTCCGACGCCGTGGTCCGCGGGTACGCGGCTCTGGCGCTCGGCACGCGTGGGGCGGCCGACGCGGTCCCGACGCTCATCGACATGATCGTCGAAGGCAGGAACGACACCGACGCCGCCGACGCACTGAGCATCCTGGCGAGCGACACCACGACGGCCGACCGGATCGCGACCGGGCTCGTCGACCGCATCGCCCGCGACACCACGCGAGCACCCGCACGCGGACGGCTGACCCAGGCACTCGCGGGCATCCCGGGCACCCGAGCCTCCCGCGCCCTCCTGGAGCTGTCGCACGACACGGACCGTGCCGTAGCGCTGACTGCGACGTACCTTCTTCACCTGCGCGACGCCCGGTGACGATCACCCCCCTCCGATGCGGTGGCCCGTCCTCTCCGCCGGAGCGTTCGGGGCTGCCGGATGATCACGCGCCGACGGCGGCGGCCGGGGCGCTGCCGGGGGCGAAGCCGGAGGCCATAAACCGGAGGGCATAAGGGGCAGCTCGGCCGCTCGGTCACGCTGCGATCCCCGGCGCCCCGAGTCATTGCATAAAACTGCATCACTGCGTATAGTCATGCCATCACCGAGGAGGAACGATGGCGGCGGTACGTGCGGCAGTGGCAGGGGCCAGTGGGTATGCGGGCGGGGAGCTTCTGCGCCTGCTGCTCGGGCATCCTGGGGTCGAGATCGGGGCACTGACCGCGAACTCCAACGCCGGGCAGCTGCTCGGTTCGCTTCAGCCGCATCTTGTTCCGCTGGCCGGGCGCACGCTTGAGCCGACCACCACCGAGGTGCTCGCCGGGCACGATGTCGTCTTTCTGGCGCTGCCGCACGGGCAGTCCGCGGCCGTGGCCGAGCAGCTCGGGCCGGACGTCCTCGTCGTCGACATGGGGGCCGACTTCCGGCTCCGGAACGCCGCCGACTGGGAGAAGTTCTACGGCTCGGCGCACGCCGGGTCCTGGCCCTACGGGCTGCCCGAACTGCCGGGCGCGCGGGCGGCGTTGGAGTCGACGCGGCGGATCGCCGTGCCGGGCTGCTACCCGACCGCCGTCTCCCTCGCGCTGTTCCCGGCGTACCAGAACGGCCTCGTGGAGCGCGACGCCGTGATCGTCGCCGCCACCGGCACCTCCGGCGCGGGCAAGGCGCTCAAGCCGCACCTGCTCGGCAGCGAGGTGATGGGCTCGATGTCCCCGTACGGGGTCGGCGGCGGCCACCGGCACACCCCCGAGATGATCCAGAACCTGAGCGCCGTGGCGGGCCAGGACGTCACCGTGTCCTTCACGCCCACCCTCGCGCCCATGTCCCGCGGCATCCTCGCCACCTGTTCCGCCAAGGCGAAGGACGGCGTCACCGCGGAGAGCGTACGGGCCGCGTACGAGAAGGCCTTCGCGGACGAGCCGTTCGTGCACCTGCTCCCCGCGGGGCAGTGGCCGGCCACCGCCTCCGTGTACGGATCCAACTCCGTTCAGGTGCAGGTGGCGTACGACGAGAGCGCCGGGCGGGTCATCGCCATCAGTGCCATCGACAATCTCACGAAGGGCACCGCCGGCGGCGCGGTGCAGAGCATGAACATCGCCCTCGGGCTCGACGAGTCGACGGGCCTTTCCACGATTGGAGTTGCGCCGTGAGCGTGACCGCAGCGCAGGGATTCACGGCGGCGGGCATCGCCGCCGGGATCAAGCAGAACGGCAACCCGGACCTGGCCCTCGTGGTCAACACCGGGCCCCGCCGCGCCGCCGCGGGCGTCTTCACCTCCAACCGCGTCAAGGCCGCCCCGGTCCTGTGGTCCGAGCAGGTTCTCAAGGGCGGCGAGGTGAGCGCCGTGATTCTCAACTCCGGTGGCGCCAACGCCTGCACGGGCCCCAAGGGCTTCCAGGACACCCACGCCACGGCCGAGAAGGTCGCCGAGGTACTCGACGGGCACAGCGCGGGCGAGGTCGCCGTCGCGTCCACCGGGCTCATCGGCGTGCTGCTCCCGATGGACAAGCTCCTGCCCGGCATCGAGCGGGCGGCCGCCGAACTCTCCCCGCACGGCGGCGAGAAGGCCGCCATCGCCATCAAGACCACCGACACCGTGCACAAGACCAGCGTGGTCACCAAGGACGGCTGGACCGTCGGCGGCATGGCCAAGGGCGCGGGCATGCTCGCACCCGGGCTCGCCACCATGCTCGTCGTACTCACCACCGACGCCGACCTCGACGCCGCCACCCTCGACAAGGCGCTGCGCGACGCGACGCGGCAGACCTTCGACCGGGTCGACTCCGACGGCTGTATGTCCACCAACGACACCGTGCTGCTGCTCGCCTCCGGTGCTTCTGAACTCGTCCCGGAATACGGGGACTTCGCCGAGGCCGTGCGGACCGTCTGCGACGATCTCGCACGCCAGCTCATCGGGGACGCCGAGGGCGCCTCCAAGGACATCCGCATCGAGGTCGTCAACGCCGCGAGCGAGGACGACGCCGTCGAGGTCGGGCGGTCCATCGCGCGGAACAACCTGCTCAAGTGCGCCATCCACGGCGAGGACCCCAACTGGGGCCGGGTGCTCTCCGCGATCGGCACCACGAAGGCCGCCTTCGACCCCGACCGGCTGAACGTCGCCATCAACGGCGTCTGGGTCTGCAAGAACGGCTCGGTCGGCGAGGACCGCGACCTCGTCGACATGCGCTACCGGGAGGTCAGGATCACCGCCGACCTCGCGGCCGGCGCGGCCGAGCCCGTCGTCATCTGGGCCAACGACCTCACCGCCGACTACGTCCACGAGAACAGCGCGTACAGCTCATGAGCGCCCACCCGTCTCCCACCACCACCCTTCCAAGGAATGGGCTGCGCCCATGAGTACCCGTAAACACACCGCACTGCCCAAGGCGCAGACCCTCATCGAGGCGCTGCCCTGGCTGACCCGTCACCACGGCAAGACCGTCGTGATCAAGTTCGGCGGCAACGCCATGGTCGACGAGGAACTGAAGGCCGCCTTCGCGCAGGACGTGGTGTTCCTGCGGCAGTCCGGCCTCAAGCCCGTCGTCGTGCACGGCGGCGGACCGCAGATCAGCGCCCAGCTCGACAAGCAGGGCCTGGTCAGCGAGTTCAAGGCGGGCCTCAGGGTCACCACGCCCGAGGCCATGGACGTCGTCCGGATGGTGCTCGCCGGGCAGGTGCAGCGCGAGCTCGTCGGGCTGCTCAACCAGCACGGGCCGCTCGCCGTCGGCATGACCGGCGAGGACGCCCACACCATCACCGCCACCCAGCACCGCCCCGAGATCGACGGCGAACTGGTCGACATCGGACGGGTCGGCCAGATCACCGCGATCGACCCGGGCGCCATCCAGGCGCTCCTGGACGACGGCCGGATCCCGGTCATCTCCTCGATCGCCCGCTCCCAGGACGACGGACATGTCTACAACGTCAATGCTGATACGGCGGCTGCGGCACTCGCTGCTGCGCTGGGCGCCGAGACCCTGATGGTCCTCACCGATGTCGAGGGCCTGTACGAGGACTGGCCCAACAGCGACGACGTCATCAGCAAACTGACGGCCAGTCAGCTGGAGAAGCTGCTTCCCGAGCTCTCCAGCGGCATGGTCCCCAAGATGGAGGGCTGCCTGTTCGCGGTGCGCAACGGGGTCAACACCGCGCGCGTGATCGACGGACGGGTCCAGCACTCCATCCTGCTGGAGATCTTCACCGACGAAGGCATCGGCACCATGGTCGTGCCCGACGGACAGGACGTAACGCACACACAAGGGGGAGTGCGGTGACCAACCAGGAGCTCGCACAGCGCTGGCAGCACGTCATGGCGGACAACTACGGCACGCCGAAGCTCTCGCTGGTACGCGGCGCGGGCGCGACGGTGTGGGACGCGGACGGCACCGCGTACGCCGACTTCGTGGGCGGCATCGCGGTCAACGCGCTCGGCCACGCCCACCCGGCCGTCGTGCAGGCCGTGACCCAGCAGATCGCCTCGCTCGGCCACGTCTCGAACCTGTTCGTGGCGGAGCCGCCAGTGGCGCTCGCCGAACGCCTCATCCAGCTCTTCGGCCGGCCCGGCCGCGTGTACTTCTGCAATTCGGGTGCCGAGGCCAACGAAGCCGCGTTCAAGATCGGCCGCCTTACCGGACGCACCCACATGGTCGCCACCCACGGCGGCTTCCACGGCCGGACCATGGGCGCGCTCGCGCTCACCGGCCAGCCCGGCAAGCAGGAGCCGTTCCGGCCGCTTCCCGGCGATGTCACCCACGTACCGTACGGAGACGTCGAGGCGCTGCGGGCGGCCGTCACCGAGGAGACCGCCCTCGTCGTCATCGAGCCCATCCAGGGCGAGAACGGCGTGGTCGTGCCGCCGGCCGGCTACCTCAAGGCCGCACGGGAGATCACCCGCGCCACCGGAACGCTGCTCGTCCTGGACGAGGTGCAGACCGGCATCGGGCGGACCGGCAGCTGGTTCGAGTACCAGCGGCACGAGGGCGTCGACCCGGACATCGTGACGCTGGCCAAGGGCCTCGGCGGCGGCCTGCCCATCGGCGCGACGGTCGCCTTCGGCGCCGCGGCCGAGCTGCTCAAGCCCGGGATGCACGGCACCACGTTCGGCGGGAACCCGGTCGCCTGCGCCGCCGGACTCGCCGTCATCGACACGCTGGCGGCCGACGGGGCGCTCGACCGGGTCAAGCGGACCGGCGAGAAGCTGCACGCTGGAATCGAGGCGCTGGGGCACCCGTTGGTCTCCCATGTCCGTGGTGCGGGGCTGCTGCTGGGTATCGTGCTCAACGAGCCCCTCGCGCCTCAGGTGCAGCAGGCGGCTCAGGATGCCGGCTTCCTGGTCAACGCGCCCGCCCCCGATGTCGTACGGCTCATGCCGCCGCTGATCATCGGTGACGCGGAGGCGGACGCGTTCCTCCAGGCCCTGCCCGGCGTTCTCGACACAGTCAACGGGGACGGACGATCCGGAGAATGAGACGACGATGACCGACGAGGCGCAGGACTTCGAGCCGGGCGGCCCCGCCGTACCGCAGACCCGCACCGCCCGCCACCGCCGGATCGTGGACATCCTCAACCGGCAGCCGGTGCGGTCCCAGAGCCAGCTCGCCAAGCTCCTCGCGGACGACGGGCTGAGCGTCACCCAGGCGACGCTCTCCCGCGACCTCGACGAGCTCGGCGCGGTGAAGATCCGCAATACCGGCGGCGAGCTGATCTACGCGGTGCCCAGCGAGGGCGGCTTCCGCACGCCGAAGGCGCCGCTCGGCGAGTCGGCGAAGGAGGAGCGGATGCGCAGGCTCTCCGCGGAACTCCTCATCTCCGCCGAGGCCTCCGCCAACCTGGTCGTGCTGCGCACCCCGCCCGGTGCCGCCCAGTTCCTCGCCTCGGCCATCGACCAGGCCGAACTGCACGACATCCTCGGCACGATCGCGGGCGACGACACGCTCATGCTGATCAGCCGCGACCCCTCGGGCGGCCAGGCCCTCGCGGACCATCTGCTGCGGCTCGCCCAGAACGACCACCGCTGAGGGGACCCAACTGCCGCGTGCGGCAAGCAGGTTCAGTACCGGGTGATCGCGGTCGGCCCGCTCGTCGTGCCGATCGCGATGTGCGGGCGCCGCAGGGGATGCACCCACATCAGCACCCGGTCCATCGCCTCGGCGGACACCGACACACAACCGGCCGTCGCGCCGCGCCCGTTGACGTGCAGGAAGATCCCGGCGCCCCGGCCGCGCACCGGCCGCCCGTAGTTGAAGCCGATGACGAGCGCCCGGGCGTACTGGCTCGCGTACGCCGTCAGATGCTCCGACTCGCCCGCCCGGCAGTCCCGGGGCAGGCCCTCCACCCAGCGGTTGTACCTGCGGGACTCGTTGTCCTGGCACCACCAGGACTGATCTGTCGCGCGCCGGTAGGGGTAGTGGATGCCGTGCGGCGCGGGCGCGACCCCGAAGGCGTACGGCAGCGTGAACAGGCCGGTCGGTGTGGTGTCGGTGCCCTGGACGCGCGATTCGCCCTCGGCCAGGCCCTTCGCGCCGAACCTGGCGGGCGCCGAGCCCGCCGCCACCCAGCGCCCGCCCCGCCGGTCCCACCAGGTGAGCGTGCCCGTGGTGGCCCCGGGGGAGGGCGCCTCGGCGGTGATCAGCTGGCTTCCGCCACCGGTGTACGCCATCCGCCCGGGCAGCGGCTGCCCGGGGTGCGCGGGCACGGCGAGCGGGACGAGCAGGGACGCGAGGAGCAGGGCAGCGATGCGCATGCTCCGGACCGTATGCTCAGCCGCCGCGCCCGGCCGCCCGAACCGGCGCGGGTTGCTCCGTACGCGCGATCCGGGTGACGCGTCGGACTGCGCGCCCCGGCAGCGGAAGCGGCAGCCCCGGCAGGCCGTCGACGCTGGTCGCGATGTGGTCCTTCTTCTCGAAGTACGCGCTCAGGCTGTCGTCGTCCTCGCGCGCGAACCGCTTGGCGTGCAGGTCGCGGTCCTCGTCGTACGTCATGTTCGGCACCGCGCATCCGCAGGTGTCGCCGAAGACCGGCTCGCCCCTGCCGTGCACGCGAAGGATCCCGGAAGGTCCTGAGGCGTCCGTCCATGCGTTCGTAGGTCCTGCCCACGGGCCGGATTGTCCGCCGCCAAGAGCGGGGGCGGCAGGGCATTTCAGCCCGTGGGATGCGGATGGGCCATGCAGTGCGTTGACAGAACATACGGAGCACTGCATAGTTATGCCTATCACCGAGATCGCCGCCAGGCGCGACTTCATGTGAGCGTGACCCGTTATACGGCCGCCTCCCCGTTCCTCCGCGGCGGGGAGGCGGTGGCACATCCATCCCTTCTGAGGAGCTTGAGCTGTGAGCAGCAACAACGGTGACGTCCGGCTCTGGGGCGCCCGGTTCGCCGACGGTCCCGCCGAGGCGCTGGCGAACCTGTCCGCGTCGGTCCACTTCGACTGGCGGCTCGCCCCGTACGACCTGGCGGGCTCGCGCGCGCATGCCCGAGTGCTCCACAAGGCGGGCCTGCTCACCGCCGACGAGCTCCAGCGGATGATCGCCGGCCTGGACCAGCTCGAAGCCGACGTCGCCGACGGCTCCTTCGTCGGCACCATCGCCGACGAGGACTGCCACACCGCCCTGGAGCGCGGTCTCCTGGAGCGCCTCGGCCCCGACCTCGGCGGCAAACTGCGCGCCGGCCGGTCCCGCAACGACCAGATCGCCACGCTCTTCCGGATGTACCTGCGCGACCACGCCCGCATCATCGGCGGCCTGATCGCCGAGCTCCAGGACGCCCTGGTCGGCCTCGCCGAGGCGCACGCGGACGTCGCCATGCCCGGCCGTACGCACCTCCAGCACGCCCAGCCCGTCCTCTTCGCCCACCACATGCTCGCCCACGTCCAGTCGCTGTCCCGGGACGCCGAGCGGCTGCGCCAGTGGGACACCCGTACGGCTGTATCGCCCTACGGATCGGGAGCGTTGGCCGGCTCCTCGCTCGGCCTCGACCCGGAGGCGGTCGCCGCCGACCTCGGCTTCGAGCGCGGCTCGGTGGGCAACTCCATCGACGGCACGGCCTCGCGGGACTTCGTCGCCGAGTTCGCCTTCATCACCGCGATGATCGGCGTGAACCTGTCGCGGATCGCGGAGGAGATCATCATCTGGAACACGAAGGAGTTCTCCTTCGTGACCCTGCACGACGCCTTCTCGACCGGCTCGTCGATCATGCCGCAGAAGAAGAACCCGGACATCGCCGAGCTGGCGCGCGGCAAGTCGGGCCGCCTCATCGGCAACCTCACGGGCCTGATGGCCACGCTGAAGGCGCTGCCGCTCGCGTACAACCGGGACCTCCAGGAGGACAAGGAGCCGGTCTTCGACTCCTGCGACCAGCTGGAGGTGCTGCTGCCCGCCTTCACCGGGATGATGGCCACGCTCACCGTCAACCGGGAGCGGATGGAGGAGCTCGCCCCGGCAGGCTTCTCGCTCGCCACCGACATCGCCGAGTGGCTGGTCAAGCAGGGTGTGCCGTTCCGGGTCGCGCACGAGGTCGCGGGCGGGTGCGTCAAGGAGTGCGAGGCGCACGGGATCGAGCTCGACCAGCTCACGGACGAGCAGTTCGCCAAGATCTCCGAGCACCTCGGGCCCGAGGTGCGTACGGTCCTCGACGTCAAGGGCGCGCTCGCCTCCCGCAACGGCCGCGGCGGTACGGCCCCCTCGGCGGTGGCCGCTCAACTCGCCGAGGTCAAGGCCGACTTGACCGTCCAGCACGACTGGGCGAACGCGAAGAAGTAGGTCCGTCGGGGGCGGCTGAATCGACAGCCCGAGTGAGACGTTTGTGTCTCACTCGGGCTATGGTTGTCTCATGACCGTGGATCGAGACCAGGTGCTCCGCACCGCCGCCGCCCTCCTCACCCGTAAAGCCACCGCCACCATGGACGAGGTGGCGCGCGCGGCCGGAATCGGCCGGGCCACCCTCCATCGCCACTTCGCCGGACGGGAAGCCCTGGTCAGAGCCCTCGAAGAGCTCGGCATCCGGGAGCTGGAGGGCGCCCTGGACAAGGCCCGGCTCGACGAGGGCGACGCCTCGGATGCGCTGCGTCGCATGGTCGCCGAGGTCGAGCCCGTCGCGGGCCTCCTCGCCTTCCTCGTCACCGAGAACCAGCTCTTCGAGGGCGAGCAGATGAACGCGGGCTGGGCCCGCATCGACGCCCGCGTCTCCGTACTCTTCAAGCGCGGCCAGGAGCGGGGCGAGTTCCGCATCGACCTCACCCCGGCCTGGCTCACCGAGGCCCTGTACGGGCTGATCGGCGCGGGCGCCTGGGCCGTGCAGGACGGCCGGGTCGCCGCCAAGGACTTCCAGTACATGATCGCCGAGTTGCTGCTCGGCGGCGTACGGCGGAGCGTGGAGAAGTGACCGCAACCGAACCGCGGGAGCACCACGCCGTCGGCCGGATGGGCCGCTGGCTCGCGCTCGCGGTGCTCGTCCTCGCCGTGCTGCTCGTGGCCGTCGACGCCACCGTGCTCGGCCTCGCCACGCCCTTCCTCAGCGAGGACCTCAAACCGTCCGGCACCCAGCTGCTGTGGATCGGCGACGTCTACTCGTTCATCATCGCCGGACTGCTCGTCTCGATGGGCAGCCTCGGCGACCGGATCGGCCGCAAGAAACTGCTGCTCCTGGGCGCCGTGGCGTTCGGTGCGGTGTCCGTGCTCAACGCGTACGCATCGAGCCCGGAGATGATGATCCTGGCGCGGGCGCTGCTCGGCGTCGCGGGCGCGACCCTGATGCCGTCCACGCTCGCCCTGATCCGCAACATCTTCCACGACCCCCGGGAGCGCAGCCTCGCCGTGGGCATCTGGGGCGCCGCCGCCTCCGCGGGCGCGGCGGTCGGCCCGGTCGTCGGCGGGTTCCTCCTGGAGAACTTCTGGTGGGGCTCGGTCTTCCTCATCAACCTGCCGGTGATGGCCGTCCTGGTCCTGGTCGGCATCAAGCTGCTCCCCGAGTCGCGCGACCCGAATCCCGGTCCCTGGGACCTCATCAGCGTCGGGCTCTCGATGGTCGGCATGGTCGCCGTGGTGTACGCGGTGAAGGAGGCCGCGGTCAACGGGTTCCGCTGGGACATCGCGGTGTCGGCCGTGCTCGGCATCGCGGCCCTCGTCTGGTTCGTACGCCGTCAGCGCACCCTGGATTCGCCGCTCCTGGACATCCGGCTCTTCCACCACCGGGGGTTCTCCGGGGCCGTACTGGCCGACCTGCTGACCATCCTCGGCCTGTCGGGGCTGGTGTTCTTCCTCTCCCAGTTCCTCCAGCTGGTCCAGGGGCGCTCGCCGTTGGAGGCCGGGCTCATCGAACTGCCCGCCGCCGTCGGCGCGGTGGGTGCGGGGCTCGCGGCCGGCACGATCGCCCGGCGGGCCTCCGTGCGCAGCGCGGTCTCCGGCGGCCTCACGGCGGTCGCCCTGGCGCTGGCCGCCTGTGTGGCGCTCGGCGCGGACACGCGGGTGGTGTCCCTGGGCATCGCCCTGTTCGTGGGCGGGCTCGGCGCGGGCCTCGCCTTCACGGTGACGGCCGACGTCATCCTCTCCAGCGTCCCCAAGGAGCAGGCGGGCGCGGCATCGGCGGTCTCCGAGACCGCGTACGAACTCGGTGCGGCTCTCGGGATCGCGCTGCTGGGTTCGGTGGTGACCGGCATCTACCGGGGCTTCGAGACCCCGCCGGGCGTCCCCGCGGACGTCGCCACCCAGGCCCACGACTCGCTCGGCGGCGCGGTGGAAGCGGCGGTACACCTCCCACCCGCACAGGCGTCGGCGATGCTGTCCGCGGCGCGGGACGCGTTCACGTCCGGCTTCCAGACGGCTGCGGCGGTGGGTTCGGTGGTCCTGTTCGCCACGGCGATCGCAGCGTGGTTCCTTCTGCGCGGCCAGAAACTCGCCGACGGAATCGAACACTGAGCCTGCCGGGTGCTGCTGGGGGTGCGTCCTGACCCCCCTGATCCAGCAGGGGGCGGGCAGAGCATCTTGCCGAGGGGCGCTCTCCAACTCGCCCGAACCCACCGGGGCGTGGGGCCGCCCCTGGCGGGGCCGGCCCCCAACTCCCCGTAAGGTCAAGGGAGTTCAGGGGGCACCCTGAGGTTCAGCCCCCGGAAAGCGGGGCTAGGCCGCCTTGGCCTTGGTGGCGTACATGTCTACGTACTCCTGCCCGGACAGCCGCATGACCTCCGCCATCACCGAGTCCGTCACCGCCCGCAGCACGTACCGGTCTCGGTCCATGCCCTCGTAGCGGGAGAACTCCATCGGCTCGCCGAAGCGGACCGTCACCTTGCCGGGACGCGGCATGCCCGCACCGCCCGGCTGGAGCTTGTCCGTGCCGACCACCGCGAAGGGCACGACGGGCGCGCCCGTCATCAGGGTGAGCCGTGCGACGCCCGTGCGGCCCCGGTACAGGCGGCCGTCGGGGGAGCGGGTGCCCTCCGGGTAGATGCCGAACATCTGCCCGGACTCCAGGACGCGGCGGCCCGTCATCAGCGCGGCCACACCGCCGTTGGCGCCGTCCCGGTCGACCGGGATCATGCCGACGCCGGTGAAGAACCAGGCCATGAGGCGGCCCTTGAACCCCTTGCCCGTGACGTACTCGTCCTTGCCGATGAAGGACACCTGCCGGTCGCACACGATGGGCAGCACGATCGAGTCGATGAACGTCACGTGGTTGCCGGCGAGGATCACTGGACCGGTGCCCGGGATGTTCTCGGCGCCTTCCACCTGTGGGCGGAACATCAGGCGCATGATCGGTCCGAGCACTGCCTTGATGAGCGCGAAGCGGGACAACGGGCCCTCCGGAGTCGTCTGGGTGGGGGTGGGATGTCTGTGCAGGTGAGGACGATACTCGCGGGCCGCCGCTGATCGCACATCGGGTTCACGAAGTGGATACGCACTGTTGACATGTGTTTGCGCCAGGTTCGGCCCGCCTTCGTCCCCGTGTACCCCCAAAGCATCCCGCTTTTCAGCTCGGTCCGCCTACGCTCGTCTCCTCGCTTTGACAGGTGCGGGACATATGCACAACACCAGTGGGAACAGACGACCGAGGAGTGTTCATGACTGACGGCGAGCGGATGAGCCCCGGACGGCGCACCGTGCTCGGGGCGGCGGGCGCGGCCGTCCTCGGCACCGCGGCCACCGGGCTCGCGGGGGCGCCGGCTTCGGCCGCCCAGCGCCACGGCGGCGGCCCGGCCGCCTACCGAGACCTGCCCGTTCCGTACGTCATCGGACACCGCGGCACCGCCGGTTACCGGCCCGAGCACACGCTCGGCTCCTACCAGCACGCCCTCGACCTCGGTGCCCATGTCATCGAGCAGGACCTGGTGCCCACCAAGGACGGCCACCTGGTGTGCCGCCACGAGAACGACATCTCGGCCACGACGAACGTCTCCGACCACCCCGAGTTCGCGTCCCGCAGGACGACCAAGACCGTCGACGGCACAGCCATCACCGGCTGGTTCACGGAGGACTTCACGCTCGCCGAGCTGAAGACCCTGCGCGCCAAGGAGCGCATACCGGGCAACCGCCAGCACAACACCCTGTACGACGGCCGCTGGGACGTGCCCACCTTCGAAGAGGTCCTGCGCTGGGCGCAGGAGCAGGGCCGCCGCCTCGGCCGCCGGATCTGGCTGCACTCCGAGACCAAGCACCCCACCTACTTCCGCGGCATCGGACTGCCCCTGGAGGACCGGGTCGCCGCCCTCCTGCGCCGCTACGGCCGCCACCGCGCCGACTCCCCGCAGTTCCTCGAATCCTTCGAGCCCAGCAGCATCCAGCGCCTGGCGAAGCTGGTCGGCACGCCTTCGGTGGTGCTGCTCTCCAACGCGGGCACCAAGCCCTGGGACTTCGTGGTCAGCGGCGACCCCCGCACCGTCGACGACCTGGTCGAGCCCGCCGGCCTGAAGTGGATCGCCTCGTACGCCCAGGGCATCGGCCCCACCCTGGACCTGATCATCCCCAAGGACGCGTCGGGCCGGCTGACCAAGCCCACCAGCCTCGTCCACGACGCTCACGCGCAGGGGCTGATCCTGCACCCGTACACGATGCGCAACGAGAACACCTTCCTGCCCGCCGACTTCCGGCGCGGCACCGACCCCAACGCCTACGGGGACGCTTTCGGGGCATTCAAGACGTACTTCGCGACCGGTATCGACGCGGTGTTCTCCGACAACGCGGACACCGCGCTGCTCGCCGCCGCCGACTTCCGCAAGCGCTGACGTTCCAACCCTCTTCACCCACGTACGAGTGAGAAGTGCCCGCCGCGGAAACCGGCTTCCGCGGCGGGTGCGTCCCGCCCGGCATGGATCTCGTCACAGAGCTCAGCCCGCTCGTCGCCGCCGAGGCCGCGGCCGAGGCGCCCGGCACCGGGATGGATGCCGCCGACCTCGAACAGGCCGTCTGGCTAAGGCTGTTGGAGCAGCACCCGGCGGACCCGGTGCACTGGGTCCGCACCGCCGTACGGGCCGAGGCGCGCCGCGCCCGCCGGCTGCGGCGCCAGGAACGGCCGTACGGCAGCGCCCCCGCCGCCGACCCGGACCCCGGGCCCGAACTCGCCGCCATCACCGCCGAGCGGCGCCGCATCCTGCACGCGGCGATCGGCCGCACTCCGGGCAACTGCCCCCGTCTGCTGGCCGCGCTGCTCTCGCCCGAGGACCCCACCTACCGGGAAATCGCAGGGGAGTTGGATATCTCACAGGGCAGCCTGGGGCCGATGCGTTCCCGTTGCCTGGGATGCCTGCGCAGAATGCTGGCGGCGGAGGTTGCCGCTCCTGAACTCGGGGGAAAGGAGCGGTAGACAACCGGGGACCAGTTGAGCGAGAGGCATGCACACATGGGCATGAGCGTGACCATCTCTGCGGCCGGCGCACAGGATGCCGAGCAGATACTGAAGCTGCAGTACCTCTGCTACCAGAGCGAGGCCGAGCTCTACGGCGACTACTCGATCGAACCCCTCACCCAGACCCTCGAAGGCCTTCGGGCCGAACTCTCCACGGGATACGCCCTGGTGGCGCGGCTCGGCGACGAGGTCGTCGCCTCGGTGCGGGGTTCTGTCGACGAGTCCGGCACCGGTCGCATCGACAAGCTGATCGTTCATCCCCGGATGCAGGGGCACGGGCTCGGCGGGCGCCTTCTCAACGCCATCGAGGCCCACTTCGCGGCTGAGTTCGCAGCGAAGCGGTTCCGGTTGTTCACCGGTCATCGCAGCGAGTCGAATCTGCGGCTGTACCTTCGGCACGGGTACGCGGCTGTCGGCAGGGAGCAGGTCAGCGCGCGGCTTTCCCTCATCACCCTTGAGAAGGATGCGGCGGCCCAGGAGTTCGCCGCGAGCGCCTAGCGCTTGGCGCGCCTCAGCCACAGCATCCCGAGGACCGGCAGGATCACCGGGATGAAGAGGTAGCCCATTCCGTAGTCCGACCACACCGTCGCGTCCGGGAAGGCCGAGGCGTCCGCCAGGGTCCAGGTGCCGACGATCAGGACGAAGAGGAGCTCCGCCGCGCAGCACACCAGCGCTGCCCGGCGGGCCTTCTCGCCGCCGCGCACCAGCGAGTACGTGATGAAGCCGTACACGCAGGCCGCGATCGCGGACAGGACGTACGCCAGGGGTGCCTTGCCGAAGTCCAGGACCGTCTGGACGATCGAGCGGGACGCGGCGGCCACGGTGAACACCCCGTAGAACCAGACAAGCACCCGGCCGGGCCCGGAGCCGAGCTTGTGGTCGGGCGTGGTGTCAGTGGCGGACTCGGTCACGGTCAGCCTCCCCAGATGTCGTAGAGACGCACTTCGAGCACCGCGAGGACCACCGCGCCGGCCGAGACCGTCACCGAGCCCCACTTGGTGCGCTCGGAGAGCGAGAGGAACCCGGCGGCCGGTACGGCCGCGAACGCGCCCGCCAGATAGGCGATGAAGATCGCGACGCCCTGCTCGGGCTTCTCGCCGCGTCCGAGTTGCACGAGCCCGACCACCAGCTGCGCAAGGGCGAGGACGGTGACCACGGCCATGCCGATGAAGTGCCAGTCCTTGGTGGGCTGGTCCCGGTAGGCGGCGAATCCGCACCAGGCTGCGAGGACGAGGGCCGCGGCGGCGACCGCGACCGTCAGGGCGTCGAGCATGGGGTCGAGGGTATTACGGGCCGAAAGGCCCGATGCGCCGACCCCCACCCCCGCACGTGGGGTCGGTCGGCATGAAGATCCATGCCGAAGCCCTCCTGTTCGACAATGACGGAACCCTCGTCTCCTCCATGGCGTCCGTCACCCGCTGCTGGACGACCTGGGCCCAGGAGTACGGGATCACCGCCGAGGACTTCGGGCGTGTGGAACTCCACGGCCGTCCGGCCGTCGAGATCGTGGCCGGTCTGCTGCCCGCCGACGTCGTACCCGAGGCGCTCGCCCGCATCGAGCAGCTGGAGGTCGAGGACGTCGCCGGGGGAGCGGTGCTGCTGCCCTGTACCGCCGCGCTGCTCGCCTCGCCTCCCTCCCCCAAGTTCTCGGCCTCGCTCGAACAGGGAGGTGCCCCCATCCGCTGGGCCGTGGTCACCTCGGCCACCCGCAGGCTGGGCGAGGCCCGGCTCACCGAGGCCGGCATCCGGCCCCAGAACCTGATATCCGCCGACGCCATCACCCGGGGCAAGCCCGACCCCGAGCCGTTCCTGCTCGCGGCGGCCCGGCTCGGCGTGGATCCGGCGCGCTGCGTGGTGTTCGAGGACGCCCCGGCCGGGCTCGCGGCCGGGCGCGCGGCGGGCATGACGACCGTGGCCTTGACCACAACGCACCGGGCCGAGGAGCTCGTCGCCGACGTGGTCGTGAAGGATCTCTCGGCGGTGTCCGCGCAGGCCACGGCCGGTGGCGTGGAGATCACCACGGCGGAGTGAGCCCGTCCGTATGGCAGTCCAGGGATGTCCGGTATTCGGACATCCCTGATCTGTTTCTGATCGCTTCTGCTTTACTTGCCCGCATGACCACGACGAGCAGCCGCACCCTTGCGACCGAGGCGAAGATGACGCCCGGTGCTCGTTGTATGTGTCGAATGTGCGCCTTCTGAGGGCCCCCGCCTGAGCCTCGCGCCCCGAAGCGAGACCATGTCGGCCGCGTCCGAATCCGTAGCACGACCTACGCATTCGGCCTGCCCCGCGCACACCGAGCCCCCGGTATCCACCGATGAGGCCGAGCCGCGCCCCGACGTTTGCCCCGTGCCCGGCATACCCCGCGCCGTGCACTCGACAGTGACGGAACTCCCTGTGATCACCACAACGGGCCTGACCAAGGTCTACCAGTCGCGCGGACGAGATATCACCGCGCTCGACGGCGTCGACCTGCACGTCCGCGAGGGCGAGGTGTACGGCGTCATCGGCCAGAGCGGCGCCGGCAAGTCCTCCCTCATCCGCTGCGTCAACCTCCTCGAGCGCCCTACCACCGGCACGGTGACCGTCGACGGCGTCGACCTCACCGCGCTCGCCGGGCGCGGCCGCCGGGCCGGCAAGGACCTGCGCCGGGCCCGCTCCCGCATCGGCATGGTCTTCCAGCACTTCAACCTGCTGTCCTCGCGCACCGTGCAGGACAACATCGAGCTGCCCCTGGAGATCCTCGGCGTCTCCGGCCAGGAGCGCTCCCGCAAGGCCCTCGAACTGCTCGACCTGGTCGGCCTCGCCGACAAGGCCAAGGCCTACCCCGCCCAGCTCTCCGGCGGCCAGAAGCAGCGCGTCGGCATCGCCCGCGCCCTGGCCGGCGACCCCAAGGTGCTGCTCTCCGACGAGGCCACCAGCGCACTCGACCCGGAGACGACCCGCTCGATCCTCCAGCTCCTGCGCGACCTCAACCAGCAGCTCGGCCTCACCGTCCTGCTCATCACGCACGAGATGGACGTCGTCAAGACGATCTGCGACTCCGCCGCGCTGATGAAGAAGGGGCGCATCGTCGAGTCCGGCACCGTCAGCGAACTGCTCGCCACGCCCGGCTCCGAGCTCGCCGCCGAACTGTTCCCGGTGACCGGCGAGGCCACCGGCCCCGAGCGCACCGTCATCGACGTCACCTTCCACGGTGAGGCCGCCACCCAGCCGGTCATCTCCCAGCTGGCGCGCACCTACAACATCGACATCTCGATCCTGGGCGCCGCCATGGACACCGTCGCCGGCAAGCAGATCGGCCGGATGCGGATCGAACTGCCCGGCGCGTACGAGGAGAACGTCGTCCCGGTCGGCTTCCTGCGCGAGCAGGGCCTCCAGGTGGACGTGGTGGACGACGTGGACGACAGCCAGGTGCTCGACCTGGTCGAGGAAGGTGCCAAGTGAGCTGGTCGGAAATGCAGCCGCTTTTGTCGCAGGGAACGTACGACAGCTTCTACATGGTGCTGTGGGCGACCGTCGTCACCATCGGGCTCGGCCTGCCGCTCGGTGTGCTGCTCGTGCTCACCGACAAGGGCGGCCTGCTGCAGAATCGCCCGGTCAACAAGGTCATCGGCGTGATCGTGAACATCGGCCGCTCGCTGCCCTTCATCATCCTGCTGATCGCCCTGATCCCCTTCACCACCTGGGCCGTCGGCACCTTCATCGGCCCCAGCGCCATGATCGTGCCGCTCTCCATCGGCGCCATCCCGTTCTTCGCGCGGCTGGTCGAGACGTCCGTCCGCGAGGTCGACCACGGGCTCGTCGAGGCCGTCCAGTCCATGGGCGGCGGCATCCCCACCATCGTGTGGAAGGTACTGCTCCCGCAGGCGCTGCCCTCCCTGGTCTCCGCGATCACCACCACCGTGATCACCCTGGTCAGCTACTCCGCGCTGGCCGGCGCGGTCGGCGGCGGCGGCCTCGGATCGGTCGCCATCACCTATGGCTACCAGCGCTTCGAGACCAACTTCATGCTCATCACGGTGGCCGTACTGATCGCCATCGTCACCGTGATCCAGCTGCTCGGCGACGGCGTCGTGCGCCTGCTCGCGCGCCGCGGCCGGACCTCCTGAACTTCTCTCCCCAGGGCCCGAACTCCTTGTCCGGGCGTCACACCGCACCACCGGAAAGAGGCACTTTTCGTGCGTAAGAACATCAAGATCACCGCTGCCGCCCTCGCCACCGCCGCGCTCGCCGTCGGCCTCACCGCCTGCGGCTCCTCCTCCGACCCGAAGCCGGCCGGAGCCAAGGCCGACGAGTCCAAGGCGCTGGTCGTCGCCGCGTCCCCGACGCCGCACGCCGACATCCTCAAGTTCGTCAAGGACAACCTGGCGGCCAAGGCCGGACTCAAGCTGGAGGTGAAGGAGTTCACGGACTACGTCCTGCCCAACACCGCCACCGAGCAGGGCCAGGTCGACGCCAACTTCTTCCAGCACAAGCCCTACCTGGACGACTTCAACAAGAAGAACGGCACCCACGTCGTGCCCGTCGTCGACGTGGAGCTGGAGCCGCTCGGCGTCTACTCCCACAAGGTCAAGTCGCTCAAGGACATCGCGTCCGGCCAGACCGTCGCCGTCCCCAACGACACCACCAACGAGGGCCGCGCCCTCCAGCTCCTCGCCTCCAACGGCCTGATCACGCTGAAGGACGGCGTGGGCGCCGGCGCCAAGCTCTCCGACATCAAGGACAGCAAGGGCCTGAAGTTCAAGGAGCTGGAGGCCGCCACGCTGCCCCGCGCCCTGAACGACGTCGACGCCGCGGTCATCAACGGCAACTACGCCATCGAGGCCGACCTCAAGCCCGCCAAGGACGCCCTCGCCCTGGAGAAGGCGGACGGCAACCCGTACGCCAACTTCCTCGCCGTCAAGCAGGGCAACGAGAACGACCCGCGCATCCAGAAGCTCGCGAAGCTCCTGAACTCCGACGAGGTCAAGAAGTTCATCAACGACAAGTACGCGGGCTCCGTCATCCCCGCGTTCGGACCCGCCAAGTAGCCCTTGCGGCACGGCAGTACGAAGGTCCCGGACACACCGTCAGGTGTCCGGGGCCTTCGTCGTAAACGCCCACCCGGCCATGCGCGCCGACGGCCCGATGCTGCATGCTGTGCCTTTACGGTCCTTATAGGTTGACGGGCCACGGAGGTTCCAGGGCCTTCGCGGCCCCCACGGCGGTCCACGGCATGGAGCGGCACATGACTACCCCCTTTCCGGTGTTCCCGGACATCTCCATCAGCACGGACCGCCTGGTGCTGCGCCCCTTCGAGGATGCCGACGGCCCCGCGCTCATCGAGATGATGAACGACGAGCAGGTCGTCGCCTGGACCGCGGTGCCCCACCCCTACACCGCCCGCGACGCCGAGGACTGGGTCCGCCACCTCGCCCCGCGCGAACGCACTGAGGGCCGAGGAATCGTTCTGGCGGTCACCGAATTCCTCACCCAGCGCCTCGTCGGCATCGTCCACCTCCAGAACACCAACTGGCGCACCCTGGCCACCGAGGTCGGCTACGTCGTGGCGCCCTGGGCGCGCGGCGAGGGCTACGCCACCGAGGCCGTGCTCGCCGCCGCCCAATGGCTGTTCAGGGACCAGCGGTTCGAGCGCCTCGAACTGCGCACCGCCGCCGACAACACCGCCTCCCAGCAGGTCGCCCAGAAGATCGGCTGCATCAGCGAGGGCGTGCTGCGCAACGCCTGGATAGCGCGGACCCAGACGGAGGACGGCGGCTGGGCGGACATCCGCACCGACCTCATCGTGTGGAGCCTGCTCCCCGAGGACCTCGACGGCGTCGCCGACCAGCTCGCGGACGCCGGATACGCCTCCTTCACCGACTGGAACTGATCCACGGCCAACGGCCGCACCGGAATTCCGGGGCTACCCTCACTGGTACCGGCATCTGCGCCGGACCGCCCCGAGCTGCGACAACACTGGAGACTGACGAAGATGGCCGACCGCGTCACGGTGATCGGCTGGGACGGCTCGCCCCTCACCCCCGCGGCCACCTCCGCCCTCTCCGCGGCCACCCTGGTGGCCGGCGCCGCCCACCACCTCGCACTCCCCGAAGTGCCGGCGGGCGCCGAGCGCATCCGGCTCGGCAGCGTGAGCCTGGCCGCCCGCCGCATCGCCGGGCACCGAGGCAGCGCGGTCGTCCTCGCCGACGGCGACCCCGGCTTCTTCGGCGTCGTCCGCACCCTCAGGGCTCCCGAGCACGGCCTGGAGGTCGAGGTCGTGCCCGCCGTCTCCGCGGTCGCGGCCGCCTTCGCGCAAGCCGGGATGCCGTGGGACGACGCCCAGGTCGTCGTCGCCCACCCCCGCACCCTGCGCCGCGCCGTCAACGTCTGCCGCGCCCACCCCAAGGTCGCCGTCCTCACCTCGCCCGGCGCCGGACCGGCCGAACTCGCACTGCTCCTCGACGGCGTCCACCGCACCTTCGTCATCTGCGAGGAGCTCGGCAGCGACCGCGAGCGGGTCACCGTCCTCACCTCCGAGAACGCCGCCGACCACGCCTGGCGCGACCCCAACGTCGTCGTCGTCCTCGGCGGCGGCCCCGCGACCGAGGGCGACGGCTGGCTCGCCGGGCCCCCGCCCGGCTACCCGTCCGCGCCACGCGGCTGGGCGCTGCCCGCCCGGGAGTACGGCGCGGGCCTCGGCCCCGGTGAGTCCACCGAGCTGCGCGCCGCCCAACTCGCCCGGCTCGGCCCGCGCATCGGCGACCTCGTCTGGGACATCGGCTGCGGCAGCGGCGCCCTCTCCGCGGAGGCGGCCCGGTTCGGCGCCGCCGTGATCGCCGTCGACGCGGACGCGGACGCCTGCTCGCGCACCGAAGCCACCGCCCGCCGCTTCGGAGTCCAGGTCCAGGTCGTCCGAGGCCGGGCCCCGCACGTCCTGGAGACGCTGCCCGAACCCGATGTCGTACGCGTCGGAGGCGGCGGCGCGGGCGTCGTCGAGGCATGCGCCGATCGCAGGCCGGAGCGCATCGTGGCGCACGCGGCCACCCGGGACGATGCGGAGGCCGTGGGCGCCGCATTGAGCGCCGGCGGTTACGAGGTCGAGTGCGCGCTCATCCAATCGGTCGACCTCGACACGAGCGCCTGGTCGGAGCGCGAACGCTCGGTCGCCTTCCTGCTCTCCGGAAGGCGGAAAGAGAGATCCCTGTGACCCTTCCGGCGCGCCGCTGGGGGTAGGCTGGCCGATCGTTGTACCGCTCCCGGCCGTTCGGCATTCCGCTCGCCAAGGGCCGGAAAAGGGGACCGTTTTGGGATCCGGTCGCGGTACGGCACATCCGGGGGATGCGCAACGTGGCGCAGCCCACACGGTCCGTGGCCGAGACTGACCGCCACGGCCGCGAAGGCCCGCGACAATGCATGGTGTCGTTGATGCCTGCGGGCCGTTCGCAACCGCGCGGCGCACACGTTCTGAGCGACGGTGCCTCACGCGTCCAGCGTGTGCGGCCCCGGGCGCAGGCCGAAGGAGCACTACAGATGGGCGAGGGGTACGCATGACTGACACCGGCCAGGTCCCGGGCGAGGGACTGCCGGAGAACGCAGGCATGGTGGAACAGCCGGGCGTTCCCGCTCCCGGTGCCTACACCTTCCTCGACCCCTCCGAGAACGCTGCGGACGACGACGATCTGCTGCTGATGCCGGGTGCCCAGGGCGCCTGGATCGACCCGCAGTCCGCGCCCGCCCCCACTCCCGTCGTGGCCCAGGCGCCCCCCGCGCCCGGCCAGGCCGAGCCCGGCGCGCACGAGGCCGGCGGCCGCGACTCCGGCTCCGTCGACCTCGGCGCCGTACGCGCCGCGGCCGCGCCCCCGCCGCCCCGCCGCCCGCTCCACCTCGGCCCGCAGGTGCCGGACGCCTCCGCCGGAGTCGTACGCTCCCTCGCCGACCGGGGTCCGGCCGGCGCCCCCGTGAATCCGGCGCCGGTGCGCACTCAGGGCCCGCCGACCACCGGACCCGAGTACCTGGACGTCCCGAGCGAGGAGCCCGTGGCGCAGGCCGCGGGACCGCAGCACGGGGAGTTCCCGCCGCAGTCCGGTATGGCATGGACGCCTCAGCAGCGAACGGCGCCCCACGAGTCACTCAACACACCCATGCCCCCTGCAGAAACGGTCGTCCCGGAACCGGCCGCTGCGGAATCGCCCGCTGCGGAATCGGTCGCCCCGGAGGAGTTCGCGGTCCAGGGGTCGGTTCCGGCCGCTCAGCCGCAGCCCGCCAAGGACGCGGCCCGGCCCGTGGCGCAGCCGGTCGCGCAGCCCGCCCTGCTCGTGGACCAGCTCGTCGCCCAGCAGGCCGTTCCGCAGGCGGCCCAGCAGGCGCAGCAGCCCGGACTGCCGCAGCCGGTGGGCCAGTTCGTGCCCGTCCAGGGCTCGGTCCCGACCGGCCCCCGCCTCGCGCCCGCGCCGGTGCCGGCCCAGGCCGTTCAGGAAGCGTCCGTTCCGCAGGCGCCCCGTGCGCAGGAGGTGCCGCAGCCCGCACCGGAGCCTGTTGCTCCGGTCGCGCAGCCGGTGGCCCCGGCCGCCGCCCAGCCGGAGCCGGCCGAGCCCGCTGCCCCGATCGCCGTCGAGCCCGTGGCCGCCGCGGCCCCGGCACCCGAGCCGGTCGTCGCGGAGCAGGCCCCGGCCGCGCCGGTCGCCGCCGAACCGGTCGCCGTCGGGCCCGTGGTGGCCGAGCCCCCCGTGGCCGAGCCCGCTCCCGCCGAGCCGGGTCCCCTGGCCGAGCCGGTCGCCGAGACCCCGCAGCCGGCCACCGAGATTCCGCAGCCCGTTGCCGAGGCCTCGCAGCCTGTTCCCGCGGCCCCGCAGCCCGTCGCCGTCGACCCCGCCGTGCCCGCTCCGGCCGCCGCGCCCGAGGCCCAGCCGGCCGTCGTGGCGCAGGGCGGGGCGACCACGCACGTCGCCGTCCCCGTGCCGCAGGCCGCTCCCGAGGAGCAGCCGGTGACCGTGCCCGAACCCGCCGCCGAGGCACCGGCAGCCGTCGCCGCCGAGCCGGTCCAGGCGCCCGTGCTCGTACCGCAGCAGGAGCAGCCCCCGGCGGCCGAACCGGTTGAGGAAGCGGTTGCGACGGCTGCCCCGGCCGAGGCTCCCGAGGCCGCCGCCGAAGAGCCGCTCGAAGTGATCAGCGCGCCGCGGCCCGCCGCCGTACCGGAAGCCGTCGCGGAGCCGGAAGCCGCCGCCGGGCCGGAGGCGCCCGCCGGGGCCGAGGAGCTCGCCGAGGTCCCCGAGGACCCGGAGCAGGCGCCCGCCGCCCCCGGCTACGCCGACGCCGAGCGCGAGGCCGTGCTCCGCGTCATGCGCGAGCGCCGCGACATCCGCAACGGCTTCCGCGGCGACCCGATCCCGCACGAGGTGCTGCTCCGCGTCCTGGAGGCGGCCCACACCGCGCCCTCCGTCGGCCACTCGCAGCCCTGGGACTTCGTGGTCATCCGGTCCGCCGAGACCCGCCGCACCATGCACGAACTCGCCCAGCGCCAGCGCGAGGCGTACGCCAAGTCGCTGCCCAAGGGCCGGGCCAAGCAGTTCAAGGAACTGAAGATCGAGGCCATCCTCGAAACCCCGGTGAACATCGTGGTCACCGCGGACCCGACCCGCGGCGGCCGCCACACCCTCGGCCGCTACACGCAGCCGCAGATGGCCCCGTACTCCTCGGCGCTCGCCGTCGAGAACCTGTGGCTCGCCGCGCGCGCCGAAGGCCTCGGCGTCGGCTGGGTCTCCTTCTTCGACGAGCGCGAGATGGTCCGCGCCCTCGGCCTGCCCGAGCACCTCGAAGTCGTCGCCTACCTCTGTGTCGGCTACGTCGACGAGTTCCCGGAGGAGCCCGAGCTGATGCAGGCGGGCTGGTCCAAGCGCCGCCCGCTCTCCTGGGTCGTCCACGAGGAGACGTACGGCCGCCGCGCGCTGCCCGGCGAGGACCCGCACGACCTCCTCGAGGAGACCGTCTCCAACATCCGCCCGCTTGACGCCAAGGCGCTCGGCGAGGCGTGGGAGCGCCAGAAGCGGATGACCAAGCCCGCGGGCGCGCTCGGCATGCTGGAGATCATCTCCGCGCAGCTGTCCGGCCTCTCGCGCAAGTGTCCGCCGCCCATCCCGGAGCCGGCCGCCGTCGCGATCTTCGCCGGCGACCACGGCGTGCACGCCCAGGGCGTCACCCCCTGGCCCCAGGAAGTCACCGGCCAGATGGTCGCCAACTTCCTCGGCGGCGGCGCGGTCTGCAACGCCTTCGCCAACCAGGTCGGCGCCGAGGTCTGCGTCATCGACGTGGGCGTCGCCTCCGAACTCCCGGCCACGCCCGGCCTGTTGCCCCGCAAGGTGCGCGCCGGCACGGCCGACATGACGGCCGGCCCCGCGATGACCCGCGAGGAGGCGGTCGCCGCCATCGAGGTCGGCATCGAGACCGCCCGCGACCTGGTGGCGGCCGGCAACAAGGCGCTCCTGACCGGCGAGATGGGCATCGCCAACACCACCGTGTCGGCCGCCCTGATCTCCCTCTACACGGGCGTCGACCCGGCCGAGGTCACCGGCCGCGGCACCGGCATCAACGACGAGACGCACGCCCGCAAGGTCGACGTCGTACGCCGCGCCCTCGAACTGCACCAGCCGGACCCGGCGGACCCGATCGGCGTCCTCGCCGCGGTCGGCGGCCTGGAGCACGCGGCCCTGGTGGGCTTCTTGCTCGGCGGTGCCTCGCTGCGTACGCCGGTGATCCTCGACGGCGTCAGCACCGGAGCCGCCGCCCTGGTCGCCCGCGCGATCGCCCCCGAGGTGCTCTCCGCATGCATCGCGGGCCACCGCAGCGCCGAGCCCGGCCACGTGGCCGCCCTCAACAAGCTGGGCCTGCGCCCCCTGGTCGACCTGGACCTGCGCCTCGGCGAGGGCACCGGTGCCCTGCTCGCCCTCCCGGTGGTGCAGAGCGCGGCCCGCGCGATGCACGAGGTGGCGACGTTCGACTCGGCGGGCGTCACCGAGAAGTAGCCCGTACGCACGAGCGGGGGCCGGGGTCACTGACCCCGGCCCCCGCTCGTGCCACAGCGCCCGCCCGCCCCTTAGGCTGTCCGCGGGACCGCAAACCCCCTCCCACCAGCCGCTTCACCGCAGCAGCGGCACACCGCACGTCACTCCGCCCGAGGAGCACCGCCGCCATGGTCGAACACCCCGCGTACCCCGTAGGCCTCCGCCTCACCGGCCGCCGCGTCGTCGTCGTCGGCGGTGGCCAGGTCGCCCAGCGCCGCCTGCCCGCCCTCATCGCCGCCGGGGCCGACGTCACCCTGGTCTCCCCGAGCGCCACCCCCTCCGTCGAGGCCATGGCGGACGCGGGCGAGATCCGCTGGGAGCGGCGCCGCTTCCAGGACGGCGACCTGGCCGACGCCTGGTACGCGCTGGTCGCGACCGCCGACACCGAGGCCAACGAGCGCATCTCCGCCGAGGCCGAGCGCTCCCGCGTCTGGTGCGTACGCTCCGACGACGCCGGCGCCGCCACCGCCTGGACCCCGGCCACCGGCCGCTCCGAGGGCGTCACGGTCGCCGTCCTCACCACCGACACCCCGGACCCGCGCCGCTCCGCCGCGATCCGCGACGCCGTCGTCGAGGGCCTGCGCGACGGCACGCTCGTCGCCCCCCAGCAGCGCACCCGCACCCCCGGCGTCGCACTGGTCGGCGGCGGCCCCGGCGACCCGGACCTGATCACCGTGCGCGGCCGCAGGCTGCTCGCCGAGGCGGACGTGGTCATCGCCGACCGGCTCGGCCCCCGCGACCTCCTCGACGAGCTCCCGCCGCACGTCGAGGTCATCGACGCCGCGAAGATCCCGTACGGCCGCTTCATGGCGCAGGAGGCCATCAACAACGCGTTGATCGAGCACGCGAAGGCCGGCAAGGCGGTCGTGCGGCTCAAGGGCGGCGACCCGTACGTCTTCGGGCGCGGCATGGAGGAGCTCCAGGCGCTCGCCGAGGCCGGCATCACCTGCACGGTGGTGCCCGGCATCTCCAGCTCCATCTCGGTGCCGAGCGCGGCCGGGATCCCGGTCACGCACCGGGGCGTGGCCCATGAGTTCACGGTGGTCAGCGGGCACGTGGCGCCCGACGACCCGCGCTCGCTCGTCGACTGGAAGTCGCTTGCGCAACTGCGCGGCACCCTGGTGATCCTGATGGGCGTCGACAAGATCGGCGCGATCGCGCAGGCGCTCGTCACGCACGGCAAGAACCCCGGGACCCCGGTCGCCCTCGTCCAGGAAGGCACCACCGCGGCCCAGCGCCGCGTCGACGCAACCTTGGGAAGCGTCGGCGAGGTGGCCAGGGCCGAGGACGTGAAGCCCCCGGCCGTGATCGTCATCGGCGACGTGGTGACGGTGAACTCCCGCGCATGACCCCACGCCCGTAACCGGCGCCCGAAGTCGTCACCCCTCCCCGTAACCACCGGTAACGGATCTCCGTCCCAGCCGTTGGCACCTCACCCAGGACAAGGCAGTATCACCCTGTGGCCGATCTCATCACCGTCGAAGACCCCGACGACCCCCGCCTGCGCGACTACACGGGCCTGACCGACGTGGAGCTGCGGCGCCGCCGCGAGCCCGCCGAAGGCCTCTTCATCGCCGAGGGCGAGAAGGTCATCAGACGGGCCAAGGACGCCGGCTACGAGATGCGCTCGATGCTGCTCTCGGCCAAGTGGGTGGACGTCATGCGGGACGTCATCGACGAGCTTCCGGCGCCCGTGTACGCGGTCAGCCCGGACCTCGCCGAACGTGTCACCGGCTACCACGTGCACCGGGGGGCGCTCGCCTCGATGCAGCGCAAGCCGCTGCCGTCCGCCGACGAACTCCTCACCACCGCCCGCCGGGTGGTGGTCATGGAGGCGGTCAACGACCACACCAACATCGGCGCGATCTTCCGCAGCGCCGCCGCGCTCGGCATGGACGCGGTCCTGCTCTCGCCGGACTGCGCGGACCCGCTGTACCGGCGCTCGGTGAAGGTGTCGATGGGCGCGGTCTTCTCGGTCCCGTACGCCCGCCTGGAGTCGTGGCCCAAGGGTCTGGAGTCGGTCCGCGAGGCGGGCTACAGGCTGCTGGCCCTCACCCCCGACGAAAAGGCCTCCAACATCGAGGACGCCGCCCCGCACAAGCTCGACAAGGTGGCCCTGATGCTGGGCGCGGAGGGCGACGGCCTCTCGACCCAGGCCCTGGTGGCCGCGGACGAGTGGGTACGCATCCCGATGGCCCACGGAGTCGACTCCCTGAACGTGGGCGCGGCAGCGGCAGTGGCGTTCTACGCGGTGGCCACGGGACGGCCGACGGCCTGACCCCCGAGCGTCATAGGGGTGGCCGCCCTCGAAGGGGCGCGGGGGCTGTGACATGGTGCGGCTCCGCCGCGATGGGGGTCCCCTGTTCGGGCGAAACCGAGAACTTGGGGGAGCCCCCAGCGGCACACCCTGAGGGCGCGGGGAACGGCGCGACCGGCCACAGCCGACCGGCAAGTCGAACAACAGCCCCAGCGGAGTGGGCTCAGCCCGACAGCCGAGCTCGGCAGCACTCCCTGGGGGCGCGGGGAACGGCGCGACCGGCCACGACGGCCCGCGGCCGAAGAACAATCCTCCCCCCCGGCACCCTCAGAACTGCTTAACCGCGGCAATCCCCAGCAGCACAATCAACGTAACCAGCACAAACACAGTGAGCCGCTGCCGCAGCAGCCGGGGGTTGGCGGGCCGCAGCCCGCCGGAGGTGCGGGGCCCGGGCCGAGTGCCCGGCCGCCCTCCGGGACGGGAGGCGGCGTTGCTGCGCGGCCCACCGGGACGCGAGCCCCCCGTGCGCGGCGCGGGCCGAGCCGCAGAGGCCCCCGTGGCCCGCCCGGCCTCGGTGTAGCGCTGGGTCCGGTCGTCGAGCCGCCCCGTGGGCCGGTCCAGCTCGACGCGCTCGCGCTGAGCCGGTGGCCGGGCCTCCGGAGCCTGCCCGTGCAGCCCGCCCTGGGCCTCCCGCGCGGCGATCTCCTTGAGCCGCATGGAGAGCTGGAGCGTGCTGGGCCGTTCCTCGGGGTCCTTCGCGAGGCAGGCCCGGACCAGCGGGGCCAGCGCGTCCGGCACGCCGCGCAGCTGCGCCTCCTCGTGCACCACGCGGTAGAGCATCACCTCGGAACTGCCGTGCCCGAAGGGCGAGTCGCCCATGGCGGCGTAAGCCAGCGTCGCGCCGAGCGAGAAGACGTCGGTGGCCGGGGTGACCGCGGCGCCGCGCACCTGCTCGGGGGCGAGGAAGCCGGGGGAGCCGACGGCCGTGCCGACATGGGTCAGCGTCGAGGCGCCGGTGGCCCACGCGATGCCGAAGTCGATGATCCTGGGCCCCTTCGGGGACAGCAGGATGTTGGACGGCTTGAGGTCCCGGTGGACGACGCCTGCCTCGTGCACCGCGACGAGCCCCTCGGACAGCGCGGCCCCGATCGCGGCGGCCTCCGCGGCCGTCAGCGGGCCCTCCTCGGCGACCTTGTCGTGCAGCGAGGGCCCGGGTACGTACTGGGTGGCGAACCAGGGCCGCTCCGCTTCCAGGTCGGCGGCGACGAGCCGGGCCGTGCAGCCGCCGCGGATCCGCCGCGCGGCCGAGACCTCGCGCGCGAACCGGGACCTGAACTCCTGGTCCTCGGCGAGGTCGGGCCGGATCACCTTCAGGGCCACCCGCTGCCCGCGCCGGTCGGAGCCCAGGTACACGACCCCCATGCCGCCCGCGCCGAGACGCCGGTGGAGCCTGAACGAGCCGACGACACGCGGGTCCTCGCGCCGGAGCCGCATCATCGCCATTTTCATCCCCGCTGCCAGTCCTGTTGACGTGGCACAGCTTACGTACCCGCCGCCCGGTGTGCTCATAGGCCGCGCCCTCGCGACCCGGACGATTGTCAGTGCCGGGTGGGAAACTTGAAGAGTGGTCAGCAACCCGTGGATCCAGGGCCGCTGACCCGTGCGAGATCTCAACGGTCCGTCGCAGAAGGGGGTTTGGATCTATGAAGGGTGACCGCGTGGAGATAGTGGTGGACGCGGGAGACACGACCCGGACGTACGAAGTGGTGGCAAGCCGGGCGGGGCGCAGGGTCGAGACGGCGGTCCGGCGCGGGGTGGTGGAAGTGAGCGAAGTCACGCGCAGCGGGACGGTCGTGCGCACGGCCCGCTTCATGGCGACACGGGTGCTCGCCCTGGTGGAGCAACCGGTCCCCAGGGAGGACGCGGGGTAGGCGGAGGCCCGCGCGCAGAGCCGACCCCTCCGGGAAGACCCCAGGGAGTAGGGGGTCCGTCTCCACCCAGGGGAGTACTCCCGGGGGTGACGGCTCATCCCCTGGGAGGCCAGCAGATAGGTACGAGGGCATGACGTCCGGCGCCGCGCGGCTCCCTACTGTTGAAGACAAGCGGCGGGTGGTGCACTCGTCCCCCGAGGTCAGACACCCGCCGCTGCCAACCACATCAAGGAACGAACAGGAGAGGACCATGGCGGACACGGCTGCGCGGACGATCATCCGCACGCAGGGACGCAGGGCGTACAGCGCCGCGTTCGGTGCCCGCCGATCCGGCCCGCGCCACCCCTTGGTGGCGACGGCCATGGTCCTTCCCCTGGCGGCCCTGCTCACAGTCGTCTTCGGCGGCTGGGACGCGGTGGTCACACAGGCGTCGTCCGTGGGCGTGATGCTGGGGCGCTGAGCGGCGCCCCGGACCCGGTAGAGCGGACCGGGTCGGGGACATCCGGCCATTACAGCCCCGTGGGGACGGGGGTGCGGCGGACGGCAGTGAAAGGCGTTGCCCGATCGGCTGGGGAGCCGATCGGGCAACGCCTTTTGCACACCCGGCCACCGCCCTCGCCCACCGGCCCGTACCCTCGCGCCCAGACGTACGCACCCCGGGGGAGAAGTGGCCGCATCCGTCGTCGACGCGCTGGCCGAGGCCGCCCGCCGGGCCCGGCCCTGCCGCGCCTGCGGGGCGGTGCCCGCGCACGACGCCGTGCTGGCGGACCGGCCCGACGCCACCGTCGTACGCCACGGGCCGGTGGTGGCCAAGGCGCACGACGGGCGCACCGACCCGGAGGCCCTCGCGGTCCGGCTCGCCGTAGCCGCGCATCCGCTGCTCGACGGCGTCCTCCTGGCGCCCCTGGACCGCCCCGCCCGCACCGTGCACGGCCGCCCCGTGACGCTCTGGCCGTACGGCAGCCCCGTCGCCCCGGACGGAGGGGAGGAAGCCGTGCCCTGGGAGGAGGCGGGCCGGCTGCTCGCGCGGCTGTGCCGTATACAACCGGCGGCCCTGCCCGGGCCGTTGCCCCCGGCGCGCGGCCCCGCGAAGGCCGCCTGCGCGCTGGCCCGGATGCGGGCGGCGGCCGTCGGGCCGGGAGCCGCCCCTGTGCTGCGTGCCTGAGCCCGGCTCCCGGCCTGGGCCCGCGCGGAAGCCCCCGCACCCGGCCCCGCCCGGCTCACTCACGGCGACTTCCACCTCGGGCAGCTCGTCCGGCATCCCGCCGGCACGGGCCCCTGGGCCCTGATCGACATCGACGACCTCGGACTCGGCGCCCCCCGCCTGGGACTTGGCCCGCCCGGCCGCCTGGTTCGCCGCCGGCCTGCTCGCCCCCGACACCTGGGCCCGCTTCCTCGCCGCATACCGAGAAGGGGGCGGCCCGGCAGTGCCGACGGAAGGAGACCCCTGGCCCCAACTGGACGTCCCGGCGCGGACGTTGACCGTACGGACCGGCGCCCTGGCGCTCGCCAAATGCGCCGAGCGGAGCCGTCTCCCGGACGAGGCGGAGCGCGCGATGCTGGAGGGCTGCACCCGAATCGCCGCAGTCCAGGACCAGTTGGGCACGTCCCCGACGTCGGGTGCTGAGGCCAGACCGGACCAGCGGCGAGGAGCTGAGCCGACGATGCAGTGTCCCGAGTGCCACGCGCCGATGCGCACGTACAACCGCAACGGCGTCCAGATCGAGCAGTGCAGCGGCTGCCGGGGGATATTCCTCGACTGCGGGGAGCTGGAGTCGCTGACGCGGCTCGATGGGCAGTGGTTTCAGCAGGGCTCGCCCCCGGGGCCCTACCCGCAGCAGGGCTACCCCGCCCCCGCCCCCCCGCCCCGTCCTGGGGCGCCCCGCAGCCCCACCACGGCGGACATCACGGCGGACACGACGAGTACTACGGCTACGACGACTACGGGCACCGGCGGCACAAGAGCTTCGGCCCCATGCTCTTCTCCTCCTGAACCTCACCTCGTCCTGAACCCCGCAAGGGGCCACGGACGACGGAACCCCCGGCCTTCGAGAAGGCCGGGGGTTCCGGGTGGTGCGCGATACTGGGATTGAACCAGTGACCTCTTCCGTGTCAGGGAAGCGCTCTCCCGCTGAGCTAATCGCGCGGGACGGTCCCAACCCTACGGGACCGGTTACTTCGTGTTACTGCGTGCGCGATACTGGGATTGAACCAGTGACCTCTTCCGTGTCAGGGAAGCGCTCTCCCGCTGAGCTAATCGCGCGGGACGGTCCCAACCTTACCGGACCGGTTACTTCGTGTTACTGCGTGCGCGATACTGGGATTGAACCAGTGACCTCTTCCGTGTCAGGGAAGCGCTCTCCCGCTGAGCTAATCGCGCTTGGAGGTGGAGACGGGATTTGAACCCGTGTAGACGGCTTTGCAGGCCGTTGCCTCGCCTCTCGGCCACTCCACCAGGAGTGCATATGAGGGTTCGGGAAGATCCCCCACATCGAGCGGACGACGAGATTCGAACTCGCGACCCTCACCTTGGCAAGGTGATGCTCTACCAACTGAGCCACGTCCGCTTGTCGTTTCCGTTTCGCTTGCGCGTCCCGGCGACGTGTTGAACTCTAGCGGATTCCGGGGCCAGTACAAAAACGCGTTTGTGCAGCGTGCTGCGTTGCGCCTGGTCGGGACCCCTGCCGGGGTCCGGGCGGGTGTTCGCTTCCAGGTCACTCAGGGGCACCCCACCTGCCCCGGCCCTAGACTCGCAACCGTGCACGACCTCGCTCCTCTGGCCCGCTTCGGCCACCTCGTCGCCTCGGACCTGCGTGATGTCACCAGTGACCCCGAGGCCCTCGACTCCTCCGGCTTCTGGGCCGTCTCCGCCGACTTCGAGGGCCGCCTCGTGTGCGCCCGCTTCGCGGACGTCCGCACTCAGCCGGTCCCCGAGCCCGTGCCCGGCGCCTGGCGCGGGCCCGCCACCGGCGACTGGACGTCCTCCCTGGACCGCGCCGCCTATACGGCCGGAGTGCGCCGCATTCGCGAGCACATCGCGGCCGGCGAGGTCTACCAGGCGAACCTCTGCCGCGTGCTGAGCGCGCCGCTGCCCGACCCCGCGGCGGCCGACGTGGACGCGCTCACCGCACTGCTCGCGCGCGGCAACCCCGCGCCCTATGCAGGAACGATCCGGCTGCCCGCGCACGGGGTCGAGATCGCGACCGCCTCGCCCGAACTGTTCCTCCGGCGTACGGGACGGGTCGTGGAGTCCGGACCCATCAAGGGGACCGGACGGACCGCGGCGGACCTGTTGGAGAAGGACCACGCCGAGAACGTGATGATCGTGGACCTCGTCCGCAACGACATGGGACGGGTCTGCGCCACCGGCTCGGTGACCGTGCCCGCGCTGTGCGCCGTCGAGGAGCACCCCGGCCTCGTCCACCTCGTCTCCACCGTGCGCGGCGAGCTGCGCGAGGGCGCGGGGTGGCGCGAGCTGCTCGACGCCACGTTCCCGCCGGGCTCGGTCACCGGGGCGCCCAAGTCCAGCGCGCTGCGGATCATCGAGGCGCTGGAGACCGCGCCCCGCGGCCCCTACTGCGGCGGCATCGGCTGGGTCGACGCCGACCGGGGCACCGCCGAGCTCGCCGTCGGCATACGTACCTTCTGGGTCGACCGGCCGCACGGCGTGCTGCGCTTCGGCACCGGGGCGGGCATCACCTGGGGCTCGGATCCCGAGCGGGAGTGGGAGGAGACCGAGCTGAAGGCCTCGCGTCTCCTGACGGTAGCGTCGGGCGCGTATGCCCACAGCGGGCACAGTGGAAGGACCGCGTAAATGCAGATCTGGGTCAACGGCGCACTGCGGGACGCCGACGCCGCGCAGGTGTCCGTCCTCGACCACGGGCTCACCGTGGGCGACGGCGTCTTCGAGACGGTGAAGGCGACCGGCCGGAGCACCTTCGCGCTCACCCGCCATCTCGACCGGCTGACCCGCTCGGCCCGCGGCCTCGGCCTGCCCGACCCGGACCTCGACGAGGTGCGGCGCGCCTGCGCGGCCGTCCTGGACGCGAACCCCATGGCGCTCGGCCGGCTGCGGATCACCTACACCGGCGGGCTCTCGCCGCTCGGCTCCGACCGGGGCGACGCGGGCCCGACCCTGGTCGTCGCGCTCGGCGAGAGCAGGCGCAGGCCCGACACCACCGCCGTGATCACCGTCCCGTGGACCCGCAACGAGCACAGCGCGGTGGCGGGCCTGAAGACCACGTCGTACGCCGAGAACGTCGTCGCGCTCGCCAAGGCGCACGGGGCGGGCGCCTCCGAGGCCCTCTTCGCGAACACCGCGGGGCAGCTCTGCGAGGGCACCGGCTCCAATGTCTTCGTGGTCCTCGACGGGCGCCTGCACACCCCGCCGCTCGCCTCCGGCTGCCTCGGCGGGATCACCCGCGCGCTGACCGTCGAATGGACCGGCGCGTACGAGACCGAGCTCTCGATGGACGTCCTGGAGAGCGCCGAGGAGATCTTCCTGACCTCCACGCTGCGCGACGTCCAGGCCGTAATCCGCGTCGACGGGCGGCAGTTGGCCGCCGCGCCCGGTCCGGTCACGGCCAAGGCCATGCGGATCTTCGACGAGCGGGCCGGATCGGATCTGGACCCGTAAAAGCTGATGACGGGCGGCGCCGGGGCAGGTACAACGGCCTTGATGACCACCACCATTCGGCCGACCGAGCCGCTCCAGCAGGGCGCCGACGGCGCCAAGTCGCGTACGTACGACGTGTGTGTGAACAGCCGACGCGTCGGACGAATCAAGATCGCCACCGATACGTCCTTCGGGCCCCGCATGGGCCGGATCGAAGAACTCCGGATCGACGAGGCGGACCGGGGCCGGGGTCGTGGCACCGTCGCGGCCCTGGCCGCCGAGGAGGTGCTGCGGGGCTGGGGCTGCGGCCAGGTCCGCCTCTCCGTCGCGGCCGGCGCCGATGCCGCGCTGCGGATGGCCGGCGCCCTCGGCTACGTGGAGCGCAGCCGCAACATGGCCAAGCAACTCCCGCCCGTGGAACCGGAGTTGCCCGCCGGGGTGACCGGCCGGCCGATGAGCGCGGAGGAGTTCGAGGGCTGGCTGCGCGACGAGGTCGAGAGCTACGCGCGCAGCTGGATCGAGCGGGGCGTGCCCGCGGCGGAGGCCCGTGCCAGGTCCGCGGCGGAGCATCGCACCCTGCTTCCGGACGGCGTCGCCACCGCCGGGGCGCACTTCCTGGTCCTCGAGGACCGGGGGAGCACGGTCGGGAGCGTGTGGGTGGCCCGGCGCGCAGAACCCGAGGAGTGCGCGTACGTCTACGACGTCGGGGTCGCCGAGGAGCACCGGGGCCGGGGCCACGGCCGCTCACTCATGCTGCTCGCGGAGCGGGTGGCGCTGGCCGACGGCATGGACACCATCGGGCTGCACGTCTTCGCGGACAACATCCCGGCGGTGCGCCTGTACGAGTCCCTCGGCTACCGGGTCACCGACTACAACCTCTACAAGCAGCTGCTCTGAGCCCCCCCGGAGCTGCTCGGCTACTCGGCGAGCAGCCGGTCCGCGATCGCCTCGATGCGCTCGCGCAGCCCCTCCTGGCTCTTGCCGCCGTCCAGGCGCTCGTCGCCGATGACATATGTCGGGGTGCCGGTCACGCCGATCGCCTTGCCCTCGGCCTGGTCGGCGTCGACGATCAGGATGTGCCGCCCGTCGATGAGGGCTGTCTCGAACTCGTCGGTGTCCAGGGCGAGTTCACCCGCCGCCTCGATGAGCGCGGGCTCGCCCTGTTCGGCGAGGTGCTCGGTGCGGGCGAGCACGGCCTCCACGTACGGCCAGCCGTGGCCCTGCTCGAAGGCCTCCTCGGCGGCCTGGGCCGCGGCGAAGGCGTGCTTGTGCTTCTCCAGCGGGAAGTGCCGCAGCCGGATGTCGAGGCGGTCGCCGTAGCGGGCGCGCAGCGCGCGGATGTCGTCGAGGGCGCTGCGGCAGTCGGGGCACTGCAGCTCGCACCAGACGTCGAGGACGACGGGGCCTGCGGTGCTCGAGGGGGTGGTGTCGCTCATGGGGTCCAGTCTCCCAGCAACCGGGACCTGGGGAGGATCCCGCCCCGGAGATCTCCCTGAGGTCGCGGCCGACCGTGGCCCGCGGGGCGGGTTCCGGTGCAGGATGGAAGAAGCCATACCCCCCATGCCTGGAGGAACCGGATGCTTGCCGAGACCGTCTGCTCCGCCGTTTCCGCGGCCGGACTGGGCATCGCTGCCGTCACGGCGTACCGCAAGCGCTTCCTCGCGGCTACGCGCATCGCCGCCTACTCCCTTGTCCCGGTCGGCCTCGTCATGACCGGCGTGGTGCAGTGGGTGTCCGGCATCGTCTTCAAGCCGAGCGTGTGGCTGGGCTTCGGGCTGCTCGGGGTCGCCTGGCTGCTGTTCATGACGACCCGGGCCATCGAGCGGCGCGGCGGCGGCACCCGCAGGGAACGCAAGGTCGCCGCGGCCGCCGCCCAGCGTGAGGCGGTGGCTCCCGCGGCGTCCGCCCCCTCGCTCGGCGCGGGCCGCACACCGGCCGCCCAGCCCGTACCGAAGGCGAAGGCCAAACCCGCCGCGAGCGAGGACTTCAGCGACATCGAGGCCATCCTGAAGAAGCACGGCATCTGACGTCACAAGCACGGCATCCGGCGTTCGCCGGGCGCGCGGGGGCGCGGGGGCGCGTCGCCCGCGCGCGTCGCTGCCTCCGCGCGCTGCAAGATCGGGTCCGCGCGTTACAAGATCGGGCGAACTCCCGCTTCCTATGGGCGTGTTGGTATACCCATGCGGTGCGACTGGGTCATCATCGCCCCGAGATGCTGGACACTTCCCAGGGCTCCACCCCTGCACCGACCGACAAGCCGAGCGCGCCCGACCCGCAGGCGCGGGGCTGTCTCTTCGCGCTCTCCCAACCGCCCCTGATGATTTTCCTGGGGGTGATCGGCTGCCTGCTGCTCATGGCGGCCGTGCACGACCTCTTCCTGCTCTGAGCGTTCGTGCTCCGAGAGCCGCTTCCCGCGGGTGCTCAGCCCGCGGCCTCCTTGCGCCGGGCCCGGTACGCGGCCACGTGCAGGCGGTTTCCGCAGGTGCGGCTGTCGCAGTAGCGGCGGGAGCGGTTGCGTGAGAGGTCCACGAAGGCCCGTCCGCAGTCCGGCGCCTCACATCTGCGAAGACGTTCCTGCTCACCGGTCACCACGATGAAGGCGAGCGCCATGCCGCCGTCGGCGGCCAGGTGGTCGGCCACCGAGGCGCCGGGCGCGAAGTAGTGCACGTGCCAGTCGTAGCCGTCGTGGTCGGTCAGCTGCGGGGTGGTGCCGGCCGCCGCGACCAGCTGGTTGACGAGCTCGGCGGCAGTGTGGGCGTCGGGCGCCGCGAAGATCTCGGCGAACCTGCTGCGGACGGCCTGGACGCCCAGGAGGTCACCGTTGGAGAGACGCTCCACACCGCTCACGCTGTGGTCCTGGACGAAGCCGTACAGCGCGTCCACGTCCGCGAGACGGTCGGTGTCCTCGCTCTCCGGCGCGGTGTTCACCAGATCGACCACCATGTCGAGCGCGATCCGGGTGTCGTGAGGGATCAGCACGATTCGCTCCCTGGCCTGCGGCGGGCGGGCGCCCGTCGATGCTGGCCGACTCTAGCGGCTCGCGTCACCAGCGCACCGGCGCCGTCCCCCACGACGGCTTTCGTGGGGGACGGCGCCGATGACTGCCGTTATGTGGTTGTCCGCGCGGCGCCGTCGCCCCGAGTCGGACGGCGCCGTGCGGCTCTCTGCCTGGCCTCAGTTGTTCTCGGCCAGGATGTGCGAGAGTTCCGTGTCGAGATCGAAGTGACGGTGCTCGGTGCCGGGCGGCACCGCGGCGTCAGTCCGTTTCAGGAACGACTCCAGGGCCCGCGCCGGGGCTTCGAGCAGGGCTTCTCCTTCCGGCGAGCTCAGGGCGATACAGACGACACCCTGGCCGTGGCTGCGTGACGGCCAGACTCTGACGTCGCCGGTTCCGGTGGGCCGGTGCAGGCCCTCGGCGAGGAGGTCGCGAGCGAAGACCCACTCGACGGTTTCCTCGGCTCCGGTGTGGAAGGTGGCGTGCACGGCATAAGGATCGGCCGTGTCATACCGCAGGCCCGCGGGTACAGGCAGTGAGGACTCGCTCGACACAACGAGGCGCAGGTGCAGCTCGCAGCTGACCGTGGTGTTCATAAGCGCCAGGGCCTTTCGCTCAGTGTGCGCTCGGGGATTCGCACGTCGGCGAAATCGACATGCCACCTACGGTGCCGTTGTAAACCCCTCTGACCGTTTTGCAGGCGTTCACGTAGCTCGTACGGCGGACTATTACTTTGCGTTATAGGTCCATTTCGGTGAACCCGTTTCAAGACACCCGTCCGGTAGGTTGGGGTGCATGGATACGGGGAGTGACGAACAGGCCGCCGCGGCCCTCGGCTCGCGGGCGCCGGCGTTCATCAAGGCGTCCAGGCCGCTGCATCTGAGCTGGCAGGTGGGCGTTTTCCTGGTGGGCCTCGCGGTCGTGGCCGCGGGCATCGTGATGCTGCCGCTGCCGGGCCCCGGCTGGCTGGTGATCTTCGGCGGCATGGCGATCTGGGCGACCGAATTCGTATGGGCCCAGCTGGTGCTCCGCTGGACGAAGCGGAAGGTCACGGAGGCTGCGCAGAAGGCACTCGACCCCAAGGTGCGGCGCCGCAACATCATCCTGACCACGGTCGGCCTGGTGATCGTCGCCACCCTCGTCGGCGTATACCTGTGGAAGTTCGGCATCGTCGTGCCGTGGAAGATCAACGAGTGACCACGCGTGGTCAAAGGCCCCGCTGACATGCGGTAATGTTTGCGGTGCGCCCGGGCGATTAGCTCAGTGGGAGAGCGCTTCGTTCACACCGAAGAGGTCACTGGTTCGAACCCAGTATCGCCCACCCGGACCGAAGGCCCGGAGATCATCTCGATCTCCGGGCCTTCGGCGTTTCCTGCCCGGCCGTCCAGCAGACTGGGGGCATGGACTGGTGCCGCTACCGCTTCCGCAGCGTCTGGGATCTGCCCGAGGCGCCCGCCGCCGTGTACGCGGTCCTGGAGCGCGCCGAGGACTACCCGCGCTGGTGGCCCGAGGTCCGCGAGGTCACGCCCCTCGACGGGCGCACCGCCACCGCCCGGCTCCGCTCGCTCGTCCCGTACGACCTGTTCGTCACCGCCCGCGAGAGCCGGCGCGATCCGGGGGGACGGGTTTTGGAGGTCGCGCTCAGCGGAGACCTCGAAGGGTGGGCGCGCTGGACGCTGTCCGCCCGCGACGGTGGAACGCGGGCCGTCTACGAGCAGGAGGTCGAGGTGCGCAAGCCGCTCATGCGGCGGCTCGCGGTGCCGGGCCGCCCGGTGTTCCGGGCCAATCACGCGCTGATGATGCGGTCCGGGAAGCGAGGTCTCGGGCGATGGCTGGATGCGGTTTGAAAGCTGGGCCCGGGGGACTGTATTGTTCAGTGCGTTCCCGGGCGATTAGCTCAGTGGGAGAGCGCTTCGTTCACACCGAAGAGGTCACTGGTTCGAACCCAGTATCGCCCACCGGGAAAGGCCGGTCCGTCCATGACGGACCGGCCTTTTTGCTGTCAACCATCAAGCCGCCGCCGGGAGTTCGGGCCGCAGTGGCCACGCCGTGTCCACCACCTCCGGGGTGCCCTGCCGGGTGAACCAGGCCTGCAGGCCGCGCGCCTGAGCCGCGTGCCAGGTCGCCTGGAGCGTGTGCAACTCGGTCGGCGTCAGCCGTTCCAGGCGGGACGCGTACCTGCGTCCCACGGCCCGGACGACCTCCAGGGCGGCCAGCGCGTCGGCCGCCGCGTCGTGCGCGCCCTCCAGCGTCACGCCGTAGTGCTCGCACAGATCGGTCAGCGTGCGGCGGCCCTTGCGGTAGCGGTCCAGGTGCTTGTCCAGGACCCGGGGATCGAGCACGCGCAGCGGGTTCTGGCCCAGGTAGTGGGACAGCGAGGCCGCGCGGTGGCGCTTCAACTCGCGGTCGAGCAGCGTCAGATCGAACGGCGCGTTCATGATGACCAGCGGCCGGCCCGCCGCACACTGCTCGGCCAGCGACCTCGCGACCTCCTCCATCACGGGGGCCGGCCAGCGCCCGTTCAGCTGGAGGTGCTCATCGGTCAGACCGTGGACCGCGGTGGCGCCCGCCGGGACGGGTACGCCCGGGTTGACCAGCCAGCGCGTGGAGCGCGGCCGGGCGTCCGGGCCGTCCTGGATCACCAGCGCGGCCGAAACTATCCGGTCCCCCTCGACGTCCACCCCGGTGGTCTCGGTGTCGAACGCCGCCAGGGGACCCTCGTACCAGCACGTCATGTCTACTCAACTCCTCGCACACTCCTGGCAGATGGCGTGCTTCCCCTGCCCGATTCCGTGATACCCGGGCCGTTTGCGACATACGCCGTTTGCGGGGACCCGAGTACGGAGACAACACTGGTGACGGGACTGGAGTTTGACGGGCCGTCACGGGGAAAGTTCGGCACAGTTCCGGAAGGCATACGACAGCCATGGCGCTCGCGCAGCCCGATCCGGCCGCGCCCGGGCACGGTCTGCTGCCCGAGCGGATCGCACCGCTGCGCGGCTCGCTCGCCACCACCGCCTGCATGGAGACCCTTCAGGTGGGCTACCTGCACGCGGTGGCGGCGGCAGCGGGGTGTTCGCTGTCGCAGCCCTTTCCGGACAACGGGATCGACTGGCACGTGAGCCACAGCGCTCCCGGGCACACGGTCGACGACGAAGTGACGATCAAGGTGCAGCTCAAGTGCACGTACCAGATACCGCCGCATCCGCCGGGCGGGGCCTTCTCCTTCACGCTGGACAACGCGCACCTGGTGAAGCTGGCCCGCACGCCCGTGTCGGTGCACAAGATCCTGGTCGTGATGCTGGTGCCGAGGAGTCAGGACGAGTGGCTGCGCGCGGGCCACGACCGCCTGGCGCTGCGGCACTGCTGCTACTGGACCAATCTGGCCGGACACCCGGTGACCGGCCGGCGCAGGACCACGGTGCGAATACCGACCTCGCGGATCTTCGACGACCGCGCGCTCTGCGAGATCATGACGCGGGTCGGGGTGGGAGGGAGGCCCTGATGCGCTGGTCCGACGATGAGCTCGGCGGGATTCTGCCGGGTCCCGGCCAGGTCGATCCGGCAGTGCTCGGGGTGCTGCTCCACCGGCACGGCTGGCAACGGCGCGGGGGAGCGGCGGGGCGCTACGCGCGCTGGACGCCGCCCGGGGCGATCGGCTCCGGCATGAGCCTCCTCGTCCCGGAGAGCCGGGCCTACCCCGACAGCGAGGACCTGCTCGGCGAGGCGCTCACCGCGCTCGCCCGCAGCGCCGCGCCCTCCGCACGCGAGGTGCTCGTCTCGCTCGCGGTGCCCAGCGACGAGGTGCGCTGGTGGCGCGAGGTGCCCGAGGGGCCGGCCGGCGCCGCCTCCTGGAGCGAGCAGGAACAACTGCGCGGCGCCGCCCACCGGATGCTGCTCGCGGGCGCGCTCGCCGTGCGCGGACCGGCCGGGTACTACGGGGCCCGCCACCGCAGGCAGGCCCTCGCCTCCCTGGAAGGCGTCCTCGTCGAGCCCGGCCCGGGCGGCGGGCTCACCGCGTTCGTACCGGTGGTGTCGGGGCGGCCCGCGGTGGTGTGCCTCTACGCGGCGCTCAACGCGGTGCGGGACGCGGTCGACTACCAGCGCACCACCGGCGGGATGGAGGCCTTCGACGCGGCCGTGCGCGCGGGCGTCAGCAGAGAGCTGACCGAGTCCGTGGTCGCCCTGGTGCGCGGTACCGAAGGCGTGCGCGTCGCCCTCGAATGGGCGCCGGCGGCCGGGGTGCCCGCCGGGTGTGCGGCCCGGCCCGAGCCCGTCGACTTCTCGCCCGGCGACCTGCCCGCCCTGCGCGAGGCCGGCGCCCGCTACCTCAGCGACGAGCCGTCCCTGCCGGTGCGGATCACCGGCGCCGTGGTGCGGCTGCGCCGCTCGGGACCGCGCGGCTCCGGCGTCGTACGGCTGCGGGTCCTTGCCGGGGCGGAGGTGCCCCACGTACGCATGGAGCTCGACGAGGAGGCGTACCGCATCGCCGGGCACGCGCATCTGGTCGGGCTGCCGATCCGGGTCGTGGGGCGCCTGGAGAGCCGGGGCGGATTCCGGCGCCTGTCCGCCGCCCGCGAGGTGACCCCGGTACAGGTGGACGACGCCGAGCGGGACCGCCTGATGAAGTCCCTCCAGGAGAACCTCGACTTCTTCGAGGAGGCCTGCGGAGCGGATGCCGACCCGGCGGCCGACTGAGTCGCCGTATCCGTTTCGCGGCGTACCCCACCGGCTCGGTAGGATCGTCTCGCGTACGCGACACGCTGCGCGCCCCCCTACGGCAGGAGAAGTCCGGTGTCAGACGTCCGTGTGATCATCCAACGCGATTCCGAGCGGGAAGAGCGCGTGGTGACGACGGGCACTACGGCCGCCGAGCTCTTCGCCGGTGAGCGCACCATCGTCGCGGCCCGCGTGGCCGGCGAGCTCAAGGACCTCGCGTACGAGGTGAAGGACGGCGAGGAGGTCGAGCCCGTCGAGATCTCCTCCGAGGACGGCCTCAACATCCTGCGCCACTCCACCGCGCACGTCATGGCCCAGGCCGTCCAGGAGCTCCACCCCGAGGCCAAGCTCGGCATCGGCCCGCCGGTCCGGGACGGCTTCTACTACGACTTCGACGTCGAGAAGCCGTTCACGCCCGAGGACCTCAAGGCCATCGAGAAGAAGATGCAGGAGATCCAGAAGCGCGGCCAGCGCTTCTCTCGCCGCGTCACCACCGATGAGGCCGCCCGGGTCGAGCTCGCCGACGAGCCGTACAAGCTGGAGCTCATCGGTCTGAAGGGCAACGCCGCGCAGGCCGCCGACGGCGCGGACGCGGAGGTCGGCTCCGGCGAGCTGACCATCTACGACAACCTCGACGCCAAGACCGGCGAGCTGTGCTGGAAGGACCTGTGCCGCGGTCCGCACCTGCCGACCACCCGCAACATCCCGGCGTTCAAGCTGATGCGCTCGGGCGGCGCGTACTGGCGCGGCAGCGAGAAGAACCCGATGCTGCAGCGCATCTACGGCACCGCCTGGCCGACCAAGGACGAGCTGAAGGCGCACCTCGACTTCCTCGCCGAGGCCGAGAAGCGCGACCACCGCAAGCTCGGTGCCGAGCTCGACCTGTTCTCCATCCCGGAGGAGCTGGGCTCCGGCCTCGCGGTCTTCCACCCCAAGGGCGGCATCGTCCGGCGGGAGATGGAGGCGTACTCGCGCAAGAAGCACGAGGACGCGGACTACGAGTTCGTGAACACCCCGCACATCTCGAAGGAAGAGCTCTTCGTCACCTCGGGGCACCTGCCGCACTACGGCGACGGCATGTTCCCGCCGGTGGAGTTCGACGGGCAGAACTACCGCCTCAAGGCGATGAACTGCCCCATGCACAACCTGATCTTCAAGGCGCGCGGCCGCTCCTACCGTGAACTGCCGCTGCGGCTCTTCGAGTTCGGCACGGTGTACCGGTACGAGAAGTCGGGTGTGGTGCACGGTCTGACCCGTGCGCGCGGCTTCACCCAGGACGACTCGCACATCTACTGCACCAAGGAGCAGATGCCCCAGGAGCTCGACTCGCTCCTGACCTTCGTGCTCGACCTGCTGCGCGACTACGGCCTGGACGACTTCGAGCTGGAGCTGTCCACCCGCGACCCGGAGTCGGACAAGTTCATCGGCTCCGACGAGGCCTGGGAGGAGGCCACCGACGCGCTGCGCCTGGCGGCCGAGAAGCAGGGCCTCCCGCTGGTCCCGGACCCGGGCGGCGCCGCGTTCTACGGGCCGAAGATCTCGGTGCAGGCCAAGGACGCGATCGGGCGGTCCTGGCAGATGTCGACCATCCAGGTCGACTTCAACCAGCCCGAGCGGTTCGGCCTGGAGTACACCTCGACCGACGGGTCGAAGCAGCAGCCGGTCATGATCCACCGCGCCCTGTTCGGCTCCATCGAGCGCTTCTTCGCCGTGCTCCTGGAGCACTACGCGGGCGCGTTCCCGGCGTGGCTGGCCCCGGTCCAGGCGGTCGGCATCCCGATCGGCGACGCCCACATCCCGTACCTCCAGGAGTTCGCCGCCGAGGCGAAGGCGAAGGGGCTGCGGGTCGAGGTCGACGCGTCCTCGGACCGGATGCAGAAGAAGATCAGGAACCAGCAGAAGCAGAAGGTTCCGTTCATGATCATCGTCGGTGACGACGACATGAACGCGGGCACGGTCTCCTTCCGTTACCGCGACGGGTCGCAGGAGAACGGCATTCCGCGCGACGAGGCGATCGCGAAGATCGTCGATGTGGTGGAGCGCCGCGTGCAGGTGTGACCCGCTCCCCGCACACGCGGGGGTGGTCCGCACCCGCCGACCGCGTTGTCCCCGCCGCCGCGGGGGTCGGCCCCCGGGGAGTGATCACTTCCCGGGGGCCTTTCTCGTCCCCGTACGCGAAGTCATATGCTTCCCACCATGACGAGTGAGCCGGAACAGCAGATCGGGGTCGGTGTCCAGGACGCGTTCCAGCGTCTGTGGACGCCCCACCGGATGGCATATATCCAGGGTGAGAACAAGCCGACCGGCCCGGACGGCGGTGACGGCTGTCCCTTCTGCTCGATTCCGGCCAAGTCCGACGAGGACGGGCTGGTCGTGGCCCGTGGCGAGCACGTGTACGCGGTGCTCAACCTGTACCCGTACAACGGCGGGCACCTCATGGTCGTCCCCTACCGGCACGTCGCCGACTACACCGAGCTGGACGCCACCGAGACCACCGAGCTGGCGGAGCTCACCAAGCAGGCGATGACGGCGTTGCGGACCGCTTCCGGGGCGCACGGATTCAATCTGGGCATGAACCAGGGCACCGTCGCCGGTGCCGGGATCGCCGCCCATCTGCACCAGCACATCGTGCCGCGCTGGGGCGGCGACACCAACTTCATGCCGGTCGTCGGCCACACCAAGGTGCTGCCCCAACTCCTCGCGGACACCCGCAAGATGCTGGCCGACGCCTGGCCGCAGGACTAGTCCTACGCGTCGTACAGGTCCGCCTTCCTCGGGGCCGCGTCCTGGACCATGCCGCTGAGGATCATCGAGCGGTTGGTGAAGCGGTCGGTGTTCACTCCGTGCTCGTCCAGCACCTTCATGGCGGCGGAGTGCACCACCCGCAGCACGGGGGTGGCGGCCCGCATCGCGTCGTCGGCCATGAAGCGGTGGCGCCAGGGCTTGTCGGCCCAGGCGTGCCGGAGGCCGAACGGCTCGGGCAGCGCTATCTTGCCGCCCAGGTAGTCGAGCAGCGGCGGGTACCAGGTCAGCGGAGCCCGCGCGGCCAGGCGCACCACTTCGGTGGCGTCGACCAGGGGGAGCGGGATCGTCTTCTTCTCCCAGAACTTGAAGGTCTTGTCGACCTCCTTGGTCTTGGGCGCCGGCTTGGTGGTGAACAGGGCGTGGACCGGGCCGAGCGCATGCCCGGTCACCTCGATCCGCAGCGTCTCGTGCAGCACGGTGACGGTGACCATCATGGTGATGACCAACTGGCCGTCCCAGAGCGTGAACTGGACGCCGAGGTAGTGCCGGTTGCCGCTGGAGAACTGCTGCTCGTTGCAGATCCGCTGGATCTCGTGGGCGCGTACCTGGAAGTTGTCGATGTCCTGGCCGCTGGGCCGTGACACCTCCTTGGCGCCCTCGCCGATGGGTGAGACCACCCAGTTCTTGATGGACGGGGTGGGGAAGCCGCCGGTGTGCAGGGGGCCGCGCTCCAGGAGCTGGAGGCGGTCCTGGATGGCCCGTATGACGTCCCAGCTGCGGAAGCCGTGGATTTCCTTGCCGGCTTCCTTGGGCTCCAGTTCCTCGGCGAGCTGCCAGCTGCCCCAGCGGGTGCCCATGCCCAGTATTCCCTTGGGCCCCGCGTAGAAGACGATGTTGCTCTGGTCCTCGGCGGCCAGCTTGACCAGGGACTGGCGCAGCTGTTCCGCGGAGCCCGCCGCCGAGCTCTTGGGCACCGCCTCGGGGATCTTGGCGCCGATGCCGCCGCCGCCCAGGAGGCTGTCCCAGCGCGAGCGCAGGTCCCGCGCGGTCTTCTCGCAGATGAGCTTCGACCAGTACCAGCCGACGATCGGGGCCACGATCATCGCGCGCAGGTAGAGGGCGAGGAAGCCGTGGAAGGGCAGTTTGATCAGGAAGATCACGGCGAGGATGCCGGCCGCCGCGAGCAGGATGGTGCCGAGCGCGCCGGCCCGCCGGTCCTTGGCCCCGGCCAGTGTGCGGCGCAGCTGGAAGAGGCCGAGCCAGAGCAGCAGGCCGGGCAGGAAGAGCAGCCCGAACACGACCATGACCAGGGTGAGTCTGGTGTCCCGCTCCTTGCGGATGCGGATCGAGGCCAGACAGTGCTCGACGATGGTCCCGGGCTCGGTGCCGAAGGACTGGATGATGCCCTTGCGGGTGGCGCCGAGCATCCGGGACTGCACGGCGCGCGAGAAGGCCTCGCCGAGGTTGGGTTCGAAGAGTGACAGCTTGCCCTTCTTCACCTCTGACTCGTGCCATTCGCTGTTGGCCTTGAGTATGTCCTCGACCGGGCTGTCCCGGTACGCGGCCGAGGCGAGCGCCTGGGTCGCGGCCGTCTGGCCGGCGGAGCCCTGGAGCGGCACCTGTGGCCTGGGCAAGAAGTCGAAGAATGGCTCTTCCGTCGTCACTGCCGCCCCCATCGCCGCACACCGTCGCTCTGCGACACGTTCCCGACTGCCGTACCCCGCACACCTGCTGAGCTGGGACCACAGCGTATCGGGGTCACAGGCTGCCCGTCAGGGGACGTCGGAATGCCGCCCACCGCAAGGAGATTGTGGTGGGCGGCATTCTGATGCTCTGTCAATTATCGCCCTTCTTCTGCCTGTTCGCGAATTTTGTCGGCGAGCTGGGGCGGCATCGGCTCGTGCCGGGCGTAGCTCCGGCTGAACCGTCCGGTGCCGTGGGAGAGGGACCTGAGGTCGAGCGCGTACCGGCCGATCTCGATCTCCGGGATCTCGGCGCGGACCAGCGTGCGGCCCGGGCCGGCCTGTTCGGTGCCGACCACCCGGCCGCGGCGGCCGGACAGGTCGCTCATCACGGGGCCCACGTAGTCGTCGGAGACCAGGACCTGGACCTCGGCGACCGGTTCGAGCAGATGGATACGGGCCTCGGCGGCCGCCTCCCGCAGGGCGAGCGCGCCGGCGGTCTGGAACGCCGCGTCGGAGGAGTCCACCGAGTGCGCCTTGCCGTCCAGGAGCGTGATCCGCACGTCGACCAGCGGATACCCCGCGGCCACGCCCTTGGCCGCCTGGGCCCGTACGCCCTTCTCCACGGACGGGATGAACTGGCGCGGGACCGAGCCGCCGACCACCTTGTCCACGAACTCGATGCCGCTGCCCGGAGGCAGCGGCTCCACGTCGATCTCGCAGATCGCGAACTGGCCGTGGCCGCCGGACTGCTTGACGTGCCGGCCGCGCCCCGCCGCCTTCGCGCCGAACGTCTCGCGCAGCGACACCTTGTGCGGCACGACGTCGACCTGGACGCCGTACCTGCTGCGCAGCCGCTCCAGGGCGACCTCCTTGTGGGCCTCGCCCAGGCACCACAGGACCAGCTGGTGGGTGTGCGGGTTCTGTTCGAGCCGCATCGTCGGGTCCTCGGCGACGAGGCGCGACAGGCCCTGCGAGAGCTTGTCCTCGTCGGCCTTGCTGTGCGCCTCGATGGCCAGCGGGAGGAGCGGGTCGGGCATGTCCCAGGGGGCCATCAGGAGCGGGTCGTCCTTGCCGGACAGGGTGTCGCCGGTCTCGGCCCGGGACAGCTTGGCCACACACGCGAGGTCGCCCGCGACGCACTTGGTGAGCGTGCGCTGCTGCTTGCCGAAGGGCGAGGACAGCGCGCCGATCCGCTCGTCGACGTCGTGGTCCTCGTGGCCGCGGTCCTCCATGCCGTGGCCGGACACGTGCACCGTCTCGTCGGGGCGCAGGGTGCCGGAGAAGACCCGTACCAGGCTGATCCGGCCCACGTACGGGTCGGACGAGGTCTTGATCACCTCGGCGACCAGCGGGCCCTCGACCGCGCACGAGGGCGTCGGGCGCGGCTTGCCCTGCGGGGTCGTGATCTCGGGGGCCGCCCGCTCCAGGGGGGAGGGGAAGCCGCCCGTGATGAGTTCGAGGAGTTCGATCGTGCCGAGGCCCTGCTTGGCACCCTCGGCGGCCGGAGCTGCGGCCAGGACCGGGTGGAAGGTGCCGCGCGCCACCGCCCGCTCCAGGTCCGCGACCAACGTCTTGAAATCGATGTCCTCGCCGCCGAGGTAGCGGTCCATGAGGGTCTCGTCCTCGCTCTCCGCGATGATCCCCTCGATGAGCCGGTTGCGGGCCTCCTCGATCAGCGGGAGCTGGGCCGCGTCCGGCTGGGTCTCCTTGCGCTCGCCGGACTCGTAGTCGAAGACCCGCTGCGAGAGCAGCCCGGTCAGGCCGGTCACCGGCGCGTGCCCGTCGGGGCCGGCCGGGCCGTGCACCGGGAGGTACAGCGGGAGCACCGCGTCGGGGTCGTCGCCGCCGAAGGCCTCGGCGCAGATCCCGGTCATCGCGTCGAAGTCGGCGCGGGCCGCCTCCAGGTGCGTGACCACGATCGCGCGCGGCATCCCGACGGCCGCGCACTCGTCCCAGACCATCCGGGTGGAGCCGTCCACGCCGTCGGCCGCCGAGACGACGAAGAGCGCCGCGTCCGCCGCTCGCAGACCGGCCCTGAGTTCCCCGACGAAGTCGGCGTATCCGGGGGTGTCCAAGATATTGATCTTGAAACCGCCCCATTCGACCGGAACCAGCGACAGCTGTACGGAGCGCTGCTGCCGGTGCTCGATCTCGTCGTAGTCGGAGACGGTCCCGCCGTCCTCGACCCGGCCCGCGCGGTTGACGGCCCCCGCCGCCAGCGCGAGCGCTTCCACCAACGTGGTCTTCCCGGATCCGGTGTGGCCGACCAGCACCACGTTCCGTACGGATGAGGGGTGGTCGGCCGCTGTAGCCCTGCCGGCGGCCCCGGGGTGTGCGTTTGCCTTGTCGCCCATGTCCGTTCCTCCCGGTTTCGTGCGCGGTGAGGTGGTGAGGGGGGCGCGGACACGCGGACTCCGCGTGCGGAGGCGGCATCTGCGACGCCCGCGGTAATTCGAGCTTTCCACTCCGGTCACTGTGCGTCCATACGTCGTACGGGATCGCACGCGGACAGTGGCCCGCCGGTCACGCGGCGGGTGCCCGGCGGTGCGGCCGCGCAGTCGTGGCTACGATGGGTCGGCCGGTGGCCAGCAGGGGCCGCGCGGCCACACCGACCCCTCGGGAAGGCCATGCTGAACAAGTACGCGCGTGCATTCTTCACGCGTGTCCTCACGCCGTTCGCCGCATTTCTGCTCCGCCGCGGAGTCAGCCCCGACGCGGTGACCCTCATCGGTACGGCCGGAGTGATGGCGGGTGCGCTGGTCTTCTTCCCCCGTGGAGAGTTCTTCTGGGGCACCATCGTCATCACCCTCTTCGTCTTCTCCGACCTGGTCGACGGCAACATGGCGCGCCAGGCCGGGATCTCCAGCCGCTGGGGCGCCTTCCTCGACTCGACGCTCGACCGGGTCGCCGACGGCGCGATCTTCGGCGGCTTCGCCCTCTGGTACGCCGGGCAGGGCGACGACAACGCGCTGTGCGCGGTGGCCATCTTCTGCCTGGCCAGCGGCCAGGTGGTGTCGTACACCAAGGCGCGCGGCGAGGCGATCGGGCTGCCGGTCGCGGTCAACGGCCTGGTGGAGCGGGCCGAGCGGCTCGTGATCTCGCTGGTCGCCGCGGGCCTGGCCGGACTGCACGCGTTCGGTGTGCCGGGCATCCAGGTGCTGCTGCCCATCGCGCTGTGGATCGTGGCCGTGGGCAGCCTCGTCACGCTGATCCAGCGCGTGGTGACGGTCCGCCGGGAGTCCGCCGAGGCCGACGCGCAGGCGGCCGGTGAGGCGGGCGCATGAAGGACAGGCTGACCGACGCGCTGTACGGCCTGGGCTGGGCCACCGTCAAAAAGCTGCCGGAACCCGTCGCCAACGGGCTCGGCCGGCGCATCGCCGACCAGGTGTGGAAGCGGCGCGGCAAGAGCGTGTTGCGCCTGGAGTCCAACCTGGCGCGCGTCGTTCCCGACGCCACCCCGCAGCGGCTCGCGGCCCTCTCGCAGGCCGGCATGCGCTCCTACATGCGGTACTGGATGGAGTCCTTCCGGCTGCCGTCGTGGAGCAAGGACCGGATGGCGAGCGGCTTCGAGCCCGAGGACGTCCACCACCTCGTGGACGGCCTCGCGTCCGGACGCGGAGTCGTCCTCGCCCTGCCCCACATGGGCAACTACGACCTCGCGGGCGCCTGGGTCACCACCAAGCTGGACACCCCGTTCACCACGGTCGCCGAGCGCCTCAAGCCCGAGACGCTGTACGACCGCTTCGTCGCCTACCGCGAGAGCCTCGGCATGGAGGTCCTGCCGCACGTCGGCGGCTCCGCCTTCGGCACGCTGGCCCGGCGGCTGCGCGCGGGCGGCCTGGTCTGCCTGGTCGCCGACCGCGACCTGTCGGCGTCCGGCGTCGAGGTCAAGTTCTTCGGCGAGACGACCCGGATGCCCGCCGGACCGGCCATGCTGGCCCAGCAGACCGGCGCGCTGCTGCTTCCGGTGACGCTCTGGTACGACGACTCGCCCATCATGAAGGGCCGGGTCCACCCGCCCATCGAGGTGCCCGAGACAGGTGACCGGGCCTCCAAGACGTCCTCGATGACACAGGCGCTGGCCGATGCCTTCGCCACCGGAATCGCCGACCACCCGGAGGACTGGCACATGCTGCAACGGCTGTGGCTCGCCGACCTCGAGGAGCGACGGCCGTGAAGATCGGCATCGTCTGCCCGTACTCGTGGGACGTCCCCGGCGGCGTCCAGTTCCACATCAGGGACCTCGCCGAGCACCTCATTCGCCTCGGCCACGAGGTCTCGGTGCTCGCCCCCGCCGACGACGAGACCCCGCTGCCGCCCTATGTCGTCTCGGCGGGCCGGGCCGTCCCGGTCCCGTACAACGGCTCGGTGGCGCGGCTCAACTTCGGGTTCCTGTCGGCCGCGCGGGTGCGGCGCTGGCTGCACGACGGCACCTTCGACGTCATCCACATCCACGAGCCGGCCTCGCCCTCGCTCGGGCTGCTCTCGTGCTGGGCGGCGCAGGGTCCCATCGTGGCGACGTTCCACACCTCCAACCCCCGATCGCGCGCGATGATCGCGGCGTACCCGATCCTGCAGCCCGCCCTGGAGAAGATCAGCGCGCGCATCGCGGTCAGCGAGTACGCGCGGCGCACCCTGGTGGAACACCTCGGCGGCGACGCGGTGGTGATCCCCAACGGCGTCGACGTCGACTTCTTCGCGAAGGCCGAGCCGAAGAAGGAGTGGCAGGGCCAGACCCTCGGCTTCATAGGGCGCATCGACGAGCCCCGCAAGGGCCTGCCGGTCCTCATGAAGGCGCTCCCCAAGATCCTCGCCGAGCGCCCGGAGACCCGGCTGCTCGTCGCGGGCCGGGGCGACGAGGAGGAGGCGGTCGCCTCCCTGCCGCCCGAGATGCGCTCGCGGGTCGAGTTCCTGGGCATGGTCAGCGACGAGGACAAGGCGCGGCTGCTGCGCAGCGTGGACGTGTACGTCGCGCCCAACACCGGCGGCGAGAGCTTCGGGATCATCCTGGTCGAGGCGCTGTCGGCGGGTGCCGCGGTCCTCGCCAGCGACCTGGACGCCTTCGCGCAGGTCCTGGACCAGGGCGCGGCGGGCGACCTCTTCGCCAACGAGGACGCCGACGCGCTCGCCTCGGCGGCCGTACGCCTGCTCGCCGACCCGGCGCGCCGCGCGGGCCTGAGCGAACGCGGTTCGGCCCATGTGCGGCGGTTCGACTGGGCGACGGTCGGCGCGGACATTCTCGCCGTGTACGAGACGGTGACGCACGGGGCGGCGGCGGTGGCCACGGACGAACGCACCGGATTCCGGGCGCGGTTCGGGCTGGCCAGGGACTGAACTCCGGCCGGATTGGGGGAGTGAGGCCCCGGGGCGCATCGCCGCCGGGTGCTGTCGGGCCGGGTCCGGGCCCGCCGTGTCAGGCCGGGGTCAGCAGCGGCCACACGTCGGCTGCGGCCGCGGTGCCCCACACCGGGTCGCCGTGTCCGTAGCCCGCCACCACGCGGAAACCGACCCGGTCGCTGCCGCCGGCCCGGATCAGCTCGGCGCCCCGGGGGTGGTCGCCCCGGCCGAGTTCCATGTTGACCCAGACCACCTCGGCCCGGATCGCCGCCCAGTCGATGACGTACCCCGTGCCGTCGGCGGCCCACACCGACATCAGGTCGCGGAGCAGCGCGTTCGGCACGAGCCCGCTGCCCAGCGCGGCGGTCGCCCCGGCCCAGACCCCCAGCGGGGTGCGGTCGAGCGCGAACCGGTCCTCGGCGGGGCTCGCCCCGAACGCGTACGTCCCCGCGCTGAAGCCCTGCCGGTAGATCCAGTTGGTGAGCCCGGGCAGTGAACTCGTGCGGATCAGCGCGAAGTGCGCGAGCCCCGCGTTGGTGAACCGGGCCGAGGGGCCGGGCGGCCACGGCACCGCGCTCGCTCCGCCGGGATCGGCCACGGCACGCCCCAACAGCCCTTTCAGGCCAGGGTCGTTGACGTAGGCGCCCTGGTCGATGAGCCCCTGGAGCGCGGTGCGCGACTGTGCGGCGCGTACCGCGAGATCACCTGTGTACGGGCCCGTCGTGTCGAGGGCGACCACCCGGCGCAGCCGGTGCGAGGTGTCCGTGGACGCCAGGTCCAGGGCGAGCACGGCCCCGGCCGAGTGGCCCACGAACTGGTGGGGGAGCGGAAGGACCCCGGTCACGGCGTCGATCACCGAGCGGGCGTCGCGGGCGTGTGCGGCGAGGCCCCGGTCGGCCGTGATGTCCGCGGCCGGGGCCAGGTCCTCGCGCGGGGAGATCCCCACCACCAGCCGGCCCGTGCCCCGCAGGTGGTGGGCGAGGTTGTGGTCGCGCGGAGTGAAGAAGTTCGCGGCGAAATTGAGCCCGCCACCGGGCAGCAGGAAGGCGATGCCGGTCGGCGGACGGCGGGTGTCGGCCACCACGTCGACGCCGAGCGGCACGCCCTGGCCGCCGGTCGTGAACCGGGTGTGCGCCCAGCCGTCCCCGTGCTCGACCCGCGCGTCCCGGCCGCCGAGCACCTCGGCGATCCGCCGTGCCGCGTCGCGCGGGACCGCAGCTCCCGCCATACTCCCGGTCACCAACTGGCGTGCTTTCACAGCCCGTTCCCCCTGCCTGTCCGATCGGCCCGTATCAAGGGATCCAGCCTTCCCTACGGCACCCCGCCTTCCAAGAGCGGGCCCGTCCCCCGGGCGGGACGGCCGCCCCCGGCGCCCCGGTAGCCTTGCGGCCCGTGACCGTAACCCTCATCTGGATCGTCGTCGCCCTCGTCGCGATCGGCCTCTATCTCAGCTGGACCGCCGGCCGGCTCGACCGGCTGCACACCCGCATCGACGCGGCCCGCGCCGCCCTGGACGCCCAACTGCTGCGCCGCGCCTCGGTCACCCAGGAACTGGCCACGAGCGGGGTGCTCGACCCGGCCGCCTCGATCGTCCTGTACGAGGCCGCGCACGCGGCACGGCAGGCGGAGGAGGAGCACCGGGAGGTCGCCGAGAGCGAGCTCAGCCAGGCGCTGCGGGCGGTCTTCGGGGAGCCCGCGCAGATGGAGGCCGTACGGGAGGCGCCGGGCGGTGTGGAGGCCGCCGAGGAGCTGGCGCAGGCGGTGCGCAGGGTGCCGATGGCGCGGCGCTTCCACAATGACGCCGTACGGGCGGCGAGGGCGCTGCGCAGGCACCGTACGGTGCGCTGGTTCCGCCTTGCGGGCCATGCTCCGTTCCCGCTGGCCTTCGAAATGGACGACGAGCCGCCGACGGCACTGGCCGACCGGCCGGGGACGTGATCCTGAGGCACCTTTGGAACGGCTGACCGGGGAAAACGATCCACCGGGTATGCATTGGCCCTTGATGTGGACTGGTTGTCCAGGGTTCTCTCGGGGCAGCAGAATCCCTTCTTCACTCAGTGAGGTCGCTCCGTGTCCAGCACGCCTTCCAGCACCCCCCAGTCCGACAGCCCCGCCCTCGGCACCGCCCGCGTCAAGCGCGGCATGGCCGAGCAGCTCAAGGGCGGCGTGATCATGGACGTGGTCAACGCCGAGCAGGCGAAGATCGCCGAGGACGCGGGCGCCGTCGCCGTCATGGCCCTGGAGCGGGTTCCGGCCGACATCCGCAAGGACGGCGGCGTGGCCCGGATGTCCGACCCGAACATGATCGAGGAGATCATCGGCGCGGTCTCCATCCCGGTGATGGCCAAGTCCCGGATCGGCCACTTCGTCGAGGCCCAGGTCCTGCAGTCGCTCGGCGTCGACTACATCGACGAGTCCGAGGTCCTCACCCCGGCCGACGAGGTCAACCACAGCGACAAGTTCGCCTTCACGACGCCGTTCGTGTGTGGTGCCACCAACCTGGGCGAGGCCCTGCGCCGCATCGCCGAGGGCGCGGCCATGATCCGCTCCAAGGGCGAGGCCGGCACCGGCAACGTCGTCGAGGCCGTCCGCCACCTGCGCCAGATCAAGAACGAGATCGCCAAGCTGCGCGGCTTCGACAACAACGAGCTGTACGCCGCCGCCAAGGAGCTGCGCGCCCCGTACGAGCTGGTCAAGGAAGTCTCCGAGCTCGGCAAGCTTCCCGTCGTGCTGTTCTCCGCCGGTGGCGTGGCCACCCCCGCCGACGCCGCGCTGATGCGCCAGCTCGGCGCCGAGGGCGTCTTCGTCGGCTCCGGCATCTTCAAGTCCGGCGACCCGGCCAAGCGCGCCGCCGCCATCGTGAAGGCCACCACCTTCTACGACGACCCGAAGATCATCGCGGACGCCTCCCGCAACCTGGGCGAGGCCATGGTCGGCATCAACTGCGACACCCTGCCCGAGACCGAGCGCTACGCCAACCGCGGCTGGTAGTCCCATCATGAACACCCCCGTGATCGGTGTCCTGGCCCTCCAGGGCGACGTACGGGAGCACCTCATCGCCCTGGCCGCGGCGGACGCCGTGGCCAGGCCGGTCAGGCGCCCCGAGGAGCTCGCCGAGGTGGACGGCCTGGTCATACCCGGCGGCGAGTCCACCACCATCTCCAAGCTGGCCGTGCTGTTCGGCATGCTGGAGCCGCTGCGCGAGCGGGTCCGCGCGGGCATGCCCGTGTACGGCACCTGCGCCGGGCTGATCATGCTCGCCGACAAGATCCTCGACCCGCGTTCGGGCCAGGAGACCATCGGCGGCATCGAGATGATCGTCCGCCGCAACGCCTTCGGCCGCCAGAACGAGTCGTTCGAGGCGACCGTGGAGGTTTTGGGCGTCGGCCCCGTAGAAGGCGTGTTCATCCGCGCGCCCTGGGTCGAGTCCGTCGGCGCCGAGACCGAAGTGCTCGCCGAGCACGGCGGCCACATCGTCGCCGTACGCCAGGGCAACGCGCTGGCGACCTCGTTCCACCCCGAGCTCACGGGCGACCACCGTATGCACGCGCTGTTCGTGGACATGGTGCGCGCCGCAGTGTGACTCGGTCCCGGTAGGATCTCTGCCGAACGACGCAGAATGGGTTACGCGAAGGAGACAGGCAGATGTCCGGCCACTCTAAATGGGCTACGACGAAGCACAAGAAGGCCGTGATCGATGCCAAGCGCGGCAAGCTCTTCGCGAAGCTGATCAAGAACATCGAGGTCGCGGCCCGCACCGGCGGCGCCGACATCGACGGCAACCCGACGCTCTTCGACGCCGTACAGAAGGCCAAGAAGCAGTCGGTGCCCAACAAGAACATCGACTCCGCGCTCAAGCGCGGTGCCGGTCTCGAGGCGGGCGGCGCCGACTACGAGACGATCATGTACGAGGGTTACGGCCCGAACGGTGTCGCGGTGCTCATCGAGTGCCTCACCGACAACCGCAACCGTGCCGCATCCGACGTACGTGTCGCGATGACCCGCAACGGCGGCAACATGGCCGACCCGGGCTCCGTTTCGTACCTCTTCAACCGCAAGGGCGTCATCGTCCTGCCCAAGGCCGGGCTCTCCGAGGACGACGTCCTGGACGCCGTCCTGGAAGCGGGTGCGGAGGAAGTCAACGACCTCGGTGAGTCCTTCGAGATCATCTCCGAGGCAACCGACCTGGTCGCGGTCCGCACCGCGCTCCAGGAGGCCGGCATCGACTACGACTCGGCCGACTCCAACTTCGTCCCGACCATGCAGGTCGAGCTGGACGAAGAGGGCGCGCGGAAGATCTTCAAGCTGATCGACGCGCTGGAGGACAGCGACGACGTGCAGAACGTCTTCGCCAACTTCGACGTCTCCGACGAGGTCATGGAGAAGGTCGACGCGTAGCACCGCCACGATGTGAGCGGTTCCGGCGGGCCGATGGGACACGTCCCATCGGCCCGCCGCCGTTGTCAGTGACAGCGGATAGCCTGGCAGCAGGTCAAAGATCACCGAGGGGAGGGGCCGTGCGCGTACTGGGGGTGGACCCAGGGCTGACCCGGTGTGGCGTCGGCGTGGTCGAAGGGGTCGCGGGCCGGCCCCTGACGATGCTCGGCGTCGGCGTCGTACGGACCCCGGCGGACGCCGAGTTGGGCCACCGCCTCGTCGCCATCGAGCGCGGCATCGAGGAGTGGCTCGATGCCCACCGGCCCGAATTCGTCGCCGTGGAGCGGGTGTTCAGCCAGCACAACGTGCGTACGGTGATGGGCACCGCCCAGGCCAGTGCGGTTGCCATGCTGTGCGCATCCCGGCGCGGCATCCCCGTCGCCCTGCACACGCCCAGCGAGGTCAAGGCCGCCGTCACCGGCAGCGGCCGGGCCGACAAGGCGCAGGTCGGCGCCATGGTGACGCGGCTCCTCCGGCTCGACGCCCCGCCCAAACCGGCCGACGCCGCCGATGCGCTCGCCCTCGCGATCTGCCACATCTGGCGCGCCCCCGCGCTCAACCGGCTCCAACAGGCCCACGCCCAGCACTCCGTACGGAAGGTCACCCGATGATCGCCTTCGTCAGCGGCCCGGTCGCCGCCCTCGCTCCCGACACCGCGGTGGTCGAGGTCGGCGGCATCGGCATGGCCCTCCAGTGCACGCCCAACACCCTGGCCGAACTGCGCGTCGGCCAGCACGCCAAACTCGCCACGTCGCTGGTCGTGCGGGAGGACTCGCTGACCCTGTACGGCTTCGCGGACGACGACGAGAAGCAGGTCTTCGAGCTGCTCCAGACCGCCAACGGCGTCGGCCCCCGGCTCGCCCAGGCCGTGCTTTCCGTGCACACCCCGGACGCGCTGCGCCGCGCGTTCGCCACCGGCGACGAGAAGGCGCTCACCGCGGTGCCCGGCATCGGCAAGAAGGGCGCCCAGAAGCTCCTGATCGAGCTGAAGGACCGGCTCGGCGCGCCCGTCGGCAACGCCCCGGCGGTCGGCGCGCCGGTCACCTCGGGCTGGCGCGACCAGCTGCACGCGGCCCTCATCGGCCTCGGCTACGCGACCCGCGAGGCCGACGAGGCGGTCACCGCCGTGGCCCCGCAGGCAGAGGCCTCGGACCAGCCGAACATCGGGGCCCTGCTCAAGGCCGCCCTGCAGACCCTGAACCGCGCCCGCTGAGCCCGGGAGGTCCTGGCCGACCGGACACCCGTACCACCCGCACCATCCATCGCGACCACGATCCGAGGCACACGTCATGAACTGGGAAGACAGCTCCGACACGGCGGATCTGTCCGCGACGGCCGGTGACCGCCTCGTCGGGGCCGACGCCGACGGCGAGGACACCGCCGTCGAAGCCGCCCTGCGCCCCAAGGACCTGGACGAATTCGTCGGCCAGGAGAAGGTCCGCGAGCAGCTCGACCTGGTCCTGCGCGCGGCCCGCGCCCGCGGCGCCACCGCCGACCACGTGCTGCTCTCGGGCGCCCCCGGCCTCGGCAAGACCACCCTCTCGATGATCATCGCGGCCGAGATGGGCGCCCCGATCCGCATCACCAGCGGCCCCGCCATCCAGCACGCCGGCGACCTCGCCGCGATCCTCTCCTCCCTCCAGGAGGGCGAGGTCCTCTTCCTCGACGAGATCCACCGGATGTCGCGGCCCGCGGAGGAAATGCTCTACATGGCGATGGAGGACTTCCGGGTCGACGTCATCGTCGGCAAGGGCCCCGGCGCCACCGCCATCCCGCTGGAGCTGCCGCCCTTCACCCTGGTCGGCGCCACGACCAGGGCCGGCCTGCTGCCGCCCCCGCTGCGCGACCGGTTCGGCTTCACCGGGCACATGGAGTTCTACGAGCCCTCCGAGCTGGAGCGGGTCATCCACCGCTCGGCCCGCCTGCTCGACGTGGAGATCGACACCGGCGGCGCCGCCGAGATCGCGGGCCGCTCGCGGGGCACCCCGCGCATCGCCAACCGCCTCCTGCGCCGCGTCCGCGACTACGCCCAGGTCAAGGCGGACGGCGTCATCACCCCGGAGATCGCCTCGGTGGCACTCGGTGTGTACGAGGTTGACGCCCGCGGCCTGGACCGCCTGGACCGGGCCGTCCTCCAGGCCCTCCTGAAGCTGTTCGGCGGGGGCCCGGTGGGCCTGTCCACACTGGCGGTCGCGGTGGGGGAGGAGCGCGAAACGGTGGAGGAGGTGGCCGAGCCCTTCCTGGTCCGCGAGGGCCTGCTCGCCCGCACCCCGCGCGGCCGGGTGGCCACGCCCGCCGCATGGGCCCACCTCGGCCTCGTACCGCCGCAGCAGGGCGGTGGCGCGGCAGGAAGCGGACAACAGGGTCTCTTCGGGGCGTGACGGCGCGGAGGGTCGCACCCCGAGGAACCCCGGTGGGATGCTGGGCGTTGTTCCATCTGTGCGGACTCGCTTAGACTCCGCCGATGCCGCCCTTCCAGGTTGGCGTACCCACCCCCGAAGATCAGGCCGCGATCCGTCGCGGTCGTGCGAAGGAAGTTCCCCCCGTGAGTCTCGTGACCCTCCTCCCCTTCATCGTGCTCATCGGGGCCATGTTCCTGATGACGCGGTCGGCGAAGAAGAAGCAGCAAGCGGCCGCGGCCATGCGCAACGAAATGCAGCCCGGCACCGGTGTCCGCACCATTGGGGGCATGTACGCGACCGTCAAGGAAGTCGGTGACGAGACCGTACTTCTGGAGGTGGCGCCCGGCGTTCACGCCGTCTACGCGAAGAACGCCATCGGCGCGGTCCTGGACGACGCGGAGTACAACCGCATCGTGCACGGCGACACCGAGGAGGAGCTCCCGGCGGTGCCGGACGACGCCTCTTCGCTGACCGAGGCCACCGAGGCCGCCGAGGCCGACGCCGAGGCTGCCGGCATCAAGGACGGCAAGGACGCCAAGATCGACCTGGGCAAGAAGGACGAGGCGGAGGACGCCGCCGAGCCCAAGGACGGCAAGGACGGCAAGGCCGACGGCGGGGCCGACGCGAAGTAGTCACGCACCGGGACCGCACGGCGCCCGACCGGCGCGGGCGGTCCCCGGAGCGCGCCCACTTCCGCGGGGGACGTCCCCACAACACTTCGTGGCCGCCCACGCGCATACCCGGCGCAGGGTGGTTGGACAGGGAGAAACGACAAGGTGGCAGCACCGAACAAGGGCCGAAGGCCGGCGGCGGGGGGTCAGAGCAAGCCGGGCCGTGCCCTGGCCTTGATCCTCATCGCCATGGTCGCGCTCACCGGTGGGATGTTCATTTCCCACAACACCACTCCGAGGCTGGGGATCGACCTCGCGGGTGGTACGAGCATCACGCTCAAGGCCAAGCCGGAGCCCGGCCAGGCGTCGGCGATCAACAAGAAGAACATGGACACGGCGGTCTCCATCATGGAGCGGCGTGTCAACGGCCTTGGTGTGACGGAGTCCGAGGTTCAGACCCAGGGCAGCGACAACATCATTGTCAACATCCCCAAGGGTACGAACTCCGAGCAGGCCCGCCAGCAGGTCGGCCAGACCGCCAAGCTGTACTTCCGGCCGGTCCTGACCGCCCAGCCCACCGCGGCTCCCACCCCGAGCGCTTCCCCGAGCGCCTCGACCAGCGGCAAGCCCACCCCCTCGGGCGCCCCCAGCGCCTCCGGCAAGGGCACGCCGTCCGGCGCGCCGAGCGCCTCCGGCTCGCCCAAGGGCCGTGCGCTCTCCGACGCGCTGAAGGCCTCGCCCACGCCCGGCGCGAGCAAGCCGGGCAGCCCCACGCCGAACCCGTCTGCCTCCTCCGGTGACGCGGCGGCCGCGGCCAAGCTCCAGGCCCAGTTCGCCGCGCTCGACTGCTCCACCAGGGAAGCCCGCTCCAAGGCCGGCGAGGGCGCCAAGTCCACCGAGCCGACCGTGGCGTGCGACAAGGACGGCGCGGAGAAGTTCATCCTCGGCCCGGCCGAGGTCGACGGCACGGACGTCTCCAAGGCGCAGGCCGTGATCAACCAGCAGAACGGTCAGTGGATCGTTCAGATGGACTTCACCGGCGGCGGCTCCAAGAAGTTCGCGGCCATCACCGGCAAGCTGTCGCAGCAGCAGTACCCGAACAACCGCTTCGCGATCGCGCTGGACAACCAGGTCGTCTCGGCCCCCACCGTGAGCACCACGCTCAGCGGTTCCGCCGAGATCTCCGGCAACTTCAACCAGACGACCGCGCAGGACCTGGCGAACGTGCTCTCCTACGGTGCGCTGCCGCTCACCTTCCAGGAGCAGAGCGTCACCACGGTGACCGCGGCCCTCGGCGCCGACCAGCTGCACGCCGGTCTGATCGCCGGTGCCATCGGTCTCGCGCTGGTCATCATCTACCTGGTCGCCTACTACCGCGGCCTCGCCCTGATCGCCATCCTCAGCCTCGTCGTCTCGGCGATCCTGACCTACACGATCATGGCGCTGCTCGGCCCGGGCATCGGCTTCGCGCTGAACCTGCCCGCGGTCTGCGGTGCGATCGTCGCCATCGGCATCACCGCGGACTCGTTCATCGTGTACTTCGAACGCATCCGGGACGAGATCCGCGAGGGCCGCACCCTGCGTCCCGCCGTCGAGCGGGCCTGGCCGCGCGCCCGGCGCACCATCCTGGTCTCCGACTTCGTGTCGTTCCTGGCCGCGGCGGTGCTGTTCATCGTCACCGTCGGCAAGGTCCAGGGCTTCGCGTTCACGCTGGGCCTGACCACCCTGCTCGACGTGGTCGTGGTGTTCCTCTTCACCAAGCCGGTGATGACGATCCTCGCCCGCAGGAAGTTCTTCGCGAGCGGCCACCCCTGGTCCGGTCTGGACCCGAAGCGGCTCGGCGCCAAGCCCCCGCTGCGCCGCGCCCGCCGCACCACCTCCGCCCCCGTCGACACCCCGAAGGAGGCGTGAGATGTCGAAGCTCGGCACTCTCGGCGCCAGGCTGTACCGCGGTGAGGTCGGTTACGACTTCGTCGGCAAGCGGAAGATCTGGTACGGCATCTCGATCCTGATCACCATCACGGCCATCGTCGGCCTGGCGGTACGGGGTCTGACGATGGGCATCGAGTTCCAGGGCGGCGCGGTCTTCACCACGCCCAAGACCTCGGTCTCCGCCTCGCAGGCGGAGGGCGCGGCCAAGGCCGCGTCCGGACACGACGCCATCGCCCAGAAGCTCGGCGACGGCACGATCCGCATCACCATCGGCGGGGTCGACACCGCCAAGTCCGACCAGATCAAGACGCAGCTCGCCAAGGACCTGAAGGTCAACGCGAACGACATCAACGCCGATCTGGTAGGCCCGAGTTGGGGTGAGACGATCGCCAACAAGGCCTGGACCGGCCTGATCGTCTTCATGATCCTGGTGGTGATCTACCTCGCCATCGCCTTCGAGTGGCGCATGGCGCTCGCGGCCCTGGTCGCCCTGATCCACGACCTCACGATCACGGTCGGCATCTACGCCCTGGTCGGCTTCGAGGTCACCCCGGGCACGGTGATCGGTCTGCTCACGATCCTCGGTTACTCCCTCTACGACACCGTCGTCGTCTTCGACGGACTCAAGGAGGGCCAGAAGGGGATCACCAAGCAGACCCGCGTCACCTACAGCGAGATGGCGAACAAGAGCCTCAACGGCACCCTGGTCCGCTCCATCAACACCACGGTCGTGGCGCTGCTCCCGGTCGCGGGCCTGCTGTTCATCGGTGGCGGCGTCCTCGGCGCCGGCATGCTGAACGACATCTCGCTCTCGCTGTTCGTCGGCCTCGCGGCCGGTGCGTACTCCTCGATCTTCATCGCCACTCCGCTGGTCGCCGACCTGAAGGAGACCATGCCGGAGATGAAGGCCCTCAAGAAGCGGGTGCTCGCCAAGCGCGCCGCGGCCGCCGCCAAGGGCGAGAGCGCGGAGCCGCAGGACGAGGCGCCGTTCGAGGACGCGGATGACGACGACGCGGCGCCCGCCGGTGCGGTCGTCGGCCAGCGCCGCCAGCCGAACCGCAACAACCGGGGGAAGCGCCGATGACCAGCGTTTCCACCGAGACCGTGGGGCTGCTGCTCAGCCGCATCCGTGACGTGCCGGACTATCCGAAGCCGGGCGTGATGTTCAAGGACATCACCCCGCTCCTGGCGGACCCGGAGGCGTTCACGGCCCTCACCGACGCGCTCGCCGCGCTGTGCGTCCAGCACGGCGCGACGAAGATCGTCGGCCTGGAGGCGCGCGGCTTCATCCTGGCGGCCCCCGTCTCGGTCCGCGCCGGGATCGGCTTCATCCCCGTACGCAAGGCGGGCAAGCTCCCCGGAGCGACGCTCAAGCAGGCGTACGAGCTGGAGTACGGCACCGCGGAGATCGAGGTGCACGCCGAGGACCTCAGCGCGGGCGACCGCGTCATGGTCATCGACGACGTGCTCGCCACCGGCGGCACCGCCGAGGCCTCCCTGGAGCTGATCCGCCGGGCCGGAGCCGAGGTCGCGGGTGTCGCGGTCCTGATGGAGCTCAGCTTCCTCAGCGGCCGGGAGCGCCTGGAGAGCGCCTTGCGCGGCGCCCCGCTGGACGCCCTGATCACGGTCTGAGCAGGCAGCAGAACACCGCCGAGGCGGGCCCGGAGGAATCCGGTGCCCGCCTCCGGTGTTTCTCCAGGCAGAGCCGTCACACCGGCCGAGGGCGAGCGGAGGCTCTTGGCTCGATACCATGGGTACTTCCGGGCCTGACCGGGGGACCCGGACCCTCCCCCAGACCCCGTCCGGGGGGACCCCCAGAGGAGCGCTTTTGCCAGACGAGGCCCAGCCACTCTCCGCCGCGCAGCCCGACCAGGAGCAGGCCGCACAGCCCGCGGCGGCCCCGGCCACGCCCCCCGAGCCCGCGGCGAAGCCGAAGCCCGCGGCGCCCGAGGGCGCGCCGGCCAAGGCACCGGCCAAAACACCCGCCCCGGCGCCGGTCGCCAAGCCCGTGGTGCCGGCCGGCTCCGTGTCGCGCTCCGGCGGCGGCTCCTCCAACCGGGTGCGTGCCCGCCTCGCCCGGCTTGGCGTACAGCGCTCCTCCGCGTACAACCCGGTGCTCGAACCGCTGCTGCGGATAGTGCGCAGCAACGACCCCAAGATCGAGACGGCGACGCTGCGCCAGGTCGAGCGTGCCTACCAGGTCGCCGAGCGCTGGCACCGCGGCCAGAAGCGCAAGAGCGGCGACCCGTACATCACGCACCCCCTCGCGGTGACGACGATCCTCGCCGAGCTCGGCATGGATCCGGCCACCCTGATGGCGGGCCTGCTGCACGACACCGTCGAGGACACCGAGTACGGCCTGGACACCCTGCGCCGTGACTTCGGCGACCAGGTGGCGCTGCTCGTCGACGGCGTCACCAAGCTCGACCGGGTGCAGTTCGGCGACGCCGCGCAGGCCGAGACCGTACGCAAGATGGTCGTCGCCATGGCCAAGGACCCCCGCGTCCTGGTCATCAAGCTCGCCGACCGCCTGCACAACATGCGCACCATGCGGTATCTCAAGCGCGAGAAGCAGGAGAAGAAGGCGCGCGAGACCCTGGAGATCTACGCGCCGCTCGCCCACCGCCTGGGCATGAACACGATCAAGTGGGAGCTGGAGGACCTCGCCTTCGCGATCCTCTACCCCAAGATGTACGACGAGATCGTGCGCCTGGTCGCCGAGCGCGCCCCCAAGCGCGACGAGTACCTCGCCATAGTGACCGACGAGGTCCAGTCCGACCTGCGCGCGGCCCGCATCAAGGCGACCGTCACCGGCCGCCCGAAGCACTACTACTCCGTCTACCAGAAGATGATCGTCCGCGGCCGTGACTTCGCGGAGATCTACGACCTGGTGGGCATCCGGGTCCTTGTCGACACGGTCCGCGACTGCTACGCGGCCCTCGGCACGGTCCACGCGCGATGGAATCCGGTCCCCGGCCGGTTCAAGGACTACATCGCGATGCCCAAGTTCAACATGTACCAGTCGCTGCACACGACGGTAATCGGCCCCAACGGCAAGCCGGTCGAGCTCCAGATCCGTACGTTCGACATGCACCGGCGCGCCGAGTACGGCATCGCCGCGCACTGGAAATACAAGCAGGAGGCCGTCGCCGGCGCCTCCAAGGTGCGCACCGACGTGCCGCGCAAGACCGGCAAGGACGACCACCTCAACGACATGGCGTGGCTGCGCCAGCTGCTCGACTGGCAGAAGGAGACCGAGGACCCCAGCGAGTTCCTGGAGTCCCTGCGCTTCGACCTGTCGCGCAACGAGGTCTTCGTCTTCACGCCCAAGGGCGACGTCATCGCGCTCCCGGCCGGCTCGACCCCGGTCGACTTCTCGTACGCCGTGCACACCGAGGTCGGCCACCGGACCATAGGCGCACGGGTCAACGGACGCCTGGTCCCGCTTGAATCGACCCTGGACAACGGCGACCTGGTGGAGGTCTTCACCTCCAAGGCGGCCGGTGCGGGCCCCTCGCGGGACTGGCTCGGCTTCGTCAAGTCGCCGCGCGCCCGCAACAAGATCCGCGCCTGGTTCTCCAAGGAGCGCCGCGACGAGGCGATCGAGCAGGGCAAGGACGCCATCGCGCGCGCCATGCGCAAGCAGAACCTGCCGATCCAGCGGATCCTCACCGGCGACTCGCTGGTCACCCTCGCCCACGAGATGCGCTACCCCGACATCTCCTCGCTGTACGCGGCGATCGGCGAGGGTCATGTGGCCGCCCAGGGCGTCGTCCAGAAGCTGGTGCAGGCGCTCGGCGGCGAGGAGGCCGCCAACGAGGACATCGCCGAGTCGGCGCCGCCCTCGCGGGGCCGCAGCAAGCGCCGCAAGAACGCGGATCCGGGCGTGGTCGTCAAGGGCGTCGACGACGTCTGGGTCAAGCTCGCCCGCTGCTGTACGCCCGTCCCCGGCGACCCCATCATCGGCTTCGTCACCCGGGGCAGCGGCGTCTCGGTGCACCGGGCGGACTGCGTGAACGTGGACTCGCTGTCCCAGCAGCCCGAGCGGATTCTCGAAGTGGAGTGGGCGCCGACCCAGTCCTCGGTCTTCCTGGTCGCCATCCAGGTCGAGGCCCTGGACCGCTCGCGCCTCCTCTCCGACGTCACCCGCGTCCTGTCCGACCAGCACGTCAACATCCTCTCGGCCGCCGTACAGACCTCCCGCGACCGCGTCGCCACGTCCCGCTTCACCTTCGAGATGGGCGACCCCAAGCACCTCGGTCACGTACTGAAGGCGGTCCGGGGCGTGGAGGGCGTGTACGACGTGTACCGCGTGACCTCGGCGCGCCGACCGTGAACTAGCCTTTCCCCAGGGCGAGTTCACGGGGGAGATGTCATGGCGCGGGGCGATCTGGTCGAAGGGCGCTACCGGTTGGTGGGACTCCTGGGCCGCGGTGGCATGGGCGAGGTCTACGAGGCCGAGGACATGCAGCTGGGCCGGCGGGTCGCGGTGAAGCTCCTGACCGCCGTCGGCGGAATGGAACCGGTCGGCGAGGAGGTCGACCGGTTCCGGCGGGAAGCGCGCGCGATGGCGAGGATCGAGCACCCCGGTGTCGTCACGCTGTACGACAGCGGGGTCCACCGGGGGGTCGCGTATCTGGTGATGCAGATCCTCGACGGGCGCAACCTCGCCCACCTGGTCGGCTCCACGGGCCAGTTGCCGGTCCGGGCCGCGTGCTGGATCGCTCTGGGCATGGCGGAGGCGCTCTCCGCCGCGCACCGGGCCGGGGTGATGCACCGGGACATCAAGCCCTCGAACGTCGGCCTCACCCGCGACGGCCGCGTCGTGCTGCACGACTTCGGTCTCGCCCGTCTCGCGGGCGAACGGGCGATCACGGCTACCGGCGTGGTGCTCGGCTCTCCGCAGTTCATGGCGCCGGAGGCCATGAAGGGCGGGCTCGCCGACACAGCGGCCGACCTGTACGGACTGGGGGCCTGCATGTACTTCATGCTCACGGGAGAGAGCCCGCTCGGCCCCGCCGTCGACGTCGGGGCCGTCGTGGAGCGGGCGCTGGGTCCCGGCATCCCCCGCCTCGCGGGGCGCACGCTGGGGCCACCCGCTGAACTGGCCCGTCTGGTCGACCGGTTGTGCGCGCAGGACGCGGCCGAGCGGCCGCGCGGCACGGCCGAGGTGGTGGAGGCGCTCGTGCCGCTGTCCGCCGGCGGCCAGGAGGTGGTGACCGATCTGCTCGGCAGGCTCCTGCGGGACCAGGCCGTACGGACGGCCCGGGGCGTGCGACTGCAGAAGGGGCCCGAGTACACATGGGACGAGGCCGTGGCGCCCGCCCTTCCACCCGAGAACCCCGTGTGGGCGGTGGAGCCCGCCCCGGCCCTCTCCCTCGGTGCGGGGCCCCCGACGCTCAGCGACAACACCCGGCGCATGGTGCTCGGCAGCATGACCCGCGAGACGGCTCTGTCCCGGCAGCGGGAGGCGGTCACCCTCGTCCAGCGAGGCGAACTCGAGTCGGCCGCCCGGATGCTGGCGACCGTCGTGCCGGTATGTGTCGCCCATCTCGGCCCCGACCATCCGACCACGCTGACAAGCCAGTACTGGCAAGCTGTATGCCTGGCCAGGCTGGACGCGGGGCGAGAGGCTCTGGAGCTCCTTGCCCGGGTGAACAAGTATGTCGACCGTCGCAAAGGAGCGGTAAGTGACTGACGTCTGCGTGGAGTTGGCGTCGGCGGACCGAGGTGCGGACGCCGAGAACGCCCTGCGGTCCCTGCGGCGCTGGCTGCACGAGGACGAGACGCTCGCCGGTGCGGTACGCGGCCGGTTCGCCGACCCTGCGGATCCGGTCGCGGAACACATGGGCGCCGGAGGCTTTGACATCCTTCAACTCGCCCTGGGCAGTGGTCTGTCCACCGCGTCGTTCGTCGTCTCCGTGCTCCAGTGGCAGCTCGCCCGCAACCGTGCGCCGGCCCTCGTCCTCAGCCGCGGGGAACTGCGCGTGGAGGTGTCCCCGGAAAGTGCCGGTGATGCCGAGACGCTGCGCAGGGTGGTGGAACTCCTCGACCGGCAACCGCCCGTCATAGACCAGGACGGGGAGCCCGATGGCGGCGGCGCTGCCTGACCCGAGTCTCTCGCGTGCCGTCCTGATCGGCACGGCCTCCTACCGGCACCTTGCCCAGCTCGCTGCGGTCGAGACGAACCTGGTGGACCTGGGGCGCGAGCTGTGCGACGCCACCGTCTGGGGCCTGCCCGTGCAGCACTGTGTCGTCGTCGCGGATCCACCGAGCGTGGCCGCCATGCTCGACCCCGTGCACCAGGCGGCCGGCGAGGCCACGGACACCCTGCTCGTGTACTACGCGGGGCACGGCATGCGCGACGCCGAGTCCGCCGATCTGTATCTGGCCCTCGGCGACTCCCGGGAGAACATGGGCTACACCGCCGTTGCCTACCAGCACCTGCGCGCGGTCCTGCGGGCCTCCCGGGCCCGCCGCAAGATCGTCATCCTGGACTGCTGCTTCAGCGGCCGGGCCGCACGTGCCCTGGGCGGCGACGACGTACTGGCCGCACAGGCGGCCGTCGACGGCGCGTACGTACTGACGGCCTCGCCGCGCGACCGGGTGGCGCTGGCCCCCGACGGCGAGCGGCACACCGCCTTCACCGGGGAACTCCTCGGGATTCTGCGCGACGGCGTACCGGACGGCCCCGAACTCATCGATCTGGAGACGCTGTACCGCGTCCTCGACGAGCGGCTGCGCGCCAAGAACCGCCCCCTGCCGCAGCGTTCGCAGGAGAACGGGGTCGGCCGGCTGCCCCTGGCCCGCAATCGAGCCCGCTCCGCCCGGAGCGTCCCGGCCGGGCCCGTCCTGCAGGCCGACGTGCGTGCCGCGATGGTCGCCACCGGCCTCAATCTGGCCCGGCTGCTGCGGGCGGAGGGCACGATCAAGGACGCGCTGCCGGTGCTGCGCCTCGCCCTGGAGGAGCAGACCACCAAGGGATCCGGTGAACTCCTCGCCGTACAGCTCGAGTTGTCGGAACTGCTCGCAGAGACCGGACAGAACAAGGAAGCCATCGAGATCCTGGAGTCCGCCTTCCAGCGCGTGCACAAGATGTACGGGCCAGAGGCCGTGCTCGTCTGCCGCCGGCTGGCCGAACTGCTCCAGGAATCCGGCAATCACATCGAGGCCTGTGAAGTCCTCAGGCACGCCCTGGACATCGCCGAGCACGAGGGCGCCGCCATCCGGTAGACGCGAAACGGCCCGGACCGCACGGATGCGGTCCGGGCCGTGACGTGTCCACGGCGGGTCAGCCGCCGAACTCCTCCAGGCCCTTCAGGGCCTGGTCGAGGAGGGCCTGGCGGCCTTCAAGCTCGCGGCCGAGCTTGTCGGCCTTCGCGTCGTTGCCGGCCGCGCGGGCCGCGTCGATCTGCTTCTGCAGCTTGTCGACGGCGTCCTGGAGCTGGCCCGTGAGGCCCGCGGCACGCGCCCGCGCCTCCGGGTTCGTACGACGCCAGTCGGCCTCCTCGGCCTCCTGGATCGCCCGCTCCACGGCGTGCATCCGGCCCTCGACCTTGGGACGCGCGTCCCTGGGTACGTGGCCGATGGCCTCCCAGCGCTCGTTGACCGAGCGGAACGCGGCGCGGGCCGCCTTCAGGTCGGTCACCGGGAGGATCTTCTCGGCCTCGACGGCCAGCTCCTCCTTGAGCTTCAGATTCTCGGTCTGCTCGGCGTCACGCTCCGCGAACACCTCGCTGCGCGCCGCGAAGAAGACGTCCTGGGCGCCGCGGAAGCGGTTCCACAGCTCGTCCTCGGCCTCGCGCTGGGCGCGGCCCGCCGCCTTCCAGTCCGCCATCAGATCGCGGTAGCGCGCCGCCGTCGTACCCCAGTCCGTGGACCCGGACAGGGCCTCGGCCTCGACGACCAGCTTCTCCTTGACCTTGCGGGCGTCCTCGCGCTGCGCGTCGAGCGACGCGAAGTGCGCCTTGCGGCGCTTGGAGAACGCCGAGCGGGCGTGCGAGAAGCGGTGCCACAGCTCGTCGTCGGACTTGCGGTCCAGGCGCGGCAGACCCTTCCAGGTGTCCACCAGGGCCCGCAGCCGCTCGCCCGCCGAGCGCCACTGCTCGCTCTGCGCCAGCTCCTCGGCCTCGGCGACCAGCGCCTCCTTGGCGTGCTTGGCCTCGTCGGTCTGCTTGGCCTTCTGGACCTTGCGCTCCTCGCGGCGCGACTCGACGGTCTGCACGAGCTTGTCGAGGCGTCCCCGCAACGCGTCGAGGTCACCGACGGCGTGATGCTCGTCCACCTGCGAACGCAGATGGGCGATCGCGGTCTGCGCGTCCTTCGCCGACAGGTCGGTGGTCTTCACCCGCCGTTCGAGGAGGCCGATCTCGACAACCAGGCCCTCGTACTTGCGCTCGAAGTAGGCCAGGGCCTCCTCTGGAGAGCCCGCCTGCCACGATCCGACGACCACTTCGCCCTCGGCTGTACGCACATACACGGTGCCCGTCTCGTCGACGCGGCCCCACGGGTCGCTGCTCACAGCGCCTCCTCCACATGATGCCTGCGCGGGGGGTTCGTCCCCCGGGGCATCGTCCACAGTTTCCCGGCGGGTCTCGCCCGCCCTCCACAGCGCGTACGAGCCCGCGCTGCACAACGCCAATCTAGGCGACCGGCCGCCCGGCTGTCCGCACTCAGCGCGGCCGAATTCAGCGGTTCACGCTCGGTGCCGGGCGCCCGGGGGCATCACTCTTTGGTGACGGCGGCCTTCTCGACGGTGACGGCCTTCTTGGGCGCCCCGTCGCCCGAACCGCCCTCGACACCCTCCTTGGCGACGTCCTCGACGGCCTTGAGGCCGGCCGCGTCCATCATGCCGAACGGCGTGTAGCTGGGCGGCAGCTTGGTGTCCTTGTAGACCAGGAAGAACTGGCTGCCGCCGGAGTGAGGCTGGCCGGTATTGGCCATCGCGACGGTGCCCGCCGGGAACGTCACGGAGCCGTCCGCGCCCGCCTTGCCGAGTGCGGTCAGGTTCTCGTCGGGGATCGTGTAGCCGGGGCCGCCCTGGCCGGTGCCCTGCGGGTCGCCGCACTGGAGCACGTAGATGTTCTGCGTGGTCAGCCGGTGGCACTTGGTGTTGTTGAAGAAGCCCTTGTCGGCGAGGTACTTGAACGAGTTCACGGTGTGCGGGGTCTTGGCCGCGTCCATCGCGATCTTGATCTCGCCGTCGTTGGTCTTCAGCGACATGTCGTACTTGGCCTTCGCGTCGACGGCCATCTTCGGCTCGGGCGACGCGCTGGGCTGCGCGGACGGGCTGTCCGAGGGGGAAGCGGCGTCCGGCTTCTTGTCGCCGTCGCCGGAGAAGGCGCCCGTGGCGAAGGCCGCGCCGCCCGCCGCCACGACCACCGCGAGAGCGGCCGCGATGACGGTGTTACGGCGCCTGGCCTTGCGCCGTGCTGCCTCCCGGCGCTGCTGCTGCCGCTCGAACTTCTCGCGCGCGAGCTGGCGCCGACGCTGTTCGCTGCTGACCACCGGTCGTCTCCTTGTGCGGTCTCAGGGGATACGGGTACGTGCGTACGAGCTGACTGTGCCCCGTACCGTATATGGGTTCGCTGTGACCGGAGCAGCGCCGGTAGGCTCTGAGCAGCCGTAATCACCCGCCGCGCAAGAAATCGAGGACGATCGTGCTGATTGCCGGGTTCCCCGCCGGGGCCTGGGGGACCAACTGCTACCTGGTCGCCCCCGCCGCAGGCGAGGAATGCGTGATCATCGACCCCGGCCACCAGGCCGCCCAGGGCGTCGAGGAAACGCTGAAGAAGCATCGGCTCAAGCCCGTCGCCGTCGTCCTCACCCACGGCCACATCGACCACTGCGCCTCGGTCGTCCCGGTCTGCGGAGCCCACGACGTACCCGCCTGGATCCACCCCGACGACCGCTACATGATGAGCGACCCCGAGAAGGCCCTGGGCCGGGCCATCGGCGCGCAGCTCATGGGCGAGCTCACGGTGGGGGAGCCGGACGACGTCAAGGAGCTCACCGACGGCGCCAAGCTGGCGCTCGCGGGCATGGAGCTCACCGTGTCGCATGCGCCCGGCCATACCAAGGGGTCGGTGACGTTCGGGCTGCCCGAGGCGGAGGACATCCCTCCGATCCTGTTCTCGGGCGACCTGCTCTTCGCCGGCTCCGTCGGACGCACCGACCTGCCCGGCGGCAGCCACGCCGAGCTCCTCGAGTCGCTGGGCCGTGTGTGCCTGCCGCTCGACGACTCGACCGTGGTGCTGTCCGGCCACGGCTCCCAGACGACCATCGGCCAGGAGCGCGCCACCAACCCGTATCTGCGGCAGGTGGCCGCCGGCCAGGGAGAGGGCATCGCCTCTCCCCGACGAGGAATGTGACGAGAAGTCTTCCCATGAGTACTTTCCAGGCCCCCAAGGGCACGTACGACCTGCTCCCGCCGGACTCGGCGCGCTTCCTCGCCGTGCGCGAGGCCATCGCGGCGCCCCTGAAGCGGTCGGGTTACGGCTACATCGAGACCCCGGGCTTCGAGAACGTCGAGCTCTTCGCGCGCGGTGTCGGCGAGTCCACCGACATCGTCACGAAGGAGATGTACGCCTTCACGACCAAGGGCAACGACAAGCTCGCGCTGCGCCCCGAAGGCACCGCGTCCGTGCTGCGCGCGGCCCTGGAGGCCAACCTGCACAAGGCGGGCAACCTCCCTGTCAAGCTCTGGTACTCGGGCTCGTACTACCGCTACGAGCGCCCGCAGAAGGGCCGTTACCGGCACTTCTCGCAGGTCGGCGCCGAGGCGATCGGCGCGGAGGACCCGGCGCTCGACGCCGAGCTGATCATCCTGGCGAACGACGCGTACCGCTCGCTGGGTCTGCGCAACTTCCGCATCCTGCTGAACTCGCTCGGCGACAAGGAGTGCCGTCCGGTCTATCGCGACGCCCTCCAGGACTTCCTGCGCGGGCTCGACCTGGACGAGGACACGCTGCGCCGGGCCGAGATCAACCCGCTGCGGGTGCTCGACGACAAGCGGGACGCGGTCCAGAAGCAGCTGACGGGTGCCCCGCTCCTGCGCGACTACCTCTGCGACGCCTGCAAGGCGTACCACGAGGAGGTGCGCGAGCTCCTGACGGCGGAGGGTGTCGTGTACGAGGACGACGCGCGGCTCGTGCGCGGCCTCGACTACTACACCCGCACGACGTTCGAGTTCGTCCACGACGGTCTGGGCTCGCAGTCCGCGGTCGGCGGCGGCGGTCGCTACGACGGCCTCTCCGAGATGATCGGCGGCCCCTCGCTGCCGTCGGTGGGCTGGGCGCTGGGCGTCGACCGTACGGTCCTTGCCCTGGAGGCCGAGGGCGTGACCCTCGAACTCCCCTCCACGACCAGCGTGTTCGCGGTTCCCCTCGGCGAGGAGGCCCGCCGCGTCCTCTTCACCAAGGTGACGGAGCTGCGCCGGGCGGGCATCGCGACGGACTTCAGCTTCGGAGCGAAGGGCCTGAAGGGCGCGATGAAGTCGGCGAACCGCTCTGGCGCGCGCTTCACGCTGGTCGCGGGAGAGCGGGACCTGGCGGAGGGCGTGGCCCAGCTGAAGGACATGGAATCGGGCGAGCAGACCCCCGTGCCGCTGGACTCGATCCTGGAAGCGGTACGTTCCCGCCTGGGCTGAAGGGGGGCAGAACTCCAGCCTGTCATGGGGGTCTTCCCTGGCCCTCAAGGCCTTGGGGGAGTTCGAGGACGAGCGCCCTCGAGGCGCGAACGGGGTCCGGGGCGGAGCCCCGAAGGGGGTGCGGGGGGCAGAGCCCCCGGCACCCCCTGACCTCAGCCCCCACCCACCCCCGGAGGGTCCAGGGAAGGGGCGGGGTGGGGGCTACAACAGGTCCAGGGCCATCGCTCGCGTAACCGCCGCCGTGCGGTCATCCACCCCCAGCTTCCCGAAGATCCGCACCACATGCGTCTTCACCGTCGACTCCGCGACGAACAACCGCCGCCCGATCTCGGCATTCGTGCACCCCTCGGCCACCAGCCGCAGCACGGAAACCTCCCGCTCGGACAGCCGCGGCCGCTCGGGCCGAGCACGGAGCTGGTCGACGAGCCGCCCCGCGACGGAGGGCGCGAGCACCGTCTCGCCCCGCGCGGCAGCCCGCACCGCCTGCGCCAGCTCCCCCCGCGCGAGGTCCTTGAGCAGATACCCCGCCGCCCCCGCCTCGACGGCCCGCAGAATGTCCCGGTCCGTTTCGTACGTGGTCAACACGATCACCCGGCACGGCAGCCCCGAGGCGGTGAGGCGGCCGATCGACTCGACCCCGTCGCCGCCCGGCATCCGCAGGTCCATCAGCACGATGTCCGGCCGCAGCTCCGCGCACAGCGCCTCGGCCTGCGGGCCGTTGGCGGCGTCGGCCACCACCTCCAGGTCGGGCTCGGCCGCGAGCATCCCACGCAGGCCCTCCCGTACCACCGGATGGTCGTCGGCGAGCAGGATGCGGATCACGGCGAACTCCTCAAGTGCGCTGTGGGGACGGGTAGTCGGACGGTGACCGAGGTGCCCGCGCCCGGCGCGCTGCGGATCTCGGCGGTGCCGCCCACCTCGGCGGCCCGGGCCCGGAGACCGGCGAGGCCGTACCCCGTGCGCGGCGCCGAGAGGTCGAAGCCGTCGCCCTCGTCCCGTACGGACACGGTCAACGAGGCCTCACCGTATGCGAGCGTGAGCCGCACCGGCGCCCCGGGGCCCGCGTGCTTGCGGGCGTTGGACAACGCCTCCTGGCAGGACCGCAGGGCGACCACTTCGATCCCGGCGGGCAACTCCCGTACGGTGCCCCTCACTTCGAGCCCGGCCGGTGCCTCGTGCCGGTCGGCGAGGCGGCGTACCGCATCGGGCAGGGAGCCGCCGTCCAGATCCGCGGGGGCGCCGCCGGCGACCAGGGCCCGGGCCTCCGCCAGGTTCTGGCGGGCGGTGGACTCCATGAGGTCGAGATGGCGCCGGGCCAGCGGAACGTCGTGGTCCAGTTCCGTCTGGACGGCCTGCACCAGCATCAACACGCTGGTGAAGCCCTGCGCGAGGGTGTCGTGGATCTCCCGCGACATCCGCTCCCGCTCGGTGAGCGCGCCGCGCTCCGCCGAGAGCCGGGCCACCTCCTCGCGGCTCGCCTCCAGCTCGCCGATCAGGGAGGCCCGTTCCTTGCTCTGCTCGATGATCCGGATGACCCAGACGCCGAAGAAGCCGGAGAAGGCGAGCGTGGCCACCGCGAAGACGGAGTTGAAGAAGACCACCTGGGACTCGGGCCGCCAGATCAGCGCCCAGCCCGCCACGGGCACGACGTTCACGACACCCATCGTGATCATCGCCTTGCGCACCGGCAGGAGCATGAAGCAGGGCGGCGCGAGCGCGAACGTGATCAGCCGGGTCTCGCCGACCAGGAACGCGGGCGGCAGGAAGATCACCACCGAGGCCACGACGTAGCGCAGGGACTGCCGCTCGTCCGCGCCGCCGTCCAGCATCGCCGGCCGCCCGGCCCGCAGGTACCAGGGGATGAGCAGCGACATCAGCGCCACCGCGGTGATCCGGTACGGCAACGACGGCAGGTCGGCGCCGAGCACGAACACCGCCGTGGCCAGCCACACCACCGCGAAGTAGGCGTCCCATGGCAGGAACGAGCGGTCCCACACATGGGTGTCGCGCGCTCCGGCCGCGGCCGCGAACTCCGTCAGCCGTCGCGGCGGCTCTTCCACCTGAACGTCAGCAGACACAGGACCAATCCTCCGATGCACCACGCGCCGAGCACCAGCGCGATCCGTCCGAACTCCCAGTCGCCCGCCTGCTCCAGCACGGCGGCGGACTGCGGCAGGAACACCCCGCGGAAGCCCTGGCACATCCACTTCAGCGGGAAGAACGCGCTGATGTCGAGCAGCCAGTCCGGCAGCGTACCCACCGGAATGTAGACACCGGAGATGAACTGGAGCACCAGGAAGGGCAGTACGACCACCGAGCTCGCGCTCTTGCCCGACTTCGGCAGGCTGCTGATCGCGATGCCGAGCAGGGCGCAGCCGGTGATGCCGAGGACGAAGATCCACGAGAACTCCAGCCACTTCGTCGCCGTCGTCGGCAGGTCGAGGTCGAACAGGGTCGCCCCGAAGAGCAGCAGTACGGCCGTCTCGGCGATGCCCGTGGCGAGCACCAGCCAGACCTTGCCGAGGAAGTACGCGGCGGGTGGCATCGGCGTACCGCGGAGCCGGCGCAGCACCTTCTCGTCCCGCTCGATGGCGATCGAGATGCCGAGCGACTGGAAGCTGACCGACATGATGCCCGCCGCGATCATGCCCGCGGCGTACAGCTGCGAGGCCGTGATCCCGGCGTTCTCGACCTGGCCGCTGAAGATCGACGCGAACAGGGCGAGGAAGACGACCGGGAAGGCGAAGGTGAAGATCACCTGGTCCCGCCGGCGGACGAACTGCTTGATCTCCAGTGCGCCGCGGCGCAGGCCGAGGGACCAGGTGCCGGGCAGTCGGGGAGCCCCCGCACGGGAGGAAACGAGGGTGTCGGTGGTGGTGGTCATCGTGCTTCCTCCCCCTGCGGGTCCAGCTGGCCGGTGAGCCGCAGGTAGACGTCCTCAAGGGTGGGCCGGCCGATCCTGAGGCCGGGGATCTCGCCGTCGAAGCGGTGCATCAGCTCGGCGACGGTGCGGGTCGGCGTCTCGGTGCGCAGGGTGCGCGGCGAGCCGTCGACCTCGGTCCACTCGACGGTGGCGCCGGTGCCGAGGCTCTGCCGCAGCGCGGCGGGCTCGCCCTCGGCGACGACCTTGCCGCCCGCGATCACCGCGAGCCGGTCGGCGAGGGCTTCGGCCTCCTCCAGGTAGTGCGTGGTCAGGACGATGGTGGTGCCCTCGCGCGCGAGCAGCCGGATCAGCTCCCAGAACTGGCGCCGGGCCGCCGGGTCGAAGCCGGTCGTGGGTTCGTCCAGGAGCAGCAGTTCGGGTCCGCCGATCACGCCGAGCGCGACATCGAGGCGCCGCCGCTGGCCGCCCGAGAGGCCCTTGATCCGGGCCGACGCCTTCTTCTCCAGGCCGACCAGGGCGATGACCTGCTCCGGGTCGCGCGGGTTCGGGTAGTAGCGGGCGAAGTGGTGCACGGTCTCGCGGACCGTGAGCTCGGCGGGAGCCGACTCGTCCTGCCACACGATGCCGACCCGCGAGCGCCAGGCGCGCCCGGCACTCGCCGGGTCGGCCCCGAGGACCGACACCTCGCCGCCGTCCCTGCCGCGGTGGCCCTGCAGGATCTCCACCGTGGTGCTCTTGCCGGCCCCGTTGGGGCCGAGGATGCCGAAGACCTCTCCGTGCCGGATGCCGAGGTCCAGTCCGTCGACCGCGGTGACCTCGCCGTACTGCTTGCGAAGTCCGCGTACATCAACCGCCAGTTGTGTCATGGCAAAGAGCGTCCCGCGCAACCGTCGGCCCGGGCACCCTCGTGCGGACCTCCTTATGTCCATCGAACGGTGGACAGCGTGCTCCGTGCGGCAGAATGAGGCGGCGGCAGGACAGGCAACCACGATGACGGGATGACGGAACGGCGCTATGACCACAACACTTGACGACGTCTCCTCCGACTCCGGCCATCAGGAGGTGAGCAGCAAGGGGGCGATCGGCGGCAGCCGCGCCTTCGCCTGGCTGCTCGTGATCACCGGCGCGGCCGGACTCGTGGCGGCCTGGGTCATCACGCTCGACAAGTTCAAGCTCCTCGAGAACCCGAACTTCGTGCCGGGCTGCAGCCTCAACCCGGTCGTGTCCTGCGGCAACATCATGAAGAGCGACCAGGCGGCCGCGTTCGGCTTCCCGAATCCGATGCTGGGTCTGGTCGCGTACGGCATCGTCATCTGCGTCGGCATGAGCATCCTGGCGGGCGGCCGGTTCCGCCGCTGGTACTGGCTGACCTTCAACGCGGGCACGCTGTTCGGCGTCGGATTCGTCAGCTGGCTCCAGTTCGAATCGCTGTACCGCATCAACTCGCTGTGCCTGTGGTGCTGCCTGGCGTGGGTCGCCACGATCTTCATGTTCTGGTACGTGACGTCCTTCAACATCCGCAGGGGCCTGCTGCCCGCGCCGGACTGGGCGAAGAAGTTCCTGTCCGAGTTCACCTGGGTGCTGCCGGTCCTGCACATCGGGATCATCGGCATGCTGATCCTGACCCGCTGGTGGGACTTCTGGACCAGCTGACCGGCATCGCCGCAGCTCGGCGGCGTTGTCAGTGGCGTGTCATAGGCTCGTTGACGTGGAACCCGATCTCTTCACCGCAGCCGCAGAGGACCGCCAGGAGAAAGACCCGGCGGGCAGCCCTCTGGCCGTACGGATGCGCCCGCGCGTCCTCGACGAGGTGGTCGGCCAGCAGCACCTCCTGAAGCAGGGCTCGCCGCTGCGGCGCCTGGTGGGGGAGGGCGCCGGCGGCCCGGCCGGACCGTCCTCGGTGATCCTGTGGGGCCCGCCGGGCACGGGCAAGACGACGCTCGCGTACGTCGTCTCCAAGGCGACCAACAAGCGATTCGTCGAGCTCTCGGCGATCACGGCCGGGGTGAAGGAGGTCCGCGCGGTCATCGACGGCGCGCGCCGCGCCATCGGCGGCTTCGGCAAGGAGACCGTCCTCTTCCTCGACGAGATCCACCGCTTCTCCAAGGCCCAGCAGGACTCGCTGCTCCCCGCGGTCGAGAACCGCTGGGTCACCTTGATCGCGGCGACCACGGAGAACCCGTACTTCTCGGTGATCTCCCCCCTCCTGTCGCGCTCCCTCCTGCTCACCCTCGAACCGCTCACCGACGACGACCTGAAGGCGCTCGTCCGGCGGGCGCTCACCGAGGAGCGCGGTCTGGGCGGCGCGGTCACCCTGCCCCCGGACGCCGAGGCCCACCTGCTGCGCATCGCGGGCGGCGACGCACGCCGGGCACTGACCGCCCTGGAGGCGGCGGCCGGCTCCGCGCTCGCCAAGTCGGAGCAGGAGATCACGCTCCAGACGCTTGAGGAGACGGTCGACCGGGCGGCGGTGAAGTACGACAAGGGCGGTGACCAGCACTACGACGTGGCGAGCGCCCTGATCAAGTCGATCCGCGGCTCCGACGTCGACGCGGCGCTGCACTATCTGGCCCGGATGATCGAAGCGGGCGAGGACCCCCGCTTCATCGCCAGGCGCCTGATCATCTCCGCGAGCGAGGACATCGGCCTCGCCGATCCGACCGCGCTGCCCACGGCGGTGGCGGCAGCCCAGGCGGTGGCCCTCATCGGCTTCCCCGAGGCGGCCCTGACCCTGAGCCACGCCACGATCGCGCTGGCGCTCGCCCCGAAGTCCAACTCCGCGACGACGGCCATCGCGGCGGCGATGGAGGACGTCCGGGGCGGCCTGGCGGGGCCCGTCCCGCCGCACCTCCGCGACGGCCACTACAAGGGCGCGGCCAAGCTGGGGCACGCGCAGGGCTATGTCTACCCGCACGACGTGCCGGGCGCGATCGCCTCCCAGCAGTACGCGCCGGACGCGGTGGCGGACCGGCGCTACTACGAGCCGACGCGGTACGGGGCGGAGGCGCGGTATGCGGATGTGGTGGAGCGGGTGCGGGAGCGTCTGGGCAGGACCGAGGACTAGCTCCCACCCCGCCCTGGGGTTCGGCTTGAGGTCCGTTGCCCGGGGCGCTGCCCTCCGGCCCCGCTCCTCAAAGGCCGGAGGGGCTTCACCATGTGGCTCGTCGGGTGCGGACCGTGCGTGGCCGGTCGCGCAGTTCCCCGCGCCCCTGGCAGCCGGCACCGCACCTTCAGCCCAGCGGGCTAGCGGGCTGCCGCCTCGAAGAGCTGGTGCATGGCTCGGCGCAGGGCCGTGATGTCCTCGACCGGGTCGGGGAAGTCGAAGCGCGCGTCGAAGGTGTGGCCGTCGGCCCGGCGGAAACGTACCCGCAGACCGAACCGGTCGAGCGCCAGCGGGGTGACCCCGACGACACCGTCCCGCTCCACGAGCCCGCACAGCAGCCGCACCCGCTCGCCGTGGGCGGAGTCGAGATGCTGGAGGAGCTCGGTCTCGTGCCGGACGAGGGGATCGGGGGTGGCCCGCGCGAAGTCCTCGGGGTCCACCGCGCTCGCGCCCCACAGGTCGTCCACGTACGCCTCGCCCACTTCGAGGCGGAGCATCATGCGGCCGGGCGCAGCCTGCCCCGGCACCAGGGTCAGCCAGCCGGAGACCCAGGCGCGGCCCCGGATGCGGTGGGGGACGGAGACCGGAGCCACGTCCGTGATCTCAAGGACGGCCCGGACCTCGTCGTCCTGGGCGTGGGTGGCGGCCCGTACGACCGGGGAGTCGGCGGGGAAGACCAGGAACAGGTCGCCGTCGGGACCGACGCTGCGGACGTCGGCGATCAGCTGCTCCGGGCGGGCCGACACAAGGCCCGGTACGAGCAGCACCGCCGAGCAGGTACTATGTACGAGAGTTCGTGTGCGCTCGGCTGCTGACGGCATCCGCGCGATTTCAAGTCCGCTGGGACGCGGCTGACCACGATCTGATCGGACCTCCGTCACGTGCCCGGCTCCAGGGGAGTCGGGAGAGTCGGCCTCCCGTGAAAGCGGCGTTTGGCCGGCCTTCTTCGTGCTGTCCGTGATGTGACTGGTGTTCCCCGGACGAGACATGCGATCTCCTTGAGTAAGGTGAGCCTAACCTAACCCAACCATGGAGGTTTGGAGAACGTGCCTAACCAGTCGCGTCCCAAGGTCAAGAAGTCTCGTGCGCTCGGCATCGCGCTGACGCCGAAGGCCGTCAAGTACTTCGAGGCCCGCCCCTACCCGCCGGGCGAGCACGGCCGTGGCCGCAAGCAGAACTCGGACTACAAGGTCCGTCTGCTCGAGAAGCAGCGTCTGCGCGCCCAGTACGACATCAGCGAGCGCCAGATGGCGCGTGCCTACGACCGCGCCAAGAAGGCCGAGGGCAAGACGGGCGAGGCGCTGGTCGTCGAGCTCGAGCGCCGCCTCGACGCCCTGGTTCTGCGTTCGGGCATCGCCCGCACCATCTACCAGGCCCGCCAGATGGTCGTGCACGGTCACATCCAGGTCAACGGTGGCAAGGTCGACAAGCCGTCGTTCCGCGTCCGTCCGGACGACGTCGTGACCGTCCGCGAGCGCAGCCGCGAGAAGGTCCCCTTCCAGGTTGCCCGCGAGGGTGGCTACGCCGGCGAGGGCGAGACCCCGCGCTACCTCCAGGTGAACCTGAAGGCCCTGGCCTTCCGCCTGGACCGCGACCCGAACCGCAAGGAAATCCCGGTCATCTGCGACGAGCAGCTCGTCGTCGAGTACTACGCCCGCTGATCCAGGCGTAACACCGGAGCCTCAGCGCTTCAGCCCGCCGTCCCCCCGCTCCGCACGGAGCGGGAGGCGGCGGGCTTTCGCGTGTGCGCCCCCTCGTGCGGCTGACCCTCGCGCCCGTGCGCCGACTCCCGCACGCCGTCGGCCACTTGACCCCGCGCCCGGGCCACCATGGCGGGGCAGCGCCCCGCGCCCGCCCCCGGTGAGCAGCCGGAACCGGTCGTCCAGGCGGCGCAGCAACTGCTCCACCGAGAGCGTGCCGAGCCGGCCGGCCGCCAGCTCCAGGGCCAGCGGGATCCCGTCGAGCCGACGGCACAGCCCGGCGGCGGCCACTTCGTGCCCCTCGACCGACCGCTCGCCGGCCCGGACGCCGGCCGCGCGCTCCGTGAAGAGCCGCAGCGCGTCCTCGTCGCCCATCGGAGCCAGCGGGAAGACCCGCTCGCCGTCGATCCTGAGCGGCAGCCGCCCGGCGGCGAGGACCCGAAGGTCCGGGCAGGCCCGCAGCAGCTCCCGCAAGAGCTCGGCGCAGGAGTCCACCAGCTGCTCGAAACCGTCGACCACCAGCAGGATCCGGCGTTCGGCGAGGTGGTCGAGCAGCAGCCTGCGCGGCGGTCTCGCCGTGTGATCGGTCAGGCCGAGCGCCTCGACGAACGCGTGGCCGAGCAGGCCAGGATCGTCCAGAGCGGACAGCTCGACCAGCCGGACCCCGTCGCAGTACCGTTCCTGCTCCGCCGCGGCGGCCGCGGCCCGCAGTGCGATACGTGTCTTGCCGACCCCGTCCACGCCGGTCACGGTGACCATGCGCGCCTCGCGGAGCCGGCGGGCCAGGCGTTCCAGTTCTCGGTCTCGCCCGACGAAGCGGTTCAACTCTGCGGGCAGACGGGAGCGCATGGAACACGCGGCGTACTCAAGTGTATGCAATGCGTACAATCGGGTTGCGTCCCTCCGTTTGTGACGGCCCGGAATGCGGTACGGGGAGCCATCCCCGGCGCGATAGGGTCGGAGGACTACCTTTTTCGAGGTTTTCGAGTTCCGACGGGTTGCGGGGAGCGGTGCAAGTGTCCGGTGGAGAGGTGGCCGGGATCCTGGTGGCCGTCTTCTGGGCGATCCTGGTGTCCTTCCTCGCGGTCGTTCTCGTGAGGCTGGCCCAGACGCTGAAGGCGACGACCAAGCTGGTCGCGGACGTCACCGACCAGGCCGTCCCCCTGCTCGCGGACGCCTCCACCGCGGTGCGCTCCGCCCAGACCCAGCTGGACCGGGTCGACGCCATCGCCTCGGACGTCCAGGAGGTCACCTCCAACGCGTCCGCGCTGTCCACCACCGTCGCCTCCACCTTCGGCGGCCCGCTGGTGAAGGTGGCGGCCTTCGGGTACGGGGTGCGCCGGGCGATCGGCCGCAAGGGCGCCGCCCCGGCCGATGTGCCCGCTCGGGAGAGCCGACGTAACGTGATCGTCGGGCGGACCGTGCCGTCCGCGCGGCGGTCGAAGCGAAAGGGCTGACGCTGCGATGTTCCGCCGTACGTTCTGGTTCACCGCGGGCGCGGCCGCCGGAGTCTGGGCCACCACCAAGGTGAACCGGAAGCTGAAACAGCTCACCCCGGAGAGCCTGGCCGCGCGCACCGCCGACAAGGCGGTCGAGGCCGGCCACCGGCTCAAGGACTTCGCCCTCGACATCAGGTCCGGCATGGCGCAGCGCGAGGCCGAACTCAATGACGTCCTGGGCATCGGCGAGAGCGAGCCGCCGCGCGAACTTCCCGCGCAGCGCCGCCTCGTCGCCATCGAGACCACACAACAGCAGTACCCCAAGCATTCGTACAACCGGAATGAGGACCACTGATGGAGTCGGCCGAGATTCGCCGCCGCTGGCTGAGCTTCTTCGAGGAGCGCGGGCACACCGTCGTCCCTTCGGCGTCGCTCATCGCGGACGACCCGACTCTGCTGCTCGTCAACGCGGGCATGGTCCCCTTCAAGCCGTACTTCCTCGGTGAGACCAAGCCCCCCGCGCCGCGCGCCACCAGCGTGCAGAAGTGCGTGCGCACGCCGGACATCGAGGAGGTCGGCAAGACCACCCGGCACGGCACGTTCTTCCAGATGTGCGGCAACTTCTCCTTCGGGGACTACTTCAAGGAAGGCGCCATCAAGTACGCCTGGGAGCTGCTCACCAGCTCCGTGGCGGACGGCGGATACGGCCTGGAGCCCGAGAAGCTCTGGATCACGGTCTACCTCGACGACGACGAGGCCGAGCGCATCTGGCACGAGGTCGTCGGTGTGCCGAAGGAGCGCATCCAGCGCCTGGGCAAGAAGGACAACTTCTGGTCCATGGGCGTGCCCGGACCGTGCGGCCCCTGCTCCGAGATCAACTACGACCGCGGCCCCGAGTTCGGCGTCGAAGGCGGCCCGGCCGTCAACGACGAGCGGTACGTGGAGATCTGGAACCTGGTCTTCATGCAGTACGAGCGCGGCGCCGGCGAGGGCAAGGAGGACTTCCCGATCCTCGGCGACCTGCCCTCCAAGAACATCGACACCGGCCTCGGCCTCGAACGCCTCGCGATGATCCTGCAGGGCGTGCAGAACATGTACGAGACCGACACCCTGCGCGTCGTCATGGACAAGGCCACCGAGCTGACGGGCGTGCGCTACGGCGACAAGCACGAGTCCGACGTCTCGATGCGCGTCGTCGCCGACCACATCCGTACGTCCGTGATGCTCATCGGCGACGGTGTGACTCCGGGCAACGAGGGCCGCGGCTATGTGCTGCGCCGCATCATGCGCCGCGCCATCCGCAACATGCGCCTCATGGGCGCCACCGGCCCGGTCGTCCAGGACCTGATCGACGTCGTCATCAAGACGATGGGCCAGCAGTACCCGGAGCTCGTCACCGACCGCAAGCGCATCGAGACGGTCGCCCTCGCCGAGGAAGCCGCCTTCCTCAAGGCGCTGCGCGGCGGCACCAACATCCTGGACACCGCCATCACCGAGACCAAGGCCACCGGTGGCACGGTCCTGGCCGGCGACAAGGCGTTCCTGCTCCACGACACCTGGGGCTTCCCGATCGACCTCACCCTGGAGATGGCCGCCGAACAGGGCCTCTCCGTGGACGAGGACGGCTTCCGCCGCCTGATGAAGCAGCAGCGGGACCAGGCCAAGGCCGACGCCCGCGCCAAGAAGACCGGCCACGCCGACCTGTCCGCCTACCGCGAGGTGGCCGACGCCTCGGGCGAGACCGACTTCACCGGCTACGGCTCCACCGAGAACGAGTCGACCATCGTCGGCCTGCTCGTCGACGGCGTGCCCTCGCCCGCCGCCACCGAGGGCGACGAGGTCGAGGTCGTCCTCGACCGCACCCCCTTCTACGCCGAGGGCGGCGGCCAGCTCGCCGACCAGGGCCGGATCAAGCTCGACACCGGCGCGGTCATCGAGATCCGCGACGTACAGAAGCCGGTCCCGGGCGTGCACGTGCACAAGGGCGTCGTCCAGGTCGGCGAGGTGACGGTCGGCGCGTCCGCGTACGCCGCCATCGACACCAAGCGCCGCCGCGCGATCGCCCGCGCCCACTCCGCGACCCACCTCACCCACCAGGCGCTGCGCGACGCGCTCGGCCCGACGGCCGCCCAGGCCGGCTCCGAGAACTCGCCGGGCCGCTTCCGCTTCGACTTCGGCTCGCCGAACGCCGTTCCCGGCACGGTCCTCACCGACGTCGAGCAGAAGATCAACGACGTGCTCTCGCGCGAGCTGGACGTGCAGGCCGAGGTCATGTCGATCGACGAGGCCAAGAAGCAGGGCGCCATCGCCGAGTTCGGCGAGAAGTACGGCGAGCGGGTCCGCGTCGTCACCATCGGCGACTTCTCCAAGGAGCTGTGCGGCGGCACCCACGTCCACAACACCGCCCAGCTGGGTCTGGTGAAGCTGCTCGGCGAGTCGTCCATCGGCTCGGGCGTACGCCGCATCGAGGCGCTGGTCGGCGTGGACGCGTACAACTTCCTGGCCCGTGAGCACACGGTCGTCGCCCAGCTCCAGGAGCTGGTCAAGGGCCGTCCCGAGGAGCTGCCGGAGAAGATCTCCTCCATGCTCGGCAAGCTGAAGGACGCCGAGAAGGAGATCGAGAAGTTCCGCGCGGAGAAGGTGCTGCAGGCCGCCGCCGGTCTCGTCGACTCCGCCAAGGACGTGCGGGGAACCGCCCTTGTCACCGGTCAGGTGCCGGACGGCACCTCCGCCGACGACCTGCGCAAGCTGGTCCTGGACGTGCGTGGCCGCATTCCTGGCGACCGCCCCGCCGTGGTCGCGCTGTTCACCACCGCCAACGGCCGCCCGGTGACCGTCATCGCCACCAACGAGGCCGCCCGCGAGCGCGGTCTCAAGGCCGGTGAGCTGGTCCGCACCGCCGCCAAGACGCTCGGCGGCGGCGGTGGCGGCAAGCCGGACGTCGCCCAGGGCGGCGGCCAGCACCCGGACGCGATCGGCGACGCCATCGACGCCGTCGAGCGCCAGGTCGCAGAGACCGCGTGATGCGACGAGGACGCCGACTGGCGATCGATGTCGGTGACGCCCGGATCGGGGTCGCGTCCTGCGACCCCGACGGGGTCCTCGCCACGCCGGTGGAGACCGTGCCGGGACGCGATGTCCCGGCCGCCCACCGGCGGTTGCGGCAGCTCGTCGAGGAGTACGAGCCGATCGAGGTGGTCGTCGGACTGCCCCGCTCCCTCAACGGGGGCGAGGGCCCGGCGGCGGCCAAAGTCCGTGTGTTCACCCAGGAGTTGGCGCGCGGCATCGCCCCGATCGGGGTGCGGCTCGTCGACGAACGGATGACGACGGTCACCGCGAGCCAGGGGCTGCGCGCCTCCGGAGTGAAGTCCAAGAAGGGACGGTCCGTCATCGATCAGGCAGCCGCCGTGATCATTCTTCAGAACGCGCTTGAGGCCGAACGGGTGTCGGGCAACCCTCCCGGCGAAGGCGTCGAAGTGGTTATCTGATCGCGATACGGTAACGTTCCGGCCGATGCGGAGGCATTCGAACAGTCGCCGCACAGTAAAAGAGGCGGACCGTCCGGATGCCTCGCGGCTCTAGGGGACCGATGACTGAGTATGGCCGGGGCGCAGGCTCCGAACCGTGGCACCCGGAGGATCCCCTCTACGGGGACCAGGGGTGGGGAGCGCAGCAGGCTGCCTCCGGTCAGGTTCCGTACGGCGGTCCCGAGCAGCAGCCGCAGCAGTACCAGCAGCACCCACAGCAGCAGTACTACCCGCAGCAGCCGCACGACCCGTACGCGCCGCAGCCGCAGTACGCCGAGCAGCAGGTCCAGCAGGGCTACGTCGAACAGCCCCAGCAGGGCTACCCGCAGCAGCAGTACGCGGCCCAGCCCGCCGAGGCCCAGCAGCCCCAGCAGGCCCAGCAGTACAACGGGGGCGGGGGCGGGGGCTGGGACGCCACGGGCCAGCAGGCCGCCATGCCGTACGCGGGCCAGCAGCCCGACCCGTACAACAACGGCTACGCCGACGAGGGCAACGACCTCTACAGCACCCCCGAGGCGTATCCGCCGCCGCAGCCGCCCGGCCAGCGACAGTCGCCCGCCGTGCCCGGGGTGCCGGAGCAGGGCGGTGAGTGGGACGCCGAGCCGCAGGAGGAGAACCACCCGTTCTTCACGGGCTCCGGCGATGGCGAACGCGAAGACGACGAGCCGCGTGAGTCCCGCCGCAGCAAGGGAGACGGCGGTGGCCGCGACCGGCGCGGCAAGACCAAGAAGAAGGGCAAGAGCGGGCGCGCCTGCCTGGTCCTCGCGGTGATCTTCGCCGTCGGCGTCGGCGGGGTCGGCTACGTGGGCTACGACTTCTACCAGAAGAAATTCGGCACGGCCCCCGACTACGCAGGTGAGGGCACCAGCGAGACCGTCACCGTCGAGATCCCGACGGGCGCGGGCGGCTCCGAGATCGGCCAGATCCTCAAGCAGGCCGGTGTCGTCAAGAGCATCGACGCCTTCGTCCAGGCCCAGAACGACGACCCCAAGGGCAAGACGATCCAGGCCGGCGCCTACACGCTGAAGAAGGGCATGTCCGCGGCCAACGCGGTCAAGCTCATGCTCAACCCGAGCAGCCGCAACTCCCTCATCATTCCCGAAGGCAAACGCAACTCCTGGGTGTACGAGGCGATCGACACCCGGCTCGGCCTGCCCGTGGGCACGACCAAGGGCATCGCGCTCAAGAAGGCCGACAGCATGGGCCTGCCCGACTGGGCCAAGGGCCACAAGAACGTCAAGGACCCGCTGGAAGGATTCCTCTACCCGGCGAGCTACCCGGTCGCCAAGGGCATGAAGCCCGAGGACGTCCTGAAGAAGATGGTCAACCGGGCCAGCTCCGAGTACGGCAAGCAGGACCTGACAGCCGAGGCCAAGAAGCTCAACCTGGACGGCCCCTGGCAGCTCATCACCGTGGCCAGCCTCGTGCAGGCCGAGGGCAAGACGCACGACGACTTCCGCAAGATGTCCGAGGTCGTCTACAACCGCCTCAAGCCGGACAACACCCAGACCAACCAGAAGCTCCAGTTCGACTCGACGTACAACTACCTCACCGGCAAGAGCAACATCAAGATCGGCCTGGCCGAGATCAACGCCAACCCGGACCCGTACAACACGTACAAGTGGAAGGGCCTGACTCCCGGGCCCATCGGCAACCCCGGCACCGAGGCGCTTGCCGCCGCACTGAACCCGACGTCGGACGGCTGGATGTACTTCGTGGCCACCGATGGCAAGCAGAAGACCGAATTCGCCAAGAACCTGGCCGAGTTCAACAAGCTGAAGGAAGAGTTCAATGCCCAGTCCGGCCAGTGAGGGCGCGCGCAGGGCGGCCGTGCTCGGGTCGCCCATCGCACACTCGCTGTCCCCGGTCCTGCACCGGGCCGCGTACGCCGAACTGGGCCTCGCCCACTGGTCCTACGACCGGTTCGAGGTCGACGAGGCGGGCCTGTCCCGCTTCTTCGCGGGGCTCGACACGTCCTGGGCGGGCCTGTCCCTCACGATGCCGCTGAAGCGGGCGGTCATCCCGCTGCTCGACGCGGTGAGCGCGACGGCGGCCTCGGTCGAGGCGGTCAACACCGTCGTCTTCACGGACGACGGCCGCCGCCTCGGCGACAACACCGACATCCCCGGCATGATCGCGGCCCTGGGCGAGCGAGGGGTGACCCGGGTCGAGTCCGCCGCCGTCCTCGGCGCGGGCGCGACCGCCTCCTCGGCCCTCGCCGCGCTCGCCCGGATCTGCACGGGGCCGGTCACGGCGTACGTACGCTCCGAGGCCCGGGCCGAGGAGATGCGCGGCTGGGGCGAACGGCTCGGCGTCGACGTCCGCACCGCCGACTGGTCGCGGGCGGCCGACGCCTTCGAGGCGCCTCTCGTCGTCGCCACCACCCCGGCCGGCACCACCGACGCCCTGGCCGCGGCCGTCCCCGAACGGCCCGGCACCCTCTTCGACGTCCTGTACGAGCCCTGGCCGACGGCGCTCGCGGCCGCCTGGGCGGGACGCGGGGGAGCGGTCGTCGGCGGCCTCGACCTCCTCGTGCACCAGGCGGTGCTCCAGGTCGAGCAGATGACGGGCTGCGACAAGGCCCCGCTGGAAGCCATGCGCAAGGCGGGCGAGTCGGCCTTGGCAGGCCGCTGAGTCTCATCGCGGTGCGCGACCTCCGTCGCCCGGGCCGCACGCACGGGGGTGCGCCACCTACAGGGGTGCGGGGATCTGCGCGAGCAACCCACCACGGCCCGCACCGGACGAGATCACAGTCCGCCAGCTGGACCACGTCCCGGCCCACCATCCGGGACGTGGGAGGATCAGTGGTGGCGGGCCAGGGCCGCGCACCCCGGCCGCGCCGTCGGATTACCAGGACGCGCGAGCAACGAGGAGCACCGTTGAGCAGGTTGCGTTGGCTGACCGCTGGGGAGTCCCACGGACCCGCACTTGTCGCGACGCTGGAGGGCCTTCCCGCCGGCGTGCCGATCACCACCGAGCTGGTGGCCGACCACTTGGCCCGGCGGCGGCTCGGCTATGGACGCGGCGCCCGTATGAAGTTCGAGCGTGACGAGGTGACCTTCCTCGGTGGCGTGCGGCACGGCCTGTCGATGGGCTCGCCGGTCGCGATCATGGTGGGGAACACCGAGTGGCCCAAGTGGGAGCAGGTCATGTCGGCCGATCCCGTGGCCCCGGAGATCCTCGCCGAGCTGGCCCGCAACGCCCCGCTGACCCGTCCGAGGCCCGGCCACGCCGACCTCGCCGGCATGCAGAAGTACGGCTTCGACGAGGCCCGGCCGATCCTGGAGCGCGCCAGTGCCCGGGAGACCGCGGCCCGCGTCGCGCTCGGCGCGGTGGCCCGCTCCTACCTGAAGGAGACGGCCGGCATCGAGATCGTCAGCCATGTGGTGGAGCTGGCCGCGGCCAAGGCCCCGTACGGCGTCTACCCGACTCCCGCCGATGTCGAGAAGCTGGACGCCGACCCGGTGCGCTGCCTGGACGCGGACGCGTCGAAGGCGATGGTCGCCGAGATCGACCAGGCCCACAAGGACGGCGACACCCTCGGCGGAGTCGTCGAGGTCCTCGCCTACGGCGTGCCGGTCGGCCTCGGCTCGCACGTGCACTGGGACCGCCGTCTTGACGCCCGTCTCGCCGCGGCCCTGATGGGCATCCAGGCGATCAAGGGTGTCGAGGTCGGCGATGGTTTCGACCTGGCCCGGGTGCCCGGCTCCAAGGCGCACGACGAGATCGTGAACACCGCCGAGGGCGTCAAGCGCACCTCCGGCCGCTCCGGCGGCACCGAGGGCGGCCTGACCACCGGTGAACTGCTGCGTGTACGGGCCGCGATGAAGCCCATCGCGACCGTGCCGCGTGCGCTCGCCACCATCGACGTCGCCACCGGCGAGGCCGCCAAGGCCCACCACCAGCGCTCCGACGTGTGCGCCGTGCCGGCTGCGGGCATCGTCGCCGAGGCCATGGTCGCGCTCGTCCTCGCGGACGCCGTCGCCGAGAAGTTCGGCGGCGACAGCGTCCCCGAGACCCGCCGCAACGTCGAGTCCTACCTCGACCACCTGCAGATCCGGTGAGCAGCGGACCGCTGGTCGTCCTGGTCGGGCCGATGGGCTCGGGCAAATCCACCGTGGGCGCACTGCTCGCCGAGCGGCTCGGCGCGCCCTACCGGGACACCGACGCCGACATCGTGGCCGCCGAGGGCCGCGCGATCTCCGACATCTTCATCGAGGACGGCGAGCCGCACTTCCGCGCCCTGGAGCGGGAGGCGGTGCGCGTCGCCCTCGCCGAGCACACCGGCGTCCTCGCCCTCGGGGGCGGTGCGGTCCTCGACGAGGGCACCCGCGCGCTGCTCGCGCCGCACCCCGTCGTCTATCTCTCGATGGACGTCGAGGAGGCGGTCAAGCGCGTCGGCCTGAACACCGCGCGCCCCCTGCTCGCGGTCAACCCGCGTCGGCAGTGGCGCGAGCTGATGGACGCGCGGCGCCATCTGTACACCGAAGTCGCCCGTGCGGTCGTCGCGACCGACGAGCGCACCCCCGAAGAGGTCGCCCAGGCGGTCCTCGACGCACTGGAGTTGAAGGACGCATGACGGAGCAGGCACCCACCCGGATCCAGGTCGGCGGCGCCGCGGGGACGGACCCGTACGAAGTGCTCGTCGGCCGCAACCTGCTGGGCGAACTCGCCGGACTCATCGGCGACCGGGCCAAGCGGGTCGCGATCATCCACCCGGAGGCCCTGGCCGGCACCGGTGACGCGATCCGCCAGGACCTCGCCGCCGAGGGCTACGAGGCCATCGCCATCCAGGTGCCGAACGCCGAGGAGGCCAAGACCGCCGAGGTCGCCGCCTACTGCTGGAAGGCGCTCGGACAGTCGGGCTTCACCCGCACCGACGTCGTCATCGGCGTCGGCGGCGGCGCCACCACCGACCTCGCGGGCTTCGTCGCGGCCACCTGGCTGCGCGGGGTGCGCTGGATCTCGGTGCCGACCACCGTGCTCGGCATGGTGGACGCGGCCGTCGGCGGCAAGACCGGCATCAACACCGCCGAGGGCAAGAACCTGGTGGGCTCGTTCCACCCGCCCGTCGGTGTCCTGTGCGACCTCGCCGCGCTCGACTCGCTGCCGGTCAACGACTACGTGTCGGGCATGGCCGAGGTCATCAAGACCGGCTTCATCGCCGACCCGGTCATCCTCGACCTCATCGAGTCCGACCCGGCCGGCGCCCGCAGCCCCGAGGGCCCGCACACCGCCGAGCTCATCGAGCGCTCCATCCGGGTCAAGGCCGAAGTCGTCTCTGGCGACCTGAAGGAATCGGGTCTGCGCGAGATCCTCAACTACGGCCACACCCTCGCCCACGCCATCGAGAAGAACGAGCGCTACAAGTGGCGGCACGGCGCGGCCGTCTCCGTCGGCATGGTCTTCGCGGCCGAACTCGGCCGGCTGGCAGGGCGGTTGGACGACGCGACCGCGGACCGGCACAGCGCGATCCTCAAGTCGGTCGGCCTGCCGCTCACCTACCGCGGCGACCAGTGGCCCAAGCTCCTGGAGAACATGAAGCTGGACAAGAAATCCCGCGGCGACCTCCTGCGCTTCATCGTCCTGGACGGCCTCGCCAAGCCGACCGTCCTGGAGGGCCCCGACCCCGCGGTGCTGCTCGCCGCCTATGGCGAGGTCTCCGCATGACCCGGCGGGTGTTCGTCCTCAACGGCCCCAATCTGGGCCGCCTCGGCTCGCGCGAGCCCGACGTGTACGGCGCCACCACCTACGCCGGCCTCGTCGAGGTCTGCGAGGCGCTCGGCAAGGAGCTCGGCTTCGACGTCTCGGTCCGCGAGACCAACGACGAGGGCGAGCTCATCCGCTGGCTGCACGAGGCCGCGGACGGCCGGATTCCGGTCGTCATCAACCCGGGCGCCTTCACCCACTATTCGTACGGAATGCGCGACGCGGCCGCCCAGCGCACCGCGCCGCTCATCGAGGTGCACATCTCGAACCCGTACGCCCGTGAGGAATTCCGCCACACCTCGGTGATCGCACCCGTCGCCACCGGCACCGTCGCCGGCTTCGGTATCGGCTCCTACCGTCTGGCGCTGCGCGCGCTCGCCGACGAACTGGCCGACGAACTCGGCTGACGGGCACTGTTGCCGCTCCCCGGCCGTTCACACTGTGGCGGCCGGGAGAGGTACGGTTCTGCACCGGGCCGCCCGACGGGCGCCCGACCAGCGCCAGTTGCCTGTACGAGACGGAGTGGCACCGGATGCAGCACGCAGGGGGGGCTCCACTGCCGCCGCCCCACGCCCCGGGGCAGACCCCGCACGACTGGGCGCAGCCGATCGAGCCGGAGGCGACGGCTCCGCTGCGTCCCGGCGCGCCCCCGCCCGCGCCGGGAGCCCCGCCCTACCAGCCCGGGCCCCCGCCCGGCTCCGGGCCCGCGACCGCCCAGCTCCCCGCCCACCCGCAGTCGCCACCCGCGCCGGCCCATCACCCGGGGGCCCTGCACACGGCGGGCACCCAGCAGCCGCCCGGCCAGGGCTGGCACGGGCCCGCCCCGCAGCACGCCTCGGCCCGGCCGCCGTCCCGGGACACCACCGGTCACGTCGCCCTGCCGCCCGGCGGGCCGGTACCGATGCCGCAGGCCCCCGAGGGGACCGGCGCCACCACGCTCGCGGTGCTCCTCATCGGCCCCGCAGGAGCCGGCAAGACGACCGTGGCCCGGTACTGGGCGCAGCACCGCCGGGTGCCCACCGCCCACATCAGCCTCGACGACGTACGCGAATGGGTGTGCTCGGGGTTCGCCGACCCGCAGTCGGGCTGGAACGACCACTCCGAGGCCCAGTACCGCCTGGCCCGCCGCACCTGCGGCTTCGCCGCGCGGAACTTCCTGGCCAACAACATCTCGTGCATCCTCGACGACGCGGTGTTCCCCGACCGGCCGGTCGTCGGCCTCGGCGGCTGGAAGCGGCATGTGGGCCCCGGCCTGCTGCCGGTCGTGCTGCTGCCGGGCCTCGAAGTGGTCCTGGAGCGCAACGCGGAGCGCAGCGGCAACCGCCGCCTCTCGGACGAGGAGGTGGCCGGCATCCACGGCCGCATGGCCGGCTGGTACGGCTCGGGCCTGCCGATCATCGACAACTCCCAGTACGACGTGCCCACCACGGCCCGCCTCCTGGACGACGTCCTGGCCAGAACGATCGCCAGCCCGCCGAGCTGGTAGACCGGAGCACGCGGCGCGTGGCTCGGGGGAGCTACTCCAGCCCGTCATGGGGTCCCCTGGCCCTTGAGGCCTTGGGGGGCGAGGACAAGAACGGACCGACCACCGGGGCGGCCCCCGGTCGGACGCGCTGAACCGGCCGACCGGGCGCCCCGCTCATACGCTCGGGGCATGTCAGAGGTGTTCGCGGTGCGCCGCGGCTGGCTGCGGGACCGCTGCGCGGCCGCAGGAAGCGCGGCCGCCCTGGTCTCCCGCCCGGCCAACGTCCGCTACCTCGCGGGCGGCGCACCGCCCGGCGCCGTCCTGCTCGTCGGCCCGGCCGAGGACGTACTGCTGTGCCCGCAGACGCCGTCGGGCGACCTCATCGAGGGGCACCTCGACGAGCAGCTCCGGATCACCGTGCTGCCCGCCCCCGGCGGCGACCCGGCCGTCGCGGCCGCCGACCTCGCCCAGACCAGCGGCGCCGACTCGCTGGCCGTCGAGGAGCACCACCTGTCCGTGGCCCGCCACCGCGCGCTCGGCTCGGTGGCGCCCCGGCTGCTCCTGAGTGACCTGGGCGGGGCCGTCGAGCAGCGCCGCCTGGTCAAGGACGAGGACGAGATCGCCTGTCTGCGGATCGCCGCCGAGATCACCGACCAGGCCTTGGGCGAGCTCCTGGAGTCGATCCTGGTGGGCCGCACCGAGCGCCACCTCGCCCTGGAACTGGAGCGCCGCCTGGTCGACCACGGCGCGGACGGGCCCGCCTTCATGACCTCGGTCGGCACCGGCCCCAACTCCGGCCGGGCCGGCCACCGCCCGGCCGACCGCCGGGTCGAGGAGGGCGACTTCCTCTCGGTCTGCCTGGGTGCCACCTACCGCGGCTACCGCTGCGAGATCGGCCGCACCTTCGTGATCGGCACCACCCCGGCCGACTGGCAGATCGAGCTGTACGACGCCGTTTTCGCAGCCCAGCGGGCAGGCCGGGAGGCCCTCGTACCGGGCGCCGAGTACCGCGCGGTGGACCGCGCGGCCCGCCAGGTGCTGGACTCGGCGGGTCACGCGGAGGCCTTCGGACCGCTCACCGGACACGGCGTCGGGATCGAAATCGACGAGGAGCCGCAGCTCGCACCTGGAGCCATGGGTAAACTGGACACTTGCGTGCCGGTCACCGTCGAACCGGGGGTCCACCTCCCGGGCCGGGGCGGCGTCCGGATCGATGACACGCTCGTCGTACGCCCCGAGGCGGACGGCGGCCCCGAGCTACTCACCATCACGACCAAGGAGCTGCTAGCGCTCTAGCACGCGTACGTGCCCCGTGTACGTACCCTCGGTCGTCCACCAGCTTTCAGTCCAGGAGATTCCGCAACCGTGGCTTCCACGAACGACCTCAAGAACGGCCTGGTGCTCAAGCTCGACGGAGGCCAGCTCTGGTCCGTCGTCGAGTTCCAGCACGTCAAGCCCGGCAAGGGCCCGGCCTTCGTGCGCACCAAGCTCAAGAACGTGCTCTCCGGCAAGGTGGTCGACAAGACCTTCAACGCCGGTGTGAAGGTCGAGACGGCCACCATCGACCGCCGCGACATGCAGTTCTCGTACATGGACGGCGAGTACTTCGTCTTCATGGACATGGACACGTACGACCAGCTGATGGTCGACCGCAAGGCCGTCGGCGACGCCGCCAACTTCCTGATCGAGGGCTTCACCGCCTCGGTCGCGCAGCACGAGGGCGAGGTGCTCTACGTCGAGCTCCCCGCCGCCGTCGAGCTGGTCATCCAGCACACCGACCCGGGCGTCCAGGGCGACCGCTCCACCGGCGGCACCAAGCCGGCCACCCTGGAGACCGGTTACGAGATCGGCGTCCCGCTCTTCATCACCACCGGTGAGAAGATCAAGGTCGACACCCGCACCGGCGACTACCTCGGCCGGGTGAACAGCTAACCGTGGCTGCCCGGAACAAGGCCCGCAAGCGCGCCTTCCAGATCCTCTTCGAGGCCGACCAGCGCGGTGAGTCCGTGCAGACGGTCCTCGCGGACTGGGTGCGGCACTCGCGGTCCGACGACCGTCAGCCGCCGGTCGCCGAGTACACGATGCAGCTCGTCGAGGGGTACGCGGGCCATGTGGACCGCATCGACGACCTGATCTCCACGTACGCGGTGGGCTGGACGCTCGACCGGATGCCGGTCGTCGACCGGAACATCCTGCGGCTCGGCGCGTACGAGCTCGTCTGGGAGGACGAGACGCCCGACGCGGTCGTCATCGACGAGGCCGTCCAGCTGGCGAAGGAGTTCTCCACGGACGACTCGCCGGCCTTCGTGAACGGGCTCCTCGCCCGTTTCAAGGACCTCAAGCCGAGCCTGCGCCGCGACTAGCCTCCGGCAGGGACAAGGCCTACGAAGGGCCCGCAGCGCCACGTGTGCTGCGGGCCCTTCGGCGTGTTCGGGCGACCGTATGACCGCATACACAAATGCCGTCGGGCCCGGTGGGAGCGGAGTGCTCCCACCGGGCCCGACGGCACGTTTCTGCTGAAGGGGCGTCAGCCCTCTTCGTGGGCGACCGCGCGGCGCGCGTCCGCGTCCAGGACGCCCCAGCTGATCAGCTGCTCGGTCAGCACCGAGGGCGACTGGTCGTAGATCACGGCAAGGGTGCGCAGGTCGTCCTGGCGGATGGAGAGGACCTTGCCGTTGTAGTCGCCGCGCTGCGACTGGATGGTCGCCGCGTAACGCTGCAGCGGGCCCGCCTTCTCCGGCGGGACGTGCGCGAGGCGCTCAAGATCGAGAACCAGCTTCGGCGGCGGCTCGGCGGCTCCGCCCGGCGTGGTGCCCGGCAGCAGTTCCTGCACCGGAACGCCGTAGAAGTCCGCCAGCTCGGCAAGGCGCTGTACGGTCACGGCGCGGTCGCCGCGCTCGTACGAGCCGACCACGACGGCCTTCCAGCGGCCCTGGGACTTCTCCTCCACACCATGGAGGGAGAGGCCCTGCTGGGTGCGGATGGCGCGGAGCTTGGCCCCGAGCTGTTTTGCGTATTCGCTGGACATATAGCTCCCCGGACGCTGTGACAACGTGCGGCTCCGCCGCGCGGCTGTAACTCACTGTGAGGTTACGCAGCGTTACTTGGCCGCGTCAAGCCGAATGGTCCACACCCTGACCCCGGAGGAGTGACAGGCTCCGCGTGTGCCGGGCCCTACAGGCCACGGCGATTCGTCGGGCGCACTCACCCGTTCGAGTGATGGCCCGGTGTCGGGTGCCTCCTGGCCCCTGGTACCGTTGGTGACGCAATTCCGACGTCCTTTAAGATCCGTCCCGTGAGGCGGAGAAGGAGGTCCGTTTCATATGGACACGCAGCACCCGCAGAACCAGCAGGATCCGGCGCACCCCGATGCGGCGCGGCCCGTTCTCGAAGGCCCCGACATCGCCCGCGTCCTGACCCGTATCGCCCACGAGATCGTCGAACGTGCCAAGGGCGCCGACGACGTGGTGCTCCTCGGTATCCCGACCCGCGGCGTCTTCCTCGCCGAGCGGCTCGCCGTGAAGCTGGAGGAGATCACCGGGCGCAAGACCCCGGTCGGCTCCCTCGACATCACCATGTACCGCGACGACCTGCGGATGAAGCCCGCCCGGGCGCTCGGCCGCACGGAGATCCCCGGCGACGGCATCGACGGGCGCCTCGTCGTCCTCGTCGACGACGTGCTCTTCTCCGGCCGCACCATCCGCGCCGCCCTCGACGCGCTCGGCGACATCGGCCGCCCCCGCGCCGTCCAGCTCGCGGTCCTCGTCGACCGCGGCCACCGCGAACTCCCGATCCGCGCCGACTACGTCGGCAAGAACCTCCCCACGTCGCTGCGGGAGACGGTCAAGGTCCAGCTCGCCGAGGAGGACGGCCGCGACGCCGTGCTGCTCGGTGTCAAGCAGACCGCCCCGGCCGGCGAGCAGTAGGCCCCACCCGACCCCGTACGGCCCGACCGGACCCGTACGGCCTGCTTCTGCGCGCCCGCATGCCCAAACCTCCACCACACCTGGAGAACCCCCAGATGATGCGTCACCTCATCTCGGCCGCCGACCTCACCCGCGACGACGCCGTCCTCGTCCTCGACACCGCCGAGGAGATGGCCCGCGTCTCCGACCGGCCGATAAAGAAGCTCCCCGCGCTGCGCGGCCGGACGATCTGCAACCTGTTCTTCGAGGACTCCACCCGCACCCGGATCTCCTTCGAGGCGGCCGAGAAGCGTCTGTCGGCCGATGTCATCAACTTCGCCGCCAAGGGCTCCTCGGTCTCCAAGGGCGAGTCCCTGAAGGACACCGCGCAGACGCTGGAGGCGATGGGCGTCGACGCCGTCGTCATCCGGCACAGCGCGTCCGGCGCCCCCTACCGCCTGGCCACCTCCGGCTGGATCGACGCCCCGGTCATCAACGCGGGCGACGGCACCCACCAGCACCCCACCCAGGCGCTGCTCGACGCGTTCACCATGCGCCGCCGCCTGGTCGGCAAGGACGCGCTCGGCCAGGACCTGGCCGGCAAGCGCATCACCCTCGTCGGCGACGTGCTGCACAGCCGGGTGGCCCGCTCCAACGTCGACCTGCTGCACACGCTGGGCGCCGAGGTCACCCTGGTGGCCCCGCCGACGCTGCTCCCGGTCGGCGTCGAGCACTGGACCTGCGACGTGTCGTACGACCTGGACGCCGTGCTGCCGAAGTCCGACGCGGTGATGATGCTGCGTGTGCAGCGCGAACGCATGAACGCCGCCTTCTTCCCGACCGAGCGCGAGTACTCGCGGCGCTACGGGCTCGACGGCGACCGCATGGCCAAGATGCCCGAGCACGGCATCGTCATGCACCCCGGCCCGATGGTCCGCGGCATGGAGATCACCGCCGAGGTCGCCGACTCCGACCGCTGCACGGTCGTCGAGCAGGTCGCCAACGGCGTCCACACCCGCATGGCGGTCCTGTACCTGCTGCTCGGCGGCAACGAGCCCGCCGTCAGCCACGCCCGTCCCACCGATTCGGAGAACAAGTAACCATGAGCAAGATCCTTATCCGTGGTGCGAAGGTCCTCGGCGGCGACGTCCAGGACGTCCTGATCGACGGCGAGACGATCGCCGCCGTCGGTAGCGGCCTCGACGCCGGGGACGCGACCGTCGTCGACGCCGAGGGCCAGATCCTGCTGCCCGGTCTCGTCGACCTGCACACCCACCTGCGCGAGCCCGGCCGCGAGGACTCCGAGACGGTCCTCACCGGCACCCAGGCGGCCGCACGTGGCGGGTTCACCTCGGTCTTCGCCATGGCCAACACCTTCCCCGTCGCCGACACCGCGGGCGTCGTCGAGCAGGTCTGGCGGCTCGGCAAGGAGTCCGGCTACTGCGACGTGCAGCCCATCGGCGCCGTCACCGTGGGCCTCGAGGGCAAGAAGCTCTCCGAGCTCGGCGCCATGCACGACTCCGCCGCCGGCGTCACCGTCTTCTCCGACGACGGCAAGTGCGTCGACGACGCCGTGATCATGCGCCGCGCCCTGGAGTACGTGAAGGCCTTCGGGGGCGTCGTCGCCCAGCACGCCCAGGAGCCCCGCCTGACCGAGGGCGCCCAGATGAACGAGGGCGTCGTCTCGGCCGAGCTCGGCCTCGGCGGCTGGCCCGCCGTCGCCGAGGAGTCGATCATCGCCCGCGACGTGCTGCTCGCCGAGCACGTCGGCTCCCGCGTGCACATCTGCCACCTCTCGACCGCCGGCTCCGTCGAGATCGTCCGCTGGGCCAAGTCCCGCGGCATCGACGTGACCGCCGAGGTCACCCCGCACCACCTGCTCCTCACCGACGAGCTGGTCCGCTCGTACAACCCGGTCTACAAGGTCAACCCGCCGCTGCGTACGGAGAAGGACGTCATGGCGCTGCGCGAGGCGCTCGCCGACGGCACCATCGACATCGTCGCCACCGACCACGCCCCGCACCCGCACGAGGACAAGGACTGCGAGTGGGCCGCGGCCGCCATGGGCATGGTCGGCCTGGAGACCGCGCTCTCCGTCGTCCAGCACACGATGGTCGAGACCGGCCTGCTCGACTGGGCCGGCGTCGCCGACCGCATGTCCCACAAGCCCGCCGAGATCGGCCGGGCGACCGGCCACGGACGCCCCGTCTCGGCAGGCGAACCCGCCAACCTGACCCTGGTGGATCCGGCATACCGTGGAGAGGTGAACCCCGCGGGCTTCGCCTCCCGCAGCCGCAACACCCCCTACGAGGGCCGCGAGCTGCCCGGACGCATCACCCACACCTTCCTGCGGGGCCGGGCAACGGTCGTGGACGGGAAGCTGGCGTGACGTACGCATCACTGATCAATCTGGCCGCCGAGGAGAAGTCCGCCGAGGTGACCAACTGGGGCGGACGGATCGGCTGGCTCGTCGGGCTCGCGCTCTTCGTGGCGCTCGTCTACTGGCTGATGCGCCAGGGCTGGCAGTGGCGCGGCCGCCTCCAGGCCGACCTCCCCGCCCTCCCCACCGCGCCCGAAGCGCCCGGCGAGGCGAAACTGAAGCTGAGCGGCCGCTACCACGGCTCCACCACCGCCGGGCAGTGGCTCGACCGCATCGTGGCGCACGGCCTGGGCGTACGCAGCAAGGCCGAGCTCACCCTGACGGACGCGGGCCTGGACGTCGTACGCCCCGGGGCGGACGACTTCTTCGTCCCGGCCGCGCAGCTCCGCGAGGCCCGGCTCGACAAGGGCATCGCGGGCAAGGTCCTCACCGAGGGCGGCCTGCTCGTCGTCACCTGGCAGCACGGCGACAAGCTCATCGACTCGGGCTTCCGCTCCGACCGGGCCGAGCAGCACCCGGCCTGGGTCGAAGCCATCAACTCCATGACCGAGACCTCCGAACAACCCACCGACACGACGGAAGGCGCCGCACGATGACGACCTCCACCCGGGGAGCCGCCAAGACTCCCGCCGTACTCGTCCTGGAGGACGGCCGTATCTTCCGCGGCCGCGCCTACGGGGCCGTGGGGGAGACCTTCGGCGAGGCCGTGTTCTCCACCGGCATGACCGGCTACCAGGAGACCCTGACCGACCCGTCGTACCACCGCCAGGTCGTCGTGATGACCGCCCCGCACGTCGGCAACACCGGCGTCAACGACGAGGACCCCGAGTCCTCGCGCATCTGGGTGGCCGGATACGTCGTGCGCGACCCCGCGCGCGTCCCGTCCAACTGGCGCTCGCGCCGCTCCCTGGACGAGGAACTCGTCAAGCAGGGCGTCGTCGGGATCTCCGGCATCGACACCCGCGCGCTCACTCGCCACCTGCGCGAGCGCGGCGCCATGCGCGTGGGCATCTTCTCCGGCGACGTCTGGGAGGGCGTCCGCGACGAGGCCCTGCTGGCCCGTGTGAAGGAAGCGCCCCAGATGATCGGCGCGAACCTCTCCGCGGAGGTCGCCACCAAGGAGACCTACGTCGTCCCCGCGATCGGTGAGAAGAAGTTCACCGTCGCCGCCGTCGACCTGGGTATCAAGGGCATGACCCCGCACCGCATGGCCGAGCGAGGCATCGAGGTGCACGTGCTGCCCGCGACCGCCACCGCCGAGGACGTGTACGCGGTCAACCCCGACGGCGTGTTCTTCTCCAACGGCCCGGGCGACCCGGCCACCGCCGACGGCCCCGTCGCCGTGATGCAGGCCGTCCTGGAGCGCAGGACGCCGCTGTTCGGCATTTGCTTCGGCAACCAGATCCTGGGCCGCGCGCTCGGCTTCGGCACGTACAAGCTGAAGTACGGCCACCGCGGCATCAACCAGCCGGTGCAGGACCGTACGACCGGCAAGGTCGAGGTCACCGCGCACAACCACGGCTTCGCCGTCGACGCGCCGCTCGACAAGGTCTCCGAGACGCCCTACGGGCGCGCCGAGGTCTCCCACGTCTGTCTGAACGACCAGGTCGTCGAAGGCCTCCAGCTGCTCGACCAGCCGGCCTTCAGCGTCCAGTACCACCCCGAAGCGGCAGCCGGCCCGCACGACGCCGCCTACCTCTTCGACCGCTTCGTAACCCTGATGGAGGGCCAGCGTGCCTAAGCGCTCCGATATCCAGTCCGTCCTGGTCATCGGCTCCGGTCCGATCGTCATCGGCCAGGCCGCCGAGTTCGACTACTCCGGCACCCAGGCCTGCCGCATCCTCAAGGCGGAGGGACTCAGGGTCATCCTGGTCAACTCCAACCCGGCCACGATCATGACCGACCCGGAGATCGCCGACGCCACCTACGTCGAGCCGATCACCCCCGAGTTCGTCGAGAAGATCATCGCCAAGGAGCGCCCCGACGCCCTCCTGCCCACCCTCGGCGGCCAGACCGCGCTCAACACCGCGATCTCCATGCACGAGCAGGGCGTCCTGGAGAAGTACGGCGTCGAGCTGATCGGCGCCAACGTCGAGGCCATCAACAAGGGCGAGGACCGCGACCTGTTCAAGGGCGTCGTCGAGGCCGTCAAGGCCAAGATCGGCTACGGCGAGTCCGCCCGCTCGGTCATCTGCCACTCCATGGACGACGTCCTGGGCGGCGTCGACGAGCTCGGCGGCTACCCGGTCGTGGTGCGCCCCTCCTTCACCATGGGCGGCGCCGGCTCCGGCTTCGCGCACGACGAGGAGGAGCTGCGCCGCATCGCAGGGCAGGGCCTCACGCTCTCGCCGACCACCGAGGTGCTCCTGGAGGAGTCCATCCTCGGCTGGAAGGAGTACGAGCTGGAGCTCATGCGCGACAAGCACGACAACGTCGTGGTCGTCTGCTCCATCGAGAACTTCGACCCGATGGGCGTGCACACCGGCGACTCGATCACCGTCGCCCCGGCGATGACGCTGACCGACCGCGAGTACCAGCGCCTGCGCGACATCGGCATCGCGATCATCCGCGAGGTCGGCGTCGACACCGGCGGCTGCAACATCCAGTTCGCGATCAACCCGGACGACGGCCGCGTCATCGTCATCGAGATGAACCCCCGCGTCTCGCGGTCCTCCGCGCTCGCGTCGAAGGCCACCGGCTTCCCGATCGCCAAGATCGCGGCCAAGCTCGCCATCGGCTACACGCTCGACGAGGTCCCCAACGACATCACCGAGAAGACGCCGGCGTCCTTCGAGCCGACGCTCGACTACGTCGTCGTGAAGGCCCCGCGCTTCGCCTTCGAGAAGTTCCCCTCCGCCGACTCCACCCTCACCACCACCATGAAGTCGGTGGGCGAGGCCATGGCGATCGGCCGGAACTTCACCGAGGCCCTCCAGAAGGCGCTGCGCTCCCTGGAGAAGAAGGGCTCGCAGTTCGACTTCACGGGCCCGGTCGGCGCCAAGGAGGTCCTCCTCGAAGAGGCCCGGCGCCCCACCGACGGCCGCATCAACACCGTCATGTACGCGATCCGCGCGGGCGCCACCCAGGAAGAGGTCTTCGAGTCCACGAAGATCGACCCCTGGTTCGTCGACCAGCTCTTCCTCATCAAGGAGATCGCCGACGAGCTGGCCGCCGCCGACAAGCTCGGCCCCGAGCTGCTCGCCGAGGCCAAGCGGCACGGCTTCTCCGACGCCCAGATCGCCGACATCCGCGGCCTGCGCGAGGACGTCGTCCGCGAGGTCCGGCACGCGCTTGGAGTGCGCCCGGTCTACAAGACGGTCGACACCTGCGCCGCCGAGTTCGCCGCCAAGACGCCGTACTTCTACTCCTCGTACGACGAGGAGAGCGAGGTCGCGCCGCGCACCAGGCCCGCCGTGATCATCCTGGGTTCGGGCCCGAACCGCATCGGCCAGGGCATCGAGTTCGACTACTCCTGCGTCCACGCCTCCTTCGCGCTGAGCGACGCGGGCTACGAGACCGTGATGGTCAACTGCAACCCGGAGACCGTCTCGACGGACTACGACACCTCCGACCGCCTGTACTTCGAGCCTCTCACGCTCGAAGACGTGCTGGAGATCGTCCACGCCGAGACGCTCGCCGGCCCGGTCGCGGGCGTCGTCGTCCAGCTCGGCGGCCAGACCCCGCTCGGCCTGTCCCAGGCGCTCAAGGACAACGGCGTCCCGGTGGTCGGCACCCCGCCCGAGGCCATCCACGCCGCCGAGGACCGCGGCGCGTTCGGCCGCGTGCTCGCCGAGGCCGGCCTGCCCGCGCCCAAGCACGGCACCGCCACCACCTTCGCGGGCGCCAAGGCCATCGCCGACGAGATCGGCTACCCCGTCCTCGTACGCCCCTCGTACGTGCTCGGCGGCCGCGGCATGGAGATCGTCTACGACGAGGAGCGGCTGGCCTCGTACATCGCCGAGTCCACCGAGATCTCGCCGACCCGCCCGGTGCTCGTCGACCGCTTCCTGGACGACGCGATCGAGATCGACGTGGACGCCCTCTACGACGGCACCGAGCTCTACCTCGGCGGCGTCATGGAGCACATCGAGGAGGCCGGCATCCACTCCGGCGACTCCGCGTGCGCGCTGCCCCCGATCACGCTGGGCGGCTTCGACATCAAGCGCCTGCGCGCCTCGACCGAGGCCATCGCCAAGGGAGTCGGCGTCCGCGGACTGATCAACATCCAGTTCGCGATGGCGGGCGACATCCTGTACGTCCTCGAAGCCAACCCGCGCGCCTCGCGCACCGTGCCCTTCACCTCGAAGGCGACCGCGGTGCCGCTCGCGAAGGCCGCCGCCCGCATCTCGCTCGGCGCGACCGTTGCCGAGCTGCGCGCCGAGGGCATGCTCCCCAAGGAGGGCGACGGCGGCACCCTGCCGCTGGACGCGCCGATCTCCGTCAAGGAGGCCGTGATGCCGTGGAGCCGCTTCCGCGACGTCCACGGGCGCGGCGTCGACACCGTGCTCGGCCCGGAGATGCGCTCCACCGGTGAAGTCATGGGCATCGACTCGGTGTTCGGCACCGCGTACGCCAAGTCGCAGGCGGGCGCCTATGGCCCGCTGCCGACGAAGGGCCGCGCGTTCATCTCGGTCGCCAACCGGGACAAGCGCACGATGATCTTCCCGGCGCGCGAACTGGTCGCCCACGGCTTCGAGTTGATGGCCACCTCCGGCACCGCCGAGGTGCTGCGCCGCAACGGCATCAACGCCACGGTCGTCCGCAAGCTCAGCGAGGGCGAGGGCCCGAACGGCGAGAAGACGATCGTCCAGCTGATCCACGACGGCGAGGTCGACCTCATCGTCAACACGCCGTACGGCACCGGCGGCCGCCTCGACGGCTACGAGATCCGTACGGCGGCGGTCGCCCGCTCCGTGCCCTGCCTGACCACGGTCCAGGCGCTCGCGGCAGCCGTCCAGGGCATCGACGCCCTCAACCACGGTGACGTGGGCGTCCGTTCGCTCCAGGAACACGCGGAACACCTGACCGCGGCCCGCGACTAGCAGACGGCGACGAGGGGGACACCGGAAACGGTGTCCCCCTCTTCATGAGCCTCCTGAGGACACCGAACATGTACAAGCTCTTCTTCAACCTCGTCTTCAAGCGCATGGACCCCGAGCAGGCCCACTACCTGGCCTTCCGCTGGATCCGCCTCGCGGCCCGCATCCCCGTCCTGCGCACCTTCGTCGCCGCCGTGCTCGCCCCCCGCCACAAGGAGCTGCGCACCGAGGCCCTCGGCCTGCGCATGCACGGCCCGTTCGGCCTCGCCGCCGGCTTCGACAAGAACGCGGTCGCCATCGACGGCATGTCGATGCTCGGCTTCGACCACATCGAGATCGGCACGGTCACCGGCGAGCCCCAGCCCGGCAACCCGAAGAAGCGCCTGTTCCGCCTTGTGCAGGACCGCGCGCTGATCAACCGCATGGGCTTCAACAACGAGGGCTCGGCGGCGGTGGCCGAGCGCCTGGCGGCGCGCAAGGCCGTGTTCCGTACGACCGTGGGCGTCAACATCGGCAAGACCAAGGTCGTCCCCGAGGCCGAGGCCGCCGCCGACTACGTGAAGTCGACCGAGCGCCTGGCCGAGCACGCCGACTACCTCGTCGTGAACGTCTCCTCGCCGAACACCCCGGGCCTGCGCAACCTCCAGGCCACCGAGTCGCTGCGCCCGCTCCTGACCGCTGTGCGCGAGGCCGCCGACCGCAGCGTGACCGGCCGCCGCGTCCCGCTGCTCGTCAAGATCGCCCCCGACCTCGCGGACGCCGACATCGACGCGGTCGCCGACCTCGCCGTCGAGCTCGGTCTGGACGGCATCATCGCCACGAACACCACGATCGCCCGGGACGGGCTCGGCCTGAAGTCCCCGGCCGGCCTCGTCAAGGAGACCGGCGGCCTGTCCGGCGCCCCGCTCAAGGAGCGCTCCCTGGAGGTGCTCGGCCGCCTGTACGCCCGCGTCGGCGACCGGCTCGTCCTGATCGGAGTGGGCGGCATCGAGAACGCCGAGGACGCCTGGCAGCGCATCCTGGCCGGCGCCACCCTGGTCCAGGGCTACAGCGCCTTCATCTACGAGGGCCCCTTCTGGGGCCGCGCGATCCACAAGGGCCTCGCGGCCCGGCTCGCATCCTCCCCGTACGCAACGCTCGCCGAGGCCGTCGGCGCCGAGACCCGGAAGAAGGCCGCCGCATGATCCCCTTCGGTACCCGACTGCGCGAGGCGATGGACACCCGCGGTCCGCTCTGCGTGGGCATCGACCCGCACGCGTCCCTGCTCGCGGACTGGGGCCTGAACGACGACATCGCAGGACTGGAACGCTTCACCCGCATCACGGTCGAGGCGCTCGCCGACCGGGTGGCGATGCTCAAGCCGCAGTCCGCGTTCTTCGAGCGGTTCGGCTCGCGCGGCGTCGCCGTCCTGGAGAAGGCCGTCGAGGAGGCCCGCGCGGCCGGCACGCTGGTCCTGATGGACGCCAAGCGCGGCGACATCGGCTCCACCATGGCGGCGTACGCTGCCACCTACCTGGACCCGGCATCCCCGCTGTTCTCGGACGCCGTGACCGTCTCCCCGTACCTCGGCTTCGGCTCGCTGCGCCCGGCGCTCGACCTGGCGGCGAAGTCCGGCTCGGGCGTCTTCGTGCTTGCCCTGACCTCCAACCCGGAGGGCGCCGAGGTCCAGCGCTCGACCGCGGCCGACGGCCGTCCCCTGGCCCAGCTGATGCTGGACCACATGGCCGCCGAGAACGCGGACGCCTCGCCGATGGGCTCGGTCGGCGCGGTGGTCGGCGCGACGCTGGGCGACGCCGGGGTGAACCTCGACATCAACGGCCCGCTGCTCGCCCCCGGCATCGGCGCCCAGGGTGCGACCCCGGCCGACCTCCCCGGAGTCTTCGGCTCCGCGGTGCGCAACGTCGTCCCGAGCGTCAGCCGCGGCGTGCTGCGCCACGGCCCCGACGTGAGCGCCCTGCGCGAAGCGGCGGCCCGTTACGCCGACGAGGTCCGCGCGGCGATTCCCCAGGCGTGATCCAGCGCGGAGCCCCGGTGTGACATACGTCGCACCGGGGCTCCGCGCTTTCCGGACGTGCGACAACGGCCGCCGGACCGGTTCGCGGAGCGGCCAGAGCGCTCGTGCGGAGAGGCCGCGGGGTGTGCGCACACGGAACGTTGACAATTTCCTTACTCAAAAGCAGGGTGTTTTGTCCGAAAAGTCCCGGTCGGTTGAGGCTGACCAGGACTTTTCGTCTGTTCTCGCTGACTGGAGCGGCCTTGGCCGCTAGTCTCCGACGAGAGCAGACGAGCACGTGCGCGAGTGCGTTGTTCGTTGCTCGCCTGGTGTGGGGCGATTAGGTTCCTCACCGGTCCGTATCCGACAGTTCGACATCCGAGGTGACGTAGGCGTGGCTCTTCCGCCCCTTACCCCTGAACAGCGCGCAGCCGCGCTCGAAAAGGCCGCCGCGGCTCGCCGGGAGCGGGCCGAGGTCAAGAATCGACTCAAGCACTCCGGCGCCTCGCTCCACGAGGTCATCAAGTCGGGCCAGGAGAACGACGTCATCGGGAAGATGAAGGTCTCCGCGCTCCTTGAGTCCCTGCCCGGCGTGGGCAAGGTCCGCGCCAAGCAGATCATGGAGCGGCTCGGGATCTCCGAGAGCCGCCGCGTGCGGGGGCTCGGCTCCAACCAGATCGCGTCCCTTGAGCGCGAGTTCGGCGGCTCCGGGGCCTGACGTCTCGGGCATACCCGAGAAGCTGGAATAATCGCCGCATGGCAGCAACACCCCGGGGGACCACCCCCGTACCCCCGGACGCACGTCCGCGGCTGACCGTGCTCTCCGGCCCCTCCGGGGTCGGCAAGAGCACGGTCGTCGCTCATATGCGCAAGGTCCACCCCGAGGTCTGGCTCTCGGTGTCGGCGACGACCCGCAAGCCGCGCCCCGGCGAGCGGCACGGCGTGCAGTACTTCTTCGTCGACGACGAGGAGTTCGACAAGCTCGTCGCCAACGGCGAACTGCTCGAGTGGGCCGAGTTCGCGGGCAACCGCTACGGAACCCCGCGCAAGGCCGTGCTCGAACACCTCGAAGCGGGCGAGCCCGTCCTCCTGGAGATCGACCTCCAGGGCGCCCGGCTCGTGCGCGAGTCGATGCCCGAGGCGCAGCTCGTCTTCCTCGCGCCGCCGAGCTGGGACGAGCTGGTCCGCCGGCTCACCGGCCGGGGCACCGAGGCACCCGAGGTCATCGAGCGCCGCCTGGCCGCCGCGAAGGTCGAACTTGCCGCCGAGGCCGAGTTCGACACCACACTGGTCAACACCTCGGTCGAGGACGTGGCCCGTGAGCTGCTAGCCTTGATGCGAGTTGTTTGATCGAGTCGTATGACGTCATCTACCCGGCACGTTCCGGGCACCGGCGTCGGCTCACTTTGATTCAGCTCACATCTTCGATCCCCATCGGAAGGCAGAGAGTGTCCTCTTCCATTACCGCGCCCGAGGGCATCATCAACCCTCCGATTGATGAGCTCCTCGAAGCAACCGACTCGAAGTACAGCCTGGTGATCTACGCGGCCAAGCGTGCCCGCCAGATCAACGCGTACTACTCGCAGCTCGGTGAGGGTCTGCTCGAGTACGTCGGCCCGCTGGTGGACACCCACGTCCACGAGAAGCCGCTCTCGATCGCGCTGCGCGAGATCAACGCGGGTCTGCTGACCTCCGAGGCCATCGAGGGCCCCGCCCAGTAGGCAGCCCCAGTAGGCGACAGAACGTTCCACCACAGGCCCGGCAGCGCGACTGCCGGGCCTGTGGTGTGTCATGGGTACGTACACGCATCAGGCGCGCGCGGGGAGAGGCGAATTTTCCGATGGCCAAGCCGAAGGTCGTTCTGGGGGTCAGCGGCGGCATCGCCGCCTACAAGGCGTGCGAGCTGCTGCGCCGGCTGACCGAGTCGGGGCACGACGTACGGGTGGTGCCGACCGCGTCGGCGCTGCACTTCGTCGGGGCCGCCACCTGGTCGGCGCTCTCCGGCCACCCCGTCTCGACCGAGGTCTGGTCCGACGTCCACGAGGTGCCGCACGTCCGCATCGGGCAGGGCGCCGACCTCGTGATCGTGGCCCCGGCCACCGCCGACATGCTGGCCAAGGCCGCCCACGGCCTCGCCGACGACCTGCTGACCAACACCCTGCTCACCGCGCGCTGCCCGGTCGTCTTCGCGCCCGCGATGCACACCGAGATGTGGGAGCACCCCGCGACGCAGGAGAACGTGGCGACGCTGCGCCGCCGGGGCGCGGTCGTCGTCGAGCCCGCCGTCGGCCGGCTCACCGGCGTCGACACGGGCAAGGGGCGGCTGCCCGACCCGGACGAGCTGTTCGAGGTGTGCCGCCGAGTGCTCGCGCGGGGGAGTGCCGAGCGGGATCTGGCCGGGCGGCATGTGGTGATCAGCGCCGGTGGCACGCGGGAGCCGCTCGACCCCGTGCGCTATCTCGGCAACCGTTCCTCGGGCAAGCAGGGGTACGCCCTCGCGCGGACCGCCGTCGCGAGGGGGGCCAGGGTCACCCTGATCGAGGCGAACACCGGGCTGCCGGACCCGGCGGGCGCCGACGTGGTCCGTGTCGGCACCGCCATACAGTTGCGGGAAGCCGTCCTGAAGGCGGCCGGGGACGCCGATGCCGTGGTCATGGCGGCCGCGGTCGCCGACTTCCGGCCCGGGTCGTACGCCGCCGGGAAGATCAAGAAGAAGGACGGCGAGGAGCCCGCGCCGCTCACGCTGGTCCGCAATCCGGACGTCCTGGCCGAGATCTCCGCCGACCGGGCCCGGCCGGGGCAGCTGGTCGTCGGTTTCGCCGCCGAGACCGACGACGTGCTGGCCAACGGCCGCCTGAAACTCCGGCGCAAGGGGTGCGACCTGCTGGTCGTCAACGAGGTCGGTGAGCGCAAGACGTTCGGCTCCGAGGAGAACGAGGCCGTGGTCCTCGGCGCCGACGGCTCCGAGACGCCGGTCCCGTACGGCCCTAAGGAAGCCCTCGCCGACACCGTGTGGGATTTGGTGAGCCGGCGTTTCGGACAAACCGGCGCCGCGTCTCCCGACTGCCTCTAGCCTTCCCGGACCCGGGCCCGGGGCTTGATCCCGGGCCCGCGCGTACTGTCGTCGACGGCCCGAAACGGACGTTCGTACGACCAGATCCGGAGATCTCCGGACTCCACAGATCGAGACACGTGGTCCAACGAGCAGAACCGACCGATAAACTGGTCTCGGAACCGCAGCCGGGCGCAGCTCCCGGCGCGACCGACCATGATCAGCCAGCAGCCGCTGCAACCCCAGGGAGCGTTGTGTCCCGTCGTCTCTTCACCTCGGAGTCTGTGACCGAGGGTCACCCCGACAAGATCGCTGACCAGATCAGCGACACGATCCTCGACGCGCTTCTGCGCGAGGACCCGACCTCCCGCGTCGCCGTGGAGACCCTCATCACCACGGGCCTGGTGCACGTGGCCGGAGAGGTCACGACCAAGGCGTACGCGCCGATCGCCCAGCTGGTCCGCGACAAGATCCTGGAGATCGGCTACGACTCGTCGAAGAAGGGCTTCGACGGCGCCTCCTGCGGCGTCTCGGTGTCCATCGGCGCGCAGTCCCCGGACATCGCGCAGGGTGTCGACACCGCCTACGAGAAGCGTGTCGAGGGCGACGAGGACGAGCTCGACAAGCAGGGCGCCGGCGACCAGGGCCTGATGTTCGGCTACGCCACGGACGAGACGCCCGAGCTGATGCCGCTGCCGATCCACATCGCGCACCGCCTCTCGCGCCGCCTGACCGAGGTCCGCAAGAACGGGACCATCCCGTACCTGCGCCCCGACGGCAAGACCCAGGTCACCATCGAGTACGACGGCGACAAGGCGGTCCGCCTCGACACGGTCGTCGTCTCCACGCAGCACGCGAGCGACATCGACCTGGAGTCGCTGCTCGCGCCCGACATCCGCGAGTTCGTCGTCGAGCACGTCCTCAAGCAGCTCGTCGAGGACGGCATCAAGCTGGACACCGACGCCTACCGCCTCCTGGTGAACCCGACCGGCCGCTTCGAGATCGGCGGCCCGATGGGCGACGCGGGTCTGACCGGCCGCAAGATCATCATCGACACGTACGGCGGCATGGCCCGCCACGGCGGCGGCGCCTTCTCCGGCAAGGACCCGTCCAAGGTCGACCGCTCGGCCGCCTACGCCATGCGCTGGGTCGCCAAGAACGTCGTGGCCGCCGGTCTCGCCGCGCGCTGCGAGGTCCAGGTCGCGTACGCGATCGGCAAGGCCGAGCCGGTGGGCCTGTTCGTCGAGACGTTCGGCACCAACACGGTCGACAACGAGAAGATCGAGACCGCGATCACCCAGGTCTTCGACCTGCGCCCGGCCGCGATCATCCGCGACCTCGACCTGCTGCGCCCGATCTACGCCCAGACCGCGGCGTACGGCCACTTCGGCCGCGAGCTCCCCGACTTCACGTGGGAGCGCACGGACCGCGTGGACGCCCTGCGCAAGGCCGCGGGCCTGTAGTCGGCACGCCATTTCCCACGAGGGCCTCGGACCGGGTTCGGTTCGGGGCCCTCGTGTGCTTGCTCCCTGAATCCGGTCATGACTTCGGGGGTGGGGCCTCGGCGGGGTTCTCGGGCATCCTGCCGTCGAAGCGGTATTTGATCTCGGCGGCGGCTTCAGTCTTTCCGTGCGCCTCGGCCACTTGGACCAGATGCTCCGCAAACAGGGCCAGGTCGGGATCGTGCGGGCCGAAGCCGAACCAGGCGAACACGTCGTCCATCCGATGGTCCGGCCCTGCCTCTGGTGGTTCCTCGTGCCGTTCCTGGGCGGTCTCCGGACCGGGCGGGCTCTGCTCGTCGAAGTCCTGCTGCGGCGGAACAAGGGGAGGAGTCACCAGGTGGCGGAACTCCGGTGCCACCTCGTCGTTGTTGGCCGCGGCGGTGAGCCTGGCCAGGACTCCGATCCGATCCACGGTCTCCTCGATCCGGTCCTCGTTGCGGGACAGCCACCACACCACGGCGCTGCCGGTGTCCTTGAGGACGTCGTCGCCCAGATAGTCGCGCTTGTTGCGTTCGTGGTTTCGCTCGTGCTCCCAGACGTCCCGCTCCTTGCGTACGGTCGAGAGTTTGGCCAGCCGTTCCAGATCCGGATCGGGAAGGCAGAGCGAGACGTCCAAGGCCATGGCGAGCAGCCGTTCGCCGGAGTCGGGCCGCATCGTGGCGAGAGCGCCTGCCAGCCGGTGCTGTACCAGCGCGCTCCGGGACGGGGGCTGGCCCGCGGTGATCTCCCGGGCCCGGTGCAGGACGGCATCAACAGCGAGCCCGGACGGGTTGATGAGGGCGGCCCCGTCCGGCGATTCGAGAAGGCTCCAGCGCACTGTGGCCGAGAACAGGAAGTCGTAGTCGGCGACCGCACTCGGCAGTGCGACCCCGCTGACGCGGATCTCCTGGCGCGGGGCTGGTGGTATGGGCAGATCGGGTTCCATGGCCAGGTGGGGCGGGAACCCGTCACGGTCCCTGGACACGAGCCGATTGACCGCCACGGCGGCGGTGACCAGCACGGCGGCCAGGACGGGCCAGGCCCAGCGCGGCCACTGCAGGGCGACTCCCGCGATGACGAGCAGCAGCCCGAGCAGGAGGGTGACGAAGACGGTCATGGTGTTGCGACCTGAGCCGATCATGCTCTCCCCCGATGAGTGGACGTCAGACGGCAGGCACCAGGAAGCCGAGCCCCTGGGCGAAGTTGATCTTCTGGAGGAGCAGGCCCGAGATGCGGGGCCCGTCGAGCCCCGGCGGACCGGCCCGCTCCCAGTCGCGGGCGAACTGGTAGAGGCCACCGAGCAGGGCGGCTTCCTTCCGGCAGCCGTCCACAAGCACGTCGAGCAGCCGCTCCGGGCCGGAGCCGTCCACGACAGCCGTGAACCAGCGGACCGCATACGGCTGCCACTCCTCGCGCGGAAGCTTCCGGAAGACCGCGGCCCAGCCAGCGGTAAGTCCCGCGCGCACCTCCTGCGAGGCGATGAGCCGCGCGAACCGGGTGAGCGCGAGGAACAGACCAAGGTCCCTGGCCCAATCCGATTCATCCAGGCTGCGGCGGACGCGCTGGAGCAGTAGGCGGTACATACGGCTGTTGCCGAGCGCGAGGTCGAGCAGGGCACTGCGCGCGGTGTCCGCCACCCGCCCGTCCGCCCGACGGTCCAGGTGGTGGAGCCGTACCAGCGCTTGGTGCGGGTGGCTGCGCGCCATCGTCTCCGAACAGACCAGTACGAGTACTTGTTTGAGGTTCTGGGGCAGATTTCTGGTGGTCGACCAGTCGTAGATCTGCTGCCGGAATCTCTGGCCGTACTGCTCGTCGGCCAGACCGCGGTTGAGTGCCTGTGCCGCATCTGGGATGAGCCGGACCTGGCCTTGACGGCCGGTCCAGGCATCGGCCAGCCACAGCAGGTCGTCGGGCCGGTCGGCCCTGAGGCACTGCTCGGTGAACCGCGCGATGGCGGGACAGTGTTCGTCCGCGCCGATCCCGGGCCGTGCCAGGCAGTCATGGAACCAGCGACGGAGCGGTTCGGCCAGATCCGGGAAGTACGTCCAGAAGTGGTCCCGGACGCCGCGGTCGTAGTTGTGTGTCCGGAACCGGACGAGCCCGTCAGGGCCGGTTTCCGCGCCCAGCTCGGTCAACTCCCGATTCAGATCCGTCTGTTCCAGGCGCGGCCGTTCGTCGGGTGGGTGGGACAGGGTCGACAGCAGTGCGGAGGCGGTGCGCAGCACCGTGGCCGGCGGGGATTCGTGGAACATCGCGAGGGCGAGCAGCAGGGCCCGTCGGCGGCCCGAGTCGTGGGTGGCCAGGTCCGCGGCGACCTCGGCGCTGCGGTCGGCTACCCGCTTGATGGCCCCGTCGCGCCAGCTCGGGAAGCCTCCGGGAATGCCGCTGTCCCGCAGGTTGCGGATCCGGTCCGCGAGCTCGGCGACCTCCCGCATCGGAACCTTCGCCAGATGGCTCACGAGGCTCTGGACACCCAGCTCCGCGGCCGTCGGGCGGATGTTGTCGAGTTGGAGATACCGGCTGAGTACGTCACGGGAAGAGGGCCTGGTGAGCTCCGCGGTCTGGGCCTTGAGCTCGACCCTCTGCAGGTAGGAGTGATGGTGCGGCAGCACGACGGCGAGCAGGGCCCGCCGCTCGACGAGTCTGGCTCGGAAGTCCGGCAGCTGACGCTGGAGGGAGAGATAGCGGGCTTCGTCAACGGCCGACAGGTCGAGCATCAGCCGGTCACCCTCACTCACCTCGCTCGCGTCGAGAACGGACCCGCTGTCGTCTTCGGTGTCCGGCAGTTCGTACAACCCGCCCGATCCGTCCGCGAGTTCGTGCAGAAGCATCAGGGCGGCGGCCCGCCTGCCCGACCCCGGGCGAGCCGAGAGGAGTACGACGGAGTTCGTCCGGAGCAGCGTGCGTGCTCGCTGCATTCCGCCAGGGGCGACGAACCTCTGGTCCAGCCAGTCGCCGTCGCGGTCCGTGATGCTGCGCAGACTCAGCCCTGCCTCGTGCCGCAGCCGATCCGAGGCGAGGGCGAGCGAGATGTTGAGCTGGGTTCCGTCGCCGGTGTGCATAGGGCCGTAGGACTCGCTGATGTGCGCGCTGTACGGCTCGGTCACTTCTCGGTCCCGGGGCGCTTCGCGTCGCCGAACCGCTGGTGGATGCCACCATGGTTGTCCCGGGCCACGTGATTGGTTCCGTCGCCGTTGATCTGAGGCCCGTTGATCTGGCTGCCGGTCCCGGTGTGCAGGGGCCCGTGCGCCTCGTTGATGAACGAGCCGACATCACCGTGCACGGCGCCTATGCCGCCGCTCTGTTGATCATTGCGGATCGTCGTGGCGCCGGAGGGTATCTTGCTCGTGGCCTTGGGTTCGGCTCCGCGGCGGTCCAGCGAGGCGAGGTCGGGGACCTGGCGGACCAGCCGGTCGCCGAGCCGAGCGAGATCGGCTTGGCCAGTGCGCATGGCGTACCGCTCGTACTGACACTCGGCGAGGGCCTTCAGGGACCGGGGGAGCCGCAGCGGATCGAGCTGCTCCACATGGCGTCCGAGGAGGACCGGCACCACCAGGACCCCGGCGGCGAAAGCCTCTTCGATCTCGCGGCGCACCCAGTCGCCAGGGTTGGTGAGAGCCCTGCGGTCAGGTCGCTTCTGGTCCGGAGCATCGAGCCAGCTGGTTCCGATCAACGCGAGTAACACCCGGCATCGACGGACGCCTTGGATCAGCGTGTCGACGTAATTGGTTCCGGGGGCGATGGACTTCTGGGCGCGGAACACGCTGTCCGTGCCGAAGCGCTTGGACAGCTCGTCGTCGAACCTGTGGGCAGTCTCTTTGCCGTCCTGGGTGCGGTAGTTGATGAAGAGCTCGTGCACGGGATCGGTCCCTTCTCTGTGGACTTCGTCAGGAGGCGCGGTGCGGCAGAACCGATGTGAGATGGGGAGCCACCTCGCGTACACCGGCGTTGCGTGGGTGCCGGGCGAGCAGCCGGGCGAGCCGGCGCAGATCGGTGGCGATGGTCGCCGAGTCGACCGCGGCGGCGGACGAGAGCAGCTCCGACGTGATGACGCAGGCCTGGTCGATCTCACCGGCCGCAGCGTGCGCGAGGGCGCGGCGCGCACCGTGCCGGGCCCGAGCGCGCAGCGCATGCGTGGAGAGCCGGGCCGTTTGCCGGTCGAGGAGTTCCGCGGCCTGCCTCGGCCTGCCCAGTTCGTACAAGCACCAGCCTGTGTACATCGCGACGACATCGGGCACGTGCGAGGCGCCGAGCACGGGTGAGTCGGAACGGTCCTTGTCCGCCGCGAGCAGTTCTTGAGCCTGGTCCAGAGACCGCATGGCCGCGCTGTGCTCACCCGTCACCGCGAGGCTCTGTGCTCGGTGCTGGGCTGCCAGCCCGCGGATCCGCGGACCCGCCGGGCTCTGCAGTGCCTGCTCGGCAAGCTCCGCGGCCTGTGCCGGATCGCCGCCGAACAGGCAGATCAGCGACCGCCGGACCAGAGCGTATGCGGCGAGGGCGCCGTCGCCGCCGCCTTGAGCGAGCTGCACCGCACGGTCCGTCCACCACAGGGCCGTACGGTCGTCGCCGGCCTCCTGCGCCATCCAGCCCGTGTATTCCGCGTACCGGGAGGCGAGGACCAGTAACTCGCCCCTCGTCCGGGGCCCGGCGAGGCGGGCCAGCTGTTCCAGGGAGTGGGTCTGGGCGATCAGCGCCGGCAGCAGGCTCCGGGGCGTTACGGCCTGGCCGATCCTGCGGAACTGGTCGAACAGCATCCGGGATGCTTCGACGAGCGTGTTCGCTCCGGTGCCCACTGGCAAGGCGTCACCGCTCAGCTGGAGTGAGAGGGCCGATGCCGCGCCGACCGCGATCAGGCTGCGGCGTTTCACCGGCTGGAGCGTGCTGTCGCCGTCCTTGTCGAGATACATCAACCACACCTCGTCGTCGCGCCCGGGAGCAGGCAGGGACATCGGTGAAACTGCCGGTTCCAGCAGCCTGGCCAGGGCGCCGTCGGCAGCGAGTTCGGTGTCGCACAGGCGGGCGAGCTCAAGACTCGGGCGCTTGAGTCCGCGTTCCACCTTGCTCAGCTGGGCCTTGCTGTAGTGCACACGCCTGCCGAGCTGCTCCAGCGAGAGTTCCGCCGCGAGACGTCGCCGGCGAAGTTCTTCTCCGAAGCTGTACGGGTGCTGCTGCACGTGAACCTCCGTCGCTGCCGTCCGGGAGGCCGACGACGACGCGAATCAGCGTGCGGCAGCCGACCGAGCGGAACAAGGCGAATGGGGACGTTTCCCGTTTCCTCATCCGGAGCGAATCGCACCCCTTTCAGGCTGTCGAGGGAGCCAGGCCGGAACCGGCCAGCGACCTGCGGCCGAGGCCGTTGTCAGTCCGGTCTGGTAGGAATTTGGCTGTGAGCAGCGAGAACGAACGGCAGGGTGGGGGCGCCGAGGGCGCGGGGCCGGAGCAGCTTGCGCTCATTCGGGAGACGGTGCGCAAGGCCAAGGTGCCCAAGGCCAAGCCGCGCACCTGGCGGGGCGCGGCGCTCGCCAAGGAGCTGCCGGTCGCCCGGGTCGTGGTGAACAAGGGGGTGCTGCATCTTGATCAGTACTTCGACTACGCCGTGCCGGAAGAGCTCGATGCCGATGCGCAGCCCGGGGTGCGGGTGCGGGTGCGGTTCGGAGCCGGGGCACGCAATGTGCGGGACGGGCGCCGGGAGGGCGGCGGTCTGATCGACGGGTTCCTCGTCGAGCGGCGTGCCGAGTCGGACTACTCGGGCCCCCTGGCCGCGCTCGCCGGCGTCGTCTCTCCGGAGCGGGTGCTCAGCGCGGACATGCTGGCGCTCGCCCGGGCCGTCGCCGACCGGTACGCGGGCAGCCTCGCCGATGTGCTGCAGCTCGCTGTCCCGCCCCGCAACGCCAGGGCCGAGGCGAAGCCGTCGCCCGAGCCGTGCCCGCCCCCGCCCGAGCCGGCCGCCGCGACCTGGGAGCGGTATCCGCAAGGGCCCGCGTTCCTCAGGGCGTTGGCCGACGGCGGGGCACCCCGCGCTGTGTGGACCGCGCTGCCCGGGCCGCACTGGACGCAGGAGATCGCCCGGGCCGTCGGGGCCACGCTCGCCTCGGGGCGCGGCGCCCTCGTCGTCGTGCCGGACGGGCGCAGCGCGGGCCGGGTCGACGCGGCACTCACCGAGCTGCTCGGCGAGGGAAGGCATGCACTGCTCACCGCGGAGTCGGGTCCCGAGCGGCGCTATCGGCAGTGGCTCGCGGTACGGCGCGGCGCGGTGCGGGCCGTGGTCGGCACCCGCGCGGCGATGTTCGCGCCCGTCGAACGCCTGGGGCTCGTCGTGGTGTGGGAGGACGGGGACTCCAGCCACAGCGACGACAACGCCCCGTTCCCGCATGTCCGTGAGGTCCTCGAACTGCGGGCCGCGCACGACAAGTGCGGCTTCCTGCTCGGGAGTACGAGCTGCACGGTCGAGGCCGCCCAGCTGGTGCAGAGCGGCTGGGCCGCGCCCCTGGTCGCCGACCGGGCCGTGGTGCGGGCCGCGGCCCCGCTCGTACGCACCGTGGGAGACGGGGAGCTGGCGCGCGACGAGGCGGCGCGGGCGGCACGGCTGCCGAGCCTGGCCTGGCAGGCCGTGCGGGACGGGCTGAAGACCGGCCCCGTTCTCGTGCAGGTGCCGAGGCGGGGCTACGCGCCCCGGCTCGCCTGCGCCCGCTGCCGTACGCCCGCCCGGTGCGGACAGTGCGCCGGCCCGCTGGAGGCGCCGGACGAGCGGGAGTTGCGGTGCACGTGGTGCGGCACGGCCGAGACCGACTGGCACTGCGCCGAGTGCGGAACGAACCGGCTGCGGGCCCAGATCGTGGGCGCGAGGCGGACCGCCGAGGAGCTCGGCCGGGCCTTCCCCGCGGTGCCCGTGCGCACCTCGGGGCGCGACCACGTCCTGGACAGCGTGCCGGGCCGGCCCTCGCTCGTGGTGTCCACGCCGGGCGCCGAGCCCGTCGCCGAAGGCGGCTACGCGGCGGCCCTGCTCCTCGACGGCTGGGCGATGCTCAGCCGGCCCGACCTCCGGGCAGGTGAGGAGGCGCTGCGCCGCTGGATCTCGGCGGCCTCGCTGGTGCGCGGTCAGAGCGAGGGCGGCACCGTGGTCGTGGTGGCCGAGCCCACGCTGCGGCCGGTGCAGGCGCTGGTCCGCTGGGACCCGGTCGGGCACGCCGTGCGCGAACTGGCCGAGCGGGCCGAGCTCGGCTTCCCCCCGGTCTCCCGGATGGCCGAGGCCGTCGGGCGCCCCGAGGCGGTCGAGGCCTTCCTCATGGCAGCCCAACTGCCGCCCGACGCCCAGGTGTTGGGCCCCGTCCCGCTGCCGGTCGCCGATCCCGGGCGGCCGCGCCGGCCCGGTGACCCACCGGTCGGAGAGCGCTGGGAGCGGGCCCTTGTACGGGTCCCGCCGGGCAGCGGCGCGGCCCTGGCCGCCGCCCTCAAGGCCGCCCAGGCCGCGCGGCTGGCCCGCGGTGGCGGCGACCCGGTGCGCATCAGGATCGACCCGCCGGACATCGGCTGAGGCCCGCACAGCCGCCCCTGGCCATCACATGGGTGTGCCCTCGCGACACGTCCGAAGACACGTACAAACGCGAGGGCACGAAGGGGCGGAAGCGGGTCAGCCGTTGCGGGGGCCGGGGAAGGCGCTGGTGCGGACCTCCTCGCGCAGGGACTGGCTGCTCGCCGTCGGCTGGGGCGGCATAGAACGGGCGGCGGGCACCGCGGGCACGGTCGGCAGCGGCGGCAGTGTGCGGGTCGGCGCCGCGTCGACGGGACGCTCGGTGTCGACCTGGCCCGCGGCCTGGGCGGTCGCCCGGCGGGACCCGTAACGGCGGTGCACCGCCTGCTTGGTGACGCCGAGCGCCGAGCCCACCGCGTCCCAGGAGAAACCGAGGGAGCGGTCGAAGTCCACGGCCGCGGTCACCAGCGTCTCGACGCTGTCCCGCAGCTCCTGGGCGAGCCGTACGGTCGGGGCCGGGGCGCGTCCGTACACGACGAAGCCCGTGGAGGGGCCGGAGCGGCGCGGGCGGTAGACGTTGCCCAGCTGCGCGGTGAGGGTGCGCAGTGCGTCCACCTGCCGGCGGACCCGCTCGATGTCCCGCACCAACAGGTGCAGGCTGGCCCGCGCTTGGGCGTCGTGGGTTGCGTGGTCGGCCATGAGCAAGCCTCTCGAACCGGCGATGAAAGGGATGAGGAAGGGGATCGTGAAGACGGAGTTGTCATGCGTTCTGCTGTTGCTGTGTTGACGTGCTGGCAGTGCTGAAAAGGTGCGGGCCGCAGAAGCGGCCCGGTTCGGTCAATCTCTCTTGACCAACGCGCTACCCGCTGTTGTGGTCACGCTGCGGGGGCGTATGGGCACATGCACGGGGCGCACAAGTCCCCGTACGCCCCTGCCGTACCGCCTCGGCGGTCGGGGCGCACAGGGGCGGACACCTGGGCGTACGCCCGCCGCCCCGGGGCCCATAGACTGAGACGCTGCTCTCGACAAAGCGAGGTAACCCCCAGTGAAGCTCGTCTTCGCAGGCACCCCCGAGGTCGCCGTCCCCGCCCTGGACGCCCTGATCGCATCCGGCCGCCACGAGGTCGCCGCGGTCGTCACCCGGCCCGACGCACCCGCCGGGCGCGGCCGCCGGCTGGTGGCGAGCCCGGTCGCCGAGCGCGCCGAGGAGGCCGGCATCGAGGTCCTGAAGCCCGTGAAGCCGCGGGACGAGCAGTTCCTGGCCCGGCTGCGCGAGATCGCGCCGGACTGCTGCCCGGTCGTCGCGTACGGCGCGCTTCTCCCCAAGGCCGCCCTCGACATCCCGGCGCACGGCTGGGTCAACCTGCACTTCTCGCTGCTGCCCGCCTGGCGCGGGGCCGCGCCCGTCCAGCACGCCGTCATGGCGGGCGACGAGATCACCGGCGCCGCCACCTTCCTGATCGAGGAGGGGCTCGACTCGGGCCCGGTGTACGGCACGGTCACCGAGGAGGTCAGGCCCACGGACACCAGCGGCGACCTGCTCACCCGGCTCGCGTTCGCGGGCTCCGGCCTGCTCGCGGCGACCATGGACGGCATCGAGGACGGCTCCCTGAAGGCCGTTCCGCAGCCCGCCGACGGCATCTCGCTCGCCCCGAAGATCACCGTCGAGATGGCGCACGTCGACTGGGCGGCCCCGGCGCTGCGCGTCGACCGTGTGGTGCGCGGCTGCACGCCGGCGCCCGGCGCCTGGACCGTGTTCCGCGGCGAACGCCTCAAGCTGATCCAGGCGGCCCTGGTCACCGACCGCACCGACCTCGCACCCGGCGAGCTCTCCGTGGCCAAGAACAACGTGTACGTCGGCACCGGCTCGCACGCCGTGGAGCTGCTCTGGGTCCAGCCCCAGGGCAAGAAGCCGATGCGCGGCGCGGACTGGGCCCGTGGCGTCCGCATCGCCCCGGGTGAGCGCCTGGGAGCGGCGGACGTACGCTGAGAGGGTTCGCCCCATCTGATCAGCGGAGCACCTTTCACGTGAACGATTCGCCACGTCGCAGCCCGAACCCCAAGGCGGGCAAGGGCGGCAGCCCGAACCCCAACGGGGGCAGGACCGGCAAGCCGTACCGCCGTCCCAAGAAGGACCCGGTCCGCATCCTCGCCTTCGAGGCCCTGCGGGCCGTCGACGAGCGCGACGCCTACGCCAACCTCGTCCTGCCCCCGCTGCTCCGCAAGGCGCGCGAGGGCGGGGACTTCGACGCCCGCGACGCGGCGCTGGCCACCGAGCTCGTCTACGGGACGCTGCGCCGCCAGGGCACGTACGACGCGATCATCGCGGCCTGCATCGACCGGCCGCTGCGCGAGGTCGACCCGCCGGTGCTCGACGTGCTCGCGCTCGGCGCGCACCAGCTGCTCGGCACCCGGATCCCCACCCACGCCGCGGTCTCCGCGAGCGTGGAGCTGGCGCGCGTGGTGCTCGGCGACGGGCGGGCCAAGTTCGTCAACGCCGTTCTGCGGAAGATCTCGGCGGACGACCTCGACGGCTGGCTGGAGAAGGTCGCGCCCTCCTATGAGGACGACGCCGAGGACCACCTCGCGGTCGTCCACTCGCATCCGCGCTGGGTCGTCTCGGCGCTGTGGGACTCCCTCGGCGGCGGCCGGGCCGGCATCGAGGACCTCCTGGAGGCCGACAACGAGCGCCCCGAGGTGACCCTGGTCGCCCGCCCCGGCCGCTCCACCACCGACGAACTCCTCGACGCGCTCGGCGAGGAGGGCGGCCTGCCCGGCCGCTGGTCGCCGTACGCCGTGCGGATGGCCGAGGGCGGCGAGCCCGGCGCCCTCGACGCCGTACGGGAGGGCCGGGCAGGCGTTCAGGACGAGGGCAGCCAGCTGGTGGCCGCCGCCCTCGCGGGCGCCCCCCTGGAGGGCCGGGACGAGCGCTGGCTGGACGGCTGCGCAGGCCCCGGCGGCAAGGCCGCGCTGCTCGCTGCCCTGGCAGCCGGCCGTGGCGCCGCCCTGCTCGCCTCCGAGAAGCAGCCGCACCGCGCCCGCCTGGTCGAGCGCGCCCTTGCCGGCAACCCGGGCCCGTACCAGGTCATCGCGGCCGACGGCACGCGCCCGCCGTGGCTGCCCGGGTCCTTCGACCGCGTCCTGGTCGACGTGCCCTGCTCCGGGCTCGGCGCCCTGCGCCGTCGCCCGGAGGCCCGCTGGCGCCGCCGCCCCGAGGACCTGGAAAGCTTCGCTCCGCTTCAGCGCGGGCTGCTGCGCGAGGCCCTGTCGGCGGTCCGTGTCGGCGGTGTCGTCGGGTACGCCACCTGCTCACCGCACCTGGCCGAGACCCGGATCGTCGTCGAGGACGTCCTCAAGGGCCGCGGCGGCGCCGAGCCCGTCGAGGCCGAGTGGATCGACGTGCGCCCGCTGATGCCCGGCGTCGCGGGCCTGGGCGACGGACCCGACGTACAGCTGTGGCCGCACCTGCACGGCACGGACGCGATGTACCTCGCCCTCCTGAGGCGCACCGCCTGATGAGCCGGGCCCGGATCCGTCCGGGCCCGAACTCGGCGCCCCCGTACGGGAGTTGAGCGGATCACGGTTTGGCTGCCCGGGGTGCCGAAAGTGCTCCAGCCGCACGTCCCGGCAGCCGAAGGATCATGTTCCGGGGCCCACCGAATCCGCAGGATCGCCCGTTCCGTACGGATCCGGACAGGCTTCGACCGGCACCGTGGCAGGCAAGTTGCCCAGGGCATGGCAGGCTTGGGGCATGGCTCAGATCAACCCCAGCATCCTTTCCGCGGACTTCGCCAGGCTGGCCGACGAGGCAAAGGCCGTCCAAGGCGCCGACTGGCTGCATGTCGATGTGATGGACAACCACTTCGTGCCCAACCTCACGCTGGGGGTGCCCGTAGTGGAATCCCTCAGCCGGGCGACGAAGACGCCGCTGGACTGCCATCTGATGATCGAGGACCCGGACCGCTGGGCCCCGCAGTACGTGGAGGCGGGGGCCGGCTCGGTCACCTTCCACGTGGAGGCGGCGGCGGCCCCGGTCCGGCTTGCCCGGGAGATCCGTGCCAAGGGCGCCCGCGCCTCGATGGCGCTGAAGCCCGCGACGCCGATCGAGCCGTACGAGGACCTGCTCCCCGAGCTCGACATGCTGCTGATCATGACCGTGGAGCCGGGCTTCGGCGGCCAGTCCTTCCTGGACATCATGCTGCCGAAGATCCGCCGGACCCGTGAGCTGATCAGCAAACACGGACTTGAACTGTGGCTCCAGATCGACGGCGGCGTCTCGGCCTCCACGATCGAGCGCTGCGCCGAGGCCGGAGCCGACGTCTTCGTCGCCGGTTCGGCCGTCTACGGGGCCCACGATCCGGCCGAAGCGGTGCGCACCCTGCGCTCCCTGGCTGAACAGGCGACGGCGAGCGCACCCTGGGCATGCGCACACTGAGCCGCCACTGAGTGAACGGAACCCTTCGGGGCTGATCAAGGACCGTTGGATCTGACAGGATGAACAGCGAGTCCGGTGCGTGAACAGCAGTTGTGAACAGCAGTGAGGAGATCGCGGTGTCTGCAATGTCGGCGGGTCGGTCAGCCCTGCGGATGGGACCCGCGGAGCTGGTGCAGGCGGCGGCCATGGCCCGCCGCTTCTACCTGGAGGGCAAGTCCAAGATCCAGATCGCCGAGGAGTTCGGCGTGAGCCGCTTCAAGGTGGCCCGGGTCCTGGAGACCGCCCTGGAGCGGGATCTCGTACGGATCGAGATCCGCGTCCCCGCCGAACTGGACGCGGAGCGCTCCGACGCCCTGCGCGCCCGGTACGGACTGCGGCACGCGGTCGTCGTCGAGTCCCCGGCCGAGGGCGAGGAGACCTCGCCCGACCCGGAGAACCTCGGCGAGACGGCCGCCGACCTGCTCGGCGAGCTCGTCAGCGAGGGTGACGTCCTGGGCCTTGCCTGGGGCCGCTCCACCATCCACATGGCCGCCGCCCTGGACCGGCTGCCGCCCTGCACGGTCGTCCAGCTGACCGGCGTGTACGACGCGGGCACCGCCGAGCGCGGCTCCGTCGAGGCCGTACGCCGTGCCGCCCAGGTCTCCGGCGGCGAGGCCCACCCCATCTACGCCCCGATGCTGCTGCCCGACCCGGCGACCGCCGCCGCGCTGCGCAACCAGACCGGGATCGCCCGCGCCTTCGAGTACTTCGACAAGGTGACGGTCGCCGCGGTGTCCATCGGCTCGTGGGAGCCGGGCATCTCCACGGTCCACGACATGCTGACCGACGAGGAGCGGGCGCACTACGCCTCGCTCGGCGTCGCCGCCGAGATGTCCGCGCACCTCTTCGACGCGGAGGGCCGCCGGGTCGGCCGCGACCTGGGGGAGCGCTGCATCACCGTCGAGGCGGACCGGCTGCGCCGCATCCCGGAGGTCGTCGCGATCGCCGGGGGCCAGCGCAAGGCCGCGGCGATCGACGCGGTGCTCCGCTCGGGCCTGGTGACCAGCCTGGTCACGGACACGGCCGCCGCCGACTTCCTCCTCAACGAGACCGGTCCCAAGCCGCGGCCCGCGCTCGACCGCGCGGACCCGGACGGAATCTGAGGTACCGGGGGCCCGCGCCCCCGGTACCGCACGTCTCACGATCCGTAGACCCGCTCGGCGTTGCCCGCCGACACCAGCGCCGCCACCCGCTCCGCGTCCGCGGCCGACCACGCCCCCGACCCGGTCCAGCCGTTCAGGAGCCGGTCCAGGGCCTCCCGGTAGAGCCGCGCCCCCACGACGTACAGCTCCGCGAGCCCGTACGCGTCCGTCGAGAACAGCAGCTTGCCGAACGGGGCCAGTTCGAGGAACTCGGCGAGCACCGCCCCGGCCCGTGCCCCGGTGTGCGTGAGCGAGAGGCCCACGTCCGCGTACACATGCGGGTACACCTGGGCCAGATAGGCCGCATTGCGGTGGTACGGGTAGCCGTGCAGCAGGATCACCCGGCAGCCCGTCGGGCGCACCGCCCGGATGAAGTCGGTGAGCAGCAGCGGATCGCAGCGGTGCAGCCTGAGGTCGGGGTCGCCGAACCCGGTGTGCAGCTGGAGCGGAAGACCCGTCCCCGCCGCCGACCACAGCAGGTGGCGCAGCAGTACGGGCGAGGTGATCCGGCCCGCCCCGGCGGCCAGCCAGCCCGCGGTGGCCGCGCGGAGTTCGGCCGGGCCCGGCGGCTCGGGGGAGAGGTCGAGGCCGTAGCGGTATCCGGCCACCGACTTGAAGCCCGCGGCGGTGCGGGCCGCGGCGGCGACCGCATCGGCGAGGGCCGCCAGGAACTTGTCCGGATCTCTCACCTCCTCGGCGACGCGCTCGGCGAGGAGTTCCAGGCGTACGATCTCGCGCGCCGCGGCCCCGCTCGCCTCGGCCAGCTCGGCCGGGCTCGTCAGATCACCCGGCAGCCCCGTGTCGACCAGGAACGTGGCGATGCCGCTGGCGCTCAGGAGCAGCCGGTTGGCCTCCTGGGCGCCCAGTTCGCGGCGGCGGGCCAGATAGCGCTCCGGCGGGCAGTGCGCGTCGAGGCCGAGCAGCGGCGGGCACCAGCGGCGCACCGCGAAGCCGAGCTGGGTGTCGAAGAAGCTGGTGCCCGGTGCGGCCGGGGCGTCGGACTCGGTCAGGAACGCCTCGAACGCGGCGTCGTCGGGGTCGGAGCGCAGCACACCGTGACAGTGGTGGTCGACGAGCGGCAGCACTCAGTACCTCCCGCGCGTGGCCTCGGCGATCTCCTGCGGGCTGTGGCCGTCGAAGAGCTTCGTCTCCGCCTGGCGCACCGAGACGATCGCCTCGAAGAGCCGGTCGCCGAGCGCCTCGCGCAGCACCGCCGACTCCGTGAAGTGGCTCAGCGCCTCGGTCAGCGAGGCGGGCAGCCGCCGGGAGCCCTCGGCGTTGACGGGGTCGCCCGACACCGGCTCGGGCAGGCGCAGGCCCGCCTCCAGCCCGGCGAGCCCGGCGGCGATCAGCGAGCCCGTCACCAGGTACGGGTTGGCGGCCGGGTCGAACGACTTGACCTCGGCGTTCGCCGCCCCCTCGGCGCCGGGCGGCCCCGGGACGAACCGCAGCGCCGCCTCCCGGTTCTCCGGGCCCCAGCACTGGAAGGCCCCGGCCCAGCGGGACGGCGCGAGGCGCAGATAGCTCGCCGGGGTCGGGGCGCCGATGGCGAGCAGCGCGGGCAGCGCGTCGAGGATCCCGGCGAGGAAGGCCTCGCTGGTCGGCGTCATCCCGCAGGGGCCGTCACCGCCCCGGCAGAGGTTGCCGCCGTCCTGCCAGAGGCTGAGATGGACATGGCCGCCGTTGCCGACGCCCTCGGGGTCGACGACAGGACCGAACCACGGGGTCAGGCCGTGCTGGAGCGACACCGCCCGGATCGTCTCGCGGACCAGGACCGCGAGGTCCGCGGCCCCCACCGGGTCCGCCGGGGCGACCGACACCTCGAACTGGCCCGGCGTGTACTCCGGGTGGATCTGGAGCACCTCGACGCCCTGCGCCTCCAGCGCGCCGACCACATCACCCACGTACGCCGAACGCTCGACGACCCGGGCCATCCCGTACGCCGGACCCGCCAGCGGCGGGTCGACGACCCACTCCGTCTCGAAGCCCATCCGCAGCTCGATGCCGCGCTCGGCGGCCCGCTCGGTCATCCGGCGCGCGAACTGCCGCTGACAGGCGTCGTACGGCTGCCCCGACTGCTCGAAGCGGTCGACCGGCGCCCACGCCCAGCCGGGCTGGGCGGCGAGCACGGTGAGCCGGTCCAGGTCGGGGATGAGGCGGAGGTCGCCGTCGGGGCCGCCGATGTATGGGCTGCTGGTGACCGAGTCGTCCACCAGGTACACGTCGAAGACCGGCGACATGCCCACCCCGTGCGCCGCGACCTGGGCGAGCCGCGTCGTCGGCACGACCTTGACGCGGGTGAGGCCCGCGACGTCCACCCAGGTCAGCGCCACCGTCCGCACCCCCTCGGCGGTCAGCCTGGCGGCCGCGAGGCCCGCCTCCTGTGACCGCCGTCGTGCCTGCTCCCGCTGTGCCGTGCTGTGACCCTGCTCCACCGGTTCAATCCCTTCCGTCGCGATGGAGGTCCCCCCGGTTCATGGGGGTCCCCCCTGGCCCTCAAGGCCTTGGGGGAGAAGCCGAGAACCTGGGGGAGCCATGACTGTCGCGACCGTGTCCGCATCCGAGGCCCTCTTGTCCTCGCGATAGCGCACTACCCGTGCGAACCGAAGTGTCACCCCTTCCGGGTACCGCGATGATCTCTGTAGGCCGTCGAAGGCCACCTCGACGACGAGTTCCGGCCGCACTCGCACACCCCACGGCTCCTCGGCCACCGCCAACTCCCGCAGCCGCTCGGTCTGCCAGACGAGCAGCGCGTCGGTGAGCCCCTTGAACGTCTTGCCCAGCATCGCGAACGTCCCGTCCTCGCGGCGCGCCCCGAGGTGCAGGTTGGAGAGCGTGCCGCTGCGCCGGCCGTGCCCCCACTCGGCCGCGAGGACCACCAGGTCAAGCGTGTGCACGGGCTTGACCTTCAGCCACGAGGCGCCGCGCCGGCCAGCCGCGTACGTCGAGTCGAGCGCCTTGAGGACCACGCCCTCGTGCCCGCGCTCCAACGTCGCGGCCGCGAACTCCTCGGCGCCGCGCCGCAGTTGGGGATCGGCCGGATCCGCCACCACGAACCGCCGTACGCGCCGCGGCTCGGGCGCGATGCGGGCGAGCTCGGCATGGCGCTCGTGCACCGGCAGGTCGAGCAGATCCCGGCCGTCCACCGACAACAGGTCGAAGAAGACGGGGGAGAGCGGCAGTCGGCCCTGGGCGCCCTCGACGTCGAGCCGGGAGCCGACGCGTGAGGCGATGTCCTGGAACGAGCGCGGCCGCCCGTCGGGACCGAGGGCGATCACCTCACCGTCGAGCACGGCCTTGCGTGCCGTCAGCTCCCTTGCCGCGGCGACCACTTCGGGCAGTCGCTCGGTGATCTCGGCAAGGGTGCGGGTGAAGACCCGTACCGCGTCCCCGTCCTTGTGGACCTGGGCGCGGATGCCGTCGAGCTTCTCCTCGACCGCGCACGGGCCGAGCCGGTCGAGCGCCTCGGCGACGTCCTTCGCGCTCTGCGCGAGCATCGGCAGGACGGGGCGGCCCACATCCAGCCGGAAGGCGGCGAGCGCGGCCGGCCCCTCGGCGAGCAACGCGCGGGCCACAGTGCCGAGCGAGCCGCCCAGCATGACCGCGCGCCGCACGTCCGCCGCGGGTGCGCCGGCCGCCGCCGCGAGCCCCTCGACGGCCGCCGCGTCCAGCGCGCCCTGCCGCACCTCGCCGGTGATCAGCGCGAACAGGAAGCGCTGCTCCTCCTCGGTGGCCGCCCCCATGAGCTCCCCGGCGAGCCGCTTGCGCTCACCCTGGGCTCCCTTCCCGGAGACGGCCGAGATTCGGTCGAGGCGTTCGTCGACCTCGCGCACGGTGAGCCGGGCCGAAGCGGCGGGCGGCGGGCGGTCCTTGAGGGTGTTCCACCCGAGCCCGGTACGCCGCTGGGGCAGCCGCCCCGCGAGGTAGGTGACGACGAGCGGCGCCTCGTCGGGCTCGGTGGCCGAGAACAGCCGGGCGAGCAGCGCGGACTTCTCCGAGCGCGAGGAGGTGGCGGCGATCTCGGCCGAGGTTCTGGCCACGTCGGCGAGCAGCATGGATCCATCGTGACCGGGGACTTCTGGGTACGCATTCGCTCGTACCGCCATCGGATGGGAGCATCGGAGCATGATCAACAGGTTTGCCCGGATCACCTTCGCCTCGGTCCTCGCCTGCCTCGCCGTGCTGCTCGTCGGCTGCGGCGGCAAGGACAGCGCGAAACCGGCGGGCGCAAAGCCCTCCACAGCCGCCTCGACGCCCGCCTGGGTCAAGGGCATGGCCACGGTCCCGGCGGACCGGCTGCCGCCCGAGGCGCGCCAGACCCTCAAGCTCATCGACAAGGGCGGACCGTTCCCGTACAGCAAGGACGGCGTGGTGTTCGGCAACTTCGAGAAGCTCCTGCCGCAGCAGAAACGCGGCTACTACCACGAGTACACGGTGCAGAACCCGAAGTCCCGGGACCGCGGCGCATGGCGCATCGTCACCGGGCAGGGCCACGAGTTCTACTGGACCGACGACCACTACAAGAGCTTCAAGGCGGTGCTGCGATGACGGCCGACCCGTTCAGCGGCCTGCTCGCCGGTGCCCGCGCCGAGGGCTGGTCCACGGTGCTGCTCGACCTGGCCGGAGTCACCGGCAAACCCGCCCTGATGGACCGCTTCGCCCGTGCCCTGGACCTTCCCGACTGGTTCGGCCGCAACTGGGACGCCCTGGCCGACTCCCTGGGCGACCTCCCCACGGGCGAGAGCGGCCTGCTCCTGATCGTCACCGGCTGGCAGGCATACGCCGACGCCTGCCCCGAGGAGTGGGCCGTCGCCCGGGAAATCCTGGACTCGGCGACGGGCCCGGGGCTCTGCGCGGTGCTGGCGCTCGGAGGATCGCACTAGGCCACACGTCCCAGCCCTGGACGATCGGCCCGGGCGGCGCAATCGTACGAACATGGGACAATGAACTACGTGCTTTTCCCCTGGCTGAAATGCCTGGGGCCACCTCGAACGACTGGGATGTTCAGCACGTGCGTTTCCTCAACGACATCAAGCCGCCGTACGACCTGACGTACGACGATGTTTTCATGGTGCCGAGCCGCTCCGCGGTGGGCTCCCGCCAGGGCGTCGACCTGGCCTCCCCCGACGGCACGGGCACCACCATCCCGCTCGTCGTCGCCAACATGACCGCGATCGCCGGCCGCCGCATGGCCGAGACCGTGGCCCGCCGTGGCGGCATCGTCGTGATCCCCCAGGACATTCCGATCGAGGTCGTCACCGACGTCATCTCGTGGGTCAAGACGCGTCACCACGTGCTCGACACCCCGATCGTCCTGGCCCCGACCCAGACCGTCGCCGACGCGCTGGCCCTGCTGCCCAAGCGGGCCCACAACGCGGGCGTCGTCGTCGACGCCGACCAGAAGCCGGTCGGTGTCGTCACCGACGCCGACCTGACGGGCGTCGACCGCTTCACCCAGCTGTCCGAGGTCATGTCCAAGGACTTGCTGCTCCTGGACGCGGACATCGACCCGCGCGAGGCCTTCAACAAGCTCGACGGCGCCAACCGCCGCTACGCCCCCGCCGTGGACAAGGACGGCCGCCTCGCGGGCATCCTGACCCGCAAGGGCGCCCTGCGCGCGACCCTCTACACCCCGGCCACCGACGCCGACGGCAAGCTGCGCATCGCCGCCGCCGTCGGCATCAACGGCGACGTGGCCGGCAAGGCCAAGCAGCTCCTGGACGCCGGCGCGGACACCATCGTGGTGGACACCGCGCACGGCCACCAGGAGTCGATGATCGCCGCGATCAAGGCCGTGCGCGGCCTCGACCCGCAGGTCCCGATCGTCGCGGGCAACATCGTCGCCGCCGAGGGCGTGCGCGACCTCATCGAGGCCGGCGCCGACATCATCAAGGTCGGTGTGGGCCCCGGCGCCATGTGCACCACCCGCATGATGACGGGCGTCGGCCGGCCGCAGTTCTCCGCGGTCCTGGAGTGCGCCGCCGAGGCCAAGAAGTTCGGCAAGCACGTGTGGGCCGACGGCGGAGTGCGCCACCCGCGCGACGTCGCCATGGCGCTCGCCGCCGGTGCGTCCAACGTCATGATCGGCTCCTGGTTCGCGGGCACCTACGAGTCCCCGGGCGACCTCCACACCTCCGCCGAAGGTCACCTCTACAAGGAGTCCTTCGGCATGGCCTCCGCCCGCGCGGTCAGGAACCGTACGAGCGACGAGTCCGCCTACGACCGGGCCCGCAAGGCCCTGTTCGAGGAGGGCATCTCCACCTCGCGCATGTTCCTCGACCCGACCCGCCCGGGCGTCGAGGACCTGATCGACTCGATCATCGCGGGCGTCCGCTCCTCCTGCACGTACGCGGGTGCGTCCTCGCTGGCCGAGTTCGAGGAGAAGGCGGTCGTCGGCATCCAGTCCGCGGCCGGCTACGCCGAGGGGAAGCCGCTGCACGCCAGCTGGAGCTAGTCGCTCGACCCCGGTACGCCCCGGAGCCCCCGCGTCTTCTTTCGCGGGGGCTCCGGCATGTGCGGGGCCAGTGCCCTCGCCACCGCCGAGCCGAGAAGCGCATGCCCCTCGTCATTGGGGTGCAGGCCGTCCGCCAGGTGGTTAGGGGTCAACAGGGGCTTCCCCGGCAGCAGTTGGAGATGGCGGTCGCCCTTCGCGATGAGATGGCGCGTCGCGGTCTCCATGGCCTCCCTCAGCTCCGCCAGCGTCGCGCCCAGGGCGTTCGGGGTCTCCTCCGCTTCCGGGCGCAGGAGCGGGGAGAGAAGGAGCAGCGGGGTTTTCGGGTGGCCCCGGCGCACCAGGCGCAGGAACGCCAGCGTTGTCTCGTGCATCAGCGTGGCCGAAAACGGTATGCGCGACCAGCAGTTGGTGCCGAAGGCGAGCGTGATCACGTCGGCCGGGAGCCGCGCCAGCTGCTCGGCGGTGGGGAGTTCGCCGCGCGCCGCGCCCGCGTAACCTAGGTTCACCGTGTCCAGGCCGAGCGCGCGGCCCGCGACGGCCGGCCAGGCGTGCGCGGGCCGGGTCGACCACCAGCCCTCCGTGATGGAGTCCCCGTGTACGAGCCAGCGCGGGCCACGCGGCGCGGGTGTGATCCGGCCGCCGATCGCGCGCACGCCGAGCACCACAGGGGAGCAGCTCTCGGGCGGGTGGAGCATGAACAGGCCGTCGGGGCAGGGGAGTTGGATCGCAACGCTTCCCTCCTCGGCCGGGGCGGCGGCGGTCTCGTGGACCAGGTGGTCGCCCTCCCAGAGGGCGAAGGTGTGGGCGAGTCCGGCCAGCGCGTCCTTTGGCTCCGGCACCCGGGCGCGATAGTGGATCTCCACCGCCGAGGCGCCCCGTGCCGTGAACTCGACCCGCATCCCGATGGGCAGCGCGGCCCGCTCGCCGGTGTCCCACGGCAGCCGCATCGCATCGTCGGGGTCCGCGCGCACCGGCCGCCCCTCGGCATCCAGCCAGGCCACCCCCCGCAGGAAAGGGCCCGGATCGAGCCAGTTCATGGCCCCCTCGTACGGCACGTCCAGCTCCATGGGGCGCGACCCTGCAACAGGCCTGACGAAGTGTCAAGGCAGCCCCGTGATCAGAACCACTGGACAGGGCCGTGAACAGGGCCCTGAGCAGGGCTTGCGCACGGATCGAACGTTGATGTGCAACAAACACCCATCCGTCGCTCTTGCGCGCAATGATCAACCGTCGATGCGCAAGGTTGCTGCATTACGACCGGGAAGCGGAAACCCATAAGGTTCTCGCCGTACGTGGAGTGGCGGGGATCGCCTGCTCGGCGGAACCGGCCACGGGAAGGCTCCATGCTGCCCGAAATATCCCTCTGTGCGGGAAGGCCGGACCGTCGCGGTCGCCCGCCGCCGATTGGCAGCGAAAAGGAGCCACCTCAGTGTTGGATCACGGCGCAGCGCCACCCTCGACCGATGCCCCCGCAGCCGGGGGCCCGCGCCCCGGTCGCGGTCTGATGCGGCGCAAGCCGGTGGAAACGCTGGTCGCGGAGGGTGGCCAGGGTGAGGGCGGCTCGCTGAAGCGGTCGCTCGGCATGTGGCAGCTGACCATGATCAGCATCGGTGCGACGCTCGGCACCGGCATTTTCGTGGTACTTGGAGAGGCCGTCCCCAAGGCCGGACCCGCCGTCACGATCTCCTTCGTGCTCGCCGGCCTCACGGCACTCTTCTCCGCCCTGTCCTACGCGGAACTCGCGGGCTCCATCCCGGTCGCGGGCTCTTCGTATTCGTACGCTTACGCAACGCTCGGCGAACTCATCGCCTGGATCTGCGGCTGGTGCCTGATCCTGGAGTACGGCGTCTCGGTCGCGGCGGTCGCCGTCGGCTGGGGGCAGTACCTCAATGAATTCCTGGACGGCACGATCGGCGTCACCATCCCCGACGCGCTGTCCGCGCCGCCCGGCGACGGCGGGATATTCAACCTGCCCGCCCTGATCGTCGTGATCCTCGCGATGGGCCTGCTGCTCGGCGGCGCCCGCGAGTCGGCCCGCGCCAACACGATCATGGTCGGCGTGAAGATCGCCGCCCTGGTGCTGTTCTGCGTGATCGGCTTCATGGGCTTCAAGTCGGGCAACTACTCCAACTTCATGCCGATGGGCACGGCCGGTGTGAGCGGGGCCGCCTCGACGCTGTTCTTCTCGTACATCGGCTTCGACGCGGCCTCCACCGCCGGTGAAGAGGCCAAGAACCCCAAGCGCGACCTCCCCCGCGCGATCATGCTCTCGCTGGTGATCGTCACGGCGCTGTACGTGCTCGTCGCCTTCGTCGCCGTCGGCGCCCGCCCCTGGAAGCAGTTCGAGGGTTCGGAAGCCGCGCTCGCCGGAATCATGAAGGACGTCACCGGACACTCCTTCTGGGCCACCTTGCTCGCGGCCTGCGCCGTGATCGCCATCGCCAGCGTCGTCCTGACCGTGCTCTACGGCCAGACCCGCATCCTCTTCGCGATGTCCCGCGACGGCCTCGTCCCGAAGGTGTTCGCCAAGGTCAGCCCGCGCAGCGGAACGCCGGTCGCCAACACCGTCGCCGTGTCGCTGTTCTGCGGCGTGCTCGCCGCGGCCGTGCCGCTCGGCAACCTCGCCGACGCCACCAGCATCGGCACGCTCTTCGCCTTCGCGCTGGTCAACGTGGCCGTCGTCATCCTGCGCAAGACCCGCCCCGACATGCCGCGCACCTTCCGCGTGCCGCTCGGCTGGGTCGTCCCGATCCTCGGCTTCCTCAGCTGCGGCTACCTGATGTGGAACCTGTCCGGAGTCACCTGGGAGTACTTCGGATACTGGATGGCCGCCGGTCTCGTGATCTACTTCGGATACGGCTACCGCCGTTCCAGGCTGGCCACCGCCTCACAGAAGTGATCCACCCGCAGTGCGACTGAATGACCTCGATGAACGCATCGTCCACGCGCTCGCCGAAGACGCCCGGCGCTCCTACGCCGACATCGGCTCGCTGATCGGCCTGTCCGCGCCCGCCGTCAAGCGGCGCGTGGACCGGCTGCGGGCCGAGGGTGCCATCACCGGCTTCACCGTCCGCGTGGACCCGGCTGCCCTCGGCTGGGAGACCGAGGGGTTCATCGAGATCTACTGCCGTCGCAACACCTCGCCCGACGCGATCAAGCGCGGGCTCGAGCGGTACCCCGAGGTCGCGTCCGCCTCCACCGTCACCGGTGAGGCGGACGCGATCGTCCAGGTCTTCGCCTCCGACATGCGGCACTTCGAGCGGGTCCTGGAGCGGATCGCGGGCGAGCCGTACGTGGAGCGGACCAAGTCGGTGCTGGTGCTTTCACCGCTGCTGCGGCGCTATACCTCCGGGTCGCCCGCGTAGTCCTTCGGGCGGTGGCGGCGCAGCCTAGGCCTTGGGCTGCTCGTACACCGGCTGCCACGGCAGCACCTTGAAGTCGCCCGTGCCCTCCTTCACCTTTTCGAAGGGAGCCGAGCTCACGCACTTCGGCAGCTCCTGCGTCTCCGCGTCCTTGCCTATCCAGCTGTAGCCGAGCCGGTCGTGCTTGCCCTGGTCGTTCACGGTGACGCCGACCCGCTTGCCCTTGAACGGGGTGTCCGAGTCGGTCACGACACCGGTGACCACCGCGACCTTCCCGCCCGTCACCAGGCAGTCCACCTTCGCCTTCGCCCAGCCGGACTTCCCGTTCGGGAAGACGTGCCTGAAGGTGAACGTGCCGTACGCCGCCTCCGGGTCCATGTTGTCCTTGGCCGCGAGGTGGGCGTCGAAGCTGAACGTGATGTCGTCCCCGGCCGGCCGGTACAGCTTCGCGGTGCCGGTCAGCGCCGCGGCCTCTCTGGGCGTGTGGCCGTCGGCTCCGTTCCCGGCGGCCGACGCCCCTCCGGTGACCACGGCGGCGATGAGGAGAGCCGCGCCCACGGCGAGGACACGGGTGCGGGTGGGAGCGAACGCGATGCGGGACATGGCAAGACCTTCCGTAAGGTCGTGAGATGCGGATTGCCCGGTCGTTCCGGGCCATGACCAGCTTTCCGCGCCCGGCGGCCCGGCACATCGCACCGTCGGGTGGACCGTTTCCCCCGCGCGGGGGAGGCGGGCCTGGGACCTGCGGCGTAAGGGCGGCGTCAACGCGGCGCAACGAATCGCCGGAGATCGACGATCACGCGCAATGAATCGTGCGGCTGCGCGCAACGGTGGTGCCTTGTCCGGGCCGAACGGCGGAACGTACCGTCTATTGACCCCACCCTGCACTTCCGCCCCGCCGAGGACTGCCCATGCCGCCGTTGCGCACCGCCCTGCTCCAGAGCTCCGGCCGTCTCTCGGACGTCGCCGCGAATCTGAAGACCCTGGACGAGGCGGCCGGGCGGGCGGCGCAGACCGGCGCCGGGCTGATCGTCTGCCCCGAGCTCTTCCTCACCGGGTACGCCATCGGCGACGACGTGGCGCGGCTCGCCGAGGCCGCCGACGGCCCCTCCGCGCAGGCCGTCGCCGACATCGCCGTACGCCACGGCCTGGCCGTCGTCTACGGCTACCCCGAACGCGACGGCGACACCGTCTACAACGCGGCCCAGCTCATCGGCCCCGACGGCAGCCGCCTCGCGAACTACCGCAAGACCCACCTCTTCGGCTGCTTCGAGCAGGAGGCGTTCACGCCGGGCGACGAGCCGGTCGTCCAGGCCGAGCTGAACGGCCTCCGCATCGGCATGATGATCTGCTACGACGTGGAGTTCCCCGAGAACGTACGGGCGCACGCCCTGGCCGGCACCGACCTGCTCCTGGTGCCCACCGCGCAGATGCACCCCTTCCAGTTCGTCGCCGAGTCCCTTGTCCCGGTCCGCGCCTTCGAGAACCAGATGTACGTCGCGTACGTCAACCGGACCGGTCCGGAGGGCGAGTTCGAGTTCGTCGGGCTGAGCTGTCTGGCCGGGCCCGACGGCGTCGCGCGGGCCCGCGCCGGGCGGGGCACCGAACTGGTCGTCGGTGACGTCGACCCCGAGTTCCTGGCCGCATCGCGCGCGAACAACCCGTATCTGCGCGACCGCCGCCCCGGCCTCTACGCCTCCCTCGTCTGAGCCCCCCGCCCCCTGAGCCCAGGGCCCCCGAGCCCCGGGCCGTGAGGCCCTGCCCCCTCAACTTCCGTACTGTGCAAGGAGTCCGTACCCCATGACGTCCACGGTGCCCACCGCCGTCCAGCACATCGACGAGCAGCCGCCCGTCACGATGTTCGGGCCGGACTTCCCCTACGCGTACGACGACTTCCTCGCGCACCCGGCCGGGCTCGGCCAGATACCCGCGACCGAGCACGGCGCGGAGGTCGCGGTCATCGGCGGCGGCCTCTCCGGCATCGTCGCCGCGTACGAGCTGATGAAGATGGGCCTCAAGCCCGTCGTGTACGAGGCCGACCAGATCGGCGGCCGGCTGCGCACCGTCGGCTTCCCGGGCTGCGACCCGGAGCTCACCGCCGAGATGGGCGCCATGCGGTTCCCCCCGTGCTCCACCGCGCTCCAGCACTACATCGACCTGGTGGGCCTGGAGACCAAGCCGTTCCCCAACCCGCTCGCGCCGGACACCCCCTCGACGGTCGTCGACCTCAAGGGCGAGTCCCACTACGCGACGTCCGTCGACGAGCTGCCGCCCGTGTACCGCGAGGTCATGGACGCGTGGAACGCCTGCCTCGAAGAGGGCGCCGACTTCTCCGACATGAACCAGGCGATCCGCGAGCGCGACATCCCGCGCATCCGCGAGATCTGGGCGAAGCTCGTCGACAAGCTCGACAACCAGACCTTCTACGGCTTCCTCTGCGAGTCGGAGGCCTTCAAGTCCTTCCGGCACCGCGAGATCTTCGGCCAGGTCGGCTTCGGCACCGGCGGCTGGGACACCGACTTCCCGAACTCCATCCTGGAGATCCTGCGGGTCGTCTACACCGAGGCCGACGACCACCACCGCGGCATCGTCGGCGGCTCCCAGCAGCTGCCGCTGCGGCTGTGGGAGCGCGAGCCGGAGAAGCTCGTGCACTGGGCGCCGGGCACCTCGCTCTCCTCGCTGCACGAGGGCGCGCCCAAGCCGGCCGTGACCCGCCTGCACCGCACCGCGGGCAACCGCATCACCGTGACGGACGCGGACGGCGACATCCGCACCTACCGCGCGGCCATCTTCACCGCCCAGTCCTGGATGCTGCTCTCCAAGATCGCCTGCGACGACTCGCTCTTCCCCATCGACCACTGGACGGCGATGGAGCGCACCCACTACATGGAGTCCTCCAAGCTGTTCGTGCCGGTGGACCGGCCGTTCTGGCTGGACAAGGACGAGGACACCGGGCGCGACGTCATGTCGATGACGCTCACCGACCGCATGACGCGCGGCACCTATCTGCTCGACAACGGGCCGGACAAGCCCGCCGTCATCTGCCTCTCCTACACCTGGTGCGACGACAGCCTGAAGTGGCTGCCGCTGTCCGCGAGCGAGCGCATGGAGGTCATGCTCAAGTCGCTCGGCGAGATCTACCCGAAGGTCGACATCCGGGGCCACATCATCGGCAACCCGGTGACCGTCTCCTGGGAGAACGAGCCGTACTTCATGGGCGCGTTCAAGGCGAACCTGCCCGGGCACTACCGCTACCAGCGCCGGCTCTTCACCCACTTCATGCAGGACGCGCTGCCCGAGGACAAGCGGGGGATCTTCCTCGCGGGGGACGACATCTCCTGGACGGCGGGGTGGGCGGAGGGCGCGGTGCAGACCGCGCTGAACGCGGTGTGGGGGGTCATGCACCACTTCGGCGGTACGACCGATGCGGCCAATCCGGGGCCGGGTGACCTGTACGACTCGATCGCCCCGGTCGAGCTTCCGGAGGACTGAGCAGGCTCGGCCTTGAGGCGCCGGGGGCTCCGCCCCCGGCCCCCGGGTCGCGCCTTGAGGGCGCTCGTCCTCAACCGCCGGACGGGCTGGGAGTTGCCGCGAGCCCCCCCCAGGAGATGCGGCAACCTCCTTCGCCGAACGCCGAACGCCGAACGCCGAACGCCGAACGCCGAACGCCGAACGCCGAACGCCGAACGCCGAACGGGTTCAGGGGGTTGGGCCGCAGCCCCCTCAGTCGTTACAAGCCCGCTGCCCGCACCGCCCCGTACACCTCCGCCGCCACGTCCTTCAGCTCCTCCGCGTCCCGGGCCGAGCCCTGGAGGTCCAGGAGGAATTCGCCTATGCCGTCCACCGCGTGGGCCGCTACGTCCTCGACTATCTGGGCCGCGCTGCCGGTGAACGGCGGTCGCTCCGCGCCCTCGAACGGCTTTGACGAGTAGCGGGTGTTGACCCGCACGCATACCTCGATCGGGCGTTCGCGGCCGCGCTCCTCGGCCAGCTCCTTCAGCCTCGTCCACTCCTCGGTGAGCTGGGCGGCGCCCTGGGCCGCTGGCAGCCAGCCGTCCGCCCGGTCCACCAGGCGGCGGGCCGACTTCGGGCTCATGGCCGGGAGGTAGACCGGGATCGGGCGGGCCGGTTTGGGGCCGACGACCGAGGGGGCGATCGTCGTCAGCTCGCCCTGGTAGGCGACCGGATCGGGGCCCCACACGGCCGCGCACACGTCGAGCAGCTCGTCGAGGACCTTGCCGCGCTTCTCGAAGGGCGCCACGCCCGCCGCCGCGTACTCGTCGTGCGACCAGCCCGTGCCGAGCCCGGCGACCACCCTGCCGCCGCTCGCCGCGTCCAACGAGGCCAGCGAGCGCGCCAGTTGGAACGGTACGTGCAGCGGGGCGACCAGGACGCTGGTGCCGAGCCGGGCCCGCTCGGTCGCGGCCGCCGCCAGCGTGAGGGTGACCAGCGGGTCGGCGACCGAGCGGTAGATGTCGGGCCAGGGCAGGCCCTCGACCCCGTACAGCCCCTGCGTCGCCGGCTCGGGGAACAGCACCCGCTCGAAGACCCACAGGCTCTCGAAACCGATCTCCTCGGCGGCCCGCGCCACCGCGGGCACGTCGCGGCCGATGTCGTACTGCCTCATCTGCGGAAGGCCGAGTCCGAGCCGGATTGCCATGGAGTGCTCCTCCGTCGGGAACCGAAAGGTCGGGAACCGAAAGTCAGTCGGGAACCGGAAGCGGTGTCAGCAGACACCGGGTCACCAGACCCACGCCCGCGTCCAACCGATCAGTGAACTCCCGGGCCAGGGCCGGAAGTTCCCGCAACTGCCACAGGACTTTCGCCGCGGACCAGGAGGCGTCCCGCGCCCGCTCCAGACTCCACGACGCAAGCAGGTGGGTCATCGGATCGGCCACCTCGAACAGGTCGGGCCCCGGCATGAGTTCTTCGCGGATCCGCTCCTCAAGAAGGGTGAGCATGTCGCCGACCCGGTCGAAGTCCCGCTCCAGGAGGGCGGGTTCGCAGTCCAGCGAGCGGCAGCTGTCCACCACGGCGAGCGTCAGGTCGTGCCCGATGTGCGCGTTGATCCCGGCCAGTGCGAACTGCAGCGGCCGCACGCCCGGATGGCGCCGGTACTGGAACAGCGGACGCCAGCAGTCCGGTGGGCGCCGGCCCGCCGACGTCGCCTCCACGGCCCCGAGATAGCGCCCGGCGAAGAGCACGTCGAGCGTGGCGGCGGCCGCCGGATCGGCGAAGCCGTCGTGCGCGATGAGCCGGGAGATCTCCTCGGTCACCGTCAGGTAGACGCGGTTGAAGACCGCGATGCCGTCCCGGGCCGGCAGATCGGCCCGCAGCGCGCGCATCCGCCGGATCACGGGGTCAAGTGGCGCGGCGAACCGGTGGGTGCGCGCGAGGTGTCCGGTCTGCGCCAATCCCGTCGGCGTCCCTACGGTCTGCGTCATGGGGGCAGCGTCCCAGTCCAGTGCCGCGCCGAGCACCGCCGTAAGGGGGCTTGACCGGAACGGATGAACCGGGACGCTTCCGGGGCTGGGGGCTAGGCGTCCTTCTCGTACGACGACGTGCCCGAATCCAGCAGCGGCTCCTGCTTCTTGAGGTGGGCCGGGGCCAGCGCGCGCAGCACGTGGTAGCCGGTGATGACCACGATCGTGCCGAGCGCGATGCCGCTGAGCTGGAAGTTCTCGGTGAACTTCAGACTGACGTTGCCGATGCCGATGATGATGCCCGCGGCGGCCGGCACCAGGTTCAGCGGGTTGCGCAGATCGACCTTCGCGTTGATCCAGATCTGCGCGCCGAGCAGGCCGATCATGCCGTAAAGGATGACGGTGATGCCGCCGAGCACGCCGCCCGGGATCGCCGCGACGACCGCGCCGAACTTGGGGCACACGCCGAAGAGCAGCGCGAATCCGGCGGCGGCCCAGTAGGCGGCGGTCGAGTAGACGCGGGTCGCGGCCATGACGCCGATGTTCTCGGAGTACGTGGTGTTCGGCGGGCCGCCCACCGCGGTCGACAGCATGGAGGCGGCGCCGTCGGCGGCGATCGCGGTGCCCAGCTTGTCGTCGAGGTCGGCGCCGGTCATCTCGCCGACGGCCTTGACGTGGCCCGCGTTCTCGGCGACAAGGGCGATGACGACGGGCAGGGCGACGAGGATCGCCGACCATTCGAAGCTCGGCGCGTGGAAGCTCGGCAGCCCGATCCAGTCGGCCCTGCCCACGCCCGAGAGGTCCAGGCGCCAGTGGTCCACGGCCTCCGCGCCGCCGTGCACCGAGTGGATCTTCCCGAAGACGCGGTCGAGCAGCCAGGAGATGCCGTAGCCGAAGATCAGCCCGAGGAAGATCGCGATCCGGGACCAGAAGCCGCGCAGACAGACCACGGCCAGACCGGTGAACAGCATCACCATCAGCGCCGTCCACTGGTCCTGGGGCCAGTACGTGGAGGCGGTGACCGGAGCCAGGTTGAAGCCGATCAGCATGACGACGGCGCCCGTGACGATGGGAGGCATCGCGGCATGGATGATCCGCGCGCCGAACCGCGCCACCGCGAGGCCCGCGAAGAACAGCACCACGCCCACCACGAAGACCGCGCCGGTCACGGTGGCGCTGGTGCCTCCCGTGGCCCGGATCGCGGCGGCGACGCCGACGAAGGAGAGCGAGCAGCCGAGGTAGCTGGGCACCCGGCCCTTGGTCGCGAGCAGGAAGATGACCGTCGCGATGCCGGACATCATGATCGCGAGGTTGGGATCGAGGCCCATCAGTACGGGGGCGACGAACGAGGCGCCGAACATCGCGACCACGTGCTGGGCGCCGAGTCCGATGGTGCGCGGCCAGGAGAGCCGTTCGTCGGGGCGTACGACGGCTCCTGGAGCGGGGGTCCGCCCGTCGCCGTGCAGGGTCCAGCGCACGCCGAGGCGCATGGGTCGCTCCAGTTCGTCCGTAGGGGTCGGTGACTCGAAAAGTCTCGAAAAGATCAGGCCAAATATTAATGCCGGATCAAGGGCGCCCATCACCGGAGCGACGGGGCCGAAGGTCCCATCCGTGAATCCGCGCCCGGGGCATTGTCAGCCGGAAGGGTGGCCTCTACGCTCGCACGGTCTTGTTCGTGAATTGGGTTCATATACATGACCATGCCTCGCGTGTCCCGACTCGATGGGAGTGCTCGATGAGCGGAAGACCCCGCCGTGGGCTCGTCGCCGTGCTGTCCTTCGCGGTGGCGTTCGCCTCCGCGCTCGTACCCGCCACCACGTACGCCGCCCCGGCCGCCGGCGAAGCGCCCCGCACCGTGGTCCTGGACGGGAAGCGGCTCCAGGACACCAAGCGGCGGCTCGATCAGGGGGACGCCCAACTGCGTGAAACCGTACGGAAGTTGACGGCCACCGCCGACGGCTGGCTCGCCCAAGGGCCCTGGACCGTCGTCGACAAGCCGAAGCCGGCCCCGGGTGGCGACCCGCACGACTACCTCAGCCAGGCCCCGTACTGGTGGCCCTCGCAGCCGAAGACCGCCGAGAACCCCTGGGGCTGCCCGTACGTCCAGAAGGACGGCGAGCGCAATCCCGAGGTCGATTCCGGCACCGACAGGCCCGACCTCGGCAAGGTCTTCAACTCGGTCACCAGCCTCAGTCTGGCCTGGTACTACACCGGCAAGGAGCAGTACGCCGAGCACGCCTCCGACATCCTGCGCACCTGGTTCCTCGCCCCGGCGACACGGATGAACCCGAACCTGAACCACGGCCAGTTCATCCCCTGCAAGTACGACGGCCGGGCGATCGGCATCATCGACTTCTCGCAGCAGTACTCCAGCGTTCTCGACGCCGTCGCCATCCTCGACACCGGGGCGCCCGGATGGAAGGCGAGCGACCACGCCTCAATGCTCGACTGGAACAAGAAGTTCCTGGACTGGGAGGTGAATTCGGCGTTCGGCAAGGAGGAGTCGGCGGCCCAGAACAACCACGGCACCTTCCAGGACCTCCAGATCGCCGCCCTCGCCCTCGCCGCCGGAAACAAGGACCTGGCCCGCCGGACCGTCCTCGGCGCCGAGAAGCGGCGGATCGACCCGCAGATCGCGGCCGACGGCAGCCAGCCCCAGGAGCTGGACAGGACCCGGAGCTGGCACTACTCGACCTTCGACCTCGTCGCCCACACCCGGCTCGCCGCCATCGGCGAGCAGGTCGGCGTCGACCTGTGGGCGTATCGGGGACCGCACGGGCAGAGCCTGTTCAAGGCCGTGCGCTATCTGCTGCCCGCCGCCACCGGGGCCGTCGCCTGGCCGCATCCGGAGCTGGAGTTCTACCGGTACGCGGCGAGCGACGTCGTCCATGCCGCCGCCGACGCCGGGGACACTGACGCGAGGGCGGCCGTGCCGAGGCTCCAGGCGCCGCCCGGCGGTGACCTGTGGGCCCTGCGCCCGGCCGCCGAACAGCTCGACTCCATCGCCGGCTGACCCCGCGCGTGGCGCCGGTTCAGGCCTGATGGACCGGCGCCGCGTCCGCCGCCTCGCAAGGCCGGGCGCCCGCCCGCAGGACCCGCGCCCCCGCCACCAGGCCGAGCGCGAGCACGGTCACCAGGCCGAACGACGCCACCAGGGACGTCAGATCGGCGATCCCGCCGATCGCGGACGGGGCGACCAGACCCGAGGTGTACGTGATGGTCGCGACGCCCGCGATGGCCTGGCTGGGGTTGGGCCCACTACGGGCCGCCGCCGCGAACGCGAGCGGCACCACGACCGCCACGCCCAGGCCCATCAGGCCGAACCCGGCCATCGCCACCGCGGCGCCCGGCGCGACCACCACGAGCAGCCCGCCCAGGGTGGCGAGGATGCCTCCACAGCGCACCGTACGCACGGCGCCGAAGCGGTCCACGCCCGTGTCGCCCACGAGCCGGGCCACGGCCATGGCCAGTGTGAACGCGGTGGTGCAGGCCGCGGCCGTGCCCGCCGAGGTGTCCAGCACGTCCCGCAGATAGACCGCCGACCAGTCGAGGCTGGCGCCCTCGGCGACCACCGCGCAGAACCCCACCGCGCCGATGACCAGCGCCGATCGGGGCGGCAGCGCGAACCGGGGCGGCGGCGCCTCCTCGGGGGCGCTGCGCAGATCGAGCACGCCCTGGCAGGCGGCCAGGCCGAGCAGGGTCAGCACGGCGGCGGCCACCATGTGGTGCTGCCGCGCGTCGGCCCCCAGGTGCGCGGCCAGCGTCCCGGCCGCCGAGCCGACCAGCGCGCCCACGCTCCACATGCCGTGCAGCGAGGACATGATCGAGCGGCCGAGCCGGTTCTCGGTCTCCACGCCGAGCGCGTTCATCGCCACGTCCGCCATGCCCGCGCTCGCGCCGTACGCGAAGAGGACCGCGCACAGCGTGTAGACGTTCGGGGCGAGCGCGGGCAGCGCCAGGGCAAGCGTCCACAGCGCGAGCAGCCCGCGCAGGGCGCCCCGCGCCCCGAACCGGTGCGTGATGGCGCCGGACAGCGGCATCAGCAGGGACGAGCCGATCGCCGGGAAGGCGAGGGCGAGGCCGAGCTGCCCCGCCGAGACCCCGGCGTGCTCCTGGATCCAGGGGACCCGGGTGGCGAAGTTGCCCGTCACCGCGCCGTGCACACAGAACACCGCGGCGATCGCGATCCGCGCCCGCCTCAACTGCCGTTGATCCAGAGCCGGTTCGGCTGCCATCGACCCGATTCCCTCCCTCGGGGCGGCCTCCCCGCCGCCGCCCCGTAAACTATCAGGAACCCTGCCTGATAAATAGAACGGGTCGCAACCCGCTTTCGTTGATCTGGAAGGATTCCCGGCATGCCCGCATCCCCGAGCACCGCCCGGGCCATCAACGACCGGCTCGCCCTGCGCCTCCTGCAGGACGAGGGCCCGTTGACGGCAGGCCAGCTCAAGAACCTCACCGGACTCTCCCGGCCCACCGTCGCCGACCTCGTCGAACGCCTCCGGGGCTCCGGCCTGGTCCACGTGGTGGGGGAGTCGGGCGCCGAGCGGCGCGGCCCCAACGCGCGCCTGTACGCGATCGTCGCCGACCGGGCCCATCTCGCGGCCCTGGACGTCCGCACGCACAGCGTGTCCCTCGTCGTCGCCGATCTGCTGGGGGCGCCGCTGGCCGAGGCGACCCTGCCGATCGAACCGGAGGCCGGCACGGGACCCGCCGTCGAGCAGGCCGTCGCCCTTCTGGAACGCACTGCCAAGGAGGCGGGCGCCGAGCGGCTGCACAGCGTCGGGATCGGCGCCCCCGGCCTCATCGACCCGGCGAGCGGCGAACTGCGCGACACCAGCGGGCTGCCCGCCTGGCACCGCGAACTCGTCCGCGTCCTGGCCGGGCGCCTGCCCGCCGCCGTGATCGTCGAGAACGAGACCAACCTGGCCGCCGTGGCCGAGCAGCGGCTCGGCGCGGCCCGCGGGCAGGACACCTTCGTGCTGCTGTGGCTCGGGCAGGGCATCGGCGCGGCCGTCGTCCTGGACGGGAAGCTGCGCCGGGGCGCCTCGGGCGGCGCGGGCGAGATCGGATTCATGCCGGTGCCCGGCACCGGCGGCCTGCCGTCCGCGACCGGCTGCGACGGCGGCTTCCACGAGCTGGTGCACGCGGGCGCGGTGGCCCGTCTCGCCGCCGCGCACGGGCGGTCCGGCAGCGTGGAGGAGGCCGTACGGGATGCCGACGGGCCCTTCCTCGACGTGCTGGCCGAGCGGCTCGCGATCGGGGCGGCGGGCGTCGTCGCGGTCCTCGACCCCGGAGTGATCGTCCTGGGTGGCGAACTGGGCCATGCGGGCGGGCAGTTGCTCGCCGGCCGCGTTCAGCGCGCCCTGGCCGCCCTGACGCCCCTTGCCACCGAGGTGAGACCGAGTGAACTGGGCGACGGCGCGGTCCTGAGCGGCGCCCTGCTCACCGCACGGGACGCGGCCCAGGACGACCTGTTCGCACCGAAGGCGTGAGGTCGCTTCGGGTGTGAAAGCCCGACGGCGGCCAAGGGCCGGGAGACCGCCGCCGGGCGTATGGGTCGGAGAGCCGGATCAGCAGGCGCCGAGGTCCTGCCAGACTCCCCAGTCACCGGTAGTACCCGGTTCCTCGCCCTTCGTCCACCACTTGGACTTCCAGGTGTGCGACTTGTACGAGACGGTCGTGCCGCCGCCGTACTCCGCACCCGCCGACCAGAGCGGCGCGGCGCACGTGCCGCCCGAAGGCGTGGGCGACGGCGAAGGGCTTGCCGAGCCCGAAGGCGTCGGGGAGGGCGAGGCGGTCCCCGGATCGCTCACCACAGCGCCCCGGGTGTGGTCGCCGGCCAGTGCGTAGGTCTTGCCACCGAAGGTCACCGTCCAGTTCGAGGGGGTGGAAACCGGCAGGTAGTAGACGAAGTCGAGGGTGACGGAGGCGCCCGGAGCCAGTGACTGCCAGCTCGGCAGCTTCAGCGAGACGCGGTTGTAGTCGCCCTTCAGTCCGCCGATGTTGTTCGCCGCGGTGTGGTCGCTGCGCACGATCGTCGTGCCGAAGCCGGACTGGTCCTTGGCGTTGGCCGGGGCCGAAGTGCCGTAGTCGAACTGGAACTCCGTGCCGCCGGGCAGCGTCGCCGTGGTGTTGTTGGTGATCGTCACCTTCGGGCTGATCGGGTAGTTGGAGTCGCCGAGCGGGAACTGCCCGAAGTCCACGCCGATGGGGAGCGCCTGCGTCGGCAGGTCGATGGTGGAGCGCTTGTTGCCGTACGGGGCGGCCGACTTGAACTTGTCGTACATCGCGCCGGTCAGGGTCGAGCCCTGCTCGTACTGGCCCTTGGCCGCGTTCCACCGGTAGTCGCCCGCGAGCTCCCAGACCATGGTGCCGCCCATGCCCTTGTCGACGACGTAGTCGGCCTTGGTGTTGACGGACTGCTCGTCCTCGGTGGACAGGAAGACCTTCTTCTGGTTGTTCCAGAGCCAGGGCGCCACCAGTGTCGCGTCGTACTGGCGGACGTAGCTGCCGGTCAGCCTGGTGTCGGCGGGCAGGCCGTACTTGCCGACGTAGTCGCCGACGATGCCCTTCTCCAGGTTCTTGGCGTGCCACATCGGGTTGGAACCGGCGGGCGCCTCCTTGCCGTCCGCGTCCAGGTCGTGCCAGAGGTTGTCGATGCCGACGGCGCCGTCACCACAGGCGGTGAGCCCCGCACCGGCCGGGCATTTCGTCGAAGGCGCCTTCCCCCACAGCCCGTTGGTGCCGCCCTGCACATTCTGGAATCCGCGGGTGTAGTACGGCAGGCCCATATTGATGCGCCCGGCCGGCAGGGAACCGCGGAAGTAGTGATAGGCCCAGTCGGCGTTGAGATAGCCGATTCCGCCGTACTGGGAGGTGGAATAGACGCCGGCGGCCGCGAGTTCCGCGTCCTTTCCGTCGTCGAAGAGCGAGGCGTTCGGGCCGACGTACTGGTTCCAGGCGCCGTGCAAGTCGTACGACATGATGTTGACGTAGTCCAGGTACTGCTGGACCTGGAAGGTCTCCATGCCGCGCAGCAGATAGCCGGAGGACGGTGCCGCGACCGAAAGGAGATAGTGCCTTCCGTCGGCCGCCCCCGCGCGGTCGAGCTTCTCGCGCAGCGACTTCATCAGAGCGGCATAGCCCTTGACGAGACCGGCCCGGCGGGCGTTGGAGATCGTCAGGTCGAGCGGGTTGCCCGCGTCCTTCATCGTCGTCGGGTATTCGTAGTCGATGTCGACGCCGTTGAAGCCGTACTTCTTGATGAAGGCCACCGCCGAGTCGGCGAACGTGTCGACGCCCGCCTGGTTGACGGAGCCGTCCGCGTTGGTGGCCATGGAATAGAAGCCGCCGGAGTCGACGCGCTTGCCGTCGTCACCGAAATAGCCGCCGGTCTCGGCCCAGCCGCCCACGGAAATAAGGGTCTTCACATTGGGGTGCTGCTTCTTGAATTTGTTGAGCAGATTGAAGTGGCCCTTGTAGGGGAGCGAGGGGTCCATGTCGGCGCCCGAGACGCCGGGCCAGGTCATTCCGGTCGCGGCGTTCTTCTCGCTGTCCGTGCCGACGGAGATCTTGTTGTCGGAACCGACGTGCGCGAAGGCGTAGTTGATGTGGGTGAGCTTGTCCCACGGGATGTCGGAGGCGAGGTAGGCGGGCGTCCCGTCCTGGCCGGTGCGCCAGCCGGTGAAGTAGCCGATCACGCGGCGCTGGTGGTCGCCGCCCATCTTCTCGCGGCCGTCGGTGTCGTACACCGAGCAGTACGGGACATCGACGCCGGGAGTCTTGTAGAGGCCGTCGGGGCGACAGGCCTCGTTGTCGGCGGCGGCCTGCGAGACGCCGGTGGACAGCGAGCCGAACAGCAGCCCGGCGACCGCGGTGGCGGTCGTGAGCAGCGCGGCCCGTCTGCGGGTGGGGGAGAGCACGAGCAGTTCCTCCTGGGAGGTCGGGCGGAACACAACGAACATGGCGGTGGTCGTGCACGGCCCCGGCGTGCGCACACCGGCGGGCCTCTCCTCGGAGGTGACGCAGAGATTAAAAGGACTAGACCAGTGCGTCAATAGGTATGGACCAAAGGGGAAGTCCTGCCCCTGGGGTGCCGCCGGATCCTGGCTGGAGTGCCGCTCGAATCCGGCCATCCTGTGAGCCAGGCCACATCCCCTCGCTCGCATGGCCTTCGATCAGGCGTGGCACACTGGCCCTGTACCAGCAGCAGCGCACTCCGGGGTCGGTGTAATTCCGAACCGGCGGTAATAGTCCGCGACCCGTCCGCATCCAGCGGCCGGTTGACCAGGTGAAATTCCTGGACCGACGGTGAAAGTCCGGATGGGAGGCAGTGCGCGGCGGGCGGACCGTTCCACGGTCGCGCCGGCCGTCTGTTACCGGTCGCCATCCAGGGCACCGGTCTCTTTCGGCCGTGGCGTGAGCTGTGCGCGATGGTCTTTACCCGCTTTCTGTCGTCATCGACAGGCCCCGGAGTCCGTGCCCGAAGAGGCAGGAGGACCCGGTGGCCACCGCAGCCGACGCAGACGCCATGCGCCGAGCCATTGAGCTCGCCGCGCGCGGACTCGGCTCCACCAGCCCCAACCCGGTCGTCGGGTGCGTCATCACCGACGCCTCCGGCGCGGTCGTCGGCGAGGGCTTCCACCAGCGGGCCGGCGGCCCGCACGCCGAGGTCCACGCCCTCGAAGCCGCAGGCGGGCGCGCCCGTGGCGGCACCGCCTACGTCAGCCTCGAACCCTGCAACCACACCGGCCGCACCGGCCCCTGCGCCCAGGCGCTCATCACGGCCGGCGTCACCCGCGTCTTCTACGCGGTCGGCGATCCAAACCCCCAGGCCACCGGCGGCGCCGACACCCTGCGCGCGGCCGGCGTCCACGCCGAGCAGGGCCTCCTCGCCGACGAGGCCGAGGCGGTCAACACCGCCTGGCTCACCTCCGTACGGCTCGGCCGCCCGCACGTCACCTGGAAGTACGCGGCGACCCTCGACGGCAGGACCGCCGCCGAGGACGGCACCAGCCGCTGGATCACCTCCGCCGAAGCGCGCGCCGACGTCCACCGGCTGCGCGCCGAGTCCGACGCCGTGGTCGTGGGCTCCGGCACCGCCCGCACCGACGACCCGCACCTCGCCGTCCGCGATATCGAAGGCTCAACCCAGCCCCTGCGGGTGGCGGTCGACACCAACGCCACCGCGGTCAAGCCCGGCGCCCGCATCCTCGACGACGCCGCGCCCACCCTGATCGCGGTCGCCGAGGACGCCGACGCGGCCCACCTGCCCGGAGCGGCGGTCCTGCGCCTGCCGCGCACCGCCACCGGTCTGGACATCCCGGCGCTGCTCGCCGCCCTCCACGCGCGCGGCGTGCGCTCCGTACTCCTCGAAGGCGGCCCCACCCTGGCCGGGGCCTTCGTCGCCGCGGGCGCCGTCGACAAGGTCGTCGGCTACCTCGCGCCCGCCCTGCTCGGCGCCGGGCCCACCGCGCTCGCCGGAGCAGGAATCTCCACCATCACCGAGGCGTTGCGGCTCGACATCACCGAGACCGTGCGCATCGGCCCCGATCTGCGCATCACTGCCACCCCTCTCGCCAAGGAGCGCTGAACGTGTTCACCGGAATCGTCGAAGAGCTGGGCGAAGTCACCGCCATCGAGAACCTCGGTGACGCCTCCCGCTTCCGTCTGCGCGGCCCCGTCGTCACCGAGGGCGCCGGACACGGCGACTCGATCGCCGTCAACGGCGTGTGTCTGACGGTCGTCGAGTTCGGCGACGGCGAGTTCACCGCCGACGTGATGGAGGAGACGCTGAAGCGCTCCAGCCTCGGCGCCCTGGACGTCGGCTCCCGGGTCAACCTGGAGCGGCCCATGGCCGTCGGCGGCCGCCTCGGCGGGCACATCGTCCAGGGCCACGTCGACGGCACCGGCACGGTGCTTTCGCGCACCCCCTCCGAGAACTGGGAGATCGTCAAGATCGCCCTGCCCGGTGACCTCTCCAAGTACGTCGTGGAGAAGGGTTCCATCACCGTGGACGGCGTCAGCCTCACGGTGGTCGAGGCCGCCGCCGACTACTTCACCATCAGCCTCATCCCGACCACCCTCGCGCTGACCACGCTCGGCATCAAGCAGCCCGGCGACCCGGTCAACCTGGAGGTCGACGTCATCGCCAAGTACGTCGAGCGGCTGCTCGGCGCGAGCCACGGGGGGAACGACAAGTGAGCGCAGTGAACTGGCTGAACGGCGAGGCCTTCACGGTCCTCGGTCAGCACATCAAGTGGTCGGACATGATCGGCAACACGATCGGTCTGATAGCCCTCGCGCTCGGCTGGCGCCGGTCCATATGGACCTGGCCCGCCCAGTTCGTGTCGGGCCTCATCCTGTTCGTCGCCTTCGCCGCCGGACACCTCTCCGGCAGCGCCGGCAAGCAGGTCGTGGTGATGGTCGTGGCGGCAGGCGGCTGGTTCGCCTGGAGCCGGGGCCGGCAGCAGGCGCAGGACGGCTCCATTGCCGTACGGTTCGCCACCTGGCGCGAGCGGGCCTTCCTGCTCGGCGGTGCCGCCCTCGGCACGGTCGCCGTCGCGGCCCTCTTCACCGCCTACCCGGCCCTGTCGTGGGACCCGTGGCCCGACGCCTATGTCTTCGTCGGCACCATCGTCGCGATGTTCGCCCAGGCCCGAGGCATGGTCGAGTTCTGGTTCGCCTGGCTGCTCGTCGACGTCGTCGGCGTCCCCCTCAACTTCGCCAACGGATACGCCTTCTCCGGCTTCGTCTACGTCATTTACGGCGCGCTCGTCCTGTGGGGCCTGCGCGACTGGTGGCTGCGCTCGCGCACGAGCGTCAAGCCCGTCCTGGAAGGAGCGACGGCATGACCACGCACGCACCCACCTGGTACTCCACCGACAACCGCGAGGACCTCTCCCTCGACCCCGTCGAGCAGGCCATCCGCGACATCGCGGCGGGGCGGCCCGTGGTCGTCGTCGACGACGAGGACCGCGAGAACGAGGGCGACCTCGTCGTCGCCGCCGAGAAGGCCACCCCCGAGATCGTCGCGTTCATGATGAGCGAGTGCCGCGGCCTGATCTGCGCGCCCATGGAGGGCGAGGACCTCGACCGGCTCGACCTGCCGCAGATGGTCGACCACAACACCGAGTCGATGAAGACCGCCTTCACCGTCTCCGTCGACGCGAGTGCCGAGCACGGCGTGAGCACCGGCATCTCCGCCGCCGACCGCGCCACCACGCTGCGCCTGCTCGCCGACGGCCGCTCCGCCTCCGGCGACTTCGTCCGGCCCGGCCACATCTTCCCGCTGCGCGCCAAGCCCGGCGGCGTGCTGGTGCGCAACGGCCACACCGAGGCCGCGGTCGACCTCGCCCGGCTCGCCGGGCTCGCCCCGGCCGGCGCCATCGTCGAGATCGCGGGCGAGGACGGCGTCATGCTGCGGCTGCCCGAGCTCGTCCCGTTCGCCCGCAAGCACGGCCTGACGATCATCTCCATCGAGGACCTGATCGCCTACCGGCGCTCCGCCGAGCCGACCGTGCGCCGCGAGGCCGAGGTCCAACTGCCCACCGCCGCCGGTGAGTTCACCGCCTACGGCTACCGCTCCACGGTCGACGGGGTGGAGCACGTGGCCCTGGTCCACGGCGACATCGGCGACGGCGAGGACGTCCTGGTCCGGGTCCACTCCGAGTGCCTGACCGGCGACATCTTCTCCTCGCTGCGCTGCGACTGCGGCCCCCAGCTCCAGGCCTCCATGGAACGCATCACCGAGGCCGGCCGCGGCGTCGTGGTCTACCTGCGCGGCCACGAGGGCCGGGGCATCGGCCTGCTCTCCAAGCTGCGCGCCTACGAACTCCAGGAGCGCGGCCGCGACACGCTCGACGCCAACCTGGAGCTCGGCCTGCCCGCCGACGCCCGCGACTACGCGGCCGGCGCCCAGATCCTCGCCGACCTCGGCGTGCGCAGCCTGCGGCTCATGACCAACAACCCCGACAAGATCACCGCGCTGGTACGGCACGGCCTGAAGGTGTCGGGGCGCGAGCCCATGCCCGTCCAGGCGGGCGAGCACAACCTGAGCTACCTGCGCACCAAGCGGGACCGCATGGGGCACGACCTCCCGTGGCTGGACGCGGCATCGACGCCGATGTCCGCCTGCGGCAACCAGTAAGCCAAGCAAGCACACCGGAAACACCTGAGGAGAGCACGTGAGTGGCAAGGGCGCACCCGAACTGTCCGTACGCAACTGCGGGGACCTCCGTGTCGCCGTGGTCGCGGCACAGTGGCACGAGAAGGTGATGGACGGACTCGTCGACGGCGCCCTGCGCGCCCTGCACGAACTCGGCATCGACGAGCCGACGCTGCTGCGCGTCCCCGGCAGCTTCGAACTGCCCGTCGTGGCGAAGGTCCTGGCGGGCCGCGGCTACGATGCCGTCGTCGCACTCGGCGTCGTCATCAGGGGCGGTACCCCGCACTTCGAGTACGTGTGCCAGGGTGTCACCAACGGCCTCACCCAGGTCAGTGTCGACACCGGCGTACCCATCGGATTCGGCGTGCTGACCTGCGACACCGAGGAGCAGGCCCTGGACCGGGCCGGCCTCGAAGGGTCGAACGAGGACAAGGGGCATGAAGCGGTCACCGCCGCCGTGGCCACCGCCGCCACGCTGCGCACGGTCAGCGAACCCTGGCGCTGAGCGACGGGGCCCACCCCTTACTCTAAGAAGCATCATGGCGAACAAACCCTCTAAGAGTTTCGAAGAGCTTTTTACCGAGCTCCAGCTCAAGGCAGCCAATGGCGACCCCTCCACCTCCCGCACCGCGGAGCTGGTGGAAAAGGGCGTGCACGCCATCGGCAAGAAGGTCGTCGAGGAGGCCGCCGAAGTCTGGATGGCCGCCGAGTACGAGGGCAAGGAAGCCGCCGCCGAGGAGATCTCGCAGCTGCTCTACCACGTCCAGGTGATGATGGTCGCGCGCGGGATCTCCCTCGACGACGTCTACGCCCACCTCTGAGCCCGCCCGCATTCCACACCACCCCGCACAAGAAGGAAGCTGACCTCATGCTGCGCATCGCCGTTCCCAACAAGGGTTCACTGTCCGGACCTGCGTCGGCGATGCTCCATGAGGCCGGCTACCAGATGCGCAAGGAGTCGAAGGAGCTCGTCCTCGTCGACCCCGTCAACGAGGTCGAGTTCTTCTACCTGCGTCCCAAGGACATCGCGATCTACGTGTCCGCGGGCAAGCTCGACATCGGCATCACCGGCCAGGACCTCCTGGTCGACTCGGGCGCCAACGCCGAGGCGATCCTGCCGCTCGGCTTCGCCCGCTCCACCTTCCGCTACGCCACCAAGCCCGGCACCGCGAGCGGCATCGCCGACTTCGGCGGCATGACGATCGCCACCTCCTACGAGGGCATTGTCGCCAAGCACCTCGCGGACAACGGCGTCGACGCCTCCGTCGTCCACCTGGACGGCGCCGTCGAGACCGCCATCGAGCTGGGCGTCGCCCAGATCATCGCGGACGTCGTCGAGACCGGCACCTCGCTGCGCAACGCGGGCCTCGAAGTCATCGGCGAGCCGATCATGAAGTCCGAGGCCGTCGTCATCCGCCGCACCGGCGCCGACGCCGACGACCCCAAGGTGCAGCAGTTCCTGCGCCGCCTCCAGGGCGTCCTGGTGGCCCGCAGCTACGTGATGATGGACTACGACTGCCGCGCCGAGCACCTGGAGCGGGCCGTGGCCCTCACCCCGGGCCTGGAGTCGCCGACCATCTCCCCGCTGCACAACGAGGGCTGGGTCGCCGTCCGCTCGATGGTCCCCGCCAAGGACTCCCAGCGGGTCATGGACGACCTGTACGAGCTGGGCGCCCGCGCGATCCTCACGACGGCCATCCACGCCTGCCGCCTCTGACCGGCCCGCCGGAAAGAGTGCCCCACAAGACAGCGCCACCGAAGACAGCGACGAAAGCGAACGACACCGTGTCCGCCCCCGCGCCCCAGCCCCCTGACCTGCCGGTCACCTTCAGGCCGACCCGCACCCGGGCCGTCCTGCTGATCAGCGCGGCCGCCATGTTCGTCGCCATGACGGTGATGTCGCTGCTCCTGGAGACCCTGAGCGGGGGCGAGCGGGGCAGCTTCATCCTGATGGCCGCCCTGTTCGCCGGGGTGCTCGTGCTGCTCAGCCGGCCCAAGGTCGTCGCCGACGACACGGGCGTCACGGTCGTCAACCTCACCGCCAGGCGCCGCCTCGCCTGGGCGGAGATCCTCCGGGTGAACCTCCGCCCCGGCGACCCCTGGGTCTTCCTCGACCTCAGCGACGGCACCAGCCTGCCCGCGCTCGGCATCCAGCCCGGCATCGGCAAGGCGCGGGCCATCCGCGACGCCAAGGCCCTGCGCGCGCTCGCCGAAACCCACGGCACGGGCGCCGATTCACCCGGCACGGTTAGCGACAACGGCTGAGCCCCCTGCCCCACCTGGCAGCATCTTGATTACCCTGATGTCGGCGGCGCCGAGCGCGCCCCGCCCCGCACACGGTCCTGCACCATCGGCCGCGGGGCACCAGCGACCCGAGGAGTGACTCCCTCCAGCAATGGACGGATCGTCCGGTAGTACCTGCGCCGCCCCCTCCCTGGAGGCGGCGGCATGACCATCACGCTTGTGCTGCTCTTCGCGGCATTCCTTCTGATCCTCGCCAACGGCTTCTTCGTGGCGGCCGAGTTCGGCCTGGTCACCGTCGACCGGCCGGACGCCGAGCGCGCCGCAGCCGAGGGCGACCGCAGAGCCCGCACCGTGGTGCGCGCTCTGCGCGAGCTGTCCTTCCAGCTCTCCGGCACCCAGCTCGGCATCACCATCACCTCGCTGGTCGTGGGCATGCTCGCCGAGCCCGCGCTCGCCGACCTGCTCGACGGGCCGATCGGCGCCACCGGGCTTCCGGCGGGCGCCGTCTCCGGCATCAGCGTCGTGCTCGGCATGCTGCTCGCCGCCGCCGTGCAAATGGTGATCGGCGAGCTCGTACCGAAGAACTGGGCGGTCTCCAAGCCGCTCCAGGTGGCCCGCTTCGTGGCCGGGCCGCAGGACCGCTTCTCGCGGCTCTTCCGGCCGGTCATCTCCCTGCTCAACACCGTCGCCAACCGCCTGGTGCGGGCGCTCGGCGTGGAGCCCGCCGACGAGCTGGCCTCCGCCCGCACCCCGGGCGAACTGGTCTCCCTGGTCAAGCACTCGGCGCGGGCCGGAGCGCTGGAACAGGACACCGCCGACCTCTTCGTACGGACGCTCTCGCTCGGCCACCTGACGGCCGAGAACGTGATGACCCCGCGCGTCAAGGTCAGCGCCCTGCAGACCACCGCCACCGCCGCCGACGTCCTCAACCTCACCCGCGCCACGGGCCTGTCCCGCTTCCCGGTCTACCGGGAGCGGATCGACGAGGTCGTCGGCATGGTCCACCTCAAGGACGCACTCGCCGTGCGGCCGCCCGAGCGGCTGCGCACCGCGGTCGGCCTGATCGCCGTGCCGCCGCTGCTCGTCCCGGAGACGCTGCCCGTGCAGCAGCTCCTGGAGCGGCTGCGCAGCGAACAGCCGATAGCCGTGGTCGTCGATGAGTACGGGGGCACGGCCGGCGTGGTCACCCTGGAGGACATCATCGAGGAGCTCGTGGGCGAGGTCCGCGACGAGCACGACGGCGCGGACGCCGCCCGGCCCGAACTCGCCGTGGTGGCGGGCGAGGACGGCCGGCCCGCCTGGGAGGCCGACGGCAGCTGCCGCGTCCTCTCGCTCGGCCGGATAGGCCTGGACGCACCCGAGGGCCCGTACGAGACCGTCGCAGGCCTGGTCGCCGATCTGCTCGGCCGGATCCCGGTGCCGGGCGACCGGGTCGAGGTGCCCGGCTGGCGGATCCAGGTCCGCCAGGTCGAGCGGTACCGCGCCGAGCGGGTCCGCTTCGTGCGGGCGGTCGACGCACCCGTGGCGGAGGCGTCCCGATGAGCCTGCTCCAACTTCTGTTCGCGATGCTGCTCGTGCTCGCCAACGGCTTCTTCGTCGGCGCCGAGTTCGCGCTCGTCTCCGTACGCCGCAGCCAGATCGAGCCGCTGGCCGCCGGCTCCGCGCGGGCCCGCCAGGTGCTGCACGGCCTGGAGAACCTGCCGCAGATGATGGCCGCTGCCCAATTCGGCATCACCATCTGCTCGTTGACGCTCGGCGCGGTCGCCGAGCCGACCGTGGCGCGGCTCCTGGAGCCCGTCTTCCACGCGGCCCGGATCCCCGAGGGCCTCGTCCACCCGCTCGGCTATGTGATAGCGCTCGCCCTGGTGGTCTCGCTCCACCTCGTCATCGGCGAGATGGTCCCGAAGAACCTGGCGATGGCGGCGCCCGAGAAGACCGCGCTCTGGTTCAGCCCGGGCCTGGTCGCCTTCGCCCGGGTCTGCAAGCCGGTGACGATCGCGCTCGGCGCCTGCGCGCGGCTGATCCTGAGACTGTTCCGGGTCGAGCCGAAGGACGAGGTGGAGGCCGTCTTCACCAGCGTCCAGCTCGGCCGCCTCGTCGAGGACTCCGGCCAGGCCGGGCTCCTGGAACCCGAGGCCCAGGAACGCCTGGAGGACGCCCTGGAGCTGGGCAGCCGCCCCGTGACGGACGTCCTGCTCGACCGGGCGTCCCTGGTCACGGTCGGCTGCTCGGTGACACCGAGGGAGCTGGAGGAGCTGACGGTACGCACCGGGTACTCCCGCTTCCCGGTGTGCGCGGAGGGCGGCGCCTTCATGGGCTTCCTGCACGTCAAGGACGTACTCGACGTGGAGGACCGGGAGCGTGCGGTGCCGCAGCAGCTGTGGCGGCCGCTCGCCACCCTGCGGGCCGAACTGCCCCTGGACGACGCCCTCACCGTGATGCGCCGCGCGGCAACGCACCTTGCCCAGGTCGTCGACGGCTCGGGCCGGGTGCTCGGCCTGGTCGCCATGGAGGACGTCCTCGAAAAGCTGGTCGGCGAGGTCCGCGACCCCGCCCACCGCGAGGAGCCCGCCCCGCTGGCCCGCCTGGCCGAGCCCCGCGGCGAACAGGCCCAGCAGGCGCTGGCCGGATAGCCGGAGAGCTAGAGGGGATCCTGCGGGTCGCGGCGCGTGGGGCCGCGGCCCGACAGGACCTCCCCGTACGCCTGCATCAGATCGGGCAGGCGCAGCGTGGACAGGTCGTCCCGGGTCGGCGTCGTCGGGTACATCGACAGCCTCAAGTCCCGGTAGGCGCAGCTCTTCTCGTACAGGGTGCGCAGGAAGCGGCCGTTGCCGAGCTCGTCGATCCAGCCCTGGTCGACGACGTGCCCGCTGATCGAGCGCAGCTCCTCAAGGGCCTCCTCGTCCCACGCGTCCCCGTTCTCCCCGGCGAGCACCTCGCCGATCGAGGTGAGTTCGAGGGGGCGGTAGGAGGGGAAGTCGACGCGGGTGGTGAAGCGGGAGGACAGGCCCGGGTTGGTGGCGAGCAGCCGGTCCATGCCCTCGGGGTAGCCGGCGAGGATCACCACCAGGTGGTCGCGGTTGTCCTCGGCGCGCTTGAGCAGCACCTGGAGCGCCTCGTCGCCGTACGCGTCGCCCTTGCTGTAGCCGGAGTTGGAGAGCGAGTACGCCTCGTCGACGAAGAGCACGCCGCCGAGCGCCGAGTCGATCAGCTCGTTCGCCTTGACGGCGGTCTGGCCGAGGAACTCGCCGACCAGGTCCGCTCGTTGGGCCTCCACGAGGTGGTCGCCGCCGAGCAGTCCGAGTGCGTAGAAGACCCGGCCCAGGATGCGCGCCACGGTGGTCTTGCCGGTGCCGCTGGGGCCGGAGAAGACAAAGTGACGTTTCGGCGGCTGGACCGGCAGTCCCTGACTGGCCCTGAGCCGCGCCATGTTGAGCTGCGCGGACAGCGCCTTGACCTGACGCTTGACCGGTTCGAGCCCCACCATCCGCTCCAGCTCGGCGAGCGCCTCGGCGAGCAGCACCGGATCGGTGGGGCCGGCCGGGAACTGCGGGGAGCCGGGCTGCGCCGGAGTGCCAGGCTTGTGCCGCGCGCCGTCGCGCGCGGCCTCCGGCGGGCCGGACAGCGGCGCCTGCGGCTCGCCGCCGAGCCGGAGCTCGCGGCCCTCGGGCTGATCCAGGCCGAGGGCGGCCTCGGCCTCCGCCTCGACGGTGTCGCCGAAGCCGGACAGGGCGACCGCGGCCAGGTCGGGGGGTTCCTCCGAACCGTCGAATCCGTCGTTCTCGGTGATCGCGGTGAGCCGCGCCGAGGTGTCCATGAACGCCGGGTCGACGCGGTGCACCGCCCGGTACAGGGGGAGGGCCGCGGCCGAGCGCCCGGTGCCCTCGTGGGCGCGGGCCAGCCAGTAGCGCAGCTCCTTGCGCTGGGGCTGCTCGCTGCGACAGCGCATCAGCGCGGCCGAGAGCAGTGGCTCGGCCTGGCCGTACATCTCCAGGCGGACGCGGGCCATCCCGCCGAACAGACCGGCCTCGATCCCGAGCAGTGGATCGTCGACCAACGGCTCGGTGTGGCGGACCAGTTGCTCCCAGTCCTTGACGAGATAGGCGCGGCAGGCGTGCAGGAAGCGCACCTGCGGATCGGTGTCGACGGGCGGGAGTCCCGCCAACGCCCGGTCCAGCTCCGGGACATGGCGCCCGTCCAGCCAGTGCGAGGCATGGGCGAGCAGCAGATCGCGCGGGCTCTCCAGGACCGGCTGGACCCACCAGCCGAGCCAGTACCAGGAGTTGAGGGTGCGCCGGTGGCCCGCCCGCTGTTCGCCGAAGCGTTCGCGGTGCCGGTACATGCGAAGCAGCGCGGTCGTCGTGTCCACGCGCAGCGCGTGCAGCCCGAGCCAGCCGTCCGCCATCGAGGGGTCGAGCCGCACCGCCGTGCGGAACTCCTCCTCGGCCTGCGGATATGCGCCCATGGTGTACGCATCCACACCGCGCAGCCAGGCGAGATCGGCCGGGGCGTGTGCGCCCGTAGTGCCGAAGTCCATCACGTCCCCCACCACCGTGCCCCGTGCTGAACCGTCCATTCGCACAACGGAATTGACGGTAGTTGACCGCACCGATGTGCATCGTACCTGCGGGAAGGCCCACTGCCGAAGGGGGCGCGTGGGGAGCATCGGTGGTGACACAGGGTGAGTGAAATGCCCTGCGTGACGGCCCGGTTGAGGGGCAAGAGGCAGAACGAAGCCCCCGATCACGGGGGAACAACCGGGGGCTTCGCGTCCGCGGCGGCTTCGGAAAGCCGCACATTGAGAACGTAAGACCTGTATGGCCCCCGGGTCAAGCGGAGTTGAGGCACTCGGTGGGCTGTTTTGCGACTGTTCAGTGCGGTGGGGTGAGGTCGTCACGGTGAGTGAGGAAGCGATCCGCGCGGGGTGCGGAATCGGGCCCCGGGAACCACTCGTACCCCTCCTGTACCTGGCGTACCAACGTGTCGGCGAAGGGTCTCGACGGATCTTCGGCGAAATGGCACATCTCCGCCGCCGTCCAGTCGTCCCAGAAAGCGGAGAGTCCGATTCCGTCGCGGCGCCGGCCCCGCCCCCAGGAGGCTTCGGCGTCCAGTTCCATCCATACGAGCAGGGCGAGCGAGGGCCGCAGCGCCCGGCGACCGGCTCCCACGCCCTCGATCAGCACCACGGGCGCGGGCTCCAGGGCGCGAGCGTCTCCGAAGTCCCGCAGATGCCAGTCGTACGGGTCGTACGTCGCGGCCTCGCCGCGCGCGAACGGTTCGAGCACTTGGTGGCGGAACCGGTCCGTCCAGCCGAAGAACTCCTGGTGCGTGGCCAGATCGTCCAGGTGCAGCACCGGCGCCCCGCCCAGCGCCCGAGCGAGGCGGCCCGCGAACGTGGACTTGCCGGAGCCCGCGTGCCCGTCCACCCCGACCAGCCGCACCGGGCCGCAGGACGGCGGCAACTCCCTTACCAGGGTGGCGAGTTGGGCCACGGCGGTGTCGGGTTGCGGCGTGCTGTGCATGCGTCCTGCCTGGTGGTGCGGGGGCGGCGGTCGGTGTCCCCGCTGCGGGGGTTCCGACCGTACCGGGCGCCCGGGGGAGGCGCCCGGAGCCCGGGCCCTCATGGCCGGTTCCACGAGCTTTGGCTCCCGCCCAGGTCACGTCAGCGGTCGAGACCAATATTGGACGGGGGACGCGTGCCGAATCACTGGCCGAAGGGCATCGGACCCGAGATAGTGGGCCCGCTGTCGTGCACTCGCCGCCCCATCCGTAACCGACTGGGGGTCCCACCGTGACCAGTCCAACCTCGCGCAGAACCGTCCTCGCCGCGGCCGTCGCCGTCGCGGCCGGTGCCGTCGTGAGCTCCTCGTCGGGGCCCGCGGCCGCGTCCGGCGTCGCGGCCCGGCCGAAGCAGGGCATGCACCTCGTGGACAACCGGGCCTGGACCTCGCACGCCGAGTGGCGCTCGGGCGCCGGGAACGGCGTACGCGCCCAGGGCGGCCGCCGCCCCGGCATCGTCATCGACCGGCCCGCCGGAACCACCTCCTACACCGACCCGCACACCAACAGGACCGCCACCTGGGAGTACGCGAGCTGGACCTCCCCGGCCCACTGCTCCACCGTGCCCGCCACCGAGGCCGTCGCCCACTGGAACGCGCACACCCCCGCCGGCACCTGGCTCCAGGTCGAGCTGCTCGGCACCTACACGGACGGGACCGCCACACCCGCGTACGTCATGGGCCGCTGGACGGCGGGCGACGGCGACACCGACATCCGGCGCACCTCCGTGGACGGCCAGAGCGACGGCAAGAGCTCGATCTCGACGGACACCTTCGCCATCGACACCCCGGCCACCGGCCTGCGCCTCGCCTCCTACCGGCTGCGGGTCACCCTCTACCGCCTCCCGGGCAGCCGGCTCACGCCGACCGTGTGGCGGCTCGGCGCGATGGCCTCCGACATCCCGGACCGGTTCACGGTCGACGCGTCGACCCCCGGTTTCGCGGGCGAGCTGGTGGTGCCGAGCTACTCGCAGGAGATCCACAAGGGCCAGTACCCGCAGTACGACAACGGCGGCGAGGCCTGGTGCAGCCCCACCTCCTCGCAGATGATCATCGAGCACTGGGGGCGGCAGCCGAACCCGGCCGACCTCGCCTGGGTCGATCCCTCCTACGCCGACCCGCAGGTCTGCCAGGCGGCCCGCCAGACGTACGACTACCAGTACGCGGGCTGCGGCAACTGGCCCTTCAATGCCGCGTACGCCGCCACGTACCGGGACATGAGCTCCGTGGTGACCCGGCTGCGGTCGCTGAACGACGTCGAGACGCTGGTTCGCGCGGGCATCCCGGCCATAACGTCCCAGTCCTTCCTGGCTGCCGAGCTGACCGGCGCGGGGTACGGCACCGCGGGGCACCTCATGACGGTGACCGGCTTCACTGCCGAGGGCGACGTGATCGCCCACGATCCGGCGGCGCCCGACGACGCGGCCGTCCGCCGCGTCTACAAGCGGCGCGAATTCGAGAATGTGTGGCTGCGGACCAAGCGGCACAACGCGAGCGGGAAAGTGGTCTCCGGCACAGGGGGCGTCTGCTACCTCTACTGGCCCGCGTACCCGACGGCCGGGCAGCGCAAGGCGCTCGCGGCCGTCGGCATCCGCTGAGCGGGCTGTCGCCACCCCGGGGCAGTGACGAACGTCTCTACCCCGGGAGCCCCGTGCGATGGCACCGTGGAACGGTCACCGGGGGGACCGTGCACCGCCACACGACCGAGTGAGTTCCCATGACCCTGCCTGCCACGACCGCCGACGACCCCCGAGCCCTGGCCGAACTCCGCGCCCGCACGGGCGGCCCCAAGGACGTGGGCCCGAAGGTCCTGGAACACGTCCTGGGCTGGACCCTGGTGGTGGTCATCGCGATGCTGGTGACGCAGACGGGCCTGATGTAGCCACTAGTACGCGAGCTCCAGGTCGGCCTTCCAGTGCCGCCGAGGAATGCCGACCAAGCCGTACAGCGCCCGCACCGGTGAGCGGCGGGTCAGCAGAACGACTCCCGCCAGGATGGCGAACACCGGGAGCCCGACCGCCCACCCCGCCAGCCGGACCAGCCCGCTCGCGGCAACCGCGCCGAGGAACGGCAGCCCGTAGACCCCCGCCGCCGCAATGGCCACCGCCAGGACCCGCGGCACCCCCCGGTCCTCGTCCGCCCCCGGCAGCTCCCAGCCCTCCATGAGCCAGCCGATCTCCGTGATCAGCATCGTGCCGATGACGGCGGCCCCCAGGATGAGCAGTGCCAGGAACGTCCCCGACGTCAGGAAGTGCAGCAGATTGTTGATCACGCTGTCCTTCGGCCAGTCCCGCAGCGCCCCGCGGCTCGTCGTGAGCAGCCGCCGGTAGCCGGTCCCGTCCCACCCGTGGACCAGCACCGCGAACAGCAGGAAGTGCGCGCCCACGCTCTGCAGATACGCCCAGTAGCCCGCACCCACCAGCACGAGCGCCTGCGCCACCAGAAATCCCAGCAGCGTCGCGACGACCGTGCCGCCCGCGTAGAGGAGCACGAACCCGGCCCAGATTCCCCGGTGGCCGCCGGCCACCTGCATGGTCGCCCACGACGGGTTCTGCCACATCATGAAAAGACCGGTGGGCACCAGGAGCACGGCCGCGAACAGCACGGTCAGCAGAAGGTAGGGGTTGGCGGCGCGGCTGCGGGTGCGTACCCCCTCCTCGTGCACCGAGCGCTGCCACCACTGGAGCTGGCGGGCCGCCGAGACCGCGAAGGTCGCCCCGGTTCCGTACGCCCAGAAGAGCGCGGCCTGGATCTGGATCACGATGCCCCCAGCGTCAGTCCGTTCGCGACGATGGAATCCGAGGTGACGAGGGCCTGTTCGGCCGTCACGTCGGTCATGAAGACGAAGGGCGGGACGATCGGCGGCACCGGCAGGGTGTTGGGGTCGAAGGTGATGCAGAGCAGCCCTTCGAGGCAGCCGCTGAACTTGGTGAGATAGAGCGTCACATGCCCGCTGAGATCCAACGAGCTGGCTCCCAGGGCGAGTTCGTCGTGGCCGTCGCGGGTGATGAGGCGGTAGTCGGTGAGCGAGGCCGAGTTCATCTTGAGGATCATGACCTTCAGGGAGCCGTGCGCGGTGGGCACGGTCGTCACCCCGGCGAGCAGGAAGCCGTTGGGGGAGAAACGGGTCGTGGTGACCGTCGGCGGCACCGCCGGGGCGGTCACCGAGCCGGGCCGCGGCGCCTGCTCGACGCGGTGCCCGCCGAGCGTGGCAAGGAGGGCGAGCGGCAGGGCCGCGGCGAGCGTGCGCTGGGTGCGTACGTTCGGTACCCGCCGCGTCGCCTCCTCCTTCGGCGTCCAGCCGAACCCCATCGCGCTGCCCGTGATGCCGAGCGCCATCCCGACCAGGAACCCGCCGAGGTTGGTGGCCGCGAAGGAAAGAACCGACAGGATCAGGGCGTTGATCGACACGTAGTGCCGGGTGTGCGGCAGGAACCAGAGGAAGAGTCCGGCCGCGACGAGGGCGAGTCCGATGCCGATCGCGGCGATCCCGCCGAGCCCGAGGCTGACCAGGATGGTCAGCGGCGACAGCGGCACCACGAGCAGTTCGAGACCGCCGAGGACGAGGAAGAGCCCCGCCCAGAACGGCCGCGTCCGCCGCCAGCCCCGTAATGCCCGCCGGGCCTCGGGCAGCGGCAGCCGTTCGTCGAGCGCCACAAACCGCACCCCGTTCTCGCCCGGCTCCCCCCAGGGAGCACGCCGCGTCTCGCCGGTACGGGGCCCCGTCCCCTCACTGGCGCGGGGCCCCGCACCCTGGCCGGTCCGCACGCCGGGACCGGGCCCGGCGTGCGGACCGACGTCGTCGCCCGGCCGAGGGGCTCGCGGACCACCCTGCACCCGGACCGGCGGCAGGGGCGGCGCGGCACCGTCGCGGGGGAGCCTGAGCAGCCCGAGCCGTCTCAGAAGCACTTCTTGCCGCCGATGCTCACATCGACCTTCATCCCCTTCAGCCGGAAGTTGCCGCCGGTCGCCGACCAGGCATGCGACTTCACGCCGTTGACCTCGATGTTCCCGGCCTGCAGCCCGAACTTGCCCGGCTCGCCCTGAACTCCCTTGACCGCGTCGAGGGTCGAGGCGTCCCGGCCGATCTGGGCCGTGCCGAACTGGGCGTCGCCGACCAGGTCCTCGCCGTCGATGACGAGGTTGCTGGCCGTCACCTCGCCCGCGTCGCCGCCCGCCGTCAGCTTGAACACGACGGTGCCGACGGGCGTGCCGACCGCGGCCGACTGGCAGATGTCGCTGAGCTTCGCGTCGCCGATGCCCAGCAGCGCCACCGGGTGGCCCTTGCCGTCGACGGACTTGTCGGTCTGCACGTACGAGGAGAGCCCCGAACTGGTCAGCTTCCCCGACGCGACCTGGAAACTGGTCCCGGAAACCGCGAACGACGCGGCCAGTGCGCCCTCGGCCATCACATTGGCCATGATCCCGACCGCGACGACCGCCGGCAGTGCGACGACCGCGGTCTTCTTCCAGGCGGTTCTGCCTTCGGCCAACGGCCGTTTGGCTGCGCTCACTTGATCCTCCCGTACGACACGTCGTCCAGCGGTGCAGGGGGAGTGCGAATGCAGGTCTGCCATACTGCGGGCATCCTGTGGCAGTTGGAGACTAGGGCCGAATTTGAATAATAGTCAACAGGGCGGTACGACCGAGAGATCCCAGGTCCGCCGCTCCGAACTCATCGCAACGGGCCGGAAGTTGTTCGCCGACACCTCGTACGACGCGCTGTCGATGGACGACATCGCCAAGCACGCCGGGGTCGCCAAGGGCCTGATCTACTACTACTTCAAGTCCAAACGGGGCTACTACCTGGCCATCGTCGAGGACTCCGTCGCGGATCTGGTGTCCCGCGCCGGGAGTGACACCGAGCTGCCCCGCGCCGAACGCGTCCACCGCACCATCGACGGCTACCTCCTGTACGCCCAGCACCACCAGGCCGCGTACCGGACGATCGTCACCGGTGGCGTCGGCTTCGACACCCAGGTGCAGGCCATCCGGGACGCGGTGCGCGAGGAGCTGATCGCCACCATCGCCGAGGGCGCCTACGGCACCCGGGAGATACCGGTGCTCGCCCGGCTCGCGCTGCTCGGCTGGCTGGGCAGCGTGGAGAGCGTCACGCTCGACTGGCTCGCCGCCGTGGAGCCGCCCCGCGACACCGTGCGCGAGCTCCTGGTCCGGATGCTGCGGCGCACCCTGGACACCATCGAGGAGTTCGAGCCGTCCTGCCCTTCTCCGGAGCCGGCCTAGACATGCCGAAGGGGGGCGGGCGGCCTCGCCGCCCGCCCCTCCAACTCCCTTGTTAGTGGATCGACTTGATGAGCTCCCCGTTGCTCGTGTCGCCGCTCAGCTCCCAGAAGAAGGTGCCGCCGAGACCCTGGCTGTTCTTGTAGGCCGTCTTCCCGGCGATGGTGGACGGGGTGTCGTAGCTCCACCAGTTGTTGCCGCAGTAGGCGTACGCCGTCCCCGCGACCGTCCCGTTGGCGGGGCACTTCGTCTTGAGCACCTTGTAGTCCTCGATGCCCTGCTCGTACGTTCCTGCCGCGGGCCCGGTCGCGGTGCCGCCCGGAGCCTTCTGGGTGACGCCTGTCCAGCCGCGCCCGTAGAACCCGATGCCGAGCAGGAGCTTGCCCGACGGGATGCCGAGGCCCTTCAGCTTCCGGATGGCCGCATCCGTGTCGAAGCCCTGCGTGGGGATCCCGCTGTACGAGGTCAGCGGGGAGTGCGGGGCGGTCGGGCCCTGGGCCGCCCAGGCGCCGAAGAAGTCGTACGTCATCGGGTTGTACCAGTCGACGTACTGGGCCGCGCCCGCGTAGTCGGTGGCCTCCATCTTGCCGCCCGCCGAGGCGTCGGCGGTGATGGCGGCGGTCACCAGGCTGGAGCCGCCGAACTTCGAACGCAGCGCAGCCAGCAGGTTCTTGAACGCCTCGCGCCCGCTGGTGTCGCAGGACAGACCGCAGGCGTTGGGGTACTCCCAGTCGATGTCGATGCCGTCGAAGAGGCCCGCCCAGCGCGGGTCCTTGACCAGGCCGTAGCAGGAGTCGGCGAATGCGGCTGGGTTCTTCGCGGCCTCGCCGAACCCGCCCGACCAGGTCCAACCGCCGAACGACCAGAGGACCTTGAGCCCGGGGTGCTTCTTCTTCAGCTCGCGCAGCTGGTTGAAACTGCCCGCGACCGGCTGGTCCCAGGTGTCGGCGGTGCCGTCCACGCTGGAGGCGGCGTCGTACGTCTTCTGATAGTCGGCGTACGCGTCGCCGATGGCGCACTTGCCGCCGGTCACGTTGCCGAACGCGTAGTTGATGTGGGTCAGTTTGGCCGCCGAGCCGGACGTCTCGATGTTCTTGACGTGGTAATTGCGCTGGTAGACGCCCCAGTCGGTGAAGTACCCGACGACCTTGGAACCGGCGGCGGCTGCCTGGGGGACCTGGGGAGCCCTTTCGGGGGAGGCGGTGGCGCTGCCCGCGCCGGCGAGCAGGGTGACGCCGAGCGCGGCGGTGCACACGGCGGCGATCAGGGCCTTGAACTTGGGGCGTGGGGGACGGGGTCCGAGCATCGTGATCTCCTCGTGGGGAGGGGAGAGGGGGGCCGTGCACGACTGCCGTGAGGGTCTCGTTTGACATGAACGCACTAAGACGTGGAACGGAACGCTAGAAGGACTAGACCAGTTCGGTCAATGGTTCGGACCAATTTCGGAGCGCTCGATTCCAGGACGATGCACGGCGCGGAGTCGGCTCGGAGAGCGGGTAAATCGTGATCTTGGGGCCAGTGACGGGACGCGTCCGATCGGGCATACTCACAGCGCCACGGCCGCCCGCCTGCTACTTCCGTGACCCGGAAGGGAAGGCATCGGCCGGAGAGCAGAGTCACCGGCGGCGCCGCCACACCCTGCGCGTGCGTCCGCCGAAGCGCCCGACAGGGAGGAGAGCGCCGCCATGCCCGACCGTGCCCCACAGCCGGTGGAACGACAGCTGCCCACCGAAGAGGCCCGGGACCTTGTCGCCCTTGTGCGCGACATCGTCCAGCGGGAGATCGCGCCTCGGGCCGCCGAGCAGGAGGACGCCGGGTACTTCCCGCGCGAGATCTTCACCCTGCTCTCCGAATCCGGCCTCCTCGGGCTCCCGTACGACTCCGGGTTCGGCGGGGGCGACCAGCCGTACGAGGTCTACCTCCAGGTGCTCGAAGAGCTCGCCTCGGCCCGGCTCACGGTCGGCCTCGGCGTAAGTGTCCACTCGCTCGCCTGCCACGCGCTCGCGGGCTACGGCACCAAGGAGCAGCAGGCCGAGCACCTGCCCGCGATGCTCGGCGGCGGCCTGCTCGGCGCCTACTGCCTCTCGGAGCCTTCGTCGGGATCGGACGCGGCCTCGCTGCGCACCAAGGCCGTGCGCGACGGTGCCGACTGGGTCATCTCCGGCACCAAGGCCTGGATCACCCACGGCGGGATCGCCGACTTCTACACCGTCCTCGCCCGCACCGGCGGCGAGGGTGCCCGCGGCATCACGGCCTTCCTCGTCCCGGGCGACGCCGAGGGGCTGAGCGCGGCGGTTCCCGAGAAGAAGATGGGCATGAAGGGCTCGCCCACCGCCCAGCTCCACTTCGACGGCGTACGCGTCCCCGATGCGCGCCGCATCGGCGAGGAGGGCCAGGGCTTCGCGATCGCGCTGTCCGCGCTCGACTCGGGGCGGCTCGGCATCGCGGCCTGCGCGATCGGCGTCGCCCAGGCCGCCCTCGACGAGGCGCTCGCGTACGCCACCGGGCGCGAGCAGTTCGGCCGGCCCATCGCCGACTTCCAGGGCCTGCGCTTCATGCTGGCCGACATGGCGACCCAGATCGAGGCGGGCCGCGCGCTGTACCTGGCCGCCGCCCGGCTCCGCGACGCGGGGCGCCCCTTCTCCCGCCAGGCGGCGATGGCCAAGCTGTTCTGCACGGACGCGGCGATGAAGGTGACCACGGACGCGGTCCAGGTCCTGGGCGGCTACGGCTACACGGCCGACTTCCCGGTCGAGCGCTTCATGCGTGAGGCGAAGGTCCTGCAGATCGTCGAGGGCACGAACCAGATCCAGCGCATGGTGATCGCCCGCCACCTCGCGGGCCCGGAAACCCGCTGACCCTCCCGGGAGCGGGGGGTGCCGGTGCGGGCCGGGGTGCCCGCCCGCTCAATTCCCCGCGCCCCTGGCCGGGTTGGCCTGTGCGGGGTGCGCATGCGCATGCGCATGCCGTCGGCTTGCCGACGATCGCGGGTGTCGGCCCGCTTCTGGCCTGTCCGGCGTTCGAGGGCGAGCGCCCCCCTTGCGCGGACGGGTGGGGAAGTCCGCCCAGGGGTCCCACCCCCGCTCGGGGTATGGCGAGGCGAGGCGAGCTGACGTACCGTCAGCTTCCGCTGATCCCACGGAGGTTGCCGATGGACCGCCCCATCCCCCTCGACGAGTACCCCATCCACCAGACCCCGCTCTCGATGAAGCACGTCGCGACGGGCGACCGCAACGCCTACGACCGCTGCATCTTCCACGTCTTCGACCACCAGGGCCGCGCCCTGCTCGTCGCGGGCCTCGGCGTCTACCCCAACACCGGGGTGATCGACGCCTACGCCACCCTGCGGGTAGGCGACCGACTGCACGCCGTCCGGGCCTCGGACGCCCTCACCGACGACCGTATGAACCTCGGCGTCGGCCCCCTGCGGATCACCGTCGACACTCCGTTGCGCCGCCTCACACTGCACTGCGCTCCCGATCCTGACGACCCGAATTCACTCTCGTACGAAATCGTCTGGAACGCGGACTTCCCCGCGCTGTGGGAACCCCATCATGTGCAGCGCCGGGGCGACCGGCTCACGCTGGAGGGGCGGCGGTTCGTGCAGGCGGGCCGGTGCACCGGGCTGATCCGCGTCGGCGGCGAGGAGATACCCGTCACGGCGGGGGAGTGGACCGGGACGCGCGACCGCAGTTGGGGGGTGCGCCCGATTCCCGGCGAGGAGGCGGGGCGCGGCGACGAGTACCGGCCCGAGGGCTTCCACTGGCTCTGGGTGCCCGCCCGGTTCGACGACCGGTTCGTCATGGTCATCGCCCAGGAGGACGCCGACGGCTACCGCACCCTCAACGAGGCCGTACTCGTGCGCGAGGGCCACCCCGACGCCCAACTCGGCTGGCCCCAGGCCGACATCACCTACCGACCCGGCACCCGCCACCCCGAACGCGCCGTCATCCACCTCACCGACCAGTCCCGCAAACCCCTCGAACTCGGCGTCGAGATCCTCGCCTCCTCCCCCCTCGCGGTCGGCGCCGGCTACCCGCCCGCCGACGGCTGGCAGCACGGCACCTGGCAGGGCCGCGGCTGGACCGACCGGCAGGTCTACGACCTGTCCGACCCGGCCGCCCACCCCATGGCCGCGTACGGCGTCACCGACCACGCCGCCCGCTTCACCCTCGACGGGCGGACCGGATACGGGATCTTCGAGCACGGCAGCTTCGGCCGCCACGACCCCAGCGGCTTCGCCGACTACACCTCCGTCGCTCCGTGAGAGCCGCCCGAGCCGCCCGTGAAGGGAGCACCGCCATGGCCACCGCGCCACGCCCCCGGACCTCCACCCGCGACCCCGAGGACCTCGGCCGCCGGCTCACCGCCTGGCTGGACGCCCGGCTGCCCGGCGCCCGCGTCACCGACATCCTGGTGCCGTCCTCCAACGGCATGTCGAGCGAGACCCTCCTCTTCGACATCGAGCACCCCGAAACCCCCGTCCGCGCCTGCGCCCTGCGGCTCGCCGCAGACCCCGCCGCCTACACCGTCTTCCCCGTGTACGACATGAGCCGCCAGCACCGCGTCATGCGCCTGGTCGCCGAGCACACCGACGTGCCCGTACCGCGGGTCCGCTGGCTGGAGGAGGACCCGGCGCCGCTCGGCGCGCCGTTCTTCGTGATGGACCGGGCCGAGGGGCTCGTACCGCCGGACGTCATGCCCTATACGTACGAGGGCAATTGGCTGCACGCCGCCACCGACGCCGAACGTGCCCGCCTCCAGGACGCCACCGTCGGCGTCCTCGCCCGGCTGCACGATCAATTCCCTTACCAGGAAGCCGAGTTCCTGCTGCCGGACCGCTTTCCCAAGGGGTCGGCCCTGAGTCGGCACGTCGCCGCCCAACGGGACTACTACGAATGGGTGGTTGACGGAGTTCCGCGCTCACCCCTCATAGAGGCGGCCTTCGACTGGCTCGACGCGCACTGGCCGAAGGACGAGGGCCCGTCGGTCCTCAACTGGGGCGACGCCCGCATCGGAAACATCATTTACGACGGTTTCGAACCGGCGGCCGTCATCGACTGGGAAATGGCTTCCTGCGGCCCCCGCGAGCTCGACCTCGGCTGGACCGTCTATCTGCACCGCTTCTTCCAGGACCTGACGGTGAGTTTCGGCCAGCCCGGCCTCCCGGACTTCCTGCGCCGCGACGACATCGAGCGCCGCTACGCCGAACTCACCGGCCACACCCCGCGCGACATGGAGTTCCACACCCTGTACGCGGCGCTGCGGCACGCGGTGGTCATGCTCCGGATCGCCTATCGCCAGCTGCACTTCGGCGAGGTCGAACCGCCCGCCGACCCGGACGCACTGATCATGCACCGGGACAGCCTGGAGGCCATGGTGCGCGGTACGTACTGGAGTTGAGCGGTCGTCGGCCGGACGCCCCCCTGCGGCGTCCGGCCCGTACGGAAGCTCTGGGCGCTCGGGTCAGGCGGCGCGGCGCATTCCCGGCACGCGCAGCGGGCGCGAGCCCGGGCCGCCGACGTGCGAGAACGGCTGGGTGCGCCAGTCGAGCCCCTGCGGGAGCGTGAGCAGCAGCGCGGTGTCCTGCTCCTGGACGTCGAGCGAATCGTCCGCCGCCTTCGCGTCCGCGGCCGAGCGCCCGGTCCCGGCGCACACCGTCAGGACGAACGGGTTCCACTTGCTCGGGCACAGCGCGTGCTCGGGCAGCTCGTCCTCGTCGGCGAGCAGCGCGATCGGCTGGGCACAGTCCGGGCAGATCACCCGGTACATCTCGAAGGTGTCGTACGCGTCGAGCGCGTCCTCTTCCTCGATCAGGTCGGTGATATCGGCAGGCTCCGGTTCGGTACGTTCACGTTCCATACGTCCGGTGCGCTTGGAATTCTGCATTGGGACACTCCCCCTCGGGTGGGCCGGCATTGCGCCGTGGCCGCGACCAAAGCAAGCACTTCCCGCCAAGTCCCGGCGATAACCGCGCGACCCCCGCCGAGCCGTCCGCAAACCTGTGGCGTTCGTCACATGCCGCCCGCAGATGCCCATTCCGGCGGCGCCCGACTGTGCCGGAGGCGACCCGGGGCATAGGTTGATCGCCATGGAGGAGCTGGACCGTCAAATCGTGGATCTGCTCGTCAAGGACGGGCGGATGAGCTACACCGACCTGGGCAAGGCCACCGGCCTGTCCACCTCGGCGGTGCACCAGCGGGTGCGGCGTCTGGAGCAGCGCGGCGTCATCCGCGGATACGCCGCCGTCGTGGACCCCGAGGCGGTGGGCCTGCCGCTGACCGCGTTCATCTCGGTCAAGCCCTTCGACCCCAGCGCCCCCGACGACATCGCCGAGCGCCTGGCGGGCGTACCCGAGCTGGAGGCCTGCCACAGCGTCGCCGGGGACGAGAACTACATCCTCAAGGTGCGCGTGGCGACCCCGCTGGAGCTGGAGCACCTGCTCACCCGCATTCGCACCCTGGCCGGCGTCTCCACCCGTACGACCGTGGTCCTGTCCACCCCGTACGAGGCGCGTCCGCCGCACATCTAGCCCACCCTGTTCCGGGCCACCCGGTAAGTACCACGGCCCTGTACGAGGCACGGCCGACGCGTATCTAGGCTGTCCTCCATGAGTTCCGCGAGTTCCGCACCCGAAGAGACCGCCCACCGCACCGTCCTGCTGCGCGGCGGCGACGTACACAGCCCCGCCGACCCCTTCGCCACGGCGATGGTCGTCGAGCGCGGACACGTCGCCTGGGTCGGCTCGGAGGGCGCCGCGGACGCCTTCGCCAGTGGGGTGGACGAGGTCGTCGACCTCGAAGGCGCCCTGGTCACCCCCGCGTTCACCGACGCACATGTGCACACCACCGCCACCGGCCTCGCCCTGACCGGCCTCGACCTGTCCTCGGCCCGCACGCTCGCCGAAGCCCTCGACGCCGTACGCGCCCACGCCGCCGCCCGCCCCGGCGACAAGGTGCTGCTCGGCAACGGCTGGGACGCCGCCCGCTGGCCCGAGCGGCGCCACCCCTCGCGCGCCGAACTCGACGCTGCCACCGGCGGCCGCCCCCTCTATCTGCCCCGCATCGACGTCCACTCGGCCGTCGTCACCACCGCCCTGCTCGACCTGGTCCCCGGCGTGCGCGACCTGGCCGGATTCCGCGACGGCGAGCCGCTGACCGGCGCCGCGCACCACGCGGTGCGGGCCGCGGCCCACGGCGCGATCACCCCGCGCCAGCGCTCCGAGGCCCAGCGCGCGGCGCTGCGCAAGGCCGCATCCCTCGGCATCGGCACCCTCCACGAGTGCGGCGGCCCCGACATCTCGGACGAGGACGACTTCACTTCGCTGCTCGCCCTGGCGCGCGACGAGGCAGGACCCCGGGTCTTCGGCTACTGGGCCGAGCGGGTCGCCGGCGCCAAGGACGCCGATCGCATCCGCGAACTCGGCGCGGTCGGCGCGGCCGGTGACCTCTTCGTGGACGGCTCGCTCGGCTCCCACACCGCCTGCCTGCACGCCCCCTACGCCGACGCCCCGCACACCGGGACCGGCCACCTCGACGCGGCCGACGTCGCCGACCATGTGGCCGCCTGCACCGAGGCCGGACTCCAGGCGGGCTTCCACGCCATCGGCGACGCCGCCGTCACCGCGGTCGTCGAGGGCATGCGGGCAGCCGCCGACCGGGTCGGCCTCGCCCGCATCCGCGCCGCCCGGCACCGCGTCGAGCACGCCGAGATGCTCACCCCGCACACCATCGCCGCCTTCGCCGAGCTCGGCCTCACCGCCTCCGTGCAGCCCGCGTTCGACGCGCTGTGGGGCGGCGAGGAGGGCATGTACGCCGAGCGGCTCGGCGCCGAGCGGGCCCGCACCCTCAACCCGTACGCCGCCCTCCTGAGGGCCGGAGTGCCGCTCGCCTTCGGCTCCGACTCTCCGGTGACCCCGCTGGACCCGTGGGGGACCGTCCGCGCGGCCGCCTTCCACCGCACCCTCGAGCACCGCATCTCGGCCCGCGCCGCCTTCACCGCCCACACCCGGGGCGGCTGGCGGGCGCTCGGCCGGGACGACGCGGGCACGCTGGTGCCGGGCGCCCCGGCCGACTACGCCGTCTGGCGCGCGGAGGAGCTCGTGGTCCAGGCCCCGGACGACCGGGTGGCCCGCTGGTCCACCGACCCCCGCTCGGGCACCCCGGGCCTGCCCGACCTCACGCCCGGCACCGCCCTGCCGGTCTGTCTGCGCACCGTGGTGTTCGGACAAACGGTATTCGCGCGTCCGAACGAGTGACATAGGTACATTTCGCACCTTTGGCGGACGCCCGTCACGGCATCGCCACGACCTGCGGATCTTCGGCACTGACCTGGTGATTCGCGGAAACGCCGCAGCTCAAACGGCTGTTGACAGAAAGCGGCGGAAGGCCGGTAGGTTCGGCCGAGTCCACCACAGGACGTCCGACCGGTTGGAACCTCCACGCAGTCGTCGAACGCCGCTGGGTCATGGGGCGGGGTGCCGCACCGGCACACCGCCACTGGGAGCCAGGTTCAGCGCCCGCGCCTCGGGGGCGAGGGAAGGTTTCAGCCGCGAGGGAGTCCCCCCTGCCCCTGCGGGCCCGGGGGAAGGTGCGACCCGGGTGGGGCCCGGACGCTCAGTAGACAACGGCTCTCGGTCGACCCGCAGCCAGCGGGTCCCAGGTCGGCCCGAAGGGCGCCGGGCCCCGGTACCGAGACGCTCCTTCACGACACCGTCCCGACATCCGGCATTCCGGCGGATCCCCGCCGCCATCCGGGCGCATCCGGCACCACGCACCCTCGCGGTACGGGCTGATCACGACCGCTCGCTATGGTGGACCCCTGCGTACGGACAATAAGGGGCAGTAGTGAACGACGGCGGTCAGAGGCGGTACGGCCCGCTGGGCAAGGCCTTGGTGATCATTCCGACCTACAACGAGGCGGAGAACATCAAGCCGATCGTCGCCCGCGTCAGAGCGGCGGTCCCCGAGGCCCACATTCTGGTCGCCGACGACAACAGCCCCGATGGCACGGGCAAGTTCGCGGACGAGATCGCGGCCGAGGACGACCAGGTGCACGTGCTGCACCGCAAGGGCAAGGAGGGCCTGGGCGCGGCCTATCTGGCCGGCTTCCGCTGGGGCATCGAGCACGACTACGGCGTACTCGTCGAAATGGACGCCGACGGCTCCCACCAGCCCGAGGAGCTGCCCCGGCTGCTCACCGCGCTCAAGGGGGCCGACCTGGTGCTCGGCTCGCGCTGGGTGCCCGGCGGGCGGATCGTGAACTGGCCCAAGTACCGCGAGTTCATCTCGCGCGGCGGCTCCACCTACTCCCGGCTGCTCCTCGGCGTCCCGATCCGCGACGTCACCGGCGGCTACCGGGCCTTCCGCCGTGAGACCCTCGAAGGCCTCGGCCTCGACGAGGTCGCCTCGGCCGGCTACTGCTTCCAGGTCGACCTGGCCCGCCGCGCGGTCGGCGCGGGCTTCCACGTGGTCGAGGTGCCCATCACGTTCGTCGAGCGCGAACGCGGCGACTCCAAGATGAGCAACGACATCCTGGTCGAGGCGCTCTGGCGGGTCACCGCCTGGGGCGTCGGCTCTCGCGCCAACAAGCTCCTGGGCCGCAAGCCCTCCTGAGCGGAGACCCGGGGTGTCTTGAGCAGGGCGTACTGATCACCTCCTTACGCCGTCCGGATCGGCTCCCAGGCACACTGGGAGCATGACGACCGGCACTCCGCCTCCGACAGTTCCCAAGCGCTCGCGCGCCCGCACCTTCGTACCCCTGGGGATCGCCGCCTGGCTGGTCCTGGAGATCTGGCTGCTCACCGTGGTGGCCGGCGCCGCCGGCGGGCTCACGGTTCTACTCCTGCTCGTCGGCGGCCTGGTGCTCGGCGGCTACGTGATCAAGCGGGCCGGGCGCCGCGCCTTCCGCAATCTGACGGAGACGTTTCAGCAGCAGCAGTCCGGGGTTGCCCCCGCCGCCAAGCCCGGCAGCGAGGGCAACGCGCTGACCATGCTGGGCGGGCTGCTCCTGATCATCCCCGGCTTCCTCTCGGACGTCCTCGGGCTGCTCTGTCTGCTTCCGCCGGTACGGAAGTCCGTGGCCCGCTTCGCCGAGCGCTCGCTGGAGAAGCGGATGCGGGCGGCCGCTCCCGGCAGCTTCGGCGACGCCTTCCAGCAGGCCCGCATCCACTACCCGGACGGCAAGGTCGTGCCGGGCGAGGTCATCCGCGACGACGGCCCGTCCTCGTACCCGCCGCGTGAGGACCGGGGTCAGCGCCCGCCGCTGACTCCCTGAAGGACGCCGACACCGCAGCAAAGAGCTGAGGGCCGGTCACACCAGGTGGTGTGACCGGCCCTCAGCTCTTAGGCGCTGTATCGCCGAATTGCGCGATCAGGCGGACTTGCGGCTGTCGCGCGGATGCACGGCAATGTTCATGGTGCCGGAACGCAGGACCTCCAGCCTCTCGGCCAGAACCTCCTCCAGTTCCTCGCGGGTGCGCCGCTCCATGAGCATGTCCCAGTGCGTACGCGCGGGCTTGCCCTTCTTCTCTTCAGGACCGTCGCCGTCCACCAGGAGTGCGGGGGCCCCACAGACCTTGCACTCCCACTCCGGCGGGATCTCCGCCTCCACCGAGAAGGGCATCTCAAAGCGATGTCCCTTCTCGCATGCGTACTCCACGGCCTGGCGCGGGGCCAGATCGATGCCGCGGTCGGTCTCGTAGCTGGTCACCACGAGGCGCGTGCCGCGAAGAGCTCGCTCACTCATGAATCGTGCCTCCCGGGCTTGTCGCCCACAGGACAGGTGTCACTGTCGTCGTCATCCGGTCAACGTCCGGTCGGCGGTAAAGATTCCCGTTCTGGGTCATGCGTCGCCGTCGTGCCGCCCCTTGTTGTACCCACCAGTGACCGGTTTGTCACATCTGACAGCAGATGTCACCCAGCGTCTTCACTACTTGAGCACGCAGTAACGGTCCGCCTGGCAGGCCAAAGGCGTACACTACCGGCCTTTCACTTCAACGTCTAAATCCGTGCCGGAACCGGGTTCCCGGCGGCCGCCACGGCGGCCCGCACCGGGACCCTGGCCAGCAGCACGAAGCCGACCACGAAGAAGACCACCAGCGAGATGATCGCATCCCGGTAGCTGCCGGTCAGCTGATACGCGAGACCGAACACCAATGGCCCCAGCCAGCTCAGTCCCCGGTCGCTCATCTCGTAGGCCGAGAAGTATTCGGCCTCCTTGCCGCTCGGCACCATGTGTGAGAAGAGCGACCTCGAAAGTGCCTGGCTGCCGCCGAGCACCGTCCCGATCGCTCCCGCCAGCACGAAGAAGAGCACCGGCTCGCGAGCCGGCAGGAAGAAGCCGACCCCGAGGATCAGCGCCCACACCGCGAGCGAGCCCAGAATCGTCCGCTTCGCGCCGTACGTCTGGGCAAGGCGCCCCATCCCCAGCGCGCCCGCCACCGCCAGGACCTGCACGAGGAGCACGGCCACGATGAGCGTGTTCTGATCCAGGCCGAGTTCCTCGGACCCGTAGACCGAGGCCTGCGAGATCACCGTCTGCACGCCGTCGTTGTAGATCAGATAGGCGGCCAGGAACGCGAGGGTCAGCGGGCGGGCCCGCATGTCCCGCAGCGTGGAGATCAGTTGCCGCCAGCCCGCGCCGACCTTCCCCTCGGCCGCGGCGACGCCGGCCGCCTTGCGGTCGCGCAGCCGCCTCAGCGGCACCAGCGTGAACGCGCCCCACCAGATCCCGGCCGAGGCCAGACAGATCCGTACGGCGGTCGACTCCGACACCCCGAAGCTGTCGTGGCCCGAGTAAAGGATCAGGTTGAGGACGAGGACGCCCGCGCCCGAGGTGTAGCCGAAGGCCCAGCCCCGCGACGAGACCCTGTCGCGTTCCTCAGGGCCCGCGATCTGCGGCAGGTAGGCGTTGTAGAGGACCATCGACACCGAGAGCGAGGCGTTCGCGACGATCAGCAGCACCGCCCCCAGGAGATAGCGGTGCCCGTCCAGGAAGAACATCCCGGCCGTCGCGGCCGCGCCCGTATAGGCGGCGGCCGCCAGGAGCGGCTTCTTGCGGCCGCTGCGGTCGGCCGCGGCGCCCACGACCGGCATCAGGACCACCGCGAGGATCACCGAGGCGGAGACCGCGTACGCGAAGACCGAGCCCGCCCGCACCGGGACGCCCAGCGGATGTACGAACCCGTCGGGGTCCGCCGCCGACTTGGCTGTCGCCGTCAGATACGGACCCAGGAACACCGTGAGCACGCTCGTGGAATACACCGAGCAGGCGAAGTCGTAGAAGTACCAGCCGCGTTGCTCACGCCTGCGGTCGGCCGTGCTCACCGGCTGTTCCGTCCGGCCCGTGATCTCAGAGATTTCAGCGCTCAACCCGCGCCCCCTCGCTCGTCCCCGTACGCGAGCGGTGGCTGCCGGGGCTCAGTGCCAGACTCCCCGGTCGGTCAGTACCGTGCGCAGTGTCTCCAGATGATCGGTCATGATGCCATCCACCCCCAGGTCCAGGAGAGCCCTCATCCGGTCGGGATCGTTGATGGTCCACACATGGACCTGCAGGCCAAGAGCGTGCGCGGTCCGTACGAAGCGCCGGTCCACCACCGGGATGCCGCTCTGGCTCTCGGGAACCTGGGCGCTCACTGCGCCGGTGCGTAGCGGCACGGGGATCCCGTACGAGCGAAGCCGCAGCGCGGCGACCCCGCGCACGCCGTACGAGGTGGCCAGGCGCGGGCCCGCGAGCCGGTGCGCCCTCGCGACGCGGGCCTCCGAGAACGAGCCGACGCAGATCCGGTCCCAGGCGTCGGTGCGGCGGATCAGGTCGATGAGCGGGACGAGCGCGGACTCGGCCTTCAGGTCGACGTTCCAGCGGGCTTCGGGGAAGGCCTCGAGGAGTTCCTCGAACAGCGGCAGCGGCTCGCGGCCGGCCACCCTGGCCTGCTCGACCTCGGCCCAGGGCAGCTCGGCGATCTTTCCCCGGGCGTCGGTGACGCGGTCAAGGGTCGCGTCGTGAAAGGCGACCAGGCGCCCGTCGGCCGTGGTGTGCACATCGGTCTCGAAGTACCGGTAACCGGCCGCGGCAGCCCGCTCGAAGGCGGCCGCGGTGTTCTCGATGCCGTCCGCCGCCCCGCCGCGGTGGGCGAACGGGATCGGCGAGGGATGGTCCAGATAGGGGTGGCGTACGCGAGTCACCGGGGAAGTATCGCGCGCCGGGGTGTCGGCTCCGCGACGGGCGTGCTGCGCGCGGGTGCCGGGGGCGTGACCTCGGGGGCGGGGCCGGACGCGGGCTCCTTCGCCCCTTCGGGGATCGCGAAGAGGCGGAGGAAGAACTGGGCGAGCGGCCCGATGGTCAGCGCGTACAGGACCGTGCCGATGCCGAGCGAGCCGCCGAGCAGGAACCCGGTCGCGACCACGATCACCTCAAGTGACGTACGGACAAGCCGAATCGATCGTCCCGTCACCTTGTGCAGACCCGTCATCAGGCCGTCGCGCGGGCCAGGGCCGAAGCGGGCCGAGATGTAGAGGCCCGTCGCCACGCCGTTGCAGACGGTCGCCGCAGCCATCAGCGGAACCTGTGCGAGCAGACCGTGCACATCCGGGACGACGGCGAGCGTGCCGTCCATGAAGATGCCGATCGCGAAGACATTGGACACGGTGCCGAGCCCCGGCCGCTGCCGGATCGGGATCCACAGGAGCAGCACCGCCGCCCCGACGACGATCGAGACGACGCCGATGGAGAGACCGGTGTGCTCGGCGAGCCCCTGGTGCAGCACCCCCCACGGTTCGAGACCGAGCCCGGCGCGCACGAGCAGCCCCGAGCTGACGCCGTACAAGGCGAGGCCGACGTAGAGCTGCAACAGCCTCCGCGTGAGGTGCGTGGACAAGGTAGTACCCCCTGGGTGGATCCTGTGTAGTGGTAGTGGACTGACTCATGACACTCTGTGGCGGGGAAATGGACCCCGCCCATGGCCAATTCGAGGAAGGTGGACTGACTTCATGGCTCAGTGGACCTCGGCGATCGGGCCCGCCCAGCTCGCCCGTCAGCTCCAGGCACAGCAGCCCCGCCCGGTCGGCGCGGGACTGCGCAAGCCGCCCGCCTACCGGGCGCTGGCCGACGGGATCCGGCTGCTCGTCCTCGAAGGCCGCGTTCCGGCCGCCGCCCGGCTGCCCGCCGAGCGCGAACTGGCCGTCGCCCTGTCGGTGAGCCGCACCACGGTCGCCGCCGCCTACGAGGCGCTGCGCGGCGAGGGCTTCCTCGAATCCCGGCGCGGCGCGGGCAGCTGGACCGCCGTGCCCGCCGGGCATCCGCTGCCCGGCCGCGGCCTGGAGCCACTCCCGCCCGAGTCGCTCGGTTCGATGATCGACCTGGGCTGCGCGGCGCTGCCCGCCCCCGAGCCCTGGCTGACCCGGGGTGTACAGGGCGCGCTCGAAGAGCTTCCGCCGTACGCGCACACCCACGGCGACTACCCGGCGGGACTGCCCGCCCTGCGCCAGATGCTCGCCGACCGCTACACCGCGCGCGGCATCCCCACGATGCCCGAGCAGATCATGGTGACGACAGGGGCGATGGGCGCGATGGACGCCATCTGCCATCTGTTCGCCGGACGCGGTGAACGCATCGCCGTCGAATCACCGTCGTACGCCAACATCCTCCAGCTCATGCGCGAGGCGGGCGCCCGTCTTGTGCCGATCGCCATGGCCGAGGGGCTGACCGGCTGGGACCTGCCGCGCTGGCGCCAGGTGCTGCGCGACGCCGCGCCCCGGCTCGCCTACGTCGTCGCCGACTTCCACAACCCCACGGGCGCGCTCGCCGACGAGGACCAGCGCCGCCAGCTCGTGGACGCGGCCCGCTCGGCCGGCACGGTGCTCGTCGTCGACGAGACGATGAGCGAGCTGTGGCTGGACGAGGACCTCGCCATGCCGCGCCCCGTCTGCACCTTCGACCCGGCCGGGGCCACGGTGCTCACCGTCGGCTCGGCGAGCAAGGCGTTCTGGGCGGGCATGCGCATCGGCTGGGTGCGGGCAGCGCCCGACGTCATCCGCTCGCTGGTCGCCGCCCGCGCGTACGCGGACCTGGGCACGCCGGTCCTCGAGCAGCTCGCCGTCAACTGGCTGATGGCGACGGGGGGTTGGGAGCAGGCGGTCGAGCTCCGCCGCACCCAGGCCCGCGACAACCGCGACGCCCTGGTCGCGGCGGTGCGCCGCGAACTCCCCGACTGGGAGTTCCACGTGCCGCGCGGCGGCCTCACCCTGTGGGTCCGCACGGGCGGCCTGTCGGGCTCCCGCCTCGCGGAGGTCGGCGAACGGGTCGGAGTGCGGGTGCCGTCCGGCCCCCGCTTCGGAGTGGACGGCGCCTTCGAGGGCTACGTACGCCTGCCGTTCACGGTGGGCGGCCCGGTCGCCGAGGAGGCCGCGGTGCGGCTGGCCGCGGCGGCGCGTCTCGTGGAGACGGGCGGCGGGTCGGGCGGTGCGGAGCCGCCTCGGACGTTCGTGGCGTGAGGGACGGCTTCCCGCGTTCAGCCAGGGCTTCCCGCCTTTCCGACGGGGCTTCCTACCCCTCCGCCGGGACCGCTTCCACCGCCGCCTCCCGCGCCGGAAGGAGGTCCAGGACCGCCTGGCGGTGGGCCTCCGTCGTCGCGTCGTCGTACGGGTCCGGCGTGGCCGGGACCTGGAGGCGCAGGACGGGGCCCGTGCCCAGGCGGGCGTAGCCGCGGCCCGGCGGGACGTCGGGGGTGGGGGTGGTGTGCGGCGGGACACCGAGCACCGATTCGACCTGGCCGGGCGAGGCGGGGCCCAGGACCACCCGGGCCCGGGTGTGGGAGCGTACGGGCTCGGACAGGTCGTCCAGGGTGTCGAACTGTTCGGCGACCACGACCGTCACCCCGGCGGCCCGGCCGTGCCGCAGCGGGATCTGGAGCAGGTGCTGGGGGTCGATCCGGCCGTCGGCCGCGGCCAGGTCGCCCAGTGCGCTGGGCCGGTCGAGCAGGATCCACAGCGGGCGCTTGGTGTCCTCGGGTGCCGGGTGGCCCGCCTGGCGCGCCCGGTTCGCGGCGATCAGCCGGCGCTCCGTCTCGTGCGCGGCCCATTCCAGGGTGGCGAGCGCCCCGGCGAGCCCGCACTCGACGGCGAGGACGCCCGAGCGGCCCGCGAGGCAGGCGTACTCACCGGTTCCGCTGCCCTCGACGATCAGCAGATCGCCCTGCTGGAGGACCTGCAGAGCGATGGAGCGGAGCAGCGTCGTGGTGCCCGCGCCGGGCTGGCCGACTACCAGGAGGTGGGGTTCGGTGGAGCGGGGCCCCGTCCGCCAGATCACCGGAGGGGCGTCGTGGCTCTCCTCGCCCGCGGTCACGGGCACCGTCCGCTGCACGGCGTCCGAGTCCGTGAAGCCGAGGACCGTCTCGCCCGGCGAGGTCACGAAGCGCTGGGCCGCGATCGTGGTGGGCAGCGCGTCGAGCACGCTCATGACGAGCTGGTTGCCCTCCTCGTCCCAGGCGAAGTGGTACTCGCGGCCGCGCCCCGACTTGGTGTGCAGAAGCTGTTCGATACGGGCGCGCGCGTCGGCCTCGCTGTCGGTGAAGTACGCCGGGTAGCGCACCTGGAGCCGGGTGAGCCGGCCGTCGTCGTCGAATGCGAACTCGCTGAAGGCCGTCTCCCACTCGCCTCCGTGGGAGTAGAGCGGGTCCGGGTCCTCCGGGACGGAGAAGTACGGCACGAGCGCCTCGTAGAGGGCCTGGAGGCGGGCGAGTTCGGCCTCGTCGGGGCCGGTCTTGACGGCCGGCCTCACACGGCCCTTCCAGCCGGCCGCGCCCATCACCGTGATCAGGGCGAGGAGCGGACCGTACGGGATGAGCGCGACGACCAGGATGACGGCCGCCGTCAGGAACAGCGCGGGACCACGGCGTTCCTTGGGGCTGGCGGCCCATCTGGCGTGCAGGGCGGCGGCGATCAGCCGCAGGCCGCGGCTGATCGTGATGAGCGGATGGAGAACGTCGGCGGCGCTGTCGGTGGCCGTGCGCGCGATCTCGCGGCTGCGAACGAGGGGTGCGCTGCTGCTCAGAATGCGGGGGAGCGGTCGCCGGGCCACATCGTTCTCCTGGAGTTGTGTCCGCGGCGGTGGCCGCGGCCCTGTCTGCCGTCGTACGCAGGACAGCGGGAGATCAGAACTTGATCCCGCCCAGCATGCTGGCCAGGCTCGCGCCTCCGGCGGTGATGCTCGGGGCGATGGCGGTGCCCGCGAGGTAGAAGCCGAAGAGCGCGCACACGAGCGCGTGCGAGGCCTTGAGTCCGTCTTTCTTGAAGAAGAGGAAGCAGATGATTCCGAGCAGCACCACGCCTGAGATGGACAGGATCATTTGGGGATCTCCTGGTCGAGGGGACGGTCACCATGAGTTCTTCCAGGCTCACAGGAAGTATCTATGCGATAAAAGGTGCAAATGGGTGAATTATCGCCGATTTCACTGGGGTGGCGGATATGAAAAGCGGCTCGGAGCGGCACACTGTGCGGCCGCAGGGACGCGAAACGTCACTCGCGGTGATCTTTGCCGCCGTAGGGCCACGTCATGTCCCCCCTCGGGCAGTACCCTGTCGATTCACTCGTACGGCTCTGTCGCCGTGCGGGTTTGTTCCGTTGCCCCTAAGGAGTGTTCGATGAGCGAGGAACTCGATCCCGAGGTGGTCGAGCTGGCGGCCAAGATCTTCGAGCTGGCCCGTCAGGGTGACGCCGAGGCGCTCGCCGCGTACGTCGACGCCGGGGTGCCCGCCAACCTCACCAACGACCGCGGCGACTCCCTCGTGATGCTGGCCGCCTACCACGGGCATGCCGAGGCCGTGGCCGCCCTGCTGGCCCGCGGCGCCGAGGCCGACCGCGCCAACGACCGCGGCCAGACCCCGCTCGCCGGCGCCGTCTTCAAGGGCGAGGACGCCGTGATCAAGGCCCTGCTGGCCGGCGGAGCCGATCCTTCCGCAGGGACGCCCTCCGCGGTCGACACGGCCAGGATGTTCGGCAAGACGGACCTGCTCGCCCTGTTCGGGGCCAACTGAGCGTCCACCAAGCGTTTACGGGGGATCCACCGAAGAGCCCGCTGAGAGGGGCGCCGTAAATGTGGTCGCGATGGCGAAATGGCTGGGTCATCATGACGTCGAACCCCTACATCGGGGGCAGGGTCCCTACATCGGGGACCGCGACGAAAGGCAGGAAGATGGTCTACACCAAGCAGAAGACGGCGGGCGACCCCTCATGTTGCTGCGCGGCCTAGGGCAAGGCACGAATCCCGGTTGCGTCGACAGCTTGATGTGAGGCTATTTCCATGTTCGATCCAGTCATAGCGCCGAGCGGCACGCTGCTCGGTCTGCTGCAGCGGGGCCGCGGCGACGGCACCCTGCACGCGCTGGCCGCCCCGCGCGACGAGGCCCTGGCGGCCCTCAACCACTGCGTTCTGAGCGACCCCCGCCACGACTGGCAGGTCGAGAACCGCTCGCTGTACTACGCGCGCCTCTTCCTGGATCTCGACGGCGGGCTCGACCAGATCGAGCGCCACCTCTTCGGCGCCGAGGACATCCTCGACACCGAGGACTCCAGGACCGGGCTCGCCCTCGCCGTCCTCGGCCACCTCGCCTCGTACGGCAGGAACGACGCGCTCGCGCTGCTCCGCCGCTACGCCGCGGCCGGCTCCAACTGGGCCTGGGCCCTGGACGAGCTCGCGCTGCGCGACGACGACGCGGGCCTGCGCGGCCTCGCCACGTCCGTGCTCGGCCGCTTCCCCGCCACCGCGGAGGGCGACGCGGAGCTCGCCGCCACCGTGCGTGACGCCTACGAGCCGCGCCCCTGGCGGTTGTGGGCCGAGGATCCGCGCGAGAGCGTGGGCGCCCGGGTCCGTGCCGCCCAGGAGACCGGCTCCTTCGACCGCTGGCAGCGCCAGATGCGGCCGTCCGGACCCCGTCCCGGATGGAGCGTGCAGGCCGTCTTCGACTGGGCCGACGAAGGCCTGGAACGCGGCACGGTCCTGCACCTGCCCGCGGCCAGGTGCCTCGGCGCCGTCGCCGGGCCCGAGGACCGGGACGCCATCATCGAGGCGGCCCGCTCCGGCACCGACGGAGCCCGCGGCGCCGCCCTGCACTATCTCGCCGAGTCGCGCGACGCCCGCGTGCTCGACCTGATCGAGGCCGCCGTCTCGGCCGGATCCCGTATCGCCGCCGAAGCCGCCGTCCACGCCTTCGAGCGGATGTGCGGCCCCGAGGCCGTCGACCGGGCCCGCGGCTGGGTCCAGCGCCCCGACGAACTCGGTGCCTCCGCCGCCAGCGTGCTCGCCTCACGCGGCGAGGCCGGCGACGAGAAGCTGGTGCTCGGAGCGCTCCGCGAGACCGTACGTTCCGAAGGCCCCGACGCGCCGCTCCTTCGGGCGCTCGTCGACGGGGCGGGACGGCTCGGCATCTGCTGCGCCGCCCCCGTTCTGCGGCACATCTACCGCGAGACCGCCTCCTCACAGCTGCGCGGCCGCACCGCCCGCGCCCTCGCCGCCACCGACCCGACGTTCGCCACCGGCTTCGCCGTCGAATGCCTGTGGGACTGCGAGGAGACCACCAGAGAAGTGGCCGCCCAGTACGCCGAGCTCGTCGACGCCCGCGTCGCCGAACGGCTGCGCAGGCTCGCCGCCGACCCGGCCGAGGAGGCCGAGGTGCAGAGCGCCATCCACGACCGGCTCGGCCCGGACCCCACGGCCGTGTGACCCACGGCAACCGGAGCAGGCCCGTGCGATCCACGACCGGACCTCCGGATGAGACAACGCTCATGGGACGTTCCCCGGGCGGAAAGATCCAAGTCGGCCGGGCCACTTCCGGCGCGACGACAACACGGGTATGCGTGTCGTCATCGTCACCGAATCCTTCCCGCCCGACGTCAACGGCGTGGCCCACTGCGCCCTGCAGACCGCCCGGCATCTCGCCGCACGCGGTCACCAACCGCTCGTCATAGCCCCGGCCACGGCCACGGGGGAGGGCTCTGACGCGCCGTGCCCCGTCATACGGGTGCCCTCGCTTCCGCTGCCCGGCTATCCAGAGGTCCGCCTCGCGCTGCCCAGCCGCCGGGTCGCCGCCGCGATCGCGGCCCACCGGGCCGACCTCGTCCACCTGGCGAGCCCCTTCGTCCTCGGTGTACGCGGCATGGCCGCCGCGGCCCGCCTGAACGTTCCCGCCGTCGCCGTCTACCAGACCGACCTGGCCGGGTACGCCCGCACCTACATGGGGACCGGCGAAGGCACCGCCTGGCGGCGCCTGCGAGCCGTCCACTCGGCCGCCGACCGCACCCTCGCGCCCTCCACCTCGGCCCTGCGCGACCTGGAGGAACACGGGGTGCGCCGGGTACGGCTCTGGCCGCGCGGCGTCGACACCGACCGCTTCCGGCCGGACAGGCGCGACACCGCCCTGCGCCGCGAACTCGCCCCGCACGGCGAACTGATCGTCGGCTACGTCGGCCGCCTCGCCCCCGAGAAGCAGGTGGAACTCCTCGCGGACGTCTGCGCCCTGGACGGCGTACGCGTCGTCGTCACAGGTGACGGGCCGAGCGGGCCCGCCCTGCGCGCCGCCCTGCCCGGCGCGGTCTTCCTCGGCCGCCGCACAGGGGACGAACTCGCCCGGATCCACGCCTCGTTGGACGTCTTCGCACACACCGGGCCCTACGAGACGTTCTGCCAGACCGTCCAGGAGGCCATGGCGAGCGGAGTGCCCGTGATCGCGCCCGCGGCGGGCGGCCCGCTCGATCTCGTACGCCACGGACGTACGGGCCTCCTGGTGCCGCCGAGGGATGCGGGGGCCGTTCGCGACGCCGTCCTGAAGCTCGCCGATCCGGGGTTGCGAGCCGCCTACGGGCGCGCCGGGCGGGAGGCGGTGCGCGGCCGCACCTGGGCCGCCGTCGGCGATCTGCTCCTGGACCACTACGCCGAGGTGCTCGGCGCACGCGCGGCGGTGGCGGCATGAGCGGCGGTGGCGGCATGGGCGGCCTCAGGATCGTGCGGCTCGCCAACTTCGTCACCCCCGCGTCCGGCGGCCTGCGCACCGCGCTGCGCGAGCTCGGCCGGGGCTATCTGGAGGCCGGGCACGAACCCGTGCTCGTCGTGCCGGGCGGCCGGACGGCGGACGAACTCACCGAGCAGGGGCGGGTGATCACCCTGCCGGGTGTCGTGCTGCCGGGCACCGGCGGCTACCGGGTGCTCGCCGACCGGCGCCGGGTCCGCCGGGTCCTCGAAGACCTGGCGCCCGACCGCATCGAGGTGTCCGACCGCACCACCCTGCGCTGGACCGGGGAGTGGGCGCGCCGGGCCAGGGTCCCCTCGGTGATGGTCTCGCACGAGACGGCCGACGGGGTCCTGCGCACCTGGGGCCTGCCCGAAGCGGTGGCAGGCGGCGCCGCCGACCGGCTCAACAGGCGTACGGGCTGGGCGTTCTCGCGGATCGTGTGCACCACGGAGTGGGCGGAGCGCGAGTTCGTACGGATCGGCGCGCGCAATGTGGTGCGGGCCCCGCTCGGTGTCGATCTCGCGCAGTGCAGGCCCGGGCGGCGCTCGACGGTGCTGCGGGCCCGGCACGCGCGCGGCGCCCGGGTGCTGCTCCTGATGTGCTCGCGGCTCTCCGTCGAGAAGCGGCCGGGCCTCGCCCTGGACGCGCTCGCGGCGCTGCGGCGTACGGGCGTGCGGGCGGCGCTCGTGGTCGCGGGGGACGGCCCCCTGGCGGGGAGCCTGGGGCGCCGGGCGGCCGCGGAACGGCTGCCCGTCGAGTTCCTCGGGCACGTCGCCGACCGCGAAACGCTGGCCGACCTTCAGGCCGCGGCCGACATCTGCCTGGCGCCGGGCCCCGCGGAAACGTTCGGTCTTTCAGCCCTTGAGGCGCTGGCCTGCGGGACCCCGGTCGTGTGCAGCGCGTCGTCGGCCCTGCCCGAGGTCATTGGCGATGCGGGGCTCGCGGCCGGAGGTACGGGTGTGGAATTCGCCGCCGCCGTGAAGGAGTTGCTGGCCAGGCCCGAACCGCGGCGCCGGGCGGACGCTCGGGCGCGGGCCGAACTGTTCGGCTGGGACGCCTCGGTGGCGGCCTTCCTCGCCGCGCACGACGCGCCGCCGGTGCGGTCCGGCACCGTCCGTGCGACGCCGGGGGTGATCGTGTGACCGCCATGGCCCTCGCCGGTGCGGCCCTCGAACTGCCCTTTCAGGGGCTGCGGTTCGCGGCACTGGGCGACTCGCTCACCGAAGGAGTCGGCGATCCGGTGTCCGGCGGCTGGCGCGGCTGGGCCGCGCTGCTCGCCGGTCACCAGCCGGACTGGGAGTTCCGCAATTTCGCCGCCAGCGGAGCCCTCACCCTGGACGTACTTGAGCAACAGGCGCCCAGGGCACTGGAGTTCGCGCCCCACCTCGCCTCGGTCGTCGTCGGCATCAACGACACACTGCGCCGCTCCTTCGACATTCACCGTGTCGCGGTGCGCCTGGACACGGTGTACGGCGGACTCACCGGGCAGGGATCGGCGCTGCTCACCGCCTGTCTGCCCGACCCGGGCGCCATGCTGGGGCTGCCGGGGCCGCTCTCCCGCCCGCTCGCCAGGAGACAGCGGGCCGTCAACGCCGTGGTGCACACCCTGTCCGCGCGGTATGGAGCGGTCCATCTGCACCTCGCCGAGCCCGCCTGGGTCGAGGACCGCGCCCTGTGGAGCGCGGACCGGCTGCATCCCGGCGAGCGAGGGCACCGGCTGATCGCGGCCCGCTGCCACGCGCTGCTCGCCGAGCGCGGCCTGGCACCGGGCGCACCACCCCCGGTCGAACCGGAACAGCCGCCGCCGAGTGCCGCCGCCTCGCTCTTCTGGCTGGCCACCTCGGGCACCGCCTGGCTGGCCCGCCGCTCCACCGACCTGCTGCCCCAGCTGCTCCGCCTGGCCGGCGAGGAACTGCGCCACACGGCGCGGCTCGATCTGCGTGCCGCCGAAGCCCTGACGGCCGCGCTGGCGGCCGTCTCGCCGGGTCAGGGCCGGCCCACCGGCGCGAACCTCAGCGGCGTACCGGGGGCGGCCTGAGCGGCGGCCGCCAGGTCCGGCTCGGGCACGACGCCGATCACCGGATAGCCGCCGGTCGTCGGGTGGTCGGCCAGGAAGACCACCGGCCGTCCGTCCGGCGGCACCTGGACCGCTCCCCACACCATTCCCTCGCTGGGGAGTTCACCCTCCACGGCACGCCGCAGCGCGGGCCCCTCGGTGCGCAGCCCGATGCGGTTGCTCGCCGAGGACACCCGGTAGTGGCCGGCGGCCAGAACGGCCGTGGCGTCCGCCGTGAACCAGTCCGCGCGCGGCCCCGGGCACATGCGCAGCACCAGCTCCCGCGGCACGCCGGGCGCGGGGGCCTCGTCCACGTGCGGGTACGCCGGGGCCGGGCTGCCCAGCGGCAGCGCGGCGCCGTCGCTGAGCAGCGGAGGGCCCAGGCCGGACAGGAGGTCGGTGGAGCGGCTGCCGAGCACCGGCTCGACGGTGATGCCGCCGGCGAACGCCAGGTAGGAGCGCACCCCGTGCGTCGCCGCACCCACCTCGACCACGGCTCCCGGCGGCACCCGCACCGGCGCGCCCCACGCCACCGGCCGGCCGTCCAGGGTGACCGCGCAGGGCGCGCCGGTCACCGCCACGGTGACCGCACAACGAGGGCGTACCGCACACCCGTTGAGGGTCGTTTCGAGCACGGCCGCCCCTATGGCGTTGCCTACCAGGCGGTTGGCAAGTCGGCTCGCGGGCAGATCGAGCGCGCCCGAACGCGGCACCCCGAGGTGCGCGTGGCCGTGTCTCCCTTCGTCCTGTACGGAGGTCAGCGCTCCGGCCCGTACGACGGACAGGGCCCGGTCGGTCATCGCGCCGCCCGGGGCACGAAGCGGACCCGGGTGCCCGGGGTGAGCAGGGCGGCGGGCTCGCGGTGCGGGTCCCACAGGGCGGCGTCCGTACTGCCGATCAGCTGCCAGCCGCCGGGGGAGGGGCGCGGATAGACACCGGTGTACGGGCCCGCGAGCGCCACCGAGCCCGCCGGGACCGAGGTGCGCGGGGTGTCCCGGCGCGGCACGGAGTACTCCTCGCCGAGGCCGGTGAGGTAGGCGAAGCCGGGCGCGAACCCGCAGAAGGCGACCCGGAATTCGGCCGCGGAGTGGATGCGTACCACCTCCTGCTCCGAGACCTCCCACAGGCCCGCGACGTCCGCGAGATCGGGGCCGTCGTAGCGCACGGAGATCTCCACCGTCTCCTGGGCGCCCGCCTCCAAAGGAGGGATGCGCCACGTCGTCAACTGGGCAGCCAGCGCCCGGGGATCGGCGATGCCGTCGAGCAGCACCGTGCGGGCCGCGGGCACGATCTCCCGTACCGGGGGGAGCGTTCCGGCGGCGCGCCGGCGCAGCAGCTCGGCATGCAGGGCCCCGGCCGCCTCGCCGTTCTCCAGCTCGACAAGGAGGGCGTGCTCCCCGACCGGCAGGGTGCGCAGGGGGCTCACGAGAACGCCGCCACCCGGACGCCCGCCGACTCAAGGGCTGAGCGCACCCGGCGGGCCAGGTCCACCGCGCCCGGCGTGTCGCCGTGCAGGCACAGTGAGCCCGCACCGACCGGGACCTGCTCGCCGGACTCGGCCACGACCGTGCCGTCCAGGGCCATCGCGACCGCTCGCGCCACCACGGCGTCCGGGTCGCTGACGACCGCGCCGTCCCGGCCGCGCGGCACCAGGGTGGCGTGCGCGGTGTAGGCGCGGTCCGCGAACGCCTCGGTGACGACGCCGAGCCCGGCCCGCTCGGCCGCCGCGAGCAGTCGCGAACCCGGAAGGCCGAGGACGGGGAGCGCCCCGCCCGCGAGGAGCACCCCCTCGACGACGGCGGCCGCCTGTTGCTCGTCGTGCACGACCCGGTTGTAGAGCGCGCCATGCGGCTTGACGTACGAGACCCGGCTGCCCGCGGCGCGCGCGAAGACCTCCAACGCGCCGATCTGGTAGGCGACTTCGGCCGTCAGCTCATCGGGCGGCACGTCCATGGAGCGGCGGCCGAAGCCCGCCAGGTCGCGGTAGGAGACCTGGGCGCCGATGCGTACGCCGCGCTCCGCCGCCAGGGCGCACACCCGCCGCATGATGGCCGGGTCGCCCGCGTGGAAGCCGCAGGCCACATTGGCGCTGGTGACGACGGACAGAAGGTGTTCGTCGTCGGTCAGGCGCCAGTGTCCGAAGCCCTCGCCGAGGTCGGCATTGAGGTCGATCGACGTCGTCGCGGACCGGGTCATGGGTGCGGGATCTCCTGTTCGGGGTGGTGCGTGGTCCTGTGGTGCAGTCTGCCCCGGGCTGGGCGGGGGCGCTCGGTCAGTGCGGGTCAGGGCCTCCGGTACCGGTCGTCGCGGACGTCGGTGAGGAACATCCGGCCCGGCGCGTGGGTGAGGGCGAACGGCGGCCGGGACGCCGTCACCGCCGCCTGCGGGGTGACCCCGCAGGCCCAGAACACCGGCACGTCGCCCGGCATGGCCTCCACCGGGTCCCCGAAGTCGGGCCGGGACAGGTCCGCGATGCCGAGCGATGCCGGATCGCCCGAGTGCACGGGCGCGCCGTGGACCGCGGGCATCGCCCGTGTCACCCGGCAGGCCGTGCCCACCAGGTGGGACGGGATCGGCCGCATCGACACCACCAGCGGGCCGCTGAGCCGCCCCGCGGGCCGGCAGGCCCGGTTCGTCACGTACATCGAGACGTTGCGGCCCTGCTCGATGTGGCGCAACGGCACGCCCTCCGCGGCCAGTTGGGATTCGAAGGTGAAGCTGCACCCGATGAGGAACGTCACCAGGTCGCCCCGCCAGAAGCTGGTGGCGTCGGCAGGCTCGGCGACGAGTTCGCCGTCCTCCCACACCCGGTAGCGGGGAACTTCCGAGCGGAGATCGGCATGGGGGGCGAGCCGCGTCCTGAAGGAGCCCGGTTCCGTCACGTCGAGGACCGGGCAGGGCTGCGGATTGCGCTCGCAGAACAGCCGTACGTCCTCGGCCCAGTCGGCCGGTACGGAGATCAGGTTCACCTGGGTGTGTCCGGGCGCCCAGCCCGCGGTCGGCACGTCCGTGCCCGAACGGAACAGGGCGCGGGCCTCGCTCGGGGACGTCAATGGCTTCACGGGGTTCACAGCAGCTCCTGGCCGCGCGTCTCGGGCAGTCCGAGCAGGGCCAGTACGGCGATGGCGTAGCCGACCGCGCCGAACACCAGGGCGCCGCCGACTCCCCAGCTGTCGGCGAGGTAGCCGACCAGGGTGGGGAAGAACGCGCCCACGGCACGGCCGGTGTTGTACGTGAAGCCCTGGCCGGTGCCGCGCACGGCCGTCGGGTACAGCTCGCTGAGGAACGAGCCGAAGCCGCTGAAGATCGCTGACATGCAGAAGCCGAGCGGGAAGCCGAGCACCAGAAGGAGGGTGTTCGCCCCGGCCGGAAGGTGTGTGTAGACCAGGATGCAGACGGCCGACAGGACCGCGAACAGGGCGATGGTCTTCTTCCGGCCGAGCCGGTCGGTGAGGTATCCGCCGGTCAGATAGCCGATGAAGGCGCCGGAGATCAGGAACGCCAGGTAGCCGCCGGTGCCGACGACCGTGAGGTGCCGGTCGCTCTTGAGGAAGGTGGGCACCCAGGTGGCGAGCGTGTAGTAGCCGCCCTGGACACCGGCCGAGAGCAGCACCGCGAACAGGGTGGTGCGCAGCAGCGGGCCCCGGAAGATGGCGGCGAAGGTGGCGCCGCCGCTCGTGGTGCGGGCCGTTGCGAGGCGCCGCTCGGTGGCCTGGGGCGCGTCGCTGACGTTGCGGCGTACGTAGACGAGCAGCACGGCCGGGAGCGCACCGGTCCAGAACACCACGCGCCAGGCGGTGTCGGCGTCCACGTACTGGAACACCAGCGTGTACACGACGACGGCGAGCGCCCAGCCCGCCGCCCACGCGCTCTGCACCGCTCCCAGGGTCCGCCCGCGGTGCTTGGCCGAGGCGTACTCGGCGACCAGGATCGCGCCGACCGCCCACTCGCCGCCGAAGCCGAGCCCCTGGAGGGCGCGGAACACCAGCAGCGTCTCGTAGTTGGGCGCGAACCCGCAGAGCACCGTGAAGACCGCGTAGGTGCCGACAGTGATCATCAGCGCCTTGACCCGGCCGATTCGGTCCGCGACCACCCCGGCGAACGCGCCGCCGACGGCCGACACCACTAGCGTCACGGTCGTGAGCAGCCCCGTCTGGCCGGTGTCGAGCCCGAAGTACGCCGAGATCGCGACCATGGTGAGCGGGAGCGTGAAGAAGTCGTACGAGTCGAGGGCATAGCCCCCGAAGGCGCCCCCGAAGGCGCGGCGGCCGGCGGGGCCGAGCGCGCGCAGCCATCCGAACGGGCCGTTGTCGTGCGGGTGTTGACCGTGCTGCGGCTGTGCCTTGGTCGTGCTCATGTGCACCTCGCAGGAGGGGACGAGAGGGCTGCTGAGACCGTGCGGGGCCGGGGTGAGGTCCGGTCGTGGTGGTTGCTTGGGTGCGCGTCCGGGGTGCGGTCCTGGAGGCGGTTCCCTTGTGCGGTGTCGGCGTGCGGTGACGGTATGTGCGTTGCCGGTGTGCGGTTTCCTCAAGGTAGGGGATTGTTGAACGATCCGACAAGAGTCTTGTCGAGACGTTCCTGTTTCCTCACGTGCTCACGTCCTCACGACCTCGCGATGCTTCTACGATGGGCGCACGCGTCGGCGGGAGCGGCCGGCGGGGAGAGAGGGCGCTGTGGCGACAACGGACTCCGGACTCGGCGGGCTTGCCGAGGACCGCGCGCTGCTGGGCCGCACCAGCACGGCGGAGCGGGTCGCGGACATCCTGCGCAGCCGGATCGCGGAAGGCTTCTTCCCTCCGGGGGAGCGCCTCGCGGAGGACGCCATCGGCAAGGCACTCGGAGTCTCGCGCAACACCCTGCGCGAGGCGTTCCGGCTGCTCACCCATGAGCGGCTCCTGGTCCATGAACTCAATCGCGGGGTCTTCGTCCGGGTGCTCGCCGTCGAGGACGTCGCCGACATCTACCGCACGAGGCGCCTGGTCGAATGCGCCGTCGTCCAGGGGCTCGGCGAGCCGCCCTACCGCCTCGAAGGGCTCGACGCGGCCGTCTCGGGCGGCGAACGCGCGGCCGAGCAGGGCGACTGGCAGGGCGTCTCCACCGCCAACATCCACTTCCACCGCGCACTCGTGGGCCTCGCGGGCAGCGCCCGCACCGACGAGCTGATGCGCGGCGTCCTGGCCGAACTCCGCCTGGCCTTCCACGTGGTGGACGACCCGCGCCGCCTCCACCAGCCCTACCTCGTACGCAACCGGGAGATCCTGGAGGCGCTGCGCGCGGGCGAGCGGACGCGGGCCATGTGGCTGCTCGCCGGCTACCTCGACGACTCGCGCGCCCAGCTCGTCGAGGCGTACGGGAAACTGGTCGCGGACGCCCTCGCCTAGCCGCGGCCGGGGGCCGTGGGCAGCGGGCTGATCTGCGCCGTTTCGACCGTTGTCAGTGCGAGGACCTAATCTGTCCACCGTGACTTCGCCTGCCTCGACGGAACCCGTTCCGCCCCAGCTCAGCGCGGCGGCGCGCCCCGCACCGGGCCCGGCCGCCGACGAGGGGCTCGCGCGGCGGCTGCGCGCGCTGGCGTGCACCGCGCCGCTGCACGACCTCGACGTGCGCAAGGCCAACCTCGCGGGCGAGTACTCGGTGTACGCGATGGCCGAGGTGGCGCTCGCCTCCATCGACCTCGTCACGCTGAACATGGACTTCGACACGGGCGCCGACCACGAGCAGATCGTGGCCCGGCTCATCCCGCGCGTCGCCGCCCAGGCACCGGCCCGGCCCGCCTCCGAGCACGAGCGGGTGGCCCGTTGGGTCCTGGAGAACCTGATCAACGTGGGCAGCGTGGACCGGGGCTTCCGCGCGGTGTACGGCACGTTCAACCCGGACGGGGTCTACGTCCGCCGGGACTACGACTTCAAGCTCCTCGAAGAGGTCCCGGGGTACGGGGGCGCGGTCTATCTGCGCACCACCGACGAGGCCGTCAACGTCCTGGTCGGCGCCCTCGACACCGACGTCACCAGCGCCCAGATCGCGGCCGAGGTCAAGCTGGAGGTCCTGATCAGCCGCGGCCGCCTGGCCGACGCCCAGCTCGCCGCCGAACAGGCCCGCTACCGCACGGTGCAGTACGCGGAGACGCTGCGGCGCACCCTGGAGGCCACGCGGCGCAACGTGCGCGCGGTCGACTGGCTCAACGCGGTGCCGGACATGATCGCCGAGGCCCTCGACCACGTCGCCGACCGCTACCGGCACGAGAACGCGATCCTCACCAACATCCGCAAGGCCCGCGACGAGGCGGAGGACCCCGAGCACAAGCGCCGCGCCGCCGAGCTCGTCGACATCGTCAAGGACTGCATCCGCCGCCACACCCAGCTCCAGTCCCGCCTCCTGGAGGCGGGCCCGCTGTTCCGTGCCGAACAGGACCGCCAGGCCTTCGCCCGCCCGGCCGCCCGCGCCGGCCTCGACCTGTACGGCCAGCTGGTCGCCCCGCTGCTGCCGCTCCCGGTGGCCGACGCGATCCGGGTCACCGACGCCTTCTTCGCGCGCGGGACCGGTCTGCGCACACCGGTGTCCGTACGGGTCGGCGACCTCGTGGACATACTGCTCACGCCGCCCATGGAGCGCGAGCACCTCGGCGCTGAGATGCCCGAGCCGGACCTCGTCGCCACCCCCGACGACAGCCGGTTCAGCGAGGAGCAGCTCGCCGCCGCCATGGAACTGCTCGACCTGGAGCACGACGCCCCGCGCCGCCTCTCGGGCCTGCTGGCCGAGGCCCGCCGCCTCGACCCCGAACTGCCGTACCTGGTGGCCCTGTTGGCAGTCCACGCGGCGAGCCCGCCGGTGGGCACGGCATACCGCCAGGGCGAAGAACGCCTCCTGTTCGCCGTGGACGACGGCACCCAGCTGGACGACCCGGAGTTCGGCGGGGCGGACCTGATCGTGGGCACGGCGCTGCTGGACGCGGCGGGGATGGCGGCGGGCCGGACGGAGGCGGCGTGACATGTCAGCCCCGGGCCACCCCCGGCCCCGGGGCTCTGCCCCGGACCTCGTTCGCGCCTGAAGGGCGCTCGTTCTCAGTCGCCGGACGGGCCGGGAACGGCGCTCGGCCCGTACTTCCAGCCTCTCCGGCTTTTGAGGAGCGGGGTCCGGGGCGGGGCCCCAGGACCACCGGCCCGCACCTGGTCATCCACCCCCGGAGGGTCTCGGGCAGGTGCGGGGCGGGGTGGAAGCCCGCCGCAGCCGCCCACCCCGCCGCACCCGGCAACGTACGCACCAAGGAGACAACCCCGTGACCGACCACCACCCCGAGCCCGCGTTCGGCGACGCCGCCGAGGCCCCGGCGCCCGCCGCGACCGGCACGGGCGGCGAACCCCGGGCCACTGCCCCTGCACCCGGTACTGGTGGCGAGCCGCGGGCCACTCCCACCGCATCCGGCACCGGGGGTGAGCCCAGGGTCACCCCCGCCGATGCCGCCGACGCCGCGCGGCTCGTCGCCTTCGGCCTGCAGCCCAAGCTGCTCCCGGCCAGGGACGCCGAGTACAGCGAGCTGCTGCGCAGGCACCGCGAGGACCCCGCGTTCGCCCGGCTCGCGGACGCCGTCGCGGCCGGCCTCGGCCTGATCGTCCTGGAGGTGTCGCCCCGCGCCGGCATGGCCGTGACGGCCGCCGAGGACTCGGTATTCGCCGTCCGCATGGGCGACTACGCGCGCCGCGCCGCCGCCCCCGACTCGGCCGACCGCTTCCTGCACGGCCTGGCCCATCTCGCCGTGGCCGCCATGGCGTTCCCCCGGCCCGAGGACCTCGCCGACGACGGCTACATCGGGCGGATCACCGTCAACGGAGTGGACGCCTTCGTGCGGCAGGCCTGCCGCCGCCTGGAGGAGCGGGCCGAGGAGGCCGGCGAGAACACCGACCCCGAGAGCGGCGCCCCGGGCCTGGAGGCCGCCTGGCGGATCTACGCGCGGCGCAGCTCCACCGGCGCCACCAAGGATGCGCGCCGGCTCGCCGGTTCGACCACCGGCATCGTCGCCAAGGCCGTCGCCTTCCTCACCGAATCCGGCTTCCTCCAGCGCACCGGCGACGACGCGGGCGGCGCCTACCGCACCACCGCCCGCTACCAGTTGCAGGTCCGCGACATGGCGGGCAGCGCCGCCCTGTCCGAGCTGATCGAGCTCGGCGTGGTCGCGGTCACCGACGGCGGCGCCACCCTGCTCCCGCCGACCGACGCCGACGACCTGGAACTGGTGGCCGACGCCGGGCTTCCGTTCCACTCCTGACCCCGCCTCCCACCCCCACCACCACGAGAGTCCGCCGACATGTACGAGCTGTCCCGGGTCCGCCTCTACTCCATCGGGCCTGCCGGTGCGCGCTATGCCGACACCGTGCTTGACCTGCGGGGAGTCGGCGCCCCCGTGCCCCACCCGGCCCCCGCGCAGGCCGAGTTCTTCGAGGACGAGCCGGTCGGCCCGCCGCGCCGCCCGGCGCCCGCGGGCGTGCTCTTCCTGGAGAACGGCGGAGGCAAGTCCGTACTGCTCAAGCTGATCTTCTCGGTGATGCTGCCCGGCCACCGCAACACGCTGGGCGGCGCGAGCTCCGGCGTGCTGCGCAAGTTCCTGCTCGCCGACGACTGCGGGCACGTCGCCCTGGAGTGGCAGCACACCCTCACCGGCGAGCTCGTCGTGGTGGGCAAGGTCAGCGAATGGCGCGGCCGCCAGGTCTCCAACGACCCGCGCAAGTTCGCCGAGGCCTGGTACTCGTTCCGGCCGGGCCCGGGGCTCAGCCTGGACTCGCTGCCGGTCGCCGAGTCCAGTGCGATGCGGCGTTCCGCTGAAGGCGCCTCGGGAGCCCAGGGCCGCCGCCGCACCATGAAGGGCTTCCGCGACGCCATCACCGAGGCGACCAAGGCGTACCCGCACCTGGAGGTGTACTGGGAGGAGATCCACGACCGCTGGAACGAACACCTCGGCGACCTGGGTCTGGACCCCGAACTCTTCCGCTACCAGCGGGAGATGAACGCCGACGAGGGCGAGGCCGCGGGCCTGTTCGCGGTCAAGAAGGACTCCGACTTCACCGACCTGCTCCTTCGCGCCGTCACCGACACCCGCGACACCGACGGCCTCGCCGACCTGGTCAGCGGCTTCGGTAACAAGCTGGGCCGCCGCGCCGAACTCACCGCCGAACGCGACTTCACCGCGGGCTCGGTGGACCTCCTGAACCGGATCGTCGAAGCCGCCGAGACGCGCGCGCGGGCCCGCGACATCCACGCCGGCGCCGAGCGCCGCACCCGCACCCTCGCCCGCCGCCTCTCCGCCCGCGCCGCCGCCGAGCGCGGCCGCGCCACCGACCTCGCCCAGCAGGTCACCGCCGCCGCCCACCACGTCACCCTCGCCGAGCAGGCGCGCGGCCGCAGCTCCCTGATCGCCTCCGAACTCGCCTACCGGCACGCCTCGTTGGCGCTCGCCGTCGCCGAGAAGGCGGCCACCGCGCAGCGCCGCGAACTGGCCGACGCCCGCACCCTGCACTCCGCCTGGCAGGCCGCCGAGGCGGTCCTGCGCCACCGCGCCGCCGCCGACCGCTCGGCCCGCGTCGCCGCCGCCATCCAGGAAGCCGAACGGGACGCGGCCCCCGCCCTCGCCGCCCGCGCCAAGGCCGCCGCCGATCTCGTACGGGCCCTGCACGCGGCCGCCGAGGACGGCGAGCGCGTCGCGGCCGAGGAGGAAGAGCGCTCCGCCGGCCTCCAGGAAGCGGGCGAGGCCGCCCACCGCGATGCCACCGCCGCCGCGACCGAGGCCCAGCGCGCCCGCAGCGAGGCCGGGCACCTGCGCCAGCGCCTGGCGGAGGTCGAGCAGGAGACCGCCGAGGCCGTACGCGCCGGATGGCTCGACGACAGCGCGCCCGACGCCGACCCGGCCCGCGCCGCGCTCGCCGCCAGCGACGCCGAGAAGACCGCGGTGGCCGGCTGGGACGCGGCCCGCGAAGCCGCCCGCGCCGCAGCCGACCGGGCCCGCGAGGCCGCCTCCGTCGAGGCCCGCGCCGAACTGGCCGCGGCCCGCGCCGAGGACGCGGCCCGCGCCGCCGAGAACGCCTACGAAGCCGAGCGCCGGGCCGCCGAATCGCTCGCCGCCGAAGAACGCCTGGCCGAACTGCTCAGCCTGCCCGCATCCGCCGGCGGCGTGCCCGAGCCCCGCAGGCACGACGGCGATGACGCTCAAAGCCCGCTCGGCGCCGAGGAGTTGGACCGCAGCGCGGACGACCTGCGCGCCCTCCTCGACCAGAACATCGCCTCCGCCGAGCGCCAGCTCTTCGAACTGCGCACCGCCGCCGCCGACGACGCGCGCATCCTCGGCGCGCTCGGCGACGGGGGGCTGCTTCCGCCCAGCCCCGACGTGCTCGCCACCGTCGAATACCTCGGCGAGCACGGCATCCCCGCGCTGCCCGGCTGGCGCTACCTGGCCCAGGCCGTGGCCCCCGCCGACCACGCCGCCGTGCTCGCGGCCCGCCCCGAGCTCGTCGACGGCGTGGTGATCACCGACCCCGCCTCGCACGCCCGGGCCCGCGAGGCCCTCGCGAGCGCCGCGCTGCTGCCGCGCTCCGCGGTGGCCGTCGGCACAACTGCCGCACTGCTCGCGCCCGTTCCGGCCGCGGACTCGGGCGGCGACAGCGGAATCTTCCTCGTGCCGCCGAACCCGGCCATGCACGACGAGGGCGCCGCCGACGAGGAGCGCCAGACGCTGCGCGCCCGCGCCACCGCCCGGGACGAGGAGATCCGTACGCTGGCCGCCCGGCTCACCGGCGACCGCTCGCTCGCCGCCCGCATCGGATCCTGGCGCGCCGACTGCCCGCCCGGCATGCTCGCCGAGCTCGCCACCGCCGCCCACGGCGCCCGCGAGGCCGCCAAGGAGGCGGCACAGGAACTGACCGAGGCCCGCACCGTACGGGCCGAGGCGGACGAGGCGGCCGCCGACACCGCGCAGGTACGCGACGAACGGCAGGAGGCCGCCCAGCGTGCCCGGCGCGCCGCCGACGCGCTCGCCGGACTCGCCTACCGGCTGCGCGAGCGGGCCGGCTGGCAGGTCAAGCTCCGCGAACTCGCCGACGACGCCGCCGAGTCGGAGGCCCGCGCCCAGACGTTCCTGGAGCGCGCCAAGGCCGCCGACGAGGACCGCCGTGCCGCCCAGCGCGCCGCCGACGACGCCCACCGCACCTCCCGTGCGCTGCGCGCCGAGCGCGCCGAGATCGCGGGCGCCCCCGAAACCCTGCCGGAGCCCGACGAGGACGCCCCGCGCGCAGCCCTGCCGGCCCTGCGCGAGGCCTACCGCGCCGCGTCCCAGTTGTACGAGAAGGTCGGCGTCGGCGCCGACCTGCGCGCCGAGCAGGCCCGCGCCGAGAGCGACGAAAGCGCCGCCCTCGCCGAACTCGACCGACTCACCAACAAGGTGCGCACCCGCGCCGCCACCCTCCTCGAAGGCACCGACGGCGCCGACGGCCCCTCCCGCCAGGCGGCCGCCGCCCGCGCCGAGTCGCTCGTGCAGATGCTGGAGACCCGGGCATCCGCGGCGAGCGAGCAGCTCGGCCGGCTGCGCGGCGAGGCCGAACGCCTGGCACCCGCCGACGGCGAGACGCACACCGAGCTCCCCGAGGACCAGGTGCCCGCCGACGCCGAGCAGGCCCAGGCCCTGCTGCGTACCGCGACCACCGAACTCGCCGCGCGCACCGACGAGTTGGACACCTCCCGCGCCGCCCACGCCGAACTGCTCACCGCCCACCGCGCCGCCGAGGACGCGGCCGGCGGCTTCGACGAGACGGCCGCGCTCCTTCGCGACTTGCTGCGGGACAACAGCCAGGGCCCGGACGAGGACAGCGCTCCCGAGCCGTACCCGGGCAGCCTGGAGGAGGCCCGGCAGTCCGCCGCCGAGACGCGCCGCTCGCTGCGCGGCTGCTCCGGCGACCTCTCGGCCGCCGACTCCGCGGTCCGTGAGGCGTCCGACATCCTGGTGCGGCACGCCAACGCCACCCGCTACGAGCAGGTCCGCACCCCGGCCCGCCAGCAGATCCGCGAACTGCCCGCTGCCTCGCTGCCCGAGCACGCCGCCGCCTGGGCCGCCGCCTTCGAACCCCGGCTGCGCGTCCTGACCGATGAGCTGGAGCAGCTGGAGCGCAACCGCGACTCCATCGTCGACCGGCTGCGCGGCCTGGTGGAGTCCGCGCTCACCACGCTCCGCTCCGCCCAGCGCCTCTCTCAGCTCCCCGAAGGCCTCGGCGAATGGTCCGGGCAGGAGTTCCTGCGGATCCGCTTCGACGAGCCCGACCAGGCCACGCTCACCGAACGGCTCGGCGAGGTCATCGACGAGGCCACCCGCGCCGCCGTCAAGAAGAACTCCGACCTGCGCAGGGACGGCATGTCCCTGCTCCTTCGCGGAGTGCAGGCGGCCCTGGAGCCGCGCGGCATCTCCGTGGAGATCCTCAAGCCGGACGCGGTGCTGCGCGCCGAGCGCGTGCCCGTCGGTCAGATGGGCGACGTGTTCTCCGGTGGCCAGCTGCTCACCGCCGCGATCGCCCTGTACTGCACGATGGCGGCACTGCGCAGCAACGACCGTGGCCGCGACAAGCACCGGCACGCCGGGACGCTCTTCCTCGACAACCCGATCGGCCGCGCCAACGCGACGTACCTCCTGGAGCTCCAGCGGGCCGTGTCCGACGCGCTCGGTGTCCAACTCCTCTACACGACAGGCCTGTTCGACACGACCGCGCTCGCCGAGTTCCCCCTGGTGATCCGGCTGCGCAACGACGCGGACCTCAGGGCGGGCCTGAAGTACATCAGTGTCGAGGAGCACCTGCGGCCCGGCCTGCCCCAGCAGGACACCTCGGGCGAGACCGTGCACGGCGAGATCACCGCGACGCGCATGTTCAAGAAGCCCGCCTGACAGGGAAGTTGAGGCACACGGCGCGGCACACCAGGCCGGATGCCGTGGCGGGCGGGCGGGCGGCTCAGGCTCGGGACAACCGCTGTCCCGAGCCGTCCGCGGACCGTATTCGCGCCGCCCGCTCGGCCGTGCGGGCAGCCCGCCGGGCCCGGCGGCGCTCCTTGCGCAGCTTGCGCGCCGTGCTGCTGGGCATCGACACCACGCCGTTGCGCTGGTTCCACACCTGGCGGGTGACCCAGACGTCCAGCACCCCCCAGGTGGCGAGCACTGTGCTCCCGACGCTGCTGAGCACCATCGGGAAGGCGAGCCACGAACCGGCCAGCGTGCACAGGAAGGCGACCATCGCCTGTATCAAGGTCGCCGCGACGATGATGACCGCGCGCACCGCCGCGATGCGGACCGGGTCGGGCAGCCGCGGACGCACGGCAGGTTCCTCGACCCACAACGGCTGCTGCTCAACGCTCATGCCTTCATTCCTCCCCACCCGCGGGCCCCCGATGCCCCCGCAGACGCCCCCGCAACAGACACTCCCACACCAGACATCCCGTAACAGACCTCCCGCACAGACAGACGAACGGAACTCCCCGAAGATTCCCGGGATTTGCCCGGAACGCAGAATTCCAGCCATCTGCCATCGTGGTCGAAAAGCCGCCATGACGGGTGCCCCCGGCCACGGGGCGGGTCGTCATCTCCCGGAATACCAGGACAACTCATGATCACCGTTCGTGACGGCGGCCGAAAATCGTCCGGACGTGCCTTCGAGTTGTCTGTGTGTCAGTAGTAGGCTCACGCCGTTTGTTGACGGTTGATCTGGGGGAGGCCATGCGCTTTCGCGGGAAGTCCATCCGCAGGAAGATCGTGGCGTTGCTGCTCGTGCCGCTCATCTCCCTTACCGCGCTGTGGGGGTTCTCCACCTATCTCACCGGCCGGCAGGCCAACGAGCTGATGGACGTGGCGAACATCGTCAAGAAGGTCGGCTACCCCATCGAGGACACGGTCCGTGTCCTCCAGCAGGAGCGCCGCCAGACCCTCGTCTACCTCGCCGACGAACGCCCCTCCGAAGCCCTCGCCGCGCTGCGCAGCCGCCGCTCGGCCACCGACACCGCCATGGCCCAGATCCGGGCAGCAGCACAGGACTCGGACGTCCGCGGCGACCTCCAGCCCGTCGCCAAGGCCCGCCTCAAGTCCGTGCTCGACGGCTTCGACTCCACGGCCTCGCTGCGCCAGTCCATCGACCAGGGCAGCTTCGACCGGCAGCAGGCGCTGGAGTTCTACAACCGCCTCATCGACCCCTGCTACAGCTTTCTCATGAATCTCCACGCCCTGGAGAACGTGGAGATGGACAAGCAGGGCCGGGCCCTCGTCGGCATCACCCGGGCCCGCGAGATGCTGTCGCGCGAGGACGCCCTCGTCGCCTCGTCCCTCATCACGCCGAAGACGACGGCTCCCGAACTGCGCCGGATCTCCGACCTGGTGGCCAACCGGCAGCTGCTCTACGACACCAACCTGGAGATCCTGCCAGCCTCCGAACGCGACGTCTTCGAGCAGTACTGGCGCGGCCCCGACACCGAGGCCCTGCGCACCGCCGAAGCCGCCATCGTCGATGCCGGGCCCGCCAAGGACCCCCGGCACATCGACGCCGCCCGCTGGCAGCAGGCCGCAACCCCCGTCCTCGACCACCTCGCCCAGATGGGCACCGAGGCAGGCAACCGCTACCAGGACCGGGTCGAGCCGGTCGCCTTCAACGTACTGATCAAGGCGGGGCTCGCCGGGGTGCTCGGCTTCCTCGCCCTGCTGATCTCGCTGTTCATGTCGGTACGCATCGGCCGCGAGCTGATCCGCGACCTCACCCGCCTCCGCAAGGAGGCGCACGAGGTCTCCGGCGTGCGGCTGCCGAGCGTGATGCGCCGTCTCGCCGCCGGTGAACAGGTCGACGTCGAGACCGAGGCGCCGCGCCTCGACTACGAACGCGACGAGGTCGGCCAGGTCGGCCAGGCCCTCAACACCCTGCAGCGCGCCGCCGTCGAGGCCGCCGTCAAGCAGGCCGACATGCGCCGCGGCGTCTCCGAGGTGTTCGTCAACCTCGCACGACGCAACCAGGTGCTCCTGCATCGTCAGTTGACGCTCCTGGACACCATGGAGCGGCGCACCGAGGACACCGACGAGCTAGCCGATCTCTTCCGCCTCGACCACCTCACCACCCGCATGCGCCGGCACGCCGAAGGCCTGGTGATCCTGTCCGGCGCGGCCCCCTCCCGCCAGTGGCGCAAGCCCGTCCAGCTCATGGACGTCGTACGGGCCGCGGTCGCCGAGGTCGAGGACTACGAGCGCATCGAGGTGCGCAGGCTGCCCCGGCTCGGCGTCGGCGGCCCGGCCGTCGCCGACCTCACCCACCTCATCGCCGAACTCCTGGAGAACGCCACGGTGTTCTCGCCCCCGCACACCGCCGTCCAGGTGCACGGAGAGCGGGTCGCCAACGGCTTCACCCTGGAGATCCACGACCGAGGCCTCGGCATGGCTCCCGAGATGCTCCTCGACGCGAACCTGCGGCTCGCCGAGACCCCCGAGTTCGAGCTCTCCGACACCGACCGGCTCGGCCTGTTCGTGGTCAGCCGGCTCGCCCAGCGCCAGAACGTACGGGTCTCGCTCCAGCCGTCTCCGTACGGAGGCACCACCGCGGTCGTGTTCATCCCGGCGACTCTGCTCACCGACGCGCCCGACACCGAGGGCACCGGGTTCCGGCTCGACCGCAAGGCTGCCAAGGGCGACGGCAACAGAGTTCCGGACGCCCCGCGCCGCGCGCTCTCCCCGCTGCCCGTCGGCATTCCCGGCCAGTCGGTCCTGGACGGCCCGGTCGAACTGGAGCCCCCGCTCGACCCGTTGGGTCTGGAGGCGCCCTCCGTGCTCGAAGCGCCTGCGGGCCTCGACGAGATCGAGGCCTCACGCAGCGGGCTGCTGCGCTCCGCCCGCCGGGCCCCCGAGCCGGCCGACGACCGCCAGCAGCACCAGCAGGCCGCCGACGAGGGCGAGGAGCAGGGCCCCGTGCCGCTGCCGCGCCGCCATCGGGTGCCGACCCTGGTCAGTGACAACGGCCGCCGCGTGGACGGCCCCGGGCGCGGCCACCCGGCCCCCGAGCCGGACCCGGCTCCCGAGGGGGACCGCACGTTCGGCAACCGGCTGCCCGAGCGCCGTACGCCCCAGCCGCCGCGCTCCTCGACTCCCCAGCCCCCGCAGCACCTTCGGCCCGCGCCGCAGCCGTCAGGGCTGACGCCGGTGAAGCCCGCGGGCCTCTCCGAGCCGCCCGCGTCGGGGCCCGCCAACCCGGCCGACCTGCCGGGCGCGCCCAGCTCCGCACCGTCCTGGGGCAGCCTTCCCGGAGCACAGCGGCCCGAGGACGAGACCCCGCTCGGCGGGCTGCCCCGCCGGGTCCGCCAGGCCAGCCTGGCTCCCCAGCTCAAGGACGCACCCGACGGCCGGCACCCCGCGCCCGAGCCCGAGGACGGGCCCGAGCCGGAGCGCGACGCCGACGAGGTGCGCGACCGCATGGCCGCACTGCAGCGCGGCTGGCAGCGCGGCCGCCGCCAGAACGCCGCATCGGACACCGCGGAAGGACCGTCCGCACCTGCCCGAGGCGACACCGCACGACGAACCACACCGGAGGGGGACGGTCGATGACCGCGCCACAGGACTCAGCCGCAGCACGCAACGCAGGGAGCGGTTCCGGCGAACTCAACTGGCTTCTCGACGAGCTGGTCGACCGCGTCGGCTCCATCCGCAAGGCCCTGGTGCTCTCCAGCGACGGCCTCGCCACCGGAACCTCGCGCGGCCTCACCCGCGAGGACGGCGAGCACCTGGCCGCCGTGGCCTCCGGCTTCCACAGCCTCGCCAAGGGCGTCGGCCGCCACTTCGAGGCGGGCAAGGTCCGCCAGACCGTCGTCGAGCTCGACGACGCCTTCCTCTTCGTGACGGCCGCCGGCGACGGCAGCTGTCTGGCCGTGCTGTCCGACGCCGACTCCGACGTCGGCCAGGTCGCGTACGAGATGACACTGATGGTCAAGCGGGTCGGCGCCCATCTGACCACCGCACCACGGACCGGCCTGCACACCGGAGGGTGAGTGGGGAACGTCATGAGCGGGGGGACGCGATGAGTGACGCAGACCAGCGGGCCCAGGAGCAGTCGCAGAGCCACGCGGCGGCCCCCGGGCGGCCGCACCACTGGTTCGACGACGACGCGGGACCGGTGGTGCGTCCGTACGCCATGACGCGCGGCCGCACCACCAGCGCCGGCCAGCACCGTCTCGACCTGATCGCTGTGGTCGTCCCGGAACCCGCGGCCGACGACCCGGGCCGCGACCAGACGCTCTCACCCGAGCACGTGGAGATCGTCGAACGCTGCGGCGACTCCCCGCAGTCGATCGCCGAACTCGCGGCCGGACTCGACCTCCCCGTCGGGGTGGTGAGGGTCCTGGTCGGCGATCTCGTCGCCGACGCCCTGGTGCATGTAACCCGACCCGTTCCTCCGGCCGAGCTGCCGGACGAGTCCCTTCTCCGCGAGGTGATCAATGGCCTTCGGGCGCTCTAGCCGCAGGAAGCGGCACGTCGATCCGGTGACGCTCAAGATCCTCGTCGCCGGCGGCTTCGGCGTCGGCAAGACCACCCTGGTCGGCGCGGTGAGCGAGATCCGGCCACTGCGCACCGAGGAACGTCTCAGTGAGGCGGGCCGCCCGGTCGACGACCTCGCGGGTGTGGAGGGCAAGAGCACCACCACGGTGGCCATGGACTTCGGGCGCATCACGCTCCGCGAGGACCTGGTGCTGTACCTCTTCGGCACCCCGGGCCAGGACCGGTTCTGGTTCCTCTGGGACGAGCTGGCGCAGGGGGCGCTGGGCGCGGTCGTCCTCGCCGACACCCGCCGTCTGGAGGACTGCTTCGCCGGCATCGACTACTTCGAACGGCGTGGCATCCCGTTCACCGTCGCCGTCAACTGCTTCGACGACGCGGCCCGCTACCCGGTCGACACGGTGCGCGCGGCCCTCGACCTCGACCCCGAGGTGCCGCTCCTGATGTGCGACGCGCGGGTCCGCGAGTCCGTCAAGGAGATCCTCGTCGGCGTGGTCGAGCACGCCATGGCGATGTCCGCGAAGTCCCGCCAGCCCGCCACCACTTGAGGCCTCGCGCACGCGTGCAGCGCGGCCCGTACCCCCACCGACCGGGGTACGGGCCGCGCGTTCGTGGGAGCCTACTGGCCGCCCTCCTCGTGCCAGCCGAGGCTGCGCTCCACCGCCTTGCGCCAGTTGGCGTACTCGCGCTCGCGGACCTGGCCCTCCATACGCGGAGACCATTCCACATCGCGCTGCCAGTGCGCCTTGAGTTCGTCGAGGTCCGACCACACCCCGGTGGCGAGCCCGGCCGCGTACGCCGCCCCCAGACACGTCGTCTCGGACACCTTGGGGCGGATCACGGGGACCCCGAGCACATCCGCCTGATGCTGCATCAGAAGGTTGTTGGCGGTCATGCCGCCGTCCACCTTGAGCGTCGTGATCTGCACTCCAGAGTCCTGGTACATGGCGTCCACGACCTCGCGGGTCTGCCAGCTCGTCGCCTCCAGGACGGCGCGCGCGAGGTGCGCCTTCGTGACGTACCGGGTCAACCCCGTGATGACACCCCGCGCATCGGAGCGCCAGTAGGGCGCGAAGAGCCCGGAGAAGGCGGGCACGATGTAGGCCCCGCCGTTGTCGTCGACGCTCGCCGCGAGGGCTTCGATCTCGTCGGCGCTGCGGATGATGCCGAGCTGGTCGCGGAACCACTGCACCAGGGCTCCGGTGATGGCGATCGAGCCCTCCAGGCAGTAGACGGGCGCCTGTTCACCGATCTTGTAGCCGACGGTGGTGATCAGCCCGCTCTTCGAAGGGACCGGCCGGGCGCCGGTGTTGAGGAGCAGGAAGCTTCCCGTCCCGTACGTGTTCTTCGCGGTTCCCGTGTCGTAGCAGGCCTGTCCGAAAATCGCCGCTTGCTGGTCGCCGAGCGCAGAGGCGACGGGAACGCCCGCCACTTGGCCGATGGCGGTTCCGTAAACCTCCGCCGAGGACCGGATCTCCGGAAGTATCGCGCGGGGCACGTTCATCGCGGCGAGGATCTCGGGGTCCCATTGCAGGGTCTCCAGGTTCATCAGCATCGTGCGCGAGGCGTTGGTGACGTCCGTGACGTGCACTCCGCCCGACGTGCCGCCGGTCAGGTTCCAGATCAGCCAGGAGTCGATCGTCCCGAACGCGATCTCGCCGCGTTCGGCGCGCGTCCGCAGCCCCGGGACGTTGTCGAGCAGCCAGGCCGCCTTGGGTCCCGAGAAGTAGCTCGCGAGCGGCAGCCCGGTGGCCTCGCGGAACCGGTCCTGTCCGTCGGTGGCGCCCAGTTCGTGGCAGAGCGCGGAGGTCCGGGTGTCCTGCCAGACGATCGCGTTGTGCACGGGCTTGCCGGTCGCCCGGTCCCAGAGGACCGTCGTCTCGCGCTGATTGGTGATGCCGAGCGCGCTGAGCTGCTCGGCGCGCAGCCCGGCCCTGGCGAGCGCGCCCGCCACCACGGCCTGCACCTTGGACCAGATCTCGGTGGCGTCGTGCTCCACCCAGCCGGGCTTGGGGAAGATCTGCCGGTGCTCACGCTGGTCGACGGCGACGATCGCCCCGTCCTGGTTGAAGATGATGCAGCGGCTGGAGGTGGTCCCCTGGTCGATCGCGGCGACGAACCTGTCCGTCATGGCTACCCCTAGTTCTGAAGGCTGCGGGTCAGAAGGCTGCGTGGTGGATGAGGCCGCCCAGCGCCCCGCCGATCAGCGGCCCGACCACCGGGATCCAGGCGTAACTCCAGTCGGATGTGCCCTTGTTGGGGATCGGCAGCAGGGCGTGGACGATACGCGGGCCGAGGTCGCGTGCCGGGTTGATGGCGTACCCCGTCGGGCCGCCGAGCGAGAGCCCGATGCCGACCACGAGCAGCGCCACCACGAGCACCGTGACGCCGGACTCGCCGAGCCCCTTGGTGTTGCCGAAGGAGAGCACCGGCAGCACGAGCCCGATGGTCGCGATGATCTCGGTCACCAGATTGGCGACGGGGTTCCTGATTTCGGGAATCGTGGAGAAGATGCCGAGCGTCGCCAGCGCGTCGTCCTTGTCGGCGTTGGCCTGGAACTGCGCGAAGTAGGCGAGATAGGCGAGTACGGCGCCGAGCAGTGCGCCCGTCATCTCGCCGCACAGGTAGATCCACACCTTGTCCCAGCTGCCGGTGTCGATCGCGATGCCGATGGTGACGGCCGGGTTCAGCTGGCCGCCCGAGAGCGGCCCGGCCGTGTACGCCCCGGCCAGCACGCCGAAGCCCCAGCCGAAGGCGATGACGACCCAGCCGGCCGCTCTCGCCTTGGAGTGCTTGAGGGTGACGGCGGCACACACCCCGGCCCCGAACAGGACCAGGATCGATGTGCCGAGCACTTCACCGACGAATATGTCCCCGTTGCTCATCGCGGCTCCTTGGCCCTCGCCCGGGGTGTGCCCCGGTCTCCGTGCACGGTGCGCGTGTCCCCTGGCGGCAAGGCCGGCCGAGGGGCGAACCCGGACGCCGGCCGGCGTCGCGTCGAGCGTGCCCCTTCGGCGGAATTCACCCGTGGCGGCGGCGCCGGACAGCCACGCGCCTGCTGCGCGGCCGGGAGCCGGAATACGGCGTTGCCGAGAGACAACCGGAAGTTTTCACCGGCCGTGATGGGCCGTCAAGGTCGCCGACAGCATGGACTGTTGGCGTACGGAGCGGAGAATACGGGAGGGTACGTTCCGGATGCCCGATACATATCCGGGTGATCGGGCATGTCGGTTCAGTGCACCGCCACCACCGAGGAGCCGTGTCCGAAAAGGCCCTGATTCGCGGTGATTCCGACCCGGGCTCCAGCGACCTGCCGGGCTCCCGCCGTCCCCCTCAACTGCCAGGTGAGCTCGCATACCTGGGCGATGGCCTGGGCGGGCACAGCCTCCCCGAACGACGCCAATCCGCCACTCGCATTGACCGGGATCCGCCCCCCGAGCGCGGTCGCCCCGTCCCGCACGAGCTTGGCCCCTTCGCCTGTGCCGCACAGCCCGAGGTCCTCGTACCACTCCAGCTCAAGCGCGGTGGACAGGTCGTACACCTCGGCCAGCGACAGCTCCTCGGGCCCGATGCCCGCCTCCTCGTACGCGGCCCGTGCGATGGACGCCCGGAACGAGTGCGGGGAGGGTTCGACGGCGGCCGCCGAGTCCGTCGCGATGTCGGGCAGGTCGAGCACCGCCTTGGGGTAGGTGGGGGTGACCGTGGAGACCGCGCGGATGCGGACCGGGTCGGTGGCGCCGTGCCGACGGGCGAAGTCCATGCTGGTCAGGACCAGCGCCGCGGCGCCGTCCGAGGTGGCGCAGATGTCGAGCAGCCGCAGCGGGTCGGCGACGACGGCCGAGGCGGCGACCTCCTCGGCGCTCACGGCCTTGCGGTAGCGGGCGTTCGGATTGAGCGCTCCGGCCGCCGCGTTCTTCACCTTGACCTGCGCGAAGTCCTCGACGGTGTCGCCGTGCAGCGCCATGCGGCGGCGGGCGTACAGGCCGAAGTAGGCGGGGTTGGTCGCGCCGAGCACCCGGAAGCGCAGCCAGTCCGGGTCGTCGTGGCGGTCGCCCCCGGCCGGCGCGAAGAACCCCTTCGGCGCGGCATCGGCCCCCACCACGAGCACCGCGTCCGCCATCCCTGCCAGGATCTGCGCCCGCGCCGTGTTGATCGCCTGCGCACCGGAGGCGCAGGCCGCGTACACGCTGGTTACGCGCGCGCCCTGCCAGCCGAGCGCCTGCGCGAAGGTCGCCCCCGCCACATAGCCGGGGTAGCCGCCGCGCACGGTGTCCGCGCCGACCACGGAGCGCACGTCCGTCCAGTCGACCCCGGCATCGGCGAGCGCGGCCCGGGCCGCGACCGTCCCGTACTCGACGAAACTCCGTCCCCACTTGCCCCACGGGTGCATTCCCGCACCCAGGACCGCGATGTCGCCGCTCACTACGCCACCTCCACGGGCCGCCAGTGCCAGGTCGTCCAGGTGGTCACCGCATCCTCGTTGAGCATGCCGGGCGCCACCTCGACCTCCATTCCGACCGCCAGATCGGTGGTGCTCACCCCGGGCGCGGCCTGGCCGAGCACGACCATCCGCTCGGCCGCCAGCTCGACGGCGACCAGGACATAGGGCTCCCACTCCACATGGGGGTCGGACACATACGGTGCGGGCGGCCGGTAGCGGCCGTCGGTGTACGACCACACATGGCCCCGCCGGGAGAGTGGCACCTCCTCCAGCTCGCCGCCCTCGCACCCGGGATTGCGGCAGAAGGAGTCCTCGCGCGGAAAGAAGACGGAGGAGCAGGCGGCGCACCGGGTGCCGAGCAGCCGGAAATCCGGCTCCTCCGCGTCCGTGAACCATCCCGCGACCACAGGCGTGCGCGTGCGTGCGACTGTCAAGTCCCCTCCCGACATTCACTTCTGACGGAACGTCAGAAGTGTGCCACGGGCAACCGGAGTTGGGGAGGGGCGGTCGGGTCCTGCCCCGGGCTCAGCGGTTCTCGGCCAGCCACTTGGCGGCGATCTCGCCGAGCTCACGGTCGCGCCCGGCCAGCATCATCGAGATCATCTGCCGGTCCCCGCGCAGCGACCACCAGGGGTGCCCGAAGGTCGCCGGGTTGTTCCTCTCGATGAACCAGTGCGCGGGCCAGGCCGTTCCGTACCCGATGAGCGGCAGGGCGAGCGCGTACCGCTTCCGCCCGCGCGCGAGCCCGTAGGCGGTGATCGCGAGCCCGGTGAGGGTGCCCGTCAGATGCACCCAGCGGGTGGCGGCCCTGGAGTGCATCGCCACGTAGTAGGGCCAGAACTCCTCGTACGAATCGAACGTGGGCTTCGGCGCGTCGGACGTGGGCTTCGTCGTGTTCGTCATGCGGCAGAACCTAATCGCTCTTCGGAGAACCGGATACGGCTGCTTCGCGTCCGAGAAGACAGAGCGGGCGCCCGGGACCCACGGGGGTGGCCCCGGCCGCCCGCTCGGTCCTCAAGCGGAACCAGGTGCCGCAGGCATCCATCCTGGCCGTGACGGAGTGACCGGCCGAACCGGAATTCAGTGCCCGGCCACGGACCGCCACGCCACGGGGAAATCGAAGTACGTGTCGGGGAAGGTCTCCGGCTGATACGTGAAGTGCCACCACTCCTCGGGCAGATTGACGAAGCCCTGCGCCGCGAGCGTGCTCTTCAGGAACTGCCGATTCGCCCGCTGTGCGCCCTGGATGCGCGGGTCGTCGGTGTGCGCCAGGGTGTCGAAGCAGTCGAAACCGGTCCCCATGTCGACGGAGTTGTCGGGGAAGCGATCGTTCTTCGGCGCGTAGCAGGGCACGAGCGGCTGGCCCGGGTGGTAGGGCCGGGTGGGCAGAGCGGGCAGCTTCACGAGGGTGAGATCCATCGTGCTGCCCCGGCTGTGCCCGGACTTCTCGGCGATGTACCCGTCCGCGAACAGCCTCGACTTGTCGACGCGCGGATAGAACTCGGCCTTCATCCGCTCGTCGTCCAGGTCCTTCGCCCAGCGCACGAAGTGGTCGACGGCCCGCTGCGGCCGGTAGCAGTCGTACACCTTCAGGGAGTAGCCCTGCCGCAGCAGCTTCAGCTGCGCCCGGTGCAGCGCCTCGGCGGCCGGCCGGGTCAGGATGCACAGCGGCTGCCGGTATCCGTCGATCGGCTCACCCACGAAGTCGTGCGGGGTGATGTAGCGCATCTCCTGAATGATCGAGGGGTCGACGGAACTCAGCGCCACGAACACCTCGGGCGCCTTCGGCTCCGGCTCCGCCCGGGCGGTGGGGGAGAGGGCGGCGACGGTGAGCAGCGCGGCAGCTCCGGCGGCGAGCCCGCGCAGCATCCGCAACGCCCGCGACGGCGTTCGCCGGGAGGCCCTGGAGGTGGTGTCCTGTCGTTCGGCATGTCGTGTCATGTGCACACCCTCTATCAGGTCAACTGGTGGGCAGGATAGGCCGGTTGGTCCTGGGCTCTCGGTTCGAAAACGGGCATCGACTAGAGTCCGCGGGTGACCGCGACCCCGAACCCGCCCCTCAACGACTCCCACTGCGCTGCGTGCGGAGCACCGTACGCCGCCGCGGACGGCGCCTGGCCTCGCGGCTGTACGGCCTGCGGCACGGTCGCGTACCGCAATCCGCTCCCCGTCGCGATCGCGCTCCTGCCGGTTGTCGACGCACGCGGCACCGGCCTCGTCGTCATCACCCGCACCATCGAGCCGCAACTGGGCGGCCTGGCCCTGCCCGGTGGCTTCATCGACCTCGGCGAGACCTGGCAGGACGCCGTCGTACGCGAACTCAAGGAGGAGACCGGCATCGAGGCCCCGGTCGGCGAGGTCCGCCTCGCGGACGCCCTGAGCTCCCCCGAACACCTCCTGCTGTTCGGCCTGTTGCCGTCCCGCCCGGCCGAGGCCCTGCCGCCCCGGCGGCCCACCGACGAGACCGAGGGCTGGGAACTGCTGCGTGAACCGGCCGAGTTGACGTTTCCGCTGCATACGGAGGCGGTGCGGAAGTGGTTCGCGGGGGAGTACCGCTGAGCGCTCCGCGGGGGTGCGGGTATGCGACTGCGGGCCGTCGGGGCTGGTCGCGCACTTCTCCGCGCTCCTTCGGGGCGCGCCACCCCGCCCGGCGCGGGCGGCTCAGCGCACCGCCCCCCGCACCCGCACCGGGTATCCGACCGCACCGCTCGCCCCGCCGTCGACCGGCTCCACCACCACCCGGCCGTTGGCGACCCGGGTCGAGAATCGCTCGACCTTCGCCGGCTCCCAGCCGTCCCCCGCGTCCCGCACCACGATCCCGCCCCCGGTACGCCCGGCGGCCGGCGCCCACACCTCGAGCTCCAGGCCGCCTCCGTCGCCCCGCACCGGGATCACCGAACCGGCCCGGGCGAGGACCGGGATCCGGGACAGGGGGGCGTTGAGGAGCACCGTGCCCGGGCCGACATGGGCCTCGCCGGTCGTGGTGTCGTACCAGCGCCCGCGCGGCAGGCGCACCGCCCGCCGGTCGGCGCCGCGCTCCAGGACCGGGGCCACGAGCAGCGCATCGCCGAGCAGGAACGAGTCCTCGCAGTCGCGCAGCGCCCGGTCGCCCGGCACGCCCCACCACACCGGGCGCACATAGGGCGCCCCGGTCATCCGCGCCAAGTGGGCCAGCGTCACGAAGTAAGGGTGCAGCCGCTGCCGTTCGGCCAGCGCCGCCCGCGCGCTCTCCAGGATCTTCGGGCCGAACTCCCAGGGCTCCCGCCGCCCCGCCCACTTCGCCGCATGCGTACGGAACAGGGGCAGCCAGGCACCCAGCTGGAACCAGCGCAGATACAGCTCGGGCGAGGGGCTGCCGGTGAAGCCGCCCACGTCGGGGCCCGAATACGGCACGCCGCACAGGCCGAGCCCCAGCACCAGGGACAGCGAGGCACGCAGCCCGGGCCAGCCGGTCGCCACATCGCCGGACCAGGTGCCGCCGTAGCGCTGCATACCGGCCCAGCCGGAGCGCGAGAAGAGGAACGGCCGCTCGTCGGGGCGCAGCCGGCGCAGCCCCTCGTACCCGGCGCGAGCCATGGTGAGGCCGTACACATTGTGGGCCTCGCGGTGATCGCCACCGCGGCCGTCCAGGTCGTGCCGCGCGGACCGGGGCAGCGTCGGATCCCCGAAGGGCGCGAACGCCACCGGCTCGTTCATGTCGTGCCACACCCCGGCGAAGCCCTGGTCGAGCCGCTCCTGGTAGAGCCCGCCCCACCAGGAGCGAGCCTTGGGGTCGGTGAAGTCCGGATAGGCGCACTCGCCGGGCCACACCTCGCCGTGCACCTCGTGGCCGTGGGCGTCCTGGACGAAGGCCCCGGCGGCCAGGCCGCTCTCGTACACCGGATTCCCGCGCTCCGCCTTGACCGCCGGGTCGACGATCGAGACCAGCCGCACCCCCTCCTCCGCGAGGTCCTTGGCGAGGCGCGGCACATCCGGGAAGGCGTCGCGGTCGACCGTGAAGACCTGGTGGGCGTCGTAGTGGTCGATGTCCAGATGCAGTGCCGACAGCGGCAGACCGCGCTCGGTGTACCCGCCGACGATCCGCCGCACCTCGCGTTCGCTGCCGAACCCCCAGCGCGCGTGCTGGGGGCCGAGCGCCCACGACGGCGGCAGCGCGGGCGCGCCCGTCAGCGCCGTCCAGCCCTGGAGCACCCGGGCCGGGGTACCCGCCACCACCCAGCAGCGCAGCGGTCCTCCCTCCATCCGCAACTCGCTCGCTCCCGGCCGGTCGTGCCCGGACCCCGCTCCCTCCTCGCCCTCGCGCAGCACCACCCGCCCGTCCCACGTGCTGTCATAGAACGCGAGGTGGGTCCCCGCGTCCGCCACCACCAGCTGCACGGGCATCGTGATGTACAGCGGATCGTCACCCGGGGCGAACCCGCCCCCGGGGTCGGTGTTCCACAGCCGGTACGCCCCGTCCCGCAGCCGGGGCCCGTGCGCCCGCCCGCCCAGGCCGAAGAACCGTGCGTCGGCGGCCACTTCGGACCGCTGCATCCAGCGGGCAGGTCCGCCGCCGACCGGTTCCCACCAGCGCGGCGGCAGCTCGCGCCGCAGCACGACCCCGCCCGGTGTGCTCACCTCCACCGCCCCGTGCCGGGAGATGACCACGGTCAGCCGCTCGGACACGACCCGCCAGCCGCCCTCCTTGTCCGGCTCGAGGACCGCCCGCGGATCCGGCGCGGGCGCCCGGCCGCCCAGGGCGTACGACGGCTCCGGCCCCGCTCCGTCCCAGCCCCAGAACACCGCGCCGCCCACCGCGACCCGCACCTCCAGCTCGGAACGCGCGAACCGCACCACCCCGCCGCCGGCGCGTGGCTCGGCCTCGATGACCGCCCCCGGCACCCGGGCCCGCTCCGGCCCGCGCGCGGGCAGGTCCCGCGCGTCCGCCCGGCGCCGCCGCAGGGCCGAGCGCATCGCCCGCAGCCCCCGCACCGAACCGACCGCCTTCACCGAGCGCACCAGGTCATCGCCGTTCATGCAGCTCACCCTGCCACCCGGACGGCCCTGCGTGCGGTTCGTTCAACTGCCGTTCACCCGTGGTGGCGCCACATGCCTGGGCATCCGACTATGGGTGGGGGACCCTGGTGCGGAAGACGATCACATGGCATCGTCCCTGTCAGCCGCCTCACGCGCACACCCCTTCGCGTGTGCGCGGGAAACACGCACATCACGCGTTACAGCCCGGGAGCCGACCCATGACCTCAGCAGCGAACCCCGCTCCGCAGCCCGTGCCCTTGTGGCAGCCGGACTCCGACCGCATCGCCGCCGCGCGGATCACCCGCTTCCAGGCCTGGGCGGCCGAGCGCTACGGGGCACCGGCCGAGGGCGGGTACCCGGCTCTCCACCGCTGGTCGGTGGCCGAACTCGACACCTTCTGGCAAGCCGTCGCAGACTGGTTCGACATCCGCTTCTCCTCCCCATACGCAGCTGTCCTTGCTGATCGAACGATGCCCGGCGCGCAGTGGTTCCCGGGGGCCACCCTGAACTACGCGGAACACGCGCTGCGCACCGCCGAGGACCCCGCGCGGGCAGGCGACCCGGCCCTCCTGCACGTCGACGAGACGCATTCACCGGTCGAGATCAGCTGGTCCGCACTCAGGGCCCAAGTCGGCTCGCTGGCCGCCCAGTTGCGTGCCCTCGGCGTACGACCCGGCGACCGGGTCAGCGGCTATCTGCCCAACGTCCCGCAGGCGGTCACCGCGCTGCTCGCCTCGGCCGCCGTCGGCGCCGTCTGGACCTCGTGCGCCCCCGACTTCGGCGCCCGCAGCGTCCTCGACCGCTTCCAGCAGGTCGAGCCGGTCGTCCTGTTCACCGTCGACGGCTACCGCTACGGCGGCAAGGAACACGACCGCACGGACGTCGTCGCGGAACTGCGCCGCGAACTGCCCACCCTGCGCGCCGTCGTGCACATCCCGCTGCTCGGGACACCCGCCCCCGAGGGCACCCTCGAATGGTCCGCGCTCACCTCGGACGAGGTGGAGCCCGTCTTCGAGCAGGTGCCCTTCGACCACCCCCTGTGGGTGCTCTACTCCTCCGGCACGACGGGCCTGCCCAAGGCGATCGTGCAGTCCCAGGGCGGCATCCTCCTGGAGCACTTCAAGCAGCTCGGACTGCACTGCGACCTCGGCCCCGAGGACCGTTTCTTCTGGTACACCTCCACCGGCTGGATGATGTGGAACTTCCTCGTCTCCGGCCTGCTCACCGGCACCACCGTCGTCCTGTACGACGGCAGCCCCGGCTACCCCGACACGGGCGCCCAGTGGGGCGTGGCGGAGCGCACCGGCGCCACCCTGTTCGGCACGTCGGCCGCGTACGTCATGGCCTGCCGCAAGGCCGAGGTGCATCCGGGGCGCGACTTCGACCTGTCCCGCGTCAAGGGCGTCGCGACCACCGGTTCGCCGCTGCCGCCCGACGGGTTCCGCTGGCTCCACGACGAGGTGCGCGAGGACCTGTGGATCGCCTCGGTCAGCGGCGGCACCGACGTCTGCTCCTGCTTCGCGGGAGCGGTCCCCACGCTGCCCGTGCACATCGGCGAGCTCCAGGCACCCTGCCTCGGTACCGACCTCCAGGCCTGGGACGCGCAGGGCCGGCCCGTCATCGGCGAGGTCGGCGAACTCGTCGTCACCAACCCGATGCCCTCGATGCCGATCCGGTTCTGGAACGACCCCGACGGCAGCCGTTACCGCGACAGCTATTTCGACATGTTCCCGGGCGTATGGCGTCACGGCGACTGGATCACCATCACCGACCACGGCTCGGTGATCATCCACGGCCGCTCCGACTCGACCCTCAACCGTCAAGGCGTGCGCATGGGTTCGGCCGACATCTATGAGGTCGTCGAGCGCCTTCCGGAGGTCCGCGAGTCCCTCGTCATCGGCCTGGAAGAGCCGGACGGCGGCTACTGGATGCCCCTGTTCGTGCACCTCGCCGAGGGCGCCGTCCTGGACGAGGCACTCCGTACGAAGATCAAGCAGGCGATCCGGGAGCAGCTCTCGCCCCGTCATGTCCCCGACGAGATCATCGAGGCGCCGGGCGTCCCGCACACCCTCACGGGCAAGCGCATCGAGGTCCCCGTGAAGCGCCTCCTCCAAGGCACGGCGCTCGACAAGGCTGTCAACCCCGGCTCGGTCGACAACCTCGACCTGCTGCGCTTCTACGAGGACATCGCCCGCAAGCGCGGCTGATCACCCCCCGTAGGTGGCCTCGGACTCGCCGAGCACATCGGCGAAGTCCGAGGCCAGCCGCGCCGCCTCAGAAGTGTCCAGACCTGCCACCGTGATGCGTACGCCGGGAGCCGAGGCCATCCGGAAGCGGGCTCCGGCCGCCACCCACCAGCCGCGCGTACGCAGCCCGTTGACGACGGCCGACTCGTCGCGGACCGGAACCCACACATTCATCCCGCTCGCCCCGTGCGCCGGAATCCCGCGCCGGACCAGCTCCTTGACGAATGCCGTACGCCGCTCCCCATAGGTGGCCTCCGCCCGCGTCACCAGTAGCTGAGCCGACGGGTCGTCCAGCAAGGTCAGCACGGCCGCCTGCAGCAGATGACTCACCCACCCGGAGGTGAGCAGCAGCCGCCCGTCGTGCCGCGCCAGCGTCACCGGGTCACACGCGGTGGCCGCCCACCGCAGGTCCGTGCCCAGGTACTTGGTCACGGTCCGCACCTGTGCCCACCGCGAAAGTCCGCCCTCCGTAAGAGAGTTGAGCTCCGCACCCGCGATCTCGGCGGCATGGTCGTTCTCGATCACCAGCACCTCGGGGGCCTGCCGCAGCACCTCGACCAGCTCGTCGCGCCGCGCCGGGGAGAAGCAGCCGCCGTACGGATTCTGTGCCCGGGGACTGCACACGACGGCCCGAGCTCCGGCGCGCAGCGCCTCGCGCAGCTCCTTGGGGCGCATGCCCTCGTCGTCCACGGCGACCGCGATCGTGCGCAGCCCCATGGCGTGCAGCAGGTCGAGCAGATGGTGGTACCCGGGATCCTCCATCGCCACCGCGTCCCCGGGCCGCAACTCCGTGGTCAGCAGCCGCGCGATGCAGTCGAGCGCCCCATGGGCGAACGTCACGCACTCGGACGGCACCCCGTCACCCTCGAACCACGCGCGCACCCGGTCCTCCAGCTGTGGCAGCCGTGGTGTGGACCGGTGCGAGCGGGGCCCCGTCGACGGTGCGACGAGCCCCGGAAGATCCGGCAGGAAAGCGGAGTCGGGATGCCCGCCCGCCAAGTCCCGCAGCCCTTCGGGGACTTTGGGCGGCCTCCGGGAAGCGACGGCGGGCTCCGGGGCCACCACGGTTCCGCCGCGCCCACGGGTCACGACCACACCGCGCCGGCGCAGCTCCTTGTAGGCGGTGGCGACCGTGCCGGGACTCACCGTGAGTTCATCGGCCAGCCTGCGCACCGGAGGGAGCGCGTCACCGGGGCCAAGACCTCCGTCGGCGACCGCGCGCTCGACGGACGCGGCAATCCCCTTGGCTGTCGTACCAGAGATCGAATATTGTGCTGCCACGTAAGAGATTCTGTACCAATACATAAATGACGTCAAGGGGGAACAGTGAGCTGGAGCCGCCGCCGCGCAGCACTGTGGGAACGCATCCCAGGAGGCCTAGACGGCCGCCGGATGCTGTCGGTCGCCTTCGTCGACAGGACCGGAAGCGGCCTCTGGGAAGCCGTCTCCGTCCTCTACTTCACCTACGTGGCCGGGCTCTCGCTCACCCAGATCGGCACCCTGGTCGCCGCGTCCGGAGCCGTCGGAATCGCGGGGGCGCCCATCGGCGGCCGCATCGCCGACCGGCTGCCCCTGACCCGCGTCCTCGTCGGCCTCCAATCGCTGCGCGCCGTCGCCGCGTTCGCGCTCCTGACCACCGACAACTTCGTACTGCTGCTCCTGATCGCCTCCGTGGGAAGCTTCGGCGACCGCTCGGCCAACGTCCTCACCAAGCTGTACGCGGCCAGGATCGCGGGCCCCGACCGCGTCCGCTACCAGGCCGTCAGCCGGACCGTCGCCAACGCGGGCTGGGCGGTGGGCGGCCTGGCCGCCGCAGGCGCCCTCGCCATCGGCTCGGTCTCCGCCTACGAGTGGCTCCTCGCGGGCAACGCCCTCTCGTTCGTCGGCTCCGCCCTCATCACGGCCCTCTGTGCCGAACCCCAGGCGCCCTCGCGCACGGTCGCCAAGCCCGGTGACCCGGCGGCCGGGACGAACCCGGCCAACCCCTGGTGCGACCGCCGCTACCTCGCCTTCGTGGCCAGCGAAACGGTCCTCTTCCTGGACGACGCGGTGTTCAAGGTCGGCCTCCCGCTCTGGACCGTGCACGCCACCGACGCCCCGCACGGCCTCGTCCCGCTGCTCATGGTGCTCAACAACGTCATGGTGGTCGGCCTCCAGGTGCCCCTCGCGCGATTCGGCGCCACCACGGCGGCGGCCCGGAGGCTCCTGTTCCCGCTCTCCGCGATCTTCGCGCTCTCGGGCGTGGCCATGGCGGCCTCCGCGGCACACGGCGCCGCACTCGCGACCGCCTTCCTCCTCATCGCGACGGCCGCCTTCACGCTGGCCGAGATCATCCACGCGACGATCTCCTGGGAGCTCTCGATCGCCCTCGCACCCGACGAGGCGCAGGGCACCTACCTCGGGGTGCACGGCCTGGCCCAGTCCGTCCAGCGCAGCATCGGCCCGCTCGCCGTCACCACGGCCATCGCGACCGGGCCCGCCGGCTGGATCACCTTCGGCACCGTCATCGCGGGCACCTGCCTGGTCCAGCACCGTCTCGCCCGGCCGCGCCCCGGGCGGACGCCGCTGTCAGCGCCGTCGGTTACGGTGAGTGAGCATTGATCAACACTGTGCTCAGGGGGAAACATGGCGCACGCCAATCACATCCGGGCCATCCGGCGCACACTCCGCCGTGAAATGCCGAGCACCGTCGGCCTGATCGCCGACGCGCACGACTTCGCGGCCATGACGAGATACCGATCCTTCGCCTTCGACGACCACACGGCCTACCTCCGCCAGGTCGAAGGCCTGCTCCGCGCCCTCGCCGCCCAGGGCGCGCACACGACGGTCGCGCTCTTCGACCCGGACGAGTTCACAGAGTTCTGTACGTCGGAGGGCCTCGACCCGGACACGGCGGACAGCCGCACCCGCTTCACGGCCGAACTGGCGGCGGGCGGCGCCTGTGTGGCGTACGCGGGCCAGCCCATCGACAGCCTGGTCCCGCAACTCATCAACAAGGCCGTCCGCAAAGCGACTTGGGAGTACGCGACGCTGCTCCTGGCCGAGGCGGGGGAGTGCGCCGAATGCGGCCAGGACATCGGGCGCGAGGCATTCGACCGCGCCTCGCACCTCGTCCTGGGCCTGCTGGAAGCGGCCGGCCCGGGCACTCACCACCTGGTGTGCAGCATCCCCGCCCAGGCCGAACAGCTCATCGCCGTCCTCCACGCCGAGCGGGAGGGCTTCGACCCGGTACGCCTCGACGAGACGGACACCGCCGAGTTCGTGACGGTCCTCGCGGCGGGCATCGCCCTGCACAGCGCGGGTGGGCTGGTACTCCGTACGACTGAATCCGGCACCCCCGACCGGCTGCACGGCTGGCGCCTGCACCAGGGCCTGCTCGACCCGCTGACCGCGGGCGAGGTCTTCAGCGCCTACTGCACCGACGCCGCGACCGGCGACCCCCTCGCCCCGGAGCCCGACGTCGAATACCGCGCCGGATTCCCCGTGGACCAGCCCGACAGCCACCACTGAGGCAACGACGAGAACGACAAGGGGGAGGCACGGAAAAAGGGGCTCCCCGCCGTACCGCGACGGGAAGCCCCTCTCACACGGGTCTTACGACCACACCGATCTCACTACCGTCCGGTCACTCGCCGGACAGCACCGCCTGAGCGGCCTTGCGCGCATCCTCGGCAGTGTCCGCGGCACGAGCCGCCGACGCCGCACGCTCGCACTGGGCCAGCGTGTACTTCGCCAGCGTCGCCCGCACATAAGGAATGGACGCCGCACCCATCGACAGGCTCGTCACACCAAGACCCGTCAGAACACAGGCCAGCAGCGGATCGGAGGCGGCCTCGCCACACACACCACAGCTCTTGCCCTCGGCCTTGGCGGCCTCGGCGGACAGCGAGATCAGGTCGAGCAGCGCGGGCTGCCACGGGTCCTGAAGCCGGGACACCGCGCCCACCTGGCGGTCGGCGGCAAAGGCGTACTGCGCAAGGTCGTTGGTGCCGAGCGACAGGAACTCGACCTCCTGCAGGATCGAGCGGGCCCGGAGCGCGGCGGAGGGAATCTCCACCATCGCGCCGAACTTCGCCTGCAGCCCGGCCTCCCGGCACGCGTCGGCAAACGCCTTGGCGTCGGTACGGTCGGCCACCATCGGCGCCATGACCTCGAGGTACACGGGCAGACCCTCGGCAGCCTTGGCCAGCGCGGTCAGCTGCGTACGCAGCACCTCGGGGTGGTCGAGCAGCGAGCGCAGACCACGCACACCGAGCGCCGGGTTGGGCTCGTCGGCCGGGGTCAGGAAGTCGAGCGGCTTGTCGGCGCCCGCGTCCAGGACCCGCACCACGACGCGCCCCTCGGGGAACGCCTCCAGCACCTTGCGGTACGCCTCGACCTGCTTCTCCTCGGACGGCGCCTTGGCGGAGTCGTCGAGGAAGAGGAACTCGGTACGGAACAGACCGACGCCCTCGGCGCCCGCCTCCACCGCGGCCGGAACGTCGGCGGGACCGCCGACATTGGCGAGCAGCGGAACCTTGTGGCCGTCCGAGGTGGCACCCGGGCCGGACGAGGCGGACAGCGCGGCCTTGCGCTCGGCGGCGGCCCGCTCGAGCTCGGCCTGCTTCTCCTCGCTCGGGTCGACGAAAATCTCGCCCGTGCTGCCGTCCACGGCGACCAGCGTGCCCTCGGCGAGCTCACCGGCGCCGGGCAGGGCCACGATCGCCGGAACACCGAGCGCCCGCGCCAGGATGGCGCTGTGGCTGGTGGGCCCGCCCTCCTCGGTCACGAACCCGAGCACAAGGGCCGGGTCGAGCAGCGCGGTGTCGGCGGGTGCGAGGTCCCGCGCGATGAGCACGTACGGCTCGTCGCTGTCCGGCACACCCGGCATCGGTACGCCGAGCAGGCGCGCCACGATCCGGTTCCGTACGTCGTCGAGGTCGGCGACCCGTCCCGCCATGTACTCGCCGGCACCGGCAAGCAGCTCGCGGTAGTGCGAGAACGCGTCGTACACGGCGCGTTCGGCGGTGCTGCCGACGACGATGCGCCGGTCGACATCGGCCATCAGCTCCGGGTCCTGGGCGATCATGGCCTGGGCCTCGAGCACGGCCTGCGCCTCACCGCCGGCCAGATTGCCACGCGCCATCAGGTCGGCCGCCACAGCTTCCACGGCCTGGCGAGCGCGCCCCTGTTCGCGCTCGTGCTCCGATGCCGGAATCTGCTTGGCCGGCGGCTCAAGAACCGCCGTGCCCATGTGCCGAACCTCGCCGATCGCCACACCGTGGCTCACGCCGACGCCTCGCAGCGTTGTCTCCATCTCACCCGTCTCCGATAGTCGCGGCGGTCAGTGCCGCCGCCGTTGTTGTCCGTCCAGCGCGCCGTCGCGGCGGCGCGGGCGTCACTGCCAGCCGAACAGCGCGTCGCCGGCCTTCACGTCACCGCTGTCGACGACACCGGAGAGGGAGTCAGTGGTGGCCTCGAGAGCCACGATGGGACAGATGGCGGACTTGCCGGCGGCCTCGACGGCGGCCGGGTCCCAGCGCACGACCTCCTGGCCGCGCGTCACGGTGTCGCCCTTGTTGACGAGGAGCTCGAAGCCCTCGCCGTTGAGCTGAACGGTGTCGATTCCGAGGTGCGTCAGCACACCGTGTCCTTCGGGGTCGACGACGACGAAGGCGTGCGGGTGCAGGGACACAACGACGCCATCCACGGGCGCCACGGCCGCCGACGGCTCACGTACGGGATCAATAGCGGTGCCGGGGCCCACCATCGCGCCGGAGAAGACGGGGTCGGGAACTGCAGCGAGCCCGATGGCCTTTCCAGCAAGTGGGGACGTCACGCTAGTCATGGGGAGCCTCCCAGGGGCGGAGCTTCTAGTGTCGCCGTCACTACCTGTCCTGGACGGCGTACTGTTCAGAAGGGTAAGTCATAAGAAGTCCTAGTTCCGCACGGCAGGTGCCGGTTGGCGGACCTAGGTGCACACCGGAAACGATTTGCCTCAACTCCCGGTGGCCTGTACTGTCGTACTCCTGCCTGACCCCATCACAGCTCTGTGATTAGGCGGTCGGCGGCGCCTACCAAGTCCCGATCCTAACCTGGATTTCCGACTCTGCGTGCTTGCGGAGACGGTGGTCAGGAAGACGGAAAGGACTTGCTAGAGTCTGAATCGCCGGAAAGCCGATAAGGCTGGAAAGCGAAATCCCCGCTCCAGCGGGTGGCAGAAACGGGAAATTGGATCTGCTAAGCTGGGAACACGAAATACCGAAGGGAAGCGCCCGGAGGAAAGCCCGAGAGGGTGAGTACGA
>NZ_BMUA01000005.1 GCF_014649955.1 Streptomyces violascens
AACCCCCACCACCCACCAGACACCGAGAGCCAGAACAACCTAACGGAGTCCTACTAGTTCACGGTCAGTTCCGCGATGCCCGGATGCTGCTTGGCCTTGGCGTCTCCCCGCACCGTCACGCGCACGTACCGCGCGAGTCGCGCATCACCCGCCGTCGCGGCCTGCCAGTGGCGCCCGTCGAGGGAGAGTTCGATGCTGTAGGTGGTGGGCTTGGTGCCGTCCCAGGTGGGGGTGACCTTCGTGACGCGGACGGGCTTGGCGAGGTCCGCTGTCAGTTCCCCGCTTGCCCCGTCCGGCACCCAGGCCGTGGCCCCGTTGCCGTCGAGCGCGGCGTCCGCGTACATGCCGGGCTGTTCGGACGAGGCGGTGGCGGTGGTGCAGCGGGCCGCGTTGGTGGTGGGTGCGAGGTCGGGTCGGCGGGTCTTGAGGACGGCCGGGGAGCCCTTGCTGACTACCTGCTCGCCCTGGGGGGTGTCCAGCCTCATCGGGGCGCCGTCGGTGAGGCGCACGGTGGTGCGGTGGGCGCCGATCTCCATGTCGTAGGTGCGTCCCTGCCAGGTCAGTCCGCGCAGAGTGACGCCGCGGTCGAGCTGCGGGGGCAGCATCGGGTCGACGTGGAGGCGGTCCTCGCGCATCCGCAGGCCGGTCAGGCCGTTGGTGAAGACCTGCAGGAAGCCGCCCTTGCCGGTCAGGAAGTCCTGGGCGGGCGTGCCCGCCAGCGGGTCCTGGGCGCCCGCCTTGTTGCCGCGGGCCTCCGAGAACTGGGCGAAGGGGCCGCGCACGAACGGCTTGATGGAACGTTCCAGATAGGTGTACGTGGAGCAGCCCGGCTCGCCGAGCCCGGCGGCGTCGATGGCGTTCACCGAGTCCGTCATGGCCGGGCCGTCAGGGTCGGTGCGCTGTGCGTAGTAGTCGAGGGTGGCGGCGTCGGAGCCCTGGGGCATCGGCCACTCCAGCGGGTACATCAGCAGCACCGTGTCGGCCTGCTTGATGGTGCTGCCCCGGTAGCCGTCGTACTGCTCGAAGACCTTGCTCTGTTCGTTGTACGGGATCCGGATGTGGTCGGCGATCGTCTTCCACGCGGCGGGGGCCGGCTGCCCGAGCAGTTCGGCGGCGCGGACGGCGTGGCGCAGGGCGGTGACGGCGCCCGCGTTGGTGAAGACCGCGTCGTCGACGCCGTTGCTGTATTCGTCGGGCCCGGCCGTGTCCTTGATCGAGTAGCTGCCGTCCGCGTTGCGGCTGACACGTCCCGCCCAGAACTCGGCGATTCCCTGCAGCACCGGCCAGCCGCGCTCGCGCAGCCACTGCGTGTCGTTGGTGGCCAGGTAGTACTGCCAGGTGGCCAGGGAGATGTCGGACTGGAGGTGGATCTGGGTGCGGCAGTGCGGCGGGTCGACGCTGTGGCACTCCTGGGCCAGGTTGCCCGAACTCCCGCTGTTCCAGGGGTAGAAGAGCCCTTGATACCCGAGCCGGCGCGCATTCTCGCGGGCCCCCGCGAGGGTCCGGTAGCGGTAGTCGACCACGGTCCTGGCGAGTTCGGGCCGGGTGGCGAGCAGGCCCGGGTACATCCACGTCTCGGCGTCCCAGAAGACGAGGCCCGCATAGTTGTCGCTGGTCAGACCCGTCGGAGCAATGCTGTTGGCCGCGCCCTCACGGGTGTTGGAGTACAGCCCGTACTGCGCGGACCGCACCCACGACTGCATCCCGGGCTGTCCGGGTATCTCGATGTCGCTGCGCCACAGCCGCGACCAGGCGGCGGTGTGGGCGCTGAGCAAAGCATCCCAGCCGTCGTCGGCGGCACGCCGGGAGGCGGCGGTGGCATCGCGGCGCGGTGCGCGCGAGGTCAGAGAGGTGTCGACGCCGACGTACTTGGCGAAGTCGTACGACTTACCGGACTGAACCCGGAGGATGAGTGCCTGATGGGTCGTCATGCCCACTGGTGGCTGCGCCAGTTGGGCCTTGGTGCCGTGTGTTCCGCGTCCGGCGCGCAGGGTGGAGGCGACGGCTCCGTCCACGTTCGTGCCGTCCGTGCGGAAAGCCACATCCATGCTCGGTGCGGTCCCGTCGCCGTGCTGCCCGCCGGTCCGGTCACCGCCGCCGGTCTGGCTCATGCGCCGGGCCCCGCGCCCGTCCAGCAGGTCGGTCACGGTCGCCTCGCCGCTCCAGTGCGGCGTCATGCTCAGACGTACGGCGCCCACGTGTGGGTTGACGCGGTCGGCGAGCACCTCGTACACGAGGTCGGTCCGGCGGCCGTCGGAGGCGGTCCAGGTCAGCGACGTGCGCACCACGCCGCAGTGCAGGAGGAGCGACTGACGGTAGTGGGAGATCCGGCCGGACGGTGTCGAAGAGTTGAAGGTATCGCGCTGTGCTCCGCCGGTGCCGACGGCGAGCGAGGTCCAGGTGGGCAGCGCCGCGACGGCCTGCCGGTCCCCGGCGGTCTGTTTATTGTGCGCGTAGAGCCCGGACACGAAGGAGCCGTCGTAGCTCGGGGTGAACAGCGGCCAGCCGGTCTTGGCCGTGCTGTCGGCGTATCCGGCACCGTTCGGCGGCACGCGCTGCCCCAGGTAGCCGTTGCCGACGAAGGCGTGGTTGGTGTTTGCCGGGTCGATACGAGTGGTGCCCAGCGTCCAGCCGTCGCCTTCGGAGCAGGTGGGGGTCGTGGCGGCGGTGTTCCGCACTGGCTGCGAGGCCGCCGGCGGCACGGAGGCGAGAAGCGCTCCGGCCAGTAGCACCGCGGTCAGCCGGGCGGCACGCGGCCGCACACCGAGGGAGTACGACGTCATGGTTCTCCGTCACTCTGGTTCGCCTGCGAGGGTCCAGGGACAATAAATTTCATGAACGATTGACGTCAATAGGTGTGCAGTTTTCGTTAAGTTCTGAACGGGCGGGCGGACGGTTGGCGCCCGAGACGAGGTGTTTCAGCCGCAGGTGTCGCTGCTGCCCGTCCGTATCCGTATGCCCCTTCCTCGGTCGTCACTGGTGCTCGGGGCGGCGGACTGCCTGGCCGGCCAGCGGCGGGCCAGCCAGGCGCAGGTCACCAGCTGGATGGTGTGGTAGAGCATCAGCGGCAGTACCACGATCCCGACCCGCTCCGCCGGGAACAGCACGGTGGCCATCGGCAGCCCGCCGGCCAGGCTCTTGTTCGAGCCGCAGAACACGGCGGTGACCCGGTCCGCGTACGGCAGGCCGATCAACCGGGCGGCTCCGTAGGAGAGTTGAAGGGCCAGGGCGAGCAGGAGTGCGCAGAGCGCGGCCAGCAGGAGCAGTCGCCCGGGTGAGACGCGCTGCCAGATGCCGGTGGTCATGCCACGGCTGAACGCGGAGTACACGACGAGCAGGATGGAGCCCCGGTCGCACACGGTGATCAACGCCCGGTGTCTGCCCAGCCATTCGGTGACCCAGCGCCGCGCCACCTGCCCGGCGAGGAAAGGCGCCAGGAGCTGAAGGGCGATGTCCCCGAGCTGCGAGGCCCGTATCGGCATTCCCCCGCCGCCGGTCTGCCCGATGAGGGCGACCGCGAGCACGGGAGTCAGCACCACTGCGAGGACGGTGGAGAACGACGCCGAGCAGATGGCCGCCGCCACATTGCCCCGGGCCATCGACGTGAAGGCGATCGAGGACTGAACGGTGGACGGGAGGACCGTCAGGAAGAGGACACCGACGGCCAGTTCCGTGCTGAGTACGGAACGCGGCAGCAGCCCGGCCGCCAGTCCCGCCAGCGGGAACGCCGCAAACGTCAGGGCCAGGATGGGGACGTGCAGCCGCCAGTGCCGCAGACCGTCGTACGCCGCCCGCGGCGAGAGGCGGGCGCCGTAGAGGAAGAACAGCAGGCCGACGGCGACCCGGACGGCGAGCGAGACGCCGTCGGCTGCCGCGCCCTCGACCGGGGCGAGCGTCGCCACGCCGATGACGGTGAACAGCGCGACGATGTACCAGTCCACGCGGTGCCGGATGTGACGGGCGACCGAGCGCAGGATAAGGAGCATGCGTCTCCTTCTGCGGAGCGGGGATTCACATGGCGCGGGGCCGCGCCGCCGACGAGGCGGAGCGGCCCCTCCTGACTCACTGTCAGGCGTCGGCCGGGACACGGTCGTGGTGGCGGCTGATGTTCCCTTCAAGGAGCGTCAGGCACTCGGCGACGCCGACGCTGGCCGGGGTGTGCTCGGGCAGCCGCCCGTCGGCCGCCTTGAGGTCGCTCAGCGCGCTGTCGATGGCGCTCTGGGCGGCGAACAGGCAGGGCGTGCTGTAGATCGCGACATCGACGCCCAGTTCCTGAAGCTCCGTCAGTGAGAGCCGTGGCGACTTGCCGCCCGCGATCTGGTTGAACAGCAAGGGTTTGTCGCCGATGACGCGGCGCACCTTGTGAATCCAGTCGATGCTGCGCACCCCGTCGACGAGGATCACGTCGGCGTCGGTCGCTGCCAGGGCTTTGGCCCGGCGCAGGATCTCCTCCTCCTCGGTGGCGTCCGTGCGGGCGACGACGACCAGGTCCCGACGGGCCTTGAGGACCATGTCGAGCTTTTCCAGGTACGCGTCCAGCGGCAGCACCTGCTTGCCGTCCACGTGGCCGCAGCGCCTTGGCCGCTGCTGGTCCTCCAGGATGATGCCGGAGGCCCCGCCGTGCTCCAGCTGCTGGACCACGTGGCACGCCGTTTCCGGGTCGACGTAGCCGTCGTCGATGTCGACGAGCAGATGCTGCTGGGGGAAGGCGAGCCGCAGCCGCTGAACGAACGCGACGATGTCGGGCCAGGCGATGAAGCCGATGTCGGGCAGGCCGTAGTGGGAGGCCGCGAAGCCGAATCCCGAGACGAACATTCCGTCGTAGTGCTGCGCCGCCACGGACGCGGAGAACATGTCGAAAATGCCGATCAGGGGGGTGGTGCCGTCGTTGTGTATCGCGGTGCGTAGCCGGTTGGGGTGATTCACGGGTACCCTCCGATGAGGTCGCGGTCATGTGTCTCGCGGCCGGCCCGTTGCCTGCCAAGTCGACGGCCGGGGCGAGGCGTTGCATACCGAAGCGCCCTTGGGGCCATGCCGTTTCGGTGTGGCCCCATTTCCGTGTGCACGTATGTGCCGTGGGTGGGTGTCTTTCTCTTGCGCGCGGTCAACGGCATGAGCAATTACGGGAATTGCCGCTGTCGTTCCCGGCATGAGCAGCGTAGGGAAAGAGTTGGTCATGCAACAACCATGACTTTGTAATGTCGGCTGCTCATGGCTGCTTTTGCGCCGGTCGTCGCGAACCGCGGCCGCTGCGAGACGGCAAGCCGAAAACGGTCACCGCCCCAGGTCCGGCGGCATTTCGCGTGTGACGGCCCCATTGATTGATTACCCGTCAGATGTGACGGTGTCGACGCCGGATAGTCCGAATCGGTTCACATGGCTCGGCCGGGCCGATTCGAGCCGCCTTAGGCAGCCTTCCGGCCGTCGACGGGGATGTGGAGTCGGTCGGCCAGGGCGGTGAGTGCCGTGCCCAGGGGAAGTGCGACTCGGGTGACGGCGTGCTGGTCGCCGCGTGTCGGGTCCTGATTGACGATGAGTACGGGCTTGCCGGCCCGGGCCGCCTCGCGGACGAACCGGAGCCCGGACATCACGGTGAGCGAGGAGCCCAGGACCAGCAGCGAGGTCGACTCGTCGACCAGTGCGCGGCAGCGCGCGACCCGCTGCGGTGGCACGGCCTCGCCGAAGAACACCACGTCGGGTTTGAGGATGCCGCCGCATTCCGCGCAGGCCGCGACGCGGAAGTCCCTGACCTGCTCGTCGGTCAGGTCGGCGTCACCGTCGGGGTTGAGTCCGGCGGCCACCGGTTCGAAGCCCACGTTTGCCTCTTCGAGCCGCCGGGCGAGTTCGCGGCGCGCGCTGAAACCGCCGCAGGAAAGGCAGACGACCCGGTCGAGGCTTCCGTGCAGCTCCACCACGCCCTCGCTGCCCGCGGCCTGATGCAGACCGTCGACGTTCTGGGTGATCACGCCCGAGAGCAGGCCGTGCCGCTCGAACGCCGTCACGGCCAGGTGTCCGGCGTTGGGCCGGGCGCGGCCGAACGTACGCCAGCCGAGGTGGCTGCGCGCCCAGTAGCGGCGCCGGGCCCCGGCGGCGGCGGTGAATTCCTGGTACGTCATCGGGGTGTGCCGGCTCAGGCTCCCGCCTTTGCCCCGGTAGTCGGGGATACCCGACTCCGTGGAGATGCCGGCCCCGCTGAGCACCAGCACACCGCCGGCCCGCAGCGCATCGGCGACCGGCCCGGGATCCGTGGTGCCGGGCCTCAGGCCGTCGGTGGGCGTCCAGCTCAGGGTGGGGCGCATGCGCATACCGCCAAGCCTACGAAAACGGCCGGGGCGCCGGTACGGGACGGCCGGTCGAATGAGATGGGGGCTCAGTGTGCCGCGAGGGGCTCGCCCGTCTCCAGGAGGGTCTTCAGGCTGGACAGGATCGGCGGCCAGCCCTGGCTGCACATGTCGTGCAGGATGCCCTCCGGGTCGAAGTCGTGGGTGACCGTCAGCTTGACCTGGTCGCCCTGGGGCTCCAGGTCGAAGGTGACGTTGGAGCGGCGCTCCACCGCGATCTGCGCCCGTACGTCCTCCGCGATGCCGACCGCCTTGGCCCACTCGTCCGTGAACGAGTGCCAGGTGTAGGCGAGTTGGCGGTACGGGTCCGAGACGAGGACGATCTGTTCCGGGTCCGCCATCGTCGCACCGCCCTGCTTCCAGACCAGCGGCGAGCCCTTCTTCCAGTCGCTCTCGAAGCCCACGCCCCAGTACCGCTCGGTGAAGGCCGAGTCCGTCAGGGCCTGCCACAGCCGCTCGGGGGTGGTGCGGATGTAGGTCGTGTACACGAACGTCTTGCTGTCCATGAGGGGCTGCTCCAATGCTCTCTTCAGGTCCGCGAGGGCGTCGACCCTGCTCTGGTCGAACCGGCTGATCCACCGCTCGGCGATGGCGTTGATCGGCACGGCGTTCAGGTAGTGCAGCTTTTCCCGCCCCTGCCGCACCGTCGTGACGAGTCCGGCGCCCTCCAGGACGGCGAGGTGCTTGCTCACCGACTGGCGGGCCATGTCGAGGCCCGCGCACAGCTCCCGCAGGGTCTGTCCGTTGCGGCCCCGCAGCCGGTCCAGCAACCGCCGCCGGCTCGGATCCGCCAAGGCCTTGAACACCGCGTCCATGACTCGTCACCCCCAGTCATGCAGCCATATGGCTACCTGTCCATGATTGGCACCCCTGTGGCTGCACGTCAAATGGGAGCGGGCCATCAGAACGGGAACGCCCCCGCCCGGTCGTTCAAGCGGGCGTGCTCCTCACTCTCCCGGCATCGTCGCCGTCGCCGTGTTCCACCCCGACACCCGCAGCATCGGCGCCGAACCGTGCAGGTCCGCCGTGCGGTACGTGGCCGTCAGGGTCGTCGACTCCCCGGGCCACAGGCTCACCTGGTTGTCCGACCACCGCACGGGAAGGACCGGCGTGCCCGACGCGTTCACCAGGTGTACGTCGGTGAGGAGTGCCGGGGCGGGCCCCGAGCCCGTGTTCCGTACCCTCACCGTCGTCGTGGACGTGCCGTCCGCGTCCACCGTCGTCGCCCCGCTCGCGGACACCGTCGCCCTCGGCATCGCGGCCAGGCCCTTCAGGTCGGCGTACGTCGTGGTCGGGGTGTGGAACCAATCGGTGTGGGCGTAGTCCAGGGTGTCCGGCCTGGTGGAGAGCCAGTACACGTTCCGGCTCACCTCCTTGCCCGAGCCGTCGCTCAGCACCAGCTTGGCGAGGTACGTCGTCGACAGGCCGCCCACCGACGCCGGGACGGTCAGCGCGGTCGTGCTCGCGCCGTTGCCGCCGACGTTCACACCCGTCACCGTACGGTCGTACTTCCGGGTGCCGTCCACATCGAAGAGCGAGACGCGGGCGGTGAGGCCGGACGCCGCATCGGGTCGGCTGTTCACCACCGACACCGCGCGGTTGTCGTACGCGTACTGGATGTGCAGCGGCTCGTTCGCCTTCTTCGCGCCGAAGTAGGCGCCGCCCTGGTCCAGATAGCGGTCCGTCAACTGCCAGTGCAGGGAGGTCCATCCACTGTTGAACATCCAGTACACGACCCCGGTCGCCGGCTTCGCCGCGTCCTTCGCGTTGCGGCCGTACGCCTCGAACTGGGCCCGCACGTTCTCGTACTGCGCGAGCTGCGCCTTGCGTACGTAGTCGTCGAGGCCGGCCGGGGCACCGTAGCGGCCGGCCAGGGCGTCGTCGTACAGCTTGAGCGTGGCGAAGGTGGAGGAGGGGGAGCGGTGGTACTGCTTCGCCGACGGGGACTTCCACAGGGTGTCGAGCTCCGCCGGTGACAGCATGCGGCGCAGGGTGTCGAGGGTGGGGATGTCGGGGCCCGCGCTGGTCTCGGAGTTGAAGCCGGTGGCCCCGCCCTCCTGCTTGTTGTACCAGTAGTCCGGCGGCACCCAGTCGTACGGGCCCGTCATCTTCATGCCCGAACTGCCCGTGACCGGGGCCGAGTTGTCGGATGCGGCCGCGACCACGGGGGTCGGCCAGTCGGCCGCCTTCAGCGCGTCCACGTAGTTCTTCTCGATCGTCTTGTCGGGGGCGAAGTCGCTGCCGATCAGGAAGGAGATCACGCTCGGGTGGTCGCGAAGGCGGGAGGCCTCCGCCGTCATGGAAGCCTTCGCCACGGGATAGTCGGCGGCCGTCCACTTGTCGCCGGACTCGCCGCCGTTGACCTGGCCCTCCCACTTGTCGCAGCACTCCCAGCCGGGCAGCGTCAGAATGCCGTAGCGGTCGGCCAGGTCGAAGAACTCGTCCGGCTCGATGTGCCCTTCCAGGCGGATGGTGTTGAGCCCCAGGTCGAGCGCGTACGTGAGCCGGTCCTCCACATAGGTGCGGTCCCAGCGCAGATACTCGTCGGGGGACCAGCCGCCGCCCTTGATCAGCAGCGGGCGCCCGTTGACCGAGTACTGGCGCGCGCCGTCGGCGTTCAGCGGCGCCTTCACCTCGCGGATGCCGAACGACTCGCGAGCCGAATCGGACGGGCTCCCGGCGACCGACGCCGTCAGGTTCAGCTCGTACAGCGGCTGCCCGCCCATGCCCGCAGGCCACCACACCTGCGGTGCTATCAGGCGGAGTTGGGGATGGGTGGCCGGGGTGAAGGTGACCGGCTTCGTCTCGTGGGCCTTGAGCGTGACGTCCTGGCTGAACGCGACCTGGCCCACCGTGCCGGATACGGTCGCGGTGACCGGAGCCGCCGAGTCGTTGCGGGCCTGGGCCTTCACGGTCAGGTCGGCGGACGACAGGGACGGCACCGCGAGAGACGTCACCACATGTGCGTCACGCAGCGCGACCCGGCCGCCGCGTCGCACCACCACATCGCGGACGATGCCCATGTTCTGGTCGGGCGGCGGCTGGAGCCAGTCGATCCAGCCCATCGTGAGGTTCTTCTTCGGATCGTTGGGCTGTATGCGGAAGGCCACTGTGTTGGTGCCCGATGTCACCAACTCGCTCACGTCCAGCTCGTGTTGGGTGTACGCGCCGGTGACCGCGCCCTTGTCGGCGACCTGCTTGCCGTTCACGTACACGTCGGCGGCCGAGATCACCCCGCTGAAGTCGAGGTAGGTGCGCGAGGCGGTGTCGGCGACGGTGAAGTCCGAGCGGTACCACCAGGGGACGGTGAAGTCCGACTTCGGGATCTTCTGCTGGTTGGCCGAGTAGAAGGGGTCGGCGTACTTCCCGGCCGCGAGCAGTGCGGCAAGCACCGTGGAGCGTGCGCCGGCATTGACCCAGCCGGTGGCGGGATAGCCGGGGCTCGATACGGCGGCCGGGGAGTCGGTGACCTTGGCCGTCGACTGGATCGCGAATCCGGCCAGAGCCGTCGAACTGCCCGGCGCCGAGGCGATGGCGGTCACCCGGGCGTGGGCAGGATGGAGGACGGGGGCGGCCGATGAGGTGCCGGCGGTGAAGGCGAGGACCAGACCGAGTGCCGCGACCGCGGCGGTCCTTCGACGCACGAGGGCAGGGCGGTGGAACACGGTGGTCTCCCAGGGGGCTGGTCGGAACATCCGCGCATCGCTGCATCGCTACAAGTAAAGAATCCTTACTAACTCGTATCAGCAAATTAGAGGGGGTGAGAGGGGCATGTCAATCGCAGGCCTGAGGGGTGACGCGGAGTCCTCAGTGCGCCGAGCGCCGCTCGAAGGCCACGTCCCGTGCCGTGCCGAGGGCCGTCGCCACCGCGCCGAGCAGCACCGCGTCCTCCCCGAGCGAACTCGGCGCCACCTTCGGCCGCAGCGGGGTGAGCGCGCGGAGCGTGTCCCGTACGGGGCGCAGGAGCAGATCCGCGCTGTGGCCGACGCCGCCGCCGAGCACCACGAGATCGGGGTCGAGGACGGCCGCGACCACCGCGACGGTGTGCGCGATCCGCTCGCCCTCCAGCTGAACCGCCTTGACGGCAGGGGAAGTTCCGGCCCGCGCCGCGTCGAAGACGTCCTTCGCGGTGAGCGGGCCCGCCATGCCGAGCGAGCGCGCGGCCGCGACGACCGCGTCGCCGGAGACCGCGTCCTCCAGGGTGTCCGGCTTCTGGAGGCCGGGCCACGGCAGGAAGCCGATCTCGCCCGCGCCGCCGTGCGCCCCGGTGAAGAGCTGGCCCTCGCTGACCACACCCATGCCGAGACCGGTGCCGATCATGACGTACACGAAGAGCCTGCTGCCCGAGCCGACGCCGAATGTGTACTCGCCGAGCGCCGCCAGATTCGCGTCGTTGTGGACCGCGAGCGGTATGCCGAGCCTCTCCCGCATCTGGTCGAAGAGGCCCGGCCTGCCCCAGCCCGGCAGGTGCTGGGCATAGCGCACGCGCCGCTTCTCGGCGTCGTACACGCCGGGGGTGCCGACCACCGCCTGGGCGACCTTGTCCGCGTCCACGCCCGAACCCTCGACGAGCTGGTGCGCGCTGGTGACGACCAGATCGGCCATCGTGGCCGAGGTGCGGGCGTGGTTGCGGACCTCGGAGCGGGCCACGACCTTGCCGTCGAGGTCGGCGAGGGCGATGCGCAGCCAGGCCCGGCCGATGTCGATGCCGAGCGCGTAACCCGCCGTCGGATCGGGCGCGTAGAGCACGGCGGCGCGGCCCCGCTCTGGGACGATCGTGCCCGCCTCGCGGACCAGGCCCGCCAGTTCGAGCGAGGCGAGCGCGCTGGACACGGTGGGCTTGGACAGGCCGGTGTCCCGCGCGAGCTGGGCCCGGGAGGCGGGGCCTTGGGCGCGCAGCCGGTCGAGCAGCAGCCGCTCGTTGGAACTGCGCTGCCGCTGCGGGTTCCAGGGCAGGTCGCCACCCTCGTCGCTGCTGGTCATCGCATCATTCTCACGCATTGGTCGGAGCTGTTCACTGACGACCCCTTGACGGTGAAAGTAAAGGTACTTAACTTAAGCACGCCCAACGCCGAGGGAATCCCGCACCGGCGCATCCGCAACAGCTCCCTCTCTCGCCCATCAGCCCCGGGAGGACCCCAGTGTCCGGAACCCCTCCGCCGGCCGGCGGCTTCGTCCGCCGGATCGGACTCTTCCAGGCCACCGCCATCAACATGAGCCAGATGTGCGGGATCGGCCCCTTCGTGACCATCCCGCTGATGGTCGCCGCGTTCGGCGGCCCGCAGGCCGTCATCGGCTTCGTCGCGGGCGCGATACTCGCCTTCGCCGACGGTCTGATCTGGGCCGAACTCGGCGCCTCGCTGCCGGGCTCCGGTGGCAGCTACGTCTATCTGCGCCAGGCCTTCCAGTACCGCACGGGCCGCCTCATGCCGTTCCTCTTCGTGTGGACGGCGATGCTCTTCATCCCGCTGGCCATGTCCACCGGCGTCGTCGGATTCGTGCAGTACCTCGGCTACCTCGCCCCGGACCTCGGGCAGACCCCCGGTGACCTGATCGGGCTCGGCATCATCGCCTTCGTGATCCTGCTGCTCTGGCGCGGCATCGAGCACATCGCCCGGATCACCGCGGTGATGTGGGTCGTGATGATCGCCTCGGTGGCCCTGGTGATCGTCGCGGCCGCCACCGACTTCAGCCCGCACCTGGCCTTCGACTACCCCTCCGGCGCGTTTGAGCTGACGAGCAGTCAGTTCTGGATCGGATTCGCCGCGGGCCTCACCATCGGCATCTACGACTACCTCGGGTACAACACCACCGCCTACATGGGTGCCGAGATCAAAGACCCCGGACGCACCCTGCCGCGCTCCATCATCTACTCCGTCCTCGGCATCATGGCGATCTACCTGCTCCTTCAGATCGGCACCCTCGGCGTCATCGACTGGCAGCGGATGCTGGACCCGAACGACATCGCGTCGAGCTCGGTGGCTTCCGCGGTCCTGGAGAAGGCCTGGGGCAAGGGCGCCGCCGACGTCGTCACCGTCCTCATCCTGATCACCGCGTTCGCCTCCGTCTTCACCGGGCTGCTCGGCGGCTCCCGGGTCCCGTACGACGCCGCCCGCGACAAGGTGTTCTTCCGCCCGTACGCCAAACTGCACCCCCGGCACCGCTTCCCGATGCTGGGACTGGTCACCATGGGCGTCGTCACCGCCGTCGGCTTCATGATCGGGCGCCACACTGATCTGACCACCCTCATCCAGCTCCTTACCACGGTGATGGTCATCGTCCAGGCGCTCGCCCAGATCCTCGCCGTCACCGTGCTGCGCAAGCGGCAGCCGGGGCTCCGCCGCCCGTACCGCATGTGGCTCTACCCGCTGCCGAGCCTGATCGCCCTGGTCGGCTGGCTCACCATCTACGGCTACGCCGACAAGAACTCGCCCGGCCGCCACCCCGTCGAATGGTCACTGGCCTGGCTGGCGCTCGGCTGCGTCGCCTTCGTCCTGTGGGCGCGCTTCGAGAAGGTCTGGCCGTTCGGGCCGCGCGAGATCCGCGAGGAGTACCTCGACGAGTCCGCGGGGGAGGCGCTGCCCGCCTGAGGTGCGGAGTCGGCACCCGGTCGCTCATCGGCCGGGTGCATCCGCCGGGTCCCCGAACCCGGCGGGTCCGCATGGCCGGATGTGACAGGGAATCGTCATCGCGGCCGCTGGGGCCCGCGGTGAGGATGGGTCATGCCCACTTCGCACCGGGTCGTCATCGCGGTCTTCCCCGATGTCGACCTCCTCGACGTCACCGGACCGGCCGAGGTCTTCGCCCTGGCCAACCGGGAGACCTCGGGCGGCGCCGGATACGAGGTCCGCCTGGCCGGGCCCGCGTCCGGCGAGGTGCGCACCTCGGCGGGGGTGCGGCTGCTCGCCGACCTGTCCTTCGACGAGGTCGGCGCGCGGGTGGACACTCTGCTCGTGCCCGGCGCGGTGGACATGACCGACGAAGGCCCCCTCGCCCGGATCGACCAGGACGTCGTGGCCTGGGTGAAGGACACCGCGCCGCACGCCCGGCGGGTGGCATCGGCCACCGCACGGAACTGGAGAAGACCCTGACCGAACTCGGTGCCGCCCCGGGCAGCGGGAAGGATCTGGTCATCGGGGGGTTCATGACCCACATGTGTGTCAACTACACCTCCCAGGGCGCCTTCAACCTCGGCTACCGCCCGACCGTCGTCGCCGAGACCACGGCCACCCGGGCCCTCGCCGCCCCCGACGGCACGGTGCTGCCCGCGGCCGCTCTCCAGGCCGCGGCGCTCACCTCGATCACGGACCTGTTCGGCATCGTGGTGGCCACGGTCGACGAGCTGCCCGAGTGACGTGCCCGGCGCCGGGCGGCAGGGCCACGGGGGTGCCCTGCCGCCCGGCGCGCCTGGTGACTTGAGGGGTCGTCAGACCCATCCCTCCAGCGACGCCATGAACCCCTCGAAGTCGTCGCGGTGGATGGTGTGCCCCGCGCCCTTGACCGTACGCACCTCGAAACCGCGTGCTTCGAGGCGGGCCACCTCGCTCGTGTCGTACAGGAAGCTTCCGTCGGCGAACTGGACGAGCGAGGGGACGACGGCCTTCTCGGGGACCTGGTCCGCGCTGAATATCGGGGCGAGGCCGAGCGCGCTGTTCTCGTCCCAGAGCTTCAGCGTGGCCAGCTCGATGTCGACGTCCTCGGCCTCCCAGCGCGGATTGAGCGCCGCGACCGTCGCCCGGCTCGCCGCCTTGAACTGGGCGAAGATCTCCGGACTGACGCCCTGCTGCCGGGAGTTGACGTTCCAGGCGGGGTCCGAGTAAACCGCGCGGGCCGGCCGCAGCCGGTCGGCGGCGAGCGACAGGGAGAGCCCGCCGAGGGAGTGGCCGATCGCCAGCTCGGCGCCGGCCGGGAGGGTTTCGACGAGATCGTCGGCGAAGAGCTCGGCGGTGTACTCGCCGCGCCCGCTCGCCCCGTGGCCGCGCAGGTCCACCGCGATGACGCGGTAGCCCCGCTCGGCGAGCGCGGGACCGACCTTCCGCCAGGTGCGGTGGTCGGCCATGATCCCGTGGATCAGGAGCGCGACACGGTCGCCCTCTCCCCAGGTGCGGGTGTTGAGCTGCACGGTGGTGCCTTTCGATGTGGGTGGTGCTGTCGGGCGATGGTGGTACGGGGCCGGGGCGGGCGGTGCGGTCAGGCGCGGGCCCGCCCCGGAACCGTACGGATACGGATCATGGACCGGCACACCTGTCAGGTGTGCGCCGACCCCGACCCGTACGTCTCTCAGCGCACGGACCTGATCGGGCGCACCGCGAGCGCGCCCAGGACCGAGAGCGCCGCTCCGGCCAGGAAGAGTGCGGTGTAGCCGCCGCTGACCGAGACGATCAGCGAGGCCGCGAAGGGGGCGACGATCTGCGGGCCCGCGTTGGCGACGTTCAGGACGCCCATGTCGCGGGCGGCGTCCTCGGCCTTCGGCAGGACCAGGGTGACGAGGGCGGTGTCGACCGCCATGTAGCAGCCGAAGCCCAGGCCGTTGACGACCGAGAACGCGATCATCGCGGGCCAGCCCGGCGAGACGGCCGGGATGACCAGGGCTGTCGCGGACAGCGCGGCCGACGCGCCGACGAACAGCTTGCGTCGGTCGTGGCGGTCGGAGAGCCAGCCGCCGAGGACGGTCGAGACGACCATCGCGAGCGCGTTGACGGGCATCAGGATCGCCACGGCCTGCTCGGGCCCCAGTCCGGCGGGCAGACGGGTGTGGTCCTGGAGGATGTAGAGCTGATATCCAGCCACCGCGAAGTAGCCGAGCACGAGCAGTGCGCGGCCGATGAACGCCCAGCGGAAGTCGTGGTCGCGCAGCGCCTCGGTGAACGCGGCGAGCTGTCGCGACACGGGCAGCTGTGCCTTGGCGGGCCGCCGCTCCTCGCGCGTACCGGCGGTGAAGATCACCGCGGCGGCCGCGACGAGCGCTCCGAGGACCAGGTAGCCGGTGCGGTAGTGGTCCGAGAAGGCTGCGCCGAGCAGTGCGCCGATGGTCGAGCCGAAGGGCAGCCCGAGCCCGACGGCCGCCGACGCCCTGCCGCGTGCGGCCATCGGAACCCGGTCGGGGACGACCGAGGTGAGGGCGGCCTGGTAGACGTTGAGGACCGCCTGGCCCAGGCACCACACGATCGTGACCAGCAGGATCGTGTGGACCGCGCCGAGCAGGAACATCACCGGCAGCGCGAGCAGCCCGCCGCCGAGGATCCAGGGATTGCGGCGCCCCGAGCGGTCGGAGAGCGCGCCGGCCACCGGGTTGAACACGGTCGCGAAGATCGCCGAGACACCCGAGACGAGTCCGAAGTCGGCGACCTTGTGCGCTGCGTCGATGTGCTCGATCTGGAGCGCGAGCAGTACGCCCGGCACGCCGATGTAGAGGGCGTACAGGGCGGTGTTGCCGAGCAGGAGCAGCGGAAGCAGCCCGCGTGCGGGCCGGGGAGCCGGGGCGGTGACGGCCACCGGAATGCCGGTACCGGGGGAGGAAAGGGCCACGCTGCCCTCCGAGGAGTGAGGAGGCGGATGAGGGGTGCAGGAGCTGAGCTGGGTGGCGTCCTGACCGGCCGGAATTGAGGGGTACCGGGCTGGAGGGTCGCCTGCGTGACACCGGTGACCGCAAGGGCCGAGGCCATCCGATGCGTGTGGTGACACGTGTCAATTGCTCGTGTAAACACTGTGTAGCATCGAATTCAGGCCATCCGCTAGACCCCGAGCGGGATGCGTCTGGAAAGATGCCGATCGCGATGAGCCAGACACCCAAGCAGCCTGCCGACCGTCCCGTCCCGACCAGCGCCGATGTGGCTCGCCTGGCCGGGGTCTCGCGGGCGACCGTGAGCTACGTGCTCAACAACACCTCGGCCGTGCGGATCAGCGAACCCACCCGGGTCCGGGTCCGCGCCGCCGCCGAGGAACTGGGCTACGTCCCGCACGCCGCGGCCCGCAGTCTGCGCGCCGGCCACACCCGGATCGTGCTGCTTCCCACGGCGCACATCCCGGTCGGCCCGCTCTACAGCCGGTTCTTCAACGAGCTCCAGTGGGAGCTGCGCCGGCTGGACTACACGGTCGTCCAGTACGGCAGCCTCGGGCTCGGCGCGGACGAGGCGGCCCGCGCGTGGGCCGAGCTGCGGCCCGTCGCCGTGGTCTCGCTCGGCGAGATCGAACTCACCCCGCAGGGCGTCCGGCTCCTCAAGCGCTCAGGGGCCCGGGCGGTCATAACGCTGGGCCCGCAGCGCGTCGAGGGCGCCCACGCGCTCGTGATGGACCAGCGCGAGATCGGCGAGAGCGCGGTGGCCCACCTCCGCGAGCGGGGCCGCCGCCGCATCGGCGTGCTGATCCCCGAGGAGCCCGGCCTCGAACTCTTCTCCAAGCCGCGCCTGGCCGGAGCCCGCAAGGCCGCGCACGGCACCGACGCGGTGATCGAACCCGTCACGATGGCGTACACGGAGGAATCGGCGGCCGAACTGGCGGGCCGCTGGCGGGAGTTGGGCCTGGATGCGGTGTTCGCGTACAACGACGAGTACGCGATGCTCCTGATGCGCGCCCTCCAGGACGCTGACATCGATGTCCCCCGCGAAACCGCGGTGATCGGCGCGGACGACCTCTTGCTCGGCCGGCTGCTCCGCCCCCGCCTGAGCACGGTCCACGTGGAGATGGTGACCGGCCGCCACCTGGCCGAGCTGGTGGACCGCGTGGTGCGCGACCCGGAGGGCACCCCGGAACGCCACGACCTGATGGGCGCCAGGGCGCTGCCGCGCGAATCCAGCTGAGCGGGCGCCTCGGCCTCGACGGCGCGGGTGCCCGCGGCGGAACTACTTCACAGACCACTGGCCCGTCTGGTCGGCGAACCCGCTGTCCATGGTGAACTGCACGGTGGTGATCTTCGACGTCTTCGGCACCTCGAACAGGATCCAGCCGAGAGCCTTGTCGCCAGGCGGAATCTTGGCGGACGCGGGCATCAGTGGCCCGGCGGTGATCTCGCCGAACGTCGTCGCGAACCGCTGACCGTCGGTGTCGGCGGCCTGCGCCCCATTGGACGGACTGTCCTCATAGGGAGCCGAGCCGGTGTTGACCAGTTCGAACTGTGCCGCCGCCCACCGACCTCCGTCCTGCGGAGCGGAGAACTCGTTGGCGCTCACGGCCGGGTCGAGCCACCGCTTGACCGTGACGTCGAGCTGCTCGCCCTTGTTCGTGCCCTTGAGGGTGATGGTGTCGCCGACAGCGGCGGTCTTCGCGCGGCCCGCTGCGGGTTGCGCGGCCCGGGACGACCCGGGCGCCGAAGGCCTGCTGTCGTTGGGCTTGGTGGTGACTGTGTTTCCCGCAGTGCAGGCGGTGCCCGCGAGAAGGAGAAGTACGCCTGAACTGATGGCGTGGGTGATGGTGTGGCGCATGGTGCCCCCAGATGGTGCATGGCTGAGGGACGAAGTGTGGGCGCGTTGCCGACCAGTCGCGATCGATGTGGCTGGTTCGTGACGACGTGGCGGTATCCACGTGACGTGATCGTGTCGGGTGGGACTCGAGAGGAGTGTGGGGCGGGACGGCGTGCGGCCGGGCCCCCGGGTGATTAGCGTCGGAACATGAGCAACCAACCGCGGCCCGCGAGCCGGCACCCCCAGCGTTTCGAGATCCTGCTCGTTCCCGAGCACGTCGAGGACCGGGGCGGTGCCTCGGTGGCGGACAGTGCCGTGCGGTCCGCCGTCGTCGAGGCCACCGGCGAGTGGGGGGTGTCGGGCTATCCGCGCTATGCCGGGCACGGCATCGAGGCCGAGATCGACTCGGCCGGCCGCGCGGTCGAGGCGGTGCTCGTCGACGGGGCCGAGCTCGACATCGGTCTCGGCGTGGTGGTCAGGGAGGTCCCGGCCCGGCCGTGATGCGTGATCGCGTGATGGCCGGGGCCCGTTGACAGCGGACGGCGGCGGGCAGAGACTCGGGCGCAGCCATTCATGAACATCACTTCACTGGGCGAACGGGCGGTCGTGGTGGCCCCGAACCGGTGAAGAGATCCGTGGGAGAGACCCGATGAGCATCCGCGACGTGTACATCGTCGACGCCGTCCGCACCCCGATCGGCAAGTTCGGGGGTGCGCTCGCCCCGGTGCGGCCCGACGACCTCGCCGCGCACGTGGTCAGGGCGCTCGTGGACCGGACTTCGGAGCTCGACCCGGCCCGCATCGACGACGTGTACTTCGGCGACGCCAACGGCGCGGGGGAGGACAACCGCGACGTGGCCCGCATGGCCGTGCTGCTCGCCGGGCTCCCGGTCTCGGTCCCCGGTGTCACCGTCAACCGCCTCTGCGGCTCCGGCCTCGAAGCCGTGATCCAAGCGGCCCGCGCCATCGCCGTCGGCGACGCCTCGATCGCCGTCGCGGGCGGCGTCGAGTCGATGTCCCGCGCCCCCTGGGTCGTCCAGAAGCCCGAGCGTGCCTTCCCCGCCGGCCACCAGCAGATGTACTCGACCACCCTCGGCTGGCGCATGACCAACCCGAAGATGCCCGCCGAGTGGACGGTCGCCCTCGGCGAGGGCGCCGAACTCATCGCCGACAAGCACGGCATCACCCGCGAACAGCAGGACGTCTTCGCCCTCGACAGCCACCGCAAGGCCGCCGAGGCCTGGGCCAAGGGCCTCTACGACGGCGAGGTCGTCCCGTACGACGGGGTCGATCTGGCCCGCGACGAATGCATCCGGGAGTCCTCCACCCTGGAGGCGCTCGCCCGGCTCAAGCCCGCCTTCCGCGCGGACGGTTCGGTGACCGCGGGCAACGCATCGCCGCTCAACGACGGCGCCGCCGCCCTGCTCCTCGTCGACGAGGAGGGGCTGCGCGCCACCGGCCGCGAGCCGCTCGCCCGCATCCGCAGCTCCGCCGTCACCGGCATCGAACCCCAGCTGTTCGGGCTCGGCCCGGTCGAAGCCGTCCGCAAGGCGCTCGCCAAGGCGGGCAAGGACTTCGGCGACCTCACCACCTTCGAGCTCAACGAGGCGTTCGCCGCGCAGTCGCTCGGCTGCCTCGCCGAGTGGCCCGGACTCGACCCCGCCGTGGTCAACCCGCGCGGCGGCGCCATCGCCATCGGCCACCCCCTCGGCGCGTCCGGTGCCCGGCTCGCCGGAGCCGTCGCCCACCAGCTGGCCGCCGCCGGCTCCGGCACGGGCCTCGCGGCCCTCTGCATCGGCGTGGGCCAGGGGCTCGCTCTCGTGCTGGAACGCTGACGCGCTTGGTGCGTAAGGGACTTGCTGGACACCCCCCTCGGTGCGACACGCTGACTGGAGAGGCTTCATGACCCTGCTCGACCCCAAGACGTGGCAGCCCAGAACGCTCGCCGGGGGTGAGTACGAGGTGGTCGAGCCCGCCACGGGGGAGTCGCTCGGGGCCGTCACCCTCGCCGCCGGGGAGGACGTCGATGCGGCCGCCGAAACCGCCGTCGCGGCGCAGGTCGCCTGGGCGCGCGCCCCGCATTTCGCACGTGCGGCAGTCCTGCGCCGGGCGGGCGATCTGTTCGCCCGTCATGCCGACGAGCTGCGGGAATGGCTGGTCCGCGAGTCCGGATCGGTGTCCGGCAAGGCGGACTTCGAGCTGCACGTCGCCGCGCAGGAGTGCTACGAAGCCGCCGCCCTCGCTTCCCGGCCGCTCGGCGAGGTGCTGCCGAGCGAGCAGCCCCGGCTCTCCTACACCCGCCGGGTCCCGGTCGGTGTGACCGGCGTGATCGCCCCGTTCAACGCCCCGCTCATCCTCTCCATCCGCTCGGTGGCCCCCGCCCTCGCGCTCGGCAACGCCGTGCTGCTCAAGCCCGACCCGCGCACCACCGTGTGCGGCGGGCTCGCGCTCGGGGCCGTGTTCGCCGAGGCCGGGCTGCCCGAGGGACTGCTGCACATCCTGCCCGGCGACGCCGAGACCGGGCAGGCGCTGGTCGCCGACCCGCGCATCCCCGTCATCTCCTTCACCGGATCGACCGCCGCCGGACGCCGGGTCGGCGAGGCGGCCGGCCGCCAACTCAAGCGCGCCCACCTGGAGCTGGGCGGAAACTCCGCACTCGTCGTGCTGGCCGACGCCGACATCGGGGGCGCGATCGCGCAGGCCACTTGGGGGTCCTTCTTCCACCAGGGCCAGATCTGCATGACCACCGGCCGCCACCTCGTGCACGACTCCTTGTACGAGGAGTACGTCGAGCGGCTCGCCGCCAAGGCCGACGCGCTGGCCGTCGGCGATCCGTACCGCGAGCAGGTCCACCTCGGCCCCGTCATCGACCGGTCCCAACTCACCAAGATCCACGGCCTGGTGGAGTCCAGCACCGCTCGTGGTGCGCGGCTCGCGGCGGGTGGCACCCACCGGGACCTCTTCTACCGCCCCACCGTGCTCGCCGACGTCGACGACCACACCCCCGCCTATGCCGAGGAGGTCTTCGGACCGGTCGCCCCGGTCCGCTCCTTCGCCACCCTGGACGAGGCCGCGGCCCTGGCGGCGGCCGGCCCGTACGGTCTCTCGCTCGGCATCGTCACGCGGGACACGGCGCTCGGCCTTGAGCTCGCCGATCGCATCCCGACCGGGATCGCCCACGTCAATGACCAGACGGTCAACGATGAGGCGGTCGCGCCCTTCGGGGGGATTGCGGCGTCCGGGACGGGGGCGCGGTTCGGGGGTTCGGCGAACCTGGACGCGTTTACGCAGTTGCGGTGGACCACGGTGCGGCGTGAGCCCGCGGGCCATCCGTTCTGAGCACCCTGCGGTGCGGCTTGTTCGGCTGCTGGTCGCGCGGTTCCCCCGCCCCTTTGGGGGACGGGTGCCGCCCAGGGCTTCCAGGCCGCTTACCCGGCGTTCGCCGGATCGCGACCGGATCGAAGCCGGCTGTTCGGATACTGCGACCCCGACTGCGAGCACCGGACAGCGGTTCGGCATTCTTGGGCGGTGCACTCGGTTCTCTCCGGCTTTTTGCCCATCTGGACCATCACCGCGTTCGGCTGGGCCGCCGGGCGGTTCAATCTGCTCGGTGACCAGGCCCAGCAGGTCCTCGGCCGCTTCGCGTTCACCTTCGCCATGCCGTCGCTGCTGTTCCTCACGATGGCCAAGTCGAGGCCCGGCGAGCTGGCGCAGCCCGGTGTCGTGGTGTTCGCCCTCAGCCTGCTCGCCGTGTTCGCGGCGGGGCTGATCGTGAGCAGGCGGCTCTTCCGGCGCAAGAAGGCCGAGCAGGCGATCGGCGCCATGGCCGCGTCCTATGTGAACTCGGCGAACCTCGGCATCCCGGTCGCCGTGCACGTCCTGCACGACACGTCGTTCATCGTGGCGGCGGCCCTGTTCCAGATGCTGTTCATCACGCCGCTGATCCTGGTGCTCATAGAGCTCGACGTACGCCGGGACGCGGGCACGCGCCGGCTGCGCATCCTCCAACTGCCCATACGCAACCCGGTGGTTGGGGCGTCGGCCGCGGGGGTGGCCGTCGCCGCGATCGGGCTGCGCCTGCCCGACGAGGTCACCTCACCGCTCACCATCCTCGGCGGCGGTGCCGTCCCGGCCGCCCTGTTCGCGCTCGGCATGTCGCTCACCGCACGAGCCGCGGCCGACCCGGGGGAGCGGGCCGAGCGCGGCCTGCTCGTCGCCCTCAAGGTCGCTGTACAACCGCTGCTCGCCTACGCGTTGGGGAGGTGGGCCTTCGGGCTCGGCGGGCACGAGCTGTTCGCGGTGGTGCTCTGCGCCGGACTGCCCACGGCGCAGAACGCCTTCATCTTCGCCTCCGAGTACCGGTTGGACACCGCGCTGCCCCGGGACACCGTGCTGCTCTCGACGCTCCTGTCGATGGCGTCCCTCTCCCTGATCGCGGTTCTCCTCGGCTGACCGCTCAGCAGGGCTGGCGCCAGACGTCCAGCTTGAGGTTCTTGCGCATCGAGGAGAGCCCGAGCTTGTCGGACTCGGCACAGAAGTCCTTGGTGGGCAGCTCGTACTCGACGTGGAAGACCGCCTTGTCCGCCTTCACGAACGGCGTGAGCAGGGCGCACTCGTCGTACTGCGCACACTGCTCGTTGACCGCGAAGTCGAAGGCGGGCACCAGCTCCGGGATCTGCTGGAGATCGTTCTTGAGCCCCACCGCCAGGCCCCGCGCGTGCGCGATCCCGGAGAGCATGCGGTTGTACGCCAGCTGGTCGGCGGCCTTGAGCGGAAAGCCCGTCTTGTTGAGGTAGCCGTCCATGAGATCCGGCTCGACCGCGTCGAAGCCCTTCTCCTTGCACATGTCGAAGCGGCGCTCCATCAGCGGCCGCAGCACGTCGATCTGCCGGATGTCGAGCCAGCGCTCGCCCTCCCAGCCGTTGTTCTCGCCCTGTACCGCGGCAGGGAAGTCCCCCTTGTCGGGCCGGAAGTTCTCCCAGGCGCCCGCGTTGATGTAGCAGATCGCCTTGCGGCCCCGGCTGTGCAGCTTGGCGACGTCGGCCGCGGTGTTCTCGAAGCCGTCGATGTCGTACACCGGGACGTCGGGGCCGTCCTGCACCCGGCCGTTGAGCTGCCACTGCCAGGCGGTACCGGGCTTGGGCTGCCATGGCTTCGCCGGCGCCGAACCGCTGGAGGAGGGCGACGGAGAGGCGGGCCCGCTGGGCTTGGGCGTCGTGGAGGGCGCGTGGGAAGGGGAGGGCGTGGCCGTCGGACGCGGGGTGTCCGGGCCGTCGGCGTCGTCGTCCGAGGGGTCGGACGAACAGGCGGTGGCGAGCAGCAGAAGGGTGACGGCGGTGCAGAGCAGCGCCATCGGATTGCGGGCCAGGGTGCGGTTCATGGTGTCTTTCCGGGAAGCACGGGCGGCAGCGCCGCCCACGGATTGGGTAGCTCGCGCTCGACCACGCAGCACACGCCCGCCCCGCGGTCCCCGGCCGTCCGCAGGGCGAGCGGGAGGAGCGCCCCGGGCACGCCGTACACCAGGTGGCACAGGCGATCCGGCGGCTGGCGGTCGGCCCAGCCGGGGCGGGTGAAGGCGGACACATAGGTGTCCCAGTGTCCTTCGAAGGTGACCAGGAGATCGGCGATCCGCAGATAGCCGGGCGCGGGATGCACGCCCGGGTTGAGCACCACGGTGGCCGCGCCCGCCCGCCGGGCGGCCCGGGCGGCCTGCCGCACGAACGGCAGGCCCGTCCGGTCGGCGGGCGCGCGGTCCAGGAAGCAGCCGTCGGCCCCGTACCACTCGCGGTGCCGCTCGACGTCCCGCACTACGTCGGCCGGCGGCCGGGCGCCGTAGTCCAGGTCGACGTAGCCGAGCACTCGGACGCCGGCCGAGCGCAACGCCTCGACCGGCCCGAAGAACGCCGGGTCAGGGGCGGTGCCCGGCCCGTCCGCCGCGTTGAGCACCACCCCGTAGAGGCCGTCCGCCGCCTCGGCGAGCAGCTGCCAGGCGGCCGGGTCCTCGGCGGGGTGCACATAGAGCGGAACGAGCAGCATCAGTGCACCGGTTCCCGGTCCGGCTCGGCGCGCACGGCCGCCCACAGCGCGGACACCGAATCGGCGAGGGCGTATTGGGGCGACCAGCCGAGGGTGGTCCGGGCCGCACTCGGGTCGGAGCACTGCCAGGGCACGTCCGCCGAGCGCGCCGAGCCCTCGGCGTTCTCCTCGATGTGGCCCTTGAACCCCGCGGCGCGGGCCAGTTCGTACACCAACTCCCTTACCGGGACGGCCTGTCCGCGCCCGATGTTGAGGACCGGGGGCAGCGGTCCGCCGTCGATGGCCGCCAGAACCGCCGCGTGGGCGACGTCCCGCGCGTCCACGAAGTCGCGGTGCGCGGAGAGGTCGCCGAGCCGCACCACGGAGCGGGGTCCGAGGTCGCGCAGCTGCCGGGCGAGGCGGCCCGGCAGTCCGGCGGCGGGCGCGCCGGGACCGACCGGGTTGGTGATCCGCAGGACCACGGCGTCGAGCCCGGAGGAGGTGACGGCCAGGGTGCCCGCCAGCTTGGTGGCTCCGTACAGGGTGGTCGGGCGGGCCGCGGACTGCTCGGTGACGCGCTCGCCGATCCCGCTCGGCCCGTACTCGGCGGCCGAGCCGAAGTGGACGAGCCGGGCGGTCGGGGCGGCCTCGCGCAGCGCCGCGCACAGCACGGCCGGGCCCCGCACGTTGACTTCGGCCAGCGCCATTGACTGCGGGCCCACCGCCCCCGCGCAGTTGATGACGGCGTCGGGGGCGTACGAGAAGAGCCGCTCGGCGAGTTCGCCGGGGCCGACGGTGGCGAGGTCCACGGCGAGGTCGGCCGTCGGGCCCCGGCCCGCGCCGAAGAACCGCACGCCGGGCAGGGCGCGCAGTTCCCGGGCGACATGGCCGCCCAGGTAGCCGCTGCGGCCCAGTACGAGAATGCGCATGGCCGGGTCAGGCCCCCTTGAGCAGGAGGGAACGGTGGCTGGTGAACTCGGCGTTCGCCCGGTCGTAGTCGTCGGGGCGCCCGATGTCGAGCCAGTAGCCGTCGAACGCGTAGGCGTGCGGCGGGGTTTCGGCCTTCAGGAGGTCGAGCACCAGCTCGTCGAAGCCCAGCGGCAGGCCGGCGGTGTAGCCGGCCAGCGTGCTGAGGGACAGGCCGTACACACCCATGGAGACCCGGTAGTCCATGCTGGGCTTCTCGGTGAAGCCCACCACCTTGGTGTCGTCGGTGGTCAGCACCCCGAAGTCGATGTGCACCTTGCGGGCGTACGTGGCGATCGTGAGCGGGGCTCCGCTGGTGCGGTGCTGGGTGAGCACGTCCGCGTAGTCGAGGTCGGTCAGGATGTCCCCGTTCATGACGAGGAAGGACTCCGGCAGCCGGTCCCGCATGGTGAGCAGCGGGCCTATGGTGCCGAGCGGGCTCTCCTCGGTGCTGTAGTCGATGTTCAGACCCCAGCGTTCTCCGTCGCCCACATAGGCCCGGATGATCTGGCCCAGGTGGCCGATCGCGATGGTGCATCCGGTGAACCCGGCGGCCGCGAGCTGGCGGAGCACGATCTCCAGGATCGCGTGCTGGTCGCCGATCGGGACCAGCGGCTTGGGCAGCGCCGTGGTGTACGGCCGCAGCCGGACGCCCTTGCCTCCGGCGAGTATCACTGCGTGCATGGGAGCCTCCCTGAGAATGGGACTGGCGGGTCAGATGTTGTAGATGCCGGTCTTGTAGCGGGCGAGGTTGCCCGGGTCGCGGAAGAACTCCGCGGTCCGCTCCAGGCCCGACTCCAGGCCGAACCCCGGCTGCCAGCCGGTGGCTTCGGTGAGCCGGCTCGCGTCCGCGACCAGACGCATCACTTCGGAGTTGGCGGGCCGGATGCGCTGCCCGTCCTCCTGGACGTCGAGTTCGGCGCCCATCACCTTGCCGATGAGCCGCACCAGGTCGCCGACCGAGATCTCGGTGCCGGTCCCGGCGTTGAAGGTGCGCCCCACGACGCGCTCGGCGGGGGCGGTGCCCACGGCGAGGAAGGCCCGCGCGGTGTCGGCGGCGAACGTGAAGTCCCGGGTCGGCCGCAGATCGCCCAGCGTGATGCTGCGGGAGCCCGCCGCGACCTGGCCGATGACGGTGGGGATCACCGCCCGCATCGACTGGCGCGGACCGTAGGTGTTGAACGGCCGCAGCGTCACCACGGGCGTGCCGAAGCTCGCGTAGTAGCTGTCCGCGAGCCGGTCCCCGCCGGCCTTCGAAGCGGCGTACGGGGACTGGGTGTTGATGGGGTGGTCCTCGGTGATGGGCACGGTCTGCGCGGTGCCGTACGTCTCGCTGGTCGAGGTGTGCACCAGGCGCGGGGTCTCCAGGGCACGGACCGCTTCGAGCACGTTGAGCGTGCCGGTGACATTGGTGTCCACGTAGCTGTGCGGGGCCTGGTAGGAGTACGGGATCGCGATCAGCGCCGCCAAGTGGTAGACGGCCTCGGCGCCTTCGGCCAGCCCCCGCACGGAACCGGGGTCGCGGACGTCGCCGAGGACGATCTCGACCTGGTCCAGGACGTCGGCGGACAGGGTCTCCAGCCAGCCGTACGACGAGAAGGAGTTGTACTGGGCCATCGCGCGGACGCGGTGCCCGGAGGCGACGAGGGCCTCGGTGAGGTGGGAGCCGATGAAGCCTTCGGCTCCGGTGACGGCGACAAGCGGTGCGGAAGTCAACTGCCGCTCCTTTCCATGCTGTTCGGAACATTCGGTGATCATTCGGGTGCGGTGCGTGAGGCTGGTGCCGCGCCCTGTGCCGGGCGGGGCGCGGTACGGGTCAGGCGTGCGCGGTCGGCCGCCCGAGCAGGTGCAGGGTGGTGCCGGTCAGGGCGAGGGCGGCGGCCGCGCAGCAGAGCAGTTCGGTGAGTGGGCCCGGGGGTGGTGTGAGCAGCCCGGCCGAGGCGACCCCGGCCGCGGCCGCCAGGCTGACGGCGGCCGGCGGCCAGGCGATGCCGAACGCCTGGAGCAGCAGCGCCGTCCACAGCAGCGCCGCGAGCGCGAGCAGGGGCGCGGGCTCGGCGCCGGTGAGCAGCGCCGCGGGCAACAGCGGGACCAGATAGAGGAGGAGGCAGCCGCCGAGGACGGCGGCCGAGCGCCACCGGAACGCGGCCGGGGTGGCCGTCGCCCGCAGCGCCGCGACCGACAGGCCCCGGTAGCGGTAGAGGAGCCATTCGGCGGGGCCCATGCTGAGCGTAAGGGCGATCACCGCGAGCGGATGGCGCTGCCCGGCGAACGCCACGAGCACTCCGGCGGCCAGGCCGAAGAGCCCGTACGGCAGCGATGCCACGAGCCGGGGCGCCGCCGAAGCGGTCGCGGCGGGTTCCTTCAGCGCCTCTCGCAGGCAGTGGCCGACAGCCGAGACCACCAGGATCAGGGTGAGAGCGCACAGTCCCACCCGCAACAGCGAGCCCGGCTCCCGGAACGGCAGGACCGAGGCCCCCGCGATGATCGGGGTGAGCGCGCCGAGCAGGAGCCGCTCGCGCGCCAGGACCAGGAGGATCCCGGCCGCCGCGAGATAGCAGGACTGGCCGGCCACGAAGAACGCCGCTCTGCCCGGCCCCACGATCGCGAAGCCGGTGGCGCAGGCCAGCAGCGCGCCGAGCGGCGCGCCCGCCATCAGCGTGCGGGCCGCCTCGGCCCGGCCCGAGGCCATCCGCAGATAGGCGCGGTGCCCGAGCCCCTGCCCCCATGCCCAGGAGACGAGTCCCGCCACGACCAGGGCGAGCACCGCCCGGTCGCTCTGCCACAGCCGGGCGGTCAGTGGGTAGGCGAGCCCGGGCAGTGCGAACAGGGCGCCGCGCAGCGCACAGCGCACCGGGTCGGGCTTCCAGGGATCGGCGGCCGCGGGCGGCTCCGGGAAGCTGCGCGGCACCCGCCGGTACAGGTCCTCGGCGAGCGCGAACAGGTTGCGGTGCCCGTACTCGTCCGCGATCTGCTGGGCCGTCAGGCCCTCGGACTCAAGGAGCGCCGCGACCTCGTAGGCGTGCACCGCGGGCCCTATCTGCTCGGCGAGTTCGGCGGCGAGCCGGTCCACCGCCGCGTCCTTGCCCGACCGGGCGGGCGCCCGGCCCGGCAGGCGCAGCGTCATCGTGGACTCGGTGGCGAGCCGGAGCGTCAGGGTGTCGTCCCGGCCGTCGGGCGGCTCCAGACGGATGGGCCCGCTCATCCGGCCACCCGGCTCAGCCCGGCGGGGACCAGGCGCAGGGCCATGGTGGTGTCCTCGCTGTCTTCTCTTCGCCGGACCGGGACAACTGCCCCGCCGCGTACGGAGAGTTCGAGATAGATGGCGCGGAACGTGTCGACGGTCTGCCGCAGCGTGAACTGCTCGACGACGCGCAGCCGCGCCGCTTCCCCCATCGCCGCCCGGCGCACCGGGTCGCCGAGGAGTTCCAGAGCGGCCGCGGCCATCGCGTCCGGGTCGCGCGGCGGCACCACGAGCCCGGTCTCGCCGACCGCCTCGCGCACCCCGCCCACATCCGTGGAGACGGTGGCCCGGCCGCAGCTCATCGCCTCGATCAACGTGAAGGGGAAGCCCTCGCTGATGCTGGACAGCATCACCACATTGCCCGCGGCGTAGGCGTCCTTGATGTCGTCGACGCGGCCCTCGAAGGTGACCGCGCCGCCCTGGTCGAGCGAGTCGGCAAGGGCCTCGCACCGCTCCCGGTAGGCCTCGCCGCCCCGGGGCGTGCCGCCGAACAGGCGCAGGGTTGCTCCGGGGAGTTCGCTGCGAACCTTGGCGAAGGCGCGGATCAGCGTCTCCAGGTCCTTGATCGGGTCAACTCGCCCTGCCCAGCTGAGAGTTGGGGTCACTGGCTCGGGTCCGGCGGGAGGGAACGCCGCCGGGTCGACCCCGTTGTAGACGGTACGTATGAGCTGGGGATCGGCCCCGCCCTGCTCCTCCCACAGCCGGTTGTACTGGTTGCCCGGCGTGATCAGGGCGGCCCGCCGGTACGTCTCCTCGGCGAGCAGCCGGAAGAACCCGAGCAGCACCGCCTTGACCGGCCAGCGGTACGGAGCGGTCCGGTAGCCCAGATAGCGCTCGCGCAGATAGACCCCGTGCTCGGTCAACAGCAGCGGTACGCCGTGGAGTTCGGCCCCCGCCAGGCCCGGCAGGACGGCCACTCCGCCGCTGACCGCGTGCGAGACGCCCTGGCTCGGCGGCGTCGCGGCGAGCGGCCGCAGCGCGTGCTCCAGGAGCCCGGTCGCGGTGACCGCGTCGTGCAGGGTGGGCCGGGCCTCGCGCACGGCGAGCCCAGGCCGGTTCCACACCTCGGTCATGACCCGGATCGCCCGGTCGCCGCGCAGCGCGGGGCTGAGCCGGCCGTCCCGGGCGGCCCGGGCCATCTCGTACAGCGCCGGGCCGAACCCGCTCTCCGCCGCGGGATCCAGCAGCGCGGTGAGGAAGCGTTCGTACGCCGTCATCAGGCGCCGTTCCTGGCGGCCGCGCGGGGCCGAACCGGCAGGCGCCGGGCCCCACATGGGGACCGAGACGGCCTCGGAGGCGTGCGGCGGGAGGTCCCACACGGTGGGCTCGCGGCCGGTGCCGGTCACCGCGATGATGTCGAAATCGATGTCGGGCATTCCGGTGACGAGCTGGTCGCACCAGACGCTCACCCCGCCGTGGCTGTGCGGATAGGTGCCCTCGGTGAGCAGGGTTACCCGCGCCGCGCCGGAGCGCGGCGCGCGGTGTGGTACGTGCATGCATGCGCTCCGCGGCTGAAGAGAGCGGTGGGTGGTGAAGGCTGCCCGGCGGCCCGCCGCCGCGGCGGCGGCGGGCGTTCGGAACCTCGGCGGACCGGCGTCAGCGCCGCTCGGCGCCGTACGGAACCGGCTTGGTGACACCGGCGGGGACCGGCGTGCGCGGTGCGCTCTGCGGCGTCGCGCGCTCGGCGGACGGCGCGGGGCTGGACTGCGGTGCCAGGGCTCTGGCGGGGGCCGGTGCGAGGGCCAGCGAGACGCTGCTCTGCCCGGACTGCGGCGACACCCAGCCGGACACGCTCCCGGCGTAGGCCTGGCCGAACGCCGAACTTCCGCTGCCCAGAACCTGGTTGGTGCCGTTCGGCATGGTCGCGGTGACGGCCACGCCCGCCGGGGCCCGCACGGTCACGCTGTTGCCGATCCGGTACCCGGTGACCTGACCGGCCTTCACGGCGGTGTTCCAGGCGCCCCGGTCCCGCAGCTCGGCGCCGATGTCCTTCATCCGCAGGTTCACCAGCGGGGCACTGGCCGCGTACAGCGCCTTGTACTGGTCGAGCACCCCGTCGAGGACGGGATAGCCGATGCGGTCCTCGGCGAGGTTGGACTGGTGGATGAAGTGCGGCCGCGGGTCGTTGCCGAGGACGTGGCCGAGGGCGACCTGGGTCTCCAGGGGCACGATGTGGCCCGTGTACCCGGTCGTCGTGCTGAGCGGCGCGGGAAGGCAGGTGGTGTTCGGCAGGTCGTCGCAGAGGCCGCTGCCGCCCTGGGTGCGGCTGGTGTAGATCCAGTTGTACTCGTCGACCTGCTCGGAGACGTGGCCCGCGTTGTAGAAGATGTTGATCGGGTAGCGGGCGACGGTGAGCGCGGAGCCCACCTGGCGCTGCTCGGGATCGCGCGACATGTCGGCGCCGAGCCAGTCGATCTTGTTGGCGGCGAGCGCGGGGGCCAGGTACGGGTTGTCCTGCGGCTGCTGCGGCAGGAGCTTCATCCCGGAGTGCTCCCCGGTGATCAACTCATCGGATTCGACGGGCAGCCCGAAGCCCCGAGCCCACTGCTGGTTGTCGGATATCTCCTTGGATATCTCGGTCTGGCTCACGTACTTCGTCGAGCCGTCCGGGTTGGTCGCGCACTTCCACGGGACGACCGACACGTTCTGCTCGCAGCCGAGGAAGGCGTGGTCGTAGGTGTGGTTGATCCAGCGGAAGTCGTTCTTGTTCTGGGCCAGTTGGTCGGCGAGCTCGTCGGCCCCGCCGTGGTTCTCGCGGTACTCGACGCTGCCGCCGCCGTTGTAGGCGAGGTCGAGCGTGAAGCCCCGGGACTTCTCCCAGGCGACCGCGTTCTTCACATCGTCCGGGGTCATCCGGATCGAGTCCTCGACGCCCTGCCCGGGCGGGCAGTCCACGTCGCCCGGCGTGCAGTTGAGGTTGGGGTCCCAGCGGTCGTCACCGGCGAACACGTCGTCCACGTGGACCGCGAAGTAGTTCCGCGAGGCGCCGAGCCGCACGTTCTGCGTCATCCAGTCGACGATGCCCCGGGAGAGCAGCTTGAACTGCTCCTGGTACTGGTTGTACGCGAAGGTGACGACCAGTTCCCGGCGCCCGTCGTGGCGGTACTCGCCGACGAGGGTGCCGTTCCCCGTCCTGCCCGGGATCGGCGCCTCGACATAGCTCGTGAAGTCGGCGCCCGCGGCCGGCTGGGCGAGGAAGGCGTAACTCTCGCTCACCGAGGGGGAGTTGTCCTCGAACGGCACGCTTCCGTTGAGGTAGCCGAACGGCCCGGTGCTGCGGCCGGCCGCCGTCACCTGGGCCTTGAAACCGTCCGCCGAGCCGCTGTAGCCGCTGGAGGCGGCGGGCTGCAGACCCACCTGTGGACGCGCGTAGGTGTACGCGTCGACCTGCGGGATCGCATACGACTTCTCGTACGCGGCGAGCGCGGCCATTTCGGCCGAGCCGGTCGGGAAGGGGTTGTCGTTGGGCAGCACCACGGCCTGGTACTTGGCCCGGGGCAGCCCATCCACGGTGTCCGAGAGGAAGGCCTGGTCGATCACGGGCCGTCCGGACTGCGCCAGGTCGACCACGGTGTACGGAGTGCCCTCACCGTCCAGTTCCGCGGTGATGGCCTCGGTGGCGGGGCCGCCGTCCGAGACGACGAGGACCAACAGGTCGATGCGCGGCGCGGGCGTCGCCGAGTACGCCGGCGCCGCCGGTAAACCCATGGCGAGCAGCACGCCGCCGACGGCCAGGCCGGTGATGTGTCTGCTGCGGTGTGTGTTCCGCTTCACGCGGTGAAGTCCCCTCCCCTGGAGGTCCGTTCGGCTCCCCTGCCTGCGCGGACCCCTCGCACGACGGACCGGGCACGCCCTGGTTCGAAGGGCCCGCCGTTCCGCTCTGACGCGTCACATAGTGCGGCTCTTCGAGGAGTTTTCGAGTGGCTACTGTGAAACATGACGAAAAACGGTGGCCGCTGTGGTGGGGCGCAGACCGGTGCACAGGAAGGTATGCGGGTTTCCGGACGGTCTTGGCGGGGTGTGCCGGGGCGGGAAAATCGGAGCGGCCCGGCGGAGTAACCGCTTTCGGTGCGGGGGGCGCACGACGGCGCGAAGCGTCAATGGTCCAGACAACCCGGCTCTCCGGGACGCATCCGGTTTTCGGCCACGCGAGCGAAACACTTACTCGAATGCGGGCCGTGGACGTTCGATTCCGGACATACGAAACCGGCCGACCCGGGGGGATGGGCCGACCGGCGTCCGTGCGCCGCGGACAGGCGCGGCCGAGGGTGGGTCAGTGAGCGCCGGACGGGGCGGGCGTGGCGCAGTTGACCCGCATGGTCGGGGAGTTGAAGACGCCGTCCTTGTGGCTCTGGCTGTCGTTGTACTCGTAGTAGACGTACGAGTAGAACGCGATGTTTCCGTTGCAGCCGGAGTTCGCCGCTATCTGGACCGGGACGGTGACCGTGCGGCTGGTGCCCGGCGCGACCGGGACGGAGTAGTTCACGCCGATCGAGGTGGTGCCGGTCCCGGTGCAGGTCACACCCTCACCGGTACACGAGGCGAGCGAGTACTTGAGGTCCGGGCGCTGGGTGGTCGCCCAGGTCGGCTGGACGGACTGGTAGACGAACCACACATCGGTGGTCTGGTTGTTCGTGAAGGTCATCTTCAGATTGACCGTGCCACCGGGGGTGGCCGCCGCCTGGTCGGCGCTGAAGCTGACATCGGCGGTGTCGGCGCTCGCGGACTGGCTCATGCCGAAGAGGGCGAGGGAGGAGGCAAGGGCCGTGGCGAGGCCGAAACGCCTCAGGTGTGTGATTCGCATGAGGACGGAGAGTAGGAGGAAGCACACGGAACGTCCGCCGGATCACCGCATTGTGGAGCACTTCCTGGCTCGAACCCTTTGGGTGCGAACCGGCCGTGGATTGGCGCCAGTTGGCATCTTGACCGCACCTCGGGTACAGCGTGCGGCGGTGCGACCTGTGGGCCCGGACAGGTGGCTGACCGGTAACCGACGGTCCCCGCCGTGCTCAGCAATGGCGCATTCCGCCCCGGACGACGCCGCGGCCCCCTTCCCGGCGGGCGGGGAGGGGGCCGTGATGAGCGGGAGAACCGGGGCTACTTCTGCTGCGCCGCCTCGACCGACTTGCGGACCTCGTCCATGTCCAGGCCGCGCGCCTGGCCGATGACGTCCTCCAGGGCCGCCTCGGGAAGCGCGCCGGGCTCCGCGAAGACCGCCACGTTGTCGCGGACGATCATCAGCGTCGGGATCGACCGGATGTCGAAGGCCTGCGCCAGCTCCTGCTGGGCCTCCGTGTCCACCTTCGCGAAGACCAGGTCGTCGTGGCGCTCGGACGCGGCCTCGTACACCGGGGCGAACTGACGGCACGGGCCGCACCAGGAGGCCCAGAAGTCGATCAGCACGAATCCGTTCTCGGACACGACCGAGTCGAAGTTCTCTTTGGTCAGCTCGACAGTCGCCATCACTCACACCTCTTCCCGGCCCCGGGGGTGGGACCGCCTCGCACAACCGCGTGCGCCGCCGCGGTATTCCGTCCTTGGCGTGTGCCCCTGTGGCCACGGAGTACACCGCCCACCAGACTGTGCCTATGACGGAAGCCGAGGAATACGACGTGGTGGTGCTGGGCGCGGGACCGGTCGGCGAGAACGTCGCCGACCGGGTGCGGGCGGCCGGCCTGAGCTGTGCGGTGGTGGAGAGCGAGCTGGTCGGCGGCGAGTGCTCGTACTGGGCCTGCATGCCCAGCAAGGCGCTGCTCCGCCCGGTCGTCGCCCGCGCGGAGGCACGCAGGGTGCCGGGATTGCGCCAGTCGGTGCAGGGCCCGCTCGACGCCCGGGCGGTCCTGGACCACCGCGACGCGTACACCTCCCACTGGAAGGACGACGGGCAGGTCGCCTGGCTCGACGGCATCGGCGCCCATCTCTACCGCGGCCACGGCCGCCTGTACGGCACCCGCAAGGTCAGCGTCACCAGCCCCGAGGGCGAGCACCACGTCCTGACCGCCCGGCACGCCGTAGCCGTGTGCACCGGCAGCCGCGCCCAGCTCCCGGACCTTGCGGGTCTGGCCGACGTGAACCCGTGGACCAGCCGCGAGGCCACCAGCGCCCAGGAGGTGCCGGGCCGGCTCGTGGTGGTCGGCGGGGGAGTGGTGGCCGCCGAGATGGCGACCGCCTGGCAGGCGCTCGGCGCACAGGTCACCATGCTGGTGCGGGGCGAGGGGCTGCTGCCGAGGATGGAGCCCTTCGCCGGTGAGCTGGTCGCCGACGCGCTGCGCGAGGCGGGCGCCGAGCTGCGCACCCACACCTCGGTCACGGACGTCGTACGCAACGTGGCGACCGGCGCGGTGACCGTGTCGGTGCGCGGCCCCGAGGGCGACGAACGCCTGGTGGCCGACGAGATCCTCTTCGCCACCGGCCGCGCGCCCCGCACCGACGACATCGGCCTGGAGACCATCGGCCTCGACCCCGGCTCCTGGCTGCCCGTCGACGACTCCTGCCGCGTCGAGGGCAGCGACTGGCTGTACGGGGTCGGCGACGTGAACCACCGTGCGCTCCTCACCCACCAGGGCAAGTACCAGGCCAGGATCGCCGGGGCGGCCATCGCGGCCCGCGCGGCCGGGACCCCGGTCCTGGAGAGCGACCGCTGGGGCGCCCACAACGCGACCGCCGACCACGTGGCCGTCCCCCAGGTCGTCTTCACCGACCCCGAGGCCGCCTCGGCCGGGCTCACCCTGGCCGAGGCGGAGGCCGCGGGACGCCGGGTGCGCTCGGTCGACTACGACATGAGCGGCGTCGCGGGCGCCGGCCTCTACGGCGACGGCTACACGGGCAGGGCCCGCATGATCGTCGACGAGGACCGGGGTGTCCTGCTCGGCGTCACCTTCGTCGGTCCCGGCGTCGGCGAGCTGATCCACTCGGCGACCGTCGCCATCGCGGGCGAGGTGCCGGTGGAGCGGCTGTGGCACGCGGTCCCGTCGTACCCGACGATCAGCGAGGTGTGGCTGCGCCTTCTGGAGACGTACCGGGGCTGAATCGCCTACGCGGCGAACGCGTCGACGCCGGTGAGCTCGGCCGACAGCGCCCACAGCCGGGCGGCCTGCTCGCGGTCGGTCGCGTGCGGGCGGACGCCGCTGGTGAGCGCGTCGTGGTCGAGCTCGCCGTCGGCGGCGCCGACCGCGCCCGCCGCCGCGGGTTCCGCGATGTCGCAGTCCTCGCAGTAGACGCCGCCCAGGCCCGCGAGCTGCGGGGAGGTCGCCGCCCACACCTGGGTGGCGGCGCCCTGCTCCGGGGTCTTGAAGTCGAACGACCAGTTGCCCTGCTCGTCGACCCAGCCCGCCGCGATGCGCTCCTCGGGCGAGACATGGCGCACCAGCGGGGTGTGGATCTCGCCGGGGTGCACCGAGAACGCCCGCACGCCCGCGTCCCGGCCCAGCGCGTCGAGGTGCACGGCGAACAGCACGTTGCCGGTCTTCGCCTGCCCGTACGCCTGCCACTTGTCGTAGCCGAGGGCGAAGTGCGGGTCGTCCCAGCGGATGGCGGAGAGCTGGTGGCCCCGGGACGAGACCGCCACGACCCGGGCGCCGCCGCCCGCCGTGAGCGCCGGCCACAGCCGGTTCACCAGCGCGTAGTGCCCGAGGTGGTTGGTCGCGAACTGGGACTCCCAGCCCGGCCCGACCCGGGTCTCCGGGCAGGCCATGACCCCGGCGCTGTTGATCAGGACGTCGATGGAGCGGCCGGAGGCCAGGAACCGGTCGGCGAAGGCGCGCACGCTGTCGAGGTCGGCGAGGTCCAGCGTGTCGACCTCGACGCCGGGAATCGCGGCCACGGCCGCCTCGGCGACGTCGAGCCGCCGGGAGGGGACCACGACGCGGGCGCCCGCCCCGGCGAGCGCGCGGGTCGTCTCCAGGCCGATCCCCGAGTAGCCGCCCGTGACGACCGCGAGCTTCCCGGTGAGGTCGGTCCCGGCCAGTACGTCCGCGGTGGTGCTCCGGGCCCCGAAGCCCGACCCGATCTTGTGCTGAGGGGTGTGCTGTTCAGAGTTCGTCATGGTGACGAACCTAGGAGTTGAAGTGCACTCTCAGTCAACTCGCGCTCTTTGTGGGTCGGTTGATCTCAGCGGCCCTCCAAGTCGCTTTCCGGTTCGGGTGTCTCCTCGGACTCGGGCGTGTTGCCTCGCGCGTCCGGGCCGGCCGCGACGGGGTGCCACACGCGCGGCCGGCGGCGCTGCACGAGAGCGGCGATCAGGCCCGCGACGATGCCGGTGATCATGGGCTCGCCGTGCCCGTCGCCGAGCAGCAGCAGGACCGCTCCGTCGACGACGATCGCGGCGGCCAGCAGGTAGTGCCGCCTGCCGGGGCGGATGAGCAGCGCGAGCCCGGCGATGCTGGTGGCCAGCCGGAAGGTGAGCCCCGAGTTGCCGCCGCCGGGAGGCCCGTGCACCAGGAACGTGTCGACGCTGAAGACGAGCATGAGCGCCGGGACGAACGCGAGCAGCGTGCGGGTGCCCCACACGCGCTCGGCGGCGAAGCCGATGAGAGCCAGGACGAAGAGGTTGAACGCGGTTCCGCCGACCCCGCCGTCCTGCACCATGAACGAGGTGTACACCCGCCACCACTGGCCATGGTCGATGATCAAGTCGGAGTCGCGGTGCAGAGTGTCGTAGATCTGGGGGAACGCGAACTGGAGCAGGGAGGGGATCGCCACGAGCAGCCAGAGCCCGATCGCCACCTTCGGCGGCTTGCGCAGGCTGAACGTCCGCTGCGGCAGCCCGTCCGTGACCTTCATGACCAGAACGATCATTAAGACGTACAGAGCGGGCGAAAGAAAATGGTCGGTCATGACCCTTATCTACCCCGTGTCCTCCCTGTCCTGCCGACACCACGCGGTATCGGCCACGCCTCCCTTACGCCTCGGACACCTTCTGCGGTGCGGCACATCCGCCCTCAACCGGTCGGCGGGGCCCACGAATTCGGCCTGATCCCGCCGCGAGCACGAGCGTGACGGTGATCGACGCGGCGGCCATCACCGCCATGGCCGTCCCGGGCGACGTGCGCTGGGCGACCGTGCCCGCGAGGGCCGCGCCGATGCCCTGGAAGGTGAGCATGCCGCAGGAGTGCAGCCCGAGGGCCTGGCCGGTCATGCCCTCCGGGACCAGCGCCACGAGCCGCTCCTGCTGGAGCAGGCTCGCCGCGTATCCGACGGAGGACAGTGTCACGGCCGCGACGGCGAGCGGCAGGGGCGGGTGCGGGGCGAGTGCCAGGTAGGGGACGGCGAGCAGCAGTAGAAGCGGCACGGGCAGTCGGCGCCGCCAACTCGGGCTCAGGAAACGGCCCATGACGGTGTCTCCGGCCAGCATGCCCACGGCCGCCGAGGCGAAGAGCAGGCCCGCGTGATCGGGCGCGTACGACACGAAGAGGGACTCGCAGCCGACGATCAGGCCGTTCGGCACCCACAGGCCGATATAGAGGCGGCGGCGTGAACCCGACCCCCACAGGCGGGGGTTGACGCGCCAGGTCTCGGCGATCGACGGGCGCCCCGAGACCCGCGGCGGCCGGCGGGCGAGCCGCAGGCGGGCCACGGCCGCGGCGATGGAGTACAGGACCGCGCCCGCGAGCAGGGTGCCGCGCGGGGAGAGCGCGGCCACCAGGACGCCGCCGACGGCGAACCCGCAGACCTGCAGGGCGCCCGCGCTCATGTTGAGCACCGAACGGCCCAGGAGATAGCGCTCCCTCGGCAGGATCTCGTCGAGCAGCCCGTAGCGCACCCCGCCGCCGACCGAGGCGACCAGGCCCTGGCCGAGCAGGACCGCGAAGACGGCGCCGATGGGCAGGCCCGGGGCGGCGAGCAGGGTGGTGCTCGCGGAGAAGGCCAGCGCGATCGCGGTCGTCGCGGCACGCGGCGGCAGCCGGTCGGCCGCCGACATCAGCAGGCTCGCGCCGATCACCTGGGCGAACGAGGCGCCGAACATGCTGAGCGCGGAGAGCAGCGGCGAGGCGGTCGCCGCGTAGACGAGGGTGGCGAGCGCCAGACCGCTCACCGTCGACGCGGCGACCTGGACGGAGGAGACGAGGAAGAAGGGAGCGAACTCCGGCGTGCGCAGGAGTTCCCGGTAGGTGGGCATGGCGGGGAGTCTCCGTGGCCGCGCGGCAAGGGCATTACTGTTTCGCGGGGAGGCGAAACCATGGGGTGGTGGCAGGTCGGCGCGGACACGCTCGCGGGCAGCCGGTTCGTCGTCTCGCCCCTCGCCGAGACCACCGCGACGCTTTTCGCGTTGCTCGCCCCGAGCGCCCACCACCCGGTCGAGCGGGCCTGGCTCGATGCCCAACTGCCCGGGTTCCGCGCTCGGTTGGCGGCCGATCCGGTCACCGCGCAGCTCGTACGCGCCGTGCGCAGCGCCCGCTGGACCGCGGACTACCTCGTGCCCACACCGACCGGCGACGGCGAGCGGTCCTTCGAGGAGGAACTGGCGGAGATCCGTGCCACTCCCTCGGCAACCGTGCACGCCGACCTGGTCGAGACGATCGGCGGCCCGCTCCCTGCCGTGCTGCGCCGCGTCGACCTGGCGGACCGCACGGCGGACCTTCTGGAGTGGCTGTGGACGAGCGTGGTGCTCCCGGACTGACCGCGCCGCCGCCGCATCATGGAGGCCGACATCATCGCGCGCACCGGGCAGTTGGGCCGGGGCGGCTGGGCCGCGGTGCTCGACGACATGCGGCCCGGGATGCGCTGGCTCGGCGAGAGCCGGCTCCAGATCAATGTGCACGACCGTCCGCCCCAGGACATCTCGTCCGCCCAGCTCCTGTTCCTGCCGGTCACCCCGCGCCCGTGCTGGGTCACCTGGGACGACCGCGGGCACTACGCCGTCGTGTACTCGTGCGCGGGCGCACTCGCCGAATCGGGGCGGCCGGCGGCGCCCCGGGCACTCGGCGCGCTGCTCGGGCCGGCCCGGGCGGGGGTGCTCGTACTGCTCGACACCCCGAAGAGCACGAGCCACCTGGTGGCGCTGACCGGCCAGGGCCTCGGCTCGGTGGGCCGCCACCTCAAGATCCTGCTCGACGCGGGCCTGGTGGGGCGGCGCCGCTCGGGCCGTTCGGTGCTCTACTACCGGACCCCGGCCGGGGACGTCCTGGTCGCGGCGCCGGGGGGCGGGGGATGAGGCCTCGCCCATCGTGAGTAATACTCTCTCCATGAATGCACATGTTACGGATGGGGAGCGCGGGGTGAGCGTCCGGCGGGCGACCGTGCGCGACGCCAAGCGGCTGACCCACCTGGTGCGCACCTCCAGCGCCTACGAGGGCCCGTACGCACCGATGATCGCCGGGTACCGGGTGGGCCAGGACTACATCGAGACCCACGAGGTGTACGTCGCCGTCGGCCCGGACGGCCGGGTGCTCGGCTTCTACGCGCTGATCCTGAACCCGCCCGAACTGGACCTGATGTTCGTCGCGGACAGCGCCCAGGGCCTCGGCGTCGGCCGCCTCCTCATGACCCACATGAAGCGCGAGGCGCGCGCAGCCGGGCTCGACAGCGTACGGATCGTCTCGCATCCGCCCGCCGAGGGGTTCTACCTCAGTGTGGGAGCGAGGCGGACCGGCACCGTGGTGGCCCATCCGCCCGCCGTGATGTGGGACCGCCCGGAGCTCGAACTGCCCACCGAATAAAGGAAGTCGAGGGCTACGTCGCGTGCGCGGTCGGCGACGCGTCCGGGGCATCGCCGTCCGGGAACGGCCGCGTCGAGGCCCGGGCGGCGAGCCGCTCCGGGTCCGAGAGGTTCAACGCGCCCAATATCGCGGCCAGTTGGGACTCCATCTCCGTACGGGACAACCGCAGCAGCCCGGCGACGGCGGCCGGGGAGGCGCCCTCGCCGGCGAGGACGGCGATCCGCTCCTCTCGCCGGGTGAGGGCCCGGGCGGGGGCGATCGCGGCCGGCCCGGGGGCGGGCGGCGGCCCGGGAAGGCCGAGCGCGGCGGTGAGTTCGAGAGCGAGGGGAATTCCTTCCAGGCGGTCACAGAGCGTGCGCACCGTTTCCACGTTCTGTCCGTGAGCCGGAACCCGCTGCCGTTGGCCGCGGCCCGCTCGGTGAACAGCCTTACCGCATCGCCTGCTTGATCCGGGCCTGCCCTGTTGGGGCGCGGGTCCCACGGGCAGTGGTTCCACGGCCAGGACGTGCTCGCCCGGCACCGACAGACGCCGGCGGCTCGTGGCGAGGATACGCAGCTCGGGCGCCGCGGCGAGGAGCTCGAAGGCTAGCGTCGCGACGGCCGTGATCAGGTGCTCGCAGTTGTCGAGGACCGGCAACGCCCTGTGGCCGGCCAGGAATTCGGCGAGAACGTCCAGCTCAGGACGGACCGTGTGTTCCTGCGCGCCGAACGCCGAGGCGACGGTCCTCGCGAGGAGCCGGCCGCTCCGGAGCACCGAAAGATCGACCAGCCACACCGTCGGTGAAGCGGTCGCGCACATCGGCCGCGGCCGTGAGCGCAAGCCGCGTCTTGCCCACCCCGCCGGTCCCGGTCAGCGTCACGAGCCGCCCGGCGGCCAGTGCCCGCGCGAGGGCCGCGCTCCGCCGAACGTCCGACGAAGCTCGATGTCTCGGCCGGGAGATTGCCCGTACGGCCGTGCCCGACAGCTCCGCTCACCGGCAGACGCCCCCATCCGGACCGTATGAAACCCCATCACTTCACTCAGCGTAGTGCGAGTCGGCGGCGGCCAGAAGGTAATCCAGTCGCCTGACACCGGTCGATATGTCGGAAAAGCAAGCTTAAGTTGTGAATCGGCATGGCAGACCGCTCACGGCTGCCGCCCGCGGAGGAGCGATACCTCCGCGCGATGGGGCCGCGAGGCCCCGAGCAGGCCGAGATGAGGGCGACATGGCGCACAGGGCGGGACGGCCGGAGGGTAGCGGTGTTCAGGGCGAGCGGAACGTAGCGGACGCGGCGGATCCCCCGGGGGCGGCAGCGGGCCGACGCGGCCGGGCGCCGCGGAGGCCCCGAAGAGCGCTGGCGCCGCATCAGCGCAAGCGGCGCAAGCTCGCCACGTGCGGCGCACTCGCGGTGGGCCTGCTGTGCGTCGGCGTCGGCTACTCGGTGGGGGAGGCGCTGACCTACCCCGGCGACGACAGCACGGAGGCCCGCCTGGCCGGCTGGGCCCGCGAGCACAAGCTGGGCGCGGTCGTCGACAGGCTGGAGAACCTGCAGTACGAACTCGATCCGCCGCGGGTCGGTGGCTCCCTGCCGAGCGAGGCGCTGGCCCGCATGAAGGCGACGGCTCCGGCCATGCCGGTCCACCATCGCGAAGTGCCGCTGCGTGCCTCGATGCCGTCGCTGGTCACCCCGGCGCTGCCGGGCGAGGGCGTGTGGCGGGTGCTGAGCACCGCGCACGGCGAACCCGTGGTGCAGGGCACCTATGTACGGCCCGACAGCGACCACACCTCCTACCAGGCGGCCATCGCCTGGATCAGCGGCACGAAGGCCCGCTTCGAACTGCACCCCGGAGTGCGCGAACCCGGCGGCAGCTTCTCTGTGCCGCCCAGCCTTCCGAAGGGGAAACGCACCGGTCTCCTCGCCACCTGGAACGGCGGCTTCAAGGTCACCGACGGCGGCTCGCGCGGTGGCTTCTACCTCGACGGCGAGACGGTGGGAGGACTGAGGGACGGCGCGGCGGCGGAGGTCTTCTACAAGGACGGTTCGATCGGGATCGGCAAGTGGGGCCGCGACATGCGGATGACGCCCGACGTGGTCGGCGTGCGCCAGTGCCTGGAGCTCATGGTGGACAACGGCAGGGTCGTGCCGGACATCGACGTCGACGCCAAGTGGGGCGCCACCGACCAGAGCCGGATGTTCGTGCCCCGCTCGGGGGTCGGGGTGACCGCGCAGGGCGACGTCATCATGGTCGTCGGCCAGGCCCTCACCGCTCGCACGCTCGCCGAAGTCATGCAACAGGCGGGCGCGGTGCGCGCGATGCCGCTCGACATGAACCGCGCCTGGCCCTCGTTCATGAGCTACGACCCGACGGGCGACCCGGCCAACCCGAAGCCCACCAACATCCTCGACTTCGAGAACCCGCCGGAGCGCTACTACAACCAGGCGACCAGGGACTTCGTCGCCGTGTACGCGAAGTGACGAGCCCCTATGGGCGTACGGTCGTCCGGTAGCCAGGTGGAGCCGGGCACGGGGGTGAGGGCATGGAGGCGAAGTCGCAGCAGTGCGGACCGGCATCGACCGCGCGCCCGCGCCCCGGCACGACCCCGAGACCTCCGAGGTCGAGGACGTACGGGATGGGGTGCGCGCGACGATTCCGTGCGACCGGCCGGTCGCCGACAGGGTGTCCGTCAGGTTGCTGGCACGCCGACCTGGGACCAGGCCTTGAGTACCGCCTGGATCTCGTCGCCGTCGCCGAACAGGCTGCGCGCGGATGCCGCGGTCAGCCGCGCGAAGTCGGCGAACTGGGCGTTCGCGTCGAGCTCGCCGCCCGTGAGCGTGGCGTACCAGATCTTCCCCGCCCGCTCCCAGGCATTGCCTCCGAGCGCCGTGGCCAGCAGGTAGAAGGCGTGATTGGGGATGCCCGAGTTGATGTGCACCCCGCCGTTGTCGCGGCTCGTGCGCACGTAGTCGTCCATGGTGGCCGGCTGCGGATCCTTGCCGAGCTGCGGGTCGTCGTACGCCGTGCCGGGAGCCTTCATCGAACGCAGTGCCTCGCCGTGGATGCCGGGGCCGAGCAGTCCGGCGCCGATCAGCCAGTCCGCCCGGTCGGCGCTCTGGCCCAGCGCGTACTGCTTGATGAGCGAGCCGAACACGTCGGAGACGGACTCGTTGAGCGCGCCCGACTGGCCGAAGTAGTCCAGGTTCGCGGTGTACTGCGTGACGCCGTGGGTCAGCTCGTGGCCGATGACGTCGACCGGCAGCGTGAAGTCGAGGAACAGCTCCCCGTCCCCGTCGCCGAACACCATCTGCTCGCCGTTCCAGAAGGCGTTGTCGTACTTGTCGCCGTAGTGCACGCTCGCGATCAGCGGCAGCCCGGAGTCGTCGATGGAGTGGCGTCCGTAAGCCTTCAGATACAACTCGAACGTGGCACCGAGGCCTGCGTGCGCCCGGTTGACAGTGGCGTCGGTCGAGGGCTGATCGCTCTCGGAATGCACCTTCCTGCCGGGGAGCGCCTCCAGGTGCCCGGCGTCGTAGATCGTGCGGTCGGGCTTGTCGGACGGGGTGCCGGTGGGGGCGGCGGCGCCGCGGACCGTGGTGATCCGGCGCTGGGTACGCAGCTGGGCGTCGTGCTCCAGGGTGCGGCGCGCGGGCTCGTACACGACGGGGTCCTCGTGCTGGGCGAGCCGGTCGAGGATGTGGGGAGGTACGACGTGACAGATGGCGGGTTTGTTCATGAGCAGCAATGTGGCACGGAGTGATTGAACTGTCACCCGGCGCAGTCGAGTTGGCCGGAATGTGCCGTCCGGTGGATGCCTCTGGTTTATGGCGTGGGGCCGTGATACCGGATCCGCCGGGCGGGCACTTCCCCGCACCCCTCAGCGCGTTGACGCGTTCCGCGGGGTGTTTTTGTGGGTTGCTGCCAAGTAGGCGACCAGGGCCACGATCGGAACGATGAGGGCCAGGGACACCGGGCCCGTGCCCCAGCCCAGGCCCGCTCGGGTGGCGGGAACACCCATCCAGTCGGCGAAGGACGCGCCGAGAGGCCTGGTCAGGACGTACGCCCACCAGAACGCGGCCACCGCGTCGAGGCCGAGGTAGCGGCCGGACAGCGCGGGCACGGCGATCAGGGCGGTGAAGAGGAATCCCGACGCGAGGTATCCGAGCTTCAGCGTGCCCGCCGTGAGGTCGCCGACCGCGGTGCCCAGGGCGAAGGTGGCGAGCACGGTGGCCCAGTAGAAGACCTCGCGGCGGCGGGTGCGGATGCTGTGGATCGACAGCGTCCGCTCGCTGACGTACCAGGCGATCAGAACGGCGGCGAGTGCCAGGGTGAAGGCCACCGCGGAGACCGTGTACGGGATGCCTGCCACCACGTGCACGACGTCGGCGGCCATGGTGCCGAACACGCTGACCATGACGATCGCCGACCAGTACGTCCACGGCCGGTATCGGTCACTCCGGAACTGCGCCACCAGCGCGGCCACCAGGCCCGCGAGCCCGAGGGCTCCGGCGGGAATGGGACCGAGGGTGCGGCCCAGGTAGTCCGACGCGGTTTCGCCCATGCCGGTGGTCAGCACCTTGACGATCCAGAAGAGGGCCGTGACCGCGGGGACCTTGCTCATGCCGGAGCCGGTCGGGGATATGGCCCGCTGGGGGCGTTCCTCCGGTACGGGCCTCGTCGTCGCCTCGCTGCTCGGCTGCCCCATGGTCGTTCCTGCCCTCCCGGCGCGGCCGCGCCCCAGCCTCAACTGCCCCTGATTCAGGCATGGTTGGGCCAATGAGTCCGACCCGAACGGCGATCGCCGCCGGGTGAATGTCTACGGGACTGTAGACGATCGACCTGTGGATCACCGGGGAGGGGTCGCTCGCTCCGGCCGGACCCCTGTCCCGTCGCCCCCTTGGGAACCCCTTGACTACACCTGTGTAGACGGCTCACAGACTCTGTGATTAAGGTATGCCTTCGCTAACTGAGGCGAGGCACGCCTTTGCGGGGCTGGGGAGAACGGCATGTGGGACGACGCGTTTCCAAGCTTCTTGATCGGTTTGAGGGAGGGGCTTGAGGCAGGACTGATCGTCTCGATCCTGGTCGCCACGCTCGTGCGCGCCGGGGCCAAGTCCCGCCTGCCGCAGGTCTGGACGGGAGTGCTCGCGGCCATCGCGCTGGCGATGAGCTTCGGCGCGGTGCTCACCTTCACCGCCGCCAGCATGTCCGGGACCGCCCAGGAGGCGTTCGGCGGCACGCTCAGCGTGATCGCCGTCGCGTTCGTGACGGCGATGGTGTTCTGGATGCGGCGGTCCGCACGCAGCCTCTCCGGTGAGATCAAGGAGAAGGTCACCGGGGCGCTCGCCATGGGCGCGGGCATGCTCGTCGTCACCTCCTTCCTCGCGGTGGGCCGCGAGGGCCTGGAGACCGCCCTGTTCCTGTGGACCACGGCCCGCGCGGCCGGTGAGTCCGCCGGCCCGATGATCGGTGCCGGGATCGGCATCGTCCTCGCCGCCGGGCTGTGCTGGGGCCTTTACCGCCGGGTCCTGAAGATCAACCTCACCAGGTTCTTCACCGCCACCGGCGCCGTCCTCATCGTCATCGCAGCCGGAGTGCTGGGCTACGGCCTGCGCGACCTCCAGGAAGGCGGGGTGCTGCCCGGCAAGACCGCGTACGCCGTGGACCTGAGCCAGAGCATCGACCCGGGCGCCTGGTACAGCACCCTCGTCCAGGGCGTGTTCAACCTGACGCCGACGATGACGTGGCTCCAGGTCGTCGCCTATGCCGGCTACCTCGGTGTGGTGATGACGCTGTTCGTACGGGGCGTGCGGACGGCCGCGGTGAAGCCTGCCAAGCCCGCGGAGTCGGCCAGGTCCGCTGAACCGGCCGCTGAAGGCGAGCCCGCCGAGAAGCCCGGGGAGCCCGCCGCCGACGGGAAGCCCGCGCAGGAGACGCGGCCCGAGGCGCCCGCGCGGCGCCGTCCCGCCTGGGTGATCCCGGCCGCTGTCGTCGCCGTCCCCGCCGTCGTTGCCGGAGCGGTCGTCGCCTTCGGCGGGTCCAAGCCCGCCGACGCGCAGACCGTCGCGGTGTCCGAGAAGGAGTGCGGCAAGGGTTTCACCGCTCCGAAGCCCGGCCGGCAGACCTTCCAGATGCACAACACCGGCGACAAGGCGTCCGAGGTCTATCTCATCGACCCCGCGAGCAACGCGGTGTACGGCGAGATCGAGGGTCTGGCCCCCGGCACCACCCGCGACCTGGTCGCCACCGTCGCGGGCGGCTCCTACGCCTGGCGCTGCGTGCCCACCGGCGGCAAGGCCGTGACCTCCGCGTCCGTACGCGTCAGCGGCGGCGCCGCGGGCAAGGCGGTCGTGCCGGTCTCCGAGGCCGACCTGGCCGCGCCCCTCACCGCGTACAAGCAGTACGTGAACCAGGGCCTGACCACCCTGGTCGCCCAGACGAAGCAGCTCAGCGACGACATAGCGGGCGGCAATCTCGACGCCGCGCGCACCGACTGGCTCACCGCGCACCGTACGTACGCCTCGCTCGGCGCCGCCTACGGCACCTTCCAGGACTTCGACAAGAAGATCAACGGGCGCACCGCAGGGCTCCCGGACGGCGTGAGCGACAAGGCCTTCACGGGCTTCCACCGGGTCGAGTACGGCCTGTGGCACGACCAGTCGGCTAGCGACCTCGCCGCGCCCGCCGCCCGCCTCGCCGAGGATGTGACGGGACTTCAAAAGGCGTTCCCCACCCAGGACTTCAACCCGGCCGACCTGCCGCTGCGCACCCACGAGATTCTGGAGAACACCCTCCAGTTCGAGCTGACCGGCGACGCCGACCAGGGCAGCGGAACCACGCTCGCCACCGCCGACGCCAACCTGGCAGGAACGCGCGAACTCCTCGGCGTGCTGCGCCCCCTGCTCGCCTCCCGCGACGCGCAGCTGCTCCCCAGGGTCGACGCCGACATCGACCGCGTACAGAAACTGCTCGACTCGGCCCACCGCGACCAGAGCTGGACGCCCGTCGACAAGCTGGACACCACGAGCCGCGCCCGCCTGAACGGCGCGACCGGTCAGCTCCTTGAGGACCTGGCCCCGGTGCCGGACCTCCTGGAGATCCGGAAGTCCGCCTGATGCACGCCGAACGACCTGCCGCACGCCCCGAAGGGAACCCCGACATGCCCGCCGAAACCCCTGCCCCGCAAGGCGGTTGCCCCGCCGGACGGCGCTCGTTCGTCAAGACGGCCCTGGGCGCGGGCGCGGCCGGTGCCGTCCTGGCCGGCGGGGGATTCGCGCTGAGCCAGGCCGGGAGCGGCGAAGCGCACGCGGCCGGGACCGCCGATGCGGGGAAGGTCCCCTTCCACGGCGCCCACCAGGCCGGCATCCTCACCGCACAGCCCGCGGCCGCCACCTTCGTGTCCCTCGACGTCATCGCCGACAGCCGCAAGGACCTCGCCGGCCTGCTGCGTACCATCACCGAACGGGCCCGCTTCCTGACCGCGGGCGGTGCCCCCGCCGACCTCGGTGTCGGCGCCCCGCCGTCCGACAACGGCATCCTCGGCCCGGAGGTCCCCGCCGACCAACTGACCGTCACGGTCGGCGTCGGCGCCTCGCTCTTCGACGACCGGTACGGACTCGCCAAGGCGAAGCCGGTCCGCCTCACGCCCATGCGGACCTTCCCCAACGACAACCTGAAGGCCGCCGAATGCCACGGCGACCTCTCGCTCCAGATCTGCGGCGCCCGCCAGGACGTGGTCCTGCACGCGCTGCGCGACATCGCCCGGCACACCCGCGGCGCCATGCAGATCAAGTGGCGCATCGACGGCTTCCAGAACGCGCCGCGCCCCACCGGCGCCCAGCGCAACCTGCTCGGCTTCAAGGACGGCATCGTCAACCCGGACGTGAAGTCCGCGCGCGAGACCGACCGGCTGATCTGGGTCGGCGACACGCTGGGCGAGCCGTCCTGGGCGGTCGGCGGCAGCTACCAGGTCATCCGCGTCATCCGCATGCTCGTCGAGTTCTGGGACCGGGTCTCGCTCACCGAGCAGGAGAAGATGTTCGGCCGCCGCAAGGACACGGGCGCCCCGCTGGACGGAGCGGTCGAGACCGACAGCCCCAACTACGCCAAGGACCCGCAGGGCAACGCGATCCCGATGGACGCGCACATCCGCCTCGCCAACCCCAGAACCCCCCAGACCGACAACACCCGTATTCTGCGCCGGGGTTACAACTACGACCGGGGCATCGACAACGTCGGCAACCTCGACATGGGCCTGGTCTTCTGCAGCTACCAGCAGGACGTCAAGCGGCAGTTCGAGGCGACCCAGGAGCGGCTCATCGACGAGCCACTGGTCGACTACATCTCCCCGACCGGCGGCGGCTACTTCTTCGCGCTGCCGGGCGTGAAGGACTCCTCGGACTGGCTGGGCCGGGGGCTGCTCGGGGCCTGAGGCGGCCGTTCCGTCCGAGGCAGCGGTACCTGCGGCCGGCTGACCTGCCGCAACACGAAGAGCTGCGGGCCATCGGCGGGACCTGGCAGGGTTGTGCCAGGATCCTGGGGCTCCGTGCCCCGCGAGGGAATAGGTTGACCGCATGAGCAATCTCGATCGCCAGCCCGCGCTCTCCGTCTGCGGCGGACGCGGCTTCGTCGTGGCCGAGCCGGTGCGCGAGCTTCTCTCGCCCCGCACCGTGCAGCTCGGCGAGTCCACCGAGGTACGCAGACTGCTGCCGAACCTCGGCCGCCGGATGGTCGGCGCCTGGGCCTTCGTCGACCACTACGGCCCCGACGACATCGCCGACGAACCCGGCATGCAGGTGGCGCCCCACCCCCACATGGGCCTGCAAACAGTGAGCTGGCTGCACCAGGGAGAGGTGCTGCACCGCGACAGCCTGGGCAGCCTTCAGACCGTACGCCCCCGAGAGCTTGGCCTGATGACCTCCGGCCGGGCCATCAGCCACTCGGAGGAAACCCCCAAGTCGCACAGCCGCTTCCTGCACGGCGCCCAGCTGTGGGTCGCCCTGCCCGACGCCCACCGCCACGTCGAGCCGCACTTCCAGCACCACGCCGACCTGCCGCACGTCACCGCACCCGGCATCGACGCGACGGTCATCCTGGGCGAACTCGACGGCGCCACGTCACCGGGCAGCACCTACACCCCGATCGTCGGGGCGGACCTGTCCCTCACGGCAGGCGCCGAAACGCGACTGCCCCTGAACCCCGACTTCGAATACGCCGTCCTCGCGATGTCCGGCGAGGCCCACGTGGACGAGGTACCGGTCCTCCCCGGCTCGATGCTCTACCTGGGCTGCGGCCGCACCGAACTCCCCCTCAGGGCCACCTCCGACGCGGCCGTGATGCTGCTTGGCGGCGAGCCGTTCGAGGAGGAGATCGTGATGTTCTGGAACTGGATCGGCCGCTCCAACGAGGAGATCCAGCAGGCCCGTTCGGACTGGATGACAGGCTCGCGCTTCGGCGAGGTAAAGGGCTACGACGGCGCCCCGATCCCGGCCCCGGAACTGCCGGCGGTACCGCTGAAGCCCCGGGGGAGGGTGCGCTGACCCGGGACGACGTCCGGCTGCCGGCAACGGGCCCCACCGGCCGAAACCTGTTCCACCGCGATCAGTACGCCCGTAACGTCCTGCCATGATCACTCCTGGCGAGTCGGCGTACGAATTCCGCGTGGCCCGGCCCGAGGACGCCAAGGCCATCAGGGCCCTCGACGGCTCCTTCACGACCAGCACCGTTTTCGAAGTCTCCGTCTCGCAGCACGGGTTCGCGCTCCGGGAGATCCCCGTGCACCCGCCGCTGACCAAGGTCTTCCCCGACGACGAGTCCGACGAGGACGACGTAGACGACGAGGACTCCGGCAGCCGCACCGTCGTCGCCGTCGGCGTGGACGGCGACCTTGCCGGTTTCGTCGCCGTCTCCTACTCCCCGTGGAACCGGCGGCTCACCATCACGGGGGCGTCGGCCGCGCGCTGATGGGTCGCGCCGTTCTGTCCCTGAGCCGAGAGCTGGCGGCGACGCTGGTGGACGGGCTCGTGGTCGCTCCGGGGGCAAGCCCGTCCGGCCCGAACTCCGCTATTGCGGCTACGAGATCCGGCCCGGATGGGATCATGTCCGTTGCCGGCCGGGCAGCATCGTCGATCGAGAAGGACAAGGGCACGGGTCTGCTGCCGGGCGAACTGGCCCGCGCGGTACTGCTGTTGGTCGCCAGGAGCCCGCGGCTGTTCGCCGCCCGCGGCGGGTATGTGCTCGGCATCCCGGCCGACAGCCTGACCAACATCCTGGACGAGGCCCAGCGCTACTTGGCCTGGCTGGGAGCCCAGGGCGAGCTGGGCACCGTCCCCCCTGGGCGGCCGTTGTGGCCGCGGACCTCGCCGAGCGCATCCGCTGGCGGGCACTGGGGCCGGGGCGCGGTGCCGGCCGGCTGCTGTGGATGTGCGGGCGCATGGCCACGCCGCGGCTCGCCACCCGTCTTGTCCCGCGCCTGTGGAGGGCGGCGCGGGACCGGGGCGTGGGCGCCCCCGACTGGACGGGCGCCACCCCGCCTCGCGAGAGTGCGCTCTCACCGGAGCGCTACCGCACCCTGCTGAAGCAACGTGCCACCGGCACCGCGTTCACCTCCCACGCCGGCTCCCTGCACGTCGATGCCCCGCACGGCGCGGTGATCTGCCTCTGGAACGGTGCGACCACGGCGCGGTACACGGCGGACGGCACACCGACCCGCCTGGACCACCCGCACTCGGACCCCGAAGATCCCTCGCCGGGCCGACGAGGGGCGGCGGTCTTCACTCGTGGCGACCGCTTCTCGGCCGGCTGGCTCGCGGTCTGCAACGGAGCCGGGATGAGTCCTCCCCGCACGTCGACTCCGTCAGCGGGGCCGAAGAACTCCTTCAAGCCTGCGGCCGGTGCGCCATGATCAGCTCGAACTCCTCCAGGCTCCGCAGCCTCGCGTCGAGCTTCTTGAGGGACGCGCCGCGGATCGCCGACTGCGGCCCCCGCGAGGCGATCAGCGTGGCCTTGTCGCGGAACATCGCGCCGACGTGCGCGCGCCCCTTTGCGGCGTTCAGGAAGAGCGTCGCGCTGACCGCACCGTCGAGGGCCTCCAGCTGGGGGCGGCCCCCCTCATCGAACGACTTTGCGAACGCGGCCGCGTCGGCGGGGTCGAACTCCACGTACCCGGCCCGCATCCACATGCCCGGCGTCACCTTGGGCGCGGGTGTGTAGGACACGGCCTCCCAGTTGTCGGCCGTCACCGTGTCCGCGAAGGGCGCGAGGAGCTCCAGGCGTCGCTCGCGCAGCCGCGTGTCGCTCTCCGCCCGGGCGCTCTCGCTCTCCCACCAGGACCCCATGAGGATCTTGCCGATCTCGCGGTCCGCGAACAGCCCGAAACGGTGATACCCGGGGTTCTGGGCGAGTAGCCCGGGGGCCTCGCTGCGGAAGGCGTCGAGCACCCCGTCGAGCTTGGCCGGGTCGCCGGTGACGTAGATGGTGCGCAGGTACCAGGTCTGCATGGCTCGTCCTGTCGGAGGGAGGGTCCCGCGGCGGTGGCACGCGGCTCCCTTCCATGCGAAGCCGAGCCGGGCCGGTCCGCGATACGAGTGGCCCATCCGGCTTACCCGGGGCCCGGCCCCGTACCACAGGGGTCTGGCCGTACCAGGGCCTCACGTCGACGGCGTGCGGCATGATGAGCGGGTGGAATTCGAGCCGTACCGGGGCGAGTTGCTGGCGTTCTGCTATCGGATGCTGGGTTCGTACCACGAGGCCGAGGACCTGGCGCAGGAGACTCTGCTGCGTGCCTGGAAGGCGCGCGACCGGTACGACCCGGCGCGCGCGTCGGTGCGGACCTGGCTGTACCGGATCGCGACCAACGTGTGCCTGACCGCGCTCCAAGGGCGCGGGCGGCGTCCGCTGCCGTCCGGGCTGGGCGCGCCGAGCGACGACTGGGGAGCGCCGCTCACACCGGCGCTCGACGTCCCCTGGCTGGAGCCGTTTCCCGAGGCGCGGTTCGACGTGGAGGTGCGGGCCGACCTGCGGCTCGCCTGGGTGGCGGCCACACAGCTCCTGCCGGCGCGACAGCGCGCCGTACTCGTCCTGCGCGAGGTACTGGAGTTCTCGGCTGCCGAGGTCGCCGGGCAGTTGGGGACCACCGTGGCCGCGGTCAACAGCGCATTGCAACGCGCCCGCGCCACCCTCGCGGCCGCAGGCGACGCCGAGGAGTTCCGCGAGCCGGGCGATCCCGGGGTACGGGCCGTCGTGCAGCGCTATGCGCGGGCCTTCGAGGCCGCCGACGTGCCCGCGCTGGTGCGGTTGCTGGCCGAGGACGCGGTCCTGGAGATGCCGCCGGTTCCCCTGTGGTTCCGGGGCAGCGGCGACTACGCCCTGTTCATGGAGCGCGTCTTCCGGACGCGTGGCACCGGCTGGGCCCTACGGGAGCTCACCGCGAACGGGCAGCCGGCGCTGGCGGCGTACGTGAGGGAGACCGGTGGAGGGCACCGGCTGCACACCCTCCAGGTGCTCACCGTCACCGACGGCCTTGTGGCGCGCAACGTCGTCTTCGCCGACCCGGTCGTCTTCGACGCCTTCGCGCTGCCGCGGCGCCTTCCTGCCGGGAATCTCGCGCCGGAGCGATGAGCCGGGCGGAGGCCGCCGGTATGTACCGGTGAGCATGAGACCCGAGCGAGAGGACCATCGCCATGAGCATCATCGTGATCGGATTCGTCACCCTGGACGGGATCGTGACCGACCCCACCGGTTCGGAGGGAACGCCGCTGGGCGGCTGGGCGCTGCGGCACGGCCGTGAAGCAATCGACGGGGACAAGTTCCGGCTCGGCCGCACGCTGGACGACGGCGTGCTGCTGTTCGGGCGCACCACCTGGCAGATCTTCTCGCGGCTGTGGCCGGGACGCGAGGGCCCGTTCGCCGCGCGCATGAACGCCGTCCCGAAACTGGTCGCCTCCCGCACACTGAGCGACGCGGACAGCGCGGCCTGGGCGAACTCCACGATCCTGGAAGGCGACGTCATCGACGCGGTCAAGCAGGAACCGCGCGACGTGGTCGTCATCGGCAGCCTCAGCCTCGTACACCGGCTCATGACCGAGGAGCTGATCGACGAGTACCGGCTGCTGACCTTTCCCACCGTCCTCGGCACCGGTGACCGGCTCTTCCCCGCGGGCGGTCGGCCGGCGCATCTGGAGTGCGTGTCGGCGGAACAGGCCGGCGCCGCCGTCCTCACCCGCTATCGCAGGGCCTCTCGATGACGGACCGCTTCGTCGTCCTGTGGGTCACCCTGCCGAGGGGAGACGGACCCGCAGGACGCCGTTCTCGGTCACCTCGGTCTCGAACACGGGCTGCGGCGCCGTAGCGGGGCCGCGCACGATCATGCCGTCGGACAGGCGGAACACGCTTGAATGCAAAGGGCATTCGACGCATCCGTCGGTCACTTCGCCTTCGGAGAGGCGGCCGGAGAAGTGGCTGCATCCGTCGGCCAGCACATGGACGTCACCGTCCGCTGTCCGCAGCACGAACAGGGGCACCGTGCCCAGCATGCGCTGGACCGCCTCGCCCACCGGGAGTTCCTGCGCGCTGCCCAGGCTGTGCCAGCCGGGTTCCACGAGGTGCGTCAGGGCCGCCGTCTTGTTGGAGCCGGCCGACTGCCGGAAGGCGAGGTGACCGCCGATCACTCCGCCCAGACCGGCCGCAGCGAGCCCGGCGAACGCCAAGGCCCTGCCGAGCACCGGCCTGCCCCGGCCGCGGACCTTCCAGGAACCCGCGTACAGGCCGATCGCCACGGCGTTCGATGCGGCGTGCACCAACCCGGTGCGCAGCTGCTCCTCGGGCTGCTCCGCCCAGTCCGCCCACCCGGCCCAGGCAGCAGGCGCCGCGGACACCACACCCACGCCCACCAGCAGGCGCGCGTTACGGCCCGCCCCCGGGACCAGGTCCAGTACCGCCGCGGAGATCCAGGCGCCCATCGGCACCTGGACCAGGGCCGGGTGGAGCGGATGGCCGATCTGCCGACCGTGCAGAACGTCGCGGAAACTCCCCAGCGGAAGACCGCGCACGGCCTTCTGCAGGGGGGTGGTCACGCGGTCCAGGGCCTCGGCCCTGCCCAAGGCGTCGAGCGCTTTGAGGAGCGTCGGGATCCGCCCGGCGGATTCTGCCCGGCACACCTCACCCGGGCCGTCCGGGGCCCCGCCCGTCACCGTTGGCTTCGCGAAGATCGCGGACAGCAGTCGCATGTGGTGCGGGTTTCCTGCCCGCCCGAGGCCCAAACGCCCCGGTACGTTCTCCACCCCGCTCGGCCCATCGCCACAGCGGCGCGGCGCTCGGGTGAGTCGCCCTGCGTGTGCTTCCGGTACGTCGCCCGTGCCCGCACCGTAGGACGCTGGTTTCACGCAATCAAAAGGTGGAATCCAATTTCCGGTATCTATTGACGCATGACGGCGTGGAAGGGGAGATTGAAGGAGACCGACGTAGCCGGGTGGAGTCCTCTTGGGAGGCTGCCGTGGAAGCTTCAGAGCTGTTCCCGCGAGCCGCGGGCATCGAGGTGTTCCCTTCCACCGAGTCGTCGGCGCCTGCTGAGGTCGGGCGTACGGTCGTCCTGGTCGAAGGCGAGCTCGACCTCGACAGCGCGCAGACCCTGTACCAGCAACTGCGCAGGGCGTTGGACCGCTCGGTGGGCGGCTTGGTCATCGACTTTCAAGGCGTCGGCTTCTGCGACTGCTCCGGACTGAACACACTGCTCCGTGTGCGCCACCGTGCTCTGGCACAGGGCAAGACGATCAGCATCCGGGCGGCGGGCCCCGCGGTGGACAGGCTCTTGGCGATGACCCGTACCCGCGCCCTCTTCACCTCCTCCGGCCATACCCGCCCCCGGCCCGATGCGCCCCCGTCCCGGGCACTGGGGCATCCGGCCTGAACCCACGACACGGGCGGACAGCCGGGCGGCCAATGGCGATATGTGGCGGTTTCACTGGTTGAGTGTCGGAAGACATCGTTGTGGTCGACCGCTCGTCCTTGAGGGTCCGCCCCGACACGAAGGAGACGGCTCATGGGCAGTGGCGGACGGCCGCCGGCCTCCGGCCCGCCCGGTGGGCCGAGACGCTCGCCGCCGGACGAGGCGCATGAACCCGGGCGTCTCGAACGGCTCGGCGCCGCGACGGCAGCCCGTGCGGCCGCGGCTGCGGCGGTTGCACGGGCGACGGCGCAGCGGATTGGCCGGACGCCTCCGCCTCCGGGACCCTTCCGCCCCGGATTCTGGCGCAGTCCGATCCGCGGTCCCTGGCTGACGTCGGTGTTCGGCCTGCTGCTCCTTGTCGGCATCCCGGTGCTGTTCGTCACCGGGATGCTCTCGTACGCCGCCTACAACCCCGGTCTGGGCAACGACCAGACCCCCACCAAGGGGCTGCTGGGCTTCTACCTCTTCGACTGGCCCACCCACCCCTACTGGCTCTACCGGCTGACCCAGGGTGTGCACGTCACGCTCGGCGTGGTCCTCGTGCCGGTGCTCCTTGCCAAGCTGTGGTCGGTCATCCCGAAGCTGTTCGAGTGGCTTCCGGTCCGCACCGTCGCGCACGGCCTGGAGCGGCTCTCCCTGCTGATGCTGGTGGGTGGGGTCATCTTCGAGTTCGTGACCGGAATCCTCAACATCCAGCTCTACTACGTCTTCCCGGGCTCCTTCTACACCCTGCATTTCTACGGTGCCTGGGTGTTCATCGCCGCGTTCGTGGTCCATGTGGCACTCCGGCTCGGCCGGATGACGCGTGCCCTCGGCTCCCGCGATCTGGCCGCCGAGCTCCGCACCGGGGTGGCGGGCACCCGGCCCGAGCCCCCCGACCCGGACGGCCTGGTTCCGGCCGCGCCCGCGGCGCCGACGATGTCGCGCCGCGGTGCCGTGGGGATGGTGGGGGCGGGGTCACTGCTCCTGCTGGTGGTGACCGCGGGGCAGAGCATCGGCGGCCGGCTGCGCAGCACCGCCCTCCTCGCGCCGCACAACCGGGACCCGGGCAGCGGGCCCAACGGCTTCCAGATCAACAAGACGGCCGCGGCCGTCGGGGTCTCCGCGTCCCACGTCGGCCCGAGCTGGCGACTGGAGGTGAACGGCCACGGACCGGCGCTGGTCTTCACGCGTGAGCAACTTCTGACGATGCGTCAGTACACGGCCGCGCTGCCCATCGCCTGTGTGGAAGGGTGGTCCACCGCCGACCAGCACTGGAGCGGCCTGCGCCTCACCGACCTCGCCGCCATGTCGGGACTGCCCGACGCGGGAAGCGTCCTTGTGGAATCCGTGCAACCGCCCGGCCCCTACAGTTCGGTGGTCCTGCGCGGCAACCAGATCCACGACCCACGGGCCCTGCTCGCCCTGCACGTCAACGGGGCGGATCTCTCACTCGACCACGGCTACCCGGCCCGCGTCATCGTCCCGGCCAACCCCGGCGTGAACAACACCAAGTGGGTGCACCGGCTTACCTTCAGGACCTGACTGCCCATGGCACGCTTCGGCCGCTGGTACGGCTCCGGGCCCCTCCATCTCCTGGCGCTGATCTGCTCGTTCGCGCTCACCGGCTACGCGCTGGTGCGGCTGTTCGCGGTCCGGCCGCTCGATGTGGCGGTGTGGTTCGTGGGAGCGGCGATCCTCCACGACCTGATCCTGCTCCCGCTGTACTCGCTCGCCGACCTCTCGGCCCAGTCCGTACTGCGCCACCGCACCGGCCGCGTGCCGGAGGTGCCGTGGATCAACTACCTGCGCGTGCCCACCTTCCTGTCCGGCGTGCTGCTCCTCGTGTGGTTCCCGCTCATCCTCGATCTGGCGGTCCCTTACGAAGGCGCCACGCGGCTGGCCGAAAACGTCTACCTCGGCCGATGGCTGGTGATCACCGCAGTGCTCTTCGGCGCTTCGGCAGTGGCCTTCGCCCTCACCTTGCGCCGCCTCCGTCGGGCCGCCCATGCCGACGACGAGGAGCGCCCCGCATCAGGCGACGACGCCGCGCGGTGAGCCCCCGCCGATCTGCCCCGCGCGCAGCCGGGGGCCGGCGCGAGCGGGCGATCCGCTCACCGGGAATCGCGCGAACCGTGGTGATCCAGATGCTTCCGCAGGAACGCGATCTCCGCCTCGGCGGCCTGCTCGTGCGACTCCAGGAACGGGGCGTAATGGCGGCCGGGCAGATGCACCACCTGGGCATCCGGCGCGTTCGCGGCCGCCTGGACAGCGGGGGCCACGAGCACGCTCCGGTCCTGGTCGCAGACGACCACCAGCAGAGGGCACCGGATCCGGGAGGCGTGACGGCCGGGCCGGTACCCGCCGACCTGGAGGGCGATCCTCGCGGCGACCGTCTGTTCCCAGTTCGTGTGGCGGCCCTCGGGGTCGGGAGCCCGGTCGCCGTCCATGGCGTCGGGCGTCGTCAGCGAGGCGACGGCGCCGCGCGGACCAGCGGCGGGGGCCAGGAGCGGCGGACGCCCGGCCAGACCGCCGAGCGCGTCCGCGACACCCAGGCCGAGGAGCCGCAGCAGCGCGCCTGGTGTCATGGAACGCAGGGCGTTGGGAGCGATCGCGCGGCCGTCGACCAGCGGCGGCTGTGCGATCGCGCAGGCCGGCCGGGGGTGGTCGGCCGCGACATGGAAGACGTGGCCGCCCGCGAGCGAGAAGCCCCACACCGAGATCCCGTCCGGGTCGACACCGGGCAGACCGGCCGCGTACTCGATCGCGGCGTGCCAGTCGGCGACCTGCTCGTTGATGCGGACGATCCGGCGCGGCGTGCCCCCGCTCTCCCCGAACCGCCGGTGGTCGAAGGCGAGGACGGCGAAACCCGCGTCGTTGAACCGTGCGGCGAACAGGTCCGACGCCGGTTCCTCGGTCACCGCGGTGCCGCCGACCATCGGCACCGGTCCAGCCGCGAAGGTGACTTCCTGTGCGTCAACTCCCCTTTATCTAGGTCGAGTTGAACGCCCCGGCCGCGTTCCGGGGAGTCAATCCCCGGAACGCGGCCTCTCCGGTCGGCAGGCGGTCAGACTCGGTCGGCCGCGATCAGGACGTACTGGAACGAGCCGTCCCGGTACGAGTTGATGAACGCCTCCTCGATGCCCGTGACCAGCGACGACGTGGCCCGCAGCTCCCAGTACGGCAGGGTGTCGGGGGTGAGGTCGATGACGGCCTGGGGGACGAGGCGGTTGTCGGCCATCGCGCGCAGGTACTCGCGCCGCGAGTGGATGTTGCACTCGAAGTGCGCGTTGATCTGCGAGACCCACTTCGAGGGCTGGCCGTACCGCGGGTTCCAGCAGCCGGTGATGGTCACGTAGCGACCGCCGACCTTGAGGATGCGGGAGTGCTCGGCGAAAAGGTCGTGCAGGTCGACGTACATGCTCGACTCGTTGTTCCACGAGGCCGCGGCCTGCCCGGTCTCGAACGGCGTGGAGAGCATGTTGCAGACGCGGGCGCGGACGTGGTCCTGGATGTGGAGTTCGCCCGCGCGCCGGTTGGCGAACTCGGCCTGCTTGGCCGACAGGGTGACACCTTCGACCTTGCATCCGAAGCGCTGGTGCGCCATCACCATCGAGCCGCCCCGGCCGCAGCCGGCGTCCACCAGGGTGTCGTCCCGCCCGATGTCGCCGAGGTGCTCCAGGAGAAGCTCGGCCTGCGCCGACTCCAGCCGGTGCAGCTCGGTGATCAGCTTCTTCTCGCTCTCGCTGTCGTTGGCGTCGCCGAGCGCGGCATGGTCGACCTCACCGATGCCGTAGTGGTGGTGGTAGAGACCGTCGACATCGCCGAGCCGCAGATTCACGGGCCTCGCCTCGCCGTCCCAGTACCGGGCGATGTCCCCCTGGTAGGGAGTCGCCGGGTTGGGGATGAAGACGGAGGCGTCGGCGGCGGTGAGTTCGGTGCTGGTCACAGATGAGTCCATTCTTCCTACCAGAAGTCCGGCAGGCTGTAGCGATAGGTGTTCGTTTGGTGCCAGTGGTGATTGCCGTCGACCCACGCGGCAACGCCTCGTAGGAAGCGCTGCACACTTGGGACGGGGCAGTCGGCGGCCAGGGCCGCGGCTTCGGTCTCGAAGTCGTGCATGAGGTCGTTGTGGACCTCGACCGACTTCAGATAGGCGTCCCGGTCGGAGAGGCCCTCACGTTCGGCGATCACGACCGGCAGGTTCAAGTGACGCCCGGGAGCGTCGAGTTCCTTGGTGTACGAGTACAGGTCGTTCACGATGGTCGTCGCGTTGCCCGCGAGCGCGATGACCTTCTGCATGGCGGGTTGCGCGTGCAGGTCCGCGGGCAGTTCGTAGCCGCCGACGGTGTCGGTGATGGTGGGGCAGGGGCGGAAGTTGTTGAACTGACGCATCGCCAGGTACTCCCACACCTCGGGTACGTGGTCCTGCTGGGCCCACGCGGCCTCGGCGAGGTAGCCCATGTGCAGCCGGGCCATGTCGTGCCGGAACCGGTCGGTCTGCGAGGCACTCGCCGTCTGGGCGAAGTACTCCATGGCCGAGCGGTACGCGCGGCGCGGCGCGTCCGAGTGGAGCGACTTGGCCCACTCCGGCTGGTACTCCCGCGTCGTGTGCAGCGGGTCGAGTGCGGTGTGGGCGAGCAGAAGGCGTTCGCCGAGGCCGATCGGCGAGCCGCCGTGGTCCTCGCAGTAGCAGTCGTCCACGGCGTTCTCCGCCACCATCAGGCGGGTGGCGAGCATCAGGTGGTCGATGGTGGGCGCGTCCGGATGGCAGCCGACCATGTAGCGGCCCACGGAGAAGCCGTCGAACTCCTCCTCCCAGTCGTCCGGATACAGCGAAACCTCGTCCAGCGCCCAGGACTTGATCCGGCGGCTGACCTCCTCGACCCGCACCGGGTCGGGCTCGGGCACCGGGTGGTGGTAGAGGCCCGGAATCGGCGTGCCCTGCGCAGCCGCCGGCGCCTGCGGCTCCTCCGGCAGGGTCAGACGCAGGCCCGCCGTGCCCAGGCCGGTGGGGCCGCGCAGGACCCGGTCCAGACCGGCGCTCGGTGCCGGTACCTCGGCTGAAGGGGCGGGCAAGGCGGGTGTTCCTGGTGGGCCGCCGGTGGCTGCCGTGATGTCTCGGGCGCGGGCCGCGGCATCGGCGAGGACGTACGCCCCGAAGTGGGCAGCCGCCTCGGGCAGGCTCGACTGCGGAAGTGTCGGCTCAGGCGCGGGCATCCATGGCTCCTTGATGGGGTGGGCGTTCTGCCAGGGGTGTTTCGGGCTGCGCGACCGCGCCGGAAGGGGGCGGCGCCACGCCGGGCGGGCAGGGTCCGCTAGCTGATCCGGCGGGCGATCTGCACGTTCTCCAGGACGCCGAGCGCGTCCGGCACGAGAATGGCGGCGGAGTAATAGGTACTGACGAGGTAGGAGGTGATCGCCTGCTCGTCGAGGCCCATGAAGCGGACCGACAGACCCGGTTCGTACTCGTCCGGCAGCCCGGTCTGGCGCAGGCCGATGACGCCCTGGTTGTCCTCACCGGTACGCATGATGAGGATCGAGCTGGTCTTCTCCTTGGTGATCGGGATCTTGTCGCAGGGCAGGATCGGGACCCCGCGCCAGGCCTGGACCCGCCGGCCGTCGAGGTCGACCTGGTCCGGACACAGCCCGCGCGCGTTGAACTCACGCCCGATCGCGGCGATCGCCAAGGGGTGCGCCAGATAGAACTTGGAGCCGCGCCGGCGGCAGAGCAGCTCGTCCATGTCGTCCGGGGTCGGCGGGCCCGAGCGCGGCTGGATGCGCTGCTTGAAGTCGGCGTTGTGGAGCAGCCCGAACTCCCGGTTGTTGATCAGCTCGTGCTCCTGGCGCTCGCGCAACGCCTCGACGGTGAGCCTGAGTTGCTCCTTGGTCTGGTTCATCGGACCGTTGAAGAGGTCGGCGACCCTCGTGTGGACCCGCAGAATGGTCTGCGCGGCCGAGAGCTCGTACTCGCGCGGGTGGGCTTCGTAGTCGGCGAACGCGCCGGGCAGGCCATGCTCGCCGTGGTGGCCGGCGGACATCGCGATCTCCGCCTCGCCGCGGTGGTTCTGGCGCTGACGGGGGAGCGACTTGAAGCCTTCGACGTGGTCGCGCAGGTCCGGCGCCGCGGACAGCACGGCCTCGAAGTCGGCGCGGGACAGGGAGAGCAGGGTGCCCGAGGTCTCGGCGGTGGCGGTGTGCTCCCACCGGGCGTTCTCGTCGAGGAGGGCGTGCTCGCCGAACCGGTCGCCGTCGCCGAGCACGTCCAGGGCGAGCTCGTCTCCGTACCCGCCGACGGAGGTCTGGCTGATCCGGCCGTGGGCGATCAGGTGGAGCCGGTCCGCGGGCGCGCCGCGCTCGACCAGCGTCTCGCCGGCCTCGAAGTCGCGCTGGACGCAGCGACCGGCGATCGCGGTAAGGACCTCCACGTCGTCGAAGCCGCGCAGCAGGGCCAGTTCCCCCAGTTCACGGGGGATCACCCGGACGTCGGCGCCGTCCTGGACGAACTCCACCCGCCCGTCGCCGACGGTGTAGGTGAGGCGCCGGTTCACCCGGTAGACCCCGCCCTTGGTCTCCACCCAGGGGAGCATCCGCAGCAGCCAGCGATCGGAGATCTCCTGCATCTGCGGGGCGGACTTGGTCGTGGTGGCAAGGTTGCGTGCGGCCGCCGTGCCCAGGCTGGACTGCCGCGGCGGCTCCAATTGGGTGTCGGGGCTCGAATCAACAGTCATCGGCGAGCTCTCCTTGGTCAGGGCGGTGACGCACGTACGTGGACGCTGCCGGGCAAGCGGAGGGAAAACGGGGTATACGAACGGGAATCCGTCCAGAGCCAGAAGGACACTAACGGCCGGTTCGCCCCCTGGACCAAGGAAAGCCGGGGACATTAGCTCGATACGATGATCGCGCCCGCGAGATGTTTGGCGGGCCACCGACGGAATCCGGCCACGCTGGACGGCGCGTTCCGGTGGGGGGTTTGGCTCCGCGGAGCGGGGTGCTTGAGCCGGCGCGGCACCGCGATTGGCGTGCGGATGGCTGGCTGGGCCGGCGGGTGACGGCTAGCGTCGAGCCGTCATCGGCTCGCAGGGCGACGAACGGAGTTGCACATGGCGAAGGGGCAGGACTCCAAGAAGGACACCAAGAAGAAGCCTCTGAAGACCCGAGCTGAGAAGAAAGCCAAGAAGAAGGCCAAGAAGTAGGCGGAGAAGCAGGCCGGTACGGATCCTGCGGGGACACGCCTGACAGGCCCCCAGGACACGGCGTCCTGGGGGCCTGGTTCATTGCCTGGGCGGGAGGCATCCAACAGGAGCCTCGACAGGGGGGCCTGTTCACTCTCCCCCCTACGCTCTGGGTGTCAGGCGGGGCGGGGAATGTAGGCCATGCCGTGGGCGCCCGACTCGCCCAGCGCGGCGTGGTCGATGCGGTTCAGGGTCTGGAGCGTCTCCAGGTCGACGACGTCGACGGTGGACGAGGCATGGCAGGCCACGTAGGCGAGCCTGCCGTCGGGGGACGAGGTGATGGTCAGCGGGAAGAGCCCCACCTCGACGTCGCCCAGTCGCTTGTGCGTTTCGGCCGAGAACACCGTGAGGCGGCCGGGCGCCATGCGGCTGCCGCCGGACGCCGGGTCGTCCTCCATGCGTACCTCGCCCGCGAGCAGGCGTCCCGTAGAGGTGAGGTGCACCGGCATGGCGGCGTCCTCCAGCGGCAGGGTGTCGACCACCGAAGCCGTCCTGACGTCAATGACCTTGATTCCAGGGGGTGTTGAGCCAGCGGCCCCGAGGAACGGCGCGGCGGCGAAGGCGCGCGTGCCGTCGGCGGAGACGGCGAGTCCCTCACTGCCCGGCACCTCGACCTTCGCGGTGAGTGCGCCCAGTTCGAGATCGAGGGCCGCCACGAACCGCGCCTCCTTGCCGGTGACGTAGCCCGTCTTTCCGGCCGCGTCGACGGCGACCCAGTGCGGGCCCGGTGTGTCGGTGCCGATCCGGTCCACGGGCCGCCGGGTCTGCGTGTCGATGACCAGGACGCCACCGGGCTGGTCGGCCGAGCCCTCCACGGTGACGTACAGGCGACCGTTCGCCGCGTCCAACGCGAGCCCGTGCGGGGCGTGTTCGGGGGCGAGGTCGACGACCTCGACGACGCGGCGGGTGTCCGGGTCGATGACCGTGAGCTGGGTGCGCGGGCCGCCGTTCGCGCCGTAGAAGCCCGAGCTGTACGTGATCGAGCACCACAGCAGCCGCTGGGTCGGATCGAAGCACAACTCGTGCGGCTGGGCGATGGTTTCGAGCGAGCCGAGGTAGCGGTCGGAGGCGGCGTCGAAGAACGAGACAGAGGGCCCGCTCTGGCTGACCACGGCCAGCACATCGCCTTCTCGACCGGCACGGGGGGACTGTTGCATGGCCAATTTCCTTCGTGTGACAGGCGGTTGGTTCGTCCGCGCGGTTCCCGCGGACATCTCCACTCTCCGCCCGAGCAGGTCCGCCGGCAATGCAAGAATTGGCACTCCATCATTGACTACAGCGCAAAAGTACAGCTCAGGAGCGCCTCATGGATCTCAACCTGCTACGTGTCCTGGACGCCTTGCTCCAGGAGAACAGTGTGAGTCGCGCCGCCGAGCGCCTCGGCACGTCACCCGCGGCGGTCAGCCGCAGTCTGGCCCGGCTGCGCCGCGCGGTGGGCGACCCGCTCCTGGTCCGCGCCGGCCAGGGCATGGTCCCCACCCCCCGAGCCCTCGAACTCCGCGAGGAGGTCGGCGCGTTGCTGCGCGGCTGCGACAACGTGCTGCGGCCGGGTGCCGGATTCGAGGCCGTCCACCTCCAGCGCACCTTCACCGTGCAGGCGACCGACCTGATCCTGGCGGGGGTCGCCGGACCCCTGGCCGACCGGATCCGGGCGGCCGCCCCGCATGTGGACGTGGTTTTCCTGCCCGAGGCACTGGAGGGCGGCCCCGCGCTGCGCCAGGGCACGGTGGACGTCGAGCTCGGCGTCCTCGGGCAGCTGGACCCGGAGATCCGCACCCGGCACATCACGCAGAAGCAGCTGGTGGGGGTCGCCCGTACCGGTCATCCCCTCTTCGACAAGCGCATCGACGCCCGCCGGTTCGCCGCCGTCGACCACATAGGCATCTCCCGGCACGGCAAACGGCGGGGCCCCATCGACCAGGCCCTCGCCGAGCGCGGGCTGCGGCGGCGCGTGGCGGTCGTCGTGCCCAGTCACACCAGCGCGATGATCCTCGCCCGGGACACCGACCTCGTCGCCCTCACCCTGGCCGACTGGCTCCCCGGCACCGCCGCCGCGCTCGGGCTGCGTACCTTCCCCATCCCCTTCGACGTGGCGCCCATCGACCTCGGGCTGGCCTGGCATCCCCGCAACTCCGACGATCCAGGCCACAGTTGGTTCCGCGACCATGTGGCGGCCGCGGTCCTCGCTCCGTCGGGGCCGGGGGATCAGGACCTGCGGGGCTGACCGTCGGAGGCACCGCGCCCACCGTCGACGGGAAGGTGGCGCCCTTGACGAACCGGGCGTCCGCATCGCCAAGAGCTCCCTGGGGTGCGGGGATGCGGGGGTGTCCACCCTGTGGGCAACGAAGTGGCAGATCTTGCCACGCTCCCTTCAAAGCCCCAGGTCAGAGGCGTATGCGTGGGTGCGTCAGGTGGCGCAATGTTGTGGCAACACCACCGGAGGAGCCCGGCCGGTACGTTCCCTGCCATGCCAGCCGAACCCGCCTCCGCCTCGCTTCCGGTCGCCGCCGCGCGCCGCCGGCGGCTGCGCGCCGACCGGGCCCGGCAGCTCGCCGACCTGCTGCGTCACCAGATCCTGGCGGGCGGCTTCCCCGGCGGTGTGCTCCCCCTGGAACACGCCATCGCCGCCGACTACCGGGCCAGCCGCAACACCGTGCGCCAAGCCCTGGAGATGCTGCGCGACGAGCAACTGGTCGACCGGCAGCCCGGCGTCGGCACCGTGGTGGTGTGCGAGAAGTACCCGCACGGCCTGAACCGGCTCCAAGGCCTTGCCGAGACCCTGAACGAGCACGGCCGGGTCACCAACGAGGTGCGCACCGTCGGCCCGCTCCGCGCCCCGGGCCCGGTGGCCCACCGGCTCGGCCTGCCCGAGCACACCGACGTGCTGTGCATCGAGCGACTGCGCCGTCTGAACGGCCTCCCGCTGTCCCTGGACCTCTCCTACCTGCCCCTGGACGTGGGCGGTGAACTGCTCGGCTGCGACCTGGAGAACACCGACGTCTTCCGCCTCCTCGAATCGCTGACCGGCGGCCCGCTCGGGCACGCCGACGTCACCCTGGAGGCCGTCAACGCCGACGCGCACTCCGCCGCGGTGCTCCAAGTACCGCGCGGCGCGGCCGTGTTGATGCTGGAACGGCTGACCCATATGCCCGACGGACGCCCGGTCGACCTGGAGTTCATCCGGTTCCGCGGCGACCGCATCGCCATGAGCGGTGTGCTGCACCGCTCCCTCTGATCCGCACCTTCCCCTTCTCAGGAGACAGCCATGCCTCTGGTCCCGCAGCGCGCCGACGTGCCCGTCACCATCGACGAGTCCCTGTGCATCGACGGCTGCACGCTCTGCGTCGACATGTGTCCGCTCGACTCCCTCGCGATCCGCGAGGACAACGGCAAGGCGTACATGCACGTGGACGAGTGCTGGTACTGCGGCCCGTGCGCGGCCCGCTGTCCCACTGGCGCGGTCACCGTCAACATGCCCTATCTGCTCCGGTGAAAGGCCCAACTGCCATGTCCAGCAAGCGAGTTGTTCCGCTGCTTGCCCTCTCGCTGACCTTGCCGCCGGCCACCGGCTGCGGGGGCGCGGCCGGCGCCGACAGCGGGGCGAAGACGGTCACCGTCACCGTCGGATACCAGTCGAAGACCATCAACACCGTCACCGCGGGCACCCTGCTGCGCTCGCTCGGCTACTTCGAGCAGGAACTCGCCACCCGCGGCAAGCGGGACGGCACCACGTACAGGGTGAAGTGGCAGGACTACGCGACCGGCGCCCCGATCACCGCCCAGATGACCGCAGGGAAGATCGACATCGGCTCGATGGGCGACTTCCCGCTCCTGATCAACGCGGCCCGCGGCAAGGAGCTCAAGCAGCCGACGAAGCTGGTGTCGGTCACCGGATACAACCTGCGAGGCGGCCTCAACACCGTTGTCGTAGCAGAGAGTTCTCCACTCAGGTCACTGTCCGACCTGCGCGGCAAGAAGGTGTCCACGAGCGTCGGTTCGGCCGCCGACGGGACCCTGGTCCGCGCTCTCCAGCGAGCCGGCATCGACCCCGGCAAGGGCATCGACAAGCTCAACCAGCAGCCGAGCGTGGGCGCCTCCGCGCTCGCCGCGGGCAGCGTCGACGCACTGTCCCAATTCGTCGCCTGGCCCGGCCAGCTGGCCTTCCAGGGGCAGGCGAAGGCCCTGTACGACGGTGCCGAACTGAACCTTCCGACCTTCCACGGGGTCACCGTCCGCGAGAAGTTCGCCAAGGACCACGCCGGGGTCCTCGACGCCTTCCTCGCGGCCCAGCGCCGCGCCACCGACTACCTGCGCACCGAGCCCGTCGCCGCCGCCGAGTCGGTGGCCAAGGAGACCGGGCTGCCCGCCGAGGTGGTCTACCTCTACAACGGCGCGAACGGCATCGCCACCTTCGACCCGGCGCTCCGTCCCGAGCTGATCGACGCGCTCAAGCAGGACGTCCCGGTCCTCAAGGCCGCGAAGCTGGTGAACGACGTCGACGTGGACGCCTTCGTCGACCCGGCACCGCTGAAGCGGGCAGTGCGAGCCCCAGAATATCCTCAAGTCACCGTCGTCAAGCCGGAGTTGTGGCTCAAGGGGCGGAGCACCACACGCTCCTTCGGCAGCCCCAAGGAACTCCTCGAGGCCGTCAAGGGCGCCGACGTACGAGCCGCGTACGTGCCCGACGCGGTGACCGGCACCCTGTGGTTCGCCGACAAGGCGGTCTGGGTCGCGGACGGCGCCGACCTGCGCGCCTTCGTCACCCCGGCCGGCGCGCAGGCGTACGTCGCCCGGCATCCCGGAGCCAGGACCGTCGGCTACGCGGACGCCCTGAGGCTGGCGTCGTGAGCGCGGGCCGCCGGCTGCTGCGAGCAGCCTCCCTCGCCGCGGCGCTCGGACTGTGGCAGCTGCTCACCTCGCTCGACGTCGACCTGTGGCTGCGGTTCGAGCAGTTCCCCACGGTCGGCGAGGTGGCCTCCGCCCTCGCCGACCGGGCCGGGACGGCCGAGTACTGGCAGGACCTGGGGTTCAGCCTGCGCCGCATCGCGATCGGCTTTCTGCTCGCCGCGGTCCTGGGCGTGGCGACCGGCACCGCCGTGGCGCGCTCGCGGTGGGCCGACGACCTGCTCGGCCCGCTGATCGAGGTGGCCCGTCCGGTCCCCGCCATCGCTCTGGTGCCGGTCGCGATCCTGCTGCTGCCCACCAACGAGCAGGGCATCGTGTTCATCACCTTCGCCGCCGCCTTCTTCCCGGTGGTCGTCTCGACCCGGCACGCGGTGCGCGCCCTGAGCCCGGTGTGGGAGGAGGCCGTGCTCACCATGGGCGGCGGCCGGCTGCGGGTGCTGTTCTCGGTGGTCCTCCCCGGCGCTCTGCCGGGCATCTTCGGCGGCCTGTCGGTGGGCGTCGGCGTCTCGTGGATCTGTGTGATCTCCGCGGAGATGATCTCGGGGGAGTACGGGGTGGGCTACCGCACCTGGCAGGCGTACACCGTCGTCGACTATCCGGGGGTGTTCGTCGGCATGGTCACCATCGGCGCGCTCGGCTGGCTGACCTCCACGGCCGTGGAGCTCCTCGGCGGCCGTGCCACCAACTGGCTGCCCCGCCCGGCCGTGCGCCCCGTGACCCGCCGAGCCTTCACTCCCGCCGTCCCCGCGAAGGAGCCGGTCGCATGAGTACGACCACGACCCTGCCCGTCACCACCACGCGGACAGGTGCCGAACTCGCCCTGCACAGGGCCGAGTTGGGCCATGCGGGCGTGCCTCCCGTGCTCGGTGAGCTCGACCTGCGCGTGACGCCGGGGGAGGTGCTGACCGTCGTCGGCCCCTCCGGCTGCGGGAAGTCCACCCTGCTGCGCACCCTCGCCGGGCTGCTGCCCCCGCTGGCCGGAGAGGCCACCCAGGACGGGCAGCCGATCCGCCGCCCCGGCGCCGACCGCGCGCTGGTCTTCCAGCACGACGCCCTGCTGCCCTGGCGCACCGTACGCGCCAACATCGAACTGCCCCTTGCGATCCGCCGTGTCCCCCGGACCGAACGGCGCCGGGCCGCGGCCGACTGGCTGGACCGGGTCGAACTGTCCGGGCACGCGGGCAGACTGCCGCACCAGCTGTCCGGCGGGCAGCGCCAACGCGTCCAGCTCGCAAGGGCGTTGGCCGGCCGGCCCCGCGCGGTCCTGATGGACGAGCCCTTCGGCGCGCTCGACGCACACACCCGGTCCGGCATGCAGGACCTGCTGGTCGACATCCTGCGCGACACCGGCGCCACCGTCGTCTTCGTCACGCACGACGTGGACGAGGCCCTCTACCTCGGCGACCGGATCGCCCTGCTCGCCGCCGGGCAGGTGCTCGACGTCCCGCATCCCCGGCGGCGGGACGCCGCCTCCGCCACCACCGCCCTCCGCCGCCGCATCCTCGCCTCCCTCTGAAAGGCCCCGCAGTGGACACCACCCTGGCCATCCCCGACCTCGCCGACGCGACCGAGCTCGCCTGCGACGTGCTGGTCATCGGCGGCGGCACCGCCGGGACCATGGCCGCGCTCACCGCCGCCGGCCGTGGCGCGAACGTCCTGCTCCTGGAGAAGGCGCACGTGCGGCACTCCGGCGCCCTCGCCATGGGCATGGACGGCGTCAACAACGCGATCATCCCGGGCCGTGCCGAACCCGACGACTACGTCGCCGAGATCACCCGCGCCAATGACGGCGTCGTCGACCAGTCCACCGTGCGCCAGACCGCGACCCGGGGCTTCGACATGGTCAAGCGCCTGGAGTCGTACGGAGTGAAGTTCGAGAAGGACGAGCACGGCGAGTACGCCGTCCGCCAGGTGCACCGCTCCGGCTCCTATGTGCTGCCCATGCCGGAGGGCAAGGACGTCAAGAAGGTCCTGTACCGGCAGCTGCGGCGCCGCGAGATGAGGGAGCGGATCCGCATCGAGAACCGGGTGATGCCGGTTCGCGTGCTCACCTCCGACGGACGGGCCGTGGGCGCGGCCGGATTCAACACGCGCACCGGGGAGTTCGTGGTCGTCCGCGCGGGCGCCGTCATCCTGGCCACCGGCCCCTGCGGCCGCCTCGGCCTGCCCGCCTCCGGCTACCTCTACGGGACGTACGAGAACCCCACCAACGCGGGCGACGGCTACGCCATGGCCTACCACGCGGGCGCCGCGCTCACCGGCATCGAGTGCTTCCAGATCAACCCGCTGATCAAGGACTACAACGGCCCGGCCTGCGCGTACGTCGCCAATCCCTTCGGCGGCTACCAGGTGAACCGGCACGGCGAACGGTTCGTCGAGTCGGACTACTGGTCGGGGCAGATGATGGCCGAGTTCGCCGCCGAACTCGCCTCCGACCGGGCCCCGGTGTACCTCAAGCTCAGCCATCTGCCCGAGGAGACCATCGGCGCCGTCGAGTCGATCCTGCACACCACCGAGCGACCCACCCGTGGCACCTTCCACGAGGGCCGCGGCCACGACTACCGCACCCACGACATCGAGATGCACATCTCGGAGATCGGCCTGTGCGGCGGGCACTCCGCGTCCGGGGTACGCGTCGACGCCCACGCCCGCACCACGGTGCCCCGCCTGTACGCGGCCGGCGACCTGGCCTGCGTACCGCACAACTACATGATCGGCGCGTTCGTCTTCGGGGACCTGGCGGGGGAGGACGCGTCCCAATTTCCCTGCTTTGAAGGGGAGTTGCCGGCCGACCAGCTCGCCGCCGCCCACGAACTGATCTACCGGCCGCTGCGTAACCCGGACGGGCCGCCGCAGCCTCAGGTGGAGTACAAACTGCGGAGGTTCGTCAACGACTACGTGGCGCCGCCGAAGACGGGCGCGAAGCTGTCGCTGGCCGTGGAGGCGTTCGAGCGCATGCGGGTCGAGATCGAGGGGATGGGCGCGCGCACCCCGCACGAGCTGATGCGCTGCGCCGAGGTGTCCTTCATCCGGGACTGCGCCGAGATGGCGGCCCGATCGTCGCTGGCCCGGACGGAGTCCCGCTGGGGCCTGTACCACGAGCGGCTCGACCATCCGGAGCAGGACGACGCGTCCTGGCTGCATCATTTGGACCTGCGCAAGTCCCCCTCCGGGGCCATGGAGTTCACGGCGCGGCCCGTCGAGCCGTATGTGGTCCCGGTGCCGGAGTTCACGCCGGTCGCGGGGCCTGAGCGGGCGCTGGGGGAGGCGGTGCTGGTGCCGGTGGCGACGGCGGGGCGGCGTGAGACGGCCCCGGCTGCGCGTGGGGCGGGCGTCATCTCCGCCGGCCTGGACGTCTCCGCCTCCGTCACGGCGGAGCCGAGTGACGCCGCGCGTCCGGGCCACCCCGGTACTGAGACCGCCCAGGATCCCGTCGTCGTCTCCGCCCCCAGCGCGTCCCTCCTGCGCCTGCTGGCCCTGGCCGAGGAGTCCCCCGACTTGGAGGCGCTGCGCCCCTACCTCGCCGACCCCGACCCGGCGGTCCGCACGGCCGCCGTCACCGCGCTCGGCGAGACCGTGCCGTCCGGGGCCGGGCCCGTACTCGCGGACCGTCTGCGGGACGGCGCGCCGCAGGTGCGAGCCGCCGCAGCGGCGGCCCTGCGTGAACTGGTCGAAGTGCTGCCCGCGGAGGCCGAGTTGGGAACTGCGCTGCGGGAGGCGCTCGGCGTGCGGGACCCGGCCGTCCGAACCGCGGCCCTCGAAGTGCTGCGGGCGCTGCGCCTGGCGGAAGCCCCGGTGTACGCGGCTGCGCTCGCCGACGCCGACCTGGAGGTCCGCATCCACGCCGTGCGGGGCCTGGTCGCGGTGGACGCGGTCGAGGAACTGGCGGCGGCGGCCGCCGACCCCGCGAGGGAGGTACGGGTCGCGGTGGCCCGGGGTATCGCGGCCGTGCACGCCCCGGTACCGGAGCCGCTGGGTCCCCTCCTCGCCGACCCCGACCCGCTGGTCAGAGGGGCCGCTCTGGCAGCGCTCGCGGCGACCGGCTGCCCGCCCGCGTACGCCGAACGGGCCGCGACCGCGCTGAGCGATCCGGCCTGGCAGGCCCGGGCCGGAGCCGCGGCGGCCCTCAAGGCGGCGGCACCGGCCGAGGCCGTCCCGGCGCTCGCGAAGGCCCTGGCCGACCCCAACGCGGACGTCCGCAAGGCCGCGGTCCTGTCGCTGCTGGCCCATCGCGCACACCCCGATGCGCAGAGCGCGCTGGCCACGGCCACGAGAGACCCGGACGCGGACGTCCGCGCCTACGCGGCCCGGGCGGCGGGGTGACCCGCCGGGACTACGAGGGAGCGATCAGGAAGTGATCAGGGAGTGATCCTGGACGAGCCCACCTGGCCGACGGTCACCAGTCCCCGTAGTCCTCGACCGGGTCGGCGACGAGGGAGTGCAGCGCGTCGGCCCGGTGTCGGTCCTCGGGCTGGTCGCGCAGGGCCTCGTCGATGGCCGCGGCCGGGCCGGGGGCGGCCGGGCTCCGGTCCCTCACCTCGTCGAGCGGCGGCGTGGTGACCAGGTCGAGGCATGGGGTGAGCAGCCCCCTGGTTGCAGTCAGCCGTGGCTGTGGGACACGCCCGATCTGTCCTGCCTGTCCTGGTGCTGCCGGCCGAGCGTGATCCTGGTGCACCGGCGACGCCGAGCAGCCGGGGCCGCAGGGGGGCGTACCGGATGGTGCCCATCGCTGGACCCCCGCGCCGGCGCGACCCGGCGTCCCATTCGACCTCTACCTCTACCTATGCCCGTACATCGCGGCGAAGTCGTGGACCCGGTGCCGATTACATCCGGAGGGCCACAGAGCATACTGGTCGGGCCCCGATCACCTACAGAACGACTCCATGGCCAAGAACAGCACCTCCTCGACCACCGTCCCCGACACCGCGTGGCTGGGGCGCGGGCGCCACCTCGGGCCCGAGCCCGAGCGGGACGTCCGGCGCAACCTGATCGCCCTCAAGGCGGCCGGCGTGCTGGACGACTTCCTGGACCTCGAACCCGTCGAGGCGGCCCGCTCCACCCCCCTGTACCCGCGGGACGAGGCCGCCGACCCCGGTCCCTCGGCCCGCCGTCTCTTCGAGGCCCGCTGGCGCGTGGCCGACGACGTCACCGTGCGCGCCCAGCTGGTCACGTACGAACCCGAGGGTCGCCGCAAGGGAGACGAGGGCGTCACCTGGATCCTGGCCGCCGAGGCGGAACGGGCGTGGGACGTGAACTGGCCCTCGCCCGCCACCATGTTCTGGCCGGACAGCGACCGGATCGACTGGGACCACGACACCCTGCCGGGCCTGCGGCTGCGGACCACGAACCACCTGCCGAAGGACGACGACGAACTGCGCCACCTGCTGCGGGACTGCACCCGGCAGAGCTGGTTCATCCACGTCGTGGTGCACGAGGCCATGACGCCGGACGCGATGGGCCAGCGTCCGGTCTCGACGTTCCTGCCGCCGAGCCTGCGGCACCGGGTGGTCGAGCACCGGGGCACGCCCGAGCAGGCGCAGATCGCCGACTTCGCGATGAAGCGGGAGCTGGGCGTGCGCATGCCGCGCGGCGGCGCCGTCGTCCTGCCCACGGCGCCCCCGAGCCCGTGGTACGACGCCGATCGCTACACCGTGCGCACCGTGTTCCTCGACGGCTCGGAGCCGACCGAACTCCTCGACAGGATCAGGGAGTTCGCCGCCCTTCCGCAGCCCATGCCCGCCGACGCGGAGCCCGCGCTCAGGCGGCTGCGCCTCGGCTGGCATCTGCTCACCCCGGACGAGGAGCTGGCCCACGCCCAGGCCATGGTCGCCAAGTACGCCGAGGCGCTGGACGTCATGACCAACTCCCGCGACCTGTACCGGGAGGCCGCCGAGGCGGCACATGCCGCGCTCGCCGAGGCCACCGGCGGCGACGGTGTGCCCCGGCTGCCCGGGCCGAGGCCGGTCAAGGCGGACGCATCGCCGCTCGGCGCCATCACCAAGGCGCTCGGCCGCTTCCGGGGGCCGAACAAGTAGCGAGCTTCGGCGCGCTCCTTTCGTCGGCCTGCTGGCGTCAACTCCAGTGGCCCACAAGCCGGTTGAGGGAGACGGCGGGTGTGTGCCGCGCCCGCGCGCGATCCGGGCCCGGTCCTTCGGCGAGCGCAGCCTGCCCCTCCCCGCCCCGCACGTTTCCGGCCAGCGACGGCGCCGCATGGAACCGTTCCGCGGGATTGCCGTCGGGCGGTGCGTGAGGGTGCGGGGCGGGCCCGGGAGGCAGGAGTCATCTCGCTGTGCCTACGGTGTGGCGCGCACGATCACGAGCGAGCCTTCATACGTCGCCTGACGGCGCAGGTGGCCGAACTCCTCGTCCCACGCGCCGGATTCGAGATCGCGGCGCAACTCGGTGTCGAAGCGCTCACGGACCCCGTCGTCGACGAAGCTCCAGGCGGAGCAGGCCTGACGGGCTGCCGGGTCGAGGAGATACTCCGGACGCCCGAAGTACGCCTCGTTGAACCCGTCGGTGCAGTCCAGCGGGATGGGGACGGTCTGGACGGTTCCGGTGTCGCCGAGCGCGGCCGACAGTGTCTCGACGCCGGGGTAGCGGCGGGCCTCGGTGTCGAGGACCTCGGGCGCGTACCGGTACAGCCAGAAGTCCCGTACGAGCGCGGGGTCGCAGGTCAGGATGACCACGGGCCCCCGGGTCACGCGCCGCATCTCGCGCAGTCCTGCCCGTACGTCGGACCATTGGTGCACGCTGAACAGCGTCATCGCGGCATCGAACTCGCCGTCCACGAAAGGGAGTTCCTCGGCGACGGCATCGATGGCGCGGGCGAGCCGGGCCGGTCGTTGGGCGCGCATCGACTCCGAGGGCTCGACCGCCGTCACGGCCTGTGCCGCGTTCTCGTACGACCCCGCGCCCGCGCCGACGTTGAGAACCGACTCGGCGCCGCCCAGGGCTTCGGCGATGAAGCGGGCGATCCGCTCGTCCGGGCGGCGATAGGAGGAGTAACCGGCGCCGATCGAGCCGTAGTCGACGTCGCCGGCGCTGCCGTCCTGGGTGCGTGTGGTCATGGAATACCTACCTCGCTTCGTGAGCAGGGTCAAGCAGGAATGAGAGAGGGGATCTCGCGTGCCCATCGGTTGTGCCGGTCGGGAGCGGGAGACGGGTGGGGCCTGCGGTACTTACTGCGCCTGCGAACAGAGTTGGAATCGCTCCCAACCATTGTCGGTCCGCTCGTAGCGCAGCCGGGTGTGGACGCGGCTCTTGGCCGCCTGCCAGAACTTCACCTCTGCCGGGGGGAGGGTGTAGAGCGTCCGCCCGGTTGCTCGGCTACCCGGCGAGGGTGGCGTGGGCCAGGAAGTGGCCGGGGGTGTCCTCGTACTCGTCCAGGTTCCAGCCGGTCGCCTCCAGGGCTTGGCGCAGGTTGTGCTCCGCGAGGAGGTCGCCGGGGTCGAGGGGACGGCCGTGCCGGGCCGCCCGTTCCGCGCGGCCCGAGGGGTGGAAGAGGAGGAGCACGCAGTCGGGCATGGCCACGCGAGCCCATTCGGTGAGGGCGGTGCGAGGGTCGGGGAGGTGATCGAGAAGCCCCGCCGAGAAGATCCCGTCCACGGAACGGCGGGGTACGGGGAGCCGGGTGCAGTCCGCCGCGAGCAGGTGTCCGTGCCGGGTGCGGCCGTGCCGGACGGCGGCCGTCAGCATGGCGGGTGTGACATCGATGCCGAGCACGTGGCCGTGAGCCCCGACCTGTTCCCGGAGTGCGGGCATGGCCCGTCCTGTGCCGCATCCGAGGTCCAACGCCGTCGCGCCGGGCCTCAGCCGCATGCGAAGGGCCGCGGCTTCATAGGCCGGAGTCTGGTGGGCGAACCGTTCTTCCCAGGCGTCGGCCCGATGTGTGAAGAAGGCCCGGGTGGCAGTGTGTTCGGCCCGTGCTGCCACCAACGAGGCGAAACGGAACAGGAGCTGATCCATCCAGGCCCCGTCCTTGTTGTCGTGTCCTCCGGCGAACCGCACTCCCCAGGCGCTGCTCCCGAGGCGGAATGCCTGGACCGGGTGAGCCTGGGCGGTGGCCAGGACGACGGCGCCGGGCGGGAGGGAGACCGGTGCGGGGTGCGGACACAGGTCCGCGGGCAGAGGTCCCGCGAAGAGCGGGTCGGCGCTCGCGGCCGGGGTCAGCTCCACCGCGGGCCCCATGGAGGCGGATTCCGTGGCGGTCACCTCGGCCAGCAGCTCGGCGCCGCTCCCCAGGGCCAGGACCGGCACCTGCGCGGCGAGCGCATCCCGCACCAGGGCCGGCCCGGTGGTGCCGGCGGGGCGAGGGGCGGCCAGGATGATCAGACCCTCGACGCCGCCGAGGTCGACGGGCGGAAGCTCGCCCCCGTCGAGCGGGACGGACCGGGCGGTGAGACCGGCGGCGCCGAGCGCCCCGCCCACCGCGGCCGGCACCCCTGCGGACGCCTGCTGTACGACGACCACGGTCATCGCCCACTCCTTACATTCGAGCCCATCCGGCCACAGTGGCTGGCACCTACGCAAGGATGCGCCCATCCGGTCTGCATATGCCAGGGCATCTCCGGTGGTGAGATGTCGTGTCATGGGGCCGGGGCGGCGCCCCGGAATTCCTAGGAGGCCCCGTGCGCCGAACCGCGAGCGGCGTACGAGGCCTCCTGCCGGTGTGTCCCCGTGGCGGCGAGAGCCACTCCTCCGCCCCGTCCCGGTACCGCAAGTGAATCAAGGTGCGTATCGGCGCGGCTACTGGATCAGCCCACAGAAACAGGCCCATGTGGCCGGTATGCGTACAGGCGATCATCCAAGAGGTGAACAGCGCGAAAGGGGTAGCACCTGCAAGGCCGAATGCCAGTTCCATCTAGCTGTTGCTGTTTCCGTTTCTGTTGCTCTTGATGCCCTCGTCGCGGAGGAAGAGGGAGGTGTTGTGTGGTGGCAGGTGGGCCCGTCCCTCCGGGGCAGCGTGTGGTGAAGGCGTGCCCGCCGCCGTCCTCCTGAACCTGGCGCCGCCCGGCCCGCGGGTCACCCACGTCATGGCGTGGGCCGAGTACGGCTACAACGCCAACCTGCGCCTCGGCGCGGCTTCTGGGAGGAGCGGGGCTATCACCTCGCCGACCCCTGGACCGAGCAGCGCCACTCGTACCAGGAGGACGAGTAGCGCTGCGGGTCTTCCCGGTCGTCAACTGCCAGGATATGAGACTTAGTTGGAGGCCTCGCGGGCCCGCTGGTCCAGGGCGAGCCATACGCGGTCCCGGGTGACCGGCAGCTCCGTGAACCGGATGCCCGTGGCGTCGCGCAGGGCGTTCGCGAATGCGGGGCCCACCGGGTTGAAGGGGCTCTCGCTCATCGACTTGGCGCCGAGCGGGCCGATGGCGTCGGTGGTCTCCATGAAGTGGACCTCGGTGCGTGGGACGTCCGCGTACTGGGGGAGGCGGTAGCGGCGGAACGCGGCGGTGGTGACCTCGCCGCGGTCGTCGACGCGGACCGTCTCGAAGAGCGTCGCGCCGAGCGCCTGGGCGACCCCGCCCTCGACCTGGCCGCGGCACTGCATCGGGTTCATGACCTTGCCCGCGTCGGCCGCGTGGACGCTGCGCAGAATGCGGATCTCGCCGGTGTCGGGGTCCACGGCGAGGCGGAACCACTGGGCGTTGAAGGCGACCGAGCGGGGCGAGCCGCCCCAGTGGCCGTCGGCGGCCAGCTCCTGCTCGGCGCCCCGCGCCCGGGCCGCCTCGTGGAGTTCCTTCAGCGTCACCACCCGGCCCGCGCACTCGACGGCCTCGGGCCCGAGTACGCACAGGTGGCGGGCCACCCCCGTGTGCAGGGCGGCGAAGGTCCGCAGTCGTTCGGCGAGCGAGGTCGCGGCCAGCAGGACCGCCTTGCCGGCCACGACCGTCCCCGCGGAGCCGAAGGCGCCCGTGTCGTGGCGGACCACGTCCGTGTCGGACTGGCGGACCGTGAGACGGTCCTCCGTGGTGTTCAGGGCGCCCGCGGTGATCTGCTTGTGGACGGTGGTGGTGCCGTTGCCGAACTCAGCCGTGCCCACCGCGATGTCGTACGTCCCGTCGGAGAGCAGGGAAACGCGCGCGTCGGCGTAGTGCCCGCCGGGCGGGCCCGTCGCGATCATCGCCATGGCCGTGCCCTGGCCGACGAGCCAGCCCTCGGGCGCCTTCTCGGAACTCTCGTCCTCGGCGATGGCCTTGCGGACGACCGTCAGACACTGGTCGAGACCGTACGAGGCGATGTGCAGGTCCTCCTCCTCGCCGATCGGGCTGTGCATGGCCTCGCCGGGGCCGATGATGTTCTTCTCCCGGAAGACCAGCGGGTCCATGCCGAGCCGGCGGGCCAGCTCGTCCATCACCGACTCGACGGCGAAGGTGACCTGTCCGAGTCCGTAGCCCCGGAAGGCCCCCGCCGGAACGACGTTCGTGTAGACCGAGAACGCGTCCACCTTCTTGTGCGGGGCGCGGTAGACGGCGAACGACTCACCCACGCTGTGGAACATCACGGCCGGGCCGTGGTTGCCGTACGCACCCGTGTTGGACACCACGCGCATCTGGATCGCGGTCAGGGTGCCGTCGGCTCGGGCGCCCACCTTGATTCCGATCGTGAAGGGGTGGCGGGTGGTCGCACCGTGGAACTGCTCGGCCCGGGTGTACTCCAGTTTCACCGGGCGGCGCAGTTTCAGGGCCGTCAGCGTGACGATGTCCTCGGTCAGCATCTCCTGCTTGCCGCCGAATCCGCCGCCCACCCGGCCCGCGACGACCCGGACCTCGTCCTCGGGCAGGTCGTACAGGGCGCACAGCGCGCGGCGCGTCAGGAACGGGGTCTGGGTGGAGGAGCGGACGGTGAGACGCTCGCCGGTGCCGTCCTCCTTGGGCTCGAAGTAGGCGACACAGCCATGGGTTTCGAGGCTGGCGTGCTGGACGCGCTGGGTGAGGAAGGTCTCCTCATGGATGACGTCCGCGTCGGCGAAGCCGTCCGCCACACAGCCGATCTCGCCGTGCACCTCACCGGCGACGTTGTTCTCCACGCGGGCGATGCGCGCCTCGGGCCCCTTGCCCTCGTGGACCATCGGCGCGCCGGGAGCCATCGCCTCCTCGGGGTCGATGACGTACGGGAGTTCCTCGTAGACCACCTCCACCCGGCGGCAGCCCTCCTCGGCGGCCTGCTCGCTGTCGGCGACGACCGCCGCGACGCGCTGGCCGACATGGCGGACGGTGTCGTCGAGGACGCGGGTGTCGTCGGGGTCCTCGGTGGGATGCTCGTGGCGGGCGGAGGAGTACAGGGTGTCGGGGGCGTCCTCGTGGGTGAGGACGGCGTGCACGCCGGGCACGCGCAGGGCGGCGGCGGTGTCGATGGAGACGATCCGGGCGTGCGGGTGCGGGGAGCGCAGCAGCTTCATGTGGAGCAGGCCGGGCACCTCGACGTCGAAGGTGTAGCGCGCGGTACCGGTGACGACCTGCGGACCCGCCGGCGCGCCGAGACTCTTGCCAACCGCCATGCCCGCACAGGGCCGTTCGGTGTGCCGCACACCTCGTACGGCGTCCTCGATGGCGCGGTAGCCGGTGCAGCGGCAGATGTTCCCCTTGAACGCGCGGGGCAGATCGGCCAGCTTGTGGTCGTCGTGCTCGGTGCCCTGCTCGGCTTCGAGAGCGGCTGTCGTCATCAGGAACCCGGCGGTGCAGAAGCCGCACTGGAAACCCTGGGCATCGAGGAACTTCCTCTGTACGGGATGGAGTTCACCCTCCGGCGAGGCGAGTCCCTCGACCGTCGTCACGCTGCGGCCCTTTGCCCGCACCGCCGGATACAGGCAGCTGTGCACCGGCTCGCCGTCCACGTGGACGGTGCAGGCTCCGCAGTCCCCCTGGTCGCAGCCCTTCTTCACGCCGAACCAGCCGCGCTCGCGGAGATACGTACGCAGACACTGGCCCGCCCTCGGCTCGGTGTCGAAGGGCTGGTTGTTGACCTCGATGTCGAAGCTCATCGCACACCGTCCCGGGAGAGCCGAGTCAGTTCGTGGCGGACTTCCTCGGCGAGGCGGAATCCCATGTGCCGCCGCCACTCGGGCAGTCCGTGGATGTCGTCGTACCAGTCGTCCTCGCCGACGGCCACCTCGATCGCCCGCCGCAGTTCGCCCCGGTCCGGAGGCAGCGGGAACCAGAGGCGGAACGGCCGAACGGTCGCCGCGCTGATCGTCACCGCCATCGAGCCGTCCACGGGGTCGAGCGTCCCGATGACCAGCGCGCCCGAGCGGCCGAGCCCGTACAGCGATGCCTGCCGGAAGGCCGTATGGCAGCCCAGCGCCCGCGCGGGCAGGGTGACCGAGCGGAGCAGCTCGCCCTCGTCGAGGACCTTGCGGCCCGCGCCGGTGATGAAATCGACGACCTTGACGCTCCGCAGCGAGCCCGCCTGCGACTGGAGCAGGCACGAGCCGTCCAGCGCGGCGGTCAGCGAGATCATGGGTCCGGCGGGCAGACCGTTGCAGAGGTTTCCGCCCACGGTCGCCATGTTCCAGATCTTGAACGAGGCCAGAAAGGCCCGGCAGCACTGCTCGAACAGAGGTGCCGACCGAGGCGTGAACTGCCGTCCGAACCGCGACAGTTGGGCGATGGTGCACGTCGCCGCGATCTCCAGCGACCCGTCCCCTCCGAGGCTCAGCGACTCCCATCCCATGCGGCTCAGATCCACCAGACGCCGCAGGTGCGGCTGCGGTTCGGAGAACAGATAGGTGCCTCCGCCCAGCCATGCGTCACCAGGTTGCCAGGGCTCACGAAGCCGCGCGTCCCGCACGTCCGCCACCGTGTTCAGATCCATGTCTTCCCCCGTGCTTCGACCACTGCATCCAGGCCAGTGAAGCCGCGGGAGAGGCCGAAAACGACTGGCTCAGCACACGGAAAACGTCATCGGGGTGAGCCGCGTACTGGATGAACAACCAGGGGGCATCCGGCCCGATCCGTGGGGAGCGTGCGGGGTGGCCTGGTTCGCGGATCAGCGTGGCCCGCCGGCTTCCGCCGCCGTCTTCAATTCACGCAGCCACGCATCGAGGCCGTCGCTGAGCATCTTGGTCGCGACGGGTACGTTCGCGTCGACCTGGGGGCCCGTGTGGGTTTCCTCGGTGCGTACGAGGACGCCGCCCTTGACCCTCGTGAAGTTCCACACGTGGACGCCGTCGATGTGCAGCCCCTCGCCGATCGCGGGGCCGGTCCAGCGGATACAGGAGTTGTGCTTGATCTGCTGGACGGTCGAAGTGATGTCCAGGCTGGTGGCGGGATCGAGGGGTTGGGCGGCACCGGGGTGGTCCACAGGAAGGCCGAGCCCTTCCGGAAGGGGCCGTGGTCGAGCAGTTCCGAGGTCTTGACCGCGGCCTGCCAGGAAGGCCAGCGCTCGACGTCGGTCTGCAGCTTCCAAATAGGGCTCAGCGGTGCATGGATAACGGTCTCGGTCCGGTAGCGGACGCGGGCATCCGGGTCGACGCCCTCCCCACGGCAGGTGAGCGACTTGCCGGGGTGGGGAGCGGCTCCGGCGGGCGCCGCCGCCATCGTGCCGAGGAAGGTGACGGCGAGCGGGACGGCGACCAGCGCCACGCGGAGGCTGTTGCCGCGCACGCGGCGGTCCGATCCGGCGGACGGCTCTGCTGCTGAGGCTGACATGACGTTCCCCTTGAGATGAGTGAGTAGGTGAGCGAGCGAGCCAGTGGCCTGGTGTGCGCCGATGAGTGCGAGTGGCCGGGCGGGACGGAGGCCCGCCCTCTGAATGTCATTTAGGAGGCTTGCCGTTCGTTAGAAGTTCTAACACTCGACTGCGGGGGCCGTCAATAACCTTCGTGATAGCCTCTAACTAAATCTGGCGGCTTCAGCCGCGGCCGTACGGAGAGGTGGCAGGCCAGTGGCGGAATCGGGCGCCAAGACGCCGCGCGAGCGCTATCGCGCGCAGGTCCGGGCGGAGATCAAGCAGCACGCGTGGGAGCAGATCGCCACGGCGGGGGCGTCCGCGCTGTCCCTCAACGCGATCGCCAAGCAGATGGGGCTGAGCGGGCCCGCGCTCTACCGCTACTTCGCCGGCCGGGACGAGCTGATCACCGAGCTTGTCCGGGACGCGTACCGGAGCCTCGCCGACACCCTCCGCATGGCCACCGAGGCCTCCAAGTCCGGCGCCGACATCGCCGCGCTGGCGCACGCGCTGCGCGACTGGGCCCTGGAGGACCCCAACCGCTACTTCCTCGTCTACGGCACGCCCGTCCCCGGCTACCACGCGCCCGACGACATCACCGTCATCGCCGACGGGATCATGAGGATGCTGCTCGACGCATGTACGGCCCTGCCCTCCGACGGGCCCGCGGCGCCGTTCGCCGAACACCTCCAGGAACACCGGCGATGGGCGGAGGGGCACCCCGCCCCGCCGGCCGCCCTCCACAGAGCCCTGGTCTTCTGGACGAGACTGCACGGCGTCCTGTCCCTGGAAGCCGCGGGCCACTTCGCCGGTATGGGATTCGACCCCGGGCAGCTGTACGCCGCCGAACTGGACGACCTGCGGCGACAGCCGTGAACTCCCTTGTTGTCACGCCTTGTTGGTGGGTGAGCCCACCGCACGGAGGAGGGCGGCCCGGCAGGCCTGGATGGCGGGGTGGCGGCTGCTTCCGCGGCGTACGACCGTGAAGATGCGGCGGGTGCGCCGACCGCGGGGGAGCCGGCGCAGGGGGACCGTCGGGCCTCGCCCGTTCCAGATGAGGTCCGGCAGGAACGCCGCGGCGTGCTTCTGCTCGACCAGGCGCAGGTGGAGCAGGAGGTCGGTGGTCTCGAACCGTACGTCCGGCTCGAAGCCGGCGTTGCGGCACAAGGTCATGGCCCAGTGCCGGGCGCCCGTGCCCTCGGGTTCCATGACCCACGGGTGGCCGGCGAGGGCGCGCAGCGCCGCCAACGGGGTCTCGAAGCCCGGCACTTCGGACTGCGGCAGCGCGAGGTGGAGGGGGTCGTCGAGCAGGTCCTCCTCTTCGAGTTCGGCCGGGCGCGGGTTGGGGTTGCCGGGGTACTCCTCGGCGAGCACCAGGTCGAAGTCGCGGGCCTGAAGGGCGGGCAGGGCGCCCTCCGGCTCCATGTGCGTGACGTGGACGCGCAGATGCGGGTGTGCGTCACGCAGCAGGCCGAGCGCGGTCGGGATCAGAGCCAGGGCGGCCGTCTGGAACGAGGCGATGCGCAACGTGCCGGTCAGGTCGGTCAGGGAGGTGGCGATGTCCGCCTCCGCGCGCTCCAGGCGTTCGAGCACCGCTTCGGTGTGGGCGACGAGGATCTCGGCCTGCTCGGTCAGCCGCACCCGCCGCCCGACCGGTTCGAGCAGCGGGACGCCGACCTCGGCCTCCAGTTGGGCGAGGTGCTGGGAGACGGAGGAGGGGGCGTAGGACAGGGCCGCGGCGACGGCCGCGAGCGTGCCGCGGTGCTTGAGCTCGCGCAGCAGGCGCAGCCGGTGCAGGTCGAACATCGTCGGACCGCCCTCCGGGCCGTCGCGGAGCACCCGCCTCGGAGGATGGCGCCGAGTGGCCGATGGCCGGCGTTTACGTCGGGTTTTGTGATGAGTATAGATCGGAAAGATTCGCTGGACCGATCGGAGAGGGCCGCCGCATCCTGGTCGGGTGCCCGAGAACGCTTCCTCCCTCCGTGTCCTTCCGTGGTCCGCGCGGCCCGGCGCGCGTGCCTGGCGGTGTGAACCCGCACCCTCCCGGGTGCGGGACTTCCATGCCACGCTGCCCGACTACGCTCCCACCCCCTTGATCGAACTCCCGCTGCTGGCAAGGGAATTGGGCGTGGGCCGCGTCTTCGTCAAGGACGAGTCGTCCCGGCTGGGTCTTCCGGCCTTCAAGGCGCTGGGTGCGTCCTGGGCCGTCCGCCGCATCCTCGCCGAGCGGGCCGCGAGCGGCGAGGATGCGCTCCCGGTCACCCTGGTGACCGCCACCGACGGCAACCACGGCCGCGCGGTGGCCCGCATGGCCCGCCTGCTCGGGCAGCGTGCCCATGTCTTCGTGCCCCAGGGGGTGCATCCGCAGGCGGTGTCCGCCATCGCCGCCGAACGGGCCGAGGTCACCCAGGTCGCGGGGCCCTACGACCAGGCGGTACGGCTGGCGGCCGAGGCGAGTGCGGCGGCGGACTCGGTCCTGGTCCAGGACACGGCCTGGCCGGGCTATGAACGCATCCCCGGGTGGATCGTCGAGGGCTACTCCACCCTCTGCGCCGAGATCGACGAGCAGTTGACGGCGGCGGGCGTCACCTCGGGGCCCGGCCTCGTCGCCGTGCCGGTGGGAGTCGGGTCGCTGGCCCAGGCCGTGGTCACCCACTACCGCAGCCGCCCCTCGGGGCGTGGCCCCGCGCTGCTCTCGGTGGAGCCGGAGGCCGCGGCCTGCGTCCTGGAAAGCCTCTCGCTGGGTGCGCCCGTCAGCATCACCACCGGCGCCACCACCATGGCCGGGCTGAACTGCGGCACCCCGTCCAGCATCGCCTGGCCCCACCTGCGCGACGGTCTGGACGCGGCCGTCGCCATCACCGACCCCGACGCGGCCCGCGCGGCCGCCCGTCTCGCCGAACTCGGCGTCTCCTCGGGGCCCTGCGGGGCCGCGGCGCTCGCCGGGCTGCGGGCAGCGCTCACCGGCGCGGGCGCCGACGAACGCCGTACGACGCTCGGGCTCGGCCCGTGCTCGGTGGTCGTCCTGCTCAGCACCGAGGGCACGGCCGCCAACCCGTACTCCGACGCCGGCCCCGCAGCGGCCGGCCGACCGACTTCGTGACGGCGCTCGGTGTCCCCGGCCACCCGGTCGGCGCCGGCTCAACAGAGGGAGGGGGACCGTCCGCACCGTGGGCGGCGTCTGGGCAGCCGTCGGCCGGTTTGCTAGCTTCGAGGCATGGTTGCCCAGGCTGAGAACTTCGCGTCGCGTCGCTATGTCGACCTGCGGCGCCAAGGTACGGCCACCTGTTGCCCGAGCTGAGGCGGCCGGAGCGGGTCCGGATCGCCGACGACGAGACGGCGCGGTGTCCGACCAGCTCCCGAGGAAGAAACCCATGTCCCTTGCAGTGGCACCCTCAGCGGCAGGGCGGGCCGCGGACAGCGCGCGGCGCAGGACGAGCGCCAGCGTCGTCCTGCGGTCCGTCCTTGAGCACGGGCCGGTCGCCCGGAGCACCATCGCCCGGCTGACCGGCCTCTCCCCGGCGTCGGTGACCGACCACTGCGCCCGGTTGGGCGCGCTCGGCCTGATCCGGGAGGCCGCTGTGCCCCGACAGGTGAAGGGGGCCGGGCGCCCGCACATACCCGTCGATCTGGACGCCTGCCGGTTCGTGGTGGGCGGGGTGCATGTGGCCGTGCCGTACACCACCGTCGCGCTGCTCGACCTGCGCGGGCGGGTGGTCGCCGAGCGGCGTCTCGGCCATGGCGAGGGCGCCGAGCCGCACCGGGTTCTCGCGAACGCCGCCGACGGGCTCGGCGCGCTCCTCGCGGAGGCCGGTGACCGGACCCCGCTGGGTATTGGCGTGGCCGCCGGGGGCTGGGTGGACCGTGACGCCGGGACCGTCGTCGAGCACGGGCTCCTCGGCTGGCGCGACGTGGCCGTCCGTGAGGTGATCGGTGCGCACACCGGTCTGCCGGTCCAAGTGGACGGGCACGCTCGGGCGTTGGTCAACGGGGAGCGGCTGTTCGGGCGGGCGCGGGGGAGCCGGAGCGTACTGCACCTCTTCGTCGGCAATGTGGTGGACGCCGCGTTCGCCACCCACGACCAGGTGCATCACGGCCCGCGCTCGCAGGCCGGGGCGATCGCCCATCTGCCGCTGGAAGGCGGCACGGAGCCGTGCGACTGCGGCCGGACAGGGTGCCTCCAAGTCGAATTGAGCGAACGGACGTTGTGCCGCCGGGCGCGCGAGCGGGGTGTCATCACAACGGCGAACCCGATGCACGTGGTGCGCGCCGCGGCCGAGGGAAGTCCGGTCGCGGTAGGGCTTCTCGTGGAGCGGGCCAGGATGGTCGGTCGGGCGGCCCGGCTGCTGCTCGACGTGCTCAACCCGGAGACGGTCGTCATCACCGAGGCCGGGGTGATGTACCGGGACGACTGCCTCGGCGCGGTGCGCGAGGCGGTGGGGGAGGAGCGCGCGGCGCTGGTCGTGCCGAGCGGCTTCACCGACTCCGTCCTCGCCGTGGCGGGCGGTTCCGTTGCTCTGGACGTGCTCTACCGCGATCCGCTGAGTGCTGCGGCGATGTCGGGCATGCCCGCGGGGCCGAATTAATTCAGAAACTCCGAATGTTGACAGGGGCTCTGCCGGGCCGCGAACATTCTGGGCATGAACAGCGCGCAGGAATTCTCCCCGGTGATCCGGTCGCGGCAGGTCCGCGACCGGACCGCTGGTGTCGCGCCGGCACTCTCGCGGCAGGTTCCGCTGACCAAGTGCCGTTTTATCGACCTGATGCGGATCGGCCGCACCCTTTGTTGCTGATGTGCCGCAGTGATCTTGACGGCTTGATGTGTCGATGAAGCGACGCATTGTTGCGGGAATATTGACGTATGGGCGCACTCGCCGCCCGCACCCCGTCATGGTTTTGTCGTGCGCCTTTCGGGTGCGCTGATTTTCCGCGGGCGCTTCCGCCCATCGCGACACCTCGCCGTGCCCGCATGCGAGGAAATTGCGCACGCATTCCACTCCCCCCTTGTCTTTCCCTTGATTTCACGGAGTCCCTCCATGCCACCAGCGTCCCCAGCCGTGCCCGGTGTCGACCGGCGGCTGTTCCTGTCCTCCCTGCTCGGTGTCGCCGCCGCGGCCGGTCTCAGCGGTTGCGCGGGTGCCAGTGCCGCCGACTCCGGGGTCAAGGGGTCCGCGTCCGCCCCTCTGGCCACCTCCGTTCCCTCCGGTACGAGCCTGAAGATCGCCTCGTACCAGGGTGTCCAGCAGCTCCAGTTCAAGCTCGCGGGCCTGTCCGACCTGCCCTTCACCGTGTCGGAATGGGTGAACACGGGCGCCGGTCCGGATGTCATCAACGCCTTCCGTGCCAAGTCCCTGGACGTCGCCAACAACGCGGGGATACCGCCGATCCAGGCACACTTTCAGGGGTACGACGCGAAGATCGTCGCGATCGACATCACCCGCAAGCCGAGTTACGTCTTCGCCACGAAGCCCGGCAGTGACATCCGGGACGTCCAGGGTTTCCAAGGGAAGAAGCTGGCCTTCTCGCAGGGGCAGGCGCAGGGCGTCGTCCTGCTGCGGGCACTGAAGCAGGCCGGGTTGACGCATGACGACGTACACCTCGTGCCGCTGACGAGCAATCAGTTCTTCACCGCGCTCCAGGCCGGCCAGGTCGACATCGCCCCGCTGGCCAACCAGCAGGCCCCGGCCTACCTCAAGCAGTACGGACCCAAGGGCGCGCACACCATCGCGACCGACGTCGTGGACCTCCTCAACCTGCTGTGGGCGCCCGCCTCCGTCCTCGCCGACCCCGCGAAGGCCGCCGCGGTCGCCGCGTACGTCCCCCGCTGGGCGAAGGGTCAGGTGTGGGCGTACGAGCACCCGGACGCCTGGAACGAGGAGTTCTACGTCAAGACCCAGAACCTCACCCTCGCGCAGGCCCGGTCGATCACTGCGCTCGCCAACAAGCCGATCTTTCCCCCCAGTTGGGACGAGGCGGTGCGGTGGGAGCAGGAGACCGCGGACCTGCTGGCCGAGGGCGGTTTCGTGAAACGGTTCAAGGTCGACTCGCTCTTCGACCGGCGCTTCGAGGGCCTCGCTGCCAAAGCCGTCCCGGCCGAGTACCAGAGGTGACGGCCATGACCACCACCGCGACGACACCCGTGGTGTCGACACCCGCCGCGCAGGCCCGTCCGCTCCCGCGCACCCGGCGCCGCACCCTCGCGCCCGGCAAACGGCTGCCCGCCTCCCGGCTCATCGGCCCGGGGCTCGTGCTCGTCCTGTGGGCGGCCGCGTCCGCCGCCGGTCAGCTGGACCCCGCCGCGATCCCGGCGCCGTGGACGGTGCTGCGCACTGCCGGTCACCTGTGGAGCGACGGCACCCTGTCCACCGACGTGCTCACCTCGCTCGAACGCGCCGGATACGGCTTCGCCCTCGGGCTGACCGCCGGAGTGGTCCTCGCGCTCGCGGCCGGGCTCAGCCGGGTCGGCGAGGCGCTGATCGACGGAACGGTCCAGCTCAACCGGGCGATCCCCACTCTCGGGCTGATCCCGCTGTTCATCCTCTGGCTCGGCATCGGCGAGACCTTCAAGATCGCGATCATCGCCATCGTCGTCTACATCCCGATCTACCTGAACCTGCACGCCGCGCTGTCCGGAATCGACCACCGCTTCGTCGAACTCGCCGAAGTCCAGGGCCTGTCCAGGGTCCGCTTCGTCCGTCAGATCGTGATTCCCGGCGCGCTGCCCGGCTTCTTCGTGGGCCTGCGGCTCGGGGTCACCGGCTCGTGGCTCTCCCTGGTCGTCCTGGAACAGATCAACGCCACCAGCGGCCTCGGCTACCTGATGTTCCAGGCCCAGAACTACGGCCGCACCGACATCATCCTCGTCGGCCTGCTGATCTACGGCGTCTTCGGCCTCGTCTCCGACAGCGCGGTCCGCATCGTCGAACGGAGGGTGCTGTCGTGGCGACGCACACTGAGCAACTGACCACGGTCGAGGAAGCCCCGGCGGTCCGGCTCGTGGGACTGACCCGCTCCTTCGACGGCCGTACGGTCCTCGACGGCATCGACCTCGACCTCCCGGCCGGCCAGTTCACCGCGCTGCTCGGGCACAGCGGCTCCGGCAAGAGCACGCTGCTCCGCGCCATCGCCGGGCTCGACCACCGGGTCACCGGCAGCGGTCGACTGGCCGCCCCGGAACGGGTGTCCGTGGTCTTCCAGGACTCCCGGCTGCTGCCCTGGCGCCGCGTGCTCGACAACGTACTGCTCGGGACGGACGGCAAGGAGGCCGCCGAACGGGGGCGCGCCGCCCTCGCCGAGGTGGGGCTCGCGGGTCGTGAGAGGGCGTGGCCCAACGAGCTGTCCGGCGGCGAGGCCCAGCGCGCCGCGCTGGCCCGCTCCCTCGTGCGGGAGCCCGAACTCCTCCTGGCCGACGAGCCGTTCGGGGCCCTGGACGCGCTGACCCGGATCCGCATGCACGTACTCCTGCGCGAGCTGTGGCAGCGCCACCGGCCCTCCGTCCTGCTCGTCACACACGACGTGGACGAGGCGATCGTCCTCGCCGACCGGGTCCTCGTGCTCGACCGGGGCCGCATCGGCCTCGACCTGACCATCGAGCGCCCGCCCCCGCGCTCGTACCGCGACCCGCTCCCTGGGGGTCCCTCCCTGTTCGAGCGAAGCCGAGAACTCGGGGGCGAATACCGGGAACGCCTGCTCACCGCCCTCGGCGTCACAGCACACCAAGAACACGCAGAACACCAGGAGGACCACCAGTGACCCGGCGCCAACTCCATCTCAACGCCTTCCTCATGAGCACCGGGCATCACGAGGCCTCCTGGCGGCTGCCCGAGAGCGACCCGTACGCGAGTGTCGACCTCGACCACTTCCGCGAGCTCGCCCGCATCGCCGAACGCGGCACCTTCGACTCGCTCTTCCTCGCCGACGGTCCCGTCCTCTTCAGCAACGTCGGCCAGCGTCCGGCCGGTGTGCTCGAACCCCTCACCCTGCTCACCGCGCTGGCGGTGGCCACCGAGCACATCGGGCTCATCGCCACCGCCTCCACCTCGTACAACTCGCCCTACAACCTGGCCCGCCGGTTCGCCTCCCTCGACCACATCAGCGGCGGCCGGGCGGGCTGGAACATCGTCACCACCGCAGGCGCCGAGGCCGCCCGCAACTTCGGGCTCGACGACGAACCCGCCCATGCCACGCGGTACGAGCGCGCGGCCGAGTTCCTGGACGTGGCGCTCAAGCTCTGGGACAGCTGGGAGGACGACCTGGTCGTCGCGGACAAGGCACAAGGGGTCTGGGGTGACGAGCGCAAGATCCACCCGCCGCGCCACCGGGGAACGTACTTCAGTGTGGAGGGCGCCCTCAACGTCCCCCGCAGCCCGCAGGGTTACCCGCTCCTCGTACAGGCGGGATCCTCGCAGGACGGCAAGCACTTCGCGGCCCGGTACGCGGAGGCGGTGTTCACCGCGCAGCAGACACTGGGGGACGCGCAGGCCTTCTACGCCGACCTCAAGACCCGGGCGCGGGAGGCCGGCCGGGACCCCGGCCATCTCAAGATCCTGCCGGGCATCGTGCCGGTCATCGGCTCCACCGAGGCCGAGGCACGTGCGCACGAGCAGGTCCTGGAGGACCACATCGTCCACGAGCACAGCCTCCACCGGCTCGAACACCTGCTGAACCTGGAGGCGGGCACCCTCGAACTCGACGCCCGACTGCCCGCCGATCTGCCGCCGGAGAGCGACATCGAGGGGGCCAGGAGCCGCTACACCCTCGTCGTGGAACTCGCCCGGCGCGAGCGGCTCACCGTCCGCGAACTCATCGGCCGCCTGGGCGGCGGGCGCGGCCACCTGACCTTCACCGGTACGCCGGAACAAGTGGCCGACGCGATCGAGAACTGGTTCACCCTGGGCGCCGCCGACGGCTTCAACATCATGCCCGCCGTCCTGCCGTCCGGCCTCGGCCTCTTCGTCGACCACGTCGTGCCGATCCTGCGCGCACGAGGCCTCTTCCGCACGGAATACGGCCCGCGAGGCACCCTGCGCGACCGCTACGGCCTCCCGCGGCCCGCCAACCAGCACACCACCGCCCCGACCCTCACCCGAGTCTGAAAGGACCCGTTCATGTCCGGCACAGAGATCCGCAAGGTCACCGCGCACATCGGCGCCCAGGTGTCCGGCGTCGACATAGCCCATCCGCTCCCCGCGGAGACCGTCGCCGCGCTGCGCGCCGCCCTCAACGAGCACAAGGCGCTGGTCTTCGACGACGTCGACCTCGACGACGAGGGCCAGCAGGCCTTCGCCCGCCACTTCGGCGACCTCACCACCGCCCACCCCACCGTGCCCGCCGTCGACGGCGCGCCCCATGTGCTGCCCGTCGACAGCGAGCGCGGCCGCGCCAACCACTGGCACACCGACGTCACCTTCGTCCTCAACCCGCCGCAGGCCAGCACCCTGCGCAGCATCACCGTCCCGCCGTACGGAGGCGAGACGCTGATCGCCAACTCGGCCTCGGCGTACCGGAGTCTGCCGGAACCGCTGCGACTGCTCGCCGACACCCTGTGGGCCGAGCACACCAACGACTACGACTACGCGGTGCCGGACGAGGAGGTGGACGAGGACAAGGCCGAGCAGCGCGCCCAGTTCACGTCCATCAACTTCCGGACCGCCCACCCGGTCGTCCGCGTCCACCCGCTGACCGGTGAACGCGGCCTGTTCATCGGCGGGTTCGCGCAGCGGATCGTCGGCCTGTCGGTGGCGGAGTCCCGCAAGATCCTCGATCTGCTCCAGGCGTACGTGACCCGCCCGGAGAACGTCCTGCGGTGGCGCTGGTCCCCGAACCAGCTCGTCCTGTTCGACAACCGGATCACCCAGCACTACGCCATCGACAACTACAACGGCCTTCCGCGCCGCCTGCACCGTGTGACGGTCGCCGGTGACGTACCGGTCGGCATCGAGGGCAAGGAGAGCTACTCGATCGCGGGCGACGCCTCGCACTACACATCGGTCCACACCCCGCAGGCATGACACGGAGGCCGGGCGGAAGGCGGGGCGCCGGCCTCGGCGCCCCGCCCCTCCCTCAGTCCGCGGCGGGCAACTGCTGACGCGCCGCGCGCGCCGCCGCCGTCATGCGTTCCAGGGCCGGGCGGACCTCGGCCCAACCGCGGGTCTTGAGGCCGCAGTCGGGGTTGATCCACAGGCGTTCGGCGGGTACGGAGCGCAGCGCCCGGGTGATGAGGCGCGCGGTCTCGTCCTCGGGCGGGACGCGGGGCGAGTGGATGTCGTACACCCCCGGACCGACCTCGCGCGGATAGCCCGCCGCGGCCAGCTCGTCCGCGACCTGCATGTGGGAGCGGGCCGCCTCCAGGCTGATCACGTCCGCGTCCAGGTCGTCGATGGCGTCGAGGATCTCGCCGAACTCGGCGTAGCACATGTGGGTGTGGATCTGGATCTCCGGCCGCACCCCGCCGGTCGTCAGCCGGAACGCCTCCGTAGCCCAGGCCAGGTATGCGCGGTGGCCGGCCGCGCGCAGCGGCAGGGTCTCGCGCAGCGCCGGCTCGTCCACCTGGATGACCGAAGTGCCGTTCGCCTCAAGGTCGTTGACCTCGTCGCGCAGGGCGAGGGCGACCTGGCGGGCGGTGTCGGCGAGCGGCTGGTCGTCACGGACGAAGGACCAGGCGAGCATGGTGACCGGGCCGGTGAGCATGCCCTTGACGGGGCGGTCGGTGAGCGACTGGGCGTACGTCGTCCAGCGCACCGTCATCGGCCCAGGCCGGGAGATGTCGCCGGCCAGGACCGGCGGGCGCACATAGCGGGTGCCGTACGACTGGACCCAGCCGTGCTGGGTGGCGAGGTAGCCCGTGAGCTGCTCGGCGAAGTACTGGACCATGTCGTTGCGTTCGGGCTCGCCGTGCACGAGGACGTCGATGCCGGTCTTCTCCTGGAAGGAGACCACCTCGCGGATCTCGGCCTCGATGCGCTCCTCGTAGGTGGCCGTGCCGATGCGTCCGGCGCGCAAGTCGGCCCGGGCGGTGCGGAGTTCGCCGGTCTGCGGGAACGAGCCGATCGTCGTCGTGGGCAGCGGCGGAAGGTTCAGGTGGGCGCGCTGGGCGGCGGCCCGTTCGGCGTACGGCTGGGCGCGGCGGGCGTCCGCGTCGGTGACGGCGGCGGTGCGGGCGCGTACGGCTGGATCGCGGGTGATGGCGGAACCGGCGCGGGAGGCCAAGTCGGCCCGGTTGGCGGCCAGTTCGGCCGTGATGACGCCGGTCCCGCCGGACAGGCCGCGGGCGAGCGTGACGACCTCGGCGGTCTTCTGGCGGGCGAAGGCGAGCCAGCGCGCGATCTGCGGCTCGATGCCGCGTTCGGCGGCCGCGTCGAGCGGGACGTGGAGCAGTGAGCAGGAGGCGGCCACGTCCACGCGGTCGGCGAGGCCGAGCAGCGTGCCCAGGGTGGCCAGCGACTTCTCCAGGTCGTTGATCCACACGTTGCGCCCGTCCACGACCCCCGCGACGAGCCGCTTGCCGGGCAGGCCGCCGACCGCGGCGAGGTCGTCGAGGTTGACGGCCGCCGGGCCGGTGAAGTCCAGCGCGAGCCCGTCGACCGGCGCCTTGGCGAGGACCGGCAGGGCCTCGCCGAGCCGGTCGAAGTACGAGGCGACCAGGAGCTTGGGGCGGTCGGTGGGCGCGCCGAGTTCGCGGTAGGCGCGTGCGACGGCGTTCAGCTCGGCGGGGGTGCGGTCCTGGACGAGCGCGGGCTCGTCCAGCTGCACCCACTGGGCCCCCGCCGCCCGCAGATCGGCCAGCACCCGCGCGTACACCGGCAGGAGCCGGTCGAGCAGGGTGAGCGGCTCGAAGTCGGCGGCCACGCCGGGCGCGGGCTTGGCGAGCAGCAGATAGGTCACCGGGCCCACGAGCACGGGACGCGCGGCGAGCCCGAGCGCGAGGGCCTCCTTGAGCTCGCCGACCTGCTGGGAGGAGTCGGCTGCAAAGACGGTGTCCGGCCCCAACTCCGGTACCAGATAGTGGTAGTTGGTGTCGAACCACTTGGTCATTTCGAGCGGCGCCACGTCCTGGGTGCCGCGCGCCATCGCGAAGTAGCCGTCCAGGACGTCTGCCGCGACGGCCTCGCGGTGGCGGTCGGGCACGGCGCCCACCATGACGCTGGTGTCCAGGACGTGGTCGTAGTACGAGAAGTCGCCGGTCGGCACCTCGTGGACGCCGACCTCGGCGAGCTGCCGCCAGGTGGCCGCCCGTAGTTCGGCGGCGGTCCGCCGGAGCTCGGGGGCGCCGACACGGCCCTTCCAGTAGCCCTCGATCGCCTTCTTCAGTTCCCGGTTCGGGCCTTGGCGGGGGTAGCCGTACACGGTGGCGCGTGCTGCCGCGGCTGCGGACTTGGTCACGAGACTCTCCTTCGCGAGCTCTTCGGTGGAGCGGACCCCGGAACGGGACGAAGGCGCGAAGGGACGACGGACCGGGGCCACGGCATGTGTGCCGTTGCCGCTGGTGCGTACGCCGACCGCCCTCGAGGTCACCGGGATCTCCGCGCGCGATCGGTCGCACACGGGCAGTGGCAGGTCTTCGGACTCGCGGGCACGCCTCGTGCTCTTCGAGGCATCTACTGGCCGTCGCTTCCCAGACCCGGCCGGGCCCAGTGCGTATGACGGCGGTCGTTCCCGCTCACCGCTGCGGGGCAGTCCCGGATTCCCACCGGGTTCCCTCTTACGACGCGTCCCGCCTGGCGGACGGGGCGAACCAGCTGCATCCGCACCCTATGCGCTCGACCGGCGCCCCGGAAACCACGTTTCCGCATGCCGGACGGTGAGTTGCCGCACTCGGCGCCTCGCGCTCTGTGCCCCGGCTGCCTGCGCGCGAAGGGAGGAGCACTCTCGAAGCGGCGATGGGGCGGACGAGGCGGGCATCGTGGCGGGCTGTCCGTTGGCCGGGCGCGAGGATGCGCTGGGTGAGCTGAGAGACGCGCTCACGCGGGCGGCGGCGGACAGCGGGACCTCTGGAGGGTCGACGGCCTAGGCTTCCGTCCGGCATTGGCCCCGACCTCAGGAGCGCACACCGTGTTCGACCCCGCACCGGAGTACCCGTACCCCGACGGCCACCGGCCCGACGAGGCGCCCGCCCCGCACGCCCTGCTCGCGCCCGTGACCGGCCTCCTCGGCACCTGGTCCGGCCGGGGCGAGGGCGAATATCCGACGATCACCGGGGACTTCGCGTACGCGCAGGAGGTCACCTTCAGCCACGACGGCCGGCCCTTCCTGCGGTACGAGGCCCGGGCCTGGCTGCTCGACGAGAACGGCGCGCCCCTGCGTCCCTCCGCGCGCGAGAGCGGGTGGTGGCGGCTCCAGGCCGACGGGCGGGTGGAGGCCCTGATCACCCAGCCCACCGGCATCGCGGAGATCGCGGTCGGCGCCGCGGACGGCAAGACCGTCGACCTCTCCACCAATGACGTCGCCCTTACCCCCACCGCGAAGGAGGTCAACGCGACCCGCCGCCGTTACGAGCTGACCGACGACGACACGCTGACGTTCACCCATGATCTCGCGGCCGTCGGCCAGCCTCTGCAACACCACCTGTCGGTGGTCCTGCGCCGCAAGGGCTGAGCGCTCACTTTCCTCGAAGGAGCCGAAGGACTAACAGGGCGTCGAAGCGCCGTGCTGGCGGGTGATGTTGTCGTTCGACATCCAGCCCGCGGTGCTGGAGCCCTCGATGCGGACGTACGTCCACTTGTTGCCGTGGGCGTTGGTCACGTAGCAGTGGTACCAGAGCTTCGTACCGGACTTGGCCAGCGAGACGGCCGGGCACGTCTGGTACGGGCCGGTCTCCAGGTGGTAGTCCCCGGCCATGTAGCCGTAGGAGCCCGGTGCCGGGTCCTTGTGGCTCCAGCCGGTGCAACTCGTCGACACCGGGGTGGGTTTGGCCGGCGTCGAAGGCTTCGCGCTGCTGCTCGCGGCACTGCTCGGCTTCGCCGGGGCGCCCGGTCGCGAAGGGGCTGTCGACGGCTTGCCGCCGGGGCTCGGGGACTTCGCGGCGCTCGGGGAGTCGCCGGCGTCGCCGGGGAGCCTGGCCGCGTTCGACTCGTCGGCGCCCGGCGGAGTGCTGGCCCCCGGTCCGGCGGCCTGCGCGCCGCCACCGGATCCGGATCCGGAGCCGTTGTCGCCCTGATGGCTCGTCAGGGCGTAGGCGATCCCGCCCCCGGCGAGCACCACCGCGGCCGCCGCGGCCATGACCGTACGGCCGCGGCGCCGGCCCCGGTCGGCCGAGGCGCGGCGCCCGGCGGTCGCGTCGTGCTGCGGAACCATCGGCGCCTGGTAGCCGGCCTGGGGATGCTGCTGGTAGTGGACCTCGGCCACCGGCACCGGCGGGGGAGGCGGGCCGAAAGCGGCCGGAGCCGTGTGAACGGGGGCCGGCGGCGTGGGGTTCGCCGTGCCGCTCGCCGCCACCTGCTCCAGCATCTGCCGCGCCTGCTCGGCGGTCGGCCGCTGCTCCGGCTCCTTCGCCATCAGGGCCTGCAGCACCGGTGTGAGCGCGCCCGCCCGCTGCGCCTGCGGAAGCGGGTCGGTGACGATCGCCGACAGCGTGGACCACACCGACGTGCGGCGGAACGGAGAAGTGCCCTCCACCGCCGCGAACAGCGTCATGCCGAGCGACCAGATGTCCGAGGCGGGACCGGGCTCGCGGCCCTGGGCGCGCTCGGGCGGCAGGAAGTCGAGCGAGCCGACGAGCTCACCGCTGCGGGTCAGCTTCGCCATGGCGTCGTCGTCGGAGGCGTCCATCGTGGCGATGCCGAAGTCCGTGAGGACGACCCGGCCGCCGCGCTCAAGCAGGATGTTGCCGGGCTTCACGTCCCGGTGCAGGACGCCGACCCGGTGGGCGGCGTCGAGCGCGTCCATCAGCTTGGCGCCGATCGCCGCGGCCTCGCGCGGATCCAGCGGGCCCCGCTCGCCCAACACGTCGTCGAGGGAGGGCCCGTCGACGAGTTCCATGACGATGACCGGAAGCCCCCGCTCCTCCGTCACGTCGTGCACCGTGACCACACCGCTGTGCCGGATGCGCGCGGCGGCCTGCGCCTCGCGCTGCATCCGGGTCCGCAGGTCGGCCAGTTCGGGCGCGGACGCATCGGTGTACGCCCGCAGGATCTTGACGGCGACCTCTCGGTTGAGCATCTCGTCCACGGCCCGGGCAACCACACCCATGCCGCCGCGCCCGATCATCGAGGTCACCCGGTAACGGCCGCCGAGCACCTTGCCGATCAGCGCTCCGTCGTTCTCTTCCCCCGCTGGCACCGCACGCTCCGTTCCCCGGCGGCCGTCACTTCACGGCCTGGCGGCACCAGAGTAGACGTCCGTTCGGGTGCTCCCGGCAGCGGCTATGAGCCCGCACCGCCCCCGCTGGCCTCCGGTCCGGGCCCGGGGTGAACCCGCCCTTCCCGAGAGCCTGTTGTCCTCGTCCCCGTCCCGTGGCGGGGGAGGTTGTGGGGGGCACCCCAGAACGTCGACGCGATCCCGTACGCCGCACAAACCGCACGGGCGGATCTGGGACGCTGGGACGACGACCCCGCCCTGACCTGCACGGAATCCGGGCCCTGGGACGGCCCGGAGGCCGCACCCCCCCGGACCTGGACCAGGGTTTGGCTCTGGCCATGCTGGCTACCCGGCGTGATGAACCCTCGACGGGCTCCCCCTCGCTAGACGGGACGACTAGAGGACGGTCAAGGCATGAACAATCGGCTGGGATTGGGGCTCGCGGTGGGCGCGGGCTATCTGCTCGGGCGGACTAAGAAGGCGAAGCTCGCCTTCGGCATCGGGACACTGGTCATGGGCAAGCGCCTACAGCTGAGCCCGCGGGCGATAGCGGACTTCGCGGCGGCCCAACTGGCCGACAACCCGCAGTTCAAGGAGATCGGCGACCAGCTGCGGGAGGACTTGCGCGGCGTCGGCAAGGCCGCGACGGGCGCGCTCCTCAACCGGCAGATCGAGGGCATCGCCGACCGGCTGCACGACCGCACGCTGGATGTCCAGGACCGTATCTCGGGCGTGGTGCCTGACGTGCCGGGCTCGGCGGAGTACGAGGACGAAGACGAGAACGAAGACGAGGACGGTGCCGAGGCCGAGGGCCGGGTGGACGAGGAGGGCAAGGCCTCCGCCAAGTCGACTTCGCGATCCCCCTCATCCTCTTCGAGCAGGGAAGGGGCATCCTCGAAGTCGCGTACGGCCGGACGGGCATCCGCCAAGTCTCCGTCCTCCAAGGCGGGTTCGGCCAAGAAGACCGCCAAGTCCGTGCAGCGTACGGCCAAGCGGGCGCCGGCGAAGAAGACGGCCGGCCGTCGGAGCGGCCAGGGTGGTGAGGGCCGTGGCTGAGACCAGGAATCCGCTGTCGCAGAGCCCCGCGGCCGACCGGCTGAAGCAGGAGCTCCAGGGCTATCTCCTCGCGCAGGGGGAGCGGCTGCTCATGGGCGTGGGCCACAAGCTCGGCGAGACCACGGTCAAGCTCAACGACATCGCCGAGGGCCGAAGCCCCGGGTTCGCCAAGCTGGCACTCGAAGGCGGCCGCAAGGTGGCCGAGGGCAAAGGTCCCGTCCGTGCCGCGGTGGAAATGGGTGCCTCGCATCTCAAGGACAACGCGAAGGAGATGCTCAAGGGGCTCGGCGGCAAGCGCAAGAAGGGCGGGGCGGGACGCAAACCGACCGTCATCATGGAGTCCGTGGACGTGGGCGTGCCGGTGCGTGAGGCCTACGACCAGTGGACCCAGTTCCAGTCGTTCGCCACTTTCGCCAAGGGCGTGAAGAGCGCGACCGTCGCCGACGACACCACATCGGACTGGAAGGTCAAGGTCTTCTGGTCCAGCCGCAGTTGGAAGGCGCACACCACCGAACAGGTGCCGGACGCGCGCATCGCGTGGACCTCCGAGGGCGCCAAGGGCACGGCCAAGGGCGTCGTCACCTTCCACCCGCTCGGCGAGAACATCACCCGTGTCCTGCTGGTCATGGAGTACTACCCCAAGGGGCTGTTCGAGAAGACCGGCAACATCTGGCGCTCCCAGGGCCGTCGCGCCCGCCTCGACCTCAAGAATTTCGCGCGGCACATCGCACTGCGCGGCGAGGCCGAGGGCGGCTGGCGTGGTGAGATCAGGGACGGCGAGGTCGTCGTCAGCCACGAGGACGCGGTCGCCGAGGAGGAAGAGGAACAGCAGGCAGGGCGGCAGGAGGACCAGGCCGAGGGGGAGCCCGAGCCCGAGCAGGAAGACGAGCCGGAGGGCGAACCCGACGAGGAGTACGAGGACGAAGCCGAAGGCGATTACGAGGGCGAGTACGAGGACGACGCCGAGTACGAGGACGAGGCGGACGGGGAAATGGAGGAGGAAGACCCCGAGGCGGCCTCGTCCGCACGCAAGCGGCGCGCCTACGCGGGCTCCCGGAGCAACGGCCGCCGCTGACCGGCCGCGCGGGTCGGCGCCTGCGCAGAAGAGAGAGCAGCGTCATCTGATGGCTCGTCAAACATCGGGCCGCCGCGAGGGCATGGGGAAGTGACCGCAGACAAGAAGGACCGCTCGACCCGGCTGACCGTTCTGGTGGCACTCGGGGCCAACCTCCTCATCGCCGCCGCCAAAGCGGGCGCCGGAGTCGTGGCCGGGTCGCCCGCGCTGCTCTCGGAGGCGGCACACTCCGTGGCCGACAGCTTGAACGAGGTCTTCCTGCTCGCCGCGCTGCGCCGCAGCCGACGCCCGGCCGACCAGCGGCACCCGTTCGGCTACGGCAAGGAACGCTACTTCTGGTCCCTGCTCGCAGCCGTCGGCATCTTCGTCATGGGCGGCTGCTTCTCCTTCGCGCAGGGCATCGAGGCGCTGCACTCGCACCAGCAGGAGTCCACGGCCGGCTATGTCGCAGGGCTGTCCGTCCTCGGTGTGGCGCTCGCGGCCGAAGGAGGCTCGCTGCTTCGCGCCCTGTACCAGGTTCGTGGCCAGAGCGGCGGCATCGGCAGTGACCCGGCCCTGCGGACCGTCGTCGCCGAGGACGGCACGGCGGTGCTCGGCGTGCTGCTCGCGGGGGCGGGCATGGCTCTGCACATGGTCACCGGCCGGGTGGTCTGGGAGGCCTCGGCCTCGATCGCCATCGGACTGCTCCTGGTGTACGTCGCGTACCGGCTCGGCAAGGATGCCCGTGACCAGCTCATCGGTGAGGCCGTGGACCCGGAGCTGCGCGACCGCATCCGGGCGCTGCTCGACGAGCAGCCCGAGATCGACAACGTGGCCGGCCTGCTGACGATGCGGCTGGGCCTCGACTCCACGCTTGTCGCGGCCCGGATCGACCTGCGGCCCGGCCTCGACAGCGAGGAGATCGAGCTGGTCTCCGAGCGCATCAAAGCGGCCGTGGCGAAGGCGTGGCCGGAGGCGGACCAGGTGTTCCTCGACATCACGGAGGCCCCGCCGAGCTTGCGTCCCGCCCAGGACACACCGACCTGACGCTGCGAAGCCATCGCTGCCCGAAACCCATCGGTGCCGTTCAAGGCCGTTCACAGGTGATCTAGGGTCGATCGGAAAACCATGCACAGACCCCTGCATTACACCCCTGCATCGCACCATGGAGTTCGCTTTGGAATCGACACCTTCGACACCTACGTCTCCCGGCACGCCCCACGGCCCGCAGAAGGAGGGCTGCATGGTCGGCCTCTTCTGGATCGACGCGGAAAGCGTCCACCTGGGCACGCCCAGCGCCACGACGGTGTCGGACGTGCTGCTCACACCCGAGTCACTGCGGGTCGTCGGACCCGAGCCGGGAGAGTGGCTCTGGTCGGATGTGACCGCCATCGAGGTGGTCGGCGCCCCGGTCCGTTCGACCGGCGTACGGTGGGCCGGCCGCGCGGCATCGGTGGCCGCCGCCGCGCTGGACGTCTGGGTCCCGGGTAGCCCCGATGAGATGACGGTGGCGGTGAGCTCGGGGGGCGACCGTGTCGAGACGACCGTGCTGTCCGGTGCCGCCGGCGCGTACAGCCGACGCGAGGTCGACCTCTCCCGCGCGCTGCTCGCCCGCTTCGTCGACGGCACGTCCTCGCCCGCCGTCCTGAGCGACTGGTGGACTTCGGCGGATCCGGGCGCACTGCGCTCGCGCGGCCGCGAAGCCGTACTGGAGGAGTGGCTCGCGGCACAGTGACCCGGCGACGGCCATCGATGGCTTCAACCGACCGATGCCCGGCCGGAGTTGACGGCCGGGCATCGCGAGAGCGGGAACGTCACATGTGCGGGCGTCCGTAGTAGCCGCCGATCTGCTCGTGGTAGGCCGGGTCCCCGAGGTGCTTCTCCTTGTCGAACTCGGGGGAGTCCTTGATCTGTTCCTTGGTGCACGCGACGTAGATCTTCTTCTCGGCCGCGTCGACGCGCGTGAGGACCCCGGCCGGCAGCAGGACGTGCTTGCCGAAGATCCAGGGGCCGGTGTCCACGACGATGTACGAGGAGCTGACCTCCTCGGAGTACTTGTCGACCTTGCCGATGCTTCCGTCGGTCGCCTCGACCTTGAACCCGGTCAGGTCGGTACCCGGCTGGTACGAGGCTGCCTGGGGGTAGGCCCAGATGTTCTCCATGGTGAAGGAATCCCTTCGTATGGACGGTGGGTGCGGGGTGCGGACGGCGAGCGCCGTAGGTGCACGACACGGCGCGTCCGCGCACCGCCCGGGTTCCCGCGACCCCCGCCCCTACACTCCGCTCGGCGGGCCGGGCCGCTGCTTTCGGCCGATCGGCCGACCCGGGGCGTGCCGGAAGCCGCCTCCTGTGGTCGGCTGGTCGCAGCCCGACGACGAGGTGAGGGGTTGAGCAGGGTGAGTGCCGTGCAGGAGTTCCTCGACCGCCTCGACTACCCGATGTACGTCGTCACGGCGGCGGCCGGCGAGGAACGCGCCGGGTGTCTGGTGGGGTTCGCCTCGCAGTGCTCGATGGTGCCGGTGCGGTTCATGGTGTGGCTGTCCACGGCCAACAGGACGTACCGCGTGGCCTGTTCGGCCGATTTCCTCGCCGTGCACCTGCTGAGCCGCGCCCAGTACGACCTGGCCGAGCACTTCGGTGGCCGGACGGGCGACGAGGTCGACAAGTTCGCCGACGTCGCCTGGCACGAGGGGCCGGCGGGCACGGTCCTGCTCGATGAGGCCCCCGACTGGTTCGTGGGGCGGGTCGAGCGGCGTACGGACGGCGGGGATCACGTCGGGTTTCTGCTCAGCCCACTGGAAGACGCGGCTCCCGAACTGCGGGCGCCCGACTGGCAGCCGTTCCGGCTGAGCGACAGCGAGGGCATCGAGGCCGGTCATCCTGTGCCGGGTGCATGAGGACGTACCGGGTGCATGAGTATGCGTACGCCTGCCGACGAATCTAGGAGAACCGCATGACCGCCGAACGCACTGTCCTGATCACCGGAACGTCCTCCGGCATCGGCCTGGCCGCCGCGGTCGGCGCGGCCCGGGCCGGCCTGCGGGTCGTCGCCACCATGCGCGACACGGCGAAGGCGGGCCCGCTGAGGGAGGCCGCGGCCGAGGCGCGGGTCGCCGACCGTGTCGCCGTGAAGCGCCTGGACGTCGTCGACGCCGGGTCCGTCATGGCCTGCCTGGGCGAGGTGATCGACGAGTACGGGCGGCTCGACGCGCTGGTGAACAACGCGGGCGCCGGGTACGTCGGCACCGTCGAGCAGGACGGCATGGACCCGGTGCGCGCCACGATGGAGGTGAACTTCTTCGGCGTCGTCGAGGCGACCCGCGCCGCGCTGCCCCATCTGCGCGCCTCACAGGGCCGCGTCATCACCGTCACCAGCGTCGGCGGTGTGGTCGGGCAGCCCTTCAACGAGGCCTACTGCGCGGCCAAGTTCGCCGTCGAGGGCTTCATGGAGTCCCTCGCGCCGGTCGCCGCCACCCTCGGAGTGCACGTCACCGTCGTCGAGCCGGGCGCCGTGGCCAGCGAGTTCGTCGCGAGCCAAGAGCTGGACGTCCCCGCCCTGCTGGAGGCCGCGGGCCCGTACGCCCCGGCGCTGCGGGCCTACATCGAGCGCGCCACCAAAACCTTCACCAGCGCCCAGACCCCGGACGAGGCCGCGGCTCCTGTCATCGCCGCGCTCACCGCCGACCGGCCGCCCTTCCGGGTCCAGACCTCCGACTGGGCCCGGGACTTCACCGGCACCAAGCTCGCCGACCTGGACGGCTCGGCCGTGCAGTCCCTCACCGGATCGTGGGTGGGCTGAGGAGAGGGCGTCAGACGGTGCGGGTCTTGGCCAGCAGCTCGCCGATCTCCGCGGTGGTGCCGGTCTCGCCGAGGCGGGGAAAGATCCGCTCGATGCTGTTGAGGTGGGCCTGCGGGGTCAGGTCGGTCATCGCGTCGGTGGCCAGCGTGACGTGGTAGCCGTGCTCGTGCGCGGCCCGGGCGGTCGACTCGACGCCGATGCTGGTGGCCACTCCCGTCAGCACGATCTGGGTGATGCCGCGGCGGCGGAGCTGGACGTCGAGGTCGGTGCCGTGGAACGCGCCCCAGTTGTGCTTGGTGACCCGGATGTCCTCGGGGTGCCCGGACAGCTCGTCGACGATGACGTCCCAGCCCTCGGGGCGCTGGGCGCTGCTGACGCCCGCCTCCGTGCGCCCCGGGGCGACGTCCGCTCCGTCGGCGGCGAACGAGACGCGTACGAGCACGACGGGCAGCCCGTGCGAGCGGAAGGCGTCCGCCAGCTCTACCGTGCGGGCCACGACGTCGGCGGTGGAGTGGGGCTGGGTGGGAGCGGCGACGATGCCTCGCTGGAGGTCGATGACGACGAGTGCCGTGTTCGGGTCGAGCGTGGTGAGAGCCATGGTGGTGCCTTTCCTATGTGCTGCTCAGGGGGTGAGTCGGCCCGGGGTGCGGTGCGCGGACGGCCAGCGCCTCATGGCTGGGCGAGGCGTTCGAGGAGGGCCATCGCCTCGGTGATCGTGGCGCGCTCTTCCTCGGTGTAGCGGTCCTGGAAGGCCTGGGTGAGCCATTCCGCGCGGGCCTGCCGATTGCCCTCGGCGCGCTCGCGGCCCGCCGGGGTGAGGGTGACCAGCTGACGGCGGCCGTCCTCGGGGTCGGGGCTGCGCTGGATCAGGCCCTGCTGGTCGAGGGCCGCGAGCGTGGCGGCCATCGACTGCGGCCGCACCCCCTCGGTGGCCGCGAGGGCACTGGCCGAGGCGGCCCCGCCCTTGTCGATGAGGGTCAGCGCGGACACCTGCGAGGGGGTGAGGTCCTGCGTGTCGGCGACCTCGCGGAGCCGGCGCCGCAACCGGCTGAACACCACCCGCAGGTCGCGCGCCGCGCGGACGGCGGACACGGAGATGCCGTGAGGGACGTCTTCCATGCCCCTAACGTAAATTCTTCAGGCAAGACTGTCCAGTTTTGGCTGAACAGATTCGGCTGAAGAAACTCGGGTTCCTCAGTCACGGCCCGGCGGCGCGCTGCGGTCCCGCCGGGACGAGCCCCCGGTCAGGTATTGGCGCTGGTTCTCACCGCCTCGGGCGGCCACACCACGTCGACCCGTACTCCGGCCGCCCGCGCCGCGGCCACGACGTCCGCGGTTCCTCCGCCCCGGCCCGACGGCGCGCCGCTGTCCCACACGGCCACCAGGCGGTCCGCCCCCTGGAGCAGGCGGCGGTTCGCCGCCTCGTAGGCCTCGCGGCCCGCGTGCTCGTACGGCATGACCACCACTTCGCCGGCGGCGTCGAGAAGGGCGTCGAACTGTGCGAGGTCCGCCGCCCGCACCTCGGCCTCCCGGTAGTCGCGGGACGGGACGATCGCGCACAGCCGGCCGCCGAGGGCCAGTACCTCCTGGGCGAAGAGGGTGTCGGCGCCCCGGGCGATGCACGAGCGCCCCACCAGGTCGCCGCCCTCGAACTGCCCGAGCAGCCTGCGGAGTTCGGCGCGCACCGGCCCGGTGGACTCGGGAGCCAGGTGCATATGGCCGGTGACGGCGATCGTGGTCACGTGACAATGTCCTTCCGGGCCAGGGTGGTTGTCCGTCACGCTACGGGACGGTCCGGTGCGCATCACACCGCGAGGGCGATGAATCCCAGGAGGTAGGTGCTCGCGAAGATGACGGGGATCCAGCGCTCGACATGGGTCAGCGGCAGATAGACGCGCCAGTCCCGGCCCCCGCCGAGCGCCTCCCATTCGGCCCGGTGGAAGGCGCGGGCCGGGAGGCGCTCCTCCAGGGCGCCTATGACCTGGAACTTCCCGTCGTTCAGCTGCCGGTAGGAGCTCAGCGTGAACCACCACGCGGTGCACAGGGCGAGCAGCACCAGGAGGCCCGAGAGGAGCAGCAGGACCGAGAGCTTGCCGTGCTGCGACTGGGACAGCCACGCGCCGAGGAAGGCGACCAGGCCGCTGTGGAGCGTGAGGAAGAAGGTGTTGGCCAGGTTCCGGCGGGCGCTGACGCGGTCGGCCATCTCGACGCACAGCTTGTACTGCTCGAAGACGGCCGCACGGTACGTCGCCTTCTCCGCGCCGTAGTCGGACTCGGTGACGTCCTCGTTCCACACTGCTTCGCTGATCTCGGACATGGCGGCATCATGCCCCAACCGCCACCGCCCGACCCTCGTCTTGGACAACCCCGGTCCGACGGCCGGGTGCGCCGTCGGTGACGCTGCGTCAAGAAGGGTAATTCGTCGCGCTCTTACGTGAGTTGGGGACCGGCCGGAGCGGGCACCAACGCAAAGCGCCGCCGACCGGGTGCTTGGCAACCGGTCAGCGGCACTCTCGTACAGCTGTTTGGCGTCGGCGGACGCCGGGGTGGGTCAGGAGCGGGGGCCGCGGGGCTCGTCGGCCTGCTGCGCGCTCTTCTCCCTGTCCTTCTCGTGCTTCTCCTTGATGCGGACCGCTTCCTTGCGGACCTCGGCCTGCGTGGCGCGCTCCTTCTGCAGCCACTCGGGGTTGTCCTGCTTCAGCGCGTCGATCTGCTCCGTGGTGAGGGCCTCGGTGACCCCGCCGCGCGCGAGGCCCGCGATGGAGATGCCGAGCTTGGCCGCGACCACGGGCCGGGGGTGCGGGCCGGTCCGTCGCAGGTCCTGCAGCCACTGGGGCGGGTCGGCCTGCAGGGCGTTCAGTTCGGTACGCGAGACGACACCCTCCTGGAACTCGGCGGGGGTGGCCTCGAGGTACACACCCAGCTTCTTCGCCGCGGTCGCGGGCTTCATCGTCTGGGTGGTCTGGTGCGACGTCATGTGTCAAGAGTAGCGAGCGTGTGCGATACCGCTGACCACGACCGGTAACCTGGCGGAGTGACAGGCTCGGAAGAATCCCCATCGTTCCGGCTCGCCTACGTTCCGGGTGTGACGCCGAGCAAGTGGGTGCGGATCTGGAACGAGCGGCTGCCCGACGTCCCCCTGACCCTCAGCACGGTGACCGCCGCCGAGGCGCCCGACGTGCTGCGCGGCCGTGGCGCGGACGCGGGATTCGTACGCCTGCCGATCGACCGTACGGATCTCAGCGCGATCCCCCTGTACACCGAGACGACGGTCGTCGTGGTCCCCAAGGATCACCTCGTGGCGGCGGTCGAGGAGGTGTCCGCCGAGGAGCTGGCCGACGAGATCGTGCTGCACCCCCTCGACGACACCCTGGACTGGGAGCGCCCGCCGGGCCGTCCCGCACTGGAGCGCCCCGCCACGACCGAGGACGCCATCGAGCTGGTGGCGGCCGGAGTGGGCCTCCTCGTCGTGCCGCAGTCGCTCGCCCGCCTGTACCACCGCAAGGACCTCACGTACCGGACGATCACGGGCGTCCCCGAGTCGCGCGTGGCCCTTTCGTGGCCGGAGGAGGAGCCCACTCCCGACCTGGTCGAGGAGTTCATCGGGATCGTCCGCGGTCGTACGGTGAACAGCTCCCGCGGCCGTACGCCGACGCCGCCCCAGCCCAAGCAGAAGCGTTCCGACAAGGGCGGCGCCCAGCGCAAGCCCGCGGCGGGCAAGGCTGGCGGCAAGTCGGGCAAACCCGGCGCCAAGAACCCGCGAGGCGGCTCCGGCGCGACGAAGGGCGCCTCCAAGCGAGGCAAGCCCCGCCGCCGGCCGTAGTCCCTCCGCCCGTAGTCGCCCTACACGGCGGCCTTGCTCTGCGCGTCCGCCTGGACGGGCTGCGGCTTGCCCCGCAGCGGGACCTCCTTGACGCACAGCGCGGCGACGAAGGCGGCCGCGCACAGCACGGCTGCGGTCAGGAAGATCTGATGGGTGCCCCGGGTCACCGCATGCAGGTAGGCGTCCCTGGCCGCGACGGGCAGGGACGCGAGCGAGTCGGCATCCGGCGCACTGCCCGACCCCGTACCGGGCAGGTGGGCGGTGACGGCGCCGGTGAACAGGGAGCCGAAGACCGCGACGCCCAGTGATCCGCCGATGGTGCGGAACAGGTTCATCGAGGCCGAGGCGGCCCCCATGTCGCGCATCTCGACGCTGTTCTGCGCCATCGTCATCACCATCTGCATCTGAGCGCCGAGGCCGATGCCCACGAGGGCCATGTAGCAACTGGTCACCGTGCGCGAGGTGTTGACGTCCATGGTGGACAGGAGGAACAGGCCGGCCGCCATGCAGGCCGCGCCCGCCACGGGGAAGATCTTGTACCTGCCGGTGGCCGACATGTACCTGCCGCCCAGCTGCGAGACGAGCACCACCGGGATCATCATCGGCAGGAGCAGCAGCCCCGAGTCGGCCGCCGAGGCCCCCTGCACGGTCTGCTGGAACAGCGGCAGATACAGCGCGCAGCCGAACATGACGACCCCGGCCACCAGGATCAGCGCGGAGGCCAGCGGGAAGTTGCGGTGCCCCGTGAACACCCTGAGCGGAAGCACCGGTTCGGCGGCCCGCCGCTGCGAGGCGATGAACGCGGCCGTGCCCATGGCGGCCAGCGCGAACAGGCCGAGGATCTGCCACGAGATCCAGGCGTACGTCGATCCGGCCCAGGTCGCGGCCAGGACGAGCGCGCAGATGGTGGCCGTCAACAAGGTGATCCCCCGCCAGTCGACGCGGGCGGGGGAGCGGTGCGCCGGCAGGTGCAGCATCAGCAGGCACCAGACGAAGGCGACCACGCCGAGCGGCAGGTTGAGGTAGAACGCCCAGCGCCAGCCGATGTGCCCGGTGACGAAACCGCCCAGCAGCGGGCCGCCGACCGTGCCGATCGCCATCACGGACGCGGTCATGCCCTGGTAGCGGCCGCGTTCGCGTGGCGGCACGAGGGAGGCGATGAGGGCGAAGGCGCCGGCTCCGATGCCGCCGGCGCCCAGGCCCTGGAGCACCCGGAAGGCGATCAGCTGGGTCATCGAATGGGCGGCGCCGGACAGCGCCGAGCCCACCACGAACACGGCCACCGAGGCCAGATACATGTGCTTGCGGCCGTACAGATCGCCGAACTTCCCCCACACCGGAGTCGAGGCGGCCGTGGCCAGGGTGTAGGCGGTCACGACCCAGGCGATGTGCGCCAGGCCGCCGAGGTCGCCGACGATCGTCGGCATCGCGGTGCCGACGACCATGTTGTCGAGCATCGAGAGCAGCATCGCGAGCATGACACCGAGCAGCGCCCAGCGGACGTTCCGGGCCGCGACGGCCGGTTCGGGTACGGATGCGGACATGGCTGATCACTCTTTCCACGAGGGAGATGCGAGGGGTGCGGGAGAGCCGGGCGGAAGGGGGCGGAGCGGCGTGCCCGGGCATTCCAAAAAAGCACACTCACTAAAAATGTGCAACGAGTGAACTTTTCGATCGCGCCAACCCAGGGGTAGGCTGATCGTCATGACCGAGACGATGGGGCGCCGGGAGCGCAAGAAGGCGGCCACCCGGCAGGCGCTGGCCGATGCGGCGCTCCAGCTGTTCCTGGAGCGGGGCTACGACCAGGTCGGCATCAAGGACATCGCCGACGCCGCCGATGTGTCGACGACGACGCTGTTCAAGCACTTCTCCGGCAAGGAGGCGCTGGTCTTCGACGACGACGCCGGGCAGGAGGCGGCCCTCGTGGCCGCGGTGCGCGAGCGCCCGACGGGCCGGTCCATCCCCGCCGCCCTGCGCGAGCACATCCTGAAGAACAAGATCGACGCGGGCGCCGGGGACTCCGAATTCGCCCGGTTCATGGCGCTCGTCGAGGGCACCCCGGCGCTGCGCGACTACGCGCACCGCATGTGGCTGCGCCACGAGGTGGCCCTGGCTCAGGCCATCGCCGAGGACATCGGTGCCGCGAAGGACGACCCCGTGTGCGCGGCGCTGGCGAGGTTCGCCCTGGAGACCCTGAGCCTGGCGAGGGCCCAGCCCGACTCCCGCAAGGCAGTGGAAGCCGCCTTCGCGCTCCTCGAAAAGGGCTGGCAGGTCGCAGCGCCCTGAAGCCCGCCCTGAAGCCGCGGCGCCCTGAAGGGGCGCGAGGCTGAAGCCCTGTCAGGACCCGGCCCCCGAAAGCCTGGCCGGGCCTTGCGGTGTGCCCGCTCCGGGGCGACGTAACCTTCCTGTGGCCGGGCGAGGGCAGGCGCCGCCCGGCATACCGGAAAGGAACAACCTCCAGGTGAGAGCAGTGTTCGGCGTGCTCGGCGCCGTCCTCGTGCTCGGGATCTTCTCCTCGGTGCTGCGCACCCTGGTGATTCCCCGGCCGACCCGATCCAGCTTCACCCGGATCGTCCAGCAGGCGGTGCGCTGGCCCTTCCAACGGGTGGCCGACCTGTTGCGCGGGGCCGAGGCCAAGGACCGGGTGCTCGCGCCGGTCGCCCCGCTGTCCATCGTGGTCACCCTGATGGGCTGGCTGCTCTTCTTCATGATCGGCTATGGACTGCTCGAAGCGGCGGTGAGCGGGCTCGGCCTGCGGGAGTCGATGACCGAGTCCGGCTCCTCGCTCTTCACCCTCGGCTTCGCCGCCGGCAACCGGGCCAGCCTGAATGCGATCGACTTCTGCGCGGCGGCCACCGGGCCCATCGTCATCGGCCTCCAGATCGGCTATCTGCCCACCCTGTACGCCGCCTATCAGCGCCGCGAAACCGAGGTCACCCTGCTCCAGGCCCGCGCCGGCAGCCCGCCCTGGGGGCCCGAGATCCTCGCCCGGTACGCGCAGGTCGAGTTGGTGAACAGCATCGGCGAACTGTTCGCCGGCTGGGAACGCTGGAGCGCCGAGGTGGGGGAGAGCCACACCACCTACCCGGTGCTCATCCACTTCCGCTCCCCGAAGGCGACCCGCAACTGGCTGATCGCCCTCCTTGCGGTGATGGACGCGGCCGCTCTCCAGCTCGCCTTCAACCCGTCCCAGCCACAGGCCGACGTACGGATGGCGCTGCGCGCGGGATTCGTCTGCCTCCGCGACATCGCCGACCTCCAGGGCATCCCGTACGACTCCGATCCCCACCCGGACGGCCCGCTGGTCCTGACCTACGAGGACTTCCTGGTCGGGGTGGTCCGGATGCAGGAGCAGGGCTATCCCGCCGAGCGCAGCCCCGAGGAGGCGTGGCCGCACTTCCGGGGGTGGCGGGTCAACTACGAGGCCCTTGCGATGCGGATCGCGCGGGACATCGACGCCGTACCCGCGCCGTGGTCCGGGCCGCGCCGCACCCCGGTCGCCATCCGCACCCCGGTGACTCCGATCAACCGCAAACCGGCACCGGCGCCGCCGTTCAAGAGTGCGTAATGAGCCAGAAGTTACCTCCAGGTATCTAGTGACTTATCACGCAAGCGCCAGTAGAACCTGTTCTCACTCCATCGAGAGTGAGGAATGTCACATGAGTGACACTACCATGCAACCTTCAGGTTCCCAGGGTGTTTCGCGGCGAAGATTTATCGCTGGAACGGGTTCTATTCTCGGGGCCGCCGCGCTAGTCGGCCACGGCACTGCGGCGCATGCGGCGACCGTGGCCCAGGCCGCCCCGATCGGAGACGGCGCCCATGTCCCGGCCCTCGTGATCGGCACCGGATACGGCGGTTCGGTCGCGGCACTGCGGCTCGCGCAGGCGGGCGTCGACGTGCAGATGATCGAGATGGGGATGGCCTGGGACACCCCCGGCTCGGACGGCAAGATCTTCTGCAACACGACCGCGCCGGACTACCGCTCGTACTGGCTGCGCACCAAGACCAAGCAGCCCCTGAGCAACTTCTTCGGCATCCCGATCGACAAGGACATCCCCCGCTACACCGGGATCCTGGATGCCGAGGACTTCAGCGGCATCACCGTGTACCAGGGCCGCGGGGTCGGCGGCGGTTCGCTGGTCAACGGTGGCATGGCGGTCACGCCCAAGCGGGAGAACTTCGGCGCCATCCTCCCGTCCGTCAACCCCGACGAGATGTACAACACCTACTACCCGCGCGCCAACGCCGGACTCGGCTCGGGGCTCATCGACCCGGCCTGGTTCGACACCGTGGACTGCTACCAGTTCGCCCGCGTCGGCCGCAAGCAGGCGGGGCGCTCCGGCTTCCCGTTCGTGTTCGTGCCCGACGTGTACGACTGGGACTACATGCAGCGGGAAGCGGCCGGCACCGTCCCCAAGTCGGCCGTCGCGGGCGAGATCCTGTACGGCAACAACTACGGCAAGAAGTCGCTCCAGAAGACCTATCTCGCCCAGGCCAAGTCGACCGGCAGGGTCACCATCTCGCCACTGCACAGGGTCACTTCGGTCTCCCCGGGCTCCGGCGGCTACACCGTCGTCATCGAGCAGCTCAACACCAACGGCGACGTCACCGCCACCAAGACCGTCACCTCGGACAAGGTGTTCTTCGCGGCCGGCAGCGTCGGCACCAGCAAACTCCTCGTCAAACTGAAGGCCACCGGCGCGCTGCCCAACCTCAACGGCGAGATCGGCCGTGGCTGGGGCGACAACGGCAACGTCATGTGCGGCCGTGCCAACTACCTGTGGGACCCTACCGGCAAGGTCCAGGCGGCCATCCCGTGCGGCGGCATCGACAACTGGAACGCGGGCGGTGCGTTCGCCGAGGTCGCGCCGCTGCCCACCGGCATCGAGACGTACGCCTCGTTCTACCTGTCGATCACCAAGAACCCCAACCGCGGCACGTTCTCCTGGAACCCCGCGGCAGGCCGGGTCGACCTGGACTGGCAGACCGCCTGGAAACAGGCGTCCATCGACATGGCCAGGACCATCTTCGACAAGATCAACGCGACGGAGGGGACGATCTACCGCACCGACCTGTTCGGCGCGTACAAGATCTGGAACGACACGCTCACCTACCACCCGCTGGGCGGCGCGGTGCTCAACAAGGCAACCGACAACTACGGGCGCCTGTACGGCTATCCGGGCCTGTACGTCATCGACGGCTCGCTGATCCCGGGCAACACCAGCGTCAATCCGTTCGTCACCATCACGGCGCTCGCCGAACGGAACATCGAGAAGATCATCGCCGCCGATCTCGCGTGACGGCGCGAACGCGGGGCCGCCCGGGACGCCGGACGGCCCCTTTCAGTGCGTCTTTTTCGAGTGCGTCGATTCAGTGCGTCGGCAGCACGCATACCGAGTCGAGGCCCAGCACGTGGTTGAGCCGGCCGAACGCCAGCCACGAGCCGATGCTCATGCTCAGCTCCACGATCTCGACCTGGCTGTAGTGCGCGGTCATCCGGCCCCAGAACTCCTCGTCGAGGCCGTGGTGGTCGAGCGCGTACCGCTCGGCGTACTCGGCGGCGAGCCGCGTACGGTCGTCGAAGGCGTCGGTGGTGCGCCACTCGGTGACCGCGTCGGCGAACGTCTCCTCGACCTTCTCGCCGTCCCGGTCGGTCCGCCAGTCCAGACAGAACCGGCATCCGTTGATCTGCGCGATCCGCAGCCGCGCGGCCTCGAACTCCCGCAGCCCCAGGGTCGTATGGGAGTAGACGGACAGGGAGAAGTTCGCGGCGGCCATGCCGATGCCGGGGACCATGTCGCCCCACACGTACCCGATCGGCTCCTGGCCCTCGGGGATGTCGATCCTCATCGTTGCTTCCTTCCGAGTCTGCCGACTGCCGGGCGCAGCGGGACGTCGAGCGCGTCGTAGAGGCCGGGTTCCGCGGCCACCAGCCAGTCGATGGCGTTCACCAGACGGCCGACCGCGGTGGCGTTGCCGCCCGCGGACCGGTTCTCGCCCTCGTCGCTCGCCTCGACGGTGACCTCGATGCGCGGGCGCCCCTCGATGACGACCCGGTGCGCCCCGTCGCCGCCGTCGGGCGGGACCGGCCAGTCCGGGGCGCAGGAGGGGTGGATGCGGGTGACGTGCTCGATGACGATGCGCGGTTCGCCCTCGACGATGCCCTGCACCTCGAACCGCACGGCACCCTGCGTGCCCGCCTCGAACGTGCCCATCGTGCGGGTGCTCACCGTGACGTCGAGCGCGCGCCGGTCCATGGTTTCGCGGATGTCGTCGAGATCGACGCCCAACGCCCTTGCCATGAGCCGCAGTTGACCGCCCCACACCATGGTGGGGATGGACGGTGCGAGCATCAGGGGCTCGTACTCCATCGGATGCCCCATGCCGATCAGATCGCGGACCGACTCCTCCTGGTCGTACGTGGAGTAGTCGAAGATCTCCTGGCAGCGGATCGCGTCCACGGTGCTGCCGAGCCCACTGATCAGCAGAGGCAGCACGTCGTTGCCCCAGCCCGGGTCGACGCCGGAGACGAACAGGGACCCGCCGCCCTCCGCGACGGCGGCGAGCACCGGGTCCCGGAATTCCGGCGGGGCGCCGCGGTGGTCGTAGAGCGGATACAGCGCGGGGGTGACCACCACGGCGCCCGCCCGTATCGCGCGGGTGACGTCGGCCAGGGCCTCGTCGGGCCGGATGTCGCCGGACGCCGCGTACACGACGGCCCGTGGGTGCTCGGCGAGGACGGCCTCGATGTCGTCGGTCGCGGCAACGCCCAACTGGCCGTCAAGTCCGGCGAGTTGAGCGGCGTCGCGGCCGGCCTTGGCCGGATCGTGGACCAGGACGGCCGCGAGCTCCAGTGCCGGATGGGCCTCCACGGCACGTATCGCCGCACGGCCGACATTGCCGGTGCCCCAGACAACCGTGGAAATCATGCGCGGAGGGTAGCGAGACGGCCCTGAGGTTCCTAGTGCCGTGCCCGGAAAAGATGGGCGTGCCGGGAAAAGACGGGGCTGCCTCTACTGGCGTACGGTCCAGTGGTCGTCGGCGCCCGCCCGGATGAAGTTCAACTGCGGGCACAGGAAGTCCTGTCCGGACGGATTGTCTTCGGTCCAGGGCGAGTCGGACGGGCTCGCGGGCTTCCACGTGCCGTTGTGGCGGAGCTCTATCGCGCTGCTGTCGAAGACGGTGTTGCGTGCCTCGGTGCAGTAGTAGCCCGAGCCGGTCGAGGGGTTCACGCTCGCGTATATCTCGAACATGTCCCAGCCGTGGGCGAGCCCGCTCTGGTCCTGACCGGACTGCCGATACAGCAACTCCCATCGCGCGGAACGGTAGTTGTAGAGGTACGACGACCAGCTGTTGCCGGAGCCGGGGTCCCGCACCAGCTGGACGCTGTAGGCGAGTTCGTCTCCCGACGGCCGGGTGTACTTCGCCTTGAAGTCCGCGTCGACGGCGACCGTCTTGGCCGGACCGCCCGCCCCGCACCAGTCCCAGGCCCATATCTCGTTGCCGCTGTTCCAGTAGGCGGTGACCACCTCCATGCAGGAGTTCTGCGCCTTGGTGGTGGGTGCGTAGGTGAAGTTGTCGGCGTCGCTCACGTGATAGTTCGGGTCGACGGTGTGGGTCGCGGTGATGCCGTCGTGGGTGCCCGGCCGGGGGAACACTCCCCACCAATTGTGGGTGGGCTCGGCCTGGTTCGTACGGAACGTGGTGCCGCGCCCCTTCTTGAGGGCCGCTACGGCACGGTCCCTCGCCGGGTTGCGGTCCGGCGTTCGGGCCCCGGCCACCGTGCCGCGATGGGGGGCGCTCGGGGAGGGGGCGGTTGCGGGGTGCGCGGGGGCGGGGTGGGCGCTCTGCGTCGAGGCGAGCCCTGCGGCGGCGGTGAGCAGGGCTGCGGCCAGGGCGGTTCTGTGTCGTCTCATGGTGGCTCCTCCAGGACCGTGCGTCATGGGATGTGACGAGGGTGGGGGGTGGAGCACGGCTCCCGGCCGCTTGGGTGGGGCGGCGTGGAGCCGGATGAGCGACTAGTAATGTCCATGTCATTGACAGGAGTGTCAATAGCCACCGAACGTCACCGGAATCCCAGGGGGTGCTTTTCGGCCGGGAGTTGATGCGGCCGGCGCTTGACGCGTTCAGTGCTTCCTGTGCTGCGGCTCCGGTGGGCGCGCGGGGGTGGTGCGGATGTCGGTGAGGTGGGCGAAGACGACGAGGTTGCTCTCGTACCCCGTCTTCGCGTTGAACCGGCCGGCGCAGGTGATCAGGCGCAGCTCGGGGCGGCCTGTCGGGCCGTACACCTCCTTGTCGGGGAAGCGTGCCTTCGCGTACGTCTTGATGCGGTCCACCGTGTACACGGCGATCTTGCCGTCGGCGCGGCGGACCTCGATCAGCCGACCCGGGTGCAGCATTTTGAGGCCGGCTAAGACGGCGGCTCCGACCCTGGTGTCGAGGTGTCCTACAGCGACGGCAGTGCCCAACTCGCCGGGCGACGGGCCGCCTTGATACCAGCCGGCCACCTTCGGGTTGTCCACGGGCGGGGTGGTGAGATGCCGCTGAGCGTCGAGGCCCAGGGCGACGACCGGCGCCTTGATTCCGAGGTACGGAATCGCAAGCGAGACCGCCGGGGAGGGCGGCAGCGGATGCGGCGACGCCACCGGAGGCGGGGTCACCGGAGGCGGGGTCACCGGATGCTGGACTACCGGCTGCGGGGCCACCGCGCGGGGGGACGCCGGGCGCGGGGATGCCGGGCCCCGGCTGTCGCCCGCCGGGTCGGCCGCCGCCTTGGCGAACCGCGGCCCGTCGCCGGCGGGCGGGGCCGGCTCGCCGTGGTGGGCCACCCAGACGCCGCCCACCACCAGGGACAGGGCCAGGGCCGCCGTCCTCGTCAGGCGGTAGGCGCGCGTCCGGTGCCGGGCGATGGGGGCGTGTCTACGCTGAGCCATCGGAACGGCGGCGGCGGAGTCGGCGGACATAGAGCACACCGGCGACCGAGACCAGTCCCAGGCCTGCCGCGGCTCCCGCCTGCGGAACGCCCGACGTCTCGGCGAGACCGCCGCCGCCCGCGGGCACCCCGCCGAGCGGCGCGCCGATCCTGGGGGAGCCCGGCGTGCAGTCGACCGTGAAGACCTTCTGCTTGCTCGCTCCGTTGCCGCCGGCGATGTTCCAGACGAGCTTGTACTGCCCGTCGGGCAGTGTCAGCGGCGTGGTGTACCCGGTGCCGCCCGCGAGTCTCAGGGTGCCGGTGAGGGTGGCACCGCCGGCCCTTGCCGGCTGGGGGCTGATGTTCCAGGTGACGCCCTGGACGGTGTCGAAGTTGAAGCCGTCCAGGTAGAAGCCGCAGACCCTCGGGTTGTTGCTCGGGTCGGTGAAGAGCGTCCCCATCGCGTGGATCTTCACGTCACCGTTGTCGCCGGGGGCGGCGAAAGCAGCCGATGTGCCGGCCAGGGCGGTTCCCGCGAGGGTGAGTGCCGCGACGGCGGCGGCCCGCGTACGCGGGTGGGTGAAGCCATGGAGTGCTGCAGGCATGCGCAGTTCCTCTGATCGGGATGATTGTCATACAAATCGGTGCTCTGTCTGATTCCTTCTCATGCCCACGCGGTACTGCGGCCGCGCCGCGCCGCGTGACCAGCCGGAAATCACCCGTCCGCCCCAATGCGACAGGCCGCGGGGCGCACGGGGCGGACCCCGGCGCACGACCCGAGCGTGCGCCGCCGTACTCCCATCCCCGTCCGGTCGGCGAGAAATGCCCTGATGATGCGCTTGGGGCGACGAAATACTGGGCGGTGATTTCGCGGGGCGGGTCCAGCGGTGCCACCGTTCGGCCCGGCTTCCCCGCGCCCATGCGGTCCTGAGTGGCCGGCCCACGGGGTGTGGCCCGCTCGGACCACCGACGAGAAAGAGGAGTTGCTCCTATGCGTCGTATCCACTCGTTCGCCGTCGCCTCCGTGGCGCTGGCCGCCGCGCTGGGCGTCGTACCCACCGCGACCGCGGCCCCCGCGGCGCCCGCACGGGCGGCGGCCTACAACTGCTCCCCCGGATACTTCTGCATCTACAGCGACTGGAACGGTTCGGGAACCCGTTGTCAGTGGTCGCAGTCCAGCCTGGCCAACACGGCGGACAACTGCTCCTTCATCCAGAGGGGCCAGAACGTGCGCTCCGTATGGAACAAGACAGGGCACCGCGTCCAGTACTACACGCAGACCAACTACCACGCGCGCGTCGGATCCACCCAGGCCGGCCAGGGCGGCAACCTCCAGGGCAACTACCAGATCCGCTCCTTCAAGCCCCAGTAGAACCATCCGGGCCATCGGTTGACGCGGAGGCGCATCCCGCGCCCAGCACATGAAGAAGCGGCGCTGTGCTCTGCGAAGCACAGCGCCGCCGCTTGAACCAGCTGCGGTTCTCAGCACTCGGAGTGCTGGACGACCCTCGCGATGGCGTGATAGACGCTGGGTTCGAAGGTGCCCTGCACCGTGTAGGTGTGGTGCTTGCTCGGCCACATGGTGGGGCTGTCGTAGGTCCCGGTGGTGTACAACGTCTGGCCCGACCCGTTGTTCAGCTTGAACCGCGAGTGCCAGATGTCCCCGCTCAAGGTGCGGGTCGTCCAGGTCGTGGCGTTGAACGTGAGTTTGCCGTCGGAGTAGAGCTGGAGGTGCCCGCCCGTCTGATGGCAGTCACCGACCCTCAGGTCGTCCCAGGTGAACCACTTGTAGTCGGCCGCCACTCCTGAACGGACCGAGCTCCCACGGGAATCGGCCGAAGCGGTCGCGGGATTGAGGACGAGGACGGTGGCACCGATGGCAGCCGCGGACACGAGGACTCTGCTCGCCCGCCGCAGAACGTTCATGGAGGAACTCCCTTGCTGTGAAGGTGATTCGGAGTGCTTGGCCGCCTGACCGGACATTGGGCTAGCCGGAACCGAATCCCACGCTGCGGGCGGGCAGGGGCGGCGGCCCGGTCTCGTCCCATGTCCCTCCGACGCCCACGATCGCGAGGAGCTGCTGGCACCCGGTGTCCGCGTAGACGAACGCGGTCGCGTCGGTGTCGTTGCCCGCGTGGGCCGCACCGCCGGGCAGCTGCAGGCACACGTCGTTCGGCGGATTGAACAGCGCGTCGAGTGTCCCGGTGTCGAATCGGGTGTACGGGAACTGTCCGTCGGCCGCCTGGGCGTTCGACGCCAGCAGGGCGATCAGGAGAAGAGCCCCGCCAACCACCGTTCCCAGCCGCCGAATTGGGGCTGTGCGCCGTTTGGGCGTCACTTTCCGCGTTGCTTTCCGCAGGATTCCTTGTGGCGTAACTCGCCAGTGCATAGGCACCCCCCTCTGGGTCCCTCGATGGTTCCGCAGGAAAAATGCCGCTGACAACCGCTCGAATGGGCGTGTACCGGCCTTCCGGGCGCCCGCCCGCGCCCGTGCGGGGAGGGTGTGCGCTGCGCCGTCCGGGTGAAGGCGAGTGTGAGTCCTTTCCGTTCCCATGCCCGGGAAGCAGGCTCAAATGGCCCAGCTACAGGGAGAGTTGGTCGAGGGAGGGAGGGGCCGCAGATGCAAGTACGCAGTCGCGCAATCGGTCGTGTAGACAGCCGTGTATCCAGTGGTGGACCCATTCGTGTACTCAGGCGGGTGTTTACGAGTAAGAGGGTGACCAGGTCGGTTCTGGTCGCGGGTGCGGCGATGTCGCTGTTCACGGCGATGGCCGGGCTCTGCACCGATGCCCAGGCCGCCACCGGAAGCTTCAGCTATCAGCGTGCGGACACCGGGGGATTCACCACCATCGACAATCCGCCCGACCATTTCTGCTTCATCCTCAGCGGCGAGGCACTGAGTGTCCACAACGGTACGAACAGCACTGCCATTCTGTACGAGGACGCGGAATGCGATCCGAATCAATTCCTCGATGCGGCACAGCCGGGGCAGACCCTCAGCTTCGGCGTACGGCTGCCGCTGAGCGTGCGGTTCGGTTGACCGCGGGGGCCGGGGTCGAGGGGGTGCGAAGCTGTCACGTCCAAGGGCGGGACGGCTTGTGCGCCGCGTTCGTACAATTCGAGTCCGAACGATGTCTTCGAACCATGCCGCCCCCGCGGCGTCGAAGGGGTGTGGCCCGTGCCCGGCCGGCGATCCATCACCGAAGCAGAGCAGCTGGCGCAGGCGAAGCTCGGCGGTGCGCCGATCCGCCATGACCAGATGGCCGTGGTGGCCAACATCTACCGAGCGGCCTCGGCGGTGCGCCAGCATCTGGAGAACTCCGTGCTGCGCGGCTGCGATCTGACGTGGACCGCGTTCGTCGTGCTCTGGGTGGTGTGGATCTGGGGCGAGTCGGAGACCCGGCACGTCGCGGAGGAGGCGGGCATCTCCAAGGGCACGCTCACCGGGGTCGCCCGCACGCTGGAGGCGCGGGGCCTGGTGAAACGGGCCGGCCACCCGACCGACGGCAGGCTCGTGCTGCTGAGCCTCACCGGTGAGGGGGAGGCGTTGATGCAGGGCCTGTTCCCGCGCTTCAACGAGGAAGAGGCCTTTGTCACCGGGCAGTTGGACGATGCGGAGTGCCGCAGGGTCGCGGACGGGCTGCGGCGGGTTGTGCTTCAGGTCGAGGAGCAGGGGGAGGGGCGGAGGCGCGAGCTCCTGGGCGGGGCGGATCCGGCGCCGCGGCGCAGCGGGCGGCGCGCTAGGGGGCAGGGGGCCTGAGCGACTCGGGCCGCCGGAGTAGGGGGTGCCGGGGCTCCGCCCCGACCCCGTCGGCCCCCCACCCCATCCCTTCCCGCAACCCTCCGGGGCTGGCGTGTTGGGCGGTCATTCGGCTGCGGACCGTGCGGGGCTGGTCGCGCAGTTCCCCGCGCCCCCAGCGGCGCTGGACTTGGCAGGGCTTCCATGCGGGCATACCCAGCCCACTCCTAGCCTGTCCGGCGTTTGAGGACGAGCGCCGTTCGGGCGCGAACGGGGGTCCGGGGCGGAGCCTCCGAGAGGGGTGCAGGGGACGGAGTCCCCGCAGGGGGCTGGGGCGCAGCGCCAGGAGCCGAACCACCCCACCCCTTGCACGGGCGGGCGGATGGGCAGGCTCCTCGGGGTCAAACCTCCGTCACGCGGGCCGCCGCCCGCACGAACGCCCCGAACACCCCCCGCTGCGCCGCATCCCCTCGCGCCGTATCCTCCGGATGCCACTGCACCGCGACGAACCAACCCCGGTGGGCCGGGAGTTCAAGCCCCTCCACCGTGTCGTCGGCCGCACGCGCGGTGACCGTCAGGCCCATGCCGAGACGGTCGACCCGCTGGTGGTGATAGCAGGACGCGGTCACCTTCGTCGCGCCCGCCGCCCGCGCGAGAAGTGTGCCGGGCCGGACGGCCACCCGGTGCACGTAGTGCCGGTGGGAGCCCGCAGCCCCGCCCATGTCCTGGTCCAGCGTGCCGCCCAGCGCGACGTTGACGACCTGTAGACCCCGGCAGACCGCAAGGAGCGGAAGACCCAACTCCAGTGCCCGGTACGTCACTTCGAGGTCGAAGCCGTCCTGCTCGGCATCGATGTCGTACCCACCGGCATGGGGCTCGGCGGCGTACCGTACCGGGGCGATGTCTCCACCCCCGGGCAGCAGGACGCCGTCGAAGCGGGCGAGCCGGGCGCCCACCTCGGCCGGATCCGCCCGGCCGCCCGGCGCGTGAGGATGCAGGGTGACCGGCTCGCCGCCCGCCCGCCACACCGCCTCGATCAGCGCACGGGCGTTGACCTCGGCCGCGTACCGCAGCGCCGACGTGGAGGCCGCGAAGCGAGCCGGGACCGCGACCAGCGGGCGGCGCGCGGCGATGCGGCTCACGGCGTTCCGCCCCGGACAGACAGGACCGGCAACGCGGCCCCCGGTCGCCCGGCGAAGCTCATCGCATTCCACCCCCGGATCGTCGGCCGGGCCGAAAACCGCGCCCCCCGGCCGCACCACAGCATTCACCCCGCTCTGCCACGAACGAGCCGCGCCGCCCCCGCCCCCAGCGCCAAGACCCCCGGCACGGCCAGCGCGAGCCACGTCGCCGTGGCCCGGTCGCCGCCGATGAGGGTCGTCAGGTTGGCCAGGATCAGCCAGACGGCGCCCGCCAGGCCGAGCGCGCCCAGCATCGGGGCGATCAGTGTGTTCCAGGGCCGGGTGTCGAGCCGCTCGCGGCGGAAGAAGACGATCACCGACACGGAGGTCAGGAAGTACAGCAGCATCATCGCGAGCACCGCCACCCCGCTGAACCAGGAGAACAGGGTGAGCACCGGGTCCTTGCCGGCCAGTGCGAACGGCATGACGAGCAGCACGGCGATCGTCGTCTGCACGCTGCCCGCCACCCAGGGCGAGTGCCGCCGGTTCAGCGTGCGCAGGCCGCGCGGAAGCAGGCCTTCCCTGCTGAGCGAGAACAGATAGCGGTTCGCGGAGTTGTGGAAGGCGAGCATCCCCGCGAACAGGGAGGTGGCGAGCAGGACCGGCAGCACGTCGTTCGCCCAGCCGCCGAATCGCCCCGTGATCGGCGCGAACACGAACGCCGAACCGTCACCGCCCGCCAGCGCCTTGCCCGCGGCCCCGGCCGCGCCGGAAGCACCGTACGACGACACCACCATCCACGAGGTGAAGGCGAAGAAGACGGTCACTACGACGATCGACAGGTAGGTGGCCCGCGGCACGGTGCGGTGCGGATCGCGCGCCTCCTCGCCGTAGATCGCGGTCGCCTCGAAGCCGAACATCGACGCCACCGCGAACATCAAAGCCACCCCCGGAGCGCCCTTGAGCGCCGCGCCCGCCGAGAAGCTGTGCGTGAAGCCGAGCCCCTCGGGTCCGCCGCCCCGGAACAGCGTCACCAGGCCGAAGGCGAGCAGCACGCTCATCTCCGCGAGGACGAACACCGCGAGGACCCTGGCCCCCATCTCGATGCCGGTCGCGCCGAGCGCCTGCACGACGGCCATGGTGGCCAACCCCCATACCCACCAAGGCAGTTCGAACCCCGTGTGCACCTCGACGATCCCGCTCACGGTCGCCCCGTAGAGGCCGTACATCGCGGCCTGGACGGTGCAGTACGCGAACAGCGCGACGGCCGCGCTGCCCGCGCCGGAGGTACGGCCGAGGCCCCGGCCGATGTACGTGTAGAAGGCCCCCGCATCGACCACATGGCGGCCCATCGCGACGAAGCCGACGGAGAACAGCAGGATCACCGCGCCCGCTGCGACGTACGCGGCGGGCACGCCGGGCCCGTCGCCCAGGCCGACGGAGAGCGGGACCGTGCCCGCGATGCCGGTCAGCGGCGCCTGTGCCGACAGGACCAGGAAGAGGATGCCGAGCACGCCGAGCGCGTTCGGCTTGAGCCGTCCGGCGGTGGGGGAGTCCTGCTCAGCGGGTTGTCTTGCGGCCGTCCTGCCGTCCACGCGGATCACCTGTCAGGGCTCGGTCTGCGGGTGGGGGGAGAGCCTGCGTCCGGACCCCGTCGGGCAACGCAGGCCCGGGCGGGATTCGGACACGGGCTCCGAGGTGGTGCAGCACCGCGCCGGGCGTCCCCGTGGCATGCCCGGTGCGGTGCCCGTATGGGGGCGCCCTATCGGCGCGGCGCCCGAATGCCGCGGAACTCCCAGTCCCCGCCGAGCGCCGTGGACAGTACCTCCTCGGACTCGGTGGGCTGGGCGCCGACGTCGGCGCGGATGGGCGTCGGCCCCGCGACGATGTGGCTGGTGAGCCGCCCGAGCCCTTCGACCTCGACCTCGACGACGTCTCCCGGCTGTACAGGACGGGAGCCCGCCGGAGTCCCCGACAGGAGCACATCGCCGGGCAGCAGCGTGATGGTGCGGGCGATGTCGGCCACCAGGTAGTGCATGTCCCACCTCATCTCGTCGGTCGAACCGTCCTGCGCCACCTTGCCGTTGACGTAGGTGCGCAGGCGCTTGTGGCGGAAGTCCCAGCCGGTGACGACCCCCGGTCCGAGCGGGCACAGGGTGTCGGAGCCCTTGACGCGCAGCATCGAGCCGGCGTCGGTGTCGCGGAAGTCGTGCAGTCCGAAGTCGTTGCCCACGGTGTATCCCACGATGTACGAGGCCGCCTCCTCGGGCGCGATGTTGCGGGCGGTCCTGCCGATGACGATGGCCACCTCGCCCTCGTAGTTCAGCCACTTGCAGCCCGCCGGGCGCACGACCGCGCCCCGGTGGGAGTTGAGGGCCGAGACCGGTTTGTGGAAGTAGGTGGGTGTGGCGGGGAGTGGGGACCCGAACTCCTCGACTCTGGTCCGGTGGTTGAGGTGGACCGCGACCACCTTCGAGGGAGTGACGGGTGGCAGATGCGCGGCCTCGTCGGCCTTCACCCGGCGCCCGTCCCCGGCGACGAGCTCGTCCCCTTCGCGCACGACCTGGACGGGCGACCCGTCGAGCAGGATGCGGCGGTACTCGGTCATGTCAGGCCTCCCGGCTGCGTCGGTGCGGGTGGCGCGGGGCAGCGGGCGCCGGCAGGCCCGTGCCGGTCCAGCCGTCGGCGGGCCGGTCGAACCACAGGTGGACCTGCCCGGTGCCGATCGAGTTCTCGTACGCTCCGTACTGGCGGCCGGGCGCGGTGCAGGCCTCGGCGCCGAGCGCGCCCGCCATCATCAGGTAGTGCGCGAAGCGCGCCTCGGGCCTGAACTCCCGGAATTCCGGCATGGTTTCGAGCACCTTGGCGTGGCGCCCCTCCTTGAACCAGCCGATGCGCTCGACGTCGGCCGCGCGGGCTTCGGGCGTACGGATGTGGGAGGGATCGCTCGCCTCGTGGTCGCGCAGTTCGCGCAGGGGCCAGAAGGTGTGCGACAGGGCGCCGGACGCGATGAGCAGGACCCTGCGGCCGGGCGTCGCGGCGATGCCGTCCGCGAGCGCGCGGCCGAGCCGGAGATGGTCCTCCATGTCACCGGTCTGGCACACGCCGATGGACACCCACCGCTTGTCGGGCAGCCCTTCGCCGAGGAACTTCCACAGGTTCACGGTGGCGTAGTGCACCGGAAGGTACGGATCGTCGACAGCGGTGATCCAGGTGCCGTGCCGGTCCGCGAACTCGGCTATTTGATAGGCGAGTTGAGGGTCGCCGGGGAAGTCGTACCGCATCCGGCACATGCCTCGGGGGAGCTCCTCCGAGGTGAACAGGCCCGCGCGCCGACTCTGCGCGGTGACGACGAACTCAACCGTGGTCGCCCAGTGCGAGTCGAGGACCACCACCGTGTCGTAGCGGTCGCTCTCGAACACGTCCTCGCGCAGTTGTCGCAGACCGGTGACGAGGGTGATCTCCTCGCCCTCGTTGAGTTCGCGCCGCACCGGCTCGGGCAGCACGATGGTGGGCACGTGCGCGAGCAGACCCGCCCCGACGATTTCGCCCATGGTCCTCAACTCCCCGGTGAGGTGACGGTGTTCTTGATGTCGCAGAAGAAGTCGAAGCTCCACGTGCCGCCCTCGCGGCCGATGCCGGACGCTCGCGAGCCGCCGAAGGGGGCCCGTAGATCGCGTACGAAGAAGCAGTTCACCCAGACCGTGCCCGCCACGAGCCGTTCGCTCACTCGCCGGGCCCGCCCGGTATCCGAGGTGACGACGGTCGCGGCGAGCCCGAAGCGGGTGCCGTTGGCCAGCTCCAGTGCCTCGTCCTCGTCCGCGAAGGTCTGGAGCGTGAGGACCGGGCCGAACACCTCCTCCTGGACGATCTCGCTGTCCTGCGCGACATCGATGAGCAGGGTGGGGCGGTAGTAGGTGCCGCCGAGCTCGACGTTGGGCGTGCCGCCGAGCAGGGCCTGTGCCCCGGACGCCACCGCGCGCCGTACGAATCCGTCGACCTTCTCCAGCTGGGCGGGATGGATCAGGGGCCCGATGTCGGTGGTCTCGTCGCGCGGGTCGCCCTGCCGGAGCCGGGCGGCCTTCGCCACGAACCGTGACGTGAACTCCGTCGCGACGCTGTGCTCGACAAGCAGCCGGGTGGCGGCCAGGCACACCTGCCCCGCGTTGTCGTACTGCTCCACGGCCAGGTCGACAGCCAGATCGAGATCGGCGTCCGCGAACACCAACAGCGGAGATTTTCCGCCCAGTTCAAGGCTCAGCGGGGTGAGGTGTCCGGCCGCCGCAGCCGCGATGCGGCGGGCGGTGGGCGCCGACCCGGTGAAGCCGATGCGGCGCACGTCCGGGTGGGAGACCAGCGCGGCGCCCGCTTCGCCGCCGTACCCCTGGACGACGTTGAGGACGCCGGGCGGGAGTCCGGCGTCCGCCGCGATGTCGGCGAGCAGTGAGGCGGTGAGCGGTGACCACTCGGCGGGCTTGAGGATCACGGTGTTCCCGGCGGCGAGCGCGGGCGCGACCTTCCAGGTGGCCAGCATCAGCGGCGCGTTCCAGGGCGTGATCAGCACACACGGCCCCGCCGGGTCCCAGGAGACGTGGTTGACGGCTCCGGCCGGGGTCGCGAAGTCGTCGAGGTCCAGGGTGAGCAGCCGGTCGGCGAAGAACCGGAAGTTGTGCGCCACCCTCGGCATCACCCCGCGCCGGTGTGAGCGGAGCAGCGCGCCGTTGTCGAGGGTCTCGACCTGGGCGAGGTCCTCGGACCGCTTCTGTACGCCGTCGGCGATGGCGTGCAGGATGCGGGCCCGCTCGGCGCGGGGGGTGGCCGCCCAGCCGGGGAAGGCGGCCTTCGCGGCGGCCACCGCAGCGCCGGCCTCGAAGGAGGAGCCGCGAGCCACCCCCGCGAGCACGCGGCCGTCGACCGGCGAGACATCGGTGAAGGCGGTGGGGGAGCCGACGCGCGCGCCGCCGATCCAGTGCCGCGTGTCGACGGCGACCCCGGCGACGGCGGCGGTGTGCTCACTCGTCATGTCCGTCCTCCGACCGATCGGCACAAGTGCCTCCAACTGGGTATGAAATACATGGGAGTTATTCGGCTCCCGAGGTGTTGGATTCGAGGAGTCTGCCTCCGTCCCACACGACGCCGACCTGCCGGTAGTACGCCGCGATCGGCTCCCGCACCGCGAGGCGGGCCAACTCTTCGGTGGGGGAGTCGAAGAGTTCGAGGTCGGCGTCCCCCGCCCACGCCTGCCCCGCCTCGAAGGACGCGGTGCCGGACTCGACCAGCTCGTCGAGGGCGAGCCCCTTGCCTTTCTCGATGGAGGGCAGCCAGCGGTGATGAGCCATCGGGTGTGCGTTCACGAAGCCGCCCGTCGGAGAGGGCTGACGCAGCGTCACCACGGCCTGGGCCAGCCTGCGGTCGGCCGCCGCGAGGGTGGCCCCGAAGCGGGCACCGGCCTCGATCCGGGGCGCCGGCCCGAACGGGTGCGGCCGGGTCTGATGGACCGAGCCCAGCTTCTTCGGATAACCCTGGTGGAAGCCGCGTACGACCGCGAAGTCCTTGTCGACCCAGATGTACACGCAGCGCGAATAGACCTGCCCCCGGTACGAGCAGCGCACGACCGCGAGCGTCTCCTTGTACTGGGCCCGCACCGGGTCGAGGAGCTCATCCCTTGACGCCGAACAGGACTGCCAGTCCGCCCAGACGAGCGCGACCGCACCCGGGTCCTCGGCCGCCAACTCCAGTGGATGGGGCAGGAGTTCACGTACGCGCTCCGGGTCCGTGCGGTATTCGACCGTGAGGACGTCGCCCGAGTAGTGCCACGGGGGAGCGGGGACGATGGACGATTCGCCGGTCGCCGTCTTCGGGTGGAAATAGCCACGGACGCTGCTCACGAGGCGGCTCCTTGCGGGCTGAGGGCGGGCCTTTCGAGGAGGAGGGAACGGTGCCGGGCGGCGGCCGCGGCGGCGGCCGGACCGCCGAGCCCCACCACGCCGACGAGGCGTCCGTCGCGGTGGTAGCCCACCAGCATGTCGCCGTCCGCCTCTCCGTCGAGCAGCCGGACGTCGTCGTGCCCGAGCTCGGGCGAGCCGAAGGACTGGAGCCGGAAGTCGTACTGGTCGCTCCAGAAGGAAGGGAGAGGGGCGAAGGGTGCGAAATCGACGGGCTGTGAGCACAGTTGCGCTGTCAGCACCTTTGCGGCGTGCCTTGCCGTGTCACCCGGTATCGACCAGTGCTCGACCCGGCGCGGAACGCCGTCGTACCGGGCGTTGGGGAAGCGGGCGATGTCACCGACGGCGACCACGTAGGGGAGGCAGCCCGCGTCTGCTGTCGTGCCGTACGGCGGTGCGCCCGCCTCGTGCGAGGCGCCACGTGCCGACCCGCCGCCCGCCTCGGAAGCCACGCCGAATGCCCGTCCGCCCGCCTCGGAGCCCACGCGGAATGCCCCTCCGCCCGCCGTGGCCGCCCCGTCGGCGCCGCGCCGCGCCCTCAGGTGCTCATCGGTGAGTACGCCGTCGGACAGGTCGAGGCCGTTGCCCGCCAACCACTCGGTGTTGGCGACCGAGCCGACCGACTCGACGACCACGTCGGCCGGCAGGACCCGCCCGTCGCTCAGGACGACCCCCGTCACACGGCCATCGCCCTCGAACCCGGCGACTCCTGTCCCCAGCGCGAATCGCACCCCGCGTTCCTCATGTCGGCGCAGCAGCGCCCGGGCGAGGAACTCGCCGAGCGGGCGCAGCATCGGCAGGGGCTCGACATCGACCACGGTCACCTCGGCGACGCCGAGACCGACGGCGGTGGCGGCCACCTCGCAGCCGATGAACCCCGCGCCTGTCACCACCAACCGCACGCCGGGCAGGGCGAGTTCGGCCCGGAGTGCGCGTATGTCGGCCAGCGTGCGGACCGTATGGCGGCCGCTGCCCGGTCCTGACGGTCCCGGGCAGCGCAGCCGCCGCGCGCGCAGACCGGTCGCGACGACCAGGCCGTCGAAGTCGAGCTCTTCGCCGTCGTCGAGGACGACGACGCGGTCCCGCAGCCGGGCGCCCGTCACCCTCGTCCCCAGCCTCCACTCCACATCGGCGGTGTTCGCCCGCGGAGTGAGGGCCAGCGAGGCGAAGGGCGCCGTTCCGGCGAGGACGCGCTTGGAGAGCGGGGGCCGGTTGTAGGGCATGTGGGGCTCGTCGCCGACCGCCGTGATCGGCCCGGTCCAGCCGACGGCGCGCAACTGCTCGGCGGCGCGCAGCCCGCCCAGCGACGCCCCGGCCACGACCACGCGCGCGGCCACGGTGCTCAGGCCTCGATCCGGATGGCCTGCATCGGACAGACGTCGGCGGCCTCCTCGACGTCGGCGCGGAACGCGTCACCGGGATCGCTGAGGTAGGCGAGCCGCCCGCTGTCGTCGAGGCGGAAGACGTCCGGGGCGGCGAACACACACTGCCCGTGGTCCTGGCACTTGTTCATGTCGACGGCGACCTTCATGGGCCGACTCCCTGTGACCGAACTGTGTAGACGAGCCGTTTGACCAAGCTGCTCGATCGAACCGCTCGACCGAACTCGTTTGACACCAAACAACATAGAGACGTGTCGCCAGGGGGTCAATGCCCTTGCAGGGGGCGTGAGTTCATGCGCGCATCCCCTTGCGGGGAGGTGCGCGTTCACCCCTTCGGAGAGGCGCGCAACCCCTTGCGGTGGGCGCCCCGCATCCATACCGTTTGAAGCCAAACCAATAGCGTGCGCTCAGCCCGAGGAGACGTCGGTGAGTGCTCAAGTACCTTCAGAGGCAAGCCAGTTCACGGAGCGGCTGTCCGTCGAGGGCGTCGATGTGGTCCGGGTGACGTACCCCGACCTCATCGGCACCGACCGCGCCCGGGACATACTCCTCGACCAGCTGCCCGCGGCCTGCTCGCACGGCCTCTCCTTCTGCCGCGCCGTCTACCACACCAGCCCCCAGGGCGATGTCGTCCCGATCGCGGGCGGCCTGGACGCCGGGCTCCCCGACATCGTCGTACGCCCAGACCTCGACACGCTCCTCACCCTGCCGTGGGAACCCGGCGTCGCCTCCTGCCTGGGCGACGTGACCGACCCGGCGACCGGCGCGCCCGTCCCCGAATCCCCCCGCGCCCTGCTGCGCGCGGTGCTCGCCCGCTGCGCGGAACACGGGCTGCGCCCGATCGCGGGACCGGAGCTCGAATACTTCCTGTGCGATCCGGCCCCCGGCGCGCCCGGCGGCTGGCGGCGCTACAGCTGCGCCGCGGGCGCCGTCTACACCGCGGGACTGCGCGCCGACCCCGACAACCACCTCCTGCGGACCCTGCGGCTGCTGCGCGATCTCGGCATCGGGATCACCCACGGAAACCACGAATTCGACGGCGCGCAGTTCGAGATCAACCTCGTGCACTCCGAGGCGCTCGGCGCCGCCGACCGCGCCTTTCGGCTCAAGGCCGCCGTCAAGGAACTCGCCCGCAAGGAGGGCAGGCTCGCCACCTTCATGGCCAAGCCCTTCAACGACGCGGGCGGCTCGGGCTTCCACGTGCACCTGTCCTGCGATGCGAGCGAGGGAGGGGAGACCCGCAACGTCTTCGACGACCCCACCGGCCCCTACGGACTCTCCGACACCGCGCGGCACGCCGTCGCGGGGCTGCTCGCGCACGCGCCGGCGCTGGCCGCCCTGGTCAATCCGACGGTCAACTCGTACAAGCGCTTCGGGCCCGACACGGTGGCCCCCTGGCTCGTCGACTGGGGCCTGGACAACCGCAGCGCGATGGTCCGCATCCCGCCCGAGCGCGGAGCGGGATCCCGGCTCGAACTGCGGCTCGGCGACGCGAGCGCCAACCCGTATGTGCTCATCGCCGCGACCGTCGCCGCGGCCCTGCTCGGCATCCAGGCCGGGGACGAGCCGCCCGCGCCGTTGGAGGGGTACGGCTACGACACCGCGAGGTCCGCCCTTCTTCCGGACTGCCTGCCGACCGCGCTCGACGCCCTCGAAGCGGACACCGCGCTCACGGGAATCCTCGGCAAGGACTTCACCGCGGCCTACCTGGCGTACAAGCGCAACGAGGTCGAACGCTTCCAACAGCACGTCACCGATTGGGAGTTCACGGAGTACGCGTACCACCTGTGAACGGTGGAAGCTGCCAGACCTTCCCTGTGTACCACCGGTGACCCGCAGGGCCGCGCACGCCGCCCGCGCCCCCGCCGCATCTCAGCTCAAGGAGCAAGCAAGGAGCCCCCATGGCCGAGGCAAGCCCCGCCGCGTTCGACCCGATGCCCCTCGACGACGTCGACCTCGCCGACCTCGGCCGGTTCACCGACGGCATCACCCCGTGGCGCATGTTCCACACCCTGCGTCACTGGGACCCCGTCCACTGGCAGCCCGAGCCGGCCCCCAACTCCGGGTTCTGGGCGCTCACCCGCCACGAGGACATCGTCCGCGTCGACCGGGACGCCGACACGTTCACCTCCACCCGGTTCGTCAATCTCGAAGAGCTCGACGACGACCAGATCAAGAAGCGGGCCTCCATCCTCGAAATGGACGGGGCGCGCCATCGGGCGCTGCGCGGCCTGCTCCAGCGCCAGTTCGGGCAGAACGTGATCAACGGCTATGCCGACTTCCTGCGCGGTCTGACCGCGACCACCCTGGACGCGGCGCTGCCCAGGAAGAGCTTCGACTTCGTGGAGCACGTGTCCGCCGACTTCCCCATCAACGTCCTCGCCCGGCTCCTGGACGTGCCGCCCGAGGACAACCGGCGGCTCATCGACTGGGGCAACCGCATCATCGGCCACACCGACCCCGACTACGCGGATGTGCTCCTCGACAGCGCGGAGAGCGAGCGGTACCGGGACCTGCCGTTCCGCTCGCCCGCCTCCATCGAGGTCTTCGAGTACGGTCGCGAACTCGCCCGCCGACGCCGCGGCGGCCACGGCACCGACCTCGTCTCGCGCCTCGTCAACGAAACCCCGCGCGACCAGGTCCCGCTCAGTTCCCAGGACTTCGACAACTACTTCCTGCTGCTCGTCGTCGCGGGAAACGAGACCACCCGGCACGCCATCTCGCACACCATGCTGGCCCTGATCCAGCACCCCGACCAGCTCGACCGGCTCCGCCGCGAGCCCTCCCTCATCCCGGGCGCGGTGGAGGAGTTCCTGCGCTGGGCCTCGCCCGTCTACCACTTCCGCCGCACCGCGACCCGCGACGTCGAACTCGGCGGCAAGCGGATCAGGGAGGGAGACAAGGTCGTCATGTGGTACGCATCCGGCAACCGCGACGAGCGGGTCTTCACCGACCCGTACGCCTTCGACGTGACCCGCACCGACAACGACCACGTCACCTTCGGCAAGGGCAGCCCCCACCTGTGCCTGGGCAACCTGCTCGCGCGCACCGAAGTCCGCATCATGTTCGAGGAGTTGATTCCACGCCTCGCCGACATCCGCCTGACCGGCGAGGTCCCGAGGGTCCGCTCCAACTTCGTTAACGGCATCAAACGGCTTCCGGTGGAGGTCACCCCCGCCTGATGCGAGGTGCGCGCCCCGGAGGAAGATCGGTGGGGCAGCCCGCCCCGACCAGCGCAAGGACCCCGCGTGACACAGAACCCCGATCTCCCGCAGCCCTTCGACTCCGCCCACTTCGCCGATCCGTACGCGACGTACGAGCGGTTGCGGAAGGACGCGCCCGTACACCACACGCGGCTGCCCGACGGGACCGACGTCTGGCTGGTGCTCAGCGAATCGGACGTCCGCGCGGGGCTCACCGACCCCCGGCTCTCGGTCAACAAGGCCCACGCGGGCAACGGCTACAAGGGCTTCTCGCTGCCGCCCGCCCTGGACGCCAACCTGCTCAACATCGACCCCGACGACCACCTGCGCCTTCGCAGGCTCGTCTCCAAGGCGTTCACCCCGCGCTATGTCGAAGGAATGCGGCAGCGGATCGAGGACGCCTCCGAGCAGCGCGCGAACGCGTTCGCCGAGCGGCTGAAGGCCGACGGCTCCGTCGACCTGATCGCCGCGTTCGCCAATCCCCTTCCCGTGGCGCTCATCGGCGACCTGCTCGCCGTGCCAGAAGCCGACCGGGACGCCTTCTCCGGATGGGTCACCGCCATGCTGGATCCGGCGAGTTCGGGGGAACTGGTCGCGGCGATCGGGCACATCCACCGTTTTCTGCTCGACCTGGTGGCAGCCCGTCGTGCGGAGCCCGGCGACGACCTGCTGTCCGAACTCATCGCCGCGCGCGACGAGGGCGACCGGCTCAGCGAGGACGAGCTGGTCTCGCTCGCCTTCCTCATCCTCATGGCCGGCAGCGAGAACACCCAGCACGTCATCAGCAGCGGAATCCTCGTCCTGCTGAGCCACCCCGACCAGCTGGCGGCACTGCGCGCCGACCCTGGGCTCATGCCCGGGGCCGTCGAGGAGCTCCTGCGCTACGTGAACCCCAACCAGATGGCGATCCGCCGCTTCCCCACCGAGCCGGTCGCCATCGGCGGGGTCACCGTTCCAGCGGGCGACACCGTCCTGCTGTGCCTGGCCGCTGCCCACCGCGACCCGGCGCGCTATCCCGACCCCGACCGCTTCGACATCCACCGCGAGGACAAGACTCACCTCGCGCTCGGCCAGGGCATGCACTACTGCCTCGGCGCGGCACTGGCCCGCATGCAGCTCCAGAGCGCTATCGCCACCCTGATCCACCGATTCCCCGAGCTGGCCCTCGCGAGCCCCGCCGACGAGCTCGCCTGGCGGACCTCCTTCCGGTCGCACGCCCTGAAGGAGCTGCCCGTCCGTCTCGCTCAGTAGCGGGGGACACAGCCGAACCCGCGGGCCCATTGCCCGGTGAACACCCCTGTGGTTAGCCTGTGTTCGTCATTCCGGTCGGTGACCGGGGTTTCGAACAAGAAGGGTGGGTGGCCGAGCATGGGCCGACTGGTTCCCGCGGTGACCAGGGCGCTGGACGTCCTGGAGCTCTTCCTGGAGAGCGAGGGGAGCCTCTCCGCGCCCGATGTCACACGCCGGCTCGGGCTGCCCCGCACCACGGTCCACGAGCTGCTCACCACGCTGGCCGCCCGCTCCTACCTGGCCCCGGTGCCCGAGCAGCCCGGCCGCTACCGGCTCGGCGTACGCACCTATCAGCTCGGCAGCCGCTACGCCGAGCAGCTCGACCTCGCGGCCGAGGGCCAGCAGGTGGCCCGCGAGGTCGCGGAGACCTGCGACGAGACCGTGCACGTCGCGATCCTGGAGGACGCCGACGTCATCTACATCGCCAAGGTCGACTCCACCCACGCCGTCCGTATGGTCTCCGCCGCCGGCCGCAGGCTGCCCGCGCACTGCACCTCCGTCGGCAAGATGCTGCTCGCCGCGCTGCCCGAGGCCGAGCTCGACGCCCGCCTCGAAGGCCGCGAACTCATCGGCATGACACCCGACAGCATCACCGACCCCGCCGCCCTGCGCACCGCGCTCGCCGAGATCCGTGCCCGCGGGACCGCCTTCGAGCACCGCGAGTCCAACCCCGATGTGAGCTGCGTGGCGGCGCCGGTCAGGGACAGCACGGGCCGGGTCGTCGCCGCGCTCTCCATCTCCGTACCTATGATCAGATGGACCGGAGACCGAGAGGCCGAGCTCGCCGAACTCGCTCAGAAGGGCGCGGGCGACCTCTCCGTGCGGCTCGGCCACCGGGGTACGCGATGAAGTACGAGCTGGCGGTGCGCGAGTGGGCCGAGCTCGGCGAAGGGCCGACCTGGGACCCGGCGACCGGGCGGCTGATCTGGGTCGACATTCTTTCCTCACGCATCCACACCTACGATCCGGCCGACGGCCGCCGCACCGTCATGGCCACCGAGCAGCACGTCGGCGCGGCCAAGCCGCGTGCCGGGGGCGGCCTCGTCGTCAACCTCCGGGACGGCGTCGGGCTGTACGGCCCCGACGGCGGATTCCGCTGGCTGCTCCACGCCCCTGTGGCAGGCCGGCGCGCCAACGACGCGGCCGTCGCTCCCGACGGGGCGCTGTGGGCCGGAACCATGCGCTACGACGAGGCGCCCGGCGGCGGCACCCTGACGCGGATCGCCGCGGACGGCAGCGCGGCGGAGATCCTCGGCGATGTGACCGTCAGCAACGGCACCGGCTGGAGCCCCGATGGGCGGCTCGTGTACTACATCGACACCCCGACCCGGACCATCGACGTGTTCGACTTCGACGGCCAACTCGCCCACAGCAGAAGGGAGTTCGCCTCGATCGAGACCGAGGACGGATTTCCCGACGGGCTCGCCGTGGACGCCGAAGGCGGCGTCTGGGTGGCACTGTGGGACGGCGGCGCCGTCCGGCGGTACGCGGCCGACGGCAGCCTCGACCAGGTCGTCGAGCTGCCCGTGCGGCGCCCCACCGCCTGCGCCTTCGGCGGCCCGGACCTCACCGATCTGTACATCACCACCGCCCGCGCGGGCCAGGCCGCACCGCATCCCCTCGCAGGCTCGGTGCTCGTGGTTCCGGGGGCGGGACGCGGGCTGCCCAGTACTCCCTTCGCCGGTTGACGGATCGTCAAACACCGTGTGCCCCACGGGGATTCCTGTGGGGCACACGCTCGGGTCGAGCTCTCAGCGGGTCGAGAACGAATGCACCGTCGATGTGCGGTACGTCGTGCCCGGGCGCAGCACCGTCGACGGGAACGACGGGTGGTTGGGGGAGTCCGGGAAGTGCTGGGCCTCCAGGCAGAGGGCGTCGCCCTGGCGGTAGGTGCGGCCGGAGGTGCCCTCCAGCGTGCCGTCGAGGAAGTTGCCCGAGTAGAACTGCAGGCCCGGCTCGGTCGTGTACATCCTCATCACCCGGCCCGAGGACGGGTCGGTGAGGGTGAGGATGTAGGCGGGGGAGGTCGAAATCCCCTTGTCCAGCACCCAGTTGTGGTCGAAACCCTTGGCGCGGACCAGCTGCTCGCCGCCGTCGCGGATGTCCCGGCCGATCGGCTTCGTCCGCCGGAAGTCGAAGGGCGTGCCCGCCACCCGGGCCAGTTCGCCGGTAGGGATGAGGCCCGCGTCGACGGGGGTGTAGCGGGCGGCTGCCAGTTCCAGGGTGTGGTCGTAGACGGAGCCGCTGCCCTCACCCGCGAGGTTGAAGTAGGTGTGGCTGGTCAGGTTCACGACGGTCGGCCGGTCCGTGGTCGCCTCGTAGTCGATCCGCCAGTCGCCGCACGCGGTGAGGGTGTACGTGACGCGGACCTTCAGCGTGCCGGGGTAGCCCATCTCGCCGTCGGGGGAGACCCGGCTCAGGATCAGCCCGGTCTCCGGGCCGCGGGTGAACGGCTCCACGTGCCACATCTGCTTGTCGAAGCCCTTGGTGCCGCCGTGCAGACTGTTCGCCGAGTCGTTCAGGGGGAGCTGATAGGTCCGGCCGTCCAGGGTGAACCGACCCGCCGCGATGCGGTTGCCGTACCTGCCGATCAGGCCGCCGAAGTACGGGCTCTTCGCGACATAGTCGGCCAGGTTGTCGAAGCCGAGGGCGATGTTCGCCAAGTGGCCGTAACGGTCCGGGACTTCGAGGGAGTGGACCACCCCGCCCCAGGACAGGACCTGGAGCCGGGTGCCGCCGTTGGTGACCGTCCAGAGGTCCACGGCGGTGCCGTCGGCCAGGGTGCCGAAGTGCTTCTTGGTGGGGGAGCGGCGCGGCGCGGCGTGGGCGGTCCCCGCACCGAGCACTGTCGTCGCGGCGAGACCGGCGGCGCCCGCCGCGAGTACCGTTCGTCTGCTGGTCTTCATGGAGCGACTCCTTCTGAGGGATCCGAGGGACTCATGAACCGACCTTGCGCTTGTTGTAGACGTCGAAGCCGACCGCGGCGAGCAGCACGAACCCCTTGATGACCTGCTGGTAGTCCGTGCCGATGCCCACCAGGGACATGCCGTTGTTCAGCACGCCGAGCACGAGGCCGCCGATGATGGCGCCGAACACCGTGCCCACGCCGCCGCTCATCGACGCGCCGCCGATGAACGAGGCGGCGATGGCCTCCAGTTCGAAGTTGACGCCCGCGTTGGGCGTGCCCGCGTTGAGTCGGGCCGCGAAGACGACGCCGGCCAGCGCCGCCAGGACACCCATGTTGACGAAGACCCAGAACGTGACCCGCTTGTCCTTGACGCCGGACAGCTTCGCCGCCGCCTGATTGCCGCCGAGCGCGTACACATGGCGTCCCACGACCGCGTTGCGCATCACGAAACCGAGCCCGATGAGCAGCGCCGCGAGCAGGAGCAGCACCACCGGGACACCCCGGTAGCTGGCCAGCGTCATCGTGAAGGCGACGACGGCGGCCACCATCGCCACACACTTGGCGATGAACAGGCCCTGGGGGAGCACGTCGAGTTCGTACGCCCGCTGGCGCCGCCGGGACCGCACCTCCTGGACCAGGACGACTCCTATCAGGGTGAGCCCCAACAGCAGCGTCAGATTGTGGTAATTGGTGTCCGGGCCGACCGCCGGCAGGTAGCCCGTGGAGATCTTCTGGAAACCGTCGGGGAACGGGCCGAGCGAGCGCGAGCCGAGCAGGATCTGGGTGCCGCCGCGGAACAGCAGCATCCCGGCCAGCGTGACGATGAACGACGGTATTCCGACGTACGCGATCCAGAACCCCTGCCAGGCGCCCGCGATCGCCCCGATGACCAGCGCCACGACCAGGGCGAGCACCCAGGGCACATGGTGCTCGACCATCATCACGGCGCACGCGGCCGACACGAACGCCGCCAACGAGCCCACGGACAGGTCGATGTGGCCCGCGATGATGACGATCATCATGCCGATCGCGAGGACCAGGATGTAACTGTTCTGGAGCACCAGATTGGTGACGTTGTTCGGCTTGAGCAGCACCCCGCCGGTCCAGATCTGGAACAGCACGACGATCAGGCCGAGCGCGACGAGCATCCCGTACTGGCGCATGTTGCGGCGGGCCGCGTCAAGGAGCAGCGCGGCGGGTGCCGGGCGCGGGGAAGCGGGCGCCGACGGGGCGCTCCTGGGGGTGTCGGTGGTGACCGGACCCATGGCGACTACCTCTTGTCCGTGGTCATGTTGTTCGTGGTCATGTGGCGCATCAGCACTTCCTGCGTCGCCTCCGCACGCGGCACCTCACCGGTGAGCCGGCCGGCCGCCATCGTGTAGATGCGGTCGCACATGCCGAGCAGTTCGGGGAGCTCCGAGGAGATGAAGACGACGGCCTTGCCCTGGGCCGCGAGCTGGTCGATGACGGTGTAGATCTCGTACTTGGCGCCCACGTCGATGCCGCGCGTCGGCTCGTCGAGGATCAGCACATCGGGCCCCGCGAAGATCCACTTGCTGAGCACGACCTTCTGCTGGTTGCCGCCGGACAGTCGCCCGACCTGCTCGAAGACGGTGGGCGCCTTGATGTTCATGGACCTGCGGTACGACTCGGCGACCCGCCGCTCCTCGTGCTCGTCGACCACCCCGCGCCGCGACACCCGGCCGAGCGCGGCCGTGGTGATGTTGCGGGCGATGGTGTCGATGAGGTTGAGGCCGTACTGCTTGCGGTCCTCGGTGACGTACGCGATGCCGTGGCCCACGGCCTCCGGCACGGTCCGGGTCCGGATCTCGCGGCCGTCCTTCCATACCGAGCCGCTGATGTTGCGCCCGTAGGAGCGGCCGAACAGGCTCATCGCGAACTCGGTGCGGCCGGCGCCCATCAGGCCCGCGATGCCGACGATCTCGCCCCGCCTCACCCGCACGGAGACGTCGTCGACGACCTTGCGCTGCTGGTCGATGGGGTGGTGCACGGTCCAGCCCCGCACCTCCAGGGCGGGGTGCGCGCCGGGATCACCGTCGTACGGTGTGCGGTCGGGGAAGCGGTGGTCGAGGTCGCGGCCGACCATGGCGCGGATGATCCGGTCCTCGGTCGTCGCCGGGTCCCGCACGTCGAGGGTCTCGATGGTGCGGCCGTCCCGGATGACGGTGACGGAGTCGGCGACCGCCGCGATCTCGTTCAGCTTGTGCGAGATGACGATCGAGGTGATGCCCTGATCCCTCAACTCGCGGATCAGGGAGAGGAGATGGGCGCTGTCGTCGTCGTTGAGCGCGGCTGTCGGCTCGTCCAGGATGAGCAGCTTCACCTCCTTGGAGAGGGCCTTCGCGATCTCCACCAGCTGCTGCTTGCCGACGCCGATGTCCGCGACCCGGGTCCCCGGGTGCTCGCTGAGGCCCACCCGCTTCAGGAGGCGCGAGGCGTGCTTCAGGGTCTCGTGCCAGCTGATGATCCCGCGGGTGGCGTGCTCGTTGCCGAGGAAGATGTTCTCGGCGATCGACAGATAGGGCACGAGCGCGAGTTCCTGGTGGATGATGACGATCCCGCGCGCCTCGCTGGCCCGGATGTCCTTGAAGGCGCAGGGCCGGCCCTGGAAGAGGATGTCACCCTCGTAACTCCCGTGCGGATGAACGCCGCTGAGCACCTTCATCAGGGTCGACTTGCCCGCGCCGTTCTCCCCGCAGATCGCGTGCACTTCGCCCGGCGCGACGGTCAGCGACACGTCGGACAGCGCCCGGACGCCGGGGAACGTCTTGACGATGGAACGCATCTCAAGGACGGCGGGCGCCTCCTGGACGGGTGCGCTCACTTCAGGTCACTCGCCTTGATGTAGCCCGAGTCCACCAGGACGGACCGGTAGTTGGACTTGTCCACGCTGACCGGGTTGAGCAGGAACGACGGCACGACCTTCTTCTCGTTGTTGTACGTCTTGGTGTCGTTGACCTCGGGCGTCTTGTCGTTCAGCACGGCATCGGCCATCTGCACGGCCTGCTTGGCGAGCGCCCGGGTGTCCTTGTAGACGGTCTGGGTCTGGTCGCCCGCGATGATCGACTTCACCGAGGCCACTTCGGCGTCCTGCCCGGTCACCACGGGATACGGCTTGGCGGCGGTCCCGTAGCCGCCGGAGCGCAGCGCGGACAGGATGCCGATGGAGATCCCGTCGTACGGCGAGAGCACGGCGTCGACACGGGCCGATGAGTACGCCTTGGTCAGCAGGTCGTCCATGCGCTTCTGCGCGGTGGCGCCGTCCCAGCGCAGCGTGGTCACCTGGTTGAGGTTGGTCTGGCCGCTCCGCACCACGAGCTGCTTCTTGTCGAGGTACGGCTGGAAGGTCTTCATGGCGCCCTGGAAGAAGTAGCGCGTGTTGTTGTCGTCAGGCGACCCGGCGAACAACTCGATGTTGAACGGTCCCTTCTTGCTGCCGTCCTTCAGACCCAACTTGTCGATGATGTACGTCGCCTGGAGCACGCCGACCTTCTCGTTGTCGAAGGAGGCGTAGTAGTCGACGTTCGGCGAGCCGAGGATGAGCCGGTCGTAGGAGATGACCTTGATGTGCTGGTCGGCGGCCTGCTTGAGGACGTCGCTCAGGGCGCGGCCGTCGATCGCGGCGATCACCAGGACGTCCACCCCCTTGGTGATCATGTTCTCGATCTGGGCGACCTGCTGGTCGACGTTGTCCTCCCCGTACTGGAGCTCGGTCTTGTAGCCGAGGTCCTGGAACTGCTTGACCATGTTGTTGCCGTCGTTGATCCACCGCTCGGACGACTTGGTCGGCATGGCGATGCCGATGGTGGAGCCCTTGCCGCCCTTCTTGCTGTCCTTGCTGCCGCCCTCACTGCTCTGCCCGCAGGCGGCGAGCGCGAGGGCGAGGGAGCCGGCGACGAGGGCGAGTGCTGCTCTGCGGATGCGGCGCATGGTCATCAGTCCTTGAGGGAGAAGCGGTTGAGGGGGCCGGGGAGGCGGGAGCCGAGCGGGGACATGCCGCCGTCGGCGCCGTGCCGGGAGAGCAGGTCGAGCACGAGCCGACCGCGCCGCACGCGCTCGCGCGCCGTTTCCAGGGCGGCGTCCCGCAGATGTGCGCCGTACGGATAGATGCCGGGCGCCCTGGACAGGCCGAACTTGAGGTAAAGCGGGGCGGCGCGACGGATCAGCTCGGCCGCCTCGTACATCCGCACATAGCCGCCGAGGTCGTCCGGCGCCTCGATGTACAGGTCGAGCGGAACGCCCGACACCCGGCGGATCTCGGTGAAGTGAGAGCCCGTCAGATCCGAGGGCACGTTCACCGAGTCCGCGCCGAGCCGCTCGTACACCGAGACCGACGCCGGGTTGACCGGGCCGATCAACGCCGACACCTTGAGGGTGGTGTCCGCGGGCAGCAGGCCAAGCTCGCGCAGCCGGTGCAGGGTCCACAGCACGCCCTCGTCGGCGACGAGCAGACACCGGATGCCCAACTCCGTTGCGCGCAGGGCGTCTTCTACGCATCCGGCAAGCGCGTCGTGACCCCGGGCGCGCAGCCCGGCGCCGCCCGAAGCGGTACGGGTGGAGCCGCCGGTGTCCCAGGTGCCGCGCGGTCCGGTGAAGAGGCAGAGCTCGATGTCGTGCTCCGCGCAGGCCTCAGCCATCTCGGTGATCTCGGCGTCGGAGAGCATCCACACGCCGCTGCCCTGGCTGACCCGGTGCACCGGCACGCCGAGCCGCGAGGACTCCTTGAGGACGACCGCGAGCGCCTCGGGGCCCTCGACCGAGGGGATCTCGGTGCGCCAGGAGCCGCCGTCGGGGAAGACGTGCGGGGAGGAGTCGGCGGGGTTGTCGGCGGGCGCGGCCAGGCCGAGCGCGGTGAGGGCCCGCTCGCCGGGACGGCGGGGTCCCGCGGGCGTGAGGAAGGGGGTTGAAGTGTCGGTCACAGGCGGGATTCCTTGCGTGGGCTGGCCTACGTGGCGTTCGGTATCTCGAACGTGGTTCGGGTCATTGGGTGTGAAGTGATGGGTGCGAAGGGGTGGGGTAGGGGGCCGTGTGTGTGGGGGAGAGACGTGTGGTCGGTGGCCATATGGCCGGGACCCACGTGGCCGGGGGCTATGTGGTGCGAAGCCGTGTGGTGCGGACGCCGTGTGGTGCGGACCCATGTGGCGGGGACCCATGTGGCGGGACGCCATAGGGCAGGGAGCCGCGTCCTACGGGCGCAGCAGGACCTTTCCGGTCTTCGGGTCGCCGCCGCCGACCAGCGCCAGCGCATCCGCGTACCGGTCGAGCGGGAACTCGTGGGTGATCAGCGCCGCCGGGTCGAGCTGCCCGGTGACGTACGCCCGCACAGCGAAGGACCACGCCGCCGACGAGGCGCCGAAGACGCTGCGTACGGTGAGCTGGCTCAGTGAGAGGTGCACGGGGTCGATCCCGGTGGCGCCCGGCGCGAACATTCCGGTGAGGACGACCCGGCCGCCGCGCCGGGCGAGCAGGGTCGCATCGGCGGCGGTGGACGGTGCGCCCGCCGTCTCGACCACGAGGTCGAAGTGGCCGCGCACATCGTGGGACAGCTCCGGGGTGCGAGCCTCGGTCGCCCCCATGTGGCAGGCCAGCTCGGCCCGTTCGAAGCGGGGGTCGATCACCGTCAGTTCGCCGGGGGAGCAGCTGGAGAGGAGCTGGACGGCGAGCAGGCCCAGGGTGCCCGCGCCCAGCACCGCGATCCGCTCGCCCGGCTCGGGCACCCCGGCCCGCACGGCGGCGGCGACCACGGCGGCCGGTTCGAGGAGGGCGGCGGCGCTCAGGTCCGCGTCGTCGGGCAGTGGGTGCAGAAGGCGGGCCGGGACCACCACGTGGTCGGCGAAGCCGCCGGGGTGGGTGAACCCCGTCTCGGCATACGGGGCCGTGCACAACGAGGTTTCGCCGTGCCGGCACCGCTCGCAGGTGCCGCAGGTGCGGAAGCCTTCGGCGACCGTTCTGCGCCCGACGAGTTCAGGGTCCACGCCCGGCCCGGCAGCCTCCACGGTCCCGGCCCACTCGTGGCCGGGCGTGAGCGGGTAGCGCACGTAGCCCGGGTCGCGGTGGCCGTGGTACACCTCGCGGTCGCTCATGCAGATCCCCGCGGCGGCGACCCGCACCACGACCTCGCCCGGACCGGGCTCGGGGCGCTCCCCGGTGACCAGGCGGTGGCGGCCCGGCGCGTCGACGACGATCGCGCGGCTGCTCATCCGCGCGCACCGGACGGGGTGCGCTTCTCCCAGCCCTCCGCCCACAGGTCGAACCGGGCCTGCTGCTGCGGGAATTCGGCCGCCGCGTCCACATCGAGTTCGACGCCGAGACCCGGCGCGTCCGGCAGCTCGAAATAGCCGTCGACCACCTGCGGGGCACCCTTGACCACCTTCTTGATCTCGGCGTCCGCGAAGTCGTTGAAGTGCTCCAGAATCTTGAAATTCGGTGTGCAGCCCGCCACTTGGAGGGAGGCCGCAGTGAGCACCGAGCCGCCCACATTGTGCGGCGCGACCAGCGTGTAGTGCGTCTCGGCGGTCGCGGCGAGCTTCCTGGTCTCCAGGATGCCGCCGATGTGGCCGACGTCCGGCTGGATGATGTCGGCGGCCTGCGACTCGAAGAGCTCGCGGAACTCGATCCGGTCGTGGATGCGCTCGCCTGTCGCGATCGGGATGTCGACCTTGCCCGCGACCTTCGCGAGGGCCTTGAGGTTCTCCGGCGGCACCGGCTCCTCCAGCCACGCCGGGCCGAACGGCGCGAGCTCGTGGGCCAGGCGCACCGCGGTGGCCGGCGAGAACCGGCCGTGCATCTCCAGCATCAGCTCGGTGTCCGGACCGATCGCGTCCCGCACCGCCTCGATCAACGAGACCGCGTACAGGGACTGTTGGCGGTCCAGCTCGAAGTGGCCGGTGCCGAACGGGTCGATCTTCAGTGCCCGGTAGCCGCGCTCGACGACCGCCTGCGCCGCCTTGTGGTACGCCTCCGGCGTGCGCTCGGTGGTGTACCAGCCGTTGGCGTACGCCTTGACCCGGTCGGTCACCCGGCCGCCGAGCAGCTGCCACACCGGCATGCCGAGAGCCTTGCCCTTGATGTCCCAACAGGCCATCTCCACCACGGCGATGCCCGACATCACGATCTCGCCGGCCCGTCCGTAGTCGCCGTACTTCATCCGCCGCACGAGGTCCTCGATCGCGAACGGGTCGGAGCCCACGATGTGGTTGGCCTCGGCCTCGCGGAGATAGCCGATCAGCGCGTCGGTACGGCCGAGCATCCTGGTCTCGCCGACGCCGGTGAGGCCCTCGTCGGTGTGCACCTGGACGTAGGTGAGGTTTCGCCAGGGGGTCCCGACGACATGGGTGCTGATTCCCGTGATTCGCAAGGCAGTTGCTCCTGGGGCTGCTGTCCGTGACGTTCGATATTTCGTCATGCGTTCGAAATTCTGGCGTGACGGTAATGACGTGCGGCCGAGGGTGTCAATGGGTCGGACAGGAACCGTTCCCAGGTGATCCAGGGGTGTTGACGTGGGGCGGGAGAGGCGGAATGCTCCCCGGCGTCGAAATGCAGAACGTCGTCCGAAATCTCGAACCCCCAGCGAGAGTTGAGGAGCACCCGCATGACACAACCCACCCCCGCCCCGGCCTCCGGACCCAGTCGCAGAGCGGTCGTGACCGCGCTCGGCGCCCTGCCGCTGGCGGGTGCGATCGGCCCCGCGCTCGCGGCTTCCCCCGCGCGGGCCGCCGCGTCGGCGCTGCCCGCTCCCGTCGCCCACTGGGCCTTCGACGAAGGAGCGGGCACGACCGCCGCCGACAGCTCCGGCCACGGCCGCACGCTCACCCTCGCCGACGGTGCGAAGTGGGGCGCCGCGAAGTCCGGCGTGGCCGCCCTCGACGTCTCGGCGGGCGGCAACGCATCGGCGTCCGGCCCCGTGGTGGACACGTCGCGGAGCTTCAGTGTCGCCGCGTGGGTGCGGCTCACCGGCACCACCGGGTACCAGACGTTCGTCTCGGTCGACGGGCTCGCGGTGAGCGGGTTCTATCTCCAACTCAGGGACGACACAGGGGCGTTCGCGTTCACCCGGCTGCCGTCCGACTCGACCTCGGCCAACGGCGGGGCGGGCGTCGCCGGGGCGGCCTCCGCGCCCGTGACCGGCGTCTGGTACCACCTGCTCGGCGTCGACGACACGGCGGCCGGAGTCATACGGCTCTACGTCAACGGCGTCCTCGAAGGCGAGGTGCCCTACACCGGGGGCTGGCGCGCCACCGGAGCGACCGCGGTCGGCCGGGGTCTGTTCGGCGGGGCCCGGGTCGACCAGGCCCGCGCCCTCATCGACGACGTCCAGGTCTTCGACATCGCGCTCACCGCGACCGACGCCGCCGCGCTCGCGGGCGTACCCGTCGACTCCACCCAGCCCCTCCTGACCGTCGACTCCACCCAGCCCGGACCGCAGGTCAGCACCGAACTCGGCGGGATCTTCTTCGAGGACATCAACCACAGCGGCGAGGGCGGCCTGTACGCCGAGCTCGTCAACAACCGCAGCTTCATGGCCGCGGCCACCCCCCTCCACTGGAGCGCCACCGGCACCGCGACCCTGGCCGTCGACACCGCGCAGCCACTCAACTCCGCCCTCACCCAGTCCCTGCGCGTGACCGCGAAGGCGGCGGGCGACGGCGTCGCCAACGAGGGCTATTGGGGCATCCCGGTCCGCCCGTCCACCGCGTATCGCGCCTCTCTCTATGCCAAGTCGGCCGATTCCACAGGGAAGTTGACCGTCGCCATCGTCGGCACGGACGGCAAGGTCCACGCCACCGGCGCCACCGGTCCCCTCACCGGATCCTGGCGCAAGTGCGAGCTCACCCTGCGCACCGCCGCCGACGCCCCCACCACCACGAACGCCCGCCTCGTCGTCACCACCTCCGTGCCCGGCACGCTGTGGCTGAGCCAAGTCTCCCTCTTCCCGCCCACCTACAAGGGCCGCAAGAACGGGCTGCGCATCGACCTGATGGAGAAACTCGCCGCCCTGGAACCGAAGTTCCTGCGCTTCCCCGGCGGCAACTACCTCGAAGGCAACGTCATCGCCGACCGCTTCGACTGGAAGAAGACGATCGGCCCCGTCGAGCAGCGCCCGGGCCACCACAACTCGGCCTGGGGCTACTGGTCCACGGACGGTCTCGGTCTGCCCGAGTACCTCCAGATGACCGAGGATCTCGGCTGCATGCCACTGCTGTGCGTGTACGCCGGGTACTCGCTCCAGGGCGCCCACGTCACCGGAGACGCACTCAAGCCCTTCGTGCAGGGCGCCGTCGACCAGATCGAGTACATCACCGGCCCCACCACCTCCACCTGGGGCGCTCGGCGTGCCGCCGACGGCCACCCCAAGCCGTTCCCCCTCAAGTACGTCGAGATCGGCAACGAGGACTGGTTCGACAAGTCCGGTTCCTACGAGGAGCGTTACGCCGCGTTCCACGACGCGATCAAGGCCCGCTTCCCCGCACTGAAGCTGATCGCCACGACGCCGGTGGCATCGCGCCCGTACGACCTGATCGACGAGCACTACTACCAGTCGCCGTCCGCCTTCCAGGCGGGCTCCCACAAGTACGACCGGCGCGACCGGAACAGTCCGAAGGTGTTCGTGGGGGAGTGGGCATCGCAGGAGGGCCGGCCCACCCCCGACCTCAACGCCGCGCTGGGCGACGCGTCCTGGATCGCCGGGATCATCCGCAACTCCGACCAGGTCCTGATGGAGTCGTACGCCCCGCTCTTCAGCCACGTACGCGACAACACCTGGGCCACCAACCTCATCGCCTACGACGCGCTGACCAGCTACAACTCGCCGAGCTACTACGCACAGCAGCTCCTGCTCACACGGCGCGGCACCGTCGTCCTGCCCACCGCCGTGCGCGCCCTGCCCGGGATCAACGTCGTCACCACCCACGACCCGGGCGCCCGCCGCATCTACCTCGCGGTGGTCAACACGGGCGGCACGGCCCGCAAGACGACCGTCACCCTGCAAGGGGTCGCCCGCACCGACGCCTCGGCCGCCGTCACCGTGCTCGCGGGGGCGCATCTACAGGCGACCAACACGCTCACCGACCCGCTCGCGGTCGTCCCGCGCGGCCGCACCGTCGACGCAGTGGCACCCACCTTCACCGCGACTTTCGCGCCGTACTCGGTCACGGTCCTGGAGGTGCACACCGCCTGACGAGGGTACAAGTGGGCGGATCCTGGAGAGGTTTGAAGGGAAATCATACGGATTTGGCGAGAATGGCGGTGTTGCCCGTGCGCCGCACGGTGCGCGAGCGTGCTGTGTCATGGACCGTGACAACACCGCCACCCCCCTCTCCCTCTCCCGCCGTCAACTCCTCGCCGTCGCGGGCGCCGCCGGGGCCGCAACCGCCGTCGGCGCCGTGCCCGTCCCCGCCCTGGCCGCGCCGCGTACCGGACTCTCGCTCTCCTTCACGGCCTCCACCAACGGCGCTGCGAGCCTCTCGCCCACGGGCGACCGTCTGATCGCCGAGGTCCAGGACGTCCTGTGGTCGCTGCCCCGCGCCGGCGGCAAGGCCGAGCCACTCACCCCGGCCGGACTGGAACCCACTCGGCCCGTGTACGCCCCCGACGGCGGGCTCGTCGCGTTCTGCGCCTACAAGGGCGGCGGCTACCACATCTGGACCATGCGGCCCGACGGCACCGACGTGCGCCAGCGCACCGATGGACCCTGGGACGACCGCGGCCCCGCATGGTCGCCCGACGGGACCCGCATCGTCTTCGCCTCCGAACGCGGCGGCGACCCGGTGGCCGGAAGCCCGTACCGCATCCATCAACTCGACCTGCGGACCGGCGAGTTGACCAAACTGACCGGGCTTCCCGGGCAGGACGGCCCGCTCCAGGACGGCCCGTGGGAGGACTTCGATCCCACCTGGTCGCCCGACGGCAAGCGCATCCTGTTCGTCCGCGCCAAGGCGGTCACCACCCCGTTCGGGCTCGGCGTGGATGCCAGGACCGTCGCCGCCGTCCCCGCCCAGGGTGCGGGCGCGGTCACCGTCGAGCACGCCGAGACGGAGAACGCCCAGGTCATGACTCCGGTGCTGTCGCCCGACGGCCGCCGCCTCGCCTATCTGCGTACGACCCCAGCGCCCAACGCCTCCTGCACGCTCGTCGTCGACGGCAAGCCCGTCCCGGTGGCCGGGGACATCGCCCCGATGCCTCCGCGCTGGACTGCCGACGGCGAGCTGCTGCTCACCCTGGACGGCCGGTTCACCCTCGTACGGCCGGAGAACCCGGCGGAGCCCGAGGCCATTCCGTTCGCGGGCGAGCTGCCCGTCGACCGGCCGCGCTACCAGGTCAAGTCGTACGACCTCGGCGAGGAACGGGTGCGCCCGGTGCGCGGCATCCACCTGCCCGCGCTGTCCCCCGACGGCAAGCGCATCGCCTTCGCGGCCCTCAACTCGCTCTGGATCACGGACACTTCCGGCTCCAAGCCGCCGGAGCGGCTGCGCCAGTCGCCCGCGACCCGCTACCTCCTCGGACCGGTCTGGGCGCGCGACGGCCGCTCGCTCCTGTACGCCGACGACCGCGACGGGCTGCTCGGCGTCTACCGGCGGGATCTCGCCACGGGTGAGGAGAGCGCGCTCGCGACGGGCGGCCGGGTGCACCCGGCGCTCTCGCCCGACGGCAAACGCCTCGCCGCCATCGACATGTCCGGGCGGCTCGTCGTACGCGACCTCGCGAGCGGCGCCGAACGCGTCCTGGTGACCCCGCTCGGCGCGGGCGGGCTGCCCGGCCGGCCCACCTGGTCGCCCGACGGACGCTATGTCGCGCTGTGCGACCGCAACCGGCTCAACCTGCGGTTCCGCGAGGGCTACAACGTCATCCGGGTCGTCGACACCACCACGGGCGCCGACAAGCTGCACGCCGTGGCCCCGCACGTCTCCATCGCCGACCGCTACGACTCGGGGCCCGTCTGGTCGCCCGACGGCCGCTGGATGGCGGTCGTCGTCGAATCCGCGCTGTGCCTGCTGCCCGTCGCTCCCGACGGCACCCCGCAGGGCCCGCCGCGGACCCTCACCACCGAACCCGCCGACCACGCCTCCTGGTCCGGCGACTCCAGGACGCTCCTCTACCTGTCCGGCGCGAAGCTGCGGCTCATCGGCGTCGAGGGAGGCCCCGCCCGTACCGTGCGGGTCGCGCTCGACCAGCGCAGGCCCGCCCCCGCCGACACGGTGGTGCACGCCGGACGGCTCTGGGACGGCACGGGCGACTCCGTGCGGGACGACGTCGACATCGTCGTACGTGCCGGACGCATCGCCTCCGTCGAACCCCACCGCAAGCGCGACGCCCAGCGGACCGTCGACGCATCCGACCGCACGGTCCTCCCCGGTCTCTGGGACACCCACACCCACCCGTGGCAGAGCACCTACGGCGGCCGCCAGACCGTCGGCCAGCTCACGTACGGGATCACCACCGCCGTGTCGCTCGGCGGGTTCGCCTACGAACAGGCCCGCATCCGCGAGGCCGTGGCCACCGGACAGCTGGCCGGGCCACGCCTGCTGACCACCGGGGAGCTGCTCGACGGATCCCGCGTCGCCTACAGCATGGGCCGCTCCCACCGCACCGAGGCCGGGCTGCGGCGCTCCCTGGAACGCGGCGCCGCGCTCGACTGGGACTTCGTCAAAACCTATGTGAGGGCGCCCAGTTGGATCATGCAGGAGGCCGCCCGGTTCGCCCACGAGAGGATCGGGGTGCGCTCGGGAAGCCATCTGGTGTCGCCGGGCGTGGAGGTCGGACAGGATCTGACGACCCATCTACTGGCGACGCAGCGTGCCGAGTTCGGCCACGCCACCTCCGCCACGGGCAAGGCCTACGAGGACGTCATCGAGATCTGCACGGCCCGCGGGATCAACTTCGCCCTCATCGTGACGCCGTTCACCTCCGCGCCGCTGATCGGCTCGGACCCCGCTCTCGCCGACGACCCGCGGGTCACCACCGTGATGCCGCCCTGGGACTCGGCGGCCGTGAAGCAGTCGGCGGGCACGGCACCGAGCCCGGCCCAACTCGCCACCCTGGGCAAGGAGACCGACGTCTACCGCCGGGTGCTCGAAGGGGGCGGTCTCGTGGCGCTCGGCACGGACCAGCCCCTCGTCCCCGTCGGGCTCTCTCTCCATCTGAGCCTGCGGGCCCTGCACTTGGGCGGCCTTTCACCGGCTGAGGCCTTGCGCACCGCGACCGTTCTGCCGGCCCGCCTTTTCGGGCTCGACAAGGATCTCGGCACGGTCGAGCGCGGCAAGCTCGCCGACCTCACGCTGGTCGACGGCGACCCGTTCACGGACTTCGACTCCCTGGTGCGCACGACCGGCGTGCTCAGGGGAGGCGTGCCGTACACGACCACCGATCTGGTGTCCGCGTTCGAGCCGCACGAGCGGCATGCGGCGGCGAAGGCCGAGGACTGGCTGGAAGTGGGCCGACTGATGCGCCGCGACGGCTGCTGCGACGCGGGGTTCTAGACCGTCGGGGCCGGGCCACCCCTGTGGTCCGGCCTCGGGAAACCGGGCGGGGGTCAGCCGAGGGCGGCGAGGCCTTTCTCCAGGTCCTCGCCGTTCATGACGGGCGCGAAGGAAACCTTGGCGCCCATGTCCAGGAAGAACGGCTCGGCGATCTTCGGGATCTGGGACGGGTCGGCCAGGTCGAAGAAGATGAATGCCGTACGACAGCCTTCCTCGGCGGTGAAGTAGGCGGCCTCGGGATGCAGAGCCTCCAGCGCGGCCTGCATCGACTTCTGCATGGTTCCGTTGCGGATGATTTCGTTGGTCTTCTCGGTGTTCATGATGGCTTTCAGGAGTACGCGCACGGCGCTCACCTCATCCCGACCGGGCGGGTGCCTCCGACGCACCGGTCACTCCCGGCCGTACTTACCTCAAGCGTCCCCCTTTTGCCCCGCCATCACAACGTTTGCCCCGAACAGCCCACCAGGACGCGCCACCGACCGGAGCCACGAGCTCCAATGAACGGGTGACCGCGCCTCCCCACGACTGCCTCGCGCGCAACGAATGGATCTGCGGCGCCTATCTGTCGAGCCGTCGGCAGATCCTCTGGGATGCGGTGCTCCAGCACCTCCAGCTCACGGCCCTCTCGGTGCTCCTCGGCCTGGTCATCGCCGTGCCGCTGGCCGTCGCGGCCCGCCGCTGGCGCTGGGCCGCGGGTCCCGTACTCGGCGTCACGACGGTGCTGTACACCATCCCGTCCCTTGCCATGTTCTCGCTGCTGCTCCCGGTGTACGGGCTCTCGGCGTCCCTCGTCGTCGCGGGCCTGGTCCTGTACTCGCTGACGCTGCTCGTACGCAACATCCTGGCCGGGCTGCGCGCCGTCCCCGAGGACACCCGGCAGGCGGCCCGGGGCATGGGCTACGGGCCGGTACGGCTGCTCCTGGCCGTGGAACTCCCGCTCGCCGTGCCCGCCGCCATGGCCGGTCTGCGCATCGCCACCGTCTCCGCGGTGTCCCTGGTGACGGTCGGCGCCATCGTCGGCTACGGCGGCCTCGGCAACCTGATCTACTCCGGGATGAACACCTACTTCAAGGCACAGGTGCTCACCGCCTCCGTGCTGTGTGTGGTGATCGCCGTCGCCGCCGACCTGGTGCTGCTCGGCATCCAGCGGCTCCTGACGCCCTGGACGAGGGCGGAGCCCGCATGAACACGCTCTCCGACGCATGGTCGTGGCTCACCTCGGCCGCCCACTGGTCCGGCGAGAACGGCATCTGGCACCGGCTCGGCGAACACCTCTGGCTCACCGCGCTGTGCCTCGTCCTCAGCTGCCTCATCGCGCTGCCCGTGGCGCTGGTGCTCGGCCACCTCGGCAAGGGCGGGACGCTCGCCGTCAACATCTCGAACGTGGGCCGGGCCGTACCCACCTTCGCCATCCTCGTGCTGCTCCTGCTGACCCCGCTCGGCAAGTACGGCGAGGGACCGACGATCGTCGCGCTGATCCTCTTCGCCGTGCCGCCGCTGCTGACCAACGCCTACGTCGGCATGCGCGAGGTCGACCGCGACGTGGTGCGGGCGGCCAGGGGCATGGGCATGACCGGACGCCAGCTCCTGCTCCGCGTCGAGGTTCCGCTTGCCCTGCCACTGATCCTCACCGGTGTACGGATCGCCGCCGTCCAGCTCGTCGCGACGGCCACCCTCGCAGCTCTGGCGGGTGGCGGGGGGCTCGGCCGGATCATCACGGCCGGGTTCAACCTCGCCTCGACGCCCCAAGTCGTCGCGGGTGCCGTGCTCGTGGCGGTGTTCGCGCTGGTGGTGGAGGGGATCTTCGAGGCGGTCCAGCGGTTCGCGCCGCAGTGGGCGAGGGGCGGTTCCGGATGAGGCCGCGGTTGCCGAACCCGCGCGTGTTGATGGCCGGTCTCGCCCTGACGGCGGTCGCCGCCTGCACCACCGGGCCGAGCCTGGAGAAGCAGGGCGCGGTCACGGCACCGCCCGGCGACAATAAACACCTGACGATCGGCACGGCCGGCTTCACCGAGAGCGACGTCCTCGCCCAGATGTACGCGCTGCTCCTCGGCAAGGCGGGCTACAGCACCAAGATCCTCTCGGTGACCAACCGGGAGATCTACGAACCTGCCCTGGAGAGCGGGCAGATCGACGTCGTCCCCGAATACGCGGCCACCTTCGCCGACTGGCTCAACGCCAAGGCCCACGGGGCCGACGCCAAGCCGGTCGGCTCACCGGACCTGGACCGGACGATGACGGCCCTGCGCGCCCTGGCCACCCCGCGCGGGCTCACCGTCCTCGACCCGGGCAAGGCGGTGGACCAGAACGCGTTCGCCGTCGCGGAGTCGTACGCACACGAGCACCGGCTCAAGACGCTCAGCGACCTCGGTGCCTCGAAGCTTCCAGTACGGCTCGCGGCGGGTGACGAGTGCGTACAACGTCCGTACTGTGAACCGGGGTTGAAGAAGACGTACGGCATCAATGTCACCGCCGTCGACCCCAAGGGGGTCGGCACGACACAGGCCAAGCAGGCCGTCCAGAGTGGTCGGGACCAGATGGTCCTGACCACCACGACGGACGCCACGCTTGCCGCCTTCAGCCTGGTGCTGCTCGCCGACGACAAGCACCTGCAGAACGCGGACTACATCGTGCCGGTGGTCAACCGCTCGCGCGCGGGCAGTACGGGGGTGACCGGCGCGCTGGGCAAGCTCAACACGGTGCTCACCACGGCCGACCTCGCGTCCCTGAACGAACAGGTCGACAGCTGGCGGCGGCTGCCGGAGGACGTGGCGAGGAACTATCTCACGTCGAAGCGACTGATCTGATGTTTCGGTGGGCCAACTGACCTACCGCTCAAGGAAATTGAGGACACCTTGGGCGGTGGGGGCGTCTGTCAGCAGATCGTTGTGGGCGAGGCAGCCGGCGTCGGTGTTGACGGCGCCGGACAGCGGCACGCTGCTGTTGGGCAGGATGAAGCCGTCGCAGTCCGACCAGAACGTGGCGTACTTGGTCGGCCCCGGCGTCTCGTTGCCGCTCGCCAGACGGCTCTCGACGTACGAGTTCGGCGTCATGTCCCGGCACCCTTGATCCCAGATCGAACACGCCCAGGCCAGACTGGTCCCGTGGTTGGGCCCGCCGAGCGAGACCCAGTGCCGCACCACCTGCGTACCGCCGCCGAACTTCACATACCAGCGGGTGGGGAGGCTGCCCTGGCTGTGCGCGACGATGTCCACCTGCGAGGAGCCGGTCTGGGCGCGCACGGAGTCGATGTACGCGGCGAACCGGCCGGCCAGCACCTCGTTGGTCGACTGGCTGGAGTCGTACGCCCAGGCGAAGAGGTCGCCGTCGGGGTAACCGGCCTGCCTGAAGCGGTCCTTCATGGTGCCCCAGACCCCGGGGTCGGCGTTGCGGCCGTGCACGAACACGACGGGGACGGGGGTGGGGGCGGTCGCCTGGGCGGCGGGGGCGAGGGCGATCGTGCCGGTGAGCAGGGCGAGCGCGGTGGCGGCGGGCGCGAGGCGCATGGCGGCTCCAGCGGGGGGTGTTGTGGGGTGCCCGGTACGAGGGCTACCGGATGGTAGCCACGCGCTCCGCGGAACGTAAGAGCCGCGCGGCCCCGGTTTCCCCACCCTGCCCAGGGCGGCCCCCCCCGGGGGCTCGCGCACCCACCCGCCCGTGCAGGGGGTTGGACGGGCTGAGCCCTGGGGCTGAGCCCCAGACCCCCTGCGGGGATTTCGTCCCCTGCACCCCTTTCGGGGCTCCGCCCCGGCTGGAAGCCGGCTGAGCTCAGCCCAACCCCCCTCCGCCGCTTGTGGGCAGGCGTTCCGCACGGTGATTGAGGTCTCCCCTGGTCGAGCGAAGTCGAGACCTTGGGGGAGGGTGGGCACAAGCGGGGCCCACGGTCCGCGGACCAAGGGGATTGGGGGGTCTGGGGGCGCAGCCCTCAGGGGGTTTGGGGGCCGAGGCGATTCAACCCCGCGGAACGGGCCGGTGGGTGGGAAGGCGCCGTTGTCGCACCCCCTCACGCGTCGGCGACCGAGTCGAAGTCGACGTCCCCCCGCGCCACCCCCAGCGCATCCGCGTCCACCGACCTCCGCAGCGCCTCGTGCAGCTTCGCCGGGGTCAGGACGCCGAGGAAGCGGGCGCCGTCCACCACGGCGACCCAGCCCGCGTCGTACTGGAGCATCTCGCTGAACGCCTGCTTGAGCGGGGCCCCGACCGGCACCCACGCCTCCATGCGCCGGGCCAGGTCGGCGACCGAGCCCGGACCTGCCAGGGAGAGCTCGTCCGCCGCGACCCAGCCGTGCAGTTCGCCCCCTTCGTTGAGTACCACCGCCCAGCGCGCCTCCTCGCCGCGCAGCCGGGCCGCGGCCGCCTCCGCGGGTTCGTCGAGCCGGACGATCGGTGGTTGCTCCAGGTCGTCCGGTTCGACTGTCGTCACCGACAGACGCTTCAACCCCCTGTCCGCGCCGACGAATTGGGCCACGTACGCCGTGGACGGCGCCCCCAGGACCGACGCCGGGGTGTCGAACTGCTCGATGCGTCCGGACCCGTACACCGCCATGCGGTCCCCCATCCGTACGGCTTCCTCGATGTCATGGGTGACCAGGAGGACCGTCTTGCGTACGGTCGCCTGGAGGCCCAGGAACTCGTTCTGGAGGCGTTCGCGGACGACCGGGTCCACCGCTCCGAACGGTTCGTCCATGAGGAGCACGGGAGGGTCTGCCGCCAGCGCCCTCGCCACTCCCACCCGCTGGCGCTGGCCGCCCGACAACTGCGCCGGGTAGCGCGGGCCGTACTTCGCCGGGTCGAGGCCGACCAGGTCGAGCAGTTCGGCCGCCCGCGCCCGCGCCTTCGCCCGCTTCCAGCCGACCAGCGCGGGGACGGTCGCCGTGTTGTCGAGGACCGTACGGTGCGGGAAGAGCCCGACCTGCTGGATGACGTAGCCGATCCGGCGGCGCAGCTTGACCGGGTCGAGTGCGGCGATGTCCTCGCCCTCGACGAGGATGCGGCCCGACGTGGGCTCGATGAGCCGGTTCACCATCATCATCGTGGTCGTCTTGCCGCAGCCCGACGGGCCGACGAGCGTGACCAGTTCGCCCTCGGCGACCTCGAAGGACAGGTCGTCGACGGCACGGGTGCCGTCCGGATAGACCTTGCTGACCTGCTCGAACCGGATCATGAACCCACGCTAGGAGCCTCCGGCCCCGCCCGCACTCGGGCCGGTCCGGGGGAGTGCGAGCCGATCAGGGTGCCGCGCGGAGCAGCACCCGGAAGACCGCGCCCTCGCCCGCGGCCGTCTCCAGCTCCACCTGCCCCTTGTGGGCCTGCACGAGCGCCGAGGCGATGGCCAGGCCGAGCCCCGCCCCGCCCCCGGTCTGCCGGCTGCGCGAGGCGTCCACGCGGTAGAACCGCTCGAAGACCCGGGTCGCCTGTTCGGGTGTGAGACCCGGGCCCGAGTCCGCGACCTCGATGATCCCGCGGCCGTCCACAGCGCCCACCCCGATCCGTACCGGAGAACTCGGCGGAGTGTGCGCCACCGCGTTGCCTACCAGGTTCGCGACCACCTGACGCAGCCGAGCCTCGTCGCCGAGTACCGGGGCGGGCCCGGGCGGCCCCTCGCCGCCCGGCCCGGTCAGGGTCACCTCGCGCGTCGGGTCCAGGGCCCTCGTGTCGTGCAGGGCGTCCACCGCGAGGGTGCGCAGATCCATCGGGGCGAGCTGGAGCGGCCGCTGCTCGTCCATGCGGACCAGCGTGAGCAGGTCCTCCACCAGGCCGCCGAGGCGCACCGCCTCGCTCTCGATGCGGGCCATCGTGCGCTTCACATCGGCGTCGTCGGGGAGCGCGCCCATCCGGTACAGCTCGGCGAAGCCCCTGATGCCGGCGAGCGGCGTGCGCAGTTCGTGGCTGGCGTCCGCGACGAAGCGCCGCATCTGCTCCTCCGACTCCGCGCGCGCCGCGAACGCCGACTCCAGCTGCGCCAGCATCCCGTTGAGCGCACTGGTCAGCCGTCCGGCTTCCGTACGCGGCGAGGCGTCCGGCATGCGGTGCGAGAGCGGGCGTCCTGCCGCGATCTCCGCCGCCGTGGCCTCGATGCGGCGCAGCGGACGAAGGCCCGCACGTACCGCGAACCAGCCCGCCACCCCGAGCAGCAGCGCCACGACGACACCGATGAGCTGGAAGGCCGTGGCCAGGTGGTCGACCGTGGAGGAGACCTCTTCCAGCGGCGCGGCCACGACCACTCCGGCGGGGAGCGCCGGGTCGCCGCTGTCCACCGGCACGATCAGCATCCGCCAGCTGCCGCCGCCATGATCGCTGGGCACCTCGAAGGGCTTGCCCAGGTGGGCCCGCAGCGCCTTCGCGTCCATCACCGGCCACAGCGGCCGGGGGTCGCCCGCCGCGACGGGCTGACGGAACTGCTCGGTGACCTTGCCGTCGTCGGCCGCGAAGGCGATCACGTACTGGCTGGGCAGCCAGGCCCGGCCGGACCGGCCCGCGCGCGGCGCCGGGGTGCCTTCGACGCCGACCCGGTGCGCCACCGAGTCCCCGAACCGGTTCAGCTGCTGGTCGACGCGCTGCACCAACTGGCCACGTACCGAGCTCAGGACGACGGTGTCGCTCACCGTCAGCCCGAGCGCCACCAGCGCCATCGCGAGCAGCACAAGACGCGAGCGCAGCGAAAGGGCGGCGAAGCGGCGCGGCAGCCGGCCGAGCCGCGCCCGCAGGTATCTCAGCATCGGGCGGACACCTCAGGACTGCGGGCGGCGCAGCACATAGCCGATGCCGCGCACGGTGTGGATGAGCTTGGGCGCGCCGTCGGCCCCGGAGTCCACCTTGCGGCGCACGTACGAGATGTACGACTCGACGATGCTGTGGTCGCCGCCGAAGTCGTACGCCCACACATGTTCGAGGATCTGCGGCTTGGACACGACGCGGTCGGCGTTGGTCATCAGGTAGGCGAGCAGTTTGAACTCGGTCGGGGAAAGCGAGACGGGCCGCCCGGCCCGCAGGACCTGGTGGCCCACCGGGTCGAGTTCGAGATCGCCCGCCACCAGACGGCCCTCGCCGCTCGGGCCGCCGGTGCGGCGCAGGATCGCGCGGATCCGGGCGATCAGCTCCTCCAGGCTGAACGGCTTGGTGACGTAGTCGTCGCCGCCCGCCGTCAGACCGCTGATCTTGTCGTCGACGCCGTCCTTCGCGGTGAGGAAGAGCACCGGCAGATGGTCCGGGCCCGGGCCGCCGCCGGGCTCCTCGCGCAGCCTGCGCACGACCGCGAAACCCGTCATGTCGGGCAGCATCACATCGAGCACCACCAGGTCCGGGCGCTCCTTGGCGACGGCGGCCAGCGCGTCGGCCCCGGTGGCCGCCGAGACGACCTTGAAGCCGACGAAGCGCAGCGAGGCCGAGAGCAGTTCCCTGATGTTGGGCTCGTCGTCGACGACCAGCAGGCTCGCCTCGGGCATGGCTGCGTCCGTCGGGGCCATCGGTTTCCTCCTCGTGGCGGCGTGGGTGTCTTCGGCGATCAGCCCCGGCCGCCGCCGAAACCGCTCGCGCCGCCCTGGGTGACGGTGGTCGCCGCGACGTCCCCGGAGGCATTCTGACTGCCGCGCACCGTCACCGTCTGGCCCGGCTGCAGATCGGACACCTTGCCGCTCTTGGACTCGGTGACCTGGGTGCTGCCGGCCGTGGTGACCTTGACGACGTTGCCCTGGGTGTCCGTGACGTAGATGGTGCTGCCGTCGACGAGCTTCACCGTACCGATGGTCAGGCCGCCCGCCGCGCCCGGGATGCCTCCGCCCTGGCGCTGGCCGCCCTGCCCGGCACCGAAGCCCTGGCGCTGGCCGCCCTGGCCGTTCTGCGCGGCCCCGCCACGGGCGGCCGCGGACGGCGTGCCGCCCTGGCTCTGGTTCTTCTCCACCAGGGCGCCCCCGGCGAAGGCGAGCCCCGCCACCAGAGAGCCCGAAAGCAGCAGCGTCAGCCAGGGCAGCCGCTGGCGCGGAGGTGCGCTGAGCTCTGCCGAAATGTCCCGGGCGTCCGGTGGTTCGGCGAGGATGTCCTCCGGGTCGCCGGTCTTCGTGGGGCCAGCGCTCTCCAAAATCTCGGCGTTGCCGAACATGTCCTCTCCCTGTCCGTACATGGGGTTCACTCGTGCCGCAGGGCTTCGATGGGCCGCAGGCTCGCGGCCCGGTTGGCCGGATAGCCGCCGAAGAACAGCCCGATGGCCACGGCGATCGCGAAGGCGCCGACGACCGATTCGGGGATGATCACCGGCTTGATGCCGACGATCGTGAAGTGCGAGCCGATCAGGCCCGCAGCGACGCCGAGCCCGCCGCCGATCAGCGAAAGCAGCGTCGACTCGGCGAGGAACTGCCCCAGGATGACGCCCCGCGGCGCTCCGATCGCCTTGCGGATGCCGATCTCGCGGGTCCGTTCGGTCACCGTCACGAGCATGATGTTGGTGATGCCGATCCCGCCGACGAGCAGGGAGATCGCCGCCACCGCGCCGAGCAGCACCGTGAACGTCTTGTTGGTGTCCGCCTGCGTGGTGAGCAGGGAGGCCTGGTTGCTGACCCGGAAGTCGAGCGCGTTCGGGTCCTTGATGCCGTGCCGGCCCATCAGGACGGTCGTGATCTCGTTCTGGGCCTGGCTCGTCGCGTCCGCCGACTTCGCCTCGACGAGGATCTGGCCGATCGAGCCGAAGCCGGTGAAGGCGTTCTGCACGGTCGGCAGCGGCGCGATCACCACGTCGTCCGGGTCCTGGAACCCGGTGCCGCCCTTGGTGGCGAGCACCCCGACCACCGTGAACGGCGTGCCACCGAGCGTCATCTTCTTGCCGACCGGGTCGGCCGTGCCGAACACGTCCGTCGCCGTGGTCGAGCCGATCACGGCCACCTTGCGCGAGCCGAGCACGTCGTCGGAGCTGAAGTAGTCGCCCTTGGTCACCTTGCTGTTGGACGCCTTGAAGTACGCCGGATAGGTGCCCACGACCTGACTCACCGCGTGCGAGGTGCCCTCGTACAGCGCGGTCTGCGATGTGGTGGTCTCCGGGGCGACCGATTCGATGTGCGGCGCGGACGCGGGGTCGGCGAGCGCGCGGGCGTCGTCCACGGTCAGCGGCTTGGTGACGGTGGCGCCCGATGAGCGCGAGCCGCCGAAGCCGCCGCCCGAGGACACCGTGAGCGCGTTGGTGCCGAGCTTCTCGATCGAGTCCTTCACGGCCTGCGAGGAGCCGTTGCCGACCGCGAGCAGCACGATGACCGCGGCCACACCGATCAGCACCCCGAGCATGGTCAGCGCGGAGCGCACCTTGTTCGCCGCGAGCCCGCCGAAGGCGAAGCGCAGCGTCTCGAACGGGCTCACCGGCCGCCTCCGACCAGGGATTCGTCCTCGCGCAGGGCGGGCGGCGGACCGCCGACGGGAGCCTGCCGTACGTCGTCGACGATCCTTCCGTCGACGAGCCGGACGACCCGCTTGGCATGCCGGGCCACCTCGTCCTCGTGCGTGATCAGCACGACGGTGCGACCCGCCGCGTTCAGCCGGTCGACAACGGAGAGCACCTCCTCGGTGCTGCGGCTGTCCAGATTTCCGGTGGGCTCGTCCGCGAGCAGCATCGCGGGCGCCGTCACCAGGGCCCGGGCGACGGCCACCCGCTGCTGCTGACCGCCGGAGAGCTCGTTGGGGCGGTGGTCCATCCGGTCGGCGAGCCCGACCAGGGTGATTGCCGCCTCGGCCCGCCGGCGCCGCTCGGCGGGCTTCACGCCCGCGTACGCCAGCGGCAGCTCGACCTGGGCGAGCGCGGGGGTGCGCGGCACCAGGTTGAACGACTGGAAGACGAAGCCGATCTTGCGGTTGCGCACCAGCGACAGCTGGCGCTCGTCGAGCCCGCCGACGTGGATGCCGTCGAGCAGATACCGGCCCGACGTCGGCACGTCGAGGCAGCCCAGGATGTTCATCAGGGTCGACTTGCCCGAGCCCGAACTTCCCATCACGGCGACGAAGTCGCCCTGCTCGACGACGAGTTCGACGCCGAGGGCCTGTCCGCTCACCGGGTCGATGGGCCCGCTGAGCGCGGGGACGGCCGCGTCGCCGTGCCCGTACGTCTTGATCAGTGAGCGCACCTCGATCACCGGCGCCGGAGCCCAGGGCCCGTCGGCTGACGCCGCCTCGGGCAGCGTCGCGGTTCTGCGCGGCCACAGAGGCGGGGTCATCCGCGGCCACCCCCGCCGCCACCGGCACGGAAGCCGCCGCCACCGCCCCCGCCGCCGCGGGTGCGTGCGCCTCCGCCACCGAGGCCGCCGGGGAAGGCGCCGCTCGGGAAGCCGCCGTTGCCCGTCGCGGACACGCTGGCCAGCTGCACCTTCTCGCCCTCGCTCAGACCGCTGAGGATCTGGTCGGAGCTGTCGCCCTCCAGACCCACCGTGACAGGAGTGCGCTCGGTGGTGCCGTCCGCCTTGACCACGGTCACCGTACGGTTGGCGCCGGTGCCGGTCACCGCTGCCGTCGGCACCGACAGGGCGCCGGACGCCTCGCCCGTGACGACCTGGATGCTCGCGCTGAGCCCCGTGCGCAGGTTGGTGGTGGGGCTCGTGATGGTGAGCGTGGCGGCGTACTGCACGGCGCTCCCCGAACTGCTGTTGCCGCCGCCCCCGCCGGAGCCCGAACCGGAGCTGACGGGCAGTGAACTGACCGACAGAACCTTGGCGTTGAGGACCGTGTCCGACTCCGCGTTCAGCGTGACCGTCGCCGCCTGGCCGGGCTTCACCTTGAGCGCGTCGGCCTCGGAGAAGTTCGCGGTGACCTGCATGCCGGACGGGTTGGTGAGGACCACGAAGCCGGACAGGGCCGAGGAGGACGATGAACTGGCGCTGTTGGAGCCGGAGTTGGATGCGTTGCCCGAACCGCCGCCGCCCCCGTTCGTGCCGTTGCCGCCGGTGCCGGTGACGGTGTCGCCCGTCTTCGCCGACACGGACGCGACGGTCCCGGCGACCGGGGCCGTGAGCGTGGTCCCGTCCACCGCGCGCTGTGCCGCGTCCACCGCGTTCTGGGCCTGGGTGAGCTGGGCTTCGGCCTGCGCGAGCTGCGCGGGGTCGACCGTCGGCGAGGCAGCCGGGACGGGCGCGGTGTTGGCGGAGCCGCGCGTCGAGGAGCCGCCGCCCGAACCGGACGCCGTGCTCGAACTCGGCTGGCCCTCCTGCGCCTTGGTGAGGTTGGCCCGGGCTGCCGTCAGCGACGCCTCGTCCTGGGCGAGGGTCTCCTTGGCGGCGGTGGCGTCCACCTTGCCGAGGACCTGGCCGCGGGACACCTTGTCGCCCGGCTTGACGTCGACCTCGGTGAGCTTGCCGCCGGTGGTGAAGTTCACCCCGGCGTCGCTCGGCGAGGCCAGCGAGCCGGAGCCGGACACGGTGGCGAGGACCGTGCCCTTGGTGACCTCGACGGTCTTCGAGCCGGCCCGCGCGGGGGTGTCGCTGTGGCTGGTCACCGCCGCGTAGGCACCGCCGGCGCCCGCCAGGACGGCCACACCGAGCACCGAGTTGATCAGGACGGCTTTGCGCCGTCGTGGGAGCACCTTCATGACGGCGGATCCTGGCCGCCCGCACTTTGGAACGTCTGGGAGCTTTCTGGGAGTTCCCTGGGAGCGCCGACGCCGGTGAATCTTCGGATTACGGGCGTGAGGGTACGTATCGGATCACCACGGGTGTCCCGTCGGCCCCGCACGGGCCCGGACGTCCAGGGAACTCCCAGCCCTTCCCCCGGAGGCGCCCACCCGGGTGGGGTTCAGTCATGGGTCGCCGACGGCGTACCACTCCAACGAGGCCGTCGTCACACCGACGCACGTCGTCAGACCGACGCACCGAGGAGACACCGGACATGACCTGGACCAAGCGCCGGCCCGCCACCGCGCGCGCCGCGATCGCCGTGCGGGCCGCCGTCTCAGCCGCCGCCGTCGTCGCGTGCGGACTGTTGCTCGCGGCCTGCTCGTCCTCGGCCGCCGCCCCCGGCGCCCAGGCGAAGCCCGCGTCCTCCGCGTCCGCTTCCAAGGGCATGGACGCCTACCGCCAGTGCCTGGCGCAGCACGGGGTCACGATGGCGCCCCGGCCCAGCGGCAGCAGGCGGCCGCGGGGTGCTGGCAGGCCGAGCGGGGGTACGCGCGGCCCCGGAGGGTTCGGTGGCTTCGGGGGCGGGGCCTCCGCGGATCCCGCCCAGCGGCAGGCGGCGCAGGCCTGCGCGAGTCAGCGCCCGCAGTTCAACGGGCGGGGTGGCGGCGGGGCCGAAAGCACCGCGATGAAGGCGTTCACCGGCTGCCTCAAGGACCACGGGGTGGTGCTGCCCTCCGCGTCTCCGGGCGCCGGGGGTGGCGTGCGGGGCCTCAACACCTCGGACCCCAAGTCCGCGCAGGCCTTCGCGGTCTGCAAGGCCCTGCTGCCCCAGCGGCACTCGGGTGCCCCGGCCCCGTCCGCGAGCCCGACCGCCTGACTTTGCCTTCAGGCGTGAACGGTGTCTGGGGGCGGAGCCCCAGGGGGCTCCGCCCGGCGGGGGGGGGCTACACGTGCGGACGGTGGCCCGGCTCCTGCTTGGGGAAGTGCTGGGTCGCCCCGGGCAGCGTCGGCTTCGGCAGCGTGGCCACCTCGCGCTTGGCCTCCTCCAGCTGCTTCGCTGTGTCGTCCGGCAGCTTGGGCGGCCGGGGCGAGGTGCTGCTGAACCGGAAGGCGGAGGTCAGATCGCCGAAGGTGCGACGACGCCACTGGCTGATGTTCGGCTCCTCGACCCCTGTGAAGTGCTCCAGGAACCGCAGCGCCGAGGTGTGGTCGAAGGCCTCGCTCGCCACCCAACCACCCACGGTCCAGGGCGAGATGATGATGGCGGGCACCCGGAAGCCCCCGCCGATCGGCAGACCGCCGATGAACTCGTCGGCGGTGCCCGCCTTCGGGGTCGGCGGTGCCACGTGGTCGAACAGGCCGTCGTTCTCGTCGTAGTTGAGGATGAAGGCGGTCTTCGCCCACACCTTCGGGTTGGACGCGATGGCCTCGATCTTCTGCGCCACGAAGTCGGCCCCCGCAGCCGGCAGGTAGTCGGGGTGCTCGGACTGGTGGCTCGTCGGCATGATCCAGGAGACCGCCGGGAGCCGGTCGCCCCGGGCGTCGTCCTCGAAGGTGCCCTCGGGCTGCGGGCGCACTCCGCGCTCGTACAGCGGAGACCCCGGCTTGGCGTTGCGGAAGGCCTGGAACTGCTCAAGGACGTTGCAGCCGTAGTCGTCGTCCTGCTGGTAGACCTTCCAGCTGACCCCGGCCGCCTGGAGCCGCTCGGCGTACGTCGTCCAGCGGTACGGCGTGGGCGCGGAGTTGCTGATCACCGGGCCGCCCTTGGTGCCGCCCGGGTCGATGCTGGCCGTCATCCAGTACAGGCGGTTCGGCCAGGTCGGGCCGAAGACGGAGCAGAAGTAGTTGTCGCAGATGGTGAAGGTCTCCGCGAGCGCGAACTGGAACGGGATGTCCTCGCGCGTGTAATAGCCCATCACATAGGGCCCGTTGACGCCGTCCGCCTTGCGGTGCGCGGGCAGCCACCGGTCCATCCTGCCGCCGTTCCAGGCCTGGTGCTGCACGGCCCAGGCATGGCTCGTGGACGGGATGGCCTGCGCGCTGGTGCTGTGGGTGTCCAGGTGGAACGGAAGCAGGTAGCCCCGCGGGTTCACGGAGTCGGGCTGGTAGAACACCGAACGCCCGTTGGGGAGCTTCAGGGCGCGGGGATCGCTGAACCCGCGCACGCCCGAGAGAGTGCCGAAGTAGTGGTCGAACGACCGGTTCTCCTGCATCAGCATGACGACGTGCTCGACGTCGCGGAGCGAGCCGTTGCGTGGCGGTCCGGCGGCGACGGCCTTCTGCACGCTGGGCGGCAGCAGGGACAGCGCCGCGGCGCCGCCGATGGCTCCGGCCGCCGATCCCAGCAGTCTGCGTCGTGTCAACTCGGCCATGAACGCCCCTTCCAGAGCTGTCGGTTGATACCGGTGACGTGGACCTGCCAGTCAGTCTGCCGCTGTTGGGTGTGGGGCGGTGGTGGGAACCGATGAACACGCGCCCAACGAAGAGCAAGGGCTTGCCAAAGCGCGGGCCGGAGCATCACCCGGCCCGGGCGGCGACCCCTCCCGCAGGGGTGCGCCATGCATGGAAGTCCCTTAATCTCGACGGATCCAATAAATCTGATGAGTCGTCAGTATGATAAGGAACGGGAGGGGTGATGATCGACATCCTGGACCGGCGGGTCGCCGAGGGCGAGGAACGGATCCGGCTCGACGTCACCGGCTCCGGCATCGCCGTCCTCACCCTGTGCCGGCCGGACAAGCTCAACGGGTGGAGCTGGGAGTCGAGCCGCCAACTGGGACTGCTCGCCGACCGCATCCGCTTCGACGAGTCGGTCAGGGTCGTGCTGCTGCGGGCCGAGGGCCGCGCCTTCTGCGCCGGCATCGACGTCACCGCCCCCGGCGGCGCCATCACCGGACGCTCCCCGGCCGAACGCACCCACCGCTACTACGAGGGCATCCGCTGGGTCCACGAGCGCTTCGCCGCCTTCGCGGGGCTGCCGCAGCCCGTGATCGCCGCCGTCCAGGGCTACTGCCTCGGCTTCGGCTTCGAGCTGGCTCTGATGGCCGACATCCGGATCGCCTCCGACGACGCCGTCTTCGCGCTGCCGGAGACCGGCATCGGCGTGGCCGTCGACGCCGGGGGCGATCTGCGCACAGCGCGCGACGCGGGCGCCGGCTGGGCCAAACTGCTCGCGCTCACCGGCCGCCGCATCGACGCTCCCACCGCCGAACGCAACGGGCTCGTACAACTGGTCGTCTCCAACGGAGAGTTGGACGCGACTGCCATGGAGCTGGCCGCCGAGATCGCGGCCAACGCACCCCTGGCCGTCCGGTCCGTCAAGCGCAACATCGACGCCTTCGCCGACGCGGGGCTCGCCGCGGCCCTCGACCGTACGGCCCTGGCCGCCGCCCTCACCCTCACCTCCGAGGACGCCCGCGAGGGCTACGCCGCCAAGGCCGACCGGCGCCCGCCCGCCTTCGAGGGGAAGTGAACCGCGCCATGGGGTGCCCTACTCCCCGAACGGTCCGCGCCCCAGTTGTTCCCGCACGCTGCTCACCGGCGGCGTCACCAGCGCCCGCCGCTGCCAGTTCGCCCCGTCCACCACCAGCGTGTGACCGCTGATGAAACGGGCGTACGGGGAGGCGAGGAAGGTGGCCGCCCAGCCGAGCTCGCGCGGCAGCCCCACGCGCAACGCGGGCTGGCGCAGGGCCAGTTCGCCGTCGTCGGCGGCCCGGTCGAGGCCGGCCCGGATCGCCTCCGGCAGATCCGGGTGCGGCATCAGGCCGGGCACCAGACCGTTGACCTGGATGCCGTACGGGCCCCACTCCACGGCCAGCGTCTCCACGAGATTGCGCACGCCCGCCTTCGCCGCCGCCGAATGGGCGTGACCCGGGCCGCCCGTCCAGGCGTACGAGGCGCCGATGCTGATCACCGAGCCGGGGGTGCCGGCCGCGAGGTGGCGGCGGGCGAACTCGCGGGTCATGAACCACGTTCCGGTCAAGGTGATGTCCAGGACCGCCCGCCAGGCGTTGGGCGACAAGTCCTCCGCAGGAGAAGGGAAGTTGGCGGCGGCGTTGTTCACCAGGACGTCCGGGACGCCGAGCGTCGCCTCGGCCGCGTCGAAGACCTCGGCGATCCGTTCAGGCTCCCTGATGTCGCACACCGCGGCCGCCACCCGCCCGCCGAGCCCGGCCAGCTCCTGCTCGGCGGCTTTCAGCCGGTCCGCCGAGCGGCCCACGATCATGAGATCGGCGCCGAGCCGAGCGAACTCGGCGGCCATGGCCTTGCCGAGCCCCGAGCCGCCCCCGGTCACCAGGACCACACTGCCCTCGTACGTCCCCGGCGGCAGCGCGCACGCGCCGAGCGGGGGAGGCGCGGGCAGCCCGGGGTGCGCGGGACGTGGGGGCCGTGCGGCGTCGTCCGTCATGGCGCATCCCTACCGGCTGCCGCGCCAAACCGCCATGGCCGTGCGGAGATTCGGACCTTCAGGAGACGAGGACCTCCAGCCAGGGGCTCATCAGGACGCCCTGGGCGCCGTTCGGCTGGTTCTTGAGATTGCCCAGCGCCTGCTCCTGGTCCTGGGTGCCGGACGGCCAGAAGGTGTAGCCGCCCTCCTGCGGGATCAGCGCCCAGTACTGATAGTGCGTCAGGGTGAGGTAGACCCGCTTCTGGATGTAGTCCAGGACCACCTTCACGTCGTGCACGCCCCGGCTTCCCGCTCCGGTGTACTCGGCGAAGCCGCGCGGAGCGGTGGCCGCGTTCTGCACCGACGAGCCGGCACCCGACTGCGAGGCCGTGGCGTAGTGGTTGTGCAGGGCCGTGGCATGAGCGGGGATCTCGTCGGCGTCGTAGCCGTTGGCCGGGAGCTTGCCGCTGTCGTCCTGGTGCCAGCTGCGCAGCGTGCCCGGGGCGGAGGGGCTCTTGTCCTTGCGCCGCTGCTGTTCGGGGGTGCGTTCGTCGACGACCACTGCAGAGCCGGGGTCCGCCTCCAGCTGGTAGCGCACATCGAAGATCAGGTTCAGCAGCGGGCGGGGCAGCAGGTTCTGGGCCTGCTGCCAGTCGAGGCGCTTGAGCGCCCGTTCGCCGTGGTTCCGCGGGCGCGGGTCGTCGGCGACCGGGGCCGCGTGGGGCCCGAGCTCCGCGGCCACCTGACGGTGCATGGTCTCCTCGTCGGGCCAGCGCGGTTCCTCCAGCTGGTCCGCGGTCTTCCGCGAATGCGCGTACTGGTACGCCTTGTCGCCCTCCTGGCTGTACCGGGTCATCGAGTTCGGCACCGTACCCACACCGGGGCCGGGGACGTGCCGCGTTCCCTCGACGGTGGAGGTGTAGTCGTCGAGGTACGCCTCCTCACCTTGCAGGACGGTGTTCACGTCGGTCACCAGGGCGTCCATCGCGGCGCGCACCGCCGCGGGATCGGCGGTGGCGCTCTTCAGGCTGTCCACCAGGGCCTTCAGAGCGGTCGCGATCGGGCTGCCCTTGCCCTGTACCTTCGCGGCGCGCACGGCGTCGTCCCGGACCGCGAAGAAGAAGTACTGCTTGAGCTGAGGCAGCGTCAGGGCATCTACACCGCGCCCTCGTTCGTACATTTCCGGGGTGATCCTGATGATCCGCTGCACCGCCGCCGTCTGCGGGGTCCCGGCCTGCGCAGCCGATCCGGCGGCAGCCGCACCGTCCTGCGCGTGCTCCTGTCCGGCCCGCTGCACCGGCGGGCCGGACATCGCCCGCGTCGCGTTGGCTTCGGCTTCCTTCTCGAAGCGGTCGGACGGGTCGGAGACCTTGAGGCCGGAGCCGTTGTCGGTGCCGGCGACCGGGCCTTGCCTCTGCTGGATGACGTGGGTCAGCTCGTGGGCCAGGGTGTGCTTGTCGGCTCCGCCGTCGCCGATGACGACGTGGCTGCCGGAGGTGTAGGCGCGGGCGCCGACCTCCGCCGCCGAGGCCTTGGCGGCGCTGTCGTTGTGGATGCGCACGTCCGAGAAGTCCGCGCCGAGCCGGGACTCCATGTCCGTACGGGTCGCGTCATCGAGCGGCTTGCCGCCGGAGCGCAGCACGTCATGGACCGCTGACCGCTGCACCTCCGGCTCCTCGGTCTGCTGATGGCCGCACCCGGCGCCGTGCTGGTGCTGCTCCTGCACGCTGTCGAGTCCAGCCTGGCGCAGCATCTGCACGACGGCCTTGTTGCCGGCACCGCGCTGGAGGGCGAGCAGCTTCTGGAGCGGTGTGCCACTCTCTGCCGAGGGCCTGCGGGCGGAGGGGCGGCCGGCTTCGGACTCGGTGGTCCTGACGTGGTCGTGGTCGTGGTCGTGCAAGAGGGCCTCTTCCCGAGTGGAACGCGATCTGTTCCTGCTTAGCCGGTGAGCGGCGGCCGGGGCCAGGGCCCCGAGGGCAGAAAAGACCTGGCTGAACGGGCAGAGCCGGTGACAGGGGGATACCACCGGAGGGGCCTGATCCGCCGGGCTGTTTCCCATCAGGCAAGCAACCGCTTAGTATGCCCGCGAGCAGTGGAACGTACTCAGCGGTACGCAGCCGTATCGCGCCCAGCGTGTGGAGGCCCCGAATGCAGGCATGGCGAGTGCACGAGAACGGCGAGCCGGGCGAGGTGATGCGGCTCGAAGAGGTGGACCGGCCCGTGCCGGGCACGGGCCAGGTGCTGCTGAGGGTGCGCGCCGCGAACATCAACTTCCCTGACGCGCTGCTCTGCCGGGGCCAGTACCAGATCCGTCCGCCGCTGCCGTTCACGCCGGGCGTGGAGATCTGCGGCGAGACCGAGGACGGCCGCCGGGTGATCGCCAACCCGGCGCTGCCGTACGGCGGGCTCGCCGAGTACGTCGTCGCCGACGAGGCGGCCCTGCTCCCCGCGCCCGAGGCCCTGGACGATGCCGAGGCCGCGGCCCTGCACATCGGTTACCAGACCGGCGTGTTCGGACTGCACCGCCGGGCCCACCTCCAGGAGGGCGAGACGCTGCTCGTGCACGCCGCCGCCGGGGGAGTGGGCAGCGCGGCCGTGCAGCTCGGCAAGGCCGCGGGTGCGCGCGTCATCGGTGTCGTGGGAGGATCGGAAAAGGCCGCCGTGGCACGGGAGTTGGGCTGCGACCTCGTCATCGACCGGCGTGCCGACGACATCGTGGCCGCCGTCAAGGAGGCCACCGGCGGGCGCGGCGCCGATGTCATCTTCGACCCGGTCGGCGGTGACGCGTACGCCAAGTCGGCCAAGTGCGTGGCCTTCGAGGGCCGGATCGTGATCGTCGGCTTCGCGAGCGGATCCGTTCCCGCGCCCGCGCTCAACCACGCGCTGGTGAAGAACTACTCGATCGTCGGGCTCCACTGGGGCCTGTACGCGCAGAAGGACCCGGCCTCGATCGCGCGCTGCCACGAGCAGCTGACCGAGCTCGCCGCCCAGGGCGCGATCAAACCGCTGATCAGCGAGCGGGTCCCGCTGAAGGATGCCGCGGCCGCCGTGCAGCGCGTCGCCGACGGTACGACCACCGGCCGTGTGGTCGTCGTCCCGGACGGAGCCGCCCGATGACCGATGCCGCCGAACTCCGTTCCCGTACCCGCGAGTTGCTCGCCGCGTATCCGCCGGCCACCACCGAACCCCTCGACTTCCTCAAGGCCCGCTTCGACGCCGGGCTCGCCTGGGTGCACTACCCGGTCGGCCTCGGCGGCCTCGACGTGCCGCGTTCGCTCCAGGCCGTCGTCGACGCCGAGCTCGCCGCCGCCGGGGCGCCCGACAACGACCCCCGCCGGATCGGCATCGGCCTCGGCATGGCCGCGCCGACCGTCCTCAAGTACGGCACCGAGGAGCAGAAGCGGCGCTTCCTGCGCCCGCTGTGGGTGGGCGAAGAGGTCTGGTGCCAGCTGTTCAGCGAGCCCGGCGCGGGCTCCGACCTCGCCGCGCTCGGCACCCGTGCCGTACGCGACGGAGACGACTGGGTGGTCGACGGGCAGAAGGTGTGGACGTCCAGCGCGCACCTTGCCCGCTGGGCCATCCTCATCGCCCGCACCGACCCCGGCCTGCCCAAGCACCAGGGCATCAGCTACTTCATCTGCGACATGACCGACCCCGGTGTCGAGGTGCGGCCGCTGCGTCAGATCACCGGTGAGGCCGAGTTCAACGAGGTGTTCCTCACCGGCGTGCGCATCCCCGACGCCCACCGGCTCGGCGAGATCGGCGAGGGCTGGAAGGTCGCCCAGACCACCCTCATGAACGAGCGGGTCTCCATCGGCGGCATGCGCATCCCCCGCGAGGGCGGCATGATCGGCCCCGTCGCCCGCGCCTGGCGCGACCGGCCCGAGCTGCGCACCCACGATCTTCACCAGCGCCTGCTCACCCTGTGGGTGGAGGCCGAGGTCGCCCGGCTCACCGGCGAGCGGCTGCGCCAGCAGCTCGTCGCGGGCCAGCCCGGGCCCGAGGGCTCGGGCATGAAGCTCGCGTTCGCCCGCCTCAACCAGGAGATCAGCGGCCTGGAGGTCGAACTCCTGGGCCAGGACGGCCTGTTGTACTCGGACTGGACCATGCGCCGGCCCGAACTCGTCGACTTCACCGGCCGCGATGCCGGATACCGCTACCTCCGCTCGAAGGGCAACTCCATCGAGGGCGGCACGAGCGAAGTACTCCTGAACATCGTCGCCGAACGCGTCCTCGGCCTGCCCGCCGAGCCGCGCAACGACAAGGACGTCGCCTGGAAGGACCTCGCCCGATGACCGACTCCGTCGCGGAAGCCACCCCCGACCTTCTGTACTCGGAGGCCGAGGACGACCTCAGGGCGGCCGTGCGCTCCCTGCTCGCCGACCGCACCGACACCCCCGCCGCGCTCGCCCGCGCCGAGTCGGACACCCCGTACGACCCGGAGCTGTGGCGTTCGCTCGGCGCCGGGATGGACCTCGCGGGGCTGCTCGTCCCCGAGAAGCTCGGCGGACAGGGCGCCTCGCACCGCGAGGCCGCGGTGGTCCTGGAGGAGATCGGCCGCGCGGTGGCCCCGGTCCCGTACCTCACCAGCGCCGTCATCGCCACCGAGGGGCTCCTCGCGCTGGACCCCGAGGTCGACGAAGTCGCCTCTCTGCTCAGGGAGTTGGCGGCCGGGCGCCGGACCGCGGCTCTCGTCGTACCGTTCTCGGCGGGCCCGCACTCGGTGCGGCTGCCCGGGACGCTCGCCGGGACCGTCAGCGCCGTCGCCGACGCGGCCACCGCCGATGTGCTGCTCGTGCCGACCGGCGAGGGCCTGTACGCCGTCGATGCCACCGATGCCGCGGTCACCCCGCTCACGCCGCTCGACCTGACCCGCCCGCTGGCGGCCGTCACCCTCGACGGCGTCACCGGCACGCGGCTCGCCGACGCGGACACCGCGCTCGCCGCCGTGCGCCGGGGCCTGCTTGCCGGGGCCGGGCTGCTCGCCTCCGAGCAACTGGGCGTCGCCGAGTGGTGCCTGACCGAGACGGTGACGTACACCCGCGAGCGCAAGCAGTTCAACCGGCCGGTCGGCTCCTTCCAGGCGCTCAAGCACCGGATGGCGCAGCTCTGGCTGGAGGTGGTCTCGGCGCGGGCCGCAGCCCGCAACGCCGCCGACGCACTCGCCACCGGCAGCCCCGAGGCGCCGCTCGCGGTGGCGGTCGCCCAGGCGTACTGCGCCCGGGTCGCCGTACACGCAGCCGAGGAGTGCGTGCAGCTGCACGGCGGCATCGGCATGACGTGGGAGCACCCGGCCCACCTCTACCTGAAGCGCGCCAAGTCGGCCCAGATCGCGCTCGGTTCAGCGGGAGAACACCGCTCGGCGATCGCCGAACTGGTCGACCTGCAGGCACCCTGACGGCGGGTTTCCGCCGTCGCTTCGGTCGGCCCCGGTCCGCGCCCCCGCGCGCGGACCGGGGCCGGCCGTTTTTGACCACTCCTTTACATGCGGGTTTAATTGCGATTTGTTCGCAATAGCAGTTGATCTTCAGCAAGGGGTGTGGGCCGCATGACCGCCCGTTCCATACGTGCCGCGGCCGCAGCGGTACTGGCCGGGGCTCTCGCCGTCGGCACGGCCGCCTGCTCCAACCCGGGTGGTGGGGCGGCCGGGAGCGGCAAGAAGGATTCCGCGGTCGTCGGCATCGCCTACGAGCCCGAGACGCTCAGCCCGCTCCTCGGCTACGGCAAGGACGGCAACTCCAAGCTCTTCGACGGGCTGCTCACCTTCGACGCCGACATGAGGCTGCGGCCGGCGCTGGCCACCGCGCTGCCCGAAGTGAGCGCGGACCGGCTGACCTACACGTACAAGCTGCGCCAAGGCGTGAAGTTCAGCGACGGCAAGCCGTTCTCGGCCAAGGACGTCGTGTTCACCTACACGAAGATCCTCGACCCGAAGACCAACAACCCGTCCAAGGGCGAACTCGACGCGGTGAAGTCCGTCGAGGCCAAGGGCGACGACACGGTGGTCTTCACCCTCAAGTACCCCTATGCCCCGTTCGCCGAGCGGACCGTGCTGCCCGTCGTCCCCGAACACGTCGCCGCCCAGCAGGACGTCAACTCGGGCGCCTTCTCCAGCGCGCCCGTCGGCACCGGCCCCTACACCCTCACCAAGTGGTCGAAGGGCGAGAAGATCACCTTCTCCGCGAACCCCTCGTACTGGGGCGGCGCGCCCGCCGTGAAGAAGTTCACGATGGCGATCATCAAGGACGACGACGTCCGCGCGACCCGGCTGCGCGTCGGCGACCTCGACGGCGCGATCCTGCCGCCCAACCTCGCCAAGACGTTCAAGGACGACAAGGGCAAGAAGACGTACGCGGCGAAGACGTACGACTACCGCAACGTCACCCTGCCCACCGGCAACAAGGTCGCCGGTGACACCGCGGTGCGCCAGGCCCTCGATCTCGCCGTCGACCGCAGGGCCATGGTCGACCGCATCCTGGAAGGCGCGGGCAAGCCGGCCTACGGCCCGGTGCCGACCGGCAGCCCGTGGTTCGCCGCCGGCACCGAGCGCGCCCACGACCTCGGCAAGGCGCAGAAGTTCCTCGACGACGCGGGCTGGAAGCCGGGCGCCGACGGCATCCGCGAGAAGGACGGCGTCAAAGCCGCCTTCCCGCTCTGGTACCTCTCCGGCGACAAGCTCCGCCAGGACCACGCCCTCGCGTTCGCCTCCGACGCCAAGAAGGCGGGCATCGCCGTCACCGCCCAGGCAGGCACCTGGGAGGTCATCGAGCCCCGCATGAAGCAGGACGCGGTCCTCGCGGGGGGCGGATCCCCCGGAGACCCCGACTTCGACCAGTACAACCTGCTGAAGTCCTCGCTGGCGGGCGACGGCTTCAACAACATGGCCTCGTATGCTAACGACACCGTCGACAAGGCCCTCGACGACGCCCGCAAGAGCGGCGACCAGGCCGTCCGCAAGACCGCGTACGACACCATCCAGCGCGAGCTCGTGAAGAACCCGGGGTACACCTTCCTCACCCACATCGACCACCTGTACGTCGTCAACGACAAGTGGAAGGGGCTTTCCACCCAGGTCGAACCGCACGACCACGGGCTCGCGTCCGGCCCCTGGTGGGACGTCGAGAAGTGGACGCCGAAGAAGTGAGCCGCCGCCTCCCGTGGGGGGCGATGGGCCGCATGACGGGGCGGCGGATCCTGTCCGCCGTCCCCGTCCTGCTCGCCGTCACCTTCGGCGTCTTCGCCGTCGCCGCCGCGTCCCCCTTCGACCCCGTCAAGGCGTACGCGGGCACCGCCGGACTCACCGCCTCCCAGGCCGATCTGGACCAGCTGCGCGCCAACCTCGGCGTGGACCAGCCGCTCGTCCGGCGCTGGTGGGACTGGCTGAGCTCGGCCCTCACCGGCGACCTCGGCGACTCCAGCGTGCTGCGCCAGCCCGTCGCCGACGTCATCGCCGAACGCATCGGCTGGTCGGCACTCCTCGCCACCGCCGCCTTCGCGATCGCGGTCCTGCTCGGCACCGCGCTCGGCGTGCTCGCCGCGCGCCGCCGCGGCGGCTGGCTCGACCGCTGCGTCAGCTCCGCCGCCTACACCCTCGAAGCCGCCCCCGCCTTCTGGCTCGGCCTGCTCGCCATCTGGTTCTTCGCGCTCGAACTCGGCGCGCTGCCGGCCGGGGGCCTGACCGACACCGCGAGCGACACGGTCACCCCCGGCCAGGTCATCAGCCACCTCGTGCTCCCGGCGGGCGTGCTCGGCCTGTCCCAACTGCCCTGGTTCTTCCTGTACGTACGCCAAGGCGTCGGCGACGCGCTGGACGAGGACCCCGTGCGCGGCGCACGGGCGCGCGGCCTCGCCGAACGCACCGTCCTGACCGGCCACGCCCTGCGCTCCGGCATGCTCCCCATGCTGACCCTGATCGGCTCCCGCGTCCCCGAACTGATCACCGGTGCGCTGCTCGTCGAGACGGTCTTCAGCTGGCCCGGCATCGCCGCCGCCACCGTGCAGGCCGCGACCTCCGTCGACTTCCCGCTGCTCGCCGCCCTCACGGTGCTCGCGACCGCCGCCGTGCTCCTCGGCAACCTGCTCTCCGACCTCCTTTACGGACTCGCCGACCCGAGGGTGGGATTCGATGGCTGACGCCCGCCAGAGCCCGCTGCAAAAGGTCCTTGGTCGGTCCACCCGCACCCTGCGCGTCCGCGCCTCGGTGATCATCATGGCTGTCGTCGTGCTCGCCGTCGTCCTTGTACCGCCGCTGGCCCAGCTCGACCAACAGGCCGTGGACCTCGCCCAAAAGCTCCGACCTCCGTCCTGGGCCCACCCGTTCGGCACCGATGACGTCGGCCGCGACCTGCTGCTCCGCTGCGTGTACGGGCTGCGCGTCTCGCTGATGGTGGGCGCCGTCGCAGCCCTCGCCGCAACCCTCATCGGCACGGCGGTCGGCGCGGCCGCCGGAGCCTTCGGCGGCTGGACCGACCGGGTTGTCATGCGGCTCGTCGACACCTGCTCGTCCGTACCGCACCTGCTGCTCGGCATCTTCGTCGTGGCGATGTTCCGACCGGGGGTGTGGCCGGTCGTGGCGTCGGTCGCGCTGACGCACTGGCTGTCGACGGCCCGCATCGTCCGCTCCGAAATCCTGTCCCTGCGCTCGCGCCCGTTCATCGACGCGGCGATCTCGGGCGGTGCCTCGCGGTGGCGGGTGACGGTACGTCATCTACTGCCCGGTGTGGTGCCGCAAGCCGGTCTCGCGGCCGTTCTTATGGTGCCGCACGCCATGTGGCACGAGTCCGCCCTGTCCTTCCTCGGCCTCGGTCTGCCCGCCCACCAGGCCAGCCTAGGCAACCTCGTCCAGAGCGCGCGCGGCTCGCTGCTCGCGGGGGACTGGTGGCCGACCCTGTTCCCCGGCCTCCTCCTGATCCTGCCAACCCTCGCCATCGCGGGCCTGGTCGGAGCCTGGCGGGAACGGCTGAGCCCGCGCCGCCGATCGGAGCTGATGCTGTGACCGCCGGGACCCTCAATGCGACCCTGTCCGTACGGAACCTGTCCGTACGCTTCCGGATGCGGGGCGGCCGACACATCGCCGCCGTCACCGATGCCTCCTTCGACCTGGCGGTGGGGGAGTGCCTCGCGCTCGTCGGCGAGAGCGGCTGCGGAAAGTCGGTCCTCGCCTCCGCGCTGCTCGGCCTGCTGCCCGCCAACGCCGAATGCGAGGGTGCCGCGCTGCTCGACGACGGCACGGACCTGATCACCGCCGGCGAGCGGCTGCTCGCCCGCACGGTACGGGGCCGGCGCATCGGCCTCGTACCGCAGAGCCCGGCCGCCCACCTGACCCCAGTACGCACCGTGAGTAGTCAACTGTCCGAGACCATAAGGGAGTTGAGGCCTGTCCCGCGCCAAGAGCGGCGTGCCGCCGCGCACGCCGCTGCCGGGCGGGCGGCCTTCCCGGCCGACCACCTGGACCGCTACCCGCACGAACTGTCCGGCGGCCTCGCCCAGCGCGCCGCGACCGCCCTCGCCCTCGTCGGTGACGCACCCCTGCTGCTCGCCGACGAGCCGACGACGGGGCTCGACCGCGCGCTGGTCGAGCGCACGGCCGACGAACTGCGCCGCACCGTGGACGAGGGCCGCGCCCTGCTGATGATCACGCACGACCTCGCTGCGGCCGCCCGGATCGCGGACCGGGTCGCCGTGATGTACGCGGGCCGGATCGTCGAACTCGCCGACGCCACCAGGTTCTTCGGCGAGCCGGGTCCCCTTCACCCGTACGCTCGTGGTCTGCTCGATGCCCTGCCGGAACGGTCCTTCCAGCCCATCCCCGGTATGCCGCCGGAGCTGGGAGACCTCCCGGCGGGGTGCGCGTTCGCACCCCGCTGCGACCTGGCCGACGCGCTCTGCGGCACCCAGCCGCGGTTCGACGGCCGGGTCGCCTGCCACCACGCCCACACGGAGGACCCCAGCCGTGCTTGAGCTCAGCAACATCACAGCCGGTTACGAGCGGGGCAAGCCCGTCGTACGTGACGTGAGCCTGGCCGTGTCCCGCGGCGAGGCGGTCGGTCTGCTCGGCCCCAGCGGTTGCGGCAAGTCCACCCTGGCCAGGGTCGCCGCCCTGCTGCACCGGCCCGACGCCGGGACGGTCGTCCTGGACGGCACCACGGTCACCGACTACCGCCACCGCGCTCCGCGCGCCCTGCGCACCACCGTGGGCGTCGTCTTCCAGTCGCCCCGGCTCTCCGCCGACCCGAGGCTGCGGCTGCGCGACCTGATCGCCGAACCCCTGAAGGCGACCGGGCGGCGGATCGAGATCCGCGAGCGGGTCGACGAACTGGCCCGTGCGGTCGGCCTCGGCGGCGACCTCCTGACCCGCAGCGTCCACGAGGTCAGCGACGGCCAGCTCCAACGCGCCTGCCTGGCACGGGCGTTGGTGCTGCGTCCGCGCCTGCTGATCTGCGACGAGATGACCGCGATGCTGGACGCCTCGACGACGGCCGCGCTGGTCGCGGCGGTCGAGAACTACCGTCGCGAGACGCAGGCATCCCTGCTGGCCGTCGGCCACGACCAGGTCCTCCTCGACCGCTGGTGCGACCGCACGGTCAGCTGGGACGTCCCGCCGCCGGCCTGACCGGCAGGTGACGGCGGGGCGAAGGACCGGCCAACTCTGCTCAGTCATGCATCAGTTGTGAGCAGGCCCCACGCATACTCGGTCGCGTCCGGTCCCTCGTTCCCCGGGAGCGCACCCACGGCCCACCTCACCCGTCGCAGCGCTGTCACCGCCCTCGCCGCAGCCGTCGCCGTGCCCGTCCTGGCCGGCACCGCCCGCGCGGCCGGGCATCCCTCCGGCCCCAGACCCCTGCGCAGAACCCACGCGCACAACGACTACGAGCACACCCACCCCCTCTTCGACGCCCTCGGCCACGGCTTCACCAGCGTCGAGGCCGACATCTTCCTCGTCGACGGCCAGCTTCTCGTCGGCCACGACCCCACCGAGCTCGACCCGAGCCGCACCCTCGAATCCCTCTACCTCGACCCGCTGCACAAGCTGATCCGCGCCAACCACGGCTCGGTGTACCGGGGTTACCGCCACCCGCTCCAGCTGCTCATCGACATCAAGACCGAGGGGGCGGCCACCTATCTCGAACTCGACCGGCACCTCGTCCCGTACCGCCATCTCTTCAGCTCGTACGCACACGGCCGGGTGCATACCAGTGCCATCACCGCGGTCGTCTCCGGCGACCGGGGCGCCCGTACGCCCATGGAGGCGCAGCAGGTGCGGTACGCCTTCTACGACGGGCGGCTCGACGACCTCGGGACGGCCGCCACCGCCTCCTTCATCCCGCTGATCAGCGAGGCATGGACCGACCACTTCACCTGGACCGGCGCCGGACCCTTCCCCGCCGCCGAACGCGCCCTGCTGCACGACCTGGTGGCCCGCACCCATGCGGGGCGCCGGCAGCTGAGGTTCTGGGCGACCCCGGACGTCGCCGGGCCCGAACGCGGCGCCCTGTGGCGCGAGCTGTACACCGCCGGGATCGACTGGTTCAACACCGACGACCTCGCCGGACTCGAAGCCTTCCTCCGCGGCCACGGCGCGTAGCGGCATCACGCGCAGTCAACACCCGTACGGGGGACATGTCTTGAACCGGTGAACAGCGCCTCCTCCGCCACACTGACGCCCGAGTGCCGCGATTCGGCGCGGCGGAGGAGGCTCGTCATGGCTGTATCGGTCTCGGTGGTCCTACTGCTGCTCGTGCTCGCGGTGATCTTCCTGCGGAGCGGCGGGCTCAAGCCCTCCCACGCGATCGTCTGCGCGCTGCTCGGCTTCGTCCTGGCCGGTACGAGCATGGCGACCACCATCCAGGACGGCCTCAACGCGACAGCCGGTGTGGTCGGTAGCCTCAAGCCATGACCAAGGCCCGCCGGAAGATCACCGCCGAGGAGCGGCGCGCCCGTCTCGGCGCCCGCCACCTGCTCAGCCCCGCCGCCCGCGCACGTACACCGGAGGCGGTCGCCGAGGCGGTGCTCGGCCTGCACGCCACGGACCCCGCGTCCGTCTACCTCAGCGTCGCCGCCCGGCTGAAGGACCCCTCGGTGGCGGACCTGGAGCGCGCACTGTACGAGGACCACACGCTGGTGCGGATGCTCTGCATGCGGCGCACCATGTTCGTGGTGCCGCGCGAGCTCGCCCCCGTCGTGGACGCTTCGACCGCCCGCGCCGTCGCGGCCCGCGAACGCAGGAACCTCGCCAAGGTCATCCAGGAACAGCTCGGTTTCGACGAGCGCTGGTTCGCCGCGACCGAGGCCGCGGTGCTGGCCGCGCTTGAGCGCCGAGGAGAGGCGACCGCCGCCCAACTGGCCGACGACGTACCCGACCTGAAGTCACAGATCGTCCAGTCCGAGGGCAAGCCGTACGAGGCCCGGCCCCGCATCACCAGCCGGTTCCTTGGTGTGATGGCCGCCGAGAGCCGCATCCGGCGCGGCCGGCCGCTCGGCACCTGGGCCTCCAGCCAGTACCGCTGGATCCCCGCCGAACCGCACCCCGACCTGCCCCTCGACGAGGCCAAGGCGGAGCTCGCGGCGCGGTACCTGGCCGCGTTCGGGCCCGCCACCGCGGAGGACGTCAAGTGGTGGACGGGGTGGACGCTCACCGACACCCGCAAGGCCCTTGCCCGCACCGAGGCGGTCGAGGTCGACCTCGACGCCGGTCCGGGGCACGCGCTGCCCGCCCACCTCGAACCCCCTGCCGAGCCCGAGCCCTGGGCGGCGCTCCTTCCCGCCCTCGATCCCACCCCCATGGGCTGGCGGCATCGTGACTGGTACCTCGATGCCGCGCATGTGGCCGAACTCTTCGACACGAACGGGAACATCGGGCCCAGTGTGTGGTGGAACGGGCGGGTTGTGGGCGGGTGGGCCCAGCGGGGCGACGGGTCGATCGTTACGGAGGTCCTCGCCGGGGCGGGGGTGGGGCGGGATGCGCGGGCGGCGATCGCCGCCGAAGCTGATCGGCTTGCTGCGTTCTTCGGCTCTGTGCGCATCAAGCCGAGCTTCCGCACCCCGCTTGAGCGGAGGCTCGCTCAGTAAACCCTGCGGGGTTGAGCTTTGGGGTGCGGGGCCGGTGGCGCTTGTTGCGCCCACGCGGCGGAGCCGCACAATGTCACAGCCCCGCGCCCTTGAAACCCGCTCTCGGGTGCGGCCCGTGCGTGGTGCTTGCGCTGCTCCCCGCGCCCTTTCAGGGCGCTGCCCTCAACTGGGCTTGTTCGTAGGGCGTGTTGCGCGGCCATGACGCATACATGAAACCCCCTCACCTTCCATGGACACTTCCAGCACGCACCTCTAACGTCCGATGGCGGCGCGACGACCTTCTTTCGTACGCATACCTAGGAGCCGCATGTCCCCCAGAGCGTTTGCCCGTGTGCTGGCCCTGACGCTTGCCGTCACCGCCGGCACCCTCGTGGGGCCGGGTGGGGTTCGGGCCGCTGAGATTCCCAAGGCGCCCGGGCACCGGCTGGTCAGTCAGTACGAGGGTGCTCCCGCGACCGCGCAGCCGGTTGCGGCGCCCGTGCCCGCGCAGAACCCGTTCATGGCGGCCAACGGGCGCAACGGCATGCACGGTGACTCCTGGGGGAGCGGCACCCACCCGTACTCCGGGCCGCTCGGGCGTGATCCCCAGGTCACGAGCGAGCAGATCGCGCCGCTCGGCGGCGAGTGCGCCACCGCCACCTTCGACGCGGCGGGCCGGCTCATCACCGTGTGCGGCACGTTCCAGGGCTTCAAGCTGAAGCTCCTCGACGCGCACACCCTGGCCACCCTCGCCGAGTACCAACTGCCGCAGCGCCCCTCCACCGTCGAGGCGATCACCCGGCTCGACTTCGAGAAGATCTTCAAGGACACCTCGGGCGGCGCCTACTTCTACCTGGACAACCTCGACCGGGTGGTCCTCGCAGACTCCCGCCACCACATCCTGCGCATCGCGCACCGGCAGGCGGCGGACGGCAGTTGGGCGTTCGTTGTCGACAACGACTGGGATCTCTCCGGTGTCGTTCCGCACGACTGCATCAGCTGGACCAACCTCTTCCCCAGCGGCACCTGCGACCCTGTCACCTCCGTCATGCCGGACTGGCAGGGGCGCATCTGGTGGGTGACCCGGCTCGGCCGCGTGGGCACGGTCGACCCGGGGACCGGGGCCGTCCACTCGACGCGGCTCGCCGGCGAGGAGATCCAGAACTCCTTCTCCGTGGCCGAGGACGGCGTGTCCATCGTCTCCGACCACGCCCTCTACAGCTTCCGCGCCGCCGCCGACGGCACGCCCACCGTGCAGTGGCGCCAGACCTACGACCGGGGGACCGGCACCAAGCCCGGCTCCGTGAACCAGGGTTCCGGCACCACCCCCGACCTGTTCGGCGACGGCTATGTGGCGATCACCGACAACGCCGACGACCGGATGCACGTCGTCGTCTACCGGCGCGGCAACGACGTGCCCGACGGACAGCGCGAGGTGTGCAGGATCCCGGTGTTCGGCTCGGGGCAGTCGACCACCGACAACTCCCTCATCACCTGGGGCAACAGCCTCGTCGTCGAGAACAACTACGGCTACGAGAACCTGACTTCGCTCACCTTCGGTCGCAGCGTCGTGGGAGGAGCAACGCGCATCGATGTACGCAAGGACGGCAGCGGCTGCGACACGGTGTGGCAGAGCGCCGTCCGCTCACCCTCGGTCGTGCCGAAGCTGTCGACCGCCAACGGGCTCGTGTACTTCTACGAGAAGGAGCCCAACGCGCTCGGCATCGACGCCTGGTACCTGACCGCCGTCGACTTCCGCACCGGCGCCGTCCGCTGGAGGAAGCTCACCGGGACCGGCCCCGCGTACGACAACAATTGGGCGCCGATCACCATCGGCCCCGACGGCACCGCGTACATCGGCGTCTTCAACGGCATCGCGGCCGTACGCGACCAGGGCTGAGCTCCCAGGGGGCGGCGGGTGCTCAGATCAGCCGGGACCGGATGAGGAACCTCACTCCTTCCGGCGCTTCGAGCGAGAACCCGCTGCCCCGTCCCTCCACCACGTCGACGATCAGCCGGGTGTGCCGCCAGAGTTCGTACTGGCTCGTCGACATCCAGAACGGGATGCGCTCGTCGACACCCTCCACCGCGAGGGAGGCGAGCAGGACGTCCGAGCCGCCGGTACGGAACTCGCCCGCCGGGTAGCACATCGGCGCGCTGCCGTCACAGCAGCCGCCCGACTGATGGAACATCAGCGGACCGTGCATCGAGCGCAGCCTTCGGATCAACTCGCCCGCCGCGACGGTGATGTCGACCGTCTGGGCGTCCGTTGCCGTCGGCGTCGGTTCCGGGTGGTCTGCGGGCGTCATCGTCTCCCTCGCTCCTACGGGCCGTGGTGCGCGATCCGGCAGTCACACCTCACCATGCGGGTGGTTGCAAGCGGGTTGCAACCACCTGGCACCCGGGGGCCTGGCACCACCCCTGTCCGGGCCCCAGGCCTCCTGACCCCGGGGCCGCTCCTGCCACAGGATCGTGAGCGACAGATCCGTACGGCGAGAACAGAAGGCAGGAGGCCCGGCAATGACCGGTCACACTCGGCGGAACGTGCTGCGGGGCACGGCGGCGATCGCGCTGGCGGGAGGGGCGATGGCACTGGGCGGCGGGCCGGCGGCGGCCACGGTCCCGGCCGCCTCCGCGGCCCCGGGCGGCAGCCCCTTCTACGAAGGCGTCTTCGCGCCGGTGACGGAAGAGCTGACGGCGTTCTCGCTGCCCGTCACCGGCCGCATCCCGCGCGGGCTGAACGGCCGCTATCTGCGCAACGGGCCCAACGCCTTCGGCATCGAGGACCCGCGAGCCCACCACTGGATGATCGGCCCCGGCATGGTGCACGGCGTCCGCCTCAGGAACGGCCGCGCCGAGTGGTACCGCAACCGCTGGGTCCGCTCGGCCGCCGTCGCCGGGAAACTGGGGGAGAAGTACCCGGGTCCGGTGCCCGAGGACGACTTCGCCTGCAACACCCATGTGATCCCGTACAAGGGACGCATCCTCGCGACTCAGGAGAGCGGGCCGCTGCCGTACGAGCTCGACGGCGAGCTCAACACGGTGCGCCCGTACGACTTCCGGGGCACGTTGAGCGGGGCCTTTGCCGCCCACACCAAGTACGACGCCCACGCCGACGAACTGCACGCCATCGCGTACTACCCGGCCTGGGACCACGTCCGTCACATCGTCGTGGACCGCACCGGGAAGGTGACCAGGACGACCCGGATCCCCATGCCCGCCGGCTCGATGGTGCACGACTTCGGGCTCACCGAGCGGCACGTCGTCGTCATCGACATCCCGGTCTCCTTCGATCCGGAGGCGGCACGCAGCGGCGCGCCCGTGCCGTATGTGTGGGACGACCACCATGCGGCGCGGGTCGGGGTCATGCCGCGCGAGGGCGGCCCGGTCCGCTGGTTCGAGGTGGACCCCGTCTTCTACTCGCACACGCTCAACGCGTACGACGAGGGAGCGGCGGTGGTCATGGACCTCACCACCTACCCCGCGCCGTTCTTCGTCGCCGGGCGTGACTCCGGCGGGCCGGCCGCGACCGGGACGCCCGCGCTCGACCGCTGGACGATCGACCTGGAGCACGGCCGCGTCCATCAGCGGCGGATCGACGACCGGCCCCAGGAGTTCCCGCGGGTCAATGAGGCGAGGGTGTCCAGGCGTCACCGGTACGGCTACTCCGCGGCCGCCGCCGACTTCTTCGCCGCGTACGAGACCGTCGACGGGGTCCCGCCGGACAAGGCGTTCGGCAGCGCCCTGATCAAGCAGGACCTGTTGCGCGGCACCTCCGAGGTGCACCGGCTGCCGAAGGCGGCGGCCGCGGGCGAGGCCGTGTTCGTGCCGCGTGACGCGGACGGTCACAAGGCGGCCGAGGACGACGGCTACGCTCTCGCCTACGTCCACAACCCCGAGCGGGGTGCGAGCGACCTGGTGATCCTGGCTGCCCAGGACTTCACCGGCGAGCCGGTCGCCCGCATCCATCTGCCGGGCCGGGTACCCCTTGGTTTCCACGGCAGTTGGGTACCCGACGCCTGACGTGACCCGGCGTCAGATGAGGTCCATCGCCGCCACCTCGTCGGGGCTGCCGTAGCTGACCGGCCCCTGGAAGCGCCGACGGGCGGTGGCGAACCACCAGACGGTGGCGATGAGCAGCACCGCGCCCAGCGCGATCGGCGCGTAGTTGAAGTTGTCGGCGGTGATGGGGGAGGCCTGGGGGAGCATGAACAGCACACTGCTGAGCGCGATCCAGACCACGGCGATCGCCGCCACCGGCTTGCCGAAGCGCCCCAGGTTCCAGGGGCCCGGCTCGAAGTTGCTCAGCCGCAGCCGCAGGAAGATGGGCACCCCGTACGCCAGATACAGGCCGACCACGTTGACGCTCACGATGGCGGTGAAGGCGGTGTGCGACCACAGGGCCGGAATGATCAGCACGAGCGCACAGGCCGCGGCGAGCCACACCGCCTTCACGGGCGTGCGGGTGCGCAGCGACACCGAGTGCCACCAGCGCGACCCCGGCATCGCCCCGTCCCGGGAGAAGGCGAAGATCTGGCGGGTGTTGCTGGTCATGTTGGCCAGGCCGCAGAACAGCATGGCTCCGATCACAATCAGCAGGAGCAGCTTGGCGGTGCCCGCGCCGAGCGCGTCGACGAGGATCTGCACGGGCGGCGCCGCCGCCTGGAGCTCGGAGGCGTAGTCGCGGATCGCGTACACCAGGGCGAGCATGAGGACGAGGCCGGCGAGCGCCGAGTAGATGATCGCGCGCATGATGCCCTTGGGCGTGTTGACGGTGGCCTTCACCGTCTCCTCGGACATGTGGAAGCTGCCGTCGAAGCCGGTGAACGTCCAGCTCGTGACGAGCAGGCCGAGCATCGCGGCGTACAGGCCGTTGCTGAACCCGGTGCTGTTGACGAAGTGCGTCGCGAACGAGACCGGCTGGTGCGAGGACGGCTTCACGGTCAGGGCCACGACGATCACCACCATGCCGACCAGGAGCCACCACACGGAGATCCGGTTCACCAGGGCGACCAGCTGCACGGTGTAGGTGTTGGCGAGCGCCTGGACCAGCAGGATCGCCGTCGCGATGGCGACCGTCTGCTGCTGGGTGGGCTCGTACGACGACCACTGCATGCCGATGAACGCCTGGATGAAGGTCGCGGCGGCATAGTTGGTCGCGGCCGTGCCGCCGACCTGGCCGACGAAGTTCAGCCACCCCGTGTACCAGGACCAGGCGCCACGATGACGCTTGGCGAGCTTGCCCGCCGAGAAGTAGAGGGCGCCGCTGGTCGGGTAGGCGGACGCGATTTCACCCATCGCGGCGCCCACGAACAGCACCATGACCGAGACGCCGATCCAGCCGAAGACGAGAATGCGGGGGCCGCCCGCGCCCATTCCGAAACCGAATGCGGAGAAGATTCCGGAGATGATGTTGATGATGGTGAAGGATATGGCGAAATTGTCGAAGGCGTGAAATCTCCGGGTGAGTTTCCGGGGATAACCCATCGCGTGCAGCGTGGCATCGTCATCGAGTGCCACGGATGATTCCCGGTCTCGGATCGGTGAGCGGGTGCGGGACGTGCGCTCGGACACAGTGGCAACCTTTCCTTGGGGGTGAAAAGACGCGTAGGTCTCGCGGGCGGGTCTTGGTGGGCCGTCGTGGTCAGGCCGGGGCGGGGGTCGGGAGTCCGCAGGACTTCCTGGCCCTGGTCAGCTGTTCCCCGGGGTCGCCGAACGCGCTCCAGGGCATGCGGGATGCGTACGGACCCATGGCGGTGAGGACTTCCCGCGCTTCGAATTCGCGCTTCGCCATGAACAAGGCGTGCGCCAGATAGGCCAGGTCGAGTACGGGCGTGAAACGGTAACCGGCCACTTGGGGAAACCAGTTGTGGTAAATGCCGAGGACGGTCGCGGCCCATTGCGGCTGTTGCCAGGTGTGGTCCGCGAGGAGCACGTTCGGGTCGTAGTCCTCGACGAGCGCGACCAGGGGCAGCAGCCGTAGCGCGGACGTGGCGGGCGCCCGGTGGCTGAGGAACGAGGCGACGTCCCACCGGGCGCTCGCCGAACCGCCGTGACGGGTGAAGAAGCAGGCCAGAAACCGGTGATGGGCCTCGCGGTGCCAGGGGTCGAGCCGCAGCACATGGGCGAACATCTGCCAAGGGCCGGGCGGCGCGGTGAGCAGTCCTCTCGGGGCCGGATCGCGGGGCCCGTCGATGCGGGCCAGGGCCAGTTGGGCAACCCACGGGGTCGGGTCCTGGGGCAGCAGGCGCGCCGCCCGCACACAGGCCGCCTGCGCTATGCGCAGCAGGGCATCGGCCCGGGCATCCCCGGCATCCGCCATGCGCAGCGCGCGGATCATCGCCACGCGCGCTCCCAACAGGGCTGCTTCCGGGCCGGGTTCCTCGGCCATCCAGCGTTCCGCGAGGTCCGAGTCGGCCGCTTCCGAGGCGAGTACGAGGGACCGGTGGGCCCTCAACTCGTAGTCCCCGCGCGTCTCTTCGAGGACGTTGTGGGCGCCGAGGTAGCGCCCCGCCCGCACATCCGTGCACGCGCGTGCCAGCTCACGATCGTCGGCCGCCGGATGCCACACATAGTGTCCCTCGAACGAGCCGGCAGCCACGATCCTCTCCCCGTCCCCGCAGACGACACCTGCGCCCTACGAATTCCAGCCATGCGGAGTTACGCCGGAGTCCGAGCTCTTACGCAGGTTCACCGACAGCGATCCACACCTTACTCATCCTTTAGGGGTATCGAAACTCGTCGCCCGGAATATCTGGTTCCGTGCCTTTTAGGGATGGGTTGAGGATCGGGTTGAGGAGCGCATATCCACTGGCTTTGAGTCAGTTTCCGGTGGGTCATTCCTGCGTCGTAGCGGGAGGGTATGTATTCGGCATATTCAGGAGTGCGGCCGCCGCCTCCGTGGTAGGGCCGGCCTCGGGACGCGGCGGCCGGCGGCCGTCGCCGTGGCCGACAAAAGTCCAAGTCCGGCCGACGGATGTCCGTGGACGGTGTGCCGCGTGGTGCACAGACTGCCCACCACGCGGTCGGCCCCGCCGCCGGCGAGCACCGTTCACCGCTCCCACACCAGAAGGAGTGCCCGTGTCCACCCCCACCTTCAGAGCAGCCGCGGCCGCCGTCGGCGCCGCGGTTCTGGCGCTGGCCGCCTCGGTGGTGCCGCCCGCGGCGGCCGCGTCCCCGGACGCCACGTACACGATCGGCGTCGGATCCCCCGTGCCGTACACGCACCCGACGGACACCCCCGCCTCGGCCTATGTCGACAAGGACGGCACGTTCTACTTCCAGCAGTCCGCCGCCCTGTACGGCGCGAAGGACCCCCGGTACTGGGACTTCTTCACGGGCACCGACATGGACAGCGCCTCGCGGTCGAGCGCCATCAGCGACGCGGTGAACCCGGCCAACGCCAACGACAAGAACAACGACACCACGTACCGCTGCAACAGCAGCCCGACCGGCCTGGAGGCGACGTACGCGGTCGGCAACGCGGGCTATGCGCAGAAGAACTACTGCGACCTGTCGGGGATGTGGGTCGACCCGGACACCGGCGACTGGTACGGGCTGGTGCACAACGAGTTCACCCCCGCGCCGTTCAACGACGGCATCCACTTCGACGCGATCGACTACGCGGTGTCGAAGGACCAGGGCCGGACCTGGACCATCAAGGACCACGCGATCACCTCGCCGTACAGCACCAAGCGCGGCGACACCACGCAGTTCCCGCACGAGACGTACTCCTACGGCGACGGCGACCAGCGCCTTTTCGCCGACACCGCGTCGGGCTACTTCTACGTCTACTACGGCTCGCGGATCGTCGCGAAGGGCGGCAACTGGGAGGACAGCCTCGCGCATGTCGCCCGGGCGCCGATCTCCTCGAAGATGGCCAAGGGCTCCTGGCAGAAGTGGTACGACGGCCACTGGTCGCAGCCGGGCGTGGGCGGCCTGGAGAGCAACATGGTGCCGGCCGACGGTGCCGGCTCCACCGGGTACACGCCGGTCGCCGGTGACTACGACCCCGCCAATGCGGGCACCGTGAGCCAGCAGATCGCGGCGGGCCAACTCCCCACGAAGTCACCGCTGTTCGTCATGAACATCACCTACAACGCCTACCTGGGCCTGTACATCGGCGAGCCCGAGGCGGTGAACGGGACGGCGCCGCAGCGTTTCTACGCCACCGACGACCTCGCGAGCCAGAAGTGGCACCTGATCGGCGACACCGGCGGCTACACCAACAACTCCTGGTACCGGTGGTTCCTCGACGGCGCGAACCGCACCAACTCCACCATCGTGGGCAAGACCTTCAGGTCGTACTGCTCCATCGACTGCCACGGCGGAGCCGACGGCGAGTACGTCGACGTCACGATCGGTTCATCGGCGCCCGCCGCGCCCCCGGTCGACGTCACGAAGTCGTACCGGATCGGCAGCGGAGACGGCCGGGTCCTGGCTCAAGTCCCGGGCAGCCCGTCGACGACCTCGGGCGCGTCGGCCACCGGATCCGCGTTGGAGTCCTGGGTGTTCACGGCCGACGGCGACGGCTCCTACCGCATCGCCAACGCCTCCACCGGACAGCTCCTCGGCGTCCCCTCCACCTCCAAGGCCGGACGGGCCTGGGGCGCCAGGCCGACCGTCGCCACCGCCGGGTCGGGCGGCCCCACCGTCGGACAGCAGTGGTTCATCGTCCCCGTCACCTCCACCGGGTCGTATCGCCTGGTCAACCGGTACAGCGGCCTCGTACTCGGCCTGTCCGCGCAGGCCGGCCGGCTCGCCGAGACCACCCCCACTCGCACCTGGACCGACACCACGGGCAGCGCGGTAGGCGGCGCCCGCAGCGCGGCCCAGCAGACCCTGACCCTCACCCCCACCGGCTCCGCGACCGGCGGATCCCTGGACGGCACCCACACCCTGGTGGCCTCGGGCAAGTCGCTCGACGACCCGGGCCACTCGACGACCCAGGGCACCCAGCTCATCACCTGGAGCCCCAACGGAGGGGCCAACCAGAACTGGGTCTTCACCCGTCAGTCCGACGGCAGCTACCAGATCGCCAACGGCGAGTCGAAGCTGTGCGCCGATGTCAGCGACAGCTCCCGCGCGGCCGGGGCGAAGGTCATCCAGTGGGCCTGCACCGGCGGCGCCAACCAGCACTGGACGGTCACCGCCCTGGCCGGTGGCGGGTACACGATCAAGTCCACATCCAGCGGACTGCTGCTCACCACGGCCTCCACGAGTGAGGGGGCACTGGTCACCCAGCAGCCCGACACCGGCTCCGCGCTCCAGCGCTGGGCCATCGGCTGAGCGGGCGGCCCGGTCGTCGCCGCAGGGGAGTGACGACCGGGCCGCCGGACCAAGAGGGGCACCACTTGAACGATCAAAATCAGCGGGGGGTTAGCATATGAGCGCCGCCTAGCTCGAAAGATGAACCTGTGACTGTCAATGACGACTCGTTCACCAACTGGAAGAACCGCGAGGAGATCGCGGAGTCGATGATCCCCATCATCGGGAAGCTGCACCGCGAGCGGGACGTGACGGTCCTGCTGCACAGCCGCTCCCTGGTGAACAAGTCGGTGGTCAGCCTTCTGAAGACCCACCGATTTGCCCGCCAGATAGCCGGCGAGGAGCTCTCGGTCACCGAGACGCTGCCCTTCCTGCAGGCTCTGACCACCCTCGATCTCGGCCCCTCCCAGATCGACATCGGCATGCTCGCCGCGACGTACAAGGCGGACGACCGCGGCCTTTCGGTCGAGGCCTTCACCGCTCAGGCCGTCGCCGGCGCCATCGGCGAGAACAAGATCGAGTGCCGCGAGGGCCGCGACGTCGTCCTGTACGGCTTCGGCCGCATCGGCCGCCTCGTCGCCCGCCTCCTCATCGAGAAGGCCGGCTCGGGCAACGGCCTGCGCCTGCGGGCCATCGTCGTCCGTGGCGGCGGCGAGGCGGACCTGGTCAAGCGCGCCTCGCTGCTGCGCCGCGACTCGATCCACGGCCAGTTCCAGGGCACCATCACGGTGGACGAGGCGACGAGCACGATCATCGCCAACGGCAACACCATCAAGGTGATCTACGCCAACGACCCGTCCGAGATCGATTACACGGCGTACGGCATCAAGGACGCCATCCTCATCGACAACACCGGCAAGTGGCGTGACCGCGAGGGCCTTTCGCAGCACCTTCGCCCCGGTATCGACAAGGTCGTCCTGACGGCCCCGGGCAAGGGCGACGTCCCCAACATCGTCCACGGCGTCAACCACGACACCATCAAGCCGGACGAGCAGATCCTGTCCTGCGCCTCCTGCACCACCAACGCGATCGTCCCGCCGCTGAAGGCGATGGCTGACGAGTACGGCGTGCTGCGCGGCCACGTGGAGACCGTCCACTCGTTCACCAACGACCAGAACCTCCTGGACAACTACCACAAGGCCGACCGCCGCGGCCGTTCCGCGCCGCTGAACATGGTCATCACCGAGACCGGTGCGGCCTCGGCCGTCGCCAAGGCGCTGCCCGACCTCAAGGCGCCGATCACCGGCAGCTCGATCCGCGTGCCCGTCCCGGACGTCTCGATCGCCATCCTGAGCCTGCGCCTGGGCCGCGAGACCACCCGCGACGAGGTCCTCGACTACCTCCGCGACGTGTCGCTGCACTCGCCGCTGAAGCGCCAGATCGACTTCACGACCGCTCCCGACGCCGTCTCCATGGACTTCGTCGGCTCGCGCCACTCCTCGATCGTCGACGCCGGCGCGACCAAGGTCGACGGCGACAACGCGATCCTCTACCTCTGGTACGACAACGAGTTCGGCTACTCGTGCCAGGTCATCCGCGTCGTCCAGCACGTCTCCGGGGTCGAGTACCCGACCTACCCGGTGCCCGTGCTCTGACCGAGCGGACCCGCCAACCCGGAGGGCAATCGGATGCGACGGCATCCGGTTGCCCTCCCGGCGTATCGGACCCTCCGGCGGGCCCGTTTCCGCGATGCCGCCTATCGTGAAGAGCACAAGATCGAAGAGGCGTCGCGCGGGCAGGTGCATCGTGAACGGGTCCGGCATCGACTACGAGGTGGTGTTCCGCGCCCTGCCCGGCCCGGTGGCCCTGCTGACCACGGACCTCGTGTACGCCGACGTCAACGACTCCTTCCTCAGCATGACGGGCCGCACCCGGGACCAGGTCGTCGGCCGCTACATCTTCGACGTCTTCCCCGACAACCCCGGCGACCCGGACGCCAGCGGCATGCGCAACCTGCTCGCCTCGCTGCGCCGGGTCGCGGAAACCGGCGAGCGCGACACCATGGCGCTTCAGCGCTACGACGTGGTGGATCCCTCCACTCCCGGCGTCTGGGAGGAGCGGTACTGGAGCCCGGTCAACACCCCCGTGTTCGACGAGGACGGCAAGGTGGCCCTGATCCTGCACCGGGTGGAGGAGGTCACCGAGCTCATGCGCGCCCGCGGCCGGGGCGGCGCGGCGGACGGGGACCGGGCCAGAGTGCTGGAGGCCGAGCTGTACACCCGGGCCCGGGAGCTCCAGGAGCTCAATGAACAGCTGCGCAGGGCCCACGCCCGGGAACACGAGGTCGCCCTGTCCCTGCAGGCCGCGATGCTGCCCGCGCCTGGGCCTATCGGAGAGCGCAGCGCGGCCGTGCGCTACCGGCCCGCCGTCGGCGCGCTCAACGTGTGCGGCGACTGGTACGACCTGGCCGAACTGCCCGGGGAACGGCTCGCGGTCGCCGTCGGTGACGTGGTCGGGCACGGGCTTGCCGCGGCCGGGGTCATGGGGCAGCTGCGCAGCGCCCTGAGTGCCGCCTCCCGCGTGGCCACCGGGCCCGCCCGGGCCCTCGACGTGCTCGGCCTGTACGCCCGCTCGGTCGAGGGCGCCGAGTCCACGACCGTGTTCCTCGCCGTCGTCGACTGGAGCGATCGCACCCTCACCTACAGCAGCGCGGGCCATCCGCCCGCGGCCCTGCTCCACCCGGACGGCACGGTGGAATTCCTCGACGGCGCCACCGACCCTCCACTGGGCGCCCGCCCCGAGCACGTGGCCCGCCCGCAGGCCGCCGCGGCCTTCACCGCCGGGGCGAGCCTCGTCCTGTACACCGACGGACTCGTCGAGCGCCGCCACGAGGACATCGACCGGGGCCTGCGCCGCCTCGCCGGGTCCCTCGCCCGTCACCACGGCGCCGGCCCGGAACCCCTCGCCGACGCGATCCTGGCCGACCTGATGCCGTCCGGCGGTGCCACCGACGACACGGCCCTGATCGTCATCGGCCTGTGAGGCCGGCATCGGACCGTGGGGCGAGCGGCTCTGCCCGAGACCGCGCAACGTGCCGATCCCGGGCTGATGGAGCGTCAGGCCGCGTTGTCTACCAGTAGTGCCGCCGTCCGCCGACCGCGTGGCCGACCGATCCCAGAATCCACAGGATGGCGCCGATGATGAGCAGGATGATGCCGATGGTCCACAGGATGGAGATGCCGGTCACGAAACCGACGACGAGGAGGATGACTCCGAGGACGAGCATGATGCCCTCCGATCTCACGGAAGAGTTCCAGCTCCTGCTATCCAGAGTAGATCGGGTACCCCGTTCTGCGCGGTACAGCGCCCTGAAGGGGCCCGGAGCGGTGACTGGGAGCGCTATCCGTTGGTCAACCGAAGCTGCACATCCACCTCCTGGTCGCCCGCCGCGCTGCCCCCCGTCTCCACCGCGAAGGCCTCCGCCAGCGTCCGGCGCAGCCGGTCCACGGCCACGGGGCCGCCCTGGAGATCGGCCGTGACAGGCCCGGCGAGCAGCACCCCGGCGACCTCGGCCGGCGTGTGGTCGACGACGAAGCTGCCGGCCCAGGCGGCCGGGCGCGGCCCCTCGCGGTGGCCGGGCACGGCGCCCGCACGGTCGGAGGCGAAGTGGGTGCCGAGCACCTCGAAGACCGCGTCCGCGTCGGCCGCGGAGCACTCGCCGAGCATGACCTGCACCCGGTCGGGGGAGTCGGCCCCGGCGCTCTGGGAGGCCGAGGAAGGTGAGTCGTTCACGCTGTTCTCCGTGGTTCTCGCTGGTGGGGGGCAGGTCCATTCGAAGGGCGGGACCGAAAGGGCGTGCGGGGTCAGTCCCGGCAGAGGCAGAAAGGGTGGCCCGCCGGATCCGCGTACACCCGGAAGTCGCGTTCGCCGCCGCGGTCGTCGAGGTCGAGCGGGGTGGCGCCGAGCGCGAGCACCTGCTCCTCGGCCGCGTCCATGTCCGGGACATGGAAGTCCAGGTGCAACTGCTGGGAGTTGCGGTCCCCGCGCGGCCACTCCGGCGGGGTGTGGCCGGGCGCCCGCTGGAAGGCGATGCGGTGGCCGCCGGGCGCGTAGAGGTCGTACCAGTCCGCGTCGTCGTTCTTCACCTCGCCACCCAGGACCGCGGCGTAGAACGCGGCAAGCGCCTCGGGGTCGGGGCAGTCCAGGGCCACGAGGCAATACGTTGCGATGGCCATTGCGGTCTCCTCGCGTCTCGTTCGCTCAGAGTTCACCCATTGCCGAACCTCTCCGGCCGAAACCTCCCCCTTCACCCGTCGCGCGGCAGGTTTCGGGTGCGGACCCGGGGCAACCCGGACCGGCAGGCACGTCTTCCTGCAAGGAGTCGTCGTGGTCTTCGTAGCCGTACTGCTGCCCAACGTGATGCTGGTCGCCGTTCTCGCCCTGGCCCGGTACGAGGAGTTCATGCTGGGCGGGGGCGAGCCGGCCGGGGAGCCTGGCGAGCGCCGCCTCGTCGCGGTGCCGGACCTGCCGCCGGACACGGCGGCCGAGGCCATGGAGCCGGCGTACGAGAGGCCCCTCGCCCGGCGCCGGCACGCCGCCTGACCCGTCGGCCCGGGGGTCCACGGGATGTTGTGGTCCGCGAATGGCGGCATGATCGGCAGTGGGCAGCAGGCCCGGGCAGGGCGGAACGAAAGGCGTGGGCACATGGCACGTGCGGCTCTCTTCGACGTCGACGGCACCCTCGTCGACACCAACCACCTGCACGTGGTGACCTGGTGGGAGGCGCTGCGCCAGGCCGGGCACGACGTGGCGATGCACGACATCCACCACGCCATCGGCCTCGGCTCGGACGACCTCGTCACGCACCTGCTCGGTGAGGACCGCGACCGGGACGAGGACGGCGAGCTCACCGCCGCGCACACCGCCCTGTACGGCACCTACTTCGAGCGGCTGCCCCCGCTGGAGGGAGCCGGGGACCTGCTGCACGAGCTGGCCGCCCGCGGCTGGCGCATCGTGCTGGCCACCTCCGCGGGCGGGCCGGAACTGAAGGCGCTGCGCCGTGCCATCGACGCCGACGACGTCATCGCGGGCGTCGCGAGCGCCGACGACGTGAGCGAGGGCAAACCGGCCCCCGATCCGGTTCAGCGGGCGCTGGAGCTGGCCGAGGCCGATCCCGCGCAGGCGGTGTTCGTGGGGGACACGGTCTGGGACATGAAGGCGGGTCGTGCGGCGGGCGTGCGCACGGTCGCGCTGCTCGCCGGAGGAATCGCCCGAGCGGACCTCGAAGAGGCCGGCGCGCTGGCCGTGTACGGCGACACCGCGGAACTGCTCTCCCAGCTGGACACCAGCATCTTCGCCCAGATGGAGCGCGGCGAATGAACCCCCACCTGCCCCCGCCTGAACCCCACACCGGCCCCACCTGCCCCCGTACCGGCATGCATTCCTGAGAGCCACGTCCGGCTCAGTCCTCGGCCGCTTCCTCCTGCGCCTCCTCGTCCGGTGTGAGGGCGTCTCCCGCCTCGCCGCCGCCTGGGCCACCACGGCCGGGTGCATCCGCATGACGGGGCACGTCACGGCCGTCTCCCCTGCTCCACCAGTTCGGCGGGGGTGTGTTCCTCGCCGGACAGGAAGTAGCCGTATTCCGGCATCGGGGACTCCCCGCGGGTGGCGTACGCGGTCCCTACCCGGGTGGCCGAGGAACGGGCGGGGAAACCGTCCCGGCACCGTGATTCGGCGGCGCGCACCGGCGCGCCCACCCGCCACTCCAGGCGCCCGCGCGAGCTCTGCACATGCGGGCGCCGGGCCGCGGCCGGCTGGCGGGGGCGGCCGACCTCGGGTAGCCGTAGAGGAGTGTGGGCGCCCCGCTCGGGGGTACCTGGCGCAGCGCGGAACGGGAGCGGTGACGAGGAGGAGCGATGGAACTGCCCGACAGCGCCGCTGCGCCCGGCCACGGGCGGGACATTCCGAAGGACGCATCGAAGGACGTGTCAAAGGCCGCATCAAAGGGAGAGAACGACCTGGACAGCGCTGCTCTTGAACGCGCCCTTCGCGCGCGGGTCGACGGCGAGGTGCGGTTCGACGCCGGGAGCCGCGGGGCGTACAGCACCGACGGTTCCAACTACCGGCAGGTGCCGATCGGCGTGGTCGTGCCCCGTTCGGTCGACGCGGCCGTCGAGGCGGTCGCGGTGTGCGCGGAGTTCGGCGCCCCGGTCCTCTCGCGCGGCGGCGGGACGAGCCTGGCGGGCCAGTGCACCAACACGGCCGTCGTCATCGACTGGACGAAATACTGCGGCGCTCTCGTCTCGGTCGACCGCGACCGGCGCACCTGCGTGGTCGAGCCCGGCCTCGTCCTGGACGAGCTGAACCGCCAACTCGCCGAGCACCGGCTCCAGTTCGGCCCGAAACCCTCGACGCACAGCCACTGCGCCCTCGGCGGCATGATCGGCAACAATTCCTGCGGCGCGTCCGCGCAGGCCTACGGCAAGACCGTCGACAACGTACGGCGCCTGGAGGTCCTGACGTACGACGGGACGCGGATGTGGGTCGGGGAAACCAGCGACGAGGAGTTCGCGGAGATCGTCGACGCGGGAGGCCGGCGCGGCGAGCTCTACCGGGGGCTGCGCGACATCATCGGCCGCAACCTCGCCGAGGTGAGGCACGGATTCCCGAAGCTTCCGCGCCGGGTGTCGGGTTACAACCTCGACTCGCTGCTTCCGGAGAACGGCTTCGACGTGGCGCGCGCCCTGGTCGGCAGCGAGGGCACGCTCGTGACGGTGCTGCACGCGGAGCTCGACCTCGTCCCCGTGCCGCCCTTCGAGGCCATGCTCGTCCTCGGCTATCCCGACATCTGCGCGGCCGCCGACGACGTGCCCCGGCTCCTGGAACACAGCGCACCGGCCCAGCTGGAGGCGCTTGACGACCGGATGGCGCAGCTCATGCGCGAGGAGCACGCCCATCTCGACTCCCTCGACCGCTTCCCGGAGGGCGAGAGCTGGCTGCTCGTGCAGTTCACCGGGGACAGCCAGGACGATGTCGACGGGCAGGCCCGCGCCCTGCTGCGGGCGCTCGGCCGGGACGAGAAGGACGCGTCGGTGGCCTTCTCCGACGACCCGGCGCGCGAACACGAGCTCCTCAAGGCGCGCGAGGCCGGACTCGGCGTGACCGCGCGCCCGCCCGACGAGCGTGAGACCTGGGAGGGCTGGGAGGACTCCGCCGTCCCGCCGGAGCGCCTGGGCGACTATCTGCGCTCACTCAAGGAGCTGTTCGACGAGTTCGGCTACGACCATCCCTCGCTGTACGGGCACTTCGGCCAGGGGTGTGTGCACACCCGCATCCCGTTCGGCCTGCGCACGGCCGAGGGGGTGGCTTCCTTCCGCCAATTCCTGTTCCGGGCAGCCGACTTGGTGGTTTCCCACGGCGGTTCGCTGTCGGGCGAGCACGGCGACGGACAGGCTCGCGGCGAGCTCCTTGTCCGCATGTTCGGCGAGCCGCTCGTGACGGCGTTCGGCGAGGTCAAGGCGCTGTTCGACCCGGACGACCGGATGAACCCGGGCAAGGTGGTCGCCCCGTACCGCAGTGACGAGAACCTGCGGCTCGGCCCGCACTGGCGGCCGCGGCAGCTCGCCACCCACTTCGGCTACCCGGACGACGAGGGCTCCTTCAACAAGGCGGTGCTGAGGTGTGTCGGCATCGGCAACTGCCGTACTCACACGGGCGGCGTGATGTGTCCGTCGTACCGCGTCACGAGGGAGGAGGAGCACTCCACGCGCGGCCGTGCGCGGCTCCTTTTCGAGATGCTGGACGGCCACGCCGACTCGCCCGTGACCGGCGGCTGGCGCTCCCCCGAGGTCAACGACGCCCTCGACCTGTGCCTGGCCTGCAAGGGCTGCAAGTCGGACTGCCCGACCGGCGTCGACATGGCCACCTACAAGGCCGAGTTCCTCGCCCACCACTATGCCCGCCGCCTCCGCCCGGCCGCGCACTACTCGATGGGCTGGCTGCCCCTGTGGGCCCGCCTGTCCAGGGTCGCCCCGAGGGCCGCCAATGCCGTCCTGCGCGCACCCTTCATCGCGCGCATGGGCAAGCGGGTGGCGGGAGTTGCCCCCGAGCGGGAGGCGCCGGCCTTCGCCGGTGAGTCGTTCGTGCGGTGGTGGGCCGCGCGCGGCATGCCCGAGCCCGACCCGGCCGACGCGCACACGGTCGTCCTGTGGCCCGACACGTTCTCCACGTACTTCCATCCCGGTGTCGCCAAGTCGGCGGTACGGGTCCTGGAGAGTGCCGGATTCCATGTCGCTGTGCCCACCCGAGCCGTGTGCTGCGGCCTGACCTGGATCTCCACGGGCCAACTCACCACCGCCCGGCGGGTGTTGACCCACACCCTGGATGTACTGAGGCCGTGGCTCGAAGCCGGCACGCCCATCGTGGGCCTCGAACCGTCCTGCACCGCCGTCTTCCGTTCCGACGCGCCCGAACTGATGCCGGACGACCAGGACGCCCAGCGCCTCGCGGAGCAGACCCGCACCTTCGCCGAGTTCTTGCTCCACCACGCACCAGCCGACTGGCGTCCGCCAACTCTCTCCCGTACAGCGGTGGTTCAGACACACTGCCACCAGCACGCGGTCCTCAAGGACGACGCCGACCGCGAACTGATGCGCCGCATGGGCCTGGACGCCGACGTCCTGGACGAGGGATGTTGCGGCTTGGCCGGCAACTTCGGCTTCGAGCAGGGCCATTACGAACTGTCCATGGAAATCGGCGAACTGGGCGTGCTGCCCGCCGTGCGAGGCGCCGCCCCCAGCACCCTCGTCCTCGCCGACGGATTCAGCTGCCGCACCCAGATCGAGCAGGGCGGCACCGGACGCCGCGCCATGCACCTGGCCGAAGCACTGGCGATGGGGCTCGACGGTCCGCTCCCCGCCGAGCATCCCGAAAAGCTCGCCGCCCGCCCCGAACCGTCGGCGCAGGACGCGCGGCTGGCCACCGGCGCCGCCTGCCTCGCCCTGGGAACCGGCGCGGCCGCCCTCTACGCCTGGACCCGCCGACGCCGCACCTGACACCCCGCCCCGCGAACCAGCAACCCGGCGAAACGAAAGAGCGAAAGGCTGTCCCGTGTCGATCAAAGTCTCCGACTACGTTCTCCAGCGGCTGCGCGAGTGGGAGGTCGAGCACGTCTTCGCCTATCCCGGTGACGGCATCAACGGCCTGCTCGCCGCCTGGGGGCGCGCCGAGAACAAGCCCGTGTTCATCCAGGCCCGGCACGAGGAGATGGCCGCCTTCGAAGCCGTCGGCTACGCCAAGTTCTCCGGCCGGGTCGGCGTGTGCGCGGCCACCTCGGGACCGGGCGCCATCCACCTCCTCAACGGCCTGTACGACGCGAAGCTGGACCACGTGCCGGTCGTCGCGATCGTCGGCCAGACCAACCGCAGCGCCATGGGCGGCTCCTACCAGCAGGAAGTCGACCTCCTGAGCCTCTTCAAGGACGTGGCTGGCGACTACTGCGAGATGGTCACGGTTCCCGAGCAACTGCCCAACGTCATCGACCGGGCGATGCGCATCGCCCGGGCCCAGCGCACGGTGACCGCGATCGTCATCCCCGCCGATGTGCAGGAGCTCGACTACTCGCCCCCGCAGCACGCCTTCAAGATGGTGCCGTCCAGCCTCGGCATGGCCGCCTATGCGCCGGTACCGGCCGACGACGACATCGCCAGGGCGGCCGAGGTGCTCAACGCGGGCGAGAAGGTCGCCATGCTCATCGGCCAGGGTGCCCGGAGCGCCCGGGCCGAGGTCGAGCAGATCGCCGACGTGCTGGGCGCGGGCGTCGCCAAGGCCCTGCTCGGCAAGGACGCCCTGCCCGACGACCTGCCGTACGTCACCGGAGCCATCGGCCTGCTCGGCACCCGGCCCAGCTACGAGCTGATGCAGGGCTGCGACACCCTGCTCGTCATCGGATCGAGCTTCCCCTACACCCAGTTCATGCCCGCCCTCGACCAGGCCCGCGCCGTCCAGATCGACATCGACCCGCACATGGTCGGCCTGCGCTACCCCTTCGAGGTCAACCTCGTCGGCGACGCGGGCGAGACCCTCAAGCGGCTCCTTCCGCAGCTGCGGCGCAAGCAGCACGGCAAGTGGCGCAAGAAGATCGAGAAGGACACCGCACGCTGGTGGGAGGTCATGGAGCGGCGCGCCGCGGTGGATGCCGAACCCATCAACCCCGAGTACGTGGTGCACGCCCTGGACGCACTGCTGCCCGACGACGTGATCCTGGCCGCCGACTCCGGCTCCGCCGCCAACTGGTACGCCCGCCATCTGCGGATGCGCGGCTCGATGCGGGGTTCGCTGTCGGGCACCCTCGCCACCATGGGGCCCGGCGTCCCGTATGTGATCGGCGCCAAGTTCGCCCACCCCGACCGCCCGGCCATCGCCATCGTGGGCGACGGAGCCATGCAGATGAACGGGCTCGCCGAGCTGATCACCGCGGGCAAGTACTGGCAGGACTGGAGCAACCCGCAGCTCATCGTCGCCGTGCTCAACAACCAGGACCTCAACCAGGTGACCTGGGAGATGCGCGCCATGTCCGGCGCCCCCCAGTTCCTGCCCTCCCAGTCGCTGCCCGACGTTCCCTACGCCGACTTCGCCCGCTCGATCGGCCTCGACGGTGTGCGGGTCGAGAAGCCGGGCGATGTCGAAGGGGCGTGGCGACAGGCCCTTGCGGCCGACCGGCCGTTCGTCATCGACTTCCGCACGGATCCCGCCGTGCCGCCGATCCCGCCGCACGCCTCGCTCGACCAGATCGAGGCCGCGGCCGCCTCGGTCCTCAAGGGCGACAGCGACCGCACCGGCATGATCCGGCAGGGCCTCAAGGCCAAGGTGCAGGAAATGCTCCCGGGCACACGCCACCGCCACCCGGACGGCGGGCACGGCGAGTGATGAAGCCTGCGGGTGATGGCGCCAACTTCCTTTTGCACAGAGGGAGTTCGAGTGATGGAGAACCCTCGGTCGAGGGTGTCGAGGTGGCCGCCTACACGCTGGCCACCGACGCCCCGGAGGCCGACGGAACCCTGGAGTGGGACGAGACCACCCTCGTGGTGGTCCACGCCCGATCCGGCACCACCACCGGACTCGGCTACACCTACGGAGCCCTCGAGACGGCGGCCTACATCCGCGGGCACCTGGCGCCCGTGGCCACGGGCCGCTCCGTGTGGGATGTACCGGGTGCGAACGAGGCGATGGCCCGGGCCGTGCGCAACGACGGGCGCCCGGGCCTGGTCGCCGGCGCGATCTCCGCCGTCGACGTCGCCCTGTGGGACCTCAAGGCCCGAGTGCTCGGCCTTCCGTTGACCCGCCTGCTCGGACAGGCCCGCTCCCAGGTGCCGGTGTACGGGAGCGGCGGCTTCACCACGTACGACGAACGGCAGCAGGACCGGCAACTGCGCCACTGGGTCGAGGAGCAGGGCATCCCCCGGGTAAAGATCAAGATCGGCGAGTCGTGGGGGAGTGCCGAGCGGCGTGACCGGGAGCGGATCGCCCGGGCCCGCGCCTCCATCGGCGACACCACGGAGCTCTACGTCGATGCCAACGGCGGATACACCGTCAAACAAGCTGTAAGGGCGGCGAGTTGGCTGGGCGACCACGGCGTCACCTGGTTCGAGGAGCCGGTCTCCTCCGACGACCTCGAAGGTCTCGCCAGGATCAGATCGGCCATCGACGTGGACGTGGCCGCGGGTGAATACGGCTATACCCTGGCCTACTTCGGGCAGATGCTGCGGGCCGGCGCGGTGGACTGCCTCCAGGCGGACGCGACCCGCTGCGGCGGGCTCACCGTGTGGTTGCGCGCCGCCGCCCTCGCCGAAGCGTTCGGGCTGCACATCTCGGGACACTGCGCCCCCCATGTGCACGCGGCCGCCGCGGCCTCCGTGCCCAACCTGCGCCACCTGGAATGGTTCCACGACCACGTACGGCTCGAATCGCGGTGGTTCGACGGCACGTTGGACCCCAAGGGCGGCCACATCACCCCGGGCGCCGACGGTGCCCCGGGCCACGGGCTGACCCTCAGGGCCGCCGATGCCGAACCCCATCGCACCGGCTGACCGGCCCGGTCACCCGCCCTCGCGTACCGAGTCGCGTACTGAAAGGAAGGCCATGCCCGAGACCGTCGTCATCACCGGAGCCAGCGCCGGCATCGGCCGTGCCATCGCCCGTCTCTTCGCCCGGCGCGGCGCCAACATCGCCCTGTTGGCCCGCGGCGAAGCCGGACTGCGCACGGCCGCCCGGGAGGTCGAGGAGCTCGGCGGGCACGCCCTGGCGATCCCCGTCGACGTCGCCGACCACGACCAGGTCGACAAGGCCGCCGACACCGCCGAAGCGGCCTTCGGGCCCATCGACATCTGGGTCAACGTGGCCTTCACCTCGGTGTTCGCGCCCTTCACCGAGATCACCCCGGACGAGTTCCGCCGCGTCACGGACGTGACCTACCTCGGCTTCGTGCACGGCACGCGCAGCGCCCTTGCCCGTATGGTGCCGCGCGACCGCGGCACCATCGTGCAGGTCGGCTCCGCTCTCGGGGAGCGCTCCATTCCGCTCCAGTCCGCGTACTGCGGGGCCAAGCACGCCATGAACGGGTTCACCTCGTCGGTGCGTACCGAGCTCCTCCACAACAAGAGCCACGTACGCATCACCGTGGTCCAGATGCCGGCCGTCAACACGCCCCAGTTCTCCTGGGTACGTTCGCGGCTGAAGGGCCATCCGCAGCCCGTGCCGCCGATCTACCAGCCCGAAGTCGCCGCGCGGGCCGTCCTGTTCGCGGCCGACCATCCCCGGCGCAAGCAGTACTACCTCGGCGCCTCCACGGTCGCCACCATCTGGGCCAACCGGCTTGTCCCGGCCGTCCTCGACCGCTACCTCGCCCGCACCGGGTACGCGTCGCAGCAGCGCGAGGAGCTGGCGCCGGAGTCCACCCGGGGCAATCTGTGGCGCCCCCTCGACCAGAAGCCGGGAGCCGATTACGGCGCGCACGGCATCTTCGACGAGGAGGCCCGCTCCCACTCGCTCCAGGCCGCGACGGCCCACCACCCCGTGCTCACCACGGGCACCGGTCTGGGTGCGCTGGCGGTGGCGGCCCTGGCCGTGCGCCGGTACCGCAAGAAGGCATGAACCCCACACCGCGATCGGCGCGGTGCACTGAGACCTTCGCATGTGCGGGTGCGAGGTTTCCTCTTCGCGCCCCGTGGTAGTCCGCTAGTGCGTTCCTTGCGTACGAAGGGATGAAGGCGCCGGACGGGTTGGGACCATCAGCCGCCGGCGCCGCCGGCCCCGCCTCATGTCTCGCTGAGGCACCACGCGTCGTCCTGCTCATCCCGCGTGCAGGGCTGGATGTCGAAGGGCGGCAGGGCGGGTGCGGACGCCGCCGTGCTGAGGGTGGGCTCCGGCGGCAGTGGGCGCAGCGGCCGCAGAGCCTGCGGCTGGGCCTTGAGAGTGAACCAGACCACCTTGCCGCCGGGGGTGGTGTGGGTGCCCCAGCTGTCGCTGAGGTGGGCGATCAGGGCGAGGCCGCGGCCGCGTTCGGCGAAGGGCCGCGGTCCGCGCAGGCGCGGCAGGCGGGGGTCGGTGTCGGCGACGGAGGCGGTGAGCCGACCGCGGGCCCAGCGCAGTTCCAGGACGCAGTCGTGGTCGCCCCGGGCGTGGCGGTGAACGTTGGTGAGCAGTTCGCACACGCCGAGACTCACGGGCTGGATGATGTTCTCCAGGCGCCAGTGGCGCAAGTGGGCGGCGACGATGCGGCGGACCTGGGGAATGCGGTCCGGTGTCGCGTCAAGCCTCAGACTGTACTTCCGGGGATTGTCGATGGTGACCACTGCGGCTCCCTTGTCGGCGGAAGCGGCTCGCCGGCCACTCCCGCGTCCGCAGCCACGCGAGGCCTACCAGAAGTAGCCGAATGGGCACAGCGCGGATTCCTCCAGCATGACCCGTACGGCCGCATTCGCAACACGAAGCGGCGCGAAGTGTGCAAGGGGCCCGGGACGACCGGTGCGGGGCCGGTCGGCGGGCACCGACCGGGCGGCGGCGGGATAGTGGAAGCAGCCATGGCCGGTGTGCCGGGCCCACGGCCGGTGAGGGGGACTCCTGGAAGCGAGGGTTTCGTGACGCCCCGATCAACAGACTCCACGTTCCAACTCGGCTCCGGCACCCCGGTGTTCGGGGCACCGTGCTGGGTGAGCCTGATGGCCCGCGACCTGAGTGCCGCGACGGATTTCTACGGCGCGGTGATGGGCTGGACGTTCGTGCCCGCCGGGTTGGGGGAGGAATTCCGGATCGCGCTGGCGGACGGGGTTCCGGTCGCGGGTATCAGCGCGCTGGCCCAGGCTTTTCAGGTCGCCGTCGCGTGGACGCCGTACTTCGCGGTGGAGGACGCCGATGTGACCGCGGCGCGCATCCGCGAGCGGGGCGCCACGGTCGCGGTCGGGCCGGTCGCCCTGCAGACCGGGCGCGGGGCGCTGGCGGCCGACCGGGACGGGGCCGTCTTCGGGATCTGGCAGGGCCCGCTCGTCTCGAACTGGGAATCCTGGCGTGACGCCGCGCCCGCCTGGACCCGGCTGCACACGCGCAACGCCTTCGACGCGGCGATCTTCTACGGCGAGGTCCTCGACTGGGCCTGCGACCGGCCCGGCTGCTGCGACGTCCAGTACGAGCACGACGAGGTGGTCCTGCGCCATGCCGGGCACATCGTCGCGCGCCTGACGTCCGGTGCCGTCGAAGCCGCTCCCGACCCGAGCCTGCGCCCCCACTGGCACACCCACTTCACCGTCAAGGACCCCCACGGCCACGCCGACAAAGCCCGCGCCCACGGCGCCACCGTCCTGGCCGACGGCATGTCCCCCACCGGCACCTGGGTACGGATCAAGGATCCGGACGGAGCCACCTTCACCCTGAGCGGCACCACATAGGCCCGCTCCCGCGTTGCGTTCACCCGTGGTGCGGGGGGACCATGCCCGGGCGGGGGCCGGGTCCGGTGCCGAGCGTGGAGGTGGCGTCGATGTGCCGTCTGTTCGGACTCAGCAGTGCCCCGCGTCGCAGCCGGGCCACCTTCTGGCTGCTCGACGCCCCCGACAGCCTGATGGCGCAGAGTCACCGTGACCCGGACGGGACGGGCCTGGGATACTTCGACCCCGATGGCACACCCCAGGTCCGCAAGGCCCCGGACGCCGCGTACGAGGACCGGGACTTCGCGCGGGAGGCCAGGCAGATCTGCTCCGCCACCTTCCTCGCCCACATCCGGCTCGCCTCGACCGGCAGCCTCACCGCTCCCAACACCCACCCGTTCCAGCAGGACGGGCGGCTGTTCGCGCACAACGGCGTCGTCGAAGACCTGGCGACCCTGGAGGCCCGGCTGGGCCCTGACCTGTCCCTGGTCGCCGGGGACACGGACTCCGAGCGGATCTTCGCGCTGATCACCCGCGAGATCCGTGCCGCGCAGGGCGACATCGGCACCGGCATCGAGCACGCCACCCGGTGGGTCGCGGCCCAACTCCCCGTCTACTCCCTCAACTTCATCCTGACCACCCCGGACGAAGTCTGGGCCCTGCGTTATCCGGCCACGCACGAGCTGTACGTACTGGAGCGCGAGGCGGGCGGCCCGCACGGCACCCGGCACCTGGACCACAGCGGCACCGCCGGCCGGATGCGCGTCCATTCCGGGGACCTCGCCGACACCCCGGCGATCGTCGTCGCCAGCGAGCGCATGGACGAGCATCCCGAGTGGCGCCTGATGGAGCCGGGAGAACTGCTCCACATCACCCCGGACGGCAGCGCGGAGCGCCGGCTCGTCCTGCCGGATCCGCCGGCCAACCCGCTCGGGCTCGACGACCTCTCCGCCCGCGCGGCCCACTCGCAGCAAGCGGGTGGGTGAGGGAAACTCGGCGACCCAGGGGCTTTGCTACCTGCGGCCATCCGGGTCCGAGGCGTCCGGCGCCTGTGTGGCGTCGGGGGTCTGCCAGGAATCCGCTCGTGGCTGGTGTTCCTGCGGAGGCATCCGTTTGCGGGAGGTGCGCCGGCTCCCGAACCAGAACATCCCGATCAGCACGGCGACGACGATGATGCCCACGCCCGTGAACAGCCAGGACGTCGAGTTCGCGGCGAGCGTCTGCGAAGCGGCGAAAGTGGTCATGAAGGACGCGTACCCGCGCCGCGGCCGAGATGACACGGAGTCCCGGACGACTTCGCCCGCCTGGGGCTCGGTACCACACGCGGTGACTGTGCGTGACCGTTCGGGATGCGCGGGGCTCGGCGCGCTGTTTGTCTGGAGGCATCTGCACCCCCCCGAGCAGCAGGAGTGATCATGAGCGTTGCAGACGAGTTCGGTGCCCGTGCCCAGCAGATGCGCCAGAAGGCGGAACAACTGGAGCAGGCCGCGGAGCGCGCGTCCGACCCGGCGGAGCGCGAGCGGCTGAAGGAGAAGGCCCGCCGTCTCCAGGAGCAGAGCAAGATGCCGGGCGACAGCGGCGGCATCGACCCCATGTGAGCCGAGCCCGGTAGCGCCGCAGCGGCCCCTCGTTCGCCACGAGGGGCCGCCGTGCGCTCAACGTGGTTTCCTGATGAGGGAGTTGGTCTCCGTTCACCCGGCCGCGATGCCCGGCAGTGCGAGGCCGCCGAGCAGGGCCGTGCCCACCAGGAGCCAGGCGACGTAGTCGCCGATGTGGCCCGAGTGGAGCCTGCGCAGCGGTTTTGTCCAGGCGTACGGTTCCTGGCTCGCCGAGCCGCGAACGGCCGCCCCCGCCAGGCATGCGGCCAGGACGGCCGAGGCGAGGCCGAGGAGTACGCCGGTCGGTGTCCAGTGCGGCGCGTGGGCCGCATCGGCGTCGAAGGTCCGGCCCACTGCCGAGGCCAGGCCCGGCGTCAGACCCTCGGTCAGCGCCCCGGCGAGCAGCACGGCCGGAACCGCGATCATCGTGACCGGCACCCGGCCGAGCCTGCCCTCGGTCTCGGGCTCCTCGCCGCTGCCGCTCGTCTCGTACCCGGGATCGCCCAGCGGCTCCGGCCCGAGCCCGAAGAACACACGCGCGGCGACCCGGAGCACGGCGCCCGCGGTGACCGCCGACACGGCCACGAACAGCACGGTGAAACCGCCGCCCGCCGCCTCCTCCGTGAGCGACTTCCCGAGCCCCGTGCCGAACGGCGCAAGCCCCGCCAGCGCCAGCGCACCCACCACGAACAGCGCGGCCACCACCGGCAACTCCCGTGCCCTGCCGTGCAGTTCGTGCTCGTCCACGCTGCCGTACCGGTCCAGCAGGATCCCCGTACAGGCGAACAGGGCCGCCTTCACACCCGCGTGGCCCAGGACGTAGATCGCCACGCCGCCGGTCGCGTCCGGCTTCAGCAGGCCGATGCCGATCAGGAAGAGCCCGGTGTGCGCGACGGTCGAGTACGCGAGGAGGCGCTTGATGTGGCGCTGCTGCCAGCACATCAGCGCGCCCACCAGGGCCGTCAGGACGCCGAGCACCACCAGGGCGCGCTCGGCGTCCGGGGCCGGCACGCCACCCGGCCCTGCGAACACCGTGTGGTAGACGCGCCACGTCCCGTACAGGCCGAGCTCGACCATCACCCCGGAAAGGAGCATGCACACCGGCGTCGGCGCGACCGCGTGGGCGTCCGGCAGCCAGAAGTGGAACGGCAGGGCCGCGGCCTTGACCAGGAGGCCGGTCAGGACGAGGGCGAAGGCGGCGAGGGTCAGTGCGTCGGGTCCGCCGTGCGCGTCGAGGTGCTGCCCGATCTGCCGCATCCCGAGCTCGCCGGTCCGCGCGTACAGCAGCACGATCCCCGTCAACGTGGCATACGCGCCCAGGGAGTTGACCACCCCGAAGGTGAGCGCGCCCTGGACGGCCTTCGCCTCCTCGACGCGGTAGCCGGTCAGGGCGTACGCCACGACGCTCATCAGCTCGAAGAAGACGAAGGCGTTGAAGAGGTCGCCGGTGAGCGCGAATCCGCACATGCCCGCCTGGAAGAGCAGCACGAGGGCAGGGAAGGAGCCCGCGTGCCGGTGCGGGGGCTCGTCGAAGTAGTGCCAGGAGTAGACGAGGACGGCGACGACCAGGACGGAGACCAGCGCCGCGAGACCGGTGCCGGGCCCGTCGCCGACCAGGACGATGCCCACACCTTCGCCGTGCCGGGGACGCCAGCCGCCGACCCATTCGACGGCGCCCGGCGAGGAGTTGAGCAGCAGGACGATGGCGAGCCCGGCGGTGGCCGCCGCCACCGCGCACCCGACCGACTCGGCCACGACGCGGGGGAGTCGTCGCCCGGCGGCCACGAGGGCGGCGGCGCCGAGCATCGGCACGGCCACGACCAGGGGCAGCAGCTGGTTCATCCGCGCAGCTCGGAGAGTTCGTCGGGATTCACCGTGCCGTGACGTTTGGCGACCTGCATCACCAGAGCGAGCAGAAGGGCGGTGACGGTGGCGCCGACCACGACATCGGTGAGGGCAAGGGCCTGGACGACCGGGTCCACGAGCGGTCGCGACCCCGGTGTCACATCGGAGAAGACCGGCGCCGTGCCGCCGTCGCGGTACCCCACCGCGAGCAGCAGCACATAGGTGGATGACTGACACACCGTCAGGCAGCCCACCGCGTGCACCAGATGGCGGCTGGTGGCGAGGCCGTAGCAGCCCACCAGGAAGATCCATCCGGCGACGAGGTACGGCACTGTGTTCATCACTGTCGGCTCACACCCCCGTTCATGATTCCTTCCCCATCGCCGATCCGTTGTCCTCCTCGATCTCGACGGCCTGGTCGAGGAAGCGGGCGAGCAGGACGACCACCGCGCAGGCGACCTCCATGCCGACCGCCGCGTTGAGCAGCGGTACGGTCCCGCCGGACGCCAGGGTGTTGAACGTTCCGTACGGGAGCAGGGTGTTGGCGAGGAACGCCGAGCCGCCGAGGAGGCCCGCGACGCCGAGGACGAGGTAGGCGGCCTCGCCCGCCGCGTCCCCCACCTCGTACGTCCCGACCGGCCGGATCTTCTCCAGGGCGCGGTAGTCCGCCCCGATGTAGAGCAGGTGCAGCGCGGTCGCCACGACCACCCCGCCCTGGAATCCGCCGCCGGGGCTGAGCTGCCCGTGTGCGACGACGTACAGGCCGGTCAGGAGGGCGACGGGGAGCATGATCAGCGCGTAGCGGCGTACGGGTGGGGCGACCTCGGCCGGGGCGGGTGGCACTTCGCGCTCGTCGCGGGTCTGGCGCAGCAGGACGACGGTGCCGAGCACCGCGCCGAACAGGATGGTCTCCTCGCCCAGGGTGTCGAAGGCCCGCAGGTCGAAGTTGACGGAGGAGATGACGTTCGCGGTGTGCCGGGCGAGGGCCGCCGAGACGGCCCGTTCGCCGTACGGGTGCACCGCGCCTCCGAAGTGCGGGAGCCGCGCATAGCCGGCGACGAGCAGGACGGCGACCGCGAGCCCGCCCGTCGCGAGGACCCACATGCGCATCCGTCGGCTCATCGGTCACCGCCCTCGTGCTGTCCCCGGCGCCGTACCTTGCGCACGGACAGCAGAATGAGCAGGGGCGTCAGCGCCGAGCCCACCGCGAGCTGCGACAGGCCCACGTCCGGTGCCTGGACGACGGTGAAGAGGACCGCGAGGGCGAGGCCGAGCACCGCGAGCACCAGCGCCTGGCGGGCCGGGTCGCGCACCGCCACGGCGGCGGTCGCCGAGGCGGCGACGAGCAGCAGTGAGACCAGGGTCAGGGCGTCAGTCACGGGTCGACGCCCCCGCCCCGGGAAAGCCGCCCGCGAGCGCCCGGGAGGCGATCACGTTCCCGGCCACGAGCAGCACCCCGATCAGCACGAGCTTCACTGTCGCGCGGCCCGGACCGGTGGCCACGCACATCGCGACCACGATCACGGTCGCCGCCGAAGCTGCCACCACCGTCAGCAGGTTGGCGTGCGGCGGATCGTCGCCGAGGTCGTCCGCGAGCAGCCGCGCGTACACCAGCGTGCCGGCCGGGCCGAGGACGGCGAGGACCAGCGCGAGATCGACGTAGGACGGCCGGACGTACGCCTGGGAGAGCAGCAGCATCACCAGACACACCACCGACGTACCGAAGTTCTGCGCGACGACCCGGCGCTCCAGCGGGCCAGTCGCAACGCCCCACACCACCGGGCCGAACCCAGCGGCGAGCAGGACCGTCGCGGCCACCAGCCAGCCGTTCACCGGCCGCTCATCGCCCGGCGCGCGGCCTGGGCGGCAACTGCCGCGAGCAGCGCGGCCGACGCCCCGACCAGGTACTCCAGGGCGTCGACCGTGCTGATGAGCACGAGCCACGCGCCCGTCAGGAGCAACCACCATGCGAGGACTTCGGCGGCCACGGCCGCTGCTCGACCCATCCGTGCATCACCTCGACACCCGACCCGGAATCACCTTTTTGGCCCGATTTAATGTGCTTCCTCATCAAAGCACCGCCGACAGGCGGGCCGCCGACGGCGCGCTGTGCCGGCGCTTTCGGGGAGCGCCCCCGAGAACCGGTGCTCGCGCGGCCAACCAGTACCCGGCATGTCCTCGGTCAATCACCCGGCCGAGTGGAAGGCGATCGCGGCCGCCGCCGCTCCCCGCAGTCAGCCGGATGGCGGGTGCCGGGACCGGCATACAAGGCCACCAGCGGGATACCTGGCTAGGGTCGGAGCTGGAAGAGGCCGGCTCCGGCAGCCGCCGCTGCCGTGCCGCGCGGGGCGGCCGCTCCACGCGGCGGCGCAGATCCCGTCCCGGCCTCGAAGAGAGGTACTGGCAGATGCACCCATCGCCTCGCCTGCGCCTCACCCCCGCCGGGCGGACAGGGGGGCCGCGATGACGTCCGCCGAACCCGACGGGGACGGGAACCACGAGCCGGCCGGGACGTCCTCCGTCGGGCCGGCGTCGCGGACCGGGCGAGCGCGGCGGACGAGGATCGTGGTCGGCGGCAGGTCCTGGTTCGCCATCGGCTTCGCCGTCGGCCTGGGCGCGACACTCGCGTGGCTGACCGTACAGACCGTCCTCGAAGTCGGCAGCCTCCTGACTCTGCTGCTCCTCTCCATGTTCCTCGCGCTCGCCCTTGAGCCCGTCGTCGCCTGGCTCACCCGCCACCGGGTGCGCCGCAGTTGGGCCGTCCTGCTGGTCCTGATCGTCCTGCTGGCGTTCTTCGCGGGATTCCTCGCGCTCGTCGTGCCCCCGGTCACCGACGAGGTCAACGCGCTGGTCAAGGCGGTGCCCGGCTGGCTGAAGCAACTGCACGACCACAACTCGACGCTCGGCAAGTTCGAGGACCGCTACCACGTCGTCGCCAAGGTCAAGCAGCAATTCTCCAACGGCGGCGCGGCGGGCCTCGCGGGCGGACTGCTCGGCGCCGGCCGGGTGGTCGTCGGGGCGGTGACCTCGGCCGTCGTCGTCATCGTCGTGACGGTGTACGTGATGGCGTTCCTGCCGTCCCTGAAGGCCTTCTGCCTGCGCTTCGTCGCGGCCCGCAAACGCCCGCACGCCCGGGCCGTCACCGACGAGATCCTCAACCGGGTGGGCCGCTACATGCTCGGCAACGTGGTCACCTCGGTGATCGCGGGGCTCGCCACGTTCCTCTGGTGCGCGGTCACCGATGTCCCCTACCCCGCCGCACTCGGGGTCTTCATCGCGCTGATGGACCTCATCCCCATCGTCGGCACCACCATCGGCGGCCTCGTCGTCAGCCTGGTGGCGCTTTCGGTGTCACTGCCCGTGGCGCTCGCGACGGCGGGCTTCTACGTCGCGTTCCGGGTCGCCGAGGACTACTTGATCGTGCCCCGCGTGATGAAGTTCGCCGTCGACGTCCATCCTCTGGTCACCGTCGTCGGCGTGCTGCTCGGTGGCGCGCTGCTCGGCATCGTCGGAGCCCTGGTCGCCATCCCGGCCGCCGTCGCCATCGGCCTGATCCTGGACGAACACGTCTTCTCGCGTACCGACGCGTCCTGAAGCGGCGGAGCGGGCTCAGATCCGGCTGTCGCTGTATCCGCACACCCACGCCAGGGCGTCGTGCACGCCGCGCGTGAAGTCCCTGAGGCCCGCCTCGGTGGTGGGGTCCTCCAACTGGACGACGGCCGCGTCCACCTCGGCGGTCAGCACCCGCAGATCCGGTACGAGGCGGACGGCCGTGCCCGTGACCGGCGCGCGACCTGCGCGCCCCGTGGCCCAGCGGTAGGCGGCGGCCGCGCCGAGGGCGAACTGTGCGGGCGCCTCGGACCGCGCCGTCAGGTACTTGAGCGCCAGGTCCACATCGGTGCGCAGCCGGACGCCGATCAACGGCGTCCGGTCGTCGCGCGCGGCCCAGTTCTCGGGTGCGAACCCATCCTCGGGTGCGGTCACATCACTCACCTCTGCATGCTGGTCGTGGCTCTGGGGGTCTATAGGAGCGGGTACCCAGCGAGCGACGATATCGGCATGTCCTTTGCGGCCCATCCGGAGCGCCGGTGCGGCGCCGAGCCGCAGCGCATGACGTACGGACCCGGGCCGTACGGCTTCCCACCCTGCCCCGAAGCGGCTGCTCGGGCACCTATTACCCTGGCCGAATGACGATGCACACGGTGAGTGTTGACGCGATGATCGAGGACCTCAGGGCGCTGGTCGAGGTCGAGTCCCCGTCGCGTGATCACGACGCCCTGGCGGCATCGGCGAAGACGGTCGCCGCCGTCATCGAGAGCCGGCTCGGCGGGCATGCCGTACTCGTCGAGAGCGAAGCCGGGCCGCACGTCCACTGGTCGGGCGGCGGCGAACCCAAGGTGCTGATCCTCGGCCACCACGACACCGTGTTCCCGCTCGGCACCCTGGCACGCCGCCCCTTCAAGGTCGAGGACGGGCACGCGACCGGGCCCGGGGTCTTCGACATGCTGGGCGGTCTGGTGCAGGCCGTTCACGGCCTGGCGGTGCTGGAGGACCGGACCGGAGTCGAGATCCTGGTCACCGCCGACGAAGAGGTCGGCTCGGGGTCCTCGCGCGCGCTCATCGAGGAGCGTGCCCTGGCCTGCGGTGCGGTGCTCGTCTTCGAGGGCGCCTCCGACGGGGGTGGCCTCAAGACCGGCCGCAAGGGCTGCGGCACGTTCCAGGTCTCCATCGCGGGCCGCGCCTCGCACGCGGGCCTCGAACCCGCCGCCGGGGTCAACGCCTTGATCGAGGCGGCCCACCAGGTCCTGGACATCGCGGCGCTCGGGCGCCCCGAGATCGGCACGACCGTCACCCCGACCGTCGCGGCCGCCGGAACGCTCGACAATGTCGTACCCGCCGAGGCGACCGTCGTCGTCGACGTCCGGGTCGAGACGGCCGAGGAGAAGGAGCGGATCGAAGCCGCCTTCGCCGCGCTGACTCCGCATCTCGACGAGGCGCGGATCACGGTGGAGGGCGGGGTCCGGCGGCCCCCGATGCCCGAATCGGCGTCGGCCGAACTCTTCGCGGTGGCTCAGCGGCTGGTGCCCGGTATCGAGGGCAGGGCGGTCGGCGGCGGAAGCGACGGCAACTTCACTGCGGCCCTCGGGGTGGCGACCCTCGACGGCCTCGGAGCGGTCGGAGGCGGTGCCCATGCCGACCACGAGTACCTGGTGGTCGACGCCATGGCCGAGCGGGCGCACCTGGTCGCCGGACTGGTGAAGGCAATACAGAACAAGTAAGCACACGGCACTACATGGAGGCCCGTCTGCCTTCGTCGGTGGCGGCACCCTCGGCCAGGGCGCGGGGAAGTGTGTCGAGCACGGTGAAGGTGTCGTCGAGGCGGACGATCCGCAGTATGTGGGATATGCGAGGCGTGCCGCGTATCAGGCGCAGCACACCGCCCCGGTGAGTCACATGTTCGCGTACCGCCAGGAGCAGCCGGATGCCGCCGGCGTCGAGGAAGGTCACCGCACGCAGATCCAGGATCACATCGGTGTCGGCCCGGCACACCAACGCGTGGATGCGCGGGCCCAGTTCATGATGGGCCAGCATGTCCAGCTCGCCGTGCAGTTCGATGATGGTGGTGCCGCCCACGGTGCGAGTCCGCAGCCAGAAGGCGAGTTCGTCTGCGCCCACGTCGCGCCTGCCTGTCTCTTGTGTTCCGGGTGCATGAATACCGCGCCAACACTCGGAAAATCTCACTCTCCGTGACCCTCTCGTGGGTCGCGAAGGGGAGCCGAATCGCAAAGCCCCTGGTAGTCCTCATGCCCCGATGATCTGAGGAACTCACCTGTGTGACGTTCTGTAATGGTGCGAGTTTCGGACAAGATTGCCCGACGGGCGTCCGGTGGGTGCGGCTCAACCCGCGTACGGGTCCGCGGCCTTGCCCGGCCCGGCCAGGAACGCGAAGTCGCACCCGGTGTCGGCCTGGGTGATCTGGTCACCGTACAGGACCCCGTAGCCGCGTTCGTGCCGTACGGGCGGAGCGGCCCAGGCGATGCGTCTTTTCTCCAACTCTCCATCCGGGATGTTCAGTTGAAGGCTGCGGGACTCGACGTCGAGGGTGATGGAGTCTCCCGTGCGGACCAGCGCGAGGGGGCCGCCGACGTACGACTCCGGTGCGATGTGCAGCACGCACGTGCCGTACGAAGTGCCGCTCATGCGGGCGTCGGAGATGCGCACCATGTCGCGTACCCCCTGCTTGAGGAGGTAGCCGGGGATGGGCAGCATGCCGTACTCGGGCATGCCGGGGCCGCCCTTGGGGCCCGCGTTGCGCAGCACGAGGACGTGGTCGCGGGTGAGGGCCAACGACGGGTCGTCGATGGTGCGTTGGAGGGTGCGGTAGTCGTCGAAGACCATCGCGGGACCGGTGTGTTTGAGCAGGTGCGGTGTGGCGGCGATGTGCTTGATGACCGCGCCGTCCGGGCAGAGGTTGCCGCGCAGCACCGCGACCCCGCCCTCGGCGGCCAGTGGCCTCGAACGCGGCCGGATCACGTCGTCGTTGTGCACGAGTGCCCCCGCGAGCTGTTCGCGCAGTGTGCCGTGCGCGACCGTGGGCCGGTCCAGGTGGAGCACATCAAAGAGCCGGGACAGGAAGCCGGGCATTCCGCCCGCGAAGTGGAAGTCCTCCATCAGATACCGGCCGCCGGGGCGGAGGTTGGCGAGAACCGGCACCGTGCGGGCGATCCGGTCGAAGTCGTCGAGCGTGAGCCGCACCCCGGACCGCCCGGCCATCGCGATCAGATGGATGACCGCGTTGGTGGAGCCTCCGAGGGCGAGCACCGTGGCCACCGCGTCCTCGTACGCCTCGGCCGTCAGAATCCGCGACAGCCTCAGGTCCTGGCGTACGAGTTCGACGATGCGCAGCCCGCTCGCTGCGGCCATCCGGTCGTGGCCGGAGTCGACGGCCGGAATCGAGGACGCGCCCGGCAGGGTGACGCCGAGGGCCTCGGCCGCAGCCGTCAGCGTCGAAGCCGTGCCCATCGTCATGCAGTGCCCGGGCGAACGCGCCAGCCCCTGTTCCAGCTCGGCGAGTTCGCCGTCGCCGATCAGCCCGGCACGCCTGTCGTCCCAGTACTTCCACATGTCCGTGCCGGACCCGAGGACCTCGTCGCGCCAGTGCCCGGGCAGCATGGGGCCGGCGGGCACGAACACGGTCGGCAGGTCCGCCGAGGCCGCCCCCATCACCAGCGCGGGCGTCGACTTGTCGCAGCCGCCGAGCAGGACGGCACCGTCGACGGGGTAGGAGCGGAGCAGCTCCTCCGTCTCCATCGCGAGGAGATTGCGGTAGAGCATCGGCGTCGGCTTCTGGAAGGTCTCCGAGAGGGTGGCGACCGGGAATTCCAGGGGAAAGCCGCCCGCCTGCCACACCCCGCGCTTCACCGCCTGTGCCCGCTCGCGCAGATGTACATGGCAGGGGTTGATGTCGGACCAGGTGTTGAGGATCGCGATGACGGGCTTGCCCAGGTGCTCCTCGGGCAGATAGCCGAGCTGGCGGGTGCGGGCCCGGTGCGAGAACGCCCGCAGCCCGTCGGTCCCGTACCACTGATGACTGCGCAGCTGCTCCGGCCGTACGGTCATGTCCCCCACCCGGAGATCAGGTCGGCGACCAATGCCCGCTGCTCTTGGGGGAGTTCGTGACTGGGCGGGCGGATGTCGCGGCGGCACAGCCCGAGCGCCGCGAGGGCCTCCTTCACCACCGCCACGTTGTCGGCCGACTGCTGGGCGGCGCGCAGCTCCTCGAACAGCCTGATCCGCTCCCAGAGCTTCATCGCCGCCGGCCAGTCGCCCGCGCGCAGATCGGCGAGCAGTTCGAGGGAGAGGGACGGGGCGACATTGGCGAGGCCCGAGGTGAAGCCGGTGGCACCGACCGCGAAGTAGGAGGGGGCATACAGCTCGGCAAGACCGGCAATCCAGACGAACCGTTCGAGCCCGGCGTCGCGGGCGAACGCGGCGAACCGGGTCGCGTCCGAGACCGCGTACTTCACGCCGATGACGTTCGGGCACAACGCACCCAGTCGTGCCAGGAGTTGGCCGCTCAGTCGCGGGTTTCGTACGTACGGGATGACACCCAGCTCGGGCACGGCGTCGGCGATGGCTCGGTGATAGTCGCCCCAGCCGTCCTGGGAGACATAGGGGTGTACGGGCTGATGCACCATCACCATCTGGGCGCCGGCCGCCCGCGCCTGCTCGGCGGAGGCGATCGCGGTCGGCAGGTCCAGGCCGACACCGGCCAGGACCGAGGCCCGTCCGGCAGCCTCGTCGCACGTCAACTCCGTCACGGCCATGCGCTCTTGGGGGCTGAGGGCGTAGAACTCGCCGGTGTTCCCATTGGGTGTGAGGGTGCGGATGCCGCTGGCGAGCAGCCGGTTGAGCAGGGCGCGGTGCGCGGCGGTGTCGAGGGTGTCGTCGGCGGTGAAGGGGGTGACGGGGATTGCCACGACATCGGCGAGCGCGTCCCGCTGGGCGGTGAAGTCGGGGCTGCTCATGCGTCGTCCTTGCCGGAAGGCTGATCGGTGTCCTCGGGGAATGCCCGTCGGATGAACGACCCGATGTGGTCGTGCAGGGCGCGGGCCGCACCGTCCGCGTTCCCATCCAGGGCGAGGCGCAGGATCTCGCGGTGCTCGGCCGCCTCCCGCTCCCACGACGGCTGGGCGGCCCATGCCACGGCCGACACCAGGGCGGCCTGATCGCGGACCTCGTCCAGCACCCGGGTCAGCAGGAGATTGCCGCACGGAACGTACAGCGCACGGTGGAACTCCCGGTTGGCCAGGGCACGTTCGGCCCTGTCCTCCGCGCGTTCGGCACGGTCCAGCGCCTCCTGGGCCGCTTGCAGCGGGACTTCGCGGGCGACGGTGCGGCGCACCGCCTCCGGTTCGAGCAGCAGCCGTACGTCGTACACCTCGCGGGCCATGTCGGCGTCGACCCGGCGGACGGCGACGCCCTTGTACTGGCTCATCACCACCAACCCGGTCCCGGCGAGCGTCTTGAGCGCCTCCCGCACCGGGGTCTTCGACACCCCGAACTGGGCGGCCAACTCCGCCTCGACCAGGGCCTGGCCGGGGCGGAGCGCGCCCGTGAGGATGGCGTGCCGGATCGCGTCGAGGACGAACTGGGTGCGGGAGGGGATGGGGGTGGGTGTGAAGGACATGGAGGGCGCCCTCGGATCTCGCGTCTCATATATGACGTACGAAGTGCGACGCGATGAAGCTAGATCCGGGCCCGGGTTTCGTCAATGCTTCATGCAACTCCTTTGACGTATCCGGGTGTTGAGGTTTGCGTGAGCGTTCGACTTAGCCTCCATTGAGCAGGTTGGGCGCCGCGCTGGCGAGTACGGATGTGACGCGCTCCCATGTCTCCAAGTCGCGCTCCATTGGCGGGAGTTCGGCGCCGTGACCGGACCCCCAGTCCTGGGCGATCGCGACCGGATCGACGCCTGACGCGGCCGATGCGGCGAGTGCGGCCGCGCCGATGGCCACCAGTTCCGTGCCGCTCGGGACGACGAGGGGCCGTCCCGACAGGCGGCGCACCGTCTCGACCCAGGTGCGGCCCCGGGCGCCGCCGCCGATGAGGCGCAGTGGCCTGGCGGCGACGGCGGGGGAGTCGGGGGCGAGGCCGCAGGCGCGCAGGACCTCGTCCAGCGCGCGCAGGACGGTGACCGCGGCGCCCTCGTAGGCGGCGCCCAGGAGTTGCTGCGGTGTGGTGGCGTGGCGCAGGCCGGTGAGCAGCCCGGCGGCGTTGGGGAGATCGGGGGTCCGTTCGCCGTCGAGGTAGGGCAGGAGTACGGCCTCGCCGCCGGGTGCCGCGTCGTCGCGGTCGAGGTCGAGCAGGGTGGCGATGCGGTCGACGGCGAGCGTGCAATTGAGGGTGCAGGCCAGCGGGAGGTAGCCACCGTCGGCCGCGGCGAATCCGCTGAGCGCGGGGTTGGCGGGCCGGGTGCGGGTCGCGGCGAAGACCGTGCCGGAGGTGCCGAGGCTGAGTACGGGGAGGTCCAGGAGTCCTGCGCCGCCGAGCCCGAGGCCCACGGCCGCGCTCATGTTGTCACCGGTCCCGGCGGCCGCGGCGACACCGGGCGGCAGCCCGAGAGCGTCGGCGGCGGACGCGGTGAGGGTGCCGACGCGGGTGCCGCCGGTCGCTGCCACGGAGGGCAGCAGCCCGGCGTCCATGCCGATGAGTTGGAGGATCTCGGGGTCGTACGCCCCGGTCGCCGTGGAGTACCAGCCGGTGCCGGAGGCGTCGCCGGGGTCGGTGGTGGCGACGCCGGTGAGCCGTTCGGTAAGGAAGTCGTGGGGCAGGCGAACTGCCGCACAACGGGCCGTAGTCGATGGCTCGTTGTCACGCAGCCAGCTCCACTTGGCGGCGGTCACCGCGGCGACTGGTACCGAACCGGTGCGCGCGGTCCAGGCGTGCGGGCCTCCGAGCGCCGCGGTGAGGACGGCGGCCTGCGGGGCCGAGCGGGTGTCGTTCCACAGCAGGGCCGGGCGCAGCGGCCGGTGGTCCGGACCCAGGATCACCAGGCCGTGCTGCTGCCCGGCGACCGCGATGCCGGTGACGGCGGACGCCGGGGCGCCCGACTCCTTCAGCCCGGCGGCGACGGCCTCCCGCAGCGCCTGCCACCACTGCTCCGGGTCGGACTCGCGGGCTCCCGCCGAGCCGTCGACGCGGTGCGGGGCGCGGCCGACGGCGAGCGTCCTTCCGGTGGCCGCGTCGGCGAACAGGGCCTTCGTGGACTGAGTGGAACTGTCCACGCCGATGACGACCGGGCTGTGCGGCATCCGGGCACCTCTTTTGCGGGGTTGGAGGGGCGGGAGTGATTTGGGTGCGAGAGCAACAAATGAGGTGCACCGGTGCACCAAATTAGGCGAAGCCTCGGGGTTACGGAAGCAGTCATGATCGTGCAGTATTTGCCAGGTAAGAAAACAAATAACTCCGGCAGGAGTCGGACGGACCCGCGTGAAGGTGGCGAAGAGGATGACGGAACGCTTCACCCCGACCCCCGAGGACAAGTTCTCCTTCGGTCTGTGGACCGTGGGCTGGCAGGGGCGCGACCCGTTCGGCGACGCGACCCGCGCCGCCCTGGACCCGGTCGAGTCGGTCCAGCGCCTCGCCGAGCTCGGCGCGTACGGTGTGACTTTCCACGACGACGACCTGATCCCCTTCGGCTCCTCGGACACCGAGCGGGAGTCGCACATCAAGCGGTTCCGGCAGGCGCTCGACGCGACCGGGTTGGTCGTGCCGATGGCCACGACGAACCTCTTCACGCACCCGGTCTTCAAGGACGGCGCGTTCACGGCCAACGACCGTGACATCCGCAGGTACGCCCTGCGCAAGACGCTGCGCAACATCGATCTGGCCGTGGAGCTGGGCGCGCACACCTACGTCGCCTGGGGCGGTCGGGAAGGCGCGGAATCGGGCGCCGCGAAGGACGTACGCGTCGCTCTCGACCGGATGAAGGAGGCCTTCGATCTCCTCGGCCAGTACGTCACCGAGCAGGGCTACGACCTGCGCTTCGCCGTCGAACCCAAGCCCAACGAGCCGCGCGGCGACATCCTGCTGCCCACGGTCGGGCACGCGCTCGCGTTCATCGAGCGGCTGGAGCGCCCGGAACTGGTCGGCGTGAACCCGGAGACCGGGCACGAGCAGATGGCCGGGCTCAACTTCACGCACGGCATCGCGCAGGCCCTGTGGGCGGGCAAGCTCTTCCACATCGACCTGAACGGCCAGTCCGGCATCAAGTACGACCAGGACCTGCGCTTCGGCTCCGGCAACCTGCGCGACGCGTTCTGGCTTGTGGACCTGCTCGAATCCGCCGGCTACACGGGCCCGAGGCACTTCGACTTCAAGCCGCCGCGCACCGAGGACATGGCCGGGGTGTGGGCATCGGCAGCCGGCAACATGCGCAACTACCTGATCCTGAAGGCGCGTTCGGCCGCCTTCCGAGCCGACCCCGAGGTGCGCGAGGCCCTGCGCGCGGCCCGCCTGCACGACCTGGCCCGCCCCACCGCCGAGGACGGCCTCGCCGGACTGCTCGCGGACCGGACCGCCTTCGAGGACTTCGACGCCGAGGAAGCGGGCGAGCGGGGCATGGCCTTCGAGCACTTGGACCAACTGGCCCTGGACCACCTGCTGGGCGCCCGCTGAAACGGCCTGCCCCACGTGCCGTCCGCAGGATTGGGGAGGGCTGCACCTGCAGCAGATGACGGCGTTCGGCCTGCCCAGGGTCCGGTCCGCTCAGGGCTGTTCGGCCCACTCGGCCGCACATGGCATGCAGGTGCGAGTCAGCACGCGAGTGGTACTGCCGTCCTTCTCGGTCACGTCCCGGACGGGCTCGAAGCCGATCCCGGCCAGCAACCTCAGCGAGGCGGTGTTCGGTTCGGCCACGGTGGCGTGGACCTCGGTCAGGCCGAGTGTGCCGAAGCCGTACGTGACCAGGGCCTCGGCCACCTCCGTCCCCAGGCCCGAGCCCCATGCCGAGGGGGCCAGCGCGTAGATGATTTCGTGGCCCCGGACCACATCGGTCGGCTTGATCTCGGCGTGCCCGATCAGCAGGCCGTCCCTGCGAACGGCCCAGACATCGAACAGCTCCTGGGCGTAGACCTTCGTGAAGATCCGCCCGAACAGAGCGCGGTCCTCGGCCTCGGTGGTCGGCCCGTCGCCCATCCACTGCGACACCCTCCCGTCCTGGAACAGCGCCGTGAAGCCCTCTTCGTCCTCGGGGGCATAGGGCTCCAGGAGCAGTCGCTCAGTGCGCAGAGTCGGGGTCATGGACGGCGACGGTACGCACCGGACACCGGGCCCGCAATCCACTTTCACCAGCGTGAACGTCGGGTCGTGACCCACCTCGGCCCGGCGCGGGTCGGCCACGGTTGCCCGGATGGGAGCCATGCCTAGCATGTGCATCGTGAATCTTCAGAAGCTGATGGCACAACAGACAGGCCTTCGCGACGTCCCGGCCGTGGCGGCGGGTTGCTCGGTGGCAGGCGCTCGTACGACAGCCACCCTCGGGCCGGACACCGTGACCGCGGAATCCTGTTTCCGGATCGCGTCGCTGACGAAAGTCTTCACCTCCACGGCACTGCTCCGCACCCTGCGGGACCAGGGGGTGCCACTGGACACCCCTGTGGTCGAACTGCTCCCCGGCCTCGCGCCGGACTGGCGGGCCGACAGCAGTATCAGCGTGGCGCAGATCCTGGGTCAGGTCTCCGGTCTGCGCGAATCGGTGGACGGGGGGACGGCGGCCGCGCTGGGCGACGGGGACGGCGCGCTCCTGGAGGCCGCCCGGCTCGTGGTCCGCGCGGGGAACGAGCGGGAGCCGGGCCGGCAGTGGTCGTACTACAACGGCAACTACTTCCTCGCCGGCTCGGTCCTCGCGGCCCTGAACGGCACGACCTACGAGAACGCGTTGGAAGGAAGCCTGCTCGGACCCTGGGGCTTCGCGCGGACGGGTTTCGAGACCCCGGCGACGTCCGACACCGTCACCGGGTGGAGCGGCACGACCCGCCTCCCGCCGCTCGGGTACCCCCGCGCCCGTCGGCCCAGCGGTGGCCTGTGGTCCTCGGTGCGGGATCTGCTGGCCGTCGGCGAGGGCCTGCTCGGGGACCGGGCCCTCCTGGAGGAGATCCGCCGTCCGCGTACGCGGCCCGACGACCCCATGCCCTACGGACTCGGATGGGCGCTGGGCCCGTCGGGCCAGATGTATCTCAACGGACGGCTGCCCGGCTACCGGGCCGCCATGGTCCTGATCCCGGACCGGGACCATGTGAGCGTGGCCCTCGCCAACCAGGAGACCGCCCTGCCAGCCTTGGCGCGCCTGCTCAGCGACATGCAACAACCCCTGACGGGGGACGACATGGCCAAGGCGGTCGACGAATTCGCGGCGTGACGTCCATCTTGCCCCGCTGCCCGCTGCCCGCTGCCTCAGCCCGGGGCGGACGTCCTTCGTCGCTCACTGCTCGCCGCTGAAGCGCCACGCTTCGATGTCGCGGTAGTGGATGGGTCCCGGGCCCCGTCCGATGTTGCTCGCCACCAGGTGCAAGCGTTCGGCTTCCCACTCCCGACCGCCGAAGCCGGCGAGGTCGGAGGCCACGTTCACCACGCTGGAGGGATCGTCGCGGCGGGACCGGGCGAGTGTCAGATGGGGACGCAGCGGCCGGTCCTCGAAGACGACGCCGCACTCCTTGACCACGCTGCGGACATCGGCCGTGAGCCGGTGCAACCCGTCGAGGTCGCCATCGATCCCGCTCCACAGCACCCGCTCGTCGAAGTGCCCGCCGCCGCGCAGCGACAGCCGCAGGGGACGGCGCGCTGCCGCGAGATCCGCGAGGGGCTGCTGGAGGAGCGGGGCGGTTTCGACCGGGAGCTCGCCGAGGAAGGCCAGCGTGATGTGCCAGTCCTCGATGCGGTTCCACCGCAGGCGCGGGTACGCCTCGTAGGCGGGCCGCAGCGCTCGCGCCAGCTCTTCCTTCGCGTCGTCGGGCGGGGCGAGCGCTATGAAAACGCGGACGGTCGCGGGCTGAATCTGTTCGTTCACGTAGCACTTCGTACACCACGGGCCGCGTGAACGGTCGCAGGCCCCTGCCCCGCATGCTTCAGAGGGCCCGCACGCGTCAGGACGCCTGCCCGCGTCACGAAGGCCGCCCGCCTTCATCCACCGGTGGGCCGACCGGAACCATGTGGCAGGGTGGCGGCCATGGTCAGGACAGCACAGCCGCCTGTGTACACCTGCCGAACCGAGGCGCGCACCTCCGCCGCACCCGTCACACACAGAGGAGTCCCATGTCCGTCGTGATCCGACAGCCGGGCGTCGTCCTGACCGACCATCTCTTCCAGGTGCCGCTGGACCACGATGTACCGCAGGGCGAGCAGATCGAGGTGTACGCCCGTGAGGTCGTCGCGGCCGGCAAGGAGCGCGCGGAACTCCCCTGGCTGCTCTACCTCCAGGGCGGTCCCGGCGGGCGGGCGGCCCGTCCGGTGGGCCGGGACACCTGGCTGGACCGGGCACTGGAGGACTACCGGGTCCTGCTCCTGGACCAGCGCGGCACGGGACGCTCGACCCCGGCGACCCGGCAGACCCTGCCCCTGCGCGGCAGCGCCGCGGCGCAGGCCGAGTACCTCTCCCACTTCCGCGCCGACTCGATCGTCCGCGACGCCGAACTGATCCGCCGTCAGCTGCTCGGTGACGAGGGACGGTGGAGTCTGCTCGGCCAGAGCTTCGGCGGCTTCTGCACCCTCACGTACCTGTCTCTGGCCCCCGAGGGGCTGCGCGAGGCGCTGGTCACCGGCGGTCTGGCGGGTCTGCGCAGCAGCGCGGCGGATGTGTACCGGGCGGCCTACCCTCGGGTCGCCCGCAAGAACGCCGCCCACTACGCGCGCTACCCCGAGGATGTCGAGGCCGTGCGCCGGGTCGCCGAGCACCTGCTCGCCGCCCCCGCCGAGCTGCCCGGCGGTGGCCGGTTGACCGTGCGGGCCTTCCAGTCGCTCGGCCTGATGCTCGGCACCGGCAACGGCTCCGACCTCCTGCACTACCTGCTTGAGGACGCCTGGGTCCATGGCGTCTCCGGGCCCGAGCTGTCCGACACCTTCCTGGCGGGCGTCCAGTCGAAGCTCTCGTTCGCCGAGGGCCCGCTCTACGCCGTACTGCACGAATCCATCTACGGGCAGCGGTCGGTGGACCCCGGGCCGACCGGCTGGGCCGCCGAGCAAGTACGCGCGGAATTCCCCGAGTTCGACGCGGCTCAGGCGCTGACGGGCGACGCCCCGATGCTGTTCACCGGAGAGATGATCTATCCCTGGATGTTCGAGACCGACCCGGCGTTGCGCCCACTGCGAGAGACGGCAAACCTGCTGGCCGGCCGCACGGACTGGCCCGACCTGTACGCCCCCGACGCCCTGGCGGCCAACCGGGTCCCGGTGTTCGCAGCCGTCTACCACGACGACATGTACGTGGACACCGCCGACTCGCTGGCCACCGCCGACGCGGTACGCGGCCTGCGGACGTGGGTGACCAACGAGTGGGAGCACGACGGCCTGCGAGTCAGCGACGGCAAGGTTCTGGACCGGCTCATCGGCATGGCCCAGGGGCGGCTGTAGGGCAACCGACCGGGAGAACCAGCCCGTGCCGAGCGCCGCGAATGGCGGGCAACTCGGGCTCGGAGCAGGGGGGTTGGGAAGCTGGGTGCCGTAGTTCGTGGCCGTTCAGTCAGAGGGAACACTCGCCCGCCCTGCTCACGGAGCTTCGGCGTCTCGGCGCGTACCCATCGATCGTCGGCATGAGTGACGACGACCCAGGGCGACCGGGGGCTCCGTGAAGGCGGGGGTGTTCATGGGACGGTTCCTTGCACGTGGCCCTTGCCTGCGCCGAGCCGGTCCGCTCGGGTCAGTAGAGGCTGGAGAAGAGCACGGCCACGAACCGGGCCGGTTCGTCGGTGTCGTTGCGGAAGCTGTGCGGATAGCCGGCCGACCACTGGGCACAGTCGCCCGCGCGCAGTTCGTGGTCGCTGCCGTTGTACCGGGCGATCACGGTGCCCTCGGTCATCACGATGAGATCGGAACCCTCGTGCTGGAGATCCTCCAACAGGCCCGAGTGCGGCTCGAAGTCGGCGGTGAGGACCTGGTACCCGAGTTCGGGCAGGCGCTGCACGCGGTAACGCACACCGGGGGCCCGGTCGAACGACTCCTGGTCCTTCGCGGGAAAGACGGACGGCGTGGAACGCCCCCGTGAGAAGCCCAGGAACGAACCCACGTCGTGCCCGAAGACCTTGGCCAGGCGGCCGAGCCGCTCCAGGGCGATGTCGGTCTCACCACGTTCGAGGGCGGCGAGGAACGACACCGAAAGGCCGCATTCGGCCGCGACCTGACGCAAAGACATGTCTTTGTGGGTACGGAGCCGGCGGAGCACCTCACCGGGGCGCGGGAAGCCCAGCTCGGGGTCGCGGGCTGCCGAGCCGGGGGAGGGTTCCGGCGGCGGGGGAATGCTCATGGATGCATCCTAGAGAGGCGTCGGGCCCTGACGGGCGGGGAGCAGGGGCCGGCGTCCTCGGCCGGGCCGAGCAGGCCGGAGCGGGTGATGAGGACGCCGAGTTGAAAACGGCTCCGCGCCCCCAGCTCCTGGTAGAGCTTGGCGATGTGGTTGCGGCAGGTGCGCACGCTGACCCCGAGGCGCCGCGCGATCATCGCATCGGTCTGCCCCTCCGCGAGGAGCACGACGATGGTCCGGCGCATGCCGGAGAGCGACTCGCCGGCCTGGGCCGCGCGGATTCGACCGTCGAAGGGCATCGCGGTCACCCACATCCGCTCGAACACCTCCGACATGAAGTGCACGATGCCGGGCTGTGAGACGGCCACGGCGCTCTGCCCGTCGGCGCGGGGAATCAGCGCGGTTTCCCGGTCGAAGACCACCATGGGAGAGAGGGGGCCGCTCGACATACGGGCTTCCCCGCCTCCGTCGATGGGGCGCGCCACGCCCGTGCGGGTCGCCGTGCCGTGGCGCGCGGTGTGCCGAAGGATCGTCCGTACCTTGACGCCGCGCTCAAGGAGCGAGGCGAGTGGCTCCGTCATCTCAAGGAGAGTGCTGTCGGGCCGCCGGCCGTCGCCGGTCCGGGCGAGCAGGAGCTCGTGGCGGCACCTCGTCGCGGACGTCACGAGCCAGTCGCGGATGGCGTTCACGCCGATGACGGGCCGGCAGCCGTCGGAGGCGTACGCGGTGAGCGTCTCGGCGGTCCTAGTCGGGCTCAACGCCTCCTCGCTGACCGCGAGTCGGCAGAGCCCTTCCTGATCTCGGTCTTGCGCCTCGGTCAACTGGCGTGCTTGCCGCGGATCAAGGTCTGTGTTCATCGATCCCCCAGTCGTGTCCCGGTGTGCAGCTTGCTGCAAGTAGGGCTGTGGCCCATGCGCTTGGACAGTATCTTGCACTAGCGTGCGTTTTAAAGCACAGACCGCACAGATGCCCCGCTCCACGCGGCGAACCGAACGACGGTGGGCCGTGGAGCCTCACAGAGCGCCGGGAGATGCCATGCGTGTGAACCAGACCGCGACGTCGGACGGGACCCGATCACTGCCACCGGCTCCGAGCCCCGCTCCTGCCGGGAAGGGCGCCCAGAGTGGCTGGGACGTGGTCGCCCGGGTGGCCCTGGTGGTGGTGTGGAGCTCCGGCTTCATCTCCGGAAAGCTCGGCCTGCGCCACGCGTCCCCGTGCACGTTCGCCGGTCTGCGCTTCGCGCTGGCGGGCGGGGTGCTGCTCGCGATCGGGCTGGTCCTCCGTCAAAAGATGCCCAGAAGCGGCGAGTTGGGCCATCTGCTGGTGGCCGGTGTGCTCGTCCAAGGAGTGCAGTTCTCCAGCATCTATGTCGCCATGGACCGCGGGGTGCCCTCCGGTCTCGCCGCGCTGGTCATCGCGCTGTACCCGCTGGCCGCCTCGCTCATCGCCATACCCGTACTCCATGAACGGGTCACGCGTGGCCAGTACTTCGGGCTGTTTCTCGGCCTCGGCGGGGTGGTGCTCGCCGTCTCGGAGAGCCTTACTCCCGGCGGCGATCACCTGGTGGGCATCGCCTTCCTCTTCCTCGGACTGCTCGGCATCTCACTCGGCACTGTCTACCAGCGGCGTTTCTGTGCGGGGATGGAGCCGGTGATGGGCAACGCGGTCCAGTTGCTCGCCGCCGCCGTTGCCGCGCTGGTGCCCGCGTTCCTCGTGGAAGGGTTCGACGTCACCTTCAGCGCCGGGTACTGGCCGGCGCTGCTGTGGGCGGCGTTCGTGAACTCCGTCGTCGGTGTGGGGCTGCTCTACGGCCTGCTCCGGCGCCACGGGACGAGTCAGGTGAGCAGCCTCTTCCATCTGGTGCCGATGGTGACCGCCGGCCTGGCCGCGCTCATGCTCGGACAGCACCTCGGCCCGCACACCCTGGGCGGCCTGGTCCTCGCCACCGCCGGCACGCTGCTCGCCAACCGGGTACGCGGATTTCGCCGTGACCAGTAGGACGTCGGCGACCGGCTCGATCCCGGTGAGGTCCGCCTCCACTGATGCATGACGCTCCATGCCCCTTCTGCCCCATGCCCCCAAAGGGAGGACGACACCCCATGAGCAACGTCGCGGTCATCAATTACGGCCAGAAGCTCGACTACGCGGCCATGCTGCCCGAACTGGTCGACCGGCTCCAGGTGTTCAGCCACCACGAACTGAAGAGCACGGAGTCCTTCGCGCGGTACGAATACGTCGAGAACTGCGAGGCCGTTCCCTACGCGGAACTCATGATCCGGCGCCTGGCCCGGGAAAGGCCGTTCACGCACATCGTCACGGACAACGAGTACGACCTGGAGCGGGTCGCGCGGATACGTGAAAGCCTGGGAATTCCGGGCCAGTCGACGAAAAGTGCTCTGTCGTTCCGGGACAAGGCGGTGATGAAGGAGGTCGCGAGCCGTACCGTCCCGACGGCTGCCTTCGCCCGTCTCGACTCCGTCGTCGAACTCACCGGATTCATCGAGGAGTTCGGCTATCCGGTGGTGGTCAAGCCGGTCAAGCAGGGTGGTTCGCGTGACATTTCGGTGCTGCGCGGCGAGGACGACCTGCTGGCGTTCAGCAGGACCCCCTGGCGTGAGGACCTCATGGTGGAGGACTTCATCGAGGGGCAGATGTACCACGTGGACGCGGTGCTGGGCGACGGCTTCCGCTTCGTGGCGTCCTCGCGCTATCTGCGCAGCTGTCTCGGCGTGTTCTCCGGAGAGAACAGCGGATCATTGCAGCTGCGCCGGGAGGATGCCTTCGCGAAAAGGCTGGAGGAGTTCCTCGACCGGACACTCGACGCGTTCGATGTTCCGCCCACGAGCGCCTATCACCTGGAGGTTTTCCACACGCCGGACGACGAACTGGTGCTGTGCGAAATCGCCTCACGTGTCGGCGGCGACCGCATCCCCGCACTGACCCGGGCCACGTACGGGGTGGATCTGCACACCGCCGCACTGCGGCTGTCCTGCGGCCTCCCCGTGGACCCGCCGGTGACCACGCCGCCCGCCGAGGTGCACGGCTCCATCTCGATCCTGCCGCAGGGCCGCCGTGTGTCGCCGCCCGGCAGGCCGCCGTTCCCGTGGGTGACCCACTACGAGGTGAACGAGCAGCTCGCGCCGGACGCGGTGACGCTACACAGCGCATCCCATCTGTGCTTCGCGATCGTGCGGGGCGCCGACACGGCAGAGGTCGAGAAGCGCCTCTTCGAGACCGAGGCGTGGTTGATGGCGCGGCTGGCGGTCAGGGAGAGCGCTGGGCCCGGGTGGCCGGAGAGCTGAAAAAAAGTTTGGTCCGCGATGTCGAGAACCCGAGTCCGGCTCCGTCCCAGGGGTGAACGCGGCCAAGATGGTCGCACCAGGACCAAGGAGAAGACTGATGGCCAAGTACTTGCTGCTGAAGCACTACCGCGGCGCCCCGGCCTGCGCCAACGACGTTCCCATGGACCAGTGGACGCCGGAGGAGATCTCGGCGCACATGCGGTACATGCAGGACTTCGCGGACCGGTTGGAGAAGACCGGCGAGTTCGTCGACGGTCAGGCGCTCGCCCCCGAGGGGACATGGGTCCGGTACGACGGTGAGGGCCGCCCGCCGGTCACCGACGGCCCCTTCGCCGAGACCAAGGACCTGATCGCCGGCTGGATGGTCATCGACGTCGACAGCTACGAGCGCGCCGTCGAACTGGCCGGGGAACTGTCCGCGGCTCCGGGCGCGGGCGGGAAGCCGATCCACGAGTGGCTGGAGCTGCGCCCCTTCCTGGCCGCGCCGCCCACGATCACGGAGTGCCCCCACACGTGACTTCCACGCTGAACGAGGCCCTGCTCAGGAGCCTCACGCCGAGCGTGCTCGGCATCCTCGTCCGCCGCGGAGCCGACTTCGCGGCGGCCGAGGACGCCGTGCAGGACGCGCTGGTCGAGGCGGTCCGCGTCTGGTCGGCCGAGCCGCCGCGGGACCCGAAGGGCTGGCTGGTCACCGTGGCCTGGCGCCGGTTCCTGGATGCGACCCGGGCGGACACCGCCCGGCGCCGGCGTGAGGAACTCCTCGACGAGGAACCGGCACCCGGGCCCGTGCCGGCGGCGGACGACACGCTCCAGCTGTACTTCCTGTGCGCCCACCCGTCCCTGACACCCTCGTCCGCGGTCGCGCTCACGCTGCGGGCCGTCGGGGGCCTGACCACCCGTCAGATCGCTCGGGCCTACCTCGTGCCCGAGGCGACCATGGCGCAGCGGATCAGCCGCGCCAAGCGCACTGTCTCGGGCGTCGGGGTATCCCCTGCTGGAGCGAAGTCGACGGCTTGGGGGAGGTTCGACCAGCCCGGCGATGTCGCCACCGTGCTGCGCGTCCTCTACCTCGTCTTCAACGAGGGCTACTCCGGCGACGTCGACCTCGCCGCCGAGGCCATCCGGCTCACCCGGCAGCTCGCGGCCGCCATCGACCACCCCGAAGTATCGGGTCTGCTCGCCCTCATGCTGCTCCACCATGCCCGGCGCGCCACCCGGACCGGGCCCGACGGCAGCCTCGTACCGCTCGCCGAGCAGGACCGCGGCCGGTGGGACACCGCGTCGATCGCCGAGGGCGTCGCGATCCTGCAGGCGGCCCTCGCCCGCGACCGGCTCGGCCAGTTCCAGGCCGAGGCCGCCATCGCCGCACTCCACGCGGACGCGCGCACCGCCGAGGAGACCGACTGGGTGCAGATCGTCGAGTGGTACGACGAGCTCGTGCGGCTGACCGACAGCCCGGTCGTCCGGCTCAACCGCGCGGTCGCCGTCGGCGAGGCCGATGGGCCGCGCGCCGGCCTCGCGGCGCTGGCGGAACTGGACGACTCCCTGCCCCGCCACACCGCGGTCGCGGCGTACCTCCACGAGCGCGAGGGAGACCTGGCGACGGCGGCCCGGCTGTACGCGGATGCGGCCCGAGCGGCCCCCAGCCTCGCCGAACGGGACTACCTCATGCGCCAGGCCGCCCGTCTCAACGCCCGCCTCAGAGGGTAGAGGGGGAGCGGCACCGGCGGCGGTCAACGGGCGCTCAGAGTGCTGCCCGTCGTGGCGTCGAGCAGCGAACGTGAGCCGACGGGCTGTCGCAAGGTGGTGCTGACGGGCCTCAGGCCGATGTATGCCGGACAGGCCTCGCCGCTCTTCCCGGTCGACTTCACCTTCAGCGTGAGGGAGACGCTCTTGCCCTTCTCCTGGGCCGTGAGCCAGGCGGACTGGCATCCGCCGACCTCTGTGGTCGTGGTGATCGTCCGGCCCTGGACGGTGACGGGCCGGCTGATGGGCCGTGCGGCCCCCGGGTCCGTGAGACTGCCGCAGCCGGGCAGCGCAAGGCCCGCCGTCAGGGCCAACAGCCCTGCCGATGCGTATCGCAGTCCTCTCCGCATGCACGTGGGACGCACCCCGCCCGGCCCTGGTTCCGCCGCTTCAGCTGCATCCCGACGCGGCAGGGGCCGACCCGCCTCAACGGGTCGGCCCCAAGGCCGGCGCTTACATGGGGGTCTCCGTCGGCTGGAACACCGCCAAGCCCAGCGACCAGAAGATCCAGCTGGGCAGCGTCACCGGCGCCGACGGGCCGTGGGGCGCGAGCGGCGGCGTCGGTCAGCGCAGCTCCGGCGGCTATTTGCTATTAAGGAGGCTGGGCCCTACAGGGCCCGACCACGGCCGGAGTCCAGTGTCATCACCGACTTCCGCGGCATCCGCACGTCGTACGCCCGGCGTGGGCACCCCCCCCGGAGAAGGCGAGGCAGGTCCGGCGGACGAGCATCGCGACCGGCGTGGTCGGCGTGGCGGTGTCCCTGTTCGCCTTCGCGGCAGAGGCGCACCACCTGCTCACCCACTGACCCTGCCAGGCGGCGCCGGCCGAGCGAGGGAGCAGGCTTGCGCGGGGCTCAGCGGCGCAGAGCGGTCTCCCTGTCCATCCGGGACAGCTTCTCGGGGTTGCGTACGGCGTACAGCCCGGTGATGAGCCCGTCGTCGATGCGCAGGGTGATGACGGTGTCGAGCTCGCCGTCGAGCCGGAGGATCAGTGCCGGGTACGCATTGACCTGCGCCGGCCGCATCGACGGCGAGGCGACCCTGATCAGGCCGCCGACCAGCAGACGGGCCACCTTGTCGGCCCCCGCGACGGGCCGCAGCACGGCCTGCTTGATCCCGCCGCCGTCACCCATGAGGACGACGTCCGGCGAGAGGATGTCGAGCAGACCTTGCAAGTCGCCCGTCTCGACGGCCCGTTGGAAGGCGTCGAGCGCGTTCTGCGTCTCGGTCCGGGACACCACCCCGCGCGGCCGGCGCGCCGCGACATGGGCCCGCGCCCGGTGCGCGATCTGGCGGACCGCGGCCGGGCTCTTCTCGACGGCTTCGGCGATCTCCTCGTAGCCGAGGTCGAACACGTCCCGCAGCACGAACACCGCCCGCTCGGTCGGTGTGAGCGTCTCCATCACGAGCAGCATCGCCATCGACACGCTGTCGGCCAGCTCGACGTCCTCGGCGACGTCCGGGGCGGTGAGCAGCGGCTCGGGCAGCCAGGAGCCTACGTAGGACTCCTTGCGACGGCCGAGCGCACGCAGCCGGCTCAGCGCCTGGCGTGTGGTGATCCGGACCAGGTAGGCACGCTGATCCCGCACTGTGCCGAGGTCGACACCGGCCCATCGCAGCCAGGTCTCCTGGAGGGCGTCCTCCGCGTCGGCGGCCGAGCCGAGCATCTCGTAGGCGATGGTGAACAGCAGGTTGCGGTGGGTGATGAACGCGGCGGTGGCGGCATCGGCCGGCCCGCCACCGAGTTCCCCGGCGCTCTCCCCGGCGTGCTGGTTGTGTCCGCCGTATCCGCTCATCGCTGTCCGCTCCCGCCTGTTCGTCTTCGTCCGTGCCACGCCCACAAGACGCCGGTGGCGGCGGCCTTGTGACATGTGCGGGGCGTGGTCCACGTCACATCGGTGGGCCGTCACAGGGAAGGGGCGGCCGGCATCTCTTGTGTGTCCCGGTGCGATGCGGTGGGCCCTTGGATCACCGCTCCAACGAGCTCAACCGGCCCAACCGCCCCACCGATTCAACCAGTTCACGATGTCACGAGTGAGGACGAAGCAATGGACGCCCGATTCAACATGTTCGAGAACGAGACCGGCGCGAAGTTCGCCAAGCGGTTCGCCAACGCCGGCATGGTGATTCACCAGTCGTCGCTGCCGAGATCCACGCAGGAGCTGGTGTCGCTGCGCGCCAGCCAGATCAACGGCTGCGGCTGGTGCATGGACGCGCACACCAAGGAAGCGGCGGCCGCCGGCGAAAGCGCGGTCCGGCTCAACCTGGTCGCGGGGTGGCGCGAGTCCACCGTGTTCACCGAGGCGGAGCAGGCGGCGCTGGCGCTCGCCGAAGAGGGCACCCGGCTCGCCGACGCCCAGGTGGGCGTGTCCGACGAGACGTGGGCCCAGGTGCGCAAGCACTACGACGACGACCAGATCGCCGCGCTGGTCTCGCTGGTCGCCCTGATCAACGCGGCCAACCGGATGGCGGTGATCGTGCACCAGCGGGGTGGCTCGTACGAGGTCGGCATGTTCGCGGCGGTGGCTGACTGACCGGCGTGCCTCTGCGTCGTCCCGGCCCCGGATCAGGCGATCCGGGGCCGGGACGGTGTGTCTTCCTGGCGCAGCCGCGACGCCGGGGGGCGCCCCCTCGTGTGACGGTCCGTCAGGAAGGGGTGTGTTCGATCAGCCCCGGGTCACCGGTGCCTGAAGCTCCGTGACCCAGTCGTCGTGGTTCTCGGGGCACTCCAGATTGATCTCGCGGGGATATCCGGTCGAACGGTAGCCGTTGGCGTCGATCCAGCGGGCCAGGGTCTGGGCGGTGGGGAGCACGGTGTCCATCGAGCCGTGGTGCACGATGGTCGCCGCCTGGTCGAGGGACGGGAGGTCCAGGACGCGGAAGGCGCCGTCCTGGAGAGGGGCGGAGACCTGGACGGCGGCGTGGACGCGGATCCTGCCGCCGCCTTCCGGGGCGTCCTCGTAGTAGGCGACACCGGGGCCCGTCGGGATGATGCCCGCCGAGCCCAGGAGCTGGAACAGCTCGGCGTACAGCGGCCCGATGACGGGGCCGATGTCCTCGGGTTCGAAACTCTGGGCGGTCGCGGTCAGTTCCGCCACCCGGACGCTGGGCACGCTCTTGATGACGACGTCGTTGGTGGGCATGTGCCCCTCGCTCTCGATCGCTCGGAGCCTCGCCTCGACCTGGACCAGCCGTGCCGATGCGGCAGCCATGGCGGTCTCCAGTTCGGCCCGCCGCAGCCGCAGCATGCCGCGCAGTTCCTCGGCGCCGACCTTCTCGTCCACGATGTCGTGGACCTGTTGGAGGGTGAATCCGAGGTCCTTGAGCGCGATGACGCGGTTGAGGCGGGCGAGTTGGGCGGCGGTGTAGTAGCGGTAGCCGCTGGCGGGGTCGACATGGGCCGGGTGCAGCAGACCGGTCGCGTCGTAGTGGCGCAACATCCGGACCGATACGCGGCCGTGCCGGGCGAAGTCTCCGATGGTGAACATGATGTCTCCGAGCTGACCACCTGACACGGTGTGAGGGTCAAGAAGCTACCGGGGCGCCATGCGCGGCAGGAAAGCGGGATCCTTTGGTACGGCTGCCAGGATTCCCCGTCAAGCGGGCAGAGCCCTCCGGTGGGGCCGGCACCCCGGGGCTCGTCGGAGGGAGGGCGCCCCGACGTGGATCCGCCACCCGGGTACTTGGCCACACCCCGCCCGACGGGGGTCAGCCCGTGGGGGAGACGGGTGCTGGCACCATGGAGCCGGCGAGGCGCGCGGGTGAAGCTGGGGGCATGTCCCGTACGCCTGTGACCCACGGATTCCTGCGTACCGCGAGCGCCGCGGCGCACCTTCGGCTCTTCGTTCTCGTCGGTGTCCTCACCGTCCTGGTGACCCGTGCGTTCCTCTCGCTCGCCGACTACCCGAAGCTCGGCGGAGGGGCGGGGAAGGGAGGGCTGCACATCGCCCACATGCTGTGGGGCGGACTGCTGATGCTGGCGGGGCTGCTGGTCATGCTCGTCTTCACCGGAGTCGCCTCCCGGCAGCGCGGAGCGGTGATCGGCGGCGTCGGCTTCGGCCTGTTCATCGACGAGGTGGGCAAACTGGTCTCCGTCGACGGCTACTTCTACCGGCCCGCCGCCGGGATCATCTACCTGACGTTCGTCGCGCTGACCGGCCTCGCCTGGTGGGTCACGCGGCGCGGGCGCAGTGACAGGGAGGCGGCCCCCGCCGCGACCCGCTCGGCTGCCGCCGCCGACACCGCGCTCCACGGCGTTCTCCGAGGCCTCACCCCGCAGGAACGGGACGAGGCACTGCGCCGCCTGCGCGACACCGGAGCGCCGGCCACCGAGCTCGACGCGGCTCTGGCAGCCCTGCTCGAAGTGGTCCCCGAGCGCCCGGCCCGGGGCTTCCGCCCACACCACCACGCGGCGCAACGCGTACGCACCTGGCTGACGGTCCGGGTGTCCGGCAACCGGGGCTCCGTCCACATCGCCGCGTGGGGCGCGACACTTCAGGCGGCACTCCTGCTGGTCGCCATCGCCGCCGACGGCCTCACGGGCAACCTCGCCGCCGAGACCCAGTGGACCGCGATCACGGGAGCACTCGCCTGCTCACTGACCTCCCTCGTACTCTCCGTACGAGGGACGGCCCTGCTGCGCCGTGACCGGAACGCAGCACTGCACAATCTGCGCGCCGCACTCCTGGTGGACCTGCTCCTGGGCCAGGCGTTCAAGTTCATGATCAACCAGTTCTCCGCGGTGGCCGGCTGGCTGATCAGCCTGGCGCTGCTCCACGTACTCTCGGCCCAGATGGGACGACGTCAGGTGCAGCGGGCGCCGGCAGGCCACGGCATGTCCGAGAACGGCACGGGCTGACGACACCGGGCTCGGTAGTAGCCCCGCGTGAGCTCGGTGGCCCGGGCGGGGCGCTCTCGCGGGTTTGGTACTCAGACCGCGGCGACAGGCCCGTGGGTGGCCTTGAGGTCCTGCATGGCCGTGAGTTTGCGTACGAAGAGAATGGCGAGGGCTGCGGCCGCGAGGTTGAGGGCGTCCGCGAGCATGACCACGTCGGCGGCGCGCTGGAGGGCGTCGGGGGTGGTGGCGTTCTTCTCCATGGTGGAGCCGAATCGGTTCACGAGCAGGGCCGCGACCCACGCCGTCCACCACGCCCTGACGGGTGCGTGCGAGACCTTGCGCCACGATCCGTCCGGGGCGGTCTGGGCGCTCGCGGTCCAGATTTCGCGGGCGATCGCGAACGGGAGCCACAGGTTCCCGACCGGGATGAACCAGGCGCCGATCGCCCACCCCGGGCTCCTGGTGCACACGTCCTGCGCGAACACGTCGGCGTTGGTCCGGACCCGATGGAACCAGACGATGAAAACGACGGCCGTGGCGACGGTGCCGAGCAACTGCAGGTTCCCGGCCACCTCGTACAGGGCATCGGCACGGTCGATCTCGTCGGAGCTGTGCGAGAGCAGGTCGCCGGCCACGGCGTGCATCACGGTCCCCGCGTACAGGGCGAACAGGTCGATGACGGCGACTACGCCGAGCAACACGCCAGTGGCGGTGGCGAGTCCGCGCGGCGAGCGCAGAAACACGTGTGGCTGAGGTGCGAGGTCGGGCTGAGGCAACACGGCTGGAATCCCCCCGAGGGCATGAAGATCCCCACATTCGAACAGTGGGGGTGCCGGAGGAACCTAAGCGATGCGGGGCACTCCGAACAAATGGGATTGCTGTGCTCCAGCCCTCCCCGGGCTGAGGATCGCGTCGAACATCGCAAGTGAGCGGCACAGGTTCTGGAGGCCGGTGATGGCGGGAAGCCGGCGTGCTGCGTCGTGGACAGTCATGGGTGGCATTCAACCGGGGACCTCTGACAACCGGGGACCTTTGGACACCCGAAGCCCTCTGGCACTCGGGACCCGCGGGACGGCTGCCCTACCGTACTCCGTCGGCCGGCCCGGGCTCCTGTAATCAACTCCCTTGCAGGGACGCCCTATTGAGGCTCAGGCATCCACGCCGCAACGAGATCGAGAAGCCCCGGGAACCGCTCGTTGAGGTCATCGACGCGTACCTGGCTGCGGCGTTCGAGGCCGTACTGGCGCTGTCTGGTGACGCCCGCCTCGCGCAGGGCCTTGAAGTGGTGGGTGAGGGAGGACTTCGGGCGGTCGAGGCCGAACCAGCCGCAGGGGTGGTCGAACTGCTCCGACTCCAGGAGCAGCTTGCGCACGATGGTCAGGCGCAGGGGGTCGCTGAGCGCCCCGAGCACGGTTTCCAGGCGCAGGTCGCCGACGGGCGGTTCGGGGAGTGGCTGCGGGAGCCCCTCGGGTTCTGCGGGGGTCTTGATGGCGGCGGCCGCTCGGCGCGTCGTCGATGGCATGGGCTTCTCCTGTCCGCGTCGTCACCTCACGAATTCTATGTACGAGTTTCATCGTACTGCATGCTAAGTTCGACTTATCTCGTACTGGGATCGGTGGAGGGGATGACTGTGTCGGAGAGTGGAACAAGGCCTGCAGGCACGGCGGTTGAGAACCGGCGCGCCGAAGGGTCGCAAGGGTGGGGCGGCGCGGTTGCTGCCCCCGCATGGTGGATCTGGGTGGCCGCCTGGCCCGTCACCGCCGTGTTCGTCCTGTCCAACGCGGCGACCCCGCTGTACGTGTTGTGGCAGCGTGACATCGGGTTCTCGAAGGGCACCCTGACCGTGATCTTCGCGTTCTACATCGTCGGCCTGCTCGGGTCCCTGCTGGTCTCGGGGATGGTGTCCGACCGGCTGGGCCGCAAGCCCGTACTCCTGCCGGCGCTCGCTCTCGCACTGGCGGCGTGCGCGATCTTCGCCACCGCCTCGTCGGTGGCCGCGCTGGTGGTGGCCCGGCTCTTCACCGGCATCGCCGTCGGAGCCGCCGTCTCGGCGGGGATGGCGGCCGTCACCGATGTGGCGGGCCAGGAGCGCAAGCGCCGCGCCGCTCTCCTGGCCTCCTGCGCCATGGTTTTCGGCGCGGGGCTCGGGCCGCTCCTGGCCGGGGTGCTGTCCGAGGCGCTGCCCGGCCCAACCGTCACCGTATTCGTCGTCGAGGCGGTGTTGTTGCTCACCGCTGTCGTTGCCGTCGTACGGATGCCCGTGCGCGGTCCCGAGACGGCTTCCCGGGGGAGCTGGGTGCGCATTCCCGGCGTTCCGCAGGGCAGGGGCAGGCAACTCACCCTGGGAATCGCGGTGTTCGCCCCCGGGATCACGGCGACCTCCTTCGTGCTGTCCCTGGGGCCGTCCCTGCTGTCCGGCCTGCTCGGAACCACCAGCCGGGTCGTGGCCGGGGCGATGGCCTTCGCCATGTTCCTCGCGGCCACCGGTGTGCAGTTCGCGGTCCAGAAACTGTCCCGGCGCACCATCCTGGCCGCCGGAGCCGCGAGTACCACGCTCAGCATGGTCGCCCTCATCGTGGCAGTGCGCACCTCGTCGGTCCCGGTGCTCATCGCCTCCGCGCTGCTGGCCGGGGCGGGCCAGGGCATGGGGCAGTTGGGCGGGCTGTCGCTGCTCAATTCCAGCGTTCCGCCGCAGCGCCTCGCCGAGGCCAACGCGGCCCTCAACGTGGGGGGTTACGTACTGGCCGGAGTGCTTCCCGTGTCGGCGGGCTACCTCAGCGATGCGGTGGGGCTGACGCGGGGAGCCACCCTTTTCGCCGCCGTCCTGATGGCTCTGGCGGTCGTCGGCGGACTCGTGGTTGCCGCCAACCGCCGCCGGGCCGGCGAGTCGGCCTGAACCCTGGCCACGGTGCTGGAGCGGGACGACGCGGAACTGTGCCGCATGGAGGCCAACGCCGGTCGGCCCAGGCGCGCGCAGGCCAGGCCCTCAGGGGTTCCCGATGAAGGGGCTCACACATATGCCTGCCAATGGGGTTATGTAGGGTCGGCAGACTCACGATCACGGGGGAAATCGATATGTTCAAGTCCTCAGGGCGGGGCGCGGCCGTTGTCGCCGTGGTCCTGGCCGCACTCAGTGTCTCTTGCGACGCGTCTTCGGCCACGGGGGCCGGTGAGCGGACGCCCACGTCGGCGAGCGCGTCGGCCTCGCCATCGGCGGCGGGCGAGGAACTCACCGTCTCCTCACCCCCCTCGGCTCCCCGTACGCCATCGGCCGAGAAGGTCCGCGACGCATTCGCCGGCCTCCAGGCGACCTTGGGTGACTCATGCACCCCTGGCAACTGCGCCTACTTCCTGGGCCGTGTCTACGACGAACTGCACCGCACGGACCGAGCCATGAAGGCGGACCCGAAGGGGCCCGGCCACTTCCCCGAACCGATCGCCCTGGTGAAGAAGCTCGACGCCGAGCTCGGCGGCGACCGCTCCTTCGCCAACCTGAAGAGGCACCAGACGTCGTTGATCGCCACCCGCGACAAGATCAACAAGTGGATGCAGGGCCACCCTGAGGACTACCGCTGACGCGGATGCGTCGATCGAGCGCGCAGCTGAACGGGAGGGCGCTGCCGGTCCCACCGGGCCGGCGCAAGGTCACGTTCTCTGCCGACCGCAGACTCTCTGCTGTCTTCCCTGAACTGCCCACCCTCCCTGCGGGCGCGGAAACTCGTGAGGGTGGGTACGCGACGACCTGCGACCAGTTTCTCGGGCAGCCGACCGCCGGTCGGCGGATGGATCGGCGTCCCCCACCGCGTGCCGCGACAGTCCAGCACGGGGTTGCGTCCAGGGTGGACATCGTGGGAGGAGCGGAGCGGAGCGAGCGGATGCGGTACATCAAGCGGTACTTCGAGCTGCGCCGTGCGGTACATCGAGCTGAGTCGTCCGGAGGCCCGCGCGCCCTTCCGCCTCTGAACGCGTACGACCGCCCGACGACCCCGTACACCGAGTGACAAGGACGAACCCATGCAGAGCGTCACCCTCAACAATGGCGTCGAGATGCCGATCCTCGGCTTCGGTGTCTACCAGATCCCGCCGGAGCAGACCGAGCAGGCCGTCGCCGATGCTCTTTCCGTCGGCTACCGGCTGCTCGACACCGCGGCCGCCTACGGCAATGAGGAAGCCGTCGGCCGTGCCATCAAGAGCAGTGGCATCCCGCGTGAGGAACTGTTCGTCACCACCAAGCTGTGGGTCCAGGACGCCCCCGCCCAGGACAACGCCCGCCGTGCCTTCGATACGTCCTTGACCAAACTGGGCCTGGACCACGTCGACCTGTACCTGATGCACCAGCCGTTCGGCGACGTCTACGGCCAGTGGCGCGCCATGGAGGCCGTCAACCGCGAGGGCCTGGCCAAGGTGATCGGCGTCGCCAACTTCTACCCCGACCGTCTCCTGGACCTGATCCTCAACAACGAGGTCACCCCGGCGGTCAACCAGATCGAGACCCACCCGTTCTTCCAGCGCACGGCCGACCACGCCCTCATGCGCGAGCACGGAGTCCAGCACCAGTCCTGGGGCGGTTTCGCGGAAGGCAGGAACAACCTGTTCACCCACCCCGTCCTCAGCGAGATCGGTGCGGCGCACGACAAGTCCGCCGCCCAGGTCGTGCTCCGCTGGCTGATCCAGCGCGACATCGTCACGATCCCGAAGTCGGTCGACCCCGGCCGGATGGCGCAGAACTTCGACGTCTTCGACTTCGAACTCGGCGACGACCAGATGGCCCGGATCGCCGCGCTCGACACCGGCGCGACGTTGTTCTTCGACCACCGCGACCCCGAGATGGTCGCCCGGCTCGGCAAGCACCGCCTGGACAGCTGACCCTGCGAGGGCGCACCCGTCGCCCCCCTGCCGACGTGGCCAGGGCCGGTGGCGCATGCGCCGATCCCGACGTGGCCGAGGCCGGTGGCGCCGAGCGGCAGGAGACTTCCAGGTGGTGTGGGGCGGGCTGGCTCGCAACCCCTGAGGGTCAGGGATGTGGCGGACCCCGGGCGAGCCTGGGTGTGCCGAACCCAGGCGGACCGCAGCCTGGTTGCCGGCCGAGGGCGGCCCGAAGCTGGGCGAGTCAGGCGAGCCTCCACACGGGCTCACCGCCCCGCATCACGGACAGGACCTCCCCATGACCTCATCAACGGGGAGCCCCCGCAAGTGGAACGGCCAGGTCCTCGACGTGGACCTGCCCGCCCTGCGCGCCGAAGTCCACGCCTCGCGCGAGTACGTGCTGAACGCAACTGCGCGCTGAGTACGGTCACTTGCGCCTGCGCGCGCGTCGGGTACTGCGGGCATGGTCTCGTCATCCTCTGCGTCCCGGTTCCGGGACCCACAGCTCGGAACGCCCGGATCGACGCCGGGAACCTCGGCCGGCGGCCGTTCCCGCCAGTACCCGGCTGGGGCTGAACAACGTATCCGCCCTCAACCGGCGGCTAGGGAAGGACGGTCTGCGCGCCGCAACGGTGTGCGACCAGTTCGGCGAACGCGAGCGCCAGCGGGGAGAGGTCGTCCCAGTGGCGCACGGCCCAGCCCGCCGTGAGCGCCGGGAGTGCGGGGATCGGGATCAGCCGCAGGTCGGGGTGGCCGGGGCCGCTCCAGGCGGGCAGGGCCGGGACGACGGCGTGGCCCAGGCCCAGCTCGGCCAGCAGGATCGCGGTGTCCCAGTCCGTGACGCTGGTGTCGAACACCGGCCGGACCCCGGATTCCGCGAGCCAGGCGCTGAGTTGGAGGCGCGACGTCGAGTTCTGCGGGAGTCCGATGAGCCGGGCGTCCTGGAGATCGGCCGGTTCCAGGGAGGCCTTGGCCGCCAGCGGATCGGTGGCCGAGACGGCGAGCGACCAGGGAATCTCGACGACGGGATGCTGCTCGATGGCGTGCGTCGCGGGCCGCAGGGTGATCCACGCGAGGTCGACGCCGCCTGCGGCGAGCGCGTCGAAGCAGCCGCGGCTGGAGGTTTCGGTCTGGAATTCGAGGCTGGCCCGGGGAAAGCGCCGCCGGAAATCGACGACGGCCGCCGCCATGAAGTGCCGTACGGTCGTGGCTCCCGTGGTGACCCGGACCGAGCCGCCTTCCGCGCGCGCCACCTCCTCTATTCGGCGCAGCGCGTGGTCGATGCACCCCAGGCCTTCGGTGACCGCCGCGTTCAGCATCCGCCCGGCCGGCGTCGGCACCACCCCGCGCGTGTGCCGTTCGAGCAGGCTCAGGCCCAGCTCCCGCTCCAGGCGCTTCACATGCTGGCTGACCGCGGACTGCGTACAGGACAAATCGCGGGCGGCCGCGCTCAGGGAGCCCGCCCGGCAGGCCGCGGTGAAAACACGAAGATCGTCAAGAGTCACGGCAACCCAAGCTATCGCTTGGGTATTTGCCAGCAAACCCGTGGATTGACTTGGGTTTCCGGGATGCATGATCCTCGATGCAGGGCCCAGGGCGGCAACCCGCCCGCCGCTTCACCCGATCCGGACGCGGTGAACGGCGGGCGGGTGCCGACCCGCCTCATAGCCTGTGTCTGCATCCCGGCCGGATCGGACACGGGCTCTCACACCGACGGGCAGAGCACCGCGGTCCGTCCGCACAGGTCTCTCAAGTACGACAGGAGCGCACGTGACCACAACCAACCTGACGGTGGCCGTCCTCGGACCGGGCGGCGTCGGAGGCCTGATCGGCGGGCTGCTCGCCCGTGCCGGACACCGCGTCATCTGCCTCGCAGGCGAGGAGACCGCCGCCACACTGAACCGGGACGGTCTGCGCATCGAGAGCACCCAGTACGGGAACTTCACGGCGGAGGTGAAGGCCGACACCGAGCTGAGGGAACCGGTGGACGCCGTCGTCGTGACGGTCAAGCAGACCACCCTGGACCAGGCACTCGACCGCGTACCGGCCCCTGTCCTCGGCGATGCGCTCGTGATCCCGCTGCTCAACGGGCTCGACCACGTCGCCGTGCTGCGCGAGCGCTACCGCTCGGCCAAGGTGGTCGCGGGCACGATCAAGGTCGAGGCCACCCGCACCGCACCAGGGTGCATCAGTCACACCAGCCCCTTCGCCCACCTCGAACTGGCCGCGCCGCTCGACGAGTTCGCGGACCGGCTGCGGCACGCCGGCCTCGGTGTGACGCTGCGGACCGACGAGACCGCGATGCTCTGGGACAAGCTCGCCTTCCTCGCCCCGTTCGCCCTGCTGACCACCCGGCACCGGACCGACGTCGGAACCGTCCGCACCGACCGGCGCCCCGAACTGCTCGCCGTGCTCGACGAAATCACCGCCGTGGCGCAGGCCGCGGGCACACCGGTGACGACCGACACCGTGCTCTCGTTCTTCGACCGGGCCCCGCACGCGATGAAGTCCTCGATGCAGCGCGACGCCGAAGCAGGCCGCCCGCTCGAACTCGACGCCATCGGCGGGGCGGTCCTCCGCGCAGGAGCCGCCCACGGGATCGAGACCCCGGCCACGGCCCGGCTGGTCGCAGAGGTGGCTCGACAGTCGAACCGGGAGGACTGATGCTGCCGGTCGACCCTCCGGACGGGGCTTGGCCGGCCGTCGAGGAGTTCCTGCGCGCCCGGGGCGCCGCCGAGATGGACCACCCCGGCGGAACCCTCCTGGAACACCTGCTCCGTGTCGCCCGCCTCCTCGGCGTGTGGGGCGCCGATCCGGACCTGCGGGCCGCGGGGCTGTGCCACGCGGTGTACGGGACCGACGGATTCGGCCAGGCCCTGGCGGACACCGGCGAGCGGGCCCTCCTCGGCGAGCTGATCGGCGAACGGGCCGAGGCCTTGGTCCACCTGTACGCGAGCTGCGACCGCGGCGTCGTGTACCCACGACTCGGGAGCGGACGCCCGGTGGTGTTCCGCGACCGCTTCACCGGCCGGGACCACATCCCGCCTGAGCCGGATGTACGCGCCTTCCTCGAAGTGACGGCCGCGAACGAACTCGACGTGCTCACGCACAACGCCGAACTCGCCGACCGCCATGGCCCCGCTCTGTACCGGCTGTTCGCCGCTTCGCGGGACCTGCTCTCCAACGCGGCATGGGACGCCTGTGTGCGACAGCTCGGCCGGCACGCCCCCGACGCCGGACCGGCGATCCGGATCGCGGCCCTGGACCACCTGGTCCCGACCGTCGACGGGGAAGACCACCGGCACTAGTTCTCCTTGGACCTGCCTGGCGAGCCGTCGTCGAGCAGGACGAGAAGCGCGTGACCAAGGGGTTCGGGTCGTTCTTGCGCCAGGCGAAGGCGACTCGCGTGCGGGCGGTGCCGGGTTCGATCCTGCGGAAGGCGACGCCTTCGAGACGGATGCGCCGGATGCTCTCCAGGGCGAGCGACGACGAGGAAAGCGTCCTGGACGGGCCGCTGCGGATATGGCGGCACGCCGCGAAGTGCGGGCTCGGGCTGTGCGGAGTGTCCGTCGTCATTTACTGAGGGGAGGCGGGCGGGGTTCCTGGCGCGGTTGACGGCGGCTCTCCGGTTTCCGGTCGCTCACGGCGCGTCAACCAGGTGCGGCCGGAGGTGGTCGTAGGCCCATGCCGCGAGGGTGGTCGGGGTGGTTGTCCGGATCGTGCGGCTCTGTTCGGGGGTGAAGTTCTCGCGCAGCCCGGTCGACATTCCGAGCATCGCTTCGACCGTCGCGTCGGACATTCCGGCCCGGCGGAGCTGTGCGCGCATGGCGTCGTCCGTGATCTGCTCGGCCCCGATCTTGCGGCCGGTGGCGGCGGTGAGGATGTCGGCCACCTGATGCCACGTCAGGTCGGCGGGTCCGTGGACCGCCTGGACGCAGTGTCCGGACCAGGCGGGGGACAGGAGACGGGTGGCGGCCACCTCGGCGATGTCGCGGGGGGCCACCCAGGCCATGGGCTGGTCCAGCGGGAGGATCACCTGGACAACTCCGGCTCGCAGAGCGGGGAGTTGGGGTTCGAGGTTGGTGAAGAAGTAGCCGCAGCGCAGGTGGGTGACGTCGATGTCCAGGTCGTCCAGAGCCGTCTCGGTGTGAGCCAGGCCGTCGATCTCCCCGGCACCGTGACGTTTCTCGGCTCCGATGCTGCTCTGGAAGACGACCCGGCCGATCCGGTTCTCGGTGACGGCGCGGACCACGCTGCCGGTGGCGCGGGCGCAGTCGGCGAGAGGGTCCTCGCTGTCGCTGGTCGGGTTCACCCAGTACAGGGCGTCGATGCCGTCGGTGGCGGCCACCACCGATTCGGCGTCGTACTGGTCGGCCCGCACCGCATCCACGTGGTGGCGGACCTCGGGAGCCAGCCGGTCGGGGTGGCGCAACAGGACGCGTGGGCGGATCCCGGCGCGGATCAGTGTGGCGACGACGTGGTGGCCCACGTTGCCGGTCGGCGTCGTGACAGCGATCTGCATGGCTTCCCTCTCCTTCTGCGACTGCATTCAGGCTCAGGCTAGGAGCAGAGGCGGCCCGAAGTTGTCCTCCTTTGGGGGAAGGCTGAACCCATGGACCTCGACCCGACGCTCAGGACTCTGACCATGCTGACCCTGCTGCAATCCGGGGGCGAGTGGACGGCCGCCGACCTGGCCGAACGGCTCGGCGCGAGCATCCGTACCGTACGGCGTGACGCCCAGCGGCTCCGTCGGCTCGGGTACACCGTCGAGGCCCGCCCGGGGCCGGGCAGTGCCTATCGGCTGAGCCCCGGAGTCAAGGTGCCGCCGATGCTGTTCAGTGCCGACGAGATCACCGCGCTGGTGGCCGGGCTGCATCTGATCCGCGCCTGGCTCCCCGACGACGCGGTCGCACCGAGCGCGCTGCTCAAGCTCGACCAGATTCTGCCCCGCCCGCTGCGCCGGCGCGCGGCGGCCACCGATCTCGCCACCGAGGTGCTGCAGCAGCCCGGCGCCGTGGTCGCGGCGGCCACCGTCGGGGTGATCGCGGACGCGGTGGCGGCCGACGGCCGGCTCCGGTTCCGGTACGTCGACCAGCACGGCAGGCCGTCGACCCGTCTGGTCGAGCCGCACCGCCACTGCCTGCGCGCCGGGCAGTGGTACCTGGTGGCCTTCGACGTCGACCGGGACGACTGGCGCCTCTTCCGGCTTGACCGGATCAGCGGCATCTCTTCGGTGGCGGGCGCCCATCGGCCCCACGAATTCCCCGATGAGTCCATCGAACACTGGTTGACCACCGACTTCGGCCGGGCCGTCGGGCGCCGGTCACCTGCTGCTCCCGAGTCGGCCGGGTGAGGTGAACGGGCTTATTCTGTCGCCCTGTTGTGTGGGGATTATGGTGATGCGGCTCGCCTCAACGACCTGGGGGCCGAGTCGTGGGACAGCGAGTGCGGGAGCAGGCGCGAATGACCGATGTGCTCGGCGGAACCGGGACGGAAGAGGACGGTACGGCGGAGGAGGCGGAGCGGCTCCGCAGGGAGATCCGGGATCTGCGCGCGCAGGTACGGACGCGGCCACTGATCGCCCAGGCCCAGGGGCTGCTGACGGAGCGATACCGACTGCGCGGGGCCGAGGTGGCGTTCGCGTTGATGCAGCAGGCTTCGCAGCGCTTCAACATCAAACTCCGTACCGTGGCCGAGGCCGTGATCGCCGTGCCCCGCCCGGACACGGACCAGAGGCTGTGGTTCCCGGGCCGCACCCGGCGCAGCGCCCCGCCGCTGGACACGCTGGGGATGGACGGCGCCGACCATGCCCATCACAGCGAGGTCCTGGGCGCGGTCCTGACGCAGGCGCTGGCCATCACCAGCGCGTCCATGGGCAACGTCCAGCTCGCCGACCGCGCCGGGCGAGTCCTGCGGATGGAGAAACACACCGGCCTGAGCGACGAGTTCGTCGACTTCTTCGCCGTCGTCGGCGACCGGGGAACGTCCTGCGCACAGGCCGCCGCGGACGTCGCGCAGACCACGGTGCGCGATGTCGCCACCGACCCCGTCTTCACCCCGCAAGCGAGGGAGGCGATCCTCAAGGCGGGCAGCCGCGCCTGTCACAGCATCCCCCTCGCCACCTCCGACGGGACCTGTGTGGGCATGGTCTCCGCCCACCTGGACCGCCCCATCCAGGGCCTGCACCTGGCTCAGCTCGCGGCCCTGGAGCAGACCGGCCGGCAGGCCGGCGCGTGGCTGTCCTGGCACGAGCGCACCATCGTGCTGGACGCGCTTGAGTACCTGCACGCCACCGCCCGGGACCCCGCCGCCACACCCCCTGCGCGCCGCCGCTGAGGGGATGGGCGCCGCCCGCGCTCACGCAGCGCTCTGCGAGCCGTGCAGGGCCGAGCGGCCGTTGTGCCAGGCGGTGAGGAGGCGTTCGGCGAGCCTGTCCTCGACGAGGGTGGTGGCGTCCGCGCCGAAGGCGATGTCGGAATCGAGGAAGGGCTCGTCGGCCAGCAGGCCGACCACGACCTCGTGCCGGACGACCTGTTCGTGGACCGCGTCGGCCTCGACGTGCTCGGCGTAGAAGTGCTCGGCGGCCGGGCCCGCGTTCAATCGGCGCATCGCGGCCGCGAGTCGGCGCGATGCGGGGGAAGAGGTGATCTCCACGGCCGCGAAGTGGCCGATCAGGGCCCCTCGCAGGGCGCGGTGCAGGCCGAAGAGCGACATGAGGTTGACGGCCACGAGGGCCTCGGCCGGCGCCCGGTCGAGGTAGCGGCCGTAGCGGGCGTCCAGGCCGAGATCGCCCATCAGGTCCGCGAAGAGCCGCGCGTGGATGCGTTCGGCGCGCCCCGCACCGAACTCGTCGTACTCGACGGCCACCATCGCCGCCTTGGCGCGCCCGCGCAGCCGGGGGACGACCCACAGATGGGGGTCGGCCTCCTTGAGGTGGTAGAGCGAGCGGAGCATCACGTACTCCCGCAGCTGCCACAACTCCCCGTCGCGGGCCAGGTGGTGGCTCACGCTGCCGGTGTGGTCGACCGGTTCGACGAGCAACTCGTCCAGCGCGTGTTCCGCGGTGCGGTCGCCGGGTGCGTCGGCCCTCAGGGCGGTCAGGAAGGTGTTCTCCAGGCCCTGGCGTACGGCGAGCAGGGCCGGGTGCCATTCGAGGGCGTCGGCCACGCTCTCGAAGCCGCGGTAGTGCAGTTCGTACAGCACATACAGGGCGAGGTGCAGGTCGCCGCCGTACGGATCGGCGGCGCGGGTGGCGTCGGAGCCCGGAAGGTCTTCGCCCGGGCCATGACGCAGCGCGGCGATCACGGTCCGTGACAGGGGGCCGCGCGGGGCCGGCAGGACGGTCACGGCGTGTCCTTCGTGGCGTCGGCGTCCCGGGTGCGTCGGCGGTGGCTCGTGTCGCACCAGGGCGGGGTGCGGGTGCGCCGACAGGCGCAGACGGCGACGACGAAGCGGTCCGAACGCGCGACGGTGCCGTCGGCTGCCGTCACCTCGACGGGGCCCTCGACCAGCACGGGGCCCTCCGGGTCGACCGTGACACGGCGCGCGCGGCCGGGCCGGGGCTGCTGTTCAGGAGTGTTCGGCACGGATCACCACCAGCTCTTCCATCGTGTCGTCGGGGCCGATCAGGCGCCGGGCGCGCAGCCAGTCCAGGCGCGAGCGAAGGACCGGGCCGTAGGGGATGACGGCCCGGTCGGTCACCCTCGCCCGCATACCGGCCGCCTCCAGCATCTCCAGAGTCGCTTCGGTGCCGCTCAGCGCGGACTGGACCAGGAGCAGCACCCCGTGCGGGCGGAGCAGCGCCGGGGCGGTCCTGCCCATCCGGTCCAGCACGTGGCGCCCGTCGCTCCCGGCGTCCCAGGCGCGTGCGGCGCCCCGGCCGGGCGGCAGGGGGCGCGGGGCGGGTACGTAGGGAGGGTTGCTGAGAATCAGGTCGAATCGGCGCCCGGCGAGGTCTTCGACGCTGCCCCGGAGGGCGCTGATCCGGAGCCCCGCGCGCCATGCGTTGATCCGGGTGCTCCACACCGCCGGGCGGGAGACGTCCAGCGCGGTCACCCGGGCGCCCAGGTGGGCCGCGTACAGGGCCAGGGCGCCGCTGCCGGTTCCGATGTCCAGCACGTCCAGGCCGGACAGCGCGCCCTCGCGGCGCAGTGCCCCGGCGAGGAGCCGGGTGTCGGCCTGCGGGGCGTACACGCCGGGCAGCCGCCACAGCCGGTCCGGTGCCAGGCGTGCCAGGGGTGCGTCTGGGGTGATCAAACGCGCCATGTCCGGCCTCGCTGAGCGGCTTGATGAAGCAGTTGCCGTAGGGGAGGAGTCGGAGTCCTCCACCACCAGCGTTCCTCGCTTTGTGCCCTGCGTCCATTCGAGTCATTACGGTGTGTCCACCGTGGCGGCTTCGTACGGTGACCGCACCCATGGGGTGGACATACAGCGGTCCCGCACATCCGGGAGAGGAGTGGATGCGCGGGACCGCAAGCCCGGGCCAGGCCGGGGGAACCTGGCCCTGAGGGGGCTTGGGATCCGAGTGCCCCCGACCCGCCGTCCCATGCATGTGACTTGCCCGACTTCCGTTCCCCTGCACGGAAGTCGGGCGCAGTGAGCCTGCTCGCGGCCGCGCCTCAGATGCCGCGCGCCTGCTCGAAGCGGGCACGCCCCTCGACGAGGTCCACGACAGGGTCCGGGTAGTCGAGTCCGGCCCGGTCCGCCGGCTTCAGCTTCCAGGGTTCATGGAGGAACTTCCGCTCCAGGCCCGCGAGTTCGGGCACCCATCGGGTCACGTACCTGCCGTGCGGATCGAAGCGCTTGCCCTGGACCACCGGGTTGAGGACCCGGTTGGGCCGGGTGTCCGTGCCGGTCCCGGCCACCCACTGCCAGTTGAGCTGGTTGTTGGCGATGTCGCCGTCGACCAGCAGGTCCAGGAAGTGGCGGGCGCCGGTCCGCCAGTCCGCGTACAGAGTCTTGGTGAGAAAGCTCGCCACCAGCATCCTGCCCCGGTTGTGCATCCATCCTTCGTGGGCGAGCTGCCGCATCGCGGCATCCACCAGCGGATAGCCGGTGCGCCCCTCGCGCCAGGCGGCGATCTCCCGTTCGTCGTCGCGCCACCGGTCGCCGCGCGGCCGGTAGTCCTCGTGCGCCGATTCCGGACGGGCCGCGAGCACCTGGTGGTGGAAGTCCCGCCAGGCCAGCTGCCGGACGAACGCCTGCGCGCCCGGGGAGCCCTTGTGCCGGGCCAGATGGACGAGTTCGGCGGCGGACAACGCGCCGAAGTGGAGGAACGGCGAGAGCCGGGACGTGGCGTCTCCCGCCAGATCGTCGTGCCCGTCCTCGTACCCGGCGATGCCGCCGGCGAGCCACCGCCGAAGCCGCCGCCTGCCCGCCGTCTCCCCTCCCTCCATGACGCCGGGCGACACCCCGCCCACGTCGGCGCGCCGGGGCAGGGTGCCGGGCGCCACATCGGGCACGGAGACCTTCCGCGGCGCGGCCACCACATCCCGTACGCCCGCGTCGGCCCAGCGCCGGAAGTACGGCGTGAACACCGCGTAGTGGTCGCTGCCCGCCGGGGTGACGACGCCGGGCGCCAGCGCGGTCACCACCGAGTCGTGCACCGACAGGGTGCGGCCGATCCGCTCCAGTGCCGCGCGCAGCCGCCCTTCGCGGCGCGCGGCGTACCGGCTGACGCCGCCTGCGAGGTGCACCCGATCGGCCCCCACCGACGTCGCGAGGGCACAGACCTGCTCCACCACATCGCCGGTACGCACCACCAGATGCCCGCCGCGCGCCCGCAGGCCGGCGTCCAGGTCGGTCAGGCAGTCGGCCAGGAACGCCCGCCGGTTCGGGGCGTTGAACCCGGCCGCCCGCACCCCGTCGTCGTCCACGAACAGCGGGAGGACCTGATCGGCCCCGCGCACCGCGCAGGACAGCACGGGATTGTCATGCAACCGCAGATCGGACGTGAACAGGGCTACGGAGACCGTCACTCGGTCGACTCCTCGTGTCGTACGTCATTCATGGGGCCGGGCGGAACCAGGCCGGTCCGATCCTCCTGGACGGCGGCCACCGCGGCGGTGATCCGGCGTGGGCGTGGCGCAAGGCGGGCCGGTCGCCGATACGCCGATCCGGCTGGCAGCAGTACGTGACCGTTTGGGTTCGGACCTCGGGGGATACCCGACGCGATGAGCGGTCTCCGGCCCGCCTGGCCGCCGGAGGCGCGCCCGGGTGGCAGGATCCGCCACCCGCTGATCCCGGCCGGGCCCCACCGGCCCGCCGGACGGGCCGTCGAGCGCAAGGAGTGACATGCCACGCGAAGCCGCCCGTGAACTCGCCGATCTGGGCCAGCAGTTGAGGGTGGACGCGGTGCGCGCGGCCGCCGCTGCGGACTCGGGTCATCCGACGTCCTCGATGTCCGCCGCGGACCTGGCGGCGGTTCTGCTCGCCCGCCATCTGCACTACGACTTCGACGATCCGGACCACCCCGGGAACGACCGGCTGATCCTGTCCAAGGGCCACGCCTCGCCGCTGCTGTACGCGATGTACCGGGCGGCGGGCGTCGTCGACGACGCGGAACTCCTGACGTTCCGCCGCCGCGACAGCCGCCTGGAGGGGCACCCCACGCCACGGCTGCCCTGGGTGGACGTGGCGACGGGCTCACTCGGGCAGGGGCTGCCGGTCGGGGTCGGCATGGCGCTCGCGGGCAAGCGGCTCGAAAACGCGCCGTACCGGGTGTGGGTGCTGTCCGGCGACAGCGAGATGGCCGAGGGGTCGGTCTGGGAGGCCGCCGAGCACGCGGCGTACGAGCACCTGGACAACCTGACGCTGATCATCGACGTGAACCGGCTGGGCCAGCGCGGGCCGACCCGGCACGGCTGGGACCTCGACGCGTACGCCCGGCGCCTCGCCGCCTTCGGCTGGCACACCATCGAGGTCGACGGACACGACGTCGAGGCGGTGGACGCGGCGTTCGCCGAGGCGTCGGCCACGCGCTCGCAGCCCACCGCCGTCATCGCCCGCACCCGCAAGGGCCGGGGCGTGGCACAGGTCGAGGACCGGGAAGGGCAGCACGGCAAGCCGCTGCCGGACGCGGATGCCGCCATCGAGGAACTCGGCGGCCCCCGCTTCGTCCGCGTCGAGGTCTCCCCGCCGCCCGCGGCCCCGGCCCGGCGGCACCCGGCCGGCGGACCGCCGGAGCTGCCGCGCTTCGAGGCAGGTGACTCGGTGGCCACCCGCGACGCCTACGGGCAGGCACTGGCCGCGCTCGGCTCGGCGCGCGAGGACGTGGTGGCGCTCGACGGTGAGGTGGGCGACTCCACGCGCACCGAGTTCTTCGCCAAGGCCCACCCCGAGCGGTACTTCGAGTGCTACATCGCCGAGCAGCAGCTCGTCGCGGCAGCGGTGGGCCTCCAGGCCCGCGGCTACGTCCCCTTCGCCGCGTCGTTCGCGGCCTTCCTGACCCGCGCGCACGACTTCGTACGGATGGCCGCCGTGAGCCGGGCCGGCATCAACCTCGTCGGCTCGCACGCCGGGGTCGCGATCGGCCAGGATGGCCCGTCGCAGATGGGCCTGGAGGACCTGGCGATGTTCCGGGCCGTGCACGGCAGCACTGTTCTCTACCCGTGCGACGCCAACCAGACGGCTCAACTGGTCGCAGAAATGGCCGAGTTGACCGGGGTGCGCTATCTGCGCACCAGCCGGGGCGGCACTCCCGTCATCTACGGCCCTGACGAGGAGTTCCGGCCGGGCGGCTCCAAGGTGCTCCGCTCCACAGGACGGGACCGGGTGACGGTCGTCGCGGCGGGCGTCACGGTCCACGAGGCGCTGCGCGCGGCCGAGCTCCTGGACCGGGAGGGCATCGACGTACGGATCATCGACCTGTACTCGGTGAAGCCGGTCGACGCGGAGACACTCCGGGAGGCGGCGGAGGCCACGGGGTGCCTCGTCACGGTCGAGGACCACCGGGTGCAGGGCGGGATCGGCGACGCGGTGGCCGAGGCCTTCGCGGACGGCCGCCCGGTGCCGCGCCTGGTCCGCCTCGGCGTCCAGCACATGCCGGCCTCGGCGAGCCCCGAGGATCAGCTGCACCTGGCGGGCATCGACGCCGAGTCGATCGCGGCGGCGGTACGGCTCCTGGTGGAACGCGCGGTCGTGCGATGAGCGCCGGGTCGCGCGTTCCGGTATCCGTGGGCCGTGCGACTCCCCGACGCGCACACGTTCGACCGCGCCGAATCTGGGCAGAAGCCCCACCACATCCGTAACCACGGGCAAAACCTCAGGGGGTCTCAAACATGGCTCGCCCGTCTGCCACCACCGGTCCACCACCGGACTCCGCCGTAGGGACCACGGTTCCGGCCACGCCGGCCCAGGCCCGCGACGCGGCCCGCGCCTTCCTCTCCACGCTGGCGCCCCGGCCCACCAGGGAGAGCGCCGAGAACGTGGTGCTCGTCGTCTCCGAGCTCGTCACGAACGCGCTCCGGCACGCGGGCGGCGCCACGGCCCTGGACTTCGCCGCCGACCGCAGCACGCTGCACATCAGCGTGCGGGACCCCAGCCCCGTCCCGCCCCGCGAGCGCCCGCCGGACCTGCGCGGATACGAGGGCGGATTCGGCTGGCCCCTGGTCCACCGCCTGTCCCGCAGCGTGGCCGTCCTGCCCTGCGGTGACGGCGGGAAGAGTGTCTGCGTCGCCCTGCCGCGCTAGGAGGCCGGGCTTCCGGTCGTACCGCGTACTTCAGCCACGTACGGAACGCACACGCATGATCCGAATCAGGAAGGGCACCCGATGGCTTCGACGGATGCAGTCACGTGACTAGGGAGGTTGTCCACATGGCAGCGGCGCGGGTGACGGGACGCGAGCGGACGGACCGGACGGCGGCCACGACCATGGAGCCCGGGGCGGGGGAGTTGCCCTGGGTGGAGGACGCGGGGAAGGTCGCGCCCAAGGACGCGCGAGAGCTGTCCAAGGTGTTCTTCGAGCGGCTCCAGGTCCTGGAGGAGGGCACCGAGGAGCATCAGTACGCGCGGAACACGCTGATCGAGATGAACCTCTCGCTGGTGCGCTTCGCGGCGGGCCGGTTCCGCAACCGCGGGACCGGCGAGATGGAGGACGTGATCCAGGTCGGCACGATCGGCCTGATCAAGGCGATCGACCGGTTCGAGCTGTCGCGCGAGGTGGAGTTCACCTCTTTCGCGGTGCCGTACATCGTGGGCGAGATCAAGCGGTTCTTCCGTGACACGACCTGGGCCGTGCACGTACCGCGCCGCCTCCAGGAGCTGCGGGTGGAGATCGCGAAGGCCAAGGAGCGCCTCGCCCTCGCACTGGACCGCGACCCGACGGTGCGGGAGCTCGCGGAGCACCTGGACCGGGACGAGGAGGAGATCGTCGAGGGCCTCGTCGCGGCCAACGGCTACACCGCCGGCTCGCTCGACATGTCCGCCGACGCGGAAGAAGGGGGCGGCGCGGCCGTCGGCAGGAGCCGTACTTTCGTCGACTTCATCGGCGAGGACGACCCCGGCATGGAGAAGGTGGAGAACCTCCAGACACTGGCGCCGCTGATGGGCGCGCTGAGCGAGCGCGAGCGGTGCATCGTGAGCATGCGGTTCGGGAGCGAGCTGACGCAGGCCGAGATCGGCCGGGAGCTCGGGGTCTCGCAGATGCAGGTGTCGCGCTTGCTCTCCCGCATTCTGGCCAAGCTGCGCGCCGGGATGGTCGAGGAGCGGGCCGCGCGCGCCTGACCGCCGCCGATCGATTTCCGGAAGGGCCGGCGTCCGCCTGCCCGAGCTGAATGCTGGAGGCGATCCATGACTTCCGTGTGCGAGACCGTGTTCATGAATCTGGAGGCCGATGGGACGCAGCGTTTCCCGGTGGTCACCCAGTTGCTGTACGAGTCCGACGACCCCTTCGCGATCCGCGTCCTGTTCGAGTTACAGGAGGACGTGGCCGTCACCTGGACGATCGAGCGGGACCTCCTGGCCCGGGGGTTCGGGCAGGAGGTCGGCGACGGCGACATACGGGTCGCCCCGCAAGTCGTCGCGGGGCGGCGTGAGACACGCATCGAACTGGCGGGCTGCGGCCTCGACGGGGAATGGGGCCGCGTCGTGTTCTCCGCGTGGGAACCCGCACTGCGGGACTTTCTGGCCAGGACGTACGAGGCCGTCCCGCCGGGGGAGGAGGAGGTCGACCTGGACACCTTCCTCGCCGAGGTGCTGACCGCAGGCTGACCCCGCGGCCCACGAGCGGTCGGCAGGAGAACCGGACACGAAACCGGTGCGGGCCACGTGATCGGGGCTTGCCGCGATTCGGAACGGAAAGGGGACACCCTCGTGATGAACAAGGACCTCTGGGGCTACCAGGACACCAGCGGCCATCTCGCCGGCGTGGACCTGCGCGGCTGGAAGGTCGAGGCCGCCGACGGGAACATCGGCAAGGTCGACCACCACTCCGACGAGGTCGGCTCCTCGCACCTCGTGGTGGACACCGGGCCATGGATCTTCGGCAAGCGCGTCCTGCTGCCGGCCGGCACCGTCACCCGGCTCGACCCGGACGAGAAGAAGATCCATGTCGCCCTCACCCAGGACCAGGTCAAGGACTCGCCGGAGTTCGAACCCGCCACCCATCTCGACGATCCCACCTACCGCGACATGATCGGCCGCTACTACGGCGGCCCACTGTCCTGAACTCCCTTGCCTCATCCGCCAGTTGGTGGCCCCGCCGGATCGACGGCGGGGCCATTCCCGGTTTGCGGCCGCCGGTGACGTGGTGAGGACCGCCCCCCCGCATGGCCGTTCGCGGCAGGCGGGGGGGCGGGGCGAAAGGTGAGACTGCCTGGCAGGAGGAGGTGGTCGGCCATGAGTGTGGAGGACACCGGGGATTCCGGTGCGGGGGAGCGACTCCTGGAGGATCTGCTCACCCAGTCCACCCTGCACGCCGCGGTCCTCGACGCAATGGGCCACGACCTCGCCTCGGGTCTGACGACGTCGGTCGCCCTTGCGGGCTATCGCAATGCCCGGCGGGCAGGTGCGGGGCTGCTCGACCTCGTCGGGACCATTGACCAGGCCCTCGCCCAGTGGCTGCCCGGCAAGCTGCTCCACACCGACGGCGTCACGAAGGCGCGTTTCCCCATGGTGACGGGGAGTGATCTGAACGGGCGGGCGTCGGGAAGCGGCCCTAGGATGTGTCGGGTTGAGCCATATGCCCGGACAGCCACTCAGCTGCGATCCGGATGCCGAAGTGGCCCTCACTCGGTCCACGGACACGTGGAGGTCTCATGCGTTTCACTCATACCTGCGCGACGGCGGCGGCCGCCGTGGTGCTCACCCTCACGGGAACCACGACCGCGTTCGGCGCGGCCAGCCCCGCGGCGTCCTCGGACGCGACGTTCCTGCAGACGATCCACCAGGCCAACCTGGCGGAGATCGCCGCGGGCAAGGACGCCAAAACACACGCGAACAGCGCCTGTGTGAAACGGGTCGCGGCCATCATCGTGCGCGACCACACCGCGCTGGACGCCAAGGGAGCGGCCGTGGCCAAGGCCAAGGACATCGCCATGGCCAAGGAACCCAGCGCCGCCCAGAACAGGCAGCTGGACGATCTGAAGCCGAAGGACGGCACCACGGCGTACGACGCCGCCTGGCTGAAGATGCAGAGCGACGGTCACCAGCAGGCGCTCGCTCTGATCGACAAGGAGCTGAGCTCCGGCAAGGACAGCCAGATCCAGGCGGCCGCCAAGGCGGCGCGGCCCGTCGTGGCCGGGCACCTGAAGATGGTGGAAGGCGGCGTGTGCCGCACGCCCCTGGAAAGCGCATCGCCGCAGCGGTGACCCCGCCGACGGCAGCCGTGCCCCCTCGCCCTTGGTGGCGAGGGGGCACGAGCCGCAGGCTCCTCCGGCCGACACCACCGACGACGACCCGTAGGTGCCCATGAAACCAACCAGGCGGGAGCCCATACCCCCGGCCCATCGAGGTCGCGGATTCGGCTCGGGAAGCCCGCAGACCGAACGCATGGTGCGGACGCTGCTGCGCCGCCGCAAGAAGAGCCTGAGCCCGGACGACGTCAAGGTCGCGGACAAACCCGCCGTGCGCCGCGCCGTGTCAGCGGCCGCGCTCGGCAACACCATGGAGTGGTTCGACTTCGGCGTCTACGCCTATGTCGCCGCCACCCTCGGCAAGGTCTTCTTCCCGTCGAGCTCGCCGGGCGCCCAGGTCATTTCGACGTTCGCCACGTTCGCGGCGGCCTTCGTCGTCCGGCCGCTCGGCGGGCTCGTGTTCGGCCCGCTCGGTGACCGCGTGGGGCGCCAGAAGGTCCTCGCCGTCACCATGATCATGATGGCGATCAGCACCTTGGCGGTGGGATTCCTGCCGGGATACAAGTCGATCGGTCTCGCCGCCCCCATCCTGCTCCTGCTGTGCCGGCTCGTTCAGGGCTTCTCCACCGGAGGCGAGTACGCCGGGGCCACCACCTACATCGCCGAGTACTCGCCCGACCGGATACGCGGCTTCCTCGGCAGCTGGCTCGACTTCGGCACCTTCGTGGGTTACTCCCTCGGCTCCGGCATGGTCACCGTCCTGACCGGCGTCCTGAGCGAGGACCAGATGGTCGACTGGGGGTGGCGTATCCCGTTCTACGTCGCAGGACCGCTCGGGCTCATCGGCCTCTACATGCGGCTCAGGCTGGATGAGACACCCGCGTTCCAGGAGGCCGAGGAGCGGGGACGTGAGGCGGTGGCACGGGGCGGGGCAACGCCCGAGGAGGAAGAGCGCCTGGAACAGGCCCGCATGTCCGGCAAGGGCCGCCTCAAGGAGGTCATCACCCAGCACTGGCAGGCCATGCTCGTGTGCATCGGACTCGTCCTGCTCTACAACGTCACCAACTACATGGTGACGTCCTACCTGCCGACCTACATGAGCACCACCCTCGGCGAACCCGACCTCACCGCCCAGCTCCTCGTCCTCGGCACGATGGTGCTCGTCGTCCTCACCATCACCGCCGTCGGTCGTTCCTCGGACCGCTACGGCCGACGGCCGCTGTTCCTGTGGGGCGGGGCCGCGATGGTCGTCTTCTCGGTGCCCGTCTTCCAGCTCATCCGCCAGGGCGGCATCATCCTCCCGGCCATCGGCTGTGCCATCCTCGGCCTGTTCCTGGTGTGCTTCGCGGGGACGAGTGCCGCGACGCTGCCGGCCCTCTTCCCGACCCATCTGCGCTACGGCGGGCTGTCGCTCGCCTTCAACTTCTCCGTGTCGCTGTTCGGCGGCACCACCCCGCTCGTGGCCTCCGCCCTGGTCAATACGACCGGCAACGAACTCGTGCCCGCCTACTACCTGATGGCCGCGGGCGCGATCGGTGTCGTCTCGGCCCTGTTCCTGCGCGAGACCGCGGGCAAGCCGCTGCGCGGATCGTCGGCCATGGTCGAGTCCGAGGAGGAGGCACGCGAGATGGTGGCACGCAGCCGCACCCACGCGGGCCGCCGGGCCCGCGACATCTGGCTCCAGCTGCGCCGGGGCCACCTGCCGCACCCACACCTGCCGCACCGCTCCGGCAAGAGCGGTCGGCAGGACCGGCAGGACTGACGCGGACCCGCCTCCGCGCTTCGGGACGTCAGGACTCCACGCGCCTCCCCTCGGCCAGCCGCTCCCAGGCATCCGCGAACATCTCGTGCAGCGGTGCGGTCGGCAGGATCCGGCCGAACGGGGAGTGGATCTCGCTGCCCCACAGCGGGCGCACCGCATGCGCTGCCAGCTTCACCGTCTCCAACGGCAGGTGCGGCGCCTTGAGTTCAGCCCATTCCCCGGGCAGGAACAGCGTGCGGCCGGCCCGGGCCCGCTTGGCCTCCACCACCATGCCCGCGCCGAGCAGCTCCGTGCGGACCTCCGTGTGACGCTTGGCCGACCAGCCGTTCCACCGCCGCACGTTCCGGTCGGTGGGCGCGGCAAGCGTCGCCAACTGGAGGTACAGCGCCGCCGCGTCGGCTCCGACCCCGAGCTCCGGCGCCACTCGGGCGACCAGGTCGGGGCAGGACTGCCGCGGATCCGCCTCGTACGCACCCACCGGGACCGCTCCCGACCGGGACCGCAGCATCATGCGCTCCAGGCCGCCCCCGGCCAACAGCGGGGCCACCCGGCCGAGTTCCTCGCCCAGATCGGTGATCTCAGTGACCCGACGCCACACCTCGGGGTCGGCGACCGCGGCAGGCCTGAGGAAGGAGGCACCCCCGGGGGCACAGACCACCAGGGGCCCGGAGTCGTACGCGGTCACTGGGACGGGACCCTCCTCCTTGCGGGCGTCCATCGCCACCGGCAACCGCCCGGGCCCGAACCGCTCGGCGATCCGCGCCGAGGTGTCCTGCACCCGGCCGCCCGGCAGCGCCACCAGCAGGTCAGGACGATCGAGTTCGGCCCGCAGCCGCTCGTACAGGACCGCCGCGCCGGCCACCGCCGGGTCGCCCACGGGCCGGTCCGTCCACGCCCACACCAGCGCGCTCGCTATCTGCCGGAACGCGAGCCCCACCGGGGTGCGGTAGGGCAGTTCGGGGCCGGCCGGCGGCACCGCCCGGACCTCAACTCCTATGCCGTACCGGGTCGCCGCCAGCTCCCAGCCGGCCGCCTCCACGGTCGTGTCCTCGGCGGCTTCGTACCCGGCCGCGAGCCGCCGGGCCCACACTTCGGACAGGCCGAGGCTCGTCTCCAGGGCGTCGGCCGCCTCGTCGTCGACGACTGGCAGCGCCCCGATCAGCTCCCGCCACACCCCGGCCATCCGTTCCGCCGCCGCCACGACCCCGCCCGGGCGCCACAGCTCGGCCGGGTCCTCGGGCAGGGCGGCCGCGAGTACGGCCCGGCGGCCGGACGCCCCGAGCCGTGCTCGCAGATGGTCGTACGACTCGGCCGTCATCGGGGTCGCCTTGTAGGGAGCCTTGCGGGCCAGGCTCCGGTCCTCGTCCCGGTCGGGCCGGCCGACGAGCCCGGCCATCACGAGCCGCGCCACGGCCCGCCGTACGCCCGTGAGTTCGGCGAAGCGCGCTGCCGCCGACTCCGGCACGGGGAGCGGCCCGTGGGCGCCGACCGCCGCCACCAGGGCTCGCATGCGGGCGGCGTCGTCCCGCTCCACCCCGACGAGGCGTGCCTGGGGGACCGCCGCCGGGACCGGGTCGGCGTCCCGGTTCTGCGAGGCGGGTGCCACGAACCAGCGCTGCGAGCCTCCGGCCCGTACCGCTTGGCAGGCCACGGCGATCCCGGCCGCCCGCAACCCGGTCAGGTCCTTGGCATCGGATGTGCGACCCACCCACCACCGGCTGCCCGCACGGGCGAAGGGCTGGTCGGCCCACGTGTCCAGGAGCGCGAGGAGCGCGGCCCGTTCGGCGTCCGGGGTCGGGGTCACCGCCGCTCGCCATGCCGCGGCGTCGATCGCGCCGAGCAGCTGCGACCAGTCGCACGGCGGCGCCGGTGGCGAGAGCCGCCTGACCTCCTCCGGGATCGTGCCGTCCAGGCAGGCTCCGTCGGCGGCCAGTGCGCTCAGCGTCGCGGGCAGGGCGACGTCCGGCTCCCGCCGCCACGGATCGCGCTCTCCCTCCGAGATCAGCCCGAACAGCGCGGGCATCAGCTCGGTGTCCGGCGCGGAGCCGCGCGGCAGCACGGGCGGTGCCTCGGCGAGCAGGACCACGCGCCGGCGCAGGGCCCGCCGCCGCTCCTCGACCCGCGCGGCCCGCGAGGCCACCGCCACCACGGCCTCGGTCAGCACCGGATCGGTGATGTCCGGCAACTCCCGGGCAACGGCGGCACGCAGAGCCCCGGCATCCTCAAGTGCGGCCGTCAGCAAGGCGTCCGCCGCCTGCCGGTCCACCTTCCGCAGTGCCCGGGATCCGGCCGCGTCCCGCGTCCGCAACAGGTACCAGAACGCCGGCGGCAGGGACACGCCTCCCGAGACGGTGACCCGCCGGGCCGGTGCCGCATGGGGGTTACGGGGCGAGGAGTGACCGTCCAGCTCCCAGAGCAGGGTTCCGTCGGCGGCGTACGCACGCACTCCCGTCCGGGTCTCCGCCTCGGCGAGGACCACGTCCTCCACCGCTCCTTCCGGCGGAGCCCACAGACCCCAGGGCTCCTGTCCCGGCCGGTCGATGTCGAACCGGGCCGTGCGCCCGTCCACGCTCTCCACCAGGAAATGGTCGGGCGCGTGGTCGCGGTGCCGGGTGCGGAACAGCACCCGCGTTCCGACGAGACCGTCCCGGCAGCCGAGCGGTGAATCCGTCAACTCGCGCGGCAGCGGCGCCAGTTGGAGGGCTTCCGTAGCGAGGGTCATGCCCGTCTCGGACGGGTCGGTGCTCGCGGAACGGCCCGGGAAGTCGGGCAGCGCCTCCGCGCCCCGCCACTCCCCGGTGACCGGATCCACCACTTCCCAGGGCCGCCTTCCGTAGACAGCGTTGGTCCAGATCCGGGAGCCGTCACCGAGCTGCAGCTCGTCCCGGTCGATGCCCTCCGTGCCACCCGGGCGCAGCACCCGTACACCGCCGTGCCGCCCGCCACCGTCAGCGGTCTCGAACTGGAACCCGTACGCCCCGTCCAGGCTGCCGCCGAACGGTACGAGACCGCCCACCTCGTCCGGGGTGAACGGCTCGTCGGGGCGGTCGGCCCAGACGGCGGTGTCGCAGTAGTAGGGGCTCGGCTTGAGCGTCCAGCTCACGAGGAAGGATCCGCCGACGTAGTGGACGGCGAACATGGTCGCCTCCGCGGGGACCGTGAACCGGCAGGAGCCCCGCACCCCGTCCGGGGCGACGGCGACCGCCCGATCGTGGCCGAACACCGTCAGGACCGGCCACGTGGAGGTCACCCCGGCGATGCCCGGCAGCGCGCCCTGGGTTTCCTCGGGCCGGGCGTCCGCCGCGAACTGCTCGTACACCGACTCCAGTGCGGGCCAGGTCAGTTCCTCGGGCAGGCCGGCTGCCAGTGAGCGCCGCAGCGCGCCCGCGGCGCCCGCTTCGGCCAGGGCGTCGGGGATCCCGTCGAGCGCTGCCACCGTCGGCCGGTCGAGCAGGATCTCCAGCTCGGCTACGGACTCCTCGGCCCCCGCCATGCCACCGCCCGCCACGGTGTCGACGAGCTTGCCGACCCGGGTGGCCACCCCTTGCGCGATGCCCTCGTTCCCCGGGAGCAGCGTCACCGCCGAACCGGCCCTCCGCCGCGCCAGCGACCAGTTCGGCAACAGGTCCGCGTGCACGGTCCCTTCGAGCCGGGGGCCGAACACCGGGTCGGCGGCCAGCGCCGCGAGATCACGCCGGGACCGCTCGCCCCAGAAGCGCATCCCGATCTCCGGGCCCGGATCGACGACCGAGACCCCCGCGGCCAACAGCGCATCGAGCACGTCCGCGTCGAAGCCCTGGTAGTGGTGCCGGGTGGTGTGCGCCGTCACCGGGGTGTCCGACGCCCGCAGCCGGGGCCCCAACCGGCCCACCAGGTCCAGGAATTCGGGCGGCAGCGGCTGCCGCGCGACGCCGCCGCCGGGCTGCGCCGCGTACTGGTACATGCGGACGAAGGTGCCGACCCAGTGGGGCAGCCCGCCCTCAGGCACCACCCGCCCGGCCTCCATGGCCTCCGTGGCGCCGCAGCCGATGAGCATCCGCAGCCAGTCCCCGCCGTCGGTGGTTCCGTCGGGAAACATCTCCGCAAGCCCGGCCGCGACAGCGTCCGTGGGTCGATGGGCCGTCAGGACCGGGCCCGCGGCTGCCAGCAGCGCATCCGGCACCGACTTCTCCCGGGTGACCGACAGGATCGCGCCGACCAGCCGCGCCACCTCCTCGTCCCCGTGCCCGGCCGCCTTGGCGGAGGCCCGGACCCGGCGCACCAGATCGGCCGGGAGGTCCGCCTTCGAGGCCGCCCACGCGGTCAGGAACGCATCCAGGGCCGCGTGCGCCGCGCCCGGCTCCAACGTCTGGGCGAGGAAGCGCTGATGGACCCCGAACTCCTTGGCCGGCATGGCCCCGCCCCTGGCGAAGAGCAGGGCGTTGGCCCTGCGGTACTCGGCATCCACCGGCAGCCCGTGCTCCACCTCGGCCGCCCGCGCTGCCACGTAGGCTCGCCCGCCCGGCCGGCTTCCGTACCCGATCAACCGATGGCCCACCGTGTCCCAGAACCACGGCAGATGCGCCGGGGGCAGCCGCCGTGCCCGGGCCGCCATCACATCGACGAACCGACCGGGCTTGGTCCAGGACCGGTTGAGCTCGGAGCCCATGTCCGCGACCAGGTCACGCGCGACCCCGGCGGCGCCCGGATCGTGGGCGGCGACCCAGTCGGCGTACGTCGTCGAGACATGCGTACCGGCGGTGGGCAACAGGGCGGCAAGCGAGGCGATCATGCTTCGGATGGTCGCACGCGCCACTGACAACGCCGGGGCCGAGGCCCGGCCGGACACTTCGTACCGGCGCGCCAGTCATGCCCGGCCGCGACGGAGCGGCTTGCGGAGTTACCGTCGGTGGCATGGCCGATGATCTCCCAGGATGGCGTCAGTGTCTGCTCGGCGGGGCGGTGTTCGTCGTGTGCATGGTCGGCACCACGTTGCCGACCCCTCTCTATGCCCTCTACCAGGACAAGTTCGGGTTCTCCGAGCTGACGGTCACGGTCGTGTACGCGGTCTATGCCTTCGGTGTCATCGGCGTGCTGCTCCTCGCGGGCAACGTGTCGGACGCGGTGGGCCGACGGCCCGTACTGCTGTGGGGCCTGGGGTTCGCGGCGGCGAGTGCGGTCTGTTACCTGTGCGCGAACGGGCTCGGCTGGCTGTACGCGGGCCGGCTGCTGTCAGGGCTGTCCGCCGGTCTGTTCACCGGCGCCGCCACGGCGTACGTGATGGACCTGGCTCCGCGCGGCGGCGCCACTCGGGCCACCTTCGTGGCGACGGCCGCCAACATGGGCGGCCTGGGCTGCGGGCCGCTGCTCGCCGGAGTGCTCGCGCAGTACGCCCCTTGGCCGCTGTACCTGCCCTTCGCCGTGCACCTGGCACTGGTGGCCGGCTCGGCCGCCGTCCTGCTGAGCCTCCCGGAGACCGTACGGGAGCCACAGCCGCTGCGCAGCGCGCGAACGCAGCGGCCGGGCCTGCCCGCCGAGGTGCGGTCGGTGTTCGTGCCCGCGGCGATCGCGTCGTTCGTGGGCTTCGCACTGTTCGGGGTGTTCACATCGGTCGCCCCCGCCTTCTTGGCGCAGTCCCTGGACGTCCACAATCACGCCGGGACCGGACTGATCGTCGCGCTGGCCTTCTTCGCCTCGACCGCCGGGCAGTTGGCCGTCGGCCGGGTCGGACTGGAACGTTCACTGCCCCTGGGCTGCGCCGGCCTGCTGGCCGGTCTCGCGCTGCTCGCGGGCGCCCTCCGCTGGGACCTGCTGCCCCTGATGGTGCTGAGCGCACTGGTCGGCGGCTGCGGGCAGGGGCTGGCGTTCCGCGGAGCCCTGTCCGCGGTGGCCGAGGCATCTCCCGCGGACCGCCGCGCGGCGGTGATCTCCACCCTGTTCGTGGTGGCGTACGCGGGCATCTCGGTGCCGGTGATCGGGGTGGGCGTACTGGTGAATCCGCTCGGCCTGGAAGGGGCGGGTCTTGTGTTCATCGGCTGCATGGCCGTTCTGGCCTCGACCGCAGCCGTCTACCTGCTGCGGCGGTCGGTACGAGCGAGGGCGTGAGGCCTTCGGCTACAGGTGTCTTGATCTTGAGGCGGTCAAGGCGGCGGACCGCCGGAAAGTCGTGTGGCACCCACTCTGCGGAAACCGGAAACCGGACATTGGCGGTCGAGCCGTCCGGCTCGGGCCCTGGTCACGGAAACGCCGTGACCAGGGCCCCAGGATCAGCTACCGCGGAAGGCGCCGACCGCCGCTAGTTCCGGTACCGGAACACGATGCGGCCGCGCGACAGGTCGTACGGCGGGAGCTCCACCAGCACCCGGTCTTCCAGGTAGATCTTGATGTAGTGCTTGCGGATCTTCCCGCTGATGTGCGCGAGCACCTGATGGCCGTTCTCGAGCTCCACGGTGAACATGGCGCTGCGCAGACACTCGACGACCTTGCCCTGGACTTCGATGACGTTCTTGTTCTTGGTCATCGAACCAGCTCCAGGTTGCTGCCCATGCGCCGGGCGCCGATGTCCTCGATCAGCGTCGAGGCCGCTTGGTTGGACTCGTGGACTTCCGCCCAGGCCGACGCGAAACCGGAGCGGTGCAGCGTCCCCAGCGCGTGGGCGAGGAGCGCCCGTGCGATGCCCCGGCGCTGCTCGCCGGCCCGGACCGCGACAAGCCCGATGCGCGGCCGCTTCACCGTCACCACCCGGATCAGACCCAGGTAGCCCTCCGGTGTCGCGGCCACCGCGTACTTCGACGGATCGACGATGGTGTCGCCTTCGGGGCGGGGGATCACCTCCGCGGGCATCGACTGCCACCATCCGGCGGTCGCCTCGACTTCGTCACGGATCGCGCGGTCCACCGCCCGCAGCAGACGCTCGTCCGCCTGACCGGCGGGCACGATCGTCACGCCCGAAGGCGGCAGGACTTCTTCGAGCCCTGTGACCCTCGGATCGGTCGGCACGTCGTACTCCCACTCGCGGCGCCGGACCGTGAAGCCGGCCCGCAGCCAGCCGGCCGTCGTCTCGACGTCGGCTTCGTCGACCAGTATGTACAGCGGCGCCGGAAGTTCCGCCGGCATCACCTGGGCGAGCCGGTCGAAGGCGGCCTCGTGCCAGGCATCGATGCTGACGAACAGGCGTCCGTCGGGCCGGTGCCCCGCATACCCGCTGCCGACCACCAGGTCGCCGTCCAGCGCGTGCCATTGCCGGTCCGCGACGCGCGTGATCGTCACCGCGTTCTCGCCCGGGCCAGATGTGAAAGGCTTTGTATTCATCGGAGTCTCCCTCCAGGAGTGCCTCGATCTCAGGCGCTCCTGGCGACACCGAACGTCAGCCGCCGGACCGTGACGGAATGAGGGAGCACCCATGGGTAACTGTGTTCACGGGTCTCACCTCCTACGACGACTTCACGATCCACCAGGAAAGTAGCAGCGGGGCATCGCCTCACTCAAACCCTTTTAGTGGACGGTTCGTGCTCCGACCGCACAGAGGTCAGGCGGCTCGACCGCCGCGCTCGCGGTGGGTGCGGACGATGTCCGCGTAGCGACGGCCGCTCGACTTGATGGTGCGGGCCTGGGTGCGGTAGTCGACGTGGACGAGGCCGAAGCGCTTGTCGTAGCCGTACGCCCACTCGAAGTTGTCCAGGAGCGACCAGGCGAAGTAGCCGGCGAGCGGGGCGCCCTTGCGGGCCGCCGATGCGCAGGCGGCAAGGTGGCGCTCCAGGTAGTCCGTGCGCTCCGGGTCGTCGACGCTGCCGTCGGGGCGGACCACGTCCGGGAAGGACGAGCCGTTCTCCGTGACGTAGATCTTCCGGGCGCCGTATTCCTCGGTCAGGCGGAGCAGCAACGACTCGATGCCGTCCGCTTCGATCTCCCAGTCCATTCCGGTGCGCGGCACGTCCTCGCGGCGGATTGAACGGCCGTACGGCACAGGACCGTTGGGGTCGGCCACGACGTACGCAGGGAAGTAGTAGTTGAGGCCGAGCCAGTCCAGTGGGGCGGCGATGGTCGTCAGGTCGCCTGCCCGTTCCGGCAGTTCGACGCCGTACATCTCGCGCATGTCGGCGGGGAAGCCGCGGTCGTGGACGGGGTCCAGCCACCAGCGGTTGATGTGGCCGTCGACGCGGCGGGCCGCGGCCAGGTCCTCGGGGCTGTCGCCGGCCGCGTGCACGGAGGAGAGGTTGTTGACGATGCCGACCTCGGCGCCCGGGGCTGCGGCGCGGATGGCCTGGGTGGCAAGGCCATGGCCGAGGAGCAGGTGGTAGGAGGCGCGGACCGCCGCGGTGAGGTCGGTGAGGCCGGGGGCCATCCTGCCCTCCAGATGGCCGATCCAGGCCGAGCACAGCGGCTCGTTGAGGGTGGCCCAGTGCGGTACCCGGTCGCCAAGTCGTTCGGCGACGACCCCGGCGTACGCGGCGAAGTGCTCGGCGGTGTCCCGCTGGGGCCAGCCGCCCCGGTCCTGGAGGGCCTGCGGAAGGTCCCAGTGGTAGAGGGTGACGGAGGGGGTGATCCCCGCCGCGAGGAGGCCGTTGGTCAACTGGTCGTAGAAGTCGAGGCCCTTGGCGTTGACGGGGCCGTCGCCGTCGGGCATGACGCGCGGCCATGCGACCGACAACCGGTAGGCGTTGAAGCCGAGTTGGCGCATCAGTGATACGTCCTGCGGCCAGCGGTGGTAGTGGTCGCAGGCGACGTCCCCGTGATCGCCGTTGTCGATCTTGCCGGGGGTGTGGGAGAAGGTGTCCCAGATGGACGGCGAGCGGCCGTCCTCGGCGACGGCTCCCTCGATCTGGTACGCCGAGGTGGCCGTCCCCCACAGGAAGCCGTGCGGGAACGCGGCGAGGTCGATCGGCTCGGACACGTAAGTCCCTTTCAGGAAACGGGAGTTGGTCACTTGACGGTGCCTGCCGTCAGCCCGGCGACGAGGTAGCGCTGGAGCAGCAGGAAGCCGGCGACCACGGGGACGCTGACGACGAGCGAGGCAGCCATGATCTGGTTCCAGTACACGTCGTTGAGCGTGGAATAGCCCTGGAGGCCCACGGCGAGGGTGCGGGTGGTGTCGTTGGTCATCACCGAGGCGAAGAGGACTTCGCCCCAGGCGGTCATGAACGCGTAGACGGCGACCGCCACGATGCCGGGGACCGCGGCCGGCACCACGACCCGGAACAGCGCGCCGAGCGGGCCGCAGCCGTCCACGAGCGCCGCCTCGTCCAGGTCGCGCGGCACCGAGTCGAAGTAGCCGATCAGCATCCAGATGGAGAACGGCAGGGAGAAGGTGAGGTACGTCAGGATCAGCCCGCCGCGGGAGCCGAACAGAGCGATGCCGGTGGCGTTCCCGATGTTGACGTAGATCAGGAACAGGGGGAGCAGGAAGAGGATGCCCGGGAACATCTGCGTGGACAGCACGGTGACCGTGAAGACGCGCTTGCCGCGGAAGGAGTACCGGCTGACGGCGTACGCGGCGAAGACCGCGATCACCACCGAGCACACCGTCGCGGCGCCCGCCACGACCAGCGAGTTCGTGAAGTAGTGCGCGAGCGGCACGGTCGACCAGATGTCGATGTACGGACGGATCGTCAGCCCGCTGGGCAGCCAGCGGAACTTTCCGGACACGTCCTGGAGCGGCTTGAGTGAGCTGGACACCATGACGTACACGGGCAGCAGCACGAAGCCGGTGAGCAGGGTGAGGAAGATCCGCCGTGACCAGCGGAACGAGCGCGGCGGCGCCATCGGCGACGGAGGTGACTTGACCCTGTCAGACATCAGTCGTCCTCCTTCCTCGGGAGGTCAGCAGCAGATAGCAGCCCGTCACGACCAGCAGGAAGAGCAGCAGCAGGACGGACATCGCGGAGCCGGTGCCGAAGTTCCAGGTGACGAACGACGACTGGTAGATGTGAAGGGAGATGAGGTCGGCGGCCTCCGGGGCGGACTTGCCGAACAGGACGTACGGCGTGTTGAAGTCGTTGAACGTCCACAGGAAGAGCACCAGGACGAGCACCTGGTTGACCGGGCGCAGCGACGGCAGGGTGATGCGGCGGATCTGCTGCCACCTGCCCGCGCCGTCGAGCGCCGCGGCCTCGTACAGCTCCGTCGGGATGTTCTGGAGTCCGGCCACGACGACGAGGAAGGCGAAGGGCCAGCCCTTCCACACCGACACGGTCAGCAGGGCGTAGAAGCTGTTGTCGCCGATGAGCCAGAACGAGGGCTTGCCGGTGAGGTGCAACTGGTCGTGCAGGACGTGGTTCACCAGGCCGTTGTCGTGCTGGAACATGAACGCCCAGGTGATGACGGCCGCGTAGACGGGCAGCGCGTACGGCACCAGGAAGACGGCCCGCAGCAGGCCCCGGCCGCGGAAGGTGTCCTGCATGTAGAGGGCGGCCGAGGTGCCGATCAGCCAGCACAGGCCCACCGAGAGCACGGTGAAGACGACGGTGACGAGGAAGGAGTGCAGCAGGGCCTCGCCGACGGCACCGTGGAAGTCCACCGACAGACGGTAGTTGTCGGTGCCGGACCAGGGGGCGCTGCCCCAGTCGCGGATGGAGAACTGGGTGAGTTCCTTGAAGCTCATCGCGATGCCGATGACCATCGGCACCAGGTGGACGAGGAGTTCGAGGAGCAGGGCGGGCAGCAGGAGCAGGTACGGCAGTCCGATGCGCCTGATCCGCCCGGTGCGGCGGGGGCGCGCCGGGCCGGGGGAGCGCTCGGGCAGTGCCTGAGGGCCTGCCCGACGGGTCGTGGCCGTCATGAGGGCGCCCGTCCTCACGCCGCGGGCATCTGCTGCTCGGCCTTGCGCAGCCTGGCCTTCACCGACTCGGTGGTCACCGCGCGGCCGGCCGCGGCGTCGGCGAACAGTTCCTTCACGGCTGTGCCGACGGCCGTCTCGAACTGCGACTCGTCCGGTACTTGCGGTAGCGCCCGGGCGCTGGTGGCCAGGGTCTGCCGGAGCACCGCCGTGCCCGGGGAATTGAACGCCGGATCGGCCTGGGCGGCCTTGACCGAGGGGATGGAGCCGTAGGCGGTGTTGAGGATCTTCTGCTCCTCGTCACTGGTCATGAACTTCACGAAGCCGGCCGCGCCGTCGAGGTTGTGGGTGTTCTTGAAGACGGCCATGTTGATGCCGGCCACCATCGAGTTCACCTGGGCGCCGGCCCCGGGCGTCCCGGACTGGACCGGCGCGGGCGCCACACCCCACTCCGAGTCCTTCATGCCGAGCGACTTGAAGGTGGCGGAAGCCGTCTGCCACAGCACCATCGCCGTCTTCCCCTTGGCGAAGTCGCTCAGGGACTGGTTCTGCGCGTACTCGGCGTTGCTCTGGCCGACCACCTTGTCCTTGGCCATCAGGTCGACGTACTGCTTGACCGCCGCGACCACGCCATCGCTCGTGAAGTCGGGCCTGCCGTCCGGGGTGAAGAAGTCGGCGCCGTGCTGCTGGGCGAGGACGAAGACCTGGTGGATGTTGTTCGACAGGTTCGCCCCCTCGGCGCCCAGGCCGTTCTTGCCCTTCGCCTCGATCTTCTTGCCGTCGGCGACCAGCTCGTCCCAGGTGACCGGGGGCTTCGCCATGCCCGCCTCGGCGAAGAGCTGCTTGTTGTAGTAGAGCGCGTACGACATCGAGTAGAGCGGCACCGCGGCCGGGTCCTTGCCCTGGGCGCCGGTCGAGCCGAGCGCCGAGTCGACGAACCGCTCCTTCCCGCCGATCTTGGCGAAGTTCGCCGCGTCCCACGGCAGGAGTGCGCCGGTCGCCTGCAACGAGGCGCTCCACGTGTTGCCGATGTTCAGCACGTCCGGGCCCTGGCCCGAGGTGGTCGCGGTCAGGATCCGGTTCAGCAGATCCGACCAGGGCACGACCTCCAGCTTCACCTTGATGCCGGTCCGCTGCTCGAACTTGTCGAGCTCGGGCTTGAGGACCTTCTGGTCGACCGAGATGCTCGCGCCCTGGTTGGAGGCCCAGTAAGTGAGCGTCCTCGGCGAGTCGTTGGACCCGCCGCCGGTCGCCGAACCTCCTCCGCAGGCCGTGGCCGCGAGGGCGAGAGACAGGGTGGCGGCGCCCATGGCCGCGGTTCGGATCTTGCGCATGGCCCCTGGTGTCCCTTTCCGGGAGTCGAAAACCGTGAGGTCGCCTTCGGAGACGCCAACAGAGCGTTCGACTCCTGAAGGTGCACATTGCTTAATTTAAGACGTGAGTTAAGCGGTGCCGGAAGTAGGGCGTCAAGAGGTGGAGCAGGGTGTCCCGGACATGGACCCTGCCCGGGAGGCAGGGTGCGGAGCGGTGGAACGGGGCGTGACCTGCGCGGGGGAGCCGGGCCGACGGTGTGCAACGGTTGTATTTCGGCAGGGTGTTGAGCTGTTGCACAACTCGCCTGGCTTATAAGGGTGTTGCGGAGAGCGGTTGGGTGTTGCTGGTGCTTGGTCTGGATTGGCGGGCGGGTGCAGGGTGGGGGCATGGACAACACATCCACAGCACACACATCCACCTCCCGCGTCGGCCAGGGCCTGCTGGCCGGCAAGGTCGCCTTCATCACCGGCGCGAGCCGCGGCATCGGCGCCGCCGCGGCGCGGCTCTTCGCCGGGGAGGGGGCCCGGGTGCTGCTCGCGGCCCGGACGGAAGCGCAGCTCAAGGCGGTCACCGAGGAGGTCCGCGCGGCGGGCGGTGTCGCGGACTACGTACGGTGCGATCTGGCCGACGCTGCCAGTGTGCGCGCGGCCGTGGACCGGGCCGTGGATCTTTACGGGCGGCTGGACGTGGCCTTCAACAACGGGGCGACGATCGCGCCGCCCGGCCCGATGGACCAGGTGCGCGAGGCCGACTTCGACCACGTCTACGCCGTGAACCTCAGGGGCCCCTGGCTGGCCATGACCGCCGAGGTCGCCGCCATCCGGGCCACCGCCGGGAAGGGTGCCATCGTCAACAACTCCAGCGTGGGCAGCCTGATCGGCAACCCCGAGCTGCCCACCTACGGTGCCATGAAGCGGGCGCTCAACAGCCTCACCGAGTCGGCGGCCATCACGTACGGCCCCGAAGGCATCCGGGTCAACGCGATCGCCCCCGGCCCCACCCTGACCGACATGATCCAGGCCTGGGAGGATGACTCACCCGGCGTCATCGAGCGCCTCACGGCTCGCTCCTCGCTGCGCCGCGTGGCCGACCCCGAGGAAATCGCCGAGGCCGCGGCGTGGCTGCTGAGCGACCGGGCCTCGTACGTCACCGGTACGGTCCTGCCCGTCGACGGGGGCGCGCGGGCCTGACCAGGCCTGAGTGGGGCGGACCCGATGCCTCAGCGCGGTCCGGGCGCGGCCGCGCCCCGGTCGCAAGGTGCCGCGCGCCAGACCGCCCGGCAGAAGCCGGTGGGGAGCAGGCCCATCACGGTCGTGCCGGCATCGGAGTTCCCGACCCAGCCGTCGAAGTTGCCGTTGCTCACTACCTGACAACCACTCAGTTTCCCTACGAGTTCGGCCACGTGGCGGCCGTCGCCGAAGATCTCCAGAACCTTCGCCCCCGTATCCGCGGGGCAGTTGACACGACCGATGGGCGGTTCGCCGAGCTTGTTGAGTGAGGTGCGGAGCCGATTGAGGACTGCTTTGTCGGTGACGAGGGCTTGTGCTGTTGTCGCGGCCGAGCCGTGGACGTAGCCGCACAGCAGCAGGCGGTTCGCGACGAGTGGTTCGAGGCCGCCGCCATCGTTGATCAGGACATCCGGGGGTGTCGCAGGGCAGTGGGCGGTGCGGACGGCCTCCAGGGCGGCGTGAAGGGCTGCCCGGTCGTGCGCCTCGGCGGCGGGGTACGTGGCGCATCCCACGGCAGCGACGCCCAGCGTCAGAACGGATGCGATCCACGCTGCCGTACGGTTTCTGACACTCACCTCTGGCACCCCCGAGAGCCGACAGGGGTGGGACGTGGCGCGGCCGCAATCCGTTCCCTCTGACGAGGTGTCAGCGACTCCGTCGACGTCGCACTCCGTGGACACGTGAAGGGGCGTGGACCAGGTCTCCCAACCCGTTCCACGCCCCTCTCCACAGCAGCCGCCGGCCCTCTGCCCGGCGGCTAACCCGGGCCCCTCAGCCCTGGTCGTACGTGTGGAACCCCCGCCCGCTCTTGCGGCCGAGCAGCCCCGCCTCGACCATGCGCTGGAGTAGCGGCGGCGGGGCGTACAGGGGTTCCTTGAACTCCTCGTAGAGGGATTCCGCGATGGCGGCGACCGTGTCCAGGCCGATCAGGTCGGCCAGCTTGAGCGGGCCCATGGGGTGGGCGCAGCCCAGCTCCATGCCCGCGTCCACGTCCGCGGGGGTGGCGAAACCGGACTCCGTCATCCGGATCGCCGACAGGAGGTACGGGACGAGGAGCGCGTTGACGACGAAGCCGGCCCGGTCCTGGGAGCGGACGACCGTCTTTCCCAGGGTGTGCGCGGCGAAGTCCTCCACGGCTGCCACGGTCTGCCGCGTCGTGTGCAGCGAGGAGACGATCTCGACCAGCGGCAGCACGGGTACGGGGTTGAAGAAGTGCAGTCCGAGCACGCGGTCGGCACGTCGGGTGGCCATGCCCAGGCGCATGACGGGGATCGAGGACGTGTTGGTGGCGAGGATCGCCCCGCCGTCCTCGACGATCTTGTCCAGGCGGGCGAAGATGTCCGTCTTGGCCGCGGTGTTCTCGACGACGGCCTCGATGACGAGCTGGCGGTCGGCCAGGTCGTCGAGGCTGCCGGTGAAGACCATGCGGGCCAGCGCGTCCTCGGCGGATATGCGGTCCAACTTGCCCCGCTGGACGGCCCGTTCGAGCGAGACGGCGATCCGCTCGCGGGCGGCGCGGGCGGCGATCGAGTCGGCCTCGCACACCACCGTGTCCAGACCGGCGCGGGCACACACTTCGGCGATGCCGGCGCCCATCTGTCCGCCGCCCACCACTGCGACCCGGCTGATGGCTGTGGTCATGACTGTCCTTCCGAGCGGTGCACGAGGTGGCGGGTGTAGGCGTCGGCGGTGAAGAAGTCCGGCAACTCCTTCGCCAGGGCGGTGCGTTCGAAGAGGCCGCGGATGTCGTCGACGGCCGCCCAGGGGTACTCGGCGCCCAGCGCGGCGAGTTCGTCCTCAAGGAGTTCCAGCACGGTCGAGCGATCGACCGCCCGGTGTCGCAGCCACTGCCAGATCTGGACCCGGGCGATCTCGGCCGTGGCGGCGTCCTCCATCAGCCCGTACAGCGCGACGGCTCCTTGCCCGCGCAGCCAGGCGTCGAAGTAGCGCAGGGCGACCGCGATGTTGGTACGGATGCCCTCCGTCGTGGGCGGCGCGCTGGTGCGGCGTACGGACACGAGCTGCGCCGCCGTCACCTCGACGTCGCTGCGGGTGCGCTCGATCTGGTGCGGGCGGGCGCCGAGCACCCCGTCGAAGACCTCGCGGCAGATCGGGACGAGCGCGGGGTGGGCGACCCAGGAGCCGTCGAAGCCGTCCTCGGCCTCACGTTCCTTGTCGAGCCGCACCTTGGCCAGGGCCGCTTGATGCGCGTCCGCGTCCTTGCTCGGCACGTGGGCGGCCATGCCGCCGATGGCGTGGGCACCCCGCTTGTGGCAGGTGCGCACCAGGAGTTCGGTGTACGCCCGCATGAAGGGAGCGGTCATGGTGACCTTGGCCCGGTCGGGCAGCAGGAAGTCGGTGCGGTGGCCGAAGGTCTTGATGAGGCTGAAGAGGTAGTCCCAGCGGCCTGCGTTGAGCCCCGCGCTGTGCTCGCGCAGCTCGTAGAGGATCTCCTCCATGGCGACGGCCGCCGTGATGGTCTCGATCAGGACGGTGGCCCGGACCGTGCCGCGGGGAATGCCGAGCAGGTCCTGGGCGAAGACGAAGATGTCGTTCCACAACCGCGCCTCGTCGCGGCTCTCCAGCTTCGGCAGATAGAAGTACGGGCCGTGTCCCGCGTCGATCTGCCGCTGGGCGCAGTGGAAGAAGAAGAGGCCGAAGTCCACGAGCGAGGCGGGTGCGGGGCGACCGCCGAACTCCAGGTGTTCCTCGGTGAGGTGCCAGCCCCGGGGGCGTACGGCGATGGTGGCGAGTTGCTCGCCCAGCCGGTACTGCTTGCCCTCGGGGGTGGTGAAGTCGATCCGGCGCTCGATCGCGTCAAGCAGGTTCAGCTGCCCGCCGATGATGTTGTGCCAGGTGGGTGAGTTGGCGTCCTCGAAGTCCGCCATCCACACCTGCGCGCCGGAGTTGAGGGCATTGACCGTCATGGCGCGCTCGGGTGGGCCGGTGATCTCCACTCGGCGGTCGGTCAGCCCGGGCGCCGGAGGCGCCACCTGCCAGGACTCGTCCGTGCGGATACCGGCGGTGGCGACGGAGAAGTCGAACGGAGAGCCGGAGGCCAGTCGGGAGGCCACCCTCTTGCGCTCCCGCAGGACACGCAGACGGCGCTCGCCGAACTCGTCGACGAGGCGGCCGACGAACTCCAGAGCCTCGTGGGTGAGGATCTCGTCGTGCCGGTGTCCCGGTGCGCCGAGGACCTGGGCACGGCTGGTCGGGGCGGAGATGGACATGCGGGTCTCCTCTGGGGGCGCGGGGATTCGGCTGCCGGTGGTCGGTGGCCGGGCGCGCGGCTCCCCGCGCCCCTCGGGGCGCGGGACCGCAACGGACCTCGGCAATTCGGCTCAGTGGAACTGCTCTTCCTCGGTGGAGCCGGCCAGCGCCGTGGTCGAGGAGGCCGGGTTGATGGCGGTCGACACCAGGTCGAAGTAGCCCGTGCCGACCTCGCGCTGGTGCTTGACCGCGGTGAAGCCCTGCGCCTGCGCCGCGAACTCCCGCTCCTGGAGGTCGACATACGCGGTCATGCCGTGCTCGGCGTAGCCGCGGGCCAGGTCGAACATGCCGTGGTTGAGGGAGTGGAAGCCGGCCAGGGTGATGAACTGGAAGCGGTAGCCCATGGAGGCCAGTTCGCGCTGGAACTTGGCGATCTGGTCGTCGTCCAGGGATGCCTTCCAGTTGAAGGACGGCGAGCAGTTGTAGGCGAGCATCTGGTCGGGGTGCTCGGCGTGGATGGCCTCGGCGAACTCGCGGGCCTGCGCGAGGTCCGGGGTGCCGGTCTCGACCCAGATCAGGTCCGCGTACGGCGCGTAGGCGAGGCCGCGGGCGATGACCGGAGCCATGCCGTTCTGCACCCGGTAGAAGCCCTCCGCCGTGCGCTCGCCGGTCACGAACTCGGCGTCGCGCTCGTCCACGTCGCTGGTGAGGAGGTTGGCGGCCAGGGCGTCGGTGCGGGCGACGATGAGGGTGGGGACGTCGGCGATGTCGGCGGCCAGGCGGGCCGCGTTGAGGGTGCGGATGTGCTGGGAGGTGGGGACGAGCACCTTGCCGCCGAGGTGGCCGCACTTCTTCTCGGAGGCGAGCTGGTCCTCGTAGTGGATGCCCGCCGCACCGGCCGCGATCATGGCCTTGGTCAGCTCGAACGCGTTGAGCGGGCCGCCGAAGCCGGCCTCGGCGTCGGCGACGATCGGGGCCAGCCAGTCGGTGGTGTCGCTGCCGCCCTCGGCGGTGGCGATCTGGTCGGCGCGCAGCAGCGCGTTGTTGATCCGGCGCACCACCTGGGGAACCGAGTTGGCCGGGTACAGGCTCTGGTCGGGGTAGGTGTGCCCGGCCTGGTTCGCGTCGGCGGCCACCTGCCAGCCGGAGAGGTAGATGGCCTGGAGGCCGGCCTTGACCTGCTGGACGGCCTGCCCACCGGTCAGCGCGCCGAGCGCGTGGATGTAGTCGAGCTCGTGGAGCCGGCGCCACAGCCGCTCGGCACCGCGCCGGGCGAGCGTGGCCTCCTCACGGACACTGCCGGAGAGGCGGACCACGTCCTCGGCACTGTAGGTGCGCTCGATGCCCTTCCAGCGCGGGTCGGTCGCCCACCGCTGCGCCAGCTCCGCCGCCGCTGCTGTCGTCGTCTCTGCCTGTGCCATGGCCGTCTCCCGAAGAGTGGTGAACTGTGCGAATGCTCGGCACGGGGTGCCGTAACGGTGTTGGGGTGCGGCCCGGCGGTCCTCTGGATCGGCAATCCGAGCAATGGCGCAGAGCCGGGCGGAAGGGCCGGGATCTCCGACATCAGGGCATGAATCGCACCCCGGTTCCGCTCCGCCCGACGGAGTCCCGCGGGCCGCAGTACGACTCTGGCATCGGCACTGAGTGCCAACAACCGGGGAAAGATGCCAACTTCTGCGCATCTTCGCCCCGTGTTTTGCCAACGTTGTTAACCTCGCAAGGCTCGCCCGCGCGGCTACGATCGCGAGCAGTGCCGACGATCGTGACCACACAGGAGCCACGGGTGAGCAAGACGTACGCGGGAGCGCGGCTGCGCAGGCTGCGCGAGGAACGCCGCATGAGCCAGGTCGACCTCGCCCGCACCCTCGGCATCTCGCCGAGCTATCTCAACCAGATGGAGCACGACTCCCGGCCCCTGACTGTGCCCGTACTGCTGCGGCTTACAGAGGCGTTCGGCGTCGACCCGGGCTTCTTCTCCGAGCGCGACACCAGCCGCCTCGTCGCAGACCTGCGTGATGCTCTCACCGGTGAGGTCTCGGCGGGCCGGGTGTCCGCCTCCGACCTCTCGGACCTGGCCGCCCGCATGCCGGCGGTGGCGACCGTCCTGGTGGACCTGGGCCGGCGCAACCAGCACCTGGCCGAGCAACTCGCCGAGGTCGCGGAAGGGCGGGGGCCGGGCACGGTGGCACAACCCCGGTCCCCGCACGAGGAGATCCGCGAGTTCTTCTACCGGCGCCAGAACTACCTGCACGACATCGACCTCGCCGCCGAAGACCTCGCCTCCGAGATCGGCGTACGCCCCGGCGAGGTCGTACGCGTACTGTCCGCCCGCCTCACCGAACGGCACGGGGTGCGCCTCGCCACGGACTCGGACCGGCTGCTGCACCACTACGATCCCGGCGCCCGGGTGCTGCACCTCTCCAGCCGGCTGCGCCCGGGCCAGCAGGCGTTCCGGATGGCCACACAGCTCGCGCTCCTCGAACACGCGGAGGGGATTTCCGCCCTTGCCTCGGAGGACTTCGCTCGCGACTCGGCGGCCTGGCCGCTGGCCCGGATCGGCATTGCCAACCACTTCGCCGCCGCGCTGATCCTGCCGTACCGCCGCTTCCACGCGGCCGCCGAGGAATCCCGCTACGACATCGAGCGGCTCACCGACCACTTCGGACTCGGCTACGAGACGATCTGCCACCGCCTCAGCACCCTGCAGCGCCCCCGGCTGCGCGGGGTGCCCTTCTCCTTCGTGCGCGTCGACCGGGCGGGCAACATGTCCAAGCGCCAGTCCGCCACCGCGTTCCACTTCTCCCGGGCCGGCGGCACCTGCCCGCTGTGGAACGTGTACGAGTCGTTCGCCGCCCCCGGGCGCATCCACGTCCAGGTCGCCGCCATGCCGGACGGCCGGCGCTATCTGTGGACCGCCCGCGCGATCTCCCGGCACCGGGGCGGCTGGGGCGAGCCGGGCAAGACCTTCGCCATCGGCCTCGGCTGCGAGATCCGGCACGCCTCGCGGCTGGTCTACTCCGACGGCCTCGACCTCGACAACACCTCCGCCGCAGTCCCCATCGGCATGGGCTGCCGCCTCTGCGAACGCACCGACTGCCCTCAGCGGGCCGTACCGCCGTTGGACCGGAGCCTCGCCATCGACGAGAACAGCAGCACCTTCGTGCCCTACCCCGTGGCGGGGGAGCAGCCCGCCATCGGCTGACGCGCCGTCAGAGGTGTCAGCGGCTTCTGGCGCTGCCCGCGTCGCGATTCAGCACACAGTCTCCGCACAGCGAACCCTTGTGGCCCGGCGCGGCGCGGTAGATCAGACAGCAACTCCTGCGCCGGAACGCGCCGTTGGCGGTTGTGGTGGCGGAACCTCGCAGGGGTGGGCTGTCCAGGAGGAGCGTGACGGCCGTCCGGGTTCGCTCCGCGAGCTCCGGTCTGGCGGCGGCGATCATCGTGGCGGCACCGTTGAGAGCCGAGGCGATGTTGCCCTGGAGGATGTGAGGTGAGAGTGAGAACGGCCTTGTGGTGGCGGCGAGTTCACCGAGGGGGCCGTCGAGGAAGGCGGTGAGTTCCTCGGGCGGAACGGAGCCGGCGCTCACCGCGGTGCCCGGGACGGACAGGGGGATGGGGCCGCCGAGGACCGGCTGCCAGTGGACGTCGCAGAGGCCGAAGGTGAGAAGACGTCCGTGCAGCACGAACGCGGCAAGGGCGGGCGACAGCAGCCTGGCGGCCAGGCCGAGATGGGTCACGGATGCGGCCACCCGCACCTCGACGGCATCGAGCGGCTGCCCGCCGGCCGCCGCCAGCCGGCCCCGTACGGCCGACACGCGATCCTCGATGAGCCGTCGGGACATCGGGACCCACGGCTTCACCGGCCGCGCGTCGGGAGCATGGGTGTGCAGGGCGAAGAACGGCCCGAGCGCGGTGATCTCGGAGATCACCGCGCCCGGCGTAGGAGTGAACATCATGCAGGCAGGGGAGCCGGGCCCTGCGCGGGGGCGTCGGCGGATTCCCGGCGGGGCTCGAGAAGCCGTTCGGCCAAGGGGCCGAAGAACAGCCCGATGGCAGCCCACAGGAGGAGCTGCGCGGCGACGGAGAAGAAGCGGAAGGAGAACAGTACGTCGGCGGGGAAACCGGGGTAGACGATCGTGCCCTTGGAATCGGTCAGGGGCAGCGGTGTCTCGGTGGCCTGGTTGCCGAAGTTCTCCTTGTTGTAGGCCAGATGCCCGAGCGAGGGCAGGACCAGCATCACGATGCCGATCGCGACGACGAACACCGCACCGCCGATGAGCGTGGCATTCCAGTTGCCGTAGCGGGCCTGGAGGCGCTTGCCGAGCCAGACCGCCGCCACCAGGAAGGCGATCGAGCACACCACCATGATGAGGTAGAGCCCGCTGCGCTGCTGGATGGTCTCCTCGTGGCCGATGGCCGGAGGATTGGCCGGGTACTTGAGGAACGGCACCAGATACATCGCGAGGAACCCGCCACCGGCCACCACCAGCGCCAGCGTACGAGCGCGCAGGGCGCCGGTCCGGCCCAGGCAGACCGTGTAGGCGACGGCGAAGAGCGCACCCATCGCCATGCCGAAGAAGATCATGCCGACGCCGAGGCCGACATCGGCCTGAATGGTGCGGCTGAACAAGTCCGGGCCCGCGGCCTCGGCGGGCAGACCGGCGGCCTTGTCCAGTGCGGCCTGGGCGGCGTCACGCCCGCTCTCGTAGTCGATGGCTTTCGCGATCTGCGGCTCGGCAAAGATCCGTCCGAAGACGAACGCGAGCAGCCCTGCCACTGCGCCGACGAGGACGCCGCGCAGTATCAGCTTCTTTTCCATGTCGAGTTGTCCGTACTTCCGGGGGTCGACTTCCGTGTGGGTCAGTGGCAGGGGAAGCCGAGGAAGTGACGCCCGTCGTGGACGAACTCGTGGATGTGCATGTCGTTGCCGAAGACCGAGACGGCCCCCTGGTCGACGCCGATGAAGTAGTAGGCGGCCAGTGCGAGGATCGCGGTGCCGACCAGCCACAGCACCGACTTCGACACCGGCAGGACGATCGGCGTGGAAGCCGGACGGGATGTGGAAACGCTGCTCAAGGCGAGGCCCTCCTTCTCGGGATCTTGCGTCCCATGGATGAAACGGGGCGAAGCAACGGATAAGTGTCTGACTCGCCGGCCACCCTCGCGGGCGGTCGGCTCACAGTGGCGCGACCGTGCTGGAATCTCACCAGCTTCCTTATCTCATCACTACATGTGGAGCATAGGGCTGCCTTCTCGAATGGGTCAATCAAGCCATTGCCAAGTCCTGGCGCGCTCTCCTCGCAATCCTGCCCGTCCATCGTGTCAGCGCCGGCCCGGCCGCGCGATCCGTACGGCCGCGCAGCGTCACAGAGGCGGCCCCACCTCGCTCTGGGGGGCAGGTCGGGCGGGATGGGGCGGCGGTTCGGAAGGGAGGTCCGGCTCCGTGTACCCGCGCCGTTCGCGCAGGCGGTCCTCGATAGGTGTGGGGGCGCCGAGGAGACGCTCCTCGTACCGGCCGAGGGCCAGCAGCACACCAAGGAGCAGCGGCGGGATGAGAACGGCCACTATGACCATGACGACTCCTCGAAGCGGACGGTCTGCGGACCGCGTAGCCCCTGTCGCACACCGGAAGCGTTTCGGCAACCGGTGGGGTCGGGAACCCGCATACGGACAGCGGGCCGATGTTTTCCATCGGCGCCGCACGGTTAGTCGTGAAATATGGTGCAAATCGGCTACACAATGATGACTGAGCAGACGGGTCCGCGCGAACTCGTGGCGGATCTGGTCGCGGCGGAGCGAGCCGGGTTCGACTTCTCCGTCACCTCCGACCACTACTCCCCGTGGCTGGAGAGCCAAGGGCACGCGCCCTTCGCGTGGAGCGTGCTCGGAGCGGCCGCCCAGGCCACCACCCGCATCCCGCTGATGACGTACGTGACCTGCCCGACGCTGCGCTACCACCCCACCGTCGTGGCGCAGAAGGCGGCCACGATGCAGATCCTGTCCGAAGGCCGGTTCCGGCTCGGACTCGGCTCCGGCGAGAACCTCAACGAGCATGTGGTGGGCGCCGGTTGGCCCGCCCCGGAGGTCCGTCTCGACATGCTCGAAGAGGCCATCGACATCATCCGCGCGCTCTTCGAGGGAGGCAACGTCAACCATCAGAGCGCGCACTTCGGCGTCGCGAACGCCCGGTTGTGGGACCTCCCCGACGAGCTGCCGCCGATCGGCGTCGCCGTCTCGGGCGAGCGGTCCTGCGCCCTGGCCGGCCGGGCCGCCGACCTGGTCATCGCCACCGAGGCCAAGCCGGAACTGCTCGACTCCTTCGACCGGCACGGCGGCACGGGCAAGCCCCGGGTGGGTCAGCTGCCCGTCTGCTACGACCCCGACCGGGACGCGGCGGTAGCCCGCGCCCACGACCAGTTCCGCTGGTTCGCCGGGGGCTGGCCGGTGAACTCGGAGCTGCCGGGGCCCTCGGGCTTCGAGGCGGCGACGCAGTTCGTGACCCGGGAGGACGTGGCGCGGTCCATTCCGTGCGGCGACGACGTGGACGCGTTCGTCGACGCCGTACGCCCCTACGCCGAAGCCGGCTTCACCGAAATCGCCCTCGTCCAGATCGGCGGCCGCCAGCAACTCCCGTTCATCGACTGGGCCGAGAAGAAGCTGCTGCCCGCGCTGCGCGAACTGTGACCGGCGGAGCGGATGGAGGTCCGGGCCGCCGGTACCACTCGCCCAGGCTCATACGTCGCGGCGCCGGACGACGAACACGGCGAGGGTGAGCGTGATCAGCGGCCAGAGTACGTACACGAGCCAGGAGCCGGGGACCGTGGCGGTGTGGGCCAGGGACCCGGGGTCCGGCTCCCAGGTCTGGACCAGGCGCTTCCAGGCGGCCGACACCAGCGTGTGTTTGATGCCCGCCGACCAGCGGTCGGTCTCCGAGAACATGGTCGGCAGCATCAGCAGGACGAAGACGCTGGTGACCGTGGTCGCCGCGGCGTGCCGGAGCAGAACTCCGAGGCTCAGGCCGACAGTTGCACAGACCGGGGCGACCAGTGCGGACGCCGCCAGTGCCCGGACCACCTCGGGGTGGGTGAGCGCGGCGCCTGTGCGGTGACCGTTCAGGATGGCCTGGGAGACCAGGAAGGAACCGGTGGAGGCGACGGAGCCGACCGTGGTCCACACCGCGGCGGTGACGGCCGCCTTGGCCAGTACGACCGAGCCGCGGGCGGGGACGGAAACGGTGGTGGTGCGGATGAGACCGCTGCTGTACTCGCTCACCACCGTCAGTGCGCCGACGGTGCCGGCGACGAGCATCAGCGTCCAGTACCCGGCTGTGGGGTAGGCGTCGAAGGGCAGGAAATCGACGGGGCCGGAGGCCGCGGCGTGGTCCGACAGCGTGGCCACGGCGGCGGACCCGATGACGAACAGGACGGTGAGTGCGAGGGTCCACGGGGTGGAGCGCAGGGACCGCATTTTGATCCACTCGGCGGCGAGCAGGTCGCGGAAACGGGCGGACGGCGCGGTGAGGGGGGCGGTCAGGGCAGGGGGAGTGAGTGTCGTCATCGGGGCTGGCCTGCCAGGTATTCGGTGCTGTCGGCGGTGAGTTCCATGAAGGCCGCCTCCAACGAGGCGGTGCGGGTGGTGAGTTCCGCCAGCTGGATACGGTTCTCGAAGGCGAGTGCTCCGATCCGTTCCGCCGGGAGTCCGGTCACGGCGAGTCGCTCGGCGCCGGCCGAGCCCTCCGGCTCGACCGAGGCACCCGCCGCCGTGAGCAGGGCTGCCAGTTCGGCGGCCTGCGGTGTTCCGACCACGACGCTGCGCCGGGTGCCGCGGGCCGCGAAGTCCCGTACCGACTCGGCGGCGATGAGGCGACCCCGGCCGATGACGACCAGCTGGTCGGCGGTGTTCTCCATCTCCGACATCAGGTGGCTGGAGAGGAAGACCGTGCGCCCCTCGGCGGCCAGGCGCCGGAAGAGCCGGCGTACCCAGAGCACACCCTCCGGGTCCATGCCGTTGATCGGCTCGTCGAACATGAGCACCGGCGGGTCTCCGAGCAGCGCGGCGGCGATGCCCAGCCGCTGTTTCATGCCGAGGGAGAAACCGCCGATGCGACGGCTCGCCGCCTCGGCAAGCCCCACCTCCTGAAGCACCTCGTCCACCCGGCACCGCGGGATGGCGTTGCTGCGGGCGAGGGCGGACAGATGGGCCGAGGCGCTGAGTCCGCCATGGACGTGGCCCGCGTCGAGGAGCGCGCCGACGTGCCGCAGCCCCCGCGGGTGTTGGCGAAAGGGCACTCCGCCGACCGTGGCGGAGCCGGCCGTGGGGGAGTCCAGGCCGAGGATCATGCGCAGGGTGGTGGACTTGCCGGCTCCGTTGGGGCCGAGAAATCCGGTGACCCGGCCGGGCCGGACCGTGAAGGACAGGCGGTCGACGGCCGTCTTGTTGCCGTACCGCTTGGTGAGTTCGCTGACTTCGATCACGTCACCCACACTGCCGAGATGGTCCCCGTACGGTCATGAGCCCACGGGCGGCAATCCGGCGGCCGGACTGGCCCCCGGGCGTACGTCCCCGGGCTGATGTCGCGTGAGCGGGGGCCGGATAGTCTCTCGGCGTGAACCCGATAACGATCACTCTGCTGCCTGCTCCGGGTGGGCGCCGCGGCGCCGCACCCCGCAGGGCGCGTAGCCGATGACGAGGATGAAGGCCCTGGCCTGGGCGGGGAGCGCCGGCTACCTCCTCGTGGTCGGCCTGCTGGTCGGCGGCGCGCCGCGGGCGTCGGGTACGGCGCACGGGGTCGGGGCACTGCTGGCCGTGAGCCTGCTCGTCGGCGTGCTGCGACGGACACCGCTGTCGGCGCTGGCCATGGCGCTCTTCGGATCCACCGCTGTGGTGGCGGGCACCCCGAGTTCCGTCCCTCAGAGCCTGGCGGCGTCGTACCAAGGGCAGTTCCTGTCGTATCTCGCGGTGGACCTCGTCCTGGGCTTCATCGTCGCCAACTGCGCACGGCGGGCCTCGACCGTCGCGGTGGCCGTTTCGTTCGTGGTGCAGCTCGTGGTGATCGGCCTCTACGCGCACGGGGACAGCCTGACCGTCAACGGGGTCATCGCACTGCTCGCGATGGCCGCGTCCTGCGTTGCCGGTCTGCTCATCCGTGAGCGCCGCGAGCACGCGGTGGCCCTGCGCTCGCAGGAGGTGGCCGAGGCCGTGACCGCCGAACGGCTGCGGATCGCACGGGAGTTGCACGACATGGTCGCGCACAGCATCGGCATCATCGCCATCCAGGCCGGGGTCGGGAACAGGGTCATCCAGACCCAGCCGGCCGAAGCCCGCGCGGCCCTGAGTGCCATCGAGGCCACCAGCAGAGAGACCCTGTCGGGCCTTCGGCGCACGCTGGTGTCGCTCCGTCAGGCCGACCGGGGCGAGGCGTCCTTGAGGGAGTCGTCACTCGCACCCGCGCCGGGTCTCGCGGACATCGAACGGCTTGTGGCGGCGACCATGGACGCGGGCGTACGGGTCGACCTGCGGCGCAGCGGAGATCAGCGCCCGCTGCCTGCCGACATCGACCTGTCCGCCTACCGCATCGTGCAGGAGGCACTGACCAACGTGGTCCGCCACGCGGGCACCGGGCGATGCCGGGTGGCCATCGACTACGGGAACGAGGAACTGTCCGTGGAGGTCATCGACGACGGCCGTGGCGCCACCGGGAACGGCTCGGCCCACGGTTTCGGCATCGTCGGCATGCGCGAGCGGGTCGGCCTGCTGGGCGGCCGGCTCAGCGCCGGTCCGCGCCCCGGGGGCGGCTTCCGGGTAGCGGCCCGGCTGCCGCTGCCCGCACCCGTCACCGTTGCGGCGGAGGTCCGATGACCGTCCGGATCCTGCTCGCCGACGACCAGCCGTTGGTGCGGTCGGGCCTGCGTGTGATCATTGCCGACCACCCCGACCTGGAGGTCGTCGGCGAGGCCGCCAGCGGCTCCGAAGCCGTCCGGCTCGTCAACGACCTCGTCCCCGATGTCGTGGTGATGGACATCCGGATGCCCGGCATGGACGGCATCGAGGCCACCCGCCTGATCACGGACGGCCCGGCAACGACCCGCGTCCTGGTACTGACCACCTTCGACGAGGACGACCACGTCTACGGCGCGCTCCGGGCCGGCGCGAGCGGCTTCGTGGTCAAGGACATGGCGCTGGACGACATTCTCGGAGCGATACGCGTTGTCGCCGCGGGAGATGCCCTGATCGCGCCGGGCGTGACACGCCGCCTGATCGCGGACTTCGCCGGGCGTCCCGATTCACCCCCCAAGCCCTCCCCACGCCCGGTTGAGCACATCACCGAGCGGGAGCGAGAAGTGCTGACCCTGGTCGGACGCGGCCGGTCGAACACGGAGATTGCGGAGGAACTCTTCATCACAGTGGCCACCGCCAAGTCCCACGTGTCACGGCTGCTCACCAAGCTGGGAGCCCGGGACAGAGTCCAACTCGTCATCACCGCCTACGAGGTGGGGCTTGTCACGCTGTCGCAGTGAGGGCGGCCGAAGAGGCGGGGCGTTGCCGTGGCCGCCTGCCGGAGAGAGCCGGCCAGGTGCTTCGCCTCGGTGACGCCGGGATGTGTGCGGGCGACCCGGCGGTCGTTCTCGCTGCTGCTTGGGTGCTTCTTCCGGTGGGCGCGGCATCACGGTTCTTCGAGGCGTACGGAAGCGTGGACGAGGTGATGATGCGTCGCGCAGCCGGGCAGCGCTCGACCGCGTGCTGGTCCAGGAGTGGGTGGGGCTGTCCCCACCCCGAAGTGGTGGCTCGCCGTATGGGCAAGGGTGCCCGCGTGCAGCGACCGTGGCGTAAGACGTTTACCGCACAGGTCTACCGCTCAGCGGGCGGCGAGACGGCAACGGCAGAGAGCCGGCTTCGCTGTCCGATGCCGCGGAAGACCAGGTGAAGGATTACGAAGGGGGAATGGTGAAGCATCCCAAGGAGCATGCTCTCGCGCGCCGTACGGTGCTGGCCATCGGGGCGGGAGCCGGCGCGGGAATGGTGTGGGGTACCGCGGGGAGAGCTGCCGCCGACGGGTTCAGGGGGCCGAGGGAGCAGCGAGCGGTGGACGCCGAAGTGGCCCGTCTGGAGCGCGGGTTGATCGAGCTGCGGCGGGACATCCACCGCCACCCGGAGAGGCCGGGCCAGGAGCAGCGCACCGCTGCCGTGGTGGCCACAGAGCTGCGAGCGGCCGGTCTTGAGGTCACTGCGGGGGTGGGCGGCAACGGTGTGGTCGCCGTGCTGAGGGGCTCGCGGCCCGGCCGGACGGTCGCGTATCGGGCGGACATGGACGCGGTGCCGCCCAAGGACATCGTCGGGGGCGGTCCGGCGGCGGCCCATCTGTGTGGGCACGACATCCACACCACGGTGGCCATCGGTGTTGCGAAGGTCCTGATGCGGCTGCGGCGGCAACTGAGCGGAACGGTGGTGTTCCTCTTCCAGCCTGCGGAGGAGGCCCTGACCGGTGCTCGCGCAGTGATCGACGCGGGCGTGCTGGAGCGCACCCGCGCCGAGGAGATCCACGCGCTGCACTGCGGGCCGTTCCCCGTCGGCCAGTTCGCTGTCACCTCCGGCTTCGGGCTGCCGGGCCAGGACAGGGCGGAGGTGACCGTCACCGGGCCGGGCGCACCCGATGCCGCGCGGCGACTGGCTGCCGAGATCGGCGCGCTCGCCACGGTGGCACCGCCGCAGACACCTGCCGACATCGAGCGGATGATCGCCGACGCCCAAATACCCCATGGGCCGCTGGCCCGGTTCGTGGCCCTGCGGGCCGGGGCACAGGAGGCCAAGGTCGGCGTGTCCTACCGCTGCTGGCCGCAGGAGCGGTACGAGGAGGTACGCGAGGACATCCGCCGCCTGGCCTCCTCGTACCCGGGCGCCGAGGTGGCCTTTCCCTCCGACCCGTTCCCCGCCATGGTGTGCCCGGAAGGTGATGGTGACAGGCTCGCCCGCCACCTGCGCCGCACACTGGGCCGGGGCGCGGTCAACGTGCTCCACTCCGCCTTCCCTCCGTTCAGCGGCGAGGACTTCGCCCTCTACCTGGACCGCATCCCTGGAACGTTCACGTTCCTCGGTGTCCACGCCCCCGGCGCACCCATCACCACCGCGTACCCGCACTACCCCGACTTCACCCCGGACGAGCGCGCCATCGGGGTCGGCGTACGGGCAATGGCAGGCTGGCTCGCGGAGCGGACCGACAGGCCCGGCGTCTGACCAACGGAGCCGGTGGCCGAGCGGGGATGTCCCCAAGGCCGCAAAGGGCGGTGTGGCCGGGATGCCTGGCGCCATCTCGCTGACCGCCGCCTGCGGTGGGGAGGCAGAGCCGTTCCTCGTCCGCGTCAGTCGTGGGAGACGATCCGGCCGTCCTCGTCGAGCAACGGGTGCAGGCGTACCGGGTCCTGGCTGTTGACGTCGGACGGGCGCGGGCCTTCGGGGCCGTCGGGCCCCCATCGCAGCAGGCGACGCGTACGGGCGATCTGGTAGACGGTGCCCCGGAACTTCAGGCGGTTGACGCGCCCGGCCCGGAGCGCGGTTGCGGCCTCGGCGTACTCGGCCAGGTCCGCGGCCTGCCCGGCGGTTCCGTCGCCCGCGGACTCGGTACGGGCGTCGACGTCCACGGCGGCGTCGATCGGGATGAGCCCACGCATGCGCGGCCACGTCCAGGTCAGGGCGAAGTCCAGGGACCTGCGGGCAGAGTGCGCGCTCGCATGCGGACCGCTGACCGGCGCCCAGCTGTTCGTCGACTGCTCCACGACCGTGAACGACGGCGGCAACAGCAGAATGTCCGGATGCAGGTCCATGGCCCGGCGCGAGTCGGCGCGTACGTCGTGGGGGAAGCGGTCGCCGGTGTAGCACAGGTCCCGTAGTGCCAACTGCTCAGCGACCTGCGTCGGGGTGACCGGGGCCTCCGGATCCAGGACCAGAGCGACATCGACCTCCGGTCCCCTGGACGCGCGGGACCAGTCGGGGACGAGGGGCTCGGGATCCGTCGGGCGCGGCCCTTCCATTGCGCCCCGGTCCCCGACGGCCGCGTACTCCTCGGCGCGCACGATGCGGAACCGGGTCCCGGCCACCGCGAGTTCGTCGACGCGCTCGGTCTCCAGCCGGGTGACTGCCGCCAGCAGGGCGCGCCGCTCCTCCGGGCCGTCCGCGTCGTCCTTCGCGCGGAACCACAGCCGCGAGTTCAGGCTGTCCCGGGCCTGTTGAGGACAGCCGAGCGTGATCGCGACGATGACCCGCCACGTCGGCCCGTCACCGTCGTCCTGTGCCGCCACCCCGAACAGGGGGCCTCGCACGACCAGATTCCCGGTACGCGCGACGGCGTCCACGGCATCGGCCTCCACAGCCGCTTCCACCGGCTCCACCGGCACCCGCACGGTGATCGGTCGCGATCGGCCCGGTCCCGCATCCCCAAGGTCCATGCCGTCATCCTGCCGATGGCAGTACGCCGACGTCTTGAATCTGCGGATTCACCCACCTCTCTGCAGAAAGGGCGATATCGTCCGCCCTCCGATCAAGGAGCGCAGTCAATGACGGATGCGACAACCGCCGGGCGGATTTTCCGTAGTGCGCTCGGAGAGGACCGTACCCACGGGCGTCGATACGATCTTCGATGACGGACATCCGGAGTGCGATCCCTGGATCGACCACCGGTCCCGGCCGAGCCGGTCTCCCTGTGGAGCTCCGCCCGGCCGTCACGGACGAGAGGGCCATGGGCCCGCGTCCGTCCGCCTCCCACCCCCAATCGGAACGGACCGACGTGAGCCTGAGGCAGATCGACCCGAAGCAGCGCGGCTTTCTGATCGTCAACTCCCATCCGGCCGGGTCCACGGCGACGGTCACCCGTATGTGGGAGCAGATCCCGCCGCGTGCCGACGGCAGCAGCCCCGTGGTCCTGCTCCTTGGCCACAGCGCGGGCTACGGCCTTGCCACGCTGCTGACCGGGCTCCGTCAGCACGGCATCCGCGGCGTCGGCGTCGCCTACGAAGGTGCGGAGACGGAGCGGCGCACCGCCAGTGCCGGCTGGTACCGCACCGCCGCCGCGGCCCGCCTCGCCGCCGAAGCCGGACACGACTTCGTCTTCGTCAATACGGACGCCTTCTCCGACAAGGGCAAGGACGAGGTGCTTGACCTGGTGGAGCAGCGGTTCGGCCAGGTGGACCACCTGATCTACAGCCTCGCCGCCCCGCGCCGTACCGACCCGGAGACCGGCACCGTCCACCACTCGGTGATCAAGCCGCTCGGCGCGCCCTACGAGGCGCCGGCGCTGGACTTCTCCGACGGCACCCCCAAGGTCACCAGCGTCCGCCTGGAGGCGGCCACCGAGGAAGAGAAGTACGGGACCGAGCAGGTGATGGGCGGCGCCGACTGGCAGCTGTGGGTGCAGGCCCTGGCCGAACGCTCCCTGCTCGCCGACGGCTTCACCACCGCCGCACTCACCTACATCGGCTCCGAACTCACCGCCCCCATCTACCGGCAGGGCACCATCGGTGCAGCCAAGGAACATCTGGAACGCACCGCCGGACATCTGAACACGGGCGTCCTCGCCGGCCGTGGCCGCGCCATGACGGTCGTCGCCGGAGCAGCCGTCACCCAGGCCTCCAGCGCCATCCCTTCCATCGCCCTGTACACCACGTTCCTGCGGACCGTGCTCGGCGAGGGCTTCCGTACCACCGCCCAGCAGGCGGAGGACCTGTGGGACCAGCTCACCGGCGCCACTCCTCTCGTGACGGACGACGAGGGCCGCATGCGCCTCGACGGCTGGGAGCTCGACCCGCGGGTCCAGGACCAGGTCCGCGAACTGTGGGCCGACCCGGAATCAGGACTCGACCGATCGGCAGCCGGAGCCGACTGGTTCATCGGCCAGATCCGCGAGCTCTACGGCTGGGGCCTCGCCGGCGTCGACTACGACCGGCCCGCCGAGACCACCGTCGCCTGGCCGACGCCGTAACAGTCAACAGCCGGATGCGGCGCGGACCTTCGAAGCCCGCGCCTACGCCATGGGCCGGGTCATCACCATGCGTGTGATGTCCACTCGCGACTTGGCGCCCAGTTTGCGGTACGCGCGAGTGAGGGCCGCCTCCACCGTTTTCACGCTGAGTACCAGGCCCGCCGCGATTTCGCGGTTGGTGGCACCCTGTGCGACCCGGGCGACCACGCTGCGCTCGGTGGACGTGAGGTGGTCCGACCAGGAACCACCCTCGGGCAAGCAGGCCGAGCCGTCTTGCGCACGGTCGCGTTCGGCGCGGGTCATGGCGGCCCAGGGACGGGCGTCGGCCTCGGTGAAGATCCGGAGAGCGGCCGAGAAGGCGGCGCGGGCGGCGGCCTCGTCTCCGAGTCGGCGCCGGACTCGGCCCAGGTCCGCTCTGGCACGGGCTTCCTCCAGGGGATATCCGGTGGCCCGTAGCCGTGCTGCGGCCTTCTCCAACTGTCGTGCCGCTCGCGGTAGTTGACCATGGGCGGTGGAGGCCGCCGCTGCCGCTCTGTCGAGCGTGGCCAGGATGCCGAGACGGCCGAGCCGCTCGGCCTGGCGGCGGGCCAGGGCGATGACCGCTTCCGCCTCATCCGGTGCGCCGTCGGCGGCCAGGGCCTCCGCGAGGTCGGCGTGCCACCGCCGGGTCGCCGGATCCCGCTGACCTTGCGCCGTCTCCAACTCGCCTACACGTCGGAGGAGTTCGACCGCCGCACCGCTCTGGCCACTGAACAGCCTGACCCTTCCCTCGGCATGCAGAGCTCGGGGCAGGAAGAGCCGGTCGTCGTCGTCCTCGCTGTGCCGTTTGGCCGTCTCCGCCGCGGTGAGCGCCCGGTTCAGGCTGCCGCCGGCCGTCTCGGCGAGCGAGACCGCGTACCACGCGGGCCCCTGACTGAGCCCCGCCTCCTCGACGATGCGCAGGCTCTGGCGGGCGATGGTCAGGGCCGGACGACAGCGTCCGCGCTGGATCTCGACCTGCGCGAGCCCGATGAGGCACTGGCTCAGACTGTCGGCCGAACCGCGCTGCCGCAGCCGGTACACCAGCGTGCGCAGCTCGGCCCTGGCCTCGTCCAGCTCGTCGCGCACAAGATGGAACCGGTACTTGAGGTAGACGGGTCCGTTGTGGTGCGTCATCGCGTGTACTTCGTGTGGTGCGGCGAGCGCCGCGGCCAGGGTCGTTTCCGCCTCAGGGAGTCCCAGGAAGAGTTCCAGGGCTGCCTGTTGGGTCAGCGCCATGAGCTCGGTCCGGCGATCTCCGGTCCGCGCCGCGAGCCCGGCGGCCCGAACGGCATGGCCGTGGGCGCGTGGCGCCGAGCCACCCACCATCCACTCGCGCCAGCTCATCCGGTAGTGCAACTGGGCCAGCAGCTCGGGGTCGCCGGCGGCGTCGCGTACCGCCTCCGGGAAGACGTCCGCGATCTCGGCCATCGCCTGGCCACAGGAGTCGATGACCACATTCCAGGCGCGTACCCGGTCGGCGGGGCGGTCGGCGCTGCCCAGTACCTCGTGCGCCAGTTGCCGCGCGAAGCCGAGGTCCCCGGCCTCGATGCCGTCCTCGGCGGCGGTGAGCCTGCGCTCGATGTCGGCGTACGCCTGACCGGCGGGGGTGTACTCGGCGGCCAGGCGGCCGAGTTTCGCCGCGGTCTTCGGAGCACCCCGGCGGCGGGCCGCCGAGGCGGCCGCGGAGAGCCGGGCGGCCACGACCGGATCGGGGCCCGCCGCCAGCCGCGCGATGTGGTGTGCGCGCTCGACCGCGTCGTCGGAAGCGTCGGCCAGCACGCGGTGCGCCTCAAGGAGGCGTTCGTGCGGGGTCTCGGACTGGAGCACCATCGGCGTCAGCGGATCCAGAAACCTGATGGTCCCCTGGTCGGACGCCGGCACGATGCGGATGATTCCACCCCGTACGCAGGTGTCCAGATCGGCCAAGACCTGCCGGCAGCCCGCCCGCCGTAGCAACTCCACCGTGGGACGTACGGCGGCGCCCGCGACGACCAGCGTCTGCCGGGCACTGGCGGGCAGTGCGCCGATGCGGTCGAGGATCGGTCGGCGCAGGGAGTCCGGGACGGGGAGCGGTTCGGTCGAGTCGGGTAAGTCATTGCCCTCAAGGCGGACGCGCTCGTCGAGTGCGGAGCTGAGCTCCAGTGCCGTACGGGGATTACCGCCGCTCGCCTGATGCAGTCGCGCGAGGAGGGGGTGGGGCCAGGAGGGGTGATCGTGCCGCTCCAGGAGTTCGCCGACCCCGTGGGCGGTCAGGGGCGGGACGCGTATCCGGCGGACCGGCTGGGCGCACAGTTCCAGTACGGAGCGGTCGGACGAGGAGCCCGAGCCGTCCCCTGTCCGCAGCGTGGCGAGCACCGACAGGCGCGAATCGGCGCGGCGGGAAAGGTACTTGAGGACCTCTGCCGTCGGCCGGTCGAGCCACTGTGCATCGTCGACGACCAGCAGGACCGGACCGGTGTCGCCGAGCAGGGCGAGGACCTTGCGGACGGCGATCCGCAGGACGAGCGCATCGCGCCCGGCGGCCGGACCGGCCGACTCGCTGCGCAGCAGGACCTCTTCGAGTGCGGCGCGTTCGTGGGCAGCCAGCGAGGCGAGGGTGTCGTCGGCGACGTCGGTCAGCAGGTCGATGAGTCCCAGGAAGGGACTGTCCTGTTCGGCGGGGGAGGGCGAACAGCGCAGGACCCGGCGGCCGCGGGTGCGCAGTTCCGCGGACAGCCGAGCCACCACCGTGGTCCGGCCGATGCCCGCCGGTCCGGTGAGCAGGACACCGCCGCCGCGTGACAGGTGGGTCCGTACGGTGTCGCAGAGGGCGCTGCGTTCGACACCGGGCGGAAGCGCGGTCGGCTCGGTCATCGCAAGCCCTCCCGGACACAGCCTCGTTCACGCCTCAGACGTCGATCATGAACCTGCCCTTCATGGTGCCGCGCCGAATGTAGGACTGCTCTCGGTGAAAGGTCAAGACCAATTGCGGAGGGGGGAGGAGCCGTTCATCGGTACGCGGACGGGCTGCCGGTCGGAAGACCAACAGCCCGCCCATGTGCGAGAGTTGATGACCAATCAGCAGGCGCCCGCGTCCTTCCAGACGGCCCAGGATCCGGGTGCGCCGGGCTCGGCGCCGGTCGAGTACCACTGGGAGGACCACTTGTGGCCGTTGTACGAGACCTGGTCGCCCGGCACGTAACTACTGGACGCGCTCCACGCCGGGAGGTTGCCGCATCCTCCTGGCGGGTTGCCGCCGCCTGTGATGGTCCAGGTGAAGGAGGCCGTACCGGTGGCGTTGTCGGTGTTCTTCACCGTGACGGTCACGGACGCGGTGCCGGCGGTCGTCGGGGTGCCGGTGACGAGACCCGTGGAGGAGTTGATCGAAAGACCCGCGGGCAGGCCAGTCGCACTGTAGGTGAGCGTCTTGCCGCCGGGGTCGCTCGCCTGGATCTGCAGCGAGACGGCGGTGCCGACGGTGCCGTTCTGGTTGCCCGGGTTGGTCACCGAGGGGGAGCCCGGCTGACTGTTGCAACTGCCGGGGACGGGGTCGGCGCCGGTGACGCTGACGGCGGCCCAGGCCGCGTCGACGGTGTTGTACTCGGTGCAGTGCGTGCCGTAGAGGTCGGCTGCGGCCTTCAGCGAGTCGATGCGTGCCTGGTGGTAGTCCTCGCTGCTGTTGGCGTACGAGGCAAGGGCCTTGTACCAGATCTTGGCGGCCTTGTCGTTGCCGAGCCCGGTGACCGTGGAGTTGTTGCAGGTCGGGCTGTTGCCGTAGCCGTGGTCGCCGCTGCCGACGGCCGCCAGGAAGAACCAGTGGTTCAGCGGGCCCATCGAGTAGTGCGGGTCGAGGCTGCCGTTGCTGCTGTTCCAGCAGTTGGGCGACCGGCCGTCGAGGGAGGGGTTGTACATGTAGCGCAGCGGCCGGCCGTCGCCGTTGATGTTGATGAGTTCACCCATGGTGTAGTCGGGTGTGTCGACCGGGTTGTTGGCATAGAACTCGACCATGGTGCCGAAGATGTCGCTGGTGCCCTCGTTCATGCCGCCGGTCTCGCCGGTCTCGTCCCAGCCGGTGAGTGCACCGCTCACACCATGGCTCATCTCGTGGCCCGCGACATCGAGTTCGACCAGCGGGCGCGCGTTGCTCTGGCCGTCGCCGTAGGTCATCTGCGTGCCGTCCCAGAAGGCGTTCACGTACGCGTTGCCGTAGTGCGTCCGCGACGGTACGCCCCGGCCGTCGCCGAAGATGCCGTTGCGGCCCTGGACGTTCTTGTAGTAGTCGAACGTCTCGGCCGCGCCGTAGTGCGCGTCGGCACCGGCGGACGCCGGGTCGCTGGTGGAGCCGTTGCCGAAGGTGCCGCTGGAGCTGGTGAAGACCGAACCGGTGCCGTTGGTGGCGTGGTTGAGGTCGGTCGTGTAGCCGTTGCCGTGCGAGGGGTCCGTCATCGAGTAGCCGCTGCCGGACTGGGTGACGTCGAGGGAGACCCGGCCGCTGTAGATCGACTGGCCCGTCCCGGCGACCGTCGGTGCGGCGGCCCGGGCCGCCGCACCGACCTTCGAGGCGGTGGCGTGCGCGGCCCCCTCGGCCGCGAACGTACTCACCTCGTCCTTGGTCCGTACGACCTTGCCGGTACGGGCGTCCACCAGAACGTGCAGGCGGCTGGGTGTGCGGTCCGGGCGCGTGCCGCTGACGACGGTCTCCCAGACCAGGGTGGCGTCGGTGCCTGCCATCTGCACCGCGAGGTGCGAGGCGGAGACGGAGTCGACGTGCCCCTCGAACGCGCCGGCCGACACCTTCGTGGCGCTGGATGCGGGCAGTTGGGGCTCGGTGGACACCGCCCCGGAGGCCTGCGAGCCGGTGGCCAGCGATGCGTACGTCCCGTCCTTCTTCAGGTGCACGATGACGTCGCCGCCGTAGGCGGGAAGGCCCTTGTACGTGCGGTCGAAGCGGACGGCAGCGGCACCGTCCCGGTCGACCACCAGGTTCCGGACCGAGAAGGCGTCGCCGTCGGCCTTGTGGGCGGCACTCGCGTGGGCCACCAGCGCCTTCTGCGCGGCGTCCACGACGCGGCTGCGCACGGCGGGGGCCGGATCGGCCGTGTAGGGCGCCGCGGCGAAGGCGCCCGGGCCGGCGGTCGGCGCGGGGTGCGGCGTCGGTGCCGCCGTGGCGGCGGGCAGGGCGATGGCGGACGCGGACACGCAGGCCAGCGCGGCCGTCAAGAGCCTCGCGGCTCTTCGTATCTCCATAGGAGTGGGGGTTCCTTTCCCTTAGGACACGGGGCCGTCCGCCGCTGGTGCGCAAGGCAGTTGGGGAGGCGGCGGACACGTGCGGGGGTGCTGACGGCGCCGCTCGTGGCGGGAGCCGCGCCGACGCATGAGTGTCCGCAACGGGGGTGGCGGCGGCCAGGCAGTCCGGTGAGTGTGAGGGGTTTCCCTATCCCGATGGGGGCTGGATCCGGCCAGGAGGCAGCGGCAGGGTGCCTCAGCGCGGCGGGGCCGGTGCGCGCGTGATGGTATTCCCAACGGGTGTTGCCATGAGGGGAGTTGAAGGGAACCCTGCGGCGATCGGCGGCACGGAATGTACGAGTACGAGTGCACGCTCGACCAGATCCGCTGTCACGATTGCGCTTGAGGGGTTACGCAAGGCCCTTTCCACGGAGGGCACTTGACTGGGACCCGTCCGCCCGGCTTGCCTCGTCGGCGTGGCGACCTCCGACACCGAGCCCCCGGCTCTCGCCATCGGCGGGGGCGCAGCGTCCTGGGTAGTCCACCTTCACTCGGCGCGGGAGGCAAACGCGTGTGCTGACCGACGCCGTCACGATCCCGCGCTCGCGGCCCATCACCGCGCACCTGCGCGGCAATGCAGACCGGCCCTTCAACTAGGGTCTGTATGGGCAGAGTTGGCGGCCTCGGGCCTCAGCCCTGCGAGGGCTCAGCCGCTTCGACCACTTCGGAGGCCTCTCGACGTATCCGCTCGACTCCCCAGTCGCCGAGTGGACCGAGAGCTCGATTGAGGGTGCGCCCGTGCTCAGTCAGGGAGTACTCCACTCGCGGCGGAACCTCCGCGTACACCTTTCGGTGCACGAGACCGTCCTCCTCCATCTCGCGCAAGTGCTGCGTCAGCATCTTCTCGCTCACTCCCGGCATGCCGCGACGGAGCTCAGCGAAGCGTCGTATGCCATGGGCATCGAGTTCCCAGAGGATCAAGCCCTTCCACTTGCCGCTCACCACGTCGAGCGCGGCGTCGATGCCGCAGATGTAAGGCCCGCGTCTGGGCGTCCTGGTCATCACTGATCCCCTTACTAAAAGGTAAGTACCGCAGAAAATAGTGGGTACTTCCGAGGCTAACGGCGCTCTTCGATCATGGAGCTGTGAACGAACAACAGAACCACACCACTAGGAAAAACAGCGCTGTCACCGTGATCGGGCTCGGCCCAATGGGGCAGGCGATGACCCGCAGCCTTCTTGGGGCCGGCCACCCGGTCACGGTCTGGAACCGCACCGCCGGCCGGGCCGACGGCGTCGTGTCCGACGGAGCGATACGCGCGGAGACACCCGGCGAGGCGGTCGAAGCGAGTGACCTCGTGATCCTCAGTCTCACCGACTATCAGGCGATGTACGACGTCCTCGACGGCGCCACCGGATCGCTCGCCGGCCGGACACTGGTCAACCTGAGCTCCGACACACCCGACCGCACGCGCGAAGCGGCGGCCTGGGCGGCGGCTCACGGCGCCGCCTTCCTCACCGGCGGCGTCATGGTCCCCGCACCGATGGTCGGTACGGAGGCGGCGTACGTCTACTACAGCGGACGCAAAGAGGGGATGCAGAGCCATCTGGCGACGTTGGCGCTGCTCGGAACGCCGAAGTACCTGGGGGAGGACCCGGGCCTCGCCCAGATGATGTACCAGGCCCAACTCGCGGTATTCCTCACCAGCTTGTCCGCCCTGATGCACGCCACCGCGATGCTGGGTACCGCAGGAATGAGGGCCTCGGAGGCGCTGCCGGAGTTGCTCTCCTCGGCCGCCTCGATCGGCGACATTCTGCGGGCGGGCGAAGACAATCCTGGCACCGCGCTCGATGCCGGCGAGCATCCGGGCGACCTCAGCACGGTCACCATGATGGGTGCGACGGCCGACCACATCGTCGAAACCACCAGGTCGCTCGGCCTCGACCTGGCCCTCCCGCTGGCCGTGCAGGCTCACTATCGGCATGCGATCGAGGCCGGACACGGCAGCGACAACTGGACGCGCATCATCGACAGCATCCGAGTACCGCGCTGACGAAGGGGGGCCGGGCCGGCGTTTCCGTGGTGGGGCGCGGGGTGACGGCGTGCTGGGCTTCTGTAGGTGTGCCTTAACCCCCTTCATTTGTAAGGGAGTTGAAGTGAGGATGGCCCCCGGGTGGGGGCGCGAAGGGCGGTCGGCGAGAAGCCGTACTGCCTGCACTCCGCTGATGGGTAGCCTCGGGTTTGTGCCCCGGCGATGGCCCGGGGGTGGGAGCCGGACCAGCGGCGGGCGGTGGAGTACTGCTGAGCCTGCGGCGCATGGCCCACGCACAGGAATCCGCCCGGCGCTTCTGACACCCCTCTGCTCGTCCCCGCGCGCCCCATGCACGGGGCGCATGGCTTCGTCCACCTCACCTCCCGGGCACAACCGGGCCTGAGCGGCCCTCGACCAAGGGCCGACCGGATTGTCAGTGCCTCCCTCTAACGTCGATGGCATGGGACCGGACCGGCCGGAGCCATCGAGCCAAGGGAGCGGCCATGGGCAACATCAGCATCGACAGGACAGCGCTGGCGCGGCTCCTCGCCGACAGCTCCGGCAGCCACGGCACCTCGTACCAGCAGGCGTTCGTGGAGCTCGCCGCGACCCACCGCGGTCAGCCGCCCGTCCGGATCGTGCCCCTGCTGCGCGCCGCCGCCGACCGGGCACTGCTCGGGTTCACCGCGGCGGACCTGCGTGAGCAGGCGGAGGCCATCAGCACCGGGCGGCCCTACGAGCTGAGGATCTCGCTCACCTGAGGCGACCGGCGGCACTGCAGTCGTCCGAGGGGGAGTGATGCAGTCGGAAGTCCCTCGTGCTTGGTCTCTTTCCTGCGCGCGGCTGCACCTGGCTACGCTCGGGTCCGGAAGAGTCAGGCAGAGGCTCTCCCGCTCATCGTGCTGTGCCGATCAGTGGGGAGACACCCATGCCCGCACCACCCCCTGCCGCCGACCCGGCCGGCCCCCCGCCCCGTACCGAAGGCGCGCTGCTCCTCGTCGACGACCACGAGGACAACCTCTTCGCGCTCGAACATGCGCTGGCTCCGCTCGGCCGGCGACTGTTGCGGGCCACCAGCGGTGAGCAGGCTCTCAAAGCTGTCCTGCGCCACCCGGTCGCCACCGTCGTGATGGACATCGAGATGCCCGGGATCGACGGGCTGGACACCATGTCCTACCTCTCGCGCCTGGATCAGACCCGCGAGGTACCGGTGCTGCTCATCACCGGTACCGGCCGCGACGACCGACTCGCCGAGCGCGCCTACCGTATGGGCGCCGCCGGGTTCCTCATCAAGCCAGTCGACCCCTGGGCGCTGCGCTGCCACGTGCGCGCACTGGCCGACCTGGGCAGCCGTACGTATTCCGCCACCACCCCGCAGCCCGCCCCCGCCCGGTACGGGTGGGGGGTGTAGGACGGGGAGGCAGGGGCACCCGAGTAGGTGTCCAAGCCGTGCCGACCGGAGGTCTCCCGCCCATGCTGATGGCCCACCCCGCAGTGCTCCGCGAACTCCTCGACGAATACACCGCGCTCCGCGCCCTGGAGGCGAGCGAGGGAAGCGAGGCGACTCGTCAGCGCCTGGACGACGTGGCGTACACCCTGTGCGTGTCGACGGGGACGCGAGACATCGACGCCGCGGTGATCGCCGCCCGGCACCGGCTGCCGGGGGCGCGCACCCTGGACGACTCCGTGCTGGACACCGTCGCCACCTGAGGCTTTGCAGGCGCCGGTCAGCCCAGGGTCACGGGGTCGCCGACCCTGATCGTGCCCGGCTCCAGTACGTCCAAGTACACGCCCACGCAGGCCAGTCGGCCCAGGGTGAGTACGGGCACCCGGTGCTCGCGGGCCACCGTGCGTGTGATGCCCGGGTCGGCGGGCAACTCGTCGTGGGCCAGGGCCGGGACCACGCAACGGGGTGTGGGCACCGTGACCCGGAACAGCACCTCGCCGACCCGCAGGGTCCGGCCCTCCCAGGCGTCCTCGGGGAAGCCGGGTTCGCGGGGGACGTCAACGACCACATTCGGTCGAAAACGGCGGGCATCGAAGTCCCCCGCGGGATAAGCGGACCGAAGCCGGCCCAGGGTCGCCGTGGTCACCAGGTGGACCTTCCCGAAATCGAAAAAGGTCCCCGCCGCGACCCGCCCGGCCGTGACGCTCGCCCCGGTCGCGTCGACGTACGCCTGCTCGCGTACGACGTCCGGCGCGCCACCCTCGTATTCCGGGACCGCGCGCTCCAGGGTGCCGCCTTGCGGTGGGCTGTCCGACAGCGCCACCCGCCTGCCCAGCAACTCGGAGAGCCGCTCGTCGAGTTCGGCGTCGCCTGCGTGCAGGGTCGTGCCGTCCGGAAGTTCCACCTGGGGTACGCCCATTTTGTTCCAGCGGCTTCGGCAGCTCAGCAACTGCCCCCACTTCCGGGGGTGTTTGACGCTGCCGACGGCACCCGACGCATCGAGCACAGCGAACGCCCGGTCGCCGTACACGCCGCGCGGGGTGACCCGCATCTCGGCCCCGGTCTCGCCGAGCATGGATTTGACCGGATAACGGCGCAGCGCCGCCACAGTACCCATCCGCCGATTATTGATCTTCCGCGCCGATGGGGGAACCGGGGTCGCCGTCGAACTTCAGGGAGTCCACCGGGATGCGGCCGCACAGCGGTGGCGGGCGCCGTGCCGGGTTCGGGGAGCCGGGTGGTCCGTGCGCCGGCGGCGGAGAGTTGGAGACGCCAGGTGCGGCTCGGTGGTAGTCGACGGTGGCGGGCTCGTGCGGCCAGGCGGACGTCGTCCGACCAGGCCGGCAGGGCCTCCCGGTCACCTGTCCCAGGTGACCGGGAGGTTCTTCACCCCGTAGATGTCCGCGCTCTCCGGGCGCAGTCCTACCTCTTCGGCCGGTACGGCCAGGCGCAGTGTGGGGAAGCGGCTGAGCAGCGCGGAGAACGCGACCCGCATCTCGATGCGGGCCAACTGCTGGCCCAGGCACAGGTGGATGCCGTGACCGAAAGCCAGATTCGCGCCGTCCTGCCTCCCGAGGTCGAGTACATGCGGGTCGGCGAAGCGCTCGGGGTCGCGGTTGGCGGTGTTGTACGAGAGGACGACCGTCGTGCCGGCCTCGATGGTCTGGCCGCCCAGCTCGACGTCCACCAGGGCCGTCCTCATGAACGACTTGGCGACGCTCAGATACCGGAGCAACTCCTCCACGGCCCGGTCGATGAGCGCGGGATCGGCGCGCAGCGCGGCCAGTTGCTCAGGGTTCTGCAGCAGCGCGAAGGTGCCGAGGGACAGCATGTTGGCGGTGGTATCGAACCCGGCAGCGAGGAGGATCAGGCTGATCCCCTGCAGCTCCTCGTCGCTCAGGTCGCTGTCGGTGAGTTCGCTGAGCACGTCGTCGGTGGGGTTCGCGCGCTTGGCGGCCACCAGTTGTGCGAGGTAGTTCTGGGTCGCGGTGTAGGCCGCTATCAGGTCCTCGTCATTCGTCTCCCCGTTCATGAACTTGTCGATCTGTTCCTGGAAGGAGTCCCGGTCCTCGTACGGGACTCCCAGCAGCTCGCAGATGATGATGGTGGGGATGGGCTTGGCGAACGCGGTCACGAGGTCCGTCGGCGGTCCGGCCTTCTCCATCGCATCCAGGCAGTCGGTGGTGATCTGCTCGATGCGTTCGGTGAGCAGTCGCATGCGCCGTGCGGTGAACTTGCCCACCAGCGGCTTCCGGTAGCGGCTGTGCTGGGGTTCGTCCATGAGGAGGAATTCGCCGGGCGGCGCCGGCGGGATCTCGAAGTCGACCACGTTCAGGAGCTCTTTGCGCGAGCTGAACCGAGGGTCGGCGAGGACCGACCTGACCAGGTCGTAGCCGGTGATGAGCCAGCCGGGTTTTCCGCCGGGGTGGGTGTACCGGCTGATGGGCCCGTGCCGGCGGGCCTCGGTCAGCTCTGCGGGCGGATCGAAGGGACACCCGGGCTGACGCTCCGTCGGCAGCGTCGTGACGGTGTGGAGGGATTCACTCATGACCGTTCCTCATCTCGCGACAGTGCGTGTTTGGCATGTGTCGAATGCTACGTTGCATTCGGATTCCCATCAATCAAATGAATGGCTAAGAGCCAGGTAGACGGCGGTAAATTGATGCAATGACGCTGAGGTCGAATGCAATGCAGCGTTGCAATGAGTGACGGTGAAGGCAATACTGGCGGCATGCCAGGAGGACGATTGACCCAGCAGGAGCGCCAGCGCATCGCGGCCGGACTGGCCGATGGGCTTTCCTACGCCGAGATCGCCAGGCGGCTCGACCGGCCGACCTCGACGATCAGCCGGGAGGTCGCACGCAACGGCAGTGCCGGCGGCTACCGGCCCGAACAGGCACACCGGGCGACGGTCAAGCGGGCGCGGCGTGGCACACCGGCGCCCTCGCGCGCGCCCGGCGCGCCGGGCAGCACGATGGAAGAGGAGATCATCGAGCTGGCCGTCAGATCGGGGCTGCCGAGGATGACGGCACGCGTACACGTCGACCTGTTGCTGTCCGAGGACGGCAGGCGTACGGCGGCGGAGTTGACCCGCAGGCTGAAGGTCAGCCCGGCCTCCGTCTCCGTGGCCGTGAACTTTCTTGTGCAGCACGGGTATGTCCGGCGTGAGCGCGACCCGCAGCGGCGTCGCGACATCTATGTCGTCGACGACGACGCCTGGTACCGCTCGATCGTGATCAGCTCACGGCTGACGCTCCAGTCGGCGCACGCCGCGATGACAGCGGCCGAAACGCTCGGCCTCGACACCCCCGTGGGGCAGCGGCTGGCCAAGGTGGGGACGTTCCTGGAGCGAGTCATCGAGGACATGGTGGCGTCGGCCGACCGCTGGCGCGGGCTCCTGGAGTGAGGGGGCTCGTTGGCCTCCTTGCCGCACCGTACGGGCCGGCGGTGAACTCCGGCCGCTACCTCAGGAGTCCGCCGGCCACGCCCACAGGCGGCCCTGCGACCAGCAGCGTCCAACGGCCTCGGCGTGCAGAGACGACCCGTCGAACACCACCAGGCCGATGATGCTGTGGCCCGAGGCGCGGCGATCGCCAAGGGGCGGAATCGTCGGCGCGACTCCGACCCCCTCCACCGACACCCATGCCACAACGCATAGCGTGCGCTCCAGCCTGACAGGACACCGGAACGGGCGTGACCCGCACCGCACAAGAGGCCAAAACACACGCTCAAGTCGTGCGTCGCGCCTGCTCGGCCCACCTTCCGGTTCGGCTCGGCCGTTAGGCTGAAGTGATCATTCCAGAAGAAAGGCCACGGCTTCACGGTGACCGAGTCCCGCCCCCACACCCTGTTTTCCTTCGGCACGCTGTTGGACGAGCGAGTGCAGACCGCTCTCTTCGGCCGCCCCGTACCCAGCTCTGCGGCATCGCTGGCCGGCCACACGACGAGGCCGCTGGCGATCACCGACCAGTCGGTGATCGCCACCAGCGGCATCGACGTACACCTGACGCTGGAGCGAAAGCTCGGCGCCACGGTCGAGGGCGCCGTCCTCCACCTCACTGACGAAGACCTCGCCGCGGCCGATGCCTACGAGGTGGACGACTACGTCCGCCGCCGGGTGCTGCTTTCCTCCGGGGAGAGTGCCTGGGCGTACCTGGACGCGAAGCCTCTGCGCCCAGCAGCACGCGTCGTCATCGTGGGCGACAGCATCGCCTATGGACGCTGCGACCCACAGGGTGGCTGGGCCGCTCGCCTCGCGGCCGGCCACATCGCCGAAAACGAGACGGAACACCGGGTCTTCAACCTGGCCATCCCTGGCAGCACCCTGATCGACGTCTGCGAGCAGACGCCCGCGCTCCTTGCCGCCCGTCGGCCCGACACCCTTCTTGTCGCGGCGGGCATCAACGACAGCGCCCTGCCGCTCGCCGCACCGCAGGACCGCCCCGACGGGCTTGCACACATCGCGGACAGCCTCGCCTCGCTGGCCCACACGGCCCAGAGCCACAACGCACGCCTCGTGGTCATGGGACCGACGTGGGTCGACGAGACACGTACCCGTGACTACGAGGGCCTGCGATTCACCCGGGACCGAGCGGAAGCCCTGCGCGAGTCCATACGCACCTGGTGCGCCCAGAACCACGTCGACCACCTCGACATGTGGGAGCCCCTCAGCGGCAAGGCAGAACTCCTCGTGGACGGCCTGCACCCCACTCCCGAAGGACATGAGGCCCTGGCTCAGCATCTCGATGTGGTCAGCCGCTGAGCGTGGTGGCGAGGACCTGACCGGGACGACGAAGAGGCCCGGCACTTGATGACAAGTGCCGGGCCTCGATTCCCGGTACGCCGTACACCGATTCAAAGAGCACTGCGCACGGTCGAAGTCATGGTGTGTCATGTGCCGTTCAGTCGGCTCGTCGACCGCCGCCGACCAGGTCGTCCTCACGCCCGCCGAGCCGTCGGACACCGCCACGGCCCTGCGCGACCTGCTGCTGCACGCCTCGGCAGAGCCGCTCTCGACCGATCACTGACGCCCGTGCACCGCGGATGCGCCCGCCTCGGGGCGAACTGACGACCCCGGGCGGGCCGTCGGTGCCACCGGCCTAGTAGGAGTCGTGGGCCTGCCAGTACGACCAGGCGCCGCAGGGGCTGCCGTACCGCTCGTTCATGTAGTTCAGGCCCCACTTGATCTGGGTGGCCGGATTGGTCTGCCAGTCCGAGCCCACCGTGCTCATCTTGGAGCCGGGCAGCGCCTGGACGAGTCCGTAGGCCGTGCCGTTGGTGGCCCGGTAGTTCCAGCTCGACTCGTTGTTCACGATGTTGCTGAAGCACTGGAACTGGTCGGCGGGGATGATCTGACGGGCGATCGCCTGCACGTCGGAGACCGAGTACGAGCTCTGGACCTGGAAGGTGCTGCTGCTCCGGCTCGCCGAGCGGCTGGCGGTCTGGGTCTCCAGATCGCGGGCCTTGGCGTCCTTGTCCGCCTTCTCCTTGTCGGCCTTGCTCTTGTCGGCGGCGCTCTTCTTGGCCTTGGCGTCCTGGGCGGCCCGCAGGCGCGCCGCCTCTTCCGCGGACTTCTTCGCCGCCGCGCTGGCCTGCGCCGACTGGGCGTCCGCCTGCTGCGTCAGGGACGCGGTCTGCACCTGGGCCTGCTGGCCGGCGGGTATGTCCGCGAGAAGCGTGCCATCGGCCGCGGTGGCCTCGACGTTGTCGCTCGAAGCGGCAGCGGGGCCTGCCGCGGCAACGCCGACCACGGCGCCAACGGTGGTCACCGCGGTGGCAGACGCCACCGCGAATCCCCGGACCGATATCGGGCTCACACGGTTTCCTTCCAGCGGTGTGCGTACGGTGACCTGGCGGACGCAATCGTGCCCCTGGCTTTCTCCTCCCAACTACTGGTCACGGGAAGAACTCACCCGATGGGGCAACTCCCTTGCGGGAGCCCCCTAATGAAGCTCGGGCGGCATACGGCTCACCGATGGAGTTGCGTGGACATCGGGGGGGCCGCATGCGGGGCCTGACGGATGCAAGAGTCTGCTGGAAGTCGCCGCGAGGCAATTCCCCGCTGCGTGTGAAACCTCACACCTCGTTCACCCCAGGAGTTTCTCCCATTGCCTACCCAAGAAGGAGCGGCCCGGATAAAATGCCCCGCTTCCTGGGCGGCGCCAACTGGTGCGCACTGTTTCGGAACTGAGTGCCCTCCGGTACCTCGGTAACGCGCCGCCAACGGTGTGGAGTTGGAGCGTTAGCGACGCGTTGGCGGCTGGTGAGAGGGTTACAGCAGTCCTCCCAGCGGCAGGATGCGCTCGGCGAGGCGGCCGCGGAGCCGTCCGCCGGTGGCGTCGGCATCGGTGAGCCAGTCGGCGGCGACCAGAAGCTCGACGTGCTCGGCGACCTGGTCGGGGAGCAGGGCGCAGAACGCTGCGGCCCGGTTCAGCGGCAGTCCGTCGTCCTCGGGGTGCCCGAGCCGTCCGTCGGGGCTGGTGTGGGCGGCGGCGTACAGCGCGAGGAGCCGGGTGGCGGCGCCCAGCTTCTTCTTACGGATCTTCCGGTCGCCCACCGCTTTCTGGGCCCAGCCGGAGAGCTTCGAGCGGGTGGTCTTGCCGAAGGTGAACGGGCGTGGCTGCTCGGGCAGCAGGGTGGGAACGGTGATGGCGGTGGGGTTTTCGGGCTGGGATGCCAGTGCTTCGGTGACCGTGCCGGGCAGGCGCAGCCAGTCGGCCGCGACCAGTTGGTCCAGCACACGCTCGGCATCGCCCGGCAGCCAGCCGGTGAGGTCCTGGCCGGTGACGTTCCCGGTGCCGGCGCGTGCGGCCCGCAGGGTGAGCATGAGTACCGCGAGGCGTACCTCGGCCTCGGGGTGCGGGGCGTGGGCTTCGACGTACTCAAGGACGGTACGGGCGTGCATGGCCTGTTTCTGGGTCAGCAACCGCTCCACTACGGGCTCGTCGCCGCTCCCCGTGCCGCCGATGATCCGGCCGACGCGGTTGTTCTGCATCTCCCGAGTCGTCTGCGCGGCCTTCTCGGCACGGTTCGCTTCTTCGCGCAGGGAGCCGTCGCCGCTGACGTCGGCCCAGAGGGAGAACGCTCGGGCCTTGCGCTCGTGGAGCTCGGCGAGGAGGGCGGGGGCGGGTTCGGTGCGCTGCTGATAGGCGCGGAACGCGTCGCCCAGCTCGATGAGTTCATTGCGCAGGGCGTCGGGCTCAAGGTCGCGCGGCACGGTCCGCTGCGCGATCTTCCCCCACTGTCTCCCCCGCCCGGACGCTGTTGCGGGCGTGGCGGCGCGGGCGCGTGGCACCGACGTCGGCTCGGCGGCCGGGGCGGGCGAGGTGGCGCCGGCGGGGGAGGGGAGGCGGTCGGAGAACAGCGCGGCCACACTCTCACCGGCCCTCGCTGCGGTGTCTGCCGGTTCCCGCTCCGGGGCCGGTTTGTCCGTGGCCCGGCCCGGCCGAGCGGGTGGCGGTGCGGTGTCCAGAGTGCGGCAGTCGACGGTGGCGGCCGCGCAGCGCGCGCACGTCTCCGCGATCCGCCACAGCCGCCCGGTGCGGTCCGCGTACACCGTCAGGACCACCGGGCCCCCGCACCGCACCGACCCCGCCACCGGCCGTGCCCCGCCCCGCCGTCCGGCTTCGGGGTCGGGGGTGTGCCATGCGCAGTCGGCGGCGCGGCAGGCGCACCATGCCTCACCGCGCGGCCCGCCGCCCGCGCGGATGTGGGCGAGGTGCATGTTGACGTGGCCGACCGCGGCCTTGCGCCCGGCAGCGGCTCCGTCGGCGAAGCGCTGATCGGCGCAGGCGGGACGGGAGCAGGAAAGCTTTACCGCGCCGGCGGAAGGGCGGCCGTACGGATCCAGACGCACCGTCCACACCCGCCCCGCGATGCGCTCCTCCTGCCATGCGCCGGCCTCCACCGTCATATGCGTACTCCCAGCGTTACTTGATGATGTGCCCCGGGCGGTCCCCATCATCGGGGATGGAGCCGAGCATCTCCGGGCGAAACGGAACTTCGAGCCCAGCGTGTCTGATCACCTGTGGATCTCCGGCATCTGAGGACGAACCGTGTTATTGGCCGCCCCTGTTGCCGGCTCCGGCCACGAGCGGAAACCGCGATTCCATCTGCTTTGGTTCGACAGATGGAAAAGTTGACTCATTGCACTTTTAAACTGAGTGTGCTTTTCTGGGGTGGCGCCCGGCACTTCCCGGCAGCTTCCGCGTATCCCTTCTTCTGCCATCCAGAACCTCCCTCCGAACGGAGCACCACCATGACCGGATCCACCGCGTCCCGCATCGCGATCATCGGCGCCGGCCCCGGCGGCCTGATCTGCGCCCGCATCCTCCAGCAGCACGGCATCACCGCCACCGTCCACGACCAGGACGCCTCCCGCGCGGCCCGCAACCAGGGCGGCACCCTCGACATGCACCCCGACTCGGGCCAGAGCGCTCTGCGGGAAGCCGGACTGCTGCAGGAATTCCTGGAGTTGGCCCGCCCCGAAGGCCGCCAGATGCGCCTCGTCGGCCGTGACGGACGCGTCCTGTTCGACGTCGTCCCGCCCCAGGCCGACACCGAAGACGGCAACCCGGAAATCGACCGGGGCCAGCTTCGCGACCTCCTGCTGGATTCCCTGAAACCCGGCACCGTGCGCTGGAGCCACAAGCTCACCCACGCCGAACCCCTTGCCGACGGTGCCCACCGCCTGCACTTCGCCGACGGCACCACCACCGAGGCCGACCTCGTCATCGGAGCCGACGGCGCCTGGTCGAAAGTCCGCCTCCTGCTGTCCGACGCGACACCCGTCTATACCGGTGTCACCTTCGTCGAAACCGGCCTCGACGATGCCGATGTCCGCCACCCCGCACTCGCCGCCCTCACCGGCGACGGCACCATGATGGCCCTCGACAACAACCAGGGCTTCGTCGCCCAGCGCAACAGCAATCAGCACATCCGCGCCTACATCGGCATGCGTACCGACGAGGACTGGCACCGGAAGGCCGGCCTCGACCTGGCCGACGCCGCCGCCGTACGCGAAGTGCTGCTCAAGGAGTTCACCGGCTGGAGCGGCGACCTGCTCGGCTTCATCGCCGACACCGGCACCGGTTACATCAACCGGCCGTTGTACGCCCTGCCCGTCCCCCACACCTGGCAGCACACCCCCGGCCTCACCCTCCTCGGCGACGCCGCCCACCTCATGTCGCCGTTCTCCGGCATGGGCGCCAACCTCGCCATGCTCGACGGCGCCGACCTCGCCCGCGCCCTTGTCGACAACCCCGCCATCGACGACGCCGTCCGTGCTTACGAGGACCTTCTCTTCCCCCGCTCCAGGGAAGCGGCCGCAGGTGCCGCCGAGGGGATCGAGGGCGCCTTCGCCCCCGACAGCGCCGCCCGGACTCTCGCTCACATGGCCCAACACCACTGACGGTACGGCCGGATCGGTCGGGGAGCGATTGTGAACGCCCGGTGCCCGGGCGGGGCCGCCGGACTCGCCCCGGGGAGCATCGGCTGCCTGCTCTGGATGATGCTCGGTTACGTCCTGGTCTCCGCGGTGCTCGTGGCGCACTCGGCCGCCTCGGCGACATGTTCGGCCGGGTCCGGATGTACAGCGCGGGCTTCGCGATCTTCTCGTGCGCCTCGCTCGCTCTGTCGCTCGACCCGCTGACGCGGCAGTCATGGCGAAAGGCACCCTCCACATGAGCCCGGCCCAGGCGTCGGTGGTCGGCTGCCTCCGAGCCGTAGATGGTTGATCGACCGTCAAATGGGTTGCTCTTCGGGACTGTTGGTGGGGTTGGCCGGAAGGCGTGCAGTGTGGGGAGTGCGGCTTCGTGCATGGTGGTGGGGTGAAGAGGTTCAGGGGTGCTGTAGCAGTACTCGTGTTCGCCGGTGTGGGTGTCGCGTCGTCCTGGACGTCGGCCTCAGCCTCCGCCCCGCCCTCGGTCCGGGCCGCGGCCGTACCGGTGGACGCGGCTCCGGTATCGGAGGTGGTGGCGCCCGGAGTCGAATACCGGGCGTTCACCGTGCCCACATCGCACGGCAGCGCCCGGGTGCATGTGCTGACGGTGGATCTGGACCGTCGGGGAGTGCGGGCAGGCCTGCTGTTCCCGGGTGCTGTGGCCGCGCGCGAGAAGGTGTCCGTGATGGCCGCGCGACAGGGAGCGGTGGCCGGGGTGAACGGCGACTTCTTCAACATCGAGGAGTCGCAGCATCCCGGCGTGCAGCCGACCGGAGCGACCTCAGGCCCGGCCGTGCGGGCAGCACGGGCGCTGAAGGCCGCCGTCCCCGACGGGCAGCGATTCGGCTGGACGCTGCCTCAAGGCGGCTCCACCGAAGACGTCTTCGGGGTCGGCACCGACGGCCTCGCCCGCACCGGCCGGCTGACCCTGCACGGCCACATCCGCACCACAGCCCACGGCACCCTGCCCCTGGGCGGCCTCAACCAGTACGCCCTCCCCGTCGGATCCATCGGGCTCTTCACCCCGAGCTGGGGCGCCAGATCCCGCGCCCGCGCCGTCTGCGGCACCGACAACAACCGGGCCGCGCCCTGCACCCGGGACGCCTACGAGGTCACGGTCCGCCGCGGCATCGTGCGCTCCACCTCGTCGGCACCCGGGTCCGGACAGATCCCGGCGGACAGCATCGTCCTGCTGGGCCGCGAGGCCGGAGCGGATGCCCTGCGCGCGTTGACCCCGGGGACGGCCGTGAGGGTGGACTACCACCTTGCGTCCGCCGGCCGCGCACCGTTCACCTTCGCTCTGGGCGCCCACCCGATCGTCGAGCGCGGCCGGCCCTTTCCCGGTCTGGACACGGTGGTTGCCGAACCGCGTTCGGCCGTCGGGGCCGCGCGGGGCGGCCACGTGATGCGCCTGCTGTCGACGGACGGCAGGGAAGGAACATCCAGCGGCCTGACCGTGAACGAACTCGCGGACCTGCTGGCCACCTTGGGATGCGATACGGGCGCCTACGTGGACGGCGGCGGATCCGCCACCTTGGCGACCCGGGACCGCACCGGCCACCTCGTGGTGCGCAATGCCCTTGACCACGGAGAGGAACGCGCGGTCTCCAACGGCGTTGCGGTGTACTCCCGTTGACCAGGGGCCGAGCTGTGGCCCGTGCCCGCGGCCGTTAGAAGGTATCCGTACGTTCCGCAGGCGAATCACCGGGTCCTCAAACTGGTAGCGGCCTTAGGCAATGGTCGCCCATCGTTGCGACTGCGCTACAACTCCCTGGGCAGCGGCCCCTTTTCGGGCCGTCGTCATCGTCGGTTGCCCCCGGATGGGAGGCCCGCAAACGTCTTACAGCCCTGGCGCGCCGATCCCGCGGAGGCTGCAAGGACAGCACCCTTGTCTATATGTCAACCAAATCTTGCGATAAGATTGGCATCTTTCCGTAAATTTCAGGAGTGACGCCACTGTGAGCGAGCAGCCGCAGCCGCCTTTCCCGCCGCCCGGCCACGGCTACCCGAACCAGGGCCCCGGCGCGCCCGGCCAGGGCGGCCGCCATGGCCACCCGCAGGGTGGCTACCAGCAGGCGCCGGGGTACCGGCCGCCGCCCGGCTTCTACACCGGCGACCCCAACGCGCCCTACGGCTACGACCCTTACGGCCGTCCGTACTCGGACAAGTCGAAGATCGTCGCGGGAATCCTCCAGCTCGCCGTGGGAGGCCTGGGCATAGGCCGGTTCTACGCCGGTTCTGTCGGTGTGGGTATCGCTCAGCTGCTCACCTGCGGTGGCCTCGGAATCTGGGCGCTGATCGACGGCATCATGTACCTCGTCAGCGACGACCGCACGGACGACCAGGGCCGGATCCTGCGTGGCTGACTCGGTCCGGCCGACGTCGGTGCGGGGCCGCCTGGCCCGGCATCCTGGGGTGGCGCCCCTGGCGGTGCTCGTCGCCGGCGTCGCAGGGGCCCGGTACCTGTGGGGCACCGACCCGCACGAAGCCGGACACCTGCTGCCCGCCTGCCCGTTCCGGTTCGTCACCGGACTGCTCTGCCCGGCCTGTGGCGGCACCCGTATGACGTACGACCTGATGCACGGTCACCTTGCCGAGGCCTGGCTGGACAACCGGGCTCTGCTGCTCGCCGCACCGTTCGCGCTCGCCCTGTGGGGCCGTTGGACGTGGGAGGGGCTGAGGGGCCGGTCCTGGCGACCGAAGTTCGCCCCGGCTCTCCAAGTGGCGATCCTGCTCGGGGCGGTGGCCTGGGCGGTCCTGCGCAACCTTGCCTGAGATGCCGAGGCCGGGAACGGATCGCGGACGGGGGAGCGGTCGGCCGGACCCGCTTCCGCCTGCCGTAGTCGCGTACTTATGCCCCCTTTGGGTGGGTTATGATCATTATGCGTAGGGGGACGGCCCGCGGCAGCGAGCGACTGCCGTAATGGCGTCAGCGCGTCATGAGCGAGGTTCCTCCCTGTGCCGTCCGGGCGGTCCGCCCGGCCTTGTCACGCCTTTCTCCAGGAGCACCACCATGACCGTCCCCGCCGGCCCCGCCGCGCCCTTCGGCTACGACCCCCAGGGGCGTCCGTACTCGGACAAGTCGAAGATCGTCGCCGGAATCCTCCAGCTCTTCCTCGGTACGCTGGGCATAGGCCGGTTCTACGCCGGTTCTGTCGGTGTGGGTATCGCTCAGCTGCTCACCTGCGGTGGCTTCGGAATCTGGGCGCTGATCGACGGGATCATCTACCTCGTCAGCAACGACCGCACCGACAAGGAGGGCCGCGTGCTGCGCGGCTGACGCCGTGTGGGCCGCCTCGGGCCCACTGTCCGCGAGCCCTGATGGCGCGGGCCCGTGTCGGAATCCGCCCCGCTGGATCTCGTCCAGCGGGGCGGATCGCTGCGGCGGGCACGGGCGCCCGACGGTGGACGCCCGTGCCCGTCATGTGTTTCACCGGGCCGAGTTCAGGTTCGAGCGGTGTCGCACAGAGCGTGGACGATGAGGTTGCGCAGGGTGTCTTCCTGGCGGGCAGCGGTCTGGGGGTCCGCCGGGCGGCTGTGTGCGGAGGCGGTGATGCTGCGTCGGCCGTCCGTGGTTGTCGCGGTACGGACGACGTATCCGAATCTGTTGCCTCCGTGACCCAGGTAACTTCCCCCGCAGGACAGGGAGTTGGTGAACAGCCCCAGGCCGTCCCGAGCGCCCGCCGGTTCGCCGCCGTCGGACGGCACCGGGACGGTGGTCCGCATGGCGGCGAGTTCGGCGGGCTTGAGCAGGCGTCCGCCGACCAGGGCGCTGAAGAAGCGGTTGAGGTCGTGGGCGGTGCCGGTCATCGAGCCGTCGGCCCCGCTGTCGAAGGGACTGTAGGGGATCGTGGTGTCCACCATCGGGCCGTCCGCGCTGAACTGCTGGTAGTTGGACGTGTGCGGATCCGGAAGGAACGGCCGGGTGCCGGGGGTGTCGGTGTGCTCCAGGCCGAGGGGCCGGAGGATGCGGCTGCGGACCTGCTGTTCCCAGGTGTGGCCTGTGACCTTCTCGATGATCATTCCGGTGAGTACGTAGTTCGTGTTGGAGTACGCCCAGTGGCTGCCTGCTGGGAAGGCCGGTGCGTGGCGCATGGCCAGGGCGACCAGTTCCGCGGGTTTGTAGGCATGCCGCCGGTTGGCGAAGCAGTTCTGGGCGCTGGGGTCGGGGAAGACGTCGTAGATGTAGTCGGCCAGGCCGCTGGTGTGCCGCAACAGGTCCCGGACTGTGATGGTGCGGCCGTCGTTTCCGGCTCCGGAGACCACCCCGGGGAGGAGTTGCTCCACCGTCTGGTCGAGGGAGATCCGCTTTTCGCCCACCAGCTGCAACATGACGGTGGCGACGAACGTCTTGGTGGTGCTGCCGAACCGCAGGTAGCCGTCCTTCGGGACAGGGCGGCGAGTGGACAGGTCCCCCACGCCGGAGCGGGCCGTGACGGTCCCGCGCGGCGTGTCCAGACGGACCGCCACCCCGGTGACCCCGGCATCGCGCAGCGCGTCGGCATCCCCCTGCACCGACCGGGCGCTGCCGGAAGGGAGCGGCGAGGCCGAAGCCGCAGCGGAGGGGAAGGACGATGCGGCCAGTGCCAGCGCGGCGGCTGCCAACCGTAAACGGCGAGAGATCATGACCTGAGGCTAGGGGGCTCTGGCACGTGGGGGAGTTCGAGGCGGGAATCCGTCGCGTGAGTGAGGGGCGGCAGTCAACCGACCAGAGTTCCCGCGGTACTTGATCAAACCCTCAAGCCGTCCAGGACAAGGTCGAGCAGGCGCTCGGCCCGGTCGCGTTGTTCGGGCTTGGCCGAGGTGAGGGCGATGCCTTCCAGGGCGGTGGCCATGTCGGTGGGGGTGATGTCGGTGCGGATTGTTCCGGCGGCCGCGCATGCGGTCATGAGGGTGGTGATCGCGGTCCGGATCATGTCCCGGCTGTGGCCGTACGGGCTGTTTCCTGTGGCCGCGATGGCGCGCAGGGCATCGGCCATGCCGGCTTTGGTCGTCACGTAGTCCAGGAAGAGGCGTGTCCAGTCGTGCAGGGCTTCGCAGGGCGGCTTTTGCGCGAGCAGGGTGGGGGCCGCTTCGCACAGCTGGGCCACCTCGTTGCGGTAGACCGCCTCGATCAGGGCCTCCCGGGTGGGGAAGTTGCGGTACAGGGTCGCGCTGCCGACGCCCGCCTCTTTGGCGATGCGTTCCAGGTGCGCGTCCAGCCCCTCCTCGGCCAGTACGCGCACCGCGGCCGCGAGGATCTTGTCTCTGTTGCGCCGTGCGTCGGCTCGCAACGGGCGTTGTGCACTTCGGTTCGTTCCGTCCATGCCGTCCATTCCGTTCGCCAGTGGTCGCCAATTCCCTTCCCCGGCCCGCATCTCCTTGCTAAGCGGAGGAGTGTCCGCTTAGTCTAGCGTAAGTGGTGGCGCCCCCACTTTTGCTGCGGGTCAGGCTCTGACCTGCGTACATCCACCTTGGAGGGACATTGATCATGTCGGGTGTAGAGGGCAAGGTCGTGGCGATCACAGGTGCCAGCAGTGGCATCGGAGCGGCGACGGCGGCCTACCTCGCCGAGAAAGGTGCCCGGCTCGTGCTCGGGGCCCGACGGGAGGACCGTCTGAACGCGGTGGTGGATCAGATCACGGCGAAGGGCGGCTCGGCCGTCGGGGTCGTCGTCGACGTGACGCGCCGCGAGGATCTCAAGCGCCTGACGGACACGGCGGTCGACCGGTTCGGCAGGCTCGACGTTCTGGTCTCCAACGCCGGCACGATGGCGGTGTCGCCGTTCGACGATCTGCGCCAGGACGACTGGGACGCCATGGTCGCCACGCATGTCACCGGCTTGCTGAACGGCATCGGGGCTGCGCTTCCCGTCTTCCGGCGGCAGCGCTCCGGCCAGTTCGTCAACGTCGCCTCCACCGCTGCCTACGTCGTGAAGTCCCCGCAGGGCGTTTACGCGGCAACCAAGACGGCGGTGAAGGTGCTGACCGAGGGCCTGCGGCAGGAGTCGGGACCCCACCTGCGGGTCACCCTCGTCTCACCCGGGTTCACCAACACCGAGGGCGTGGGCAAGGGAGGGAGCCCCGAAGCCGCGGCGGCGATCGCGCAACAGCGCGACGAGATCGCCATCCCGCCCTCCGCCATCGCATCCGCGATCGGTTACGCGATCGAGCAGCCCGCGGGCATCGACATCAGCGAGATCGTCGTCCGGCCCACCGTGCAGGCCTGACGGTCCGGAAACGTCCGTCACCGAGCAGCCGACCCCGAGGTCAACGACGGCCGGGACGACGGTTGGTCGGTCGCTTCAGCTGCCGTTGGTGTCCGCCGTGCGCATGCTGCTGACCGCATCACTGATGCTGTCGCGATACAGGCCCAGCTTGGGGTGCTGGACGACGGTGGCTCCCTCGTTCATGGGGAAGTTGTGCGTGTCGGCGTTCGGGAAGCGCGTGTCCGCAAGGACGTTGATCTCGTCGATGCCGCCGTTGCTGCCCTTGGCGCCGTTGGGATCGACGTCGAGTACCGCGTAAACGGTACGCCCCGCGTAGACCGGCGCGGCGGGGGCGCCGCCCAGCCCGCTGGGTACGAGCGGGTGGATGTTGTGGGAGCGGTTCGCCGCGTTCTTCGGGCCCAGGTCGACCCTGGGATAGTACGAGGACAAGCCGCAGGCGGCCTTGCCGTGATTGGTCACGGAGATGACGTACTGGTCCGGGTTCGAGTCGAGCTCCTTCGCGCCGACCGTGAGCTGATCGGCTGCGCACAGGTGCTTGTAGGCGTAGGAGTCGCTGGTGGCGTCCTTGCCTCCGGTCTTGACGCCGGCGGTCCCACCCGTGGTTCCAGGGGAGTTGCTCGCGGAGGACGATCCGCCTGCGCCGCCGGTCTTGGTGCCGCCCGAGCCTCCGGATCCCGGCGTGGCCGTGGCGGTGCCCGGGCTCGCGGCGGCGCTGGAAGGGCCGGCGGCCGCGTCGTCCGAGCCGCCTCCGCAGGCAGCCAGGGCCAGCGCCGCGCCGACGGTCACGAGGGCGAAAGGGATCGTACGACGACGAACAGTCATGGCGGGATTCTCCGATTCGGTGTGCGTTTCCGTCTGCATGTGACTCCCCGGGGCACCGGCATACCCTGGCCGGAACCGGACTCCGTGCGGCGCGCAACTATGTGCCGCACACCTCTGTACACGGGACGCGAGGAACCGGGGTTGCCCCGGAGATGTCACAACTGCCAGGACCTGTCGGTTACTTGAACCGGATGCTCCGGACAGCGAGGCTCGCTCACCAAAAGCTCTGGCAGGAGCAGAAGATGGTCACCGTGCCCTCCGTGGTCCATGTATCGCCCTCGATACCGAAGTGGCGTTCGGTCACGGTGTCTTGGCCGATGCCGGTGTGGCAGCTCACGCCGGAGTGCTGTGATTTGCGGTGGCCGCAGCCGCGGCACGTATCGGTGGTGTTGGAGCGCCAGTTGTCGGGATAGAAACCCCGGCAGGTGCAGGGGTCGCCGCCCCCGCCGTCCCCCACGTCCTCGCCGTCACAGTGGCCCTCCATGTGGACCGTCCACAGGTGGCCACAGCGGCACCTGGCTACACGATCGTCTCCCATGTCCGTTCCTCGACTCGTGTCGTAGCCCGTCGCGATGTCCTTCATGGCCAGAGTGTCAGAACGCCGCGCCGTGCTGCGGGCCTGGCGGCAGTGGGTGCGCTGCATCGGTACCGCAGCCTTACGATTCGTGGCGTTCCTCCGACCGGCTCGGCCGGGTGCCTGACGGTGGGTCAGTACTCGCGCAATGACGGCCAGAGCACGGACCACGGTCGGTGCGCACCCGTGCACAGCACCACCAGCGCGTGCTGTTCCTGGTTGTCGATGCCGAGGCCGTTGTCGATCCGGGTGACGGTGTGGCAGTCGCTGAAGGGTTGTTCCAGGCGGTGTTGCCCGTCGGCCTGCTCCACGAGGAGGACGGGGCCGTCGTCGCCGTCCGGGGGCGGGCCCCATTCGTACAGGCTCATGTGGCCGGAGTAGGCGGTGGGCAGTCCGTACGCGGAGCCGTAGCGGGAGAGGGCGCCCGCCTCGCCGTAGTTCGACGTGAGCAGGGTGGCGTGGGCGCGCTGTGCGGTGGGGATCGACGTCCAGGCGGCCGCGATGGCACGCGTGAATGGAGGCCAGCCCACTTGCTCGCCCTGGTCGATGTCGACGGCGTTTGTCACAGCGACCGCCGAGACCGGCAGTACTGGCAGGGCGGCCAGGGCGCTGGTCGCCGCCGCGAGGAGAAGCAGGGGCGTGAGGACGCGCCAGGACCGGCGGACACGGCGGACGACGGGTTCGCAGCCGGCCGCCGTCACGGCGAGCAGCAGCGGGAGCGGGTAGTACGGTTTGCCGCCGCCGACGAGCACCAGGACACAGAGCACCGGGTAGGCGACGGCAACCGGCCGCGCCCAGCGCAGTTCATCGTCGCGGAGCAGCTGGCGCAGGCCCACGACCGCGACCGGAACCAGGATCGGGGAGAACTGGAGCAGTTGGAGCGGCAGGAAGAGCAGCCGTCCCGACACGCCGTCGACGTGGCTGAGCACCCGCGCCACCTTCAGCTCGGGCCAGCCGTGCGTGGCCTGCCACCAGAGCGTGGGTGCGCTGATGAGGAGCGCGAGGAGGAGGGCGAGCAGGGGGCCGAGCAGCAGCCGGGCTTTGCCGGGACAGGGGCGCCGCCCGGTCTCGCGCCAGGGGCGGGCGGCAGGCAGAGCCACCAGCAGTGCGAGGAGCATTGAAAGGACGAGCTGCTTGTTCAGCAGCGTCACCCCGATCACCGCGCCCAGGGCCGGCCACCAGCGGCTGTCGCGGGTCCGCAGCAGCCGGAGCGTCAGGAGCAGGACGCCCAGTTCGGCGGTCAGATCGAAGGTACTGGTGGACAGCAAGTGGCCCATAGCCAGGACGTATCCCGAGCAGGCACAGCATGCGGCTGCGAGCACCTGCCCGCCACGCCTGGCTCCCAGTTCCCGGGCCAGCAGGGCGGTCAGCACCACGGAGCATGAGGAGAGCAGCGCGGGTAGGACCCGCAGACCTGTGGGGCTCGCACCGAAGACAGCGGTGCCGGCCCGGGCGAGCAAGGGGGTCAGCGGCGGCTGGTCGACGTAGCCCCAGGCCGGATGCCGGCCGGCGAGCAGGAAGTAGAGCTCGTCGCGGTGGAAGCCGTATCGCCCGGACAGTGCGATCAGTACGGCGAAGAGAACGGCCGCCACCAACGCGACGGACCGTAACGCGAACGGCTGCAGACCGAGCCGGTCATCCCCCCGAATGTCCACCGCCGCAGTCTGGCAGCCCACGACCGGCGCGGCCAGGGGGAGTTCGACAGAGCGCCATCCCTTCGCGGACCGCCCGGAAGAGCTGACCGCGCCCCGTCCGAGTCGGCCACCTGGCACGCACGGCCGGCGCGGGAGGGGCTGTTCGCCGCTCTGCGGCCCCGTGGTCAGCCTCAGGCGCCCGGTATCGCCGCTCCGCACAGTCCGGCACTCTGTCCGGTGAACGCATCCGCAAGATCGGGGCCGTAGCTGTGGGGGTCGCCTTCGACGTAAATCTGGTGGGAGGGCCCCGAGCCGAACAGCGCCTTCACGGGCGGGCCCGCGAGATGTGGCGCGGGTCACTGGAACTGCGGCGCGGTCGCGGAGAGGAACTCGGTGTGAGGAGAAACGGACTGAGAGGTGTCCATGCGCGACCGCATACAGGCGGGTGACAGGGAGGCTTTCGCTGAACTCTACGAGGAGCATGCGCGAGGGGTCTACAACCATGCCTTCCGGCTGACCGGCGACTGGTCGACGGCTGAAGAAGTGATGTCCGATACCTTCCTGGAGGCTTGGCGTACCCGGGAACGGATAGAGCCGCACGGCGGGTCCCTGCGGCCGTGGTTGCTGGGCATTGCCACCAACAAGGCCCGCAATGCCAACCGGCGGGTCCGCCGCCGGATCGCCTTCCTCGCCCGTCGAACCGGGACGGACGACGTCATGGACTTCGCGGACGAATCGGCGTCGCGCATCGACGACAGCCGCGAACTGGGTGCCGTACGCCACGCGTTGACGCTGCTGCGCCGCCCGGAGCGGGAGGTACTGGCCTTGTGCGTGTGGTCAGGTCTGGACTACGCCGAGGCCGGGCTGGCCCTGGGCGTACCCGTGGGCACGGTGAGATCCCGCCTCTCCCGCGCCCGCGTCCGGCTGCGGAAGCTGACCGACGAACAGCTCGGCGCGCAATCCGGGCGCACCCGGACCGTCGGCGCGAAAGGACAACCCACGGCCGCCGCAACGCCCCTGGCCGTTCAGGAGGAGGCTCGATGAATACCCCAGACCAGCAGGAGCTCGCCCGACTGCTGCCCGCCCCCGCCGAGCAGGACCTGCCCCCGGGCCGTCACCGCCACCACAAGGAACTGCTCCTGCGCACCATCGACAACGACCGGTCCCGGGCGCGCCGCCGGCTGGTACGCCTGCCCATCGTGCTGCCACTCGCGGCAGCGGCGACAGCAACGGTCGTCCTGGTCACTGTCCTGCCCGCGACGCACAAGGATGGTTCCTCCGTGCGCATCGAGGCAGCCGCTCCCGGCACCGCACACGGGGCTGCGGTGCTGCTCGACCGGCTAGCCGGCGTGGCCTTGACGGCCACCACCGGGCCGGTGCGGGACAACCAGTACATCTACGTACGCAGCAAGGCCACCACCACCGTGCACATCAAGCCCGTCCAGGTGGGCGGGCTCAAGGAACGGGAGGACTGGCGGCCGCAGGATCCGCGCCCGACCGGTGACGCCGGGGTCTACCGCGAAGACGGGAGGTTCGTCCCCATCCACAGCGAACCGACGCCCGCGGGCATTGATCGGCCCACCTACGGATGGCTCGCTTCCCTGCCCACCGATCCCGACGCTCTCTACCAGCGCATACGACGGGAGACCTCGCCGATCAACGGCCAGGACTTCGATCAGACCGTCTTCGACTCCTTCGGCAACCTGTTGGGGATGACGGTGATGCCGCCCAAGACACAGGCCGCCCTCTACAAGGCCGCGGCGAAGATCCCGGGCGTGGTGGAGATGCCGGACGGTGCCGACGCGGACGGCCGCCATGGTGTCGCCATCGCGCGGGAGGACCATCAGCTCGGCGAGCGCACCGAGTGGATCTTCGACAAGGCGACCCTGACGTTCCTCGGCCGACGGGCCTACCGCACCACGACCAGCGAATGGGGGAAGGCGGGCACCCTGGTGTGGGCCAACGCGATCCTGGAGCGGGCGGTTGTCGACCGGCCTCGCCAACTCCCCTGAATCACGAACGTACGGTGTGGTGGTGAACATGGCTCGTGCTGTCACTCTGAACATCTGGGGACGGGGCTCGGCCTGGCGCCGTCGGCTGCCCCTGGTCAGGAACGAACTCGTACGGCTCGCCCCTGACTTCGTCGGTCTGCAGGAGGTGTGGCGCAAGGGCTCGCGGTGCCAGGCTGAGCAGATCGCCGATGCCCTGGGCTATCACGTCGCCTACGCGCCGGCTCACACGGCGCTCAACCGTGCCACCCAGGGCAATGCTCTGCTCAGCCGGGCACCCGTCGCGCGGTACGAGGTGCTCCCGCTGCCGACGCCGGGCGTCGAGCCCCGATCGGTGCTGTGCGCCGAGGTGGGCTCGACGACCGTGCTCGTCACGCATCTGACCTGGGAATGGGAGTACGCACACATCAGGCAGGAGCAGGTGCGATTCCTCGCGGAACTCGCGGAACTCGCGGCCGGGCACGCCGGACACGGCGTCGTCCTCCTGGGCGACCTCAACGCGGCCCCGGACACGGACGAGATCCGGTGGCTGACCGACCGCATGCAGGACGCGTGGGCGTACGGCGGGGACGGTCCGGGCCACACGTACACACCTGCCAACAGGCATGCGCGCAAAGCCCGCGAACCGGCGCGGCGTATCGACTACATCCTCACGACCGGACTCCGGGCAGAGCACACCGAGTTGGCGTTCACCACATCGCACCTCACCGCTCGCGGTTCGCTCTGGCCCTCCGACCACTTCGGCGTGGTCTGCGACCTGGCGTCCGGCCCGCACCGGCCGCCGGACGCGGCAGCGCCGACCGAACGGTGACAAGGGGGAGCGCTTCGTCCTGCCCCGGCGTCGGATTCATCGGCGCTGTCGGTCCGCTGTCGGTGGCGTGTCGGGGACTGTAGGTCCGGTGTCGGAGAGGCCTGGCAGCTTGTGAGAGGTCCTGCCGGGTGCCCATCCCGGCGGTGGTGTGGGGAAGGGGATCTCTCGTGCATGACGTAGTGATCGTGGGGGCCGGGCCGGTCGGTCTGTTCCTCGCCTGCGAGCTCGGGCTCGCAGGCTGCTCTGTCCTGGTGCTTGAGCGGGAGCCGGAGCCCGGCTCCCCGTGGCGGGCCGACCCGCTCGGCATGCGGGGCCTGTCCGACGCGTCGTTGGTCGGCTTCTACCGCCGGGGAATGCTGCATCCGCTGATGGCGGCCGCGACCATCAGCGACGAGCCAGACGCGGACTCCGAAACTGACGAGCCGTCACCCCCGCGCATGGCAGGCCACTTCGCCGGCATGGTGCTCGATGCGGCCAACGTCGACGTCACCGCTCTGCCCTACCGGCTGCCCACCCCGGCACCGGGCTTCATGCTGATCAGCCTCGACGCGGTCGAGTCGGTGCTGTCCGAGCGGGCGGCCAAGCTGGGCGTGGAGATCAGGCGCGGCGTCACCGTGGACGCCCTCGCGTCGGACGACGAGGGCGTGCTCGTGCACGCCGGTGATCAGGAGTACGCGGCACGCTGGGTCGTCGGCTGTGACGGCGGACGCAGTGCTGTGCGCAGGCTCGCCGGGTTCGAGTTCAAGGGCACCGAGCCTGAGTTCACCGGTTACACCATGCACGCCACCCTCGCCGATCCCGAGAAGCTGAGCCCCGGGATCAACCTGACGCCGACGGGCATGTACGTACGGATGCCCGCCGACGGGCACATCGGCATGGCGGACTTCGACGGCGGCGCGTTCGACCGCTCGCAGCCGCCGACCCGTGACCATCTCCAGACGGTTCTGCGCCGCGTGTCCGGCACCGACGTGACGGTGAGCGACGTGCGTCTCGCGTCGAGCTTCACCGACCGGGCGATGCAGACGACGACCTACCGGCGAGGACGTGTGCTGCTCGCGGGCGACGCCGCCCACATCCACTCGCCGCTCGGCGGGCAGGGACTCAACACCGGCATCGGCGACGCCATGAACCTGGGCTGGAAGCTCGCGGCGACCGTGAACGGACACGCCCCGGACGGGCTGCTCGACACGTACACTCAGGAGCGCCACCCGATCGGCGCCCGAGTGCTCGACTGGTCGCGCGCCCAGGTGGCGGTCATGAAGCCGGACCCGCATGCCCAGGCGATCCAAGGAATGATCCGCGACCTGCTCGGAACCCGGGACGGAACGACGTACGTCTTCGAGAGGATCTCGGGATCGTCGATCCGCTACGACCTCGGCAGCGAGCATCCCCTGGTCGGCCGCAACGCCCCGGACCTTCGCCTCGAAGACGGCACCCGCCTCGGCGACCTGATGCAGGACGGACGAGGCGTCGCACTCGACTTCAGCGCCGACCGTCGCCTGCACGCCTCGGCGATGGGCTGGGTGAGCCGGTTGCGGTACGCGGCCGGGCCGGCGAGGAACGACCTCGGACTGGGCGCCGTGCTCGTCCGCCCCGACGGGGTGGTCGCCTGGGCAGGTGATCACACCCCTGATCCCGAAGCGTTCGAGAGGGCAGCCGGCGTTTGGCTCGGCAGCCCGGAAATCCAAGTCCCCATTCGTTCTGCCTCCCCATCCGATTTCGAGGAGCGCACATGACGATCACCCGGGCAGGCCCGTGACCTGGCTGAACACCGCCTGCTCGCGCCCCTCGCCGAGGCGGGCACGAAACTGATCCCGATCGAGCCGTTCCTGCTGCCGATATCCGGGGTCGTCGAGGCCGGTGCCGCGCTCGTCGGAGAGAAGGAGCGAAAGGAGTGGCGCACAGATCTGGACCCGAAGATCCAGGCCATGCGCGAACTCGCCCGCAAGTACGGCGCTCGTCTCCTCGCCGCCGACGGCATGTTCGCCGAACTCGCCGCGACGACCGGGGCGGAGCACTGGTCCGCGGACGGCGTACGCCCGACGCCGGCCCGTCACGCCGCGCTCGCGGAGGCGTGGCTGCGCCTGGTCGCGTGAGCGGACCTCGTGATCGCCCGCGACGCCGGCGATCACGAGGAGCTTCCCCGTCCGGGCGCGGGTGGTGGCGGCCAAGTTCCCTTCAGGGCACGGGGATTCGGGGGAACCGAGGGACGATCGGACAGATGCCGTACGCGACCGCGAGCCGCGCAGGCCAGGAAGCAGAGGCCTGCCTGCCGGAGCCCCGCGCCCGTACCACGGCGCGTGCCCCGGTTCTGCTCGGCATCCCCTGGGGCATGGCCGTCGCGCGGCGCGTCAGCGCGTAGTGGGGCTTCGCTGCGACGAGTACCAGCTGACGGTTCGCCAGCAGAGGGGGGGGTGCCCCTATGACTTTGGTCAAGGGGTCGGGGCGGGTTGGGGGTCGTAGAAGGTGCCGTCGCGGAGCATGGCGAACAGGACGTCGGCTCGGCGGCGGGCGAGGCAGA
>NZ_BMUA01000006.1 GCF_014649955.1 Streptomyces violascens
ACAAACCCGACGGCACCATCGCACCCGCCAAGGTCGAACTCAGCGCCGACGACATCGCACGCCTCAAAAGCTCCCTCCCCCACGTCGAGCAGCCGGTCAAGGTCGGCGCCGACCTCAAGGAACCGGCCATGGCCGGGGCCCACGACCCGGCGCGCACACCCGGCGGCACCGCCCACGACCTCGGGCCCTCCGCCAGCCACGAAACCCCGGGCGGCCCGTCGCACAATTCCGGACCGACGACTCACAACTCCGTACCGGCGTCGCACGACCTTCCCGGTACGGGTTCGCACGGCGACCTCCCCACCGGTGGGCACGGCGGCGGTACACACCCGGGCGAGCCCGGGTCGGCCGGCGGTACTGGTGGCGGCGACGCCGGAGGGCCGCCCGGCAGTGGCGGGCCGCATCTTCCGGACGGGCCCGGGGAGCCGCGGGGCAATCTGCCCGACGGGTCCTGGGAGGGGCCGCAGGGGCTGCACCTCGATCCGCACGCCAACGCGGCGGCCGACCAGTTCATGCACCGGGCCGAGTCGGCCGAGCCGGGCATCACCGACGCGGTGAAGTCCGCCGCCGACCGGGTGGACCACGGCAAGCTCAACGGCCTGGAGTACCGCCTCAAGGGCGAGGACTCGCTCAAGCGCAAGATCGCGACGGCGCTGCACGACGATCCGATGCTGCGGCCCGAGGACGCCCTCGGGAACATCAAGGACTCGCTGCGCTACACCGTCGAGCTGCCCTCCAAGGACTACGCGCACGGTGTGCAGCAGGCCGTCGACGACTTCCGCAGCCGCGGGTTCGAGAACGTCACGTTCAAGAACACCTGGGACAGCGCCGGCTACAAGGGCATCAACTCGACCTGGCGCGACCCCGTTTCGGGTCAGGTCTTCGAGGTGCAGTTCCACACGCCGGAGAGCTTCACGGCCAAGATGGACGGCCATGTCCTCTACGAGAAGGAACGCCTGCCCGGCATTTCCCACGAGGACCTCGCGGCCATCCGGGCCGAGCAGAGCGACTTGTTCGGAAAGGTGCCGGTGCCGCACGGGGCCGGGGATCTGCATATCGATCTCGGGCACGAGCCGCACGGTTCGGCATTGCCCGAGGCTCCGCATGTCGACCACGGCCGGCACGGGCCTGCCTCCGTGCACGGCAATGGGCCGCCTGCCGAGCTCACTCCGGCCGAGCGCGTTACGCACGATTCGCATCTCCAGGCGATCGAGAAGAAGTACGCCGACGATTTCGACGTCTTGAAGCAGGACCCCGATCACAAGGGGAAGGTCAAGCCGTCGGAGATGGACGAGGCACGGATCGCTCTCGACATGCGCGAGAGCGGGAAGGTGCCCTCGGACATTCAGCGTCCGCCGGGTGCGAATCAGGGTGACCTCTACTCGCCGAGCATCGGGGAGTTCTACGACATCAAGGGCGTACACTCCGACTGGCCTCCGCTCAATAACGTTCGCGACAAGTCGCTGCCGTTCAAGGGCGCGTACGACCCCGCGAACAATGGGAGCTGGGTGCGCAAGCTGGAGGACCAGATCGTGAACAGGAAGCGCGTGGTCATTCTGGACATGCGCAATGCCGATCAGGCCGCTATTGACGATGTCAGGGCAATTGTCGAAGACCATGGGTGGAGTGATCGGGTTGTCTGGTATCCGTGACGAAGGCGAGCGGCGGATCGTCCGGGCCATGCCGAAGGACGCCGAGGCCGCGGCCGCGCTCCGCGAGTGGGCCGAGCAGCCGGGTTCGCTGCTCGGCGTCGACGGGCTCGACCTGACCGCCGCCGATCTGTCCGGCGCCGACCTCGGCGGCGGCATGCTGACCGGGACCGTGCTCCGGGACGCCGTCCTTGTGGGCACCGACTTCTACCGGTGCCACCTGGAAGGCGCGGTGCTCGACGGCGCGGACCTGACCGGCGCCGGCCTGGTCAAGGCCGTACTGGACGGGGCCTCCCTGCGGAGCGCCAAGCTGGACGGCGCGGATCTGGGCAGCGCCGAGCTGTCCGAGACCGACGTGCGGGGCGGCTCGCTGCGGGGCGCCCGACTCAATGGCGCCGCGCTGCTCGGCACCCTGCTCCAGGGCGCCGACCTCACCGACGCGTCGGTGAACGAGACCTCGTTCAACGTCGTGCTCGACGAACACACCGTCGTCCAGGGCCTGTCGGGCTCGGTGTTCGGGCCGATGGCCGTCGAGAGCGGCGAGCAGCGCCGTGAAATCCGCGGCCGCGAGCTGGAATTGTGGCTGAACGGCCGGGGCGCCGATGTACGGGTGATCGACCCCGCATCCCGGGAGATCACGTACTACGCGAAGATCGGCGAGGGATATCCGCGGAGCAGTCCGCGCGGAATTGTCCGGCGGCGTTTTCTCGACGGGGTCGCCTACGACGAGGCCTTCACCCGGAATCTGCGCTGGGAGCCGACCGAATACCTCCGGCTCTACGAACTCGGCCACAACGAGGTCGACCATGTGGAGATCACCGGGGCCGAGGCGGACGCTTTCGTCGCGGCGGTCACCGCGAAGCTCCGCGAACGGCCTTGATTCCCGCCCGTACCGGCATTTCCGCCGTACGGCATGAGCAGGATCCGAAGGAGATTGCCCGGGCATGACTGCCGCGCAGGACTATGACAGCCAATTGCTGGAGTCGGTTTCGGTACGGCGCCGGCGGCTTCGCGATGCCCTTCTGTTCGGGGGGCAGCGCGGGCGGCGGTCGGTCGATGAACGGCTCGGCAAGCTGTTTGCCGGAATTGTGATTGCGGCGGTGCTGTGCGCGGGTTGTGTGGGCTGGTCGTTCATTTCGCACAAGCTCATCGGAAAGTCCCCGTACGGAACGTCGGTTCAGCCGACTTCAACCCCCTCTTCCTCTGCTTCTTCGCCCGCCGTGAAGTCTTCGGCCCGATGATAGGTTCGCACGCGTGATAGCTACGGGATCGGTGAGCCGTACGGCATTGAGCCGGGTCACTCTGGTCGGTGAACAGCGTCGGGTCGATCTCGTTCTGCCGTCCGAAGAGCCAATTGGGCTGCTGCTGCCCGAAATCATGCGGCTGCTCGGCGACGGTCCGGGCGGCCGCCCGATGCTGCGCCATCTGACGACGGCCGACGGATCGGCGCTCGCCCAGGACTCGACGCTGGCGTCGGCGGGCGTGCCCGACGGCGCGGTGCTGCGTCTGGTGCGGGTCGAGGACGCGCCTTCGGCGCCCGTCGTGCACGACGTCACCGACGAGGCCGCGGACGATCTCGATGTACGGGCCTGGCGCTGGCGGCCCGCGTCGCGGCGCGCGGTCGCGGGGCTCGCCACGGTCGGCTGGGCGCTGGCGGCCGGGGTGCTCGCGCGCGACGAGTTCGCGCTTTCCGCGGTCGGCGCGGTGCTGCTCGCGGTGGCCGGGGTCTGCGCGATCGCCGGCCCGGTACTCGGCCGGGCCGGGCAGCGCGGGCCCGCGACCACGCTGATCGTCACGGCCGGAGTGCTCGCCGTGCTCGGCGCCTGGACGCTGGCCGACGCGTACGGCTGGCCGGGCGGCGCCCGGCTCGGCGCGGTCGCCGCCGCCCTCGTGGTGGCGCTGCTGCTCCTCGGTCTTTTCTCGCCGCTGGGGCGGGGCGGGCTCATCGGGGCCGGGGCGGTCGCCGGGGCCGGGGTCTGCTGGGAAGCCGTGGTCGCGCTGCAGTCCGGGGCCGGTACGGCCGTCGGGCAGGCGCGGGCCGGGGCGATCGTGGTGGTCGTCTCCGCGCTGCTGCTCGGGGTCCTGCCGCGCCTCGCGCTGATGGCGTCCGGGCTCTCGGGCCTCGACGACCGGCGCTCCGGCGGCGCGTCGGTGAGCCGCTACCAGGTGTCGACCGCGCTCGCGGCCACCCACCGCGGGCTCGCCCTCGCCACCGTCGTCATGGCCGGCTGCGCGGCGGTCGCCGGGATCCTGGCGCTGTGTACGCCGACGGTCTGGACGGTGCCGCTCGCCTCGGTACTCGCCGTGGTGCTCGCCCTGCGCGCGCGGGCTTATCCGCTGGTCGCCGAGGTCGTGGGGCTGTTCGTGGCCGCCGCCGCGGTGGCCGGGCGGCTGGCCTGGGTCTGGTGGGAACGCACCGGAGCGGTCGGCCCGCTGGCCCTGCTCGTGGTCCTCGCGCTGGCCCCGGTCGCGGTGCTCGTCATCCAGCCCGCGGACCATGTACGGGTCCGGCTGCGGCGGTTCGGCGACGCGCTGGAATCGATCGGCGTAATCGCGCTGTTCCCGCTGGTGCTCGGGGTGTTCGGGGTGTACGGGCGTCTGCTCGGCACGTTCGCGTAGGTATGCGTAGAGGTCGGGATATGGCTGTGGGCGAGGACTGGCAGCGCGATGTGCTGCGCGAGCTGAGCGGGGGGAACTCGGCGTCAGTTGCACCGCGGGGTTCCGGCCCGGCGGAGGGTGCCTTCCCTTCGGCAGCGCCGGCCGCAGAGCAGGGTGCGGATGCCTTCGGCTCGGCGCCGGTTGCTTCCCAGGGTTCCGGCCCGGCGGAGGGTGCTTTCGGCCCGGCCGCACAGCGCGGTGCCGACAGCGCGGCGGGATCGGCCGCTCCCCAGGGGGCACGCCCGGCCGAGGCTGCCTTCGGCCCGGCCGGGTCGGCCGCACAGCCGCGTTCCGGCTCGGCGGAAGGTTCCTTCGGCTCGCCCCCACAGCAGGGGCCCGGTGGCCCGGCAGCACAGCCGGGTGCGGGGAACCCCTCGACGCCCTCCGGTCGGCCCTACGCCGGCCCCGCCGAGGGTACGTTCCGGATACGTCCGCTTGCGCCCCGCCCGGTCGACGCCTCCCCGGATGCCTCAACCCCCGCCTCCGCCAATGGAGTTGGCGCCCCCGCCGCCGGAACCCCAGACGCCATCGCCGCCGCGCGGGCCGCCGCCCAGTACGGATCCCCCGCCCCGGATGCCGCGTCCGCCGCCCAGTACGGCTACGGCACCCCGGACCCCCAGCCCGCAGGGCTGCCCGTGCCCACCCCGCAGGACCCGCCTCCCGCCGACTCACGCCCCGCCACCCTGCCCGAGCTCCGCATCCCCGGTGGGCGGGACGCCGCCGTGCCCATGGCCACGCCCGAGTCCGTGCCCACCGTCGATCCCCGGCTCGCCGTGGCGCTCGGGCGGCCCGTGCACGGGGACTCCGTGGCCAAGCGGGCCGGGCGGTCCGTGCGCAAGCTCGGGTCGTCCGCCGCGCAGGACGTGGCCGAGGAGAGCCGGATCGGGCGGGAGTTGCAGCAGCCCGTGACGACCGGGCGGGTCATCGCGGTCACCTCCATCCGGGGCGGGGTCGGGAAGACGACGGTGGCGGCGCTGCTCGCCCGGAGCTTCAATCACTACCGGCACGATCCCGTGCTCGCCCTGGAGGCGGACGGCGCGCTCGGCACGCTGCCGGTCCGGCTCGGTGTCGAATCGGTGCGCTGGTCCTGTGCCGATCTCGCCGACATCCTCACGCCCGCCATGCAGCTGACCGACGTCACCGGCTATCTCGTACCGGTCAGCGACGGCGGCTGGCTGCTGCCCGCGAGCCAGGGCCGCCTCGGCGCGCCGCTGAGCATGCGGACGTACCGCACCGTGACGCTCGCCCTTCGCCGGTACTTCGCGGTGACCGTGGTCGACTGCGAGACGCTGCCCGGCGAGGTGGCTCGTACCGCGATGGACACCGCGCACGCCCGGATCGTGGTCGCCCCGATGACCGCGGAGGGCGTCGGCGGCACCCGGCTCGTCCTGGACTGGCTCGCCCATCTTCCGCACTCGGCGCTGGCCACCACCGTGGTGGCGCTCACCGCCAACTCACCCGACATGACACTGGACTTGAAGGCCGCCACCGCACATCTGCGGGAGGCGGGCGTCACCGTGCTCCCGGTCCCCTACGACCGGCATCTGGCCCAGGGAGGCCCCATCCAGACCGCACTGCTCGGCCGGGCCACGCGGCAGGCCGCCGTCGCCCTTGCCGCCGAGGCGATGGAGCGGGCGGTGAGGGTGCGATGACGCTGCACCAGGTCCACCGCCCGGCCCGCTCGACCCGGCCGGTCGCCCCCGCGGCGCCGCGCGCCATCGAGCCGCCGCCGAACCTGCCCGAGGGCAAGACCGGCACGGCCGCGACCGCGCTGCTCCCGATGGCCGGCGTGATGAGCTCCGTGATCATGATGACGGTGATCCGCAACAGCCAGTTCGCGGGCCTCGGCGCCATCGTCCTGGTCGTGGCGCTGCTCGGCGCGGTCGCGCTGTTCCTGTCCCAGCGGGGCAAGGCGCAGCGCACCCGGCGCACGCAGCGCGAGCGCTACCTCGAATATCTGGAGGAGCAGCGCGAGGAACTGGGCGCCGTGGAGCGGGAGTCGAGGCTTCAGGCCCGCCTCCTCAACCCGCCGCCGCAGGCGCTGTACGACCTGCTGCGCGATCCCGCACGGCTGTGGGAGCGGCGGCGCGGCGATGCCGACTTCCTCAGGGTGCGGGTGGGCACCGGCACCGTACCGACGCAGGATCTGTCGATCGGGCAGAACAGTGCGCAGGGCGTGCTGACCCCGCCGGACCCGTTCATGCTGAACGAGGCGCGGGCGCTGGTGGCCCGGTATGCCACGGCCACCGAGTCGCCGCTGACGGTGCCGCTCGACCGGGCCGCGAACGTGAGCGTGGTCGGTGACCGTGAGGGCGTGCTGCGGGTCGCGCGGGCGCTGCTCGTGCAGGCGGCCGTCACACACGCCCCGGACGATCTGGCGATCGCGCTCGGTGTGCCGGGCGACCGTCTCGACGACTGGGAGTGGGCCAAGTGGCTGCCCCATGTCCTGGACGCGCTGGAGAGCGACGGCCCGGTGGCCGCGCGCCGGATCGCGCCGAGCATGCCGCAGCTGGCCCGTCTGATGCGGACGGAGCTGCGCCAGCGGGCGTCGTACGCGGCGGAGGTGCGCCGGGGGCTGTCCGACCGGAACGCGCTGCGGATGATCGACCGGCTGCTCGTGGTGAGCGACGAGTACGGCGCTCCGGCCGAGGAACTGCCCCGTCCCGACACGGCGGTCGGCCTCACCGAGATGGGCGTGACCGTGCTGCATCTCCTGGAGCAGCAGGTGCACGAGCCGGACCATGTCACGGTCCGGATCAGCGTCGACGGCGACCGCATCACGGTCGAGGACCTGCGTGATCCGGCGAACCCGGCACCCCCGATGTCGTACGGCCTGTCCGACGAGGTGAGCACGGCCGGGGCCGAGGGGCTCGCGCGCATGCTGGCACCGCTGCGGCTCTCGGCCGAGTCGGTGGCCGAGGGCACGCCGGTGACCGGCCCCGTGGACTTCCCGCAGCTGCTCGGCATCGACGATCCGGCGGACCTGGACATCGACCGGCTGTGGGCGCCGCGCGGCGACCGGGCGTTCCTGCGGGTGCCGATCGGGCTCGACGACCGGCACCAGCCGGTGCTGCTCGACCTGAAGGAGTCCTCCGAGCTGGGCATGGGCCCGCACGGGCTGTGCGTGGGCGCGACCGGCTCCGGCAAGTCCGAGCTCCTTCGCACCCTGGTGCTCGCCCTTGTCGCCGGGCATCCGCCGGAGGACCTGGCGCTGGTCCTGGTCGACTACAAGGGCGGCGCCACGTTCGCGCCGTTCGCCGAGCTGCCGCACGTGGCCGGCGTGATCACCAACCTGGAGAACCAGGCGGGCCTCGTCGAGCGCGTGCACACCAGCCTCGCGGGCGAGGTCAAGCGGCGCCAGCAGGTACTCAAGGACGCGGGCAACGTCGCCGACATCGGGCACTACGCGGCCCTGCGCGCCGAGCGGCCCGAGCTCGAACCGCTCCCCCACCTGTTCGTGGTGATCGACGAGTTCGGTGAACTCCTCACCGCCAAGCCGGACTTCATCGACCTGTTCCTGTCGATCGGCCGCATCGGCCGCTCCATCGGCGTGCACCTCCTCCTGTCCAGCCAGCGCATCGAGGGCGGCAAGCTCAAGGGCCTGGACACCTACCTCTCGTACCGGCTCGGCCTGCGGACGTTCTCCGCCGACGAGTCGCGCACGGTCCTGGACACGACGGACGCCTTCCACCTGCCGCCGCTGCCGGGCTTCGGCTATCTGAAGGTCGACACGTCGACGTACGAGCGCTTCAAGGCGGGCTACGTCTCCGGCGCCTACCGGGGTCCCGCCGTTCTGGAACAGCAGGACGACACCCCGCTCGCCTGGGCGTACCCGACCTTCAACTCCCCTGAGAAGGAAGAGAGTGCAAACGCCGCGCCCGAGCCGCAGATGCGCGAGCGGGAGACCGGGCCGACCGTCATGTCGGCGATGGTCGATCAGCTGCGTACGGCAGCCGAGCCGGTGCGCCGGATCTGGCTGCCCCCGCTGCCGCAGGCGATCAGCCTGGACGCGGCGGCGGGCCCCCTCCAGGTCTCCGAGCACGGGCTCCAGCTCGCCCACCGGCCGGGCCCGATGCGGGTGCCGCTCGGCCTGCTCGACGATCCGGGCCGGCAGTGGCAGGGCCCCTGGACCCTCGATCTGACGGTGGCGGGCGGCCATGTGGCCGTCATCGGCGGCCCCCAGTCCGGCAAGACGACCCTGCTGCGCACCCTCGCGCTCTCGCTCGCCCTGACGCACACCCCGGCCCAGGTCGCCCTGTACGGGCTCGACCTGGTGGGCGGCGGCCTCGCCGCGCTGGCGGGGCTTCCGCACGTCGGCGGGATCGCCGGGCGGGCCGACCACGAGCGGGCCGCGCGTACGGTCGCCGAGGTGCGGGCCATGCTCGCCGCGCGCGAGGAGCTGTTCCGCGAGCACGGCATCGACTCGGTGGACGAGCTGCGCAGCCTGCGCGCTCAGGGCCGGCTGCCCGAGCTCGGCTCGACGGACGTGGTGCTGCTCGTGGACGGGTACGGGGCGCTGCGCGACGAGTTCGCCGCGCTGGACGACGACGTGGCCGATCTGCTCAAGCGGGGCAGCGGCTACGGCATCCACATCGTGGCGGGCATGCTGCGCTGGAACGACGTACGGATCGCGACGCAGTCGATGTTCGGCACCCAGCTGGAGCTGCGCCTCAACGACCCGTCCGACTCGTCGATCGACCGCAAGCTGTCCGAGACGCTCGCCCAGGACACCCCCGGGCGCGTGCTGACCAACAGCAAGCTGTTCGCGCAGGCCGCGCTTCCGCGTACCGACTCGGTCGCCTCGCCCGCCGACCTCGGCCCCGCCCTGGAGGACGCGGCCCGGACGGTGCGGGCCACCTGGCACGGCGAACTCGCCTCTCCCGTACGGGTGTTGCCGACTCGGCTGCCCGCGCAACGGCTTCCCTCGCCGGCCGCGGAGCCGAAGCGGATCCCGATCGCGGTCGACCAGGACGCGCTCGACCCCGTACTCCTCGACCTGTTCGAGCACGACCAGCACCTGCTGATCCTGGGCGACAACGAGTGCGGCAAGACCAATCTGCTCAAGCTCATCGCCCAGCAGTTCACCGCCCGCTACAGCGACGAGGAGCTGGTCTTCGCGGTGTTCGACCCGCGCCGCGGGCTGCGCGGCGTGGTGCCCGAGCCGTACCGCGGGGGCTACGCGCACAACGCGAAGATCAGCGTGGGGCTCGCCTCCGGGATCGCCGCCGAGCTGGAGAAGCGGCTGCCGGACGAGACCGTCGACCACGACGCGCTGCCGGACGGGCCCTCGTTCAGCGGGCCGCGCATCGTCATCCTGGTCGACGACTACGACATCCTGACCACCGCGGGCCAGCAGCCGCTCGCGCCGTTCCTGCCGTACATCTCCTCGGCGCAGGACATCGGGCTGCACTTCGTGGTGGCCCGCCGTGTCGCGGGCTCCTCGCGGGCGCTGTACGAACCGTTCCTGACCACCCTGCGCGAGACGGGGACCACCGCGCTCGTGATGACCGGCGACCGCACGGAGGGCCAGTTGTTCCCGGGCCTGTACGCGTCCGCGCAGCCGCCGGGCCGTGGCTTCCTGGTGCGCCGCGGCCGCCGCCACCAGCTCGTCCAGACCGCCCTCGCCCACCAGCCGGAAGAAGCAGAGCACTCGTGACCAAGGACGTCATCGCCCTCACCCCGAAGATGCCGGACACCTGGGCCCTGCTCGCCGGCCTGTACGCGGGCGGACCCGGGCTCTCCGTCGACACCGGCCACGACGGGGCGGTGGTCCAGCTCTGCGCGGCGGACGGCCGTCCGCTGGTCTCCCTGGAAGCACCGCTGCTCGTGCAGGTGCCGGGTGAGGCGGAACGTCTCCTCGGTGGTCAAGTGACGCCCCCCGATGGCCCGTTCTGGTGGACGGAGGCGCGGGCCTCCACGGCGGCGCCCGAGGCCGAGCGGCTCGCGGGGTCGGTGGCCGGGCGGCTCACCACCCTGCTCGGCGGCACCGCCTGGCCGCCCGGCGCCGCGAGCACGGAGGTCGTGCCGGTCGCCGAGGACGCCTCGGACGCGGGGGTGAGCGCGCGGCCCGCGGCCGGCGGGGCGCACCCCACGGTGGACGTGCTGACCGAGTCGACCGCCGTCGTCATGTGCGACCGGCCGGTCATCGCGCTGACCGCCTGGCTCTCGCACATCCTGCGCGCCGCGGTCGAGAGCCGCCGCGCGCTCCAGATCGTGACCCCGCCCGGCGTGCGGCTCAGCCTTCCGCTGCGTACGGCGCTGACCGGCGCGCCCAACCGCTGGGTGGTCAAGGACCCCGACTGCGGGTACTACGACGGGCTTTCCGGCGCGGTCCTTCGCTGGCAGGACGGTACGTTCGCGCCGGCCCGGGACGCTTCGGGCGAGGCGGTGGTGTCCGAGGCGTTCACCGCGCCCGCGCTCACCTCCGAGCGGCAGCTGATCGTCGCGTTCCGCACGGTGCACAACGCGGACGAGAACCTGGTGCTCGGGCACGCCCTGTCGGCCGCCTGGGAAGCGCTGACCGGCGCGGCCCCGGCCGGCTGGGGCACGGCCGAGCCCATCAACCTCCCTTGGTCCGCCCGCCAGTTGACCGACCTCGCCCGCGAGCGGGCGCCCGAGCCGACCCAGCTGCTCGCCGTCGGCGACCCGGCGCGGCCCGCTCTGGCGGGGCTGCGGGTTTCGCGGGTCGAGCGGGGAGTGGCGGCGGACGCGACGCTCACGCTTGGGTACGGGGCGGACGAGGCACCCCCGCTGGACGCGATCGAGCCGCTGGCTCGCGTTCTGGCCGGCTCGCACGGCCTGACCCACATGCTGGTCACCCTGCGCCGGGGCCGCCGGGACCTGGCCGTCCCGGCCCATTTCGAGGCGCCTCCGATCCCGGTGTCGTACACGCTGGGAGCGGAGGGCGTGCGGTCGGCCGGCCTGGCCCACGCCGGCCGGCCACCCCTGGCAGTGCGCCCCGTCCGACTCGGCCCGGCCGCGGGGCCCGCGCTGTACTACCCGCTGGGAGACGGCACGGATGCGGCCACGTGGCCGATGCTGGAGAAGCTGACGGCGCATTTGGAGGGCCCCGGGGCTCCACTCGGCTGAAGCGCTGCCCGCTGGGCGGGGGGGGAGCGAGCCCCGGGCCCGCCCGGGTCTATTCGCGATGGCGGAGCAGCAGCATCGCCGCGTCGTCGTGCAGCGGCCCCTCCGTGTGGAGGATGAGGTCACGCCGCAGGGCCTCCAGGGCCGCCTCGGGGTCGGGGTCCTTCAGGAGCGGGGTGCGGGCGCCCAGGGGGTAGAACGCGCCCGATCTGTCGCGGGCCTCGGTGACCCCGTCCGTGTAGAGCAGGAGCTGGTCGCCGGGGGCGAAGGCGACCCGGAAGGGCTGCGGGCCCTCCCCCGAGCCGAGCCCCAGGCCGAGCGGCAACGCGTACGACGCGGGTTCCGGGAAGGACACCGAGCCGTCGGCCCGTACCAACAGGGGCGGCGGATGGCCGTAGTTGAGGAACACCGCCCCGTTCGCGGGGTCGAGCTCGGCGATGATCGCGGTGACGAACTTCTCGCCCTGAAGGGCCCGCCCGGCCGCCCGCTCCACCCGCGCGCCCACCCCCTTCAGGTCCGGCTCGTCGTGCGCGGCCTCCCGGAACGCCCCGAGCACCACGGCCGCCGTCTCCACCGATTCGAGCCCCTTGCCCTGGACGTCCCCGATGATCACGCGCACCCCCTCGGGCGCCGCCACCACCTCGTACAGGTCCCCGCCGATCCTGGCCTCCGCGACCGCCGAGGTGTACGAGACCGCCGCGCGCAGGTGCCCCGCGCTGCGCGGCACCGGCCGCAGCAGCACCCGCTGGGCGACCTCGGCGATGGAGCGCATGCCGGCGAGCTCGGCCTCGCGGCGCTGACGCATCACGGCGCCGGCCACGCCCACCGCGGTCACCCCCGCGACGGCGGCCAGCGAGGCGAAGCCCCGGCGCTCCTCGAAGAGGTCGCTGTAGATCCCGAGCCCGACCCCGGCGGCCAGCGCGATCAGGCCCACGGCAACCGTGCGCCGCCAGCCCCCGACCAGCCCCGCGAAGGCGGGCCCGAGCGAGACCAGCGGCAGCAGCCCGACCGTGGGGCCCGCGATCAGGTTGGCCACGACGACCAGCGCCATCACCGCGTACGGCAGCACCGCGAGCACAACGGGGTCCGGGCCGCCCCGCCGCCCGGTACGGGTGTGGCCGTCGCCGGTTCTTCGCACCATGACCGCACCCCTTTCACATCCCTGGGCATCCTTTTCACATCCCTGGGCATCCTTTTGGCCATCGCGGACGCGCCGCAACCCTTCCGTTACCGAATCGAGGCCGCGCACCGGGGTACGGAGGTCAGGCGCTGGCGCGCTTCTTCGGGGCCGTCTTCTTCGCCGCGGTCTTCTTGGCGGTGGTGGCGGTGGACTTCTTCGCGCCGGTGGACTTGGGGCTCGACGCCGCGGACTTCTTGGCGGCGGCCGTCGTCGTGGTCTTGGTGGCGGTGCTCTTCTTGGCCTGTGCCGTCTTGGCCTGCGAGGTCTTCTTCGCCGGAGTCGTCTTCTTGGCCGCCGTCCTCTTCACCGGCGCGGTCTTGCGGGTCTTGCGCGAGCTCAGCTCGGTGACCTCGGCGACCTCCCCCTCCTCGCCCTCGCCGCGCGCGGCCTTCGCGGCCTTGACGCTGCTCTCCAGGGCTGCCATCAGGTCGATGACCTTGCCCCCCTTGGCGGCGGGAGCCTCCTGCGCCTGAGGGAGCGCACCGTCCGCCTTCGCGGCGATGAGCTCCTCGACGGCCGCCCGGTAGTCGTCGTGCAGGGTCGCCATGTCGACCTCGCCGAGGGTGTCCATCAGGGCGTCGGCCAGGTCGAGTTCGGCCTCGCGGACGCTGACATCGGCCTCGGGGGCGGCGTCCTCGGACGCCCGGATCTCGTCCGGCCAGAGCAGCCCGTGCATCGCGATGACGTCGTCGACCACCCGCAGCATGCCGAGCCGCTCACGCCCGCGCAGCGCGAACTTGGCGATGGCGACCTTCTGGCTCCGCTTGAGCGCCTCGCGCAGCAGGGTGTACGGCTTCGCGGCGGGCACCCCGTTCGCGGAGAGGTAGTACGCGGCGTCCATCTGGAGCGGGTCGATCGTGTCGGCCGGAACGAAGGCCACGATCTCGATCGTCTTGGCGGTGGGAAGTGGCAGGGCGGCCAGATCGGCGTCGGTGATCGGGATCATCGAGCCGTCGGCGTCCTCGTACGCCTTGCCGATCTCCTCGGTGCTGAGCTCCTCGCCGTCGAGCTCGCACACCTTGCGGTAGCGGACCCGGCCGCCGTCCGCCGTGTGGATCTGGCGGAACGAGATCGAGTGGTTCTCGGTGGCATTCACGAGCTTGATCGGGATGCTGACCAGGCCGAACGAGATCGCACCGTTCCAGATAGATCGCACGGTTTCTCCTCTTCGTCCCCGAGGAGTGTGGTTCGTGTGGTTCGTGGGACTCTCATCGTATGACGCCGATCACGGAGGTGGAGGGGCGGCGGATCGCCCTGTCGAATCTGGAGAAGGTGCTCTACCCGGCCACCGGCACCACCAAGGGCGAGCTGCTGCACTACTGCGCCTCGGTCTCGGGCCCGCTCCTGGCCCAGCTGGACAACCGCCCCGTGTCGTTCCTGCGGTTCCCGGACGGCCCCGGGGGCCAGCGCTTCTTCACCAAGAATCCGCCGCCGGGCACGCCCTCCTGGGTGAAGACGGCCGCGGTCCCCCGCTCGGAGGACAAGGCGGCCCGGCAGGTCGTGGTGGCCGGTCTGGCCACCCTGATGTGGGCGGCGAACCTGGTGGTGGAGTTCCACACCCCGCAGTGGCGGGCGGATGCCCCCGCCGAGGCGGACCGCCTGGTCCTCGACCTCGACCCGGGCGAGCCGGCGAGCGTGGTGGAGTGCTGCGCGGTGGCGGTCTGGCTGCGGGACCGTCTGGCGGCCGATGGACTGCACACCTACGCCAAGACCTCCGGCGCCAAGGGCCTGCACCTGCTCACCCCGCTGGAGCCGACCCCCTCGGACCAGGTCTCGGCGTACGCGAAGACGCTGGCCAGGGAGGCGGAGGCGGCCCTGCCGGAGCTGGTCACGCACAAGATGGCGAAGGCCCTGCGACCCGGCAAGGTGTTCATCGACTTCAGCCAGAACGCCGCCGCCAAGACCACCGCGACGCCCTACACCGTGCGCGCCAAGGAGCGCCCGACGGTGTCGGCGCCGGTCTCGTGGCCGGAGGTCGAGTCGTGCGGATCCCCGGCCGACCTGACGTTCCTGATCGGCGACATCGTCCCCCGCCTGGAGCGGGACGGCGACCTCCTGGCCCCCCTGTCCGACCCCGACCGGGCGGGCCGCATCCCGTGAGTGCCCCGGCACTGCGGCCCCCGCTCACCGTCGCCCTCGCGCAGGCGGTGCCCACGCTGCCGCGCGGGGCGGGATGGGCGTACGAGCCGAAGTTCGACGGTCACCGGATGCTGGTGTTCCGGGAGGCGGAGCGGGTCGTGCTCCAGGCGCGCTCGGGGCGGATCATCACCGGCGCGTTCCCCGATCTGGCCGACGCGGCAAGGGAGTTGAGGCCCGGGACGGTCCTGGACGGGGAGGTCGTGGTGTGGTCCGGCGGGCGCACCGACTTCGCGGCGGTCCAGCGCCGCGCCGCCGCCACCCCGGCCCGGGCCCCCCTTCTCGCCCGCCGCCTGCCCGCCTCGTACGCCGCCTTCGATCTGCTCGCGGACGCGGGCCGGGACCTGCGGGCCGAACCGTACGGGCGCCGGCGTGCCCGGCTCCTGGAAGTGCTCGCCCCGCTCGGCCCGCCGCTCCAGGCCGTACCGATGACGACGTCGGCGGACACCGCGCTGACCTGGTACGAGACGCTGCCCGCGAGCGGCATCGAGGGCCTGGTCGCCAAGCGGCTCGACGCCCCGTACCGGGCCGGGCACCGCGCCTGGCGCAAGCTGCGGCACACCGACACCCGCGAGGCGGTCGTCATCGGGCACACCGGCAGCGTGACCCGGCCCGCCGCGCTCGTCCTGGTGCTGCCCGGCGACGACGTGCCGGTGATGTCGAGCCCGCTGTCCGCCGCCCTGCGCGCGGAGGCCGGCCGCGCGCTTGCGCCGCTCGCGGCCGAGGGAAGCGGCACGGCGGTCGCGGCCGGGCTCGGCGAGGTGGCGTACCGGGCGGTCGCGGAGGGGCTGCTCGCGGAGGTGGAGTGGGCGACGACGCGGCACGCGGGGGCGGTGGTGCTGCGGCTGCGGGACGCCGAGGGGTGACAGGGCTCAGACCCGCAGCCACGTCCTGCGGTCCCGGGCCGTCCAGTACAGGGACTCCACGTCCGCCGGTTTCAGGACGCCGCCCATGCGGGCCAGGTCCGGGATCTCGCTGTCCTTCAGGACGCTCACGCCCCGGATGCCGGGCGGGCCGAGCTCCACCCGTTCCGCGCCGACCAGGACGAGGACGGGCCGCACCGCCGCCGCGAGGGCGAGGGAGGCGCGCTCGGCCTCGTGGCGGGCGTGGCGCAGATACGGCACGGAGGCGGCCCGGCCCACCGTGACCAGCGGGTCGGCGATCCGCACCCGGTGGCGCTGGGCCGCGAGCGAGCGCACGGTGAGGACGCCCGCCGGCCCCACCAGCAGGTGGTCGATCCTGGCCGCCCCCGGCAGCGGAACCGAGTGCAGAACCCGCCAGCCCGCGCCTTCGAGGCGTTCCAGGGCGGCCCCGGCGAGCTGCTGCGCGGCGAGCTCCCGGCGGCGCGGGTCGGCCCTGAACCGATGCTGGGACTCGTACCGCTCCAGCTCGGTCAGGATCGCCTCGCCGGGCCGGTTGGGCGCGAGGTCGTCGTCGGGGTGCAGGGAGAGCCGGACCAGGTCGGCGGGGGTCGGCACCGGCGGCGGGCCGACGATCAGCTCCCCGACGGCGTACGGGCGCAGCGCGGCGAGCACCTCGTCCCTGCGGTCGTCGAGCAGCAGGGACACACGCCCGGTGTCCCGGTCGTACCAGGCGACGCTGCGCCCGTCCGGGAGGCTGACGTACAGTCGCGCCTGTCCGTGCCGGTGTACCGGTGTGACCCGCAGTCCTGGCATGCCCCATCACCCCACCACGACCATGGGAACAGCCCGATGCCCGTGAGGGCAATAAGTCGTGTGGGCGTCGTCACAACGCGATGGACGCAGGACGGTCATGACCACGACACTTACGCGCGACACGACCCAGGAATCCGGGAGGGGAACCACTCAATGATCATCTTCGGCACCCGCGGCTATCTCTACCAGCTCGCGATGCTCACGCTGGTGTGCGGCAACTGCGGCAATCCTTCGGCGCACGGGCTGCGCAAGTACGTCACGAAGTTCACGCTGTTCTTCGTTCCGCTGTTCCCGATCTCCACGCGGTTCCGTACGCAGTGCACGTTCTGCGGGCTTGAGCAGCAGATCACCAAGGAGCAGACCGAGGGTCTGCTGGCCCAGCCGGTGGCTCCGCAGCAGCAGTACGGCCAGCCCCAGCCGGGCCAGATGCAGGGCCAGAACCCGTACCAGCAGTAGGAACGCCGCAAACTCACCCCGAACCCCGCCACGCGTGACCGCACCGCCCGCTGAACTACGGCCGGCTGTTACGTATGCGAGGTAAAGCCGCAATACCGGGCATTTAGCGTCGTACACATGACCACGCCCACCCCGACCCGGATCCCCAGGATCGCCGCCGCCTCCGTGCTCGCCCTCACCCTCGGCGGCGGGCTCATGGCCTGCACCCCCGATCCGGTGGCCAAGGCCCGTGACGTGAGGGTGCAGAACGCCGCCGCCCCGCAGCCCAGGGAGGCGGTCGGCCCGCTGAAGGCCTCCGAGCCGACCCGGGTCGTCATCCCCTCCGCGGGGGTCGACGCGAGCCCGGTGCTGCGGCTCGGGGTGGATTCCGCGCAGGAGCTGGAGGTGCCGCCGGTGGACCGGGCCGAGCAGGCGGGCTGGTACACCGGCAGCGTCACACCGGGCGAGAAGGGGGCCTCGGTCCTGGTCGCGCACTACGACACCGCGAACGGCCCGGCGCTGATGCGGAACGTGAAGAACATGTCGGTCGGCGACGTGATCGAGGTCGGCCGGGCGGACGGCTCGACCGCGGTGTTCAAGATCCGCGAAACCCAGCAGGTCGAGAAAAAGGACTTCCCGACACATAAGGTTTACGGGACGACCCATCGCGCCGAGCTCCGCCTCATCACCTGTGGCGGTCCGATCAAGGACGGTCACCGCTCGGCCAACATCATCTTCTATGCCGACCTGGTCAAGGCCGAATAACGCACCGGGGCTCGGGCGAAGCCCCGGCGGAAGGTGAAATAGCCTGGGGTTCCCGCACGACAGGAGCACCTTGATCCGCCACCTTCGCACAGCCCTCCTGGCACCCCTGCTGACCGCAGTGGGTGCTCTGCTGCTGTCCGGCTGCGGCGGAGCGGGGCACCTGGAGAGCTCCGGTGCGACGCCGACGGCGATCGGCCCGATACACCTGTGGCCGGATCTGCCGCCCGCGACCGCGACCCCGAACGACTACGGCGAGACCGACACCGAGCAGGTGCCCGGGATCAAGGTGAGCGGGGGCGACGTCCGCAAGCTGAGCCCGGTCGCGGTGGTGCAGGCCGAGGTGAAGGCGCACCCGAACACGTACAGCGGCGAGGACGGCCTCTACGACGAAACGGTCCGCCAGCTCGCCGCCTGCAAGCAGAAGCCGGGCAGTTGCCCGGTCCTCAAGCCGTACTACCGGGATCTGACCGGGGACGGCAAGGACGAGCTGATCGTCGGCATCCGGATGCCGGACCAGCAGCTCGCGGTGCGTTGCTACATGCCCGCCAAGGACGGCGGCCTGATCCGCATCATGTCCACCGTCGACCAGATCATCAGCGTCGACCTGGCCGGCCGCGACGTGATCCTGCGGTCGGTGTCTGCGGGCATGCCCGGATACGAGTACCGCACCGCGTGGTCCTGGGACGACCACCAGCAGGCGATGCTCCCCACCCGGGACGAGATCGTGCGCCGCAAGACCGGCGGCGAGACCCCCGGCGGGAAGCACCCCGCACCGTCCGGCGCCGGGCAGCTCTCGCCGTCGCCGAAGAAGAAGCCGCCGACGGCGAAGCCGTCGGCCACCCCGACGGCGGACGCACCATGAAACTCCCCCGGATATCGAGGCCGCCCCGCCTGCCGCTGCCCCGCTGGACGGCGACGCTGACCTGGAAGTCGGCGGTCTTCATCACCGTGATGTGCTGCGCGCTCGCGTCGCTGCTCGGCGTCCTGGTGCACGTCTCGGTGACCCGGCAGACCGTGGGCGAGGCCCGCCACAAGGCGCTCGACCGGCTCGCCGACGTCACCCAGATGTACGAGGCGGGCGAGCAGCTGCCGCCCGGAGCCGGCCTCGACCCGCCCGAACTGCCGCCCTCGCTGCGCAGGCTCGCCGTCTCCGGCAAGCGCGGCACCCTCGTCGACGACGACCACGGCCGCCCCACCATGTGGGCGGCGGGCCCGGCGGACGGCAGGGCGCTGGCCGCCGAGATCGACTACACCCAGAGCGCCCGCACCATCAACGGCCTGGACAAGGCCATCCTCGGCTCGTCCATCCTCGCGATCGGCGCGACCCTGCTTGTCGGCGTCTTCGCCGTCACCCGGATCACCCGGCGGCTGCACCAGACCGCGACGGTGGCCCGCCGGATCGACGCGGGCGACCTCGACGCCCGGGTCAACGACCCCCGCACCAAGGACCCCTCGCGCCCCCAGGACGAGGTGGCCATCGTGGCCGGCGCCCTGGACACGATGGCCTCCACGCTCCAGGGCAAGCTGCTCAGCGAGCAGCGCTTCACCGCCGATGTGGCGCACGAGCTGCGCACCCCGCTGACCGGTCTGCACGCGGCCGCCGAGCTTTTGCCGGCGGGCCGCCCGGCCGAGCTCGTACGCGACCGGGTGCAGGCGATGCGCTCGCTCACCGAGGACCTCCTGGAGATCTCCCGCCTGGACGCGGGCAGCGAGACCGTCGACCTCGACATGCAGCAGCTCGCCCCGGTGGTCGAGCGGGTGGTGCGCGCCTCGGTCGCCTCGGGCACCGCGGAGGCGGACACCACCCTCACGGTGGTGCGGGACGCCTGCGTGGAGACCGACAAGCGCCGCCTCGAGCGGGTGATCGGCAACCTGCTCGCCAACGCCCACAAGCACGGCAAGGCCCCGGTCGAGCTGACGGTGCACGGGCCGGTCGTCACCGTCCGGGACCACGGCACGGGCTATCCGGACTACCTCCTGGACCACGGCCCGCAGCGCTTCCGCACCGACGCCGGAAACAAGGGGCACGGGCTCGGCCTGACCATCGCGGCGGGCCAGGCGGCCGTGATCGGCGCCGAGCTGCGCTTCGCCAACGCCGCGGACGGCGGCGCGGTGGCCCGGCTCGAACTCCCGGAGTACGTCAGCTTCGAGGCGCCCGAGTCCGGGGAGCGCCCACACGCCGAGTGACGCCTCGTTACGCTTTGCGAACTCCGATGAGCGAATTTACCGTGAGGCAGGCGAATTGAGGGTCGTTCACCCGCGGCCCCGCCCCATCCAGGAGGCACCATGTCCCTGCGCTCACCCCTTGCCGCACTCGGCCTCTGCGCGGCCGGCGCAGCCGTGGCCGTCCTGGCCACGGCGCAGACCGCCGCCGCCGGGGAGTTTGCACACAACGGGTACACGGGCCGCGTCACCGCCAAGTCCGGCCTGCTCCTGCGCGACCGGCCCACCCGGAGCAGCAGGATCGTCGGCGCGGCGGCGTACGGCTCGATCGTGCACATCTTCTGCAGGACCGGCGGCGACCGGGTCCACGGGAACGACCACTGGTACCTGCTCACCGACGGCACCTGGGCGTGGGCATCGGCCTATTACATCGACAACATCGGGGCCGTACCGCGCTGGTGCTGAGCGTGCCGCTCAGCCGCCGAGGAGTTTGGACTTGGCGGATGCGAACTCTTCGAGCGTGAGCAGTCCTTCGCTGACCATGTCACCCAGGCGGGTCAGCCGGTCCGCGACATCGGCGCCGCTCGCGTGCACGGGCGCGTGCGGCGCCGCGGCGTGCGCCGCACGGTCGGCGGCATAGCCCGGGCTGCCGGAGAGCAGACCGCGCAGCAGGGGCGCGCCGGCCGGGCGCTCGACGGGGTGCCTCTCGGGGCGGGCGGGTCGGACGTACATCGGTCAGACCTCCGTTCCGGTGGACGAGGACGGCGACGGCGACGGTGCGGACGCGGCCAGCGCGGCCAGCCCCGCCTTCACCTCGGCGAGCCGCTCCGGCGGGATCCGTACCGAGCCGGCGATGCGACCGCCGGCCGCCCGCACCTCCTCGGCCGCCTCCGCCGCCCAGAGGTGTTCGACCAGGACGAGCAGCGCGCAGTTCCCGCGGTCCAGGAGCCCGGCCGACTCGGTGACGTCCTCGGGGCCGATGAGCCGGGTCGCGTCCCGGCCGCCGAGCATCCCCTGGAGCTCCTCGAACTCGTCGAGTTCGGCGGCGAGCACCTCGCCGCCCGCGGTCTTGGTGACGACCAGCGCGTCGATCAGGGCGACGGCGCCGGACCGGCGCAGCGCGCCGAGCGAGGCGACCGCCCGGACCCTCAACTGCTCCTCGGGAAAGGCGAGGACGATGAACTCCACGGGCCCCATGGCGCCGGCTCCTTTTTGACGTACCGTCATGCATTCCGTTCGGCACTTTATGACATACAGGGACATAAGGCCTGTGTCTTGCTACGTTGCCTGGCATGACCGCACCGTTGGCGGCCGACGCCTCCCCGCCCGAGCTCCGCCACCCCGACCCGCGGGGAGTCGAGCTCTCCCTGCTCGTCGGTGCCGTTCTCGTCGTGGTGCTCGGCTATGTCGACGTCGGCCTCGCCAGGAGCGGCACGGTGCCGCCCGACGCCGCGAGCTACGGGGCCGGGCTCGGCCTGCTCGCGCTCCTCACCCACCTCGTGGTCCGCTTCCGAGCGCCGCACGCCGACCCCCTGCTGCTGCCGATCGCGGTGCTGCTCAACGGGCTCGGCCTGGTGCTGATCTACCGGCTCGACCTCGCGACCCCGGGCAGCCGGGCGGCCCCCACCCAGCTGGTCTGGTCGACGCTCGGGGTCTGCCTGTTCCTCGCCGTGATCCTGGTCCTGCGTGAGCACCGCATCCTGCAGCGGTACGCCTATGTCTCGATGGCGGCGGGCCTGTTCCTGATGCTCGTCCCGATCCTGTTCCCCGCGGTCAACGGCGCCAAGATCTGGATCAGGGCGGGCGGCTTCTCGTTCCAGCCGGCCGAGTTCGCCAAGATCCTGCTCGCCCTGTTCTTCGCGGCCTACCTCGCCGCCAACCGCAACGCGCTCGCGTACACCGGCCGCATGATCTGGCGGCTCCAGATGCCCACCGGCCGGGTGCTCGGCCCGATCGTGGCGATCTGGCTGATGAGCGTCGGCGTCCTCGTACTCGAACGGGACCTCGGCACCTCGCTGCTGTTCTTCGGCCTGTTCGTGGTCATGCTGTACGTGGCGACCGGGCGCACCGGGTGGATCGCGGTGGGAATGCTGCTCGCCTCGGCCGGCGCGGCCGTGGTCGCGCTGCTCGAACCCCATGTGCACAGCCGCGTCGCCGACTGGCTGAACCCGTACGCCACCATCGAGGCGGGCCGCGGCCCCAGCCAGCTCGCCCAGTCCCTGTTCGCGTTCGGGGCGGGCGGCACGCTCGGCTCGGGGCTCGGCCTCGGCCACTCCACCCTGATCGGCTTCGCCGCGAAGTCCGACTTCATCCTGGCCACGGCGGGCGAGGAGCTCGGCCTGTGCGGACTGACCGCGATCTTCCTCCTGTACGCCCTGCTCGTGGCCCGGGGCTACCGGGCCGGGATCTGCCTGACCAGCCCGTTCGGGCGCCTTTTCGCGATCGGACTCGCCTCGATCGTGGCGCTCCAGGTGTTCGTGATCGCGGGCGGCGTGATGGGGCTCATCCCGCTCACCGGCCTGGCGATGCCCTTCCTCGCGCAGGGCGGCTCGTCCGTGATCGCCAACTGGATCATCGTGGCACTGCTCATCCGGATCAGTGATTCCGCCCACCGGCCGCTTCCCGCGGTCGAACCCGGCGTCATCGCACGGCCCGAACCATCGGTGAAGGGGACACCCACATGACCCGGTACATCCGGCGGGCCGCCGCCTTCTGCCTCGTCCTCCTGGTGGCGCTGCTCGTGAACGCGGCCCGCATCCAGGTCTTCGGGGCCGACGCGCTCGACTCCCACCCCGCCAACCGCCGCCTGATGATCGCCCGTTACCACCAGCCGCGCGGTGCCATCGTGGTCGACGGGGAGAGCGTCACCGGGTCGCGGGACAGCGGCCAGCAGCTGCGGTACGAGCGGACGTACACGTACGGGCCGCTGTACGCGAGCGTCACCGGGTACGCCTCGCAGACGTACGGAACGACGCTCATCGAGAACGCGGAGGACGCCGTCCTGTCGGGCACCTCCCCGCTCCTGCCGGCGTTCCCGCTGTGGAACGGGCTCACCGGCGACCGGCAGCCCGGCGGGCAGGCCGTCACCACCATCAAGGCGTCGATGCAGCGGGCCGCGTACGACGGTCTGGCCGGCAGGAAGGGGGCCGTGGCGGCGATCGAACCGTCGACGGGCAAGATCCTGGCGCTGGTCAGCAGCCCGTCGTACGACCCGGGTGTCCTCTCGGGTACGGGCAGGTCGGTGGCGAACGCCTGGCGGCGGCTGACCTCGGACACGAACCAGCCCATGCTCAACCGGGCGATCCGGCAGACGTATCCGCCCGGCTCCGCCTTCAAGATCGTGACGGCGGCGGCCGCGCTCGACTCGGGATTGATCACGGACGTCGAAGCGCCGACCGACACGCCGGATCCGTACGTCCTGCCCAACTCGGTCACCACGCTCCCCAATGAGCCGAGCGGCTGCGGCGGGGCCTCGCTGGCGTACGCGGTGACCGTCTCCTGCAACACGGTGATGGCGAGGGTCGGGCTGAAGGTGGGGCTGGCCACCATGGTGGACACGGCGCGGAGGTTCGGCTTCAACGACGCGTCGCTGCGCATCCCGTCGAGGGTCGCGAAATCCAACTTCGACACGGAGATGAGCCCCGACCAACTGGCGCTCTCCTCCATCGGCCAGTTCGACACGACGGCCACGCCGCTCCAGATGGCGATGGTCTCGGCGGCCGTCGCCAATGGCGGGGAGCTCAAATACCCCTATCTGGTGGACCATACGACGACCGCGGCCGGCACGACCGTCTCCACCACCAGGCCGCGCACCTACCAGCAGGCGATGTATCCGGCGACCGCGCAGCAGCTCCAGCAGATGATGATCGACGTGGTGAGGAACGGCACCGGCACCGTCGCGGCGATCCCGGGGGCCACGGTCGGCGGCAAGACCGGCACCGCGCAGAACGGCGTCGGCAACGTCGGCAGCCCGTACGCCTGGTTCATCTCCTGGGCCCAGGCGGACGGCGCGGACCGCCCGGCCGTCGCGGTCGCGGTCGTCGTCGAGGACGCGTCGGCGAAGCGGGGCGACATCAGCGGCGGCGGTGACGCGGCGCCGATCGCGAGGGCGGTGATGGAGGCGGCGCTGGCGCCATAGGCCCGGCCCGTCTCGCCCCTCGAAAAAAGGGAGCGACCCGTCGGGCCCTCCTGATTACTCTGCGCCTCATGACCAACGACACGCCCCGGTACGAACTCGCCCAGGTGAACATAGGCCGCCTCAAACACCCGCTGGACTCAGCCGAGTTGAAGGACTTCATGGACGGGCTCGACCCGGTGAACGCGGTGGCGGACGCGGCCGACGGGTTCGTGTGGCGCCTGCAGACGGAGTCCGGCAATGCCACCGACCTGCGCTTCTTCGGCGACGACACGATGCTGGTGAACATGTCGGTGTGGCGCGACACCGACGCCCTGACGGCCTTCATGTATCAGGGCCTGCACCGCGAACTCCTGGCCCGCCGCTTCGAGTTCTTCCAGCGGCTGACCGAACCCATGACCGCCCTGTGGTGGGTCCCGGCGGGCCACCGCCCGACGGTCGCAGAAGCCGAGAAGCGCGTCCTGCACCTGCGTGCGCATGGCCCGACCCCGCATGCCTTCACCCTGCGAAACGTCTTTCCGGCGGGGCCGGGGGAATAGGGGGCTCGCCGCGCGGGCCGAGCTCTCCCGCGGTGTTCGTCGACCGCGGGCCGCCTGTGGCTGGTCGCGCAGTTCCCCGCGCCCCTTGAGCAGCACGGCGCCGGGCCGAACCTCGGAGCTCGCCGGTCAGCGGCGGCGGAAGCGCCGCGCGAAAGAGTGGCGGCCGGTCGCGTCAGTGGCAGCAGGCGCGACCGGCCTCGGCCGGGTCAGGACGAGGCCCCCTCCTCGATCGCTCCCTCCACCTCGGCGACCCTCGCCGTCTCCTCCGCCTCGAACCGCTCCCTGTCGAGTTGCTCGGCGATTTCCTCGTCCTGGGTCATCAGGAGGTCCAGGTTGGAGTCGCCGAGGTCGAAGACGCCCATGTCGACGTAGGCCTTCTGGAGGCGTTCGCCCCAGAGGCCGATGTCCTTCACGCAGGGGACGATGCGGCTGAAGAGGAGTTTGCGGAAGAGGTGCAGGAATTCGCTTTCCTCGCTCAGTTGCTCGGCCTCCTTCTTCGGGATGCCGAAGTTCTCCAGGACCTCGACCCCGCGCAGCCGGTCGCGCATCAAGTAGCAGCCCTCGATGACGAATTCCTCGCGGTCGCGCAGCTCCGCGTCCGAGAGCTGGGTGTAGTAGTCGCGCAGGGCCATGCGGCCGAAGGCCACGTGGCGGGCCTCGTCCTGCATGACGTACGCCAGGATCTGCTTCGGCAGGGGCTTGGTCGTGGTGTCGCGGATCATGCCGAACGCGGCGAGCGCCAGACCCTCGATCAGGACCTGCATGCCGAGGTAGGGCATGTCCCAGCGGGAGTCGCGCAGGGTGTCGCCGAGCAGTGACTGGAGGTTGTCGTTGATCGGGTACAGCATGCCGAGCTTCGTGTGCAGGAAGCGGGCGTAGATCTCGGCGTGCCGGGCCTCGTCCATGGTCTGGGTCGCGGAGTAGAACTTGGCGTCCAGGTCCGGGACGGACTCCACGATGCGGGCGGCGCACACCATCGCACCCTGCTCGCCGTGCAGGAACTGGCTGAACTGCCAGGACGTGTAGTGCCGGCGCAGATCACCCTTGTCGCGGTCGGTCATCTTGTCCCAGTACGACGTGCCGTACAGCGTCATCGCCTCGTCCGGGGTGCCGAGCGGGTCGTACGGGTCGACCTCCAGGTCCCAGTCGATGCGCTTGGCGCCGTCCCACTGCTTGTCCTTGCCCTTCTGGTAGAGGGCGAGCAGACGGTCGCGCCCGTCGTCGTAGTCCCAGTTGAAGCGGGCGGCGCCGGAGGCCGGCACCTGCCACAGGGGTTCTCTCGGGCCCGTCACATAGAGGTCGTGCGTCGACACGTGCGGCTCCTTCGCCTCGCGGACGTCGTCGTCCATCGGCCGAACTTCTGCACACTGCTGTGCAGTTGGCAGGTTCACACGCTGATAGACGCGCGGTCAACAAGTGGCGCGCAAGGGATTGACGGGCTTGCTGACAAGCAGTCTCATAAGAGGCGACCGCAGGTAACCCAGCCACGAGGTGCCCCCAGCCATGACGACCGTGACCGAACGCGATGCGCTCCGCGACGCACTCGGCCTGCTCAGGGACCGCGAGCAGGTCGCCGAGCGGCTGCTCGAATCGTCCGCCAAGCACTCCTTCGACCCCGACAAGGAGCTCGACTGGGACGCCCCCGTCGAGGACGGCAAGTGGTTCTGGCCGCCGGAGCTGCTCTCGCTGTACGACACCCCGCTGTGGCGGAAGATGTCCGAGGAACAGCGCATGGACCTGGCCCGCCACGAGGCCGCCTCGCTCGCGTCCCTCGGCATCTGGTTCGAGATCATCCTGATGCAACTGCTCGTGCGGCACATCTACGACAAGTCGCTCACCAGCAACCACGTCCGGTACGCGCTCACCGAGATCGCCGACGAGTGCCGCCACTCCATGATGTTCGCCCGCATGATCAAAAAGGGCGGGGCGCCGACGTACCGGATGCCGCGCGTCTACCACAACCTGGCCCGCGTCCTGAAGACCGTCTCCACCACGCCGGGCTCCTTCGCGGCCACCCTGCTCGGCGAGGAGATCCTGGACTGGATGCAGCGCCTGACCTTCCCGGACGAGCGCGTCCAGACCATTGTGCGCGGCGTGACCCGCATCCACGTGGTCGAGGAGGCCCGCCATGTCCGGTACGCCCGTGAGGAGTTGCGCCGCCAGATGGTGTCCGCGCCGCGCTGGGAACGGGAGTTGACCCGGATCAGCTGCGGCGAGGCGGCCCGCGTCTTCGCCACCTGCTTCGTCAACCCGCAGGTGTACGAGAACGTCGGCCTGGACCGCCGCGAGGCCGTCGCCCAGGTGAAGGCGAGCGGCCACCGCCGCGAGGTCATGCAGAGCGGCGCGGGCCGCCTGACCGAATTCCTGGACGACATAGGCGTCATGAACGGGCTGAGCCGGCGGCTGTGGAGGAGCTCGGGCCTGCTGGCCTGACGACATGGCCACGCGGCGGAGCCGCATATCGGATGCAGCATGAACGGGCTGAGCCGGCGGCTGTGGAAGTCCTCCGGACTCCTGGCGTAAACCCCGATCGTGGGGATTACGCTGCTGGTATGAGCTCACCCGCCGCCACCCCCGCGTACCGCAGGCTCAGCGTCGAGGAGCGCCGCACCCAGCTTCTCGGCGCGGCCCTCTCGCTGTTCGCGCACCGGGCGCCGGAGGACGTGTCCCTCGACGACGTGGCCGAGGCCGCCGGCGTCTCGCGGCCGCTGGTCTACCGCTACTTCCCGGGCGGCAAGCAGCAGTTGTACGAGGCGGCCCTCCGGTCGGCCGCCGACGAGCTGGAGCTGTGCTTCGCCGAGGCGCAGACCGGGCCGCTCACCCAGCGCCTCACCCACGCCCTGGACCGCTACCTCGCCTTCGTCGACGAGCACGACGCCGGGTTCTCGGCGCTGCTCCAGGGCGGCAGCATGGCCGAGACGTCCCGTACGACGGCGATCGTCGACGAGGTGCGGCGGGCCGCGGCCGAGCAGATCCTGGTACACCTCGGGGTGGAGAATCCGGGCCCGCGCCTTCGGATGATGGTGCGCACCTGGATCGCGGCGGTCGAGGCGGCTTCCCTCATCTGGCTGGACGAGGACAAGCAGCCCCCGCTGCCCGAACTGCGCGACTGGCTGGTGGACCACCTGGTGGCGCTGCTCACCGCCACGGCCGCCACCGACGGGCAGACCGCCGCCGTGGTGCGCAAGGCGCTGGCCCACGAGGCGGCCGAGGGCCCGGTCGGCGTCCTGGCCCGCCGGGTGATACCCGTGGTGAGCGAGGCGGCCCACCTGCTGTGAGACTTGGGGGGTGCGAAGCGAGAACACCCTCTTTGTGGGCGGCCCCCTCGACGGGCGCGTCCTGCCGGTACTGACCGGCCATACCGGCAAGCCGCCGCAGTGGTACGAGGTGCCCGTACCGGATCCCGACGGCGGCCCGGCGACGGTGTACGCCTACCGCCTGGAGCCGGCCGCCCACTCCAAGCGGCTCGGCCTGCCGCGCGGCTGGAAGTACACCTACGTGCCCGAGGGCCGCGAGCCGCGCCGCTGGCCGTGGACGAAGAAGGGCGGCGGCGCAAGCCCCCGCACCGGGCTGCCGCCGCACGAGTGAGGCGAAACCCCCGTTCACTTCTCCCACCGGGACTGCCGCGCCGGTGCGTGCCACGATCCGATCCGGTAGAGCCGGACGGACCGGTTCCGGACCGGAGGTGAGCACATGTCAGCTCGCGTGCGCTCGGTGTGCGCGGTGGCCGTCGCCGTGACGCTGGCGACGGCGGTGGTGGGCCCGCTGGCGGTGGCCGCGCCCCAGCCGCCGCCCGGCGAGTCCTCGGCGGTCCAGCCCGCGCAGCCGCCCGAGCCCCCCGAGAGTTCGGCCCCGGCCCTGCTGGCCCAGCTCCAGACGCTGTACCGGCAGACGGAGGAGGCGACCGAGGCGTACAAGCTCACCGACGTCGAGCTGAAGCGCCGCGAGGCCGAGGAGCAGAACCTCGCCGCCTCACTGTCCAAGGCCCGCACCGCGCTCGACCGAAGCCGCCGCGACGCGGGAAGGCTGGCCCGCGAGCAGTATCAGGGCCGCAGTGAACTCTCCACGTACGTAAGGCTGTTGCTCGCCCGGGACCCGCAGAGCGCACTCGATCAGCGACACGTCCTGGACCGCGCGGCGCGCGAGCGGCAGGCCGCGATGGCGCGGCTCGCCCGCGGCGAACAGCAGGCGGCCGGCCTCGCGCGGGCCGCGCGCCGTGCCCTCGACGAGCAGCAGGCCCTCGCCCGGCGGCAACAGCAGGCGAAGGACGACGTGGAGTTCCGCCTCAAAGAGGTGGAGAAGCTTCTGGCCGGCCTTTCTCCCGAGCAGCTCGCCGAGCTCACCCGCCTGGAGCGGCTCGGCGCGGACAGGGCCCAGCAGAACCTGCTCGCCTCGGGTGCCCTGAGCGGCACGCGCGCACCGTCGTCCGAGGGCGACCGGGCGCTCGCGTACGCCGTCGACCAGATCGGCAAGCCGTACGTGTGGGGCGCGGAGGGCCCGGAGTCCTACGACTGCTCGGGACTCACCTCGCAGGCGTGGGCGCACGCGGGCCGCGAGATTCCCCGCACCAGCCAGGAGCAGTGGGCACAGCTGCCGCGCGTCCCGCTGACCTCGCTGCGCCCAGGCGACCTGGTCGTCTACTTCCCCACGGCCACCCATGTGGCGATGTACCTGGGTGACGGCCTGGTGGTGCAGGCGCCCCGGCCCGGCGCCCGCGTCAAGGTCTCCCCCATCGCCGCGAACCCGCTGCTCGGCGCGGTCCGCCCGGACCCGGCGGCGGCCCCCATGTCCTCGTACCACCCCCCGAAGCTCCCCGAGGGAGCGACGGAGGGGGTGGACACGGGATACTCGGAGGAGTCCAACTAGCGCTGGGCGCCTGCCACTTCGGCGAGATAGGCGGCGGTCTTGTCCGGCTCGTAGAAGAAGTTCTCGAAGTCGGCCGGGTCGTTGAAGCCGTTCGCGAAGCGGTCGGCGGCCGCCTGGAGCTGACCGGCCGCGCCGATCAGGTTCAGGACGTGCTCCGGCGGCACCCCGAGCATGGCGTTGGTCCACTTCGTCACGTGCTGGGCGGTGTCCCAGTACCGGTCGAAGGTGGCCTGCATCCACGCCTCGTCGAACTCCGCCTCACCGTGCTCGACGATCGAGGCGAGGTAGGAAGCCGCGCACTTGGAGGCCGAGTTGGAGCCCTGGCCGGTGATCGGGTCGTTCGCCACGACCACGTCGGCGACGCCGAGCACCAGCCCGCCGCCGGGCAGCCGGCCGATTGGGTTGCGGACGGTCGGCGCATAGCGGCCCGCCAGCGTGGCGCCCGCGTCGGTCAGATCGACCTTGGTGGCCCGCGCGTACTCCCAGGGCAGGAACTTCTCCATCAGCTCCAGGGTGAGCGCGAGGTGCTCGGAGGGGTCCTTCACGCCGCTGAACACATCCAGCGGGCCGCCGGGGACGCCCTCCCAGAACAGGATGTCCGCGCGGCCCGAGGTGGTCAGGGTCGGCATCACGAACAGCTCGCCCACCCCCGGCACCAGGTTGCACCGCACGGCGTCGAACTCGGGGTGCTCCGGGCGCGGGCCGAGCCCGTGCACGTAGGAGACCGCGAGCGCGCGCTGCGGCTCGGCGTAGGGGGAGCGCGACGCGTCGCGGCCGAACATCGAGACGAGCTCGCCCTTGCCCGCAGAGACCAGGACCAGGTCATAGGTGCGCGCGAAGAAGTCGAGGTCGGAGACGGCCGCGCCGTGGATGACCAGCTGGCCGCCGCGCTGCGCGAAGGTCTCCATCCAGCCGGCCATCTTGACCCGCTGGTCCACGGACTGCGCGTAGCCGTCCAGCTTGCCCACCCAGTCGATGGCGCGACCGGCGTCGGGGGCGGCGACCGAGACGCCCACGCCCTCGATGCGCGGGGCCTGGGACTCCCAGAAGTTCAGCGCGAGGTCGCGCTCGTGCTGGAGCGCGGTGTGGAACATGCACTGCGTGGACATGACCCGGCCGGACCGGATCTCGTCCGCCGTGCGGTTCGACATCAAGGTGACCTCGTACCCCTGCGCCTGCAGTCCGAGGGCCAGCTGAAGACCGGACTGGCCGGCTCCGACTATGAGTATTCTCCGCATGCGGGACCGTTCTCCGTTGAGTGCGTAGCGAGCCGTGGGGGGCGGGGTCTATTCGGGGCAGGCGTCCAGCGCGTGGGACACCAGGCCGAGCAGGGTCTCGGTCACCGAGACCCGGCTGCGCGCGTCCATGATCACGACCGGGATGTGCGGCGGCACGGTGAGCGCCTCGCGCACGTCCTCGGCCTCGAAGGACTCGGTGCCCTCGAAGTGGTTCACGGCCACGACGTACGGGAGCCCGCAGCTCTCGAAGTAGTCGAGCGCGGTGAAGCAGTCCGACAGGCGCCGGGTGTCGGCGAGCACGACCGCGCCGATCGCGCCGCGCACGATGTCGTCCCACATGAACCAGAACCGCTGCTGCCCGGGCGTGCCGAACACGTACAGGACGAGGTCGTCGTCCAGGGTGATGCGGCCGAAGTCCATGGCGACGGTGGTGGTCACCTTGTCCGGGGTCGCCGACAGGTCGTCGGTGGCCTCGCTGGCCTGCGTCATCACCGCCTCGGTCTGGAGCGGGGTGATCTCGGAGACCGCGGATACGAAGGTGGTCTTGCCCACGCCGAAGCCGCCCGCGACCACGACCTTCGTCGCGATGGGGGCCCGGCTGCGGTCCTGCTGCCAAGGAAGCAACTCCTCGTCGGCGACGAGGAGTTCAGAGGCGACGACGGAGTCCACTCAGCACCCTTTCGAGCAGTGCGCGGTTCGGCTGACCCGGGCCGTGCCCGGTCCCGTACACACGGATCCTTCCCTGGTCGGCCAGGTCGCTGAGCAGCACCCGGACCACGCCGAGCGGCATCTTCAGGAGTGCGGAGATCTCGGCGACCGTACGCATCGCGCGGCAGATCTCGACGATGGCCAGCATCTCCGGCATCACTCGATGACCGCTGCCGCCGAGCTCCTTGCGCTCCGCGGGCGCCTCGATCGCCGCGACGAACGTCTCGACGAGCAGGACGTGCCCGAACCGGGTGCGGCCGCCGGTGAGCGAGTACGGGCGCACCCGGGCCGGTTTCCGGTCGGCACCGCGTATCGGCAGCTTCGGGGCTGGCGGGGTCACTGGGCGGCCTCCATCGACTGGCGCAGCTCGCTGCGGACTTCAGGGGTCAGGACGTGTCCGGCGCGGCCCACGAAGAGCGCCATGTGGTACGCCACCACGCTCATGTCGCAGTCCGGGGTGGCGTGCACGCCGAGCAGCGAGCCGTCGCTGATGGCCATCACGAAGACGCTGCCCTCCTCCATGGCGACCATCGTCTGCTTGACGTTGCCGCCGTCCATGAGGCGGGCGGCGCCGACGGTGAGGCTGCCGATGCCGGAGACGATGGTGGCGAGGTCGGCGCTGGAGCCGCGCGGGCCCTGCCGGACGACGGTGGCCTGGCGCTGCTCCGGGTCGGACGAGAGCAGCAGCAGCCCGTCCGAGGAGACGACCGCGACGGAGATGAGCCCCGGCACCTCCTCGACCAGGTTGCCGAGCAGCCACTGGAGATTGCGGGCCTCGGTGCTCGTGCTGATGGTGCCGGTTCCGGACGCGCCGCCGGTTGCGGACCCGCCGCTGCCGGGCCTGCCGGCCCCGGTGCCGGTCGCATTCATCTGCGTACCTCCTCGACTGTCTCCCCCGTGTCCGTGTCTGCCTGCTGTTCGGTCTCTTCGAGCTCCGCCGCCACGTCGCGGCGGCCTTCGTTCGCGCCCTGCTGGAAGCCGCCGAGCCTGCGCCGCAGCGCCTCGGCGGCGTCGGTGCCGCCCCTGCGTTCCCGGGTCTTGCCCGGTCCGGCCTGCACGACCTTGGGGGTGCGCTTGGGGAGGCCCTTGTCGGTGACCTTCTGCGCGGGCTCCGGATCGGGCCCCGGCTCCGGCTCGGCCTCGGGCTCGGCCCGGAGCGCGGGCTCGGCGGCCCGCGGCTCGGGGAGCCGCATCTCGAAGGTCGGCTCGTCGAGCGGGAGCTCGTCGGGCTCCGTGGGCTCGACCGGCTCGGCGGTCTCCGGCGTGGCGGGCCTGACCACCTCGCCCGAGCGCTCCGTACGCTCCGGCAGCACATTGGAGTTGGCCTCGGCCAGCGCGCCCGGCAGGGTGAAGCGCGGGGCGCCGCCCGGCACCAGGTGCGGCGCCTCCACCGGCGCGGTGGCCGGCAGGATCGCCTCGGGCAGCACCACGACCGCCGCGACGCCGCCCTGCTTCTGCTCGCGCAACTCGATGCGCACGCCGTGCCGGTGCGCGAGCAGCGCCGAGACGTGCAGGCCGAGCCCGCCCGCATCGGTGCCGGGCTCGCCGGGTTCGTACGACGCGGGGTCGTCGAGCCGCCGGTTCAGCTCGGCGCGCCGCTCCGGGGGTACGCCGATGCCCTCGTCCTGGACCGAGAGCATGATCTCGCCGCCCTCCAACTGCCAGCCGGAGAGCTGTACTTGGACGTCGGGCGGGGAGAAGGAGGTGGCGTTCTCCAGGAGCTCGGCGACCAGGTGGCTCAGGTCGTCGGCGGCGAATCCGGCGACCTGGGCGTGCGGCGGCAGCGCCTGGATGACGACGCGCTCGTACCGCTCGATCTCGCTGACCGCCGCCCGCATGACGTCGACGAGCGGAACCGGGCCCGGGTGGTTGTGGTGGTGCTCGGCGCCGGCCAGGACCAGGAGGTTCTCGCCGTGGCGCCGGATGACGGTGGCCAGGTGGTCGAGCTTGAAGAGGACGGCCAGCTGGTCCGGGTCGTGCTCGCGCTCCTCCAGGCTCTCGATGACGGCGAGCTGCCGCTCGATCAGACCGAGGCTGCGCAGGCCGAGGTTGACGAAAGCGTGCTTGACCGTGCCCTCGGTCCGCTCAAGCTGTTCGGCCAACTCCCTTACCTGGGCGCGGAGTTCGTCCTTCTCGGCGGCGAGCCGGGCGAGCCGGCCGCGCTGCTTGGCGAGGTCCTCGTCGAGCCCGACGGCCCGCGTGGACTGCTCGGCGAACTTGCCGTGCAGCTCATTCAGGTTCCGCACGACCTGGGCGAACTCGTCGTTGCGGCCGGTGAAGCGCACCGGCTCCGCGGCCTCGGGCGCCTCCGCAAGGCGGGCCGAGCCCCGGCTCAGCACGGACAGCGGGCGGGTCAGGCTGCGGGCGGTGGCGGAGGAGACGCCGATGGCGAGCAGCAGCAGCGCGCCGATCAGGCCGACGCGGATCTCCAGGGCGGTGACGTCGTCGTCCCGCAGCTGCTCGAACCGCTTGACCTGCGAGGTGGCGAGCGCGGCCTCGGCGCCGCGCATCCGGTCGATCCTGGCGGAGAGCGCGGCGTTCAGCGCGTTCGGGTCGGTCTTGCGCTCGGCGGTGCTCAGCTGGGGCTGGTCGGTGAGGCGGGTGAGGAAGCCGTCGGCGGCCTCCACCTCGGGACCCGTGACGGTGGTGGCGACCTTGTCACGGGCGTCGGCGCCCGCGGCCTGGTCGAAGTCGGCGAGCGCGGACTGCTCGCGCACGTGCGCCTGCTGGGCTGCCGCGCTGAGCGCGTCCCGCACCCGGCCCGCGTCACCGTCGTCCTTCTGTACGTACCTGCCGGTGGCCGGGTCGAGCACCTTGGAGGTCTGGCCGGGCGGCACCGAGAGCGCGCCGAGCAGCAGCCCCCGGGTGGCCGAGGCCTGCTCGACGGCCCGTCCGAGCGCGCCCGGCGCCCGCACGGCCTCGGCGGCGCGCGGCGGCGTGCGGTCGGCGAGCTCGTCGGCGACGGCGAGCAGCGTGGCGATCACGTCGGAGTACGCCTTCTGCGCCTCCAGGGCCGTGCCCTTGCCGGTGAGCGCGGTGCGGCGCAGGGCGGGCACGGTGGCGAGGTCGCGCGCGAGGCCCGCGGGGGCGGTGGCGCGGAGCTCGTCGATCTGGCGGTCGACGCGGGCGGCAGGCTCCTTGAGCGCCGCGTCCTTGCCGCTGGGCCGGCCGGCCGCGACGTACTGCGTGACGCCGTCGCGCTCGTCACCCAGCGCGTGGGCGAGGCTGACCGTCTGCTGGTCGAGCTCGGCGAGGGTGACCAGGTGCTGGGAGTCCGTGAGGTCCGCGGAGGCCGCGAACAGGGTGGGCGCACCGGCTCCGAGCACGATGAGGGAGACAACGGCGACGGAGACGACCAGGCGGCTGCGCACCCGTACGGTGCGTGCTGCGCGTGTGCCGTCGTTGCCCCGAGGCCGCTTGTTCTGCACCGGTGCTCTCAATCTTCACTCGTATTGCCAGTCAGTCCACCAAGGAAGCCAAGGTGACGACTGGTCATGACGAGTAGTCACTGCTCGGCCACCTGAACGAGTGAACATCACTTCGGAGTTGACCATCAACTCCCACGGAATGCCCGCCCCCGCTCGTGGCGGGCCCCGGTTGGAACTTCCGCGCGGCCTTTGGCAGGATGCCCGCCCACAGCTCGGCGGAGCGGAGAATTCCTCCCGGGATCGTGTGGTTCGCCCGCTGGTACAGGCCAATTGACGGGCTGTCCGGCGGCCCTGCGGAGGGCATGAAGGTGGCGTGAAGGCGTCGTGCAGACTGGCGGGTATGCGCATCCAGCTGGCCACCGTTCCCGGAGATCCCGCCCGCCCCAACGAGGACTGGGCCGCGACCGCGATGCCCGCTTCGGGCCTGGGCGGCCTGCTCGTCGTCCTCGACGGCGTCACGCCGCTGCCCGGCAACGGAGACTGTGTGCACGACGTTCCCTGGTTCACCGCGCGGCTCGGAGGCGCGCTGACCGAACTGTCGGCTTCACGGCGGGATATGACGCTGACCGAGATCCTGGCCGAATCCATTCGGCGCACCGCCGACGCCCACCGCGACACGTGTGACCTTTCTCACCCGCGTACGCCTCAGGCGACGGTGGTCCTGGCGCGTTGGGACTCGGCGGAGCTGGAGTACCTCGTCCTGTCGGACTCGGTGCTGCTTCTCGAATCGTGCGACGGCACGGTGCGGGCGGTCCTGGACGACCGGCTCGACCGGGTGCCGCGCTCCGCCCTGGTCAGCGACGCGGTGGCCGACTCCCTCGTCCGCAACAAGGAGGGCGGCTTCTTCACGGCGGCAGCGGATCCTTCGGCGGCAGCGCGCGCCGTGACCGGCCGCGAGCCGCTCGCCCCTCTGCGCTCCGCCCTCGCCCTGACGGACGGGGCGACCCGGTGGGTCGAGAAGTTCGGCGAGGGCTCGTGGGGGGACTGCGTCGCGCTGGTCCGGAAGGCGGGGCCGGAGGGGCTGGTGGAGCGGGTGCGGGAGCTGGAGGCGGGGGATGTGGGGCGGGTGTTCTTGGGGGGGAGCAAGCGGCATGACGATGCGACGGTGGTGGCGGTGGAGTGGTAATTCCCCCACCCCGCCCCTTCCCGAGACCCTCCGGGGGTGGGTGAGGGAAAGGGAGGGTTCATTCCCTGGGGCTCCGCCCCAGACCCCCGAGGGGCTCCGCCTCTCGACCCCGGCGGGGGCTAGTAGGGAAAGGGAGGGCTCATTTCCTGGGGCTCCGCCCCAGACCCCCCAGGGGCTCCGCCCCTCGACCCCGGTGGGGGCTTCGCCCCCTGCACCCCTTGCGGGGGCTCTGCCCCCGGACCCTCTGCACGGGGCTCGCTCTGGACCCCCCGTTCGAGGCTCGCTCCGGACCCCCCGCTCCGGGCTTGCGCCGGGCCGCCGTTCAGGGCTGGTCCCTGATGGCTGGGCGGGGCCTGCTTGTCGCTGCATTCCGTGAGGTTTTCGCGTGCTGCCGCCCCACGTGGGGCGATTACCCCTCCGCCGCCGCGTTCAGCTGATGCAGCAGCCTGGCCAGTTCCGAGATTTCCGCGCGGTCCCAGCCCGCCAGTTTGCGGACGTAGCTCTCGCGGCGGGCGTCGCGCACGCGGCCGAACCTTGTCGTGCCCTCGGCCGTGATGCGGACCAGGGAGGCGCGGCCGTCTGCCGGGTCGGGCTCCCGGGCCACCAGGCCCAGGTCCTCCAGAGCGTGCAGCTGGCGGCTCATCGTCGCCTTGCCCACGCCGAAGAACCCGGCGAGTTCGGTGGCCCGCTGCGGGCCGGCCTCGTCCAGGCGCACCAGCAGTCCGTACGCCGCCGGTTCGAGATCGGGGTGGACCTCGCGGGCCATCTCGCCGGACGAGGCCCTGGCCCGTCGCAGGAAGACGGCCAGCTCGCGTTCGAGCGCGAGGAACTCCTGGTCCGGACCGTGCACATCGGCTCCCATGCCGTAGGTGTGTCGTGAGGACTCAGTATTTCCCAGCATGCTGTGCGCCCTGCACGCCGAGGGGGCCGTCCCGGCCGGGAGCGGCCGTGACGCCGGGGCCAACGGCGGATGAAAGTTTCTTCCAGGCCACGCCGTTCCCGCAGCGTGTCGCCACCATCAAAGGTCTGAACCAACGGCATAACCTGGAGCCTCTTTCGCGCCAGCGGTCTACGTGCGTAGCGTCGACTCTGACATGTCCACAGCGATACGTCGGCATGTCGACCCAGGCCGTCAAGTCCCAAGCCCCACCGAGCCTTTCGGAGGCACGCAATGCCCGTGCACAGATCCGGAACGGCCCGCCGCGGACCCATTGCCGCGGCCGGGATCCTCCTCTCCTCCCTCGCCCTCGTCCTCGGCTCCACGGGAACCTCGGGTGCCGCCGACACCCCGGCCCGCGGCTCCGCGACCATGGGCATGGGCGTCGCGAAGCACGACGGGGTGGGCCCTCTGGCCGGTGACACCCGCGACGTCGTGCAGGCGGTGCAGACCGAGGGTGTGGACACCAGCAGCCACAACGGCAACGTCGCCTGGCCCACCCTGTGGAGCGGCGGCGTGAAATGGGCCTACGTCAAGGCCACCGAGGGCACCTACTACACCAACCCCTACTTCGCCCAGCAGTACAACGGCTCGTACAACTCCGGCATGATCCGCGGCTCCTACCACTTCGCGACCCCGGACACGACGGGCGGCGCGGCCCAGGCGGACTACTTCGTGGACCACGGCGGCGGCTGGTCCCGCGACGGCAGGACGCTGCCGGGCGCGCTCGACATCGAGTGGAATCCGTACGGCGACGCCTGTTACGACAAGTCGGAGGCCGGGATGGTCGGCTGGATCCGTGACTTCGTCAACCGGTACAAGGCCCGTACCGGACGCGACGCGGTGATCTACACCGCGGCCAGCTGGTGGAGCGAGTGCACCGGCAACTCCGCCGCCTTCGGCTCCACCAATCCGCTCTGGATCGCCCGCTACAACACCGACCCGGGCACCCTGCCGGCCGGCTGGGGCTACTACACGATGTGGCAGTACACCTCCTCCGGCCCAACGGTCGGCGACCACTCCAAGTTCAACGGGGCGTACGACCGGCTGCAGGCGCTCGCCAACGGCTGACCCGGTCCGCGTCGCACGAGCGGGGCCCCCGGCGCTGCGTAGCCGGGGGCCCTTCGGCGTGCCCGCACGGAGCACGACTCGCACATCTGACCCCATCTCGCGCGCGGCATGCGCAAGGATGGGGGGCATGCGCAGGTTGGGAGTGGTGTTCCGGGCGGTGGCCCTGGCCGCGGTCGTCGCGGCCGCCGGTACGGGGTGCGGCGGGCCCGCGGCCTCGGAACCGCAGTCGGAGAGTTCCCCGAGCGCCGCCCCGCAGGCCGCGCAGCCCGGCACCCAGACCAGCGCCGTCCCGGCCGCGAAGGTGGCGTCGGTCGGCGTGCTGGTCAACGGGGACGGCCACTACTGCACGGCCAGCGTCGTGGACAGCCCGCGCGGCAACGTCATCGCCACCGCCGCGCACTGCACGGCCGGCGAGCCGCTCGACACCCTGGAGTTCGCGCCGGGCTTCTCGGGGGCGGCCAAGGGGACGTATCCGTACGGGAAGTGGAAGGTGCGGGCGATCCAGGTCGCCGACGAGTGGACCGCGGAGCAGAGCGACGCGGTGGACTACGCCTTCCTCACGGTCGCACCGGACGCGCAGGGCCGCAGCGTGCAGAGCGTCGTCGGCGCCTCGACGCCCGAGTGGGGCGCGGGCCCCGACCAGCGGGTCACCGTCGTCGGATACCCGGAGGAGGACCACAACCCCGACAACCGGCCAGTCATGTGCACCACCGACGCCCACCGGGACCGCGACGAGCCCGCGATGATCCGCATGCAGTGCGGCGGCTTCTGGGTCGGCACGAGCGGCAGCCCCTGGCTGGCCGGCTACCGGGGGCCGGACCGGCTGGGCCGGATCATCGGCGTGTTGAGCGGCGGGGACACGGACGTCGAGTCGACGGCGGCCCTGTTCGACGCGAAGGCCCGCTCGGTGTACGAGCGGGCCACCACGGCTTAGCCGTCACTCACGCGGCTGCGGCTACCGCCACCTCCGCCGGGGACAGGGCGATCTCCAGGACCTGGCGGACGTCCGTCACGGGGTGGACCTCCAGCTTCTCCAGGACCTCGGCCGGGACGTCGTCCAGGTCCGCCTCGTTCCGCTTGGGGATCACCACGGTCGTGATCCCGGCCCGGTGCGCGGCGAGCAGCTTCTGCTTGAGGCCGCCGATCGGCAGCACCCGTCCGGTCAGCGACACCTCACCGGTCATCGCCACGTCGGTACGCACCTGCCGCCCCGAAAGCAGCGAGGACAGCGCGGTGACCAGGGTGATGCCGGCGCTCGGGCCGTCCTTGGGGACCGCGCCCGCCGGGAAGTGGACGTGCACGCCCCGGTCCTTCAAGTCCCCTACCGGAAGCTCTAGTTCGGCCCCGTGCGAGCGCAGGAAGCTCAGCGCGATCTGCGCGGACTCCTTCATCACGTCGCCGAGCTGACCGGTGAGGGTCAGGCCCGCGGCCCCCGTCTCCGCATCGGCGAGGGAGGCCTCGACGAACAGGACGTCGCCGCCGGCCCCGGTGACGGCGAGGCCGGTGGCCACGCCCGGCACCGCGGTGCGCCGCTCGGCCGGGTCCTGGGCGGACTCGGGCACGTGGTGCGGGCGCCCGATCAGGCTCCGCAGCCCGTCCGGGGTGATGGTGAACGGGAGCTCCTGCTGGTCCAGTTCGTGCTGGGCGGCCACCTTGCGGAGCAGCCGGGCGATCGACCGCTCCAGGTTCCGTACGCCCGCCTCCCGGGTGTACTCCCCCGCGAGCTTGCGCAGCGAGGCGTCTTCGAGGACGACCTCGCCGGGCTCCAGACCGGCCCGCTCCAGCTGACGCGGCAGCAGGTGGTCCCGGGCGATGACGACCTTCTCGTCCTCGGTGTAGCCGTCGAGCCGGACCAGTTCCATGCGGTCGAGCAGCGCCTCGGGGATGGCTTCGAGGACGTTGGCGGTGGCGAGGAACACCACGTCGCTCAGGTCGAGCTCGACCTCCAGGTAGTGGTCGCGGAAGGTGTGGTTCTGCGCCGGGTCGAGAACTTCGAGCAGGGCCGCCGCCGGGTCGCCCCGGAAATCGGAGCCCACCTTGTCGATCTCGTCGAGCAGCACGACCGGGTTCATGGACCCGGCCTCCTTGATGGCCCGGACGATCCGGCCGGGCAGGGCGCCGACGTAGGTGCGCCGGTGGCCGCGGATCTCGGCCTCGTCGCGTACGCCGCCGAGTGCGACGCGGACGAACTTGCGGCCCATGGCGTGGGCCACGGACTCGCCGAGCGAGGTCTTGCCGACGCCGGGAGGGCCGACGAGCGCCAGAACCGCGCCCCCGCGCCGCCCGCCGACCACGCCCAGGCCCCGGTCGGCGCGCCGCTTGCGCACGGCCAGGTATTCGGTGATGCGCTCCTTCACGTCCTTGAGGCCGGCGTGCTCGGCGTCGAGGATCGCGCGGGCGCCGCGGATGTCGTAGACGTCCTCGGTGGTCTCGTTCCAGGGCAGTTCGAGGACGGTGTCGAGCCAGGTGCGGATCCAGGAGCCCTCGGGCGACTGGTCGCTGGAACGCTCCAGCTTGTCGACTTCCTTGAGGGCGGCCTCGCGGACCTTCTCGGGCAGGTCGGCGGCCTCGACGCGGGCGCGGTAGTCGTCGCTCTCGTCCTCCTCGCCGCCCTTTCCGTTGAGCTCGCGCAGCTCCTTGCGTACGGCATCGAGCTGGCGGCGCAGCAGGAACTCGCGCTGCTGCTTGTCCACGCCTTCCTGTACGTCCTTGGCGATGGACTCGGCGACGTCCTGCTCGGCGAGGTGCTCGCGGAGCTGCTCGGTGGCGAGCTTGAGGCGGGCGACCGGGTCGCTGGTCTCCAGGAGCTCGACCTTCTGAGAGGTCGTGAGGAACGGCGAGTACCCGGAGTTGTCGGCGAGCGCGGAGACGCCCTCGATCTGCTGGACGCGGTCGACGACCTGCCAGGCCCCGCGCTTCTTCAGCCAGTCGGTGGCAAGCGCCTTGTACTCCTTGACCAGCTCGGTCACCTGGCCGGGCAGCGGTTCGGGCACGGTCTCCTCGACCCGGTTGCCCTCCACCCACAGAGCGGCGCCGGGCCCGGTGGTGCCGGCCCCGATCCGCACGCGGTGCCGGCCCCGGATGAGGGCGCCCGGGTCGCCGTCGGAGAGCCGGCCGACCTGCTCGACGGTCCCGAGCACACCGGTCCCGGCGTACGTTCCGTCGATCCGCGGCACGAGCAGCACCTGCGGCTTTCCCTGGCCGGACCGCGCGGCGGCCTGCGCGGCCTCGACGGCGGCCCGCACCTCGGCATCGGACAGGTCCAGCGGAACCACCATGCCGGGCAGCACGACCTCGTCGTCGAGCGGCAGCACGGGCAGGTCGGTCGGTGTGTACGCCGTGGACTCGGTAGCCATGATCTCCCCTTCGGCATTCAAGTTGAGCTATGCCGACTCAATGCATGTGAGTCTGGGAATGTTCCCCGGGGCGTGTTCGCTCTGAGCGATCAGGTGGGACGGCCCCTGTGACCAGGCCCGAAACCCTTCAGCCGCCCAGGGCGATGGCGGCCGCGATCGCCGGGCCGAAGGCGCCGCCGAGCTGGTAGCAGAGGTTGAACAGGCCGATCGCGGTGGAGCGCTGGGCGGCGGGCGCGGCCGTGGTGGCGTACACCGAGAGGGTGGCCTGGCCGGTGCCGGTGGCGAGCAGGGCCAGCGTCGCGACCAGCAGGAGCAGCGGCGCCCAGGGGGTCAGGACCGCGGTGAGCGGGGCGAGCGCGCCGACGGCGAGCAGGATCGTCAGGACCCGGGGGCGGTTCATGCCGGCCGAGGCCGCGGCGAGCGCCATGGAAAGTGCGGAGCCGGCGAGGAGGGCGACCAGCTGGCCGGTCCCGATGGTGGCGGCCGACCAGTCGGTGCGGTCGCGCAGCAGCTGCGGGACGGTGAAGAGCAGCGCGAAGTACGAGGTCGCAAGCGTGCAGGCGAGGACGGCGGAGAGGACGAAGGCGCGGGTGCGCAGCAGGGCCAGGGGCACGAAGCCAGTGGGGTGGGACCGGATGTGCAGGGCGAGCAGCGCGGCCGTCGCCAGCGAGGCGGCCACCGCCGGGAGCGGGTAGCGCGGCACGAGCACGAGGGCCGTCACCGTCAGGACGAGCAGGGCGGCGCCCCGGCCGTCGAAGGGGGTGCTGTTCGGCGGCGCGGACAGGTCGGCGCGGCGCATGACCGCGGGCAGGGCGAGCAGTGCGACCGCGCCGACGGCCAGGGAGAGCCGCCAGGAAGCGGCGTCCGCGAGCACGGAGCCGAGCAGCGGGCCGATCGCACCGAGGGCGCCGAAACCCGCCGCGATCACGCCCATCCGGCGGACCGAGCCCGCCAGGCTCATGGCCGCGGCGATGAGGCCCGCGGCGCCCGCGGCCTGGGCCGCCCGGCCCGCCATGGCCAGCGGCAGCCAGGGCGCCACCGCGAGGACTGCCGTGCCGGCCGCGATCAGGGCGGCGCTCAGCTTGAGCATGGCGCCGAGGCCGCGGCGCCGCAGCAGACCCGCCATCAGCGGGGTGCCCACCGCCATGGCCCAGGCGAAGACGGTGACGAGCCAGGTGGCGCCGGCCGGGGAGACGCCCAGCGAGCGGGCCATGGCGGGGAGGATCAGGACGGGTCCGTTGGCGCTCGCGGCGGCCGGAGTGGCCAGCAACGCCAGCCACAGGGCAGGGACTTGGCGCGGGGCGGGCGCCGTGGACGGCGTCGCCGGGGTGGTGGTGCGGGGGCGGGCCGGGGTGTGCACAACAGACATGGCGGACGGCTCCAGAACGTGGCGCGGCGGGGGCGGTGGGACCTGGGGGCGGCCCGAGCGATGCGGGCCGGGGTGCGACCAGGGCCGGTCGGACGGGTTCAGACCGTGGTGACGACCTGGTCGTAGGCGAGCCGGGGCGAGCGCGGATACCAGGCGTCCGGGCCCGGGCGGCCCATGTTCACGACCATCAGCGGGGTGTGGTCGTCGTCGAGGAACTCCTTCTGGACCGCGGGGAAGTCGAACCCGGTCATCGGCCCCGCGGCAAGGCCCGCGGCCCGCACGCCGAGGATGAAGTACGCCGCCTGGAGCGTCGCGTTGAGCAGCGCGGACTCCTCCCGGACCGTGCGGTCGGCGAACAAGAGGTCCTTGGCCTGCGGGAAGTGCGGGAGCAGTGACGGGAGTTCCTCGTGGAACTCGTTGTCGGCGGCGAGGATCGCGACCAGCGGGGCGGCCTCGGTCTTCGGCCGGTTGCCCGCGTCCATGAGGTCCACGAGCCGCCCGCGGGCCTCGGCGGACCGGACCAGGACCACCCGCAGCGGCGACTGGTTGTACGCGGTGGGGGCGTACTTGACCAGGTCGTACACCGCCTGGACCTGCTCTTCGGTCACCGGCTCGGCGGTGAAGGTGTTGGCGGTGCGCGCCTCGCGGAAGAGGAGGTCCTGCGCGGCGGGGTGGAGGGGCAGCTCGGCCATCGGGCGCTCCAGTCGTTCGGACTCGGCAATCTCGGTAGTGAGATAAAAGCATCTGACACTCTCAGAATCAAGTATCTCGAAACTAAGAGAACCAGCACTGATATGGTTTTGACCGAAAGAGTCGGAATCGAGAGGAGTGGCGGCCGTGAGCGACATCGTGGACAAGATCGTCGAGCAGTGGAGCGAGGAGCGCCCCGAGGTGGTGGACGACCTCTGGTCGGTGCAGTTCGTCGGGCGCGTGCAGCGCCTGGCCCTGGCCACCGAGCGGTCGATCAAAGCGACAGCGGCCCAACACGGCCTGGACATCGGCGAGTTCGACATCCTCACCACACTGAAGCGCTCCGGGCCGCCCTACGCCCTCACCGCCGGGACGTTCCTCAAGGCGTCCATGGTGTCGTCCGGCACGATCACCAACCGCGTCGACAAGATGGAGGCCAAGGGCCTGGTGGAGCGGGTGCGCGACGGCGAGGACCGGCGCACCGTCAAGATCCGCCTCACCGACCACGGGCACGAGGTCACCCGGGCCGCCTTCGACGACCACTTGGCGAGCCACGCACGCCTGCTCGCCGACGTGGACCGCGAGCTGATCGAGAAGGCCTCCGACAGCCTGCGCAAGGTACTGGAGGCCCTCGGCGACACCGACATCAAATAGCGAGCCCCTGGGGACGAGACAAGGCCGAGCAGTATCGGTAAGGTCCTCTTTACATTTTCACCTATTACCAACTGACCAGGGGGCGGCCATGACGACGGCAACGGCAACGACGACACCGAATCAAGCCACGATCGGCACGGCGGTACGAGCCTGGATCGACGGCTGGATCGTGTCGCGCGGAACCTCCGACCCGATCGGCCGGCCGTGGGGCTGGACGATCGACGTGGGACAGGCCACCCACGTGTCGCGCCATGTGCTCCCCGCCCCCGCCGAGGCGGATGTCCGCGCACTGGTGGCCGCCACGAGCGCGCCCGGCACGTGGCTGAAGCTGTTCGCCGAGGACGACACCGTGCGGCCGTGGCTCACCGAGGGCTGGCAGTTCGACCAGCCCGGCTACCTGATGACGATCCCGCTGACCGCGGAGCGCCCCGAGGTCCCGGCCGGCTACACCCTCACGGCCTGGACCCGGGGCGGCGTCACCCGCGTCCTGATCCGCACCACGCAGGGCCACTTCGCGGCCCGCGGCCAGATCGCCCCGACGGGCCCGACAGCAGTCGCCGACCAGATAGAAACCGCCCCCACCCACCAGCGCCGGGGCCTGGGCAGCCTGGTGATGCGCACCCTGCAGAACACGGCATACGAAGCAGGCGCAAGGACAGGAATCCTGGTCGGCACCCCAGAGGGCCGGTCCCTGTACTCGGCCCTGGGCTGGGAGACGCGCTCACCGATGGCGAGTCTGTATTTCAATCCGCCGGAGAAGCCGACGGAGGGATGAAACGGAGGGGGGAGGGCGGCCCCGGAAAACCCCAGGAGAGTGCCTGACTGCCTTGCCTGGATTCGGCGGGCATGAGCCTCACCCGCGCCCAGGCCGCCGCGCTCGCCCACTTCCGTGCCGCCGCACGGGCGACCACCGGTGATCCAGAGGGCCACTTTCCGCCACGGCGACAGCCATCTCGGGCCGAAGGACGTGGGGACCGCGGACGCCTTCGCATCCGTTCTCGCGGCCCTCGCCGAGGCCGACAAGGCCGACGGGCGAGGCTGAGGCTCCTCAGCCTGCCGCCCCCGCATTCCGTACCCGCCGTACCGCCGGCCAGCAGGCCACCCCCACCAGGAGGGCCACCGGGTGGCCCCAGGCCGCCAGGGGTTCTGTCATGTCCAGCAGGTCTTCCAGCAGCAGCGCGCCCACCACCGCCAGGGTCGTCCAGCGGAAGAGGGGGGTCAGCAGGCCCGACAGGGCGCCCACCGTGGCCATCAGGCCGAAGCTGATGCCGTAGTCGAGGCGGTGCAGGGAGCTCTCGGGGAGGTGGCCGGCCAGGACCGAGAGGGCCACCGGGACCTCCGTGGCCAGGGTCGCCACCACGTGGCCGAGCAGGAAGACGCCCGCCGTGCGCCGGCCGCCGATCCGGCGTTCCAGCGCGGCCAGCACGAAGATGAAGACCACCGCGTACGGGGAGTCGAGGCCTCCCGCTATCCACAGGGCGCTTCCGAAGATCGCCAGGACCGGTGTCGTCGACAGGTGGGCCACGTCCGTGCTCGACGCCTGGAGCAGGGTGTCCACCGTGTCCGGATCGCCGTACTCCGTGTAGATCGAGGTCGCCAGGAGCAGCACCGCGTAGCCGAAGGCGAACGGTGTGGAGGCCGGGGAGGGGAGCAGCCGGGCGGCTCGGGTGAGCCGGCCCCGTATGCCCGAGGCAGTGGGGGCCGTTGCGGTCGCGGGCTCCCGCTTCGGGCACTGGGCCGGTATCGCGTCCAGCTGCGCGGGTATCGCGTCGAGGGCCGTCAACAAGGGGCCTTCCGCCGTCGCGGGGCGGCGGGTTTCGAGCGGGTGCACCGGGTGAGGCCCCTTCCCCGGAGCGCGTCAGGTGCGCGCCCCGAATCAAGCCACGCCCGCGTTCTTCGGCCGTGTTCCGTGGTTCGTACTCGCTGATACCTCTCTACAACGGCTCACCTTCCGTGAACGACTCCTGCCGCGTCTATGGCGTGCGCCACACGGGACAACCTTTGACGGTTCCCGAGCGTCCGGGGCCGGCAGCCCACAACTCGCGTGCGCCGCACCGCCGGACCCGGCATCCTCTGCGGCATGGACGACATCGCCACCCTCGACCGGCGCCAGGGACCCCACGGGGAAGTCGTGCTGCGGCAGCGCGGGGCGCATTTCGAGATCATCGCCAACGGGTGCTTCCTGATGGACACTTCGGACGGCCGCTCGGAACGCCTCCTCATCGATGCGGCGTACGACACACTTTTGCCGGCCGCCACCCGGCCCTCCGTTCTCATCGGCGGACTCGGCGTCGGCTTCTCGCTCGCGCATGCGGCGCAGGACTCCCGCTGGGGCCAAATCGCCGTGGTGGAGCGGGAACAGGCCATCATCGACTGGCACCGGTCAGGTCCACTTGGCGCCATTTCCGGCCCGGCTCTGTCCGATTCCCGTACCCGGATCATCCCTGCCGATCTGGTCGATTACGTGCGTACGGCACAGGACACCTTCGACGCGCTCTGCCTGGACATCGACAACGGGCCCGACTGGACCGTCACCGAGGGCAACGGCGGGCTGTACTCACCGGCCGGACTCGCCCACTGCGCACGGCGGTTGAACCCCGGCGGGGTGCTCGCCGTGTGGTCCGCGCAGCCGTCCAGCGCCTTTGAACAGGCTCTCCGTAATGCCGGATTCACCGGGGTACATACCGAAGAGATCCGAGTTGCCCGGGGCGTCCCTGACGTGGTCCATCTCGGCGTTCGCCCTGCGTAGCCGAGACACGGAAAGTGCCTCTAGTCTCTGACCGACACAGGGGATCACCCCACGGATCCCCGGGCGAGCACAGTCAGGGCGGGGCAACCGATGGAGCAGACACACACCGGCAACAACGGCGTCGCGGCGACCCCCGGCGCCCAGCGCAGGGTGCTGGTCGTCGAGGACGACACGACGATCGTCGACGCCATCGCGGCCCGTCTGCGGGCCGAGGGCTTCCAGGTGCAGACGGCCGTCGACGGCCCCGCCGCCGTCGACACGGCCGAGGCCTGGCAGCCGGACCTGATGGTCCTCGACATCATGCTGCCGGGCTTCGACGGCCTGGAGGTCTGCCGCCGGGTCCAGGCCCGGCGGCCCGTGCCGGTCCTCATGCTGACGGCCCGCGACGACGAGACGGACATGCTCGTCGGGCTCGGCGTCGGCGCGGACGACTACATGACCAAGCCGTTCTCGATGCGCGAGCTGGCGGCCCGGGTGCACGTCCTGCTGCGCCGGGTGGAGCGGGCCGCGCTCGCCGCGACCACGCCGCGCACGGGCATACTGCGCCTCGGCGAGCTGGAGATCGATCACGCGCAGCGCCGGGTACGGGTCCGCGGCGAGGACGTCCACCTGACGCCGACCGAGTTCGACCTGCTCAGCTGCCTGGCGAACACGCCGCGCGCCGTGCTGTCCCGCGAGCAGCTGCTCGCCGAGGTGTGGGACTGGGCCGACGCGTCCGGCACCCGCACCGTGGACAGCCACATCAAGGCGCTGCGCCGGAAGATCGGGGCCGAGCGCATCCGTACGGTCCACGGCGTCGGCTACGCGCTGGAGACCCCGGCGCCATGAGCCGGGCCGGAGACCGGGCCCGGCAGCTGCGCGGCAGCGGCGAGCGGCCCGGCTGGGACGAGCCGGCCAGGCGCGGCCGATGGGCCAGGGCCAGGCGCGTACTGCTCGGCCAGGTCGTGGCGGGGCTCCGGTCGGTCTCCATATCGATCAAGACCAAACTCGGCACGCTGGTCGTGGTCTCCGTCTTCATCACGACCGGGCTGCTCATGGTGGCCCTGCAGACCCGCACCGAGCTCCGCTTCATCACCGTCTTCTCGGTGATAGCGACCCTGCTGATCACCCAGTTCGTCGCGCACGGGCTCACCGCCCCGCTGGACGAGATGAACACCGTCGCCCGCGCCATCTCGCACGGGGACTACACCCGCCGGGTGCGCGGCGCCGACCGTCGCGACGAGCTCGGCGACCTCGCGGGCACGATCAACCGCATGGCGGACGATCTGGAGGCCGTGGACCGGCACCGCAAGGAACTCGTGGCAAATGTCTCGCACGAGCTGCGCACACCCATCGCGGCACTGCGCGCGGTCCTGGAGAACGTCGTGGACGGCGTCTCCGCGGCCGACCCGGAGACGATGCGTACGGCCCTGAAGCAGACCGAGCGCCTGGGCCGCCTGGTCGAGACGCTGCTCGACCTGTCCCGCCTGGACAACGGCGTGGTGACGCTGCGGGCCCACCGCTTCGAGGTCTGGCCGTATCTGTCGGGCGTCCTCAAGGAAGCCAATCTGGCGGCCGCCCAGCGCAAGCTGTCCTCCGGCTCGGGCAACCACCAGCGCGCCGACGTCCACCTCCACCTGGACGTCTCGCCGCCCGAGCTGACCGCGCACGCGGACGCCGAGCGGCTGCACCAGGTAGTGGCAAATCTCATCGACAACGCCGTCAAGCACTCCCCGCCGCACGGCCGCGTGACCGTACGGGCCCGCCGCGGCCCCCAGCCCGAGTCGCTGGATCTGGAGGTCCTGGACGAGGGCCCGGGCATCCCGCAGTCCGAGTGGCACCGGGTCTTCGAGCGGTTCAACCGCGGCGCGGCGCCCTCCCCGCACGGACCCGGCAGCGACGGCGGTACGGGGCTCGGCCTCGCGATCGCGCGCTGGGCGGTGGATCTTCACGGTGGCCGGATCGGCGTGGCCGAATCCGCACGCGGCTGCCGGATCCAGGTCACCCTCCCGGGCACCCCGCGCCAGCAAAGTTGACGTAAAGTTCGAACCGGAAGCAGCCGTTCTGCGTGGTCATCAGCAGAAGCGGTCGTTCAGGGGTGCGGGCCAGGAGGCCGTAGCCGCACTGTCGCGTACCCGAACTGGCTCGCGCAGCAGCGGAACCACGCTTGTTTCCCGCCATTTCACGCCCCGAAACCCGGGTTCCGGTGTGACTTACACGACTGTGGCATGCCCGGCCTGCACGTCCCGGCCGGGGAGGCGTAGCCTTTATTTCCGCTGTCCATCACCTTGTGAAGCGGAAGAGGGCGGTTACCGCCGTGTCGTCTCAGTCCCCCAGTAATTCGAGCGTCTCGACCGACCAAGACGGGCAGGGCAAGAACCCTGCGGCCGGCTTTGGTGCCAATGAGTGGCTTGTCGACGAGATCTATCAGCAGTACCTCCAGGACCCCAATTCGGTCGACCGTGCCTGGTGGGACTTCTTCGCCGACTACAAGCCGGGTGCCACCGGCACGGCGGACAAGCCCGCGGCAGGTGTCCCTGCCGCAGCCGCGGGGGCTGCGGTAGCCGCGCCTGCGGCCGCTGCCCCGGCCGCACCCGCCGCACCGGCCCAGGCCGCACCGGCACCCGCGGCGCCGGCCACCCCGGCCGCCGCTCCGGCACCGGCCAAGGCTGCGGCTCCGGCCGCTGCCCCGGCTCCGGCTCCGGCGAAGCCCGCGGCTGCTGCCGCGCCCGCCAAGCCCGCCGCACAGCCTGCCGGGGCCACCGAAGCCCCGGCCGGTCCTGAATTCGTGACGCTGCGCGGCCCCGCCGCCGCGGTCGCCAAGAACATGAACGCCTCGCTGGAGATGCCGACGGCCACGTCCGTCCGCGCCGTCCCGGTGAAGCTGCTGTTCGACAACCGCATCGTCATCAACAACCACCTCAAGCGCGCCCGGGGCGGGAAGGTCTCCTTCACCCACCTCATCGGGTACGCGATGGTGCAGGCGATCAAGGCCATGCCGTCGATGAACTACGCGTTCGTCGAGAAGGACGGCAAGCCGACCCTGGTCAAGCCGGAGCACGTGAACTTCGGCCTCGCCATCGACCTGGTGAAGCCCAACGGCGACCGCCAGCTCGTCGTCGCCGGCATCAAGAAGGCCGAGACGCTCAACTTCTTCGAGTTCTGGCAGGCGTACGAGGACATCGTCCGCCGGGCCCGGAACAACAAGCTGACGATGGACGACTTCACGGGCGTCACCGTCTCGCTGACCAACCCCGGCGGCCTCGGCACCGTGCACTCCGTGCCGCGTCTGATGCCCGGTCAGTCGGTCATCATGGGCGTCGGCTCGATGGACTACCCGGCCGAGTTCCAGGGCACCTCGCAGGACACCCTGAACAAGCTGGGCATCTCGAAGGTGATGACCCTCACCTCGACGTACGACCACCGCGTCATCCAGGGTGCCGCCTCCGGCGAGTTCCTGCGCATCGTCGCCAACCTGCTGCTCGGCGACAGCGGCTTCTACGACGACATCTTCGAGGCGCTGCGCATCCCCTACGAGCCGGTCCGCTGGCTCAAGGACATCGACGCCTCGCACGACGACGACGTCACGAAGGCCGCCCGCGTCTTCGAGCTGATCCACTCCTACCGGGTCCGCGGCCACGTCATGGCCGACACCGACCCGCTGGAGTACCGCCAGCGCAAGCACCCCGACCTGGACATCACCGAGCACGGCCTCACCCTGTGGGACCTGGAGCGTGAGTTCGCGGTCGGCGGGTTCGCCGGCAAGTCCCTGATGAAGCTGCGCGACGTCCTCGGCGTGCTGCGCGACTCGTACTGCCGCACCACCGGCATCGAGTTCATGCACATCCAGGACCCCAAGCAGCGCAAGTGGATCCAGGACCGCGTCGAGCGCTCGCACTCCAAGCCGGAGCGCGAGGAGCAGCTGCGCATCCTGCGCCGCCTGAACGCGGCCGAGGCGTTCGAGACGTTCCTGCAGACCAAGTACGTCGGCCAGAAGCGCTTCTCCCTCGAGGGCGGCGAATCGGTCATCCCGCTGCTCGACGCCGTCATCGACAGCGCCGCCGAGTCGCGCCTGGACGAGGTCGTCATCGGCATGGCCCACCGCGGCCGCCTGAACGTGCTCGCCAACATCGTCGGCAAGTCGTACGCGCAGATCTTCCGCGAGTTCGAGGGCAACCTCGACCCGAAGTCGATGCACGGCTCCGGCGACGTGAAGTACCACCTGGGCGCCTCGGGCACCTTCACCGGTCTGGACGGCGAGCAGATCAAGGTCTCGCTCGTCGCGAACCCCTCGCACCTGGAGGCCGTCGACCCGGTCCTCGAAGGTGTCGCCCGCGCCAAGCAGGACGTCATCAACAAGGGCGGCACGGACTTCACGGTCCTGCCGGTCGCCCTGCACGGTGACGCGGCCTTCGCCGGCCAGGGTGTCGTCGCCGAGACCCTGAACATGTCGCAGCTGCGCGGCTACCGCACCGGCGGCACGGTCCACATCGTGATCAACAACCAGGTCGGCTTCACCGCCGCCCCGGAGTCGTCGCGCTCGTCCATGTACGCCACCGACGTGGCCCGCATGATCGAGGCGCCGATCATCCACGTGAACGGCGACGACCCGGAGGCCGTGGTCCGCGTCGCGCGGCTCGCCTTCGAGTTCCGCCAGACGTTCAACAAGGACGTCGTGATCGACCTCATCTGCTACCGCCGCCGCGGTCACAACGAGGGCGACAACCCGCAGTTCACCAACCCGCAGATGTACAACCTGATCGACAAGAAGCGCTCGGTGCGCAAGCTCTACACCGAGTCGCTCATCGGTCGCGGCGACATCACCCTGGAAGAGGCCGAGCAGGCCCTGCAGGACTTCCAGGGCCAGCTGGAGAAGGTGTTCGCGGAGGTCCGCGAGGCCACCACCTCGGCGCCGGGCGAGATCCACTCGACCGACCCGCAGGCCCAGTTCCCGGTCGCGGTCACCACGGCGGTCTCCCAGGAGATCGTCAAGCGCATCGCCGAGTCGCAGGTGAACATCCCGGAGCGGATCACCGTCCACCCGCGTCTGATGCCGCAGATGCAGCGCCGCGCCGCCTCCGTCGAGGACGGCACGATCGACTGGGGCATGGGCGAGACCCTGGCCATCGGCTCGCTGCTCATGGAGGGCGTCCCGGTCCGTCTTTCCGGCCAGGACACCCGCCGCGGCACCTTCGGCCAGCGCCACGCGGTCCTGGTCGACCAGGTCACCGGCGAGGACTACACGCCGCTGATGTACCTCTCCGAGGACCAGGCGCGCTACAACGTCTACGACTCGCTGCTCTCCGAGTACGCGGCGATGGGCTTCGAGTACGGCTACTCGCTGGCCCGTCCCGAGTCCCTGGTGATGTGGGAGGCGCAGTTCGGCGACTTCGTCAACGGCGCCCAGACGGTGGTCGACGAGTTCATCTCGTCGGCGGAGCAGAAGTGGGGCCAGACCTCCGGCGTCACCCTGCTGCTCCCGCACGGCTACGAGGGCCAGGGCCCGGACCACTCGTCCGCCCGCCCGGAGCGCTTCCTCCAGATGTGCGCGCAGAACAACATGACGGTCGCCATGCCGACGCTGCCGTCGAACTACTTCCACCTGCTGCGCTGGCAGGTCCACAACCCGCACCACAAGCCGCTCATCGTCTTCACCCCGAAGTCGATGCTGCGTCTGAAGGCGGCGGCGTCGAAGGCCGAGGAGTTCACCAACGGCGGCTTCCGCCCGGTGATCGGCGACGAGCACGTGGACCCGGCCGCCGTCCGCAAGGTCGTCTTCTGCGCGGGCAAGGTCTACTACGACCTGGCCGCCGAGCGCGAGAAGCGCGGCGCGAACGACACGGCGATCATCCGCATCGAGCGCCTGTACCCGCTGCCGGGTGCCGAGCTCCAGGCGGAGATCGCCAAGTTCCCGAACGCCGAAAAGTACCTGTGGGCCCAGGAGGAGCCGGCGAACCAGGGTGCCTGGCCGTTCATCGCGCTCAACCTGATCGACCACCTGGACCTGGCCGTCGGCGCGGACGTGCCGCACGGCGAGCGCCTGCGCCGCATCTCGCGCCCGCACGGCTCGTCCCCGGCGGTGGGCTCGAAGAAGCGCCACGAGCAGGAGCAGGAGCAGCTGGTGAACGAGGTCTTCGAGGCCTAGGCCTCCGAGCGGGCCAGGCCTTCCGAGGCCCGGCCCGCACCTCGTGCCGTACGCAGCTCTCGTCGTACGCATGTGAAGGGCCCGGCATCCCGAGTTGGTGGGGATGCCGGGCCCTTCGGCGCGCCTAGGGGGTGTCCGATGGGTCATGGCCGGGGTCGCGGCCCTGACCCATCGGACACCCCCTAATCCTCTTCTTCGCCCTCGTCCTCGTGATCGGCGCCCCCGGTCGGGGGCACGCGTATGACCACGCTGCCGCTGGCCAGGTCTATCGGACCGCGCCCGGGGTCGGAGTCACCGACCTCGTCGAGCGTGATCTCCTGCCGTCGGCGCTCCTCTTCCGTGTGCCGTCGCGCGGGCGCAAAGAGCTCGTCGAGCCCACCGAACATCCGAAGCCTCCTCCGTCAGCCGTCCCGTACTCACACAACGCTGTGCGGCGCCTGTCAGATCCCGATCACGGCTGCCGTATCCGTCCGGGGAATCCTGGGGGCGGCTCACATGGTCGGCACGGCGAGCCCGGACGCAAGCTCGGGGTGCTGGCGCCGCAGTTCGGCGACGAGCCGCTGGAGCGGGGAATCGGCGCTCACGTTGGCGGCGGTGGCCCGGGCCGGGAGCATGACGCCGTCCCCGGATCGGCAGCACGACGTGCTCGCCGTCCCTCAACTCCAGCCGGACCGACCGCATTTCGACCTGGCGCCGGTTCCACAGCACCCGCGAGGTGGGGTGCTGCACGATCACGGCCGCGGATACGACGTCGTCGAGGGCCACCGTCCCGGACGGCGAGACCTCCTGCGCGATCAGCGACTTGTGGGTCCGCCACGACAGCGAGCCGTCGTCGAAGCGCACCCACACCTTCGAGGGCAGCAGCAGACAGCGCTGCACCACGAAGACGGCGGCGATCGCGAGAATCGCGTACATCACAAAGGAGCCGACCGGGCCTGCGTCATCGGCTTTCGCGGACTCGTGGACGCCGGTCCAGCCGAGAAGTGCGACGGCACCGGTACTGACCAGCACCATGTGCCGCATTTTGAACAGCTGAATCTTCACCGAATCCCCCTCCCTGGAACGCAAAACGATCGGAAGCCACCAGCGGCGAGCCGATGCTCGACCCATGAGGCTTCAAGGCGGTCGCAAAGGACCGGGAGCAGGGCCCGGCGGCCGCCGGATACGCTGAAGGGCGAACATCCGGTACGTCCCAGGAGCAAGTTGTGTACTTCACCGACCGCGGCATCGAGGAGCTGGAGAAGCGGCGCGGCGAGGAGGAGGTCACCTTCGAGTGGCTCGCCGAGCAGTTGCGTACCTTCGTCGACCTGAACCCGGACTTCGAGGTTCCGGTCGAGCGGCTCGCCACGTGGCTGGCGCGGCTGGACGACGAGGACGAGGACGAGTGAGCCGAGCGGCGCCGGAGTTCGACGGATGAGCCGCAACGCGTAATACGCGTCAACAGCCGGGCCGGGCGCGCATCCGGTCGTACGCGAGGCTCAGCACCCCGTGGGCGATGAGGATCGAGCCCGCTGTCGTCCACCCGCCGCTGTGGCGCTTGAGGCCCCAGACCGTGAGCGGGATGCCGGCGGCGAGTTGGGCGGCACCCAGGAGGCGGGCCTTGGGGCCGCGGACCCACGGGCCGAGCGGGCTTTCCTCGACCGCGTCGAGTTCGGCGCGTACCGCGTCGCGCCAGCCGGACCACTCGATCGTCTCGGCGCCCTGCGCGGCGGCCACCGAACGCAGGCGGTCGGTCGGTTCGCCCGGGGTGAGTCCGGCGGGCAGGGCAACGCCCGTGCGGGCCAGGATCGCGATCAGGCCGAGGAGCCGGGCCCGGGCGTCGGCGGCCGAATCGGGCCGGGTCAGACCGTCGAGCGCCTCCACGTCGAGTACGGGGTCGAGCCCCAGGCGTGCCGCGAACGTGCGCATCGCCTCGCCCTCGCCGACCGGGGTGCCGTCGGTGAGCCAGACGTAGCCGACCGTACGGCGGAAGCCCGAGGCCAGGGTGTATCCCGCCCGGGCGTCGTCCCACCACAGCGCGATCGCGGGCCAGCCCGCGCCGACCGTGAGCGCGCCCGCCCAGCCCGCGAGCACCTGGTCGACGGGGTCGGTGCCGGTCAGCCAGGGTTTGGCCGCGGGGACGAGCACGCTCCAGCCGTCGCCCGCCGGGGCGAGGAGCATCCGCTCGCGCAGCAGATGGGCGACCGGGCGGACCGCCGGGGGTTCGGCGCGGCAGAGGAGCAGGGCTCCGGGGGCGGCGGGAGGGGCGACGCGCATGATCCATACGCTAGGGCATGCTTGGCCCGATTTCACCGTATCCATCCATATACGCACGGCAGGGAGCCATATCGAACCGCTGGGGCCACCCCTTGACTTTCCCCAACCGCGATATATCGTGTCTAACGAGAGACGCGATATGTTGCGTCTTGGAATACGCACCCTTCGCGGGTAGGCACCTTTGGCAGTGCCGACTCGCAGGACCCACTCGCACGACCCACTCGCAGCGCCCAGGAGGTCAGCACATGTCCGAGTCCACGTGGGCCGTCCCAGACTCGCGGAAGCTCACCTTCGACGAGGCCGACGGGCCGGTGACGAAGCTCCAGGTGCGCATCGTCAACGGAACGGTGAACGTCGTGGGCACCGAGGAAAGTTCCGCCCGCCTGGAGATCTCGTCCGTCGATGGGCCACCGCTGATCGTGACGCGGAACGGGTCCACGCTCACCGTCGCCTACGAGGACCTGCCCTGGCGCGGCTTGTTCAAGTGGCTCGACCGCAAGGGCTGGAACCGCAGCGCGGTGGTCTCGCTCGCGGTACCGGCCGACGCGGACGTCGAGGTCGGCATGATCGGCGCGGGCTCCGTGGTCTCCGGGATCCGGGGGCGTACGGAGGTGCGCGGCGTCAGCGGTGACACCACTCTCGTCAAGCTCGCGGGGCCGGTCCGCGCGGAGAGCGTCACCGGCAACCTGGAGGCCCAGGCGGTCACCGGCGAGCTCCGCTTCAAGTCGGTCTCCGGCGATCTGACGGTCATCGAGGGGGCCGGGGGCCGTGTGGCGGCGGAGTCGGTCAGCGGCGACATGCTGCTCGATCTCGACCCGGGCGTGAAGGCCACCGACATCCGGCTGACCACGGTGTCCGGCGAGGTCGCCATCCGACTGCCGCACCCGGCCGACGCGCACGTCGAGGCGAACACCGCGAGCGGGGCCGTCTCCAGCGCCTTCGAGGACCTGCGGATCAGCGGGCAGTGGGGCGCGAAGAAGATCACCGGCACGCTGGGGGCGGGCAACGGCACGCTCAGGGCGACGACGGTCTCCGGGTCGATAGCGCTCCTGCGCAGGCCGGCGGACGAAGAGCCGCCGTTCGAGGACGCGGCTCCGGGGCCGCGGGCCTCGGGGCCGGATGCCTCGGGACCCGACACCTCGGGGCCGGATGCCTCCGCGCTGGATGCTTCTGCGCCTGAGGGCGCTGCGCCCGAGGGGTCGGGCCCTGCGGACGCGTCCTCTCCCGCCGACGACCAGTCCGGCTCGGCCGGCTCGACCAAGAAGGTGCTCTGACATGCCCCCCGTCTTCGCCCACGGCCGCCTCCGTCTCTACCTCCTCAAGCTGCTCGACGAGGCGCCGCGCCACGGGTACGAGGTGATCCGGCTGCTTGAAGAGCGCTTCCAGGGGCTGTACGCGCCCAGCGCCGGCACCGTCTACCCGCGGCTCGCCAAGCTGGAGGCCGAGGGGCTCGTCACGCACACCACCGAGGGCGGCCGCAAGGTCTACTCGATCACCGATGCGGGCCGCGCGGAGTTGGCGGGCCGGGGAGGTGAACTGGCCGATCTGGAGCTGGAAATCCGCGAGTCCGTCTCCGAACTCGCCGCCGAGATCCGCGACGACGTACGCGGCGCGGCGGGCAGCCTCCGCGACGACATGCGCCGCGCGGCCCGCGAAGCCCGTACGGGTCAGGCCTCCGCGGGCGCCGGCCGGGGCGCCCGGAAGGGGTTCCCCGAGGCCTCCGACTTCTTCGACAGCGCGTGGGGCGACGGCGAGGCCTGGCAGCAGGCCAAGGAGGAGTTCAAGCGCGCCAAGCAGGAGTGGAAGGAGCAGGCGCGCCGGGCGAAGGACGAGTCCCGGCGGGCCCGCGACGAGGCCCAGCAGGCCCGCCGCCAGGCCAAGGAGGCCCAGGACAAGGCGCGCGAGGAGATGCAGCGCGTCGCCCGGGACGTCCAGCGCCAGGTCCAGGAGCACTTTGCGCGGGGCGACTGGCCGACGGGTGTACGCGAGGGGCTCGCGGAGATCACCAAGGAGCTGGGCCGCTTCGGGTTCGGCCAGCCCCCGGCCCCCGAGGAGGAGGTCACCGTCGAGCGGGTGGACCTGGCGAAGCCGGATGCCGAGGCCGGGCCCGAGCCGGAGTGGGCGCGGGAGGAGCCGTCCGGTGACCCGGCGCGGGATCTCGACCGGCTGCTCGACCGCTTCCGGGACGACATCAGGGATACGGCCCGGGATCACGGGGTGACGGGCCCCCAACTGGCCGAGGCCCGCGCCCACTTGGCCCGGGCGGCGACCCACATCGCAGCGACCCTGCGCCCGCGCCGGCGCTAGCGGGGTGGGGTGGGCCCCGATCCACCTGGGGCTCCGCCCCAGACCCCGAGGGCTCCGCCCCGGCCCCGCCTTCGTCCGCGGACCGTGAGTGGCTGATCGCGCCGTTCCCCGCGCCCCTGTAGGGCACCCGGCACTCCCCGTCGCACCCACGCGGCGGAGCCGCACGTGTCACAGCTGCCCGCCCCTGGCAGGGGCGGGCAGCTGCAGCCTGTCATGGGGCCCCCTGGCCCCTGAGGCCTTGGCAGGGTGCAGGGGACGGAGTCCCCGCAGGGGGCTGGGGCGCAGCCCCGGGAAACGAGCCCTGCCCCTCCCTCCCCGCTCCCTAACCCCCCACCCCGAACAACACCCTCTCCACACCCCCGTACGTCCCCCCGAATTCGGCAAGAACCTCCCCCGCCATCCCCGGCATCGCAGCGAGCGCCAACAGCAAGTGCTCGTCCCCGATGTGCTTCTGCTTGCGGGCCAGAGCCATCCTGAGGGACTTCTCAAGGACCTTCTTGGAGCCCTTCGTGAAGGACGGCCGCCCCGAGGGCCACGCCTTGCCCCGCTCCGTGCCGGCCAGCGCACCCGGCCCGTGGGTCTCCTCCACCCGGGCCACGATCTCCTCGACGGAGATGCCGAGCCCGGCCAGCGCGTCCTCGTCCGCCTTGGACATGCCACCCCGGCGCCGCGCGGCGGCCAGCGCCTCGACGACCTCGGCGCGCCGGTCGGTGACGCCGAGGGAGGTGAGCGCGAAGGCCGCCTTGCCGCCCTCGCGGTCGAGGAGGGCCAGGAGCAGGTGCTCCTCGGTCACCACCGGGGACCCCGCACGCGAGGCGTGCTCGACCGCGCCGATCACCACCCCACGGGCGTCCGTCGTGAATCGCTCGAACATCAATTCCTCCCGTGCTTCTTGTGGACCGCCTGTCGGCTGACCCCCAGCTCGGCGGCGATCTCCTGCCATGACCAGCCCTGATTGCGGGCGCTTCGTACCTGTACGGATTCGAGCTGTTCCAGGAGCCGGCGCAGCGCGGCGACGGCTCGCAGTCCGACCCTCGGGTCGCGGTCGCCGGCTCGTGCGGCGAGATCGGTGGCCTCGGTCATGATGTCAACCTACATTGACACCCGGCAGTCGTCAACCCAGGTTGACATCGCGCCCATTCAAAAGGCCGCGGCCCCCTCGCATACGCACTCGTACACCTAGTACGCCTCGTACGCGCGAAACCGCGGCCTTCAGCCCCCGTTCACACCCTCAGCCACACCTCACCCCACCGTGAGGACCACCTTCCCGAACAGGTCCCCCGACGCCACCTTCTCGAAGCCCTCGCGCGCCCGGTCCAGCGGGAGCACCTCGTCGATGACGGGACGTACGCCCGTCGCCGAGCAGAACGCGAGCAGGTCCTCCAGCTCGTCCTTCGTGCCCATCGTCGAGCCGACGACCTTGAGCTCAAGGAAGAAGATGCGGGTCAGTTCGGCGTGCGCGGGGCGGTCGCCGCTGGTGGCGCCCGAGATGACCAGAGTGCCGCCGGGGCGCAGGGACTTGACCGAGTGGGACCAGGTCGCGGCCCCCACCGTCTCGATCACCGCGTCGACGCGCTGCGGCAGCCGCGCACCGGGCTCGTACGCCTCGATCGCGCCCAGTTCCACGGCCCGCTTGCGCTTGGCCTCGTCGCGGCTGGTGGCGAAGACCCGCAGTCCTGCCGCCTTGCCGAGCACGATCGCGGCGGTGGCGACGCCGCCTCCCGCGCCCTGCACGAGGACCGAATCCCCGGGCCGCACCCCGGCGTTGGTGAACAGCATCCGGTACGCGGTCAGCCAGGCGGTCGGCATGCAGGCCGCCTCCGCGAAGCTCAGGTCCTTCGGCTTCGGCAGGACGTTCCAGGTGGGTACGGCGACCTGTTCGGCGAAGGTGCCCTGGTACTTCTCGGTGAGGATCGAGCGGCCCTCGGTGGGGCCGACGCCGTGGCCGGTCTGGCCGATCACCGAGTGCAGGACGACCTCGTTGCCGTCCTGGTCGACCCCGGCCGCGTCGCAGCCGAGGATCATCGGCAGCTTGTCCTCGGTGAGTCCGACCCCGCGCAGCGACCAGACGTCGTGGTGGTTGAGGGAGGCGGCCCGTACGTCGACGAGCGTCCAGCCGGGGCGTACCTCGGGGGCCGGCCGCTCCCCCAACTCGAGGCCGCTGAGCGGCTGGTCACGGTCGATGCGGGCGGCGTAGGCGGCGAACATGGCCCTGACCCTAGAGCGCGCGGCCCGGCCGCCGGAACCTCCCACGGCTGTGACACCCCGCACGCCGCAGACCGCCACGAAAAAGCCGTGCCGGGCTCTCCCGGAGGAAAGCCCGGCACGGCTCCGTGAAACCGCGGAACGTACTACCGGCGCGCCACGCCCTCGGCGCGGGCGGCGGCCGCGACCGCCGCCGTGACGGCCGGGGCGACCCGCTCGTCGAACGGGGACGGGATGACGTAGTCGGCGGCGAGCTGGTCGCCCACGACGTCGGCCAGCGCGTTCGCCGCGGCGATCTTCATGCCCTCGGTGATCCGGGAGGCCCGGACCTGGAGGGCGCCCGCGAAGATGCCGGGGAAGGCGAGCACGTTGTTGATCTGGTTCGGGTAGTCCGAGCGCCCGGTGGCCACGACGGACGCGTACTTGTGCGCGATGTCGGGGTGCACCTCGGGGTTCGGGTTGGCCATCGCGAAGACGAAGGCACCGGGTGCCATGGAGGCGACCGCGGGCTCGGGCACCGTACCGCCGGAGACGCCGATGAACACGTCGGCGCCGGCCAGCGCGGTCTCCAGGGAGCCGGTCAGGCCCGCCTTGTTGGTGAGCTCGGCGAGCTCGCGCTTGACGTCCGTCAGGTCCGTCCGGTCCGTGCTGACGATGCCCTTGCGGTCCGCGACCGCCACATCGCCGAGGCCCGCTTCGAGCAGGAACTTGGCGATGGCGACACCGGCCGCGCCCGCGCCGGAGATCACCGCGCGCAGGTCACCGAGGGTGCGTCCGGTGAGCTTGGCGGCGTTGCGCAGGGCGGCCAGAGTGACGACGGCCGTGCCGTGCTGGTCGTCGTGGAAGACCGGAATGTCCAGGGCCTCCTGCAGCCGGCGCTCGATCTCGAAGCAGCGCGGGGCGGAGATGTCCTCCAGGTTCACCCCACCGAAGGACGGGGCGAGCCGGACCACGGTCTCGATGATCTCGTCCGTGTCGGTGGTCGCGAGCGCGATCGGAACCGCGTCGACGCCGCCGAACTGCTTGAAGAGGATCGCCTTGCCCTCCATCACGGGAAGGGAGGCTTCCGGGCCGATGTCACCGAGCCCGAGCACCGCCGTACCGTCCGTCACGACGGCGACCACCTGAGACTTCCAGGTGTAGTCGTGGACCAGCTCCGGGTTCTCCGCGATCGCGCTGCACACCTTGGCGACGCCCGGCGTGTAGGCGAGGGACAGGTCGTCCTTGTCACGGATCGGCACGGTGGCCTGGACGGCCATCTTGCCGCCCCGGTGGAGCGCGAAGGCCGGGTCGAAGGAATCGACGGAATCTCCGTAGCCCTCCGTGCTGTCGCTGCGAGGATTGACGATCTCCGCTGCCATTGTGTTGACCCCTTAAGTCTTCATCAGTTGAGGGTGGCCACTCCTTGTTGAGGAGGGGTGGGCGGACCCGCGTACGTTCCCCGCTGAGGGCGGTTGGCCCGCCCCGCGGGGTGGAGGTACGTACGCGCGGGCGCGCCGCACACGCGCCCTGAGCCCCGGATGAGGGGTGTAAGGATCCTTCTTACCGGACATCGACGTCCGCCGACGAGTCCATATTGGCCCAGCGTCGACACTGCGTCGCAAGCGGCCTCCGTACCGTGACACGACTCTTGGCGCGATGTCACGACAAGTCGCGTACGCGGCATGAAACATGTCCACAACGCGAGATGAACCGGAGAATCTGCGGCCCCCGCGGACACTTCCCGCACATGGTCCGGCCAAGTGGGCCTTGGTGCAGCGGCTTGTTGGGGTTCGGGGGTGACCCGTTATCCGATTTTGACATCGCTGCGACCCTGATTTCCGGGGTCCGAATGGCAAGATGCGACTTCACACGCGGTTCACACCGCGGTCGCGACACCCGAGGATGCGTGTACGACCACCGCCCAGGACCTGTGCGTCGTCGTTTTGTACGCACTCCATGGCCACTCCACTCAACATCTGCCGGAGGAACCCGACCATGACCGCAAGCACCACCCGCCGTACGACCGCCTCCAAGTCCCGGATTGCCGCGGTCGGCGCGATCGCGGTCGCGGGCGCCCTGCTGGTCACCGGCTGCGGTGACCAGACGAAGAAGGGCTCGGCCCCCGAGTCCTCGGGCGGAGCCTCGAAGTCCGCCCCGCTCTTCTCCAAGCTGCCCGCGAACATCCAGAAGGCCGGCGTCATCAAGGTCGGGACCGACGCCACCTACGCCCCCATGGAGTTCAAGCAGGGCGAGAAGATCGTCGGTATCGACCCCGACATCGCCGACGCCCTCGGCAAGCAGCTCGGCGTGAAGTTCGAGTTCACCAGCGGCACCTTCGACACCCTCCTGGGCGCGCTGCCGACCGGCCGCTACGACGCGGTCATGTCCTCGGTGAGCGACACCAAGGCCCGCCAGCAGGGCCTCGACAAGGACGGCAAGAAGACCGGTACGGGCGTCGACTTCGTCGACTACTACACGGCGAGCACCGGCATCCTGGTCAAGAAGGGCAACCCGGAGGGCATCAAGTCCACCGACGACCTCTGCGGCAAGAAGATCGCCGTGCAGCGCGGCACCACGTACGAGCAGGCCGCCAAGGACCTCGCCGCCAAGTGCAAGACGGACGGCAAGGGCGAGCTGACCTTCGAGCCGTACGCCACCGACGCCGAGGCGCAGACCCGCGTCAAGGCCGGCGGCGCGGTGGCCGACCTGAACGACTCCCCCGTCGCCGCGTACATCGCGAAGACCGCGGGCGGCGGCGCCGACTTCGAGGCGGTCGCCAACAAGTCGGACGCGGGCCCCTTCGGCATCGCGGTGGACAAGAAGAACACGCAGCTGCGCGACGCCCTCTCGGCCGCGCTGGACGCGATCATCGCGGACGGCACGTACAAGACGGCGATCGACAAGTGGGGCGGCGCGCAGGGCGCCGTCACCAAGGCAGCCATCAACGGCGGCTCCTGACCCCCGCACCACTGAAGGGCAGTCGCTGTGACTGACAAGCTCGACAAGACCCCCTCCGGTCCGGCGGACGCCGCCCCGGAGCAGGTCCCGCCGGACATCATCCGTGCCATCCCGGTACGCCACTACGGCCGCTGGGTCAGCGCCGTACTCGTCGTCGCCGTACTCGGCGCGCTCGGGTACGCGTTCGCCCAGGGCAATGTGCGCTGGGCCACCGTCACGGACAAGCTGTTCGACTCCAGCATCCTGACCGGCCTGTGGCACACCGTGCTCATCAGCGTGGTCTCCATGGCCGTGGGCCTGGCGCTGGGTGTGCTGTTCGCCGTGATGCGGCTCTCGAAGAACCCGGTGACCAGCTCGGTCGCCTGGCTGTACATCTGGTTCTTCCGCGGCACCCCGGTCTACGTACAGCTCCTCATCTGGTTCAACCTGGCGCTGATCTTCCCGATCCTGAACCTCGGGTTCTACAAGGACTACATGACCGCGGTCATGACTCCGTTCCTCGCCGCCCTGCTCGGCCTCGGCCTGAACGAGGGCGCGTACATGGCGGAGATCGTCCGGGCCGGCATCCAGTCGGTGGACGAGGGCCAGACCGAGGCCTCGCACGCGCTCGGCATGACGCAGATGCAGACCATGCGCCGCGTGGTGCTGCCCCAGTCGATGCGGGTGATCATCCCGCCGACGGGCAACGAGTTCATCAACATGCTCAAGACCTCGTCCCTGGTCGTCGCCGTCCAGTACCAGGATCTGCTGCGCAGTGCCCAGGACGTCGCCGCGACCTCGTTCGCGGTGATGGAGATGCTCTTCGTCGCCTCGATCTGGTACCTGGCCCTGACCAGCGTGTTCAGCGTCGGCCAGTACTACCTGGAACGCCGTTTCGCACGCGGTTCGCTGCGCGCCCTGCCGCCCACGCCGCTGGAGCGCATCAAGTCGAACCTGCTCTCCCTCTCCAACTGGCGGCGGTGATCCCATGACTGCACAACCGATGGTCAAGGCGGAGGGCGTCCACAAGTCGTTCGGCCCCGCCCACATCCTCAAGGGCATCGACCTGGAGGTGGCCGAGGGCGAGGTGTTCTGCCTGATCGGCCCGTCCGGCTCCGGCAAGTCGACGTTCCTGCGGTGCATCAACCACCTGGAGCAGATCAACGCCGGGCGTCTGTACGTCGACGGCGATCTGGTCGGATACCGGCAGAAGGGGGACAAGCTGTACGAGCTGAAGGACAGCGAAGTCGCCCTGAAGCGCCGGGACATCGGCATGGTCTTCCAGCGCTTCAACCTGTTCCCGCACATGACGGCCGTGGAGAACGTCATGGAGGCGCCGGTCCAGGTCAAGCGGGAGTCGAAGGCGGTGGCCCGCGAGCGGGCGCTGAAGCTGCTCGACCGGGTCGGCCTCGCCGACAAGGCGGGCAACTACCCCTCGCAGCTCTCCGGCGGCCAGCAGCAGCGCGTGGCGATCGCCCGGGCGCTTGCGATGCAGCCGAAGCTGATGCTCTTCGACGAGCCGACCTCGGCGCTCGACCCGGAGCTGGTGGGCGACGTCCTGGACGTCATGCGCGGCCTCGCCGAGGACGGCATGACCATGATCGTGGTCACCCACGAGATGGGCTTCGCCCGTGAGGTCGGCGACTCGCTGGTCTTCATGGACGACGGCGTGGTGGTCGAAGCGGGCAACCCGCGCGATGTTCTGACGAACCCTCAGCACGACCGGACGAAGTCGTTCCTGTCGAAGGTGCTGTAACGCGTCACAAGAAAAAGGGGGGTTATGGGCGTGCGCCCATAACCCCCCTTCCGCATCCGCTACTTGAGCGCCAGGAGCAGCGTGTCCGAGGGCGAGGCCCATACGGGACGGGCCTCGGCGAAGCCGGCGGCGCGCAGGGTTTCGGCGTGCCAGGCGACCGAGGGCATGTCGCCGTCGGCGTGCTCGCCGTAGATCTCGTACCGCTTGGCGGTCGGCCCGGCGAGGACCGGGTCCTCGGCGGCGAGCGCCCACCAGTCGGCCCAGTCGACGGCGCCGGCCGCCTTGGCGCGCTCCATCCCGGCGTGCCGGTGGGCGCGTTCGGCGGCGTTGATGCGCGGGGTGGCGGGGTCGATCATGTGGTCGGCGTTCATGAACACGCCGCCGTCCCGGACGAGCCCGGCGACCTGCCCGTAGAGCGCGGCGAGCGGCTCACTGTGCAGCCAGTGCAGGGCGGTGGCAGTGAGGACCGCATCGTAGGAGTCGTACGGAAGCAGTTCGACCCATCCCGCGTCCTTGAGGTCGGCGGTCACGAAGGTGACGCGCGGGTCCCCGGCGAAGGTGCCCTCGGCGATGGCGAGGAGCGCGGGGTCGAGATCCACCCCCGTACTGACCGCGTCCGGGAACCTCTTGAGGAGCCGGTCCGTAATACTCCCCGTACCGCACGCGAGGTCGAGCACGCGCGGCGCGGGACCGACGCAGGCCTCGACCATGTCGAGCATGACCCGGAAGCGCTCCTCGCGGTCCGGCATGTACCACTCCTGCTGCCGGTCCCAGCTGTTCTGCCAGCCCCGCCAGTCGGCGCCCACACCGGCTCCAGTGACAGTCTCCGACACCGCGATCCCTCCTACGAAGCGACTCTGTAATACCCTCGAAGGGTACCCAGCCGTTACCTGTGAACACTCCAGACCATAGACCGCCGCCGTAAGGACTACAAGTGGAACTGGCCTATTACTCGGACTACGCCGTGCGCCTGGTCAACACCGAGGAGCCGGCCCGCAACAAGGACTCGCTGACCTCGGTCGACGCGGTGCGCGAACTGTTCGGCGGGAACAAGTCGGCGGCCCGCCGGGCGACGGACGCGGACGTGACGCGCTTCCGTTCGGTACGGGCCCGGCTGCGGGCGGTCTTCGAGGCGGCGGACGGCGGCGAGGAGGTCCAGGCGGTGGACCTGCTCAACTCGCTGCTCCTGGAGTTCCCGGTCAGCCCGCAGGTGTCGGGCCACGAGCACCGGGACGAGGACGACCGCCCGCTGTGGCACATGCACCTCGCCGACCACCCGTCGAACGCGACGGCGGGCTATGCGGCGATCGCCTCCATGGGCCTGGCCTTCCACCTCACGGAGTACGGGGTCGACCGGCTCGGCCTGTGCCAGGCGGCGCCGTGCCGCAACGCCTACCTGGACACCTCGACCAACCGCTCGCGCCGCTACTGCTCGGACCGCTGCGCGACCCGGGCGAACGTGGCCGCCTACCGGGCCCGCAAGCGCCTGGAGACCGAGCGGTCGGAGAGCACCGGCCTGACCGACGAGACGAACCAGGACACCAAGTAGCCGACGGTGCGGCGGCGTCCGGCCGTCATCGGCCGGAACCGCCCGCGCACCCGGCCGAGCACGAGCTCGATGGGCACGGCGCCGAACGCCCTGCTGTCCACGACCTCGTCGTCCGCGTTGTCCCCGAGCACCCACCAGCCGCTCTCGCGCAGCTCCATGAGCCGCTTGACGATGAGCAGATCCTGCTGCAAGGGGTGCCGCAGCACGGCCACATCACCCACCCTCAGCTCGGCCCCGTAATGCACGAGCAGCTGATCGCCGTGCAACAGCGTGGGAACCATCGAGGTCCCCAGGACCTCGGCGATCCCCAGCGGCACCCTCGGCTCCCGCCCCTCATCCGTCATACGTCACCCACCTCCCGGCCACCGGCACCCCGCCGCCACTCCCACGGTACGTTCCGCCACGAGTCCCATGGTGACCCTGGACTTTTGACCTAAGCCCACGGGGGCACCCGCGAAATCCCGTCTCTCACCGAGTAATGTCCCACCTGAGAAGACGATCACGAGGAAGGACAGCTCAATGCTTTCCCGCCTGTTTGCCCCCAAGGTGAAGGTCAGCGCACACTGCGACCTGCCCTGCGGTGTGTACGACCCGGCCCAGGCCCGCATCGAGGCGGAGTCGGTCAAGGCCGTTCAGGAGAAGTTCCAGGCCAACGAGGACGCGCACTTCCGTGCCCGTGCCGTGGTCATCAAGGAACAGCGCGCGGAGCTCGCCAAGCACCACGTGTCGGTGCTGTGGAGCGACTACTTCAAGCCGCCGCACTTCGAGAAGTACCCGGAGCTGCACCAGCTGGTCAACGACACCCTGAAGGCCCTCTCGGCCGCCAAGGCGTCGACCGACCCGGCGACCGGCCAGAAGGCGCTCGACCTCATCGCCGAGATCGACCGCATCTTCTGGGAGACCAAGAAGGCCTGACACCGGGCCAAGTCCGCGAAGCCGAACGCGTTCGGTGAACGCGCAGGTGGAAGTGGACGAAGAAGAGGCCCGGCCGGGTTCACCCGCCGGGCCTCTTCGCTGCCGTCGCACGACGTGTCGGGGCGTGAGAAGCGGAGCGTAAGAAGAGGGGCGGGGCGGCCGGATTCGAACCGGCGTCCTCCTCCATGCTGTGTAGGCGCACTACCTCTGTGCTACGACCCCGCCTTGATCGACATCGTACGGGAGTGCGGTGCCGGCCGGGAAGGGCCGGGCTACGGGCCCTCCAGCGTGCGCAGCCACCTCTCCGTTTCCTTCGGTGTCGTGAAGTGCAGGGTCCTCGGCGGGGCGAAACGGGAGGCTTCGGCACGGGCCGCACGCTGCCTCTAGGGGCTTCGTGCCGGGTGAACCGGTCCGCCGGCGTTTCACGGAGTCGAAGATCCAGGCCGGAGAGGCGGCTATTTCCCGTGTCCGGGTGGCGAATTGGGAGTTCCGAGCCCACCTCGGACCGCCGAAGTACAGCTCGTCCATGTCGTCGTACGGGATCTCCAGGCGCCTGCTCACCGCGCGCGCCAGGGTTGATTTGCCGGATCTCGTCACCCCGGCCATCAGGATTCGCCGCATCCGCGCAGGCTGGGCGGAAATCGGTTGGCCGGGGAAGGGGCGGCCGCTTATGTTGGCGCCCGTGATGGATCAGACAGGCATGCCGCGGTGTCGGGTGATCGTGCTCAACGGCGGGTCCAGTTCCGGGAAGTCCGGGATCGCCCGGTGTCTGCAGGCCGTGCTGCCCGGGGCCTGGCTGACGTTCGGGGTCGACTCGGTCGACGCGGCCATGCCCGCCTCGCTCCGCGACGGCGAGGGCGGGCTCCGCATCGGGGCCGACGGCACGGTGACCGTGGGGCCCGAGTACCGGCGGCTCTCGGACGCCTGGCGGCACGGGGTCGCCGCCATGGTGCGGGCCGGCGCCCGGGTCGTCCTCGACGAGGTGTTCCTCGACGGCGCCGACGGGCAGAAGCGCTGGCTCCATGCCCTCGACGGGCTCGACGTGCTCTGGGTCGCGGTGCGCTGCGACCCCGACACCGCGGCCGGGCGCGAGACCGCCCGCGGCGACCGCGTCCCCGGCATGGCCCGCGGCCAGGCCGACTCCGTACACCTCGGGGTGCGGTACGACGTCGAGGTCGACTCGGCGGCGGCCGAATCCATGGCCTGCGCCCTGCTGATCGCCGAGCAGCACGCCCTCCGGGGCTGAGCCGCGCAGGGATACTCGACGGCATGGCCGACCTCGATCTCGCAGCCGCCGCGCAGCGATTCGTCACCACCTGGGAAGCCGGCTGGGCCCGGCACGACGTCGACGCCATCCTGGAGCTCTACGCCGACGACATCGTCCACACCTCCATGCCGTTCCGGCCTCCGCACCGGGGGCGGGCTGAGCTCGCCGACTATCTCCGCCGGTCGTTCGAGGGGGAACGGGTCCAGGAGGTGCGGTTCGGTGAACCGGTGGTCGGTCGAGACCGGCTCGCCGTCGCCGAGTTCCGGGTGCTCGCCTTCGAGGGAGAGGCACCCGTCACCCTCGCGGGCTGCGTGTTCGTACGCTTCGGCGCGGACGGGCTCGCGGTCGAGACGCGTGACTACTGGCACACCGCGGAAGGTCATCTTCCGGGTTAGGTTCGAGGTCATGGAACCCCTGGAACCTCCCTACCCACGGCTCCTTGTCGACCGCTACGAAGACGCCTTCCGCTTCTACGATGCCGTGCTGCCCGGGCTCACCGGCTGCGCTCTCGCCCGGGGCAACGCATCGTCCGGCTACGCCAGTTGGGACGCCGCCGACGGCCGGACCGCGCTCGCCCTGTTCACCCGGTCCGCGATGGTCGCCTCGCTCGGCGAGGACGTCGTGCCTCGCGGGGGCGGGTCGCTGGTCATTCACGTGGCGTCGCGCGATGCGCTCGACTCCGCGGTTGCGCTCTGCGCGCAGGCGGGGGGCGTCGTCGCGGCCCCGGCTCGCGACATGCCCGAGTGGGGGCCCGGGTTGCGTGCGGCGCACGTGCTCGATCCGGACGGAAACCTGGTCGAGCTCCAGACGTACTAGCTCCGCCTCTACGCCAGCCCCTCCCTCACCAGCCCCACGACCTCCTCCTCCGTGAGCCCCAACTCCCTTGCCTGGTCGACCAGTTCGCGCACCCTCAGCATCAGGGACGCGCGGCCGCGCGCGGACGTGTCGTCCACGACCACCGCGCCCCGGCCCCGGCGGAGTTCGATCAGGCCCTCCTCCCTCAGGCGCTGGTAGCCCCTCAGCACCGTATGGAGGTTGACGCCCAGGGAGTCCGCAAGGGAGCGGGCCGACGGGAGGCGTTCGCCGGGGGTCACCTTGCCCTCGGCGATCGCCCGGCGCACCGATGCCGCGATCTGGTCGCCCAGCGGCTGCGGCGACGCGGGGTCCACCCGGAACAGCATCAGCGCCTCCTGGTCGCACGGCCGGACGGAGTGAAGGACATCAGCGCTTCGCCCCCTCGCGGTCGGCCAGCGTGTTGAGCAGCGCGGCGGCCGTCGCCGAGTCGTCCACCGTCACCGCGAACTCGCGGCCCCCCGCGCGCCGCACGACGAGCGCCTCACCCGAGCGCAGCATCAGGCCCGTCTTGCCCGGACGCATCCGGTAGCCCCAGCCCCCGTACTCCGCGAGGATTTTGATCTCGCGGCTGATCGCCCGGTCGACGTCCGACAGCGGCACGCGGATCCGCGGCCAGGGCAGTACGGTCGGCCGCGCGGTCAGGCCGTGGCGGTCGACAGTGACGTACGGGCAGGAGAACGCGAGGCAGATCAGCGCGCCGCCAAGGGCGACGAGGGCGTGGCGCGTTCCGCCCGCGTACAGCAGGACGAGCGCCGTGGCGATCATCGCAAGGCCCGTCCCGAGCAGCACCCGCGAGGGCGCCCGGCGCATCCAGCCGGCCACTTCGCCCTCCGCGAGGTCGAGCCGCTCCGGCTCGCCGGGGCCGGGCGACGGCAGAGGGGCGGGCATCGACACGGTCAGCAGGAGCAGCCGGCCGATCCCCGCCGCGAGAGCGCCGCAGCCCGCCCCGATGACCAGCTGCCACAGCGGCATCCGCACCCGCCCGGGGTCGGCCGCGTCGGCGTTGGCGACCAGGACGGCGACCATCAGATAGCCGACAAGGCCCGCTACCGCGTACCCGACCCAGACCATCCACCGCAGCCCCCGCACGGCCGCGTCCCCGGTCCGTGCGACGACGGCCCACAGGGCGGCGAGCCCGATGTGCATCACGAGGACGAGGACCAGGTACGAGGTGTGGCTCTGGGTGTCGTCGGAACTGCCGCTCGCGGTGAAGTGGCTCGCCAGCCGGTCGGGCAGCCGGTCACGAAGGAGCGCGAACGCCGTCAGGTCGACGGCCATGGCAAGCAGGAACGGCAGCACGGCAAGGGCCATCAGGCGGTACCGGACACGATTCATCGAAGCCTCCTTGTTCGCATAGTAGTAGAACAACACGAAGCCGAGGAAGGCCCATTCCGCGGAGCGGGCTCCCGCACATGGCAGAGCGGCCGCCCCGCACCACGGAGTCCCGAGGACTCCCCGATGCGCGGCGGCCGCGGGAGGAACAGTGGAGGAAGGGGATCAGATGGCGTCCAGTGGGGACGGCTGGAGGCCCCAGCCGTACGGGAGTTGGCGCCGGATGTCGTCGAGGACCGAGCCGAAGTCGAGCTCGGCGCGCCCGCTGGCATACACCGCTCCCCCGAAGTGCAGGGCGACCCCGAGGTCGGGCTCCGGCGGTTTGAGGGAGAGCAGGCAGCTGAGGGTGGCCTGCTGGACGGCGCCGTCGTCCGAGGCGACGGGCACGGGCATGTCCCATTCCATTACGAAGTCACGAAGGTTCCCGCCGTCGAGCGCGAAAGTGCCGCTCTCCGTCGGTATCCCCGGTACCGGGCCGAGCGAGTCAAAGCTCGCTCCGGCGAAATCGACCCCCCTGATCCGGGTCCGCAATTGCGTCCCGTCAGTGGTGATCGTCAGCGCTTCGGATCCTAGGCGGTCCCGGTACCAACCCGCCCATGACTGTGGTGTCATGGGCGGAGATTAGCGGCGCACCCTCCTGTTCGTCACAGGGGGTGACCGAAATGAGCGTTACCGCTTCCTTGCGTACTTCGAGACGACCGCACCATTGTCGAACGACCGGGACCCGGTCAACTCGTACGGGCGGGGGCCGAATTCGCCCGACACGACCCGGATTCCGTCGCCCGCGAGCACCGGGTACGTCTTGATGACCAGCTCGTCGATCTCCTCGGCCAGCTGGCCGGCGAGGTTGCCGCCGCCGCACAGCCAGATGCCGAGGCCGTCCTGCCGCTTGAGCTCGCGCACCTTGGCGACCGGGTCGCCGGCCACCAACTCGACCGCGGGGTGCGGGGATTCGGCGAGGCTGCGCGAGAAGACGTACGTCTTGAGGTGGGCGTACGGGTCGACCATGCCGTCCTTGAGGCCCAGGCCGTAGGTGGCGCGGCCCATCAGGACGGTGTCGTAGTGGGTGTTCTCGGCGTCGTCGCAGCCGAAGTGCCGCCGGCCGGCGGTCGCCAGCGTCTCCGGCCACTCCGTCTTCAGGTATTCGAGGTACGCCGGGGACAGGTGGTCCATCAGGAACTGGACCTCGTCATCGGGACCCGCGATGAAGCCGTCGAGGGACATGCCGATGAAGTACGAGAGCTTGCGCAAACCGACCTCTTGAGTCTCGGGGGCGTGGCTCTTCCGCGCTAACCACGACAGCTATAGTGCTTCAGGTGTAGTGGTTGCGCAACCCCCTATTGCCCTCCAGGAGTTCCCGCATGGTCAGAAACCCCGAACGCAGAACCGCGCTGGTCGACGCGGCGATCGAAGTGCTCGCGCGCGAAGGAGCGCGCGGGCTGACCTTTCGCGCCGTGGACGCGGAGGCGGGCGTGCCCGCGGGCACCTCGTCCAACTACTTCGCCAGCCGGGACGACCTGTTCACGCAGGCCGGCCGGCACATCCACGTGCGCATGGCACCGGATCCGGACGAGGTCGCCGAGGTGATGCGGCCCGGGCCGTCGCGCGCACTGATCGCCTCCCTGATGCACTGGGTGGTGCGGCGGATGACCGCCGAACGCACCGGGTACCTCGCCATGCTGGAGCTGCGCCTCGAAGCCACCCGGCGGCCCGCGCTGCGGACGGAGCTGACCCGGGCGATCCGCGCGGACCTGGAGGCGAACATCCGCTTCCACGTGGAGTCCGGGCTGCCCGGCGACCCCGACACCGTCCGGCTGCTCCACTTCGCGGTCAACGGGCTGCTCGTCGAGGTCTTCACGCTGCCGGGGGTGTTCGGCGACGATCCCGAACAGAGCGCCCACGAACGGGAGTCGGCCGACAAGGAGACCTCCCGGCTCGTCGACCTCATCGTCTCCCGCATCGTCCCGGACTGAGCCCCGCCAGGACCTCAGGCCCTGGGCTCGCGCCACATCGGGTGGACCAGCGGCCCGTCCGGCAGCCGCACCGGCTCGCCGAGCGGGGCGAAGCCGAGGCGCCGGTACAGATGGGGACTGCGCTCGCTGCTCGCCTCCAGATAGGCGGGCAGGCCCTCCCGGTCGCACCGCTCCAGTACGGAAGTGATCAGCGCGGCGCCCAGGCCCTCGCCCTGCCGGTCCGGGACCACCCCGACCATCCAGAGGTACGCGTGGGCGCGGCCCTGCGGATGGATGCCGGCCATCAGGTGCGCGATCTGCTCGACCCGCTCGTTGCCGGGGTCGACGAAGGCCCGCAGCTGCGCGGGCCCGTCGTCGCCTTCCTCCGGTTCGTGCGGCTCGGCCGGGACGTCGATCCACAGCGCGACCGCCGCGCCGTCCTCGGTGATGTCCACATGGCCCTCGGCGAAGGAGAGCCGGCAGAAGGCCTCCATCAGGCGGTGGTGCACCTCGCGCCGCCGCGCCGCGTCGGGCAGCACCCAGCTGCTCACCGGGTCGTCGATGAACGCCGCGTCGAGGATGCGTACCGCCGCCGCTTCGTCGCTCCGCTCCGCCCGCCTGATCCGTACGCCCATGCCCATCGCTCCCACCCCGTCCGGCCGCCTCAACCAACCGGCGCCATCCTAGAGTTGGACCGCTCGGCCCAGCGGACCGCGGGCCCGAGCGCGAGGCCGGCGGCGAGGAACAGGGCGCCGAGCAGCAGCCAGCCGGGCACGCCCCAGTCGACGACGAGCGCGGTGAGCAGCAGCGGGCCGAGCATCCTGGCCAGCGGCACGCCCATGCCGAAGAAGCCCTGGTACTCGCCCTGCTGGTCGGCCGGTGCGAGATCGAAGCCGATCTGCCAGGCACCCGCGGACTGCATCATCTCGCCCGCCACCTGGAGCCCGCCCGCTACCAGCAGCACGACCGTGGCGGCCCAGGCGGACGCCCCGGCGGCACTGAGCGCGAACACCGCGCAGGAGGCGAGCATCAGCACCCCGCCGCGCGCCACGGTCCGCCGGGCACTGGGCAGATCACGGACGGCCGAGGCGGTTCGGACCTGGAAGAGCATCACCGCGCCGGTGTTGAGCACGAGCAGCGCGGACACCAGCCACCCCGGGGCGTCGGTGCGGGTGACGGTCCACAACGGGACGGCGAGGCTGATCAGCGGCATTCGCAGCAGGAGCAGGGCGTTGAGGAGGGTGATCACGGCGTAGGGGCGGTCGCGCAGCACGGCGAACCGCGGGCCCGCGCCGGGCGCGGCGGCCTTGGCCGGCACCCGGGGCAGCCGGAGCAGGGCGAGCGCGCAGAGCAGGAAGGCCGCCGCGTCCAGGGCGAAGACCGCGAGGTAGGCGGTGCGGGTGCCGTAGTGCAGGGCGACCCCGCCGACCGCGGCTCCGACGGCGAGCCCGGCGTTCAGGGTGGACTGGAGGTGCGCGAGGACGTGGGTGCGGTCCCGGCGGTCGACGAGTGCGGCGAGGAGCGCCTGACGGGCGGCGGAGAGCCCGGTCTGCGCGGTCGCGTAGCAGCAGGCGGCCAGGACGAAGGGGAGGAAGCCCCGGACGAACAGGAAGGCCGCGACCGAGGCTCCCGTGGCGGCGGCGAGCAGGACGGCGACGCCGCGCGGGCCGCGCCGGTCGGCGAGCCGGCCGAGCGGCACCCCGGCGAGCGCGCCGACCGCCCAGGCGAGGGTCAGGCCGAGGCCTATGCGGGTGGCCGGGAGGCCGACTATGCGGCTGAAGTACAGCGCCGAGGTGACCAGGAAGGCGCCGTCGCCCAGGGAGTTGACGAGCTGGGCGGCGGCGAGGCCGCGGGCGGGGCCGGCGGGCGGCAGGAGGCGGGGCGTCATGTGCCCATCAAATCAAGCTGAATGGCCCAGGGTTGGGGCCATTCGGCTTCGAATCCACTGGGCCACTCGAAGAATCCGCACCGCCCGGCGGATCAGCTGGTGCGGCGGGTCACAAACTCGGCCAGGGCGAGGAGTTCGCCCGCCGCGGTCGGGTCGGGGACGGCGCGCGAGAGGTGGTCGACCGCGCGGGCCATGCGGTCGGCGGCATGGATCTGGGCCCAGTCGCGGCCGCCGGCCAGATCGACCGCCTCGGCGGCCCGGCGGACCGCGGCGGCGCCCATCGGGGCCCGGTACAGCTCGGCGAGCTCGGCCGCCGCCGGGGTGCCCGAGCCGAGCGCGGCGACGACGGGCAGCGACTTCTTGTGCGCGGCGAGGTCGGCGCCGGCGGGCTTCCCGGTGCGCCCGGGGTCGCCCCAGATGCCGATCAGGTCGTCGATGAGCTGGAAGGCGAGCCCGGCCTCGCGGCCGAACGCGTCCATGGCGGCGACCTCCTCCTCGCCCGCGCCCGCGTACAGCGCGCCGAGTGCGCAGGCGCAGCCGAGCAGCGCCCCGGTCTTGGCCATCGCCATGGCGAGGCACTCGTCGAGCGAGACGTCCTGCGGGCCCCGGTGCTCGAAGGCGCAGTCGGCCTGCTGGCCGGCGCACAGTTCGATGACGCAGGCGGCGAGCCGGGCGGAGGCGGCCGAGGACGCGGGGTGGCTGTCGTCGGCGATCAGGCGCAGGGCGAGGGCGAGCAGCGCGTCACCGACGACGATGGCGTCCGGGGTGCCGAAGACGGTCCAGGCGGTGGGGCGGTGGCGCCGGGTCGCGTCCTCGTCGATGACGTCGTCGTGGAGCAGCGTGAAGTTGTGGACGAGCTCGACGGCGGCGGCCGCCTGTACCGCCGTTTCGGGGTGGCCGCCGAGCGCCGTGGCGGCGGCGAGGACGAGGGCGGGGCGGATCGCCTTGCCCGCCTGTCCGCCGGCCGGGGTGCCGTCCGCGTGCTCCCAGCCGAAGTGGTACATCGCGACCCGCCGCATGGAGCCGGGCAACGACTCGACGGTGGAGCGCAGTCGGGGGTTGACGACGGTACGGGTCCGCTCAAGCAGCTCGACCGCCTCGCGGCCCTCCATGGCCTCCGGCATTGCCAACGGGGGTGACCTTTCTCGGGGTTGACGGCGGCACCGGGCGCGCCTCGTGAGGCGCGCCCGGACCGGAAGCTCACCGCCAGCGGCTGACCTCGACGTTCTCCAGGACGCCGAGCGCGTCGGGCACCAGGATCGCCGCCGAGTAGTACGCGGTGACGAGGTACGAGATGATCGCCTGCTCGTCGATGCCCATGAAGCGGACCGACAGGCTCGGCTCGATCTCGTCGGGGATACCGGCCTGCTGGAGCCCGATGACGCCCTGCTCGGCCTCGCCGGTACGCATGCAGATGATCGAGGTCGTACGGGCCTCGCTCACCGGGATCTTGTTGCACGGGAAGATCGGCACGCCGCGCCAGGCGGGCACGTGGTGGCCGCCCACCTCCACGGACTCGGGCACCAGGCCGCGCTTGTTGCACTCACGCCCGAAGGCGGCGATCGCGCGGGGGTGGGCGAGGAACAGCTTGGATCCGCGGCGCCGGGAGAGCAGCTCGTCCATGTCGTCGGGGCTGGGCACCCCGTCGTGCGGCTGGAGGCGCTGGCCGTAGTCGCAGTTGGTCAGGAGGCCGAACTCGCGGTTGTTGACGAGCTCGTGCTCCTGGCGCTCGCGCAGCGCCTCGACCGTGAGCCTCAACTGCTGCTCGGTCTGGTTCATCGGCTGGTTGTAGAGGTCGGCGACGCGGCTGTGGACCTTCAGCACGGTCTGGGCGACGGAGAGTTCGTACTCGCGGGGCGAGCCCTCGTAGTCGACGTAGGTGTGCGGAATGACCGCTTCGCCGACGTGGCCGGCGGAGAGGTCGATCGCCGCTTCGCCGTAGGTGTTGGTGCGCTGGTCAGGCACCGCCGAGGCCGTCGCGAGGTGTGCGTGCAGCGACTCGGAGCGCTCCGCGAGGTTGAGCACGTCGGCCCGGCTCAGGACCAGGACGGTGCACCCGGTGGTGGCGCGGAAGGTGCACTCCCAGACGGCCTCGCCGGAGACCAGCGCCTGCTCGCCGAAGTGCGCCCCGTCGGCGAGGAAGCCGAGCTCGGTCTCGTCGCCGTACGGGCCGGTGCCGATCTTCTCGACGCGGCCGTGCGCGAGCAGGAACACCCGGTCGGTGACGTCGCCCGCGGTGGCGATGACCTCGCCCGCCGCGAATTCGCGCTGCTCGCAGCGGTTGGCCAGCTCCGTGAGGGCGGCCTCGTCCTCGTAGTCGCGCAACGCGGGCAGCTCGCCCAGTTCGGCGGGGATGACGGCGACCCGCTCGCCGGTCTGGACGAAGGTGATCCGTCCGTCCCCCACCGAGTAGCTGAGCCGTCGGTTGACCCGGTATGTACCACCCTGCACCTGGACCCATGGCAGCATCCGCAGCAGCCAACGGGAGGTGATCTCCTGCATCTGCGGCACGGACTTGGTGGTGGTCGCCAAGTTCCGCGCGGCGGCTGTGCCGAGACTCTGCTGGGCGCGGTTCTCGGGGCCTGCCTCGACCGACATGTGACTCCTTCTGAGCTCTTACGACCTTGAAGCTGGACTTCGCCGAGAACACTTCCAGCACGGAGAGTCCCCGCGCCATTACTCAAATGAGTGGGATTAGAACAACGGCGGGCCGGGCAGCCGCCGCGAAGCGCTCGAACGCGCCCCGCACGCTCCCCACTTCGCGCACCCCGAAGACACCGGCCGATGACCGACACATCGACCAAGCTTTAATTTGCACACGAGATGCAAGTTACCTACGGTGCTCCCATGCGGCTGACGAGATTCACCGACCTGGCGCTGCGAGTGCTGATGCGGCTCGCGGTCACCGAGAGCGCGGACGACCAGGCCCCTCCCACCACGCGGGAGGTGGCGGACGCGATGCACATCCCGTACACGCACACCGCGAAGGTCGTCGCCCGCCTCCAGCACCTCGGCCTCGTCGAGGCGCGGCGCGGCCGGGGCGGCGGGCTCTCACTCACCCCGGCGGGCCGGCTCGCCTCCGTGGGCGGCCTGGTGCGCGAACTCGAAGGGCCGGGCGACGTCGTGGAGTGCGAGGGGGCGACACCGTGCCCGCTCGCCGCGGCCTGCCGCCTGCGCCGGGCGCTGCACCGCGCACAGGAGGCGTTCTACGACTCCCTCGACGACGTCACGGTGGACGACCTGGTGGCCTCACCGACCGGTCCACTGCTGATCGGCCTCACCACCCGCTGACACCCCGTCAGCCACTCCCCCTCCTTGGGATTTTTCGCACGCCCTCAAATACGAATCTAAAATACCAATTACAGGAGCCAGTCGATGCTGTCCGAGAAGTCGACCACGACCGTACGCGCCACCCTGCCCGCCGTCGGGGCGGCCATCGGCACCATCACCGAGCGCTTCTACGAGCGGCTCTTCGCCGCCCACCCCGAGCTGCTGCGGGACCTGTTCAACCGGGGCAACCAGGCCGCCGGCCTCCAGAAGCAGGCGCTCGCCGGCTCCATCGCCGCGTTCGCGACGCACCTGGTGGACCAGCCCGACGACCGCCCGGACGTGATGCTGAACCGCATCGCGAACAAGCACGCCTCGCTCGGCGTGACCGCGGACCAGTACAAGATCGTCCATCGCCACCTCTTCGCGGCGATCGCCGAGGTGCTGGGCGAGGCAGTGACCCCGGAGGTCGCCGAGGCCTGGGACGAGGTGTACTGGCTGATGGCGAACGCGCTGATCGCCATCGAGGCCCGCCTCTACGAGGAGCGGGGCGTACTCGCCGGGGACGTCTGGCGGGAGTGGACAGTGGCCGGCCGCATCGAGGAGACCGCAGACTGCGCCACCTTCCGGCTGCGCCCCGCCGACGGCGCGCCCGCCCCCGCCTTCCGGGCCGGCCAGTACGTCTCCGTCCAGGTCGGACTCGCCGACGGCGCCCGCCAGATACGCCAGTACAGCCTGAGCTCGGCGCCCGGCAGCGAGTTCCGCTCGATCACCGTCAAGCGCGTCCAGGGCGACCCGGACGGCGAGGTTTCCGGCCACCTGCACGCCCACGTCCGCGAGGGAGACCGGCTGCGCGTCTCGGCGCCGTACGGCGATCTCGTCCTCGACACGGGTCTCGATACCGACGATGCGCCCCTTCTGCTCGCCTCCGCGGGCATCGGCTGCACGCCGATGCTCTCCATGCTGGAGCAGCTCGCGGCCGCCGGGCACCGCGCCCCGGTGACCGTGGTGCACGCCGACCGCTCCCCCGCCGGGCACCCGCTGCGCGAGGACCATGCGGCGCTCACCGCCAAACTCCCGGACGCGGCGGCCCACTTCTGGTACGAGTCCCCGGAGCCGGGCCACCCGGCCGACCGCACCGGCCTGGTCGACCTGACGACGCTGCCGGTCCCGTCGGGCACCCGCGCCTACCTGTGCGGCCCGCTCCCGTTCATGCGCGCGGTCCGCACCCAGCTGCTGGCCAAGGGGGTGGCGGCGGCCGACATCCACTACGAGGTGTTCGGCCCGGACCTGTGGCCGGCCCAGGGCTGACGGACCCCGTTGGGCTCCGGTGTCCGGATCGACTCGCTCACCAAACCGAACAGGTCACCCCGTAGCAGTCAAATGCATCCTTCACAGGGCGAGTTGGGATACAAGCGGTACGAGTCACATCCGTACCGCTCTGGAAGGAGGCGGCCATGGCCCCTCCCCTGTCCGCAGACCAGTTCCTCGCCGCGCTGCGTGCCGAGGGCCTCACCGTCGTCGAGGTCGACGGGTGGCGCACCCACAACCGGGCCGGCCACGGCGACTGGGGCCCGGTCAACGGCGTCGTCGTCCACCACACCGCGACCAGCGGCGCCGCCGCGACGGTCCGCATCTGTTACGACGGCTACGACGGCCTGCCGGGCCCGCTCTGCCACGGCGTGATCACCAAGGACGGCACGGTGCACCTCGTCGGCAACGGCCGCGCCAACCACGCCGGCGCGGGCGACGGCGACGTGCTGCGCGCCGTCATCGCCGAGAAACGGCTGCCGCCGCCGCGGGACAACGACACCGACGGAAACACGCACTTCTACGGCTTCGAATGCGAAAACCTCGGAGACGGCGAGGACCCGTGGCCCGAGGCCCAGCTCGACGCGATCGAGAAGGCGGCCGCGGCCGTGTGCCGCCACCACGGCTGGACCGCGCAGTCGGTCATCGGCCACAAGGAGTGGCAGGTCGGCAAGGTGGACCCGCGCGGCTTCACGATGGACTGGCTGCGGGAGCGGGTGCATGAGCGCCTGAAGTGACACGTGAGGCGCCGTGCGAGATGCCACGTGCCGGACCACGTGACAATGGACGCATGACCCCCGAAACGCTCGCCCCTCGCCTCCCCTCACCTCTGGAGGAGGCGGAGGACGAGCGTTTCGCACGTCACGGCGTACGCCTGCTCCTGAAACGGGACGATCTGATCCACCCGGATCTGGTCGGCAACAAATGGCGCAAGCTGGTGCTGAACCTGGAGGCCGCCGCCGGCCGCCCCGTCCTCACCTTCGGCGGCGCCTACTCCAACCACCTGCGCGCGACGGCCGCCGCCGGGCGCCTTCTCGGCTTCCCGACGATCGGCGTCGTACGGGGCGACGAACTGGCGGGCCGCCCGCTCAACCCGTCCCTCGCGCAGTGCGCGGCGGACGGCATGCGGCTGCACTTCGTGGACCGCTCGACCTACCGCCGCAAGTCCTCGCCGGACGTGCTGGCAGGGTTGTTGCAATCGCTCTGCCCCGATGCGTACGTCGTACCGGAGGGGGGCAGCAACTCCCTTGCGGTGCATGGCTGTACGGCGCTCGGCGAAGAGCTGCGCGGGGTGGCGGACGTGGTGGGCGTGGCCTGCGGCACGGGCGGCACCCTGGCGGGCCTGGCGGCGGGCCTCGCTCCCGGCCAGCGGGCACTCGGCGTGCCGGTCCTGAAGGGCGGCTTCCTGGAGGCGGAGATACGCGCCCTCCAGCGGGCGGCGTTCGGCGAGGTGCGGGGGGACTGGACCCTGGACGACCGCTTCCACTTCGGGGGCTACGCCCGCGTACCCGCCGAACTGGAGGCCTTCGCGAGGGACTTCGAGGGGCGGCACGGGGTCGGGGTGGAGCGGGTGTATGTGGCGAAGCTGCTGTACGCGCTGCTGGGATTGGCGGAGGAGGGGGCGTTCGAGCGGGGGTCGAGGGTGGCGGCGGTGATCACGGGCCGGCCTTGATCCCCCCGCCACCCCCTACCCCTCGCCCTCGCGGTACGCCGCCGCCTCCTCCAAGTCCAGCCTCCGCAGCAGCGTCCGCATCATCTCGTCATCAATGCGCCGCTCGTCCCGCAGGGACACGAAAACCTGCCGCTCCGCTTCGATCATCGCCCGGGACAGCCGCCGGTACGTGTCGTCCGCCGACTCCCCCGTCTCTTCGTTCACCGCCCCGAGCCGCTCCCACACCGCGTTCCGCCGCCGCTCCAGCACCGTCCGCAACCGGTCGGCCAGCGGCGGCGGCAACGCGTTGCGCGAGTCGGCGAGGAGCTCGTCGAGGCGGGCCTCCGCGGCCCGGGACGCCTCGCTCTGGGCCTGCGCCTCGGCCAGCGTCTCGGCCTGCGCGTCCCGCCCGGGGAGCTTGAGCAGCCGGATCAGCGGCGGCAGCGTGAGCCCCTGCACGACCAGCGTGCCGATCACCGTCGTGAACGTGAGGAACAGGACCAGGTTGCGGGCCGGAAAGGCCCGCCCGTCCTCCATCGTCAGCGGGATCGAGAACGCGATGGCCAGCGACACCACGCCCCGCATGCCCGCCCACCCCACGATCACCGGCGCCGTCCAGTCGACCTCCGGCTCGCGGCGGCGGATCCTCTCCGACAGCGTGCGTGGCAGGAACGTGGCCGGGAAGACCCAGACGAAGCGGGCCGCCACCACCAGGACGAACACCCCCACCGCATACCAGATCGCCTCGCCGACCCCGTACTCCCCAAGTCCCTTGAGCACCACGGGCATTTGCAGTCCGATCAGCGCGAACACCGCCGATTCGAGGACGAAGGCGACCATCTTCCAGACCGCCTCCTCCTGGAGCCGCGTCGCGAAGTCCACCTGCCAGGAGTGGTGGCCGAGATAGAGGGCCACGACCACCACCGCCAGTACGCCCGATGCCCCCACCTGCTCCGCCGCCGCGTACGCCACGAACGGGATGAGCAGCGACAACGTGTTCTGGAGCAGCGCCTCGTGGAGATGGCGGCGCAGCCAGTGGATCGGCAGCATCAGCACGAGGCCCACCCCGATCCCGCCGATCGACGCGAGCGCGAACTCCTTGAGCCCGCCGCCCCACGTCGCTCCGGCCCCGACGGCCGCGGCGAGGGCCACCTTGTACGCGGTGATCGCGGTCGCGTCGTTCACCAGGGACTCGCCCTGGAGGATCGTGGTGATGCGGTTGGGGAGCCGTAGGCGGCGGGCGATCGACGTCGCCGCCACCGCGTCCGGCGGCGCGATCACCGCGCCGAGCACCAGCGCCGCGGTCAGCGGGAGATCGGGCACGAGGAGATACGCGAGATAGCCGACCACGACCGTCGCGAAGAGCGTGTAGCCGACCGAAAGCAGCGCCACCGGCCGGAGGTTGGCGCGCAGATCGAGGTACGAGCTCTCCAGCGCGGCCGTGTGCAGCAGCGGCGGCAGCACGAGGGGCAGCACGACGTGCGGGTCGAGCGTGTAGTCCGGAACCCCCGGCACGTACGCCCCGATCAGCCCCACCGCCACCAGGAGCAGCGGCGCGGGCACCGGCGTCCTGCGGGCGGCCCCCGCGACCGCCGCGCTCGCCGCGATCAGCGCCACCAGCGGCAATACATCCATCAGAACCGTCCGTCCCCACTCACCCGTGCCGCGTTCTCCGTCGTAACCTGGCCATCATGAGCGAGTGCCCGCACGTTGCAGAACTGCCGCGCCCCGAGCCGGCCCCGCTGAGCGACACCTGCCTGGAGTGTCTGAAGGACGGCACGCACCCCGTGCAACTGCGCCTGTGTCTGGTCTGCGGGCACGTGGGGTGCTGCGACTCGTCGCCGCACCAGCACGCGACGGGTCACTTCAAGGAGACCGGGCACGCGGTGATGCGGACCTTCGAGCCGGGCGAAAGCTGGCGCTGGTGTTTCGAGGACGGCCTGCTGGTGTGAGAGTGGCACCCCGCACGCTTCGTCCAGAGCGTGAGGAAAGGTTCGAAGCCCTCGACGCCTGGGTACGTCAACCCGGGCTCGGTTCACAGCAATTGGGCACTGCAAACCTCTAGCCACTGTCCGTACTCATAGACTTACCATGAGTGACAGTCGTCGGGAGAGCTTCCGGCGACAGGGCACCATGGATCGCGATAGCGTCGCCAGTCCAGGTACGGACCCCCGTACCCACGGCCCCGGGACCTCCCCTCTCCCCGGGCCCCGATAGAGCTTGTGCCACCTTGGAGGTGAGGGTGTCCCAGATCGCAGGCGAGCCCGGGAATCAGGACTTCGTGGAAGTCCGGCTGCCGGCTGCGGGTGCCTACCTGTCGGTGCTGCGTACGGCCACGGCCGGACTCGCGGCACGTTTGGACTTCACCCTCGACGAGATCGAGGACCTGCGCATCGCGGTCGACGAGGCCTGCGCGATCCTGCTCCAGCAGGCCGTTCCAGGTTCCGTACTGAGCTGCGTGTTCCGGCTCGTCGACGACTCGCTGGAGGTCACCGTCTCGGCGCCGACCACCGACGGCCGGGCCCCGGAGCGCGACACCTTCGCGTGGACGGTGCTCTCCGCCCTGGCCGGCAAGGTCGACTCCTCGGTGGCCGAGGACCGTACGGTCTCCATCAGCCTGTACAAACAGCGCGGCGCGGGACCCGGACCGGCGTGAGCGAGGAGGGTCCGGTGCGGGACGACAAGCGCATCCCCGAAGCGGTGCGCTCCGCGGGCATCCCGGAGCAGCAGGCCCGGCCGCACCCGGTGGACGGCCCTGTGGATGGCCCAGATGGCGTTTTGTACGCGGCGGAGCAGGCAGAGCGGGCGGCCCTTATGAGCGAGCACATCGAGCACAGGCAGCACGATCCACACGATCGCAGCGGGGCGCGGGCGATGTTCATCGAGCTGCGCAAGCTGCCCGACGGATCGCCGGAGAAGTCCGAGCTGCGCAATCAGCTGGTACGGATGCACCTGCCGCTGGTCGAGCACCTTGCGCGGCGCTTCCGCAATCGTGGCGAGCCCCTCGACGACCTGACCCAGGTCGCCACGATCGGTCTGATCAAATCGGTGGACCGCTTCGACCCCGAGCGGGGCGTGGAGTTCTCGACGTACGCGACGCCCACCGTCGTCGGCGAGATCAAGCGGCACTTCCGCGACAAGGGCTGGGCGGTGCGGGTGCCGCGCCGGCTCCAGGAGCTGCGGCTCGCGCTCACCACGGCGACGGCGGAGCTGTCCCAGCAGCACGGCCGCTCGCCGACGGTGCACGAACTGGCCGAGCGGCTCGGCATTTCGGAGGAGGAGGTCCTGGAGGGCCTGGAGTCGGCGAACGCCTATTCCACGCTGTCCCTCGACGTTCCGGACACGGACGACGAGTCGCCCGCGGTGGCGGACACCCTGGGTGCGGAGGACGAGGCGCTCGAAGGCGTCGAGTACCGCGAGTCCCTCAAGCCGCTCCTCGAAGATCTCCCGCCGCGTGAGAAGCGGATCCTGCTGCTGCGTTTCTTCGGCAACATGACCCAGTCGCAGATCGCACAGGAGGTCGGCATCTCGCAGATGCACGTCTCGCGCCTGCTGGCCCGCACGCTGGCCCAGCTCCGCGAGAAGCTGCTCGTCGAGGAGTAGCCGGGGTCCGGGGGCGCTGCCTCCGGGCCCCTTTCGGTCACGCGTCGCGCATCGGCCCGCGAATCCCGAGCGCCTTGGTCGTAGCGGGGTTCACCAGGAGTACGAGGCCGGTGACGGCCACCGCGGCGAGGGCGATGCCCGCCGGAATCCACGGGGCGCCGTCGGAATTCAGGAACATCCAGGCAACCGGCAGCGCCATGATCTGGGTGATCATCGCGGGGCCCCGGCTCCAGCTGCGGCGGCGCAGCAGACCGCGGGCGGCGATGAGCGGGATCAGGCCGAGGACCACCAGGGTCAGGCCGCCCGTTTCCGCCTGGGTGGGCCGGTCGGGCTTCCCGGTCAGGCCCATCACGAGCATGTAGAGGCCACCGGCGACCAGGGCGAGGCCTTCCAGCGCGGACAGCGCCGCCGCGGCGGTCAGCCGGCCGGGGCGCGGTCCGGCGGGGGCTTCGGGGGTCTGCTCAGTACTCACCCGGCCAGGGTAGCCCGCGGCCGGGGCCCGGCCCGGGCCCGGGCGGTCCGGCCCGAGTACGCTCCAATACCACCCGGTAGGTAGTCTGGCGCCCATGCGTGCACTTCTCGTGGTCAATCCGGCGGCTACCACCACCAGTGCGCGCACGCGTGACGTCCTCATTCATGCCCTCGCGAGCGAGATGAAGCTGGAGGCCGTGACCACCGAGTACCGCGGCCATGCCAAGGACCTCGGGCGGCGGGCGGCCGAGAGCAACGACATCGACCTCGTGGTGGCGCTCGGCGGTGACGGCACGGTCAACGAGGTCGTGAACGGTCTGCTGCACAACGGGCCGAACCCCGAGCTTCCCGAATTCGCGGTGGTTCCCGGCGGCTCGACGAATGTGTTCGCGCGGGCGCTGGGCCTGCCCAATGACGCTGTGGAGTCGACCGGTGTCATTCTCGACGCGCTGCGCGAGAACCGGCACCGCACGGTAAGCCTGGGTCTCGCCTCCGGAGTGCCGGGCACCGTGGACGAAGGCGTTCCCGAGCGCTGGTTCACTTTCTGTGCCGGGTTCGGATTCGACGCGGGTGTGGTCGGCCGGGTCGAACAGCAGCGGGAGCGCGGAAAGCGCTCGACGCACGCGCTCTATTTGCGCCAGGTGGCGCGGCAGTTCTTCGGCGAGCCCCATCGCAGACACGGCCAGATCACGCTGGAACAGCCCGGCGCCGAGCCCGTCGAGGAACTCGTCCTGTCCATAGTCTGCAACACCTCCCCCTACACCTACCTGGGCAATCGTCCGCTGTACTCGTCCCCGGAGGCCTCCTTCGAGGCGGGCCTGGACGTACTGGCGCTCACCAAGATGACCGCGCCCTCGGCGACCCGCTACGCGACCCAGCTGCTCACTTCGACCCCCGACCGGGGTCCACGGGGCAAGCACGCCGTATCACTGCACGACCTGACGGACTTCACCTTGCATTCCAAGGCCCCGCTCCCCTTCCAGATGGACGGCGACCACCTGGGCCTGCGTACCAGCGTCGCGTTCACAGGCGTACGCCAAGCACTGCGTGTGATTGTGTGAGCGGAAGGGCCCAAAGTCCTTTCACTCGAACGTTTAGGCTGGCATCCACCCCATGGAAGTACGACTGTGACCCAGTCGACACCGAGGAATCCAAAAAAACTTTCCTGAAGGGGTTGTATCCGCCGCCGAGGTTTGCGAATCTCTACATGGCGATCGGGACGGCCCGCAACACCGGCCTCCACTGAAAGCCAGAACCCCTCCTCAAACCCGGACCACAACCAGTCCAACTGGAAGATGGCCCTTCCCTTGTTGAGGGATTCGTGAAAGCGTTCACATTCACAAGCACCCCCCTGCACGTAACACCAAGAGAGGTAGCAGCCATGGACTGGCGTCACAACGCCGTTTGTCGTGAGGAAGACCCCGAGCTGTTCTTCCCCATCGGCAACACCGGTCCTGCGCTGCTGCAGATCGAGGAAGCCAAGGCCGTCTGCCGCCGCTGCCCCGTCATGGAGCAGTGCCTGCAGTGGGCGCTCGAGTCCGGCCAGGACTCCGGCGTCTGGGGTGGCCTCAGCGAGGACGAGCGCCGCGCGATGAAGCGCCGTGCCGCTCGCAACCGGGCGCGCAACGCGACCGCCTGAGCCCCCACTTCCTGCCTTAGCCCCGCGCGGCGCGTACAGAGCGTACGCACTCACCGCCCCCCGAGCCGCAGCGCGCAGCAGTAACCCACAGCATTCGAGCCCCGAACCGTGTCTCATGGTTCGGGGCTCGCTGCTGTGACCGGACGGACGCCTTACTTCTCGGGGCCCACCGGGATGTCGAGCACGACCTTCGTGCCGCGCCCGGGCGCCGGCACCATGTCGAAGCTGCCGCCCAACTCGCCCTCCACCAGCGTCCGTACGATCTGCAGGCCCAGGTTTCCGGTGCGCTGCGGGTCGAAGCCCTCGGGCAGACCCCGGCCGTCGTCCCGGACCGTGATCAGCAGCCGGGGGTCCTCGCGGGTGCCGCCACGCAGCGCCGCGACCTCCACCGAGCCCTGCTCCCCCGGCGCGAACGCGTGCTCAAGCGCGTTCTGCAGCACCTCGGTCAGGACCATGGACAGGGGGGTGGCGACCTCGGCGTCGAGGATGCCGAAGCGGCCGGTGCGGCGGCAGTTGACCTTGCCGGGCGAGATCTCGGCGACCATGGCGAGCACCCGGTCGGCGATCTCGTCGAACTCGACGCGCTCGTCCAGGTTCTGGGACAGCGTCTCGTGCACGATCGCGATCGAACCGACGCGCCGGACCGCCTCGTTGAGCGCCTCGCGGCCCTGGTCGGAGTCCATCCGGCGGGCCTGGAGCCTGAGCAGCGCCGCGACCGTCTGGAGGTTGTTCTTCACCCGGTGGTGGATCTCCCGGATGGTGGCGTCCTTGGTGATCAACTCTCGCTCGCGGCGGCGCAGTTCGGTCACGTCGCGCAGCAGGACGAGCGAGCCGATGCGCGTGCCCTTCGGCTTGAGCGGGATGGCGCGCAGCTGGATCACCCCGTCGTTGCCCTCGACCTCGGCCTCCCTCGGCGCGTACCCGCTGGCGAGCTTGGCCAGGGACTCGTCCACCGGTCCGCGCGGCGGCGCGAGGTCGGCGGTCAGCTGGCCCAGGTGCTGGCCGACCAGGTCGGAGGCGAGCCCGAGCCGGTGGTAGGCGGAGAGCGCGTTGGGCGAGGCGTACTGGACGATGCCGTCCGCGTCGAGCCGGATCAGGCCGTCACCGGCGCGCGGGGAGGCGTCCATGTCGACCTGCTGGCCGGGGAAGGGGAAGGACCCGGCGGCGATCATCTGGGCGAGGTCGGACGCGGACTGGAGGTAGGTGAGTTCGAGCCGCGAGGGTGTACGCACAGTGAGCAGGTTCGTGTTCCGGGCGATCACGCCCAGGACGCGGCCTTCGCGGCGTACGGGAATGGACTCGACACGGACCGGGACCTCCTCGCGCCACTCCGGGTCGCCCTCGCGCACGATGCGGCCCTCGTCGAGCGCAGCGTCGAGCAGCGGGCGCCGGCCGCGCGGGACCAGGTGGCCGACCATGTCGTCCTGGTAGGAGGTGGGGCCGGTGTTGGGCCGCATCTGCGCGACCGACACGTAGCGCGTGCCGTCCAGGGTGGGGACCCAGAGCACCAGGTCGGCGAAGGACAGGTCGGAGAGCAGCTGCCACTCCGAGACCAGCAGATGGAGCCACTCGAGGTCGGACTCACTCAGAGCGGTGTGCTGGCGTACGAGGTCGTTCATGGAGGGCACGTTGTCGAGCGTACCTGCGGGCAGTGACAGAAATGACTGCGGGCCGCGGCGCCTGGACGGGACCCTCAGCCCGCCCGGGCACCGCAGCCCGGTTGCCGGCCGACGGGTGTGCGGTCCCCTCGGCCTTCAAGGGAGGTCGCGGCGCGGTCAGGGCAGAAAGCGCCGGGGCCTCGGTTCCGCCCGCCTGTGCGGGGTGGGCGGAAGTTCTGGTGTGTTCAATTGTGGACTAGACCATTCTGCCATGTCCATCCATGTGCACGGCACAATCTTCCGCGTCGACGCGGCGACCGCAACCCTTAGCGGCCGTCCGGGGGCCAGGCCAGCATCGCCGCCTCGGCGACGGCTTCGAGCTCGGCGCGGGTGGCGCCGTCGCGGGCCTGCTGGGACATGCCCTGGAAGACGGCGCCGCTGAGGCGGGCGAGCGTGCCGGCGTCGGTGCCCCTGGGGAGGCGGCCGGCCGCGATGTCCGCGGCGATCCGGCTCTCGATGGCGGCGAGGCCGGCGTTGCGCCGATCGCGCAGCGTGGTGCTGACGCACTCGCTGGTGCAGTTGGCCGCGGCGCTGATCACCAGGCAGCCATAGGGATGCGCCGGGTCGGTGAACTCGGACGCGGCCTCGTGCAGCAACCGGGTGACGGCCGCGCGCGCGGTCGGCTCCTCGGCGAGCGCCCGGGTCGCGAAGGCGCCGTACGTCGCGCCATAGGTGCGCAGGACTTCCTCGAAGAGGGACCGCTTGTCGCCGAAGGCGGCGTAGAGGCTGGGCGCGCCGATGCCCATGACCCGGGTCAGATCGGCGACGGAGGTGACCTCGTAGCCCCGGCGCCAGAACTCCATCGTGGCCTGTTCAAGGGCCTTGTCCCGGTCGAAGGAGCGGGGGCGGCCGCGCTGTTTCGTCGCCATGGCGTCGAGTCTACAGGAAGTTTTGTAGCGGCCATTAGAGAATGTGTTACGTTCTTTCCGTAGCGACCGCTACAGAAATCTCCGGGGTGGAAGGGGGCGCGGCCATGGGCGCGCTCGACGGGAAGACGGCGCTGGTCACGGGCGGCAGCAGGGGCATCGGGCGGGGCATCGCCGAGCGGCTCGGCCGGGACGGGGCCCGGGTCGCCGTGCACTACGGCGCGAACGAGGCGGCGGCCAAGGAGACGGTCGCGGCCATTGAGGCGGCGGGCGGCTCGGCGTTCACCGTCGGCCAGGAACTGGGGGTTCCGGGGGACGCGGCCGCCCTGTGGGAGGCCTTCGACCTTCAGGCCGACGGGCTCGACATCCTGGTGAACAACGCGGGCGTCGGGAACGCGGTGCCGTTCGGCGAGGTCTCCGAGGAGACGTACGACCGGTTCTTCGCCGTCAACTCCAAGGCTCCGTTCTTCGTGACCCAGCACGGTCTGACCCGGCTGCGCGACGGCGGGCGGGTCGTCAACATCTCCAGCGGGCTCTCGCACGCCGCGGTGATGCCGGAGCACCTCACCTACGCCATGACCAAGGGCGCGCTCGACGTGTTCACGCGAAACCTGTCCAAGGTGCTCGGGCCGCGCGGGATCACGGTCAACGCCGTGGCGCCCGGGATCATCGACACCGACATCAACGCGAGCTGGCTGCGCACCAGCGACGAGGCCTGGGCGGGAGCGGCCGCGATGTCGACACTCGGCCGCGTCGGCGAGCCGTCCGACATCGCGGACGTGGTGGCGTTCCTGGCCTCCGACGACGGGCGCTGGATCACGGGCCAGTGGCTGGACGCGACGGGCGGCTCGCTCGCGTAGGGCTCCGCCCAGCGCACGTCACCCCGGCCGGGCGCGTCCGGGCACTGGCCCAGGGCGACGGGCGCCTCCCGGACTCGCCGCAGGACGGACGGCTGCTGGGCCATCTCTTTGGAGATCGTCCGGCGGCCGCCCGCTCGAAGGGAAGTGCGGCCGCGCCATGTTCCATGCCTCCCAATGGCCGCCTCCGTATGTGTTCCGGCAACCCGTCCGGTCGACCATGGGAGCAGGCACGACCACCCGCCGACGGGCCAGAGCTCTGCTAGATTGGTCTATACCACGCCCGTTGTAGTTTCACGTCTCCAGATCGGCAGGCCCACGTGGAAGTTGTCATCGTCCCGGACGCCAAGGCAGGCGGCGAGCTCATCGCGGAGTCGATCGCCTCTCTGTGGCGCCGCAAGCCCGACGCACTGCTCGGCGTGGCCACCGGCTCGACCCCGATCCCGATCTACGACGCGCTGACCGCGAAGGTCGCCGCCGGTGACGTGGATGTCTCGCGGGCCCGTGTCTGCCAGCTCGACGAGTACGTCGGGCTGCCCGCCGGGCACCCCGAGTCCTACCGCGCCACCGTCATCCGCCAGGTCGTCGAGCCGCTCGGGCTCGGCGCGGGCTCCTTCATAGGGCCCGACGGCTCCGCCGAGGACGTCCAGGCCGCGTGCGAGGCCTACGACCTGGCGCTGGCCTCGGCCGGCGGCGTGGACCTCCAGATCCTGGGCATCGGCACCGACGGGCACATCGGCTTCAACGAGCCCTGCTCCTCGCTCGCCTCGCGCACCCGGATCAAGACGCTCACCGAGCAGACCCGGGTCGACAACGCGCGCTTCTTCGACAACGACATCGACCAGGTGCCGCACCATGTGATCACCCAGGGCATCGGCACGATTCTGGAGGCGCGGCACCTGGTGCTGCTCGCCACCGGCGAGGGCAAGGCGGAGGCGGTCGCCCAGACCGTCGAGGGGCCGGTCGCCGCGGTCGTGCCGGCCTCGGCGCTCCAGCTCCACCAGCATGCGACGGTCGTCGTGGACGAGGCCGCGGCGTCCAAGCTGAAGCTTGCGCCGTACTTCCGGCACACCTTCGCCAACAAGCCCGTGTGGCAGGGGCTTTAGCTCCGCGAGGGGGCGGGTTTCGGGGTGCGGGCCGGCGCCGCGTGTGTGCACAGTTCCCCGCGCCCCCAACCCGCCTTCGCCCTCGCGCCGTGCGTGGTTGCTCGCGCAGTTCCCCGCGCCCCCAAGCCCTCTCCTTCGACCGCGGACCGTGCGTGGTACTCGCGCAGTTCCCCGCGCCCCAAAAACCCTCTTCGGCCGCGGGCCATGCGTGGAACTTGCGCAGTTCCCCGCGCCCCTAGCAGGGTGCGGTCCTGCTTCCCCGGGCTGCGCCCCCAACCTCCAACCCCGCCTTCGCCCTCGCGCCATGCGTGGTACTCGCGCCGTTCCCCGCGCCCCTTCAGGGCGCTGAGGAGCTCGGCGCCGGCTGGCGGCCGCCGACCGCATGGGCTACGCGTCTGCCAAGGACGGGAAGCGGATCCGGGTGCTGCACGCGGACACCACCAGGGCCGAGACGGCCACCGCCCCCATCCCCCACACCAGACTCGTGCCGTTGGCTATGAAGCCGATCACCGCCGGGCCGCCGAGGAGGCCCGTCGTGCCCATCGCCGCCACGAGGGCCAGCGCGTCCGAACCCTGACGGGCGGCCGCGACGTACACGCACGGGGTCACCGCCGCGATGCCGAGTCCGACGCAGGCGAACCCGAGCAGCGCCGGGACCACCCCTCCGGCCAGCAGGGCGACCGCAAGACCCGCGCCGGCCAGCGCGCTGCCGACCCGCACGATGCGCTCGTCGCCCCACTTCGTACGCCATCCGTCGGCAAAGAGGCGGGCCAGGACCATCATCACCGAGACGACGGCGATGCCCAGCGGCGCCAGTTCCGCCGCCGCACCCGCGCTGTCCTTCAGGTAGAGCGCCGACCAGTCGTTCATGGCCCCCTCCGTCACGGTGCCGAACGCCATCGCCAGGCCCATCCAGATCGTCACCCGGGTCGGGAGGGTCAGCCCCCGGCGGCCCTGCTTCCCGGAAGACCCGGAGGGATCGGAGGAGTCCGCTGCCCTCTGATCCTCCGTCAGGAGGCCCGGGCGCGCGGCCAGCACCACGACCGCCACCAGCGCCGTCGCCGTCCCGAAGTGGGCCGGGAGAGCCGGGGAAAATGAGGTCACCCCCGACGCGAGCAGTGCCGCGAACAGCGAGCCCGCACTGAACGTCGCATGCATCCTGGCCATCGTGGTCCGCTGGTACCTGACCTCGAGCGCGGCCGCCTGCGCGTTCATCGCGACGTTCAGACAGCCCACCGCCACCCCGTCGAAGAACACGATGAGCAGCGTCACCGGGTAGTTCGGCGTGACGGACAGGGCCATGAGGACCACGGCCAGGGCCAGCGCCGAGAGGACGGACAGGCGCCGCGAGCCGAGCCGCTTCGTCAAGATCGCCACCAGCGGGAACGAGACCGCCGCGCCCGCCCCGCAGACCATCAGGAGCAGGCCGAGCTCCGCCTCGGACAGGTCGAGCCTCGTCTTCAGCGCGGGGATCCGCGAGACCCACGTGGCGTACTGGAATCCGAGGCAGCAGAACAGTGCCGCGATCGCCACTTGTGATCGGCGGTAGTCATCGGGGACCCGGAACATGCGAATTCAGCCTACTTTCATGGACATGTACACCGCGTTCGTGCCGTAGCTCGCCGGCAGGCCGACCTCGGGGTGGGCGCGGTAGCCCAGCCGGCCCCAGAGGACATGGGCTCCCCGGACGGCCACCATGGAGATCTGCTCGTACCCCAACTCCCTTGCCACGGAGAGAAGATGGGTCAGCAGCCTCGGGCCCAGGCTCCTGCCCCGCAGGTGCTCGGCTATCACGAGGTCGTGTGCGTGCAGGTTGCGCGAAGGGTGGTCCGCGTCCTCGGCGTGGCTGAGGTCCGGGCTCGTGAAGGGTGGGTACGGCAGGGCGAGGAGGTAGCCACCCACCTGATCCTCGTGTTCCAGGACGAAGCAAGTCCCGCGCGAATAGCGGGACTTGAGGGCTTCCCGGCCTTCCGACAGGCCGTCCTGGGCATACGCTCCCGCCTCCAGGGCCACGATCGCGTCCCAGTCGCGCTCGGCCAGCGGGCGGACGACGACGTCCGCGTCCAGCAGCAGCTCAGCGTCCAACAGGCGCATCACCTCGAACCTCCGATGCAGGTGTAGGGCAGCGGGTCGAAGCCGTTGAAGCCCTGGGTCGTGTAGCCGACGGCGTACGCGCCGCAGGAGTGGACCCATACCGGGTCGCCGGACGCCGCGTCCTCGGGGACCTGGACGAGTCCGGCCTCGTAGTCGTACGCGTCGTCGCTGTCGCAGGTGGGGCCCGCGATCACGGCCGGGACGTACCGGCCGCCCGCGTGGCCGGGGAACTCCAGGCGGTACTGCAGCTCGTCCATCTCGTACAGGCCGTTGAACTTTCCGCAGCTCAGGTAGAGCCAGTGCTGCCGCTCGCCGTCACGCTGCCGCCGCGCCGAGAGCCGGGACACACGGGCCCGGATCGCGCCGTGGTCGGCGACCAGGTGGCGGCCGGGCTCCATGAGGAACTCCAGGGGTACCGCCGACTCCTCGCTCAGGCGCTGCATGCCTTCGCGCAGGACGGCGAAGATCTTGTCCAGCGGAGGATCGAGCGGGCGGCCGTGCTTGTCGAGGCAGCCGAGGGCGGGCAGGCCGCCGCCGAGGTTGATCGTGCCGAGCAGGATGCCGCGTCCGTTCAGGACCGCCACCAGGCCGGCGAGCTCGTCGAGAGCGCTCTGCCAGGCCTCGGACGTCATCTGCTGCGAGCCGACGTGCACGGACAGCCCCGACGGGGTCAGGCCCGCATCGCGCGCCGCTTCCAGGACGCGCACGGCGTCCTCGGCCGAGCAGCCGAACTTCTGGCTGAGGCCCCACAGCGCGCCGTCCCCGCTGGTGGCGAGACGGCAGAACACCCGTGATCCCGGGGCGAGCCGGGCGATCGCCGCGACGTCCTCGACACTGTCGGTCGCGAAGTCGCGGATGCCCATGCGGTAGGCGTCGGCGATGTTCTCGTCCGACTTGATCGTGTTGCCGTAGTGGATCCGGTCGAGGGGCACGCCGGTCCTGACGGCCTGCTCGATCTCGTTCGGGCTGGCCGCGTCGAAGCCCGCGCCCTGGCGTGCGAGGCAGTCGAGCACCTCGTCCACCGGGCACGCCTTCATGGCGAACCGGACCTGGATGCCTGGCAGTTCGCGGACCAGCGTCGCGTGCTGGGCCTCGATTCCCTCCAGGTCGAAGAAGATCCGGTCGTCGGTGGCGGCGGCCAGAGCGGCCCGGACGGCCCTGCTCTCACGCATCGTCGACACCCCGGACCGGAGCCTCGGCCCTGCTCGCGGTCACCAGCGGGCCCCACGCCTCGATGAGCAGCGCGAAGTCCTCGATGTCGGCCTGCGCCTCGTCGAGCAGGCGCTCGCGCAGCGGCACCAGGTGGTCGGCGAACTCGGCGTACTTTCCGCCCAGTTGGCGGTAGCAGCGGTCGAGGACCTCCAGTCTGCGGAGGTTTTCCGTGCGGTCCGCGCCCGCGCTGTCCGCGGCGAGCCCGGCGATCGTGGCGGCGCGTACGTGGTACTGCTCGTCGAGCAGGGCGCCGCGCGCCTCCTCCATCGCGGTGTAGACCGGGTAGAGGTAGAGCATCGACAGGAGGAACTTGGTGAACCGCAGCTGATAGGCGGTGAATCCGGGGCCGGTCCGGCGCTCGGGGGTGTAGTGGTTCACGATGTTCCGGTTGTGGACCACGCCGGGCAGGGTCGCGTCGCGGACCAGGTGAAGGAGGAAGTAGTCGCTGCCTATCGTGCTGGTGGCGGGCGGCAGCGGCACGCGCTCGTACACCTCGCGGTCGAGGCCGATGTTGCACATGTCGACCCGCCAGATGTCGGGCGCGCCCAGCGTCGACTCGTCGTGGGTGAAGGGGTCGGTGCCGGCCCCGACGAACGAGTCCTCGACCAGCTCCCGCCTCTCCTCGGGCGGGGTCCCGGCGTCGGCCCACAGGCCGACCACCTCGTAGTAGATCTCGGGGTCGAGGTCGCGGATCTCGCCGATGTCCACCGACAGCTCGCCCACGAACGAACTGCCCACCATCGCGACCGGCTTGTGGATGTCCGCCGGGTCGAGCCGGGTCCGCGTGACGTCGGGCACGGCGTCCACGGCTCGCTTGCCGAGCGAGAGCAGCTCGTGGTGGATGGGGAAGACGGGCTCGCCGTCCAGGATCTGGTAGCTGCTGTCGGAGTCCCGGCGGTGCACGGAGTGACAGCCGAGCGCGCTCGCGATGAGGAACGCCCGGTTGGTGCAGGCGCCGTACGACACGTCCGAGGGCAGCATGAGGTCGAGCATCAGGTCGGGCTTGCCGAGTCCGGCCCGTTCGATGACGCGCTGGAGGAAGTCCCGCTGCCGCGCCTCGTCCAGGTGGTGCACGAGAACGCCCTCGACAGGCGTCAACTCCCGTACAGCAGAGGCATGTTGGGCTCGGTTCGGCTCGTCGGCGGAGTCCAGGATCAGCAGGTGGACCTCGACGTCGAAGTGCTCGGCGGCGTACGCGGCCTCCTCGTGCACCGCCGTGATCGTGGCCGCGCAGGCGCGGTTGGTGGGCAGCGTCAGGCAGATGCGTCGCACGCGGGCTCCTCGGTCGGCGTTGCGGGCCCGGTGGTGCCCCAGGATTCGAGGCCGAGCAGCTTGGCACCGAGGTCGGTGAGTTCGGCGGTGGGGTACCGGAGGGACTCGTGCCGGCGCGCGTCGCCGACCAGCGTCTTGTTCCAGTCCGGGGTGCTGAGGCTGCGCCAGGATTCGACGCGGGACTTGCGCACCTCGTGGTCCGACTCCAGGGCGGGCATCATCGAGAGGTACTGGACCGCGCGGACACCGTTGTCGGAGGTGTTGCGGGCCACGCCGTGCGCGAGAAGCCCGTTCCAGATCAGCAGGTCACCGGCCTTGAGTTCGGGCCGGACGACGGGGAATTCGGCACGGTCGGTGTTCGGCCTGATGGGGTCGCGATCGGCGGGCTGTGCGACCTTCCACTCCTCGAAGCGGCGGAACAGCTCGGGCGAGCATTGGAAGCCGCCGTGGTCTTCCTGGGTGTCGTTGAGCGCGATGATCCCCTGGACGCGCTGCGGCAGCACGCCGAGCGTGGTGTCCACGTCCCAGTGCAGCTCGATGTCGAAGCCCTTGTCGGTGGGTTCGATGTGCGCGCGGTCGCGGTCCTTGACGTTGGGCGGGTTCAGGTTGAGCCGGTCGAGGGTGACCCAGAGCTCCTCGCAGTCCCACACGTCGGCGAACGCGTCGTACACCCGCTGCGTCTGGCGGCTGTCCCAGAGCAGCTGGTGGTGGTACGCCTCGACGAACCCGTAGACGTGCAGGTGCTGTTCGAGCTCGGAGGCGAACGCGCGGTCCTCGGAGTACCAGGTCTCGGGCCGCTCGGGATCCAGGCCCTGGAAGTCCCAGGCGAAGTCGAGGAGGCGCTTGGCCGCGGCGGCCGGGATCGCCTCCTTCACTATGACGTAGCCGTACGTCTGCCAGAACGCGAAGTCGTCCTCGGACAGGACGCGCAGCGGGCGCGACTTCTCGATGTCCCGCAGCGGGGTGCGGGCAAGGTACGTCTCGCCGCCGTCGGAGCTGAAATAGGGGACGTCGGAGGCGGCTCGATAGAGATATCGGTCGGGTGCCGGCATGCGATCACTCCAGGGTGCGGATGGGTAAGTGGCTGAGGGGATCCCGCGGGCACAGGGACATGGCCCGGGCGCGGGCGTCCTGTTGGGCGGCGATCGGCAGGGTGCGGCGGCCGGAGCGGTGCGCGCGGCCGGAGCGGTGGGAGCCTGTGTCTCAGCCCCGTCCGGATCAGACCGCGGCGTCTGGTGCGTGCGATCGCAAGGCGGCTGGAAGTCCTAGTAGCGGAGCTACTCGGGCTTTCGGCCAACGCAGCGAGCGTGCGTGCCAGGCGTCGCGGGCCCGGGCGGGGCTGAGACACAGGCTCCGAGTTCACGGTCGGCGGCGCGGTGCTGCGGCTGATGGGTTCGGCATACGGTCGTGCTCGCCTCCGGCATGCACCTTGCGGCCGTCCGGGGCCGGGGATGTGCGGTGTGCCGGGCGATGCGGGGCCCTCGGCATGGTCCTTGCGCCGACCGGTTCACAGTCGGGCATTGCGAGGGCAAACAGGCGCGTGGCAACCGGACTTGGCAAGCTCGGCGCGTCGTCGCGTCGGCCGGTCACCCGGTGGAGAGTGTGCGTCTCCACGAAGACAGGGCCGGGGTTGCCACCTCCTTGCGCTCGGTGCCGCTCATGGGACGGGGGCACCTACACCGATCTTGCGTACCTCCAAGGTGGACTAGACCAACTTCCGGTGTCAACCCCCAAGTTGGGGCGGTGGCGGCACCCAAAACGGACGGGTTCACGCACCGGACACACGGAGGATACGTACTGTCAAGTAGACGCCCCCACGGCCGAGTTGACGGCCTCTCGGCCGCCGGACCGGAACGTTCCGCTCCGGCGGCCCGCACAAGTCGGCCCTCGCGGACACCGAAAGTCGGCCCCATCGTACATGCGGCGTCAGACGTGCCCGCACATGCAAACGTGGCGGGTGACGGTCTGCCGACCGTCACCCGCCACGCGGTTCGTGGGCTGTATCAGACTCCCGCGATGGCCTCCGCGGCCGCGCGCCCGCACACCCGGGCCGCGCCGTGCGTCGCGACGTGCAGCGCGCCGCGCGGCGTCGCCCCCGGGACGCCCATCTCGACCACGACCGTGTCCGGGCGGGCAGCCAGGAGCGCGTCCAGAGCCGCTGCCATCCAGGGGTGGCGGTGTTCGTCGCGTACGACGGCGACGACGCGGCGCTCCCCCGCGGCGCCCAGCACATCGGCGGCGGAGCTGTCCGTGCCGTAGGTGCCGCTCTCGGTGCCGGGCAGCAGGGCGGCGAGCTCGCCGGCGATGCTCCAGGGGGTCTCGCTGCTCACCGCGATGTTCATGACGGGCGTGAACGTGGCCACGTACGGGGCCTGCTCCAGCGGGCGCCAGGAAGGCGAGGCGGTGATCCGGGCGGCCCGGCGCGCGGCCACCAGGCCGATCTCGCTGCCGGTGCCGGGCGCGGTCCCCTCCTGCACCGCCGCGCCCGGCGCCGCCACATCCCCCCTGGCCTGCCTGGTCCACGCCGCCAGCGCACGTACCCGTGCGGCGGCATCGGCCAGGCGTTCCTCGGCGAGGTCGCCGTCCCGTACCGCCCTGACCAGCGCGTCGCGCAGCCGCAGTACGGTGCCCTCGTCGGCCAGGCCGCCGCCGACGCACAGGGCGTCGGCGCCCGCCGCGATCGCGAGGACGGAGCCTCGCTCGATGCCGACCGTCCCGGCGATGGCCTGCATCTCCACCGCGTCCGAGACGATCAGCCCGTCGTAGCCGAGCTCCTCGCGCAGCAGTCCGGTGAGGATGCGCGGGCTGAGCGTGGCGGGACGTGCGGGGTCGAGCGCGGGAAGAAGGATATGCGCACTCATGACCGACTTGGAACCCGCCGCGATCGCGGCGCGGAAAGGCACCAGCTCACGGGCGTGCAGCGTGTCGAGGTCCACATCGATGCGGGGCATCGCGTGGTGCGAGTCGACATTGGTGTCGCCGTGCCCGGGGAAGTGCTTGGTGCAGGCGGCGACCCCGGCGGCCTGGAGGCCCTCGATGTAGGCGGCGGTGTGCCGGGCCACCAGGCCGGTCTCGGCTCCGAAGGCCCGTACGCCGATGATCGGGTTGTCCGGGTTGGAGTTCACGTCGGCGGACGGCGCCCAGTTCAGGTTGACCCCGCACTCGGCGAGCCGGCGGCCCAGCTCGCGGGCGACCTCGCGGGTCAGGTCCACGTCGTCGACCGCGCCGAGCGCGAGGTTGCCGGGGAAGGACGAGCCGGTGCGCACCTCGATGCGGGTGACGTCGCCGCCCTCCTCGTCGATGGCCACCAGGAGGTCGTCCCGCTCGGCCCTCAACCGGGCCGTCAGCGCGGCCACTTGGGGCGCGGAGACGATGTTGCGGCCGAACAGGCCGACGGAGGCGAGGCCTTCACCGATCCGGCGAAGGAGCCAGTCCGGCGCGCTGGTGCCGGTGAACCCCGGCTGGAGGACGGCGAGGGCGTCGCGGGTCAGCGTGTCTGAACCCGTGGTCATAGTCGTCATGGGGCGGAGTTATCCCTTCACTGCGCCGGCCGTCAGACCCGCGGCCATCTTGCGCTGGACGAGGAGGAAGAGAATCACGATGGGGACGGCCATCATGGTGGATCCGGCCATCATCGGGGCGTACTCGGTGCCGTGCTGGGTGGTGAAGTTGGACAGCCACACCGTGGCCGTCTGGTGGTTCTGGCTCATCAGCATGAGGGCGTAGAGGTACTCGTTCCACGCCTGGATGAAACCGTAGACCGAGGTCGCCACCATGCCGGGCGCGAGCAGCGGGAAGACCACGCGGATGAAGGCGCCGGTGCGGCTGCAGCCGTCGACCATGGCCGCCTCCTCCAGCTCCTTGGGGACGTTGACGATGAATCCGCGCAGCGTCCACACCGTGAAGGGGAGGATGAAGGTCAGGTACGTGATGATCAGGCCCGAGAGCTTGTCGTACTGGCCGAGGTCGTTGAGCAGCAGGAAGACCGGAATGATCATGGCGACCAGCGGCACCATCTGGACCGCGAGGATGCCGACGATGACGATCTTGCGGCCGCGGAAGGCGAACCGGGAGATGGCGAGCGCGGCGAGCAGGCCGACGGCGATGCCGATGAGGACCACGACGAGCGAGACGGTCAGGGAGCGGCCGATCGAACCCCAGAAGTCGCCGATCTGGAGCGCCCGCTTGAAGTTGTCGAGCGTGAAGTTCGTCGGGAACAGATGCGGATCGGGGTCGATCGCATCCTTGGCCGGCTTGAACGCGGTGTTCAGCATCCAGTAGACCGGGAAGCCCGCGGTGACGAAGACCAGCAGGCCGAGCAGGTTCCAGCCGAGCTTGTTCTTCTTGCGGGCGGGCCTGGCGGCGGGCGCCGCGGCGGTCGAGGCAGCCATCGTTACTCCACCTCTCCGATCTTCAGCATCTGGCGCATGTACACGGCGATCACGCCGAGCAGCAGGATCACGGTGAGCAGGGCGATCGCGGAGCCCTGGGAGTAGTCGTTGACCACGAAGGCCTTCTCGTACGAGTACGTGGTGAGCAGCTGGAACTCGGCCTCGGGGTGGCCGCCGCGCATCACGAAGACCTGCGGGAAGACACCCATGTCCCAGATGACCGACAGCGTCGCGAGCATCACGACGACGGGCTTGAGGATCGGCATGGTGACGTGCCGGAACACGCCCCAGGAGCCGGCGCCGTCGAGCCGGGCGGCCTCTTCGAGTTCCTTGGGGACCTGGGTGAGGCCGGCGCTGAGGGTGATGACGACGAACGGGACCGCGCCCCAGACCACGAGCAGCATGATGACGGCGAGGCCCTGGGTGCCGTCGGTGAACCAGTTGTGGCCGTGCATCTCGACGCCGGGAAGCTGGCTGAGCAGCCAGTTGAGGACGCCGAAGTCGGAGTCGAACATCCACTTGAAGACGGTGATCGCGACGACGATGGGCATGCCCCAACTCGCCACCAGGGCGATGTTGATGAGCGTCTTGACCCAGCCCGAGACCCGCTGGAGCAGCAGGGCGATCAGCATGCCGATGACCATGGTCAGGACGACCGCGGTGGCGGCGAACAGGACGGTGCGTACGACGACTTGCCAGAACTCGGCGTCGCCGAGGACGGTGGTGAAGTTGTCGAAGCCGACCGACTCGGCGGCCTTGAAGCCCCACAGCTGCGGCTGCCCGAACTTCTGGAAGGACAGGGTGACGAGCCGTACCAGCGGATAGCCGAGGACGAGCGCGAGGACGAGCAGACAGGGCGCGAGCAGTGCCCAGGGCACCGCCGCTCCCCCGCCCGTGCCGCGCTTCTTCCCCGGCTCGCCGGGTCGCCCGGATCCAGCACCCGGTAGTGGGTCGCGCCGCGCCGGCGGCACCTTGGCGGTGGTTGTCTCTGCGGCACTCATCGCGCGCTCCTGGTGATCCCTCTCTGGAACTGGCCGGGCAGGGCCCCGTCGTGGTGACGGGGCCCTGCCCAAAAGGTCACTTGGTGTTGATGACCTTGTCGATCGCGGCGTCCGCGTCCTTCGCGGCGGCCTCGACCGTCTGCTTGCCGGTGCCGATGTTCTGCAGCATGGTCTGCAGGACCTGGGCCTTCTCGACCTGGCCCCAGCCCGGCGCCATCGGGACGAACCAGCTGGACTCGGCCGCGGTGGCCGGGACGGCCGTCTTCGGGTCCGACTTCAGCGGTGCGAGGTCCGTCTTGTTGTTGGGCAGGTTGCCCTTGGCGATCAGGCCCTTCTGGCCCTGGGCACCGGTGAGGGCGTTGATCCACTCGGCGGCGAGGCCCTGGGCCTTGGACTTGACCGGGATCGCGAGGTCGGAGCCGCCGAGGAAGACCGGCATGGCCTTGCCGGACAGGGCCGGCATGACGAAGCTCTCGATCTTGTCGGCGAGCTTGCCGACCTTGTCGTTCTCCGGCAGGGCGGCGTTGGCGCCCTCCCAGGCGGCACTGAAGATCAGGCCGGACTTGCCCTGGCCGTAGACGATGGGACGGTCGGACTCGTCCTTCGTCTTGTCGCCCTTCATGTACTTGTCGACGACGTTCTTGAACTCGGTGAGGCCCTTGACGGACTCCGGCGAGGACAGGTTGGCCTTGAACTTGCCGCCGTCCTCCTTGGCGATGGAGCCGCCGGCGTCGTACACGTAGGACATCGCCGCGTACCAGTCGCGGGTGGGCTGGTACCAGGCGCTGAACTTGTCGCCCTGCTTCGCCTGGATCTTGTCCAGGTCGGCGGTCAGCTCGGTGTACGTCTTCGGGGTCGCGGTGACGCCCGCGTCGGCGGCTATGTCCTTGCGCCAGGTCGCCGTGCGGCCACCGGCGTAGTAGGGGACGCCGTAGGTCTTGCCGTCGTACGAGACCGAGGCCTTGAGACCGTCCAGCCAGGCGGCGGAGTTGTCGAACTTCGACGGGTCGACCTCGGCGAACGCGCCCTTGATCGAGTAGGCCAGCATCTCGGTGTTGCCCATCTCGACCACGTCCGGCGCCTTGTCGGTGGCGAGGACGGCGTCGAGCTTGGCGTTCTTGTCCGGCCAGCCGTAGTACTCGTGGTTGATCTTCAGGCCGGGGTGCTTGGCGACGATCGCGTCGTCGGCCGCCTTGACGAGCTCGGGCCAGTTCTTCTGCGCGTCGACCGTCAGCCAGACGGTGAGCTCCTTGGCGTCGCCCCCCGCGGGGCCGTCCTTCTTGTCACTGCCGCCGCACGCCGCGGCGCCGATCATGATGCCCGCGACGCCGATGGCCGCGATGAGCTTGCGCTTCACGCCACTCTCCTCAGGGATGACTGAAACCCCCCGCCCACCGCGATGCCACATACGACGAGTACTGCCCGTGGGGCTGGGTTCTGGTCTTTAATGGTTTAGACCAGTACCGGGAGCTTGGCCTAGACCTTTAGGGGTGTCAAGGGTCGATAAGAACGCTGAGACCGTCCGTTATCGGACCGACACCTCACCGCCCGGAACACCCCGCAACTCCGCCCACATGGGCCCGATCCGGCCCGCGCCGGGCCGCCCGCGGCGGCTCCACTGGGCTTTAATGGTTTAGACCAACTTGCACACTTCCCCGCACGTCCGCCGCGCGGCGGTGTATAAGAAGGGCTGTCGATCGCGTTACCGGACCGACACCCTGGCGGAGGGCGACGACCCGTGACCGGTCCGTGCCACCATGTGAGCCGCGACAGACGGAGGAGCCGGTGACGGCAGCAGCGCAGCACTCGGGAAGGCAGGCCATGGCCGACGGGAGCGGGAGCGAGACAGAGGCGGGCGCCGGCGCCCGCACCGCTCGCGTGCCCAAGTACTACCGCCTCAAGCGTCACTTGCTGGAGATGACGGAGACCCTGCCGCCCGGCACGCCGGTGCCCCCCGAGCGCACGCTGGCCGCCGAGTTCGACACCTCCCGCACCACCGTGCGCCAGGCCCTCCAGGAGCTGGTCGTCGAGGGCCGCCTGGAGCGCATCCAGGGCAAGGGCACGTTCGTCGCCAAGCCGAAGGTCTCCCAGCCGCTCCAACTCTCCTCGTACACCGAGGACATGCGGGCCCAGGGCCTGGAGCCGACCTCCCAGCTGCTCGACATCGGCTACGTCACCGCCGACGACACCCTCGCCGGGCTGCTCGACATCACCGCCGGCGGCCGCGTCCTGCGCATCGAACGGCTGCGCCTGGCCAGCGGCGAGCCGATGGCCATCGAGACCACCCACCTGTCCGCCAAGCGCTTCCCGGCGCTGCGCCGCTCGCTGGTCAAGTACACCTCTCTCTACACCGCGCTCGCCGAGGTGTACGGGGTGCACCTCGCCGAGGCCGAGGAGACCATCGAGACGTCGCTCGCCACCCCGCGCGAGGCCGGGCTGCTCGGCACCGATGTCGGCCTGCCGATGCTGATGCTGTCGCGGCACTCCCTGGACGGCCGGGGCGAACCCGTGGAGTGGGTGCGGTCGGTGTACCGGGGCGACCGGTACAAGTTCGTCGCCCGCCTCAAGCGGCCGGCCGACTGAGCATCTCTTCCCGGTCGTTGAGCCGTCCGGAATCCGGACGGGGGTTCCCTTGACCGAAACTCTCCCCTAGATTTCCTGCGCATTACCAAGTGATCCAACGCACAGGTGATCGTGAGGGGACGGAGCCGCCCAATGCCGGAATCGACAGAAGTGAAGAGACCGGTGATCACGCCGTTGCGCGTGATCATCGCACTCTGCCTGATCGCGCCCTTCGTGGCGATGCTGTGGGTGAGCTCGTACGCCAAGACCGACCCGGCGCTCGGCGGCATCCCGTTCTTCTACTGGTACCAGATGCTCTGGGTGCTGATCTCGACCGCGCTCACGATGATCGCGTACAAGCTGTGGCAGCACGACCAGCGCTCCCGCACCGCCTCCGGCTCGCACACCTCCGACGACAACAAGGGGGGTGCGTCCAAGTGAAGGACGGCGTGAACGGCGTCGCGCTCGGCGTCTTCATCTTCTTCTTCCTGGCCGTCACAGTCATCGGCTTCATGGCCGCGCGCTGGCGCAAGGCCGAGAACGAGGCGAGCCTGGACGAATGGGGCCTGGGCGGGCGGTCGTTCGGCACCTGGGTCACCTGGTTCCTGCTCGGCGGCGACCTGTACACGGCGTACACCTTCGTGGCGGTCCCGGCGGCGATCTACGCGGCGGGTGCGGCGGGCTTCTTCGCCGTGCCGTACACGATCCTCGTGTACCCGCTGATCTTCACCTTCCTGCCCCGCCTGTGGTCGGTCTCGCACAAGCACGGCTACGTCACCACCTCGGACTTCGTGCGGGGCCGGTTCGGCTCCAAGGGCCTGTCCCTCGCGGTCGCGGTCACCGGCATCCTCGCGACGATGCCGTACATCGCGCTCCAACTGGTCGGCATCCAGGCCGTCCTCGACGTCATGGGCGTGGGCGGCGAGTCCGGCAACTGGTTCGTCAAGGACCTGCCGCTGCTCATCGCGTTCGCGGTGCTCGCGGCGTACACGTACTCCTCCGGCCTTCGCGCGCCCGCGCTGATCGCCTTCGTGAAGGACGGCCTGATCTACCTCGTCATCGCGGTGGCGATCATCTACATCCCGATCAAACTGGGCGGCTTCGACGCCATCTTCAGCGCGGCGCAGCACAAGTTCGCGGGCCCGCCCGGCGGCAAGCCGACCGGGGCGATCGCGCCCGGCGAGTCGAGCCAGTGGACGTACGCGACGCTCGCGCTCGGCTCGGCGCTCGCGCTGTTCATGTACCCGCACTCGATCACCGCGACGCTGTCCTCGCGCAGCCGCAACGTGATCCGCCGCAACACCACGATCCTGCCGCTCTACTCGCTGATGCTGGGCCTGCTCGCGCTGCTCGGCTTCATGGCGATCGCGGCCGGGGTCAAGGTCAAGAACGGCCAGCTGGCGATCCCCCAGCTCTTCGAGGACATGTTCCCCGACTGGTTCGCGGGCGTCGCCTTCGCGGCGATCGGCATCGGCGCGCTGGTCCCGGCGGCGATCATGTCGATCGCGGCCGCGAACCTTTTCACCCGCAACATCTACAAGGACTTCCTCAAGCCGGACGCGACGCCCGCGCAGGAGGCCAAGGTCTCCAAGCTGGTCTCGCTCGTCGTGAAGGTCGGCGCGCTGGTCTTCGTCCTGACCATGGACAAGACGGTCGCCATCAACTTCCAGCTCCTGGGCGGCATCTGGATCCTGCAGACCTTCCCGGCCCTGGTCGGCGGCCTGTTCACCCGCTGGTTCCACCGCTGGGCGCTGCTCGCGGGCTGGGCGGTCGGCATGCTGTACGGCACGCTCGCCGCGTACGGGGTGGCCTCGCCCACCCAGAAGCACTTCGGCGGCTCCTCGAAGGAGATCCCGGGCATCGGCGAGATCGGCTACATCGGCCTCACCGCCTTCGTCCTGAACGTGGTGGTGACGGTGGTCCTCACCGTCGTCCTGCGCGCCCTGAAGGCCCCCGACGGCATCGACGAGACCTCGCCCGAGGACTACACGGCGGACGCGGGCGACCCGGGCGTCGCCACGGAACTCCCGCCGGCGACGGCGGGCTCGGCGCACTGAGTTCGGCTCTCGGCACGGGAAAGGGCCGCCGCATCCCGAGGGGGTGCGGCGGCCCTTCCGTGCGCGCGGGTCATTCGAATTCGTCGGGCACCATATGGGGCCGGTCGGTCATCCCGGTCATGCCTCGCTCGCCTTGCTCGACGGTGCTGTCCCCGACGACAGCGGAGAGGTACGTCACAGGGACGCTTCTTCACGACCGACACAACATGTGGGGGGTGCCTCATGCAACGCCCCCCACATGTATGCTCGTCCTCGCTGTCGCCGCAGGGGAATCCGGTTCGAATCCGGAACTGTCCCGCAACGGTATGACCTGTACGTCTTTGTGCCGGTCGAGTCCGAGGACCTGCCGATGGCGCATCCGGGTCGACCGAACCGGATGCCAGACGTCCGGGCCTCGCGGTTGGGCCGGTGGACGACGCGCTCAGGGCTGCCCCGACGCGCGCCGACGCCTCCTCCGCAGGGCCCCGTGCCGAGCGAGGGAGTGCCCCCACGTGACCATCGCCCCTGCGGATCCCGCTTCAGCGATCACCGAAGAGTTGGCGGATGCCCCGGGGACCGCGCTGCTGCGGACCCTGACCGATCTCACCGCCGACCTCGCGGACACCGACCCCGGCCGGGTCGCCGCCGCCGCGCTGCGGGGCCGCAACGCCCGTTCCGACGAGGCCGAACTGCGCGAGCTGGCCACCGAGGCGGCCGCGGGGCTCATCTCCGAGGACCCGGCGTACTCCCGCCTCGCCGCCCGGCTCCTGACCATCACCATCGCCGAAGAGGCCGCGACCCAGGGCGCGGTGTCGTTCTCCGCCTCGGTCGCCGTCGGCCATCGCGAGGGCCTGATCGCCGACCGCACCGCCGAGTTCGTCGACGCCCACGCCGCCCGCCTCGACGCGCTGGTGGACGCCGCCCTCGCCGACGGCGCCGACGACCGCTTCGGCTACTTCGGCCTGCGCACCCTCTACTCCCGCTACCTGCTGCGCCACCCGATCACCCGCAAGGTCGTCGAGACCCCCCAGCACTTCATGCTGCGCGTGGCGTCCGGCCTCGCCGAGGACGAGTCGGTCCGCGCCCTGGACGAAGTGGCTTCCCTGTACGGCCTGATGAGCCGCCTGGACTACCTGCCGTCCTCCCCCACGCTCTTCAACTCCGGCACCCGGCACCCCCAGATGTCGTCCTGCTACCTGCTCGACTCGCCGCTCGACGAGCTCGACTCGATCTACGACCGCTACCACCAGGTGGCGCGCCTCTCGAAGCACGCGGGCGGCATCGGTCTCTCCTACTCCCGCATCCGCGGCCGCGGTTCGCTGATCCGGGGCACCAACGGCCACTCCAACGGCATCGTCCCGTTCCTGAAGACCCTGGACGCCTCGGTGGCCGCGGTCAACCAGGGCGGCCGGCGCAAGGGCGCGGCCGCGGTGTACCTGGAGACCTGGCACTCCGACATCGAGGAGTTCCTTGAGCTGCGCGACAACACCGGTGAGGACCAGCGCCGTACGCACAACCTGAACCTCGCGCACTGGATCCCCGACGAGTTCATGCGCCGGGTCGACGCCGACGCCCAGTGGTCGCTGTTCTCGCCGGCCGACGTGCCCGAGCTCGTCGACCTGTGGGGCGAGGAGTTCGACGCCGCCTACCGCAAGGCCGAGGCCGCCGGGCTCGCCCAGAAGACCATGCCGGCCCGGGACCTGTACGGCCGCATGATGCGCACGCTCGCGCAGACCGGCAACGGCTGGATGACGTTCAAGGACGCCTCCAACCGCACCGCCAACCAGACGGCCGAGCCCGGCCACACGGTCCACTCCTCCAACCTGTGCACCGAGATCCTGGAGGTGACGGACGACGGCGAGACGGCCGTCTGCAACCTCGGCTCGGTCAACCTCGGCGCGTTCGTCGTGGGCGACGGCATCGACTGGGAGCGGCTGGACGAGACCGTCCGCACCGCCGTGACCTTCCTCGACCGGGTCGTCGACATCAACTTCTACCCGACCGAGCAGGCCGGCCGCTCCAACGCCAAGTGGCGCCCGGTGGGCCTGGGCGCGATGGGCCTGCAGGACGTCTTCTTCAAGCTGCGCCTGCCCTTCGACTCCCCCGAGGCGAAGGCCCTCTCGACCCGGCTCTCCGAGCGGATCATGCTGACCGCGTACGAGGCCTCCACCGACCTCGCCGAGCGCTCGGGCCCGCTGCCGGCCTGGGAGAAGACCCGCACCGCGCGCGGCGTGCTGCACCCCGACCACTTCGACGTCGAGCTGACCTGGCCGGAGCGCTGGGCGGCCCTGCGGGAACGCATCGCCAAGGTCGGCATGCGCAACTCGCTGCTCCTCGCGATCGCCCCGACCGCGACCATCGCGTCCATCGCGGGCGTGTACGAGTGCATCGAGCCGCAGGTCTCCAACCTCTTCAAGCGCGAGACGCTGAGCGGTGAATTCCTCCAGGTGAACGGTTACTTGGTGGAGGAGCTCAAGAAGCTCGGCGTGTGGGACGCCCAGTCCCGCGAGGCGCTGCGCGAGGCGAGTGGCTCGGTGCAGGACTTCAACTGGATCCCCGCCGACGTCCGCGCGCTGTACCGCACGGCGTGGGAGATCCCGCAGCGCGGCCTGATCGACATGGCCGCCGCCCGCACCCCGTTCCTCGACCAGTCGCAGTCCCTGAACCTGTTCCTGGAGACGCCCACCATCGGCAAGCTGTCGTCGATGTACGCGTACGCCTGGAAGCAGGGCCTGAAGACGACGTACTACCTGCGCTCGCGCCCGGCGACCCGCATCGCCCGCGCCGCCCAGGCCACCCCCACCATCCCAGTCCAGCAGGCGGCCCCCGACGCCGACGCGATCGCCTGCTCGCTCGAAAACCCCGAGTCCTGCGAGGCCTGCCAGTAATGAGCAACACCGAACACAAGAATCTCCTCGACCCGGGCTTCGAGCTGACTCTGCGTCCCATGCGCTACCCGGACTTCTACGAGCGCTACCGGGACGCGATCAAGAACACCTGGACCGTCGAGGAGGTCGACCTCCACTCCGACGTCGCCGACCTCGCGAAGCTGACGCCGGGCGAGCAGCACATGATCGGCCGCCTGGTCGCGTTCTTCGCGACGGGCGACTCGATCGTCTCCAACAACCTGGTGCTCACCCTCTACAAGCACATCAACTCCCCCGAGGCACGGCTGTACTTGAGCCGTCAGCTCTTCGAGGAGGCCGTGCACGTCCAGTTCTATCTGACGCTGCTCGACACCTACCTCCCCGACCCGGAGGACCGCGCGGCCGCGTTCGACGCGGTCGAGGAGATCCCCTCGATCCGCGAGAAGGCGCAGTTCTGCTTCAAGTGGATGGACTCGGTCGAGAAGATCGAGCGCCTGGAGACCAAGGCCGACCGCCGCCGTTTCCTGCTGAACCTGATCTGCTTCGCGGCGTGCATCGAGGGCCTGTTCTTCTACGGCGCCTTCGCGTACGTCTACTGGTTCCGCAGCCGGGGTCTGCTGCACGGCCTCGCGACCGGCACCAACTGGGTGTTCCGCGACGAGACGATGCACATGAACTTCGCCTTCGAGGTCGTGGACACCGTCCGCAAGGAGGAGCCGGACCTCTTCGACGATCTGCTTCAGGAGCAGGTCACCGACATGATCAAGGAAGCGGTCGAGGCGGAGCTCCAGTTCGGCCGCGACCTGTGCGGTGACGGCCTGCCGGGCATGAACACCGAGTCGATGCGCGAGTACCTGGAGTGCGTCGCCGACCAGCGCCTGACCCGGCTCGGCTTCCCGGCGGTGTACGGCTCGTCGAACCCGTTCTCGTTCATGGAGCTCCAGGGCGTCCAGGAGCTGACGAACTTCTTCGAGCGCCGCCCGTCCGCCTACCAGGTGGCGGTCGAGGGCTCGGTGGGCTTCGACGAGGACTTCTAGGTTCCGCGCCCCATAGGGGCGCGGGGAACTGCGCGACCAGCCACGCACGGTCCGCAGCCAAACCGCAAAAAGGGGCCCCGCACCTGCATGGTGCGGGGCCCCTTTTTGCGTGCTCCCGGGATCAGTCGTTCAGGACGACCTCGTAGCGCGGGCTGTTCTCCGCCATCTGCCGAAGCGCGTCCTTGCGGTCCCGCTTGGAGAGCCGGTCGATGTACAGGTACCCGTACAGGTGGTCCGTCTCGTGCTGGAGGCAGCGCGCGAAGTAGCCGGTGCCGCGCACCTTGACCGGGTTGCCCTCGGCGTCCTGGCCGGTGACCACCGCGTAGTCGGGGCGGGCGAGTTCGGCGTACGCGGTCGGCACGGACAGGCAGCCCTCGTTGGACTCGTCCAGGACGCGCAGCTCGGACGGCAGCTCTTCGAGGACCGGGTTGCAGACGACGCCGACGTGCCGGACGCCCTCGTCGTCCATGCAGTCGTAGACGAAGACCTTGAGGTCTACACCGATCTGGTTGGCGGCCAGGCCCACGCCCTCGGCCGCCTTCTGGCTGGCGAACATGTCGTCGATGAGCTTGGCGAGCTCGCCGTCGAACTCGGTGACGTCCTTGCACTCCTTGTGGAGCACGGGGTTGCCGACGACCGTGATCGGGCGGGCGGTGCCGCGCTCGCGGTAGGCCAGCTCGCGCGCCTCGCAGTCCTCCGTGTCCACGACGAACCCGTCGTTCTCGACCTGCTGGTCCGTCTCCTGCTGCGCCATGTCCGCCGTAAGCCTTCCTGAAAACCCGATTCCGATCCCATACAGCCTAAGGCCAGGCTCAGCAGACTTCTTCTAGATCCCGCCACTCCCGGCTGTCCGGGTTGTCGGCCACCCAGCCGTCGAGGAGGCCGCGGACGAGACCGGCGGGGGCCGCGATGCCGCATTCGCGCTCCGGGACCCACAGGTCGCCGGAGGTGCGGTGGCCGAGGGGGCCGGGGTGGCCGGGCTCGCTGTGGTCGTGCGGGTCGAGGTGCTCGCCGTCGCCCTCGTCGCTGGGCATCTCGGACTCGGAGCAGGCCCGGCACAGCAGGCGTACGGAGGAGGACCAGTCCTCGGCGGCGAAGCCGGCGTCGGCCGCGAGCCGCTCCAGGGCGTCCCGGTCGGCCTCGGTGGCCGCCTCCAGGAGGACCACCCAGGTCGGCACGGGCGAGGGCGCCCACAGCTCGATCTCGTCGAAGACCGGGAAGGAGGGGCCGGCGGCGGTGGTGCGCTCGCCGTGCGGGACTCCGTCGTGCAGCACGACCTCGCCCCAGCGCCGCCCGGAGGACGGCAGCGGGATGGACAGGACTTCCATGCGGGCCGGGTCGAGCCTGCGGCCCCACACCACCTCGGCCTCGCCCTCGGGCGAGAGGCGCACGGCGGCGCTGCCCAGCTCCATGCCCACGGGCTCGCCGCTGCCGGTGGCCTCGCCCGGCACCTTCAGGCCGTACGCCTGCCAGGCCCGGCGGGCCAGCGGCCAGTCCTGCAGGGCGGTGGCCGCGATGCCGACGTTCCACCAGTCGGGGGCGCCGGTCTCCTTGTCGAGGAGGGCGACCGCACGAAGCCCGGCGGCCCGCGCCTGCTCCCAGTCGTGCCGGAACTTGTGCAGGAGCGCCAGGTTGAACCAGGACTCGGACAGCCACGGTTCCAGGTCCGCGGCGCGCGTCAGCAGCGCCCCGGCGTCCTCGTACCGGCCGTCGCCGATCAGCGTGAACGCACGGTCCGTGGCCTGCCGCCACGAGGCGGAGGGCCGGTGCCGTCCCTTGCCGAAGATCCTCACGATTCCCGCCTGCCCAGACCGGCCCCGACTACCGGGTCGGTCTTACGGTCTCCCAGTTTTCTGGGTTCTTTTCGCATCCAACCATGCCCAGCCGGAAGGCCGCTCATTACTCCTGGGTTACCCAGGTGGCACCCGGGTCAGACAGCCCCGGGCCAGCACCCGTGCCAGGGATTCGACAACCTGGGGATGGTAGTCACGGCCGGTGCCGAGACGCAGCTGTTCGAGTGCGCTCAGCGACCCTCCGGGGCCCGGGGAGCCCTCCGCGAGGTCGTCGTAGGCGTTGACCGCGCGGACGATCCTGGCGGGCAGCGGCTGCTCCCGGTACGGGTCGGCCTGCCGCTCCACGACGACCGCCACGTCGGCGGGCACCCCGGTCTGGCGCACGACCGCGCCGCCGAGCAGCGCGATGCGGCGCTGCTCGTCGGCGGGCAGCGTGGCGGTGGCCCCGGCGGGGACCGGGTCGAGCAGGGACAGCTGCCCGATGTCGTGCATGAGCGCCGCGTACTCCAGGACGGTCAGCTCGCTCTCGGAGAGCCCCAGCTCACGCCCGACGGCCCGGCTGAGCCCGGCGACCCGGCGGGCGTGGCCGGGCTGGGTGTATCCGGCGACCTCGGTGGCGCGGGCCAGCGAGGTGATGGTCTGACGGTACGTGGTGCGCACGGCCGCGTACCGCCGGAAGGCCAGCTGGGTGAGGAGCAGCGGCACGCAGAACACGGGCAGCGCCCACAGCCCGGCGACGGCGACCGCTAGGGCCATCACGGTGCCGGTGGCGCACACGGCGGACCCGATGCCGATGAGCCCGCGCAGCTCGTCGCGCAGGAGCGGCCCGAAGGGGTACCGGGTACGGGCGTACATCAGCAGGGCGCAGACCACCGCGTCGCACAGCGCGGTCAGCACGAGCAGCAACAGGAGAACGAACGCGAAGTACGGTCCGTGCCCGAACCAGGCGTCGAGGTGCCCCGAGTTGTAGAGCGGCTGAAAACAGACGGCCGCGAAGGCCACGGTGAGCACCCGCCGGGCCGCCTGGTCCAGGCTCGGCCCGCGCCCGACGGCCACATGCGGTACGGATCCGAGCAGGACCGCGGCCACCACCACGGCGATCACCTGGAGCACCCCGTGCCGGGTGGCGTGACCGGCGTTCTGCCCGAGCAGCGCATAAGCCAGCGCCCCGGCCGAGGCGAGCGGCGCGGGGTCCCGCTCCCCGTCCCTGGCCCCCCACCGGGCCAGTTCCCCCACCGCGATGAGCGCGCCGAACGCGCCGGCGGTGCCGGGTTCGACGAGCCCGTCGTGCAGGGTCGCCCCGAGAGCCCAGGCGGTGAGCAGCCCGGCGAGGGCGTAGGCGGCGACGACGGGGGCGGTGGGCCGGGCGGCCATGTCAGGCGCCCTGGGCGTTCGAGGGGCGGGGGCCGGGGAGCCCGGGTCCGGGGTGGGGGCGCGGCCCGGGTTCGCCGACGTCCGGCAAGGGCGAGATCCGGCCGGTCGCGGGCGGGGTGGGGAGCAGATCCTCTGCGGGCCCGCGGGCCGGTCCCGCGGGCGTCCCCACCGGTCTTGATGGCGGTACGTTTCCGCGCGCCCCGAAGCCCTGAGGCTCGTCCGCGGTGACCTCGACGTGCCATCCGTACCGGGACAGCGCCCGCACCAGGCCGCCGACCATCCGCGGGTCGAACTGCGCGCCCGCGCACCGCTCCAGCTCGGTGACGGCCGCCGCGACCGGTCTCGCCCGCCGGTAGGAGCGCGTGGACGTCATCGCGTCGAAGGCGTCGGCCACCGCGACCACCCGGGCCGCCTCCGGGATCTGGCCGCCCGCGAGCCCGTAGGGATAGCCGCTCCCGTCGAGCCGCTCGTGGTGGTGCAGGATCGCGGCGCGGGCCTCGCCGAGGAAGCCGATGCCGCGCACCATCTCGTGGCCGTACTCGGGATGCAGTTCGATCACCGCCCGCTCCTCGGGGGTGAGCGGGCCGTCCTTGCGGAGCACCCGGGTGGGCACCCCGAGCTTGCCGACGTCGTGCAGGATTCCGGCGAACCGGATGACCTCCAACCGCCCTTCCTCCATGCCGAGTTCGCGCGCGATCATCTCCGAGGCCCGGCCGACCCGCTCGCTGTGGCCGCGCGTGTACTTGTCCTTGATGTCGACGGCCTGGACGAGCGCGCGGATGGTGGCCCGGTGGGCGGCGCGTTCGCGGTGGTACTGGGCGAAGACCCAGCACGAGATGTACATGGGGAGCAGCACGAACAGCGCCGCGAGCGGCCCGAACCGGCTCCGCCACAGGACGGCCATCATCAGCCCCGCGAACCCGTGCACACAGTGCGGGGCGAGCGAGCGCAGCAGGAGCCCGCGCCAGGCGGTGCGGGGCGGGCGCCGTTCGGCGGTGGCCAGGATGAGTCCGTCGAGCGCGGTCAGGACCAGGCAGAACACCAGGGCGGCGGCTCCGGCCGGCAGCAGCGCGTACGGGAAGTCGGGGGCAGCGGCGGCACCGCGCCCGCCCAGCGCCTCGCGCCCGCCGAGCAGCACATGGGCGCCGGCCGCCGCCGACACCGCGATCGCGAGCTGCGCGGCCCGCCAGACCCGCCGCACCCGGCGCGGCTCCTCCTCGACGGACGCGATGAGCGCACCCGGCACCGCGACGAGGGCGGCGGCGGCCGGCGGAAGCAGGAAGGCGGCGGCGAGCAGCACCGGGAAGAAGGAGCCGGAGGCGATCGGCACGTTCACACGGCCGGCGAGCACCGGGCAGCGCGGCGGCCATTCGCACAGCGCGTACAGGCCCGCGAGGAGCGCCACGGCCGCCCAGGGCACGCCCTGGCGCAGTACGGGCAGCGCGCATGCGCCCGCGCCCACGACGGCGCCCACGACGGCGATGCGCGCCCCCGCCGGAATGTCCCGCAGCCCCCTCGGCTCCGCCATGGCCCCCACCTCCCCATCCGCCCGGGCAGCCCAGTGCGTACAGCTTCGCGAGAATAGGCCTGCGTGCGGTGACGGTGGGGCGCATGGTCGGAATAGGGCGTTTCGAGCCTCCCGGATTAGCACATTCGGGTGACGCCGGGCGCCCCATGGGCGGGAAGACACAGCAGAGCGGCCACGACGTGTGGTCGTGGCCGCTCTCAACTGCCCTGCCGCGAGCGGCAGTTCACTGTTCTAGATCATCCGCGTCACAGCGCCGGATCACCTGGAGATCATTCGGGCCGCAGCGTCGGCATCTCCCCGGTGACGACGTCCTGTTCGGGCACCGCCTGGCCGGAGCGGATCAGGTCGATGCGGCCCATCACCTTGGAGCGCAGGTCACTCGGCACGTCGTCCGAGCCGCAGCAGCGCTTCACCAGCTTCTTCACGGCCTGCTCCAGGCCGTACTTCTCCAGGCACGGCGAGCACTCCTCGAAGTGCACCTCGAACTTGTTGCAGTCCGTGGGGGGCATCTCGTGGTCGAGGAACTCGTAGAGATGGTCCAGGACCTCAGAGCAGTCCGTCTCGTGCGGCTCTCCGCAGCTCATGAGCCCGAGCCTTTCGCTTCGTCCGACTCGCCGGCGCCGGCCGGGACGAGCCCGCGGTCACGGGCGTAGTCCTCCAGCATTCCGCGCAGTTGGCGGCGGCCCCGGTGCAGCCGGGACATCACTGTACCGATGGGTGTACCCATGATGTCCGCGATCTCCTTGTACGCAAAGCCCTCTACGTCCGCGAGATACACGGCGATGCGGAACTCTTCCGGAATGGCTTGCAGAGCTGCCTTCACGTCCGAATCCGGCAGGTGGTCGAGCGCCTGCGACTCGGCGGAGCGCAGCCCCGTCGACATGTGCGACTCGGCGCGCGCGAGCTGCCAGTCCTCGATCTCCTCGGCGGCGCTGCGCTGGGGTTCGCGCTGCTTCTTCCGGTAGGAGTTGATGAAGGTGTTGGTGAGAATCCGGTAGAGCCAAGCCTTCAGGTTGGTGCCCTCGCGGAACTGGTGGAAGGACCCGTACGCCTTGGCGTACGTCTCCTGGACCAGGTCTTCCGCATCGGCGGGATTGCGCGTCATGCGCAATGCGGCCGAGTACATCTGGTCGAGGTAGCCGAGGGCATCCCGCTCGAAGCGCGCATTGCGCTCGGCGGTGGTCTCTTCCACGTGGCCGTCGTCGGTCCCTGTGACCGGACCCACCTCCTCGAACGGTGTGCTGAGCCCGAATGCGGACCCACTCGAATCGGAGGATAGACGACGATCCGCTCCGCCCGCCGCTCGAATAGGAGCGGTCCTGGCCGCGGAAAGCACCGTCCACTCCAGGTCAGAGGCGGCCTTGCGGCTCGGGCAGATGGTCGAACCCATGCGACGGACTCCCTCTCCACAGCTGGTCTGCGTATCCCTTACGACGCGCATAACAGTGCGCCCGCATTGCGCATTCCCGGCGTCAGGCCATCAGGGTGCCGAGCCATTCGCCGACCGCCGCGGTGATCACGTCCAGTGCCTCCTGCTGGGTGAGGGAAGCCCGCTTGGGCACCGCGAACCCGTGGTCGCCGAACGGCACTTCCACGAGCTCGTACGCCCCTTCGGGGAACTCGGCGGGCTTCCCGAAGGGGTCGTTCCCGCCCTGCACCACCAGGGTGGGCACGCCCGCCCCGAGCAGCTCCGCCGCCCTCGACTTCTCCGGCTTGCCCGGCGGGTGCAGCGGGAAGCTCAGGGCGAGGACTCCGGCCGCGCCGAGCTCCGCCGCCGTGCGGCAGGCGACCCGGGCCCCGGCGCTGCGGCCGCCCGCGACGACGGGCAGCCCCTTCTTCGCCACGGCCGGCCACAGGTCGCGCCATCCCGTGTCCAGCGTCTTCGGCGCCGGGGCCACCTTCTTTCCGGCCACCCGCCAGGGCTGCTCCACCAGGGCCACGCTCACCCCGAGCGGCGGCAGAGCGCCGGCCAGCGCCTGGAGGTCCCGGGCCTCGATCCCGCCACCCGCCCCATGACTCACGGCCAGCACGAGGCGGGCCTTCTTGGCGGCGTGCCAGGTGATACGCGCCTCACCGGCGCCGGTCTCGATGATCTCGCTGGTACTCACGGGGCCATCCTGCCGCCGGGCCGGGCAGGGGCGGCGTACGACATGGGCGAGCTCACACCGAGCTCACACGGGGCGGGTCAGAACAGCGTGCCCTCCTCGGGCCCCTTCAGCTCCGTCAGGAGTTCCGGCCCGTTGTTGCGTACGTTGCTGACCGCCGTCGACACCGGATAGGCCCGCATGAGGCCGCCCGGCGGCGGCGCGAGCAGGTCCTTCAGCGACTCGGTGTCCGTGTGGGACGGGTCGAGCCAAGCGCCCCACCGGTCCGGCATCAGCATCAGCGGCATCCGGGGATGGATGTCCGCGAGCGAGCCGGGGCCCTCCGCCGGGGCCACGCCCAGCGGGCCCGTCTCTGCCTCCGTGGTGACCACCGAGCAGGTCACCCACCAGGCCGAGGGGTGGTCGTCGGGCAGCGTGCGGTCGCGCCAGAACTCGTACAGGCCGGCCATCGCGAAGACCGCGCCGTCCGCCGGGGTCACGAAGTACGGCTGCTTGCGCGGCCGCTTCTTCTTTCCCTCGACCTCCAGCTCGCGCTCCCCGGCGCCGGTGACCCATTCGTAGTAGCCGTCGGCCGGGATGATGCAGCGGCGGGAGGCGAACGCCTTCTTGAAGGAGGGCTTCTCGTGAATGGTCTCGGCGCGCGCGTTGATCATCCGGGCCGCACCCTCGGGCGATTTCGCCCAGGAGGGGACGAGTCCCCACTTCAGCTTGCGCAGCTGACGAACCGGACGTGGGGAGTCGGCGTCTTTAAGAGGGCGCTCCAGGACGACGTAGACCTCCTTGGTAGGGGCCACGTTCCAATCGGGCTCCAAGGCCTCCGTCGGGTCCCACTTCTCTATTTCAAAGATTCCTGCGAGATCCTCGGGCCTGCGACTCGCTGCATACCTACCGCACATAGGTGCCACACTGCCACGGCGCCCGTACCCCATGAGGAGCCGTCCCAGAAATGTCCGCGCTTGAAGACTTCCAGCTCTTCGGCACCCAGAGCGCGCCAGCCCAGTGGCTGGTCGTCGCGACGGGCATAGCCGCGCTCGCCGTCGTCGTCCCGCACAGCCTCTGGCGCCTGTCCCGCAACGCCATCACCATCGCCCACGAGGGCGGCCACGGCCTGGTCGCGCTGCTCACCGGCCGCCGCCTCGACGGCATCCGGCTGCACTCCGACACCAGCGGCCTGACCGTGAGCCGGGGCAAGCCGCACGGTCCCGGCATGATCCTCACGGCCGCCGCCGGATACACCGCTCCCCCGCTGCTCGGCCTCGGCGGCGCCTGGCTGCTCGCCGCGCACCACGTCACGCTCCTCCTGTGGCTGGCCACGGCGCTCCTCCTCGCGATGCTGGTGATGATCCGCAACGCGTACGGCGTCCTCACGGTCGTGGTGACCGGCGCCGCCTTCCTGCTCATCTCCTGGCTGACCAGCCCGGACGTCCAGTCGGCGTTCGCGTACACGGCCGTCTGGTTCCTGCTGCTCGGAGGGGTGCGCCCGGCGTTCGAGCTGCAGAGCAAGCGCCGCCGCCACAACGACGGCGACTCGGACGCCGACCAGCTCGCGCGGCTCACCCACGTACCACCGGCGCTCTGGCTCTTCCTCTTCCACGCCGTTTCTGTCTGCTCCCTGATCGGCGGTGGCCGCTGGCTGCTCGGTCTCTAGCCGACGGCCCCACTAAAGTGAGGACCATGACCGAAACGCCCGTGCACCCCGCCCTCTGGCCCGCCCCCCTCGCGAGCGGAGCCGTCGATGCGACCGTCACCGTGCCCGGATCGAAATCGGTCACCAATCGCGGGCTGGTCCTGGCGGCCCTCGCCGCCGAGCCCGGGTGGCTGCGCCGCCCCCTGCGCTCGCGCGACACCCTGCTGATGGCGGAGGCCCTGCGCACCCTGGGCGTCGGGATCGAGGAGTGCGTGGGTCCCGACGGCTCCGGCGAGGCCTGGCGCGTGATCCCGGCCGGCCTGCACGGCCCGGCCACGGTCGACGTCGGCAATGCCGGTACGGTCATGCGCTTCCTGCCCCCGGTCGCCGCCCTTGCCGACGGCCCGGTCCGCTTCGACGGCGACCCGCGCTCCTACGAGCGCCCGCTCGGCGGCGTGATCGAGGGCCTGCGCGCGCTCGGCGCCCGCATCGACGACGACAACCGCGGCGCGCTCCCGATGACCGTGCACGGCGTGGGCGCCCTCGAAGGCGGCCGGGTGGAGATCGACGCCTCCTCCAGCTCGCAATTCGTATCGGCCCTGCTGCTCTCCGCACCCCGCTTCAACCAGGGCGTCGAGGTGCGGCACGTGGGCTCCACGCTGCCCTCCATGCCGCACATCCGGATGACGGTCGACATGCTGCGCTGCGTGGGCGCCCAGGTCGACGAGCCGGAGACGGGCGGCGAGCCGAACGTGTGGCGGGTCTCGCACTCGGCGCTGCTCGGCCGCGACCTGACCGTCGAGCCGGACCTGTCCAACGCCCAGCCGTTCCTGGCCGCGGCCCTCATCACGGGCGGCACGGTCGTCATCCCCGACTGGCCGGTGCGCACCACCCAGCCCGGCGACCAGCTGCGCCAGATCTTCACGGAGATGGGCGGCACCTGCCAACTGGCCGACCGCGGGCTCGTGTTCAACGGTTCCGGCCGCATCCACGGCATCGACGTGGACCTGAGCGAGGTCGGCGAGCTGACCCCCGGCATCGCGGCCGTCGCGGCGCTCGCCGACTCCCCGTCGACGCTGCGCGGCGTCGCACACCTGCGGCTGCACGAGACGGACCGCCTGGCCGCGCTCACCAAGGAGATCAACGAGCTCGGCGGCGACGTGACGGAGACCGAGGACGGCCTGCACATCCGCCCGCGCCCGCTGCACGGCGGCGTCTTCCACACCTACGACGACCACCGGATGGCCACCGCCGGCGCGATCATCGGCCTCGCCGTCGACGGCGTGCAGATCGAGAACGTGGCGACGACGGCCAAGACGCTGCCCGACTTCCCGGACATGTGGAGTTCGATGCTGGCAGGGTCCGGAAGCTGAGCGGGGCCTAGGATCATGCGCCGCTACGGCAAGAACCCCGACGAGGACGACATCCGCGTCCGCCCCAACCCCAAGGGCAACCGCCCCCGCACCAGCATCCGTCCCAAGCACGAGGACGCCGCCGAGGGCATGGTCCTCACCGTGGACCGCGGCCGGCTGACCTGCCTGGTCGAGGGCCGGTCGATCCACGCCATGAAGGCCCGCGAACTGGGCCGCAAGGCGGCCGTGGTGGGCGACCGGGTCGACATCGTCGGCGACCTGTCGGGCAAGAAGGACACGCTCGCCCGGATCGTACGGATCGGCAAGCGCAGCTCGGTCCTGCGGCGCACCGCGGACGACGACGACCCGTACGAGCGCGTGGTCGTCGCCAACGCCGACCAGCTCGCCATCGTCACCGCGCTCGCCGACCCCGAGCCGCGGCCCCGGCTCATCGACCGCTGCCTGGTCGCGGCGTACGACGGTGGCCTGGAACCGCTCCTGGTCCTGACGAAGTCGGACCTGGCCCCGGCGGACGAACTCCTGGAGATGTACGGCGCGTTGGGCGTCCCGTATGTGGTGACCTCGCGCGAGGAGCTGTACGAGGGCGACGCGGCGGACCGGGTGCGCGAGCAACTGCACGGCCGGGTCACCGCGTTCGTCGGCCACTCCGGCGTCGGCAAGACGACCCTGGTCAACGCCCTGGTCCCGGAGGCCCAGCGGCGCATCACCGGCCATGTGAATGCGGTCACCGGGCGCGGCCGCCACACCACCACCTCGGCGCTGGCGCTGCCCCTGGACAGCGCGGACGGCGGCTGGGTCATCGACACCCCGGGCGTACGGTCCTTCGGCCTTCACCACGTCGACCCGTCAAGGGTGATTCTGGCCTTCCCCGATCTCGTACCGGGCACCGAGAACTGCCCGCGCGCGTGCAGCCACGACGAGGCGGAGTGCGCGCTGGACCAGTGGGTGGCGGACGGTCACGCCGATCCGGCCCGGCTCTACTCGTTGCGCCGACTGCTCGCGACGAGGGAGCGACGCGAGGGCGACTGACCTGTTTCCAGGGGCGTGTGCATGACCTCCGTTGCATAATCGCACCAAGTGTTGACCAAGCAGTCAGCGACGACGATGCGTTGTGGGAGGCCCTGGACATGGCGTGGCTGCTGGTCGTGGTGGCGGGAATCCTCGAAACGGGCTTCGCCGTCTGCCTGAAGCTGTCGCACGGTTTCACCCGGCTGTGGCCGACGATCGCGTTCGCCGCGTTCGCGCTGGGCTCGTTCGGTCTGCTCACGCTGTCGCTGAAGAAGCTGGACGTGGGTCCGGCGTACGCGGTGTGGACAGGCATCGGGGCGGCCGGGACCGCGATCTACGGCATGGTCTTTCTCGGCGACGTGGTCTCCACCCTCAAGCTGGTGTCGATCTCGCTGGTCATCGTGGGCGTGATCGGCCTGCAGATCTCGGGCTCGGCCCACTGACCCACACGGCGAGCACTTTTGACGGTCCGTCAGTTGTCGGCTCCCGGCTACCCCACCGCTCGCACCGGCAGCCGGGCGAGCACCGAGCGGATGTACCCGGCGTGCCCCTCGCCTCGCCCCGGCGGCGCCACCACACAGGAAAGCCCGAGCCGTACCGCCGTCTCGCAGTACCGCCCCAGCTCCACCGGGTCCGCGCCCGGCATCTCCTTCTCCAGCGCGGCGAGCGCCCGGTCCCGTACGGCGGCGATGAGTTCGGCGGGCCCGGGCACCCCGGCGTCGGCGCGACGCTGGGCGGGCACGGCCGAGACCGCCGCGGTGGTACGGACCGAGGGCGCCGGAAGGCGTTCGCTCCAGCAGCCGGTGAGCAGCGCCCGCACCAGAGCGCTGGAGCGGGCCGAGCCGACCGTCCACTCCGCGACGTGGACCAGACGGTCGGCGGGGCTGATGGGGGTCCCTCCTGCTTGGGTGGGGGTCCCCCCTGCACCGGAGCCTGTCGGAGATGCTTGGGGGCTTTCGGCGAGGGCTCTGTCGACGCCCCGCAGATAAACATCGGCCTCCCGGCGCACGAGCGCGCGGGCGAGGCCGTCCTTGCTTCCGAACTCGTTGTAGAGGGTCTGCCGCGAGACCCCGGCGGCGGATGCCACGTCCACCATCCGGACTCCCGACCAGGGCAGCCCCGCGAGCGCCGAGAGAGCGGCGTCCAGTAAGGATTCCCGCGCTGTGGGCATGGTCGCCTCCCGAGCCCCCGAGACCTTGCGAGCGGCTCCGAGTTCAGAGTTGACGCGCTCGGAGGGACTGTCAATAGCCTCCGTGGGCGGCGCGCGGGGCGTCCGGAGTGCGGGCATTGTGGTCCGCACCGCGGGCGATCGCTACGGTGGTGACCATGCCCGACTATCACGATGACCTGCGCCTGGCCCACGTCCTCGCGGACGCCGCCGACGCAGCCACCATGGACCGGTTCAAGGCCCTCGACCTGAAGGTCGAGACCAAGCCGGACATGACGCCGGTGAGCGAGGCCGACAAGGCGGCCGAGGAGGTCATCCGCGGGCATCTGAAGCGGGCGCGGCCGCGCGACGCGATCCTCGGCGAGGAGTACGGCCTGGAGGGCACGGGCCCGCGCCGCTGGGTGGTCGACCCGATCGACGGCACCAAGAACTACGTCCGGGGCGTGCCGGTGTGGGCGACCCTGATCTCGCTGATGGAGGCGGGCGAGCACGGCTTCCAGCCGGTGGTCGGGGTCGTCTCGGCGCCCGCCCTGAACCGGCGCTGGTGGGCGGCGAAGGGCCACGGCGCGTTCACCGGCCGCAGCCTGACCTCCGCGACCCGCCTGAAGGTCTCCAGCGTCTCGAAGCTGGCCGACGCCTCGTTCTCGTACTCCTCGCTGAGCGGCTGGGAGGAGCGGGGGAAGCTGGACGACTTCCTGGACCTGACGCGGGAGTGCTGGCGCACCCGCGCGTACGGCGACTTCTGGCCGTACATGATGGTCGCCGAGGGCTCGGTGGACTTCTGCGCGGAGCCGGAGCTGTCGATGTGGGACATGGCGGCGAACGTGATCGTGGTGCAGGAGGCCGGGGGCGTCTTCACCGGCCTCGACGGCCGGCCGGGCCCGCACAGCGGCAACGCGGCGGCTTCCAACGGCCTGCTCCACGAGGAACTGCTCGGCTACCTCGGCGACGGCGCGCAGCCGTAGCCGACGCCGGCGGCTGCCGTGCGTGGGGCCCATGAGGGCTGGGCCCGGCTCCCGCCGCCCACGACTGGGGCTCACGAGGGGCTTGAGTCGTACTTTTACGCGCCCCTCGACTGACCTCTACCAGCCCCTTGTTGACGGCCGGTCCGGATGCGACTCTATGAGTCCCCCCACTTGTGAACTTGTGAATTCTTTCCGGAGCGGGCCTACTCAGCCGTGCCGGGAGCTGAATCCACCAAGGAGGTGGCTCCATCCATGCTCGTCCGTGACGCCATGAGCACGATGGTCCTCACCATCGGACCTGCCCACACCCTCCGCCAGGCGGCCCGGCTGATGTCCGCACGCCGGGTCGGCGCGGCCATCGTCCTCGACCCCGACACCAGTGGCATCGGCATCCTCACCGAGCGCGACATCCTCAACTCCGTCGGCCTGGGCCAGAACCCCGACCACGAGACGGCGAGCAAGCACACGACCACCGACGTCGTCTTCGCGGCGCCGTCCTGGACCCTTCTGGAGGCCGCCGAGGCCATGACGCACGGCGGCTTCCGGCATCTGATCGTGCTCGACGACCACGGCCCGGTCGGCGTCGTCTCGGTCCGCGACATCATCCGCTGCTGGGCCCCGGCGCGGCGCGAGGCCGCGATGGCCGGCTGACCGCCGGTCTTCGGCCCGGGAACGCCAGAAGACCGGACTCCCCGAAGGGAATCCGGCCTTCTGTCCATCTTCGGCCTGCGACCAGGATCAGCCGCGCAGGGCCTGGACCGCGGCCTCGAGCCGCTTGCCGAAGTCACCGTCCGCCTGGCGGAAGTTGTTGATCGCGCGCTCCACGATGTCGTCGCGCGAAACCTTGGCGATGAAGCCCGCCAGGTTGTCGATCAGACGGGCCTTCTCGTCCTCCGAGTACAGCCGGTAGAGGTTTCCGGCCTGCACGAAGTCGTTGTCCTCGGCGTGCGAGGGCGCCTCGGTGCTGCCAGTGACGCCGGAGACCGGGCTGCCCTGCCACAGCGGGCGGTCGGTCTGGAACGGCCCGCCGAAGCTGTTGGGCTCGTAGTTCTTCGCGCCCTTGTGGCGGCCGTCGTACAGGTAGCCGTCGCGGGAGTTGGTACGCGCCTCGGTGGCGTGCGGGCGGTTCACCGGCAGGTGGTCGGCGTTGATGCCGACGCGGTAGCGGTGCGCGTCACCGTAGGCGAAGAGGCGGCCCTGGAGCATCTTGTCCGGCGAGGGACCGATGCCGGGGACGAAGTGCGCCGGGCTGAAGATCGACTGCTCGACCTCGGCGAAGATGTTCTCCGGGTTGCGGTTGAGCTCCAGCTTGCCGATCTCGATCGGCGGGTAGTCCTCGTGCGGCCACACCTTGGTGAGGTCGAACGGGTTGAAGCGGTAGGTCGCGGCGTCCGCGTCCGGCATGATCTGCACCTGCACGGTCCAGGACGGGAAGTCACCGCGCTCGATGGCCTCGCGCAGGTCGCGCTGGTGGCTGTCGGGGTCCTCACCGGCGAGCTTGTTGGCCTCGTCCTGGGTGAGGTTCTTGATCCCCTGGTCGGTCTTGAAGTGGTACTTGACCCAGAAGACCTCGCCGGCCTCGTTGTTCCACTGGAACGTGTGCGAGCCGTAACCGTTCATGTGGCGCAGGGTGGCCGGGATGCCGCGGTCACCGAAGAGCCAGGTGACCTGGTGGGTGCTCTCGGGGCTCAGGCCCCAGAAGTCCCAGACATTGTCGGCTTCCTGGCTGCCCGTGTACGGGTCGCGCTTCTGGGTGTGGATGAAGTCGGGGAACTTGATGGCGTCCTTGATGAAGAAGACGGGCGTGTTGTTCCCGACCAGGTCGTAGTTCCCCTCCTCCGTGTAGAACTTCAGCGCGAAGCCGCGGGGGTCGCGCACGGCGTCGGCGGAGCCGAGGTTGCCGGCCACGGTGGAGAAGCGCAGAAACGTCTCGGTCTGCTTGCCGACCTCGGAGAGGAACTTGGCACGCGTCCACTGCGAGACGTCCCGGGTGAGCGTGAAGGTGCCGTACGCACCCGCGCCGCGGGCGTGCACGATGCGCTCCGGGATGCGCTCGCGGTTGAAGTGGGCGAGCTTCTCCAGAAGCGACTGGTCCTGGACGAGGACCGGACCGCCGGCGCCCGCGGTCGCGCTGTTCTGGTTGTCGGCCACCGGTGCGCCGGCCTCCGTGGTGAGCGGTCCCTGTGTCACGTGCGCCTCCTGCGTCATGTCCTGCAAGTCCTGTCCCTTGGCGTATGCCTGACCAGATCCTACAATGGACATTGTCTAAGTCAAGTAAGCATCCAAAGCCACACCTGTTCAGAACTGGCCCCCCCTCCCTGTTAGGCTGGCCTTTATGAGTGACCTGTTGGAGCGACTGCGCGGCCGCGGCTGGCGCATGACCGCACAGCGGCGCGTCGTGGCCGAGGTCCTCGACGGCGACCACGTGCACCTGACCGCGGACGAAGTCCATGCCCGCGCCGTGGAACGGCTGCCCGAGATCTCCCGGGCGACGGTGTACAACACCCTGGGCGAGTTGGTGTCCCTCGGCGAGATCCTTGAGGTGTCCACGGACCGCCGCGCCAAGCGCTACGACCCGAACGCGCACCGGCCGCACCAGCACCTGGTCTGCGCCGAGTGCGGCGCGATCCGCGACGTCCACCCGCAGGGCAACCCGCTGGCCGACCTCCCCGACACCGAGCGCTTCGGCTTCACGATCGCGGCCGTCGAGGTCACCTACCGCGGCACCTGCCCGAACTGCGCGGCGGCCTGACCCACAGCGGAAGCGGCCCGACCGACCCGCCCCTGAACACGAAGAAGCCCTCCGGCCGGCGGCCGGAGGGCTTCACTTCTGTCTACGTCCGCCCATGAGCGGTTCGGATGTGTCCGCCTACGAACGGTTCAGAAAATGACTGAGGCCCGAATTCCCCAAAGAATTCGGGCCTCAGCCTGTAAGTAGCGGGGACAGGATTTGAACCTGCGACCTCTGGGTTATGAGCCCAGCGAGCTACCGAGCTGCTCCACCCCGCGTCGGTGAACACAACCTTACGGGACGCCGCCGACCAGCGCAAATCTGTTCCCCACCTGCGGAAACCCCCGAATCCGCTAAGCCGTGAGCTCCTGGTGGAGTGCCTCGCGCAGCCGCGCGGCCCGCTCGGCGACCTCCGCCGGGCCCAGCTCGACCGCCTTCGCGCACCAGCGCTGCCCCTCGGCCAGCTCGCCGTGGCGGGCGGCGAGCAGGGCCAGGCGCAGCGCGGCCCGGCCGTGCCCGGCGTGGGCGGCGCGGGACCACCACAGGGCGGCCTCGCGCTCGCGGCCCTCGCGGGCGAGCAGCAGCCCGAGGTTGAAGGCGCCGTTGCGGCTGCCCGCCTCGGCGGCCTCCCCGTACCAGCGCGCGGCAGCCTCCAGGTCGCCCCGGGCCGCGGCCAGCATGCCGACCCGGACCTGGGCCCGGCGGTGGCCCTGCTGCGCGGCCCGCTCGTACCACTCCTCGCACTCGGTCTTCTCCGCCATCGGCTCGCCAAGGGCGGGCGGCCCCGGCGGGGGCTGGCGTGCGTCGAGGAGGGTGGCGAGCCGGAAGGCGGCCTCGGCGCTGCCGCCGCCCGCCGCGCACCGCAGATGGCGCTCGGCGGCCTGCTCCTCGCCGTCCCGCAGCAGTGCGATGCCGACCTGGAGGGCCGCGTCGGTGTGCCCGGCGGCGGCGGCCCGCTCGTACCACTTCAGGGCCGTACGGTCCTCGTCGCGGCCGGCGAAGAGGATGCCGAGGTTGAAGGCGGCGTCCACGCTGCCGGCCTCGGCGGCCTTGGAGAACCAGGGCTCGGCGCCCGTCGCGTCGCCGGCCTGGAGCAGCAGGATGGCGAGCGCGTTGGCCGCCTCGCGGTGCCCGGAGTAGGCCGCCCTGCGGTACCACTGCTCGGCCTGGGCGGTGCGGTTCTGGGCGGCGCAGAGCAGCCCGAGGTTGTACGCCCCGTTCACGTCACCGGCGCCCATCGCCTCGCGGTACCAGCGCTCGGCGGTCTGCTGCTCGCCCCGCGCCGCGTGCAGCGCGCCCAGGGCGTTGGCCGCGTTGCCGTCGCCGTCCTGGGCGGCGCGCAGCCACCACACGGCGGCGCTCTCCTCGTCGCCCGCGTCGCGCAGCAGGAAGCCGAGCGCGCAGGCGGCCTTGGCCTCGCCGTCCTTGGCTGACGTCAGGTACCAGCGGCCGGCCTCCTTGAGCTCGCCGCGCTTCTCCAGGATCGCGCCGAGGTGCAGGGCGGCCCGGCGGTGGCCGCGGGCGGCGGCCTGCCGGTACCAGGGCTCGGCCTCGTCGGACGACCCCTCGCCTTCCGGCGCCTGGTCGACAGCGATGTCACCGGGGCCTTCGCCGGTCGCCTCGCCGTCACCACGCCCGTCCAGGAGGCGGGCAAGACGGTAGGCGGCCTCGCGGTGGCCCTGTTCGGCGGCGGCGCGCAGCCAGCGCTCGGCGCCGACGTCGCTGCGGTGCTCCAGGAGGTCGGCGAGCGCGTACGCGCCGAGCGCGTGGCCCTGTTCGGCGGACTGGCGCAGCCAGTACTCGGCGGCCGGCTCGTCGCCGCGCTCGCGGTAGTGCCGGCCGAGCGCGTGCGCGGCGGCGGCGGATCCGGCGACGGCGGCGATGCGCCACCAGCCGGCCGCCTCGTCCGCGTAGCCGCGCTGATGGAGCAGGACACCCAGGTTGTTGGCGGCGGCCCGGTCGCCCTCGGCGGTGGCGCCGCGCAGATAGGGCTCGGCGCTGTCGAGATCGCCGCGGCGCAGCAACAGGGAGCCGAGCACGCTCATCGACTCGACGTCGCCGCCGTCGGCGGCACGCCGGTGCCGCGCCTCGGTCTCGGCGTCAGCGGTGTCAGCATCCTCATCGGAGCGTGTCTGCACAAACCGCCCTGTCTCCAACAGAGTTGCCCTGTCCCCCATAAATACCATCGTCGCACCACCCGCAACCCGCGTACACCTGGTATACCGCAGCCAGTGAGGTCACTTCAGCGTTTTGTCGACATGCCCACAGAGAGACAAGCCAAACCCGTTGTACCCAACTCCCCCTGGGAAGACCAGTTTTCATACCGGAAGGTTCCAGCCACCGCTAATCGGACAAGCTCGGCGGACTTCGGCGTGAACGCAACGAGGGCCCGGATCCTTGAAAGGATCCGGGCCCTCGTCAGTGAGTAGCGGGGACAGGATTTGAACCTGCGACCTCTGGGTTATGAGCCCAGCGAGCTACCGAGCTGCTCCACCCCGCGTCGGTGAACACAACGCTACCACGGTGTGAAGTGGCCCCCTGACCAGCACGGACCGGAGCCGACCCGGGGTGCCCGGGTCAGCTCCGGCCCGGCCGGTCGGCTCTTCGACTGCGTCAGCTCTTCGGCTGGGCCGCCTTCTCCGCGTCGGCCGCCTTCTGCAGGGCGTCCTGCAGCGCCTTCTGGGCGTCGCCGTAGGCCTTCCAGTCACCCTTGGCGAGCGCCTTCTGGCCGTCGTCGTACGCCTTCTGCGCGTCCTTGATGGCCTGGTCCACCGTCGCGTTGCCGGAGGCCGGCGGTGTGGTCGTGGGTGGCGTGGTGGGCGGTGTCGTCGAGGGCGGCGGGGTGGCCCCGTCGGCGCCGAAGACCGCGCTGAGCGCGTCTGCCAGGTTGTCCTTGAAGACGGTCCTGTCGCCGTAGGAGACGCCGACCTTCTTCAGGAGCGGGTAGTTGGCGCTGCCACCGCGTGCGTACACCGGCTCGATGTAGAGGAATCCCCCGCCGAGCGGCACGGTCAGCAGATTGCCGTAGTCGATCTCGGAGTCGGTGCCTCTCAGGTTCCGTACGAACTCGGCGACTTCGGGCAGACCGTTCAGCTTGCTCTGCACCTGTTGCGGGCCCTGCACGTTGTCGGTGACCCGGAGCAGTCTGATCTTGCCGTAGTCCTTGCTCGCGGCATCGGCGTCGATCGCCATGAACCCGCCCAGGTTGGGCCGGCCGTTGGGAGTGAACGTCGTGGTGAGCGAGAACTTCTTGCCCTCGGCCTCGGCGCCCGGCATCTTCATGGACAGGTAGTACGGCGGGACCGCGCTGTTGTCCTTGTTGGTCGGGTCGTCCGGCACCTGCCAGGCGTCACTGCCGCTGTAGAACTGCGCGGGGTTGGTGACGTGGTAGCGGGTGAGCAGCTCGCGCTGGACCTTGAACATGTCCTGCGGGTAGCGCAGGTGCCCGAGCAGGTCGCCCGGGATCGCCGACTTGGCCTTCACCGTGCCGGGGAACGCCTTCATCCAGGTCTTGAGGACCGGGTCCTTGTCGTCCCACTGGTACAGCGTGACCGTGCCGTCGTAGGCGTCCACGGTCGCCTTCACCGAGTTGCGGATGTAGTTGACCTGGTTCTGCTGGGCCATCACCGCGCGCTGGTTGTCGGTCAGCGAGTCGGTGGTGGTCTCGCCGAGCGTGGTGCGCGAGGCGTAGGGGTAGCCGTTGGTCGTCGTGTACGCGTCGACGACCCACTGGATGCGCTTGCCGACGACCGCCGGGTAGGCGTCGCCGTCGATGGTCAGCCAGGGGGCGACCGCCTCCACGCGCTCCTTGGGGGTGCGGTTGTAAAGGATCTTCGAGCCGTTGCCGATGGCTCCCGAGTACAGGATCTGCGGCTCGCTGAAGGTCACGGCGTACGCGGCCCGGTTGAACGGGTTGGACAGGCTCACCCCGCCCTTGCCCTGGAAGCTCGTCGTGACCTGGCCCTTGCCCTCGCTCTCGTAGTCGAGCTCCTTCTGGGGGCCGCCGACGATCGAGTACTGGTCGGTCTTCTCTCCGTAGTAGACGCGCTGCTCGTAGCCGGAGTCGAGCTGGCCGGTGGTGGGGATCCCGGACTCCGTGAAGTCCGGCGCGCCGTTGTCGTCCACGCCGGTGCCCTTGGCCGCGATCGCGCCGAAGCCGTGGGTGTAGGTGAAGTGGTCGTTGATCCAGTTGCGCTTGTCGATGCCCTTGAGGTTCAGCTCGCGCAGACCGATGACGGTGTCCTGCTCCTTGCCGTCCTTGTCCTTGTAGCGGTCCACGTCCAGCGTCGAGGGGAACTGGTAGTACTTCCGCTCCTGCTGGAGCTGCTGGAAGGCGGGCGAGACGACGTTGGGGTCGATGAGCCGGTAGCTGGCCGCCGTGTCGGCCGCCGAGCGCAGCTTCGGGTTGTCCTTGGCGTCGGTGGTGCCCTTGTAGTCCGTCACATCCGCGTTGTCGATGCCGTACGCCTTGCGGGTGGCGTCGATGTTCTTCTGGATGTACGGGGCTTCCTTGGCCTGCTCGTTGGGCTGGACCTGGAACTTCTGCACGATCGCCGGGTAGAGCCCGCCGATCAGGATCGCGGAGAGCACCATCAGGCCGAAGCCGATGACGGGCAGCTGCCAGGTGCGGCGCCACAGGGTGGCGAAGAACAGCACGGCGCAGATGACCGCGATGCAGAACAGGATCGTCTTCGCCGGGAGGTAGGCGTTGGCGTCGACGTACCGAAGGCCCGTCCAGTTGTTGGTCGCCTTGAAGTCACTGGACTTGACCGCCAGGCCGTACCGGTCCAGCCAGTACGCCACGGCCTTGAGGACCACGAAGACGCCGAGCAGCACCGAGAGGTGCCCGGTGGCCGCTCCCGTGGCGCGCGCGCCGGGGCTGGTGATGCGCAGGCCGCCGTACAGGTAGTGCGTCAGGGCGGCGGCGATGAGCGACAGGACGGCGGCGGCGAAGCCGAAGCCGAGCATGAAGCGGTACCAGGGCAGGTCGAAGGCGTAGAACGACACGTCCAGATGGAACTGGGGGTCCTTCTGGCCGAACGGCACCCCGTTGACCCACATCAGCCAGGTGCGCCACTGACCGGAGGCGGAGGCGCCGGCGATGAGCCCGACGAGCGCGGTGATCCCGAGCAGCATCCACTTCTTGTACGGGGCGATGCCCATCCGGTAGCGGTCGAGGCTCTGCTGCTCCAGGGACATCGCGCTGAGCGGCGGCCGCAGCCGGTGCGCCAGCCAGATGTTCAGGCCGACGGCCACCGCCATCAGCAGCCCGAAGACGCAGAACAGTCCGATCTTCGTCCACAGCTGTGTGGTGAAGACCGACGAGTAGTGGACCGAGCGGTACCAGAGCCAGTCGGTCCAGAACCCCGCGAACATGACGAAGGCCATGGCAAGCACGGCCAGAATGCCCAGTGTCATGAGCAGGGTCCGGACCCGGCGGGACGGCCGGCCGACTCTGATCCGTGGCCCGGACGGGCCTGAGCCGCGGTCCGGCATCTGGAAAGCCAAGGTGCGCACCTCGAAGTTCGCTGTCGTATGGGCGGGCCCAGCGATCGTAGAGCCCACTCATGCAACTTACTGAGGCTTTACTCAGTTCCCGATCGGGGGGTGAAAGAGGGCAGGATGTTGTCCATGTCCAACGTTTCCCCCTCCGGCCCTCCGATGGCCGCGAGCCCGCTCACCCGCGCGGTGCTCGAAATCGACGAGTACGCATCCGGTCTGGGCTGGGACAAGCCGGCCCGCCTCTTCGCGCTCGTCGACACCGCGAAGCTCCGTGCCCAGGCACCGGGCCTGGTCTCCACCGCCGACGACGCCCAGGTCTCCGGGCTGACCCCGATCGAGCAGGAGGAGATCCCGCGGAACAAGCCGCTGGACAAGTTCCTCGGCACCATCGCGTGGCCCGACTCGGTGGCCGGCTGCGCGCTCACGGTGGAGCGCCTGATGCTGCCGCCGTCCGCCGAGACCTCCGTGCCCGAGGGCCTCGGCGACAAGGAGCTCGCCAAGTGGGTGGCCACGCACCCCGACCGCCAGGAGGTCCGGATGACGGTGGCGGTGCTGCGCGGCGGCGCCCGCGAGTCCGCCATCCGGCTGCGCGAGAAGGACTCTCCTACGGAGGTGCTCACCGGCCCCGACCTGGTGCCGGGCCTCGCCGAGGCGCTGGCCGCGACCTTCGCCTAGCGCACCTGCGGGGGCGCGGCCGGCATCACTTGGCCGAGCAGCTCGGCAGTCCGGCCGTGTCCCCCGTGCGGATCTTGTCCAGGGACTGCCGGGCGTCGTGGATGGTGTCGACCTTCACCAGGGTGAGGCCCGAGGGGGTGTCGGAGGCGGCGGCCGCGCAGTTGTCCCTGGGCGTCAGGAAGTAGCGGGCGCCCGCCTGGCGCGCGCCGATCAGCTTCATCTCGATGCCGCCGATCGGGCCGACCTTGCCGGTGTCGTCGATCGTGCCGGTGCCGGCGACGAACTTTCCGCCGGTCAGATCCTCGGGCGTCAGCTTGTCGACGATGCCGAGCGAGAACATGAGCCCCGCGCTGGGCCCGCCGACGTCGGCGAGCTTGATGTCGACGGTGAACGGGAAGGCATGGTCGGTCCCGGCCTGGATGCCGACGATGGCACGGTCGCCGTCCTGCGCCTTCTCGGTGGTGATGGTGAGCTTCTCGCCGCCCTCGGGCTCCTTGCCCGCCTTCTTGGCGGCCTCCGCCTCCTTGGCGGGGATGATCGTGAAGACCACGTTCTGGCCGGGCTTGTGCTTGGTGACCAGGCTTGCGACGTCGGCCGGCTTGGTGATCGGGGCGCCGTCGACGGCCTTGATGGCGTCGCCCGCGTGCAGCTTGCCCTCGGCCGGACTGCCCTTGACCACCGAGGAGACGATGACCCAGCTCTTGACCGGGATGGACAGCTCGTTCAGGGCCGCCACCTTGGCGCTCTCCTGGGACTGGCTGAACTCCTCGGCGTTCTCCTGGTTGGACTGCTCGTCGGTCTTGCCGTCCGGGTAGAGCGTGTCGTGCGGGACGACCACGCTGTCGTGCGCGAGCCAGCCGTAGACGGCCTCGACGAGGTTCATCCGGTAGTCCGCACCGGTGACCCTGACCGTCGTCATGTTGAGGTGACCGGTCGTCGGGTAGGTCTTGCGGCCGGAGATCTGCAGCACCGGCTCGCCGCCGGAGTCGCCGAGCGTGTTCACGGTGGGCCCGGGAGACATCTCGGAGTACGGCACTTTGATGAGCACCCCGGCGCAGAGCAGCGCGATCAGCACGAGGGTGGAGGCGAGCATCGTCGCGGTGCGGCGTGGCATGGAACGACAGTACGGGACCGATCTGTGCGCCCACCCCCGGGTCCGGTCCGTACGGGGACCGTTGGCGATCGCGTACGAAACCAGGGCGCCTTGCGCCGGTCGGGAACGCTCAGACGGCGTCGGTTCCGGAGTGCGATTTCGCCATCGCTTCTCGGAACCGGCTGTACCCGGCGAGTTCGGCAACATCGCCGGACGTGCGATCGCGGGCGGCCCAGGTCGCCCATATCGCCGCGCCGACAGCAGCGAAAAGCGGAATCAGCAGCCACAGGAGTGCAGCCATTCCGACCTCCCGTCCCCAATGAGCGACCGTAACTGACAGATCAGCAGATTAGTCATCTGCCACTCCAACGCTCAGGCCAGGGGTGCGGTTACGCAAATCGGGGCGCAAGGCACCCGACAGGGTTTCAGCCACGCGCACCGCGTCAGCAGCCGTACGGAAGCCGCCGGCAGGCCCTCACCCGCGCCCGACCGCCCCCCTCGACGACGGCGCTACGCGCCGACCCATTCCTCCGTGCCGTCCGAAAACTTCTGGTGCTTCCAGATCGGGACCTCGTGCTTCAGGGCGTCGATCAGCTTGCGGCAGGCCTCGAAGGCCTCCCCGCGGTGTGGGCAGGAGACGGCGACGACGACCGCGATATCGCCGACGGCCAGATCACCCACACGGTGGACGGCGGCCAGCGCGCGGACCGGATATTCGGCGACGACCTTTTCGGCCACCCGGCGCATCTCCGCCTCGGCGCTGGGGTGGCAGGAGTACCCGAGCGTGTCGACGTCCGTGCCGCCGTCGTGGTTGCGCACGGTGCCGACGAAGAGCGTGGTGCCGCCCGCCGCGAAGTCGCCCGAAGCCGCGAAGACCTCGTCGACGGAGATCGGGGTGTCGCGGATCGCCAGGAGGCGGATCGGGTCCTGCGCCGCCTGCTCACCGGGGTGGTCGGGGTACGTGCGTGCCATGTTCCCATCGTGCCGTACGGCGCCGACATCCCGGAATAGCTCTTTCGACCGGGGCCCGCGCGCCCGTGTAGGAGGGTCCTACAGCCCCCGGCGCTTGCGGGCCCTGCGCACCACCGCGGCGGCGCCGAGCAGCGCGACCGTGGCGCCCGCGGCACCCGCGGCGGTGGCGTCCTTGCGGCCGAGCCTGCGGCCCGCGACGGTGTGCCGGCCTGCGACCTCTTCGAGGAGCTCGGCGAGGACCTCCTCGTTGGTCCAGCGCGGCCGCCAGCCCGCGTCGTGCAGCCGCCCGACGCTCACCACCCATGGGTGCATCGTGTACGCGAGGTCACCGGCGGGCGAGGGCGTGAGGCCGATCCGGTGCAGCCGGGCCGCCGCGCCCAGGGCCACCGCCGAGGGCAGCTCCATGCGGCGGATGCCGCTGAGCTCCTCGACCTCCTCCTGCTCCAGCCACCCGTCGCAGCCGACGGCGAACTCTCCGTCGACCTTCTCCAGCGCGGCGTACTCCAGCGCGCTGCACAGGTCCTCGACATGGCAGAACTGCCAGGTCGGACGGGATCCGGCGACGACCAGGAGGCGCGGCGACTCGAAGTACCGGGTGAGGGCTGTGTCAGTACCGCCCACCAGGACGGCGGGCCTTACCACCGTGACGTTCAGGCCGGGGTGGGCGCGGGGTGCGCGGCGCCCCAGGCGCTCGATCTCCAGGAGGTCGCCGACTCCGGTCGCCTCGGCGGTGGCCCGCAGCTCGGCGTCCTCGGAGAGCGGGATGTCGTTGTCGGGCAGCGCCCCGTAGACCATCGCCGAGGTGCAGAGCACGACCCGGTGGACGCCGGCCGCGGCCGCGGCGGTCAGCACGGTCTGGGTGCCGCGCACGTTGTAGGCGGTGCGGGCCGCCGAGTCGGTCTCCAGGTCGAGGTCGAGCGCCAGGTGCACGACGACGTCGGCGCCCTTCAGCTTCTCGGCGATCGCCGGGTCCCGTACGTCCAGGATGTGCCAGGTCGCCTCGGAGACCTCGCCCCGCCGCTCGTCGATGGCGACGACCTGCTTGACCTCCTCGGACGCGGCGAGCCGCGAGGTCAGCAGGGCGCCGATCCCGGACGCGGCACCGGTCACGGCGACGACGGGGCCGCGCGATGTTGAGGTTGAGAGGTTTCGCGCTGCGCGAACCTGTGGATCTGGGGAACTCACCGGGCGTCTCCAGCGGTTGTCTTCAGTACGTACGTTAATGACGCGTACGTACCAGGTGGCGTCCATCCTGCCGCAGGCCGCGAGGCTGCGGAGCACCGAGCCCTTATCCGGTTCGGATGTCTACGCTGGTCTTGTTGTGGGGAAGCCGCCGTCGGCAGTAGCCGGCGGCCTGACGAGCCGAGGAAACCCGTGAGTGACACCCCATTCGGATTCGGCCTTCCGCCGGAGGAGCCGGACAACGGCGACGGCAAGAAGAAGGACCCTGCCGGAGGTGGTCAGGGTGCCGGTGGCCAGGGCGGCAACCCCTTCGGCTTCCCGGGCGCGGGCGGCGGCGGGGACAACCCGTTCGCCGCGATGTTCGGTTCGATGAACCCGAACGATCTGGGCGCCGCCTTCCAGCAGCTCGGCCAGATGCTCAGCTACGAGGGCGGTCCCGTGAACTGGGACATGGCCAAGCAGATCGCCCGCCAGACGGTCGCCCAGGGCGCCGCCGACGGCACCAAGGACGAGAGCATCGGTCCCGCCGAGCGCGCCGCCGTCGAAGAGGCCGTACGCCTGGCCGACCTGTGGCTGGACGACGCGACGTCGCTGCCCTCGGGCTCCACCACCGCTGTGGCGTGGAGCCGCGCGGAGTGGGTCGAGGCCACCCAGCCCGCCTGGAAGGAACTGGTCGACCCGGTCGCCGAGCGCGTCGGCGCGGCCATGGGCGGCGTCCTGCCCGAGGAGATGCAGGCCATGGCCGGCCCGCTGATCGGCATGATGCGCTCCATGGGCGGCGCCATGTTCGGCCAGCAGATCGGGCAGGCCGTGGGCACGCTCGCGGGCGAGGTGGTCGGCTCGACCGACATCGGCCTTCCGCTCGGCCCGGCCGGCAAGGCCGCGCTGCTGCCGCTGAACATCGAGGCGTTCGGCAAGGACCTGGGCGTTCCCAAGGACGAGATCCGGCTCTACCTGGCCCTGCGCGAGGCCGCCCACCAGCGGCTCTTCGCCCATGTGCCGTGGCTGCGCTCGCACCTGTTCGGCGCCGTCGAGGGCTATGCGCGCGGCATCAAGGTCGACACCGCGAAGCTGGAGGACGCCGTCGGCCAGCTCGACGTGTCGAACCCGGAGCAGCTTCAGGAGGCCCTCCAGCAGGGCATGTTCCAGCCGGAGGACACCCCCGAGCAGAAGGCCGCCCTGGCCCGCCTGGAGACGGCCCTCGCGCTGGTCGAGGGCTGGGTCGACGCGGTGGTCCACGCGGCCGCCAAGCCCCGGCTGACCTCGGCGGACGCGCTGCGCGAGATGCTGCGCAGGCGCCGGGCGACCGGCGGCCCGGCCGAGCAGACCTTCGCCACCCTGATCGGCCTGGAGCTGCGGCCGCGCCGACTGCGGGACGCCTCGCGCCTGTGGGCCTCGCTCACCGATGCGCGCGGTGTGGACGGGCGGGACGACCTGTGGGAGCACCCGGACATGCTGCCGACCGCCTCCGACCTGGACGACCCGGACGGCTTCGTGCACCGCGAGCACCTCGACTTCTCGGAGCTCGACAAGATGCTGGGCGAGGCCGCCGAGCAGAACGGCCCGTCCCTGAAGAAGGACAAGGGCGCCGAGGCCGACGAGAAGACCGACGGCTCCGACGACGGCAAGGGCGATTCCGACAAGTGACGCTGCACGACGACGCGGTCCTCGTACTGAAGGCGTACGAGGACCAGGCCGAGCTGCGCCAGGCCTACCTGGACCATCTCTCCGCGCACCCCGACGGCATGTGGAAGGCCTGCGAGGCGGGCCACCTCACGGCGAGTGCCCTGGTCATCGACCCGGAGCAGGGCCGGGTGCTGCTCACGCTGCACAAGAAGCTCAACATGTGGCTCCAGATGGGCGGCCACTGCGAGCCGGGCGACGCCACGGTGGCGGCGGCCGCGCTGCGCGAGGCCGAGGAGGAGTCCGGCATCGCCGGGCTCACGCTGCTCGCGGGCGGCCCGGTCCGCCTCGACCGGCATCCGATCCCGGCCCCCTGCCACTGGCACCTGGACGTCCAGTATGCGGCGCTCGCCCCGGCCGGCGCGGTCGAGGCGATCAGCGACGAGTCCCTGGACCTGCGCTGGTTCGGCTACGACGAGGTGGCCGCGGTCGCCGACACGTCGGTGGTCAACCTCCTCGAGGCGACCCGCGCGCGGCCGTAGCGGGAGACGGGTCCGGCTCCAACTGGCATAGAAGTAAGGGGCGTTCGCCATGGCGAACGCCCCTTACCCGTGCCCTGAAGCCTAGCTCCAGGCGTTGCCCTGGTTCTGCGCGTGGACGCCCTGCTGGCCCATGCCGTACTGGGCGCGCAGGCCCTGGCCGATCATCGCGTTCTGCGGCGGCAGCACCTCGCTCGGCTGGACGAGGGCGAAACCCTGGCCCAGGAAGCTCAGTTCCCAGCCCTCGCCCGTGTTGCCGCGGCGCCGCCAGACGCCCGTGGAGTGCGTCTGCGCCTGCATCTGGACCCGCAACGAGGTCGACCAGGCCACGATCGCGTCCGCGTCGGCGTTGACGTACTTTTCGGGCGTGACCTGGAGCATCAGCGGCTGGCCCGAGGTCATCAGGACGACCTTGCCGGTGCCGGTGATGTTGAGCTGGTACTTGCCGGTGCCGGAGATGCCGTACTGGCTGTCCACGGCGATGACTTCGTGGTGCAGCGAGGAGTCCATCGCGAGGACGTAGCCGCTGTCGACGGTCAGGCCGTCCCGGTCGACGTCCACCACGTGGACGTGCTGGGCCAGGTTGGCCAGGTAGACCGTGCCCTGGCCCGAGATGCGCATCAGGTCCAGGCCCTCGCCGGTGCGGGCGCGGGCATTGCGCTGGCCGTTCGACTGGTACTCGCCGTCGAATTCCATCAGCCCCTGGTAGGCGACCATCGAGCCCTTGCGGGCGAGGAGGTCGTCGTGGCCGGTGAGCACGGCCCGCAGCATCTGCGGGTTCTGCGCCGTGTACCGCTCCTGGGACTGCTGCTCGGTGTAGCTGAAAAGCGGGCTCTGCATGGTGTCTCTCCCCCTAGCCCCGGGCCCGCAGGCGGTCCGTGCTGTCCTCACTCGGCTGTACGACGACGATGCCCTGGCCCGAGAAGGCCATCTGGAACGCCTCTCCACTGCCCCGGCCGATCAGCGAGGACGCCTTGAAGCTGCGCTTGCCCTTCACCTTCAGGTTCGGGGACCAGGCGACCAGGGCGTCCGGGTCGACGTACGTCTCGTCCTCGCCGCTGCCGCAGTCGACGACGACCGGGGTGCCGCGCGAGGTCAGGGCGACCCAGCCGGTGCCGGAGATCTTCACGTTGAACAGGCCCTGGCCCGCGAACTTGGCGAGCCCCTTGACCCGTTCGACGCCCCACTGGAGGCTCGCGTCGAAGGCGAGCACATTGGTGCCGTTGACGGAGATCGCGTCGTTGTTGAGGTTGACGATCACGACATTGGCGCCGTAGTCGGCGAGGTAGAGCAGGCCGTCGCCGGTGCACTTCATGAGGGGCGCGCCCTCACCGGTGATCCAGTCCCGCGCCATCTGGCGCACGGCCGGCGGGTTGGGCTCGTACTGGATGAAGCCCTCGTAGGCGACCATCGAGCCGACCCGGGCGAGCAGGTCCTGGCCGGTGGCCATGGCCACCTTGAGCATCGCGCTGCCGTGGTTCTCCATCCGGGCCGCGACGGGGGTCGGGGCATAGCCCGCGAGTTGCTGGTTCATTGTCCGGGCTCCCTCAGACCTCGTACGGCTGGACGACGATGAAGTTGCCGGGGGCTCCCCGGAACTGGAGATTGACGGACTCGCCGCTGTGCCCCGGATAGGCGTTGCGGCGCAGTCGTACCTGGCTGGAGACGATCACCTGGGACGCGGCGGACCAGGCGACGATCGCGTCGCTGTCGGCGAAGGTGGTCGGCGTGACCGGCAGCACCACCGGGGTGCCGTGGGTCATCACGACGACCGTGCCGGTGCCCTGGAACAGCATGGTGAACAGGGCGCCGCCGGGGATGCCGTGCCCCTCGATGCGGCGGACCTCGTACTGGAGCGACTCGTCGAAGGCCAGGACGTGCTCGGCGGAGACGCAGATGCCGTCGCCCTGGAGCTCGATGGGGTGCAGATAGGCGCTGTTCTCGGCGAGGAAGACCTGGCCGCGGCCGGAGCAGCGCATCAACTGCATTTCCTGGCCGGTCGCGTTGCCGACGATCCGGCCCGCGAAGCCGGCTCCCTTGTAGCCGAAGTCGACCTTGCCCTGGTACATGACCATGCTGCCCTGGCGGGCCAGGACCGGCTGGCCGCCGGCGCCGAGGTCGACCCGGACCAGCTGCTTGTTCTGCGACGTCCACCGCTGGCCGGTGGGCAGTTCCTTGTACATCTGGATGGCCGCGTGGAGGCCCCCACCGCCCTGGGGCATGCCCTGCGGCTGACCATAGGGCGCGGGCTGCCCATAGGGAGCCGGCTGACCGTACGGAGCGGGGGCGCCCGGCGGCGGTACCTGGCCCGGGACGGGGGCGGGCTGCCGGCCGAACTGGGGCTGCTGCGGCGGCTGTCCGTAAGGGGGCTGCTGCGGCGGCTGTCCGTACGGAGCGGGCGCGGGCGGCGGCACGGTGCCGGGCACCAGGTGCATCGGCGCGGCGATGGTCGGCGCGGCGTGGATCTGGGGGCTGGGCGAGGGGGGCGGCGGGGTGGATCCCTGCGGCGGCGGCGCGTAGTGCTGCGGGGCGGCCGGGGCAGGCGCGGGCGCCGGCACCGGTGCCCCGAAGGAGGGTGCGGGCTGCGCCGGGGCGCCGAACTGCGGGGCGGGCGCGGCGACTTGGGGCGGCGGCGCGAAACCGGGCGTCGCACCCTGCGGCTCCGGCTGCTGCGGGGCCGCGGGCTCCTCCTCCAGGACCTCGCCGCCGAAGTTCTTCAGGAGGGCTTCGAGGCCACCGTCGAAACCCTGGCCGACGGCGGCGAAGCGCCACACGTCCTTCAGATAGAAGTCGCCGAGCATGACGGCCCGCTCGGTGCTGAACTCCGCACCGGTGAAGGAATACCGGACCACTTCCTCGCCACCGGCGACGACCCGGATGTAGCCCGGCCCGACCTGCGACATCTGGCCGGCGCCGTCGAGCGTCGCGGTGAAGGAGAGCTTGTGGATGTTCGCCGGGACGCGGTCCAGGGTGACGCGGAACGACTCGGTGTCACCGGACTGGGGGCCGAGGAGCTGGATAGACTCCTCAGGGGATTTGGGCTGGTTGAAGAAGACGAAGTAACGGTCGTCGGACAGCTGCTCGTTGGCGTCGAGCCCGAAGCAGCTGATGTCGAAGGTCAGCCCGGGACCGCCGATCTGCACGCCTACGTACAGATCCGTCCCTGCCGTGAGATCACTGACCTTGGCCTTGTGGCCGCGCTGGAATTCCCTGGCCATGCGTACCGACCGTCCCCCATCCCGAGGTGATTGCGTCGCGCCAGGCTAACGGCTGCCTCGGACAATCGGCGAAGCCGCTGCACATTCGGTACAGAACCGCCGACTGTCACTCTCCGCGAGCGGCGGGCAGGTGCGGAAGGCGGTCGGCGGCCACCACGCCTTCGAGGTAGCCGCGGGCCCGTTCGGTGCGCGGATAGGCGTCCAGGAGCTGCCAGAACCGGGGGCCGTGGCCGGGCACCAGGAGGTGGGCCAGCTCGTGGACGAGCACATAGTCGACGACGTACTCGGGCATGCCCTGAAGCCGGTGCGAGAGGCGGATGCTGCCCTCGGCCGGGGTGCACGAGCCCCAGCGCGTGTTCTGGTTGGTCACCCAGCGCACGGACGCGGGGCGGGCCCGGCCCTCGAAGTACTGCTCGGAAAGACGCTCGGCGCGCTCGGTCAGTTCCGCGTCGCCCAGCATGCGCTTGCTCTCCTGCGCCGCCAGTTTGTCCAGCATCACCGTGACCCAGCGCTGCTCCTCCGCCTCGGACATCCGGGCCGGGATCAGCACGATGGTGCGGTCGCCCTCGCGGTAGGCGGAGACCGTTCTGCTGCGCCGGGTGCTGCGGCGGACCTCGACCGCGCTCGTCGCCGGACCGCGTGGCGGCAGGCTGGTGGGGCTGCGCGGCGGGCTTCCGGCACTCTGCAGTGGGTCGGCGGGCACGCCCCGACGTTACCCGCTGTCAGTGGGGGAAGTCCCGCCTCCGGGACGGTTGAGCCATGATCCATCCGCCGGGGTGCCGCATTTGAATGACTAATACCCCTCGCCTGTGGACAACTTTTCACGCCCTTCTCCGCGGCCGTGCATTCTGGCCCCATGCCGCGCGACGGCCTGCGATCGGGCAGGTTCCGGGGACGTGCGGACATGCGGGACAACGGGGGTTCGACCATGCATCCGATGCTGAAACCGGCACTGCGCCGGGCTTGGCGGGACCGGCAGACCGTGCAGTTCGGGATCACACCCGCGCAGGCGGTGGTGGTGTCGCCGGTGGATCCGGCGACGGGCCATTTCCTGGAGATGCTCGACGGCACCCAGGGCCTGCCCTTTCTGTACGAGCGGGCCCGCGCCCTGGACCTGCCACCCGGTCAAGTGGACGAGCTGGTGGCCCGGTTGACGGCGGCGGGCGTGGTCGACGATCCGACGGCGGGAGGCCCTGCGGCCGATGCGTTACGGAATCGGTCGGATGCGCTGGAGCGACTACGGCCGGATCTGGCTTCCCTCTCCCTCATCCATCCGGAGCCGGGCGACGCCGCGCGCAGGCTGGCGGGCCGCAGGGCCATACGGGTCCAGGTGCGCGGCGCCGGGCGGGTCGGCGCGACCATCGCCGCGGTGCTCTCGGGCTCCGGGGTGGGCCGGGTCGACGTCCTCGACGGGGGCGTGGCGCAGCCGGGCGATGTGGCGCCGGGCGGGCTGCCCGAGCGGGCCGTCGGCGAGCGGCGGGCAACGGCGGCGGGCCAACTCGTACGGCGGACGGCGCCGGGCGGCCCGCCGCGCCAGGGGCGGGGCGCGGAGCGGGCCCCGCTCTCCCTGATCGTGGTCGCCCCGCGCGAGGCACTCGACGTGTACGCGCCGAACGCGGCGGACGCCGAGGACTGGATCGGGGCCGGAACCCCCCATCTGTACGCGGGAGTTGTGGAGACGACGGGGGTGGTGGGGCCGCTGGTGCTGCCCGGCGGCACCGGGTGCGCGGGATGCCTCTCACTCGGCCGCACGGAGCGCGACCCGGACTGGCCGCGGCTGCTCGCGCAGTGGCGCTCGGGGCGGCAGCGCACCGCCGTACCGGCCTGCGACCTGGCGCTCGCGACGGCGGTGGCGGGTCTCGCGGCCGGGCACGCGCTGGCGTTCCTCGACGGTGATCTTCCGGCGAGTACGGGCAGCCGCTGGGAGGCCTCGCTGCCCCGGCTCGACTGGCGGTCCACACCGATCGAGGCACACCGCGACTGCTTCTGCGGCGCGGTTGGGAACACTCAGGGGGAGCAGGTCTCGGGGCCGGCAGGGCCACACGACACAATGGCCCGGTAACGCCTGCGAGGGCGCTGCTGTCTGGGATTTGGAGGGGCGCATGTCTGATCTTCCCCGGAAGGCGGTCACCCGGACCGCCAAGCTGGCCGCGCTGCCACTTGGCTTCGCCGGCCGGGCCACCTGGGGCCTGGGCAAGCGGATCGGCGGGAAGTCCGCAGAGCTGGTGGCGCGCGAGCTCCAGCAGCGCACCGCCGAGCAGCTCTTCAAGGTCCTGGGCGAGCTGAAGGGCGGTGCCATGAAGTTCGGGCAGGCGCTGTCCGTCTTCGAGTCGGCCCTCCCGGAGGAGGTCGCCGGCCCCTACCGGGCCGCCCTGACCAAGCTCCAGGAGGCGGCGCCCCCGATGCCGACCCGCACGGTCCACGCCGTGCTGGAGGAGCGGATCGGCGCCGACTGGCGGGAGCTGTTCCTGGAGTTCGAGGAGAAGCCGGCGGCGGCCGCCTCGATCGGGCAGGTGCACCGGGCGGTGTGGCACGACGGGCGCGAGGTGGCCGTCAAGGTGCAGTACCCGGGGGCCGGCGAGGCGCTGCTCTCGGATCTGACGCAGCTCAGCCGGTTCGCCCGGCTGCTCGGCCCGCTGATTCCGGGGATGGACATCAAGCCGCTCATCACCGAGCTGCGCGACCGGGTCTCGGAGGAGCTGGACTACGAGCTGGAGGCGCGGGCCCAGCGCGAGCATGCCGCGGAGTTCGCGGGCGACGGGGATGTGCTGGTGCCCGATGTGGTGCACCAGTGCGACCAGGTCCTGGTGACCGAGTGGATCGAGGGGATACCGCTCTCCGACGTGATCAAGGAAGGCACACCGGAACAGCGGGACCGGGCCGGGCAGTTGCTGACCCGGTTCCTGTTCTCCGGCCCGGCCAGGACCGGGCTGCTGCACGCCGATCCGCACCCGGGCAACTTCCGGCTGCTGCCGCCCGAGAAGGCGGGCGGTCAATGGCGGCTCGGGGTCATGGACTTCGGCACGGTGGACCGGCTCCCCGGCGGGTTGCCCGCGACGATCGGCGAGTCCCTGCGGATGACGCTGGAGGGCGAGGCCGAGGCGGTGTACGAGCTGCTGCGCGGGGAGGGCTTCGTCAAGGAGTCCATCGACCTGGATCCGGACGCGGTCCTCGACTATCTGCTGCCGATCATCGAGCCGGCCCAGGCCGACGAGTTCACCTTCAGCCGGGGCTGGATGCGCGGGCAGGCGGCCAGGATCGCCGATCCCCGCTCCCCCGCCCACCAGTTGGGCAAGCAGCTCAACCTGCCGCCGTCGTATCTGCTGATACACCGCGTGACGCTGTCCACCATCGGGGTGCTGTGCCAGCTGGACGCGACGGTGCGCATGCGGGACGAGCTGGAGGAGTGGATGCCCGGGTTCCTGGCGGAGGCCCCCGGCGAGTCGGAGCCGGAGGCGGCCGAGGAGGCGTGAGGGCGAGCCCGGGGAGACCTGAGGGCGGGCCCGGGAGGCCTGTGGGGCGGCCCGGGCGCTACCACCAGGAGGCGTCGAGCCTGCCTTCGATGGCCCTGATGTTGGCGCGGGCGCAGTCGTCGCAATAGTAGTGGCCGGTGCCGTTCTCGACCGAGTAGGTCCAGGTCGGCGGTGGGCCCTCGGCAGGGGCCGGGGTCCCGCAGTGGGAGCACACGATGGTTTCGGCCACCGGCCGATTCTGGTCGTCCACCTCGCGACGATACCGCCGCGCCCGGCCCTTTGGGGCCACAACGCACCGCGGGGGCCGGTCCGTTCGGACCGGCCCCCGCGTCTTACTGCTTACTTCCTGGTCGTGCCGGGACGCCTGCCGTCAGTGCATGACGGCCATGGCGAGGGCACGGCGGGCGCGCATCGACGCGCGCTCGGCGCGCCGCTGCATCCGCCGGGCGGCGACCATGCGTACGGCCTGGCGCTCCACCTCGGCTTCCCGCAGCCGCTGATGCATATGTGCACGGGCCAGGGCTTCTGGCATGAGTTGCATTTCGAGGGTCCTGTTCTGACGCGACTTGTTCGCGCCGGTGGTGGTGAAGTCTGGGGTCGCGGAGCCGGTGGGCTCGCTGGCGGACGTCGTCATCGGGGCCTGCTTCTGGGGGTCGTTCGTTCGGGGGTGGTCGATGGTTCCCGGGCGGTTCATGCCGCGACCGGGTTCTTGCGCGGGCGACCACGCGGCCGCTTGCGGGCAACGACCACACCCTGGACGAAGAGCTCGCCGCCCCAGACGCCCCACGGCTCGCGCCGCTCCTTGGCACCGGCGAGGCAGGCGGCCATCAGGGGGCAGGTCTGGCAGAGCGACTTGGCGTACTCGACATCGGCCGGCGACTCGGCGAAGAAGACCTCCGGGTCGAAGGAACGGCAGGGGACGGGTACGCCGAGGTTCTCGATGGCGTCGTCGAGCGCGGTGAGCGCAGTGAGGGGAGTCAAGGCGGGGTCCTCCGTGAGACCGGGCGGGGGGAGAGTCGGGGCGGGCGGTACGGACGGGGCGTGCGCTTCGAGTTGCACGGTGATTTCTTCCTCGTCTTGTTCGGCTGTGTCGGTCCGGCCGGTCGGCCGGGTTTCGGCTGGCACCGAGGCCCCCTTCACTCCGTCCGTCCCGTTCGGGACAAACAGAAGGGCCGCGGATCCCTGATGGGGTTCCGCGGCCCTGAAGGCGCCTGCCTGATCTGGATCAGGCTGGATCACTCCAGGGTTCGAGCCCACGGAAGGCCCACATCATGTGGTGCTGGTACTGCTTCGTCTGCTTCTCGGCTCCGGCACCGGTCGCCGCAAAGGCGTGGGCCTGAGCCCGTCCCTTCGCTACTGCTGCTCCCGGCGCCTGGATCGGTCGCTCATTGCGCTCGTCACGCACGGGGAGGCTCGCCAGGGAGGCCGGGACGACGGCGGAGATGCCGACGAGACCGGAGGCGCCGGCGGACAGACCGGTGCCCTGGAACGAAGAGCCGAGCGTGCAGGTGGCGGCGACCGAGCGGTCCGTCACTTTGGTGCTGATGAAGCTGGTGGTGATCTCGATGTAGCTGGCCACTGGTCTCGCCTCCTCTCGGCGTCTCGGGGACTTCGGCCTCGCGGCCTGATCCCATGCGTATTCGGATAAGTACAGCTAAGTACAGCACGGAGACCGGGCTTCGGAGAAGCTCTCGTTTCCGTGGTTAAGAACCTATGGGGATTCCTGGGGCGGGCGCAAACTATTTTTTCGACGAGTTTTCATGAACCTGCCTCGTCGACTCCTCCAGGCTCCTCACCTGCGCAGATGGCCAGGACATCGGTGCCGAACCGATCCAGCTTGCGGGCGCCTACGCCGGAGATCACCGCGAGCTCGTGCCCGTTGGACGGCACCGCCTCAGCGATCGCCATGAGCGTCTTGTCCGTGAAGACGACGTACGGGGGCATGCCCAGCTCCTGCGCCTGGTGGGAGCGCCAGTCGCGGAGCCGCTCGTACAGCGCCTCGTCCATGTCCGAGGGGCAGTCCTCGCAGCGCATCAGCTTCATCTCGCCGGCTTCGGTGAGTGTTTTCCCGCACACCCGGCACAGCACCGGGCCCCGGCGGACGCGCTTGCGGACGGCGGGGCCGCGCTCGATGCCGCCCGCACCGCCCGCCGCCGCCCGGGCGGCGCGGGAGCCGGTGCCCGGGCGCAGGCCGTCCAGGAACTGGCTGGGACGACGGTGGGCCCGGCCACCGGGAGAGCGCGAGAGCGACCAGGAGAGCGCGAGGTGGAGCCGGGCCCGGGTGACGCCGACGTACAGCAGCCGGCGCTCCTCCTCGATCTGCTCGGCCGTCTTGGCGTACGTGATCGGCAGCATGCCCTCGGTGAGGCCGACCAGGAACACGGCGTCCCACTCCAGGCCCTTCGCCGCGTGCAGCGAGGCGAGGGTGACGCCCTGGACGGTCGGAGCGTGCTGGGCCTCTTCCCTGGCGCGGAGCTCGGCCCCCAGGTCGGCCAGCGTGGCGTCGGGCTTCGCCCGCGCGTAGTCCTCGGCGAGGCGGACGAGGGCGGCGAGCGACTCCCATTTGTCGCGCATCGCGCCGGAGCCCTTCGGGGGCACCGCCGTCCAGCCCTTGGTGCCGAGCACGGCCCGGACCTGGGCGGGCAGGTCCACGGCGTGGTCGAGCAGCGAGTCGTTGCGGCCGGCCACGGAGGCGCCCCTGAGGGCGGTCGTCGCCTCGCGGACCTCGGGGCGCTCGAAGAACCGCTCGGCACCGCGCAGCTGGTAGGGCACGTCGAGATCAGCCAGGGCCTGCTCGTAGATCTCGGACTGGGCATTGATCCGGTACAGCACCGCGATCTCACCGGCCGGGACCCCGGAGCGGATCAGGTCGCGGATGTGCCGGGCGACACCCTCGGCCTCGGTGGGCTCGTCCCCGTACTCCGTGTAGACGGGCTCGGGGCCCTTCTCGCGCTGCGAGACCAGCTCGAGCCGGTGCTCGGCGGCGCGGCCGGTGGCCTGGTTGAGCAGCCCGTTGGCGAGGTGCACGACCTGGGGGGTGGAGCGGTAGTCCCGGACCAGCTTGACCACCGTCGCGCTCGGGTGGCGGGTGCGGAAGTCGAGGAGGTAGTCGGGGGTGGCGCCGGTGAAGGAGTAGATGGTCTGGCTGGCGTCGCCCACCACGCACAGGTTGCCGCGATCGCCCACCCACAGGTCGAGCAGGCGCTGCTGGAGGGGGCTGACGTCCTGGTACTCGTCCACCACGATGTGCTGGTACTGGTTGCGGACCCACTGGGCAAGGTCCTCCCTGGCTTGGAGCACACCGACCGTAAGGAGCAGCACGTCCTCGAAGTCGATCACCATGCGGTCCTGCTTGAGCTGCTCGTACGTCCGGTAGATCTGGGCGATCTCGGCCGGGTCGCGGGGCGGCTCGCGGTGCGACGTGGCGACGGACGCCGGGTAGTCCTCGGGCACCCGCTGGGTGACCTTCGCCCACTCGATCTCGCCGGTCACGTCCCGCAGCTCGTTGCGGTCGAGGCGCAGCCCACTGCGGGCAGCCGCCTCGGCGACCAGCTGGACCTTCCGCTCGACGAGCCGGGGCATGTGGCCGCCGACCGCCTTGTGCCAGAAGGCCTGGAGCTGGTGCAGGGCCGTCGCGTGGAAGGTGCGGGCGTTGACGCTGCCCACGCCGAGCTCCCGCAGCCGGCCGCGCATCTCGGCGGCCGCCCGGTTGGTGAACGTAACCGCCATCACCCCGGCCGGGAGGTAGACCCCCGAACGCACTCCGTACGCGATCCGGTGGGTGATCGCGCGGGTCTTGCCCGTGCCCGCGCCGGCGAGCACGCACACCGGGCCGTGCAGGGCCGTCGCGACCTCGCGCTGCTCGGGGTCGAGCCCGTCGAGCACCGCGTCGGCCGTGTCCGGGACCGGCGGGAAGAGAGTGGAGTGCGTTGCTGATGTCACCCCGCAATGCTGCCAGGTCGTCCGGGACCGGTGTGCCGCGTTGTCCACAGGCGACGCCCGCAGTCGTACTAATGCGGGCCGCGCCGCCTCCCGCGGGCGCCGGGCACCTGGCCGGACGGCCAGCGGGGCGGGTGCCGTGGCGATTCGGTCACATGGGGGCGCGGTGCGGGAATGGTGGTCGGCCCCCGTACGTTCCAGAGCGTGCGGAACCGCATTTCGGCGGGGCGCGCACGCCAGTCAGCGATACAGAGGAGCGCGAAGACATGCCGGGCACTGTGACGATGTACAGCACCACCTGGTGCGGCTACTGCCAGCGGCTGAAGAAGCAGATGGACCGCGAGGGCATCGAGTACACCGAGGTCAACATCGAGCACGACCCGGCGTCGGCGGCGTTCGTGGAGAAGGCCAACGGCGGCAACCAGACGGTCCCGACCGTGCTCTTCCACGACGGCTCGACGCTGACCAACCCGTCGCTCGCGCAGGTCAAGCAGAAGATCGGCGTCTGAGAGCGCCCGTACGGCGACTGAAACCGGAAGGCCCCCGTCCGAGCTCAACCTCGGACGGGGGCCTTCCGTATGTGTGGATCCGGGTCGTGGATCGGGGTCGTGGGCCCGGGTCAGTGCGTCGGCTTCGGCAGGGGCTTGCCGTACCAGAGCTCGATCAGGCGGGCCGCGATCGAGATGCCGTACGGGGGCAGGACCTCGCCGGAGTCGAAGGCGGCGGCCAGGTCCTCGCGGGAGAACCAGCGGGCCTCGTGGATCTCCTCGCCGTCCACGTTGATCTCGGACGAGGTGGCCTTGGCCATGAAGCCGAGCATCAGGCTGGACGGGAACGGCCAGGGCTGGCTGGCGACGTACTCGACCGGGCCGACCGTGACGCCGGCCTCCTCGAAGACCTCGCGGCGCACCGACTGCTCGATGGACTCGCCGGGTTCGACGAAGCCCGCGAGGGTGGAGAAGCGGCCCTCGGGCCAGTGCACCTGGCGGCCGAGCAGCGCCCGGTCGTGCTCGTCGGTGACCAGCATGATCACTGCCGGGTCGGTGCGCGGGTAGTGCTCGGCCCCGCACGCCGGGCAGCGGCGGATGTGGCCGGCCGCCGCGATCACGGTGCGCTCGCCGCAGCGGGAGCAGAAGCGATGCAGGCGCTGCCAGTTCTCCAGGGCGACGGCGTGCGTCATCAGGCTCGCGTCGCGCGGGGACAGCAGGAGGCCGGCCTCGCGCAGTCCGGCGGGCCGGGCCGACTGGTCCATGCGGCCGGGCAGGGCGTCCTTCTGGAGGGCGAAGTAGCTGACGCCGTCCTCGTCGGTGCCCAGGAAGTAGCGGTGGGTCTCGGTGACCGGGGCCTCGAAGGCCGGGGTCATGACGAGCTCCGTACGCCCGTCGGGGGCGTCGTCGATCAGGGCCTGGCCGCCGGAGACCACGAAGACCCGGGTCGTCGGGTGGCTCCAGGCGGCCGCCAGCCACGCCTCGTCGAGGCGGTGGTGGGCCGCCCGGTCGATGCCGCTGGGCGCGGTGAGACCGATCGGCGTGGCGAGCCCGATCGGCTGGTCCGTGATGGCTTCACTGCTGGTGGTGCTCACAGGTGCTTCCAACTCCCCCGGGTGGATGGTGTGTTCAGCGATTTCTGTCAGCCGGTGGTCAGGCTGGCGGATCAGGCTGTGGTGGCGGCGAGGTCGCTCCACAGGTGGGCCGTGGTCTCGACGCCCTTGAACAGCAGATCCAGTTCGACCTTCTCGTTGGGCGCGTGCCAGCCGTCCGAGGGGACCGAGATCCCCAGGAACAGGACGGGCGCCGCCAGTACGTCCTGGAGGTCGGCGGCAGGTCCCGAGCCTCCCTCGCGGGTGAAGCGGATCTTCGTGCCGAAGGCCTCGCTCATCGCCCGCACGACGGACTGGAGCGCCGGGTGGCCGAGCGGCGTGAGGCACGGCCGGGTGCCCGCGCTCCAGGTGATCTCGTGCCGGATTCCGGCCGGGATCCGCTCGGCGGCCCAGTGGGTGACGAGCTTCTCGATGTGCTTGGGGTCCTGGCCCGCGACCAGGCGGAAGGACAGCTTCACCATCGCCGACGACGGGATGATCGTCTTGCCGCCGGGGCCCTGGTAGCCGCCGCCGATGCCGTTGACCTCGGCGGTCGGGCGGGCCCAGATCCGTTCGAGCGTGGAGAACCCGGCCTCGCCCAGGGTCGCCCGCGACTTCGCGGTGCCCAGCCACTCGGCCTCGTCGAAGGGCAGCTCCGCGAAGAGCTCTCGCTCGGCGTCGGTGAGCTCCGCGATGCCGTCGTAGAAGCCGGGGATCGTGACGTGCTCGTCGGCGTCGTGCAGGGCCGCCACCAGGCGGGCCGCGGCCGTCGCCGGGTTGGGGACGGCGCCGCCGAAGGAGCCGGAGTGGATGTCCTGGCCGGGCCCGTACAGCTGGATCTCGCACTCGGCGAGGCCGCGCATGCCGGTGCACACGGTGGGGGTGTCCTCGGACCACATGCCGGTGTCGGAGACGATCACGGCGTCGGCCGCGAGGCGCTCGGCGTGCTGCTCGACGAGGGCCCGGAAGTGCGGCGAACCCGACTCCTCCTCACCCTCGATCAGGAGCTTCAGGTTGACGGCGGGGGCGGTGCGGCCGGTGGCGGCGAGGTGCGCGCGGACTCCGAGGGTGTGGAAGAACACCTGGCCCTTGTCGTCGGCGGCGCCGCGCCCGTACATCCGCCCGTCGGTGATCACGGGCTCGAACGGATCGGTGTGCCAGCCGTCCTCGCGGGCCGCGGGCTGCACGTCGTGGTGGCCGTAGACCAGGACGGTGGGCGCGCCCGCCTCGCCCGAGGGCCACTCGGCGTAGACGGCGGGGGCGCCCGGGGTGTCCAGGATCTCGGCGACCGGGAAGCCGGTCTCGCGGAGCTTGGCGGCGAGCCACTCGGCACTGCGCCGTACGTCGGCGTCGTGGTCGGGCTGGGCCGACACGGACGGGATGCGCAGCCACTGTGCAAGGTCGTCGAGGAAGGCGGCGCGGTGCTGCTCGATGTACGTGCGCACCGTCTCGGTGGCGGTCTGGACGGCGCTGTCCGGGGTCTCGCTCATGTCCTTGAGCCTATCCGGCCGGGGGCGGTGGCCTGTCCGCCGGTCCGCCCTGCGGACTGCGCCCGAGCAGGATCGCCTCCAGCTCGGCGCGGCCCGGCAGGTGGGCCGGGCGGACCGTCTCACCTGTGCGTACGTACACGAACGCGGCCCCGACCGACTCCAGCGGGACACCCAGCTGCTCGGCCCAGGCGACCCGGTAGACCGCCAGCTGGAGGGGGTCGGCGGTGGCCTGCCGGCCGGTCTTCCAGTCGACGATCTCGTACGTGGCGCGGGAGCCTTCGCCCTCCTTGTAGACGGCGTCGATCCGGCCCCTGATCACCCGGCCGGCGAGCGTCAGCTGGATGGGGGCCTCGGTGCGGTACGGGGTGCGGGCCGCGTACGGGGTGCGCTCGAAGGCCTCCTTGAGGGCGGTCAGATCCCGCTCGTCGGCGATGTCGGCCTCGGTGTCGTCCGCCCCGGGCAGCTCGTCCGGGCCCAGCATCGGCAGCGGGAGCTCCTCGAAGCGGGACTCCACCCAGGCGTGGAACCGGGTGCCCCGGCGGGCGGCCGGCTGGGGGCGGCGCGGCATGGGGCGGGCCAGGTCCCGGGCGAAGCCGTCCGGGTCCGCGGCAAGGCTGAGCAGCTCGGACGCGGTGAGCGAGGCCGGCACCTCGACCTCGCGGGTGGCGGCGCGGGCCCGGCGGAGCTCGGTGGTGAGCGCCTCCAGGTCGCGGTCCCAGGAGTGCAGGGTGCGGCGGTCCTCGGGGGTGAGGCGGGGGGCGGGGACGCCGGCGGGGGCCTGCGCCAGGGCGTGGTCGCGGACGCGGGTGTGCTCGACCGGCGCGGCCGGGGCGTGCTCGATCTCCGCGTCGGCGGACGGCGGGGCGGTGGCCGGGCGCCGGGTGGGCAGCAGGTCCCAGTCGTCGGTCAGGTCGACCGGGTGCCCCGACTCCCCTTCTCCATAAGGAGGGAAGGGCTCGTCGTCGTAGAGCTCGCCCTCGTGGGGATCGTCCTCGTACGGATCGGCTTCATGGGGCGCGCTTTCGTACAGCCCGTCCCCATAGGGCTCGTCCCCGTAATCCGCGTCCTCATAAGAGGCGGGCGCTTCCTCATGCGGAGCCTCCGCGACCGGGGTCGCCAGATGGGCAAGGACTCGTTCCGCGGCGGCGCGGCGGCGGGCCAGGGAGTCCGGGTCGAGCGGGAGGGGCCAGGCGTGGGTGGTGGCGGACTCGTGGAGGGCGGGGTTCTCGGCGTCCTCGGCCGGTTCGTCCGCCCACGCCTCGATCTCGCCGTGGCCCGCCGCGCAGTGCTCGTACAGCGCGTGCAGGAACGCGGAGGGGCCCCGGGGCTTCTTCTGGCTCGGGCCCCACCAGTGACCGGAGCCGAGCAGCAGGGTGCGGGGGCGGGTGAACGTGACGTATCCCAGCCGCAGTTCCTCGGTGTGCTGGTGGTCCTTCATCGCCTCCTTGAAGGACTTGAGGCCCTTCGCGTCCCACTCCTCGACGACCGGCAGCGTCGGGGCGTCGCCGCGCAGGGCGTGCGGGAGGACCTTCGCCTGGGACGTCCAGGCCTCCCTCGACTGGGTGGAGGGGAACGTTCCGGTGACCAGACCGGGGACGGCGACGACGTCCCACTCCAGGCCCTTGGACTTGTGGGCGGTGAGCACCTTCACCGTGTTCTCGCCGCCGGGCAGCGCGTTGTCCAGGCCCTTCTCGTACTGGGCGGCGGTGCGCAGGAAGCCGAGGAAGGCGAGGAGCGAGGCCTCGCCGTCGAGCGCCGCGAAGCTCGCCGCCGTGTCGAGGAAGCCGGAGAGCGTCTCGCGGCGGCGGGCTGCCAGCGCGTGCGGGGAGGCGGAGAGCTCGACTTCGAGGCCGGTGACACTCAGGACGCGGTGCAGTACGTCCATGAGCGGGTCGGCGAGCGAGCGGCGCAGGTCACGCAGTTCGGCGGCGAGGCGGGCGAAGCGGACGCGGGCCTCGGCGGAGAAGGGCAGCTCGTCGTCCTCGGCGCCTTCGAGGAAGGAGTCCAGGGCGTCGGCGAGCGAGATCACCTCGGCCGGGTCGACCCCTTCGACGGCGTCGGCGAGGCGCTGGTCGGGGTCGTCGGACGCGCCGGTGACGCGGCGTACGAGATGGCGGGCGCGGCGGCCGAGCAGTGCCAGGTCGCGGGGGCCGATGCGCCAGCGCGGGCCGGTCAGGATCCGTACGAGCGAGGCGTTGGCGCCCGGGTCCTGGAGGACTTCGCAGACCGCCACGAGGTCGGCGACCTCCGGCAGGTGGAGCAGCCCGGAGAGGCCGACGACCTCGACGGGGACGTCGCGGGCCACCAGGGCGCCCTGGATCTGCGGGAAGTCGCCCGCCGTACGGCACAGGACGGCGATCTCGCCCGGGGCCTTGCCGGTGCGCACGAGGTGGGCGATCGAGTCGGCGAGCCACTCGATCTCCTGCTCGTGGGTGTCGAGCAGGGCTATGCGGACGCTTCCGTCCCGCTCGGCGCCGGGGGCCGGACGCAGCGCCTCCACGCCCTCGTGCATCGAACGCAGCGGCGCGGCAAGGGAGTTGGCGAGGTCGAGGAGGCGGCCGCCGCTGCGGCGGTTCTCGGACAGGGCGTAGCGGGTGGCGGGGCGGCCGTCGGCGTACGGGAAGTGGCGGGGGAAGTCGTCGAGGTTGGCGACCGAAGCGCCGCGCCAGCCGTAGATGGCCTGGCAGGGGTCGCCGACGGCGGTCACGGCGTGGCCGGTGCCACCGCCGAAGAGCGCGGCGAGCAGGCGGCGCTGGGCGACCGAGGTGTCCTGGTACTCGTCCAGGAGCACCACCTTGAACTCCTCGCGCAGGATCCGGCCGACCTCGGGGTGAGTGAGGGCGAGCTCGGCGGACAGCGCGATCTGGTCGCCGAAGTCGAGCAGGTCTCGGCTCTTCTTGGCGGCGCGGTAGCGAGTGGTGAGGTCGAGCAGTTCGAGCCGGGCCGCGGCGGCCTCGGGCACCTTGCGCAGCTCGGCGTTGCTGAGCCTGGCACCCTCCAGGGTGCGCAGCAGGTCCCGGTCGTACGTGGCCAGACGCTCGGGGCGTACGAGGTGTTCCGCGAGCTCGGCGTCGAGCGCGAGCAGGTCGCTGACCAGGGACGCGAACGACTTGGTCAGTGCCGGGTAGGGGCCCGGGGCCTCGCGGAGCACCCTGGCGGCGAGCTGGAAGCGGGTGGCGTCGGCGAGGAGGCGGGAGGTGGGCTCCAGGCCTATGCGCAGGCCGTGATCGGTGAGCAGGCGGCCCGCGAAGGCGTGGTACGTCGAGATGCCGGGCTCGCCCTGCTCGGGCTCCGCGGACTCCGGGTCGGTGATGCCGGCCCTGATCAGGGCGGTGCGTACGCGCTCTGCGAGCTCGCCCGCGGCCTTGTTGGTGAAGGTCAGCCCCAGGACCTGCTCCGGGGCGACCTGGCCGGTGCCCACCAGCCATACGACCCTGGCCGCCATGACGGTCGTCTTCCCGGAGCCGGCTCCGGCCACGATGACCTGCGGGGCGGGCGGGGCGGTGATGCAGGCCGTCTGCTCCGGGGTGAAGGGGATGCCGAGGAGCGCTTTGAGCTGCTCGGGGTCGGTGAGGGGGGTGGGCACGGTTGTCAAGGGTAGTGGGGGGTGCTGACAGTGGGGGCCGGGTTCAGGCCGGGGGCGCCTGCGGCGGGCTTTCCCCCACCCCGCCCCTTCCCGCCGTGACACTCTGCGGCTCCGCCGCGTGGCCTCCGGGGGTGGGTGGGGAGGGGAGGTTTTCCCGGGGGCCACGCCCCCAGACTCGCGCGGGGGCTCCGCCCCGGACCCCGCCAGGGTTCCTCTTGGGCCCCATGTGGAACGTCCCCTACTCCACCACCTGCCGCCCCTCCGGCTGGGCCGTGCACGACGCCCTGAACGTGCAGTGCGTGCACTGCGTGCCCGGCGTCGGGGTGAAGCGTTCGTCCAGGACTTTGCCTGCCGCTGTGGCCAATAGGTCGCCCACCCACTCGCCTGTCAAGGGCTGCTGGGACTGGACCTTGGGGTACGCGTCGCCGCCCTCGCGTTGGGGGGCGGGCTGGCGCAGGTGGACCAGTTCGGCGCCGCCGGGGTCGGGGCGGTGGCCGTCGAAAGCCTCGTCCAGGGCGCCCTCCCGCACCGCGAGCTGGTAGACGGCGAGCTGCGGGTGGGCGGCCACCTCGGCGGCCGTGGGCGACTGCTTGCCGGTCTTGAAGTCGACGACGTACGCGCGGCCCTCCACATCCTGCTCGACGCGGTCCATGGAGCCCCGGATGCGCACCTCGTACTCGCCCGCCTCCAGGGTCACGTCGAAGCCGTGTTCCGTGGCGACCGGCGTGCGGCCCGCGCGGTCCAGGGTGTGCCACTGGAGGAAGCGTTCCAGGGCGGCGCGCGCGTTCTGCTTCTCCTGGAGCGACTTCCAGGGTGCGTCGAAGGCGAGCGCGTCCCACACCGAGTCGAGGCGTTCCATCAGGACGGCCAGGTCGGCCGGCGTACGGCCGGAGGCGACCTCGTCGGCCAGGACGTGGACCACGTTGCCGAAGCCCTGGGCGGCCGTCGCGGGCGCGTCCGCCTTGACCTCGCGGCCCAGGAACCATTGCAGGGCGCAGGTGTTGGCGAGCTGGTCCAGGGCGCTGCCCGACAGGGCGACCGGTACGGTGCGGTCGCGCAGCGGGACCTGTGAGCGGGTCGGCTCGTACAGGCCCCACCAGCGGTGCGGATGCGCGGCCGGGACCAGCGGCTGGCCGTCGTCGTCGGCCAGCGCGGCCAGCCTGCCGAGGCGTTCGGCGGCGGCCTCGCGCAGCGCGTCGGAGGCGTCCGGGTCGACGGTCGTGGCGCGCAGCTCGGCGACCAGCGCGGCCACCGCCAGGGGGCGGCGGGGGCGGCCCGTGGTGTCGCGGGGCTCGACGCCCAGCTCGGTGAGGAAACGGGACGGCTGGTCGCCGTCGTCGGCCGGGGCCTTGACGGCGGTCACGACGAGGCGGTCCCGGGCGCGGGTGGCCGCGACATAAAAGAGGCGCCGTTCTTCGGCGAGCAGCGCGCCCGGGGTGAGCGGTTCGGCCAGGCCGTCGCGGCCGATCCGGTCGGCCTCCAGGAGCGAGCCGCGGCGGCGCAGGTCGGGCCAGAGTCCTTCCTGCACCCCGGCGACCACGACCAGGCTCCACTCCAGGCCCTTGGAGCGGTGGGCGGTCATGACGCGTACCGCGTCCGGGCGGGCGGCCCGGCGGGTCAGGGTGTCGGCCGCTATGTCCTGCGCGTCGACCTCTTCGAGGAAGTTGAGCGCGCCCCGGCCGCCGGTGCGCTCCTCGGCGCGCGCCGCGGTGTCGAACAGGGCGCAGACGGCGTCCAGGTCGCGGTCGGCGGCCCGCCCACCGGCCCCGCCGCGCAGCGCCGCGCGTTCCAGGCGCTGCGGCCAGGGGGTGCCGTTCCACAGCTCCCACAGCGCTTCGGCCGCGGTGCCGCCGCCCTCCAGGAGCTCGCGGGCCTTGCGCAGCAGCGCGCCGAGACGCTGGGCGCCGCGGGCGTACGAGGGGTCGTGCGCGACGAGCCGTTCGGGCTCGGCCAGGGCCCGGGCGAGCAGCACGTCCGAGGGGGCCGGGACGCGATGGCCCGCGGCCCGCTCCTCGTCGCGCAGGGCCCGCCCCAGGCGGCGGAGGTCGGCGGTGTCCAAGCCGCCGAGCGGCGAGGTGAGCAGGGTGTGCGCGGTCTCGGGGTCGAGCGAGGTGGGGGGTGGGGTCGGGCTGTCCGCCGCTCCCCTGCGGGGGTGCACGAGGCTGACGGGCGCGGACACCGGGCCCTCTGCCGACGCCCCGCCCTCCGGGGACCCCTTCGCCGTCGCCTCCGCCACCACCCGCAGCGCCGTCAGCAGCAAAGACACCGCCGGCTCGTCGCGCAACGGGGTGTCCGCGCCCGACGTGTCCACCGGGATGCCCGCCGTCGTCAGGGCGCGGCGCAGGGCCGGGACCGTGCGGGTGCCCGCGCGGACCAGGACCGCCATCTCCTGCCAGGGGACGCCCTCTTCGAGGTGGGCGCGGCGCAGCAGGTCCGCGATGTTGTCCAGCTCGGTGGAGGCGGTGGGGTACGTGTACGTCTCCACGCGGCCGCCCGTACGGGTCGGCGACAGGTCGCGGTGCGCGCGGACCCGCTCGGCGGGCAGGCGCGGCAGCGGCATGCGGCGGGTCAGCAGCCGCGTCGCGTCCAGCAGGGCCGTGCCGGAGCGGCGCGAGGTGGTGAGGACCTCGACGGGCGCCGGGCTCCCGTCCGTACGCGCGAAGGTGTCGGGGAAGTCGAGGATGCCGTTGATGTCGGCACCCCGGAACGTGTAGATCGACTGGTCCGGGTCGCCGAACGCCACCAGCGTGCGCCCGCCGCCCGCCAGCGCCTTCAGGAGCCGTACCTGCGCCGGGTCGGTGTCCTGGTACTCGTCGACGAACACCGCCTCGTAAGAGGGCAGCTCGATGCGCTCGGCGAGAAGCACCGCGCGGTGCACGAGTTCCGCGTAGTCCAGGACGCCCTGGAGGTCGAGGACGTCGAGGTATTCGGCGAGGAACGCCGAGGCCGCCTTCCAGTCCGGGCGGCCGGCGCGCTCCGCGAAGCGGGCCAGGGCGTCGGGGCCGAGGCCCAGTTCGCGGCTGCGGGCGAGCACCGCGCGCACCTCGTCGGCGAAGCCGCGCGTGGTCAGGCAGGCCCGCAGCTCGTCGGGCCAGCGCACGTGCGCGAGCCCGGTGCGCTGGAGGTCGATCTGCCCGGCCAGGAGGTCGCGTACGGCCACGTCCTGTTCGGGGCCGGACAGCAGGCGCAGGGGCTCGCGGAACAGCTCGGCATCCTGGTGTGCGCGGACCAGCGCGTAACAGTACGAGTGGAAGGTCGTGGCCTGCGGGCTCTTCGCGCCGGCGCCGAGGCGCAGCGCCATCCGGTCGCGGAGCTCGACCGCGGCCTTGCGGCTGAAGGTGAGGACCAGGATGCGTTCGGGGTCCGTGCCGGCCGCCACCTTGGCCGCGACCGCCTCCACCAGGGTGGTCGTCTTGCCGGTGCCGGGCCCCGCGAGCACGAGAAGCGGACCCGAGCGGTGGTCAACCACCCTGCGCTGGGGTGCGTCAAGGAGAGGGGGATCCACCGGGTCCGGCGGGGTACGCACCAGTCGGTACGCGCCGGGGGACCGCCGACGTACCTGCTGGTACGTCTGACGCCCGGTGGAAGAGGAGGAGCTCACGTGGATCGCCGGTCCTGGTGGGTGTGCTGGTCGTGATGGTGGTTACGAGGCCTGCGCGGCCCGCGCAGACCCTCGACGGTACGCCGAACCGCGCCCGGCACGCAGCGAGTCATCCGTACGGTCCTCAGGCCGCCCCCGGCATCGCCGGATGGCGGAAGCTGTCAGGTATGAGCCGCTCCGCCGTCGAGCCCGCCGACCGCACCGTCCGTGGTGCCGTCCCAGCGCGCCCGGCGCATGTCGAGGCTCGGCAGATGGCCCTCGGCGGACCGGCCCGCCTCGCGCAGCGGGGTGCCCTCGTCGCGGTAGTGCCCCAGGGCCCTCAGCTCGTGTCCGGGCAGGAGCTGCCCGTCCGACCGCACCACGCGCCACCAGGGCACCGCGCCGCCGTAGAGCGACATGACCCGCCCGACCTGGCGCGGCCCGCCCTCGCCGAGCCACTCGGCGACGTCCCCGTACGTCATCACCCGGCCCGGCGGGATGTGTTCGGCGACCTCGAGGACCCGTTCCGCGTATGCGGGGATCTCGGGCAGTATCCCGCCCGCCCGGTCCCTTTGCTCCTCGCTCATCCGCTCCATCCTGCCGTACGCCACCGACAGCCGCCCCGCGTCGGGTCATATCCGGGCGCCGTCCGGTCGTGGAGCGGCAAAGGGGCGCAACTCACACAGCGCACGCCCGGGCAATGCACCCTGATGCCCCCCTGGGATCTCTGGACATGCCACCATCATGCGGGCGGTGAGCGGTGATACGAGACAGAGACAAGACGGACGAGGCAGCGAAGGAGCGGGGCGTGCAGCCACCCGAGGCGGCGGCCGGCAGCACCCCTGAAACGGGGCGGCAGCCCGCCGCACCCGATGCTCCCGGGCCGGCGGGAAACGACGCGACACCGGGTGCCCAGTCCCACCCAGGAACCGGACCCGAAGACTCCGCGAGCCACGCGGACGACGAGCGCTCCGAGGCCCCCGAAGGTTCCGCGAACCGCGAAAACCCCGAGGCCCACGAAGGTCAGGGGGGCCACGAGGCGAACGAGGGCCCTGACACTCACGGGCGCCTGGAAGGGCCCGGCGCTCACGAGGACCGCGAAAGCCCCGAAGGCGACCAGCACTCCGACGGCTCCGCGAGCCCCGGGGGCGACCAGCCCCCAAACGGCTCCGCCGGCACGGACTCCGGCCGGTGCGGCAAGGGCGGCGACGCCCTGTGCGACGACACCTCGGGCTCCGTCGAGCGCGTCTCCGTGGACGAACCGCTGCTGCCCGCCCGCGTACACCGCCCCTCGGATCTGCTCCGGCTGCTCACCGGTGTGCTCGCGATCGCCGTCGTCCTGGCCATCGCCGCGTTCGCGCACGGCACCACGTCCGGCCTGGAAAACGACATCACCAACGGCACCACCGGTGCCCCCGACGTACTGATCCGCCTCGCCGGGCTCGCCTCCAGCATCGCCGTCCTCGTCCTGCCCGTCGCCTTCGCCATCGAGCGGCTGATCAAACGTGACGGCCTGCGGATCGCGGACGGCGTGCTCGCCGCGGTGCTCGCGCACGGCGTCGCCCTCGCCACCGACCTGTGGGTCGCCAAGTCCGCCCCCGGATCGATCACCGAGGCGCTGACCCGGTTGTCGCCCTCGGGCTCCCTCACCGACCCCGTGCACGGCTATCTCGCCCCCGTCATCGCCTATATGACGGCCGTCGGAATGGCCCGCCGGCCCAGGTGGCGGGTCGCGCTGTGGGCGGTGCTGCTGCTCAACTCCTTCGCCGTACTGGTCGGCGAGCAGACCACCCCGTTCTCGATCATCGTGACGATCCTGATCGGCTGGACGGTCGCGTACGGCACGCTCTACGCGGTCGGCTCCCCCAATGTGCGGCCCACCGGGCAGACCCTGCTCGCGGGGCTCCGCCACGTCGGCTTCAACCCGGTGACCGCGCTGCGCGCCGAGGACGTCCCCGACTCGATGGACCAGGGCGAGCGCGGCCGCCGTTATCTGGTCACGCTGCAGGACGCCCCGCCCCTCGACGTCACGGTCGTCGACCGAGAACAGCAGGCGCAGGGCTTCTTCTACCGGGTGTGGCGTCGCCTGACGCTGCGCTCCATCACCACCCGTCGCTCGATCCAGTCGCTCAGACAGGCCCTGGAGCAGGAGGCGCTCCTCGCGTACGCGGCGATCGCGGCCGGGGCGAACGCGCCCAAGCTGATCGCCACCTCCGAGCTCGGCCCGGACGCCGTGATGCTGGTGTACGAGCACACCGGCGGGCGTTCCCTGGACTCCCTCGACGACAAGGAGATCACCGACGACCTGCTGCGCGAGACGTGGCGGCAGGTCGAGGCGCTCCAGTCGCGGCGGATCGCGCACCGCAGGCTGGCCGGCGACGCGATCCTGGTGGATCGTTCCGGCAAGGTGATCGTGACGGATCTGCGCGGCGGCGAGATCGCCGCGGGCGACATCGTGCTCCGGATGGACGTCGCCCAGCTCCTGACCACCCTCGGCCTGCGCGTCGGCGCCGAGCGCTCGGTCGCCTCCGCGCTCGACGTGCTCGGCCCGGACGTGGTCGCCGACAGCCTCCCGCTGCTCCAGCCCATCGCGCTGAGCCGCTCCACCCGCGCGACCCTGCGCAAGCTCGGCCGCGAGCAGGCGCAGCGCGAGCGCGAGGCGGTCCTGGAGGCGTCGGACGCGGCGAAGGAGGCGAAGGCCGCGGAGGCGGCCGCCGCCAAGGAGGCCGCCGCGCACCCCGAAGCCGTCCCGGTCCTGGACGACCGCAAGGCCGTCAAGGCCGAGAAGAAGGCCGAGAAGCTGGCCATCGACGAGGCCCTGGAGGAGGCGAAGGAGGACGATCTGCTCACCCAGATCCGTCACCAGGTGCTGCTGATCCGCCCGCAGGCCCCCGTCGAGCCGGTACGCCTCGAACGCATCAAGGTGAAGACGCTGATCAGTTTCGTGGCGGGGGCCTTCGCCGCGTACTTCCTCCTGGTGCAGCTCACCAACATCAAGTTCGGGGATCTGATCGCGAACGCGCAGTGGGGCTGGGTCGCGGCGGCCGTACTGTTCTCGGCGCTGTCCTACCCGGCCGCGGCGGCCAGCCTGCTCGGCTTCGTGCCCGAGCGGGTGCCGTTCTGGCGGGCGGTGACCGCGCAGGTCGCGGGCTCGTTCGTGAAGCTGGTCGCGCCGGCCGCGGTCGGCGGTGTCGCCCTCAACACACGGTTCCTCCAGCGCGCGGGTGTACGTCCGGGGCTCGCGGTGGCGAGTGTCGGCGCATCGCAGCTCTTCGGGCTCGCCTCGCACATCTCTCTGCTGCTGATCTTCGGGTACGTGACGGGCACCGAGCAGACCTCGGAACTCTCGCCGTCCCGCACAGTGATCGCGGGTCTGCTCACAGCCGCGGTACTGATCCTGGTCGTGACCGCGGTCCCGTTCCTGCGGAAGTTCGTGGTCAGCCGGGTCCGTTCGCTGTTCGCGGGTGTGGTGCCGCGCATGCTGGACGTGCTCCAGCGCCCGCAGAAACTGATCACCGGGATCGGCGGCATGCTGCTCCTGACGGGCGTGTTCGTGATGTGCCTGGACGCGTCGATCCGTGCGTTCGGTACGGGGAGCGAGCACACGCTGAGCTACGCGAGCGTGGCGGTGGTCTTCCTGACGGCCAACGCGCTCGGCTCCGCGGCGCCGACGCCGGGTGGTGTCGGCGCGGTCGAGCTGGCCCTGTCAACGGCGTTGACGATCGCCGGCATGACGGCGGAAACGGCCACCTCGGCGGTGCTCCTGTACCGCCTGCTGACCTTCTGGCTCCCCGTCCTGCCGGGCTGGCTGTGCTTCAACTATTTGACGAGGAAGGGCCAGCTGTAGGGCGCCGCGTTCCGCCCGCGGACGAAGTTCCAGGAGGGCAGGCCGCCCAGGGGCGCGGGACCCCGCGGTCGGCGGCCGCCCGCGCTCAGAAGACGGCCAGCACCGTCCCCAGCAAGGCCAGCGAGGCCGCCACCTCCACCGCTCCCACCACCCCCACCTTCAGCCCCCGGCCGGGCAGGAGCGCCGCTCGCAGCAGGTACAGCGCGAACGGGGCTGCCAGCCACGGGTTCAGCAGGGTCGCCAGTGCCGGCGCCACGCCGTGATACGCCACCGAACCCCCGTAATACGCCCGCGAGTTCCGCTCCCTGATCATTGTCTTCACGTACGGGACCGTCCCCGAGAAATACAGCAGGCAGGCCAGCGCCGGGGCGAGGCCGGCGTCCCACGATCCACCCCCCAGCCGCAGCGTCACCAGCAGCATTCCGCACGCCGGGACCACCGCCGCCAGGCCGTTCCACAGCGCCCGCTCCCGATTGGCGTACGCGTAAAGGGAGTTGAGCAGGACGAACGGGGCCGCGCATGCCGCTGCCGGCAGCAGCCACGGGTGCAGCGCGGCCGGCGGGAGGCCGAAAAGCAGGGCCCCCGCTCCGAAGCACGCCGCCGGACGGACATGGCGGCGCGGCGCCTTCGGGTTGCGGGTTAGCCGGCTCAGGCGCAGCCACTGCTGGAAGTGGTACGCCGCGAGGTAGCCGAGTAGCCAAGCCGCGAGCAGGGGCAGATGCGCCCAGCGCGGGTGGCCCAGGAACGTACCGGCGAGGAACGGGACGGCGAGCATCGCCCACGCCCCGTGCTGGTTCGGCAGCCAGCGGTTCCGGCTCACGGCGGCCCACCTTTCCCCTTCCGAAAAGGGTTCCCGAAATACCCGAAAGGACAGGACGCCTTAGGCACTCGGCACGTTTCCCATCATCCCAGCCCGCCCCCGGGACAATCGCGGAATTAGGTCACCGCCCGCTGGGACCAAAGTCCCCGGGTTCCAAGAAATGGCGGGCGTAGGCTCGTTGATGGCCGTCCGGAGGCGTCCGCATTTCCCGACACCTCGTCCGGAAAGGCCCGCTCACATTCTTTTTCGGGCCGGAGGAGTTTCCGTTGCAAAAGAAGCCAGAGCATCCCCGCGGCATTGCCGACGCACTCGTGCGGGCGGGCAGCTTCTTCACCCGCGCCGAGGTCCCTGACGATCTGCGCACCGTGCACCGCACCGGCGGCCGGCAGGCCGAGTCCTTCTACCGGGACCGCTGGAGCCACGACAAGGTCGTGTACTCGACGCACGGCGTGAACTGCACCGGCTCGTGCCGCTGGAAGGTGTACGTCAAGGACGGGATCATCACCTGGGAGACCCAGGCGACCGACTATCCCTCCGTCGGCCCCGACCGCCCCGAGTACGAGCCGCGCGGCTGCCCCCGCGGCGCCTCCTTCTCCTGGTACAGCTACTCGCCGACCCGGGTCCGCCACCCGCACGTACGCGGCGAGCTCCTCAAGATGTACCGCGAGGCCAAGGCACGCCTGGGCGATCCGGTGCTCGCCTGGGCCGACATCCAGAACGACGCCGCCAGGAGAAGGAGGTACCAGAAGGCGCGCGGCAAGGGCGGTCTGGTACGGGCGAGTTGGGAGGAGGCCGTCGAGATCGTCGCGGCCGCCCACGTCCACACCATCAAGGAGCACGGCCCGGACCGGGTCGCCGGCTTCTCCCCCATCCCCGCGATGTCGATGGCCTCGCACGCGGCCGGCGCCCGCTTCCACTCCCTCATCGGCGCGCCGATGCTCTCCTTCTACGACTGGTACGCGGACCTGCCGGTCGCCTCCCCGCAAGTCTTCGGCGACCAGACGGACGTGCCGGAGTCCGGCGACTGGTGGGACGCGGCCTATCTGATGATGTGGGGCTCCAACGTCCCCGTCACGCGTACCCCCGACGCGCACTGGATGACCGAGGCCCGCTATCGCGGCCAGAAGGTCGTCACCGTTTCCCCGGATTTCGCGGACAACACGAAGTTCGCCGACGAATGGATGCATCCGCACCCGGGAACGGACGGCGCCCTCGCCCTCGCCATGGGCCACGTCATCCTCAAGGAATTCTTTGTCGAACGACAGACGTCTTTCTTTGTCGATTACGTGCGCACGTACACCGACCTGCCCTTCCTGGTCTCCCTGAAGGAGACCGAAGAAGGGCTCGTGCCGCACAAGTTCGTGACCGCGGCCGACCTCGGCGAGGACACGGAGAACGCCCAGTGGAAGACCGTCCTCATCGACGACGCCACCGGTGAACCCACCGTCCCGGGCGGCACGTTGGGCCACCGCTGGGGCACGACGCCCGAGTGGAACCTGGACCTGGGCGACACCGTGCCCCGGCTCAGCATGCTCGGCGACAGCGAGGGTGACGGCGAGACCGTCGAGGTCGCGCTGCCCCGCTTCGAGGAAACCGCCGAGAACGCCGAAGGCGTCGTACGCCGGGGCGTTCCGGTCCGCCGCATCGGCGGCCGCCCCGTCACCACCGTGTACGACCTGATGCTGGCCCAGTACGGGGTCGGCCGCGAGGGGCTGCCCGGCGAGTGGCCGACGTCGTACGAGGACGCCCGGACTCCCGGCACCCCCGGCTGGCAGGAGACCCTCACCTCCGTACCGGCGGCCCAAGTCGCCCGCGTGGCCAGGGAGTTCGCGGAGACGGCCGAGAAGTCGGAGGGCCGCTGCATGATCCTGATGGGCGCCGGAACCAACCACTGGTTCCACTCCGAGACCATCTACCGGGCCTTCCTCGCGCTGCTCACCCTGACCGGCTGCCAGGGTCGCAACGGCGGCGGCTGGGGCCACTACGTCGGGCAGGAGAAGTGCCGTCCGGTCACCGGCTGGGCCACCCTCGCGAGCGCCTCCGACTGGACCCGGCCGCCCCGGCACATGATCGGCGCGGGCTGGTTCTACCTGCACACCGACCAGTGGCGCTACGACACGCTGCCCACCGAGGCGCTGGCCTCCCCGCTCGGCGACGGCCGCTTCGAGGGCATGACCGGCGCCGACTGCCTGGCCGCCTCGGCCCGCATGGGCTGGATGCCCTCGTACCCGACCTTCGACCGCAACCCGCTGGAACTCGGCGAGGCCGAGGACCCCGTCCGGCATGTGGTGGACGAGCTCAAGGCGGGGCGGCTCGGCTTCGCGGGCGAGGACCCGGACGCGCCGCGGAACTGGCCGCGCGTACTGAACGTATGGCGCGCCAATCTGCTCGGTTCGTCCTCCAAGGGCAACGAGTACTTCCTCAAGCATCTGCTCGGCACGCACTCCAACCTCCCCGAGGACGGGCCGCGTTGCGCGCCGCGCGATGTGGCCTGGCACCAGGAGGACGTCGAGGGCAAGCTCGATCTGCTGCTCGCGATGGACTTCCGTATGACGTCGACGACGCTGCTCAGCGATGTCGTGCTGCCCGCCGCCACCTGGTACGAGAAGCACGACCTGTCCTCGACGGACATGCACCCGTTCCTGCACGCCTTCACCCCGGCCGTCGATCCGCCGTGGCAGGCCCGCTCCGACTACGACGCCTTCCACGCGATGGCCGAGCGCTTCGGCGAGCTGGCCGGCGAACACCTCGGCGTGCGCAGGGACGTCGTTGCGACCGCGCTCCAGCACGACACCCCGGGCGGCGAGATGGCCCAGCCCGGCGGGGTCGCGCTCGACTGGTCGAAGGGCGAGTGCGAGCCCGTACCGGGGCGGACCATGTACAACCTGACCGTCGTCGAGCGGGACTACGGCGCCGTCGGCGAGAAGTTCGCCGCGCTCGGCCCCCTCGTGGACCAGCTCGGCGTCACCACGAAGGCGATCACCTTCGACGTGGCCGAGGAAATCACGTATCTGGGTGAGAAGAACGGTCTCGTACGAGAAGGCGTGGCGAAGGGGCGGCCTCGTCTCGACACCGCCCAGCACGCCTGCGAGGCGATCCTCTCGCTGTCCGGCACCTCCAACGGGCGCCTGGCGACCCAGGGCTTCGAGACGCTGGAGAAGAAGACCGGGCAGCACATGGCCCACCTCGCCGCCGAGGCCGAGGGCAAGCGCATCACGTTCGCGGACACCCAGGCCAGACCCGTACCGGTGATCACCTCGCCGGAGTGGTCGGGCAGCGAATCGGGCGGGCGGCGCTACACCGCGTTCACCGTCAACACCGAGCACCTCAAGCCCTGGCACACCCTCACCGGCCGCCAGCACTTCTTCCTGGACCACGACTGGATCCACGAGGTCGGCGAGGCGCTGCCCGTCTACAAGCCGCCGCTGAACATGCACCGCCTGTACGGGGAGCCGGAGCTCGGCTCCATAGAAGGGGTGCAGACCGAAGGGCTTCGAAACAGGGGTGGTGGGCGACGGGCGGGCGGGAAGCAGGTCGCGGTCCGCTATCTCACCCCGCACAACAAGTGGGCGATCCACAGCCAGTACCAGGACAACCTGTACATGATGACGCTCGGCCGGGGCGGCCAGACCATCTGGATGTCCCCGCAGGACGCCGAGTCGATCGGTGTGCGGGACAACGACTGGATCGAAGCGGTCAACCGCAACGGCGTGGTCACCGCTCGCGCGATCGTCTCGCACAAGATGCCCGCCGGCACGGTCTACATGAACCACGCGCAGGAGCGCACCGTCGGCGTGCCCAGGACCGAGAAGACCGGGAAACGCGGCGGCATCCACAACTCGCTGACCCGGATCATGCTCAAGCCCACCCATCTGGTGGGCGGCTACGCCCAGTTGACGTGGGCGTTCAACTACCTCGGCCCGACCGGCAACCAGCGCGACGAGGTGACGGTCGTCCGCCGCCGCTCGCAGAACGTGGAGTACTGAGTCATGCCCCGTCGCGAAGCGACCATTGGACGCGTCATGGCACAGATCGCCATGGTCATGAACCTCGACAAGTGCATCGGATGCCACACCTGCTCGGTCACCTGCAAGCAGGCGTGGACCAACCGGCAGGGCACCGAGTACGTCTGGTTCAACAACGTCGAGACCCTCCCCGGCCAGGGCTACCCGCGCCGCTGGGAGGACCAGGAGAAGTGGAAGGGCGGCTGGGAGCGCACCCGCTCCGGCAGGCTGCGGCTTCGCGCGGGCAGCCGCCTCAAGCGCCTCGGCCAGGTCTTCGCCAACCCCGAACTCCCCGGGATCGACGACTACTACCAGCCCTGGACGTACGAGTACAAGAACCTCATCGACGCCCCCGCGGGCAACGACCTGCCCGTCGCGCGGCCCGTGTCCGCTCTGACCGGCGAGCCCGTCGACACGATCGAGTGGGGCCCGAACTGGGACGACAACCTGGGCGGCGCACCCCAGAACGCCCCGCTCGACCCCATCGTCGAGAAGATCCGCGACGAGGTCGGCGAGAAGATCCGCTTCGAGTTCGAGCAGAGCTTCATGTTCTATCTGCCCCGGGTCTGCGAGCACTGCCTGAACCCCGCGTGCGTCTCGTCGTGCCCGTCCGGCGCGATGTACAAGCGCGAGGAGGACGGCATCGTCCTGGTCGACCAGGACGCCTGCCGCGGCTGGCGGATGTGTGTGACGGGCTGCCCGTACAAGAAGGTCTACTTCAACCACGCCACCGGCAAGGCCGAGAAGTGCACCTTCTGCTTCCCGCGCATCGAGGTGGGCCTGCCGACCGTGTGCTCGGAGACTTGCGTCGGCCGGATGCGCTACCTCGGCGTGATGCTGTACGACGCCGACAAGGTGGCCGATGCGGCGGCCGTCGAGGACGAACACGACCTGTATCCGAGCCAGTTGGAGTGCTTCCTCGACCCGGACGACCCGGCCGTGGCCGCCGCCGCGAAGGCCTCGGGCATCACCCACGAGTGGATCGAGGCGGCCCGCCGCTCCCCCGTGTACGACCTGATCGCCACCTACCAGGTCGCCCTTCCGCTGCATCCGGAGTACCGCACGATGCCGATGGTCTGGTACGTGCCACCGCTCTCACCGGTCGTCGAGGCGGTCGCCGCGAGCGGTCACGACGGCGAGGACGCCGGGAACCTGTTCGGTGCGATCGACGCGATGCGCATTCCGGTGGAGTACCTGGCCGAGCTGCTCACGGCGGGCGACACCCACCCCGTGGAGGCGGTCCTGCGCCGGATGGCCGCCATGCGCTCGTACATGCGGCGCGTGAACCTCGGCGAGGAGCGCGACGAGTCCATCGCACGGGCCGTGGGCCTGACCGGCACCGAGATGGAGGACCTGTTCCGGCTGCTCGCGATCGCCAAGTACGAGGACCGGTACGTGGTGCCGAGTGCGGCCCGCGCCGACGCCGACGCCCTCGCCGAGGCCCACCCGCTCGACGACACCTGCCCGGTCGGCGAGGTCGCCCCGAACCGTGTCCTGCTGAACCTCTCCCCGACCCGGAGGAGCGCATGACCCCCGAGAGCTCAGCCGTTCTGCGCCTGGTCGCGGCCCGCTGCCTGCACTACCCCGACGAGGCCTTCCATGACCGACTCCCTTTGCTGCACGACGCATTGATGGAATGCCCGGGCTCAGCGGCCGGGCAACTCCAGGCCTTCGTGGACGTGGCGGCGGCCACCGATCCGCTGGATCTGGCCGCGCACTACACGTCGACGTTCGACACCCGCAACCGCCGCTGTCTGTACCTGACGTGGTGGACCGACGGCGACACCCGGCGCCGGGGCCTCTCGCTCGTCCGGATCAAGCGGATCTACCGCGACCACGGCCTGGAGTTCAGTCACGAGGAGCTCCCCGACTTCCTTCCGGCCGCGCTCGAATTCGCCGGGCGCCACGAGGAGTCCGGCACCGAGCTGCTCCAGGAGCACCGGGCGGGCCTCGAACTGCTGCGGCTCGCCCTGACCGAGACCGGCACCCCCTACGCCGACGTCCTCGAAGCGGTCTGCGCGACCCTGCCCGGCGCCTCGCCCACCACGAAGGCCGAGGCGAAGGCGCTGGCCAAGGCGGGCCCGCCGCACGAGACCGTCGGCCTTGAGCCGTTCGGGCCCGGCGTCGAACTCCCCTGGCCGGGCTTCCCCGAGAGGAAGGCTTCCTGATGGACCTGTTCCTGTGGGGCGTGCTGCCCTACGTCTCGATCGCGCTGCTGATCGCGGGCACCTTCTGGCGGGCCCGCTACGACCGGTTCGGCTGGACGACCCACTCCACCCAGGTCCACGAGTCGCGGCTGCTGCGCATCGGCTCGCCGCTCTTCCACTTCGGCATGCTCTTCGTCGTACTCGGCCATGTGGTGGGCCTGGTGATCCCGCAGAGCTGGACGGACGCGGTCGGCGTCAGCGACCACACCTACCACCTGCTCGCCGTGTCGACGGGCGCGGTCGCGGGCGTCGCGGCGGCGGCCGGCATCGGCATTCTCGTCTTCCGCCGCTTCAAGGTCCCGGCGGTGCGCAAGGCGACGCTGCGCAGCGACCGCCTGATGTACCCATTCCTGCTCGGCGCCATGCTGCTCGGCCTGACGGCGACGATCCTCAACTCCACTGGCGCGACCGATGATTGCAACTATCGCGAAGGCATCTCCATCTGGTTCCGCTCGCTGTTCACCTTCCAGCCGGACTACCACCTGATGAGTGCGGCCCCGCTCGCCTTCCAGCTGCACATCCTGTTCGGCTTCACGCTGTTCGCGCTGATCCCGTACTCGCGCCTGGTCCACATGTTCAGCGCGCCGGTCCAGTACCTGTTCCGCCCGTACGTCGTCTACCGGCGCCGCGATCCGAAGCTGACGGCCGACCGGGCGGCGCGGCGCGGCTGGGAGCGGGTGCGATGAGCGGGCGGACCCTGGTGCGACCGCGACCCGGGCGAGCTCGACGGGTGGACGCCCGGCGCCTGATGGACCAGATCGCCGCGTTCGGAGAGCCCGGCCCGTTGTTCGTGATCACCGGCGGCGACCCGTTCCAGCGTGCCGACCTCAACGGGCACTCTCCACCTGTCTGGCCGAACGGATCGGCCGGGAGGCGGTGGACCGCCTGGTGGAGCCTCTGCTCGGCGGCGGAACGGGTGCTCGACCGGGCGCGCGTCCCGGGCTGAGCGGGCCGGCGCCCGGGCGGAGCCGGGCAGGGTGCCACCCCGATGGGCCGCCCCGCCCGCGCGCTCTTCCTGTTCCCGACGCAGGATGGGGGGATGGAACACCACCGCGCCCCGCGCAAGCGGACCCGGGCCGCCACGTTCAGCGCCGCCGCCGTACTGCTCGCCGCCGTCAGCTGTTCCAGCGGGGCCAAGGACGAGGGCGGGCTCACCTCGGGCACCGCCGACGCGGCCGAGCTCGCCACCCAGAAGCTGAACTGGAAGGCGTGCACCGCGCCCACCGCGGCCGAGGGCACCGGCTCCGCGCCCTCCCCGCTGCCCGGCGGCGCCCAGTGGAAGTGCGCCACCATGAAGGTGCCGCTGGACTACGCGAACCCCAAGGCCGGCACCCTCGACCTCGCCCTCATCCGTACCGAGGCCACCGACAAGGCACACCGCATCGGCTCGCTCGTCTTCAACTTCGGCGGCCCGGGCGGCTCCGGCGTCTCCACCCTGCCCGCCGCGGCCAGTGACTACGAGGGGCTGCGCGGCCGTTACGACCTGGTCAGCTTCGACCCGCGCGGGGTCGGCGCCAGCGCGCCCGTGCAGTGCGAGAACGACTCCCAGCTCGACAAGTACTTCGCCCAGGACGCCACGCCCGACGACGCCTCCACGGAGCAGGCGTACATCGAGGGCCTCAAGTCGTTCGCCACCGCCTGCCAGGACAACTCCGGCAAGGTGCTCCCCCACGTCGGCACCACCGAAGCCGCCCGCGACATGGACCTGCTGCGCCAGGTCCTCGGCGACCAGAAGCTGTACTACATGGGGATCTCGTACGGGACCGAACTCGGCGGCGTCTACGCCCATCTGTTCCCCAAGAACGTCGGGCGGGCCGTCTTCGACGCCGTCGTCGACCCCACCAACGACGTCGAGCAGAGCGCGATCGGGCAGGCCAAGGGCTTCCAGCTCGCCCTCGACAACTTCGCGCAGGACTGCGTGAACCGCGGCGACAAGTGCCTCCTGCGCGGCGCGAACGTACGAGAGGTCGAGGACGTCATCGTCAAGCTGCTCGCCCAGCTCAACACGAAGCCCATTCCGGCCGGCAACAGCGGCCGGCAGCTCACCCAGACCCAGGCCACCAACGGCATCGCCCAGGCCCTGTACTCCAAGGAGTACTGGCAGCTCCTCGAACAGGGCGTCGACGAGGCGGAGGGCGGACAGGGCGCGCTGCTCCTCGCCCTGTCCGACGCCATGAACGGGCGCTCCAAGGACGGCACGTACAGCAACATCCAGGCCGCCAATACGGCCATCAACTGCGCTGATTTCAAAGAGCGTTACTCACTGGAGCAAACGAAGGCCAAGCTCCCCGAGTTCCGCAAGGCCTCGCCCGTCTTCGGCGACTTCATGGCCTGGGGCCTCATGGGCTGCTCCCACTGGCCGGTCGTCGGCCAGTGGACCACCCCGGACGTGAGCGCACCGGGCGCCGCCCCGATCGTGGTCGTCGGCAACACGGGGGATCCCGCGACGCCGTACGTGGGCGCGAAGAACATGGTGGACAAGCTGGGCCCCGGGGTCGGCGTCGAGCTCACCTACAAGGGGCAGGGGCACGGGGCGTACAACAGCGGCAACAAGTGTGTGCAGGGGGCTGTGAACGCTTACCTCCTGGAAGGAAAGGTGCCTTCTGCGGGGGCCGTCTGCCAGTGACCCGGCGCCGCTTTGGGTGCGTTTTCGACTGCGGCTCGTCGTGGCCGGATGCGATCACGCAGAACGACAAAGGGGCCGGCCCGCACGAGAAGTGCGGGCCGACCCCCATGGCCTTAAGGGGCGCGGGGAACTGCGCGACCGGCCACGGACGGCCCGCGGTCCGAGTACCCAGCGCTTAGTAGATCGGCTTCTCCGGTTCGATCTGGTTGACCCAGCCGATCACGCCGCCCCCTACGTGGACCGCGTCGGCGAACCCCGCCGCCTTGAGGACCGCGAGGACCTCCGCCGAGCGGACGCCCGTCTTGCAGTGCAGGACGATGCGCTTGTCCTGGGGCAGCGATTCGAGCGCCGTGCCCATCAGGAACTCGTTCTTCGGAATCAGCTTGGCGCCCGGGATCGAGACGATCTCGTACTCGTTCGGCTCGCGGACGTCGATGATCTCGATCTTCTCGTCCGCGTCGATCCACTCCTTGAGCTGCTTGGGAGTGATCGTCGAGCCCATGGCCGCTTCCTGGGCCTCCTCGGACACGACGCCGCAGAAGGCCTCGTAGTCGATGAGCTCGGTGACCGTCGCGTTCGGGCCGCAGACCGCGCAGTCGGGGTCCTTGCGGACCTTGACCTGGCGGTACTGCATCTCCAGGGCGTCGTAGATCATCAGGCGGCCGACCAGCGGCTCGCCGACGCCCGCGAGGACCTTGATCGCCTCGGTGACCTGGATCGAGCCGATCGACGCGCACAGGACGCCGAGCACGCCGCCCTCGGCGCAGCTCGGGACCATGCCCGGCGGCGGGGGCTCCGGGTAGAGGCAGCGGTAGCAGGGACCGTGCTCGGACCAGAAGACGGAGGCCTGGCCGTCGAAGCGGTAGATCGAACCCCAGACGTACGGCTTGTTCAGGAGCACGCACGCGTCGTTCACCAGGTAACGCGTCGCGAAGTTGTCCGTGCCGTCGACGATCAGGTCGTACTGGCTGAAGATGTCCATCACGTTCTCGGCTTCGAGCCGCTCTTCGTGCAGGACGACGTTCACGTACGGGTTGATGCCGAGGACGGAGTCCCGCGCGGACTCCGCCTTGGAGCGGCCGATGTCGGCCTGGCTGTGGATGATCTGGCGCTGGAGGTTCGACTCGTCGACCTCGTCGAACTCCACGATGCCGAGCGTGCCGACACCGGCGGCGGCCAGGTACATCAGGGCCGGGGAGCCGAGACCGCCGGCGCCCACGGCGAGCACCTTCGCGTTCTTCAGCCGCTTCTGCCCGTCCATCCCGACGTCGGGGATGATCAGGTGGCGCGAATACCTGCGGACCTCGTCTACGGTGAGCTCAGCTGCTGGCTCGACCAGGGGTGGCAGCGACACGGAAACTCCGTCGGTCGGTAACTCAGTACGGTTGTTCTCTCCGTAACACTGCCACGCGCCCCCTCATTCCGAGATACCCGGTCCGATCCGCGAGACGATTTCGTCCCAGTAGCCGGGCAGGGTCTGGAATGGGTCGATATGGCCGTTCCCCCGGCCGGAGCGGTCGACGCGGTCCGTGAAGTAGATCGTGCCCGCGCCCTGCCAGCGGGCGATCCGCAGCGCCTCCTCCAGATGCGTTCGGGGCACCCCGTGCACCAGGTGGCAGAAGCGCTCCGACGGATAGTCGGCGGTCCATTCGGCCACCTGCGACCAGCGGTAGTCGGTCCACGGCCCGGTGTACGTGATCAGCTGGTCGGCGGCCTCCGCATAGCCGGGGTACGGGTGCGTCCCGTGCCCGAAGACCAGGTGGGCACCGTCGCGCAGGGCCCGCAGCGTGTCGGCGGTGCGCCGCATTTCGGGAAGCGCGTCTCGCTCTGTGGGACATCGGTCGAGCAGAAAGCCGTCGACCCGGTACCAGTCGAGGTAGCGGTGCGCCTCGGAGATCTGCTCGCCGAAGGGGCGGCTGCCGTACGCCGTGTCGACGTGGCCGAGCACCCGGATGCCCGCGTTGCGCAGTTTGCCGACGGCTTCGAGGCAGTGCGGGTCGGGCCGGCTGCCGGGGCCGCCGGGGGTGCCGCCGGAGACATTGAGCACGGCCCAGTGCAACGGCGTTCCGGGGCGGGTGAGTTCGGCCCATTCGACGGGGGCGACGAGCGGGTGGGCGTAGCCGGGGACACCGAGGCCGAGCCGGTCGGCGCCGGTCGCCGAGCGCTGCCCGAGGAGCCGGGTCAGATTCGGCATGCCGCCTCCATCCAGATGTCGGCGAGCGATTCCTCCAGGTTGATCCGGGGCCGCCAGCCGAGCCGGTCGCGGGCGGTGCGTACGTCGGCCTGCTGCCAGCTGCCGCAGCCGTCGGGGTACGGGGCGGGCGTGGCGAGGTGTTCGAGCGCGGCCTCGCCGGAGCGCGGGGAGCCGATGAGACCGGGGCGCATGACGGGCGGCCCGTCGAGTTCGTGCAGGGTGCCCGCGTAGCCCGCGACCCTGGCCAGGACGGCGGCCGCGTCGCGGAGCTTCACCGAGCGTCCGGTGCCGATGTTGACCACGCCCTGGGCGGCGGAGAGCGAGGCGGCGTGCACGGCCCGCGCCACATCGCGTACGTCCACGAAGTCCCGCTGCACGCCGAGCCCGCCGAGCTTCAGCTCGCCGTCGCCGGACTGCATGGCCCGCCGCATCGCTTCGGCCAGGCGCCCGAGCGGCGAGCCTGCGGGGGTGCCGGGGCCGACGGGCGAGAAGACGCGCAGCACGATCGCGTCGAGGCCGGAGCCGAGGACGAGTTCGGTCGCGGCGAGCTTGGAGACGCCGTACGGCCCGCCGGGGCGCGGCACGGCGTCCTCGGCGGTGGAGGAGCCGGGCTGCGAGGGCCCGTACTCCGAGGCGCAGCCGATCTGGACGAGACGTGCGCCGCAGCCGCTGCGCCGCAGGGCCTCGCAGACGGTGGCGACGGCGACGGTGTTGTGCCGGGTCAGCTCGCGGGCGCCGCCTCGGGTGGCCCCGGCGCAGTTGACGACGACCCCGGGGTGCACGGCGTCGAGGAAGCGGGTGAGGGCTCCCGGGCTGCCGGTGGCGAGGTCGAACCGTACGTCCGCGTCGTCGCCGCGCCCGAGGGCGGTGAGCTGCACGGCGGGGTCGGCGAGCAGGCGGTCGGCGACGAACCGGCCGAGGTATCCGTTGGCTCCGAGCAGCAGCACCCTCATCGCACGGTCCTTCCGTGCGGGCGGCGGGAGGCCGGTGGCAGGGCGGTCATGTGTCGTTCTCCTTCAATGCCGCCTCGCCCGCTCCGTAAGGGGGTCGGGCGATCGCGGCGCTTCGGTGGGGTGGGCGCGTCGGTCGTCGGGCGCCTCACTGGTCACAGTGGGCCGAGGCGCGGGCCAGCACGGCGGCGGCTCGGGCGAGCAGGGCGAGGGCGGCGGCGCCGCACACGGCGGCGGGCAGCGCCCCGGCGCCCCAGGTCCGCACCACGGCTTCGACGGGGCGGCCGAGGGCGGCGCAGCCGGGCAGCCGCCCGGCGAACACGAAGGCGAGCGCGAGCAGTTCGGCACTCGCGGCGGCGGCGAGCACCTTGGTCGCGGCTCCGGCAAAGCCGTGCGCGGCGAGCAGCCGGGCGAGCCAGAGCAGCACCCCGAGCGCGGCTGCGGCCGCGAACGCATCGGCGCCGTAGGCCAGTTGAGCGATCGCCAGGCATGCGGTGAGGCCGACGAGGAACAGGGCCACGGTCGCCAGGAGCAGCGGGCGGGAGCGCCCGGCGAACTCGGCGAGGCCCCGGCTGGATTCGAGCTTCCGGCGCGCCTGTACGGAGAAGAGGTGCGCGCACCACATCGCGGGGGCCACGGCGAAGGCGAGGCCGGTGGCGGCCGCCGGGTCGAGCGGCCAGCCTCCGTCGGGGCCGCCCCGCACGGCCTCGGCGAGCAACCCGTCGCCGCCGATGGCGTACGCCATGAGCCAGGCGGCGCAGAGGCGGGCAGCGGGCCTGGCGCGGGGGCCGGCGCGCAGGGGGCCGCGCCGCAGGGTCAGGGTGAGCGCGACGACGAAGGCGGCCGCGCCGACCGCCCCGGCCACGAGCCGGACCCCGCCGGCGGTGAGCTGGACACCCTCGACGGCGAGCGCACAGACGACGCCGGGCAGCAGGGCCCACAGCGCCCACCCGGCGGGCTCCGGAGCCAACTCCCTTGTCGCAGACGGCGTTTCGGTGTCGCGGGGCACGCGGGCGTAGAGCTCTTCGGCGAGCGAGAAGACGTCGCGGTGACGGAAGCGGGCGGCGGTGCGGTCGGTGACGCCGTGCGCTTCGAGGCCTGCCGCGATCTCCAGCGGGTCGACGGCGCGTTCGCAGAGTGCGCGGTGGCGGTGCATGAGGGCTCTGACGGGGTCGGCGGGGCCGCGCCGGGGGGTGGCGGCGCGGCCCGTGCCGCTCCGGTCGGGCGTCGGGGCGAGGGCGTCCTTGGGACGGGCGCCCCAGGCCGCTCCGGCGGCCGGGGCGGAGGGGATGTCGGTCACGCGTCCGCCCCTTCCGCTGCGGCGTCGAGGCGCTGCTGCAACAGGATCGCGATCGGGCCGCCCGCCCAACTGGGGCCGTTGGACGGCGAGTTGGACCGCACGCGAGCCGCGGTGGGGGCCGCCCAGCGGCCGGGCACATGGGCTTCGGCGGGGTGCGCGAAGGGCTGCGGGGCGACCGAGTCGTCGGCGTTCTCGCGGTGGACCGGGTTGTGCGACATGAGCTCCAGGTAAATGCCGCGAAATGCCGCGAGGTTCTGCTCCACGGTGAACAGTTCGAGCGCGCGGGCGCGGGCGGCGGCGCCCAGGCGCGAGCGCCGTTCGGGGTCGCGGAGCAGCGCCACGCAGGCATCGGCGAGGGCGCGCGGATTGCGCGGCGGCACCACCAGTCCCGTACCGCCGATGACTTCGACGACCGCGCCGGTGTCGGTCGAGACGGTGGCCCGGCCGCAGAACATGGCCTCGACGAGGCTGATGGGGAAGCCCTCGACGACGCTGGACAGGACGACGACGCTTCCGGCGGCGTACGCGTCGGCGAGTTCGGGCGCCTCGGGGCCGCCGATCTCCTCGAACGAGACGGGGTTGTCGCCGACCGCGTGGGCGTCGGCGGCTTCGTCGGGGAAGAGCTGGGCGGCGAGCGCCCGGCAGTGCGCGAGGTAGGTGACGGCCTCGGCGCCCTCGGCGGGCGCCGCGATCAGGCGCAGCCGCGCCTCGGGTTCGGCCTTGCGGACCTCGGCGAAGGCGTGGAGCAGCGCGATGAGGTCCTTGGCGGGCTCGATCCGCCCGACCCACACCAGGGTGTTGGGCTCGCCCTCGTACGCGCCCTCCCCCACCGCGTGGAACCGGTCGGCGGACATGCCGGGGTAGACGGTGCGCAGCTTGGCGCGGTCGGCTCCGCAGCGCTCCTGCCAGCGACGCGTGTGGGTGTTGCCGGGGGTGATGAGCTCGGCCCGCGCGTACACCTCGGCGGCGAGCCGGCGCTGGAAGGCAGCCTGCAACGCCCTTACCGGGACGGAGAGTTGGGCGTTGGCGAGGTATTGGGCGCGGAGCTGTACGCCGTACTCGGTGACCAGGAGCGGGACCCCGCAGAAGCGTTTGGCCAGCAGTCCGGGCAGGGCGGCGCGGCCGCCGGATGTGGCATGGCAGAGGTCGACCGCGCCGAGCGCGTCGTCGCCGTACCAGTCGAGGGAGAGCGGGCGCAGGGCGCGCTCCAGGAGAGTGGCGAAGGCGAGGTGGTCGGGCACCCGGGCGGCCTGCACGGCCCGGTTCGCGCCGGGGGCACGGCAGGCGGCTTCCAGAATGCGGACAGCCGTCTCGGAACGCAGCTCGCCGCCGAGCCCGCCGTGCTCACGCGCGAGGGAGGCGAGCCCGTAGAGCCCGTCCGAGAACGCGTCGCCGTCGGCCCGCTCGGTGCAGATGGAGCCGGCCAGCCGCCCGAAGTGCCCGGCGAACTCCCGGCGTTCGCGCCGCCCGTACCCGCGCTCGGCGCGTCTGCGCCCGGCGTGACAGGTTTCGGGCGCGGCCCAGGGAGAGGCGGTACGCACCTGACGCACGTGCGGAGGCAGCGCGAGCAGCCCCTGTTGTTCCTGCTCGGCACTCCGACTGAGCGCGAATATGTCGAACTCGTGCCGCGCGAGCCCGCGCACGAGCCGGTCGCACCACAGCCTGGACTCACCGGTCGTGTACGGATAACCGCCATCCGTGAGCAGTCCGATCCGCATGTGCGCACCCCCGATCTCCCTTGTGGGCGGCCACCGTTGGCAACGGCGACTCGCAGCGGGACGAACGTAAGCGGTTATGCCGGTGGCGCGACGGACGGTTGTCCATCGCGCCACCGGAAGGGGTGAATGCACGTAACTTTCCCGACCCGATGGCGTTCGGTCGCGCTACGGGTCGATTCGGTCACACACGGCTACGCCACGGCCACTTCCTCGGGGGCCGCCTCCCGGGATGCCTCGCGCAGCTCGCGCCGGGCCGCGCGACGGGTGGCGGCGAGCGCGGGATCCAGCGAGGGTACGGCGGCGAGCAGCTGCCGGGTGTACGGGTCCTTCGGCGCCCCGTACACGACGTCGACCTCGCCCTCCTCCACGATCCGCCCCTGCCGCATGACGGCGACCCGGTCGCTGACCTGCCGCACCACGGCGAGGTCGTGCGCGACGAAGACGAGCGCGAGCCCGAGCTCGCGCTGCAACTGGCCGAGCAGCGCGGTGACTTGAGCCTGGGTGGTGACGTCGAGCGCGGATACGGGCTCATCGCACACGATGAGTGTCGGCTCGGCGGCCAGCGCGCGGGCGATCCCTACGCGCTGGCGCTGGCCGCCGCTGAACTCGTGCGGGTAGCTGTCGTAGCGATCGGGGTCGAGACCCACCTTCTGGAGCAGCTCGCCGACCCGCTCCCGGATGCGGCTGTCGTCCCGCTCTCCTCTCGCCCTGAGGGGGTCGGCCACGGATTCGCCGATGGACCGGCGGGGGTTGAGGGAGGAAACGGGGTCCTGGAAGACCATCTGGACGTCGCCGGTGCCGGTGACGCGCCCGGCGCTGGGCCGGAGCAGCCCGACCAGCATGCGGCCGAGGGTGGTCTTCCCGCTCCCGCTCTCTCCGACGATGCCGAGGGTTTCCCCGCGGCGGACGGCGAGGCTGACACCGTCGACGGCGGTGAATGCGGTTCGGCCGCGGCCGAAGGTCTTGTGGAGGCCGGTCGCTTGGAGCACGACGCCGCCTTCTTCGGAGCCCTCCCCCACCCCGCCCCTCCCCGAGACCCTCCGGGGGTGGGATTCGGATGCGGCCTGGTGGCCGGCAACGGTGGGCAGCGACTGGGGTTCGGAGGGCTCCGGTTCGGCTGCGGACCGTGCGTGGCCGCTCGCGCAGTTCCCCGCGCCGCTGCCGGGGTCGGACACCCCGGCATCCCCACACCGACCGGCACCGGCCGTCGCTTGCGAATCGCCCTCACCGGCACCTCCAGCCCGCCCGGCGTTTGAGGACGAGCGCCTTTCGGGCGCGAACGGGGTCTGGGGCGGATCCCCAGCAGCATCCACCGGGTCGCGGCCGGGCGCACTCCCCCGGAGGGTCTCGGGAAGGGGCGGGGTGGGGGAAAGCCTTGGCACAGCCGACAGCAGCGCCCGTGTGTACCGCTCCCGCGGAGCCCCCAGCACAACTCCCACCGGCCCCCGCTCCACCTCCCTCCCCGCCCGCATCACCAGCACCTCGTCCACGCTCTCCGCCGCAACCCCCACGTCATGGGTGACCAGGACCAGGCCGAGACCCGTCTCGCGGCGCAGATCGTGCAGCAGGTCCAGGATCTGCGCCTGGACGGTCACGTCGAGCGCGGTCGTCGGCTCGTCCGCGATCAGCAGGCGCGGCTCGCACGCCAGCGCCATCGCGATCAGGGCCCGCTGCCGCATGCCCCCGCTGAACTCGTGGGGGCGGGAGCGGGACTTGCGGGCCGCGTCCGGGATGCCCACCCGGTCCAGGACCGAGACGGCGCGGGCCCGGGCGGCCCGCCGGGAGCCGCCCTTGTGCACCCGGTACACCTCCGCGATCTGGTCGCCGATCGTGTAGTACGGGTCGAGCGAGGACAGCGGGTCCTGGAAGACCATCGCCGCCAACCCCCCGCGCAGGGAACGGAGTTCGGAGTCGGAGGCGGCCATCACATCCACCCCTGCTACCCGGATCGCACCCGTAACCCGCGCCCCCGTACCCCGGTGCAGGCCGAGCAGCGCGTACGCCGACGCGCTCTTGCCCGAGCCGGATTCGCCGACCACTCCCAGCGCCGCCCCGGGCCGGAGCGCGAAGGAGAGGCCGTCGACGGCCCGTACGTCGCCGAAGGAGATGCCGAGGTCGGACACCTCGACCAAAGGCTCGGTCATGAGAGCACCACCCGTCGATCCGCCATCGCGTACAGGACGTCCGCGACCGCATTGGCAAGCACCACGAAGAATCCGGTGGTCAGGACCACGCCGACCACCACCGGCAGGTCGACCGTGCGCACCGACTGCACGAGCTGCTGCCCGATGCCCGGGATGCCGAAGAGCGTCTCGGTGAGCACCGCGCTGCCGAACATGGTCCCCGCGTCGAGCGCGCTGAGCGCGATGACCGGGGCGACCGCGCCGCGCAGCGCATGGCGCCCGACGACGGCCCGCTCGGTCAGCCCGTACGCCCGGAACGTGCGCACATGGTCCTCGGCGAGCGTCTCCAGCATCGAACTCCTGGTCAGCCGCGCGTATTTGGCCGATTCGATCAGGGCGAGGGAGAACCAGGGCAGCAGCAGGCCCCAGAACCACTGTTGCGGGTTGTCCGTGAACGGCACGTACTGCGGGAACGGCAGCCACTGCAGCGTCGAGCACAGGATGATGATCAGCAGCAGGCCGATGACGAACACCGGCGTGGACGTGCCCGCCAGGGTCAGCCAGGTCAGCAGCCGTTCGGTCATTCCGCCGCGCTTCCACGCGGAAAGCACCCCGGTGCCGACGCCGATGAGCAGCCACAGCACGAACGCGCCGACCACCAGCGAGCCGGTGACCGGGAGCTTGCCGAGGATGAGGTCGGTGACCTGCTCGTCGGTGCGGTAGGACTGGCCGAGGCAGGGCGTCGAGCAGTGCACCATCCCCGTACCGGACGAGAAGTCGCGGCCGGCGAAGATGCCCTGGACGAAGTGGCCGTACTGGAGGTACAGCGGGTCGCCGAGCCTCAGCTTGTCGTGGACCAGGGCGACTTGCTGCGGCGAGCAGCGTTCGCCGCAGACGATCTGGGCGACGTTGCCGGGAGCCACGTAGAACACGGCGTACACGATGACGGACAGGGCGAGGAGCACGAAGACGGCTCCGGCGATCCGCCTCAGCAGAAAGCCCGTGAAGCCGGTCAACTTGCCTTCTCCTTGAGCGACTTACGAGGTGACTGACGAAGTGGCTTACGCGACTTGAGCCCCTTGCGGGTGCCCACCCGGAGCCTCGATGCCGCTCTCGGGTCAAGCGCCGTCCGCACACCCTCGCCAATCACCGTCAGCGAGAGGACGGTGATGAAGAGCAGGCCGGCCGGCAGGAGCAGATAGGTCGGGGCCGCCTGGTACCAGGTGTTGGCGTCGGTGAGCATCTGGCCCCAGGACGGGGTCGGCGGCTTGATGCCCACCCCGAGGAAGGACAGCGCCGCCTCGGCCACCACATTGGTGGGGACGAGCAGGACCGCGTACGTGATGACGGGCGCGGCGAGTGCGGGAAGCAGCTCGCGGCGGGCGATCGCCCAGGTGCCCCAGCCGCTGAGCCGCGCCGCCGAGACGTGGTCGAGCGTCTTGAGCGAGAGGGCACCCGCCCGCACGATCTTCGACGTGCCGAACCAGCCGAGCCCGGCGATGATCAGCGTGATCAGGACCGGCCGCGGGATCGAGGCCGGGGCCACCGCGAGCAGACCGAGCGTGATGACGAGCATCGGCAGGGCGGCCGCGACGTCGGTGACACGGCTGACGATCTGGTCGGCCCAGCGGCCGCCGAGCGCGGCGAACAGGCCGAGGGCGACACCGAGCGCGACCTGGATGAGGGTGGCGACGAAGGCGACGCCGAGCGAGACGCGGGCGCCGTAGACGATCCGGGCGAACAGGTCGCGGCCGGTCTGCGGCTCGACGCCGAGCCAGTGCTCCCCGCTGATCCCGCCGAACGGGCCGATGGGCACGCCGCCGCTGGCCGAGTCGACGAGCGTGGGGTGGAAGGCGTTGGGGTCCTGGCCTTCGAGCGCGGTGAGCAGCGGGGCCGCGAGTGCGACCAGGACGAGCAGGACGAAGACGGCCGCCGCGGCGGTGACCGCGCGCTGGGCGCGCAGCCGCCGCCAGAAGAGGCGACCGCCGGGGGCGGGCGCGACGACGCCCGCCCCGGTGGTCAACAGGGCTTCGGACATGGCTACTTGACCGCTACCTGCGAGATGTCGAGCACGCCGGTCCAGTCGCTGATGACGACGTTCTTGACGTCCTTGCCGACCAGCCGCTTGTAGACGGGGTGGAACAGCGGCACGACCACGGCCTGCTCGCCTATCTTCTTGTCGAGCGCGCCCCAGCGCGGGGCGGCCGCGGTCAGGTCGGTCAGCTTGTTGATCTCGTCGATCTCGCTGTTGACGGAGGCGTCGTTCAGGAAGCCGGTGTTGAAGTTGGCCCCGTCCCGCACGATCTGGCGCCCGTCGAAGATCGGCGCGAGGAACGGGCCGCCGGAGGGCCAGTCGGCGCCCCAGCCGCGCAGGAAGAAGCCGGGCTCCTTCTTCGCGCTGGCCACGGTGTCGTTGTAGTCGTTGCCTTCGAGGCCCTGGAGCTTGACGGTGATGCCCGCCTTCTTCAGCGCGTCCTGGAGGGCGGTGGCGACCTCGGGCCCCTTGGGGCCGCCCTTGGCGTTGGAGTGGGTGAGCGTGACGGTGAGCCCGTCGGCGTAGCCCGCCTCCTTCAGGAGCTCCTTGGCCTTGGCCGCGTTGCCGGACGCGCCCGCCGGGAAGAGGTCGTACGGGGTGTACCCGAAGGCCTTCTGGTGAGGCAGGAAGGTGGTGGCGGGCTCGGCGAGCGAGGAGCCGCCCACGGCGTTGACGGCCGAGGTGCGGTCGACGGCGTACGCGATGGCCTGGCGGACCTTGGGGTTGTCGAAGGGCTTCACGTTCGGGTTGAACGCGATGTAGTTGGTGTAGCCGAAGTGCCCGGTGCCGACCCGCGCGGCGAGCTGCTTGTCGCTGGTGACCTTGGCGAGTTCGGCCGGTCCCAGGTTGGTGTCGGTGGTGACGGCGGCGGCGTCCGGGCCCTGGGACGCGGAGAGCCGCTGGTTGATGACGGCCTGGTCGAGCCCGGAGCGTACGTCGATGGTGTCGGGGTAGGCCTTGCGCTCGGTGTCGGTCGCCTCGGACCAGTGGGGGTTGCGCTCCAGGACCAGGTGCTCGCCGTCGTTCTCGTTCTTGACGACCTTGTACGGGCCCGAGGAGACGGGGTGCTCCTCGTACTTGGTGCCGTTGTCCTTGGCCTTGGGGACCGGCGCGAACTGCGTCTGGGTGGCGAGGAAGGGGAACTCGCCCTCGGGCTTGTTCAGGTGGAACACGATGGTCTTGGCGTCGGGCGTCTCGATCGAGGCGAGCCCCTTGCCGCCGTCCTTGTAGGGGCCCTGGTACTGGGCGCCGCCGACCAGCCAGTCCCTCAAGTACGGTGCGCCGCCGGACAGTTCGGCGGCAAAGGAGCGCTCGATGCCGTACTTGATGTCGGCGGTGGTGATCGGGCTGCCGTCCTCGTAGGTGAGGCCGTCCTTGAGCGTGTACGTCCACACGGTGGCGTCGGCATTGGGCCTGCCCGTGTCGGTCGCGAGGTCGGGCACCACCTTCGTGCCTTCGGCGCCGTTCTCGCGATTGCGGGTGGTCAGGGTGCGGAAGACGAGCGAGGGGACGTTGCCGCCGCCGGAGGTGTAGAGCCGCGCGGGGTCGAAGTCGGTCTGCGCCTCGTTGTTGAGGACGCTGAGCGCGCCGCCCTTGTGGGGCGTGCCGGACGCGCCGGACCCGGCGCTCTTGGCGCCGCCGTCCTCGGGGCCGCAGGCGACGGCGCCCACGGCGAGAACCACGGCTATCGCTGCCGCTCTGGCGACATTCCCCGACGAAATGGACGTGTGACGCATCGGAAGTAGACCTCTCGGTAACTGCTGGGCAGGGCGGGAAATACGGGCGCCCACAGCACCGAAAGGAAAGGGGGTGGCCGCGCCCGCGTGCGGAAACCGTGCGAAAGCACGGGAATGCCCGGGCGCAAAAAAGGGAAAAGGGGGAAATCGAACGCGCTCGGGACGGCGTCAGCTACAGAGAATGTCGGCCACGCTGTGCCCGGTCACGCCGATGAGCGCCAGCTCGATGGCGGCGCGTTCGGGGGTGGCGTGACGGTGCGACATGCCGAGAAATATGAACGACCCGCTGTTCACTGTCAATCGAGAACGAGACGGCCGTCCCACATCGTGGACATGTCGCACCGTGGCGGGATCAACCCTGGGGGTACACCCAGGGGTTGGGCAGGCACTTGATCCCGTCGATGTCCAGGGACTTGGTCTGCTGCTGCATCACCGGGGCGAGCGCGCCGGGCGTGCGGCAGCTCACATGGTTGTGCCCGAGCCGGTGGCCGACCTCGTGATTGATGAGCATCTGCCGGTAGGTGAGCATCGCCTTGCCCCAGCCGAACGTCTCCGAGCCCTGCGCCCAGCGGAACGCGTTGATCATCACGCGGTCGGTGGCGGCCGAGTCGCAGGAGACGTTGTCCTCGTTGGTGTCGAGCCCGGACTTGGCGCACCAGGCGCCGGTGGTCCCGGGGCTGGCCAGCGTGACGATGAAGTCCGGCTTGCCCGACGAGATCCGCTCGAAGGTCATCGTGCCGCCGTGGCCCCAGCTGCGGTCGTCGTTGAGGGTCTTCTGCACGGCCTCGGCGAAGAGCGCGCCGTCCAGGCCGAGCCCCTGCTCGACGTCGACCCGGTAGCGGTACTTGCGCCCCTTGCCGGGCGCCGCGTCGAACCCGGGCACGGCGTCGAACGTGCCGGACGCGGTGAGCTTGGGGTCCAGCGGGAACTGCTGGGCCATCTTCTGGTCGTACGTCTGGACCGCGGGGGCCGCCTGCGGGGTGGCCCGCTCGCTGCCCCGGGAGGCCGAACTCCCGTCCGTGTCACGGTCGCTGTCGCCGGTGGACCGGCCGGCGACATCGTGCTTGTTGCCGTCCGAGGTGACCTGCCCGGCGACGACGACCGCGAGCACGGTCGTCACCGCGGCGGCCGCGATCCCGGTGAACGTCCGCCCCTTGGAGCCCTTCGAGCCCTTGGAGCCGTTCGACTCCTTGGCCTTGGCGTCGGGTTCGGGCGCCGGGGACGCGAGGCCGACGGTGCGGTTCGCCCCGGTGTCGGCCGGCGGGGGCCCGTCGAAGGCCTCGATGGAGGAACGCCGCGGGCCCGGGATGCGGGCCGCGGCGCCGTAAGGATTCTGCTGGACGGTGTGCGGCCTGCCGTGCCAGTCGCCGCGGCGGGCCTGGGCATCGGGCCCGTGCTCGGGGTGCTGCGGATGTCCGCCGCGCACCTGCGGGGTGCCGAAGGCCGGAGTGCCGCCGCCGTGGTGCGGGGCGGGGCCGTCGCCCGGGGCCTGCCGTCTGCGCCGGCCGCTGCCGGAGGCGACGGCCGACTCGGCCTGCGGGGCCGGGGGCGTTTCGGGTATGGGCACCGAGTCGCTGGGGCCCTTGGGTCGGCTGTGTCGTCCCACGCCCCGGATCAGCTCCTGTTTTCGCGGTCGGTGGTTTCTCGGTCGCCGGTATCCCGGCCGGGGGCCGCCCGGCCGGCGCCGCGGTGTCTGCCGGCGCTCTCGTCGAGCAGCTCCCGCACGGCCTGGGCGACCGTCGCGGGATACTCCATCATCGCCACGTGCCCGGCATCGGGCAGCGTGAGGAGCCGCGAGTCGCGGAAGGCGGCCGCGGCCCGGCGGGCCATCCGGTACGAGACCAGCTGGTCGCGCTGCCCGTAGACGAGCAGCGTCGGCGCGAGCACCCGCTCCGCCTGCCGCCACAGTCCGTGCTGGCCGCCCAGCGTGTAGGCGTCCACGATGCCCCGCGCCGAGCGGGTCATCGCGTCCCAGAAATAAGGGAGTTGGAGGCGCCGCTCCATCTCCTGGACCGCGGCCTCGAACCCCTCCGGGCTCACCCGGCCGGGGTCGCCGTAACAGAGGGCCATCACGCCCCGGGTGCGGTCCTCGGCGGTCCAGTCCCGGCTCAGCCTCGCGAACAGCGAGGCGACGCCCGGCAGCGCGACCAGCGCGGTCGGCCAGGCGCTGCGCTGCACGCGGATCTCGGGGAGCGCGGGCGAGATGAGGGTGAGGGTGCGCACCAGGTCGGGGCGTACGGCCGCGACGCGGGTCGAGACGGCGCCGCCCAGCGAGTTGCCGATGAGGTGGACGGGGCCGCGGCCCGCCGAGTCGAGCAGGCGGATCACGGCACGGGCGTGGCCGGTGACCGAGTAGTTGCCGTCGTCCGGCGGCGGGGAGTCCCCGAAGCCGGGCAGATCGAGCGCCTCGCCCTCCAGGCGGTCGGCGAGCAGCGGCATCAGCGTCGACCAGTTCTGCGAGGACCCGCCGAGCCCGTGGACGTACAGCGCGGGTTCCAGGCCGGGGCCGGTGCCGGGGCGCGACCGGACGGTCAGGGTGAGACCGGGCAGGCTCACGGAGCGCAGTTCCTCGCCCTCCACGACCCTGACCGCTCCCACCCGTGGCGCCAGGGAGGCGGCGGCGAGGGTTTCCGGCAGCTCGGTCGAAGACATGCGGCAATGTTACGAGACGATCACGCCGTGGTTCATGTGTTCGCCATCACAGGCCGTATAGCGGCTTGCCCGGGGAACTCCTAGGCTCATAAGGGAGCCCCCGAATCACTCGAAGTGCAGGAAAAGGGAGCAGCCATGTCCGTCGATCCCAGCGATCCGGAAACCTTCCAGGACGAAGACGACGACACCGCGGAACTGTCCGAGGAGACCAACGAGGCGGACGCGGCCGAACAGCACACGGACGTACGACAGGACCACGACGACCCGCTGACCCGCGTCGACCCCGGCGCCGCCAACGAGGCCGACGCCGTCGAACAGGCGCGCGTGGTCGCCCTCGACGAGGACGACTACCGATGATTTGTTCGGTTTCCCGCGGGTATCTCCGGCTACCCAGCGCGTCCGGTCCGTGAAATTCTGCGTTCGCACCGCGCACAGCCGGGTTACCCAAAAGTACGATGGCGGCGCGCGTACATCGCGCACCGGAACAACTTTGGGAGGCGGCGTGACAGCCATCGAGCAGACCGAGGCGGCGCGCCCGCGAGGCACGCGCCTGCCGCGCCGGGCCCGCCGCAATCAGCTCCTGGGCGCGGCTCAGGAGGTTTTCGTCGCACAGGGTTACCACGCGGCCGCGATGGACGACATCGCCGAGCGCGCGGGCGTCTCCAAGCCGGTGCTCTACCAGCACTTCCCCGGCAAGCTGGAGCTCTACCTGGCCCTCCTCGACCAGCACTGCGAGTCACTCCTGCACGCGGTCCGCACCGCCCTGGCGTCGACCTCGGACAACAAGCTCCGCGTCGCCGCGACCATGGACGCCTACTTCGCGTACGTCGAGGACGAGGGCGGCGCCTTCCGGCTCGTCTTCGAGTCGGACCTCACCAACGAGCCCGCCGTGCGCGAGCGCGTGGACCGGGTCAGCCTCCAGTGCGCCGAGGCGATCTCGGACGTCATCGCCGAGGACACCGGCCTCTCCAAGGACGAGTCGATGCTGCTCGCCGTTGGCCTGGGCGGGGTCTCCCAGGTGGTCGCCCGCTACTGGCTCTCCAGCGAGTCGGCCATCCCCCGCGACCAGGCGGTCCAGCTCCTCACCTCGCTCGCCTGGCGCGGTATCGCGGGCTTCCCGCTGCACGGCACCGAGGGCCACTGAGCGGCCGGCGCGCGGTCATTCCTGAATTCTGTTCGCTCCTGGCGTTCTGCGACCGGCCATTTCCGGTCGCCTCCCCGGGCTAATGTGTGCAGCGTACGGCGCGGCTGACCGCGCACCGCACGAGGTCGGAGGGACATAGCCGTGGAGGTCAAGATCGGCGTGCAGCACGCACCCCGGGAGATCGTTCTGGAGAGCGGGCAGTCCGCCGAAGAAGTCGAGAGCGCGGTATCCGACGCCCTCGGCGGCAAGGCGCAGCTGCTCAGCCTCACGGACGACAAGGGCCGCAAGGTCCTGGTACCGGCCGACAAGATCGCATACGTGGAAATCGGCGAGCCGGCGGTCCGCCGCGTGGGCTTCGGCGCGCTGTAGTACACAAGGACACGAAGAAGGGGTGCCACCAGTGATCACTGGTGGCACCCCTTCTTTTTCGTTTCCCCGGTGTCCCGCTCAGTGGACTCCCGCATTGTGCAGGGGCCGCCGCTCCTCGGGAGCGGGCGGAAGCGGGGGCAGCGGCCGAGTCCGTCGACGGGCGGGAGAATTGAGGCGTACGTCTTCGATGCCGCGCTTCATGGCGTCGCGGACCCACTTGCCCGCGGGGCGTTCCACGAGGCGGTGGATGAGCCAGGCGGCAGTCATCATCAGCGCGATCACCGCGCCCACGAGCACGGGTGCGGGGAGCAGATGGCGGAAGTGGTGGATCAGCGTCATGCCGATGAACATGTGGATCAGATACAGCGGATAGGTGATCGCGCCGGCCGTGGAGAGCCATGTCCACTGGACCTTGTCGAAGGCGCCCAGGGCGATCGCCCCGACGACGGCGAACCCGGCGACGACGATCAGCCGGACCGGCCAGCTCGGCAGCTGATCGGCGGCGACGTGACCGAGGTTGATGGCGACGCGGTAGTGGATGTACCGCTGCGCGAGCAGGAGTTGGAACAGGACGATGCCCCACAGCAGGGCGTTGGATCCGAAGCGGCGCATCAGATAGAAGGCGATGCCGGCGATGAAGTACGGCGCGTACTGCGGCATCGCGAACGCTGCGAGCGCCGGGATGCCGAGGCTGGGCGCGAGGGCCGCCGCCACGGTCCAGGCGCCGCAGAAGATCAGCACGTTGCGGTAGGTCACTCCGCAGAGCACGACGATCGCCATCAGGACGTAGAACTTGAGCTCCACGAAGAGCGTCCAGTACACGTCGTCGACGTTCCTCGTGTTGTTGCCCGCCTGGACCATCGTCAGGTTGACGACGACGTCGTCCCAGCCGCGTATCGAAGTGATCTCCGGCCATTTGTTGACGACCAGCGCGGTCAGCGGCACGGCGACCCAATAGGCCGGAAACAGCCGGGAGATCCGCGAGACGGCGAAGTCGCCGAGGCTGCGGCCCCACACGCTCATGCAGATCACAAACCCGCTGACCAGGAAGAACACCTCGACCCCGAGCCAGCCGAACTCGGCGAACCTGTGCAGCGTCGGGAAGACCGTCACCGGGTCGTGGCCCCAGGGTCTGCTCAGCGCGAGGTAGTGGTAGCAGACCACCATCAGAGCGGCGACGAGCCGGAGCCCGTCCAACGCTGCGAGTCTGGGCACCGGCCGACGCTGGCTCATGGTGTGACCTCCGTGCCGCCGAACGGCACCCGAGAGAACGAAGGAGCCCCGGCGCCAGCGCGGAGTCACCTGTGCGGAACCTACGTGCGGCTTCTGCTCGCACGGCATCGGTTGACACCAGGTGTGACCGTAAGCACATAAGAATGGGGACCGTCCGAGGACACGCCCGCGTTGCTTCCTCCCAGTGAGGGGAGGGTTGCGTTCCGCAGGGCTCGGGTAGGACGGCTGTGACCGATCCGCCCTGGCCGCACCCCCGGGAGGCGACGCACATGCTTCTTGAAGCCCTTGGCTCCGTACTGCTGGGATTCGCCCTCGCGTGGGCCGCCGCGGCTCGGCTTTCCCACCGGCTGCCCGACCGTCGCACCGTTCTGTCCGTCGGCCCGCTCGCCGCACTCTTCGGCGCGTTCCTGACGCATTCGGCGATCGGCCCGGGTCATGGAGTGACGACGGTGCTCGGCGCCACCTTCGTCGCGTCCGTCCTGCTCTCGCTGCTGCTGCGGCCGACCCGCCGCCTGCGCCGTTCGGCGGCGTAGGCGGCGGTTTAGTACTCGCTCCTACGGATCAGGCCGCGAGACCCAGCGCCGCCATCCGCTTGGTGTGGGCCTTGGTGATCCGGGTGAACATCTCGCCGACCGCCGCGAGGTCGAAGCCCGCGGCCACCCCGTCGACCCCGCCGACCAGCATCGTCGAGAGCGCGTCGCGCTCGGCGACCACGCGCTGGGCCTGCGAAAGGGCCTCGCCCATCAGACGCCGCGCCCACAGCGCGAGCCGGCCGCCGACGCGCGGGTCCGCCTCGATCGCGGCCCGCACCTTCTCCACGGCGAAGTTGCCGTGCCCGGTGTCGTCGAGGACCGACAGGACCAGGGAGCGGGTGTCGGAGTCCAGGTGGTTGGCGACCTCGCGGTAGAAGTCGCTCGCGATCGAGTCGCCCACGTACGCCTTGACCAGGCCCTCCAGCCAGTCCGACGGGGCGGTCTGGTGGTGGAAGTCGTCGAGGGCCTTGGCGAACGGCTCCATCGCGGCCGTCGGCTCGGCGTCGATCTGCGCGAGCCGGTCCCGCAGCCGCTCGAAGTGGTGGAACTCGGCGGACGCCATCTTCGCCAGCTCCGCCTTGTCCTCCAGGGACGGCGCCAGCTTCGCGTCGTCCGCGAGCCGCTCGAAGGCCGCGAGCTCTCCGTAGGCGAGGGCGCCGAGGAGGTCCACGACCGCGGCGCGGTACTGGGGAACCGCGGAGGCCGTCGCCCAGTCCTGGGCGGCGATCCCGGTGCGCTCGGGCTCCGGGGTGGTTTCTTCGGCTGCAGTGGCGTTGTCAGACGTCTCCATAAACCGCACAATAGCCCGCCGGGGACGGGCTGTAAGGGCCTCCTTGCTCACACCCGTCGCACCGGTCTCGCGAATTCTCCCAACACACATGCGCGAATCCGGGGTACAGTGGTAATGCGCCTGCCGAGTATTTCGACGGGCTGCACGAATGAGGATGCCCGGTCGGTTGCTCCGGTCGGCTCCGACCCGACAGCCCTCCGCAGGGCACGTTTCAGTACGTGCCACCGAAGAGGGATCCCTCAGCGGCACGAGCGCTTGAGCGACGGCAGTGGTCCCGCGCCACCCGGCAACACGATCGAATCTGATCCCCGCCGGACGAAATGGGCACGGTACGACCCGCCGCGTTCGCCTCCGTACCGCGTCTCACAGAAGAGGCAGCACCCTGACTACGTTCCGAGAGCTCGGGATCCTTCCCGAGACCGCCGAAGCCCTTGAAGCCGTCGGCATCGTGTCCCCCTTCCCCATCCAGGAGATGACGCTCCCCGTAGCGCTCTCCGGCACCGACATCATCGGGCAGGCCAAGACCGGCACCGGCAAGACGCTCGGTTTCGGTCTGCCGATCCTGGAGCGGGTCACCGTCCCCGCCGACGTCGAAGCCGGCCGGGCCACACCCGAGCGGCTCACCAACACCCCGCAGGCCCTCGTCGTCGTACCGACCCGCGAGCTGTGCCAGCAGGTCACCAACGACCTCCTCACCGCGGGCAAGGTCCGCAACGTCCGCGTGCTCGCCATCTACGGCGGCCGGGCGTACGAGCCCCAGGTCGAGGCGCTCAAGAAGGGCGTCGACGTGATCGTCGGCACCCCGGGCCGCCTGCTCGACCTCGCGGGGCAGAAGAAGCTCGACCTTTCCCACGTCAAGGTGCTCGTCCTCGACGAGGCGGACGAGATGCTCGACCTCGGCTTCCTGCCCGACGTCGAGAAGATCATCCAGCTGCTTCCGCCGAAGCGGCAGACGATGCTGTTCTCCGCGACGATGCCGGGCGCCGTCATCGGCCTCGCCCGCCGCTACATGTCGCAGCCGACGCACATCCGCGCCACCTCGCCGGACGACGAGGGCACGACCGTCGCCAACACCGAGCAGTTCGTCTACCGCGCCCACTCCATGGACAAGCCGGAGATGGTCGCGCGCATACTGCAGGCCGAGGGCCGCGGGCTCGCGATGATCTTCTGCCGTACGAAGCGGACCGCCGCGGACATCGCCGAGCAGCTCGCCAAGCGCGGCTTCGCCTCCGGCGCGGTCCACGGCGACCTCGGCCAGGGCGCCCGTGAGCAGGCCCTTCGCGCCTTCCGCAACGGCAAGGTCGACGTGCTGGTCTGCACCGACGTCGCCGCGCGCGGCATCGACGTCGAGGGCGTCACGCACGTCATCAACTACCAGTCGCCGGAGGAGGAGAAGACCTACCTCCACCGCATCGGCCGCACCGGCCGCGCCGGCAACAAGGGCATCGCGATCACGCTGGTCGACTGGGACGACATCCCGCGCTGGCAGCTGATCAACAAGGCGCTCGACCTGAAGTTCCCCGACCCGGTCGAGACGTACTCCACGTCGCCGCACCTGTTCGAGGAGCTGAAGATCCCGGCGGGCACGAAGGGCGTGCTGCCCAGGGGCGAGCGCACCCGCGCGGGCCTGGCGGCCGAAGAGGTCGAGGACCTCGGCGAGACCGGCGGTCGCGGGCGCAGGTCCGCCGCCGCGGCTCCCGTCGTCACCGAGGAGCGCCCGGCCCGTACGCGTACGCCGCGTCAGCGTCGCCGCACCCGCGGTGGCGCTGCGGCCGAGGGCGTCGAGACCACGGCAGCTCCGGTCGCGGCCCCGGCCGCCGAAGCCGCCGTGGCCACCGAGACCGTGGCCGAGCCGCGCACGCCGCGTCGTCGTCGCCGTACCCGCGTGGGTGCGCCGTCGGCCGCGCCGCAGGCCGCTGCCGCGCCGGTGATCGAGGCGGCTCCGGTGATCGCAGCGGCTCCGGCCGCGGTGGTCGCCGAGCCCGTCGCCGTCGTCAAGGCCGAGCCGCGCCGCCGTCCCGCGCCGGTCGCTGCCGCGCCCGCCGTCGCGCCGGTCGAGCCCAAGCCGCGCCGCCGCCGGGTGCGCAAGGCCGACCCGGCCTCCGAGGTCGGTTTCGTGACGCCGGAGTCGGCCGCGCTTGAGCTGGCCAGGGCCGCGAAGGCCAGGACCACCGCCGCGATGACCGAGGTCGCCGAGGCTCCGGCCGCCGCGGTCGCGGTCGCGGAAGCGCCCGTCAAGCCGCGTCGTACGCGGACGAAGAAGGCGGCGGAGGCCGTCGTCGAGACGGTCGAGGCGGCTCCGGTCGTCGAGGCCGAGGCCCCGGCCAAGCCGCGGCGCACCCGCGCCAAGAAGGTCGCCGAGGCCGCCCCCGAGGCGGTCGTCGAAGCGGCCGTCGAGGCCGAGGCCCCGGTCAAGCCGCGCCGCACGCGCAAGAAGGCGGCGGAGGCCGTCGTCGAGGCCGTCGAGGCGGCTCCGGTCGTCGAGGCCGAGGCGCCCGCCAAGCCGCGGCGCACCCGCGCCAAGAAGGTCGCCGACGCCGCCCCCGAGGCGGCCGAGGCTCCGGCCGCGCCGCGTCGGACCCGGGCCAAGAAGGTCGCGGAGGCCGCCCCCGAGGCAGTCGTCGAGGCCGAGGCCCCGGTCAAGCCGCGCCGCACGCGCAAGAAGGCCGCCGAGCCCGTGGTCGAAGCCGTCGAGGCCGAGGCCCCGGCGAAGCCGCGGCGCACCCGCGCGAAGAAGGCTGCGGTCGCGCCCGAGGCGTGACCAGCACCACCCGAAACGGCCCGGTCCCCCCTGTGGGGTGCCGGGCCGTTCGCGTTCCTGGACCGGACTCTCAGCAGCGGTCCGGATACGCTCTACCCATGAGTAAGCCGCGCTCCCTCGACCTTCCGGCGCGTACGCGTGCGTACCGACTGGCCACCTCGCGCCAGGAGTTCGCCGTGCTCGACTCGCGGCCCGAGGGTGCCGTGCGCGGGACCGTGCTGCTCGTGCCCGGGTACACCGGGAGCAAGGAGGACTTCCTCGGGCTCCTCGACCCGCTCGCGGACGCCGGGTACCGGGCCGTGGCGGTCGACGGGCGCGGGCAGTTCGAAAGCCCGGGGCCACGGCGTACGTCCGGCTACAGCCCGCGCGCCCTCGGCTCCGACGTGCTCGCGCAGGCCTCGGCGCTCGGCGACGGGCCCGTGCACCTCGTCGGGCACTCCTTCGGCGGGTTCGTGGCCCGGTCCGCGGCCCGGCTGGACCCGTCCGCGTTCCTCTCCCTGACGCTGCTTGCGTCCGGCCCCGGCCGGGTCGGCCCCGAGCAGCGCACCAAGATCCGGATGCTCCAGGCGGCGCTTCCGGTGCTTCCGCCGTCGTGGGTGTGGGCGGCGACGCAGTGGCTGGACGGCCGGGACCCGGCGTACGTTCCGGATCCGCCGGAGATCGTGGCGTTCCTGGAACGCCGCTGGTTCAGCACGCAGCCCGCCCAACTCATCGCGACGGGGCGGCAGTTGAGGGTGGAGCCGGACCGCACGGAGGGGCTTGCGGCGCTGCCCCTTCCCCTCCATGTGGCGTACGGCTCCGGCGAGACGGTGTGGGCGGTGAGCGAACTGGCCCACCTGGCCCGCAGCGTGAACGCGCGGCACACGGTGATCCCGGGCGCGGACCACTCCCCCAACGTCTCCCATCCGGGGGAGCTGGCGAGGGCTCTGACAGAGTTCTGGTCAACGGTGACGACCGCCCCTTCACTGCCCACCCGCAGGTAGCAGACGCCGCCCCTAGTACTGCGACTGCAAGTGCTGCCAGAACCCGTCGCGCAGGGAGCGGCGCAGATCCGCATGCCCCCTCAGCGAGTACTGGAGAAGCCGCTCCGCCTCGATCAGAAGGTCCTGGTCCACCGGACCGGGCAGGTACGGGTGGCCGGGCAGGAGCTCGGCCAGAGCGGCCCGGCCCCGCTCGGAGAGCCACGTCGCGGCGATCCGCGCCCCCACGAACCGCACGTCCTCGCGCGACGGTGCCGGCCCCTCCTGCTCGTACATCGTGACGGGCCGCCGAGTGACGTACGGCTTGCAGAAGTCGAGGTCGAAGGTGCGCTGGCTGTCGACCTCCCAGAGCAGCGGCTCGGCCTGGTTGCGTCCCTCGGCAGCCTCGATGCCCCAGAGGTGGACGCGCGCGCCGTACCCCTGCGCGGCCTCGACCGCCGAGACGAGGTCCTCGTCGCCGCCGATGAGCGCCGCGTCGCTGATGGCGCGGTGCCGGGCCAGTGATTCCAGGTCGGAGCGGATCAGGGAGTCGACGCCCTTCTGCTGGTTGTTGGCGTTGAGGTTGCCGAGCCGGACCTTGACGTCGGGGAGCTCGGCGATCGACTGCTGTTCCGGGGTGTGGATGCGGCGCCGGGCGCCGTCGTACCAGTAGACCCGCAGCAGCCGGCTGTCCGCGAAGATCGTGCGCGCCTTGTCGATGAACGCTTCGATGAGCCCCTCGGCGTCGAGGTCGAAGGAGCGGCGGTCCTCGGTGCCGGTGACGAGGAGGCCGGCGGCCGCGTAGACATACCCCGCGTCGACGAAGATCGCGTGCGTGGAGGGCGTCTTCGCGACCTCGGCGAGCATGCGCTGGAGCAGCTCGTTGGTGGCGTCCAGCTTGCGGTCCAGCTGGGCGGCGCGGTCGTCGGGCGCCTGGGCCGGCTGTGGTTCCTGGGAGTCGTCCATACGTTTTCCATTGTCGAGGTCGTGACGCACGGGGCACAACCGGGCACATCCGGTCGCCGTCAGGGCCAGATCCTTAGCAACTCAAAAAATTTCCTTAGCGTAGGGAATGTTTGCTGGAGGCAACCCGTTGAACAGGACGGAACGCGTTGCACCGTAGCCACGCAATCCACTCTTAACGGGCGGGCAACCGCCCTGACGCCTCGTGGGAGCAGGCTGTTGGCAGCCCCCCGCACCAGTAGTTCTCCTAGCAGGAGGATCAGACGAAGGGAGAAGCCGTGCGCTTCGAAATCATGCGCCTGGACGACGTCGACGGTACCGCCGTTGACAGCACCGTCGTGGACGCCGCCTCCGTCAACCGGATTGTGCAGCAGGCCGCCGCAATGGGTCAGCGCATCTACATCCGCCCGGCCGAGTCCGTGGCCTCGTAACGCGTTAGAGGTAGTGCCCCCGCGAGCCGATCGAACGGCCGCGGGTGCCGTACGCGAAGCGCCCCCGTACCGATGCGTACGGGGGCGCTTTTGGCATGTCAGGGGGCTCAACTGCCGTGGATCACCTGGGTGATGCCGTTGATGATCTGCTGCACCGCGAGGGCCGACAGCATCATGCCCGCGAGCCGGGTCACCAGGACGACGCCGCCGTCCTTGATGACGCGGATGATCAGCAGCGAGTACCGCATGGTCACGTACAGGACGACGTGGATCGCGATGATCGCAGCCCAGACCGAGACCTGCCCCGCCACCGAGTCGTGGTTCTGGACGGCCAGGATGACCTGCACGATCGCGCCGGGCCCGGCGAGCAGCGGCATGCCGAGCGGCACGAGCGCGACGTTGACGTCCTTGGTCTGCTTGGGCTCGTCGGTCTTGCCGGTGAGCAGGTCGAGCGCGATGAGGAGCAGCAGCAGACCGCCCGCGATCATCAGCGCCGGGACGTCGATGTGCAGATAGGTCAGGATCTGGTGGCCCACGAGACCGAAGAGCGTGATCACTCCGAGCGCGACGGCGGCGGCCTGCCAGGCCATCCTGCGCTGGACCTTGGCGGCCCGGCCGGCGGTCAGCGCGAGGAAGATCGGCGTGATCCCGGGGGGATCCATGATGACGAACAGGGTGAGGAAGAGGGAGCCGAAGACGGCAGCGTCGAACACGGTGAGCCTTGCGAGTGAGGTGCGTACATGAGCGGGCCGGTGCACTGCTGCGCAGGTCGGCCGGGCCCGGCCCCCGGGACCGCGCGGGGGTGCCGGGCGGGGGTTCGAGGAGCGGGGATACGGGGGCGGGGCCCCCGGGGATCGGGAGAGGCGCGCTCTCCCTACGGGCGGGCGCTTCCGCCCGCACCCGGCACGGGGAAGGCCCCCGTGGCGCGGCGGGTGATCTCGCCGTAGATCTCGGGGTCGGTGGTGAACTCCCCGAGCCGTACGGTCTTGCGGCTGCCGTGGTAGTCGCTGGAGCCGGTGGCGAGGAGCCCCAGCTCGCGGGCGAGGCCGCGCAGCCGCTCCCGGGTGGGGGCGTCGTGGTCGGTGTGGTCGACCTCGATGCCGTCGAGCCCCGCGGCGGCCAGCTGGGCTATCGCCGACTCGGGTACCACCTGGCCGCGCTTGAGGGCCAGCGGGTGGGCGAAGACGGTGACGCCACCCGCGGCCTTGACCAGGCGGATCGCGTCGAAGGGGTCGAGCTCGTGCTTGCCGACGTAGGCGCGGCCGCCGTCGGCGAGCCAGTCCGGCACGAAGGCGTCCGAGACGGAGTCGACGACGCCGAGTTCGACGAGCGCCTCGGCGACGTGCGGGCGGCCGACCGAGCCGTCGCCCGCGATTCGCGCGACCTGTTCCCAGGTGACGGGCACGCCGAGCTCCTGGAGCTTGGCGACCATGCCCTGTGCGCGCGGCACCCGATCGTCCCGCACCAGTTCGCGCTCGCGGGAGAGCTCGGGCTCCTCGGGGTCGAAGAGGTAGGCCAGCATGTGCAGGCCGACGCCGTCGATGCGGCAGGAGAGTTCGGCGCCGGTGACCAGCGTGAGCCCGGCGGGAAGCGCGGCGATGGCCTCGGCGTACCCGCGGGTGGTGTCGTGGTCGGTCAGCGCGACGACGTCGAGCCCGGCGGCGGCCGCGTTGCGGACCAGCTCGGCGGGGGTGTCCGTACCGTCCGAGGCCGTGGAGTGGGTGTGCAGATCGATGCGCACGACGCGTACTCCAGGGCATAAGGGGCGGATCAGGGGACAGTCAAGGATAACCGCCCGCCCGCTCCTCCCCGCCCGCCCGCGAGCGGACCCGCCATCAGGACCGTCAGGACGATCGGGCGCCTCAGGACAGGATGCGCGGGGTTAGGGCTCCGCACGGCACGAGCTCCGTCTCGGCGCCCGCGTCGCGCAGATCGGTCAGGACGAGCTCGTCGTACATGAGGAGCCCGGACTGTTCCGGCCAGACGATCGCCCACAGCCACAGGCCGCGCGCCTCGCCCGCGAAGACCGCACGGTCGTCCGGGGTGCGCGTGACGTGCCACAGCGGGGTGGGCCTGCCGGCCGCGAGGACCTTGGTGTGCGCGGGCTTGTCGACGCTCATGAACGGGCCGGGGTCGGGTGCGTCGATGCCCGCGTAGCGCGCGCCGAGCCCCACGCCCAGCTCCTCCGCGACCAGGATCAGCTCGCCGATGCCGCCGAGCGGGCCCGGGCCCGAGCAGGCGACGGCGGTCGCGCGGCCGCCGCTGCGGTCGTCACCGGCGTACGCGACGCCCGTGAACAGCCAGCCCACGGGCAGCGGCCAGGGCATCCACACCGGTACCTGCGCCCGGCGCACAACGACCTCCAGGGCCTCGACACTGGGTGGGACGACCGGCTGGAGCGGAAAGACGGGGCCGTGCACATCGCACTGCCAGGTGTCGGCAAAGAGACCGGGCGCCCTGACCCGGCCTCCGCACCTCGGGCAACTGGGTTCGCCCCTCATAGAGCCCCACGGTCCTCCCCCGTCGTGGCCCCGTCAAGGACGATCACCCGTCCGGAGTGCGGTCCGCCTGTCGGCGGGGGTCCGGAAGCCGGTCGGTACGGGTCCGGGAAGCCTGTCGCGACCGGTTTGGCTGTGCGGCGGCTAGTCCAGACCCACAGACTTGCGCAGGGGGTCGCGCAGATCCGTGCCCTGGGTCAGCCAGCGCTCCTCCAGCTCCTTCGCACCCCGCACCCGCTTCCACGCCGCCTCGTTCGTGGTCATCGGAAGCAGGGGCAGGAAGCGCACCGGGTCCATCGGGGCGTCGAGCTCCAGGTCCTCCACGAGGCCGCCCGGCTCGGCGACCAGGACCGAGCTGAACGGGGCGCCCGGCCACAGCGGTTCGCCGACGTCGAGCGAGGCGCCCGGCGCCACCACCAGGCCCTCGACCTGCGGCGACGCGGCGAGCACGGCAAGCGGGCGGAGCACCTTGTCGGTGTCGGCGAGCCCGGCGCGTACGGACAGGACGAGCTCGGCCCGGGGGCCCTTCACCGGGTCGGCGAGCGCGGAGGTGGGGTCGGCCATCGGCTGGGCGGACATGCCGAGCGTGGCGTACCGGACGATGTCGCCCTCGGTGAACCGCAGCACCTCGATGCGGTCCGTACCGAGAAAGGTGACCGCCGCGCGCGCGTCCGGCTCGCCCAGCGCGGTGTGCAGGCGGGCCTCGACCAGAGCAAGAACATCAACCATGGGGCGAGCATAGAAGGCGTATGCAAGCGGCAAAGAAGAGGCTTGACGCAACAGTGGGCTGATAGTCTTGGCCGCTGTTCAGGACAGCAGGAAGTCCCCCACGGGGGACCGGCTGGAGGAGGTGGGGCTGCGATGGATCGAAGTCGGCCTGGCAGTACCAACCGCTCTTCCACGCGCCTGCGTTGTTCCCGGTGAGCTGAGACCCTCCTTACCCGGCATCCGGGTCCGGAAACACCTGAGCCTCCTGGCGTTTCGCCCGACGGAAGAGCACATCGCCTCACCTTGTCCGTTCAGTAGCGAACGCCGTCTCCGCGTGCCCCTGTGGTGCCGCCCGCTTTGCGAACGTGTGCGATGGATGCCTTTCGGGGTCGATTCGATCCCCTGGTTTTTTTCGTCGCCGTACGTCCCCATTCCGGGCAGTTCCAAGCGTCATGCCCCGCGACGGCCCTCCGCGAAGGAGTCCTGCCATGTCGATGATCCGTGACCTGCGTGCCGTGGTCCGTCCCGCGCTGCGCAAGACCAGCACCCCGTACAGCGGCTACGACAACACCCGCGACCCCTCGGCGAGCAGTGCCGTCGTGGACTGCGCGGTCTACCGCGACGGGCAGCGCGTCCAGTCCGCCGAGGACACGTCCTGCCTGACCCCCCGTGAGGCGATGCGCCGGGTGCGCGAGGGCGGGGGCTTCGTGTGGATCGGTCTGCACGAGCCGACCGAGGCCGAATTCGCCGGTATCGCCGCCGAGTTCGGGCTGCACCCGCTGGCCGTGGAGGACGCGGTCCACGCCCACCAGCGCCCGAAGCTGGAGCGCTACGACGACACCCTCTTCACCGTCTTCAAGACGATCCACTACGTCGAGCACGCCGAACTCACCGCGACCAGCGAGGTCGTGGAGACCGGCGAGGTGATGTGCTTCACCGGGCGGGACTTCGTCATCACCGTCCGGCACGGCGGCCAGGGCTCGCTGCGCGCGCTGCGCAAGCGCCTCCAGGACGATCCGGAGCTCCTCGCCAAGGGCCCCTCCGCCGTCCTCCACGCGATCGCCGACCAGGTGGTCGACGGCTACCTCGCGGTCGTGGACGCGGTCCAGGACGACATCGACGAGGTCGAGATCGAGGTCTTCTCGGCCCCGGCCAAGGGCAGCCCGCGCGGTGTGGACGCCGGCCGGATCTACCAACTCAAGCGCGAGGTACTGGAGTTCAAGCGCGCGGTCTCCCCGCTGCTGCGCCCGATGCAGCTCCTGAGCGAGCGGCCGATGCGCCTGGTCGACCCGGACATCCAGAAGTACTTCCGCGACGTCGCGGACCACCTCGCCCGCGTGCAGGAGCAGGTCATCGGCTTCGACGAGCTGCTCAACTCGATCCTCCAGGCCAACCTCGCGCAGGCCTCCGTCGCCCAGAACGAGGACATGCGCAAGATCACGTCCTGGGCGGCGATCATCGCCGTACCGACGATGGTGTGCGGTGTGTACGGCATGAATTTCGAGCACATGCCGGAGCTGCACTGGAAGTACGGCTACCCCGTGGCGATGGGCCTGGTGGCCGTGGCCTGCTTCGCGATCCACCGCACCCTGAAGCGCAACGGCTGGCTGTAGGCGGTCAATTGCGGCTCGCCCGTACGACGAGGGCGAGCCCGGCCAGGATCACGAGCAGCGCCGGGTAGGCGAGGGCCGGGGGCTGCTGGCCGAGCCAGAGGGCCGCGATGAGGGCGGCGCCGGGGGTTTCGAGCAGGATCGCCGTAGAGGTGACGGACGGGCCGAGGCTCGCCACCACCCGGTTCAGCAGCGAGTGGCCGAGCAGCTGGGCCGCGAGCGTGAGCACGGCGAGCTTCAGCCAGGTCCCGCCGTCGTACGAGGTGAGGTCGGCCCCGCTGACGAGGGCGGCCGTCAGGAGCCCGGCGGCGGCCGTGCCGTAGCAGAGGTACGTGTACGGGACGGTGTCCACGCTCTTGCGGACCTCGGCGCCGAGCAGCACGTACCCGGCGGCCGCGATGCCGCCGCCGAGCGCGAGGGCGTCACCCGCGAGCGCGCGGGGCGACAGGCTGAGGTCGACGCCGGTGAGCATGACGACGCCGGCGCACGCGGCAAGGGTGCCGGCCCACACCATGGCGGGCGGGCGGTGGCCGCGCAGGCGCAGCGCGATGGTCGTCCATATCGGGGTGGTGGTGCACAGCGCGGTCGACGAGGCGACGGACGTCATGCTCAGGCTGGGCAGCCACAGCCCGAAGTGCAGCGCCAGGAGGCCTCCCGCGCCGATCGTGAGCCCCACCTCGCGCCGGGTCAGCGCGCGCAGCCGGGCACGGTACTTGAACCAGGCCACCGGGGTCAGCGCCCCGACCGCGAGGGCGTTGCGCCAGAAGGCGATGGCGAGCGCGGGCGCGGCGGTGGCGGCGATCAGCGGCGCGGACAGCGAGACGCTGGAGATCGCGACGGCGAGCAGCGCGACGTCGAGCCGGGGGACGCCCGCGGCGACCGGCGGTGCGGAGGTGGTGGCAGTGGTCACGCCGGAAGCGTAAGGGGCATGGGCGGATTACGGAACTGACTATTCCCGGGGCCCTGGGCCCTCTGCCGTTATGGCTACTGTTGTGCCATGACGCAGACGTTGCTCGACCAGGCCCTCGTCGAGGAGGCCACGAAGAAGTCCGGTCTCATCTGGGTGCGCGGCACCGGGGTGGCCGAGCGGGCCCTGTGGCACGTGTGGCTCGACGGGGCGGCGTACGTGGTCGGGGACGGCCCGGGCGAGCAGCCGCTGGAGGGCCTGACGGACGGCGGCACGGCGGCGGTGACGGTCCGCTCGAAGGACAAGGGCGGGCGACTGGTCGCCTGGACCGCGACGGTCTCCGAGATCCCGCCGGGCACGCCCGCCTGGGACGCGGCGGTGGCCGAACTGAAGGGCAAGCGCCTGAACGCCCCGGACGGCGAGGCGATGCCGGCCCGCTGGGCAGCCCAGTGCCGCCTCCTCAGCCTCACTCCGACGGGCGCCCTCGGGGCGGCCCCGGAAGGCTCCCTGGCCAGACCCCCGGTCCCGTCCCCGGCGACAACGAGGCACGCGGTGCCCGCGGCCCTCCCGAGCCTGCTGTTCCGGCGGAAGCGGCGCTGAACCCGGGGGCGGAGCCCCAGGGGGCCGCGGGCACACCCGGTCAGGTCTTCGGGAGTTGTTTGCCGTAGTCCACCGTGTCGCCCTTCGCCGGCGCGGCGAGCGGGAAGTCCTTGTTCCAGTCGGCCAGTTCGAGGACGCCCGCCCCGCCCGCCCGCTCGAAGCGGAGGGGATAGGGCGTGCCCTGGAGGGAGACGTCGAGGGTGCCGCCCTCGCCGTCCGGACCCGCCGCGATCCGTACCGTACGGACGTCGCCGACCTCGGACCGGTCGCCCTTGGACAGCGCACCCTCGAGCCCGAGCATCCCCTTGAGCAGCACCGACTTCTCGGTGAACCCGCGCAGCTGCTGGTAGGCGGGATCCCCCGAGGGCACCTTGACGTACTTGTCGTCGAGCTTGCCCGCAGCCGAAGCCGCGCCCCCCGACTCGCTGTGCGACCAGAACCCGGCGTCCGCCTTGAGGAACAGGTCCTCCCCCACCCTCAGCAGCCCGAACGTGCTCTTCTGCGAAGTCACCGTGCCCGTCCCGCCGGTGCCCTTCAGCTTCATGTCGATCTTGTACGAGCCGCCCTTGCTGACCAGCGTCCCCGACAGACGTACCGCGTCCGCGCCGTCCGCCGCCGTCCGCGCCCTGCTCTCGATCTCGGTCGCGGAGAGCTTGCCGACGCCGTTGGTCCCCTCGTCCGGATCCGTACCGCACGCGGTGAGCGCCGCGCACAGCGCGAGGGGCAGGGCTGCCCGGCGGGCGTGGACCCGCACCCGCACGGACAAAGGGGATGAGGTCACCTGCGCACTGCCTCTCGCATGGATATGGGGGGGTCGGCAGACCGCACCCTACCCGCAGTGTCTACGCTGCCCGGCAGAGCGCCGTACGGGCGCCCCGCAAGGGCGTACCGTGCCGCCACCGGCTAGCCTGAAACCCTTGTCCCGCAGCGATCGCGGTGGTGCGGAGCAACCCTGAACAGTAAGGAGGCGCTCGTATGGCGGCAGGCGCCCCCCGGGTCTTCGTATCGCACCTCTCCGGCGTCGCCGTCTTCGACCCCAACGGCGACCAGGTCGGCCGGGTGCGCGACCTCGTGGCGATGCTGCGGGTCGGCCGCCGGCCTCCCCGGCTGCTCGGCATCGTCGTCGAAGTGGCGGGCCGCAGGCTGATCTTCCTGCCCATGACCCGGGTCACCGGCGTCGAATCGGGCCAGGTCATCACCACCGGCGTGGTCAATCTGCGCCGCTTCGAGCAGCGCCCGACCGAGCGCCTGGTCCTCGGCGAACTCCTGGACCGCCGGGTCACGCTGGTCGAGACCGGCGAGCAGGTGACCGTCCTGGACGTGGCGATCCAGCAGCTGCCGGCCCGTCGCGACTGGGAGATCGACAAGGTCTTCGTACGCCGGGGCAAGTCGGGCGCGCTGCGCCGCAAGGGCGAGACGCTGACCGTCGAGTGGTCGGCCGTCACCGGCTTCTCCCTGGAGGAGCACGGCCAGGGCGCCGAGAACCTGGTCGCCACGTTCGAGCAGCTGCGCCCCGCCGACCTCGCCAACGTCATGCACCACCTCTCGCCCAAGCGCCGCGCCGAGGTGGCCGCAGCCCTCGACGACGACCGGCTCGCGGACGTCCTGGAGGAGCTGCCCGACGACGACCAGGTCGAGATCCTCGGCAAGCTGAAGGACGAGCGCGCCGCCGACGTCCTGGAGGCGATGGACCCGGACGACGCCGCCGACCTGCTCTCCGAGCTGCCCGAGGAGGACAAGGAGCGCCTCCTCACGCTGATGCAGCCCGACGACGCGGCCGACGTGCGCCGACTCCTGTCGTACGAGGAGCGCACCGCGGGCGGTCTGATGACGACCGAGCCGATCGTGCTGCGCCCCGACGCCACGGTCGCAGACGCCCTGGCCCGCGTCCGCCAGCAGGACCTCTCGCCGGCGCTCGCCGCGCAGGTGTACGTGTGCCGGCCGCCGGACGAGACGCCGACCGGCAAGTACCTGGGCACCGTGCACTTCCAGCGGCTGCTGCGCGAGCCGCCGTTCGCTCTGGTCAGCTCGGTGGTGGACAGCGATCTGAAGCCGCTGCCGCCGGACGCCTCGCTGCCCTCGGTGACCAGCTTCCTCGCCGCGTACAACATGGTCGCGGCCCCCGTGGTGGACGACAGCGGCTCGCTGCTCGGCGCCGTGACCGTCGACGACGTGCTCGACCACCTGCTGCCGGACGACTGGCGCGAGACGGAGTTCCACGGGCCGGAGGGGGTACCGGATGGGCGGCACTGACCGGGCGGAGGAGCGCACCCGCGCGAGCGGCGCGAGCGCGCTGCCGCGCGGCCGCACCCGCCTCGACCAGCCGCGCGCGCCGCGCGTGCGGCTGCTCCCGGAGTGGGACCCGGAGGCGTTCGGCCGCTTCAGCGAGCGGATCGCGCGGTTCCTGGGCACCGGGCGGTTCATCGTCTGGATGACCCTGATCATCATCCTCTGGGTCGCCTGGAACATCTTCGCGCCGAGCAACCTGCGCTTCGACAACTACCCGTTCATCTTCCTGACCCTCGCCCTGTCGCTCCAGGCCTCGTACGCGGCCCCGCTGATCCTGCTCGCGCAGAACCGGCAGGACGACCGCGACCGGGTCACCCACGAACAGGACCGCAAGCAGAACGAGCGCTCCATCGCGGACACCGAGTACCTCACCCGCGAAATCGCCGCACTCAGGATGGGCCTCGGCGAGGTGGCCACGCGCGACTGGATCCGCTCCGAACTCCAGGACCTGATCAAGGAGATGGAGGAGCGCAGAAGCGTATTCCCGCCGGAGCGGGCCTACGGACGTGACGAAGGCGACCGCTGACAGGGCTTTCCGTACTGTGCGGTAAGCGCCGTACCATCGGCGGTATGGCTACGGAAGACGCGGTGCTTGAGGCACTGGCGACGGTGAACGACCCCGAGATCCACCGACCGATCACTGAACTCGGCATGGTCAAAGCGGTGGAGATCGGTGCGGACGGGGCGGTTGCCGTCACGGTGTACCTGACCGTCTCCGGCTGCCCGATGCGCGAGACCATCACCAAGAACGTGACGGAGGCGGTCGAGCGGGTCGAGGGTGTCAGCCGCGTCGATGTGACGCTCGACGTGATGAGCGACGAGCAGCGCAAGGAGCTCGCGACGTCACTGCGCGGCGGCACCGCCGAGCGCGAGGTCCCCTTCGCCCAGCCCGGCTCGCTCACCCGCGTCTACGCGGTCGCCTCCGGCAAGGGCGGCGTCGGCAAGTCCTCGGTGACGGTGAACCTGGCGGCCGCGATGGCGGCGGACGGCCTGAAGGTCGGTGTCGTCGACGCCGACATCTACGGCCACTCGGTGCCCCGCATGCTGGGCGCCGACGGCAAGCCGACGCAGGTCGAGAACATGATCATGCCGCCGTCCGCGAACGGCGTGAAGGTCATCTCCATCGGCATGTTCACGCCGGGCAACGCGCCGGTCGTGTGGCGCGGCCCGATGCTGCACCGCGCCCTTCAGCAGTTCCTCGCGGACGTGTACTGGGGCGACCTGGACGTCCTGCTGCTCGACCTGCCGCCGGGCACCGGTGACATCGCGATCTCGGTGGCCCAGCTTGTCCCCAACGCCGAGATCCTCGTCGTGACGACCCCGCAGCAGGCCGCGGCCGAGGTCGCCGAGCGGGCCGGCTCCATCGCCGTGCAGACCCACCAGAAGATCGTCGGCGTGGTCGAGAACATGGCCGGGCTGCCCTGCCCGCACTGCGACGAGATGGTCGACGTGTTCGGCACCGGCGGCGGCCAGAAGGTCGCGGACGGCCTGACCAAGACGACCGGCGCCAATGTGCCGGTGCTCGGCTCCATCCCGATCGACGTCCGCCTGCGCGAGGGCGGCGACGACGGCCGCCCGGTCGTCCTGTCGAACCCGGACTCCCCCGCGGGCGCCGCCCTGCGCGCCATCGCGGGCAAGCTGGGCGGCCGCGCCCGCGGCCTGTCGGGCATGTCCCTCGGGATCACCCCGCGCAACAAGTTCTAGGACGCGTACGCAGCAGCCGTAAGGGGCGCCTCGCCATTGCGGGCGCCCCTTACGCATGCGGCCATCGGCGTGGGCGCGCCTCAGGCGCGGGCGCGCCAGGTCATTCGTACGCCCTGATGTCCTTGACCACCGAGAAGGCGAGCCCGTACGCGCTCAGACCGCGCCCGTACGCCCCCAGGTGCACGCCGTTCTGGGCCGAACCGGCGAGGATCCAGCCGAACTCGGACTCGCGGTAGTGGAAGTCCGTCGGCTCCCCGTCGACGGGGAGCGAGAGCGTCGACCAGTCGGGGCCCTCCAGGTCGTCGGCGAGCTCCCAGGCCGTCTCGGTCTGCTGGTCCAGCCACTCACCGCGCCGGACGTGGTCCATCTGTGCGGGCCAGGTGAAGGACAGCAGCCCCGAACCGGCCAGCCAGGCCGCCGAGGAGACCGACGTGGCCTCCAGGACGCCGCCGTCGCCGCTGTGGCGCACCGGGTTGGCGGCGATGGTCACGACCACCGCGAACCGCTCCCGGTCCGCCGCGGCCCCGGCCGCCGCCTCGGGCCGTATCGACGGCTCGTCGCCGTGCCCGATCGAGCCGTGCTGCACGGTGCCGTCGGCGGCCTGCGCGACCTGCATGAGCCAGCGTGCCCCGGTGAACGCGTCGTCGAGGCCGTACCAGGGGAAGGGCGCTCGCAGATAGCCGTCGAGCGTACGCCGGGCCACCGGCGCTCCCTCCGGTGTGGACTGGGTGCCCTTGGGCGCCCCGTGTGCGGACTCCCCCGCTACCCGGCTTGTCGTCTCCATCTGCCCGGCCGCCTCCTGGATCTAGCGTCCGGAGCGGCCCGCCCCGGCGGGCGTCCTGGCTGCCGGACAGATGGAGGATAGCCACCCCGCCGCGGCTCACCCGAAAAGCGCGAGGCGGATTGGCGTGTATCAGGTGGCGTCGGCGTCGAACGGGGGGCGCTCGCCCGGGTCCAGCTTCTCGCGCTTCTTCAGCAGGTCGGGGGTGCCGCCCGAGCCGTTCACCGAGCCGTTGGCGGCCGTGGTGGCGGTGGTGGCGGTGGCCGATTCGCGGCCGTGCACCGCGTCCGCGACCTCTTCCATGTCCTTGCGGAGGTCGAAACTGTTGCGGATCTCCTTGAGCCCCAGGTCGTCGTTGTCCATGAGCTGCTTGCGGACGAACGTCTTGGGGTTGAGGTCCTCGAACTCGAAGTCCTTGAACTCGGGACCGAGCTCGGCCCGGATGTCCTGCTTGGCGCTCTCGGAGAAGCTGCGCACCTTGCGGATGACGTTCGAGACGTCCTGGATCAGCTTGGGCAGCTTGTCCGGACCGAAGATGAGCACGGCGAGCACCACGAGTGTGACCAGCTCCATGGGCCCGATGTCGTTGAACACCCGCTGCTCCTCGTGTTCTCAGTGCTCGCGATCTCGGCGCTTGATACTCAGCTCCGCGTCCGGTCATGGACCGCTCCACGGTACCCGGCGGAACTGTCGGCGCGGTACCCGCGGGGTGACCTTTGGGCATCGGTACGGGGCCGGTGGGGCGCCCGGTCCGCGGGCGCCCCGGGGGATCGGGGTCAGGACGAGGAGCCGAGCGTCAAGGTGAGCTCCTGCTGCTTGCCGTCCCGCTGGACGGTGAGCTTGAGCTGGTCTCCGGGCCGGTGCGCGCGGATCTTCACTATCAACTCCTCGCCGCTGTGCACCCGCTGGCCGTCCACCTTGGTGATCACGTCCTGCGACCTGATGCCGGCCTTAGCGCCGGGGCCGTCGGCGGCGACGGCCGGCTTGCCGTCGCTCGCCTTGTCGCCGACGCGGGCGCCGTCTCCGGTGAACTTCATGTCGAGCGTGACGCCGATCACGGGGTGCGTGGCCTTGCCGGTGTTGATCAGCTCCTCGGCGACCCGCTTGGCCTGGTTGACCGGTATGGCGAAGCCGAGCCCGATCGATCCCGCCTGGCCGCCGCTGCCCTCCGTGCTGCCGCTCCCGGCCGACCTGATCGCGCTGTTGATGCCGATGACCCGGGCCTTGGAGTCGACGAGCGGGCCGCCGGAATTGCCCGGGTTTATGGGGGCGTCGGTCTGGAGCGCGTCGACATAGCTGACGTCACTGCCGTCGCCGCTCTCGCCCCCGGCCGTGATCGGGCGCTCCTTGGCGCTGATGATCCCGGACGTCACGGTGTTGGAGAGGTCGAAGGGCGCCCCGATCGCCACCACCGGATCGCCGACCAGGACGTTGTCGGAGTTGCCGAGCGGCAGCGGCTTCATCCCCGATACGCCGTCGACCTTGACGACCGCGAGGTCGTACCCGGAGTCGCGGCCGACCACCTGGGCGGGCGCGCTCTCGCCCCCGCTGAAGGTCACCGAGATCTTCCCCGAGTCCCCCGCGGGCTGTACGACGTGGTTGTTGGTCAGGATGTGCCCGGCGTTGTCGAGCACGAAGCCGGTGCCGGTGCCGGACTCGGTGGCGCCGGTGACATGGATGGTGACCACGCTGGGCAGCGCGCTGGCCGCGATCCCGGCGACGCTGTCCGGCGCCCGGCCCTGCGGCTCCTTGCCGGACTGCGGCAGCTTGACGCTGGTGATGCCGCCGTTGCGCTCGACGTACGCGCCGACCCCGCCGCCGATGCCGCCCGCGACCAGCGCGAGCAGCACGGCGCCGACGAGCAGCGCCCCGCGCCGCCGCCTCTTCGGCTCGGGCCGCCCGATCCGGCTGAGCGGCTCCCCGGGCGCGGCCCAGGGGTCGTACTGCACCCACTGCGAGGCGGGCGGCACGGGAGGCGCCGCAGGCGCGGCGTACGAGGCCCCGGGCGCGGGTGCCTGCGGTGCAGGGGTCTGCTGTACGGGGGCTTGCGGCGCGGGCACCTGGGCTGCCGGTGCCTGAGGCGCGGCGTAGGCGGACTGCTGGGGCAGCGAGGTGCCACCCGGCGGCGTCGGCACCGGCCGCTGCACGGGCGGCGCGGGCGCCCACGGCCCGGGGCCTCCATAGGGCGGCGTGCCATAGGGATCCGGCGCGTGCAGGGGCTGCCGGGGCGCGAGGGGCTCGGACTCGGTGGCGCGGACCGACTCGGTGCTGAGTTCGGTGGCGGGCTCCGGAGGTACGTCATGTGCCGCTTGCGGGGCGCCCGCCTCGTCGCTCTGCGGCGCCGGGACGGCCGGGGGTGCGTCCTGGGGCGACGGGGCCGATATCGGGTGCGCCGGGCTCGCCGGGTCTGTCTCGGCCGCCGAGGTCGCGGCTGCCTCGCCCGCCGACACCGGCGGAGCCAAGTCGTAGGTGTCGGCCGGAACTTCGGTCGAGGGCGCCGATGCCGGGGTCTCCGCTGCCGGGGCTTCGGTTTCGCGGGGGCGGCCTGCCTGCGGTCGGCTCCACCACTTCGGCTTCGGCCCGGTGGGCTTCTGCTCGTTCATGCTCTCCCCGCAACTGGCTTCCCTGCGTGCTCCGACGAGCACCCCTCCCCCGGATTCAACCAGGTTGCCGGGGGCGAGGGCAGGGCGCGGTCAGCGCCGGGCCGTGAGCGGAAGCCCCGAGGCGACCGGAGCCGCCAGATACGTCGGCGCCGCCGGGGCCGCGGACGGCATGACGGCGAGCACCCCGGTGGTGAGGTCCGTCGTGGTGAGCGGAAGCGTCGCCACGGCCGACCGTATCAACGGAGGCAGCGACGAGCCGTTCAGCCGGGCCGCCGGGAACGCGCCGCCCAGCGGCTGGACGGGCCCGTTCTGCGCGGGCATGCCGCTCAGGCCGCGCGGGGCCGGGGCCGTCGGCTGTGCGGACATGGCCGAAAGGAGGGTTGCCGCGGCGCCGCCACGACGCCGGTCCTCGGCCGAACTGCCGCTCGGCGCCTGGGAGTTGGAGCGCACCGGGACGACATTATTGCCACTGCCCGCCGCGCGGGCGCCGGACGTCGAGCTCAGCGGCAGCGTGCCGCCGAGCGCGATCGCCGCCAGGGAGACGGCACTGGCGGCGGCGAACGCGAATCTGCGGCCGCGCCATGCCGTGCCCGGCCGGTCCTGCTCGGACCTGCCCACCTCGTGGATGCGGAAGCCGCCGCTCAGCCCGTCGGGCAGAACCGCCGCATGGGAGCCGACCGGGACGTAGCCGAAGCCGCCCGAGCGGGGAACGCGCGGGTCCCGGGGGCCGCCCGCGGTGGGGGTCAGCACCCCGAATCCTCCGAAGAACCCGTCGGCCTGGCGCCCCCCGCCGAACGGTGAACCGTCGTCGTCACCTCCGGGCCCGGTGGGTCCGCCGGGCAGGCCCTGGAGCCGGGCGAGGAAGCCCTCGGAGGGCGGCGGCGGGGCCACCTGGGCGAAGACGTTCTTCAGGTTGCGCTGGGCGTCGGCCTCCGCCTTGCACTTGGCGCAGGTCGCGAGGTGGGACAGGACGCGCTCGCGGGCATCGTGGTCCAGCTCGCCGTCGACCAGGGCCGCGAGCCGGTCCCCGAGGTGCTGTTCCGCCGGGGTGGGACTCGTACCACTCACGCCGTCCCCTCTCCGGCCACCCCGAGAGCTCCCGGCGCCACCCCCGCCAGCGCGCGCTGCTGCTCGGCGCGGGCTTCGGGCGAACGGTGCTGGAGGGCCTTGCGCAGGTGGGAGCGGCCGCGGTGGATCCGGCTGCGGACGGTGCCGAGCTTCACTCCGAGGGTGGCCGCGATCTCCTCGTACGAGAGGCCCTCGATGTCGCACAGGACGACGGCCGCGCGGAACTCGGGCGCGAGGGTGTCCAGCGCCTGCTGGACGTCGGCGTCGAAGTGGGCGTCGTTGAAGACCTGTTGGGGGTTGGGCTCGCGGCTGGGAAGGCGCTCCGCCGCGTCGTCCCCGAGCGCGTCGAAACGGATGCGCTGGCGGCGACGGACCATGTCCAGGAAGAGGTTGGTGGTGATGCGGTGCAGCCAGCCCTCGAACGTGCCCGGCGTGTACGTCGACAGGGAGCGGAAGACACGGACGAAGACCTCTTGCGTGAGGTCCTCGGCGTCGTGCTGGTTTCCCGTCAGGCGGTAGGCGAGGCGGTAGACCCGGCCGCTGTGCGTGCTGACGATCTCCTCCCACGAAGGGGGAGTCCACGCCTGGGAATCCGCGTCGGCGAAGGTCGCGGTGGTTGCGGAGCTGGTAGCGCGGGAACGGTCAGCAAAGTTGGTCACGGATTTCGGCTCACCCGCCGACCTGAGAAAGCGCCGCAGCACTCCTCCCCGATCCACAGGCGCAGCCGCACCTCCCCTGTCGGCTCTGGTGGTGTCCAGTGGAGCCCCTACCATAGCCACCTCGCCCGTTAGCTCCGGATAAGAATCTTTACGTGCATTTGGGACCGGCTTCCGGCCCTCTTCCCCGAACTTGTCCATGTGCTCCCCCGCAGTTCCCCCTGCCCTCCATAACGCGCGGTCCCATCTGCGGGTTCCCGACTCCAGCGGATACAGTCACCGTTGCGCCAACCAAGGGGACAGGAGAGGGCCATTACCGCCAACCGGCAGACGAGCTGGGCGTTCGCGGACGCCTTTGTCGCCGAGGACGACGCGCTGCGCTGGGCCCGTGACCGGGCCCGGGAGGCAGGCCTGCGTTCGGTGTCCCCGGGGACAGGCGCCGCGCTGCGGCTGCTCGCTGCCACGGCGGACGCGAAGGCGGTCGCGGAGATCGGCACCGGAACCGGCGTCTCCGGCATCTACCTTCTGCAGGGCCTGCGTCCGGACGGCGTGCTGACCACCGTCGACCCGGAGCCGGACCGCCAGCAGTTCGCCAAGCAGGCGTTCCGCGCGGCCGGGTTCGCGGGCAACCGGGCCCGGTTCATCCCCGGGCGCGCCCTGGACGTCCTGCCGCGGCTCGCGGACGGCGGGTACGACCTGGTGTTCTGCGACGGCGACCGCCTGGAGTCGCTCGACGTGCTCGCTGAATCGTTGCGCCTGCTGCGACCGGGCGGAATCGTCTGCTTCGAGGGCGTCTTCGCCGACGGCCGTACGGTCGATTCGGGGATCCAGCCGGCCGAGGTGCTGCGGCTGCGCGAACTGCTGCGCACGGTGCGGGAGAGCACGGAGCTCGTGGAGTCGCTGCTTCCGGTCGGCGACGGGCTGCTCTGCGCGGTACGCCGCGGCTGACCGGCCTCCCGCTCGCGCCCGGCCCCCACACACAACACCGCCCCGGTTCGGCATGCACTGGCATGCATGCCGAACCGGGGCGGTGAAGAGTCTGGGTCGAACCCGCTAACTCAGCCGACGACCTTCTTCAGGGCATCGCCGAGTGCATCGGCCTCGTCCGGAGTCAGCTCGACGACAAGCCGACCGCCGCCTTCGAGCGGAACGCGCATGACAATGCCCCGCCCCTCCTTGGTCACCTCGAGCGGGCCGTCGCCCGTCCGCGGCTTCATGGCCGCCATGCTCGTTCCCCTTCCTGAAACCAGCTCATCGTCAGCCGACGGCCCCCGGGATTGGGCACGCGTCACGGCATCGAACACATTGCTTCCAGGTCATTATCCCGCATCGCAGGACCCGATGACCAACATCGGTCGGCATCGCTTGGGCAACGCGCTCTATCAAAACCACTCAATTCGGCGATCCGCCTGCGATACTTCGCCGCCGCGCGTTCCTCCCGATGCCCCGATTGTTTGACGCAGGTCACATGCCCACCGCTCGTGATCTCCGCCATGCTGAGCGGATACGACACCTGAGAGCATCCGCGACGGAGGGGATCCCACCATGGCCGACACCGTGCTGTACGAGGTGAGCGACGGGCTCGCGACGATCACGATCAACCGGCCCGAGGCCATGAACGCCATGAATACGGAGGCGAAGGTCGCGCTCCGCGAGGCGGTGCGGGCCGCGGCCTGCGACCCGGCGGTGAGGGCCGTGCTGCTGACCGCGACCGGCCGGGCGTTCTGCGTCGGCCAGGACCTGAAGGAGCACGTCGCGTCGCTGACGGCGGACCGCGAGGCGGGCACCGGGCAGACGATGAGCACCGTGCGGGAGCACTACAACCCGATCCTGAAGGCGCTCACCGAGATGCCGAAGCCCGTGGTGGCCGGCGTCAACGGGGTGGCGGCGGGCGCCGGGCTCGGCTTCGCGCTGGCCGCGGACTACCGGGTGGTCGCGGACACCTCCGCGTTCAACACGTCCTTCGCCGGGGTGGCCCTGACCGCCGACTCAGGCGTCTCGTGGACGCTGCCGCGCCTGATCGGCCAGTCCCGCGCGGCCGACCTGCTGCTGTTCCCGCGCTCGATCTCCGCGTCCGAGGCGTACGAGATCGGCCTGGTCAACAAGGTCGTACCGGCCGCCGAGCTGGCCGAGCAGGCCCTCGCCGTGGCCCGGGCGCTGGCCGAGGGACCGACCGTGGCGTACGGCGCGCTCAAGGCGTCGCTGGCCTACGGCGCGGGCCACACCCTGGCCGAGGCGCTGGAGAAGGAGGACGAGCTCCAGTCGAAGGCGGGCGCCTCCGAGGACCACGCCATCGCGGTGGCCGCGTTCCTCGCCAAGGAGAAGCCGAAGTACGTCGGCCGCTGAGCCGGGCGGTCCGGGGCGGTGCTCAGGCGCCGCCCCGTGCCACGCAGTCCACGAGGTGGTCGTCGACCAGGCCGCACGCCTGCATCAGGGCGTACGCCGTGGTCGGGCCGATGAAGCGCAGGCCGCGCTTCTTCAGGTCCTTGGACAGGGCCGTCGACTCGTCGGTGACGGCCGGGACTTCGGACAGGGTGCGCGGGGCCGGGCGGGTCGCCGGGTCCGGGGCGTACGACCAGATGAGGGCGTCCAGCTCGCCGGGTGACCAGGTGGCGAGCGCCTGCGCGTTGGCGATCGTCGCCTCGATCTTGAGGCGGTTGCGGATGATGCCCGCGTCGCCGAGCAGACGCTCCTTGTCGGCGTCGGTGAACTCGGCCACCTTCGCGATCCTGAAGTCGGCGAAGGCCTTCCGGAAGCCCTCGCGGCGGCGCAGGATCGTGATCCAGGAGAGCCCCGACTGGAAGGCCTCCAGGCAGAGCCGTTCGTACAGCGCGTCGTCGCCGTGCACCGCGCGGCCCCACTCGGTGTCGTGGTACGCCACGTACTCCTCGGCCGAGAGCCCCCAGGGGCAGCGCAGCCGGCCGTCGGGCCCTGGGATCGCGCCGCTCATCGCCGGTGCTCCTCGTCGGACGGCTCGGACGCGGGCTCCTGTGCGGCGAGGTCCTGTGGCGCGGGGCCCTGGCCGCCGGCCACGAGGCGCTTCCGGCTGCTTTCGAGGGTGGTGTGGAGCTCGGCGATCCGCGCGTCCCGCTCGGCGAGCTCCGCGCCCAGCCTGCTCAGCACGTCGTCGACGTCCGCCATCCGGTAGCCCCGCAGCACCACCGGGATGCGCAGCGCCTCCACGTCCGCCCGGGCCACGGGGCGGTGCTCGGGCAGCGGGTCCACCAGGTGCTCCGGCTCGGCGTCGGGCAGCACCGCGCCGTCGTCGCCACCTCCGCCCACGACGGCGAGGGTCACGGCGGCGACCACGACGACCATCGCGATCAGCAAGAACCAGAACACGAGCGAGCCTCTTCCCGACGCCGGAAACTGTTCGGGTCCGATCGTGCCATGCGGCACTGACAGTTAGGGTCGCAGGCGAACAACGGCCCGGACCACAGCAAAGGACACAGGGGATGCACAGCGGAACGGACCGCGGCACGCTGCGGCTGGGAAGACGCGAGTTCGCCGCGTACGAACCGGTGATCATGGCCATCGTGAACCGGACCCCCGACTCCTTCTACGACCAGGGTGCGACCTTCCACGACGAGCCCGCGCTCGCCCGCGTGGAGCAGGCGGTGGCCGAGGGCGCGGCCATCATCGACATCGGCGGGGTGAAGGCGGGCCCCGGCGACGAGGTCACGCCCGAGGAGGAGGCGCGGCGCACGGTCGGCTTCGTGGCCGAGGTGCGCAGGCGGTTCCCCGACGTGGTCATCAGCGTGGACACCTGGCGGCACGACGTGGGCGCGGCGGTCTGCGAGGCGGGCGCGGACGTCCTGAACGACGCGTGGGGCGGCGTCGACCCCAAGCTCGCCGAGGTCGCGGCGCGCTACGGGGCGGGCCTTGTGTGCACCCACGCGGGCGGTGTGGAGCCGCGCACCCGACCGCACCGGATCGCGTACGACGACGTGGTCGCGGACATCCTGCGGGTCACTGTGGGCCTCGCGGAGCGGGCCGTGGAGCTGGGGGTGCGGCCCGACGGGATCATGATCGACCCCGGTCACGACTTCGGGAAGAACACCCGGCACAGCCTGGAGGCGACGCGGCGCCTCCAGGAGATGTCCGACACCGGGTGGCCGGTCCTGGTCTCGCTGTCCAACAAGGACTTCGTGGGCGAGACGCTGGACCGGCCGGTCAAGGAGCGGGTGATCGGGACGCTGGCGACGACGGCGGTGTCCGCGTGGCTGGGTGCCCGGGTCTACCGCGTCCACGAGGTGGCCGAGACCCGCCAGGTCCTGGACATGGTGGCCTCCATCGCGGGCCACCGCGCCCCAGCGGTGGCCCGGCGGGGGCTGGCCTAGGGCGCGCCTGGCGTCCCGTCCCCCTTCTGGCCCGGGGGCGCGCCTAGCGTCCCGTCTCCTTGGTGACCAGCGCGACCGCCTCGTCCACGTCGTCGGTGACGTGGAACAGCAGGAGGTCGCCCGCGGAGGCCTTGCCCTGGCCGACCACGGTGTTCCTCAGCCAGTCCACGAGCCCGCCCCAGTACTCCGTGCCGAACAGCACGATCGGGAAGCGGGTGACCTTGCGGGTCTGGACCAGGGTGAGGGCCTCGAACAGCTCGTCCAGGGTGCCGAGTCCGCCCGGCAGCACCACGAAGCCCTGCGCGTACTTGACGAACATCGTCTTGCGCACGAAGAAGTAGCGGAAGTTGACCCCGATGTCGACGTGCGGGTTGAGCCCCTGCTCGAAGGGGAGCTCGATGCCGAGGCCGACGGAGACGCCGTTGCCCTCCCGCGCGCCCCGGTTGGCGGCCTCCATCGCGCCGGGGCCGCCGCCGGTGATCACGGCGAAGCCCGCGTCGACCAGGGCCCGCCCGATCCGCACGCCCGCCTCGTACTCGGGCGACCCGGCCGGTGTACGGGCCGAGCCGAACACGCTGATGGCGCTGGGCAGTTCGGCGAGCGCGCCGAAGCCTTCGACGAACTCGGACTGAATGCGCATGACCCGCCACGGGTCGGTGTGCACCCACTGGGAGTCGCCCTCGGAGTCCAGGAGGCGCTGGTCGGTGGTGCCGGCCTGCACCTGATCGCGGCGGCGAAGCACTGGTCCGAGCCGCTGTTCCAGCCGCTGCTCCGCCGGAAACGGGCTTCCCTCGGGGTTGGCCATGCCGTGCTCCCTCCGCTGACGATGTTGCGCGTGCTCAGCCAGGGTAGGTCGGTGAACGTTACGAATGGCGAAATTCAGGCAGGCCGCACCACGACCGAAGCCTTGAAAGACTTGGAAGAAGGGCTCGCCCGCCCGGAGCGAGCCCCTCAGGACGTCATCGAGCCCTCAGAGGAAGGCTCGGTCGGTCACCAGAAGGCTCAGTCGGTCAGCCAGGCGTACAGCCGCTGCTCGCACCGCGTGATCCGGTCCACGACGACGTGTTCGTTGCGCTTGTGGGCGAGCAGCGCGTCGCCGGGCCCGTAGTTGACGGCGGGCACACCGAGGTCGCCGAAGCGCGAGACGTCGGTCCAGCCGAACTTGGGCCGCGCGGTGCCGCCGACCGCCGCCATGAAGGCGGCCGCCGCCGGGTGCGAGAGCCCGGGCAGCGCGGCCCCCGAGTGGTCGTCGACGACGAACTCGGCGATGTCGCAGTCCGCGAAGACCTCGCGGACGTGGGCGACGGCCTGCTCGCCCGTGATGTCGGGGGCGTACCGGTAGTTGACGACGACCGTGCACTCGTCCGGGATCACATTGCCGGCGACGCCGCCCTCGACGCGTACGGCGTTGAGGCCCTCGTGGTACTCCAGGCCGTCGATCACCGGGCGGCGCGGCTCGTAGGCGGCCAGCTTCGCGAGGATGGGGGCGGCCTTGTGGATGGCGTTGGAGCCCATCCAGCTGCGCGCGGAGTGGGCGCGCTCGCCCCGGGTCTTCAGCAGGACCCGCAGCGTGCCCTGGCAGCCGCCCTCGACCTCGGTGTCGGACGGTTCGAGCAGCACCGCGAAGTCGCCCGCCAGCCACTCGGGGTGGGCCTCGGCGACCTTGCCGAGGCCGTTGAGGTGGGCCGCGACCTCTTCGTTGTCGTAGAACACGAAGGTCAGGTCCCGGTTGGGCGCGGTCACCGTCTGTGCGATGCGCAGCTGGACCGCCACGCCCGACTTCATGTCGCTCGTCCCGCAGCCCCACAGCACGCCGTCCTCGTCGAGGCGGGAGGGCACGTTGTCGGCGATCGGCACGGTGTCGATGTGCCCGGCCAGGATGATCCGCTCGGGCCGGCCCAGGTTCGTGCGCGCCACGATGTTGTTGCCGTGCCGGTCGACGGTGAGGTGCGCCAGCTTGCGCAGCTCGCGCTCGATGGCGTCCGCGAGGGGCTTCTCCTCGCCGCTCACGGAGGCGAAGTCGACGAGCTGGGCGGTCAGCGTGGGCGCGTCCGCGGTGAGATCCAGGGTGGTATCGGCCATGGATCCGACCCTAGCTCCCCCGCCGAGGCTCTCTTCGCGCTCCAGTACGGTGGGCACCGTGTCCGAGCCCATCGACCTCCCGCGCCCCTCCCGACGCGGCCGCCTCCTGCGTATCGGAGCGGCCCTCGTGGTCCTGCTCGCGATCGCCGGATATCTGGTGGTGCAGTACGTGAGCGGGGGTCCGGGCGCGCCCAGATGCGTGGCGGGGACGGGTGACGGGCAGGGGGCCACGTTCGAGATGAGCCCCGAGCAGGCCGAGAACGCGGCGACCATCTCGGCCGTCGGCATCTCGCACGGGATGCCGGAGCGGGCGGTGACGATCGCCCTTGCCACCGCGATGCAGGAGTCGGGCCTGCGCAATCTGAACCACGGCGACCGGGACTCGCTCGGCCTGTTCCAGCAACGGCCCTCGCAGGGCTGGGGCAACGCCGAACAGATCATGGATCCGGTCTACTCGGCCGGGAAGTTCTACAAGCACCTCGCCGAGGTCCCCGGCTACTCGCGGCTGCCGCTGACCGTGGCCGCGCAGAAGGTGCAGCGCAGCGCCTACCCGCAGGCGTACGCGAAGCACGAGCCGGACGCGGCGGTCCTCACGGCCGCGCTGACCGGCCGCGAGTCCGCGTCGCTGACCTGCACGGTCGCCAAGAACGCGCGGCCGGGCGACCCCGCGCAGGTGCGTGCCGGGCTGACGAAGGCGTTCGGTGAGGGCACGGCTCCGGACGGGCAGTCGACCGGCGCGGGCCGCGAGGTCACGGTGCCGGTGCGCGTCACCGAGGGCACGGCCGGGGCGGGCGCCGAGCGGGAGCAGCGCGGCTGGGCGCTGGCGCACTGGGCGGTCGCCCAGGCCTCCTCGCTGCACATCGCGCAGGTCTCCTACGCGGGCCGCACCTGGAGCGCGGACGACTCGGCCGACGGCTGGTCCAAGGCCCCGGCCTCCGCGACGGCCCCCGCCTCGACCGGGCGGGGTTCCGCCGCCGGTCCCTCGGGCGACGGTACGCAAGAGGTACGAATCACCCTCGCGCCATAACCGGCTGTCCGTTCGGCAGGGCACTCGACCGAAGTACCCCTTCCTTCCAGGCATGAGGTTTCGCACCCGCGTCCGGACGCCGATCCGAAGAATCGTCAATTCCCTTGAAAACAAAGGAATCTGACGAGCCGTCACAGCCATGGGCGGTGATTCATTTGCCCGTTTTTATCCGGAGTAGATAATGCGACGCATTACGAACTCTTTACCTATGGTCACCGCAACCTCCCCTCCCCTCACAGCGGTTGTCACTGCGTCCGAACGCCGGACAGTCACACATTTCCAACCGTCTGAAGGAGCATCATGTCCCTCCCCCTGACCCGTCGGATCGCCCGCGCCGCGCTGCTCATCGCGGCAGGTGCAGCGCCCGTGGTCGGTGCGGCCGGCTCCGCAAGCGCCGTGGAACTTCCCCAGACCGCGCCCAACCTCGGCGGCCTGACCCAGATGGACCCCAGCACGGTCAGCAACACCGTCGACGGGGTGGCCCAGAAGGCCACCGGCCTGGCCGGCGACACCGGCGCCGCCACCCTCAAGAAGGCCGCTCCGATGGCGGGCAGGACGGTCGGACAGGCGGGCAAGGTGGCCACCCCGGCCGCCCAGAAGACGGCCGGTGACGCGGCGGGCAGCGCGGGCGAGATCCTCGGCCAGGCCGCCCAGACCGCCACCCAGGGCGGCCTGCCCACCCCCCAGGGCGTGCCCACCCCGGGCCTGGCGGGCGCCGAGCAGCTCCCGCTGAAGGGCCTGCCGATCGGCGGCTGAGCCGCAGCGCAAGGTGATGCGAAGGGGCCCGGGGAGTGCAGACTCCCCGGGCCCCTTCGTGTGCGTACGCCGACGGGCTACTGCCCGAGCCGCTTCACGGCCGCCTCGACGCGTTCGTCGGTCGCCGTGAACGCGACCCGCACGAACCGCTCGCCCGCCTCGCCGTAGAAGTCTCCGGGCGCCACCAGGATGCCGAGCTCGGCGAGGTGGGCCACCGTCTCCCAGCAGCCCTCGTCGCGGGTCGCCCACAGGTACAGGCTGGCCTCGCTGTGCTCGATGCGGAAGCCGTGCTTGACCAGGGCCTCGCGCAGCGCCGCCCGCCGCGCCGCGTACCGCGCCCGCTGCTCCTGTACGTGCGCGTCGTCGCCCAGGGCCGCGACGGTGGCCGCCTGCACGGGCGCGGCGGTCATCATGCCGCCGTGCTTGCGGATCTGGAGCAGCTCGCCCAGAACGGCCGCGTCACCGGCGATGAACGCCGCCCGGTAGCCGGCCAGGTTGGAGCGCTTGGACAGCGAGTGGACGGACACGATGCCCTCGTAGCTGCCGCCGCACACGTCCGGGTGCAGCACCGAGACGGGCTCGGCCTCCCAGCCCAGCTCCAGGTAGCACTCGTCCGAGAAGACCAGCACGCCGTGCTCGCGGGCCCACGCCACGATGCGTACGAGCTCGTCCTTGGCGAGGACCCGGCCGGTCGGGTTGGACGGCGAGTTGAGCCAGAGCAGCTTGAGGTCGGTGGGGTCGAGCTCGGTCGGGTCGTCGTACACGACGGGCTCCGCGCCGCACAGGCGCGCGCCGACCTCGTACGTCGGGTACGCGAGCCGCGGGTAGGCCACCTGGTCGCCGGCGCCGAGGCCGAGCTGGGTGGGCAGCCAGGCCACCAGTTCCTTGGAGCCGACCACCGGCAGGATGTTGGTGTGCTCGACGGAGCGCGCGCCGAGGCGCTTCTCCAGCCACCCCTTGATCGCGTCCCGCAGCGCGGGCGTGCCCCACACCGTCGGATAGCCCGGCGAGTTCGCGGCCCCGGTCAGGGCCTGCCGCACGAGCTCGGGGACCGGGTCGACGGGCGTGCCGACGGAGAGGTCCACGATGCCGTCCGGGTGGGCCGCGGCCGTCGCCTTGTACGGCTCCAGCTTGTCCCAGGGGAAGACGGGAAGGCGCGAGGAGACTGCGCTCACGAAAGGGGCTCACTTTCTCGTACGTACGGTGCTGCGGACGGCCGGGCCGGGAAACACCGCGGCCCCGCACGGCAGCTGAGCCGTGCGGGGACCGGGGAAGCGCGATCAGCCGTTCTGCGGCGGCAGCGCTGCGATGAAGGGGTGGTCCCGCTCGATCAGGCCGAGCTTGGAGGCGCCACCGGGCGAGCCGAGCTCGTCGAAGAACTCGACGTTCGCCTTGTAGTAGTCCTTCCACTCGTCCGGGGTGTCGTCCTCGTAGAAGATCGCCTCGACCGGGCAGACCGGCTCGCAGGCGCCACAGTCGACGCATTCATCCGGGTGGATGTACAAGGACCGGGAGCCCTCGTAGATGCAGTCGACCGGGCACTCTTCGATACACGCCTTGTCCTTGACGTCGACACAAGGCTGCGCGATGACGTAGGTCACGCTGTCGTTCCTCCTCGATAGGGCGCGGCGGGCCGATCTGCGGCTCCGTCCACGTGGCGCGCGGGAGCGCGGCGTCGTCGATGCCCACACCTAGTATCTCCGGTTCGGGGCACGATCCGAACAGGAGGGGCGGAGAGACCTGTGGAATTCACCACCGGCGGACGGCTTGAGGTCCGAATTACGGCCGCCGATACGGGCAAACGCGTATCAGTCCGGCGCCTGGACCCCAGCGGAACTCCAGGCTCACTGTTCGCGGACACGGTCGGCGTACTCACATCATGGGACAACGGCGTGTTGTCGATCACACGAAAGAGCGGCGAGACGGTGCGCATCGAGGAGTCCACGCTGGTCGCGGGCAAGGTCGTGCCCGCGGCTCCGCCCCGCCGGCGCGGTCCCGCCGCCTCCTTCGAGGAGCTCGCGCCGGTCCTGGCGCGCGCCTGGCAGCCGGTGGAGAGCGAGCGGCTCGGCGACTGGACGCTGAGGGCCGCGGCCGGCTTCACCCGCCGGGCGAACTCGGTCCTCCCCCTCGGCGACCCCGGCCTCCCGCTGCCGGACGCCCTCGACCACGTACGCGCCTGGTACGCGGCCCGCGGTCTTCCCGCGTACATCCAGACCGCGACGGGCGCCGCGGGCACCCAGGAGCGCCTCTGCGCCGATCTTGAACAGGCGGGCTGGGAGCGCGAGGTGAGCGCCGAGGTGCGGATCGCGGCGCTCGCGCCGATCGCCGACCTGGACGCGGACGTGTCCCGGGTACGCCTCGATCGCACGGTCGACGAGGCGTGGCTGAGCCGCTACCAGCGGTCGTTGACCCCGGGCGAGCACGTCCTGGAGGTCCTGAACAGCGGGCCCTCGGTGTGGTTCGCCTCGGTACCCGGCGACGGGGCGGCGCCCGCGGCGATCGGGCGGTGCGTGGTGGACGGGCGCTGGGCGGGCTTCATGGCGGTCGAGGTGGACCCGGCGCTGCGCCGCCAGGGCCTCGCGACGGCCGTCATGACCGCGCTGGCCCGCCGCGCCCTGGACGAGGGCGCATCGGCCGCCTGGCTCCAGGTGGAGGCCGACAACGACGCCGCCCGCGCGCTCTACGAGGGCCAGGGCTTCGCGACGCACCACAGCTACCACCACTTCCGATCCCGCTGACCGGGTACGAGGCTGACATGAATCCGGAAGTCACCGACTGGCGGCGGGAGTTCGCCGAGGAGGCCCGCTCGGAGCGTCCCGACGTGGTTTCGCTCTGCCTCCTGCTCGGCGCGGTCGCCGACCCCGCGCTCGGCCAACGGGGCATCGACGCGGCCCACATCGAGCTGGACCGGCTCGCCGGGCTGCTCCCCTACGGCCTCACAGGCGCCCGCCCCTGGGCCCTTGCGACGGCCGAACTCCTCGGCGCCACCTGCGGCTTCCACGGCAGCCCACCCGACTACCAGCGCCTGGAGTCGTCCCTGCTGCACGAGGTGCTGCGGCGCCGGCGGGGCCTGCCCATCCTGCTCTCGGTGGTCTGGATCGAGGTGGCCCGGCGGGCCGGGGCGCCGGTGTACGGGGTCGCGCTGCCCGGCCACTTCGTGGTGGGCTTCGGCCCGCCCCGGGACCGGGTCCTGGCCGACCCGTTCGACGGGGGCCGCCTCCTGACCGGCGTGGATACGGAGCTCCTGGTGGCCGGGGCGACGGGCGCGCCGCTCGACGAGTCGATGCTCAGCCCGGCCGCCCCGCTGGACGTCATCCTGCGCATCCTGAACAACATCCGCGCGTGGGCCGCGGCGCGCCCGGAGCGCAGCGACGTCGCCCTGTGGGCGGTGGAGCTCTCCCTGCTGCTCCCCTCCCACCCGGCCCGCCTGCGCTTCGAGCGGGCGCAACTCCTGGTGCAGCGGGGCGACTTCCTGGCGGGGGCGGCCGAGCTCGACCGGTACGCGGACGTGGTGGAGCCGGTGGAGCCGACCACCGCGGAATCGGTTCGCCGCCGGGCGAGGGCGGCCCGGGCCATGCTCAATTAGCTCGGCCCGGGGTGGGGTTCTTCTGGGCGCGGGCCCATCCGGCTACGGCGGGGTGGGGGTGGTTTGGGTACGGCCCCGCCCCGCTACGGCCATTGCGGAGTTCCCCGCGCCCCCAACCCGCTTTCGACCGCAGACCGTGCGGGGCTGGTCGCGCGGTTCCCCGCGCCCCTGTAGGGCACCCAGCACTGCCGGTCGCGCCCGCCGTGGCGGAGCCCCGGGGCGGCGCCCCGCTTAGGGTCCCCCCATGAGCGACCGCCACCCCCGCGCCATCCACCCCGTCCCCTACCACTCCCAATGGGCCTCCCCCGAGCTCGTGGAGGAGATCGTCGAGGGCGCTCTGGACGCGGCCCAGGACCCGTTGTGGCGGGAGTACGGGGCCCAGACCCCCGAGGAGTACGCCTGGTGGTCCTGGCGGCTGTGCGGAGTCGCCTGCCTGCGGATGGCGCTGGAGTACTGGCAGGGCTCGGCGCCGACCCCGATGGAGCTCGCCGAGGAGTGCCTCGCGGCGGGCGCGTACGTCCGCCGGGACGACGGCCTTGACGGGCTGATCTACGCCCCGTTCGCCGCGTACGCCCACGAGCGATGGGGACTGAAGGCGGCAGCCCGACCCCACCTGCCGATGGCCGAGATCCCCCGACTCATCGCATCCGGGAACCTGTTGATGCTCTCCGTCCACCCCTCGATCCGCGAGCTCGCACCGGCCCCGGAGCGCCGGGGCGGCCATCTGGTCCTGGCGGTGGGGGTCACCGAGGACGCCCTCGTCCTTCACAATCCGTCCGGATTCCAGGGCCGCCGCTCGCAGGAGTTCGTCCATGTCCGGTGGGCCGACCTCGATCGGTTCTACGCGGGGCGGGGTGTCGTCATGGGGCCCGGCACCGGGCGGCCCGGGGCCTGAACCCGCCACATCCGGCCAATCCCCGCACCCCGCCGGAAAACCCTGCCGGAACGGCGACCAGCGGTCACAATCTGTTGACGCACCCTCAACCGGGCGTTCCCGATGGCCTGTTGAGGACGGCGCAGCCATGTCACCCCGACCTCGCCAGGAGTCCCCGTGTCACGCCTCAGACCGATAGCCGCCCGCCTCGCCCCCGCCCTGCTCCTCCCCCTCCTCACCACCCTCGGCCTCGCCGCCCCGGCCGCCGCCGACCCGGCACAGGCCGACCTCTCCGTGACCCTGGACGTCTCCCCCAAGGGGCTCGGCATCAACGCGGCCACGTTCACGGCGAACGTCACCAACACCGGGCCCGCGGCCGTCGGCGCCGCCCGGGTGTGGTTCAGCTATCCGGCCGGGTTCACGGCGCCCTCCGCGCCCGGCTGCACGCTCGACGGGACCAACCGGACCGCCGTCTGCGCGCTCGGCGCGATCCCGGCCGGCGCCACCGTCTCGAAGAAGCTGACGCTGCACGCCGGCCTCCTGGCGAGCGGCAGCCTCCCGGTCACGGCCGCCCTGGTCGACCTGACCCCCGCCGACCCGGACCCGGGCAACAACTCGGCGGTCCACGTCTGCTCGGCCCTGACCCTGCTCCTGGTCAGCTGCTGAAGCCTCCGGGACCCCCGGGGTCATGGATCACGGGGGTCCCACGGTGCACGATGGGGGCGGCGGATCTTCACCCCCGACGCGGGACGGGCTGGCACATGCAGACCAACACGGCCATGGCCGGGCTCCTGGCCCGCACCGATGTCTCCGGGCTCGGCGACGACGACGTCCCGGCGCCCTTCCGCGACGTCGTACGCCAGGGGTGGACGACGGCCCCCAGCGGCGCCCGGCTGCTCACGGCGCTGGTCGACACGACCCACGGGACGTACGTCGACGCCGTACAGGAGGAGTACGCCGTCAACGGGCGCGGGATGATCGACGAGGGCCTGCCCGCATCCGGCCCCGAGCGGGAGTGCGCCCTGCTGCGCAGGTGCCTCGCCTATGCCCGGATCGCCCTGATCGGCGCGCGCGAACAGTTCGGGGACGCGGGCGTGAAGGGATACGTCTCGCTGTCCACCGGCGGGTTCTACGAGGACACCGTCACCGCGTACGTCACCTTCTGCGCCGAGCACCCCGGCCTGGCGCGCTACCTCGGCCCCATCGAGGGCTACGAGGAAGAGGCCGTCGCCGAGCTCGCCCTCGACGACTTCGACCCCTGAGCCGCCCGGTTACAGCCAGCCCTTCTCGCGCGCGATGCGGACGGCCTCCGCACGGTTGCGGGCCGCCAGCTTCTGGATGGCCATGGAGAGGTAGTTGCGGACGGTGCCCTGAGAGAGGCAGAGGGCGGCGGCGAGTTCGGCGTTGGTCGCGCCGTCCTGCGCGGCCCGCAGCACGTCGCGCTCGCGGTCGGTCAGCGGGTTCGCCCCCTCGGCGAGGGCAGCGGCCGCGAGCGTCGGGTCGATGACCCGCTCGCCGTCGAGCACCTTCCGTACCGCCGTTGCCAGTTGGGCCGCCGGGGCGTCCTTCACCAGGAAGGCGTCCGCGCCGGACTCCATGGCGCTGCGCAGGTAGCCGGGGCGCCCGAAGGTGGTCAGGATGACGATCTTCACGTCCGGCAGCTCGCGGTGCAGCTGCGCCGCCGCCTCGATGCCGGTCATGCCCGGCATCTCGATGTCGAGCAGGGCCACGTCCACCGTGTGCTCGCGGGCCGCCGCGAGCACCTCGTCGCCCCGGGCGGCCTGCGCCACCACCTCCATGTCCGGCTCCAGACCGAGCAGCGCGGCGAGGGCCTCGCGGACCATGGACTGGTCTTCGGCCAGGAGTAGTCGGATCATGATCCGGATACTAGAGGGGTCGTGGGCGGGTCCGGAATCAGGGGGATCCGGGCGACCAGCGTGAAGCCCTTGCGGCCGGGTTCCGTCTCCAGCACTCCGGACACCTTCTCCAGGCGTTCCGCGAGGCCGGTCAGGCCGTTGCCCGGGACCGGGGAGGCCGAGCCGGACTTGCCGTCGTCCTGGACGCGCAGTTCGAGGAACCGGCCGTCCAGCGTCTGGCGTTCGCCGATGGTGACCGTGCAGTGGCGGGCGCCGCTGTGGCGCACCACATTGGTGGCCGCCTCGCGAAGGACCCAGGCGAGCACCTCCTCCTCGGCGGCGGGCAGGCCCTCGGGCGCCTTGGTCGGCACGTCCGCCTCGATGCCCGCCGCGCTCAACGCGGTCCGGGCGCCCGCGAGTTCGGCGGGCAGGGTCGCCCTGCGGTACCCGCTCACGGCGGCCCGTACGTCGACGAGGGCCTGCCGGCTCACCTGCTCGATGTCGGCCACCTGCTGGGCCGCCTGGTCGGGGTGGCCGGGCAGCATCCGTCCGGCCAGCTCGCTCTTGAGCGTGATGAGGGACAGGGAGTGGCCGAGCAGGTCGTGCAGATCGCGCGCCATCCTCAACCGCTCCTCGTTCGCGGCCAGCTGGGCCACGGTGGCCCGGGCCTCGCGCAGTTCCACCGACGTACGGATCAGATGGCGCACGCCCGTCATGGCGAAGCCGCCCAGGATCGCGGGGATGACCAGATCCGGCACGACGTCGCCGACGTGGGTGGCGCGCGTCCCGATCGCGGTCATCGTGGCGGTCGTGACCAGGATCGACCAGGTGGCGAGCGTGATCGGCAGCGTCGCCCCGCAGGAGACGGACACGTACACGAAGAGCACGAGCCAGGACGCGCCGAGGGTCAGGGAGAGGACGACCGCCAGCCCCGCCAGGAAGCCCAGGAGGCTGTAGACCGTCGTGTGGGCCAGGGGGCGGGCGGTGTGGCGCAGGACCAGGGCCAGGTAGACCGTCACGAAGGCGGCGAGGCCCAGCCAGCCGAGCACGGTCGCCGCGATGGTGTGGTTGCCGTCGAGCAGGTCGCCGATCGGGGCTGTCATGAAGGCGAGCCAGATGCCGACCCACATCAGCTTCTGCCACATCTGGCGGCGCGTCTCGGGGCTCAGCCCGATCCGCACCGCCGGGTCCTTGCGGCCCTGGTTCAGGGGACTCACGCCTTCAGGGTGTCCTTCCGGTACAGCCATGCCGCGCCGCCCGCGAAGAGCAGGAAGTAGAAGACGAGGATGGCGAGGTCCTTGCCGTGCGGGGCGTTGCCCAGCTCGATGGCCTGTCCGAGGGCAGCGTACGCGTGCGTGGGCAGCCACTCCGCGATGTTCTGCAGCCACTGCGGGAAGACGGTGCTGGGCATCCACAGACCGCCCAGGATCGACATGCCGAAGTAGATGATCATCGTGATCGGGCGGACCGCGTCACCGCTGGCGATGTAGCCGATGGCCACGCCGAGGGCCGCGAAGCAGAGCGAACCGGCCCAGATGGCGATGGTCAGCGCGCCCCACTGCCAGGCCTCGAAGCGCACGCCCTTGGCGGCGGCCGCGACGAGGAAGACGACCACGATGCAGGGCAGGGTCACGACGGCCGCGCTGGCGATCTTCGCGAGGACGTAGCCGCGGCCCGGCAGGGTGGTCAGGCGCAGCTGGCGCACCCAGCCCTTCTCGCGCTCCTTGGCGATCTTCTCGCTGTTGCCCATGAGGACGGCGGTGATCGCGCCGAAGGAGGCCATCGAGACCATGTACAGGGCGGGGAAGGTGAGGTCGGTGCCCTTGACCTTGTCGGTGCTGTTCTGCGAGGCCGCGAAGAGCAGGTAGAGGGCCGAGGGGTAGATCACCGAGAAGAACATGAACTTCTTGTTCCGCAGGGTGCGGGTGATTTCGAGCTTGATCAGCGTGTTCATCGTGCGTTGGCCTCCTCGGCCGAGGTGATGGCGACGAAGGCCTGCTCCAGGCCGAGGCCCGCGACTTCGAGGTTGCGCGGGTAGAGGCCGAGCCCGTACACCGCGTGCATCGTGGCGTCGGCGTCGTGCGACTGGATGCGGACGGTGCGGCCCGAGATGTCGATGGTGGACAGGAAGGGGAGCCCGCGCAGCGCGGCCTCGTCGATGGCGCCTTCGAGGTCGAAGCTGACCCGGCGGGCGCCGGCCTTGGCCTTGATCTCGGCCGCGGTGCCGTCCGCGAGCAGCTTGCCCTTGTGCAGGACGAGCACCCGGTCGGCGATCGCGTCGGCCTCTTCCAGGTAGTGCGTGGCGAACAGGACCGTACGGCCCTGGGCCGCCTGCTCGCGCATGGTCGCCCAGAAGGCCTGGCGGGCGGTGACGTCCATGCCGGTGGTCGGCTCGTCGAGGACGATCAGGTCGTTGGCCCCGGCGGTCGCGAGCGCGAAGCGGACGCGCTGCTCCTGGCCGCCGGAGAGCTTGTTGACCTTGCGATCGGCTATCTGGGTGATCCCGGCGCGGTCCATGACCTCGGCGACCGGGTACGGCTTGGGGTGCAGGTCGCAGCCGAGCTTGACCAGCTCGCGCACGGTCACGTCCTCCATCAGGCCGCCGCTCTGCAGCATCGCGCCGACCTTGCCGGCGTTGATGGCCTGCGAGGGCGTCATCCCGAAGAGGCTGACCCTGCCGGAGTCGGCGTTGCGCAGGCCGAGCAGCAGGTCGAGGGTGGAGGACTTGCCGGCGCCGTTGGGGCCGAGCAGGGCGACCGTCTCGCCGGGGTGCAGCCGCAGCGACAGGTCGGCCACGGCACGGACCTTGCCGTAGCTCTTGGTCACGTTCTCGAAGCTCACCACGGACTGTGCGGTCCGCTCGGCGGGAGGTGCTGTCTGCGTCATGGGTCAAGATTCGCCCGGACGCACCTCACGGCGGCAGTGCCGGGCGTCGTGACTCCCGCATGACGGATGTCATGGATGCAGGCATGACACCGCCCCCGCACCGCGGGGGTACGGGGGCGTTCGTGCCTCACAAGGGGCGCGGGCAACTGCACTGCCTGCCACGGACGGCCCGCACTGGGATCCTCGCACTCCCCGGTGCCGGCCGCACCCTCGGAGCGGCTAGCTGGGGTTGAGATCGATCGTGGCGGTCCGCTCGGCGGCGGTCTTTCCGAGGAGTGCGGTCTTCATCGCGTTGGCCACGTCGTCCGCGGACACCTCGTGCTTCTGGCCGCCCTGGTTGACCATGATCCCCTTGAACGTGGAGCCGATGAGCTCGGTGATCGCGGCCTTGTCGTAGACCTCCACCAGCTTCCCCCCGTTCGCCTTCATCGAGAGGATCTTGGGGAGCGACTTCGAGGGGCCGAAGGGCAGCGACTTGGTGCCCGCCTTGATCGTGACGATCCCGGACATCGCGGGCTGCGCGAAGTCCTTCATCGCCCGGTCGATCTCGGTCTGGCTGATGGTGGGCTGGCGGACCGCGACCGGCAGCGACACCGGGTCGGACTTGCCGGTCTGCACCATCGTCCGGTACGCGTCCTTCACCGAGATCATCGAGCGGTTCACGTCGAGCGCCTTGCCCGCCTTGCCCGGCACGGCGACGGCCTTGCCCGGCACGAACTTGATCGTGCCCTCGGTCGACGAGCCCGACGTCCCGGCGAGGTCGGTCAGGGCGACGCCGAGCTTCTCCTCGTCGACCGGGATCACCGGTTCGGCCACCCGTTTGCCGCCGAAGAGCGAGCCGATCACGGACACCGGGTTGTAGTCGGCGCCCGCCGCGGCCCGCACGGTCGCCTGGCTGTCCAGCGAGAGCCCCGCGATCTCGGGCTTGAGCTGCGTCTGCTTGCCGTCGACCGTGAGGTTCAGCGGCTGGATGGCGCGCTTGCCGAGGGTCTGGTCGAGCTTGGAGACGGCCGCCTCCTTGGTGCCGCCGCCGATGTCGACGCCGAGCACCGTGGTGCCCTTGGGGACCTCGGAGTGGTTCAGGACGAGACCGGCGCCGTACGCCACGCCGAGCAGGGCGACCAGGCCGCCACCGAGCAGGGCCAGCTTGGAGCGGCCCTTCTTGGCGGGCGCGGGCGCCGCAGGCTTGGTGGTGCGCTGCGGCGGGGCCGGGGGCTCGGCCTCGTCGAAGTCGGCGGCCGGGGGCGGCGTGAGCTTCGGGCCGCCGGGGCCGGGCGGGAAGGAGCTGCCCCGGTGCTCCGGCGGGACGACCGGGATGCCGCTGGTCAGAGTGTCGCCGGAGACATGGCCGCCGGGGGCGGGCGCCGCCGGGTTGACGGCCGGGCTCGCGAGCGGGTTGCCCACGGTGTGTGTGAGCGGGCTCGGCGCCGGGGCCTGCGGGGTGAGGATCGCCGTGTCGTCGGACAGCACGGGGGCGGGGCTCTGGCCGCCGGGCGCGAAGGGGTGACTGCCGCCCGCGCCGGGACCCTGGGCCGGGTTCCGGCCGAAGTCCTGGCCGGGCCGTACGCCGTCGCCACCGGGGCGAAGACCGTCACCGAACCCGGTGTCGGGGCCCGGGCCTTCACCGAGGCCTCGGCCCAACTCGGGCCGCGGGCCCGGGAGCTGACCGGCGTCCACGCCGAAGGCCGAGCCCTCGGGAGGCCGGGAGCCCGGCGCGGCGCCCTGGCCCGTGCCCGTGCGGCCGGCGACGGGCCGCACCGGCAGCGCGGCGTTCCCGGTGACGGGCCCCGTGGTCGGTCCTGACGGCTGGCCCGGGCGCGCCCCGGCCGGGCCGTCGAGGCGGCCGGATCCGTCGGCGCCCGGCGACCCGGTGCCCGAACCGTCGGAGAAGTACGGAAGGTCGGCCCTCGGGGTGCCGCCCGGCGGGGTCGGCGGAGAGGAGGGCGCCGTCGGGGACTTGCGCGGGGCGAACCAGTTGCTGGTGGGCCGCTCTTCGGCGGCCGGTTCCTCGGCGTCCGGCTCGGGCGTCACGGGCCTGGGCACCGAACCGGTGCGCTCGCTCACGCCTTCCGCGTCCGCCGGCTTGGCGGCGTCGCTCATCGGCGTACGCACCACGACCGGCGGGATGGGCCGCGAGCCCGGGATGTTGATCCGGATCCGCGTCGTCAGCGTGGTCTCGGTCTTCGGCTCGTCCGGCTCGGCAGCGGCTTCAGGAGCGCCCTGGCCCGCGGACGACGGGGTTCCGTACGGCGGGGTGCCCGAGGGGTACCCGGCTGTGCCGCGCCCCTGGGGGCCGGAGGACGGACTGTCAGTTTCACGACTCAAGGCTGGTTCTCTCCCGATTGGCTCCGCCACCCGGTCTCGTTCTTGTGGTGCCTCTGTACGGGCGGCTCGGCGGCGCGCACCACCATACTGGCCGCCGTCGTTGCAAACGGGGCGGCCCGGAGAAGGCGCGCCCCCTCCCCTTCTACTGCGTCGTCGCGACTGCGCACGTCACTTGCCAAGTCGGGCGGCCGGACCGCCGGGTTGCGCGAATCCACCGATCGTGGCGCAGATCACAGCTGCAACCATCCCGCCGAGCAGGAAGACGTACGACCCTGCTCCGGCGCCGAACACGAAGTCGCCCTCGGGGCGCGAGGCGGTCAGCAGGACGACGGCGACCAGCCAGCCGGCCGCGGGCGCCCCCACGCCGCCCCGGCTGCCCATGAGTTGCGTACCGGACCAGAAGAGCCCGACGGCTCCGGCGAGGGACAGCACGAGGCCGCCCGGGAACCAGGCCGTCTGCACGAGCGCCCCGGCCACGCCGACGAGCGCGCCGAGCACGACGAGCAGCAGGTACAGCGCGATGCGCGCGGCGCCGCCGCCCGTCCTTGTGTCATCCATGGCGGTACGTTTACTCACTTGCCCACACCTTCAAACAGGTCGTGTTCGCGCTGCCCGGCCGGAACTCCCGGCACGCCCGCCGCCAATTGGTAGTACTCGGTGGTGAAGATCGGCTGGCCCAGGTCGTTGGAGAGTGCGAAGTAGGGCCCCTGGACGGCGATCTGCGTCTCGTGGGCGCGCATCGCGGCAGCTTTGGCAGCGGCGAACGCGGTGCCGTCGATCTCGGCCGTGATGTCCGGCTCGTCCACGACACCCGGTACGTCGTCGATGGCGGCGATGCCGGGGAAGTCCGTGTTCGCGGTGCGCAGCTCGGCGAAGGCGGCCTCGGCGACCGGGCGGGGCACCCGGTTCCAGTAGATCTTCGCGACGGAGTGCGGATCGCCCAGGTCGCGGCGGTACCCGGACTCGGCGGCGAGTTCGGCCGCGCGCATGGCGACCCGGTGCGCCTGGATGTGGTCGGGGTGCCCGTAGCCGCCGTCTGGGTCGTAGGTGACGAGGACCTGCGGGCGCACGGAGCGGATCACCTCTACGAGGTACGCGGCCGCCTCGTCCACGTCGGTGTTCCAGAACGCGTCGGCGCGGTGGTTCTGCTCGACGCCCATCATTCCGGAGTCGTGGAAGCGGCCCGGGCCGCCGAGGAAACGGTGGTCGGTGACGCCCAGTTCCTTCATCGCGGCGGCGAGTTCGCCGATCCGGTGGGCGCCGAGGCCGCCCTCCCGGTCGGGCGCGAGATGGGCGAGCTCCGGCGGGATGACCTCGCCCTCCTCGCCGAGCGTGCAGGTCACCAGAGCGACGTGCGCGCCTTCGGCGGCGTACTTGGCCATGGTGGCGCCGTTGTTGATCGACTCGTCGTCCGGGTGCGCATGCACCAGGAGAAGACGGCGGGCGGGGAGTTCCGACATGGGCCCAGCCTACGAGGCCGGGGCCGGGCGGCGCCCACCCGCCGCCGGGCTTCAGGACAGGCTGCGGGCGCTCGCTAGAACTTGATCCCCCCGATCATCCCCGCCACGTTGCTGGTCACTTGGCTGATGGTGGGGGCGATGGACGAACTCGCCAGATAGAAGCCGAGCAGCATGCAGACCGCCGCGTGTCCGGCCTTGAGCCCGGATTTCCGGACCAGCAGGAAGACGACGATCGCCAGCAGCACCACCGCCGAAATCGAGAGTGCCACGGCGGTTCACCTCCATCTGTTCCGGTGGTCGGACGGACCCAGCAATGCGCATACAGCCAGCAGGTTCATACCCACCGAGCGCTACGGATCATAACTTTCCGTGGGAACGCATTGATCGGGGCACGGGCGCACATGGGGCGCACGCGGCTCGCACCTGGGCGGGCCGCACCGGGGGCGACTAGGTTCCCCTCATGACGACCACCGCATCCAGGCACCCAGAGGACCCCGGGCAGCTCTCGTTCCCCCGGCACTCAGCACGGACCCAGCGCTTCACGCTCGGTGCGCCCCGCGCCTTCACCGTGTCGCCGGACGGCGAGCGGATCGTCTTCCTGCGCTCGCCGTCCGGCACCGAACGCAGCAACCGGCTCTGGGTACTCGACCTGGTGCGCGGTGGTACGGAGCGGATCGCGGCGGACCCCGGCACGCTGCTCGGCGGCCGGGGCGAGCAGCTCTCGGCGCAGGAGCGGGCGCGGCGCGAGCGCAGCAGGGAGGGTTCGGCCGGAATCGTCGCGTATGCCACTGACGCGGCCGTCGAACTCGCCGCCTTCGCGCTGTCCGGACGCCTTTTCACCGCCGAACTGCGCGCCGGCACCGCCCGCGAACTGCCGGTGCCGGGCCCGGTGCTCGACCCCCGCCCCTCCCCCGACGGTCGCCATGTGGCCTATGTGGCGCGGGGTGCGCTGCGGGTCGTGGGGGCCGAGGGCGAGGGCGACCGGGCGCTCGCCGAGCCCGAGTCACCCGAAGTGACGTACGGGCTTGCGGAGTTCATCGCCGCGGAGGAGATGTCCCGTTCGCGCGGCCACTGGTGGAGCCCCGGCTCGGACCGGCTCCTGGTCGCCCGCGCGGACGACTCGCCGGTGCGGCGCTGGTGGATCGCGGACCCGGCCAACCCCGGCCAGGAGCCCGTGCAGGTCGCCTATCCGGCGGCCGGCACGCCCAACGCCGAGGTGCGGCTCTTCCTGTACGCGCTGGACGGCACCCGTACCGAGGTCGTCTGGGACCGGGTCCGCCACCCCTATCTCGCCCGGGTCCACTGGTCCTCGGACGGGGCGCCGCTGCTGCTCGTCCAGTCCCGGGACCAGCGCACCCAGCTCCACCTCGCCGTCGACCCCGCGTCGGGCGCCACGCGCACCGTGCACGTCGACGAGGACGCGGACTGGCTCGAACTCCTGCCGGGCGTCCCGGCGTGGGCTCCCGACGGCCGGCTGGTCCGGATCGCCGACGAGGGCGGGGCGCGCGTCCTGGCCGTCGGCGACCGGGCCCTGACCGGCGCACAGTTGCACGTCAGGGCGGTGCTCGACATCGGCGAGAGCGATGTCCTGATCTCTGCGTCCGCGGGTGCGAAGGCCCGCTCGGCGGCGGCCGGTGCTCCCGAGACCGGCGAGATCCACGTGTACCGGGTCAATGAGCTGGGTACGGAACGCGTCTCGGACGGCGCGGGAGTCCACTCGGCCGTGCGTTCAGGGGCGATCACGGTGCTCAGCTCCGCCCGGCCCGACCGGCCCGGGGCGGATGTCAGGGTGCTGCGGGACGGCAAGGAACTGGCCAAGATCGTCTCGTATGCCGCGACTCCCGGCCTCTCGGTGCGGCTCCGGCTGACCGAAGGGGGCGCACAGCGGATCCCGTGCGCCGTTCTGCTCCCGTCCCACTACCGCGAATCCGACGGGCCGCTGCCCGTACTCATGGATCCGTACGGCGGACCGCACGGACAGCGGGTGGTGGCCGCGCACAACGCGCACCTCGCCTCGCAGTGGTTGGCCGACCAGGGCTTCGCGGTGGTCGTCGCCGACGGCCGCGGCACCCCCGGCCGCTCCCCGGCCTGGGAGAAGGCGGTCAAGAACGACTTCACCCTCGCCCTGGACGACCAGATCGAGGCGCTGCACGGCCTGGCGGGCACCTACCCCCTGGACCTCGGCCGGGTGGCGATGCGGGGCTGGTCCTTCGGCGGCTATCTGTCCGCGCTCGCCGTGCTGCGGCGGCCCGATGTCTTCCACGCGGGCATCGCCGGGGCGCCGGTGACGGACCTGGAGCTGTACGACACCCACTACACCGAGCGGTACCTGGGGCTCCCGTCCGAGAACCCCGAGGTGTACGACTCCAACTCCCTGGTCAGGAACGGCGAGTTGACCAGTCGCCCGGACCCGGCCCGCCCGCTGATGGTCATCCACGGCATGGCGGACGACAACGTGGTGGTGGCCCACTCCCTGCGGCTGTCCTCCGCGCTCCTGGCGGCGGGCCACCCCCATGAGGTGCTCCCGCTCACGGGCGTGACGCACATGACCCCGCAGGAGCAGGTCGCCGAGAACCTGCTGCTGCTCCAAGTCGACTTCCTGCGCCGCTCGTTGGGGCTTCAGTAGACCCGAGCAGCACGAGTGACGGCCGGCCGGGCCACGGAAAGCCGCCCGGCCGGCCACGGCACCCGCACGGCCGTACGGTGCTCACCGTGCCATGTCCGTATATCGGCGCCGCGACCGGCATGTTGCCCCCGCGTTACGGAAATTGATGGGCATTTAGCAGGAGATTCCGGATAAGCCGGGAGCCTGTCAAGCACGCATCCGCACCGAAGAATGAAATCTTGCACCAAGTAAAGCGATGAGTTCACCTCGGCCTGTACCAACCTCTTGACTCGCACCGCCGCACCCATGAATGTTCCGGTCAACAAATGACGCAACAGCGCCGCTGAATCCTTCCTGCGCGGAGGGCAATGCGAAATGTCGAGTTCCACAAGAGCTGCCATGGAGCCATCCGATCCACTTCCCGGAGAAGGTGAGGCCCCCGGCCCGGCCGACGGTATCGAACCGAAGACGGGCGAACTTGTCGGACGCTCACCCGGGCGTCTCGCATGGATCCGGTTCAAACGCGACAAGGCCGGAATCCTGTGTGCCTTTACGGTCCTCGGATTCATCCTGGTCGCCGTGGCCGCTCCACTCATCTCCAAGCTGTACGGAAAAGATCCCTACCAGCTGTACGGGCAGGACCGCGGGATGCTGAACAGCTACGGCATTCCGCTCAAGCCCAACGGCGGGATCGACGGCGACTTCTGGTTCGGCCTCGAACCGAAGCTCGGCCGCGACGTGTTCACGCTTTTGATCTACGGAATCCGCACCTCGCTGCTCATCGCCCTCGCGGTCACCACGATCGCGGTGGTCATCGGCGTCCTCATCGGCCTGGTGCAGGGGTATCTGGGGGGCAGGACCGACTACTTCCTCGGCCGGTTCTCGGACCTCATGCTGTCCTTCCCGCAGCAGCTGTTCTTCATCGCCTTCACCCCGGTGATCGTGGCCCTGTTCGTCTCGCCCACCGAGGAGGAGCCCGCCTATGTGCGGGTGGTGGCGCTGATCCTGGTGCAGCTGGTCCTCGGCTGGATGACGATCGGCCGGCTCATCCGGGCCCAGGTGCTCTCGCTGCGCGAGCGCGAGTTCATCGAGGCGGCGCGGCTCAGCGGCGCATCGGGATGGCGGATCATCCGCAAGGAACTGCTGCCCAACATCTGGTCGACCGTGCTCGTGCAGGCGACCCTGCTGCTCCCGGTCAACGTCACCGCCGAGGCGGGGCTCTCCTACCTCGGCGTCGGGGTCCACAGCCCGACTCCCGACTGGGGCCTGCTCTTCCAGTCCGGGGCCACGTACTACGACTCCGATCTCACCTTCATGTTCTTCCCCGGCATCGCGATGGTCGTCTTCGTCGTCGCGTTCAACCTGCTCGGGGATTCGGTCCGGGACGCTCTCGACCCCAAGACCGTGCGCTGAAGCCGATCATCCTGACAGGCAGGAACTCATGAGAATAGACAAGGCGCGCCAGGTTTCCGCGGTGTTCGCGGTGGGGGCACTGGCGCTGACGGCCGCGTGCAGCAGCGGCGGGGCGAGCGACGACGGCAAGAGCCCGGGCACGGGCAAGCAGGCCGAGGTGCAGAACTTCGGCGTGGGCACCAAGACCGACTCCACCGGACCGGCCGTCGCGGTCGACGGCGCGAAGAGCGGCGGCACGGCGTACAGCCTCGACCAGGCGGGCTTCGACTACCTCGACCCGGGCCAGCAGTACGTGAGCGACCAGCTCTCGGTGCAGCTGCTCTACAACCGCTCGCTGACCGGCTACAAGATCGACCCGAAGACCGGCAAGACGGTCGTCGTCGGCGACCTCGCCACCGACACCGGTACGCCTTCCGACGGGTCGAAGACCTGGACGTACACCCTCAAGGACGGGGTGAAGTTCGAGGACGGCACGCCGGTCACCAGCAAGGACATCAAGTACGGCATCGAGCGGCTCTTCGCCGACTACGAGACGCAGGGACCGCAGTACGTCCAGAAGTGGATCTACGGCACCGACTACCGCAAGAAGTACGCCGGTCCCTACGACGGCAAGGAGATCCCGGACGCGCTGATCTCGACGCCCGACGACAAGACGATCGTCTTCCACTTCCTCCAGCCGCACGCGGACACCCCGTACGCGATGGCCATGCCCAACATCTCGCCGGTCCCCAAGGCCAAGGACGACAAGCAGAAGTACAACAACCACCCGGTCTCCACAGGGCCGTACAAGATCGCGAGCTATCAGCCGGGCAAGTCGCTGTCCTTCGTGCGCAACACCAACTGGGACCCGAAGACCGACCCGATCCGCAACGCCTACCCCGACAAGTGGGAGTTCCAGCTCGGCATCCAGGAGCCGGGGCTCACCAACCGGCTCGCCGCGGACACGGGCACCGACAAGTACGCCATCAACATGGCGCAGTCGGCGGATCCCTCGAAGATGCAGACGCTGACCTCGGACCCGCAGTACAAGAGCCGGACGGTGAACGAGTACCAGCCCTACGTCGAGGTGTTCAACCTCAACACCAAGCGGATCACCAACCCGAAGGTGCGCCAGGCGCTCCAGTACGCCTTCCCGCTGCAGCAGGTCCAGCAGGCCATGGGCGGCGGCGCGCAGGGCGACCTCGGCACCTCGCTGCTCAGCCCGACGGTGTCCGGGTACAAGAAGTTCGACCCGTTCGGCAAGCTCGCCAAGCCCATGGGCGACCCCGACAAGTCCCTCCAGCTCCTGAAGGACGCCGGCGTCACCACCCCGTACAAGATCTCGCTGGCCTACGCGAACACCCCGAAGTGGGACACCGTCACGCTGACCATCCAGAAGGCCCTGGAGAAGGCCGGCTTCCAGGTCGACCGCAAGGCGATCGACACGACCTCGTACTACACGGTGGTCGGCAAGGTGAACACGCCGTACGACATGTACCGCGCGAGCTGGGGCGCCGACTGGCCCAACGGCTCGACGGTCGTGCCGCCCACCATGGACGGCCGCAACCTCGTGGACGGCACCAACAACTACTCGTTCCTGAACGACCCGAAGGTCAACTCCGAGATCGACCGCATCAACCAGATCACGGACCTGCCCAAGCAGGCGGCCGCCTGGGAGCAGCTCTCCGAGTACACGCTCCAGACCGACGCGTCGCAGATTCCGTTCCTCTTCGACAAGTACTTCAACCTGTACGGTTCCGGCCTCGGCGGCGTCACCTACAACCAGGTCTACGGGACGATCAACCCGAACTCGATCTTCGTGAAGCAGTAGCACGTGCGGCTCGGTTTCCCCGGCCCCGAGGCGGGCCGGGGAAACCGCATAGCGACGGAAGAGTCAGCCGATGTTCCGTTTCCTGGTGCGCCGCGTGCTCGGTGCCATGGTCATTCTGGTTCTGATCAGCATGATCACGTATTTCCTCTTCTTCTTCCTGCCGTCCGACCCCGCGCTGCTCTCCTGCGGAAAGCAGTGTGATCCGCAGAATGTCGCCCTGATCCGCAAGAACCTCGGGCTCAACCTGCCGATCTGGACGCAGTACTGGCATTACATGGTCGGCATATTCGCCGGCCGTCATATGCCGATCGGCGATTGCCCGGCGCCCTGCTTCGGCTATTCCTTCGCCAATCAGCAGCCGGTCTGGGGCACGATCGCCGACAGCTATCCGACGACGCTGACCCTCGCGGTCGGCGGCGCCGCCGTCTTCCTCACCATCGGCGTCTCGCTCGGCCTGATCTCGGCCTGGCGCCAGGGCACGGTCTTCGACCGGGTCGCCAGCGCCACCTCGCTGCTCGGGCAGTCGGTGCAGATCTACTTCATCGGACCGCTCGCCATCCTGTTCTTCTCCACCAAACTGGGCTGGCTCGACCGGGGCCACGACGTGGACTGGGCGCACGACGTCTGGGGGTCGGTCACCGGGATGATCCTGCCCTGCCTGGTCCTCTCGGTGATCTTCTGGTCCAACTACAGCCGCCAGACGCGCTCGTTGATGGTCGAGCAGCTCTCCGAGGACCACATCAGGGCGGCCCGCGCGAAGGGCATGTCGTCCCGCTACGTCTTCCTTCGGTACGCGCTGCGCGGCGCGATGGCCACCATCATCACGATCTTCGGCGTGGACCTGAGCGCGGTGCTCGGCGGCGCGATCATCACCGAGGTCACCTTCGGCCTGCACGGCCTCGGGCTGCTCTCGGTGGAGGCGGTGCTCCGCAGCGACCTGCCCCTGGAGATGGCCGTCATGCTCATCGGCGCCTCGCTCATCGTCGTCTGCAACATCGTCGTGGACCTGGCGTACGCCTTCATCGACCCCCGGATCAGGCTCGCCTGACGCCCGCAGACCTTCAGGAGAACCACCTGTGTCCACCCTGAGCCAGACCGCCGCCGAGCCGGTCTCCGCGCCGGCGCGCTCGTTCCTCTCGGTCCGCGACCTGTACGTCCATTTCGCCACCGAGGACGGCACCGTCAAGGCCGTCGACGGCCTCTCCTTCGATCTGGAACGCGGCTCCACGCTGGGCATCGTCGGCGAGTCGGGCTCCGGCAAGTCGGTGACCAACCTCGCGATCCTGGGGCTTCACAACCCGCGCAACACCACGATCCAGGGCGAGATCCTGCTCGACGGCCAGGAGCTGACCGGCGCCACCGAGCGGCAGCTGAACCGGCTGCGCGGCAAGAAGATGGCGATGATCTTCCAGGACTCGCTGGCCGCGCTCTCGCCGTTCTACACGGTGGGCCGGCAGATCGCCGAGCCCCTCATGAAGCACACCGGCGCCTCCCGCCGCGAGGCGCGGGCGCGGGCGGTGGACATGCTGCGCAAGGTCGGCATCCCCCAGCCCGAGCTGCGCGTCGACGACTATCCCCACCAGTTCTCCGGAGGCATGCGCCAGCGCGCCATGATCGCGATGGCGCTGGTCTGCGACCCGGAGCTGGTGATCGCGGACGAGCCCACGACCGCGCTCGACGTGACCGTCCAGGCCCAGATCCTCGATCTCCTGAAAGACCTCCAGCAGGAGACCGGCGCGGCGATCATCATCATCACCCACGACCTCGGGGTGATCGCCAAGACCGCCGACCAGGTGATGGTGATGTACGCCGGCCGGTGCGTGGAGCGCGGCACCGTCAAGGAGGTCATGCACCGGCCCCAGCACCCCTACAGCTGGGGGCTGCTCGGCTCCGTACCGCGCCTGGACTCCTCGGTGGAGACCCCGCTGATGCCGATCCCCGGCGCCCCGCCGAGCCTGCTCTCGCCGCCGCCGGGATGCCCGTTCCACCCCCGGTGCGCCTTCACCGGGGAGGTGGCGAGCGGGGCCTGCAACACCGTCAGGCCCGATCTGCCGGAGGAGCAGCGCCGAGGGTCCGCCTGTCACCTGACGGGCAATCAGAAAGAGGAAATCTTCAGCACCCAGATCCGTCCGAGGCTGCGCTGACAAGGAATGCGGGACATCGCCATGAGTGAGAAAGCCACCATCCTCGCCAAGCAGCGGGACGGCGCGCCCGGGTCCGGTGGCGCGGGCCCGTTGCTCGAAGTGGCCGGGCTCGTCAAGTACTTCCCCATCAACATGGGGTTCCTCTTCAAGCGGCACGTCGGCGATGTGCGCGCCGTGGACGGGATCGACTTCAGCATCGGGCGGGGCGAGACCCTCGGCCTGGTCGGCGAGTCCGGCTGCGGCAAGTCGACCACCGGCCGCCTGGTCACCCGGCTCCTGGAGCCCACCGCCGGAAAGGTCGTCTACGCCGGGCAGGACATCACCCACGCCTCCCGCCGGGACATCGCCCCGATCAGGTCCGAGATCCAGATGATCTTCCAGGACCCGTACGCCTCGCTCAACCCGCGCCAGACGGTCGGCGACATCATCGCCAACCCGATGCTGGTCAACGCCATCAAGCCGCCCGGCGGTGTGGAGCGGCGGGTGCGCGAGCTCCTGGAGACCGTCGGCCTGAACCCGGAGCACTACAACCGCTTCCCGCACGAGTTCTCCGGAGGTCAGCGTCAACGTATCGGCGTGGCACGGGCGTTGGGGATGGAGCCCAAGCTGATCGTGGCCGACGAGCCGGTCTCGGCGCTCGACGTGTCGATCCAGGCGCAGGTGGTCAACCTGCTCCAGAACCTCCAGCGGGAGCTGGACATCGCGTTCCTGTTCATCGCGCACGACCTGGCGATCGTGCGGCACTTCTCGCAGCGGGTCGCGGTGATGTACCTGGGCCGGATCGTCGAGGTCGGCGACCGCGAGTCGATCTACCGGCGTCCGCGCCACCCGTACACCCACGCCCTGCTCTCGGCGGTGCCGGAGGCCGTGGTCGACGAGGAGGGCGAGGGCCGCGAGCGCATCCGCCTCGCCGGGGACGTGCCCTCGCCGGTCGACCCGCCGTCCGGCTGCCGGTTCCGTACGCGCTGCTGGAAGGCCCAGGAACGCTGCGCCACCCAGACGCCCCCGCTGGTACGCATCGAGGGCAACCGGGAGGGGCATCTGACGGCCTGCCACTTCCCGGAGGAGCCGACGATCACGGCCCGGGACGAGGACGTGGTCCTCGACCCCGCGCTCGCCGCGATCGAGGAGGCGACGGATACGGCCCGTTGACCCGAGCCTGAGCCTCCGCTCGGAGTCGAGGCCCCGTCCGCACACCCCAGCCACCACCGCGGGCGCGGGCCTCGGCGTTCAGCTGCTTGAGGCGACGGCGAAGCCGAGCACTCCGGGGGCGCGGGACTGTGACATCGTGCGGCTCCGCCGCGTGGGCGCAAAAGGCCCCTACCCGCTACCAGCGTCCGGCACCACCCGCTTCTCCTCCGCGAAGTGGCAGGCCGAGGGGTGGTGGGCCGGGCCCGAGGCAAGCCGGAACTCGGCCGGCACCTCAAGCAGCGGCACCTCCAAAGCGCACCGCTCCCGCGCCTTCCAGCAGCGCGTACGGAAGGGGCAGCCCGACGGCGGGTTCGCGGGCGAGGGCACGTCCCCGGTCAGGATGATGCGCTCGCGGTGCTCGCGCGCGTCCGGGTCGGGCACCGGCACCGCGGAGAGCAGCGCCTGGGTGTAGGGGTGGGTGGGGTGGTCGTAGATCTCCTCGTCGCGGCCGATCTCGACGATCCGGCCGAGGTACATCACCCCGACCCGGTCGGAGATGTGCCGCACGATGGACAGGTCGTGCGCGATGAAGACGTACGAGAGGGAGAACTCGTTCTGGAGGCGGTCCAGGAGGTTGACGACCTGCGCCTGCACGGAGACGTCGAGCGCGGAGACCGGCTCGTCCGCGACGATGATCTCGGGTTGGAGCGCCAACCCCCGTGCGATGCCGATGCGTTGGCGCTGGCCACCGCTGAACTGGTGCGGGTACCGGTTGATGTACTCCGGGTTGAGCCCGACCACGTCCAGCAGGTCCTGGACCTTCTGGCGGCGGTTGCCCTTCGGGGCCACCTCGGGGTGGATCTCGTACGGCTCCCCGATGATGTCGCCGACCGTCATGCGCGGGTTGAGGGAGGTGTACGGGTCCTGGAACACCATCTGGATGTTGCGGCGGACGGCCTTCAAAGCCCGCCCGGACATCTGCGTGATGTCCTCGCCCTTGTACTTGATCTGCCCGGCGGTGGGGCGTTCCAGGTTGACCAGCATCTTGGCGACCGTCGACTTGCCGCAACCGGACTCGCCTACGATGCCGAGCGTCTCGCCGGGCGCGAGGTCGAAGGAGACCCCGTCGACCGCCTTGACCGCGCCGACCTGCTTCTTGAAGAGAATGCCCTGGGTCAGCGGATAGTGCTTGACCAGGTCTCTGACCTCCAGAATGGCCTCAGCCATCGAGGGTCTCCTTCCAGAAGAAGCACGCGCTCTGCCGGCGGGCGGCCACGTCGAACAGCGGCGGCACGTCGGTCCGGCAGACGTCCTGGGCCATCGGGCAGCGCGGGTTGAAGGCGCAGCCCGGCGGGATGTGCATCAGGTTCGGCGGAAGGCCCTTGATCGCGTACAGCTCCTGGCCCTTCTGGTCCAGGCGCGGGATCGATTCGAGCAGCCCCTTGGTGTACGGATGCGCGGGCTTCTTGTAGATCTCGTGCACCGGGGCCTGCTCGACGATGCGGCCCGCGTACATCACCGCGATCTTGTCCGCGACATCGGCGACGACACCCAGGTCGTGGGTGATCAGGATGAGCCCCATGTTCAACTCGCGCTGCAACTCGGCGAGCAGGTCCATGACCTGCGCCTGGACGGTGACGTCGAGGGCGGTGGTGGGCTCGTCCGCGATGATCAGCGACGGTTCGAGCGCCATCGCCATCGCGATCATGATGCGCTGGCGCATGCCGCCGGAGAACTGGTGGGGGTACTGGCCGACCCGCTCCTTCGCGGCGGGGATGCGCACCCGGTCCATCAGCTCGACGGCCTTGGCCTTGCCGTCCTTCCTGGACATGCCGCGGTGGACGGTGAACATCTCCGACAGCTGGTCGCCCACGCTGAGCACCGGGTTCAGGGAGGACAGCGCGTCCTGGAAGATCATGGCCATCTCGGAGCCGCGGATCTTGCGCCGCTCGTCCTCCTTGAGCCCCAGGAGGTCCTTGCCCTGGAAGAGGATCTCGCCGCCGGCGATGCGTCCGGGCGGCATGTCGAGGATGCCCATGACGGCCTGCGCGGTGACGGACTTGCCGGAGCCGGACTCGCCGAGCACGGCGAGCGTCTCGCCCGCGTCCACCGAGTAGTTGACCCCGTTGACGGCCTTGGCGACCCCGTCCCGCGTCTTGAACTCCACGTGGAGATCCCGCACTTCGAGCAGCATGGTCCCTCTCCTCACCGCAGCTTGGGGTCGAGGGCGTCGCGCACCGCGTCGCCGAGCATGATGAACGCGAGCACCGTGATCGCAAGCGCCCCGGCCGGCCAGAGCAGCATGTGCGGGGCGTTGCGGATGTACTGGGAGGCGGCCGAGATGTCGATGCCCCAGGAGACGGTGGGCGGCTTGAGGCCGACACCGAGGTAGGACAGCGTCGCTTCGAGCGCGATGTACGTACCGAGTGCGATGGTCGCCACGACGATGACCGGGGCGACCGCGTTGGGCGCGATGTGGCGGAGCAGCATGCGGGAGTTGGAGGCGCCGAGCGCGCGGGCCGCCTGGACGTAGTCGTTCTGTTTGGCGGTGATGACGGAGCCGCGGGCGATGCGGGCGATCTGCGGCCAGCCGAGCAGGATCATGAAGCCGATGACCGGCCAGACGGTGGCGGAGGTGACCACCGACAGGAAGACCAGGCCGCCGAGGACCACGGGGATGCCGAAGAAGATGTCGGTGACGCGGGAGAGCAGCGCGTCCCAGCCGCCGCCGAAGAACCCGGCGAGCCCGCCGACGAACGATCCGAACAGGGCCACGCCGACGGTGGTGCACACGCCGACGGTGACCGAGGTGCGGGCGCCGTAGACGGTCCGCGTGTAGACGTCGCAGCCCTGCCCGTTGTAGCCGAAGGGGTGTCCCGGCTGGGAGCCCTCCTGCGCCTTGGCGAGGTCGCACTGGAGCGGGTTGCCGTCGGCGATCAGCGAGGGCCACAGCGAGATGACGACCAGGAAGAGGATGACCAGGCCCGAGATGATGAAGACGGGGTTGCGCCGCAGGTCGCGCCAGGCGTCCGACCAGAGCGAGCGGGGCTTCTCGGACGGCCCGGTGCCGAGCGGGCCCCCGGGGGCCCGTCCGCCGGAGGCGGCTGATGGCTGCTGCTCCAGCGTCGTCGCCTCGCTCGTCGCGAGGTCCATCGCCCCGCCGGCCCCCGTCCCGGCGATCGCTCCGTCGTCGTAGGGCTCAGGCATAGCGGATCCTCGGGTCGAGTACGGCGTACAGAAGGTCGACGATGAGGTTGGCGACCAGGAAGACCAGCACGAGCACGGTCACGAAGCCGACCACGGTCTGGGTGCTCTGGCGCAGGATGCCCTGGTAGAGCTGGTAGCCGACGCCGTGGATGTTGAAGATCCGCTCGGTGACGATCGCGCCGCCCATCAGCGCGCCGACGTCCGTGCCGATGAAGGTGACGACGGGGATCAGCGAGTTGCGCAGCAGGTGCTTGGTGATCACCCGGCGCCTGGGCAGGCCCTTGGCGACGGCGGTGCGGACGTAGTCGGCGCGCGAGTTCTCGGCGATCGAGGTCCGGGTGAGCCGGGTGACGTACGCCAGCGACACGGACGCCAGCACGAGCCCTGGGATGAGGAGTTCGTTGAACGGGGCCTCCGGTGAGACCGTGGGTCTGATGACCCCCCATTCGACGCCGAGCAGCAGTTGGAGCAGCAGGCCCGTGACGAACACGGGGATGGCGATGACGATGAGGGTCAGCATCAGGACGACGGTGTCGACGGGCCGGCCGCGCCGCAGCCCCGTGACCACACCGAGGCTGATGCCGATGACGATCTCGAAGAGGATCGCCACGATGGTCAGCCGGATGGTGACGGGGAAGGCGGCCGACATCAGCTCGGTGACCTTTTGCCCGTTGAACGCGGTCCCGAAGTCGCCGGTGAACACGTTCCCCATGTACGTCAGGTATTGCTGCCACACCGGCTTGTCGAGGCCGAACTCCTTCTTGAGCTGGGCGGCGGTGGCGGGGTCGCAGGCCTTGTCGCCGCACAGGCCCGCGATGGGGTCCCCCATCACGTTCACCATCAGGAAGATCAGCAGCGTGGCCCCGAAGAAGACCGGGATCATCTGGAGCAGACGCCGGATCACATACCGTCCCATGAGGCCCTCCGGGGGTCGTCGGAACTCTCAACGGGCCTGGCCCGGCGCCGGGTTGAGCGCGCCGGGCCGTGTGCCCTGCGGCGTCAGCTCACCTTGATCTGGTCGTAGACCGGGACGCTGAAGGGGTTCAGCGAGACGTTGGAGATCCGGGTCGAGTAGCCCGCGCTGCCGTTCTGGTACCAGAGCGGGATGGCGCCCATCTGGTCCCTGAGCACCCCTTCGGCCTGCTGGAAGTCGGCGACCGCCTTCGCCTTGTCGGTGTCGGCGTTGGCCTGGTCGACCAGCTTGTCGAACTCGGCGTTGGACCACTTGCCGTCGTTGGAGGAGGCGCCGGTGTAGTACAGCGGCTGGAGGAAGTTCTGGATCAACGGGTAGTCCATCTGCCAGCCCGCCCGGAAGGGGCCGGACATCTTGGACTGGGTGATCTGACTGCGGAAGTCCGCGAAGGTGCCGACCGGCCCGCCGACGCACGCCTTGTCGTTGCCGAGCGCGTTGTTGATGCTGTTGCAGACCGCGTCGACCCATTCCTTGTGCGAGCCGGTGTCCGCGTTGTACGAGATCTTCAGCTGCCCGCCGGGAAAGCCCCCGCCCTCGGTGATGAGCTTCTTGGCCTCGGTGGGGTTGTAGGTGCAGGAGTCCCCGCACAGCCCGGCCTTGTAGCCGCCGGCCTCGCCGAGCACCGGTGAGGTCCAGTCGGTGGCGGGGGTGCGGGTCTTCTGGAAGATGGTGTCGGTGATCTGCTGGCGGTTGATCGCCATGGAGATGCCCTTGCGGACCTTGACCGCGTCCGGGGTGTTCCAGGCGGCGTCGTAGTACGGGAAGGCGAGGGTCTGGATGATGCCGGCCGGGGTGTTGATGTAGCGGTCGCCGAGGTCGGCCTTCACGTTCTTGAGCTGGGAGGCGGGCACGTCGTCGACGAGGTCGAGGTTGCCGGCCGTCAGATCGGTGTAGGCGGTGTTGTTGTCGGTGTAGACCTTGAGGTCGATGCCGCCGTTCTGCGCCTTGTCCGCGCCCATGTACCCGGCCCACTTGCGCATCGCCAGCTTGGAGCCCTTGGTGTACGAGTCCACCGTGTACGGACCGTTGCCGACGGGCTTGGACAGCCAGGCCGCGTGGTTGTCGAAGAAGGCCCTGGGCAGCGGCGCGAACGCGGGATAGCCGAGGGTGTCGGGCCAGGTCGAGAACTTCTGGTTGAGCTTGACCGTGAAGGTCTTGTCGTCGACGACCTTGAGGCCGGACATGGTGTCGGCGGCCGGGGCCCCGCTCTTGGGGTGGATCTGGTCGTAGCCGTCGATGTAGGAGAACATCGACGCGTTCTTCTGGTTGTTCTTCAGGTTGGCGCCGTAGTTCCAGGCGTCCACGAAGGACTTGGCGGTGACCTTCTCTCCGTTGGAGAACGTCCAGCCGTCCTTGAGCGTGACCTTGAAGTTCTCCGAGTCCGAGGTCTCGATGCTCTGGGCGAGCATGTCCTTGGCCTCGCCGGTCTTCGGGTCGTATCGCTTGAGGCCGCGCATCAGCATGTCGAGGACCTTGCCGCCCTGGACCTCGTTGGTGTTGGCCGGCTCCAGCGGGTTCTGCGGGTCGCCCCAGGAGGAGCTGACGATCCCCTCGGCGCCACCACCGCCGCCGCTCCCTCCGCCGCCGCAGGCCGTGGCCGCGAGGGCGACGGCCACCGCACCTGCGGCCCACTTGGCGTGCGTGGCTCGGCGCATGGAGTCCTCCTAGAGTGTCCCACTTGGGTCCCAAGTCTCACTTGGCCCCAAATATCACCCTAGGAACGGACAGAGTGCACATCCATCGCACCCATTCGGGTGTACCGGCGGAGAAAAGGATGGACCCACGATTCCGATAAGGAACGGTGGGTCCACCCGTGTGTGCAGATGTCAGGCTGCGCCGACGACGTCCTTCTCTTCGGCGAAGTGGCACGCCGACTCGTGCGCCACCGGGCTGTCCAGACCCTGGAAGCGCTCCGGGATCGCGAGCAGCGGGACCTCGGTCGAGCAGCGGTCCTGCACCTTCCAGCAGCGGGTGCGGAAGCGGCATCCCGACGGCGGGTTGGCCGGGGACGGGATGTCACCACTCAGGATGATGCGCTCGCGGTGCTCGCGCGCCTCCGGGTCCGGCACCGGCACGGCGGAGAGCAGCGCCTGGGTGTACGGGTGCGTCGGGTGCTCGTAGATCTGCTCGTCCGTGCCGATCTCGGCCATCTTGCCGAGGTACATGACTCCGACCCGGTCCGAGATGTGGCGGACGATCGACAGGTCGTGCGCGATGAAGATGTAGGAGAGGTTGAACTCACCCTGCAGCTTGTCCATCAGGTTGATGACCTGCGCCTGGACGGAGACGTCCAGGGCGGAGACCGGCTCGTCGCAGATGATGATCTCGGGGTTGAGCGCGAGGCCGCGGGCGATGCCTATGCGCTGGCGCTGACCGCCGGAGAACTGGTGCGGGTACCGGTTGATGTACTCCGGGTTGAGACCCACCACATCCAGGAGCTCCTGGACCTTGCGCCGCCGGTCGCCCTTCGGGGCCACCTCGGGGTGGATGTCGAAGGGCTCGCCGATGATGTCGCCGACCGTCATGCGCGGGTTCAGCGAGGTGTACGGGTCCTGGAACACCATCTGGATGTTGCGGCGCACGGCCTTCAGGGCGCGCCCGGACAGCTTGGTGATGTCCTGGCCCTTGTAGAAGACCTCGCCGGCGGTCGCCTTCTCCAGCGTCATCAGGAGCTTGGCGACGGTGGACTTGCCACAGCCGGACTCGCCGACGATGCCCAGGGTCTCGCCCTGGTACAGGTCGAAGGAGATCCCGTCGACGGCCTTCACCGCGCCGACCTGCTTCTTGACGAGGATGCCGCTGGTCAGCGGAAAGTGCTTGACCAGGTTGCGCACCTGAAGGATCGGCTCGCCGCGGTCGACCCGGGTGTCCAGGATCGCTTCGACCTCCGAGGTGGTCGAGGCGTCCTGCTGCACGATCTCGGTGACGTTCGGGGTCGCGTCCACGGTCTCGTCCGACTTCTTGGGCTCAGCCATGGATGGTCTCCTTCCAGAAGTGGCAGGCGCTGCCGCGGCCGACCAGCTCGGTGCCGTCCTGCTCGGCCACCGGGTGCAGCACCGGAACGTCGGTGCTGCAGATGTCCTGCGCCATGGTGCAACGGGGATTGAACGCACAACCCGTGGGCACCTTGAGGAGGTTAGGCGGCAGCCCCTTGATCGCGAAGAGCTCCTGGCCCTTCTGGTCAAGGCGCGGGATCGAGGCGAGCAGTCCCTTGGTGTACGGGTGCGCGGGGCGCTTGTAGATCTCGTGCACCGGGGCCTGCTCGACGATGCGGCCCGCGTACATCACCGCGATCTTGTCCGCGACGTCGGCGACCACACCCAGGTCGTGGGTGATCAGGATCAGACCCATGTTGTACTCGCGCTGCAACTCCGCGAGCAGGTCCATGACCTGGGCCTGGACGGTCACGTCGAGCGCGGTGGTCGGCTCGTCCGCGATGATCAGGTCCGGCTCCAGGGCGAGCGCCATCGCGATCATGATGCGCTGGCGCATACCGCCGGAGAACTGGTGCGGGTAGTCGTTGACCCGGGCCGCGGCGGCCGGGATCTTGACCTTGTCCATCAGCTCGATGGACCTGGCCTTGGCGTCCTTCTTGGACAGGCCCTGGTGCACCCGGAACATCTCGCCCAGCTGGTAGCCGACGCTGAGCACGGGGTTCAGGGAGGACAGCGCGTCCTGGAAGATCATCGCGATCTTCCGGCCGCGGACCTTGCGGCGCTCCTCGGCGGACATCTTCAGCATGTCCTCGCCGCGGAAGAAGATCTCGCCCTGCGGGATCTTGCCGGGCGGCATGTCCAGGATGCCCATGATCGCCTGAGCGGTCACGGACTTGCCGGAACCGGACTCGCCGAGCACAGCGAGGGTCTCGCCGGCGTTCACCGAGTAGTTGACGCCGTTGACCGCCTTGGCCACACCGTCGCGGGTGTGGAACTCCACGTGCAGGTCGCGGACTTCGAGCAGGGGGCCCTGGTGCTCCCCGTCGCCGCGGGGCGCCGGGATGGTCTTGGTGGTGTCGATGATGCTCACGTCGTATGCCCTCCTCAGCGCATCTTCGGGTCGAGGGCGTTGCGGACAGCTTCGCCGAGCATGATGAAGGCCAGCACGGTGATGCTGAGCATGATCGACGGGTACAGCATGATGTGCTGCGCCGTACGGATCTGCGCGATACCGCCGGAGATGTCCACACCCCAGGAGATGGCGGGCGACGAGAGTCCGAGGCCGAGGTAGGACAGGGTGGCCTCGGCCGAGATGAAGACGCCCAGGGAAATGGTGGCGACCACGATCACCGGGGCCATCGCGTTCGGCAGGATGTGCCGGAACAGGATCCGGGAGGTGGACGCGCCCAGCGCCTTGGCGGCGTGCACGTAGTCCGCTTGCTTGATCGTGAGCACCGCACCGCGCATGACGCGGGCGATCTGGGTCCAGCCGAGGAAGGCAAGGGCCAGCGACACCACCCACACCGAGCGCGAGGTGAACGACTGCAGGACCACCATCGAGCCGAGCAGGAAGGGGATGCCGAAGAACACGTTGGTGATGAAGCCCGAGAGCAGCGCGTCAATCCAGCCGCCGAAGTAACCGGCGATCATTCCGATGAGCCCGCCGATTACGGTCACGAGCAGGGTCACGGAAATGCCGACGATGATCGAGGCGCGGGTGCCGTGGATCAGGCGCGCATACACGCTGCGGCCCTGGACGTCGTAGCCGAGCCACTCGGCCGAACCGACCTTGCTGAGCTCCGGCTTGCCGAGGTAGTGGTGCACCAGGTCGCCGGTGGTCGGCGAGGCGCTGGTGAACCAGCCCGGGAACGCGGCGATGACGAGCAGCACAAGGATCAGTACCGACGACACGACGAAGTACGGGTTGCGGCGCAGGTCGGCCCAGGCGTCACCCCACAGGCTGCGCGCCTTCTCCGCCTTGACGGCGGGCGGTGCGAGGGCGTCCTCGATTGCCTCCGCCTCGGGAGCGGTCTTGGTCATGTCAGGCATAACGGATCCTCGGGTCCAGGACCGCGTACAGCAGGTCGACGAGCAGGGCCATGACGAGGTAGACGAGGACCAGGATCGTCACCAGACCGACGAGGGTGGTGCCCTCGCGACGGACGATCGACTCGTAGATGGTGCCGCCGACGCCATGGATGTTGAAGATGCTCTCGGTGACCACCGCGCCGCCCATCAGCGCGCCGAGGTCGGTGCCGAGGAAGGTGACGACCGGGATCAGCGAGTTGCGCATGAGGTGGACGCCGACGACCCGCCGCCGGGGCAGGCCCTTGGCGATGGCCGTACGCATGTAGTCGGCCCGCAGGTTCTCAGCCATCGAGGTCCTGGTGAGCCGGACGACGTAGGCGAGCGAGAGCGAACCCAGCACCATCGCGGGAACGATCAGCTCGCTGGTGTTCTCGTCGAGGCTCACGGCGTTGACGCCGAAGGTCCCGATGAGGATGTTGCCGATCACGAACACCGGCACCGAGATGATCAGCAGGGTGAAGATCAGGATGGCGTTGTCCGCGAGCCGTCCGGCCCGCATGCCCGCCATGATGCCGAGGCCGATGCCGACGACGACCTCGAAGACGAACGCGAGGCCGGCCAGGCGCAGCGTCACAGGGAACGCGCTGCTCAGGATGTCGGTGACCGGTCGCCCGCTGGCGATCTGGTTACCGAAGTCGAAGTGCAGCACGATGCCGGACATGTAGTCCCAGTACTGCCTCCAGATCGAATGATCCAGACCGAGATCGTGTCTGATCTTGGCTACGGTCGTCGGGTCGGCGGCCTTGTCGCCGAACAGCGCGGCCACGGGGTCGCCGGGCAGTGAGTAGACCATCAGGAAGATCAGCAGAGTTGTCCCGAGGAAGACCGGGATCATCTGGAGCAGTCGTCGTGCGACATAGCGCCCCATCGTGCCTCCATAGAAGTGGCAGCCGCAGCCGACGGGCCCTTCCCAACTCCGAGCACCCAATAGGGGGTGGATGTCGTGGAAGGGCCCCGGCCGCGGCGTACGGCCAGGTGCGGGACCGAATGGACGTGTCGGTCCCGCACCGCGTGCGAACTACGCTTCGTTGATTACTTCTTGTGAACCTGAATGTCCGTCAGGACCGGGTCACCCTGCTGGTTGTAGTCGACGTCGGAGACCTTCGTCGAGTAACCGGCGTTGACCTTGTAGTACCAGAGCGGAATCGAAGGCATGTAGTTGACCAGGTCCTTCTCCACAGCCTGGTACTGCTTTACCGAGTCGTCCAGGCTGGCCGCGGAGTCCGCCTTGGCGATCTTCTCGTCCAGGGCCTTGTTGGAGAACCCGCCCTGGTTGCCGCCCGCGTCCGTACGGAACAGGTCGCTGATGAAGTTGGCGTTCACCGGGTAGTCGAGCACCCAGCCGGAGCGGTACAGCGACTTGACCTGCTTGCCCTTGCGGGCCTGGAGGTCGGCCTGGAAGTCGGCCTTGCCGTCACCGACACACTTGACGCCGGTGGCCTGGGTGATGCTGTTGCAGACGGCGTCGACCCACTCCTTGTGGCCACCGTCCGAGTTGTACTGGATCGAGACCTGGTTGCCCGGGACGCCGCCACCGTCCTGGATGAGCTGCTTCGCCTTGGCCGGGTCGTACTTGGTGATGTCGCCCGCGGCGTCCGGCTGGTAGCCGAGGACGCCCTTGGCGACCCAGCCGTCGGCGGGCTCGCGGGTGCCGTTGAGCACGGTCTTGGTGATGGTGTTCCGGTCGATCGCCATCGAAAGGCCCTGCAGGACCTTCGGGTTGGCGTTCTTCCACTGGTCCGTGTAGAAGGCGAACGCGATGGTCTGGATCGCCGAGTACGGCTTGTCCACGGCGCGCTTGCCGAGGTCCTGGCGGTAGAGCGGCAGGTCCTTCGGGCCGATCTGACGCAGCACGTCGACGTTGTTGGCCTTCAGGTCCTGGTAGGCGACCTCAAGGGTGGTGTAGTTCTTGAAGATCACACCACCGTTCTTCGCCTTGTCCGGGCCCTTGTAGTCGTCGTAGCGGACGACCTTTATCTGCTTCTTGTGGTCCCAGCTCTCGAACTTGTACGGACCGTTGCCGATCGGGTGCTCGCCCGCGGCCTTCGGGTCCTTGAAGAACGAGTCCGGCAGCGGCGAGTAGGCCGTGTAGCCGAGCTTGTACGCGAAGTACGGCAGGGGGGCGTTGAGCTCGATGGTGAAGGTGGTGTCGTCGACCACCTTCAGGCCGGACATCTTGTCCGCGGTGGGCTTCGCGCCCTTCTCCGCAGGGTGGACGTCCGTGTAGCCCTTGATCGCGTCGAACCACGACGAGTTCAGCTGGGCGTTGTTGACGTTGGCGGCCCAGTTCCAGGCGTTGACGTAGGAGTTGGCCGTGACCGGGGTCCCGTCGTGGAACTTCCAGTCCTTCTTGAGCTTGACGGTCCAGAGCTTGCTGTCCGAGCTAGTGACGGACTCGGCATTGACCATCGTCAGCTTGCCCTGCGCGTCGTAGTCGACGAGCTGGGAGAAGATCGAGTTGACAGCGAGGCTGCCGTTCGACTCCTGCGTGTTCGACGGAACCAGCGTGTTCTCCGGCTCGCCAAGCTCGACGGAAAAGATTCCGTTCGGGTCGACAGCGCCCTGAGCGCCATCGCTGCCCTTGTCTCCGCCGCCACAGGCGGTCGCAGCCAGGGCGATGATTGCCGCTCCCGCGACCCACTTGGCGCTCGTAGCACCACGCATGGGTTTCCTCCTCATGAGTCCACTTGTCACTACAAGAGAGGTACTTCTACGCGCGCTGACACCCCTGACAGCGCTGTGACGTCAAGTACCCCGAGTGTGCTCGTGAGTCGACACTCCCCACAGTGCGTGACCCATTGACCCGAGCTCAATGGAGCCAACTATTGAGTACGGCCGGGCTGTAAACCACACTTAAAGGGTCTCGTTTTGACAACATCGCCAGCAGGCAACGGTCCGAAATCCGGACAAACGGAGCACAGACAGACACCCCCGAAACGGACTGTTAACGCATCTTCCGGAGAGCGACGGCCGATATCCGGGCACTGCGCCCACGAAAACTAGTTGACCAAGGGGTCATCGGCTCCGGACGGCCGCCGCGAAGCACCTGTCGGCAACCCGGCCGACCGCCCGACGCGCCAGGGCCGCGCAGTCCCCGCCCGACGCGAAGGCCGCCGCAGAAGCCAGCACACCCTGCTACCCCCGGCTGCTTCACGAGCCCGCCCCGCGCACTGCTTCCGCACCAAAGGGACTCGCCATTCCGGATCAACTCCGTTGGCCGAAAGAGGGGAGGGTCGGGCCGTGTGGCAAACGGGATACGGCTCGGAAGTATTTCGCATGAAAAGCTCAGAAGAACCTCAACTCCCTTGTGACGCCACGCACCCAATGCCAAGATCGCATCAGCCCCACACGCTTCACCGCGTGCCACCCGACCAGTGGCACCGCAGGTCACGGATTCCATTGACCCGGCAGCGCGCAATCGCAAGCGCTGCCGCCGTATCCCGCCAGTGAAGTGTGGCGCAACACGTCCATCAATCGAGGGGAATAAGAAATATGAACATCTCACGCAGACTGAAGGCGGGCGCTGTCGCAACGGCCGTAGCCATTGCACTGCCCGTGCTCGGCCTGGCGACCGCCTCGCCCGCCGCGGCCGGCAGCTGCGACTTCGGGGGCGGCGGCGGGGACAGCTGTACCTCGCGATTCGAGCCGACGTGGGCAAACTGCGACGGAATCTTTGGGTATCTGCGATCGCATGGCGGGAATATCGGCGCGATGAACAACACCTTCCAGAATGAATGGCGTCAGTGTGCTGCCAAATACGTCCCATTTGGCAGGGGCTGACTTGCCTGACCCCTTCCACTGATTCTTGAATAGGTGGAGGGACGATCTGGGCGATAGGTGCCGGAAATGCTCAGCATTTCCGGCACCTTGTCGTATTCCGACATCATCCTGATGACCATGTAAATGACGGCACTACCGTCCACCTGGCACTCCACCTGCTCTTTGACAGTCCTTTGAACTTGATCGCCCGCGCGTGTGTACACAGCCGTCCAAACCCGGCCGGCAACGCCGAAGGCCCGGCCCCGCGAAGTACGCGGAACCGGGCCTTCTTGGACGTACGGGGTACGTCAGTTGCGCTTGGCGCGGGAGGCGGTGCGGCCGCGCTCCTTGGCGTCCAGGACGACCTTGCGGATACGCACGGCCTCCGGGGTCACCTCGACGCACTCGTCGTCGCGGCAGAACTCGAGCGACTGCTCCAGGGAGAGCTTGCGCGCCGGCACCACGTTCTCGGTGTTGTCGGCGGAAGCGGCACGCATGTTGGTGAGCTTCTTCTCCTTGGTGATGTTCACGTCCATGTCGTCGGCGCGCGAGTTCTCACCGACGATCATGCCCTCGTAGACCTCGGTGCCGGGCTCGGTGAACAGCACACCGCGCTCCTGCAGGTTGATCATCGCGAAGGGGGTGACCGAACCGGCCCGGTCGGCGACGAGCGAGCCGTTGTTACGGGTCGTCAGGGTGCCGAACCACGGCTCGTGGCCCTCGTGGATCGAGTGGGCGATGCCGGTGCCGCGGGTGTTCGTCAGGAACTCCGTACGGAAGCCGATGAGGCCGCGGGACGGGACGACGAACTCCATGCGGACCCAGCCGGAGCCGTGGTTGGACATGTTGTCCATGCGGCCCTTGCGGACGCCCATGAGCTGCGTGACCGCGCCCATGTGCTCCTCGGGGACGTCGACCGTGAGGCGCTCGACCGGCTCGTACGTCTTGCCGTCGACCTGCTTGGTGACCACCTGCGGCTTGCCGATGGTCAGCTCGAAGCCCTCGCGGCGCATCTGCTCGACGAGGATCGCGAGCGCGAGCTCACCGCGGCCCTGGACCTCCCAGGCGTCGGGGCGCTCGGTGTCGAGGACACGCAGCGAGACGTTGCCGATGAGTTCACGGTCCAGGCGGTCCTTGACCTGACGGGCCGTCACCTTGCGGTCCTTGACGGTCGCCTTGGCGTCCGCGCCCTTGCCGGAGCCACCGCGGCCGACCAGCGGCGAGGTGTTCGTACCGATGGTCATGGAGATCGCCGGCTGGTCGACCGTGATCAGCGGCAGCGCGATCGGGTTCTCCGGGTCGGCCAGGGTCTCGCCGATCATGATGTCGGGGATGCCCGCGACCGCGCAGATGTCACCGGGGCCGGCCATCTCGGCCGGCTTGCGGGTGAGCGCCTCGGTCATCATCAGCTCGGTGATGCGGACGTTGGAGATGGTGCCGTCCCGCTTGATCCACGCGACCGTCTGGCCCTTGCGCAGCTCGCCCTGCTCGACGCGGAGCAGCGCGATGCGGCCCAGGAAGTTGTCGGCGTCGAGGTTGGTGACGTGCGCCTGCAGCGGGGCGGCCTCGTCGTACTCGGGGGCCGGGACGTGCGAGAGGATCGTCGAGAAGAACGGCTCCAGGTTGTCGCTGTCGGCCGGGACCGTGCCGTTCTCCGGCTTGGTCAGCGAGGCGACGCCGTCACGGGCGCAGGCGTAGACGATCGGGAACTCGATCTGGTCCTCATCCGCGTCCAGGTCCAGGAACAGGTCGTACGTCTCGTTGACGACCTCGTCGATCCGGGAGTCCGGGCGGTCCGTCTTGTTGATGCAGAGGATGACGGGCAGGCGCTGCTGGAGAGCCTTGCGCAGCACGAAGCGCGTCTGCGGCAGCGGGCCCTCGGACGCGTCCACGAGCAGGACGACCGCGTCCACCATCGACAGACCGCGCTCGACCTCGCCACCGAAGTCGGCGTGGCCCGGGGTGTCGATGATGTTGATGGTGATGACGTCGCCGCCATCCTTGGGGTGGTACTTGACGGCGGTGTTCTTCGCCAGGATCGTGATGCCCTTCTCACGCTCCAGGTCGTTGCTGTCCATCATGCGGTCGTCGAGCGACTCGGCGGCGTGCGCGGCGAAGGCGCCGGCCTGCTTGAGCATGGCGTCGACCAGGGTGGTCTTGCCGTGGTCGACGTGGGCGACGATGGCGACGTTACGGATGTCGTGGCGCGTGGGCATGCTGGCTAGCGCTTCTCTCGATCGTGGGATCAGGCGTCTGACGCGGTCGAGTCCTCGTCCGCCCGCCGGGCAGACAGGCCACGGCTGCCTCCCATGGTACGGGGCCGCCGCGCCGACGGCCTCCCGGGCCGATTCTGCCGATCTTGAGCAGGGGGCTACGTCGTGATTGAGCCTGGGTCAGGGGCGTACACGACCTTGCCCGCCGGCGGGGCCGGCGGGCAAGTGACTTGAGCAGGTTCTGAGCTTGGCGCCGGTACCGGCGCCCGCTTCTGACCTGCTTGTTTTCCGTTCTACTTCTTAGTGTTCTCCTTCTGTTTCTTAGTGTTCTTCGTCGCGTCGGGCGCCGGTTCCGGCTTCCTGAACCCGATGTCCTGGAAGTGCGGGGCGGCGAATCCGAAGGCCCCGGCATTGGCCACATTCGGCTTCACGGCGACCAGCTGCGGACGCTGGTAGAGGGGAATCGAGCCGGCCGCCGCCCAGATCCTGGCGTCGGCCTTCTGGACGAGGTCGCGGGCCTCGTCCTCGTCGAGCTCGGCGGCCGCCTGCTCGAAGAGCTGGTCGATGTGGTCGGTACCGACCCGGCTGTAGTTCTGTTCGACGAGCAGCGAGCCGTCGGCGGCCGGCTCCGGCTTGGCGAAGATCGGCCGGTCGTCGGTGGCCGGGTAGGCGGTGCCGGGCCACGAGTACAGGGCCAGGTCGAAGTCGCCGGACGCGATGTGGTCCTTGAAGTAGCTGTCGTCGGCGACCTTGACGATCTCGGTGTTGATGCCGACGGACTTCAGCTCGGCCGCGATCCGGTCGCCGATGGTGCGCAGCGCCTGCGAGCCGGGCCCCGCGGGCAGCACGAAGCGCAGGGTGAGCGGCTTGCCGTCCTTGCCGAGCGGGCCGCCCTGCGGCGCGGGGGCCGCGGTGCCCTTCGGGGCGTACGCACCGGGGGCGCCGCCCTTGGGCCGCGCTTCGGTCTTGGTGTTCTTGTCGGCGGCCTTCTTGCCCTGCTCGGCGGGCTCGGTGTCGAAGATGCGGGCCTGCTTGAGCAGCGCGGCGCTCTGGACGGCGGCGGAGCGGGCCGGGGTGAGCCCGTACGTACCGGACCCGGTGCTGCCGGGCTTGTCGTCGCCGACGATGTAGGTGCCCTCGTCGTTGGGGTGGTTCCCGGTGGCGGGGTGGGTCGCGGCCGCCAGGCGCTTGCCGTCGTCGGAGTCCTCGCCGTCGGACTCGCTGCCCGCCTTGGCGGGCACCTGCTTCGGCTTCATCCGGGCGCCGTCGGTCGTCCACCCGGCATCCGCGAGCAGCGCCCGCGCCTCCTTCTCGTCATGGCTGCCCAGCGCGTCGCTGCTGTCGGTGTACGCGTCCTGGCCGGCCAGGGCCAGGTGGCTGCCGGGGGGCTTGGCGGGCAGGCCGAGCGGCTTGAGGACCTCCTCGGCGAGCTCCTGGCGGTTCAGCGCGCGGGCGACCGCCCGCCGGACCCGCTCGTCGGCCAGCGGCCCGGAGGCGCCGTTGAGGGCGAGCTGGGTGTAGGCGGGTTCCAGGGTCTTGCGGATGGCGAAGCCACGCAGCCCGGCCTGTTCCTTGGCGTACTTCTCGACGGCGGCCCGGCTCTCCTTGCGGGCCTCCTGCTCCGCCTCGGCCTTTTCTTCCTCGCCGCTGTGGGCGATCGCCCAGGAGCGCAGCGCGGAGGCGGGCGTGATCGCGGCGGCCGGCCCGTGGGTGACGGCCTGGCCCTTGTCGCGTTCGGCGAGGGTGATGCGGTCGGCGTCCGCGCGGTCGATCTCGGCCATGTCGACGGTGCCGGCGGCCAGGGCCGCGGCCCGCTTGTCGCGCGGCACGGCCTGCAGGACCAGGGTGTCGAGCTTGGCCGGATGCCCCCACCAGCGCGGGTTGCGCTCCAGGGTGACGGCGCCCTTGGCGCGGTCGGCCTCCTTGAGCCGGAAGGCCCCCGCGGTCGCCTTCAGCTTCGTACGGGCGCCGTCGTTGAAGGAGTCGGGGGTGCCCGTGACGTCCTTCGGGTAGAGGGGGCTGAACAGGGAGCGCCAGTCGGCGTACGGCTTGGCGAAGGTGACCTTGACCTCCAGGTCGTTGGCACCCTTCTCGATCTTCTCGATGCGCTCGTACCCGGCGTTGCGCGCGGTCCAGTACGCCGAGTCCTTGCCGCTGAGCGCGCGCCACTGGGCGACGAAGTCGGGGGCGCCGATCTCGCGGCCGTCGCTCCACACCGCCTTCTGGTTGAGCTTGTAGAGCACGACCTGCTTGGGCTCGCGCTGGACGACCTCGGCGGACTCCAGGTAGTCGGCGTTGCGCTGCGGCCGGCCCCGCTCGTCCAGCGTGAACAGCGCGGGCAGCACGGCCTGGGCGACGCGCTGGGTCGCGGTGTCGGCATCGGCCTGGAAGGTGTTGAGCGTCTCGGGCATCGCGTCGACGGCCCACTTCAGGGTGCCCCCGTCGGCGACTTGCTGCCGCTCCGCGACCGCGATGTCCTGGGGCGCGGCTCCGGCCTCGGTCCCGCTGTCGGCTGAGCCGCAGCCGGTCAGCAGCACGGGGAGCACGAGCGCCCCGGTGGTCAGGAGCGCGATGGAGCGCGCCCGGACGGAGGCCGCGGTCCGGATCGCCGTGACGATCCGGGGCGCCCTCCCGTTCGGGTCACCGACGTGGGACATGGCTTGTACCTCTTCGTCAGATTTGTGGGACTCGATGCCATTTCGCGATGATCACACCTATCCCAGCCACTGAAGAGGACGGGCCCGCCGCCCCGGCGGCGACACGGCGCAGCGGGCCCCGAACCCCACCCGTGCGGCCGAACGCACCCGCGAACACGGCCGCCCCCGGCCGGCCTCGTTTCGAACACCGGCCCTATAGGGGGCGCGCCTCGATTCCGCAACCCCACAACGTCGTGCACGCACCTTCACAACCGCGCATGTGAGGCGCGACACTCTCAGGCGCATGAACATTGCCACCCGCTCCGGCGAAAGGCAGGCAAGTCATGTCCCTGCAGGACGAGTTGACGGCGGCTCAGCGCTGCCTGGACGACCTCGTGAAGAGCCTCGGGCGACTGGAGAAACAGGTCGGGCACGGCCTGGAGATCAGGCGGGTGAAGACCGACGCCGACCATCTGCGCGAGAGCCTCGCGCTGCTCCGCGAGACGGCTCCCGGCGCCACGGCGCCACGGCCCGACCTGGTCACCATCCCCGACACCCCGTACGACACCTCGCTCTGGACCGATGCGGACGACGAAGGGCTCGGGAGCACCCGGTCCCGCGGCCGACGCGCCCCCTGACTTCCACTGGAGCCACTCTTGGCCACAGGCACGGAACCCTCTCCCCCGGCGGGGACCGGCACCGGCGTCCACGACGCCTCGCGCGCCGCCATCGCGCCCCGCCATCTGCGCACCGACCGCTGGTGGCTGGCGCCGGCCGTGACCGCCGCGGGGCTGCTCGCCTTCATCGCGTACTCGACCTGGCGGGCGTTCGCGAATGCGGACTACTACCACGCGCCCTATGTCTCGCCGTTCTACTCCCCGTGCCTCGCCGACAACTGCGCACCCATGCGGCACGGCCCCAACGCGGAGATCTTCGGCAGCTGGTGGGGCCTGTCCCCCGCGCTCCTCATCCTGATCTTCCCGCTCGGCTTCCGGCTGACCTGCTACTACTACCGCAAGGCGTACTACCGGGGCTTCTGGGCCTCGCCGCCCGCCTGCGCGGTGGCCGAGCCGCACAAGAAGTACTCGGGCGAGACCCGCTTCCCGCTCATCCTGCAGAACGTCCACCGGTACTTCTTCTACTTCGCGGTCCTGGTCGCCGGCGTCCTGACGTACGACACGGTGCTCTCGTTCCGCGACGAGCACTACCGGTGGGGCCACATGGGGCTCGGCAGTCTGGTGTTCCTGGTCAACATCGCGCTGATCTGGACGTACACCCTGTCCTGCCACTCCTGCCGGCACATCATCGGCGGCCGGCTGCGGCACTTCTCCAAGCATCCGGTGCGCTACCGGCTCTGGGGCTGGGTCGGAAAGCTGAATGAGCGTCACATGCTGCTCGCCTGGGCGTCGTTGATCAGTGTCGCGCTCGCCGACTTCTACGTGTACCTGCTCGCCACCGGGGCGTTCGACGATCCGAGGTTCTTCTAGACATGACACAACTCGAACGGCAGCAGTGGGACGTCGTCGTGGTGGGCGCGGGCGGGGCGGGCCTGCGGGCCGCCATCGAGGCGCGCGAGCGGGGCGCCCGCACGGCGGTGATCTGCAAGTCCCTCTTCGGCAAGGCGCACACCGTCATGGCCGAGGGAGGCATCGCGGCCTCCATGGGCAACGTGAACTCCGGCGACAACTGGCAGGTCCACTTCCGCGACACCATGCGCGGCGGCAAGTTCCTGAACCAGTGGCGCATGGCGGAGCTGCACGCCCGCGAAGCCCCCGAACGCGTATGGGAGTTGGAGACCTGGGGCGCCCTGTTCGACCGCACGGCGGACGGCCGGATCTCGCAGCGCAACTTCGGCGGCCACGAGTACCCGCGCCTCGCCCACGTCGGCGACCGTACGGGCCTGGAGCTCATCCGCACTCTGCAGCAGAAGATCGTCAGTCTTCAGCAGGAGGACAAGAAGGAGTTCGGGGACTACGAGGCCCGCCTGAAGGTCTTTCAGGAATGCACCGTCACCAGGGTGTTGAAGGAGGACGAGCGCGTCTCGGGCGCCTTCTGCTACGAGCGCGAGAGCGGCCGCTTCTTCGTCCTGGAGGCCCCCGCGGTCGTGCTCGCGACCGGCGGCATCGGCAAGTCGTTCAAGGTGACGTCCAACTCCTGGGAGTACACCGGCGACGGGCACGCGCTCGCGCTGCTCGCCGGGGCGCCGCTCCTGAACATGGAGTTCGTGCAGTTCCACCCCACGGGCATGGTCTGGCCGCCGTCGGTCAAGGGGATCCTGGTCACCGAGTCGGTGCGCGGCGACGGCGGGGTGCTCAGGAACTCCGAGGGCAAGCGCTTCATGTTCGACTACGTGCCGGACGTCTTCAAGGAGAAGTACGCGGAGTCCGAGGAGGAGGGCGACCGCTGGTACGAGGACCCGGACCACAACCGCCGCCCGCCCGAGCTGCTCCCCCGCGACGAGGTCGCCCGAGCCATCAACGCCGAGGTCAAGGCGGGCCGCGGCACCCCGCACGGCGGCGTCTTCCTGGACGTCTCCACGCGCATGCCCGCCGAGGTGATCCGGCGCCGGCTGCCGTCCATGTACCACCAGTTCAAGGAGCTGGCGGACGTGGACATCACGGCCGAGGCGATGGAGGTCGGGCCGACCTGTCACTACGTGATGGGCGGCATCGCGGTCGAGTCCGACACCGCGGCGGCCCGCGGCGTGCCCGGCCTGTTCGCGGCCGGCGAGGTCGCGGGCGGCATGCACGGCTCCAACCGGCTCGGCGGGAACTCGCTCTCCGACCTGCTGGTCTTCGGCCGGCGGGCCGGGCTGCACGCCGCCGAGTACGCGGCCTCGCTCGCCGCGCGCCCCGCCGTGGACGAGATCCAGATCGACACGGCGGCCGCGGAGGCCCTGCGCCCGTTCAGCGCCGAGGCTCCCGAGGACGGCTCGCCCGTCGAGAACCCGTACACCCTGCACCAGGAGCTCCAGCAGGCCATGAACGACCTGGTCGGCATCATCCGCCGGGAGGGCGAGATGCACCAGGCGCTGCGCAAGCTCGCCGAGCTGCGCATGCGGGCGCGGCGGGCCGGGGTCGAGGGGCACCGCCAGTTCAACCCGGGCTGGCACCTCGCGCTCGACCTGCGCAACATGCTGCTCGTGAGCGAGTGCGTGGCGCGGGCCGCCCTTGAGCGCACCGAGAGCCGCGGCGGCCACACCCGCGAGGACTGGCCGTCGATGGACCGCGCCTGGCGCCGGGTGAACCTGCTCTGCCACCTCGCCGACCCCACCGAGGGCCTGGCCCCGCCCGACTCCGAGCGCGGCCAGATCAGGCTGGTGCGCGAGGAGACCGACCCCATCCGTGCCGATCTGCTCTCCCTCTTCGAGAAGGAGGAGCTGGTCAAGTACCTCGCCGAAGAGGAGCTGTACGAGTGAGTACGTACGATGCGAGCTTCCGGGTCTGGCGGGGCGACACCGGCGGCGGTGAGCTCACCGACTTCACGGTCGAGGTGAACGACGGCGAGGTGGTCCTCGACATCATCCACCGCCTCCAGGCGACCCAGGCCCCCGACCTCGCGGTCCGCTGGAACTGCAAGGCGGGCAAGTGCGGTTCGTGCAGCGCGGAGATCAACGGGCGGCCGCGGCTGATGTGCATGACGAGGATGTCGGTGTTCGACCCGGCGGATGTGATCACGGTAACTCCCTTGCGGGCGTTCCCCGTTGTACGGGACCTCGTCACGGACGTGGGGTTCAACTACACGAAGGCGCGGGAGGTGCCGGCGTTCGTGCCGCCCAAGGGGGTGGCGCCGGGCGAGTACCGGATGCAGCAGATCGACGTGGAACGCTCGCAGGAGTTCCGCAAGTGCATCGAGTGCTTCCTGTGCCAGGACACCTGCCATGTGGTGCGCGACCACGAGGAGAACAAGGGCGCTTTCGCGGGCCCGCGCTTCCTGATGCGCGTCGCGGAGCTCGACATGCACCCGCTGGACGCGGCGTCCGAGGCGGGCCTGGACCGCAAGGCGACCGCCCAGGACGAGCACGGGCTCGGCTACTGCAACATCACCAAGTGCTGTACGGAGGTCTGCCCCGAGCACATCAAGATCACCGACAATGCGCTGATCCCGCTGAAGGAACGGGCGGCGGACCGCAAGTACGACCCGCTGGTGTGGCTGGGAAGCCGGATCCGACGCCGCGACTCCTGACGAGCCGTCAACTCTGAGGCCGGCCCCAGCCCTTTCGATAAGCGGCCCAGTCCTCATCGCGCTCGGCGAAGTCGACGTACAGGGCGACACCGAAGTGCTGGCGGTGGCGGTCGGTGCGGGCCAGGCCCAGGCGGGCCCCGCGCACGGCCGCCTCGACCGTCTCGGCGGAGCCGTGGTGGGACATGCTCTCGTCGTCGTAGAAGGGGAGCCCCATCAGCAAGTCCGTCTGCTTCGGGGTGACTTGGAGGGCGAGTGCGGTCTGGCGGGCGACGTAACCGCCGTACAGGCTCTGCACGGGCATCGCCGTGTCGTACGACATCACGGCGATCTGGTCGACGCGGCGGGCCACCTGCCCGAAGTAGGCCTGTGCCCACCACTTGCCGTGGCCGGTGAGGCTTTCGGCCGCGGAGTGCAGGGCGGGCAGCGGGTCTATCTGGTGCGCGGCCACGGACAGCACGGCGCCGCGGGGCCGGGTGAGCGCGTGCAGCGAGTCGAGCAGGGCGAGGTAGTTCCTGTCGCCCGAGGGGAGCGGTTCCAGGTCGAAGTGGACGCCGTCGAAGTGGGCGTCGTCGAGGACTTGGCGGGCGGTCGTGACGACGGCGGCGCGGGTGGCGGGGTTGCCCAGCCGCAGCCCGACGGGGCCCTCACTGGCCAGCTGGTCCCCCAGCCAGGCCTGCACCCGGACGTCCGGGAGCCTGCGATGCACGCCCTCCACCAGCCAGCGGGCCTTCGGGTAGCGGGTGGCGGGGAGGGTGCCGTCGTGGTCGAGGGGGCCGGTGTGCACGAAGAGGTCCTTGATGCCGCTGCCGCGGAGCTTGGCCGTGAAGGCGTCGAGGTCCTTGTCGTTCTTGCGGCCGTCGACCCAGGCGTGTCCGAGCCAGTACGCGTCCCGGCCGCGGGTGCGGGTGTCCTCGCCGGGGGCGCCGGCGTACTGGGCGCGGAGTGCCACTCCGGCGGCGGCGAGGGTGACGACCACGACCAGGGTGGTGGCGAGCAGGGTGCGCCGCGTCCACCGGCCTCCGCGACCGCCCCACCACCTGCGTATCCCGCCCACGCCTGCGTCTCCCCCTCGGATGCCCTGCCCCCCAGATTAGCTGGCGGGGGCGGGCCATCGGTGGCCGGTCGCGCCCGCGCGCGGAGTCGCACAGTCCCGCTGTCCCGCGCGCCTGGCGGGATGCGGTGCAGGGGCGCTTTCCGGTCGCCAGGGTTCTGTTTCGGCCATACGCTCGGAGCGTGACGCCGCCCGTCGGAAGAGCCCGGCGCCGTGCCGCCCTGGGCACGTTCGCCGCTCTGTGCTGGAGCCTGCTCTGCGCCGCTCCCGCCCTCGCCAACAGCACCCACGAATCCGGGAGTTCGGCCAGTGATCTCGTGCTGCCCGTGGTCGTGGTCGTCGTGGCGGCCGCGTCGGCCGCGTACGCCCACCTGAAGCGAAAGCGCCGAACCCACACCCGCACCACCCCCGGCCAGGGCCACCCACCACCCGGAACACCTCCAACCCCCTAGGCAAGGGCGCGGGAAGCCCTGCGAGCCCGGCCCGAGCCCCTCCGGCGTTCGAGGAGACGGGGTCAGAACATGCTCAGGAGTTGTTCCTCTGTCAGTTCCGGCGGGGGCGACTCACCGTCCGGCAGGGGCAGTTCGAACCACACCGTTTTGCCGCGCGGCGTGCGGCGGGCGCCCCAGGCCGCGCTCAGCAGGCCTACCAGCTGAAGGCCCCGCCCGCCCTCGTCCGTGTCGCGGGCCCGGCGGCGCCTGGGCTGGACCAGGCCCGCGTCCCACACCTCGCACACCAGCGTGCGGTCGCGGAGGAGGCGGAGGCGGATCTCGCCGTCGCCGTAGCGCAGCGCGTTGGTTACCAGCTCGCTGACCAGGAGTTCCGTGGTGTCGACGAGGTCGTCGAGGTCCCAGGCCAGCAGCTGCGTGCGGGCCAGCTCGCGGGCTCGGCCCACCGAGCGGGGTTCGCGCGGCAGGCGCCAGTCGCCGACCGCGTCCGCGGGCAGGCCCTGGATGCGGGCGAGGAGCAGGGCGATGTCGTCCTCGCCGTGGCGGGTGTCGAGGGAGCCGAGGACCTGGTCGCAGACGTCCTCCAGGGGGCGGTCCGGGTCGGTGAGGGTCTTGCGGAAGGCGTTGAGGCCCTCGTCGAGGGGGTGGTCCCGGGACTCGACGAGGCCGTCGGTGTAGAGGGCGAGCAGCGCACCCTCGGGCAGGTCGACCTCGACCTCCTCGAAGGGCTCGCCGCCAACCCCGAGCGGCAGCCCGGGCGGGACGTCCAGGAGCATCGCGGGCTCGCCCGGGTCGTCGCCGGGTTCGACCAGGACGGGTGGCAGGTGCCCGGCGTTGGCGAACGTACAGCGCCGGGTGACCGGGTCGTAGACCGCGTACACACAGGTCGCGAGGTAGACCTCGGAGAGGTCGGCGTCGCGGGACTTGTGGGCGACCCGGGACGCCTGCTGGCTGCCGCCGGGCGCGCCGAGCCCGCGGGCGATCTCGTCGAGGTGGGAGAGGACCTCGGCCGGTTCGAGGTCGAGCAGCGCCAACGTCCGCACCGCGGTGCGCAGTTCGCCCATGGCGACGGCGGCGCGCAGCCCGCGGCCCATCACGTCGCCGATGACGAGCGCGGTGCGGTGGCCGGGCAGTTCGATGACGTCGAACCAGTCGCCGCCGACCTCGGACTCGGCGCTGCCGGGCAGATAGCGGCAGGCGATGTCGAGCCCGGCGGCCTCGGGGTCGCCGGGCGGGAGCAGGGAGCGCTGGAGGATCAGCGCGCGCTCGTGCTCCCTTCGGTAGAGGCGGGCGTTGTCTATGCAGACGGCGGCGCGCGAGGCGAGCTCGGTGGCGAGCGCCCGGTCGCGCTCGCCGAACGGCTCGCTGCCCTTGGCGCGGGCGAACTGCACCAGGCCGACGACGGTGTCGTGGGCCACCATCGGCACGGCGAGGATGGTGTGCACGAGCCCGCCGTCCGCGCCCCGCACGGTGTGCACACGGGCGGTGCGCAGGGCGCTCGCGTACGGCGAGTGGAACCGGTAGCGGTGTACGTCGCCGACGCCCACCTCCCTCTCGCCGCCGGCCAGCGGCCCGTCCGAGACGGCGCTCGCGAAGGCGACCCGGCGCAGTTCGCCGCGCCCGTCGGAGGGGCCGGCGCCGGGGTCGTCGCCGGCGAGCAGGGTCTGGTAGAGGTCGACGGAGGCGAGGTCGCAGAAGCCGGGGACGGTGATGTCGAGGAGTTCGCGGGCGGTGGTCTCCAGGTCGAGGGAGTTGCCCATGCGGGCGCCCGCCTCGTTCAGGAGGGCGAGGTTGCGGCGGGCGTCGGCGGCCTCGCGGGCCGCGTTGTGGCGGCGGGTCACATCGATGCCGAGGCCCGCGACGCCGATCGGGCGCCCGGTGCCGCTGTGCACCCGGTAGAGGTTGATCGACCAGTGCCTGTGGTCGCTGCCGCCGGGCGCGGAGCCCACTATCTGCAGGTCGTTGACGGACTCCCCGGTGTCCAGGACCCGCTGCAGCGCGACGGACATCCGGTCGGCCTCGGGGCGGGAGAGGTAGTCGTGGACGGTGTGGCCACGGTGTTCCTCGGGGGCCCCGCCGAAGACGGTGGCGAACCGCCGGTTGGCGCGCAGCACCGTGAGATCCGTACCGAACAGCAGGAAGCCATAGGGAGATTGACCAAAAATGGCCTGCGAGGCGGCCAGGTCGGTTTCGATGCCGCGCAGGGCGCGTACGTCGACGACGATACAAAGGGCCGCCCGTTCGTCGGCGGCCGTACGGCTCGGCATGACGTAGAGCTCGGCGAGACCCTGGGCACGGTCGCCCCCGTCGGGCGACGGCATGCGGAAGGGGACGACGCCGGTCCACTCCTTGCCGTCCAGGATCTCGGTGACCCGGCGGTGGCCGCGCGGGCGCAGCTCGGGGGGCATGAACGCCTCGACGGGGTCGCGGCCGATCACGGTGGCCGCGGCCAGGCCGAACTGCTCCTCGGCCCGCAGGCTCCACTGCTCGATCAGCCCGTCGGGCCCGATCGAGAACGAGGCGACGCGGATGTAGTCATAGATCGAGCCAGGCGGGCTGCTCTGCCACACGACATCGCCAGCCGTCTCAGGTATCTCGCTCACGCGACCGTCCCCTCCAGCTCACCGCACCGGACCGGCCTTGACCGCAGTATTCAGCACTACGGCCCCAGCCGGCACGGCGTTCACGATCACGACCCGGTCTCGTTCTTTTCCAGCCGATGTCGGCCGGTTCTCAACCGGGGCTTGTGATCGTCCGTCCCTCCCTCCTTCTAACCATGCAGAGCCAGCTCGAACCACACGGTCTTGCCCGTTCTGCCGTGGCGGGTCCCCCAGCGCCGGGCGGAACAGGCTACGAGCTGTATGCCCCGGCCCCCTTCGTCGTCGATTCCGGCTGTGCGTTCGACCGGCGGATCTGGAAGCGGATCGGAAACCTCCACCAGCAGGGTGGTGTTGTCGAGCCGGTCGAGCCGGACCCCGATGGGCCCCGACGCGTAGCGCAGGGAGTTGGTCACCAGCTCGCTGACCAGGAGCACCGCCACGTCCACGGCCGCGCCGTCGAGGGCCCAGCCGCGCAGGGCGTCCCGGACGGCGTGCCTGGCGGTCCGTACGGCCCCCGGTTCAGCAGGGAAGGTCCACTCGGCGCACTCGCCCGAGGTGTCGATCACGCCGATCACCCGCATCCGATGGTTCGGGGGGTTTAGAAACGATTAATAGGCACATACCCGATATTTGGTATGGCCTATCCCCAAGTGGGGCGTATGGCGGCGTCTCGCTCCGCAGGGAGGGTGAGAAGGGGTGACCAAGGGGCGCATCCGACTGCGGACCGTCGGGGCTGGTCGCGCCCACGCGGCGGAGCCGCACCATGTCACAGCCCCGCGCCCCTTCAGGGCGCGGCGCCGGGCCCCGAACGGCTCAAGGCCCCCAGGATGCGCATCGCTTCCGCTACCGCCGGGAGGTCCTGGGGCAGCCAGTCGACGGCGTCGGCCTCCTCGGGGGCGAGCCAGCGGAGTTCGTCGTGGTCCTGGAGCGGGCGGGGCTCGCCGTCGAGCAGCCGCGCGGTCCAGGCGTGCAGGACGAGGCCGGGCTTCAGGGGCCACTCCCCCGCGATGCGTTCAAGGGGCTCGGTCTCGATGCCGAGTTCCTCACGGAGTTCGCGTACGAGGGCCTGTTGCGGGCTCTCGCCCGGTTCCACTTTGCCGCCGGGCAGTTCCCAGCGGCCGGCCAGCTCGGGCGGGGCGCTGCGGCGGGCGGCGAGCAGGCGCCCCCGGTCGTACACGGCTCCGGCCACCACCACGGTCTCGTTCATGCGCCGGAGCGTAACGCGCGCCCGTGGGCCGTCCCGCATCCTGCCTGCGGGAAGGGCTACTGCTGGGCGGGGGCGCCGATCCGCTCGACCCAGTAGAGCTGCTTGTGCCCGCGGACGTCGAGGCGGTCGGCCATCTGCTCGGCCTCGGCGCGCGTGGCGTACTTGCCGACGCGGTACTGGTTGCCGTTGTCGTCCTGACGTATCACCTGCCAGGCGAGTACAGCCCCACTGTCGTTCATCGCACCTCTCCCGGCGTCGGCGTGCAGGTCAGTAAGCATCCCCAGGAAACCGCAATCCGCATATGCCCGAGCCTACGCCTGACCTTTACTCAGCGGATACGGGTTTACACAAAGAGATACGAATTCGGTCATCGGCGGCACACCGAGAAGGGGGCGCACCTCTCGGGTGCGCCCCCTTCTCGGTGTGCCGGGGCGGTTATTTCACGGGCAGGTGGTACGCGATCCGGTAGCGGTCGGCCGGGACGACGACGTCGGCCGTCTCGACCGCGAGCCCCGAGGCGTAGTACGTCCGCTCGATGACCAGGACGACATGGCCGGGGACCCCGCCGAGCGCGAGGAGTTCCTCCGCGAGACCCGGGCGCGCACCGACCTCCTCGACCACGTTGTCCACCACGACGTCGATCGCGCCCATCCGCTCGACCACCCCGCACCCACCGAGCGGCCCCTCCTCGGGCAGCATTACCGGTGTGCGGCCGGTGACGGAGAGGGGTTCCCACGACGTGGACAGCATCATCTGCTCGCCCGCGTCGCGGAACACGTACCGCGTGCGCATGACACGGTCGCCGGGGCGGATGCCCAGCCGCTTGGCGATCTCGGCGGTGGCCTCCTCCTGCTCGCTGCGGGACTCCCAGGTCCCGCGCGCCGCCTCCTCGGCCTGCTCCTGACGGAACGGGCTCGCGCCCTTCGTGGGCCGATAACCGGAGCGGGCGACCCGGCGCGGCACCGGGCGCTCGCGCACATAGGTGCCCGATCCGGAGCGGCCCTCGACCAGGCCCTCGGCCATCAGGACCTTGCGGGCTTCGAGCGCCACGGTGTCCGAAACCCCGTACTCCTCGCGGATCCTGGCCTGCGAGGGGAGCCGGGTGTGCGGCGGCAGCGAACCGTCCACGATCTTCTGCCTCAGATCGCCGGCTACGCGCAGATAGGCGGGCTGCTCACCGAATGTCACGGGCCACTCCCATCAGGTTGACAGACAGCAACAGCGTGGCAACCGTGGGTTGGTGACCGCAAGCAAAGGCCAGACATTCACTCGAAGTGATGAAGAGCCTCTGCCCAGGGCGAACCCGCGGTACAGCGGATACGTTCTGCCCTCCCCGAGACCCCCTCAGACGCTTTTGGAACCACCGGTTCCGGAACCGGTGCCCCCACTGCCGCCGGCTCCGCCGCCACCGCCGCCGGGGTGCCCGTCGGTGGACGGCGGGGTCGTCGCGAGGCCGAGGGCGGCGCGCGCGGCGATCTCGTCGGCCTGCTTCATCGCCTTGTCCGCCGCCCCGGAGTGCAGGTAGAACGCGTCCGCGTCGGCGGCGCCCGACGCCTTCACCCACTCCATCTGCGCGGTCTTCATGCCGTCGATGTACGCCTGCACGGACGCGAGCTTGCCGGCCGACCAGGTGTGCGCGGTCAGGTCCTCGGCATCCAGGCCCAGCGTGCCGGTCATCTCCCCCGCCCACTTCTTGAAGCCGGGCAGGTCGTCCTCGACCCGGTCCTCGTCGGGGGCCTTGGCCAGCGTGCGCTCCACGTCGTTCGCGGCCTTCAGGAACGCGAGCTGGTCGGCGTCGAGCGTGCCGGCGTCATTGCGCACCGACCCTTCGAGCTTGCCGCCCTCCGAGGCGAACGCGCAGGTGACGCTGTGGTCGCCGAGCGCCCAGCTCTTCGGGCTCGGCGTGTAGTAGTAAGGCTCCGCGCCCGCCGGGATCTTCCAGCTGTCCATGGCGTACGCCTGCTCCACCTCCCAGCACCGCGCGTCGGCCTCGGTGGAGATGGCGTCCGCGCCCGGGTAGACGCCGTTCTCGTTCAGCCGGAACGAGCCGGAGACCTCGGCGTCGTGCTTGCCCTTGCACGGCACGGTCCGTACGGAGACGACCTCGCGCTCCAGCTTGCCGCCGGGCACGTCGAAGCAGTCACCCTTGCGCAGGTCGAGGGTGCTGCGGGTGCCGGAGACGGAGTCGTTCCAGCCGTCCTTGAAGCCCCGCCAGCCGTCCGCGAGTCCGCCCGTCGCGATCGAGACGATCAGCAGCAGCGTGCTGAGCGCCGAGAGCACGACGCCGGCGACGGCCATGCCCTTGCCGCGCAGCCCCTTCTTCTTGATCTGCCCGAGCGCGACGACACCCAGGATCAGACCGAGCGGGGGTATGCAGCACAGGATGCCGGCGATCAGCGAGCCGATGGCGAGCCCGCTCACCGGCGGCTGCTGCGGCGCCTGCGGATACGGATACCAGGGCCCGCCGTTCATCGGCTGCCCGAGGTACGGGCCCGGGCCCGGACCCGGGTGTCCCCCCGGCGCCTGAGGCGGCGCCGGCCAGCCGTACCCCTGGCCCGGTTGCGGCTCCTGTGGCTGCTGCCCGGGTGCGGGCGGCGGCGGTATCTCCACGGGTACGGTGCTCCTCATAGGGCTGCGGCGAACTGTTGCGCGAATGCGCATCGTACGCGGGCGAGCACGGGGGAATGAGGGGCGGGATGGCATCCGGGGCTGCCGCGATCGAAGCGGCCAACGCGCTGACGGCACGGTGGGGAAGCACCCACGCGGGCAGGACGGGCACCGTCTTCTCGGCGGCCGGCGTCTGGCCGCTGCTCGCCCTCCTCGCGGCCGGTGCGCACGGCCCGGCGAGGGCCGAGCTGGCGGACGCCGTGGGCCTGCGCCCCGAGGACGCGGCCGCCGCCGCCCGGGAGTTCCTGGCCCATGTCGGCATGATCCCCGGGGTGCGCGCGGCGACCGGGCTGTGGACCAGGCGGACGCTGCCGCTGCGCCCCGAGTGGTCGGCCGAACTCCCGCCGGGCACCCACGGGGTGCTCACCTCGGACCCCGCGACGGACCGCAAGGCCCTGGACGCCTGGGCATCCGAGCACACGGACGGGCTGATCGAGGCCATGCCGGTGGCGGCAGACGCGGACACCGAGCTGATCCTCGCGGCGGCCCAGGCGGTACGGACGGACTGGGTCGAGCCCTTCCGGGTTTCGACCAGGCACCCCGGGTCCGGGCCGTGGGCCGATCGCCGGCCGACCACCCTGCGCCGCTCCACCGCACTGCTCGACGAGGTCGCCGTCGCCGAGACCGCACACGGCCCGCTGACCGTACTCAGGGCCCTCGGCGACACCGGCGTGGACGTCCATCTCCTGCTCGGCGAAGAGGAGTTGATGGCAGGTCAGGTACTGGCAGGCGGCGTCGACGTCCTCGCGGGGCGCTGCCCGGTCGTGCCCGGGGACCGCCTGGTCCAGGGCGCGGTGGGCCCGGGCCTGACGGTGCAGGAGGTGCGCAGCAACACCCAGGAGCCCCAACTCGACGTCACCACCGTGCCGTTCGACCTCTCCGCAGAGCACGACCTGCTGGCATCGGCACGCCTGTTCGGCCTGGCGGCGGCGAGCGATCGGACGAGCGGCCACTTCGACGGCATCAGCCCCGCACCGCTGGCCATCGCCTCGGCGCGGCAGGCGGCGAGGGCGACCTTCGGCGAACTCGGCTTCCGCGCCGGCACGGTGACCGCGGTCGCGACGGCCCCAGGCAGCGTCCCGCCTCCCCCGCCGTACCGGGTGAGGCGGCTAGAGGCGGCCTTCGACCGCCCCTTCGGCTTCCTGGCCGTACACCGCACCTCACGCCTGGTCCTCACCGCGGGCTGGGTGGCGGAGCCGGCCCCGCGGGCGGGCTAGGGGGTGCCCGATGGGGCCCTCAGTCCGTCCAGTACGTGTCGTGCTTCAGGAAGAACTCGGTGCGTTCCTGCGGGCTCAGCCGGGCGACCTCGCCCACCTTCTCGAAGTACTCCTCGCGCGGGGCGCCCGGCGCGAAGAGGAGCAGCATCGAGGCGGCCTCGTCGGAGTCGTTGCGGAAGCCGTGCAGGCCGCCGGTCGGGACGTACAGGAAGTCGCCCTTGCCGGCCTCGGTCCACCGCTCGCCGTTGTAGAGGCGGACCGTGCCGTCGAGGATGAAGAAGGTCTCCGAGATCGTGCGGTGGAAGTGGGTGCTGGGGCCGCCGGCGCGGGGCGCCATGTCGAGCCGGTAGAGCCCGAACTCGCCCTGCGTGGACTCCGTGGTGGCGAGGTAATGCGTACGGCTCCCGTTCGGCGCGGCCAGTTCGGCGGGCGTGTCCGCCGGCCGGAACACCGCGTTGACCTCGCCCTTCTCGCCGAAATACCGGGGCTCGGGGTACGACATCGCTCATCTCCTCCTGGTGGGGTCGGCTCCCACTCTGGCGCACCGCGGGCCGCTCGACCAGCGGGTTACCGGGCCCGGTTCGACCCCAGGACCGTGCGCGGCTCGGCCCCCGTGTCGTGCAGGTCGCGCAGCATCGGCTCCGCCTCGCGGGCCGCGTGCAGGTGTTCAGGGAGCAGGTCGGCGAGGACGAGTTCCTCGTCCGTGGGGCCGGCCTCGGCGACGACGCGTCCGTCGGGGCCCCACACCGCGCTGCCCCCGCAGGCGCGCCAGCCCCCGGTCACGCCCACGTGGTTGGAGAGCACCGCGTACACCGTGTTGTCGAAGGCCCGGGCCGGGAACCAGATCCGGGACTCGTGGTGGCCGCCGCCCTCGCCGAACAGGGCGCCCACGACATAGGCGTGGCAGCCGTCGAGGGCGGCGGCGCGGGCGTGCTCGGGGAACCCGGAGTCGTAGCAGACCCCCAACCCCAGCCGCCAGCCGCCCACTTGGAGGGTCGCACCGGCGCGACCCTGGCGGTAGACCGCCCGCTCGTGCTGGAACAGGGTCTGCTTGTCGTAGCGGCCGACGACGCCGGTTCCGTCGACGGCGAGGGCGGACACGTACAGCTCCCCGCCGTCCTGTACGGCGGCCCCGACCACGGCGGTGACCCCGCTCGCCCGGCAGGCCTCGGCGATCGGGGCGAGCCGGGGGTCGTCCGGCCGTACGGCACAGCGCTCGGGGTCGGCGCGGATCAGATCTATCTCGTAGCCGCTGAGGAACTTCTCGGGAAAGACGGCGACACGCGCCCCGCCCTCCCCGGCGGCCCGGATCATCCGCGCCACGGCGGCAGCGTTGGTCTCGACATCGCCGGGAACGGCCTGCGCCTGCGCGGCGGCGATACGGAGGGGAGCGTCGGGAGGCCTGAATTCGATCACGGACCTCGACCCTACCGCGCGCGTCCACGCCCGAGCACTGTCCGTAACGGCTTGACATGCGTGGAATGTCCCTCCGTGCCACGCTGGTCGAGGCCCCGGGGAGCCGCGGGAACAGCCCCGGCCCCCCGCCCCCTCACACCCCTGTAGGAGTGACGCCAGATGGGCATCAAGGACCAGTTCGACGACAAGTCGCAGGAGCTCAAGAACAAGGCCAAGCAGGCGATGGGCGACAAGAAGGACCAGACTCAGGAGCGCGCCCGCCAAGCCCAGGACAAGGCCCAGAGCGAGACCCAGCGCGCCCAGCAGGAGGCGCAGGACCGCTTCGACCAGGACTACGACGTCTGACGCGAGCGTCTCCCGCAGAGCAGAGAGAGGCGCGCCCGCGGCACCGGGTGCGCCTCTTTCGCGCGGCCGAGGATGTCAGCCCCCTGTCAGCCCCCGACCGGATCATGGACCGCACGTATGCGGAGCCACGCCGCACGGGTCTTGGGGGCAACAAATGGTCTGGATACAACGCGTCGCGCCTCAGCCGTTCGCGGCGCGGCGGGTGGTCTGTTTTCCGCACGCCGGAGGCTCGCCCTATTTCTTCCGGGGCTGGGGCAAGGCGCTCGGCGATTTCGATGTTCACGCGGTGTGCTATCCCGGACGTGCGGAGCGGATTGCCGAGACGCCCGCCGCCGAGTTGATTCCCATGGCACGGGAAATCGCCCAGGAAGCAGCCCGGTTGATGGGTGAGGACGGGCGGCCCACGGTGTTTTTCGGACACAGCATGGGAGCCATCGTCGCGTACGAGGCCGCCGTGGAGCTTGCGAGCCGCGGAATGGAGCTCGATCATTTCTTCGCCTCGGGCGCGCGGGCCCCTCATCTGATGCGGCCCGATCCCGGTGCCCACTGGGACGACGAATCCATCGCGACCACTCTCGTGGAACTCGGCGGCACCGATGCCGAGCTCCTGCGCAATCCCGCTTTCGTGGAACTCGTCCTGCCCTATATCGGGGCCGATTTCCGCATGCTCGCCTCGTACGACGCGCCGCCGCGCACCCCGTTGGGCTGCGCCGTGACGGCCCTGGTCGGGGCCGACGACCCCCGGGTGACGCTCCAGCAGGCGTCCGCCTGGCGGGAGTCGACCCGGGGTGCGTTCGACGTGCGGACACTGCCCGGGGATCACTTCTATCTGGCCCAGCACCCGCCGTTCGACATCATCGAAGGCTCCGCGGCCGGGCGTTGACCGGGCCGCGCTCGCGGTACATCCGGGCCAGCCGGAAGGCCAGGTCCAGGGACTGGGTGTGGTTGAGGCGGGGGTCGCAGGCCGTCTCGTAGCGGTGGTGCAGCTCCTCGGCGAGGACCGCGTTGCCACCGCCCACGCACTCGGTGACGTCGTCGCCGGTGAGCTCCACATGGATGCCACCCGGGTGGCTGCCCAGCGCGTCGTGCACCTCGACGAAGCCGCGCACCTCGTCCAGGATCGCGTCGAACCGGCGGGTCTTGTGCCCGCTCGCGGCGGTGATCGTGTTGCCGTGCATCGGGTCGCTGACCCAGCAGACCTGCGCCCCCTCCGCATTCACCTTCTCCACCAGGGTGGGCAGCAGATCGCGGATGCGCTCGGCGCCGGCCCGGACCACGAAGGTCAGCCGGCCCGGGTCGCGGTCCGGGTCGAGCCGGTCGAGCAGCCCGAGGACGGTGTCGGGGCTGGTGGTGGGCCCGAGCTTGACCGCGATGGGGTTGTCGATGCGCGAGAAGTACTCGACGTGCGCCCCGTCCAGGTCCCGGGTCCGCTCGCCGATCCACAGCAGGTGGGCGCTGGTGGCATACGTACGGCCGGACTCGGCTTCGGTGCGGGTCAGGGCCGCCTCGTAGTCGAGGAGCAGACCCTCGTGGCCGACGAAGAACTCGGCCGTGCCCAGCTCCCGGGTGTCCACGCCGCACGCCTTCATGAAGGCGAGGCTGCGGTCGATCTCGTCGGCGAGCTCCTCGTACTGCTCGCCCACGTGCGAGTCGGCCACGAACCCCCGGTTCCAGGCGTGCACTTGGCTGAGGTCCGCGAAACCGCCGGTGGTCAGGGCCCGCACCAGGTTGAGCGTGGTGGTCGAGGCCTCGTACATCTTGCGCAGCCGCTGCGGGTCGGGGCGGCGCGAGGCGGCGGTGAACTCCAGGCCGTTGACCGCGTCGCCCCGGTAGGACGGCAGGGTCACGCCGTCGCGGTGCTCCTGGTTCTGGGAGCGCGGCTTGGCGTACTGGCCTGCCATCCGGCCGATCTTGACGACCGGCAGGGCCGCTGCGTGGGTGAGTACGGCGGCCATCTGAAGCAGCGTCTTGAGCTTGCCGTGGATGCCGTCGGTCGTGGTGCCCGCGAACGTCTCGGCGCAGTCGCCGCCCTGCAGCAGCACGGCCTCGCCGCGGGCGACCGCGGCCATGCGCCGGCGCAGCAGATCGCACTCGGCGGCGAAGACCAGGGGCGGTGACTTCTCCAACCCCGCGGTGACGGAACGCAGTTCGTCCGCATCGGGCCATTCGGGCTGCTGGGCGGCGGGACGGGCGCGCCAGGATTCGGCGGCGCTTTCGGCCGCAGTCTTCGCTGTCGGGTCCCAGATGCTGTTTCTCATTACTGCCTCCGGTACGGCTGGCGGGGAGGAGGAGCGGCTTGGCGAAAGTGGGGCGAGAAAAGTGTTTCGGGGCGGGTCCACAACAGGCGATAACAGGGCTGCGTCGGACCGGACCGGTAACAGATCAGCCCAATCGGGCCGCCGGGGTCAAGCGAATCGCGAGTGGTCCGTATCGGGGCTCGCCGATTGGTCTGGCACCGGTGGTATGCCCGCTGATTTGCTGCTCATGGCCGAGTGGTCCGCGTCGGCGCACATTCCCAACCGTCCTTCCTGCACGAGGAGTTCACCATGCCGGGAATCAGCACGATCGGTGTGCGGGTCACCGATACGGCGCTGCCGCACCACGATCCTCTCGATTTGTACGTCCGGCTGCGCGAAAGCCTCGCCGCCGATGACGTATTCCTCTTCGAAAGCGTGGACGGCGCCGACCAGGACCGCCGCTGGGCCGTCGTCGGGTTCGGCCGGCTCGCCGAGATCCGGGTCCACGAGGACTACCTGGAGATCGACGGGGCCGCGCGGATCGCCGAGGCGCTGGCCGGGCGGGCCGGTGCGGCCGGTCTCGCCGGCCACACGGTCGAGTCCGGGGTGCACCGGCTGACGTTCGCCGACGCCGGGCAGATGTGGGACGTACTGGCCGGGGCGCAGGCGCTGTTCGACGTGGCCACCGACATCCCGACGACGGCGTACGCCTTCGGGTTCCTGACGACCTTCGCGTACGAGTCCGCCTGGCACATGGAGCGCCTGCCCGAGCGCAGCAAGGCGCCGAACGGCCCGGACATCACGCTCACGCTCTTCCGCGACACCGTCTGGTACGACCTGGCCGACGGCGGGGTGCGCCAACTCAGCGCGGAGAGCCCGGCGTTCGCGGACCGGCCGAGAGGTGCGGACGCGGTCCTCGCCGCCGGGGCCGCCTGGGGCGCAGGCGGGGACGAGCCGGTGCCTGAGGCGCCGGAGCCGCTCTCCGTGCGCGACAGCGTAAGCCGGGAGACCTTCCTCGGCTGGGCCGACCGGTGCCTGGAGCACATCCGGGTCGGCGACATCTACCAGATCCAGCTCGGCCACCGCATCGATGTGCGCACCGAGTTGGAGCCGGTCGACGTCTACCGGAGGCTGCGCGGCCGCAACCCGTCGCCCTACATGTACCTGATGCCGCGCGCCGGGCGGACCCTCATCGGAGCCAGCCCCGAGCTGTTCTACCGGATCGAGGGCGACGAGATCACGATGCGGCCGATCGCGGGCACCGCGCGGCGCTGCGCGGACGCGGAGGAGAACGAGCGCCGCATCAAGGAGATGCGCGAGAGCACCAAGGAGCAGGCCGAGCACATCATGCTGGTCGACCTGTGCCGCAACGACATCGGGCGGGTGACCCGGCCGAGCACCCAGCCGGTGGACCGGCTGATGGCGGTGGAGACGTACTCGCACGTCTTCCATCTCGTCTCGACGGTCTCGGGCCGCCTGGAGCCGGACGTCGACACCTGGCAGGCGATGCGCGCGACCTTCCCCGCGGGCACGATGACGGGTGCGCCCAAGGTCCGCGCCATGGAGATCATCGACAGCCTGGAGCAGGAGCGGCGCGGCAGCTACGCGGGCGCGGTGGGCCTGGTCGACGTACGCGGCTGGAGCGAGCTGGCGCTCACCATCCGCACCATCGAGTACGACGGCGAGACGTACTCCACGCAGAGCTCGGCGGGCATGGTCGCCCAGTCGGAGCCCGAGTCCGAGTGGCGCGAGACGCTGGCGAAGATGGGGGCCGCCTACTGGGCGCTCACCGGTCAGGAGCTGTCGTCGTGACCCGAACCGCACAGGCCGAAGGAGACGTCACGGACATGAAGGTGCTGCTGATCGACGCGTACGACAGTTTCGTGCACATCATCGACCAGTATCTGCGCACCCTGGGGGCGCGGACCGAGGTCGTACGGTCCCACACGCTCTCCCCCGGCGAGCTCGCCGGGCGCGAGCCCGACGCTGTGGTGCTGGGTCCCGGGCCCGGGCATCCCGCGCAGTCCGGCCATGTGGAGCTGGTGCACGAGTTCGCCGGACGGGTTCCGCTGCTCGGCGTGTGTCTGGGGCACCAGGCGATCGCGCTCGCGCACGGCGGGCGGGTCGAGGTGGCGGACCAGGTGATGCACGGGCGGACCAGCACGGTGCGGCACGACGGGGCCGGGCTCTTCGAGGGGCTCGGGCACACCCTGGAGGTGACCCGGTACCACTCGCTGATCGTCGCCGAGCCGCTCCCCGAGGAGCTGGTCTCCACGGCGGTCGCCGTCGACCACGGCTATCTGATGGGGCTGCGCCACCGCACCCTGCCGATCGAGGGCGTGCAGTTCCACCCGGAGAGCATCACCACCACGGGCGGGCTCACGATGCTGGACAACTTCCTTGCTTCCGCGGTGAGTTGGCACTCCCCTGCGGGGCTCTCCCGGGTCTGATCCATCAGCGGGCGGCCGCCGCCAGCTGCCGGACGGCCTCGCCGACTCCGGAGCGCGGCAGGTGGGCGTGGCCGATCACCAGGGCCGGGGCGCCGCGTCCCGGCCCGGCGTGGAAGCTGGCCGCGCCGCGCAGCAGCACCGAGCGGCGCAGCGCCCGGGCGACCAGAGCCGCCTCGTCGGTGCCCCGGGGCAGCTGGAGGTAGGCGTGCAGACCGGCGCCCCGGCCGAGCACCGCGGCCCCGGGAAGGTGGCGGCGTACGGCCTCCTCCAGGGACTCCCGGCGGCTGCGGGCCAGGGAGTTGAGCCGGCGCAGGTGGCGGTCGAAGAGGCCGGTGCGCAGGAGTTCGGCGAAGGTCAGCTGGGTGAGGGTCTCGGTGCCGAGGTCCTGGCGGGCGCGGGCTCGCATCAGGAGGTCGAGCAGGGGCGCGGGCGCGGCCAGCCAGCCGAGCCGCAGGCCGGGAGCGAGGGACTTGCTCGCGGTGCCGGCGTAGACGACCCGCTCGGGGTCGGTGCGCTGCAACGCGAGGGGCCGGGCGCCGCGTTCGTACCAGAGCCCTCCGTCGTAGTCGTCCTCGATGATCCAGCCGTCGACGTCGCGTGCCCACCGGGCAAGGGCCTCGCGGCGGCGCGGCGAGAGCGTGACCCCGGTCGGGAACTGGTGGCCGGGGGTGACCAGGACGGCGCGGGCGCCCGAGGCGGCCAGTGCCTCGACGTCGATGCCCTCCGCGTCGACCGGGACCGGCACGGCCCGCAGCCCGCTCTCGCGCACGAACTGGCGCTGCCCGGGGTGGCCCGGGTCCTCGATTGCGAGCGCGTCGATGCCGATCCGGGGCAGGACCGCACACATCAGGCCGAGCGTCTGGGCGAACCCGGCCACCACCATCAGCCCGGCGGGCGTGGTCCGCACTCCTCTCAACCGGCCGAGACAGCCGGCGAGTTCGAGGCGCAGGTCCGGCTCTCCCGCCAGCGACGGGTAGTCGTGGTCGCCCGAGTCCGCCTTGTACAGCACCCGCTGGTAGCAGCCGAGCCACTCGCGGCGCGGGAACGCCGGGAGGTTGCCGCCGCTGGGCCGCAGGTCCCAGCGGACCGGCGCGGGCGGCGCGTCGAGCGGGTCGGCCGCCGCCCGGTCGTCGAGCAGCGCGGGCACCACGGACCGGTCGTCCCCGAGATGGCGTACGACCCGGGTGCCCGCGCCCTGGACCGCCTCCAGGTAGCCCTCGGCGACGAGTTGGCCGTACGCCTCCACGACCACGCTGCGTGACACGTCGAGGTCGTCGGCGAGCCGCCTGCTGGACGGCAGCCGGGTGCCGGGATGGAGAATTCCCTCGGCTATCTCCCGTTTGATGAAATTCTGGATCTGCGAGGTCAGGGAATTCGAGGAGTCCCTGACCACCTCCACCGCCATGTGCAGGGCCACCGGTCCTGCCCCCCTTTACGAATTGGACCGTACATCTCGCCGGACAGTGGTCTGGAGGGCGCTTTGCGCGCCTCACAGAATGGGTTGTGCATACTTCCGATGGCGCCGTTCAAGGAGATTCCCCGTGACTGCCGAGCCGCAGGGTCGTACCTGGCCGGAATTGCTGAACTCGCTACTGGACCGAAGGGACCTCACCACCGAGGACTCCGCCTGGGCGATGGATCAGGTGATGTCGGGCGGGGTCGGCCCGGCCCGCCTGGCCGCCTTCGTGGTGGCGCTGCGCGCCAAGGGCGAGACGGCCGACGAGATCGAGGGCCTGGTGGGCTCCATGCGCCGGCACGCCGTGCCGCTGCGGGTGCCCGGGCCCGCCCTCGACATCGTCGGGACCGGCGGCGACGGCTCCAACAGCGTCAACGTGTCCACCATGTCGGCGGTCGTGGCGGCCGCCGCGGGCGCCCGGGTGGTCAAGCACGGCAACCGCTCGGCGTCCTCCGCCTGCGGTTCGGCCGACGTCCTCGAAGAGCTGGGCGTGGCCCTCGACCTGGAGCCGGAGGTGGTCGCGACGGTCGCCGAGGAGACCGGCATCACCTTCGCCTTCGCCTCGGTGTTCCACCCCTCGATGCGGCACGCGGCCGCGCCGCGCCGGGAGCTCGGCGTCCGTACCGTCTTCAACGCGCTCGGTCCGATCGCCAACCCGGCCGACCCCACAGCGCAGGCGGTCGGCGTCGCGGACCGGCGGCTCGCGCCGCTGCTCGCCGAGGTGCTGGCCCGCCGCGGGGTGTCGGCGCTTGTGTTCCGGGGCGACGACGGGATGGACGAACTGACGGTCACCACTACCTCCACGGTCTGGTCGGTCATCGGGTCCGAGGTACGGACCGAGTCGTTCGACCCGCGCGACATCGGCATCGGGTACGCGTCCCCCGACGCCCTGCGCGGCGGGGACCGGGCGCACAACGCGCGGGTGGCCCACGAGACGTTCGCGGGGGCGCGCGGTCCGGTCAGGGACGCCGTGCTCCTTTCGGCCGCGGCGGGTCTCGCGGCCCTGAACCCCAGCGAGCGGCCCGTCGCGGAGCGGCTTGCCGAGGGCGTGGCCCGGGCCGGCGACGCGATCGACTCGGGGGCCGCGGCCGCCGTCCTGGAACGCTGGACGACGGTCACCGCCAAGTACGCGGCCCAGGGCGGCTGAACGCTCAGGTCGAGGCGGGCGCGCCGCGGCCCGCCTCGACCAGGGCCGCGACGGCGGCCGCCGGGCTGCCGCCGGTCACCACCGCCTCGCCGACCAGTACGGCATCGGCCCCATGGGCGGCGTACGCGATGACGTCCCCGGGGCCGCGCACGCCGGACTCGGCGATGCGCACCACGCCTTCGGGGATTCCGGGGGCGAGGCGCGCGAAGGTGGCGCGGTCGACTTCGAGGGTGCGCAGGTCGCGGGCGTTGACCCCGACGACCCGGGCCCCGGCCCGCAGCGCCCGCTCCACCTCCTCCTCGCTGTGCGTCTCGACGAGCGGGGTGAGCCCGATCCCGACGGCCAGCGCGTGCAGATCGGCGAGCAGGGGCTGATCGAGCGCGGCGACGATGAGCAGCACGAGCTCCGCGCCGTGCGCCCGCGCCTCCCACACCTGGTACGGGTCGACGACGAAGTCCTTGCGCAGTAGCGGCACATCGACCCGGGCCGCCACCGCGTCCAGGTCGGCGAGCGAGCCGCCGAAGCGGCGCCGTTCGGTGAGCACGCTGATCGCGGCGGCGCCGCCGGCCCGGTAGTCGGCGGCGAGCGCGGCCGGGTCGGCGATCTCGGCGAACGCGCCCTTGGAGGGGCTGGCCCGCTTCACCTCCGCGATGACCCGCACCCCCTGGGTGCCGCGCAGCAGCGCCGCACAGTCCCGAGCGGGCCGGGCGCCCTGCACGCGTTCCCTCAACTCGGCCAACGGCACCTGCTGTTGGCGTACGGCCAGGTCCGCGCGGGCTCCCTCGACGAGCTGATCGAGCGTGTTCATATGGGCGTCCTTCCCGGTTCGGACGCCGAAGGCCCGGAGCCGATCCGGCGGGTGACCGGTGGGTGGCGCCACGGAGGGGAACACTAGGGAGGGCCGAATGCCCGGGCCACCTCCTTAAGGTTTGGCTGAAACTCGGAGGTGGGAACTCACCGACGAAATGAATTCACCGGGCGGAGCCCTGGATGCCAGCCACACGTCAGTGTCCTGAGCGCCCGCTCGGGCCCGCGTGAGCGACACACACTCCGCCGTATCCCCACGTTCTCTCCACATCCATGGAGGCCATCCCGCAAACCGGTTAGTGGGTTTTTTTGGAGCCATACCATCGGCCTCTGCGGCCGAAGGGCAAGTGATATTTCCCCGGCCTGGCGGACGTGGCCGACAGTGGCATCAACACTTGCTGATAACGGGGGTTACCGCTGTGGAAATCAAGGTCCTGGGTGAGCTTTCTCTGTCCGACGGGGACCGGCAGTCCCCCGTGGCGTCGAAGCGCGCGAGCGCCGTCCTGACCCTGCTCGCCATGACTCCCCAGGTCCCGGTCCTCTTCGACCAGCTCGTGGACGAGCTGTGGGGGGACCAGTCGATGACCAACCCGCGCAACGCCCTGCAGGCCATCATCAGCCGGCTGCGCAAACTCCTGGAGTCGGTGACCGGGGCCAAGGGGGACGAGATCGTCCGCACCGGCAGCAACGGCTACCTCCTCGACGTCCCCGCCGAGACCGTGGACGCCCACCGCTTCCTCACCCTCGCCGAGGCCGGCGCCGATCTGGTGCAGCGCGCCCCGGCCGAGGCCATAGTCAAGCTGGAGCAGGCCCTCGACCTGTGGCGGGGGGCCGCCCTCATGGACGCGCGGGACGGGATGCGCTGCCAGATCCACGCGGTCGGCCTCGAAGAGCGCCGGATCACCGCGTTCGAGGACCTGACCATGGCGAAGCTCGCGGTCGATGCCGAGCGCGTCTCGATGTCCGAGCTGCGCCAGCTGGCCGCCGAGCACTCCGAGCGGGAGCGGCTGAGCGAACTCCTGATGCTGGCCCTCTACCGCGACGGCCGCCAGACCGAGGCCCTCGAGGTCTTCCACGGCGCTCGCAGACGGCTCGCCAGCGACCTGGCCCTGGAGCCAGGTCCCGCCCTGCACCTGGCGTACGAGGCGATCCTGAAGCAGGACGTGGTGCTCGGCCTGCCGAGGCGCGCTCTGCTCGGTTCCGGCCAGGCACTCTGACACCCCGCGTACCGTCAACGCCTCCGCACCCGTAAGCCCGCCTGCCCTTTGGCCCCGGAAACCCCGGGGCCAAAGGGCAGGCGGGCTCATGCGTGCGGGGCCTTCACCGAGCACCCCATTGCGGATAATGTCCGGTTTACCCGCAAAGGTTTCACGGAATTTAGAATTGATGCACCGCAATGCCTTAAATGTTAACGTGAGTGGACTACCTGCGATCGCTCGAAGGCGAGCCCACGGCGAAATGGGTCCTTGCCGTCGAGAGCTTCGGCGTGTCGGCTGCACCGATAGCAGGGAGAGGGAACAGGGCCGGGGGCCCTTGCCGTTCCGGCTGCTCCCGGCCAAGGCCGGGGGGGGGAGGGAACAGCGATGCCTGGACCAGTGATTCGAGGGAAGGGAGGGGCGCTCTGACAGCGGGCATCATTGCAATTCAGCCGCGCCAATTGAATTACGAGGTTGCAGGAATATGGATCTGGAACTGAGACACGCACGGGCTGTTTCGATCATCGCAGAGGCCGGGAGTATATCCAAGGCGGCAGTCCGGCTCAATCTTCCACAGCCCAGCCTGACCGCCCAATTACGCCGTATAGAGAAAATGCTCGGCGGGGATCTTTTCGTCCGGTCGAGTTCTGGAATCGTGCCGACCCCCCGGGGAAAGCGACTCATTCCGATGCTGGACGGTCTCGTGCAGCAGGCGGACGAGGTGATCAGCGAGGCCGCCGCTAGCTCTACGGTCACGCTGCGTTTCGGCAACACCGAGTGGACGCCGCCGACGCTGCTCGGCGCGATCCAGGCGGCGGTGCCCACCGTGGACGTGGAGACCGAGACGCTCGCCCCGGCGGCCGCCGTCGACGCCGTGCACCGCGGTGCGCTGACCGTCGCGATGGTCCCCGCTTCGGCGACGGACATGCCGGACTCCCTGCTCCAGCCCGGCCTGGAGACCACGGTCATCGTCCGGGAGCCGATCTGGCTGGCGGTGCCGCGGGGGCATCCGCTGGTCGGCCGCACCTTCGTGGACGGCACCCACCTCTCCACCCTCTACTGGGTCCACTATTCGCGGGACCACTGGTTCCACGAGATCGAGAAGAGGCTGCTCGCCCGTCTGAACTACACAGACCTCGGCGCGGTGCACTACGCGGACGGCCACCACGAGGCGATGAGCTGGGTCAGGGACGCGGACGCCGCCGCCCTCACCACGGCGACCGGCGCCACCGGTGACGTACGCCTGGTGCCGATACGGGAGACGCAGTCCATCGCGCAGCTGCTCGTGTGGCGTCGGGACACGGTCGCCAGGGACACCCTGCGCCGGCTCGTGGACACCGTGCGGCAGTACTACTGCGAGTACGCGCGGTCCATCCCCCGCTATCTGTCCTGGATCATGGAACACCCGGCGGAATTCCCGGAGTTGGAGCGCTTCCTCCCGTTGCGGGCGCAGGCCGTTTGAGGGTCTGTCAGTTCGCTGTCAGGGCCCTTCGGCACCATCGCCCGCATGACTACAACGAAGCACGTGGACGCCGAGGGCCGTGCCACGATCAAGGGCATCATCTGCGACATCCTCGAGATCGACGAGGCCGAGATGACCGACACGAGCCGCTTCAAGGAGGACCACGAGGCGGACTCGATGGGCGCCATCGAGATCCTCTCCCAGCTCGAGCGCGCCTTCGGGATCGACATCGACCAGGCCGAACTGGCCCGGATGGTCAATCTCGAAGGCGTCGTCACGGTGGTCGACGAGGCCGTCGCGGCCAAGGCGGCCGCGTCCCTCTAGACGCCGGGACCGAGTGAGGGGAGCGCAGGTTGTACGACAACGACGAGCGGCCGCGCCGGGTCGTGATCACCGGACTCGGCACGGTCACCAGCATCGGCCTCGGCGTCGAGGCCTTCCTGGAGGGGCTGCGGGCCGGGCGCAGCGGCGCCAAGCCGATCACCGCCTTCGACACGACGGGCTTCGCGCACGCCAACGGATGCGAGGTCGACGACTTCGATCCCGCCGAGTGGATCCACCAGGTGGACCCCGAGGAGCTGGGGCGGGCCACCCAGTTCTCGGTCGCCGCCGCCAATCTGGCGGTGGCGGACTCGGGCCTCACTCCCGAAGAGCTCAGGCGGCGCAGGGCGCTGGTCTCGGTGGGCACCACCGACGCCGAGTCCCGCGACCTCGACACTCTGATGGGTGTCCAACTGGAGTACGGGCCCGACCAGTTGGCTCCCACCGTGGCCCGCAGGGCACAGGCCGGACGCCTGTCGACCGGCATCATCCGCGAGCTGGGCCTGGTCGACGTCGAGGCGCTCACCATCCCCACCGCCTGCGCGGCCGGCAACTACGCCATCGGCAGCGGCTTCGACGCCATCCGGGACGGCGAGGTCGACGTGGCGCTGTGCGGCGGAGCCGACGCGGTGTGCCGCAAGACGTTCGCCGGGTTCTACCGCCTCGGCACCATCGCCCCCGAGGTGTGCCAGCCCTTCGACAAGGACCGCAAGGGCATCCTCACCGGCGAGGGCGCCGGAATCCTGCTGATGGAGAGCCTGGACTCGGCGCTGGCCCGCGGCGCCCGCATCCATGCCGAGGTGCTCGGCTACGGGCTCAACTGCGACGCGCACCACCCGGTCGCCCCCGACCGGGACAGCCTGGCGAGGTGCATGGAGATCGCGCACCGCAACGCCGGGGTGAAGCCCGAGGACATCGACTTCATCTCCGCGCACGGCACCGGCACCCGCGCCAACGACGTCACCGAGGCCGGAGCCATCCGGCAGGTGTTCGCCACGCCGCCGCCCACCATCTCCATCAAGTCGATGATCGGCCACTCGATGGGCGCCGCGAGCGCGCTGGCCTCGGCGGCCTGCGCCCTTGCCCTGACCGAGGGCTTCATCCCGCCGACGATCAACCACCGCGAGACCGACCCCGAGTGCGGCCTTGACTGCGTGCCCAACGAGGCGCGGCCCGCCGAGCTCAACGTGGTCCAGAACAACGCGCTCGCGTTCGCGGGCAACAACGCCGTGCTCGTCCTGGGCCGGTACCGGGAGGCCGAGTGATGTCCGAACTGGTCCTCTCCGCCTGGTCGGTGGTCTCCCCGTACGGTGTGGGCAGCGCCCCCTTCAGCGCCGGGATCGGCGCCGGCACGAGCGCGGTCGGCGAGCTCGACCGGGCCGCCTGGCCCGGCCCCTTCGACCGGTGCGGCCTGGTGCCCGACTTCACGGCCGCCGAGTACGTGGGCAAGAAGGGCACCCGCACCATGGACCGGGTGACGGCGATCGCGGTCACCGCGGTCGGCAGGCTCCTCGCCTCGTGCGGCGACGAGCTGACCGCGCACCCCGAGCAGATCGGCCTGGTGCTCGGCACCGGCTCGGGCAGCGTCCAGAGCATCATGGACTTCACCCGGGACTCCCTCGTCGGCGAGCGTCCATACCACGTCGACCCGGCCCGCTTCCCGAACACCGTGATGAACCGGGCGGCCGGCCAGAGCGCGATCTGGCACGGCATCAAGGGCCCCAACACCACGGTCGCGGGCGGCTGGCTGACCGGTCTGCTCGCCCTGAGCTACGCGGTGCGGCTGCACCGCGGCGGCCACTGCGCGCGGGTGCTGTGCGGGGCGGCCGAGGAGTACTCCACGCAGCGCGCCTGGCTGGAGTGGCACGGCCGCGGCGTGGAGGAGCGGGAGTCGCCGCTCGGCGAGGGCGGCGCCGTCTTCCTGATGGAGACCGTCGCCGACGCCCGCGAGGCGGGCCGCACACCGCTCGCCCGCGTCCTGGCCACCCGCTTCCGGGCGTACGCCGATCGCGCCGACGCCCAGAAGACGCTGGCCGAGTGCGTGGGCAGCGCCCTGGACAAGGCCGGGGTCGCGCCCGAGGACATCCGCCTGGTGGCGCCGCTCGGAGCGGGCGCCGAACTCGCGGCGCCGGAAGAGGCCGGCATCGAGGACGCGCTCGGCACGGCCCGGCCGCGGTGGATCCGCTGCCGGCCGCTGCTCGGCGACACCTCCGCCGCCTCCACCAGCCTGCAGCTGGCCGCGGTGCTCGCCACCGCGGGCGAGTCGGGGCTCGGTCCCGGCGAGGCGGCACTCGTCACCGGCATCGACCGGGACGGAACGGTGGGCTGCGCGGTGCTCGGCGGCCCGGCCCGCGCCTGAGGAACCGGGCGATCGAGAGGTGCGGCACGGCAACCCGTGCCGCACCTCTCGCGAGCGAGCCCAACTCCCTGAATCCGTACGGCAGTCGAGCCGTACCCCTGGAGAGGAAAACGCGCATGTCCGCAAGCGAACGACGCGTCGCGCTGGTGACCGGGGGCTCCCGGGGGATCGGCCGCCACGTCGTGACCCGGCTCGCCGGCGACGGCTACGACGTGGCCTTCTGCTACCAGTCCAACAAGGAGGCCGCCGACGCGGTGGCCGCCGAGGCGACCGCCGCCGGGGCCCGGGTGTACGCGGCGCAGGTCGACGTCGCCGGGCACGGCGACGTGCGCGACTTCGTGCGCGACAGCGAGAAGGCGCTCGGCCCGCTGCACACCGTGGTCTCCTGCGCGGGCATCGTGCGCGACAACCCGCTGGTGATGCTGGCCGAGGCGGACTGGGACGCGGTGCTCCGGGTCAACCTCGACGGCACCTACAACGTGTGCAAGGCGGCGGTCTTCTCGATGATGAAGCGCCGCGCCGGATCGATCGTCACGCTGTCCTCGGTCGCGGGCGTGTACGGCAACGCCACGCAGACCAACTACTCGGCGACCAAGGCCGGGATCATCGGCTTCACCAAGGCCCTTGCCAAGGAGTCCGGTCGCTACGGCATCCGCGCCAACGCGGTCGCGCCGGGCTTCATCGAGACCGACATGCTCTCCGCGCTGACCGAGGAGCACACCCGCAAGATGACGGAGCGCGTTCCGCTCGGTCGCTTCGGCCGCCCCGACGAGGTCGCCGACCTGGTGTCGTTCCTCGCCTCCGACCGGGCCTCGTACATCACGGGCCAGGTCTTCGGGGTCGACGGCGGCCTCGTCGTCTGAGCCACTCCCCCACCCCCCGCCCCCCACCCCCCAGCCCCGAGCCCCGAGCCCCGAGAGTCAGGAGCACATCACCCATGCCCGCAGCCGACAGGAAGAGCAAGACGCCGCGGTTCTACTTCAGCCTGCGCAGCCCCTATTCCTGGCTCGCCTACCGCGAGCTGATGAGCCGGCACCGGGACCTGGCCGGGCGGCTGGAGTGGCTCCCGTTCTTCGAGCCGGACCCGGAGAGCAGCCGCGAACTCGCCGAGCGGGGCGGCCAGTTCCCGTACTCGGAGATGTCGCGCGAGAAGAACCGGTACGTCCTGCAGGACGTCGGCCGGCTCACCAAGGCCCGGGGCATCACGGTGACCTGGCCGGTCGACCGCGCCCCGGTGTGGGAGGTCCCGCACCTGGGCTATCTGGTCGCCCAGGAGCACGGCCTCGGCCACGAGTACATCAGCGCGGTGTACGAGGCCCGGTTCGGCGCGGGGCTCAACATCTGCGACCGCGAGGTGATCGGCGACATCGGCGAGAAGCTCGGCATCGACCGGGGTCTGATCGCGGACGCCAGTGACGACGCGGACCTGCGCGCCGAAGGCGTGCGGATCCTGCTGGAGGTGTGCAAGGACGGCGTGTTCGGCGTGCCGTTCTTCGTGCACGGATACACCCGCTTCTGGGGTCTGGACCGGCTCGACGACTTCGTCGCCCACCTCGGGGCGAGCAAGGCTCCGGCGCTCACCCTCGTGGAGCCGTCGACCGCGGTGGCCCTCGGCCGGTCGGTCGAGGACGCGCACGCGGGCGGCTGCGGCTGAGCTGCGGCCCGCCAGGGCGCTCGCGCCCGGGCCTCGTCACCAGCGGATCATCTTTCAGCCACGGCCCGCGCTTTCGAGTCGGCGTCTTTTCTCTCCGCCGACGGACCGTGCCAACAGCCCGTCCCGTTCCCTCCGCCAGAAGGGGGAAGGGCGGGCTGTCGGTCTTCTCGCCCCGGGCACGGCCCCACCTCGGCCGACAACCGCCGACAGGTGACTGGCCGATCCCGGAACCTGGATACGATCCTTGAAGCCACGGGTAAAGAGGCTCGACGAACCTAAGGGGAAGCCCACATGACCGGCGCTGTCATCGCAATTGCCATCGTCTTGATCGTCATCGGCGGCATCACTGCGAGCGTGGTCGCGTACTTCAGACTGCAGCGCCACCGCGCCGACGCCGTCGCCATGGCCGAGTACCGCAGGCTCGCCGAGGAAGCCGTCGCCAACCAAGGGGTTCTGCAAGGTCAGGTGGCCGAGCTCAACGACCGCGTCAAGTCGGTCGAGAGCCTGCTGCGCAGCGTGGACTGACCGTCGCGCGGGGCTGTCAGCTCCGCGTCAGCGGGCGCCGGAAGCATGCAGGCACGGGCCGTCGGGCCCGTGCCTCTATACCACTCGGATACCGGAGTTCGCGACGTGTCGAATCCTTTTGATGACCAGGATGGAACCTTCCTCGTACTGGTGAACGACGAAGGCCAGCACTCCCTCTGGCCCGCCTTCGCCGAGCAGCCCGCCGGCTGGACGGTGGCACTTGCCGAAGGCTCCCGCGACGCCGCCCTCGCCTACGTCGAGGAGCACTGGACCGATATGCGGCCGCGCACCCTGCGCGAGGCCGCCGGAGCACAGGTTTCTTGAGTATCCGTCGGTTCGCCCGCAGGCCGGAGGAACAACAGTGAGCATGGCGATTCAGGCGGATGGGCTGCGCAAGCGGTACAAGCAGCACGAGGCGCTCAGTGGTGTCGACCTCGCTGTCCCCAGTGGCACGGTGTTCGGCCTGCTCGGCCCCAACGGGGCGGGCAAGACCACCACGGTGCGCACACTGGCGACGCTGAGCGAACCGGACGGCGGGCGCGCCGAGGTGGCGGGGTTCGACATTGTGCGCCAGCCGCGCGAGGTGCGCCGGCGGATCGGTCTCGCCGGCCAGTACGCGGCGGTGGACGAACTCCTCACCGGCCGGGAGAACCTCGTCCTCATCGGCAGGCTGCTGCACCTGGGCAGGCGGGCGGCGCGCGAGCACGCCACCCGGCTGCTCTCCCGATTTGATCTCACCGAAGCGGCGGACCGTCCCGCCCACACCTACTCGGGCGGCATGCGCCGCCGCCTCGACCTGGCGGTCTGCCTGGTCACCACACCGTCGGTGCTCTTCCTCGACGAGCCCACCACGGGCCTCGATCCGGTCAGCCGGATGGCGTTGTGGACGGCGGTCCGCGAACTCGTGGCGGACGGCGTGACCGTCCTTCTGACGACGCAGTACCTGGACGAGGCGGACGCCCTGGCCGACCGAATCGCCGTCGTCGACACGGGCCGGGTGATCGCCGAGGGAACCCCGGACGAACTCAAGCGCAAGGTCGGTGACGAGCGCCTCGAAGTCGAGGTGGCCCGACCGGACGAGGTGTCTGCCGCGGTCACCGCGCTGCGCCGGATGTCGGCGGACGAACCCTCCGTCGACCTGGAACGACGCATGGTCTCCATCGCGCTCGGCGACGGGATGACCGGCATCGCGAACGCGGCCACCGCACTACGAGAAGAAGGAGTGGAGGTGGTCGATTTCGCGCTGCGCAGGCCCACTCTGGACGACGTCTTCGTGACGCTCACCGGCCAGTCGGCCTGAACGGTTTCCTTGCGAACGAGCTTATCAACGGGGGCAGTTATGCAAAGAATTCACTTCACCGCTGTCGACATAGCCAAGACGAGACTGAAGACGAGCGCCGGTCCCCTGATCGAGACGGCGTTCGCGTACGGGCTGCTCGGCCGGGGCGTCCCGCCTGCGTATGCGCGCTGGCGCAAGCAGGTATCCAAACGGCTGCCGTCCTGGCCGCGGCTGCGGTCGGGCGGCATCAGCGTCGTCAACGATCCCGAGACCCTCCTGGACCTGATCGAGCACAACGGAAGCCAGGGGATCCTGGGCGGCGACACCGCCGACGAGGCCGGCCAGGACGCCCTGGTGGCCCAGTTGTCCGCCTACCGGGAAGCGGCCGGCCTCTCCGAGGTCTGGCAGGCCGCGATCGCACCGTACTGGGACCACATGGAGGCGTACCTCCAAGTCGAGTGCGAGGCGCGCGGACGGGTCGTGATGGCCGGCGGCGTGGGACTGCTCCTTGCCACGCTGCACCCGAAGATCAGGTGGCATGCGCAGGTCCTGGAGATTCCCGGCGGGCCCGACGAGGACATCTTCCTCGACCGGCGCGGCCTCGTCCTGACTCCATCGGTGTTCCTCAACCACCGGCCGGCCCAGCTCACCGGCAAGCGCAGCGAGGGCGGCGAGCTGGTCCTTGCCTTCGCCGCGCCGCCGGACGTCCAGCGGACGGCGAACCTGTGGGACGAGCCCGACGACAGCGCCCAGTCCCTCGGCGCGCTGGTCGGCCAGACCCGGGCCGCGGCGCTGCGGGTGCTGCGCGCCACGTGCACGACGAGCCAGCTGGCCCACCGGCTCGGCATCTCGGCGGCCGGCGCCAGCCAGCACACCACGGTCCTTCGCCAGACCGGCCTGATCACCACCCGCCGGATCCGCAACACGGTGCTGCACACGGTGACCCCGCTCGGCCTTGCCCTCCTGGACGGTCTGCCCGCCCGCTCCACCGCGGAGCGGGTGCCCGCACAGGGATCGGCGTCCGAGATGCGGCGGCATGCCCTGGACTGCATCCCCCAACAGGCACAGGTGGCACGGGCCGCCTCGTGACGCGACGCCTGCGACCCGCCGGCCGGCTCGCCCCCTGTACCTACTGACGCACCGCCGCCACGTACGCCCCCCTCCCCACGCACGACGAATCCCCCGGCCACGGTCTTGTGTGGCCGGGGGATTCATCGTTGGTGACGCGCTCCGCGTCACTCGCTCAGGCCCACCGCTGCGCCGGGCCGGCTGCGCAGGACGAGCGCGGCCGAGATCAGGGTGGTGACCAGCGTCAGGACGAAGGCGGCGACCACCACCGTGGCGAAGATCCACGGTGAGCCCTCCGGGACGGGCGAGCCGAGCACGCTCAGGCTCAGCGGCACCAGGGTCAGCCCCGCGACCAGCACCCCCAGTACGAGGCCCGCGACCGCGACCAGGATCGCCTCCACCGTCATCATGCGCAGCACCTGCCGCCGGGTGGCCCCGATGAGCCGCTGCAGCATGAACTCGCGGCGCCGCTCGGTGGTGGCCAGGACCTGCGTGTTGACCAGGGCGATCGTCGCGTAGCCGACGACCACGCCGAGCACCAGATAGGCCATCCAGGCCTGGGTGTCGTCCTGGCTCTGGTGCACCGCGCCGACCGTGGCCCGGGGCAGCACGCCGAGTCCGGGGTGCGTATCGGCCAGCGCCGACAGGTTCTGCTCCAGCAGGGCCGGGTCCGTCCCGGGCTTGGCGGTCACCGTGATCTGCGGGACCAGACCGGCGTCGGTGTGCTGGACCAGGAGCGAGGCCGGGAGCAGCGCGGTCTCGTAACCGCGGCGGGCGTCCACGGTGGCGACCAGCTTGAGGCTGACCTCCGCGCCGTCGCCGAGCCGCATCGGAACCATGTCGCCGAGCTTGAACCCGCCGGCCTCGGAGGCGGGCAGCGCGACGCTGTCGCCATGCAGGTCGTCCAGGCTGCCGGTGGTGGCGCGGAAGGCGGTGGTGCTGGTGACACCCTCGGCGGTGACGCCCTGCATGGGCATCTCGGTGGGCTCGAAGTCACCCTCGTCGATCTTGGACTGAGAGGGCGGGGTCTTGGGCTCCAGGTAGCCGAGGCTGGAGATCTGGGCGGAGGCCGCAGCGACGCCGGGCTGCTTCTGGATGGTGTCCACCAGGGACAGCGGAAGCCCCCCGGAGATTGAGGTGACCGCGAGGTCGGCCCGCATGTTGTCGCTGAACGCCCGCTCGGAGCCGCTGGACTGGGTGGTCTGGAGGTAGATCAGCGCGGTGGCGAGTCCGGTGGCGAGCATGACGGGCATCACCGCTCCGGCCATCCGGCCGATCCGGGCCTTCGCGTTGAGGGTGGCCAGGCGTCCGGCGAGTCCGGTCAGTGCGCGCAGCGGCCGGCGGAGCACGGCCGCGATCACCTTGGCGAGTCCGGGGCCGAGCAGTCCGAACCCCGCGGTCCACAGCATCGCGGCCGGGGTCGCGGTGCTGCCCGCCGTGGGGCCCGCCATGCTCGCGGTGACCAGAGCGAGCGTGGTGCCGCCGCCGAGGAAGAGCAGCGCGAAGATCAGCCGCGGGGCGCTGACCCACTTGCGCTGGAGGGAGGCTTCGGCGAGGGCTTCGGTGGGCCGGGTGCGCGCCGCGCCGCGGGCCGAGATGAAGGCCGCGCCGAGCGCGGTGAGCAGGGCCGTGCCCACGCCGGTCACCATGGGGATCCAGCCGGCCCGGTACGCCAGGGCGTCGGGCACCACGTCGCCGCGGGCGAAGGCGGCGAGCAGCCACTTCCCTACGGTCGGGCCGGGGTAGCAGGCGAGACCGGTGGCGATGACGGCGATGAACAGGGTCTCGCCGAGGATGAGCCGGCGCAGCTGGCCGGGTGTGGTCCCGATCGCCCGAAGCAGCGCCATCTCGCGCTGCCGCTGCTGGATCGAGAGCCCGGTGGTGCTGGCGACGACGAAGACGGTGACCATCGCGGAGAGGCCGCCGAACACCGAGGCCAGGGTGACCAGTTTGCTGCTGTCGGTGACGATGGACGGGTTCTCGGCCCACCCCCGCTTGTCACCGGTCAGTACGGAGACGGCGCTGCCGACGACCGCCTTCCTGATCTCCGCCACCACCTGGCCGCGGTCGGCTCCGGGCGTGGTGAGCACGCCGATGTTGTCGAGCTTGCCGGGCCGCCCGCCGGCCTGTGCGGCCGATTGGTCGGAGAGGAAGAGGCTCTCGCTCTCGTCGGCTCCTGTGGCGAGGCCGGAGACCGTGAGCTCCTTGGCGCCGCCGTGGACCAGGAGTTGGATCCGCTGCCCGCGGCCGAGTCCGGCCTTCGCGGCGAGCCTCGTGCCGAGCACGACCTGGCCGGGCCCGGCGGGTGCGCTGCCCTCAGTGAGCCGGTAGGGGGCGAGCCCGGCCGAGGACCAGCCGTGGCCGGTGACTTTGACCGGCGCGGCCCCGGCGCCGCCCGGCGCCACGGTGGCGTCGAAGGACAGGTCGGGCACGGCGTCGGCCACGCCGGGCAGCGCCTTGATCGTGGCGGCGAGGGAGGCGTCCAGGTGGACGCGCTCGGTGAAGACGGTCTGGCCCCCGGTGCCGGGATGGTTCTGGTCGCCGGTGACGACGATCGGCGCCGCGCCGAGCCGGCCGGGCGGCGCGGCGCTGCGCAGCCCGGTCTCGAACAGGCCCCCGCAGCCGATCACGATCGCGGCGCCGAAGAACAGCGCGATGAACGAGGCGATGAAGCCGCCCTTGTGGAAGCGCAGGGTGCGCAGCGCGATGCGGATCACCGGGGCACCCCGTGTCCGGCGCGGACCGCGGCGGAATCCTGGCCCCAGGCACCAAGGCTCGTCATGCGTTCGGCGACCTGGTCGGCGGTGGGCCTGTCGAGATGGCTGACGAACTGTCCGTCCGCGAGGAAGAGCACGCGGTCGGCGTGGGAGGCGGCGACCGGGTCGTGGGTGACCATCACGATGGTCTGGCCGGCCTGCCGCACGGACTCGCGCAGCAGCGTCAGCACTTCGCGGGCGGCGTAGGTGTCGAGGGCGCCGGTCGGTTCGTCGCCGAAGACGACCGCGGGCTTGGTGATCAGGGCCCGGGCGATGGCGACGCGCTGCTGCTGGCCGCCGGAGAGCTCACCGGGCCGGCTGCCCCTCTTGTCCGCGAGGCCGACACGCTCCAGGACCTCCTCCACCGCGGCCTTCTTGGGCCGGTGGCCCGCGAGCCGGAGCGGCAGGCCCACGTTGTCGACCACGCTCAGGGCGGGAAGGAGGTTGAACGCCTGGAAGATGAAACCGACCCGTTCGCGGCGCAGCTTGGTCAGCTCGCGCTCCTTCAGGGGCGAGAGGTCCACACCGTCGAGCAGCACCGTCCCCGAGGTCGGCCGGTCGAGCCCGGCCGCGCAGTGCAGGAAGGTGGACTTGCCGGAGCCGGAGGGTCCCATCACCGCGGTGAACGTGCCGCGCGGCAGACCGAGGGTCACGCCGTCGAGCGCGGCCACGCGGTTCTTGGACCCGCCGTAGACCTTGCGTACGGATTCGAGCCGTACGACGTCCTGTCCGTACTGAGGGTTCGGCGTCCCCGTCATGAACTGTGTCCTTCGCTGAGGGTGAGCCCGGGCAGCGGGCCATGGGATACGAGCGCCAGGGGGCCGGGCTCGGTGAGGATCCGCTTGGCCCGCGCGAGCGGGTCCGGGGGCGGGCGGAGCAGCGTGTGGGCGACGGTCAGGTGCAGCCGGGCCGCCGCGACCACGAGGTAGGCGGCGTACAGGAGGAGCGCGAGGCAGAGGGCCGCGGTGATCAGGGCTGCGGGCCAGTTGTCGATCCGCACGCCTGGGGCGCCGTGCCCGGGTCCGCCCAGCCATGGGCCGGTGCCCCGTCCCCCGTCGCTCTTCGGGGAGTCGATGCTCCAGAACCACAGCGGCAGCGTGACGCCGGCGAGGAGGCCGAGCCACACCGCGAGCGCGAGGAGGTCCAGCACCAGCAGGAAGGGGAACAGCAGCACCAGGCAGGCGATGTCCCGAAAGGTCACCGGGTCCCCGCAGCGTGCCTTGAACTGCCCCACGAGGCCCGGCTTCCCGGGCTCCCGGTAGGCGTACGGAATGGGCTCGTCGACCAGTACGGCGCGCCCCCGCTCGACCTGGGCGCAGCAGCGTACGACCCACGCCGAGCCGACGGTCAGCGCCACCGTGACGGTGAGCTGCATGAAGACGAGGCCGAGCGCCACGGCGAGGGCCGCGACCGCGAACAGGACCGGGCCCGCCACCAGATAGCCGGCCAGGTACCCGGTCGCGCGCCAGGGCGTGGAGGAGAGGAGCATGCGCAGCGGGTCGCGCCCACGGGGCAGTTTGCGGCCGGGCCTGAGTGCGATCACTCGACGCTCCGCAGAAGGTTCTCGATCGACTTCATCCGCTCGTCGAGCGCGCCGAGCTGGACCCTCAGCGCCTCCTGGACGCCGGGCAGTTCCTCGGCCAGTTTGCGGAATTCGGCCATGGCGACCGCGTCGGCGCGATGGCGCAGCAGCCGGAAGTAGGCGACGACGCTGCCCGTGATCCCGCCCACGACGAGCAGGGTGATGGTGATGGTGATGACGGCGCCGGTCATGCCGCGGTCCCCTTCTTCATGTTGACGGGCCCTTCCGTGTCCTGGGCGACGGCCCCGACGATCGTGGCGAGGTTGACGTGCAGGTCGAACGGCGCCAGCTCGAAGTACTTCAACGCCTTGCCGTCCGGGGAGAGTTCGAGGTTGCTCACGACCAGTTCGGCCTTCTCCAGCCGTTCCAGGTGCATGTAGAGCAGCGGCCTCGACATCTCCAGGCGGCGGGCCAGCTCGCTGACGTAGAGCCTGCCGCCCGCGAGTTCGGCGATGGCGCGGAGCCGTTGCCGGTGGCCCACCGCGGCGAGAACTGCCAGCAGATCGTCGCTCGTCATGGCTCACCCTCTCCGACAACTCGAAGCCTGTAAGTTGAGACTTACATATGACGATGCGCGCGGTCAAGAGTAAGGGTCGGCAGTCCGGTGTCGCCCGGCCCTGTTTCACCCCGGCCCCCAACTCCCTTTTCCAGTAAGGGAGAAGCTCCGAAGCGGGCATGCGCGAAGGTCCGACCCTCGGAGCAGGGGCGGACCTGTGGCGCGGTTCGGATCGGTGGCGGGTCCGTCAGAGTTCGGACCAGACGCGGAACTGCCTCAGCCCGTACAACAGCGGGGGCAGACCGTGCCGCCCAGTGATGAGGCGGACCTCGCCGAAGACGGTGACGTGATCGCCGACGCGGTGGACCGCGGACACGTCGCAGTCGGCGACGGTGTGCGCGTCGCGGACCAGATGCGGCCCGCCCGCGTCCGTCTCCTGCTCCCACGGGACCATGCGGAAGCGGTCCGGGTTGCCGGAGGCGAACAGCTCGGCCGTCTCCCGCGCCCCTTCGTGCAGCAGGTTCACCGCGAAGGTGCCCCGCTCCAGGATCGCTTCGAGGGTCGGGCTGCCGTCGCGCAGGCAGACCAGCAGGGTGGGCGGGCTGAGCGTGACGCTGCACACCGAGGAGCACGTCATGCCGCGCGGCGCCCCGTCGTGACCGGTGGTGGTGACCACGCCGACGCCGGTGGGGAAACCGCTCATCATCGCGCGGAAGCGGTCGGGCGTCGCCGGGTCGGCCACCTCTTCTACGTTCATGGCGCGTTCGGTCATCGGACACTGCTTTCTGTCGCTACGGCAAACGCCCCGGTGCCGAGGCGGCGCTCCCCCCGGTCGAGGAGATTCAGGAGCGGTCCCGTCATGGCCGTCGTCGTCAGCGCCATGACGATCAGCGCAAGGACGACGGGTCCGGTCAGGATCCCGGAGCTCAACCCGGCCTGGAGGACGATGAGTTCGGTCAGTCCGCGGGTGTTCATGAGGACGGCGATCCTGCGTGCCGTCCGTGGGGGCCGCCCGCTCCGGCGCGCCCCCAGATAGCCGCCGAGCCCCTTGCCCACGCAGCCGAGCACGACGGCCGAGGCGATCAGCAGCCACGAGGTGTCGGAGAACGAGCCGGTGAGCACGGTGATCCCGGTGACCACGAAGAACGCCGGGGCAAGGACGCCCCCGGCCCGCGAGACCGAGGTCACCGCACGCTCCCAGGGCGCGTTCTCGCCCCCCGGGATCGACAGGCCGACCAGGGCCGCGCCGAGGATCGCCGTCATCCCGAGGTGTTCCATGGCCAGCGCGACCGTGAGGGCCGCTGCGCCGAGGACCACCGCCGCGGTGCGCGGCATTCGCACGCAGGCGTTCCGGGCGGCCTGGGTGCGCAGCCCGTACCGGACGGCAAGGGCGCACACCGCGCCGAACGCGAGCGCCCGGACCGAGTGCAGCGAGCTCTCCAGGCTTCCCTTGCCGAGAGAGATGGCGAGGGTGAGCAGCAGCCAGCCGATCGCGTCGATGACGATGGCCGCCGCCAAAGCGGTCTGGCCCGCGGCAGATCGGGTCATTCCGCGGTCCGCCAGGATCCGGGCCATGACGGGTACGGCGGTGATCGACATCGACACCGCGACCATCAGCACGAAGGCCGGGAGCGGGGCGCCGCCGCGCGCCGCGCTGTCGTCGGTGACCAGGACCAGGCCGGCCAGGAGCAGGCCGGTCACCAGCGGCGGAGCCAGCGCCCCGGCCGCCACCCACAGCGTGCCGCGGCGCGGCGGCCCGCCGGAGTCGGCCCCCAGCTTGTGGGCGAGGCCGACCAGGAACAGGACCAGACCGGCCTGGGAGACCAGCTTGACCACGTCGAACACGGGGCCCGGCAGCAGCGCGTCCAGGGTGTCCCGCCCGAACAGGGCGATCACGGCGGGCCCGGAGAGCAGCCCCACCACGATCTCCCCGATGACCTCGGGCTGGCGCAGCGTCCTGGCGAGGGCCCGGCCCGCCAGGGCTATCAGCAGGATGACGGCGAGCGCCACCGCTACGTGCGCCAGGCGCGGCGCGTCGCCGAAAAGCCTCAGCGTTTCCATTTCGCGCTCCCCCGTCGCCCGCTCAGTGGTGCTGGGCGAAGTATTCGTACGCCTTGGGCAGCGTCTCGGTCAACCGGCGGGTCTTGTCGCGGATCGCCGCGAACTCCCGCTCGGCGGCGGCAGGATCGGACAGCGCGAGCGCGGGCGAAGGCTTCATCTCGATTCCGCCCATACCGAGCAGAACGCACATGTACGAGTAGGCGGGAAGACCGTGATAGTACGGGAAAATGCTCTCGGAGTCGGGAACCTGGGTCTTCCACATCTCCAGGCGCTCGGCGAGCGAGTCGGGAATGGCCCGGGTCTTGGTGTCGCGCCAGTACTGGGTGTCCTGCCGCTTGGCCGCGACGTAGTGCAGGACCAGGAATTCGCGGATTCCGTCCATGACATGGGCGATGGACCGGTTGTAGAGGACGCGCTGGTTGGGGTTCCAGTCCTCGTTCGGGAAGTTCTTCGCAATCTGCTCGATGGCGTGGTGAATGAAGAAGATTCCGGTGGATTCGAGCGGCTCGACGAATCCGCTGGAAAGTCCGACGGCCACACAGTTGTTGACCCACGAATTGCGGCTGCGGCCGATCCGCATCTTGATGTGGTTGGCATTGACGTCGGCCGCCGCCGGGCCGACGAACTCGCGCAGGGTGCGCTCGGCGTCCTCGGGCGAGAGGTAGTCCTTGGCGTAGACGTAGCCGGTGCCGACCCGGCCCATCAGCGGAATCGTCCAGATCCAGCCGGCGTCCTGGGCGGTGGCGGTGGTGCAGGGCATGATGCCGCGCTTCTCCATGTCCATCGGGACCTGGAGGGCGACCGCGCTGTCGTTGGGCAGCGTGTCCGCGTAGGAGATGAACGGCTCGTCGAGCGCCTTGTTGATGAGCAGCGCGCGGAATCCGGTGCAGTCGATGTAGAGGTCGCCGCTGATGTCGCCGTGCTCGGCGGTGGTGACGCCGCTGATCCAGCCGCGGTCGTCCAGGTTGACCTGCTGCACGTCGTCGACGATGTGCTTGACGCCACGTTCCACCGAGTACTTCGTCAAGTACTTGGCGAGCAGCGCGGCCTCGAACTGGTACGCGTAGGGGAACTGGGTCTTGCCCTGGTGCTCGGACATCGTCAGGCCCTGCATCTCGTCCGCGCCCTCGTCGAAGGGCTGGTCGATGAGCGTGCCGTCGAGGCGGCGCGGGCTGAGCCCGGCGTCGATGACCGAGGGCATGACGAAGCAGTCCTTGTCGAACCGGTCCGTCGGCCCCTGCTGGAGCCACCAGTCGGTCAGCGGGAAGCCGTTGACCGAGCGCATCTGCTCGAAGGGGTGGTAGAAGTAGTGGCCCTTCTCGCGCCAGTTCTCGAACCGCACGGCGAGCTTGTACGTGGCGTTGCAGGCCGGCATCCAGTCCTTCTCCTTGAGTCCGAGGAACTCGAAGAAGTGCCGGATGTCGCTGAAGGTGGCCTCGCCCACGCCGACCGCGCCGACGTGCCCGGACTCCACGAGGGTCACGTTTATTCGGTCCCCGAACGCGGCCTTGAGGTACGAGGCCGTCATCCAACCGGCTGTTCCGCCACCCACGATCACGACTTTGTTGAGCACTGGTGACTCCTGTTCGCTAGCTCCACGAGTTTCGCCAGTGGCTCCGGCCCATGGAGTGGAACGTGCTGGGTGGCGCCACCGAGAAATGAGACTAGGTGCCGGTCAAATCGGCGCACAGATCATTAAGTGATGGCCGAAAAGCCCAGGTGGGGCTGACCGGACGAACAGTTGAGCCATGGCGGCGAATGGGGCGTCAGCCCACTGTCAGCGCTGCCCAGGAGCATGAAACGCGGGGTTACCGGGTGGGAATCGCTCCGCCCGCCCGCTGCAATGGAGATTTGGATGACACAGGAAGAACTTGTTCCGCCGTTCGCCGTGATCCCTGGCTCGCAGGTCCACCGCATTCTCACCGGCCATGAGCAGCACACCATTGATCTGGTGGAGGCCGCATACCGGGTGCACGGCGAGGGAGACACGGTCAACCCACCGTCGTATTTCCTGCGCTTTCCGGACCGCCCCACCGCCCGGATCATCGCGCTGCCCGCCTCCCTCGGCGGAGAGACCCGGGTCGACGGGCTGAAGTGGATCTCCAGTTTCCCGGAGAACGTGGCCGCGGGGATTCCCCGCGCCTCCGCGGTACTGATCCTCAACGACCACGACACGGGATATCCGCTGGCGTGCCTGGAGAGCTCGATCATCAGCGCCGCACGCACGGCGGCGTCCGCGGCCCTCGGCGCCGACTGGCTCTCGCGCGGACGCACCCGCCCGCGCCGGGTCGGCTTCATCGGTACGGGGTTCATCGCCCGGCACATCCACACCTACCTCGCGGGGGCCGGCTGGACCTTCGACGAGGTGGGTGTGCACGACCTGAACGCCGAGTACGCGGGCGGGTTCAGCGCGTACCTGGAAGGTGCGGGCGAGAGCGGCCGGATCACCGTGCACGACAGCGCCGAGGAGCTGATCCGCTCCTCGGACCTGGTGGTCTTCGCGACCGTCGCGGCGGCCCCGCACGTCCACGAGCCGGCCTGGTTCGCGCACAACCCGGTGGTCCTGAACATCTCGCTGCGCGACCTGGCCCCCGAGATCCTGCTGGCCTCGGCGAACGTGGTCGACGACATCGAGCACTGCCTGAAGGCCGACACCTCGCCCCATCTGACCGAACAGCTCACCGGATCACGGGAGTTCATCGACGGCACGCTCGCCGAGGTGATGGCCGGGAAGGTGGAGATCCCCACCGACCGCCCGGTGGTGTTCTCGCCGTTCGGCCTCGGCGTCCTGGACCTCGCGGTCGGCAAGTCCGTGTACGACGAGGTGCTGGGCCGCGGCGAACTCGGCGTCATCGACGGCTTCTTCCACGAGGTGGACCGGTATGGGCGCGCGGCCGCGACCAGCAGCCGTGTCTGAGGCGAGGGGGCCCAAGTGCCGGTGATCTCCGTCCCGGAGGACTTCCACACGGAGGACCTCTATGTGGACCTGCGCTCCGTCCTGGACGTTCCGCTGTACCTGAAGTGCGAAGGCTTCAACTTCGCCGGGTCGATCAAGCTGAAGGCGGCGCGGGCGATGATCGCCGACGCCGAGCGCAAGGGGCGCCTGACCCGGGACTCGGTCATCGTCGAGTCCTCGTCGGGCAATCTCGGCGTCGCCCTGAGCATGATCGCGGCAAGCAGGGGCTACCGGTTCCTGTGCGTCACGGACACCCGTTGCAACCTGAACACCAGACGGTTGATGGAAGCGATGGGCGCCCAGGTGCACACCATCACCGAGCCGGACCCCGAGGGCGGCTTCCTCGGCGCCAGGCTCGACCACGTACGCAAGCTGTGTGCGTCCGACAGCCGGCATCTGTGGCTCAACCAGTACGCCAACCCGTGCAACTGGCAGGCGCACTACCGCAGTACGGCCTCTGCCATCGCCGAGCGCTTCCCGGATCTCGACGTCCTGTTCGTGGGCGCCGGCACCACCGGAACCCTGATGGGATGTGCCCGGTACTTCAAGGACTCGGGCCGTCCGGTCACCGTCGTCGCCGTCGACTCGGTCGGCTCGGTCACCTTCGGCGGGCCACCGGCGCCCCGGATGATCCCGGGCCTCGGCTCCGGCGTACGGCCACAACTGCTCGACACGTCGTTCGTGGACGACGTGGTGCACGTGCCGGAGATCGACACGATCCGGACCGCCCACCAACTGGCCGCGGCCGGCTTCCTGTTCGGCGGCTCCACCGGGACCGTCGTCTCGGGCGCTATCGGATGGCTGGCCGAGAACCGGGACAGCCGGCCCTGCACGGCCGTGGCCGTCTCACCGGATCTGGGCGAGCGCTATCTCGACTCGATCTATCAGAGCAACTGGGTGAGCGAGCTCTACGGAGCTCACGCGCTGGACTTCAGCCCCGTCCAAGCGCATGGATGACGATCCATCAATAAGCCTTGCCTGAACGCCCTTTGACGGCCCTCGCCGCCTGCACCGCAGGTGACGGGGGCCGCTTCGCGTTCGCCCGGGGCGCCCGCTCGGACACCCCGCCGCCCAGGGTTGACGGCCCGCAGCATCACATGTAATTCTCCACTTACACCCGTTGGGCAGCAGTAACAGCCATGAGGAGCTGGGTTCAGTGAAGAAACAGCCACTCACCGTCAAGGTGGCGAGCTGGAGTGCCCTGCACCCGGGACGGGCCATCCTCGGCTGGTTCGCCTTCGTCGCCCTCTGCCTGGTCATCGGCGGCGCGGTCGGCGCCGTCGACGCCGCTGACAAGGACTACTGGGTGGGCGAGGCCGGCCGCGCCGAGTCGATCGCCACCGAGGGCAACCTCCAGCACAAGTCCGCCGAGCGGATCATGATCACCGACAAGTCCGGTGCGGCATCCGGCGCGCGTGCCCAGAGCGCCGCCGCGGACGTCGCGGCCCGGATGAAGCAGCTGCCCGAGGTCGAGAAGGTCGCGGCCCCGGTGCGGTCGGCCAACGGCAGGATGCTCATGGTCGAAGTGACCCTGAAGGGCCTGCGGCTCGAAGCCCAGAAGCACATCCAGCCGCTGCTCGACCAGACCGCCGAGGTCCAGAAGAAGAACCCGGACCTGAAGGTCGAGGAGTCCGGCGATGCCTCGGTCGAAATGGGCCTGGACAAGTCGCGCGACGACGACCTCTCCACCTCGGAGACGATCACCTTCCCGATCACCCTGATCACGCTGCTCGTCGTGTTCGGATCACTGATCATGGTCGGCGTGCCGTTGCTGCTCGCGGTCTCCTCGATCGGCGCCGCCATGGGCCTGTCGCAGCTGATCTCACACCTGGTGCCGGACGCGGGTGTCGGCAAGAGCGTCATCCTGCTGATCGGTATGGCGGTCGGCGTCGACTACACGCTCTTCTATCTGAAGCGGGAGCGGGAGGAACGGGCCCAGGCGAAGGGCCGGCTCAGCCCCGAGGCGCTGGTGGGGATCGCCGCCGCGACCTCGGGCCGGGCGATCGTCGTCTCCGGTCTGGCGGTCGCCCTCTCCACCGCCACCCTCTTCCTCGCCACCGACATCGTGTTCACCTCGCTCGCCGTCGCCACCATGGTGGTCGTCCTGGTCGCCGTGCTCAGCTCGATGACCGCACTGCCCGCTCTGCTGGTCCTGATCGGCCGGCGCCTGGACCGCAAGGCCGCCAAGGCAGCGGCGGGCGGCAAGCGGGTCAAGTGGGTCAGACGGCACAAGTCCGAGAAGACGGGCCGCATCTGGACGGCTCTCCTGAGGCCCGCCAGGAACCGCCCGGTGGCCACCCTGCTGATCTCGGTACTCGTGATGTTCGGCCTCGCGGTCCCCGCGTTCGGTATGCACCTGCGGGTCCTCAACCTGGCCACCCACTCCCGGGCCATCCCGGAGCTGAAGACGTACGACCGCCTGAACGAGGCCTTCCCCGACCTGCTTGCCGAGCACTGGGTGATGGTGCGCGACAACAACCCCGGCGAGAGGACCGAGGTCCAGTCGGCCCTGAAGGACCTGGCTGCCAAGGCGCAGACCGACCCGGTGTTCTCCAAGAAGCCGCCCAAGCTGGAGACGACGCCGGACGGCCGGATCAGCGTGATGACCCTGTCCGTTCCCTTCAACCTGAGCTCTCCGCAAGCCCATGACTCACTGACGGAACTGCGCAAGAACTTCCTGCCGAAAACGCTCGGGAAGGTGAAGGGCGCCGAGTTCGCGGTCAGCGGCCCCGTCGCCCAGGACACCGACTATCTCGCCCACCAGAACGACAAGCTGCCCGTCGTCGTCGGGTTCCTGCTCCTGCTGACCTTCGTACTGACCCTGTTCGTCTTCGGCTCGGCGACCATCGCCGCGCTCGGCGTCCTGCTCAACCTGCTCTCCGTCGGCGCCTCGTTCGGCCTGGTCGTCGTCTTCTTCCAATGGGGCCTGGCCTCGACGGTATTCGGCTTCGAGCCCGGTGCCACCCATGCGATCGGCTCCCGTGTACCGCTGTTCCTCTTCGTGATCCTGTTCGGTCTCTCGATGGACTACCAGGTCTTCGTGGTCAGCCGGATCAAGGAAGCGGCGCTGAAGGGAGTGCCGACCCGGCAGGCGGTGATCGACGGGATCGGGCACTCGGCCAAGGTGGTCACCAGCGCGGCGGTCGTCATGGTGACGGTGTTCGCGAGCTTCATGTTCCTGCACCTGGCCGAGATGAAGCAGATCGGCTTCAGCCTCGCGGTGGCGGTCCTCCTGGACGCCTTCATCATCCGCGTCATGATCCTGCCCGCGGCCCTGATCCTGCTCGGCAACGCCACCTGGTGGCCGTCCCACAAGATGCGCCGCGCCCAGGCCCAGGGAGCCGCGGCTGAGCACCACGACCTTCCGGTCACCGGCCCCGTGGCCCACCTCCGGCGGTAGCCGCCGAGTCCCGCAGACGGGCGCCGGACCGGACATCCCCCGCCGGTCCGGCGCCTTGCATTTCCCCTCCCGGGGCATCACCGACGGGGCCGACCGACCGTCAGCTCCCTGTCAGCGGCAGCCGGAAGCATCGGCGCAGGGTCGCCGCGACAGCGGACGATCCGCCGCCACGATCAGTGAGCCGATGCGGAGGCCGGGGATGAGCGTGATCAACGCCGAGGGATCGGCGGCGGCCGTAGAGCGGCGACCGGACGCCGTCGTCCACGACCCCGGGGCGCTGATGGCCCGGTGGGAGGCGGAGTTCAAGGCGGACGTGCGCGCCGCCCACGCCGCGCTCGGCGGACTCCCGGCCGTCCACCGCAGCGAGCCGGCCCCCGAACTGCTCGCCCTCACGGACATGTTCTCCACCACCTCACCCACGTCGCCGCGAGCAGCGACATCTGCGTGGCCTGGCTGCCCGGCCACGAGCCGAGCATGGGGACGGCCGCCGAGATGCTGTCCGCGTACCGGGCGGGCCGCACCGTCGTGTCCATCACGGCCATGTGCCAGAACCTCGCTGTCCTTGCCTGCCCGACGGTGACCCTGCCGGACCTGCCCGCGTTCCAGGAGCGGCTCGGCAGGGACGTGCTCCCGAGCCGCGTGAACTGAGAGGAGCGAGACCGTGGTCCTGATGACCAGTCCGTCCCGTCCCACCCTTCCTCCGCCCCAACTGCCGTACCCGGCAACCATCGTGGAGGCCCTGCTGCTCCGCGCCTCGGGTCCCGACGCGACCCGGCCCGTGTTCACTGCGCCAGGCGATGGGGGCGAACGGCTGGGACAGCTGACCGCGGCCGAGCTCCTGGGCCGGGTCCGCGCCACGGCCGCCGCACTGCGGAGGGTGGGCGGCCCGGGCGACCGGGTCGTGGTCCCGGCGCTGCCCGGCCTCGACCTCCCCGTCGGTTTCCTGGCCTGCCTGTACGCCGGGCGGATCGCTGTGCCGGCACCGCCATTGCGCACAGGCACACGCACGACCGACCGCGCGGACCGCCTCGCGGTGATCGAGAAGGACTGCGCCCCGGTGGCAGTCCTGGTCCCGGCGGCGCAGGAGTCGCTCCAAGGCCACCCCGGACCAGCCAGGATCGCGGTGTCACAGTCGCCGACAGCGGAAGATGTGCCACCCGCTCCCTGCGCGCTCGACCCGAAGGCGATCGCGCTCCTCCAGTACACCTCGGGATCGACCAGCGGCCCCCGCGGTGTGATCGTCGGCCACGGCAACCTGGTCGCCAACCAGGTCACCCTTCGCGACCGCTGCGAGGTCGACTCCGGCACCACCGTGGTCAGTTGGCTGCCGTTCTTCCACGACATGGGGCTCTGCACCGGGGTCGTACTTCCGCTGGTCTCCGGCGCGGCGGCCGTCACGATGGAGCCCGCCACCTTCGTAAGGGATCCGATGGTGTGGCTGCGTGCGATCGAGGCCGAGGGGGACGTCTTCGCGGCCGCGCCGGACTTCGCGTACGAGCTGTGCGTGCGGCGGATTCCGCCTCAGGAGCGGCGCCGGGTCGACCTGTCCACCTGGCGGGTGGCCGCGAACGGCGCGGAGCCGGTGCGGGCGGAGACCCTGCGCCGCTTCGCGGACGCCTTCCGCCCCTCCTTCTTCCGTATGGAGGTGTTCTCGCCGGGGTACGGGCTCGCCGAGTGCACCCTGAGCGTCACCCTGAGCCGCCCGCTGTACGAGGCGCCGGTGCGCCGATACGACCGGGACGCGCTGGCGCGGGGCGCGGCGGTGCCCGCCGTGTCGCCCGAAACCGCCGTCGAACCGGTCGGCTGCGGTGCCCCAATGGCCGATGTGCGGATGCGCGTCGTCGACCCGGAGACCCGTCGGCCGCTGCCCGAGGGCTCGGTCGGTGAGATCTGGGTGGACTCGCCGGGGAACTGCCTGGGGTACTGGGGCCGGGAGGCGGAGTCGCCGCAGGTGTTCGCAGCGCGGCTCGACGGCGAGGACCCGGATGCCGCGGGCGCGGACCTGGGCTCGACCTATGTCCGCACCGGCGACCTGGAGTGCGTCGAGGGCGGCGAACCGAGCGAGCGGGACCCCGAGATCCTCGCCCGCGCCGTACGGGCCGCGGGCATCGCCGTCGCGAGGGCGCTGCCCGCGCCGGTGAGCGTCTTCGCGGTCGCCCGCAACCAGGTGCCCCGCACCACCAGCGGCAAGACCCGGCGCCGCGACTGCGCCAAGGACGTACGGGCCGGGCGACTGCCGCCGCTCGCCCAGTGGTCGAGCCGGTGAAGCCGGGCTCCGGCCCGGTCGCCCCGCGTCCCGCACAAGCGAAGGAGAGCAGCCCCATGAAGGACCGGACGCCCGCCGCACCGGCCGTCACCGAACAGCAGGTGGCCGACCATCTCGTCCAACTCCTTTCCGAACTACTGGAATTGGAGCAGGATCTCATCGACCGGGAGGTGCCTCTCAGTGCGTATGGGATCGACTCGATGACCAGCAGCTGGCTGTCGGGCGAGCTCGGGGAGCGGTGCGGAGTCGAGGTCGACCGCGCGGTGCTGCTCGACCGGCCGAGCGTCGTCGAAGTGGCCGAGGACATCGTGGCGGCGCTGGCCCGCACCCGGCACGAGGCCCCGGCCGGGCCGGCGGACACGACCGCCAACTCCCGGTCAGTTCTGCCGAGTTGATTGAACACGTCCTGCCGCGCCCCGTCGTCGTCGCAGAGCACTTCGGGGACACACCGGACGAGGGCCTCTTCCCGGAGGAGCGGGCCCTGATGGCAGGGGTGGGCGCCGGGCGCCGCCGGGAGTTCACCACCGTGCGGCACTGCGCCCGCCTCGCCCTGCGAGAGCTCGGCGTGGCGCCCGCCCCGCTCCTGCCCGACGCCGAGGGCGCCCCGCGCTGGCCGGCCGGGACCGTCGGAAGCATGACCCACTGCCGCGGCTACCGCGCCGCCGTCGCCGCCCGGCGCGCCGAGGTGCGCGCTCTGGGTATCGACGCCGAACCGCACCGCCCGTTGCGCGAGGGCGTCCTGGCGTCGGTGGCGCTCCCCGAGGAGCGGGCGCACCAGGCCGCGTTGGTTCGCCTCGACGCGGCCATCCGCTGGGACCGGTTGCTGTTCTGCGCCAAGGAGGCCACCTTCAAGGCATGGTTTCCCGGGAACGCCCGCGCCGGCCCCGTTCGGCCGAGCAGCCTGCACGACATCCACGTCATCCTGCGGCCGGCGGTCCCGGACCGGCACCGGAACGGGGGCACCTTCCACGCACAGGTACTGCCCGGCCGCCCCGGAGCCACCGCCTTCCAGGGCCACTGGCTGGCGACGGAGAACTTCCTGCTCACAGCCGTCGCCGTGCCCGCGCCCCCGCCGGGGCGCCTGTAGGCCGTGGCGAACGTTTGACAGCCGTTCACTCCATGGGAAAGTCTCGGCCTACAGTTTTCCGGAATGCTAGAGGTGGGCCATGACCAGCGAGGAGCTTCTGGCTGTGCTTGCCGCCGTCGGCCACGCCCAGCGACTGAGGGTCATCATCGAACTCTCCGAGGGCCGCATGTACGTCAGCGAGCTGGCCCGCCGCCTCGGCATGTCCCGTCCCCTGCTCTACATGCACCTGGAGCGGCTGGAAAAGGCCGGCCTGGTACTCGGCAGCCTGGAGCTCTCCGAGGACGGCAAGGCCCTCAAGTACTTCGAGCTGGCCCCCTTCGACCTGCACGTGAACGTCGGCACGATCCTCGCGGCAGCGGCGGAGGACGCCGCGGCGGGCCTCGCCACGCAAACACCCGGGGACGCGGACCCCGAACCGGCCGCACCACCCAAGCCGAAGCGGAAGCGCGCGTAATCCCGAGGCGTGCGTCCTGCGGGACGTCAGCGCACCATCAGCGTGCTTTGCGAGGGTGTCCGGTGCCGTATGCCCGCCCTATCGCAGGAGTGCACGATGGACATCGATCCGAGCCGCCTGGACGGCATCAACGCGCACGAGACCAAGTATCTCTACGAGGAGATATTCGTCCGCCGCTCCTATCTTCCCGACCACATCACCCTGCCGGACCGGGCGGTGGTCTTCGACGTCGGGGCGAACATCGGAATGTACTCGCTGTTCGTACACTCGGTCTGCCCCACCGCGACCGTGTACGCCTTCGAACCCGTCCCTCCGGTCTTCGAGAGGTTGCGTCGCAACGTAGGGGCCCACGGCGTGGCGGCGAAGCTCTTCCCCTGCGCACTCTCCGATGCCGAGGGAGAAGTGGAGTTCACCTTCTACCCCGGATATTCGACGATGTCGGCGACCGCCTCGCACTCGGCCACCGAGACCGACCGGGAATTCATCAAGCGGCAAGTGCTCGCGGAGCCGCAGCGCGAGTTCGGCGACGAACTGGACATCCTGGACGAGATGCTGGAGTACCAGTTCCGGGAGGTATCCGTCCGCTGCGTCACCCGGCGCCTGTCGGATGTGATCGCCGAACACCGGGTGGAGCGCGTCGACATGCTCAAGGTGGACGTCCAGCGCGCCGAGGCCGATGTGCTGCGCGGGGTGGACGAGGAGCACTGGCCACTGATCCGCCGGATCGCCCTGGAGGTGCACGACGAGCCCGGCACGGCGACCGAGGGCCGGCTCGGCCTCCTCATCGGAGAGCTGCAGACCCGCGGATTCACGGTGAGCGACCCCAGGGACGACGGCCTGGTGGCCTCGGGCCGCTACTCGCTGTTCGCGGTACGCGCGGACTGAGCGGGGCCGACGCAGCATCACCGACATCTGTACCGGGAGGCCCCGGTACAGACCGGGAGGCCGGCCCCTTTTCCGGGCCGGCCTCCCTTGCGGGTCTGTTCGGCCGTGTCACGTCATGGAGACGACGACCCGGCGCTCCCCGGTGAACGCCTCTCGGCCGTGCAGCACCGACATATTGTCGACGATCATGATGTCGCCGGGCTGCCAGGGCTCCACCACCTTGTTCGCGGCGGCCGCCGCCCGCACCTGGGCCAGGTCCTCGTCCGAGAGGGGCGTCCCGTCCCCGAACGTCACCCAGTGCGGCAGGTCCTCGACGCGCTCGATCAACGCGAGCAGGGTGGCGCTCTCATCCCCGGGGAGGTTCGAGGGGTGCCACTGGTCGGCCTGGTTGAACCAGACGTCGCGCCCGGTGAGCGGGTTGCGGCGGACCGCGGGGCGGCGCTGCGTCACGCGCAGGCCGCCCTCCCCGGTCCACTCGAAGTCCGCCTCCGCGTCCTTCAGGAACTCCTCCGCGACGGCCCGGTCCTGCGTCTCGAAGGTCGACTGCCAGGACTTGCCGAGCCCGCGACCACCGTGCAGATGCTGCCGGTAGACGACCCCGGACTCGAAGCGTCCGCGTACCGCGTCGGGCAGGTCGGCCAGGAGCGCACGGCCGTCGCAGACCGGGGTGGCGCCCCCGGTCTCGGGGGCGGTCAGACAGCAGAAGAACAGCCGGGTCGGCCAACGGTGCGCGTACGAGAGCTCGTTGTGCAGGGAGATGTCGAAGCGTGCCGGGTACTCGGTCGAGGTGAAGACCCCGTCGGAGACCGTCATGCGCGGCGTGTTGCCGCCCCGGTAGCTGTCGATGAGGGGGTCGCCGAAGCGGGTGACGGCGCGATGGAATTCGTCCGCGTCCGCGATGCCGGCGCCCCGCACCACGACCGCTCCGCACTCGGTGAGCAGCTCCTCCACCCGGCCCCGTACCGCGCGCAGGCGGTCGCCGTCCCACAGGGACGTACGGGCCCCGGGGTGCAGGATCGCCAGCGTGGTCCCACCCGCCGTGCGCCTCTCCTCCCGCATGTCAGCTCGCTCCTTCCGCGGTGAGCGTGACGGGCAGACCGCTGTAGCCGTACACGAAGTTGGAGTACAGCCGCTGCGGGGGGCCGTCGAGTTCGATGCGGGCGACCCGGGTGCGCAGCGCCTCGACCATGGCGTTTACATGGACCCGGCCGAGGAAGGCGCCGAGGCAGAAGTGCGGGCCGTGGCCGAAGGCGACGTGCTTGTTGGGGGTCCGGGCGATGTCGAAGGTGCCCGGGTCGGTGAAGACGTCCTCGTCGAAGTTGGCCGAGCTGTTCCACAGCGTCACCACGTCACCGGCCTTGATCACCTGATCGCGGACCGGGACGTCCACCAGGGCGCGGCGCCCGAAGTGCATGGCGGGGGTGGTCCAGCGCATCACTTCCTCGGTGGCGCTGTCCGCGCCCACCTCGCCGTCCTTCAGCCGGCGCCATTGCTCGGGGTGCTCGCTGAAGGCGATGAGACCGCCGATGGACGACATGCGGCTGGACTCGTCGCCGCCGAGGATGAGGCTGTAGCAGTTGAAGACGATCTCGTCCTCGGAGAGCGGCTTGCCGTCCACGGTGGCCGTGGCCAGGGCCGATATGACGTCCTCACCCGGGTTTTTGCGCCGCTTGGCGGCGAGCTCGGAGAAGTAGAGCAGGATCTCGTTGCGGGCCATCACCTCGTCGAGCGCGCTGTCCTCGGAGCTGTGGCGCGACAGCGTCTGGGTGTTCCACTCCACCAGCCGCTCCCGGTCGCCGGCCGGGATGTCCATGAGGTCGCCGATGGTGTTGATCGGGATGTGGTCGGCGACATCGGTGACGAAGTCCAACGAGCCGAGCCGCAGGGCCTGTTCGACCAGTTCGCGGGTACGGCGGTGGATGCCCGCCACGACGGGTTCCAGGACCCGGGGCGAGAACGACTTGAGCATCAGATTGCGGATCTCGCGGTGCCGCGGCCCGTCGGTGACGGCCAGCATCTTGCGCGACGCCGAGTCCTCGCCCTGCAACAGCGTTACCAGGACGTTGCCCCGCTCGGAGGTGAAGTCCTTGTTGTTGCGGTAGATGTCCACCACGTCGGCGTACTTGGTGACGGCCCAGAATCCGGGCATGCGGCTGCCGCTCACCGACTGCCAGTGCACCGGGCTCTGCTCGCGGTAGCGGCGCCACATGGCCTGCGGATCGACGTCGAGGAACGTCTGCGGGTCGGTGAGATCGACGGTGCTCGGCTCCGGTACGGCGTGCTGCTCCTGAGCAGTGGTCATGGGTGTCTCCTTCCGGGTTGGGGGGGTCAGGAACCAGCGGTGCGGTAGCGGCGCAGGCTCACGGTGAAACAGGCCGCGAACAGCACGCCGAGGGTCACCACGATCACCACCCCGGGGTGCTGGGTGGGGAAGCTGCCACCGGCCGCGGCCGGGTTCCCCCACAGGTCACGGCAGGCAGCGATCACGGCGCTGACCGGGTTCCACTCCGCGAGCGGTCTGATCGGCGCCGGCATCGTCCTCGGGGAGAGGAAGGCGTTGGACAGGAAGGGCAGTACGACGACGACGAACGGCGTGACCACGCTGATGGTCTCCACGCCGCGCAGCGTCATCGCGAACAGCACGCCGAGCCAGAGCATGGCGTAGACGAGGAGCACGATCAGACCGAACCCGGCCAGCACCGAGAAGGCGTCGGTGTGCGGCCGCCAGCCGAGCAGCAGCCCGGCGCCGGTGACGACGACCAGTGCGAGCAGCCCCACCAGCAGGTCCGCGAAGGTGTGCCCGAACAGCACCGCGGACCGGCTGATCGGCATCGAGCGGAACCGGTCGACCAGACCTCCCCTGAGGTCCATCGCCACGGAGATCGCGGTCGGCCCCATACAGGCCAGGGCGACCTGTACCGCACCGCCGGCGAAGACGTACTCGCCGTAACTCCCCCCCGCGGGGGGCGCGATGGCCCCCCGGAAGAGATAGCCGATCATGATCATCGACACCAGCGGGCTCAGCACCACGCCGAGCACCCGGCCGGGGGCCCGGCCGAGGTGACGCAGCCGTCGGCCGGCGACCGCGAGGATCTCGGTGAGGACCGCACCGGCCCCCGCCGAGTCCCCCTCGTCGCCCAGGTGGTCCGGGATCTCCCGGATCGGGAGCGCCGTCGTCATGACGTCTCACGCCCGTCCCGCTCACGCTGCCGGCGGTCCAGCTCGGCGGCGACGATCGGGCCGATCTCGGCCAGCGGGCCGGGGTTGAGGATGTCGTCGTGAGTGCAGGCGATCCGGTGGACCTCCAGCGGGCCGCTGAAGTGGGGCCGCCACAGCGTTTCCTTCTCGGTGCCGGCCTCGCCCCAGTCCGAGTGCTCGGCGAGGAAGAGCTGCATCGTGCCGTCGTAATCGCGGGGCGAATAGCGCGTGTTGAGCCCCTGGTGATGAGACATCAGGTCGATCATGCGGGCCATCCGGCGGTCCCCCATCCTGGCCAGCGGGCTGCCGTCGCGCCTCAGCGCGTCGATGATGTCCGCGGTGGTGAGCTCACGCTCACCGAACTCCGACCGGTGGTGCCCGATCCCCTCCAGCAGCCAGGCGAGGACGCCCTGCTCGTCGCGGTCGTCCACGATCCCGGTGCGGGGGTAGGAGTCCAGGTTGGCCAGCAGGCCGACCTCGTCCCCGGCCGCGCGCAGCTGCACGGCGACCTCGTAGGCGAGCAGGCCGCCGAGCGACCAGCCGAAGAGGTGGTACGGGCCCTCGGGCCGCACCGCCTTGATCATCTGGACGTATTCGGCCGCGGCCGCCTCAAGGGTCTCCGGCAGCGGGGCATCCCCGACGACACACGGGGCCTGAATCCCGTAGATCGGGTACTGCTCGCCGATGTACCGGACGAGCGGCATGTACGACAGGGCGAAACCGACGCCGCTGTGCAGGCAGAACACGGGCGGCCGGCTGCCGGTCGGCCTGATGTGGAGCATCGTGGCGAACGGGTTCGCCTGGTCCAGGGCGTCGGCCTCTTCGATCGCGTCCGCCATGATCTGTGCGCTCCGGCGGCCCGTGACCACCGGCTCCGGCTCGGCGGGCTCTTCGGGCCCGCTCTCCAGCGTGGCCGCAAGGGAGCGCACCGACTGGTGGGTGAAGACATCGGCGATGCTC
>NZ_BMUA01000007.1 GCF_014649955.1 Streptomyces violascens
TCTGCCTCGCCCGCCGCCGAGCCGACGTCCTGTTCGCCATGCTCCGCGACGGCACCTTCTACGACCCCCAACCCGCCCCGACCCCTTGACCAAAGTCATAGGGGCACCCCCCCGCACGAACGCCGCGTTCGCCGCGCGCATCCGGGCCAGGTGGTCCGGCTTCAGGCGCCCGCCTGGTCGGGCCTCGCGCTCATCGTCACAGGCCTCTGCCTGCACGCCCCGCACTGGACCCCGCCGGAACCCCCGGCTGCGGCTACCGCTTGGGCCAGTGCCACGCCGGCTCGTCCAGAAGCCCCTGCCCCTCGACCACCGTCTGCCCGAACTCCTTGACCAGTTCGATGACTTCGGCCCCGCGCGAGAGTTCGGCGGCCAGCGGGCGGGCGTGGGTGACGACCACGATCTGGGAGTGCTTGGTGGCCGTACGGATCAGGTCGGCGAGCGGGGCGAGCAGGTCGGGGTGCAGGCTCGTTGAGGACGAGCAGCTCGGGCGGGCGCGGGGTGAGCAGCGCCGCGACCCACAGCAGATAGCGCAGGGTGCCGTCGGAGAGTTCGGCGGCGGCGAGGGGGCGGAGCAGTCCGTGCTGGCGCAGCTGGAGTTCGAAGCGGGTGCCGAGCAGGCCGATCTCGACGCGGCTGCCGGGGAACGCGGCGTCCACCGCCTCGTCCAGCGCGTCGCGGTCGCCGATCTCGCGGATCGTCTGGAGCGCGGCCGCCAGGTCGGCGCCGTCGGCGCTCAGCACCGGGGTGCGGGTGCCGACCTGGGCGCTGCGGGCGGGGGCGTGCGCGTCGGTGCGTACGTGGTCGTAGAAGCGCCAGGCGCGGATCTGCTCGCGCACGGCGAGCACGTCGGGGGCGCGCTGCGGGTCGGCGAGCTCGCCGAGCATCGAGTCGTACGGACGGAGCGCGCCGTGCGAACGGTGCCAGGTGCCGTCGGCGGCCCGCACCTTGACGGCGGCGCCCCTGCGCTCCGACAGCAGCGCGGTCGGGCGCAGCACCGGGCCGCTCCAGATCGCCTCCGACTTGATCTCGGGGTCGAGGTTGAACAGGGAGCGGTTGTCGTCCGGGGCGGGGTGGCCGAAGTCGACGGCGTACCCGTACTCGTCGCCCGCGAAGCCGAGGCGCAGGCTGACGGGCTCGCTGCGCACCGTGCCCTGGAGCGGGTGCAGGCCCTCGCGGACCGCGCGGCCCGTCTTCTCGGGACCGGCCCACAGCGTGGAGGGCAGCCCGCCCTCGTGGGCGAGCGCGGCCACGGCGCCGCCCCGGGCCGAGTCGCCGAGCAGCCGCAGCGCCCGGTAGAGGGAGGACTTGCCGGTGCCGTTGGACCCGGTCACGACGTTGAGGCGCCCGAGCGGCACGACGAGCCTTCGCAGGGACCGGTAGTTCTCGACGGCGAGGGTGCGGATCATGCGGTCGAGCCTAAGGAGGGCGGTCCGGGTCCGCCTCCCCGGGCCGCCGCGAAGGCAAGCGGCCGCATGCGAACGGCCCCGGAGGCAGTCATCGCCTCCGGGGCCGTGGCACCACAGCCGGGCCGGGATCAGATCGTCGCGGTGTCGATCACGAACCGGTAGCGCACGTCGCTCGCCAGCACGCGCTCGTACGCCTCGTTGATCTGGTCGGCGCGGATCAGCTCGATCTCGGCGCCCAGGCTGTGCTCGGCGCAGAAGTCGAGCATTTCCTGGGTCTCGGCGATGGAGCCGATCATCGAACCGGCGAGGATCTTGTTGCCGCCGATGAGGCCGAACATGTTGAGCGAGTTCGGCTCCTCGGGGGCACCCACGTTGACGAACGCGCCGCCGGTCTTCAGGAGCGAGAGGTACGCGCCCAGGTCGAGCGGCGCGGACACGGTGGAGACGATCAGGTCGAGGGAGCCCGCGAGCTGCTTGAAGGTGTCCTCGTCGCTGGTCGCGTAGTAGTGGTCGGCGCCCAGCCCCAGGCCGTCGTCCTTCTTGCGCAGCGTCTGGCTGAGCACGGTCACCTCGGCGCCGAGCGCGTGCGCGATCTTCACGCCCATGTGGCCGAGGCCGCCGAGCCCGAGGATGGCGACCTTCTTGCCGGGGCCGGCCTGCCAGCGCTTGAGCGGCGAGTACAGGGTGATGCCGGCGCAGAGCAGCGGGGCCGCGACGTCCAGCGGGATGCTGTCGGGGATGCGCAGGGTGTGGTCGGCGTCCACGACGATGTGCGTGGAGTAGCCGCCGTAGGCGGGCTTGCCGTCCCGGCCGATCGCGTTGTACGTCGAGACGCCGTCCTGGCAGAACTGGTTCTGCCCCGAGAGGCAGGCCTCGCACGTGCCGCAGGAGTCGACGAAGCAGCCGACGCCCGCACGGTCTCCGGCCTGGAACTTGGTGACGGCGGAGCCGACCTCGGTGATCACGCCGGCGATCTCGTGGCCGGGCACCATCGGGAAGATGGCCTCGCCCCAGCCCTCGTTCGCCTGGTGGATGTCGGAGTGGCAGATACCGGCGTACTTGATCTCGATGAGCACGTCGTTCGGTCCCACCGGACGGCGCTCGATGGTGGTGCGCTCCAGGGGAGCCTTGGCGGCGGGGGCGGCGTAGGCGGCGACGGTGGTCATTGCCGTTCTCCTCAGATCTTTGGGGTACGCGGTCCAGCGTGCCCCTTCTCCCGCCCGCCACCCAGGCCCCTGTTCTGCCTACGTCCAGCGTGCGTACCACCGACAGGGTCAGGCTCCCGGTCGTACGACCAGGCCGGTGACCTCGGATACTGGGTGTCATGGACCAGCGCGCCGAACTCAGCGAATTCCTCCGCTCCCGCCGGGCCCGGCTGAAGCCCGAGGACGTGGGGATGCCCGACCACGGGCGCCACCGCAGGGTGCCCGGCCTGCGCCGGGAGGAGCTGGCCCAGCTGGCCGGGGTGTCGGTGGCGTACTACACGCGCCTGGAGCAGGGCAACGCGCAGAACGTGTCGGTGGAGGTCCTGGAGGCGATCGGGCGTGCGCTGCGCCTGACCGACACCGAGCAGAACCATCTGACCCACCTCGCCAAGGGCAAGGCGAAGAAGAAGCGCGCCTCGGCCGCGCGGGCGCACGAGTTCCGTCCGGCGCTGCAGGAGCTGATGGACGCGATGGAGGGCGTGCCCGCGTACCTCGTCGGGCCGCGCCTGGACATCCTCGGCTGGAACCGGATGGCGGCCGCCCTGCTCGGCGACCTGTCCCAACTGCCGCCGCAGGAACGGAACTTGGCGCGCCACGTGTTCCTTGACCCGGCTTCGCGTTCGCTGTACGTCGACTGGCACGCCAAGGCCGTCGACGTGGTGAGCGTGCTGCGGCTGTGCGCGGGCTGCTATCCCGACGACCCGCAACTGACCGCGCTGATCGGCGAGTTGTCGGTCAAGAGCGAGGAGTTCCGCTCGATGTGGGCGGCGCACACCGTCGCCGAGAAGGGGCACGGCGTGAAGCGGCTGCGCCACCCGGTGGTGGGTGAGCTGACGCTGGCGTACGAGACGCTGAAGCTGCCGGACGCGCACGACCTGTCGCTGGTCACCTACCACGCGGAGCCGGGCTCGAAGTCGGCGGAGTCGCTGCGGCTGCTCGGCAGCTGGAGCGCCGAGCAGCCGGTACGAACCTGAAAGGCCCTCGGGTCAGACGGCGGAGCCGGCCTTCCACTGGGCCCAGTTCATGTTCCAGCCGTTGAGGCCGTTGTCGGGCTGGACGGTCTTGTCGTGGGAGTTCTTCATGATGACGACGTCGCCGGTGATCGAGTTGTTGTAGAACCAGGCGGCCATGGTGCCGTCGTCGCCCGCGCCCTTGACGTCGGCCAGGCCGACGCAGCCGTGACTGGTGTTGGCGCTGCCGAAGATGGACTTGGCGCCCCAGTAGTTGCCGTGGATGAAAGTGCCGGACGCGGACAGGCGCATGGCGTGCGGCACGTCCTTGATGTCGTACTCGCCCTTGCCGTCGTCATCGGTGAAGCCGACCGTGGCACCGTTCATGCGGGTCTGCTTGTACTTCTCGGAGATCACCATCTGGCCGTTGTACGTCGGGTGCTCGGGCGAGCCCGCGGAGATCGGGATGGTCTTCACGACCTTGCCGTCCTGGGTGACGGTCATGGTGTGGGTGTTGGCGTCGACGGTGGAGACCTGGTTGCGGCCGATCTTGAAGGTGACCGTCTTCTCCTGGACGCCGGTGATGCCGTTGGAGCCCTCGACGCCGTCCAGGTCCATCTTCATGGTGACGGTCGAGTTCTCCTTCCAGTACTGCTCGGGCCGGAAGTCGAGGCGCTGCGAGCCGAACCAGTGCCCGACGACCTCCTGGCCGCTGCTGGACGAGACCGTGATCTTGGCCTGGACGTCCTTCTTGTTGGTGATCGCCTTGTCGAAGTTGACCGACACCGGCATGCCGACGCCGACGGTGGATCCGTCCTCGGGCGTGAAGTTGCCTATGAAGCTGTTCTTCGGGGAGACGGTGGTGAAGGAGGCGTTCTCGTGCGCCTGGCGCCCCTTGGCGTCCGCCGCGGTCGCCGTGATCTTGTACGTCGCCGAACGCTTCAGGGCCTTCTCGGGCGCCCAGCTCAGGCCGTCGGCGGATATCTTTCCGGCGACCTTGGCGCCGTCGGCGGAGGTCAGCGTCACATCGGTCAGCTTGCCGTCGGCGACGGTGACCTTGGTGTCGCTGTTGATGCCGACGTTGTCCGCGCCGTTCTTGGGCGCGATGGTGATCTTGGCGTCCGAGGTGTCCTTCTCGGCCGCCTTGTCCGCCGCCGCCTGAGCAGACGACGAGCTGTCGGCCTTGGCGTTCGTGCCGCCGCCGTCGTTGCACGCAGAAAGGACCAGTACGCCGCCGAGCACCGCGCACGCCGCCGCGAGACCCTGCTTGCGGCGCTTACTCTCCGTCTTCACACGCTTCTCCATCGTCGCCTCGTCCCCCAAGCCATCACGACTAGAACATCAGACTGCCTGGCGCAGTTCCGCAGTGGGGGTGAATGTGGGGCACACCACGCACCGGCGGACGGGTCGGGGCGGGACGGTACAAGATCACCAAAAGGTCGTTCCCGTACACCTCGCGCCCGCCCGCCCCGCCTCCTCAGCGGCCGTCAGTCCTCGTCATTGCCGTCCTCCTCGTCCAGGTCCCATTCCTCGTCGTCGGGGTCGTAGCCGACCCGCTCGCTGCTCCAGGAGGCCTGGACCAGCTCCGCACCCGGCAGCGCCTCCACGAGGTCCACGGGATCCACGAGGTAGGCGAGTGCCTCCGCTCCGTCTTCCCGTACAGCCGCCTCGGCATGCGCACGTTCCTCGGGCCGCATCGCCGGATCCTCGGCGATGCGCTCCAGGGCGGCCTCCGCCAACTGCCCGGCGTCCTCGATCTCCAGGACCAAATCGACGCGGAGGCGCACATACCGTGATGTCTCTTCTTCGCTCATGCGGGGAGCGTAGGGCTCGAGCGGACCGCGACTTTCCCACGACCCGCTGCTTTCACTAGCATCAGCGCATCCCGCCAATTCGAGGTACTCGCAAGGGGATCGCTCACTTGTCCGTCGCTCGTCGCCCCCTGCTCACCGCCACCGCGGCGGGCACCCTGCTCTGCGCCCTCTGGTTCGTCCCGTCCGCCAACGCGACGGACGAACAGCACCCTTCGACGCCCCCCGCGCACTCCGAGTTCCGGGCCGCCCCCGCCCCAGCCGAAGGCCCCCTCGCGCTGGCCGACACCGGCGGCGCGAACACCTCGCCCTACCTGGTCGGCGGCACGCTGTTCCTGGGACTGGGGGCGGGGTTCGTGACGTACTCGGTCCGCAGATCGAGGACCTGCTGACCTGACTGTGGGTGCCTCAACTTCCGCCGTACGTGCGGAAGTCGGGATCTCTTCCCTTACGGCAAGGGCCGCCCGGGATACGAGATCCAGGGCGGCCCTTGCCGTAGGAGCGGGGGTGGGTCAGGCGAGCGGACCCGTCACCGGCTCGACGGCGGCGACGAGCTTGCCTTCGCGCACGAAGGCGTCGGCGGCGGCCAGGTCGGGGGCGAGGAAGCGGTCCGGGCCGGGGCCCTGGACGCCGGCCGCGCGAACCGCGGTGATGGCGGCCTGCGAGGCCGGCGCGGGGGTGAGGCCCTTGCGCAGCTCGATGCCGCGGGTCGCCGCGTACATCTCGACGGCGATGATGCGGGTCAGGTTGTCGACGGCGGTACGCAGCTTGCGGGCCGCCGACCAGCCCATGGAGACGTGGTCCTCCTGCATGGCGGAGGACGGGATGGAGTCGGCGGATGCGGGCACCGCGAGCCGCTTCATCTCGCTGACCAGGGCGGCCTGCGTGTACTGGGCGATCATGAGCCCGGAGTCGACACCGGCGTCGTCCGCGAGGAACGGCGGCAGGCCGTGGCTGCGGTTCTTGTCGAGGAGACGGTCGGTGCGGCGCTCGGAGATGGAGCCGAGGTCGGCGGCGGCGATCGCGAGGAAGTCCAGGACGTAGGCGACCGGGGCGCCGTGGAAGTTGCCGTTGGACTCGACGCGGCCGTCCGGCAGCACCACCGGGTTGTCGACGGCGGAGGCCAGCTCGCGCTCGGCGACGGTCAGGGCGTACGCGATGGTGTCGCGGCCGGCGCCGTTGACCTGCGGGGCGCAGCGCACCGAGTACGCGTCCTGGACGCGCGGCGCCTCCTCCTCCTGGAAGTGCCCGGTCAGGCCCGAACCCTTGAGCACGGCCAGCATGTTGGCGGCGGAGGCGCCCTGGCCGGGGTGCGGCCGGATGGCGTGCAGCTCGGGCGCCAGGACCTTGTCGGTGCCGAGGAGCGCTTCGAGGGTGAGGGCCGCGGTGATGTCGGCGGAGGTGTAGAGCTTCTTCAGGTCGGCGATGGCCATGCACAGCATGCCGAGCATGCCGTCGGTGCCGTTGAGGAGGGCGAGGCCCTCCTTCTCGCGCAGCTCGACCGGCTCGATGCCGGCCGCGGCGAGCAGCTCACCGGCGGGCTTCACGACGCCGTCGGGGCCCTCGGCGTCACCCTCGCCCATCAGGGTCAGGGCGCAGTGCGAGAGCGGCGCGAGGTCGCCGGAGCAGCCGAGCGAGCCGTACTCGTGGACGACCGGGGTGATGCCCGCATTGAGCACGTCGGCCATGGTCTGCGCGACGGAGGGGCGGACGCCGGTGTGGCCGGAGGCGACGGTCTTCAGGCGCAGGAACATCAGGGCGCGCACGACCTCGCGCTCCACGCGCGGGCCCATGCCGGCGGCGTGCGAGCGCACGATGTTGCGCTGGAGCTGGGCGCGGAGCTCGGGGCTGATGTGCCGGGAGGCCAGGGCACCGAAGCCGGTGGAGACGCCGTACACCGGCTCCGGCTTGGCGGCCAGCGCGTCGACGATCTCGCGCGCCTTGGCCAGCGCGTCGAGCGCCCCGGCGGAGAGCTCGACCTTCGCGTTGCCGCGGGCCACGGCGATGACGTCCTCGGGGGTGGTCCCGGAGGTCCCCACCACGACAGTGTGCATATCCATATTCAGCACCCTACGGATTGAATCTCGTCATGTCACTAGCAGAGGAGGAGGTGGCTCCTTACCGGATCGGACAGCCCTGAGCCCCACGGACGGCCCGCACCCGACCGACCGCACGCGGAAGTGCTCAAACCCCACCGGCGGGACGGCACCGGTCGGGCCGGGAGCGCCAGGGGCGCGGGGAACTGCGCGCCCAGCCACCCACGGTCCGCACCCGACCGCCCGCACGCGGAAGCCCTCAGCTCCGGCCACGGAACCTCCGCCGGTCATGCGGGGCAGAAGGCGGGGCGTCCGCCAGGCGCAGGACCGCTCCGTCCCGGCCCGCCACCACTGGCTTCGCCGAGCGCGCGGCCTTCGCGCGGTACTGGGCCGCGTCCGCGAGGCGGAACAGGCGGCGGGCCGAGCGCATCGGGCCGATGGGGTCGCCCGTCGAGGCCACTCCGCACGCGACCCCCTCGCCCAGCTCCAACTCCCCTGCCCGCAGGCAGAGTTCATCGCTCACGGCCACGACCTCGTCGGCGGAGGGGCCCACCGACAGCAGGCAGAACTCGTCGCCTCCCAGCCGCGCGGCCAGCGCACCCGGCAGCATCGCCCCGCACAGCGACAAGACCGACCCGAAGCGTTCCAGGAGCCGGTCGCCCACCGCATGGCCCAGCGTGTCGTTGACCCGCTTCAGCCCGTTCAGGTCGCAGACCACAAGGCTGACGACCGCGCCGTCGGCCCGGTGCCGCTCGACCGCCTCGTCGAGGCGCATGTCGACCGCGCGGCGGTTGGCGAGCCCGGTGAGCGGGTCGGTGAAGGCCAGGCGGCGCACCTCTTCGAGGCGCTCGGTCTGGACAAGACCGGCGGCGACCACGGAGGCGAGCACCGTGGCGAAGTCCGCGTCGGCCGCATCGAAGACGGGCGCCCCGACGGGCCGCGCCACGTACAACTCGCCCCATGCCCGCCCGTGCATCACGATCGGGGCGACCACGCAGCAGCCCCGGCCGCGCCGGCGCAGCGCCGCGACCCTCCCCCAGCTACCGCTGGGAGGTCCCCCCGCATGTCCGTACCCAGCCCCGCCCCCGGGAGGATCGGCGGCCGTCTCGACCCAGGCGTTGGGCTCGCCGCCGCCGGCCCAGCGCTCGTGCAGGAACTCGGTGATCTCGGGGAACTGGTGCACCGGATACGTCTCGTCCTCGGGGAACTCCTCCTCCCCGTGGGCCCGTTCGCCCTCGTTCACCAGCACCCGAAGGAGCCCCAGCTCGCGCTCCCACACCGAGAGCGCGGTGAAGTTCCCGCCGAGCGCGTCCCGCGCGCCGAGCGCCGCGGCGCGCCAGGACTCCCGCGGCGTGTGCGCCGCGGCCATGGCCTGCGCCAGCGAAACCACGGCCCGCAGCCGGGCATCCTGTCCACCCATTCATCCAGCTTAGGGAGGTTTGGGAGGTTTTGGCCCTTGGAATGTCGGCGCGCATACGCCGTCGCACACACGCCGCCACCGGGGGATCACTCCCCGGGCCACACCGGCTTCCGCTTCTCGTTGAACGCGGCCACGCCCTCCGCGCGGTCACCCGAGAACGCCACCGACCGCCACGCCGCGTCCTCGACCTCCAGGCCGGCCCGCAGGTCGAGTCCCTGGCCGAGCCGCATGGCCCGCTTCGCCGCGCGCAGCCCGACGGGCGAGTTGGCCGCCATCCGCCCGGCGAGCGCGAGCGCCTCCGTACGGGCGTCGTCGGCCAGTACGTCGACGAGCCCCAACTCCCTTGCCTCCGCGGCCTCGACGCGGCGCGCGGTGAAGACCAGCTCGGCGGCGCGGGCCGCGCCGACCCTGCGCGGCAGGAGCTGCGTACCGCCGCCGCCGGGGATGACGCCGACCGACACCTCGGGCAGCCCGACCACGGCGGTCGCGTCGGCCACGATCACGTCGCAGGCGAGCGCCAGCTCGAAGCCGCCGCCGAGCGCGAAGCCGTGCACGGCGGCGACCGTCGGCATGGGCAGTTCGAGCACGCCGGTGTAGGCGGCCCGGGCGGTGGGGCGCTGGCGGACGAGCTCGGCGTCGCTGAAGGAATTGCGCTCCTTCAGGTCCGCGCCGACGCAGAACGCCCGCTCGTTCGTGGAGGTCACCACGGTGACCCGGGCGTCCGGGTCGGCGCCGAGCGCCTCGCAGGCGGCGGCGATGGAACGGGCCATCTCCGTCGACACCGCGTTCATGGCCTTGGGCCGGTCGAGCACCAGCTCGGCGACGTACCCCTCGCGCCGTACGACGACGAACTCCCCGAACCGCTGCTCAGCCATGGAAACCCCTCCGTTAACGAACGTTACGTCGGGGCCGATCCTAGGCTTCGCGGCGGTGCAGGAGCCAGGGCTCCACGACTCCGAGGCCGCGCACCGGGCGCTGCCACATCGGCTGGAGCTGGAAGCGGTACTTCGCGACGGGGGCCGGTTCCTCGCCCTCCTTCTCGGCGGCCAGCGCGTCCTGGGCGGCCTGCGCCTCGGAGACGGGCGCGTCTCCGGTACGGGCCAGCTCCTCGGCGAACGCCCCGTCGACCAGGACGGCGTCCTTGGGGGCTATCGAGGTGAGCCGGCTCGCGAGGTTCACGGTCGTACCGAACACATCGCCCATGCGGGTCGTGACGGTGCCGAACGCGATGCCCACGCGCAGGGCGGGCATCGTCTCGTCGCCGGCCATGGTCTCGATGAGCCGCAGCGATATCTCGGCGGCCGTGCCCGCGTCGTCGGCGGCGAACAGGACCTCGTCGCCCAGCGTCTTGATGAGCCGCCCGCCGTGCGCCGCGACCAGGTCGGCGGCGGTCGTCTCGAAGGCCTCGACGAGCTCGCCGAGCTCCTCCTCCTCCAGCCGCCGGGTGAGCCGGGTGAAACCGACGAGGTCGGCGAAGCCCACCGCGAGGCGGCGGTCCACCATCTCCTCGTCGTCGGCGGCCTGCACGACACGCCCGGTCGCGGCGGCGAGCTGGCGCCGCCACACGTACACCAGGAACTCTTCGAGCTCGGGCAGCAGCAGCTCGACCAGCGGGTACGTGACTTCCGTACGGGTCATGCCGGGCTCGGGCGGCTCGGTGAGACCCTCCAGAAAAGAATCGATCTGCCATTCGGCCAGCCGGGCGGTGGTCTGCCCCGTGGAGCGCGCGACCTGCACCGCCATGGGCTCGCTGAGCAGCCCCGCCTCGACGAGTCCGGCGAGCCGGCGCAGGGCCAGCACATCGGCCTCGGTGAGCGCCTTGGCCTGCCCGATGTCGGCGAACCCCATGGCCCGCCAGAACCGGGACGCCAGCTCCATGGAGACGCCCGCGGTACGGGCCGCCTGGAAGGGCGTGTAGCGCCGGTCGGCACCGAGGATGAGCTGTTCGAGCCGGATGGCGAGCGGGTCGTCGGTGGGCTCGGCGGTGTGGTCGACGGCGTGGTGCGGCGTCGGATACGCGGAGGACGGGGGGTCCGAAGGGGTGCCGGAGGCGCCGCCGGAGCTGCCGCCGGTACCGGTACCGGCGCCCGCACCGGACCGTGTCTCGTCGACGGTCACCGGCCGCCTCCTGCCCGTTGCCTGCGCACTGCCCTGCCGATCTGTCGCTGGATCGGGCTCAACGATACGGCAGGTGTGCCGTAGCTCACGTCCCGGGAGCGACCACTCCACCCGCCTAGGGTGCGGCCGGCCGCAGGTGGACGATGTCTCCCGCCGCCACCGGGCGCTGCACGCCCTCCGCCGTGGCAAGGACCAGCCGTCCGTCGCCGTCCACCGCCACCGCCTCGCCCTCGACCGACTGGCCGCCGGGCAGCTCCGCCCGCACCGTGCGGCCCAGTGTCGCGCAGGCCGCCGCGTACGCCTCCTGGAGGCCGGTTGCCGCCGGGTCGCCCGATGCCGCGCGCCACGAGCCGTACCACTGCTCAAGGGAGCGCAGGACCGCGCGCAGCAGGGTGTCGCGGTCCGTGGAGACGGCTCCGGCGAGCGCGAGGGAGCCCGCGCCGGGAACGGGGAGTTCGTCGGCGCGCAGGGTCACGTTGAGGCCGATGCCGACGACGACGCCGTCCGCGCCGGCCCGCTCGGCGAGGATCCCGCCCGCCTTGCGCTCGTCCCCGTCCACAGTGACAAGGAGGTCGTTGGGCCACTTCAGCGCGGTGTCGACGCCCGCCGCCTTCGCGAGCCCCGTCGACACGGCGACGCCGGTGAGCAGCGGCAGCCACCCCCACCGCTCGACCGGCACCGACGCGCCCGGCTTCAGGAGTACGGAGAAGAAGAGCCCGGAGCGGGCCGGCGCCGACCAGCGCCGGTCCAGGCGCCCGCGCCCCGCGGTCTGCTCCTCGGCGACCAGGACCGCGCCCTCGCCGAGCTCGTCCGCCTTCCCCGCGAGGTCGGAGTTGGTGGAGCCGGTCGCGGTGACCACGTCCAGGGAGGTCCACAGCGCGTCCGGCCGCAGCAGGGCGCGGCGCAGCGCGGTGGCGTTCAGGGGCGGCCGGTCGAGGTCGGACCAGCGGCTGTCGGAAGCGTCCGGGGGTGTCATGCAGCCAGGTTAGGCCGCAATTGCAAGGCGCCCCGGGTGTGGCAAACGCCGCACTGCCGAACCGTATCGGCGCCACTACCCTACGAGTCAGTAGCCAGCCTACGAGTCAACAGCCAGCCACCCCGTGACCAGGCAGGGAGCCGCATCCCGATGTCCGAGCCGGAAAACGCCCAGAGCGACGCCACCGTCGACATCCACACCACCGCCGGAAAGCTGGCGGATCTGCAGCGCCGCATCGACGAGGCGACCCACGCCGGCTCCGCGCGCGCGATCGAAAAGCAGCACGCCAAGGGCAAGTTGACGGCCCGTGAGCGGGTCGACCTGCTCATGGACGAGGGCTCGTTCGTCGAGCTGGACGAGTTCGCCCGGCACCGCTCGACCAACTTCGGCATCGAGAAGAACCGCCCGTACGGGGACGGCGTGGTCACCGGGTACGGGACCGTCGACGGCCGCCCGGTGTGCGTCTACTCGCAGGACTTCACCATCTTCGGCGGCTCGCTGGGCGAGGTCTACGGCGAGAAGATCGTCAAGGTGATGGACTTCGCGCTGAAGACCGGCTGCCCGGTCATCGGCATCAACGACGGCGGCGGCGCGCGCATCCAGGAAGGCGTGGTCGCGCTCGGCCTGTTCGCCGAGATCTTCCGCCGCAACGTGCACGCCTCGGGCGTCGTCCCGCAGATCTCCCTGATCGTCGGCCCGTGCGCGGGCGGCGCGGTGTACTCCCCCGCGATCACCGACTTCACGGTGATGGTCGACCAGACCTCGCACATGTTCATCACCGGGCCCGACGTCATCAAGACCGTCACCGGCGAAGACGTCGGCTTCGAGGAGCTCGGCGGCGCGCGCACGCACAACACGACCTCGGGCGTGGCGCACCACATGGCGGGCGACGAGAAGGACGCGATCGAGTACGTCAAGTCCCTGCTGTCCTACCTGCCGTCCAACAACCTGAGCGAGCCCCCGGCCTTCCCCGAGGAGGCCGACCTGGAGACCACGGACGAGGACCGCGAGCTCGACACCCTCATCCCGGACTCCGCGAACCAGCCGTACGACATGCACACCGCCATCGAGCACGTCCTGGACGACGGCGAGTTCCTGGAGACGCAGGCCCTGTTCGCGCCGAACATCGTCACCGGCTTCGGCCGCGTCGAGGGCTTCCCGGTCGGCATCGTCGCCAACCAGCCGATGCAGTTCGCGGGCTGCCTCGACATCAACGCCTCCGAGAAGGCCGCGCGCTTCGTGCGCACCTGCGACGCGTTCAACGTCCCGGTCCTGACCTTCGTCGACGTCCCCGGCTTCCTTCCCGGGGTCGACCAGGAGTACGGCGGCATCATCCGGCGCGGCGCCAAGCTGATCTACGCGTACGCCGAGGCGACGGTCCCGCTGATCACCGTCATCACCCGCAAGGCGTTCGGCGGCGCGTACGACGTCATGGGCTCCAAGCACCTGGGCGCCGACCTCAACCTGGCCTGGCCGACCGCGCAGATCGCGGTCATGGGCGCGCAGGGCGCGGTGAACATCCTGCACCGCCGCACGATCGCGGCCGCCTCCGACCAGGAGTCGACCCGGGCCGAACTGATCGCGGACTACGAGGACACGCTCCTCAACCCGTACATCGCGGCCGAGCGGGGCTACGTCGACGCGGTGATCATGCCGTCGGAGACCCGCGCCCACATCGTGAAGGGCCTGCGTCAGCTGCGTACGAAGCGGGAATCCCTCCCTCCGAAGAAGCACGGCAACATCCCCCTCTAGGCCCTGGTAAGGAGCCGCTGTGATCAAGGTCGTACGGGGCAACCCGACCCCGGAGGAGCTGGCCGCCGCACTCGCGGTGGTCCAGGCGCGCGCCGCGGCGACGGCTTCGTCCGCGTCCACCGCGGCGCGGACACCGGAGGGGTGGTCCGACCCCGCGCGGATCGCCGGGCGCGCCCTGCCCCGACCCGGGGCTCGTACGTGGGCCCGCACGTACTGGCCGGCGTGAGCGGTCGGCCGGGCTGAGGGGTGCGGGGTTTCCGACGGCGGCCCGTCTGCGGCCTTTCGCGCAGTTCCCCGCACCCCTGAAACCCACCTTCGGCCGCGGACCGCGCGTGGCTGATCGCGCAGTTCCCCGCGCCCCTGCAGGGCGCCCAGCGCTGTCGGTGCCGGGGGCATTTCAGCCTGTCATGGGGGTCCCCCTGGCCCTTAAGGCCTTGGGGGAGTTCGAGGACGAGCGCCGAACAGGCGCGAACGGGGGTGCGGGGGCTCCGCCCCCGCGGGGGTCTGGGGCGCAGCCCCAGGAACCGAACCACCCAACCCCCTGCACGGGCGGGTGGGAAGACGCCCGGGGTCTGGGGCGAAGCCCCAGGGGGTGGTCAGAGGAGCTTGGCCAGCACCTCTGCCATCGCCCGGTACCCCGCGTCGTTGGGGTGCAGCGTGTCCCCCGAGTCGTAAGCCGGTGCGAGCCGATCGGGGTCGGCCTTCGAGGCCAGCGCCTTGTCGAAGTCCGCCACCGCGTCGAACGCACCAGACGTACGGATCCACTCGTTCACCTCGTCACTGACCCGCGCCGAGTGCTCACCCCAGTGGTCCGACCCCTTGAGCGGCAGCAGCGTCGCGCCGACCGCCTTCAGCCCCCTGCTGTGCGCCTGGCGGATCAACTCCCGGTAGCCGTCGATGAGTTGGGCACTGGAGACTACCGGCGCCGGCTTGTACGTGGGCTGCGGTTTCGGCCCCTTCTGGGCCTCGCTGAACCCGATGTCGTTGACGCCTTCGAGGACGACGACCGTCGAGACGCCGGGCTGGTCGAGCACGTCCCGCCCGAAGCGCGCGGCGGACCGCTCCCCGTACCAGGCCGAGTCGTTGAGTACGAGGTTGCCGCCGATGCCCGCGTTGAGGACGGGCCGGCCGGTGCGTTCGGCCAGCGCGTCGGAGTAGCGGCGGTTGGCGCCCGTGGTCGAGCCGAAGCCGTCCGTGATGGAGTCCCCGAACAGGGCGACGCCGTCACGCCTCGCCCCGCCGCCGACCTCGACGCCGGAGAGGTAGTACCAGGACCGACTGGTCGCGGTGAAGGCGCGGCCCGACGGGTCCGCCCGGTGGTCGCCCTCGGCCCGGTAGGTGTCGGCGAAGCCCTGCGCGTGGAAGGTGGCGGGCCCGGTCGTTCCGGCGAAGTAGAGGGTGACGGTCACCGAATCGAGCCGCTCCAGGCCGAGTCGGGCCGCGTCGCTGCGCAGCTCACCGTGCGCCGGGACGCTCACGGACTTCCTGCCGCCGAAGGTCAACTCCCTTACGGAGCCCGGCTGTACGTCCGCACGCTGCCCGGCCTTGGCGACGGTGGCCCCGGTGAGGGCGAGCGGTGAGGTGCCGTACGCGTTGGACAGCCGGATGCGGAGCCGGTCGCCGCCCTCGGTGACCCGCACGACCTGGCGGACGCTCTGGTGCGAGAAGCCCTCCTGCGACCAGTTGGGGGTGAACCCGGTCGAGGGGAGCTGGGGCGACGCGGCCCACGCCGCACCCCACGCGACGGGCCGGGCGGAGGACGGCTGCGCCCCGGCGAGCAGCGCGAGCGCGGCAGCACCGGCGGCCAGCGGGACACCGCCCCGGCGGACCCCCCTGCCGATCCCGACCCCGCCGACCCCGCCCTTGTCGATCCTGGACCTGTTCATGGCGATCTCCCCTGTTCACGACGGACCAACCGCAACCCTTAATGGTTCACTGGTTCCGTTAACTCGGGACAGTAACAGCCCTCGCTTGCTAATGGAACCCGTGGACCGTTTACGGAGCGGGTGGGGGTCGGCCGGTGCGTGCCGCGCATGAACGGGAGATGAAGTACCGGTCCGCAATTGGTCAATTGACACGGGGCATCTTGAGTACCCGTACTCAGGCGCTCCAACAGCCCTGGTCCCACTATCGATTACATGCTGTGGTCAGACCCGGAGAACGAGCCGCCCAAGGAACTGCGCGACGCCCAGGCCATGATGCGCCGGGCGGGCCTGTTCCTCGCCCTGGCCATGGTGATCGCCATGCTCGTGGCCGGCCTGCACTGAGGGGCCGGGGCCGAGTCCGGGCGCCTACGATGGCGCCCATGACTGCTCAGCGCCGCCTCGTCCTCGCCTCCCAATCGCCCGCCCGGCTCGGGCTGCTCCGCCAGGCCGGGCTCGCGCCCGAGGTGATCGTCAGCGGCGTCGACGAGGACGCCCTGACCGCACCCAGCCCCGCCGAGCTCGCCCTCGTACTCGCCGAGGCGAAGGCGGACGCGGTGGCCGGCCGCCCCGAGGCCGCCGACGCGCTGGTCATCGGCTGCGACTCGGTGCTCGAACTCGACGGCCAGGCGCTCGGCAAGCCCGCCGACGCCGAGGACGCGACGGCCCGCTGGAAGTCGATGCGCGGCCGCTCCGGCGTGCTGCAGACCGGGCACTGCGTGATCGACACGGCGACCGGCGAGCGTGCCTCGGCGACCGCGTCGACGGTCGTACGATTCGGCGAGCCCACCGACGCGGAGATCGCGGCGTACGTGGCGAGCGGCGAACCGCTCTACGTGGCAGGGGCGTTCACGCTCGACGGCCGCTCGGCGCCCTTCGTCGACTCGATCGAGGGCGACCACGGAAACGTCATCGGGCTCTCGCTGCCCCTGCTGCGCAAGCTGCTCGCCGAGCTCGGCGTCTCGATCACCGACCTCTGGGTGTAGCGCCGGGGTCAGGCGGCGGCCGGGGCTCCGCCGGGGGCCCCGCCATCCTTGGGCTCGGGCTCGGGGCGCTCCTTCACGTACGCCAGGAGTACGAAGACGAGCAGCGCGAGCACCACCATCAGGTACCCGAAGGCGGCCCAGCCGACCAGGCCGACGGTGAGCGCGCCGAGCACGCCGTGCACCACCGCGCAGGCGATCACCGCGATACGGGCGAAGCGGCCCGGGGCGCGGTCGCGGATGCCGATGGTCAGCAGGACGATGCCGCAGGCCGCGAGGAAGATCCCGAACAGCGCGCCCGCGACCCACGCTCCGGTGGATATCGCGTCCGGATCGAGCCCGGCCATGGACATGTGCTGGTTGTCGGCGACCTTGCCCAGCACCCAGTTGACGAGCACGACGGCGCAGGCCTCGGCGAAGAGAATGAGCGCGGCCACGATGGCGATCGGTCGACGCAGCACGCGCGACACCCCCCTGTTACCCCTAGTACGGCGATGATCCGCACGCTACTAACCGGTAAGGGGTCGTACAAGAGTCTGGACAACAACGGTGGCCGACCCTGGGTGAAGTGCCTCGCCCCGCGAGGGCCGGGTCGCAAAGAATCATTCGGCCATTCGTAGGGACTCCACAAAGAAACCCGGCGACCTGAGGGCCTCGGAGACAGAGACCTTGACCACACCGCACCGCTACTGTGCGGTACGGGAGCCCGGCGTACCGTGGTGCGACAAGGGATTTCGCGACTTGAGCGTGCCTCGAATCACACTCCGTGTGGGCAAGCTCACCATTGGGGATGGGTCGTAAGCCAGTGTGCGGCTTCCCTAAACTCAGCTTGTTTCAAGGAGGGAGCCATCGTGCGCAAGGTGCTCATCGCCAACCGTGGCGAAATCGCTGTCCGTGTTGCCCGGGCCTGCCGGGATGCCGGGATCGCGAGCGTAGCCGTCTACGCCGATCCGGACCGGGATGCGCTGCATGTCCGGGCGGCGGACGAGGCGTTCGCTCTGGGCGGTGACACTCCGGCGGCCAGTTATCTGGACATCGCCAAGGTGCTCGCGGCCGCGGCCGATTCGGGAGCGGACGCGGTCCACCCGGGCTACGGATTTCTCTCCGAGAACGCCGAGTTCGCCCAGGCGGTCCTCGACGCGGGTCTGACCTGGATCGGTCCGCCCCCGCAGGCCATCCGTGACCTCGGCGACAAGGTGGCGGCCCGTCACATCGCCCAGCGCGCCGGTGCCCCGCTCGTCGCGGGCACCCCGGACCCGGTCTCGGGCTCGGACGAGGTCGTCGCGTTCGCCGAGCAGCACGGCCTGCCCATCGCGATCAAGGCTGCCTTCGGCGGCGGCGGCCGCGGCCTGAAGGTCGCCCGCACCCTCGAAGAGGTCCCCGAGCTGTACGACTCCGCGGTGCGCGAGGCCGTCGCGGCGTTCGGCCGGGGCGAGTGCTTCGTCGAGCGCTACCTCGACAAGCCCCGCCACGTCGAGACCCAGTGCCTGGCCGACACCCACGGCAACGTGGTCGTCGTCTCCACCCGTGACTGCTCGCTCCAGCGCCGCCACCAGAAGCTGGTCGAGGAGGCCCCTGCGCCGTTCCTGACCGAGGCGCAGAACGCGGAGCTGTACGCCGCGTCCAAGGCCATCCTCAAGGAGGCCGGCTACGTCGGCGCGGGCACCGTCGAGTTCCTGGTCGGCACCGACGGCACGATCTCCTTCCTGGAGGTCAACACCCGCCTGCAGGTCGAGCACCCGGTCACCGAAGAGGTCACCGGCATCGACCTGGTCCGCGAGATGTTCCGCATCGCCGACGGCGAGGCGCTCGGCTACGACGACCCGGCCGTGCGCGGGCACTCCTTCGAGTTCCGCATCAACGGCGAGGACCCGGGCCGCGGCTTCCTGCCCGCGCCGGGCACGGTGACCGTGTTCGCACCGCCGACCGGTCCCGGTGTCCGTCTGGACGCGGGTGTCGAGTCCGGCAGCGTGATCGGCCCGGCCTGGGACTCGCTCCTGGCCAAGCTGATCGTGACCGGCGCGACCCGTGAGCAGGCGCTGCAGCGTGCCGCGCGTGCGCTGGCGGAGTTCAACGTCGAGGGCATGGCCACCGCGATCCCCTTCCACCGCGCGGTGGTCGCGGACCCGGCGTTCACCGCGGACCCGTTCCGTATCCACACCCGATGGATCGAGACCGAGTTCGTCAACGAGATCCCGGCGTTCACGGCTCCGGCCGACGCAGAGACGGACGAGGAGCCGGGCCGCGAGACGGTCGTCGTCGAGGTCGGCGGCAAGCGTCTGGAAGTCTCCCTGCCCTCCTCGCTCGGCATGACGCTGGCCCGCACCGCCGCGGCCGGCGGCGCCAAGCCCAAGCGCCGCGCCGCGAAGAAGGCCGGTTCGGCTGCCTCCGGCGACACCCTGGCCTCGCCCATGCAGGGCACGATCGTCAAGGTCGCGGTCGAGGAGGGCCAGCAGGTCAACGAGGGCGACCTCGTCGTCGTCCTGGAGGCCATGAAGATGGAGCAGCCGCTGAACGCACACCGCTCCGGCACGATCAAGGGACTCTCGGCGGAGGTCGGCGCGTCCGTCTCCTCCGGCGCGATGATCTGCGAGATCAAGGACTGACGCACAGCGTCCCAGGGAGCCCCGGCCACCTTTTCGGCCGGGGCTCCTGCGTTTCCCCCACCCCGCCCCGCCTCTGGTTGAGCCGGGTTTCCTGGGGCTCCGCCCCAGGCCCCGTTCGCGCCTTGAGGGCGCTCGTCCTCAATCGCCGGACAGGCTGAGATGCTCCGGTGCCGGCCGGCATGGGCGCTGCTAGGGGTCTCGGGAAGGGGTGGGGGCCTCGGGGTCCGGGGCGGAGCACCGGCACAGCTGACCGCCCGCCCCCGGGCGGGCACGGGTGGCATGCTGGGGGCATGGATGGGAAAACGGGGGTTGGGGTTCGGCCCCTCAGGGCCGATGCGCGGCGCAACCACGACCGCCTGCTCGCCGTAGCCCGCACCGCCTTCGCGGAACGCGGCACGGACACCTCCCTGGAGGACGTGGCCCGCAGGGCCGGCGTGGGCATCGGCACCCTGTACCGGCACTTCCCCACCCGCCACGCCCTGCTGAGCGCGGTGTTCCAGAGCGAGGTGGACGTACTCCTCGACCGCTCAAGGGAGTTGCTGGACGCCGAGCAGCCCTGCACCGCGCTCATCGAGTGGCTGCGCGCCATCATCACGCACGCCGGGGTGTACCGGGGCCTGGCCCGCGCCCTCATGTCGGCCTCGGGCGACGCGAGTTCGGCCCTGGCCAGGTGCAGCGAGCCGATGCGGAAGGCGGGCGACGCCCTGCTCGTACGGGCCAGGGAAGCCGGTTCCGTACGAGCCGACGTCACCATCGCCGACCTCATGCAGCTGACCAACGCGATCGCCCTGGCGGCCGAACAGTCCCCGGACGACCCCGAGTTGGCGGACCGCCTGCTCGCCCTGACCTACCGGGGCCTGAAGGGGTAGAAGGCCCCCCGCCTCAGCGCCGCCGCAGATCCGCGACCCGTGCCCGCTCCCCCGGCCCCTGCGGCTCGCCCATGGACGCCGCGCTGCGCAACTGCGGGCCCGCACCGGGGCCGTGGCTGCGGCGCTGGCCGGGGAGCGGCATGTCGCGGCGCGGGGGACGGCCGGGGGTGGACTCGCCGCCCGTGCCCACGGGGCCGGCCACGGCGATCTGCACGCCCTGGTCGGCAAGGGCCTGCAACTCGGTGGCGGCACGGTCGTCGTGGCCCGGCGGCTCGTCGGTGACCAGGCGCGTGATCACGTCGGTCGGCACCGTCTGGAACATCGTGTCGGTGCCGAGTTTGGTGTGGTCGGCCAGGACCACGACCTCCGCGGCGGCCTGGACGAGGGCCCGGTCGACGGACGCCGAGAGCATGTTGGAGGTGGACAGGCCGCGTTCGGCCGTGAGTCCACTCCCCGACAGGAAGGCGCGGGAGACGCGAAGGCCCTGGAGGGACTGCTCGGCGCCACTGCCCACCAGGGCGTAGTTGGAGCCGCGCAGGGTGCCTCCGGTCATGACCACTTCGACCCGGTTGGCGTGCGCCAACGCCTGTGCCACCAAAAGGGAGTTGGTGACGACGGTCAGGCCGGGGACCCGTGCGAGCCGGCGGGCCAGCTCCTGCGTGGTCGTCCCCGCGCCGACCACAATGGCCTCGCCCTCTTCGACGAGGCTGGCGGCGAGGTCGGCGATGGCCGTCTTCTCCGCGGTCGCTAGATGGGATTTCTGCGGGAAGCCGGATTCGCGGGTGAACCCGCCCGGCAGCACCGCACCGCCGTGCCGACGGTCGAGGAGTCCTTCTGCCTCCAGCGCCCGCACGTCCCGCCGTACGGTCACTTCGGAGGTCTGGACGACGCGGGCGAGCTCACGGAGCGATACCGCCCCGTTGGCGCGCACCATTTCGAGGATCAATTGGCGACGTTCTGCAGCGAACACGAAACTGACAGTAACCTGGGCGGCCGAATATTCTCAGCAGTTTGCGCCGAACAACAGAAGATGCACTCAAAGGGGGTCATCGAGTGGTATACGTCCGGACCGGTACTCACAGGCCTCGCGCCGCCCTCGACAACCCCCTGTCCCACCAGGGAAGTTACGCCTCTCCGGCCTTCTTCCGGGTGTGCAGCTGACGGGCCACCTCGGCGATCGAGCCCGACAGCGACGGGTACACAGTGAACGCATTCGCGATCTGCTCGACCGTCAGATTGTTGTCGACCGCGATCGAGATCGGATGGATCAGTTCACTCGCGCGCGGTGCGACGACACAACCGCCCACGATGATGCCGGTGCCCGGCCGGCAGAAGATCTTGACGAAGCCGTCCCGGATGCCCTGCATCTTGGCGCGCGGGTTGCGAAGGAGCGGCAGTTTGACGACGCGGGCCTCGATCTTGCCCGCGTCGACGTCGGCCTGCGTGTAGCCGACGGTGGCGATCTCCGGGTCGGTGAAGACGTTGGAGGAGACCGTCTTCAGGTTGAGCGGGGCCACCGCGTCGCCCAGGAAGTGGTACATCGCGATGCGGCCCTGCATCGCGGCGACCGAGGCGAGCGCGAAGATGCCGGTCACGTCGCCGGCCGCGTACACGCCGGGGGCGGAGGTGCGCGAGACCTTGTCGGTCCAGATGTGGCCGGACTCCTTGAGGCGTACGCCCGACTCCTCCAGACCCATGTTCGCGGTGTTGGGGATCGCGCCGACGGCCATCAGGCAGTGGGTGCCGCTGATGACCCGGCCGTCGGAGAGGGTGACCTCGACGCGGTCGCCGACGCGCTTGGCGGACTCGGCGCGCGAGCGGGCCATGACGTTCATGCCGCGGCGGCGGAACACGTCCTCCAGGACGGCGGCCGCGTCCGGGTCCTCGCCCGGCAGCACCCGGTCGCGGGAGGAGACGAGGGTGACCTTGGAGCCGAGCGCCTGGTAGGCGCCCGCGAACTCGGCGCCGGTGACGCCGGAACCGACCACGATGAGCTCCTCGGGGAGCTCGTCCAGGTCGTACACCTGCGTCCAGTTGAGGATCCGCTCGCCGTCGGGCTGGGCGTCGGGCAGCTCGCGCGGGCTGCCGCCGGTGGCGATCAGGACGGCCTCGGCGGTGAGCATCTCCTCGGTGCCGTCGGCGGCCGTGACGATCACGTCGCGCGTGCCGTCGATGCCCTGGGGGCCCGCGAGCCGGCCGCGGCCGCGCATGACGCGGGCGCCGGCCCGGGTCACCGAGGCGGTGATGTCGTGGGACTGGGCGAGCGCGAGGCGCTTGACGCGCCGGTTGACCTTGCCGAGGTCCACGCCGACGACCCGGGCGGACTGCTCCTCGGGGGGCGTGTCGTCGGCGACGAGGATGCCCAACTCCTCGTACGAAGAGTCGAAGGTGGTCATCACCTCGGCCGTCGCGATCAGGGTCTTCGACGGCACGCAGTCGGTCAGCACCGACGCCCCGCCCAGACCGTCGCAGTCCACGACGGTCACCTCCGCACCGAGCTGGGCGCCCACCAGGGCCGCCTCGTATCCGCCCGGTCCGCCACCGATGATCACGATCCGCGTCACGAAAAAGTCCGCCTCGTAGTGTCGATCCCGGCCTGCCTGCCCGCCCGGCCGGGGGTCCGGGGCGGGGCCCCGGGGGAACGCAGTACGTACCTCATTGTCCCGCACGCTTCAAGTGTCCTCGCCCCGGGGGCGCCATTCGGCCGCCGTGGCGGGATCCGCCGCGGCCCGGATGCGGGCGGGCCGCACGAAGTACCCCCACGGGCCACTGTCGTACCCTCGACACCATGTCGCTCTACGCCGCGTACGCCGGCAACCTGGATCCGCGGCTGATGACCCGCCGCGCCCCGCACTCACCGTTGCGCGGCACCGGCTGGCTCAACGGCTGGCGCCTGACGTTCGGCGGGGAGCAGATGGGCTGGGAGGGCGCCCTCGCGACGATCGTCGAGGCACCCCGCTCGCAGGTCTTCGTCGCCCTGTACGACATCGCGCCGCTCGACGAGGAGTCGATGGACCGGTGGGAGGGGGTCGGGCTCGACATCTACCGCCGGATGCGGGTACGGGTGCACACGCTGGACGGCGAGGAAGCGGCCTGGCTGTACGTCCTGAACGGGTACGAGGGCGGTCTGCCCTCGGCTCGGTACCTGGGCGAGCTCGCCGACGCGGCCGAGTCCGCGGGCGCGCCGCACGACTATGTGATGGAACTCCGCAAGCGGCCCTGCTGAGTCCGGCCCGGAGCCCGGCCCCCTTGAAGACCAAGGTCAGGGCCGGGCTTCGCGCCTTTGCGGCGCGATGGCCGCTGCCGCTTTCGTGCGAAGCCACAAAGGGATCGGACAGGTCCGTTATCCTGCACATCTACGCGCGTAGGACTTCAGCGGTTACGCTCGTGCGCGTAATTCTTCTTTACCGGGGGAAATCCCCCGGACCCGGCCGGACAGTCACCGGGCGGGACGACGTTCCTTCGCGAGGCGAGAGACTCAGTGAACGCATCTGCCACCCCGGACCTGCTCCAGGACCCCCACGCCGCCGCCGACGCCGCCGCCGCGCGTCTGCGCGAGCTCACCGGCGCCGAGACCCACGACGTCGCCCTGGTGATGGGCTCCGGCTGGGCGCCGGCCGTCGACGCCCTCGGCGCCCCCGAGGCCGAGTTCCCCGTGACCGAGCTGCCGGGCTTCCCGCCGCCGGCCGTCGAGGGACACGGCGGCAAGATCCGCTCGTACAAGATCGGTGACAAGCGCGCGCTGGTCTTCCTCGGCCGTACGCACTTCTACGAGGGCCGCGGCGTCGCCGCCGTCTCGCACGGTGTGCGCACCGCCGTCGCCGCCGGCTGCAAGACCGTCGTGCTGACCAACGGCTGCGGCGGTCTGCGCGAGGGCATGCGCCCGGGCCAGCCGGTCCTGATCAGCGACCACCTCAACCTGACGGCCACCTCGCCGATCATCGGCGCCAACTTCGTGGACCTCACCGACCTGTACTCGCCGCGTCTGCGCGCGCTGTGCAAGGAGGTCGACGAGACGCTGGAAGAGGGCGTCTACGTCCAGTTCCCCGGCCCGCACTACGAGACCCCGGCCGAGATCAACATGGTCCGCGTGCTGGGCGGCGACCTGGTCGGCATGTCGACCGTGCTCGAAGCCATCGCCGCCCGCGAGGCCGGCGCGGAGGTCCTCGGGATCTCGCTCGTCACCAACCTCGCCGCCGGTCTCACCGGTGAGCCGCTCAACCACGAAGAGGTGCTCCAGGCGGGCCGCGACTCCGCGGCGCGCATGGGCGAGCTGCTCACCCGGGTACTCGACCGCATCTGATCCCCTTTTCGCGAAAGGCTGACAACGTGACGCAGGACCTGATCGCGCGGGCCCAGGCCTGGCTGGCCGAGGACCCCGACAGCGAGACGCGCGAGGAGCTCGCGAAGCTCATCGAGAGCGCGGACGCCGAGGAATTGGCCGCGCGGTTCAGCGGCACGCTGCAGTTCGGCACCGCCGGGCTGCGCGGCGAGCTGGGCGCCGGGCCGATGCGGATGAACCGTTCGGTCGTCATCCGGGCCGCCGCCGGGCTCGCCGCGTACCTGAAGGCGAAGGGCCAGGGCGACGGGCTCGTCGTCATCGGGTACGACGCCCGCTACAAGTCCGCGGACTTCGCGCGGGACACGGCGGCCGTCATGGTGGGCGCCGGGCTCAGGGCGACCGTCCTGCCCCGGCCGCTGCCGACGCCCGTACTCGCCTACGCCATAAGGCACTTGGGCGCCGTGGCCGGTGTCGAGGTGACGGCCAGTCACAACCCGCCGCGGGACAACGGCTACAAGGTCTACCTCGGTGACGGCTCGCAGATCGTGCCGCCCGCCGACGCGGAGATCGCCGCCGAGATCGACGCGGTCGTCTCGCTGAACGACGTACCGCGCCCCGAGAGCGGCTGGGAGGTGCTCGGGGACGAGGTCCTGGACGCCTATCTGGCGCGTACGGACGCGGTGTTGACCCCCGGGTCGCCGCGCACCGCGAACGTCGTCTACACGGCGATGCACGGCGTCGGCAAGGACGTGCTGCTCGCCGCGTTCGCGCGGGCCGGGTTCCCCGAGCCGGTGCTGGTGGCCGAACAGGCCGAGCCCGACCCGGCGTTCCCGACCGTGGCCTTCCCGAACCCGGAGGAGCCGGGCGCGATGGACCTGGCGTTCGCCACGGCCCGCCGCGCCGACCCCGACATCGTGATCGCCAACGACCCGGACGCCGACCGCTGCGCGGCCGCGGTCAAGGACCGGGACGGCGAGTGGCGGATGCTGCGCGGCGACGAGGTCGGCGCGCTGCTCGCCGCCCACCTGGTCACCAAGGGCGTCTCGGGTGTGTTCGCCGAGTCGATCGTGTCGTCCTCGCTGCTCGGCCGCATCGCCGAGGCCGCGGGGCTCGGCTACGAGGAGACGCTCACCGGGTTCAAGTGGATCGCCCGCGTGGACGGTCTGCGCTACGGCTACGAGGAGGCGCTCGGCTACTGCGTCGACCCCGAGGGCGTGCGCGACAAGGACGGCATCACGGCCGCGCTGCTGGTCGCCGAGCTCGCCTCCGTCCTGAAGGAGCAGGGCCGCACGGTCCTGGACCTCCTGGACGACCTGGCGCTTGCGCACGGCCTGCACGCCACCGACCAGCTGTCGGTGCGCGTCGAGGACCTCACCGTGATCTCGGACGCGATGGCGCGCCTGCGCGAGCAGCCGCCGACCGCGCTCGCGGGCCTGGCGGTCACCAAGGCCGAGGACCTCACCGAGGGGACCGAGGCCCTGCCGCCCACCGACGGTCTGCGCTACTACCTGGAGGGCGCCCGGGTGATCGTCCGCCCGAGCGGCACCGAGCCGAAGCTCAAGTGCTACCTGGAGGTCGTGGTCCCGGTCGGCTCCGCCGACGATCTTGACTCGGCCCGCGCCAAGGGCGCCGAGCTGCTCGCCGGCATCAAGAAGGACCTCGCGGCGGCCGCCGGCATCTGACGGACGGCACGCGACGGAGTGGGGCGGTGGTCGATCGACCACCGCCCCACTCCCGCTTTCGGGTGATTTCACACGGCGGTTGACGCAGCGGTGCGGCATCCGGCGGGGACTTGCGAGAAAGGGTGGCCCGTACCTCTCGCCGTGCCCGAGCCAAGGAGCCGTCGCCGTGTCACCGACCGCACCGCCACCGGCGTCGACCACGGTCCGTCGCCGTCCCGTCCCCGCCGCACGCCGGCACCCGGCCCGGCGCGGCACGGGCGGCCGGCCGCCGGCCGGGGAACGGGCACGGACCGCCCTCGGGTACGCCGGGCCCGCGCTGCTCGGCTATCTCGCGGTCCGCCTCTTCGGGATGCTCGTCCTCGCGAAGTGGGCGCACGTGCGCCACCACGGGATCTGGCCGACGCTCGCCACGTCCTGGGACTCCAACTGGTACCTCGGCATCGCCGACCACGGCTACGTCCACGCGCTGCACGCCGAGCAGCTGAACAACCTGGCCTTCTTCCCGCTGTACCCGTGCCTGGTGAAGGCGGTCGCGGCCGTCACGCCGGGCTCGCGGGCCAGCGTCGGTCTGCTGCTCGCGATCGGGTTCTCGCTGGTCGCCGCGTGCGGGGTGTTCGCGGTCGGCGACCGCCTGCACGGCCGCCGCACGGGCTCCCTGCTCACGGTCCTGTGGGCGGCGCTGCCGGTCGGCGTGGTCCAGTGGATGGGCTACACCGAGTCCCTGTTCACCGCGCTCACGGCGTGGGCGCTGTACTGCGTGCTGGCCCGGCGCTGGGTCTGGGCGGGCTCACTGGCGGCGCTGGCGGGCCTGACCCGCCCCACCGGCATCGCGATCGCGGCCGCCGTCTCACTGACCGCCCTCGTGGCCCTCGTACGCGCCCGCAGGCTCGACCGGCGCCTGGTGCTCGGCGGACTGCTCGCGCCGACCGGCTGGTGCGGCTACGTGGCCTGGGTGGGGCTGCGGCTCGGCCGCTGGGACGGCTATTTCGCGGTGCAGAAGGTCTGGGACAACGAGTGGGACGGCGGCATCGGCACCCTGCGCGACATGCGGTCCCTCCTCGTGTACGCGAACCGGCCGCCGCTGTTCCTGGTCCTGGTCACGCTGATCCTGATCCTGTCCGGCGCGCTGTACCTGCTCTCGCTCGCCGACCGCCAGCCGCCGGCCCTGCTGGTCTTCACGGGCGCGCTGCTCGTGGTCGTCCTCGGCAGCGGCGGCGTCTACTTCCCGCGGGCCCGGTTCCTGGTCCCCGGCTTTCCGCTGCTGCTGCCGGTCGCGCTGGCGCTGGCGCGGGCCCGCCGCACGGTCACCGTCCTGGTGCTCGGCGCGGCCACCCTGTCGTCGGCGTGGCTGGGCGCGTACATGCTCCTGGTGTGGCCGGGCCCGCCGTGAGCGGGGTCAGCCGATGGCGAGCAGGACGACGAACAGCACCGCACCGGCGACCGCCGGCGCGATCACCTCGTACGCCCAGCGGACAACGACCTCGCCCTGTGCGCTCTCGCGCAGGGCGCCCTGTTCGGCGAGGTCGCGCAGGTCCCGGATGGACTGGTCGGCGGGCGCCATGCGCGTCTTGGCAACGCTGACGTCGGCCGTGACCGGGACGCCGATCTGCCCGTCGACCGTCGCGTCCCGCACCTGGCGGCGGGCCGCCCGCTTGCGCTGGCGCAGCGAGACGGGGATCGCCCACAGCTGGTACTTGCCGCCCGCCTGGTCGAAGACCTCGCTGGAGTACCCGGCCCGTACGTCCGCCACGGACGCCCAGGGCAGCGTGATCGTACGGAACGGGTTGCGCACCAGGAGCCGGTCGGCGCCCGCGAACACGGCGGGGCGGAAGCTGAAGGCGACGATCAACGGCACCGCGCAGAGCAGCACGGCGAGCGCCAGCCAGGGGGCGTTGCCGTGGCCCTGGACCACGGCGTCGACGCCGAGCCAGATACCGATCGCAAGCAGCAGCGCGCCGCCGGCGATACCGGCGGGTGAGCGGTAGGTCCGGTCGGCGTAGGCCGGCTCGGCGGGCGGCGTGGGGCTCGTCATGGCCCGATTCTGCCTCAGAGCCAGGGCCCCGGTTCGCTCAGGCCACCAGATCCGCGTACAGGATGATGTTGTCGGGGCGGTGCCCGCCGGTCAGCTCGCCGCCGCAGGTGATGACGCGCAGCTCGGGGCGGTCGGTGTTGCCGTACACCTTCTGGGTCGGGAAGGCCGACTTGTCGACCTGTTCCAGCGCGCGGACCTTGAACTCGGCGGTCTTCCCGTCGGCGCGGGCCACCGAGACGAGGTCGCCGACCTTGACCTTGGAGACGTTCTTCAGGACGGCCGGGCCCTTGACGGTGTCGAAGTGCCCGATGAGTACGGCGGGCCCGGTCTGGCCCGGGGTGACCCCCTTGTCGTACCAGCCGATCTTGTCGGCGTCGGCGACGGAGGGCACCTCGACGGTGCCGTCGGCGGCGAGCCCGAGGTCGAGGACGGGGCCGGCGTCGACCCCGGCCGCCGGGATCCTCACCCGCACCGGCTTGGAGGCGGGCAGCGCGGTGGCTGCCCCGGGGGCGGCGGGGGCGCTGGAGGCGGCGGAGACGGTCGGGGGCGGGGTGGGCTCGGCGGGGCCGGAGCCGCAGCCCGCGGCCGAGACTCCGAAGGCGAGGACGAACAGGGCTGCGGCGGCCGAACGGGTCGCACGGGTGCGGGACATGGGGCGCTCCGGGAGGGCCATGGGGAGGGCGGGCCGCCGGTGGGGCGGCCCGCCCGGGGTGGTCAGATACGGGCGGCGTTGCGGCGACGCAGCACCACGTACCCGCCCGCTGCGACCACGGCGAGGCCCGCGCCGCCCGCGATCAGCGCGGTGTCGTCACCACCGCCCTGCTTGATGTCGGCGCCGGCCGCGACGGCCCCCTTGGGCACGACGGTGGTCTGGCCGCCGTTCTGCGTGGGCGCGTTGACCGGGGTCTTGGCCGCGGTGCCGCTCGCGCAACCGGCCGGGAGCTTGGGGAAGTCGGTGTAGGCGTACGGGGTGTCGCCGCCCTGGGTGCGCTGGCCGAGCTTGGGGGCGGCGGTGTTCGCGCCGTCCACGCGGATGCCCTGGCCGCTGACGGGGTGGGCGCGGTCCACGGTGGCGAACACCTTGAGACCGCTGTCGCGCAGGGACGCCTTCGCGCCCTCGGGGCCGTTGGTGAGCTTCACCGACATCCCGGCGTGGAAGACGCTGGGCACGACCTCGGTCACGGTGCAGCCGGAGCGGCCGTTGATGTACTCCGAATTCACCTTGCCCGTCGAGGAGTTGAGGGTCACGTGCATGCCGTGCACGAACGCGTCGACGTCCTCGCCCTCGGTCTCCATGATCTTGACGACCTTGCCGTTGGTGAGGAACTCGGCACGGTAGTGGTTCGTCGCGAACCGGTGCACCGCAAGGGTCTCGCCGTTGACCAGCTTGTACGTGGCGTCACCGGGGTCGGTGCAGGTCTTGGGCAGCGCCGGGAAGTTCTGCGACGTCCAGGGGGCGTCACCGCCCTGGCTGCGCTGGAAGAAGACCGCCTTGCCGCCCTTGGCCTCTTCGAGCTTGATGCCGTCGCTGAGGTCGGTGGGGTGGGCGCGGTCGACGCTCGCGACGACCTTCCCCTGGTCATTGCGCAGCTCCGCCTTCGGGCCGTTCGCCAGGTCGTTGGTGAGCGTGACGAACATGTACGGCTGGACCGAGGCGACGTCCTTGGTGACGTGGCACGTGCCGGAGGCCGCGGGGGCCGGGGCCGACGTGGCCGCGAAGGCGGCGGCCGGGGTGAGGAAGGCTCCGGCGAGGGCGGCGGTGGCGATCGCGGCGCGGAGCGAGGTGCGGGCGTAGGTCGACATGAACGACTCCATGAAGCAGGGCGGCCGAGCGGCCGGAGAAGGAAGGAGAAGGAGAGGTTGCATGCCGCCTCCTCTGCCGGGTGGGGCCGTTGAGGCTGGGCGGGGCTGCGAAAGAAAATCTATGCAGCACCTGTGCGAGAAGCGTCCGCTCCATGTCACAGGCGCGTGACAGAGCTCACCCCCGCTCACCTGAGCCCCGGGGGCTGTACAGGCAGCTACGCGCGTAGATATGCTCATCTGGTGACCATGCCCACCAATGCACCTGCAGCTGCCTTCGCCGACGCGACCGCGTCCGACGGCGCGCTGCGCCGCTTCCTCCACGGGCTCCCCGGCATCGACCCGGTGGGCCTGGAAGCTCGCGCCGCGTCCCTCGGCACCCGTTCGATCAAGACCTCGGCCAAGGCGTACGCCATCGACCTGGCCATTTCGATGATCGACCTGACGACGCTGGAAGGCGCGGACACCCCGGGCAAGGTCCGGGCGCTCGCCGCCAAGGCCGTCCACCCCGATCCGACCGACCGCACCACCCCGCACACCGCCGCCGTCTGCGTCTATCCGGACATGGTGGCGACCGCCAAGGAGGTGCTGAAGGGCTCGGACGTCAAGGTCGCGTCCGTCGCCACCGCCTTCCCGGCGGGCCGCGCGGCGCTGCCGGTCAAGCTCGCGGACGTACGGGACGCGGTCGCGGCCGGCGCCGACGAGATCGACATGGTGATCGACCGGGGCGCGTTCCTGGCCGGTCACTACCTCAAGGTGTACGAGGAGATCGCGGCCGTCCGCGCCGAGTGCGGCGACAAGGCCCGCCTCAAGGTCATCTTCGAGACCGGTGAACTGTCGACGTACGACAACATCCGCCGCGCCAGCTGGCTCGGCATGATGGGCGGCGCCGACTTCATCAAGACGTCGACGGGCAAGGTGGCCGTGAACGCCACGCCGCCCAACACTCTGGTGCTGCTCGAAGCCGTACGCGACTTCCGCGCCCAGACCGGGATCCAGGTCGGCGTGAAGCCGGCCGGCGGCATCCGCTCCACCAAGGACGCGGTGAAGTTCCTGGTCCTGGTCAACGAGACCGTGGGCGGGGACTGGCTGGACAACCACTGGTTCCGCTTCGGCGCCTCCTCGCTGCTCAACGACCTGCTGATGCAGCGTCAGAAGCTGGCGACCGGCCGCTACTCCGGCCCCGACTACGTGACGGTGGACTGAGACCATGGACATGAAGACACAGACATCTGTTTTTGACTACGCGCCGGCGCCCGAGTCGCGCTCGGTCGTCGACATCGCCCCCTCCTACGGCCTGTTCATCGACGGCGAGTTCACCGAGGCCGCCGACGGCAAGGTCTTCAAGACCGTCTCGCCGTCCACCGAGGAGGTCCTGTCCGAGGTCGCCCAGGCGGGCGCCGAGGACGTGGACCGGGCAGTGAAGGCCGCCCGCAAGGCGTTCGGGAAGTGGTCGGCGCTGCCCGGCTCCGAGCGCGCCAAGTACCTGTTCCGCATCGCCCGGATCATCCAGGAGCGCAGCCGCGAGCTGGCCGTCCTGGAGACCCTGGACAACGGAAAGCCGATCAAGGAGACCCGCGACGCGGACCTCCCGCTGGTCGCCGCGCACTTCTTCTACTACGCGGGCTGGGCCGACAAGCTCGACCACGCCGGGTACGGAGCGAACCCGCGCCCGCTGGGCGTCGCGGGCCAGGTCATCCCGTGGAACTTCCCGCTCCTGATGCTGGCGTGGAAGATCGCCCCGGCGCTGGCCACGGGCAACACGGTCGTCCTGAAGCCGGCCGAGACCACTCCCCTGTCGGCTCTGTTCTTCGCGGACATCTGCCGCCAGGCGGGCCTGCCCAAGGGCGTCGTCAACATCCTCACCGGGTACGGCGACGCGGGCGCGGCCCTCGTCGAGCACCCGGACGTGAACAAGGTCGCCTTCACCGGCTCGACCGCCGTCGGCAAGGCGATCGCCCGCTCGGTGGCCGGCACCTCCAAGAAGGTCACCCTGGAGCTGGGCGGCAAGGGCGCCAACATCGTCTTCGACGACGCCCCCATCGACCAGGCCGTCGAGGGCATCGTCTCCGGCATCTTCTTCAACCAGGGCCAGGTCTGCTGCGCGGGCTCGCGCCTCCTGGTCCAGGAGTCGATCCAGGACGAGCTGCTCGACTCGCTCAAGCGCCGCCTGTCCACGCTGCGCCTGGGCGACCCGCTGGACAAGAACACCGACATCGGCGCCATCAACTCGGCCGAGCAGCTGGCGCGCATCACCGCGCTCACCGAGACGGGCGAGGCGGAGGGCGCCGAGCGCTGGACCGCGCCGTGCGACCTGCCCTCGGCGGGTTACTGGTTCGCCCCGACGCTGTTCACCAACGTCACCCAGGCGCACACCATCGCCCGCGACGAGATCTTCGGCCCGGTCCTGTCCGTGCTGAGCTTCCGCACGCCGGACGAGGCCGTCGCCAAGGCCAACAACAGCCAGTACGGCCTCTCCGCCGGCATCTGGACGGAGAAGGGCTCGCGCATCCTCGCGGTCGCGAACAAGCTCCGCGCCGGTGTCGTCTGGGCCAACACGTTCAACAAGTTCGACCCGACCTCGCCGTTCGGCGGCTACAAGGAGTCGGGCTTCGGCCGCGAGGGCGGCCGGCACGGTCTGGAGGGTTACCTCGATGTCTGAGAAGTCGTCTGAGAAGTCCGAGCCGACGCGTCTCGGCGTCTTCAAGACCTACAAGCTGTACGTGGGCGGGAAGTTCCCGCGTTCCGAGAGCGGCCGGGTGTACGAAGTGGTCGACAGCAAGGGCAAGTGGCTGGCCAACGCGCCCCTCTCCTCCCGCAAGGACGCGCGGGACGCGGTCGTCGCGGCCCGCAAGGCGTTCGGCGGCTGGGCCGGCGCGACCGCGTACAACCGGGGCCAGATCCTCTACCGCATCGCCGAGATGCTGGAGGGCCGCAAGGACCAGTTCGTGCGGGAGGTCGCCGAGGCCGAGGGCCTGTCGAAGTCGAAGGCCGCCGCCGTCGTGGACGCGGCCATCGACCGCTGGGTCTGGTACGCGGGCTGGACGGACAAGATCGGCCAGGTCGTGGGCGGGGCGAACCCGGTCGCGGGCCCGTTCTTCAACCTCTCCACCCCCGAGCCGACCGGCGTCGTCACGGTCCTCGCGCCCCAGGAGTCGTCGTTCCTGGGCCTGGTCTCGGTCATCGCCCCTGTCATCGCGACCGGCAACACCGTCATCGTGATCGCCTCCGAGAAGGCACCGCTTCCGGCGCTCTCGCTCGGTGAGGTGCTCGCCACCTCCGACCTGCCGGGCGGCGTGGTCAACGTCCTGTCCGGCAAGACGGCCGAGATCGCGGCGCCGCTGGCCGCGCACCAGGACGTCAACGCGATCGACCTGACGGGCGCGGGTTCCGACCTCGCGCGCGACCTGGAGATCGCGGCGGCGGACAACCTCAAGCGCGTCGTGCGCCCCAAGGCCGTGGACTTCTCCGCGGACCCGGGCACCGACCGCCTGACCGCGTTCCTGGAGACCAAGACGGTCTGGCACCCGACGGGTTCGCTGGGCGCGTCCGGCTCCGCGTACTGAGCCGACTTGCCCGAGGCCCCCGCCAGTTGGACCGGCGGGGGCCTCGGGCATCTCTCGCGCCGGATACGGACGCGCGGGCTCAGCCGGGCAGCAACCCCGCGGCCTGGCCGGCGACGGGGAGGTCCTTGAGGGCTCCGCCACTCGTCACCGGGCTCGTCGCCATCTCCGTCGAGACGGGCTGGAAGTCCGCGACCTGGGTGCCCACGCCGTTGTTCAGCGGGTCGACCCCGGTGTTGGCCAGCGGGTCGAGCCGCAGCGACTTCGCGGGAGCGATCGCGTAGCCGACCGCCCCGGCCGCGCCCTGCGCGCCCGCCGCGAGGTCGTTGGCCATCGCGCTCTGCCCCGTCGCGGGAGCCTCGGCCACGGGCGCCGCCTGCGCCGCCGAACCCGCGCCGGCCAGGGCCGCGCCGGCCGCGGTGACGGTGAGCCCGGCCCGCAGCAGGGCGCGGTGGCGCAGGGTCCTGGCGGCCTTTGCGGCCTCGTGATGTCCCATGGGATCCCACTCACTCTCGTACGGAAGGTGCGTAATCGCGCGGGCACGAAGCGTAGTTGAGATGTGATGCTCGATACCAACGGCCTCCCCGAGGGGTACCACTCCCGGGTGCATGGCCCACACTGGTGTCCCGTGAGTTCATCTGCCATTCCGACGCGCGTCGTCCTGCTGTCGGGGCCCTCCGGCTCCGGCAAGTCGTCCCTCGCCGCCCGCACGGACCTGCCCGTGCTGCGCCTCGACGACTTCTACAAAGAAGGTGACGACCCGACCCTGCCGCTGGTGGCGGGCAGTGCGGACATCGACTGGGACTCCCCGCTGTCCTGGGACGCGGACGCCGCGGTCCGCGCCATCACCGAACTGTGCCGTACGGGGCGCACCGCCGTGCCGGTCTACTCGATCGCGACGAGTTCCATCACCGGCACCACCGCACTCGGCATCGACCGCACTCCGCTGTTCATCGCGGAGGGCATCTTCGCCGCCGACATCGTGACCCGCTGCCAGGAGCTCGGGGTGCTCGCGGACGCGATCTGCCTGCGCGGGCGGCCCTCCACGACCTTCCGCCGCAGGCTGCTTCGCGACCTGAAGGAGGGCCGCAAGTCGGTGGCGTTCCTGCTGCGCCGCGGCTGGCGTCTGATGCGCGCAGAGCGCGCGATCGTCGCCCGCCAGACCGCGCTGGGCGCCCACCCCTGCGGCAAGGAGGAAGCCCTCGGCCGCATCGCGGGCGCGGCGGCCGGCCGGTGCCGCACGGCGGCCGTGGCATAGCCGAACGCGCGCGAACAAAATGAAGCGGCGGGGCCGATTGGCCCCGCCGCTTCCCCCGTTACCCCGTTACCCCCGTGAGTGGCCCCCGTGTCCCCCGCGGACCACCCGCGTCCCTCCCCCAGACCTTCAGGCCACCAGCTCGCCGAAGGACTCCTCCTCGTCACGGCCGAAGCTGAGGACCTCGTCCTCGCGCAGCCGGCGCAGCGAGCGCCAGATGCTGGACTTCACCGTGCCGACACTGATGTCGAGGATGTCCGCGATCTCCGGATCCGTACGACCCTCGTAGTAGCGCAGGACCAGCATCGTGCGCTGCAGTTCGGGCAGGCGGGCCAGCGCCTGCCAGAGCACCGCGCGCAGTTCCGTGCCGCGCATCGCGTCCGTGTCGCCGGCCGTCTCCGGCAGCTCCTCGGTCGGGTACTCGTTGAGCTTGCGCCGCCGCCAGGCGCTGATGTGCAGATTGGTCATCGTGCGGCGCAGATAGCCGCCGACCGCCGCCTTGTCGCTGATGCGGTCCCAGGCGCGGTAGGTGGAGAACAGCGCGCTCTGCAGCAGGTCCTCCGCCTCGTAGCGGTCGCCCGTCAGGTGGTAGGCGGTTGCGTACAGGGAGGCGCGGCGTTCCTGTACGTAGGCGGTGAACTCCGCCTCCGACAGGCTCTTCCGCTCCCCCGTGACCTCCCGGTACGCCGCCTCCCCGCTCCCCTGCGGCTTGTTCCCCGCGGCCGCAACCGCGGGGCTGTCAATCACCGTCATGTACGACGAGTGCTGACGCCCGGCGCCGCGAGCGCACCCCCGCCCGCTCACGGCGCCGGACTTCTCGGTGCTCCGTACGACGTCGTGGAGACGCGTCACAACTGCGCTGGAGTTGGTGCTGTGCAGTGCGTTCATCTCGCGCCCCCCGTCGGTGGAGTCTTTTTCTTCGGCGTGCTTGGTTACGAGGAAGAGCTTGCCCGGGCCACTTCATCGAGCTGTCTGCCGAGTGTCACAGGCCTGTCACAGCGACCTGTGAACGCGTTGTGGCGGGCCGGGGGCCGGACGGGGGTCGTGCTCCTCTCCCCCATGGGCCAGAATGACCTCTGTGCCTTTCCTGTTGCTGATCGAGGACGACGACGCCATCCGCACGGCCCTCGAACTCTCCCTGTCACGCCAGGGCCACCGTGTGGCCACCGCGGCGACGGGAGAGGACGGCCTGAAACTGCTGCGCGAGCAGCGGCCGGACCTGATCGTGCTGGACGTGATGCTGCCCGGGATCGACGGCTTCGAGGTGTGCCGCCGGATCCGGCGCACCGACCAGCTGCCGATCATTTTGCTGACCGCGCGCAACGACGACATCGACGTGGTGGTGGGCCTGGAGTCCGGCGCCGACGACTATGTGGTCAAGCCGGTCCAGGGGCGGGTCCTCGACGCCCGGATCCGGGCCGTCCTGCGGCGCGGCGAGCGGGAGTCCACCGACTCGGCGGCGTTCGGCAACGTGGTGATCGACCGGGCCGCGATGACGGTCACCAAGAACGGCGAGGACCTTCAACTCACGCCCACCGAGCTGCGGTTGCTCCTCGAACTGAGCCGCCGGCCGGGCCAGGCGCTCTCCCGCCAGCAGCTGCTCCGCCTCGTGTGGGAGCACGACTACCTGGGCGACTCCCGGCTCGTCGACGCCTGTGTGCAGCGGCTGCGCGCCAAGGTCGAGGACGTGCCGTCCTCGCCGACGCTGATCCGTACCGTCCGTGGCGTGGGCTACCGCCTGGACACCCCCTCGTGAACCCGTCGCACCACCCCCGTACCCCCGATAAGCAGGGCAAGTGAAGCGAGCGATACTCGCCGGTCTGCGCTGGACCAGTCTGCGGCTGCGCCTCGTCGTGGTGTTCGCGCTCGTGGCGCTGACCGCGGCCGTCTCCGCGTCCGGCATCGCGTACTGGCTCAACCGCGAGGCCGTGCTGGTCCGTACACAGGACTCGGCGCTCAACGACTTCCGTCAGGGCATGCAGAACCGGGCGGCCTCGTTGCCGCTGCAGCCGGTCGAGCACGACCTGCAGGTGGCCGCCAAGCAGATGGCGGACAGCAGCAACTCCCGTTACAACGTGCTGCTCGTGGCCGAGCGCGCCCCCGGCAAGCCGATCATCGGGGCGTCGAACGTGGACGGCTTCACGCTCGACGACGTACCCAAGTCGCTGCAGGAAGCGGTCGACAAGAAGCAGAAGGTGACGGGGACCAACGCCTACCCGTACCACCTGTTCTGGCAGCGGATCACGCTGCACGGGCACCCGTACCTGGTCGGCGGCACGAAGATCATCGGGGCCGGGCCGACCGGCTACATGCTGGCCCCGCTCGACCAGGAGCGGCGCGACCTCAACTCCCTCGCCTGGTCGCTCGGCATCGCCACCTTCCTCGCGCTGCTCGCCTCGGCGCTGCTCGCGCAGGCGGCCGCCACCACCGTGCTGCGGCCGGTGCAGCGGCTCGGGGACGCGGCGCGCAGGCTCGGCGAGGGCAAGCTCGACACCCGCCTCAGGGTCTCCGGCACGGACGAACTCGCCGATCTGTCCAGGACGTTCAACCGGACGGCCGAGGCCCTGGAGAAGAAGGTCACGGACATGAGCGCGCGCGAGGAGGCGAGCCGCCGCTTCGTGGCCGACATGTCGCACGAGCTGCGTACGCCGCTGACCGCGCTCACCGCCGTCGCCGAGGTCCTCGACGAGGAGGAGGACAGCCTCGACCCGATGATCGCGCCCGCGGTGCGGCTCGTGGTCTCCGAGACCCGGCGCCTGAACATCCTGGTCGAGAACCTGATGGAGGTCACCCGCTTCGACGCGGGCACCGCCCGGCTCGTCCTGGACGACGTGGACATCGCCGACCAGATCACCGCGTGCATCGACACCCGGGCCTGGCTGGACGCCGTCGAACTCGACGCCGAGCGCGGCATCATGGCCCGCCTCGACCCGCGCCGCCTCGACGTCGTGCTCGCCAACCTGATCGGCAACGCCCTCAAGCACGGCGGCTCGCCGGTGCGGGTCTCGGTGCGCGTCGAGGGCGACGAGCTGGTGATCGCGGTACGCGACCACGGGCCCGGCATCCCCGAGGAGGTGCTGCCGCACGTCTTCGACCGGTTCTACAAGGCCAGCGCCTCGCGTCCGCGCTCGGAGGGCAGCGGGCTCGGCCTGTCCATCGCGATGGAGAACGCGCACATCCACGGCGGCGACATCAGTGCCGCCAACTCCCCCGAAGGCGGCGCCGTGTTCGTGCTGCGGCTTCCGCTGGACGCCACCCCGCCCGCCACCGCCGAGACGCCGGAAGGAGGCGCTGAGCAGTGAGAGGACGACGTCGCCGGGCAGCCGCCGCGCTGGCCGGGCTGCTCGCGCTGGGCACCGCGGCCACCGGCTGCGGCATCCGGCCCACCTCGGTGCCCGTCGACGCGGGCCCGGCGCCGTCCCGGGTGCCGTGCGAGGTGCCGGACGGCGCGGTCGCCCCGCAGTTCGAGGGAGTCACCGTGCAGGTCTATCTGGTGTGCGGGGCGCAGTTGGTCACCGCCCAGCGCTCGGTGCGGATCCCGGAGAACAAGGGTGCCGAGGACCGGCTCCGCTTCGCGCAGGCGCTGCTCGACGAGCTCATCGCGCAGCCGTCGGGCGACGAGAAGGACGCCGGGTTCACCACGGAGGTCAAGGGACCGCTCACCGTCACGGCGGCGCACAAGAACGACCCGCCGGGCGCGCTGCGCCTCAGCCGCAACCCGGAGGACCTCTCGGCGCTCGCGCTGTCGCAGGTGGTCTGCACGTACGCGGAGAACACCCCGACGGCGCCCGGCTCCCAGCAGGTGGTCCTCGGCGGCCCCGGCGAGGACCCGGCGCGCCGCTACACCTGCACCTCGGAGATGAAGTCCCGGCCGGACAGCGCGGCCACCCTCGGCGACATCCCCCGCCCCACCCGCACGTAGCGGGTGCCCGGTGGGCCGGGCCGCGGGCGGGCAGCCGGAATCACCCGTCCGCGGCGGAACCGTTCCCGCCGCGGCCCGCGTCTTGGGGGGCGTGCAGCAGCGTCATGGTCAAGGCGGCAGCGCCGTCATCCGGTTCCGCGTGGTGGGGTTCGTCCTCCTCCTCGCGCATCTGCTGCTCGTGGCGTGGACCTCGCTGCGGCCACGGGACGTGATGTGGGTGACGGCCACCAATCTGACGCCGTTCGCCGGCATCAAGGCCGACCTCGCGCTCGGGCCCCTCGAAGCGGCCCACCAGATCGGCGAGGGCCTGCTGCTTCTCGCCCCGCTGGGGGTGCTGCTCCCGATGGTCGGCGGCCGCCTCCAGGTCTCCCCGCTCGCCTCCCTGGTACGCACCGTGCTCACCGGCGCCCTGATCTCGCTCGGCATCGCCCTGCTGCAGACGGCCGTGCCCGGCCAGGTCCCCGATGTGGACTCGCTGCTCCTGAACACCACCGGCATCGCCCTCGCCCACCTCGCGGTGGTGCCGGCGTGGCGGCGGGGCCTCCGCCGCAGGAACCAGCACGAGCGGCCCGCAGCCGTCCTTCGGGAGGAGTCCCCTCAGGGGCGGACCCCGACGATTCCCAGGGTCGGGATCGCCCCTTAGCCCGATGGTTTGCCCGCATTGCGGGCGGGAGCATGGAGACATCGCAAGGGAGCCCACCAAGAAGCGGCTCCCCCACTCCAGCTCCGAAGGAGCCTGCCATGAGCGCCCCTCTTGTCCGCCCGACCGAAGGCCGCCGGATCGGCGGAGTGTGCGCAGCGCTGGCCCGGCGCTTCGGCACCTCCGCGACCACGATGCGCGTGATCTTCCTCGTCTCGTGCCTGCTCCCGGGACCCCAGTTCCTGATCTACCTGGCGATGTGGGCCCTGATCCCCTCCGAGAAGTCCCCGCGCGCCGCCTGGTAGTCCTCGTAGCCGGAGTCTGCGTCCGGACCTCTCAGCCCTCGACGGTCCGGGCCAGCTTGTCGAGCTGCCGGTCGGCGACCTCGTGCGGCACGGTCACCGTCGCGGGCGCCCGCCCGGACACGTTGATCGCCATGAACCGCACGATGGTGACGCCCTGGCGCACCACGACGATGTGCACGGGTGCAGGCGCCCCCTGGACAAGCGCGGATGCCCTCCAGCCGACCGACTCGTCGCCCTTCACCGCGTACGGCACGGCACGCACATCCCGGTACGCAGCCCTGCGGCCGTCGAGGACCGTGCTGAATTCGTTGCCGCAGCGGGCCAGGGCCGTCCTCAGCTCCGTGATCAGGCGCTTCGCGTCCGGTGCGGAGTACGCGGACAGCGAGGCCGATACCGCGAGGCCCGGGGTGTTCCGCGAGCCGAGGCCGCGGCTCACCGTCGCGCGGGCCCGGTCGTCGGGCGCCTCGCCCATCACCTCGGCGAGCGGCGCGCACGCGGCGCGGTCGGCGATCGGGGCGTCCCGGGCGGCGTCGGGCGAGCGATCGCCGGAGACCTCGTATCCGGGCACGTCGCCCGGCTCAAGTGCGGCTCGCTGCAAGGCAGTCGGCGTCCGGTCCCGGCCGCTCACGGATTCGACCGGGCCGTCCGGAGGTCCGGCGCAGGCGGCGCCGAGCAGCGCGGTCAGGGTGAGCACCGCCGCACGGGCGTATGCCTTCGGACGCATGATCACGACCCTACTCACACACCACCGGGGCGCACACCCGGCTCACGGGTGTGCGCCCCGGCAGGGCGCGAGGCCTGCTCAGCCGGTGAGGCCACCGGGCAGGGTGGCGGCGCCGGAGAGGTTGCTCGCCACGGGGCCGGCCGGCATGCCGCCGAGCAGGGTGCCCACCGGGTCGCTGCTCTCCTGCTGCTGAACGGCCGGCGCCGCCTTCTTGGAGCTGGCTGCGGGCATCGCCTTGCCGACCGTGCCGACCGGGGTCCCCGTGGTGACGGTCGACAGCGATCCCAGGTTCGGAAGCGAGGGGACGGCGGAGGCCGTCCCGGCGGCAGCGGCGGCAAAGGCGGCACCGAGGGCAACGACAGCGAGCGTCTTGGCAGACTGCTTCATCAGAAATATGTCCTTGGGGTGGGAAAGGTGAGCGACTCGCCAAGCTAGTCAGCCGAACACCTGGGCCGCAAACACAGCAAAACGGCCGTGAGTTCACACTCACGGCCGTTTTCCTATACCTAAGATCAGCCGCCCGCGACCGCAGAACCACTGGTCGTGGCGGTCTGCTGGAACAGCCATTCGGACTTCAGCTCGGCATATCCGGGCTTGATCACGTCATTGATCATGGCCAGTCGTTCATCGAAAGGAATGAATGCTGATTTCATCGCATTGACCGTGAACCACTGCATGTCCTCCAGCGTGTAGCCGAACGAATTCGTCAGGTGCTCGAATTCCTGGCTCATGCTGGTGCCCGACATCAGCCGGTTGTCGGTGTTCACGGTGGTCCGGAAGTGCAGCTTGCGGAGCAGCCCGATGGGGTGGTCCGCGTAGGAGGTCGCGGCGCCGGTCTGGAGGTTCGAGGTCGGGCACATCTCCAGCGGGATCCGCTTGTCACGCACGTACGAGGCGAGGCGGCCGAGCTTCACGCTGCCGTCGTCGGCGACCTCGATGTCGTCGATGATGCGCACCCCGTGGCCGAGCCGATCGGCGCCGCACCACTGGAGCGCCTGCCAGATCGACGGCAGGCCGAAGGCCTCGCCCGCGTGGATGGTGAAGTGGTTGTTCTCGCGCTTGAGGTACTCGAAGGCGTCGAGGTGGCGGGTGGGCGGGAAGCCGGCCTCGGCGCCCGCGATGTCGAAGCCGACGACGCCCGAGTCCCGGTAGGAGTTGGCGAGTTCGGCGATCTCCAGGGCGCGGGCCGCGTGCCGCATCGCGGTGAGCAGCGCGCCCACCCGGATGCGGTGGCCGTTCGCGCGGGCCCGCCGCTCGCCCTCGCGGAAGCCCGCGTTGACGGCCTCGACGACCTCTTCGAGGGTGAGGCCCTGCTCCAGGTGCTGCTCGGGCGCGTAGCGAACCTCGGCGTAGACGACGCCGTCCTCGGCGAGGTCCTCGGCGCACTCGGCGGCGACGCGGTACAGCGCGTCGCGGGTCTGCATGACGGCGCAGGTGTGCGCGAAGGTCTCCAAGTACCGTTCCAGGGAGCCCGAGTCGGCGGCCTCGCGGAACCAGATGCCGAGCTTGTCGGCCTCGGTCTCGGGCAGTCCCGTATATCCGGTCGCTTCGGCGATGTCGATGATGGTCCCGGGTCGAAGACCCCCGTCGAGGTGGTCGTGGAGCAGCACCTTCGGGGCACGGCTGATCTGATCCGGGGTGGGTACGGATGCGGTCTGGCTCGTCATCTGCGCACTCTAGCCCCTACGCGCGTAGATCACCGGGCGTACGAACGCCGTCGATACGTAACAGTGACCGTGCAGACGGGTGGAGTACACCCGGGCTTCTGAGACTGTTCTGCCATGGCACAGCAAGCGATTCCCCTGCCTGCTGCCCGGCTGGGACGGGCCGTCGGCGCGAGGGGCCCCGGCGCGACGGTCAGCGGTGTGGTCCTCGTGCTCCCGGACGGCGACCCCGTCTCGGCACGCCGGCCCTCCCCCATCGCGTACGCGGCAGCCCTGCCACTGGCCCGCAGGCTGGCCCGGGACGGGCGCGAGGAGGGCCTGGTGGCGCACGCCGTGCACTATCGCGGCCAGGGCTGGAACGGCGGCGACGCCCGGCTCGCCACGGACGCCGACTGGGCCGCGGACGAGGTCGTACGGCGCTACGGAGACGTGCCGGTGTGCCTGGCCGGGCACGGCATGGGCGGCCGGGCGGCGCTGCGCGCGGCGGGCCATCCGGCGGTCAACTCGGTTCTGGCGCTCGCCCCTTGGATCCCCGAGGACGACGTGGCGGCCGAGCTGGAGCCGGTGAAGCAGCTGGTGGGCCGGCGCGTGATGATCGTGCACGGCACCAATGACGCGCGCACCGACCCGGAGCTGTCCTATCGCCTTGCCGAGCGCGTCAAGAAGGCCAACCGCGACACCTGCCGCTTCGAGGTCCACTCCGACGGCCACGCGCTGCGCCAGCACCGCCCCGAAGTCCACGCGCTGGCCGTCGACTTCGTCTTCGGCACGCTGTTCTCGCGCCCGTACACCCGCCCGGTCACGGACGCGTTCGCGGCGCCGCCTCCGCTGGGCCTGCGCATGCCGCTGGCCGCGGGCTTCGGCAAGTCACTCGGCAAGTCCCGCAAAAAATAAGGGAGTCACCCGGATTCGTACCAGCTACTCGGGGATCAGCTTGCCCCGGCGGGACAGCAGGAAGGACTTGAAGGCGGCCACCGGCGGGGCGTCCGGGTGGCCGTCCAGCCAGGCGACCCCGATCTCGCGCACCGCACGCGGGGCGGTGACGGTCAGTTCGACGACGCCCGGCCGGGCGACCGCGGGCGGCGGGAGCAGTGCCACGCCGAGCCCGGCCGCGACCAGTCCGCGCAGCGTCTCGGCCTCCTCGCCCTCGAAGGCGATGCGCGGCGCGAACCCCGCCTCCGCGCACAGGTCGTCGGTGATGCGACGCAGGCCGTAGCCCGGTTCCAGGGTCACGAAGGTCTCGTCGGCGGCCTCCGCGAGCCGCACGCGTTTGCGGCCTGCGAGCCGGTGGTCGTCCGGCACCACCAGGCGCAGCCGCTGCTCGTCCAGGCGCCGGGCCGCCAGGTCGGGCGCGTCCGGCACGGGCGAGGTCAGACACAGGTCGAGCTCCCCGGCCCGCAGCCGCTCGATCATCGCCTCGCCGTAGTTCTGTACGAGGGTGAAGCGGATGCGGGGGTGGTCGACCCGGAAGGCCCGGATGAGGCCCGGCACGGTTTCGGAGCCCATGGTGTGCAGGAAGCCGAAGGCGACCCTGCCGGCCGCCGGGTCGGCGTCCGCGCGCACCGACTCGGCGGCCCGGCCGACCTCGGCCAGCGCCCGCTCGGCGGAGCCGAGGAAGGTGCGGCCCGCGGCGGTCAGCGAGACGGTGCGGCCCTTGCGCGCGAACAGGGCGACGCCCAGGTCCTCTTCGAGGCGGACCATGGCGCGCGAGAGGGTCGACTGGGGCACGCCGAGCTCGTGCGCGGCGCGGGTGACGTGCTCGTGCCGGGCCACTCCCGCGAAGTAGGCGAGGCGCGGCGCCAATGCCATCGCCATGTCTTCTTCGTAACTGTTCAATGACACGCGCGCCCCTGACCTCGCTTGATGCATGAGTGGATCGATTGTCGCCCATCTGTGCATTGGACGCATAAATGCAGGCAGGCCTACGGTCTCCGTATGCCTCCTGCCAGTACCGGGGCGTCCACCACCGTGGGCGCCTCCACCTCGCCTTCCCCGCTCCAGCTCACCCCGGGCGCCGCCGGTTACCGCCGGATGAGCTTCGCGCTCTTCGCCGCCGGTGTCGCCACCTTCGCCCTCCTCTACTCCACCCAGGCCCTGCTGCCGCTGATCTCCGCGGACCTCGGGGCCACGGCGAGCGCGGCCAGCTGGACGGTGTCGGCGGCCACCGGCGCGCTCGCCCTGTTCGTGCTGCCGCTGAGCGCGCTGTCCGAGCGGTTCGGGCGGACCCGGATGATGACGGTGTCCCTGGCGATCGCGGTCGCGGTGGGCCTGCTCGTCCCGTTCGCGCCCAACGTGGGCTGGCTGGTGGCGCTGCGCGCGGTGCAGGGCGCGGCGATCGCGGGGCTTCCCGCGTCGGCGATGGCGTACCTGGCGGAGGAAGTGAAGCCGAAGGCGCTGGTCGCGGCGATCGGCCTGTTCGTCGCGGGCAACTCGATCGGCGGCATGAGCGGACGCATCCTGACCGGCTGGGTGGCGCAGGCCTGGGGCTGGCGCGCGGCGCTGCTCTCGGTGGGCGCGCTGGCCGCGGTGTGCGCGGTGGCGTTCCGCCTGCTGCTCCCCAAGGCCCGTAACTTCACGCCGGGTTCGCTGAACCCGCGCGCCCTGGCCGGTACGGTGCGCGGCCACCTCGCCGACCCGCTCCTGGTGCGCCTGTACGCGATCGGCGCACTGTTCATGACGGTGTTCGGCGCGGTCTACACGGTGATCGGCTACCGGCTCACGGCGGCGCCCTTCAACCTGCCCCAGGGCCTGATCGGCTCGATCTTCCTGGTCTACCTGGTCGGTACGGTCTCCTCGGCCGCGGCCGGCAAGCTGGTGGCCCGGGTGGGCCGCCGGGGCGCCCTGTACCTGGCGGTCTCCACGACGGCGGCGGGCCTGCTGCTCTCGCTCGCGAGCTCCCTGCCCGCGATCCTGGCGGGCCTGGTCCTGATCACGGCGGGCTTCTTCGCGGGCCACGCGGTCGCCTCGTCCTCGGTGAGCCACACCGCCAAGCACGGCCGCGCGCAGGCGTCCGCGCTCTACCAGTCCGCCTACTACCTGGGCTCCAGCGCGGGCGGCACGCTCGGCGCGGTCGCCTTCCACGCGGCGGGCTGGCCGGCCACGGTGCTGCTCGGCATCCTGGCGGTCCTCGGCGTCGTATCGGTCACCCTGTACGGCTCGCACGCGGCCCGCGCCGAGCGCCGCACCCACCGTCTGCACCTGGTCCACGCACGCCACTGACCTGCGCTTTCGTCGGTTCACGCGCGATTGTCAGTGGGGTCGGGTAGCTTCCGAAGTGCTGGTATTTGCGCGGCACGACACGGGGTGGACCGATGAGTGATCTGGCAGCGGCGGATCTGGACGTACGCCTCGAAGGGCACCGCAGGGAGCTGACGGGGTACTGCTACCGGATGCTCGGCTCGGCCTTCGAGGCGGAGGACGCGGTGCAGGACACGCTGGTGCGGGCGTGGCGCAGCATCGACAAGTTCGAGGGCCGCGCCTCACTGCGCTCGTGGCTGTACCGCATCGCGACGAACGTGTGCCTGGACATGCTGACCGCGGGCAGCAAACGGGCCCGCCCCATGGACCTGACGGCGGCGACGCCGGTCGCGGGCGCCCAGCTCAACTCCCGCCCGGAGGTGACCTGGTTGGAGCCGGTGCCGGACGGGCGGGTGCTGCCGACGACCGAGGACCCGGCGGAGGCGGCGCTGGCCCGCGAGTCGGTGCGGCTCGCGTTCGTGGCCGCGCTCCAGCATCTGCCGCCCAAGCAGCGGGCGGTGCTGATCCTGCGCGAGGTGCTCGCGTGGAAGGCGAGCGAGGTCGCCGAGCTGCTCGACACGAGCGTCGCCTCGGTCAACTCGGCGTTGCAGCGCGCCCGTTCAACGCTCGCCGAAGCAGAGCCGAAGCAGTCGGACGCGGCCGATCCCCTCGACGAGGAGCAGCAAAAGCTCCTGGACCGGTACGTGGCGGCCTTCGAGGGCTACGACATGACGGCCCTGACCGCCCTGCTCCACGAGGACGCCACGCTGTCGATGCCGCCGTACGACCTGTGGCTGCGCGGCCACGACGACATCGTGGGCTGGATGCTGGGCGTGGGCGAAGTCTGCCGGGGCTCCCGCCTGCTCCCCACGGTGGCGAACGGAACGCCCGCCTTCGCGCACTACCACCCGGACCACGAGAAGGGCGGGTTCACGCCCTGGGCCCTGATGGTGATCGAGACGAGCGGCGGCAAGGTCTCCGGCATCTGCTCGTTCCTGGACACGGAGCGGTGGTTCCCGCTGTTCGATCTGCCCGCCCGCCTGGACGAGGAGGGCCACCCGGTCCCGGCGCCCTGAGGGGCTCAGTCGACCCCCAGCCCCGCCAGCTCCAGCAGAGCCACGAGCCCCGCCCCCGCATTCCGCATCCGGACGCGGCCCCCGGCCCGCCGGGCGGTGAGCCGCAGCCGGGCCACGGCTTCCACGGCGGCCAGATCCGCCCGGCCCAGTGCGGCGAGGTCGCACACCACCTCGTCGACCCCGGCCCCGTAGAGCGCGCGCAGCCGCTCGCACAGGAGCGGGACGTCGGCGAAGGTGAGGGGGGCGGGGACGACGAGGACGGGGTGTTCGGCGGAGTCGGGGGCTTCCAGGCTCATGCTGGTGAGACCGGCGTGATCGGCGGAACTCATCGGTGGGCCGCCCCGTCGGCTCGGCCTAACGCCCGGGGAAGCCTGCCGTCTCGATCGTCAGGCCGAAGGGCGCGGGCAGCTTGATCGCCTCGCCGAACTTTCCTCCCGCGAGCGTTCGGTAGACATCGCCCTTCGGCTCGCCGTACAGCATCACGGTGGGCCCGCCGGGCGCCCAGCGGTCGATCAACAGGTAGAGCGGTACGCCAGCCTGTGCGTATCCGGCGACCTTCGTGATGCGGTCATGGCTCGCGTTGGACTGTGAGGTGATCTCGACTACCAACTCGGCCACGTCGGCAGGGATGAAGTTCCTGCCGACGGTCAGCGCATCTCTGGGAACCACCAACAGGTCCGGGACGTACATTCCGTGCCGGGACGGGATCGCGACCGCAAGCGTTTGGTAGATGCCCCAGTCCGTAGGGATCACGGGGTAGAGCTGCCGCTGAACAGTGTCAGCGATGTCGTTGTGCTCGATCGATGGCGTTGGTGACAAAGTGACGACCCCCTCGATGATCTCCACCTTGGAGCCCTCGGGTGCATCCGTCTCCTCCCAGAGGCGGACAAGATCGTCCCAGCCCTGGCCGGGCTCGTGGCCAACCGTGAGTGCGCTCACGGCGGTCTCCTTGCGTCGGTTCGTCACGACTCCAGCATGCCGAACGGGACCGGAGGGGGTCCACCGATCCCGTTCACCCGTACGAGGCCACTCCCTGAGCAGGCCCAGCTCAGGCGATGCGCTCCAGCACGATCTGGTTCGCCGTGAACCCCGTACCGGCGGGCGCCACGTCGTACGAACCCGCCACCGATTCCAGCGCGTACTCGAACTTCTCCGGCGTGTCCGTGTGCAGGGTCATCAGGGGCTGGCCCGCGGTCACCGTGTCGCCGGGCTTCGCGTGGAGCTCCACGCCCGCGCCCGCCTGGACCGGGTCCTCCTTGCGGGCGCGGCCGGCGCCCAGGCGCCAGGCGGCGACGCCGATGTCGTACGCGTCGAGGCGGGTCAGGACGCCCGAGGACGGGGCGGTGATCACGTGCTGCTCGCGGGCGACCGGCAGGGTCGCGTCCGGGTCGCCGCCCTGGGCCGCGATCATCCGGCGCCACACGTCCATCGCGGAGCCGTCCGCGAGGGCCTTCGCCGGGTCGGCGTCCTTGATGCCCGCCGCGTCCAGCATCTCGCGGGCGAGCGCGATGGTGAGCTCGACGACGTCGGCGGGGCCGCCGCCCGCAAGGACCTCGACGGATTCCCGGACCTCGAGGGCGTTGCCCGCGGTCAGGCCGAGCGGGGTGGACATGTCGGTGAGCAGCGCGACCGTCTTCACGCCGCTGTCCGTGCCCAACGCGACCATCGTGGAGGCCAGTTCCCGGGCGTCCTCGATGTTCTTCATAAACGCTCCGGTGCCGACCTTCACGTCCAGGACCAGCGAGCCGGTGCCTTCCGCGATCTTCTTCGACATGATCGAGGAGGCGATCAGGGGGATCGCCTCCACCGTGCCCGTCACGTCGCGCAGGGCGTACAGCTTCTTGTCGGCGGGAGCCAGGCCGTCGCCCGCCGCGCAGATGACCGCGCCCGTGGTGTCCAGGACGTTCAGCATCTCCTCGTTGGACAGCAGCGCCCGCCAGCCGGGGATCGACTCCAGCTTGTCGAGGGTGCCGCCGGTGTGGCCGAGGCCCCGGCCCGAGAGCTGCGGCACGGCCGCGCCGCACGCGGCGACCAGCGGGGCGAGCGGCAGGGTGATCTTGTCGCCGACGCCGCCGGTGGAGTGCTTGTCGGCGGTGGGGCGCGAGAGCGAGTCGAAGTTCATGCGCTCGCCGGAGGCGATCATGGCCGCGGTCCAGCGGGCGATCTCGGTGCGGTTCATGCCGTTGAGGAGGATCGCCATGGCAAGGGCGGACATCTGCTCGTCGGCGACCTCGCCGCGCGTGTACGCGTCGATGACCCAGTCGATCTGCTCGGGAGACAGCTCGCCCCGGTCTCGCTTGGTGCGGATGACGGAGATGACGTCCATGGCATTCCTTCCGGCTTGGTGCACGTTGGTACGAACGCGACTCTACGCGCATAGAGGGGAGTTGAAAGTGCGGCCCCGCACCAGGGTGCGGGGCCGCGGGGTTACTTCAGGTGGTCCGGGCCGAAGGCCTGGGGCAGCATGTCCGCCATCGTGAGGACACCCTGCGGGGTCTCCAACAGGAGCTCCGGGCCGCCGAATTCGAAGAGCAGCTGGCGGCAGCGGCCGCACGGCACCAGCACGTCGCCGTGGCCGTCCACGCAGGTGAAGTGCGTCAGGCGGCCGCCGCCCGAGAGCTGGAGCGCCGAGACCAGCCCGCACTCGGCGCACAGGCCGATGCCGTACGAGGCGTTCTCGACGTTGCAGCCGGTCACGGTGCGTCCGTCGTCGACCAGGGCCGCCGCGCCGACCGGGTAGCCCGAGTACGGCGCGTACGCGCGGGACATGGCCTCGCGCGCGGCCGCGCGCAGCGCCTCCCAGTCGGGCGTCGGCGTCACTTGCCCTGGCCCTTCCGGTAGCGCATGCCGTCCGCCTTGGGCATCCGCAGACGCTGGGCGGAGAGCGACAGGACGAGCAGCGTCACGACGTAAGGGGTCGCGCCGACGAAGTCGCCGGGCACGTCGTCGGTCAGCAGGTACCAGACCAGGATGGCCACGGCCACCACCGCGCTGATCGCGGCCTGGAGCATCGCCTTCTTGTACGCCTTCCAGCCCGCCAGCGCCGCGAGGAGGACGACGAGCAGGAGCAGCAGGGCGTGCACGGTGGTGCCGCCGTTGCGCAGCTGGAGCGCGTCGGAGAAGCCGAACAGGCCCGCGCCCATGGCGAGTCCGCCCGGACGCCAGTTACCGAAGATCATCGCGGCGAGACCGATGTAACCACGGCCGCCGGTCTGGCCCTCCAGGTAGATGTGCGAGGTGACCAGGGCGAGGAACGCGCCGCCGAGACCGGCGAGGCCGCCGGAGACGGCGACCGCCGCGTACTTGTAGGAGTACACGTTCACGCCGAGGGACTCGGCCGCGATCGGGTTCTCGCCGCAGGAGCGCAGACGCAGCCCGAAGGCGGTCTTCCACAGGATCCACCAGGTGCCGACGAACAGCAGCACGGCGATGACGGTGACCCAGGAGACCTCGGTGACCAGGCCGCCGAGGATGCCTGCGAGGTCGGAGACGAGGAACCAGTGGTGGTTCTGGATCGACTCCAGGCCGGAGGACAGGCCCGGGATGGTGAAGCTGGGCAGCGCGTCGGCGGGCGGCGACTGCTTGGGGTTGCCGCCCTTGACCTGGGCCTCGCCGTTGTTGAAGAACAGCTTGGCCAGGTACTGCGTCACGCCGAGCGCGAGCAGGTTGATCGCGACACCGGAGACGATGTGGTCGACGCCGAAGGTGATGGTGGCGATCGCGTGGAGGAGGCCGCCGAGGACACCGAAGCCGACGCCCGCGATCAGTCCGAGCCAGGGGCTCGACTGCCAGCCGACCCACCCGGCCCCGAAGGTGCCGAGGATCATCATGCCTTCGAGGCCGATGTTGACCACGCCGGCCCGCTCGGACCACAGACCGGCCAGGCCCGCGAGCCCGATCGGCACGGCGAGACCGAGCGCGGCGCTGATCTGGCCCTCGCTGGTGAGCTGGTCGGCGCCGGTGATGATGCGTACGGCGGAGACGAGGATCAGCGCGCCCGCGATGATCATCAGGACCTGCGCGAGGGAGAACTTGCGCTTGGCGTTGCCCCGCTTGACCCCGGCCGGAGGCGGTGGGGTGGTGGTCGTGTCGGTCGTGACGCTCATGCCGTCACCTCCGTCTCGGTCTTGGCGGCCTGGGCCGCGAGCTCGGCGCCGACGCGCTGCTGCTGGCGCTTGAGGCCGTAACGGCGCACGAGTTCGTAGGCGATCACGACGCACAGGACGATGACGCCCTGGATGACGCCGAGGATCTCCTTGTCGTAACCGATGAATTCCAGATGGTTGGTGGTGCGCTCCAGGAAGCCCCACAGCAGGGCGGCGAGGCCGATGCCGATCGGGTTGTTGCGGCCGAGCAGCGCGATCGCGATGCCCGTGAAGCCGAGCCCGGTGGGGAAGCTGTTGTCGAACTGGTGGGTGTCGTTGAGCAGGGTGGGCATGCCCACCAGGCCGGCCACCAGACCGGAGATGATCATGCTGGTGATGATCATCTTCTTGACGTTGGCGCCGCTCGCGGCGGCGGCCGACTCGGACTGGCCGACGGCGCGCAGGTCGAAGCCGAAGCGGGTGCGGCCGAGCGTGAACCAGTACGCGATGCCGGCGAGCACGGCGACGACGATGAAGCCCCACAGCTGTCCGGCCGGGCCCATGTCGATGGTGAAGAACCACGCCGAGTCGGGCAGCGGCTTGGTCGAGACGAGCGTGCCGGCCGAGTCGAGCTGGCCGAGCCGGCCGGGCTGGATGAGGTAGGCGATGATCGCGGTCGCGATGGCGTTCAGCATGATGGTCGAGATGACCTCGCTGACGCCCCGGGTGACCTTCAGGATGCCCGCGACCGCCGACCACATCGCGCCGACGAGCATGGCGACGACGATGATGACCGGGATCTGCACGATGCCGGGCAGGCTCATCGCGCCGCCGACCACCGCGGCGAGGAAGGCCGCCAGACGGTACTGGCCGTCGACGCCGATGTTGAACAGGTTCATCCGGAAGCCGACGGCCACGGCGATGCCCGCCAGGTAGTACGTCGTCGCCTTGTTGAGGATGTAGACCTGGCTGTCGCTGGCCGAGCCGTACGACAGCATGTCGTTGAAGGCCGGGAACGGGTTCTTGCCGGTGGCGAGGATGACCAGGGCGGTGACGACAAGGGCCGCGACGAGCGCGAGCACGGGGGCCGCGGCCGCGAGGAGCAGCTTCTCCTTGTCGATGCGGGAGGTGAACTTCTTCATCGGTCCTCTCCCCCAGTGTTCTCGTGGTGCTCCAGGTGGCCGGTGGCGGCACCGGTCATGGCGGAACCCAGTTCTTCGGGGGTGATCGTGGCGGGGTCTGCGTCGGCGACCAGACGGCCCCGGTACATCACCCGCAGGGTGTCGGACAGGCCGATCAGCTCGTCCAGGTCGGCGGAGATCAGGAGCACCGCGAGGCCCTCACGGCGGGCCTCCCGGATCTGGTCCCAGATCTGCGCCTGGGCGCCGACGTCCACGCCCCGGGTGGGGTGCGCGGCGATCAGCAGCTTGGGGTGGTGGCTCATCTCGCGGCCGACGATCAGCTTCTGCTGGTTGCCGCCGGACAGGGACGCCGCGGTGACCTCGATGCCGGGGGTGCGCACGTCGTACTCGCGCACGATCCGCTCGGTGTCACTGCGGGCGGCCTTGTTGTCGAGGAGGGGGCCCTTGGAGTTGGGCTTCTCGGTGACGTGGCCGAGGATGCGGTTCTCCCAGAGCGGGGCCTCCAGGAGCAGGCCGTGGCGGTGGCGGTCCTCGGGGATGTACCCGATGCCGTCCTCGCGGCGCTTGCGCGTCGGGGCCGTCGAGATGTCGGTGGTGTCCAGGGTGATGACACCGCCGTCGGGGATGCGCATGCCCATGATGGCCTCGACGAGCTCGGCCTGGCCGTTGCCCTCGACGCCCGCGATGCCGAGGACTTCGCCCTTGTGGATCGTGAAGGAGACCGAGGAGAGCACCTCGCGGACCACGCCGTCGGGGTCGGTGGCCGCCAGGCTCAGGTCGGCGACCTGGAGCATGGGGACCGTGGTGACCGTCGACTCGCGGGTCTCGGGCGAGGGCAGCTCGCTGCCCACCATCAGCTCGGCGAGCTGCTTGGTGGTGGTCGTACGGGGGTCGGCGGTGCCCACCGTGGTGCCGCGCCGGATCACCGTGATCTCGTCGGCGACCGAGAGCACCTCGCCGAGCTTGTGCGAGATGAAGATGACGGTCAGGCCCTCGGCCTTGAGCTCGCGCAGGTTGTCGAAGAGCGCCTCGACCTCCTGCGGGACCAGGACCGCGGTCGGCTCGTCGAGGATGAGGGTGCGCGCGCCGCGGTAGAGGACCTTGAGGATCTCCACGCGCTGGCGGTCGGCGACACCGAGGTCCTCGACCAGGACGTCCGGGCGGACCCCGAGGCCGTACGCGTCCGAGATCTCCTTGATCTTGTTGCGGGCCTTGGCGCCGATGCCGTACAGCTTCTCGCCGCCGAGGACGACGTTCTCCAGGACGGTCAGGTTGTCGGCCAGCATGAAGTGCTGGTGGACCATGCCGATGCCGAGCGCGATGGCGTCGGCCGGGCTGGAGAAGGAGGCCTCGGCGCCGTCGATGGTGATGGTGCCCTCGTCCGGCTTCTGCATGCCGTAGAGGATCTTCATCAGGGTCGACTTGCCGGCGCCGTTCTCACCGCACAGGGCGTGCACGGTGCCCTTGCGGACGGTGATGTCGATGTCCTTGTTGGCGACGACACCCGGGAATCGTTTGGTGATGCCGCGCAGTTCGACGGCGGGAGGGCTGGACGCGTTGATGGCGCACTCTCCTCGTGGGCAGGAGCAGGGGGGCGGGGAGCTTCCGGAGAAGCCTGGAAGCGCACTGACGTACGGCCGGGCTCCCGGCGTAGTAGTTCAGCACACTCCTGGCGCGCCAACTCCGGCCTACGCGCGTAGAGTTGACACTTCGTTACGGCCCGGCGGGCAGGGTGGTCCCTGCTCACCGGGCCGGTTGCGACAAGGGCGGCCGGAGGCCGCCGCGGGTCACGGGGTCGTCTTGACCTTGATGGAGCCGTCGACGATCTTCTTCTTGGCCGCGTCGAGCTGCGGCTGGATGTCGGTGATGAAGCCGCCACTGGTGGCGAGCGAGACACCGTTCTTGGCCAGCGGGTAGCTGTTGGTGCCGACCAGCGGCTTGCCGTCCTTGACCGACTTGATCAGGTCGTAGACGCCGATGTCGACGTTCTTGACGACCGAGGTCAGGATCGAGTTCTTGTACTTGTCGAGCGAGGCCTGCTGGTACTGGTCGGAGTCGACACCGATCGCCCAGGCGCCCTTCTTGCCCGCGACGGCCTCGATCGCACCGGTGCCGGAGGAGCCGGCGGCGGTGTAGATCACGTCGGCGCCGTTGTCGAGCATGCCCTGCGCGGCTTCCTTGCCCTTGTCGGGGCTGGCGAAGCCGGAGGTGTCCGAGCCGTGCGACAGGTACTGGTTGTCGACCTTGACGTCCGCCTTGGTGTCCTTGACGCCCTGGTTGAAGCCCGCTTCGAACTTCTTGATCAGGGGGACGTCCACACCGCCGATGAAGCCGACGTGGCCCGTCTTGGTCTTCAGCGCCGCCGCGACACCGGCGAGGTAGGAGCCCTGCTCCTCGGTGAAGACGATGTTGTCGACGTTCTTGGGGCCCTCGACGACGGAGTCGACGATGCCGAAGGTCGTGTTCGGGAACTTCGCCGCGACCTGCTTCATCGAGTTCGCGTACGCGAAGCCGATGCCGATCACGGGGTTGTAGCCGCCCGACGCCAGGTCGCTCAGTTTCTGGACGCGGTCGGCCTCGGTGTCGGTCGTCTTGGCGGTCAGCTCCTTGACGGAGCCGCCGAACTCGGACTTGGCCTTGTCGATGCCGCGCGCGGCGGAGTCGTTGAACGAGTGGTCACCACGGCCGCCGACGTCGTACGCGACACCGATCTTGACGCCCTTGCCGCCGGCAGACGACGAGGAGGTGCCCGAGTCCTTCTGGGAGGACGTGGAGCCACAGGCGGTGGCGGAAAGCGCGAGCGCGGCGGTGGCGATACCGGCCGCAGCGATCTTGGATACCCGGCGCAAGAGGAGGTCCCTTCAAACCTGAACCGAGGCGCCCCTACCGGCGCTGGTTTCGCGTCGGATCGTAACGCGCGTAGATGTCGCGTAAAGCCCTGTTCGGAAGCCGTTATCGAATCGCCGCGAACAGGGGATGAAGTGTCCGGTTACGAGCGGTTGCCGTCCAGCAGCGCTGCGGCGGTGAAGAGTTCCACACCGACCTTGATGGCGGCTTCGTCCGCGTCGAAATCACCCCGATGGAGGTCAAGCCGGGCATTCGAGCCCGGTGTACGGACCCCGAGGCGGGCCATCGCCCCTGGTACGTGCTCCAGGTACCACGAAAAGTCCTCGCCACCCAGTGACTGCTCCGTGTCCTCGATCGCATACGGTCCCCGGCGCGCCGCCATCGCGTCCCGGAGCAGCTCCGTGATGACCGGATCGTTGACGACCGGGGGCACTCCGCGGACGTAGTTGATCTCCGATTTGGCGCCGTGCAGGGTGGCCACTTCGTCGATCGCGGCGTGTACGAGGTCGGGCGCGTCGCGCCACGCCGCGAGGTCCAGGCAGCGCACGGTTCCGGCCAGCTCGGCGTGCATCGGGATGACGTTGCAGGCGTGGCCGGCCTCGATGCGGCCCCAGGTGAGGGCGAGACCCGCGCGGGCGTCGATGCGGCGGGCGAGCAGCGCGGGCACGTCGGCGGCGACCCGCGCGACGGCGGTCACCAGGTCGGTCGTCAGGTGCGGGCGCGCGGTGTGGCCGCCCGGCCCGTCCAGGGACACCTCCAGGCGGTCGCAGGCGGAGGTGATGGCGCCGTGGCGAAGCCCGATGCGCCCCGCGTCGACGCGCGGGTCGCAGTGGACGGCGATGATGCGGCCCACGCCGTCCAGGACACCCGCCACGATCGCGTCCGCGGCGCCGCCGGGCAGCACCTCCTCGGCGGGCTGGAAGAGCAGCCGTACGGGGGCGGGGAGGCGGCCCTGGCGGTGCAGCTCGGCGAGGACGAGGCCCGCGCCGAGGACGGTCGTGGTGTGCACGTCGTGGCCGCAGGCGTGGGCACGGTCGGGCACGGTCGAGCGGTAGGGCACGCCCGCCTTGGCGTCGGGAATGGGCAGGGCGTCGATGTCCGCGCGGATGGCGAGCATGGGATGCGCACCGTCCCAGCTGCCGATGTCACACATGAGCCCCGTGCCGGATGGCAGTACGCGTGGTTCGAGGCCGGCCGCTTCGAGGCGGGCCCGGATCGCGGCGGTGGTCCGGAACTCCTGGTTTCCGAGTTCGGGGTGCATGTGCAAGTCCCGGCGGAAGGCGATGAGTTCGGCACACAGGGCCTCGCTCAGCTCGCCGGGCAGCGGTGCTTCGCCGGGCAGATCGGCTTCGGACGACTCACGGGACATCAACTGGTTCACCCGTTGAGGGTAGGCCTCGTCAAGGGTCAACTCGCCCGTGATCAACAAAAGTTCAGCCGCATAGGGGAAAGAAAGCTGGTCACAAGGCGCATGTCGATCGTGACAACTGGGTAAAGTAATTCGTCCTTCTGCCCGATGCCCTGGAACGGGCGTTCCCCTGAAGGAGGAGAGCCCCCTCTCCCCAGGGTAGGAGAACCGGGTAGGGGACCAGGGTAGGAGACGGCGGGCCCGGGCCGGGCCGCTGTTGGGTCCCCCCTAGGCCGCCACCGTCGCGAGACCATGGGCTTTGCGTGCCGTCCCCGTCACCCCGTCGAGGAAGCCCTGGGCGCGCGGCGAGGCGCTGTCCGTGAGCCACTTAGGGTCTATGTCGCACACCACGACGGACACCCCCGTGCCCGCGAGCGCGAGCGGCAGGGTGTGGACGACGGTGGAGGGGAAGCTCAGGATCGTCCGGCCCACCGGCCCCCGCCGCGCTATGAGTTCGAGCGGCAGGTCGGGGCGTACGACCTCCAGGCCGGTGCGGGCGTGCAGGGTGTGCAGCTTCTCGGCGGACTCCCGGCGGTGCGCGAAATAGCGCGTCACGCCGTGCGTACGGGCCAGGAGGCCGACCGCCGCGAGGTAGCTCTCGGGGTCGACGACGCCGGTCTCCACGAGTGAAGTCCCCACCAGGTCGGCGCCCTTGGTCAGGCGCGGCGGCCCGAATCCCGCGCGGGTCCAGCCGAACGTGTTGGGGGTGACGGTGATGCCCTCGGGCGCCTCTATGGGCATCGCGCTGAACACTTCGACGCCGCGGCGCCGCGCCGGGGTGAGCCGGCGGCGGGCCGCCGCGGACACCGGCGCGAACAGCAGGTCGCGCGCCCCGGACCGGCTGCCCCGCCGGTGCCAGCGCACCAGCCGTTCGCCACGGGCGAGTTGGGAGACGAACTCCATGGTGGCCGTCCCGTCGTCGACGACCACCAGGTCGCGCGCCCGGGAGACGGTGAGAAGGAGCTGGACGTAGCGCGAGAACGGGTCGCCCATGACGATCCGGTCGGCCCGCCGCAGCATCGGGGTGAGCCCGCCTATCGTGTGCAGCGGAGCCGTGAGCCCGCCCCGGGCCTCCTCCCAGCGCACCCGCATCCCCGCGTCGCGGGCGAGTTCGGCCATCCGGCGCAGCTGGCCGCGCGACATGGGGTCGGTCGGCGAGAGCACCACGACGGTCAGACCCGACAGGTCCGGCGCCCCGGAGCGCTGCTGCGCGGGCACGCCGTCGAGCAGCGGGCCCGGCGAATGGGCCCACTCCAGGACGTTGAGCAGCTGGACCGGGCTCTCCACGAAGGCGACGGTGGCGGAGGTGTCCCGAGGCACGGCGGGCCCGCCCCCTCAGACCGTGGCCGGAGCGCGGTCCGCAGGGGTGTTCTCGCTCTCGGCGGCCTCCGCCTGGGCGACGACACCGGCGACGCGGCGCAGCTTCTTCATGGGGGCGAGCTCGGACTCGTAGACCTTCTTGACGCCGTCGCCGAGCGCGGCCTCGATGGTGCGGATGTCGCGGACCAGGCGGGTGAGGCCGCCGGGCTCGACGGAGGCGGCCTGGTCGGAGCCCCACATGGCGCGGTCGAGGGTGATGTGGCGCTCGACGAAGGCGGCGCCGAGGGCGACCGCGGCGAGCGTGGTCTGGAGGCCGGTCTCGTGGCCGCTGTACCCGATGGGCACGTTCGGGTACTCGGCCATCAGGCTGTTGATCACGCGCAGGTTGAGCTCCTCGGCCTTGGCCGGGTAGGTCGAAGTGGCGTGGCACAGCAGGATGTTGTCGCTGCCGAGCACCTCGACCGCGTGCCGGATCTGCTTCGGCGTGGACATGCCGGTCGAGAGGATCACGGTGCGCCCGGTGGAGCGCAGGGCGCGAAGGAGCTCGTCGTCGGTGAGCGAGGCGGAGGCCACCTTGTGGGCCGGCACGTCGAACTTCTCCAGGAAGGCGACGGCCTCGGTGTCCCACGGCGAGGCGAACCAGTCGATGCCGCGCTTCTTGCAGTGCGCGTCGATGGTGCGGTACTCGTCCTCGCCGAACTCCACCCGGTGGCGGTAGTCGATGTACGTCATCCGGCCCCAGGGGGTGTCCCGCTCGATGTCCCACTGGTCGCGCGGGGTGCAGATCTCCGGGGTGCGCTTCTGGAACTTGACCGCGTCGCAGCCGGCGTCGGCGGCGGCGTCGATCAGGGCGACCGCCTTGTCCAGGTCGCCGTTGTGGTTGATGCCGATCTCGCCGGTGATGTACACGGGGTGGCCCGGACCTGCGGTGCGGCTGCCGAGGGTGCGCAGACGGTTGCTCATGAGGGCGTTCCTTAGCTAAGCGGGGGTGTGGTGGGGCTGTGGGGTGTGGTCGAGCTCGGGTCCGAGGAGCCAGGCGGCGATCTCGCGGATCGCTCCTTCGCCGCCGGGGGTGCGGGTGACGGCACGCGCCGCGGCGCGCACCGAGTCGTGGGCGCTGCCGACGGCCACGGGCCAGCCGGCGAGCGCGAAGCAGGGCAGGTCGTTGACGTCGTTGCCGGCGTAGAGCACGCGGGCCGGATCGATCCCGTTCTCCTCGCACCACTGCTTGAGGGCGAGGTCCTTGCGGTCGATGCCGTGCAGGACGGGGACCTGGAGCTTGCGGGCGCGGGCGGCGACGACGGGGTTCTGCTCGGTGGACAGGACGAGCAGCTTCAGACCGGCCCGGCGCAGCGCGGCGATGCCAAGGCCGTCGCCCCGGTGCACGGCGACGAGTTCGCGGCCCTCGGCGTCGACGAGGACCTTGTCGTCGGTCTGGGTGCCGTCGAAGTCGAGGACGACCGCGTCGACGTCGTCGCAGGTGGGGGTGGGCAGCCGGTCGAGGACCGGGGCGAGCGCACGGGCCCGCTCCAGGTCGTGCGGCTCGTCGATCTCCAGGACCCGGGCGGGGTCGGTGCGCACGAGCGCGGTGCGGCCGAAGAAGCGGTGCTTGTACGTACGGAAGCCTTCGGCGTCCATCGCGTACGCGGCGCCGGTCTCCAGGAAGTCCTGCGGGCGGTCCTGGCGGCGCGGCCGGAACGACTTGTCGTGGCCCATGCCCTGCCCGCCGCCCACCTCGTCCTCGCGCCACAGGAAGCCGTGGAAGGGGGCGACGGTGACGGCGGTCTCGGCGCCGTCCTCGACGACCGCGGCGGCGACGCCCTCGACGTCCTCGCGGGTGAGGAACGGGCTGGTGCACTGCACGAGCAGCACCACGTCGGTGTCGGGGTGGGCGTCCAGGGTGTGCAGGACGGCCGCCTCGCTGGAGGCGGTGTCGCCCGAGATCCCGGCCGGGCGGACGACCACGTCGGCCCCGGCCGAGCGGGCGGCGGCCGCGATCGCCGGGTCGTCGGTGGAGACGACGACGTCGGTGACGAGGCGCGCCGAGCGGCAGGCGAGCACGGCCCGCACGACGAGCGGGACGCCGGCGACGGAGGCCAGGTTCTTGCCGGGCACGCCCTTGGAGCCGCCCCGGGCGGGGATGACGGCGAGGACCTTCGGGGGCGTACTCGCAGAGGGCGTCGGGGACGTCGTCGCGGGTCCCGGTGAGATGGCCATCAGAGTTCTCCCATCCGGCGGATCACGGGCGCGACCCGCTGTACGCCGTGGCGGTAGGCGCCGCGGGCCGCGTCGCGCACGGCGTCCCGGACCAGCCGGCGCAGGCCGGTCGGCTCGTTCGCGGGGGCCGCGCCCGGCAGCGGGGTGCCGTCGGGGGCGAGGTGGTGGCGGGCGAGGATGCCCGGGAGGTAGCCGGGCGCGGTGGCGGCGGTGTAGTACGGGGCGATCGGCGGCAGGCTTTCCTTCGAAAGCAACTCGCTCATTCGCTCCCGTACGTGATCGAAAGCGCGGTGGTACGCCTCGCCCGGGGCCACGCCCTGGGCGGCGAGCCAGCCGGCATCGGGCGTGGGGCGGTGGCCGGCGTCGAGCCGGTCCCAGGAGGCGAGGCAGCCGGAGCCGAGGAAGTGGTGGTTTCCGAGGGCCTCGCGTACGCCGAGGTCGGTGAGGACGGCTGTCGGCACCGAGCGGTGCAGGGACTCCAGGGCAGCGGTCGAGGACACGGTCACCAGGAGGTCGGTGCGGTCCAGGATCTCGCCCATGTTCCCGTACGCAAGGCTGAAGTTGGGCGGTAGGTCCATGCCCTTGGCGAGCTTCTGGAAGGGGTGTTCCTCGATGTGCGTGGTGTGCTCGCCGGGCTTGGAGCGGAGCTTGAGGACGACCTCGCGCCCGGGGTGGCGCCGGGCGTGGTCGACGAGGCGGCGCAATAGGTACTGCCGGTCGGCGCGGCTCTCCGGGACGGAGGGCTGGGCGGCGAAGACGACCGTGTCGCGGCCGGGCTCCTCCTGATACGCGGCTCCGCCCAGGAAGGGCAGCGCGGCCTCGGTGACGGCACAGGCGTCGGCGCCCACCCCCTCGTACACCGCGCGGAAGCGCTCGGCGTCGTGGCGCGAGTTGGCGAGCACGACGTCCGCGCCGTGTCGCAGGAGCAGGCCGTCGGCGAGCTTCTCGTAGACGACGCCGACGTAGCCGGTGACGATCACGGGCCGCCGAGTGTGCCCGGGCCGACGGGCGGCGAGCCCGTGCAGCGCGGCCTGGGCTGCGCCGCCGACGAGCGCGAGCACGACGACGTCGTATGCCCGCTCATCGTCAAACTTCACTGCTATGTCAAGAAATTGAGCCATCGTCACTTCGCGCAGGGCGTCCGGTGACACCCCCACCTCGGCGAGCTGGCGAGGGGTGGGGGTGGCGCGGCCGCGCAGCAGGAAGCCGTCGAGCTCGGGCGCGGCGGGACGGGATGCGGCCCAGTCGCCCTCGGGCACCCGTTCGGCGAGGCGGCGCGCGGTGAGCGCACCCCATTTCCACCGGGTGTCCGAATCCGCGAGAACCGCGATCCGCAGCCGTGAATCGGTACGTGATGGCACGCCGTAGAAACTAGAAAGCCGCGCCGATTCGCGGCCCAACTCAACTGCAACAACTGGTTAACAGCGCAACTACGAAAGGAGTGCGGGACGGGCCGACGGGCCGGTTAACAGTCCCGCCATTCTTCGTTCACCCGGCATCTCTGTGCCGGACAGGACGAATGACGGGCGGCGCCATAGCGTCACCGCCGTGGTCAAGCTCTCCGTCATCGTGCCGTTCTACAACGTGCGCGCCTACGCACCCGACACCCTGAGAAGTCTGCGCGCGAACGCCCGCGACGACTTCGAGTTCCTGCTGGTCGACGACTGCTCGTCGGACGGCACGATCGAGCTGCTCGAACGCGCCGAGCGCGAGCTGCCGGGGGCGGTGCTGCTGAGACACGAACGCAACGGCGGCCTGGCCACGGCACGCAATACGGGCCTCGACGCGGCCGGCGGCGAGTACCTGACGTACCTGGACGGCGACGACTGGCTGACTCCCGGCTACTTCGCCCAACTCCTCTCCTGCATAGAGGAGTTGGGATGCGACTTCATCCGCACCGACCACGTCCAGGTGACCGGCCAGGAGCGTACGGTGCACCGCGTTCCGCACGGCCGGCGCGGCGAGGTGATGTCCCCGCGGGACGCGATCCTGCCCGCCACCCGCTCGACGTCGGTGGACTACGCGTACGCGTGGGCCGGGATGTACCACCGCAGGCTCGCCGAGCGCGGTCTGCTGCACTTCACCGACGGGCTGCGCACCGCCGAGGACCGGCCGTGGATCTGGCGGCTGCACCGCGAGGCGGAGTCGTTCGCGGTGACGGGCCAACTGGGCGTTTTCTACCGACGGGGAGTCGCCTCCTCCCTGACCCAAATCGGCGATGTGCGACAACTCGATTTCATCCGCGCATTCGATCAAGTAATCGAGGAAACGGCGAAGGACCCGAATGCGGCCGAACTGCTGCCGAAAGCCGTGCGGACGTACTGCGCGATCATTTCCCACCATATGAGCAGCATCGAAAGGTTCGAACCTGCCGTGGCGAGAAAACTGCGGGCCATGAGCGCGGCCGCCCTGAGGCGCATGCCGCAGGACCACCTCAAGGACGCGCTGAACTCGATGGACTCCCGCCGCGCCGCCCGCCTGCGCCGCCTGCGCCACCGCCCGGCCACGTCTTCGGCAGGGGCTGCCGCCTGATGCGTACGACTCAGATCTTCGCGGCGTCCACGTTGTACGGGGTGGCCACGCTGGCCGCCGCGATCGACAGCGGGTGCTTCCCCCCGGCGGACCGGCGGCTGCTGCTGATCAGCAACAACGCGCCCGCGCCGGAGATCTCGCCCGCGCTCGACACCATGCCGGGCTTCGCGCAGCTGCGCGGCCGCTTCGACGGGGTGCTCTCCTGGAACGACACGATCGCCCCGTTCCACCCGGGCGGCTGGTCCCCTCGCCCGGACGATGTCCCGTTGTGGGAACGCCAGTTGAGGGTCCTGTGGAACCTGTCGGACGACCGGATCGAGCTCGCCCTGGAGTCCATCCAGGTGAACCCGGCCCAGGCGGTGGCCCAGATCTTCCCCGACGCACCGCTGACGGTGTACGCGGACGGCCTGATGACGTACGGCCCGACCCGCAACAAGCTCGACCCGCTGATCGGCACGCGCGTACGACGCGTACTCCACCTGGACCTGGTCCCGGACCTCACCCCGCTGCTGCTCGGGGAGTTCGGGGTGCCGAGCGAGACGGTACCGACGGCGGCGTTCGTGAAGACGGTGGGTGAACTCGCGGCGGCCGAGGCCGAGTTCGGGCCGGACTCGGACGGTTCCGAACCCGTGGCGCTGCTCCTCGGCCAGTATCTGTCCGCCCTTTCCATACTCACTCCCGCGCAGGAGGAGGAGCTCCATCTGCGGATGCTGCGGGGGGCGGCGGCGCGGGGGCACGGCCGGATCGTCTTCAAGCCGCATCCTTCGGCGCCGCCGGCGTGGTCGCGCGAGCTGGCCCGCGAGGCGGAGTCGCTCGGCGTCCAACTCACCGTCCTTGAGCGCCCGTTGCTGGCCGAGGTGCTGTACGAGCGGCTCTCCCCCGCACTGGTGGTGGGCTGCTTCTCCACAGCCCTGCTCACGGCATCGACGTTCTACGGCATCCCGGTCGCGCGGGTCGGCACGGAGCTGCTGCTCGACCGGCTCGCCCCCTACCAGAACAGCAACCGGGTGCCGGTGACCATCGCGGACGCGCTGCTCCCGCCGCTGGAGCCGGGCCCGGCGCCCGAGGTGGACCTGGCGGGGCTGCTCCCTGCCGTGGGGTACGCGATGCAGCCGGAACTCCGGCCGGACCTGCGGGATGCGGCCGAGCGGTACCTCGCGGGGTCCCTGGACGCGCACACCTGGCGGTACTTCAAGCGCCGCCGCTTGACGGCGCTCGGCCTGCCGGGGGCGATCCCGTCCCAACTGGGCTTCATCCCGCGCAACGCGACGGTGCGGCGGGTGGCTCGGCGGGTGCGGGGGGTTGTGCGGAGGGGGGCGTAGGGGGGTCTCCCACCCCGCCCGTACGCGCGGGGTTGACCGACTCGGGCCTCCCGGGGGCTGCGCCCCGGACCCCCTGCGGGGACTTCGTCCCCTGCACCCCTCCCGGGGGCTCCCCCCCGGACCCCCGTTCGCGCCTTGAGGGCGCTCGTCCTCAAACGCCGGACAGGCCAGGAGTGGGCTGCTGCGGTCCGTGGTCGCCTGCGGGCTGGAGATGCCGGTGCCGGCCGAGGTCCGTACTGCCAGGGGCGCGGGGAACTGCGCGAGCAGCCACCCACGACCCGCAGCCGAACCACCACCCACAGCGGGGGCGGTGGGGCCCGCCCCTCAGCGAAACGGCGTGGGCACCGGCCCGGCACCGGCGACAGGGCCTACGACAGGGGCCAGGCGGCACGCCAAGTTCACCGGCCACGGGGCGAGCATCTCGCGCGAGAGCGCCATGGCCTCCGGCTTTTACTGGACGTTCCGTACGGATTTCCGAGACCCCCTCAAGGAGAATCGTCACACCGCCCCGATTGGCGACTCCCCGAAATCACACGAGGTGCCCCGCACAACACGCCCCCGACCCCGCCCACCACAAAAATTTAAATACCCGAACACCCCCAACGCCAACGCACAGCAAATTCACAGAATTGTGACGCGAAAAGGGGTGCGGGGCCTCCCCGAAGTTTCGGAGGGAAGCCCCGCACCCCTTTTGGCGACCTCTTTAAGGAGGCCTCGCGAACTCTTTGCCCGGCCCGGCGGGATCAGTGACGTTCGCAGACCTTGCGCGCCTTGTGCCAGGTCTTCGTCCAGTACCCGGGGTGGACCCTGCCGTGCCGGTCGCGCGTGGCCTTGTGCCAGGTTTTCGTCCAATACCCCTTGACCACGTGGCACCTCTCCTTGCCAACGTGCGCCGCGGTCACGACCGTGTGCGACGGTGCGGCTTCCGCGACACCGACCGAGGAGAAAGCCACTCCTGCGGTGAGCGCGGCAGTAGCAGCGCCGAGAGCGATCACTCGCTTGAAACCTGCAATCATGACTCCACCTTTCTGCTTAGTAGAACCATCCGACGAGCTGGACAACGACAGTTTTATCACCGATGCCCCGACGGAATGCGAGTAGCGCTCGGGCGCGCGGGAGCGTGAAGAGGTGGCGAGTTAAATCCCGCACGCCCCGGAAAGGCGCCCCCCTTTATCTCACCCTGGCATTGATGACATGTCCAATTCCAGAGGTCGGTACGCGAGCGATTTCAGCGACACCTCCGCGGAAAATGAGGAGGCCGAGGTGCGCCCCGTCCGGAGGTCCGGGGGCGAAGCCCCCGAGAGGGGTGCAGGGGACGAAGTCCCCGCAGGGGCCCGGGGCGCAGCCCCAGGAGGCCCGAGTCGGTCAACCCCGGGCAATGGGCGGGCGGGTGGGCAGACTCACCCCCGAGAGGAGTACACCGCCTCGATCCCCGCCACCACCACCCCCAACCCCTCCTCGAACCGCTCGTCGAACCCCTCGAACATCTCCGCCCCCGCCGCCGCGGCCAGCGGATACGCCGCGAGCAGTGCCGCCCGCTCCGCCACATCGATGCCCGGGCCCCGCTCGCCCGGCCGCGGGTCCGTGCCCTGCTCCTCCTCGACGAAGCCCATCGTGTAGTGGTACGTCGTCATCGCGGCCCGTACCGCGTCGCGGAACGCGAAGCCCGCGTCCAGCATCACGCCGAGGTACACCTCCATGGACTCCGCATGGTCGGTGCCGGTGAAGCGCGCACCCCCGTACACCTTCGCCCCGTCCCGGTACGAGAGCAGCATCGCGCGCAGGGCGCGGTTGAAGGCGCATACCCCCTCCTGCCAGCTGTCGGAGTCCGCGCCGGGCACGCCGTCGGCGGTCATGCGCCGGTGCATGACCGTCGCCATCTCGTCGACCAGGTCCTGCTTGTTCTTGAAGTGCCAGTACAGCGCCGGGGCCTTGACGTCGAGCTCCTTCGCGATGGCGCGCAGGGTGAGCCCGTCCAGGCCCAGCTCGTTCAGGAGCCGCAGCGCGGTGTCGGTGACCTGCGCCCGGTCGATCTTCGTCGTAGCCACCTTGACAACTTAACACCGTTAAGCCCATGCTTCCGAACATGGAACTTAACGCCGTTAAGGAGCCCGCCCCGGCCACCCCTCCCGAGACATCGGCCACCGCCTCCGAGGCTCCGGCCACCCCCCTCCCGACAGCCGGCGCGGCCGCCACCACCGATGTCCTCATCGTGGGCGCGGGCCCCACCGGCCTCACCCTCGCCATCGACCTCGCCCGCCGCGGCGTCCCCGCCCTGCTCGTCGAGAAGGCGGACCGGCTCTTCCCGGGCTCGCGCGGCAAGGGCGTCCAGCCCCGCACCCTGGAGCTGCTCGACGACCTCGGCCTGGCCGAGACCGTGCTGCGGGCCGGCCGCGACTACCCGCGCATGCGCGACTGGGTCGGCCCGGACGGCACCGAGCGCGGCCGCGAGTGGGACATGATCGAGCGCGCCCGGCCCACCGAGCAGGAGCCCTACGCCAACGCCCTGCTGCTGGGCCAGGCCCGCCTCCAGGAGCTGCTGCACGCGCACCTCAAGAGCCTCGGCGGCGATGTCGCCTTCAGCACCGAGGTGACCGCGGCCACCCAGGACACCGACGGTGTCACCGCGTTCCTCGCCGACGGCCGCACCGTCCGCGCCCGCTATCTCGTGGCCGGCGACGGCGGCCGCTCCGGCATCCGGCGCGCGCTCGGCATCGCCATGGAGGGCGAGAGCGTCGACCCCAAGCCGATGCTCGTCGCGGACCTGACCCTCACCGACGACGCCATCGTCGACGACCTCAACTGGCATGTGTGGACGCTCAGTCCGGACGGTGGCGCCGTGCTCTGCCCGCTGCCCGGCGAGCCCAACCTCTTCCAGCTGATCGCCCAGTACTCCGACGAGAACGCCGTCCCGGACACCAGCGACGCCGGGGTCCGCAAACTCGTCGCCGCCCGCACCGCGGTCACCGAGGAACAGATCACCGAGGTGCGCTGGGCCTCAGACTTCCGCCCTCGCGCGGCCCTTGCCGACCGCTACCGCGAGGGCCGGATCTTCCTCGCGGGCGACGCCGCCCACATCCACTCCCCGGCCGGCGGCCAGGGCCTCAACACCAGCGTCCAGGACGCGTACAACCTGGGCTGGAAGCTCGCCCAGGTGCTCCGTCACGGCGCCCCGGACACCCTGCTCGACACGTACGAACAGGAGCGCCGCCCCATCGCCGCCGACGTGCTCGGCATGAGCACGCGGCTGCACCGCACGGCCATCCTCGGCGAGAACAGCCAGCGCCGCTCCGAGGTCCGCCAGCTCGGCCTCGGCTACCGCGGCGGCCCGCTCTCCACCGGCCGCGCGGGCGCCCTGGAAGCCGGCGACCGCGCCCCCGACGGCAGGCTGCCCGACGGCCGGATCTTCGACCTGCTGCGCGGCCCGCACTTCACCCTGCTCGCCTTCGACACCCCCGCCCCCGCCCTCACCGGGGACCTGGTGCGGGTGCACGAACTGGGCGCGTACGAGGCGTACGGACGCGGGCTCTTCCTGGTCCGCCCCGACGGTTACGTCGGCTGGGCGGGCGAGGACGCCACCGGTCTCGACGACTACCTCGCCTCGATCGGCGCGGCCGAACGCCCTTGACCTCAAGTCCGGTTGAGCTTCTACGGTCCTGAGCCATGGACAACGACACGCTGACCACCCCGGGGGCCGACGCATTCACCCCCACCCACGACGACGCCGGGCTCGCCGCCCAGCCCATCGGCTACTGGAGCTGGGCCGCGAGCAACGCGGTGGTGACCCGCATCCGCGGCATGCTCGCCGAGCAGGGCCTCACCCAGCCCCAGTGGTGGATCCTCAACCAGACGACCACGCCCCGCCCGCGCGCCGAGGTGGTGACCATGCTCCAGGGCTACCTGGAGGTGGGCTCCACAGCCATCGCGGACGGCATCGACGAGCTCGTCGCCCGCGGACTGCTCACCCAGGACGTCGACGAACACCTCGAACTCACCGGCGCAGGACGGGAGTTGCGGGAGCGCACCGCCGCCCGTCAGGGCGAGATGCGCGAGCTGATCCACGCCGGGATCACGGACGAGGAGTACGTACGCACCCTCAAGGTCCTCCAGCGCATGATCCACAACGTGGACGGCAAGGCCTGGCACCACTGAGCCGCCCTCCCTGTCGCGCACGTCCCTCCAGCTCTCCTCCGACCGCCAAATCGACGCCCAGGCAAACCCGTCCCGGCACCAGATGAACGTGCCGCGTCGGGCAGCGGAACTCCACCGCCGCGGCCCCGTCTCCGGGCCGCGGCGGCCCTACTCTGTCGACGCCGAGGCCCGCCGGGCCGCAGCGGAACGCCGGGAAGAGGAGCGCCGTGACCAACACCCTGCCGCGGGTACGAAGCACCGGCGGCGGTCAGCCGCAGCGGACGGCGGAGCGCGCCCCGGTGGCGGCTCCGGTCTCCCGGCTCCGCGCGCTCGACGGGCTGCGCCTGGTCGCCGCCCTCATGGTCGCGCTGTACCACTACGGCGGCCGTTCCGGCGACATCAGCAAGGGCTGGGGCGCCTCCCCCAAGAAACTGTTCCCCGCCACCCACGAGTGGTTCTCGTACGGCTGCCTCGGCGTGCAGATCTTCTTCATCATCAGCGGCTTCGTGATCTGCATGAGCGGCTGGGGCCGCCCGCTGCGCTCGTTCTTCGCCTCGCGCGTGGCCCGGCTCTACCCCGCGTACTGGGCGGCTCTGATCATCATCACCGCGGTGTTCGCGCTGCCCTGGGTCGTCTACAGGACGGTCACGCCCAGCGAGTTCATGGTGAACCTGACGATGCTTCAGATGCCGGTCGGGGTGCACCGCGTGCTCGGGGTGTGCTGGACGCTCTGGGCCGAGCTCCGCTTCTACGCCCTGTTCGCCGTGTGTGTCGTCCTGCCCGGCGCGACCCGCCGCCGCGTCGTGCTGTTCTGCGCGGGCTGGACGCTGGCGGCGGCGCTCACCGCCACGGCCGAACAGCCGTTCCTGAGCGCCGTGTTCATGCCCGAGTACGCGCCCTTCTTCATCGGCGGCATGGGCCTGTACCTGCTGCATCGCAACCGCCGGGACGTCACCGCCTGGGGCATCGTCGCGGTGAGCTGGGCCATCGGCCAGCACTACGCGGTCGCGGGCCTGTGGCACAAGCCGAACCCGGCGGCATTCTCCAACCGGCACGCCTCGGTGATCATCGCCATCATCACGCTGGGCTTCCTGCTGGTCGGCGCGATCGCACTCGGCTACTTCCGCTGGGCGAACTGGAGCTGGCTCACCGTGGCGGGCGCGCTCACGTACCCGTTCTACCTGGTCCACGAACACCTGGGCTGGGTGGTGGTGGGCGTACTGCACCGGTCCCTGCACATCCCGGCCCCGGCCACCTTCGCCCTGACCATCGCGGCGATGCTGGCCCTTGCGTGGCTGCTGAACCGCTATGTGGAACGCTGGGCGACACCGATGCTGCGAAGGGCCCTCACGACCCGCGCTGCAACACCTTGACCGACCCGGCTGCTCAGTCGCCGTCCCCGTCGAGCAGGACATTCACGGGCAGCTCCAGGCTCACGCCCACGGACTGCGGCACGATCACGTTCTGGCCCCGCTCGTAGCGGGAGCGGGTCCGGTAGGAATCGCCGACCGGGTCCGTGAGGACGAGAACCTCGCCGTGCTTGCGGTCGGCGATGACGTAGACCGGAATGCCTGCCTCGGCGTACGTCTCCGCCTTGGTGGCCAGATCGTTGCCCCAGTTGGACGACGTCACTTCGAGAACGAGGCGGAAGACGTTCTGGGCGTAGCAGTTCTTCGTGACCAGGGCGTCCTTGTAGTCGGCATCGACGACGGCCCAGTCCGGCTCGGCGTAGTCGTCGGGGCCCGTACCGAGCCACACGCCGATGCCCTGGAGCGACTTCAGACCCGCGTCCCGGCCCCCTGCCTGCCGGAACAGGTAGGCGATCTCGTCCAGAGCCTCTTGATGCGGACCGTCGGGCGGTGGTGTCACGACGATGCTCCCCTTGAGGACCTCCACGCGATGTCCGGGCAGCGCTTCCGAGAGCCGGTCGGCGGCTTCGCCGATCGTCATCTCGTTCAGTATTACGGCCACGGCATCCTCCATTCGGGAGACCACTCTCCACCGAGAGTAACCGGAGACATCCCGCTTTTGCCTGCGGTCACCCGCTCGAGGGACCGCGTCTCGACCAGCCACTCGGAAGGCCTCGTCACACCCCGCTGAGCGACAGCTTCACCGCGAAGCCCAGGAACAGCGCGCCCGCCGCCGACGCCGCGCCCGCCGAGAGGCGCTTGCGGCGGCGGAAGGCGGCTGCCAGGCGCGTGCCGCTGAATATCAGCATCGACAGGTACAGGAAGCTGCCGAGCTGGAGCAGTGCGCCGAGGAGCAGGAAAGACAGGGCGGGGTAGGCGTAGCCGGGCTGCACGAACTGCACGAAGAACGAGATCATGAACAGGATCGCCTTCGGGTTGAACAGGCTCAGCATCAGCGCCCGGCGGTAGGGCCGCTCGCCCGCGGCTTCCGGGGACGCTGCCGCCCGGTCCTCCGGCTGCTCGTGCCGGGAGCGCCACATCGCCACCGCCTGGCGCAGCATGCCTATCGCCAGCCAGCTCAGATAGCCGGCGCCCGCGTACTTGACGGCCGCGAACAGCAGCGGCGTCGCCTGCAGCAGCGAGGCCGCGCCGAGCGCGGACAGCGTCATGAGCACCGTGTCGCCGGTGAAGATCCCCGCGGCGGCCGCGTACCCGGTCCGCACCCCGCGGCGGGCCGCGACGGACAGCACGTACAGCGAATTGGGGCCCGGCAACAGGATGATCAGCACCAGGCCGGCGAGGTAGGTCGGAAGATCGGTCACACCCAGCATGGAGCCGAGTGTCGCACGCGGGTACGACACTCGGCCGGGGTGTCCCACCAAGCGGAATGCCTCGTTCAGGCGGCTGCGTCAGAACGCGTCCGTGGACACGCAAGCCCGCACGGCTGCGTCAGAACGCGTCCGTGGGCACATACGTCCCCCACACTTCGCGCAGCGCGTTGCAGACCTCGCCCACCGTGGCGCGGGCCTTCAGCGCGTCCTTCATCGGGTACAGGACGTTGTCCTCGCCCGCGGCCGCCTTCTTCAGCCCGGCCAGCGCCGCGTCCACCGCGGCCTGGTCGCGCTCGGCGCGCAGGGCCGCGAGGCGGGCCGCCTGCTGGGCCTCGATCGCCGGGTCGACGCGCAGCGGCTCGTACGGGTCCTCGGTCTCGACCTGGAAGCGGTTGACGCCGACCACGACGCGCTCGCCGGAGTCCGTCTCCTGGGCGATGCGGTAGGCGGAACGCTCGATCTCGCTCTTCTGGAAGCCGTGCTCGATCGCGTTGACCGCACCGCCCAACTCCTCGACGCGCTCCATGAGTTCGACGGCCGCCGCCTCCACGTCGTCGGTCATCTTCTCGACGACGTACGACCCGGCGAAGGGGTCGACGGTGGCGGTCACGTCGGTCTCGTACGCGAGGACCTGCTGGGTGCGCAGGGCCAGGCGCGCGCTCTTGTCCGTCGGCAGGGCGATCGCCTCGTCGAAGGAGTTGGTGTGCAGCGACTGGGTGCCGCCGAGCACGGCGGCGAGGCCCTGGACGGCGACGCGCACCAGGTTGACCTCGGGCTGCTGCGCGGTGAGCTGCACGCCCGCGGTCTGCGTGTGGAAGCGCAGCATGAGCGACTTGGGGTTCTTCGCGCCGAACTCGTCCCGCATCACCCGCGCCCAAATGCGCCTGGCCGCACGGAACTTGGCGACCTCTTCGAGGATCGTCGTCCGGGACACGAAGAAGAAGGAGAGGCGCGGCGCGAAGTCGTCGACGTCCATCCCGGCGGCGACCGCGGTGCGTACGTACTCGATGCCGTCGGCCAGCGTGAACGCGATCTCCTGCGCGGGCGAGGCGCCGGCCTCGGCCATGTGGTAGCCGGAGATCGAGATGGTGTTCCACTTGGGGATCTCGGCCTTGCAGTACTTGAAGATGTCGGCGATCAGTCGCAGCGAGGGCTTCGGCGGGAAGATGTAGGTGCCGCGCGCGATGTACTCCTTGAGCACGTCGTTCTGGATCGTGCCGGTGAGCTTGTCGGCGGCGACTCCCTGTTCCTCTCCGACCAGTTGGTACATCAGGAGCAGCAGCGCGGCCGGAGCGTTGATCGTCATCGACGTCGACACCTGGTCGAGCGGGATGCCGCCGAACAGGATGCGCATGTCGTCGACGGAGTCGATGGCGACCCCCACCTTGCCGACCTCACCGGAGGCGATCGCGGCGTCGGAGTCGTGGCCCATCTGGGTCGGCAGGTCGAAGGCGACGGAGAGGCCCATGGTGCCGTTGGCGATGAGCTGCTTGTAGCGGGCGTTGGACTCGACGGCGGTGCCGAAGCCGGCGTACTGCCGCATCGTCCACGGCCGGCCGGTGTACATCGACGGGTACACACCGCGGGTGAACGGGTACGCGCCGGGCTCGCCCAGCTTCTCGGCGGGATCCCATCCGGCGAGGGTGTCCGGTCCGTAGACCGGCTCGATGGGCAGCCCGGATTCCGACTCGCGCGCCATGTGCTGTGCCTCCCGCTAGAGCTTTCCTACTCACTGGTACCCGCCCTCGCGACGGACTGTAGCGGTGGGCGTGCGGCGGGTGGAGAGGCGCACGCTGGGAGCTTGCTCACAGGTTCCGTGATACGACCAGCTGCTTTTGCAACCGTTCGGCGCGGGAATCTGTCTTTGGGGACACCAGAGAATCAGGGGGGCGACCCATGCGCCGGAACCACCAGAGCACTCTCATAGCCAGAACCCTCGCCGCGGCCGCCGTCATCGCGGTGGCCGTCGGATGCAGTCCGCAGAGCTCCAAGGCGGCCGACGCGGGCGCTCCCGCGACGCCCGGCTCGCCGCAGCCCGCGTCATCGGCACCGGCCTCGTCATCCCCCTCCGCCTCCACCGACGACAAGCCGGCCGGCTCGCCCGCTCCCACCGGATCGGCCACCACCGCGGCCAAGCCCGCGCCCAAGGTCCTGATGTCGAACGGCGCCAAGGGCGACCAGGTCAAGGAGCTCCATGCCAGGCTCGCCCAGATCGGCTGGTTCGACGACACCCCGACGGGCACCTACGGGGCCGCGACAACGACGGCCGTCAAGGGCTTCCAGGGCAGGCGCGGGCTCGCCGATACGGGCACGACGGACAGCGTGACCTGGGACAGGCTCGTCGCGATGACGACGAAGCCGACGGCCGAGGAACTGGCCGGCCAGACCGTCAACAAGCCCGCCGCCAAGCTCGATCCGCGCTGCATGACAGGCCGCGTGATGTGCATCAGCAAGACCAGCCGCACGCTGTCCTGGGTGGTCAACGGCAAGGTGCAGTCGACGATGGACGTGCGCTTCGGCTCGCAGTACACGCCGACCCGCGAGGGCGTCTTCAAGGTCTTCGAGAAGAGCCGCAACCACGTCTCGACGATCTATCACACGGCCATGCCGTACGCGATGTTCTTCAGCGGCGGCCAGGCGGTGCACTACTCGTCGGACTTCGCGGCGCGCGGCTACAACGGCGCCTCGCACGGCTGCGTCAACGTCCGGGACAAGGGCAAGATCGCGGCGCTCTTCGACGCGGTGCACATCGGCGACAAGGTCGTCGTCTACTGGTAGCCGCCAGGCCCCTGGTAGGGGCCGGGTCCAGGAAGGGAGGGCGCGGGCGGGACCGGGGGAACGTGTCCCGCCCGCGCCATTCGCGCAGAGCCGTGGGTACGGGGGGAACCCCGGCTCATCTGCGCCGCCGATGACCAGTCGGCTCACTCAGTACTGCGTCACCGTCTCAAAAAACGTTACTGCCGGTTCTGACCTGCGCTTCGGAACGCGGTTTCGAACCCCGCGCGAGCGGGTTTCAGTGCGGTACGGCCGGGGTGGGCATGCCCGGCTTGAGCCAGTCCAGGAGGTGGCTGGGCGGGGTGATCACGGAGCTCTGCTTGCCGCCGCCCCCGCCGCCGTTCTTGCCGGAGCCGTCGCCCTTCCCCTTGCCTTTGCCGTTGTCGCCCGGGGCCCCGTCACCCGCACCGCCGGGCTTGCCGCCCTTGCCGTCGAGCAGCAGATCGCAGAACGCCTTCACCGCGGCCGGGCCGTGCGCCGCGGACTCCAGGCTGCGGCGCTTGGCCTGGTCGATCTTGCCCGAGCGGTAGTCGCGGCAGTCGTCGGCCGTTTGGGCCAGCCACTGGCCGCTGCCATCGTTGTCGCCGCCCGGGCCGCCGGGCTGCGGGCTGCCGTTCTCGCCGGTGTCACCGCTGCCGCCCGCGGCCGAGCCGTCGGGGCTCGCCGAGTGCGAGGAGTCGCCGGGCGTGCCAGGGCCGGTGGACGGCCCGTGCCGGTCGGGCGTCGGGGAGCCCGGGGGCAGCGAGTGCGAGGGCGAGGTGGCGATCGGGCCCGGGGTCACGTCGGCGGAGACGGTCGAGGCGGGCGTGGGGTCCTGCTCGTCGAACGCGAAAGGCCCCGGCAGTACGCCGGTGCCCGCGGCGACGGCGACCCCGCCGAGCGCGCAGCAGGCCAGCGCGGCCGCGAGGCCGAGCCGCACCGGGGCGAAGCGTCTGCGCCGGGGCGCCGGATGCACCTCGGCGACGCGTCCGACCCGTACGACACCGAGGGCTTCCGCGTCGGCGGCGCCTTCGGTGCGGGCCTTGCGGAAGGCGGCCAGGGCGGCCGCCTCGCCGGGGAGTTCGGTGGTGGCCGGCTCGTTGTGGGCGAGGGAACGCAGCAGGGCCGAGAGCCGTTCGGCCTCGGCGCGGGCCCGCTCGTCACCGGGCTCGACCCCTTCGCCGCGCAGCAGTCGCTCGGCGGCATCCCCGTCAAGCCACTCGTCAGCCATCACATGTCCTTCTGCGTCCGGGCGCGCGATTGCGTCACACCGCGTTCCGGCGCACGCTGCGACGGCACGGCACCCAGCTCCTCCACATCCTGGGCCACGTCCCCCGGGGGGCCGTCCGCGCCGAGCAGTTCAGCAAGCCGCTTCAGGCCCCGGTGCGCGGCGGTCCGCACCGCGCCGGGCCGTTTGCCCAGGGTCTGCGCCGCGCTCTTCGCGTCCAGACCGACCACGACGCGCAGCACCACGGCCTCGGCCTGGTCCTGCGGGAGCTGGGCGATGAGCGCCATCGTACGTCCGGTGCCGAGCGCCTCCATCGCCTCGTCCGCGGTGTCCGACGCGGCGGCGTGCGAGGCCAGCTCGCTCTCGTCGCCGCCGACGGCGGGCCTGCGGCCGCGCATGCGGATGTGGTCGAGCGCCCGGTTGCGGGCGATGCGGGCGGCCCAGCCGCGGAACCGGTCGGCGTCGCCCGTGAAGCGTTCCAGGTCACGGGCGATCTGGAGCCAGGCCTCGGAGGCCACGTCCTCGGTGTCGGGTTCGCCGACCAGCGTGCGGACATAGGCGAGCAGGCGCGGGTGCACAGCACGATAGACAGCACGGAAGGCTTCCTCGTCCCCGTCCTGCGCCCTGAGCACCGCGGCGGTCAGCTCCGCGTCGTCCCCCAGCAATCCTTGCACCCTGTCTTGGCTGGCTTGTCCTGATGTCACCGCTGGTCACCACTGTCGCGTCCCCAAACGCGAATCAGCACGCTACGGCCTCGGCGCCCCATAAGTCCATGACTTGTACAACCTGCAACAACCCGCTGACACAGCGGGGTGTGACAGAAAACGCACGCTCGGCGCTGAAGCAAGTACGGGGTCGCCACAACGACCCCGCCGGAAGACGGCCGGGGCCTCTCCTGTGGGGGGTGGCGGCCCCGGTCGTCCTCCGCACCCCGCGTCCGGACCGGCATCTCAGCCGAGCCGGTCGGCCAGGGCCTTGAATTCCTCCCAGTCCATCGCCGGCGTTCGCGTGTCCCACAGCTTCTGGGCCGTCGCCCGCAGCGGCAGCCGGATGCCGCGCGCCACCTGCTCCTCGGTCTGCGCGCCCGGGTTGTCCGACCAGACGGCGAAGCGCCCGCCCAGGATCTGCCCGGCGTACTTGGCGTCCACGGGCTTGGTGCCGCGCACCACCGACGGCGTCCACTCCTCGTAGATCCGCTTGCCCGTCGGATACTTGTAGCTCCCCGGCTCGCCCAGGACGTAGTACAGGTACTCGTCGTTGAGGTTGACCAGCGGGCGCCCCTCGGCGAGGTACTCCTCCGGCGCGCGCTCCCCGGCCTCCTTGCCGGTCCAGTACTCGACCTCGCGGCCCTGGTCGGCGGCCACCTTGCCGCCGGGGAAGAACCCGTCGTTCCACGCCTTGAAGGTGCGGCCCGGGCCGGCCGAACGGAGCGCCGCCGCACGGTCGTTGAGCCAGCCCGTCGCCAGGTCCTCGATGTCCGCCTTCGGCCCGTACTTCGCGCGGGCGGCCGCCACGAGAGAGGGAAAGACGGTTTCGGGGGTGGTCGGCGCCTTCACCGCGAGCGCCTGGTACTCGTCGCCGCCCAGGTGCCAGTACGCCCCGGGGAACAGGTCGGCGTACTCGCGCAGCAGATCGTCCACGATGCGCCCCGACTCGGGGTTGGCGATGTCGATGGCACCCCTGACCGGCTTGCCGTCCTTGTCGCGCAGCTGGAGACCGGGGTGGGCGGCGAGCACCGCGCCGAGGTGGCCCGGCGAGTCGATCTCGGGGACCACCGTGATGTGCAGCTTGGTGGCCAGCGCCACGATCCGCTGCACCTCGCGCTTGCTGAGGTGGTCGCGCGAGACGACCTCGGGGTGACTGGAGGACTCGATGCGGAAGCCCTGGTCGTCGGAGAAGTGCAGGCCGAGCTGATTGAGCTTCAGGTCGGCCATCTGCCGCAGCTGGTCCTCGATCCAGGCCGCGCTGTAGTGCTTGCGCGCGATGTCGAGGTTGAGCCCGCGCTGCGGCTTGTCCGGCCGGTCCTCGACGACGCCCTCGGGCATCACCCCGCCGCCCTTGAGCGCCTGCTTGAGGGTGCGGGTGCCGTAGAACACCCCGGCGTCGTCCGGCCCGGTGATCCGCACCCGGCGGTCCCGGGTGGTCAGCGTGTACGACTCGGGCGCGGCCTTCTGGCCCTTGGCCGGCGGGGCCAGCGCCAGCTCGATGTCGCCCTCGCGCGGCTGCCCGCCGGTCGCGTAGTCGACGCCGAGCTCCTGCGCGAGCAGCTTGCCCTCGTCGGTGAGGCTCTCGCTGCCGACGGCCACGATCACCCGCGACGAGTCGACCGGCCGGAAGCCGGGGCCGCGCGCGGGCCGGTGTTCGCGTACCGACGGGATGGTGCGGGGCAGCGAGGAGATCGGGTAGATCGGCGACGGCGAGGGCAGCACCGAGGAGGCGCGCTTGTTGTCGGCCGGGCCGCCGTGTCCTCCGTGGGTGTCGTCGTCCGGCCAGACGGCGATGATCAGCGCGAGCACCGCGATGCCCGCGAGGGCCACCTTCAGCACCAGCGCCCGTCGGCCGCGCGGCCGGTGCAGCCAGGCCGGACGGGACCGCGGCGCACGCGGCTGGGAGGCGCGCGCCTCGGACGACGGCGAGGACGACCGCTCCGGGTCGCCGGGCCCCGGCATCCGGGCCCGTGACATCCTGAAACGCGACATCACTCAGAAACCTCCCGTCCAACGACAGTAAGGGCGAATCCGGGCAGCCCGGATACCGCACCGACAACTGGGGTGAAGGTACGCCGAAGTGCCCGGGTGATCGTCCACCGTGCACGCAGCGGCTTGCCCGTCCGGGTGAAATTCGCGCAACCGTCGCACGGCCTTTGCTCCACGTGGATAGCGTGGCGGCACTCCCACCTCCCTTGCCACTCCAGTCTCCGTGCTCCGCAGCCCGTCCTGTTCCGTACTACCCGTCCCGCGCAGTGTTTCGAGGAGCCCACGCTGTCCAGCGATTCCCACGCCGGCCCCCGGAAGCGACCGCCGACACTCCATCACACTCCTCGTGCCCAGGGGCGGGCGGCCATACCGAATCAGGTGCGGGGCACATCCGTTCCGGCGGCCCCACCTCGGCCCGGCGGCCTCGACGGTTTCAACCGCGCTCCCCAGGGCTCCGCCGAAGCGGACCTGCTCGCCTGCTGCGCGAGCCGTCGCTGGGCCACCCGGATCGCCGCCCACCGCCCCTACCCCGACCTCGACGCGCTGCTGGCCGCGGCCGACGAGGCCAGCTACGACCTGAGCGGCAACGACCTCGCAGAAGCCCTGGCCGACGAGTCCTCGCCCGGCCTGCACGACAGCGCACCGCAGTCCGCGCACACCGCGCTGCGGGCGGCGCACGCCGCGTACGAGAGCAGTTTCGGGCACGCCTTCGTGATCTGCCTCGACGGGTTCAGCCCGACCGAGCATCTCAACCAGGTGCTGAGCGGGATCCGGCTGCGGATGAACAACGACCCGGACGAGGAGCGCTCGATCGCCGCCGACGAGCTGCGCCGGCTCGCCCGCGCCCGACTCGCCCATCTTGTGGCCGACCATCCCGAACACCTCATGGCCAACCAGCCCGAATCCGACACCCCCGGCCCCGCACACCGCGTTCTCTAGGCCGTACGAGCCTGTTTGATTGCCTGTTTGATCACACCTATGGACCCGGCGCAAGGGAACCGACATCACGTCGCTACGATGACCGGGGCCGGTGGACCGTACCCGGCCGGGTCAGACCGACACTGAAGCCGGCCGGCCCTACACACCGCTCCCGGAGGGTTCTTCCGTGCCGGCTGGAACGCTGTACCGCGGCCGGGAAGGAATGTGGTCCTGGGTGGCTCATCGAGTCACCGGCGTCCTCATTTTCTTCTTCCTGTTCGTACACGTCCTCGACACCGCTCTCGTGCGTGTCTCCCCCGAGGCGTACGACAAAGTCGTGGCGACTTACAAGACGCCCATCGTCGCGTGCCTGGAGTACGGCCTCGTGGCCGCCATCCTGTTCCACGCGCTCAACGGCCTGCGCATCATCGCCGTGGACTTCTGGTCCAAGGGCCCGCGTCTCCAGAAGCAGATGCTCTGGACCGTCGTGGTCATCTGGCTCGTGCTGATGGTGGGCGCGCTCTACCCGGTGCTCGGCCATGCCGCTCGTGAACTGTTCGGGAGCTGAGGACTGAGATGTCTGCCGAAACCTCTTCCGCTGCCGCGATCGGGGAAGTCGAGGGCGTGAGCCTGTACGACACCGATCACCCGGCCCCGCTCATCGAGGCCCCGCGCAAGCGCACCAAGAAGACCCCGAAGTCGACCCGTACGAACTTCGAGCTCTACGGCTGGCTGTTCATGCGGCTGTCCGGCATCGTGCTGGTCGTCCTGGTCCTCGGTCACCTGCTGATCCAGCTCGTCCTGGACGGCGGCGTCTCCAAGATCGGCTTCGCCTTCGTGGCGGGCCGCTGGGCGTCCCCGTTCTGGCAGATCTGGGACCTGACCATGCTGTGGCTGGCCATGCTGCACGGCGCCAACGGCCTGCGCACCGTCATCAACGACTACGCGCAGCGGGACAACACCCGCTTCTGGCTGAAGATGCTGCTCTACACCGCCACGGTGTTCACCGTCCTGCTGGGCACGCTGGTGATCTTCACCTTCGACCCGAACATCCGCTAGGCCACGGGCTGAGGGACTGAGGAATTCTCTGATGAAGATCCACAAGTACGACACCGTCATCGTCGGCGCCGGCGGCGCCGGCATGCGCGCGGCCATCGAGTCGACGAAGCGCAGCCGCACCGCCGTGCTGACGAAGCTCTACCCCACCCGCTCCCACACGGGCGCCGCGCAGGGCGGCATGGCCGCCGCGCTCGCCAACGTGGAGGAGGACAACTGGGAGTGGCACACCTTCGACACGATCAAGGGCGGCGACTACCTGGTCGACCAGGACGCCGCCGAGATCCTGGCGAAGGAGGCCATCGACGCCGTCCTCGACCTGGAGAAGATGGGCCTGCCCTTCGGCCGCACGCCCGCCGGTGAGATCGACCAGCGCCGTTTCGGCGGTCACTCCCGCAACCACGGCGAGGCCCCTGTCCGCCGTGCCTGCTACTCGGGCGACCGCACCGGCCACATGATCCTCCAGACCCTCTACCAGAACTGCATCAAGGAGGGTGTGGAGTTCTTCAACGAGTTCTACGTCCTCGATCAGCTCATCGTGGAGGAGGACGGCGTCAAGAAGTCCGCGGGCGTCGTCGCCTACGAGCTGGCCACCGGTGAGATCCACGTCTTCCAGGCCAAGTCGGTCATCTACGCCTCCGGCGGCACCGGCAAGTTCTTCAAGGTGACGTCCAACGCGCACACCCTGACCGGCGACGGCCAGGCCGCGTGCTACCGCCGCGGGCTGCCCCTGGAGGACATGGAGTTCTTCCAGTTCCACCCGACGGGCATCTGGCGCATGGGCATCCTCCTGACGGAGGGCGCCCGCGGTGAGGGCGGCATCCTCCGCAACAAGGACGGCGAGCGCTTCATGGAGAAGTACGCGCCGGTCATGAAGGATCTCGCGTCCCGTGACGTCGTGTCCCGCTCCATCTACACCGAGATCCGCGAAGGCCGTGGCTGCGGTCCCGAGGGCGACCACGTCTACCTGGACCTGACGCACCTCCCGCCGGAGCAGCTCGACGCCAAGCTCCCGGACATCACGGAGTTCGCGCGTACGTACCTGGGCATCGAGCCGTACACGGACCCGATCCCGATCCAGCCCACCGCGCACTACGCCATGGGCGGCATCCCGACGAACGTCGAGGGTGAGGTCCTGAGCGACAACACCACCGTCGTCCCGGGCCTGTACGCGGCCGGCGAGGTCGCGTGTGTGTCGGTGCACGGCGCCAACCGCCTGGGCACCAACTCGCTGCTCGACATCAACGTGTTCGGCAAGCGCGCCGGCATCGCGGCCGCCGAGTACGCGCACACCGCGGACTACGTCGAGCTTCCGGAGAACCCGGCGGCGCAGGTCCAGGCTCAGGTCGAGAACCTGCTGTCGGCGACCGGCACCGAGCGCGTCTCGGTCATCCGCAAGGAGCTGCAGGAGACCATGGACGCCAACGTCATGGTCTTCCGCACCGAGCAGACGATCAAGACGGCGGTCGAGAAGATCGCCGAGCTGCGTGAGCGCTACAAGAACGTGTCCGTCCAGGACAAGGGCAAGCGGTTCAACACCGACCTCCTGGAGGCCATCGAGCTGGGCAACCTGCTCGACCTGGCCGAGGTCATGGCTGTCTCCGCCCTGGCGCGCAAGGAGTCCCGCGGCGGTCACTACCGCGAGGACTACCCGAACCGCGACGACGTCAACTTCATGCGCCACACCATGGCGTACCGCGAGGTCGCGGACGGCGGCAAGGACTCGATCCGCCTCGACTACAAGCCCGTCGTCCAGACCCGCTACCAGCCGATGGAGCGTAAGTACTGATGGCAACCCCGACGATGGACAAGCTCGCGGCGCTGGAGGCGGACAACGGTTCGCACCTGATCACCGTCACCTTCCGCATCCGCCGCTTCAACCCGGAGATCTCCGAGGAAGCGACGTGGGAGGACTTCCAGCTGGAGATCGACCCGAAGGAGCGTGTGCTCGACGGTCTCCACAAGATCAAGTGGGAGATGGACGGTTCGCTGACCTTCCGCCGCTCCTGCGCCCACGGCATCTGCGGTTCCGACGCCATGCGCATCAACGGCAAGAACCGCCTCGCCTGCAAGACGCTGATCAAGGACATCAACCCGTCCAAGCCCATCACCATCGAGGCCATCAAGGGCCTCACGGTCCAGAAGGACCTGGTCGTGGACATGGAGCCGTTCTTCCAGGCGTACCGCGACGTGATGCCCTTCCTCATCACGAAGGGCAACGAGCCGACGCGCGAGCGTCTGCAGTCGCCGGAGGACCGCGAGCGCTTCGACGACACGACGAAGTGCATCCTGTGCGCGGCCTGCACCTCCTCCTGCCCGGTCTTCTGGAACGACGGCCAGTACTTCGGCCCGGCCGCGATCGTGAACGCGCACCGCTTCATCTTCGACAGCCGTGACGAGGCGGGCGAGCAGCGCCTGGAGATCCTCAACGACAAGGACGGCGTGTGGCGTTGCCGCACCACGTTCAACTGCACGGACGCGTGCCCCCGAGGCATCGAGGTCACGAAGGCCATCCAGGAAGTGAAGCGCGCGCTGATCACGCGGCGGTTCTAGCTTTCTGTACGGCTCGTACGTACATGCTGGGGCCCCGCCCCCGGAAGTTCGCTTCTGGGGGCGGGGCCTTTTGCGTTGCTACTTTCCGGTGGGCAGCCGGATCGTACGGACGAGCGGGGCGCCCTCGTACAGGTCCGGATCCACGGTCAGTACCGGGCAGCCCTCCGGCCACTCCACCGAGGGGCGAGCCAGATGGACGGCGTGCGCGAGGCGCCAGTCGAGCCCGCTGCGGACCAGTGCCCCCACGGTGGACGCACCCGCGAAGTCCAGCGCCACGATGTCCACGGCCTCCAGGGCTCCCAGATGCTCGGCGACCCCTTCACGTTGCGAATCCGCCGCCGCGAGGCAGAGTGCGGGGATGTAGACGTGCCGGGTCGCAGCGTGCTCCGTGTTCGACACGAACTGCGAGGCCAGGCGGTTGCCCGCCCCGAGGGCGAGGAGGGCCGACTCGTCGTAGACGACAGCCATGCTGGCGCTCACAGGCTGTCCACCTCGCGCCCGGCCTCCAGGTCCTGCCAGACCTTCTCGGCCCGGTCGTGGTCCGTCTGCGTGAGCTTCACACCGAAGTGCTTCTCGCAGTACGCCTTGGTGGCCTCGTAGCGGGCTGCCAGCTCCTCCTTGGTCGGAGTCGCCCCGGCCAGCTCGCCGAGCAGGTCGCGCATGGTCATCCCACGTTCACGGGCGAGCACCATGAGGCGGTCGCGGACGGCAGGGTCAACCTTGATCGTGGTGTCGGCCATGACGACAGTATACCTCCGGTATACCGAGGTGGGCCTCTCAAGCTGAAGAGTCACGACATGCCTTTCCTTGAGGAACCGGCCTGGAGAGCTCCGGGCCGGAAGTTCTACCCCGCTACGGCCGTCACCCTCAGGGATGAATTCCGGTACGGGGAAGTGGAGTTGGCGACAGGGGGGCGCCTACGTCCTCCCACTCCGCGGAGAAGCCCCCGCACCAGGGAGAAGAGGAGGTCGGGGCGATGTGTCAGCGCGGCCGCGGCGCGCCAGGAGGTGGCGCGGGTCGCGCCTGAGCACGTTGCCGAAGACGGAAGGGGCCCGTGTGGGCGCTGTACGGTAAAAGCGCATGAGGAGGTAGGTCCTTGTGTCGGCCCCCGGGTGTTCGCGCACCGCGGGGGCTTTCCATGTTCCACTGGCCGCTGTTCGCGGTGTCGGCGACTGTACAGCCACGCTGAGTTAGCGGCGCAAGTCCCAACTCCCGCCCCGAACAGGGCGGTTAACCCCCTCGAACACGCGGTCTGACCTGCGGCTCGCCCAGCCGGGCAGGCGTCAGGGCCGGCGCCTCGCAGTTCACCCGCCCGGGTGAAGAAGTCCCCGTTGCGTAACCTTCGGAACAGAGCGCTACGACGTCGGCAGCACCGGCGAGACCGGGCGCTCGAAGAACGTCTCCAGGGACACCGTCGCCTGCGTGCCGCTCACGCCGTCGATCGCGTACAACCGGCGCAGGACGTCCTGGAGTTGTTCGGTCGTCGATGTGCGCACCTTCACCAGGACCGAGGCACTGCCCGCGATCACGTGGGCCTCCTGGATTTCGGGGATGGCCGCGAAGGCCGCCGCCGAGTCGCCCATCCATGACGTCGAGTCGACCATGACGAAGGCGAGTACGCCCTGGCCGAGCGCCGCGGGGTCCACCTCGACCGTCGTGCGCCGGATCACGCCGCGCTCGCGCAGCTTGCGTACGCGTTCGTGTGCGGCGCCGGCCGAGAGGCCGACCTCTTTGCCCAGTGCCGCGTACGCCGTGGTCGCGTCCTGCTGGAGCAGGGCGATCAGCCTGCGGTCGATCTCGTCCACGTTTCCCATGGCGAGACCATATCCCGTTCTGACATAGTCACTATCGATCGAATGTCATTCAATATCGATGTGTCAGGGGGAGATTGTGTCCGATCAGTTCCGTACACCGCTGTACGAGATCCTGGACGAGCGGTTCCGTACCGGGCGATGTGCCGTCGGGGACGACCGGCTCGAAGTGCTCTACGACAACTGCCGCTGGGCCGAGGGGCCGCTCTATCTGCCGGCCTGGCGGCAGTTCGTCTGGAGCGACATTCCCAACGACCGGATGCTGCGCTGGGACGAACACACCGGCGCCGTCTCCCTCTTCCGCTCCCCCGCCGGACATCCCAACGGCAACACGCTCGACCGCGAGGGGCGCCTCATCACCTGCGAGCAGGGCAACCGCCGGGTCACCCGTACCGAGCCCGACGGGCGGATCACCGTGATCGCCGACCGCTTCGAGGGCAAGCGGTTCAACAGCCCCAACGACGCGGTCGTCCACTCGGACGGATCCATCTGGTTCTCCGACCCCGACTTCGGCATCACCAGCGACTACGAGGGCATCCGCGCCGAACCCGAGATCGGCGGCTGCCACGTCTACCGCGCCGACCCCTCGACGGGCGAGGTGCGGCTCGTCGCGGACGGGTTCGAGGCGCCCAACGGGCTCGTCTTCTCATCCGACGAGAGCCAGTTGTACGTGTCCGACACGCGGGGCGGGTGCGTTCGGGTCTTCGATGTGCTGGAGGGCGGGGTGCTCTCCACCGGCAGGGTTTTCGCCGAGGCGTCCGACGGGGTGAGCCGGTTCGACAACCTGCGGTTCGACGACGGCGGGCGGCTCTGGGCGGCCGCCATGGCGGGCGGGGTGCACTGTTACGACCCCGACGGCACGCTCATCGGCCGGCTCCTCGTCCCCGAGCCCGTCTCCAACATCGCCTTCGGCGGACCCAAGAACAATCGGCTCTTCATCACCGCCAATACGTCTCTCTATTCGGCGGTGATGGGGGTTACCGGACTGCCGCGTGTGAGGGGTTGAGGGTTCCGTCCCCTCGGGGCCGGAACCCTGCGGGATCGGCCCGGGGCTGTCCGATTAGGCTCTTGCCGTGCCAGCAGAGAACGCGCCCGAAGAGACGGACCCCGATGCGGCCGGGTCCCGCCCCGCGAAGGGCGAGCAGACCCGCACACTCATCCTGGAGACCGCGATGCGGCTGTTCCAGGAACGGGGGTACGACAAGACCACGATGCGGGCCATCGCGCAGGAGGCCGGGGTCTCGGTCGGCAACGCGTACTACTACTTCGCCGGCAAGGAACATCTGATCCAGGGCTTCTACGACCGGATCGCGGCCGAGCACCAGGCGGCGGTGCGGGACGTCCTGGACACCGAGACCGACCTGGAGGCCCGGCTCGCCGGGGTGCTGCGGGTCTGGCTGGACATCGCCTCGCCGTACCACGAGTTCGCGGCGCAGTTCTTCAAGAACGCGGCGGATCCGGACAGCCCGCTCAGCCCCTTCTCCTCGGAGTCGGAGCATGCGCGGGAGGCGGCGATCTCCGTGCACCGGGAGGTGCTGGCGGGCACGAAGACGAAGGTGCCGGCCGAACTCGTGGATGTGCTGCCGGAGTTGATGTGGCTGTCGCAGATGGGGCTCGTCCTGTACTGGGTCTTCGACCGGTCTCCCGGGCGGGAGCGGAGCTATCGCCTCGCGGGGCGGGGAGCGAAGCTGACCACCCGGGGGGTGGCGCTGGCCCGTTTCCGGGTGCTTCGGCCGCTGGTCCATGAGGTGCATGAGCTGTTCACGGACTTCCTGCCGGGCATGTCCCAGGCGGCGGCCTCCCGAAAGCGGGGCTAGCCCCTCGCCCCGGCCCGACGGCGTGCGCCGGGGCTCCGCCCCTGACAGCATCGATCCTGGCCCGCGCTGGCACCTTCAGCTCGTCCGGTCCTCTTGCGCGCCGGCCGTACAGGCATACCCAGCCTGTACGGCGCTTGAGGACGAGCGCCGTTCGGGCGCGAACGGGGGTGCGGGGGCGGAGCCCCGGTGGGGGTGGGGTGTTACAGGCCCAGGGCCAGTTTCACCTCTCCGGCCACGCCCACCACATCCCCCGCCGGAGACACCTCGTACCCCGGATGCGTCCGCACCCACTTGTCCTCCAGCGCGTACCAGTCGACCGGCGTCGGCGGCCGCCCCGTTGTGAGGGAGGTCGACAGGGTGGCGAAGTACGTGCGCCAGCGCAGGGTGTACAGGCCGCCCACCAGGCCGGACCACTCCCGGTTCGCATAGTCGCGCAGCCCGCCGCCGTTCGCCGCCCCGCGCGGCCCCCACACCGTGAGCAGCGACACCGCGTCGTACGCGAGCTGGTCCTTCTCCGACGCCGTCGCCCCCCACGACCGCGCGTCCGCGACCCAGCGGCCCAGCAGATGACCCCGGTCGGTCGCCACCACCCGCTCAAGCAGGGCCAGGCAGCGGAACCACTCCCCCGTCAGCCCGTCGAACCGCTCCTTGTTCTTCGACTCGTACGCCTCCCGGATCTGCGGGAGCAGGACCCTGGAGCGGTTGGACAGGGTCTGGCGCGTTACGTCCATCAGGTCGTAGCGGTAGGCGGTCGTGCTGCGCAAAGGTGGTGCCACCGCCAGCAACGCCGGCAGTGCGGCGTCGAACTCGTCCGCGTCGTAACGGAGTTGCTGCGGCGACCACGAGGCCGCCGACTTCACCGTCAGGCTCGGGCGGGCGCCGAACAAACCGTCCGCCCCCTCGCTCCACGAGTCCTCCCGTGTCGTGCCGTACGCCGTGCGGCGAAGGACGTCCCACGCCTGCGCCGCGTGCGAGTCGGCGGCGCCGTAGCGGTACGTCGGCCATTGCCCGAACCACGTCTCCAGGTCCAGCGGGCCGTCCGTCCAGGGCAGGTCGGAGAAGAGGGCGAAGGCGGCCGGGTTGTTGTCCGCGCCCTCCGGCATCAGTGCGATGCCGTCGAGTGCGCTGTCCGGTTTGGTACGCCAGCTCTCGTACAGGGAAGCCCAGTCGGGGGTGTTGGCGCCCATCGCCGTATGGCCGCCGAAGTTCCAGATGGAGCCGAACGCGTACGGCGCGCCCTCCCAGGACTGTTCGCGGTCGGTGACGGACGGGAAGCGGTCGGACAGGCCGTCGACGATGAACAGCTTCGTCTTGTCGACCGCTTCGATGATTTCGCGGTGCGGGTTCTCCTGCCAGCCGAGCAGGTTCCAGATCGCCCCGGGGTGGGCGGTGCGCAGCGCCTTCTCGACGGCCTTGGCGGCCGGGCCGATGGGGACGTCGCCCGGGGTGCCGCCCTCGTGCAGCAGGTCCATCTTGTACATGGAGGTCGCGCCGAGCAGTTCGGTCTGTACGCGGTAGAACGTGGCCGCGATGCGGGCGAAGTGGTCGGAGCGCGGGTCGAGCCAGTCGGGACGGTTGAAGCCCACCCAGGTGCCCTGCGGTACGACGTGCGCGCCCGGGTTGCGGGTGGCGAAGCTGGGCGGGACCGTACCGAAGTAGCCGGGCAGCACCGGGGTCATGCCGAGTTCGCGCAGCCGGTTGACGATGCGGGCCGCCAACTTGGCGCGCTGGTCCATCAGTTGCCCGGACACCGGGCCGCCGAAGCCCGACATGTTCTGGAGCAGCCACCACGGCTGATGGGAAGGACCCGGGATCCACGATCTCAACTCGGCGTCCGCGTAACCGTGCTGGAGGAAGGTGCGGTGGTAGACGGAGTCCGCGCCGAGGTAGACGAGCACCTCGTTGTAGCCGTGCAGGGCCAGGACGTCGAGCTCGCGCTCCCAGTACGTCCAGTCGTGATAGGTGCCGGTGTAGCCGTCGTTGGTGTCGTTGAAGACGAAGCGGTGGGTGACGTTGGCCGTTCTCTCGATGGGCTCGGGCACGGCCGGGAGCCGGTCCGGCAGCCGGGTCTGTTCGCCCGCCCAGGAGATGTGGGCGTGCGCGACCTGTCTCAAGTACGTGTGGAATCCGGTGAGTTGGACGGCCGGGGTGCTGCCCTCGACGAGGATCCGGCCGGCCCCGCCCGAGACGCGGAAGCGGTCGCGGCCGGCCGCGCGCGGCACCGTACGGAAGGTGACCTGGTCGCGGTGGCCGGGCAGCAGCCGGGCCAGCGCCCGCGCGGCGGGTCCCTTGGCGGCCGCGGCCCCGGCCTCGGCGGCGAACCCGGCCTCGGTGCCCGCCCCGAGGGCGAGGGCCGATCCGGCGAGTGAGCTCAGGAGCGTACGACGGGAAAGGCGCATCCCCCGACGGAAGCAGCGTGTCCCGGCGGGGTCAATGGAGCAGAACCGGTGACTCCTTGGACAAAAGCCCTTTGGGTGAACTGCTTCATTTCAAACCCCGCCGACGCCATGGGTTCCAACCCGCCACTTCCGGTTCCCCGGTTCGAACCCGCCGCTTCCAGCACTCCCTTCCGGCAGGCCTCAGATCCAGCCCAGTTCCCACAGCCGCCACACGCCCGTACCGTCCGACAGGTACTGCGAGCCGCTGACGTCCTTGCTGCCCAGGACGTAGTTCTTGCCCTGCCACAGCGGGATCAGCGGGACGTCCTCGGCGACCTTCTCCTGGAGCGCCTTGAAGTCGTCGGCGGCCCGGCCGCGGTCGGTGAACTCCTGGGTGCGCTGGATGATCCGGTCGGTCTCCTTGTCGGAGTAGCCGTTGTGGAGGCTGTTGCCGGTGCCGACGAGCGGCTGGCCGAAGTTGTCCGGGTCGGGGAAGTCGGCGAGCCAGCCGGCCGTGTACGAGTCGTACTTGCCCACGGCGTAGTTCTGCTGCATCGTCGTCCAGTCCGGCTCGGCGATCAGGTCGACCTCGAACAGGCCGTCCCGCTCCAGCTGCTTCTTGAGCTGCTCGGCCTCCGCGCCGTTCGCGCCCAGCTTGCGGTACGCCATGGTGAAGCGGACCGGAAGCTGCTCGCCCTTCAGGAGCGCCTTCGCCCTGACCGGGTCCGGCTTCGGGTAGGCGTCGAAGAACGCGGTGCTGTGCCCGGTGAAGCCCTGCGGGATCAGCGAGAAAAGCGGGTCTACGGTGCCGCTGTAGACGGCGTTGGCGAGCGCCTCGCGGTCGACGAGGGCGGCCGCGGCCTCGCGCACCTTGGTCTTGGAGACCGGGCTCGGCGACTTCAGGTTGAAGTTGAGCTCGCGGATGTCGTAGCCCGGCGAGGTCGTGATGCGCAGGTCGGACCCGGGCGAGAGCTTGGCGAGCACCTCGGGCGGCATCTCGCGGTGGGTGACGTCGACCTGCTTGGCCTGCCAGGCGGCGTTCAGCTGGTCGGCCTCGGCGAAGTAGCGGACCGTGACGGGCAGCCCCTGCTTGGTGACCGCGCCCTTGTACCCGGGGTTGGGTTCCAGGCGCGCGCTGACCGGCTTCCCGTCGGAGTCCTTCTTGTACTCCTTGAGCAGGTACGGCCCGGAGCCGATCACCGAGTTCTCCTTGCGCAGCCCGTTCGCCGGGTACTGGCTGCTGTCGACGATCGAGCCCGCGCCGGTGGCGAGCTTGGAGGGGAAGGTGGCGTCCTTGCTCTTCAGGTTGAAGGTGACCGTGTCCCCCTCGGCCTGCACCGAGCCGAGCATCGAGAACAGCGGGGCGGGGCCCAGCTTGTCGGCGATCTTCAGCATCCGGTCGAAGGAGAACTTCACGTCCTCGGCCGTCATCCTGCGCCCGCTGGAGAAGCTGACGTCGTCGCGCATCACACAGCGGTACGTCTGGAGCTTCTGCCCGACGAAGGTGCAGCTCTTCGCGGCGTCCGGGACCGGGGTCGTGCTGCCCTGCTTGAAGGTGAGCAGCGACTGGTAGACGTTGTTGTAGATCGCCCAGGAGCCGGCGTCATAGGCGCCCGCCGGGTCGAGCGAGGTGATCACGTCGGTGGTGCCGACGACGATGGGGTCCTTCTTCGCCGTGTCGGACGGCAGCAGCTGCCATCCGCCCACTCCGGCGACCACTACAGCCGCACCTGTCACCACAATCCGCATACGGATCGACCGCATCGCCGTGCTCTCCTCGGAACGCCCCACCCCTGGTCGGCGCACGGAGCCAGCACGCTGCGCCTGTGATGACGCTCACCCAATCACACGACCTTCACATTGTGGAAGGGTCAACCTTCCACTCACAGCTACTTGCCGGCGGGCGTGACGGAGCTCTCGGCGGCGGCCGCCTGTTCACCCCTCAGGTGGCGCAGCGAACGGAACCCGATGGCTCCCACGCCCGTCCCCAGGAGAAACGAGGTGACGGCGAGCGTCAGGTGGACCCAGAAGTAGGCGGTCGGGTCCCCGGCGGCGTCGAAGGCGAGCCCGCTGCCGTCCTTCCACAGGTTCTTCACGAAAGTGGTCCAGATGACCCAGCTCCACGCGCCGAAGGCGAGCAGGAACCAGGAGAGAGGGCGGCTGAGTTTCATGCGTCCAGTATCGGCGTCGGCCGCCGGGCACCTCCGGCCGGGTGGGAGCTCCCGGCGGGTCATCCATACGATGATCGGATCGGTGGCCGCAGCCTGTACGTTCTCGAGCGTGTCTGCCGTGAACGTTTCCCAGAGGACCGCGTCCCCGAGTCCCGCGTCCGAGAACACCGCGTTTGAGAAGAGCGGGCTCGAGAAGAGCGCGTCAAGCCCTCTCGGATCGCGTCTTCGCGTGTCCGGGCGGCCCGCCTCGCTCGCGCTGTCCCTCGCCGTGGCCTCGGCCGCCGTGCTGCCCGCCCTCGCCGCGGGCCCCGCCGCCGCGCTGCCCCGGGACGACAAACCCTCCCCGACCGCCACGCCCGGCGCCCCGGGCAAGCCCAACAGCGACCCGCCGCCCGCGGACATGTCGAAGGTCGGCGGCGACCAGCTGGGCCAGGCCGGCACCCAGGTGCGGCTCGGCGCCGGCGCGCCCGTGCTGCCCAAGGACGTGACCGCCCGGTCCTGGATCGTCGCGGACGCCGAGAGCGGGCAGGTGCTCGCCTCGCACAACGCGCACTGGCGGCTGCCGCCCGCCTCCACCCTGAAGATGCTGTTCGCGGACACTGTGCTGCCCAAGTTCCCCCGCGACCAGCAGCACACCGTCACCCCGGACGACCTCGCCGGAATGGGCCCGGGCAGCAGCCTGGTCGGGGTGAAGCCGAACCTGTCGTACTCGGTGCACGACCTGTGGCTCGGGGTCTTCCTGCGCTCGGGCAACGACGCCGTGCACGTGCTCGCCTCGATGAACGGCGGCGTGCCCAAGACCGTCCAGGACATGCAGGCGCAGGCCGACGAGCTCCAGGCCCTGGACACCCGGGTCGTCTCGCCGGACGGCTACGACATGCCGGGCCAGGTCTCCAGCGCGTACGACCTGACGCTGTTCGCCCGCTCGGGGCTGCAGAACAAGGACTTCCGCGAGTACTGCTCGACGGCGACCGCGAAGTTCCCCGGCGCCGAGGGCAAGGACAAGAAGCGCGAGACGCTCGAGATCCAGAACACCAACCGGCTGCTCACCGGCGACTTCGGGCTCGCCCCGTACAAGGGCATCGCGGGCGTCAAGAACGGCAACACCACCAACGCGGGCTCGACCTTCACCGGGGTCGCGGAGCGGGGCGGCAAGGTGCTGCTCGTCACCGTCATGAACCCCGCGTCGGGGGAGAGCCAGGCCGTCTACAAGGAGGCGGCCCGACTGCTCGACTGGGGGTTCGCGGCGAACGGGAAGGTCACCCCGGTCGGCGAGCTGGTCCCGCCGAAGTCGGCGACGGCCGGCACCGGGACCGGGTCGGGCAACGCTCAGGGCAGCGCGAAGAACCGGACCGGGCAGGCCGCCCCCGCCAAGGGCGAGAGCGGCGGGATCGGTGTCGCCCTCGGCGTCGCGGGCGGCGCGCTGGTCCTCGTCGCGGGTGCGATCTTCCTGCTCAACCGGCGCTGGCCGATTCGGAAGCGGTGAGAGCCGGTCTCAACCCCGTCCGGACCCGGACGGGGTTGAGACGCAGGATCCGTCCTCCGGGTCGTCCTCCTTGGCCGGGGTGGCCGTCCAGGCCGCGCAGAACAGGAGCAGCTTCGCCGTGAAGTTGATCCAGAGCAGCAGCGCGATGGGCACCCCGAAGGCCCCGTACATGCTCTTGGCGGCGACGCCCTTCATATAGCCGCCGAGCAGCATCTTCAGGAACTCGAAGCCGACCGCGCCGAGCAGGGCGGCCACCATCAGGCGGCGGCGCGGCGGGTTCACCCCGGGCAGCAGCGTCAGGACGTACAGCAGGAGCAGGAAGTCGGCGAGGACGGCGACGACGATCGCCGCGATGCGCAGCAGCACCCCGCCCGCGGCGCTCTGGTCGATGCCGAGCCGGCCGGCGGTCCAGCCGATCGCGGTGGAGCCGATGGAGGACGCGGCCCAGGAGGCGAGGCCCGCGCCGCCGAGGCCGAGCAGGATGCCGCCGTCCTTGAGCTTGCGCAGGATCGGGTTCTCGCCCTCGTCGGCCTCCTCCATCTCCCACACCGCGCGCAGACAGCCGCGCATCTGCGAGATCCAGCCGATTCCGGTGAGGAGCAGCAGGGCGCCCGCGACGACGCCGACCGTGCCCGCGTTGTCGATGAGCCCCTGGAGGTCGAGCTGGTCGGAGATGCCCGGAACCTGTTCGGCGATGGTGTTCTGGAGCTTGTGCACCTGCCCGGTGGACAGCAGCGCGGCCGCGACGGCGGCGCCGACGGTCAGCAGCGGGAAGACCGCGAGGAAGCTGATGAAGGTGATGGCGGCGGCCAGCCTGGACCAGTAGACCCGGTCGAGCCGCTCGTACGAACGCCAGGCGTGCGTCCGCATGAGCCGGGCGATCCAGGGCCCGACAACGGGAAGTTTCTTCAGCCAGTCCATGACGTACGACTACCCTCTCCGGTACGGAAAACGAGGGTCCTTGTACCCCAGAACCGCAGGCAGGTGGCTAGGGCCATGCCGAAAACCGCACCCGAAAGGGTGTCGGCGCGGGGCGAGGTGAAGCCGAGGCCGTAGTGCGAGACGGCGATGCAGAGCAGCTGCACGAGGGCGCCCGCGATGTTCACCGCGAAGAACACGGCGTACTCGCGCCAGCCGACCCGGCGCCCGCGGTAGGTGCCGAAAGCGTTGCCGAGGTAGGCGACCGTACAACCGGCCACAAAGGAAAGGGACTTGGCCGCGATCGGGTCCCAGCCGAGCCCGGAGCGCAGCCACACGAACAGGCCGAGGTCGGCGGCGTACGCGCAGACCCCGGCCAACGCGAAGCCGATCACCTCGGACCTGGCGACCCTCACAGATCGGCCACCGCGAGCGCGTACATCGTGATCCAGGCCAGGCCGATGACCGCGAGCGCGCGGTCGCGCAGGACGACATCCTCGGGCGCCCCCGCGCTCCCCCGGTCGGCGAAGACGGCGTAGCGCAGGATCGCCCCGATGAAGGGGACCATCGACAGCTGCCGCCAGGGCAGCAGCGATCCATTCGACACGCCGCCGCTCTCCAGCGCCCACATGCAGTACGCGAGGACCGCGACACCGGCGGCGAGCTGCCACACGAAGCGCAGATAGCCGGTGGTGTACGCGTTCAGGAGCGAGCGGGTGGCGGCCCCGTGCCCCTCCATCTGGAGGGCCTCGGAGTACCGCTTGGCGGAGACCATGAACAGCGCGCCGAACCCGGCGGTGATCAGGAACCAGCGGGACAGCGGAATGCCGAGCGCGACCCCGCCGGTCATCGCCCGCATCAGGAACCCGGTGGTGACCACCACGAGGTCGACGACCAGGACGTGCTTCAGCTTGACGCAGTACGCGAGTTGCATGACGACGTACGCGGTGAGCAGCGTGGCCGTCATCGCGTTGCAGGTCAGCGCGGCGGCCAGCGGGGCGAACACGGCGAGGATCCCGCCGGCCGCGTAGGCGACCCCGACGGGCACCCGGCCGGCGGCGACCGGGCGGTGGCACTTGTCGGGGTGGGCGCGGTCGGCCTCGGCGTCACGGGCGTCGTTGATGAGGTAGACGGCGGAGGCGGAGGCCGTGAACAGGACGAAGACCATGGAGAGTTGGGCGATGACGTGCGGGCTGGTCAGCCGTCCGGCGGCGGCGGGGGCGGCCACCACGAGCAGGTTCTTGACCCACTGGCGGGGCCGCGCGGTGCGCACCAGACCGCCGGGCAGTGCGAGCAGGCGCCGGGCGGCCGAGACCGGCCCCGCCCCGTCGAGGAGTGCCGTGCCGGGCTCGGTCATCGGCGCCCCCTTTCGAGCGGTTCGCGCATCCAGGCCGCGCCGGCCCGCGCGGTGACACCGCCGAGCAGGGCGCCCGCCGCGATGTCGCTCGGGTAGTGCACCCCGGCGACCATGCGGGACACGCACATCGCGGCGGCCAGCGGCGGCACGAGGCGCGCCCCGGCGGGCCGCAGCGCCCCGTACGCGACGGCGGCCGCGACCGCGGAGCTGGCGTGCGAGCTGGGGAAGGAGTGCCGCCCGGCGGTACGCACCAGGGGATCGGCCGCCGGGAGTTGCGGTCGGGGCCTGCGCACGACGCGCTTCGCCCCCATGCTGGCCAGGTGGGCGGCGGCGACCAGGGCGGTGCCGCGCAGCCAGGAGCCGCGCCGGTCCCGGTCGACGGCGGCCGCGGCGAGCCCGGCCGCGAGCCACAGCGCGGCGTGCTCACCGGCCCGGGACAGCGCCCGGGCGGCGGCGGCCACCCGCGGATCCGTGCCGCAGTCGCGCAGTGCGGCCAGGAGCCGCTGGTCGGCGTCGGTGCACGACGACTTCTGCATCTGCCACCCCTCTTCCGTGACGTCGGCCCGCCAACTGGCCGTAGGCCACGGGCGACTCTCCTGCGCGGGGGACGGCGATTCTTGGACGAATGAGCTTGACACTCAGATAATCACCCATTTCGGTTAGCGGTTTATCGGCTGCATAGATACGAGGAAGACCTCACAGGGGCGGAGGAGGTTCTGACAAAAGGGATGCTGTAGGCGATACCGTCGCATTCATGTCTGCCGACACGTCACCCGACACCGTGCCCGCACCTCCCGGCCCGCCGACGTCCGTGAGCGGCTGGGGCCGCACCGCCCCCACGACGGCGCGGCTGCTGCACCCCCGGAGTTACGAGGAGGCGGCCGCCGCCGTGCGGGCGTGCGGGGCACGCGGCGCGATCGCCCGCGGGCTGGGCCGGGCGTACGGGGACGCGGCACAGAACGCGGGCGGCGCCGTCCTCGACATGACCGGCCTCGACCGCATCCGCACCGTCGACGCCGAGGCGGGCGTCGTCGTCTGCGACGCGGGGGTGAGCCTGCACCGCCTGATGGAGGTGCTGCTGCCGCTCGGCTGGTTCGTGCCGGTGACACCGGGCACGCGCTACGTCACGGTCGGCGGGGCGATCGGCGCCGACGTCCACGGCAAGAACCACCACGTCTCGGGCTCCTTCGCCCGCCATGTGCGCGAGCTGGAACTGCTCACCGCGGACGGCACGGTACGGACCGTCACGCCGGGCAGCGAGCTGTTCGACGCGACGGCCGGCGGGATGGGCCTGACGGGCGTGATCCTGCGCGCGACGGTCCAACTCCTGCCCGTACGAACCTCGTTGATGGCGGTGGACACCGAACGAGCCGTCGATCTGGACGACTTGATGACCCGCCTCCAGTCGGGGGACCACCGCTACCGGTACTCGGTGGCGTGGATCGACCTCCTCGCGCGGGGCGCCAGGACCGGGCGTTCGGTGCTGACGCGCGGTGAGCACGCGCCGCTCGACATGCTGCCGCCCCGCGCCCGCCGCACCCCGCTCGTCTTCCGGCCGCGCCGGCTTCCGCCCGCCCCCGCCTTCCTGCCGGAGGGGCTGCTCGGCCGCGCCTCCGTCTCGGCGTTCAACGAACTCTGGTACCGCCGGGCGCCCAGGCACCGTACGGGCGAACTCCAGCGCATCTCGACGTTCTTCCACCCACTGGACGGGGTGCCGCACTGGAACCGCGTGTACGGGCGGGGCGGCTTCGTGCAGTACCAGTTCGTCGTCGGGTACGGGCACGAGGAAACCCTGCGTGCCATCGTCCACCGCATCTCGCGGCACGGCTGCCCCTCCTTCCTCGCCGTCCTCAAACGCTTCGGCGAGGCCGACCCCGGCTGGCTCTCCTTCCCCCTGCCCGGCTGGACCCTGGCCCTCGACATCCCCGCGAACCTGCCGGGCCTCGGCGCCCTCCTCGACGAACTGGACGAGGAGGTGGCGGGCGCGGGCGGCCGGGTCTACCTGGCGAAGGACGCGCGGATGCGGCCTGAGGTGGTGGAGCGGATGTACCCGAAGCTGCCCCGATTCCGTTCCCTGCGGCGGGAGTTGGACCCGGAGGGAGTCTTCCGTTCGGACATGAGCCGACGCCTGGGCCTGTGAGCCTCTACGGGCCGCTCGGCCCCCTCCCCCTCAGTCACATCTGGCCCTGCCGGGCCGCCCGACACCTTACGGAGCCCTGATGAAGGACGCATTCGGTACCCCGCAGTCCCTGCTCGTGCTCGGCGGCACGTCCGAGATCGGGCTTGCCACCGCCCGGCGCCTGGTGGCCCGCCGCACCCGTACGGTCTGGCTCGCGGGCCGGCCCTCCCCCGCCCTGGAGGCGGCGGCGGCCGAGCTGCGGAAGCTGGGCCCGGACGTCCACACCCTCGCCTTCGACGCGCTCGACTCCGAGGCGCACGAGGTCGCCCTCGGCAAGGTGTTCGCCGAGGGGGACGTCGACATGGTGCTGCTCGCGTTCGGGGTGCTCGGCGACCAGTCCCGCGACGAGGGCGAGCCGCTCGCCGCGGTGCGGGTCGCCCAGACCAACTACACCGGCGCGGTCTCGGCGGGCCTGATCTGCGCGAAGGCCCTCCAGACGCAGGGCCACGGCTCGCTGGTCGTGCTGTCCTCGGTGGCCGGCGAACGCGCCCGCCGCAGCAACTTCATCTACGGGTCGAGCAAGGCGGGGCTCGACGCGTTCGCCCAGGGTCTGGGGGACGCGCTGCACGGCACGGGGGTGCACGTCATGGTCGTACGCCCCGGCTTCGTCCGTACGAAGATGACGGCGGGGCTGTCCGAGGCGCCCCTGGCCACGACCCCCGAGGCGGTCGCCCTGGCCATCGAGGCGGGGTTGCGGCGGCGGGCGGAGGTGGTGTGGGTGCCGGGGGTTCTGCGGGTGGTGATGTCGGCGCTGAGGCACGCCCCGCGCGAGGTATTCCGCCGCCTCCCGGTATGACCCGGTGTCGCTTGCCCTTCCGCCCACCCGTGACGGGGGTGGAAAAGTCGGGCTCCTGGGGCTGCGCCCCAGACTCCCGCGGGGGCTCCGCCCCCTGCACCCCCGTTCGCTCCTGAACGGCGCTCGTCCTCGAACTCCCCCAAGGCCTCAAGGGCCAGGGGACCCCCATGACAGGCTAAATGCCCGGTGCGGGCCGACAAGAACGGTGCTGGGGGCGCGGGGAACTGCGCGACCGGCCACCCACAGCCCGCAGGCGGGAGGAGGGGCCACCGGGGTCGGGCGGAGCCCCGGGGCACGTCGGCGGGTCAGCGCAGCGAGGGGTGGTCCAGGGTCGTGGCCTGGGCCGGGACGGACAGGGCTCCCAGGCCGAAGGGGTAGTCGTGGAGCTTGCGCCAGACCCCGTCCGGGCCCTGCTCGTAGAGGGCGAACCCCTCGCACACCCAGGACGCCGAGAACCCCGACAGGGACTCGTACGCCAGATCCATCGCCGCCTCGGAAATACCGTGCGCCACCGTCACGTGGGGGTGGTAGGGGAACTGGAGCTCGCGCACCAGCGGCCCCGCCTCGTCCCGTACCCGCTGCTGGAGCCACGCACAGTCGCCCGCACCCTCGACCACCTTGACGAAGACGACCGGGGACAGGGGCCGGAACGTCCCGGTGCCCTCGAGCCGCATCGCGAACGCCCGGCCCGCCGCCGCGACGGCGGCCAGGTGCGCCTCGATCTCCGGCAGGCACTCCGCCTCGACCTCGTGCGGCGGAAGCAGGGTGACGTGTGTGGGGATGCCGTGCGCGGCGGGATCCCCGAAGCCCGCGCGCCGCTCCTGGAGCAGGCTGCCGTACGGCTCCGGGACCGCGATCGAAACGCCGAGCGTTACGGTCCCCACGTCGTTCTCCTCATGGTCTCGGTCGGATGCTGTCTGCTGTGCAGTGTGAGTGTGACGGGATTGCCGTCGGCTGACCAGAGCCCCTCGGCAGGGCTCCGGCCGGGCCGTCCGGTTCAGTGCTTGGCGGGCAGCAGGCCGACCCTGTCGTACGCCGCCGCCAGCGTCTCGGCAGCCACCGCGCGGGCCTTCTCGGCGCCCTTGGCGAGCAGCGAGTCCAGCGTCTCGGGGTCGTCCAGGTACTGCTGCGTACGCGTGCGGAACGGCGTGACGAACTCCACCATCACCTCGGCGAGGTCCGTCTTGAGCGCCCCGTACATCTTGCCCTCGTACTCGGCCTCGAGGTCGGCGATCGTCTTGCCGGTGAGCGTGGAGTAGATGGACAGCAGGTTGGAGACACCGGGCTTGTTCTCGGTGTCGTACTTGATCACCGTGTCCGTGTCGGTGACCGCGCTCTTGACCTTCTTGGCCGTCGTCTTCGGGTCGTCGAGCAGGTTGATGAGGCCCTTCGGCGTCGACGCCGACTTGCTCATCTTGATCGACGGGTCCTGGAGGTCGTAGATCTTCGCCGTCTCCTTGAGGATGTACGGCGCCGGGACGGTGAACGTCTCGCCGAACCGGCCGTTGAAACGGTCGGCCAGGTCGCGGGTGAGCTCGATGTGCTGGCGCTGGTCCTCGCCGACCGGGACCTCGTTGGCCTGGTAGAGCAGGATGTCGGCGACCTGGAGGATCGGGTACGTGAAGAGGCCGACGGTCGCGTTGCCCGCGCCCTGCTTGGCCGACTTGTCCTTGAACTGCGTCATCCGGCTGGCCTCGCCGAAGCCGGCCAGGCAGTTCATGATCCAGGCGAGCTGGGCGTGCTCGGGGACGTGGCTCTGGACGAACAGCGTGCAGCGCTCGGGGTCGAGACCGGCGGCAAGGAGCTGGGCCGCGGCGAGCCGGGTGTTGGCGCGCAGCTCGGCCGGGTCCTGCGGAACGGTGATCGCGTGGAGGTCCACGACCATGTAGAACGCGTCGTGGGACTCCTGCAGCGCCACCCACTGGCGGACCGCGCCGAGGTAGTTGCCGAGGTGGAACGAGCCTGCGGTGGGCTGGATTCCGGAGAGCACGCGGGGACGAGTCGAGGGCATGCTCACCATTCTCTCAGGTGCGCGGGGTCGGCCGGAAACCCCGCGCTTGTGACCGGCCCCACAGCGTGACCCACCCCCATCTCAGATACAGGGGCTCCGCCCCCGGGCCCCGCTCCTCAAACGCCGGAGAGGCTGAGTGGGCTGCTCTCGACTGCGGACCGTGCGTGGTTGCTCGCTCCCTCAAGTTCTCGGCTTCGCTCGAACAGGGGAGTCCCCCATCGCGGCGGAGCCGCACATGTCACAGCCCCGGGCCCCTAACAGCGCCCATGCCGGCCGGCACCGGAGCGCTTCAGCCCGTCCGGCGATTGAGGACGAGCGCCCTTCAGGCGCGAACGGGGTCTGGGGCAGAGCCCCAGGACCACCGACTGGCCGCAGCCGAACGACACCCCCGGAGGGTCTCGGGAAGGGGCGGGGTGGGGATCAATCCAAGGGCAGGCCGGGCGCCGGGTACGCCGACAGCAGGTCCGCCACCTCCGCCCGGATCGTCGACAGGGCCGCCTCGTCGCCGGCGCGCGCCGCCGTCACCCCCCGGTCGATCCACTCCGCCACCAGCGGCATGTGCGAGACGTCCAGCCCCCGCGACGTCAGCGAAGGCGTACCGATGCGGATCCCGGAGGGGTCGAAGGGCTTCCGGGGGTCGTACGGGACCGTGTTGTAGTTGACCACCAGACCCGCCCGGTCGAGCGCCTTCGCCGCCACCTTCCCCGGCACGTCCTTCGGCGTGAGATCCATCAGGATCAGATGGTTGTCCGTGCCGCCCGACACGAGGTCGAAGCCCTGGGCGAGCAGCGCCTCCGCGAGGGCCCGCGCATTGGCCACCACCTGGTGCGCGTACGCGCAGAACGCCGGCTGCGCCGCCTCGTGCAGGGCGACGGCGATCGCCGCGGTGGTCTGGTTGTGCGGGCCGCCCTGGAGCCCGGGGAAGACCGCCTTGTCGAGGGCCTTCGCGTGCGATTCCCGGGACATCAGCATCGCGCCCCGCGGACCCCTGAGAGTTTTGTGGGTGGTGGTCGAGATGACGTCCGCGTACGGGACCGGGGACGGGTGGGCGCCACCAGCGATCAGGCCCGCGATGTGCGCGACGTCCGCGACGAGCACCGCGCCCGCCTCCCGCGCGATCTCCGCGAACGCGGCGAAGTCGATCGTGCGGGGCAGCGCCGTACCGCCGCAGAAGATCAGCTTCGGGCGCTCCTTGAGGGCGATGTCGCGCACCTCGTCGAAGTCGATCAGGCCGGTGTCGGCGCGCACCCCGTACTGCACGCCCCGGAACCACTTGCCGGTTGCCGAGACGCCCCAGCCGTGTGTGAGGTGGCCGCCCATCGGCAGGGCCATGCCCATCACGGTGTCGCCGGGCTCGGCGAACGCGAGGTACACAGCGAGGTTGGCGGGCGAGCCCGAGTACGGCTGGACGTTGGCGTGCTCGACGCCGAACAGGGCCTTGGCGCGGTCGACGGCCAGCCGCTCGACCTTGTCGATGTTCTGCTGGCCCTCGTAGTAGCGGCGGCCCGCGTAGCCCTCGCTGTACTTGTTCTGCAGTACCGTCCCCGAGGCCTCAAGGACCGCCGTCGAGACGTAGTTCTCGCTGGGGATCAGGCGCAGGGTGTCCGACTGGAGCCGTTCCTCGGCGGCGACGAGCGCGGCCAGCTCCGGGTCGGTGGCAAGCAGGGCGGGGTGGGAAAGGGGAAGGCTCATGGCGTCCTCCGGGGTCCGTTGACAGGTTCCCGGGGTGCCCAGGCGGGCGGCACCTCGTGCGGCAGGCCGCGCACGGCTCCCCCGGGGTCGCTTCCCCGCTCGCCAGTCGCCGTGCGTACCGAACACCCTACCGGCCACCTCCGACGGCAAGGTTTCTTCGTCCGGCATCCGAGCGACGATAGAAGAGGGCACCACCAACGCCCCATGCCGCATGACGATCGGAGAACCCGTGTCGACACACGCCGTGACCGAAGACGCCATCCGTTCCGCCGAGGCACACAGTGCGCACAACTACCATCCCCTGCCCGTCGTCGTCGCCTCCGCCGAGGGCGCCTGGATGACGGACGTCGAGGGGCGGCGCTATCTCGACATGCTGGCCGGCTACTCGGCGCTCAACTTCGGCCACGGCAACCGCCGGCTCATCGACGCGGCGAAGGCCCAGCTGGACCGTGTGACCCTGACGTCGAGGGCGTTCCACCACGACCGCTTCGCCCAGTTCTGTACGGAGCTCGCCGAGTTGTGCGGCAAGGACATGGTGCTGCCCATGAACACCGGGGCGGAGGCGGTGGAGACCGCCGTGAAGACCGCCCGCAAGTGGGGCTACAAGGTCAAGGGCGTACCGGACGGGCAGGCGAAGATCGTGGTCGCCCGGGACAACTTCCACGGCCGTACGACCACGATCGTCAGCTTCTCCACCGACCCGGAGGCCCGCGCGGACTACGGCCCGTACACGCCGGGCTTCGAGATCGTCCCGTACGGCGATCTCGACGCGATGCGGGCGGCGGTCACCGACAACACCGTGGCCGTGCTCCTGGAGCCCATCCAGGGTGAGGCCGGCGTGCTCGTCCCGCCGGCCGGATACCTTTCGGGCGTCCGGGAGTTGACCCGCGAGCGGAACGTGCTGTTCATGGCGGACGAGATCCAGTCCGGGTTCGGCCGCACCGGGAAGACGTTCGCGTGCGAGCACGAGGGCGTGGTGCCGGACGTGTACATCCTGGGCAAGGCGCTCGGCGGTGGCGTGGTCCCGGTGTCGGCGGTCGCCGCGTCGTCGGAAGTGCTCGGCGTGTTCCGGCCGGGCGAGCACGGCTCGACGTTCGGCGGGAACCCGCTGGCCTGCGCGGTCGCCCTGGAGGTCATCGCGATGCTGCGCACCGGGGAGTACCAGCAGCGCGCCACCGAGCTCGGCGACCATCTGCACCACGAGCTCGGCCTGCTGACCGGCGCGGGCGCGGTCGAGGCGGTCCGCGGGCGCGGGCTGTGGGCGGGCGTCGACATCAATCCGTCGTACGGAACGGGCCGGGAGATCTCGGAGAAGCTGATGGACCGCGGGGTCCTGGTCAAGGACACCCACGGCTCGACGATCCGGATCGCCCCGCCCCTGGTCATCAGCAAGGAGGATCTGGACTGGGGCCTCGACCAGCTGCGCGCGGTCCTGGCGGAGCGATAGCCGCCAACTCCCTTATGCGGATGGGCAGTCGGATCCCGAGCAGAAGGCGCTGAGCGCGGTCTTCAGGGTCTGCTCCTGCTCGGGCCACGCCTCGGCGGGAGCCGCGGAGAGTACGGCGTAGTGCTGGCCGCCGGGCGTCAGGAACGCGTAGTCCACCACCTGGCGCCGGTGGCCGAGCTGCTGGTTGTCGTACGCGTAGACGAGCCGCGCGGCCTGCCGGGCGACCCCGGGCACGCTCGCGTCGTTGCCGAGGCCGATCTCCTGGTACCCGGGGTTCTTCGCCAGCTCCCCCGAGGTCTGCTTCAGCGCGTCGTACGGGCTCAGGCCCGCCTCGGAGACGAGGTACACCTGGATGAGGCGGGTGCGGTCGGCGGAGTTGTAGAAGACCCCCTTGGGCCCCTGGTCCTCGCGGGTCCAGCCCTGCGGTACGTACAGCCTGAACCCCTTCGGATCCTGGGCGAGTTGGAACCCGGCGGGCACGGTGGCGCCGGGCGAGGCGGATGCCGGGGCGGAGGGGCTGCCCGTGTCGTCGCCGGTACGGTCCGGAGTACCGGAGGGCTCGCCGGAGGCGGACGGGCTCGCCTCGACCTTCGGGTGGTGCGTCCCGCCGCGGGCGAGGAGCCAGCCGCCGCCCGCGCCGGCCACCACGACGAAGACCATCGCCGCCACGACGACGGCGACGGGCACGCGCCGACGGGCACGCGGCTCGGGGAGCGCGGGTGGGACCGGGTGCGCGCCGTCGTACGGGTCGTAGGGGCCGGGGACCGGGGGCGACGCCTGCGGGACCGGCGGAGGTACGGGCGGTGGAGGCACGGGCGGGGGCGGTGGAGCCGCCGGGGAAGCGGCGTCCCGTACCGTCTCCCACTTCTGGGTGGCCGCGTTCCAGCGGACCTCGTCGCGACCGCCGCTCACCGGGGCCTCACATCCCGATCAGGTCGCGGACCCGCTGGACCAGCGTCTCGCCCGAGGCGAGGAGGCCCGTGAGGGCGGTGGCGCCGGTGAGCAGCTCGCCGAGGCGGGCGAGGCGGCCCGGGGTCGCCTGCCCTTCGGCGCGGATCTCGTCCTCCGCCCCGGCGAGTTCGGCGTCCAGGGCGCGGGTCTGGTCGTTGCGCACGAGCTGGGCGAGTCCGGCCCTGAACTCGACGATGGCGTCGAGGAGTTGGAGGTGGGCGTCGTCGGGTGCGGCCGGGCGGTAGACGCTGGACACCTTGTTGTGGTCGCCGACCGAGACGGACCCGGTCACCCCGCTGATGTGCACGGATCGCTGGTTCCGCTGCGTATTGCCGTCATCCGGTGTGGTCATCTCAGCCCTCGTTCCTGACGGTGTTGTGGTCGCCGACGCTGATCGCTCCCCGGGAGTTCTCGATCATGACGCCGCCCTGGGCGACGTTGACGATCTTCTGCTCGAACTGCCCGGTGTCGTACCCGGCTTCGTACAGGGCGCTGCGCACGCCGCTGGTCACCCGGTCCTCGATGGACTTCACGTAACGCCGGTAGTCCATCGCCTGGAAGAGGGAGGCCTCGGGCGCCGCGGCCAGTTCGCGCACCGAGCGGGCGGGGCCGTCGGGCAGCGCGCGGCCGTGTCCGCCGGTGAGGCGGTGCCAGGTGGAGCCGATCGCGCGGCCCACCACGTGCAGCGAGCGGAACGCGGAGCCCGGGGTGCGCACGAGCGCCCAGGCCGCCTTGCCCGGCGGGGTGCGGCAGTTGAAGTCGTGGGCCGCACGGTCGGCGCGGAAGAAGTCCTCGCGCAGCGGGGGCAGGACGTGCGGCGCGATCTCCAGGACCAGCATGCCGCCCTGGGTGTGGACGCGTACGAACACGGTCGTGACGAGGTGTTCCTCCCAGCCGCCGACCCGGATCCGCAGGAAGTGCCTGCGCGCCTCGCCGCCCTCCTCCAGGGCGGCGGCGCGGTGCTGCTCGAAGTCGCCGTCGCGGTAGGGGGCGTGGGCGCGCGAGGGGAGCCCTTCGACGGGCAGGAAGACGTACTCGGTGACTTCGAGCTGGCGCAGCCGGTCGCGTACGGCTAGGGCCTCGGCGGCCACCGTCGGCGCGGGGATGCGGAGCTGGGCGATGAGGGGTTCGACGATGCGCAGGATCTCGGCGTTGCTCACCCGGGCCGGACGCCGGTCGCCGAGCGACTTGCGCGGGCGCAGCTGGATGGTGACCGACCAGGGTTCGAACGGGTCGCCCGCGCCGCGGAAGGGGGCGTCGGCGCGGTAGACCGCGAGGGGCGCGTGCTGCTCGACGCGGATCATCGCGGCGAGGCGCTTGAGCCGCCCGTTGTCGTTGTTCTGCGCGGGGTCGGCGGCGAAGTCCTGGAAGCCTTCGGGCGACAGCTCGCCCGCCATGATCCGGGCGAACTGGAGCCGCTGGAGGGCGACGCAGAGTGCGAGCACCGCGATGCAGCCGACGACGCCCCAGGCGAGCCCGGGGCTGAAGCCCTGGCTCGCGGCGTCGAAGGCGCCGCCGCCGAGCAGCCGGGCGGGGCCGGTGACAGCGGTGGGCACGGAGTTGGCACCCTCGAAGCCGCCGCCGAAGGCGTCGTACCCGCCGACGCCGCTGCTCCCGTACCGGTACGCGCCGTTGCGCACATCGGAGTCGAACCCGCCGAACAGCGAGATCACCAGGACGACGCCGAACAGCGCCAGGAGCACCCGCGCCCACCACCGCAGGAGGAACGCGGGGACGGTGCGGTACCAGGGGGCTGGGCTTGCGGTGCCTCGGATGAGGCGGGCGATGCCGAGCTGGAGGCAGGGGCCGAGGATCAGGAGGAGGGCGGCCTGGGTGACGACCACGCCGAGTACCCAGACCACCAGGATGCCGAGCGCCCAGGCGATCTCCAGGTTCCGGGCGCGCAGCGCGTGCGCGAGGACACGGGCGGCGTCGAAGCCGAGGGAGGGGGCGGTGACGCGCTCCTCGTGGACGTACAGCTCGTCGATGACGGCGTCGCGGTACTCCTCGTCGAGGTAGGTGCCGGCGGCCATGAGGCGGCTGGCCTCGCTGAGCGAGGGGTGCACCGGCGGGAGCCCGCCGGGCTGTCCCGTCGCCTGCGCCTGCTGCGGCACCTGAGCCTGCGTCATGTCCTGCTCCCCCGAAGAACGATCGACGTACGCCACATTCCTTCAACTTGCTTCACAAGAAGGGAAGTTGCGGGCGCAGCCAGGGTGGACATGGTAGCGACGCGATGCAGCGCGCGCCGCCCTGTTCACACCCTCCCCACGGGTTCTCGCGAGGCACGCGGGAGGGGCACAGGGAGCGCGAAGGGGGCGCATCGGGGGCGGCGGCCCGGCCTTGGGGGCCACGAGCGCGGGGCCGACCGGAAGCAACGGCCGCCATTGACAAGGGAGTTGGTCTGGACCAATGATGCCGGTCATGCCGAGACCCCGCATCGCCCGTCGCCACGCTCGTCGCGCCGCCCTCGCCGTCCTCGCACCCGTGCTGCTGCTCATCGGCCTCGCCGGGCCCGCGCGGGCGGACGACGCCTGGCCCGAGCCGGTGCCCGTCGTCTCCCATGTCGACACGACGGACCCGGTCGTCTTCATCACCATCGACGACGGCTGGAACCACGACCCGGCCGCACAGAAACTCCTCCTGGACCGCCAGGTCCCGGCATCCCTGTTCCTGCTGCCGGGGGCGTACGCGTACGACCCCGGGTACTTCCGCACACTGCTCGACCACGGGCCGGCCGCCGTCGAGAACCACACGGTGAACCACCCCGACCTGACGACGCTGCCGCAGGCGGGTCAGAAATCCGAACTGTGCGGCGCGCGCGAGCAGGCCCTCGCCCGGTTCGGCCTCGCACCACGGCTGGCCCGGCCGCCGTACGGCACGTACGACGCGACGACTCGGCGGGTGGCCCGGGAGTGCGGGGCGAAGGCGCTGGTCACCTGGACGTACGACTTCACGACGTGGTCCGGGGCGACCCCGCCGACCCCCTCGCTGCGGGCGGGGGACATCGTGCTGCTGCACTTCAACGACACGGTGTACACGGACTTGGCGCGGGCGCTGGCCGCGGCGGACGGGGCAGGGTTGCGGGTGGCTCCGCTGCGGGCCTACGTGCCCGAGTAGCGTCCTGGAGCCGGGACCCGGGCAGGGGCAGGGGAGCCGAACCGGGTCAGCGGATCACGTGCGGGACGAACCTCGCGTACTCGTCCGTCACCGGCCCCGCCGACTCCCGGATGCCAAGCCCCGCCGGCTCGGACTCCACCACCCACGCCCCCAGCACCACCCGGTTCCCCGAGAAGTCCGGCAGCGGGGCCAGCTCCTGGTAGCAGCAGGGCTCTTCGGGCCGGGCCGGGGCGGACCCCCGGGGGTGCAGCGTGACGCCCGCGCCCTCTCGGCCGAGCAAGGGCTTAGCGACGTAACCCCGGCCGGAAGCCAGGTCCCGCGGCCCGTCCAGGTACGCCGGAAGCAGGTTCGGGTGCCCCGGGTACAGCTCCCACAGCACCGCGAGCAGCGCCTTGTTGGAGAGCAGCATCTTCCACGCCGGCTCGATCCAGCACGTCGTCCCCGTGCCGCCCCCGTTGTCGAGCGTGTCGAGGACCTGCGGCCCGAACGCGTCCGAGGCCAGCCACTCCCACGGGTACAGCTTGAAGCAGGCCCGGATGAAGCGGAGGCGGTCGTCAACGAAGCGGCCGGTGATGCTGTCCCAGCCGATCGACTCGACCGACAGCGCCTCCGTGTCGAGGCCCGCCTGCTCGGCCGTCTCGCGCAGATAGGCGACCGTCATGAGGTCCTCGCCGAGCTCGTCGGTGTCGGAGTGGGCGAAGTGCACGGGCCCGGGCGGCAGCAGCGGAGCCTGCCGCTTCCACGCCTCGACGAGGCGCTCGTGCAGCGAGTTCCACTGGTCGGCGCCGGGGAAGCGGTCCTCCATCCAGAACCACTGCGCGCTCGCCGCCTCGACCAGCGAGGTCGGGGTGTCCGCGTTGTACTCCAGCATTTTCGCCGGGCCGGTCCCGTCGTACCGCAGGTCGAACCGGCCGTATATGGAAGGGAGTTCGGCCCGGCGCCGCCACGACTCGGCGACCAGGTCGGCCAGCCGGCCGTCCATGATGCCCAGGTCCGCGAAACGGCCCCTCTCGACGATGTGGGCCGCCGCGGCCAGGCACATGTCGTGCAGTTCCTCGACGGTCTCCTCCAGCGCCTCGACCTCGGGCAGCGTGAAGGAGTAGTACGCGCTCTCGTCCCAGTACGGACGCAGCGAGTCGTCGGGGTAGCGGGTCAGCGGGTAGATCAGGCCCTGTTCCTCGACGGTGCGCTGCCAGTCCGGGCGCGGCTCTGTGCAATGCCGTTCCATGCTCCGGCCCCTCAACCGCCGCTGGAGTCGCCGTGGCCGCCGAACCCGCCGCGCGAGACGCCAGACTTGTCGAAGGAGCCGCCGGAGACCTTGCCGCTGCGGCTGGACCCGCCGTAGTAGTACTGACCGGTGCCACCGCTCTTGCACTCGTACTTCGGCAGTTCCTTGTACGTGACCGGATTGACGCAGCGCCGGTCCGGTTCGTCGCTGCACGCGGTGAGCGTGGCGGCGAGCACTCCCATCCCGCCGAGCACCACCGTCGCGGACCTGAACCTTCGCATCGCGGATCTCCCCCCGTTCTCGTACCGACTTCGCTGTGGGACGCGTTCCGGCCACACACTAGTTCCCGGCCATCGGCGACCTGCCCCCGGGCTTTCCCCGCCCGCCGGGCCTGCGGCTACAGTCCCCCCTGTGTTCTTCGGGATGATCTGCGCCCTTGCGTCCGCGGTCTGCTTCGGTACGGCCACCGTCCTCCAGGCCGCCGCGACGCGCGCCGCCGAGCCGAGTACGGGGGCGGGCGCCGGTTCCGGTGTCGACGCGGCGCTGCTCCTGCGCGCCGTACGCCAGTGGCGCTATGTCGCCGGTCTCGCGCTCGACGGCCTCGGCTTCGTCTTCCAGATCCTCGCGCTGCGCTCGGTGCCGATCTACGCGGTGGGCGCGGCGCTCGCCGCCTCGCTCGCGGTGACGGCGGTGGTCGCGGCCCGCATCCTCAAGGTCCGGCTCTCCGGTACGGAGTGGGCGGCGGTCGGGGTGGTCTGCGCGGGCCTCGCCATGCTCGGCCTGTCGTCCGGCGCGGAGGGCAAGGAAGCGGGCCCGGCCTCCCTGCACTGGTGGCTGCTCGGCGTGGCCGCCGCAGTACTGCTCGCGGGCGCGGTCGGGGGCCGGCTGCCGAACCGCGCCCGGGCCCTGGTCCTCGGGCTCGGCGCGGGCTGTGGTTTCGGCGTGGTCGAGGTCGCGGTCCGGCTCATCGACGACCCCTTCGACCTGACGAATCCCGCGCTTTACGCCCTGCTGCTCGGCGGCGGCGCCGCGTTCCTGCTGCTCACCTCGGCGCTTTCGCGCGGCTCGGTCACCACGGCGACGGCGGGCATGGTCATCGGCGAGACCATCGGCCCGGCCCTGGTCGGCGTGGCCTGGCTCGGCGACCGCACCCGGGACGGACTCGGCTGGCTGACCGTCACCGGCTTCGCGGTGGCGGTGGCGGGAGCACTCGCCCTGGCCCGCTTCGGCGAGGCCCCGGAGCCGGAGCCCTCGCTCCAGGACGTACGGGACCACTGAAACCGGCCCCGCTTCCACCAGCTCCGGCCGGGCGGCCCAGCCCCCTCTACGGCAGCACGTTGCACAGCGCGTCCAGCGCCCCCGTCCACCCCGAGTCCGACGGCGTCCCGTACCCCACCACCAACGCGTCCCGCTCCGGGGCGAGTTCGGGGTGGCGGTAGCGGGAGAGGCCTTCCAAGGCCAGGCCCTGCCAGGTGGCGGCCCGGATGATGGAGCGCTCGGTGCCGGGCGGGAGTTCGACCAGCGCGTGCAGCCCGGCCGCGATGCCGCTGACCCGCGCCTCGGGGGCGCGCTCGGCGAGCGCGGTCACCAACTGGTCGCGGCGGCGCCGGTAGTGGAGCCGCATGCCGCGCACATGACGGTCGTACGCGCCGGACCGGATGAACTCGGCGAGCGTCAGCTGGTCCAGCGAGCCGTTCGCCCACTCCCCGCCCTTGGCCTGGACGACCTCGTCCACGAGGTGTCCGGGCAGCACCATCCAGCCCAGGCGCAGGCCCGGCGCGAGGGACTTGCTCGCGGTGCCGAGGTAGACGACGTGCTCGGGGTCGAGGCCCTGGAGCGCGCCGACCGCCTTGCGGTCGTAGCGGAACTCCCCGTCGTAGTCGTCCTCCAGGATCAGCCCGCCCGTGGTGCGCGCCCAGTCGACGGCCGCCGCCCGCCGGTCGGGCAGCAGCGGCACCCCGATCGGGAACTGGTGCGCGGCCGTCATCAGCACCGCCCCCACCCCCTTCATCGCCCCCAACTCCTCCGTACGGGTGCCCAGTTGATCGAGAGGCAGCGCCGGGGTGCGCAGGCCCGCGTCGGTCAGCACCTTCCAGTGGAAGTCGAGGCCGTACGACTCGACCGCCGCCTCCCGCACCCGGCGGGTCCGCAGCACCTTCGCCATCAGCATCAGGCCGTGCAGGAATCCGGAGCAGACGACGATGCGGTCCGGCGAGGCGTACACGCCGCGTGCCCGGGCCAGATAGTCCGCCAGGACCGTGCGCAGCTCGACGCGGCCGCGCGGATCGCCGAGGCCGAAGGCCTCGTGCGGGGCGTCGGTGAGCGCCCGGCGGGCCGCCTTGAGCCACTCGGCGCGCGGAAAGGAGGCGACGTCGGGCGAGCCCGGCATCAGGTTGTACGTGGGCTTGCGGCGGGTCGGCAGGCGCCGGGTGTGGCTCCGGTCGGGGCGGGCCACGGCACGCTGGGCCACCGTCGTCCCGGAGCCCTGGCGCGCGGTGAGCCAGCCCTCGGCGACCAGTTCGGCATAGGCGTCGGCGACCGTGTTGCGGGCGATCCCGAGATCGGCGGCGAGCGAGCGCGAGGACGGCAGCCGGGTGCCGGGGGTGAGCCGTCCGCCGCGTACGGCTTCGCGCAGCGCGTCCGTGAGGCCCGAGCGCAGGCCCGCGCCGCCCACGTCGATGTGCAGATCGACACCGAGAGTTTCCGGAGAAGTGGCCCAGGATTTCACCATGGGAATGGACCATACCTGGGTGCCACACGCCCCGTACCTTCGTTCCATGACCACGAACGAGACCAAGTCGTACGCACCCGAGCAGCCCCCGCGCCTCCAGTGGGCCAAGGCCGCGCCCGAGGTCTACAAGGCCATGATCAAGCTGACCGCCGCCGCCGAGCGCGGGCTCGACCCGGTGATCGCCGAGCTGGTCAAGATCCGCGCCTCGCAGCTCAACCACTGCGCCCTGTGCCTCGACATGCACACCAAGGACGCGATCGCGGCCGGCGAGTCGGTGGAGCGGATCGTGCAGCTCAGCGCCTGGGAGGAGTCGGCGCACTTCTACACGGAGAAGGAGCTCGCCGCGATCGAGCTGACCGAGGCGATCACGGTCCTCACCGACGGCTTCGTACCGGACGAGGTGTACGACAAGGCCGCCGAGCACTTCGAGGAGACCGAGCTCGCGCAGCTCATCGCGACCATCACCATGATCAACGCCTGGAACCGCTTCGGCGTGACCACCCGCGGCGCGGCCGGCCACTACACCCCGGGAATGTACAAGTGAGCCCAGGCGCAAGGGAGTTCCAGGTCCCCAAGGACGTCTACCTGAGCCTCGCGGAGCTCAGCGCGGCCGCCAAGCGGGGCCTGGGCGACCCGGTCCTCGCCGAGCTGGTGATGATCCGCGCGTCCCAGCTCAACCACTGCGCCTTCTGCCTGGACATGCACCTCGCGGCCGCCCGCAAGGCCGGCGAGGCTGAGGAGCGGCTCGGGCTTCTGGCGGCGTGGGAGGAGGCCGGCGACCTGTTCACCCGGCAGGAGCGCGCCGCCCTCGCCCTCACCGAGGCGGTCACCCTCCTCACCGCCGGTTTCGTACCCGACACGGTGTACGAGAAGGCCGCCGAGCACTTCACCGAGACCCAACTCGCCCATCTCATCGCGGCGATCACCGTCATCAACAGCTGGAACCGCCTGATGGTGACCCGCCGCACGGCACCCGGAGAAACCGAATGGCACAGCTGAACCCTGCCGCCGCCTTCCGCGCCCTGCACCAGGGGCGCACCCCCGGCGATCCGCTGATCCTGCCGGGACCCTGGGACGCGGCCAGCGCCCGGGTCTTCGAGGAGGCGGGCTTCCCTGCCCTGGCCACGCCGAGCGCGGGGGTCTCGGCGTCACTGGGGTACGAGGACGGTTCGACGCCGGCGGACGAGATGTTCGCCGCCGTCACCCGGATCGTGCGATCCGTGTCGGTCCCCGTCTCGGCGGACGTCGAGGGCGGCTACGGCCTCGACCCCAAGGAGCTGGTGGACCGGCTCCTGGAGACGGGCGCGGTCGGCTGCAACCTGGAGGACTCCGCCCAGGGCGCGCTCAAGGACCCGGCCCGGCACGCCGACTGGCTGGCCGAGGTGCGCGCGGAGGCGGGCGACCGGCTGTTCATCAACGCCCGCGTCGACACGTACATCCGCGGGCTGCCCGAGCTGGACGCGACGATCGCGCGGGCCCGGGCGTACGTGGCCGCGGGCGCGGACGGCGTCTACCCCTTCGCAGCCCCGGCCGAGCACCTGCCGGAGATCGCGAAGGCGGTGCCGGTTCCGGTGAACATGGCGGTCCTGCCGGACGCCCCGGGACCGCGCCGCCTCGGCGAACTGGGCGCGGGCCGCATCACGTTCGGCCCCGGCCTCCAGATCCGCGCGACGAACGCGCTGCGGGACATCGCCCGCCAGGTGCGCGAGCTGTAGCCGCCGTACGCAGATGAGGGTGCTCCTGGCCTTGCTCGGGCCGGGGGCACCCTCATGTGCGTACCGGCTACTCGTCGTCCGGCTCGTCCTGGGCGCGCAGGCCCGCCACCCACATCGGCATCAGCCAGTGCACGACCAGGATGCCGAGGAGTGCCGGTAGAGCCACTGCCTCCAGGTTCCCGCCCGCGAGCCGGTACCCGCCTACGGCTGCGACGGTGGCGAACAGCAGCCCGGTGGTGATCCGGTGGGCGCGGGCCAGGACCTCGCTGCGCTCGGCGCGCTGGCGCTCGTCCAGGGCCCGGCGGCGCAGTTCGAGCAGACCGCGCGTCGAGGAATTGATGGCGCCGGTGGCCAAGCACCACGGCAGCAGCAGAGCGACCAGCAGGCAAGCCGCGACTATCGAAGCGTCGAGCAGGGCCGCTAGAAAGGCCGCCACGTACGCGGCGGTCAGTGCGATGTGGCCGACGACCAGCACCCTCCTGCGGCCCGCGGTCGCGTACAGCGGCGCCGCCGCGCGCCGGTTCATGGTCTGCTGCATCCACCGGTCGTAACGCGTCAGCTGTGCGTTCATCACTGGTTCCTCCCGTAGGCCTCGTCGGTGAGCGGGCGGAAGGGCTTCAGGGAGAACAGCGCCTCCACCGGAAGCCCGAAGTACTCCGCGATCTTCAACGCCAGGTCGAGGCTCGGGTTGTACTGCCCGCGCTCGATGTAGCCGATGGTCTGGTAGTGGGCGCCCACTGCCTCGGCCAGGCTCTGTCGCGACACCTTCCGCTCGGCACGCACCATCGCCAACCTGTTGTGCACCTGCTCGCTCATGTATAAGAAGTACTACATTGATGAGTAGAAGCACAACGAGCGGGGAGTCTTCATGTTGGGGCGCAAAGAGCTTTCGGTCCTGGTCCTTCGCGACGCGAACCACATCGCGCAGGAGCTGCGGGAGGCGCTGACCAGTGCGGGCGAGGCGGAGCGGCCCGGCCTTGAGGCTGCCCTGCGGATCGCCGAGCGGGCGGCCGCCGTGCCGGACCGCGAGCTGCGCGCCCGCTGGGTGCGCGAGCAGCGGGCCTCGGTCGGCTACACGGGTCCGGACGACGAGTCGGTGCACGCCGTCAAGGCGCTGCGCCAGGCACAGCCGGGGCTCGGCCTGCGGTCCGCCGTACAGCTGACGAAGGACGCGGCGGCGAAGTAGCGGGAAACGGGCGAAGCCCCGGCAGTGGCTGCCGGGGCTCCGTCGAAACGCGTGCTGCTGGGCTCAGATGAGGCCGAGCTCGCGGACCGCGTCGCGCTCCTCGGCGAGCTCCTTGACGGAGGCGTCGATGCGCTTGCGGGAGAACTCGTTGATGTCCAGGCCCTGGACGATCGAGTACTTGCCGTCCTTCACGGTGACCGGGAAGGAGGAGATGAGGCCCTCGGGGACGCCGTAGGAGCCGTCCGACGGGATGCCCATGGAGGTCCAGTCGCCCTCGGCGGTGCCGTTGACCCAGGTGTGCACGTGGTCGATGGCAGCGTTGGCGGCCGAGGCGGCCGAGGACGCGCCACGGGCCTCGATGATCGCCGCGCCGCGCTTGGCGACGGTCGGGATGAACTCGTCGGCCAGCCACTGCTCGTCGTTGACGACCTCGGCCGCGTTCTTGCCGGCGATCTCCGCGTGGAAGATGTCGGGGTACTGGGTCGCCGAGTGGTTGCCCCAGATGGTCAGGCGCTTGATGTCGGAGACCGTGGTGCCGGTCTTCTTCGCCAGCTGCGAAATCGCCCGGTTGTGGTCCAGACGGGTCATGGCGGTGAAGCGCTCGGCCGGTACGTCCGGGGCCGAGGCCTGCGCGATGAGCGCGTTGGTGTTGGCCGGGTTGCCGACGACGAGGACCTTGATGTCGTCCGCGGCGTTGTCGTTGATGGCCTTGCCCTGCGGCTTGAAGATGCCACCGTTGGCGGACAGCAGGTCGCCGCGCTCCATGCCCTTGGTGCGCGGGCGGGCGCCGACGAGCAGGGCCACGTTGGCACCGTCGAAGGCGACGTTCGCGTCGTCCGTGATGGTGATGTTGCGGAGCAGCGGGAAGGCGCAGTCGTCGAGCTCCATGGCGGTGCCCTCGGCGGCCTTCAGGGCCGGGGTGATCTCCAGGAGGCGCAGGTTGACCGGCACGTCCGGGCCGAGCAGGTGACCGGAGGCGATGCGGAAGAGCAGCGCGTAGCCGATCTGGCCGGCCGCGCCGGTGACGGTGACATTCACGGGAGTGCGGGTCATGGCGATCTCCGTTAGAAACAGCGGGTGGTGGGGTGGTTGCCCCTCGTTTCCGGGCACCCCGTACGCCGGAAACCTGACGTGCGACCGTCTGAATCTTGACGTGAAGAGATGTCCAGCGGTCAGGCTATCCGACCCTGGGCGTCCCACACCCCCGTACACCTGTGGGACGCCTCACGCTGATCGATCATTGACCGGTAGTGGCCGTTCCCGCCTTGCCCGTGGCGCCCGCGGCGGCCTTTCCGGCGGCGCAGCCGCTCTTCCCGCTCTTCAGCGTGGCGCACGCCTTCGCGGCCGCCGGGCCGCTGACGGCGAGCATCTTGGTGTACGTGTCGCGGTACGCGTCCGCCACCACCGCCTCCCCCGCCGTGCCGCCCGAGCTGATCTGCACCCGGTCCCCCGGGGCGACCTGCTTGAGGCGGGCCCAGGCCGCCCCGCACGTCCTGCTGTAGCGCACCTCGACGACCGCGACGCCGACCTTGGCGCTCCCTACCGTCTGGACCAACTTGTCGGTGCAGCCCATCACTTCGGGGTCCTGACCGGTGCAGGAGGCGGCCACGCACTTGACCCCGGCGGGCAGCACGGGCGCCGGCGCGGAGTGGGTCGGGGTGGGCTTGGCCTGCTGCTTGCCGTCGCTCTTGCCGAGGTCGGTGAGGAGCACGGCGGACGTGATGACGAGCAGCGCGCCGACCACCCCGGCCAGGAACATGACGATCCGGCGCCGGTGGTGGCCCGGGGCGGCGGGCGGCTTGGGGGCCCACTGCTTCGCCTGTTTCGGCCGCCGGTCGGTGAGCCCCGCGCTGGGCGTGTGGGCGCGCACCCCTCCCGGCGGCTCGGCCGGCCCGAACTCACCCAGCGCGGCCCGCGCCTGGGCGACCTGCGTGGCCCCCATGGTGCGGTCGTGCCGCTGCTCGGAGCGGCTCCAGGCCCGCTCGGCCAGCTCCCACATGGTGGTCAGATGGACGGGGTGGGTGCCGGTCACCTCGGCGAGCGCGAGGACGGCGGCCTTGGGGGCGAGGAGGCGGCCGCCGAGATACCGCTCCCAGGACGTCTTGCTGTACCCGGTCCGGTCGGCTATGGCGGCGACGCTGAGCCCGCTGCGGTCCACCAGCCTGCGCAGCTGGCTCGCGAACTCCCGCACCTGCGGGTCGAGTTCCTCCGGCAGCGCCTTCCAGCGAGGCATCGCTTCCCCCAATTTCCGTCACTACCCCCAGGGATGCACGGGCCCAGGATGTCAGTTCCCGCAGTGGTGCGCACCGGGACGAAGGAGGTGACTGATGCGTCCACAGCGGTACGGCCAGCGGCGCCCGCACCCGGAAGGTGAGCGGCAGCCCGGCGAGTGCGACAAGCAGATGTCCCCAGGCGTCCAGCGGATCCCAGCCCCGGCTCCCGGACTCCTTGCCGAGCACCGCGGAGGCCCCGGTGAGGGCCGGGCGGCAGGCCTCTACTGCCGCTGCTCCAGGGGGATTTCAACCCGGCGAGGGACGACCGGGGGCCGCACCGGCCGTAGGTTTTCCAGCAGCGGGACGGCGGCGCCCCGCACTCGCCGGGGGAGAGTGCGGGGCGGCTCGGTCCTTCGCCCTACCTGACCGTGAAGTGAACCGCGTCCTCGAGGAACGGCACGTTCAGCCACGGACGGGGCTGGGCCATCAGGGACAGCAGCACGATGGCAAGGCCGAGAACCCCGTACGTGGTGATGTCCGTGAAGCGGGACCGGACGGCCAGCATGCCGACCGACGGCAGCGTCCAGCGCAGGGCCGCGCCCGCCAGGAGAGCGGCGCCGATGATGACGAGCCCGACCCGGAAGGCCTGGCCGAACGGTTCGGTCGCCACCATGAGGAGCCCGAGGCCGACCGCGACCAGAACGGAGAGCAGCGGCCACTGGCGGGCGGGTGCGGACGCGTCCCCGGGTGCGGCACGGCCGCCGCCCTCGGGGCGCGCGGTGTCCCGTGTGACGGACGGGAACCGTCGCGAGCCGCCCTTGCGGGGCCGCGCCGGGGGCATGTCCGCGGCGGACTCGCCCGCGGCCGACGGCTCCGCGTCCTTGGACGGCTCGGGACTCGTACCAGCACCCATGGGCCTCAGGCCTTTCCGGTCAGCCCGCGTCGGCGGCGAGCTCGGCCGCCTCGACGACGTTGACGAGCAGCTGGGCACGGGTCATCGGGCCGACGCCGCCCGGGTTCGGCGAGAGCCAGCCGGCGACCTCGGCGACGCCCGGGTGCACATCGCCGACGATCTTGCCGCTCTCGTCGCGGCTGACGCCGACGTCGAGCACGGCCGCGCCCGGCTTCACGTCCTCCGGCTTGATGAGGTGCGGGACCCCGGCCGCGGCGATGACGATGTCGGCCTGCTTGAGGTGCGTCGACAGGTCACGGGTGCCGGTGTGGCACTGGGTGACCGTCGCGTTCTCGGAGCGGCGGGTGAGCAGCAGCGGCATGGAGCGCCCGATGGTGACACCGCGTCCGACCACGACGACCTCGGCCCCGTTGATCTCCACACCGTGCTTGCGGAGCAACTGGATGATGCCGTACGGAGTGCAGGGCAGCGGGCCGGGCTCGTTGAGGACGAGGCGCCCGAGGTTCATCGGGTGCAGACCGTCGGCGTCCTTGGCCGGGTCCATCAGCGCCAGGATGCGGTTCTCGTCGATGCCCTTGGGCAGCGGCAGCTGGACGATGTAGCCGGTGCACGCGGGGTCCTCGTTCAACTCCCGCACCACCGCCTCGATCTCGTCCTGCGTCGCGGTCGCGGGCAGCTCGCGCTGGATGGAGGCGATGCCGACCTGTGCGCAGTCGCGGTGCTTGCCCGCGACGTACTTCTGGCTGCCGGGGTCCTCCCCGACGAGTACGGTCCCCAGGCCGGGCGTGACGCCCCGTTCCTTCAGGGCCGCCACACGGACGGCCAGTTCGGATTTGATCGCTGCGGCGGTGGCCTTGCCATCGAGAATCTGGGCGGTCATGTTTCCCATTCTTTCAGGGCGACGCTTGATCGCCCAAGTTGCACTTGCACAACACATCCAGCAACCGGCTGGACAAACTTATGTCTCGTTTAGAACGATGATCCGCGCAGTGCCGCGGGCAGTGCCGGGGGGCAAACCGCTCAGAACAGCTATTCCTCCGCTCGGGCCGCGTCGTCCCCGCAACACCAACGGAGGAAAATCCGTCATGAGCTTCGGCGACCCGAACAACCCCTACGGGCAGCAGCCCCAGCAGCCCCCGCAGGGCGGCAACCCGTACGGCCAGCAGCAGGGCCAGCCCGGCTACGGCTACCCGCAGGGCCAGCAGGGGGTGCCGCAGGGCGTGCCGCCGCAGCAGGGCTACGGTTACCCCCAGGCCCCCGGCCAGGCGCCACAGGGCTACGGTTACCCGCAGGCGCCCGGCATCCCCGGTGGACAGGCCCCCGAGGGCTACGCCAATGTGCCGGGCTTGGGTGTCGTCGAGGTCGGCAGCTACGGCGCCCGCTTCGGCGCCCGTCTGCTCGACATGATCTTCGCGTACATCGTGGTGATCATCCTCAACCTGATCATCCTCGGGTCCGCCTTCGGCACCGGCACCAAGAGCAGCGGTGTCGCCGTGGGCGCGATGCTCGGTTCGATCATCGTGTCGTTCCTGACGTTCATCTTCTACGACGTCATCTTCGTCTCCACGATGGGCACCACCCCGGGCAAGAAGATCCTCGGCATGCGGATCGTCAACTCCCGCACCGGCCAGAAGCCCAACTTCGGTGCCGCCCTGGTTCGTTGGGGCTTCCCCATCGGCCTCGGCTACATCACGTGCTTCCTCGGCTACGTGCTGATCGTCATCTCGCCCTTCTTCGACAACACCGGGCAGCTGCGCGGCTGGCACGACAAGGCCGCCAACACCCTGGTCATCAAGGGCTGATCACCCGGACCAGCACCCCGGGCCGCGCTCCTTCCGAGGGGCGCGGCCCTTCGCGTGTGCGGGGTCGGTGCGGGGTCAGTGGAAGAAGTGGCGCGTTCCGGTGAAGTACATCGTCACGCCCGCCTTCTTCGCCGCCTCGACCACCAGCTCGTCGCGGACCGAGCCGCCGGGCTGGACCACGGCCTTGACCCCGGCGTTCGCCAGGATCTCGAAGCCGTCGGGGAACGGGAAGAACGCGTCGGAGGCGGCGTACGAGCCCCGCGCGCGCTCCTCGCCGGCCCGCTCGACGGCGAGCTTCGCGGAGTCGACCCGGTTGACCTGGCCCATGCCGACACCGACCGAGGCGCCGTCCTTGGCGAGCAGGATCGCGTTGGACTTGACCGCGCGGCAGGCGATCCAGGCGAAGGCGAGTTCCTTCAACTCGGCCTCGGACAGGGCCGCTCCGCTGGCCAGCGTCCAGTTCGCGGGGTCGTCGCCCTCGGCCTGGAAGACGTCGGTCTGCTGGAGCACCGCGCCGCCGGAGACCGCCTTGAGGTCACCGGGCTGGTGCGGGGTGCCGTCCACCTTGAGCACCCGGATGTTCTTCTTGCGGGCCAGCACCTCGACGGCGCCGTCCTCGTAGTCCGGGGCCGCGATGACCTCGGTGAAGATCTCGGCGACCTGCTCGGCCATCGCCACCGTCACCGGCCGGTTGACGGCGATGACGCCGCCGAACGCGGAGAGCGGGTCGCACTCGTGGGCCTTGCGGTGGGCCGTGGCGAGGTCGGCGTCGACCGCGATGCCGCACGGGTTGGCGTGCTTGATGATCGCGACGCAGGGCTCGTCGTGGTCGTAGGCGGCGCGGCGCGCGGCCTCGGTGTCCACGTAGTTGTTGAAGGACATCTCCTTGCCGTGCAGCTGCTCGGCGTTGGCGAGCCCGCCCGGCTGTCCGTCGGTGTAGAGGGCCGCGGCCTGGTGCGGGTTCTCGCCGTAGCGCAGGGTCGACTTGCGCTCCCAGGTGCCGCCGAGGAACTCGGGCAGCGCGGCGTCGCCCTCCTCGGGCGCGTACACATTGGTCATCCAGGACGCCACGGCCACGTCGTACGCGGCGGTGTGCTGGAACGCTTCCGCCGCCAGGCGCTTGCGGGCGGTGAGGTCGAAGCCGCCGTTCTTGACGGCGTCGAGCACGGCCGCGTACCGCTGCGGGCTGGTGACGACGGCGACCGAGGGGTGGTTCTTGGCGGCGGCGCGGACCATCGAGGGCCCGCCGATGTCGATCTGCTCGACGCACTCGTCGGGGCTCGCGCCGGAGGCGACGGTCTCCTTGAACGGGTACAGGTTGACGACGACCAGCTCGAAGGGGCGCACGCCGAGCTCGTCGAGCTGCGCGCGGTGCGCGTCCAGGCGCAGGTCGGCGAGGATGCCCGCGTGCACCTTCGGGTGCAGCGTCTTGACCCGGCCGTCCAGGCACTCGGGGAACCCGGTGAGCTCCTCGACCTTGGTGACCGGCACCCCGGCGGCGGCGATCTTCGCGGCGGTCGACCCGGTGGACACCAGCTCGACCCCGGCCGCGTGCAGCCCTTGCGCCAGCTCCTCAAGACCCGTCTTGTCGTAGACGCTGACCAGCGCCCGCCGGATGGGCTTGACGGTGTCCGTACTAACCGAGTTCACCGATCTGAACCTTTCGTCCCTCAATGCGGTAGCCGTTACGGGCCAGGCGCCCCACGACATCGACGAGCAGCGCTCGCTCGACTTCCTTGATCCGCTCGTGCAGAGCGGCTTCATCGTCCTCGTCCCGGATCTCGACCACGCCCTGGGCGATGATCGGGCCGGTGTCGACGCCGTCGTCGACGAAGTGGACGGTGCACCCGGTGACCCTGGCGCCGTACGCGAGCGCGTCGCGGACGCCGTGGGCTCCGGGAAAACTGGGCAGAAGCGCGGGGTGGGTGTTGACCACACGCCCCCCGAACCGGGCGAGGAATTCCTTCCCCACGATCTTCATGAACCCGGCCGAGACGACCAGGTCCGGCGCGTACGCGGCGGTCGCCTCCGCCAGCGCGGCGTCCCACTCCGCGCGCGAGCCGTGGTCCTTGACCCGGCACACGAAGGTCGGGATCCCGGCCCGCTCGGCGCGCTCCAGCCCGGCGATGGAATCCCGGTCGGCGCCGACGGCCACGATCTGGGCGCCGTATCCGTGCGGATCGTCGGCGATGGCGTCGAGCAGGGCCTGCAGATTCGTGCCGGACCCGGACACCAGGACCACAAGGCGGGCAGGGCGGTGCGTTTCGGGCGGTGAAGGGGACGCGGAGGGGGGCGGGGAGGCCACAGCGGGGCTCTTTCTCGCGGTCGTACGTCTTTGTGTGGTCGTACGAACGAATCGTGCCCCTCGATACGGGGAACTCTACGAAAGCGCCGACCGTCAGCAACGATACCGGCACACCGGACGGCCCCCACGGGACGGGGGCCGGACCGCCAGGTAGCGTCTGGGAGGACGCCGCGAGACGAGACCTGTCTCACTTACTTGTTTCACTTACATGCGAGATGTGACCCCCTGGCCCGACCGGCCGGTCGCGGGTCCGAGGGGAAGACGTTCACCAGATGCCGGACCGACGCCACCAGCTGTTCGCAGCCCGCCAGTCCTCCACCCCCGGCTCCCCTCACTCGACGGACCCGGGGAACTCGGGGCCGCAGGGCACGGGAAGCGGCACGGGAGCGGGCCCCGCCGACGACAACCCCTTCGCCCCGCCGCCCGAGGGCCGCCCCGACCAGCCCTGGCAGCCGCGTCGCCCGGAATCGGGCGAGGGCCATGACCACCAGCAGGGTTCGCCCTGGGGCAGCCAGTGGAGCAACCAGCAGCCCGGCCGCGCGCCCGGCGGCTTCGGCCAGCGCCCCGAGCGTCCGGAGGGCGGCCCGGGCCAGAACCCGCCGCCGCCCGGCCCGCGCTGGGACCCCACGGACCCGGCCCAGCGCCGCGCCCGCTACGCGCTGCTCTCCGGGATGTGGGCGTTCTTCTTCGCCCTGTTCGACATGCCGGAGATCTCCCTCCTCCTGGGGGCGCTCGGCCTGTACTGGGCGATCAGCTCCCTGCGCGCCAAGCCGAAGCCCCCTCAGGCGCCGTCCGCCACGTCCCCGGCTCCCGCCGCTCCCGCCGTCCCGGCCCCGCCGCAGGGCAGGCCGCAGATGACGGCGGCGGTGACGGGCCTGGTCACGGCGGTCCTGGCGCTGACGGTGGTGGCGTCGACCTACACGATGCAGATCGTCTACCGCGACTACTACACGTGCGTGGACGACGCCCTGACCAAGTCGGGCCAGTTGGCCTGCAACGACCTCCTCCCGGAGAAGCTGGTCCCGCTGTTCGGGGTGAAGGAGTAGCCCTGGGCTCACTCGGGCTCGGTGCGGCCCGAGCCCGGGGATTCGGTGTCGCGTACGGGGTCGGGCTTCGGGGTGGGGTCCGCGAGCGGTCCTCCCGGTACCGGCCCGGCCCCGAGATCCCGCCCCTCCGGCGTACGAGAAGCGGGGCCCCACGTGCCGGGTTCCGGTGCCGGGTCCACCGGCAGCCCCAGATACCGGCGCAGCTCGGCGTCGACCTCCGCTACCGTCCCGGCATCAAACCCCGTTCGGGGCGGGAGGCCTGCGGGCCTGGGTGCCGGGTTCGTGGGCAGGGGGAGGTCCGGCGGAAGTCCGGGACCACTTCTCGGCGCTGACCCGGCGTCAGCATCCAGCCCCTCCGGCGGGCGGGGACCGGAGCCCGGGGTGGGCCCCCAGGTGCCGAGCCCCCGTGCCGGGTCGGCCGGCAGCGCACGATCCGGTCGCAGTCCGGGATCGTCTTCCGGTGCTGACGCCGCATCAAGACCCAATTCCTCCGGCAGGCGAGGAGTGAGGCCGGGGGCCGGGCCCCAGTCGCCCGGCCCCCGCACCGGGTCCGCCGGCAGCCCGAGGTACCGGCGCAGTTCGGCGTCCGCTTCGGGTACCGACGCGGTCCCGCCCCCCAGCCCCTCGGGCGTTCGCGGAGCGGGGTCCGCGGTGGCGCCCGGGTTCGGGAACGGGCGGGGCGGGGAAGAAGGCGCTCCGGCCCCCGCCAGGGACGTGTCCGCCATCAGCCCGCCCGACGCCTCCTTCAGCGCGGCCCACCGCGCCTCCCGGGCCCCGTCCTCGTGCCACAGCCCGGCCCCGTCCACCGGCGTGAAGTCGTAGTCGTAGTCGGTCCCGCCCCCCTGGGTGGCCGGCGCCGCAACCGCCTTGCGCCGACGCGGCAGCCGCGGCAGCCGTGCGAGCACCCCCGCCATCCGGTCCCGCACGGTGCGCCGCTCGGCGGAAACCCACCTCCGGCACCCCCTCAGGATCACCGCGCCGGGCACCCCCACACCCGTCGCCCACAGCAGCGCCGCGCACCCGGCACGCCACCAGACCGGCCCCAGCGCGGCCAGCGCCCCCGTGCCCAGCGGCCCGCCCGCCATCGCCGCGAGCAGCGCGAACGCGCACCCGCACAACACCGCCCCGAGCAGGGCGGCCCGCGCGGTCTCCCGACGCCCCCACCCTTCGGCGGCGGCCACCCGCGAGGTGAACCCGGCCAGCACCAGCCCCGCCGCCAGCGGCACCACCGCCGCGGCCCAGTTCCACCAGGACCCGTGCCCGCCGGTCGGCACCGCCGCGAGCAGCGGGAAGTGCGGCAGCGCGGGCGTACCCACCACGCCCAGCGGGCTCGCCACCGCCCCCGTACCGACAGCGAAGCCGGGACCGAGGCCGTACGAGGCGCCCCACACCGCCGCGTTCGGCACCAGCGCGACGCCGAGCAGCAGCAGCGCGAACCGCCCCGAGGAGTCCTCCGCGAGCCGCAGGAACGCGTCCTGGGCGACGCCGAGGTGCCAGACGAGCCCGGCCCCCGCGAGCAGTGCGCCGCCGCCGAGCAGCGCGGAGGTGGCGGCCCCGGCGGCCCGCGCGGCAACACTCGTACGAGCGGCCAGGAGCATGCGCCGTACCCACGCCGGAACACGGTCCGGGAGCGGCCCGAGCGGGCGGCCGTGCGCGGTCCAGACGCCGGCCCCGACCGCGAGCGCCACAGTGAGCGGCAGGTGCAGCATCGCGCTGAGCGGGGCTGCGGGCAGCGGTCCGGTGACCGCATACAGCACGGCGGCGACCGCGATCGCGAGGTATCCGCCGGTCACGCCCCAGAACACGGTCCGCGCGGAGGGCAGCGGCCCGAGGCTGCCGTCCTCGTACGCCTCGTCCTCGTCGGGCAGCCGCACGTCTCGGGCCGCGCGGTGGGCGAGCCAGATCGGCAGCACCGTCAGGAGCAGCGGAACCAGGCCCACCGGGGCCGGTGTGCCGCTCAGGGTTGCGGGCCTGACCAGCTGCGCGCCATGGGCGAGCAGCCACAGGGAGGCGGCCGTGCGCAGGGCGCCGCCGAGCCCGTTGTCGGGGTAGGGGGAGCAGATCCACAGCATCATCACGAGCACGGCCAGGGCGCCGAGCCCGAGCCCCGCCGCGATCGCGCCGCGCAGCAGACAGGTGGCGAGTACGGAGGGGCGCGCCTGGGCGGAAGACAACGGCAGGCTGCGGTCGGTCACTTGGGTCACCCGGGCCATGCTGCCAACGACACGCGCTTTCTGCGCGTAACCGGCGAATGGCCGATGTGTCGCTCAATATACGGTTATGTACTTTTTCACCCGGGGCGATTCGAGCTGCGTCGCCAAGGGTGCAACAGCCGCTACGGCCTTCGCGGGGAGCCCTGGGAGCCCTTCATGACACAGAGCACGGCCGATACCAATGACACCGGTGCCAGGCCTCCCCTGCCCACCCCCAAGGAACGGCGCCGCCTGCGGGAGGCGAAGGACCTGAGCGAGGCGCAGATCGCGACGGCCATCGGCGTCACGCGGGCGACCGTGCGCTCCTGGGAGACCGGCCGCACCACGCCGCGCGGCCGCAAGGGCGACACCTACGCCCGGCTGCTCGCCGGCATCGAGGCGGAGATGGCGGCGGTGGCCGGCGAGGACGACCGCGCCCCGGGCGACGACGGAAAGGACTCCGGCTCCGGCGGGCACGACACGGCCCGTCCGGCCGTCGCCGCCCGGGCCAAGGCGGTGAAGGGGACCAAACAGCCCGCGAAGCCGCACGCGGCGAAGACCCGCCCCGAGCCGGCCGCGAAGAAGGCCGCGAAACCCCCCACCACCCCGCACGCCCGCCACGAGCACACGGCCCCGGCCCCCGCTCCGGCCGCCTCCGTGCCCGGCCCCGCCGAAGAGGCGCTGAAGTCCGGCGCGCCGACCGGGGGCGCCGCCCACGCCTTGCCGGAGCAGCCGCCCGAGCCGGAGACCGCCGAGCCCGAGGGCGAACACGAAGCACCCGCCCCGCCGGCCGACCCGGACCCGAACCCGGGCGCGGACCCGGATCAGACCACCCCATCGGTCCCGCGCACGCCCGCCGAGGCGTTCGACGCGCTGTACTGCTCCACCGCCTCCGGCCTCGCCCGGCAGGCCTACCTGCTCACCGGGCGGACCCGGCTTTCGCGCGAATCGGTGGAGCGCGCCTTCCATCTGGCCTGGGAGAACTGGCCCGAGGTCGCCACCGACCGTGACCCGGCGGGGTGGGTGCGCGCGGCGGCGTACGAATACGCGATGGCCCCCTGGCACCGCTTCCGGCGCGCCCACAAGCACCCCGACCAGCCGCCCACCGAGCCCGAACGCCGGGCTCTGCTCGACGCGCTGCTCGATCTGCCGCCCGCCTACCGGCGCACGGTGCTCCTGTACGACGGCCTCGGGCTCGATCTGCCGGAGACCGCCGCCGAGACGGAGGCCAGCACCCCGGCCGCCGCGAGCCGCCTCCTTACGGCGCGGAACGCCATCGCCCGCCGGGTGCCCGCGGCGGCCGGGGCCACGACGCCGGAGGCCCTCTCGTCCGTACTGCGCGAACGCATCGCCGACCTCGCGGCCGCCGGGCCCGCCTCGGTCACCGCGCTGCCGTCCGCTCCGGTCGTACGCAAGGGGAGCGAGCGGCGCCGCCGGTTCTGGACCCGGGCCGCGATCGCCTTCACCACGCTGATCGTCGGGGCGACGATGTTCACCGTGGCGACGGTGCCGCAATTCCACGTGCTTCCGGTGCCGCCCGGCGAGCGCGTCTCCGGCGTCCCTGCGGTCAGCGGCCCGCAACGGCTGACCGGCGAGGACATCGAACTGCGCGACAAACTGCGCACGGCACCGGCCCGCGGCCCGTACCGCCTGGTCCCGGACATCGGCTGACGGCCCGTTCCCGGGTACGCACGAGGGCCCGCACCCCCCGAGGAGTGCGGGCCCTTCATGCGTACCCGAGGAGCTGGGCTCCGCGAGACGGTGCTCAGCCGGCGAGGATGGCGCGCGCCAGCTTGGCGGTCTCGGTCGGCGTCTTGCCGACCTTGACGCCGGCGGCCTCAAGGGCCTCCTTCTTCGCCTGGGCGGTGCCGGAGGAGCCGGAGACGATGGCGCCGGCGTGGCCCATGGTCTTGCCCTCGGGCGCGGTGAAGCCCGCGACGTAGCCGACGACCGGCTTGGTGACGTTGGCCTTGATGTAGTCGGCCGCACGCTCCTCGGCGTCGCCGCCGATCTCGCCGATCATCACGATCAGGTCGGTGTCGGGGTCGGCCTCGAACGCGGCGAGCGCGTCGATGTGCGTGGTGCCGATGACCGGGTCGCCACCGATGCCGACGGCGGACGAGAAGCCGATGTCGCGCAGCTCGTACATCATCTGGTAGGTCAGCGTGCCGGACTTCGACACCAAGCCGATACGGCCCGGCTTGGTGATGTCGCCCGGGATGATGCCGGCGTTGGACTGGCCCGGCGTGATCAGACCGGGGCAGTTCGGGCCGATGATGCGGGTCTTGTTGCCCTTGGAGTTCGCGTACGCCCAGAAGGCGGCCGAGTCGTGCACGGCGATGCCCTCGGTGATGACCACGGCGAGGGGGATCTCGGCGTCGATGGCCTCGACGACGGCGGCCTTGGCGAAGGCCGGCGGCACGAAGAGGACGGAGACGTCGGCGCCCGTCTTCTCCATCGCTTCCTTGACGGAACCGAAGACCGGGACCTCGGTGCCGTCGAAGTCGACGGAGGTGCCGGCCTTGCGGGGGTTCACGCCACCGACGATGTTGGTGCCGTCGGCCAGCATGAGCTTGGTGTGCTTCATGCCCGTGGCGCCGGTCATGCCCTGGACGATGACCTTGCTGTCCTTGGTGAGGAAGATAGCCATGGTGGTGTCTTAACCTCTTCCCTTACTTCGCAGCCGCGAGCTCGGCGGCCTTGTCGGCCGCGCCGTCCATGGTGTCCACACGCTGCACCAGCGGGTGGTTGGCGTCGCTGAGGATCTTGCGACCCAGCTCCGCGTTGTTGCCGTCGAGACGGACGACCAGCGGCTTGGTGACCTCTTCGCCCTTCTCGGCGAGCAGGGCCAGCGCCTGGACGATGCCGTTGGCGACCTCGTCGCAGGCGGTGATGCCACCGAAGACGTTGACGAACACGGACTTGACGTCCGCGTCGCCGAGGATGATCTCCAGGCCGTTCGCCATCACCTGGGCGGACGCGCCGCCGCCGATGTCGAGGAAGTTGGCCGGCTTCACGCCGCCGTGGGCCTCACCGGCGTACGCGACGACGTCCAGGGTGCTCATGACGAGACCCGCGCCGTTGCCGATGATGCCGACCTCGCCGTCGAGCTTCACGTAGTTGAGGTTCTTGGCCTTGGCGGCCGCCTCGAGGGGGTTGGCCGCGGCCTTGTCCTCAAGAGCCTCGTGGTCGGGCTGACGGAACTCGGCGTTCTCGTCCAGCGACACCTTGCCGTCGAGGGCCAGGATGCGGCCGTCCTTGGTCTTGACCAGCGGGTTGACCTCGACGAGGAGCGCGTCCTCGGCGACGAAGGTCTTCCACAGGGTCACCATGGCCTCGGCGACGCCCTCGGCCACGTCGGCCGGGAACTTCGCGAGGGCCACGATCTCGCGGGCCTTCTCGATGTCGACGCCGTCGACGGCGTTGACCGGGACCTTCGCGAGGGCCTCGGGGGTCTTCTCCGCGACCTCCTCGATGTCCATGCCGCCCTGCACCGACGCCATGGCGAGGAAGGTGCGGTTGGTGCGGTCGAGGAGGTACGAGACGTAGTACTCCGCCTCGATCTCCGGGGACAGCTCGGCGATCATCACCTTGTGGACCGTGTGGCCCTTGATGTCCATGCCGAGGATGTCGGTGGCGCGGGCGACGGCCTCGTCCGCGTCGGCGGCCAGCTTCACGCCGCCGGCCTTGCCGCGGCCACCGACCTTCACCTGCGCCTTGACGACCGACTTGCCGCCGAGACGCTCAGTGGCCTCGCGCGCCGCCTCAGGCGTGTCGATCACTTCACCGGCCAGCACCGGTACACCGTGCTTGGCGAAGAGGTCCCTCGCCTGGTACTCGAACAGGTCCACGCGCGTCCGTCCCTTTTCAGTGGTATCGCGGTTCCGTTGTCTGCTGGGCGTGCCGCGAAGGGCAACGTGACGGCGCTGTCACTGAGGGAGGCGTACACGGTGTCCGAGCACGCGGCATGTCCGTCTCGCAGGTTATCTCTGCAGGACGTAGGTCCCTAAATCACAGATCACACCTGGGCGGTGATACCTGTCACAGATCACCTGCTCAGGGCGCGCCCAGGCGGGGCCCCGCTCACGCCTCGGGTATCGGGAGCGGCCGCCGCTCGATCGCCGCGGCCATCACCTCGGGGAACAGGTCCGGGGTGCAGGCGAAGGCGGGGGCGCCCAGCGCGGCCAGGGCCGCGGCGTGCTCGCGGTCGTAGGCCGGGGCGCCTTCGTCGGAGAGTGCGAGCAGGGCCACGAACTGCACGCCCGACGCCTTCATGGCGGCGACCCGCTTCAGCATCTCGTCCCGTATCCCGCCCTCGTAAAGATCGCTGATGAGAACGACCACGGTGTCGGCAGGGCGGGTGATCTGCGACTGGCAGTAGGCGAGCGCCCGGTTGATGTCGGTGCCTCCGCCCAGCTGGGTGCCGAACAGCACGTCGACGGGATCGTCGAGCTGATCGGTCAGATCGACGACAGCCGTGTCGAAGACGACCAGTCGGGTGGCGATCGAGCGCATCGAGGCAAGAACAGCACCGAAGACGGAGGCATAGACGACAGAGGCCGCCATCGAGCCGGACTGGTCGATGCACAGCACGACGTCCTTCTTCACGCCCCGCGCCGCGCGCCCGTAGCCGACCAGCCGCTCGGGCACGACGGTGTTGTACTTGGGCAGGTAGTTCTTGAGGTTGGCCCTGATGGTGCGGTCCCAGTCGATGTCGCGGTGGCGGGGCCGGCTGATGCGGGCGCTGCGGTCGAGGGCGCCGGTGAGGGTGGCCCGGGTGCGGGTGGCGAGCCGCTTCTCCAGGTCCTCGACGACCTTGCGCACCACCGCGCGGGCGGTCTCCCGGGTGCTCTCGGGCATCGCCTTGTTGAGCGAGAGCAGGGTGCCGACAAGGTGGACGTCGGCCTCGACGGCCTCCAGCATCTCCGGCTCCAGGAGGAGCGTGGCGAGCCCGAGCCGCTCGATGGCGTCGCGCTGCATGACCTGCACGACCGAGCTCGGGAAGTACGTACGGATGTCGCCGAGCCAGCGCGCGACGGACGGCGCGGACGCCCCGAGCCCGGCACCGCGGTCCTTGCCCCCGCTCCTGGCGCCGCCGTAGAGCGCGCCGAGCGCCCCGTCCATGGCGGCGTCCTGCCCGGCCAGGGCGCACCCTGTCCCCTCGGCGCCGGGCTCCCCACCGAGCACGAGCCGCCAGCGCCGCAGCCGCTCGTCAGCACTTGGTTGCATGCTGGTCATCAATTCCCCATCCCCACAAGGCAGTTGAAGTAACCAAGGCCATCAGGTCAGGCAAAGCTGTCCGATCTACAGAGGTCTCTGGAACCATGGCGACCCAGCAACAGAGCCACCAACGGGAGTACGGCATCGGCGCGCGCGGCATCGAGCCCGGCCCCGAATCCGGGCACGCCGGCGTCACCGGGTCCGGTCCGCACGCCGGGTCCGCGCCGCACCAGCTCCCCGAGCGTGCGCCGCACGCCCGCTTCGTAGGCGGCGAACGTCCTGCGCAGCAGGGGCAGTACGTCGGTGAACGCGTCCGGCGCCACACTCGTCAGCCAGCCGTCGACCAGGCCGAGCAGCCGCTCGTCGTGCACCAGGAGCATGCCGCCCCCGCCGACGAACCCCTCGATCCAGGCGGCCGCGTCGGCGGGCGGCGTACCCGGCGAGAGCGCGAGCCCCATGTGGCGGGCGGCGTCCTCACCGGCTATCCGCCCGTCGTCGAGCAGCAGCCGCACCGCGCGGCCCCGAATGAGCCCGGGAACGGTGTCCCGCGAGGCGAGCCGGCCGAGCACTCCGCACCAGCGCTCACGGAGGCGGTCCGGATCCGGCAGGAGACCCATAGCGGCATGGACGGCATCCAGATGAGTGCGCATCTCGGCGGCACCGTCCCCGTCCAGACCGGCGCAGGCGGGCGGCAGCCCGACGCAGATGCGCTCGGCGAGGCCGGCCGCGACCTCGGCGAGCCCGGCGGTCGTGGTGCCGCGCACGTCGCCGTAGCGCAGCGTGCGGGCGAGGGCGGGCAGGGCCTGGGCGAGATGGGCGACGTCGGTGTCGAGCGCGGCCCGGTCGGCAAGGGCGCGCATCACCACAGGCAGCGCGTCCGGCAGCTCGGCAAGCAGACAGAGCTCGGCAAGCGAGGTGATGGCGCCCAAAGCGGTCGCCCCCGCCGCATCCGACTCGGCCTTGGCCGTGGCGGCACCCGAGACGGTGGTGCCCCACACCCCTGCCTCGGCGACCCGCACCGACAGCTCGGGCTCCCAGCGCAGCCGCCAGCTCTCCCGGAAGGTGCCGGTGGAGCGGGACTGGGCCGGCTCGCCCCAGCCGATGCCGAGCAGCCGCAGCCGGTGCAGCAGCCGGCTGCGCCCGGCATCGGTCTCCTTGCGCAGGTCGAGCTCCAACTCCCGCTCCAGCGCCTCCGGTTTGAGCCGCAGGCCGCGCTGGGTGCGCACGAGATCGCGCTGGAGTGGCACGGCGGGCGCGGCGTCGGGCACCTCGCCGAGCGCCTCCCCCACGACGAGCCGCTCCCGGATCAGGCCGAGCGGCACGTCGGAGCCCTCGCACATCACGGCCCTTACGGCGTCGGTCGTCTCGGCGAGGCCGGGCAGCGGGCGGCCGCGCATCGCGGCGAGCGTCCCGGCGAGCCGGACGGCCTCGATGACATGGGCGGAGGAGACCTGGCGGTCCTCGGCGCGGAGCAGCCCGGCGACCTTGGTCATCCAGCGCTCGACGGGCCGGTCGGGGGCGCTGAACAGGTGCCCGTACCAGCCGGGCGAGTCGATGCCCGCGCCGTACCCGCTGCGCCGGGCGAGCCGACGGTGCGTCCAGGGCACCCAGGTCAGCTCGGTCTTGACCTTGGGCAGCCCCTTGAGGAGGGCGCGGTCGGCGGCCGCGGTGAACTTCCCGGCCAGCGCCGGCACGTGCCAGGCCCCGCAGACAACAGCAACCTGATCCCCGAACTCCCTTACAGCAGAACGCATTTGGGTCCGCATATAAGCCTCGCGAACCAGATCCACCGCATGACCACCATCGCCGTAGGCCTCGCGCAGCACGGCCATGGCCTCGCCAAGGGCAGCGAAGGGCGCCCGGGGATCGGCCGCGGCGTCGCGGTGCTCGACGACGTCCTCCCACCAGCGCTCGGGATCGTCGTACCCGGCGGCCTCGGCAAGCGAGCCGAGGGGATCGACCCGAGGCCCGCCCTCCTCCTCGGCCGACTCCACGGCTAGCGAATGAGAAGCAGGCAGATCAATGAACCGAACCTGCGCCCCGTGCTCCAGACCCCACCGAAGGGCGACCCACTCCGGCGAGAACTCGGCCATGGGCCAGAAGGCGGACCGCGCCGGGTCGTCGACGACATGGGCGAGCAGCGCGACGGGCGGCCGCATGGCCTCATCGGCAGCAAGGCCGAGCAGAGCATCCCCTTCGGGCGGCCCCTCGACGAGCACGGCCCGCGGCCGGGCGGCCTCCAACGCGGCCCGCACGGCACGCGCAGACCCGGGCCCGTGATGACGCACGCCAAGCAGCAGGGGCCCGGTCATGCAGACACCTCGCGGCAGGCGCGGTAGAAGTCCTTCCAGCCGTCCCGTTCGCGGACCACGGTCTCCAGGTACTCCTGCCAGATGACGCGGTCGGCAGCGGGATCGCGTACGACAGAACCAAGAACGCCGGCAGCCACGTCACTCGCCCTGAGCACGCCGTCGCCGAAGTGGGCGGCGAGCGCGAGGCCGCCGGTGACCACGGAGATCGCCTCGGCCGTGGAAAGCGTCCCCGAAGGGGATTTGAGCTTGGTGCGCCCGTCAGCAGTCACACCCTCCCGCAGCTCACGAAAGACGGTGACAACCCGATGGATCTCCGCCATGCCGTCGGGCACGGAGGGCAGGTCGAGCGAGCGGCCGAGCTGGTCGACACGGCGCGAGACGATGTCGACCTCGTCCTCCGCGGTGGCGGGCAGCGGCAGCACCACCGTGTTGAAACGCCGCCGCAACGCGCTGGACAGCTCATTCACACCGCGATCGCGGTCATTGGCGGTGGCGATCAGATTGAAACCCCGCACGGCCTGGGTCTCGGCGCCCAACTCCGGGATGGGCAGTGTCTTTTCGGACAGGATCGTGATCAGCGTGTCCTGTACGTCCGCGGGAATGCGGGTCAGTTCCTCGACCCGGGCGGTCATGCCCTGCGCCATGGCCCGCATGACGGGGCTGGGCACGAGAGCGTCGCGGCTCGGCCCGTGGGCGAGCAGCTGCGCGTAGTTCCACCCGTACCGAATGGCTTCCTCCGGAGTGCCCGCAGTGCCCTGCACCAACAAGGTGGAGTCACCGCTGACAGCGGCAGCGAGGTGCTCGGACACCCAGGTCTTGGCGGTGCCGGGGACGCCGAGCAGGAGCAGCGCGCGGTCGGTGGCGAGGGTGGTGACGGCGACTTCGACGATGCGGCGCGGGCCGACGTACTTCGGCGTGATCACGGTGCCGTCCGAAAGGACCCCGCCGAGGAGATAGGTGGCGACCGCCCAGGGCGAGAGCCGCCAACGGACCGGGCGGGGCCGGTCGTCGACGGCGGCCAGCGCCGCGAGTTCACCCGCGAAGGCGTGCTCGGCGTGCGGCCGCAGGGCCTCTTCCGCAACGCACTCCGCACGGGATTGACGATTCTCGGACTCGGTTTCGGACACGGTCATGGCTCCCCCTCCAGATCGTTCGAGACGTTCGATCGGCTTGTGGTCACAACCGTGCACCACGCCACTGACAATGGCCGCCCAGCACTGAATCGCCGCAGGTCAGTGCCGATTGTCAGTGGTCGCCCGTACCTTCGGGGACATGACTCAGCAGGGGGCGCGCTGGACGTCGGAGCAGGTGCTCGCACTGGCACCTGACGAGGCGTCACGCAAGGCGGGAAGCAGGCTCGGCACGGCCGGGCCGTGGTCGGAGAGCGGGTGCGACGGCGCGGGGGCGGTGTGGGGCCTGTGCAAGGGCAGCGGAAGCAAGCCGTACCGGACGGTGATCGACACAAGTGGCCCGGGATACAAGTGCAGTTGCCCGAGCCGGAAGTTCCCGTGCAAACACGCGATAGGCCTGCTGCTCCTCTGGTCGACCGACGAACAGCCGATGCCGGCCGGAGCGGCGCCGGACTGGGCGGAGCAGTGGCTGAAGGGAAGGCGGTCGAAGGGGTCGGACCAGAGTCCAACAGATCCAAACGTCACGCCGGTTGACGAACGGGCGACCAGACGGAGAGCCGAGAAGCGAGCGGACCGGATCACCACCGGAGCCACGGAACTGGAGCAACGTCTGGCGGATCTGCTGAGTGGTGGCCTTGCGGCAGCGGAGCGTCCCGGGTACGGCCTGTGGGAGGAGACGGCCGCCCGCATGGTCGACGCCCAGGCCCCCGGACTGGCCGCACGGGTCAGGGAGTTGGGCGCGATACCGAGTTCGGGCCCCGGCTGGCCGACGCGACTGCTCGAAGAGTGCGCACTGCTGCACCTCCTGGACCGCGCCTGGCTCGGCCGGGAAGGACTGCCGGACGCTCTGGCCGCGACGGTCCGTTCACGCGTGGGCGCGCCCACGGCCCCCCAAGGCCCGGCGATCCGGGACAACTGGCAGGTCCTCGCCCAGTACGACACGGGGGACGCGAAGCTCACGACGCGCCGGATCTGGCTGTACGGAAAGGAGTCGGGCCGCTCGGCACTGGTCCTGGACTTCGGTGCGGCCGGCCGGGCCCCGGGGATCGCACTGCCGGTCGGCCAGACGATGGACGCCGACCTGACGCCGTACCCGGGCCAGCTGAGGGCAGCCCTGGGAGAGCGGTACACCGCACCGTCCGGGCCCGACGACCCGCCTCCGGGCGTCACGGTGACAGAAGCAGTGGAGCGCTACGGCCGAGCCCTCCTGAACGACCCCTGGCTGGACGCGTACCCGGTAACCCTGGCAGGAGCGATACCAACCCCACCCCAGAACAACGAAACAAGCTGGGAACTAACCGACGCCAAGGAGGAGTTGGCCCTCCCGATATCTCAGTGCGCGGCAGCGCGCCCGGCCCTGTGGAAGCTGATGGCGCTGTCCGAAGGCGCCCCGACAACGATCTTCGGCGAATGCGGCCACAGGGGCTTCACCCCGCTGGCTGCGTGGCAGGCGGGCACAAGGGAACTCGTGGCACTGACCTGACGTATTGGGGTGTCTGAACGGCGACCGAGGCATCACGGGCGGGCGCGTGTCCGACCGGGGGGACGTGGTGGGGTGCCCCCGCAAGGAGGAGCGCCGGTTCTGGGGGGATGTTCGGTGGGCGGAACTGCGCGACGTATGAGGAGGTACCCCGCCGCACTCACGCCCCCCACCCCCGGCAGTGCGCTCCATACCGGCGATGCCGCAGCCCCGGCCCACGACATATGCCCGCACGGCCGACCGAAGGGCGGCGCCACCCCCACAGGCCGCCCCCCCTGCCGACCCCAGGGCGGCGCAGCCCCATCGAGCCGCCCGACGAGGCGAAACCAAGCGAAACGAAGCCATGGAAAGGGGACTGGATGTCCGGCTCTACTAGCTCCTGGGAGGAGCTGGTGACCTCGGCGCTCCTTGGCACCGACCGGCGCCCGGCAGTCGGCAGGCCCGAGGAACTTCTCGATGCCGCCGCGACGCAGACCGTGCGACGCAGGGCGGGGCTGGTTCCGGCGCGCGCGGGAGTACGTCCGCAGGCCGCGCCACGCGACGAGCGGCCCGAACTGCCGGAGGCGGCCCGGCGGCGGCTTGCGATGCTGCTCGCCGACCGTTCGGCGCCCGCGCATGCCGGGGGCAGGCGCGGGAGTGCCCCCGATCTGGGCGAGCTGCTCCCGCAGTGGCTGGCCATCGCCAACGAGCGGGGCCTGCGCGCACCGTCCGAGCTGCTGCCCACGCTCCTCGACGCGGCCCGGGCCCGCACCGACCTGCGCCCCCAAACCCTGACGTTCGCGGGCCCGCGCGGGCTGTGGCTGGCCCGGCTCAACCCGGAGTGGCGCTTCGCACTGCGCGGCGCGTCGGGCAGCGCGGCGCTGCCCGACCCCGGGGACTCCGAATCCGTACAACTCCTGTGGGAAGAAGGCCTGTTCGCGGAGCGGGTGGCGCTGCTCGCGGCGGTACGAGCCTACGACCCGGAGGCCGGGCGGGCGCTGCTCGCCGCGACCTGGGCGACGGAGCGGGCAGAGGACCGGCTGATGTTCCTGGACTCGCTGCGCGACGGGCTCGCGGCCGCGGACGAGCCGTTCCTGGAACGGGCGCTGGCCGACCGGAGCCGCAATGTGCGGGCGACGGCGGCGGAGCTGCTCTCGGCGTTGCCGGGTTCGGCGCTCGCGCGAAGGATGGCGCAGCGGGCGACGTCCTGTGTGTCTCTGGACCGGACGGGCGATGGGCCGCTGGTCTCGGTGGAGGCGCCGCACGAGTGCGATGCGGCGATGCAGCGGGACGGGGTCGCGCCGAGGCCTCCGGCGGGGCGGGGTGAACGGTCGTGGTGGCTGGGCCAGTTGGTGGAGTCGGCACCGCTGGACACGTGGCCGGTGAGGCTGGGCGGACGCACGGCCCGCGACATCGTGGCGCTGCCCGTGGCCGACGACTGGGGCGACGAACTGCATGCCGCGTGGTGCAGGGCGGCGGTGCGGCAGCGGGATGCGGAGTGGTCCCGGGCTCTGCTCGGTGAGCCGTCGGCTCCGCCCGGCGAGGGCGCGGGTACGGCGTCCTTGGCGGAGCGGGCCAAGCTCCTGTCGATCCTGGCGGAGGACGAACGGGCGGCCTGGGTGGCCCGGTTCATATCCGCGCATGGCCTGTCGGAGGCGTTCCAGCTGCTCGGGGTCTGTGTGGTGCCGTGGGCGGGGGCGTTGGGGCGGGCAGTGGTGGACGCGCTGGAGATCGCCCGGGACGCGGGGAGCTATCCGTGGAGCTTCAGCGGGGTGATGGGCCTGGCGGAGCGCTGCCTCGATCCTTCGGAGTCGCCCCGTCTGGAGGCCCTGACGGCCACACCACCGGAGGGGGAGGGGGCGTCGCCGGGGGCCGGGGGGTACTGGGCGGAGGCGTTTCAGCGGCTGGTGGCGACGTTGCGCTTGCGCGCGGCGATGCGGGATGAACTGTGCGGCTAGCCGGCCCGGGGGCTCAGCCCCCACTCCCCCCCTCGCCGGAGGAGCTGAACGGGGCGGACGCGGAGCCCTTTGTGTAGTTCCCCGCGCCCCGGAAAACCCCGCTCGACCTGCGGTCCGTGCGTGGTTGCTCGCGCAGTTCCCCGCGCCCCTGGCGGGTTGACGCCGGCCCGCACCGGGCATTTCAGCCTGTCATGGGGGTCCCCCTGGCCCTCGAGGCGCGAACGGGGTCCGGGGCGGGGCCCCAGGGGCCCAGGGCAACCCCTATGCCCCCGCCGGCTGCCGCACGTTCGCGTTGACCCAGGTGACGATCGACGCCGTGGTCGCGCCCGGAGTGAAGATCTCGGCCACCCCGAGTTCCTTCAGCGGCGGGATGTCGGCCTCGGGGATGATGCCGCCGCCGAAGACCTTGATGTCCTCCGCGTCGCGCTCCTTCAGGAGCTCCAGCACCTTCGCGAACAGCGTGTTGTGCGCACCGGAGAGGATCGAGAGGCCGATCGCGTCGGCGTCCTCCTGGATCGCGGTGTCGACGATCTGCTCGGGCGTCTGGTGCAGCCCGGTGTAGATGACCTCCATGCCGGCGTCACGCAGCGCCCGCGCGATGACCTTGGCTCCGCGATCGTGACCGTCGAGACCCGGCTTGGCCACCACCACGCGGATCGGACCAGTTACACCCATCACTGCCTCCACATGTCCCACCTGCGCACCCCCGTGCCGAAGGGCCGGGGAAGTGAACGAACGTTATCCACAGCATCCCGCAACCCGCCGTTTCACGGTGGAGAGGGAGGGGGAAATCACACGTGGGACACGTTCGTTTTGCACCGTACCCGCATCAGTCGGCCCACCGGCACCGGCCGGACGGCGCTCGTGACGGGGTGGGCGCGGGCGCAAGGGGAGCCGCTACGAAGGCGCCGCACCACCGTGCTGTCAGCCGCGCAGCACGGTGGTCCGGCCCCTCGTATTTCGGGGCCGGCTCAGGCAGGGCCTTCACAGGCGGAGCCCCATGAGGGCATACGGGGGACGGAGCGGCCTTCTGTGTGCCATTCGGGAGGTCGCCGCCGTGCAGTTCTTTTCGTTACTGCCGCTGTGTGTGCGCCGGGCGTGGCTGTCGGCGGCACTGATCAGGGCCACCGCGCTGGATCTGGCCGTGCTGGCCGGGCACCTGCTCCTGTATCCCTCGGGCCTGGCCCCCGAGCGGCATCCCGCGCCGGATCCGGCCGCCGCGCCGCAGCTGCCGACAGCCGGCCGCTCGCACCCGCCCGTGGTCCTGCTGCACGGCTTCATCGACAACCGGTCCGTGTTCGTGCTGTTGCGCCGTTCACTGGCCCGGCACGGCTGGCGGCATCTCGAATCGCTCAACTACTCGCCGCTGACCGGCGACATCAGGGTCGCCGCGGAGTTGCTCGGCCGCCATGTGGAGGAGATCTGCGCCCGCACCGGCCACCGCGAGGTGGACGTTGTGGGGCACAGCCTGGGCGGCCTGATAGCCCGCTATTACGTGCAGCGCCTGGGCGGCGACCTCCGGGTCCGTACGCTCGTGACGCTGGGCACCCCGCATTCCGGCACGCGCTCGGCACAGCTCGCGCATGCGCACCCGATCGTGCGGCAGATGTGCCCCGGCTCGGAGCTCGTGGAGGAACTGCGCAGGCCGGCGCCCGGAATCCGGACCCGGTTCGTGAGTTTCTGGAGCGACCTGGACACACTGATGATTCCGGTCGAGACGGCCCGCATCGAGCACCCGGATCTGATCGCGCAGAACGTCAGGGTGACGGGGATCGGTCATCTGGCGATGCCGGTTCACCCGGCCGTCGCGGCGGGGGTGCGGCAGGCGCTGACCGCCGGGGAACCGGAGGCCGCGGCCGAGGACGCGTTCTCGGTGGCCTGAGCGGAACGCCCCCCGAGCCGGAGCGGCACCGCCCGACAAGGCCACCCCACCGTCTGCCCGCACCTCCCGAGAAGGTCACCCCTCACCGGCCGCCGGAACCGCCCGGGAAAGTCGCCCACCGCCGGCCGCCCGCACCGGCCCAAGGGCCCCTCCCCCATGGCCGGATTCAGCCCCCACACATCTCCGAACACCCTCGCCCGTCCCCGCTCCACCCCCGCCCCACCCCCGCAGCAACGTATCCGCACCCCAACGCCCGTCGAACGAACTCCGAACACAGGGCCAAACCTCTGCCCACAGTCCACCGAAAGGCGGCTGATTGCCCGTTTCCCGTAACCAAGAAACCTGCCGAAGATTGTCGGTCTCGCATACCGCCGGGTACAGTCACGCCACTGCTGTCCCCGGGACCCCCGCCCCTTCGGGACCCGGCCGCAGGTTCTGTTGCCGAGGCGAGAGAGAAGTTGGTGACTGACCAGCACGCCCACGCCGGGTACGTCGGACACGACGGTTACCTCAGCGGCAGCAGCGGCCATGACGGCAACGGCGCCCACACCGCGAGCACCGGAAGCTACGGCACCGATCCGCTCTTCGGCGCGATGCAGGGCGGCTACGCCGACCAGAACGGCTACGCGGCAGGCCGGACGGGCCAGTTCGACACCGGCGCCTTCGCCACCCCGTACGACACCACCGGCCAGTGGACGGTTCCGGCCCAGGCCACGGCGTACGAACCGGACGGCGCGACCAGCACGTTCAACGACACCGGAACGTTCAGCACGAGCACGTTCGAGGCCGGGACGTTCAGCACCGGCACGTTCGACACCGGCGCGTTCGACACCGGCGCCTTCCAGACCAGCGCCTTCGGTACCGGCCGGTTCGACACCGGCACGTTCACCACCCCGGTCTTCCCCACCCAGAGCTCCGGCACCGAAACGTTCCATACGGGCGCCTTCGACACGACGGGCCAGTGGGACGCCAACGCGTGGAACCAGGCGCAGGACACCGGTCAGTACGACAACACCGCGTTCACCTCGGCGTACGACACGACGGGCCAGTGGACGGTGCCCGGCACGCAGTCCGAGACCGGCACGTACGACGCGACCGCGTGGAACGCGATGGCGACGGCGACGGCGGCCACGACGACGATGCCCGCCCAGCACGAGCCCCAACTCCCTTACGAGACGGCCGAGTTCCTCCAGACGGAGCTCGCGGACGCGTTCGCGGACGAGTATGCCGAGGCGTTCACGGACGAGCCCGCCCCCGAGCCGGAGCCCACCGAGCTGCCCGGCCCGGCCGTCCCCGGTTCGCGCGCCGAGGCCCGCCGCAATGCCGGCCGTCGGCGGCGCAGCCCCGCCAAGCGTTCGGCTCTGCTGACCGTCGCGGTGCCGTCCGTGTGCGTGATGGGGGTCGCGGGTGTCGCGGTCGCCTCCGTCGGCGGGCTCGGCGGCGGCAAGGACGACGGCGCCACCGTGACGGCCGCGGCCGACCCCGCGTCGGTCAAGCCGGTCGCCGCCAACACCAAGCTGGACACCCAGCTCGCCAATCTCAGCGCCGACGCGAACAGCTTCGCCGACCGGGCCAGCCGGACGCAGGAACGTATCGACCTCAAGGCCCGCCAGGACGCGGAGAAGAAGAAAAAGGAGGACGCGGCCGCCGCGAAGGAGGCCGCGCGCCCCAAGTTCGTCCTGCCGGTGACGCAGAAGGGCCTCAGCGCGTACTACGGGCAGGCCGGCGTCAACTGGATGTCGGTGCACACCGGCATCGACTTCCCGGTCTCGTACGGCACGCCGGTGATGTCGGCGATCGACGGCACGGTCCGCACGCAGTGGAACAGCGCGTACGGAAACATGGCCATAGTGACCGGCGCCGACGGCACCGAGACCTGGTACTGCCACCTGTCCAGCACCAAGATCCGCTCGGGTCCGGTGAAGGCCGGTGACGTCATCGCGTACTCGGGGAACTCGGGCAACTCCACCGGGCCGCACCTCCACTTCGAGGTGCGGCCGGGCGGCGGCTCGTCGATAGACCCCCTGCCGTGGCTGCGCAGCCACGGCCTGGACCCGACGTGACCAAAAGCTCGGTCAGAGCTTTTCCACCGGCGCGTACCGCAGCAACAGCTTCTTCGGGCGTTCGTCGCCGAAGTCGATCGTGGCCTGGGCATCCGAGCCCGAACCCGTCACCGACATCACGGTGCCCAGGCCGAACTGGTCGTGCGTGACGCGGTCGCCGACCGACAGGGCGATCACCGGCTTGTCGTTGCCGCGCCGCGTCGCGAAGCCCGAGGGACCCGCCTTGGAGCGCGACGAGGACAGCGAGTTGCCGATCCCGCCGCCGAGCGACTTGCCCGACACGGGGCCCGCCGGGGCCGCCATCGGACCGGTGCGCTTCCACTCCAGGTGCTGGACCGGGATCTCCTCCAGGAAGCGCGAGGCCGGGTTGTACGCGGGCTGGCCCCAGGCGCTGCGCATCGAGGAGCGGGTCAGATACAGCCGCTCCCGGGCGCGCGTGATGCCGACGTAGGCAAGGCGGCGCTCCTCCTCCAGCTCCTTGACCTGGCCGAGCGCCCGCATGTGCGGGAAGACGCCGTCCTCCATGCCGGTGAGGAACACGACGGGGAATTCGAGGCCCTTGGCGGTGTGGAGCGTCATCAGGGTGATGACTCCGGAGCCGTCTTCCTCCTCGTCGGGGATCTGGTCGGAGTCGGCGACCAGGGCGACCTTCTCCAGGAACTCGGCGAGCGTGCCCGCGCCCGCCCCTTCCTCACCGTCGGCGTCCCTGCGTTCCTGCTCGAACTCCAGGGCCACGGCGGCCAGTTCCTGAAGGTTCTCGATGCGGGTCTCGTCCTGCGGATCGGTGGAGGCCTGCAGCTCGGCGAGGTAGCCGGTCCGTTCGAGGACGGCTTCGAGGACGACGGCGGGTCCGGCGCCGGAGTCCACGATCGTGCGGAGCTCCTCCATCAGCGTGTTGAAGCGCTTGACGGCGTTGGCCGAGCGGGCGGCCATGCCGTACGCCTCGTCGACGCGGCGCAGCGCCTGCGGGAAGGTGATCTTCTCGCGCAGCGACAGGGCGTCGATCATCGCTTCGGCGCGGTCGCCGATGCCGCGCTTGGGCACGTTGAGGATCCGCCGCAGCGGGACGGTGTCCTCGGCGTTCGACAGGACGCGCAGATAGGCCAGGATGTCCCTGACCTCCTTGCGCTCGTAGAAGCGGACGCCGCCGACGACCTTGTAGGGCAGGCCGACCCGGATGAAGATCTCTTCGAAGACACGGGACTGCGCGTTGGTGCGGTAGAAGACCGCGACGTCGCCCGCCTTGGCCTCGCCCTTGTCGGTGAGCCGGTCGATCTCGTCGGCGACGAACTGCGCCTCGTCGTGCTCGGTGTCGGCGACGTACCCGGTGATCTGCGCGCCCGGTCCCGCGTCCGTCCACAGGTTCTTGGGGCGGCGGCTCTCGTTGCGCTCGATCACCGCGTTGGCGGCGGACAGGATCGTCTGCGTGGAGCGGTAGTTCTGTTCCAGGAGGATCGTCGTCGCGCTCGGGTAGTCCTCCTCGAACTGGAGGATGTTGCGGATCGTCGCGCCGCGGAAGGCGTAGATCGACTGGTCCGCGTCACCCACTACGCACAGCTCGGCCGGGGCCTGCGCCTCGCCGGAGGGGCCCACCAGCTCCCGTACCAGCGTGTACTGGGCGTGGTTGGTGTCCTGGTACTCGTCGACCAGGACGTGCCTGAAGCGCAGCCGGTAGTGCTCGGCCACGTCCGGGAAGGCCTGGAGGAGGTGGACCGTCGTCATGATGATGTCGTCGAAGTCCAGCGCGTTGGCCTCGCGCAGCCTCGCCTGGTACATCGCGTAGGCCTGCGCCAGCGTCTTCTCGAAGCCGTCCGCGGCCTGGCCCGCGAAGGTCTCCTCGTCGATCAGCTCGTTCTTCAGGTTGGACACCTTGGCGCTGAACGACTTCGGCGGGAAGCGCTTGGGGTCCAGGTCCAGGTCGCGGCAGACCAGCGCCATCAGGCGCTTGGAGTCGGCGGCGTCGTAGATCGAGAACGATGAGGTGAAGCCGAGCCTCTTCGACTCGCGGCGCAGGATCCGCACGCAGGCGCTGTGGAACGTCATGACCCACATCGCGTTGGCGCGCGGGCCGACCAGCTGCTCGACGCGCTCCTTCATCTCGCCCGCGGCCTTGTTGGTGAAGGTGATCGCGAGGATCTGGCCGGGGTGCACCCCCCGGGTCGCCAGGAGGTGGGCGATGCGGTGCGTGAGCACCCGCGTCTTGCCGGAGCCGGCGCCGGCCACGATGAGCAGCGGCGAGCCCGCGTGCACCACGGCGGCGCGCTGCTGTTCGTTCAGCCCCTCCAGGAGGGCCGCCGCGTCGATCGCCGGGCGCGGGGCGCCGCCGCGGTAGTACGCGTCACGGTCCGCGGGCGCGTCGAACCGGCCGCCGAACAGGTCGTCCGGCACCGCTTCCGGTGCGTGCGACTCCTCGGGCGGCGGCGGGTGCTCCTCCTCGGAGGGCTGGAGGTCCGCCAGGAAGCTGTCGTCAAAGAGGCTGCTCATCGTCTCCCGAGTCTAGGCCGCCCCTCTGACACTCCGCGGCCGCCTTCGGAGAGACGGTTCGTGACTACGCACCGTAAAGGTCACGGGAATGTATCGGGCCTGTCGGACATCAACCTTCCCAGGGGCCACGGGAGTTGGCTAGCGTGCCGCAGCAAGCCGGGGAACGCCCCCGTCCGGAACGCTCCGGAAGGAGGTGTCGGCCTTGCCCTCACACCGCAAGCCGCGCACTCGAATAGGCACTACCGCGCCCGCCCTGGGCGTGACGACGGCCGCGCTCGCCTCGGTGAGCCTGCTCGCGCAGAGCGCGGACGCCGCGCCCGCCGGGCCGAAGCCGAGCATCGAAGAGGTCCAGAAGAAGGTCGACGACCTGTACAGACAGGCGGATCTCGCCACCCAGAAGTACGACGCGGCCAAGGAGGCGACGGCCGCCCAGCGGGCCAAGGCCGACGCGCTGCTCGACCAGGTGGCGGCCGGCACGGCGAAGCTGAACGACACCCGCCGGGTGATCGGCAGCTACGCGGCGGCCCAGTACCGCGACGGCGGGGTCACCCCCACCATGACGCTGCTGTTCTCGGACGACCCGCAGGCCTTCTTCGACCGGAACCAGCTGATGGGGCGGCTCTCCGACGAGCAGCACAGGACGCTGAGCACGTTCGAGTCGCAACGCGCGGCGAACGCCAAGAAGCGGGCCGAGGCGAGCCGGAGCCTGGCCGCGCTGACCACCTCGCAGCAGACCCTGCGCGCCGGCAAGCAGGACGTGCAGACCAAGCTGGCGGCCGCCCGCACGCTGCTGTCGACGCTGACCGCGCAGGAGAAGGCGCGGCTCGCCGCGATCGAGAAGAAGAAGCAGGACGAGGCCGAGCGCCAGGCCGCCGAGCTGGCCGCGCAGCAGGCGGCCGCCGCCGCGAAGAAGAAGGCCACCCCGCCCGCAGGCCACGCGCCTTCCTCACCCTCGTCGCCCTCGGCGCCTTCCGCGCCCGCCACGACCAAGGCGGCCAAGGCGCTCGCCTTCGCCCGCGCCCAGATGGGCAAGCCGTACGTGTGGGGCGCGACCGGCCCGGCCTCGTACGACTGCTCGGGGCTCACCCAGGCCGCGTGGAAGGCGGCCGGGGTGGATCTGCCGCGCACCACCTGGGACCAGGTGAAGACGGGCACCCGGGTCGCGACGGCCGATCTGCAACCCGGTGACCTGGTCTTCTTCTATGACGACATCAGCCATGTCGGCATGTACATCGGCAACGGCATGATGATCCACGCGCCGCACTCCGGGGCGTACGTACGCGAGGAGTCGATCTACTACATGCCGATCTACGGCAGCGTGCGGCCCGCGTGACGCGGGCGGCCGGGCCTCAGGTCCAGAGCAGCGCGATGAAGATGTTCGCGACGGTGAGGCCGCCGACCACGCCGAACGCGGCCTTCTCGACCTTCTCCTCGTCCCGCTTCACATAGACCAGGCCCAGGATCACGATCAGGAGCGCGAGCTTCACGCCGAGCTTGACGGTGTTCAGGGTGTGGTCGTCGGCCTGGTTGAGGCCGACCAGGGCGACGCCGGTGACCAGCATGGTCAGCGCGCCGTGCAGCATCGCCGGGACGAAGCGGGCGGTGCCCGCGCTCATCGCCTTCATCTGCGTCAGGAATCCGCCGAGCAGCGAAGCGATGCCGATGATGTGCAGGCCGACGACGACCTTGATGAGTACGTCCATGGGCCGGAGCCTAATTCCCGCGTAGCAGGCGCCATGCAGCGGGTGGGGCCCAACCGGCACTTCGGTCACAGCAGGCACGCACCCCGCGGGCCATCGCCCCGGCTTCGGTCGATGCCGGTCGCACGAGCGCCGGAAAGAGGCACTTGCTGTCATTGCGTCGCTCGGCCGTGTCGCCCAGGTTTAGCGTCCTCCCCCAGGTGGCCGACTCCCCACCGCCGCCCGCTCCACCGGGCGGCTGTCGGTCACCACCGCCGAAAGATCCGGCGGCGGGCCGCTCCCCCTGTGCGGTCCGTCGTCGGAACGGCTCCCCTCCCCGGAGCCGCAGCGCGGAAGCACTGCCGTACGGAAGGACGTGAAGGCCCTCGTGGCTGCGCACCGAAAGCCCAAGCAGCATCCGCTCACCGGCCCCGCCGCCCGCACCGCCGCGACGCTCGCCCTGGCGTCGGCGGCCACCGCCACCCTCTTCGAGGGCTCCGGGCACGCCGATGCGAAGCTCACTCCGGCGCAGGTCAAGGCCAAGGTCGACCAGCTGTACCAGGACGCGGAGGTCGCGACGGAGGCGTACGACGGCACGAAGGAGAAGGCCGACGCGACCGAGCGTTCGCTGAACGAGCTGCGCGACGAGGCCGCCCGCAAGACCCAGCAGCTCAACACCGCGCGCAACGCGCTGGGTTCGCTGGCGGCCGCGCAGTACCGCAGCGGCACGGTCGCCCCCGAGCTCCAGCTGATCCTCTCCTCCGACCCGAAGCGGTACCTGGACGACGCCGCGATGGCCGAGCGCGCCGGGGACCGGACGGCGGTCGCGGTGGCCGGGGTGCAGAAGCAGCTCGGCGAGCTCGACCGGCTGCACACGACCGCCGACGGGAAGCTCGCGGAGCTGCGCGCCCAGCAGGCCACGCTGCGGAAGCACAAGAGCGACATCCAGTCGAAGATCACCTCCGCCGAGGCGCTGCTCGCCCAGCTCACCGCCCCGGAGCGGGCCGCCTACGAGCAGCCCGACGCGGCCCCCGCCGACACCCGTGCCAGCCGCTCGGCCGACGCTCCGCGCGCGCCGATCGCGGCGCCCACCGAACGCGCCGCGGCCGCCGTCGCCTTCGCCTACAGCGCGCTCGGCAAGCCGTACGTGTGGGGCGCGACGGGTCCCTCGTCCTTCGACTGCTCGGGCCTGACCCAGGCCGCCTGGCGATCGGCCGGGGTGCAGCTGCCGCGCACCACGTACACCCAGATCAACGCGGGCAGCCGGGTACCGCGTTCCCAACTGGAGCCGGGCGACCTGGTGTTCTTCTACTCGGGGATCAGCCATGTCGGGCTCTACATCGGCGGCGGGCAGATGATCCACGCACCGCACCCGGGGGCTCCGGTACGGATCGCGCCGATCGACCAGATGCCGTTCGCGGGCGCCGCCCGGCCCGCGTGACGCGGTACTTGACCAGACGTCAAACTCCTTGCCCGGCCTCGACCTTGGCGCCCGCGCCCATCTCCTTGGTCAGCCAGCGGAAGACGTCGGGAACCTGGGTCTTCCACACCGCGCTCGCATGGCCGCCGCCGTTGAGCTTCACCACGGTCACCGCGGTGGGCGCCTTGGCGGCCTTTTTCAGGGCGAGCCCGTCGTTGTAGCCGTCGGTCTGCTCACCGGAGACGAACAGCGAGATCCGCGGCGGGGTCTTGGCGTGCTTGAGGATCCACAGCGGGTTGGTCTCCTCGCGCAGCTTGGCGTCCTTCGCCGTGATGGAGTCCTTCTCGGCGGCCGGGTCGTTGTAGCCCGACAGGTCGACGCCGGCTCGGTAGCGGTCGGGGTGCTCGACGGCGAGCTTGGCCGCGCAGTGGGCGCCCGCCGAGTACCCGGCGACGGCCCAGCCCTCCGCGCGGGTGTCGGCCCGGAAGTTGTCGGTGACCATCTTGCGGACGTCCACGCTCAGCCAGGTGTCCGCGTTCACGACCCCCGGCACGTTCGCGCAGCCGGTGTCCTTGCCGTCCAGGAGGGTGGTGCGCGGCGAGACGAGGATGAAGGGCGCGACCTCGCCCTTCTCCATCATCGGCGTGAGCTGCTCCTGCGTCTTGAGCGTGCCGAACCAGGCGCCTATCGACCCCGGGTAGCCGGGCAGCAGCTCGACGACGGGGAAGGTCTTGTCCTTGTACGCCGGGTCGTTGTACTGCGGCGGCAGCCACACCGCCACATCGCCCTCGACCCCGGAGACCTGCCCCTTGAGCGTGGTCTTCACGACGCCCTTGCCGACCTTGTTCGTGTAGGGCTCGAACTTCTGCTTCACCTTGGGCTGGTCGGCCGCGTTCCTGCCGCCGGTGCCGTCGGGGCCGAGGTCGGGGGCGGCGTTCACGTGGTTGCCGCCGCCGAGGAGGTCGTCCCAGGTGTCGTACAGGCCGTTGGCGTTGTTGACGAAGAGGAAGACCACGAGGATCGCGGTGACCTGGGCGAAGCCCAGCATGAGGAGCCGCGAGATCCAGCGCAGGAAGGCCGGCCCGCCGATTCTGGTCCACAGGACGAGCGGCAGCAGCAGGGCTGCCACCGCCGCGAGGATCGCGATCACGAGGAAGGGGGTTCCGGTCAGGCTCATCACGCCCCCCTAGAGGGGTGACCGCGAACACCAGTTGCCCGATTTACCAGCGTTTTACCAAAGGGTGACGCCCCGTGCCCCTTACTTCTCACCCCGTACGCCACCGGCGCCCGTGGCCTGCACGACCGCCGCGTCGCCAGTGCCGCCCTGGGGCCGCAGACCACCCTTGGCGTCCTGCACGACCTTCGCGTTCTGTACGCCGCTGACCTGGCCGGACAGCCAGCGGAACACCTCCGGCAGGAGCGGCTTCCACACCACGTTCAGATGGCCGCCGCCGGTCTTCTGTACCCACACCTGGGTGGGCGTCTTCGCGGCCCGGCGCAGCGCGAGCGCGTCCTCGTAGCCGTCGCGGGGCTGGCCGGTGAGGAAGAGCGAGGTCTTCGGCGGGCGCTTGGCGTGGGTCAGCATCCACAGCGGGTCGGTCTCGCGCCGCAGCGCCGGGTCGGCCGCCGTGATCGAGGCGGACTCGGCGGCCGGGTCGTTGTAGCCGGACAGCGAGATGCCCGCGCGGTAGCGGTCGGGGTGCTCGATCGCGAGCTTCGCCGAGCAGTGGGCGCCGGCCGATATCCCGGCGACGGCCCAGCCGTCCGCGCCCGTCTCGGCCCGGAAGTTGTCGGTGACCATCTTGCGGACGTCCACGCTCAGCCAGGTGTCCGCGTTCACGACGCCCGGCACGTTGGCGCAGCCGGTGTCCTGCCCGGCGAGCAGCGAGGTGCGCGGCGCGACCAGGATGAACGGCTTGACCTCGCCGTCGGCCATCAGCGGCCGCAGCTGCCCGGTGACGTCGAGGTTGGTGAACCAGTCCTTGGCCGAGCCGGGGTAGCCGGGCAGCATCTCGACCACGGGGAAGTCCTTGGTCTTGTACGCCGGGTCGTCGTACTGCGGCGGCAGCCACACGTACACCTCGCCGTCCGCCCCCGAGACCCGGCCGGTCAGATGCGTGACCTGGACTCCGGTGCCCAGATTCGCGTCGTCGACCGGGGTGAAGTGCTGCTTGACGCGCGGCTCCTTGGCGATGCTGCGCCCGCCGGTGCCGTCGACGCCGAGATCGGGGGCCGCGCCGACGTGGCTGTCGGTGCCGAGGAGGTCCCCCCAGGTGTCGTACAGGCCGTTCGCGTTGTTGACGGCGACGAACACCACGACGACCGCCGAGGCCTGGGCGATGAGCACCATGGACAGCCGCACGGCCCCGCGCACCACGACCGGCCCGCCGACCTTGTGCCAGACAAGCAGCGGCACCAGTACGGCGAGCGCGGCCACCACGATCGCGGTGACGAAGAAGGGGGTCCCGGTCAGGCTCATCACGTCCGGCAAGAGTGACATGAGCGCGCCCGGGTTGCCGGTTTTGCCATGGTTTTACGAAGATAAACTGCCGGCCACCCCCGTACGGCGCCAGTCACGCTCAGACCAGCCGGCGTGCCGTGGCCCAGCGGGTCAGCTCGTGTCGGTTGGACAGCTGGAGCTTGCGCAGCACGGCCGAGACGTGCGACTCGACCGTCTTGACGGAGATGAACAGCTGCTTGGCGATCTCCTTGTAGGCGTACCCCCGGGCGATCAGGCGCAGCACCTCGCGCTCGCGCTGCGTGAGCCGGTCCATGTCCTCGTCGACCGGCGGCGCGTCCGTGGAGGCGAACGCGTCCAGGACGAAGCCCGCCAGGCGCGGCGAGAACACCGCGTCGCCGTCCTGCACCCGGAAGATCGAGTCGACCAGGTCGGTGCCGGTGATGGTCTTGGTGACGTAGCCGCGGGCGCCCCCGCGGATCACGCCGATCACGTCCTCCGCCGCGTCCGAGACGGACAGCGCGAGGAAGCGGACCGGATTCTCGGCGGCCGCCATCATGGCCGCCGAGCGGCGCAGCACCTCGACGCCGCCGCCGCCGGGCAGGTGCACGTCGAGCAGCACCACTTCGGGGCGGGTCGCGGTGATCACCGTGATCGCCTGGTCGACGTCGGCGGCCTCACCGACCACCTCGACGCCCGTGCTCTCGGTCTGGCCGATCTCCGCCTGGACTCCGGTGCGGAACATCCGGTGGTCGTCGACGAGGACCACCCTGACGTGGCGGTCTGTCGTTTCCTCGGTCATCCCTGTGCCCTCTCCATCTCCAGCTCGACCTCCGTGCCCCCGCCGGGCACCGAACGCAGCCTCGCCGTACCGCCGTTGCGCTGCATCCGGCCGATGATTGATTCTCGTACGCCCATCCGGTCGGCGGGCACCGCGTCGGGATCGAATCCGGGGCCCCGGTCCCGTACGGAGACGAAGACCGTGCGGCCTTCGACCTCCGCGTACACCTGGACGGCGCCGCCCTCGCCACCGTACTTGGCCGCGTTCACCATCGCCTCGCGCGCGGCCTGCATCTGTGCGGTCAGGCCGTCGTCCAGCGGGCAGTCGCCCACGACGACGACCTCCAGGGGGACGCCGTGCTTGTCCTCGACCTCGGCCGCCGCCTTCTTGACGGCCTCGGCGAGCGTCGCGGGTTCCTCCTCCTTGCCGGTGCCCTCCGGCTTGTACAGCCAGGCGCGCAGCTCGCGTTCCTGCGCGCGGGCCAGGCGCCGCACCTCGCCGACGTTCTCCGCGTTGCGCTGGATCAGGGTCAGGGTGTGCAGCACCGAGTCGTGCACGTGGGCGGCGACCTCGGCGCGCTCCTGGGCCCGGATGCGCATCAGGCGCTCCTCGGACAGGTCCTGCGTCATGCGCACCAGGTAGGGCCCGGCGAGCAGGGCGATGCCGGCGAGCACCGCTATCGCCGCGGTCAGTACGTTGCCCAGCTGTGCGGCCGAGCCGTTGACCACCACGAAGCCGGTGAGCCCGGTGCCGACCAGGGCGACCCCGGCGAGACCCCGGGCCACCGGGAGCCACCGGCTGCGGCGGGCGCCCTCGGTCCAGCGGGCCCGGCGCGTGTTGTCGGCCTGGCGCCACACCAGGATGACGCCGACGCCGATGAGGATGCTGGGGAAGACGTACGGGTTGGCCCAGCCGCCCACGTCCACCTTGGACGCGAAGATCGCGGCGCCGAATACCAGCGCGATCAGCGCGACGACCTGACCCTTGTCGGGCTTGCGCAGCCTGCGCCGGCCGTCCGGGCTGACCTCGAACGCGGAGCGCGGCCCGGCCGTCGTACCGCCGAGGCCCAGCGGCACCACGAACCAGAACACCGCTTAGAGCAGCGCGCCCAGGCCGTTGATCGAAAGCAGCCCCAGGAACGCCACCCGCACCCACACCACCGGGAGCCCGAGGTGCCCGGCGAGGCCGCGCGCGACGCCGCCGAGCATCCGCCCTTCGGCGGAGCGGTACAGCTTGCGGACCGGCGCTTCGTCGGCCTCGGACGGCGACAGGCGGGGGGTGGCGACTGGCATGCCCCGATCGTCACACGGCCACCGGCCGACGGGCATCAGGGTTGGCCCCCAGGCTTCCCTGAGGACAGCCCCCCCTCGCGCGGGGGAGGCCACCTCCCCCGCGCGAGGAGCCGACCGCCCCGTCAGGGGGCCGCCCCTTCCCTTCGGGGGCGAAATCAGGGTGAGGCCAGGGTCGGGGCGGGTGCCGTGGGTCGCGCGGGCCCGTCACCATGTACGTATGAGCACGCCGACCGAGACGCCCCTCGCGCCGCCCGATCCGGCCGCCGCGGCCCCGCAGCTGCGCCGCAGCAGCCGCAACAAGGTCATCGGCGGAGTCTGCGGCGGCCTCGGCCGCTACTGCGACCTCGACCCGGTGATCTTCCGGATCGCGCTCGGCGTGCTGTCCGTGACCGGCGGCCTCGGCCTGGTCTTCTACGGGTTCGCCTGGCTGATCGTGCCCATGGAGGGCGAGGACGAGAACGAGGCCCGCCGCCTGCTCACCGGCCGCGTCGAGGGTGCGGCTCTGGTGGCCGTACTCATGGCCCTGGCGGGCTGCGGGATCTTCCTCACCATGCTGAGGAACGGCTCGGTGGTGACGTTCGCCGTGCTGCTCGCGCTGCTCCTCGCGGGCGCGGCCGTCTGGTCGCAGCGCCGCTCCACCACTCCTGCGGACACCCCGCTCGACCCGGTCGCGGCCCAGGCCGTGGCGGACGCGCCGCCCGAGACGAAGGCGCCGCCCGCGCCGTCCCCGCCGTCCTGGTGGCGGGACCCGATCGTCAAGGACGGCACCACCGGGCCGGTCCCGGGCGGCTATCTGTGGGGCCCCGCGGACGCGGACGCGCCGCCGGTCTCCAAGGCCACCCGCAGGGCCGCGAAGGCGGCGGTACGGGCGAGCCGGGGCCCGCGTCCCATCGGCGGGCTGATCTTCCTCACCGCGCTGCTCGCCTTCGGCGCCGGGTTCGGCGGCGCCTGGGACCACCAGCCGCTCGGGACCGGCCTGCAGATCGGGTTCGCGGCCGCGCTCGGGGTGTTCGCGCTCGGCCTGATGCTGAGCTCGTTCCTGGGCCGTACGGGGTTCGGCACGGTGTTCCTCGCGGTGCTCACGGCGGCCCTGCTCGCCGGGTCCGCGGCGCTGCCCAAGTCGATCGACTCGCACTGGGCCCGCACGGACTGGACGCCCGCCGCGATCAGCGACGTGCGGCCGGGCTATCACCTCGGCACCGGCGTCGGCACCCTCGACCTGAGCCGGATCGCCGTGCCGCCCGGGCAGACCGTGACGACCGGCGCGGAGGTCGGCGCGGGCAGGGCGAAGGTCGTCGTACCGAAGGACGTGACAGTGAAGGTGACCTTCGACATGGGCCTCGGCGACATCCGGCTGCCCGGCGAGAACCCGGACGACATCCAGGTCACACCGGGTGAGAAGCGGACCGCGACGCTGGCTCCGCCCGCCGGGGCCAAGCCGGCCGGGACGCTCGAACTCCATCTCAAGGTCGGCGTCGGCCAGGTGGAGGTGGACCGTGCTGCGTCATGAGTTCCGCCCCGGCCGGCTCGTCGCCGGGCTCGCGCTCGCCGCGACCGCCGTCCTGTTCGCGGGGGACGCGGCCGGGCAGTGGAACACCCCCTCGCCGGTGGCGATCCCGCTGGTCTGCGGGGGTCTCGGGATCGCCTCGCTGGTGAGCTGGATCGACTACGGGGTGCGCAAGCGGCGCCGGTTGGCGAGGAGCGCGTCGGCGGAGAGCAACGGCGTCCCGGCCAGTACGAGCGGCAGCCAGGCCATCAAGTAGGCCAGGTCGTTGCCGTAGTAGTACGGGTTGGTCTGCCAGCTCACCGTGAGCCACAGGGAGAGCGAGATCAGCGCGCCGCCCAGTGCGGCGAGCCGCCCGAAGAGGCCGACCAGCATGCCGATGCCGACGGCCAGCTCGCCGAACGCGATGGCGTACCCGAACCCCGCGGGGCTCTTCAGGGCGAGGTCCACGAGGGCGGGGATGGCGGAACTGTCCCGCACGCCGTGCATCAGGTCGCCGATGGAGCCGGTGCCGGTCGCGTGGAAGAACGCGCTGTCCGTGAGCTTGTCGAGGCCGGCGTAGATGAAGGTCACGCCGAGGAAGATCCTCAGCGGCAGCAGTGCGTACGTGCGGGCCGTGGCCTGCCAGCCCTTGGCCTGGTCCGCCCCGGCCCCCACCCTGGTCGCAAATCCATGTGCCATGGCTGATCCCGCCTCCATCCAATTCGGCTGTCACCAGACGATACGGACGAGGGGAACGGGTGTCTCATTCCCACCCCGGACGCGCGTTCCCAGCACCGACCGAGCCGAGCTTCCCGGGGCTCCGCCCACCCGTGCGCGGGGGGGGCTGGGAAGGCTGAGCCCCGGGAGGGCTTAGGGGAGGGGGCTGATCGGGGTCTGGGGCGGAGGCCCAAGGGGGTGAGGGGCGCGCCCCTTCGAGTCCGCGGCACGGGCGGGCGGGGAACCTCCTACTCGGCCACCTCCACCTGCACCCCGTTCGACTCCACCCCCGCCGCCGTCACCACCCGAACCTCCACCCGCCCCGCCTCCACATCCACCGGAACCGGCACCGTCAGCACCCCGTCCGTCGGGTTCGCGAAGCCGCCCGGGACGGGGATCAGGGGGACGTGCACGTGGACCGGCCCGATGCGGACCACCATCCGGGCCAGCCGGTCCGGCGTGCCCGCGCCCGGCGGGACGAACCCCGCCCCGCGGATCTCGATGTCGTCCCCGGTACGGATCGGCGCGTCCAGGTCCCCCGCCTCCCGGGCCCGTACGACGGAAAGGACCACCGGACGGCCCCCCTCCGCGTACTTCCCCGCGAAGTACGTCATCGCGGAGATCAACACCAGGACCGCCAACCCCCAGGGCAGGTCCGGAAGTTGATCGGGTCGGCGGGCCAGACGTACCGCCGCGAACAGCACCGCGACCAGCGTCACCGCCACGTACTGCGCGTCCGCGAAACTGCCCCGCCCCGCGTCGTCGGCGAGGAGGTCGGCCCCGCGCGGCCGGTCGGCGCGTACCTTCTGGAGCCGCTGCCCGTGGATGCGCACCGTGACGACCCGGCGGACCACCACCGCGATCAGCGACACAAGGAACACGACCGTCAACAGGCCCGCGCAGCGGGACAGTTCGAGACCGTGTAAGACCTTCTCGCGCCCGGCCGGGCCGGAGGCCGCGGCCAGGCGCAGTGCGAGGAGCAGGACCGCGGAGGCCGCGAAAAGGACCCACGCCGCCGCGACCGCCCTTGATGTGGAGAGGCGGTTGTCCTCGCCGAGCACGGGCGCGAGGAGGCCGCCACGCGAGCGGTGGAGGTACGCCACCGCCGTCAGCAGGACCGCCGCCACCAGCGCGCAGAGGAGGCCGGCGGTGCGGGCCGCCGTCCAGCCCGCACCGATGGCTGTGGCGGTCTCGGCGAGACAGAGGGCGAACACGCCGCCCCAGACCGTCGTCAGCGTGCCGCGCCACACCCGTTCCGGCCAGGCCCGGCCCGCCTCCCGGCCGCATTCGGCGACGAGGCGCGCGGACTGGGTGAGCTCGTCGGAGACCCACTGGCGGGACGCCCCGGCGGAGTGGGCGAGCGCGGCGGGCAGCCCTTCGCCCGCGGCGAGCCCGTCCCGCTTGGCGAGGAACGCCGCCACCGCACGCCGGTGCCCGTCCCGCGCGCCGTGCGCGCAGTCACCCCCGCATTGCCGAGCCTCCTGCACTGCCACCGGGAACTCCGTCCGTGCGCCAAACCCCTTGAACCGTAAGCGAATTGTCGCGCACCAAAGCCGCCCGGCGGTCGGCACCGCCTGGCCGGGCGGGTGATTGACGCACGATCAAATTGACGTACTACGACAGGAGTTCGGGCTCGGCCCGGCTGATCTGCCGCCACAGCGGCTGGTAGTTGATCCACGCCACGAGATCACTGCCGAGCTGGTCCCGGGTCGCCACCGCGTCCCGCCGGTCGATGAGTACGGGCTTGCCGGCCGCCCGCGCCGCGAGCTGCACCCGCGCGCAGCGCTCCATCGAGATGAACCACCAGGCCGCCGCGTCCACCGAGTCCCCGACCGTGAGCAGCCCGTGGTTGCGCAGCACGACCGCCTTGTACGAGGCGAGCGCCGCCGCGATCCGCCGGCCCTCCTCGGTATCCACGACCACCCCGGTATAGGCGTCGTACACGGCGTGGTCCTCGAAGAACGCGCAGGCCTCCTGCGTGTACGGCTCGACGAACTCGCCCAGGGCCGCGAGCGCCCGCCCGTACGCCGAGTGCGTGTGGACGACGGCGACCGCGTCGGGGCGGGCCCGGTGCACCTCGGCATGCACGGTGAACGCGGCCTGATTGACGTGGTGGCTCCCCTGCACGACCTGCCCGTCCCCGTTGGCCAGGACCAGCTCGCCCGCGGTGACATGCGCGAACGGCACCCCGAACGGGTTCACCCAGTAGCAGTCCGCCAGCTCCGGGTCCCGCGCGGTGACATGGCCCGACACGCCTTCCTCGTACCCGAACCGGGCGAAGAGTCTCAGCGCCCCCGCGAGCCGCTCCTTGCGGTGCTGCCGCTCATCGGCGGGGCTTTCGTGCACGGGCGGCAGATCGAACCGCAGCTGGTCCACCGGTATCGGCTGCGGTATCGGCTGGGGCATCTCAGTCATGGCCGGAAGCTACCTCGCGTTACCGCAGGTGAACAGAGTCGTGCGGCCCCGGCCTCAACAACGACGGCGCCGCCCCCGCGAGGGGCGACGCCGTCCGTACAGCCGTGGGGACTACTCCCACTCGATCGTGCCCGGCGGCTTGCTCGTCACGTCGAGGACGACGCGGTTGACGTCGGCGACCTCGTTGGTGATGCGGGTGGAGATCTTCGCGAGCACGTCGTACGGCATCCGCGTCCAGTCCGCCGTCATGGCGTCCTCGGAGGACACGGGGCGCAGCACGATCGGGTGGCCGTAGGTGCGGCCGTCGCCCTGGACGCCGACGCTGCGGACGTCCGCGAGCAGGACCACCGGGCACTGCCAGATCTCGCGGTCGAGGCCGGCCGCGGTCAGTTCCTCGCGGGCGATGGCGTCGGCCTCGCGGAGCAGGTCGAGACGGTCCTTGGTGACCTCGCCGACGATGCGGATGCCGAGGCCGGGGCCGGGGAACGGCTGGCGCTGGACGATCTCGTCCGGCAGGCCGAGCTCCTGGCCGACCATGCGGACCTCGTCCTTGAACAGCTTGCGCAGCGGCTCGACGAGCTCGAACTCGATGTCGTCGGGCAGGCCGCCCACGTTGTGGTGCGACTTGATGTTCGCGGTGCCGGTGCCGCCGCCGGACTCCACGACGTCCGGGTACAGCGTGCCCTGGACGAGGAAGGCGACCTCGGGGCCGTCCTCCTGGAGGATCTCCAGCTGCGCCTGCTCGAAGACGCGGATGAACTCGCGGCCGATGATCTTCCGCTTGGTCTCCGGGTCGGAGACCCCGGCGAGCGCGGTGAGGAACCGCTCCTGCGCGTCGACGACCTTCAGCTGGACGCCGGTGGCGGCCACGAAGTCCTTCTCGACCTGCTCGGTCTCGCCCTTGCGCATCAGGCCGTGGTCGACGTACACGCAGGTCAGCTGGGAGCCGATGGCCTTCTGGACGAGGGCCGCGGCGACCGCGGAGTCCACGCCGCCGGACAGGCCGCAGATCGCGCGCTTGGTGCCGACCTGCTCGCGGATGAGGGCGACCTGCTCCTCGACGACGTTGTGCGTCGTCCAGGTCGGCTCGATGCCCGCGCCGCGGTAGAGGAAGTGCTCCAGAATCTGCTGGCCGTGCGTGGAGTGCAGCACCTCGGGGTGGTACTGGACGCCGTACAGCTTCTTCTCATCGTTCTCGAAGGCGGCGACCGGGACGACGTCCGTGGAGGCCGTCACCGTGAAGCCCTCGGGGGCGGCCGAGCAGGCGTCGCCGTGCGACATCCACACCGACTGCTCGGCCGGGGTGCCCTCGAAGAGGGTGGAGCCGAGCTTGGAGACGGTCAGCGGGGTGCGGCCGTACTCGCGGGCGCCGTTGTCGTCGACCGTGCCGCCCAGCGTCGTCGCCATCAGCTGGAAGCCGTAGCACATGCCGAAGACCGGCACCCCGGCCTCGAAGATCGCGCGGTCCAGGCGCGGGGCCCCCTCGGCGTACACGGAGGACGGGCCGCCGGAGAGGATGATCGCCTTCGGGTTCTTGGCCAGCATCTCGGCCACGGGCATGCTGCTCGGGACGATCTCGCTGTAGACCCGGGCCTCGCGGACGCGGCGGGCGATGAGCTGGGCGTACTGCGCGCCGAAGTCGACAACCAGGACGACGTCCGGGTTGCTGTCGGGCGCGGCTGCGGAGGGTGCTGCTGGCACGGGTGGCGGCCTTCCGGCGGTGGGAGGGGGTCGGTATTTGTCGATTCTACCGGGGCGGGCGGTGGCCGGTTCGTCTCACCATCCGAACCCGGATTGGCCCGCCTCCCGGGCATCGGTCCATACTGTGCCCATGCGCAAGCACCAGACCTTCGTCTTTACCTATGGCACCCGGCCCGCCGGACGCCATGGGTCGTGCTGCTTGAGCAACTGACAAGCGAACTTCCACAGAGCGCCCCGGGCCGACAAGGCCCGGGGCGCCCTGTTTGTTTCCGGTCCTTGCCGATCCGGGGCGCCGCACCGAATTCCGAGGAGCCCCCGTGAACATGTCCGTCACCGAGAAGACCGGCGCCCGCACCGACGAGGCCGCGGCCGTGATCACCGGCGCGCGCGAGCGCATCGACGCGCTGGACGACCACATCATCGGCCTCGTCCAGGAACGCATGGCCGTCTCGGCCGTCATCCAGGAGTCCCGCATCGCCTCCGGCGGCCGCCGGGTCAACCTGAACCGCGAGATGGAGGTCCTGGCCCGCTTCCGCGACGCCCTGGGCAAGCCCGGTACCGCGCTCGCGATGACGATGCTGGAGCTGTGCCGGGGCCGTATCTGAGTTCGGGCGCTCCTCACCCGTACGGCGCCGTGACCGCCCCCGGCCCGGCTTCGTTGGTGGGGTGTCCGTGCCAGCCAGGGGCGGGCCCGAAAGAAACCACGCGTGGCTCCGCTGGGGCGTGTGACGCACTTGCAAGTGCGTCGTGGGACCTCGCCCCGGTGTGCGTGACCGGACGGCAGGGGACAGCAGCCCGGTCACCCCATAGGGGCGGCCGGCTCCGGGGACGCCCGGGGCCGGCCGCACCCGGTCGGAACGGTTGCGCCGGGCGCAGCCCGTCCAGCACGACGCGAAGCCAAGTCCCGCACCCCGTTGCCCATGGTCGGCACCACTCGCGCGCCCCGAACGCGCCGGGTCGGCCACCTCGGCACCCACAGACCAGCGGCGCACCCCCCGGCGCCGCCCCGCGGCACCGACGCTGCCCTGACGTCGGTGCTGACGGCCCGGAGCCCCGTCGGCCACCACGTACGCATCGGCTGTACGTGCTGGCCGTCGGGGCTCTCCGTTCGGTCGGCCTTCGTTGAGTCGGCCTTGGGGTCGGCCCTCGCTTGGTCAGCGGGACAGGACGTAGCACATCCCGAACCGCTTCGCGGCGAAGTTCCAGCCCCCTTCCGACGGCGACTGGTACCACATCTTGCCCGGCTCGACGGACTCCGCGCGCCATGCGCTCGGGATCTCGTCGTACGCGGATCGACAGGCCGCGCCCACCTTCTCCTTGACGCGCGCGGAGCCCGGGAAGCCGCCGCCCGGCAGCGCTTCGCGGGCGAAGACGCGGGCGTCGTGCGGCGGGCCGCAGTCCGCCTTGACCACGTAGCCCTGCGCGGGCATCCCGGTGCCGAAGTCGACGCAGTCGCCCGCCTTGGCCGTTGTCAGCAGGACCACCGATCCGCCCGCGGGGATCACCTTGTCGGTGGCCGGAACGGTGGCAGGAACCGAGGTCCCGTAGCCGTTCAGCGTCAGCTTCACACTGAGGCCCTGCACCCCGGCGAGCGAGCTGTCCGGATCCTTGCTGAGCAGGGGCGAGAGGTCGGTTTCGGCGGAGGTGATCCTGCCGCTCGCGTCCGCGCTCACCGTCAGCGGGACCCGGGTCCGCGGGTTCGTCCCGCTCAGACCCTCCTCGGTGACGGTGCTGTGCAGCAGTCCGTACGCCGCCCGCGCTTCGAGGCCGGTGCGGTAGCGGCGGCCACCGTCGGGCAGCACCTCCTCCTTGACCTCCTTCACGTTGGAGACGACCTCTAGCAGCGTTCCGCCGAAGGCGGCCTCGCCCCCGCGCCGCGTCTTGATCGTGTTGGCGGTGTTCTCGGTCGGGTCGAACTCGAAGACGTCCGCCGCGTCGTACCGCAGCCAGTACCCGGCCGTGGCCGAGCGGTAGTCGATGCGCTGGCGGTCAATGACCAGCCGGGCCGCCTGGTCGGTCCTGCGGCGATGCGTGTCGACATTGCCCAGCGCCTTCGCCGCCTCCTCGGGGAACCCCTCCCCCACGGTCCAGCCCAGCGAGCCGTCCGCGCGGCCGCCGTCGAAGTCCAGCTTGCCGGTGGTTTTCAGGACCGCGTCGGCGCCCTTCGCCGAGAAGGTGACGGTCTGGGTGAACGTCGCGTTCTTCGCCGCCTTGGTCCGGCCGAGCGCCGCGTACGGGCGGGCGTCCAGGGGCTTGGAGAAGACGGGGTGGGTGGACGAGGCGCTGGGTGCCGCCGGTTTCGCGGCGGGGGCGGACGGGCCGCAGGCGGCAAGGAGCAGCACCCCCAACGCCGTCGCGGCACCGGCCGCCGCAGTACGTGTTCTCATGTCAACTCTCCATGCTCACAAGGGAGTTCGGGAGGAAGGGGCAGGACTCACGTGCGGCTGACCAGGCCGCAGCCCTCCGGGCGGTCCGGCGTCAGCTCCCGGCTGCGGTCGTACGGGTCGACGGCCGAGCCGCTCGGGCTGGGGCCCGACGGGGTCTCGTCGGCGAAGTCGGGGTGGAGATAGCCGTCGTTGCTGTCGCAGGCCGAGTTGGCGATGTCCACGTCGTACTTGACGATCCAGAGCTTTCCGGCGGTGGACCGCATGACGGACGGGTCGGAGACCTGGACGTCGAGGATGCGGCGCACGATCGTGCGGGCCACCTCCGTCGAGCCCGGCGCCGTCTTCACCAGCGGGTAGACGAAGGTGTAGTCGGCGTGCACGACGACCCCGCTCTTCGCGTCCTTGCCGACCGTCATCCGGCCGCGGGTCTTGACCACGTCCCCGACGAGCTTGAGCTTCCTGGGGTCGAACCGGCTGAAGAAGTTCAGCGGGTCGTGGTCCTTGTCCGGCTTGGCCAGGTCGGTGGTGAAGCGGCCGAGGACGTCCTTCTGCAGCGGGTCGATGAGCGCGAGGGCGGCGTCGGGGCGGCCGCCGCGCAGGGTCGCCGGGTTCAGGTTCGCGTCGATCAGGAGGTCGCGGGTGCGGGTCAGGCCCGCGGCCACCTGCTCCTTGGAGAGCCCGCCCAGGGCGGTGGCTTCCGGCAGCTCGATACCGGCGGCGCCGTCCGCGTACTGCACCGCGGGCGAGCCGCGGAACGGCTCCTTCAGGGTGGGATGGTCCGGGTCGGAGAAGGAGGGGGCGGCGGTGGGCGCGGCGGTCTCCGGCGGGAGCTGGGCCGTCGCCGTCTCGCCGGAGCTGTCGTCGCCGGTGATCAGGGACAGCGCGCGGGAGGGGTTCAGGGCGACAAGGAGGACGCCCGCGGCGACGAAGATGCCGAGAACGCCCCACATGCGGCGCCTGCGCCCGGCGCGCCCGTTCATCTCCTGCCAGGCGGGGCCGGTGCGCCAGCCCTCCGGCTCGGCGGGGCGCTTCCTGCCCTTGCGGCCGCGGGACTGGCTCTCGGCGGCCTCCTGCTCCCTGCGCAGCCGCTCGGCCACCATCCGGGCCCGCGCCGAGGGCTCCTTGGGCGCGGACTTCCTGATGTCCTGCTCGGTGTCGCGGACGAACTGCTCCCAGATCTCGTCCGGCATCCCCTCCGGCAGCGAGTCGTCGCCCGACGACCCCTTCGAGCTCGGCGGCTTCTCGCTCACTTCTGGTGACCCCTCTTGGCATGTCCTGCACAGCGCGCACCGCAGCACACGCCGCGGCAGCGGTTCGACATGCGGAGCCGCGCGAAGGTTGCCGCCAAGGAGGGGTGCCGTGGATCACATAAGGATTTCGTGAAGGCAGGACAACCATTCACAGGAGTCACAGGTCATGCATGCGGAACCAACAGCCTCGCCCGTGTTCTGTTCACGCCGGTGGGGCTCCACCAGGTCTCCGCATACGTGAGAGGCGCTGCACTCGGAGGGGGGTGCAGCGCCTCTTGCCGTGCGGGACCGGCGGCGTTACTCGTCCGCCTTCGGCGGGACCGCCGGGATCCCCAGGAACGGCAGCTTCAGGGCGCCGAACGCCTCCGCCGGGACCGCCGGTGACTTCGGCTCGACCGGGGCAAGGCGGACATAGGCGGCGCCCTGCGCGGGGCGCGGGTCCTCCTCGCCCTTGTTCGGCCAGAACGACATCGCGCGCTCGGCCTGTGCGGTGATCGTGAGGGACGGGTTCACGCCGAGGTTCGCCGAGACGGCCGCGCCGTCGACTACCGAGATGCCGGGGTGCCCGTACAGCCGGTGGTACGGGTCGATCACGCCGGTCTCGGCGGAGTCGCCGATCGGGCAGCCGCCCAGGAAGTGCGCGGTGAGCGGGGTGCCCATGAGCTCGCCGACGTTCGAACCTGCGAAGCCGTTGATCTCCGCGGCGATCGCGTTCGCGCCCTCGGTGGCCGCCCGGATCTGCTTGGGGTTGGGCGCGCCGTGACCCTGCTCGGCGGTCAGCAGACCCTTGCCGACTCCGTCCGGCTTGAGATGGGTGGTGAGCGAATTGTCGAGTGACTGCATGACCAGGCCGATGATCGTTCGCTCGGACCAGCGGTGGTTGCTGATCGAACGTGCGAGGAGCAGGGGGTGCTTCGCCGCGTTGCCGAGCCAGTTGCGCACCCGGTTGACCCCGTACGGCACCTGGAGGATCGACATGCCGCCCATCGCGTTCGAGCCCTTGCCGTAGCGGACCGGCTCGATGTGGGTGTTCTCGTCCGGGTGGATCGAGGAGGTGATGGCGACGCCCCGGGTGAAGTCGACCCTGGGCGCGCCGTGCTGCCTGCGATAACGGCGGCTGGTGGTCTGCGCGCCGACGAGCGCCTCGGAGTTGGTCCGGGTCAGCTCGCCCAACCTCTTTGATATGTACGGGAGTTGGCCGCTCGCCTTCATGCGGTGCAGCAGGGTCTGGGTGCCGTAGGTGCCGGCCGCGATGACGACGCGGCGCGCGGTGAACAGCCGGCCCGCCGAGTTCTTGCGGTCGGTGGGCAGGGTGGCGACGGCGTGGCCGCCGCGCGAGTCGCCGGTCACCGAGACCACGGTCGTCATGGGGTGGACGACCGCGCCCGCCTTCTCGGCGAGGTGGAGATAGTTCTCGTTGAGGGTGTTCTTCGCGCCGTGCCGACAGCCCGTCATGCACTCGCCGCACTCGATGCACGCCTTGCGCGAGGGACCGGCCCCTCCGAAGTACGGGTCGTCAACTGCCGTGCCGGGCTTGGCCTTTGACGTACCGTCGCCGTCCTGGCCGTCGCCGAAGAAGACGCCGACGGGCGCCATGTGGAAGGTGTCGCCGACGCCCATGCGCTGGGCCGCGGCCCTGAGGTGGACGTCGGAGGGCGTCATCGTCGGGTTGAGCCGCACCCCGAGCATGCGCCGGGCCTGGTCGTAGTACGGCGCCAGTTCGTCCTGCCAGTCGGTGATGCCCTTCCACTGCGGGTCGTCGAAGAACTGCTTCGGCGGCACATAGAGGGTGTTGGCGTAGTTGAGGGAGCCGCCGCCGACGCCGGCGCCGCCGAGCACCATCACATTGCCGAGCAGGTGGATGCGCTGGATGCCGTACAGGCCGAGCTTCGGCGCCCACAGGTAGTTCTTGATGTCCCAGGAGTTCTTGGGGAGCGTGGCCGGGGTGAAGCGGCGGCCCGCCTCCAGGACGCCGACCCGGTAGCCCTTCTCGGTGAGCCGCAGCGCCGTCACCGAGCCGCCGAAGCCCGAGCCGATCACGACGACGTCGTAGTCGTAGCCGTGGTCGCCCCCGCCGTCCTCGTCCGGTTTCTGGGCTGGGGGTACCTGGGACATGGCTCTCCTCGTGCACAGGGGCGGGCTGGTTTGCGTGTGGGAGCTAGCGCAGGCGCAGGGCCTTCATCGCCTTGAGGCTGCGGCTCATGAAGGCCGCGTACCTCTCGTCGTCCATGCCGAAGGACGGGGCGAGGGGGAGGATGCGCTGCTGGGCGATGGTCTGGGCCTCGGTGTACTTGAGGATGCCCTCGGAGCCGTGCCGGCGGCCGAGCCCGGATTCCTTCATGCCGCCCATCGGCGACTGGACGCTGCCGTACGCGGGCGCGTACCCCTCGTTGATGTTGACCGTGCCGGTGCTCAGCCTGGCCGCCACCTCGTGGCCGCGGCGCGAATCCTTCGTCCACACCGAGGAGTTGAGGCCGTACGGCGTGCCGTTGGCCTGCTCGACGACCTCGTCCTCGTCCTTGAAGCGGTAGATCGAGACGACCGGGCCGAAGGTCTCCTCGGTGCACACCGCCATGGGAGCCTCGACGCCGTCGAGGATGGTCGGCTCGTAGAAGAGCGGGCCGATGTCGGGGCGGGCGACGCCGCCCGCGACGAGCTTGGCGCCCTTGGCGACGGCCTCCTCGACGTGCCGGGTGACGGTCTCCAGCTGGCGCTCACCGACGAGCGAGCCCATGTCCGCTCCGTACGCGAGAGATCGACCGAGCCGCATCGCCTTCGTCCGTGCGGCGAATCGCTCGACGAAGGCGTCGGCGATCGATTCGTGAACGTACAGTCGCTCGATCGAGATGCAGAGCTGTCCGGCGGAGGAGAAGCAGGCGCGGACAGCGCCCGCGGCGGCCTTCTCCACGTCTGCGTCGTGGAGGACGAGCATGGCGTTCTTGCCGCCCAACTCCAGCGACACGCCGACCAGTCGGGCCGCGGCGCCCTGCGCGACCTCGCGGCCGGTACGGGTCGAGCCGGTGAAGGAGACGTAGTCGGCGTGCTTGACGACCTCGGGTCCGACGACCGGCCCTTCCCCGAGGACGACCTGGAAGACCTCGGCCGGAAGGCCCGCCTCGATCAGCAGGTCGCGGGCCCACAGGGCGGTCAGGGCGGTCTCGGTGTCGGGCTTCATCACGACGGCGTTGCCGGCGACGAACGCGGGCAGCGCGTCGCCCACCGACAGTTCGAGCGGGTAGTTCCAGGGCGCGATCTGCCCGACGACGCCGCGCGGCTGACGCAGCTCGGTGACCTTGGTCAGGGTGGGCACCACTCCCGTGTGCCGCTTGGCCTTGAGGTACGACGGGGCCTTGCGCCCGTAGTGCCGGGCGGCGACGGCGACCGCCTGCACCTCTTCGTGCGCGTGCAGGCGCGCCTTGCCGGTCTCCAGCTGGATCAGATCGAGCACCTCGGCCTGGCGGGCGAGCACCAGGTCGTGGAAACGGAGCAGCACGGCGGCGCGGGCGCGGACCGGCGTCGCGGCCCAGGCGCGCTGCGCCGCGCGGGCGCGCGCGAAGGCCTCGGCGACGTCCTCGGGCGTGGACTCGGGCAGGTCGGCCAGCTTCTCCCCGGTGAACGGGGTGTGGTTGGCGGTCCGTCCGGAGCCGGCCACACCCCGGGTGAGCTGGGCGACCAGCTGGCCCGTGACCACATCGGCGGCGGTGCGCGCGCCTGCTGGGGCCGGGGCGACCGGGTTGGTGCCGGCGGGCTTGAGGGTGGTCGTGGGCGAGGCCTGCGAGTCCGTCATGGGGGTGAGCGTATGCCCGCCGGAGCACTTTCGGTACCCGTCGGTAACGGGTTTTCGGACCCCCGGTAACCCCGCCAGCGATCACTGGCTGCATAAGTGCTGATCAGCGACTTACGGCCACCGGGAGCCCCAGGGGTCACAGGTCGGGTTACAGGTCGTGGATCTTCAGACCGTCGGCGACCCGAGTGAACAGCTCCTCGCCGTCCTTGGCCGCCTTGCCCGCGGCCGGCATCGAGACCCGCAGCCGCCAGTAGGCGGTGCCCTGTCCGGGCACGAGCAGCTCGTGGTAGCGATAGCGGGTCGGGTTGGGGTCGGAGGAGGCCGAGTTCGGGGTGTAGTCGGTGACGATGTCGTACGCCTGTCGGCCCTGGTGCTTGACGGTGGCGGTGGTCACCTTGCCGTTGGTGAACTCGATGCCGTTCCTGCCGCCCTTCTCGTAGTACGTCTTCCACGCCCCGGGGTCGGCGGGCAGCGTGTTGTGGGTCTTGTCGGTGGCCGGGTCGAGCCGGTCCACATAGATCTGGAAGACGGCGCTCGGGTCCTTGTAGTTGACGTTGTCGCCGTCGGTGCCCTGAGTGCGCGCGTAGTCGTCGGGGACCGTGACGTCCGCGTGCAGCACCTCGTTCTCGGGCCGGACCTGCCACCCCGCGGGCAGACCGCCGCCGCCGAACGGGCTCGCCAGGAGCAGCACGACCGCCACGGCTGCCGCCAACACCCCGCCACCGAGGCCGAGTTGAGCCTTGCGGTTGTCGACGAGGACCGGCGGCACCCAGCGGCTCCCGCCGGTGGGCGCCCCGTCGCCCGCGTACAGCCGGGTCGCCGCGAGCGGAGCCGGGGCCGCGGCCGGTTCCAGCGTCGCGCGGATCTCGGCGGCGCCCGGCCGGGCCGCCGGGTCCTTGCGCAGGAGCTGCATGACGAGGGTGCCGAACGCGCCGGAGCCCCGGGCGGGCATCTGCGGTTCGGCGGAGAGCACGGCCTGGAGGGTGGCCGGGGTGTTGCTGCGCCGGTACGGCGACATGCCCTCGACCGCCGCATACAGGACGACGCCGAGCGACCAGAGGTCGGACTCGGGGCCGGGACGCTGGCCGAGGACCCGTTCCGGGGCGATGAATTCGGGCGAGCCGACGAACGCGCCGGTCTCGGTCAGGCCCTGCTCGCCCTCGACCTGGGCTATGCCGAAGTCGGTGAGCACGACCCGGTCGCCACGCCCGAGCAGTACGTTGTCCGGCTTGACGTCGCGGTGCAGGACGCCCGCCTCGTGGGCCGCCGACAGCGCGCCGAGTACGGCAAGGCCGATCCTGGCGGCCTCGCGGACGTCGAGGGTGCCTTCCTGGAGCCGGTCGGCGAGCGACTGGCCGCGCACCAGCTCCATGACGATCCAGGGCTTGCCGTCCTCCATGACGACGTCGTGCACGGTGACCACGCAGGGGTGGTCGATGCGGGCGGCGGCGCGGGCCTCGCGCTGCATGCGCAGGTATACGTTGGCCCGTTCCCGCTCCCCCAAGTGGTCGGGCACCCGGGGCTCCTTGACCGCGACCTCCCGGTCGACCACCTCGTCGCGGGCCCGCCAGACCGTGCCCATGCCGCCGTGCCCGAGCCGTCCCACCAGGCGGTATCGGCCGCCGAGCAGCCGCCCCGTGCCGTCGCCGGTGCCGTCGGGGCGTTGCTGCTGCGTCGGCGCGTACGGCTTCGGTTCGTAGGGCTTCTGCTGCGGTACCGGAGCGGGCTCCGGGGGCCGCAGGCCGTAGCTGGTGGGCTCGTTCGCCCGTCCCCCATCGTCTCTCATGCCCACATCCTGACGAACGGCGGCGCGGGGTGCCACATCGGGCCTTGTGCGGATGCACAGCCGTGACAGAAGCGGGCGGACGAGGGCGGCTCAGGGGCCGGGGACGAAGGAGTCGAGCGCGGTGTCGAAGGTCCGCTTCGCCTCGTCGATCCGGCCGACCGGCGCCGACACCCACACGTCGTAAAGGCGCCCGAAGTTTTCCCAGCACTCGTCGTAGGTGTGCCGGGCGCCCTCGGCCTGGGTGAAGCCGTTCCAGGTGAACTCCCACAGCGCCGCGTCGCGCCCGTGGTGGGTGGTCGCGGTGACCTTGCCCTCGCGGTAACCGGGGTTGCTGGTGGGCCCGTTCGCCGCCGCGAGCTTCATGACGCCGAGCGGGCCGCCGGACACCGCGTTCTGGATGCGGATGCCGATCCGGAGGGCGCCGTCGGGCGACTTGTAGAACACGCGCTGCTCGTCGGTGGTGCGCACGTACCCCTCGGGCAGGGCGAGCGCGAAGCCGTCCGGGTCGCGGACGAAGCGGAATCCGTCGGGCACCGGCGGCGGGCCCTGCCGCGGGGGCGGCGGAGGAGGCGGGGGCGGTCGCCAGGAGGCGTCCGGCGGGGCGGCGCCGGTGCTCGGCGCGGACTGCTCCACCGAGGTGCGTCCCCCTCCCACGTCGCCGAGCGCGAGGACCGCGACGGCCGCGCCCGCCCCGGCGAGCACGATCACAAGGGCGGCCCCGACCAGCACACTCCGGGCCTGCCAGGGTCGTGCGACGGGTGAGGGCGATGTGACGGGTGTGGCGAGGGGTTCGGGGGCCGGCGGCACCGGCTGGTCGACGCGCTCGGTCGGCACGTAGCGCGGTCTGGGGGTGCTGCCCGTCGCCGCGAACGTACGCAGCAGCGACTCCGCCTCCACCGCGCCGAGCCGGTGCACGGGGTCGCGCTCCAGGAGGCCGTGGACGACGGGGAGCAGCGGGCCGGCGGCCCGGGGCGGGCGGATCTCGTCGAGGACGACGGCGTGCAGGACGCCGCCCAACGAGTCGCGATGGAAGGGGGATTCGCCGCTCAGGGCCGCGCACAGGAGCGCGCCGAGGGACCACAGGTCCGACTCGGGCCCGGCGTTCGCGCCCTGCATCCGCTCGGGCGCGGTGTATTCGGGCGAGCCGACGAACGCGCCCTCCTCGCTGATGGTCGAGGTGCCCGGCACCTGCGCGATGCCGAAGTCGGTGAGCACGACGCGTCCGCTGTCCTCCTCGATGAGGACGTTGGCGGGCTTGAGGTCGCGGTGCAGGACGCCCCGGGCGTGGGCGGTGGCGAGCGCGCCGAGGAGGGCGACCCCGATGCGCGCGGCCTCCTGGACCCCGACGGGCCCGGCCGAGGCGAGCCGGTCGGCGAGCGAGCCGCCGTCGACGAGCTCCATCACGATGTACGAACGCCCGCCCGCGCCTTCGTGGCCGGCCTCCTCGACGACGTCGTGGACGACGATGACGTGCGGGTGCTTGATCTGGGCGACCGCGCGGGCCTCGCGCAGCGCGGCGGTGGCGGGCGCGCCGCCCTCGGGGTGCAGTTCCTTGACGGCGACCTGGCGGCCGAGCAGTTCGTCCTGCGCGCGCCAGACCGTGCCCATCCCGCCCCGGCCGAGCCGCCCCCCGAGGCGGTAGCGCCCCGCCACCAGGCGGGAGTTGGGACGGTCTTGGGGCTCTTTCGGATCCTGCTCTGCTGTGGGCACCGGGTTCCCCCTCGATCTCCCCGCACAACGTGCAGGGCCCATCATGCCGCACCCCGGGCGGGCTCCGACGGTGTTCCCCGCAGGTGGGAGCAGCCGGGTCAGCCGCCGTTGGAGGAGGTGGGCTGCCAGCTCTGGAGCACCGTGTCGAACTGCTGGCGGATGGTCGCCCAGTCCTCGTCGGGGCCCGACATGTAGATGGCGTACTCGGGCTTGCCCCCGTCCGCGTAATACATCTGGTCGATGGCGTGCCGCTTGCCGGGGAAGTCCTGCTTCTCGTAGTAGGTGAACTCCCAGAGGGAGGACCTCTCCTGGTCGCGGAAGGTGTTGCTGTGCAGGGTGAGCCGCTTGTACTGCAGCCGCTCCTTCAGCGTCTTCTCCAGGTTGAGCATGTGCATGTACGGGTTCTCGAAGTCGGGCACCTTGTCGACGCTGATCCGGATGCGGTGCCTGCCGTTGTCCGGGGTGTAGTCGATCTCGGTGCCGTCCATCTGCCGCTTCCAGCCCTTGGGCACGAGCATGCTGAAGCCGGCCGGGTCATTGACCCGCTGGAAGCCGGCGGGCACCGACTGGTCGCCGCCCGGCTTGCCGCTGGAGTCGGTCGTGGTGGGCGAGCCGGAGTTCTGTGCGCTGCCACCGCCCGACCCGCCCTTGCCCTCCTGGTACTTCATGTACGCGAATCCCGTCGCCACGCCGACGACCGCGGCCAGCACGACAACCAGCGCCACGGTGCGCCAGCGGCGCCTGCGCGGCGCGGGCCGGGTGACGGTCTGCGCGGCGGGCCGTTCGGGGGCCGGGCGCGGGACCGCGTTGAGCTCGGTGGGCCCGGTCCGGGACTCGGCGGCCGAGCGCATGTCCCGCTCCGACAGCTGACGGGTCGGCACATAGGCCTGGGCCCCCTTGGAGGCACGCCCCTCCATCGCGTCGAGGAACATCCGCTCGGCCTCCTCGACCGAGGGGCGGTCCTCCGGCTGCTTGCGGAGCAGCGCGACGATCACGGGGGCGAGCGCTCCGGCCCGGTCGGGCGCCGGAGGTTCGTCCTCCACCACGGCCTGCATGGTGGAGATCGGCGAGTCCCGGCGGAACGGCGACTCACCCTGCACGGCGGCGTACAGGGTGGCGCCGAGCGACCACAGGTCGGAGGCGGGGCCGGGGTGGGCGCCCTGGACCCGCTCGGGCGCCAGGTAGTCGATGGAGCCTACGAGTTCGCCGGTCTTGGTGATGGTGACGTCGCCCTCGATGGCGGCGATCCCGAAGTCGGTGAGCAGCACCCGCCCGTCGCCGGCGAGCAGCACGTTGCCGGGCTTAACGTCCCGGTGCAGGACGCCGGCCGCGTGGGCCGCGCGGAGCGCGCCGAGGACGTGCAGCCCGATGCGGGCGGCCTCGCGCGCGTCGATGCGGTGGCCGTCGGCGGCCTTGACCGCGTCGGCGAGCGAAGGCCCGTCGACGTACTGCATGACGATCCAGGGCCGGTTGTCGTGGTCGAGGACGTCATGGACGGTGACCACGCCGGGGTGGGTGATGCGGGCGGCGGCGCGGGCTTCCTTCTGGGTGCGCGCGTGCAGGATCGCCCGGTCGGCCTCGGCCACGTAGAGGGCGGCGGTGAGTTCCTTGACGGCGACGGTGCGGTGCAGCACCTCGTCGTGGGCGCGCCAGACCTTGCCCATGCCGCCGCGGCCTATCGCGTCGCCGAGCCGATAGCGCCCGGCGAGCAGCAGCCCCGCGCCGGAGCCGTTCGTGCTGTGAGTGTTTTCCACGTCCCCCGCCCGCCCAGACCTTTCCTACGAGGTCAGATTACGGAGCGGAATCCGGCCAGGGAACCTCGGGGCACCCAACCGTGACCATACGGACCGTTGGTCCCGCGGTGATCGGGTCTTTCGGCCGTGTTCCGCGGCGTACAAAACCGTCGAATCCCGTGCGCGCGGGGCGATTTCGGGGACTGCGCAGCGTGACCGGATGTCAGCGGGTGGCCTGGTAGGCGCCGGTGGCCTGCCCGAAGATCTCCGTCACTTTGTCACGCTGTGCCTCCGGACCGATGACCTGGACCACGTGATATCGGCCATTGACGATCATGGCGAGATTGCGCACATAGACCTGGCGGCCGTTGCTGTCGCGCCAGGTGAACTGCCCCTCGGCCATGGACCGCTGCCCCACGTCGATGCGCCGCAGACCGGTGGAGGTGGACCAGCTGGAGTCCCTGAAGGGCTGGAGTTCGCGCTCCTTGTCGGCCTGGTAGACCAGCGGATCCGGGCCGTTGTCCTTCACCGAGTCCCGCCCGGGAACGACGATCAGGGTGAAGTCACCACCGACATAACGGACTTGCCCGGAATCGTTCATCGGCTGCCGCCGCCAGCTCTTGTCGACGCCGACCTGGAACCCCTCGGCGTCCTTGCGCACGGCGTAACCGGCGGCCGGGGTGGCGCCGGTCCCGCCGGGCCCGGTGGTCTGCGTCTGCTGCGAGGGCGGCGTGCCGCCGGGCGCGGGCACTTGGGAGGCAGGGCCGGGGCTCTGCTGACCGTCGGTGTGCGGCGGGGTGACGCTGCCGGTGTTCTGCGCGGAGCCCGACCGCGGCATGAAGAGCACAGCGTACGCGATCGCCGCGGCGAGCAGCACCAGAATGAGCAGGAGGAGCAGCCGGCCGAGCGACCTCGGTCTCCGGCTCCGTGACGCGGCCTGGCGGTGCCGGCCGTGCTCGGCGGCCGGGGCGACGGGCACGGGGGCGGCGGCGCGCCGTCTGCGCCGTACGAGTTCGCCGCGGCGGCGCAGGATGGGGAGCCGCCTGGCGTCGGGCACGATGAGCGGGGCGATGCGGGTGCCCGCGTCCGGCTCGGGCGCGGACCGCACCAGCGAGCGCAGCCAGCCGCGCAGCTCCTCGAACTCCGGCCGCTCGGTGGGGTCCTGGCGCAGCAACGATTCGACCACCGGCCGCAGCGGCCCGCACTCCTCGGCGTACGCGGGCGGCTCGCCGCACACCATCTGGACGAGCTCGGCCGCGCTCTCCTCCGGGTAGGGGGCGTGGCCCTGCACGGCACGGAACAGCAGGGCGCCGAGCGCCCAGAGGTCGGTGGCGGGGCCGATCGGCGGGGCGAGCCGCCAGTTCTCGTGCACGGGCCCGGCCTGCTCGGGCGCCCAGCGCTCGGTGACCGCCCCCACCACGGCCATCCGCGTGTGCCGGGCCCGCTCGGCGGCGAGCCGGTTGGCGGGGCCTCGGTAGGGGGCGTCGGCCGGGCCGGTCCGCTGTTCGGGGCCGGGTGTCCGTCCCTTGACCACCGGGACGGGCAGCGGGGCGGCGGGGTGCGGCGCGGCGGGGTGCGGCTGACGCTGCGAGTCGGCCCGGAAGGCGTCGGCCCGGAACCCCGGGGGCAGGGCGGGGGTTCTGGGGACGGGAGCGGAGGCGGCCGACGCCGAGTTGCCTGAACTCCCTTGTGAATTGCGGGAGTTGTCGTCACGGGCGGACGGGCTCTGGGTCTCCGCTGCCCGGCGCGGGGTGGGGCGCGGGACCCAGCGTCCGGTCACCGGGTCGTACTGGCGGCGGGTGCGGCCGGAGTCGGGGCCCTGGTCCTCGGCGTACGGGCTGGCGGGGGCGCCGCTCGGGACCCGTACGCCTCGTACGGGGTCGTACATGCCCTGGTCTCCGGGGGCGTCGGGGGTCGCCCAGCTCCCTTCGAGCCCGGCCTGGCGGGCCTGTTCGGAGGGAGGCGTGCCCTCGGGCGCGCCGTCCGGGGCGGGACGCTGCACCGGGAGGTCCGTCCCGGTGCGGGCCGCGGCCCTGGCGCCCGCGCGGTACGCGGCGATCACCCCGGCCCGCGCGGCGGCCCCGGGCGGCGCGGGACGCGGGTCGGGATCGCTGTCCGAAGTGCGGCTCGGTGCGGCTTCGCCGGGGCCCGCCGAGCGCTCGGCCGGTGGCGCCTCGCCGAACCCGTCGCCGTCGGGCGGGAGCGGCACCGGGGCGTACCCGCACAGCGCCTCCTCGGCGGCGCCGGCCGCGAGGCCGGTCAGAACGACCCGGCCGTCGTCGCAGATCAGCACCGTACGGGCGGTGATGTTGCGGTGCGTCCAGCCGTGCGCGTGCAGCACCGCGAGCGCGGTCAGCACATCGGAGGCGACCTCGGCCGCGCGGAAAGGGTTCAGCGGACGATCGGCGAGCAGCGCCGACAGCGGGCGCGCGGCGACCAGTTCGCTGACGATCCACAGCGAACCGTCCTGCGCGAACACGTCGAAGACCTGGTCGAGGCGGGGATGGTCGGGAATCCGGGCGGCCGCCTGGGCCGCCTCGACGGCCCGGCGAACGGCCGGATCGGCGGGCCGCCGGGTGGTCCGCCCATAGCCGGGCGCGGCACCGTACCCGCTCCCGCTCATATAGGCGTCGGGTGTCCCGTACGCGTCGTCGCCGTCGAGCACCTCGGCGTCGACGACCTCGGGCAACGGAACCTGCCGGACCAGGACTTCCTGTCCGCTGTATGTGTCGAAGGCGCGCGTCTCGACGAGGTCGTAGGTGTCGTCGGGGGGCAACGGCAGCCGATAGCGGTCGGCGAGCACCCGACCCGCATAGTCGTCCACGACGCCTCCCCACAGCGCGCTGTTCCCCCGGACCACGGACCTCAGTCCTGCCGCATGCCGTCAATTCCGGTCGTTTACCGGCTCATTGTGGCTGCGTACGGTCCGCGGGCTCTCACGATACGTGGCCCCGCCTCATCACGTCCGGGGGATGGACGTTTCCCCGGGCGGGGTCAGGCGGGCTGGAAGGTGGCGAAGAACGCCGCCAGCGTCTGCTGGGTCTCGGGCTTCGACCAGTCCGCATCCTTGGCCGAGAACATGATTCCGTAGCCCTGGCTGAGGCTGACGACGAAGCCCCGGTCCACCGAGTGGTACTTGGCTCCGCTGTCGTCGTCGTAGGTGAACTCCCAGTCGGCGGCCGGCCAGCCCCGGTAGTTCGCCGCGGCTATCTTCACCCGCTTGTAGCCCGGCCTCGTCATGGACGACTCCTGGTCCGTCCAGTCCGCCACCGGGTTCGACTTGGGGCTGTCGGTCCAGCCGATCAGGAGGCGCTGGCCGTTGGGGCCGTTGAACCGGACGCCCGCGTCGTCGGTCTTGCTGTACGACCAACCCGCGGGCAGGCCTATGGAGAAGCCCTGGCTCGACTTGTAGGGAGTGGTGACCCCACTGCCCGTGCCACCGCCCGTGCCAGCGCCCTTGTTGCTGTCGCCGGTGCCCGTGCCGGTGTCGTCGCCCTTGTCGTCGCCCTGTCCGGCCGTGGCCGTGGAGCCCTGGCCGGACGGGGTGCCGCCGCCGGACGGCTTCTGGCTGCCGGTGCCCTGCTTGCTGTTCGCCGGGGAGCCGGCGGTCGCGGGCCCACTGGCAGTCGGCTTGTTGCTCTTCGACTTGCCTGCGGAATCGTCTCCTCCGCTGAGCGAGACGGCGAGCACCGTGCCGAGTATGACGAGCGCCGCGACGACCGCGATGATCACCAGGGTGCGGCGCGGCACGACATCGGTGAGCGGCGCGCGCTGCGGCGGCACCGGGCCGGACGGCGCCCCGGACTTGGGCCGCGGCGCGGGTACCGCCTTGTTCCGGACGTCCCGCGCCTCGCGGGCGACCTGAGCCTTCTCCTTGGCGGACGCCTTGGCCTCGGCCGCCGCGTTCCGCACGGACTTGAGCGCGCCGCGCACCCGCTCGGCGGCCGCGTCGGTCTTCGGCTCACCGGGCAGCGGCGGCAGCGGAACCACCCGGGTCGCCTCGGGCGACACCGGCTCGGGAGCGGGCTCCGGGCTCTCCGGGGCGTTGAGCACCTCGGTGAGCAGCTTGCGCGCGGCAGCGTTGTCGAGCCGCTGCGCCGGGTCCTTCGCGAGCAGCCCGTAGATGACCTGCTCAAGGAGCGGCCCCGCGTTCTTCGGCGGATCGACCGGCTCGGTCATCACCGCGGTCAGCGTCGCGATCGCCGAACCCTTGTCGTACGGGGGCACGCCTTCCACGCTCGCGTACAGCAGCCCGCCGAGCGACCAGAGGTCGGCGGCCGGACCGGGCTTGTGGCCACGGGCCCGCTCGGGCGAGATGTACGAGGGCGCGCCGACGAGCATGCCGGTGGAGGTGATGGAGGGGTCGCCCTCCACCTGCGCGATGCCGAAGTCGGTCAGCACGACCCGGCCGTCCTCGGCGATCAGCACGTTCGACGGCTTGACGTCGCGGTGCAGGATGCCTTCCCGGTGCGCGGAACGCAGCACGTCGAGGATCGCGAGCCCCACCTCTGCGGCCCGTCGGGGCGTCAGCGTCCCGTCCTCGCGCACCGCTTCGGCGAGCGACTTGCCCTCGACGAGCTCCATCACGATCCACGGCCGGTCGTCCTCGTCCACGACGTCGTAGACGGTGACGGCGGCGGTGTTGCGGATCCGCGCGATCGCCTTGGCCTCGCGCAGGGTGCGCGTGATGAGCCGGCGCTTCTCGTCCTCGTCGATGCTGGACGGGAAGCGGAGTTCCTTGACGGCGACGGTCCGCCCCAGCGTCTCGTCGACGGCCCGCCAGACCGTTCCCATCCCGCCGCGCCCGAGCACCCCACCGAGCCGGTACCGGCCCGCGAGCAACCGGCCTTCACCGCCGCCCTTCTTGGGGGCTTCTGCTGCGGCAGCCGGCTTGGCGCCAGCGGGGCGGGGAGCCGACTTGGCACCGGTGGAGGGGGTGGCGGGCTTGGCGTTGCCCGAGGGGGAGGTGGGCTTCGCGAGCGACTTGGCGTCCCCGGCCTTGGTGGCCGTGGGCTTGGTGTCCGTGGGCTGCGCGCTCGACTTGGCGTCGTGGGACTTGGTGGTCGGCTCGGCGTCGTCGATCCGCGGGCTCGGCCCGGCTGCCCGCTTGGCAGCCGACTCGGCCTCGGCGGGCCGGGAACCCGACTTGGCCTCCGCGTCCTTGTTGCCCGGCTCGGCTTCGGAGGTGTTGGAGTCCGGCTTCGCATCGGCGGGCTCGGAGCCCGACTTGACGTCCCCGGCCTTGGCAACCGGCTTGGCCCCGGAGACCCCGGAGCCCGGCTTGGCATCGGGCGAGCCACCCTCCGCGCTCGGCTCGGCAGCCGCAGCCGGGGCGCCCGGCTTCGCACCCTCCGCCTTGGCGCCCGGCTTCGCAACCGGCTTGGCGACCGACGTCCGGGGGTCCGGCTTGGTCTCCCGGGCAGCGGCATCCCGGCCGCCGCCCGCAGCGCCGGGCTTCGCATCCTCCGCCCGGGAACCCGAATTGCCCTTCGGGGCAGCCGCATCCCGCCCGGCGTCCGACGGCTTGCCCGCCGCCTTCGCCGGGCGCTGCCCGGACTTCGTGCCCGCCTCGCCCGAGGCGGACTCTGCGGGCGTCGACGACGCCCCCGGTTCCTGCCGCTCGTCCCGCTGGGGTTCCCGCGACTGCTCCGCCTCCGACATGCGTCCCCTCTGCGATTCCTGATCTTCGCCCGCGCCGGCCTCGGCCCGCGGCCCGCCGCGACCTGCCTCGTGGAGGCGGCCCGGCTCACCGCTCCGACCTGCTTGTCCTGCCGGGTGCCCGGCCGCACCGGAGCCGCTCTCGAACCCGGCGTCCGCGCGAGGCCCGTAACCCGCCCTGGCAGAGCCCCCATTGTCCCTCACGCCAGGACCGGTGATGGTCCCGGGTCCGCCGTCCGCCAAGATGGCTCCGAAGGAAGGGAAGCCCGCCATGCCGACGCTCCGGGCGCTGCTCGCCGCACCGCTGGCCACAACGCTGACCACGGCGCTGTGCGTGCTCGGCACGACGCCGCTGACCGGCGAAGAAGCCCCTTCCGCCGCGCGCACCGCATTGGCCCGCCTGGTCACCGACGGCGGCGCCCCGGCCGCCGCCCTGCTCGCCGAAGACGCCTCCGGCACCCGGTACCGCACCGCGGGCACCGCCCTCGGCCGCGCCGACCACTTCCGTGCGGGCAGCGTCACCAAGACGTTCGTGGCCACCGTCGTGCTCCAGCTGGCCGCCGAGGGCAGGCTGGGACTCGACGACACCGTGGACCGGTATCTGCCCGGGCTTGTGCGCGGGCACGGCAACGACGGCCGCCACCTCACCCTGCGCTCCCTGCTCTCCCACACCAGCGGACTCTTCAACTACACGGCGGACACCACCGTTCCGGTTCCACTGGGCCCCGACGAAGCCATCCGCACCGCGCTCGCCCACTCCCCCGGGCCGCTGGGCACGTATGCCTACTCGAACACCAACTACGTGCTGCTCGGCCGGATCATCCAGGCCGTCACCGGCCGCACCTACGCCGCCGAAGCCGAACGCCGCATCATCACCCCCCTCCATCTCACCGGCACCTCCTTCCCGGGCGCCCGCACCACGCTCCCCGAACCACACGGCCGGGCCTACACCCCCGGCGGCCGCGACGTCACCGAACTCGACCCGCGCCAGGCGGGCGCCGCCGGCGAGCTGATCTCGACCCTCGCCGATCTCAGCCGTTTCTACGCGGCCCTCCTCGACGGCCCCCTGCTGCCCGCGCCCCAGCGGCGCGAACTGCTCGGCACCTCGGCCACCCGGGGCGTCTACGCCCTCGGCCTCTACCCCCAGCGGCTCTCCTGCGGCCTGACGGTGTGGGGGCACAACGGCCACATTTCCGGCAGCTACGTGCGCGCCGCCACCACCCCCGACGGCCGCCACACCATCGTCTTCCGTATCAACACCGATGCCCTCACCGACCCCTCTCTCGAACTCGCCCTCCTCGATGCCGAGTTCTGCCCGGCACCGAGCCCCTAGAACCGAGTCCCTAGACCGGCGCGATGTCCGGCGCGCCGAGCCGGGCCGCGTCCGCCGTCAGGTCGTCCGGCTGACGCTGCGACTCCCGCTCCGCCTCCACCCGCTTCTCGTAGTGCTCCACCTCCTTCTCGATCTGCTTCTTGTCCCAGCCGAGCACCGGCGCCATCAGCTCCGCGCACTCCCGGGCCGAGCGCGTACCCCGGTCGAAGGTCTCGATCGAGATCCGGGTCCGCCGGGTCAGCACGTCGTCGAGGTGGCGGGCGCCCTCGTGCGAGGCGGCGTAGACGATCTCGGCGCGGAGATAGTCGTCGGCCGCGGCGAGCGGCTCGCCGAGCGCCGGATCGGCGGTGATCAGCTCCAGAAGGTCCTCGGCCATCGAGCCGTACCGGTTCAACAGGTGCTCCACGCGCACCACATGGAGCCCGGTCCTCGCCGCGATCCTGGCCCGCGCGTTCCACAGCGCCCTGTAGCCCTCGGCGCCGAGCAGCGGCACGTCCTCGGTGACGCAGGCCGCCACCCGCTGGTCGAGCGCGTGCACCGCCTCGTCGACGGCGTCCTTCGCCATCACCCGGTACGTCGTGTACTTGCCGCCCGCCACGACCACGAGTCCCGGCACCGGATGCGCGACGGTGTGTTCGCGCGAGAGCTTGCTGGTGGCGTCGGACTCCCCGGCGAGCAGCGGCCGCAGACCGGCGTACACACCCTGCACGTCGTCCCGGGTCAATGGCACCGCGAGCACCGAATTGACGTGTTCCAGGAGGTAGTCGATGTCGGCGCTCGATGCCGCGGGGTGCGCCTTGTCGAGGTCCCAGTCGGTGTCGGTGGTGCCGATGATCCAGTGCCGGCCCCAGGGGATGACGAAGAGCACGGACTTCTCGGTCCGCAGGATCAGCCCCGTATTCGAGTGGATCCGGTCCTTGGGCACCACCAGGTGGATGCCCTTCGAGGCCCGTACATGGAACTGCCCCCTCTCCCCGATCAGCGCCTGGGTGTCGTCGGTCCACACCCCTGTCGCGTTCACGACCTGCTTGGCGCGGATCTCGTACTCCCCGCCCGCCTCTCCATCCTGCACCCTGGCACCGACAACGCGTTCGCCCTCGCGCAGGAAGCCCACCACCCGGGCCCGGTTGGCGACGTGTGCCCCGTACGAGGCGGCGGTGCGCACCAGGGTGGTCACATAGCGCGCGTCGTCCATCTGGGCGTCGTAGTACTGCAACGCTCCGACCAGCGCGTCCTTCTTCAACGCGGGGGCGACCCGCAGCGCGTGGCGGCGGCTCAGATGACGGTGCGTCGGCAGCCCTCTGCCGTGCCCGGACGACACGGACATCGCGTCGTAGAGGGCCACGCCCGAGCCCGCGTACAGCCGCTCCCAGCCCTTGTGCTGCAAGGGGTAGAGGAACGGGACCGGTTTCACCAGGTGGGGTGCGAGCCGTTCGAGCAGCAGCCCTCGTTCCTTGAGGGCTTCGCGCACGAGGGCGAAGTCGAGCATCTCCAGATAGCGCAGGCCGCCGTGGATCAGCTTGCTGGAGCGGCTTGAGGTGCCCGATGCCCAGTCCCGCGCTTCGACCAGGCCGGTGGCCAGGCCCCGGGTCGCCGCATCGAGTGCCGTGCCCGCTCCGACCACCCCCGCGCCCACGACCAGCACATCCAGCTCGCGTTCGGCCATGGCGGCGAGCGCCTGTGCGCGCTGCTCGGGTCCCAGTGTCGCTGTCCTCACGGCTTGCCTCCCGTGGATCGGGGTGGTCGCGCGGACCGGGTGGTCCGGCCCACATCCTCGATTCTGGACGGGACCACCGACATCGGCCACCGCCTGTGGACAACACTCGGATTGCCGCGCCCTCCCAATGCCGTAAATCGGTCATATTTCCTCTTAGTCTGACATTCCGCACGCTCGTTCTGTCCACAGGGCTTGCGCTCCATGTCCCCTCCGGCTAAGGGAAAGGACGGCCACATGCCCGCAGATCTCGCCGTCATCGGACTCGGCCACCTGGGCCTGCCCCTCGCCCAAGCCGCCGTCGCCGCCGGCATCCAGACCGTCGGATACGACACGGATCCATGCGCCGTCGCCGAACTCAACGCCGGACGCACCCACGTCGACGGTTCGCTCACCCCCGCCGACCTGCGCCGGATGCTCGCGGGCGGCTTCCGCACCGCGCTGGACCCGGCCGAGCTGGGCCGGGTCCGTACCGCCGTCATCTGCGCGCCCACCACCTTCGGCGCCGACCGCACCCTCGACCTCCGCGCGGTCGCCGAGGCCGCCCGCGCGCTAGCCGGGCGGCTACGGCCGCACACCACCGTCATCCTGGAGTCGGCCGCGCACCCCGGAACCACCGGGGAGTTCCTGCGCCCGCTCCTGGAAGAGGGCTCCGGCCTGCGGGCCGGGCGCGATTTCCACCTCGCCTACTCGCCGAGCCGCACCGACCCCGGCAACCGCACCCACAGCTTCGCGGCGACCCCGAAGGTCATCGGAGGGCTCACCCCCGCCTGCACGGAGTCGGCCGCCGCGTTCTACGGCCGCCTCACCGACAAGGTGGTCCGGGCCCGGGGCCTGCGCGAGGCCGAGATGTCCAAGCTCCTGGAAACCAACTTCCGGCACGTCAACATCGCCCTGGTCAATGAAATGGCCGTGCTCTGCCACGACATGGGCATCGACGTCTGGGACGTCATCCGCTGCTCGGAGACCAAGCCGTTCGGCTTCCAGGCCTTCCGTCCGGGACCGGGCGTGGGCGGCCACGGCATCCCGCTCGACCCGGCCCCGCTGCCGTACGCGGGCCTGCGCATGGTCAGCCTTGCCCGCGAGATCAACGCGCACATGCCCGGCTACGTCATCCAGCGCTCCACCACGCTCCTGAACGAGCACGGCAAGTCGGCCCGCGGCGCCCGCATCCTCCTGCTCGGCGTCACCTACAAGCCGGACTCCGGCGACCAGGAGGGCTCCCCCGCCCATGAGATCGCCGGGCGGCTGATGGATCTGGGCGCGCAGATCACGTACCACGACCCCCATGTGCCGACCTGGCGCGTCCACGACCAGCCGGTGCCGCGCGCGGACTCGCTCTACGAGGCCGCCGCCCACGCCGACCTGACGGTGCTGCTCCAGCACCACCACACGTACGACCTCCAGGGCCTGGCGGTCAAGGCGCAGTTGCTTCTGGACACCCGCGGCGCGACCCCGGCGGGGGCCGCCCACCGGCTGTGAAATCCTTGCGAATCAACGGCCCCCTGGCTGCTACTCTGCGGCGTTCACTTGTCGCACAGCTGTGCGCTTCGTCCCAGGGGGGACCACCTATGAGCCAGCCCGTCACGCCGCCGCCCCAGCCTTCCGGCCCTGAGCCGGACTTCGGATACCCGGCGGCCCCCGTGGCCCCGACACCGGTACGGGGGCCCGGCAACCTGGTGGGCGGCGCGCTCGCCGGCTTCGCGGCCGCCGTCGTCACCGGGCTGGCCTACGGCCTGATCACCGGCGCCATCGAGCGACAGTTCGGCTATGCGGCCTTCGGTATCGGCTTCGCGGTCGCGCTCGCAGCCTTCAAGGTGGGCGGGCGCAGCTTCTGGCTGTTCGTGATCTCGGCGCCCCTGGCAGTGGGCGCCACCTTCTTTGGCCAGCTCCTCGCGGTCGCGACGATCGAGACCAAGGGCACCTCCGAGTCGGTCACCGACGTGTTCCTCAGCCACTTCGGAGTGCTGCTCGACGCGTGGTCCCACGACCAGAGCATCCTGCGGTACGGGTTCCTCGCGCTTGCTGTCGTCGGCGCATGGGCGGGAGCCAGCCGCGCGACCGAGTAAAGCGAGCGATAGAAGAAGGGCCCGTACCGCTCGCCGCGGTACGGGCCCTTCTTCTCTGCGCCCGGCACGCCCTTATGCGGGCGCGACGCGGCCCAAACGTCAGCGCTTGTGCTGTGCGTCCGCCACCGTGACCTCGACCCGCTGGAACTCCTTGAGCTCGCTGTAGCCGGTCGTCGCCATCGAGCGGCGCAGGGCGCCGAACAGGTTCATCGAGCCGTCCGGCGTGTGCGAGGGACCGGTGAGGATCTCCTCGGTGGTGCCGACGATGCCCAGGTCGACGAGCTTGCCGCGCGGCACGTCCTCGTGGACGGCCTCCATGCCCCAGTGGTGGCCGCGGCCCGGCGCGTCGGTGGCGCGGGCCAGCGGGGAGCCCATCATCACCGAGTCGGCGCCGCAGGCCACGGCCTTCGGGATGTCGCCCGACCAGCCCACGCCGCCGTCCGCGATGACGTGGACGTACCGGCCGCCGGACTCGTCCATGTAGTCGCGGCGGGCCGCGGCGACATCGGCGACGGCGGTGGCCATCGGGACCTGGATGCCCAGGACGTTGCGGGTGGTGTGCGCGGCGCCGCCGCCGAAGCCCACCAGGACGCCGGCCGCGCCGGTGCGCATCAGGTGCAGGGCCGCGGTGTACGTGGCGCAGCCGCCGACGATGACCGGGACGTCCAGCTCGTAGATGAACTGCTTCAGGTTGAGCGGCTCGGCGGCGCCCGAGACGTGCTCGGCCGACACGGTGGTGCCGCGGATGACGAAGATGTCGACACCCGCGTCCACGACGGCCTTGGAGAACTGGGCGGTGCGCTGCGGGGAGAGCGCGGCGGCGGTGACGACACCGGAGTCGCGCACCTCCTTGATGCGCTGCCCGATCAGCTCTTCCTTGATGGGCGCCGCGTAGATCTCCTGGAGGCGGCGGCTGGCGGTCGCCTCGTCCAGGTCGGCGATCTCGTCGAGCAGCGGCTGCGGGTCCTCGTACCGGGTCCACAGGCCCTCGAGGTTCAGCACGCCGAGGCCGCCGAGCTCACCGATGCGGATCGCCGTCTGCGGCGAGACCACGGAGTCCATGGGGGCGGCCAGGAAGGGCAGCTCGAAACGGTAGGCATCGATCTGCCAGGCGATCGAGACCTCCTTCGGGTCCCGGGTACGCCGGCTCGGGACGATGGCGATGTCGTCGAACGCGTACGCCCTGCGGCCGCGCTTGCCGCGCCCGATCTCGATCTCAGTCACGTTGTGTGGGCCTTTCCCTCTACGTCTGCATGCCCCAGTATCCCCGACATACGGGCGAGGGGCGGCCCCGGGAACTCCCGGGGCCGCCCCTCGTCGGGTGCCGCGTGCTACTTCCTGCTGTAGTTCGGCGCCTCGACGGTCATCTGGATGTCGTGCGGGTGGCTCTCCTTGAGGCCCGCCGAGGTGATCCGGACGAACTTGCCGTTCTGCTGAAGCTCGGGGACCGTACGGCCGCCGACGTAGAACATCGACTGCCGCAGACCGCCGACGAGCTGGTGCACGACCGCGGAGACCGGGCCGCGGTAGGGCACCTGGCCCTCGATGCCCTCGGGGATCAGCTTGTCGTCGGTGGACACGGTCTCCTGGAAGTACCGGTCCTTGGAGAACGAACGCTGGTCGCCGCGGGTCTGCATCGCGCCGAGCGAGCCCATGCCGCGGTACGACTTGAACTGCTTGCCGTTGATGAAGAGCAGCTCGCCCGGGGACTCCTCGCAGCCCGCGAGCAGCGAGCCCAGCATCACCGTGTCGGCGCCCGCGACCAGGGCCTTGGCGATGTCGCCCGAGTACTGCAGGCCGCCGTCGCCGATGACCGGGATGCCCGCGGCCTTGGCGGCGAGCGAGGCCTCGTAGATCGCGGTGACCTGCGGGACGCCGATGCCGGCGACGACGCGGGTGGTGCAGATGGAGCCGGGGCCGACGCCGACCTTGATGCCGTCGACACCCGAGTCGATGAGCGCCTGGGCGCCGTCACGGGTGGCGATGTTGCCGCCGATGAGGTCGACGCCCGAGGAGTTCGACTTGATCTTGGCGACCATCTCGCCGACCAGGCGGGAGTGGCCGTGCGCGGTGTCCACGACGATGAAGTCGACACCGGCGGCGATCAGCGCCTGGGCCCGCTCGTAGGCGTCGCCCGCGACACCGACGGCGGCGCCGACGAGCAGCCGGCCGTCCTTGTCCTTGGCGGCGTTGGGGTACTTCTCGGCCTTGACGAAGTCCTTGACCGTGATGAGGCCCTTGAGGATGCCCGCGTCGTCGACGAGCGGCAGCTTCTCGATCTTGTGGCGGCGCAGCAGCTCCATGGCGTCCACGCCGGAGATGCCGACCTTGCCGGTGACCAGCGGCATCGGGGTCATGACCTCGCGCACCTGGCGGCTGCGGTCCGACTCGAAGGCCATGTCGCGGTTGGTGACGATGCCGAGCAGCTTGCCCGCCGAGTCGGTCACCGGGACGCCGCTGATGCGGAACTTGGCGCACAGCTCGTCGGCGTCGCGCAGCGTCGCATCCGGGTGCACCGTGATCGGGTCGGTGACCATGCCGGACTCGGAGCGCTTCACCAGGTCGACCTGGTTGGCCTGGTCCTCGATGGAGAGGTTGCGGTGCAGCACACCGGCGCCGCCCTGACGGGCCATGGCGATGGCCATGCGCGCCTCGGTGACCTTGTCCATCGCCGCGGAGAGCAGCGGGACGTTCACCTTGATGTTCTTCGAGAGGTACGAGGAGGTGTCGATCTGGTCGGGCGCCATGTCGGACGCGCCCGGCAGCAGCAGCACGTCGTCGTATGTCAGCCCGAGCGTCGCGAACTTCTCGGGCACTCCGTCGACGTTTGCAGTCATGACACCTTCCCCAATGGCCTTGATCGGTGCGGATGTCCATGCTAACGGGCTGTGCGGGTGTCTCATTCCACGAGCAAGATCATCGCGATTCTTTGTATGTTCGCACGTGGTTGGCAGGGGGTTGGCGCGCCTGTCACGCGCCCAAGGACGGCCTACTGCTCGGCGAGCGCTCGCAGCCTGCTCAGCGCGCGGTGCTGGGCGACCCGGACCGCGCCGGGCGACATGCCCAGCATCTGCCCGGTCTCCTCGGCGGTGAGGCCGACGGCGACCCGCAGCACCAGGAGCTCGCGCTGGTTCTCCGGAAGGTTGGCCAGGAGCTTCTTGGCCCATTCCGCGTCGCTGCTGAGCAGCGCGCGCTCCTCCGGGCCGAGCGAGTCGTCGGGCCGCTCCGGCATCTCGTCGGACGGCACGGCCGTCGAACCGGGGTGGCGCATCGCCGCCCGCTGGAGGTCGGCGACCTTGTGCGAGGCGATGGCGAAGACGAAGGCCTCGAAGGGGCGCCCGGTGTCGCGGTAGCGCGGCAGCGCCATCAGGACGGCGACGCAGACTTCCTGGGCGAGGTCCTCGACGAAGTGGCGAGCATCACCCGGCAGCCGGTTGAGCCGGGTGCGGCAATAGCGCAGCGCGAGGGGGTGGACATGCGCGAGCAGATCGTGCGTCGCCTGCTCGTCGCCGTCGACAGCACGGTGGACGAGTGCACCGATGACCCCGTGGGCCGCAGCCTCGTCGTCGCGCATCGATCCATGGTGCCCCGGCGTCGTCCCCTCCGTGGCACCGCGTCCGTAGTTGTGCACCGAAGCGTTATGAGCGGGTGCGCCGGAACTCATCCCCTGCACCCCCCTCCCGCTCGACCGACCTGTCCCCGAGGAACTCCACACCTACAAGGATGCGGCATCGCGGCGGAAGCATCACCTACTGCTGCCGTTCGCGGGGCGACCGGGCCCGCCCGCCCGACGGCGGACGGGGCTCCGACCGGCTGTTGCACCTGCCGTCAGCGCACCAGGCCCCAGCGGAAACCGAGCGCGACGGCGTGCGCCCGGTCCGAGGCGCCGAGCTTCTTGAACAGCCGTCGGGCATGCGTCTTGACCGTGTCCTCGGAGAGGAACAGCTCGCGGCCGATCTCGGCGTTGGAGCGGCCGTGGCTCATGCCTTCGAGCACCTGGATCTCCCGCGCGGTGAGCGTGGGCGCCGCGCCCATTTCGGCCGACCGCAGCCTGCGCGGAGCGAGCCGCCAGGTCGGGTCGGCGAGCGCCTGGGTGACGGTCGCCCGCAGCTCGGCGCGCGAGGCGTCCTTGTGCAGATAACCGCGGGCCCCGGCGGCGACCGCGAGCGCGACCCCGTCGAGATCCTCGGCGACCGTGAGCATGATGATCCGGGCGCCCGGGTCTGCGGACAGCAGCCGGCGGACGGTCTCCACGCCGCCCAGACCGGGCATGCGTACGTCCATCAGAATCAGGTCCGAGCGATCGGCACCCCAGCGGCGGAGGACTTCCTCGCCGTTGGCCGCCGTCGTCACACGCTCGACGCCGGGCACGGTCGCAACCGCGCGGCGGAGCGCCTCGCGGGCAAGCGGGGAGTCGTCGCAGACGAGGACTGATGTCATGGCCGCCCTCCGCAGCTGATGCGCGTCACCTTGAGCCTCCAGGCTGGGTACATGTGTCACCTGTGCGATTGACGCCCTCGGACACCTGCCCGAGCGCTTGTTGTTTCAATCGCCTCCGCACTCTCAACGACGGTCACTCGAAAGAGTTACGGGTCGGACGGGCACGTTCGGCACTCTACGTGAGGAAGCGCGCACACAGGAGAGTGTCGCAGACTGTCCGTCCAACTTTTGGAGCTATGCCCCATTTAGCGGCTTTTCTTCCCTTTTTCTGGTGTCTGCGGCTAGATTCCCAATGAGTCATATTTACATCTACTTACACAGGAGATGTACCTTCGTCGGTACCTACGTTTCGGATGAGCCCCTGTGCACACCCGTCCCGTACCGGCCCGCCCATCCGCCTCAGCACGGTTTCAAGGGGACAAGAGCCATGGCAGATTTCTCCCGCCTTCCCGGACCGAACGCCGATCTGTGGGACTGGCAGCTCCTCGCGGCCTGCCGTGGGGTCGACAGCTCGCTCTTCTTCCACCCGGAAGGCGAGCGCGGCGCGGCACGGAGCGCGCGCGAGAGCTCGGCGAAAGAGGTGTGCATGCGCTGCCCGGTGCGTGCACAGTGCGCGGCTCACGCCCTGGCCGTGCGAGAGCCCTACGGCGTGTGGGGCGGGCTCACCGAGGACGAGCGCGAAGAGCTCATGGGCAGGGCGCGCAACCGCCTGGTGACGGCCGCCGCACCGGCCGGCGGCGGCATGGGCCCCTCCTAGGCACTCCGGCGCGGACCGGATCAGAAGAAACGTTTCTGCATCGTTTGGTCCAGCGACGGGTTTGGTCCAGCGACGGGTTTGACCCGGCTACGGCCGCAAAGCGGCGGCTTGTGGCCGCGCCCCCTTGTCGCGCCTAGCCGCGGGCGGCGGCCCGGGTCAGCTGGTCCAGCGTGGCCGCGACGGCCGGGACCTGTGCCAGGTCGGGCAGCGTGAGAGCGACGATCTCCCGCTCGACGGCGGGCTCGACGGCGACCGTGCGCGCACCCTTGGGCCGTACGGATTCGATGGCGAGCTCCGGCATCACCGCGACACCCAGCCCCGCACCCACCAGGCCGATCACCGCCGGGTAGTCGTCGGTCGCGAAGTCGATGCGCGGGGTGAACCCGGACTCCTCGCAGACCTCCACCAGTTGGCGCCGGCAGCGCGGGCAGCCCGCGATCCAGGGCTCGTCCGCCAGGTCCCTGATGGCGACGGTGCCTGCCTCGGCCAGTGCGTGCCCCTCGGGCACCAGGCCGACCAGGCGGTCGACGAGCAGCGGGCGCACCACCAGGTCGTCCCACTCCGTGGCGTTCGAGCCGTACCGGAAGGCGAGCGCGATGTCGCAGTCGCCCTCGCGGAGCATCTCCACCGAGCGCGGCGGCTCGGCCTCGACGAGCGAGACCCGGGTGCCCGGGTGGGCCGCGCGCAGGGCGGCGAGCGCGGTCGGCACGAGCGTGGAGGACCCGCTCGGGAAGGAGACCAGGCGCACCCGGCCGGCCCGCAGCCCGGCGATGGCGGCGACCTCCTCCTCCGCCGCGGTCAGCCCGGCGAGGATCCCGGCGGCGTGCCGGACCAGGACCTCGCCGGCCTGGGTCAGGCGCATCTCGCGGCCGGTGCGGATCAGGAGCGGGGTGCCCGCGGACGATTCGAGGGCCTTCATCTGCTGGCTGACGGCGGGCTGGGTGCAGCCCAGCTCGCGGGCCGCCGCCGAGAAGGAGCCGGTGGCGGCGACGGCGCGCAGGACGCGGAGATGACGGGCCTCGATCATTCCTCAAGCATAAGCGAATCTTGGAGAGCGCGGCGATAAATCGGTCGCTGCTTTGGGTTTGGCTCGGCTAGCGTGCCGCCATGGAGCTTCTGTCTGTGAATCTGGGCCGCGCCAGGGCCGCCGGCTACACCGACGCCAAGGGCGGCGTCACCGGCATCGACAAGCGGCCGGTGAGCGGCGCGGTCCGGGTGTTCGCTCCGGGCCCCAAGGGTGTGGGCGCCAGCGGTGTCGAGGGCGACGACGTCTGCGACCTGCGCCACCACGGCGGTGACCACCAGGCCGTCTACGCCTACGCCCGCGAGGACCTGGACGTCTGGGCCGAGGAGCTCGGCCGCGACCTGCCCAACGGCTCGTTCGGCGAGAACCTCACGACGTACGGCGTCGATGTGAACGATGCCCGGATCGGCGAGCGCTGGCGGATAGGCCGCGACGTGGTCCTCGAAGTCGCCTCCGGACGGATTCCCTGCCGGACGTTCGGGGGCTGGCTCGATCAGAAGGGGTGGGTCCGGCGCTTCACACAGGCGGCGGTTCCGGGCGCGTACTTCCGGGTGATCGAACCGGGCGAGATCCGTGCGGGCGATGCGATCGAGGTGATCGAGCGACCGGATCACGAAGTTTCGGTGACCTTTTGGTTCCGGGCGTTCACGACCGAGCGGGCGCTCCTTCCGCGCACCCTTGCGGCGGGCGACGCCCTGGAGCCCGAGGCGATCGAGACCGTACGGAAGTACCTGGCCAAGCAGGGCTCATAGCGGCCGGAGCCCGAGCCGCTCCCCTCAAGATCGCCACAAACCCCTCAAAGGCTGTCGCTATTGGGCCAGTTCATGCGGGTCACGACCGGTTGGGCGGCCGGGCGGGGGCGGTCATCGCATGCCCACCGGGGGCATTAACGTGCGCCTATGACGACTGCACTGATTACGGGAGCAACGGCGGGCATCGGCGCGGCGTTCGCGCGGCGCCTCGCGGCCGACGGACACGATCTGGTGCTGGTGGCCCGGGACACCAAGAGGCTGAGCGAGCAGGCCACCGAGTTGCACGACCGGCACGGCATCGAGGCCGAGGTGCTGACCGCCGACCTGTCCACGGAGGACGGGATCGCCGCGGTCGAGGCGCGGCTCTCGCAGCCCAGGCAGCCGGTCGATCTCCTGGTCAACAACGCCGGGTTCGGCAACAAGGGCCGCTATCTCGAAGTGTCCATGGCGGACGAACTCACCATGATCAAGGTGCACATCGAGGCCGTTCTCAGGCTGACCTCGGCAGCGACCGCCTCGATGCGCGAGCGCGGACGCGGCGGGGTCGTGAACGTGGCCTCGGTCGCCGCCTTCGTGCCGCGCGGCACCTATGGCGCGTCCAAGGCGTGGGTCGTGCAGTTCACCCAGGGCGCGGCCCGGGACCTCGCCGGGTCCGGGGTGCGCCTGATGGCGCTGTGCCCGGGCTTCGTGCGAACCGAGTTCCACCAGCGGGCCGGCATGGGCACCGACAACATCCCGGGCTGGCTGTGGCTGGACGCCGACAAGCTGGTGGCCGCCGCGCTGACCGACCTCGCGCGCGGCAAGTCGCTCTCGATCCCCGACCCGCGCTACAAGGCGCTGATGGGCGCGGTGAAGCTGGCGCCACGCGGCCTGCTCGGCGGCATCACCTCCAAGACGGGCCGGAAGTACGGCCCGAAGTGAGCCGGCCGCCGTGGCCGCGAGGGCCGCGGCGGGGCCTCACCTGTCCTCCGTACGGACGGTCGGGGAGGCGGAGTCGAGCACGAGCCGGCAGGTGGTTCCGTTCTGCCAGGTCACCCGGACGGTGTGGCCGGTGACCTGGATGTCGGCGAGGGTGTGGACCGGGCTCGGGTCCGGCTCGGCGGTGAGGGAGGCGAGCGCGATGAACAGGGATGCCGCGCTGCCGGTAGCTCCGTGGAGCGCCCGGATGTCCGAGGCGGGCCCGAACAGGGTTGATCCTGCGGCCAGTTGGCGCACCTCTGCCCCGTAGCCGTGCACGGGGTGCAGCTGGGCGGTGCGGCCGGGGGTGGTGGCCCAGCCGGTCTGGCGGACGGGGGTGCCCGGCTCGGCCCCGGTGACGAGGTGGGCGCGGAGTTCGGCGCGGCCGTGCGCGAGGGTGACCGAGACGATCCGCACGCCGGGCGGGCCCGGCCGCGGCTCGGACAGGGATGCCGCCCAGCCGGGACCGCTGCCGAGCGGGACGGCCGGGCCCCGGGTGGTGGACTCCCCCTCTGCCAGCAGCCCGAAGTGGTTGTCGGGCACGCCGTCGGAGGTGGGTCCGGTGGCGGTCGAGTAGGCGAAGCGGGAGTACCAGGGGTCCTCGTCCGCGCCGCCGTCCACGTGGTGGTTGCTGCCGTGGTTGTGGAGGCGGATCAGGCCGTCCGCGGCCGTCGACTGGATCAGCAGGCCCGGCGGGCCGAGGGTCATGGTGGCGTCCTCGGTCTCGGCCGGCAGCGGCTCCTCGACGGCCGTCCATACGGGGTGCTCGGGCGGCAGCAGCAGTCCGAGGTAGCCCTTGGACGCCCAGTACGGGGATGCGGGGCCCGAGTAGTGCTGGATCGCCGGTGGGTACGGGCCGTGCCAGCCCAGGGTGAGCAGCCCGGCGGCGTCGGTCGCGCCCCGGCCTTCGGGCCGGTCGAGGAAGTACTTCAGGGTGCCCGAGGCCAGTCGGCGGGTGGCTCCGGGGCTGAGCGGGGTGTGACCGGTGAGCGCGCCGAGCCAGGGTGCGGCCGCGGCGGCGAACCGGTAGGTCAGCGATCGCCCGTACGGCATCGGCGCGCCGTCGGCGCCGAACAGGCGGCTGTGGGCGTCGAGTTGGGCGTGCAGCCGGGGACCGTAGCGGTCCAGCAGGTCCTGGTCGTCACTCAGATACCCGTGCAGGACGGGATAGAAGTGGAGGGCCCAGGCGTTGTAGTGGTCGAAGGAGCGGTTCGGTCCGTCGCTGTACCAGCCGTCACCGAGGTACCACTGGTCGATGCGTTCCAGGGCGCGCTCGATGGTGGCCTTGGCACGGTCTGTCTCGATGCCGGCGTCCTGGAGGAATCCGGCGACGGTGAGGCCGAACAGCCACCAGTTGTTGTCGATCGGGGACGGACCGAGGGCGGGCAGCAGCCAGTCGACGGCGCGCCGGCGGGTGCGGTCGTCGAGCTTGTCCCACAGCCAGGGGCGGGTGAGGCGGAGGCCGAGGGCGACGGAGGCCGCCTCGACGATCGCCTGCCGTACGTGGGTGGTGAGCGGCCAGGCGTCGGGAGACTCCGGGCCCAACTCACCGGTCTTGACGGGCAGTCGAGTACCCGAGGCGAGCCCCTCGGCGTAGCGGTCGAGGTGGCCGTGGGGGTCGTCGCCCCGGGCCCCGGCCACGCGGAGCGCTGCGAGCAGCCAGGTACGGGCATAGCCTTCGAGCCCGTCGGAGCGCGGCCCCGACCAGCCGGCCCGGGCGCCGGGCAGATTGATCAGCCCCCACCGGGGCGAGGCGTAGGGCCGCACGGCCAGGAGCAGTCGATCCGCCGACCGCTCCCAGTGCGCACGGGTCCAGCCGGTGTAGGGGCTGAGCTCCCGGTTCTCGGACGGGGTGGGCATGGTGTCCCCCTGAAGCTGAAGACGGAGGCGGAGCGCGAGCGCCCCGGCACCCGTCCCGTGCCGGTGAATCTCTGGGAACTTAGAACTCCGTCTGATCGAACGTCAATGGATCGGACCGAATGATCGAAACTCCCATCGTTCGATCACGTTGCATTAGGGTCTGGGCCCAACCGGGCCGCCACACCGCGAAGGGGATGCCGCTGTGCGTGAAAGTGCTGCTGAACGTCATGACCGACTGCTGGGGCTGGTGCGCGGGCGCGGCTCGGCGCGGGTGTCCGAGCTCGCCGCGCAGTTGGGGGTCTCGCCGGTGACCGTGCGGCGGGACGTGGAGTTCCTCGCCAACGAGGGGCGGCTCGACCGGGTGCACGGGTCGGTGTCCTGGCCCGGCACCGGGGAGGCCGCCCACCCCCAGGCCCCGGCCCGCCTCCCGTCCCAGGGCCCCGGCGCGCGCGAGCTCGTCATCGGCATGCTGGCGCCCAACGCCACGTACTACTTCGCCGAGGTCATCCGGGGTGCGCACGAGGCGGCCGCCGCCGCGGGGGCGCGGCTCATCCTGCGGATCTCGGACTACCGGCCGCAGGAGGACGCGGGGCGGGCGGCCGGGCTGCTCGCGGCCGGGGCCGAGGGCCTCCTGATCGCGCCGGGCTGGAAGGAGCCGGACGACCCGGTCGAGCACGGCGCCTGGATCGCCGGCCTCCCGGTGCCCACCGTGCTCCTGGAGCGGCGCGGTGTGCCCGGCCGGGAGCTGGACGACCTGGACCGGGTCTGCTCGGACCACAGCCACGGCGTGCTCCTCGCGGTGCGCCATCTGCTGGGGCTGGGGCACAGCACGCCCCTGCTCGTGGCCCGCGCGGACAGCCCGACGGCGATCGCGGTGCGCGCCGGATACCGGTACGCGCTCGACTCGCTCGGCCTCGAGCCGCCGCTGCCGGTGATCGGTTCGGTGTCGGCCGAGGCGGATCCCGCCGGGTTCGAGCGGGCCGTGCAGGCGCTGCGTACCGCGGTCCTGGCCGGGCAGGCCACGGCGGCGCTCGTGCACAACGACGTGGACGCGATCCGGATCGTGCAGCGCCTGGCCGAACTGGGCGTACGGGTGCCGGAGAACCTGGCGCTCGTGGCGTACGACGACGAGGTGGCCGCCCTCGCGGACATCCCGCTCACCGCGGTCGCGCCGCCCAAGCACGAGGTCGGGCGGTACGCCGCCGAGCTGCTGATCGAGCGCCTGCGCGGCACGCCGACGGCGGGTTCGGGCGGGCCCGAAGAGGCCCCGCGGCGCCATGTCGACCTGCTGCCGAGGCTGCGCGTGCGGGCTTCATGCGGGGCACCCTCCGCCACTTTGGGGAGCCCCGTGAGCGTTCGGTCCTGAGCCGCGGCCGTCCTCCGCGACGACTCACACCGTCGACGCCACACACCCCCACCCCTCGCTCCCTCGACACCACACGCGACCGTTCGAAACCGTCCAGGATCATTCAATCCCTCTCTGATCTTTTTTCGATCAATCGAACTTTCGCTCTTGACTTCGGTCAGAACTGGGCCAAGGATCGCGGCCATCGCCTCGTCCCCTCACGTTCAGGAGCCGTTCCGTGAGCCGCAGTTGGACCAGATCGGCCTCCGCCCTCGTCGGCACCGCCACCGCTCTCGCCGTGCTCACGGCCTGCGGTGGCGGGGACAGCAAGTCGGACGGCGCGGGAAAGGGCACCGCCGACAAGCCCGTCACCATCACGTTCTGGGCCTGGCAGAAGGGCTCCAAGGACGTGGTGGACGCCTTCAACGCCTCCCACAAGAACATCCGGGTGAAGTTCGAGGAGATCCCCTCCGGAAACGCCGGCGGCTACGCCAAGATCTCCAACGCGGTGAAGGCCGGCAACGCCCCGGACCTCGTCACCGTCGAGTACCCGATGCTCCCGGAGTTCGTCAGCCAGGGCTCGTTCCAGGACATCAGCAAGTACGTCACCGACGACGTGAAGAAGCAGTTCCTGCCGCAGTCGATCCAGCAGACCACGCTCGGCGGCAAGAACTGGGCGATCCCCTTCGACGCCGCGCCCCAGGCGTACTTCTACCGCAAGGACTTCTTCGAGAAGAACAGGATCGAAGTCCCCAAGACCTGGGACGAGTTCAAGGCCGCCGCCCAGAAGGCCAAGGCCGCCGACCCCAAGGCGCGCATCGGCACGTTCTTCCCGGACGACCCGACCACCTTCGAGGCGATGGCCTGGCAGGCCGGCGCCCAGTGGTTCAAGGCCGACGGCGATACCTGGAAGCTCAACACCGCCGACGCCGCCACCCACAAGGTCGCCGACTACTGGCAGGGCCTGATCGACGACAAGCTCGTACAGAACGCGGTCTCCTTCAGCCCCGAGTGGACGGCCTCGCTCAAGGACGGCTCCACCGTCGGCTACCTCGGCGCCTCGTGGGGCGCGGGCGTCCTCAAGGGCACCGTGCCCGACCAGAGCGGCAAGTGGGCGGTGGCCCCCGTGCCCACCTGGGACGGCAAGCCGGCCAGCGGGATGCTCGGCGGCTCCACCTGGGCGGTGACCAAGGGCAGCACGAAGACCGAGGCGGCCCTCGAATTCGCCCAGTGGATGTCGACCACTCCGGAAGGCATCGACGCCCGCATCAAGTCCGGAACGTCGAGCGCCTTCCCGGCCGACGTCGCGCTGCGCCCGACCGCCAAGAAGGCCTTCGACACGAGCTTCTACGCCGGCCAGGACATCTACCGGCTCTTCGACTCCGCAGGCAGCTCGATCAACGCCAACTGGGGCTGGGGACCGAGCATGGGCACCACCAACACCACGCTCAAGGACCAGCTCGGCAAGGTCGCCGGCGGATCCGTGAAGATCACCGACGCGATCGGTGCCGCCCACGACGCCACCGTCACCGAGCTGAAGAAGCGCGGACTGAAGGTCGAGGGCTGACCGGATGAGGCCCGGCACCACGGCCGCCGACACCGGGCCGCACCCCGACACGGCTGCCGCACGCACCGCAGCCGCACACACCGAAGGGGCACCCGTGACGGCCGCACGCAAGGCGTCCCGGACCCGGCGGGCGCGGGGCCGGGCCACCGGCGCCGCGGCCGGCGTGCTGCTCACCCCCTTCTTCGTCCTGTTCACCGCCGTGACGGTGGTGCCGATCGGGTACGCCCTCTGGCTGAGCCTGTTCACCGAGAAGCAGTCCGGGCTCGGCTTCGGCGGCGCCACCTCCGTGTTCAGCGGGCTCGACAACTACACGGCAGCGCTTGGCGACCGGGCCTTCCGCGAGGGCTTCTGGGTGCTCGCCGGCTACTGCGTCGTGTACATCCCGCTGATGGTCGCCGGCGCCCTCGCGCTCGCGCTGCTGCTCGACTCGACGCTGGCCCGCGCCCGCCGCTTCTTCCAGCTGGCCCTGTTCCTGCCACACGCCGTGCCCGGCATCATCGCCGCGCTGGTCTGGGTCTACCTCTACACCCCGGGCCTCAGCCCCGTCGTGAAGGCGATGAACTCCGGCGGCATCGGCTTCGACTTCTTCTCCTCCGGCGGCACGCTCCCCTCCGTCGTCAACATCGCGCTGTGGGAATGGCTCGGCTACAACATGGTGATCTTCTACGCGGCGCTCCAGGCCATCGACCGCTCCGTCCTGGAGGCGGCCACCATGGACGGTGCGGGCGAGTGGCGCACCGCGTTCGGCATCAAACTCCCGCTGATCCGCGCCTCGTTGGTGATGGTGTCGCTCTTCACCGTCATCGGCTCGCTCCAGCTCTTCACCGAGCCGCTGATCCTCAACCAGGGCGGCAGTTCCACGGTCACCTCCACCTGGACGCCCAACATGTACGCCTACACCGCCGCGTTCAGCCGCAACGACTACGGCCTCGCCGCCGCCTCGGCCGTGCTCCTCGCGCTCGCCGCGGCCCTGCTCTCCTTCGTCGTCACCCGCCTCACCAACCGGAAGGGGGCCAAGGCATGACCTCCCCCGCCGCCATACCCGGGCAACGGAGCCGCTGGCTGTCCAGGACCGCGGTCAACGGCACGCTGCTGCTCTCCGTTCTCTACACGCTGTTCCCCCTGGTGTGGCTGGTCACGGCCGCCACCAAGGACACCGGCGGCCTGCTGTCCGGCGAGGCCTTCTCGTTCAAGGGTTTCGACCTCGGCCACAACCTGTCGCAGCTCGCCTCGTACAACGACGGCGTCTACTTCCGCTGGTACCTCAACTCCCTGCTGTACGCGGGCGGTGGCGCCGCCGTGTGCGCGCTGGTCAGCGTCGCCGCGGGGTACGCCTTCGACAAGTACGCCTTCCGCGGCAAGGAGAAGCTGTTCGGCGTCGTGCTGCTCGGCGTGCTCGTGCCCACCACCGCGCTCGCCCTGCCCATGTACCTGCTGGCGAGCAAGGTCGGCCTGGTCAACACGTACTGGTCGGTGCTGATCCCCGTTCTGGTCAACCCGTTCGGGGTTTATCTGTCCCGGGTGTTCAGCGCGAGCTACATCCCCGACGAGGCCCTGGAGGCCGCCCGTATCGACGGGGCGGGCGAGCTGCGCACGTTCTGGTCGATCGGTCTGCGCATGGTGATGCCGGGCTTCGTGACCGTGTTCCTCTTCCAGTTCACCGCGATCTGGAACAACTTCTTCCTCCCCCTGGTCATGCTCAGCGACCAGAAGCTCTTCCCGCTGAGCCTCGGTCTGTACGCCTGGAACAGCAACACCCATGCCGAGCCGAGCTACTACCCTCTCGTCGTCACCGGCTCCCTCCTCGCCGTCATCCCCCTGATCGTCGCCTTCGTCTCCCTCCAGCGGCACTGGAGGGCCGGGCTCGCCGCCGGCAGCGTCAAATGACCGGCCCGGACACCCCGTTACCCCTGGCCAGCGCCTCGTGAGGAGCCCGAGTCCCACCATGCACCACACCACTGACAATCGGCCCGCTCTGCTGCTCGCGATGGGGCCCGGCATCGCGGACCGCCTCCTCACGGACCGCCACCGCACCCGGCTCGCCGCCCTCGCCCGCACCGACCCGTACCTGGTCGCCGACGACCTCGCCGCGCCCACCGCACCGGTCGCCGCCGCCCTCGCCGAGGCCCGGATCCTGCTCACCTGCTGGGGCGCGCCCCCGCTCACCGCGGACGTCCTGGACGCGGCCCCCCACCTGCGCGCGGTGGTCCACGCGGCGGGCTCCGTCAAGCACCACATCACCGACGCCTGCTGGGAACGCGGCATCGCGGTGACGTCGGCCGCCGCGGCCAACGCCCTGCCGGTCGCCGAATACACGCTGGCCGCGATCCTCTTCGCGGGAAAGGACGTGCTGCGCTCGGCCCAGCGCTACGCCGAACTGCGCACCACCCCCGAGTGGTTGAGCGAGACCGGACGCACGGGGAACTACCGCCGCACCGTCGGCCTGATCGGCGCGTCCCGCATCGGCCGCCGCGTCATCGAGCTGCTGCGCCCCTTCGATTTCGAAGTCCTCCTGTACGACCCGTACGTGAGCGGAACCGAAGCGGCATCGCTGGGCGTTGAACAGGTGTCCCTGGACGAGCTGTGCTCCCGCAGCAGCGTCGTCTCCGTCCACGCGCCCCAGCTCCCCGAGACCCATCGCATGCTCGGCGCCCGCCAACTGGCCCTGATGCCGACGGGTGCCACGCTGGTCAACACCGCGCGCGGCTCCCTGGTCGACGAGCCCGCCCTGCTCGCCGAGCTTCTCTCGGGCCGCCTGCACGCGGTCCTGGACGTGACGGATCCCGAACTGCCGCCCCGGGAATCCCCGTTGTACGACCTGCCGAACGTCCTGCTGACCCCGCACATCGCGGGCTCGCTGGGCAACGAACTGCACCGCATGGCGGACCGGGCGCTCGACGAGGTGGAGCGGTTCGCGGCCGGTGTGCCGTTCGCTGATCCCGTACTCCCGGCGGCGCTGCGCCACTCGGCGTGAGCCGCTCTCCACGGAGCAAACGGGCCAAATATCACTAAACTGGACGTAATGCACCCCGAGCCGGCCGGGAGGAGCCATGACATTCGCACAGGTGATCGACTTCAAGACCGAACGGTTCAGTGACCTGGACCGGCTCATGGACCGCTGGGTCGAACAGACCAAGGGCAAGCGGACCGCGTCGCACAGCCTCCTCGGCAAGGACCGCGCCGACGGGAACCACTTCGTCGAGGTCATCGAATTTCCCTCGTACGAGGAGGCGATGGCGAACTCGAAGCTCCCGGAGACCGACCGGATCTTCGCCGAGATGGTCGCGCTCTGCGACGGCGCGCCCACCTTCACGGACCTGGATGTGGTGCGCAACGACCAGTTGAACGCGACAACCGCCCGCCGCTTCTTCCACGAGATCGTCGTGGGCGGCAACCTCGACGCGATCGACGAGGTGTTCGCGGCCGACTACGCCGACCACGACATCATCAAGGAGCAGGACACGGTCGTCGGCCGCGACGAGCTGCGCAGCGACGTCACCGGATGGCGGTCGGCCTTCGACTTCGCCTTCGACCTCGACCGGCAGATCTGCGAGGGCGACGACGTGGTGACGCTGTGGACCTTCACGGGCACCCACACGGGCGACTTCCAGGGCATCCCGGCCACCGGCAAGCAGGTCACCATGACCGGCACCACGATCTTCCGGTTCAAGAACGACACGATCCAGGAAGGCTGGTGGCACTACGACATCATGGGGCTGATGAAGCAGCTGGGCCTCATGGGCTGAGCAGCCGGGACCTCCCGCAACGGGGGCAACCGGGGCAACGGGGAAAGCCCCCGCTCCCGCCGAAACGGCGGGAGCGGGGGCCTTCACACGTACTGCGGGCCCGACGTCGCAGACGTCAGTGGCTGTGGCCGTGACCGTGGCCGTGACCGGCGTCGGCCTCTTCCTCGGCCGGCTTCTCGACGACCAGGGTCTCGGTCGTGAGCAGCAGGGACGCGATGGAGGCGGCGTTCTCCAGGGCGGAGCGGGTGACCTTGACCGGGTCGATGACGCCGGCCTTGACCAGGTCGCCGTACTCGCCGGTGGCGGCGTTGAAGCCGAAGCCCTTGTCGAGCTCGCTCACCTTGGAGGTGATGACGTAGCCCTCGAGGCCGGCGTTCTCGGCGATCCAGCGCAGCGGCTCGACCACGGCGCGGCGGACGACCGCGACACCGGTGGCCTCGTCGCCGGCCTTGTCCAGGTTGCCGTCCAGGACCTTGGCGGCGTGCACCAGGGCGGAGCCACCACCGGAGACGATGCCCTCCTCGACCGCGGCGCGGGTCGCGGAGATGGCGTCCTCCAGACGGTGCTTGCGCTCCTTGAGCTCGACCTCGGTGGCGGCACCGACCTTGATCACGCACACGCCGCCGGCCAGCTTCGCGAGGCGCTCCTGGAGCTTCTCGCGGTCCCAGTCGGAGTCCGTGGCCTCGATCTCGGCCTTGATCTGGTTGACGCGGCCCTCGACGTCGGCGCTGTTGCCGCCGCCGTCGACGATCGTGGTGTCGTCCTTGGTGATGGTGACGCGGCGCGCGGTGCCGAGCACCTCGAGACCGGCCTGGTCGAGCTTGAGGCCGACCTCTTCGGCGATGACGGTCGCACCGGTGAGGGTGGCGATGTCCTGCAGCATGGCCTTGCGACGGTCGCCGAAGCCCGGGGCCTTGACGGCCACGGCGTTGAACGTGCCGCGGATCTTGTTGACGACCAGGGTGGAGAGCGCCTCGCCCTCGACGTCCTCGGCGATGATCAGGAGCGGCTTGGAGGCGCCGGCCTGGATGACCTTCTCCAGGAGCGGCAGCAGGTCCTGGATCGAGGAGATCTTGCCCTGGTTGATCAGGATGTACGGGTCGTCGAGGACGGCCTCCATACGCTCCTGGTCGGTGACCATGTAGTGCGAGAGGTAGCCCTTGTCGAAGGCCATGCCCTCGGTGAACTCGAGCTCCACACCGAAGGTGTTGGACTCCTCGACGGTGATGACACCGTCCTTGCCGACCTTGTCCATGGCCTCGGCGATGAGCTCGCCGATCTGCTTGTCCTGGGCGGACAGCGCGGCGACGGCGGCGATGTCGGTCTTGTCCTCGATCGGACGGGCGGTCGCGAGGAGCTCGTCGGAGACGGCCTTGACCGCGGCGTCGATGCCCTTCTTCAGGGCGGCCGGGGAGGCGCCGGCGGCGACGTTGCGCAGGCCCTCGCGGACCAGCGCCTGGGCCAGGACGGTCGCGGTGGTGGTGCCGTCACCCGCGATGTCGTTGGTCTTGGTCGCCACCTCCTTGACGAGCTGGGCGCCCAGGTTCTCGTACGGGTCGTCGAGCTCGACCTCGCGCGCGATGGTGACACCGTCGTTGGTGATGGTGGGGGCACCGAACTTCTTGTCGATGACGACGTTGCGGCCCTTGGGGCCGATCGTCACCTTGACGGTGTCGGCAAGCTTGTTGACGCCGCGCTCAAGGGCGCGACGGGCGTCCTCGTCGAACTTCAGGATCTTCGCCATGGGAGCGGTTCAGCCCTCTCGAAAACTCGGGTTAATGACACTGCGCCCCTCGCCGCCCGGCAATCAGCGGGGTGACCAGGGGCGCAGCTCTCAAAGCATTCGCTTCGAACTCGAAGTACTCGCGTACTTCGGTGAATTACTTCTCGATGATCGCGAGCACGTCGCGGGCCGAGAGGACGAGGTACTCCTCGCCGTTGTACTTCACCTCGGTGCCGCCGTACTTGCTGTACAGCACGATGTCGCCGGTGCTGACGTCGAGCGGAAGACGCTCGCCGTTCTCGAAGCGGCCCGGACCCACGGCCAGGACGACGCCCTCCTGGGGCTTCTCCTTGGCGGTGTCCGGAATGACCAGGCCGGAGGCCGTGGTCTGCTCGGCGTCGAGCGGCTGGACCACAATGCGGTCCTCGAGCGGCTTGATGGCAACCTTGGAGCTGGCGGTCGTCACGATCCGGTCTCCCCCTTCGGAGATCTCACGGGGTTAACTGTCTGGGGTGGCGACCAGGTGGATCCGTCGTCGCGGGTGCCGGACCTGCCCGTCGCTACTTGGCACTCTCCGGTGGGGAGTGCCAGAAGCGAGACTAGGACGGTGATTAGCACTCGGTCAAGCGGAGTGCCAATCTGCCACCGCCACGGCGGACGCTTCCCGGCCTTCCAGCCACCTGTGTGACCCTGGACGGCATGCGCATTCTGGTCGTCGAGGACGAAACCGGGCTCGCCGACTCGCTGCGTCGGGGCATCTCCGCCGAGGGCCACTGGGTCGACCTCGCGCACGACGGCCACCGCGGCCTCGATCTGGCGCTCACCGGCGGGTACGACGCGATCGTGCTCGACCTGATGCTGCCGGGGCTCAGCGGCTACGAGATCTGCCGCCGGATGCGGCGGCTCGGCGATCCCACCCCCGTCCTGATGCTGACCGCCAAGGACGGCGAGTACGACGAGGCCGACGGGCTCGACTCGGGCGCCGACGACTATCTGGCCAAGCCCTTCTCGTTCGTGGTGCTGCTCGCCCGGCTCCGCGCGCTCGGCCGCCGGGCCGGGGCCGCGCGCCAGGACACCCTCCAGGCCGGCGACCTCACCCTGGATACCGCCGCCCGGCGCTGCCGGCGCGGCGAGCGCGAGATCGAGCTGACCGCCCGGGAGCTGGCCGTCCTGGCCTGCCTGATGGCCGAGCCGGGCCAGGCCGTCGCCAAGCAGCACATCCTGGACGAGGTCTGGGACAGCGGCGCGGGGCCGGACGGCGGGATCGATCCGAACATCGTCGAGGTCTATGTCTCTTCGCTCAGGAAGAAGATCGATTCTCCGTTCGGCCGTCGATCGATCCTGACCGTGCACGGGGTCGGCTACCGGATGGCGCCCGATGGGGGCTGAGCCGCACAAGCTCATGAAGTGGCCGCTGCCCCGGACCGTGCGGGGAAAGGTCGCCGCGGCCGCCGCCCTCGCGATGGCGCTGCTGCTCGCCGCGGGCGGCATCTGGCTCTACATCGTGCTGCGCTCCAACCTCCTCGACAACACCACCGGCCGCACCGAGCTGGCCGCCCGCAAGGTCGCCGCCCAGGTGGACAACGGGACCGTACGAGCACAGCTGCCGCCGCCGGACGACGGCGTCGACCTCGTCGTCGTGCTCGACGAGCGCGGCCGGGTCACCGCCGCCAGCCAGGAGACCGGCGCCGCCGGGGAGCTGGCCGGTCTGCGCCCGCCGGACGGACAGGACTCGGCCTCCCGGCTCCTGAAGGACGCGGGCCGCCACGAGGTCGCCGTCGTCGTACGCGCCCAGATTCCCGGCGGCCCCGCGAGCTATGTGTACGGGATGACCGTGCTCAGCGACGTCGACGACGCGACCGGCGCCATCGGGTGGGCCCTGTTCGCCAGCGCCCCGCCGCTGATCGCGCTCGCCGCCGCCATCGCCTGGGCCGGCACCGGACTCGCGCTGCGCCCGGTGACCTCGATCCGCACCGAGCTCGCCGAGGTCAGCTCCAGCGAGCTGGACCGGCGGGTCCCCGACCCCGGCGGCGCCGACGAGATCGCGCTGCTCGCCCGGACCGTGAACGCCACCCTCGACCGGCTCGAACAGGCCCATGTCCGCCAGCGCGAGTTCGTCGCCGACGCCTCGCACGAGCTGCGCAACCCGATCGCCGCGGTCCGCTCCCGGCTCGAAGTCGCCCTGGCCGCACCGGACTCGGCCTCGGTGCGAGCCGCGCTAGACGACACCGAGCGGCTCCAGCGGATCGCCGCCGACCTGCTGCTCCTGGCCCGCCTCGACGCCCACCCGCAGCCCCTGGCCGAGCCCGTCGACCTGACGCTGCTCGCGGCCGAGGACACCGCCCGCAGGCGGGCCGCCCGGGTCCCGGTCGAGCTGCACGCGGACGCTCCCGTGCCGGTGCGCGGCGACCCGGCACAGCTGGAGCGGATGCTGGCCAACCTCGTCGACAACGCGGTGCGTCATGCCCGTACCGCGGTACGGGTGCGGGCCGCCCGGCAGGGAGCGGACGCGGTCCTCGAAGTCGCCGACGACGGGCCCGGCATCCCGGCCGCCGACCGGTCCCGGGTCTTCGAGCGCTTCGTACGCCTGGACACCGCCCGCGCCCGCGAGAGCGGCGGCACCGGGCTCGGGCTCGCGATCGCCCGCGAGATCGCGCGGGCCCACGGCGGGGAGCTGTCGGTGGGGGCGGGCCCGGGTGCGACGTTCACCGTGCGGCTGCCGGGGAGCCCCCTGAAAGCAACGGGGTCCTGAAGGCGCCTTCAGGACTCTCAGGATTCCTTCAGCGCCCGGGGCACAGCATCGGTCGGCGTGAGCCACCGTCGAATGAGCCGCAGCCGAACCAACCGCCGTCGCAAGAAGCGTTCCGGCCCGATGCGCCTGGTGCGCACGCTCGCCCTGGCCGCCGTCGTCCTGGTGCTGTGCGCCCTGGCCGGCGGCTGGTACCTCTACCGCGATCTGGCCGGGAGCATCGGCACCTCGCACGCGCTCGGCGACAACGCGCCCAAGTCGGTGGGCGGGGACACCAACATCCTGCTGATGGGCCTGGACAGCCGCAAGGACCAGAACGGCGACGACCTGCCGCCCGAGGTCCTCGACAAGCTGCACGCGGGCAGTTCCGACATCGGCGGCTACAACACCAACACCCTGATCCTCCTTCACGTGCCCGGCGACGGCAGCAAGGCGAAGGCGTTCTCGGTGCCTCGCGACGACCTGGTCGACATACCGGGCCACGGCCAGGACAAGATCAAGAAGGCGTACGGCCTGGAGAAGGCCCGCACCGAGGACAAGCTGGCCGCGCAGGGCGTCACCGACAAGGGGAAGCTGGAGACGGCGGGCCGCGAGGCGGGCCGCCGGGCCGAGATCGAGACCGTACGCGCCTTCCTGGGTGTGCCCATCGACCACTTCGCCGAGGTGAATCTCGCCGGGTTCTACCACCTGGCCGACGCCCTCGACGGGGTGACGGTCTGTCTGAAGAAGCCCGTGAAGGACAAGTACTCGGGCGCCGACTTCCCGGCCGGGAAGTCGACCCTGAACGGCCGGCAGTCCCTCGCGTTCGTGCGGCAGCGGCACGGGCTCGACGGCGGCGACCTGGACCGTACGCGTCGCCAGCAGGCGTTCCTCGCCTCGGCGACGCAGAAGCTGGACTCCGTCGGCACGTTCACCGACCCGGTCCGCCTCCTGAATCTGCTGAACGTGGCCAAGCAGGACCTCGTGACCGACAAGGGCTGGGACCTGATGTCGTTCATCAAGCAGGCCAGGAACGTATCGGGAGGGAATGTGGCATTCACGACACTTCCGATCGAGCGATTCGCCAAACACCGGGGCGAAGACGTCAATATCGTCGATCCGGTGAAGATCAAGCAGATAGTCGCGGAACAGACCAATCCGGTTCATTCGACGCCGCCCAGCGCACCCGAGGGCTCCCCGGCGCCGAGCAAGGCGCCACCCGCGCCCGCGCCCCCGGTCATCGACGGCGGCGGCATCCCGTGCGTCGACTGATCCGGGCCGGCGGTTCGGGCCCGGTCGCGGTCCGGCGCCGCCGCTCCGAGGCGCTGCTCCTGCTGCTGGTCGTCGCCGTGACCACGTTCGGTCACGCGGCGGCCGCGACGGCCATGACGGGGCAACTACCGCGCGCCACCTACGAGTTCGGGATCAGCATGGCGCTGATCGCGCTCGCCGGACACCTCACCGTGCGCCGGTACGCCGCGTACGCCGACCCGCTGATCCTGCCGCTCGCCCTGCTCCTTTCGGGCATCGGCCTGGTGCTGCTCTACCGGCTCGACCCCACGTACGCGCACAAGTTCAAGGCGGAGGCCACCGCCTCGGGCCAGCTCATCTGGACGGTCATCGGCTTCGCGGCCGCGCTCGCCACCCTGGCCGTGCTGCGCGACCACCGACGGCTCCAGCGCTACATCTACCTCTGCATGGCCACGGCCCTGGTGCTGCTCATGGCCCCGGCGTTCTTCCCCGGCGACACCTATGGCGCCAAGCGCTGGATCTACCTCGGCCCGTTCTCGCTGCAGCCCGGCGAGTTCGTCAAGATCATGATCGCGGTGTTCTTCGCGGGCTATCTCGTCGTCCACAAGGACTCGCTCGCGCTCACCGGCCGCAAGATGCTCGGGGTCAGGCTGCCGCCCGGCCGCCAGCTCGCACCGATCCTGACCATCTGGGTGGTCAGCCTGCTCGTCCTGGTCTTCGAGCGCGACCTGGGCACCTCGCTGATCTTCTTCGGCCTGTTCGTGGTGATGCTGTACGTCGCCACCCAGCGCACCAGCTGGATCCTGACCGGCATCGTGATGGCGGCGGTCGGGGCGTTCGTGGTCGGCTCGACGGAGCCGCACGTCAAGGGCCGCATCGTCGCCTGGCTGCACCCCTTCGACATCTACAAGCCGCCCGCCGAACGCCCGCCGGGCCTCGTCTCCGACCAGGCCGCCCAGGCCCTCTTCGGCTTCGGCAGCGGCGGCATGACCGGCACCGGCCTCGGCCGCGGCCACCCCGAACTCGTCGGCTTCGCGGGCCGCAGCGACTTCATCCTCACCACGGTCGGCGAGGAGCTCGGCCTGGCCGGGACGATGGCGGTCCTCGCCCTGTACGCGCTGCTCGTGCAGCGGGGTCTGCGTGCCGCGCTCTCCGCGCACGACGGCTTCGGCAAGCTGCTCGCGACGGGCCTCGCGGCGGCCCTCGCGCTCCAGGTGTTCGTGGTGGCGGGCGGGGTGACGGGCCTGATCCCGCTGACCGGCAAGGCGCTGCCGTTCCTCGCCAAGGGCGGCTCGTCCCTGGTCGCCAACTGGCTGATGATCGCGCTGCTCATCCGGATCAGCGACAGCGGCGAACGGCAGCGCGAGGCCGAACTGGGCCCACCGGAGCGGGAGTTGGCGCTCGAACCCTTGAGGGAAGGCACTCGGGCATAGGTGCTCGGCGACCGGCGCTCAGAGGTACAGGGCCGGGCGGGCGGCGACCGCCCGTGTGTCGGGGCCGACGCGCGGCACGACCTTGCGCGCGGCCCTGCGCCCGAGCCGCTCGAAGGGCGCGGCGGGCGCGGTCGGCTCCGTACATCCGGTCAGCGGGCAGAGCAGCGCACCGGCGGCGAGCAGCCCGGCCAGGCCGGCCCGGAGCCGGTGCGCGCGCTTCACCGCCGCTCCTCGGGAAAGGTCACACGTAGTCCTCCAGACGGGCCACGGCGTACCCCTTGTCGGTGATCACCTTCATCACCTGCCGGACCATGTCGGGCATGGTCCCGTTCCAGTCCTGACGGCCGCGGAAGTGGGTCAGGACGATGTCGCCGGGGTGCAGGTCGCGGTCCCACTCGCGCCATTCCATGTGGTCGGTGAAGGCCTCGGCGGCCCACAGCGGCGCGGCCTTGATGCCGCAGGACTGGGCGGCCCTGAGGGTGTCCTCGTTGTAGTTGCCGTACGGCGGCCGGAACAGCCGGGGCCGCACGCCCGCCCACTGGCCGATCTTGTCCTGCTGGTCGCAGATCTCGTGCCGCTGCTCGTCGTAGGAGAGCGCGGGCATGTAGCGGTGGTTGAGGGTGTGGTTGTTGAGCGTGACCCCGAGGCCCTGCATCTTCCTGAAGTAATCGTGGTCGTCCTTGACCAGGTAGTCGCTGAGGAACGCGCTGTAGGGGATGCGGAGTTCCTGCATCATCTTCAGGAAGGTGGGGTCCTTCTCGGCGCCGTCGTCGATCGTGAGGAAGACGATCCGGTCCTTGGTGGGGACGGTGGTGAAGACCGGCGGCAGCGAGTCTCCGCCGTCCGTCTCGAACCCGGGGCGGTTGGTGATCCTCGGCTTGACGGCGGGCGGCGGGGGCGCGAGCAGCGGCGGTTTGGCCAGGCCCCACTTCTTGACGGCCGCGAGCCGGGCGGCCTCGGCCTGCTTGAGCTGGTCGGCGTGGTCGACGGGGCCCTTCTTGGCGGCCTCGGCGCCGGGGCGGCCGACCTCGCCGTCCTCGGCGGAGCAGCCCGAGGTGAGCAGGGCGGCACCGAGGGCGAGGGCAAGACAGGCGACCTTCGTCCTGGATTTTCCTTTTTGTCGTACTAGCTGCATGGCGCCGCATCCTGTCAGGCGCGGGCCCCGCGACCCGGACGACACAGCCGCCGGCGGCCGCACCATCGCCCGCCTGGCCCACAGCGGGGCGGTGGCTGGACGACAATGACGGGGTGAACGACCTCGACACCTTCTCCCTGCTGCTCACCGAAGAGGGCCGCACCCTGCTCGCATCGCTGCGGGACTACGACCCGTCCCAGGAGCTGGCGGTCGCCACCCGGCTGCGCCGCGATCACGACGCGGGCCTGGTGTCGGCGGCGCTCGGGCAGGCGCGGCTGCGGCAGCGGGCGGTGGCGAAGTTCGGCGCGGCGGACGCGCACCGGATGTTCTTCACGCCGAACGGCGTCGAGCAGTCGACCCGCACCTCGGTCGCCACCCACCGCGCGCAGGCCTTCGCCTCCCACGGCGTACGCAGCGTGGCGGACCTGTGCTGCGGCATCGGCGGCGACGCGCTGGCCCTCGCGCGGGCCGGGATCTCGGTCCTCGCGGTCGACCGCGACCCCCTGACGGCGGCCGTGGCCCGCGCCAACGCGGAGGCGCTGGGCCTCGCGGACCTGATCGAGGTGCGGTGCGCGGACGTCACGGACGTGGATACGTCGGGATACGACGCGGTCTTCGTGGACCCGGCGAGGCGCGGCGGCCGGGGCCGCATCTTCGACCCCGAGGCGTACTCGCCCCCGCTCTCGTGGGCGACCTCGGCCGCCCTCGCCGCCCCCTTCGCCGCGCTGAAGATCGCCCCCGGCATCCCGCACGAGGCGATTCCGCCGCAGGCCGAGGCGGAGTGGATCTCGGACGGGGGCGACGTGAAGGAAGCGGTGCTGTGGTTCGGCACCGGGGTGACCCCGGGCGCCTTCCGCGCCACCGTGCTGCCGGCGGGCGCCGCGCTGTGGGCCCCGGCCCCGCTCGAAGCGCCGCCGGTGGGCCCGGTGGGCCGCTACCTGTACGAGCCGGACGGCGCGGTCATCCGCGCGCACCTGGTCGCCGAGATCGTCTCACGGTGCGGGGGCCGTCTGATCGACGAGACGATCGCGTACGTCACGAGCGACGCGCCGTACGTGTCCCCGTACACCTCGGCGTACGAGATCACCGACCAACTCCCGTTCAACATGAAGAAGTTGAAGGCGTTGTTGCGGGAGCGGGGGGTGGGGGTGCTGACGGTGAAGAAGCGGGGGTCGGCGGTGGAGCCGGAGGAGGTGCGGCGCAAGGTGAAGCCCTCGGGGCCGAACGCGGCGACCGTCTTCCTGACACGGGTGTCCGGGGCGCCGACGATGCTGATCGGAAACCCGGTCGCCCGCCCCACCCCGCCCCTCCCCTAAACCCTCCGGGGGTGGACAGGGGGAAGGTTCGTCTCCCGGGGCTCCGCCCCAGACCCCGTTCACGCCTGAAGGGCACTCGCCCTCAAACGCCGGACGGGCTGAACTACCCCGGTGCGGGCCAGCATCAACCCTGCCAGGGGCGCGGGGCTGTGAGATGTGCGGCTCCGCCGCGATGGGCCCCCTGTTCGAGCGAAGCCGAGAACTTGGGGGAGCGAGCAATCACGCACGGTCCGCAGCCGAAGGAGTCTTGAGGGCGCGGGGAACTGCGCGACAAGCCACGTACGGCCCGAGTCCGAAGGCGGCTTTTAGGGGCGCGGGGAACTGCGCGCTCAGCCACGTACGGCCCGAGTCGGAAGGCGGGTTTCAAGGGGCGCGGGGAACTGCGCGACGGGTTTCAGCCGACCCGCACTCAGATTCCGGCCCCCCCGAGCGGAGCGCCTAGTCGAGGTCGGTCAGCTCGTCCGCGTACACCTGGGACAGGGGCTGAGGCCCCACATACTGCTGGCAGTTGCACTGCCCCGACTCAAAACGCAGCGGCTTCTTGGACTCGTCCCAGGCGACCGGAACCTCAACCCGCTCATGACACTTCCCCGCCTTGTCATGCTTGGCCAAGTGGTGCGTGCACCCACACACCGGCTCCGGCGGCTTGTGCGCGGCCTCCACGGCGAGACGTTCCTGCTTGGCCGCCTCAAGCCGCTCCATCTTCCGCTCGTGCCGAGTGCGCAGCGCGGTACGGGCGTTGTCGATCGCCCAGCCGAACCCGCCCATCCAGAAAACGATCAGAATCCACCAGTACCAGGCCATTGCGGCCGTCCTTCCCCCGGGATGTGTCACCGCAGCATCTGCGGCGCCCCAAGGATAGGCCTGAGGTCAGCGCGTTGCCCCGGGGGCCAGGGAGCGCAGCACCCAACGCCGGTGCGCGGCCGCCTTCACGACGCCGACAAGTCCGGTCAGCCAGCAGATGAGGCCGAGCCCCATGCCGTAGACGACGAGCGCGTACGTGTCGTGGCCCGGGTCGGCGGTCGCGGGCAGCACCAGACAGACGGCGAGGCCTCCCGCGCACAGCAGCACCGAGGGAACCAGCCAGGCCAGGCTCAGGCCCGGCCTGCGCAGGTTCCGGTCGAGCACGGGATCACGGTCCAACTCGGCCCACTGGCGCAGGAGTTCACGGATCCGGCGGTCCTTGCGCAGCCCGAACCCGACGGCGAACCCGGTCGGGATCATCACGCCGAGCCCCAGCAGCAGGAACACCCCGCCGACGATCGCGGTGAGGACGTCGGTGAGCGAGGTGAGCGCCGCGCCGACCAGCGACCAGCCGAGTGCGAAGAGCGCCGCCCACAGCCAGTGCAGCCCGAGCCGCCCCGCCCCCAAGTACCCCTTGACCAGGGCCTCCAGGACTTGCGCCCGGTCGGCGAGCAGCGCGTTGCGGTCGGGCCAGGCGCGTATCTCGACCGGGGGCGGCGAAGGCGGAAGCGGCGAACGGGGCGACATGCGCCAGAGATTATCGGGGCCGGCCCGGGCCCCGGCCCCCACCCCGCGCCATGTTCACAACAGTTAGCCAGTAAGCGGCCCCCCCCTGGGGCACCACGCGGTTAGGGGCGCGGGGAACGGCGCGACCAGCCACGACGGTCCGCAGCCGAAGAACCGCCTCTCCGACGGCCACGGCACCCCGCCAAGGGGCACGCACGCGCCGCGTCACGCGTCCCGCATCGCCTGAAGGTCCAGCTTCTTCATGCCCATGACCGCCGCCATGACCCGGTCGGACTTCTCCGCGCCCTGGCCGAGCAGTTCGGGCAGTTCGGCGGGGACGACCTGCCAGGACAGGCCGTACTTGTCCTTCAGCCAGCCGCAGGGTCCCTCTTCGCCGCCCTCGCCCAGCCGCGTCCAGAACCGGTCGATCTCCTCCTGGGTGTCGCAGGCCACCGAGAGCGAGATCGCCTCGGTGAAGGAGAACTGCGGGCCGCCGTTGCGGGCGGTGAACTTCTGGCCCGCGAGCTGGAAGTCGACCGTCATGACCGAGCCCGGCTCGCCCGGCGTCGACGCCGAGTAGTGCGTGATCCCCACGATCTTCGAGTCTCCGCCGAAGATCGAGACGTAGTGGTTGGCGGCTTCCTCGGCCTGGCTGTCGAACCAGAGGAAGGTGGTGATCTTCTGGGTGATCTTCGCGGACATCCTCGGCCTCCTTGGCGTTGCCCGGCCCCCTCTGGGCGGCATCAACAGGTAGACCGGCCCCGCCCGCGAAACTCATCGCCGTACGGCCCGGAAAATCGCCGCCTCTTCGCGGCCCGGCCGTATCAGCAGATCACCGCGGCCACCGGGCGGCAACATTTCCCGGAACACCCCCCGAGGGGCCGGGGCCGAAGCCCCGGCCGCAGCGGGCCGGGGGCCTAGGGTCTGTCCGGCGGATCTGGTCGCCCGCAGTGCGGCTCAGCTCTTCAGTGCTGGTGAGCGGGGGCCTGGTGCGTCCAGCTGCAAGGCGGAGGAGGGCGGCGACGCGATGGGGGTCCCCCCTGGTCGAGCGGAGCCGAGACCTTGGGGGAGTCGGCAACCGACGACAACGCCGTGGGGGTCCCCCCTGGCCCATTAGGCCTTGGGGGAGGGCGTGCCAGGCCCCCGCGTCCCAGACAAGATCCGCCGGACAGGCCCTAGCCCTCGGCGATCTCCCGCACCTCCGAGGTGACGTCCCACTCCGTGCCGTGGATCTGCAGGAACCGCTTGGTCCACTCCAGCGCCTCCGCCTTGTCCTTGGCCTGGATGAGGGCGTATCCGCCGATGACCTCCTTGGACTCGGTGAACGGGCCGTCGGTGACCGTCAGTTCGCCGCGGTTCCAGCGGAGCCGGGTGCCCTGGGCGGAGGGCGTGAGCCCCGCGGTGTCGAGCAGGACCCCGGCCTTGGTCATCTCGCCGATCAGGTTGCCCATCTGCTCCATGAGCTCGGGGCTGGGGCCGCCCGCGGGGGTGTTGTTCTCGTCGATGCGAACCATGGACAGGTAGCGCGGCATGACCTTCTCCGTTCGTCGGAATGCGTACGGTGCGGGGATGTTTTCCCCGCCTCTCACTCATACGTCGAACGGGAGACGGCCCGATCGACACCGCCCCGGAAATCCGCCGGATTTTTTTCCGGAGCCGGTCATGGGCTCGTGAGGATCACGAGCTGCTGCGTCGCCCGGGTCATCGCCACATAGCGGTCGACCGCCCCCTCGATGCCCTCGCCGAACTCCGCCGGGTCGACGATCACGACCAGGTCGAATTCGAGGCCCTTCGACAGCTCCGGTGTCAGCGAGCGGACCCGGGGCGTGGCCGGGAAGGCGGAATCCCCGATCACGCAGGCGACCCCGTCGGCGTGCTCGGCGAGCCAGTTCTCCAGGACCCGGTCAAGGTCCGCTACGGATCCGTGGACCACCGGGACGCCGCTGCTGCGAATGGACGTCGGCACGTTGGCGTCCGGGAGCGCGGCCCGGATGACCGGCTCGGCCTCGGTCATGACCTCTTGTGGCGTGCGGTAGTTGATGCTGAGCGAGGCCACGTCGTTGCGGTCGAGGCCGATCCGCTCCAGGCGCTCCTGCCACGACTCGGTGAAGCCGTGCCGGGCCTGCGCGCGGTCGCCGACGATGGTGAAGCTGCGGGACGGGCAGCGCAGGAGCAGCATCTGCCATTCCGCGTCGGTGAGTTCCTGGGCCTCGTCCACGACGATGTGTGCGAACGGTCCGGCGAGGAGGTCGGATTCGGCGGTGGGCAGGGCGCTCTCGTCGATCAGGGTGTCCTGGAGGTCCTTGCCGCGCAGCATGCGCAGCGCGCCTTCGCTCTCGTCGCCGGCCGAGTTGAAGTTGGAGGCTGAGATGATCTCGTCGATGACGCCGGACATGCGCTCGCGTTCGGCGGCGACCACGGCGTCGTGCTGCCGCTTGCGCCGTTCCGCCTCACGGTCGCCGAGCCGCAGCCTCGCCGCGTCCAGGAGCGGCAGGTCGGACACCGTCCAGGCCTTGGCATCCGCGCGCCGCAGCTTGCGTACGTCGTCGGGGGCGAGCCAAGGCGCGCACATCCGCAGATAGGCGGGCACCGACCACAGGTCGCCGACGACGTCGGCCGCCTCAAGGAGCGGCCACGCGCTGTTGAGGGTCTCGACGAGCTCCCGGTCCTGGCGCAGTACCTTGCGGAACTCCTCGGGCGTGACGTCGTCGCCGTCGTGCTGGTCGAACAGGATCGACACCAGCGCCTCCCACACCAGCTCGCGGCCCTCGTTGTGCGGGGTGCCCGGGCCCGGCGCGTCGAACGCCTCGGCCCAGTCGTCGGCGGTCAGCCGGACGTCGGACCAGGGCGTGGTGACCGTCATCGCCCGGGTGGGCGGGTCCTCGTAGAACCGGACGGCCGTCTCGACCGCCTTGACCATGTCGGCGGACGCCTTCAGGCGGGCCACCTCCGGGTCGCTCTCGTCCTTCGCCTCGGCCCCCGCGGTGACGAGGTCCCGCAGGATGCAGGTCTGCACGCCCTCCTCGCCGAGGCTGGGCAGGACGTCGGCGACGTAGTCCAGGTACGGGCGGTGCGGGCCGACGAACAGGACGCCGCCGCGGCGGTGACCGATGCGCGGGTCGGAGTACAGCAGGTAGGCGGAGCGGTGCAGGGCGACGACGGTCTTGCCCGTACCGGGGCCGCCGTCGACGACGAGGGCGCCGCGCGAGCCCGCCCGGATGATGGCGTCCTGGTCGGACTGGATGGTGGAGAGCACGTCGCGCATCCGGGACGAGCGGTTGGTGCCCAGGCTCGCGATGAACGCGGACTGGTCGTCGAGGGCCGCGTGCCCTTCGAGCCCGTCGGCGCTGAACACCTCGTCCCAGTAGTCGCTGATCCGGCCGCGGGTCCAGCGGTAGCGGCGGCGGCTCGCCAGGCCCATCGGCTCGGCGTGGGTGGCCGCGAAGAACGGCTCGGCGGCGGGGGAACGCCAGTCGAGCAGCAGCCGGCGGCCCTCGCTGTCGGTGAGGCCGAGCCGTCCGATGTAGAGGGGCTCGGAGTCGTCCGCGCCGACGATGCGGCCGAGGCACAGGTCGAGGCCGAAGCGGCGCAGCGCGCGCAGGCGGCCGGTCACGTGGTGAACCTCGACGTCCCGGTCCATCACGGCCCGGCCGACGCCGCCGGGCGCCTTGCGCAGGGTGTCGAGGCGGTCGGACAGCTCGGCGATCGTCTGGTCGAGGCTCGCCGCGATGGCGGCGAAATGCCGCTCGTCGTCGGCGATCAGGGCCGGATCGGCCCTGGCGGCAAGGCGGTCGGGAAGGTCGAAGGCGCTCGTGGTCAGGTGGTCCATGCCATCGGTTCCGAACAGCACACGCACTGAGTGAATCTCCCGTTTCCGCAGGTGGTGGCCTTAGGCGAGAGATTGTGCGGCACGATGGGGGCCTTGCCGCAAGCCCCCCGGTGCGCTATATCTTGAGAGTGGCAAGGAGAGTATTCACTCCTTGCCTTCTTCTTTTTGTGCTGTTGCCCGATGAACGCGGTGTGCCGCCCGTCGATGGACGCGGCCCGGTCATGACCGACCGGAGCCTCCTAACCTCCTAGACGTAGTCCTCCAGGCGGGCCACCGTGAAGCCCTGCTCCTGGATGTGGCGGAGCATGTTCGCGGTCATCTCCGTCATGGACGCGCCCTTGAGCTCCTTGGGGCCGCGGAAGTGCGCCAGGATGATGTCGCCCGGGTGCAGCTTCTTGTCACCGCGCTGGTACTGCATGTTCGTGATCTGCATCGACTCGCGCCACAGGATGATGGCCTGGATGTCGCAGGACTTGGCGGCGGCCCGGGTGTTCTCGTTCCAGTTGCCGTACGGAGGCCGGAAGAGCCGGGGCGCCGTGCCGTACTCCTTGCCCAGCTTCTTCTCCTGGGTGCATATCTCGTTCTTCTGCGCGGCCTCGCCGAGGGTGCGCATGTTGGGGTGCGAGAGCGTGTGGTTCTCGATGGAGTTGCCGAGTGCCTGCAGCGGCTTGAAGTAGCCGTAGTCGCTGCGGATGATGTCGTCGGTCAGGAACATCGTGAAGGGGATCTTCAGGTCCTTCATCATCTCGACGAACTTGGGGTCCTTCTCGGCCCCGTCGTCGAACGTCACGAAGACGATCTTGTCCTTGGTGGGGATGTCGCTCACCACCGGCACCTCGCCGGGCTTCGCCTTCACCGGCTTCTCGGCCGGGGGCGCGGGCGGCGCGGCGAACGGCTTGAGGCCCCACTTGCGGTACGCGGCCTCGGTGCCGGACGTGTCGGTCCCCGGGGACGCCGTATCGCTGCCCTTCGCGGACGGCGCGGAGGCGGAAGGCGTGCTGCCCGACCCGCCGCCCGACGAGCAGCCCGCGACCATCAGAAGTCCGAGGACGGCCGCACCGACCGCCTTCTTGCGCACGAGCCAGCCCATGTTCCATTACCCGTCCGTTTCGGCCATCACCTGCTCCTAGCTTGATGCCGAAAACGGTTGCGGGGTTGCCTTGAACGATCGGGAAGCGACACGCGCCGCGTCGGGAAGGCGGCTCAGCCGACCGATTCGAAGCGCCAGCGGTGCACCGGCCTGGCCACCAAATCCCCACCGGGTTCCGGAAGTTCGGGCAGCTCGGCATCGTAGGGCGCGTCCCACCAGGTGATGACGAGGACCCGGTCTCCGGGCGCGCGCAGGACCTCGCGGCGCAGTGGCGAACCGGCCACGGTCTGCTCCCCCACCCAGGCGAGGAGCTCGGCGCCGCGGCCCTCGGCGGCCCGGGCCTCCCACATCAGCGCGACGGTCATGAGTACAGGTTCTTCTTGCTGACCTCGTGCACATGGTCGTGATCGTGGGAATGGGCGTGTGCCTCGCCCGGTACGTGCGGCTCGGTCACCGGGAGCGAGGAGTCCGCCGAGAGCTCCAGGTCGGAGGCGGGCCGGTTGCGGGCCACCATTTCCGCGCCGAGGGCCGCGACCATCGCGCCGTTGTCCGTGCACAGCCCGGGCCGCGGCACCCGCAGCCGGATGCCGGCCCGCTCGCAGCGCTCCTGGGCGAGCGCGCGCAGCCGGGAGTTGGCGGCGACGCCGCCGCCGATCATCAGGTGGTCGACACCCTCGTCCTTGCAGGCCCGTACGGCCTTGCGGGTCAGCACGTCCACCACGGCCTCCTGGAAGGACGCGGCGACATCGCGGACCGGGACCTCCTCGCCCGCGTTGCGCTTGGCCTCGATCCAGCGGGCCACGGCGGTCTTGAGGCCCGAGAAGGAGAAGTCGTACGCCGGGTCGCGCGAGCCGGTCAGGCCGCGCGGGAACGCGATCGCCTTCGGGTCGCCCTCCTTGGCGAGCCGGTCGATGACCGGGCCGCCGGGGAAGCCGAGGTCGAGCACCCGGGCGATCTTGTCGAAGGCCTCGCCCGCGGCGTCGTCGATGGTGGCGCCCATCGGGCGGACGTCGGAGGTGATGTCGGGGGCGAGCAGCAGCGAGGAGTGGCCGCCGGAGACGAGCAGCGCCATCGTCGGCTCGGGCAGCGGCCCGTGCTCCAGCTGATCGACGCAGATGTGCGAGGCGAGGTGGTTGACCCCGTACAGCGGCTTGTTCAGGGCGTACGCGTACGCCTTGGCGGCCGAGACGCCGACGAGCAGCGCGCCCGCGAGCCCGGGGCCCGCGGTGACCGCGATGCCGTCGAGGTCCTTCGCCGAAATCCCGGCGGTCTTCAGGGCGCGCTCGATGGTCGGCACCATCGCTTCGAGGTGGGCCCGCGACGCGAACTCGGGGACCACGCCGCCGAACCGGGCGTGCGTGTCCACGCTGGAGGCGATGGCGTCGGCGAGCAGGGTCGTACCGCGCACGATGCCGACGCCGGTCTCGTCGCAGGAGGTCTCGATGCCCAGTACGAGCGGTTCGTCAGCCATCAGTCAGTCTCTTCTGTTCCTTGGACGTGTTCCTGGACGTTCAGCCGCATCACGAGCGCGTCGACGTTGCCCGGCTGGTAGTAGCCGCGTCTGAAGCCGATGGGCTCGAAGCCGAAGCGCTCGTAGAGCTTCTGGGCCCGGGTGTTGTCCACGCGCACTTCGAGCAGGACCTCGTCGCACTCGAAGGCGGTGGCGTGCTTGAGCAGATCGGTCAGGAGGCGGGCGCCGAGCCCGGTGCCCCACTGGTCGCGGGCGGCGGCGATGGTCTGCACGTCGGCGAGGTCGCCGGCCGCGGCGAGCCCGGCGTACCCCACGAGCCGCCCCTCGGCGTCCTCGGCGACCACATAGCGGCGGGTTGCGCCCGGCCCGCGCGCGTGCGCGAGCTCGGACCAGAACATCCCCGCCGACCAGGCGTCCTCGGGGAACAGCTCGTGTTCGAGTTCCAGCACGGGCGCGATGTCCCACCAGCGCATCTCGCGCAGAACGGCCCCGCTCACTTGGGGGTGACCACCTTGTAGTTCTTGGGCACCTGCGCGTCCGGCCGGCGCAGGTACAGCGGCGTCGGCGGCAGAAAGGCCGAGCCCTCGGCGAGCTTCTCGGCGGCGAGGGCGGCGAGCGCGCCCGCCGACTGGTACTCGGGGCCGCGCGCCTGGGGGAAGGACTCCGGGTAGAGCAGGGCGCCCGCGCCGACGACGGGCAGGCCGCTCAGCTCGTCCGCGATGTCGGCGGGCCGGTCGACGCCGGGCTCGCCCGCGCGCGTACGGAAGTCTTCGTACCTGGCCCAGTACACCTCCTTGCGGCGGGCGTCGGTGGCGACCGCGAAGGGGCCCTCGATGCCCGAGGCGTAGGCGAGGCCGTCCAGGGTGCACAGGCCGTGGACGGGGACGCCGAGCACCGAGCCGAACGTCGCGGCGGTGACCAGGCCGACCCGCAGGCCGGTGTAGGGGCCGGGCCCGACGCCGACGACCAGGTCCGTCACGGCGTCGAGTTTCAGGCCGGCCTCGGCGAGCACCCGGTCGACGGCGGGCAGCAGGAGCTCCCCGTGCCTGCGGGCGTCGACCTGACTCGACTCGGCGACGACGGCGGTGCCGTCGTGCAGGGCGACGGTGACGGCGGGGGTGGCGGTATCAACGGCGAGCAAGAGCACGCGAACAGCCTACGACCAAGGCGGCGGGGGCACGGCGTCCTGCCCAAGCCGTCACGTGCTGCTACCGTCAGCCGCAGGTATGACCGTAGGCATGCATGTACGTACGAAAGGGGAAGTCCAGGTGGCAAGGAGCAGCACGGGGTTCGTGGCCGGGCTGACCGCGGCCGCTCTCGCGGTGGTCGGCTTCCTCGCCTACCAGGCCTCGGCGAGCGCGCCCCCGCGGTCCGCGCTCGCGGCTCCCGGCACCAGCGGGTCCCCGTCCGTGAAGCCGTCGAACGCGCCGCCCGCCGGCTCCCCCGCCAACAAGCCCGACCTCGCGGTGCCGGCGAATTCCGGCACCGGTGTCCGTGTCGTGTACGCGCTCGGTGCGAAGCGGGTGTGGCTGGTGGGCGTGACGAAGACGCCGAAGACGTTCGCGGTCGTGCCGTCCAGCATCAGCCCGAAGCCCGGCACGTACGCCGTGCTCTCGCGGACCGGCGGCAAGATCACCGGCTCGGACGGGGTGATGGTCGAGCACGTCGTGCGGTTCGCCATCAACGAGAACGTGACGATCGGCTTCAGCTCCGCGGTGGACGGCTCGATGACGGGCCCGAAGACGGACAAGAAGGCCGGCGGGATCCGCATGACGCGGGCGGACGGCAACGCGATGTGGACTTTCGCGACCCGCAACTCGAAGGTCGTCGTCGTCCCGTAGGCGCCTGGAGCCCGGCCCGACGAACAACCCGATAGGACTAAGCGGCGTCCCGCCGCGCGTCACCCTCGTCGGCCGCCGGGGCGCTCTCGCGCGGCGGCGTCGAAACGGCGGTGGCCGCGGCGCACGAGGCGAGCAGATCGTGTATCGACACCCCGAGCGGCACCGGGACGCCCCGCGGGGCCTGCGGCTTCGCTTCGCGTTCCGGCACGGTCATGGCGGCCTCCTGGGGCTGCGGAAGAAGGCGCGGTTAGGTAGACCTAACCAGGTCTCTGTCTCCATGTGACCATGCCCGGTGCGACCGGCGCAACACTTTGCCGACGTCTTGTCGGAATGTACGGCCCGCTCCAGCCGCACCCGGCCGCGGCCTCAGAGACTCTCGACCCCGGCGCCGGCCCAGCGGGGCCCGATCCCGGTGACGGTGACGACCCTGCGGTCGTCGTCCGTCTCACCCACGACGCGGTCGATCAGGACCTGGAGCCGGTCGTCGGACAGCTCCTCGACCTTGCCCTCGCCCCACTCGACGACCACCACGGACTCGGGCAGCGACACGTCGAGGTCGAGGTCCTCCATCTCGTCGAGGCCGCCGCCGAGCCGGTACGCGTCCACGTGCACCAGGGCGGGCCCGCCGACCAGCGAGGGGTGGACGCGGGCGATGACGAAGGTGGGGGACGTCACGGCGCCGCGCACGCCGAGGCCCTCGCCGAGGCCGCGGGTGAGGGTCGTCTTGCCGGCGCCGAGCTCCCCGGTGAGCATCACGAGGTCGCCCGGGCGGAGCAGTTTGGCGATGCGGCGGCCCAACTCCTGCATTTCGGAAGGGGAGTTGAGGGTGAGGCGGGTGCCGGCGTCAGCCGCCGGGCTGCTGTGCGGTGCTTCCATACGTCCCAACGTTAGCGGCCTGCGGCACCGCGCCGACCCGGGCCAGGAGGTCCGCGAGGCGGTCGGTGACCGTCTCGGGGTGCTCCAGCATCACCAGGTGCCCGCCGTCCGGCACGATGACCAGCTCCGCGTCGGGCAGCAGATCGGCGATGGCCTCGCTGTGCGAGCTGGGGGTGACCAGGTCGCGGTCGCCTGCCAGGACCAGGACGGGGACCTCCGCGAAGATCGCCAGGGCGGCTGTCTTGTCGTGCTCGGAGAAGGCCGGATAGAACTCCGCGACCACGTCGATCGGGGTGCTCTCGATCATCCGCTCGGCGAACCGGGCCACCGCCGGGTCGACGTCCCTGGAGGAGAACGAGTAGCGCTTGATCATGCCCGCGAACAGGTCGGCCGTCGCCCGCCGCCCCCGCTCCACCAGCTCGGCCTGCGAGCCGAGCGCCTTGAGCACGCCCGGCAGCACCCGGCGCACCGCGTTGACCCCGGCCACCGGGAGCCCGTAGTTGACCTCGCCGAGCTTGCCGGAGGACGTACCGACGAAGCCGACGCCGACCACGCGGTCCCGGATCAGCTCGGGGTACTGGTCGGCCAGGGCCATGATCGTCATGCCGCCCATGGAGTGGCCGACCAGGACGAGCGGACCCTCGGGAGCCGCCGCGTCGATGACGGCCTTCAGGTCGCGGCCGAGCTGGTCGATGTCGACCGGAATGCCGTCGCGCTGGGCCTTGCCGCGGTCCGAGCGGCCGTGGCTGCGCTGGTCCCAGTGCACCGTGCGCAGCACCCCGCGCAGGGCCGCCCGCTGGAAGTGCCAGGAGTCCTGGCTGAGGCAGTAGCCGTGCGAGAACACCACGGTGACCGGGGCCGGGACCTTGCGCCCGAACAGCCGGCGCTTGCGCGAGCCGTTGGCGCCCGCCTCCGGTTCGACCTCGTCGGTCTCGTAGTAGAGGACCGTGCCGTCGTCGGCGACCGCCCGGCCGGGCATGCCCCGCAGTGATCCGTAGGGCCCGGACGCGTCGAGCGCGAGCCGTGCCTTTCTGCGCATGCCGCGCCCGACGGTGAGGCGCTCTATGGCGACACCCGCCGCCGCGCCCGCCGCGACCACGCCTATCGCGGCCCCCGCGATCCCGGCAAGGCGCCAGTTCCCCACCGCCGACTGGGCATCCTGGACCGCGGATACGACGGCGTCCCCCGTGCTGCTCTCGCTCACCGTGCCGCTCCGCTCTTACTCGTCGTCGTCGGAACACTCATTCACGTAGACGCGGGGCACCCGTGAACCGATGCGCGTCACGATCTCGTAGCCGATGGTGTCGGCCGCCCGCGCCCAGTCCTCGGCCGTCGGCTCCCCGTGGTCGCCCGGCCCGAACAGCACGGCCCGGTCGCCCGGCTCCACCCTGTCCCCCTCAAGGTCGACCACGAACTGGTCCATGGCAATGCGGCCCGCCGCGGTACGTACTTTCCCGCCCACCAGAACCGGACCGCGCCCGGAGGCGTGCCGCGGGATGCCGTCGGCGTAACCGAGCGGGACGAGGCCGAGGGTGGTCTCGCTCTTCGTGACGTAGTGATGCCCGTAACTGACGCCGTGACCCGCCGGCACCTGCTTGGCGAGCGCCACCGAGGCCGACAGGGTCATGACCGGCCGCAGCCCCAGCTCGCGCGCGGTGCCGAGCTCCGGCGCGGGCGAGATGCCGTACATGGCGATGCCGGTGCGTACGAGGTCGAAGTGGGACTCGGGGAGGGTGAGCGTGGCCGGGGAGTTGGCGATGTGCCGCACCTCGGGGGTGATGCCCGCCTTCTCCGCGAACGCGGTCATCTCCTGGAACACCGAGAGCTGGGCCGCGATCGAGGGGTGGCCGGGCTCGTCGGCGCAGGCCAGGTGCGACCACAGGCCGGTGACGGTGACCTCGGGGGCGGCGAGCGCCGCGTGGACGAGTTCCGGCCAGTCGGCGGGCTGGCAGCCGTTGCGGCCGAGCCCGGTGTCGGCCTTGAGCTGAATCCTGGCGGTGAGTCCGGCGCCGCGAGCGGCCTCGACGACCTCCCGCAGCGCCCACGTGCCACTGACCGAGACGTCGATGTCGGCCTCGATGGCCTCGCGCCAGGGGCCGCCCGGCGTCCACAGCCAGCACATCATCGGGCCCCCGATGCCGGCCGCGCGCAGCGCCAGCGCCTCGTGCGGCGTGGCGGTGCCGATCCACGCGGCGCCCGCCTCCTGTGCCGCCCTGGCACACGGCACCGCGCCGTGCCCGTACGCGTCCGCCTTCACCACGGCCATGAGCTGCGCGCCGGGCGAACAGGCGCGCAGCGTACGCACGTTGGCGCGCAGCGCGCCCAGGTCGATCTCGGCGCGGGCGCGCCCGGCGGGGTATTGAGTCATCGCGGTCATCGCGCCAAGTCTCTCAGAGCGCACGGGGACTCGGATTGTGCCGCAGGACACATTGGCGGGGGCGGGCTCAGGTGCCCTCGCGGTGCCCCCACACGTAGACGCCGTCGCCCTGGCGCAGGGCGTCCCACAGTTTGCGCGCGTCATCGAGGCCCAGGTTCACACACCCGTGGCTGCCCTCGGAGGTGTACACGCTGTGGTAGACGGCGTGGAAGGCCTGCCCGCCGTCGAAGAACTGGGCGTACGGCATGGACTGGTGGTAGATCGTCGACCAGTGGTTCTTGTGCCGCCAGTAGACCTTGTGCCACCCGCCCCGGGTGGGCAGCGAGGCCCGCCCACTACGAATGGGCACAGGCCCGAAGGTGACTTTGTTCCCCGTCTGCACCCACATCAACTGCCGCGCCAGATCCACGCAGGCCACGCGCTGGGCCTTCACGGGGCACTGGTGCGCGGCGTTGGGATTCTTGCGCGCGGACAGGAACTGCATCCGGGACCAGGTGACCGGCCCGGCGAACCCGATGGCCGGCGAAATCCCCTGCGCCTGCTGGAACTTGCGGACCTCGGCGCAGTCGGCGGCGGACTGCCGCCCGTCCACCGTGAGTCCGAGCCACCGCTCGATCTGCTTCTGGTACGGCCCGGCCTTGGCGGTACAGCTACCGGGCTCGGCGGCGACTTCACTCTGCGGCACGTACTCGACGAGCCGGTACGCCCCCTCGGGCGCGGCCACCGGTTCGAGCCGGTCCTCGGCGGCGCTGGGCTGGTAGACGAGCGGGGGCAGCGCCTGATCGGGGGTGTCGAGCGGCCCCGCCTGCGGGTCGAGCGCCTCCCCGCGCACGAGGACCTCGGGGATGCCGGGGGCGGCGTTGCCCGGCGCGGGGTCGCCGGGGGCGGGCGGAGCGGGGTCGCCGGGGGCGGAGGTGCCCGGTGCGGGGTTGCCCGGCGCGGGCGGGACGGGGGGTGCGGGGACTGCGAGTCGGCGGGGTGGCGGGGGCAGGGGGACGCCGGTGCTGGGGGCGGCGGCCCCGAGCGCGAGGGTGGCGGCGAGCACCAGCCCGCAGGCACCGAATTTCTGCCGTTTCTGGGCTTTATGCACTTTCTGGGTTTTCTGACGAGTTTGTCCTGGGTTCATAGGCCCAGAGAACCCCCGGCTCCGGGCGTGTCGCGGAAGCCGCGCGGCGGATGTCACCCGGTGGCGGGGGTTGCCCTGGTGGCGGCGGGCCGCGGGAGGTCCCGCCAGGCCCAGGACGGCCCTCGAAAACCCGGCCGGTCGGCGGGCCGGGCCGTCACCCGCCTGTGGACGGCCGGGCATCCCGCCAGGCGCAGCACCGGGCCGCGAACTCCTCCACACTGGCGAAGACCCGGTCGGGGGTGGCGGGCTCCGGCCCGCCGGGGGCCGCGGCGAACGCCGCCGCGAGGGCCGCCGCCTGCACCCCGCCGCCGCGCCCGCCCACGTAGCCGAACTCGGCGAGCGCGCTCCAGAGATCACCGCGGTGCCGCCGCAGGGCCTCGGCGAGGCGCTGCGGGCCGCAGGCCTCACCGGGCACGGCGTACGAGGACGCCTCGCCAATCCTCAACAGACCTGCGGCGGAAGCGAGTTGACCGTCCTCGACGGCAACGACCTCCCTCTCGACCACCGCGATCCGCTCGACGGCCCCGAGGCCGGCGGGCACAGGCTGGACGACCGCGGTGAGCTCCGCGGCCATGGCCGGGGGCGAGGGTACGAGCACGGCGGCGGGCCCGAGGAGCAGGGCGGCGATGCGGCCGGGTTCGAGGGTGACGTGGGGGTGGCTCATGCGGGCCATGAAACAGCCGGGGGTGGTGGAGAGCGGCACGCACACGCGGGGCGCGGCCGAGCCTCTTCGGCGGGGTCTGGCACCGTTCGACCTGCGGACCGTGCGTGGTTGCGCGCGCAGTTCCCCGCGCCCCTGGGAGGTTCGGCCTTTGCGGGGCGCCCGTGCGGCCAGGCCCGACCCTGCCGACGAGCAGGCCCCGACGCCCTTCGGACTGCGGACCGTGGGTGGCGGGTCGCGCAGTTCCCCGCGCCCCTGGCGTGGCTGACCTTGGCGGGGTACCCATGCGGGCATACCCAGCCTGTCGTGGGGTCCCCCCCCCTCCGGGCCCTTAAGGCCGTGGGGGAGTTTGAGGACGAGCGCCCTTCAGGCGCGAACGGGGTCTGGGGCGGAGCCCCAGGAAAACCGGCTTCACCTCTTTCCCACCCCCGGAGGGTCCAGGGAAGGGGCGGGGTGGGGCGGGGCCCTCTCACCCGCCCGACGCGGCCACATCCCGCCAAACCCCCGGCACCGCCCCAGCCACCCCATACGCAGTCGCGGGCGCCCCCTGCGAGGCATGGCGCCCGGCCAAGCCATGGAGATAGGCCGCCACCGACCCCGCATCCCTCGCCCCCAGCCCCGCCGCAAGCAACGACCCCGCAAGCCCGGACAGCACGTCCCCGCTCCCCGCCGTGGCCAGCCAGGACGTACCGGTCGGGTTGACCCGTACCGGGCCGTCCGCGTCCGCGACCAGCGTGGTCGACCCCTTGAGCAGCACCGTCGCCCCGTACCGCGAGGCCAGCTCGCGCGCCGAGGCCAGCCGCTCCGCCTCGACCTTCTCGCGCGGCACCCCGAGCAGCGCGGCCGCCTCGCCCGCGTGCGGGGTGAGCAGGGTGGCCGCCGGGCGGCCCCGTACCGCGTCGGGGTCCAGGCACCGCAGCCCGTCCGCGTCCACAAGGACCGGCACGTCCGAGCCGAGCACCTCATCGACACCAGGACCGTCACCCAGCCCGGGGCCGACCACCCACGCCTGCACCCGCCCGGCCTTCGCGGGCGAGCCGTCCGACACGAGGGTCTCGGGGAAGCGCGCGATGACCGCGTCGCCGCCGGGCCCGACGTACCGCACCGCCCCGGCCCCGCCCCTCAGCGCGCCCGCGACCGCGAGGACCGCCGCGCCGGGATAGCGGGCCGAACCGGCGACGATGCCGACGACACCCCGGCGGTACTTGTCGCTCTCGGCGCCCGGAGTGGGCAACAGGTCTGCCACGTCGGCGTGTTGGAGGGCCTCGACGGAGGGGACGGAGGGCAGGTCGAGCCCGATGGGGATGAGCCGGACGGCCCCCGCGTACTCGCGCGCCGGGTCGATGAGCAGCCCCGGCTTGTACGCCCCGAACGTGACGGTCGCGTCCGCCCGCAGCGCCTCGCCGGGCACCTCCCCGGTGCCCGCGTCCACACCGCTGGGGAGATCGACGGCGACGACGACGGCGTTGGACCCGCGGGCCGCCCGGGCGAGCGGAATCGCGTCGGGACGCAGCCCTCCGCGGCCGCCGATGCCAGTGATGCCGTCCAGTACGAGATCGGCGACGGCAAGCACCTCGAAGGGGTCGTCGGCGACGCGGCCGCCGGCCCTCAGCAGCGCCGCAAGCCCTTCGGGGTGGGCGCGGTCCGGGTTGAGCAGCACCGCGCCGACGCCCGCGCCCCGGCGGGCCAGGCGGGCCCCGGCGTACAGGGCGTCGCCGCCGTTGTCCCCGCTGCCGACGAGCAGCACGACCCTGGCGCCGTAGACGCGGCCCAGCATGTCCGCGCAGGCTGCGGCGAGGCCGGCGGCGGCGCGCTGCATGAGTGCGCCGGGTGGGAGGAGGGCCATGAGCTCGCCCTCGGCGGCCCGAACGGTGTCGACGTCGTAGGCAGTACGCATGCCGCCAACTCTCCCCCGCCCGCCCTTTTCCCGAAACCCGCCGGGCCGGGGGCCCGGCCCCCGGCCAACGCCCTGGGCCTCCGCCCCAGCGCCCCGAAACCCGCCGGGGGCGGAAAGCCCAGACGGGTGGCCGCTTCCCCCCGGCCGCGACGTGCGGCCCGCAGGTGGCCCGGTCACTCCCCCAAGTTCTCGGCTTCGCTCGAACGAGGGGGGACCCCCCTCGCGGCGGAACCTCACGTGCCACAGCGGGAAGGGGTGGGGTGGGGAAGACTCAGCCCTCCGCGATCACCACCGCGGAAGCGACCCCCGCATCATGGCTGAGCGAAACATGCCAATGCCGAACCCCCAGCTCCGCCGCCCGCGCGGCGACAGACCCCCGCACCCGGAGCCGCGGCTGCCCGCTCCCCTCCACGTACACCTCCGCATCCGTCCACAGCAGCCCCGCCGGCGCCCCCAGAGCCTTCGCCAGGGCCTCCTTCGCCGCGAACCGCACCGCGAGCGAGGCGACCCCGCGCCGCTCACCACTCGGCAGTATCAACTCGCTCTCCACGAACAGCCGTTGGAGCATCGCGGGGGTCCGCTCGATGGACTCCCCGAACCGCTCGATCTCGGCCACGTCGATCCCCACACCGATGATCACTCGTTCACTCCACCGTCACGGACTTGGCCAGGTTGCGAGGCTGGTCGACCTCGTTGCCCCGCGCCGTGGCCAGCTCGCACGCGAAGACCTGGAGCGGCACGGTCGACACGAGGGGCTGGAGCAGCGTGGGCGTGACCGGGATGCGGATCAGATGGTCCGCGTACGGCGCCACCGCCTCGTCCCCCTCCTCCGCGATCACGATGGTCCGCGCCCCGCGCGCACGGATCTCCTGAATATTGGAAACGATCTTGTCGTGGAGCACCGACCGCCCCCTCGGCGAGGGAACGACCACCACCACCGGCAGATCCTCCTCGATCAACGCGATCGGCCCGTGCTTCAGCTCCCCCGCCGCGAACCCCTCCGCATGCATGTACGCCAGCTCCTTGAGCTTCAGCGCGCCCTCCAGGGCGACCGGGTAACCCACGTGCCGGCCCAGGAACAGCACCGTGTTCTTGCCGGCGAGCGAGCGCGCCAACTCCCTTACGGGCTCCATGGTTTCTAGGACGCGGTCGACCTCGGTGGCGATCGCGGCGAGGTCGTGGACGACGGCCCTGATCTCGTCGCCCCACTTGGTCCCGCGCACCTGGCCGAGGTACAGCGCGACGAGGTAGCAGGCGACCAGCTGGGTGAGGAAGGCCTTCGTGGAGGCGACGGCGACCTCGGGGCCGGCGTGCGTGTACAGGACCGCGTCCGACTCGCGCGGGATCGTCGACCCGTTGGTGTTACAGATCGCGAGCACCTTCGCACCCTGCTCGCGGGCGTGCCGCAGCGCCATCAGGGTGTCCATGGTCTCGCCGGACTGCGAGATGGCGATGACCAGCGTGCGCCGGTCGAGGATCGGGTCCCGGTAGCGGAACTCGCTGGCCAGCTCCGTCTCGCACGGGATCCGCGTCCAGTGCTCGATCGCCAGCTTCGCGATCATCCCCGCGTGATAGGCGGTCCCGCACGCCACGATGACGACCTTGTCGACCTCGCGCAGTACGGAGTCGGGGATGCGCAGCTCGTCCAGGGTCAGCGAGCCCGCCGCGTCGATCCGGCCGAGCAGCGTGTCGGCGACGGCCTTGGGCTGCTCGGCGATCTCCTTGAGCATGAAGTAGTCGTAGCCGCCCTTCTCGGCGGCGGAGGCGTCCCAGTCGACGTGGTACGCCCGGGTCTCGGCCGGCGCGCCGTCGAAGTCGGTGACCACCACGCCGTCCCGGCGCAGCTCGACGACCTGGTCCTGGCCGAGTTCGATGGCGGAGCGGGTGTGCGCGATGAAGGCGGCGACGTCCGATGCGAGGAAGGCCTCCCCCTCGCCGACGCCCACCACGAGCGGCGAGTTGCGCCGCGCGCCCACGACGACGTCCGGCTCGTCCGCGTGTACCGCGACCAGCGTGAACGCGCCTTCGAGCCGTCGGCACACCTGTCGCATGGCCTCGGCCAGGTCCTCGGCCGAGGAGTGGCACTCGGCGAGGAGGTGGGCGACGACCTCGGTGTCCGTCTCGGAGGCGAGCTGGTGGCCGCGCTCGGCGAGCTCGGCCCGCAGCGCGGCGAAGTTCTCGATGATCCCGTTGTGTACGACGGCGACCCGCCCGGCGTTGTCCAGGTGCGGGTGCGCGTTGTCGTCGGTCGGCCCGCCGTGCGTGGCCCACCGGGTGTGCCCGATGCCGGTCGAACCGGCGGGCAGCGGCGCCTCCAGGAGCGCCTTCTCCAGATTGACCAGCTTCCCGGCCTTCTTGGCCGCGGCGAGCCCGCCGTCCGCAAGGACCGCGACACCCGCCGAGTCGTATCCGCGGTACTCAAGACGCTTGAGCCCGGCCACGACGACGTCCAGCGCCGACTGCCCGCCTACGTAACCCACGATTCCGCACATAGAAACCCCTCCATGGCCGCCCGACCAGCGGCTTAAGGTGTCACTTACCGCCCCTGACGCCCTCTGGGGAACCGGTGGGGAGGTCCAGCTCCCACCGGCCCACGCATCGAGCGCTTCGAGGCCACGAGTGCCCGAGTCCGGCCTCACGCGCGAGTCGTGCGCGTACGTTCCCGTACGTGCGCGGCATGAAAGCCGGGTCCTCATGACCGAGCCACCTTGCCACGAGAACCGGCGACTCCCCGCTTCCAACACCGTCGCGGCGCAGGTGTGGCGCACACCATGCAGCCCGACGCCTCCCTCCCACGCGCGCGGGCCCGGGAGCAGGGGCCGCCCTTTCATGCCGCACGGCCCACGTGACCCACCCCACCCCCCACGCACGTCATACAGCCGCAACAATGGACCCGTGATCACTTCGCCGCCACGGAGCGCCCACCGCAAGCCGGATGCGACTCCCTACGTGGACCTCACTCGCGCAGAGTGGAGCGCCCTGCGCGACAAGACGCCGCTGCCGCTCACCGCCGACGAGGTCGAGCGGCTGCGCGGGCTCGGTGACGTCATCGACCTCGACGAAGTGCGCGACATCTATCTGCCGCTGTCCCGGCTGCTCAACCTGTACGTGGAGGCCACCGCCAATCTGCGCGGCACCCTCAACACGTTCCTGGGTGACGCGGGCAACGGGCACGGCACCCAGCGCGGCACCCCGTTCGTCATAGGGGTGGCGGGGTCGGTGGCCGTCGGCAAGTCGACCGTGGCGCGCCTGCTCCAGGCGCTGCTGGCCCGCTGGCCCGAGCACCCCCGCGTCGAGCTGGTCACCACCGACGGGTTCCTGTACCCGATGGCCGAACTCCAGCGCCGCGGCCTGATGTCCCGCAAGGGCTTCCCCGAGTCGTACGACCGCCGGGCCCTGACCCGGTTCGTCGCGGACATCAAGGCGGGCAAGGACGAGGTCACCGCGCCCGTCTACTCGCACCTGATCTACGACATCGTCCCGGACGAGCGCCTCGTCGTACGCCGCCCGGACATCCTCATCGTCGAGGGCCTCAACGTCCTGCAGCCCGCCCTGCCCGGCCAGGACGGCCGCACCCGGGTCGGCCTCGCGGACTACTTCGACTTCAGCGTGTACGTGGACGCGCGCACCGAGGACATCGAGACCTGGTACCTCAACCGCTTCCGCAAGCTGCGCGAGACCGCCTTCCAGAACCCGTTCTCGTACTTCCGCAAGTACACCCAGGTCTCCGAGGAAGAGGCCCTCGACTACGCCCGGACGACCTGGCGCACCATCAACCGGCCCAACCTGGTGGAGAATGTGGCCCCCACGCGCGGCCGCGCCACCCTCGTCGTCCGCAAGGGGCCCGACCACAAGATCCAGAAGATCTCGCTCCGCAAGCTCTGAACACGCGCAAGCCCGACCCGGCGAGGAAACGTGCTGCACCTGCGACTGATCGTGCCGGCCGACCGCACCGACGAGGTCGTACGCACCGTGGAGTCGACGGTCGGCACCGCGCATCTGGCAGTGCTCCCGGGGGGGGCGGCCCGCAACCCGGCCGGCGATCTCGTGCTGTGCGACGTGGCGCGCGAGGCCGGGGACTCCCTGATCGCCGAGCTGCGGGCCATCGGCCTCGACCGGGACGGTTCGATCGCCGTCGATCACATCGAGCTCTCGATCTCCAAGCGTGCCGACAAGGCCGAGGCGGAGGCCCCGGGCGAGGGCGCGGACGCGGTGCTGTGGGAGTCGCTGACCGACGCCACGCACGAGGAGTCCACGCTCTCGGTCACGTACGTGGCGTTCCTCGCCGTCGCGACGATGCTCGCGGCGTGCGGGGTGATGCTCGACTCCTGTCCGGCACGCTCACGCTGCTCGCCCAGAAGTTCCTCCGGGCGAGCCAGCGCAAACGCCAACTCCCTTAGCCCAGCGCCGACTTGACCACATCGGCGAGGCGGCCGGCCACCGAGCGGGCCTGCTCGATGTCGGCGGCCTCGACCATCACGCGGACCAGCGGCTCGGTGCCCGAGGGGCGGAGCAGCACCCGGCCGGTCGCGCCCAGCTCGCGCTCGGCCTCGGCGACGGCCGCGCCCAGCTCGGCGGAGGTGGACACGCGGGACTTGTCGACGTCGGGAACGTTGACCAGGACCTGGGGAAGCCGCTCCATGACCCCGGCGAGGTCGGCGAGCGTGCGGCGGGTGGCCGCGACACGGGCGGCCAGCATCAGGCCGGTCAGCGTGCCGTCACCGGTGGTCGCGTGGTCCAGGATGATCACGTGGCCGGACTGCTCGCCGCCGAGCGCGTACCCGTGCTCCTTCATCGACTCCAGGACGTAGCGGTCACCGACCGCCGTCTGGACGAGCTGGATGCCCTCGCGCTCCATGGCGATCTTGAAGCCCAGGTTGGACATGACGGTGCCGACGACGGTGTTGCCGCGCAGCGTGCCCGCCTCGCGCATGGCGAGGGCGAGGACCGCGAGGATCTGGTCGCCGTCGACCTCGTTGCCCGCGCCGTCCACGGCCAGGCAGCGGTCGGCGTCGCCGTCGTGCGCGATGCCGAGGTCGGCGCCGTGCTCGACGACGGCCGCCTTCAGGAGGCCGAGGTGGGTGGAGCCGCAGCCGTCGTTGATGTTGAGCCCGTCCGGCTCGGCACCGATCGTGACGACCTCGGCGCCGGCCCGCGTGAACGCCTCCGGCGAGACTCGGGCGGCCGCGCCGTGCGCCTCGTCCAGGACGACCTTGAGACCGTCGAGGCGGTTGGGCAGCACGCCGATGAGGTGCGCGACGTACCGGTCGAAGCCCTCGTCGTAACTGCGGACGCGGCCCACGCCCGAGCCGGTCGGGCGCTCCCACGGCTCGCCCGTGCGGTGCTGCTCGTAGATCGACTCGATGCGGTCCTCCAGCTCGTCGGCGAGCTTGTGGCCGCCGCGCGCGAAGAACTTGACACCGTTGTCCGGCATGGCGTTGTGGCTGGCCGAGAGCATCACGCCGAGGTCGGCACCCAGCACGCCGGTGAGGTACGCCACCGCGGGGGTGGGCAGCACACCGACCCGCAGGACGTCCACGCCCGCGCTCGCGAGGCCCGCGACGACCGCGGCCTCCAGGAACTCTCCCGACGCGCGGGGGTCCCGCCCGACCACGGCGGTCGGCCGGTGTCCCTCGAAGGTCCCCGCTTCGGCGAGCACATGTGCCGCCGCCACCGACAGACCGAGCGCGAGCTCAGCCGTCAGATCCGAGTTGGCGACACCGCGCACGCCGTCCGTGCCGAAGAGTCGTCCCACGTCTGTCCTCCGAAAACCTGAAAGTGCGGGGTAGATAACTGCCGGGGGTGAATAGACGAACGCCCCGGCAGCACGGAAGGTGCTGCCGGGGCGAACGAAAGCCGTAGTGGCAGGCGCGGATTTAGCGCTTGCTGTACTGCGGGGCCTTACGGGCCTTCTTGAGACCGGCCTTCTTGCGCTCGACCGCACGGTCGTCGCGGGAGAGGAAGCCGGCCTTCTTGAGGGCGGGGCGGTTGTTGTCGACGTCGGCCTCGTTCAGCGCACGGGCCACGCCGAGGCGCAGGGCGCCGGCCTGACCGGACACGCCGCCACCCGAGATGCGGGCGATGACGTCGTAGCGGTTGTCGAGCTCGAGCACCTTGAAGGGCTCGTTGACTTCCTGCTGGTGGACCTTGTTCGGGAAGTAGTCCTCGAGCGTACGCCCGTTGATCTTCCACTTGCCGGTGCCCGGAACGATCCGGACGCGGGCGATGGCGTTCTTGCGACGACCCAGGCCGGCGGCCGGCTGCGGGTCACCGAAGCGCGAAGCCATCGACTCGGTGGTGTACTCGCCCTCGACGGGGACCTCGGACTCGAAGGTGGTGACCTCCGCGTAGGTCTCTTCGCCCTCGACGGGGGTCTCGACAGTGGTCTCGGCCACGATGCTCCTCAGATTCTTTTCTGTCTTAGGGGGTGGCCGGAACTACTGCGCGACCTGGGTGATCTCGAACGGCACCGGCTGCTGGGCAGCGTGGGGGTGCTGGTCGCCCGAGTAGACCTTCAGCTTCGAGAGCATCTGACGGCCCAGGGTGTTCTTGGGGATCATGCCCTTGATGGCCTTCTCGACGGCCTTCTCCGGGTTGTTCGCCAGGAGGTCGTCGTAGCGCACCGAGCGGAGACCGCCCGGGTAGCCGGAGTGGCGGTACGCCATCTTCTGGGTCTTCTTGTTGCCGGACAGGTGAACCTTGTCGGCGTTGATGATGATGACGAAGTCACCCATGTCCATGTGGGGCGCATAGACGGGCTTGTGCTTGCCTCGGAGAAGGTTCGCGGCGGTGGTCGCCAGACGACCCAGGACGACGTCCCGGGCATCAATGACGTGCCACTGGCGAGTGATGTCGCCGGGCTTGGGGCTGTACGTACGCACTTCGTAGCCTTCGCTTCTTCAGTGGATGGGGTCCAAACACATTGCACCCTGAAGCGATCATGCAGCTGGGACCCACAGTGCCGGGAACGCTGCCCGTATGCGAGTCACTGGTAACTGCTCCAGAGAACCTGCGTAAGAGCTCTTCGCTTGAGAACGACCAAGCCAATACGCATAACAAACCAGAAGACTACCCGGGCGCCCCCGGGCGGGTCAAAACCGCCCGGGAGGCACCTGGCCGCATTCCGGCGAACCGGGCCCTGACCTGCTCAAACGCGCTAGCGGGCCCGCTCCACCCGGCGCTCGTCCCACACCGGTTCGGTGGTCTCCCGCACCACGCCGTCCGAGCCGAAGACCAGATAGCGGTCGAACGTCTTCGAGAACCAGCGGTCGTGGGTGACGGCGAGCACCGTGCCGTCGTACGACTCCAGACCGTCCTGGAGGGCCTCCGCCGACTCCAGGTCGAGGTTGTCGGTGGGTTCGTCGAGCAGCAGCGCGGTCGTGCCGGCGAGCTCCAGGAGCAGGATCTGGAAGCGGGCCTGCTGGCCGCCGGACAGCTTGTCGAAGGGCTGGTCCCCCTGCCGCTCCAGCTCGTACCGGCGGAGCACCGACATGGCGGCCCCGCGGTCCTTGGCGTGCTCGCTCCACAGGATGTCGACGAGCGTGCGCCCGAGCAGTTCGGGGTGTGCGTGGGTCTGCGCGAAGTGCCCGGGCACGACCCGCGCGCCCAGCTTCCAGTTCCCGGTGTACGCCACCGACGGATCGCCCGCGAGCAGCCGCAGGAAGTGCGACTTGCCGGAGCCGTTGGAGCCGAGGACGGCGACCCGCTCGCCGTAGAAGACCTCCAGCGAGAACGGCTTCATCAGGCCGGTCAGCTCAAGGTTCTCGCAGGTCAGGGCGCGCACTCCGGTACGGCCGCCGCGCAGCCGCATGGTGATCGCCTGCTCGCGCGGCGGCTCCGGCGGCGGGCCCGCCTCCTCGAACTTCTTGAAGCGGGTCTGCATCGCGTGGTAGCGCGAGGCCATGTCCGGGCTGATCGCGGCCTGGTTGCGCAGCCGCAGCACCAGCGCCTTCAGCCGCGCGTGCTCCTCGTCCCAGCGCCGCTTGAGCTCCTCGAAGCGCGCGAACCGCTCCCGGCGGGCCTCGTGGTACGTGCCGAATCCGGCGCCGTGCACCCACACGTCCGTCCCGGCGGGGCTCGGCTCCAGGCTCACGATCCGCTCGGCGGCCCGCGACAGCAGCTCCCGGTCGTGCGAGACGAACAGGACCGTCTTACGGGTCTCCCGCAGCCGCTCCTCCAGCCAGCGCTTGCCCGGCACGTCCAGATAGTTGTCCGGCTCGTCCAGGAGCAGCACCTCGTCCGGCCCGCGCAGCAGCGCTTCGAGCACGAGCCGCTTCTGCTCGCCGCCGCTGAGCGTGCGCACCTCGCGGAACTGCGCCTTGTCGTACGGCACCCCCAGCGCGGCCATGGTGCACATGTCCCAGACCGTCTCGGCCTCGTAGCCGTGCGCCTCGGCCCAGTCGCTGAGGGCCTGCGCGTACTTCATCTGCGCGGCCTCGTCGTCGACCGTCATGATCAGGTGCTCGGCCGCGTCCACCTCGGCCGCGGCCTTCCTGATCCGCGGCTGAGCGACGGAAACCAGCAGGTCACGCACCGTACGCTCGTCGCGCACCGATCCCACGAACTGCGGCATCACGCCGAGCCCGCCGCTCACCGTCACCGAGCCGCCGTGCGGCTGGAGCTCGCCGGAGATCATGCGGAGCAGCGTCGTCTTGCCGGCCCCGTTGGCGCCGACCAGAGCCACCACCGAACCCTCCGCCACCCGGAACGAGGCGTCGCCGAGCAGCACCCGCCCGTCCGGCAGGTAGTACTCCAGATGTGCAGCCTCAAGATGTCCCATGGGCGGATTGTCGCGCAGGCCCTGGCACCCTGAACAATCGAATTAAGATGCGCGGCATGAGCTTTGGGCAAGGGGGACCCGCGTGGGGCCCGGGGGATCAGCAGACACCGGACTGGGCGGCGCTCGCGGACGCGTCGGCCGCGCGCAGCCGGCGCAAGAAGCTGCTGTTCATAGGCGCCGGCGCACTCGCGACGGCGGCGGTCGTCGCGGTCGTGGCCACCGTGATCGTGAACGCGGGCAGCAAGGACGACGGCAAGTCGGCCAGTGAGCTGCCCTCTCCCCCGGCGCTGCCCAGCAACAGCGCACAGCCGGGGCCCTCGTTCTCCCGGGTGGCCCCGCCGCCTCCGCCCAACCCGTACGACTACGTCTCCAACGCGAAGAAGGACACGGCGCCGCTGAGCGCCGACACCCTCTTCCCGGGCAAGAGCCTCACCCTGGGCAGCGGCGCCTACGCCAAGGGCCCGACCGACAAGGTCACCGACTGCACCTCGGTCACCCAGGGTTCGCTCGGCTCGGCCCTCAACGACAACGGCTGCCGCCAGGTCATCCGGGCCACGTTCACCAAGGACGGCGTCGCGGTCACCGTCGGGGTCGCCGTGTTCGACACGGACACCGCCGCGACGAAGGCCAAGGAGCAGGCGAGCGGCGGCATCGCCTCGCTCTCCGGCTCGGGCGTGAACACGTTCTGCCGGGGCGGTTCGGTCTGCCGCAACACCACCAACTCCTATGGTCGCTATGCCTACTTCACGACCGGCGGCTTCGCCAACGGCAAGAGCGTGACGAAGAGCGACACAGGCGTGTTCACGGCGGGCGACGAGCTCGCGAAGTTCACCTTCGACCAGATCGTCGCCCGCGGCCGCAACCAGGCCTCAGCAGCAGCCGCCAGGCCCGCCGCCTGAACTCCCGGGCAGCGTACGCATGTTGCGCGCCTCCTTGCTGCGCGCGGCGAGCAACTCATCGGCGGGGTAACCGACTTCCTCCAGGGTGAGGCCGTGCGGCTTCACCACGTGGACGGAGGAGTCGCGCACCGCCGCCGCGAGGACCTTGCCGGGCCACTCGGGACCCCGGTGACCGTCGCCGACGTACAGCAGCGCGCCCACGAGGGAGCGCACCATGTTGTGGCAGAAGGCGTCGGCGCGCACGGTCGCGGTGACGATCCCGTCGTCGCCGCGCTCCCAGGACAGCTCCTGCAGCGTGCGGATGGTGGTGGCGCCTTCACGCTTCTTGCAGTACGCCGCGAAGTCGTGCTCGCCGAGCAGCGCGGCGGAGGCCGCGTTCATGGCCTCGACGTCCAACTCCCAGTCGTGCCACAGGACATGACCGCGCAACAGCGGGTCGACGCCGCCGACGTTGTCGGTCACCCGGTACGCGTACCGCCGCCAGATCGCCGAGAACCGCGCGTTGAAACCGCTCGGCGCCTCCTCGATCCGCCAGATCCGCACATCGTGCGGCAGCCGCCCGGCCATCCGCCGCAGCAGCTTCTCGCGGTGCTCGGCCCACACCGCCCCGGGCAGGTCGACGTGCGCGACCTGCCCGCGCGCGTGCACCCCGGCGTCGGTGCGCCCGGCGACGGTCAGGTCGTACGTCACGTCGGAGCGCGTCACCGTGCGCAGCGCGTCCTCGATCTCGCCCTGCACGGTCCTGCGCCCGAGCGGCTGCCGGGCCCAGCCGGAGAAGTCCTTGCCGTCGTACGACAGATCCAGCCGCACCCGGACGAGGCCGGGCTCCACCTCATCACTCACGTAACCGTTCCTCTCAAAGCATCCACACAGCAGAACGGGCCCGCCCCCCGAAGGGAACGGGCCCGTTCACCAGCCTTCAGAACGCTTACGCGTCCTTCGCCTCGTCGGCCGGCTTGGCGTCCTCGACGACCTCGGCCTCAGCAGCCTTGGCGTCGGACTCCTTGACGGCGCGCACGGTGGCGGCCTCGGCCTCGGCAACGGTCGCCTTCTTGGCGATCTCGCCCTCGACCAGCTCGATCACGGCCATCGGCGCGTTGTCACCACGACGGTTGCCGATCTTGGTGATACGGGTGTAACCACCCGGACGCTCCTCGTAGCGGGGCGCGATCTCGGTGAAGAGGGTGTGGACGATGCCCTTGTCGGTGATCGTCTGGAGCACCAGGCGACGGTTGTGGATGTCGCCCTTCTTCGCCTTGGTGATCAGGCGCTCGGCGACCGGACGCAGGCGGCGGGCCTTGGCCTCGGTCGTCGTGATGCGGCCGTGCTCGAAGAGCGACTTCGCCAGGTTGGCGAGAAGCAGACGCTCGTGCGCGGCGGAACCGCCGAGACGGGCACCCTTTGCGGGACGCGGCATGGTGTTTCTCCTAGTGATCTGCACCGGCCGTACGAGGTACCGATGTCAGTGTCCGAGCAGGCGGTTACCTGTCGGAGACCCGCGCCCCGTAAGGGGCGCGGGGAACTGCGCGACCAGCCGAAGCCGGTCCGCAGACGAAGACCGATCAGTACTGCTCGGTCTCCACGAAGCCGGCGTCGGCATCGTCGTCCGCGCCGAAGGCGTCGGCCGCGGCGGTCGGGTCGAAGCCGGGAGGCGAGTCCTTCAGCGCCAGGCCCATACCGGCCAGCTTCGCCTTGACCTCGTCGATCGACTTCGCACCGAAGTTGCGGATGTCGAGCAGGTCGGCCTCGGAGCGCGCCACGAGCTCACCCACGGAGTGGATGCCCTCACGCTTGAGGCAGTTGTACGAACGAACGGTGAGCTCGAGCTCCTCGATCGGCAGCGCCAGGTCGGCGGCAAGGGCGGCGTCCGTGGGGGACGGGCCCATGTCGATGCCCTCGGCGTCGATGTTGAGCTCGCGCGCCAGACCGAACAGCTCGACCAGGGTCTTACCGGCCGACGCCATGGCGTCACGGGGACGCATGGCCTGCTTGGTCTCGACGTCGACGATCAGCTTGTCGAAGTCGGTGCGCTGCTCGACACGGGTCGCCTCGACCTTGTACGTGACCTTGAGCACCGGGGAGTAGATGGAGTCGACCGGGATGCGGCCGATCTCCTGGCCCAGCTGCTTGTTCTGCACGGCGGAGACGTAGCCGCGACCGCGCTCGACGGTCAGCTCCATCTCCAGCTTGCCCTTGCCGTTCAGCGTGGCGAGCACCAGGTCGGGGTTGTGCACCTCGACACCGGCCGGCGGGGCGATGTCAGCAGCGGTGACCAGGCCGGGACCCTGCTTGCGCAGGTACATCACGACCGGCTCGTCGTGCTCCGAGGAGACGACCAGCTGCTTGATGTTCAGGATGAGGTCGGTGACGTCCTCCTTGACGCCCGGCACGGTGGTGAACTCGTGCAGGACACCGTCGATCCGGATGCTGGTGACAGCGGCACCGGGGATCGAGGAGAGGAGCGTACGACGCAGGGAGTTGCCGAGCGTGTAGCCGAAGCCCGGCTCCAGGGGCTCGATGACGAACCGCGAGCGGTACTCGTCAACAACCTCTTCGGTCAGCGAAGGGCGCTGAGCGATAAGCATGTGGAGTTCCTTCAGTCATGGGCACCCACTATTTGATGCCCTGCTGGGTTACTGCGTACTGCAAGGGTACGGGCGGCACGCCTCGAAGGAGCCGTACCGCCCAGAACCTCAGCTCAAACAGCCGTGCGTCAGACGCGGCGGCACTTGGGCGGACGGCAGCCGTACTGCGATGTCCCGGGGGATAACCCCCGGACCCCCAGCCGACTGCCGAGCCAGTGCCAAGCGGTGCGTCAGACGCGGCGGCGCTTGGGCGGACGGCAGCCGTTGTGCGGCGTCGGGGTGACGTCCTGGATCGAGCCGACCTCGAGGCCAGTGGCCTGGAGGGAGCGGATCGCGGTCTCGCGACCGGAGCCCGGGCCCTTGACGAAGACGTCAACCTTGCGCATGCCGTGCTCCTGCGCGCGGCGGGCGGCCGACTCGGCGGCCATCTGCGCGGCGAACGGAGTCGACTTGCGGGAGCCCTTGAAGCCGACGTGGCCGGCGGACGCCCAGGAGATCACGTTGCCCGAGGGGTCCGTGATCGAGACGATGGTGTTGTTGAACGTGCTCTTGATGTGCGCGTGGCCGTGAGCGACGTTCTTCTTTTCCTTGCGGCGCACCTTCTTGGCAGCGCCCTGACGACCCTTGGGGGGCATGTCTTACTCCAGATGGAGGGGAGGTGATCGGTCCTACAGCGAAGACCGCTGAAAAGCGTCCGCTGTGGACTACTTCTTGCCCGGCTTCTTCTTACCGGCGATGGCGCGACGCGGGCCCTTGCGGGTACGAGCGTTCGTGCTGGTGCGCTGACCGTGGACCGGCAGACCACGACGGTGGCGCAGACCCTGGTAGCAGCCGATCTCGACCTTGCGGCGGATGTCGGCGGCAACCTCACGGCGAAGGTCACCCTCGGTGCGGAGGTTGGCGTCCACGTACTCGCGGATCTTGACCAGGTCCTCTTCGGCCAGGTCACGAACGCGGGTGTTCGGGTTCACGCCGGTGGAGGCGAGGATCTCCTTGGACCGGGTGCGCCCGATACCGAAGACGTAGGTGAGTGCGATCTCCACACGCTTTTCGCGCGGGATGTCAACACCGGAAACGCGTGCCATTTACTGGCTCCAGTTGTTTTCGGGGGTCTTCCACAGCACCGCTCCCGACCGCCGTACTAGGTACGTTTCGGGTCCCCGGCCCCCGCCGGAGGTGTCACCAGCCGGGGAAACCGGCCAGGTGGATGCTGCGTATGTACGTTTTGCTCGCGTCGCGGGAAGAACTGCGAAATGCAGGTCGGTCGGCGTGCGTCAGCCCTGGCGCTGCTTGTGGCGCAGGTTGTCGCAGATGACCATGACCCGGCCGTGACGGCGGATCACCTTGCACTTGTCGCAGATCTTCTTGACGCTCGGCTTGACCTTCATGGGATGTCAGGTTCTCCGGGTCAGTGCCACCGCCGCTGGAACAGCGACGTGGGCAAGATCTACTTGTACCGGTAGACGATCCGGCCACGCGTCAGGTCGTAGGGAGAAAGCTCCACCACAACCCGGTCATCCGGGAGGATACGGATGTAGTGCATCCGCATCTTGCCGCTGATGTGCGCGAGGACCTTGTGACCGTTCTGGAGTTCCACCTTGAACATGGCGTTCGGGAGGGACTCGATCACGGTGCCCTCGATTTCGATGGCACCTTGCTTCTTGGCCACGCTTCGCCTTTCGAATCGGCTACCTTGATCGACTCCCGCAGCCGTGTGTGGACACACGGGTACACGAGAGCCGACGCATCAGTCTACGTCAGGGCACTCGAAAAGACGAATCAGATGAGTTTGCCCCACCGCAGAGATCGTTACGCCGCCCTCAGGCCAGCGGGTCCGGCGCAGTCGTCACGCCGTACTCCGCCAGCTTCGCCTTGCCACCGTCCGGCATCGTCAGGACCAGGGGGCCGTCCTCCGTCAGGGCGATGGAGTGCTCCCAGTGCGAGGACCAGGAACCATCCGTCGTGACGACCGTCCAGTCGTCCTCCAGGACCTCCGTGCGGGGGGTGCCGAGCGAGACCATCGGCTCGATCGCCAGGCAGAAGCCCGGGACCAGCTTCGGGTTGTGGCGGCCCAGCATGCGGCGCTTGTCGACGTAGTTCAGGAGGTGCGGGTCCATGTGCATCTCGGAGCCGATGCCGTGGCCCCCGTAGTCCTCGACGATCCCGTACTTACCGGTCGAGGGGCGCGGCTGGCGGCGGATGTACGACTCGATCGCGCGCGAGACGTCGAGGAGCCTGTTGCCCTTCTTCACCGCGGCGAGGCCGGCCCACATGGACTCCTCGGTCACCCGGGACAGCTCGATCAGCTCGGGCGCGTGCCCGGTACCGACGAACGCGGTGTACGCGGCGTCGCCGTGCCAGCCGTCGATGATCGCGCCGGCGTCGATGGAGATGATGTCGCCGTCCTTCAGGACGGTCTTGTCGTCGGGGATCCCGTGCACGACGACCTCGTTGACCGAGGTGCAGATCGTGGCGGGGAATCCGCCGTACCCCAGGAAGTTCGACTTGGCGCCGTGCTCGGCGATCACCTTGCGGGCGACCTCGTCCAGGTCCTTCGTCGTGGACCCGGGCACCGCGGCCTCGCGGGTGGCGGCGTGGATCGCGGCGACGACCAGCCCCGCCTCGCGCATCTTCGCGATCTGCTCGGGGGTCTTGATCTCCACCATGTGCGGCTCACGCCTTTCTGGACAGGTACGGGTCACCAACAACGATAAGGCTTCCGCGTCCGGTGCCGGATACGGGCGGCCCGGCCCGTCCGCCCCATGGCTTCGGCCTTCGGGTGCGGGCCGTGGTCGCTTCTCGCGCGGTTCCCCGCGCCCCTGGCAGCGTCGATGCCCTCCCAGGAGGCGACCACCGATCCGCACACGCGAAACGGCCGCGGCACCCCCCGTGAGGGGGCACCGCGGCCGTAGGCAGCGTTGGGTGCGAGAACTAGGCCGCGTCGCGGCGCAGCGCGTCCATCGCCTTGGCCGTGACCTTGTCGACCTTGCCGAGCGCGGAGATCGTGATGACCAGCCCCTGCGCACGGTAGTAGTCGATGATCGGTTCGGTCTCGCTGTGGTAGACCTCGAGCCGCTTGCGCACGGTGTCCTCGGTGTCGTCACCGCGCTGGTACAGCTCGCCGCCGCACTTGTCGCAGACGCCGTCCTGCTTCGGGGCGTTGTACGCCACGTGGAAGACGTGTGCGCTGTCGTTGCGGCAGATGCGCCGGCCGGCGATGCGCTTGACGACCTCGTCCTCGGGGACTTCCAGGTCGAGCACGGCGTCCAGCTTCACGCCGTCCGCCTTCAGCACCTCGTCCAGCGCCTCGGCCTGCACCACGTTGCGCGGGAAGCCGTCGAGCAGGAAGCCGTTCTCGGCGTCCGGCGCTTCCATGCGGTCCTTGGCCATCCCGATGGTGACCTCGTCCGGTACCAGGTTGCCGGCGTCCATGTACGCCTTGGCCTGCTTGCCGAGGTCCGTGCCCTGGCTGATGTTGGCACGGAAGAGGTCGCCCGTGGAGATGTGCGGGATCGCCAGGTTCTGGGCAAGGAACGCGGCCTGCGTTCCCTTGCCTGCACCGGGCGGTCCGACGAGGACGATTCGCATCAGCGGAGGAACCCTTCGTAATTGCGCTGCTGAAGCTGGCTCTCGATCTGCTTAACGGTTTCCAGACCCACACCCACGATGATGAGGATGCTCGTCCCGCCGAGCGGGAAGCTCTGGACACCGCCGAAGATGATCAACGCCATTGTCGGTACGAGCGCGATCAGCCCCAGATACAGCGACCCCGGCCAGGTGATCCGGTTGAGTACGTAGCTCAGGTACTCAGCGGTCGGTCGGCCAGCCCGGATGCCCGGGATGAAGCCACCATACTTCTTCATGTTGTCGGCGACTTCCTCGGGGTTGAACGAGATCGCCACATAGAAGAAGGCGAAGAACACGATCAACAGGAAGTAGCTGACGATGTAGTAAGGATGGTCGCCCTTGGTCAAGTTGTCCTTGATCCAGGTGGCCCAGCCCGCCGTCGAGTTCGAGAACTGGACGATCAGCGCCGGAATGTAGAGCAGCGACGAGGCGAAGATGACCGGGATCACACCGGCCTGATTGACCTTCAGCGGGATGTACGTGGAGGTTCCGCCGTACGACCTGCGGCCGATCATGCGCTTCGCGTACTGCACGGGAATGCGCCGCTGGGCCTGTTCGACGAAGACCACGAGCCCGACCATGACCAGACCGACGAGCACCACGGTGCCGAACTCGATCCAGCCACCGGCGAGGTGGCCCTGCTTCTTGATGGCCCACAGGGAGCCCGGGAAGCTGGAGGCGATCGAGATGAACATCAGGATGGACATGCCGTTGCCGATGCCGCGGTCGGTGATGATCTCACCGAGCCACATGACGCAGGCGGTGCCGGCGGTCATCGTGATGACCATCGTGATGGTGGTGAAGATCGACCGGTTCGGGATGATCTCGGTGGCGACCTGGCAGCCGTTGAAGAGCGCGCCGTTGCGGGCGGTGGCCACGAGGCCGGTGCCCTGGAGGATCGCCAGCGCGACGGTCAGGTAACGCGTGTACTGCGTGATCTTCGCCGTACCCGCCTGACCCTCCTTCTTCAGGGCTTCCAGGCGTGGGATCACCACGGTCAGCAGCTGCAGGATGATGCTCGCCGTGATGTACGGCATGATGCCGAGCGCGAAGATCGTGATCTGCAGCAGCGCACCGCCGCTGAACATGTTGACCAGGCTGAACAGACCGCTGTTCTGCTGGGCCTGGTCCACACAGGTCTGTACGTTCTTGTAGCTCACCCCGGGCATGGGCACATGCGTACCGAGCCGGTAGATCACGATGATGCCGAGTGTGAAGAGCAGCTTCTTGCGCAGGTCAGGCGTCTTGAACGCCTGGGCGAACGCGGTGAGCACGGTGCCTCCTGCGACCCCCGCGCAAGTGCGTCAGGGTGACGGTCTTGAGGATCGACGAATAAGGATTGAAGTCTTGATCTGCCAAAAATCCGTACTGTAGCCGTCCAGGCACACAGCACGGAACTTAGACAGTGCACGCCACCTTACCGGCGACTATGCCCCCCTAGGAACGACCAACCGGGGATGCCCCATTTGAGAGGCATCCCCGGTCGGATGTTCAAGCCATCAAGCTGTCTCAGACGAGCTCGGTGACGGTGCCGCCGGCAGCGGCAATCTTCTCCTTGGCGGAGCCGGAGACGGCGTCGACCGTCACCTGCAGCGCCACGGAGATCTCGCCCTGGCCCAGGACCTTGACGAGGCTGTTCTTGCGCACCGCGCCCTTGGCGACCAGGTCGGCCACCGTGACCTCTCCACCCTCGGGGTAGAGAGCGCCGAGCTTGTCCAGGTTCACGACCTGGTACTCGGTGCGGAACGGGTTCTTGAAGCCCTTGAGCTTCGGGAGACGCATGTGGAGGGGCATCTGGCCACCCTCGAAGCGCTCCGGAACCTGGTAGCGGGCCTTCGTACCCTTGGTACCACGACCTGCGGTCTTACCCTTGGACGCCTCACCACGACCCACGCGGGTCTTGGCGGTCTTCGCGCCCGGGGCAGGACGGAGGTTATGGGCCTTCAGCGGGCTGTTCTCACCCATGTCAGTCAACCTCCTCAACCGTCACGAGGTGGCGGACGGTCTGCACCATGCCGCGGAACTCGGGGCGGTCCTCCTTGACAACCACGTCGTTCAGGCGCTTGAGCCCGAGCGAACGCAGGGTGTCGCGGTGGTTCTGCTTGCTGCCGATGTACGACTTCGTCTGCGTGATCTTGAGACGGGCCATTACGCACCCGCTCCCGCACGCGCACGAAGCAGAGCCGCGGGGGCAACGGCCTCGAGGGGCAGACCACGGCGAGCCGCGATCTCCTCGGGACGCTGCAGGCCCTTGAGGGCCTCCACGGTCGCGTGCACGATGTTGATCGCGTTGTCGGAGCCGAGCGACTTCGACAGGATGTCGTGAACGCCGGCGCACTCGAGCACCGCACGCACCGGGCCACCGGCGATAACACCGGTACCGGGGGAAGCAGGCTTCAGCAGGACAACGCCGGCCGCCTTCTCGCCCTGGATCGGGTGCGGGATGGTGCCCTGGATGCGGGGAACCTTGAAGAAGTTCTTCTTGGCTTCCTCGACGCCCTTGGCGATGGCCGCGGGAACTTCCTTGGCCTTGCCGTAACCGACACCTACGGTGCCGTCACCGTCGCCCACCACGACCAGCGCGGTGAAGCTGAAGCGGCGACCACCCTTGACAACCTTGGCAACGCGGTTGATCGCGACAACGCGCTCAACGTAAGCGGTCTTCTCGGCGGCAGCGCCACCGTCGCGACCCTTCCGGTCCCGCCGCTCGCCGCCACCGGCACCGCTTCCGCGGCGCTGGGGTCCAGCCATTGGATTTACCTCTCTCTGTTACGTCCGTTAGTCCCGGAACCGGGGCTTAGAACTTCAGCCCGGCTTCGCGGGCGGCGTCAGCCAGAGCGGCAATGCGCCCGGCGTACCTGTTGCCACCACGGTCGAACACGACGGTCTCGACGCCGGCGGCCTTGGCGCGCTCAGCGACCAGGGCACCGACCTGCTTGGCCTGCGCGGACTTGTCGCCCTCGCCACCGCGGATCGAAGCGTCCAGAGTCGACGCCGACGCCAGGGTGTGACCCTTGAGGTCGTCGATGACCTGAGCGGTGATACCGCGGTTGGAACGCGTCACGACGAGGCGCGGACGCTCCGCCGTACCCGACACGTGCTTGCGGATGCGGACGTGGCGACGTGCCTTCGCGGCACGCTTGTAAGCGTCGCCCTTGGCGATCTTCACACCGTATGCCATGGCTTACTTACCAGCCTTTCCGACCTTGCGGCGGATGACCTCGCCGGCGTACTTGACACCCTTGGCCTTGTACGGGTCGGGCTTCCGCAGCTTGCGGATGTTGGCGGCGACCTCGCCGACCTTCTGCTTGTCGATGCCCTCGACCGAGAACTTCGTGGGCGACTCGACCTTGAAGGTGATGCCTTCGGGGGCCTCGACGGTGATCGAGTGGCTGTATCCCAGCGCGAACTCCAGGTTGGAGCCCTTCGCCTGGACGCGGTAACCGACACCGCTGATCTCGAGCGCCTTGGTGTATCCCTGGGTCACACCGGTGATCATGTTGGCCACCAGCGTGCGGGACAGGCCGTGCAGGGCCTTGTTCTGACGCTCGTCGTTGGGGCGGGTGACGTTCAGAACGCCGTCCTCACCCTTCACGATCTCGATGGGAGCCGCCACGGCGTGCGTGAGGGAACCCTTGGGGCCCTTCACGTGAACCGTACGGCCATCGATGGTGACGTCCACACCGGCGGGAACCTGGATGGGGAGCTTGCCGATTCGCGACATTAGCTTTTCCTCCGTTCCCGACTACCAGACGTAGGCGAGGACTTCCCCACCTACGCCCTTCTTGCCTGCCTGCTGACCGGTGAGCAGACCGTGCGACGTGGAGATGATCGCCACGCCCAGGCCGCCGAGCACCTTCGGCAGGTTGGTGGACTTCGCGTACACACGCAGACCGGGCTTCGAGATCCGCTTGATGCCCGCGATGGAGCGCTCACGGTTCGGCCCGAACTTCAGCTCGAGGACGAGGTTCTTGCCGACTTCGGCGTCCTCGACCTTCCAGCCAGTGATGAAGCCCTCCTGCTGGAGGATCTCCGCGATGTGCGACTTGATCTTGCTGTGCGGCATCACGACGGAGTCGTGGTACGCCGAGTTAGCGTTGCGCAGACGAGTGAGCATGTCTGCGATCGGGTCAGTCATGGTCATGAATCGGCCTTCGGCCTCTCTCGCCGCGGTTTCCTGTATGCGCCATCCCTCTCCCCACTCAGTGGCGGGACGGGTGCGGTGCGGGGACCTACGGCGTAGTAAGTCGTTATGGGCGGCGGACGCCCAACCCCACAAGCCTACGGCATATGGAGGAGGGCATCCGCCGACCAGATACTTACCGAGAGCGTCCGGAAATTCCCAAGTCCCAAAGGACAGAGGGGAATTACCAGGAGCTCTTGGTCACGCCCGGCAGCTCGCCACGGTGAGCCATCTCACGAAGGCACACGCGGCACAGGCCGAACTTGCGGTACACGGAGTGGGGACGACCGCAGCGCTGGCAGCGGGTGTACGCACGCACACCGAACTTGGGCTTGCGGGCAGCCTTCGCGATGAGAGCCTTCTTCGCCATCTCGCTTACGCCTCCTTGAAGGGGAAGCCGAGGTGACGAAGGAGCGCACGGCCCTCGTCGTCGTTGGTCGCCGTGGTGACCACGGTGATGTCCATACCCCGGGTACGGTCGATCTTGTCCTGGTCGATCTCGTGGAACATGACCTGCTCGGTGAGACCGAAGGTGTAGTTGCCACGGCCGTCGAACTGCTTCGGCGACAGACCACGGAAGTCACGGATACGCGGCAGCGCGAGCGACAGCGTACGGTCCAGGAACTCCCACATGCGGTCACCACGGAGGGTGACGTGGCAGCCGATCGGCTGACCCTCACGCAGCTTGAACTGCGCGATGGACTTGCGGGCCTTGGTGACGGCCGGCTTCTGGCCGGTGATCGTGGTGAGGTCGCGAACCGCGCCATCCATCAGCTTGGAGTCGCGGGCGGCGTCGCCCACACCCATGTTGACCACGATCTTCACGAGGCCGGGAACCTGCATGACGTTCTCGTACGAGAACTCCTCACGCAGCTTGCCCGCGATCTCCTCGCGGTACTTCGTCTTGAGACGCGGAGTGGTGGTGGTAGCCATCAGATGTCCTCACCCGTCCGCTTGGCAACGCGGATCTTGTTGCCCTCGTCGTCGAAGCGGAAACCGACGCGGGTAACGACCTTGTTGCCGTCCTTCTCCACGACGAGCTGAACGTTGCTCACGTGGATCGGGGCCTCGGTCGTCACAATGCCACCGGTCTGCGAACCGCGAGCGGTCTGGCCGGCCTTGGTGTGCTTCTTGACCCGGTTGACACCCTCGACCAGGACGCGGTCCTCGCGGGGGAAGGCCGCGATGACCTTGCCCTGCTTGCCCTTGTCCTTACCGGTGATGACCTGAACCAGGTCGCCCTTCTTGATCTTCATGCTTACAGCACCTCCGGCGCGAGCGAGATGATCTTCATGAACTTCTTCTCGCGCAGCTCCCGGCCCACCGGGCCGAAGATGCGGGTGCCGCGGGGGTCGCCATCGTTCTTGAGGATGACGGCCGCGTTCTCGTCGAAGCGGATGTACGAGCCGTCCTGACGACGACGCTCCTTGACGGTGCGCACGACGACAGCCTTGACGACGTCGCCCTTCTTCACGTTGCCACCGGGGATCGCGTCCTTGACGGTGGCGACGATGACGTCACCGATACCCGCGTAGCGGCGACCGGAGCCACCGAGCACACGGATGCAAAGGATTTCCTTCGCACCAGTGTTGTCGGCGACACGCAGTCGCGACTCCTGCTGGATCACGTCTATCTCCTGATCGTCTGCCGGTTCCCGGCCGGGGCTGGACATATCCAGCCCCGGCCGAGCCTGGCGGAACTAACCCGAGGGAAAACCCCTCGGACTGTCTGTATGGAATTCGCTTGCGCGAATTGCCTTACTTGGCCTTCTCGAGGATCTCGACGATGCGCCAGCGCTTGCTCGCCGACAGCGGACGCGTCTCCATGATGAGGACGCGGTCGCCGACGCCGGCAGCGTTCTGCTCGTCGTGCGCCTTGAGCTTGTTCGTACGGCGGATGACCTTGCCGTACAGCGCGTGCTTCACACGGTCCTCGACAGCGACGACGACGGTCTTGTCCATCTTGTCGCTGACGACCAGACCCTCACGGGTCTTGCGGAAACCGCGCGCTTCAGTCGTCTCAGTCACATTCTTCTCGCTCATCAGGCGCTCTCCACCGTCTCGATGCCCAGCTCGCGCTCGCGCATCAGGGTGTAGATCCGGGCGATGTCCTTACGGACGGACTTGAGCCGACCGTGGTTCTCGAGCTGGCCCGTCGCCGCCTGGAAGCGGAGGTTGAACAGCTCTTCCTTGGCTTCGCGGAGCTTGTTGAGAAGCTCCTCGTCGCCCAGCTCGCGCAGTTCGGACGCCTTGGTTCCGGCCGACATCACGCCTCACCTGCCTCGCGCCGGACGATGCGGCACTTCATCGGGAGCTTGTGAGCAGCTCGGGTGAGCGCCTCACGAGCAATCTTCTCGTTCGGGTAGGACAGCTCGAACATCACCCGGCCCGGGTGAACGTTCGCGACCCACCACTCCGGAGAACCCTTACCGGAACCCATGCGGGTCTCGGCAGGCTTCTTCGTCAGCGGGCGGTCCGGGTAGATGTTGATCCAGACCTTGCCGCCACGCTTGATGTGGCGGGTCATCGCGATACGAGCCGCCTCGATCTGGCGGTTGGTCACGTACGCCGGCGTGAGGGCCTGAATGCCGTACTCGCCGAACGCAACCGTCGTACCACCCTTGGCCATACCGCGGCGCTTGGGGTGGTGCTGCTTGCGGTGCTTGACCCTACGGGGGATCAGCATTTCGGTCAGGCCTCCGTTCCGGTGCTCTCAGCCGGAGCGGCGGCGGCGGGAGCCTCGGCCTTGGGGGCCTCGGCAGCCGGCGCAGCCTGCTGCGGCTTGCGGCCGCGACCGCCACGCTCGCCGCCACGGCCACCGCGGCCACCGGCCGGACGGTCGTTGGCGCCACCACGGGCCGGGCGGTTACCCGCACGGGCCGCTGCGTTCTCGGCGCGAACCTCGGCGATGTTCTTGACGTCGCCCTTGTAGATCCAGACCTTCACGCCGATGCGGCCGAAGGTCGTCTTGGCCTCGAAGAAGCCGTAGTCGATGTTCGCGCGCAGGGTGTGCAGCGGCACACGGCCTTCGCGGTAGAACTCCGAGCGGGACATCTCGGCGCCACCGAGACGGCCACCGCACTGGATCTTGATGCCCTTGGCGCCGGCCTTCATCGTGCCCTGCATGCTCTTGCGCATGGCACGACGGAAGGAGACGCGGGAGGAGAGCTGCTCGGCAACGGCCTGAGCAACCAGCTGAGCGTCCATCTCGGGGTTCTTGACCTCGAGGATGTTCAGCTGGACCTGCTTGCCCGTGAGCTTCTCGAGGTCGCCGCGGATGCGGTCGGCCTCGGCGCCACGGCGGCCGATGACGATGCCGGGACGCGCGGTGTGGATGTCCACCCGCACGCGGTCACGGGTGCGCTCGATCTCAACCTTCGAGATGCCGGCGCGCTCCATGCCGGACGTCATCATCCGACGGATGGCGACGTCTTCCTTGACGTAGTCCTTGTACAGCTTGTCGGCGTACCAACGCGACTTGAAGTCGGTGGTAATGCCGAGTCGGAACCCGTGCGGGTTTACCTTCTGGCCCATTACCGGGTTCCTTCCTTGCTGCTGACGACCACGGTGATGTGGCTGGTCCGCTTACGGATCCGGTAGGCACGGCCCTGGGCACGCGGACGGAACCGCTTCAGGGTCGGGCCCTCGTCCACGTACGCCTCGCTGATGACCAGCGAAGAGGCGTCGGTGTGGTCGTAGTTGTGCGCGGCGTTGGCAATGGCGCTGTCCAGCACCTTGCCGACCGGCACGCTCGCGGCCTGCGGGGCGAAACGCAGGACCGCCTGAGCCTCCGTGGCATCCATGCCACGGATAAGGTCCACCACGCGGCGGGCCTTCATGGGCGTGACGCGGATGTACCGCGCCTGGGCCCTGGCTTCCATGGTTGTCCCTTCGGTGTAAGTCATAGTCGTTACCCACCCCGCGTTAGCGGCGCTTCGACTTCCGGTCGTCCTTGACGTGGCCGCGGAAGGTGCGAGTCGGCGAGAACTCGCCGAGCTTGTGGCCGACCATCGACTCGGAGACAAACACCGGGACGTGGGTCTTGCCGTTGTGCACCGCGATCGTGTGGCCGAGCATGGCCGGGATGATCATCGAGCGACGGGACCAGGTCTTGATGACGTTCTTGGTACCAGCTTCGTTCTGGGCGTCCACCTTCTTTACGAGGTGTCCGTCGACGAAGGGTCCCTTCTTGAGACTGCGCGGCATCTAAACCCGCTCCTAGCGCTTCTTGTTCGTCTTGCGGCGGCGGACGATGTACTTGCTCGATGCCTTCTTCGGCGAGCGAGTACGACCCTCCTTCTGACCCCACGGGGAGACCGGGTGGCGACCACCACTGGTCTTGCCCTCACCACCACCGTGCGGGTGGTCAACCGGGTTCATCGCGACACCGCGGACGGTCGGGCGGACGCCCTTCCAGCGCATGCGGCCGGCCTTGCCCCAGTTGATGTTCGACTGCTCGGCGTTGCCGACCTCGCCGATGGTGGCGCGGCAGCGGGCGTCGACCAGGCGAATTTCGCCGGACGGCATACGAAGGTGGGCCATCGTGCCCTCCTTCGCCAGCAGCTGCACCGAAGCACCCGCGGAGCGGGCGAACTTCGCACCGCCGCCGGGACGCAGCTCGATGGCGTGGATGGTCGTACCGACCGGGATGTTGCGCAGCGCCAGGTTGTTGCCCGGCTTGATGTCGGCCCCGGGGCCGTTCTCAACGCGGTCACCCTGGCCGAGGCCACGGGGCGCGATGATGTAGCGCTTCTCGCCGTCTGCGTAGTGCAGGAGCGCGATGCGCGCGGTGCGGTTCGGGTCGTACTCGATGTGAGCGACCTTGGCCGGCACGCCGTCCTTGTCGTGACGACGGAAGTCGATCACGCGGTAGGCGCGCTTGTGGCCACCGCCCTGGTGACGGACGGTCACACGACCGGTGTTGTTACGGCCGCCCTTGCTGTGCAGGGGGCGGACCAGCGACTTCTCCGGCGTGGACCGCGTGATCTCGACGAAGTCGGCGACGCTGGAGCCACGACGGCCCGGAGTCGTCGGCTTGTACTTGCGGATACCCATTTCTCAGTCCTCGTCCGATATTCGGACCAGGGCGCTCCGTTAGGAGGCCTGGCCGAAGATGTCGATACGGTCGCCCTCAGCAAGGGTCACGATGGCGCGCTTGGTGTCGGCACGCTTGCCGAAACCGGTCTTCGTGCGCTTGCGCTTGCCCTGGCGGTTGATCGTGTTGACCCCGGTGACCTTGACCGAGAAGACCGCTTCCACGGCCTGCTTGATCTGGGTCTTGTTGGAGCCCGGCTTGACGACGAACGTGTACTTGTTCTCGTCGAGCAGCGCGTAGCTCTTCTCGGAAACAACCGGCTTGACAAGAATGTCGCGCGGGTCCGTGAAGGTCTTGCTGGTGATCTCGGCCATCAGGCCTCGCTCCCCTCGTTGTCATCGGCCTTGGGGCCAGACACGAAGGACTCGAAAGCGGCCTGGGTGAAGACCACGTCGTCGGAGACGATCACGTCGTACGTGTTCAGCTGGCCCGGCTCCAGGATGTGGACCTGGGGCAGGTTGCGGGCGGACAGCCACGCGGCCTCTTCGGCGCGGTCGACGACCAGGAGCAGGTTGGCGCGCTCCGAGATCTTGCCGAACAGCGTCTTGGCGGCCTTGGTGGAAGCCGTGCCCTCGACCACGCCGGTGACGACGTGGATGCGGGAGTGGCGCGCCCGGTCGGAGAGGGCACCGCGCAGGGCGGCGGCCTTCATCTTCTTCGGGGTGCGCTGCGAGTAGTCACGCGGCTGCGGGCCGTGGACGACGCCACCGCCGGCGAACTGCGGCGCACGGGTCGAACCCTGGCGCGCGCGGCCGGTGCCCTTCTGGCGGTACGGCTTGCGGCCACCACCACGGACTTCGCCGCGGGTCTTGGTCTTGTGCGTGCCCTGACGGGCAGCTGCCAGCTGAGCGACGACGACCTGGTGGATCAGCGGAACGCTGGTCTTCGCGTCGAAGATCTCCGCGGGGAGCTCGACGGTACCGGCCTTGTCGCCTGCCGGCGAAAGGATGTCAATGGTGCTCATTACCTCAAGCCCCCTTGGCCGCGGTACGGACCAGGACGAGGCCGCCGTTCGGACCGGGGACCGCGCCCTTGATGAGCAGCAGACCCTTCTCCGCGTCAACCGCGTGGATGGTCAGGTTCTGGGTGGTGACACGCTCGTTGCCCATGCGGCCCGCCATGCGGGTGCCCTTGAACACACGGCCAGGGGTGGCGCAGCCACCGATGGAACCGGGCGAGCGGTGCTTGCGCTGCACACCGTGACCGGCGCCCAGGCCCTTGAAGTTGTGACGCTTCATGCCACCGGCGAAGCCCTTGCCCTTGCTCTTGCCCGTGACGTCAACCTTGACGCCGGACTCGAACACCTCGGCAGTGATCTCCTGGCCCAGCGCGTACTCGCTGGCGTCAGGGGTGCGGAGCTCCACCAGGTGGCGGCGCGGGGTCACGTCGGCCTTGGCGAAGTGGCCCTTGAGGGGCTTGTTCACCTTGCGCGGGTCGATCTCGCCGAAGGCGATCTGGACCGACTCGTAGCCGTCGACGTCGTTCGTGCGAACCTGCGTCACGACACACGGCCCGGCCTTGATGACGGTGACCGGGACAACCCGGTTGTTCTCGTCCCAGACCTGGGTCATGCCGAGCTTCTCGCCCAGGACGCCCTTGATGTTCTTGCTCATCTCGGCCCGTCCCTTCAGAGCTTGATCTCGATGTCGACGCCGGCCGGGAGGTCGAGACGCATCAGCGAGTCAACCGTCTTCGGCGTGGGGTCGAGGATGTCGATGAGGCGCTTGTGCGTGCGCATCTCGAAGTGCTCGCGAGAGTCCTTGTACTTGTGCGGCGACTTGATGACGCAGTACACGTTCTTCTCAGTGGGCAGCGGCACCGGGCCCGCGACCGACGCACCAGTGCGGGTCACCGTCTCGACGATCTTCTTCGCCGAGGAGTCGATGACCTCGTGGTCGTAGGCCTTGAGCCGGATGCGGATCTTCTGTCCCGCCATGGCTACCTAGTAGTCCTTTGTCTCGTAACGCTCTGGAACCCGGGGGCTCTACCGACTCTGTCTCCGACCCACGCGGTCGGGCGTGTCGCACTCCCTCTACGCAGAAATCCCATACGGAATTTCCCAACCAAGGGGATGCGGGCCACAAGACCTCGCAGACGGGGGCAGAACACCCACCGGACGCCTGGCCGGAGCCCCGCTGACACTTCCCGGAAGATTCCCGTACGTCCGCCCCTGCCCCTCTCATCTGGAGAAGCGTGGGACGACGAGTACTGTGGGACTCGCTTCCGGTCCTCCCGGCGGGAGGCGCGCAGCATCGGCACTCAACCGAGCAACCCCGACAGTCTGCCATACGGGGCCAGGGCCTGGCCAATCGCAGCCGGGAAGCGTACCCCACGTCACACGCGCTCACGCATTCGGCCCGCCGCGCCCCGCCGGTCCCGGGAACCGCCCTCCTGCGCCCGTACGGGTCGACGGGCGCAAGGATCACCCCGCGCGCCAGCGCGACGGCCCCAGGACCGGCCAGGCGCCCCCTGGCCGCGTGCGGTGGATCGATGAAGCCGTACCGGTCGCATCACACCCCCCACGAAGAGCCCACCCCCACGCAACCCCACCCCCCGCTCCCCCGTCTCACAGGGCGCGCGCGACCCCGGGGTCCGCGAAAAGGGACTGGTGGGCGAGATGTACGTGGGTGAGACGGGCAGGGCCGCGGGGCCGGGGCGGCGAGCTGTGCTGGGGGGTGTCGCGGCGGCCGGAGTCACCGCCGCCCTCGCGGGGTGTTCCGTGCCCAGTAGGGGGCGGGAGCGCGCGGCGGGAGCGGCCGAGCCGCTCGGGGCGCCGCCCCGCACCCCCCTGCTCCTCCAGATCCTCGCCCACCCCGACGACGACCTGTACTTCATGAATCCCGACACGCAGCACACCCTCGACTCCGGGGTTCCGCTGGTCAGCGTGTATGTCACCGGTGGGGAGGCCAACGGGGACAACCGGGTGGTCAGTGACACCAGCGCGCCGGTGTACGACAAGGCCGCCTACTCCTCCGCCCGGCACCAGGGGCTGCGGCAGGCGTATGCCACGCTGCTCGGGCTCGACAAGTACGCGCCCTGGCAGAAGTCGGTCGCCGAGTTGCGCGGCGGGCACCGCGCCGAGGTCAACCGGCTCCAACACCGGGGCCGCAGCGTGGAGTTGGTGTTCCTCAACACCGCCATGCACACCCCGCTCGGGGGCCGGATGGGGCTGCCCAGCCTCTGGGAGGACCATCGCCTCCAGCTGCCCGTCGTCATCGCGGAAGGGTCACCGCTGACCCGGGCCAAGGCCTACACCTACGACGACATGGTCGACGTGCTCGCCGGGATTCTCGACGACTACGCGCCCACCCTCGTGCAGACCCTCGACCCCGATCCCGACATCCAGCACAGCTCCCCCGCCAACCGCTCGCACGACTCCGAGCAGCCGGGGTATTCCGACCACGCCGACCACACCGCCGCCGCCTCCTTCGCCTGGGCCGCGATGATCCGGCACGCCGAGCGGGGCAACGCCTTCCTCGCCACCGCCTACCGCGCCTACTACAACCGGCACTGGCCCAAGAACCTCCCCCCGAAGGTGCTCGCCGAGAAGGCCGCGCACCTCGTTCCGTACGGCGGGGACAAGGACTGGCAGTGTGGCAATCCCGGCGGCTGCGGGGACTACAACGTCGGCGGGAAGCGGCCGCTCACCAACTGGAAGGGGTGGGTGCGCTCCACCCACTACCGCCACCCCGGCAGCCGGCTCACCCTGTCCGGTGACGGCTCGTACGCCTACGGGGTGCTCGGGATGCGCGCCGTCCGGTGGAGCCGGAACGGCGACGACAGCTGGGGCGACCCCGAGGACCTCGGCGGCTCGCCGCTGGCTCCCGTACTCGGTGGCGCCGCCCTCCCCGACGGGCGCCAGATTCTGTTCGGGTTGCGGTTCTCGTCCCTCCAAGGGCGGGCCGGCGCCAATACCCGGGAGATCGTTTACCTCGAACAGGCCCTCCCTGGCGGGAAGTTCGGGGTGTGGCGCGGGCTCGGCAATCCCGAGCGCGGGGACGATCGCGGGCGGCGGATCGGGCCTCCGCTCGCCCTCGCCGCGCCGGACGGCCGCGTCCACCTCTTCGTGCGCAACGCCGACCGCGGCATCAGCTCACGCGTCCGGGAGGCCGACGGCACCTGGTCGCCGTGGCGCGACCTCGGCGGCGAATCCGTACAGGAAGGGCTGAGCGGCGTCGTCGACGGGCGCGGGCGCGTGCACGTCTTCGCGGCCGGCGCCGACACCGTGCACCACTGGACCCAGGCCGCCCCGGGCAAGCCCCTCGCCCCCGCCCCATCGCGGCTCCCGCTCGCCGTCGACTCGGTGGCCCCGGTCCCGCTCGGCGACGGCGTACAGCTCCTGTACCGCACGTCCACCGATCCGGGGAAGGCCCTCCAGGACCCCGGCTCCCCCGCCTCCCCGCACCTCACCTCCGTACGCCTCGACGGCAGCCCGACGACATCCGTCACGCTCGACGGGTACGGACCGGTCGGCGCCGCAAGCGGATTCGTGCTGGGTGCGGACGAGCAGGGGATCCTTCAACTCGCCCACGAACAGAGGGTGTTGAAGCGCGCCAAGGGCGTCGTACCCGTCGGCCTTCCCACCTTGTACGTACGGGGCGGGCGCGCGCTCGCCGTCGGGCTCGGGGTCGACGCCCGGCCCTGGTCCTGGCGGCCCTGAGGCCCCATGGCGTGCGGCCCGAAACCCCCGCACAACGCGAAGAGCCCCGCACCTCGAAAGGTGCGGGGCTCTTCTGACAGCTCAGCGAGCTACCAGGTCAGACGGTCAAGTAATTACTTGACGATCTTGACGACCTGGCCGGCGCCCACGGTCCGGCCACCCTCACGGATGGCGAACTTCAGGCCCTCCTCCATGGCGACCGGCTGGATCAGCGCGACCGTCATGGCGGTGTTGTCGCCCGGCATGACCATCTCGGTGCCCTCGGGGAGGGTAACGACACCGGTCACGTCAGTCGTACGGAAGTAGAACTGCGGGCGGTAGTTGTTGAAGAACGGCGTGTGACGGCCACCCTCGTCCTTGGACAGGATGTACGCCTGGGCCTCGAACTCGGTGTGCGGGGTGACCGAACCGGGCTTGATGATGACCTGGCCGCGCTCGACGTCCTCGCGCTTGATGCCACGAAGCAGCAGACCGACGTTCTCACCGGCCTGGCCCTCGTCGAGCAGCTTGCGGAACATCTCGATGCCGGTGACCGTGGTGGTGGTCTTCTCGGTCTTGATACCGACGATGTCGACGGTCTCGTTGACCTTCAGGACACCACGCTCGATACGACCGGTGACGACGGTGCCACGACCGGTGATCGTGAAGACGTCCTCGATCGGCATCAGGAACGGCTTGTCGACGTCACGCTCGGGCTGCGGGATCGCCTCGTCGACGGCGGCCATCAGGTTCAGGACCGACTGGCCCCACTCCTTGTCGCCCTCGAGCGCCTTGAGCGCCGAGACCTTGACGACCGGCAGGTCGTCGCCCGGGAACTCGTACTCGGAGAGGAGCTCACGGACCTCGAGCTCGACGAGCTCCAGGATCTCCTCGTCGTCCACCATGTCGGCCTTGTTCAGGGCGACAACGATGTACGGAACGCCGACCTGGCGGGCCAGGAGCACGTGCTCCTTGGTCTGCGGCATCGGGCCGTCGGTGGCGGCAACCACGAGGATCGCGCCGTCCATCTGCGCGGCACCCGTGATCATGTTCTTGATGTAGTCCGCGTGACCGGGGCAGTCGACGTGGGCGTAGTGACGCGACTCGGTCTGGTACTCGACGTGCGCGATCGAGATCGTGATACCGCGCTGGCGCTCCTCAGGAGCCTTGTCGATCTGGTCGAAGGCCGAGGCCTCGTTCAGGTCCGGGTACGCGTCGTGCAGCACCTTGGTAATGGCGGCCGTGAGGGTCGTCTTACCGTGGTCAATGTGACCGATGGTGCCGATGTTGACGTGCGGCTTAGTCCGCTCGAACTTCGCCTTCGCCACTGAGTCCTCCTGTGGAGTGGTTCTGTACGCCTTGCTTCATCGGCGCCAGGTGATCTTTGCTGGGATGCCGGGGCCCGGGGCATTCACCGCAAACCTGATGGTTTACGCCGAATGCCCCAGTGGCTCCGGTGACAAGCCTAAAGCGTGAACTCGGAAGAGTTACTCGCCCTTGGCCTTCGCGATGATCTCCTCGGCGACGTTCCGCGGAACCTCGGCGTAGGAGTCGAACTGCATCGAGTAGCTTGCGCGACCCGAGGTCTTGCTGCGGAGGTCGCCGACGTAGCCGAACATCTCCGAGAGGGGCACGAGGCCCTTCACGACGCGGGCGCCGCTGCGCTCCTCCATGGCCTGGATCTGGCCACGGCGGGAGTTGATGTCACCGATGACTTCACCCATGTAGTCCTCGGGCGTGACGACCTCGACGGCCATCATCGGCTCGAGGAGCACGGGAGAAGCCTTGCGCGCGGCCTCCTTGAAGGCCTGCGAACCGGCGATCTTGAACGCGAGCTCGGAGGAGTCGACCTCGTGGTAGCCACCGTCGAGAAGGATGACGCGGACGCCAGTCATCTCGTAGCCAGCCAGGATGCCGAACTGCATGGCCTCCTGCGCACCCGCGTCCACCGACGGGATGTACTCCCGGGGGATGCGGCCACCGGTGACCTTGTTCACGAACTCGTACGACGCCTCGCCGCCCTCGATGGGCTCGATCGCGATCTGCACCTTGGCGAACTGACCGGTACCACCGGTCTGCTTCTTGTGGGTGTAGTCCACGCGCTCGACGGTCTTGCGGATCGTCTCGCGGTACGCGACCTGCGGCTTGCCGACGTTCGCCTCGACCTTGAACTCGCGACGCATACGGTCGACGAGGACGTCGAGGTGAAGCTCGCCCATACCACCGATGATGGTCTGGCCGGTCTCCTCGTCCGAGTGAACCTGGAAGGAGGGGTCCTCCTCCGCGAGACGCTGGATGGCGACACCCAGCTTCTCCTGGTCACCCTTGGACTTGGGCTCGATGGCGACCTGGATCACCGGCGCCGGGAAGTCCATGGACTCCAGGATCACCGGGGACTTGTCGTCGCACAGCGTCTCACCGGTGGTGGTCTGCTTCAGGCCCATGACGGCGACGATGTCACCGGCGCCCACCGACTCGATCTCCTCACGCTTGTTCGCGTGCATGCGGTAGATCTTGCCGATGCGCTCCTTCTTGCCCTTGACGGAGTTCAGCACCGAGGTGCCGGCCTCCAGGCGACCGGAGTAGATCCGGATGAAGGTGAGCTTGCCCAGGTGCGGGTCGCTCGCGATCTTGAACGCCAGCGCCGAGAGGGGCTCCTCGTCGGACGGCTTGCGCTTGACCACGACCTCCGGGTCCTTGACGTCGTGGCCCTCGATGGCCTCGACGTCCAGGGGGGAAGGCAGGTAACGGACCACGGCGTCGAGCAGGGGCTGGACGCCCTTGTTCTTGAACGCGGTGCCGCAGAACACGGGGGTGACGGTGGTGTCGCCGCCCTTGCCGGACGCGATGGTGATACGACGGACCGCGGCGTACAGCTGCTCCTCGGTGGGCTCGACACCCTCGAGGAAGAGCTCCATGATCTCTTCGTCGTTCTCCGCGACGGTCTCGACCAGCTTGCCGCGCCACTCTTCAGCAGCCTCGGTGTGCGTGGCCGGGATGTCGACGACGTCGTACATCTCGCCCTTGGTCGCTTCCGCGGACCACACGAGGGCCTTCATGCGGACCAGGTCCACAACGCCCTCGAAGTTGGCCTCGGAACCGATCGGCAGCTGCATCACGATCGGGGTCGCGCCGAGGCGGTCCACGATCATGTCCACGCAGCGGTGGAACTCAGCGCCGGTGCGGTCGAGCTTGTTGACGAAGCAGATACGCGGAACGCCGTAACGGTCGGCCTGACGCCAGACCGTCTCGGACTGCGGCTCCACACCGGCGACACCGTCGAACACGGTGACCGCACCGTCGAGGACGCGGAGCGAACGCTCCACCTCGACCGTGAAGTCCACGTGGCCCGGGGTGTCGATGATGTTGATGGTGTGGTCGACGTCCTCGAGCGGCCAGTGGCAGGTCGTCGCGGCGGACGTGATCGTGATGCCGCGCTCCTGCTCCTGCTCCATCCAGTCCATCGTGGCAGCGCCGTCGTGGACCTCACCGATCTTGTACGAGACACCGGTGTAGAACAGGATCCGCTCGGTGGTGGTCGTCTTGCCCGCGTCGATGTGAGCCATGATCCCGATGTTGCGGACCTTGGCCAGGTCAAGTGAAGTGGTAGCCATATCGGCTCAGTCTTCTCTCGGTCTCGATGTGGGTAGCGACTACCAGCGGTAGTGCGCGAAGGCCTTGTTGGACTCGGCCATCTTGTGGGTGTCCTCACGCTTCTTGACCGCAGCGCCGAGGCCGTTGGAGGCGTCGAGCAGCTCGTTCATGAGGCGTTCGGTCATGGTCTTCTCACGGCGGGCGCGGGAGTAACCCACGACCCAGCGCAGCGCGAGGGTGGAGGCGCGACCGGGCTTGACCTCGATCGGCACCTGGTAGGTGGCGCCACCGACACGGCGGGACTTGACCTCGAGGGACGGCTTCACGTTCTCGAGGGCGCGCTTCAGCGTGATGACCGGGTCAGCGCCGGTCTTCTCGCGGAGGCCTTCCATGGCGCCGTAGACGATGCGCTCGGCGGTGGAGCGCTTGCCGTCCAGGAGGATCTTGTTGATCAGCGAGGTGACAAGAGGAGAGCTGTAGACCGGGTCGATGATGACCGGGCGCTTCGGGGCGGGGCCCTTACGAGGCATTCTTACTTCTCCTTCTTGGCGCCGTAGCGGCTGCGGGCCTGCTTGCGGTTCTTGACACCCTGGGTGTCAAGGGAGCCGCGGATGATCTTGTAACGAACACCCGGCAGGTCCTTCACACGGCCACCACGCACGAGCACGATCGAGTGCTCCTGCAGGTTGTGTCCCTCACCCGGGATGTAGGCCGTGACCTCGATGCCGGAGGTCAGACGCACACGCGCGACCTTACGGAGGGCCGAGTTCGGCTTCTTCGGGGTGGTCGTGAACACACGCGTGCAGACGCCGCGACGCTGGGGCGAACCCTCGAGCGCGGGCGTCTTGTTCTTCTCGACCTTGTCCTGCCGGCCCTTCCGGACCAGCTGCTGGATCGTAGGCACTACTTCTCCGGTTTCTGTGTGCCGTAGTAAAACTAACCTGGAACACGTCTCCGACCCACGCGGTCGGGTGTGTCGAATACTGCAGACTCCCACCCAAAGGCAGGAGAAGCGCAGATTGCGGTGGCCGGTCCAGAAGCTCGCGCTGCGGACGTAGGCACGCAGCGGAACCCAGGCACACCCCAGGCACAAGGTCTGAGCGTACCTACCTCATCGACTTGGGTCAAAACAAATGCCGTCCACCCCGACACGCCGGGCCCCTCCTCACCGGGTCCGAAGCCACCTCGGGGCAATCCGTCCGTTCCGAGTCTGTGTGATCGACACGCTCAGTACATTGGCGGTGCCATTGACGATCAGGGGGGACCAGCATGGCAGCGGCCTACCGGCCCGGTGACGGGGAGCTCGACAACCGGGTGCCCTTCCTGGCCCGCCTGGAGGACCACGACCGGGAAGCCCTGCTCTCGCTCGGCCACGAGCTGACCTTCGTCGCCCGTGCGGCCCTGCTCCACCAGCATGACCCTTCCACGCACGTGCTGCTGATCCTCACCGGCTGGACCAAGGTGACGGCCGCCGCCGCCAACGGCTACGAGGCGCTGCTCGCGCTGCGGGGCCCCGGGGACATCATCGGCGAGTCCGCCGCATTGACCGGTAGGCCCCGCTCGGCGACCGTGACGGCCTTGGAGCCGCTCCGCGTGGTGGCCGTGGAACACCAGCGGTTCCGCGAGTTGCTCTCCCGTTCCCCCGCCATCGCCCTCAAGCTGCTCAGCCTCACCGCCGACCGGACTCGGGCTGCTGACCGGCGCCGCCTGGAATTCGCCGCGATGAGCGTGCGGGAGCGATTCGCGGTGCTGCTCCTGGACCTGGCCCGCACCCACGGCCGACGGACCGAGGAGGGCCTGGAGCTGACTGTCCCGCTGAGCAAACAGGAGTTGGCCGGCGCGGTCGGCGCGTCCCGCGAGATGGTCCAGCGCCTCCTCAAGGAGTTCCGGGACCGGGGGGTCGTCCTGACCGGCCGCCGAGCGCTGGTGATCGTACGACCCGACGTGCTCCGCCGGATCGCCCGCGCGGAGCTCGCGCCGGACCCGGACGAGACGCCTCCGGCCCTCTGACCCGAGCGGCGGCCCGCACCCTGCGAGCGGCTCTGTGCACACGGTCACACTTCGAGTGCGTCATCCTCCCTCGCCACCGGGACCCGGCCGCCGCCACTCTCTTCCCGTACGGATTCCAGCGAGAGGCAGACATGACCGACACCGACCCCGTGAGCCGCACGATCCTGCTGCTCGACATCGAGCGGTTCAGCGACCGCGACGACGTCGAGCAGGCGTATCTGCGCCGGATGCTGTACGACGTCTGCGACGGCGCGCTGCTCACGGCGGGCGTCGACGAGACCCTGCGGTTACGGGAGGACCGGGGCGACTCGGTGATGGAGCTGATCGACCCCAACGCCTCGGTGGTCTCGCTACTGCGCACCCTGCTCACCGATGTCCCTGCCCGGCTCCGAACGATGAACCGGATGGCGTCCAGCTCGGCGCAGATGCGGCTGCGGGCGGTGGTCGCGAGCGGCTACGTCAAGCGCGACGCGTTCGGCTGGGTCGGTTCCCAGCTCAACCACGCCTGCCGCCTCCTGGACGGCGAACCGCTGCGCGCCTCCCTGCGCGAGCGCCCCGACGACCTCGCGCTGTGCGTGTCCGACGCGGTGTACGAGGGCGTCGTGTGCCACAGCCACACAGGCGTCCCCGCCGATGAGTTCAAGAGAATCACCGTGCCCAGCAAGAACGGCGAACTCGGGGCCTGGCTGCACCGCCCGGCACCGTCCGAACAGCCCGCGGGCGGTCCGGTGCCCCGCACCGGGACACCGGAACGTGACGTGCGCCCCGGTGCCGGACCGGCTCCCGGCACCCATTTCGGCGGCGGGGCCATCGGCGGCGACAACCACGGCATCTCGACCGGACAGGTCACCGGGAACATCCACTTCGACGCCGGCCGAGGTGAGCGGCGGTGAGCGCCCAGGACGCGGAGCCAGTCGACGCCGAGAAGGGGGCCCAACCCGCCAAGCCCCTCGGCGACGAGGTGGCCGAGGGACAGGAGAGCCCCGCCGAGGAGCAGCAGGACCAGCCCCAGGAGGCCTGGGAGGCCCGGCGCGACCTGTACGACCACACGCCGCGGACCATGCGGTTCGGCGGCGGATCCATCGGCGGCGACAACCACGGGATCTCGACCGGGCCCGTCGCCCGCGACGTGATCATGGGCAGCAAGACGGAGATCTTCTACCAGTTCGGCGGAACGGCGCACTCCTCCGGCGAGGTGCCGTCGGCCACCCTGGACCGGCTGGCCCGGTGCTTCGTGGCCGACGAGGCGGAGTTCGCCGCCCTGGTCCGGCGATTACGCACCGATCGCGTCCTGGTCCTTTCCGGGCCGCACTTCACCGGGCGCCGCACTGCCGCTCTGATGCTGCTGCGCCACCTGGGCGCGGCACCCCTGCGCGTATTGGACCGGGCGACGCGTCCCGGCGAACTCGCCCAGCAACTCGGTCCCGGCGGCCAGGTGCTCTGCGACCTGATCACCGAACGCGGCAGGCCGCTGCGCGAGGCGGACCTGCTGGCCGCGCGGGACCGGCTGGCCGAACACGACGCGTATCTGGTGGTGACCGTAGGCCCCCGGGCCGCCCTTGAGGACATCTCGGCCGTCGAATGGCACCCGCCCACGCCCGCCGCCGTTCTGGCGGCGCACCTGCGGGTGCGGGTGCCGCCGGAAGACGTGCAAAAGCTCCTGGCACTGCCCGCCGTGGCCGACTTCCTGGCCCGCGACCACCAGCTGAGGGAAGCCGCCACCTATGCCGAAGCGCTCGCCGACTACGCGACCGGGCTGGCCGACGTACAAGCCGTCGAGAGGTTCTCGCTGGCCGCCCTGGAGAGCCAGGTCCAGGAGTGGTTCGAGGAGGACGAGGCCTCGCTGCATCTACGGGACAAGGCATTCCTGGTGGCGCTCGCGGCGTTCGACGGTGGCCCGTACGCCCTGACGGCCGAGCTGAGCGACCTTCTCTACACCTTCCTCCAGAAGACCGAAAATCCCGCTCATCCGGCCACGGTCCCGGTCTTCGGCACCCACATCGCCAAGCGCCTCCAGCGTGCCCGTGCCCGGCGGTACGAGGAGGAGGAGCACACCGAGTGGGGTCCGGTGACCCAGCTCAAGGCGGCGTTCCAGGACGACCGGGCCGCGCTGGTGCTCCTGCGGGAGGTGTGGACGGGGCATCCGTCCGCGCGGCCCGCGCTCGTCACCTGGCTCCGGCGGCTCGCGGGCGACGGCCGTCCGCTGGTACGCACCCGGGCCGCCGCCACCGTGGCGGTCCTCGCCTACACCGACCTGCCGTCCGCGATGGCGCTGATCATCGAGGTGTGGGCGACCGACACGCGTTTCCGGCACCGGCTCGTCGCCGTCAACGCGCTCGCCCTGACCCATCTGCTCGGCACCCCTAACGTGCCGCGCATCATCGACGACTGGTGTGTCAGCGACGATGCGCGGTTGTGCTGGGTGGCGATCCGCGCCCACGGCCTGATCGGCCCTGAGCGGCCGGCGGCAGCCCTCGCCGCACTACGCGGCGCGGCCCGCCGCCAGCACTCCGCCGAGGAGCCCGACACACTGCTGATCGCTGAACTCGCCCAATCCGTCGAGCTGTTGCTGCTGTCTCCGGCCGGCGACCAGGTCCTCGCCGACCTCGTGCGCACCCTGCACGACGACCGGGCCGTGTTCGACCTGGCAGTCGACGGGTTCCTCGGCGCCTGCCGGCGAACGCGCCAGGACGAGCCGTACGGCGCTCCACTCGTCCTCGACGGGTACGCGCAGGGCACCGCCCAGCGGCCCGACACCACGCATCCCGTTGCCGAACTGTGGCGGGCCGCGCTCGGTGACCGCGTCCACACCGGGCCGGCGCTCGAGGTGATGCGCCACTGGGTGCTGACCGCCGACCGCGACCCCGCCACCGAGTGGGCACTCGCCGCGCTGTTGCCCGCGCTCGTCACCTCAGGGCCCGAACACCGGCGCCTCAACCACCTGTTGCGCACCATGCCGGGCGAAGACGGGGCCGGGCCACCGCCCGTCACGCGCCGCCTGCTGACCGTCCTGCCGCCCCACTGATCCCGCATTTCTCAAGGAGACCCGAAAGCATGGTCCGTGCAACCGACTGGGAGCAGCCCGCCGACCGGCACAGTCAGCTGATCGACCCGGTGATCACCGTGCGGCAGCTGGCGCGGTTCGAGTTCGCCCGCAGACCGCTCACGCGAATCGACCACGCCCTGGTCTTCTCGACCCTGAAGGGCTCGTACGACTGCTACCTACCGCCGCTGCGTCCCAGCCGCGGCGAATCCGCCGCCAAGCGCTACACCGCGGTGTACGAGGTCGACATGGGCGTCCACCCCGTCCAGAGCGAGCTGACGCTGCCCAGCGACGACGACGCCTTCGAGTTCGAGGTGATCGTCGACCTGAACTGGCAGGTCGAGCGGCCGGCGCAGTTCGTGGCAAGCGGCCACCGGGACGTGCCCCGGCTGCTCCTGGGCGAACTGGAACAGGCGGCTCGCCCGGTGGCCCGTCGCTTCCCCATCGCCGAAAGTGCCCGCGCCGAACGGGAGATCCTGGCGGCGGTGACGGCCCTCGGCCCGCTCGGCGCCACCGCGGGTCTGAAGGTGCTCTGGACCGTACGGCTCCGGCGCGACCAGGAGAACATCGATCACCAACGGCGCATGCAGGCCATCAACCACAGTGCGGACGAACAGATCCTCACCGAGCGACGCGGCATGGACTTCGACGTCGAGCTGGACCGGCGCAGCCGTCAACAGGACGAACTCCAGCTCGGTCGGGCACTCGCCTACGGCCGCCAGGAGCAGGAACTCGTGCTCCAGCAACAGCAGTGGCAGCACGACCGGTCGATGCTGGAGAGCAACCAGGCCCTGGAGTTGCAGCGCCTTCAGGCCGAGAAGATCGCGTTCTATCAGTGGCACCTGCAGCAGGGCGGTGTGCACGCCTGGGCGCTCCGCCTCGCCGAGCACCCCGAGGACTCCCTCCTCGCCATCAACAGCATGCGAGAGGACCAACTCCGCCTGATCCAGTCCCAGATGGACCTGGTCGGACAACTGCTCGGCGGCGACGGCGCGGAGAGCTACGAATTGGAGGGCCCCAAGCGGCTCGCCCTACGAGCCCTCAGCGAGATCCTGAGCCAGCGGCTGCCCGGGATCGCGCAGCCCGACCTCTCCGAGCCTCCCGTGGGTCAACCCCTCTCACCTGCAGAGCAGTTGAGCAACGATCCGGCTCCCCCGACGACGCAGCCCGCCCCCGCGCCACCACCGGCCGCGGACACCACCCCTGAGCCGACGCCACCCGCGCAGACACCCACCGCTGCGCAGGCCCCCGGCACCTTCCCCGGCTGGCAGCCTCCCCCGGGGTACGGCAGCGCACCGGTCAGGCCGGCTCCTGAACCGCCGGCCGACTCGTCTGAGCCGGTGCTCCCGGAGCCCGGTCCGGAGCACGAGGCAGGCTCCCGGTGACCGCCGCCTGCGACCCCGCCCCGGGCACGGAGACTGCCGTCCGCCTCCTCACCGAGCTGCGGGCCGAGATCGCCCGCGCCGACAGCAAAGCCTCCGTACTGGTCGCGGCTCTCGGCATGACCGCAGGCGTGGTCGGCGGACAGCTCGGGGCGCGGGGCCGGGTGCCCGGCGAACTGTCCACGGTGGGCGCCGGACTCTGGTGGACCGGAACCGCCGCCCTGGCGCTGGCCCTGCTCGGCACGCTGATGGCCGTACTGCCCAGGTACCGGGGCGCCACCTGGGCGCCGGGCCGTCCGCTCTCCTATTTCGGAGACATCCAACAGGCCGTGCGACAGGGCGGGTTGGCGCAGGCGCTCGCGGACACCGAACTCGCCCCCACCGCCTCGCTCATGGCGGCTCTCGCCGACAACAGCCGGATCGCCGCCCGTAAGCACCAGTGGATACGCGGCGGGCTGCTGGCCTTCTGCGTCGGCGCGGTGCTGCTCCCGGCCGCCCCGCTAGTCGGCTGAAGCCCCCCCACTCAGTGAAGGATGACCATGTCCCAACCGTCCGAGCCCGCATACCCGGGCGACCCCAGGCAGCCACCGCGGTATCCCGGCGCCACTCCCCCTCAGCCCCGGATGCCGTACCAGCCCCCGCCTCGGCATCAGGCACCACCTCCTCCACAGCCGCCGCCGGCGCCCGACGATCTGGAGTACCAGAACTCGCCCGGCCGCAGGGTGCACTACAAGGCGTACCAGCGCGGCACGGACGCCACCGCCGTCGGCCAGCTCGCGCTGCACTTACCGGGCTTCTCGATGAGCCTGCTGGTCGTACTGTCGGCGAGCGGGACCCTGGACTCGGTGACAGGGCTCCCCTACTGGATTCCCACCCTGCTCTGGATCGCTTCCGGCGCCCTGGTCTTCCACCGGCCAACCGAGGACTACTTCGCCCGCTATCTGCTGAAGCTCCAGCGTCCGATGCCACAGGAAGCGGCCCGCCTCGAACCGGTGTGGCGGGAGGTGACGGCCCGCGCGGGCGTCGACGGGCGGCGCTACGAACTGTGGATCGAGAACAGCCAGGAACTCAACGCGTACGCGGCGGCCGGGCACATCGTCGGCGTCACCCGTTTCGCCCTGGAGCGGCTGCCGAGCGCCCAGCTCGCGGCGGTGCTCGCCCATGAGCTCGGCCACCACACCGGGGGTCACGCCTGGTCGTCTCTGCTCGGCTACTGGTACTCGCTGCCCGGCCGGATCGCGTGGCAGGTGATCCGTACGGTCGTCGTCTTTCTCGTCACGTTCGCCGGCGCCGTCTCCTTCGCGGCCACCGCGGTCCTGGTCGTGGTGATCGGCGCCGTCGCCTTCGCCACGACCGTCGTGTTCTACGGGCTGCCGCTGGTGCTGCTCGCCATCCCCTATCTGATGGCCGCGGTGGAGCGCCGGAGCGAACTGCGGGCCGACGAGCACGCCGCCGCCCTCGGCTTCGCGCCGATGCTCGCCGACGTCCTCACCACCATGCACGCCATGGAGCTGTACACCGGCAAGCCGCCTGCCGAGCCCACCACCCTGGCCAAGCTGCTCTCCTCGCACCCGGACTACCCGACCCGCCTCCGGCGTCTGCAGCCCTACATGGAGACTCAGCGCTGAAAACCCCGAAGGGCGCCCACCCCGCGCAAGCGGAGTGGGCGCCCTTCGGCAGACGTACGCCTTACTGGTTGTACGGACCGTAGTCGTAGTCCTCCAGCGGAACGGCCTGGCCGGAGCCCGTGCCGAACGGCGAGTAGTCGATGTCGTCGTAGCCGACGGCCGAGTACATCGCGGCCTTGGCCTCTTCGGTGGGCTCGACCCGGATGTTGCGGTAGCGGGACAGACCCGTACCGGCCGGGATGAGCTTACCGATGATGACGTTCTCCTTGAGGCCGATGAGGCTGTCGGACTTGGCGTTGATCGCCGCATCCGTCAGGACTCGGGTCGTCTCCTGGAAGGAGGCGGCCGACAGCCAGGATTCCGTCGCCAGCGAGGCCTTGGTGATACCCATCAGCTGCGGACGGCCGGAGGCGGGGTGACCGCCCTCGGTGACCACACGACGGTTCTCGGTCTCGAACTTCGAGCGCTCGACGAGCTCGCCCGGCAGCAGCTCCGCGTCGCCGGACTCGATGATCGTCACGCGGCGCAGCATCTGCCGGATGATGATCTCGATGTGCTTGTCGTGGATCGACACGCCCTGCGAGTTGTAGACCTTCTGGACTTCGCCGACCAGGTGGACCTGGACCGCACGCTGACCGAGGATCCGCAGCACGTCGTGCGGGTTGGTGGCACCGACGGTGAGCTTCTGGCCCACCTCGACCGCGTCGCCCTCGCCGACCAGGAGACGGGCACGCTTGGAGATCGGGAACGCCGTCTCCTCGCTGCCGTCGTCCGGGGTGACGACGATCTTCTTGGTCTTCTCGGTCTCCTCGATCCGGACGCGGCCCTTGGCCTCCGAGATCGGCGCGACACCCTTGGGCGTACGGGCCTCGAAGAGCTCGACGACACGCGGCAGACCCTGCGTGATGTCGTCACCGGCCACACCACCGGTGTGGAAGGTACGCATCGTCAGCTGGGTACCGGGCTCACCGATGGACTGGGCGGCGATGATGCCGACCGCCTCACCGATGTCGACCAGCTTGCCGGTGGCGAGCGAGCGTCCGTAGCAGAAGGCACAGGTGCCGACCGCGGACTCACAGGTCAGGACCGAGCGGGTCTTGACCTCCTCGACACCCGCACCCACGAGGGCGTCGATGAGCACGTCACCGAGGTCCACGTTGGCCGGCGCGATGACCTTGCCGTCGACGACGACGTCCTCGGCGAGCATGCGGGCGTAGACGGAGGTCTCGACGTCCTCGGTCTTGCGCAGCACGCCGTCGGCGCCCCGCTCCGCGATCTTGAGCTTGAGGCCGCGGTCGGTGCCGCAGTCCTCCTCGCGGATGATGACGTCCTGCGAGACGTCCACCAGACGACGGGTCAGGTAACCCGAGTCGGCGGTACGAAGCGCGGTGTCCGCCAGACCCTTACGGGCACCGTGCGTGGAGATGAAGTACTCCAGAACGGTGAGGCCCTCGCGGAACGAGGCCTTGATGGGACGCGGGATGGTCTCGTTCTTCGCGTTCGACACCAGACCACGCATACCGGCGATCTGACGCATCTGCATCATGTTTCCTCGGGCACCCGAGTCAACCATCATGAAGATGGGGTTCGTCTTGGGGAAGTTCGCGTTCATCGCCTCGGCAACCTCGTTGGTCGCCTTGGTCCAGATCGCGATGAGCTCCTGCGTGCGCTCGTCCTTGGTGATCAGACCACGCTCGTACTGCTTCTGCACCTTCTCGTCCTGGGCCTCGTAGCCCTGGACGATGGCCTTCTTGGCCTCCGGGACGACGATGTCCGAGACGGCGACGGTGACGCCGGAACGGGTCGCCCAGAAGAAGCCGGCCGCCTTCAGGTTGTCGAGCGTCGCCGCCACGATGACCTTGGGGTAGCGCTCGGCGAGGTCGTTGACGATCTCGGAGAGCTGCTTCTTGCCCACCGAGTAGTCGACGAACGGGTAGTCCTCGGGCAGCAGCTCGTTGAAGAGCGCGCGGCCCAGGGACGTACGCAGACGGAACGAGTCGCCCTGCTGCCAGGTCGTCTCGCCGTCCTCGTCGAGCGGCGGGGTCCAGCCGCGCGGCGGGACGGTGCCGATCGGGAAGCGGATGTCGACCTTCGCCTGGAGCGAGAGCTCCCGGGCGTCGAACGCCATGATCGCCTCGGCGGTCGAGTTGAAGGAACGGCCCGCGCCCTTCACCTCGCGCTCCTCTTCGTCCGTGGTGAGGAAGAAGAGGCCGAGCACCATGTCCTGGGTCGGCATGGTGACGGGACGACCGTCGGCCGGCTTCAGGATGTTGTTCGAGGACAGCATCAGGATGCGGGCCTCGGCCTGCGCCTCCGCGGAGAGCGGCAGGTGGACGGCCATCTGGTCACCGTCGAAGTCCGCGTTGAACGCGGTGCAGACGAGCGGGTGGATCTGGATGGCCTTGCCCTCGACCAGCTGGGGCTCGAAGGCCTGGATGCCGAGGCGGTGCAGCGTGGGCGCACGGTTCAGCAGAACCGGGTGCTCGGCGATGACCTCTTCGAGGACGTCGTACACGACCGTGCGGCCGCGCTCGACCATCCGCTTGGCGCTCTTGATGTTCTGCGCGTGGTTCAGGTCGACCAGGCGCTTCATCACGAACGGCTTGAAGAGCTCCAGCGCCATGGCCTTCGGCAGACCGCACTGGTGCAGCTTCAGCTGCGGACCGACGACGATGACGGAACGCGCGGAGTAGTCCACACGCTTGCCGAGCAGGTTCTGACGGAATCGACCCTGCTTGCCCTTGAGCATGTCGGACAGCGACTTCAGCGGACGGTTGCCGGGGCCCGTGACCGGGCGACCACGACGGCCGTTGTCGAAGAGCGCGTCGACGGCCTCCTGAAGCATGCGCTTCTCGTTGTTCACGATGATCTCGGGGGCACCGAGGTCGAGGAGCCGCTTCAGGCGGTTGTTGCGGTTGATCACACGGCGGTACAGGTCGTTCAGGTCGGAGGTCGCGAAGCGGCCACCGTCCAGCTGCACCATCGGACGCAGGTCCGGCGGGATGACCGGAACGCAGTCGAGGACCATGCCCTTGGGGCTGTTGGAGGTCTGCAGGAACGCGGACACAACCTTCAGCCGCTTCAGCGCACGGGTCTTCTTCTGGCCCTTGCCGGTGCGGATGATCTCGCGGAGGCGCTCGGCCTCCTCGTCGAGGTCGAAGGTCTCCAGGCGCTTCTGCAGTGCAGCGGCACCCATCGAGCCGTCGAAGTACGTGCCGAAGCGGTCACGCAGCTCGCGGTAGAGCAGCTCGTCGCCCTCGAGGTCCTGGACCTTGAGGTTCTTGAAGCGGCTCCACACCTCGTCGAGACGGTCGATCTCGCGCTGCGAACGGTCGCGCAGCTGCTTCATCTCGCGCTCGGCACCCTCGCGCACCTTGCGGCGCACGTCGGCCTTGGCACCCTCGGCCTCGAGCTCGGCGAGGTCCGTCTCGAGCTTCTTGGCGCGGGCTTCGAGGTCCGAGTCGCGACGGTTCTCGATCTGCTGACGCTCGACGGAGACGTGCGCCTCCAGCGACGGCAGGTCGCGCGTACGGCGCTCCTCGTCCACGAACGTGATCATGTACGCGGCGAAGTAGATGACCTTTTCGAGGTCCTTCGGCGCGAGGTCGAGCAGGTAGCCAAGACGCGACGGAACGCCCTTGAAGTACCAGATGTGGGTCACGGGAGCGGCAAGCTCGATGTGGCCCATCCGCTCGCGGCGCACCTTGGCACGCGTGACCTCTACGCCACAGCGCTCACAGATGATGCCCTTGAAGCGGACGCGCTTGTACTTGCCGCAGTAGCACTCCCAGTCCCGGGTCGGACCGAAGATCTTCTCGCAGAAGAGTCCGTCCTTTTCGGGCTTGAGGGTGCGGTAGTTGATGGTCTCCGGCTTCTTGACCTCACCGTGGGACCACTGACGAATGTCGTCAGCAGTGGCGAGGCCGATCCGCAGCTCGTCGAAGAAGTTGACGTCGAGCACTTGTCGTCAATCCCTCTTTCGGGGTCGATTCTTCAAGATGGTCTGAGGGGGTCCCGGGGACGGAGGGGGCTCTTAGCGAGCCCCCTCCAGACCCGTCAGACCTCTTCGACGCTGCTCGGCTCGCGCCGGGACAGGTCGATACCGAGCTCCTCCGCAGCGCGGAAGACGTCCTCGTCCGTGTCGCGCATCTCGATGGACATGCCGTCCGAGGACAGCACCTCCACGTTGAGGCAGAGCGACTGCATTTCCTTGATGAGCACCTTGAAGGACTCGGGAATGCCGGGCTCGGGGATGTTCTCGCCCTTGACGATGGCCTCGTAGACCTTCACACGGCCGGTGACGTCGTCGGACTTGATGGTCAGCAGCTCCTGGAGGGCGTACGCGGCGCCGTATGCCTCCAGCGCCCACACCTCCATCTCACCGAAGCGCTGGCCACCGAACTGGGCCTTACCACCCAGCGGCTGCTGGGTGATCATCGAGTACGGACCGGTCGAGCGGGCGTGCAGCTTGTCGTCGACCAGGTGGTGCAGCTTCAGGATGTACATGTACCCGACCGAGATCGGGTCCGGGAACGGCTCGCCGGAGCGGCCGTCGAACAGGTTGGCCTTGCCCGAGGGCTGGACCAGCCGGTCGCCGTCGCGGTTGGGGATCGTGGCCTCGAAGAGACCGGTGATCTCGTCCTCGCGGGCGCCGTCGAAGACCGGGGTCGCGACGTTGGTGCCGGCGGCGACCTGGTCGGCGCCGATGGCCTGCAGACGCTGGGCCCAGTCGTCGGCCAGACCGGAGACGTCCCAGCCGCGGCTGGCGAGCCAGCCGAGGTGGATCTCCAGGACCTGTCCCGGGTTCATTCGGGACGGGACACCGAGCGGGTTGAGGATGATGTCGACCGGAGTTCCGTCCTCGAGGAACGGCATGTCCTCGATCGGAAGGATCTTCGAGATGACACCCTTGTTGCCGTGACGGCCGGCGAGCTTGTCACCGTCCGTGATCTTGCGCTTCTGCGCCACGTAGACGCGAACCAGCTGGTTCACGCCCGGCGGCAGCTCGTCGCCCTCTTCACGGTCGAAGACGCGGACGCCGATGACCTTGCCGGTCTCGCCGTGCGGCACCTTCAGCGAGGTGTCACGCACCTCGCGGGCCTTCTCACCGAAGATCGCGCGCAGCAGGCGCTCCTCCGGCGTCAGCTCGGTCTCACCCTTGGGCGTGACCTTGCCGACGAGGATGTCGCCGGCGACGACCTCGGCACCGATACGGATGATGCCGCGCTCGTCGAGGTCGGCGAGGACCTCCTCGGAGACGTTCGGGATGTCCCGGGTGATCTCCTCCGGGCCGAGCTTGGTGTCACGGGCGTCGACCTCGTGCTCCTCGATGTGGATCGAGGAGAGGACGTCGTCCTGCACGAGGCGCTGCGACAGGATGATCGCGTCCTCGTAGTTGTGACCCTCCCACGGCATGAACGCCACGAGCAGGTTCTTGCCGAGCGCCATCTCACCCTGCTGGGTGGCGGGGCCGTCGGCCAGGACCTGGCCCTCGATCACGCGGGCGCCCTCGTCCACGACAACCTTCTGGTTGACCGAGGTGCCCTGGTTGGAGCGGGAGAACTTGGCGATCCGGTACGTGGTGTACGTGCCGTCGTCGTTGGCGACGGTGATGTAGTCCGCGGAGACCTCCTGGACGACACCCGCCTTCTCCGCCTTGATGACGTCACCGGCGTCGACCGCGCAGCGGTACTCCATGCCGGTGCCGACGAGCGGCGCCTCGGACGTGATCAGCGGCACGGCCTGACGCATCATGTTCGCGCCCATGAGGGCACGGTTGGCGTCGTCGTGCTCGAGGAACGGGATCATGGCGGTCGCGACCGACACCATCTGGCGCGGCGAGACGTCCATGTAGTCGACCTCGGTGCCGGGCACGTAGTCGACCTCGCCGCCACGGCGGCGAACCAGGACGCGCGGCTCGGTGAACCGCATCTCGTCGTTGAGCGCGGCGTTGGCCTGCGCGATGACGAAGCGGTCCTCCTCGTCGGCGGTGACGTAGTCGACCTCGTCGGTGACCTGGCCGTCGACGACCTTGCGGTACGGCGTCTCGATGAAGCCGAACGCGTTGACGCGGCCGTACGAGGCGAGCGAACCGATCAGACCGATGTTCGGGCCTTCCGGGGTCTCAATCGGGCACATGCGGCCGTAGTGAGACGGGTGCACGTCACGGACCTCGAAGCCGGCCCGCTCACGCGAGAGACCACCCGGGCCGAGCGCCGACAGACGGCGCTTGTGGGTGAGACCCGACAGCGGGTTGTTCTGGTCCATGAACTGCGACAGCTGGCTGGTGCCGAAGAACTCCTTGATGGAGGCGACGACCGGCCGGATGTTGATCAGGGTCTGCGGCGTGATCGCCTCGACGTCCTGGGTCGTCATGCGCTCACGCACGACGCGCTCCATACGAGCCAGACCCGTACGGACCTGGTTCTGGATGAGCTCGCCGACGTTGCGCAGACGACGGTTGCCGAAGTGGTCGATGTCGTCGGTCTCGACGACGATGTTCCGACCCGACTCGCCGACCGTCTCGGTCTCACCGGCGTGCAGCTTGACCAGGTACTTGATGGTCGCGATGACGTCGTCGGTGGTGAGCACGCCCGCGTCGAGGGGCTCATCCGCGCCGAGCTTCTTGTTCACCTTGTAGCGGCCGACCTTGGCGAGGTCGTAGCGCTTCGGGTTGAAGTAGAGGTTCTCGAGCAGCGTCTGAGCGGCCTCGCGCGTCGGCGGCTCGCCCGGGCGCAGCTTGCGGTAGATGTCGAGCAGCGCGTCGTCCTGGCCCTGGGTGTGGTCCTTCTCCAGGGTGGCGCGCATGGACTCGTACTCGCCGAACTCCTCCAGGATCTGCTCGGTGGTCCAACCGAGAGCCTTCAGGAGAACGGTGACGGACTGCTTGCGCTTGCGGTCGATGCGGACACCGACCATGTCGCGCTTGTCGATCTCCATCTCGAGCCAGGCACCCCGGGACGGGATGATCTTGGCCGTGAAGATGTCCTTGTCGGACGTCTTGTCGATGTTGGAGTCGAAGTAGACACCCGGCGAGCGGACCAGCTGCGACACGACGACACGCTCGGTGCCGTTGATGACGAAGGTGCCCTTGTTGGTCATGAGCGGGAAGTCGCCCATGAAGACCGTCTGGGACTTGATCTCGCCGGTCTCGTTGTTGGTGAACTCGGCGGTGACGAAGAGCGGGGCCGCGAACGTGAAGTCGCGCTCCTTGCACTCGTCGATCGAGTTCTTCGGCGGCTCGAAGCGGTGGTCGCGGAAGGTCAGCGACATCGACCCGGAGAAGTCCTCGATCGGAGAGATCTCTTCGAAGATCTCCTCCAGACCGGACTTGGTGGGGACGTCCTGTCCACTCTCGAGAGCGGCCTCGACCCGAGACTTCCAAGCGGCATTGCCGAGCAGCCAGTCAAAGCTCTCGGTCTGCAGCGCAAGAAGGTTCGGAACCTCGAGGGGCTCCTTGATCTTTGCAAAGGAGATGCGCAGCGGGGCGGTGCTGGCGCCGTTGTTCGTATTGGCGGTCGAGGCGTTGCGCGAGGCGGCCAAGAGGGGGTCCTTCCGAGGGCTCGGACTCACTACGCGCGTACCGGTCCCACGTGGGCACAGAGAGAGACGTTTCTGATTCGGCCGGAAAGGCCAGTTCAGGGCGGTTCAATCCGAGGTGCTCAAGCGAGGGCATGCCCCTGGTGACGGGCAGGGGACAGCTAACAGGCAGCGCAAAGGGACAGTGTAGCCACTCGGCACACTGATGTCCAGGGCGGATTTTTCGAGACCCGCATTGCTCTTCTCAAGTACCTCGGTACCTCGGTCAGCCGTGCGCCGCGCAGACGCAGATTAGTACTGCCCTCTTCGCCGTCGATCCATGCCTCGGATCCGGATCGTTGTGACGACGCGTCCTGAGAATTGCGCGCTGCGTGCGGTTCGTCAAGACCCCTCCGCTCCCCGGAGATCGCGCGGGAGCCGTGCGGGGCGTACGTCTGCGTCCCTGCCGAGCAGACGGCGAAGATCACCATACTCCCAGACAGGCCCGGTGCAAGGCAGGGTCGCGGGTACGCCGAAGGGCGACCACCCGGATGGGTGATCGCCCTTGGCGGTGTCCAGCGGCGCGCGAGCGCGCCTGCGAGACGGGTGCGGGTCGGCAAAGACCCGCGAGGTGTTACTTGACCGTGACGGAGGCGCCGGCGGCCTTGAGGGACTCGGCAGCCTTCTCCGCGGCCTCCTTGGCGACCTTCTCGAGGACCGGCTTCGGGGTGCCGTCGACGAGGTCCTTGGCCTCCTTCAGACCCAGGGAGGTCAGCTCGCGCACGACCTTGATGACCTGGATCTTCTTCTCGCCGGCACCCTCGAGGATGACGTCGAACTCGTCCTGCTCCTCGACGGCCTCGGCGGCCGGGCCACCGGCGGCGGGGCCGGCAACGGCGACGGCCGCGGCGGCGGTGACGTCGAACTTCTCCTCGAAGGCCTTCACGAACTCGGAGAGCTCGATGAGGGTCATCTCCTCGAACTGGGCGAGCAGGTCTTCCTGGCTGAGCTTCGCCATGATGGGCGATCCTTCCACTAATTCGGCGGGTGCCGGATGTACATGTAGGCGGGCGTACGTTCGGCCCGCTGCGACCGTCGCCCTAGCGGGCGGCGATCAATGCGCGAGCCGAGTTACTCGGCACCGCCCTGCTCGGCGAGCTTGACGCGAAGCGCTTCCGCGGTGCGGACGAACTTCGACGGCAGCGCCTGGAAGAGCGAGGCAGCCTGGGACTGCTTGCCCTTGAACGCGCCGGCCAGCTTGCTGAGCAGAACCTCGCGGGACTCGAGGTCCGCAAGCTTCTTGATCTCATCGGCGGACAGCGCCTTGCCATCAAGGACACCGCCCTTGATGATCAGGTTCGGGTTCTCCTTGGCGAAGTCACGAAGACCCTTCGCCGACTCCACCGGGTCACCGGTGATGAAGGCAACCGCCGTCGGACCATTGAACTGGTCGTCGAGCGAAGTGATCCCGGCCTCGTTGGCCGCAATCTTGGTCAGCGTGTTCTTCACCACGGCGTACTGGGCGTTCTCACCGAGCGAACGACGCAGCGTCTTGAGCTGCGCCACGGTGAGACCCCGGTACTCGGTCAGCACGGCGGCGTTCGAGCTGCGGAACTGGTCCGCGAGCTCGGCTACCGCGGCAGCCTTGTCGGGCCTTGCCATAGAGCGTCGGCCTCCTTCCGGGTGATGAGGACCGCTCAGAAGGGGCTGAACAATACGAAACGCCCCGGCGCAGGCGCACGGGGCGTAGCTCAACCAGCTGCACTCAGAAGAGAAACATCCGGGAACTTTCCACGGTCACCTGCGCGGGTCGTCCGCATTCAGCGGATCCTTCGGCCACCGCCCCTTCGAATGAAGGCACGGCAACGACCAGCGGTCTTTGGCTTCTGGGAGAGCGTACGTTACGGGGTCCGTGTCAAGCAAATCCGCCCATACGGACCCCGGACGGACTCAGGCGGCGTCGCCCTTGTCCAGGCCCTTCATCATCTCGGTGAAGTCGTACGTGTCCCCCGCCGACGGCGCCTGGACCGTGTTCTTGGTGCCGTAGTCCGAGTAGTGCGCGCTCATCGAGATCTTGCCCTGGGGGGTGTCGATGCCGACGTTCATCTGCACCGGGTACCCGGCCTTGTTGATCCAGAGCTCGGTGTCGTAGCCCTTGATCCCCGACGTCTTCATGCCGTCGATGAACTTCTGGCGCTCCTGCGCGGACAGGCCGTCGAGGCCCTGGTTGCCGGCGACCATCTCCTCCAGCGTCAGGGTGCCCTTGTAGTGCTCCGCGGGGGCGCCGTCGATCTGCTCGCTGCCGAGGTGCTTCACGTTCGGCGAGTCCGTCAGGAGGGCGAGCTGCTGGGCGGGGTCCTGGTTCTGCGCGCCGCCCGTCAGCTGCTGGGCCATCGCGTCGCCGCCGGCGTCCTTGGCGAACGCGCCGAGGTCCATCTTCATCCAGCGCTTGCCGTCGTGGCTCCGGGCCGCCTCGGCACCCAGGTCCATGTACATGACGTTGTTCACCATGACCGTACGGACCTTGTCCGGTGCGCCCGGCTTGCCCTTGAGGGCCGCCGCGCTCGTGGTGAAGTCCATCGCCGCCGGGTTCCACGACTGGACACCCGTCATCTCCATGTCACCGGCGCCCGCGCCCGCGGCGGACGGCATCGACATCTTCATGGTGACCTTCGCCGACTTGGCCGCCGACGTCTTCCTGTACGCCGCCTGGAGCGCCATGCGCGCGTCGCCGGCGCTCGACTGCCCTGCCGCCCTCTTCGGCGCGTCCGCGGCCTTCTTGGAGTCCCCGCTCTGGCACGCGGCGGCTCCTGCCACCAGCACCGCGACCGCCGCCAGGGAGATTCCGGCGCGCTTGACGGACCTGCTCATCTTGTCCCCACCCTTGATCAAAACCGACGAAAGCTTTCACAACCGTAACTCGGCGCACTGACAGGACACACAGAAAAAACCGGCCCCCGCACCTCTGACGAGATGCGGGGGCCGGTCTCAGTACGCGGCGTACGTCTCCGTACGCGAACCCGCGACTGCCGGTGATCCGAGGGATCAGACGGCGGCCGGGTCCTCCTCGACGAGGAGGTTGCGGGTGCGGTTCTGGTCCAGGGTGATACCGGGGCCCATCGTGGTGGTGATGGTGGCCTTCTTGATGTACCGGCCCTTGGCGGCGGACGGCTTCAGACGGAGGATCTCCTCCAGAGCCGCACCGTAGTTCTCCACCAGCTTGGTGTCGTCGAAGGACACCTTGCCGATGATGAAGTGCAGGTTCGAGTGCTTGTCGACGCGAAACTCGATCTTGCCGCCCTTGATCTCCTCGACCGCCTTGGCGACGTCGGGGGTGACCGTGCCGGTCTTCGGGTTCGGCATCAGACCACGGGGACCGAGCACGCGGCCGAGGCGGCCGACCTTGCCCATGAGGTCCGGGGTGGCGACGACGGCGTCGAAGTCCAGACGGCCCTTCGAAACCTCGTCGATGAGCTCGTCGGAGCCGACGATGTCGGCGCCCGCGGCAAGCGCGGCCTCGGCACGGTCGCCGGTCGCGAAGACCAGGACCCGGGCGGTCTTACCGGTGCCGTGCGGGAGGTTCACGGTGCCACGGACCATCTGGTCGGCCTTGCGCGGGTCGACACCCAGGCGGAAGGCGACCTCGACGGTGCCGTCGAACTTGGTCGTGGAGGTCTCCTTGGCGAGACGGACCGCCTCGAGCGGCGCGTACAGCTTGTCCGCGTCGATCTTGGCGTCCGCAGCGCGGAGAGTCTTGCTGCGCTTCACTTCAGCTCCTGTGTTGGTTCAGGCATGGAGTCGTGGTGCGGGCCAGCGCTTGGCCCTACCACTGGAGGTCAAACGGGGGTGAGCTGAGATCAGCCCTCGACCGTGATGCCCATGGAACGGGCGGTGCCGGCGATGATCTTCGACGCGGCGTCCAGGTCGTTGGCGTTCAGGTCGGCGAGCTTCGTCGTGGCGATCTCGCGGACCTGGGCCTCGGTGATCTTGGCGACCTTGGTCTTGTGCGGCTCGCCGGAGCCCTTCTCGACACCAGCGGCCTTGAGGATCATCTTCGCGGCCGGCGGAGTCTTGGTGATGAAGGTGAAGGAGCGGTCTTCGTAGACCGTGATCTCCACCGGGATCACCCAGCCACGCTGCGACTCGGTCGCGGCGTTGTAGGCCTTGCAGAACTCCATGATGTTGACGCCGTGCTGGCCGAGCGCGGGGCCGACCGGCGGGGCCGGGTTCGCCGCACCGGCGTTGATCTGGAGCTTGATAAGCCCCGTGACCTTCTTCTTCTTGGGAGGCATTGCTCTCTCCGGGTCCTAGTGAGAGTGAACCGCCTGCATCCGATCAACCGGATGGAGGCATACCGCACAACGATAACGGGTATAGCTGTGCGGCTAAAAACCGAGCAGGTCAGAGGGGCTGCGAGAGCCTCTCTGACCTGCTCGGAAGTGCTGGTTCCAGAAAGCGCCGGGCGACCGGGGCCGCTAGTTCTTCTGGATCTGGTCGAAGCTGAGCTCGACCGGGGTCTCGCGGCCGAAGATCTCGACGAGGCCCTTGACCTTCTTCGAGTCGGCGTTGATCTCGTTGATGGTCGCCTGCAGCGTCGCGAACGGACCGTCGGTGACGGTGACCGAGTCGCCCACCTCGAAGTCCAGGACCTGGACCTCGACCTTGCGCTGCGGAGCCGGCTTGCCCTCGGCCTCGGCGGCCTCACGGGCGGCCTTCTCCTCGGCCTCCGGGGCGAGCATCTTCACGATCTCGTCGAGCGTCAGCGGGTACGGGTCGTAGGCGTTGCCCACGAAGCCGGTGACACCGGGGGTGTTGCGGACGACGCCCCAGGACTCGTTCGTCAGATCCATGCGGACGAGAACGTAACCGGGCAGCTTGTTCTGCCGGACGTTCTTGCGCTCGCCGTTCTTGATCTGGACGATCTCCTCTTCGGGGACCTCGGCCTGGTAGATGAACTCCTCGACGTTCAGCGAGACGGCACGCTGTTCGAGGTTGGCCTTCACACGCTTCTCGTAACCGGCGTACGTGTGGATGACGTACCACTCGCCGGGCAGGAAGCGGAGCTCCTGGCGCAGGGCCTCGACCGGGTCGACGGGGGCGGCGGGCTCCGCCGGCTCCTCGTCCTCGTCCTCGCCGGATTCGGCGGAGACCTCGGCGGGCTCCTCGTCCGACTCGGAGGCGTCGTCCTCGACGGAGGCGTCGGCCTCGTCGGAAGCGTCCTCTTCGGTCACGTCGGAAGCCTCGGCGGCTTCGGCCTCGGGCTCGGCGTCGTCGGACTCGACGTGCAGGGCAGCCTCTTCGGCCGCTTCGCCCGCAGCGGCGTCGGCAGCCTCGGCCTCGTCCTCGTCGGCCGCCTCGATGATCTCGAGCTCGTCCTCGACGGACTCGACCGACTCGATGGCGTCGTTCAGGTTCGGGTCAGACACGGTGGCTGCTTCTTCCTGGCTACAGATTGGGTGGAACATGCGAAAGGGGCGCCGATGAGGGGCGCCCTTCGCGGATCAGCCGAAGACGTACTTGACTACCTGCGAGAAGCCGGAGTCAATCAACGTCACGATGCCAATCATGATGACAACGAACACGATCACCACGGAGGTGTACGTCGTCAGCTGGCTGCGTGTCGGCCAGACAACTTTACGGAGTTCGGCGACGACCTGCCGGTAGAAGAGCGCGAGACGGCCCAGAGGGCCCTTCTTGCCGCGCTTACCGCCCTTGCGGGCCTTCTTCTTCGAATCCTTGGACTCCGCTGCCTCGTCCTGGGCATCAGGCATGTCGATGGAGCCCACGGCGTCCGTCACGCTTCTCACCTGATTCCGGGTCATGGCCGTGCCGCGCCCGGTGGAGCCGCACGGCGGTGCATTGAAGTACGTACATGCGCACACATCCTGGCGAAGGTGTGTGTAGCAGGGCCGGAGGGACTTGAACCCCCAACCGCTGGTTTTGGAGACCAGTGCTCTACCAATTGAGCTACGACCCTTTGTGGTTCCCTCAACCTACCGCATGTGGTGGTGTGGTCGGTGAGGGCCAACAGGCAGTGAGTGTACGTGGTCAGGGGCCCGGCGTCGAACAGCTTGCTCCCGAACGCCTTCCGAATCCGTTCCGGGTCGCCTTCGGATCCCTTCCGGATCGCTTGCCGGATCGTCTCCGACCGCCTCCTCATCACCGCCATCTCCCCACCCACGGCCCCCTCGCACGGCCCCTTCGCACGGCCTCCTCAAGGAGGCCGCTCGGACGCCTGTCCACATGCTGACCGGTCCGTGAAACGCGGGTGCCCCCTTCGTAGGGGGTCTGGGAGCATGGCCCGCATGAGCGCTGCAACTCCCCCGCCTTCCTCCCCCACCGAGCGCCGGGTCTCCGCGCGCATCGGCGCCATCTCCGAGTCCGCGACCCTCGCCGTCGACGCCAAGGCCAAGGCCCTCAAGGCCGCCGGGCGTCCGGTCATCGGTTTCGGCGCGGGCGAGCCCGACTTCCCGACGCCCGACTACATCGTCGAGGCCGCCGTCGAGGCCTGCCGCAACCCGAAGTACCACCGCTACACGCCGGCGGGGGGCCTGCCCGAGCTCAAGGCCGCCATCGCCGCCAAGACGCTGCGCGACTCCGGCTACGAGGTCGACGCCTCCCAGGTCCTGGTGACCAACGGCGGCAAGCAGGCGATCTACGAGGCCTTCGCGGCGATCCTCGACCCGGGTGACGAGGTCATCGTCCCGGCGCCGTACTGGACCACCTACCCCGAGTCGATCCGGCTCGCGGGCGGTGTCCCCGTCGACGTCGTGGCCGACGAGACGACCGGCTACCGGGTGTCGGTGGAGCAGCTGGAGGCGGCCCGTACGGAGCGTACGAAGGTCGTTCTGTTCGTCTCCCCGTCCAACCCCACCGGCGCCGTCTACAGCGAGGCCGACGCCGAGGCGATCGGGCGCTGGGCCGTCGAGCACGGCCTGTGGGTCATGACCGACGAGATCTACGAGCACCTGGTGTACGGCAGCGCCGCCTTCACCTCGCTGCCCGCGATCGTGCCCGAGCTGCGCGACAAGTGCATCGTCGTCAACGGCGTCGCCAAGACCTTCGCGATGACCGGCTGGCGGGTCGGGTGGATCATCGGCCCGAAGGACGTCGTGAAGGCCGCGACCAACCTCCAGTCGCACGCGACGTCCAATGTCAGCAACGTGGCCCAGGTCGCCGCGCTGGCCGCCGTCTCCGGGAACCTCGACGCGGTCGCCACGATGCGCGAGGCCTTCGACAGGCGCCGCATCACCATGGTGCGCATGCTGAGCGAGATCCCCGGTGTGGTCTGCCCCACCCCCGAGGGCGCGTTCTACGCCTACCCCTCGGTCAAGGGCGTGCTCGGCAAGGAGATCCGCGGCAAGCGGCCGCAGACCTCGGCCGAGCTCGCCGCGCTGATCCTGGACGAGACCGAGGTCGCGGTCGTCCCCGGCGAGGCCTTCGGCACGCCGGGCTACCTGCGGCTCTCCTACGCGCTGGGCGACGAGGACCTCGTCGAGGGCGTCGCCCGCATCCAGAAGCTGCTGGCCGAGGCTCGGGACTAGGTTCCGGTTCTGGTCGTCCGCGTGCGTTGCGGGAGCGGGCCCCTCGGGGCCCGTTTCTGCGTTCGGACCCCGTCCCGATCGGGGAAAGGGGCTGTCGGACGGCCGTGGGGTGCGGCAAGATCCCTGGATGGAGCACGTTCGCGACGTACGAGACCTGCCGAAGGCCCATCTGCATCTGCACTTCACCGGGTCCATGCGGCCCTCTACCCTGCTCGAACTCGCCGACAAGTACGGCGTACGGCTGCCCGAGGCGCTGACCGGCGCCGAGCCGCCGAAGCTGCGGGCCACCGACGAGCGCGGCTGGTTCCGCTTCCAGCGCCTCTACGACGCGGCGCGGTCGTGTCTGCGCGCCCCCGAGGACATCCAGCGCCTGGTGCGCGAGGCCGCCGAGGAGGACGTCCGGGACGGTTCCGGGTGGCTGGAGATCCAGGTCGACCCGACCTCGTACGCGCCGCTCCTGGGCGGCCTCATCCCGGCCCTGGAGATCATCCTGGACGCGGTCGACTCCGCGTCCCGCGAGACCGGGCTCGGCATGCGCGTCGTGGTCGCGGCGAACCGGATGAAGCACCCCCTCGACGCGCGCACCCTGGCCCGGCTCGCGGTCCGCTACGCCGATCGCGGCGTGGTCGGTTTCGGCCTGTCGAACGACGAACGCCGGGGCATGGCAAGGGACTTCGACCGCGCCTTCGCGATCGCCCGCGAGGGCGGCCTGCTCGCGGCCCCGCACGGCGGCGAGCTCTCCGGCCCGGCCTCCGTACGCGACTGCCTCGACGATCTGCACGCGCGGCGGGTCGGCCACGGGGTGCGGGCGGCCGAGGACCCCCGGCTCCTGCGCCGCCTGGCCGACAAGGGCGTCACCTGCGAGGTCTGCCCGGCGTCCAACGTCGCTCTCGGCGTCTACGAGAAGCCCGAGGACGTGCCGCTGCGGGTCCTGTACGAGGCGGGCGTCCCGCTGGCCCTGGGCGCGGACGACCCCCTCCTCTTCGGCTCCCGCCTGGCCGCCCAGTACGAAATCGCCCGCCACCACCATGCGTTCACGGACGAGGAACTGGCCGACCTGGCCCGCCAGTCGATCCGGGCCTCGGCGGCCCCGCAGGACGTCCAGAGCAAGCTGCTGGCGGGGGTGGAGGGGTGGTTGGCGGGCTGATGCGGCTGAGCCTGCGGGCGGGCCTGGGACGCGGGTTCGTGCTGGTGCGGCACACCCCCTAGGGGCCGCGGGTTCGTGCTGGCAGCACACCCCCTAGGGGGCGCGGGCTCGTGCTGGCGCACCACAACGCCCCAAGGGGCGCGGGGCTGTGACATGGTGCGGCTCCGCCGCGTGGGCGCGCCCACGCACGGACGGGCCGCGGCCGACGAACAGCACGCGGGAGCATCGCGCCACGCCCCTGCCAAGGAGCTACCCGATACCCCGCAGCAGCGCCCGGGCCACCCCCCGCGCGAACTCCTCCCGCGTCTGGGGCGGCTCCCCGGAAGGCGTCATGTCGTACGCGAACGCCCGCTGCGCACACGCCCCGAGCAGCAGCGACGCAGCCGCATACGTATCGGCGTCCTCACGGATCCGGCCGGCCGAACGCTCCGCCCGGAGGTACCCGTCCACCCACTCGATCGGCTTGTGGGGCCCGGCACCGAGCTCCCGCAGCGCCTCGTCATGGCGCCGCTTCAGCTGCGGATCCGCGTACAGCGACGCCGCGATCGGAAAGCTCTCCGCGTAGAACAGCGCGGCCTGGCGGGCGATCTCCGTCAGGTTCGACTCCACCGACCGCTCCCCCGGCTCCGCCGCGAGCCCCTCCACCAGCGGGCCGAGCTTGGGCAGCCGCTCCTTCAGGACCGTCACGAACAGGTCCTCCTTGCTCGCGAAGTGCTTGTAGAGCGCCGCTTCCGAGCACCCCGCCGCCTTCGCGATCTCCTTCGTCGTGGCACGGGCGAGGCCGATGGTGAGCATGAGCTCGTGCGCGGCATCGAGGATGCGGACGCGGGTCGGCGGCGACTGCATATGTGCTCCAGGCTCGGGGCTTGACGGGTGGGTGAGTACTTACCCACTCTAGTGGTGAGTGAATACTTACCCACCCTAGGAGGGTGACGCCATGAGGCTCACGGTTTTCGGTGCCACAGGGGGCATCGGCCAGGAAATCGTCAAGCAGGCGCTGGCTGCGGGGCACGAGGTCACGGCGGTGGTGCGCGATCCGGCCGGGTTCGCTGTGACCGGCACAGGCCTTCAGGTCGTCAAGGCCGACCTCACCGACCCCGAGTCGCTGCGCGGAGCCGTGGCCGGGCGGCACGCCGTCCTGTCCGGGCTCGGCGCCCGCAAACGCTCCGACGCCGGGATCACGACCCAGCTCACGCGGTCGGTCCTGGCCGCGATGGAGGCCGAGGGCACTCGGCGGCTGGTCGTCGTGAGCGCGGCCCCGGTCGGGCCGGAGGCCCCCGGCGACGGGCTCCTCGACCGCGGCATGCGGTCCATGATCAGCGCGATCCTGAAGGAGGTGTACGCCGATCTCCGCGCCATGGAGGCCGAGTTGGCGGCCAGCGCCACCGACTGGACGTCCGTACGCCCGCCCAAACTCACCGACAAGCCGCTCACCGGGACCTACCGCCGGGTCGTCGGCGGCAACCCCAAGGCGGGCCGCACCATCGCCCGCGCCGACGTGGCCCACGCGATGCTGGCCTGCGTGGACGACCCGGCGACGGTGAAACAGGGGGTGGGGGTGGCGTACTGAGGGGGTGCCGAGCCGAGCGACACGGGGCGCTCCGGCTCTGCAGCCTCTGAACGTTTCAGACCTCTACGCCGACCGCCACCGGCTCGTTCACCAGGGTCACGCCGAAGGCCAGCTCCACCCCGGCTACCACCTCGCGGGCCAGAGCCAGCAGGTCCTCGGTCGTGGCGCCGCCGCGGTTCGTCAGCGCGAGGGTGTGCTTCGTGGAGATGCGGGCGGGGCCGGTCCCGTACCCCTTGGTGAAGCCGGCCTTGTCGATCAGCCAGGCGGCGGAGGTCTTGGTGCGGTCGGCGCCGACGGGCCAGGCGGGGGGCGTCACGTCCGCGCCGAGGCGCTCCTGGGCGCGGGCGACGAACGCCGCGTACGCCTCGTTGGGGAGGATCGGGTTGGTGAAGAACGAGCCCGCCGACCAGGTGTCGTGGTCTTCCGGGTCGAGCACCATGCCCTTGCCTGCGCGCAGCTTCAGCACGGTCTCGCGGGCGGTGGCGGCGGGGACCCGGTCGCCGGGCTCGACGCCGAGGGTCCGGGCGGTCTCGGCGTACTTGACCGGCGCCGAGAGCCCCCCGGCGTCCTCCAGCTCGAAGACGACGCGGAGTACGACGTAGCGGTCGGGGTGCTGCTTGAAGCGGCTGTTGCGGTACGAGAAGTCGCACTCGGCGTTGGGGATGGTGACGGTGGTGCGGTCGAGGCGGTCGTAGGCGACGACGTGCGTGATGGTGCTGGACACTTCCTGGCCGTACGCCCCGACGTTCTGGATCGGGGTCGCGCCGGCCGAGCCGGGGATGCCGGCGAGGCACTCGATCCCGGCTAGCCCGGCCTCGACGCTCCTGGCGACGGCGTCGCTCCACACCTCACCGGCGGCGAGTTCGAGGCGGGTGCCGTCGAGCTCGAAGCCGCGGGTGGCGATGCGCAGGGCGGTCCCGGCGAAGCCCTTGTCCCCGATGAGCAGGTTGCTGCCGCCGCCGATGACGAGCAGCGGGGTGCCGCTGTCGTCGGCCTCGCGTACGGCGTCGACGACCTCGGCGTCGGTGACGGCGGTAACCAGCCGGTCCGCCGGGCCGCCGAGGCGGAGGGTGGTCAGGGGGGCGAGGGGGGCGTCGTGAAGTTCCTGCACGGGGTCCAGCGTACGGGGGCGGCCCGGCGGGGCTGCGCCGCCCTGCGGTCGGGAGTGGGGTGCGGGCCCGTGGGGCTGCGCCGCCCTGGGGTCGGGAGTGGGGTGGCGGCCTGTGGGGGCGGCGCCGCCCTTCGGTCGGCCGTGCGGGCAGATGTCGTGGGCCGGGGCTGCGGCATCGCCGGTACGGAGCGCACTGCCGGGGGGTGGGGGCGTGAACGCGGCGGGGTACCTCCTCATACGTCGCGCAGTTCCGCCCACCGAAAATCCCCCCAGAACCAGCGCTCCTCCTTGCGGCGGCACCCCACCACGTCCCCACCCGGCCGGACACGCGCCAGTCCGTGATGCCTCGGTCACCGTTCAGACAAACCCCTGCCCATACGAAGCATCCCGCCCGTGCCCCACCAAGAAGAGGCGAGCATCCACCCCCGGAGGCGGGCCAAGAGCCCCTCACCCCAGGCGAGCGGGTGAGAGAACGCCCCCGACCCGCCCAGCGCCGTACGGCGAACGTCAGCCCACCAACTCCCGCACCCCCTCAGAGGACTCCGGCGCCGCCCCGGCCCGGGGCAGGGCCGCGCGCCCGGGGAGCAGCAGCGCCGACACCGCCGCAACCGCGACCACCCCCGCCCCCACCCAGAGCGCCGGGCCAAGGCCGTCCACGAAGGCTTGCGCCGACCCGTACCCGCCCTGCGCGGAGAACACCGACGCCAGCACCGCGATGCCGAGCGCACCCCCGACCTCCCGCAGCGCGTTGTTCGCGCCGGAGGCGATGCCCTGCTCGGAGGGCCGCACGCTGGACATCACCAGATTCGCGGCCGGCGCGAAGTACAGCCCCATCCCGATGCCGCTGATGATCAGCGCCGGCAGCTGCGCCCCGTACGACACGTCCGGCGAGATGATCGCGGCGAACCAGGCGAGCCCCAGCGCCTGGAGCGCGAGACCGGTGGCCACGACGGGCCGCCCGCCGATCCGGTCGGAGAGGAAACCGGCTATCGGCGCGGCGATCATCGGCATGCCGGTCCAGGGCAGCATCCGCAGCCCCGCCTCGGTCGGCGAATAGCCGATGACGTTCTGCAGGAACTGGCTGAGCAGGAAGATCGAGCCGAACATCCCGACGAACATCAGCAGGCTCGCCGCGTTGATCGCGGAGAACGCCCGGCTGCGGAACAGCCGCATCGGCAGCATCGGGTTCGCACTGCGCATGCCGTGGACCACGAACCCCGCAAGCAGCGCCGAGCCCGCGATCAGGCCGGTCAGTACGGTCGCACTGGTCCACCCGTCGGGGTTGCCGCGGATCAGCGCGTACACGATCCCGAAGAGCCCGCCGCTGGCCAGGACCGTGCCCACGATGTCGAGCCGGGCGCCCGTGCCGTACGACTCGTTCAGGCGCAGCCGGGCCAGGGGAAGGGTGAGCAGGCCGAGCGGAACGTTCAGCCAGAAGATCCACTGCCAGGACACATGCTCGGTCAGGCTGCCGCCGATCAGCGGCCCCGATGCCACCGCGAGGCCGTTCACCGCGCCCCAGATCCCGTACATCAGGCCGCGCTTGGCGGCGGGCACGGCCGCGGTCAGCAGCGTGAGGGTCAGCGGCATCATGATCGCGGCGCCGACTCCCTGTATCGCGCGGGCCGCGATCAGCCCGTTGATCCCGGGGGCCAGCGCCGCCCCCGCCGAGGCGCCGGTGAAGATCGTCAGCCCGGTGATGAAGAGCTTTCGGCGGCCGAACCGGTCACCCAGCGCCGCCCCGAACATCAGCAGCACCGCGAAGGTGAGGGTGTACGCGCTCACCGTCCATTCGAGGTCGTCCAGCGCTCCCCCGAGGTCCTCGCGGATCGACGGCAGCGCGGTGGTGACGACGAGGTTGTCCAGCGCCGCCATGAACCCGGCAACACTGGTGATCACCAGTGCCCACCCCGCACCCCCACGCCGCCCCGCGCCGTCTCGTGGCCTACTTTCCGGCTTCTTCTCCGACATCGCTCCCCCTTGATGGGTTAGTTATTAATTACTAACTTCGATGGGCATGAGAGGGTGCGGACCTGCCTACCCGCCCCCACCTCGGTCCAGCTACGCGACTCCGCCGCCCACCCGCTTCGGCTGCGACGATTCGTAGAAGCCCTGCCAGACCCGGTCCTCGGGCGGAAACCCCAGCGCCACCAGGGTGTTGATGAGCATCCCGTACGCCAGGAACGTCGTCGTCTCGCCCTGGTCCGCGCCCAGCGCCAGGTGCACCGTGTCGTACAGCTCCGTCCATCCGGCCCGAACCGCCTTGCCGAACTCGTGGTCGCCGGCCGCCTCCGCGGCGGCCGCGGCCACATACGTCTGCATCTGCAGGAGCAGCTTGTCGCGGTCCTCGGCGATGAGCGTCTGGTACGCCGCACCCATCGCGTGCAGCGCCGCCTCGCCTTCGAGCCCTTCGGCCGCCTCCCGGAAAACCTCGACGGTCTCCTTGATGCAGCGGTCGGACGCCGCCAGGAAGATGGCCTGCTTGTTCGGGAACAGGCGGAAGAGGTACGGCTGCGAGACACCCACCCGCTTGGCGATCACCTCGGTGGACGTGCCGTGATACCCACCACGGGCGAACTCCACCATCGCCGCACGGATGACGCTCTCGCGCCTCTCTTCTGCGCTCATCCTGACCATGCAAGTAAGTTAGTGGTTGATTACTAACATCGTCAAGGGCGGCGAGTCGGGGGACTCCAGGAGGCCCCGGAGTCCCGCCGACCGCGTCACGCCAGTCGTACGACCGCTCGCGACATTCCGAGCACCTTCTGGCCCGCGCTCGTCGCCGTGAGGTCCACCCGTACCGTGCGCGCCTCGTCGTCCAGCTTCGCCGCCACCTTGGCGCTGACCTCGATCAGCGCTCCGGTCTCGTCGTTCGGGACGACCACCGGCTTGGTGAAGCGGACGCCGTACTCGGCCACCGCGCCCGGGTCGCCGACCCAGTCCGTGACCACGCGCACCGCCTCGGCCATCGTGAACATGCCGTGCGCGATGACGTCGGGCAGCCCGACCTCCTTCGCGAACTTCTCGTTCCAGTGGATCGGGTTGAAGTCCCCGGAGGCACCCGCGTACTGGACGAGCGTGGCGCGACTCACAGGGAAGGAGGCGGACGGCAGCTCGGTGCCGGGCTCCACGTCCTCGTAACGGATCTTCGCGGTCATGTCAGGCCCCCTCGGCCGCTCGGGACACCAGCTTGGTCCACGCGGTCACGACGTGTTCGCCGGCCTCGTCGTGGACCTCGCCCCGGATGTCCAGGATGTCGTTGCCCGCGAGGGACTTGATCGCCTCGATGGTGGACGTCACGGTCAGGCGGTCGCCCGCGCGCACCGGGCGGCTGTAGGCGAACTTCTGGTCGCCGTGCACCACCCGGCTGTAGTCCAGGCCCAGCTGCGGGTCCTCGATGACCTGGCCCGCCGCCTTGAATGTGATGGCGAACACAAAGGTCGGCGGCGCGATCACATCGGTGTGGCCGAGCGACTTGGCCGCCTCCGGGTCGGTGTAGGCGGGGTTCGCGTCCCCGACCGCCACAGCGAACTCGCGGATCTTCTCGCGGCCGACCTCGTACGGGGCGGTGGGCGGATAGGTCCGCCCCACGAAAGACTGGTCGAGCGCCATCTGCTGGCTACCTCCTGCGAATGAGGGTTCGGATCCCTGTGGGTACGGAAAATCTAGTCGTACGCCAACGCCGAGAGGCCGCTCCCCCTGCGGGGAACGGCCTCTCGAACGAGCCTGAATGCCAGACCCGTGATTAACGGGTCTCGCGGTGCGCAGTGTGCGAGTTGCAGCGCGGGCAGTGCTTCTTCATCTCAAGACGGTCCGGGTTGTTACGCCGGTTCTTCTTGGTGATGTAGTTCCGCTCCTTGCACTCCACGCAGGCCAGCGTGATCTTCGGGCGGACGTCGGTGGCAGCCACGTGAGTGCTCCTTGACGGACGGATTGACGGATGAACGCATGAAAGAGTAGCCGATCGAAGGACCGACCCCACAATCGGCTACTGTATGTAGCGGTGACCGGACTTGAACCGGTGACACAGCGATTATGAGCCGCTTGCTCTACCGACTGAGCTACACCGCTTTGACACGGAGTCCCTCACCCGAAGGTGAGGGCTTCCGCACCAGAGCCCCAATACGGAATCGAACCGTAGACCTTCTCCTTACCATGGAGACGCTCTACCGACTGAGCTATTGGGGCGAGCGATGAAGACATTACACGCTCCCTCGCCGATCGCCCAAATCCGTTTCGTGCCGCCCAGCGGACGACCTCCCGGGCCCCCGCCCCACCGGTCTCGTAGGCCACTCAGGGCCACACCGGTACGACTATTGCGCTCCTCCTCGATGCGCGGGTTGGCCGCCCCTAGGCTCGCCTCACGCTGCGTGATCATGCCTGCCCGAGCCTGATCACCCGAGCCCGATCAGGAGCGCGATGTCCGACAGCCACCAGCAGCCGGCCCACTCCCCCGGCACCGGCGAAGGCCCCGACCCGACCTCCGCCTCCTCCCTGCTGCTGTGCAGCGCCCGGCTCGCCGACGGGCGCACCGTGGACGTGCGGCTCGGCGGCGGCCGCATCGAGGCGGTGGGCACCGCGGGCAGCCTCACCGCGCACGGCGCGCGCGTGGACCTGAACGGCTTCCTGCTGCTGCCCGCCCCCGCCGAGCCGCACGCCCACAGCGACACCGCGCTGACCGCCTTCAGCGCGGAGGGGCCGGTCTCGTACGCCGTCGAGGAGGTCCAGCGCCGGGCCACCGAGGCCGCCCTGCTCCAGCTCGGGCACGGTGCCACGGCGCTGCGTTCGCACGTACGCATCGACGAGGTCAGCGGGCTCGACCCGCTGGAGGCGGTGCTCCAGACCCGGCGCTCCCTGCGCGGCCTCACCGAGCTCGCGGTGGTGGCCGTGCCCCGCCTGCTCACCGGGGTGGCCGGCGCGGACGGACTCGCCATGCTGCGCGACGCGGTGAAGATGGGCGCCTCGGTGGTGGGCGGCTGCCCCGATCTGGACGCCGACCCGGCCGGCTACGCCGAGGCCGTCCTGGAGCTCGCCGCCGAGCACGGCTGCGCGGTCGACCTGCACACCGACGGCACCGACCCGGCGCGCCTGGCCCGCCTCGCGGCCATGTCCGGCGGCCTGCGCCCCGGCGTCGCGATCGGCCCCTGCGGCGGCCTCGCCCGCCTCCCCCGCGACACGGCGGCCCGCGCCGCCGACCAACTCGCCTCCGCCGGAGTCGCGGTGACCTGCCTTCCGCAGGGAGGCTGCGGCATGACGGATCGTCAAGGGGCCGCTCCGGTGCGTCTGTTGAGGGCCGCCGGGGTCCGGCTTGCGGCCGGGAGCGGGGCGTTGCGCGACGTCTCCAACCCGGTCGGCCGGGGCGACCCCCTGGAGGCCGCCTACCTCCTCGCCTCCCAGGCCGGCATGCGCCCCGAGGACGCGTACGCGGCGGTCAGCACGGCCGCCCGCGAGACGATGGGCCTTCCGGAGGTACGCGTCGAGGCGGGCTTCCCCGCCGAACTGCTCGCCGTACGCGGCGAACGCATCGCGGGCGTCCTCTCGCTCGCCTACAGCCGCATCGTCATCCACCGGGGCCGGGTCGTGGCCCGTACCAGCGCGGTGCGCGAGTACTGCGACTCGGCCGCCGCGGTCGCCCTCGGACTCCCCCGTCAGGGCCGCCCGGACCCCAGCCGTGGCGAGACCGGGTGACGAGGTCGCCTCTCCACCAGCGGGCCGCCGCATCTGCGGCTACCGTCGTCAGCATGCGCATTGTCATTGCTGGAGGTCATGGTCAGATCGCGCTGCGGCTCGAACGCCTGCTGGCGGCGCGCGGCGACGAGGTCGCGGGAATCATCCGCAAGCCGGAACAGGCGGACGACCTGCGACAAGCCGGCGCGGAGCCGGTCGTCCTGGACCTGGAGTCGGCTTCGGTGGACGCCGTCGCCGAGGTGCTCCGGGGCGCGGACGCGGTGGTGTTCGCGGCGGGCGCCGGCCCGGGCAGCGACGCCGCCCGCAAGGAGACGGTGGACCGGGCTGCGGCCGTCCTGTTCGCCGACGCGGCCGAACGCGCGGGCGTACGCCGGTACGTCATCGTGTCGTCGATGGGCGCGGACGCGGCCCACCAGGGCGACGGCGTCTTCGACGCCTACTTGCGCGCCAAGGGCGCCGCCGACGACGCCGTACGCTCCCGCACCACCCTGGACTGGACGGTCCTGCGCCCCGGAAGCCTCACCAACGACGCGGGCAAGGGCCAGGTCTCCCTGGCCGCCTCGACGGGCCACGGCACGATCCCCCGGGACGACGTCGCCGCAGTCCTGGCCGAACTCCTGGACACTCCGGCAACAGCGGGCCTGACCCTGGAACTGATCTCGGGCTCGGCCCCGGTGACAGTGGCAGTGAAGGGCGTGGCGGGAAACTGAGCCCGCCCGGCAACGAAGAGACCCCCGTCCCCCTGCGTTTCCGCAGGAGGACGGGGGTCTCACCCAGTGTGGCGGCGCCAGGATTCGAACCTGGGTAGGCAGAGCCGACGGATTTACAGTCCGTTCCCATTGGCCACTCGGGCACACCGCCATGGGATGTCGCCGTCGGTTTCCCGCTTTTCGGCGGTGCTCCGTGGCAACGACGTAAACGATACCCGATGCCCAGGGGTGCTTCGCCACCCCATTGATCAGCGCTCTGCCGGGCAGGGGGTGACTAGGCTTTGGGGCGGTGGTTCGGCAGTGGGGCCGGGTCGCCGCGCGCTCGGCCGCAGGGGTCGTGCGCATCCGACACGCACCCGATCCAAGGAGCCACAGGACATGGCCGACTCCAGTTTCGACATCGTCTCGAAGGTCGAGCGGCAGGAGGTCGACAACGCCCTCAACCAGGCCGCGAAGGAGATCTCGCAGCGCTACGACTTCAAGGGCACGGACGCCTCGATCTCCTGGTCCGGCGAGAAGATCCTGATGCAGGCGAACGGCGAGGAGCGGGTCAAGGCGATCCTCGACATCTTCGAGACCAAGCTGATCAAGCGCGGCATCTCCCTGAAGTCGCTGGACGCGGGCGAGCCGCAGCTGTCCGGCAAGGAGTACAAGATCTCCGCCTCCATCGAGGAGGGCATCTCCCAGGACAACGCCAAGAAGGTCGCCAAGGTCATCCGCGACGAGGGCCCCAAGGGCGTCAAGGCGCAGGTCCAGGGCGACGAGCTGCGGGTCTCCTCGAAGAGCCGCGACGACCTCCAGGCCGTCCAGGCCCTGCTCAAGGGCAAGGACTTCGACTTCGCCATCCAGTTCGTGAACTACCGCTGAACCGGACGTGGTGTCCGATTTCCGCCAGCACACGCTGGGCGGGGGTCGCAGACTCGGTCTCGTACGCAAGGGAAGGAAGAGTGCGATGACTGTCTATGCGACCCTCGACAGCCCCCTGGGCGAGCTGTTGCTCGTGGGGGTGGAGTCGGCTACCGCGCCGGGCGGGACCGCGCTGGTTTCGCTTTCCGTACCGGGGCAGAAGGGCGGCGCCGTCGTCCAGGACGGGTGGCGGCTCGCGCCCGAGGCCTTCGCCGGCATCGCCGCGCAACTGCGCGCGTACTTCGCCGGCGAGCTGACCCGGTTCGACATCGAGTACGCGGCCGACGCGCCCGGCACCGCCTTCCAGCGCAGGGTCTGGGCCCAGCTCGACGCCATCGAGTACGGGACGACCGCCTCGTACGGGGAGATCGCCCGGCGGATTGGGGCCTCCTCCGTGCAGGTGCGGGCGGTCGGCACCGCCATCGGGCGCAATCCGCTGCTCGTGGTGCGGCCCTGCCACCGCGTGATCGGCTCCGACGGCTCCCTCAAGGGGTATGCCGGTGGGCTGGAGCGGAAGGAAGCGCTGCTCGGGCTCGAGGGCGCTCTGAGCCCGACACCGGCGTCATGAGTGAGGGGCTGTTCTCGCTGCCCCGGCCCGCGCGGGCCGAGATCGCGCCCGGCGCCGTTCACGTGCCGGGCTGGCTCTCGCTCGACCGGCAGCGGGAGCTCGTCGCGGCCTGCCGGGCCTGGGCGCGCGGGCCCGTGCCGATCCACCGCACCGTGCTGCCGAACGGTGGTGTCATGTCCGTGCAGACGGTGTGCGTCGGCTGGCACTGGCAGCCCTACCGGTACACCCGTACCGCGGCGGATGTGAACGGGCTCCCCGTGGCCCCGTTCCCCGACTGGCTCGGCGAGTTGGGGCGTTCCGCGATCGCGGCGGCGTACGACGACCCGGGCGCGGCCGAGCGCTACTCCCCCGACACCGCGCTCATCAACTTCTACGACGGCTCCGCCAAGATGGGGCTCCACCAGGACAAGGACGAGGAGTCCGGGGCGCCTGTGGTGTCGCTCAGCATCGGAGACAGGTGCGTCTTCCGGTTCGGCAACAGCGAGAACCGCGGGCGTCCTTACACGGATGTGGCGTTGAGCTCCGGGGACCTGTTCGTCTTCGGCGGGCCGGCCCGGTTCGCGTACCACGGTGTGCCCAAGGTGATGCCTGGGACGGGTGATCCGGCGACCGGCCTGAACAGCGGCCGCCTCAACATCACCCTGCGCGAGACCGGGCTCGTATAGGCCCCGGACGTCAGCGGCTGCGCGAGTTGCCGAACAGGATGCGGTAGATGATCAGCAGGACGAGCGAGCCGCCGATCGCCGCCGCCCAAGTGGCCCCGTCGTAGAAGTGGTTGGTGATCGGGCGGTCCAGCCAGCGGGCCGATATCCAGCCACCGACGAACGCTCCCGCGACACCTATGAGGGTCGTGCCGATCAGGCCGCCCGGGTCGCGGCCGGGAAGCAGGATCTTGGCGATCGCCCCGGCGAGCAGGCCGAGAATGATCCAGCTGACGATGCCCATGCCGGGAACCTGCCTTTCGTACGTACGTGCCGCGCGGGGCATCTGCCGTATTGCGTAACCCCGCAACCATTCGGTTCGTCCGGGAAGACGCCCCGAGCGCGCGCACGGTTGCATGCGCCGTCAGGGTGCGGCGCGGGCCACCCGCCTCAGCGGGCCGCGAACGGCTGGTCCGTGGGGACGATCTCCTTGCCCAGGGGCAGCAACGACACGGGGATCAGCTTGAAGTTGGCGATGCCCAGCGGGATGCCGATGATCGTGACGCACAGCGCTATGCCGGTCAAGATGTGGCCGAGCGCCAGCCACCAGCCGGCCAGGATCAGCCACAGGACGTTCCCGACGCAGGAGGGCGCACCCGCGCCCCTCCGGTCCACGACCGTGTAGCCGAACGGCCAGAGGGCGTAGAGGCCGATCCGGAAGGCCGCTATCCCGAACGGGATGCCGATGATCGTGATGCACAGCAGCAGGCCCGCGAGCATGTAGCCGAGGAACATCCAGAAGCCGCACAGGATCAGCCAGATGACGTTCAGGATTGTCTTCATGAGCGGCGACCTGCCATCTGTTCGAGTCGGGCGATGCGTTCCGCCATCGGCGGGTGGGTCGAGAACAGTTTGGACACTCCCTGACCGGGGCGGAAGGGGTTCGCGATCATCATGTGGCTCGCCGTCTCGATGCGGGGCTCGGGCGGCAGCGGGAGCTGCTTGGTGCCCGCGTCGAGCTTGCGCAGGGCGCTGGCCAGGGCCAGCGGGTCGCCGGTGAGCTGGGCGCCGGACGCGTCCGCCTCGTACTCGCGGGAACGGCTGATCGCGAGCTGGATCACCGAGGCCGCGAGCGGGCCCAGGATCATGATCAGCAGCATGCCCACGATGCCGGGGCCCTCGTCGTCGTTGGAGCGGCCGACCGGGATCAGCCACGCGAAGTTGACCAGGAACATGATCACCGAGGCGAGCGCGCCGGCGACCGACGAGATCAGGATGTCGCGGTTGTAGACGTGGCTCAGCTCATGGCCGATCACGCCCCTCAGCTCCCGCTCGTCGAGGATCTGCAGGATCCCCTCCGTGCAGCACACGGCCGCGTTGCGGGGATTGCGGCCCGTCGCGAAGGCGTTGGGCGCCTGCGTGGGCGAGATGTACAGCCGGGGCATCGGCTGGCGCGCCTGCGTCGAGAGGTCGCGGACCATCCGGTAGAGCGCCGGGGCCTCGAACTCGCTGACCGGGCGGGCCCGCATGGCGCGCAGCGCCAGCTTGTCGCTGTTCCAGTACGCGTAGGCATTCGTGCCAAGGGCCACCAGAAGCGCGATGATCAGCCCTCCGCGGCCGAAGAAGCTGCCGATGACGATGATGAGCGCGGACAGTCCTCCGAGGAGGACAGCTGTCCTCAGCCCGTTGTGCCGGCGGTGCACGGTACGCCCTCCAAGTGGTGCGGCGGGGAGTCCTTCGCTGGTCGTCCTTCCACGTTCCAGTGGACTCTCCCGTACTGGTCAACGCCAGGCGGGGGACGCTGGTTCCCTTGTGGGCGCTGGAGGGCGCGTTAGGCCGTACGGGTCGGGTCAGCGCGGGGCGGGCAGCCCGGCCATCGCCAGAGCCTTCGCGTCGGGCTCGACTTCGCTGGTGCAGTGGGAGCAGCGGGTCGCGATGCCGGGGATCTGCGAGTAGCAGCGGGGGCAGTCGCGCAGGGCGGCCTTGATGTCCACCGGCTTGTCCCGGTCGAGGCGGCCCTGGACCTTCATCATGGGCACGACGACGAGGAAGTAGAGCACCGCGGCGGTGATCACGAAGGCGATGGCCGCGCCGATGAACTTCCCGTAGGGGAAGGTCACGCCCTCCGCGGTGAAGGTCGCGGTGCTGAAGTCGCCGGTCGAGCTGGTGGCCAGGCCGATCAGCGGGGTGATGAACGCGGTGCTGAAGCCCGTGACCACCGCCGTGAAGGCCGATCCGACGGCCAGGCCGACGGCCATCGTCACTATGTTCCCGCGCAGGATGAAGTCCTTGAACCCGCTCAGCACCGCTCTGCTCCCTGTTGTGTCTCGTCTTGGTTCCGCGTCGTCGCACGTGCGTCCGTACTGCGGGTGTGCGCGTACGACAGTGCCTTCTTAGGGCCTTCCGGACCAAACCGTGCCCGGGCTTCGGGCTTGCCAAAACGGAATCGCGGCCGCAATAGGGGCAGGCCGGCGGGAGATCGGTTTCGCATGCCTGTCGCTCGCCCATGGAGCGAGCCGCGCCCCTTATGAGAGGGCGCGGCTCGACAGGCGCTTGTGTTGACGCAGGCGCGTCCTTGAAGCGTGTCCTCAGAAGAGGGTGACCGAGGCGAAGTGCAGGGCCAGTTGGGGGGCGCCGGACAGGACGACGCCGACGAACGCGGTCAGCGCGATGGCGACCGTGAGCGGGGCCGGGACACGGGGTCGTGCGGCCCCGGTGGGCTGCTCGGAAGGCTGCTCGGCGGCCTCGGGCGACCGGAACAGGATCGCGGTCCAGCGCAGGTAGTAGTAGAGGGCGACTACCACGTTGACCGCCATGACGACCGCGAGCCAGCCGAGCCCCGCGTTGACGGCCGCCGAGAAGACGGTGACCTTGGCGAACAGGCCGATGATGCCCGGCGGAAGACCGGCCAGGCACAGCAGGAAGAAGGCCAGCGCAAGGGCGGCCAGGGGGCGCTCGGCGTACAGGCCCCGGTAGTCGGTGAGGCGGTTCAGCGGCTTGCCGCGGGCCACCAGGGCGGCGACCGCGAACGCGCCCAGGTTCACGACGGCGTACATCAGGGCGTACGCCACGGTGGCGCCGACCTGGCTCCCGCTGGAGTACCCGGCGGCCGCGATCGGCACCAGGAGGTAGCCGGCCTGTCCTACCGAGGACCAGGCGAGCAGCCGGACCGCGCCGTGGGCGCGCGTCGCGGACTGGCGCAGGGCGGCCGCGTTGCCGATCGTCATGGTCAGCGCGGCGAGGACGGCGAGCGCGGGGCCCCATACGTCGGCGTACGAGGGGAACGCGACGACGGTCACCAGGATGAGCCCGGAGAAGCCGACCGCCTTGCCGACGACGGAGAGGTAGGCGGCGACGGGCAGCGGCGCGCCCACATAGGTGTCGGGCACCCAGAAGTGGAAGGGCGCCGCGGCCGTCTTGAAGGCGAAGCCGACGAGGGTCAGGACGACGCCGGTCTTCGCGACGGTGTCCAACGGGCCGGGAACCGTGGCCACTTTGGTGGCGATCTCCGTGAGGTGCAGGGTGCCGGTCGCCGCGTACACGAAGCTCACGCCGAGCAGCATCACGGCGGTCGCGGTGACCGACGACAGGAAGAACTTCAGGGCCGCTTCCGAGGACAGGCGGTCGCCGCGCTTGAGGCCGACCAGGGCGAAGGCCGGCAGCGAGGCGACTTCCAGGGCGACGACGAGGGTGGCCAGGTCGCGGGCGGCGGGCAGCAGGGCCGCGCCGGCCGCCGAGGAGAGCAGCAGGAACCAGAACTCGCCCGCCGGGAGCTTCTCCTTGGTGTCGCGTACCGAGAGCAGCGCGGTCAGCAGGGCGCCGCCGAGGACCAGGGCCTGGATGACGAAGGCGAACTGGTCGACGGTGTAGCTGCACGCGTCCGGGTTCGCGGTCAGGCAGAACGTCGAGCGGCTGCCGGTGCGCAGCGGGGCGAGCGAGGCGAGGGCCGCGACCAGGCCCGCGATGGTCATCCAGCCGAGCAGCGGCTTGCGCGACGGCGGCAGGAACAGGTCGGCGAGCAGCACGACCAGGGCGACGGCCGCGGCGATCAGGGGCGGCGCGATCGCGACCCAGTCGACGGACTGGACCAGGCTTGCGGTGCCGGCCGCCGCGGTGGTGACGTCGGGGGTCACGACTTGCCTCCTGCGAGGAGCTTCTGGACGGCCGGGTCGGTGAGGCCGAGGAGGACCGCGGGCCAGAGCCCGGCGAGGACGGTGAGCGCGACGAGCGGGCTCCAGGCGGCGAACTCGTAGCCCTGGATGTCGGCGAGCCGGGGCTCCTCGGCCGGCTTGCCGCCCATGCAGACCCGGCGCACGACGACCAGCAGGTACGCGGCGGTGAGCAGGGTGCCGAAGGCGGCGATCGCCACGAAGGTGAGGTAGGCGGGCCGGCTGAGGCCCGCGGCCGGGTCGAACGCGCCGAACATGGCGAGCATCTCGCCCCAGAATCCGGCGAGTCCGGGCAGTCCGAGGGAGGCGACGGCGGCGAAGGCGAGCAGTCCGCCCAGGCGCGGCGCCCGGCCGTAGAGGGCGGCTCCGGTGGCGCCGGCCAGGGTGTCGAGGTCGGCGGTGCCGTAGCGGTCCTTGAGGGCGCCGACCAGGAAGAACAGCAGGCCCGTGATGAGGCCGTGGGCGATGTTGGCGAAGAGCGCGCCGTTCACGCCGGTGGGGGTCATCGAGGAGATGCCGAGCAGCACGAAGCCCATGTGGCCGACGGAGGAGTACGCGATGAGCCGCTTCAGGTCGCCCTTGTTGCCCTGCTTGGCGAGCGCGAGGCAGGCAAGGGATCCGTAGATGATCCCGGCGACGGCGAAGGCGGCCAGGTAGGGCGCGAAGGTGTGCATGCCGTGCGGCGCGATCGGCAGGACGATGCGGACGAAGCCGTACGTGCCCATCTTGAGGAGCACGCCGGCCAGCAGCACCGAGCCGACGGTCGGGGCGGCGGTGTGGGCGTCCGGCAGCCAGCTGTGCAGCGGGAACATCGGGGTCTTGACCGCGAGCCCGATCCCGATCGCCAGAACGGCGATGACCTGCACGGATGTGGTCAGCCCACGGCCGTTGTCAGTGGCGAGTGCCACCATGTCGAATGTGCCCGACTTGAGCCCGACGAGGAGCAGGCCGAGCAGCATGACGACCGAGCCGAGCAGTGTGTAGAGGATGAACTTCCAGGCGGCGGCCGCCCGTTGGTCTCCGCCCCAGCGGGCGATCAGGAAGTACATCGGGATGAGGACCATCTCGAACGCGAGGAAGAACAGCACGAGATCGAGGACGGCGAACGTGGCGAGGGTGCCGGACTCCAGGACGAGCAGGAGCGCGACGAATGCCTTCGGGGACGGTCCCGCAGGCATCTTGAAATAGGAGTACAGCGCGCAGAGGAAGGTCAGCAGCGCGGTCAGGACCAGGAGGGGGAGTGAGATGCCGTCAATGCCCAGGTGGATGTGGACGTTCAGGGCCGGGATCCACTGGATGTCCGTCGTGGCCTGCATCTTCGACGGGTGGCCGTGGTCGAAGCCGAGCGCGAGGACGATCGCGGCGATGAGGATCACGCCGGTCACGGTCACGCCGTGGCGCAGCACGGCCTGGTCGGGGCTCTTGCCCTTCAGGCCGGGCGGCGCGGGGAGCAGGGCCGCCACGGCGCCGATGAGCGGGGCGACGACGATGAACGCCAGAAGGAACTGCATCACGGACTCGCTGATATCGATCACGGCTCACGACCCCGCGGTGACGTTGGCAAGGACGACCACGGCGGCCGCCAGGACGAGTGAGCCGGCCAGCAGTGCGCTGAGGTAGCTCTGCACATTGCCGTTCTGCGCACGGCGGACGGCCCAGCCGAGCCAGCGCGGCGCGGCGCTCGCACCGCGTACGTACGTCTCGACGACCTCGCGGTCCAGGAAGCGGACCAGGGCGGCCGCGGCCAGGACGGGGCGGACGAACAGGGCGGAGTAGACGGCGTCCAGGTGGAAGCCTGTGGCCGCGTGGCGGTGCAGCGGGCCGAGCAGCAGGCGGCCCGGGTCGGCCGGGTCGGGGGCGGACGCGATGTCGCCGTACACCCGGGTGTGGCTGGCGATGGCCTCCTCCTCGACCAGACTGCCGTCGCCCTCGGGGTGGGCGGCGACGGCGCCCATCGGGGTGCGGGCGGCCAGCGCCGAGGTGTGGCGCCAGGCGGCGTAGGTGACCAGACCGCCGACCAGGGCGACGCCCGTGGACAGGACGGAGGTGGTGACGGCCGGGGTGAGGGCGCGCCCGTCGAACCAGTCGCCGAGGTAGCCGGTGGTGAGTCCGAAGGCGATCGAAGGGATGGCGAGCACCCAGAGCACGGCGTTCATGACGACCGGCTGCTTGCCGTGGTCCGGGGCTTCGGCTCCCCTGCCGCGGAAGGCGAGCAGCCACAGGCGGGTGGCGTAGGCGGCGGTGAGGAGGGCGGTGAGCAGTCCGGCGATCAGCACGGTCCAGCCTGCGCCGGACGGGGCGACCTGGCTCTCGCCGAGCGCGGTGTGCTCGGCGGCCGACAGGACGGCCTCCTTGGAGAAGAAGCCGGCGAAGGGAGGGATCGCGGCGAGTGCGAGCAGGGCGACGGTCATCGTCCAGTACGCGTCGGGGATGCGCTTGGCCAGGCCGCCCATGCGGGACATGGCGGTCAGGGAGTTGGTGCCGGCGGCGTGGATGATCACGCCCGCGGCGAGGAAGAGGAGCGCCTTGAAGGCACCGTGCGACAGGAGGTGGAACACGGCGGCCCCGCGGTCGCCGACGGCCAGGGCGCCCGACATGTAGCCGAGCTGTCCGATCGTCGAGTAGGCGAGGACGCGCTTGATGTCGTCCTGGGCGAGCGCGGCAAGGGCCGAGCCGACCATGGTGACCGCGGCCATCACGGCGAGCACGGTCATCGCGGCCGCCGACGCGGCGAAAACGGGGAGCAGCCGGGCCACGAAGTAGATACCGGCGGCGACCATCGTCGCGGCGTGGATCAGCGCGGAGACCGGGGTCGGGCCGGCCATCGCGTCGGGCAGCCAGGTGTGCAGCGGGAACTGGGCGGACTTGCCGGCCACACCGGCGAGCAGCAGCAGCGCGATGAGGGTGGGGTGGCCGATGCCGCCGGTCAGGGCGGCCTGGACGACGCCGGTGATCCGGAACGTACCGGCGTCGGTGGCGAGCGCGAACAGACCGATCAGGAAGGGGACGTCGCCGAGCTTGGTGACCAGGAAGGCCTTCAGCGAGGCGGCGCGCGCCTCGGGGGTCTCCCAGTAGTGGCCGACCAGGAAGTACGAGCAGATGCCCATGATCTCCCAGCCGACCAGGAGCACCATCAGGTCGCCGGAGTAGACGACGAGCAGCATCGCGGAGGTGAACAGGGAGACGAGCGCGGCGTACGAGGTGTAGCGCGGGTCGTCGCGCAGATAGCCCGTCGAGTAGAGCTGTACACAGGTGGCGACCAGGCCGACCAGGACGGCGACGAGGACCGCGAAGCCGTCCAGGTGGAGGGCGAGTTCGATCGGTACGGAGCCGGTCGGGGTGAGCCGGGTGGCCGCGTCGATGGCCTTGCCGCCGCCCTGGTCGACGGCGACGACGACGGCGAGGACGAACGCGGCGAACGTCGGGAGCACCGCGAGCGGGCGGACGAAGCCGGGGGCGCGGCGGCCGAGCAGCAGGCCGGCCGCGGCGCCCAGGAACGGAAGGAGGGGGACGAGGACGGCGAGGGTCGTGGTGGTCACGCGGCGGCCTCAGCCTTCTGTGCCGGGGCGGCGGGGTCTTCGGGGTCCGCCGGGTCGGGGCCGGTGCCCTCGGCGGTGTCGCGGAGCTTGTCGATGTCGGCGGTGCCGCGGTTGCGGTACACCGCGAGCACGATGGCCAGGCCGATGCCGATCTCGGCGGCGGCGATGGCGATCGTGAACAGGGTGAGCGCCTGGCCCGCGTGGAGCGTGTCGCGCAGCCACACGTCGAAGGCGACGAGGTTGAGGTTGACGGCGTTGAGCATCAGCTCGACGGACATCAGGACCAGGATCGCGTTGCGCCGCGCGAGCACACCGTAGAGACCGGTGCAGAACAGGAGGACGGCGAGCACGGCGGGATAGGCGAGGTGCATCAGCGCGACTCCGTCTCACGGGGGGCGGCAGCGTCGGCGGGAGCGTCATCGGGGGCGCTCTTGCGGGACAGCACGATCGCGCCGACCAGGGCGGCCAGGAGCAGTACGGACAGCGCTTCGAAGGGCAGCACCCAGTGCCGGAAGAGGATCTCCCCGGACACCTTGGTGGAGCCCTGGGCCGGTCCGTCCAGGTCGATCCAGCTCGTGCGGAACGCGTCCACGACGACCCAGACCAGGGTTCCGGCCGCGGCGACGGCCACCGTGAGGGCCGCCCAGCGGTTGCCCGAATCGGCGTCCGGGGAGCGGCCGATGGGGGCCTTGGTGAGCATCAGTCCGAACAGGAGGAGCACCACGATCGAACCGACGTAGATGAGCACCTGCACCCAGGCGATGAACTCGGCGGTGAGCAGGAGGTATTCGACGGCCAGGCCGCCGAGCGCCACGACCAGCCACAGGGCGGCGTGCACCAGCTGCTGGGTGGTGACGGTCATGACGGCAGCGGCGAGGGTGGCGATGCCGACGAGGACGAACGCGATCTCCACGCCGGTCGGCGACAGGAAGCCGTGCGGTGCGGTGAGGGCCCCCTGGGCGAGGATCCCGCTCATGCCTGCCCTCCCTCGGGGCCGGTCTGGCCGGTCTGGCCGGTATCCGCGGCCTGGCCTGCCTCGGCCGCCGCGGCGGCTTCGGCTGCCTGGGCGGCGGCCAGCTTGTCGGCGGCCTTGCGGGCAGCGGCGACTTCCTTCGGCTCCTCGGCGCCGGGGTCGAGCGCGGGCGGGGCCGGGACCGTCCACATCCACTCGCGCAGCTTGTCGCGCTCGTGGGTGAGTTCGTGGATGTCCGTCTCCGCGTACTCGAACTCGGGGGACCAGAACAGCGCGTCGAAAGGACACACCTCGATGCAGATACCGCAGTACATGCAGAGCGAGAAGTCGATGGCGAAGCGGTCGAGGACGTTGCGGCTGCGTTCGCGGCCGCCCTCGACCGCGGCCGGGACCGTCTCCTTGTGGGAGTCGATGTAGATGCACCAGTCGGGGCACTCGCGGGCGCACAGCATGCACACCGTGCAGTTCTCCTCGAACAGGCCGATCACGCCCCGGCTGCGGGGCGGGAGTTCGGGCTGGACGTCGGGGTACTGCGCGGTGACGGTCTTCTTCGTCATCGTGCGGAGCGTGACGGCGAGGCCCTTGGCGAGGCCGGAACCGGGGATCGGAGACATCAGCTGATCGCCACCTTCACGATGCCGGTGAGCGCGATCTGCGCGAGCGCGAGCGGGATAAGCGTGGTCCAGGCGAGCTTCTGCAGCTGGTCCTCGCGAAGGCGGGGGTAGCTGACCCGGAGCCAGATCACGACGAAGGCCAGGACGGCCGTCTTGAGCAGGGTCCAGACCCAGCCGAGCCCGTCGGCGCCGAACGGGCCGTGCCAGCCGCCCAGGAACAGGACGGTGGTGAGGCCGCACAGGACGACGATGCCGGCGTACTCGGCGAGCAGGAACAGCGCGAAGCGCAGCCCCGTGTACTCGGTGTACGCACCGAAGATGATCTCGGAGTCGGCGACGGGCATGTCGAAGGGAGGGCGCTGGAGTTCGGCGAGGCCGGCGATGAAGAAGACCAGGGCGCCGACGATCTGCCAGGGCAGCCACCACCAGTGGAAGGCGTTGAGGATGCCGGGCAGCGAGACCGTGCCGGCCGCCATCGCCACCGAGGCGGCGGCGAGCAGCATCGGCAGTTCGTACGCGAGGAGCTGGGCGGCGGTGCGCAGGCCGCCGAGGAGGGAGAACTTGTTGGCCGATGCCCAGCCCGCCATGAGGGAGCCGAGCACGCCCACGCCCATCACGGCGAGCACGAAGAAGATGCCCGCGTCGACGACCTGGCCGACCGCGCCCTCGCTCGGGCCGATCGGGACCGCGACGAGTACGAGGAGGTAGGGCAGCAGGGCGACGGCGGGGGCGAGTTGGAAGATCCGCCGGTCGGCGGCGGCCGGCACGACGTCTTCCTTCTGCGCGAACTTCACGCCGTCCGCGACGAGTTGGGCCCAGCCGTGGAAGCCGCCCGCGTACATCGGGCCGAGCCGGCCCTGCATGTGCGCCATCACCTTGTGCTCGGTCTGCCCGATGACGAGCGGGAGGACCATGAACACGGCGAAGACGACGACCAGGCGGATGGCGACGTCGAGTGCGTCATTCACGCGGGTCGCCTCCGGCGGGGTCGGTGGTGTCGGTGTTCTCGGCGGGGCCGGATTCTTCGGGGGCTTCGGTTCCGGGAGCCGGGGCGGGCCGCGCCTCCTGCTCCCCCTCGTCGAAAGCGGGTTTCGGGTTGTGCCAGGGGGCGTCCGAGCTTCGGGTCCCGGGCGGCGCGGCAGGCTGCCCCTCCCCGGCCCCGGCCTGCTGCGACGCCGAGCCCTCGCTCGCGCTGCGGGTACGACGCGGACGTACGGCAGGAGCTTCCGGAACCCCGGTGGCCGCTGGGGCCTCAGGAGTCCTGGCTCCCTCAGCCGCGCCCGGAGCCCCGGTCGCCTCAGCCCCGCCCGGAGCCCCGGCTGCCTCGGCCGTACCCGGCGTCGTCGCGCCCGGCGTCGCCTGCGAAGCCGAGCCTTCCGACACGCTCCTGGCGCGCCGGACCGGGCGGTCCGACGCGGCCCGTGCCGGGCGTTCGGCCGCACCGGCGCCGGCTGCCGCGCGCGGCGTTCGGGCCGGGCGGGCCGGGGCCGGTGGGAGCTGGCCCTTCAGGGGGCCCCATTCGTTCGGGTCGGGGACGCCCGGCGGGAGCATCTGGCGGCGCTTGGGGCCGCCGTGCTCCGATTCGCCCGGCTCCTTGGCGCCCGGCCACGCCTTCGCGACGCGGGCCGCGAGCACGAAGTCCTTGCGCAGGGGGTGGCCCTCGAAGTTCTCGGGGAGGAGCAGCGGGACCAGGTGCGGGTGGTCGGTGAAGTCCACGCCGAACATCTCGTGGGTCTCGCGCTCGTGCCAGGCCGCGCCCGCGTAGATGTCGACGGCGGAGGGCAGCACCGGCGCCGAGTGCGGCACGGTCGTGCGCACGAGCAGGCGCCGCACCCGGCCCTCGCCGAGCGAGACGACATGGGCGCAGACCCGGAAGCCCGTGCCGGGTTCGTCGACGGCGCTGAGCCAGTCGAAGTAGGTGCAGCCCAGCTTGTCGCGGGCGATTTCGAGGGCGGCGATCCAGGAGCCGGCGGGCACGTCCACGGTGAGCAGGCCGTACGCCTCCTCCGCAGTGGCTTCCGCGCCGAAGATCTCGGTGACGCCGTCGGGCAGGCTGTCGTACGCGCTCACGCCCGGTCCTCCCCGGGGGTCGGCGGGGCGGCGACGAGCCCGCTGGTCAGCTGGGCCGGGGTGGCCGCGTTCGCGTACCGCTCGCCGAGCGACTCACGGGCGATCTTCTCCTGGAGCTTGAGGATGCCCTGGAGCAGCGCCTCGGGCCGGGGCGGGCAGCCGGGCACGTACACGTCGACCGGGATGATCTGGTCCACGCCCTTGGTCACCGAGTACGAGTCCCAGTACGGGCCGCCGCAGTTGGAGCAGGCGCCGAAGGAGATGACGTACTTGGGCTCGGGCATCTGCTCGTAGAGGCGCTTCACGGCGGGCGCCATCTTGTCCGTCACCGTGCCGGAGACGATCATGAGATCGGCCTGGCGCGGCCCCGGCGCGAAGGGGATCACGCCGAGCCGGATGAAGTCGTGGCGGGCCATGGAGGCCGCGATGAACTCGATGGCGCAGCAGGCGAGGCCGAAGTTGAAGACCCAGAGGCTGTAGCGGCGGCCCCAGTTGAGGACCACCTTCATCGGCTCGGGGGCCAGGCGCGAGAGCACGCCCAGCTTCTTCGGCTCGGGCAGCAGCACGGGCTGCGACTCGGGTCCGGGAGTCGTCACGTCCATTCCAGGACGCCCTTCTTCCATGCGTAGAGCAGTCCCACGGCCAGGAAGCCGAGGAAGATGAACATCTCGACGAGGGTGGTCGCGCCGTAGCCCGGGGCCGCGAAGACGGTCGCCCAGGGGAAGAGGAAGATCGAGTCGACGGCGAAGATCACGTACAGGAAGGCGTAGACGTAGTAGCGGACCTGGGTGTGGGCCCAGCCCTCGCCCACGGGGTCCACTCCGCATTCGTACGTGAGGAGTTTCTCCGGCGTCGGCACGACCGGCCGCAGCAGCCGCCCGGCCCCGAAGGCCACGGCCACGAACAGCACGCCGATCACGGCGAGCAGGCCCACGACCGAATAGCTGTGGAAGTAGTCGGCAGCCAACACCGGCATCTGGCGCACGGTCGGTTCCGGCACGTCGCGCCCCTCGCTCCCTGGCCTCGATGATCTCGTCGCGCCCTGTTCGACGCTGTGTACGGACGGGAGTCTAGGCCCTGCTAAGGGGGCCCTTGGCAGGCGCGTCTCACGGGCTGGGCCGCCGGGGTGGGGTTTTCCCCCGTACAAGACGGTGTGGCACCCCATGGCGCAGCCGATCGCGGCCCGGCAGTCTTGGCAGCATGACCAGGACCCTCCGCGACCAGCAGCGGTACCCAGCACAGCACGCCGGCCGCGATGAGAGCGCCGCTCCGCCCGCGGTGGGCTTCGCCTACGACCGGCACACCTGGAAGGAGATCGTCCATCTCCTGGCCAATCTGCCGATGGCACTGATCGGCTGGGTCTACGTCGTCGTGATGGTCGTGCTCGGCCTCGGTCTGTCGATCACCGTGATCGGCCTCCCGCTGCTCGCGGCGGGCCTGCTCGGGGTGCGCCAGCTGGGCAAGCTGGAGCGGGCCCGCGCCCGCGCCCTGCTCGGGGTGCGGATCGAGGAGCCGACGCCGATCCCGGCGAGCCCGAGCAAGCACGGCGGCTTCTTCTCCTGGCTGTGGACGAGCCTGAAGGACCCGGTGGCCTGGCGCAATGTGCTGTACGAGTTCGTGCGGCTGCCCTGGGGGATCCTGACCTTCGCGGTCACCCTGGTCTCGCTGATCGTGGCGTGGCCGGCGCTCGGGTTCATCGCGCGTGGGCTCGGCAACGTCGACCGGATGATGGCGCGGGCGCTGCTCTCGCCCTCGGACGAGCTGGAGCGGCGGATCGCCGAGCTGGAGTCCGACCGGGGCGTGGTCGTCGACACGGCCGCGGCCGATCTGCGCCGGATCGAGCGCGATCTGCACGACGGCGCCCAGGCCCGCCTCGTGGCCCTCGCCATGGGTCTCGGCCTCGCCAAGGAGAAGGTGCTCGAAGACCCGGAGGCGGCCGCCGCCATGGTCGACGAGGCGCACGGCGAGGTGAAGCTGGCCCTCCAGGAGCTGCGCGACCTGGCCCGCGGCATCCACCCGGCCGTCCTCACCGACCGCGGCCTCGACGCCGCCCTCTCCTCCGTCGCCTCCCGCTGCACGGTCCCGGTCAAGGTCGCCGTCGACCTGCCCGCGCGGCCCGCCCCCGCGATCGAGGGCATCGCGTACTTCACCGTCTCCGAGCTGCTCCAGAACGTCAGCAAGCACAGCCGGGCGCGCGGCGCCTCGGCCGAGGTCTGGCGGGCCGGCGACCGGCTGCTCATCCAGGTCGAGGACGACGGGGTGGGCGGCGCGCGCCTGGACGGCGGCAGCGGCATGGCGGGGCTCGCCGAGCGGCTCGGCGCCGTGGACGGGCTGCTCGTCCTCGAATCGCCCGTCGGCGGGCCGACCGTAGTCACGGCCGAACTGCCGTGGCGCGACCGGGGCCCCCAGGACTGACGGGCGGGCCGGGGGTAGGGAAAACCCCCGGCCGAAGAGGGTGACCGGCTGCATGGTCCGGGCCTGCCCCGACGGCGAAGCTGGTGAGTAAGAGGGGCGGCGCGCGGCCGCGCACCACAGGCAATGGACGGACGGGACCGATGACCATGGACACGGACTACGGGTACGGCGCGACGCGGTCCCGCGAGCCGCGGCGGCACCTCCTTCCGCCGGCGCTGCGGGCGCCGTTCGAGGCGCGGACCTTCCACGAGTTCGGCTACCTGCTGCTGAGCATGCCGATCAGCATCGTGCTGTTCGTCTGGGCCGTCACCACGGTGTCGGTCAGCGCAGGACTCCTGGTCACCTTCATCGGCATCCCGCTCATGGCGGTGGCCCTGGTGGGCTGCCGCGCGTTCGGCATGATGGAGCGGGCCCGGGCGCGGCTGCTGCTCGGGGTCGAGATCGCCGAGCCGCAGCCGGTCCGCTCGCGCGGCGGCCTCATGTCGTGGATCGGCGGGGTGCTCAAGAGCGGCGTCTCCTGGCGCCACCTGCTGTACTCGGTCCTCCACTTCCCCTGGGCGGTCTTCGCCTTCTGCGCCACGCTGCCCATCTGGCTGACCGGCTGGGCGCTCTTCACGTACCCGCTGTGGCAGTGGGTGTTCCCGATGTACGGCGGCCAGGCGGGCCTCCAGCTCTACGGGGACGACCACCACAACGTCTACCTGGACTCGCCGGGCAGGATCGCCCTGACCTCGCTGGTCGGGCTGCTCATCACGCTGGCCGTGCCGTGGCTGATCCGCGGGTTCGCGATGATGGACCGGGTGATGGTCATCGGCCTGCTCGGCCCCTCGCGCCTGGAGGAGCGGGTCACCGAGCTGGAGTCGGACCGCGGGGTCGTCGTGGACACCTCGGCCGCCGACCTGCGGCGCATCGAGCGGGATCTGCACGACGGCGCGCAGGCCCGCCTCGTGGCCCTCGCCATGGACCTGGGCCTCGCCAAGGAGAAGCTGACCGAGGACCCGAAGGCGGCCGCGAAGATGGTCGACGAGGCGCACGGCGAGGTGAAGGTCGCCCTCCAGGAGCTGCGCGACCTGGCCCGCGGCATCCACCCGGCCGTCCTCACCGACCGCGGCCTCGACGCCGCCCTCTCCTCCGTCGCCTCCCGCTGCACCGTGCCGGTTCACGTCGAGGTGGACCTGCCGGCCCGGCCGGTCCCGGCGATCGAGGGCATCGCGTACTACACGGTCTCCGAGCTGCTCCAGAACGTCAGCAAGCACAGCGGCGCGAGCCGGGCCTCCGTCGACGTGTGGCGGGCCGGCGACCGGCTGATGCTCCAGGTCGGCGACAACGGGCGCGGCGGCGCGGACGCCACCGCCGGCTCGGGCCTCGCGGGGCTCGCCGAGCGGCTCGACGCGGTGGACGGAATCCTGGTCGTCGACTCCCCGCGCGGCGGCCCGACGACGATCACGGCGGAGCTCCCGTGGCGCGCGTAGCCCCCACGGCGCCCTAGCGTCCCAGCCCGCACCTCCCGGCCCTCAAACACGGGGTCGGGGGTTTTTGCCTGGCGGGGGCCGATTCTTGCCCGAATGCTGGGATGCTGGATGGGCACAACGCCATGGCTTGCACAGAGCTGTGGGGCGCGCGCCCCGGCGGCACGCGCCTGGGGAGCCAACAGAGCCCGGGGGGCTGCAGAGTCGTGGAGGACAGGGTGCGGGTGGTCATCGCCGAGGATTCGGTACTGCTTCGGGAGGGCCTGACCCGCCTGCTGACCGACCGGGGGCATGACGTCGTCGCGGGCGTGGGCGACGGGGATGCGCTGGTCAAGACCGTAGGAGAGTTCGCCGACCAGGGCGCGCTGCCCGATGTCGTCGTCGCGGATGTGCGGATGCCGCCCACCCACACCGACGAGGGCGTGCGCGCGGCGGTGCTGCTGCGCAAGCTGTACCCGGGGATCGGGGTGCTCGTACTCAGCCAGTACGTCGAGGAGCAGTACGCGACCGAGCTGCTCGCCGGGTCGAGCCGGGGCGTCGGCTATCTGCTGAAGGACCGGGTCGCCGAGGTCAGGGAGTTCGTGGAGGCGGTCGTCCGGGTCGCCCAGGGCGGCACCGCGCTCGACCCCGAAGTCGTGGCGCAGCTCCTCGGCCGCAGCCGCAAGCAGGACGTGCTGGCGAACCTCACCCCGCGCGAGCGGGAGGTCCTAGGACTAATGGCCGAGGGACGCACGAATTCGGCGATCGCCAAGCAGCTCGTCGTCAGCGACGGCGCGGTCGAGAAGCACGTCAGCAACATCTTCCTGAAGCTGGGGCTCTCGCCGAGTGACGGGGATCACCGGCGTGTACTCGCGGTATTGACCTACATCAATTCATGACGAGCTGACACCCTGTCGAGGATCGAGCGGGACCCAGCCGACAGGGCCGAAAGTCGGTCACCGGGCCGGATTGAGTCACCGCTCGTGGGGCTCCCGACACGGTGAGACCTAGAACCGAAGAAGGATTGCTGGGCGTCTGAGCAGAAGGGGCCGGGGGGCGAGTAAATCGTGGCAATTCAGGGCAGTAAGGCGTCTCAAAAGAGCGTCCAACATATGAGCGGTCCAGGGAAGGCGACCCTTACCGACGTAGGGTGGGCCTTGGCGCTACCGGTCGGCCGGATGCGCCCGAGCAGCCCGCCCGAGGGAGGTCCAGTTCAGTGACCAGCCAGGTCAGTAGCCCAGCCGAGCAGGCCGACGGAGCCGATGAGGCCGTCGTCGGGGAGCAGCGCAGGCCCGCCGGGGAGAAGGAAGTCCGGCGTCTCGACCGTGTGATCATCCGTTTCGCGGGTGATTCGGGTGATGGCATGCAGCTCACCGGGGACCGGTTCACGTCGGAGACGGCTTCGTTCGGCAACGACTTGTCGACGCTGCCGAACTTCCCCGCCGAGATCAGGGCGCCTGCCGGGACGCTGCCGGGTGTGTCGAGTTTCCAGCTGCACTTCGCCGATCACGACATCCTCACTCCGGGGGATGCGCCGAACGTGCTGGTGGCGATGAACCCGGCGGCTTTGAAGGCCAACCTGGGGGACGTGCCGCGGGGCGCCGAGATCATCGTGAACACGGACGAGTTCGCCAGGCGGGCGATGGCCAAGGTCGGCTACGACACCTCCCCCCTGGAGGACGGCTCGCTGTCCGGGTACAACGTGCACCCGGTGCCGCTGACGACGCTGACGGTCGAGGCACTCAAGGAGTTCGGGCTGTCGCGCAAGGAGGCGGAGCGCAGCAAGAACATGTTCGCGCTGGGTCTGCTGTCGTGGATGTATCACCGGCCCACCGAGGGCACGGAGAAGTTCCTGCGGGCCAAGTTCGCGAAGAAGCCGGCGATCGCCGAGGCGAATGTGGCGGCGTTCCGGGCGGGCTGGAACTTCGGTGAGACGACCGAGGACTTCGCGGTGTCCTACGAGGTCGCGCCGGCCACGAAGGCGTTCCCGGCCGGTGTCTACCGCAACATCTCGGGGAACCTGGCGCTGTCCTACGGGCTGATCGCCGCCTCGAAGCAGGCGGACCTGCCGCTGTATCTGGGCTCGTATCCGATCACGCCGGCCTCGGACATCCTGCACGAGCTGTCGCGGCACAAGAACTTCGGGGTGCGCACCTTCCAGGCGGAGGACGAGATCGCCGGGATCGGTGCGGCGCTGGGGGCGGCGTTCGGCGGTTCGCTGGCGGTGACGACGACTTCGGGTCCGGGTGTGGCTTTGAAGTCGGAGGCGATCGGGCTCGCGGTGTCGCTGGAGCTGCCGCTTTTGATCGTGGACATCCAGCGTGGTGGTCCCTCGACGGGTCTGCCGACCAAGACCGAGCAGGCCGATCTGCTGCAGGCGATGTACGGGCGCAACGGTGAGGCGCCGGTGCCGGTGGTCGCGCCGAAGACGCCGGCGGACTGCTTCGGTGCGGCCCTGGACGCGGCGCGGATCGCGCTGGCCTACCGCACGCCGGTCTTCCTGCTCTCGGACGGCTATCTCGCCAACGGCTCCGAGCCGTGGCGGGTTCCCGAGATCGACGAACTCCCCGACCTGCGGGTCCAGTTCGCGACGGGGCCGAACCACACGCTGGCCGATGGCACCGAGGTGTTCTGGCCCTACAAGCGCGACCCGCAGACCCTGGCCCGCCCGTGGGCGGTGCCGGGCACGCCGGGTCTTGAGCACCGGATCGGCGGCATCGAGAAGCAGGACGGCACGGGCAACATCTCCTACGACCCGGCCAACCACGACTTCATGGTCCGCACCCGCCAGGCCAAGATCGACAACATCCAGGTCCCCGACCTGGACGTCGACGACCCCGACGGCGCCCGCACCCTGGTCCTGGGCTGGGGCTCCACCTACGGCCCCATCACCGCCGCCGTCCGCAGACTGCGCGCCCAGGGCGAACCCATCGCCCAGGCCCACCTGCGCCACATCAACCCCTTCCCGAAGAACCTCGGCGAGGTCCTGAAGAGCTACGACAAGGTCGTCGTGCCGGAGATGAACCTCGGCCAGCTCGCCACCCTGATCCGCGCCAAGTACCTGGTGGACGCCCACTCCTACAACCAGGTCAACGGCATGCCGTTCAAGGCCGAGCAGCTCGCCACCGCTCTCAAGGAGGCCATCCATGCCTAACGCGAACGAGCTCTTGCAGCTGGTCCCCAAGGCCGAGGGCAAGCAGTCCATGAAGGACTTCAAGTCCGACCAGGAAGTGCGCTGGTGCCCCGGCTGCGGCGACTACGCGGTCCTGGCCGCCGTGCAGGGCTTCATGCCCGAGCTCGGCCTGGCCAAGGAGAACATCGTCTTCGTCTCCGGCATCGGCTGCTCCTCCCGCTTCCCGTACTACATGAACACCTACGGGATGCACTCCATCCACGGCCGCGCCCCGGCGATCGCCACCGGCCTCGCCTCCTCACGGCGGGACCTGTCCGTGTGGGTGGTCACCGGTGACGGCGATGCCCTGTCCATCGGCGGCAACCACCTCATCCACGCACTGCGCCGCAACGTCAACCTCAAGATCCTGCTGTTCAACAACCGGATCTACGGACTGACCAAGGGCCAGTACTCCCCCACCAGCGAGCTCGGCAAGATCACCAAGTCGACGCCGATGGGCTCCCTGGACGCCCCCTTCAACCCGGTCTCCCTCGCGATCGGCGCCGAGGCCTCCTTCGTGGCCCGCACCGTCGACTCCGACCGCAAACACCTCACCGAGGTCCTGCGCCAGGCCGCCGAACACCCCGGCACCGCACTGGTCGAGATCTACCAGAACTGCAACATCTTCAACGACGGCGCCTTCGAGGTCCTCAAGGACAAGGACCAGGCCGAAGAGGCCGTCATCCGCCTCGAACACGGCGCCCCGATCCGCTTCGGCGCCGACCGGTCCAAGGGCGTCGTGCGCGACCCGGCCACCGGCGACCTCAAGGTCGTCCCGGTCACCCCGGACAACGAGGCCG
>NZ_BMUA01000008.1 GCF_014649955.1 Streptomyces violascens
TCAACGGGTCGCTCCAGGACATCCTGGGCGGCCAGTCCGGGATGGACACGGCGTTCGGTACGGGTGATCACGAGCAGGAGTCCAACGCCCACCAGAACATGTCGGCGGCCAATTTCGACGCGGCCCGCTTCGGCGGACGCCACTAACCACGGGGGAGACACAGTCATGGGTCAGAATCTGGACCGGCTCAGCTACGACACCGGCGCCTCCACCGAGGTCCAGGGCGGTCTCGCCGGGATCGTCGGGCACCTGGAGCGCGTGCTGACCGACCGCGACCGCGCCGTGAAGGCCGCCATGGCCGAGTTCACCGCCGACGGCGTCTCGGACGAGTACCACGGCAAGGAACTGCGCTGGAACAAGGCCGCCCACGAGGTCCGCGAGATCATCCGCCTCGTCCGCGGCACCCTGGAACTCAACGACGGCACCGCCCAGTCCACCCTCTCCAAGGCCAAAGCCGCCGTCGACGCCATCGGCTGAGACGACACAAGCGACGTCTGTACAGATAGGACGGGCCTTTCGGGGCGCGGGGGTTGGGACAACAGGGAGCGGGGAGTTTGCGGTGACCGGGTGGGATGTCAGTCCGTCGGGTGTGCAGGGTGCGCTCAAGAAGACGGCGGTGTCGGCGGAGGATTTGTCGACGGCGGGGACGAATCTGAGTGACACGTTGCCGCGGACGGCGACGGCGGCGGGCACGGTGGCGTCGGGGTATACGGGGCCGGCGCTGGCGACGGGTCCGGTGGCTGCGGCGCTGGGTGAGTTCATGCAGCACTGGCAGAAAGATCTTCGGTACGTCGTGGAGCGCACGGGCAAGTCCTTGACCGGGGCGGCCGAGGCGACCACCGAGTACGCCAAGGGTGATCTGGCGATGGCCGCGCAGGCGCAGCACGCGGCCGCGCAGGAGCCGATACCGGCTCCGCCGGGGTTCTCGGGCAGGCGGCCCGAAGGTGAGTGAGCCCGAAGCGATTGTGCCCTCGGGTATCCCGCAGTTCACCGGTGACTTGGACAGTCTCGACCGCGACACGGCGCTCCTGAGTACGGAGGCCGGGGCGTTTCGCGATTCCGGGGCGGGGATCCACTCCAACTTCCAGGGTGTGGCGGCGTTCTACAAGGCGCCGGAGGCGGACCAGTTGTTCGCCACGACCGCGCCGGTAGCTGCGAAGACGGCATCGTTCGCGGGGCAGTTGGAGAAGGTGTCCGGTGCTTTGAGCGCGTACAGCCAGGAGGTGCGGCCGCTGGCGAAGAAGCTCGAAGACCTCCAGCGCCAGGCGTTCGCGTTCACCGCGAGCATCGAGGGCGACGACCACTGGCGGCGGGATGAGAAGAAGCGGGACCGCAATGACGGCCTGAAGGACGAGGTCCAGGCCACGTTGCAGGCGTTCTACGAAGCGGAGATCGCCTGCCACAACAAGATCACCGCGCTGGTGGGCGGCAGCACCCTGGTCCTGGGCAAGCTCAGCGGCGGGCAGATGCTGCCCAAGGGCACCAGCGCCTACGGGGCCGGCGCCGACGACCTCAACCACCTGGACAACGCCCCCTGGGGCAACTATGCGGAGCCCGAGTACACGGGTTTGAGCTGGCTGTACCACCAGGGCAAGAGCTTTGTGTGGGACGGCTTCATCGTCGACGGGATCTGGGGCACCGTCAAAGGCATCGACATCCTGCTCGGCTGCAATGGGTCGGACGCGGCGGGCGAGGCTTGGAAGGGGCTGGCCAAGGTCGTCACGGGCTTGGCCATCGCGATCACCCCGGGCGCCGGTGCCGTCTTCACAGCCGCCCCGGACAGCATGATGCCCGCCTGGTTCCGCGACTCCCGCACCGCGCTCAAGGAGACCGGCAAGGCGCTGATCGCCTACGACGAGTGGGGCAAGAACCCGTCCCGCGCCGCGGGCGGGGTCACGTTCAACGTGCTGACGACCGTGTTCACCGGCGGTGCCGGCGCGGCGGCCAAAGGCGGCGCAGTCGCCAAGACGGTTTCGGTCCTGGGCAAGGTGGGACGCGTCGTCGACCCGATGACGTACGTCTTTGAAGCGGGCAAGTTCGGCGTCGTCAAGGTCGGTGACCTGTTTGCCACTCTCAAGACCCTCAACTCGGGCGCCTACAACGACATCCTGTCCGGCGCCGGACACCTCCAGCCCGACGGCACTTACGTCAAATTCAGCGACGGGGTGCCCGTAGTCAAGGGCGACGTGATCGAGTGGCCGAACGGTAGTCGCCTCGACCTCAAGGAAGGCACGGTCACCCTGGCGGACGGCACGAAGTCCGCAGCTCGCATCGAGCTCTCGGTTGCCGACCGGGCTGCGCTGGAGAACGCGCTTCCTCGCCACGAGCCAGCGATGGCTGGTGGCCGCCCCGGGGACAGCGCGGCGGACCTTGTCGGCGGTCACTCACGGTCTGCGCCGAACGGCACGGGCAGCCATGCTTCCAGCGGCGCTGTCCGTGCCCATGGCCAAGGCTCTTCCCTGGGCTCCGATACCTCGTCAGCATCACGAGGGCCAGTCGTGTCCCACGGGGGCGATGCTGGCCATACGAACGGCCCGGTCTCGCATGACAGTGGGCATGGCACTAACGACGCGGGCAGTGGTGTACCGGATGGAATTCATCACCCGGACGGGGCGCATGGGAACGAGCGGCCACACAGCGGTGACACGTCATCGGATGGAGCGCCGCGTGAGCTAACCGGGCCGGAAGTCAAGGCGATCCAGGATGAGTTGGTCCGGAAGGCCAACGAAGATTCGAGCTGGCTACACGCGCACTATTACGAGTACACCGAAGGGGTATTCTATCGAAAGGATAAAGACTTCCTGGTCGACGGAGCTCCGCTTCCCGTTCTGAAGACTCTGCCGGATGGCAGTTTTATCAGCAAGAGCGATATGCCCGTTGCCCCAGGCGCCATAAAGGTGGACAGGGAAATCTATGGCATAGACACCGCACCGAAGCATGCCCTGCCGGATCTTCATAAGATCACTGCGGATCGCAATGCGGCGCACGTTGTAGAGATGGCTCAAAGGGCGGTGCGAGACAGCAAGTCTCCGGCCAATCTTGCTGCCTTGGAGGATGCGCTCGCCGCTTTCAGGGAGCAGGTCAGTGACAACCCCCGCCCGCCAAATAGTAAAGTGGCCGAAGAGATGGGTGAGCTGGCGGCCCGCCTTCACATAATGCCGACGGTGTACCCTGATGCCATTCCGGTCAAGCTTATGGAGACGGGGAATGGAGCCAATAGACTCGACAGCTTGTACGAGTACATGCGTGGAAATGAAGTCCACTACGTCGTAGTTGAAGAGAAAGGCCCCGGGGCTGACCTCGGATGGCGCGAGGGGAAGGCAGACCCGCCCGACCTCAGCAACCCTAAAGCCGGAGATAATGGCGGCGCCGAAGGTCTCATGGTCGAGCAGGGGACTCGAAAGTACCTGCGCACCATATTTGGTAAAATGGTGCTTCGTGGGGAGGATGTTCTCGCTGGGAAACTCAGGACGGCACTGGAGGAAGGCCGACTTGAATACATCCAGGTAAAAGCAAATATGCCCAATGGTGACAACTATGCGGGCGCCACGAAATGGCGATTCGTCACGTAGTGCTCGGTCGAAACGCAGGAGATGCAATGGTGACAATCAGCCGCCACTCTCTGACCTCGGAGGATTCCCCTCGCGAGTTCATGGAGAGGCTTTCAAGCCTCGCACAGAACACGCTTGACCGGATTGAGACCTCGGATTTTGAGCGTTTCGATGTGCTGACTTTTAATCTGGCGGTTGCGAAGGCTCGCTGCGGCCTCGACCCCAAGGTCTCCGATTTTTGGACTTGGGAGGCCTGGGTCAAGGCGATGCAGCTCGGTTCGGCGCTGTTCTCTGCCGGTGTAGCTCCCCAGGGGGAGTCGGTACATTTCCGTGTCGGTAGGGAGGAGAAGACGCTGCCCGCTCTCGGTCCGCGCGACTACCTCACCGCAGAAAACTGGCTGGACGCCTTCTACCTGACGGCCATCTGCCGGGAGAGCGACCGGATGCGGCAGTTGGCTTCGATCCCCATGTCGTTCCTGCGCGCAGAGGGAGCCGACGTCGAGGAATACCTCTTCTTGTGGGTGGAGGCATTGCAAAGCGGCGTCCATAGGGATAGCGAGAAAATGTGGGATTCTCTGCTTGCCGCCGCTAGGAAAAGTGCGCCCGAAGGGCTTCCCGAGCCTGAACGCACAAAAGCTCTGGAGCTCTTCTCTCCGCTGGTTGAGATGTTCCGGTACCTTATGGAGCGGGATGCCGACGGGTTCAACTCTGCCCTGGAGAGGGCCCTCAACTGGCACAAGGCGTACTGGTCGGAGAACGATCCAGCGAGTGTCGACGGTCTCGTCGCTCTGGCTCCACTCGCGCTCGCCTGCATCGCTCACGACGCCGGCATGGACATTGAGGTCGAGTCGGAATATATGCCGCAAGGCCTGCTGATCCCGGAATGGGTCGGCGAGATGGATACCTAAAAGAGGCGCCGTGGCTGGCCCCTCAGTGCACACCCAGGCCTTGGCTCTGGCTGTGGCCTGTGCGTGAAGGGCGCATATCTGGTGCTAACGGCCCCTTGTAGAAACTGCCTGATCGGGCCGACAAACACGAAAATTAGGTGAACGCCTCCTCTCCGTGCCGTGGAGACGCCGCCTAACATGATCTTGCGTTGCAGGTGTCAATAGCACGCTGGCGCCGAGCAAGGAAGGGACGCCTGGCGGTGGCGCAGCGACCGCATCGAGGTCGAGTCCGAGTACACACCAAAACATCCTTTAGGGCGCACGTGGGGCTGCGAGTGCGACAGGTGCCCCGTCTCCCCCACTCAGGCAGGGCATGTAAGGGAATACGGCTACGGTGGCGTCCACCGCATCGGCCCGTATGCCACCAAGTTCGACAACCCTGAGGACATGCTCCGGGCCCCGAACGGGCCTTGACCCCTGATCCTGAACACAGGTTATGCGGCTTCGGCCAGCGTAGTTGATGTTGTTCGGAGTTCTTGTTCGTAGACGATGGGGCTGAGGTGTCCGAGGCGGGAGTGGCGCAGGACGGTGTTGTGGCGGTGCAGCCAGCGGAAGAGGTCCAGGCGAGCCTCGCGCTCGTTGTTCCAGGCTCGGCGGCCCTGGAGGGTCTCTCGTTTGCAGGTCGCGTTGAACGACTCGGCGAGGGCGTTGTCCGCGCTGGTGCCCACCGCGCTCATGCTCTGGGTCACGCCTGCTGACCTGCAAGCTTCGGCAAAGGCCCGGCTGCAGTACTGGGCTCCGTGATCGGTGTGCATCACCGCGCCGGCGAGGCTGCCGCGGGTCCGCTCGGCCGCTTTGAGGGCGTCGACGACGAGGTCGGCGCGCATGTGGTCGGCGATCGTCCACCCGGCCAGGCGCCGTGAGCACAGGTCGATCACGGTCGCGCGATAGCGGAACTTCCCACCGGTCAGCGGGAGATATGTGATGTCGCCGACGTACTTCGTGTTCACCCTGTCCGCGGTGCGGGTCCCTTCGCCGAGCCCCGCATGGTCAACGGCTTCCGGTTACGGGTGCGGCGTGGTGGGTCAGCGGCGGTCTTCACCAGAGCGAGCAGTTCGGGCCGAGGCAGGCGGCGGCCAAGTTCGTCCAGGCGGCGTGGAAGGTCGTCGTCGAAGGGCAGGCTGAGCACGTCAGGGGGTGGCCAGGTTGAGCAGGCAGGCGGCAGCTACATCGGTGACATGGCTCAGCGAAGGCGGTGTGGCACAAGCTCATCGGTCTCACTGAGTTCGACAAGGAGCCGAGCGAGTTGCTCGTGCAGCCCTGCTGCGGGCGGCTCGAGTGCGGCTGCAACGAGACGGGTATAGAGCCCGGCCAACAGCAGCTGGACTGCGTGGCTGTAGTGCTCGTCCATGGTTATCGCTCCTGATTCGAGTGCGACGTTGGGGATGGGCGCTTGGGCCGTCCGCCCGAAGGCGGGCGACCCAAGGTTGTTGTGGGTCAGGCGGTTTCGCCGAAGCGGCAGGCGTTGGTGTGGCCGGGGTCGTGGGCGAAGGTGTCGGGGATGGGGCTGTTGCCGTGCAGGGTGGGGCCGGTGGCGAGGTGGGTGCCGAGGTCGGCGAGGTGGCGGATCTCTGCGACGGGTACGGTGCCGGTGCATTCGGGGCAGGGGCCGAGGAGTTCGAACGGCTCGTCGTCGTAGACGGGGTGGCGGGCGAGGAAGACGAACTTTTCGGCGGTGTCGGGGCAGGTGGCCGTGGCCAGGACGGGCTCGCCGGGGGTGGTGCGCCGTCGCAGCCAGTCAGGGGTGGTGATCTGATCCAGGCCGAGGCCGAGGGCAGCGAGTCGGATGGCAGTGCGGGCGTGTTCTTCGCCCCGGTAGGGGCCGTGCTGGCTGATGGCGGTGTGGTGGCGGATGTACACGGCGGCGGCGTGAGCGCGCTCAGCTAGCGATGCCATGGGATTCGGTCTCCTTCACTCCAAGGGGTGTGCGGGGGTACCGCCCCAGCTGAGAGCCGGGGCGGCGTGGGATCACAGATGGTGGGTGGTGGCCAGGGCTGCGATGGCGGCCTGGCCGATCGCGGTGGCCGCGTGGGCGGGGTCGGCGAGTTCGATCAGGGTGACACCGGGCAGGGGGCGGGGGTCGGGGGCGAAGGCGAGCCACAGCACCGCGCACCCGTCCGCGCGCAGGGCGGTGATGCGCTGGCTTGCCTGGGCGGCTTCATCGGGGCGGTAGCCGTCCGAGGCGATCACCAGCAGGCGGCCCGCCCCTGGCCGGTTAAGGTCTAGCGCGCCAGTCAGGGCGTCGATCGATTCGGCAAGGCTGTGGCCCCCGCCGCTGGCGGCGAACTGGGTTACGCGCGCGGGTGTCCGGCCGGGTGTGGTTATGGCGGTAACCGACCGGTCGTAGGTCACGGTGGCGCTGCGCGAGTCGGGGTCGGTGAGCGCGGTGGCTTTGGCCATGATCCAGGCGGCCGAGGCAATGGGGGCTGCGGCGATGTCCATGGAGCCGGAGACATCCACCGCGATGCCCACGCGCAGCGGCGGAGTGGGGTGGGGCCGGTAGGTGGTGCGAGTCCATGGGGTGGCGGTCGGGGTTGCGCCTGCGGCGAGCTGTGCCTGCCGGACGAGGGCCTGACGCATGTTCAGGCGCCCGGGCGGAGCCGCCGACGCAGTCATGATGGGGGTGCGTTCGCGGTAGGCAGCGGACCGTAGCGCCCTCGCCAGTTGCCCGGCCGCAGCCTTCTCTGCCGGGGTGGGCGGCCGGGTTCCGGACACCGGGGAACGGCGGCGCCCCGGGGCCGTTTTGCCCGGGGTGTGCGGGCGGGCGCCCGGTGCGAAGACCTTCTCGGCCAGCCGTGTGGCCTGACGTTGCCGCGCTGCGCGGCTGGCCCTGGCCCCGGCCCGCGCCTCGCGGGCGGCATCTACCCGGGCCTGGGCTGCGGCCTGCGCCCCCTCGTTCGCTCGCACCCGGCCCAGGACCGCACCTGCGGCCGCGGCCAACTCGCCTGCGTGCGGCCCTGGTTGGGGGTCCGGGGTGGGCTCGGGGGCTACGGGGTTGGCGTTGAGTGCCTGGCACCAGGCCTCGGCGTGGTTGAGCATGGCCTGTCCGTCGGTGTCGCCGGTGATGTGGGCGGCGGTCCAGATGGCGGTGAGGGTGGCCAGGAGGTCGGGGCCGAGGATCTGGGTGACGCTGTCGTGGACGGGTTCGGTTTCGTCGGGGTCGAGGATTCCGGCGTCCCGGCGGGTGAGGATCAGAGCAGCCGCCGTGGCCGCCACCGGTCACTGACGCTCTGAGTGCAGTCGGCCAGGATCAGGGTGTGGGCGGCGCTGCGCAGGAAGCGGCGGTCGCCCGGGCGGCGGTTGAGGTGGGCGTGTTCGGCGCGGGATTCCTCCAGCAACTGGGCCGCCGCGTCCAGGGCTGTACCGCGCGCTGCTCGGGTGGGGTGGTCCAGCGGCTGTGGGCGGCGTGCGCGGCCTCGTGGGTGAAGGCGCCCCAGGCCACCGGGTAGTTGTCCTCGTTGCCGGGCTGGGAGGGGTCGATGGTGTGCGGTTGCCGGGTGGCGAAGAGCGCGGTGTGGATTTCCAGCCGGGCCAGGGCTGGGTAGAAGGCGGCGGGGGCGCCGGAGCGGGTGGTCTGTTCGCAGGTGACGAGGACGTCCTCGCGGTCGGCTAGTTCGGGCAGCCGGTCGGTCAGGGCGGCCGCGATCCGCAGCCAGTGTCCGACCTGCGGGCCGGGGGGCGCCTCGTAGATGGGGCCGCCGTCGTCCTCCCAGCGGGCGTGGGCCCATTCGGCCTCGGTCAGGGCGGGCGGGGCGTACTGGACGTGGGCCTGGGTGTGTGCGGGCATGGCGGATAGCCGGCCGCCACTTGGGTGGGCGTCGCGCAGCCGGCACCGTCCCGGACGATCAGTGCGCCGGTTCCGAAGGGAGGGAACAAGGCCTTGTACGGGTCCAGCGTGATCGAGTCGGCCAGCTCGATGCTCGTGAAGAGTGCACGGCCGTACACAGTGAGCCGGAAGGGCCCGCCGTATGCCGCATCGACGTGCAGCCATACGTCGTGGGCACGCGCGGCCTCTCGATCTGGGCGATCGGGTCGACGGAACCGGTGTACTAGGCCTTATCGGGATCGCGCACCTCCATCATGAGGCGAGCGGCCGCGACGAGGGCGCCGGGGCCGAAGAGGAGCAGGTACAGGGCGATCATGTCGAGCTGGGTGGCGCTGAAGCCGGTGATGAGGGCGGCTTCCGCCAGGAAGACCGCGGCGAGCCACACGCGGCGCGCGGTCCGTGCTGTGGGAGCGAAGGGCGGCAGGGCCGCCAGGGCGACTCCGAACGCGCTGATGGCGAAGAAGCCGATGAGCGGACCGAGCACCATCATGAGGGCGAGGCAGGACAGCGCCACGATGGCGATGGTGCCGCCCAGGCGTCTGCGGGGGCCCTCGGCCCCTACAGCTGTGACAAGGCCGGCGATGGCGGCCAGCGCGATAAAGCTCAGCATGTGCTCTTCTCCTGGGGAAGGGTGAAATCCATGGGTGCCGCCCGCCCGCCGGGCAAACGGGCGGGCGGCACCGTCACAGCAGGTCAGCTGCTGTGCTCAGGATCGCTCTTGAGGTTTTTGTCCAGGCAGAAGTGCGCCTTGGAAGGATTGGTTCCGGCGTCGGCCGGCGGCAGGGAAGTGATGCTCCAGGGGTTGCCGCTCTTACCGGTGGCAGGGCCGCACGAGCCGAACGGGTTCGCCCACAGGGGGAAGTTCTCATTCGGGTCGGGAGCGCGGCTGAACCGCTCGAAGTCGCCCTTGTTGACCGGCTCCTTCGAGTTGCTGGGACGGCCCTCCAGGTCCATGGCCCGACCATTGTGGTACAGGTACTGGTCCGGCATGTGGCTGAACCGCAGCAGCGGGCGGTTGTTCTTCTGGATGGAGCCGTCAGCGCAGGCCTTGAAGTTCAGCTCCTGCCAGATCGGGGGCGCCTGGGTGAAGATCGACCCGGTGATCGGCGAGAGCGCGCCACCGGTGTTGAACAACGCCTTGAACGTCTCGGTCGCGACCTTGACCATGGCGTGCGGGATCTTCTTGTTGTCGTAGACCCGCTTCTGCCAGTCGTCCATCGCCTTGGACGCGGACTTGGCGCCGAGCATCGGCCGGTAGCCGATCGAGCCGCCGGAGGTATAGAGCGCGGCGACACAGCTGTTGTCGTCGGTCAGGGCCGCTGCCTTTCCGGCGTACGCGTAGGCGCGGCCGGGGAGGACACCGGTCTTGTTGGGACGGGGCGGTGGTCTTCTGTCCGTTGTGCTCGTTGAGATCCTGGGTGGTGTAGGTGAGGTCCGGCGGGGCGATGCCGTAGTCCTTCTGGAGTGCGTCGAAGGTCTCCATCAGGTAGCGCGGCAGATGCGTATTGCCGGTACGGTGCTCGTAGTTGACGTTCTCGCTGCCTTCGATGATCTTTCCGTCATCTCCGGTGACGAACGAGACGGCCGCCTTGGAGCGGATCTTGTACGACTCGTCGTCGGTGTCGAAGTGCGAGGGCTTGGTGGCACTGTTGGGCCGGTCCTTGTAGCTGTTGGCGAAGCCGATCCAGCGGGCCAGGCTATTGCCGTCGGGGTGCTTGACGGGGTCCGTACCGGCCTCGGTGATCTGGTTCTTCCAGCGCTGCATGGCCTGCTTGGACGCCTTGCCCAGGCAGGTCGGGTCATTGGCCGCGCCGGTGCACTCCTTGACACCGGCCGCGCCCGAGGCGAGCCCGTTGCCCCAGTCGTAGACCTTCTGACGGGTCTCGAAGGGCGAGTCGACGATCCAGGAGCTCGCGGTGTCGCCGTCGATGTTCTGGTTCTCGTCGAAGAGGGCGACCGCCTCGACGTTGTGCTCGGCGAACTTGCCCTTGATCGGGGCGACTGCGACGGCGTCGTAGGCGATGTCCTGGTCGCCGGTGCCGTCCGGGGTGATGCTGGAGAGCGTCACCTTCGGATTGCCCTCGAAGAGGAAGGCACCGAGCGAGACCCAGCGGTTCTTGCCGCTACCGCCCTGGTTCTTTTGGTCGATGATCCGGGTGCGCTTGCCCTTGGCCGTCTCGATCTCGTACTTGGCGAACTTGGTGTGTGCGCCGTGGTCGGGCAGATGGACCAGGACCTTGGCCGGGCCGGAGACCTTCTGGGAGAAGTTCCAGGTGCCGGTGACCTTCATCCGCTGGCCCTGGGCGTCGTCCTTACGGGTGTGGGTGAACCAGAAGTGGCTGCCGTAGCCCGCACCCAGTTGCTGGAAGTCGATCTTCGCGGAGTCGGAGGCGAAGCCCAGGCGGAAGGTTCCGCTGTTCTTCTTGGGCTGCGAGCAGCCCGGTCGGGCGATCGGGGTCCCGTCCGCGACGTCATCGACCACCAGGGCGTTGCCGGGCAGTCCGTCGGTGGTGCAGTTGGGCGGATAGGCGGTGCCGTCCGCCTCCTCCTTGTACGTGTCGTTGAAGCGGAACTCTGCGACAAGACACTCCTCGCAGTGCCGGGGACCTCTTCACGGGAAACCCGCTGACTGCGCTCTCTCATGCGCATGCTGCCGTGCCGGGAACTCGCACCAGCTCATCCTTCAGGCCACTCTGGGCCCTCTGCCCGGTGCGCGCCCCCGCGGAGAGCCCCGGGAAGCCGCCAGGTCTGTACGGCGACTATCGGGCATCTCGCCCGTTCAGGAATCTGCTCGCCTGCGGAATCGGTCTCGCAGGCCCTGGCGAGCCCATCGCCGACCGCTCACGGTCCGGTGGGCATGCATGCCGACGGGGTCGGCCGGGTTGCGGGCCGACCCCGTCGGCGTTGCCCGCACGGGGGTTGTGCGCGCAGTTACGGTGGTTGGGTAGGCGGGTCAGGCCGCCTGGGTTCGGGCGAGGGCGTCGGCGTCACGGCGGCGCTGGGGGGTGAAGGGGTCGATCGCACCCGCGCCGGCGCCGGGGGTGGTGTCCCAGGAGCGGATTTTCGCGGCGACCCGGGGCAGCTTCTTGTCGCCCGGCTTCACGTCGATCTGGAAGTGCGACTCCTTGGGAAGCTTTTCGTCGCCTCCCCAGCGCACGATGCCTTCGCAGTCCGCGAGGATGTCGCGGATCACCTGGATCTCCTGCGGGAAGAATCCGTCCTTGGCGCCGAGCGGGTAGGCCCCGGGGCGGATCGTGAGGGCCGTGCCGGAGAGCAGGTTGCTCTCGTACGCCGCGGCAACGGCGCGGTCGGTGGTGTGGCCGCTGATGTCCTCGGTCCGCAGCTCCGAGTCGAGCTCGTAGAAGAACCTGCGGGCCACATACAGCAGCACGGTCGCCGAGTCGCCACCGCGCAGCGAGACCGTGATCGGCGAGCCCTCGACCTTGTGGGGCGCGATGCCGTCGTGGTCGGTGACCGGCCAGCCGTTGGCCGAGGTGTCTTTGGACCAGGTCGAGGTCGCTTCGGAGGGCTGCGGCCGGTCGCCCGCATACGCGGTGCTGGGCAGGCCGGTGACCGCGAGGGCGCCGCCGACCAGACCGAGGCCGCCGGTGAGTATGCCGCGTCGGCTCGGGGTCTTGAACTTGCTCACTTCAACTGCTCGCCTTCTTCGGGGTGTTGGTTGGGGTTTTCCGGGCGCCCGCGCACCAGACGGCAGACGGCCAGGACAAGGCCGATGGCCATTCCGGCGAGGGCCGCGAAGATCACCACGTTCAGCCAGAGCGGTACCAGGTCGATATGAGTGCCATCACTCCAGCGGCACTCCCGGGACAGCGGGAACAACTGCTCCACGACGGTTGGTTCACCAGCGGGGCCCTCGTCCCGCATCGGGTTGCCCAGGGCCCGTACGCATGCCCCTGCGGTCCCGTTGGTGCCGAACCCGATCCACAGCCCCGGCACGTAGGCCGCGACCGCGACGCATACCGAGAGCACGGTCAGTTCCACCCCGGGGCGCGCTCCCCGGGGGGACAGCCAGACGCGGCGGGTGGCCAGGAGGTGCACCAGCTTGGCGCCGAGGAGGAAGACCGCCGGGAGTACCGCCACGTTCGCGACGATGAAGAGCGTGTCGGAGCTGATCACTTGGCGACCTTACGGGGATCGCCGTGGCGCATGGTGTAGGCGGCGCGCCGGCCTCCCTCGGCACCGACATGCGCCTGGAGCCGGTCCGCGAAGCCCAGCAGGAAGGCCTCCAGCTTGCTGTAGGCGAGCGCCCCGGGGGCGATGGTCGGGAAGCCGCCCGTGGAGTTGATCAGGTAGGTGATGCCCGCGATGATCACGCTGTCGTCCTGCTGGGCCAGCATGTTGTAGGCGACGTCGACGACGCCCTTGTTCGAGCCGTGGAAGCGCTCGCTGTAGTAGCGCTTGAACCGGGTCAGGTTTCCGCCGTTCACATAGTGGCCGCGGAAGGCGTCCACTATGTTCTTGCCGTCCTTGACGGCCTTGGCGATGAGATAGCCGTCAGCGTCCTCGATCAGGTCGCTGTAGCCGAAGGACGTCAGGACGTCGGGCTTGGCCAGACGGGCTTTGCAGTAGGCGCGGCCGTCGGGGTGCTTGTCGCTGTCCCGGCGCCACTCGCCGTAGAACGTCATCAAGTCGCCGCCCCAACCGCCCACGTCACCGCGGTTGGTGAGGTTGCCGCCCGGCTGGGCGATCCGGTAGTGGCCGCACATGGTCGCGAAAAGGTGCTCGGCGCCCAGCTCGGTGCCGGTGAAGCTGTCGATGAATAGCCCGCGCAGCTCCACCTTCTTGGAGCGTACGTAGTCGATGAAGCCCTGGTCGGCCGCGCCGAGAAGGGTCCGCCACGTGGTGTCGTTGTACTTCTTGTGTCGGATGAAGTCCATGACGAGAAGGTTGGGGTCGCCCTTGCCGTAGGCCTTGGCCAGTCCGTACAGGTTCTCGATGTAGGAGATGAAGCCGTCGGTGGGGGTGCCGCGGTCGTTGACCGAGTCGACGCCGAAGTCGGCGTCCTCCCGGTGCACCACACGGTCGAGGTCGAAGACGTCGCTGCCGTTCTCGAAGCGGAACTCTTTGATCTGGTTGAAGGCCCAGGCCTTCGGCAGCGGAAAGCCCAGGTTTCCGGAGAAGCCCCACGACATCCCCGAGACGAACGCCCAGCGCACATACGCCTCGCTGGTGACCCTGCCGCACACGTTCCGCGAGCCGTACACACCGGGTACGTAGTGCCCGCCCTGGGAGGCCAGCGCCGAACGCACACCGTAGAAGTAGGGAAGGATATTGCTGGTGATCTCCTCGTCCGTCGCGTCGTAGTCGACGGCGAAGTAGATCGTCGTGCCGCGGTTGAACCCGTAGTGCTTGGCACGCTCGTGCGCCTTCAGTCCGTGCTGGTAGCCGGAGCCGTAGGAGAAGTCGCCGAGCTTGCGGGCCCCGTACTGGAAGATCGGGAAGCAGCGCAGGCCGGCGGCGAAGATGTCCTTGAGCTCACCCGGCTTGATCGGCTTGTCGAGCGTGCCGCCCGGCTCCTCGTCCAGATAGCGGCCCACGCACTCGTACCCGGCCTTCTTCAGGGCCGCCGCACGGGACTTGGTGATGGTGAACCGGGTGTCGCAGGCCGTCGCCCCGCGATCCGGGTCGCCCATGGAGACGAGCAGCTGCGCCCACGTCTGGTAGTCGGCGTTGCCGGTCTTGAGCAGCGCGGAGAACTCCTGGAAGGCCCGGATGTAGGAGGCGAGTCCGGCATTGTACGAACTCGTGAAGGACGCCTCGCGCTTGGCGTCCTCGCCCGAGGTGGTGGTGTACCAGGCAGGGCCGTTGAATACGGCCGCCGCGGAGAGCAGCTGGACGAAGACGCCCGAGTCCCCCTGCATCAAGGGGTGCTGCTTCAGGCCGGCCTGGGTGGCTGGCCCGAAGTTGCCGGTGGCGTTGGCCTCGCCTACGCCGATCTCGTACTGGATGGCCTTCATCAGGGCTTTCTGCACGTCCCGGGAGAAGATCCCGTCGCAGGGGACGAGGTAGTAGGTGCCGTTGCCCCAGTACTTCTTGTTGAGCCACTGCTGGATGCCGCGGACCTTCTCCGTGCCGCCGGGGACGACGATGTACGCGTCCATGGTCAGCAGGCCCTTGACGACCTTGGGGGGAACGGCGCTGGTCTGCACGGGCAGCCCCATGTCCGCCTGCATTTTTCCGGACGCCTGCTGGGTGGGGATGCTGAAGGCGCCGTCGATGTCTCCGGCGTGGTAGCCCTTGCAGAAGAACGCCGACTGGACGATCTTGATGATGTTCTTGTTGCTCTCGGAGGTCTTGATGCCGCCGCGCTTCATGACCAGGCCGAGCGTGTTCGGGCCGAAGCTGTCGGACAGCGTGTCGAGGCCCAGTTCGATCTGGAGGGCGCGGGTGAGCGAGAACATCGTGGACCATCCGGTGCGTCCGTTCTCGGGGCACGCGTTGTAGCCGGAGCGGCCCTTGTATGTCGAGTTGACCCACTTCTGGGCCTTGAGCACCATCGCGTCAGCCATGACCGATGCCTTTCGGGAGTGTTGTGCGGGAAAGGAGGAACGAACCGGGGGCTAGGCCGCCGTGGCCGGACGGGGTCCGGGACAGCCGTCGCCGATGTGGTCCAGGCAGGCCTGACGGCCGGCCGGGCCATGCTCGACGGTCCAGCCAGCCGGTATGTCGGCGAAGGACGGCCACAGCGAGTGGTGGTCTTCGCCGTCGAACAGGACGTAGTAGCTGCCTTCGGCGTCGTCGAAGGGATTGATACGCGCCATGGAGAGGGGGCCTTTCAGCGGTGGTGCGGGCGTGGACGGCCGGTCAGCGAACCAGGGCAGCCGGGCGGTCCAGGAGGCGGTCGCAGAGGATCCGGGCCAGCTCGGGCGCCTGGTGCTTGACGAAGTAGTGGCCCGCGCCCGGGATGACGGACAGCTCCACTTGGGAGGTGAAGTGCTTCCAGTCCAGATGGCCGCTCTCATAGCCGACGGTGGCCGTGTCCGCGTCACCGATCACGACGTGGAACGGTGTCTGCAGCTGGGAGCCCCACTGGGTGCGGGCTTTGGTCTGGAAGCTTGCACCCTGCTGCATGTCGTGGCGTACGACGGCGAGCACGGTGCGCAGATCGGCGTCGTCGAGCGCGCCTTCGAAGCCGCCGAGCGAGCCGAGGAAGGCATGCAGCGAGTCGTCGGAACGAGTGTGGGCCGAGTCCAGGAGCGCCTGCGGGTCCGGGTCGGGGAAGGCGGCACCGGCGAAGACCGCCCTCGGCATCCTTCCCCGACGCTCCAACTCCCGTGCTACCAGAGCCGTCAGGGTGGATCCGGCGCAGTGTCCGTACAGGGCGAACGGCCCCCGCACCGACGTGGCGATCTCCTCGACGATGCGCTCGGCCGCCTCCTCCCAGGTCAACAGCTTCTCATCGGGTACGGACGGATCGTGTCCGGGCAGTGCGGCTGCCCACAATTCCAGCTCCGCGGGCAGATGGTCGGCGAGCGGCTGGTACGCCGTGGCGGCACCACCGCCGTAGGGGATGCAGACCAGGCAGAGCGCGGGGGCCACGCCGCGATCGGGCGTCAGGCGGTGCAGGACGGGCCGCTCTCCGCCGACCGCGCCGAGGTCGCGCAGCCGCTCGGCGAGCGCGCGGGGCGTCGGGCTCTTGAAGACATCGACGACCGACAAACCCCGGCCGATGCGCCGGGCGATCCTGACCGCCTTGAACGAATCACCGCCCAGGTCGAAGAAATTGTCGTCGATGCCGACCCCGGGCACTGCGAGAAATTCACCGAACGCAGCGACGACGCCCCGCTCCTCGACATCGCGCGGGGCCATGAGGAGGCTCGTGCGCTCCGGCGAGGGGGCAGGCAGCGCCCTGTGGTCCAGCTTTCCGTTGGCCGTCAGCGGGAGTGCGTCCAACGACACGAAGGCCGTGGGCACCATGTGGGCGGGCAGCCGCTCGGCGAGCGCCGCGCGTAGCCGCCCCGCATCCACCGCCTCGCCGGGTTTCGGGACTGCATAGCCCGTCAGCGCGGCATCACCGGCGGCGTCCTCGCGGACCACGACCCGGGCGTCACGCACCCCGTCGAGGTCCCTCAACTCGGCCTCGATCTCGCCCAGTTCGATACGGAAGCCGCGGATCTTCACCTGCTCGTCCGCGCGCCCCAGATATTCGAGCCGCCCCTCCGCCGTCCAGCGGGCCAGGTCGCCTGAGCGGTACATGCGCGAGCCCGCGGCCCCATAAGGGGCGGCGACGAACCGCTCAGCGGTCAGGCCCGGCCGGTTCAGATAGCCCCGGGCCACCTGTTCCCCCGCCACGTACATCTCACCGGTCACACCTACTGGAACCGGCTGGAGGCCGCTGTCCAGGACGTACACCCGCAGGCCCGGCAGACTGGTGCCGATCAGGCTGCCCGGCTCCCCGGCTGCCGTCGACGCGTCCAGCGCGCCATGGCTGACGTGGACCGTGGTCTCGGTGATGCCGTACATGTTCACCAGGACCGGCGCGTCGTCGGGATGGCGTGCGTACCACTCGGCGAGCCGGTCGAGATCGAGCGCCTCACCGCCGAACACCACGTAGCGCAGCGACAGCCGATCGCCGATCTCGGGGCGGTCCTGGTCTGCCCGCATCAACTGGTAGAAGGCGGAGGGCGTTTGACTGAGAACGGTCACGCCTTCGTCCGCCAGCAGGGCAAGAAAGTCCTCCGGTGACCGGCTGGTCGCGTAGGGAACCATCACCAGGCGCCCTCCGTGCAGCAGCGGGCCCCACAGTTCCCACACCGAGAAGTCGAAGGCGTACGAGTGGAACATGGTCCACACGTCGTCGGCGTGGAAACCGAACAGCGGGCGCGTGGAGGCCAACAAGGCGACGACGTTGCGGTGCGGCACCACGACGCCTTTGGGGCGGCCGGTGGAACCCGAGGTATAGATGACGTACGCCGGGTGCATGGCGGACAGCGGGGCGATGCGCTCGCCGTCCTGAAGGCCGGCATCGGACAGCGCATCCAGTTCCTCGCCGAGCCGGTGGTCGTCAAGAAGGACCGTGGGCACCCCGGAGACCGGGAGCCTTGCGCCGAGCTCGCTCGTGGTCACGAGCAGTTCGGGATCCGCGTCCCTGAGGATGTAGGCAATGCGACCGAGGGGATAGTCAGGATCGACCGGAACATATGCGGCACCCGACTTGATCACAGCCAGTACGGCCACGATCAGCTCGGCCGAACGCGGAAGCGCCACCGCCACGAACCGGTCGGGGCCGGCATCACGCGCGATCAGGTGGCGCGCCAGCCTGTTCACGCGTGCGTCGAGTTCACCGTACGTCAGCGAGGTGCCGTCCGAGGTGACGGCAACGGACTCGGGAGAGCGCCGGGCCTGCTCCTCGAAGCACATGGCCAGCGTGTGGTCCGGCACCGGCTCGGCCGGGTGGCAGTCGCCGCTCCACTCTCCGAGGAGGCGGGCACGTTCGGTGCTGTCCAGCATGTTGATCCGGCCCACCGGTCGGGTGGGATCGGCGACTGCCCGGCGCAGGAACCTTGCGAAATGCTCTCCGTGACGGTGGAGTTCGTCGGTGCGGTAGACGGCGGGGTTGGCGTCGATGTGCAGCCGCAGCCCGTCCGCGATCTCGTAGACCGCAAACATCAGGTCGTCGACCGGGCCGAGGGCGAGGTTGCGGAGCTCGGCCCGGTGTCCGCCGAACGACAGGTCGTAGTCGAAGCGAAGGACATTGACCTGCGGGCCGAACACGCGCCCGCCGTCCTCCAGCCTCCCGAGGTCGCGACGGAGGTCCTCGTATCGGTAGCGCTGGTGGCGCAGGACCTGCCCAGCCTCCTCGGCGACCTGCCGCACGAGATCGGCGAACCCGCGGTGAGGGCGGACCGACAGGCGCAGCGGGATAATGTTGGAAGCCATCCCCGGGGTCGCTCGCACGGTGGCCGCGCGGCGGCTCGGCACCGGCAATCCCAAGACGATGTCGTCGGCTCCAGTCATGCGGTGCACATAGGCGGCGACGACCGCGATGACTGCACGAGGCCAGTCGGTCCCCAAGGAATGCGCCAGTTCACGCAGCGCGTCGCGCTCGGCGGCGGGCACCTCGAAGGTCTCTCGCAGCAGCTCGTGCGCGACGGGGGCGACGCGCTCGCTCAGGGCGGGCACGTCCAGGAGGCCGGACATCCGCTCCAGCCAGAACGCCCGATCGGCGGCTCGATCGGGGGAGTCGCGGTAGTGACGGTCTTCGTCCACCAGCTCTTGGAGCCGCCCGAAGGGGCACGCGGGGACGGGCTCACCGGCGGCGAGCGCGGTGTAGACGGCGGCGGCCCGCTGCGCCACCAGCGAGGTGCTCAGTCCGTCGAAGACGAGGTGGTGCCAACGCTGGTACCACAGATGCAGGTCGTCGCCGAGAACAAGGATGGCCTGAGTGAACAGCGGACCGTCCGTCACATCCAGGGGCAGGCCCAGGTCCGCGCGCATCCACTCCTCGGCGGCGGCCCGCGGATCATCCGCACCCCGCAGATCGACCGTCGGGACGGGTACACAGTCGGCGGACCTCATCCTCTGCACGGGGCCGTCGCCGTCATCGCCACACCGTACGTGCACCGCCTCGGCCTCCGAGACCGCCCGCCGGACCGCTTCACCGAGCAGGGCGCGATCGATGCCTCCCTGGATCTCCAGGCAGTCTGCTAGGGCATAGACGGGGTTGCCCTGGGCGAATTCCTGTGCGTACCAGATGCCCGACTGTGCGGCGGTCAGGGGTAGTTCGTTGCCCGAAGTGCTGGTTGTTCCCATACGGATGAGCTTGCTCCAGCCCGCTCTCCACCCACTCTCGACGCGGTCTCCTCCCCCGAGATCCTCCATCACCTGCGAAAGGTAGTTACGTAGTACGTTTTACCTACGAAACATAGGAAATTGCACCGCAGTACACCGGAAGCTATTCTTCCGGCACAGGTAAAGAGACAGTCAAGAGATGTTGGCTGCGTATCGGTGGATCGGGGGGATCTCCATGAACAGGCATGCACCAAGCCATCAAGGGACGGACCATATACAGCTCTCCGTGCTGGGGCCCGTGACGGCGACCGTGGAACAACGGACCGCCGCGATCTCGGGGGCGCGGCAGCGCAAGACCCTGGCCTCCTTGGCGCTGTCCCTGGGGCAGGTCGTACCGGTCGACCAGCTCGTCCGTGACGTATGGGGTGAGAAGCCGCCGCGCACGGCCTCCGCGCAGCTGCAGACAAGCATCTGGATGGTGCGCCGCTCGCTGGCCGAGGCCGGTTCTGCGCCGCACGCCATGGTCTCCTACGCCTCCGGATACCAACTGGACCGCGCCTCCTGCGTGCTGGACGTCGACGAGTTCCGCTGCATGGTCCGCAACGCCAAGAAGGCCCACCAGGCGGACCGCCCTGCGGAGGCCTTGCACTCCTTGAACGAGGCGCTCATCCTCTGGCGCGGCCCGGCGCTCGCCGACGTCGACAGTTCCCCGCTGCGAGCCAGGGCGACCCGGCTGGAGGAGGAACGGCTTGCAGCCCTGGAACAACGGATCGCGCTGGAAATCGAGTTGTGCCACTTCGAGCAGGCGATCGGAGAACTCCTTGACCTGGTCGCCCAACACCCCTTCCGAGAAGGCTTCTACGCCAACCTGATGCTGGCGCTGTACTGGACCGGCAGGCAGTCGGAGGCGCTGGCCGTCTTCCGGGACGCGCGCACCACCCTGGCCACCGAGCTCGGCATTACCCCCGGGCCACGGCTGCGCGCGATGGAACAGGCCGTCCTCTGCCAGGACGGCGACACGCTGCGCGCGGCCATGGCGGGCGCGGGCATGGCGCACTGACGCCCAGCCGACGGCTCCCGTCCGACACAACTCGGCCAAGAAGTTGGTGGAGTTGCTGGCATCGGCCGGTTGCAGAAACGCGAAAGCGAAGGTCAGTGAGCCCCCGCCAGGCAGCCGCGAAGGGACGTCGTCGTGCGCCCAAAGGTGGGGCAGGGCGCCGATCGCCGTGCCTTGACCTCAGCAGCCGTTGCTCCCACGTAGGGGCTATTGAGATGATCCCGCAGGCGTTGCACAGCCATGTCGCTTGGCCGACTCTGCGGCAAAGGTGTTCAGAGCCTTGCGAACCACTGCGCTGTCGTTGGATACGGAGGTGAGCGCTTCGATGGTGTACAGCGCCTCACCCGTGCGGCAGGCCGCGAGAAGCGCTCATCCACCCAAGCACGGTCCTCCGCACCGCACCCGACTCCATCACATCCCCGTCCCCCATCACGCATCATCACCGGCTTCCAATGCTCTGCAGCCGGGAACCGACCCGGGCCGAAATCCGCTGACGGGCCGCCACCCAGCTTCGTGGCGCATTTCATGGTCCAAATTCTCCTTAGAGGGCAGCCATGCCCGTCTCTTGGAGATCACCGTGGACCAACCGATGCGCGCCTGCACTCCGAGACAGACCGGTCGGCAAGAAGAACCTGCAGAGCAGTGCTGCGATTGTCAGCCTGCTGCAGGGAAACACGCCGATGTCGCGTCCGGCTTCAAATCGGACGGGTCCAGGCTCCGCTGTCTGGCCACCGGTCAGGCAGGCCAGGTCGAAGTGGTACTCCCGCACGAGCCTCCCGCTCTCATGCCCGCGGCGGCGGCCGCACTCCTGCGCATTCTCGTGTCTGCGTACGAACACAGATCTCAAAGGGCCCCGCGCCTGCCCTGAGTCGCGCCTTGGTTCCAGCGGCCCCGAACTGGACCTTCTCGTCGACCAGAGGTACCACGGACGACCACCGGCCGCATCACTATCCCTGCGGGAGTACCACGTGACCCGATTCGCTTTCGCCGGACGCTGCTCTACCGAAGACCTCCAAGACCCCGAAGCCTCAAAGAACTGGCAACTCCTCCGCGCCAAAGGACTGATCGAACCAGTCGGCGGACAGATCGTGGCCGAGTACTTCGACTCCGGCCACTCACGCGCCCTGCCATGGAAGCGCCGGCCCCAAGCCGCCGCCCTCCTCCAGGACCTGCGCAACCCCCAGCGCGGCTTCGACGCCGTCGTCATCGGCGAGCCCCAGCGCACCTTCTACGGCAACCAGTTCGGAAACACCTTCCCCCTTTTCGTCCACTTCCACGTCCCCCTGTGGGTCCCCGAAGTCGGCGGGCCGATCGACCCCGACAACGAAGCCCACGAACTCGTCATGTCCGTCTTCGGCGGCATGAGCAAGGGTGAGCGCAACCGCATCAAGATCCGGGTGCGCACCGCCATGGCTGCCCAAGCCCAGCTCGAAGGCCGCTACCTTGGCGGACGCCCGCCCTACGGCTACACGCTGGAAGACGCGGGCCCGCATCCCAACCCGGCCAAAGCCGCCGACGGCAAACGGCTGCACCGACTCGTGCCCGACCACCCCGTGGCCGCGCCCGTCGTGCAGCGGATCTTCGCCGAGTACCTGCATGGCAGTGGATACCGGGCCATCGCCATCGGGCTCACCCACGACGGCATCCCCTCCTGCCCCTCCGCCCACGACCGGGCCCGCAACCCCCACCGTGCCGGCCTCGCCTGGTCCAATAGCGCCGTCGCCGCGATCCTCGCCAACCCCCGCTACACGGGCCATCAGGTATGGAACAAGCAGCGCAAGGACGAAGTGCTGCTCGACATCGACGACATCACCCTCGGCCACCGCACCAAACAGTCTTGGAACAAGCCCGACCAGTGGATCTGGTCCGCGCAACCGGTCCATGACCCCCTCGTCAGCCTGGACGACTTCAAGGCCGCCCAAGCCCAGCGCACCTCACGCCACGAGCGGCGCGACCACCCGCGGCCGCCGCGGACCACCACGCACCCCTACGTGCTGCGCGGGCGCATGCGCTGTTCAATCTGCCACCGCACCATGCAGGGCAGCTTTAACAACGGCCACCCCCACTACCGCTGTCGCTACACCACCGAATACGCCCGCACCACGGCCCTCGACCACCCGCCCACCATCTACGTCCGCGAGGACGCCGTACTCCCCCGGCTCGACGAATGGATCGCCCAGTCCTTCGCCCCTGCCCGGCTCGACCGGACCCTCCACGAGCTCCAGCGCAGCCAGGAAACCACCCTCACCACCGCACCCGCACTCGAAGTCGCCCGCATCACCATCGCCGACTGCGACCGCCGCATCGCCCACTACCGTGCAGCCCTCGACCGCGGCACTGACCCCGAACTCATCAGCGGCTGGATCACCCAGACCCAAGCCGAGAAAGCAGCCGCGCAACGCCAGCTCACCGAAACCGACCAGGCAGAGCGCACCGTGCTCACCGAGACCCAGATCCAGAATCTGATCGAACAACTCGGCGGCATCCACGCCGCCCTCGCAGCCGCCGCCCCCGAGGACAAACAGGAGCTCTACCTAGCCCTCGGTCTCGGGCTGACCTACTATGCAAAAGAGCGGATCGTGACCGTTGAGTCACAACCCGCTCTTCTATGTGCACATACTCTGTGTCCGAGGGGGGACTTGAACCCCCACGCCCGATAAAGGGCACTAGCACCTCAAGCTAGCGCGTCTGCCATTCCGCCACCCGGACTAGGTGTTGTCTTCGCGGTGTGTTCCCCGCGGCGACATAGAGAACTCTACCAGGGGTTTGAGGTGCTGTTCACCCGCATATTGCGTGGTCAGGCGAGCGTCAGGCCTTGTTCGCCTGGATCCAGTCGTCGTTCGCCTGCCAGGCGTACAGAGTGTTGCCCTCCATGTACGCGTAGTACAGGCCGCAGCGGGCCACCGCGCGCTGCTCGGCGTGCTGGGGGAACCAGGCCGACTTCATCGCCGGCGGTTTCGGGGCGGTGCCCGGCTTGTGCGGCGTGCACGCGGGCGGGAGGGTCGCCGACGGGAGGGTGGCCTTCAGGAGGCGGTCTCCGCCGGTCGTCTTCATCGCGTACTCGATGCGCTTCGCCTCGTCGGGGAGCCAGCGGGGTACGGAGACGCGGTCGCCCTTCGCCTCCTTGCCGGAGCTGTACGAGGCGGCCTCGTCGTGGCGGTTCTGGTACCAGTCCTTCGCGGCCGGCACCGCCACGACCGCGGCGAAGCCGAGGGCCACCGCCACCGAGAGGACGGTGAGGACGACGGTCCTGCTCCTGCTGCGGCCAGCGGACATGGCGTGCTCCCTTGGTCGGTTCGGATGCGTGCGCTTTCGTTGTCTTCCATTCTTCTGGCGCGGATGTACGGATTCGTACTCCGTGAGGACCAATGTGTGTACGACTGTGGGACCACACGGCGGCGTGGCGGCATCAGCACTGCGGCGCACGCCTAGCCTCGCCGGGTGAGCAAAGGCAAAGAATACCGGCGGCCGCGTGCGCTCTCGCCGTTGCGGGAGCACCTGCGGGACACCTTCTGGTTCGCGCCGACCGCGGCCATGGTGCTGGTCTTCGTGCTGTGGGTCGGGGCGAGCGAGGCCGACTCGGCCATCGTCCGGGTGCTCCAGGACCAGCAGGAGTTCGATGCGGTCGACGACCTCATCCGGATCGTCAACGACACCAAGCCCGTGATCAACACGGTGAGCTCGGCGATGATGACGTTCATCGGTGTCGTGTTCAGCATCTCGCTCGTGGCCGTGCAGATGGCGAGCGGGCAGTTCACGCCGCGGGTGGTCAGGATCTTCGTACGATCTCGGATCACCAAGCTGACCTTCGCCGTCTTCCTGGCCACGTTTACGCTGTCGCTGCTCGTCCTCACCTCCTTCGAGAGCGAGACCGACCCGCGCCTTGTGACCACCGTTCCCTTTGTGCAGAGCGTCCTCACACTGCTTCTGGTCGCGCTGAGCCTCTTCCTCTTCATCGCGTACGTGAACTCCACGCTGCGGCTCATGCGGGTGGGGCATGTCGTCGACCGGATCACCGGTGAGACCCTGCGGGTTGTGGACAGGATGCCTCGTGGGGATCTCGGCGGGACCGGCCTTGCTCCGGAGAGCGGGCGGGTCGGGTACAGCGGGGAGGCCGGCGTGCTGCGGGATGTCAATATCGCCCGGCTGGTGCGGGCAGCTCAGCGGCAGGGGGTCGTGCTGCGGCTCATTCCCCGGATCGGGGACTTCGTGGTGCCCGGTACTCCGCTGCTTTCGGTACACGGGAGCGATCAGGGCAAGGCGCCTTCGCGGGGCGCGCTGCGCTACACCGTTTCCGTGGGGGTGGAGCGTACGTTCCACCAGGACCTCGGGTTCGGGCTTCGGCAGCTGTCCGACATCGCCCTGCGAGCTCTTTCCCCGGCCGTCAACGACCCGACCACCGCCGTCCAGTGCCTCGACCGGATCGTGCAGCTGCTCACCGCGCTGGCGCACCGGCCGCTCGGGGCCGTGGGGCACCCGGACGGGAAGGGTGAGGTCCGGCTCGTCCAGGACGTGCCCGACTGGGCCGATCTCGTCGACCTCGGCTTCGCCGAGATCCGGCTCTGCGCGGTCGGAAACCCGCAGGTCACCCGCCGGATCATGGCGGGGCTCGACGATCTGCTCGGGCTCGTTCCCGAACCGCGCCGCGAGCCGCTGCTCCGGCACCGGGAACGCCTCGCCCAGGCCGTCGAACTCACGGTGCCGGAAGCCGCCGAGCGTACGTTCGCGTTGGAGCCGGACCGGCAGGGCATCGGGTGACACTGCCGTGCCAGTCCGGAGTGGTCGGCCCGGTCGCTACAGGATCAGCCCGGGCGATCGGGCCGGTCGTGACGGGATCAGCCCGGGCGATCGGGCCGGTCGTGACGGGAGCAGCCCGGGCGATCGGCCCGGTTACGGGATCAGTTGATACGCCGGGAAGTTGCCCGGGGCGCGCTCTCCCGCCGGGCCCTCCGTCACGGCGCGGACCAGGAGTTCGCCGCCCACGAACGCCCCGTGCCACGAGGCGCCGAAGCCGCCGAACAGCTCCTCGCGGTCGCCGCGCGAGCGGGGTTTGCCCCGGCCCACCTTGAACGCCCTTATGTGCGGGGCGAGTCGGTCGTACGTGTCCGGGTCGTCCGTCGACAGGGTGGCGACCAGCGCTCCGTTGGAGGCGTTCATCGCGGCGAGCAGCTCCGCCTCCGTGTCGACCAGGACGATCGTGTCGACCGGGCCGAACGGCTCCGCGTGGAAGAGGGGCGAGGACGGCGGCGGGTTCAGGAGGGTGACCGGGGGGAGGTAGGCGCTGGTGTCCTGGCCGGGCAGGAAGCGGCCGTCGGCCAGGGTCGCGCGATGCAGCGGGACCGCACCGCGGTCGATCGCCTCGACCACCTGGTCGCCGAGCTCCTTGGCCTTGGCCGCGTTGATGAGCGGGCCGAAGTCCAACGCGGGCAGGGCGTCTTCGGGGTGCTCCACGGCCAAGGGGTGGCCGGTGCGCACGGAGCGTACGGCCGGCAGGTAGGCGGCCAGGAACTGGTCGAACAGGGTGCGCTGGACGACGAACCGGGGTTAGGCGGTGCAGCGCTGCTTGCCGTAGTCGAAGAGTTTGGGGATGACGCAGGAGAGCGCGTCCCAGTCGGTGAAGTTCCAGACTCCCCAGGTGTTGAGGCCCTCCTGTTCCAGGATGTGCCGCTTGCCGAGGTCGGCGACGGCCGTGGCGATACGGGCGCCGGTGTCGCGGCCACCCACGAAGGACACGCAGCCGATTTCCGGGGAGCGGACGAGGGCCTCGGAGAGTTCGCCTCCGCTGCCGCTGACCAGCGTGATCGGGATTCCCTCGCGTACGGCGAGGGCGGCGGCCAGGGTGAGACAGGCGACGCCGCCGTCGGTCGGGGTCTTCGCGATCACCGCGTTGCCCGCGAGGGCCTGGACCAGCATCGCGTGGACCAGGACGTTCGCGCAGCTCCTCGGCGGCTACGGCGAGGAGGTCCGCGACCCCGCCGACATCGCGCCCGCGCTGCGACGCGCCCGCGAGTCGGGCAAGCTGTCGCTGATCAACGTGTGGGTCGCCCCGGATGCGTACGCCCCCGGAACCGTGAACCAGACCATGTACAAGTAGAGGAGCCCCCTGCCATGACAACGGCCCCTGCCACCAAGGCACTTGAGGGCGTGCGCGTCCTCGACATGACCCACGTCCAGTCCGGCCCCTCCGCCACCCAGCTGCTCGGCTGGCTCGGCGCGGACGTCGTCAAGCTGGAGGCACCCACCGGCGACATCACCCGCAAGCAGCTGCGCGATCTGCCCGACGTCGACTCCCTCTACTTCACGATGCTCAACTGCAACAAGCGGAGCATCACCCTCAACACCAAGACGCCGCGCGGCAAGGAGATCCTGACCGAGCTCATCCGCCGCTCCGATGTGATGGTCGAGAACTTCGGCCCCGGCGCGGTCGACCGCATGGGCTTCTCCTGGGAGCGGATCCAGGAGATAAACCCCCGGATCGTGTACGCCTCGATCAAGGGCTTCGGGGAAGGCCCGTACACCGACTTCAAGGCGTACGAGGTCGTCGCGCAGGCCATGGGCGGATCGATGGCCACCACCGGCTTCGAGGACGGGCCGCCGCTCGCGACCGTCGCGCAGATCGGTGACTCCGGAACCGGCATCCACGCGGTGGCCGGCATCCTGGCCGCGCTCTACCAGCGCGAGTCCACCGGGCGCGGCCAGCGCGTCCAGGTCGCCATGCAGCACGCGGTCCTCAACCTGTGCCGCGTCAAGCTGCGCGATCAGCAAAGGCTGGCGCACGGCCCGTTGCCGGAGTACCCCAATGACGACTTCGGCACGGAAGTTCCCCGTTCCGGCAACGCGTCCGGCGGCGGGCAGCCCGGCTGGGCCGTGAAGTGCGCGCCCGGCGGGCCCAACGACTACGTGTACGTGATCGTGCAGCCGGTCGGGTGGCAGCCGGTCACCGAGCTCATCGGCCGTCCCGAGCTCGCCACCGACCCCGAGTGGGCGACACCCGAGGCGCGCCTGCCCAAGCTGGGCAAGATGTTCCAGCTGATCGAGGAGTGGTCGTCGACTCTCTCCAAATGGGAGGCACTTGAGCGGCTGAACGCGCACAACATCCCGTGCGGACCGATCCTCTCCACCAGGGAAATCATCGAGGACGCGTCGCTGGCCGCCAACGAGATGGTCGTGGAGGTCGAGCACCCCGAGCGCGGCCGGTTCACCACCGTCGGCTCGCCGCTCAAGCTCTCCGACTCCCCTGTCGACATGGTCAACTCGCCGCTGCTCGGCGAGCACAACGAAGAGGTGTACGTCGGCGAACTGGGCCTCGGCGACGAGGAACTGCGGTTGCTCAAGACGAACGGAGTGATCTGAGCGATGGTGGGTGTCGAGGCACAGGGCCGCGAGGCGGTGCGGGCGCTGCTCGCCGCCGTACGGGCCGAGGGGCGCGACGCGCTCACTGCCCCGAGGGCAGGACGATCGCGGACGCGTACGGGATCGCCGTGCCGGGCGAGGTCCAGGTGCAGCAACTCCTTCCGCCGGGGCAGGAGGTGATCGTCGGGGGCCGCCAAGGCGCGCCGCGTGAGCCACCGCCTCGGGACATCACGGCCAACCCACAGCCCATCAGCCGGGAGGTGGTGTAGGCCCACATATCCGCGCGGCCGCCCCCGGAGCAGAGACAGTCCGGGGCGGCCGGCGCTGGTGGGCCGGGCGGGTCAGGCCCGCTCGGCGCGCTCGTGGTACGTCGTGCGCGTGTGCTCGGTGTGGGCGCGCATGACCTCCGTCGCCCGCTGCTCGTCGCGCGCCGAGATCGCCGCGATCAGATCCCGGTGCTCGATCCAGGACTGCTTGCCGCGCCGGCGGGCGACCGGCGAGTAGTACCAGCGCACCCGCCGGTCGACCTGGCCCGCGAGCTCGGCGAGCACCAGGTTCCCGGCGAGCTCCATGACCTTGGCGTGGAACGCGGCGTTGGTGGCCACGGCCAGGTCCACGTCGTCGTCCTCGACGGCCTGCTCACCCTTGGCGCACAGCTTCTCCAGGGCGGCCATCCCGGCCGAGCCGGAGTTGGCCGCGGCGAGCCGGGCCGCCTCGGCCTCCAGGAGCGTACGCACCGAGAGCAGCTGGTCGGCCTCCTCCTCGGTGGGCTCGTGGACGAACGCGCCCTGCGCGGGCCGCAGGTCGACCCAGCCCTCGGTGTTGAGCCGCTGGAGCGCCTCGCGCACGGGCTGCCGGGACACCCCGAGGTGCCCCGCGAGCTCGCTCTCGACCAGGTGCTGGCCGGGGCGCAGGGCCCGGGTGGTGATCAGCTCCAGGAGGGCCTCGTACACGCGCTCGCGCAGCGGCCCGGGCCGCTCCAGTTTGGGCACGGTTCCCTGCGGCAGTCCTGTGGACAACATCGGTTCCCCCTCCTGCACCACGGGCGGTCGGGCCGGTCATGGAAATTGGCTATCGTCTACAGTCTACCGAGCGCAATCCCTCCGTACGTTCCTCGTCCGAATTCGGTTGCACAGGTACGGGGAATTGGCCTGGATCCACCGCGAGGGCGGTCGCGGAGCCCACTTTTCCGCCGCTCTCGGCACGGCACCTCTCTTTGCGTCTCGGGTACTGGTCCCGCCGGCACGGTGGAGGGCTCCCGTCACCCCTCTCCGTCCGGTGGGCTGCCGAGGCCACGAGCCGGAGGCGGTCACTCTTCCGGATGGGACTCTCGCCAGGCGGCCATCGAGCGGTTCCACTCGTCGCCCGACAAGGCCGTCAGGGACGCCGGGAACAGGCCGTCCTCCTCACGGCTGATGTGCTGGTGAAGTTCCTGGACCATGACGTCGAACTCGTCCCGCCCCCCGGGCGTCTCCAGGTCCAGCGCGGGCAGTCTGGCGCTGTGATCCCGGTGCTCGTCCACCAGGACCGTGATGTAGTCCGCGTATTCGGGGTCCTCGCGCATCACGGCGAACAAGCCGTTCTCCTCGCCGCGCCAGTGGGAGTCCAGCTCCCGCACCATGAAGGCGATCAGCTCCCGGGCTCGCGCCGTGTCGCCCGCGGCGAGCGCCCGCTGAGCGTCCCCGGCCGCATCGGTGACGCGTTCGTGCTCGGCGATGAATTCCTTGATGAGCGGGATCTCGCGGCATCCGCAGTAGTGACACATGGGGTCATTTGTACGTCGATGGTGCCGGACACTCCCTGAGACAGCGCCGTCACCGCGGCCGGACCCATCGCGTCCACCCGATCAGCGCGACCCTCCTCAGGAGGGCGCCGGCGATGCCCCCCCCGGCGCTGGGCCCTGAAGGAGGTATGCAGCCCGGCAGTCGGGCAGTTGACGTGTTGGCCTTCTCCGCCGGGCGGAACTCGGACGGTCCGCTGATCGTCCTACAGCACATGCCTTCCACACTTGTTCTCGGTATCGACCCGCACACGGTCCCCGGCATGGACGGCGATGCCCTGCGCGCGGTTCTCGACAAGGAGCTGGCCCGCTTCGGCGAGCACGGCATCGACGCGTCGATGGCCCTGATAGCGCTGGACGATACGGCCGAGTCCACGGTGATCGGCGCGCTCACCGCGCATGCGTGGGACGTCGTCGTCATCGGGGGCGGGATCCGCAAGCCCGAGACGCTGCTCGTCTTCTTCGAGCTGGTCGTGAACCTGGTCCGCCGTCACGCCCCGGCGGCCGCGATCGCGTTCAACACCAGCGGGGGCGACAGCGTGGAGGCTGCCAGGCGCTGGCTCTGAACTCCCGGCCGCCCGACGCTTCGGCGGGAGGCACTGTCAGTGCCGCGTGCGACAGTGAACGGCATGCTTGCGATCACAGTGGAGACGGAGAACGGGCAGCGGCACACCAGGGCCACTGCCGGTCAACTGGCCGGGCTGGTGCGCCGGATCGGGGGTGAGGGCGACCGGTTCCTGGTGGTCCAGCGGATACCCGATCTGCCCGATGTGTTCGTCCAGGTGTGGCACGACGCGGGCGGCGCATACACGCTGGAGTACCGCGAAGGCGGGCCCGACCGGCACTTCGGGACGACACTGGAGGGGCCGGCCCCGGTGATCGCCGCCATGACCGGATGGGCCCGCGCGAGCGAGGACTGGAACGCCGGGCTCGACTGGGAGCGCCTGGATCTCGAACTCCCGGCGCCCGTCCCCCCGTTGGAGCTCGACGACGAGGATCGCGGGCTGCTCGAGGCACGGGTCCGTGAGGTGATCGTGGGCGGCTGTGCGACACGCGAAGAGCTGGCGGAGCTGGCCGAGGACTATCTCGTGACGGCCGGCTCCCGGCCCGTATCTCCCGAGCAGGCACGGGAGTTGACCGACCGGATGTGGCTGGAGCGTGTGGCGGAACAGGCCGCCTGGACAGAGGAGGAGACGGACCCGGAGCGGATCTCCCGGGCCTTCGCCGTTCTGGAGGCGGCCGGCCTCACGGCCCGGGAGCACTTCACCTGTTGCCGCTCCTGCGGCCAGTCGGAGATAGGCGGCGCGGGCGCGCCGGGCGCCCGCGGCTTCGTCTACTTCCACTCCCAGTCCACCGAGGCGGCAGCGGCCGGGCACGGACTGACGCTGCACTACGGCGGGTTCGACGGTTCACCGGACACCACCACGTCCGTGGGCCGGGAGGTCGTGGCAGCGCTGGAGCGGTGCGGCCTGTCGGTGGAGTGGGACGGCGACCCCGGTCAGGCCATCACCGTCACACCGCTGGACTGGCGCAAACGCCTCGTCGGCTGAGCCGAGTCGGCGAGGCCGGCCCTCGCGTCCCGGGCTCACCCTGGCGACCCGGCCCGCCCTCGCGCCCCGAGCCCGTCACGGGCAGCGTACGACCTGCCCCGCATACGAGAGGTTTCCGCCGAAGCCGAAGAGCAGGACGGGGTCGCCGGTGCTGATCTCGCCGCGTTCGACCAGCTTGGACAGGGCCATCGGGATGCTCGCCGCCGACGTGTTCCCGGATTCGACGACATCGCGGGCGATGACGGCGTTCACGGCGCCGATCTTGCGTGCGACGGGTTCGATGATGCGCAGATTGGCCTGGTGCAGCACCACCGCGGCCAGGTCCTCGGGGGTGAGTCCGGCGCGCTCGCACACCTCCCGGGCGATCGGCGGCAGCTGGGTGGTGGCCCAGCGGTAGACGGACTGACCCTCCTGCGCGAACACCGGCGGGGTGCCCTCGATACGTACGGCGTTCCCCATCTCGGGCACCGAACCCCACAACACCGGGCCGATCAGCGCCTCTTCGCTCGCCTCGACGACCGCGGCGCCGGCTCCGTCGCCGACCAGGACACAGGTGCTGCGGTCGGTCCAGTCGGTCACCGCCGTCATCTTGTCCGCGCCGATGACCAGCGCGCGCCTGGCGGTGCCGGTGCGCACCAGGCTGTCGGCGGTGGCGAGCGCGTGCGTGAACCCGGCGCAGACCACATTGAGGTCCATCACCGCGGGCGAGCCCATGCCGAGCCGGGCAGCGACCCGGGCAGCGGTGTTCGGCGAGCGGTCGACGGCCGTGGAGGTGGCGACCAGGACCAGGTCGATGTCGGCCGGGCCGAGCCCGGCACCCGCCAGCGCCTTCGCTCCGGCGTGCGCGGCCAGCTCGTCCACGGGCTCGTCCGGGCCCGCGACGTGGCGGGTGCGGATGCCGACCCGGCTGCTGATCCATTCGTCACTGGTGTCGACCAGCTCGGCGAGGTCGTCATTGGTGAGCACCTTGGCGGGCTGGTAGTGCCCGACGGCGACAACGCGCGAGCCTCGCATGCCGGTCATGACGGATCTCCTCGGTACGAGCATGGACGGTTGATCGGTACGGACAGGGACTGCTGACATCCGGAGCCATCCAGTCTTCGTGGCTACTGATGGGTACAGGGGCGCGAGACCCAACAGGATTCACTGCCGCACCTTTGGAGCCTTGTGTCAGCGTTTCGCCCGGGAGGAGCGGAACCGGAGTACGTCAGGCGTCTTGACCCCTCCGAAAGGCATACTGTAGACAATATTCTGTCGACGAATCCGGCTCCGAGTACCCGAGTTACCCGGCCTCCCTCCACCGACCCGGTCCCTCCACCGAACGGAGAGCCCCGTGAAAGTCGCAGTAGTCGGCACCGGAGCCATCGGCGCATATGTCGGGGCCGCGCTCCACCGCGCGGGCGCCGAGGTCCACCTCATCGCCCGCGGACCGCACCTGGCGGCCATGCGCCGCGACGGGGTGCGCGTCCTCAGCCCGCGCGGCGACTTCACCGCCCGCCCCGCCGCCACCGACGACCCGGGCGAGGTCGGCCCGGTGGCCTACGTACTGCTCGGCCTGAAAGCCAACTCCTATGCGGCGGCAGGTCCGTTGGTACACCCCCTGCTGCACGGGAGCACCGCCGTCGTCGCCGCCCAGAACGGCATCCCCTGGTGGTACTTCCACGGGCTGCCCGGTCCACACACCGGGCGCCGGATCGAGAGCGTCGACCCGGGCGGCGCGGTCAGCGCGACCCTGCCGCCCGCCCGCGCCATCGGCTGCGTGGTGTACGCGGCCACCGAGATCGAATCCCCGGGCGTCGTTCGGCACTTGGAGGGCACCCGGTTCTCCGTCGGCGAGCCCGACCTCACGATCTCACGGCGCTGTCTCGACTTCAGCGAGGCCATGCAGGCCGGCGGCCTCAAGTGCCCCGTCGAGCCTGTGGCAGAACACGTCCGCCATCGCGGTGGCCGGGCGGGGTTTCGGCGCCCGGATCTCGGCCGAGCACGACGCCCCGCTCACCGACTCGGCGTGCGTGTACTGCGGAAACTGCATCGAGGTCTGCCCGACGGGAGCGCTCTCCTTCAAGTCCGGGTTCGACATGCGCGCGGCGGGCACCTGGGACGAGGCGGCACAGACGGAGACGACCACCGTGTGCGCGTACTGCGGCGTCGGCTGCAACCTCACCCTCCATGTGCAGGACAATGAGATCGTCAAGGTCACCTCGCCGCACGACAACCCGGTGACCCACGGCAACCCGTGCATCAAGGGACGCTTCGGCTTCCAGCACGTACAGACACGAGACTGACCAGACAGGCAGACCGGACCGACGAGTCCGACGAGAGCGATCGAGGGACTGAGGACATGGGACGGGTCACCGAACGCCGCCGCGTCATTCGCATCCGGGACGGAGCGGTCTCGGCCCGCCCGGACACCCTGGTCGCCGAGGAGCCCCTGGAGATCCGGCTGAACGGCAGACCCCTCGCGATCACCATGCGCACGCCGGGCGACGACTTCGCGCTCGCGGCCGGGTTCCTGGTCAGCGAGGGCGTGCTCGGCGCCGCGTCCGAACTCCAGTCGATCGTGTACTGCGCGGGCGCCACGGCGGACGGGTACAACACGTACAACGTGGTCGACGTGAAGCTGGCGCCGGGCGTCGCGGTGCCGGACATCACCCTCGAACGCAACGTGTACACGACGTCGTCGTGCGGCCTGTGCGGCAAGGCCAGCCTGGACGCCGTCCGCACGCAGGCCCGCTTCCCGATCGCCGACACTCCCCCGGTCCGGTTGGAGCCCGAACTGCTCGCGAGCCTCCCCGACCGGCTGCGCGCGTCGCAGCGGGTGTTCGACCGGACCGGGGGTCTGCACGCGGCGGCGCTGTTCTCGCCGGAGGGCGAACTGCTCGACATACGTGAGGACGTGGGCCGCCACAACGCGGTCGACAAGCTGGTGGGCCGCGCTCTCCAGGACGACCGGCTTCCGCTGTCGCGCTGCATCCTGCTGGTGTCGGGCCGGGCCTCCTTCGAGCTCGCCCAGAAGGCGGTCATGGCGGGCATCCCGGTCCTCGCGGCCGTCTCGGCGCCGTCCTCGCTCGCCGTCGACCTGGCCGCCGAGTCCGGGCTCACCCTGGTGGGCTTCCTGCGCGGCAGCTCCATGAACGTGTACGCGGGGGACGAGCGCATAGCCCTGCGCTCGGGCGTCTGACCCGCCGCGACCGAGCGGCCCGGCCGGCGAGGAGCGCCCCCTGCGCCGGCCGGGCCTTCTGCCGCCCGCACCGATCCACGGCAGGGCCCGCCACGGCCCGTCGGACACGCCGCTTAGGCTGATCACGTGCGGCGAGCAGCGCTGCCTCGATCGGAGAAAGCGGCGCGATGAACGTGAGTCGGCGTACGGTGCTTGCGGTGGCGACGGGTGGACTCCTCACCGGCTGCTCAGGACCGGCGAAGCCCGCCCCGGCCACCCCCACTGCCACTGACTCGCCGTCCTCGTCGGCAACGCGTTCACCCGCCCCCTCCGCACCACCGGCCGGGCCGACCAGGGCCGAGATCGTCGCCCGCTACGGCACACACACGCCCACCAGCTGGGGGCTGACCGTGCCGGGAGCGCTCTCCCGGCTGCCGGCCGGCGGGAAGACGGTCGCGCTGACCTTCGACGCGTGCGGCGGCAAGGGCGGCAACGCGTACGACGAGGCGCTCATCGCGTTCCTGCGCCGGCGCTCGGTCCCCGCGACCCTGTTCATCAACTCCCGCTGGATCGACGAGAACCCGTCGGTCTTCAAGGAGCTCGCCGCCGACCCGCTCTTCGAGATGGCGAACCACGGCACCCGCCACCTCCCGCTCTCCGTCTCCGGGCGGTCCGCCTACCGGATACCCGGCACACGGAACGCGGGCGAGGTCTTCGACGAGGTCTCGGGCAACCGCGCCAAGCTCACCGGCCTGCTCGGCCACCCGCCGCGCTTCTTCCGCTCCGGCACGGCCTACTGCGACGACGTGGCCGCCAGGATCGTCACCGACCTCGGCGAGCGCTTCGCGAGTTTCGACGTCAACAGCGACGGCGGGGCGACCTTCACGCCCGCACAGGTGCACCAGGCCATGCAGGACGTACGCCCGGGCTCGGTCGTCATAGGCCACATGAACCATCCCCACGGCGGTACCGCCCGCGGGATGAGCGGCGCCGTGCCTCAACTCCTGGACCAGGGCTACGAGTTCGTGCGCCTTTCGGACGCCGTCAAGGCCTGAACGCGCTCGGAGCACCTATCTGCCGGGTTCCCGGAGCGACTGGTCGCGACCCTCCCCGAGCACCACGCGCTCACTCGGGGGAACGACGGCCTTAGGGTGCGGTTGGTCAACTTCCTTCCAGCCAAAGGGCGTTACATGCCGATCGCACGCAGATCAGTGCTGACGGGTTCGACCGCGGCCGCGGCCGCCACCGCCCTCGGCGCCGCAGGGCGCGCCGAGGCCGCCGACCCGTCGCAGCCCGCACCGCTCCCCTTGCTCCAGCGCACGCCGGGCCGTATCGGCGCGCCCGGCGTGGCGGGGCTGCACCTCCAGTTCGGCGCCGACCCCGCCACCGAGATGACCGTCTCCTGGATCAGCCCCCAGTCCGTGCACCGCCCGCAGGTGCGCCTCGGCTCCCCGGACGGCGGAACCGGCCGGGTGGTCGACGCCGAGACCCGCACCTACCGCGACGGGCTCTCCCGCGAAGAGGTGTACGTCCATCACGCCCGCCTCACCCGGCTTCGGCCGTACACCACCTATCTGTACTCGGCCGGGCACGACGGCGCCGCGCCGGAGACCGGCTCGTTCACGACGGCGCCACGCGGGCGCACCGCGTTCACCTTCACCAGCTTCGGCGACCAGGGCGCGCCCAATCTGCGCCGGGCCGTCAACTGGCCGACGGGCGGCGCCCCTTCGCCCTCGGGACGCTTCCCGCTCTACACCAGTAGCCAGGCCGGCACCGCGGCCTCCGCCGACATCGTGGCCGCGGTGGAACGGGTCGAGCCGCTGTTCAACCTGGTCAACGGCGACCTGTGCTACGCCTCCGCGGCCGGCGTCGTCGGCCAGAACCGCGTCGCGACGTGGGCGGACTGGTTCATCGGCAACAGCCGCTCGACGCGGCTGCGTCCGTGGATGCCCTGCGTCGGCAACGGGGAGAACGAGCAGGGCAACGGCCCCCTGGGCGTGACCGGCTACCAGACCTACTTCACGCTGCCCGGGTCGACGGCCTCCGCCGACCCGGAGACCCGGGGCCTGTGGTACGGCTTCACGGTCGGCGGAGTCCGGTTCATCAGCCTGGCCAACGACGACGTGGCGATCCAGGACACCGGCGACACGTATGTGCGGGGCTACTCGGACGGAGCCCAACACCGTTGGCTGGAAAGGGAGTTGAGGACGGCGCGCGCGGACGGCGGCATCGACTGGATCGTCGTCTTCATGCACCACCCGATGATCTCCAGCAGCCGCAGCGGAAGCGGCAGCGACCTCGGGATCAGACAGGCGTGGGGCCCGCTCTTCGACACGTACGGGGTCGACCTGGTGCTCAGCGGCCACGAGCACTACTACGAGCGCTCGCTGCCGGTCCGCGGCACCCTGCCGAACGAGGCCCGCACCCCGGTCCCGGTCTCCACGCGCACCGATGTCGCGGACACCGGCAAGGGCACCGTCCACATGATCATCGGGAACGGCGGCAACTTCGCGACCACCCAGGACGCCCTGTTCGAGGAGCCCAAGGGGCGCGTCGTCGTCGATCTCGGCAAGGAGACCGAGGGCCGCCATCGCAAGGCGGTCTTCGTCACCGAGGACGCCCCCTGGCGCGCCGTCCAGGACCGTGTCCACACCCACGGCTTCGCCGCCTTCGACGTCGACCCGGGCGACACCCGCACCGGCCGGACCCGTATCCGGGTCACGTACTACACCTTCGACGGCCCCTACGGAGACCTGACCCCCGTGGACACCTTCACCCTGGAACGGCCCCGCGGGGACGTACGGCACTGACGTACGAGGGCTCGGCCGACGAGGCGGACTCCGGCAGTGCGGGAAGTCACCCAAACGAGTGGGCGAATCGCCCCAGGTCCCAGCGATTTGCCCACGCGCCGATTTTTCATTTCCCACCCGCCATGGGACCGAATATGGGACATGTGCGACCCGGTTCGATTTCGGCAGGCCTGCCTGGAGTGTCCAAAGACCAGGGGTTGCGGTTTCAACCGCTGCCGGTATGGTCTAGTCCGACTCGGAGGAATGACCAACTCCGCAGTCCGGAAGGAAAGGTGGAACGGAAAGAACCGGGTGCCGACCACCAGCGAACGCAACGTTTGTCCACATGGGGGGATGCCGCTGACACCGCTGACACAGCGAGGCCTGTTCCAGAATTCAAAGGCAGCTCAAGGCAATCCAGAATTCCTTCCGCATCACGGAATGCGAAGACGACCGAAAGACGTGCGAGGCGAGGCAGATCATGGACGCTCCCACGACGACGGGCGACAACTGCTCTTCCGGCGGCAGCAATGGCGAGCGGGGTTGGTTCACTCCGCCGAACAAATCCTCTGCCGGTCCCAGCAGTCCCAGCAGGTTGCGGCAGGATGAACGCGAAGGTGGTGCGGGAAGTTCCGTTCATGTCGATACCGAGAACGGCCTGCCCCGCAGGACACCGAATCCCATTCGCCCGGTCGGCAACGCGGAAGAGCGAATACGCAGACCGGCGCCGCCCGAGCCACCTGCCGCGCCGACTCCCCTCTCCCGCCCCGAGGACGACCCGGGGTACGACGGGGACCGCGACCGCGCACAGGACGCGGACAACGCCGGTGAAGCCGGGCGGTCGCACGACGAGGCCGACCCCGTGGACGCGAGCCCGGACCTCGCTTCCGGCACCTGGCCCGCGGCAGCGGTTCACCCCACGCCGGTTCACCGCACACCGTCACCCGACACGACGGGCGCACCGGACCCCGACCCCCGTGGCGGCACGCAAGCCGGCCCCGAAGGCGGCGCCGACGCCGTGCCGAAGGCCGCCTCCCCCACCGCGGTCCTCATCCGGCGCACCATGGCGGAGATCGAGCCCGTGGCCGACAAGGTCACGTCCTACTTCTACGCGCTGCTCTTCGTCCGGCACCCCGATCTGCGCGCCCTGTTCCCCGTCGCGATGGACACCCAGCGCGACCGCCTCTTCAAGGCCCTGCTGACGGCCGCCGAGCACGTGGACGACGCCGACACCCTCGGCGACTACCTGTCCCACCTCGGCCGCGGCCACCGCAAGTACGGCACCCGGCCCGAGCACTACCCGGCTGTCGGTGAGTGCCTCCTCGGCGCGCTGGCCCGGTACGCGCCCGACACCTGGAACCCGGACACCGAGGCGGCCTGGATCCAGGCCTACACCGCCATCTCGCAGATCATGATCGACGCGGCAGCCGTGGACGAGGCCGCCTCCCCCGCCTGGTGGCACGCCGAGGTCGTCTCCCACGAGCTGCGGACCCCCGACATCGCGGTCGTGACCGTACGCCCCGACCAGCCCTACCCCTTCCTCGCCGGTCAGTACACGAGCCTGGAAACTCCCTGGTGGCCGCGCGTGTGGCGGCACTATTCGTTCGCGTCCGCACCCCGCTCCGACGGCCTGCTCTCCTTCCACGTCAAGGCAGTTCCGGCCGGCTGGGTGTCCAGGGCCCTCGTGCACCGCGCCCGCCCCGGCGACGTGATCCGCCTCGGTCCCCCAGCCGGTTCCATGACCGTGGACCACACCACGGACAACGGCCTGCTGTGCCTGGGCGGTGGCACCGGCATCGCCCCGATCAGGGCGCTGGTCGAGGACGTCGCCGAACACGGCCGCCGTCGCCTGGTGGACGTCTTCTACGGCGCGCGCAGCGGCAGCGACCTGTACGACATCGACCCGCTGCTGACCCTGGCACGCAAGCACCCGTGGCTGTCCGTGCGCCCGGTCGTCGCGACCGGCCCCACGGGCGGCCGGGCGAACAGCATCAGCGGTCAACTGCCGGACGCCGTACGGCAGTACGGGCCATGGCGGGCGTACGACGCGTATCTGTCGGGACCGGCGGCCATGGTGCGCAGCGGGGTGGACGCGCTGGTGGGAGCCGGCGTGCCGTCGAACCGCATACGGCACGACTTCATCGAAGAGCTGGTCATGGCGGGAGACTGAGGACTTGGCACCAGAGATCGAGCACGGCAGGGCCGCGGAGCATACAGGGGTACGGCCGGGGAGCGACGGCGAGCACCTGATGCAGCGTCACCTGGGTACCACCGAGCGGGCCGACCGCTTCTACGACGAGCAGGTCCTCGACCGGCTCAACCCGCACATGCGGGAGTTCGTGGCACGCCAGGAGATGTTTTTCCTGGCCAGCGCCGACCGCCGGGGCGAGTGCGACTCCACCTTCCGGGCCGGCCCGCCCGGGTTCGTCCGGGTCCTGGACGAACGCACCCTGATGTACCCGGAATACCGGGGCAACGGCGTCATGGCCTCGATGGGGAACATCGCGGAGAACCCCCAGGTGGGCATCCTGATGGTCGACTTCACCCGGGACCGCATCGGCCTGCACGTCAACGGCCGGGCCCGCCTCCTCCTGGACGAGGAGGTCCGCGCCCACCACCCCGAAATCCCCCCGGACCCGGCTCCCGGCCGCCGCGCCCGCCTCTGGGTGGAGGTAACCGTCCAGGAGGCCTACATCCACTGCGCCAAGCACATCCCGCACCTGCAGAAGGTCCCTCCGCAGCAACGCGCGGCCCGCGACTGGGGCACCGACGACTACCGCCGCAAGGGCGGAGACTTCTTCGGCGCGGCGGAACAGGCGGCCACGTCCGGCCGTGCCCGGCATGCCGACACCCCTTAGGTGTACTGACTCGGGCTCATGGGCGGCCGTCGGGGAGGAGCGTGGTTCGGCCACGCCTCAGCGGGCGCGCTTCCGTGTCTCGGAGGGGGGCGGGATCACCTGGAGGGCGAGCGTGGCCGGGGGTTCGGCGACGCCCGGGCCGCCTTGTTCCGCCCAGGCGAGGATGTCGTCGGTGGCGTCGTCGTCGAGGATCCAGCCGAGCCAGGTGGCGCGGGCGCCGCGCTGGCGGGCCCGGGACGAGGGCTGGACCACCATCACGTTGGCTTGGCCGCAGGGGCCCAGGCAGTCGGTGGTGCGCACCGCGATGCGGCCGTCCGAGGCGGCGGCCGCCGCCCGGAGCCGGGCGAGCTGACCGGCGTGGTCGGTGCCGGGGTTCTTGGCGGCGTCGCCGCAGCAGCAGCCCCGGCACACGACGAGGGTGCAGGGGCGTGAACCGGCTGCGGATATCGAGAACTTGGGCATGCGATCAGCCACCCACCGCACGGAAGGCGTCCGCCAACTCCCTTGCCACGTACGCTACTTGACGGCCGGAGCGCGGGGCGGGCGGCAGCGCCGCGATGCGGCTCATCGGATCGACGAGGACGAGCGCCGTGCGCGCGGGGTCGAGAGTGGCGGGCTCGCCTTCGAATGCGGTCATGTCGGCACCGTACCGGCCCTGATGATCTGGACCGTACGCCGGGGAGCTCTTCGGGCCACGAGCGGGCCACGAGTGGGCCCGGAAGCAGGTCGGGCGCGGGTCGAAAGCGGGCCACGACGGGTCGGAAACGGGTTCGTTATGCCTCGTGCAGGCGCGCCAGGAGGGCCATGAGGCGCCGGGCTTCAGCCGGGGCGAGCGGTGCGAGCAGCTGGGCGTTGGCCGTTTCGGCCGCGGCCGCGCAGCGTTCGACGAGGTCCCGGCCGGCCGGGGTGACGGTGACCGCGTTCTTGCGACGGTCCCTGGGGTCGGGCTCGCGGACGGTGAGGCCGTCGGCCTGGAGGTCATTGAGGATGCCGACCAGGTCCTTGGGGTCGATGGCCAGCCTGCGGCCGAGGTCGGCCTGCGCGATCGGGCCGAGTTCGGCCACCGCGGCCAGCACCGCGTGATGCATCATCTTCACGCCCTGCTCCGCCAGCGCCTCGGCGACCAGCCCCCGGCCGCGCGCCGCGACCCGGCCGATCAGCCAGCTCGGCAGCGACTGGATGCGCTGGAGCGGGGGGAGGTCCGGCTCGGGCCCGTCGGCAGAGGGCGCGGAAGGTGCCGCCTCAAGCCCCCCGTCATCGGCAGAGACGCCACTTGCCGGTACCGGATCGAGAGCACTCCCAGCCCTCCGAGTCCCACGAGTCATGCGAGCCATGTGCACAGCCTATCCCGAAAAAACATGGGACTTCCCAACGATTTGATTTACGTCTACCGTTGGAACTCCCAACGAATTGCCTACCCCGGAGGGTGCCATGCGTCGCGTCCGATACGAAGTCAACGGCGGCCCCGACGTCCTGTTCGTCGAGGACGTCGCAGCGCCCGAACCCGGGCCTGGCGAACTGCTGGTGGACGTCGAGGCGATCGGGGTGACCCTGCCGTGCGTCCGCAAGGTCCGCGAGGGCAGCGAACCGATTCCGCTGGGTGGCGAGATCGCCGGCACGGTGGCCGCGCTCGGCGAGGGCGCCACCGGGTTCGCCGTCGGCGACCGGGTGACCGGGCTCTGCTTCTCCTACGGCTATGCCGAACAGGCCGTCCTCCACCCGGCGATGACCTCGCGCATCCCCGCCCATGCCACCGCCGTGGACGCCATCGCCCTGGTCCGCAGCGGCCTGGTGGCACGCGGCGCCTACGAGTCGGCGCGCCCCGAGCCCGGCGAGTCGGTCCTGGTCACGGCCGCCGCGAGCGCAATCGGCACGATGGCTCTGCAGCTCGCGAAGGCGGGCGGGGCGAAACGGGTCGTGGCCGCCGTCAGTTCCGCCGAAAAGGCCGATTTCGCAAGGGAGTCGGGCGCCGATGAGGTCGTCCTGTACGGGGACGCGTCCTGGGGCGAGCCGGTCGACCTGGTGATCGACGCGGTCGGCGGCGAGCTGCTCACCCCGGCGGTGAGAGCGCTGTCACCGGGTGGGCGCCTCGTCGCCTTCAGTTCGGGCGGCGGCACCATCGAGGCGTACGACCTGCTCGTGGGCGGGAAGTCGGTCATCGGCTTCCAGATGGCCGTCATCGCCCGTAACAAGCCCGCGCTGTACGCCCGTTGGCTCGGCGAGCTGTGGGAGCTGCATTCTGCGGGGAAGCTGCGAACCCGCGTCGCGGCCGAGCTGCCGCTCGCCGACGCGGCCCGGGCCCACGAGCTGATCGAGTCCCGCCGCAACCTCGGGAAGGTGGTGCTGGTCACGGGGCGGGCTTGACGCCCAATGGAGCGATCTGTTTCTTGTCGAGGCGGCTTAACGACCCGTGCCATCTATGCACTTCCTGAATAACCGACACGAAGCGCGCCGTGAACAGCCCGCTCCCCTACTACGAATCCACAGCCCGGGCCCTGACCCGCGAGCACACCGACGACCTGCCCACGACCATCGACACCGTCCGCGGTCTGCTGGCGGCGAGAGAGGGGAACGGGTCGGCAGGACGGCGTCCGTGGCCCCGGAAGACGAAGTCGATCCCACGCGAGTGCGCCGCGGCCGAAATCCCCGACGATGAGGGCTACCTCGTATCGTGACTCGGAGTACACGGAGTTGTGTCGATTCGTTGCGTCGTTCAGGCGCGGGTCACCCGGCCGGGGAGTTGTGCTACGCCGCCGCCGTGTCGCCCCGCGCTCGATCTCCAGGAACGTGCGGTATCCGCCCTGCAGTTTGAGGGCTTCGATCTGTGCCGAGAGGACAGCTACGCCCAGGCGGTCTCGGAGACGCCGGACCGGCGAGGACGCCGTCAACCGGCGTATGCGGCAGATGAGTTATGTCAACCTGACCCGCTTCGTGCAGACCCTGCTGGACCGCAAGGACCGGATGAGCATGGCGGTCGGTCTTGAGGTCCGCGTCCCGTTCTGCGACCACCGGCTCGTCGAGTACGTCTTCAACACTCCCTGGGAGATGAAGTCGTTCGACGGGCGGGAGAAGAGCCTGCTGCGCGCCGCTACCAAGGACCTGCTGCCGGAGTCGATCGTCCAGCGGGTGAAGAGCCCCTACCCGACGACCCAGGACCCTGCGTACGAACTCGGCCTGCGTGCCTCGCTGCACGAGGTGCTCGCCGACCCGTCGTCCCCGGTGCTCCCGCTGCTCGACAACGCGGCGACCAGGGCTCTGCTGGAGCGCCCGGTCGGGGACATGAGCGCCCAGTACGACCGCTCGGGCCTGGAGATGGCGTTGGGGCTCAACTCCTGGCTCTCCGCGTACGACATCGAACTGAGCCTCTGAGCATCTGAGCCCCTCGGCCGCTCGGGCTCGGCAGCACCCTGCTGAAGGGCACCCGCCGGCCGGCGCCCAAGGACCCCGACGCCCGCTCCCGCGCAGTCCCCCGTCAGTCGCGGGAGCGGGCGTCGGCCGATGTGTAACCGCACTTCACGGCGAAGCCGAGGAGGTGGTCCAGCAGCCCGGGGAAGCGCTCCTGCAACTCCTCCAGACGCAGGGAGTTGTAGCAGCGCGTGCCCTCGGACCGCACGCGCAGCGCGCCTGCCTCGCGAAGGACCTTGAGGTGGTGGGTCATCGTCGACTTGGCGAGGGAACCGCCGAGTTCGCCCGCGGTGCGCTCCTTGCCGTCCGCGAGCGCGACGGCGATGCCCAGACGGGTGGCGTCGCTCAATGCGAACAGGACATCTGGCAGGCAGACGTCTTCGATCTCCGGATGGAAGTAGTGGCGCACCCGTCAAGAATCGCACAGCCGCTCAGCTCGCCTCCCGTTCCGCCCCCGCCGTGCGTGGCCTGAACGCATCGCTCCACTTGCCCCTGCCGCACCCGGCATCGCAATGTATTGATGTACCAGAACTATCGAACAATGGGGAATCAGTGAAACTCGTCTACCTGCTGGGCCTCGGAGCCTTCGCGCTCGGCCTCGACGCCTACGTCACGGCCGGCCTGCTGCCGTCCATCGCGGCCGACTTCGACGCGACCGTCTCCGCCACCGGCCAGATGGTCACCGCCTTCACCCTCGCGTACGCCATCGCTTCCCCGATCTTCGCCACCCTGCTCTCCGCGTCGCGGGTACGCACCGGGCTGCTGGCCTCCCTGGCCGTGTTCGCCCTCGCCAACGCAGGCTCCGCGCTTGCCACTTCGCTGCCCGTACTGCTGATCACCCGCGCCTTCGCCGGCGTCGGCGCCGGCCTCTACCTCGCCCTCGCCGCCTCGGCAGCCGCCTCGCTCGTCGACCGGGAACGCCGCGGCCGCGCGCTCGCCGTCATCATGGGCGGGATGAGCTCCGGCACCGTCCTCGGCGTGCCCGGGGGCGTCTACATCGCCCAGCACACCAGCTGGCGCGCCACACTGTGGCTGGTCTCCGGGATCGGCCTTGTTTCCCTCCTCGGCCTGCTGCTTCGCCTCCCGCAGCTCCCCGCCACCGAGACGATCAGTCTGCGCCGGCGCGCCCAGGTGGTGACCGACCCCCGCGTCGCCTCGGTCGTCGGCGTCTCCCTGCTCGCCGCCATTGCCAGCCTCGGTCTCTACACGTACTTCGTCCCCGTCATGGCCACCGGCGCGATGGGCGGCGTGGAGAACATCACCCCGTACCTCTGGGCCTGGGGCATCGGCGGCGTGGTCGGCAGCGTCCTCATCGGCTCCCTCGTCGACAAGGTGCGCCGCCCGGCCACCCTGGTCGTCGGCATTCTGATCATCCTGACCCTCTCTCTGCTGGCCTTCCGGCTCTTCGCCTCCTTCACCCCACTGCTGGCCCTGCTGCCCATCGCGGTGTGGGGCGCGGTCGGATGGGCGCTCCAAGTCCCGCAGCAGAACGACCTGTTGACCGCGCGCGGCGAGCGGGGCGGCCCGGTTGCCGTCGCCCTCAACGAGTCCGCCCTCTACCTGGGCAGCGCCATCGGCTCGGGCCTCGGCGGCGCCGCCTTCGCCTTCGGCTGGAGCGGCTCGGTCCTCCCCCTCTGGGCAGCCGGATTCGCCGCCGCCGCACTGCTCCTCCAGCTCACCGCCGTACGCGCCGCGGCCAAGAAGTCCTCCCCCGCCACCACGTCCAATGCCGTACCCGCGGCGACGTACGCGACGGACTGAGCGTCACGGCCGGTCCCGGGGACCCACGCGGTCCCCTGGACCGGCGGGCCCTGCAACCGGTGGACCCGCTCGGGTAGCGCGGCCCGCGAAGTCGCGCGCAAGCCGACCTTTCGCACGGCGACTCGCGCGCCACGTCGCCCGGTCCTGCTCGGTGACGCCCGGCTCGGCGCGGGCCGTGAACGGGAGGGCAGTCACTCAGCCCGCGACCCGCACACCCCGCTCGCCCCCGGCCCCCTCGCGGACCGCGCCCTCTCCCGGCTCCTGTTCGGCGAGCGGGTCGCGGGCCCGGCGCTTGGCGATCACCGCGCAGACCATCAGCTGCATCTGGTGGAACAGCATCAGCGGGAGCACCGCAAGCGAGGCCTGGGGGCCGAACAGGACGCTCGCCATGGGGAGGCCGGCGGCCAGGCTCTTCTTCGAGCCGGCGAACTGGATCGCGATCCGGTCGCCCCGGCCGAAGCCGAGCCGCTTCGCCCCGTACCAGGTCAGCGCGAGCATCCCGGCAAGGAGTACGGCCTCGACGGCGAGCAGCGCGCCGAGCCTGGCCACGCTCACCTGGTGCCAGATGCCGCGGACCATGCCCTCGCTGAACGCGCTGTAGACGACCAGCAGGATCGAGCCCCGGTCGACGTACGAGAGCACCTTCTTGTTCCGGACGAGGAACCCGCCGACCCAGCGCCGCAGGAACTGCCCGGCCAGGAACGGCACCAGGAGTTGCAGGACGATCTTCAGGAGCGAGTCCGCTGAGAAGCCGCCCCCGCTGTTGCCCAGCAGGCCGGCCGCAAGCAGCGGGGTGAGCAGGATTCCGGCGATGCTGGAGAAGGAGCCCGCGCAGATCGCGGCGGGTACGTTGCCGCGGGCGATCGAGGTGAACGCGATCGACGACTGGATCGTGGAGGGCACGAGGCACAGGAAGAGCAGACCGTTGTAGAGGTCCGGTGTCAGGACGAACGGGACGAGCCCCTTCGTCGCCAGGCCGAGCAGCGGGAACGCCACGAACGTGCAGGCCAGCACGGTCACGTGGAGTCGCCAGTGGCGCAGTCCGTCCATCGCCTCGCGGGTCGAGAGGCGGGCTCCGTACAGGAAGAACAGGAGCGCGACGGCTCCGGTCGAGGCGCCGCTCGCGACGTGGGCACCCGGCCCGGAGGCCGGGAGCAGGGCCGCGAGTCCCACCGTCCCGAGCAGCGCCAGTATGTACGGGTCGACCGGCAGCCAGGACGGCAGCTTCGGGGTGCGGCGGCTCATGTGCTCCACTTACGGTGCGTTTATGTGTCCGGCGGCGTGCGGACCCGGATCGTGCCCTCTCGATGGTGCTCCTCTTCCAGCCGATCGGGAATCCCGTACACCACTCTCACTGTCATCACGTTCCGCGATGAGCGGAGCTACCGTGGGCTCCATGTACGACGCGAACCAGCTCCGGACCTTCCTCGCCGTCGCCCAGACCCTCAATTTCACGCAGGCCGCGCGGAGGCTCGGGCTGCGGCAGTCGACGGTGAGCCAGCACGTGCGCCGCCTGGAGGACGCGGCCGGGCGGCAGCTGTTCAGCCGGGACACGCACAGCGTGCGGCTGACGGAGGACGGGGAGGCGATGCTCGGCTTCGCACGGACGATCCTGGCCGCGCACGAGCGGGCCGCGAACTACTTCACCGGGACGCGGCTGCGCGGCCGGCTGCGGTTCGGCGCCTCCGAGGACTTCGTCCTGACGAGGCTCCCGGAGATCCTCCAGTCGTTCCGCCGCGACCACCCCGAGGTCGACCTGGAGCTGACCGTCGAGCTGTCCGGCACCCTGCACCGGCGCCTTGAGGGGGGCCGCCTCGACCTGGTGCTCGCCAAGCGCCGGCCCGGTGACAGCCACGGCGAGCTGGTGTGGACGGACGAGCTGTGCTGGATCGGGGCGCCCGGGCTGCGCCTCGACTCCGAGCGGCCCGTCCCGCTGATCCTTTTCCCGCCGCCCGGCATCACCCGGGCGCGGGCACTCGAAGTCCTGGAGGAACACGGGCGTTCCTGGCGCATCGCCTGTACGAGCGGCAGCCTGAGCGGCTTGATCGCGGCGGCCCGAGCCGGCCTCGGCGTGATGGCCCACACCCGCGGCCTGATCCCGCCCGGCCTCGACCCTCTTCCGGCCCGAGCGGGTCTGCCGGAGCTCGGCGTGGTGGACTTCGTGCTGCTGCACAACCGGCGAGGCTCGGCCGCCCAGGAGGCGGCGGGCGCCCTGGCCTCGGCGATCCTGGCGGGCGGCGACCGGCTGCACGCGGGGCGCCGGAAGGGCTGAGCGCCTGTGTGTGCATGCCGTCCGCACGCCGGCGGGGTTCGGGCGCGGGCTCTGTGCCCTGGCGAATCGGCGCCGGAACGCTGAGCTGTTTGATGCGGCGCAGCCTCGTCGTCGTCTCGATGTGCTGGATGCCGTCGAGGGTGCCGAGCCGGCCGCTGAGGTAGGCGTAGAGCTCGGCCGTGCCGCGGGTCAGGACCGCCGCGACCAGGTCGGACGGGCCGGCGGAGGCCGCGACGAAGGCGACCTCCGGGTGGCGGGCGATGGCTTCGCCGACGCGGTGCAGGGCGGCGGGGGCGGCCGTGGTCCACAGGGTGGTGCCGACGGGGAAGCCGATGTCCTCGGGCCGGTACTCGACGTCGAGGTACAGGGCACGCGAGGCGAGCAGTGCGGCGAGCCTGCGTTTGACCGCCGACTCCGAGCGCCCGGTGGCGAGTTGGAGCTCGGGGTAGGTGGCGCGGCCGTCCCGTTCCAGCCTGGACGAGGGGCTCGTCGTCCGGTGTGACGCGGCCGGGGACGGCGGGCCGCGGCAGCTCCGTGTGCAGGGCGGCGGCCTGCGCCTCGCTGAGCGCGCCGGACTTCATGAGCCAGCCGTCGCTGCCCCCGAAGGCCCAACCACATGGTCTCCGAGCACATGGGGTCCGACCACACGGCGCTCGATCACATGGTGCGCGTCGCCTTCGCGTCCGGCTTGAACCTGGTGGCGGTGGTCGCGGAAACGGCCGGGATCGTGGCCGGCGTGCTGGTACTCGCGCTCGTACGCGCTCGGCGTGAGCCGCCCGCCGAAGACAGCCGGGACCTGGGGCGGGAGCACATGCCGGTGGCAGAAACCGTGTAGGCGCGGCACGCGTCGCCGGAGTGCGGTCCGGACCCGAACCCCGCACAGCCGTGGGCTGAGGGTGACCGGAGCGTACAGATTCCGTGGAGATTGCCTTCCGTAGAACCCGCCTTTGAGTCAGCAATGCGCCCGAGCGGTCCCCATGTGGGCCCGCTTCGGGCGCTGACCTGTGAAGACACCGTCCGTCTCGACTTGCAGGAGACCTCTGTCACCGAAACTCCCCGTGAGGTACGGTCACCGCGCTGTGCGGAGCGCCACCGGGGGTGGCCACCCCGGAGGGAGGCAGGTCATTGCGCGAGTTCACGGTCCCACCCATGGCGACGGCGCCTCAGGTCGGCGGGCTGGCGGACGCGGTCTTCGATCATGCCCTGGACGACCCCCACCGCGTATCCCTCTGCCGCAAGGACGACTCCGGCAAGTGGGAGGACGTGACCGCCTCCGCGTTCCGGGACCAAGTGTTCGCGCTGGCCAAGGGATTGATCGCGGACGGGGTGCGGTTCGGGGACCGGGTCGCCATCATGGCGCGCACCCGCTACGAGTGGACGCTGTTCGACTTCGCTCTGTGGACGATCGGGGCCCAGCCGGTGCCGATCTACCCGACGTCCTCCGCCGAGCAGGTCTTCTGGATGCTGCACGACTCCGAGGCCACCGCGTGTGTGGTGGAGCACGAGGACCATTCGATGACGATCGGCTCGGTCGTCGACCGCCTCCCCCACCTCAAACGCCTGTGGCAGCTGGACACCGGGGCGCTGGAAGAACTGCTCAGAATCGGTGGATCCATCGACGACGAGGTGGTCCATCGGCACCGGCGGGCCGTGACACCGGACTCGGTGGCGACCGTCATCTACACCTCGGGCACCACAGGACGCCCCAAAGGGTGTGTGATCACCCACGCCAACTTCATGTTCGAGACGGACATGCTGATCTCCCGCTGGGAGCCGGTGTTCCACTCCCGCCCCGGCGACGAGGCGTCCACGCTGCTGTTCCTGCCACTGGCCCATGTCTTCGGCCGCATGGTGGAGGTCGCCGCGATCCGGGGCCGGGTGAAGCTGGGCCACCAGCCCGCCCTCTCCGCGTCCGCGCTACTGCCCGACCTGCAGTCCTTCCGGCCCACCTTCATCCTCGCGGTCCCGTACATCTTCGAGAAGGTCTTCAACGCGGCCCGCCGCAGGGCCGAGGCGGACGGGAAGACGGGGCCGTTCGACAAGTCCGTCGACATCGCGGTCAAGTATGCGGAGGCCCTGGAACAGAAGGCCTTCGGCCTCGGGCCCGGCCCCTCGGCGGCGCTGCGGATGCAGCACCAGTTCTTCGAGAAAACGGTGTACGGCAAGGTCCGGGACGCGATGGGCGGGCGGGTGCGGCACGCCATGTCGGGCGGCTCCAGTATGGGCCGCCGGCTCGGCCTGTTCTTCGAGGGCGCGGGCGTCACGATCTTCGAGGGCTACGGCCTGACCGAGTCGACCGCCGCCGCGACCGCCAATCCCCCCGAGCGCACGCGGTACGGCACGGTCGGCCAGCCCATCCCCGGCACCACCGTGCACATCGCCGACGACGGAGAGGTGTGGATCCACGGCGGGCAGGTGTTCTCCGGCTACCTCAACGAGCCGAAGGCCACCGAGGCCGTGCTCCGCGAGGGCTGGCTGGCCACCGGGGACATCGGGGCGCTCGACGAGGACGGCTACCTCACCATCACCGGGCGCAAGAAGGAGATCCTGGTGACCTCGGGCGGCAAGAGTGTGTCGCCGGTCGCCCTGGAGGAACGGGTGCGAGCCCATCCCCTGGTCGCCCAGTGCATCGTGGTCGGCAACGACCGCCCGTACATCGCGGCCCTCGTCACCCTCGACCAGGAGGGCGTGGACCACTGGCTCGCCATGCGCGGCAAGCCCCCGCTCACCCCCTCCGAGCTCGTACGCGACCCGGATCTGGAGACCGAGGTACGCCGCGCGGTGGTCGCCGCCAACACCCTGGTGTCCCAGGCGGAGTCGATCCGCACGTTTCGGATACTGGCCCACCAGTTCACGGAGGAACACGGCCTCCTCACACCGTCCCTGAAGCTGAAGCGCCGGGCGATCGAGAACGCGTACGAGGTCGAGGTGGACGCGCTGTACGGGTGAGGGGGCGCCCGACCGGGAGTGAAGCCGGGCGCACTCGGCGCGGCAACAAGCCGATGTTTCGGCGCTACAAAATACCGATGTTGGTGAGCGGGATGTTCCAGTCGTTGCTCTCGGCATGGCGGCCCGGGTCGTCCTGAGCCGCGGCCGGCAGCGCGAACAGCATCAGTCCGGCGACAACAACGGCCAAGACGGCGGCGACACGACGCTTCACATTTACTCCTCGACGAGGACGGTAGCGCCCCACGCTGCTCCGAGCCGGGGCATGAGCACCGCATGCCCCGGCGCAGACGCGCGACGGGGCATGCAGCAACTGCCGAAAACCGGCATACATACAGAGAGTCGCCCTTGGGGCGTAGTGCGGTTGGGTCTACTGCATGCCGCCGTACGTGGCCACGGCGTTGGCCTGCGAGCTGGCCACAGCAGTGCCGCCTCCATAGGCCACGGCGTTGGCCTGCGAGCTGGCCACAGCGACGGCCCGCGGATAGACCGGGGCGGGAGCCGGGCCGGGTGGAGGTGCGTCATAGCCGGGGGCGGGCGCGTCGTAGCCGGGGGCGGGGGCGTCGTATCCGGGGGCGGGGGCGTCATAGCCGGGGGCGGGGGCGGGGGTGTCGTAGCCATCGGCGAAGCTGACTCCGACACCGAGGGCGGACAGCCCCGTAACCGCTGCGACTAGGACGGCAGCGCGCTGAAACTTGCGCATGGTTTGGCCCTTTCCTACCTGGGCGCGAAGCCCTGGGTTGATTGCTCAGCGTGAAGATATATATAAAAATCGCGGCAATCTGGGACCTTTGCCCTGCCATGTGTCGTGTCGGCTCACGGCGAGACAGCTCTCGACCTCTGTCCTGTGCAGGAAGCGGACGTTCGCTCAACATGGGCCGGGGTATATGGAGTTGGTCCGTCCGGGGCGGGACGAGGAGATTTCCCCTTCCCTGTCACACCCATCCGCCCGGCCGTGTCACGGCGGTGAGACGCAGAGACCGATACGGGCACCGACCCACCTGGCGGGTCCGCCGAGTGAGGGGAACGGCACCATGCCGACCAACGTCATGTACGTGACCGTCTACGTCACCGACCGGGACCGCGCCCTCGACTTCCACAGGGAGAAGCTCGGCCCGGAGAAGCGGCTCGACTTCCCGGGGCCGGGCGGACGCTTCCTCACCGTGGGTGCTCCCGGGGATGGGTTCGAGTTCATCCTGTGGTCGCACCCTGCGTCCGCGGGTCGGCCCGTCGAACCGGGCGCCACGCCCGGGCCGGTCATCCTGGAATCGGACGCCCTGCGCGCCGACTTCAAGGCGCTCCCAGAGCACGCGCCCCGCTTACGGAACAGCGCCGCTGGTGTGCCGGGGTGACACACCCCCGCACACCAGCGGGACCAGCTGGGTTTTCGGTCAACCCCCCTTAATTGCAGGGCTACTTGACCAGAATTGCCGGGCTACTTGATCAGCACCTTGAAGATCTTGTCCGAGCCGGCTCCCCCCGACCCGTTGTTGTCACCATTCGTGGTCGAGAGCCAGAACGCGTCCTCTCCCGGCACCTTGGTGACCGTACGCAGCCGGCCGTACGAGCCCACGTAGTACGCCGTCGGTGTACCCACGTTCTCCGTGTCACCCGTGATCGGGATGCGCCAGAGACGCTCGCCCTTGAGGGCAGCCATGTAGACGACGTTGCGGACGATGGCGATGCCGCTGGGCGAGGCCTGGCCGGTGGGCCAGCTGGCCTTCGGGTTGGTCATTCCGGCCGTGCTGCATGAGCCCTCACACGTCGGCCACCCGTAGTTGGCACCCGGCTTGATGAGGTTCAGCTCGTCCTTCTTGCTGTCGCCGAACTCGGCTTCCCACAAACGGCCGTTGCGGTCGAACGCGAGGCCCTGCGGGTTGCGGTGCCCGTAGCTGTAGACGTAGTTGTTGAACGGGTTGCCCGGGGCCGGCTTGCCGTCCGTGGTCATGCGCAGGATCTTGCCGTTGAGGGAGTTCTTGTCCTGGGCGAGGCTGGGCGTCTGGGCCTCGCCGGTCGAGGCGTACAGGTAGCCGTCGGGACCGAAGGCGAGGCGTCCGCCGTTGTGGTACCGGTTCTTCTTGATCCCCTGGAGCAGCACGGTGTAGTTGTCGAGAGCGCTCCCGTTGTACGTCATGCGCACGACGCGGTTGCCTTCCGCCGCGGTGTGCATGAAGTACACATAGTGGTTGGTGGCCCACTTGGGGTCGACGGCGACGCCGAGCAGACCGCCCTCACCGTCGGTGGTGACCGCGTTGGGAACGCTTCCCACCTGCGTCCTGGTCCCGTTCGGTGTCACCTTGTACACCTTGAAGCTGTCCCGCTCGGTGACCAGCGCACTGGAGCTGTCCGGCATCCAGTAAGTACCCCATGGAATGGTCCAGTTGCTGGAGAGCGTGGTGATGGAGGACGGGACTCCGCCGTCGGTCCGGCAGGTGGCCGTGGTGAAGGACACCGCGTTGCCGGGTGGTGACACATTGCCGCCCGCATCCTTGGCGACCACGGTCAGCGAGTACGGGCTGTCGCAGGCGAGGCCGGTCAGGGTGGTGCTGGTGCCGGGCGGGTTGCCGGTGACCGCCTTGTAGACGTTGTCACTGCTGCGCACCTCGTAGGAGGTGACACCCTTGTCGTCCGTGGAGGCGCCCCACTTCAGGTCCACGCTGTTGGCCGTGACGTTGGACGCGGTGAGGGTGCCGGGCTTGGTGGGCGGGGTGGTGTCGGTGCTGGGCAAGGTGGTGCAGTCGACCGCGGGGCTGGCCTGCGAGACGTTGCCGGCCGCGTCGCGGGCGAGCACCGTCAGGTTGTAGGTGGTGTGGGGGGTGAGCCCGGTGAGGTGGTCGGATGTGAGGCTCCCGTCCACCTCGTTGATCTTGTTGCCGTGCTCGTAGACGTCGTACTTCGCGACCCCCACATTGTCGGTAGAGGCGCCCCAGCTCAGCGTGAGAGCGCTCTCGGTGACTGCCGAACAGGTGGGTGCACCGGGCGGGGTGGGGGCCTGGGTGTCGCCGCCCGATGCCCCGTCGAAGTCGATGTAGTCGATGTTGGCGAGGCCGTCGGCGGTGGTCGAGGCGAGGCGGATCCTGTTGCTGCCCGCCTTGACCGCCACCGTCAGGGTGGAGTCGGCCCATGTGTCCCAGTTCGCAGTGGCGTCGAAGGCGCGGGCGGCGGATACGACCGTGCCGTTGACCGACACGTCGGCGGGACGGTTGGCCCCCGTGCCGTTCGCGTAGCGGATGGCGATGGCGGCGTTGCCCGCGGCGGCGGCGTTGACGGTGACCTCGACATAGGCGCCGACCGCATTGTTGGAGTTGACGAATCCGCTGCCGGAGTAGTTCTTGTGGTTGGTGTCGACGGTGCTGCCGGTCGAGCGGGTGCCGTTCTCCGCCTCGTAGCGGGTGGGCGCGGCGGAGGCCGGCTGCGGCGCCGCCTGCACCAGGCCCGCGCACAGCAGCAGCACGGCGGCCGCGGCCACCTTCCGGGCCCGGCCTCTCGCAGGACGTGGGGGTGTTGCGAGACGCATATGATCCTCCGTCAGGAACCTTGTGGCACCCAGTAGTCACCGGCCGCCACGATCATGGACTGGAGCTGCACGCTGGCGCCGTAGTAGAGCTTCGGATCCACCGGAGAGGCGGCCAGCTTGCTCCAGAGCGCGTCGAGCCAGGCCTGGGAGCCGGGGTCGGTGAGCGCGGCGACGGCGAAGGGCGCGGTGAAGGCCATGTCCTTGCCGCTGTCGAACGTCGAACCGTTGAGGTGGTAGCCGGTGACGATCTTGCCGGGGTCGCCGCCGGTCTTGCTCTTGATCCAGCCGTTGAGCTTGCGCGCCGAAGCGAGCGAGGCGGCATCCCCACTGGTCACCGCGTCCGCGCCGATTCGCCACGCGTCGCGGCAGGCGTTCCATCCGTAGTCGCCGTCGTGGGCGGATTCGAGCACCTTGCCCGGGGCGGGCTTGGGCGTGCTGTTGGTGTTGACGACGAAGTCGGCCAGCAGGCCGGTATTCGAGGCGTACTTGGACTGCTGAGAGGTGATCAGCTTCTGATGCGCGACGCGCACGGTGTCCCATGTCCCGTCGCCCGTCGCCGACTTGAAGGCCCGGAAGTGATCGGCCATCCAGTCCGAGGAGCGCGAGATCCAGTAGTGGGACTCGCCGGAGGTCGACCAGTCACCGAGCAGCATCAGGTGCGTGGTGGGATTCACCTCGCTCTTCTTGATGGCATTGATGTGCTTGACGGCGAGGCTCTTGTAGTCGTACGTCCCCGAGCTGCCCCACTGCCTGTCGGCGAGCAGCAGCCCGTAGGCGACGTCGAGGTCGCCGTCGGTCGCCGAGTCGGAGCCGTCGACACTCTTGCAGGACTTGTCCTGCTCGGCGGCGAGCAGCCCGGAGTTGTTCGACGAGGGGTGGGCGAGGACGTACTTGACCATGCCGTCGAAGATCTTCTTGGCATCGTTGTCGGCGCCCGCCATCAGCGCGGTGACCACCATGCCGTATCCCTGGCCCTCCCCCACATAGGGGTGGTCGGCGTCCGGCGAGAGCGTCTCGTACCAGCCGTTGCCGCAGTTCTGCTTCACGAACGCGGCCTTCCACGCCTCGTACGTGTCGATCACTTGCCGGTCGATCGCCGCCTGACTGCCGGACGGCTTCAATACCCCGTCCGCGTAAGGGATTTGATGGCTTCCGAAGGGGATGGCGGGACCGCTCGGTGCGGCGGTGGCATACGACGCCGCCGTCGCATACGGTGCGGCCGTCAGGGCGCCCGCGATGAGGCCCGCCGTCGCGGCAAGGGCCGAGAGCGCTCTCCTGCGCTGCTGATGCGTCATGTCGGCCCGCCCTCAGCCCGCGTACTGGGAGACGATTTTCGTGAAGGCGTACGGGGACTGACCGACCCCGCTGCACGAGTCGCCGGCGCTCCCGCCCCCGGAGCACAGCCGGTCGCGGTTGACCGCCCAGAACGTGAAGCGTGCCATGTGGTGCTGCTTGGCATAGCCGAGCATGGTCTGGAAGTCGCCGGTGGTGACGGTCTCGTCGGACTCGTCGGTCTTGCCGTTCATGGAGGACACACCGATGTGCCGGTAGGCGGCGTCGTCGCTGTAGCCGTAGGCGCTCTTCACCGCGGCCTTCAGGCCTTCGAGAGCGCTCACCGTGGCCGAGCCCATCGACCCGCTGTGGCTGCCGAAGTCGAACGGCATGATCGTCCAGCCGTCGTTGGCGAGCCCGGCGGCCGCCCCCTTCTTGATCAGGTCCTTGCCGTTGGAGTCGGGCCCGCTCGGCGTCGCCCCCATGGTCACGTAGGTGACGATGCCGGGGTTGTTGGTCTTGACGATCTTCAGCGCACTCACCACCCGCTGCCGCACGGTGGCGTTCGAGAACTCGGTGTCCTCGATGTCGATGTCGAGCGCCTTCAGGTGGTACGCGTTGATCACCTTCTGGTACGCGCCCGCGAGCGCCGAGGCGCTGGAGCACTTCTCGCCGAGCTTGTTGCCGCTCCAGCCGCCGACGGACACGACCACGTCGCCGCCCGCGCCGCGGATGGACTTGATCGCGCTCTCGTCGGAGCCGCCGGTCAGCGCGCGCGAACCGTCCCACTTCGGGTTGCAGCCGCCGTCGGACAGGATGAAGGCGAGCGTGAACCACTTGACGCCGGTCGCCGCCATGACATCGGTGGGCTTCTGCGGATTGCCCCAGCCGAGGTATTCGTACGGGGCGACCGCCATGGCGCCGGACGCGGCGGCCGCCTGCGGGGCATCGGCCGCACCGGCCTGGGGGACGGCGGCGATCAGGGGCAGGAGCAGACAGCCTACGCCTGCGAGGGCCGCGGTGAGGCGGCGCGGGGGTACGACAGTGTGCACGGGGGGGTTCCTTCCGTGGGGCTTACGGAGGCCTGCGGGATTGGTTGCCGGGGATTGCTCGAGGGGGTGCCGGGTGCGCGCGGGGCTACGGGGAACTTCGGGGTTGCGGAGCCGCTCAGGACCCCACAGCCGCCGCGTTAGGAAAGCTTCCTAACCATCACTGCATCGCAGCGCCTGGAGCGCTTGGTGTCAATGACTCGCGCGGGACCAAATCGCTTTACCTGTACACGAGTTGGGCCTTGGGGGGCAGGCGCTCTCAGCTCCGGTGCGGGCCAGGGGCGCGGGCCGGCCCGGGCGACGCGTAGGCGCTCCCGAGCCATGCCTCGTCGATCCGCAGCCGCTTGTAGCGGGCGGTGTCCGTCGAGGCCGCGTACGTGCTCGTCACCTCCAGGCGGACGTGTCCGGTGGAGACGGCCGGGATGTCGATGAAGGCGACTCCCCGCGCGCTCGGCAGGGTGCCGGACTTCACCGGGCTCCCCCAGTTCTTGCCGTCCGCGCTGACGTACACCTTGTAGCCCTTGATCCGCGCCGACTGCTCGGTGTCGGAGCGCGCGTAACTCACCGAGTCCTCACGCTGGTTGATGCCGAGAAAGCGAACGGTCTTCGCCGCATCCAGGTTGAAGTCGAGCCGCACCGGGAGGGTCTTGCCGCTGTCCCAGTACGTGAGGTAATCGCCGTCCGCGGCAGCCGCCGCGCCATGCCCGCTCGCCGAAGCCGAAGCGCTCATGGTGTAGTCGGCCGGGGCGATGATCCCGGTGCGCCCCTTCGTGGTCACCTTCAGGACGGTGTCGTAGGGATCCCATCCGGACAGGCCCGTGAGGCTGAGCGTGCCGCCGGACTGGGTGTACGAAATCTCCGCGCCCGTACGGAGGTTGGTCACCCCGGTCACCTGGTAGCCGTTGTCGCGCAGTTTGAGGGTGGAGGTACTGGGCGGGGTGATGACGTGGATGTACTGGAGGTTCGGGTCGGTCCTGCTGATGGTGGTGACACCCTGCGCGCCGTCGTTCCAGAACCCGGGCTTGAGGCCGCCGTACAGGTAGCCGCCGCCTTCGACGCCGTGCAGGGACTCCCAGATGGGCGCGAGGTAGCCGTCGGCGAAGTCGTTGAACGAGGCCTGGTTCGACGGGAACTTGCCGTTCACCTGGGCCGTTTCCGCCATGAGGGCCTTCACCGACGAGCCGGCGTTGGTGATCAGCCGTCCCAGGGTGAGCTTCTTGTCCACGGCAGGGTTGGAGCCGTCGTACCACCAGGCTCCGGTGGAGGGCAGCTTGAAGTCGGCCTCGGTCAGGCGGGGCTGCGCGGTGTAGAGCGCCTGCGGGTAGTCGTACGACGGCGTCATGCCCGTCTTCTGCTCGTTGCTGATCATGTCCATGATCGGCGTGTCTTCGTTGTTGTTGCTGAGCGTGTAGTTGGGGCGTTTCTGGTAGATCTGCTGGTAGAGGTTGTGGCTGAGCCAGTAGTCGTTGTCGTTGTCGATCCAGAAGCCGCCGAGGTCCGGATAGCGGTTCATGACCTCGAAGAAGTTGTCGTAACTGAACTGCCCGAAGCCGTCCCGGGTGGTCAGGTCGACCTTGCTGCCCTTGTAGGTCGAATAGCCGGCCGAGTCGAGCCACTCATGGCCTCCGTCGGCGTGCCACTGCGGGTCGTCCGTCATGTACAGGATGGTCTTGAGGCCCTTGGCCTTGGCGGCCGCGATCAGCTCGCCGAGGAAGTCGCGCTGGGTGGAGCAGCTGCCGGGGATCTTGGAGGGCCACGGGCGGGCGTAGCCGAGGCGGCTGTGGAAGGTGGCGAGGACGAGGTACTGGGCGTGCAGTTTCCGCGCCTCGTTCACCCAGTAGTCGGGGGTCCAGCCGCCGCCCGTGACGTCGGACTCCCAGGCGGAGCAGCTGGTGTGGGCGGGGGCGGTGCGCTCGCCCCAGTGCAGGAAGAGCCCGGAGGTGGAGGCGCGCAGGAAGTCCTGGCGCGGGTTCTGCAGATCGGCGCGGGCCGGGGCCTGCAGCGACAGTGCGCCGAGCATCAGGGCCACCACGAGCAGAAGTCTTGTGGCCAGTGGGCCGCGCCTGGCCGGGAGCGCTCTCATGCCGGTCCCTCCGGGTGGTCGAGGTGGGCCGCGTGATGCGCGGCGCGAGCTGCTCCGTCGGCGGCTTCCCGCGCACCGCAGGACTGGGTGGAGCCGGTGCCGCTGATGCGCGGGGCGCCGCCGGTGGTGTTCTTGCTGTCGGCGACGCAGTAGCCGCCGGTCACGTTCTGGAAGCCCAGGTCGTACGGGCTCTTGTCGCCGCGCTGGACGGTGAAGCGGGTGAACGTGACCGGGCCGCCGCCGTTGGCGATGACCGCGGGCCGCCCGTCGTCGGCACCGAACCGCACCGAACTGTCGGTGAAGGTGACGTGGTCGGCGTTGTGCAGGTACCAGCCGTAGGCGGGCCGGGTGCCTATGGAGTTCGGGTTGTAGTCCGTCGCGTTGTTGCTGGGCAGGGCGGTGGACATGGCGCCGGTGCCGCCCGGCAGGGTGAGGTGGACATGGGCGAACGTCACACCGTCGATGTGGTGCGTGCCGGACTCGCCCCACAGGGTCGGCGAGAAGGACGGGCTGTTGCCGGTTGCCGTGATGTCGTCGTACGTGATGCCGGAGAGGCGGCCCACACCCGGACTGTTGCCGCAGCGTTTCCTGGTCCCGGTCTTCAGCATGATCGGCGAGTGCACGTCGGTCATGGTGATGTCGCGGTAGTGGACGTCACTGATGTCGGCGCCGTCCATCGAGACCATGCCGAGCCCGGACTTGCCGGCGCCGTTGATCGTGATGCCCTGGAACTGGTAGTCGGTGAAGTCGCCGCAGGTCTCCGACCCGAACATCAGGGCATTGCAGCACTTCGCCGACAACTTGCTGTCGTGAACGGTCACATGACCATTCATCAGCTTGGCACCGAGTGCGTAGTCGCTCTTGAAGACGAGGGCGTCGTCGTTGGCCGCGATGGTGGCGTTGGTGACGGTGACGTGTGTCGTGCTGATGATGTTCCAGCCGTCGCGGTCGCTCGCCGTGTCGATGGTGAGGTGGTCCGAGGTCACGTGTGTGCAGCCGTTGATGAGTGCGGCGAAGTGGCCGCCTCGGCGCAGGGTGATTCCGCCGCCCAGGGTGAGCCCGTCGCAGCGGGTCAGCGACAGGATCTTGTCGGCCTGGCCGGGCTTGGGGTTGCCGGTGATGAGGTTGCCGCCGCCGTCGATGACACCGGCCCCGGTGAAGCCGATGTTGGTCAGCCGGTCACCGTAGATCATCGCGTTGTGGAAGTGACTGTGCCCGTCGTCCTGGTACTGGTCGTACGGGTTGGGCTCGGGTGCTTCGTACTTACCGGCGTTCGAGCCCTTCAGGGTGGCTCCGGAGTCGAGTTCCAGCGTGACGTTGGACCTCATGCGGAGAGTGTTCTGCGACTTGTAGGTGCCCAAGGGGAACCGCACGGTCCCGCCGCCCGCGGCGTTGGCCGCGCTGATGGCCTTGTCCACGGCGGGGCTGTCATTGGCGGAGCCGTCTCCCTTGGCGCCGTAGTCCTTGACGTTGAACTCGGGTGCGGTGTGCCTCAGTTGGGCCCCATGCGCTGGGAGCGTCACGGACGGTGCGGCGAGTGCGGAGGCCGGTAGGGCCAGGGCTGTCGCGGTGGCGGGTTGCACCAGTGCCAGTAATCCGGCAAAGATCAGCCCCACGAGTGTGGGCCTTCTTTTCGTGTATGGGCGCATGCAGGTGTCTCCCCCTGATGGATGGTCAGACGAGCTGGTAGCCGCGCAGGTTGGTCAGCAGCAGATATGTGTTCTGCAGGGACCCGGAGGTGTCGCCCAGGGAGCGGTAGATGCCCCACTTCGGGCGGACCCGGTCGGCGAGGAAGGTGTCGACGCCGGTCGCCGACTTGTCGATGACGGTGGTGCCGCCGCTCTTGAGGATCCAGCGCACCGAGCCCGCGGTCTTGTCGCCGACCTTGATCTGGAAGTCGACGTCGGTCCACTTGTCGTGGAGTGGATCGAGGCCGGTGCGGCCTATGAGGGTTCCGCTGATGGGGAGTTGGAGCTCGATGGTCTGCACCCCGTTCACGCGGCGCAGCGACTGCACGACGATCGGCGAGGTTCCGTTGCCGGGCTGCTTCATCTGCATGATGTGGGTGAAGGAGGTGGTGGCCTTCAGCGAGCTCGGGATGAACATGGAGTACGTGAGTCTCCAGGTCTGGCCGGGCAGCCACTTCAGGTACGAGTCGCCGTTGCGGAGCCCGGTGACCTCCTGACGCTGCCGGTCGGTCATGGTGTCACGGTCGACCGTGTGCATGGTGAAGCGGAAGTTGTCGCCCTCGGGGAGGATGTGGGGGTGACCGGCGGGGTGTGAGTCCGCCCGGTCGTCCTCGACCGTCTCGAAGGCCTTGAGCCCGCCGGTGGAGGCCGACGGCGCCCACTTCTGCTGCCATTTCTGCTGCTGGGATGCGGCATGTGCGCCGGCCCCGGGCAGTCCGGCGGCCGCCGCGCCACTCAGCGCGGCCGTGAGCAAGGTCCTGCGGGTGGGAGTCATCGGTGAGTCACCTCGGCCTGAGCTGTTCATTCATGATCAGGAAGGCGCCCAGGCCGTGGAAGTCGTTGGCTGCCCGGGTGCGCCCGACGTAGTAGGAGTAGTCGCCGACGTTGGTGCCGATGGAGATGTCGGTGAGACTGGTCCTGCCGTCCGAGCCCAGCGAGATCTTGGCGAGCACACCTTGGTAGCCGCGTTGAGCGACGGCCTCGAAGTGCTGGTCGATGTAGCCCTGTTGGACGGACCGGTCGAGGGCGTAGGTGAACATGCTGGAGCAGGAGGTCTCGGTCCAGTTGTCGGACTTGGCCCCCTTGTCGACGACCTGGAACCAGCGGCCGGTCTTCGGGTCCTGGTAGTGCTCAAGACCGCTCGCCAAGTTCCGCAGGTGGGTGAGGAGTTGTGCACGGCGCGGGTGATTTGCGGGGATGGCGTCCAGGACGTTGACGACGGCCATCGAGTACCAGCCGATGGCCCGGCACCAGTGTTCGGGGGCGAGCCCGGTGGTGGGGTCGGCCCAGCTCTGGGTGCGTGACTCGTCGTACGCGTGCTTGAGCAGTCCGTTGCCCACCTGCAAGTGGCTCCCGTAGACGGCGAGTTGCTTGGCCGCCTCGTCATTGGTGTACGCCGAGTCGTTGAACTCCTTGCCGTACTCGACGAGGAACGGGTTGACCATGTAGACACCGTCCGCCCAGAGTTGATGGGCCCGGCTGCTGGAGTCGGCGTGCCAGAATCCGCCGTCGGATGTGCGCGGGTAGGTGTTCAGCCGGTTGCGGATCTTCTGTGCGGCGATCCGGTAGCGGTCCTGCCCGGTCTCGTGGTGCAGGATGACCAGGAGCCGCCCGGCCTGCATGCTGTCGAGACTGTTGAAGCCCTGTTGGATGCCGCCCTTGCTGTCGACGAACCGGTCGACGTAGCTCTTGATGAAGGACAGCAACTTGGCGTCGTGGGTGCGCTGGTAGACCTCGTACTGGCCGTAGAGATACAGGCCGACCGGGTATGACCAGCCACCGATGGACATCGGGGTGAAGCGGGCCAGCGTCGACCTGGTCATGGCGACGGACCAGTCGGTGGCCTTCGGGTCCCGGGGCTGCGATGCGGTCGCGGGGGCGGTGGCCCCGAGGGTGAGACCGGCGACGGTGAGGAGTGCGGCGAGCAGGGTGCCCAGGCGCTTGCGGGGGCGGCGCTTTCGGGTGGTGTGCCACGGACGGGCCGTAGTCCTGGTCATGGTCACCTCAATTTCCTCAGGGGGAGGTGCGGGCGTGGTATCGGGGGCGGGCTCGTGTTCAGACTCGGTCGCCGCGGCCGGCGGCCGTGCGGAAGGACCGGGGTACGGCTGGGCTCGGGGCGCCGAGAGCGCTCTCGGAGACGATGCCGCGCAGGAGTGGGTGGTCAGGGGCAAGGTGGCAGGCCGGGTCGGGGCGGGCCGCGTCGCCGGTGAGGGCGTACGCCTGGCAGCGGCAGCCCCCGAAGTCGATGTCCCGGCGTTCGCAGGAGCGGCAGGGGTCGGCCATCCAGCCGGTGCCGCGATAGGCGTTGAAGGCGGGCGACTCACGCCAGATCCACTCCAGAGAACGCTCTCGCACGTTGGGCGGATCGAGCCCGGGCATCGCGGCGGCCGCCGGGCACGGCAGTGCGGTGCCGTCCGGAGCAACGGTCAGCGAGACCGCGCCCCAGCCGCCCATGCAGGGTTTCGCCGTGCCGTCGAAGTAGTCGGGCACCACCCACACGAGTTCGGTACGCCCGGCGAGCCTCGTCTTCCACGCCTCGACAGACTCCCGCGCACGCGTCAACTGGCTGCGGGAAGGCAGGAGTTGCTTCCTGTTGAGCAGAGCCCATCCGTAGAACTGGGTGTTGGCGAGCTCGATGCGGTCGGCTCCCCAGTCGAGGCCCAGGCCGACGATCGCATCCAGCACGTCGAGGTTGTCGCGGTGCAGGACGACATTGAGGCCCAGTGGCAGCCCTGCCTCGCGGACGACGGCGGCGGCCCGCGCCTTGTCGGCGAACGAGCGGCGGCGCCCGGCGATCCGGTCCGACGCCTGCGGGTCGGCATGCTGCACGGACAGCTGTACGGAACGCAGCCCGGCGTCGACGAGTGCGCCGAGGCGGGCCGCGTCCAGGCCGATGCCGCTGGTGACCAACTGGGTGTGAATGCCGGCCGTGTCGGCAGCCGCGACGATCTGCGGCAGGTCGGGCCTCAGCAGCGGTTCGCCGCCCGAGATGTGGGTCTGGACGACCCCCAGCTCACCTGCTTGGCACATCACTCGGCACCAGGAGCCGGTGTCGAGCTCACCGCTGCGGCGGACCAATTCCAACGGATTGGAACAGTACGCACAGTGCAGCGGGCAGCCGTGGGTCAGCTCGGCGAGCAGCGCCCAGGGTGGTTCGACGGGGGTCATCGCAACCAGCCCTCCTCACGCAACCTGCCGAGAAACAAAGGGACTTCGACGGCGACGGGCGCCTTGGGATGGCGCGCGGCCAGCTCCTCGACGATCCCCCGCACATCGCGCGCACCGTCGCAGAGCCGGACGATGCTCCCCGCCGGACCGTGCAGCACCACCACCCGCTCGGGCAGCACGAGCAGATCGGCTCCCCGCACCCGGTCGTGCCGCAGCAGCACATGCCGGGCGAGCGCGGGGCGCCAGGAGGGGTCGGGGTCGGGCACCGAGGCGGCCGGCGGGTGGGAACCCGGGGTGTGGGTGAGAGTCATCCGGCTCCCCCTGTCTCCCCGCGCCCGCCCAGCTCCACCGCGTCGAGCAGTGACCACAGCACGTCGCACTTGAAGGCGAGGGCGGCCACGCAGCGTTCTTGTTCCGCCCGGGTGCGGGTCCAGCCGCTGACCAGGAGCAGGGCCTCGGCACTGTCGCGGCTGCCCTGTTCCATACGGGTGCGGAAGTACTCCAGGCCGCCGGGCTCGATCCAGTCGTAATGGTCCCGGAAGGCGTCGATGCGGGTGCGCATGATGCCGGGTGCGGAGAGTTCCGTGAGCGAGGCGGCGACCGCGTCCAGGGCCGGGTTGAGCCGGCAGAAGTTGACATAGCCGTCGACGGCGAGGCGGACGCCGGGCAGGACCTCGGCGCCGGACCACATGCGTTCGCGGGTGATTCCGGCGGCCTCGCCGAGCCGGAGCCAGCGTTCGATGCCGCCCGTGCCGTGGGTCGGTCCGTCGTGGTCCTGGATGCGGCGCAGCCACATCCGGCGCAGGTGCGGCTCGTCGAACTTGGCGAGGATGTGGGCATCCTTGACGGGGATGTTCCGCTGGTACTGGAAGCGGTTCAGGATCCAGCGCCGCAGTTCCTCGCGGTCGAGGTCACCCTTGTGCATACGGACGTTGAAGGGGTGCCGGTCGTGGTAGCGATGCTCGACCACGGCACGTAGCTTCCGCTCGAACTCGCTGTCCGTCCACGGACGTTGAGGATCGCTCACAGTTCGATCACCATCCGCTCCGCGGCGACTTCCAGACCGCGCTCGGCGAGCCGTGCGTGCTGGGCGGCCGCGGGGTCGTTGAGGGGGTTGGTGTTGTTGAGGTGGGTGTAGAGGCAGCGGCCGGGGAGTGCGGTGAGGCGGCGGGAGGTGCCGTGCGGTCCGGCGATCGGCAGATGTCCCGTCGCGGTCGCCGTGCGGGTCGAGATCCCGCTGCGTACGGGCTCGTCGTCGTCCCAGAACGTGCCGTCAACGATGACGACGTCGGCGCTCCGTACCGCTTCGTCGAGCGCGTCGGACCAGGTGGCGATCGCAGGGGCGTAGACGGCCGTGGCGCCGGTGGCCGGTTCGTACAGCCGGAGCGCGACCGACCAGATGGGGTCGCCGGGTCCGGGGCCGGCCGCGTAACGGGGTCGTTTGGCGGAGACGGGGATGGCGCCGACCTGGATGGCGCCGGGGGCTGAGAGCGCGTTCAGCCGGCCGGCCGGCTCACGGCACCCCGTCGCCGCGGCCGCCGACAGCGCTTCCGGCTTCTCGCTCAGCTCGCGCCATTCGATGGCCGTGTAGGGACTGAGCACATCCCCGAGCCGTAGTCGGCCGAGGAGTGCGTCCCGTACGGGTGCGGTGGCCCGGACCACGAGGCCGTCCGCCTCGCGGAGCCGCGCGATGCCGAGGGTGTGGTCGAGTTCGGCGTCCGTGAGGATCACTCCGGCGACCGGGGTCTCGCGCGATCCGGGGTCCGGCAGCAGCGCGGGGACGGATTCGATCTGGTCCGCGATGTCGGGACCGGCGTTGACGATGTGCCAGCGGGATCCGGGGCCGCCCGACCTCACAGCGAGGGAGGCGTGCCGGCGGCGGCGCCCCGGGTGGGCGCGCGCCCCGGCACAGCCGGGACACGCGCAGTTCCACTGCGGGACCCCGCCACCCGCCGCGGTGCCGAGCACCTGCAGCAGCATGGCGCGGCGCCTACCGGTCGGCGTGGAAGTAGCCGGTGACTTCGAGTGCGGTCTCGACGACCGTGTACTCGGGGGCCTCCCAGGCCGCGACGGGCGCCGTTTCCTCCGATGTTTCCCGCGTGTCCTTCATGGGGTGTACCTGCCTTCCTGAGAGGTGGGGTTCAGGAGTGAACGGCGTGTGGCGCACCCATGAGCAGTTGGCTGAGCTGAGCCGACCTGGCGTTCATATGAGTGTCTGCCGTTCAGTTATGTGCCATAGCGTCGCGTCTTGTCGGGGCATGGTCAATGGTTCGGACCGAGAAGGTCGGAGCTGTATCGGCCATTCATCTTGAGCCGCGCATCCCGCGCTCCTGAACCGTGAGTCAGGAGCGGTACTGAACCGCAGGTCAGGTGCGATCGAGTGGGCGCGTTGGGAATGCGTTGCTCCACTCGTTCGTTGACCATGGCAGTACCAACCGACGACGTAAGGATCGACCGCTCGTGAGCAAGGTCCCCTCCATCCCCCTCAACAACGGCGTCGAGATGCCGCAGCTCGGTTTCGGTGTCTGGCAGGTGCCGGACGACGAGGCCACGAAGGCGGTCGCCACCGCCATCGAGTCCGGGTACCGGAGCATCGACACGGCCGCGATCTACGACAACGAGCGGGGCACCGGCAAGGCCGTCGCGGCCTCGGGGGTCGCCCGCGAAGACCTCTTCGTCACGACGAAGCTCTGGAACTCGGAGCAGGGGTACGACTCGACCCTGCGGGCGTTCGACACCTCGCTCGACAAGCTGGGCCTGGACTACGTCGACCTGTACCTGATCCACTGGCCGGTGCCGGCGAAGGACGCGTACGTCGACACGTACGCGGCGTTCGAGAAGATCTACGCGGACGGCCGGGCCAAGGCGATCGGCGTCTCCAACTTCCAGCCGGTGCACCTGGAGCGGCTGCTCGGCGAGACCTCGGTGGTCCCGGCCGTCAACCAGATCGAGCTGCACCCGCAGCTGGCCCAGGCCGAGTCGCGCGCGCTGCACGCCAAGCACTCCATCGCGACCGAGGCCTGGTCGCCGCTCGGTTCGGGCCGGGGGCTCCTGGAGGTTCCCACCGTGGTCGCGATCGCGCAGAAGCACGGCCGCACCGCGGCCCAGGTGGTGCTGCGCTGGCACCTCCAGATCGGCAACGTCGTGATCCCGAAGTCCGTGACGCCGTCGCGGATCAAGGAGAACATCGACGTCTTCGACTTCGAGCTCGACACGGACGACCTGGCCGCGCTCGCCGCCCTCGACGAGGGCAAGCGCCTGGGGCCGAACCCGGCGGAGTTCAACCTCGGCGCCTGATCGCACACACTGACCAGCGCCTGAAGAAAGGGGCGCCGTCCGACCGGGTCGGGCGGCGCCCCTTTTGTCGCTTATTGACTTTGGTTGGTCAGGTACCAACCAAGAATGTTCATTCAAGTGCACCACCCAGGCAAAGCGTTCGACATCAAGCGACAAATCCTCTTGTCCTGCCCATGACCTTCCCGATGGGATCGCGAAGACCGCCCCGCGCGGCTTCACCCCACTCAGGGAGCATTCATGCGCATAGCCCGCCCCCGGACTCGTACCGCAGCAGCGACAGTCGGGGCCACCGCCCTTGCCGCCGCCGCGGTGATAGCCACCCCGCTGTCCGGGTCCGCCACCGCCGCACCTGCCGTCCCGCAGGTAAAGCCCGTCCCGGCCATCACCGGGCAGCACCTCGCCCACTCGACCAGCGGGCCGCTCAGCACCGAGCAGTGCCAGGCCAAGTGGAAGATCGCCTGCTACGGACCGCTGCAGTACCGCCAGGCGTACAACCTGAACCCGCTCTACAAGGCGGGCATCACCGGCAAGGGCCGCACGATCGTGATCGTGGACTCCTTCGGCTCGCCGACGATCCAGCACGACCTGGACGTGTACAGCAAGCAGTACGGCATTCCCAGCAGCAAGGTCGACGTGGTCAAGTGGGGCAACGTTCCCAAGTGGGACCCCAAGAACAAGGACATGACCGGCTGGGCCGGTGAGTCCACGCTCGACGTCGAGATGGCGCACGCCGTCGCGCCGGACGCGAAGATCATCCTGGTCGAGACCGCGGTCGCCGAGACCGAGGGCGTCACCGGACTGCCCGAGATGATGGACGCCGAGAAGCACCTCATCGACCACGGCATCGGCGATGCCATCACCCAGAGCTTCGGCGCCACGGAGAACACCTTCCCGGGCTTCGACAAGGGTGACTTCTCCAGCATCAAGAACCTGCGGTACGCGTTCAAGGACGCGGCGGCCCACGGGGTGACCGTGCTCGCCTCCTCCGGTGACGGCGGCGCCACCGACAACACCGCGGACGGCAGCGGCTACTACAAGGAGCGCGTCAACTCCTGGCCCTCGTCCGACCCGCTGGTCACGTCGATCGGCGGCACCCAGCTGCACCTCGACGACAAGGGCAACCGCCTCAGCCCCGAGAGCGTGTACAACGACAACGGCTCGGGCGGCGGCGGTCAGTCGCACGTCTTCGAGCGCCCGTCCTTCCAGAACGGCGTGCGCGGCATCGTCGGCAACCGCCGCGGCACCCCGGACATCTCGATGGCCGCCGCGGTCAACGGCGGGGCCTGGGTGTACTCCAGCTACGACCCGACCGCCGTGGGCTGGGACGTGTCCGGCGGTACGAGCGAGGCGAGCCCGCTGTTCTCCGGCATCGTCGCCCTCGCCGACCAGGCCGCAGGCCACCGCCTCGGCAACATCAACGACGCGCTGTACTCGCTGTACAAGCACCAGGGCTACAAGCCGAGCAGCGGTCTCGTGGACGTCAACGACGGCACGAACAACAGCTACCAGGGCGTCACCGGCTACACCGCGGTGAACGGCTACGACATGGCGACCGGCATCGGCACCATCGACGCGGCCCACTTCGTGACCGCGCTGGCCCGCGAGAGCCGCCACCACTGACGGCACCGCACTGTCGCGTGACGATGCCGCCGCCCGGTTCCTCCGGGCGGCGGCGTTGTCATGACCGTATCCTTCGAGATCATGAACGACACCCAGAACCCCGCCCTGCCCGAAGGCCGCTACCTCGTACGCAATGTGGCCAGCGGGCTGCTCCTGGAGGTGTACGGGGGCGCCAAGGGCAGCGGAGCCAATGTGCAGCAGGGCAAGGAGAGCGGTTCCACGGCGCAGCAGTGGCACATCTCCCCCGTGCACAGCGGCGGCGGGCTCTACCATCTGGTGAACGTCAACAGCGGCAAGCGGCTCGACGTCGCCAACGCCTCCACCGAGAACGGCGCCAACGTCCAGCAGTGGAAGGCCAACAATTTCGGCGCCCAGGAGTGGCTCGTGGAACGGCACTTGGACGTGCCCGGCCGCGTCACTCTGGTCAGTTACATCAGCGGTCTGCTCCTGGAAGTCGCGGGCGGTTCCGCCGAGGACGGTGCGAACGTGCAGCAGTGGAGGACACCGACTCCCCTGGGCAGTGGTGGGAGTTGGAGCCGGTAGTCGGCTGAGCGGCTCGAGGAAAGGTACGAAAGTGAACCGGAGGAATGGGCCGGACCGGCGGGCCGTGCTGCTGGGCCTGGCGCTGGCCGCGCCGGTCGTGGCGGCGGGCTGCGGCTCGGGCCACGGCAAGAAGTCCGCGTCGAAGGGTTCCTCCTCGGCGGGCCCGGCCCCGTCCGACCCCGGGCGTGACACCACGGTCATGATCATCAGGCATGGCGAGAAACCCGGCTCCGGTGATCCCGGGTTCGACGAAGCCGGCAAGCAGGACAAGAAGTCGCTGACCGAGCGCGGCTGGGAGCGCTCTCGCGCGCTGCCCCGGCTCTTCCTCCCCAACGGCGTTGGCTCTCATGCCAGTTCCGGCTCGGCGCCGCTCCCCCGCCCCGCCACCCTCTACGCGGCGGCCGACCAGGGACCGGACGCCGGTGCGCACCGGATGCGGCAGACCGTGACGCCGCTCGCCAAGGCTCTCCACGTGCCGGTGAACACCGAGTTCGCCGAGGGCAGGGAAGAAGAGCTGGCCGCCGCAGCTCTCGCGGCGACGGCCCCGGTGCTCATCTGCTGGGAGCACTCCAGGATCCCGCCCATCGTCGAAGCGCTGGGCGCTTCCCGGGCCGGCGGAGTCCCTCAGGAGTGGCCCGACCGCTTCGACCTGGTGTGGGTCTTCACGCGCCGGGCCGGCACCTGGACGTTCCGGTCGGTGCCCCAGCACCTGCTGACGGGCGACGCCTGAGTCCCTGCCCGACCGGAACGTACTCGCAGGTCGTGCCTCAGCCGATCTGCGCTCCGTATGCCTGGAGCGCATCCGGTACGGGCTGGAAGAACGTCTCGCCGCCCGAGGAGCAGTCGCCGCTGCCGCCGGAGGTGAGGCCGAGCGCCGTGCTGCCGTCGAAGAGGGAGCCGCCGCTGTCGCCGGGCTCGGCGCAGACGGTGGTGTCGATCAGGCCGTCGACCTGGCCCTCCTGGTACGTCACGGTGGCGTTCAGGCCGGTGACCTGGCCTCCTTGGACCTGGGTGGTGGAGCCGCTGCGCTGGACCTGCTCGCCGACGGTGGCCTCGCCGGCACCGCTGATCGGCTGGGAGGACCCGTTGTACAGGTCGACCGCGCTCGGGTGGGCCACGTCGCTGGTGTAGCGGACGAGCGCGTAGTCGTGGCCGGGGAACGTGGAGGCCTCGGTGACCGCGATCTGTGAACCGCCCTGCTGGTCCGACCAACTGGAGACCGCGTTGCCGCAGTGCCCGGCGGTCAGGAAGTACGGCTGCCCGCCGACCGTGACGTTGAAGCCGAGCGAGCAGCGGGCGTTGCTGCCCCAGATCGCGTCGCCGCCCGCGATGAGCGGCTGGAAGCGTCCGGCCGTTCTCTTGAGGGTCACCGTGTCGCCGAGGCCTTGGACCACCTTGTTGAGCTGAGCGAGGCGGTCACCGGTGACGGTGCGGTCGGCCTTGACGACCATCGTGTTGCTGACCGGGTCCATCGACCATGAGGTGCCCGGTATGGACGCCCTGGCCTTCAACTCCTGTCGCGTTGCGTTGAGTTGGCTCAGAGAGTGCTTGACGGTGCGGGCTTCGGCTCCTGCCTTGCGGACGCTGTCGGCGGTCGCGCCGTCGACCACGTTCACGACGAGCTTCTTGCTCCGGGCGTCGTAGTACGAGCCTGCCGTGCGGCCCGCGAGAGTCGTGTCGATCCGGTGCGCCAGCTGCCCCGCCGTTGCGGCGGACTGCGGGGCGGCGGCCGGTGCGGGGGCTGCGTCGGCGCTCTGCATCGTCAGGGTCGCGCCGAGCGCCAGGGCTCCCGCCGCGGCGGTGGCCGCACGTCGGCCTGACATCCATCGCTGCTTCAACTCGAAACCTCCTGTGGGGGGTTGAGCCCGGCAACGGGTGTTCGCCGGGCCCGTCGGGCGCGATGACCAGGACGCGACGACCGGGATCCCGGCATGTGCCGGCGTCCGTGCCAACTCGCCGCGTCGAGTATCCGTACCCTCGGCAACCCGCAGCAAGCAACGAACTCGCCTGATACGTACGGGAGTTGGGGGCACTTGAGAGTGAGTAGGGGTGGTACGCGAAGGAATGCGAGCCGGTCGTGAAGGAACCGGAGCGGTTCGTAAGAGGGTTGAGGCGGTGTGGGACCGGTGAGGCAGTGGTTGGATCACTCCTGCCGCATGTCCCGATGGCCGGCCAGGATGAATTCGGCGGTGCGAGGCCGGCCGGACGTTCAGCCGGTTGGGCCCAGAGCCCGGTGTTCCTGTGGGCTGATGCCGCGGACGCGTTTGAAGGCGGCGCTCAGTGCGAACGCCCCGCCGTAGCCGACCTGGCGGGCGATGGCCTCGATGGTGGCGTCCGTCTCGCGCAGGCGGTCGGCGGCCAGGGCCAGGCGCCAGCCGGTCAGGTACGCCATCGGCGGCTCCCCCACGAGCTCGGTGAAGCGGCGCGCGAATCCCGCTCGGGACACCCCGCACTTCGCGGCGAGCGACGCCACCGTCCAGGGGTGCGCGGGGCTGTTCTGCAGCAACCGCAGCCCAGGTCCGACCACCGGATCACCCATCGCCCGGTACCAGGCGGGCGCGTCCGCGCCGGGTCGCGAGAACCACGAGCGCAGCACCGCGATGAGCAGCAGATCGAGCAGCCGGTCCAGGACGACGCTCTGGCCGGGCTCGTCGCGGGAGATCTCGTCGTCGAGCAGCGGCATGAGCGAGCAGTTCCACTCCCGCGCGGTCAGATGCACCACCGGCGGCAGCGCGTCCAGCAGCCGCCCGCTGATCTCGCCCTCCATCAGATATGTGCCCACCAGCATGGTGGCCGAGCCGTCCGGGGCGTTGCCCCAGGTGCGTACGCCGAGGTCCATGAAGTCCGAGAGCGGTTCTCCGCGCAGCGTGGTGCAGGTCTCGCCGGGACCGATCAGGGCGAACGGCGCGAGCTCCGGTGCGTGCGTGACGGTGTACGGATCGGGGCCGCGCACCACGACGATGTCGCCGGGGTCGATGTGCACGGCCTCGCCGTGGTCGGGCACGATCCAGGCCTCGCCCGCCGTCATCGACATCAGGCAGATCGGCGCGCGGTCCTCGATCCGTACGGACCACGGGGGTTCCATCACCATGCGCAGCAGAAAGGCCCCTCTGGCCCGCGGTCCGTCGAGCAGTCCGGCGAGTGCGTCCATGGGGCCAGCGTAGAACGCGCCGGTCGGCACGAGGCGTAGACGAACGCGTATGGGGATTGGCCCCTGGCGCATGGAGAGTCCAGGGCGGTCCGGCGACGCTGGACGCATGACGAACACGACGCAAGACACGCAGCGGACAGACGAGTTGACACAGCGGACGGTCCTGGTGACCAGCGGCACGGGGAAGACGGGGCACCGGGTGGTCGAGCGGCTGACCGCTCGCGGGGTGCCGGTCCGGTCGGGGTCGCGGACCGGTGAGGTCCGCTTCGACTGGGCGGACGACTCCACATGGGGCGCCGCACTATGTGGCGCGCACTCCGCGTATGTGGCCTACTACCCCGACCTCGCGGCGCCGGGCGCGGTGGACGCGATGCGCCGGTTCGGCCGGCTCGCGGCGGCGAACGGAGTGCGCCGGGTCGTGCTGCTCTCGGGCCGGGGCGAGCCGGAGGCGGCCCGCGCCGAGAGCGCTCTGCGTGAGGCGTGCCCGGACGTCACCGTGGTCCGCGCCGCGTTCTTCGCGCAGAACTTCAGCGAGGGCGCGATGGTCGAGGGCGTCCTTGCGGGGACGGTGGCCTTCCCGGCCGGAGACACCGCCGAACCCTGGGTCGACGCCGACGACCTGGCCGACGTGGTGGTCGCCGCCCTCACCGAGGACGGCCACGCAGGGCAGACGTACGAGCTGACGGGCCCGCGCCTGCTCACCTTCGCGGAGGTCACCGCCCAGCTCTCCCGCGCGACCGGCCGCGAGATCCGCTATGTGCCGGTGTCGGGCGCCGAGTACGCGGAGTTGCTCACCCGGTACGGCCTGCCCGCGCCGGACGCCGAGTGGCTGGCCGGGCTGTTCGGCATGCTGCTCGACGGCCACAACGCGTCCACGACGGACGGTGTGAAGCGCGTTCTGGGCCGCGAGCCCCGCGACTTCGCCGACTTCGCGAGTCGGGCGGCAGCGGCGGGCGACTGGCACGTATGACCCCGCCGGGCTCGGCGCCGGCGGGGCGGACGGGGGTCGGCCCGCCCGCGTCGAGCTGCGGGTTCGGTCAAACGGTGACCCCCGAGGAGAGGCGCTCTCATCGGGGGTCACCGGAAACGGCCAGCGAAGCCTCTGTGGTCAGAGGAGCTTCTGCGGGGCCTGGTACTGGTCGACGGGCGCGACGTTGCAGGCCGCCTTCGGGCCGCCGAGCAGGTGCCCGCCGATGCCCTCGCCCTCCGGCAGCGGCACCAGGCAGCGACCGTCGATGTTGATGAGCGGGGCACCGTAGGTGTTGAGGATGCCGCCCGAGTCACCGGCGATCGCGGTGTTGCCGTTGCGGGTTCCGAAGTCCGTGGCACCGCTGCCCATGCCACTCATCGTCGGGCCCGACCCCGCACGGGCAGCACGGATGCTGTCGTGCGCGTTGGTGGTGCTGTTCTCGGCCTCGGGACCGTTGGTGTGCGCCGACGCTGGTGCCGCGACAGCCATCATGGCGGCGGTGGCGAAAGCCGCGCCTGCCAGAACCTTCTTGATCACAGTGGTGCTCCTGGTGTGGAGGTGGACTCAGCGTGAGGGGCCCGTTCACACATGGTGCCGCCCCACATGGGTACAGAACTGCGCCCACCGCACGGAAGTTACTCTCTGTTACTCGTTCGGCCCAACGGTTGGCGCGAGAGCGCCCTCACTCCTTCCGCAGGGCGAGCAACCGGTACTCCGGGTCCGCCCGGGGCCGGTCCGGGTCCGGCAGGGCGGCGAGGGCGGCGGCCAGTTGTTCTGCGGGCGGCCCGGCCAGCGTGAACCAGGAGGCGAAACGGCCTCGCCGGACGGCGTCCGCGGCGGCGAGCGGGGTGCGGCCCTGGCCGTGTCCGGTGAAGCGGGCCTCGGCCACCGGGGTCAGGCCGTGCCGGGCGGCGTACGACTCGATCAGGTCGGCCCGGTCGGAGGGGATGCCGGTGCGGTGCGGGGTGAGCAGGGCGTCGATGTCGGAGCCGACGTCGTGCGCGGCGTCCTTGTCCACGGTGGTGATGAACACTCCGCCCGGCTTCAGTACGCGCGCCACCTCGGCCACGACGAACTGTGGCGCCATCCGGCCCAGGTGCAGCAGCCACACCGCGGTCACCGCATCCAACACCCCTGCCCGGAAAGGAAGTTGATTCACATCGGCGAGGACGATCCTGCGGCCGACGCGCTCGGTGGCGATGCTTGCCATGCCGTACGAGGCATCGGCCCCGAGGACGCGCAGGCCCGGCCGGTTCAGGCGCTGGGTGACCGAACCGGTGCCGCATCCTATGTCGAGCAGGGTGCGGGCGCTGTCGGGAACGAGTCCGAGGACGGCCTCGGCGGCGGCTTCGGCCCGGGGCACGCCGCCGCGCGTGGCATCGTAGCGGGCCGCCTCCGCGTTGTAATTCAGCACGCGGATCACTGTACGAGCGTGGTCACCCCGCGCCGTGGCCGGGGGCGATCTCCTCTACCCGGTGGGCGAGTTGGAAGTCCAGGGCGGTGAGGGCGCCGCCCGCGTCGTGCGTGTTCACGGACAGGGAGATCGTGTTGTAGCCGAGGGTGAGGTCGCTGTGGTGGCCGAGCTCCTCCTGGATCTGCGCCACATGGACCACCATGGCCGTCGCGGCGAAGTGGTTGACGAGCCGGAAGCTGCGGGAGATCCGGTCGTGGTCGTCCGAAAGCGACCAGCCGGGCAGCTCGCGCAACCGGTCCTCGATGTCCTTCTGCGACAGTGGCTCAACGGGCATGTCGAGATACTCCTTACGGGGTGGTGACATGGCGGGGTGGAGCGGTGACGCGGAGGCTCCACATCCGTAGCGTCTCCTCTATGCGAGTACTTGTCACGGGAGGCGCGGGCTTCATCGGCTCGCACATTGTCACAGCCCTTGCCGCACACGGCCATGAGCCGCTCGTCCTGGACCGGGCAGTCCGTCCGGGGGACGACGTCCGGGATCCGGACGTCGTCGCCGCGGCGCTGGTGGGGGTGGACGCGGTGTGCCACCAGGCGGCGATGGTCGGACTCGGCACCGGTTTCGCCGACGCCCCCGCCTATGTGAGCTGCAACGACCTCGGCACGGCGGTCCTGCTGACGGCGATGGCCGATGCGGGAGTGCGGGAACTGGTCCTCGCGGGGTCGATGGTGGTCTACGGCGAGGGCCGCTACGAATGCCCCGAGCACGGGGTCGTACGCCCGGGGCCCCGGCCGGCCGAGTGGCTCGACGCAGGGCGGTTCGAGCCCCCTTGCCCCTGCTGCGAGGCCGAGTTGAGCCCTGGCCTTGTCGCGGAGGACGCGCCGGTCGACCCGCGCAATGTGTACGCCACGACCAAACTGGCGCAGGAGCACCTGGCCGCGGCCTGGGCCCGGGCGACCGGCGGGCGGGCGGTGTCGCTGCGCTACCACAACGTGTACGGGCCGGGGATGCCCCGGGACACGCCCTATGCGGGGGTGGCCTCGTTCTTCCGCTCGTCGCTGGCGCGCGGCGAGGCGCCCCGCGTCTTCGAGGACGGCCGCCAGCGCCGGGACTTCGTGCACGTACGGGATGTGGCGGCGGCGAACGTGGTGGCGCTTGAAGCGCTCTCAAGCCGCCCGCCCGGCGCGCTCACCGCGTACAACACGGGCAGCGGGACCCCGCACACCGTGGGCGAGATGGCCCGGGCGCTGGCCTCGGCGCACGGGGGTCCCGCTCCTGTGGTGACGGGCGAGTACCGGCTCGGCGACGTACGCCACATCACGGCGGACTCGGCGCGGTTGCGCAGTGAACTTGGCTGGAAGCCGGTGGTGGGGTTCGCGGAGGGGATGGTGGAGTTCGCGGCGGCTGGGTAGGGCGGCCGCCGGTGTGTAGTGGGGGCCGAAGGTGCGGAGGGGGCGGGCTGCTTGCCTGCCTCCTCCGGTCCTCCGGCTTTCGGCTGCGGGCCGTCGGTGGCCGATCGCGCAGTTCCCCGCGCCCCCATGCGGCGCCTGCGCCGGAGCCACCGGCAGGGTGAGGCAGGGCCGTCTACGCCGGGGCGACCGGCAAGGTCAGTTCGAAGCGGCAGCCGCCTGCCACGTTGCGGACTTCCGCGCGGCCCGAGTGGGCTTCCACGATGCCTCGGACGATCGCGAGGCCGAGGCCCGCGCCGCCGGGCGGGGTGCGTGCCTCGGTGCCGCGCCAGCCGGTGTCGAAGACGCGGGGCAGGTCGTCCTCGGCGATGCCGCCGCAGCCGTCGGTGACGGAGAGCGTGACCGCGCCGTCCCGGTCCTCGGCGGCGACCGCGACCGTGCCGTCGGCCGGGGTGTGCCGGATGGCGTTGACCAGGAGGTTCGCGAGGACCCGGGTCATCTCCTTGCCGTCCACCTCGACGGGCACCGCGTCGACGCGCTCTCCGACGAGGCGTACCCCGTGTTCGCGGGCCAGCGGGTCCGCGCCCGCCAGCGCGTCGCCGATCAGGTCGTGGACGGACATGCGGGCAGGGTTGAGGGAGAGCGCTCCCGCGTGGATGCGGGAGAGTTCGAAGAGGTCGCCGACCATGGAGTTGAGGCGCTCGACCTCGGTTCTGATCTGGCGGAAGTAGCGGTCCGGGTCCTTGGCCATGCCGTCTTCGAGCGCCTCGGCCATCGCGCGGAGCCCGGCGAGCGGGGTGCGCAGGTCGTGCGAGATCCAGGCGACGAGTTCGCGCCGCGAGGTTTCCAGGGCCCGCTCCCGCTCGCGCGACTCGGTCAGCTTCGCGCTCGTGGCCGCCAACTCCCGGCTCAGCGCGGCGAGTTCGGCGGTGGCGGGCCCCGTGGGGGCGTCGAAGCTTCCACCGTCGCCGAACGAGCGGGCGGCCAGGGCGAGGCGGCGGCTGCTGGCTACGACCCTGCGGCCGAGCAGCAGCGCGGTGGCCAGTGAGGCGACCGCGGCCATGGCGACGACCACGGTCACCACCGTCAGGTCGTGGGAGTTCAGGAGCATGGCCCAGGCGACGGCGAGCGTGCCGGCCAGCATCGCGATGACCGCGACGGCCGCGACGACGGCCACGGACGCGGTGAGCGAACGGTGCCGCAGGAGGCGCAGAGCGAGCGCCCCACCGAGCCCGGCGGCCGCGGCGCCGAGGAAGGCGTACAGCGCGATGAGCAGCACGTCACCCATGGTCGCCTCCGCGGCGGACGACCGCGTCCGCGCCGGCGCTGCGAGGCTCGGCGTCGTACGGCTGGGCACCATGTGGCTGAGCACCATGTGGCCCTGGCCCATGTGGCCCTGGGCCATGTGGCCCTGGGCCATGTGGCCCTGGGCCATGTGGGTGGGCACCATGCGCCCCTGGCCCATGTGGCTGAGCACCATATGGCTCGGCACCATCCGGCTGGCGACCCGCCCCATGCAGCTCAGTCCCATGCAGCTCAGTCCCATGCAGCTCAGCCCCATGTGGTCGGCCCCCATATGGCTCAGCACCATGTGCTGCCACCCCCGCACCATGTGCCGCAGCAGCACTACCCTCCTCCGCCGCCCCCTCACTCTCCGCCTCGAACCGGTACCCCACCCCCCACACCGTACGAATCAGCACAGGCTTCGCCGGGTCCGTTTCGATCTTGCCGCGCAGGCGGCGGACGTGGACGGTCACCGTGGACAGGTCGCCGAACTCCCAGCCCCACACCTCGTGCATCAGGCGCTCGCGGGAAATGGCCTCGCCGGGGCGGGCCAGGAGGTAGGCCAGGAGGTCGAACTCCCTCAGCGTCAGGGCCAGTTCGCTGCCGTCCTTCGAGGCGGTGCGGGCGGCCGGGTCGAGGGCGATGCCCGAGCGGGACATGCGCGGGCCCGGGCGGGCGGTGGCGGTGCGGGCGCGGCGCAGCACGGATTCGACGCGGAGAACGAGTTCGCGCGGGCTGAAGGGCTTGGTCACATAGTCGTCCGCGCCTATCTCCAGGCCGAGGATGCGGTCGTCCTCGTCGCCCCGCGCGGTCAGCATGATCACCGGTATCGGGGCCGTGGCACGCAGTCGGCGGCACACCTCCAGGCCGTCCATGCCGGGCAGCATCAGGTCGAGTACCACCAGGTCGGGGCGGCGCTGCGTGGCCGCGCGCAGGGCGGAGGGGCCGTCGGCGGCGAGGTCGACGGTGTGGCCCGCGCGTTCCAGGTAGCCGGTGACGACCTCGGCGACGGTCGGATCGTCGTCGACGACCAGGATGCGGCTCTCGGTGCAGTGCATGGAATCCAGCGTCGCACCGCCCGGGGGCGTCCGTCTGCGCCGGGTGGGCCCCGGGCGGGCGATGTCCGCGTTTCGTAAGAACCTGATATCCGTTTTGTCTGGTTTGGATTCGTACGGTGAGGACGTGACTGAATCCCCCTCCGCTCCACCTCCCGCGTCCCAGTCCCAGTCCGAGTCCCAGTCCGAGTCCCCGTCTCCGCGACAGCCCCTGTCCGCAGGCCTTCCCGGACCGGGTGGTGCGGTGACCGTGGACGTCGTGCTGCCCTGCCTCGACGAGGCCGAGGCACTGCCCTGGGTACTGGCCCGGATCCCGGACGGCTGGCGGGCCGTCGTGGTCGACAACGGCTCGTCGGACGGTTCGCCCGACGTGGCGCGCTCGCTCGGCGCGACCGTCGTGCACGAGCCCCGCCGGGGTTTCGGCGCGGCCTGCCACACCGGGCTGCTCGCGGCCGAGGCCGAGTACGTCTGCTTCTGCGACTGCGACGCCTCCCTCGATCCGGGTGAGCTCGTCCCCTATGTACGGGAGGTGGCGTCCGGCGCCGCCGACCTGGTGCTCGGCCGGCGGCGGCCGCAGGGTCTCGGCGCCTGGCCGCTGCACGCGCGGGCCGGGAACCTGGCGCTGGCGCGGATGCTGCGGCGCCGCACCGGGCTGCGCCTGCACGACCTGGGGCCACTGCGGGCGGCGCGCCGCGAGGCGCTGCTCGGGCTCGGGCTCACCGACCGCCGCAGCGGCTACCCGCTCCAGATGGTGGTGCGCGCGGCCGACGCGGGATGGCGGGTGGCCGAGCACGCGGTGCCGTACCGGCCACGCACCGGGAAGTCGAAGGTCACGGGGACGTGGCGGGGCACCTGGCAGGCGGTGCACGACATGCGCAAGGTCCTTGCCGAGCCGCCCGTGACGGCGCCTACGTCGGCGGTTGCCCGATGAGCGGGGCGGCGGGCGGGGCAGTGTCGGGCACGACACTGATCGTCCTCGCGAAGGCACCCGTGCCCGGCCGGGTCAAGACGCGGCTCACCCCGCCCTACACCCCCGAGGAGGCGGCCCGGATCGCCGAGGCGGCGCTCGCCGACACTCTCGACGCGGTCCTCGCCACCCCCGTACGCAGGAGGCTTCTCGTGCTCGACGGCGAGCCGGGGTCATGGCTTCCGCCGGGCTTCGAGGTGGTGCCGCAGTGTGCGGGCGGCCTGGACGAGCGGATCGCGGCGGCGTTCGCGGCGTGCACCGGGCCCGCGCTGCTGATCGGCATGGACACGCCGCAGGTGAGTCCGGCACTGCTCGCACCCGCTCTGGCGGACCCCGGTCCGGGCGACGCGTGGTTCGGCCCGGCCGAGGACGGCGGGTTCTGGGCCCTGGGCCTCACCGAGCCCGACCCGTCGCTGCTGCTCGGGGTGCCGATGTCGGTGGCCGAGACCGGACGCGTCCAGCGGCAGCGGCTGTACGACGCCGGGCTGACGGTGCGTGAGCTGGCCAGGCTGCGGGATGTGGACACCGCGCGGGACGCCCAGCTGGTCGCGGCCGAGGCCCCGCAAGGCCGCTTCGCCCGGTCCCTGGCAGCCGGAACCCCTGCGATTCGGCCCCCCGCCGCCCAGCCCCCGCCAGCCGGCTCCCTCACTGCCGGGCCCCGCGCATGGTGAGAGCGCTCTCCGCCGCTGACCCGGCCGCCTGGCACGCCGACCCCTATACCGATGCGCTCCGCTCCGGGCGCGGCCCGCTGTTCCTGCGCAGGCCCGACGGCTGGCTGCTGCCGCTGGAGGTCGAACGCTGGTGTGCGGAACCGGACTTGGCGGATCGCACGGTGCTGCGCCGCTGCCGTGGCGCGGTCCTGGACATCGGCTGCGGGCCCGGCCGCCTGGTGGCCGCGCTGGCCGCCGAGGGGGTTGCCGCGCTCGGCGTCGACGTGAGCCCCGAAGCGGTCCGCCGCACCCGCGACTGGGGCGGCAGCGCGCTGTGCCGCTCGGTCTTCGACCGGCTGCCGGGCGAGGGGCGCTGGGACACCGCGCTGCTCGTCGACGGGAATGTCGGCATCGGCGGCGACCCGGCGGCGCTGCTCACCCGGGTGGCCCAACTCGTCGTCCCCGGCGGCCTGTTGCTGGCCGAGACGGCCCCGTACGAGATCGACGAGCGGATCCGGGTCCGGGTCGCCGATGCCAGCGGTGCGGCGGGTGGTGATTTCCCCTGGGCGCGGCTCGGCACCAACGCGCTGCTGTCCTGCGCCCGGCCCCTGGGCTGGCGTCCGGCCGGTCGCTGGACCGCGGCGGGCCGCCCGTTCGTCGCCCTTCGGCGCCGGTAGAGCCGGTGGAGGGTGCGTCCGCCTGAGCGCGGAGGAGGACGGGGACGTACGAAGGGGCGGGGCAGGGGATGAACCCCGCCCCGCCCTTCGCGTGTTCAGGTCAGCTCACGTTGAGGGCCGTGTCGTCGACGACGAACGACGTGGCCAGGCTGCTGTCCTCCACACCGTTGAACTTGAGGGTCACCGTCTGCCCCGCGAACGAGGAGAGGTCGAAGGACTTCTGCGCGAAGCCGGTGTTCTTGTCGAGGTTGGAGTAGCTCGCCAGGGTGGTCGAACCGGCGGTCACCGTCAGCTTGTCGTAGGCGGTGGAGCCGGTCGTCTCCTTGGTGTCGATGTGCAGGTAGTAGCTGAGGGTTGCGTGGCAGCCGGCCGGGATGCTCACCGTCTGGGAGAGCGTGTCGGTGTGGCTGTAGCCGTAGCCGTCGAGCCAGGCCTTCCACGAGCCGGAGTGCGCGGCCTCGCCACTGGAGTTGTCGATGACGCCCGCGGTCGCCGACCAGGGTGCGGCGCTGCCGGTCTCGAAGCCGGGGTTGCCGAGCAGCTGGGCCGGTGTGCAGTTGCCGCCCGTGGTGGTGACGTTCCAGGTGAAGGACGTCGAGCCGCTGGCGTTGGTGGTGTCCTTGGCGGTCACCGTCACGTTGGAGGACCCGGCGGTGGTCGGGGTGCCGGAGATCAGGCCGGTCGAGGCGTTGATGGACAGGCCCGCCGGGAGACCGGTGGCGCTGTACGTCAGCGACTGGCCGCTGTCGGAGTCGGTGGCGTGGATCTGGAGCGAGGCCGCCGTGTTGACCTGTGTCGACTGGTTGCCGGGATTGGTCACCGAGACGGTGTTGCCGGTGCTGGTGCCGCCGGTGAAGGCCGCGGTGCCGTTCGGGGTGCCGAGGCCGGTCGGGCCGTCGTAGCCGGTGCCCGCCTTGCACAGGTAGGCGGGGCTGCAGCTGCCGTTGGCGCCGGAGGTGACGTCGTTCAGCGAGCCGGTGTGGGCGTACGGGTAGGACGCCGGGTTGGTGTTCGCGGCCGGGGTGCCGGCGAGGGCGTACACGCCGGCGATGATCGGCGAGGAGGCGCTGGTGCCGCCGTACACGTTCCAGCCGCTGGCCTGGTAACTGTCGTACACCGCGAGGCCGGTGGCGGGGTCGGCGACCGCGGAGACGTCGGCGACGGTGCGCTTGGCGCAGCCGGTGTCCGTCTGCCAGGACGGCTTCGGGTCGTAGGCCGAGCAGCCCGAGCCCGCGCCCTGGCCGCCGGAGCTGGAGCCCCAGACCGACTCGGACCAGCCGCGGCTGTTGCTCGCGCGGCTGAGCGAAGTGCCGCCCACGGAGGTCACGTACTGGGAGGCGGCCGGGTACTCGACGCCGTATCCGCTGTCACCGGAGGAGACGGTGATGGCGACGCCGGGGTGGTTGAAGTAGGAGGCGTCGGAGCTCGGGTCGGTGGAGTCCTCGCTGCCGCCGTAGCTGTTGGAGACGTACTTGGCGCCCATGGTGACCGCGCGGTTCACAGCGGTGCCCAGGTCAGCCATGGACGGCTGGCTGGCCTCGACCAGCAGGATGTGGCACTGCGGGCAGACGGCGCTGACCATGTCGACGTCGAGGGAGATCTCGCCGGCCCAGCCCGAGTCGGCGGTCGGGTAGCTGGTACCGCCGTTCTCGTCGACCTTCTTGAAGCAGCCGTTCGCGGTGGTGCAGGCGGGCAGTCCGTACTGGGAGCGGTAGGTGGCCAGGTCCGACTCGGCGTTGGGGTCGTCGTAGGCGTCCACGATCGCCACCGTCGCACCAGCGCCCGCGCTCGACGACAGGGCGTAGGCGCTCTGCAGGTCGCTGGGGCCGTAGCCGGAGGGGGCGGCGGCCGTGGAAATGCCGAGGTGGTGCTGCACGTCGGTGCGGGCCAGGGCCAGGCAGGACATCATGCCCGCCTTGGTGGCCTTGCCGCACAGCCGCTGGGTGTTGGCGGGCTGAGCGCTGTCGGCCTGTGTGGCGGCACTCACGGACGGGGCCACGGCGATGAGTCCACCGGTGACCAGGGCCGCCGCGGACAGCGCGGCGGTGGCAGCCCGGCGGGTGAATCCGGGGAGGCCGAAGGGTCTCTTCGAGTACAAGGAACTGCCCTCCATGGGGGGTCGGTTCGCCGGATCGGGGCGAGCGGAGGTGCGGGGATGGAGCTCGATGAGCGGCAGGGCGGATCCGGCGCGTGCGGCAGAACATGGGCGGACGTTCGGCGGTATCCGTGCGGGGTGATCGGCGGTACGCGTGCGGCACGTCCAGCGGTACGTGTGCTGCGTGTACGGCACGTGTGCCGCGGGGGTGCGCTGCGAGCGGCGATGCGTGTGTGCGATCGGCGGTACGTGCGGCACGTTCGGCGGTACGTGGGTGCACGTGATCGGCGGGTGCGGCCTTGCCTGATCAGTGCATGACAGTGACACCTCGCGAAAGCTGCCACCCGCTCAAGTGGTGGCAGGGATGAAGGTAGCGACGGCCGACGGGGCCGACAACAGCTTTTGGCAAGCCCCAGGCAAAGCCTTTCCCTCGAAAAGGGATGGATCACCGATCCCGCCCGCCGGGGAATTCCCAAAGGATCACAGGGCTGCTCAGAGCCGGGTGTACGTGTATACGGTGGCGGGCAGCCGAGCGGAGGAGGACGTACATGGAGTCGGACGGGGATGCGCATGGAGCCGGATGAGGGGTCGGTCAGCGACCTGGTCGAGCTGGGTCTCTCCCGCTACGAGGCACGGGTCTACCTCGCCCTCGTCCGGCGCGACTCCTACACCGCGGCGCAGGTGGCACGGGAGGCCGAGGTGCCCCGGCAGCGCATCTACGACGTCCTCGACGGCCTGGTGCGGGCCCAGCTCGCGGTGGCCCACCGGGGGCGCGTCGCCACGTTTGCCGCGGTCGCCCCGGAGCTCGCCGTGACGCGCCTGATGAACCGTCAGAGGGAGTCTTTGGAACGCCTTGAGAAGGTGTCGACGGGACTCACCTCGCTCCTCCTGCCGCTGTGGGCCGACGGGAGGGCGCACACCGATCCGCTCGACTACATCGAAGTGCTGCGCGACCAGCGGCAGATCGCCGAGCGCTTCGCGGACATCCAGGAGCAGGCCGACTCCGAGCTGCTCACGTTCTGCATGCCGCCGTTCGTGGCCCCGGCCGCCAACACGTCCGGGATCAAGGCGACCCGGCGGCTACGGCGGGCCAAGGGCACGGTGCGGGCGGTGTACACGCACGACGCGCTGGCCGACGAGGAGGTCCTGGAGAACGTGCGGCGGTTCGCCGAGGCCGGCGAGGAGGCCCGCTTCACCCAGCGGCTGCCGCTCAAGCTGGTCATCGCGGACGCCTCGTTGGTGCTGTGCGACATGCCGGATCCGGTGGCGGGGACGGGCTCGACGACCGCCCTGTACATCGAGCATCCGGCACTCGCGGCCTGCCTGCGCCTGGCGTTCCAGAGCGTGTGGGAGGCGGCGGAGCCGATGCGGGCGACGGGAGCCGGGGACTGACCGAGGGGGCCGGAGGCCGACCGGGCGAGCCGGGGACCGACGAAGGACCCCGTTCCCGCGTCGGCCCTCCGGATCGTCATCGGCTCTCCGGATCGTCCGCCCTGCCCACCCTCCCCCAAGCCCAACGCCCCGCGCCCAGCAGCACCGCGAGCACGGCCACCGCCGCGAGGGAGATCAGCAGACCCCGCACGTAATCCAGCGGCAGCACCGAGGAGTTGGCCGTCGGCAGGGGGCGCAGCAGCACCGGGAGGGCGACCAGGGTGAGGCAGCCCGCGGCCAGCAGGGCGCCGCGCACCAGACCGCGGTACTTCAGGCCGCCGACCAGGAACCCCACGCCTACGACGAGCGGCGCGATCACCCCGTCGTGCAGGACGACGGCCCCGGCCAGCCAGATCAGCACGTCCCAGTGGGTGCTCTGGTCCCAGACCATCAGTGCGCCGAACGCCATCAGCGCGAGCCCCGCCGCGCCCACCACCGTGCGCATCACAGCACCTCCAGGCGGGTGACCCACTTGGTCTGCAGCACGCCGGGGCGGTTCGGCGCGATGATGCGGGCGGGGTAGCCGTGGTCCGGCGTGAGGGGCTGCCCGTTGAGCGTGAGGGCGAGCAGGGTGAGCGGGTCGTGGGCGTACTCCCGGCCCATCTCCATCACCCGGTACGAGCCGTACTTCTCCAGCGAGGTCACCCGCACCCGGGCGTCCGGCGGCGCGCCGGCCCGGCGCAGCAGGTCGGTCATGCGCACACCGGTCCAGCGCGCGGACTTGCTCCACCCTTCGACGCAGGCGATGGGCAGTACGGACGCGTGCTGGGTGATCGCGGACAGTTCGGCGAGGGTGAGGGTGTACGGGCGGGGGCCGTCTACCGTCAACAGGTAGGCAGCGGGGTCGACTTGGCCCACTCCGGCGGCCGCCGCGGTCTTGTTGACGGGGAGGCTCTGGGGCCCGTGGTCGGGGTGGCGTGGCGCGAGGACGTCGAAGGTCTTCAGCGGGGTGAAGGACTGGCCGACGGTGGTGAGGGTGACCGCGCCGACGGCGGCCGTCACCCCGGTCAGGAAGGAGCGCCGGTCGGGGCCGTCGGCCGCGGGCAGTGCCGGCGTGCCGGGCGACTTCCGGCTCCAATGCTCTTTGATGTCCGGGTACTTGACGGCTACATGGAGGGTCAGCGCCCCGGCGAGCAGCCACGCCACGGCGAAGTGCACGGGTACGAAGCTGAACGGCCACGGGTACCACTGCACCGTGTTCAGCAGTCCCGTGAGCAGTTCGAAGACCGCGCCGGCGACGAGGACCGCGACCGAGAGGCGCTCCAGTGCATGGCGGACGGAACGCACCGGCGGCCATGCGAACAGCCTCGGGTACACCGTCCACAGCTTGGCGAGCAGCAGCGGGATCGCGGCGATGCCGGACGCGACGTGCAGGCCCTGGGTGAGCCGGTAGCCCCAGCTGGGCCTGCTCGGCAAGTAGTCCGCCAGCCATCCGGGCGGGTGCTGGAGGTAGTGGCTGATCAGTCCCGTGCCGAAGCAGATCGCGATCGCGACACCCAGCAGGCGGCCGATGGAGGTCGCCGTACGTGCGTCGTGCAGTCGGCCCTTGAACACGGGCGGCCGCACTGCGGGAAGTCGTGGCTTCATGCCTCCCATCCCACCCCGGCAGACCCCCGTTCGGGGCGGCTGAACACCTTACGGTTCGCGAACGCCGCCGTCCGGCGCGGGAATGTGATGACGCAATCAATACCGTGACAGGGGCGCGGTCATGTGGTTAGGATCTTTGGGCAGCATCGCGTGTCGGTCACCGGCCGGGTGAGACATGGAGGTGTCTGTGAGATGCCTGTTGGAGGCATTCCACCGTGTCAGTACAGTTGAATCACACCATCGTCGCTTCCCGCGACAACCGGGTGTCCGCCGAATTCCTGGGCGACATGCTCGGCCTTGAGGTCGGCAAGGAATGGGGACCGTTCATCCCCGTCACGACCAGCAACGGCGTCACTCTCGACTTCGCCACCGTGCCCGAGGGCACCGATATCCCCGCGCAGCATTACGCATTCCTCGTGTCCGAGGAGGAATTCGATGCGGCGTTCCAGAAGATCAAAGATCTGAAGCTTCCGTTCTTCGCCGATCCGCACCGCCAGCACCCGAACGAGATCAATCACAACGACGGCGGCCGCGGGGTCTATTTCCCCGATCCGTCGGGGCACTGGCTGGAACTCCTGACCGTTCCCTACGGCGGCTGGCAGTAATCCGGTAGCCGAGTAATCCGCCCCCGCGCGCCCGGCAGAACCTTACGGTTCGCGGACAGCGGGGGCGGCCTGCCGTCCCAGGCGGTGCGGAGGTGCGAGGCTCGCGGGGTGACCCATGGACGTACCGCATGCACCGCCGCCCTGCTCGCCGCGCTCACCGTCGTGCTCGCCCTCACCGTCCTGCGCGACGGCTATGCCACCGACCCGGGCGGGCTCTCCTGGTGGTACGCGGCGGCCTGGCTGCTGTTCGCCGCTGCCGCCCGGTCGCTGCGCAGGGTGCCGGTCCGCCACCAGGCCGCGCTGATCGTCGCGGGCGGGATCGCCGTGGCCGCGACGGGCCTCCTGGCTCCCCCGCGCACGAGCACGGACGCCTACCGGTACGCCTGGGACGGCCGGGTGCAGGCGGCCGGGATCTCCCCGTACGACCACGCTCCGGCCGACCGCGAGCTGGCCGGGCTGCGCGACCGCTGGCTCTTCCCGACGGATCCGGCACAGTGCGCGCTGGCGGACCACGCCCCGGTGGACGGCGGCTGCACCCTCCTCAACAGGCCGTCCGTCCACACCATTTACCCGCCGGTCGCCGAGGCGTACTACCTGGTGGTGGACGAGATCGCGCCCGGTTCCGCCCGCCTGAAGCCGCTGCAGACCGGCGGCGCGCTGTTCGCGGTGGGCACCACCTTGTGCCTGTTGCGGATCGTCCGGCGGCGCGGTCCGGACGGGGCGGCGGGCTCGGTGCCACCCGTCGCGTACTGGGCGTGGTGTCCGGCCGTGCCCCTGGAGGCGGTCAACAACGCCCATGTCGACGTCCTGGCCGTACTGTTGACGGTCGCGGGGCTCGGCGCGCTGACGGGCCGTGCCGCGCTCGGGCGGCTGCGTGCCGCAATGGGCGGGGCGCTGATCGGCGCGGGCGTCGCGGTGAAGCTGCTGCCCGCCGTGGTCCTGCCCGCGGTCCTGCGACGGCGGCCGGTCACCGTACTCCTGTCGACAGTAGGCACGATCGCGCTCTCCTACCTCCCGTACGCGCTCGCCTCCCACTCCTCGGTGTTCGGCTACCTCGGTGGCTACACCGAGGAGGAGGGGTACGACGATCCCTCCGCGCGGGGCCGGTTCGCGCTGCTCCGCCTGGTGCTGCCCGACAGCTGGTCCCTGCCGGTCACGCTGGCCGCCCTGCTCGCGGTGACCGCGTACGTGCTGCGGCGCGGGAATCCCGAACGCCCCTGGTCCGGCGCCCTGTTGCTGCTCGGCTGGTCCTTCCTGCTGCTCACGCCGGGCTACTCCTGGTACGCCCTGCTTCTGATCGCCCTCGTGGCGCTCGACGGGCGGTGGGAGTGGCTCACCGTTGCCGCTGCGGGGGCGGCCGCGTATGTGACGACTCCGGCCGTGCCGGACTTCCCCGTACCGACGACGGCGTACGGGGTCGCGGCGGGCGCGGTCCTCGCGGCCTCGGCACTCCGGCGGCGCCGCAAGGGGCAGGACGCGGGCCGCTCGGAGGCGTTGTCACAGGCGCGGGTTAATGTCTGAGCTATGACAACTGCCGCACTGGAAACGGGAGTAGGGCCGATGCTGCGCGGCTGGCGCGAGCAGCGCCGGATCAGCCAGCTGGAGCTCGCGCTGCGCGCCGACTCCTCGGCCCGGCACATCAGCTTCATCGAGACCGGCAGGTCCCGGCCGAGCGAGGAGATGGTCCTGCGCCTCGCCGAGCACCTGGACGTGCCGGTCCGCGAGCGCAACGCCCTTCTCCTGGCGGCCGGTTACGCCCCGCACTACGCACAGACTCCGCTCGACGACCCGTCGATGAGTTCCCTGCGCGAGGGAATGGAGCGGCTGCTCCAGGCCTACGATCCGTACCCCGCGCTGATGGTCGACGCGACATACACGGTGCTCGCCGCCAACCGGGGCATAGAAATGCTCCTCGAAGGCGTGGCCGGGCATCTGCTGACACCGCCGGTGAACGCGATGCGGCTCACCCTCCACCCCGAGGGCCTCGCCCCGCGCATCCGCAACCTGCCGCAGTGGCGCGGCCACCTCCTGGAACAGATGGAACGGCAGATCGCGCTGCTGCGCAGCGAAACCCTGCGCGAGCTGTACGAGGAGGTCGCCGCCCACCCCGTGCCGGCCGGCGGGGAGCCGGGCGACGCCGGAGCCCACCCGGTGTTCCCCTTCGCGCTGCCGCTGCGCATCGAGCACGCGGGGACGGTCCTGTCGTTCATATCGACCATCGCCACGTTCAACACGCCGATGGACGTCACCGTCTCCGAGCTGGCCATCGAGACGTTCCTGCCGGCCGACCCGGAAACGGCGAAGTACCTTCAGTCGCTCATGCCGTAGCCGGTACGCGGTCCAGGAAACCGGCGACGGAGCGGATGCGGCCGTCCTCGGCGAGGGCGATCACGTCGAACCCGGCGACCGGGGCCGAGCCGTCGGCGACCGACACCAGCTCCCACCCGAAGCGGGCGATGTCGTGGTGGCCGTCGACCGCGCCGAGCAGCCGGAACTCGAACCCCGGGAACTGGGCGTGCGCCCCGGCGATCACGGCGGCGACCGCGTCGTGGCCCGCGACCTCGACGAGCGGGTCGGTGTAGGACCCGTCCTCGGTCCACGCCGCGGCGACGGCCTTGGCGATACCCTCGGCCGAGCGGGCGTTCCACGCCTCGAAGTAGCGGGCGACGGCGGTCTCGTAGCGGTTCTCGGACATGGAAATCAGCCTCCGTTGAAGTATGTGACGCCTGGTCAAAAACCCGGGACCCGACCGGAGTGCGCCGCCCGGGTCCCGATGTCCCCAACTCTGCCGGGGGGCGGCGAAGGGGTCGATTACCGCGGAGGTAATGGAGGTTGATGTGATCGGCGACAGCTCGGCCGTGGGCGGGCCGGACGGGATGGTCTGGTACGCCTCGTACGGCTCCAACATGCATCGCGACCGGCTCGCCCACTACATCGAGGGCGGGCGGCCGCCGGGCGCGGCCCGGGCGTATCCGGGCTGCCGGGACCGTCGGCTGCCTGCCCAGTCCGTGCCGGTTGAGCTCCGCGGGGCGCTCTACTTCGCGACCCGGTCGCCGGTCTGGCAGGGCGGCCGGGCCTTCTACGATCCCGACGCGGACGGCCGCGTGTTCGGCCGCGCCCACCTGGTCTCGGCGGGCCAGTTCGCCGACATCGCTGCGCAGGAGATGTACCGGGAACCCGGCGCGGACCTCGACCTCGGCGAGGTGCTGAGCACGGGACGGGCGGTGCTGGGCGACGGGCGGTACGAAACCCTGATCTGTACGGGCCGGCTCGACGGCCGGCCCGTGCTTGCCTTCACCGCCCCCTGGCGCATGGACGAGGTTGCCTGGACGGCGCCCTCGGCCGCCTATCTCGCACACCTGGCCAGGGGACTGCTGGAAGCGGGCACTTGGGACGAGGAGGCGGTCACCGCCTATGTGGCGGACTGCCCGGGCACGGCGGGCCTGTGGACCGCGCGGGCCGTCGCGGAACTCCTAGCGGACTGACGCCATCCGCATCGGCGAGCCGGATGCCCGCTCAACAACCGCCCGCGGTCCTTCAGTTGGGAAGATTGGCCCCCTCCGGATGCCGCTCGCCCCGCCTCCATACTCTTACGCATGCGGCCGGCGCGATGGACCGCGTTTTCGAGGAGGACAGGGATGACGGTGACTCTGCGGGTGGAGGCGACGGCGACGGCGGGCGGGCTCGTGCTGCGGCCCTGGCTGCCGGACGACGCCCAGGCGGTGATCGAGGCCTACAGCGACCCCGACATAGCCCGCTGGACGACCAGCCCGATGAAGTCCTCCGAGGACGCGCTGCGGTGGCTGGAGCGGCAGTGGGAGGGCAGGGAGACCGGAAGGCAGTTCAGCTTCGCGGTCTGCGAGGCCCAACCCGACGGCGGATACGGAAAGTTGCTGTGCGACATCTCCCTCAGGTGGAACGACGACGGCCGTGAGATCGGCGAGGTCGGCTACTGGACCTTGGCCCACGCCCGCGGCCAGGGCGTGGCCCCCCGTGCCCTGGAGGCGCTCTCGACGTGGGCCTTCGACGCCTTCGCGGGCGACGGTCTGCGCCGCCTCCAGCTGATCCACCAGATCGACAACCTCGCCTCGTGCCGCGTCGCCGAGAAGACCGGCTACCGCCTCGACCGGATCCTGCCCGCCTACCCGCCCTACCCCAGGGACGGCCACGTCCACGTACGCGACGCGGGCTGACCCTCCACCAGGGACGGCCACGTCCACGGCCGTTCCCCTCCCCGCGGGTGCTAGAGAACGCCCGCGTCCCGCGCCGTCCACACCGATGGGAAGAGTGGCCGGTAGCCCAGCTCATGGCGGATGCGGTCGGTCGACATCACGCTGTGCCACGGGTCGTCGACCTCCTTGTCGTACGCCTCCTGCGGCACCGCGAGGCCGTGCAGGACGAACAGGTCGACCGTCGTCACCGGGGTGTCGTCGGCGATGTTGTAGACGCCGTGCGCGCCCGCCGCGTACAGGAGGCGCCGCAGACCCTGGGTGACATCCACGTGGTGGCCCATGTGCAGGCGTTGCATGGCGGGCCACTTCGGCGCCCACTCCATCACGTCCGTCAGATGCGGGTCCCCGTCGCCGTACACGAACGGCAGCCGGCCGATGCGCAGGTCGTCGAGACCGTCCGTCGCCGCCAGCGCGCGCTCCGCCTCCCGCTTCGACTCGGGGTACGCGCCCCACAGATGGGTGCCCGGCACCGTCTCATCGCCCTCGACCAGCGGCCTGCCGCGCCCGGCGCCGTACACCAGCCCCGTACTGACCTGCACGAACCTCCGCACGCCCGAAGCCACCGCGGCGCGGCCGAGCTCAACGGCGGCGTCCCCGTTGACGGCCCGCGCCTCCTCGTCCGACACCCCGCGGAAGGCCGCGGCGACGTTCACCACGGCGTCCGCGCCGGCCGTCGCCCTGCCGAGGACGTCCACGTCCCGCAGGTCGCCGACGATCACCTCGGCGCCCAGGTCCGCGAACCGCTCGCCCCGTGCCGCATCCCGCACCAGGACCCGCACCCGGTCGCCCTGGGGCGCGCCCTGCAGCAGCCGCGGCACGAACCGCCGCCCGACCTGTCCCGTCGCCCCTGTCACCAACGTCAGCATGGCCGCCTCCTGGTTGTCGTAGCCATGCCTCACAGCGTGGGCGGTCTTCCGCCGCGCCGGGAGAGACGCGGTCATCCAGGGACCGCCACTCCCTGGATGAGCACTGGATGTGCGGCCGGTCCCGAGCGATCCTGAAGAGGTGAACCGAGCCGAACTCGCCGATTTCCTGCGCCGCGCCCGCACCCGGCTGGCCCCCTCCGACGTGGGCCTGGCCGGTGGGCCGCGGCGCCGCACACCGGGGCTGCGCCGCGAGGAGGTGGCGCAGCTCGCCGGGATGTCCGCGGACTACTACACGCGCCTGGAACAGCGTCGCGGCTCCCACCCCTCGCGGCAGATGCTGACGGCGCTGGCCCGCGCGCTGCGCCTCGACGACGCCGAGCGCGACCACCTGTTCCACCTGGCGGACGAGGAGCCGCCGCGGCCCGGCGTCTCCTCCGGGCACGTCCGGCCAGGTCTGCTCATGATCCTGGACCGGCTGCACGACCTGCCGGCGTCCGTGTACAGCGACTGGGGCGAGGTGCTGGCGCAGAACACGATGTCAGTGGCCCTGACGGGCGACTACACGGGCACGAACGTGATCCGCCGCTGGTTCACGGACCCCGCCACCCGGCTGATCACCCCGCCCGACCATCGCGAGATGCACTCCCGGGCCCATGTGGCGGGCCTGCGCGCGATCGCCGCGGCCCGCCCCGACGACCCGGGCCCGGCCGCCCTGGTGGCCGAACTGCGCGCCGGATCGGCCGAGTTCGAGGAGCTGTGGCGGGCTCACGATGTCGTGGTGCGCCGCCCGTCGCCGAAGCGCTTCCTGCACCCCGTGGTCGGCACTCTCGACCTCGACTGCGAGGTGCTGGTCGGCGACGGCCACGACCAGCAGCTCATCGTTCACTCGGCACGGCCGGGTACGCAGACATGTGAACGTCTGGAGCTGCTGCGGGTGATAGGGCTCCAGGACCTGTCCCCGGGCCCGGGTGCGTACAACAGCCAAGGCGTGTCGTAGGGGTCCGTCCGCCGCACGACGCCGTGCACGCACTCTCGCAGGACGGGCCGAAAGCCCCAGTAGGTCCACCACGAGGGCTTCCGGCCGTCGGTACGCGGCTAGCGCCCCTGGGGCTTCTTCCCCGGGCGCTCCTCCTGTTCCTCGGCCGCCTTCCCTCCCTTCTCGCGAGTACCGGTCCCGGCGGGCCGGATGCGGGCGGCCTCGGCTCGGATCATGGCGTTGAGCGCCGCGAGCGGATCGATGGGCATGGGTGAACCACCTTGCCGTGTGGGGAGTTGACTGACTGATCCGGTTCCGTGCGGAACGGTCAGCAGCGCAGCACCACACAGCGAACGCCCGTCGCCGCAGCGGGCCGACGGGCGTTGTCGTACGGGGTGGAGGGCGGCGACGCGGGATCCGGCCGCGGCTCCTCGGCCATCGGCGGGCGTACCGGTCGCGCGGGCCGGCCCGATGGAACGGGAAGTACCGCTTCGGCCGCGTCCTGGGTGCCCTCGTCCGACGGTTCGGGCGCGACGGACGCCGAGGCCGAATCCGCCGTCCGTCCCTCGCGCGCCTGTACGTCGGGCGCCGCCCCGAACAGCGCGCCGAGCACCACCAGCACCACGAGGATGCGGCGCAGGGCGGCGAGGGAGGCGGACGGCACGAGGACAGCTCTGCCCAGCTATGCCCGTTACGTGCCGATGCCCCGGCAGATCCGCTCTACCGAGTGACTCCTCTTGACGTATCGACCCGTCCTGGCGCATGGGGCACACGCCGGGCACCACGGTCCCGCCCCCGCTCGCGATCCTCGGGGGCCGACGAGGGCGGAGTCGTGGTCACGGCCGTGCTGGGTCCAGCTCTGGGGATCTAGCTCTGGGGAGGGGTGTCCTGCGGCTTGTCGGAGCCCAGCTGCTCGTTGATCTTCTGCTGGGCCATGTCGACCTGGCTCTGGTACTTGTTGCCGGTCTTGGCGTCGAAGGCGTCGCCGGCCTTTTCGACTCCCTGCCGCGCGGTGTCCTCGTGGCCCTTGAGCATGCTCTTGAGCTTGTCGAGCATCGACATATCTGCCTCCTTGCGGATGCTGGCACACCCAGCATCCGCGCATTCCCCCGGGTTCGCACCCCCAGACGCCTGCCGGACCGGGGGCGGGTAGGGGCGTCAGCGGCACAGAGCGGTGTCCACGGCCGCCTCTACGCGCCGCACGGCCGCTTCGTCGGACGGCTCGGCGGTCACCGCGACATACGCGCCCCGGCCGTCGTCGGTGGCGCCGCCCCGGGTCTCGTACCCCTGGATGTCGCCGCCGTGTTGGGGCAGTGATGAGCGCATGAGTACGGCTGCTCATGTGCTCATCAGGATGCCCTTGGCCCGGCGGACAGGGCGCGCGCGTGCCGCGCGAGGCGGCGTCACCGGGGCGTCGCCGAGGGCGCAGGACTACGCTCGGCCGCAGATCATCGCCATCAGCAGTTCGTGGGTCTCGGCATCGGCCGCCACCACGAGGCCGCGGCCCGCCGGGCCGACCGGGGCGCCGTCGATGCCCGTGACCACACAGCCGGCCGCCCGGCACAGGGCGATTCCGGCGGCGAAGTGCACGCTGTCCGAGAGATCGCCGCCGTCGGTGATGTACGCGGCTCGCTTGCCGGCCGCTACCCAGGCCAGCGCCAGTGTCGTGGACACCACCCTCGGCCGGAACCGGGCGACGAAGTCGGGGTGGGCAAGGAGGTCGGTGGCGCGGAACCCGGGCGCGTTCGGGAACGGCGGATCCAGGTTGACATCCACCAGGCGCGTGGCGGGCTCGGGCACCAACGGGGCATCGGCCCCCTCACTCCGCACCCAGGCCGTCTCGCCGTCGGTGCAGAAGACCTCGCCGCTGAACGGGTCGGCCACCGCCGCCGCCCCGTCGCGCAGCGCCACATTGACGGCCACGAGCATGCTGGCTACGGCGTAGTTCAGCGTGCCGCACAAGGGATCCACCAGCCACTGGCGCTCAGCGTCGGCGCCCCCGTGCTGCCCACCCTCCTCACCGAGCACCGCGTCTTCGGGGCGGGCGGCGCGGATGACGTCGAGGATCGCCTTCTCCGCCGCTACGTCGGCGGCGGTGGCGAAGTCCCCGGCGCCCTTGTCGATGCGGGCGAGCCGCTGCCCGTACAGGGTGCGCACCACGTCCGCGCCGGCGGCTGCCGCTGCTATGGCGACCTCGGCGTCGCCGGAACGTCCAGATGAGTTGATCATGCCGTGCAGACTATCGGCGTCCCTGCGGGGGTGTCAGTGGCCCTTGCCCACCGCAAGGCCCATTCCCGAAACCGTCGCCACGATGCCGTTCTTCTCGACGTGTACGCCGCGCAGTTGCAGGTCCTTCGCCTCCTTCGGCAGCGTGAAGGAGAAGGACAGGCGGTCGGAGAGCTCCGGGGGGCGCATCGCCATCAGGCCGGTGATCAGCTTCGGGTCGATGCCCACCCTGGAGAGGAGCCAGGGGTGGTCCGCCACCACATCCACGAGGTTGACCTGCATCAGCCGGTCGATGAAACGGGGGGTGCCCACCAGTTCGTGGAGCTTCGCCTCGTTCTTCAGCGCCGACTCGACGTCCTTGTCCGGCACTCCCAGCCGCTTCACCACCGCCGGTACCGAAAGGAGCGCCTTGACCCGTGCCGTGTCCCGGCTGATGAGTTCGGCGGTCTCGCGGTGCAGGGTCAGGCCGCGGTCGCGGCCCGGGCGGTAGGTGGCGATGCCGGGCATGTCGAGGCTCATGCCGTCGATGTCGGTGGACAGGCCCTGGTTGCCGACGAGGCGCAGCTGGGCCTCCGCGCTGACGTGCAGCTCCTGCCCGGCGATGCTCAACTTGCCGTCCGCACCCACCGAGTTGTCGCTACGACGGCTGAACTTGACCTGGGATGCGGCGAGTTCGCGGTTCAGGTCGTCGAAGGAGAGGGTGATGTCACCGTCCAGGTTGCCGACGACCGCGCCACTGATGTCGCTGGGCAGATGGCCCGTCAGCTCGATGTTGCGCGCGCTGGCCTGCACTTTCGCGAGGGACACGCGGTCGGCGGGCACATGCGGCACGGTGACGTCCACGCGTTCCAGGTGCTTGTCCAGGACCTGGGTGAGGAAGGGGAAGCCGTGGATGTCCACCTGGGGCGCGGCGGCGAGACGGAGGTCGTTCTGGATCGCCTGCTGCGCCTTCTTCTCGGCGTACATCGCCGCGCAGCGGTCCGCCAGGACGAGGAATCCGGCGCCCACCACGAGGGCGACGAGCAGCTTGCCCGCGCGGGGCACGGCCGCGAGCAGGCTCCCCCGGCTCCGGCGGCGGCGCCTGGCGCGGCGGCGCTGCGGCCGGGACCAGAAGTCGTGGTCGGGGTCGGCGTCCACCAGGCCGGAGGGCGCCTCGGCCGGTATCGCTTCCGGTATCTCCTCGGTGGCGCAACCGGGGTCGGTCCAGGGCTCCTCGGCCGGGCGGGGGTCGGGCTCGGGGTCGGCCAGGGCCGCGAGTTCGTCATAGGGGTTGCGGTAGCGAGCGTGCATGCGTGTGGGGGTTCGCATCACCTCATCCCACCACACATGATCCACTCGTACGCAACCCGCTACCGGCAGTACGTCCTGAATGGCCCGAACCCTGACGCCACCTTGGCCTCCACGCGGCGCCCAAGGTGGCGAACAACACGTCAGACGGCCGACTTCTCCTGGGCGTGCTGCTTGCGGGCCGCCATCCACGCATACACGAGGACGCCCGCGAAGAGGAACAGGACGCCCTGGTAGACCGCCTCGTACCCGGATCCGGCCACCAGCCACATCGAGAAGCCGAAGGCCAGCACGGCCAGGACCGCGTCGCGGATCAGGCGGGGGCGGTGCACGCGCTCCCCCTGGCCGGAGGCGAGGAAGTAGATCTGCGCGGCGGTCGACAGGAGGTAGGGCACGGTCGCCGTGAAGGTGGTCACCAGGACCAGGATCTCGAAGACCCCCTTGGATCCGGCCGTGTAGTTGTAGACCGTCAGGAGCGAGGCGAGGACGGCGGTGACCAGGACGCCGACCGTCGGGACGCCGCGTTTCTTCTTCCCGAACACCTGCGGGAAGAGGCCGTCCTTGGCGGCGGCGTACGGGGTCTGGGCGCTCAGCAGGGTCCAGCCGTTGAGGGCGCCGACCATGGAGACGAGGGCGGCGAGGGCGACCGCGGTGCCGCCCCACGTGCCGCCGAACATGGAGTTCACGGCGTCCGTGAAGGGGGCGGTGGAGCCGACGAGCTTGTCGTGCGGGACGGTGCCGAAGACGGAGAGCGTGCCCAGGAGGTAGATCACGGCGGCGCCCATGGTGCCCAGGATGGTGGCGCGGCCGACGTTGCGGCGCGGGTCGCGGACCTCTCCCGCGCTGACGGCTGCGGACTCGACGCCGAGGTAACTGAACAGCAGGATCGCGGCGGAGGCGGATATCGCGCCGAGCCCTGACTGGCCGCCGGTCTGGAAGGGGCCGAGGTTGGCGGGGTCGAAGAAGAAGAGGCCGCCGACGGCGACCAGGAGCAGCGGGGCGAACTTCAGGACGGTGGCGACGAGCTGGACCGCGCCCACGTACCGGGTGCCCGCGAGGTTGGCCAGGGCCGGGAGCCACTGGAGCAGCAGGGCCGCGGTGATCGTCGTCGCCTTGGATTCGTGGACGGGTATGAGCACGTCGAGGTAGCCGACGGCGGCGACCGCGAGGGCGGCGTTGGAGACCCAGGTGGTGATCCAGTAGGACCAGGCGGCGAGGAACCCAGCGAAGTCGCCGAAGGCCTCGCGGGCGTAGACGTACGGGCCGCCGGTCTGCGGGTGGCGCTCGGCGAGCCGTCCGAAGACGAGGGCGAGCGCGATCGCTCCGGCGGTGAGGACGGCGAACGCGACCAGGCTGATCGTGCCGAACGGGGCGACCGAGGCGGGCAGCAGGAAGATTCCGCCGCCGATGATGTTGCCCATGACCAGGGCGGTCGCGACCGGCAGGCCGAATTGCCGGGCGTGCTTGCTCTGGGTTTCTTGCGTGGTCATGGTGGGTGGGGGCGCCTCTCGTACGGGACAAACCTGACCATGGTCGGGTACGTGGGGCACCGCACAAAATCAGCTGGTTTTGTCCTGCCGAGTGAGGCCGCCAACCGGAAATGGTCCTTCCGGTCGGCCTGTTGACGGCGAATTCTCCACCCCGGCCAGAGCCTCGGCACCCACCGGGACCTGCGGCCCCTGGCCCTCCCGCAGCCAGCGGCGCAGGACGTGGTGCACCTGTTCCGCGCCGACGAGTTCCCCGCCGTCCGGCACCGGTTCGGTGAGGTCGAGCGGGGAGAGCAGGAAGGGGTGGGACTGCTCGCCGCCGAGTCCGCCGTGCGAGCCGATCTGCTCCTCGAAGGCGTGCACCTGGCCGGTGGCCGGGTCGTACATCGAGTTGACCATGATGTCGGCGGTGTGCGGGAAGGTGTCGGTGCGGCGGACCGCGTCGGCCGCACCGCGCCCGAATCCCTTCAACGGGCCTTTCCCGTCGGTGAGTTGGGCGAGTGGCACCTCCGCCCCTCCCCTGCCGATCACCACCGCTCCGTGCTCCTGGCTACGGACGAGGAGGAAGCCGATGCCGGGGTGGCTCGCCAGGGTCGGCAGGAGCGCCGGGTGGCGGCGGTCGATCTGCTCGCGGGTCATGCGGCCCTCGGCGTCGGGGAAGGAGATCAGGCCGAGGTTGCCGGAGGCGAGCACGACCGGTTCGGAGCCGGGCCCCGGCCGTGCTTCCTCGCCGTCCTCGACCGGCCGGTGCAGGGCGACCCGCACCGCGTACCTGGCCTCCGCGCCGCTGCGGGTGCGGCGGGCCCGGCGCGGCACGGGCAGCCCGCAGCCGGCCCGTACGAGATCCTTCAGGGTCAGTCCGTACGCGCCCTCGAAGGTCTCGCCGGGGCTCTGGCCGTGGTCGGAGAGGAGCACGATGCGGTAGCCGCGCGGGGCGTGCTGGGCGGCGCCCGCGATCAGGGCGATGGAGCGGTCCAGGCGCCGGAGGACCTGGTCGGTGTCCCTGCCCCGCGGCCCCGAGTGGTGGGCGACCTCGTCGTAGGCGACGAGGTCGGCGTAGACGGCGGTGCGTCCTGCGAGCATGTCGCCCATGACGGCGGCGACGACCACGTCCCGCTCCACGACCGTCGCGAAGGCGCGGATGAAGGGGTAGAGGCCGCCGCGTTTGATGCGCGGGGTCTCCTTGCGGATCCTGGCCCGGGTCGACTGGGCGATCTCGCGGCCGACCTCGGCGACGAACGAGCCCGCGGTGCGCACCGCGTTCGCGGGGTCGCAGAAGTAGGCGAAGTATCCGGCGCGGGAGCGGTTGCGGCGGCCGCGCCGGGCGGCCACCGTCAGGACCAGGGCGACCTGGTCGGCGCCGCCGGAGAACAGGTTGCCGCGGCTGGCTCCGTCGAGGGTGAGCAGCCCGCCGTCGCCGGTGCGCGCCACGGCCCGGCGCTGCAGTTCGACGGCGGAGGCGGGCCGGTTGGAGACCATCACCTCGCCGCTCTCCTTCTCGTACCAGCGGAAGGCCGGCACATCGAAGGTGGAGCCGTGCAGGATGCCGAGCTGACTCGCGCCGGTCTGGCTCGACCAGTCGGTACGCCACGGGGTGAGCCGGTGCGTGCCCTTGAGCCAGGTGGCGACGGTCGGCATGAGGCCCGCGTCGACGGCGTCGCGCAGCACGTGTTCGCCGACCCCGTCGAGCTGGAGGAAGACGATGCCCGGCGGCCGCGGCACCGGGCCTTCGCCGCGTCTGCGCCGGCGGCGGTCGGCGAGCCGGGAGAGGCGGCGCCGGTAGGCGTCGTCGTCGCGTACGGCCAGTGCGGTCGAGGTCGCCGAGGCCACCGCCGACATCACGGCGGCGACGATCACCGCGGTCTCGGGCTCGGCCGCGCCCCGGCCGGTCGGGATCAGGCGGAGCGCTATCAGCAGGAGCGAGCCGTTCAGGAAGAACACCAGCAGGCCCAGCACGAGCGCGGGCACCAGCAGGAACGCCCGCACCACCAGCGGCCACACCAGCGCGCCGAGCAGGCCGAACGCGCCCGCTCCCCAGGCCGCGGTGAGCGCGACCCGGGTGATGCTGTCGCCGTTGTCGGAGGTGAGCTTGAAGTCGGGCAGGATGCCCGCGAGCAGCATCATGGTGAGCGTCGAGACGACCCACACGACGATCACCCGCAGCAGGGCGCTGCCCGTCGTCCGCCATCGCCCCACGCCGCCCGCCTTTCGCCTTGCCGTTCCCTCACCACCCTGCCATAAGGGTGCAAAGGGTCCGCGGCGTCGTGCGGGCAGCGGCCGTCAGCAGCCGTCGTATCCGGCGGTCGGCATCGACAGGCGGCGGTGGATGTGGGCCTTCTTCGTGGCGTCGTAGGCGGGTTCGTCGAGCCCGGCCGTCTCCAGGCGCACACCGCGCCGCGCGCACTCGGCGGAGAACTCCGGCACGGACGTCAACGCCCTTGCCAGGACACGCTCGTTGGGCGCGACAAACACGTCGACGAGGCCCGCGTCCACATCCGCCCAGAGGCCGACGTGGTCCGGACGCAGACCGTAGAAAAGCAACTGCCTGGTGACTACGTAGCCTCGGCCGGCGGCCCACTTCGCGCACATCTCGTGCTGGCTTCGGGTGTCCACCAGGAAGGGATCGAGATCGAGTTCTTCGAGGGGGGTCAGGCTGGCGATCGCCGCCACACGTACGTCGTCCATACCGTCCCCCTGCATGAGCTGTCGGGGCCGACCCTACTCCCCGTTCACGGCGGTGAGGAGTATCCGCAGGAGTGGCAGATCTTCCAGCCGTCCTGGCTCACCGCCAGGACTCCTCCGCAGCGCGGACACTGCTCGGCGTGCATGGTCACGGCGCGTCTCCCCTCTGGTGCGGGATGACTACCCCGACACCCGTGGTTTGCGCGCGGGGAGATTTAGGCTCGTCGTCAACCATCGTCGAGCCGGGAAGAGGATTGCGTGCCGGTGGAGGTCACCTGGTGGGGTCATGCCACCTGCACGATCGAGGAGTCCGGGGTACGGCTGCTGACCGATCCGCTCTTCGCGCGCCGCCTCGCGCATCTGCGGCGGCGCCGGGGCGCGCTGCCGCCGCCCGAGGCGGCGGTGGCGGACGCGGTGCTCGTGTCGCATCTGCACGCCGACCATCTGCATGTGCCCTCGCTCGCGCGGCTCGCACCCGGCACCCGGCTGATCGCGCCGGCCGGGGCCTCGCGCGCCGTGCCGGGGCTCGGCAGGCTCGGCCTGTCCATCACCGAGGTACGGGCCGGTGACACCGTCGAGGTCGGGGCCCTGCGGGTACGGGCCGTGCCCGCCCGGCACGACGGTCGCAGGCTGCCGGTGGGACCGCACCGCTCCCCCGCGCTCGGCTACGTCGTCGAGGGCGGGGCCCGCACCTACTTCGCCGGGGACACCGGCCTGTTCGACGGCATGGCGGACGCCGTGGGGCCGGTGGATGTCGCGCTGCTCCCGGTGGGCGGCTGGGGCCCGCGCCTGGGGCTCGGCCATCTCGACGCGGGGCGGGCGGCCCAGGCGCTGGCCGCTCTGGGAGCGCTCTCGGCGGTGCCGGTGCACTACGGCACGTACTGGCCGATCGGCATGGACGGCGTGCGGCCGCACGAGTTCCACGCCCCGGGCGAGGAGTTCGTACGCCATGCGGCCCGGCTCGCCCCGAAGGCGGCGGTGCACCGGCTCGGGCACGGCGAGAGCGTACGTCTGGAGGCCGGGCAGTGACAGCGGGCCGGGCGGCCGTCGCGGGCCGGATGCTGGAGATGGCCTCGACGGTGACGCCGGAGACGACCCAGCAGGCCGTCGGCTACCCGACGCTGTTCGTGCTCGTGATCCTGGGGGCGCTGGTGCCGGTGGTGCCCACGGGGGCGCTGGTGTCGACGGCCGCGGTGGTGGCCTTCCACCAGACCGCCTGGTTCTCGCTGCTGCTCGTGTTCGGGGTGGGCGCGCTGGCCGCGTTCCTGGGCGATGTCGCGCTGTACTGGCTCGGGCAGCGCGGGGTGCGCTCGAAGAACGGCTCGCGCCTGCTGGCGGCGCTGCGCGGCCGGGCGGCGCCGGACCACCTGGAGCAGGCCCGGCGCAAGCTGAACGACCACGGGGTGGTCGTGCTCGTCCTGTCCCGCCTGGTGCCGGCCGGGCGGATCCCGGTGATGCTGGCCTGCCTGCTCGGCCGGATGCCGCTGCGGACGTTCGTACGCGGTGACATCCCCGCGTGCCTCGCCTGGGCGGGTGCGTACGGCCTGATCGGCATTCTCGGCGGCTCCCTCTTCGACGAGCCGTGGAAGGGCGTGGTGGTGGCCGTCGCCCTGACGCTGCTGATCAGCGGCGCGCCCGCGGGGTGGCGGCGGGTGCGGCGGGGGCGGGTGGCTGAGGGCGGCTCGGGCGGCTGAGACTTCTCGCACCGGCCCGGGGCATGCGACAGATCCCGGATGGCGCACAGCCCCTGGCAACCGGGGTGCCGGGTCGCTCACGGGTCAGCACAGTTCGGCGAGCACCGATGCGAAGCGGCTCAACTCGCCCTGCACGTGCGGGAGTTGGAGGGGATCGGCCGCGCCGAGGGAGTCCAGGCGCTGCTCGTCCGTCGAGCCGAGCAGCGGTCCGGTGGCGAGGCGGACGCGCAGGGCGCCGAGTTCGTCGCCGAAGCGGTGGCCGCCGGGGGCGGGGGCGGCGAGACGGGCCGTGAGGTAGTCCTCCAGTTCCATGGAGTCGGTGACGCCCAGGGCTGCGAGGCGGGTGCGGAACGGGCCGAAGTCGGCGTAGAGGTGGCGGCCCGCCTGCGGGAGGCGGGCCATGGCGCCGGCGTCGAGCACGAGGTGGTGGGCGGCGGCCGCGACACGGGCGTGCAGGGCGGCGGCCCGCCGGGTGCGCTCGACGACGGAGGCCGGTTCGGTGAGGGCGAGGGCGGCGGCCGCGGCGATGGGCGCGGCCACGACCGCGCCGAGCGCGGCGAGGACGTCCAGGGTGCGAGCCCGGTGCGGGGCGTCGGCCGCGGTGTCGGGGAAGCGGGCGACGGCGGCGGGCCAGCCGGGCGGGGTGAAGGCGCCGCCGAGGTCGGCGAGGACGGTCACGTCGTCGGGGCACATCGCGGCGGGGCTGATCGGCACCGTCTCGTGCGGGCGGTGCACGGTGTCCCGCCAGGTCTCGTCGCTGACGATGTGCAGCCCCTCGCCGACGGCCGCCTCGCACGCCTCCCGTACGGTCTCGGGCGGCGCCACGGTCGCGGTCGGGTCGTCGGCGACGCAGAGCAGCAGCAGCCGGGGCCGGCCGCCCTCGGCCCGCACCCGGCGAACGGTTTCGAGCAGCGCGTACGGATCGGGCACGCCGCCGCACTCGGCAGGCGTGGGCACGTGGTAGGCGGGCCGTGCGAGCAGCCGGGCCTGCGGGGTCCACCACGCCGGGCAGGGCCGGGGCATGAGCACGTCACCCTCGTACGCGCCGAGCAGCGCGATCAGGAGCGCCTGGGCGCCGGGGGCGGCGACGACCCGGTCCGGCGCGGTGGGCAGCCCGCGCCGCAGCCAGTAGCCGCAGGCCGCCTCGCGCAGGGCGGGCCCGCCGCCGGGCGGCTCGGGTTCGGTGCGCCCGGCGCCGTCCGCGAGCACCGCGGCGAGCTCGGGAAGCACGGGCAGCCCGGACCCGGGCGCGGGCGGCCCGTACCGCACGGGCCCGCGCCCTTCACCGTCCGTCCCCTGCATCCCGTTCCTCCTCGGGCCCTGTCCGGCACGAGCCATGCCTTTCAAGCCTTTATACGGAGGTTTGGGCCCGGGCGCCGCTTGTGCGGGAGCAGGAAGGGGGCTTTCGGTCGCGGCCCTCGGCCGGTGACCGCGTCGGCCGCATCGGTGGAAGCAGGGCGGTTGCGGAGTGCGATCGGCACGCCGATGAGGGCGAGTACGACGATCGCCGCCCCCAGCCCCCATGCCTGCAGGGGAGGCACCAGGGCTCCGGAGGCCAGGCCGATCAGGAGTACCGCGACTGCGGCGGGTGCCGCCGGGCGGGCCCCGACGCCGATGAGCGGAAGCAGCCCGGCGAGGACGGCCGGCATGGCGACGAGGGGCCGCCGCCGGCCACGGCCTGGAGCCGGGAGATGTTGAGGGAGCTGGGCGGCATTGCCTGACGGTGGGTCAGCTCTTGTCCGCCAGGGCCGAGAGTTCGGATTCCAGGCCTCGGCCCTTCGCGCGGACGACCGCCTCGGCCACGTCGGCGAGTTTGCGGTTGGTGCGCTGGGAGATGGTGCGCAGGACGTCGAAGGCGGCGTTCGCCTCGCAGGCCAGGACGTGCATCACTATGCCGCTCGCCTGGTCGATGACCGGGCGGGAGCGCAGAGCCGTCTCCAGGTGTTCGACCTCGGCGAGCGCCGCGCGGTAGCGGCGGTCGCGGAGCAGGCCGGTGGTGGTCTCCTTGGCCAGGATGCCCACCGGGCCGCACACGAGGTGCTCCAGGGAGCCGGGGCGGTAGCCGTAGACGCTGACCGTGACCTCGATGCCGGACCGGCGGAAGGGGAGGGTGACGCAGGAGCGTACGCCCGATTCGAGGGCCAGGGCGCGATAGCCGGGCCAGCGTTCCTCCTTCAACAGGTCCTCGGTGTCCACGGGTTCGCCCGCATCCAGCGCACTCGGGATCGGCCCGTCGCCGCAGGCGAGCTGGACGGAGGCGAGCGGCGCGAGGTCGGGGTGGGTGGCGGTGAGACGGCGTTCGGGCCCGCTGTCGGTTATCGTCGCGACCGCCCCGCAGCAGGCCGGTGCACAGCGCACGGACTGCTCGGCGAGCAGGGAGAGCCGCCGGGCGGTGCTGGTCGTCTCGGGTTCCTGGTGTTCCGGCTCGGGCAGCATCGGAAAAAACCTCCTCATCCTGCGGCTTCCCGGTCCGGGCCCCCCGAAACGGCAGGGGCTCCCGGCACCGGCCCGACGGGTTAGCTTTCTCCCATGACGCAGACGGAGGACGACTTCGGCGAGGAACTGGCGGATTTTGTCAGACGGGTGGGCGAGCTGCGCACCGCGCGCGCCCGCCCGGCCGGTGAGCAGTTGACGGTTCTGGACGCGGCGCTCTTCGAACTCCAGCATGTGGCCGAGCAGTTGTGGCCGCGATACGAGCAGATCCTGGCCGCCGCAGGGGCGCCCTCGCCGGTGGAACGGCAGGAACGTCAGCTCCTCAAGGCCCTGTTCCAGCGGCTTCCGCTGCCGGTCGCACTGGTCGACCGCGAGACCGTCGTCCGCCGGCTGAACTTCGCGGCGACCGGCCTCACCGGGGTGCGCGCCGGGTACGCCACCGGGCGGCCGCTCGCCGCGCTGCTCACGCCGGGCGACCGGGCGGCGTTCCGCTCGCAGGCCGCCGCGGTCGCCCGGGGCGAGGGTGACCGCGGGCTCACCGTCCATCTCCAACAGCGCCCGGAGGAACCCCTGTTGGCGACCCTGACCGCGCTGCGCCCGCCGGACGAGCCGCAGCCCGCGGTGCTGGTGGTGTTCCAGGCGGGCAGCGCCCGGGGCTCGGCCGCCGCTCCCCCGCCGCCCGAGGTTCCCGACCTCGCCGAGACGACCCGGCATGCCGAACTCACGGACGTGGTCGACCTCATGGCGTCCACTCTGCTTCAACTGCCGCCCGGCGACCGGGAGTCGGCGCTCTCCGGAGCCGCGCGCGTGCTCTGCGGGCGGTTCGCCGACTGGATCGTGGCCGACCTCGTCGACGGTGCGCTGCGGCGCACGGTGGTCCTCGGCCCGCCGGACCCGGCCGCGGCCCCGCTCCTGCACGCGGTGGCCGGCCAGGACCCGGCGAGCTGCCCGTTGGTCCTGGAGGCGGCACGGGCCGGCAACGGGGCGCTCCAGGTGCAGCCCGAGGACATCGAGGGCTTCGGCCACGACCCCTCGGGCACCCCGGTGCTCGCCCGCGCCGAGGTGTCGTCGCTGATGTGTGTGCCGCTGGGCGCGCCGGGGCCGGTGACGGGGGTGCTCACGCTGTTCCGCACCGGATCGGCGCGCCCCTTCTCGATGGCGGAGGGACAGGCCATGGATGTGATGTCCCGTCACATCGCGCTTGCTATGCGGCGTCCGACTCCTGACCAAATCCCTGACGAGTCGACAGATCCTGCTCCTTGCGCGGCAGTTGAGTCGCCTGCGGAGCCCGCGGAGTCCTGCGCGGCCGCGTCGCCCGCTGCGGCGCCGCCGCCCTCAGCTTCGCCCTCGACCGCTCGTCCGGCTTCGAGCGGGAGCCCTCACCCGTCAGGGGATCCGCGCCCGCCGCGGCCTCGTCCCGCGCAGCCGCGGCAGCCGGCCTCGACGGCCGACGGTGATCTTCGTGCGGATCCCGCAGGGCCTGGTCCCGCAGACGGCTGCAGCAGCGCGTGATCAGCCGGGACACGTGCATCTGCGAGATGCCGAGGTCCTCGGCGATCCGGCTCTGGGTCATGTCCCGGAAGAACCGCATGTAGAGGATCTTCCGTTCGCGCTCGGGCAGGCAGCTCAGGCCGGGCTTGACCGCCTCGCGGTCGATCACGGTGTCGAGGGCCGGGTCGGCGGTGCCGAGCGAGTCGCTCAGGGTGTATCCGTCCTCGCCGCCCGGGAGTTCGGCGTCGAGGGAGAGCGCGCTGAAGCTGTCGATGGCTTCCAGTCCGGCCTTGACCTCTTCCTCGGTCATCCCGGTGTGCGCGGCGAGCTCCGCCACGGTCGGCCGGGGAGACCCGGCGCTCGCGGCGAGTTCCTGGCTCGCGGCCCGCACCCGGCTCCTCAAGTCCTGGACGCGGCGAGGCACATGGAGCGTCCACATGTGATCGCGGAAATGGCGCTTGATCTCGCCGGTGATGGTGGGCACGGCGTAGCTCTCGAACGCGGCGCCGCGGGACGGGTCGTACCGGTCGACGGCCTTGACCAGGCCGAGGGCCGCGACCTGACGGAGGTCCTCAAGGGCCTCGCCCCGGTTGCGGAAACGTCCGGCGAGCCGCTCGGACATGGGCAGCCAGGCGCGGACGAGATCCTGGCGCAGGGCGTCCCGTTCGGGCCCCTCGGGCAGTGCCGCGAGCCGCTCGAAGGCGGCGGCGGTCCTGGGTGCGTCGTCGTGCGGGTGCTTGTGCTTCGCCGTGGTGTTGGTACGCATATGCGATCCAGCTCCCTGAAACGGTGCGGCGGATGGTTGTCACCGAGGGAGCCCGGCCGGGCAGCGTGGCACGCCCGGAGCGGACAGTCGCTCCCACGGACGTGCCTCCGGTCCGAAGCACGAGGTTCGCCTGCCCGGACCCTGCGGGGCCAAACGTGCGCGTTCGCCGAACGGCGCGGAAAGGGTGTTTCCCGGGGCGGGACCCCGGTACCCGGTCCGGGATGCGGAGACCGGGGGAAGACGGGTAAGGCCGACCGAACGTACGGATCCCCGCAGATCCCTACGGTTCAAGAGAATCGGGGCGCGCAGCCATGGCACATTTCGTGCGGGAAGTGATGACGGCGGGGGTCACCGCCGTGCCGCCCGATGCCTCACTGGTGGAGGCGGCGCAGCTGATGCGGGCCCAGGACATCGGAAATGTGCTGGTCACCCGGGCCGGCCGGGTCATCGGGGTGCTCACCGACCGGGACATCACGCTGCGGGCGGTCGCCGAAGGGGTCGATCCGCTGACCGTCAGCGCCCAGGCGGTGTGCACGCCCTCGCCGGTGTGCGTGGGCCCGGACGACGAGGTGGCGACGGCGGTGGCCTTGATGCGCCGCCACGCGGTACGACGGCTGCCGGTGGTGGCGGAGGGACGGCCGCTCGGCATGGTGAGCCTGGGCGATGTGACGGGCCACTAGGGCCTGTCCGGCGGATCTTGTCTGGGACGCGCGGCCCTGGCAGCCCAATGGGCCAGGGGGACCCCCACCGCGTTGTCGCGCCGACGCCGGGCGTGAGCGTAGCGGGGTCGGGGAACAACCCCGCCCGTGGGCAGCGGGGCGGCACGCGGGGCGACTCAACGGAGCGCGAAATCGCCCTCCCGGGCGGCCGAGCCCCAGGTGGGGCCCGGTTGGGCCGGGGGCGGCCGGGTACTCGCGGGCCATGACTCACTCCACCTGGCACAAGCGACTCGGCGCCCACGACCGGGCGCTGTTCCACTTCGCCGCGACCCGGCACTGGCCTGCCGCAGAGACCGTGCTGCCGCGGCTGAGCCGGGCCGCCAACCACGGCGCCCTCTGGTTCGCGGCGGCCACCGCGATGGGCGCGACCCGTTCGCCCCGGGCCCGCCGGGCGGCGTTGCGCGGCGTCGCCTCGCTGGCACTGGCCTCGCTGACGGTGAACACCGTGGCCAAGCACTCGGTGCGGCGGGCCCGCCCGCTGCTCGACGCGGTGCCGCTGGTCCGCCAGTTGAAGCGCCGCCCGGTCACCACGTCGTTCCCCTCCGGCCATGCCGCGTCCGCCGCGGCCTTCGTGACCGGCGTCGCCCTGGAGTCCCGGGCGTGGGGCGCGGCCCTCGCCCCGGTGGGCTTCTCCGTGGCAGCGTCCCGCGTGTACACCGGTGTGCACTATCCGGGCGACGTGGTGGCGGGCGCGGCCCTCGGGGTGGGCGCCGCCCTCGCCGTACGCGGGCTCGTGCCGACCCGCACCCAGCTCCCGCCGCCCGGCCGCCCGCGCGCCGACGCGCCCGCGCTGCCCGCCGGCCAGGACCTGGTGGTGGTCGCCAACCGCGCGTCCGGCACCGCGCTCGCGAAGGCCGCGCTGGTGCGCTCGGCCCTCCCGCTCGCCGAGGTCGTCGAGTGCGACCCCGACGACCTGCCGGCCACCCTGGAGAAGGCGGCCGGCCGCGGCCGGGTGCTCGGGGTGTGCGGCGGCGACGGCACCGTCAACCTGGCAGCGTCCGTCGCCGCCCGCCTCGACGTGCCGCTCGCCGTGTTCCCCGGCGGCACCCTCAACCACTTCGCCCTCGACCTCGGCATCGAGGAGGTCCAGGACACCTGCCGGGCGCTGGCCTCGGGCGACGCGGTACGGGTGGACCTCGGCCGGTTCCGGCCCGGCCCCAACGGCGCGGACGCCGGCTACTTCCTCAACACGTTCAGCCTGGGCGTCTATCCGGAGCTCGTACGGGTGCGGGAACGCTGGTCGCCGCGCATCGGCAGCTGGGCCGCGGGCATCCTCGGCGCGTACGAAGTGCTGCGCGGAGAACGACCGTTGAGGGCCGACCCCGGCGGCAGCCGCCCCGCGCTGTGGCTGCTGTTCGCGGGGAACTGCGTCTACCAGCGCCTGGGCCCCGCCCCCGCGCGCCGCTACGACCTCGCGGACGGTCTGCTCGACGTACGCGCGGTACGCGGCGGCCGCCTGCCCGGACTCCGCCTCCTCGCCGCCGCGCTGGCGGGCCCGCTGCACCGCTCCCCCGTCCACACCTCGCGCAGGATGGCCCGCCTCAGGATCCCGGGCCTGGCAGCGGGCACTTCGCTGGCGTACGACGGCGAGGTGGCCGCAGCGCCACGGGAGCTGACCCTGGACAAGCTTCCGGAGGCATTGACGGTGTACCGGCCGCAGGTCCTGCGCCCTTGAAGCCGCCTCCGGCCCGAACAGCGAAACAAAGACACAGAGCGTCAGGCTCAACTCCCGGCTTAGGCAAGGAATTCGGGGGAACTCGGAAGCAAGGAGGTACACATCATGGTCCCGATTCTTCTCGTCCTGCTCCTCGCACTTCTTCTGTTCGGTCTCGGCTTCGCGGTCAAGATTCTCTGGTGGATCGCGATCATCGTGCTCGTCGTGTGGCTGCTCGGATTCCTGATGCGTTCGACGACGACGTCCGGCCGGTCGCGCTGGTACAGGTGGTAGCGAAAAGGTTCAGGAACTCTCCCTCGGAAGCAGGGGGCCGAGCGGGCCGAGGTCGATGTTGAGATCTTCCGGGCGCAGCCCGAATTTCGACCTCAGCTCGCTCATCCTGCTTTCCAGGAGCATGAGCGTGAGCCCGATCCGCTCCTCCTGGTCCTCGGTGAGTTCACCGGTCTCGACGCGGCGCAGGGCCTGACGTTCCATCAATTGCCGCAGCAGTTCCACGACGGTCAGGACCAGCCGCGCGAGATCCCGCTCGACGGTGTCGGGGTCGAGCTCCACCCGGCGCCGGGGGCCGTCGCTCCGGCGCCCGTGCCCGCCGTTGTGCTTGCCGTTCACCACGTCCGCCCTATCCGCCCTCTGCGTCATACCGGCTCCTCGGACTCACCGAACTGGAACTCCTCGAAGGGGGACGGGACTTCGGCCCTGACCGAGCTCACCAGCGCGTTCAGGTCGATGCGTACGAGGTCCACGTCCGCGATCCGCAGCGTGAGGTCGCCCGTGATGACCACGCCGCCGGCGAGCAGCCGGTCGAGCAGGTCCACCAGGGCGACCTCGCGCTGCGCGAGGGCTTCACCGTCACCGCTGCTCACTGTTCCTCCCGACCCTCTCGACTCGCTTGGTCCACTTGGCCGTGCCCGTCGTCCGGCCCGCCGGCGAACGAGTACGGTGCCCAGGGCCCGGTCAGCTCCACCCGTACGCCCTCGATGTGCGGAATGAAGTCCCGTATCGCCGCGACGAAGTCCTCGCTCCGGTCGAGCGGCACCAGGTAGGCGGCATTGAGCACGTTCTCGCCGGGCTCGCCGGACAGGCGTGCGTTCTGCGGCCGGTGCAGCCGTCCGGCCTCGGCACGGTCGCACAGTTCGGCGTGCAGGGCTCGGGAGAGCGCTCCGGCCCGCCGCCAGATCTCGTCACGGGACTGGCGCTCGCCCAGCCGTCGGCGCAGGTAGTCCCGCCCGGTGGCCGCCTTCGGCTCCGGCGGATCCAACTCCCTCGAAGGGAAGGGCTGTTGGGCCTGGGCGTACACCTTGACGCCCCACTCGATGCGCCCGTCAAGCCGTTCGATGGCCCGTACGAAGCGGGCGCGGCCGGAGTCGAGCAGCCGCCGCACCCCGTTCTCGTCGCGGCACACCGTGGCGAGCCGGAGCGGCACGGGGCAGGTGACCGTGGCGAGCGCCGCGATCACCGCCTCGTGGGTGCGGGCGGTACGGCCGAGCCAGTCGAGATCCTCCAGGTGGGCGCGGAGCGGGCCGGCGTTGAAGTCCTCGGCGGGGACACGGCTCACCGCGGCACACAGGCCGCGGTGCTCGATCAGGCCGGGCGGTTTCCCGTCGAGGCCGCGCACCCCGTCGGGGAGCGCGGTGGCAAAGGGACGCGTCACGGCGTATACGTACAACAGCTCGTGTTCATGTTCACGAACGTCATTCATCGGTCACCGCACCTTGTTCCTTCTTCGCGCTCGCCGCCCTTTTCTCCCGGACCGCCCCCTCTGCCGCTTCGGCGTTCCGTGCCGATTCGAGTGCGGCGATCCTCTCCTTCAACTCGTCGTTCTCTCTGGCCAGTTCACGGCGGCGGGCGCCGGTGGAGAGTGCGGGGTCGTCCTCCCACCAGTCGATGCCCATTTCTTTCGCCTTGTCGATAGAGGCGACGATGAGCCGCAATTTGATGGTGAGGAGTTCGATGTCGAGGAGATTGATGCGAATGTCCCCGGCTATGACGATTCCCTTGTCGAGGACGCGTTCAAGAATGTCGGCGAGGTTCGCGCCGCTGCCGTCGGGCGGGTAGGCGTCGGGAAATCGGGCCGGGCTCGCCATCATTTCCTCCGGGGATCGGCGGCGGCGCGGGTGGGGTGTTCGAGGCGGTCGAGGAGCTCGTCCTCGCGGCGGTCGAATTCCGCCTCGTCCAGCTCACTGTCCATCAACTGCTGTTCGAGCACGGCGAGTTCGCGTCGCACGGTCGCGGGGTCGTAGTACTGCCGCTCCGCCTCCGCGGCCACCTGGCCGAGCACCCAGAAGGTGCCGCGGACGGGCGCCGCGGGAAGCAGCAGCAGCTCCTTCAGGAGACCCACGCGCTCACCCCGTGAAGCTGTAGGGCGGCAGCGGGCCGTGGACCTGGAGGACCAGGTGCGGGGCGCGCTCGCGCAGGGTGTCCACGGCGGCGAGGAACTCGGCGGTGTGCTCGCGCTTCACGAGGAAGGAGATGTTGGCCAGCCAGCCGGTGGACTGCGGACCGGGGCTCCGCTCCTCGGAGGCGTCCTCAAGGGCGCGCTCCACCATGACGGCGTCGGTCGCCTCGCGCTGCTGCACGGCGGCGGCGATGCGTTCGCCGAGCCGCAGCTTCTGTTCGTACGTGCCGCCGCCTGCTTTCCGGTTGGCGTCGCTCATGGCCCTCAACTCGGCGTTCTCCGCGAGGACTTGATGGAGCACGGCTTCTTCGTCGTGCGTGGCCTTCACGTTGTACTCGACCTTGCCGTCGAGCGCTTCGAGCCGCTCCAGATAGCGCTTCTCGTGCTCAGCGAGCACCGCCCGTACGGCGTCGTCGTCGGGCGAGACCCCGCCGAACCGCATGGGCAGCACGGGCCCGCCCGCGCCCGCCTCGGCGAGGACGTTCTGGTGCGCGAGCAGATCACGCCGCTTGGGCCTGAGCTCCTGGGGGGCGTCGCTGACCAGCGCCACCAGATCGCCCTGTTCGACCGTGCGGACCGGGCACGGCGGGTCGCCGATGCCGCCCATCCGCTCCGGCAGCCGGCCGTGGCCGCGGCGGGCGATGCCGTAGACGTACGTGGTCATTCCTGCTCCTCCTTCCGGCGCGACGCGGTGCGCCGGGCCCGGGGCCTCGGCTCCGGCTCGCTCTCCTCACGGGCCTCCTTGAAGGCGTCGGAGATGGTCTGCGCGGCGCCCGAGAGCGCTCCCTTGGACTTGCCGCGGGCGCCGGACTCGGTGATCTCGCCGACCAGGTCGGGCAGTCCGGGGCTGCGGTGCGGGCCCGCCTCCAGGTCGAGGCGGTTGCACGCCTCGGCGAACCGCAGATAGGTGTCGACGCTGGCGACCACGACACGTATGTCGATCTTCAGGATCTCGATGCCGACGAGGGAGACACGCACGAACGCGTCGATCACGAGCCCTCGGTCGAGCACGAGCTCCAGTACGTCGTAGAGGCCACTGGTGCCACCGCTGCCGCCTTGCTGTGCCGGGACAACCGTCATGGTGTCCGGCCCTCCTTGTCTGTTGGCTTGTTGGCTTGTTGCCGTGTCGTCGTCCTACGGCTTCCGCTCCTTGCGCTGCCGCTTGGGCGCCCCTGCGCCTGGGCGGGGCTCAGTTGTTCTTGTCGGCGCGGCCGCGTTCGTACCTGTGCAACCGCCGGTAGCCGGTGAGTTCGCCCTGCGCGTCGAGTTCGACCTCGTACGAGGCGAGCAGGCTCATCGTGTCCGGGACCCGGGCGAGTTCGAGGACCTCGATCCTCAACTGCCACCCGTTGTCGGCGCGTTCGAAGGACGAGACGGATTCGGCGGGCATGCCGATGAGTTCGGACAGCTGGGCGCGGGCGCCGCGCAGGACGTCCACCGCGCTGGGGTTCTGGGGTTTGTTGGCCATGTCACCTCGCGTGGTAGGCCTTCCGGGTAGCCACGGCGGGGCGGATCAAACCCGCGCGGGCGGGCTGGGCGCGAGGGGTGGCACGAGGCATGGCACCGGGCATGGCACAGCGACGCCCGGCGAGGCGGCACGGTGAGTACGGTGCCGCCCGCCGGGCGCGGACGTGGTGTTACGGGTGCGGCGCTAAACAGCCTCCGGGGCCGGGGCCGGTCAGAGCGTGAAGCGTCCGGCCGGCTTGAGCAGGTGCAGCCGCTCGGTGAGCCCGGCCCCGCCGAACGCCTCCACGAGGGTGTCGGGGCCCTGGCTGAAGTGGGCCCAGTGCTCGAAGTGCAGCGGTACGACGTGCCGGGCGCCCAGGATCGCGGCGGCCTCGGCGGCGTCCGCGCTGGACAGTGTGAGGTAGGCGTCGAGCAGCGGGGTGCGGGCGCCGCCCGCGAACAGGACGGCCACATCGACGGGCCCGAAGCGGTCGGCGATGCTGCGCACATGGCCGAGGGAGGCGTTGTCGCCGCTCACGTACACCGTGGGCAGGCCGTCCCCGTGTAGCACGAAGCCGGTGACCTCGCCGACCACGGGCTCGCAGCCGTCGGGGCCGTGCAGCGCGGGCACACCGGTGATGCTCAACTGCCCGCTGCGGTACGTCTCCCAGTTGGGCAGGACGGTGACGCGGTCGCCGAGCCTGCTGTGCGCGGCGGCCGTGGAGAGCACGACGGGGACGCGGTCGAGGTAGTCACGGCCGGCCCGGTCGAGGTTGTCGGGGTGCTGGTCGTGCGAGAGCAGCACCAGGTCGGCGGCGCCGACCTCCTCGGCGCCGAGACCGGGCCCCGCGCTCTTGACGAGCTTGCGGTCGCCCATCGGATAGTCGCCGGGGGCGTCGAAGGTGGGGTCGGTCACCAGCCGCACCCCGCCCATCTCGATGACGGCGGTGGGACCGCCCACGTACTGGATGGCGAGGTCGCTCATGATTCCCTCCCGAGTCGATCACAGCTTGGCGGGGAGACAACGAGCGCGGGCGGCACCTTTGTTCCCTTGCGCGGACGGCCGCCGCGCCCCGCTCCCACGGTAGTCAGCGGCTCGTGTCGTGGGGCGCGCCGAGCGGACCTCGCGGCGGCTCGGGGGCGCCCGGCGGGACCATCGGCGGGATGACGGGGGCGCCGGGCGGCACACCGGGTTCCGGCGGCCGGGACAGCGGGTCGGCGGGTGCGCCCCGGCTGCTGCGGGCGCCCCGGCTCAGCAGCACGGCGGCCCCGAGCAGCAGCACGGCGACGATCAGCGCGGCCGCCCAGTAGGGCAGTGCCATCGCGAGGGCGAGCAGCAGGAACGCGGTGAGCGCGGCGCCTCCGTAGAGCCCGGCGGCACCGGCTCCCGCGTACATGCGGGCGGCCCGGCGCTGTTTCCTTGTCTGTTCGCGCAGCTCGTCCTTGATGGCGTCCCGGACGACCTGGGAGAGCTGCTCCGTCAGGTTCGGCAGGTTCGTGTCCATGCGGGCCCGAGTACCCGGACACGCTGTCGGCAGTCCCGCCGAGCCGACTTCGCACATCCTTCGAGTGTCCAAATCTCAAGACGCCCATCTCATACTTCGGCCAATCGCTCTAAAGTGGGCTCACCACCAGGGCAGTTCACCCTTCAGCTCTCGGAGAGGGAGTCGCTCATGTCGCAGAAGACGCCCCCGGCCACGCCGGGCGAGACCGCCGTCTACACCCACGGCCACCACGAGTCCGTGCTGCGCTCGCACACCTGGCGGACCGCCGCCAACTCGGCGGCGTACCTCGTCGGTGAGCTCAAGCCGCACATGCGGGTCCTGGACATCGGCTGCGGGCCCGGCACCATCTCCGCCGATCTGGCCGCGCTCGTACCGGACGGCCATGTGACGGCGGTCGACCACGCGCCGGGCATCGTCGAGCAGGCCCGCGCGTACGCGGCCGGACGCGGCCTGGGCAACATGTCGTTCGCGGTCGCGGACGTCCACGCGCTGGACTTCCCGGACGACACGTTCTGCGTCGTGCACGCCCATCAGGTGCTGCAGCACGTGGGCGACCCGGTGCAGGCGCTGCGCGAGATGCGCCGGGTCACCAGGCCCGGCGGGATCGTCGCGGTGCGCGACAGCGACTACGGCGCGTTCACCTGGTTCCCCGAGGCGCCCGCGCTGGACGGGTGGCTGGAGCTGTACCACCGGGTGGCCCGCGCCAACGGGGGCGAGCCGGATGCCGGGCGGCGGCTCAAGTCCTGGGCAATGGAGGCCGGTTACACCGACATCAGGGCCTCCGCTAGCACCTGGTGCTTCGCCACCGAGGAGGAGCGCGCGTGGTGGAGCGGGCTGTGGGCCGACCGTACGGTCGCCTCCTCGTACGCGGAGCTGGCCGTCGACGGCGGGCATGCCACGGCGGACGAGCTGACCGCGGTCTCCGAGGCATGGCGGGAGTGGGGCCGCCGGGACGACGCCTGGTTCATGGTGCCGCACGGAGAGATCCTCTGCCGCGTGTGAGCGAACGGACCGTCCGGGGGCGCCACGAACGCCCCTTGCTACGGGCCGACCGCTCGATGCGGGACGGCCGGGGCCCCACGCGACCCCGGTGACGGCGGTGTCCATGACCCGGGAGCGGGAGGGGGGGAGTGACCCGCTGACGCGCGGCGGTGGCCCGCCGCCCGGGCCGCCCGATCGCCTGTCGCGGGCGATCTCTGCCAACTAGGCTTCGGGGCATGGAGATTCTAGGGACCACGCTGCGCATCTGCGTCGACGACCTGGAGAGCGCGATCGTCTTCTACGAGCGCGTCACCGGCAGTCAGGCGCTCCGCTTCGACCGCGGGGGCGTGTCCGTCGCCGCGGTCGGCGCCTTCCTTCTGATGAGCGGTCCCGAGGCGGAACTCGAAGTGCTGCGGAAGGTGGCGGCGACGGTGGCCGTCAAGGACGTCGACGACGCCCACACCACCCTCACCGCGGCCGGCGCCCGCATCATCGCGGGCCCCGTCCCGACCCCGGCGGGCCGCAACCTGATCGCCCTCCACCCCGACGGCTCGGTCTTCGAGTACGTCGACCGCAAACCGGCGTACTGAACCATTGGCGGGCCCAAGCCCCCTGTTCTGAGAGCCCGAAGGCCCGCCGCATCCGGAGGCCTCGGCCTACTCCCCGGGGCGCATCCGGTAGTCGTACCGGTCCGGGAGCGGGGCGTCGGTGAGGCGGGCCCACACCTCGTTCAGGGTTTCCGCGCCCTCGCGCAGGTCGGCGACCTCGAAGCCGGCGTCGAACAGGGCGCGGGCGGCGTCCGGCTCGCCCTCCGCGAGGAGGAGCTGGGCCTCGACCAGCCGGAAGCGGCCGCGCTCGCGGACGGCGGGGCGCAGCCGGTCCCATACGGCCCGCGCGTCCGCCGGGCGGTCCGCGGCGAGCAGCGCCTCGATCGCCTCGCGGCCGAGTGTGGCGTCGGCCGCCGTCCACGGCTCGCCGTCCCTGCGCTCCTCACAGAAGTCGTCGTACGCCTCGGCATAGCGGTCTGCGGCACGGCTGGCGTGTCCGGACAGCTGGTCGGCGACGGCGAGGCAGCGCAGCAGCGGCCAGCGGGACGGGGCGAGCGGCAGGCCGCGCTCCCAGCTGCGGACAGCCTGGGCGTGGTCGCCCGCATGCCACTGGGCGACGCCGAGGTGGTACTCGGTGAGCGGGTCGGCCGGTGCGGTCTCCAGCATGTCCCGCCAGTGCGGTGAGACCAGGGTCGGGCCGGGCGGGGTCACCTTGCGCGGCTCCGGGAGCACTCCGTTGTGCAGCAACTCCAGCCAGGGCCGCTGTTCTTGAGTGAGCGTCAGGTCCGGGAACGGGGTGCCCGGCAGCTTCGATCCCGTGCGCAGGACTTCGAGGGCTCCCCAGCCCGATCCGGTGGCCAGGCTCTCGCCCGGCTCGGTGTCGGCGAACGGGCGCCAGGCGGCGTACGCCTCCTCCACCGTGGCGCGCGGCAGGGCCCGCTCCAGGCTGCCCCCGGCCTCGGCGCGGGCGGCCGCCCAGTCGGCGCCGTGCACGAGCGCCGGGTCGGCGGACAGCGGCCCGTACGCCTCCAGCCAGGAGAACTCGCCACCCGGGTCCAGCGGAACGTGCTCCAGCTGGGTGCGGGCGAGGCCCGCCTGTATTTCGGCGTACCCGACGGTCCCCGGCTCGGTCAGCCACTCCTGCCAGCGGCGGCCGCCGCGCCCCGAACCCCACAGGAACAGCTTGCGGCCGCGCAGGGTGTCCGTGGAGGTCTGCACGAGGCCGTGGCCGCTCTCGTCGAGCGAGGCGATCCAGCGGCGCGCGCCGTCGGGGACCTCGTAGAAGTAGTCGGCGGGGTACTCGCTGCGCAGCGGGTAGGTGCGGTCGGCGCCGTCCCATTCGGGCACGGGCACCCGGCGCAGGGTGTGGTCGTATCCGAAGTGCCAGGCCTCGTCGGCCGGGGCGAGGACGCGGGTGCGCTCGCCCTCCTCGACGGCGATGTTGGACCACCAGTAGACGGGTGCCGTCTTCTCGTGCGGATTGCGGATGCGGACGCCCACGTACAGGAAGTCGGAGCCGTCGGGCAGCCAGAGGTCCACCTGGAAGGGGAGGTCGCGCAGCCGCTCCCACTCCCACAGGCGGACCATCTCGCCGCCGTCCGGGGCGGGGACGAGGGCCGCGTGGACGGGGGCGCAGGACAGGGTGGTGTGGCCGGTGGCGCCGATGTTCCACTCGATGCCGCCGGAGAACCAGGCGCCGTTGAGCGCGAAGTCGGCGGGCTGGAACACCGGGTTGGTGTAGAGCAGTTCACGGCCGGTCGGCTTGTGGAACAGGGAGTGGACGCGGCCGCCGAGGCCCGGCAGGACGGTGGCGCGCAGCCGGTCGTTCTCGATCACGATCGTGTCCAGCTCGACCGGGCCCCGCTCTCTCCCGTAGCCGTCGAGGACCCGGACGGGCAGCAGCGTCTCCAGCGGCTCGTACCCGATCTGGCGGGCCATGTCCCGGGGCAGGCCTTCGCGGGCCCGCTCGTCGAGCCGGTGCGCCTCGTCGCGCGGCCGTAGCGCGGGCAGGGGGTTCGGCTCGCCCAACGGGGCGCCGGGCAGGGTCAGTACGGCACGTCGCACGGTCGTGGCCAAGGCAACCTCACTCCCTCGTACGGGGCGTCGGCAGCCCTTTCGGCCGATCCCCCCGATGACCATGGAACACCCCGCCACTGACAACGGCCAGGGAACCCCCGCTCAGGATTGCGCAAAGGCGCCCACGACGAGGTCGGCGAGCAGCGCGCCCGCGGTGCCGTCCGGGTCCAGATCGGGGTCGCAGATCGTGATGTCGAACCCGGCACACCGCTCGGACCGCACCAACTCCCGCAGCAGCTGGCCGAGTTCATCGGGCAGCAGTCGGCCCGGGTCCGGGCTGTCGACGACCCCGCGCCGATGCGGTCGGAGTTGCCGGGGGCTCGGCGGTATTTCGATCGACACGTTCCGCCCGGTGGGCGACGATCGACCCGCAACAGAGATGTGGTTGTACAGGCGGATGCACATGTAGACGGTGGACATGCGGTACGGAAGGACAGCAGGACATGAGCGAGCAGCACACCTACCGGGTCATCGTGCGCGGTGTGTGGGACGGACTGAGCGAGGATTCGCGCACGAGACTGCTCGCGGAGGTCGACGACCACGGCCTGACCGCGATGTCCTTCACCGAGGAGGGCTCGCTCACCTATGACCGGGCGCTGAAGCACTTCTCGTGGCGCTACACCGTCGTCTCGGACGCCGCCGACGGCGAGGAGATGGCCGCGGCGATGGCCGAGGACAGGGCGGAGACTGCGCTGGGAGCGCTGGGTCATGGGTTCCGCGATCTGCGGTCGACGGTGACGGACCTCGACACAATGAAGATCAATTACAAGGGTGGGCGACGGTAGGCCGGCTCCGACGGACCCTGCCGGGGGTCAGCGGCACGAAGAGGGGCGGTTAGGGTTCCGGCCGTGCCCCATCTTGAGATATCCGACCTGATCACCGTCACGGACCCGGCCGGCGGAACGCGTCTGCCGGTCGGCCGGGCCGCCGTAGTGCGGCGGCTCGTCGAGAGCGGTGACCTGCGCGGAGCCCGTATCGTCGCCGCGCTCCCGGTCGACCCGGGCGGCGTTCTCGACCCGGTCGCCGTGGACCGGCTGATGGTCGGCGTGCACACCGAACTGCAGAGGCTCAGCGAGGAACTGCGCATCGGCGAGCGCCTGGCACATGTGCTGGGTCCGCTGTTCACCGCCATCCGCGCGAGCGGGCACGCCGGGCCGCTGCGGCTGGTCGACGTCGGCTGCGGGCTCGGCTACCTCGTCCGCTGGCTCGCGGCCACCGGCGCGCTCGGGCCGGACGTCGAACTCGTCGGGGTCGACCTCGACGCCGCCCTGGTCGACGAAGCGGACCGGCTGGCCCGAGACGAGGGGCTGGCCTGCCGCTTCGTCCACGGCAACGCCTTCGACCTCCCGGAAGCCGCCACCGTGTTCGTCTCCACCGGTGTGCTGCACCACTTCCGCGGCCCCGCCCTCGCGGAGTTCTTCCGGGCGCAGGCCGCCTCGCCGGCGCTCGCCTTCTGCCACTACGACATCGCCGCGACCCGGCTCGCGCCCATCGGCGCCTGGATCTTCCACCGCGCCCGGATGCGTCACCCGCTGGGCCGCCACGACGGTGTCGTCTCCGCGCTGCGCGCCCACGACGACGCGACGCTGATGCGCGCCGCGGCCGTGCCCGGCATCCGCCCGTTGCTGTACGAACCCCGGGGCCTGGCGAACCCCTTCTGCACCACCCTGCGCCCGGTCCTCGGCGTCCGCCCGCAGCTGGAGGAACCCCTGCGGCTGGCCCTCGGCCGGGCCTCGCGCAGGCTCGTGGGCCCCGAGCGGCTCACCGGGACCGCACGATGAACCCGGCCCTGCCGCTGGCCGCGCTCGGCCTGATCGACGCGGCGTTCAGCGGTTTCCGCGCCTTCGCCGGACGGGACGCCCGGATCCGCAAAGCCCGCGCCGTCGCCCGGGCGGCGTCGCGCGGCCTGGCCGTGGGCGCGGCCCTGCTGCTCGTGCCCGTACTCACGGCACTCGGCGTGCTGCTGTCCGTCGACGACCAAACCCGCACGTACGCCGCCTTGAGCGCAGGCGGCACCGCCTTCCTCCTCCCGCTCACGCTCTACGCAGCCACAGTCGCCCTCTCCCTGACCGCCTACTTCGTCCTGCCGTTCCGAGCCAGCACGCTCGCCATGGTCATGGGCCTGGGCCCCCTGACCTTGATACGCCCCCTCGTCGTGGCCCTCGCCTGCCTGAACGCCCTTGCCGACGGCGGCTGGACGGCCCTTCTCGTGGGCACGGTCGCGGGGGCGGCGGTCCTGTGCGTGGAGCCGCTGGTACACCGGCGGTGGTACGCCGCGCTACCGCTCCCGGACCTCCTGGGCCGGGCGCGCCCCGCCTAGCTGGTGCCGCGTCAGGGGGCGTTCGCCCTGTGCGGAACTCGGTGGACAGGGATCTCGGAGCGTCCAGGACAACGAGGGCACGTCACGTCATCGCGGTGTGCGGCTCGTCGTCGACGAACCCCAGTCGTCGGTTCATGCCGATGGCCGAGGCGTTGTGGGGATGGTGGAAGGTCCGCAGCCAGCGCATGCCATGGGAACGCGCATATTCAATGGCCAGAAGCTTCATGGCCATCGAGATCCCCCTTCCGCGGTGGCCGGCCAGTACCCCTGTCATCTCGCTGAAGGCGTGTCCTTCGGGCTGGAGTGACGTTGCCGCCATGCCGACCCACGCCCCGCCGTCCAGGGCCAGGACGATGCCTTGGGGGTCGTAGGTCGGAGTCTCGATTCGCTGGGCGAGATACTCCTCGAACGTGTAGAACTCTCCCCGTCCCGGAATGTCGGCGGAGCACGTCCTGTTCAGCTCGTACAGTGCGTGCCGGTGCTCGGCCGTGTCACCGACAGCCGCCATGGTCACGAACGCGATCCCGGCCTGCTGACAGCGTCGACGGTAGGGCTCGTACGGAGCGGCGTCGAACGCATCCAGGTCAAGCTTGAGCCGAACCCATTCACCAGTCATGAGTGCCTCCCACCTCGAACGCTTCGTCGAGGCCCAGCATCCGACAACGGGCAGCCCGAAGGCCATGGTTTCCCCCAGGAAGATCACGGTGGCTGTGTCCGCCCCGAGAGCCGGGACGCCCGAGCCGCACCACCCCCGAGTCACCCGAACGGCCTGGAGATCGGCTCGGCGGTCAGAGTGCGGCGTCGAAGCACACCTGGCTGTTCCGCGCATCGAGAGGGTGTACAGCAATGTTGAGCCCGTTCAGCTCCCCGGATGAGCTCCTCGACGTCCGCCCTCGGCAGCGTGAACGCCGGCAACATCCCGTCGTCCTGGAACCCCTTCTGGCAGGAGGCCCTGAGAGCGGTCGCCCGTGCCGGAATCGTCGGACTCATGCGCTGGGTGGCCTGGGCCGGCGTGGCAACTCACCGCTTGGGGCATCGCTCCGTCTTCTTCACCACCCCGATGCCGACCCGGCTGTGCCCGGCCAGGGGCGTACCCGCCGACGGGGTCTGGGTGCAGACCTTCCAGTTGAAGGGCCACAGCACCGTGCGGTGTCCGCCTCCGATGTCCTGGACGTCCAGCTTCGTTCTCGCGCCCAGCTTGTTGAAGACCTGGACCAGGCCCTTGCCGATGAACGCCGGCATCGGTCGCGGGGCCGCTGCCCCTTCGGCCAGGGCGATGCCCGTCGTGGCCGCTGTTGCCAGGAACAGAGTCGCTGTCACCGTCGCGGCGCGTGCCCGCATGCGCATCACCGGCCGCTCCGTCTCCTCATGAAATAGCCGCCGCAACACAGCCCCACCACGAACACCGCGAGCAGCGCCAAGTACAGCGGCATCGACACCTCGGGGATCAGCAGGCGGATCTTGACCTGGCGGGTGTTCTCGAAGATGAAGACGAGCGCCAGGACGGCGAGGGTGAGGATCGCGATCCTGGCCGGTGTGAACGGGCCGCCCGTTCTGCCCCTCGTGCCGCTCGACTCGTTCTTGGGGCTCATGACCCGGCCTTCCGCTGGTGCTGCCGTCGCTCCCTTCCGCCCAGGTTGAGGGATGTGCCGCCACGGGGAGCGGTGGGGCGGGCCGTACGGGTGAGCCCAAAGGGCCCAGGGCCGCCTTGTCAGACAAGTATGGACCGGGTCATGCTGGGGCTCCGGCATACGGAGGGGCAGGTCCATGGCCATGAGCGGGCAGCAGCGCAGGCCGGTCGTCGCGCTGTACGAGCGGATCGCGGACGCCATCCACGACGGCACCTACCCCCCGGGCTCGACCCTGCCCTCGGAGCCGAAGCTCGCGGGCGAGCTCGGGGTGAGCCGGCCCGCGCTGCGCGAGGCGCTGCTCCTGCTCCAGGAGGACGGGCTGCTGTCGGTACGGCGCGGGGTGGGCCGGACCGTGAACGACCGGCCGCCGCGGCGCGGCTTCGAACAGCTCCAGCCACTCGACGACCTGCTCGGCCCGGTCCGGGTGAGGGCCCTGCTGCGCAGCCGCGAGGAGCCCACCGACTTCACCACCCAGCACCTGCTCGCACCCGCCGGGTCCGAACTGCGGTTCTGGGAGTCCGTGCTGGTCGGCGAGTCGCTCGCGGTCGCCCTCAGCCATGAGTGGGCGGCACCCGAGGACGTCCTGGACCGGCTGCACCCCGCGTTCGGCGAGGCCCTGTCCGCCGAGCCCGCCGTCTCGATGCTCACCGTTCTCGCCGAGGCCTCGCGGGGCGTCCCGCTCACCGCGCACAGCGGGGTCAGCGCGACGCTGCTCGGCCGGCGCAGGGGTGAGCAGCTCGACCGCCCGGCGGACACCCCTGCCGTCCTGATCACCCAGGTCGTACGGGTCGACGGCACCCCCGTCATGGCCGCCAAGCACATGCTGCCGACGGGCGCGCCCGCGCTGCCGGTGCTCCAGTCCTGCTAGCACCCCGCAGGACACGAGCGCGACACGCTGTACACTCCCGCCTCATGCACTTGTCAGACAACCCTGCCGCCGCCGCTCCGGTCACCCCCGCCGAGTGGATCCGCCGCGCCCCGAAGGCCGTCCTCCACGACCACCTCGACGGTGGCCTGCGCCCCGCCACCATCGTCGAGCTGGCTCGCGCCTGCGGGTACGCCGGCCTGCCGACCGAGGACCCGGCCGAGCTCGCGGTGTGGTTCCGCGATGCCGCGGACTCCGGCTCCCTGGAGCGCTACCTGGAGACCTTCGCCCACACCTGCGCGGTGATGCAGACCCGCGAGGCGCTGCACCGTATCGCGGCCGAGTGCGCCGAGGACCTGGCTGCCGACGGGGTCGTCTACGCGGAGGTGCGCTACGCGCCCGAGCAGCACCTGGAAGCCGGCCTGACCCTCGACGAGGTCGTGGACGCCGTCAACGAGGGCCTGCGCGAGGGCGAGCGCCGCACCGGCGGGAGGATCACCGTCCGCGCGCTGCTCACCGGCATGCGGCACACCCGCCGCTCCCTGGAGATAGCCGAGCTCACCGTCGCCCACCGCGACCGCGGGGTGGCGGGCTTCGACATCGCGGGCGGCGAGATCGGCAACCCGCCGGCCGAGCACCTGCCCGCCTTCCAGCACCTCAAGCGCCACAACTGCCACATCACCATCCACGCCGGCGAGGCCGTGGGCGCCGAGTCCGTCCACGAGGCGGTCCAGGTGTGCGGCGCCGAGCGCATCGGTCACGGCGTCCGCATCACCGACGACATCGCCGCGGACGGCACCCTCGGCCACCTGGCCGCGTACGTCCGGGACAACCGGATCGCCCTGGAGGTCTGCCCCACCTCCAACCTCCAGACCGGCGCCGCGGTCTCGTACGAGAAGCACCCGATCGACGAGCTGCGCCGGCTCGGCTTCACGGTCACGCTGAACACCGACAACCGTCTGGTGTCCGGCACGACCATGAGCGAGGAGTTCCAGCACATGGCGGACGCCTTCGGGTACGGCCCGGAGGTCTTCGAGGAGTTCACCGTCGCCGCGGTCGAGGCGGCGTTCCTGCCGCTGCCGGAACGCCGTCGCATCATCGACGAGATCGTGCGTCCCGGCTACGCGCGGATCGGTTCGGCTCCCCGCTGACCCCGCCGATGACGGCCGTCAGTTCACCTTCCCTCTGACGACGGGCAGTTGGAGCGTCCCCGTGTCGCCGGGGGCGCTCACGACCGTCACCGGCTTGATGCCCTTGTTGCCGACGTAGGAGTCGTCGCTCGCGGCGACCACGAACTCGATGCGGTGCCCGGCCTCGTAGCGGTGCGCGATGCCGGGCAGGGCGACGGTGAACGGCTTGGTGACGTCCGGCACCCGCACCGGTGCGATCAGACGGCGCACCAGCGTCTTGGTGCCGTCGGGCGCCACGTCGTACAGCTTGGCGAAGAGGACCAGCTTGTCGGCGGCGTCACCCGAGTTCTGCACCTTCTCGGTCGCGGGCGAGGAGACCTTGAGGGTGGCCTTCGCCGCGCCGACCACGTCGACGGGCGCCTTCAGCGGGTCGGTGTCCCAGCCGAGGCAGGTGCCCGCGGTGTCGTACGGGGCCGGGTCGGGCAGGCCGATCGTGCCGGCCAGCGGACTCTCCGAATGGCTGGTCGGGACGAGCCAGTTGGTGTACGTGCGGCTGCCGCGCGCCACCTTCGCCCGGTCGCCGACCAGCCTGCCGTCGCCGGAGAGGTACACCTGCTGCGAGAGCGGGGGCACCTTGGCGGCCTCCCCGTATCCGCTCTGCCAGTCGCGGTAGTAGGCGAGGGCCGGGCCCGTGTCGGCGTTCTTCTGCTTGCGGAGGTAGTGGTCGAACCAGGCGAGGATGCGCCGACCGGTGTAGCTGGTCTCCAAGTTGCCCTGGGTCATGTTGAGTTCACCGGGCGCCTGGCCGCCGCTGTGGCCCCAGGACTGCCAGATCATCTTGGTCGTGGTGCCGTTGTCCTTCAGCGCGTTGTACGTCGTCGTCGCCTCGTTGAGGTTGAACAGGGTGTCGGTCTGCCCCTGGACGAGCAGGGTGGGCGCCTTGATGCGGTCGAGGTAGCCGGTCGGCGAGACGCTGCGGGCGTAGCGCTGCATCGCGGCGGTGGCGGCGGCCGGGTAACTGCCGGAGTTGAGCAGTCCGATGGTGTCGCAGACGCCGGGCACGAAGTGCACACAGCCGAGCGAGCCCCAGCGGGACGGGTCGAGGTTCGGCAGCGTGACGGGCTGGCTCTCGCCGATGAGGTAGAACCCGTTGGTCCACTGCCACTTGAAGGCGCCGGGCACCGTGCGGTCGGCCGCGTTGTTGGGGTCGAGGGCGTAGGTCAGGTCGTTCCAGGTGATCAACGGGACGAGGGCGTCGACGCGGTGGTCGACCGCGGCCGTGGCCATCTGGATGGCGCCGCCGTACGAGCCGCCGATCATGCCGACGCGGGGGTCGCCCGGGTGGTCCTTGGTGACATAGTCGATGCGCGTGCCGTCGTCGGCGGCGCGCGTACCGGCCAGGAAGTCGACGAGCCGGGACGCGGCGCGGCCGTCGATCCCCGGGTCGTCCAGCGAGATGAGGCAGCCCGACTTGCCGAAGCCGAGCCCCGAGTAGGCGAGCGCGACATAGCCGCGGGTGGCGAACGCCCTGCCGGTGGCGTCGGTCGTACCGTCCGACTTGCTGCCGCCGAAGCCGTTGGTGGTGAGCACGGCGGGGGCGGGGTGCGCCTTGTCGACCCCGGCCGGGCGGTAGAGGTCGGCATCGACGGCGCAGGTCCGGCCGCCGACCGTGACCGTGAACCGCAGGGCGGTGACGGTGACTTGGGCCGGTGCGGCTCCCTGCGACGCGGCGGCGGCCGGTGCGGCCGCGAGCAGCGGTACGGAGAGTGCGACGCCGAGGGCGGTCGCCAGCGGTTTGCGGACTCTGGGCACGGTACGGCGACGGGTCACGGCGTCCTCCACGGCGAGCGAGCCTACGTCTTGGCAGGGCGGGCTCATGCTGTGACACGTGCCACTTCGCCGTCAACGGCTCTGGCACGAGCGGTTCAGCCATCCGGCGGCCGGGCAGACGGGGTTGTTGGTCGGGTGTGGGTCCGCTGAGGCTGGTCGCGCGGTTCCCCGCGCCCCTCAAGGGCGCCGGCACCTCAGCGGATCAGGCGAGTGCGGGCACCTCGAGCGCCAGCGTGGCCCTCTCCGCGTCCAGTACCGCCGGCACCCCCAGCGGCATCGTCAGCGACGCCTCGCAGTGGCCGAAGCCCAGGTTCTCCACCACCGGTACGCCCAGACGGGCCAGGCGTTCGTGCAGTACCGGGCGCACCCTCTCCTCGTACGGGCCGCACTCCAGCCAGGAACCGAGGGCCACGCCGGTGACGCCGTCCAGCCAGCCCGCGCGCAGGAGTTGGGTCAGCACCCGGTCCAGGCGGTAGTCCTCCTCGCCGATGTCTTCGAGGACGAGCAGGCCGCCCGCGGCGGACGGGCGGGCGTGCGGGGTGGCGAGGTCCGCGGCGAGCAGGGACACACAGCCGCCGACGGTGACACCGCGGGCCCGGCCGGGGATCAGCCCGCGGGCTCCCGGCAAGCCGAGGGTCATCGCGGCCTCCGGCTCGAACAGGGTGGTGCGCAGGGACTCCTGGGTGGTGGCGTTCTTGACGAAGGCGAGCGTGGAGGCCATCGGGCCGTACAGGGTGGCCAGGCCGAGGCGGACGGCGAACGCCTCGTGCAGGGCGGTCACGTCGCTGTAGCCGATGAGCACCTTGGGGCCGGCCGCCCGCAGCGCGTCCCAGTCGAGGAGGTCGACCATGCGCTGGGCGCCGTAGCCGCCGCGGGCGCACATCACCGCGTCGACCGTCGGGTCGCACCAGGCCCGCTGGAAGTCGCGTGCCCGCGTCTCGTCCTCGCCCGCCAGGTACCTGAACTCCGGGTGCCTGGCGGTGAGTCGGGGCGTGACGACCGGGTCGAGGTGCCAGCCGCGCAGCACGTCGAGCCCGGCCTCGAGGCGCTCCTCGACGACGGGCCCGCTGGGGGCGACCACCGCGATCCTGGAGCCGGGGCGCAGCCGGGGCGGGCGGGTGAGTGCGACTGCGGTCACTTGGTGAGCTCCAGGAGGGGGATGTCGGTGCGGTCGATCGCGAACACCTGGGCGTACAGCGAGAGCTCGGCCTCCAGGGCGCGGATCATCGTGTCGGCGCGGCGGAAGCCGTGGCCCTCGCCCTCGAAGGTGAGGTAGGCGTGCGGGATGCCGCGCCCGGCCATCTTCTCCAGGAAGTGCTCGCACTGCGCGGGCGGGCAGATCGCGTCGTCCAGGCCCTGGAGCAGCAGGAAGGGTGCGGTGATGCGGTCCGCGTGCTGGGCGGGCGAGCGTTCGCGGTAGCGGCCGGGCAGTTCGGCGTACGGGCCGACGAGGCTCTCCAGGTACCGCGATTCGAAGTCGTGGGTGACGTCGAGCCAGGTCGCGAGGTCGAGGACAGGGTAGATGACGGTGCCGCAGGCGTACACGTCGGTCGCGGCGAGGGAGGCGGCCGTGGTCCAGCCTCCCGCGCTGCCGCCTCGGATCGCGAGACGGCGCGGGTCGGCGGTGCCCTCGTCGGCCAGGGCGCGGGCGACAGCGGCGCAGTCCTCGACGTCGACGACGCCCCACTGTTCGCACAGCCGGTTGCGGTAGGCGCGCCCGTAGCCCGTGGAGCCCCTGTAGTCGACCTTGACGACGCCGATGCCGCGCGAGGTGAAGTAGGCGGTCTCCAGGTCGAGTACGAGGGACACATTGCTGGTGGGGCCGCCATGTGCCCAGATCACATACGGCGGCAGTTCTTCGGCGGGGGCGATCCGGTCGGGACTGTGCGGCGGGTAGACGTGGGCGTGGATGTCCCGGCCGCCGGGTCCGGTGTAGGTGCGGATCAGCGGCTCGGGGTAGTACGCGGGGTCGACCGCGTCGTCGTGGCCGCAGCCGATCACGCGGGCGCGGCCGGTGGCGGTGTCGAGTTCGACGAGTTCGTATGCGGTGCGCGGGCTCGCCGCCACACCTACGACGCGGCTGCCGTGGGCGGCGAGCGTCGGGTTCCACTGGGTCCAGGGCCCTGCGGCGTCGACGAGTTCGCCGCTCTCGGGGTCGAGTATGCCGAGCGTGGTGGCGCCCCGGCCGTGCACGACGGCGACGAGGCCGCTGTCCAGGGGCTGGAACCAGCGCCGCCCGACCTGCCAGAGCGGTCCCGCGAACTCCTCCTCGCGGGGGCAGAGCGCGACCGCCTCCTCTGCCTCGGGGTCGCCGCGGTACAGGTTCCACCAGCCGCTGCGGTCGGAGGCGAACAGGAGCTGCCCGTCGGCGGACCAGTCGGCCTGTGCGATGGATTCCTCGGGGCCGCCCGCGAACGTGCGGGCCCGGCGCAAGGTGCCGTCCGCGTCGACGTCGGCGAGGATCAGCTCGGTGCCGTCCCACGGCATCCGGGGGTGGTCCCAGCCGATCCACGCGGCCCGCCGCCCGTCGGGCGAGAGCCGCGGGCCGGTGACGAAGCGGTGCCGCGCTTCAGTCAACTCCCTCACCGCGCCCCGGTGTTCGGCGGCCGATCCGTCCAGCGGCACGGCGGCGATCACACGCCGTACGTCGGTGGGGCCCTCGCCGGTGAACTCCTCCAGGACGCACCACACCTCGCCCCGGTCGAGGTCGATCCGGGGGTCGGCCCAGCGCAGGCCCCCGCCGACCGGGGACAGCGGAGTGAGCGGCCTGGGCGCGGCGGTCGCGTTCGGCTCGTACGCGTAGAGGCGCTGGTCGTCGAAGTGCACGAAGACGACGAGCGGCCCCCTTGCCGTGCGGTCGGCTCCGTCCCAGGGACGGCCGCCGTACTCCATGACCCGGCTGCGCACGTTCCACGGTTCGGGCAGGACCTGCTGCGCCTCGCCCTCGGGCCGGCGGCGCACCAGGACCCGCCTGCCGCCCTCGGCGGGGCGCGCCTCCGTCCACCACAGGTCGTCGCCGACCACCCCGACGTGGTCGGGGTAGCCGTCGTGGGCGGCGGCGAGCGCCGCGTCGATCGGCGACGGCCAGCTTCCGTAGGGCGCGGTGGGCACCATCGTGGCAACTCTCCCTCGGGGGCTATGCGGACCGCAGGTAGTGGTCGAGGACCCGGACGCCGAAGTGCAGCGCGTCCACGGGCACCCGTTCGTCGACGCCGTGGAACAGCGCCTGGTAGTCGAGCCCGGCCGGCATCCGCAGCGGCGCGAAGCCGTAGCCGGTGATGCCGAGCCGCGAGAACTGCTTGGCGTCGGTACCGCCCGACATGCAGTACGGCACCACATGGCCTTCCGGCGCGAACCGCTCGATGGCGGCCCTCAGTTTGAGGTACGTCGGTGAGTCGAGCGGCGCCTGGAGCGCGACCTCGCCGTGGTGGAAGTCCCAGTCGACGTCGGGCCCGGTCAGTCCGTCCATCGTCGTACGGAACTCGGCCTCGCCGCCCGGCACGATGCGCCCGTCGACGTAGGCGGTCGCGTGGCCCGGGATGACGTTGACCTTGTAACCGGCGTCCAGCATCGTCGGGTTGGCGCTGTTGCGGATCACCGGCTCGACCAGGGCGGCGGCCGGGCCGAGCTTGCCGAGCAGTTCGTCGGCGTCGAAGCCCTCGGCGTCCGGGTCGGCGTCGATGCCGTGCAGGGCGGCGAGTTCGACGAGGCTCGCGCGGACCGTGGGGGTGATCCTGACCGGCCACTCGTGCTCGCCGACGCGGGCGATGGCCGAGGCGAGCCGGCTGACCGCGTTGTGGTGGTTCACCTTGGAGCCGTGGCCCGCGCGGCCGTGCGCGGTGAGCCGGAGCCAGGCGGTGCCGCGCTCCCCCGCGCCGATCGGATAGATCTCCATGCCCCGCCCGGCGTGGAAGGTGACGCCGCCCGACTCGCCGATGCCCTCCGTGCACCCCTCGAACAGTTCGGGGTGGTGGTCGGCGAGGAAGCCCGAGCCGTCGACGGCGCTGGCCTCCTCGTCGGCGGTGTACGCGATGACGATGTCCCGCCGGGGCCGCATCCCGTGCCGGGCCCAGGCGCGTACGACCGCGAGGACCATGGCGTCCATGTTCTTCATGTCGACGGCGCCCCGGCCCCACACCACGCCATTGGTGACCTCGCCCGAGAAGGGGTGAACGCTCCAGTCGGCGGCCTCGGCGGGCACCACGTCGAGGTGGCCGTGCACCAGGAGGGCGTCGGCCGAGGGGTCGGTGCCCTCGATCCGGGCGACCACGTTGGTTCGTCCCCGGGTGCGCTCCAGCATGCAGGGTTCGAGGCCCGCTCCGGCGAGGCGCTCGGCGACGTACTCGGCGGCCGGGCGCTCCTGGCAGTCGCCGCCGCCCCGGTTGCTGGTGTCGATCCGGATGAGCTCGGAGGTGAAGGACACCACCTCGTCGAGCGCCACCTGATCGGCTGTCTCCGCCTCAGCCATATTGCTCCTCCACCGCGGACGAGACGATCGTCGTGACCGCCTTGAAGGTGCGAATGCCCTCATACATCGTCAAACTGGTGTAGGAAACGCGCCGTTCACCCGTACGCGCCACGCCGGGCACCACAGTGGCCGCGTCGGCGAGGTGCTCGGCGTCGAACTCGATCTCCACGGTGAACGGGCCGCCCTCCGCGGGCGCGACCCTGCGCGCGAGGGCCGCGGCCTCCTTGGCCGCCGCCCTGATGTCCCCGGCGGTACGCGCGGGGGTGCGGCAGACCGCCGCGTACCGCGAGACGTGGTCCTTGACGGCCACCTTGCGCGCGTCCGGCGCATAGCCCTCGGCATCGGCGCAGGTGAGGTCGTCGCCGGTGACCAGCACCACCGGCACCCCGTACTCGGCGACGACGTGCGCGTTGAGCAGCCCCTCGCTGGCGCGGGCGCCGTTGAGCCACACCCCGGTGATGGAGTTGGCGAGGTAGGTGTGGGCGAGCACGCCCTGCGTGCCGGCGCCCGTGTGGTAGCCGACGAAGGCGATCCCGTCGACGTCGCCGTGCTGGATGCCCTCCACCATGGACAGCGACTTGTGCTTGCCGGTGAGCATCTGGGCCCGCTCGTCGAGCCGCTCCAACAGCAGATTGCGCATGGACCAGTGCGCCTCGTTGATGAGCACCTCGTCGGCGCCCCCGTCGAAGAAACCGAGCACGGCCGCGTTCACATCCGAGGTGAACATGCCCCGGCAGCGCTCCCACTGCGGCGTTCCCGGCAGCACATCGGCCGGCCAGGTGACTCCGGTGGCGCCTTCCATGTCCGCACTGATGAGGATCTTCATGGCGCCCCACGGTACCTGTCACCCCATACCCAGGCCAGGGACCGGGCGGACACCAGAGGTCCATACCAGTGACGCCCGGTGCGGAGGCCGACGGGGCCGCGCCGCCGCGTCGCTCGCCCACACCGCGCGCGTACCTCAACCACCCGCCGGACGAACCGAGTTGAGCAGATGGAGTACCTCATCCAGGTGTGGCCCGCCCTGACCCCGGCGCATGCCCGGCGGTCTCCGCCGGGCGGCGGGAAGGAGCCAATGGATACTGGCCGCATGCGTATTGACTTCGATCCCGCCGCCATGTCCCGCGTCGAGTTCTACCGTCTGCTCACCGCGACCGTGGTGCCGCGGCCCATCGCCTGGGTGTCGACGGTGGACGGGGACGGCACCCCCAACCTCGCGCCGCACTCGTTCTTCACCATTTCCTCCGTCGCGCCGCCCGTCGTCCAGTTCACCTCGGTGGGACGCAAGGACTCGCTCCGCAATGTCGAGGCGACCGGGCAGTTCGTGGTCAACTTCGCGCCCGAACCGCTTCATGCGCAGATCAACGGCACGGCGACCAACTTCCCTCCCGGAGTCAGCGAGTTCGATCAGGCGGGCCTCGCCACCGAGCCGAGCCTGCGCGTGAAGCCGCCGCGGGTGGCCCTGTCGCCGGTGGCGCTGGAGTGCGAGCTGCACAGCACGCTCGGGATCGGTGACTCGACGGTCGTGTTCGGGCGCGTCGTGCACGCGGTGGTCTCGGACGAGGTCATGGTCGACGGCCACCCCGAGATCACCCGGCTGCGACCGCTGTCCCGGCTCGGCAAGGACGAGTGGGGCACCCTCGCCGAGCCGCGCGAGCTCGGCCGCGTGCCGTACACCGGCGGCGCCTGAGCTCGGACCCAGGGGCCGCACCGCCCGCTCGGCATGCGGTGGCCCGGCGGGCGGACCACTCTGGGTTCATGGGCAGAGCAAGAACAGGGAGCACCCACCCACCCCTGCGGCGCGACGTGGTGCGCGCCCGGGCCCGGCAGGCGGGGTGGGCCGCCCGCCTGGCAGGCCGCATCTGGCTGGCCGGGCGTCTTGCGGGCCGCTGGGAGGAGCGGCTGCGGCGGTTTCGGCGGCGGCGCCGATAGCTCCCGGCTATCGCCCGGCGGCCGGCACGGCGTGCAGGTGCTCCAGGCGGCGCTGTACGGCCTCCAGTGCGCCGCGCTGACGGCCCGGGACCTGACGGCGCAGGGTGACCAGGGCCGGGGCGAGGGAGCGGGCGCGGTCCGGGTCGCGGAGCTGCTCCCACTGGTGGTGCGCGCGGTCGACCGCGCCCTGGACGTCGGTGTCGTCGGTGGTCTGCCCGCGGGCGAGCCGGGCCTGCGCACAGGCCATCCACCACTCGCAGGACCGGGCCGGTTCCCCCGCGAGCCGGGCGAGGTCGGCGCGGACCTCCAGCCAGTGGATCGCCTCGAGTGACCCCGGCCCGTACGCGCGCAGCGCCTCGCTCTCCCACATCGCCGCCATGGAGGCCGCCTCACCGTGGCGTCCCGCAGCGGCGGCGGCCAGGATCGCCGGATGCGGGTCGGCCCCGGCGGGCGGTGCGGACTGCCGGGGCGGCGGGTCGGGGGGCACACCGTCCATGGCCAGGTAGAGCGCGTCGCCGGGGCCCACCCGGTCCGCCGCGTACGCGTGGAGCTCGGTGAGCGACGGCCGGGCGCCGCCGCGCCACACCTCGGCGTACACCTTCAGATAGTCGGGGGTGACGATCTTCCGGCGCGGTGCGGGTGCGGTGATCCGTCCGTACAGGCGGACGCCGTGGCTAAGGGCGAGACCCTCCTGCCGCAGCCGCTGCCAGGCCTCCGTGGTGGCGGCCAGGTCGACGACGACCGTGGTCGTGCCGGGCCCGCGCACCTGGAACTCGTGCGCCAGCCAGGCCCACGGAAGGCCGGTGTAGCGCACGGTCGCCCGGGTGGTGCGGGCGAGTGCGACATGGATCTGCTGCTGTTTGGCGTCCACGTGCAACTGGCCCGCCAGGTACAGGAACAGCGGGCCGGGCGCGGCGGCCGCGGCGCGGATCCGGGTCAGCACGGTCTGCGGGTCCACCGGATCGGCGAGCTCCACGACGGTGGCCGCGCCGCTACCGGCCAGCACGGCCGGGGCGACCGCGGCCAGGCCCGGCAGGACCGACGCCGCATCGATGAGACGGCCCTTGTTCGCCGGAGCGGCCGCCAGTAGCAGCGCCGTCCCCGGGTCCTCCCCCTTGATCAGCACAGCAGCACCGTATCCGGTCGACCCGTACGGCGCCTCGTCGATCGCCAGGATGCGGGGCCGCGCGCGGGGGCCACGGCACGCGCCGCCGTCCGGGACGAGGGCCGCCCCGCGCGCGGCGGCGACGAGTTCTGGCCATTCACGGCGAGAGCCGCGCGGGCCCGACGGGCATCGGCCGCCCCGGAACTGCGGGCCTGCGACTGTCTGATGGATCACACTTTCCTGACGGATCATCACCGCCGGCTGCGTGTAGGCATCACATAGTTCGTGGAGACACCGCACCACACCCCCCACGCCCCTCAACGCCCCGGAGCAGTCCGCAATGTTCTTCCGCTTCGACGAGTTAGCCGTTCCGATCGTCCAGTCGCCCATGGCGGGCGGCGCCTCCACCCCCGAACTGGTCGCAGCCGTCAACAGTGCCGGGGGCCTGGGGTTTCTGGCCGCCGGATACCGCAGCGCCCAGGGGATGCGGGAGCAGCTCGTCCGCACTCGTGAGCTGACCTCGCGGCCGTTCGGCGTCAATCTCTTCGTGCCGGGCATCCCGGATCCGAGCGCCGTCGACGCGGTGGGCGCGTACCGCGAGCAACTGCGCGGCGAGGCAGACCGGTTCGGGCTCACGCTGCCCGTGCCCGGCGCCGGGGCCGATGACGACGGGTGGGAGGAGAAGATCGAGGTGCTCCTGCGCGAGCCCGCGCCTCTGGTCTCCTTCACCTTCGGGCTGCCCACACCCACCGTCGTGGAGTCCCTGCAGCGGGCGGGCAGCCATCTCGTGGCCACGGTCACCACGCTCGCCGAGGCCGTGGCGGCGGAGGCCGTCGGCGTGGACTCGCTCTGTGTCCAGGGCCCGTTGGCGGGCGGCCACCGCGCCACGCACGACATCGCGGCGCGGCCGCAGGACGTACCGCTGCTCGACCTGCTGGCCTCGGTGCGCGCCCGCGTCCAGCTGCCGCTCATCGCCGCCGGCGGGCTCGGCACGGGTGCGGACGTGGCCGCCGTGCTGGGCGCCGGGGCGTGTGCGGCCCAGCTCGGCACCCTCTATCTGCGCGCGGAGGAATCAGGTGCCTCGCGTACGCACCAGGACGCCCTCGTCGATGCGCGCTTCACGGCGACGGCCGTCACCCGGGCCTTCTCCGGGCGCCCGGCCCGCGGCCTGCGCAACCACTTCGTCGACGCCTACGACGCCACGGCCCCCAGCGCGTACCCGCATGTGCACCACCTGACCCGCGCGCTGCGTGCGGCGGCCGCCGAGGCCGGGGACGCCGAGCGGCTGCACCTGTGGGCCGGGGCGCGCCACCGCCTCGCGCGCAGCGCCCCGGCCGCCGAGATCACCCGCACGCTCTGGGAGGAGACCCTCGCGGCGCGGCACTGAGGCCGTCGACCAGCGGGTTCCCGGGACCCGCTCCCCGTACGAACAGCGTTACGGTGAAGGTCGTTTCAGCACCGCTCAGCCCAAGGACCGCCATGCCGATCAGCACAGTCCCGTACGCCGTGGTGGACGGGTCGGCTCCCCGCCTCCTCGACGTGTACCGCCCCGAGGGCGCCGCCTCGACCACCCCGACCGTGCTGCTCTGGCACGGCATCGGCCCCGACACGCGGTTCGAGGTCGGCGCCCTCGCCGAGGAGACGGCCTCGCACGGGCTGACCGTGTTCGTGCCGGACTGGCGCTCGGACGCGCCCGACGGCGGCCGCGCGCACCTCGTGGCGTCGCTGCGGTACGTGCGCGAGAACGCCGCCTCCTTCGGCGCCGACCCGGAGCAGCTCGTGGTGGCGGGCTGGTCGATGGGGGCGGGCGCCGCGATCGCCACGGCGCTGCGGCCGGACCTCACGGACGGCCGTCTCCCGAAGGCGGTCGTCGGCATCGCGGGTCTGTACGGGCGCCCCGCCCGCAGCACGGGCACGATCCCCCTGGACGACCTGGAGGCGGCCACGCCCGGGGTGCCCGTCGTCCTGATCCACGGCACGGCGGACACGGTGGTCGAGTCCCACCACTCCCGCGACTTCCTCGCAGCGCTCGAGAAGCGGCCCTGGACCGCGCGCCTGCACGAGGCGGACACCGACCACGCGGGGATCATCATGACCTCGTACGACCCCGAGCTCGGCCACTGCGTACCGGCCACCGGCGCCGACGCCCTGCGGGCCGGGCGGGAGACGGCCCGGATCGTCGCCGGGGCTGCGCACGCCTGACGCCCGGAGAGCTCGCGTGGCGCGGGAGCGACCCCGGGGCTCCGCGTGGCTCTTACCCGCCCGTGCGGCCATGCTGGAAGCGTGATGACCGTCCTGCTGGTAGCCACCGACGAGGAAGCGGCCGTGCTGAGCGAGCGCATTCAGCGCAACCGCCACTTCCGCGTCATCTCGCACACCCCGAGCCCCCGGCTCGCCCTGGCCCAGGCGCATGTCCTGCTGCCCGACGTCACCGTCCTCGACCCCAGCATGGACGGGGACGGCGATCCGGCCGCCCTGTTCATGGGGCTGCGCTCGCTGACACCGCCGAGCGGTGTCATCCTGCGGACGACGCCCGCCACCGCCGGGCTCCCGGAGCTGCACGCCGTCCTTGAGGACGGCGCCGTCCATGTGGCGGCCCGGGACGATCACGACGCCCTCATGGCCGCCCTGATCAAGATCGGACGGCGCAGGGAGAGCTGCGACCCCGACCAGTGACCGGCGCCGGACGGCTCCACGTGCGAGCGGGGGCCGAGGGCGAGACAATGGAGAGGTCTATGTGCCGGTATGCCGAAATTCCTGAGAGCGAGGGTTTCAGTGACGCCGTCACCGAGTAATCCCGAAACCGCCGCGGATCCGCCCCCGGCCGCCGATTCGAGCGCCGCCGTGTGCGGGGCTCCGTGCTGGGTGAGTCTGATGGCCCGCGACCTGGATGCCGCGCTCGACTTCTACGGCGCGACGATGGGCTGGACGTTCCGGACCGGGTCGCTCGGCGAGGAGTTCCGGGTCGCCCTGGCGGACGGGGTTCCGGTCGCCGGGATCGGAGCGCTGGCGCCGTCACTCCAGGTGGCGGTCGCGTGGACGCCGTATTTCGCGGTCGAGGACGCCGATGTCACCGCGGCGCGCATCCGCGAGCGGGGGGCCACGGTCGCGGTCGGGCCGGTCGCCCTGCACACCGGGCGCGGCGCGCTGGCCGCCGACCGGGACGGCGCCGTCTTCGGGATCTGGCAGGGCCCGCTCCTCTCGAACTGGGAATCCTGGCGCGACCGCGCCCCTACCTGGACCCGGCTGCACACGCGCAACGCCTTCGACGCGGCGATCTTCTACGGCGAGGTCCTCGACTGGGCCTGCGACCGGCCCGGCTGCTGCGACGTCCAGTACGAGCACGAGGAAGTCGTCCTGCGCCACGCCGGGCACATCGTCGCGCGCCTGACGTCCGGTGCCGTCGAAGCCGCTCCCGACCCGAGCCTGCGCCCCCACTGGCACACCCACTTCGCGGTCGAGGACCCCCACGGCCACGCGGAGAAGGCCCTTGCCTACGGCGCCACGGTCCTCGCCGACGGCATCTCGGCCACCGGCACCTGGGTACGCCTGAAAGACCCCGACGGCGCCACCTTCACCCTCAGCGACACCGCACGCTGACGCATGCGCGCCCAAGGCGGTGGCACAGCACGCGTGCGCGGATCCCGGTCGGCGCCGGCGCGAGGGCCCTCCGCGAGAGCACGGCGCTTTCACGCGGTCCGGCCGACCACCAGCCATCTGGACGGCAGCTCGATGCGCCGGCCGTCGGCGGTGTACTCCGTGGTGGTGAGCGGGAGTTCGCCCTCGGCGAGCACGGTCAGGCCCGCGGTGGTGAGCAGCTCCACCAGGGCGGCGTCGGAGACCTCGCCGGGCGCGATGCCGTGCGCGAAGACCGGGCGGAGCTTGGGCGGTGGACCCGCCGGGCTCTGGGCCAGGCCCATCAGGACCGGCTTCGCGGCCTCGGCGAGCTCCACCACGAAGGCCCGGCCGTCCGTGCCGAGCAGCGTCGCGATGGCGTCGGCGACGGGCCGGCGGTCGGCCGCTTCGCACTGGTGCAGGACGCCGCGTACGTACACGTTCGCGTCGCCGAGGCGGGTGTGCAGCTCGTCGACGGCCTTGGTGTCGGCGGCGTCGAGCTGCTCGAACTCGGCCTCGCCGTCCGGGTCCTGGCTCCGGGCGTGCTCGACGGCGGCGAGCGAGAGGTCGACGCCGGTCACCTTCGGGTAGCGGGCCGCGAGATAGCGGGTCTGGGTGCCGTTGCCGCAGCCGAGGTCCACCAGGGGCAGGTCGGGGCGGTCGATGCGGGCGGCGAAGTGGGCCAGGTGACGGGCGGCGGTGAGGGCCGGTTCCGCGTCCCAGAAGACCGCGCCCTGCTCGTCCGGCGCCTCGCGCCAGAACCCCTCCCAGGCGTCCTTGTACCGACTCGTCACGCTCATGACCGACTCCCCAGGCTGCACGCACAGTGTCAAGATCGGTCTACCGCTCCGGACGCACCCGGACAAGCACCCGGACACATACCTTCACCTGCCGTTCGACCGGCGGGAGTTCCGGGATGCGGCCCCGGGGTCAGCGCGTTCGGCGTCCCGTGTGCGGCAGCGCCACGTCGAACCAGACGGTCTTACCGTTCCCGGTGCGGCTGGTGCCCCACTCCCGGGCGAGCGCGCTGACCACGCGCAGGCCCCGGCCCGCCTCGTCGCGCGGGCCCGCGCTGAGCAGCGTCGGCAGGGTGTGGTCGTCGTCGACCACCTCGCACAGGAGCGCCTCGGCCCGCACCAGGCGAAGCTCGACCCGGCGGCCGTGCGTGTGCCGGATGCCGTTGGTGACGACCTCGCTGACCAGGAGCTCGACGGTTTCCGCGACGTCCGACAGGCCCCAGTGCGCGAGCTGTTCGCGGACCAGGCGGCGGGCCCGGCCTACCTCGCGCGGGTCGGCGTCGAGCCGCCACTCGGCGACGTCCTCGCGGGTGATGCCGTTGAGCCGCGCCATGAGCAGGGCCACGTCGTCCTTGCGGCCACCGCGGGTGTTGAGGGCGCGGATGATCGTGTCGCAGGCGTCGTCCATGGAAGCCGCCGGGTGCGCCGCGAACTCGCAGAGCGTGGCGAGGCCCACGCCTATGTCCTCCCCGCGCACCTCGACGAGCCCGTCGGTGCACATGACGAGCCGGTCGCCGGGCTCGACCCGGATGCGGGCCGTCTCGAACGGCACTCCGCCGACCCCGATCGGGGCCCCGGTGGGCAGGTCGAGGAGCTCGCTGCGGCCATCCGCCGACCGTACGATCACCGGCGGCACATGGCCCGCGTTGGCCATGAGCAGCTCGCCCCTGATGGGGTCGTACACGGCGTACAGGCAGGTGGCGAGGTAGTGCTCGCCCAGGCGCTGCGCCAGGTCGTCGAGGCTGCGCAGGAGCTGGTCGGGCGGCAGGTCGAGCGCGGCCATGGTCTGCACGGCAGTACGCAACTGACCCATCATCGCGGCCGAGTTGAGGCCGTGGCCCATGACGTCGCCGACCACCAGGGCGGTCCGTGAGCCGGGCAGTTTGATCGAGTCGAACCAGTCGCCGCCGACCCGGCCGAGCAGCGTGCCGGGCAGATAGCGGGTGGCCGTGTCGCAGCCCGCCATGCGCGGGGTGACCTGCGGCAGCATCGAGTCCTGGAGGGTGTCGGCGACGCTCTCCTGGTAGGTGTACATGCGGGCGTTGTCGAGCACGAGCCCGGCGCGCGCGGCCAGTTCGGCTCCGGTGACGCGGTCCATGTCGTTGAACTCGGCGCGCTCGGCGTGCCGCAGCAGGATCATGAAGCCGAGCACCACGTTGCGTGCCTTGAGCGGAACGACCAGCATCGAGCGGCCGTTGATGAGCGGCCGGATGTCGCGCTTCTCGAACTGCGAGGCGATGGCGGTGCCCATCTGCTCGCTGATCCTCGGCACGAGGACGGGGTCGCCGGACGTCATGCACTGGAAGAACGGGGTGTGCGCGGGGAACGGCATGGACTCGCCGACCGGCACCACGTCGTCCCAGCGGCCCGGCTCGTCGACGTGCTCCAGGGCGACCCGGTGCCACAGGGTCCGCTCGTCGGGCGGCCCGTCGGGGAAGCCCTCGCCCGCGATGACCTGCTCGCGCAGATAGGTGCCCGCGACGTCGGTGAAACGCGGCACGACGGCGGCGCTGACCTCCTGGATGGTGCGGGACAGGTCGAGCGAGGAGCCGATGCGGCCGCTGACGTCGTTGAGGAATTCGAGCCGCTCGCGCACCGCCGCGTATTCGAGGTCGGCGGCGAACTCGGGCGAGGGCGGCTGCGTCCGCGCCACGGGCTCCATGGGGTGGCGGCGCCGGGCGGGCCGGTGTTCGGCGCGCCGGGGCACTCCCCAGTCGGGAGTGACGGGTACTCGGTCGTGCTGGCTGAACTCCAGGACGGGATAGCCGAGTTCGAGGACCTGGGAGACGATCCGGGAGCTCTCGCCGACGCTCATGCTGGGCAGGATCTCGGGCAGCCTGCGGGCCAGTTCGTCGGAGCCGGGGAAGTCGGTGTGCAGGGCGAAGCCGGGCGCTATCCGCTCGACGGAGCCGCCGTCGTCGTCGGCCTCCCGGTGCAGCTGGGCCGCGTCCGCGGCGAGCACCAGGAGCCGCTCGGGCCCGGGTCCGACGAGCGGGTAGGCCCACCACAGCACGTCGCTGCGGTCCCGGCCGGGCTCGGTGAGCGCGGCCCGGCCCGCGGTGGGGTAGGAGGTGCGTCCGGTCAGCGGGCCGTCGAGGCCGGGGCCGAACTCGTCGAACACGTCGTAGTCGTCGAAGCGTTGCTCCAGCGCGCCGGAGACGGGGAGCAGATCGGCGGCGGGCCTGCCCACCGCGTCCTCCTTGCCGGGACCGAACAGCCTGCGCGCACCGGAGGACCAGTGCGACACGAGGCCGTCGCCGTCCACGACGATCACGGCAAGCGGGATCCGGCCGGCCACGGCGAACTGCTGCGGCAGCTTCGGCGGAGTACCACTGTCCATGGGTGGGAGGCTCCTTCCCCGCCGCGAGAATCGGCGGCTTCACCACCACCGTACGGCCATCTCGGGGCCGCGCGGGAGGCAACCCGTGAATAGGCGCACGCCCGCGCGAAACCGGCCCTCTCCTTGACGAAAGGTCAGTCCTCGTGGCCGAGTTGGAGGTCCCGCTCGGTCCGTCCGCCGCCCGCGACCTGCAGGACCGTGGCCACCGGCGGATAGCCGGCCGCGATCACCGTGTATTCGCCGGAGGACAGGTCGACGAAGCGGAAGGTGCCGTCGGGACCGGTGGTGAGGGTGTCCACGACATTGCCCGCGGCGTCGAGGAGCGTCACCCGGGCGTCCTCCACGGGCCGCCCGCCACCGGCCCGCACGGTGCCGCGAAGGACGGCCCCGCCGGCCAGCTCGATGTCCTGCCGGGTCTCGCGCGATGCCTGCACGCTGACGGGGAGCGCGGCGGGCCGGAAGGCGGGTGCGCTGGCGGCCAGGGTGTACTCCCCCGCCACCAACTCCGTGATCACATAGCCGCCTTCGCGCCCGCTGCGGGTGGCGGCCACCACTTCGCCGCGTACGTCGGTGAGGGTGACGGCGGCGTCCCGCACCGGGCTGCCGTCGGCGGTGACGACGCTGCCGGCGAGGCGTCCGGCGCCGCCGAGCACCACGTCGAGGTCGACGGGGCGTTCGCCGACGGTCACGGCGACGGCCTGCGGCTGGTGCCCGCCGGCCGCGGCGATCAGGACGTACGATCCGGCGCCGGGCACGCTCAGCGCGTACCGCCCGTCGGCGCCGCTGGCCCCGCGGCCGACCTGCCGGCCCCGTACGTCGACGAGGGTGAGGGCGGCGCGCGGCACGGTGGATCCATCGTGGTGCTGGACGGTGCCGGTGACCGGGACGCCGCTGGCGCAGCCGGAGTTGTTGGCGGTGCGGGCGTGGGGCAGGGGTGCGGTCTCGGCTGCGGGGGCGTTCTGGGACACCAGCGGTTTCTCCTTGAGGAAGAAGGCGAGGACGAAGCCGAGCACGAGCACCGGCACGAGGTACAGGAAGATCCGCGGCATGGCGTCGGCGTACGCCCGGATGTAGCCGTCGCGCAGCGCGGGCGGCATGGCGTGCACCAGCTGCGGGGCGATCGACTCGGGGTCGGGCAGGTGGACTCCGGCCGGCAGCCGCTCGGTGAGCGCGTGGGCGAGGCGGTTGGTGAACAGGGTGCCGAAGACGGCGGCGCCCACGCTGCCGCCGATCTGCCGGAAGAAGTTGTTGGCGCTGGTGGCGGTACCGAGGTCGGCGGGGTCGACGGCGTTCTGCACGGCCAGGATGAGGACCGGCATGACCAGGCCGATGCCGGCGCCGAGCACGGCCATCCAGATGCTGTAGTCGAGCCGCGGGGTGTCGATGGCGAGTCCGGAGAGCAGCCACATGCCGAGGGCGGAGACCGCGCCGCCGAGGATCGGGTAGATCTTGTAGTGCCCGGTGCGGCTGATGAGCTGGCCGGAGACGATCGAGGCGCCGACGATGCCGCCCATCATGGGCAGCACGAGCAGCCCGGACTCGGTGGCACTGGCCCCGTCGACCATCTGCAGGAAGGTCGGCAGGTAGCTGGCCGCACCGAAGAGGGCGACGCCGATGACCGCGCCGACGAGCCCGGAGACGTTGAAGATCGAGTCGCGGAACAGCCGCAGCGGGATGACGGGTTCGGCCGCGAAGTTCTCGACGACGAGGAACAACAGAGTCGTTCCGGCGGCGCCCGCGGCGAGCCCGAGGATCTGCCGCGAATCCCAGGCGTACTCCGTGCCGCCCCAACTGGTCAGCAGGACCAGGCAGGTTGAGGCGGCGGCGAGCAGCAGCATGCCGAGCACGTCGAGGCGGGGCCGGACGCGGGGCCGGGGCAGTTTCAGTACGGCGGTGATGACGGCCAGGGTGGCCAGGCCGAACGGCACGTTGATGTAGAAGCACCAGCGCCAGGAGGCGTGGTCGGTGAAGAAGCCGCCGAGCAGGGGCCCGGCGACCGAGGCGAGTCCGAAGACGGCGCCGATCAGGCCCATGAAGCGGCCGCGCTGCCGGGGCGGCACGATGTCCGCGATGATCGCCTGCACGCCGATCATGAGCCCGCCGCCGCCGATGCCCTGAACCGCCCGGAAGGCGATGAGCTCGTCCATCGTGCGTGACCAGCCGGCCAGGGCCGAGCCGACGACGAACACGACGATCGCGAACTGGAAGACGGGTTTGCGGCCGAACTGGTCGCCGAGCTTGCCGTAGATCGGCAGCCCGATGGTGGAGGCGAGGAGGTAGGCGGTGACGGCCCAGGACACCTTGTCGAGGCCGCGCAGATCACCGACGATCTTCGGCAGCGCGGTCGCGACGATCATCTGGTCGAGGGCTGCGAGCAGCAGGGTGAGCATCAGCCCGAGGAAGACCATGCGCACCCGGCGGGGCGTCAGAGGGGCCTGCTGCACCGGGAGTTGGCCCTCCGGCCGGTCCGCCGGGGCCGGAGCGGGCTCGGCGGCCCGCTCGTCCTTCACCAGAGTGATCCCGCCCACGAAACTGCTCCCCTCGTCGCGCTTGCGCCGACCATTTCTCGCATTACGCGACAACCGGGGCAACCGAGACGAGCGGAGCGGGAGGCGCACGCCGGGGGCTTAAGCGCTGGCGGGAGCCCCTACGGCGCACTACGGGCCGGAACGGAAATCCACCCGAACCGGTGACCGCAGGGGAGGGTTGCGCGGGCTACTTCTCCACTTCCTCGGCCAGCTTGGCGAGCATCGCGTCGTAGATGCGGCCAAGTCCCTTGGGCGCAAAGGTCCTTTCGAAGAATCCGCCGATGCCTCCGGCACCGTTCCACACGGTGCTGACGACGACCTTGGAGCGGCCCTCGCCCGCGGGCGTGACCGTCCAGGTGGTGACCATGGAGGAGTTGCGGTCCTTCTCGACCAGCTGTCCGTCGGTCGGCTCGGTGACCTCCAGGAGGCAGTCGCGGACGCGCTTGCTGGTGGCCTGGAGCTTCCAGTGGACGAGAGTGCCCTCGCCGTCTCCGCCCTCGCGGACCTGGTACTCGCTGAAGTGCTCCGGCAGAAGCTTGGGGCGTCCGTCCTTGTAGTCGGCCAGCGTGTCGAACACGGTCTCCGGATCCGCCGCGACGATCCGCTCCGTCGTGGCCTCGACCTGCGCCATGGCACTTCCTCCAGCACTTGTGTTTCCGGGGTTTCGGGGGCGGACCAAGCCAACCACCTCGGGGTCCGCCGTCACAATCCGGGTTGCGATCAAGAAGGGAACATGTGTTCTATTCAGGGGTGGGAGTGACCGAACAAGGCCCACGGGAGCAAAGGAGGCGTTCATGCGCTGGGAGAATCTCGCCGATGACGACGCCCCGTCCGGCCCGGCCCGCACGGCCGCGCTCTTCGCCGCGGACGCGGTGACGACCCGGACGTTCGACACCCCCGAGTTCCGCGGGATCACCTTCCACGAGATCCGGGCCCGCTCGATCGTCAACCGGGTGCCGGGCGCCTCGCGGATGCCGTTCGAGTGGACCGTCAACCCGTATCGCGGCTGCTCGCACGCATGCGTGTACTGCTTCGCACGCAAGACGCACAGCTATCTGGATCTGGACACCGGCCTCGGTTTCGACTCGCAGATCGTGGTGAAGGTCAACGCGCCGGAGCTGCTCCGGGTCCACCTCGCCTCGCGCCGCTGGCAGGGCGCGCACATCGCGATGGGCACGAACGTCGACTGCTACCAGCGGGCCGAAGGCCGCTATCGCCTGATGCCGGGCATCATCGAGGCGCTGCGCGACCACGCGAACCCGTTCTCCATCCTCACCAAGGGCACGCTCATCCTGCGCGATCTGGAGCTGCTCAAGGAGGCGGCCGCGGTGACCGAGGTGGGCATCTCGGTCTCGGTCGGCTTCCTCGACCAGGAGCTGTGGCGCACGGTCGAGCCGGGCACCCCCTCTCCGGAACGCCGCCTCGACGCCGTCCGCACGCTCACCGAGCACGGCATCGGCTGCGGAGTCCTGATGGCCCCCGTGATCCCCTTCCTCGGCGACCACCCCGACCAGCTGCGCGCCACCGTCCGCGCGATCGCCGCCTCGGGCGCCACCTCGGTGACCCCGCTGGTGCTCCACCTGCGCCCGGGCGCGCGCGAGTGGTTCATGGCGTGGCTGGGGCAGCACCATCCCCATCTGGTGCGGCGGTACGAGCGCCTGTACGCGGAAGGCGCGTACGCCCCGAAGTGGTACCAGCGCCGCATCACCGGCCAGGTGCACGACCTGGCCAGGGAATTCGGCATGGGCCCGGCCCACCGCGGCGCGGCCCGCCGCATCCCGGCAGCCCTCGAGCCCACCCGCCCGGAGCCGACCCAGCTGACCCTGCTCTGAAGCGGCTCCGACCTGCGCCGAAGCCGTCAACTGCCGGGGTCCTCGGGGCGATTGTCAGTGCCGTGCGCGAGAATGATCCGCATGACTTCACCGACTCGTGTCCTCGCACCCGAAGGCGTCGCTCCCGGCACCGGCTACAGCCATGTGGTCTGGGGGACCGGCCGGTTCGTCGCGATATCGGGGCAGTGCGCCCTCGACGAGAAGGGGAACGTCGTCGGCGAGGGCGACGCGCGTGCCCAGGCGGACCAGGTCTTCGAGAACCTGCGCCGCTGCCTGGCCGCGGCGGGGGCCACGTTCGAGAACGTGGTGAAGCTGACCTACTTCGTCACGGACATATCCCACCTGCCCGCGGTCCGCGCGGCACGCGACGCCGTGATTGGCCCCGACCAGCTGCCCGCGAGCTCGGCGGTGCAGGTGAGCGCCCTGTTCCGCCCCGAGCTCCTCGTGGAGATCGAGGCGTTCGCGGTGACCGCGGAGGCGGTCTGACCCTCAGCGCCTCCCCGCCTCGATGCGGCGCAGTGCCCACGCCGCCGGGCGGGCGAGGCGGGGGTGGGCCAGGGCCTCGGTCAGGACGTCGACGGCCTGCTTGTCGCCCAGCTCGCCCAGGCCCTCGATGCAGGCCTGGGCCACGCGCCAGTACGGGCTGTACGGGGAGAGCAGCGGGCGCAGGGTCTTGATCAGGGCCGGTACGGATTCCGGGGCCCGCAGCGCGGTGAGCAGGCGGACCGGGTGCAGGGCGTAGGCGGTGCGCAGTTCGTTGGTGGCCAGGGCCGCCGCCGCGCGCGCGGTGCGCGGGTCGCCGAGTCTGGCCAGCGCGTACGCGGCGCTCACACAGCGCTCCGGGTCGCGGTGGTTGAGGAGCAGGATCAGCGTCTCGAAGGCCCGGCGGTCCCCCGCGACGCCGAGCCGGAACGCCGCGACCTCCCGCGCCCAGAGCGGGCGTTCGGGCTCGGTGAGCACCGCCGCGAGTTCGTCGCGGTCGGCGCAGGCGATCAGCCGCTCGTACGCCGCCGACCCCCCGGTCTCGGCACGCACCCGGTCCGCGAGCGACCTGAACTCCTCATCCATGCCCAAAAGGGTAGTGGCGCAAGGGCGTTGGCACCCCAAGGATGATCGGATGCGGGGCCCCGGAAAGCAGGGCAAGCGTCCAGCAACCACATTTCTCGCGCCAGAACGGGCGCGAGCCAGATCACACCGGTTGGACGCGACGGAGGGCTGGCGCGCTCGTTACTCGCCGGTTAACCTCAAGTGAGCGGGTAACCCCCGCCGACTCCGGTGGCCTGGTGACGCAGCCACCGCGAGTGCTTGTCGGTTCGGCAGTTCTGTACGACGCGCCCCGGGACAGGGCCGTCGGCCCTTGGCACCACGACACAACTCCCGCACGCCGTGCGCCCGTTGGCGTATTCGAGCGCCCCCTGATGCCGGTCGCGTGCGCCCTCTCTCAGTCGTCACTCATCCCTGGAGTCCCGTGATGGACATCCCCCTGAACACTGTCGCCGTGGTCGGCCTCGGCACGATGGGCACCGGCATCGCCGAGGTCCTGGCCCGCGCCGGCCGCGAGGTCATCGGCATCGACATCAGCGAGCGCGCCGCCCGCCAGGCCGTGGCCTCGCTCGAAGCGTCCACGGCCCGCGCGGTGTCCCGCGAGCGGATCACCCCGCAGGAGCGGAGCGACATCCTCGCCCGGTTCCGTACCTTCACCGACCTCCAGGCCGCGGCCGAGGCCGAGCTCGTGATCGAGGTCGTGCCCGAGTCGTACGAGCTCAAGAGCCAGGTCTTCCACGCGCTCGACGCCATCGTCGCCCCCACCACGATCCTGGCGACCGGCACCAACGCGCTCTCGGTGACCCGGCTCGCCGCCGACTCCGCGCACCCCGAGCGCGTCCTCGGCCTGCACTTCTTCAACCCTGCACCCGCGATGAAGCTCGTCGAGATCGTCTCGTCCGTGCTCACCGCTCCCCCGGCCGTCGACGCGGTCACCGCGCTCGCCCTCGACCTCGGCAAGGAGCCCGTCGCGGTCGGCGACCGCCCCGGCTTCGTCGCCGACGGGCTGCTCTTCGGCTACCTGAACCAGGCCGCCGCGATGTACGAGTCGAAGTACGCCTCGCGCGAGGACATCGACGCCGCGATGAAGCTGGGCTGCGGCCTGCCGATGGGCCCGCTCGAACTTCTCGACCTGATCGGCATCGACACCGCGCGGACCGTCCTGGAGGCCATGTACGCCTCGTCCCAGGACCGCCTGCACGCACCCGCCCCGATCCTCGGCCAGCTCGCCGAGGCCGGGCTCACCGGCCGCAAGAAGGGCCGCGGCTTCTACACGTACGAGGGCGAGGGCAGCTCGGTCGTGGTGGCCGACGCCCAGACGCCGGGCTCCATCGCGGGCGCGGGCGGCGGCCGTGAGATCCGCTCGGTCGGCGTGGCCGGCTCGGGCACCATGGCGTCCGGCATCGCGGAGGTCTTCGCCAAGGCCGGGTACCACGTGGTGCTCGCGGCCCGCAGCCTGGAGAAGGCGGAGACCGCCAAGTCCCGTATCGGCAAGTCGCTTTCGCGCTCCGTCGACAAGGGCCGGCTCACCGCCGAGGCCCGCGAGGAGACCCTCAACCGGATCACGGCGGCGGGTGCCCTGGAGGCCTTCGCCGAGGTCGACCTCGCCATCGAGGCGGTCGCCGAGGACCTGGAGGTCAAGCAGCAGCTCTTCGCGACCCTGGACAAGATCTGCAAGCCGGGCGCGGTGCTCGCCACCACCACGTCCTCGCTGCCCGTCGTCGCCTGCGCCCGCGCCACCTCGCGCCCGCAGGACGTCATCGGCATGCACTTCTTCAACCCGGCCCCGGCGATGAAGCTGGTCGAGGTGGTCCGCACCGTGCTCACCTCCGACGAGGTGCACGCCACCGTCCGCGAGGTCACCGCGAAGATCCGCAAGCACCCGGTGGACTGCGGCGACCGCGCCGGGTTCATCGTCAACGCGCTGCTCTTCCCGTACCTCAACAACGCGATCAAGATGGTCCAGGAGCACTACGCGACGCTGGACGACATCGACGCCGCGATGAAGCTGGGCGGCGGCTACCCGATGGGCCCGTTCGAACTGCTCGACGTGGTGGGCCTGGACGTCTCGCTCGCCATCGAGAAGGTGCTGCACGCCGAGTTCCGCGACCCGGGCCTGGCCCCGGCGCCGCTGCTCGAACACCTCGTCGCGGCCGGCTGCCTGGGCCGCAAGACGGGCCGCGGATTCCGCGAGTATGCCCGGCGCTGATCCGGAAGCGGGGTGGGGCGGGCTGCTGCAGCCTCCGGGCAGCTCGCCCCCGTGGGCGCGACTTCCTGCAAATATGCAGTACGTTCGGTCCATGCCCCAGCCAGCCAGGTCCTCCCGTACGAACGCTGTGCCCGACGCCCCGGAAAGTGCCGCGGGCAGCCGGGCGGCCGCCCAGCGGCTCAAGATGCGCCGGGAGCTGGCGACCGCGGCGATGGACCTGTTCTCCGCGAAGGGGTACGAGGCCACCACCGTCGACGAGATCGCGGCCCGGGCCGGGGTGGCCCGGCGCACCTTCTTCCGCCACTTCCGCTCCAAGGAAGAGGCGATCTTCCCCGACCACGACGACACCCTGGTGCGCGCCGAGGCGGTCCTGAACGCCGCACCCCCGCACGAGCACCCGCTCGACACGGTGTGCCGGGGCATCAAAGAGGTCATGAAGATGTACGCGGGCTCCCCCACGGTGTCCGTGGCCCGCTACAAGCTGACCCGCGAGGTGCCGACGCTGCGCGAGGCCGAGATCGCCTCGGTCGCCCGCTACGAGCGCCTCTTCACCCGCTATCTGCTCGGCCACTTCGACGAGCACGACCACCAGCCGGGGAACGACGACCCGCTGCTCGCCGAGGTCGCGGCGTCCGCGGTCGTCACCGCGCACAACCACGTACTGCGCCGCTGGCTGCGGGCCGGCGGCCAGGGCGATGTGGAGACCCAGCTCGACCACGCCTTCTCGATCGTGCGGGAGACCTTCGGTTCCGGCATAGGAGCGGGCCGCACGGCCAAGCCGAAGCCGGCCGCCGCCTCCGTCTCGACCAGCGACGAGGTCCTGGTCGCGGTGGTCCGCACGGACGCGCCGCTCGACGAGATCATGCAGACCATCAAGCAGGCGCTGAAGACCAGGTAACCCTCACCCGCCCCGATGGCCGCATCCCTCGCTCAGGGATGCGGCCATCGGCGTTTGCGTTGGACTGCGGCGCTGACCTGCAACGATCGATCATCGCTCATCTGCGCAGGTCAATCCGCAATTGAGAGAAACTCTTGGCACGCAGTGTCTTGTCACTTGGCACCGGGTGCCATACGTTGATGTTGTCCGGGCGGCCGGCGTGCAGAGCAACCTCGTACGCCGGCTGTCCCCACAAGCCGCCACTGGCAAGTGCGCCCGGACGCCTGCGTCACAGGCAACCCTCCCGCGCCCACCAGGCGCTGCCGTATCTGAACCACACCGCCGAACCGACGGCACACCTCCACAGCACCACCCCCGAAGACCCTCAACGCCCCCCGTCGGGCGCTTCGCCGGAGGCAACACCGTGAAGGAAATCCTGGACGCGATCCAGTCGTCGGAGTCCACCTCCGCCGACTTCGCCGCTCTGCCGCTCCCCGAGTCGTACCGCGCGATCACCGTGCACAAGGACGAGGCCGAGATGTTCGCCGGGCTCAGCACCCGCGACAAGGACCCCCGCAAGTCGATCCACCTGGACGAGGTGCCGATCCCCGAACTCGGCCCGGGCGAGGCCCTGGTGGCCGTCATGGCCTCCTCGGTCAACTACAACTCGGTCTGGACCTCGATCTTCGAGCCGGTCTCCACGTTCAACTTCCTGGAGCGCTACGGCCGGCTCAGCGAGCTCACCAAGCGCCACGACCTGCCGTACCACATCATCGGTTCGGACCTCGCGGGCGTCGTGCTGCGCACCGGCCCCGGCGTCAACGCCTGGCAGCCGGGCGACGAGGTCGTCGCGCACTGCCTGTCGGTCGAGCTGGAGAGCTCCGACGGCCACAACGACACGATGCTCGACCCCGAGCAGCGCATCTGGGGCTTCGAGACCAACTTCGGCGGTCTCGCCGAGATCGCCCTCGTCAAGTCCAACCAACTCATGCCCAAGCCACGGCACTTGAGCTGGGAGGAGGCCGCCGCTCCGGGCCTCGTCAACTCGACCGCCTACCGTCAGCTGGTGTCCCGCAACGGCGCCGGCATGAAGCAGGGCGACAACGTCCTGATCTGGGGCGCCAGCGGCGGACTCGGCTCCTACGCCACGCAGTTTGCGCTCGCCGGCGGCGCCAACCCGATCTGCGTCGTCTCCAGCCCCGAGAAGGCGGACATCTGCCGGGCCATGGGCGCCGAGGCGGTCATCGACCGCAACGCCGAGGGCTACAAGTTCTGGAAGGACGAGCAGACCCAGGACCCCAGGGAGTGGAAGCGCTTCGGGAAGCGCATCCGCGAGTTCACCGGCGGCGAGGACATCGACATCGTCTTCGAGCACCCCGGCCGCGAGACCTTCGGCGCGAGCGTCTACGTCACGCGCAAGGGCGGCACCATCACCACCTGCGCCTCGACCTCGGGCTACATGCACGAGTACGACAACCGCTATCTGTGGATGTCCCTGAAGCGCATCATCGGCTCGCACTTCGCCAACTACCGCGAGGCGTGGGAGGCCAACCGCCTGGTGGCCAAGGGCAAGATCCACCCGACACTCTCCAAGGTGTACTCCCTGGAGGACACCGGGCAGGCCGCCTACGACGTGCACCGCAACCTGCACCAGGGCAAGGTCGGCGTGCTGGCCCTCTCTCCCCGCGAGGGCCTCGGCGTCAGCGACCCCGAGCTGCGCGAGAAGCACCTGGACGCCATCAACCGCTTCCGCAACATCTGAGCCGGGGACCACTCATGACAGAGCGTCAGAAGGATCGGCCGTGGCTCATGCGGACGTACGCCGGTCACTCGACCGCCGAGGCGTCCAACGAGCTCTACCGCAACAACCTGGCCAAGGGTCAGACGGGTCTGTCGGTCGCGTTCGACCTTCCGACGCAGACCGGATACGACCCCGACCACATCCTCGCCCGCGGCGAGGTCGGCCGGGTCGGGGTCCCGGTGTCCCATCTCGGTGACATGCGGCGGCTGTTCCAGGACATCCCCCTGGAACAGATGAACACCTCGATGACGATCAACGCCACCGCGATGTGGCTGCTCGCCATGTACCAGGTGGTCGCCGAGGAGCAGGGCGCGGACATCACCAAGCTCCAGGGCACCACCCAGAACGACATCGTGAAGGAGTACCTCTCGCGCGGGACGCACGTCTTCCCGCCGGGCCCTTCGCTGCGGCTGACGACCGACATGATCTGCTACACCGTCAACAACATCCCCAAGTGGAACCCGATCAACATCTGCAGCTACCACCTGCAGGAGGCGGGAGCCACCCCGGTCCAGGAGATCGCGTACGCGATGTCCACCGCGATCGCCGTCCTGGACTCGGTGTTCGCGTCGGGCCAGATCCCGGAGGACCGCAAGGGCGATGTCGTGGCGCGCATCTCGTTCTTCGTGAACGCGGGCGTCCGCTTCATCGAGGAGATGTGCAAGATGCGCGCCTTCGGCCGCATCTGGGACAAGATCACGCGGGAGCGGTACGGGATCGAGGACGCCAAGCAGCGCCGCTTCCGCTACGGCGTCCAGGTCAACTCGCTCGGCCTGACCGAGGCCCAGCCCGAGAACAACGTCCAGCGGATCGTGCTCGAAATGCTGGCCGTCACGCTCTCGAAGGACGCCCGCGCCCGTGCGGTCCAGCTCCCCGCCTGGAACGAGGCGTTGGGCCTGCCCCGCCCCTGGGACCAGCAGTGGTCGCTGCGCATTCAGCAGGTCCTGGCGCACGAGAGCGATCTGCTCGAGTACGAGGACATCTTCGCCGGGTCGCACGTCATCGAGGCCAAGGTGGACACCCTCGTCGAGGAGTGCCTCGCCGAGATCGACCGCATCCAGGAGATGGGCGGGGCGCTCGCCGCCGTCGAGTCGGGCTACCTCAAGTCGCAGCTCGTCTCCTCGCACGCCGAGCGCCGGGCCCGTATCGAGGCCGGCGACGAGAAGATCGTCGGCGTCAACTGCTACCAGGCGACCGAGCCGAGCCCGCTCACCGCGGACCTGGACGGCGCGATCATGACGGTCGACCCGGCCGTCGAGGCCCGCGTCGTCGCCTCGCTCAAGAACTGGCGCGACACCCGCTATCAGCCGCCCTTCAACCACCCGCGGCCCTGCAAGGCCCTGGAGAAGCTGAAGGAGGCCGCCAAGGGCACCGGGAACCTCATGGAGGCGACCCTGGAGTGCGTGCGCTCCGGGGTCACCACCGGCGAGTGGTCCGAGGCGCTGCGCGAGGTGTTCGGCGAGTTCCGGGCGCCCACGGGCGTCTCCTCCGCGCCGGTCGCGGTCACCGCCGAGGCGGGCACGCCGCTGGCCCTGGTCCGCGAGAAGGTGGCGCGGACGGCCTCGGACCTGGGCTCCGGGCGGCTGCGCCTGCTGGTCGGCAAGCCGGGCCTTGACGGGCACTCCAACGGCGCCGAGCAGATCGCGGTGCGGGCGCGCGACGCCGGGTTCGAGGTGGTCTACCAGGGCATCCGGCTGACCCCCGAGCAGATCGTGAGCGCCGCCCTCGCCGAGGACGTGCACTGCGTCGGCCTGTCCATCCTGTCCGGCTCGCACGCCGAACTCGTCCCGGATGTCCTGGTGCGGCTGCGCGAGGCGGGCGCGCCCGACATTCCGGTGATCGCGGGCGGGATCATTCCGCCGGCCGACGCCGAGGAGTTGCGCAAGGCGGGCGTTGCCGCCGTTTTCACCCCTAAGGACTTCGGTATCACGGAGATCATCGGCCGTATCGTCGACGAGATCCGGAAAGCGAACAAGCTCGACCCGTTGGAGGTCCCCGCATGAGCACCCCCGTCAACCGTCTCCGCCCGCGTCGCTCCTGCCTCGCGGTCCCCGGGTCGAACCCCCGCTTCCTGGAGAAGGCCCAGGGCCTGCCCGCCGACCAGGTCTTCCTCGACCTGGAGGACGCCTGCGCCCCGCTCGCCAAGCCCGAGGCGCGGCACACCATCGTCAAGTTCCTCAACGAGGGCGACTGGACCGGCAAGACGCGAGTCGTGCGCGTGAACGACTGGACGACCGAGTGGACGTACCGCGACGTCGTGACCGTCGTGGAGGGCGCCGGCCAGAACCTCGACTGCATCATGCTGCCGAAGGTGCAGACGGCCGACCAGGTCGTGGCCCTGGACCTGCTGCTCACCCAGATCGAGAAGACGATGGGCTTCGAGGTCGGCAAGATCGGCATCGAGGCGCAGATCGAGAACGCGCGCGGCCTGAACAACGTCAACGCGATCGCGGAGGCCTCGCCGCGTACCGAGACGATCATCTTCGGCCCGGCCGACTTCATGGCGTCCATCAACATGAAGTCCCTTGTCGTGGGCGAGCAGCCGCCCGGGTACGGCGCGGACGCGTACCACTACATCCTCATGAAGATCCTGATGGCCGCGCGCGCCAACGACCTCCAGGCGATCGACGGCCCCTACCTCCAGATCCGCAACGTGGACGGCTACCGCGAAGTGGCCAAGCGCGCCGCCGCCCTCGGCTTCGACGGCAAGTGGGTGCTGCACCCCGGCCAGGTCGAGGCGTCGAACGAGATCTTCTCGCCGTCGCAGGAGGACTTCGACCACGCCGAGATGATCCTCGACGCCTATGAGTGGTGCACCTCCGAGGCGGGCGGCAAGAAGGGCTCGGCGATGCTCGGCGACGAGATGATCGACGAGGCGAGCCGCAAGATGGCGCTGGTCATCTCCGGCAAGGGCCGGGCCGCCGGCATGAAGCGCACCACGACGTTCGAAGCCCCGGAGGCGTAAGACATCATGCAGTTCGGCCGCACCTACGAAGAGTTCGAAGTCGGAGCCGTCTACAAGCACTGGCCCGGAAAGACGGTCACCGAGTACGACGACCACCTCTTCTGTCTGCTCACCATGAACCACCACCCGCTCCACATGGACACCAACTATGCGGAGAACACGACCGACTTCGGCAAGAACGTCGTCGTGGGCAACTACATCTACTCGCTCCTGCTCGGCATGAGCGTGCCGGACGTCTCGGGCAAGGCGATCGCCAACCTGGAGATCGAGTCGCTGCGGCACGTGGCGCCGACCTTCCACGGCGACACGATCTACGGCGAGACGACGGTCCTCGACAAGACCCCCTCGAAGTCGAAGAACGACCGCGGGATCGTCTACGTCGAGACCAAGGGCTACAAGCAGGACGGCACTCTGGTCTGCGTCTTCCGCCGCAAGGTGATGGTGCCGACCGAGACGTACATCAAGGAGCGCGGCGGCGAACAGCCCGGCCGCCCCGAGCTGCGGGAGAAGAACTAGCCATGGCCCGTCTCGCGCAGACCGCCGGTCTGACCGACGTCCAGCAGGAAATCCTGGCCACCGTGCGGGACTTCGTCGACAAGGAGATCATTCCGGTCGCGACCCAGCTGGAGCACAAGGACGAGTACCCGACGCAGATCGTCGAGGGGCTCAAGGAGTTGGGCCTGTTCGGCCTGATGATTCCCGAGGAGTACGGCGGTCTCGGGGAGTCGCTGCTCACCTACGCGCTGTGCGTCGAGGAGATAGCGCGCGGCTGGATGTCGGTGTCCGGCATCATCAACACGCACTTCATCGTCGCGTACATGCTCAAGCAGCACGGCACCCAGGAGCAGAAGGACACCTTCCTGCCGCGGATGGCGCTCGGCGAGGTGCGCGGCGCGTTCTCGATGTCGGAGCCGGCGCTCGGCTCGGATGTGTCGGCGATCACGTCGAAGGGCGTCAAGGACGGCGACGAGTACGTCCTGAACGGCCAGAAGATGTGGCTGACCAATGGCGGAACGTCATCACTGGTGGCCGTTCTGTGCCGGAGTGACGAAGGACACCCCGAGGGCACGGCGCCCCACAAGTCGATGACGACCTTCCTGGTGGAGAAGGAGCCGGGCTTCGGCGAGGTCCGCCCCGGCCTGACCATCCCCGGCAAGATCGACAAGATGGGCTACAAGGGCGTCGACACGACCGAGCTCATCATGGACGGACTGCGCATTCCGGCCAATCGGGTCCTCGGCGGGGTCACCGGCCGAGGGTTTTACCAAATGATGGACGGCGTCGAGGTCGGCCGCGTCAATGTCGCCGCCCGTGGCTGCGGAGTCGCGCAGCGTGCATTTGAGCTGGGTGTCTCTTATGCCCAGCAAAGGCAGACTTTCGGAAAGCCGATCGCCCAGCACCAGGCGATTCAGTTCAAGCTCGCCGAGATGGCTACCAAGGTCGAAGCCGCCCATGCGATGATGGTGAACGCAGCACGCAAAAAGGACTCCGGGGAACGAAACGACCTCGAAGCAGGGATGGCGAAGTACCTCGCCTCCGAGTACTGCAAGGAGGTGGTGGAGGACGCCTTCCGTATCCACGGCGGCTACGGCTTCTCCAAGGAGTACGAAATCGAACGCCTGTACCGCGAGGCGCCGATGCTGCTCATCGGTGAAGGTACCGCCGAGATCCAGAAAATGATCATTGGCCGCCGACTTCTTGAGGAGTACCGGTTCCAGGGTTGATTGTCGCTTTTGGGTCGGTTTGGCCGCGAAGAACATCACACCCTGTCATCGTCTTCCGGCCGCCGACTCGGCTTCTGGCTTGCCCAGTTGCGGCTCGCAACCGATACCATCGCCGGTAAACCTGCCGCCGTCCCCCGTTGCCAGCGCGGCATCATCCGCTACGAAGGTCATCCATGCCCCACAGCCAAACCTCTGCACCACGCGACGGCTTCCTCAAGGGACGCCTTGCTCGCGGAGCATCGCCGTGGCTTCTGCCGACCGTCGCCACCGCAGCCCTCAGCCTGGCCCGCTCGCGCCGCTCCAAGGGCGCCGCGATCGTGGCCGTGCCCACCACCGCCCTCGCGGCGGGCATGCTGTGGTTCTTCCGCGACCCCGAGCGTGAGATCACGCAGGGGCGGGTCATCTCCCCCGCCGACGGTGTGGTGCAGAGCATCATGCCGTGGAAGGACGGACGTACCCGCGTCGCGATCTTCATGAGCCCGTTGAACGTCCACGTCAACCGCGCGCCCCTCGCGGGCACGGTGACGTCGGTGGAGCACATCCCCGGTGGCTTCGTCCCGGCGTTCAACAAGGAGAGCGAGAACAACGAGCGCGTTGTCTGGCACTTCGACACCGAGCTCGGCGACATCGAGATGGTGCAGATCGCCGGCGCGGTCGCGCGGCGCATCGTGCCGTACGTCCCCCAGGGCACCAAGGTGGAGCAGGGCGAGCGCATCGGCCTGATCCGCTTCGGCTCGCGGGTCGACATCTACCTCCCCGAGGGTGTCGAGGTCGCGGTCGAGGTCGGGCAGGCCACCACGGCGGGGGTGACTCGAATTGACCGTGATTGATCCCGAGACGCAGGCCGGCTGGGTCCCCGAGGCGGAGTCCGAGGACGACGTCGAGGAGATGCCGCTGTCACTGCGCCTGTCGATAGCGGACACGCTCACGCTCGGCAACGCCACGTGCGGATTCATGGCGGTGTACTTCACCACCACGGGCATCCTCATCCCGCACCTCTCCGGCAGCCAGGAGACGGGCATGGCGCGGCACTCCGCCGCGACCGCCGTGATCCTGATGCTGCTCGCGGCGATCTTCGACCTCTGTGACGGTCTGGTCGCCCGCAAGCTGCGCAGCTCCCCGATGGGTGCCGAGCTGGACAACCTGTCGGACCTGATCAGCTTCGGGCTCGCCCCGGCCTACTTCGTGCTCGTGTACGGAATGGTCGCGGACGACGCCCACCAGCGGGTCGCCGCGGTCGCCGCGATCACGGTGCTGCTCGCCGTGGTGCTGAGACTCGCGCGCTTCAGTTGCGTGACGATGAAGGACGGCATGTTCCAGGGCATGCCGAGCCCCTTCGGTGCGCTCACCGTCGTCTCGATCGTCCTGCTCGAGCTGCCGTTCGTCCCGACGCTGCTCGCCGTCATAGGAGTCGCCTGGCTGATGGTGAGCCGGGTCGAGTACCCCAAGCCGCGGGGCATCCTCGCGGTGGCGATGCTCAGCTGGATCATCGGTGCGATGGGTCTGCTCGCGGCGTGGGCGTTCGACGCTCCGGGCGGTCAGATGCTGCTCCAGACCGGCTGTGCGCTGCAGATCGTCCTGGCCGCCACGATCCCCCTCTTCGCGACGGCCCGCCGGGTGAACACCTTCCGCGACAACCGCCGCGAGGCGCGGGCGGCTCAGCTGCCGTAGTGCCTCACGGTGCTGGAAAGGGGCCCAGGGTTCTTGAACCCTGGGCCCCTTTCCGTACGCCTATGCCTTTTCCGCGTCCGCGGGGGCGTGCTGGGTGTTCGGCTGCCGGGTTTGCCCTCCCGTCCGGCCCCGGCGGGGGCTCCGCCCCCTGCACCCCCGGTCGCGCCTTGAGGACGCTCGTCCTCAAACGCCGGACGGGCTGTAAGTGCCCCGGCATCGACGCTGCCAAGGAGCCCGGGGAACTTGCGCGACCCGCTCGGCATCAGTCCTGCCAGGGGCGCGGGGAACTGCGCGAGAGGCGGGCCCGCCCCGCCCGGGGTGCCCGGGCGGAGCGAGGCGGCGGCGGGGGGTCAGTGGGCGTTTTCCGTGGGGCGGAGGTCGGCCGGGATCTTCGCCCAGGCCAGCGCGGCCGCGGCGAGCGGCAGGATCGCAGCCAGCAGGAACGTCGGGGTCATGCCCGAGGTGAACGCGGCGGAGGCCTTCTCCAGGAGCAGCGCCCCGGCCGGTCCGCCGATCTCCCCGGCCACATGGGCCGCCTCGCCGACCGAGTCCCGTACGGAAGCGGTGGTGGCCCCGTCCAGGGCCAGCTCCGGCAGATGCGTCCGGTACAGGGCCGCCGCGACGCTGCCGAGGATGGCGACGCCCATGGCCGCGCCCAGTTCGTAGCAGGTCTCCTCGACGGCGGCCGCCCCGCTGACGTGCTCCTTCGGGGTGGAGGCCATCAGGGTCACCGACGCGGCCGTGGTCGCGACGCCGACACCGCAGCCGAGCACGCCGAGCGCCACGGCAACCCCAGGTAGGCCAGCGGCCCGGACTGCTGGAACAGCCACGGCAGCGCGAGGCCCGCGGTCATCAGGAGCAGTCCGCCGCCGATGACGTGCCGGATCGGCAGGCGGTGCATCAGGACCGGGGCCACCAGCGAGGTGACGACCAGGCCGAGCGGCGCCGGCAGCAGCCGGATGCCGGCCTCCAGCGGGCTGTAGCCCTGGCCGTACTGGAACCACTGGGTGACCAGGAACAGGGCCGAGCCGAGCGCGATCATCCCGAGGAAGATCGATGCGGCGGCGATGCTGAACGAGCGGTTGGTGAACAGCCTCACGTGGAGCAGCGGCTGGGGCAGTCTCAGCTGGCGGCGGACGAAGATGGTCAGCGCGACGGCGGCCACCACGAGCAGCGTCCACGCGACGGGGTCGGTGGGACCGCCCTTGCCGAGCTGCTTGATGCCGCCCGCCAGGGCGAGCATGCCGACGATGGACTGGCCCACGCCCCACCAGTCCCATCGGCCCTCGCGCCGCTGCCGGGACTCGGGCAGCATCCAGGCGCCGAACGCGATGATCGCCAGGGCGACCGGGATGTTGATCAGGAACGCGGACTGCCAGCCGTTCCGCTCGACGAGCAGCCCGCCGACCACCGGCCCGAGCGCCATGCCGCCACCGAAGACGGCGGCCCACACGGCGTAGGCGAGGGCGCGTTCGCGGGCGTCGGTGAAGACGTCGCGCAGGATCGACAGGGTCGACGGCATGATCGCCGCGCCGCCGACGCCGAGCAGCGCCCGAGCGGCGATGACCTGCCAGGCCTCGGTGGCGAAGACCGCCATCAGCGAGGCGAGCGCGAAGATCGCGAAACCGGCGAGCAGGAGCCGCTTGCGTCCCCAGCGGTCGCCGAGCGCACCGGCCGTCACCAGCAGCCCGGAGAGCGCGAGCGCATAGACGTCGATGATCCACAGCTGCTGCACGGAGCTGGGCTGCAGGTCGCTGACCAGCGAGGGGAAGGCGACGTTCAGGATCGTGGTGTCCATCGCGATCAGCAGCAGGCTGCCGGAAAGGATCGCGAGGACAACCCAGCGCCGAGGGTCGAGGGGCGGCGTCATGACACACTCCAGTATCGAATGAGACATCATTGTCTCATATGGGATGGAGGCGTGCACGCGCGTGGCTCCCGCATGACTTCAGGGAACGACAGAACGGCCCCCACCGCGATGTGCGACGGGGGCCGTTCTCGTACGACGGGCTAGCGCAGGAAGTCGCCCGCGATGTTCTGGGCGACGCGCTCCAGGAGCGGGCCCGCGTTGGCCATGCACCGGGCCGGGTCCGGCTCCAGCTCGGTCAGCGCGTAGGCGCGGCGGATGCCTGCCTCGCCGAGCTGCCCCGGCTGGAGCAGGAGGCGGCCGCACACCGCGACGACCTCGACGCCGGCCGCGCGGGCCGCCGCCGCGACGCCCGCCGGGGCCTTGCCGTGCAGGGTCTGCTCGTCGAGCGAGCCCTCGCCGGTGATCACCAGGGTGGCCCGGGCCAGCGCGGGCGCGAAGCCCAGCACGTCGAGCATGACCTCGATGCCGGGCCGGAACGTGGCGTCCAGGGCGACGAGCGCGCCGTAGCCGATGCCGCCGGCCGCACCGGCGCCCGGGGCGAGCGCGGCCTCGGCGGCCTTCGCGCCGAGCACGCCTTCGAGGACCTTGGCGTAGTGGGCCAGGGCCGCGTCCAGGGTCGCCACGTCCTCGGGCGATGCGCCCTTCTGCGGGCCGTAGACCGCGGGGGCACCCTTCGGGCCGGTCAGCGGGTTGTCGACGTCGCTGGCGAGGACGAGTTCCACGTCCTTGAAGCGGGCGTCGAGGCCCGAGAAGTCGGCCGTGGCGAGGCCCGCGAGCGCGCCGCCGCCGGGGCCGACGGGCTCGCCCGCCGCGTCCAGGAAGCGGGCGCCGAGCGCGGCCAGCATGCCGGCGCCGCCGTCGGTCGTCGCGCTTCCGCCGACGCCGAACACGATGGTCCGCGCGCCCGCGTCGAGGGCTGCGAGCAGCAGCTCGCCGGAGCCGTACGTGGTGGCGGTGAGCGCCGCGAAGACGCCCTCGGGAAGGTACTGGAGCCCTGAGGCCTCCGCCATCTCGACCACGGCCACACCGTCGCGTACCGCGTACGCGGCGGTCACCGGGGTGCCGACGGGGCCGGTGACCCGCACCTCACGGCGCTCGAACCCGGCCGCCACCGCGGCCGCCACCGTGCCGTCGCCGCCGTCGGCGACCGGCAGGGTCTCCACCCGCAGATCCGGGACGACCCGCCGCAGCCCGGCCGTCACCCGCTCCGCGACCTGTACGGCCGTGAGCGAGCCCTTGAACTTGTCCGCCGCCACGAGTACGCGGGCGGTCTCCAAAACTGCGCCGTCCGTCACCTTGCTATCCCTTGCTTTCGAACAGGCAGTCGCGCCGCTTCAGACCCTATCCGCCCGGCGCGCACCTGCCCATAGCTGCCAGGGTTCACGGACGGCGCGCCACCCCACAAAATGCGTACATTCCACACCATAGTGGGCCGACATGAGGATGGATTCGATCGATCATTCCGGCTCCGGCACCCCGCCGGGCGACTCTTCCCCGGCTCCCGGCCCCTCCCCCGACCACACCGTGATCACCGTCGGTGTGCTCGCGGTGGTGGCCGTGGTGGGCTGGGCGGCGCTCGGCAAGAGCTCGTTCGACAGCGCCTCCTCGACGGCGCTGGCCTGGGTCCTGGACAACTTCGCCTGGCTCTTCGTGGTCGCCGCCGACGTCTTCCTGGTGCTGTGCGTGGTCCTCGCGATCAGCCGGTACGGGCGGATCAGGCTGGGCGCCGACGACTCCGAGCCGGAGTTCACCAACCTGGCCTGGATCGCGATGATGTTCAGCGCCGGCATGGGCATCGGCCTCATGTTCTACGGGGTCGGCGAACCGCTCACCCATTTCCTGAGCCCGCCCCCGGCGACCGGTGCCCAGCCCGGCACGGGCGATGCCGCGCGCACCGCCCTGGAGTACTCCTTCTTCCACTGGACGCTCACCCCCTGGGCGATCTACGGCATCGCGGGGCTCGCGCTCGCGTACGCGGGGTTCCGCAAGGAGCGCGGCAACCGGCTGTCCTCCGCGTTCGTACCGCTCATCGGCGAACGCCGGGCGGACGGCCTGCCCGGCCGATGCGTCGATCTGCTCGCCGTCTTCGCGACCGTCTTCGGCACCGCGACGAGCCTCGGCCTGGGCGCGCTCCAGGTAGCCGAAGGCCTGGACATCACATCAGGCATCAACAACTCCCAGACCACCCAACTCGTCATCATCGCCTCACTGTCGGCGGCCTTCGTGCTCTCCGCCTTCTCGGGCCTGCACAAGGGCGTGAAGTGGCTGTCCACGATCAACATCGTGCTCGCCGCGGTGCTGATGCTCTTCGTCTTCCTGCTCGGCCCGACCGTCTACGTCCTCGACACCATCCCGGCCTCGATCGGCGGCTATCTGCACGACCTGCTCCCGATGGCCAGCCGCACCGGCGCCTTCACGGACCGGGCGTGGCTGGGTGCGTGGACGGTCTTCTACTGGGCCTGGTGGCTGTCCTGGGCGCCGTTCGTCGGCACCTTCATCGCCAGGATCTCCCGCGGCCGTACCATCCGCGAGTTCCTCATCGGGGTGCTTCTCGTGCCGAGCGGCGCGACGGTGATCTGGTTCTGTGTCATGGGCGGCACGGCGATCCGGCTCGCCTCCACCGACGCGGCCGACCTCGCCGGCGCGGTGAAGGACGGGGCCGAGGCCTCGCTCTTCGCGATGCTGGACGCGCTGCCGATCGGCACGGTCACCTCGTACATCGCGATGGCCCTGGTCATGACGTACTTCATCACCAGCGCGGACTCGGCCTCGCTCGTGATGGGCTCGCTCACCAGCCGGGGCTCGCTGCACCCGCCGACCTGGCTCGTGGTGATGTGGGGCGTGCTGATGGCGGCGGTCGCGGCGGTCCTGCTCGTGGCGGGCGGCCTCAAGTCCCTCCAGACGGCGACGATCCTGGTCGCGCTCCCCTTCGCCTTGGTGATGCTGGGCCTCTGCTGGTCCCTGGTGAAGGAACTGCGCGAGGACCCGGGTGCGGGGCCGTCCCGCCACGGCGCCCTGCACGGTCTGGGCGACGCGGTGCGGGCGATGGTCGGCGACGCGATCACCGAGCAGGGCGCGGCCAGGCACCACCGGCTGCGCCGGGCCGCCAAGTCCCGTACGGGTGAAGACGGTTCGGGCCCGTCGCAGGCCTAGCGGGGATGAGCCCCACCATGGCGGGTCGGCCCCCTGACCAGGCCCCCTACCCTTCACCCCATGACGACCGACAACGCCACAGCCCCCGACAACGACTACGCCGCCTACATCGCCGGACTCCCCCGCGTACTCTCCGGAGCCGCCGCGCTGTTCCTGGACGCCGGGAACCGGGTGCTGCTCGTCGAGCCCAACTACCGCGAGGGCTGGGCGCTGCCCGGCGGCACCGTGGAGTCCGACACCGACGAGACCCCGCGCATGGCGGCCCGCCGCGAGACCCTCGAAGAGATCGGCCTCGACGTGCAGCTGGGCCGCCTGCTCGCCGTGGACTGGGTGCACGGCAAGGCGCGCCCGCCGATCGTGGCGTACGTCTACGACGGCGGGGTGCTCGACGAGGACCGCCTGCGGGCGATCCAGCTCCAGGAGGAGGAACTCCTCTCCTGGCGCCTGGTCCCCCGCGAAGACCTCCTCGCCCACCTGCCCGGCGCGCTGGGCCACCGCGTACTGGCCGCGCTGGACGTCCTGTTGGAGGGGCGGGGGACGGTGGAGCTGGAGAACGGTCACCGCGTGGGGTGAGCGGCACCGGCTGCCGGAGGGGCGCCCCCGGATCGGCAGCGATGTGGCTCGCCCCGTCGGTGCGGCGGGCGGTGCCGTGGTGGTGGGTGTGCCCGGTTGTGATGCTGGGGCTGGTCGCGGGGGTGCGGTGGGGGGGTGGGCGGGTAGGTGGCTCCAACGGGGCCTCGCGCCCGGGAGGGGCGTGCCGAAATCCGTTCGCTCCCTTTCCCGGCGCCCCCTACGCTCCCCGCATGAGCAAGCCACTCGTCGCGATTCTTTCCGGTGCCGGGATCTCCACCGATTCGGGGATCCCCGACTACCGCGGGCCGAACGGTCTGTGGCGGCGCGACCCCGAGGCCGAGAAGCTGGTGACGTACGACTTCTACATGGCCGATCCGGAGATCCGGCGCCGGTCCTGGCTGATGCGCCGGGACAGCCCCGCTGTCAAGGCCGAGCCGAACGCGGCGCACCGCGCGGTCGCCGAACTCGAGAAGTCCGGCGTGCCGGTCCGGGTGATCACTCAGAACGTCGACGGGCTTCAGCAGCGCGCGGGCTTCCCGGAGCGCAAGGTCCTCGAACTCCACGGCACCGCAAGGGCGGTGACCTGCACCCGCTGCCACGCGCGGTCCTCGATGGACGAGGCGCTGGCGCGGGTGACGGCGGGCGAGGCGGATCCGCCGTGCACGGTGTGCGGGGGCATCCTCAAGGCGGCGACCGTCATGTTCGGCGAGCGGCTCGACCCCGAGGTGCTCGCCCAGGCGATGACGATCGCCAAGGCGTGCCAGGTCTTCATCGCGGTCGGCACGACCCTCCAGGTCCAGCCGGCCGCCTCCCTCGCGGGGATCGCGGCGGACGGAGGCGCCCGGCTGGTCATCGTGAACGCCGATCCGACGCCGTACGACGCACTGGCCGACGAGATCGCACGCGAACCGATCGGCACGGCACTGCCACAACTCCTGCGCGAGCTCGGCCGGTTGACCCTGTGAAGGAGTGACTGGACGGGGCGCCCCGCGCCTCACACACAACTACCGGACGCCAGCGCTCCCCGCGTCGAATGCCCTGGCAACGGCGAGGCTGTCCTCGTAGATGTGATGCCGGGTGACCAGGCCGTGCTCGATGGTGAGATGCAGGGCGAATCGCGCGGTATAGGCGCGGCCGGTGGAGCGGGCGGTCTGGCGGATTTCGCCGAGCACCACCGCGTCTTCGCCGTCGATGAGTACGCGCTCGACCTCCGTGGCCGCCTGTCCGGGCACATGGTGTTCCGCTAGCTCGCGGTAGTGCGCCGCGGCGTCGTCGCGGGTGCGCCGGTGGCGGATCCACGGGGTGGCCGGGCGGCCGTGTTCGGACTCCGGCCAGGCCAGTTTCCAGTCGCCGCTCTCGGCGTACAGCTCGGCGATGCGGTCGGGGTCGCCCTCCCCGATCCGGCGCAGTAGCTCCTCCACCACGGAGCGGGTGGTCGCGGGCGCGCTCAAGGACATGGCCAACCTCCGTTCGAGGTCCGCGGGTCGGCGCGGAGTGATCACATTCTCAGCCGCCCCTACCGCCCGCGGCGATTACCTCCCGGGTAATCGACGGGCCGCCCCTCAACCCGCCCTAGAACAGCGCGTCCTCCGCCTCCCCCCGCTCGAACGCCAGCAGCCGCTGCTTGCGGTCGAGCCCGCCGCCGTAGCCGGTCAGGCTGCCGTTCGCGCCGATCACCCGGTGGCAGGGGACGATGATGCCGACCGGGTTCTTGCCGTTGGCGAGGCCCACCGCGCGCGACGCGTTCGGGTTGCCGAGGGCTTCGGCGAGCTCGCCGTAGGAGCGGGTCTCGCCGTACGGGATCTGCTGGAGCTGGTGCCAGACGCGCTGCTGGAACGGCGTGCCCTGAAGGTTCAGGTCCAGCTTGAATTCGGTCAGTTCGGACGCGAAGTACGCCGCCAGTTGGCGGATGACTTCTGGGAACGGGCCGTCCTCGTCCCGCTCGCCGAAGGTTTCCTGCGGGGGCCGGTGGCGCTGGCCCTCCATGTAGAGGTGACTGAGGACGCCGTCCGTGGCTACCAGGGTGAGCGGGCCGTAGGGGCTGTCGATGACTGTGTGGGTGATGTGCACGGCTGAACTCTCTTATGCGGGAAGGTGGTTGATGGCGTGGTCTTCCGTCGCCCACAGGTACTGGACGGCGTAGGCCCGCCAGGGTCGCCAGGAGGCGGCGCGCGCCGTGAGGGCGGCGGGGGTGGAGGGCAGGCCCAGGTTCTGGGCGGCGCGGCGCATGCCGAGGTCGGTGGGCAGGAACGCGTCAGGATCGCCCAGGGCCCGCATCGCGATCGCCTCGACGGTCCAGGGGCCGAAGCCGGGCAGCTCCATGAGCTGGGCCCTGGCCAGGTCCCAGTCGCTGTCGATGCCGAGTTTGAGGGTGCCGTCGGCGAGGGCGGCGACGAGGGTGGTGAGGGTCGTGCGTCGGCTGCGCGGCAGGGCCAGCGTCTCCGGGTCGATCTCCGCGAGCTGGGCCGGCGTCGGGAAGAGGTGGGTGAGGCCGCCCGCCGGGTCGTCGACGGCCTCGCCGTGAGCGACGACGAGGCGGGCCGCGTGGGTGCGGGCGGCGGCCGTCGAGACCTGCTGTCCGAGCACCGCCCGCACCGCGAATTCCGCGGCGTCGACCGTACGCGGCACGCGGCGCCCCGGCGCCTTGTCGACCAGCGGCGCGAGCAGCGGATCGGTGCGCAGGCGGTCGTCCACGGCGACGGGGTCGGCGTCCAGGTCGAGCATCCAGCGGCAGCGGCTGATGGCGATGGTGAGGTCGCGCAGATCGGTCAGGTGCAGCACGCATCCGATGTGCTCGGGCTGCGGGGTGAGCTCCGCGATGCCGTGCCCGTACGGGAGGGACATCGTGCGGCGGAACGAGCCGTCGCGCCACTCCTCGACGCCGGGCACGCCGGTCGCGGCGAGGTGGCCGAAGAGGTTGTCCGGGGTGAGCGGGGCGCGGAAGGGCAGCCTGAGGGTGATCGCGCCCGGCGTCTGGCGGGCGATGCCGCGCGCGGCGCGGGCCCGCAGCTCGGTCGGGGCCAGCGCGAACACCTCGCGGACGGTGTCGTTGAAGGTGCGGATCGAGGAGAACCCGGCGGCGAAGGCAACCTCGGCCATGGGCAGCGGGGTCGTCTCGATGAGCAGCCGCGCGGTCTGGGCGCGCTGGGCGCGGGCCAGGGCGAGGGGGCCCGCACCCAGCTCGGCGAGCAGCTGGCGCTCGATCTGGCGGGCGCTGTAGCCGAGCCGGGCCGCGAGCCCCGGAACGCCTTCGCGGTCGACGACTCCGTCCCGGATGAGGCGCATGGCGCGGGCGACGGTGTCGGCGCGGGCGTTCCACTCCGGCGAGCCGGGCGTGGTGTCGGGGCGGCACCGCTTGCAGGCGCGGAATCCGGCCTGCTGGCAGGCGGCCGCGCTGGGGTAGAAGGTCATGTTCTGGACCTTCGGCGGCACGACCGGGCAGCTGGGCCGGCAGTAGATGCGGGTGGTCAGGACGGCCGTGAAGAACCAGCCGTCGAAGCGTGCGTCCTTGGACTGGACGGCGCGTACGCAGCGCTCGGTGTCGGTGTGCATCAGGGCGGGGGCGACGGGAGGCATGTGTCAAGCATCGGGCACTCCTCTTGCCCTTGCTGGCGAGAATCCGACATTGACCTCGCGGGGCCAGGGGCGGGGAACCCTCCAGGTTCCCCGCGCCGCTGGATCAGATGCGGTCGGCGGCGATCAGCAGGTAGTGGAAGCTGCCCTCGCGGTACGCCGTCAGGAACGGGTCCTCGACGCCGGTGGCCAGGGAGGACTGGGCCCGCAGCTCCCAGTACGGGATCGCGTCGGCGGTGAGGTCGACGACGTTGATCGGGACGAGACCGTTGGCGGCCATCGCCTTGAAGTACGCGCTGCGGGGGTGGATGTTGCAGGTGTAGTGCTCGTCGATGCGGCTGACCGCCTTGGAACGGCCGCCGGTGACGTCGTTGTAGCAGCCCGTGATGACGACGTAGCGACCGCCGAAGGCCAGCTGGCGGGCGTGCTCGGAGAAGAGCTCGAAGAGATCCACGTACATGGTGGACTCGTTGTTCCAGATCCCCTGGAAGGCACCGGTCGGGAAGCCGGTGTCGAGCATGTTGCCGAAGTGGTAGCGCACCTTGCCGTCCACGCCGCGCTTGCGGGCCTGGCCGTTGGCGAAGTCGACCTGGGACTGGGATATGGACACGCCGTCGACCTCGCAGCCGAAGCGCGCGTTGGCCATGATGCTGCTGCCGCCCCGGCCGCATCCGGCGTCCAGGAGGCGCTGGCCCGGGGCGATGGGGCCGAGGTGATCGAGGAGGACATCGGCCTGGGCCGACTCCAGGCGGTGCAGCTCCTCGACGATGCGGGCGTCACGGGTCTCCTGCGGGCCCTCCAGGACGGAGGGGTCGTAGTCGCCGAGCCCGTAGTGGTGGTGGTAGAGGCCGTCGACATCGCCCAGGCGCAGGTTGACCGGGTCCTGCTCGTTGTTCCAGTACTCCGCGACGGCCTTCTGGTAGGCGGTGCGCAGCACGCCGGCGGGGGCAGGGGTGGTGGTCATGGGGGCTCCTTACTTGGGTGCGGGCATACCGCGGGGGGTGGTGACAAGAGTTGGGTGACCGCGGGGGGTGACGAGGCGAAGGGGCTGGCTCAGGCGCCGTTGTAGCGGAGGCTGCCGCTGTGCCATGCGCGGTTGCCGCCGAGCCAGGCCCACACCCCCGCGAGGAAGTGGCGCAGCTGGGGCGATCCGGTGACGGCGAGGGCCGCGGCCTCGGTCTCGTAGGTGCGCACCAGCTCGTCGTGGATCTCCACGCTCCGCTCCACCGCCTCGCTCGGCGAGCACCGCTCTTCCTCGGCGATCACGGTGGGCAGGTTGAACTCCACGCCCGAGGACTGGTGTTCCTTGGTCATCGAGTACAGGTCATTGACGAGCGTGCTGGCCGTGCCGGCCATCGTCACGGCGCGGCGGACCCTGGGATCGGCGTACTCGGAGGCCGTCAGCGGATGGCCGCTCACCACGTCGACCAGGGCGATGCAGGGCAGGAAGCTGTTGATCTGACGGTGTGCCAGATATTCACGGACGGTGGGCATGTGGCCCCGGGAGCGCCAGGAGCCCTCCTGCCCGTAGCCGACGAACAGGACGGCGACCTCGTGCCGGAGCCGAGCCAGCTGGGCGGAGTCGGCATACCTGGCCAGGTCGTGGAGCGCCGAGCGCAGGGCGACCCGTACGGGGTCGGCGCCCATGTCCGCTTCCCACGCCGACGCGTAACGGGCCGGGAGGTGGGCGGGGTCGAGGGCCGCGTGGGCGAGACCGAGGTGCGAGCCGAGGAGTTCGGGCCGGGATCCCATGGTCTCGTCGTCGCAGTAGTAGTCGTCCGTGGCCCACTCCGCAAGCGCGCACCGGGCTGCGGCGAGGAGCCGGTCCGGGTCGTCGGTGTCGGGGTGGGCCAGCATCATGAGCCGCCCGAAGTCCGCGGCGCGTACGCGTTCGAGCCGTCCGGCGTAGAGCCCGGCCTCTTCGGCCCAGCTCACCAGGCGGTCGTTCACCTCCTGACCGAGTGCCGGGTCGTCCCGGACCACGGGCGGGCAGTACAGCTCGGGGACTCCGGTGCCGCGCGCCTCCGCGCTGTTGGCGGCCGCCTTGTTCGCAGCGATGCGGGCTGCGGACGTGCCGAGGCCCGTCGGCCCGGTGGGTAGGGACATCGCGGTGCCCGCCGGGCTCGGGGCGGTTCCGGGCAGCGCCTTCGGGGCGGCGTGTTCCTGGCGATGGCTGAGGAGCGTGGCCACCAGCCGCGCCGTGTGGTGGCGGGCCGTGGGTGCGCTCATCCGGGACAGCTGTGACACGGGTTCTGCTCTCCGTTCGCGCTGGTCGACGTCTTCGTCGGAACGGCTGACGCCTTCTCGGTACGGGCTGACGCTGCGTCAGGACAGGCTGCCGTCAGGACGGGCGGTCGTCAGGACGGGCTGTGGAAGACCTCGACGTTTTCGAGGACGCCCAGCGCGTCGGGCACGAGGACCGCGGCCGAGTAGTACGTGCTGACCAGGTAGGAGATCAGGGCCTGGTCGTTGATGCCCATGAACCGCACGTTGAGGCCAGGCTCGTACTCGTCGGGGATTCCGGTCTGGCGCAGGCCGACCACCCCTTCCTCGGCCTCGCCCAGGCGCATCGCGAGGATGGCGGAGGTTCCGTCGTCGGAGACGGGGATCTTGCCGCAGGGCAGGATCGGCACGCCACGCCAGGCAGGAATGGCGTGGCCGCCCACCTCGGCGCTGTCGAACGAGAGGCCCCGCTTGTTGCATTCGCGGGCGAAGGCGGAGATGGCGCGGGGATGCGCGAAGAACGCCTTGGTGCCGCGCCGCATGCTCAGCAGCTCGTCCATGTCGTCCGGGGTGGGCGGGCCGGAGTGGGTGGAGATGCGCTGGCTGTGGTCGGCGTTGTGCAGCAGCCCGAACTCGGGGTTGTTGACGAGCTCCGACTCCTGGCGCTCGCGCAGCGCCTCGATGGTCAGCCGCAGTTGCTGCTCGATCTGGTCCATCGGGTCGTTGTAGAGGTCGGCGACCCGGCTGTGCACTCGCAGGATCGTCTGGGCCACGCTCAACTCGTATTCACGGGGCGCCAGTTCGTAGTCGACGAAGGTTCCCGGAAGGACCGGCTCGCCGGTGTGGCCGGAGGCGAGGGCTATGTTCGCCTCACCCTTCTTGTTCTGCGGCCTTGCCCTGTCGTCCTCGCGCCGGCGGACGTGGTCCCTCAACTGCTCGTTCCGGGCGGCCACTTCCTCGTACGCGGCCCGGGGCAGGGCGAGCACCGTGCACGCCGTCATCGCGCGTGCCGTGAACTCCCACTCCCCCGGCTCCTCGGCGACCGCCTGCCCGCCGAAAAACCCGCCGTCGGACAGCACCCCGCGCCGGGTCTCCTCGCCGTACGGTCCGGTGCCGGCCTTCTCCACCTTGCCGTGCACGATCAGATAGACGTGGTCGACGGCCCCGCCCTGTTCCGCGATCACCTGGCCGGGGCCGTACTGCTGCTTCCGGCACCGGTCGGCGAGCGCACGCAGCGCCTCGTCGTCGTCGAAGCCGCGAAGGAGCGGCAGTTCGCCCAGCTCAGCGGGGACGACCCTGACCGCGGTGCCCTCCTTGACGAAGGTGACCCGGCCGTCGCCGACCTCGTACACCAGGCGCCGGTTGACGCGGTACGCGCCGCCCTTCACCTCCACCCAGGGCAGCATGCGCAGCAGCCACCGGGAGCTGACGCCCTGCATCTGCGGAACGGTCTTGGTGGTGGTCGCCAGGTTCCGCGCGGCGGCGATCCCCAGGCTGAGCTGTGCCCGGCCCGTCGGCTGCTCGGGCTGTTGCCGGTACGCAGCGGTCGACATCCTGGTCCCTTCCGTCGGGGCGTATGCGCCAAAGAAGGAGCCCACGGATTCACCCGATCGGGTGGCGAGAGGCTCCTGCCGGGCAAGTGAACCAGCGAGTAATGATGTTGGTCGAAGCGAGTGACGACATGTCGACGCATTTCGGCCACTGACGCGACACGGCCTCTGCCGCCCACCTCGACGCCTGCGACCGGAGCCCAGCGCTCAACTCGACCGCGATACAACAACATGCGGTGCTTTGATCAAGCAGATTCATGGAGACATGACAGCGGCGGGCTCCACGAACCCGGTCGGCGAGGTGGCCGATAACGCGCGGTCGGGCACAGGCCCCTGAGGGGATCCGCCCACGTCGAGGCGCTCAGCGCGGCGGCTCGGCCGAGCCCGTCCCCTCAGCCGCCCAGGACCTGCGCAAACGCCTGGTACGCCGTCTCGTCGAACAGCACGAAACGGATCTCGCGCAGCGGAGCGCCACCGTGCTCGCGAGCCACGCGGATCGCGATCTCGGCCCCGCTGTCGATCGGCCAGCCGTAGATGCCCGTCGAGATCGCCGGGAAGGCGATGGTCTCGGCGCCCAGCTCTTTCGCAAGCTTGAGGGACTGCTCGTAGCAGGAGGCGAGCAGCGCGCCGCGGTCCTCGGTCTTCGACCAGACCGGGCCCACGGTGTGGATCACGTGGCCGGCGTGCAGCCGCCCGGCCGTGGTGGCGACCGCCTGTCCCGTCGCCAGGCCCTTGCCGTACTGGGAGGCCCGCAACTTGCGGCAGTCCTCCAGGATGGCGGGGCCGCCGCGCCGGTGGATCGCACCGTCAACCCCGCCGCCGCCGAGCAGCGAGGAGTTCGCGGCGTTGACGATGACGTCCACGGTCTGCTCCGTGATGTCACCGTGCACGAGGACGATCTCGGCCCGGGTCGATGTCATCGCTGATCGGCCTTTCGCAGGGTTCGGTGCACGGTCGGCTCTGTGATGCCGCCGCGCATCAGCACGGTCCCCGTCTCAGTCATCGTCATCGCTGATCGGCCTTCCGCAGCGCTCTCCATGCCGCCTTCGCCGCGTTGTGGCCGGACATGCCGTGCACCCCCGGGCCCGGCCACGCTGCCGACGAGCACAGGAACACCGATGGGTGGCGCGTCGCGTACGGGAACAGGGAGACCTTCGGGCGGAGCAGCAGCTGGATGCCGCGGGCCGCGCCGCAGGCGATGTCGCCGCCCACGTAGTTGGCGTTGCGCTCGGCGAGTTGGGGCGGCCCCGCGGTCGCGCGGGCGAGGATCCGGTCGCGGAAGCCGGGGGCGAACCGCTCGATCTGCCGCTCGATGGCGTCCGTGAAGTCGCCCTCCCACCCGTTGGGGACGTGCCCGTACGCCCAGAACACGTGCTTGCCCTCGGGCGCGCGGGACGGGTCGACGAGGCTGGGCTGGGCCGTGATCAGGAACGGGGTGTCGGGGGCCGTGCCGCCGGAGGCCTGGCTCAGGGCGGTGGCGATGTCGCGGCTGGAGGGGCCGATCTGCACGGTCCCGGCGCGCCGGGGCTCCTCGGCCGTCCAGGGCACGGGCCCGTCGAGGGCGTAATCGATCTTGAAGACGGCGGCGCCGTACTTGTAGCCGTCGTACGCGCGGCCCAGGCCCGCGATCCGGGCCAGCGCGGTGGGTGAGGTGTCGAAGAGGTAGGTGCGGGCCGGCGGCAGATCGTCGAGCCGCTTGACCTCGAACCCGGTGTGGACGGCGCCGCCCAGGTCACGCAGGTACGCGGTGAGGGCGTCGGAGATCGACTGGGAGCCGCCGCGCGGCAGCGGCCAGCCGTTCTCATGCGCGGCCAGCGCGAAGAGCATCCCTACGCCGCCCGTGGCCAGGCCGTTGAGGGGGGCGATGACATGGGCGACGAGCCCGGCCATCAGGGCCCGCGCCCGGTCGTCCCGGAAGCGCCGCATCAGCCAGCTGTACGGCGGCAGGCCCACGGTCCCGAACCGGGCGAGGCCGATCGGGTCGCGCGGCAGCGCGGTCAGCGGCAGGGACATGAAGTCCCGTGCCAGGACGTCCCACTTGCCGAGGTAGGGGGCGAGCAGGCGGCGGTACGTTCCGGCGTCGCGCGGTCCGAAGGACGCCGCGGTCTCGGAGACCGAGCGGGACAGGACGGCGGCCGTGCCGTCGTCGAAGGGGTGCGCCATCGGCAGCTCGGGGTGCAGCCATTCCAGGCCGTACCGGTCGAGCGGCATGTTCCGGAACGCGGGCGAGCCGATGCCCAGGGGGTGGACCGCGGAACACGGGTCGTGGCGGAAGCCGGGGAGGGTGAGCTCCTCGGTCCTGGCGCCGCCGCCCACGGTGTCCTTGGCCTCGAAGACCTCGACGCGCAAGCCCCTCCTGGCCAGTTCGACCGCAGCGGTCAGCCCGTTGGGGCCCGCCCCCACGACGACGGCATCGAGCATCGACGGCACCTCGGACTCCTCACGCCACGGCCAGGACCCCCAGGATATTCCGGTGCACCGACAATCCCGCCCGGGGTAGCGTCCGGCCGGTGAACTCGCACGCGGACGCCGCCTTCAGCCACCGTATTTCCGCAGTCGCCGAGCGGCTCACCGAGGTGCCCGGGGTGCGGGCCGTCGCCCTCGGCGGCAGCCGCGCCCGCGGTACGCACCGCCCGGACTCCGACTGGGACCTGGGCCTCTATTACCGCGGTGACCTGGACGTTTCCGCCCTCTCCCGGCTGGCCGAAGAGATCACGGGAGCCCGGGTGGAGGTGGCCGGGCCCGGCGGCTGGGGGCCCTGGGTGAACGGCGGGGCCTGGCTGACGCTCGACGGCGTCGCGGTCGACTGGATCCTGCGCGACCTCGACCGTGTCGAGCACGTCTGGGCGGACTGCCAGGGGGGCCGGTACGAAGTCGGCGTACAGCCCGGCCACCCGCTCGGCTTCTGGTCGCCGACGTATCCCGGCGAGGTGGCCCTGGCGCGCGTACTGGCCGATCCCCAGGGCGAGTTGACGGCCCTTCAGGAGGCGGTACGGGACTATCCCGAGCCGTTGCGGGCGGCGCTGGTCGCGGCGTCCTGGGAGGCGGAGTTCTCGGTGACGGTCGCCCGCAAGTCGGCCGGGTCGGGCGACCCACTGCACGTCGCACTCTGCCTGTCCCGAGCGGTTGGCATCCTGGCCCAGTCGTTGCACGCCCACCACCGGCGCTGGCTCCTGAACGAAAAGGGAGCGTTGGCCTCGGCGGCGGCCCTCCCGGCAGCCCCGCGGGACTTCGCTGAGCGCGCGACGGCAGCGCTGTCCGCCCTGGACGCGGAGGCGGTGGAGCTGGCGGCGACGCTGGTGAGCGAGGTACGAGCGGCGCTGTCCTGACGCCCCCGGGGCTCCGCCCCGGACCCCGTTCGCGCCTGAGGGGCGCTCGTCCTCAAACCCAGCTCGTCCTCAAACTCCCCCAAGGCCACAAGGCCCAGGGGCCCCATGACGGGCTGGGTATGCCCGCATGGGCACCCTGGCAGGGGCGCTGGAGCTTGCGGCCCACCGCATGGACGCGCGGCCTGACGCGGGCGCACCAGCACCCCCCTCCGCCCGGGGCGCGCGTATCAGGGGCACGGGGCCGCGGCACGAGCAACCACACGCGCCCCGCGGCCGTAATGGAGGCCCAAGGAATGCACTCCGCCAGGGCCAACGCTGGTGGGGGCGCGGGGAACCGCGCGAGAAGCACGCACGGTCCGCACCCACACCTGTCCCAGAGGCAGACGCTGAGCCCCCTAAGGCTTGGGCGCGCCTCACTCCCCCGCCAGCAGCCCCCGCATCCGCTCCGCCGTAGCCGCATCCCGCGCCGCGGTGAAGGGAAGCGCATTTCCTCCGGCGATCCGGAACGGCTCGCCCGCGATCGTGGTCTGGGCGCCGCCCGCCTCGGCAATCAGGAGCAGGCCCGCCGCGTGGTCCCACGCGTACTCCCACGAGAAGGCGAGCGCGTCGAGCTCGCCGCGGGCTATCGCCAGGTATTCGAGACCGGCCGAACCGCACGGACGCGGCTGGACCCCCTCGGCGCGCAGGCCGAGGAGAGCCCGCTTCTGGTCGGGCGTCGTGTAGTCCGGGTGGGACGTGGCGACCTCAAGGATCGCGCCGGGTTCGGGTGAACCGGCGTGCAACGGCTCGCCGTTGAGCGTGGCGCCCCGGCCCCGTATCGCCACGGCCATCTCGTCGAGAGCCGGCGCGTACGTCCAGGACGCGAGCAGCTCGCCCCGGTGGGCGAGAGCGACCAGCGTGCAGAATCCGGCTTCGCCGCGGACGAACTGGCGGGTGCCGTCCACCGGGTCGACGATCCACACCGGCGCGTCGCCGTGCAGCGCGTCGTACACCGCCGGGTCCGCGTGCACGGCCTCCTCGCCGACCACGACGGAGCCCGGAAGTATCGCGGTGAGGGAGGCGGTCAGATGCTCCTCCGCGAGCCGGTCGGCCACCGTCACCAGGTCGTGCGGGCCGTTCTTCTCGACGATCTCGTGCGCGGCGAGCTGCCGGAAGCGCGGCATGATCTCGGCGGCGGCCGCCTTGCGGACCGCCTCTTCCACCGCTGCCATGTCACCTGCGAGAAAACCTTCGTCGATCATGCGTCCAGCAAAGCACGAGCCACTGACAATCAGCGAGCCCCGTCCGAATCCCCGGCCAACACCACACGGCTTCGACGTGAACGCCCCAGCCCTTGAGACCCGCCCGATCCAGCTCCGGTCCGCACCCTGTGGGGCCACCCGCCCCGGAATACCCCCCGCCCGATTACCGTTGAGCCCGCTCGGAGCAGATGGAGGCAAATCGGTGCACGGTGAATACAAGGTTCCCGGGGGCAAGCTCGTCGTGGTGGACCTCGACAGCCGCGACGGGGTCCTGCGGGACGTGACGGTCGCGGGGGACTTCTTCCTCGAACCCGACGAGGCGATCCTGGCGATCAACGGGGCCTTGGAAGGGGCACCCGCCGACACCGACGCGGCCGGGCTCGCGGCCCGGATCGACGCGGCGCTGCCGCCCGGCACCACCATGTACGGGCTCACCTCGGAGGGCGTGGCGGTCGCCGTGCGGCGGGCGCTCGCCCACGCCACCGACTGGAACGACTACGACTGGCAGCTGATCCACGAGGCCCCGCAGTCACCCGCGCTGCACATGGCGCTGGACGAGGTCATCACCGCCGAGGTCGCCGCCGGGCGCCGGCCGCCCACCCTGCGGGTGTGGGAGTGGGGCGCGCCCGCCGTGGTCATCGGCAGCTTCCAGTCACTGCGCAACGAGGTCGACCCGGAGGGCGCCGAGCGCCACGGCATCACCGTCGTGCGGCGGATCAGCGGCGGCGGCGCCATGTTCATCGAGCCCGGCAACACCATCACGTACTCGCTTTCCGTGCCCGACGCCCTCGTGCAGGGCCTGTCCTTCGCGGACAGCTACGCCTATCTCGACGACTGGGTCCTGGGCGCGCTCGGCGACATGGGTGTCAAGGCCTGGTACCAGCCGCTCAACGACATCGCGACCGAGGCCGGCAAGATCGCGGGCGCGGCGCAGAAGCGGATGGTCGCGGACGACGGCGCGGTCCTGCACCACGTGACGATGGCGTACGACATCGACGCGGACAAGATGCTGGACGTGCTGCGCATCGGCAAGGAGAAGCTGTCCGACAAGGGCACCAAGAGCGCGAAGAAGCGCGTCGACCCGCTGCGGCGGCAGACCGGCCTGCCGCGCGAGGCCGTCATCGAGCGGATGATCGCTTCGTTCCGTTCCCGGTACGGTCTGTCCGAGGGCAAGGTCACCGACGAGGAGATGGCCCGGGCCCGCGAGCTCGCGGCTACCAAGTTCAGCAGCGAGGAATGGACGGCCCGCGTGCCGTAGCCCGGGCGCGGAGAGGGAGCAGGACGTGGCGGAGCAGTCGCTGTACGTCGACGGGCCTGCCGTTCCCGCGCTGCGGGTCGAGACCGCGTCCGGCCGGCGGCTGCTCCTGCGCCAGGGAGCGGACCCGGTCCTCTTCGCGGTCCAGCGGGCCACCCACCGCGGGCTGTACTACGCGAGGACCGGCCGCTACGTCTCGCCGCTGCCGCCGCTGCGGGCCACCCTCGCCCGCTCCTTCCGGGCATCGCCCGAGTGGCCGGCCCGCTGGGCGCACCACTTCACGGCCGAGCTCCGCACCAGCCCCAACGGGCCCTTCCACCAAGGGAGTTGGCAGCTCCTTCGGTCGCTGCCCAACTGGTTCGCCGACGTGAACTGGCCCAAGCTGCTCTCCCACGATCCCGACCGGGGACACCTCACCTGGTTCGGCTACGGCGACCCGGTCGAGGACGCGCGCGACCTGCTCCCGCTGCGGAGGCTCTCCGCGCCGAACGCTTCCCGCGTGAAGGCCTACCGGCGCCAGTACCGCGAGGGCGTGCTGCCCCCGGTGCTCCTGTGGTGGGTCAGCGGGCTCAACTCCCCCGTCGTACTGGACGGTCACGACCGCCTCACGGCCGCGCTCGCGGAAGGCGGCCGCCCCGAACTCCTCGTCCTGACCCGCGCGATGCTCGACGGCTGGGCCGGGCAGGCCGTGCGCCAACGCATCGAGGCGTACGAGCAGCACGTGCGGGCGGAGGAGGTGAGGGGCGGCCCGCTCGCCTCCACGCGGATCTCCCGTGCATCCCGCAGGCTCGCCGACGACCTCACCACCCTGGACGACGCCGCCGGGCTCACCCGCGCCTGGCCCCTGCCGGGCGGCCCCGAGGCCTGGCAACGGGCGGTCTACGACTACGCGCCGGGCTGGGAGCCGGGCCCCAAGGACTGACGGCGCGTCCCCGCCGACAGCACGACGTACAACAGCAGCGCCGAGCCGAGACCCACCGCCCAGCCGTAGTCCGCGAGCGGCTTCAGGAACGGGATCAGGCCGTCCGTGGGGAACGGGCCCGCCTTGGCGCCCTTGTCGTCGAGCGTGGAGTACGAGCCGCCGATCGCGAGCAGCCCGCCGACCAGGAACGCGGCCACGGCCCGCCAGTTCCAGCCGCCCGTGTACCAGTAGCGGCCGCCCGGCCGGTACAGGTCGGCCACGTCCAGGACCGTGCGGCGCACCACCCAGTAGTCGGCGATGAGGATCCCGGCGACCGTGCCGAGCAGCCCGCCGACCACGCCGAGCCAGGTGAAGATGTACAGCTCGGGCGTGGAGGTCAGCTTCCAGGGGAAGATCAGCACCCCGACCACGCCCGTAATGAGCGCTCCCCGGCGGAAGTTGATGTGTTTGGGGGCCAGATTCGCCAGGTCGTAGGCCGGGGACACGACGTTCGCCGCGATGTTCACCGAGATCGTCGCCACCAGGACCGTCAGCAGCGCGAACAGCAGGCCGAAGACGTTGTCCGTCTTGGCGACCAGGTCGACCGGGCTCCAGATCGGCACCCCGTACACCGCCTGCGAGCCGGAGGTGACCAGGACCGACAGGAGCACGAACGCGGTCATGGTTGTCGGCAATCCGAAGGTATCCGAAAGCCCCAATTAAAGCCCCTGGTCGGAGTGTTGGGGGCGTCCGCCGGGCCGTTCCGTCTCCTCTGTAATGCATGGAAGGGGCCAGCGGCCGGCATGGGCGGTTGCGTGCAGGTTCCACTCGCGGATCAACTGGGGGCTCATGTGTCCGGGTGCTATGGCGAGCACAGTCTCGTCGGCAAGTTCGACTGGGATCATGGCCATGCCGTCGGGGACGAGGCTGGTGATTACAATGCGTGCGCGTTCATTCGGTTCGGCTCCCTCGTTGTCAGCCATGTGACCCCCATTGGCGTGGCCTGCGACACAAACGAATCAGGTGTTCGATTCGCACGGCGTACGCAGACTACTGGACTCTCACGCCCCCCAGGCGGAGCAGTAATGGTGCCGGATTGGACAACTTTTGACTACCCGGCGCACGCAAGAACTACCGTGCGTGCCAGCATTGGCCAAAGGAATATGCCCGCGGCGCTACTGAGGGTCCGTGAACGCGTCCAACAGGCGCATCACTTGCTCACGTTGAGTAGGCGTCAGCTTGTCCGCCCGCTCCACCAGCGCACGCGCCTCCCCGCTCGCAGACCACACCACGTCGATCCCCAGGAACTCGGCCGCAGCCGCATCCTGAACGCGCCTCAGCGGGACATCGACACCCACCGCCAGCCCGCGCAGCATCACCAAGTCGGGCGGCTGGACAGGTAGGCCAGTCAACAACCGGTGCAGCCAGCTCGACTTGATCACCTGCTGACCGGACTCAGGGTCGACGCAGCGCGCGGCCAGCCGTTCGTAGCTCAGGCCGGCCGCGTCCTTGCGTTCTCTTACCAAGTCCCGTAGCTGGGTGCGCGGCGACGAGGTCAGCGCGCCGCGATCTTGTTCAGCCATGAGGTTCATACTGCCACTCCGTGTCTACGCATGGGCCGTGGGGTGTCCATGTGACCAGCGATTCGCGGAGGTGATTTTCGCTGGTGACGCGGGGCTCCCATCCCGCGCGCTGGACAGAGTGTCCATGCAAAACGACGGCGCACGCTAGAGCGCACTTGCAGATAGGCGCAATTCCAGCCCTCGCATCCAAGGAGCTGGACAGACCGTCCAAGCAGTGCAATGCTCTTCTCATCCAAGCAGTGCAACGAATCAATGCACGGGGTGGACGTGACTACACCTGACCCGGATCAGAACCTGATCCCGCTCTTCAAGCTCCTGGACCGCGAACTCATGGCGCGGCTCATGCAGCGCACCGGTACCGGTGCCGCCGTGACCGTGCGTGAACTGGCCTCCAAGGCATCCGTCCCACACGGGACGATCGGCAACCTCCTCACCGGCGAACAGGAATCTGTCTTCCTGCCCTCGGCCTGCGCGATCTGCGCAGTCCTCGGTGTGGATCTGCTGATCCTGTTCGCCCCCATGGGCCGGTCCAGCCGACACACCGGCGGCCGCCGCCTCGAAATGTCGGCGTGATGAACGGCCAGCCCTTCAGCCGCGCAGCCGCCGAGCGGCGTCTCGGCCCGGCTGCGGTCGCCGCGATCGCCCGGCTCGTCGAAGCGGCTCCCCCGCTTCGCGCCGAGCAGCGCATGCAGTTGCAGGCGGTCTTCAACTCGGCCCGCCCCGCACTGCCCCAGGCCCCGCCTCGCGCCGCCTGATCAACGAAGTACGGGGCCGCTCGGACGGCTATCCGAAACGACCCCTCGGCACCTCAACCACTCGAAGAAATCGAGGAACCGTGAGCACCAAGACTACCCACCGACCGCCCGCCACCAGGTGGGGCGCGATCAGTGACAACCGTCTCGCTGTCGAGGCGATGCTCGACTCCCTGCCCCTGCCCTGCCCGACGCTCATCTCCCGGCCGGACGCCGTGTACGTGACGGTCGCCGACGTGGACGACCTCGGTGTCTGGCTCCGTGCGTGTGGCGGCACCATCCGCGTCAGCCCGGAGTTCGGGGGCGTCGAGCTCTGGATGCTGCACACGGAGACGCCGGAGCGGACCGACGGCTCGACGGTGGCGGTGCGGGTGTGCGTGCCGGTGCTGGCGGACGAGTCGGTCATGCACGACATTCGCGCGGCGGTGAAGGCATGAACGACATCGTCCGGGTCACGTTCGACCCGTCCACGGAGATCGAACCGCTGACCGCGAAGAGCGACGACCTCGCCCTGACCGTGGCCCGCTACCTGGTTCGCCTGTCCGGCGAGCAGATGCGGGTGGACTACGCGGAGACGTTCGGGGTCGGCGCCGCGTACACGTCGGTGCGGCTGTTCGCGACGTTCGAGGTCGCGTCGATCGGCGATGCGAAGTGAGCGCCTCGGTGCGGCGGGTGGCCGCTGCCGAGGGTGTGATCCGCGCGGCGTGGAAGCGCTCGAACGCCGAGCCGTGGCACTTCATCGGGGTGGCTGCTCAGGCCCTGGAGGACGCGGGCCGGTTGACGTCGCCGGAGACGGCCGCAGATCTGGAGCGGCTGCGGCTGCTCCAGAACGCGCAGCCTGCCGCCCTGTCCCAGGAGCAGATCGACGCGCTCGCGGACGCCGGTAACGAGGCGCTCAACGACCACTACCACGAAGACCTCTGTTTCTGCTTGGCATGGCCGGAGAGCTGCTTGAGCAGCGGGAACTACTTCGCCGGGTACTGGGACACGGCCGCGTTCAGCATCGGCATGCCTGCCGTGATCGGCGCGTGGGAGGCGATGCGTGCTCGGGACGAGGCTGACGAACTGGCCCGGCTGCGGACGCGGGTCGGTGAGCTGGAGGCCGCGCTCGCGGACTTGACGGAGCCGGACGTCGACGGGGCGGGCCGGACGTACTCCGAGTACCAGCCCTCTGCTGCGTCCAGTCGACGTGACGGGTCCGTGGCCAAGCTCAAGGCCCTGCTCGCCGTGCAGCGGGGTGAGCGCCCGTGATGCCGCTCGTAATCCTCACGATCCTCGCGCTCGGCCTGGTCTGTGTGACCGCCGCGCTCGTACTCGACTCCACTTCCGGGGGCTCCGATGAGCACTGACCGTACGCCCGTTGACGGGCCGTTCCGTATCCACGTCGATGCCACGCCGACCGGTGCGACCCTCGACGTGACGCACTACCTCACGACCGTGCTGCTCTCTCTTGCGGCCGCCGCCGAGGAGGACGGGGAGGGGCTGCTCGCCGAGCTGGTCGAGGTGGCTGGGCTGGCTCGGTCGGCTCAGGCGCAGGGCCGTGACTCGCATGCGGCGCATGAGCGTGATGAGCGGGTGGCCGCGCTGTTGGCCGAGGTGGCTGATGAGGGGCTGATCCCGGTGTACGGCCCGGCGGTTGGCCGGTTGGCTGATCGGCTGCGGGAGATCGCTGCTCCTCGTCCGGTGCCGTCGCAGCGTGAGGCAGGTGCCGCGTGACCGCCCGCCGTCAGTACCGACTGCTCGCGAACGTCGACCACGGCAAGGTCCGCACCTACCGCAAGGGCTGCTGTTGCGCGTCATGCACGGCTGCGGCCGTCGACGCGGCACGCCGTTGGCAGGCGAAGGCGAGGCAGAAGCCCTTCGCCGAGATCCCGCACGGCACCGCAGGCGGCTACACGAACTATGCGTGCCGCTGCCCAGAGTGCACCGCCGCGATGACTGCGGCCAAGCGGCCGCACGGCAGGGGGCAGGTGTGACCCACATGACCGACGCCGAGCGTGTCCTCGGCCAGATCGAGCGCGGCGAGTGCCGCGTCGGCCCCGACGCCGCGCGGGAGATCGCCGCCCGGCATGAGGCCGCGTACGGCGCGGCCTGGCCCGCCGACCACGCATGGGCCGAAGCCCTCACCGCACTCCCCCAGGACGGAACCTCATGAGCCTGCGCCTCTCCTGGCCCACCCTCACGTGGCGCCCCGCCCCGCGGCTGGACCAGACGTACCACGCCGACACGGACTCCCACACCTACGTGGTCGACCACGACGGCACCTCCTGGTGCCTCCGTGCCTGGCACCACGGCAAGCCCATCTCGATCGACCTCAACTACTCGGACAACCCCGACGTGCTCATGCAGTTCGCGGACCAGCACGCCGCACAGCAGAAGGCCGGAGGCGTCCGATGACCGGACCCGAGCACTACCGCGAGGCCGAGCGGCTCATCGCCGTCGCCGTGCGCAGCGATCAGACGACGTACGAGGGCGAGAACCCCGAGGCCGACCGGACGCTCGCCGAGGCGCAGGTGCACGCGACGCTCGCGCTCGCCGCGGCCACCGCGCTCGTGGACGAGACGCCTCGCAGCGACTCGCACAGCGAGTACCGCGCATGGCAGTCCGTCGCAGGCAGCCCGTACCAGGGGCCCGGTGAGGCCCGATGACCAACACGACTGTGCGTGCCGGGGCTTCGGCCCCGGCCGCCGGCCGCCGCTCCCGCACCAAGCAGGAGCAGCCGACCGGCACCGACCGCATCCCCCGCCCGTCGCAGGGCTGGTACCGCGTGCCCGGCACCGACACCAAGTTGCGCCGCGTCACCACGATCTTGAGCCAGGGCTCCACCAAGGGCGACGTCCTTTCCAAGTGGGCCGCCAACCTGGTGGCCGAGGTGGCGATGGCGAATCTGCCGCGCCTCGTCTCGTCCTCCCTGTACACCGAGCAGCGCGCCGAGACGTACGACTGGCTGCGCCGGGCGCCGCTCCGCAAGCGCGACGAGCGGGCCGACATCGGCTCGGCAGTTCACTCCATCATCGAGGCCCACGTGCTGGGCATGCCGGTCCCCGAGGATCTCCTCAACGACCTGGAGATGGCGCCGTACCTGGCCCACTTCCTTCGGTTCGTGGACGAGTGGCAGGTCACCTTCGAGGCGTCGGAGATGGTCGTCGGGAGCTACGAGCACGGCTATGCCGGGACCCTCGACTACCTCCTTAAGTCCCCGTTGATCGCCGGAGAGTTCGGCATCCCGGCGAGCACGGTCCTGCTCGGCGACACGAAGACCGGCGGCGAGCTCGACGTCAAGGGCGTCTATCCCGAGGCCGCCTTGCAGATGGCCGCCTACCGCAAAGCCGATGTGGCGTGGCTGCGGGACGGCACGAACGTGCCGATGCCCGCGACCCATGACCGCGGAGTCGTATTGCACCTGCGCCCCGAGGGATACCGGCTCATCCCGATCGCGTGCGGCGACGACGTGTTCGCCCAGTTCCGCATCACCCAACAGGCCGCCGAGTGGATCTCCGGCCTGTCCAAGACCGTCGTCGGCGAGGCCCTCGCCCTGCCCACCGCTCCAGAAGAGAGGGCCGCCTGATGCCCATCCTTGATCTTCAGCGCCGCATGCGACAGCTCGGCGAGATCCGCATCGGCCACGTCGTCTCCGGCGTGTCCAAGAAGGGCAACGCGTACACCAGCCCCGCCAAGCTCAAGTACTTCCGGTTCACCAGCCCGAGCCGCGAGATCCTCGCCGAGGTCGCCACCCTCTACGGTGGCGACGTCAAGCCCTGGACCCCGGCCAACGGCGGCCCGGCCGAGTTCGAGGTGTACTCCACCACCAACCGCCTCCCGGTTCTCATCCCGCCGAACGACGCGGTCTCCCAGTGGTACGAGCTGTACGCCGGGTCGAAGTGCCGACGCCGCTGCGACGGCGTCACCGAGCACAAGTCCGACCGGCCGTGCATGTGTGACCCGGAAGACCGCGAGTGCAAGATCACGACCCGGGTGAACGTCATGCTGCGCGACGTGCCCGCGCTCGGCCAGTGGCTGCTCGTGTCCAAGGGCTATTACGCGGCGGTGACGCTGCCCCCGGCGGCCGAGCTGCTGGCGCAGGCCGGCGGGTACGTCGCGGGCTGGCTCGGCATGGAGGAGAAGCTCGTTCAGCGGGACGAGGGTCCGGCACGGTTCATGGTGCCGACGCTCGATGTGGAGATCACCCCGGCTGCGTTGATGGCTGGGCAGATCACCGGCGGCGCGGCGGCGGTCGCGTCCGGCCCGGAGCGCGTCGCAATCACCGGCGGGCGGCCGGACTACGCGGCCCTCGCCGCCGTCGCCAAGACCGCCGACGAGGTCGGCAAGCTGTGGAAGCAGGCAGTCGACAGCAAGCACATGGATGACGCACTCGCCGCCGTCCTCAATGCCCGTGGTGCCGAGCTGCGCGCTGGAGAAACGGGCGGCGAGACGGGCGAGTCGGGGCAGGACGACGCGACATCGGCCACCGAGGACCCTGCCGACGAGGTCCACGACGCCGAGTTCGTCGAGGACGACGACGTCGAAGAGATCTGGTTCCAGATCATCGCCGCCGCCGGGCCCCTCGGCCTCACCACCGACCAGGTAGAGGCCCGCTTCGCCGAGGCCAACGGCGGACTCCACCCGTCGACCGCATCAGCCGACCGGCTCCGCACCTTCCTCAAGTCGCTGAAGGCAGCACGCTCATGAGCTGGCACACCGGCCGCCTGGCTGGCTTCGATCTTGAGACGACGGGCGTCGACGTCGAGAACGACCGCATCGTCACCGCCTGCGTCGTCTGCTGCGGCGGCGGCCTGCCTACCCGATCGGCCACGTGGCTCGCCGACCCCGGCATCGAGATCCCCGAGGAAGCCGCCAAGGTCCACGGCATCACGACCGAGAAGGCTCGCACCGAGGGCCGTCCGGCCGCCGAGGTCATCGAGCAGGTGATCGCCTCGTTGCTCGACGCCGTCGAGGGCGGCCTGCCGATCGTGGCGATGAACGCGAGCTTCGACCTGACGGTCCTCGACCGCGAGGCCCGACGCCACGGCGCGATGCCACTGACCGATCTCATCGGCGAGGAACTGCGGGTCGTCGACCCGCGCGTCCTGGACAAGCACATCGCCAAGTACCGCAGCGGCAGCCGCACCCTCACCGCCCTGTGCGCGACGTACCAGGTGGCCCTCGACGGCGCGCACTCGGCGGACGCCGACGCCCTCGCAGCGTGCCGCCTGGCCTGGCGCATGGGGATGGTCACGCCGACGCTCGCCGAACTCTCGCTCGCCCAGCTGCACGAGAAGCAGATCGGATGGGCCCGCGAGCAGGGTGAGAGCTTGGCCGCGTACTTCCGTCGCACGCCCGGCAAGGAGGAGCAGGCCGACGGTGTCCGCACCGAGTGGCCGCTCATCCCCCACCAGCGGAGCGCCTCATGACCCTGCCGCTCTTCCCGTCAACTCCCGCGGCCGGGCTGCCCGCTGCCCGCCCGGCCGCGGTGACCCGCCCCTTGGTCATCGGTCTGGATCTTTCGCTCACGTGCACCGGCGTGGCGGGCGAGGGCTGGACGGACCACATCCGCACCAAGCTGCGCGGCGACGCCCGCCTCGGCTACCTCGAAGCGCAGGTGGCCTCGTTCATCAGGCAGGCCAACTTGGTGGTCATGGAGGGTCCGTCGTACGGACACGCCGCGCTCGCCGGACACGAAGACCTCGCTGGGCTGCGCGTCCTGGTTCGCCGCTACTGCTGGCGCCGCAGCATCCCGTACGCCGTCATCCCCCCGTCGAACCTCAAGCTGTACGCCGCCGGGCGCGGCAACGCGATCAAGGGCGAAATACGCAGCGCCATCGCCGACCGGTACGGCATCCACACCGAGGGCGCCGCACGCTACGACGAGGCCGACGCCTACGCCGCGCTCGCGGCCGGCATGCACTGGCTCGGCTACCCGCTCGCCCCAGTCCCGGAGCGCAACGCCAAGGCGCTGGACGGCTGCGCGTGGCCGGAGCACCCGCCGGTGGTGGCGAGATGACACACCGTTTCTTCGTCCCGTCCGACGGTGCCGTCCCGCTCTGCGCGCAGACCGACCCAGAGATCTTCTTCCCCGAGAGGGGCGCCAGCAACGTGCCCGCCAAGACGCTCTGCTTCGCCTGTGCGGCTCGCGTCGAGTGCCTCGGCTACGCCCTCGACAACGACGAACGGTTCGGGATCTGGGGCGGCCTGTCCGAGCGTGAACGCCGCCGCCTGCTGCGCCCCGACGCGAGCGAGGCGGCATGACAGCCGCACCGCAGCGCGTCACGGCCGCGCTGTTCATCGACATGACCAACGGCCGCGCCCGCTACGAGTGCCTCCTCTGCGGCGCCCGCGCAGGCCCCGTCCAAGGGCGCCGCAAGGTCGCCGAGTTCGTCCAGACCATCCGCGCGAATCACCGCGCGGAATGCCCCCACCTCCATCAGCAAGGAGCACACGCCGCATGACCACCACCGACAACAAGCCGGACACCGAGCCCGCCGACATCGCCGCGTTCCTCGCCGGACACCTCAACGGCCGCACCGCCGAAGAGCTCTCCGGCGAGCTGCACCAGCTCCTCGACGCCGTCCGCGCCCACGGCAAGAAGGGCCAGCTCGTCATCACCTTCATCGTCGACCCGCCCGCCAACGGCGTCGAGTCCGCGCCCCTCCCCATCGGCATCGAGTCCGCCGTCAAGGCTCCCAAGCCCACGCCCGTGAAGTCCCTGTACTTCCTCGACGACGAGGGCAACCCCGTCCGTGAGGACCCGCGACAGCTCGCCATGGACTTCCGCACCGCGCCCACCACCACCGAGTTCAAGGACATCTGACCGTGACCGACATCGACAACGTCCAGACCATCGTTGAGACCGCGCGCCTCTCCGCCACCCCGGCCGAACTGGAGCCCGGCAAGATCTACGCCTTCAACACCCCCACCGGAGTGCATGAGGTCGACCTGAGCGGACCCGCCTTCACGGGTGTCCCGAGCCGTAAGCAGGGCACCACCCTCGTCCGCGACGCCGTCTCCTTCCACGCCTACTACGACAAGCACCACGACGAGAACACCGAAGTGTTCGCCGACGCCGAACGGCTCACCGTCACCGCCATCCTCGACGCCCACACCGCGGACACGGCCCGGTGGTCCGGCCACCGCCTCGCCCTGTCGCTGCGCCAGACCGACGCGTGGAAGCAGTGGCTCGCCTACGACGGCAAGCTCATGGCACAGGAGCCGTTCGCCGAGTTCCTAGAGGACCACCTCCCGGAGCTGATCGAGCCGACCGCCGCGGACATGCTGGAGATCGCGCAGTCCATCCAGGGCGCCACCAAGGCCGAGTTCCAGGCCGGCACCCGTCTCGCCACCGGCCAGCGTCAGCTGTCGTACGTCGAGACGACCACCGCGAAGGCGGGCAGCAAGGGACAGCTGACCATCCCCGAGACGTTCACCATCGGGCTGGTGCCGTTCGAGGGCAGCGAGGGCTACAAGCTCACCGCCCGGCTGCGCTACCGCATCGAGCGGGGCGGGGAACTCCGCATCGGCTACAAGCTGGAGCGGCCCGGCGACATCCAGCGGACAGCATTCGCTGACGTCGTCAAGGCGATCGCCGAGCAGATCGACCAGCCGATCATGAACGGCGCCTGCGCCTGATGGCGGGGCGCGCGAGCGGGAGCGGCACCACCCGGTGCCCCTCCTGCTCCGCGCCCATCCTCCGCCAGCTGGTGGGCCGGGTCGCCGCCCTCGACGTCACCGCGGACCTCACCCCGCTCACCCCCGCCGAGCAGCGCGCCGTACGCGAACCCAACCGGCTCATCTGGTGCCTCTACCGCGCAGGCCCCCACACGGCCCCTCGCCTGCGCTGGACCGGCCGCGACCACCCCGCAGCGTGCCCCCACCCCCACGTCACTCAGCACCGCTGCCCGCCCACCACCCTGTTCTGAGGAGCCAGCACGTGGAGAACGTCCGTCCCCTCCCGCGCGACACGGGGGACAGTGACGCCCTCAACCGGCGCATGCCCCATGACGCTGATGCCGAGTGGCTCATCGGCGGCGTCATCATGCACGACCCCGAGGCCTACAAGGCCTGCGCCCAGATCATCAAACGTGACGACCTGTACCTCCGCCCTGTCCGCCTCATCTGGGACGTCGTCGGCGGCATGGTCGCCGAGAACAAAGAGCTCCACCCCGTCCTCGTCCGAGCCGAGATCGACCGCCTCGGCCGACTGCGCGAGGTCGACGGCGGCGCCCTCATCGACCGCCTCGGCACCGACTACATCACCCCCTCCATGGCCCCCGCGTTCGCCGAACGCATCCGCGACGAGGCCCGCCTGCGCCGCCACCTCGAACACGCCACCGCCATCGAAGCCGCCATCCTCACCGGCACCGCCGACCCCGACCACCTCGACAAGCTCACCGCCAAGCAGACCGAGTACGAAGCCAGCCGCACCACCGCCGACAGCCCCACCCACCTCACCGGCGCCCTCCTCGACTGGGGCCCCTTCTTCGCCACCGACTTCGGCGCCGTCGACCTCCTGCCCGGCCGCCTCCTCGCCCCCGGCCAACAGATCACCGTCGTCGGCGACGGCAAGGCCGGCAAGTCCCTCCTCGTCCAGGAGTGGCTGTGGCGCATGGCCACCGGCCAGAGCTGCCTCGGTGACCGGCCGCAGCCCGCCGTGCCGGTGCTGTACGTCGACGCCGAGAACGGACACCAGGACATTCAGGAACGCTTCGTGTCGTACGGCGGCGGCCCCGGCCGCATGGGCCTCATGTCGTACGCCAGCTTCCCGCCGATCCGCCCCCTCGACACCGCGGGCGGCGGGCAAGACCTCCTCGCCCTGGTGCGGGACTGCGAGGCCCAACTCGTCTGCCTCGACACCGTGTCCCGCTTCATCTCCGGCCCCGAGAACGACGCCGACACCTGGCTCTCCCTCTACCGCCACACCCTGCTCCCCCTCAAGCGCGCCGGCGTCGCCTCCGTACGCCTCGACCACATGGGCAAGGACGGCGAGCGAGGCGCCCGCGGCTCCTCCGCCAAGACACAAGACGTCGACCACGTATGGGAGCTGCGCGCACAGGGCGGCGGGAACCTGCTGCTGCGCCGCACCCACACCCGTACCGGCATCGGCCCCGAACAGTTCGCGCTGGTGCGCCAGGCCCGCAGGGACGGCGACCGCTACATGCCCGGCTGCACCCGCCACATCCTCATGACCTACGAGCACCTCGAACAGAACATCGTCGGCTCCGACGAGCAGATCATCCTCGCCCTCGACGGCGCCGGCGTCCCCCTCGACGCGGGCAACCGGGTCGTCAAGGCCAAGCTCGCCGAGCTCCAGATCCCCGCCGGATCCGACAAGATCGCCCGCGTAGTCAAGGCCCGCCAAAACAGGGCCAAATCGGACAGCGCTCGGCGTTCCCCGGAACGTTCCCCCGACCCCTTCCAAGAGACGTTCCCCGGGAACGTTCCCCGGAACGCGTCAAGGGACGGTAAAGCCCCAGCTCAAACGTTCCCCGGTAACACCGAGGGAACGTCAGGAACGCCCCCCGTTCCCCCCGTTCCCCCCTCGAAGAGGGGGGAACGGGGAGGGAACGCCAGGAACAGCCACACCAACAACCCCCCTCTGCGACATCTGCAACCACCCCCTCAGCCGCGACTGGGCTGACCGCGGATACGCCGTACACCTCGGCTGCGACCCCGCCACCGGCAGCCACCCCGACAGACCCACCCACCCCACCGACCACCCCAACACCGACGTCGCCTGACCCCGGACAACCACATCCCACGGCAACGAGACACCCCGTCTCGCCGCCTCTCCCCGCGTAAGGACACCCGCCATGTACCCGACCCTGTTCCGCACCCCCGGTGTCGCCCGGTTCGCCGAGGCCGTTGACGCTGAGCGTCAGGCTCAGCTCATCAAGTGGGGCGAGCAGCGCCACCCCAACGGCACCGGCGGCGCCCTGGACCAACGGGCCGCGCGCGACGCCCGCACGGCGTGCCAGTACGCCGCCGAGAGGGGTGTCGTCACGTGGCGGGACATCCTCGGTGAGGAGGTCGCCGAGGCCTTCGCCGAGTCCGACCCCGCCGCGCTGCGGGCCGAGCTGGTTCAGGTCGCTGCGGTGTGCGCCGCGTGGATCAGCGACCTAGACCAGCGCGTCTACCCGTGCGCCCACTGCGGCGAAGAGATCGCCGTCGACCCCGCCCGGTGGACGTGGTTCGGGCCGGTGCCGGAGCCGGGCCAGCCGTCGAACCTCGCGCCCCGCTAGCACTTCGACCGCGACGAGTGCCGTGTGGCGGGCGGCGAGCAGCCGCGCGCGCCGCGCCTCGACCCTCCTGCCCCCGACTACAACGCGTAAGGAGCACCACCGTGTTCGAGTACACCGACGTCTACGGCAGGCGCCTCGCCATCTCGCCGGACGTTGACGCGTCCGGCGCCCCGGTCCTCTGCCTCTCCGTGTCGACCGGTCGCGCAGTGCTGACCGTTCAGGTGGCGGCGGGGCGCACCGAGGAGGTCGTCGCGGGCATCCGCGGCACCGTCCGCCAGCCTGGAGCAGCTGCCGCGGGGAGCGCGTCGTGAGCGGCTTCTGGCGCCGCTTCCTGGCGGCCCTCACGCACAGTGGCCCCGGCTACGACACGACCCCGCCGCGCCTGCCTGCACCCCGAGGGGGTGACGCGCCGGCTGAACTCCCCCGCCGCTTCCAACTGCTGCGCCACCGTGACGTGTCCGGGATCTCCGGCACCGGCGTCGTTGCCCTCGGCGTGTGCTGGCCCGACGGGACTGCCTCGGTGCGCTGGCTCGGCGACCGGCCGTCGATCGTGTTCTGGGACCGGGGCGGCATGGCCGACGCCGAGCACGTTCACGGGCATGGCGGGGCCACCGAGGTTGTGTGGCTGGATCCGGCCGAGGAGCAGCCGTCGTGATCTACCTCTGTCTCGCCGTGTACATCGCGCTCGTCTCCATCGGCACGGCGCTGGTCGCCGTCGACCTCAACCCGCCACGGAAGGACCACCGATGACCCGTCGTGAGCCCACGATCCACAACCCCGCCCTCATGATCCAGTGCCCGCGCTGCGACTGTGTGGCCGGCGCCCCCTGCCTCGACACCCGGGGCTCCCGTCTCCGCGACGGCCGGGTGCACCTCGCCCGCACCGCCGCTCACCGCCGCCGCGAGGCTGCACGCAAGCCGCGGGAGGCCGGCCGATGACGACCGCGCTCACCGTCGTGCTCTGGCTCGCCGCAGCCAACCTCTCCGCTTCGCTCTTCGCCCTCGGCTACGCCCTGTTCCAGTCCTGGAAGGACCGCTGCTGATGACCGCCGCCCCGTACCGGGTCCTCGTCACCGGCTCGCGCGACTGGCGCGACGAGCAGCGTGTACGCCGTGAACTCGCCTGCGCCTGGCAGGAGTCCGGCCGCCCGATAGTCGTCGTGCACGGCGCGTGCGACACCGGCGCCGACCGGCACGCCGCCCTGTGGGTCCGCGACTGCCGCGCCACGCTGCTCGGCGGCGTCACCGACGAGCCCCACCCCGCCGCCTGGAAGCAGGGTCCGGGCGCCGGCCCTGCCCGCAACCGGCTGATGGTCGACTCCCGCCCGTCCCTGTGCCTGGCGTTCATCGCGCCGTGCACCAAGTGGAACTGCACCCGGCCGGACGTGCACGGCAGTCACGGGGCGTCACAGTGCGCCGCCTATGCCGAGGTGCGCGGCATCACTACCAGGAGGTTTACGCCATGACCCGACTCGAACGCGCCCGCATGATCCTGCTGTTCGCCACCTGGGTCGGGCTGCTCGCCGTGGCGTGCGTCTACGCGCAGGCCGCTGTGTGGCCCGTGGCGGCCCTGCTGGGGATGGGGGCGGTGGTCTTGCGCCGACGCCGCTCTGAACGCCCAGGAGAAGGCCAGAGAGCTGCACGCTGCGTGCGTCCAGCTGGGGCAGCAGGATCTCGACGCGCGAGGACTCGACGGGGAGGTCCGGTGACTCGCCCCGCTCTCCTCCTCGCCTGCACCCTCATCACGGGCAGGCGAGTACTGCGAGGCGCGGTGGCCCAACCATGGGCGGGAGTATGCGAACGACCGCCGAACGCAGTCCGATCCATACACGGGAGCCCAGGGCTAAATCCTCCTGTCGAGGCCGTCGGATCAATTCCCAATTATTCTGCTGGTGGGGTTAGTTCACGCCACTTGCAGCGAGGGGAAGACCCACCATAGAGCCACCGCGATGAGCGCTAGGGGCAGCCGACTTTCCGGCGCAGCAGGCGATTCAGCACCTACCGAGGCGGCGCAAATATGGGTAATCCGGGCGTCGCGTTTCAGTCAAGGCAGGTTAAACATGTTGCTCGTCATGAGGAGTTCAGCGAGTCTTCCCTTTGTCACCGCCCATCGGACACATGTTCGACTCGGGCTAATTCAAGGGGAGGGGCATTTCATGTTCAAGAAAGCCGTAACCGTAGCCGCGCTGACCGGCGCGTTGGCATTGACAGGCGGGACAGCGTTCGCTTTCGGGGGAGCCAGTACCTCGCTCAGCAACGGAACTCTAAGCGTCTACGCCGACGACGGTTGCAACGTCTCCGGAAATTGCAGCCTGTTCTACTCCCAGACCAGCTACAAGAAGACGGGCGGCTCCAGCGTCTCCATTCAGCTGGCCGTGTGGACGGACAACCGACTTCGCAAGACGGACGCGATGACCGTCTCCTCCGGCCAGACGAAGACCAACAGTTGGGGTGGAATCGCCAAGTCTGAGTCTTCGTCCACCTGTAACATCACCGGCTACATGGTTGCGAGCACGGGCAAGTACTACACGCCGCCCGTATCCGTCTGCTAGTTCCGGAAGCCGTTGCGGCTGGAGGGTGACTTGTTCCCTCCAGCCGCAGCTCCCCACGAAAAGGCCACACTGTGATCAAAGCGTCTATCGGGGCGGTACCGGGGCTCATCCTGTCGTTCCTGATCCTGGCTGCCGTACTCGCTGGAACCACGGCACTCATATCTCGGGCACGAAAGAAGCCACTACTCCTTCCCGTGCTGCTGGCCATCTGCATGGCGGGCGTATCCACGGTGACCTTGCTCCCGAGCGGCGCCGGCACACCAGTTGGCCAGTGCGACACAGGCCTTCCGGGCCATGTACTCACGTCGTCGAGCTCCCTCCTCAACATCGGCTTGTTCGCCCCTGGGGCCGCACTGAGCACGCTGCTGTTCCGCCGGCCCGCAACGACGGCTGCCACATTTGTGGTCTTCAGCGGATTGATCGAATTCATCCAATCCGTCACGCCGTTGGGCCGTTCGTGCAGCGTCACCGACGTCACAGCCAATTCGATAGGCGCGCTTCTCGGTGTCGCGGGCGCCACGGTGTGGCTGCGGATGAATGATCGCCCTCTCCGTCGACCGCTACGCGACCTTGCCTGGGCTGCAGGGATCGCACTCGTCGGCTCGGCAGCACTGGCCGGTGGCTTCAACTCCCAGGTGAAGGGCATCAATGTCGTCGCGATCGACGACTCCCGTCAGGCCTTCGGCGATGCCACTGACGGCTCCGACGCCTGGCTGTCCTCCGAGGCGGAGGCCGTGTTCGGACCCGGCACACACGCCACCGAGACGTCCGCGGAGAAGGACGGGAGCCGATGGAAGATCAGCGCTACGACGAACCGCGGAACGATTTCAGGCTGGTGGCCGGACCGAACCCTTGAGAAAGCCTGGGCTTCCAACAACCGTGGCGACACTGGCAAGCTGAGCGGGGCCCAAGCGGGCCAAGTCGCCCGCACCTTCGCCGAAAAGCACTTCCCCGACAGCCTCGCAGGAAGCGATCAGACGATCCGTACCCTTGGCGACGGGTCCGATGCTGCATACCTGGTGACCTACCGCCGCCACCGCCACGGCGTCATGATGCCCATGCGGCTCGACTTCACGATCACCAAGACCGGCCGAATGATCGGTTTCACTTCCAAGGCGGTCAAGGACCCTGCCCTGCCTCAGGCGACCGTCACGGAGAACACCGCGCGAGCGCAGGCGGCAAAGGCCGCCGGCGCCAAGACGACGAGCGCTCAGCTCCTCGCCCAGCAAGTGGGCGGCCAATGGCGCCCCGTCTGGCTGGTAGGTGCGAACAACGCCGACGTGTGGCTCGACGGCGTCACCGGTCAGAAGGTCACGCCCGACAAGTAGGTCCGATCGGCCCTCGATCGAGACTCGCCCCTCCCGCCCCCGTCCCAGGCGGGAGGGGCGAGTCTCTGCGGCCACTCGTCATGGCGGAGACGCTGCCCGAATGGATCGCTACTCACACTGCGTGAGCTGTGCATGCGCGAGCCCCCGCCCAGGGTCGGGCGGGGGCTGACGCGTGCTCAGGGTCAGTCTGTTGGTCCGGCGGGAGTCGGTATGCGAGGTACCCCGCGAGGCGCCGCGCCTTCACGTCCCAGTCGTGTGCGGCGTCGGCCATCCTCTTGACGGTCAGGCCAGCGCATCGCCTTCTGCCCGACATGGCGAACGTGACATCATGACCCCGACCTTGGGAGGGGACATGGCAAATGGCCATGGTGCGCGCGCAGCCGGCATCACGGTCGCGGTATCCGTTCTCAGTGGTGTGGTGATCATCGCGCTAGGCGGAGCGCAGCCTTATGCCGCCAGCACTGACGACCAGCCGCAGGCGGCCTACAGCGCACCTCCGGCCGCGCCAACGCCGAAACCGTCGTACACCTGCCCCGACGACAGTCGGGTGGACGACGTCATCTGGTGCATAGGCAGGACATCGACGCGGTCACCCGCGGCCCCTCCTCCGCGTGCTACCTACAGCCCCCGGTACACGCCTGACCCGGACTCGGCGCCGCCCGTGGTGTCCAGCGTCCCGGCCGGTGGGGGCTCCCTGTGCGGCGACGGTACGTTCTCGGGGGCATCGGGGCAGGGCGCCTGTTCGTGGCATAAGGGGGTCGTGAAACCGCCGAAGGTACCCAAGCTGCCGAAGGCGCCGCCCCTGAAGTTGCCCAAGGCCCCGCCGCACATCAAGGTGCCTAAGCTTCGTTGATGTTGCGAGCAGCGCTCCAGTACGACACTGCGGAGACGCTGCCCGAATGGATCGTCAGCCGCACCGGGGCTACGCCAGTCAATACCGGGATGGCACCCGCAGGGGGATCCAGTCATCCTGGTCCTGCCAGCGAACGAACAGTTGCGGCGGAACAGGCCGACCCCAACCCCCGGCCATCGTGAAGTCGCGCCCTTCGCCAGCAGCCAGCGAGGACGGCACCCCTGGGCTCAGGTTCTGAGTTGTGGGTAGGTCTCGATCACTTACCATGACTGCGTTCGCCGAGGCCTGGCCATCGTTCACGATGCGGTACTTGGTGCCGTACAAGTGGTGAATGGCGAGTTCCACCTTTGGTCTGGCCGCTTCCGCCTCGGCTAGGCGCCTCTCCTGCGCCTGGCTCTGCTCATGGGCCAGTGCCGCCTCGGCGGCGTCCGCCGATCTGACCGACGCTTCCGCTGCTGTTGCAGCGGCATCTGCGGACCGCCTACCGTCACCACGCGCCTTGAGACTGACGATGAAAGCGCCAACCGAGAGCACGAGCGCTGCCCATGCGGGCACATCTCCCCATTCCATGAGCAGACACTAGGGCTGGAATCATCGGCTGGCAGCAAAAGCCCCCGCCCGCTCACGGCGGGGGCTGACGTGTGCGCGCAGCTACAACCAAACCACAGGCGGGTAGGCCACCCCATCGGGGAAGGCGCCCGACGCTTCCTTGTACGCCCGCTCGGCCATGAGCCCGGCCCGCCGCGCCGTACGCTCTGGCGCGCCCGCCTCAACGAGTCTGGCCTGGACCAGTCGCCGAAGCTGGTTCGCCTGCCGCAAGACCTTGCCCTTGGTCCTCGCCTGCTCCCGGTTGGCCCGCTGCCGTACCGACCGCTTGGCGTTGTCCTGTGGCGTGCCTGCCTGGTTGTAGAGCGGCGCCTCGTTCCAGATGGCCGCTGACTCCGCCTCGCACGCCTTGTTCCGCGTGGGATGCCACGTCTCCTCGCGGCGCGCCACCTGCGGCCACCACGGCTTGTCACTGCGGTGAGCAGCGAACCGGGTGGACGGGTCCTTGGTCACGCCGACGTAGAGCAGCCGGTCGGCACTGTCGTACAGGCGGTAGAGGGCCGTGGCACTCCCGTGCTCAACTCCCGCCGGTGGCCGGTTCGTCGGGTTGTTCGCTTGCTCCTGGGTCATCGTTCCCCTTGGCTGCCTTGGGTCGGTCGGCCCATGACCCGGAGTGGCCGCGCAGGATGTCTTGCACCGTGCCGAGGGACACCGAGATCTCGGCAGCGATCTTCCGAAACGACATGCCCTGAGCACGCAGGTCGACGACGACCTCCCGTCGCAGCGCCGCGAGTCGAGGCGTCCGCTTGGTCTGGTCGGCGAGCACCTTGCTGATCGCACGCGCTCGCTCCGTCGGGTCGGCGATCTCCTCCAAAGCATCCATGGCCTTGATCACCTGCTCCGCCTCGTCGGTCAAAACCCGGTCCCTTCTTCGGGCGGGCCGCTTCCCCAGAGCGTATGGGGGCCCATACACTTCAAGGAAGTGGCCACGCGCTACTGACGCACAAAGCCCCCGGCCCGGCGCTGGAACGCCATATGGGCCGGGGGCGGACCCACTCTGAAGCGATCGAAGGAGCAGGCCCGATGCCTGAGCGTACCGATCACGTCCAGCCCGATGAATACCCACGACGCGCTACCGGCCCCAGCACGGACGGGTGTGCCGTCCTCAACGCCGCGGCCGACCGGCTCTCCGCCGTGCGCCCTGACGGCGTGATGCGTGAGCCGATCCGTCTCGCCCTCGCCCTGCGATACGCCACGCAGGCCCACGGCTTCAGGTCGCAGCGCGCGGACGAGGTGGAGCGTGAGGTGCTGCGCCTCATGCCGATCATCGCCCCCAGCTCGACCACCACGCGTGGCGAGTACGCGCTGATCCTTCGGCGCGCGGCGGGCGGTGCGGCATGACGACCAAGCACACGCACAAGGGGAGCTTCGGCCGCCTCGTCGACGGCTGCCCGCGCTGTGACGAACTCGCCCGCGGCGCCAAGCCTGTGTCCTGGCAGGCCGACAAGACGCGGCGCGACCAGGAGCAGCGCGACGCCGCGCAGCGCGCCCACTTCGCCCCCGGCGGCCCGCACGCGCGCGGTACCTGCGGGCCCGTGTGCACGTTCGGGAGTGGTGACCGTGGCAGGACAGAAGCCCGGCCACATCGCGGTCATGCTCGACAAGGTCGCCAGCACGCTGGAGAACTCCACCGGGCTGAACCCCGACCAAGCCGTCCGCCTGGCCATCTGGGGCGACGCCGACACTCCGGACCCCGAGCACGGCACGCCTAGCGCCGACATGTTCAGGGAGATCACGGTGCTCATCGCGTGCCACATCGCGAACGAGGACGGGATGGACCCCCGGGACAGCATCGCCTGGATTCCACCACACCGTGCGGCCGCGGCATGCCGGGCCGGAGCACGCCGCTGGTGGACCATCGCCGCCCGCGGCTGACCAATCAACCGGCCGGGCCCGCCACTTCCCCGCGGGCCCGGCCCCGCTGCTCCTGGAGCTGCACCGTGACCACCGCACCACGCCGCCTCGGCGGAGCCATCCGCACCGCATGGGCCGTCGTCGTCCTCATGATGCTCGGCGCCGCCGCCTGGTCCATCAGCGGACTCCTCATCCGCTGGGGCATGAACCACACCGCAGCATGGGGCTTCAGCGTCATGTACGACGCCGCCGGCCTCATCTGCGCCGACTACGCCCGCCGGGCGATCGAACGCAACACCCCGGCCGGACTGCCGCGCCTGTCACTCTTGGCGTTCGTCGCCGTGTCCGGCGTCCTCAACTGGTCGCACGGCCAAGCCATCGGCGGTCGGCCCGCAGCGTGGGGCCTGGCCGCGCTGTCCGGCGGTGTCGAGCTGCTCACCGAGCTGCACCGGCGTGACGTGCGTGACGAGCAGCGCGCTGCCCGCGGCCTCGTCGCCGAACGCCTCCCGCACATCCCCGTGTTGGGGTGGATCATGTTCCCCGGCCGGGCGTGGCAGACCCTGCGCGGCGCGGTCGGGGCGCGCCTCGACCTCCTCGACCCGGTGCAGACCGAGGCTCGGACACAGGACAAGGACAGGGCCGGGCACGCGTCCGGGACTGTCCGGGCCGCTGTCCGCGCTGTCCTGGACACGGTGCCCGACGCGACCGAGGACGACGTCTTCGACCAGCTCGACATCCTCGGCATCGACTACGACGAGGACACTGTCCGCGCCATCCTGGACAGCGGACAGGACACGCAGGACAGCAGGTCACGGGGCACGCTGCACCCGATCGCCCCGCCGGGCCAGTCCATCGCGGACACGATCCGGACAGGCCGGTCCACCGGTGTCCGGGACAGGGACAAGCTCGTGTCCTACGTCCGGCAGGTTCATGGTCCGGATGTCCGCCGAGACACGATCATCCGAACCATCAGCCGCATCGAGCGGGACGAGAAGCGCACGCGGCGGGGTGCCTGATGCTGCTCGCCCTCATCGGCTTCCCCACCGCGGCCATCGTCGCCGCCCTCGGCCTGGCCCTCGGGACGTACCGCGACCAGGTACCGCACGCCACCCTCGTACGCGCCGTGCTCCTCGTCGCCGTCTCCTGCATCGCCACGGGAGCGCTGTGCCTGGCCCTCGCCTGGGTCGGCTGGTAGCGCCGTGGCCCACCTCGAACTCCGTGACCTGGCCGACGGCTGGCACCTGTGCGTCGCCCTCGGCCTCACCACGCCCGCAGCAGCCCGCCTCACCGACGCGTTCGCCGCGCTCCTCGTCGTCGCCGCCTGGCACGCCGGCCACTACCGGTCGGCCGTCACGCTCGCCGCGACCACGGTGAGCACCGCCGCCGTGTCGGCCTACCTTCTGTGAGCCCTGCCATGTCTCAGCCGATCGAGCCGACGCGGATCATTCCGCCCGGCGTGCACATCCCGACGCTGCTCTCGGCCGCGCCGCCTCCCCCTCCGCCGCCTCCTCCTCCGGCGCCGACGTGGTACTCCATGCCGGAGCCGCCGCCGCCTGCTCCGCTGGAAGTACGGGTGACCGTAGACCTCGTTCACCCCGCCCCGGAGCCCGAGCCCGCGCGTGACTGGTCGTGGCTGTGGGCGTGGCTGCGGCCCGTGCAGACGATCCTCACGGCCGGGATAGCCGCGCTTCCGGTCCTGCCCGGTGGGCACAGCCTCATCAGCGGGTGGGCCGAGGCGCTGCATCAGTGCCGCACCGAGGCCAGCACCGGCGGCGCCTACGCGCTCGCCGTCGTCGCGCTCGCCGTGACGCTGCTCCTCGACCGCTCCCGCCGGTGGTGGGCACGCACGCTGCTCGTCACCGCGGTCCTCGGCGGGACGGGCGCCATGTCCTGGTTCGACCCGGTGACCGCTCTCACGGGGGTGACCCGTTGAACGGCACCACAGTGGGGCTGTCTCTTGCCGGGCTCGCCCTTGCCCTCGCCGTCCTGTGGGCGAACCTGCGGCCCTGGTGGGAGGGCACCCGCGACCCCAAGGCGCTGGCTCCGTTCGGGTCCGGGTTCCTGCTCGGCGCCCTGTCGACCATGTGCACCGGCGGCCTGCTGGGCTGGCTCGCAGGCTGCACCCCGGGCGTGACCAACGGTGTCGGAGACAAGGCCGTGTCGGCCGTCACCGGGCGGGGAGGAAGCGCCACGCTCGCGCACGGCAGCCTCGGAGCGCTCACGCCGAACGGCGCGATCGTGGTGTTCCTCGCGACGATCGCCATCGTCCTGGGCTGGCGAGCGGCAGGGAAGCAGGACAAGAAGCGCACGGCAGGCGGCGCGTTGGTCGGCTCCACCCTCTGCGTTACGGCCGGAGTAGCGAGCCTCTTGAACTGGCTTCCTGGCCTTGTGAATCAGGGCGGGGACCAGGTCGTGGCTGCGTTCAACGGGCTGGGTGGTTTGCTGTGAGCCGCCTCAACCGGGCCGCGTCGCGCCTCGCCACCGGCGCCACGCTGCTCGCCCGCCGCATCATCGACCGAACCTCAGCGTGGGTGCGCGCGGGGCGCCGCGAGGATCTCACCGGCTGGCAGGCCTCGTTGGGCTGCTGGGTGCGCCTCGCCCTCGTCGTGGCCGGAGTGTGGATCGCGTGGCGCATCGTCCGCGCCGCCCCGGCCGTGCTGTGGGCTGTGCTGCCCGTGCTTGGCCTCGCGGCGTGGCGCGCGGGCCGGCCGCCCCGCAAGCCGGTGGCGCCGGCGGCCGCCGCGGCCGAGGTCCCGGAGCCGGCCGAGGAGCAGCCCGTATCGACGCTCTCCGACGCCGAGTTCATCGACCTCGTCCGGCGCTGCATCGGGCCCCGCTCGGGTGTCCATCTCGCGGTGCTCCCCGACCTCCTCGGCGAGCTCACCGGCGAGCCGTGGTCGGGGGCCCGGGTGAGGGCCTCCCTCAAGGCGGCCGGGGTGCCCGTGTCGGGGTCCGTCCGGATGCGCGGCCGGAAGGTGTCGACGGGGGTGCGCCTGGACGCTCTCCCCTGCCCCTCTCCGACCCCTCCTGTAGCTCCGCCCGTGGGTGTAGTTCCCGCAGGTCAGGATCCAGCTACGCCGGGAACTACAACTACAGCTACACCCAGTCGCCGCCGCGTGGGGGACTGGATCGTCGAGGCGGTCGACGACGCGCGCAACCCGGCCGCGACGCACGTACGCGCGACCAGGGCGGAGGTGAACAAGCCATGACGCGTCACGAGGACTGGTTCCGGATCTACGACAGCGCCCCTGTCTCCGACGTGGACATCCGGGCGGCCTACACCAAGGAGATCAGTGTCGACGGTGCCGTGTGGGAGTGCCCGCACGAAATGACTGGCGAGCACCTGAAGCTCGACATGACCGAGGCCCTGATCGCCGAACGCACGGTTGGACTGCGCAACGGCGTCGTGGTGATCGAGAGCCCCTATCCCATGGGTGGGCTGATCCGCTACACACCCACAGCCCACGTTCGTGCGAGCGGGCGGGGGTGAACGAGTCATGATCCAGCGCCTGTTGCGCGTCCTCGTCCGCGCCAACCCGACGTACTGCGCGGCCTGCGGATGGTGGGTCACCAGCTGCCCGCACCAGAGTTGATCGTCAGCGTTCAGGCCCCGTCGCGGCTTCCCTGCCCGGCGGGGTCTCGCTGTGTCAGCCCTGGTAGTTGTCGGTGTACTGCGGCCCGCCGGGCTCCGACTCGCAGCCCTCGGTGCGGTCCGGGGTGCCGTGGCCGATGACGAGGGCGTACGAGTCGGGGACGAACCGGCACCCCTTGTCAGCCCATTGGCCAGCCACGGCAGTCCAGAGGATGAGGAGCAGGCAGGCGAGGACGATCGTTGTGGATCTCTTGAGGGGCCATCTTCGGCCAGGCGCGTCGGACATGCGCGCGATTGTGACGCGTGCGGGGCCGGATGCGGGAGGGGTTCGACGAGACTCAGTCGGCTTCTGACCAAGGCCCGGCGGCCGGCCGCTCGGGGAGCTTGGCGCCGGGGCGGCGCAGGTACCAGCGGATGAACTCGCGTACGACGGCGGCGCGGGGGCTGCGGCCGGTCGGATGCTGCGCCTTGGTCGCGTCCTCGAACGGGCCCCATTCGCTGTCGGGGATGCGCATCTGGCGGGGCTTGTCGTACTCCTGGTCGTCGGTCATGGGGGGAACGGTACCGCCCTGGATTCGTAGCTACAAGTTTCTCGACCAACCCCCTTGCCTTGTAGCTACAAGCGGCGTAACTTTGTAGCTACAAGGAAGCCGCACCGAGGGGGATCTGATGAACGCCACCACCCACACCAACTGCCTCCGCTGCGGCCGCCACCTCACCAGCACCAAGAGCCAGGCCACCGGCTACGGCCCCACCTGCGCCCGCAAGATCCGCAACGCCGCCGTCGACCTCGCCGACTACAAGGCCCACCAGATCGCCTCGGCCCGCGAGCTCATCGAGGACGGCGCGATCATCCCCCTCCGCTCCGTCGTCTTCCTCGCGATCTCCACCGACGGCACCGAGACCTACCGCAGCGCCCCGACCGGCTGCACCTGCGCCGCCGGGCGCAAGGGCGGGGGCTGCTACCACCAGCTCGCCGCCCGCATGCTCCTCGCCGCCTGACCCTCGAAGGGACCACGCCATGGACACCGACCTCGCCGCCCGCGTACGCACCGCCCTCGGACTCAAGGGCAACCCCGCCATCGACACCGCCGCCGGGGAGACCGAGACCCGCCTCGGCCTCTGGTCCGTCCGCGAACTCGACCACCTGTACGCCCGCGTCGGCGGCACCGTGACCGGCCGCCTGGTGGAACTCCCTTTCAGTGAGGGCACGTTCCCCGCGATCGAGATCACCATCACCGTCGACCTGCCCGGTGTCGGCACGGCACAGGCCTTCACCGACTGGGTACCGGCGGACGAGCCGTACGCGTTCGCGCTGCCGCTGCTGGCGGCACTGCCTGCCTCGCAGCTCACCGTCTGACACACCGAAGGGCCCGTCCCAGGATCCGCACCCGGGACGGGCCCTCTCCGGAGCACCTCGCCGCTAACATCAAATCATGACGACCGTCAACAATCCATCACAGGGCGAGCCGGGCAAGCAGCCGACCCGCTCTGAAGGGAACGGTCAGTTCGTCCGCACCGACGACACCGCGCGCCGCGACGCCCAAGCCGCCGCCCTCCGGTCGCAGGGCAAGACGTTCGAGCACATCGCCACCGCCCTCGGCTACGCCGACAAGGGCGGCGCCTGGCGTGGCGTACGACGCGCCCGCCGTGACGCAGCGATCGAGCCCGTCACCAAGCTCGTCGAGACGGAGTCCGCCGAGCTCGACGAGCTGTACGCCCGCGCCCTGGAGATCCTCGACCGGCACCACATCACAGTGCAGCAAGGCCGCGTGGTCACGATGCTCGACGTCGACACCGGCCGCGAGGTTCCGATCCCGGACGACGGGCCCAAGCTCCAGGCCCTCCAAGTCGCCCTGAAGATCCGCGAGTCGTACCGCAAGCTGCATGGCCTCGACGCCGAGAAGAAGATCAACCTGTCCGGCGGCGTCCGCTACGAGATCGTCGGCATCGACCCCGCCGACCTCACATGACCACCGCCACCGACGCCCCCACCGTCGTCCGCTACGAACCCCGTGGCGCCGCCGTCCAGCTGTTCAAGGCGCGGGAGTCCGAGGTCGTCATCGCCGGACCGGCCGGCACCGGCAAGAGCCTGGCCGCCCTGTTCCGCGTGCACCTCGCTGCGCTCCACAACCCGGGCATCCGATGCATGATCGTCCGCAAGACGGCGGTATCGCTCGGCTCCACCACTCTGGTGACGTACGAGAAGAAGGTGGCGAAAGCCGCGCTGAGCGCTGGCGTCGTGTCCTGGTTCGGCGGGTCGACGCGCGAGGCTGCTTGCTACCGGTACTCGAACGGGTCCGTGATCGTGGTCGGGGGCATGGACAAGCCCGACAAGATCTTGTCGGCGGACTACGACTTGGTGTTCTGCGACGAGGCGACCGAGTTCACCGAGACGGACTGGGAGACCATCGCCACTCGCCTGCGCAATGGCATGCTGTCGTGGCAGCAGCAGATCGCGGCATGCAACCCCGCGCACCCCACGCACTGGCTGAAGCAACGCTGCGACCGGGGCCAAGCCCGGATGCTGGTATCGCGGCACAAGGACAACCCGGCGTACATGAACGCCGACGGCAGCCACACGCGGGCCGGCCGGGACTACTTCGCCAAGCTCGACGGCCTCACCGGCGTGCGCAAGTCGCGGCTGCGGGACGGAACGTGGGCGGCAGCCGAGGGCCTGATCTACGAGGGGTGGGACGACGCCGTCCACCTCATCGACCCGCGGCCCATCCCTGCCGAGTGGACGCGGTGGATGAGCATCGACTTCGGGTTCACGAACCCTTTCGTGGCGCAGTGGTGGGCCGAAGATCCGGACGGACGTCTGTACTTGTACCGGGAGATCTACCGCACCAAGACCCTCGTCGAGGACCACGCGGCTCACATCCTCCGCCTCGTCCGCCGCTGCGCCGAGTGCTGCGGCTCGACGGCCACCGCGCACGACTGCCACGCCTGCGAGGCGTGCGCCCTGGAGTGGACCGAGCCGAAGCCACGCGCGATCTACGCCGACCACGACGCCGAGGACCGGGCCACTCTGGAGCGCCACCTCGGCCTGTCGACCGTGCCCGCCAAGAAGTCCGTGAGCGACGGAATCCAGGCGGTGAATTCTCGGATGAAGGTGCTCGCCGACGGCCGGGCGCGGCTGTTCGTGATGCGCGGCGCGCTGGTCAAGGTCGACCGGGCATTGGAGGCGGCGTCGCTCCCGACGTGCACCGAGGAGGAGATCACCGGCTACGTGTGGGCGGTGAAGCCCGGTAATGCGGGTGGGCTGAAGGAGGCGCCGGTGAAGGAGAACGATCACGGTATGGACGCCATGCGGTACGCGGTCGCGGGCTGCGATCTGGTGGGGCGTCCTCAGATGAGGTGGGTGGGATGAAAAGAGTCAACCCCTCTTTGCTGAAAAATTTGCGGCCAACAGCTACATTGACAGGAGGATTTACGGCGATCACGGCTGGATTCTGGGACATCTTCGGTTCCGGGGTCGGTTTGATCACCGGGGGAATCGCGCTCCTCACCCTTCAGTGGTGGGTCGACCGCGACTGACAAGGGCGGAGGGACGCGGTGGGCAAGACCCTCTTCGGCTCCCTCGCCAACGCCGCAGGCACCTTCCTCAACCGCACCCCCGTCCCCTACGCCCCCTCCACCGGCCGCGCCGGACTCGGCTCCGGCCTCCTGCGCCCCGCCGGCCAGGAAGCGCAGATGCGCGCCATGGGCGGCAACGCCACACTCTTCGCGATCGTCGACCGGATCATCACCGGCTACTCCGAGGTGACGTGGCGCCTCTACCGCTCCGCACCGTCCGGCCGCGCCGAGGACCGCATCGAGGTCACCTCTCACGCAGCCCTCGACCTGTGGCGCCAGCCGAACCCCTTCATGACGGGGCCGGCGTTCCTCGAAGCAACGCAGCAGCATGAGGAGTTGACCGGAGAGCAGTGGTGGGTGACGGCCCGCGACCCGCGGTTCAACATCCCGCTTGAGCTGTGGCCGGTCCGTCCGGACCGCATGGAGCCGATACCCGACCCGCAGGACTTCCTCGTCGGCTACCTCTACCGCGGCCCGTCCGGGGAGCGCATCCCGCTCGGTGTCGACGACGTGCTGTTCCAGCGCCGTCCCAATCCCTTGGATCCGTACCGGGGCATGGGCGCGGTGCAGACGATCCTCGTCGACCTCGACGCCACTAGGGCGAGCGCGGAGTGGAACCGGTCGTTCTTCCTCAACAGCGCGGAGCCCGGCGGGATCGTCGAGGTCGACCGGCGCCTCGACGACACCGAGTTCGACGCGTTCCGTGAGCGGTGGGCCGAGCAGCACCGCGGCGTGTCCAATGCCCACAGGGTCGCCGTCCTGGAGAACGGCCTCAAGTGGGTCGACCGCAAATACTCCATGGTCGACATGCAGTTCGCCGAGATGCGCAGCGTCAACCGCGAGATCATCCGCGAGGCGTTCGGGTTCCCGAAGCCCATCCTCGGCGCCGTCGACGACGTCAACCGGGCCAACGCCGAAGCCGCCGACGCCGTTTTCGCGCGCTGGCTCCTGCGCCCCCGCCTCAACCGCACCCGCGAGATCCTCAACACCCGGCTACTCCCCATGTTCGGGGCGACCAGCAAGGGCCTGGAGTTCGACTACGACAACCCCGTCCCCGCCGACCGCGAGGCCGACGCCGCCGAGCTGACCGCCCGCACGAACGCCGTCAAGGCGCTGGTCGAGGCAGGGGCGTACGGGCCTGCCGCGCTCAGTGCGGTGGGCCTGCCCGACATGCCGTTCGGCCAGCCCGACTCGAACCCCGACAAGGAACTCCTGATCCGGCTGGTCACAGGCGCCCCGTCCCTGGCCCCAATGATCTTGCCCATGCTGGGGTTCGACGTGCCGGAGAACGCGGCCGCCCTGGTGCCCGCTCCCCGCACCCCGGCGGCGCCGGCCGCATTGATGCTCGGCACGGACATCGAGGCCGCGATGCGGTGGGTGGCGGTCGCGCACGACGATGCCGACACGTGCGGCCCGTGCCGCGACAACGACGGCCAGCTCTACCGCAACCGCGAGGACGCGTACGAGGACTACCCGGGCGGCTCCGGCTACGTGCACTGCGTGGGCGCCGAGTACGGCAACGCGTGCCGCTGCAAGGTCGTCAAGCGGCGGGAGAGCAACTCATGAGCGCCCACCGCCTGTTCAGCATGCCCGTCCGTGCGACTGCGACTGTCGCCCTGTCACAGCCCGGAGGTGGCTGCTGATGCCCAAGCCCCCGTTCATCGAGGCCGTGACGCGGCCGGACCGGCTGCGCGTCCAAGCCCTGGCGCGCCCGGCTGAGCGGCGCTGGTACGAGATCCGCAACGCGACGGCGGAGACGGCCGAGCTGCTGATCTACGACGAGATCGGCGGGTGGCTCGGCTGGTACGCGGACGAGTTCGTCGAGGAGCTCGCCGCGATCACCGCACCGAACCTGACCGTCCGGATCAACTCGCCCGGTGGGTCGGTGTTCGAGGGCATCGCCATCGCCAACGCGCTCCGCTCGCACCCGGCGACGGTCACCACACAGGTCGACGGCATCGCCGCATCCATCGCCTCAGTGATCGCGCTCGCCGGTGACCGGCTCGTCATGATGCCGAACTCCCAGCTCATGATCCACGACGCGTCCGGGTTCTGCATGGGCGACGCCGCCGACATGGCGCAGATGGCACAGCTCTTGGAGCAGCAGTCCGACAATCTGGCCGACGTGTACGCCGCGAAGGCAGGCGGCACCCGCGCCGAGTGGCGCGCCCTGATGCAGGCAGAGACCTGGTACCTGGCGGCCGAGGCCGTCGAGGCCGGGCTCGCCGACGCGGTAGGCCAGCCCACCCGCACGCCCGGCCCGGCCCCGGTGGTTCCGCCGACGCCCGACCTGGATGAGCCGATGACCGCCCGGTGGGACCTGTCCGTGTTCCGGCACGCCGGCCGCGAGCAGGCCCCTGCTCCCGCTGCCGTGGCGGCCATCGAGTTGAACGCCGAGGCCTCTGCGGTCTCCGACGAGGACGTAGCCGCAGTTGCTCGCGCCGTACTGGCGGCAGCTGCACCGGCGCCTGCGCCCACCGCCCCCGCGGCCGAGCCGGAGCCGGTGGAGCAGCCCGTCGCCGTGGCGAACACGACCATCGTCGAGGCCCCCACAGACGAGCCGGCCAACGACTGGGCTGCTGCCATCGCCCACCTCAACTCCCCCGACGCGACCCTCGGTTGGTCTGCGTCGATCGCCCACCTCATCGACCCCACCCTCACGCCGTCCAGCGCGACGACGAATGCCTGAAGGAGGCAGAGACGTGCCCACCACACCGACCGTCCCGCGCACATCGGACGAGCTGGAGGAGATGCTCCACGACCCCAAGCAGCGCACGGAAATCCTCAAGGACACCAGCACGCTGAAGGACTTCATCGTCGCGTACGGCGAGCAGCAGCAGGGCGACGGCACCGAGCTGCGTCGCATGGTCGCCGAGGAGACGCAGCGTGTCCTCGCGCAGACGCTGAAGGAGAAGGAGGTCTCTGCCAAGGAGACCGACGCCATCAAGCGCCTCAACCTCGACCCGCAGGCCCGCGCCGCGAACATGCTCACGAGCCACCGGCAGGGCACCGCCCACAACCCGCAGGCCATCGGTGCCAAGCTCGACGGCGAGTTCACGAACGCTGCGGACTTCTTCGCCTCGGCCTGGCACCTCAACCCAGACCCCGAGGCCGGCGCGAAGATGCAGCGCCTGCGCAACTCCTACAGCTCCGTGGTCCCGGCGGACGGCGGGTTCCTGGTGCCGGAGACGCTGCGGTCGCAGCTTCTTCAGATCGCGCTGGAGATGTCGGTCGTCCGCTCGCACGCCACGGTCGTTCCGATGGAAACAGCCCGGGTGCCGTTCCCCACGATCGACGTCACGTCGAACGCGTCGTCCGTGTTCGGCGGCATGATCGGCTACTGGGGCGAGGAAGGCGCGGCGCTCACCGACGCCGCAGGCAAGTTCGGCAAGGTGCTGCTCGACGCGAAGAAGCTCACAGGGTTCTCGATGGTCCCGAACGAGTTGCTCACCGACTCGATCATCTCGTTCGCGGCGCTCATCGAGTCCCTGTGGCCGCGCGCCCTGGCCTGGTACGAGGACGTCGCGTTCACGTCCGGCTCGGGTACCGGTGAGCCGCTCGGCTACCTCGGCAACCCGGCATCGGTGGCGGTGGCCGCCGAGTCCGGGCAGGGCTCGGCGACGGTGCTGTACGAGAACATCGTCAAGATGTACAGCCGGATGCTCCCGGCGTCGCTGTCGCAGGCCGTGTGGGTGTGCTCGCCGGATGTGTTCCCGCAGCTCATGACGATGGCTCTGTCCGTGGGCACCGGCGGTTCCGCAATCATGGTCGCGAACGCGGCGGGTCCGGCCCCGCTCACCATCTTCGGCCGCCCGCTGATCATCACCGAGAAGGCCAAGGTTCTCGGTGCACAGGGCGACATCGCGTTTGTCGACCTTTCGTACTACCTCATCGGTGACCGGCAGCAGATGACTGCCGCCACCTCGACCGAATACAGGTTCGCCAACGACCAGACCGCGTTCCGGATCATCGAGCGCGTCGACGGCCAGCCCTGGATCAAGAGCGCCATCACCCCGCAGAACGGCGGCTCAACGCTGTCCCCGTTCGTCGAGCTCGCCGCACGTCCGTAACCAGACCGGCAGGCGGCGGCACTCACCCCCCGCCGCCTGCCACCACCCGGGCCGGCAGCGTCGCCCCGGCAGGCCCCGCAGACGAAAGGACCAACCTCCATGGGACAGAAGGCACTCGGCAGGACGCTCAACTCGACTCCTGCCGCTGACGGCGTATGGATCAGCCTCAGGCAGGCATCCGGCGTCGCGTTCTCCTGCTACCTCGGTGGCGCCGCTGGCGACACCTACACCCTCCAGGAAGCCAAGGACGCGTCCGGTACCGGCGCGCAGAACCTCGCGTGCATCACCGAGTACCACACCAACACCGGCAACGGCACCGACGCATGGACACGCCGCACGCAGGCCGCGGCCGCAACCGTCGTCACCGCCGCAGCCGCCACGCAGAACGCCATGGTGGTGGAGGTGGAGGGGACGTCGCTGTCCGACGGCTACCGGTACGTCAAGCTCACCAGCACGGGCGCCGGTACGGTCAACGCCCTCACCCGCGATCTGACCACGCAGCGCACCCCCGCGAACCTGCCCGCGATGGGGGTCTGATCATGGCGTCCGGAATCCCTGGCGCGCAGCTGCGCCGACTGCTCCTCGGCACGGCCGTGGCTGGCGCCGCGAAGACCGTGCCGCAGAACGCCACCGGCACGATCTTCACGGTGGCGGGCGGGCGGGTCCTGGTGACCGGCCTCGTCGGCAAGGTCACCACCGTCATCGGCGGTACCACGCCGAGCGCCAAGCTGGTGGCGACGCCCACCGTGGGCAGCGCGAACGACCTGTGCACCGCGACCGCGATCACGGCGGACGAGGTCGGCACCCTGTACAGCATCCCCGGCCCGACCGGCAGCGCCCTCGGCGTGTCCGGATCCGGATCCGGCGGCGTCACCGGGCAGACAGCGCCCGTCATCGTCGCGGCCGGAACGATCGGCGTGAACATCAGCGCGGCCGACGCGACCGGCGCGATCCAGTGGACGCTCACCTACGTGCCGCTCGACGACGGCGCCACCGTGACGGCGGCCTGACATGACACTCGTGACCTGCGACCCGTGCACCGCCCGCTACCCCGACGACGTAGGAGCATGCCCGAACTGCGGCTCAACTGCGCAGCAGGGGGCGGGCGCTGCGGTGCCGTCGGTCACGGTCGTCTGCCGGACCGAGTACTGCCCGGCCCGCGGTGTGGAGCGCAGGCTCATGCTCCGCGCCGCGGCCCCGGGCGTATTGGAGCGGCCGGCGCCGTTGTGCGCCTCTTGCCTCCTGCCCATGCCTGAGCTCACCGAGGACCATGACATGCCGAAGATCACCGTTCACGGCGGACCTACCGTCGACACCCCGACCAGTGCGGAGGGAGGCGAGGAGTCATCTCCTGGCAGCAGCTCCTCGACATCGTCCGAGAAGGCCAGCAGCTCGCCGAAGACGAGCGAGCCCGCGGCCCCCTTGCCTGTCCGCAAGACGGCGAGCCGCTCCAAGAAGGCCCGGACGGACGCCTCTTCTGCCGCTTCGACGGATGGCGACCAGACGGAGGACACGTCGGAGTCTGACGACGAGGACTCGAAGTGACCGCCTACCGGTCGAACGAGCTGTTCAGGGCCAGCGGTCTGACCCTGAACAGCAACACCGACCACGTCACGGCGAGCGTCGTGAACGCCGTGACCGGCCGGGCCGGAGCGATCGACATCTCCCGCATCTCGAACGGGCTTCTCGTCGTGAACGTAGCGAACGCCCCGACCGGCACGAACCCGACGCTCACCGTGCTGATCGACGTGGCGGACGCCCTCGGGAACTGGGTCCTCGTCTCCAACCCCGCTGGCATCTCCGGGTCGGCGATCGGTTCGTCCGGTTTCACCTACGGCAACCTCTCCGGCGGCTACCAGCTCACCGACACAGCACGCATCCGCTGGACGCTCGGAGGCACCGGCTCCCCCAGCTTCACCGGGGTGTCGTTCTCGCTGTACGGCCGCCCCTGACCACCCACCCTGACCCGCACCGACAGCTGAGAGGAGGCACCGATGGGCATCTGGTACGCGACCCGCGAGGACGTGAAGTCCGCGCTGGACTTCAAAGAGACGGCACGCGCAAACCGTGCAGTCGACCGCGCCCTCGAAGCCGCCTCCCGGTCGGTTGAGGGGCTGTGTCACCGCCGCTTCTACCCTGAGATCGCCACTCGCCTGTGGGACTGGCCCAACCAGCAGTACGCCCGTGCCTGGCGCCTGTGGCTCGACGCCAACGAACTGATCTCCGTGACTGCCGTATCGGCGGCCGGCGTCGTGATCCCGGCCCTCGACTACAACCTCGAACCCAACGAGTACGGGCCGCCGTTCAACCGCCTTGAACTAGACATCGCCAGCAACGCGACGTTCGGTGGCGGCGCCACCCACCAGCGGAACATCTCGATCTCCGGGCTGTTCGGCTACCGCAACGACGAGACGATCACGGGCACCATCACCGAGGCGCTGGACGCGTCGGAGACGGGCGTGGACGTCGACGCCGCCACCTCGGCGGCGGTCGGCGTGGGCAGTCTCCTGCGCGTCGATGGGGAGCGCATGGCGGTGACGGGCCGGTCGATGCTCGACACCGGGCAGACGCTCGGCGCGGACCTCACCAATCAGGTCAGTGCCGTGACTGTCCCTGTGGCGAGCGGTGCCGCGTTCGCGGTCGACGAGGTGGTCCTCATCGACGCCGAGCGGATGCTGATCACCGACATCGCGGGCAACCAGCTGATCGTCAAGCGCGGTTGGGACGGCACGGTCCTGGCCGCGCACACGACGGGCGCCCACGTGTACGCGCCGCGCACCCTGACGGTGCAGCGCGCGGTACTCGGCACGATCGCGTCGACGCACGCCCTCGGCGCGACCGTCGCACGGTGGGACCCGCCCGGCCCGGTCAATCAACTCACGATCGCCGAGGCGCTCAACCAGGTGCTCCAGGAGCAGGCCGGTTGGCTGCGGGTGACCGGTGGATCCGGTGGCCAGAAGGAGGCCACCCTCGCCGCGCTGGTGGCGCTGCGCGAGCAGGTGTGGGACAGCCACGGCCGCAAGGCCCGAACGAGGGCGGTGTGACCGATGCCTGACTTCCGTATCAGCGTCAACGCCAGCCGTAGCGGGCCGATCCAGGACGGGCGTTTCGCGCGCGCCGCCCGCGACTACTGCGACGACCTTCAGTACGCGGTCGCCCGGCACGGCGAGGATCTCGTACGCCAGCGCCTCGCCACCGTGCTGCGGCACCCGACGGGCTACTACCAGTCCCGGATCAGCGTCGACCGCGGCCGGGGCGGCTACGTCGTCTCGGACGGCGGCGTCGTGTACGGGCCGTGGCTGGAGGGCACCGGCTCCCGCAACAGCCCGGTGACCCGCTTCCCCGGGTACGCCACGTTCCGCCGTACCAAAGCCCTGGTGGACCGCGACGCCAACCGCATCAGCCGCGAACTCCTCGACCGCTACCAGTCGAGGGGGCTGCTGCGATGAGCCTTCCAATCGGCGCCATCCTCGACGCCCTCGTCTCCCACGCCGCCTCGCTCGGCAGGTTCGAGCGCGTCAACGAGCACGAGCCGAAGAACGCCCCCGGCTCCGGCCTCACCTGCGCAGTCTGGGTCGACCGCATCGAACCGATTACAGCTGGCGGCCTGGCCTCGACGAGCGTGCGACTGGTGTTCAACCTGCGGCTGTATGCGCCGCTGTTGAGCGTGTCGGACGACCTCGTCGACCCGCAGCTTGTCGCCGCCCTGGACGAGCTGTTCGCCGCGTACACCGGTCAGTTCACCCTCGGCGGGCTGCTCCGCCACATCGACGTCCTCGGCGCGTACGGCACCGCCCTGGAAGCCACGGCCGGATACATCAACAGCGGCGGCAACGAGTTCCGCGTGTTCACGATCACCCTTCCCGCCATCGTCAACGACCTCTGGGAGCAGACAGCATGAGCAAGTCCAGCGGCCTCGGCGACGCCCTGTACATCGCGGGCTATGACCTGTCCGGCGACATCAACTCCGTGAAGCTCGCGGCGCCGACGGCAGTGCAGGACGTCACCGGCATCGACAAGAGCGCGATCGAACGGATCGGCCTGGTGCGTGACGGGTCGATCGACTACAAAGCGTTCTTCAACCCCACCAGGGCGCACCCTCAACTGTCCTTGCTGCCGACCACGGACCAGATCCTCACGTACTGCCGAGGCACCGCGCTCGGCTCGCCGGCCGCGTGCCTGGTCGCCAAGCAGCTCAACTACGACGGCACGCGCGCCGACTCCGGAGAGTTCACGTTCGCTGTCAACGCGGTCGCCAACGGCTACGGGATGGAGTGGGGCAACCAGCTCACGGCCGGGCTGCGCACGGACACCGCGGCGACGAACGGCACCGGCATCGACACCACCGCCTCGGCCGCGTTCGGCGCCCAGGCCTATCTCCAGGTGACCGCGTTCACGGGGACGGACTGCACGGTAAAGATCCAGGACTCGGCGGACAACGTCAGCTTCGCGGACGTCGCCGGGCTCGGCTTCACGCAGGTCACCGCCGGGCCCACCTCCCAGCGCATCGCGACCAGCAACGCGGCGACGATCCGCCGCTATGTGCGCGCGGTGACAGTCACGACCGGCGGCTTCACCTCGATCACTTTCTCTGTCGTGATCAACAAGAACCCTGTAGCGGGAGTGGCCTTCTGATGAGCATGTACAGGCTTGATCCCCTGCACGCCGTCGAGGCGTACCAGACGTACAGCATCACCGTCCCGCCGGACGTCCTCGTCAAGGCCGCCTGCGAGCAGGTCGGCTGCGAGGCCTGGCGCAACGGCTGGGAGTCCGTCATCAACGAGGCCACCGACCTCGGCCGGGCACAGGCGGAGTACATCCGCACCCGCGCCGGCCGCACGTTCCGCGAGCAGCGCACCGGGGGCGGCTTCACCGTCTTCCGGTTCGAGGCCGGGCAGCGCTGCTTCGCCGAGCACCAGACCCGCCCCGAGCTGTACGCCGTGCGGGATGGCGACTGGCGGGGCAATCCGACCGGCCGGGCCCGGCAGCACACGCGCGCCGCGGACTGGGTGGAGGACTTCGGCGAGCACCAGCAGCGCATCGCAGACCAGACAGAGAAGGGATAACCAGCCATGGCGAAGAGCAGCGGCCTCGGGTGGACCACGGCGAGCGTCGATGACGCGAGCGGCACCCCGCAGGCGATCAAGAACGATTTCACGCACCTTCAGTTCGCGACCCCGCGAGCGGTGCAGGACATCACGGGCATCGACAAGAGTGCGATGGAGCGGCTGCTCCTGCTCGCGGACTTCTCGATCACGTTCTCCGGGGTGTTCAACGGGGCGGCGAACATGAGCCACGACGTGTTCAAGACCGTGCCGTCCACGTCGGTGACACGCACAGTCACCCTCACCGTGAACAGCAAGACGCTGACCAATGAGTGCCTGTTCACGGACTACCCGCTCACCCGCGCCGACTCCGGTGAGCTGACGTTCACCGCGCCCGGTGTCCTGGCCGACGGCACCGTCCCGACGTGGACCTGAGGAGCGGCTGACATGGGATTCCAGTTCAAGGCCCCACGCATCAACCTCGCGTTCGAACCGGATCACGACTATCACGGCTTGGAGGTGACCCTCCGGAAGCTGAACCTTCAGGAGTTCCTCGACATCAACGGCATCGGCGACGTCGAGGACATGCACGCCGGTCACCAGCTCAGGACGATGGGCGAGAAGCTCCTGTCCTGGAACCTCGAAGACGAGGACGGCCAGCCAGTCCCGGCGACCGTGGACGGCGTACTGCGCCAGGACAAAGACCTAATGATCGCGATCTGTAGCGCATGGCTCGATGCGCTGCGCGGTGTGTCTGCCCCTTTGGAGCAGAGCTCGCCCGATACCGGGCCATCCCTGGAGGCGTCGATTCCGATGGACGCCCCGTCCGAAAGCCTGGCGAGCTAATCGCCGCGGAAACCATCCTCCGCCTCTGCGACCGCTTCCACTGCCTCCCAAGCCAGATCCTCGCCGAAGACGCCTCCATCCTGCGCCTGTTGGAGATCGAGAAGCTCGGCACCCCGCCCCAGACCGACCCCGAGTGAGGAGGTGACGACCCATGGCCGATGACGTCTCCATCATCGTCCGCGTCCGCGACTACACCCGCGCAGGCATCGACGAGGTCAGCGCCCGCCTCAACTCGCTCGTCCGGTCGGCGAACTCCATGGACAAAGAGTTCGGGTCGATGACGTCGGCGGCGCTCAGCCTGGCGCCGGCGCTCATCCCGATCGCCGCGGCGACGGCGCCGATCGTGGTGACGGCGGCCGCAGCGGGTGTGGCCGTGGCTGCGTTCGGTGCGGCGGTCATCCCTCAGATCGGGGCGATGAACGATGCAGCGAAGGCGGAGGACAAATACGAGGCCGCCCTCGACAAGCACGGCAAGACGTCGAAGCAAGCGGCTACGGCGGAGAAGGCTTACCTCGACTCGGTGTCGAAGCTCCCGCCCGCCACGCGGGAGGCTGCGGCTGCGCTGACCATCCTCAAGGACCAGTACAAGGACTGGTCCGAGTCGCTGGCCGGGGACACGATGCCGGTCGTCACCAAGAGCCTGGCTGTGTTCGGGGCGATCTTCCCGAAGCTGACGCCGCTCGTGAAGGGCGCATCGGTCGAGCTCAACCGCATGATCACGCTCGCGGCGGGCGGCATCTCGGCCACGTCGTTCGACACGTTCATGGGCAAGTTCGCGGACTTCGCGAACGGCTCCCTGCGACGAGTCGACGACGGCATCGTCCACCTGCTCCGGACCATGAACACGGGCGCCATCGGCGGCGGCCTCAGCGAGTTCATGCGGTACGCGAAGGAGAACGGGCCGCTCGTCGGCGACACCCTGAAGAACCTTGCACTGGCGCTGACTCACCTCATCACGGCCGGATCAGACGTCGGCGTCAGCATGTTGCAGATCGTCAACGTGTTCGCGCGCCTTGTCGCTGCGGTGCCCACGAGCCTGATCACGACGCTCATGCAGGTCAGCATTGCGTTCAAGGCCGTCAAGCTGGCGTCTGCCGGGTTCGCGTCGATCGCGGGCGGGATCACCCAGCTGAACGCGCAGATCGTCGCTATGCGGACGGCGACCGGCGCAGCGGCGGCCGGGACGTCCACGCTCGCGGCTGCGTGGTCGGGCCTGTCGTCCGGCGCCAAGATGGGCATCGTCGTCACCGGGATCGCGATCCTCGTCGTCGCCCTGAAGAAGCTGTCGGACATCGGCAAGGAAGCGCCGCCGGACATCGAAAAGATGACGACGGCGATCGGGCAGCTCGGCGACACCGGCAAGGTCACCGGCGAGGCTGTGCGCGTGTTCGGCAAGGACATGCAGGGGCTCGCCGATTCGTTGCGCGGCCTGGCCCGCCCGGGCGAGGTCGACCAGGTGCAGCAGTTCATGACGCGTCTGATCGGCATGGACTCGACGCCGGTGAAGAAGTGGAAGGAGGACATCGACAGCGTCGATAAGGCGCTGGCGAACCTGGTCAAGGGCGGCCACGCTGACCTTGCCCGCGGGGCGTTCGACCAGATGGCTTCTGTCGCGCAGAAGAATGGCCTCACGATCCAGGAGCTCCGCGGCAAGCTCGACGACTACAAGAGCGCCCTCGCCGATCAAGCCTTCGAGGAGCAGCTCGCCGCCCAGTCCATGGGTCTGTTCGGTGAGCAGGCGCAGCAGGTCAAGGCGAAGCTCGACAACCAGAAGCAGAGCGCGGATGGCCTGCGGCAGGCGATCCAGGCCCTGAACGACGTCAACCGCGCGGGCTTGGGCGGGATGATCGGCTTCGAGGCGGCCATCGACGCGGCAGCGAAGGCCGCGCAGGAGAACGGCCGCTCGCTGACGATGGTCAACGGGCAGCTCGACCTCAACAGCGAGAAGGCCCGCGGCAACGCCACAGCGCTCAACGACCTCGCCGCGAAGACAGACGCGGCAGCGGGCGCCGCGCGGGACTCCGGGCAGTCGTGGTCACAGGTCAACGGGATCTACGAGCGTGGCCGTCAGCAGCTCATCGCGAACGCCATGCAGATGGGTCTCAACCGGCAGCAGGCCGAGGCGCTGGCCCGGCAGATCCTCAGCACCCCCAACAAGACTGCGGTCCTGAAGGGCAACATCGAGGATCTCCAAGCCAAGCTCAACAGCGCGAAGTCGCAGCTCGCGAGCGTCCCGGCGTCGAAGCGCTCGTCCCTGCTCGCGAACATCGCCGACCTCGAACGGAAGATCGCGAGCGCGAAGTCGCAGCTCAACAACATCGACGGCACCACCGCCAACACGTACGTGACCACGCACTACCGCAGCGACGGGCTCTCCTTCCTCGGCGCCTCGGGCCGTTTCGCGCACGGTGGTGTGGTCGGCGCGGCCGGCGGCGGCCCGCGGTCGCGGATGACGCTGGTCGGCGAGCAGGGCCCCGAGCTGGTCGACCTGGCGCCCGGGTCGCGGGTCCGCTCCAACCCCGACACCGCGCGCATGCTCGGCGGCGGTGGCGGCCGGGGCGGATCCCTCGTCCAGCTGGAGATCAAGTCGGGCGGGTCGGCCCTCGATGACCTCCTCGTCGAGATCCTCCGCAAGGCCGTGCGCGTGCGCGGCGGCAACGTCCAACTCGTCCTGGGACAGGGGTGACCATGACGTTCCCACAGACCGCGCTACCCATCACGACCGAGCTGTACCTCAACGGGGCGTGGACAGACATCTCACCCGACGTGTACACGCGGGACCGAATCCGCATCTCGCGCGGCCGCCCCGACGAGAGCCGGCAAGTCGACGCCGGGCGCTGCTCCCTGACTCTCAACAACCGCACACGCAAGTACTCCCCCAGGAATCCGACCGGCCCGTACTACGGGCAGATCGGCCGGAACACCCCGATCCGGGTGTCCGTCAACGCGGGGTCCTCCTACCTGGCCATGCCGGGCGGCACGACGCCGGGGGTGGGGGCCAGCACGCCGGATGCGGCTGCGCTGGACATCACGGGTGACATCGACGTCCGCATCGACCTCACCATGTCCAACTGGGTCACCTCGGGAGTCCTCTCCGCCGTGGACCTGTGCGGGAAGTACGTCACTGGTACCAACCAACGGTCTTGGTTCCTGCAACAGCGCAACGGGTTTCCCTACTTGGAGTGGTCGCCTGACGGCATTACCACGGTCCAGGTCAGCGCCACCATTCCGCCTGTCGTCCCGGTCGGCGGGCGCCAGGCTTGGCGCGCGACCCTCGACGTGAACAACGGGAGCGGCGGCTACACGGTCACGTTCTACACCGCGCCGACGATTGCCGGGCCGTGGGCGCAGTTGGAGCAGGTCGTCACGACGTCCGGCACTACCAGCATCTTCAACAGCACCAGCTCGCTGCGTGTCGGCGACGCAACTGATCTCACCTTCGCCAGGCCCAACGGCGCCATCTATGCGTTCCAGCTCCGCAACGGCATCGGCGGAACCCTCGTCGCCAACCCGGACTTCACCGTCCAGACCCCGGGCGCAGCCAGCTTCGTCGACAGCACCGGCAAGACATGGACCGTCGGTACCGGCACAACGATCAGCAATCGCAAGGTCCGCTTCGTCGGTGAAGTCCCCGCTTGGCCCGTCAAAGCTGACACCAGCGGTATGGACGCGTATATCCAGATCGAGGCGGCCGGCATCCTCCGGCGCCTGGGACAGGGAAGCTCGCCGCTTCAGTCCGCCATGCGACGCGAGTTCGGCAACGCCGCCCGTACCGGAATCGTGGCGTACTGGCCGTGCGAGGACGGCAGCGCGGCGGTCTCGTTCGCCTCTGCTCACGCCGGTGAGTCTCCGATGGTCGTCTCCGGCAGCGTCAACCCGGCCACGTTCAGTGGCTGGTCGGCGTCCGATCCGCTGCCGACGTTCACGACGACGACGGCCATCGTCCGCGGCAGCGTGGTCCCCTACGCGGCCACTGACTGGGCGTTCCTGCGGACGTTCGTGTTCATCCCGACCGCGGTGGCTTCATCGGTGCGGCTGTTGTCGTTCACGACGACCGGCACGGCCAGGACCTGGACATTGTTCCTCGACCCGAGTGGGCTGACGCTGAAGGCGTACGACGTCGAAGGCACGGAGATCCTCAACTCCGGTGCCCTCTTTGACCTGATCGGCCAGCCCCGCCAGTTCGGTGTCGAGCTCACCCGCAATGGAACGGGCATCGACTGGAGGATCATCGTCTTCTTCATCGAGGACGGCCTCACTAACGCCTCGATCACCGGGACGCTGGCTTCCCGCACAATCGGCTCGGTGACGCAAGTCCGCATCGGCGAAGACGGCGGCCTGGACGGCATCTCCTTCGGGCACGTCGCCGTCGCCAACACCGCGACCGCGTACCAGAGCACCGGTAACGCGATCCTGGGGTGGGCCGGTGAGACCGCCTCGGCCCGCATCGCCCGTCTCGGTTTGGAAGAGCTCGTACCGGTTTCGGTCTACGCGCCCGGCACCGAGCCCCTCGGGGCTCAACGCAGCCAGACCCTGCTCACCGTTTTGCAGGAGGCCGCCGCCGCCGATCACGGCATCCTCGGCGAGGCCCGCAACTCGACGTCCCTCGTCTACTGGGACCGAGTCGGCCTGTACAACCAGGGTGCCACCGCGACGCTGAACTACCCCACCAAGGGCCACATTCAGCCGCCGCTGGACCCGGTCGACGACGACCAGAACGTCCGCAACGACATCACCGTCACCCGCATCGGCGGGAGCTCGGGGCGCTACACGCAGACCACGGGCCGCATGTCGGTCAGCGATCCCCCAGCCGGGGTGGGCCGCTACCCAGACACCCCGTCGCTGTCGCTGTTTGCCGAGGGGCAGGCCGTACAGCACGCGAGCTGGCTGGCTCACCTCGGCACGGTCGACGAGGCGCGCTATCCGGCGGTCAACGTCAGCCTCCAGGCTGCACCGTCACTGATCGACGCGGTGGCGGCACTGGACACGGGGGCCCGGTTGCAGATCACCAACCCATCGAGCCGCTATGCGCCAGGCGCGATCGACGTGATCGTGCAGAGCTACAGCGAGACGATCTCCCAGTACCAGTGGGACATCACGTTCAACTGCACCCCCGCGTCGCCGTACACCGTGGGCGTCGTAGAGGACACGGTCCTCGGCCGGGCGGACACGGACGGCTCGCAGCTCGCTTCGGGGATGACGTCGACGGCCACCTCGATGAGCGTGGCCGTGACCGCCGGCCCGTTGTGGATCACCACCGCTTCGAACCCTTCGGACTTCCCGTTCGATGTCCTCGTCGGCGGGGAGCGCATGACGGTCACCGGGGTCACCGGCGCCAGTTCCCCGCAGACGTTCACGGTGACGCGGTCCGTGAACGGCGTCGTCAAGGCGCAGACGTCCGCGACTGACGTGCGCCTGTTCCAACCAACCATCGTCGCCCTGTGAGGAGGCACTCATGACCGTCTGGCTTGCAGGGCAACGGGTCACCGCCGCGCTGCTCAACAACGACGCCGGACAGTGGACTGCGTACACCCCGACGTGGACGAGCTCCGGTGGCGCCGCCCCGTCTCTCGGGAACGGGACGCTCGACGGCGAGTACTCCCTCAACGGCTCGACGTGCACCGTCCGCATCGGCCTGATCGGCGGGTCCACCACCACGTGGGGCGGCGGACAGCACCGCTTCAATCTGCCGTTCACCGCGGCGTCTCTGGTGAACAGCAACTTTGCGTGGATGGGCGCGGCGGTCGGCACGGATGCGGGCAACGCCTACTACCCGGGCGTGTGCCGGGTGTTCTCCGGCGGCACGTTCGTGATGCCGCTGTCGCCGACCACGTCCACCGGATCGGCGCCCGGCGAGTGGAACGCGACGAGGCCGTTCACGTGGGGCAACGGCGACTACATGGCCCTCGAAGTGACCTACAAGCCCGCCTGACCAAGGAGGTTGTTCCTATGGCTACGTTCCCAGAGATCGACTCGGCCGGAGTTGCGTATCAGCTTCAGCTGTTCAGTGGCGCGGTGGGCGGTGTGCCCGTCATGGTCGGATTCCCGCAGGGCTACGAGCAGCTCCCGAACGCCGAGGCGGACCTGCGCGCGTTCGCGGATGCGCTCGCGGCACGGTGGTCGTTGCAGGTGACGGCGATCACCAAGTACTCGACCACATCTGCTGAGTTGGCGGGTGCGTGATGGCCGCTCAGTGGCGTCAGCTCGTCGACCGCGTGATGGCGGTGCCGGAGCAGATCTACGAACGCTGGAACTCGGCGGACGGCTGGGACAACGACAACCAGTTCGGGAAGGAATTCGGCGAGAACGGCGTGAGCTGGTGCGTGATCTTCGACTGGGTCATGTACTCGCGGGCCGGGCTCGCCAGCGTGGTGCCGCGCACCGACAACGTGTCCTCGTTCACCGACTGGGCACAAGCCCGCGGCCAGTGGTCGGACTACCCCAGCGTCGGTGCGTGGGTGAACTTCGGCGACGGCGCCCACACAGAGATCGTCGTCGGGTTCGACGCCGACACCGTGTACACCAAGGGCGGCAACAGCGTGAAGGCCGGCAGCACCGATGCCGGGCAGGGCAACGGGGTGTGGTCGCACGCGACCGCCCGCCGCTCGGCGCGCGTGGTCGGCTACTTCGCGCCGCGCTTCCCCGACGGCGTCTGTCCGCCGACCGCTGACCCGTCCGACCCGCGCGGCGGCACGGCCGTCACGTCCTGGCGGTGGTCTGGTCCTGCCGCCCCGTCTGTCCCTTCACCGTCACCGTCCGAGGAGGACACCATGCCCCAGCCCGTAGACCTGTGGGCCTACAAGAACAAGGACGACGAGGCCGCCGCTCGCAAGGCGTCCGGCGGGAAGTCCGGTGTCCCGGACGCGTACGGCTACCTCGTCGGCACGTACAAGAACGTCGCCGCCATGGGCGCCACGATCAACACGCTCGCTCAGGCCCTCGGTGACGTGAAGGGCATCGACACCCCGGCGCTCATCGCCGCCGTGCAGGAGGCCATCAAGGACGCCGTCGTCGACGTCGACGTCCACGTCACCAACTCCACCACCAACACCGGGAGCTGACATGCAGACCCACCTCGACGCCGCGTACTGGCTCGGCCTCGTCACCAGCCTCGTTCTGCCCGTCCTCGTCGGCCTCGTCACCACGAGAGTGACCAGCGCCGGCCTCAAGGCCACGCTGCTGCTCGCCCTGTCCACGGCCAACGGCTTCGTCGTCGAGTACGCGGCACCGCACCCGGCCGGGTACAGCGTCGGCACCGCAGCCGTGCTCGCACTCGTCGCGTTCGGTTCGGGCACGCTCGCGCACTTCGGGTTCTGGAAGCCGACCGGCGTCTCTGGCCTGGCGCAGGACTCGCTGATCACCGCCCGCCCGCAGCCGACCGGCGTCTGACCCTGCCCACTGCGAGCGACCGGGAGGGCGCCTGATGGATGCCGCCATGGTCACGGCGCTAGCCGCACTCATTGCGGGGCCCGTGGCCGCGGCGGCCGCCATGTACGGCACCCGCGGCGCATCGCGGGCGGCCCGGGAGGGCAGCGCATTGACCGGCTACAACAGCCTCACGGACCAGCTCCAGGAGGAACGCGCCGAGCTGCGGGCCGAGCTTGCCATGGCACGAGCGGAACTGGCGGCCGAGCGCGCGGAAGTCGCCCGGCTCAAGACGCTCGTGGCGCAGCTGGGGGGCACCCCGTGACGCATGCCGAGCGGCTCCTCTACCGCGGCCGGCATCTCCTGTGGATCGTCGCGGCCCTGCTCTTCCTCGGCGGCGCCGTGGCGCTGGCGTTCCTCCAGATCGACCGGGCCGAGCAGCGCGCCGACAAGCTCGCCGACGAGGCCGACCTACGCGGCACCGCCGTGTCGACGCTCGCCGGAGACGTGCGGGCCCTGCGCCAGCAGGTCACAGTGAAGGGCGGCATCCCAGTGGCCCCGGACCCCACGAAGGCCGTGAAGAACTTGCAGGACCGGGCCGAGGTGCCGGTGCCGATCCCCGGCCCGCCCGGCCCGAAATGCGACCCCGGCGACCCGGGCAAGCCCGCGCCGACACTGACGCCGAGTCCCGGTCCGCCCGGCGCGGCCGGGAAGGACGGCGCCGACTCGACTGTGCCGGGGCCCGCCGGCCCGACCGGTCCCGCGGGCCCGGCGGGGAAGGACGGCACGGACGGTGCCGCGGGCAGGGACGGGACGGACGGGCGGCCGCCCGCGGGGTGGACGTACACGGACCCGCAGGGCGTGACGTACTCGTGCGGCCCGGCCGACGGATTCGATCCGGCCGCGCCGCGGTACCGGTGCTCTGCGGCGGGTGGCGCGGCGTCCCCTTCACCGGCGTCGCGTCGAGGCCTTCTCGGGGTGGGAGTGCTCGCGATGTCGTCGGTGTACCGGCGGCTCGGCGGGCAGGTCAGCTAGGTTCCCAGTCCTCGGGGCCGCCGCCGCGCCAGTCGATGAGCGGCGACCGGATGACGTCGAGTTCGTCGACGTCGAGTCCGGCCCTGCGGAGCCATATGACGAGGTCTCGTAGGTCGGTGGCGCGGCCGAGGATGGTTCCGTCGATGCGCACGCGGCGGGCGCCCTGCTCGTCGGGCGGATAGACGACGATGACCTTGGCCATAGATCCAGGGTGCGGCGACGGGCCGATGATCGCAGAGCCTGAGGTGCTCGTTACTCTGCCTCTCAGGGGAGGGTGAATATGGGGAGCCTTGTCGTGAACGCCCTCATGGTCCTGGCGGTAGCCGGGGCGGGGGCAGCGGCGCTGATAGCGCTGGGGTTCGTGGCAGTCGTACTGACGGTGCGCTGGCGAAAGCGGACGATCGCCGCCATGGAGCAGGCCGAGCGGCACTCTGGCGGATAGCTACTCAAGCACGCCGAGTTCGGTGTCGGGACGACAGAACTGGCAGCCGGGGACACCCTCGGTCAGGGCGCGGAGGGCTTGGTCGCGACTGATCGCCTGAGTAGTGCCGCCTTCAGTCATGCCGCAGTCGCCGACGTGTACGGTCCGCGGCGGCTTCGTTCCCCGGGCGGATGGGGCGCGGCTGGTCGTGATGATCCAAGCTGGGGGTTCGGGTGGCAGTCGCCGTGCGGCCTGCTCGGCTTCGACCTCCTGCACCTTGGCGATCTTCTGCCGGACCTGATCCAAGGTGAGGGTCAGCCACGTCTCCAGAGTGCGGAGACGGGGCAGGTCAGGCGGCAGGTGCTCGTACACATGTTCTAGTGTATGGCGCTTCCGGATACTCCCGCCTCTCGGCCTGCCCGCGCCCGTATCCTGCTGCTCCACATCCCGAGGGGGGACTCATGGCACACACTGGGGCACCGCCATCAGACGGCCACAACAGACCTGCCGACTCCCGAGGGCGCACCCGCCGACCGACGAATGCCGGGATCATCCTGGCCGCCGGTGTCGCCGTCGTCATCGCGTTCTGGCTCGGCCGAGCTACCGCCCCACCGAAGGCCCCAGTCCAATCAGCCAACTGCGCAGAGACGACTAAAGCTGCTGTCGACCTCAACTCTCAGCTCAAAGATCAACAAGCGGGCGGCCAGACGGACGCCGTTGCGACAACGGCGCGGACCTTCGCCACGCTCATCCTCCAGAACCCGGGCTGCTTCAACCCAAGCGAACGCGCCACGGCGCAACAGTTCCTGGACCAGCACGCCCTCGACCAGACCAGCCAGGACATCGAGAGGCTACGCGAAGCCCAGTGCAAGGCGGCAGGCAAGGGCTGGTGGTGCTGACCCACCCCGCCGTTGTCGGTGGCCGTCGTTACCGTGGTCGTAGTCCACATCAGCGCGAGTTTGGCTGCTGGCGCTACTCGGACCCTGCCCCGCCACGAAACAGCGTTCGCGGCGGGGCATCGCCATGCACAATGAGCCATGACCACCACGCTCGTCCCCGCCGCGGCCCGCGCTGTCACCGCCCCGCCGACCGCCCGCCGTGTGCCGCTCACCGCGCGCGCAGCTGCGCAGCACGCCGGCCTCGTCCCGGCCGCCCTCGATCGCGTCACCACGGCCAGGGCCACCGTGCCGAGTGCGTCGGCGTTCCAGTCCGCGCTATAGATCAGGCCTCGGGCCCCGGGTGCCGCGCGATCCGCTTCACCTCTGCCTCAACCTCATACCGGTTCTGGCCAGTCGCTTCGGCGTGCGCCGTGATCCCGGCCTGTACCTGCTCGGTGGCCTCACGCCACGGCAGCCACGCTTCCGCAGAGTACGGCCCGGCCAGAGCCTCCCGCTGCGCAGCCCAGGCCTTGCGTTCCAGTTCAATCAGCTCGTCAGTCAGTTCGATAGCCACGACGCGGGATCCTAAGCGGCCGGTCTGACATCACGCCGCCTCACCGCGGCCAGCGAGACCGTGCCGTCCGTCTCCGTGTTCCAGGACCGCGCTATGGCCCCCACCTTCAGGGCTTGTGCAGCGCGCTTTGGGCACGTGCGATCAGCCGGTGCGCGTCGGCTCCGTAGACCGCAGACTCGCGCAGGGTTTCCCAGGTGCGCAGGTAGGTAGCAACGCTGTCCGGGTCGTCGATCCGCAGTTCGGCATGCCAGGTCTCGACGATCACCTGTCGCTGGTCGTAGATCCAAAACGCGGTTGCGGGCGGGATCTTGAGCGAGGCGCCCAGGGGGACGATCCCCAGCTCGACCGTGGCCAGGCCGATGACGCCGGCCAGTCGGTCCAGCTGAGCGTTGAGGACAGCGGGCGGGCAGATCAGCGCGTACAGCACCGGTTCCCAGAGCAGGATCCGGTACCGCTTGCCTGGCTGGTAGAGGCCTTCCTGCATCCGCATCCGCGCGCGGACGGCGTCATCGGTGTCCTGCGGTGACCGCTGGAGTTCCGAGTAGCGGGTGAAGATCGCACGGGCGTAGTCGGGAATCTGGAGGACGCCGACGACCATAGCGCCCTCCCATGCGTGGAATTCGGCAACTTGCGCTTGGCCGGCCACGTGGCCGAGCTGCACGGGTTTGTGCCCCTCCGCAAGCTGCCGCCTCCACGAGCGTACGTGGTTCTCCATACCGGCCAGCATGGCCAGCAGTTCGTCCGCGGCTTCTGGCTGCCCTGTTGCTTCTGCCCACATGCGCAGGTCATCGGCCGTGGCGGTCTGCCTGCCGTTCTCCAGGCGCGACACTTTGGATTGTGCCCAGCCGAGGGCCTTCGCGAGGTGTACGCCTGTGAGCCGACCTCCAGGGCGGGACTCGCGCACCTCCCGGAGACGCGCTCCGAGGGCTACACGCGCTTGCTGGAAGTCGGTACTCACCGGCTCACTCTCACTCTGCGGCGGCGACTTCCGCCGCGAACGTCTCATACGGAACGGCATGGTGCCAGGCGGCATCGCGGGCCTGGCAGTAGCGGAGCACTGCGGCGGGCTCGGTGATCAGCTCGACGTTGATCAAGTTGTCTGCGTCGTCGAAGTTGAGCAGCGCGGCCATGCGGGAGTCGAACAGCCAGAAGTCCTCGTGGGGAAGACGCAGATCGTCGGCGTCGCTGCGCCATAGGTTGCGCATGTCCTCCCCGACCGCTGCGTTGCGCCGGGCGTTTTCGAGGAGATACAGCTGGCCGGGTGTTGGCGGTGAGTCGACGATGCGGACCCGCTCGAACCTCTTGCCCAGGGCAGTCTGCTCGCGCCGGTCAGCGCACCACTCCAGGTCTGCGCCTGACCAGTCCACTGGTTCGCCCCGCTTGAACTGCGCGTAGGTGTCGGTGAGTTCATCGGAGGCGTAGCGGCGTCGCGTCTCCAGGCGCCAGGCGGTGTGCTTGAACACGCTGAACAGCTGGTCGAACTCGTCGAGGTCGATGATGTGGGGAGTGCGGCTCTTCGGGCCCCAGTCGACCAGGACTTCGCGCGGCACGATGATCGCCTGCTCGCCCGGGGACAGGTGCTGAAGCTGGGCGACGTCGGCGGGGTCGGTGAGCGGCGGTCCGTGGACGATGACTTCGCCGCTGTCGAGGTCTTCGTGTACGGACGGGCACCCGTTGACGCCGGAGCCGGTGCCGTTGAAGCGCAGTCGTCGCATGATCGTGTCCTTTCGTCGGGACATTGATCCACCAGCATCGTCGGGTGATGAGCCCTGCGCTACAGAGTGCCCCCTACCTGCATTGAGATACAGCCGCATATCCCGCCAATGCTGCTGCATATGCTCGCATAATGCCTAGCGGGCTCAACTCCTGCTCCATACCGTCCAGTTCATGGCGAAGAAGAACAGCACGATCGACCCGTGTGCAGCAACGGAACAGCTGCGTGCCGCGCTGACCCGTGCCGGGATCGTCCTCCCGTCCCTCGGCCTCGATGACGGTGGATCCCTCGGTCTGATCAACCTCGGTCGCGTGCGCGCCGACGTGGCGATCCGCCTTGCGGTGCGCCTCGACAAGGGTCACGACGCGTCGCTCGTGTCCGACGCAGCCCTGTAGCCACCGCCACGCCGCCCGCCCCAGGGAGTCTTTGTGAGCACCGCAACCGATGCCGGAAGAGAAGCCGTAGCGGACTGGCTCGCCGCCAGCCTCAACCGGCCCGACAATGCCCACCAGGAGTGGGCGGACAACGGCGTCGCCGTCCTCGCGCTCGGCCGCCGGTTCTCCGCATACCGCCTGGCGGACGAACTCGTCCACGCCGTAGGAGCCAACACCGGCCCGGCGACCACCTCACTGATCCTGCGCACGTTGGGCGGCCCCGTCATCCACGACCCGCGCGGCCACCGCTTCTACGTGCTGGTGCCGTCGTCCCCGCCCGCCCAGAACCTCGGCCCGTACGCCACCTACCTCGGCCTCGGCAACTACCTGGGCGTACCCCGCGTCGAGGACGACGAGCCGGGCGAAGCTGGCGCCAGCTACTGGGCTGTACCCATGAAGCGACCGGGCGCCCTGTGCAGCCCGCCAGCCGTGACCGGACTCATCAACGCGGGGACAGCTGCACTCACCGGCCAGGCCGACTGATGACCGCGACGAAAGCCCCGAGCACCTACGTGACCCCCGAGTGCCGCGAGGCCCGCAACCTCAGCTGGGAGGCCGGGCACCGTCACTGCCCCGGCCCGCTCGACGTACGGCAGCGCCGGGGATCGGTGCCCCTCGAAGTCCTCAAGTGCGCCTGTCACTGCCACAACTTGACCCACTGACTCTCCGTCCCGGCCGACGAACTCCAGGCAGGACCGCGGCCGGGACGGGGCCCTGCACCACCGTCCATCGAACGGAGGCACCACATGCACCAGCTGACAGCGCGAACGCTCCTCACCGACGCCCAGTTCAACGACGTCCGCGCGACGATCCTCGACAACAACCCGGGCATGGAGCCCGACCTCGCAGCCCGCATCCTCACCGACGCCCTCGCCTTCCTGGCGGTCGCGGCCGGACGCGGCGGCCACGGCCTGGTCCCGAGCCGTGTCGTCGACGAGGGCTGGCACGCTCTCATCCTGCACACCGGGCTCTACCAGAACCTGTGCGGCCGACTGGGCGGGTTCGTCCACCACGTCCCCGAGCGGCCCGACCCCGGCCGGTTCAGCGCTGCTGCTCTTGAGCGGACCATCGGCGCCATCGAGAGTGCTGGGTACAGCGTCGACGCTGACCTGTGGCGGTCGCCCGAGGATCAGCTCGTTTCGGTGGCGGCCTCCTGCCAGCATTCCGACGACAGCGGCCCCATCGTCATCATCCCCAAGCCCAGCAGCTGACCCCCTAGCCTGTGCGGCAGGAGGTAGGCATGAACGACCAAGAGTGGACGGACCCTCGGTACGCCGAGCTCGTCAAGGAGTGGCGACGAGCGCAGCCGTATCGCCGTCCAGCCAGAAGCTGGCGTCGAACACGGGACGAACACATCCCCCCGGTGCGGGGCTTCCTCGTACCGCGCTCCGAAGCCTGATGCTCATCGGCCCCGGCCAGGCGGCCGGGGCTTCCTCCTACTGCCGAACGAGGTCAGCGAGGGGCACGCCGATCGCGTCAGCGATGAGGAACAGCGTGTCGAGGAGGGGCGACGCGTGGCCCTGCTCGATCCGGTTATAGGTGGCGCGGTCGATCCCAGTTCGTTCGCAGACGCCCTGTTGGGTGAGGCTCGCGTGGAGCCGCGCGGCGCGGATGCGTTCGCCGACGACGCGTCTTCGGGTGAGTACCCAGTCGGGCGGAGGGGTGGAGCGCGGCACCTACCCACGCTCACCGGTCCATGATCAAATGTATGTAGGTCAAACCCTACATTGTGTGATCAAGGTGGGGAGCGGGCACTAGCGATAGGCCCCACCCCCCTTCCAAGCGGCCCTCCCGGTCCCGCCCCCCAGGCGAACGGGAGCGGCCGGCGGTGCCCCCGCCTAGGCGGGGGCACCGTCATTTCCACTCGATCTGAATCGCGCCCGCATCCCAGTAGCCGCCATCCGGCTGCCGTCCCGGCCGGGCAGGGAAGACTCGCACCGTCATCAGGAAATCCAGCACTGACCGCCTCCGCGAAAGGTCCAGCGCCGCCCACCGGACGTCTAGGTCGGGAGCACCGATCAGACCCACGACGGGGTTCACCTTCTCGGCCTGCGACAGCTCGGCCTCCGCTGCCCGGAGCCTGGCCCTCGCCGCGGCCGAGGCAGTCCGCCATTCCTGCATGTCCATGTCGCCAGCGCCGAGGGCTGCGGCGAAGTCATCGAGCATGGCTCGGGCCTGGTGCATGGTCTCCTGCGCGCCTCGCACGTCCACGGGGTCTTTCCGTTCCGCGAGGAGTTGCGCCGCGTCAGGGCGCGAGAGGCGGCCGAAGATCGCCAGCTGTACGTAGTCGTCGAGTTTGATCAGATCGCGTGAGACGCACTTGTTCGCACGGCAGTGATAGTCCTTCTGCCCCGTCCCTTTGGACCCGGATTTCATGTCGGAGCTGCACGGGCCGCACACGTACAGGCCAGACCCTAGGTGCCTGCGGACGTTGGAGGCGGCCGGGATGCGGGACGGATCCTTGAGCAGGGCGCAGACGCTGCGCCATTTGCTCTCCTCGATAGCGGCGTCCCATATCGCCGGCCCGGCTTCCCTTCCAAGGTGCACGACGATGCCCGCATTGCGCGGTCGTAGGAGGACACGTCGCAGCGATCCGCCTTCGAAGTACGCGCCGGTACTGGTCCGAATTCCCCGCTGCCCCCAGTCTGTCGCGATGGACCGGAGGGAGGCGCCGGCGAGGACGGAGTCCGCGGCTTCATTCAAGGCGTCGATCTCCTCGGGGATCGGGGTTTCCCCGTCGCTCTCCCAGCCGAAGGGGCGCGGGCCGCCGCAGTACTCGCCTCTGCCGATCTTCTGTTCGCGGGCACGCTTCTGCCGCTCGATCATTCGCTCGACTTCGTAGCGTGCCTGGACGCCGAGCTGCCGGGCGATCATCCGTCCCGTCGCCGTGGTGAGGTCGAGGAGTCCAGCCTTGACGGTGTGCGTCGCGATCCGGCGTGACTCGCACACGTCGATGTACTCCTCCAGTTCCACGGGGGACCGGTGGAGGCGGTCTGTGTGCCACGCGAGGACGGTGCCCGCCATGCCGGCGCGCAGGTCGTTGAGCATGGCGTCGTAGTCGGGACGCGGCTTGCCTGAATAGGCGGAGAGGTCGTTGTCCTCGTAGACGCGCACCACTCGCAGCCCAAGTTGAGCGGCGAGTTGGTCGCAGTCCTGCCGCTGCCGCTCGACGGCGAGGCCTCCGCCTTCGCGATCTTCGCTGATTCGGCAGTACATCACGGCGAGTTGGGGATCGGCTGGCTCGTGGTCCATGCCTCATGCTGGCACACTAGTTGGGGGTTTGGTGCCTGTTGGGCAATCCGAGCGTCTGGCCCCAGACCTGGGCGCGCTGGCCCTTGCCGAAGCGGGTGAAGTCAGGGATGTTCAGCGACAGTGTCGCCCAGAAGCCGATCATGCCCATGAGGGACGGGAAGAAGACGGGCCAGAAGCCGCGGCCCCAGCCGTGTTTGGAGGGCTGGTCGAGGAGCGGGCCGAAGCCGCCCGCCTTGTGTGCGATCCAGACCAGCAGGACCAGCGCACCGACGATCACGAAGGGCGCCGCCCAGTTCTCGAAGCGGCGCAGGGTGTCCATCCCCCGGTGAATGATGGCGAGTTCGAGCGCCCAGAAGAGCAGGAAGCAGAGCCAGAGGGTCCAGGGCCGGCCGCCGACGGACGCCACGTCCGCCCAGCCGCCGAAGGTCTTGCCGAGCAGCACGAAGATGCCCTGGCCGCCGATCCAGGTCTGGATGCCGAACCAGCAGCAGGCGACGGCGGCCCGGATCATCGCGGGAAGGTTGGCGCCGCGCAGCCCGAAGGAGGCGCGGGCCAGGACCGGGAACGGGATCCCGTACTTGGGGCCCGCGTGCCCGGTCAGGAGCATCGGGACCAGGACGATCAGGTTGGCCAGGGCGATGGTGAAGACCGCCTGCTTCCAGTCCATGCCGAGCGCGACCAGACCGGAAGCAAGCGTCCAGGAGGGGATGTTGTGGGCCATGCCGACCCACAGGGCGGCGAAGTTGTACGTCGTCCAGGTTCGCCCCTCGGGCGGTACCGGCCGCAGGTCCTCGTTGGCGAACCGGCCGTCCTGGTGGCCGGCCGTGGCGGGTATGGCGGTGGTGTCGGTCATGGGCAGGCCATTCGTTCGGGGAGGGCGGTGAGGGGCGAACGGGCCGTGTGAATATGGGATTTGACGGTACGTCAGCGCAGGGCGGGGATGACCTGCCGGCCGTACGCGTCGATGGCTGCCTCCCGGGCGTCGTGCATGGCGTACAGGGCGAACTGGTCGACGCCCAGCTCTCGCAGCGCCTTCAGTTTGTCGATGTGCGCCTGGGGCGGGCCGAGCAGGCAGAAGCGGTCGACGATCTCGTCGGGCACGAAGGCGGTGTCCGGGTTGTCGGTGCGGCCGTGGTGGCTGTAGTCGTAGCCCTGGCGCGCCTTGATGTACTCGGTGAGCGCTTCGGGGACGAGTCCGGAGTGTTCGCCGTAGCGGGACACGAGGTCGGCGACGTGGTTGCCGACCATGCCGCCGAACCAGCGGCACTGCTCGCGGGCGTGGGCGAGGTCGTCGCCGACGTAGGCGGGGGCGGCGACGCAGATCGTGATCGAGGCGGGGTCACGGCCCGCGTCGGCAGCGGCCTTGCGGACCGCCTTCACCATCCACTCGGTGAGGAACGGGTCGGCGAGCTGGAGGATGAAGCCGTCGGCCTTCTCCCCCGCGAGCGCCAGGGCCTTGGGTCCGTACGCCGCCATCCAGATGGGCAGCTTGCCGTTCTTCACCCAGGGCAGCCGCAGGCGCTGCCCGTCGACGTCGGCCTCGCGGCCCTCGGCGAGGTCGCGGATGACGCCCATCGCCTCGCCGAGCCGGGCCAGCGTGTTGGGCTTGCGGCCCGCCACGCGCATCGCGGAGTCGCCGCGCCCGATGCCGCAGACGGTGCGGTTGCCGTACATGTCGTTCAGGGTGGCGAAGGTGGAGGCGGTGACTTCCCAGGTGCGGGTGCCGGGGTTGGTGACCATCGGGCCGACGGTCATTTTGGTGGTGTGTTCCAGGATGCGGCTGTAGATCACGAAGGGCTCCTGCCAGAGCACCGCCGAGTCGAAGGTCCAGCCGTAGCGGAAGCCGTTGCGTTCCGCGCGCCGCATCAGGCCGACGACGGCCGAGGCGGGCGGATCGGTCTGCAGGACGAGTCCGAAGTCCATGGTGCTCCTAGCCGAGGTACTGACAGGTGGCGCGCGGTACGTAGCAGCCGTGTCCGGCCCGTCCGGTGAACTGCCGGTCGTGGATGACGGGTTCGCCCCGCGAGAGCACCGTCTCGACGCGGCCGGTGACCCGCCTGCCCTCGTACGCCGAGTAGTCCACGTTCATGTGGTGCGTCTCGGCGGAGATGATCTGCTCGGCGTGCGGATCGTAGATGACGACGTCGGCGTCGGTGCCCGGCGCGATGGTGCCCTTCTGCGGGTAGAGGCCGAACATCCGGGCCGGGGTCGCGCAGGCGATCTCGATCCAGCGGCGGCGCGAGATGTGTCCGTCGAGGACCGCCTGGTGCAGCAGGTCCATCCGGTTCTCGACGCCGGGAAGCCCGTTGGGGATCTTGGAGAAGTCGCCCCGGCCGAGCTCCTTCTGTCCCGTGAAGCAGAACGGGCAGTGGTCGGTGGACACCACCTGGAGGTCGTTGGTGCGCAGGCCCCGCCACAGCGCGGCCTGATGTTCCTTGGGCCGCAAGGGAGTTGAGCAGACGTACTTGGCGCCCTCGAAGTCCGGCTCGGCGAGGTTGTCGGTGGACAGGAACAGGTACTGCGGGCAGGTCTCGCCGAAGACCGGGAGCCCCTTGTCGCGGGCGCCGGCCAGCTCGGCGAGCGCCTCCTCGGCCGAGACGTGCACGACGTAGAGCGGGGCGCCCGCGACCCGGGCGAGCTGGATCGCGCGGTGCGTGGCCTCGGCTTCGAGGAGGGCCTTGCGCACCTCGCCGTGGTAGCGGGGGTCGGTCTCGCCGCGTGCGAGGGCCTGCTCGACCAGGACGTCGATGGCGATGCCGTTCTCGGCGTGCATCATGATCAGCCCGCCGTTGGCGGCGGAGCGCTGCATCGCGCGCAGGATCTGCCCGTCATCGCTGTAGAAGACCCCTGGGTACGCCATGAACAGCTTGAAGGAGGTGATGCCCTCCGCGACAAGCAGGTCCATCTCCTTGAGCGACGACTCGTTGACGTCGGAGAGGATCATGTGGAAGCCGTAGTCGATGGCGCACCGGCCGTCCGCCTTGGCGTACCAGGTGTCGAGCCCGGCCCGCAGGGCCTGGCCCTGCGACTGCACGGCGAAGTCCACGATGGTGGTGGTGCCGCCCCACGCGGCGGCGCGGGTGCCGGTCTCGAAGGTGTCGGAGGCGAAGGTGCCGCCGAAGGGCAGTTCCATGTGGGTGTGGGCGTCGACTCCGCCCGGGACCACATACTTGCCGGTGGCGTCGAGGGTGCGGTCCGCGGTCCATCCCTGGGCCACGGTCGAGCCGTGCGCCGCTATGGCGGCGATCCGGCCGTCCTCGATCAGTACATCGGCGTGCGTCTCGTCGGCGGCGGTGATGACCAGGCCGCCGCGGATGAGGGTGCGGGTACTCATGGGTGGAGCTCCCTTACGTACACGTACACGTACACGTGCTTGAGTTACGTGAACTACACGGTGTGCAGGGCGCGTTCGAGGATCGCGGCGCCCTCCTCGGCCTCCGCGACGGTGAGCGTGAGGGGTGGCGCGACGCGCAGCACGCTGGTGTCGTGGCCGCCGCCCTTACCGATGAGGAGGCCGCCTTCACGGGCGGCTTCGAGGACGGCCGCGGCGGCTTCGGGGTTGGCCTCGTCGGTGCCGGGCCTGACCAGTTCGATGCCGGCCATCAGGCCCCGGCCGCGTACCTCTCGGACGACGGGGAGCTGGGCGCAGATCGCGCGCAGCCGCTCGATGAGCAGGCCGCCGACGCGGCGGGCGTTGCCCTGGAGGTCGTGTTCGAGGAGGTAGGTGAGGTTGGCGAGGCCGGCCGCCATGGTGACCGGGGAGCCGCCGAAGGTAGAAATGGAGTTGGAATCCAGGCAGTTCATGACCTCGGCGCGGGCGACGACGCCGCCGATGGACATGCCGTTGCCGATGCCCTTGGCGAAGGTGAGCAGGTCGGGCGGACCGCTCCGCTCGTGTGCCTGCCAGCCCCAGAAGTGGTCGCCGGTGCGGCCCCAGCCGGTCTGCACCTCGTCGGTGATCCACAGGATGCCGTGCCGGTCGAGGACCTCGCGGAACGCGGCGTACAGGCCGTCGGGCGGCGAGGTGAAGCCGCCTACGCCCTGGATGGGTTCGGCGATCAGCGCGGCCACGTTGCGGGTGTGGCCGAGCAGGTCTTCGAGGTCGGCGACGCAGGCCTCGATGAACTGGCTGTCGCCGAGGTGCGCGTACGGGCCGCGGCTGCGGACACCGCCGTGCACGTACAGCGTCTGGAGCGGCGAGAGGCTGGTCGGGGACCAGGCGTGGTTGCCGGTGATGCCCACCGCGCTGAACGAGCGGCCGTGGTAGCTGTTGCGCATCGCGAGGATCTGGTTGGAATTGCGGTACGCGGTCGCGAGCAGCAGCGCGGTGTCGTTGGCCTCGGTGCCGGAGGTGGTGAAGAAGACCCGGGCGTCGGGGATGCCGGACAACTGGGCGATGCGCTCGGCGAGTTCGACCATCTGCCGGTTGAGGTAGAGGGTCGAGGTGTGGATGATCCGGCCGGCCTGTTCGGCGACGGCCTTGGTGACCTCGGGCAGGGCGTGGGCGGTCATCGTGGTGAGGATGCCGCCGAAGAAGTCGAGGTACTTGTTCCCGTCGGCGTCCCAGACGTGCCGGCCCTCGCCGTGGGTGATCTCGACGGGCTGCTTGTAGTAGAGCGCGAGCCAGTCCGGCAGGACGGCGCGGTGGCGGTCGTGGAGGCGGCGGGTCACGGCTTCACCAGGCCCTCGTAGGCGTCGGGGCGGCGGTCGCGGTAGAACGCCCACTGCTGGCGCACTTCCTCGATGAGACCGAAGTCGAGGTCCCTGACCAGGAGTTCCTCCTCCTTGTCGCTGGCGACCTCGCCGACGAACTGCCCGCGCGGGTCGACGAAGTAACTCGTCCCGTAGAAGTCGTTGTCGCCGTACTCCTCGCGGCCGACCCGGTTGATCGCCGCGATGAAGTACTCGTTGGCGACGGCCGAGGCGGGCTGCTCCAGCTGCCACAGGTACGCGGAGAGGCCGCGCGAGGTGGCCGACGGGTTGTAGACCAACTGGGCGCCGTTCAGGCCGAGCTGGCGCCAGCCCTCCGGGAAATGGCGGTCGTAGCAGATGTACACGCCGACCTTGCCGACGGCCGTGTCGAAGACCGGCCAGCCGAGGTTGCCCGGTTTGAAGTAGTACTTCTCCCAGAAGCCCTTGACCTGGGGGATGTGGTGCTTGCGGTACTTGCCGAGGTAGCTGCCGTCGGCGTCGATCACGGCGGCGGTGTTGTAGTAGAAGCCCTCGCCCTCGATCTCGAAGACCGGGACGACGATGACCATCCCGGTCTCGCGGGCGAGTTCCTTCATCCGGGTGACGGTCGGGCCGTCCGGGACGGGTTCGGCCCAGCGGTAGTGCTCGGCCTCCTGCACCTGGCAGAAGTAGGGGGCGTTGAAGACCTCCTGAAAACCGATGATCTTCGCACCCTGCCGGGCCGCCTCGCGGGCGTGTTCCTCATGTTTGGCGATCATGGAATCGGTGTCGCCGGTCCAGGTCGCCTGAACCAGTGCGGCGCGCACGACATTGGCCATGAGCTGCTCCTTCGACGGGTCGTCAGCCAGCCAAATCCACACGCGTAGATCCGTGTGTGGATGAGACCGTAAGGCGCGTCACGCACCGTGGCAAGACCATCGCAGTTACGGCGAGGCTAATTGCGGGGCCACAGGTCAACCCCGGGTGGACGGCTCGCGTACCTGACGCCACGTCACCTCGGGCGGGACTCGGCGGCCGGGAGGCGGCGCCAGTTGCCGCGCCGGGCGTGCCGCAGCAGGACCGGGTCGTCTCCGACCACCACGGGGTGGCCGACCTCGGCGAGCAGCGGCAGGTCCGCCGCCTCGTCCGCGTACGCGTAGCAGCGGGCGGCCAGGATGGCGTGTTCGCGCAGCAGGGCGCGGGCCGCGTACCCCTTGCCCTGGCCGATCATGGGGGCTCGCGGGCGGGAGCAGAGCACGGCGTCGGGGGCGAGGTGCTGGACGACCGGTTCGAGTTCGGCGGCGCTCGCGGGCGAGACGAGCACGACGAGGTGGCCGAGGGCCGCGTGGCCGTGCAGCGCCGCGAGGACCGGCGGGTGCCACAGCCGGCCGAGCGGCCCGGTGGCACCGGCCAGGTCCGGCGCGGCGAGCAGGGTGCCCTCCACGTCGAAGAAGGCGGCGGCGGTGGGCCGCTGCGGGCGGTCGTCGGGCCGGGGGCGGCGGGTCGTGTCCATTGCTACGGACCATGCCCAGCCCACCGCACGGCTCAATCCCCAATATTCAACGTTCTGTTGAACTCGTCCGGAAACCTGCCCGCGCTATCCGGACGTTCCCGGATTCTGCGCGTGGGTGAGCGTCTCCCAGGCGACGAAAAGGTCGTCGGTGCCGCCGGGGCGCTGCTGCTCGGCGAGCTCCTGCGTCTCGGGCAGCGTCAGGTGCAACCGGTTCTGGAGGTGGTTGAGCAGGACCTCGACGTCGGGGCCCATGGTCCGCTGGACGGTGCCGCCGCACAGCCAGGCCGGGGCCTCGGCGCCCAACTGGTAGCGGGCGTGGAACTCCAGGGCCTCCTTCAGCCGCTGGGCCGTCGGCCCGTACAGGTCGACGCCCTGCTGCCAGGCGGTCTCGGCGATGTGGCCGGAGGCGGCGAGGGCGTATCCGATGTGCATGAAGTTGCGGCAGGTCTCCTGGCCGAGCCCGTCCTTGTACGTGCGCTGGCCGAACCAGTACGCCGCGAGCCTGTCCGGGGTGTTCATCGAGCCGCCGGGCGGCGGCTTGGGCAGCTTGCCGTCCGAGGCGAGGTAGAAGTAGGCGGGGAGCCGCGCCCGGTAGCGGTCGAGGGCCTCGTTGAAGATCTTCTGGTCCTCGACGAACACGGCGATGCCGATGGCCGCGTCCGTCATCGCGAGTTCCCAATTCCCGTTGTAGTCGGGCACTTTGGCGGTCACGGCGGGCAGATACGCCGTGCGCAGCATCCGTTTGAAGCGCTGCACGGCCGGGCCCTGCCACTGCGGATAGCCCGCGTGCACGATGTCGGCGGCGCGTGCCCAGGTCGAGCCCGCCCAGGCGGTCTGGAGGTCGGCGTTGCCCTCGGTGTGCCGCTTGATCACCTGCGCCCACCCGTCCATGATCTCGACGGCCTTCTTGGCGTGCGCCTCATTGCCGTTGACGGTCCACAGCAGCGCCTGGGTGTACGCGGCGACGGCGTCCTCGCGTTCGTCGAGACAGGCGGGCGGCCCCGCGTTCGGCGGGCAGGGGACGACCTCGGCGGGGTGCGGGGTGTAGGCGAGCGAGCCGTAACGGCTGGTCCGCATCTGCTCGTACGCCGAGCTCCACGGCTCCTGGCCGGCCCGCACCTTCGCCCGCATCGTGTCGAGCTGGCTCCTGCCGACGACGACGCCGGGGTGGCGGAAGACCGGCGCCGCGGCGTTCGCGCGGCCCGCGGCGGAGGCTGAAGAGACGTGCGGGCCGGGCGCACAGGCGGCGAGCAGCGCGAGCACGCCGACAACGGCCACCAGCACGGGACGGCGGCGCCGAGGGAACTGCGACGGATTGGCCACGCTCCAACGGTCGCCCCGGGCACCCATCCGCGCAGGATCTGTTGCGCCGAACAGGCAGCGCCCGGCCCCCACTCCGGGGCGCGGAGCCCCGGCGGCCGCCCTCGGCGCGGGCGCGGCCGACTGCCTCCGCAGGGGCTCAGCCCCGGCCGGCGATGCCCGACCGGCCCCGGACCGGTACGTATCCCAGGTCGGCGGGGCGATCGCCGGGCGACCAGCCGTCGAGGAGGTCGGACAGCTGGGGAGGCCAGATCTCGTTGTCGTACCGCAGGAGGAACACCGCGCCCAGCGGATCCCGGACGACGGTACGGGCCGCCTGCCTCGGGGTGCGGAGCCTCGGCGGTATCACGCGGCGACCGCGGGCGGCATCTCGCAGTCGCTCACGATCTCGTCCATGGACAGGCCGAGGACCGAGGCCAGCGCCGCCACCGTGAAGAACGCGGGCGTCGGGGCGCGGCCCGTCTCGATCTTGCGGAGGGTCTCGGCGGAGAGGCCCGCCGCGGCCGCGATCTCCGTCATGCTGCGGTCGCCCCGCGCCGAGCGGAGCAACCGGCCGAGCCGTTCACCGCGTTGTCGCTCTGCGGGGGTCAGGGGGGTGCGGACCATTCTGGGATTCTAGGCGCTCGCGTGCGTGTGCGGTGAGTCGTCTGCGGGTCCGCCGTGGCTGGTCGCGCAGTTCCCCGCACCCCTGACAGGGGTTGCCGTTCAGCGGGCTACCGAGCTCGCTCGGCTCCACGCGCCCCTCGAAGGCGCTCGCCCTCAGGCCCCTGCTCCGACCAGCCCGGTACCTCGAACCGGACGGTCACGTCCCTGCGGTGGACCTCCTCGCCGCAGTCTCGGCACGTCACCGCGGGATCCAGGTCCGCGCCGCACTTGTGGCGCCACACCGTCGGCGGGACTTCGGCGAGGTGGCGGTCGCCCCACTTCATGAGCATCAGGAGGACCGGGCGGAGCTCCTGGCCCGCCGGGGTCGCGCGGTACTCGTAGCGGGCCGGGCGCTCGCTGTAGAGGGTGCGCTCCAGGACGCCGGCGTCCACGAGGGTGCGCAGCCGGGTGGTGAGGATGTCGCGGGGGGCGCCGGTGTTCTTGGCGATCGCGTCGAAGCGGTGCACGCCGAAGAAGACCTCGCGCAGCACGAGCAGGGAGTACTTCTCGCCGACCACCGAGAGCGCGTCGGCGATCGAGCACGGCCGGGGGTTCTTGCCCCGCGCGGTACGCGACGGCTCGGGCTTGCGCTGCGGCTGCTCGGACACGTTCATGGGGCCACGGTAGCCGAGCCGGACCCAGTCCGTTGGATTTTCCTACTCACGGAGTTACAGTGAGTCCAGTTTTCCAACCTACTCATGAGTAGAGCCGAGGGAGCGCATCATGCGTGACGCCGTGATCGTGGAAGCCGTACGCACGCCGATCGGCAGGGGAAAGCCGGGCGGGGCCCTGTCGGGGACCCATCCGGTCGAGCTGCTCGCCCACACCCTGCGCACCCTGGTGGAGCGCAGCGGCATCGAACCGGCGCTCGTCGACGACGTCATCGGCGGCACCGTCGACCAGGTCGGCGAGCAGGCCATGAACACCACCCGGTACGCCTGGCTGTCGGCCGGGTTCCCGGACTCCGTGCCCGCGACGACGGTCGACCGGCAGTGCGGGTCCTCGCAGCAGGCGGTGCACTTCGCCGCGCAGGGCGTGATCTCCGGCGCGTACGACCTGGTCGTGGCCTGCGGAGTGGAGTCGATGAGCCGGGTGCCGATGTGGTCCAACGTGCCTGCCGGGAAGGACCCGTTCGGGCCGGGGGTCGCCGCGCGCTTCCCCGACGGACTCGTCCCGCAGGGGATCAGTGCCGAGCTCATCGCCGCCAAGTGGTCGATCGGGCGGGAACAGATGGACGAGTTCGCCACCGCCTCGCACCGGAAGGCCGCGCGCGCCTGGGAGAGCGGCCTGTTCGCGGCGGAAACCGCGCCGATCGCCGGCCTCACCCGGGACGAGTCCGTACGCCCGGCCACCACCCCCGAGATCCTCGCCGGGCTCAATCCGTCGTTCGTGGACCCGGCCTTCGCCGAGCGGTTCCCGCAGATCGACTGGTCGGTGACGGCCGGCAACAGCAGCCCGACCAACGACGGGGCGTCGGCGGTCCTGATCACCTCCAGCGAGACGGCCGCCCGGCTCGGGCTGCGCCCGCTCGCCCGGCTGCACAGCTTCGCCGTGACCGGCTCCGACCCGGTCCTCATGCTGACCGGCGTCGTCCCGGCGACGGAGAAGGTGCTGCGCAAGGCGGGGCTCGACCTCGGCGACATCGACCTGTTCGAGGTCAACGAGGCGTTCGCCAGCGTGGTCCTGGCCTGGCAGCAGGAGACCGGTGCCGACCCGGCGAAGGTGAACGTGCACGGCGGCGCGATCGCACTCGGCCACCCGCTCGGCGCGAGCGGCACCCGCCTGATGACGACGCTGGTGCACGCGATGCGGGAGCGCGGGGCACGCTATGCGCTCCAGACCATGTGCGAAGCGGGCGGCCTCGCCAACGCGACGATCCTGGAGGCCATTTGAACCCACCCCGGCGGGACCCGGGCGCCCACCCCATTCAAATACCGGTATAGTAATTGGAATGGTGGAGATCAAGAGCGATACCCAGATGGATGCGATGCGCGAGGCCGGCCGCGTGGTGGCACAGGCCCTGGCGGCGGCGCGGGAGGCGGCCGACGTCGGCGTCAGCCTCACCGAACTCGACGCCGCCGCGCGGGAGATCCTGTTCAAGGCGGGCGCCACGTCGCCGTTCCTCGACTATCACCCCGAGTTCGCGCCGGTCCCCTTCCCGGCCACGGCGTGCATCTCCGTGAACGACGCGATCGTGCACGGCATCCCGGACGGCTACCGGCTGCGCGACGGCGACCTGGTCAGCGTCGACTTCGGCGCGGTCCTCGACGGGTGGGCCGGGGACTCGGCGATCAGCTTCACGGTCGGCCGGGCCCGGCCCGAGGACGTAACGCTCGTCGAGACGGCGTTCCGGGCGCTGGACGCGGGGATCGCGGCGGCGGTCGTCGGCAACCGCATCGGTGACATCGCGCACGCGATCGGGAAGGTCTGCCGGGGCGCGGGCTATGGCATCCCGGACGGGTTCGGCGGGCACGGCATCGGCCGCCACATGCACGAGGACCCGGCCGTGCCCAACGAGGGGCGGGCCGGGCGCGGCATGGTGCTGCGGCATGGGATGGTGCTGGCGATCGAGCCGATGCTGATCGCCGACGGGAGCGATGCGTACTATCCGGCGGCCGACGGGTGGACTCTGCGCAGCCTGAGCGGGGCTCGAGCTGCCCATGCCGAGCACACGGTTGCCGTCACCGATGCCGGGCCCCGCATCCTCACCCTGCCCTAGCCGGCGGGCCTTTCGCTTCCGCGTGCTGTTCGGTCGGGTGCGGGTCCGTCGCGGCTTGTCGCGCAGTTCCCCGCGCCCCTGAAAAGCCCTCCCCCCGCGGCTGGTCGCGCCCACGCGGCGGAGCCGCACATTGATACCGGCACCGCGCCCCTGACAGGCCCCCAAGGGTTGGCCTAGTTGTTGGCCAGGAACTGCTGGGTCAGGTCGTGGCCCAGGGTTCTTGCCGCGCTGTGGCTTTCGATCGGCTTTGACTGGGAGTTCTTGAACAGGATGTACGTGACGCCGGAGTCCGCGCCGCCCGTCTTCGGGTTCGGGTCCATGCCGAGCGCCTTGGCCGTGGCGTACGACGCCTCACCGATGGTGTTGGTCGGGCCCGTGTCGCCCACGACTGCGTACTCGACCTTGTTGCGGTAGATGACGGCGACGACGCCTCCGCCCTTGATGCCGGACGAGGCGTAGTTCCAGATCGAGCCCGCGCTCGGCACCACCACGTACGGCAGCTTCTCCGCGCTGAGCGGCAGGCCGTTCGACTGGTGGAAGCGGGTGTCGGACTGAAACCAGGGGTCAGTGTCCTTGTTGCAGGCCGGGGTGATCTGGCCGTCGCAGTCGATGCCCAGTCCGGACTTCCAGAACACGGCGCCGTCCATGCCGCAGACCGGCACGTCGGCCGCGGCCGAGGGGTCCTGCCTGTATTTGCCGTGGGAAATCTGGGAACAGGTCTCCACCTTGGCGAGGAGTTCGGCCGCCCCGGCCGTGCCCTCGGCCGCCGAGGCGGGCGCCGTGACGGGGAACGTTGCCGCGGCGAGCAGGGCGGCGCCGGATGCCGCGGCGAGGGCGAGCCTTCTGGTACGCACCCGGGAACCCTTCTGTCAGAAACGTTTCCTTAGCTATTGCGCACGTGAGCTGCCGCCAACCAAGATCGCCGACCCCGCGCAACAAGAGGCCCATGGTTCCCGGCCGTTCAGGACGGGACCATGGGCCTCACCGGCGACGTCAGCCGGGGCTACTGCTTTCCACTCGGATGGACCACCAGCGCCGAGCCGCCGCCCCGCCGCACCTTCTCAGCCGCGGCGAGCCAGCGCCCGTCCGGCAGCCGCTGCACCCCGGTCGCCGCCCCGATCTCCGGATTCAGCGAGAACGAGTGGCCGAGCGCCTCCAGCCGGGCCCTCAAGGGGCTGTTGTAGAGGGCGGGTTCGAGCTCGGTCCGGGCCGCGTTGCGCTGGCTGGCACGCGGTGCCGCGATCGCGTCGACCAGCGGCATCCCCCGGTCCAGATGGTTGATCAGCGTCTGGAGGACGGTTGTGATGATGGTCGCACCGCCCGGCGAACCGAGCGCGAGCACCGGCTTGTCGTGCCGGTCGAGCACGATCGTCGGCGAGATGGAGGAGCGCGGCCGCTTGCCCGGACCCGGCAGGTTCGGGTCGTGGACGGCCGGGTTGGCCGGGGCGAAGGAGAAGTCGGTCAGCTCGTTGTTGAGCAGGAAGCCCCTGCCGGGCACGGTGATGGCGCTGCCGCCGGTCTGCTCGATGGTGAGCGTGTACGCGACGACGTTGCCCCACTTGTCGGCGACCGTCAGATGCGTGGTGTTGTCGCCCTCGTACGTGGTCGGGGCCGCCGGGCCCGACGTCTTGCACGCCGCGGGGTGGCGCGGATCGCCGGGTGCGAGAGGGCTGGTCAGGACCGCGTCGTCCTTGATCAGGCAGGCCCGCGAGTCGGCGAAGCGCTGCGAGAGCAGGCCCTTGACCGGCACGTTCTCGAAGTCCGTGTCGCCCACCCAGCGACCCCGGTCCGCGAACGCGATCCGGCTCGCCTCGATGTAGTGGTGCAGGAACTGCACGTCCGAGGCCTTCGACAGGTCGGTGTTCTCCAGGATGTTGAGCGCCTCGCCGACCGTCGTGCCGCCGGAGGTGGAGGGAGCCATGCCGTAGACGTCGAGCCCTCGGTAGTCGACCTTGGTGGGAGCCTGGAACTTCGCCTCGTACGCGTGCAGGTCCTTCTCGGTGAGGTCGCCGCTGCGCACCTTGCGGGTCGACTTGGGGTCGACGGGCGGCTTGCGGACGGTCTTGACGATGTCGTCGCCGAGGTCACCGCGGTAGACGGCGTCGACGCCCTTGCGGCCCAACTCCTCGTAGGTGCGCGCCAGATCCGGGTTCTTGAAGGTCGAGCCGACCACCGGGAGCTGCCCGCCCGGCAGGAACAGCTTGGCGGAGTCGGGGAAGTCGGCGAACCGGGCCTGGTTGCCCTCGGTCTGCGAGCGGAAGGTGTCGTCGACGGTGAACCCGTCGCGCGCGAGGCGCTCCGCGGGCTTCAGGAGCGTGCGCAGCGACTTGCTGCCCCACGCGTCCAGAGCCCGGTCCCAGGTGGCCGCGGTGCCCGGGGTGCCGACGCTGAGCCCGCTGGTCACGGCGTCCGCGAAGGGCAGCGGTTTGCCGTTCTCCACGAACAGCGAGGACGTGGCGGACGCGGGCGCGGTCTCGCGGCCGTCGAGGGTGTGCACGGAGCGGGAGGCGGCGTCGTAGTAGACGAAGTAGCCGCCCCCGCCGATGCCCGAGGAGTACGGCTCGGTGACACCGAGGGCGGCCGCGGTGGCGACGGCCGCGTCCACCGCGTTGCCCCCGTTCTTCAGGACTTCGAGGCCGGCGGCGGACGCGTCGGCGTCCACACTGGAGACCGCTCCCCCGTAGCCGACCGCCTCCGGCACCTTGGCCGGGGTCCGGCCGGGCGGCGCGGCCGTCGTGGGCGGCGCGGCGGCGACCGAGGCCGCGACGGCGGCCGCCGCGGCGAGGAGGGACAGGGTGCGGGCAGCAGGACGACGACGCATGCATACCTCCCGTTGGCGAACGTCCGCGCAGCGTAGCGCCGGGCCGGGGTTGGCGTCATGGGCATGTCGAACAGGGGCGCGAACTCCCGCTAGCATGCCCGCCCATGAATGACGACGTACGCAACATCGTGCTCGGCGTGGTGGCGGCGGGCATAAGTGCCGCCCTGGGCTGGGTCGCCCGGAACTACCTCTGGAAGCGCAAACTCCGCCGCAAACAGGCCTTCTTCGGGCTGCCCGACCACTCGGAGTGCCTGCTCGTCGTCAACCGGGCCGCGGGGCACGAGGTCGCGGTGCACCGATTCGACGTGTTCGCACTCCTCGAACTCTCCTCGCTCATCAAGGACTGCGGAGCGCACGCCCAGATCATCCAGCACGATCTCGCCCAGCAGGGCTTCGGCGAGCGCACCGAATTCTGCCTCGGCGGGCCCTATTCAAATCGGCGGATGGGAGCCCACCTCGCATCGCTCCTGCCCGGCGTGAAGATGAACGTGGACTCCGAGCCGAGCCCCGACCGCGGCGCCTTCCAGATCGGCTCGGAGCGCTACCGGCTTGAGAACGGCGTCTGCGAGTACGTGATCCTGGCCCGGCTCACACCGGGCCCGGACTCCCGCCCGGTGTTCCTGTTCTGCGGCCAATCCGCGATCACCAACCAGGCCGCCACCCGCTATCTCGCCCGTAATTCCGAGAAGCTCGCCCGCAAGCACGGCAGCAATTCGTTCTGCCTGCTCCTGAAGGTCGTCAACTCGCATGCGTACGGGCCCGATGTGGTGGAGCTCGTCGCCGATGTGACCCGGGCGGCCCAGGAACCGGCCCCGGTGATCCGCACCTCGCACCGGGCGGGCAGTTAACCCACCCTCAGCGGCAAAGACTTGATGCCGTTGATGAAGTTGGAGACGAGCCGACGCGGCGGGGCCGCGAGTTCTGTGCGGGGCAGGGCGCGCAGCGCCTCCTCGTGCAGCACCCTGAGTTGCAGCCGGGCGAAGTGCGCGCCGAGGCACACGTGCGGGCCGTCGCCGAACGAGACGTGCGGGTTCGGGCTGCGGGCCAGGTCCAGGCGGTGCGGGTCGGCGAAGACGCGCTCGTCGTGGTTGGCGGAGGCGTGGAAGACGACGACCTTGTCGCCGGCCGCGACGGTCTGTCCGGCGAGGACGGTGGCCCGGTCGGCGGTGCGCCGGAAGCTCAGCACCGGCGGATGCCATCGCAGGAGTTCCTCGACGGCCATGTCCACAGCAACCTGGCGCTCCATCAGCTCAAGCCGCGCCTCGGGGTGTTCGGCCAACGCGAGCAGGCCGCCCGGGGCCGCGCTGCGTACCGTGTCGTTGCCCGCCACCGTCAGGAGGAAGAAGAACATCTCCAGCTCGGCGTCGGCGAGTTCGGAGTGGGCGAGCGAGGTCATGATGTCGTCGGAGGGACGCTCGCGCTTGTACGCGGCGAGCTCCTGGGCGTACGCGAACATCTCGGCCAGCATCGCGGGCGAGCGCGGGTTGACCGGACGCCCGTCGGGGCCGGGCACCGGCGGCTCGTCCGGGTCCTGGTAGGCGATGACGCGCTCGGTCCACTCCAGGAGGAGGCCCCGGTCGCCCGGCGGCACCCCGAGGAGGTCGGTGAGGTTGAGCAGCGCGTAGTCATCGGTGACGTCGGCGACCAGGTCGGCCACGCCGTCCTCGGCGCCGTCGCGGGCCCCGGTGAGCAGGGCACGGGCCCGCTCGCGCGCCAGCGCCTCGAAGCGGTCGATCCGGCCGGGCGTGAAGGCGCGGCTGACCAGGCGGCGCAGTCTTCCGTGCCGCGGAGGGTCCTGGTTGAGCATCATGCGGCGGATGAACGGCAGGTCCGCCGGGTCGGGGTCGCGGATCTGGGTGGCGCCGAGCGCCGAGGAGAAGGTGCCCGCGTCCTTGAGGACCCGTACGACGTCCGCGTGGCGGGTGACCGCCCAGAAGCCGGGGCCGGCCGGCCAGCCGAGCACCTCGGGCTCCTCCTGCCACGCGACCGGGTGGTGGTCGCGCAACTCGCGGTAGGCGAGGTGCGGCGGCCCGGCCGCGTACAGGCGGGGGTCGAAGACGTCGGGGGTGTCAGCAGCCATGGTGGGCATGATGGGGCCTGCCGAGGACATCGGGCGTGTCAGACATGGTCGGCCCGCAGGAAGTCCTCGACGGTGCGGATCAGGTCGAGCGGTGCCTCGTCCATGGCGTGGTGTCCGACGTGGGGCAGTTCGACGAGCTGGCCCGCCGGGTACCAGCGCAGCCAAGTGGCGCGCAGGAACTGGGCATTGAGGGCCGGATCGAGCGCGCCGGTCACCGCGAGCGCGGGCACCGGGGAGCCCTCGGTCTCCTCGTGGAAGTCCTCGCCGGACCAGGAGTCGAGCCAGGCGCGGAACGCCTTGGGGTCGCTGCGGTCCACCGAGCGCCGGGTCATCCGGTCCAGCCAGGCGTCGGGGCGGTCACCGCCGGTGGTGAGGTCGATGATGGCGCGGCGATTGGCGGGGTGCTCGGCGGCCTCGGTGAACAGTTCGCGGGTCGCCTCGTCCATCGGCATGCCGCTCGCCGGGACCGGCGATATGCCGACCATGCGGCGCACGCGGTCGGGGGCGGCGGCCAGGACGCGCTGGACGACGGCGCCGCCCATCGAGTGGCCGATCAGCGAGAACCGGTGCCAGCCGAGCCGGTCGGCAAGGGCCAGGACGTCCTGGGCTCCCTCGCTCGTGGTGAACGCGCCGGAGGCGTCCCTGGCCTCGCCGTAGCCGCGCAGGTCGACGAAGGCGTAGGTGAAGGCGGCGGCGTCGAGGTCGGGCAGCACGGCGGCGTAGTCGCCGCGGTCGGCGAGCCAGCCGTGCACGGCGACGACCCGATGGGCGCCGTCGCCGTGGAGGGTGTGGGGCAGCGTGAATCCGGCCATGGGCACTCCGATTCCGGGCAGCGGTCGTCGGCGTACGGCTCGCTGGTGGTGCTGTCGGCGCGCGAGACGTACGCGTACACGGTGGCGCTCGCCCTGCCACCTGGCAAGAAGCCGGTCAGAACTCCCAGGGACTCTCGGCCGGTTCCACCGTGCGGTTCTCGACGGCTACCTCGGCGGGCGCGCACCCCCGCACCGCATCGAGCAGTCCGGCCGCGTCGAAGTCGAAGATCTGCTCCTCGAAGCACAGCCCGTGCGCGCCCTTCGCGCGGCCGAGGACGGGCGCCAGGCGCCGGTACATGGAGCGCGGTCGGCTGATGTAGGGCAGCGCGGGTGAGCGCAGGTCGACGACGAGGAAGCGGCGCACCTTGTGGCCGGTCCGTACGGCGACCGCGGTCACGGCGGTGACGTCGTCCCAGTCGATGCGGCCGGCCAGCCAGGTCGGCAGCCGCACGGTGAGCGCGTCGGCGTCCACATCGAGCCGCAGCGGGCGCAGCAGATAGCCCGCGAAGGTGGCCGCGGCGACCAGGACGGCCACGCCCGACACGGCCATCACTGGGCCCGCGAAGCCGCTGTTCGGCCCGTCGAAGACGGAGGCGGCGGCGATGCACCAGATCACGGCCACCGCGATCGCGGCGAGCGGGACCCAGATCAGGGTGCGCCGCAGCCGCAGGACGATCGGGGCGGCCCCGGGCTGCGTTGGGCTGGCTGAATTCTCCACACGCAGAGCTTGGTCCGTCGGCGGCCCGGACGCCAGAGTGTTACCCATGGGTTTACTGAATTGAAGTCAACAGCCCGGGATCATGCTGATGCCTGTCCAGGGCCCCCTTCGCGGCCCGGCGCCCTGTCAGACCGGGCAGGCGAGGGGGCTCAGGGAGCTGTGGTCGTCGGTGCCCGTGATCGTCACCTTCAGGTCCCCGCCCGGCGCAACCGACTGCGCCACGGTGCAGGCGATCTGTTGCTGGGCGAGCGGCGTGAGCCCCGCGACGTCCTGGTCGAGCGCGACCGTGATCATGCCCTGCGCCAGGCTCAGCTTCGACGCGCCCCGGCCCGGTGGCAGTTCCGTACGGATCCCGGCGGCCGCCTCTGCCTTCGTGGGACCCGCGAAGAGGAGCGGGAGCTGCGGCCCGGAGCGGGCGGGCCGCAGCACGGGCATCAGCCCGTCCGGTCCCGCGAAGTAGAGGACCGTTCCATTCGCGTCGGCGTCGGGCGGCACGGCCGACGCGCTCGCGGGTCCGCCCACCGCGATGACGTCGGTGGACTGGATGCCGCAGCCCACCGCGAGGAGTCCGGCCGGGAGCAGGGCGAGCGCGGCCAGTGCCCGGGGCCCGGTGGTCCTGGGCCTCATCGCGCCGCCTGCGCGGGTGCGGCCGCGAGCAGGCCGGTGGGCAGCTCGACCCTGAAGACCGCGCCGCCGTCCAGGCCGTTCGCGGCGCTCACCGTGCCGCCGTGCAGCCGTACGTTCTCCATCGTGATCGCGAGGCCGAGGCCGCTGCCCGCCGAGCGGGTGCGGGCCGCGTCCGCCTTGAAGAAGCGGTCGAAGATGTGCGGAAGCACGGCCGCGTCGATGCCGGGCCCGCTGTCGGCGACCTCCACCACCAGCGGCCCGCCGCCGGAACTCGGACACAGCCGTACGGTCACCGGCTCCGAGCCGTGCCGCAGGGCGTTGCCGACGAGGTTGGCCACCACGATGTCGAAGCGCCGCGGATCGATCATCGCCCGTACGCCGTCCGGGAGTCGAGTGACAACCCGGTCCTCCCAGTGGCGCCCCTGGAGGGTCTTGCGGATGGTCTCGGCGACATCGACCTCGTCGGCGTTGAGCTCGGCGGCCTTGGCGTCGAAGCGGGAGATCTCCATCAGGTCCTCGACGAGGGTGGCCAGCTTGCCCGTCTCGGCCGAGATGAGGCGCACCGCGCGCGCCGTGTCCGGGTCGAGCCCGTCGGCGTCCTCGTCGAGCACCTCGGTCACGGCGAGCATGCCGGCCAGCGGGGTGCGCAGTTCGTGCGAGACGTCGGAGGCGAACCGCCGGGCCCGCGCCTCGGCCTTCTGGAGCTCCTCGACCGAGCGCTCCAGTTCCTCCGCCGACTCGTTGAACGTCCAGGCCAGATCGGCGAGTTCGTCCGATCCCTTGACCTCGATACGGGTGTCGAGCCGGCCCTTGCCCATGCTGCTCGCGGCCCGCCGCAGATCGCGCACCGGCCGCAGCACGCTGCGCGCGGCGAGGAGGGCGGGCACCACGGCGACCGCGAGGGCGGGCAGCGCCCCGTTCTTGGCCGCCGAGACCATGGCCTGGATGGTGACGCCCTCCGGCCTGAGGTCCATCACGGCATACAGGTAGACCCCGCTGCGCTGCTGGTGGCCGTACTGGTCGAACATCACCGGCATGCCGATGGTCAGGTACGGGGTGCCGTCCTGGACCACCCGCTGGAACGAGGCGTGCGTGTTGGCGTGGGTCTGGCTGCGCAGGTCGTCGGTGATCACGGTCGAGGTGGGCCGCATGGTCGAGGAGGCCCGCAGGCTGCCGTACTCGGCGAACACGATCCAGGGGCGCGGCTTGCCCGCCCTGGCCAGCGCCTGGCTGACGTCCTTCAGCGCCGCGGTGGAGGGGGGCAGCCCGAAGTGCTGGTTGGCTATCTGCTCGCGGAACTGCTCGACGGCCTGGTCCTGGGTCTGCTGGAGGATGGCCGAGCGGGCCGACTGGTAGGTGAGGGCCGCGGTGGTGACCGCGCTGACGGCGGCCACCAGGAGGAACGCGGCGATCAGCCGGGTGCGCAGGCCGAGGCGCAGGGCCCGGCGGACGGGGAGTCTCACAGGGGCCCGAAGCGGTAGCCGAAGCCGCGCACGGTCTGGATGTAGCGGGGGCCGGCGTCGGGGCCCGAGGTGTCGCCGAGCTTCTGCCGCAGCCGCCGTACGCAGGCGTCGACCAGCCGGGCGTCGCCGTGGTAGCTGTGCTCCCACACCGATTCGAGGAGCTGCTGGCGGCTGAAGACCTGCTCGGGCGAGGCCGCGAGGTGCAGCAGGAGCTTGAGCTCGGAGGGGGCGAGCGGGAGGCGCTCGCCGTTCTTGGCGGCGGTCAGGCCCGCCCGGTCGAGGGCGAGCTCGCCGTGGAACTCGGGTCCTGGGCGGGCGGCGGCGGGGTCGGCGAGGCGGCGCAGTACGGCCCGGATGCGGGCCTCGATGACCTCGGTGCGGGCGGGCTTGACTATGTAGTCGTCGGCGCCCGCTTCGAGCCCGACCACCACGTCGAAGTCGTCGCCGCGCGCGGTGAGCATGATGATCGGAAGCTGGCTGGTCTCGCGTATCCGGCGGCAGACCTGGACGCCGTTCATGCCGGGCAGCATCAGGTCGAGCAGCACCAGGTCGGGCAGGAAGGTCTTGAGCGAGCCGAGTCCGGCCTCGCCGGTCCCGGCCGCCAGCACCTCGTGGCCGCGCCTGCGCAGCCCGAGCTCGACCCCTTCGCGGACGGAGGGGTCGTCTTCTATGAGAAGCACGCGTGGCATGGAGGTCAGTATCCCAACCGTCTCTTTTGTCCCGTCACCGGGTTCGGTGGCGGCCGCCGCGGACCTTGGCGATCACGGCGTTGATGTCGGTGAGGCCGAGCGGCCGGGCGAGCAGCGCGAGCGCGACCACGAGCGTCACGGCTCCGGCGCCGGCCGCGGCGACGCTGCCGAGCGGGTCGGCCGCGCGGGCCGCCGCGTAGCCGAGCGCGGCCGCGGGCACGCACCCCAGGAGCAGCCGCAGATGGGCGAGCAGCGCCGGGGAGCGGAGCAGCGGGCCGCCGCCGACCTTGCGGTTCAGGGTGTAGGCGGTGACCGCGAGCCCCGCGAAGAGAGCCACCGTGTAGGCCCCGGCGATCCCGGTCACCGCCCAGCGCGCGGGCAGCACAAGGTAAGCGACGACGGTGAGGCCCGCGTTCACCCCGGCGATGACGAGGTTGAGCAGGAACGGGGTGCGGGTGTCGCCGAGCGCGTAGAAGCCGCGGGACAGGACGTACTGGCCCGACAGCGCGATCAGACCCGGCGCGAACGCCATGAGCATGCCCGCCATCACCGTGATGTCGCCGGCGCCCGTCCTGCCGTACTCGTAGACCGAGCCGAGGATCCAGGGCGCGAGCGCGAACAGCGCGCAGGCCGCGGGGACGATCACCGCGGCACATGTCCGCAGCCCGTACGAGAGGTCCGCGCGCACCGCCGCGAGGTCGCCGTCCGCCGAGGCCCGGCTCATCCGCGGCATCAGCGCGGTGACCAGGGACACGGTGACGATGCCGTGCGGAACCATCCAGAGCACGTACGCATTGGTGTACGCGGTGTATCCCGCTCCCCCGCCGACGCCCTCCGCCACGGCTTCGGCTCCCGCGGTGGTGGCGAGCCGGGTCACCACCCAGTACGCGAGCTGGTTGGAGACGACGAGCAGCACCGCCCAGCCCGCCGACCTCAGCGGCCGGCCGAGCCCGCTGCCGCGCCAGTCGAACCGGGGCCGCCAGCGGAACCCGGCCGAGCGCAGCGAGGGGATCAGGGCGATGGCCTGGACGGCGATGCCGGCCGTGGTGCCCCAGCCGAGCAGCCGGGCGTCCCCCGCGCTCAGCGTGCCCCCGCCGGTGGCGGCCAGGGCGAGGTAGAGCCCGAACACCCCTATGACGACGAGGTTGTTGAGCACCGGCGTCCACATCATGGCGCCGAACCGGCCGCGTGCGTTGAGGACCTGGCCGAACAGGGTGAACAGGCCGTAGAAGAGGATCTGCGGCAGGCAGTAGCGGGCAAGGGCGGTCGTGAGGTCGGCCTGGGCGCCGGTGTAGTCGGTGTAGGCACCGACGATCAAGGGCGCGGCGAACACCGCGAGCGCGGTGACGACGACCAGCGCGGTGGTGCAGGCGGTCATCAGCCGGTCGGTGTAGGCCGCGCCCCCGTCGGCGTGCTCCTTGGCGGCGCGCACCAGCTCGGGCACGAAGACCGCGTTGAGGGTGCCGCCGATGAGGAGCATGTAGAGGATGTTGGGCACGTTGTTGGCGACCGCGTAGCCGTCGCCGAGCAGTCCGACGCCGAGCGCGGCCGCGATCACCGCGGAGCGTACGAAGCCGGTCGCGCGCGAGACGATCGAGCCCGCCGCCATCAGCGCGCTGCTGCGCAGCAGGCCGGAGCTCTTGCCGCTCTTGTCCACGGTCTGCGGGGCGGTCGTGGTCATCGGCGGGCCAGGTACGCCTGGAAGGCGCGGTACAGCGCGTTGTTGGTGGTCCCGCCCATGGATGTCTCCCACTCCCCCAGCGTCTCGACGACCTGTCCTCCGGTGCCGAGTTTCCAGCGCAGGAGGCCGAAGGGCCGGTCCCGCGGATCAAGAGTGGAGGGTACCCCGCGCATGTCGTACACCTCGGCGCCGAGCGCATGGGCGTCCTGGATCATCTGCCACTGGAGCGCGTTGCTGGGACGGACCTCGCGGCGGTGGTCGGCGGAGGCACCGGTCTGGTACCAGACCCGGCGGCCCACCGTGATCATGGTGTGCGCGGCGAGCACCTCGCCCTGGTGGACGGCGAGGCAGAGCCGCATCCGGCCGGGCTGTTCGGCGTTCAGGGCCGCGTACTGCTGCTCGTAGTACGCGAGCGAGCGGCCGAGCCGGAATCCGTCGCGCTCCTCGGTGATCCTCAGCAGCCGGTAGAACTCGGGGAGGTCCCGGGCTTCCCCGGCGACGACCTGTACCCCGGCCCGGTCGGCGGCGCGGACGTTGCGCCGCCACTCCTGGTTGAGCCCGGCCCACAGCTCGTCGATGCCGCGGCCGGCCAGGGGCAGCCGGAAGACGTGGCGGGGCTGGGCGTCCGCGTCGCCGTCGTCGTCCCCGCCGCACCTCTTCCAGCCGCGGGTCCGCAGGCGTTCCGCGACGGCGGAGCCGAGCGGGTCGACCTCGGTGGCCAGGACGTCGCCGATCCTGCGGCCGGCTCCGGTGGAGGCCTTCAGGCGAGCGGCGTCCCAGCGGCGGTAGGCGGGGGTCGGTCCGATCCGTACCGCGAAGGCGCCCGCCCGGCGCAGATGGCGCAGCAACGGCTGGAGCCAGCGGTCCATTTCGGGGTCGGCCCAGTCGGCCACCGGGCCTTCCGGAAGGTAGGCGAAGTATTTCCGGGTGCCGGGGAATTGCCGGTAGAGGATCTGGGCGGCCCCGGCCAATTCACCGTTGTCAAGGGACCATCCGACCCTTTCCGAGAACCATTGGTCCTTCACCTCGGCCCACGAGGGACATTGCAGAAAGCTGACGTCGGCGCGTCCCGCGAGAAAGGCGCGGTACTCGACGGCGGTGAGGCCGCGGACCCCGGCATCCTGGTCGCGGTCACCGGTCACCAGCAGTGCGGACACGTCTGTGGCCTCCCAAGTGCGCCCCGTCGTCGGCCCGTCGGGGATGCACAGGATGCTCACAGCGGTCCGTGACCGCCCTGCACTACGAATATGACGGGACCATGACCATGGCGCTGCGGTTCTCGTCACACAACGAATGGAGAGTTTCTCGGCGCGCGCTGCAACCTAAAGTCCAGCTGATGACTCTCACCTACGGAAAAGCATTTGCAACGGAGGTTTTCCAGTTGAGCCGCATACGCCGTCACACCCTGCCCCGCCGACCGGTCCGCCTGGCCGCCATAACCGGAACGGCGGTGCTCGCCGCGGCGCTGACCGCCTGCGGCGGCGGCGATTCCTCGTCCGGTGGCGCGAAGTCCGATCTCAAGTCCGGCAAGAAGACCGAGATTTCGGTGAACCTGACGGGCAAGCAGGCGAAGGCGGGCGAGCCGGTGAAGGTGACGCTCGCCGACGGCAAGCTCCAGAGCGTCACGGTCACCGACGCCAAGGGCGGCAAGCTCGACGGGAAGATATCCGCCGACGGCAGGACGTGGACCTCGGACCGCGTGGCCGCGCCCGGCGCCTCGTACGCGATCGAGGCCAAGGACGACAAGGGCGGCTCCGCGAAGGCCGACTTCGCGACCGCGGCCCCCGAGAAGGAGAACAAGCTGAGCCTGGCGCCCGGCAAGGACTCCACGGTCGGCATCGGCCAGCCGCTCTCGATCGTGTTCGACCACCCGGTGAAGAACAAGGCCGCGGTGGAGAAGCAGCTGAAGGTGACCACCTCGGACAACACCGAGGGTTCCTGGGGGTGGATGGAGGACTACTCCGGCAAGTCGCGCATCGACTGGCGCCCCAAGGACTACTGGAAGCCCGGCACGAAGGTGACCCTGGAGGCCGACCTCAACGGCGTGGACTCGGGCCCCTCGGGCGGCTGGTTCACCAAGGACTACAAGACCGGCTTCACCGTCGGCAAGAACCAGCTCATCAAGGTCGACCTCGACAACCACCGCCTCAAGCTGTTCCGCGACGGCCAGCTGGTGAAGGACATCGCGATGTCGGCGGGCACCCCCGGCGGCGACAAGGCGTCCTGGCGCGGCAAGACCGTCCTCATGGCGAAGGAGGGGACGATCAACATGAACTCGGAGACCGTCGGCCTCGGCAGCTCGTACAACAAGATGGTCGACTATTCGATGCGGCTCACCTGGTCGGGCATGTACGCGCACGCGGCGCCGTGGAACTCCGGCTACTTCGGCTCCGCCAACAAGAGCTCGGGCTGCATCGGCATGAGCGACGGCGACGCCAAGTTCGTGTACGACTCGGTGCAGGTGGGCGACCCGTTCGAGATCACCGGCGACGACGCGAAGGGCACCCAGGCCCTCAACAACGGCTACGGCGAGTGGAATCTGTCGTACGACGCCTGGAAGGCCAAGAGCGCGCTCACGGGCAACACCGGCACCGCCGGTTAACTGACACCCCGTCCAATAATCGTTACCCTCGCGTAACTTACCGACCGGTTACCCCAGGTAAGCCCTCGCGGTTACCGTCGGGGCACTTTGCACCGGCGCGAGCGAGGAGCGATTCATGGCCCCCCACCACCTGTCCGGCCGGCCGTCCAGGACCACGGCCGCGGCCCTCACCGCCGCGGCCCTGTTCGCGGGCGCCGCCTTCGGTCTCGCCCCCGTGGCCGAGGCGGCCCCGGCGAGAGCCGCGAACACCGCCTCGGCGAGCAGTAGCAGCAGCCTGAAGTTCTACGACATCCCCGGCTCCGGCGGGATCACCCTCAAGGGCAATGTGTTCACGCCGGCCGGAGCCGAGGCCGGCGACAGGTACCCACTGATCGTCTTCCCCACCAGCTGGGGCATGCCCCAGATCGAATACCTCGCCCAGGCCCAGAAGCTCGCCGACGCGGGCTACACGGTGGTCAGTTACACCTCGCGGGGCTTCTGGCTCTCGGGCGGCAACATCGAGGTGGCGGGGCCGCCGGACGTCGCCGACGTCTCCTCGGTGATCGACTGGGCGCTCGCCCACACCCCCTCAGACCCCGCGCGGATCGGCATGGGCGGCGTCTCGTACGGCGCGGGCATCAGCCTGCTCGCGGCCGGTCACGACAAGCGGATCAAGGCAGTCGTGGCGATGAGCGGCTGGGCCGACCTCATCCAGTCCATCTACAGCGGCCGCACCCAGCACCTCCAGGCCGCCGCCATGCTGGGCGCCGCGGGCCGGATCACCGGCCGCCCGAGCGCCGAACTGAACCAGATCCTCAAGGAGTTCCTCGGCTCCGACCTGTCCAAGGAACAGGACATGATCGACTGGGGCAGGAAGCGCTCCCCCGCGACCTATCTGGACCAGATCAACAAGAACGGCGCCGCCCTCATGCTGGGCAACGCCTGGGGCGACAGCCTCTTCCCGCCCAACCAGTACGCCGACTTCTTCACGAAGCTGACCGGCCCCAAGCGCCTGGAATTGCGCCCCGGCGACCACGCCACCGCCGAGGCCACCGGCCTGCTCGGGCTGCCCAACGACGTGTGGAGCGACGCCCACCGCTGGTTCGACCACTACCTCAAGGGCGCCGACAACGGCATCGACAAGGAGCAGCCGGTCCAGCTCAAATCCCGTACGGACGGCTCCTACGAGGGCTATCCCAGCTGGCAGGCGGTCGGCACGGCCACGGAGAAGCTGGCGCTGAACGGCACGCAGAAGATCTGGGCGAACGTCGACTCGGGCGCCGACGGCGGGATCATCTTCCTGTCCAGCATCCTGGACCAGTTCGCGAAGCTGCCGCCGATGGCGTCGATTCCGCTGCTTCCGCGCTCGTTCGCGGCGGTGTGGCAGTCCCCGGCGTACGGCGAGGACCGCAGGATCCGGGGAACCGCCAAGCTGCACACCACGCTCACCTCGACCAAGGAGAGCGGCACCCTCGTCGCATACCTCTACGACGTGGGCCCGCTCGGCCTCGGCAAGCTGGTCAGCAACGCCCCCTTCACCTTCCACGGACAGACGCCCGGCAAGCCGTTCCCCGTCGACCTGGAGCTGTTCTCCACGTCGTACGACGTTCCGGCCGGCCATCGTCTGGCACTGGTGGTGGACACCGTCGACCCGCTCTACATCGAGCACAACCCGCTCGGCGCGCAGCTGACCTTCTCCTCGCCCGCGTCAGACCCGTCCAGTCTGACGGTCCCTCTCCGCGAGAAGTGATCACCGGCTGCTGCCGGGCGGGCTCTTGCCCCTCAGCTACTGCTCCCCCAAGGACTCAATGTCCAGGGGGGACCCCCCTCGCCAGCAGCGTCCCTGGTTCAGCCGGTGCGACGTCCACGGCCTCCGTCTTGGGATTGCGCTTCTGTCTCCTGGCCATCCAGGTGGCGAACCAGGAAAGCAGCATGCACATCCCGATGTAGATCGGCGAGATCACCATCACCACGGGGATGAACGGCAAATCGTAGTCGAGATTCGATGCGATGAGTTTCCCCGCGTGCAGGAACTCCTCATAGGTGATCAGGTAGCCGAGCGAGGTGTCCTTCAGGGCGACCACCAGCTGGCTGATGATGGTCGGCAGCATCGCCCGGATCCCCTGCGGGACCAGCACGTACGTCATGACCTGCGTCTTGCGCATGCCGAGTGAGAATGCCGCCTCCTTCTGGCCGCGTTCCACGGAGTTGACGCCGGTTCTGAAGACCTCGGCGAGCACCGAGCCGTTGTAGAGCGTGAGCCCGGCCACCAGGGCGGGCAGCGGCTGCACCTTCAGTGCCACGAAGATGAAGAAGATCATCACGAGGACGGGCATCGCGCGGAAGAACTCGACCAGCAGGGTCGCGATCCAGCGCAGCGGCCGGTGGTCGGAGAGCCGTCCGGTGGCGAGGATCGCGCCGAGCGCGATGGAGAACACCGAGGCGAACGCGAAGGCCCGCAGCGTGTTGCCGAGCCCGCGGAGCAGCAGCTCCTGGATGCCCTTGTACTCGAACGGCGTCCACTTCGCGGAGGTGAACTGGTCGGTGTCGAAGAGGAGATAGACGACCCAGCCGAGCAGGGCGAGGATCAGGGCCGTCGAGATGACTCCGTAGACCAGGTGCCGCTGCTGGGTCCTGGGCCCGGGGATGTCGTAGAGGGCGGTGGATTCCGTGGCCAGTGGCGCGGTCATCGGGCGACTCCCCAGCGCTTTTCGAGGATGTTGAAGACGGCGCTGATGAAGAGGGTGATGATCAGGTAGCCGATCGCGATCCAGACGAAGGTCCAGATGATGTTGTAGCCGAGCTCGCTCAACGTCTTGTACGTGCCGAGGAGTTCGGTGACGCTGAACGCCCCGGCGATCGCGGAGTTCTTCGCGAGTGCGATCAAAGTGGAGCCGACCGGCGGGATCACGGACCGGAAGGCCTGTGGAAGCACCACCGTGGACAGGGTCTGCCCGAAGGTCATCCCGAGGCTTCTGGCCGCCTCGCCCTGCCCCTTGGGCACGGTGTTGATGCCGGAGCGCAGTGCCTCGCAGATGAAGGACGAGGTGTAGCAGCCGAGCGCGATCACCGCGAAGAGCTGGAAGGGCAGCACAAGCCCGAAGCGCGGCAGGCCGAGCAGCACGGCGAAGAACAGCAGCGTCAGCGGGGTGTTGCGCAGCACGGTCACCCACACCGTGCCGAGCACCCGGAACGAGCCGACCGGCGAGACCCGGCAGGACGCCATGACGAAGCCGAGCGCGAGCGCCAGGACCGAGGCGTAGACGGTGAGTTCGACGGTGCCGAGGAAGCCCTTGCCGTACAGCGAGAAGTTCTTGGTGAGTACGTCCATTGCGGCCTCAGCTCGCCGGGTAGCGGTCGATGGGCGGGGCGGGGGCGGCGGGGCGCCCGGACAGGCCGAGCGTCGCGGCGTACGCCTTCTTCCAGTCGCCGTTCTTCTCGTGGGCCTCGATGGCGTCGTCGAGCGCGAACCGCAGCGTGTTGTCGCTCTTGGGCACGCCGATGCCGTACGGCTCCTTGGAGAACGGCTTGCCGACGACCTTGAGTTCGTCGGGCACCTTGGCCGCGTAGCCGCTCAGGATGGTGTCGTCGGTGGTGACCGCGGCGACCTGGAAGGTGAGCAGGTTGTCCACGCACACGGAGTACGTGTCGTAGGCGACCATGTCGACCTTCGGGTAGTCCTTCTGCATCCGCTGGTACGGGGTCGATCCGGCGGCCGAGCAGACCCGCTTGCCGTCGAAGTCCTGGGGTGCGGTGAGGCCGTTCTCGTCCTTGCGGACCAGGAGGCCCTGCCCGGCCATGTAGTACGGGCCCGCGAAGCCGACGAGCTTCTTGCGGTTGGCGTTGATGGTGTAGGTGCCGACGTAGTAGTCGATCTGGCCGTTCTGCAGGGCGGTTTCGCGGTTCGCCGAGGCGATCGTCTTGAACTCGATGGTCTTCGGGTCGAAGCCGAGGGAGGCGGACATCATCTTGGCGATCTCGATGTCGAAGCCGGTGTAGACGCCGGTCGCCGGGTCCTTCTCGCCGAGGTAGGGCTGGTCCTCCTTGGCGCCGACGATCAGGTGGCCGCGGTTCTTCGCCCGCCGCCACACCGGGGACCCGGGGAGGCTGATGTCCTTGGCCACCGTGTAGTGCGGCAGCAGTTCGGCCTTCGGTCCCTTCACCGGCGGGCTGCCCGACTTGCCGCAGCCGGCCACGGCCAGGGCGAGCAACAGGGCGGCGAGCGCGCGTCGTGTGGCCATCATCGTTGCGTACACCCCCGCTCAGTGCTTGAGGATCTTGGAGAGGAAATCCTTGGCCCGGTCGCTCTGCGGGTTGGTGAAGAAGTCGTCGGGGGTGCGGTCCTCGATGATGCGGCCGTCCGCCATGAACACGACGCGGTTGGCGGCGGAGCGGGCGAAGCCCATCTCGTGGGTGACGACGACCATGGTCATGCCGTCGCGGGCGAGCTGCTGCATGACTTCGAGCACCTCGTTGATCATCTCTGGGTCGAGCGCGGAGGTGGGCTCGTCGAAGAGCATGACCTTGGGGTCCATGGCCAGGGCGCGGGCGATGGCCACGCGCTGCTGCTGGCCGCCGGAGAGCTGGGCGGGGAGCTTCTCCGCCTGGGAGGCGAGCCCGACCCGGTCCAGGAGCTCGTGGGAGCGCTTGTCCGCGTCCTCCTTCTTGCGGCCCCGGACCTTGATCTGGGCCAGCGAGACATTGGCGAGGACGGTCTTGTGCGCGAAGAGGTTGAACGACTGGAAGACCATGCCCACTTCGGCACGGAGCTCGGCGAGGCCCTTGCCCTCCTCGGGGAGGGGTCTGCCGTCGATGGCGATCGAACCCGACTCGATCGTCTCAAGCCGGTTCATCGTCCGGCAGAGCGTCGATTTGCCCGAGCCGGACGGGCCGATGACCACCACCACCTCTCCGCGCCCGACGGTGAGGTTGATGCCCTGGAGGACGTGCAGCTTCCCGTAGTGCTTGTTGACGTCACGCAGCTCGATCAACGGATCGACGGCCATACGCTGTCCTGCCCACTCATCGCTGTGTCGAGGTCAGCGCAAACTATCCAGCCTGGTAGAGCACTTCATCTCGACACGCATAAAAGGGGCATAAACCTTATTTTGGCCACATCGGCCGACGGGCGCCGGGAGGGGGGCCGGTCAGGCCTCCGAGGCCTCGGCGTACACCTGGAACAGCTCGGGAGCGCCCGTCGCGGCCCAGGTGAGGCCCGCGTCCACGACGTCGATCTCGCGGCCGGAGGCGAGCCGCACCACCGGCTGGCCGCTGGGCCACACGTCCCAGCTCGCGCCCGGGACGGTGCGCACGATGACGGTGCCCAGATACAGGCCGGCGTCATTGCCGAGCCAGGGCAGCTCCTCCGGGTCCTCTCGCCAGCGCGGGGGCAGCTGGTCGAGGGCCTCCAACGACGTCGGGCTGTCGTCGAGTTCGAGCTTGTTCTCCCAGGCTCTGGTCCGCAGCAGCTCGCACTGCGAGAGCAGCTCCGCGACGCCCTCCGGGTCTTCCCGGACAGCCCCGTAGACCGCCACCCCGGGCGCCGTTGTGTGCCGCTTTCGCCAGTTCTGGAGGAAGTTCATACGATCCAGACTCCCATTCGAGGCTCAGTTGCACTACCAGGCACGCGGGGTGCCACGTCAGCCCCGGGGTGACCCGCGGCCCTCAGACCTCCAGGTCCACCACGACCGGCGCGTGGTCGGAGGCGCCCTTGCCCTTGCGCTCCTCGCGGTCCACATAGCTGTCCTTGACGGCCTTGGCGAACGGCTCGTTCCCGTAGACGAGGTCGATGCGCATGCCCCGGTTCTTGGGGAACGCCAGCTGGCGGTAGTCCCAGTACGTGTAGGGACGGTCGTACTTGAGCGGGCGGGGCACCACGTCGGACAGGCCCGCCTCGCGCAGGGCCGCGAGGGCCGCGCGCTCGGCGGGGGTGACATGGGTGAGGCCCGCGAAGACCGCCGGGTCGAAGACGTCCTCGTCGGTCGGCGCCACGTTGAAGTCGCCGAGGACCGCGAACGGCCGCTTCCCCGCGGCGTCCTCAGCGACGGCCGCCTTCAGGGCCTCGAACCAGGTCAGCTTGTACGCGTAGTGGTCGTGCTCGACCTCGCGGCCGTTGGGCACGTAGACCGACCAGAGGCGGACGCCGCCGCAGGTCGCCGAGATCGCGCGCGGCTCCTCGACCCCCTCGTAGTCGGGGCCGCCGGGCAGGCCGCGCACGACGTCGTCCAGGCCGACGCGGGAGACCAGGGCCACCCCGTTCCACCTGCCGGTGGCATTGACCGCGGACTCGTAGCCGAGCTCGCGCAGCTCGGCGGTGGGGAAGCCCTCGGCGGTGGTCTTGGTCTCCTGGATGCACAGCACGTCCGTGCCGGTGCTCTCCAGCCAGGCCAGCAGGCGGGGCAGCCGGGCGGTGATCGAGTTGACGTTCCAGGTGGCGATGCGCATGGATCCCAACCTACCGCCCGGCTGTGACACTCACAGCTGCGTCGAGTCCCCGGGCGCCAGACGGGCGTGGTCGGCGCCGCCGAGGCCGCCGATCTGAGAGTCGTAGATGGGCCGGGCGAGGTCGGTGAGCAGGGCGTCGTGGATGTCGATGGCGCGGCGCGGCTTGACCTCACGCACGTAGTCGATGACCTCGGAGATCTTGTTCCAGGGGGCCATCACCGGAAGCATGAGGGTGTCCACGGCGTGGTCGGGGACGGTCAGGGCGTCACCGGGGTGGAAGACCGAACCGTCCACCAGGAAGCCGATGTTGGTGATGCGCGGGATGTCGGGGTGGATCACCGCGTGCAGCTCGCCGTGCACCTGGATGTCGAAGCCGGCCGCGCTGAAGGCGTCGCCGTGGCCGACCGTGTGGACGCGGCCGGGAAAGGCCGCCGAGATCTGCTCCGCGACACTGCGCAGGGTCCAGATCTCGGCGGCTCGGTTGGCTTCGAGGCCGGTCCGCAGCCGCTCCTCGTTGAAGTGGTCGAGGTGCTCGTGGGTGACCAGGATCGCGTCGGCACCGAGCGCCGCGTCGCTCTCGCTGAACGTACCCGGGTCGATGACGAGGGTGCGGCCGTCCTTCTCCAGCTGGACGCAGGCATGGGTCTTCTTGGTCAGCTTCAGGTTCATGACCCCCATCCTGCTCCCGGCACCGCGCACGGGCGCGGAATACAGGTCATCCGCGCGGGGTCGTCTCCTCCCGGATGACCGCGCCGGCGACGCGGAACGCGGCGTTCGCCGCGGGAACGCCGCAGTACACGCCGGTCTGGAGCAGCACTTCCTTGATCTCGTCCGGGGTGAGCCCGGTGCGCAGCGCGGCGCGGATGTGGGCCGCGAGGTCGTCCAGGTGGCCGCCCGTGGCGAGCGCGGCGAGAGCCACCGCGGCCCGGGTCCGCCGGTCGAGGCCGTCCCGGGCCCACACCTCGCCCCAGGCGTGGCGGGTGGTGAGCTCGTCGAAGTCGGTGCTGAAGGCGTCGGCGGCGGCCGTCTCGGCGTCCACATGGGCATCGCCCAGGACCTCCCGCCGGATCTTCATCCCGAGCTCGTACGCGTCCGGGGTCACGGCCGGCTCGACGGGGGCGGGCGCCGCCTCCTGGGCCGGAGCCTCGGGCACTGCCGGGGCCACCGGCAGGGGCACGGCGGGCGGCGTCGGAATCGCGGTGAGCCCTGTAGTTGAATCGGGCCCAGCCTGCCAGGCCGTGGAGAAGTGGCGTACGAGGAGATCGGTGACGGCGGCCGGCTGCTCGACCGGGGCCAGATGGGACGCACCCGGCACCACGGCAAGGCCGGCGCCGGGTATGCCCGCGACCAGGGTGCGCGCATCGCCGGGCCCGGTCACCCGGTCTTCGGCGCCGACCAGGGCGAGCGTGGGGGCGGTGATGCGGCCGAGCTCGGCACGGATGTCGAAGGCGGCGAGCGCCTCGCAGGCCGCGATGTAGCAGGCGGGGTCGGTGGTGCGGACCATCTGCACGGCCCACTCCACGATCGCGGGCTGGGCGGCGGCGTAGGCGGCGGTGAACCAGCGCTCGGGCGCGGAGCGGGCCATCGGGTCCATGCCGTTGGCGCGGACGATCACACCGCGCTGGCGGAACTCGTCGGCGGTGCCGAACCGGGGAGAGGCCGCGACCAGGGCCAGCGAGGCGACCCGGTGCGGGTGGCGCAGCGCCAGATCGGCGCCGATCGCGCCGCCGATGGAGCAGCCGGCGTAGCCGAAGCGCTGGACGCCGAGGCCGTCGAGGGTGGCGATCAGCCGGTCGCCGAGCTCGGCTATGGAGTGGGCCGGCTGGGCGGGGGCGCCACCGTGGCCCGGCAGATCGAACCGGACGACCCGCCAGCTGCCCGCCAGCTCGGGTATCTGGCGGTCCCACATGTGCCATGTGGTACCCAGTGAGGGGCCCAGGACCAGGACAGGAGCGTCTTTTGGCCCGTCAGAGCGGTATTGCAGGGTGTTCTTCGGTGTCTCGCTCACCTGCCCGACCCTCTCATCAGTCACCTCCAGTCCTACCGCCAGGGCCAGAAAGTCTGGGGAGACGCGGGCATGGACGCCATGTGGTCCGCCTCCACCATCAAGGTCATCGGCTCCGGAATTGACGACCCCGATTTCGCCGACAAGCTGTCCCGGCTGATCGGCGACCACGACGTCGAGACCACCTCCACCTCGACGTCCGAGTCCGGCAAGTCCACGTCGGTGTCGATGCGGCAGGAGCGCATCCTGCCGGCCGACGCGATCAGGGCCCTGCCCAAGGGGACAGCGCTCGCGTTCGCCACCGGCCTGCGCGCGGCCATGCTCGACCTGCGCCCCTGGTATCTCGAACCCGGCGCCGCCGAACTGTCCGCCGCCTCCGCCCGCGCTTCCAAGGGCATCACCGAGCGCGCCGTCGCCAAGGCCGCCCCGAAGCAGGCCGACTTCGACAAGGCCGCATAGCGGCGCCCGCGCCAGCCAGTACCGCCGGAACCTGGACCACCCATGACATCAGCCAACGCCACGACCATCGAACTCGACCCCGCCACGCACCAGCAGATCGCGCTGCTCTCGCGGGCCTGGAGCATCGCTCCGCACGACGTCATGCGCCTGCTCCTTGCGCACTTCACGCACACACCGGCCCAAGGACCACAGGAGTCGGCAACGCCCACCGGCAGGCCATCGGCGATCCCGGTGTACGCGATCTATGCCCGGACTCGCATCGAAGCACTCTACGATCCGACCACCGCCTGCGTCACCATCCCTGAGGGGCCGGGCGAAGGGATCTACAAGAGCCCGAGCGGTGCCTCGACGGCGGTCCTGCGCGCCCTGCGACCAGACATCAGCCCGGTCCGGGACGGCTGGACGTTCTGGCGCCTCGCCTCCTCCGGTGGGTACCTGCGCACACTGCGCCCCACGGCACGGATCGGCACGTCGCCGGGCACCCCGGCCATGCCGACAGCGCCCGTTCTGCCAGCCATCCCACGCCGCTGACCTCGCCATCCCTGGCACCACCGTCCTCGCCGCCTGAATCGGGCTGCCCCCAGCCGCATCGGCCGCGCCGACCACGGCCGTACGCCCCCGCCTCACGCCCCAGTCACCGGCCCCCGTACCCGCCGACAGACCCAGCCCCTCCCGGAATTGCCCATGACCGACCAACCCCAGTCCCGCGCTGGTGACCGGCTGCGCAGCATCGCCGACGACTTCCTCGCCCTGCGCCGCACGGTGGAGAACAGCAAGCCGGTCGCCGGCGTCCCCGCGTTCGACGAGCTGGCCTCGCGGTACGCCACCGCCCAAGGCATCACCAACACCGCCCTGACCTACCTGCTCACCGCCTCCACCCATCCGCTGGCGTACGGCAGCGCCGCGGGCCATTCGGCTATCGAGTACCTCGGCCACACCGTCCGTCTCGGTACGGACGCCACCGCCCAGCTGGCCTCGGCCATCTCCGTCGCCGCGGAATACCACCGCATCGACGCCCAGCCCGACCCGGCCACCGGCCGCACCCGCCCCCGGCCCTCCGGACGTCGCGACGCTCTCGATGCCCATCTGAAGATCGCGGCCGGCCTCCTGGGAGAGGGATACGTGCGCGCCACGGACGCCGCGGAATTCCCCGACAAGGCCGAGGCACCAGCCCGCCACAAAGCCGAGAAACACCACGCCGACCCGACCCCCGCCACACCTGAAGACCCACGGCAAGCAGCGGCCCTGAGCCCGGCATCTCCGGTGCGGGCGCTGAGCAGCGCACAGCGTGGGGCCCTGCGGATGATCCAGCGCGGGTACGCGCGCCTGCACCAGGACCCGGACGGCAAACACCGCATCGAGACCGGCACCTCCACCCGGATCACCATGGCAACCTTCGAGTCCCTACGCGGCAAGGGCCTCATCGAGGCGGAAGACGGCGGACGCCTGCTCTACTCCGGTCGGCGTCTGCTGCTGACGGGCGCCGGGGAACAAGCCCTTCATGCTCTCGATTCCAGCGCACCCGCCCTGGCTCAGCCCCGCCCCCAGGCCGCGCTGACCACCACCCCCACGGCTGCGGTGAAGCGGGGGGGTGAGCCGATGAGCCCGCACGCACTCGACGACCGGGTCATGGTCTCGCCTCGGTACGTGGCAGGCGCCGACGGCCGGATCGCCGCGTGCTCGGACTCCGGGCCATACCCAACCCGAAAGACGAGCCCCATGCAGCCCTGCCCGATCGCGCGGCGTCGCTCATGACCGAGCCGCCCGCCGAAACCCTGCTCTTCGATGTGCCGCCCCCGCCCACGCCCGTCGAGCGGCTGCTCCACCTGGCCGACCAGTACACCCAGCACAACGACGCACTCGGCCTCCTCCTCCGTGCCACCGACCCGCCCGCCCCGGATGCCCACGCCGTCTGCGCGCAGCGTCTGGCAACCAACACCCGGTCCGCCATCAGGGCGATCCAGGGCGAACGGCTCTACGAGAGCGAGGAGTTGAGCGAGATCGTCATGCGGCTGAAGCAGCTCGCCTTCCTCGCCGGCGCCTCGGCCGACCTCCGCACCGGGCCCGCTCGCGAGCTGACCGCACTGGCCCCGGAAGCCGCCGTCAACTGCGCGATGACGCTGGCCGCCGAGACCCGGCGGCGCCGCTGGGCCACCGCGCCAACCCCCGAGGACCGGCTCAGCCCCGTTCAACGCACAGCCCTGACCGAGATCGCCTGCGGACACGTCGTGGCCAGCAGCTCGCTGGGCCGCGAGTTCACCCGCTCCCGCGAACCCAAGGTGCTGATGAGCACCCTGCGCGCCCTGGAGACGAAGGGCCTGGCCGAGCGAGCGGCGGGCACGGCGCACGCCGCCTACATCGGCGGGCCGCCCCAGGACCGCGTACGCCTCACCTCAGCAGGGATCAACGCCCTCGCCTCGGTCATCGCACTGCCCCCGGCAGGACCGAGCGCCGCACCCGGGACGACGCCCCGCCCTCTTCCCGCCACCGCGCAGGCCACCACCCGAAGCCGCTGACCAGCACAGGAGCCATCCATCCCCACGCCCCCACTCGACCTCCACGAACAAGTGCGCCGCCTACGGCAGTTGGCCCGTGACTTCAAAGCCCTCAAGGCGCGCGTGCGCGACGCCCGGACTACTTCCGCGACGAGCGCGTCCAGCTCACCTCAGCCGGGCGCCGCGGCCTCGCCGCCTCCTTCGCGCGACAACGGCCCACCGCACTCACCACCACACATCCCGCAGCACTCCTGCCCTCAGCCGCCGTAAGCCGCTCCCGCTGAACCCACACCCACCCGGGGAGACCCCACGCCCTCCGACACGCCCACCGCGCACGACATCGCCCTCGCCCTGGCCGCCCAGGTCCACCCCGACGCCACTCCACGCGACGTCGTCGTCCACTTCAGCCTGCACCGCCTGGCCGCCCCGCGTTTTGACCACAGGTCCTCTGGCGGCCCCGTGAACGGCATCGCGCAGTCAGTGCATGCCCGGCTCTACGGCCTGCCCGATGACCCCAGCCCCGTGCCGAACTCCCTCGACGCACTCCTGCAGTTCGCAACCACCGCCGGCGACCGCGACCAGCAGCACGTGGTGCTGCTCCAGCTCGCCGAGCAGCTGCGCAACGCCGCCGAGATCCTCGAATGGGCCCGCAACCACGCCCACTGGCGCCAACTTCCCGCCCCTGCCTGGGAATGGCTGCGATCCGCCACGGACACCGCCCGCCACCTCGCCGACGGCCTCGACGAGATCGGCCCCGCCTTCACCACCCCACCACCCCCATCCCCACCTGCGGCCACGCCGCCACCTCCAGCGCCCGCCGCTCCCCGCGCCGCCCCGACCCGGCACTGACCCCACCCCTTCCCCTACGGCTCCACCCCGCCCATCACAAGGACGCAATATTTCCGCCACCCCCGAATTCACATCAATCTCGCTCGGCGCCGGAATTCAATCCAGCGCCATGCTCGCCCTGTCAGCGAAGGGCATTCTCCCCAGGGTCGACTACGCCATTTTTGCTGACACAGGCTGGGAGCCCAGGGCCGTTTACACTCACCTCGACCGACTGGAACGGGAGATAGCCGAACCGGCAGGCATCCCCGTCCTTCGTGTCACCTCGGGGAACATTCGCAAGGACGCTCTCGACCCTGATCACCGGTTCGCTTCAATGCCGCTCTATATCCTCAATCAGGACGGCAAGCCGGGGATGACCAGGCGTCAATGCACTGGTGAATATAAAATAAAACCGATCAAGAAGAAGGTGCGTGAGCTCCTCGGATTCCCCTATCCTGCACGCATTCCCCGGGGAACCTTTGTGGAGCAGTGGGTCGGCATCTCCACGGATGAATTCCACCGTGCCAAGGATTCCGACGTCCAGTACATGCTCAACCGGCATCCGCTCATCGACATGGGCTGGTCACGCAGCGACTGCATTCGCTATCTGACGTCCCTCGGGCTGGCGGACACTCCGAAATCAAGTTGCCTCGGATGCCCTTTTCACGGTAACGCGCAGTGGAGATCCATCCGGGACGCCTCTCCGGATGAGTGGGCTGATGTGGTGGAGTTCGACGCGGCGATCCGTAAGGGAAACGCGCGCGCCAACGCGACCGGAAAGCGGCTGCTGGGCGAGGCGTTCCTCCACCGCTCGCGGGTTCCTCTCGACCAGGCGCCGATCGACCACGTCACCGCCGCCGAATGGGCAGCTCTGCAGCAGGAACTCGACGACGAGGCGGGCCTGGAGGAGCTGGAGGACGGCGTCATCGACGGCTGTTCCCCGTGGGCATGCCGCGGTGAAGTCGAGCCAATACAGGACGACTTCGGGCTGGCCACTTGATAGTCCTGGATCTATTTGCTGGTCCGGGCGGCTGGAGCCACGCTTTGTCCGTGCTCGGCGTACGCGATGTGGGTCTGGAATGGGATGAGTGGGCCTGCAAAACCCGGGCCGCCGCAGGCCAGTTGACGATCCGGACCGACGTCGCGAGGTATCCGGTCTGGCCGTTCCTCGGGAAGACCACCGGGCTTCTGGCCAGCCCGCCCTGTCAGGCGTGGTCGATGGCCGGCAAGCGCCTCGGGCTCCTCGACCAGCCGCTGGTCCACCAGGCCGTCGCCGACCTCGCCGCCGGCCGCGACACCCGTGCCCAGCTGCTGGCCGCCTGCAAGGACGAGCGGTCGCTGCTTGCCGCCGAGCCGATGCGCTACCTGCACGCCCTGAACCAGCACGGCCAGCCGGAATGGGTCGCGATGGAGGAGGTACCCGACGTGCTGCCGCTGTGGCGCCAGTACGCCGCGATCCTCCGCAGCTGGGGTTTCTCGGTGTGGACCGGGATCCTCAACGCGGCCGATTTCGGAGTGCCGCAGACGAGGCGGCGGGCGATCCTGCTCGCCTCCCGCACTCGCACCGCCGAGCCCCCGCCGCCCACCCACGCCAAACTCGCCGAGCCCGACTCGCTGTTCGGCCCCGGCCGCGAGAAGTGGGTGTCCATGGCCGAGGCCCTCGGCTGGGGCGCCACCGACCGGCCCGTGCCCACCGTGTGCGCCGGAGGCGGCTCCGGCGGCGGCCCGGAACCTTTCCCCTCCGGCGCACGCAAGACGCTGACCGACGCCCGCGACCGCGGTACCTGGAAGCCGCAGAATGCCCCCGCTGAGGTGAAGTCCCGTCGCAAGGATGCTCGTTGGGGCGAGCGAGGTGTGGCTCGGGAGTGCCGGTCAGCCGGTGGGCCGGACCTCGCATGCACCGCCGAGGCGTGCCGGTGGTCGTGGTCGCTGCGCAGCAACAACCAGGCGAACGCAACCGTGCGCCGCGCGGATGAGCCCGCCGGCACGTTGTTCTTCGGTCATCGCGCCAACGAATGCGTCTGGGTCGCCGAACCGGCCGGCAACGTCCTGGTCGAGGACCGTCCGGCACCGGAGTCCATCCGGATCACCGCCCACGAGGCCGGCCTGCTGCAGACCTTCCCCGCCGCCTACCCCTGGGCCGGGAACAAGGGCCAGCAGTTCTCCCAGATCGGCAACGCCGTGCCGCCCCGTCTCGCAGCCCATCTGCTGGCCCCGCACCTCGGCAAAACCCTCAATCCCGACGACTTCACCCTGGCCGCCTGATGCACCACACCCCCGCCCCCTACGAGGACGACGACCTGGACGACCTGCCCCCGCCCCAGCCCGTGCACTACGCCGAGCAAGCCCTGCTCGGCGCGCTCCTCCTCGACCCGCACCGCCGCGCCGACATTGGCCCGCTGGACGCCGCCCACTTCAGCAACCACACCCACGGCGCCCTCTTCGCCGCCATGCACGCCCTACCGGCGCCCGATCCCGAGACCCACCGCACCACCCCGGCCTGGCTGAACAGAGTGCTGGACGCCGCCCGCCCCCAAGCACCGGGGCTGACCCCCTCCTACCTCCACACACTCATCCAGGTCTGCCCCTGGCCCCAGCACGCACCGGCGTACGCGCGGATGATCCGCGCCGATCACGCCCGCCGGATGCTGCACTGGCACGCCGAACGCCTGGCCCACACCGCGTCCGATCCCACCCTGCCCAACCCGGCCACCACCACCCTGGTCCAGGCCGAGACGCTCGGACAGTTCCTGGAGACACTCTCCGGACAGTTCACCCCGCACCCCGGTTCACTGCCACGCACCCCACTGCCTGAGCCTCCCCCGCGAGACAGCGGCGAGGACGCCCTGGACGACGAACGGGCGCTGCTCGCCACAGCGACCGCGCACCCCACCGAGATCAAGGACATGCGGTGGCTCCAGCCCGAGGACTTCGCACTGCCGCTGCACGCCGCGCTGTGGCAGTGCCTGACCTCACTGGTACACCGCGGGGAACCCGTCGATCCTGTCACCGTGCTGTGGGAGGCCCAGCACCGCCATCTCCTCGCCGACGGCCTCACCCCCACCGACCTGATGGCGCTCGTCTCCACCCCCACCGGCTCCCCCGAATACTGGGGGGAGAAAGTCCTTGAGCGCGCCCTGCTCGCCCGCGCCCACCACGTCGCCACCCGCATCATCACCTACACCCAGGACCCGGCCAACACGCCCCACCAGCTGATCACCGGCAGCCGCCGCGCCCTGGCCGACCTGACCTCCCTACGCACCCGCTGGCAGCACACCACCACCCCTCCACCGCAGGCGGGGCGTACACCCCGCACCCCGGCGGCCACCCGAGCCGGACCGCCCCCGCGAACCGCCGCACCCACAGCCCGAGCAACCCGCTGAACCACCCCGCTCCGGCCAGCAGACCGAGCCACCTCACCGATGAAACTCCGGCAGCCCTCTGTTCCACGCCAGATTGCCGTCTAATCAAGCGGTTGCCGATGGGGACTGCACGCAACGCCGTCAGATCCCGTGCACGTCAAGATCTCCAGCAAGCCACGCTCGGTGTCGAGGACAGCGCCAAGACCAACCACGAGGTCGTTGCGGAGCTGGGTGAGCTGATCGTGACCGGCTTCGTCGCGATAGTCGGACCCCTGTCGATCGGGCATGGCAGCATCCTTCTTCCTGGAGGTTCACGGCCTACACAGTTAAGAGGCGCGAAGGGCCGCCAGCGTGAACCCCTGAGGTGAACGCATTTAGGTGTGGTCGCGACCGAGCGCTTCAGGTGGCGGGTGAGTGGCCGAGTTGGTTGTGACCTCGCTTCCGTGACGACTGCGCCAGAAGCAGTCGAACTGGGTAACGTAGCCACGTAACAGCCCTACCCGCGGTGCAGCGCGACCAACAGCCACGCGGCTTACGCCCGTACGCCGCCTGCCACGACCAAGGTGGCGGGCGGCGTACGGACGCGCGGCTGCTGGGTGGCAGGTTGAGGAGCGGGTCCCGCCCTGGGGGAGGGGAGAGCCGGGGGGGGTGGGGCCCGCGCAGGCGTGTTGGGGGTATCGGGTGGCCTGCCTACCCCGGTCGGCAGCGACGCCGTCCGAGGTGTTCCTGGGGGCAGCCTCCCACGTGCACCGCGCGTAGAGCGCCGCGCGGTTCCGGGCAAGCTCACTCGTCCGTCCACCCGTGTTTGCCCGATGCGGAATCCCTTGTGGCTATGCGTCGCCCTGTTACTCGAATCCATCAACGAGGAGACGGTGCACCCCAACTACTGAGTTTTTCGTTAGTTCTGTGGGTGCAGGGGCTGCGGGGGTGTGAGGATGCTGGCCTGTCTTGCGAGTCTGCGTCTGTTGTCTCTGAGGTGTCCGTTCTGCCGCTCACGCGACCGCAGTTGGCCGAGGCCCGTCGTATGCGCGCGGTCGAGTTGTTCGAGCAGGGACGTCCTCAATCCGAGGTCGCACGGATGGTGGGGATGCATCCGGAGAGCGTGCGGCGGTGGAAACGCCTGTGGGAGCAGGGCGGGGCCCAAGCGCTGCGGCGACGGTCGGCCACGGGACGGCCGCCCAAGCTGGATGATGCCCAAGTCGGGGTGGTCCGGGCCGCGTTGGAACAGGGTGCTCAGGCGCACGGGTTCGAGGCGGACTTGTGGACCCTGGAGCGGGCCGGAGTGGTGGTTGAGCGGGTGACCGGGGTGAAGCTGGCGCGAGCGTCGGTGTGGCGGCTGCTGACTGGACGGCTGGGGTGGAGTCTGCAGCGGCCCAGACGCCAGGCCGTCGAGCGGGACGACTCGGAGATCGCCCGATGGGTCGCCCAGGAATGGCCGCGCATCAAAAAGGGGCGGTGAAGAAACGTGCCTGGATCGTGTTCTTCGACGAATCGGGCGTGTCGCTGCTGCCTCAGGTCCGCCGCACCTATGCGCCCCGCGGCCGCACCCCCGTGCTGCGGCACCGGCTGAACTGGAAACGCGCCGGGATGGCCGCTGCGCTGGGCTACCACGCCGCTGACCCCGGGCGTGGCCCGCGGCTGTGCTTCCACCTCAAGCCGGGCAGCTACGACACCGCCTCGTTGATCGAAGTGCTGGAACAGGTCAAATCCTTCTACGCCGGTGAGCCGGTGGTGCTGGTGTGGGACGGGCTGTCCGCGCACTGGAGCCGGGACATGCGGGCCTGGGCGGCGGACCAGGACTGGCTGACACTGGAGCGGCTGCCCGCCTACGCACCCGAACTCAACCCCGTGGAACTACTCTGGTCGGCCATCAAGACCCGCGAGCTCGCCAACCTCGCCGGCGACCACCTGGCCGATGTCGCCGACGCCGCCGAACGCGGCATCCACCGCGTCTGCTCCAACAGCCAACTCCCGTGGTCCTTCCTCACTCACACCGGACTAACCATCCACCCCAAAACACCACAGAACTAACGAAAAACTCAGTAAGCGGAGTATCCGCTGAACGGGCTGGGATACGTGGATCACTCTGCTGCGTCCGCCCACCACGCGAGCGTGACGCTGGTGGACGAGTAGGACAGTGATCCCGGAAGAGTCGATGAAGCTGACCTCTGAGAGGTCGAGTTCCACGCGTCGGTGCAGCAGAGGAGTCAGGGCGGCCCGCAGCCTTGGGGCTGTCTCGATGTCGAGATCTCCCTGCACACGGACGAGGACGGCATCGAGCCCGTCCACGACGGCGAGGTGCAGCGGTTGGTGTGCGGCTGCATCCATCCCTGTGCCTCTCTGAGTACGACATGCTTGTAAGTGTGTACTCAGAGTAGTGATTCCTCGCGAGAGCGACAGGCGGAACCATCTGGGCAGTGGCGGCTGGGACGAACTCAGCTGGAGGACGGTGACGACTCAACGCGGCGAGGAGAGCTCCAGTTCATGACGAGCCAACGTATCGATTCGCAGGTGAACTCGGCGCTGAAGCAGGTGAGTTAACGGCTTCCCGGAGCGCGGGGAGGGGGCTCGCGCGCCTGACCGCGTATGCCGGAAACTCACCCCGCCTTGTGTTGCCTGAGCGATGCTGAGGACATGACGTCCCTTCAGGTCGCTCCTGGACTGGTCCTGGATCAGGTGTGGGAGCGGTTCGATCCAAGGGTCTTCCTGCGGGGATCCGCGCCGGTCACGAAGGTCCAGGCCGCGTTCCGCTCTGCCTACGGCCTGCCTCGGGTTGACGCGGTCGCGGTCGGCACGGACAACGTCGACCACCTGCGGGAGCTGACCGAGCCCTGGCGTGCGAGGTAGACGAGCACGTGGTCCAGGACTACCGGCAGCTCCTCAAAGCCCGTCAGCCTGCCTGAAGTTCCTGCACCATCTGCTCCGCTGTCTTCCGTGCGAGGGCCAGGCGGGGGTCGTCGGGATCAGCGTAGGGACCAAGGACCTTCGCGGCGACGAACAGCATCATCAGCTTGCCGTCCCGGCTCGCCAGATCATTGCGCCGCTCGGTGCGGACGCGGTCGGCCAGAGGCGGGACGGCAAGGGAAGCCGCCCACAGATTCGCTGCATCCAGGCCGCGCGGTGCCATGCCCCAGTCCTCCCAGTCGAACACGCAGAACACCGGCGCCGTCACATTCGCCCAGTTGAGATCCGCATGGGCTGGACGCCAATCGGTCACCGCCGTATCGATCCCGGGGAAAACACTGTGGATCGTGGCCGTGACCAGTTCCTGCGTGAGGGTCTCAGTATCCGGTGTCGCGATCCGGTTCGTGCACTGCGCAGCGAGGGCCTCCAGCGAGGCATTCAGCGAGGCCCACCACTCCTCGGCCAGTCCCGGATCCTTGGCCACCACGGCGCTCCCCACCGGGGCACCCGGCAGCAGTCCTGTCTCGTCCGCCCGCCAGATCACCGGCTCCGCCTCGTCCCGCCACGCGACACCGGCGAGCCAGGCCGGCTTGGCGATCCCGCGCAGGGCCTCCGCGGACGCGGTGCCGTCCCCGCCCTGAACCCCGATCCGATCCAGCCCACGCCGCTCGATACGCACCCACGTCTCGCGGTCCGTACGCGCCCCCACAGACCGGCGCTTACGCACCACCGTCTCGCGGTCGAGGCGTACCCCCAGCATTCGCTCCACACGGTCCAGTACGGCTTCCACAGGCTCTTTACGCAGATCCACCGAACGCAGCGTCATACGGCAGAACGTACCAAGCCCCCCGCCAGAGCCGAATTCAAAGATCCTTATCAGGGTCTGCTGCACGATCGGTATGGGTGCGGCTCTTTTGCAGTGAGATCGCCGGTCAGGTCAGGAACTCATGGCCGTGCCTCCCGCTGCTCGATCCACGACGATCGAGCAACCCACCCCCGGTCGGTAATCATGCAGGCCATGGCTCGCTGCAAAAGAGCCGCGCTCCGCGGAGTCCACGCACTACGACCAAGTCCTCGGCGCTGGCTGGCCGATGAGTATGGGCCGCCGAGGGCGACGCAGAGGATCCGTAGGCACCCGTTCGATGCGTCCCCCACATCGGTGAATATTCCACTTGCGCTCGCAGAGGCTGAAAACACGCTGGTCAGAGGCTCATAGGGCAGAGGATGTTGGATTCCGAAACGACGTTCTTGAACCTCGGTGCAGCTTCAGACCAGGAGAGGAACAACATGAAGAACACGCCTCTGGTTCGCAGGGCCGCCCTCGCGGCTGGCGCCGCACTTCTCACCGTCAGCCTCGCCCCCGCCGCCAGCGCGGCGGCACCCACCCAGGTCCGTGTGCCCGTGAATGTCTGGGCCAGTGATGTCAACACCCACGCAGACCCCTACACCACCTCGCCGGTCACTGGCCAGGTAGGCCCCGGCGCCATCGAAGCCGTCTGCCAGGCGACCGGCGGCAGCGTCTCCTACGGCTCCTACTACAACTACTGGTGGGCGCAGCTCGACAACGGCAGTTGGGTCTCCGACATCTTCATCTCCGGCGGCAACAACGACGAGCCGGTGCCGGGCATCCCGTTCTGCTGACATCGTCCGACCGCCTGGGGTGCTGGTCCGTCGCAACGGACCAGCACCCCAGCTGCCCTGCTTCACCGCGCAGTTCCCGCCCCGGTCCGAGGCGTGCAGGGCGAGGCTGACCTTGTGCGAGCGGGTCGAGCAAGCGCGTACTGACCTGGAAGCCGGGCTTCTTCTTGGCCTTCAGGGGCTTCTTGCAGACAGAGCCCTTCTTGGCTATCGCTCCTCACCCCCCGTTGCCTCCTGTCCAAAACGGTAGAAGCAACCAGCTGCCGCCAGCCCACCGGCACGAAAGCCCAGCTCAGCCAGCCCTCAACCAGTCACTCGGGAGGAGCCGCACCCGATCGGTATCGTCCCCAACTTTGTCGCCGCAAAGCCGCACTACATCCTCGGCAAACCATGGAGCCACCGCTGGCGGATGCACAGCGCCCCGCCCCAGCCTAGGTCGCGGAGGAACGTCGCAAACCCGACACTCCAAACAGCGATAACCTTCCCTGTGATTCAGGTCACATTGAAATTGAGCCGAAGGTAGCCACCTAGCTCGCCCCGAGACGGATACCGCAGAGACAGCGTTCATACCAACACTGCCCGTGCCTGGCTCAATCGCTGCCGGTGCCGTGCTGTGGCACCCAGCGCAACGACAGCGCGTCAGAGGAGCAGCCCGCGCCCGTCTTTGAGGCTCGGTTAGGGGTGTTGTCACACAGCGAGATGCGTGCAGGACCGCCCGCATCCTGCTCACAGACCGGTGCCTCGAGACGACCCAGGGGCCTCAGCCCGACAGTACCCACGAGCTTTCGCGATGAGCGGCTGGGCACCTTACCTACCGGCACTGACAGCGGGTCATTTCCGCCGCGATAGTGATCGTTGTTGCGCGCCTTCGTCGCTGCTTGCATGACCTCTGCCCCGACCGGCGGGCCCATGTTCTCGTTCGTCGCGCTGGGGCACACACTCCCTCTGCGCAACGGAAGGTTCCGCCATGAAAGATGTCTACGAACGGTTGCTGGACGCTGCGAGCCTGCGGTCTGCAGACGGCGCGATTCGTATCACCGCGCATTACGAACCGCTGGCCGGCGTCGGAACGCCTGTGTCCCCTCCGACGGTGAAGGGGAGGGAGACGAACGCCGCCGCCCATCTTGTCGAGCGGCGGTACGTGGACGGCCTTGCGACCTCGGTCGTTCTTCTCGACCAGCCGCAGTCACAAGCCAACCGGTGCGAAACCGCTCTGCTGGACGCGATTCGGCGGCAGGCCGCGTTCATTCCGCATCTGGAGATGGCGACCGAGTCTCTGGGGGTGCCGGTGCGAATGACTAGCCTGGAAGCCCCCCATCGCTCGCGAGATGCGTACTTCCGAGACTCTGTCGACGGTGCGGGCGTTGCCTTCGATGCAACGGAGCCGGGTATGACTCTGCGCGATGCCTGCCCCGGCGACATGAGCGGGTATCTACGTGAGGCCCCGACTGATCTCATTTACGGAGCGTGGGATTCGCACCGCAAGCGTCGTATCCAGGTGAAGATCCCCCGCGCCTATCGGTCCGAGATGATCGGCATCAAGCCGCTGGTCGGTGTCCGGGGAGCTGGGCGTTTCGACCGTCTCAACCTGGCGGGAGAGACGGTCCAGTTGACCGAGACCGGCTGGATTCCCTCGCCCGCCGAGAAGCCGAAGGCGGGCGTCAAGACGGCGCGCATGTCGGAGCTCGGGCACGGCATGATTCCGCCCTCGGAGGGGCTGGGCGGCGTCTCGGTCACCTCCGTACAGCGCAGCGCCTCGCTGAGCCTGGCGAAACTGGCGATGCTGCGCTTCGGTCCCGTCAGCGACGAGCTGACGCAGGCTGCACGGGCCCTGGTGGCCGCTATTGCCCTCCTGGGCGACCGGCTCGCCTTCGCTGCCCCTGCCCTGCACCTGCGCTCTGGTTGCGAACTGCTGTTGGTGTCCGAGCGCATCGATTGGGTCCAGCGCGGCCGTGACGGGAAGCCGGTGCTCGATGCGCTGGAGCTGTCCACTCACGAAGAGGCGTTGGAGCTGTTCGAGATCGCACGCGATCGAGCCCATGCGGCGGGCGTGCAGTGGGCGACCGAACCGTTGATCTTGCACCCCAACCCGAGCCTTCAGCAGGCGATCGACAAGTCGTATGTAATCGCCGGGGTCGGCGAAGCCGAGAGCGAGTGACCCGATGCCCTTTCGCATCACCGTCGACCTGCTAGACCCTTCCTATCAGGCGTCTACCCTCGATCGCAGCCACGCCGAGTGGCCCCCGCACCCCTCCCGCATCTTCTGCGCCCTGGTGTCCGTGGCTGATCCCACCGATCCTGTCCAGGACGCCGCCTTGTCCTGGCTGGAGCAGCAGCCGCTCCCTGCACTACGGGTGCCGGCTCGCACCACGGAGGCCGAGATCCCGCGGATGGCTTGGGTGCCGACGAACGCCTCGGCGGCCAAGCCCGGTCACGCGGTGCTGCCCGGACGGACCAACGGCGGTAAACCGAAAGTGTGGCCGCAGCGCTCCCTGGCTCAGCCTCGGCTGGAGTTCGTATGGCCGTCAGAGCCACCAAGGGGAGTGTTCACCGTCCTGGCCGAGTTGGCCAGGGCAGTGCCCTACATCGGCCGGGCCGGCGGCCACGCCCTCGTCACCGCCGACACATCAGAGCACTCCGTGGCGAAGGACCGCAGCACCGAGTGGGAAATGTGGCACCCCAGCGATGCAGCCGGCACGACAGCCGATGTGTGCTCTCTGCGGGCCCCCTACCCGGGCTACTTGCAGCGACTGCGTCGGGCACATGAGCAGGGCGATTCCGCTTGGCAGCAAGACCGTATGTTCCCTTACATCCGCCAGGGAGCCACCGCGCCGGATTCCACCCAGGAGCCCAAGGCGGGACCGTTCGAAGACCTGATGACCTTCGCATTCCCACCACGGTTCTCCCTAGACCCCGCGCTGACGGTTGCGGCGACCGGCGCGCTGCGGGAGAAGACGATGGGCTTGCTCGCGGAGGCGGGACACGACGTCGAGGCCATGGTCGCCGTCCACGGCCACAAGACAAAGGGAGACGAGCGCCGCCTCTGCGCCTACCTAGGGCTGCCGTTCGTCGGCCACCCGCACGCCGACGGCCGACTGCGGGGAGTCGCGGTCGCACTGCCCAGTGACCTGGATCCCGCGCACCGCAGAGCGCTCCTGGCCGTGCTCCTACGCATGGGCGGCGGCCTGCGCAAGCTCAAGTTGCCCTGCCTGGAACGCCCCGTATCACTGACCTATGTCCGCGCCGGCGACACGGAAGTCACCTCCCTCAAGTCGGTGATGCCAGAGCAGTGGACGCGGCCCGCGCGCCAGTGGACCACAGCCCTGCCCATGGTCTTGGATCGCTTCCCCCGGGGGCGCGACATCGAGGGCTCGGTGGCCACCAGCTGTCGTCTGGCCGGCATGCCCACGCCTGTTGCAGTGGAGGTCCTGCGCACCGGCGCCTTCGTGCCCGGCGCACCCAGCCTTTGCTCGAATGCGGTACGTCGTAAGGACGGTGAACGGCCGCTTCCCGTGAGGCATGTACGTCTGGCCTTCCCTCAGCCTGTCACCGGTCCGGTGGTGCTGGGGAGCAAGAAGACCTTCGGCCTGGGCCTGTGCGTGCCCTCCGACGCCTGGAAGGCGGAGGCATGAGCTTCACCCCGGAGGACTTTCCCGATTTCGTCGAAGCCGTACACGGCTACCGCCCGTTTCCGTGGCAGGACGCCTACCTCAAGCAGGCTGCTGAGACGGGGGAATGGCGGGACCTGGATGTGCCGACTGGTCTGGGCAAAACCAGCTTGATCGATATCTGGCTGTTTCTGCTCGCTTGGCAGTGCGCCACCGGGCTGGAGCGGAGTGTGCCGCTGCGGCTGTTCTTCGTCGTTGACCGCCGTCTGGTTGTCGACCAGGCGCACGAGCACGCCTGCACCGTCCAGCACGCTCTGCACGGCGCCTCGTACGGCTCCCTCACGGGCCGAGTCGCCCAGGCGTTGCGTGAACTGAGCGGGGAGAGCACCGCTCTGGAAGCGGTGCGGATGCGGGGTGGCGTGGACTGGGCCTCACGCTGGCTGCGCTCCCCCGTCCAGCCCGCCGTGATCACCTCGACCGTGGACCAGTACGGCAGCCGCCTGCTCTTCCGCGGCTATCACACCAGCCCCAGGATGCGGCCTATCGATGCGGCCCTGTGCGGCACCGACGCGCTGCTGGCGGTGGACGAGGCGCACATCGCTCTGCCGTTGCTCACAACGGCCGCCGACTGCACCGCCTACCAACAGACTGCCTCCCACCGCGACTTTGGCCGGCGTGGCGTGCAGGTCGTCAGCCTCTCCGCCACCGGCGCTGCTGATCCCGCGCGCCCGCGCCACAGCATCACCCGCGCGGATCGCCAGCACCCCGTCGCGGGGAACCGTCTCAACGCCCAGCGGCGGCTGACCCTGTGGGATGCGAGCACCCTCGCCAAGAACTCCGCGCTCGCCTTCGCCCAGGCCGCCGAGCAGGCCATGGACGTCATGCTGCCGCTCGTGGCCCGCCCCGTGCTCGGCGTCATCGCCAACACCATCCGCACCGCCCGAGCAACCTTCCAACGCCTGTCCGCACGCGACGACATCGACCTGGTCCTGCTGACAGGCCGCTGCCGTGGTGAGGATCGCGAGCGCCTGCTGAACAGCCGCCAGCTGCGCGAGCTGTTCCAGGGCATCAGCGCCGATCGCGACCGGCCTTTGGTGGTCGTCGCGACGCAGACCGTCGAAGTCGGCGTAGATGTGTCCTTCGCGGGACTCATCAGCGAGAACGCCGCTGCGGCGGCGCTCATCCAGCGCCTGGGCCGTCTGGACCGCACCGGTGCTTTCCCCTGGGCTCCCGCGGTCGTGATCCGCGCCGCAGCGCCGGATCCGCAGGACATCCCGGTCTATGGCCCAGCCGCCCACGCGACTTGGGAATGGCTCACCTCCCATGCCCCTCTCACCACCTGCGCCGAGGACCTCCAGCACAGCCTTCACAAGGGACTGGTCATCAACCCGGCCATGCTGCCCGCCCTGCTGGCAGACACCGAGACCGCGTCGCTGAATGTGCCCGTACCGCGCATTCCCGTCCTGCACCGCACCCTGCTGGACTCCTGGACCCGCACCAGCCCGACCCCGGTGCCCGACCAGCCGACCGCGCCCTTCCTCCACGGCCTGAGCACCACGCCCGAAGACGTCCAGGTCCTGTGGCGCAGCGACCTCCCCACCTTGGGGGGTCAGCCGGACTGGGAGAAGTGGGCCGCTCGCATGGCCCAAGTCCCGCCTCATCCCGGCGAAACCGTCGCCATCCCCGCCCGCCAGCTGCGCCGCTTCCTGACCCAGCCGACCGCCGACGACACCACCAGCGACCTGGAAGGCGCACCGGACGCGGAGGCACCGACCGCGGCCAAGAAACACCAGACGATGGCTCCGGCACTGCGCTACGACGACCGCGACAACCAGTGGATCCCCGCGACAGGCCCCCGCGACATCCGTCCCGGCAGCATCGTCGTCCTGCCCTCGCACTACAGCGGCCACGACGCCTACGGCTGGACCGGTACCCCCGGTGACCCCGTCGTCGACCTCGCCGACTTCCCGCCCCTCACAGACAGCGCACCGACCCGCCTGGACGCCGGGCCCCTGGCACTGCTCGGCGGATTCGACGAGGCCACCGCCCAGGCGGCCACGACGGCCATCACTAGAGCGTCCAAGAAGCTGCTGGCCGGCGAGGACGACGAGTCCATCACCGACATCATCCACCAACTCCTCGACCGGCTTCTGGGCCTGCTGCCGGCCGCAGACTCCGGGCCGCCGACGCCCGGCTCGTACACCGTCGACCTGCACCAGCGCCTCAGCCAGCTCCGAACCATCACCGCCTGGGACACTGCCGCCGACGGGCGCTCGGCCCGCAGGGGCCACGCCATCCTCGACGCCACCGACCCATCACGCCTGCTCCTGGTCCCCGCCCGCCCAAAGGGCGACCGTGTCGAGCGCACCGCTGGCGTCAACGACGATGACGCCGACGGCAGTTCCCTCACGCGCCCCGTCGGCCTGGCCCAGCACGGCAAGGCGGTCGCGGCACGCGCCGCCGACTTCGCCGTACGCCTGGGACTACCCACGGCCCTGGTGGCTGCTGTTGAGACCGGGGCGCACGCCCACGACTGCGGCAAACACCATCCCCGCTTCCAGTGCATGCTGTGCGCCGGCGACCGTCTGCTCGCCGAGTCCCTAGATGAGCCCCTGGCCAAATCCGGCATGGACCCGGCCGACCATACGGGCCGCCGCCGCGCCGCCCGCCTGGCCAACTGGCACCCCGAGCTACGCCACGAAGCACTCAGCGCCCTGGCCGTGCAGGAATGGCTAGCCACCAACCCAGACCTCGCCCAGGGCCTCGATGCGGACCTAGTCCTCCATCTGGTGGCCTCCCACCACGGACACGCCCGGCCACTCCTGCCGCCGGTAACCGATCCCAACCCAGTTGACGTCACCTGTCTCATGCCCGACCAGCAGCACGTGACCGTCAACAGCGCCGCCATGGGCACCGACTGGACAGGCCCCGACCGCTTCAAGGCCCTCAACCGCCGCTACGGCCCATGGGGCCTGGCCCTACTCGAAGCCGTCGTACGCCTGGCCGACATGGCCTGCTCCGAGGAAGGGAGCTAACCCGATGACACACTACGAACTCGAACTGCCCGCCCTGGTCAGCAACTCCCCACTCGGCTTCCTCGCCGCCCTGGGCATCCTCCAGCTCACCACCCACGACCTCGACCAGCCCGCCCGGCTCTCATGGCGCGGCCCGGAGGCACCCGCCGTCCTCCACACCCACCGACCGCTCACTCACCAGGCGCTCGCCGACCTGCTGGGCAGCCACCTGCCGGACGACCCCGCCAAGGAACCCCTACCACTGGTACCCGGCATCCTTTCGCTGCCCCGCACTGGACCCAGCGACGCCCTGCGCATGCCCATCGACACCGCCCTACATCACCTGCGCACCCACACTCAAGCCGAACGCGACCACAACACCCCTACCGCCCACTGGTTCACCGCACTCGTCAACCAACTAGGCATCGCCCCAATCGAGAAGAACACCGGCGACGTCCGCCCCGCACGCGGCAAGCAGCCCGTCCTCTACACATCAAGCACCCCGCTCTTCGGCCGCGGCGGACAAATGACCCTGGCCAACAACTGGGCCAAAGCCGCACAGGAATGCCGTAAAGATCCCACCCACCTGCTCGCCGCACTCACCGCCTGGCGCCGCGTCGACGGCTACGCCGGCGCCAACCTCGACCACCACTCCACCGGCGACGCCCACATGGTCAGCCAAGGCAAACCCACCCAACAAGGCGTCCCCGGCGCCACTTGGCTCGCCCTCCACGCCTTCGCAACCTTCCGCCTCACGGGCGACACCGCCTACGCCCAAACCACCAGCTGGGACCGCGCCACCCCCAACGGCGCCCTCACCTGGCCCATCTGGCAACCCCCACTCACCACAACCAGCATCACCACCCTCCTCGAACACCCCCTCATCCGCACCCCGCACCCCGAACCCGCCAAACTCCACAACCTCGGCGTCACCGCCATCTACGCCGCCCCTCGCACACGCCTCCCACAAGCTGACGGCCCCCTCCAACTTGGCAACCGCACCCACCCACGAACCGCCACCAAACCAAGTTCGGCACCATAAGGTGCCGAGAATCCCCGCAGCCCACCGAAGCCAAATCCCCGAAACGAACCCAGCCACCTCCGCAAGCCGCCCACACCCCACCTCACGTTCCGGAGTGATGCCCGCTCAGTCACCCTGCCTCTGCGGTCTCGAACCACACCACCACCACGGCCTGTACTGGGCGCTGTGCACCCCGGAGCAGCTCGTCCTACCTCTGCGGCTCTGAACCGCAGCACCACCGCGGCATCTGCGTAGTCGTGGTGTGCGGTCTGACCGCGTGCTACCTCTGCGGTTTCGAACCGCAGCACCATCACGGCCACTGGTTCGCGTTGAAGTTGCCCATGGGCATCACCCATATCTGCGGCCGAGTGCCGCAGCACTATCACGGTCTACGGCAGGCGGCCATACCGCTCCAGGCTCTGCTCCAGCTCTGCGGCTATGTACCGCAGCACCATCACGGTTCGTCGTACTGGGGGAGCAGATACTGATGTGTCCAGGCTGTCTCTGCGGTTTCGAACCGCAGCACCATCACGGCCGACGGAGTCTCCGCCAGAAGCTTCGGACATCGCTGCCACCTCTGTCGTCGCCAACTGCAGTACTACCCGGCGGGGTCATCGGTTTCGGCGCATTCCTCATTGCCCTCTGCCTCTGCGGTCTCGAACCGCAGCACCACCACGGCTTGCGCCAGGCTGCGATACCGATCCAGGCTCTGTTCTTCCTCCTCTGCAGCAATCACGCGCAGCACCACCCCATCGACCACAAGGTCCAGCAAGGCCAGAGTGAGTACACACTGTCTCTGCTGTCTCGAACCTCAGCACCATCGCGGAATAGCGGCTATGCCAATCGGCGCAGCTTGAGTGAACCAGCCTCTGCGGTTCGAATCGCCGCACCATCACGGCGGTGTTGGAAAGACCTGTGTCGCCGGCGGCCTAGTCCCGCCTCTGTGGCCACGTACCGCAGCACCACCACGAATTGACGTCCCGGCGCTTCCACAGCGGCTGACTGTGTCGCCTCTGCAGTAAGGAACCGCAGCACCATCATGGCACCTGGACCCCGGAATTCCCTATCGTCGTCCGCTTCGCCTGCATCTGCGATTCCAAAACGCGGCATCACCACGGGTGCGCGTGACTCTATGACCAGGCCCGACAAGACGGCCTACCTCTGTGGGCCCGAATGTCAGCACCGTCTCGGCAAGGCCCGCGTCCGCGAGCTAGCATACGAGGAGTCCGGCCTGTGCGGTTTCGAACCGCAGCACCACCACGGCTGGTAGATCCCCCACTGGGTCTCCTCGGCACTGTTGTACCTCTGCGGTTCCGAACCGCAGCACCATCGCGGGGATCTCCCGCCCAACTTGGACACGTACATCGGAATCTGTCTCTGCGGTTTCGACCCGCGGCACCATCACGGCATCCATGAAGCGATGGCCGACGCTGCCAAGGCCGCCCACCTCTGTGGTCCCCAACCTCAGCACCACCACGGCCGCTTCGGATCACAGGCGTTCAGCATGGCCATGTAGCCCCCGCTGCGGTCCGCGAACCGCAGCACCATCACGGCATCTTCGCCAGGCGCCGGATCGCGTTACCGAACTCGCCTATCTCTGCGGTCGCGAACCGCAGCACCATCTGGGATTGAATCCGTGAGCCTCATCAACAAACACCCAGTCAGAACTCTGCGATCACCTATCGCAGCACTACCACGGCGACCAGATTGGCATCTACGCTGGAGGCCGTCAGTTGCTGAAACTCCGCCCTGACCGCGAGTTCGACGCATGTCTACGGCTCGAATTCGCAGCATCATTATGGCGATGGCACTAGTATCGGCATAGCTGTTGGCCTTGTGTAAGCTCTGCGGCTACCGAGCCACACACCACCACGGCACGCTGAACGTCATTGCCTCGGTCTACCGATATGAGCGCACCTCTGCGGTTCAGAACCGCAGCACCATCACGGCCAGATGTTCAGATCGATATCCCTACAGCCCCCAGTCCAATCCTGCCATTTTATTCCGCTGCACCATCACGGAATCGCCTAGCACATGTCTGTGATGCCGCCACACGCATCAGCCTCGGCGTCACATCCTCTCCACACCCAAGCGGCGAATAAATGGCTACGCCCAACAGCCAACGTCACGGCAACCCGTGGACCTGGGTCGGCTCGCTGATGACCAAGCAATTCTGCGGTGCAGACGACCCATCGGGTCCTACTGGCGGCAGGGCCACTCCTGCTGCCCGGCAGCCACAGCATCAGCGGCAGGGCGGTAGATAGCAGACGATCCCCGGTTACCGAAACCGGGGATCGTCCGCATCATTAGTGGTCCACCGCCATTCCCTGCCCGTCACGTCGAAAGGCCGCACCACGACAACAGCCCACAACTCCACACCCCGCTCGGGCCAGCGGGCAAGAGGTCTCTATGCCGCGGCGTAGCTGAGGCGGAGAAGGTCTCCAGCGCGCTCCAGGTCCCGCTCCGTACGCAGCTGCAGCTCCAGGTCCCCCGTGCCGTGGTGGCCGAGCCCCGTCACGTCCCGGGTGAAGCCGGGGATGAGGTCGGCCTCCTTCGGGTCGGCCTTGAGGTAGACGAGGAGCTTGGTCTGCTGGGGCACGCAGACGCTGGCGAAGTTCCGTAGCCGTCGATAGGCGCGGTACTGCTTGCGCTGTACCCGGGTGACGCCGTCGCCGAGTCCGACCAGGACCTCGTCGACCGCTTGGGCCAGCTCGGCCATGGCACTGCCCTGCTGCCGGACCGGCGGCGCCCCGGGCGCGCGGCTGCGTACCCGCTGGGCCTTGGCCCGGTGCCCCGTGACCGAGGCCACGGTCTCTAGGCCGAAGTGGTCTCTGCCGAAGTAGCGGTAGCGGACCAGGTCAATGCTGCGCCGGTGCTCGCGTACGGCGTGCGCGTCGTAGCGGGTGAAGTCGCCGGCCACGCAGATCAGCCGGGGAGCGCTCCACCGGATCTGGGACGCAGCCGTCACCCCGAGCCGGTCGCGGACCAGGTTCCGGAAGGCATCCTTGTGGGCCACGAGCCAGGCCATGTAGTAGAGGCCCTGGTTGATCACGCCGGCGTCGGTGCCGCGCTTGTACTCGACGATCACGGGTGCCCCGTTCTCGTCGAGCCCCAGCGAGTCGATCCGTCCGCCATCAACGCAGTCGATGACGAACTCGCTCGCGAGGAACCTGACGCCCAGCATCGTCTCCATGTGCGCCTCGAGGAGGTCCTGCACATCCGCCTCGACCACGGCCAGACGCGGCATCACCTCGGCCACACCACCTGCCGTGCTGAATAGCTTCAGACCGACCACTCCCCCACTCGCCATCACGATGCCAGAGGGGAACGCCGCACCGCCCAGGGATATTTCCGCCACCACCGCCGTTTCGAATTCGAGAAGGGATCAACGAGCACGACATGCACCACCACGACAACCCACCGCAGAGCGTTCCCTCCAGCCCCGCCTACATCCGCGCCACGTGGGGCGGTACAGGCAGCGTCGAAGAAGCCTCCGCAGCCTTCGGGTTCTCCCGGGCCAAGGGCTACGACCTGGTCCGCCGCGGCGAGTTCCCCTGCCGAGTACTACGCATCGGCCGCAGCACCCGCGTCGTCACCGCCTCCCTGCTCCGCGTCCTCGACAGCGGTGAACCTGAGTACAGCGGAACCCGTGACGCACACACCGCGCCAGCGTGACCCACTACGCACAGAAGCCCCCGCCGGAAGAGATGCTCCGGCGGGGGCCCAACCCCAAGACTGTGCACGTCGACAGATGCGGCATGACGCACGGCACCGCCAAAGCCCTCAGCTGCGAGCAAGCCCTGCACCCCCTCGCCAACGGCATCCCCGTCTGCGAGTTCTGCGCCCCGAGACCGAGCCCGGGGTGCTGGATTAACTAGCAGTCGTCGTCCCGCTCGGCCTGCTCCATCGCGGCGATCGTCCGCTTTCGCCAACACCCAGACGGCACGACCGCCACCAGACCCAGCAACATCAGCACGCCTACACCCAGACAAGCGACCACCAGGCCGATCGCAGCCATGACGGCCATGCTTCCCATGCCACACCCCCCCTGATCACGAAGGGTGGCCAGGCCCGCGGCTGCGATCATCGGCCCGACGTCGCACCCTGGATCTATGGCCAGTGCGCGGATCGTCGTGCACCGGCCGCGCGGCACCGGCGGTCGGCGGGTAAGTGCCGACGCCCGCCTGCTCGGGCCAGCATTCAACGACCGCGATCTCGTCGAAATCCTGCGGCGCGCCGGTATCGACGAGACGACCGCCGAGGACTGGGTTGCAGGCGACTCCTCCAGGATCGAATGGCGCGGCGGCAGGCCCATCAGTACAAGCCGGCGTAACGCGGGCCACGAGTGTGCCCGGAGGGCTCTCGCGACCGCGTGAGAGCAACTGCGAACGGGGTTGGGCCTCCCTCCCCTCCGGGCCCAACTTCAAGCTGCCCATCACAGCGCGCGCGACACGCCCCCAGGGTCCGTGCACTCGACCGAGCAACAGTCAGAGCACTTCGCTGACGTCCGGCCTTCCCGCCATGGGAGTGCGAGGCAGTGACCAAGCCGCATACTCGACACGAGGCCGGCCCGTCCCCACCGTCCCGCGAGCAGTCCCGCCGGTCCCGCCTGCCGGTAGCTATGAGAGCGCTAGCTCTCGTCTGCGAGTCCCGCATCGATCGTCGGCTGGATGAAGGCCGCTGACACACCGTCACTACCGACCGCGGGGCGCTCACCCGGCACAGGGAGAGGGAGACCGAGCCTGATCGTCGCTGTCGTCCCGGTCCTCGGGTCCGGGTTCGAGTCTTTCAAGAAACTGCCCCCCGGTGCCGACTGCGTGGTGAACCTGCTTCCCGCAGGGAGTTCGCTGAAATGCACCTTGTACTGCCCATGGGCCAGGTTGTCGAATGCGTAATGGCCGTTGGCGTCGCTCGCCGTGGGCTGGACCGTGTTTCCGTCGGCGTCCTTGGCCGAAGCTCCGGTCGCCGTCAGCAGGGAGACCTTCACGCCCGCAACACCAGGTTCGCCGGTGTCCTGCCGTCCGTCGCCGTTCTCATCAAACCAGACGAAGTCACCCAGCGCGTATTTGATCAGCGCACTCGCCGCGGTGGCGGAGGCGGGGCCCGTCGGGCGGCCGACGAGGGGCAGGTGAGCCGTGGTGGTGCCGGACGGCATCGCGACCGCGCGGCCGCCGGTGACGGCTTGCCCAGCGTGAGCCGTGCCCACCACCGCGATCGGCATCAACAGGCTGCCGGCCGCGGCCAGCAGGCTGACAGCGGTCCGGGCCGCCGGACGGCGCGGCGCCCGCGTACCAGGGCCGGAGCGTGTCCAGGTTCGGTTCACCGTGGAGCCTTTCCGTTCGGGGCAGGTGGATCGGCCTGTTTCCCCGCCCCCGTGACGCTCACTTACGCGGAAACTTCCGTCTCGCGTAAATTGCCCCAAGGACTCATAGGTATGTAGTCATCACTCCATCAAGCGGCATAGTGGACACCAGTCCCCATTCGCTTCTGCCGACATCGCAGCGCCCCAACCCGCTTCGCCGCGAACAGTCACGGATCAACAGAGCCTCAACGCAGGCCGCCGTCCAGGGCGGACATGTGCCGATTCGGACCACGCTGTCGGGACCCCCACCGAAGTGGGCAACGCCCGCCCCGGCCCTTTCCGGTCCCGGCTGTTCGCAGCGCGTCGGGCAGTTCAGCGCGTCGGCTGATTTTCGTGCCCGGGTGGCTGGTGGGGGGGCGGGGAAGGCGGCGTGGATCCGGAAGCCGCCGTCGTCGAGGGGGCGGGCCAGGAAGGTGCCGCCGAGCAAGTGGGCACTTTCGCGGAGACCGGTGAGGCCATGCCCGCCGGAGACCACCATGGGTGGCCTCGCGCCAAGGCCAGGGGTCCCCTCTCCGTCCTTCTGGTTCGGCGGAGACCGATGAGGAACAGGACGCCGGGCAGGGCATGTGGTGGCACCTCGTCGACCGAAGGGCGCGGCGCGCCCGAACTGACGGAACCCACTCCAGGAGCCCGCTGAAGCCCTTACCGCAGGGCGTACGACGGGCGTTCTGAGGGAGCCATCGCCGGAAACGAGGAGAAGGCCGGGTCGCACCGGTTCTTCCTACTCCGCACGATCGAGGGTGTCGGGGGCCAGGCGGCGGGCGAGGAGATCGCGGGCGAGGTCGGACAGGGGGTGGCCGTAGGTGGCGGCGTGGGCTCGCAGGCGGAGGAGAGCCTGGCCCATGGGGATGCCCAGTTCACTGGCGAGGAAGCCGGTGGCCTGGTGGACTTCGGCGCGGTACAGGCGCAGGCCGGTGACCGCTCCGCCGTCGTCGGCCGAGGTGATCAGCTCGGTGTACAGCAGGTGCACCAGGGTGCGGCCCACACGGTCAAGTCCGCGGCGTTGGGCGGGGGTGAGGGGGCCGGGGGCCGTTCGGTAGCCGGTGAGCACGCCGATGGTGGCGGCGCCCAAGCGCAGAGGGGCGGCGATGAGGGCGCGGACCGGGGTACGTGCGGCGGCCGGCAGGAAGAGAGGCCAGCGGGCCGGGTCGGCGGCGGGCAGGTCCGGTTCGGACAGGGTGCGGCCCTGCTTTACGGCTTCGAGGGCGGGGCCGTCGCCCAGGGTGTACTGCAGGTTGTCCAGTTCGGGGCCCAGGCCCTCGGCCGGGTCGCACCACAGCAGTTCGAGGTGGCCGTCGGCGGCGAGCATGTTCAGGGTGAGAGCGTCGAGGCCGAGCAGGCGGGCGGCCCCGGGAGGGACGGCGGTGTCCGGGCCGTGTCCGTTGCGGGCGGCCAGGTGTGCGCGGGCCAGTAATTCGCTCAGCCCGTCCTTGGGTGGCGGGGCGGCGCCGGAGGCGGCGTCCCGTTCCTCGCGCGTCATGTCACGACACCGTGTCGAGCTCGGCCGGGACGGATCCTCGCGTGATCTGGGCTGCCAGTTCGGTGAGTTTCTGCTGTCGGGAGCGTGCGTGGCCGCGCAGCCGCACGAATGCCTCTTCCACGTCGATGCCCAGACGGGAAGCGAGTACGCCCTTGGCCTGTTCGATCACGATGCGGGACTCCAAGGCTGTCTCCAGCTCACAGATGACCTCGTCCTTGGCGAGGAGGGTCTGGCGGTGTTGCAGGCAGACTCCGGCAGCATCGGCCAGGACCTGTGCCAGGCACAGGTCCTCCCGCGTCGGCACACGTCCGGTGCTGAGCAGGTTGAGGGCGCCGAGCGGGTGCTGCGGGGTGCGCAGGGGCACGGCGGCGACGTTGGTGATGCCGGCGGCCAGCGCGCGTGGGGTGAAGCGGGGCCAGCGCCGGCGGCTGGGGCGGTCGGCGCGCAGCAGGACCGGGGCCAGGGCGTTGCCCGTGCGGGTGCTGTCCACGCAGGGGCCTTCGTCCAGTTCGAGTTGGTCCTCCTCCAGGCGGCGGCACGTTTCGTCGGAGGCGGTGACGTAGTCGACCTGTCCGGTCTCGTCGAGGATGGTGACCCCGGCCGAGCTCACGCCCAGCAGGCTGACCGCGTGCGTGGTCAGATCGTGCAGCAGTTCCAGTACGTCGAAACCGTCCGCGCGGGCGGCCAGGTCGACCACGGCCTGGGCGGCGAGGACGTCGTGTCGCATGGCAGACATCGGAAAGTCCGTTCCGTCGCCTCCCGGACACGTGGCAGCGAGCAGGGGCCGGGCCCGCGGGAGAACGCGCTGAGAGGCGCGCCGAAGTAGGGCCGACTGCAGAGAGCCGTGTGGTGCCCGCTGACGGAAAGCTCCGGACGTCGCCTCGATTCCTGCCTGCCCGCCCGAGTCGTCACTGTGGCCAGTTCCATCCCGCCCGGACGACTCACGGTACGCAACCGAGCGTAGCCCCCTCCCAGCGGCAGAGAGCCGGCTTCGGAGCCGGAAGTTCAGCCATCTTTTGCACCGGCCACGGGAAGGGCCTGGCAGCGACACCGAACTGGCCACCCCACTGACCGGGTGATGACCTGGAGGGAGTCACTCTGCTGCTCGCAGCCGCCAACCTCGACCCACGCCGCGACACCGCCCCCGACCGACGCTGGCTTGCCCGCCCGCTGTCGAACTGCTGAACCTCGGCTGCGGCCCGCCTCCGTGTTCCACTGCCTCAGTGTCTCGCCGCCGTGACTGAGCTTCCACCGGTGCGGTGATCTCGGCGATGTGGTGCCCTCGAGGAACTCGACGTGGATGGCGCCAGCCGACGGGGACACAGCGGCCGCTGCCGTAACTGGCCCGCTGCGGTGGCGGACTTGGCGGCCAGTCGTGCGGGGCTTGGCCGCTCACCCGGTTTCCGGCTGGAGGGCTTGGCGGGGCCGCGGGTCGCATGTCACCAGGTGCGCTGGACCCGCGTGGTGTCCCTCGACACGCACCTCGCCAACATCGGCAGCCGTTCGGCGTTCCTCACCGAGGAACGCCATCGGCTACGCGAAGCCCTCCCGGGCGACGCGGTGGAGGAGACCTACCTGGCCGGTCTGCTGGTGGCCGCTCGACCATAGCCCTGCGTGGCATCCCCGAGGACCGGCCGGGACGACACGGTCAGGTAGAGATGTCGAATGGTCGACCGCCGTCAGACAGTTACGCGGCCAGGGCCTGGTGCCCGTCCGGGCGCGACGGCAGCTTTACGTCAGCCCATGCCTCCGCATGCTTGAAGCGCCTGGGCCGCGCGCCCCGGCCCGGCTGGCGCGCCGGGAGGGGGGCGGAGGAGTTGGCTGCTGTCCGGTTTTCGTAGTGTGCGAGCACGCGGCGCAGCGCCTGTCTGATGTGGCTCGCCGGCTCGTCGATGCAGATGCGCTCTTCGGCGTAGGCGTGGACCAGATCATGGAGTCGGTACCATCCGGGCCCGGTCCGTTCGGCGAGGTGTGCCGCAGCGAGCGTGTCGAGGTTGCGTCGGGCAGTCGCGACGGGCTGGTCGGCCAGGGCGGCTACCGCGTGGACGTCCAGTTCGTGCGGGGGGTGCAGGGCCAGCAGTCGCAGCAGCCGTCGAGCTCCTGTGGGCAGTTGCATGTCGGAGGCGGCGAGCGAGGCTCGGGCGCCGCCTTCCATGGCCAAGGTGGTCAAGGGTTCGCGGTAGTAGTCGGCGAGCGCCCATGCGGGGTGTTCCCGCATATGGCGACCGATGATCGACAGGGCGAGTGGGTGATGGCCCAGCAGGTCGGTGATGCGGTGGGCGGAGGCGGCGTCGGACCCCAGCCGTTGCGCTCCTGCGACCGTGCGCAGGAGTTCCAGGGACTCGTCGGGGCTGAGCGTGGGGACCGGAAGCTTCGTCAGGCCGTCCAGGCCGCGCAGGGTCTGGCGAGTGGTGATGACGGTGCGGCACGTCCGTGCTGTTCCGGGCAGCAGGGGGCGCAGCTGGTCCTCGTCGGCGACGTCGTCCAGCATCACCAATGCTTGGGTGTCTGCGAGGAGTTGACGGTAGAGGGCCGCTCGGGCGTCGAGGCCGTAGGGGATCCGGTCACCGCTCACGCCCAGCAGGCGCAGGAAGGACTCCAGCACGGCCGTCGGGTCGGCCGCTGGGCCGTCCACGCCGCATCCGCGCAGTTGGGCGAAGAGCACCGGGCCCGCTATCTTTCCTGCCGCGATGAGGCGGTGTCCGATGTGGAAGGCCAGCGCGCTTTTGCCCGCCCCTGCCATCCCTTCGAGGACTACGGCCCGGCCTGCGCCCCCGGCGCCGAGCAGCGCGTCGGCTTGTCGCAGCAAACCGGCCCTGCCGATGAGCGGGGGTCGGGTGTCGGGGAGCCGGTCGTAGGCGCTGACCTGGGCGGCCGCCTCGGCCTCGCCGAGCACGGCGCGCAACGCCTGGCGCCAGGCGGAAAGGGAAGCCTCGTCTCCCTCGACGAGCGCGTGCACCACCGCAAGGAGCAGGTCGGTGTTGGGCCGGCGGCGGCCGACCTGGAAGCAGTTGCCCACCGTGGACCGGGCGGGCCACTCGCTGCGTGGCCGCCCGGCCTTGTGCCACGCGGTGTGGACGCGCCGCGTTATCTCCGTGATCGACGGGTTGCCCGCCCATGCCTTCAACAGTCTCAGTTCCGCGATGAATTCATCCATCGTGCGAGCTCTGCCCGGATCCAGTGCCTGCGGCACGAATACCCCTCCCCCGGGGACAGTTCTGACCTGAACTACTTGGAACGTTCGTTTCAAGTTAGGAGGAGGGCGCCCGCAACTGTCAAGCCAGTTTCACGCCTTGAGCCCCTGCTCGGGTCCGCGTCCAGGATCGTCCACGATCCACCCGGGCCCCGCCGTCTGTCCTGATGCTGAGTGTCGATTACTCGTCAGCACCGGTGAGGCAGCGCCGCCTTCCGTGCAGCGCGCCAAGCGCCAGATCCAGCCCCAGACAGGAGTCAGTGCTCCCTCATGCCCGGAATCGGTGTATCGCTCAGTCCCGCCGGAGGAAGCGTGTCCGTCGGCCACGCCCGCGACCACTCGGTCACCATCGACCGGCCCAAGGAGAAGGACGGGACCGACGCCGGCCCGATGGGCGGAGAGCTGCTTCTGCTCTCCCTCGGCGGCTGCTACCTCAGTACGTTCCTGGCCGCACTGCAGGCCGAGGATCCCGAAGCCGACGCCCGGGATGTGCACGTGCGGGTCGAGGGCACCCTCGTCCCCGCGCCGACCCGCTTCTCGGAGATCGCCGTGACGGTGTCCGCGCCCGCCGCCCTGCGCGATCTGATCTCCAAGCCCCTACTCAAGGCCGAGCGAGGCTGCATCGTCCACAACTCGATCCGCGACGCCATCGCCGTCCACTTCACCCACGCGTGGTTCTGACGCTTCCGTACCCCAAGGAGACAAAACCGTGGAGAACATGACCGTGGAAATGCAGCACGCCCCCTTGCACGACGGCGTGCAGACCACGATGCCCGCCGCAGTCACCGCCGCCGAGCGCATCACCATCGTGGGAGCCGGCTTCTCCGGCACCCTCACCGCCATACGGCTGCTCCAGTTCGCCCAGTCGCCACTGGAGATATGCCTGATGGAGCGCGAGGAGGGATACCGCTACGGCGGCCTCGCCTTCGGCCAGGCGTCCACCAACTGGGAGCACATGCTCAACATCCAGGCCGGCCGCATCACCCTGCGCCGCGAGCGCCCCGAGGACTTCCTGGAGTGGGCCAACGAGGAGGCAGACCGCTCCAGTTGGCCACTCACGTGGCAGTACCACACCTTCGGTGTGGCCTGCGTGGTGCCCCGGCGGATTTTCCGGCAGTACCTCGCCGAACGGCTGCGCGGCGCCGTGGCCGATGCCCGCCCCGATGTCTCCCTGCGCGAGCTGAGCGGCGAAACCATCGACGTACGGGCCGAGGGTGAGCGCTATGTGGTCAAGTACGCCGATGCCGGTCCGCAGGGCGCCATCCACGAATTGCCGTCCGACCGGGTGATCCTGGCGACGGGGCATCTGGCCCCGGTCCAGGCACCCTTCTACCACCAGGTCAAGGACTCCGACCGCTTCATCGCGGACCCCTACTCCCCCGATGCCCAGGAGCGCTTTGGGGCCGTGGGCCCCGACGAGACGGTGCTGGTCACCGGCTCGGCCCTGTCCTCCTTCGACACCGTGGTCTCGCTCGTCCACTCCGGGCACACCGGGCAGATCCTCATCTGCTCCCGCGGCGGCCACATGCACGACACCTACCCGACCGACCACGAGCACGACATCTGGCAGGCCCGGCGCCCCCCTTTCCTCGATACCGAGAACCTCACCCCGGAGGCGGTCGTCGAGGGCATCAAGGCGGAGTACGCCCATCTGCGCGCCGAGCACGGGCCGGGCGGCAGCGGCAGCGCGCACGACGCCGTCTTCGCCGAGCGCGTCATGAAGGCGTGGGAGCCCTACGTCATCGAGCTGGTGTCCCGGATGGACGGCGCCGATGTGCGGATGCTCCTCGACAGGTACAAGAGCCTGATCGTCACCAACCGCACCAGCACGGTGCGGGAGATCGGCAGCGTGGTCCGCGACCGGATGCGCGGCTTCAACGGAGCTCCCAAGACGGTCAGCGTCGTAGCGGCCGGCATCCAGGACATGCGGCTGGTCGAGGACGGCACCAGGATCCGCGTGGTCTTCGCCGACCGGGACGACGTGATCGTCGACCGCGTCGTCAACTGCCTGGGAAACAACACGGATTACGAGCGGACGGGCCATCCGCTGTGGAGCGCACTGGTCCACGGCCGGAAGTTCGCACAGCCCCAGTCGAAGACCCACCGGGGCATCGAGGTCGGCCAGCACGGACAGCTGGTCACCGCGGACGGCGAGACGGCGCGCGACCTCTTCTGCGTCGGCCCGATGCGACAGGGCGACGAGACCACCCGGCGCGGCCGGCTCGGCGCCTTCGTCTTCAGCATCGGCACCTTGCGCAACCAGTGCTTCGACACCGCCATGGAAGTCCTGCGCCGTGTCAGGTCGGCGAGCGACGGGGAGCAGATGAACATTCCGGAAGGGATCCACCACTGCCTGACCCGCAGCAGCGACTGGATCGTCAGCGACCTGCGCCTGAGGGCCAAAGAGGCCGACGTCGAGCGGCTGCGGCACCGGATCCTCAGCTACGCCCGGGAAACCGCCTACCCGCACACGGTCGACCTCCTCCAGGCGGAGGACCGCAGCGAGCGCGAGAAGCACCGGGGCATCCTCGGCGAGGACTTCGCGCAGTTCGGGTCCGCCCTCGCCCGTGAGTTCGGCCTGAGTGCCGAGCAGGCCCGGCGGGCCGTGTCCCTGCTGGCGACGGTCGTGGAGAAGCACGCGGTGCACAACCTGTGCGACATCACCAAGCTGGCGGGCTGGGACGCGCAGTACGGCGACCAGGTCAAGCACGCGCCGAAGAAGGACGCCTGATGGAGACCGCGCACGACCAAGCTCTCCTGAGCCGGCTGTTCATGGTCCGGCACGGCGAATCCACCTGCAATTCCGTGCATCGCATCGCAGGCCAGCGCGATGCGCCACTGACGATCCTGGGGCGCATCCAGGCCGAGCAGGTCGCCCGGCGCCACCGCGGCCAGGACTTCGACCGCGTCTATGTCTCCCCGCTCACCCGGGCCTTCGAGACTGCCGGGATCATCTTCGACGACCGGGGCGAACAGGCACCGGAGGTCATGGTCGACGACCGCCTGATGGAACGCGACTTCGGCAGCTACACCCTGGAGAGCAAGTCCATCCTCCAGCGCCGGCACGGCATCGCCGAGTACGAGCGCGCCATGAACGCCGACAGCCCGACCCTGTCCGGCGGCGAGACTTTCGGGCAGTTCACCGCGAGAGTCAGGGAGTTCTACGAACAGGAACTGCTGCCCGCCTTGCGCCGCGGCGACATGGTCTGCGTGGTGTCGCACAAGTACGTGGTGGAGCTGATCTGCCGGTTCATCCTGGCCCGGCCCGCAGACGAGTCGTACGACCTGCGCCTTCCCAACTCGCAGATGCTGCAGGGCGATCGCATCCACAGCTATGTGAAGAACGAGAACGAGACCATGAACATGGTCTACGACTGGATCGTCGTCAACCATCCCGTCGTGTTCTGCGCGGGCCTGGCCGCCGGGCTCCTCGGCAACCTGGCCGGGCTGCGGATGTCCACCTCGCCATATCTCCTTCTTCTGCTGCTCGTGGTGGCCAGCGTCATCACGATGTGCCGCATCGAACTGGAGAATGCCCGCACCTTCGTCACCGACCGGGGCATCCTGCGTTCCGTCGCCCTGCGCTACATCGCGCTGCCCGTGGCCTTCGCAGCCCTGGTGCACTGGTGGGGCGCGGGCAGCACCAGCACGGCGGTGTTCACCGCGATCTTCCTGGCCACCCCCAGTTCCGTGGTCGCCATGACGGTCAGCCGCTGCCTCGGCGGAATGATCATGCCGTCGTTCGCGCAGGTGCTGCTGTCGTCGCTGGCAGCCACGTTCTCATTTTCCGTGGTGCTGGCCCTGACGCTGCGCGAGGGTGTGGTCCCTGCCGTCGCGATCAGCGCGGCCACGTCGACCGGTGTGGTCTCCGCCGCGTACCTGCTGGTCCGCCAGCTGAGGCAGCGTGCCCCGATCCGTACTGCCAAGTACGGCGAACGCAACGGCTACGTGGCCGTGCTCCTGCTCACCGCGTTCATCGTGCTGGTCTCCCTGAAACTCCATCTGAGCGCCGCCACGACCTATCTCCCAACGGCTCTCGGCATCGCCCTGGGGCTACGGCTGGTGGCCGCGCTGTTCCAACGCCACCGGCACGTCCAGGCTCTCGACGACTACACGGCCATGACCTACCCGAACATCTTCGTGGTCGTCATCATCGCCGCGCTGACCGGCAACACGGCTCTCGAGCAGGTGGCGATCTGGACGCTCCTGCCGATGTTCGTGCTGTCGTTCTTCGACCAGTGGTACGCCAGGTTCCTCGTGGTCGCACCGGACGATGCCCGCTGGCCTGCCGTCCTCGGGCTCAAAGACCACCCGCCGACCCACGAACCCTCCACTGGCTCCGTTCCGGCGCGTTCCTGAACGGGCGACACCCCAGAGGGGCCGGGCTGCTCGCCAGTTGACCTCGGCTGTAAGCCGCGCCGCCCGGCCCCGTGCTCACACCAGACCCGGACCCATTTCTGGGCACTCGACGAGGAGTTGACGATGTCCCCGCCACCCACCTCCCTGATACCCCGACCACTGCTGTTCTGGAGCGGCGTCGCCCTGACGTGTGCCGGAGTCGTCGAACACCTGTGGATGTTCATCGATTCCGCTCCCATGGATTTCGACATGTCGATGATGCGCATGACGCCGGCGATGTGGGCGTCCATGGCGGCCATCGTCGCCGGTGTGGTGCTCTCCGGGATCGCCCTGCTGCCGCCCTCCGGAACAGGCCCCGCCGCCGCTCCCGCCCCGGCGCCGCCTACCACGGCGAGCCGGCGCCGCCTGATCGCCGTGCTGAGCTTCGCCTTGATCGTGGACCAGATGAAGCCGGCCACCCTGGCCTTCGTCGCCCCCGGCATGCGCCACGAGTACCACCTCAGCGCCGCCCAAGTGGCATGGCTGCCCACCGTGGCACTGACCGGCACCGTCCTCGGCTCGCTCATCTGGGGCAGGGCGGCGGACCGCATCGGACGCAGGGCGACCATCCTCATCGCCTCCCTGCTCTTCCTCGGCACGACCGTATGCGGCGCCATGCCGAGCTTCAGCGGCAACCTCATCATGTGTGCGCTGATGGGCATGGCCGCCGGAGGAATGCTGCCCGTCGTCTACGCCCTGATGACCGAGAGCCTTCCACCGGGCCGGCGCGCGCCCATCATGGTGCTGCAGGCCGGCCTGACCACCACCGGCGGCTACATGGCCGCCTCCGGTCTCGCCGCGGTGCTGGTTCCCCTGGCCGGCTGGCGCATGCTCTGGTTCGCCCAACTGCCCCTGGTTCTCGCCCTGATCGCACTGAACCGGTGGATCCCGGAATCCGCCGCCTTCACTTCACAGAAGCAGCAGTCCGAACGTGTCCCGGCGTCCGCCCTGTTCCGCCGGCCACAGACAGTCAAAACGCTGATCGTCAGCGCGTACGGACTGGCCTGGGGACTCGTCTACTGGGGCTTCATCTCCTTCCTCCCCAGCCAGCTGGCAGCCTCGAACAAGCACGGCATGTCCGCCGCCATGCTGCTGTTCATCGCCTCGCTGCTGTCCATCCCCACCTGCGCGGTAGCCGCCTGGCTGTACACCCGCTGGTCAGCCAAGGGCACCATGGTCGCCTACGCCACACTCACCGTGACCGCCCTGCTCGCACTGGCCGTCATCGGCCTCAACGGCAGCAGGCCCCTCATCCTGACCACCGTCATGCTGCTGTTCGCCGGCACGGCCGGCGTCATCGCGCTCCTCGGCCCCTACACAGCCGAGATCTTCCCCATATCCATCCGCGGCACCGCAGGCGGATGGGCCGCAGCCGTCGGCAAATCCGGCGGAGCCTTCGGACCACCCCTGATCGCCCTGGTGCTCTCAGCACCCGGAGGCATGCGCACCGCCGCGGTCTTCGTCGCCCTCCCCATGGCCGCAGCAGCAATCGCCGTAGCCGCCCGCGGAAGCAACCCACGAACACCACACACCTCCTCCGCCGGCACAGCAATCGACACCGAACTCAACAGCCTTCTGCACAACGAAACGGCCTCCGCCCACGAGCGGTGAGGCCATGTTCCTGCGTCCGCCGCCCCCGTCCACTCATACGATCGATCGGAGCAGCCCATGTCATTCACCCGCTCACCCCTCATAGTGAGGAGGGCAAGGTGAAGGGCGGCGTCAACGGCGTCGCGCTCGCCGTCTTCATCTTCTTCTTCCTGGCCGTCACCGTCATGGGCTTTCTCGCTGCCCGCTGGCGCAAGCCCGACAATGAGCACAGCCTCGACGAATGGGGCCTGGGCGGGCGGTCGTTCGGAACCTGGATCACCTGGTTCCTGCTCGGCGGCGACGTCTACACCGCCTACACCTTCGTAGCGGTCCCCGCGGCAATCTACGCAGCCGGCGCCGCTGGCTTCTTCGCCGTCCCGTACACGATCCTGGTCTACCCGCTGATCTTCACGTTCCTGCCGCGCCTGTGGTCGGTCTCGCACAAGCACGGCTACGTCACCACGGCCGACTTCGTGCGCGGCCGCTTCGGATCCAAGGGGCTGTCCCTCGCCGTGGCGTTCACCGGCATCCTCGCCACGATGCCCTACATTGCGCTCCAACTCGTCGGCATCCAGGCCGTGTTGGACGTGCTGGGTATTGGCGGCGACGGCTCGACGAACTGGCTCGTGAAAGACCTGCCGCTCCTGATCGCCTTCGGCGTACTGGCGGCATACACCTACTCGTCCGGCCTGCGCGCCCCCGCGATGATCGCCTTCGTGAAGGACGCACTGATCTACATCGTCATCGTCGTGGCGATCATCTACATCCCGATCAAGCTGGGCGGCTTCGACGCCATCTTCCACAAGGCGGGTGACGCCTTCGCGCAGACCAATCCGGCGACCGGCAACCCGCGCGGGGCACTGACCAGCGGTCCGGACACCCAGTGGACATATGCGACGTTGGCACTGGGCTCCGCGATGGCCATGTTCATGTACCCGCACTCGATCACCGCGACGCTGTCCTCGCGCAGCCGCAACGTGATCCGCCGCAGCACCACCGTGATGCCCCTCTACACCCTGATGCTGGGCCTGCTCGCGCTGCTCGGCTTCATGGCGATCGCGGCCGGGGTCAAGG
>NZ_BMUA01000009.1 GCF_014649955.1 Streptomyces violascens
GCTTGTCCTCAGTTGCTCGCGTCCACTGTGTTTGTTCTGAAGCAACGAACTCCCGTATTCCGGTTGAGTTCAACTTCATAGTGTTTCGGTGGTCATAGCGTTAGGGAAACGCCCGGTTACATTCCGAACCCGGAAGCTAAGCCTTTCAGCGCCGATGGTACTGCAGGGGGGACCCTGTGGGAGAGTAGGACGCCGCCGAACAAATTGTGGGGAAAGCCCCGCACCAGGTCCGTATCAACGGATCACGGTGCGGGGCTTTTTCGCGTTCTGCGGATGAAGACGCAGGGTTGGGAGCCGGACCGCGGGTTTGCTCGAAGTCGGGTTCGGTCTCGACGCCGAGGTCATGCCGCAGGGCGACCCGCAGTGTAGGTACGCCCCGTCGGACAGCGGTTCGCTGAACCAAGTCCTTGCCCGGCTGTATGCCCTGTAGAGGTCCGGGCTCGCGGGCAACTGCTTTCACTACGGCGTAGCCGACTCCCAGGGCCCTGTTGAGCGTTGAGGCCACCTCCAGGACGTCCTTGGGCAGTGCCATCTGTCCCGCCTGGGAGTATTCCTCCGCCCAGGCCTCCTTGGAGGCGTCCAGGGCCGCCGGCTCTGCGCTCTCGTGCCGCGCGGCGGCGTGCACGGCGTCTCTGGCGGCGACTCGGTAGGCGCGGGCCGTGGTGTTCAGGCGAGCGCAGAGATCGCGTCTGTCCTGCACGGCAACGACATCAGGGCACGGAAACGACAAAGAGCCGGACCCAGTAGGACTGGGTCCGGCTCTTGAAGTCTGGCACTTCAGTGAGGTCAGCGGATTGATCACGCTGTCCCGGCTGGAGTGCCCCCGGCAGGATTCGAACCTGCGCACACGGCTCCGGAGGCCGTTGCTCTATCCCCTGAGCTACGGGGGCGTCCGCCGCGTTCGGCGGCGACGGGTAGAACCCTACCAGCTCTCCCGGGGTGGCTGTGAACAGGTATTTCGGTCCCTCCGGCGGGCTGTGTCCCCCGGGCGGGGTGGAAGTGGGGAAAACCCGGACGCGGCGGCGTCCTCGGACCTAACCTCAAGGTGTGTCAGGCGTGTCCGGCCGGGTTCTTGTTGTCGACGACAACAAGGTCATCCGGCAGCTGATCAGGGTCAACCTTGAGCTGGAGGGCTTCGAGGTCGTGACCGCGGCCGATGGTGCCGAGTGCCTGGAAGTCGTACACCGGGTCAGCCCCGACGTGGTCACCCTCGACGTCGTGATGCCCCGGCTCGACGGGCTCCGTACGGCCGCGCGATTGCGCTCGGATCCCCGTACGAGCCGGCTGCCCGTCGCGATCATCAGTGCCTGCACCCAGTACGAGGTGGAGACCGGGCTCGCCGCCGGGGTCGACGCCTTTCTCGCGAAGCCCTTCGAGCCTGCCGAACTGGTCCGTGTCGTACGGCAGTTGCTGCACCGGGAGGCTCCGCCGTCTGCCGACGGCAGCAGGGAGCCCGGGCGGGCCGGCAGCACCCGGGGCTGACCCCCGCTCCGCCGGCCCCGCGCGCCCGCCCTGCCCGTATGGCGAAACCGGTTCGCGGAGGGACCCCCCTTCTCCCATACGCTGGTCCCGTGACCCCCGCAGAGCTCTCCCGTACCGTCATGCGCGTCGTGCGCAGCGCGGTCGACGAGGGTGCCCTGAGCGTGGCGGGCGAGGCGGTGCCCGATGCCGTCAAGGTCGAGCGGCCCCGGCCCGGAGGCGGCGGCGACTACGCCAGCGGGGTCGCCCTCAAGCTCGCCGCCGCGGCCGGACTGCCGCCCCGCCGGGTCGCCGAAGTACTGCGGCAGCGGATCGCCGACCAGCCCGGAATCGCCCTCGTCGAGGTCAGCGGGCCCGGATTCCTCAACATCACCCTTGACCGGGGCGGCAGGCACGAGGTCCTACAGGACATTCTGGAAGCCGCGATTCCGTACGGGTACGGGGATTCTCTGCGCGGCCAGAGTTTTGAATTCGCCGACGTTTCCGAGGAGCGCGGCCGGGTCGTCACCGAGGTCGTCGTGCGGTTGCTTCAGTCCCAGGGGGCCGTCGCACGGATTGGCCGGACGGGGGAGCCGCTTCCTCTTGTCGCCTCCCCCGAGTCCCGGCTTTCCGCGCTCGCCGGTGTCGATGCCGCTCGCTGGGCCTATCTCCGGGCCGCCCGCCACGATCGGCCCCGTACCGACGTAGAGGGACTGCTTGCTCAGCGGGAGAGCAATGCGCTTTTCCGGGTGCGGTACGCGTACTCACGGAGTCGCGCTCTCACCCGCAATGCGCTTGAGCTGGGGTTTGAGGGTGAGGTCGGTCCTGTTCCCGATGGCGAGGCGCTGCTCGGGCTCCTCTCCGATCACCCCGGGGTGATCGAAAGCGCCGCCCGGCACCGGGCGCCGGACCGGCTTGCGCGGCACCTCGAAGCCGTGGCTGACGAACTGCTCCGCTTCCAGCACGGCGTACTGCCGCTCGGTGACGAGAAACCCTCGGCCGCCCACCGCAACCGGCTCGCCCTCGCCGAGGCCGCCGGGACGGTGCTGGCCGGCGGCCTGTCCCTGCTCGGCATCGACGCCCCCGAGTTTCTGTGACATGCGCAGACATCGCCCGTCAGGCGCGCACGACCGCAGACGCGTAGTGAGAGAAGAGACCTGAAGAACATGAGCCGATCCGCGCACCCCGCCGGCCCCCGTCACGCCGATGTGCTGACCGAAGGGCACTACTCCGCGCCGCCCGCCGACCTCAACTCCCTCGACCCGAAGGTCTGGTCGAGCACCGTCACCCGTGACAAGGGCGGCGAGCTGACCGTCGGCGGGCTCGAAGTGTCGCGGCTCGCCGAGGAGTTCGGGACGCCCGCCTACTTCCTCGACGAGACCGACTTCCGTGCCCGGTGCCGGGCCTGGGCGGACGCCTTCGGGCGGGACGCCGATGTGTTCTACGCCGGCAAGGCGTTCCTTTCGCGGGCCGTGGTGCGCTGGCTGCACGAGGAGGGGCTCAACCTCGACGTGTGCTCCGGCACCGAGCTCGCCACCGCGCTGGATGCGGGGATGCCCGCCGAGCGCATCGCCTTCCACGGCAACAACAAGAGCGAGGCCGAGATCCGGCGGGCCGTCGAGGCCGGGGTCGGGCGGATCGTGCTCGACTCGTTCCAGGAGATCGTGCGCGTCGCGCACATCGCCCAGGAGCTCGGCACGGTGCAGAAGGCCTTCATCCGGGTGACCGTCGGCGTCGAGGCACACACCCACGAGTTCATCGCCACCGCGCACGAGGACCAGAAGTTCGGCATCGCGCTGGCCGACGGCCAGGCCGCCGAGGCCGTGCGGCGCGCCCTCAAGCTCGACGGTCTCGAACTCATCGGGATTCACTCCCACATCGGCTCGCAGATCTTCGACATGGCCGGCTTCGAGGTGTCCGCACGCCGCGTCGTACAGCTCCTCGCCGAGGTACGCGACGAGCACGGCGTCGAGCTGCCCGAGATCGACCTCGGCGGCGGCCTCGGCATCGCGTACACCTCCGAGGACGACCCCCGCGAGCCGCACGAGATCGCCACGGCGCTCAGCGAGATCGTCACGCGCGAGTGCTCCGCCGCCGGCCTTCGTGCCCCCCGCATCTCCGTCGAGCCGGGCCGCGCGATCGTCGGGCCGACCGCTTTCACTCTCTACGAGGTCGGCACGATCAAGCCGCTCGAAGGGCTGCGGACGTACGTGAGCGTGGACGGCGGCATGTCCGACAACATCCGGACCGCGCTGTACGACGCGGAGTACTCGGTGTCCCTCGTCTCGCGCACCTCGGACGCCGAACCGATGCTGGTCAGGGTGGTCGGAAAGCACTGCGAAAGCGGTGACATCGTGGTCCGGGACGCATTCCTGCCCGCGGATCTCGCGCCGGGTGATCTGATTGCCGTTCCGGCCACCGGGGCGTACTGCCGCTCCATGGCCAGCAATTACAACCACGCGCTGCGCCCGCCCGTCGTCGCCGTGCGCGACGGATCGGCGCGGGTGATCGTCCGGCGCGAGACGGAGGAAGATCTCCTGCGTCTCGATGTCGGGTAAATGAAATAGTTGTCTCAGGATCCGGACCGGGGGCAGAAACTCCGGTCCGGTGAGTGAGACTGGTTCGCATTCCAGGTTTGAAGAGGAAACGAGGTCGGATGATGCGTACGCGTCCGCTGAAGGTGGCGCTGCTGGGCTGTGGAGTGGTCGGCTCAGAGGTGGCGCGCATCATGACGACGCACGCCGACGACCTCACGGCGCGCATCGGCGCTCCCGTGGAGCTCGCCGGTGTCGCCGTCCGCCGGCCCTCGAAGGTGCGCGAGGGCATCGACCCCGCCCTGGTCACCACCGACGCCACCGCCCTGGTCAAACGCGGCGACATCGACGTCGTCGTCGAGGTCATCGGGGGCATCGAGCCCGCCCGCACCCTCATCACCACCGCCTTCGAGCACGGCGCCTCCGTCGTCTCCGCGAACAAGGCGCTGCTCGCCCAGGACGGCGCGGCGCTGCACGCGGCCGCCGTCGAGCACGGCCGGGACCTGTACTACGAGGCCGCCGTCGCCGGCGCGATCCCGCTGATCCGCCCGCTGCGTGAGTCCCTCGCGGGCGACAAGGTCAACCGCGTGCTCGGCATCGTCAACGGCACGACCAACTTCATCCTCGACAAGATGGACTCGACGGGCGCCGGCTACCAGGAGGCCCTCGACGAGGCCACCGCGCTCGGCTACGCCGAGGCCGACCCGACCGCCGACGTCGAGGGCTTCGACGCCGCCGCCAAGGCCGCCATCCTCGCCGGGATCGCCTTCCACACCCGGGTCCGCCTCGACGACGTGTACCGCGAGGGCATGACCGAGGTCACCGCCGCCGACTTCGCCTCGGCGAAGGAGATGGGCTGCACCATCAAGCTGCTCGCGATCTGCGAGCGGGCCGCCGACGGGGGCTCGGTGACCGCCCGCGTCCACCCGGCGATGATCCCCCTCGACCACCCGCTGGCGTCCGTGCGCGGCGCGTACAACGCGGTGTTCGTCGAGGCCGAGGCCGCCGGGCAGCTCATGTTCTACGGGCCCGGCGCGGGCGGCGCTCCGACCGCCTCGGCGGTGCTCGGCGACCTGGTCGCGGTCTGCCGCAACAAGCTCGCCGGGGCGACCGGCCCCGGCGAGTCGGCGTACACGCAGCTGCCCGTGAGCCCCATGGGCGACGTCGTGACCCGCTACCACATCAGCCTCGACGTGGCCGACAAGCCGGGCGTGCTCGCCCAGGTGGCGACGGTCTTCGCCGAGCACGGGGTGTCCATCGACACCGTCCGCCAGCAGGGGAAGGACGGCGAGGCCTCTCTCGTCGTCGTCACCCACCGCGCGGCCGACGCGGCCCTCACCGGGACCGTGGACGCCCTGCGCAAGCTCGACACCGTGCGTGGTGTCGCCAGCATCATGCGTGTTGAAGGGGAGTAACCAGCAATGACCCACCAGTGGCGCGGAATCATCGAGGAGTACCGGGACCGGCTCCCCGTCTCCGCTACGACGCCGGTCGTCACCCTCCGCGAGGGCGGCACGCCCCTCGTGCCCGCGCAGGTGCTCTCCGAGCGCACGGGCTGCGAGGTCCACCTCAAGGTCGAGGGCGCGAACCCGACCGGGTCCTTCAAGGACCGCGGCATGACGATGGCGATCACCCGGGCGAAGGAGGAGGGTGCGAAGGCCGTCATCTGCGCCTCCACCGGCAACACCTCCGCCTCCGCCGCCGCCTACGCGGTGCGCGCCGGCATGGTGTGCGCGGTGCTCGTGCCGCAGGGCAAGATCGCGCTCGGCAAGATGGGCCAGGCGCTCATCCACGGCGCCAAGATCCTCCAGGTCGACGGAAACTTCGACGACTGCCTCACGCTGGCCCGCTCGCTGTCCGACAACTACCCGGTGGCGCTGGTCAATTCGGTCAACCCGGTGCGCATCGAGGGCCAGAAGACGGCCGCGTTCGAGATCGTGGACGCGCTCGGCGACGCCCCCGACATCCACGTCCTGCCCGTGGGCAACGCCGGCAACATCACGGCGTACTGGAAGGGCTACAAGGAGTACGCCGCCGACGGGATCTCGACGCACACCCCGCGCATGTGGGGCTTCCAGGCGTCGGGTTCGGCGCCGATCGTGCGCGGCGAGGTCGTCAAGGACCCCTCGACGATCGCCACCGCGATCCGCATCGGCAACCCGGCCTCGTGGCAGTTCGCGCTGGCCGCGCGCGACGAATCCGGCGGTTTCATCGACGAGGTGACGGACCGTGAGATCCTGCGCGCGTACCGGCTGCTCGCCTCGCAGGAGGGCGTCTTCGTCGAGCCCGCCTCGGCCGCTTCGGTGGCCGGGCTTCTCAAGGCCGCCGAGCGCGGACTCGTCGACCCGGGCCAGAAGATCGTGTGCACGGTGACCGGAAACGGCCTCAAGGACCCCGACTGGGCCGTCGCGGGCGCCCCGCAGCCCGTCACCGTCCCCGTGGATGCGGCGGCCGCGGCCGAACGCCTCGGTCTGGCGTAGTTCCCTTACGCATCGCCGTGACGTACGCGTCCTGCATCGCCGGGACGCGTACGTAAAGCAGGACAAGGCCGCACGTAGGGGCACAGGGGGCTCGCGACACGCATCGTGCGCCTCCTGTGCGCCCTATGTCGCCACAGAACCTTCCTTCGATAGGCTGTACTCAACCCGCCCCGCCGCATATGCCGTGGTGCAGTTGCCCACGTGGCCCTCGGGTGTTCCGTACGTCTTCGAAAATCTCGCAGCAGACACCAGCAGCAGCCTCACAAGGAGTCATCAGAGCGATGGCCGGTCCCGCATTCCGCGCCGCCGCCGTACGGGTGCGCGTCCCCGCCACCAGTGCCAACCTCGGCCCGGGCTTCGACTCCCTGGGCCTGTCACTGGGGCTGTACGACGACGTGGTCGTCCGCGTCGCCGACTCCGGCCTGCACATCGACATCGCGGGCGAGGGCGCGGACACGCTGCCCCGCGACGAGAGCCACCTGCTCGTGCGGTCCCTGCGCACCGCGTTCGACCTGCTCGGCGGGCAGCCGCGCGGCCTCGAGGTCGTCTGCGCCAATCGCATCCCGCACGGCCGCGGCCTCGGCTCCTCCTCCGCCGCCATCTGCGCGGGCATCGTCGCGGCGCGCGCCGTGACCATAGGCGGTGACGCCCGCCTCGACGACGCGGCCCTGCTTGAGCTCGCGACCGAGATCGAAGGCCACCCCGACAACGTGGCCGCCTGTCTGCTCGGCGGATTCACGCTGTCCTGGATGGACGGCGGAGCGGCCCGCGCGATCAGGATGGACCCCGCGGATTCCGTCGTTCCGGTGGTCTTCGTGCCGGGCAAGCCGGTCCTGACGGAGACGGCCCGCGGCCTGCTTCCGCGCACCGTTCCGCACGTCGACGCCGCGGCCAACGCCGGCCGGGCGGCCCTGCTCGTGGAGGCACTGACCAGGCGTCCCGAGCTGCTGCTTGCGGCCACCGAGGACCGGCTCCACCAGGAGTACCGCGCACCGGCGATGCCGGAGAGCGTGGCACTGGTCAACCGGCTGCGTGCGGACGGCGTCCCCGCAGTCATCTCCGGCGCCGGGCCCACGGTGCTCGCGCTGGTCGAGGACGGTGCGGCCGACAAGGTCGCACGCCTGGCGGGGGAGGGGTGGGCCGCCAACCGGCTCAGTCTCGACGCCGCGGGTGCGAGCGTCCTGCCGCTCGGATCGTAGGTTCGGGCGCAGGGAGCACGGCTTGCCGGTGAACGAGAGGGGGAATGTTTGTTGGATCCGGTAGTGTTAACCTCAAGTCTGCATCGGTCGTCTTCGTGGCGCGGTGCTTCGTGTCCCCTTCAGGGACCGCCTTTCTTCCGAGAGCCTCCCCAACTGCCTGTGCAGCCTGCCTGAGCAGTTTCGAGCACGCTCCGGAACCGGCACGACACCCCACGCTTTTTCCCAGCAGGGGCCGAGTAGGGGGACCTCGGGCCGGAACCCACGCACGTTTATCTCTCCGCCGTACGCGGCGGGCCACCGCCCCGGCACGATCCGTGGTCGACAAGATCACAGGCCGCAGCCGGACAGCACAACCGGTCGCCGAGCCAGACAGGCCGACGTCCGCTCCAGGGAAGGACCCTTCGTGAGCGACACCACCGATCTGATGGGCGTGACTGCCGACAGCTCTGTCGACAACGCCGCGCCCGCCGCAGGTGCTGCCTCTGGCACCACCTCACGGCGCCGCCGCTCCGGCACCGGCCTCGACGGCATGGTCCTGGCCGAGCTGCAGCAGGTCGCGTCCGGCCTCGGCATCAGGGGCACCGCGCGCATGCGCAAGAGCCAGCTGATCGAGGTCATCAAGGAGGCGCAGGCCGGCGGCGGTTCCGCGGCTCCGGCCAAGAGTGCGTCCGCCGATGCCGAGGCCAAGCCGAAGCGCCGCGCCACCTCCAAGGCCCGTACGGGCGAGGAGGCCGCCGCGGCCGCCGAGAAGCAGCCCGCGCAGCAGCAGATCGACATCCCCGGCCAGCCGTCCCCCAAGGTCTCCGACCAGGGAGCCGCCGCCGGCGACGACCAGCCCGTCGGCGAGCGCCGTCGCCGCCGTGCGACCGCGCCCTCCGGCAGCCCCGAGTCCGCCTCGGCCGCTGCGGAGACCGTCACCAAGACGGAGGCCAGGGCCGAGGTCAAGGCCCCCGAGGGCGCCGCTCAGCCCGAGGCGAAGGCCGCCGAGGCGGTCGACACCGCCGAGGGCCGCCGGGAGCGCCGTGACCGCGGCGAGCGGGGCGACCGCGGAGACCGCCGCGACCGCCAGCGCGGTGAGCGGGGCGACCGCGGTGAGCGGGGCGAGCGCGGAGACCGTCAGCGCGGCGAGCGCGGCGGCAAGGGCGACGACCAGCAGGGCGGCCAGCGCCAGCAGCGCCAGGGCGGCCAGCAGCAGGCTCAGCAGCAGAACAACGGCCCGCAGGACGACTTCGACGACGACGGCAGCCGCCGTGGCCGCCGCGGACGTTACCGCGACCGCCGTGGCCGCCGTGGTGGCCGCGAGGAGTTCGGCGTCGAGCCGCAGGTCGCCGACGACGACGTTCTGATCCCCGTAGCGGGCATCCTGGACATCCTCGACAATTACGCGTTCATCCGGACGTCCGGCTACCTGCCGGGCCCGAACGACGTGTACGTCTCGCTCGCCCAGGTCCGCAAGAACGGTCTGCGCAAGGGTGACCACGTCACCGGCGCGGTTCGTCAGCCCAAGGACGGCGAGCGCCGTGAGAAGTTCAACGCCCTGGTGCGTCTTGACTCCTCCAACGGCATGGCGGCCGACTCGGGCCGCGGGCGCCCGGAGTTCAACAAGCTGACCCCGCTGTACCCCCAGGACCGGCTCAGCCTGGAGACCGACCCGGGCGTGCTGACCACGCGGATCATCGACCTCGTGTCGCCGATCGGCAAGGGCCAGCGAGGCCTGATCGTGGCCCCGCCGAAGACCGGCAAGACCATGATCATGCAGGCGATCGCCAACGCGATCACCCACAACAACCCCGAGTGCCACCTGATGGTCGTCCTGGTCGACGAGCGTCCGGAAGAGGTCACCGACATGCAGCGGTCGGTGAAGGGCGAGGTCATCTCCTCGACCTTCGACCGTCCCGCCGAGGACCACACCACGGTCGCCGAGCTGGCCATCGAGCGCGCCAAGCGTCTCGTCGAGCTGGGTCACGACGTGGTCGTGCTGCTCGACTCGATCACCCGTCTGGGCCGTGCGTACAACCTGGCGGCCCCGGCCTCCGGCCGCATCCTGTCCGGTGGTGTCGACTCGACCGCGCTCTACCCGCCGAAGCGCTTCTTCGGTGCCGCGCGCAACATCGAGGACGGCGGCTCGCTGACCATCCTCGCCACCGCGCTCGTGGAGACCGGCTCGCGCATGGACGAGGTGATCTTCGAGGAGTTCAAGGGCACCGGCAACATGGAGCTCAAGCTCGACCGCAAGCTCGCCGACAAGCGCATCTTCCCGGCGGTGGACGTCGACGCGTCCGGCACCCGCAAGGAAGAGATCCTGCTCGGCAGCGACGAGCTCGCGGTTGTCTGGAAGCTGCGCCGGGTGCTGCACGCGCTCGACCAGCAGCAGGCCATCGAGCTGCTCCTCGACAAGATGAAGCAGACGAAGTCGAACGCCGAGTTCCTGCTCCAGATCCAGAAGACGACTCCGGGTCCGGGCAACGGCAACGACTAGCAATTCCCGCTCCACCAGGGCCAGTTGAGAGCGCCCCCGTCATTTCGGTGACGGGGGCGTTTTTTGCGCAGTACTATCAGCGGGCCGTAAGTGGGGGGAACGTATTACTGATACGCCACTGAGCTGCTGAGCTCTGCCCTGGGCAACCGCCGGGCAGGGCTTTTCGCTTTTTGGCGCCTGCACTCCCCTGCGCATTTACGGGTCAACCCATGGGGAGATCGAATGACATCTGGCAGGCGGAGGGTGCGCAATGCCCTCCCTGCGGCGACCGCCGTACTCGCACTGGGATCGCTGGCCCTCGCGGCCGCACCGGCCCAGGCATCCCAGGCTCCACCAGTGCCGGGCAAGCAGAGCGTCCAGGCACCACCGGCACCGGCCTCCCAAGCAGAACTGAAGGCCCGCCTCAAGAGCGCAACCAGCCATTTCAGAGCAGCTGCGCAGAGCCCCACGCCGGGTGCCTCCAAGGCGCCGTCCGGCCAGGACCCGAAGATCATCGGCGGTACGCCCGCCGCGGTCGGCGAGGCGCCCTGGATGGTCCAGCTCTTCTACAACGACCCGGCCACCAACCAGGGCACCTTCTGCGGCGGCACCCTGGTCGCCCCCGGCAAGGTGCTCACCGCCGCCCACTGCGTGGCGGGCCGGGACTGGACGAAGAACGGTGTCATCCTCGGCGGCACCACCGAATACCCGCTGAACGGCGACCTGCACGGCGGTCAGCTCGTCAACGTGGCGCGCCAGTGGTCGAACCCCGCGTTCGACGCGGGCGCCCTCACCGGTGACGTGGCCGTCCTGACGCTGGCCGCGCCACTGCCGTACCAGACGCTCCAGCCGGCCGCGGCCGACGAGAGCGTCGCCTACCAGCCGGGCACCCCGGCCACGGTGTACGGGTGGGGCCGCATCAGCTCCACCAACCAGGACGTCTCGATGTCGCTGCTCAAGGCGACGATCCCGGTCCAGGCCGACGCCACCTGCGCCGCGTACTACAACCAGGCGCCCGAGAACTCCTTCGTCGCGGGCCAGATGGCATGCGCGGGCAACCCCGCGAGCGGAGCCGACGCGGGCACCGTCTCGCCCTGCAACGGCGACTCCGGGGGCCCGCTGATCGTGGGCAACCGCATCGTGGGCGTGGTGTCCTGGGGCCGCGCGGACTGCGTGGCGGCCGGCTCGTACAGCGTGTACTCGAAGCTCAGCACCTTCGCCGGGCTCGTCGGTCCCCGCGTCGACGACACCGACCTGAACTTCGACGGGCGCGCCGACCTGTTTGCGCGGAGCGACGCGACCGGGGAGGGCTTCGCGTACTACTCGCAGGGCATCACCATCGGCAACCGGTACTCGCTCGGCGACTGGCGCGGCTACGACCTGGTCCGCCAGGCGGACCTCGACCGGGACCAGCGCCAGGACTTCGTCCTGCGCACCACCGGCGGGCACCTCGACTGGTACCACTACAGCGCGGCCGCGGGCGCCAATGTCCACCAGGACCTGGGCGGCGGCTGGGGCGCGATGAAGTCGGTCGTGCTGCCGGGCGACCTCGACGGCGACACCCTGACCGACCTGCTCGCGGTCGACACCAGCGGTCAGCTGTGGTTCTACCCCGGCAAGGGCGACGGCACCTTCGGCAACCGGTCCGCCCTCGGCGGTGGCTGGGGCCCGCTGGTCCTGGTCGGCAAGGGCGACTACAGCGGAGACGGCAGGGCCGACCTGCTGGCCCAGGACACCGCGGGCAAGCTCTGGCTCTACCCGGGCAACGGCCACGGCGCCTTCGGCAACCGCTCGCTCGCGGGCTCGGCGGGCTGGACCTTCCCGGCGTACGCCGCCACCGGCGACGTGGACGGGGACGGCCGGGCGGACCTCTTCGCGCGCGACAGCGCGGGGGTGCTCTGGCTCTACCCGGGCAACGGGCGCGGCGCCTTCGGCAACCGCTACCAGATCGGCGGCGGCTGGGGCGGCTACAGCCTCATCGGCTGAGGCATTCGACACACGCATCACGTGCGCGGCGGTTCCGGACACAGCCCGGGGCCGCCGCGAACGCGCAGGTGAGAGCGGTGGGACCGAGACCGGCTTGCGGTCCGGGCCCGATGCGTTCTTATGGCCTTCTTAGAACCCTGTGCAACCCTGCTTGGTGCTTCGGCGTCCGACGAGTGTCGACAAACCGTGCCTGAACACCTGGGCAGGGGGTAACCGGAGGAGCACCGAGAACTGAGGAGACCATGGGCGAGCAGGGCACACGCAGCAGCCGAATACGCGGGGCGGGCAAGCGCCGCAAGCAGCCCAGCACGCGCCGTCGCGCCGCGAAGATAGCCGCGTGGAGCGCGGCAGGCGTCGTCCTCGTCGGCGGCGGGGGACTCGGCTACGTGTACTTCAAGCTCAACGGCAACCTCAAGGGCGTCGACATCAACGCCCAGCTCGGCACCGACCGCCCGCAGAACGTCGACAACGGCTCGATGGACATCCTGGTCCTCGGCTCGGACTCGCGGGCCGGCGCCAACAAGGAGTACGGCACGGACGAGGGCGGCGCCCGGTCCGACACCGCGATGATCATCCACGTCTACCAGGGCCACAAGACCGCGAGCGTCGTCTCCATCCCGCGCGACACCCTGGTCACCCGCCCCTCGTGCACCGTCCCCGGCGGGAAGACCGACCCGGGTGCCAGGCGCCAGATGTTCAACACGGCGTACGAGGTCGGCGGCCCGGCCTGTGCGGTCAAGACCGTCGAGCAGATGTCCGGCATCCGCATGGACCACTACATCGAGGTCGACTTCACCGGCTTCAAGAAGCTCATCGACCAGCTCGGCGGGGTGCCCGTCACCACCAACAAGCCGATCAAGGACGACAAGAGCCACCTCGACCTGCCGGCCGGCAAGCACACCCTCAACGGCGAGCAGGCCCTCGGCCTCGTACGGACCCGGCACGGCGTGGTCGGCGACGGCAGCGACCTCGGCCGCATCCAGCTCCAGCAGGCCTTCATCAAGGCGCTGATCGGCCAGGTCAAGAGCGTGGGCGTGTTCAGCAACCCGACCAAGCTGTACGGGCTCGCCGACGCCGCGACCAAGGCGATCACCACCGACTCGGACCTGAGCTCGGTCAACTCCCTGATCGGCTTCGCGAACGGCCTCAAGGGCCTGGACGCGTCCAACGTCAAGATGATCACGCTGCCGGTGCAGTACGACAAGGCCGACCCCAACCGCGTCAGCCCGCTCGCCAAGGAGTCCCAGGAGGTCTGGGACGCCCTCGCCAAGGACCAGCCGATCCCGGCCTCCGCGACCGCCGGCTCGGCGGGCGACAAGGGCACGGCGGGCGGCTACGTAGCCGGCCAGTAGTGGCCCGGGGTCGCGCATAGCGGCTTTCGGACGCTCCGGGAATAGATGCGCATCCACCCCGGTTTTGGGAGATGCGGCCAGTCCTGGCAGACTGGTACGTCGGCCCCGGTTCACGTATGCGCAATCCGCGCCTGCGACCCGGCGCCCTCCCGAACCTAGGAGACACCTTGAAGCGCGACATCCACCCCGAGTACGTCGAGACCCAGGTCAGCTGCACCTGTGGCGCGGCTTTCACCACCCGTAGCACGATCGGCGGCGGCTCCATCCGCGCCGAAATCTGCTCCGAGTGCCACCCGTTCTACACGGGCAAGCAGAAGATCATGGACACCGGCGGCCGTGTGGCCCGCTTCGAGGCCCGCTTCGGCAAGGCTGCCGGCTCCGCCGCGAAGTAGCGAGCCGACTGCGCCGGTCCGCGGCGCCTCCGTTCCGGGGGCGCTGCGACCGGCGCTTTGCCGTCCAGCCCTACTTCTTCGTTTGAAACCCAGGAGCCACCGATGTTCGAAGCGGTCGAGGACCTGATCGGCGAGCACGCCGATCTCGAGACGAAGCTCGCCGACCCTTCGGTCCACGCCGATCAGGCCAACGCGCGCAAGCTGAACAAGCGCTACGCCGAGCTGACGCCGATCGTCGGGACCTATCGCGCCTGGAAGCAGACGGGTGAGGACATCGAGACGGCCCGCGAGTTCGCGGCCGACGACCCCGACTTCGCCGCCGAGGTCAAGGACCTGACCGCGCAGCGCGAAGAACTCACCGAGAAGCTCCGCCTGCTCCTGGTCCCGCGCGACCCGAGCGACGACAAGGACGTACTCCTGGAGATCAAGGCGGGTGCGGGCGGCGACGAGTCGGCCCTGTTCGCCGGCGACCTCCTGCGCATGTACCTGCGCTACGCCGAGCGGGTCGGCTGGAAGACCGAGATCATCGACTCCACCGAGTCCGACCAGGGCGGCTACAAGGACGTCCAGGTCGCCGTGAAGACCAAGGGCGGCAACGGCGCGACCGAGCCCGGCCAGGGCGTCTGGGCGCGGATGAAGTACGAGGGCGGCGTGCACCGCGTGCAGCGCGTGCCGGCCACCGAGTCGCAGGGCCGCATCCACACCTCCGCCGCCGGCGTGCTCGTCACGCCCGAGGCCGAGGAGGTCGACGTCGAGATCAACATGAACGACCTCCGCATCGACGTGTACCGCTCCTCGGGCCCCGGCGGCCAGTCCGTCAACACGACCGACTCCGCCGTCCGCATCACGCACATCCCGACCGGTGTCGTCGCCTCCTGCCAGAACGAGAAGAGCCAGCTCCAGAACAAGGAGCAGGCCATGCGCATCCTGCGTTCCCGGCTGCTCGCTGCCGCCCAGGAGGCCGCCGAGCAGGAGGCCGCCGACGCCCGCCGCAGCCAGGTGCGCACCGTCGACCGCTCCGAGAAGATCCGGACGTACAACTTCCCGGAAAACCGCATCTCGGACCACCGGGTCGGCTTCAAGGCGTACAACTTGGACCAGGTCCTCGACGGCGACCTGGACGCGATGATCCAGGCCTGCGTCGACGCGGACTCCGCCGCCAAGCTCGCGGCCGCCCAGTAATCCCACCCCCGTACGACTGCCGGAGGACCAGCGTGCAGCAAAACTCTGGGGGGCGACCCCCAGGCCCCCGAAGCGTGCTGCTTGCCGAGGTGGCCCAGGCCACCCAGCGGCTGGCCGACGCCGGCGTGCCCTCCCCGCGCTTCGACGCGGAGGAGCTCGCCGCGCACATCCACGGCTGCAAGCGGGGAGAGCTGCACAACGTCAAGGACGCGGACTTCGACGCGCGCTACTGGGAGGCCATCGCCCGCCGCGAGGCCCGCGAGCCGCTCCAGCACATCACCGGCCGCGCCTTCTTCCGCTACCTCGAACTCCAAGTGGGGCCAGGGGTGTTCGTGCCCCGGCCGGAGACCGAGTCCGTGGTCGGGTGGGCCATAGACGCCGTGCGCGCGATGGACGTCGTCGAGCCGCTCATCGTCGACCTGTGCACCGGATCGGGCGCGATCGCGCTCGCCATGGCGCAGGAGGTGCCGCGCTCGCGCGTGCACGCCGTCGAGCTGTCCGAGGACGCCCTGGAGTGGACGCGGAAGAACGTCGAGGGGTCCCGCGTCGTTCTCCACCAGGGCGACGCGCTCACCGCGCTGCCCGAGCTGGACGGCCAGGTCGACCTGGTCATCTCCAACCCGCCGTACATCCCGCTCACCGAGTGGGAGTACGTCGCCCCCGAGGCGCGCGATCACGACCCCGAGCTCGCGCTGTTCTCCGGCGAGGACGGTCTCGACACCATCCGGGGCATCGAACGCACCGCGCACCGCCTCCTGAGGCCCGGCGGGCTCGTCGTCATCGAGCACGCCGACACCCAGGGCGGCCAAGTGCCGTGGATCTTCAACGAGGAGGCCGGCTGGGCGGACGCGGCCGACCACCCCGACCTCAACAACCGCCCGCGCTTCGCCACGGCCCGCAAGGCCACACCGTGATCAGCCGTAACACCCAGACCGTGTACGTGTACGAGGAGGCCCGCTAATGGCTCGGCGATACGACTGCAACGACGCGACCGACCGCACCACCGGTCTGCGCGAAGCCGCGTCCGCCGTCCGCCGCGGCGAGCTCGTGGTGCTGCCGACGGACACCGTGTACGGGATCGGCGCCGACGCGTTCAGCTCGCAGGCCGTCACGGACCTGCTCGACGCCAAGGGCCGCGGCCGCAACATGCCCACCCCTGTGCTCATCGGCTCGCCGAACACCCTGCACGGCCTGGTCACCGACTTCACCGAGCAGGCCTGGGAGCTCGTCGACGCGTTCTGGCCGGGCGCCCTGACCCTGGTCGCGCGCCACCAGCCGTCGCTGCAGTGGGACCTCGGCGACACCCGGGGCACCGTCGCGATCCGGATGCCGCTGCACCCGGTCGCCATCGAGCTGCTCACCGAGGTCGGCCCGATGGCCGTGTCCTCCGCCAACCTGACCGGCCACCCGGCGCCCGAGGACTGCGACGCGGCCCAGGGCATGCTCGGCGACTCCGTCTCGGTGTACCTGGACGGCGGCCCGACCCCGGGCATCATTCCGTCGTCGATCGTGGACGTGACCGGCAAGGTCCCGGTCCTGCTGCGCGCGGGCGCCCTCGACGCGGACGAGCTGCGCAAGGTGGTACCCGACCTCGAGGTGGCCAATTGACCGCCCCTGAGGGGCGTGGCATAGGCACGGTTCACCCTGCGGGGAACTCGTTCCGCATCCTCCACGTCAGCACCGGCAACGTCTGCCGCTCGCCGATCACCGAGCGGCTGACCCGCCATGCCCTGAGCGACCGGCTCGGGGACCCGTTCACGGGCGGCCTCATCGTGGAGAGCGCCGGTACCTGGGGGCACGAGGGCGCTCCGATGGAGGCCAACGCCGCCGCCGTCCTCGCCGACTTCGGCGCGGACGCCACCGGCTTCACCGGGCGCGAACTCCTCGACGAGCACGTGATCACCGCCGACCTGGTGCTCACCGCGACCCGCGACCACCGCGCCCAGGTCATCTCGATGGGCCACTCGGCGGGCCTGCGCACCTTCACCCTGAAGGAGTTCACCCGTCTGGTACGGGCCATAGACCCCGCCACGCTGCCCGATCCGCTCCAGGAGGGCATGGTGGAGCGGGCCAGGGCCCTGGTGCGGGCCGCGGCCGCGCTGCGCGGCTGGCTGCTCGCCCCGAGCGCCGAGGCCGACGAGGTCAACGACCCCTACGGTGCCCCGATCACGTTCTTCCGCTCCATCGGCGACGAGATCAACCAGGCGCTCGACCCGGTGGTCACGGCCCTGACGGGCGTGCCGACCCACCACTGAGACGCGCCATCACACCGGGCGCGGGGGGCGGCCGAGACCTACGCTGGGTGCATGTCCGTCACCTCCGCAGTTGGCACTGAACTCGCGGGGTTCGACGCCCTCAGGCGGCAGGACCCCGAAATGGCCGACGTGCTGCTCGGCGAGGCCGAGCGGCAGGCCGCCTCGCTGCAGTTGATCGCCGCCGAGAACTTCACCTCGCCGGCCGTGCGCGCGGCCCTGGGCTCGCAGCTGGGCAACAAGTACGCCGAGGGATATCCCGGCGCCCGTCACCACGGCGGCTGCGAAGTCGTCGACGTCGCCGAGCGCATCGCCGTCGACCGCGCCAAAGCCCTGTTCGGGGCCGCCCACGCCAACGTACAGACGCATTCGGGGACTTCGGCGGTACTGGCGGCCTATGCGGCGCTCCTGAAGCCGGGAGACACCGTTCTGGCGATGGGGCTGCCCTTCGGCGGACACCTCACGCACGGCTCGCCCGCCAACTTCTCCGGGCGATGGTTCGACTTCGTCGGGTACGGGGTCGAGCCGGACACCGGGCTCATCGACTACGGCGAGGTGTGGGACCTGGCGGTCGCGCACCGGCCCAAGGCGATCGTGTGCGGCTCGATCGCGTACCCCCGCCACCCGGACTACCAGGCCTTCCGCGAGATCGCCGACGACGTGGGTGCCTACCTCATCGCGGACGCCGCGCACCCCATGGGCCTGGTCGCCGGGGGAGCGGCGCCGAGCCCCGTCCCGTACGCCGACGTCGTGTGCGCCACCACCCACAAGGTGCTGCGCGGCCCGCGCGGCGGGCTGATCCTTTGCGGCAGCGACCTGGCCGCCCGCATCGACCGGGCCGTGTTCCCCTTCACGCAGGGCGGCGCCCAGATGCACACGGTCGCCGCCAAGGCCATCGCCTTCGGCGAGGCGTCCACCCCCGCCTTCACGGCGTACGCCCATCAGGTGGTCGCCAATGCGCGCACCCTCGCCGAGGGGCTGCTCGCGGAGGGGTTCGGGGTGGTCACCGGCGGCACCGACACCCACCTGCTGCTCGCCGACCCGGCGCCGTTCGGCATCGACGGGCGCACCGCGCGCGGCCGGCTCGCGGGCGCCGGGCTCGTCCTGGACAGCTGCGCCCTGCCGCACCTGGACGCCCGCGGCATCCGGCTCGGCACCGCCGCCGTCACCACCCAGGGCATGGGGGAGGCGGAGATGGCCAGAATCGCGGTGCTGTTCGCGATGGCGATGCGAGAGGATCCCAAGGCGCGGGCGGCGGCAAGGGAACTCGCGGAAAGATTTCCCCCTCCCTGAGGTTCCTTGAGAGGGTCCTGTTTCCAGCGCCCCGGGACCTTTTCACAGGGCTCGCATAAAGGAAGAAATGCGGGCTTATCCCCGCTTCGGCGGGGTACCTGCAACCATCCGCCGGATCCTAATGTCCTCAACCACATGCGCGCGAAGCTAGGGTGTGGGGCTGAGATGGCCAGCGATACCTCTGGGGCAGCCCGTGCGTGAATACCTGCTGACGCTCTGCGTCACGGCCGCGGTGACCTACCTGCTCACCGGGCCGGTGCGGAAGTTCGCCATCGCCGTCGGTGCGATGCCGGAGATCCGCGCGCGTGACGTGCACCGGGAACCGACGCCGAGGCTCGGCGGCATCGCCATGTTCGGCGGCCTGTGCGCGGGCCTGCTGGTGGCCGACCACCTCGACGGCCTCAATCCGGTCTTCCAGTCCAACGAACCCCGGGCGCTGCTCTCCGGCGCCGCGCTGATCTGGCTGATCGGTGTCCTGGACGACAAGTTCGAGATCGACGCCCTGATCAAGCTCGGCGGCCAGATGATCGCTGCGGGCGTCATGGTCATGCAGGGTCTGACCATTCTGTGGCTGCCCATCCCCGGCATCGGCTCGGTCTCGCTGACCTCCTGGCAGGGCACCCTGCTCACGGTCGCGCTCGTCGTGATCACCATCAACGCGGTGAACTTCGTGGACGGCCTCGACGGCCTGGCCGCCGGCATGGTGTGCATCGCCTCCGCGGCGTTCTTCATGTACGCCTACCGGCTCTGGTACGGGTACGGAATCGAGGCGGCCGCCCCCGCCACCCTGTTCGCCGCCGTCCTCATGGGCATGTGCCTGGGTTTCCTGCCGCACAACATGCACCCGGCCAGGATCTTCATGGGCGACTCGGGCTCGATGCTGATCGGCCTGGTGCTCGCGGCGGGCGCGATCTCCATCACGGGCCAGGTCGACCCGGACGCGATGAAGCTCAACTTCGGCGGCACCCGCGATGCCACGCACGCGATGCTGCCGGTCTTCATCCCGCTGCTCATGCCGCTGTCGATCATCGCGATCCCGATGGCCGACCTCGTCCTCGCGATCGTCCGCAGGACCTGGAACGGGCAGTCGCCGTTCGCCGCGGACCGCGGGCACCTGCACCACCGGCTCCTGGAGATCGGGCACTCGCACAGCCGGGCCGTGCTGATCATGTACTTCTGGTCGGCGCTCATCGCGTTCGGCGCGGTCGCCTACTCGGTGCACTCGGCGTCGATGTGGATCGTGCTGGTGATCGTCGCGCTGAGCGCGGTCGGGCTCGTCCTGTTGCTGCTGCCGCGGTTCGCGCCGCGCGCCCCGCAGTGGGCCGAGCGGTTCGTGCCGCCGCGCTACCGGCACGCGCGGAGCGAGCCGGAGACGGTGCACTCGCTGGCCTCCGAGGAGGACGACGAGGTGCGCGGCGAGCGCACTCCTGTGGCCGCCGGGGTCTCCGGCGTCAACGGGGCGACCGCGATCGGCCCCCGTTCGCGTTTCCCCGACCGACGGAAGACCGGTGCGTCGCGCTGACGAATTGCCGCGTCGACGCCAATACCAGACATCTCGCCGCCTGTTGCGCACAAACGCGCAGCGCCACTCTCAAGTGTGATGGGCAGCACACTTCCATGGTAAAGACCTCATCAAATAGTTTGTGATACGGTTCACGAGACCCGGCGACAGAGCCGAAGGACCGTAGTGCGACGGTCCGTTGGCCCGAGGGACCAACTCGGCCCGGGCTTACGCTCGTCCATGACGACACCACTTTGCCCCCACCAGCAAGCGGAGCTGCCGCCATGCCGTCCAACGACGCACGCACTCTTCTCCAGACCGCCCTACCCACCGCTGCCGCGGGCGCTGTTGCCGCCGTGATCAGCGGTGTGGTCGCGGGCGGCAAGGGGGCGGTGGGTGCCATCGTCGCGACGCTGGTCGTGATCCTCTTCATGGGCATCGGACTCGTCGTCCTGGAACGCACTGCCAAATCGCTTCCGCATCTGTTCCAGGCCATGGGGCTGATGCTGTACACCGCGCAGTTGCTCCTGCTCTTCATCTTCGTCGCGGTCTTCAAGAACACGACGCTGTTCAACCCGAAGTGCTTCGCCGCAACCCTCGTCGCGCTGACCCTCGTCTGGATCGGCGCGCAGGCGCGTGCGCACATGAAGGCGAAGATCCTTTACGTCGAACCGGATACCGCTGAGGGCAACAAGCCCGAAAAGACGGGGCCGTCGTCGTGAACGGTAGGGCCGGAATAAATGCGAGTTCAGGACCCTGCTATCGTCCGGTGCCAACTGCGGCACTGCGGGCGCGGGCATCTGAGCTGACGCCTGCTCATTCGCGAGGCTTGATGCCCGACCGCCGCCCCATCATCCGAAACACCAGTCCAGTGCCGAACCGCGGCTGCGCGCCGCGCCGACACAACGAGGTTGCCGTACCTATGCGCCACGCTGAAGGAGCCCGCGGTGAGTGCTGACCCGACGCAGGTGCTCGCCTTCGATCCGAGCTGCCACATCTTCCAGTCGAACGGCTGTGGCTTCGAGGGTCCCGGCCTGCACTCGTTCCTCTTCGAGCCGCTCTGGGGCGACACCGACGGGGTGTACTTCAACAAGCCGATGCTGCTGGCCCTGCTGGGCTCGCTGATCATCGTCGGCTTCTTCTGGGCCGCCTTCCGCAAGCCGAAGCTTGTTCCCGGCAAGTTCCAGATGGTCGCCGAGGCCGGCTACGACTTCGTACGCCGCGGCATCGTCTACGAGACGATCGGCAAGAAGGAGGGCGAGAAGTGGGTCCCCCTCATGGTCTCGATCTTCTTCTTCGTCTGGATGATGAACCTCTGGTCGATCGTCCCCGTCGCCCAGTTCCCGGTGACGTCGATCATCGCGTACCCCGCGGTGCTCGCCGCGATCGTCTACGTGATCTGGATGACGCTCACGTTCAAGCGTCACGGCTTCGTCGGCGGCTTCAAGAACCTGACCGGCTATGACAAGACCCTGGGCGGCGTGCTGCCGCTGGTCATGGTCATCGAGTTCTTCTCGAACGTGCTGGTCCGCCCCTTCACGCACGCGGTGCGACTCTTCGCGAACATGTTCGCCGGTCACACCCTGCTGCTGCTGTTCACGATCGCCAGCTGGTACATGCTCAACGGCATCGGCATCGCGTACTCCGGCGTCTCCTTCGTGATGGTCGTCGTGATGACCGCGTTCGAGCTCTTCATCCAGGCCGTCCAGGCATACGTGTTCGTGCTGCTGGCCTGCGTCTTCATCCAGGGCGCCGTCGCCGAGCACCACTGACCGTCCGCCCCCTCCATACCCCCAGTCGTCCGGTGGCCAACCCCCACCGGTCCGTGAAAGAGAAGGAAGAACTGGCATGTCCCAGATCCTCGCTGCCTCCGATGGCGTCACCGGCTCGCTCAGCTCCATCGGGTACGGCCTCGCCGCGATCGGCCCCGGCGTCGGCGTCGGCATCATCTTCGGTAACGGCACGCAGGCTCTTGCCCGTCAGCCCGAAGCGGCCGGCCTGATCCGCGCCAACCAGATCCTCGGTTTCGCGTTCTGTGAGGCGCTGGCCCTGATCGGCCTCGTCATGCCGTTCGTCTACTAAGACGAACCACGACCAGACCGACCGACGAAAGGCACTGATGTGAACCTCACCATGGTTCAGCTGGCGGCCGAGGGCAAGGAAAACCCCCTCGTTCCGCCGTGGCCTGAGCTCGTCATCGGCCTCATCGCCTTCGTCATCGTCTTCGGCTTCCTCGCCAAGAAGCTCCTCCCGAACATCAACAAGGTTCTGGACGAGCGTCGCGAGGCCATCGAAGGCGGGATGGAGAAGGCCGAGGCCGCTCAGACCGAGGCCCAGAGCGTCCTTGAGCAGTACAAGGCGCAGCTCGCCGAGGCCCGCCACGAGGCTGCGCGCCTGCGCCAGGAGGCGACCGAGCAGGGCACCGCGCTCATCCAGGAGATGAGGGCGGAAGGCCAGCGGCAGCGTGAGGAGATCATCGCTGCCGGCCACGCCCAGATCGAGGCCGACCGCAAGGCCGCCGCGCACTCGCTCCGTCAGGACGTGGGCAAGCTGGCGACCGACCTGGCCGGCAAGCTGGTCGGCGAGTCCCTCGAGGACCACGCCCGCCAGAGCCGCACCATCGACCGTTTCCTCGGCGAGCTCGAGGAGAAGGCCGAGGCCGTCCGATGAACGGCGCGAGCCGCGAGGCACTGGCCGCCGCACGCGAGCGTCTCGACGCCTTGATGGACAACACGTCCGTCGACGCGGCGAAGCTCGGCGACGAGCTGGCCGCCGTCACCACGCTGCTCGACCGCGAGGTCTCGCTGCGTCGGGTCCTGACCGACCCGGCGCAGGCCGGCGAGGCCAGGGCCGAGCTGGCCGGGCGTCTGCTCGGCGGCCAGGTGGGCGGCGAGACCGTCGACCTGGTGGGCGGCATGGTCCGCTCCCGCTGGTCGCAGTCCCGTGACCTGGTGGACTCGCTGGAAGAACTGGCGGCCACCGCCGACCTCACCGCCGCGCAGCAGTCGGGCGCGCTGGACGACGTCGAGGACGAGCTGTTCCGGTTCGGCCGCATCGTCACCTCCAGCACCGAGCTGCGCTCCGCGCTCACCAGCCGCACCGCCACGGTCGCGGCCAAGAGCGAGCTGCTGCGCAGCCTGCTCGGCGGCAGGGCGAACCCGGTCACCGAGCGTCTGATCGGCCGTCTTGTGACCCGGCCGCGTGGACGTAGCCTGGAAGCGGGACTCGAGTCCCTCTCCAAGCTCGCCGCGCACCGCCGGGACCGGATGGTCGCCGTCGTCACCTCGGCGGTTCCGCTGACCGACGTCCAGAAGCAGCGCCTCGGCGCGGCTCTGGCGAAGATCTACGGCCGCCGGATGCACCTGAACCTCGACGTGGACCCCGAGGTCCTCGGCGGGATCTCGGTGCGTGTCGGCGACGAGGTCATCGAAGGCACCATCGCGGAGCGCCTCGAAGAGGCGAACCGGCGGCTGGCGCGCTGACCTCACGGTCGGCACAGCAACTGAATTAGCAACACCAGCGGCCCGGTTGGGCCGTGCAGAAATTGCAGAAGATTCCTGGGGGTCGGCCCCCAGACCCCCTTAGAAACTTCGGGCCCAACAAGGAGAGCAGGGAACCCAGATGGCGGAGCTCACGATCCGGCCGGAGGAGATCCGGGACGCGCTGGAGACCTTTGTCCAGTCGTACCAGCCGGACGCGGCCTCGCGCGAGGAGGTCGGTACGGTCAGCGTTGCCGGCGACGGCATCGCGAAGGTCGAGGGTCTTCCCTCGGCCATGGCGAACGAGCTGCTGCGGTTCGAGGACGGAACCCTTGGTCTCGCCCTCAACCTCGAGGAGCGCGAGATCGGTGCGATCGTCCTCGGCGAGTTCAGCGGAATCGAAGAGGGCCAGCCGGTGCAGCGCACCGGTGAGGTGCTCTCGGTCGGCGTCGGCGAGGGCTACCTCGGCCGCGTCGTCGACCCGCTCGGCAACCCGATCGACGGCCTCGGCGAGATCGAGACCGACGGCCGCCGCGCCCTGGAGCTGCAGGCTCCGGGCGTCATGGTCCGTAAGTCGGTGCACGAGCCGATGGCGACCGGTTACAAGGCCGTCGACGCGATGGTGCCGATCGGCCGTGGCCAGCGTCAGCTGATCATTGGTGACCGTCAGACCGGCAAGACCGCTCTGGCCGTCGACACGATCATCAACCAGCGCGACAACTGGCGCTCGGGCGACCCGAAGAAGCAGGTCCGCTGCATCTACGTCGCCATCGGCCAGAAGGGCTCGACCATCGCCTCCGTGCGTGGCGCCCTGGAAGAGGCCGGCGCGCTGGAGTACACGACGATCGTCGCCGCGCCCGCGTCCGACCCGGCCGGCTTCAAGTACCTTGCCCCGTACACCGGTTCGGCCATCGGCCAGCACTGGATGTACGACGGCAAGCACGTCCTCATCATCTTCGACGACCTGTCGAAGCAGGCCGACGCCTACCGCGCCGTGTCGCTGCTCCTGCGCCGCCCGCCGGGCCGCGAGGCCTACCCGGGTGACGTCTTCTACCTGCACTCGCGTCTGCTCGAGCGCTGCGCGAAGCTGTCGGACGACATGGGCGCCGGTTCGATGACGGGTCTGCCGATCGTCGAGACCAAGGCGAACGACGTGTCGGCGTTCATCCCGACCAACGTCATCTCCATCACCGACGGCCAGTGCTTCCTGGAGTCGGACCTGTTCAACGCCGGTCAGCGCCCCGCGCTGAACGTCGGTATCTCCGTCTCCCGAGTCGGTGGTTCCGCGCAGCACAAGGCCATGCGCCAGGTGTCCGGCCGACTGCGTGTCGACCTCGCCCAGTACCGCGAGCTGGAGGCGTTCGCCGCCTTCGGTTCCGACCTGGACGCCGCTTCCAAGGCCTCCCTTGAGCGCGGCAAGCGCATGGTCGAGCTGCTGAAGCAGCCGCAGTACTCGCCGTTCCCGGTCGAGGAGCAGGTCGTCTCCATCTGGGCCGGCACCACCGGCAAGATGGACGACGTCCCGGTCGAGGACATCCGCCGCTTCGAGGCCGAGCTGCTCGAGTACCTGCGCCGCGAGCGCAAGGAGCTCCTCACCTCGATCGCCGAGGGCGCGAAGATGTCGGACGACACCCTGCAGTCGGTGGCTGACGCCATCGCCGGCTTCAAGCGTCAGTTCGAGACCTCGGACGGCAAGCTCCTCGGCGACGACACGCCGGTCAGCACCAGCAAGTGACGACGACGGAAGGGACCTGACTCATGGGAGCGCAGCTCCGGGTCTACAAGCGTCGCATCCGATCCGTCACCGCGACCAAGAAGATCACCAAGGCGATGGAGATGATCGCCGCCTCGCGCATCGTCAAGGCGCAGCGCCAGGTGGCGGCCTCCACGCCGTACGCGACCGAGCTCACCCGTGCGGTGACCGCGGTGGCGACCGGCTCCACCACCAAGCACCCGCTCACCACCGAGGCCGAGGCCCCGGCCCGCGCCGCGGTCCTGCTCATCACGAGCGACCGCGGTCTGGCCGGCGGCTACTCCTCCAACGCCATCAAGGCGGCGGAGCGGCTCTCGGAGCGGCTGCGCGGCGAGGGCAAGGAGGTCGACACGTACATCGTCGGCCGCAAGGGTGTCGCCTACTACGGATTCCGTGAGCGCAAGGTCTCGGATTCGTGGACGGGCTTCACCGACAGCCCCACCTACGCGGACGCCAAGCAGGTCGCCGCGCCGCTGATCGAGGCCATCCAGACGGAGACGGCCGAGGGCGGCGCGGACGAACTGCACATCGTCTTCACGGAGTTCGTGTCGATGATGACGCAGACGCCGGTCGACGACCGGATGCTGCCGCTGTCGCTGGAGAAGGCTCAGGAGGAGACGGGTGGCAAGGACCAGATCCTGCCGCTCTTCGACTTCGAGCCGTCGGCGGAGGACGTCCTCGACGCCCTGCTGCCGCGCTACGTCGAAAGCCGCATCTACAACGCGCTGCTGCAGTCGGCTGCTTCCGAGCACGCCGCCCGCCGCCGCGCGATGAAGTCGGCCACCGACAACGCCGGGGAGCTCATCAAGAGCCTCTCCCGGCTTGCCAACGCGGCCCGCCAGGCCGAAATCACCCAGGAAATCAGCGAGATCGTCGGTGGCTCCAGTGCGCTGGCCGACGCGACCGCGGGGAGTGACGAGTAATGACGACCACTGTTGAGACGGCCGTTGCCACGGGCCGCGTCGCCCGGGTCATCGGCCCGGTCGTCGACGTGGAGTTCCCCGTCGACGCGATGCCGGACATCTACAACGCGCTGCACGTCCAGGTGGCCGACCCGGCCGAGGACGGCAAGCTCAAGACGCTGACGCTCGAAGTCGCCCAGCACCTGGGTGACGGCATCGTCCGCGCGATCTCGATGCAGCCCACCGACGGTCTGGTCCGCCAGGCCCCGGTGACCGACACGGGCGACGGCATCACGGTGCCGGTCGGCGACTTCACCAAGGGCAAGGTGTTCAACACCCTCGGTGAGGTGCTGAACAAGCCCGAGGAGAACGCCAACATCGGCGAGCGCTGGCCGATCCACCGCAAGGCGCCCAACTTCGACCAGCTCGAGTCCAAGACCGAGATGTTCGAGACCGGCGTCAAGGTCATCGACCTTCTCACCCCGTACGTCAAGGGTGGAAAGATCGGCCTGTTCGGTGGTGCCGGTGTCGGCAAGACCGTCCTCATCCAGGAAATGATCTACCGCGTGGCCAACAACCACGACGGTGTGTCGGTGTTCGCCGGTGTCGGCGAGCGCACCCGTGAGGGCAACGACCTCATCGAGGAGATGCAGGACTCGGGCGTCATCGACAAGACCGCCCTGGTCTTCGGTCAGATGGACGAGCCGCCGGGCACGCGTCTTCGGGTCGCCCTGGCCGGTCTGACGATGGCGGAGTACTTCCGTGACGTCCAGAAGCAGGACGTCCTCTTCTTCATCGACAACATCTTCCGGTACACCCAGGCGGGTTCCGAGGTGTCGACCCTGCTCGGCCGTATGCCCTCCGCGGTGGGTTACCAGCCGAACCTGGCCGACGAGATGGGTCTCCTCCAGGAGCGCATCACCTCGACCCGTGGTCACTCGATCACCTCGATGCAGGCGATCTACGTCCCCGCGGACGACCTGACCGACCCGGCCCCGGCCACCACCTTCGCCCACCTGGATGCGACGACGGTTCTCTCCCGTCCGATCTCCGAGAAGGGCATCTACCCGGCCGTGGACCCGCTGGACTCCACGTCCCGGATCCTGGACCCGCGCTACATCGCGCAGGAGCACTACGACGCCGCCATGCGCGTCAAGACGATCCTGCAGAAGTACAAGGACCTCCAGGACATCATCGCCATCCTCGGCATCGACGAGCTCGGCGAAGAGGACAAGCTGGTCGTGCACCGCGCCCGCCGCGTGGAGCGCTTCCTGTCGCAGAACACGCACGTCGCCAAGCAGTTCACCGGCGTCGACGGTTCGGACGTCCCGCTGGACGAGTCGATCACGGCGTTCAACCAGATCTGCGACGGCGAGTACGACCACTTCCCCGAGCAGGCGTTCTTCATGTGCGGTGGCCTGGAAGACCTCAAGGCCAACGCCAAGGAGCTGGGCGTCTCCTGACGCGCCCGACCGCGTGGAGGGGCGGGTGTGTCCCGCCCCTCTGCGTATCGCCACTCAAGAACTGACTAGAATTGTCCCAACACCCGGCCGTTCCGCCGGGTGGTGACCCGAGGAGCCAACCATGGCTACTGAGCTGCACGTCGAGCTCGTCGCCGCGGACCGCAGTGTCTGGTCCGGCGAGGCCACCCTGGTCGTCGCGCGCACCACGTCCGGCGACATCGGCGTCATGCCCGGTCACCAGCCGCTCCTTGGTGTGCTGGAGTCGGGCCCGGTGATGATCCGTACGAGCGAGGGCGGCACCGTCGTCGCGGCGGTGCACGGTGGATTCATCTCCTTCGCCGACAACAAGCTTTCGCTGCTGGCGGAGATCGCCGAGCTGGCGGACGAGATCGATGTCCAGCGTGCCGAGCGCGCGCTGGAGAGCGCGAAGTCGGAGTCGGACGCCGCCGCCGAGCGGCGCGCCGATGTACGACTGCGCGCGGTGGCGGTGCGCTAGCACCCCCGCCGGAGATTTTCCCTCAGCCGCGGCTCGGTCCGGAATTTTCCGGAGCCGGTCGCGGCTGAGGCGATGCAGGCAGATTTTTCCGTTGCTGGATTACTGGTTGAGCGAGGAGGTCGGTGTAGATGACTCTCGCTCTGCTTGTGTGTGGCCTGGTCGTCGCGCTGGTACTGCTGGGACTCTTCGTCTTCGGTCTGCGCCGGCGGCTGATCCAGCGCTCGGGCGGCACGTTCGACTGCAGTCTGCGCTGGGGTCTTCCGGAGACGCCGGACACCAGCGGCAAGGGCTGGGTGTACGGGGTGGCCCGCTACAACGGTGACCGGATCGAGTGGTTCCGGGTCTTTTCCTATGCGCCTCGGCCGCGGCGCATTCTTGAGCGGTCGGCCATCGATGTCGTGGCCCGGCGCCTGCCGGAGGGCGAGGAAGAGCTGGCCCTGCTGTCCGACGCGATCATCCTGGGCTGTACGCACCGGGGCACGCGGCTTGAGCTGGCGATGTCCGAGGATGCGCTGACGGGGTTCCTGGCGTGGCTGGAGGCGGCGCCGCCGGGCCAGCGGGTGAACGTGGCCTAGCCCTTTCCCCATTCCTGGGATTCCGCCCCAGACCCCGTATCGCGCCTGAAGGGCGCTCGTCCTCAAACGCCGGACGGGCTGGGAGTGGGCTGACGTCCGTAATCGTCGGACGGGCTGAAGATGCCGGTGCCGGCCAGCACCAGTGCTGCCAAGGGGCGCGGGGAACTGCGCGCCCAGCCACGCACGGTCCGCGGTCAAAAGCCCGGAAACCCCGGTGGTGGGGGACGGGCCCGCCTCCGGGGTTCCTGGGGCGGCCCGGGCTACCTGAGGCCGCTGTCGATCGCCGAGAGCAGCTCACCGTTCGACGTGTCCCCGCTGAACTCCCAGAAGAACGCCCCCCTCAACCCCTGGTTCTTCACGTACCCCATCTTTCCGGTGATCGTCGACGGCGTGTCGTAGCTCCACCAGTTGGACCCGCAGTGGGCGTACGCCGTGCCCGCGATCGTGCCCGTCACCGGGCAGGCGGTCTTGAGGACCTTGTAGTCCTCGATGCCCTGCTCGTACGTGCCGGGGGCCGGGCCCGTCGCCGTGCCGCCCGGGGCGTCCTGCGTCACGCCCGTCCAGCCCCGGCCGTAGAAGCCGATGCCCAGGTTGAGTTTGCTCGCCGGGACGCCCTTCGACTTGTACTTCTGGATCGCCGCGTCCGTGTTGAAGCCCGCGATCGGGATGCCGTTGTACGAGGTGAGCGGGGAGTGCGGAGCCGTGGGGCCCTGGGCGTCCCACGCGCCGAAGAAGTCGTACGTCATCACGTTGTACCAGTCGACGTAGCTCGCCGCGCCCCCGTAGTCGGCCGCGTCCATCTTGCCTCCCGCCGAGCCGTCGGCGGTGACGGCGGCGGTGACCAGCGCCGAGCCGCCGAACTTCGCACGCAGCGCTGCCAGCAGATTCTTCAGGGCGGCCGGCCCGCTGGTGTCGCAGGACAGACCGCAGGCGTTCGGGTACTCCCAGTCGATGTCGATGCCGTCGAAGACATCGGCCCAGCGCGGGTCCTTGACCAGGGAGTAGCAGGAGTTCGCGAACGCCGTCGGGTTGGCCGCGGCCGCGCCGAAGCCGCCGGACCAGGTCCAGCCGCCGAACGACCAGAGGATCTTGATGTTCGGGTACTTCTTCTTCAGCTCACGGAGCTGGTTGATGTTGCCCGCGACCGGCTGGTCCCAGGTGTCGGCGGTGCCGTCCACGCTGGAGGACGCGTCGTACGTCTTCTGGTAGTCGGCGTAGGCGTCACCGATGGCGCAGGCGCCGTTGGTGACGTTGCCGAACGCGTAGTTGATGTGGGTCAGCTTGCTCGCCGAGCCCGAGGTGACGATGTTCTTCACCTGGTAGTTGCGCTGGTAGATGCCCCAGTCGGTGAAGTAGCCGAGCTTGACCGTGGAGCCCGGGTTCGGGTTGCCGCCGCCCCCGGTGGTCGTCACGGTGACCGAGCCCGAGGACGGGCCGGTCTGGTCGGCGGTGTCGCGCGCGGTCACGCTGTAGGTGTAGGTGGTCCCGGCGGTGAGGCCCGTGTCCGTGTACGTCGTGCCGGTGACGGTCGCGATCTTGGCCGAGCCCCGGTAGACGTCGTAGTTCTTGACGCCCTTGTCGTCGGTCGCGGCCGACCAGGACAGTGTCACGCCGGTGTCGGTGACGTTGCTCGCGGTCGGGGTGCCGGGGGCGGACGGCGGGTTGTCGCCCGGGGTCGAACCCCCGTCGCAGGAGGCGCCGTTGAGCTTGCAGCCCGAGGGCGAGCCGGGGCCCGCGCCGTTGAAGCCGAAGCTCACGCTGGCGCCGGGGGCGAGGGTGCCGTTGTAGGACTTGTTCTTGGCGGTCCAGTGGGTGCCGGAACTGGTGACGTCCGCGTCCCAGGCCGAGGTCACGGACGTACCCGAGGGGTAGTCCCACTCCACGGTCCAGGAACTCAGCGCGGTGGTGCCGGTGTTCTTGATGGTCCAGCCGGCCCCGAATCCGGTACCCCAGTCCGAGGACTTGGCGTACGTGGCGGTCGCCGAGGTGGCGGCCTCGGCGGGGGAGGCGAGGCCCACGAGTGCGGCCAGGGGGAGGGCGAGTGCGGTCAGGGCCGCTGCGGCTCTTGATCTGAAGCGCGTTCGGAGATGACGTGCGGTTCTCAAGGCTGCTCCCGAATGGTGCGACGGTGGTGGGGGTGGGACCCTGCTCCGTCCGATGGGTGCGCCTCAGTGACGGCACGCCCACCAGCAGTGTGCGGTGAGCGTAGAAAGGTCTGTACCAACCGTCAAGAGGTCCAGACCTCCGACAGCCCATCCCGCTCTAGAGGCTCAACTCCTGTGCCAGTACCGCCGCTTGGACCCTGCTGCGCAGCCCCAGCTTGCCAAGGAGCCTGCTGACGTGCGTCTTCACCGTCGCCTCCGCCATGTCCAGGCGCACCGCGATCTCCGCGTTGGACAGGCCCCGGCCCAGGCACGAAAGGACCTCGCCCTCGCGGCGGGTCAGGCTGTCGAGCGCGGCGGGACGCGGTGGGGCGACCTGGCGCGGGGCCGCGGCGAACTCCGCGATGAGGCGGCGGGTCACGGCCGGGGCGATCAGCCCCTCGCCGCGCGCCACCGTCCGCACCGCCTCGATCAGGTCCTTCGCGTCCGTGTTCTTGAGCAGGAAGCCCGAAGCGCCCGCGCGCAGCGCCCCGAAGACGTACTCGTCGAGGTCGAAGGTGGTCAGGACCAGGACGTCGGCGAGCTGCTCGCCGGTCACGGCGGCGGTCGCCGAGACCCCGTCCAGCTTCGGCATCTGCACGTCCATCAGGACCAGGTCGGGGCGCAGTTCGCGGGCGAGCGCGACCGCCCGCTCGCCGTCGGCGGCCTCGCCGACCACCTCGATGTCCGGGGCGCTGGAGAGGATCAGGACGAGCCCGGCCCGCACCGCCGACTGGTCCTCCGCGACCAGAACCCGGATCGTCATGTGCTCAACATCCCTTCCTCTGCGGGCAGTTGGGCCCGCACCTGCCATGTCTTGGTGCCGTCGGCCGCCGTTTCGGGCCCCGCGGCGAAGGTCCCGCCGAGCAGTTCCGTCCGCTCGCGCATTCCGATGAGCCCGGCCCCGGAACCCGGCGCGCGCGGGCCGGGACGGTCGCCGTACGGGCTGGTGACGCACACCGTGAGAAGCCCGTCCGGGCGCGTGAGGACGACCTCGACGGTGCCGGGCACCGCGTGCTTGAGCGCGTTGGTGAGGGACTCCTGGACGATCCGGTACGCGGCCAGCTCCACCGGTGCGGGCAGCGGCCCGTCCTCGGTACGGCGGTCGTCGAGCGTGAAGCCGAGCCCGCTGTCGGCCCCGTTGGTGCGCGCCTGGGCGAGCAGCGCGTCGAGCCCGGCCAGGGTGGGCGCCGCGGTGGGCTCGTCGCGTCCGCTGGTGTCGCGAAGGAGGCCGATGAGCCGGCGCATCTCGGCGAGCCCGTCCACGCTGTTCTCGCGGATCACCGAAAGCGCCTGCCGGGTCGTCGCGGGATCGTCGAGGGAGAGCGCGGCCGTGGAGTGGATGGCGATCGCCGAGAGGTGGTTGGCCACCATGTCGTGCAGCTCGCGGGCCATCCTGGCGCGCTCGGTGACCACGGCCTGGCTGCGGTCCATCTCGGCGAGCAGCGCGGTCTGTTCGGCCCGCAGCCGGGCGCTGTCGGCGGCCTCGCGGTGGTTGCGCACAAGGACGCCGGTGGTCGCGGGTGCGAACGAGATCAGGCCGGTGACCACGCCGAGGAGCAGCGCCTGCGGCTTGTGGAACCAGGCGTAGAACCCGATCGTCACGCCGACCGTGATCAGGCCGGTGGTGACCGGGATGCGGCGCGCGGCGGAGGGCGAGCCGTAGACGACGGCCGCGTACACGAGGTCGGTGAACATCACGACCGTCGCCAGGCTGCCCGGCGTGAACTGGTCCGCCATCAGCACACAGGTGCCGAGGACCAGCGCTGCCTGCGGTGCCGTGCGGCGGAGCAGCTCCAGGCCCGCCATCAGGACCAGCGGCACCAGCACCCAGGCGTCGGGCAGCGGGCGGTTGCCCTGGGTGTGCAGGCCGACGGCCCACAGGACGAGCCCGCCGAGCAGCCCGGCGCCGGCGATCAGGACGTCGTCGCGGTCTGGTCGGGAGAGCGGCTTCACGGTCCCATCCAACACGGCCGCCGGGCCCCGGGCCTCCCCACACCAGGTGATCCGCCGCTACATCGAAGGATGCAGTCCCGTTTCGTCACTGGCGACGACGAAGGGGCGCCGGACGCGGGCGAGCCTTGAGGAGTACGAGAGGAGACCACCGTGATCGTCACGCTGATCATCGCCTGCGAAGTCGGCTTCTGGGTCCTGCTGGCCGCGGGTCTCGCCCTGCGTTACCTCGCCAAGATGCCAAGGACGAGCGTGGCGGTGCTGCTGTGCGAGCCGCTCCTGGAGGTGGTGCTGCTCGTGGTGACCGCCGTCGACCTGAAGAACGGCGCGCAGCCGGACTGGAAGCACGGCCTCGCCGCCGTCTACATCGGCTTCTCGGCCGGGATGGGCCACCACATGGTGACCCGCGCCGACGCCTGGGTCGCCTACCGCTTCGCGGGCGGCCCCAGGCCCGCCAAGGCACCCAGGGGAGGCAGCGCCAGGACCGCGTACGAGTGGAAGACGGCGGGCCGCTTCACCGTCGCGTCCCTGATCGCGATCGCCCTGCTCCAGGCCGCGATCTGGTACGTCGGCGGGGACGGCAGCACCGACTCGCTGCGGATGTGGCAGCAGAAGATGCTGTACGTGATCGGCATCAACGTGATCATCGCGCTGAGCTACACGCTGTTCCCGAAGAAGGTGGCGGAGGCCGAGGCGAAGCCCTCGGTGCTCGACCGGCTCCTGAAGCCCGCTTCGGACAGGCCCGGGGCGCACACAGGCGAGGGCCGTACGCTGACCCGGCGGTAGCCGGATGAAGTGAGGGAGCGCGGATGAGCGGGCCGAGCCGTCCCGGGGACGTCCTGGTCGTCGACGACGACGATGCGGTGCGCCGCTCGCTCGACCGGGGGCTCAGGCTGAACGGCTTCCGGGTCCGCACCGCCGCTGGCGGACGCGCCGCGCTCGCCGAGATCGGGCAGAGCCCGCCCGATGTGCTCGTCCTGGACGTGTCCATGCCCGGCATGAGCGGCATCGAGGTGTGCCGGACGCTGCGGGAGGCCGGGCACGACCTGCCCGTCCTGATGCTGTCGGCGCTGGACGAGACCGCCGACCGGATCGCCGGGCTCCAGGCGGGCGGCGACGACTACCTGGTCAAACCGTTCGCTCTTCAGGAGTTGGTGCTGCGCCTGCACGCCCTGCTGCGCCGCCGCCCGCCCGCCCCGCACGACGTGGTCCGCGCCTGCGGCCTCGTCATCGACCCGGCGGCCCGCACCGCCGAGCGCGACGGCCGCCCCCTCGACCTCACCCGGCGCGAGTACGAACTCCTCGAAGTCCTGGCCCGCAACGCCGGCCTCGTCCTCAGCCGGGACCAACTGCTCGAACGCGTCTGGGGGTACGACTTCGACGTACGCACCGACGCCGTCGACACCTTCGTCAGCTATCTGCGCCGCAAGCTGGAGGCGGACGGCGCGCCCCGGCTCGTCCACACCGTGCGCGGCATCGGCTTCGTCCTGCGGGAGCAGCCGTGAAGCTCTCCACCCGGATCGCCCTCGCCGTCGGCATCACCGTGCCGCTCCTGGTCCTGGCCTGCGGCTGGCTCCTTGTCACCCTGGTCGCCCGCGATCTGCACCGCGAGGAGGACAGCCACCTGCGGGCCCGGGCCACCGCGATCGCCCAGGACGCCCGCACGCTGCTGAGGGCCGCGGCCAACGACCAGCCCACCGCCGAGGAGAACCGCCGGCGCCGCCTGTTCAACGCGGCGCTCGACGTCGGCGTGCGGCTCATCGGACCCGACGGCACGTTCAGCGGCGGTCCCCAGCCCGACGCCTCGGTGGCGCTGCCCGCTCCCGGGAAGGGGCCCGTCACCGTCCACGGCGGGGGCCGCAGCTGGCGGGCGTACGCGCAGCCGGTCAAGGGGGCGCAGGTCTCCGGCACCCTGTGGGTGTTCGCGCCGGACACCGCGAGCCGCGCCCAGCTCACCCTGGTCCGCAACCGCGTCGTCACCACCGCGCTGCTCGCGGCCCCGCTGTCCGCGCTGCTGGCCTGGGCCATCGCGAGCGGCGCGACCCGCCCGCTGGGCAGGCTGCGCAAGGCGGCGGCCGGGCTCGACCCCCGGACCACCACGGTACGTCTGGAACACCGGCCCACCCGCGTCGCCGAGGTCGACGACCTGGCCGCCACCCTCCAGACGGTTCTGGCCCGCTACGACGAGCAGGCCGCCCGCACCGCGCAGGCCCTCGACACCGCGCGTTCCTTCTCCGCGGCCGCCTCGCACGAACTGCGCAACCCGCTGATGAGCATGGGCACCAACCTCGACGTCCTGGCCCACCCCGGGCTCCCCGATGCCGACCGCGCCGAGGTCGTCGAGGACCTGCGCCGCGAGCACGCGCGGCTGCTCGGCATGCTGGTGGCGCTGCGCGAGCTGGGGCGCGGCGACCTGGTCGAGGCCGACGCGTTCCGGGTGCTCGACGTGGCGGAGGTCGCCGACGCCGCCGTCGCCGAGGCCCGCAGGCGCGCCCCGGACGCGGTGATCACGCTCAGCGCGGGGCCCGCGCCGGTGCACGGCTGGGAGCCCGGCATCCGGATTCTGCTGGACAACCTGCTCGGCAACGCGCTGGCCCATGGGCGGGATGCGGAGGGCCGGGCCGAGATCGCGGTCGCCGTCGGGATCGAGGGCGGCCAGGTGCTGCTCACCGTGGACGACCGGGGTCCGGGCATCGCCCCCGCCGACCGCCAGGAGGTGTTCCGCCGCTTCCGCCGGGGGCCCGCGAGCACCGGGTCCGGGCTCGGTCTGACCCTGGTCGCCCAGCAGGCGGCGCTGCACGGCGGCACCGCGCAACTCGGCGAGGGGCCGGGCGGTACGGGCACCCGGTGCACGGTGCGGCTGCCCGCCGGGGGGCCTGCCCGGGAGGGCGAACTTCCGGCCCGGCGGGACTGGTTGACGGTTACCGCCGAGCGATCACAGAGTTCCCACAAAGAGCCTTCCTAGCCTCCGGGGCGTACCGGAAATCCGTACGTCACGGAGGCAAGTCATGCGCAACGCCATCTTCAACCGCCGCCGGGTCGCGGCGGCAGCCCTCGCCGCGACGGCCGTACTGACCGTCACCGCGCCCAGCGCCTTCGCGGACTCGACGCCCTCGCCGGCCGCCACCGCGAAGGCTCCCACCGGCGACGGGGCCAAGGGCATCTGCAAGCGCGAGCCCAAGGCCGAGAAGCGCATCGAACGTGCCCTGAACCGGCTCGGCGGGGGAGCGGACACGCCGGGTTCGGTGGCGCGGATGCAGCAGCGGGAGGACAACGCGAAGAAGGAGGGCCACACGGCAATCGCCACCTACCTCGACCACAAGCTCACCTACCGCAAGGGCTTGGTGACGACCCTTCAGCAGCGCCAGAAGGACCTCAAGGACGTGGCCTCCTGGTGCGCGGCCAACAACAACGGGGCCAAGTGATGCGGGCCCGCGGCGTGGCGCTCGCCGTGGCGGCCGCGGCCCTGACGGCCGCGCTCGCCACGGGCTGCGCCCACTCGCACCCCCAGACCCGGTCCGGGTCGTCGTCCGGCTCCGAGCAGCAGATGGAAAAGAAGGTGAGCGACGCGGAATCGGCGGCGGCGGCCGCGGACGCAGATACGCAGGCGGATCGCTAGCGGCCCGGCATCAGCGCTGCCAGGGGCGCGGGGAACTGCGCGAGCAACCACGACGGCCCGCGGCCGAAAACGGGTCCAGGGGCGCGGGGAACTGCGCAAAGGGCCTCGGGGAGCCACCCCCTGCACCACACAGCCCCCCGAGCCCTACCTCTCACCACCGGGCACCCACAGCACGTCCCCCACCTCCTTGTTCGCCGTGCGGGCCAGGATGAACAGGAGGTCGGAGAGGCGGTTCAGGTAGGTCGCCGTCAGGGGGTTCATGACGGTGCCGTGCACTTCGAGCGCCGCCCACGTCGAGCGCTCCGCGCGCCGCACCACCGTGCACGCCTGGTGCAGCAGCGCCGCGCCGGGCGTGCCGCCGGGCAGGATGAAGCTGCGCAGCTTCTCCAGGTCCTCCAGGAAGCGGTCGCAGTCCGCCTCCAGCTTGTCGACGTAGGACTGCTCCACCCGCAGCGGCGGGTACTCCGGGTTCTCGACGACCGGCGTGGCGAGGTCCGCGCCCACGTCGAACAGGTCGTTCTGGACCCGGACCAGCACCTTCACGACCTCCTCGGGGAGCTGCCCGAGCGCGACGGCCGTGCCGATGACGGCATTGGCCTCATTGGTGTCGGCGTACGCCGAGATCCGCAGATCGGTCTTGGCGGTCCGGCTCATGTCGCCGAGGGCGGTCGTGCCCTGGTCGCCGGTGCGGGTGTAGATGCGCGTCAGATTGACCATGCGGCCAGAGTAGTTACGCTCCGGCCGTCCGGAAGACGCGTGTGCCCACCGTCACGGCCAGCACCGCGAAACCGACCGCCACCAGGCCCCCGTACAGCATGGTCGTGGTGGCGTACGAGCCGAGATAGGCCGAGCGCACCGCGTCCACCAGATAGCGGAACGGCATGAAGTGGGACAGCACGTTCAGCCAGGCGGGCGCGAGCGTCATGGGCAGCATCAGGCCGGAGAGCAGCATCGACGGCATGGCGATGGAGTTGATCGCCGGGCCGAACCCCTGCGGAGTGCGCACCTTCATGGCCAGCGCGTAGGACAGCGAGGCCAGCGACAGCGTGAGCAGCGCCACGAAGGCGAAGCCGATCAGGATCCCGGCCAGCGGGGCGCGCAGGCCCATCACCAGCGCGGCGAGGACCAGGAGTACGGCCTGGAAGACGAACAGTGCGGCGTCCCGCAGGACCCGGCCAAGGAGCAGGGCCAGGCGCGAGACGGGGGTGACGCGCATACGCTCCACGACGCCGTAGCCGTTCTCGATGATGATCGCGAACCCCGCGAACGAGGCGCTGAACAGGCCGAGTTGGAGCAACAGGCCGGGTACCAGGACCTGCCAGGAGCTGCCGGTCGAGCCCAGCGGCATTCCGGTCAGGAGCGGGCCGAAGAAGAGCAGGTAGAGCAGCGGCATCAGGATGCCGAAGAGGATCTGGAACTTCGAGCGCAAGGTCTGGCGGGCGTACCTGCCGAAGATCAGCGCGGTGTCGGAGAGCAGCGGTGAGGCGGTCATGGGGGAGTCCTAGACGGCTACGGGGGTGGATTCCTGCGGCGCGGCGCTGCGCCCGGTGATGGCGAGGAAGGCGTCCTGGAGCGAGGCGTCGGGGCCGCCCGCGTACTGGGTCTTGAGGTCGGTGGGCGTGCCCTCGGCCACGATCACGCCCTTGTCGACGATCACCAGGCGGTCGGCGAGCGCGTCGGCCTCGTCCAGGTAGTGGGTGGTGAGGAAGACGGTGGTGCCGTGGTCGGCCCGGATCCTGCGGACCAGGTCCCACAGGTCGGTCCGGCTGCCCGGGTCGAGGCCGGTGGTCGGCTCGTCGAGGAAGAGCACGGCGGGCCGGTGCATCAGGCCCATCGCGATGTCGAGGCGCCGCCGTTGTCCGCCGGAGAGCGTCGACGTCTTGCGGTCCAGGAGGTCGCAGAGGCCGAGGTCTGCCGCCAACTCTCCTGCCCGCAGGGCGGCTTGGGCCTTGCCGAGCCGGTAGAGGCGGCCCTGGGTGACCAGCTCCTCGCGTACGGAGATGTTCGGGTCGACGCCGCCGGACTGGGCCACGTAACCGCAGGCCCGCCGCACCGCGGCGGGGTCGCGCACCAGGTCGTGGCCGGCCACGGTCGCGGCTCCCCCGGTCGGCGGGAGCAGCGTGGTGAGCATCCGCAGCGTGGTGGTCTTGCCCGCGCCGTTGGGGCCGAGGAAGCCGAGGATCTCGCCGGCCCGCACCGTCAGGTCGATGCCGCGCACCGCCTCGACCGGTCCTGCCTTGCTGGGGAAGGTCCGGGCGAGCCCGGCCGTGCTGATGATTGCCATGGGTCAAGAAAAACAGAGGGACTTAAATTTTGCAATGGCACCAAAATTTAAGAGAGTGCAGGGGGTCGCCTACGCTGGAGCCATGACAGAAGGACTCAGGGAGCGGAAGAAGCGCGAGACCAGGCAGCGGATCTCGGACCTGGCCACCGGGCTCTTCCTGGAGCGCGGCTTCGAGGCGGTCACGATCGCCGAGATCGCCGAGGTGGCCGACGTGTCCGTGAACACCGTCTACAACTACTTCCCCGCCAAGGAGGACCTGTTCTTCGACCGCAGCAGTGGCATCGTCGACCGGCTCTCGCGCTGGGTGCGTGGCCGCGACGAGGGGGAGTCGGCCGCCGGGGCGGTGCTGCGCGAGCTGCGCGCCGAGGTCGAGTCGGTCTCGCCCCGGGTCGGCCTGATGGAGGGCTACAGCCGGTTCATGGCCGTCATCCACGACTCGCCCGCGCTCAAGGCCCGGCTGTGGGCGGTGGGCCAGGAGGTCCTGGACAACCTGGACGTGACCCTGCGCGAGGAAGTCGGGGCGCCGCCCGAGGAGGCGCTGCCCTCACTGGTCGCGGGTCAGATCGGCTGGGTCCACCAGGCGGCGATGGCCGCCATCAGCCGCGAGATGATGGCCGGCCGCGATCCCAAGGTGGTCTCCCGCGAGGTGCTCGTCCTGATCGACGAGATGGAGGGACTCCTGGGGGACAAGGTGCTCAACTACGCCGTACGGGGCGCCCGCTGAGACCCACCTCACGCCGTCCGGTGTGATGTCCGTCATCTGAGACGTGACGCGCATCTCTTAGCACTCCCAGAATGCCGCCCGGCCGATAGCCTCCGCCAAGAAGGCTTGGGTGGAAACCTGTTGGAGGGAAGTGTCGTGGCCAGGAAGCTCGCCGTCATCGGAGCCGGACTCATGGGGTCCGGTATCGCGCAGGTCTCGGCCCAGGCGGGCTGGGAGGTCGTCCTGCGCGACGTCACCGACGAAGCCCTCACCCGGGGCACCGACGGCATCAAGGCCTCGTACGACAAGTTCGTGAGCAAGGGCAAGCTGGCCGCCGAGGACGCCGAGGCCGCGCTCGCCCGCATCACCACGACCACCGACCTGGACGCGGCCGCCGACGCCGACATCGTCGTCGAGGCCGTCTTCGAGAAGCTGGAGGTCAAGCACGAGATCTTCCGCACGCTCGACAAGATCGTGCGCGCGGACACCGTGCTCGCCTCCAACACCTCGGCCATCCCGATCACCAAGATCGCGGCGGCCACCGAGCACCCCGAGCGGGTCGTCGGCGTCCACTTCTTCTCGCCGGTCCCGATGATGCAGCTGTGCGAGCTGGTGCGCGGCTACAAGACCAGCGACGAAACCCTCGCCACCGCGCGGGAGTTCGCCGAGTCGGTCGGCAAGACCTGCATCGTGGTCAACCGCGACGTGGCCGGCTTCGTGACCACCCGCCTCATCTCGGCACTCGTCGTCGAGGCGGCCAAGCTGTACGAATCGGGCGTGGCCACCGCCGAGGACATCGACCTCGCCTGCAAGCTGGGCTTCGGCCACGCGATGGGCCCGCTCGCCACCGCCGACCTCACGGGCGTCGACATCCTGCTGCACGCCACCAGCAACATCTACACGGAGTCCCAGGACGAGAAGTTCGCCCCGCCGGAGCTGATGCGCCGGATGGTGGACGCGGGTGACATCGGTCGCAAGAGCGGGCAGGGCTTCTACAAGCACTGAACCGCCGACAGCCCGAAACCCTAACTCCAAGGGGTGAATTAGGTATCGGTTCGCTCACGGGCGGCAACTTCTGCGGCCGTGGGGCAGTCAGTTGTTGAGTCGGTTGGAAAGCCAGAGCACTCTCGGGAGCGCATATGCACATCAGGGGCGACCACGTCGAGCTGGTCGTCGGGGGCCGCCTCGACGTCCGCAGCGCGGCGGACGCCCGTACGGCCCTGCACTCGGCGGTCGACGACGGGGCCGGAGACCTCGTGCTCGACCTCACCGAACTGGACTCGTGGGACGCCACCGGACTCGGCGTGATCATGGGAGCGCACCGCCGGGCCGGGCGGTGCGGCCGGCGCCTGGTGCTGCGCGGCGTACCGCCCCAGATGCAGCGGCTCCTGGTCGCCACCCGGCTGCACCGCATCCTCGCGATCGAGGGCGGCATCGTCGCCGAGGCCCTGCCCCGCGTGTAGAAACCGGGGAGTTGTCGTGACAGGGCCGAGGGAAACGGACTCCGCGCGCAATCCTCACGAGACTGTGACGTCTTGGGCGGGGCGGCACCCCGCCTGTTCGTAGATACTGTCCGCAGGTCTAGGGTTCGGCTTCCCGCCGATCGACGAACCCACACGGCGGGCACCGGACCAGAAGCGACAGCGAAGAGCGAAGTGCGTAAGGGCCGGGAGGGGCATTCCTTACGCACCACGCATCTGGGGGGCTTTCACCATGGACCCGATGAACCGGGGACCGGAAGAGTTCAACCATGCCGACGACACGGTCGGCGTTGCGGGCGCACACGCGGAACCGGGCGCCGGACCGCAGCGCCCGCCGCGCGACAGGGAGCCCGCCACACCCGAGTTCGGACCGCGCGCGGCAGGACTCGCCCGCACCGTCCAGCTCGTCTCCGGCGACTTCCTGCTCACCGTCAATCCGGTCGACGGCAGCGAGATCGAGAACTGCCCGCCGGGCGCGATACCCGGCCGTGCCGTGCGGCGCAGCGCCGCCGAGCGGGCCGAGGGCGAGAGAGCCGCCCGGCCGCCGCTGCCACCCGGCCTGATGACGCCCACCCCCGCCCTCCTCGAACGGCAGGAGGAGCGCGCCAGGCTCGTACGCCTCCTCGGCCGCGGCCGCTCCGTGCGGCTCACCGGGCCCGCGGGCTCCGGGCGCAGCGCCCTGCTCGACGCCGTCGCCGGTGACTGCGCCGAGCTCGCCCCCGACGGCGTCGTACGCCTGTCGGGCCACCGCCGCACCCCCACCGAGCTCCTTCACGAGCTGTACACCACGGTGTTCCACGCGCCCCTGCACCGGCCCGACCGGGCCACGCTCCTGGAGCGGGTGCACGAGATCGGTGCCGTCGTCGTGCTCGACGACCTCGAATTCGGCGGGGCCACCCTCGAAGAGCTGCTCATGGCCACGCCCGAGTGCGCCTACGTCCTTGCCGCCACCCCCGACGTGCCCGCGCCGCAGTCCGACTCGCACGTCGAAGAGGTCTTCCTGTCCGGCCTCGGCCGCAGCGCCTCGCTCGAACTCCTGGAGCGGGCCGTCGACCGGGCGCTGACCGACGAGGAGGCCAACTGGGCGGGCGACCTCTGGTTCGAGTCCGAGGGCCTGCCGCTGCGCTTCGTCCAGGCCGGCGCCCTGCTGCGGCAGCGCGACCACCTGCGCGGCGAGCCCAACTCCCTCGATCCGTACGGCTTTCCGACGGAGGAGCCCGGCGAGGTCTCGGTGTTCTCGGGCGAGGGCCGCGAGATTGCGCTGCCCACGCTGGGCGAGGGCGCGGCCCCCGCGGCCCTGCTCGCCTCCCGGCTGAGCGAGGCTGCCCGGGCCACCCTGCGATTCGCGGTCGCACTCGGTGGCGAGGTGCCGCACCAGGCGCACCTGCCCGCCCTGGTCGGCGACACCCACGCGGACGCCGCCCTCGGCGAACTCCTCGACAGCGGACTCCTGTCCCCGGTCGGCTCCCGCTACCGGCTCGCCGCCGGAGTCCTCGCCCAGCTGGAGAGCACCGGGTACGCCACCGACTCCGCCGAGCGGGCCCATGCCGCCGCCCAGCACTACACCTGGTGGACCGGGCACCCCTCGGTCACCCCCGAACGGGCCGCCGTCGAGGCGGACGCGGTGCTCGCCTCGATGAGCGCGCTCGTACCGGGCGAGCAGAGCGAACACCCCGCCACCGCGGTCAAGCTGGCCCGCACCGCCGCGCCCGCCTTCGCCGCCGGCCTGCACTGGGGCGCCTGGGAGCGCACCCTGCGCGTCGGGTCCGAGGCCGCCCGGCTCACCGGAGAGGTGGCCGAAGAGGCCTACTTCCACCACGAGTTGGGCATCCTCGCGCTCTGCAGCGGCGGCCTGGACCGGGCCCGCGCCGAGCTGGAGGCCTCCATCGGCCTGCGCGGCGCCCTCGCCGACAAGCGCGGCACCGTCGCCGGCCGCCGGGCGCTCGCGCTGGTCGAGGACCGCTCCGGCGGGCTGCTCCCGGGCGGGCGCGCCCCCGCCGGGGAACCGGCTCCGCCGGCCCGCCGCCAGGAGCCCAAGGCGCCGCCCGTGGGTGCTCCCCCGGCCGCGGTGACCGCCCAACTCCCGGACCCCGGAGCCACGTTGATCACCCGGCGGGACACGCCGGTCGGCGCCGCCATGCCCAAGGCGCGGCGCACGCTGTTCGGCGGTGCCCGGCGCAACCTCATCGCGGCCGGCGCCGGCGCGCTGCTCGCCGCGGTGCTCGGCACGGTCGTCACGCTGGGTGCGACCTCCAACAACGACGGCGACGGCCAGGGCGGCCATGTCAAGCAGCAGCAGTCGGCCAACGAGGACGACGGCAGCGGCGGCCTGAACGCCGACCCCAACGACCCGGGCAGCAGTGCCAAGCCGGGCGACAACAAGGGCGGCGGCCCCGCGAGCCCGAGCAAGCCCGGCGCCAGCAGCAAGCCGGGCGCCTCCGGACAGCCGGTCCCGGGCACCAGCGGCAGCCCGAGCACCCCGGGCAAGCCGTCGACCGGGCCGTCCACGCCGTCCAAGCCGTCGACGCCGGGCAAGCCCTCCACCTCGGGGAAGCCGTCGCACCCGACGTCGCCCACGCCGACGCCGACCCACAGCACCCCGTCGTCCACCCCCTCGACGCCGACCACTCCGTCGTCGCCGGCGAGCAGTGGTGGCAGCAGCCCGCCGCCACCCTCCACCAAGCCGCCGCCGTCGAGCCCGGCCTCCACATCCCCGACGTCGAGCGCGCCGGCCGCCTCCAAGCCGCCGCCGACGTCGACCGGCCCCACCAAGAGCGCCCCGGCGACCTAGACACCCTCGGTCGCCACCGGGCCCGCGCAAGACCCCGTACAGCACGAGAAGGGGCCCGCAGCACTCTGCGGGCCCCTTCTCGTACGTACGCTCAGAACAGCCGGAGCTTGTCGTCCTCGATGCCGCGCAGGGCGTCGTAGTCCAGCACGACGCAGCCGATGCCGCGGTCGGTGGCGAGCACGCGGGCCTGGGGCTTGATCTCCTGGGCCGCGAAGACGCCCTGGACCGGAGCGAGGTGCGGGTCGCGGTTGAGCAGCTCCAGATAGCGGGTCAGCTGCTCCACGCCGTCGATCTCGCCGCGCCGCTTGATCTCGATCGCGACGGTCTTGCCGTCACCGTCCCGACACAGGATGTCCACCGGGCCGATGGCCGTGGGGTATTCGCGGCGGATCAGGGTGTATCCCTCACCGAGCGTCTCGATCCGATCGGCGAGCAGCTCCTGGAGGTGCGCTTCCACGCCGTCCTTGATCAGGCCAGGGTCGACGCCGAGTTCGTGGGAGGAGTCGTGGATGACCTCCTCCATCGTGATGATGAGCTTCTCGCCCGCCTTGTTGATGACGGTCCAGACGCCCTCGTCGTCCCCCGAGCCCTCCTTGAGGGTGCACGGCGGAGACATCCAGTTGAGGGGCTTGTAGGCCCGGTCGTCAGCGTGGATGGAGACGCTGCCGTCCGCCTTCACGAGGATGAGACGGGGGGCGGAGGGCAGGTGGGCGGTGAGGCGGCCCGCATAGTCGACGGAGCAGCGGGCGATGACGAGACGCATGGTGGGCAACGCTACTCGACTCCCCCCGCCGAACGCGATTCGCCCAGGAGTGCACTGTTCGTTATTGGCCGGTTATGTGCCAAGTACCTGCCGCGGGCCGGACATCGCGCCTACCGTGGAAGCGGGAGGTTGTCGGCCGCGCACGCTGCGTTGTCGGGAGAGACGGCCGTCATGCTCCCTTTCCCTGCCCGTAAGGCCCCGCTCCCCGGGGTCGCGAGAGGAGAAACCATGTCGCTCGACGTCTCACCGGCCCTACTCGAACAGGCCGAGCGAGGCGAGGTCGACGAAGCCGCCTTCGTCGACTGCGTCCGGACCTCCCTGCCCTACGCGTGGGAGATGATCAGCTCTCTGGTGGCCCAGCTGAAGGTCGACGGCGGAGAGTTCGCCGACAACCAGACGCCACCGCCGGACGAGCAGGCGCGCGGCCAGCTGCTGCGTGCCCTTGCGAGTGACGCCATTCGCGGTGCGCTCCAGCGGCACTTCGGTGTCCGTCTGGCGTTCCAGAACTGCCACCGTGTCGCGGTGTTCCCTCTGGACCCCTCGTCCGATGAGCGGCTCGCCCGCTTCACCTCGATCAGGGGTCAGCTGCTCAACCAGTCTCCGGAGCTTCGGGACTGCTGACGTCTTCGCTGCCGCTCCGCGTCGCGGGAGGTGCAACTGACGCGGGGCGGTGGCTACTCGGGCCACGGCGCCCGGCATGCGCTAGCTCAGCATCGGCAGCACCTCCGTGCCAAGGCGCCGTACGTTCTCCTCCGTCGCCGCCAGGTCGCCCGAGCCCTCCACCAGGAGGGCGAAGCGGGTGATGCCCGTGCGCTCGGAGGTGGCGGCCAGGCGGTCCGCGGCCAGGCGCGGTGTGCCGACCGGGTGCAGACCGCAGAGGAGTTCGGTGTACGCCACCGGATCACGCATCGCGCGATGGCGGCCGTCGACCGTCACATGGGCGTCAAGCCCCTGCTTCAGCCAGCCCGGCATCGACTTCAGGAGCGTCTCAGCGGCCTCGGCGCGGCGGTCGGCGATCTGGGCGACGCCGGCCGACACATGGCCCGCCGTCGCCACCTTCTCCGGTGTGTGGCCCGCCGCCCGCGCCTCCCGGCGCCACAGCGCGACCATCTCGGCCTTCTCCTCGTCGCCGCAGTGCATCCCGAGCAGCATCGGCAGCCCGCGGTCCGCGGCCAGCTTCACGCTCCTCGGTGACGTACAGGCCACGATCACCTCGGGGCAGGCGTCGTCGGGACCGCCGTCCAGGATCTCGTCGGGCCGCGGCACGACCGGGACCTCCCGGAAGGTGAATCGTTCCCCCAAGCCGGCCACGCGGGGCTCACGCAGCCAGCGCAGGAGCAGATCGAGCGATTCCGGGAAGCCCTCCTCGTACGCCCTGAGGCCCGAGCCGAAGACCTCCAGGTCGACCCAGGGCCCGCCGCGCCCCACGCCGAGCGTGAACCGCCCGCCGGAGGTGAGGTGCAGCAGCGCGGCCTGTTCGCCGAGCGCCACCGGGTGTGCGGTCGGCAGCACGGTGACCGCGGTGCCGACCCTGATCCGTTTCGTACGCCCGAGCAATAACGCCGCCAGCGTCACAGCCGACGGGCACACGCCGTACGGTACGAAGTGGTGTTCGGCCAGCCACACCGAGTCAAGCCCGGCCTCCTCGGCCACCTCGGCGGACCTGACCGCACGATGGAGCGTTTCTCCCTGCCCCTGGCCCGGGAACTGGGCTGCCAGTACAAAAGTTCCCACATGCATGGCCTTCTGCCTCCTTGCGGCCGACGCAGTTCTCCCCCTCTTACTGGCAAGAACGTCTGACAAGTGCCAAAGGCACGGTCTGACGCCAACTTCTTGCGATTGTCGGCTAAGAGTCCCTCTAACGGGTGACTCTGGCACGCCCTACCCGGGCGGGTACCCGTCGTGCATGGGCCTAGGCTGGAGAGAAACGTCCGACCCGCCCCGTGAGGTGTCTACGTGTCCCCGCGCCGCAACCGCCCCAAGGGCGGCGAGAAGCCGACCGAGTCCGAGAACCGGACGGAGGGCGGCGACCGTTTCGGGCTGCAGGGCACCGAGTCCTGGCAGGGCGAGGAGTGGTCGGTGCGGCATGTGGCGGGGGCCAGTGCCGCGGGCAAGCGGTATCGCTGCCCCGGCTGCGACCAGGAGATCCCCTCCGGCGCACCGCACTTGGTCGCATGGCCCGAGTACGCGGGCGTCGACGAGCGCCGGCACTGGCACAAGGCGTGCTGGAACGCGAAGGACCGCCGCACCACGCGGGTGCAGCGGTCCAGGAACGCGCCGAGGTACTGAACGCCCTCGGCAGAGGGACGAACGCCCCCATACGTCCTTATACGTCGCGGGAGTTGAGCGACAGGAACGCGCCGCCCAGGGCGACCGCGGTGATCCCCGTGATGATCCACAGCGGGTCCCAGCCGGCCGGCCCGGAGCCCGAGATCGATTCTCCGTAGAAGGCGCTCAGCTGGCTCGGGATCGAGTACTCCAGGAGGAAGTTCCGCACGCCCTCCAGCGACGGGGTGAACATGAACAGGGCGAGCACCAGCGGGAGCAGCACCACGCCGATCATGATCGTGATCGAGCCCGCGGAGTGCCGGATGAGCGCGCCCACCGCGAGGGACAGCAGCCCGAGCATCGCGATGTAGAGGCCGACGCCGACGGTGGCACGCAGCCACTCGCCGCCGCTCGGCGTCCTCGCGTCCGGCAGCAGGGCGCTCTGGATGGCCGCGACCAGCGTCGTCATGGCCGTCACGATCACGAAGGCGAGCAGGAAGAAGACGACCGACTTGGCGGCCAGGATCCGGCCCCGGCTCGGGCAGGCCGTCAGGGTCGTACGGATCATGCCGGTGCCGTACTCGGACGCGATGGTCAGCACGCCGAGGGTGATCACGCAGATCGTGCCGAGCAGTACTCCGTAGAAGCCGAGCAGCAGGACCGAGTTGTCGCCCATGTGCGCGTCGCTGGACCGCACGACGATGCCGGTGAGCAGACCGAGGCCGAGGAGGAGCACGATCAGCACACCCAATGTCCACATGGTGGAACGCACTGACCGGATCTTGGTCCACTCGGAGGCGAGCGCGTCACCGAAGGTGGCCCGCCGCACGGCGATCGGCGAGGTGTACGTGCCGAGCGGGCCGCCCGGCGCCTGCTGGGGGTGCGGCTGCTGCTGGTAGGGGGTGCTCATCGGGCGTCCTCGGGCTTGGTCGGGGCGGCAGGCGCGGCCGGGGCCTGCGGAACCGGGGGAGCGGCGGGCGGCTGGGGCTGCGGTGCCTGCTGCACCGGCGGCTGCTGCACCGGCGCCTGCTGGGGCGCGGCCGCGTACGGGTTCTGGCCGGGCGGCGGCGGTGCGTACCAGCCGTGCTGCGGTACCTCGGGGACGACCTGCGGCGGCGCGTACCCGGGCGGCATGGCCGGCTGCAGGCCCGCCTTCTGGTCGGCCGTCGAGCGGTAGTCGACCGCGCCCTGCGTCATCCGCATGTACGCCTCTTCCAGCGAGGCCTGGTGCGGGGACAGCTCCCACAGGCGTACGTCCGCCTCATGGGCGACGTCGCTGATGCGGGGCAGCGCGAGGCCGGTCACGCGCAGCGCGCCGTCCGGCTCGGGCATCACCTGGCCGCCCGCCTCGGTCAGCGCGGAGGTCAGCTTCTCGCGCTGGGCGGGGTCTGTGCCGGGGGTGCGCACCCGGGCGAAGTCGGCGGAGTTGTGCGAGATGAAGTCGGTGATCCGCATGTCCGCGAGCAGCTGGCCGCGGCCGATCACGATCAGGTGGTCGGCGGTCAGCGCCATCTCGCTCATCAGGTGCGAGGACACGAACACGGTGCGGCCCTCGGCGGCGAGCTGCTTCATCAGGTTGCGCACCCACAGGATGCCCTCGGGGTCGAGGCCGTTGACCGGCTCGTCGAAGAGCAGCACCTGCGGGTCGCCGAGCAGCGCCGCCGCGATGCCGAGGCGCTGGCCCATACCGAGCGAGAACCCCTTGGAGCGGCGCTTGGCCACCTCCTGGAGGCCGACCACACCGAGCACTTCGTCGACCCGGCGGGCGGGAATGCCGGAGAGCTGGGCGAGCGAGAGCAGGTGGTTGCGGGCGCTGCGGCCCCCGTGCACGGCCTTCGCGTCGAGCAGCGCGCCTACCTGGCGCGGGGCGTTCGGGAGGTTGCGGAAGGGGTGGCCGCCGATGGTCACATGGCCGGCGGTCGGCTGGTCCAGGCCGAGGATCATGCGCATGGTCGTGGACTTGCCGGAGCCGTTGGGCCCCAGGAAACCGGTGACCGCGCCGGGTCGTACCTGAAAGGAAAGGTTGTGCACGGCCGTCTTGGCGCCGTAGCGCTTCGTCAGGCCGACTGCCTCGATCATTCTCCAGCCCCATCGACGGTTTTGGGTCGTCGGGGCGGTGTCCGGCCTACGGCCGGCATGCCCCCGTATGAGTGAGGAGCTTATCCAGGCCTTGACGGTTCCGGCTAAGTCGTCGCGTCTGCGCAGGCCGGTCAGGCGTCCCGTTTGCGCAGGACGAGATAGCCGCCGGCCAGCGCCGCGATCACCCACAGCACCATGATGCCCAGGCCGCCCCAGGGCCCGTACGGCGCCGGATCGCTGTTCATCGCGTCCGGGACCACCTGCATGATCTGCGAGCCGGCCCGGTCGGGGAAGTAGCGGGCCACGTTCTTGGCGCCCGGCACGGCGGAGAGGATCTGCGAGATCAGGAAGAAGAACGGCATCAGGATGCCCAGCGACAGCATCGAGCTGCGCAGCATCGTGGCGACACCCATCGAGAACAGCGCGATCAGCGCCATGTAGAGCCCGGCGCCGACGACCGCCCGCAGCACATTGGGCTCGCCGATCGTCGTCCTGTGCGGGCCGAGCAGCGCCTGGCCGAGGAAGAACGACAGGAAGCTGGTCGCCATGCCCACGACCAGTGCGAGCAGCGTCGCCACGGTCAGCTTGGCGAACAGAAACGTGCCCCGGCGCGGCACGGCCGCCAGCGAGGAGCGGATCATGCCCGAGCTGTACTCGGTGCCGACCACCAGGACGCCGAAGACGACCATCGCCAGCTGACCGAGGATCATCCCGGAGAAGCTGATGAACGTCGGGTCGAAGGTCAGCTTCTCGGCCGGCTTGAGGTCGTCGAACTGTGACCTCATCAGCGCGCACAGCGCGGCGCTGATGGCGACCGTGACGATCAGGGCGCAGGCCAGCGTCCAGGTCGTCGAGGAGACCGTACGGATCTTGGTCCACTCGGATTTGAGGACCGCGGGGAGCGATGCCATGGCTCAGACCCCCCGGCCCTGATCGTGCGCGCCCCAGTTCGGCGCCTGCCGCCCGGCGCCCCGGTCCGGCGGCGGGGGCGGCCCGCCGGGGGTGGTGGCGCCGTGTGCGTGGTACTCCACCGAACCCGCCGTCATCTGCATGAACGCCTCTTCCAGGGAGGCCTGCTGGCCCGACAGTTCATGCAGGACGAGCTGGTGCCGGGCGGCGAGTTCGCCGAGCGCCTCGATCCTGCCGTTGTCGATTTCGATGGCGCCGTCGCCGGTCTGGAGGAAGGGGACGCTGTTCTGGTTCAGCACGTCGAGGAGGCGTTCCCACTGCGGTGAACGCAGTCTGACGAAACTCCGCGAGTTCTGCCGGATGAAATCGGCCATCGATGTATCGGCGAGCAGTCGGCCCTGCCCGATAACGATCAAGTGATCCGCGGTGAGTGCCATTTCGCTCATCAGGTGAGACGAAACGAAGATCGTTCTCCCTTCACCCGCGAGCTGCTTCATGAGATTGCGGATCCAGTGAATTCCCTCGGGGTCCAGACCATTGACGGGTTCGTCGAACATCAGGATCTCGGGATCACCGAGCAGCGCGGAGGCGATTCCCAGGCGCTGCCCCATACCCAGCGAGAAGCCCTTCGCCTTCTTCTTCGCCACCGCGGAGAGCCCGACCGTATCGAGCACCTCGGAGACCCGCGCGGCCGGAATCCGGTTGGACTCGGCAAGGCACAGCAGGTTGTTGTACGCCGTGCGGCCGCCGTGCATCGCCTTGGCATCGAGCAGCGCCCCGATGTACTTCAGCGGCTCGGCCAGCTCCCGGTAGTGCCTGCCGTCGATGCGTACGGTCCCACTGGTCGGATTGTCCAGATCGAGCAGCATGCGCATGGTCGTCGACTTGCCGGCCCCGTTGGGCCCCAGGAATCCGGTCACCACACCGGGTTTGACCTGGAAGGACAGGTGATCGACGGCGACCTTGCTGCCATAGCGCTTGGTGAGGCCCTCTAGCTCGATCATGCGACCACGCTAAGGGTGCGCAAAGCCCCCTGCCACCGGAGTGGCAGGGGGCTTCGCGACCCTCGACCGCAGCCCACGGGGGAAGGGCTGCGGGGACTAGCGGGACTGCTGCGCCGGGACGCCGCGCGAGACGGGCTCGTCGTCGACCGGGGAGCCGGCGGCGGCCACGGCCGCACCGGTCAGCGTCGCCAGCATCTCGCGGACGTTGGTCAGCTGAGCGTTGATCGAGTCGCGGCGGTTGGTGAGCGCCGCCAGCTCGCGCTCGGATTCCGAACGGATCCGGTCCGCCTTGGCGTTGGCGTCGGCCACGATGTCCTCGGCCTGGCGCTGGGCGGTCTCCACGGTCTGGCGCGCCCGGCGCTCCGCGTCCGTACGCAGCTTCTCGGCCTCCAGGCGGAGCTGCTCCGCGCGGTGCTCGATCTCCGCGAGGCGCTTCTCGGCCTTGGCCTGACGCGACGCCAGGTCGCGCTCGGACTGCTCGCGGCGCTTGGCGAGGTTCGTCTCGAAGTCCGCGGCGGCCTGGGCGGCCTTGGCGCGGGTCTCCTCGAAGAGCGCGTCCGCCTCCTCGCGCTTGGACTGCGCGTCCTTCTGCGCCTCGGAACGGAGCTGAGAGGCGTCACCCTTCGCCTTCTCGACGATCCGTACGCCCTCGTCCTCGGCCTTCGCCTTGCGCTCGGAGGCGAACGACTCGGCGTCGTTGCGCACCTGCTGGGCGGCCGACTCGGCGAGCTCACGGTGCTGTTCGGCGGCCCGGCGGGCCTCCTCGCGCAGGTCCTTCGCCTCTTCCTCGGCGAGCCGCAGGATCTTTTCGACACGCGCACCCAGACCCGCGTACGACGGCTCCGCGTCGTTCACCTGGGCCTGGGCGTTCTGCGTTTCGAGGTGGAGCTCCTCGATGCGCTTTTCCAGAGAAGTGATCCGTGCCAGAGCACTGTCACGGTCGGCGACGAGCTTGGTAATGCGGTCATCCACCTGACCGCGGTCGTAACCACGCCGCACGAGCTCGAAGCCGAAGGGGGAGGAAGTGTCGCTCATGGGGTTCCTGTCGAATGAGACCGGTGAGGTGATAGGGGGAATCCTAGGGGCCCAAGCGGCGTGTCATCGAGCGGATGCCGGTTTGATCTGGAGAATGTCCAGCCTTTTGAGTGGCTACCCCTCGGAGGACTTGCCACTCGAACGAGTTGCTCCAGCGGCGGCACCCGCCTTCACACCTGCGGAGGAACCACCGCCCGAGGCGGACTTGCCGCCCCCGCCCGGCGCCTCGAACGACTCCAGAGCCTCAAGTACATCTTGGACGCGGGAGATCTCGGCATTGATGTCGGCGCGCCGCCGTACCAGGACGTCGAGTTCGCGCTTGCCCTCCTCGACCGTGCGGCGCGCCTCGGCGGCCGCCTCGTCGCGCAGCGCGGTGGCCTCGCGGATCAGCTCGGCCTTCTTGGTCTCGGCCTCCTTGAGCAGCGCCTCCGCCTTCTTCACCGCGGCGATACGCACCTTGCCCGCCTCGGAGTTGGCGTCGGAGACCAGCTCCTTGGCCTTGGCCTCGGCCTCGGCGGCCTGCTCGGTGGCGGCCTTCACCAGCTTGTCGACGCGCTCGCCCGCCGACTTCATCTGCTCGGCGCTCTCGCGGCGGGCCCGCTCGTGCAGCTCCTCGATCTCCGCCTCGGTGCGCGAACGCACCTCCTCGGTGCGCTCCCTTATGGCGGTGGCGTCCGCGCGCGCACCGGCGAGCAGCTCGTCGGCGTCCGTACGGGCCTTCTCCACCAGGGAGTTGCCCTCGACCGTCGACTCCGCGACGATCCGCTCGGCCTCCTTGCGGGCCGCGCCGACCATCGTGTCGGCCTGCTCCTCGGCCTCGGTGGCGGCGCGCAGCGCCTCCTCCTGGGCCTTGTTGATGAGCTGGTCGGCCTGCTCGGCCGCGTCCGCACGCCGCTTGGCGGCGGCCGTGCGGGCCTCGTCGAGCAGCCGGTCCGCCTCCTCGCGGGCCTCGGCCCGGGTCTTCTCCGCGGCCTCCTCGGTACGGGCCTTGTTCTTCTCGGCCTCGGCCCGGATCCGCTCGGCGGCCTGCTGGGCGGAGCCCACCGTGTCGGCGGCCTCGGCGCGCAGCCGCTCGGCCTCGCCGCTCGCCTCCGCGATGAGCTGGTCGGCCTGGGCGGCCGCGTCCGTACGCCGCTTGTCGGCGGCCCGGCGTGCCTCGTCGAGGATCCGGTCGGCCTCGGCGCGGGCTTCGTTTATGGTCTGCTCGGCCTCGGCACTGGCCGCGCCCAGCGTGGAACCCGCGTCCGCGCGCGCCTCGGTGGTGACCAACTCGGCGTAAGCGTTGGCCTCGTTCGTGGTGCGCTCGGCGTCCGCCTCGGCCTTGCTGGTGACCCGCTCGGCCTGCTCGCGGGCGGCCGTCGTGACCTGCTCGGCCTCGGCGAGGGCCGCGGAGGTGACCCGGTCGGCCTCCTCGCGGGCCTCGGCGCGCAGCGCGTCGGCCTCGGCCTGGCCCTCGACCCGTACCTGCTGGGCCTCGGTGGTGAGGCGCTCGGCCTCGGCGGTCGACTCGGCGGCGAGCCGCTCGGCCTCCGCCGTCGCCTCGGTGACCAGGCGGTCGGCCTGGCTCGCGGCGTCGGAGCGGATGCGGTTGGCGTCCTCGCGGGCCTCGGCCCGGGTGCGGGCCGCGTCCTGCTCGGAGGAGGCGAGCGCGTCGGAGGCCTCGGTGCGCATGCGTTGCGCGTACTCGGAGGCGTCCGAACGGGCCTTCTCCGCCTCGGCCATGGCGTCCGCGACGGTCCGCTCGGCCAGCGCCTTGGCGGCCTCGGACTCCTCCTGGGCACGGGCCCGGACCCGGCCCGCGTCCTCGCTCGCGCGCTCCCGCTCGGCGTGCGCGTCGGCGCGGACCCGGTCCGCCTCCTCCTGCGCCTCGGTCGTGGTGCGCTCCGCCGCGTGCTCGGCCGCGCTGCGCAGACCGGCGATCTCCTGCTCGGCCTCCTCGCGGAGCCCGGACACCGAATCCCGTACGTCCTTGGCGGTCTGCTCGGCCGCCGACACCAGCTCGGTTGCGCGCCGGTCGGCCTCCTCGCCGAGCCGCTGCGCCTCGGCCTGCGCCTCCTCGACCCGCTTGCGGGCGGAGGCGAGCAGGTCCTCGCTCTGCTCGCGGGCCTGGGCGCGCTCCGAATCGGCTTCCGCGCGCGCCGAGTTGAGCGTTTCTTCGGCTTCGCGGCGGCGCCGGGCGGACTCCTCCTGGGCGGAGGCCAGTGCCTCGGCGGCCTCGGCGCCGACGCGCTCGGCGGCGGCCGCGGCCTCCGCACGCATCCGGTCGGCCGTCTCCTGCGCCTCGGACTTGAGCCGCTCGGCCTCCGCGGACGCCTCGGCGCGCAGCCGGGACGCCGCGTTCTCCGCCTCGGAACGGGCGGTCGCCGCATCGGAAGCGGCCTCGGTGCGCAGCCGCTCGGCCTCCTGCTCGGCCTGCGCCTGGAGCGTACGGATGCGCTCGGCGGCCTCGGTGCGGATCCGCTCGCTCTCCTCCGCGGCCTCGCGCCGGATCCGCTCGCCCTCGGCGCGGGCGTCGGTGAGGGCCTGCTCGGCGGCGGCGTGGCGCTGCTCGGCCTCGGTGTGCAGACGGGTCAGTTCCTCGGCGGCCTCGGCCTGACGGGCCGCTATGGCCCGCTCGGTCTCCGCGCGGAGCTCAACTGCCGCCTGCTCGGCGTCCGTTGTGGTCTGCTCGGCCTGCTCCTCGGCCTCCGTGCGCATTCGCTCGGCCTCGGCGCGGGTGCGCTCCAGCGTCTCCTCGGCCTGCCTGCGCAGCGTGTTGGCCCGCTCGACCGCTTCATTGCGTACGCGCTCGGACTCGTTGCCCGCGGTCGTCCGCAGCTCGTCGGCGTCGGCCTTCGCCTTGGCGAGGAGCTCCTCGGCGGTCTTGGCCGCCTCCTCGATCTGCTGCACGGCCTCGCGCCGTGCCTCGCCCCGGATGCGCTCGCCCTCGGCGACCGCCTCGGCGCGCAGCTGCTCGGCCTCGCCGCGCAGCCGGCGGGCCTCCTCCTGGAGCTCGACCGTCTTGGCCCGGTACTCCTTGGTGTCGTCCTTGGCCGCGCCCTTGAGCTCGTCGGCCTGCTCGGCCGCCTCGCCGCGCAGCCGCTCCGCCTCGGCCTCCGCCTCGTGGCGGATCCGCTCGGCCTCCGCGGACGCCTTGCGGGTGGTCTCCCGGGCGTCCTCGGACGCCTTGGTCAGCACCTCCTCGGCCGTGCGCGCGGCCTTGGCGAGCTGGGCCGCGGTGTCCTCGGCGGCGCTGGAGCGCGCCGACTCGGCGGCCTCCGTGCGCAGCCGCTCGGCCTCCGCCTTCGCGTCCTCGAGCGCCTGCTCGGCCTCGGCCTTGAGGGTCTCGGACTCCTTGGTGGCTTCCGCGACGAGCCGGGCGATCTCGGTCTTCGCGGTCCTGGTGCGCTGTTCGTTGGCGGACTCGGCGCTCGCGAGCTGCTTGGCCGCGGCCTCCTTGGCCTCGGTGACGGCCCGTTCGGCCTCGGCGCGCGCCTCGCGCAACGCGGCCTCGGCCTCCTGCATCCGCTGCTCGGCGGCCCGGCTCAGCTCGGCCGCCTGCTGGCGCGCCTGGTCGGCCTCGGCGGTGGTGGTCGTACGCAGCCGCTCGGCGTGGGAGGTGGCCTCCTGGGCCTGCGTGGAGGCCGCGTTCAGGAGCCGCTCGGCGTCCTTGCGGGCGCGCAGCAGCGTGGCCTCGGCCTCGGCGCGGGCCGACTCGGCCTCGGCGCCGAGCCGTTGGCGGGCCTCCTCGGCGATGCGCGTCGCCTCGGCGCGGGCCGCGGCGAGCGCCTGCTCGGCCTCGGCGCGGGACTCTTCCATGAGCCGGCGGGCCTGCGACTCGGTGCGGGCGCGCAGCTGTTCGGCCCACGCCACGTTCTCGTTGACGTGCGACTCGACGGTGGCCCGGCGCTCGGCCAGCTCCTGGTCCAGGCGCTGGCGGCGATTGACGGCCTCGGCGTGCAGCTCGGCCTGGAGACGCGCCTGGTGCTCGGCGTGCTCCTGGAGGATCCGCTGGGTCTGGGCCCGGGCGTCGCGCAGCTCGCGCTCGGCGTCGGTGCGCAGCTGCTCGGCCTGCATCTGGGCATTGCGGAGCAGCTGTTCGGCCTGGTAGCCGACGTTCGCCGCATCGTAGGCGGGACGGGTCGCGAGATTGCGGCGCGCCTCGTGGAGCTTGGCGCGCAGCACTTCGACCTGGTAGCCGAGATCCTCGGCGTGCTGAACGGCCTTCTCCCGCTCGGTCTTCAGCCGCTCCATCTCGGCCTCGAACCGCGAGAGGTGGTCGTCAGGCCGGTGGCTCTGGCTCTCCTGGCGTTCGTAGCCCCGCACTGCGCGGTCCCATCCGTCCCCTGGTCGCGAACACTGCCCGTACGAGCGCCGTCCGACCGCGAGTAACAGCGGACGGGCCCCCGGTGAATGGTGTCAGATCAAAACAGGGGCGTGGGTCCCAGGCCCCGACCCGACCCCGGCCCGGAACCGCCCACTGTACCGGGCCGAGTATCCGGAGGTCCGGCCTCCACCGTGCGGGCTCAGTGGGCGGTGGTGCCTTCCGGGGCGGAAGTGACGAGTTCGGTGAGCACGCCGTGGCAGTCCTTGGGGTGCAGGAACGTGATCGACGAGCCCATCGAACCGATGCGCGGCTGGTCGTACAGGACCCGTACGCCCTTGTCGCGGATGGCCTCGGAGTCGGCCGTGACGTCCCCGGTGCCGAAGGCGATGTGGTGGACGCCCTCGCCGTTCTTGGCCAGCCACTTGCCGACCGCGGAGTCCTCGCGGGTCGGCTCCAGGAGCTGGAGGTAGGAGGCCCCGCCGTCGGAGGTCTCGTTGATCTTGAGCATGGCCTCGCGCACGCCCTGTTCCTCGTTGACCTCGGTGTGGAACACCTCGAATCCGTACGTCGCACGGTAGAACTCGACGGTCTTGTCGAGGTCGAAACAGGCGATCCCGATGTGGTCGATTCGCGTCAGCATGGGTCCAGTGCAGCGCTCGCAGGGGTGATTACGCAACGTGCGCGCGATCACACCGGCTGCCCGGTGACGTGGGCAGTACCGCTCAGTACATTCGAAGTAAACCCTCGTTCACACCCTCACCTCCCAAGGGGCCGTGCCTCATGTCTGGAACGACCGGTACCACCTCAGTGATCGTCGCGGGCGCCCGTACGCCCATGGGCCGACTGCTCGGCTCCCTCAAGTCCTTCTCCGGTGCAGACCTCGGGGGGTTCGCCATCAAGGCGGCCCTGGACCGGGCCGGCATCGGCGGCGACCAGGTGCAGTACGTGATCATGGGTCAGGTGCTCCAGGCCGGGGCCGGCCAGATCCCCGCGCGCCAGGCGGCCGTCAAGGCCGGCATCCCGATGAACGTCCCCGCGCTCACCATCAACAAGGTGTGCCTGTCGGGTCTGGACGCGATCGCGCTGGCCGACCAGCTGATCCGCGCCGGTGAGTTCGACATCGTGGTCGCGGGTGGCCAGGAGTCGATGACCAACGCCCCGCACCTGCTGCCCAAGTCCCGCGAGGGCTTCAAGTACGGCGCGATCGAGATGCTCGACGCGATGGCGTACGACGGTCTGACCGACTCGTTCGAGAACATCCCCATGGGCGAGTCCACGGAGAAGCACAACACCCGCCTGGGCATCGCCCGCCCCGAGCAGGACGCGATCGCCGCGGCCTCGCACCAGCGCGCCGCGGCCGCCCAGAAGAACGGCATCTTCGAGGCCGAGATCACCCCGGTCGAGATCCCGCAGCGCAAGGGCGACCCGGTCCTGTTCGCCAAGGACGAGGGCGTGCGCGCCGACACCACCGTCGAGTCCCTCGGCAAGCTGCGCCCCGCCTTCGCCAAGGACGGCACGATCACGGCCGGCACCTCCTCGCAGATCTCGGACGGCGCGGCCGCGGTCGTCGTCATGTCCAAGGCCAAGGCCGAGGAGCTGGGCCTGGAGTGGATCGCCGAGATCGGCGCCCACGGCAACGTGGCGGGCCCCGACAACTCACTCCAGTCGCAGCCCTCGAACGCGATCCGGCACGCGGTCGGCAAGGAGGGGATCACGGTCGAGGACCTTGACCTGATCGAGATCAACGAGGCCTTCGCGGCGGTCGCCGTGCAGTCAATGAAGGACCTCGGAGTTTCGCCGGAAAAGGTGAATGTCAACGGTGGCGCCATCGCCCTTGGCCACCCGATCGGCATGTCCGGCGCCCGTGTCGTGCTGCACCTCGCCCTCGAACTGAAGCGCCGCGGCGGCGGCGTCGGCGCGGCGGCCCTGTGCGGCGGCGGCGGTCAGGGCGACGCGCTCATCGTTCGCGTGCCGGGCAAGTAACCCCCGGAACCAACTCCCTGATCCCTGCGGTGCGTACGCGACTGAACGGAGCGGCAATGGTGGACGTCCCCGAACTGGTGGCCCAGGCCCGGGAAGGCCGGCCCAGGGCCGTCGCCCGGCTGATCTCGCTGGTCGAGGGGGCGTCCCCGCAGCTGCGCGAGGTCATGGCGGCGCTTGCCCCGCTCGCGGGCAACGCGTACGTCGTGGGGCTCACGGGCTCGCCGGGTGTCGGCAAGTCGACGTCCACCTCGGCGCTCGTCACCGCGTACCGCAGGGCGGGGAAGCGGGTCGGCGTGCTCGCCGTCGACCCGTCCTCGCCCTTCTCGGGCGGGGCCCTGCTCGGCGACCGGGTGCGGATGTCCGAGCACGCCTCCGACCCGGGCGTCTACATCCGCTCGATGGCGACCCGGGGCCACCTGGGCGGCCTGGCCTGGGCCGCGCCGCAGGCGATCCGGGTCCTGGACGCGGCGGGCTGCGAGGTGATCCTGGTCGAGACGGTGGGCGTCGGCCAGTCGGAGGTCGAGATCGCCTCGCAGGCCGACACCTCGGTGGTGCTGCTCGCGCCCGGCATGGGCGACGGCATCCAGGCGGCCAAGGCCGGAATCCTGGAGATCGGCGACCTGTACGTCGTCAACAAGGCGGACCGGGACGGCGCGGACGCGACGGCCCGCGAGCTCAACCACATGCTGGGCCTCGGCGAATCACGCGGCCCGGGGGACTGGCGCCCGCCCATCGTCAAGACGGTGGCGGCACGCGGCGAGGGCATCGACGAGGTCGTGGAGGCCCTTGAGAAGCACCACGCGTGGATGGCCGAGCACGGCGTCCTCGCCGAGCGGCGCCGGGCCCGCGCGGCCCGCGAGGTCGAGACCATCGCGGTCACCGCCCTGCGCGAGCGCATCGGCTCCCTGCACGGCGACCGCCGCCTGGACGCGCTGGCGCAGCGCATCGTGGACGGCGAACTCGACCCGTACGCGGCGGCCGACGAACTGGTGGCCGGGCTGACCGGAGCGTAGCTCCGGCCGGAACCCGGGTCCGACCGGATCCAGTGGTCTGACCGTGCGTCAGATCTTGCCGCGGTGGCCCCGCAGGTGATCCGCGACAGGGGCGAGTGACTCGCGTAGATCCGCGAGCGCCTCGCCCGACAGCAGATCGATGAAGTGGCGCCGTACGGAGGCCACGTGGTGAGGGGCGACCTTCTCCATGGTCTCCGTGCCGTGCTCGGTGAGGACGGCGAACAGGCCGCGCCGGTCCGACTCGCAGTTCTCGCGCCGGACCAGGCCCGCGTTCTCCATGCGGGTGATCTGGTGCGAGAGACGGCTCTTGGACTGGAGGGTGGCGGCCGCGAGGTCGCTCATCCGCATCCGCCTGTCGGCCGACTCCGAGAGGTTCACCAGGATCTCGTAGTCGTTGTTGGTCAGGCCGAACGGCTGCAGATCCTTTTCCATCTGGTACGTCAGCATCCTGTTGACGTCCAGATAGGTGCGCCAGGCGCACTGCTCGTCGTCGCTCAGCCAGTTCGTGGCCGTCTCGGTCTCCATATGTGGATTCTACCTAAGAAGTTGAATTCTGAACCAAGTGTGGGAGTGTGACGCCCGGCACGTGATGCGATCGCGCCACTCGCGCGGCCCCGCCGAGCCCCGAAGGGCTCAGGCGTTCGACGTCACACTCCGCAGACTACCGCTCACAGGCCGAAGCGACGCTGGAGGTCCCCCAGCTGGCCGGGAAGACGCGGTCCCGCGCCCTGCTGGGCGTGCCCGCCCTGGCCGCCGCCCGGCACCCCGGGCTCGTTGGTGACCTGCCCGGTCGCCTGCTCCGCCATCAGTACCTCGGTGGACTGGAGCAGTACCGTACCGGCCCCTACGAACTCGAACTGGTGCTCCTCGCCGGACGTTCCGCCGAGCCCGGTGAGTGACCGGATTCCGCCCAGGACGCCCGTCATGTAGCCGTGGTCGTAGTGGTGGCAGGGCGAAGGGCAGTCCGCCCAGCCGACCAGCGCCTGCGGGTCCACCCGGATCGGCGGCTCCATGAAGACGACCGGGCCGTTGGACGCGGCCACGAACTTGCCGGTGCCGATCAGCGTCAGGAACCCCGGCACGATCGACTGCTTGAGCGCGAGCGAGGGCTGGTACGCGAGCAGGTTGCCCGACCGGATCGTCAGGTTGCCCTCGTCCAGGTCGTAGCTGTTCACGTCGAAGGCGCGGTCCGCGAGCAGCATCTTGCCGCTGCCGTCCGCCACCACCCAGTCGCTGGCGTGCAGCGGCGAGTGGAAGCTCGTGCGAAGCAGCCGGTCGAGCCGGCCGTGGCCGATGCCGTTGAACTCGATCTGCCCGTAGTAGGCGATCATCTTGCCCTTCTGCAGGAACCACTGGCTCGATTTGAGCTCCACGCAGAAGGTGTACTTGTTGACGTTGTCGTCGGTCGGCAGCGAGTAGGGATCGAAGATCACCGGGGCGGTCACAGCTTCTCCTCCGAGGCCTGCACGTACACCGAGCCGTTGCCGGACAGTTCGAGCTGGAAGGCCTCGCCGGAGCCCCGGCCCACCATGTCGCGCCAGCCGAGCGCGGTCGAGAGCTTGTTGCGCACGTCGCCGTGGTGGGCCACATAGGCCTGCGGGTCGACGTGCACCGGGCGCTGCGGGGTGATGGGAAGCTCGATCACGCCGCCGTGCGCCATCACCGCGACCGCCCCGTGTCCCTTGAGCGTGGTGGTGAACAGGCCCTGCCCGGTCACCTGGCCGCGCACCATGCCCATGACCCCGCCCTGCGAGCCCATGAACATCGTGCCCTGCTGGAGCGAACCGTCGAAGGCGAGCAGGCGGTCGGCCTCCACGTACAGGGTGTCGCCCTGGAGGTTGATGACCTGGATGTGGTGGCCGCCGTGGCCGAACATCACCGTGCCGCTGCCCTCGACCGTCATCAGCGGGGTCGCCTCGTTGGCGACCCGGCGGCCGATCATCGACATGATGCCGCCCTGGCCGCCCTGGATGTTGGGCGTGAAGGACACCTCGCCCTTGTAGGCGAGCATCGCGCCGCGCTGGCTGAACATCTTCTGGCCGGGGATCACCGTCGCCTCGACCATCTTCGAGTTGATCTCGCGGAAGGGCATCAGACGTCCCCGCCGATCGTGTTGCGCTCGCTGGGCTGCACGTACACCAGGCCCTCGCCCTCGAACCGGATCTGGAAGGCCTCGCCGGAGCCCTCGCCGAGCAGGGTGCGGAAGGTCACCCCGGACTGGAAGCGCTGCTGGAGGTTGCCCTGGTGCGCGATGTACGCCCCCGGGTCGACGGACAGCGGGTACTGGGCGCTGACCCTGAGCACCACGGCCGGTCCGTCCGACATGATCGCGGCCTGGCCGTGGCCCTCGATCGTCGTGGTGAACAGGCCGTTGCCCTGGCTCGCGCCGCGCAGGCCGGTGAAGGTGGTGCCGGTGCGCAGTCCGGCGTCGGTGGCGAGCAGGTTGCTCGCCTCGACGAAGAGTTTGTCGCCGGTCAGGCTCACGAGGTTGATCTCGCTCGCTCGGTCGGCGAAGTAGCACGTGCCGTGCCCCTTCACCTCCATCACGGTCATCTGTTCTCCGGTGAGGCGGCGGGTCACCATGCCACGCAGACCCTCACCGCCGCCGGACATCTTCTTGAACGCCATCTGGCCGTCGTAGGCGACCATCGAGCCGTTCTTCGCTTTGACGGCGTCGCCTGTCATGTCGACGGCGAGCACTTTGCTGCCCTGGAGTCGGAACGTTGCCACGGGCCGACGTTAGCGGGCCGGGGACCCGCCCCGACAGGGGCAAGGGCGCGATGTCAGAATGGGGATCGTTTGTGCATGCATTCACAAAGATCACGCCAAACGATCACTGCCGCCCGCTCCCTCCCAGCGAAGGTGCCCCACACGTGGACATCAAGACAGCCTCCGCCCTGCACCGCCTCCGACTGATCTCGCTCCCCGAGGCCATCTCGTTCCCGATCCTGCTGGTGTGCTCCGTGCTCAAGCGCACCACCTCGTTCGACGGGGTCATGGTCATGGGCATGGTCCACGGCATCCTGTTCACGCTGTACGTGCTCTTCTGGCTGGACGCCTGGAACCGCACCAAGTGGTCGGTGAAGACCGGCGCGCTCTACTTCGTGCTCGCCGTGCTGCCCTTCGGCGGCTTCTTCGCCGAGCGCAAGATCCGCCGCGAGCTGGACGACGCGGTGATCGCGACCCGGGCCCGCAAGGAAGGCGTGGTCAACGCATGATCGTCGCCTTCTCGGTCAGCCCGCTCGGCGTCGGCGAGGACGTGGGGGAGTACGTGGCCGACGCGGTGCGCGTGGTCCGCGAGTCCGGCCTGCCCAACCGTACGGACGCGATGTTCACCAGCATCGAGGGCGAGTGGGACGAGGTCATGGACGTCGTCAAGCGTGCCGTCGCCGCCGTCGAGGCCCGATCGAACCGGGTCTCGCTCGTGCTCAAGGCGGACATCCGTCCCGGCGTCACGGACGGCCTGACGTCCAAGGTCGAGACGGTGGAGCGCCACCTGTCCGAGTAACCGCCTCTTCGGCGACGAGCCCCCGGCCACCACGGCCGGGGGCTCTCGCGCATCCCGGGCCGCACCTACCGTGCGCGAAGGCCGTTCAATCCAGGACCGCTCACTCGGAGTACTCCAGTCGACACGCCGGGCATTCTCCACTTTTGTGGGGATATCAACCCAGTTCGAAACCCTGCTCGACGATCAGCTGGAGGGCACCGTGCGCCCGGAGGGCTACGACTACGACACCCACAGCCGACTGGCCGGACCGCTCACGGAGCCGGGCGCCAAGCCCTACCGGGTGCAATACCGCAGCCTGCTCTCCCGGGAGCCGCACCGTATACGCGCCGTCCTGCTGATGACCCTGGCGCCGATATTCACCGGCCTGCTGCTCGTCTACCTCGTCTGGCCCACCCACTGGGTCGAGCGCGAGGGCGGCGACCGCTGGCTCGTGACCCTCGACATCGCGATGCTCGTCTCGATCGGCCTGATCGAGATCTTCATGGTCACCAACGTCGCCTCCGTCGCCCACGCCACGATGGTCGCCCGCGACCCCGTCCCCGTCACCGCCGAATACGGCACCCGCGTCGCCTTCCTCACCACGTACGTGCCCGGCAAGGAACCCATATCCATGGTGCGTAACACCCTGGAGGCGGCCGTCCGGCTCACGCACACCGGCCCGCTCGACATCTGGCTCCTGGACGAGGGCGACGACGAACAGGCCAGGGCCCTGTGCGCCGAACTGGGGGTGCGCCACTTCTCCCGCAAGGGCGTCCCCGAGTGGAACCGCAAGAAGGGCGCCCACAAGGCCCGTACCAAGCACGGCAACTACAACGCGTGGATCGCGATGCACGGTCGCGGCTACGACTTCTTCGCCTCCGTCGACACCGACCACGCCCCGCTCCCCAACTTCCTGGAGCGGATGATGGGTTACTTCCGCGACCCCGACGTCGCCTTCGTCGTCGGACCGCAGGTGTACGGGAACTACACCTCACCGGTCACCAAGGCCGCCGAATCCCAGCAGTTCCTCTTCCACGCACTGATCCAGCGGGCCGGCAACCGCTACCGGGCGCCCATGTTCGTCGGCACCAACAACGTCGTACGGATCGCGGCCCTGCGGCAGATCGGCGGCCTGTACGACTCGATCACCGAGGACATGGCCACCGGCTTCGAACTGCACCGGCACAAGAACCCGAGGACCGGCCGCCACTGGTGCTCCGTGTACACCCCGGACGTGCTGGCCGTCGGCGAGGGCCCGGCCTCCTGGACCGACTTCTTCACCCAGCAGATGCGCTGGTCGCGCGGCACCTACGAGACGCTGTTCAAGCAGTACTGGAAGGCGCCCTTCAGCATGCCGCCCGGCCGGCTGCTCTCGTACACCCTGATGCTGGTCTACTACCCGATGACGGCCGTCAACTGGCTTCTGGGCATCGTCAGTTGCGTGCTCTTCCTGTGGTTCGGGGCGTCCGGCACCCAGGTCACCGCCTCGGTCTGGCTGATGCTCTACAGCGACGCGGCGGCCCTCCAGATCGGGCTCTACCTCTGGAACCGGCGGCACAACGTCTCGCCCCACGAACCCGAGGGCTCGGGCGGGCTCGCCGGGATGGGCATGTCCGCGCTCTCGGCGCCCATCTACCTCAAGTCGCTCGGTTCGGCCGTCCTGCGCACCCGCGGCCGGTTCGTCGTCACCCCCAAGGGCGGCCAGGCCAGCCCCGACCGGCTGTGGACCTTCCGCATCCACCTGTTCTGGGCGGCCGTCCTCGCCTGCTCACTGATCGCCTCCGCGCACTACCACCACACCCATGCCGCCATGCGCACCTGGGCGCTGCTCGCCCTGTGCATCGCGCTGGCCCCGGCGACGATCTGGGTCTGGACGATGCGGCGCGAGCGCGCGGCGGCCCGCAGCGCGGCCGAGGTCGCCACCCGGCAGAAGAAGGCCACGAGCGAGGGGGAACCCGCCGTGGTCACGACGACCGGGGGGAACTGAGCCATGGCCCACCGGTCCTCGAAGCGGACGAAGAAGACGCTGCTCGGCGGGGGCGCCATCGTGCTCCTCGCCGGTCTCAACGCCCCTGCCGCGCTCTCCTTCGCCACCGAGCAGTACCACGCGTGGGAGATCGCCCAGCCCGATTACATGGCGCGGTACGGCGCCTGGCACGGCGTCGACATCCCCAAGGAGTACCGCACCAACGCCATCCACGCGGCGCTGCTGCACACCGGCAAGGTGCTGATCATCGCGGGGTCGGGCAACAAGCAGGACCACTTCGACGCGGGCACCTTCGACACCGTGCTCTGGAACCCGAAGGACAATTCCTTCAAGAAGATCCCCACCCCCGAGGACTTCTTCTGCGGCGGCCACGCCCAACTCCCCGACGGCAAGCTCCTGGTGGCCGGCGGAACCGCCCGCTACGAGCTCCTGGACGGCGAGGTCAAGCGGGCCGGCGGCGGCATGCGGGTCAAGAACGAAAGCCCGGACAAGGCCGTCACCGTCAAGAAGGGCACCAAGTTCCGCTCCCCGTCGGGAGTCGAGTACCTGTCGAAGTTCACCGTCACGGTGCCGCGCGCCAAGCGCGAGGTCGAGCTCTCGTACTACGACACCGGGCAGGCGAAGCCCCAGAAGACCAAGACCACCGCCGGCGAGGCGAGGGTCTTCGTCGAGGCCGTGGCCGAGGGCCCCCAGTCGGTCTCCACCGACCGGGCGCAGTACGAGATCGAGGGCCTGTCCGGCAAGGACGCCGACAACGTGTACGGGCTCGCCGAGAAGATCACCCTGGACAAGCAGGACTTCCAGGGGATCAGGGCGGCGTACGAATTCGACCCCAAGGCCGAGAAGTACATCCCGGTCGCCCCGATGAAGGAGGCCCGCTGGTACCCGACGCTCACCACGCTCCAGGACGGCCGGGTGCTCGCCGTCTCCGGGCTCGACGACGTGGGCGCCATCCTCGCTGGCGACAACGAGATCTACGACCCGAAGACCAAGCAGTGGTCCAAGGGCCCCTTCCGCTACTTCCCGACCTACCCCTCGCTGTTCCTGACCAAGAGCGGCAAGCTCTTCTACTCGGGCGCCAACGCCGGGTACGGGCCCGCCGACAAGGGCCGCGAGCCGGGCCTGTGGGACGTCGAGAAGAACACCTTCACCAAGATCGGCGGCCTGAACGCCGGCGACCAGCTGGAGACGGCCAGTTCACTCCTGCTGCCCCCCGCGCAGGACCAGCGCTTCATGCTGCTCGGCGGCGGCGGGGTCGGCGAGTCCAAGAAGGCGACGCCGCGCACCGCCGTGGTGGACCTCAAGCAGCAGAACCCCCTCTTCAAGTCCGGGCCCGAACTCCCGCAGGGCACCCGCTACCTGAACAGCGTGATCATGCCAGACGACTCGGTGTTCACCACCGGCGGCTCCTCGGACTACCGCGGCCGGGGCGGCTCCAACATCTTCAGGGCCCAGTTCTACGACCCCAGGGCGAACGTCTTCCGGGAGGCGGCCGACCCCGTCATCGGCCGCAACTACCACTCCGAGGCGCTGCTGCTGCCCGACGGCCGGGTCGCCACCTTCGGCTCCGACTCGCTCTTCGGCGACAAGGACAACACCAAGCTCGGCAAGTTCGAGCAGCGCATGGAGGTCTACACCCCGCCCTACCTCTACCGCGACAAGAACAAGCGCCCCGCCCTCGGTGACGGCCCCGAGGCCGCGGCGGGCGACGGCCGGGCGACCTTCAGGACGGACCACCCCGAGCGCGTGGCCAAGGCCCGGCTGATGCGGCCGAGCGCGGTCACCCACACCACGGACGTGGAGCAGCGCTCGATCGAACTGGGCCTGACCAAGGACAGGACCTCGGTCACGATCACCGTCCCGAAGGACCGTGCGCTGGTCCCGCCCGGCTGGTACATGGTCTTCGTGACCGACCAGGAGGGCACGCCGTCCGAGGCGAAGTGGCTCCGGGTGGACTGAGAGCCCCATACCTGACGTGCCGTCAGAATCGGGCGCGTTTGGCGAGCCCGAGGGCGTACTCCGGCCACCAGGTCCCGGCGGACGGGCCGCCACGGCAGGGCCCGTCCGAGTCGCCCGGCCGCTTGATCCACAGGAACGCGTCGACGAGCCGATCCCCGGTGCTGACCGACGGCGGGGTTCCCAGTGACCGGCCCGGGGGATTGCACCAGGCCTGGTCGCGGTCGCCGGGCAGGGGCCCCACGCCGTTGCGGCTGGTGTCCATGACGAAGTGCTTGCCGCCCAGCGCCTGGGACACCTTCACCCCGTACGCCCGTACCGTCGCGTCGGTCTGGAAGTTGGAGACGTTCAGCGCGAACCCGTCGGCCTTGTCGATGCCGGCCCGCCGCAGCGGCTCGATGAGGGTGTAGGGATCCGGGATCCACGCGGGATTCCCGGCATCGAGATAGACCTTGGTGTTGGGCAGCCTCTTCAGATGCTCGACGGCCTCGTTGAGAAGCTGATACCGCTCGGCGTGATGGTCGGGCGTCGTACACCCGTCGACCATGTGGGCGACCGCGTCCGGCTCCAGGACGACGACCGCCGGGGCGTCGCCGATGGCCTCGGCGAACATCCCGTACCAGGCGCGATACCCGTCGACCCCGTTCGCCCCGCCCGCCGAGTACTTGCCGCAGTCGCGGTGCGGAATGTTGTACGCCACGAACAGTGCCGTCCGCTTCTCCTTGGCCGCGCCCTCGACGGCCTTGCGGATGCCGGGCTTCGGGTTGTCCCCCGAGGGCCAGGTGGCCACCGGCCGCTCCGCGATCCGCCGGAGCACCTGGGCGTCGGAGGTGCGCCCCTGCGCCTGCCAGATCTTCATCTGCCGGGCCGCGTCGCTCTCCGGGTCCACCCAGAAGGGAGAGCCCGGCGCGGGCGCGGGGGCGGCCTCGGCCTCGGCGCGGGCCTGGGGCGCGGGAGCCTCGGCGCCGTCGCCGGAGGAGCAGCCGACGCCGGCGGTGAGCAGGACCGCGGTGAGGAGGATTCTGTACGGGAGAGCTCTGTACCGGGACATCAGGCCCCTCTGGGGGTGGCAAGGGTCTGGGCGGGACGGTCTGCGCGGCTGCACAATCCGTATGATCTACACGTAACCGGACAATAGTGACATGGCGGACACTGCGCGTGGGGGACCGCCATGCCGGGCGGCCCGGTACCGAACTTCGAGACGGGGCTGACCGGCATGTGACCAGTGGGTAAGGTCGACGGGTGCCCAAGCCGCTCAGCCTTCCCTTCGATCCCATCGCCCGAGCCGACGAACTCTGGCAGCAGCGCTGGGGACCCGTGCCCTCGATGGGGGCGATCACCTCGATCATGCGGGCGCACCAGATCCTGCTCGCGGAGGTCGACGCGGTGGTGAAGCCCTACGGGCTGACCTTCGCGCGGTACGAGGCGCTGGTGCTGCTGACCTTCTCCAAGCAGGGGGAGCTGCCGATGTCGAAAATCGGCGAGCGCCTGATGGTCCACCCGACCTCGGTCACCAACACGGTGGACCGCCTCGTGAAGTCGGGCCTCGTGGACAAGCGCCCCAACCCGAACGACGGCCGGGGAACGCTTGCGTCGATCACGGACAAGGGCCGCGAGGTGGTGGAACAGGCCACGCGCGACCTGATGGCGATGGAGTTCGGCCTCGGCGTCTACGACGCGGAGGAGTGCGGGGAGATCTTCGCGATGCTGCGCCCCCTGCGGGTGGCGGCCAACGACTTCGAGGAGTAGCCCGCGCCCTGGACGCCGGCCGGGCTGGGTGTGTCCATGCTGACCGGCGTCGGTCCTGTTGGGGGTCTGGGGCGGAGTCCCGGGGTGTGGGACCCGGGGGAAGATCGCCCCGTGTGTCCGGTTACGCTCGACCGCATGAAAAAGAGCGTGCTGACCCGCTACCGAGTGATGGCGTACGTCACCGGCGTGCTACTGGTCCTGCTGACCCTCGGTGTGATCGCCAAGTACATCCTCGACATGAACGGCGCCGCGGACTTCACGAAGGTCGTCGGCATCGCCCACGGCTGGCTGTACGTGATCTACCTCGTCTTCGCCTTCGATCTGGGCTCCAAGGCGAAGTGGCCGGTCGGCAAGCAGCTGTGGGTGCTGATCGCCGGCACGATCCCCACCGCCGCCTTCTTCGTCGAGCGCAAGGTCTCCAAGGAGTTGGAGTCCAAGGTCGCGGACGGCGTCCCCGCGGGCGCCCGCGCCTGACGGCAGAGTCCGGTCCCGCCGCGTGAGCAACTGCGCGGCGGTCGGCCATCGACATTTACTAGGACGTCCAAGTAAATTTGAGTCATGGACGCTGACGCCATCGAAGAAGGCCGCCGTCGCTGGCAGGCCCGTTACGACAAGGCCCGCAAGCGCGACGCGGACTTCACCACGCTCTCCGGGGACCCCGTGGACCCGGTGTACGGGCCCCGGCCCGGTGACACTTACGAGGGGTTCGAGCGGATCGGCTGGCCCGGGGAGTACCCCTTCACCCGTGGCCTGTACCCGACCGGATACCGGGGGCGTACGTGGACGATCCGGCAGTTCGCCGGGTTCGGCAACGCCGAGCAGACCAATGAGCGCTACAAGATGATCCTGGCCGCCGGCGGCGGCGGGCTGAGCGTCGCCTTCGACATGCCGACCCTCATGGGCCGCGACTCCGACGACCCCCGCTCGCTCGGCGAGGTCGGCCACTGCGGCGTCGCCATCGACTCGGCCGCCGACATGGAGGTCCTGTTCAAGGACATCCCGCTCGGCGACGTCACGACCTCCATGACGATCAGCGGGCCCGCCGTCCCCGTCTTCTGCATGTATCTCGTCGCCGCCGAGCGGCAGGGGGTCGACCCGGGCGTACTCAACGGCACGCTCCAGACCGACATCTTCAAGGAGTACATCGCGCAGAAGGAGTGGCTCTTCCAGCCCGAGCCCCATCTGCGCCTCATCGGCGACCTCATGGAGCACTGTGCGCAGGGCATTCCCGCGTACAAGCCGCTCTCGGTCTCCGGCTACCACATCCGCGAGGCGGGTGCGACGGCCGCGCAGGAGCTGGCGTACACCCTGGCGGACGGCTTCGGCTACGTGGAACTGGGCCTCAGCCGAGGCCTGGACGTGGACGTCTTCGCCCCGGGCCTGTCCTTCTTCTTCGACGCGCACGTGGACTTCTTCGAGGAGATCGCCAAGTTCCGTGCGGCGCGCCGCATCTGGGCCCGCTGGATGAAGGAGGTGTACGGCGCCCGGTCGGACAAGGCGCAGTGGCTGCGCTTCCACACCCAGACCGCAGGGGTCTCGCTGACCGCGCAGCAGCCGTACAACAACGTCGTACGCACCGCCGTGGAGGCCCTCGCGGCCGTGCTCGGCGGCACCAACTCGCTGCACACCAACGCCCTCGACGAGACCCTCGCGCTGCCCAGCGAGCAGGCCGCCGAGATCGCGCTGCGCACGCAGCAGGTGCTGATGGAGGAGACCGGCGTCGCGAACGTCGCCGACCCGCTGGGCGGCTCCTGGTACGTGGAGCAGCTCACCGACCGCATTGAGGCGGACGCGGAGAAGATCTTCGAGCAGACAAGGGAGCGGGGCCTGCGCGCACATCCCGACGGGCAGCACCCGATCGGCCCGATCACCTCCGGCATCCTGCGCGGCATCGAGGACGGCTGGTTCACCGGGGAGATCGCGGAGTCCGCCTTCCGCTACCAGCAGTCCCTGGAGAAGGGCGACAAGCGGGTGGTGGGCGTGAACTGCCACCACGGTTCGGTCACCGGTGACCTGGAGATTCTGCGGGTCAGCCATGAGGTGGAGCGCGAGCAGGTACGGGTCCTGGCCGACCGCAAGTCGCGCCGCGACGACGGGGCGGTGCGGGCCGCCCTGGACGCGATGCTGGCCGCGGCCCGCGACGGGTCCAACATGATCGTGCCGATGCTGGAGGCGGTGCGGGCGGAGGCGACCCTGGGGGAGATTTGCGGCGTCCTCCGCGACGAGTGGGGCACGTACACGGAGCCCCCGGGCTTCTAGCCCGCCCGGGCCGGGGTCTGGGGCGGAGGCCCAGCGGTTAGGCGGGCGCGGCTGGGCCTGCCGGGAGTGTCAGGCGGAACAGGGCCCCGCCGCCCGGGGCATGATGCGCCGTCAGGTCGGCGCCATGTGCTCGGGCGATCTGGCGAGCCATCGCCAGGCCGAGCCCCGACCCCGGCAACGCCCGCGCCTGCTCCGCCCGGTAGAACCGGTCGAAGACATGAGGGAGGTCGGCCGGCGCGACACCCGGCCCGTGGTCCCGTACCGTCAACTCGCCCGCCAGCAGCACCACTTCCACCGGCGCCCCCGGCGGACTGAACTTCGCCGCGTTGTCCAGAAGGTTGGAGATCAGGCGGGCGAGCCGGGCCGGCACCCCCGGCAGCGTCGCCGACGCGTCGGACAGGTCCAGTTCGAAGGGCGTCGTCGGCCAGTGAGTCCGGGCGGTATCCACCGTGTGCGCGAGCAGCGGGGCCAACCGGACCTCCTCCAGGAGCGGCGTGGGCTCCTCGTCCCTGGCCAGGTCGATCAGGTCGTTGACCAGGACGGACACCTCGCGGATCTGGCGGCCGAGGGCGGCCGAGGCCCGGTCGCGCTGGGCCGGGGTCAGGCGGTCGGCCCGGGCGAGGAGCTCGGCGTTCGTGCGGAGAGCGGTCAGGGGCGTGCGCAGCTCGTGGGACGCGTCCGCGACCAGGCGGCGCTGGGCCGTCACCGACTGCTCCAGCTCGCCCAGCATCGTGTTGAAGGACGCCGCGAGCCGGGTCACCTCGTCCTCCTTGTCCGGCGGACCGGGCGGCAGCTCGATGCGGTGGCTCGGATCGCGGGTGGTGGCGATGCGTTCGGCCGTCGCGGTGAGCCGGGCCACGGGGGCCAGACCCGTGCGGGACACCCAGTAGCCGAGCGCGGCCGCGAGCAGCACGCCCGCCGCGCCCACCCCGCTCAGCAGCCACGCCGCCGAGCTCACCCCCTTGCGTACCGTGTCCGAACGCAGCGCCACCTGAAGGGCCTTGGTGCCCCCGAAGGGGGTCGTCAGCATGCGCGCGGGCTCGCCGTCGGGCAGCGTGATGTTGGTGGAGTACGGCCTGCGCTCACCGGTGGCGACCTCGCGCACGGGCGGGCTCACCGGCAGGAGGTAGGGGCGGGAGGGGTCCTTCGCCGGGTCCCCGGGGACGACCTGCGCGCAGGCCGGGGCGGACAGGAAGCGGCACTCCCCGGCGAGCACGCCCGGGGCCGCACCCCGGTTCTGCTGGATGGCCAGGGTCGCCGACTGGGTCAGGTTCAGATCGAGCTGGTGGTACAGCTCGAAGCGGAGCACGAAGAACGCGGCCGTGCACACCCCGACCGCGACCAGCGCGACCGCGGCCGAGGCGGCCACCGCGAGCCGGGTGCGCAGCGGGCGGTGGCGGCGCCAGCGGGCGCCCAGACGCCGCCGGGAGCTCATGACGCGTCCAGGCGGTAGCCGATGCCGTGCACCGTGTGGACCAGGCGCGGCTCGCCCGCCGCCTCCAGCTTGCGCCGCAGATAACCCACGTACACGGCAAGGGAGTTGGAGTCGGGGCCGAAGTCGCGGCCCCAGACCAGTTCGTGGATGAGCTCCCTCGGAAGGACCTGCCCCGGGTTGCGCATCAGGAGTTCCATCAGGGCGAACTCGGTACGCGTGAAGTCGATCGGGCGCTCGCCCCGGCGGGCGGTGTGCGCGACCGGATCCACCACCAGATCCGCGTACCTCAGCTCCTGCTGCTCGGCGGGATCCGGCGCCGCCCGGCGCAGCAACGCCCGTACGCGGGCGATGAGTTCGTCCAGGGCGAAGGGCTTGACCAGGTAGTCGTCCGCGCCCGCCTCCAGGCCGTCCACCCGCTCGCTCACCGAGTCGAGGGCGGTCAGGACCAGGACCGGGGTGCGGTCGCCCATCGCGCGCAGCTGGCGGCACACCCCGAGGCCGTCGAGGACCGGCATCATCACGTCCAGGACGATCGCGTCCGGCCGCCAGGCGGCCACCTCGGAGAGCGCCGCGAGGCCGTCCGGGGCGCCCTTCACCTCGTACCCCTCCACCGCGAGACCGTCCTCGACGGCCGCCCGTACCTCCGGCTCGTCGTCGACGACGAGAATCCTGACCGCGCGCGTGGTGCTCATGGGCAAAGCCTGCCAAAGAGCGCTCTTAGAACCCTCTTAAGGCGCCCCGTGAACCTCATGTCCCATGCGCACACCATTGTCAGTAGTGATCGGGGCGGGCGGGACCGGCGGGCACATCTACCCCGGACTCGCACTCGCCGAGGCACTGCGGCGGGCCGTCCCCGACGCGGTGATCTCCTTCGTCGGCACGACCCGGGGCCTGGAGGGCAAGCTCATCCCGGGCGCCGGCCACCACCTGCACACCGTCGACATGATCCCCTTCGACCCCTCGCTCGGCGCCAAGCGGTATCTGCTGCCGGCCGCGCTGCTGAAGTCGGGCGCGCAGTGCCGGGCCATCCTCAAGGCCCAGCGCGCCCAGGTCGCCGTCGGCATGGGCGGCTACCCGAGCGCGCCGGTCATCGTCGGCGCGAAGATGGCCGGGCTGCCCAGCCTCATCCACGAGTCCAACGCGGTGCCGGGCCGGGCCAACCAGTTCGCGGCCCGGCTCACCTCCAACATCGCGGTCGCCTTCGACCGCAGCCGCGCCCACCTCGCGGGCGGCCAGGACGCCATCACCACCGGCATGCCCATCGCCGCCTCGCTCGCCTCGCTCGACCGCACGGCGCTGCGCACCGAGGCCCGGCGGGAGCTCGGGGTGCCGCCCGGGGCGCGCCTCGTCCTCGTCAACGGCGGCAGCCTCGGCGCGGCCCGGCTCACCGCGGCGGCGATCGGCCTCGCCGAACGCTGGCGGGAGCGGGCCGACGTCCACCTCCTCATCAAGACGGGACCCGCCCAACTGGAGGACGCCCAGCGGCAGTTGGCAGCCCTTCCGGGCGCGCGGGCGGTGCCCTACCTCGACCGGATGGACCTCGCGTACGCGGCCGCCGACCTCGTCGTGTGCCGGGCCGGTTCGGCGACCGTCGCCGAACTCGCCGCGACCGGGGTGCCCGCCGTCCTCGTGCCCTACCCGCACGCGCCCGGCGACCACCAGACCCACAACGCGCGGGTCCTCTCCGACGCGGGCGCGGGCCTGCTCGTGCCGGACGCCGAGACCACCGCGTTCCGCCTGGCCGGCCTCATCGAACCGCTCCTGGCCGACCCGGTCCGGCTCGCTGCGATGGGCGGCGCCGCCGACCCCGGCAACCACGCCCGGGCCGCCGACCTCCTGGCCGCCAAGGTCCTCGAACTCGCCTCCTACCCCACCTCGTACACCAGGGAGTACGCAGCATGAGCACTGTGAACACGAGCACTGTGAACACGTGGCAGAACCGCACCGTCCTCGTCACCGGCGCCGAGGGCTTCATCGGCTCGACGCTGGTCGACCTGCTCGTCGGACTCGGCGCGAACGTGCGGGCGTTCGTGCACTACAAGCCGTACGCCGAGAAGGGCTTCCTCGCCCACCTCATCGGCCACCCCCAGGTGGAGATGCTCTCCGGGGACGTCCGCGACGCGGGCCGGGTCTCGGACGCGGTCGCCGGCTGCGACACCGTCTTCCACCTCGCCGCCCTCATCGGCATCCCGTACAGCTACGACTCCCCGGGCGCCTACGTCCAGACGAACGTCGTCGGCACCGAGAACATCGCCGAGGCCTGTCGCCGCCACTCCGTGCGCCGCCTCGTCCACACCTCCACCAGCGAGGTGTACGGCACCGCCCTGACCGCCCCGATCAGCGAGCAGCACCCGCTCCAGCCGCAGTCGCCGTACTCCGCGTCCAAGATCGGCGCCGACATGATGGCGCTCTCGCACTGGCACGCCTTCGAGCTCCCGGTGACCGTGGTGCGCCCCTTCAACACCTACGGCCCGCGCCAGTCGGCCCGCGCCGTGATCCCGACCATCCTGGCCCAACTGCACGCGGGCGTACGGGAGATCAAGCTCGGCTCGCTCACCCCGACCCGCGACTTCACGTACGTCACCGACACCGCGCGGGGCTTCCTCGCGGTCGCCGAGTGCGACCGGGCGCTCGGCGAGGTCGTGAACCTGGGCACGGGCCGCGAGACAGCGATCGGCGACCTCGCCGAGGCGCTCATCGCCGCGTCGGGCCGCGAGGCCTCGGTCGTCGTCGACCCGGCGCGCCTGCGCCCGTCGGGCAGCGAGGTGGAACGACTGCTTTCCGACAACACGCGGGCCCGCGAGTGGGCGGGCTGGGAGCCGGAAGTGAGCCTGGAGGAAGGCCTGAAGCGGACGTCGGCCTGGGTCGAGGAAAACCTCGCCCTGTTCGCGCCGACGCGTTACCAGGTCTGAGTCCGGGCCGGGTCCAGCGGCCTTCAGGCCGTCGCGGCAAGCCCCGAGCAGATCAGCAGGGTGAAGTCGCGGGCCCACTCCTCGTCCACCGGTTCCGCGCTGACCAGTGCGCGGTGCACGACCGCGCCTGCCACCACGTCGAAGATGAGGTCGGTGTGGCGGGCGGAGACGGCCGGGTCGGCCTCGTAGGGGAGTTCGCCGCGGGCCTGGGCGCGTTCGCGGCCGACCAGAACCAGCCGCTTCTGGCGGTCCACGATGGCCGAGCGGATCCGCCCGCGCAGCGCGTCGTCCCGGGTGGATTCGGCCACCACCGCCATCAGCGCGGTCTTCGTCTCGGGGCGCTCAAGCAGGGCCGCGAACTGGAGGACGACGCCCTCCACATCGGCCACCAGGCTGCCCAGGTCCGGGAGTTCGAGCTCGTCGAAGAGGACCGCGACCGCGTCCACCACGAGCTCGTTCTTGCCCGCCCAGCGGCGGTAGAGCGTCGTCTTGGCGACCCCGGCCCGCGTCGCCACGTCCCCCATCGTGAACTTGGACCAGCCGAGGTCGACCAGCGCCTCCCGGGCCGCCAGCAGGATCGCGGCATCGGCCTCGGCGCTGCGAGGCCGACCCGTACGACCCGTACAGGACGGTCTCGCGGCTCGGGATGAAGAAGGCATGACGGCGACCATACCGGCCGGTAGCAATCACGCCAGAGGGCATGCGGTGTGCGCGAGATCACCCCGCGCGCCGGGGCCGCACCAGTTACGCTACGGCTCGTAGCGAAAGCCATGAGCGGCCTTCCGCGACAACCACATGTCACACGGCGCCGGGGTGGGGACCCAGGTGCCATCAGGAATGATCCGCGGTCCGTCCGTGAGCCTCGCAATCCGGCGGGAGGCAACGGATGGGCCCCGGATCCTGCCACCGGATGACCACGCACCGTCGCGGAAGGGGGAGGATGTACGCATGCAGCCTAGGAACATGTCCATGAGCGGCGTCGTCGACCTCGCCGCGGTGAAGGCGGCCGGTGAGGCCAAGAGCAAGGCGGAGCAGGCGCGAGCCGAGGCAGCCCGCCAGGGCGGGGTCCCGGCGGTCGCGCCGTCCGCCCTCGTCATCGATGTCGACGAGGCCTCCTTCGAACGCGATGTCCTGACGCGCTCCTCCGAGGTGCCGGTCGTCATCGACTTCTGGGCCGAGTGGTGCGAGCCCTGCAAGCAGCTCGGCCCGCTGTTGGAGCGTCTCGCCGTCGAATACAACGGCCGCTTCCTCCTTGCCAAGATCGACGTCGACGCCAACCAGATGCTGATGCAGCAGTTCGGGATCCAGGGGATCCCGGCCGTCTTCGCGGTCGTCGCGGGCCAGGCGCTGCCCCTCTTCCAGGGCGCGGCCCCCGAGGCGCAGATCCGCGAGACCCTCGACCAGCTGGTGCAGGTCGCCGAGGAGCGGTTCGGCCTGACCGGCATCGAGGTCGACCCGAACGCGGCGGCGGCCCCCTCGGCCGCGGCCGCGGCCCCCGCGGGCCCGTACGACGCGCTGCTCGAAGCCGCCGTGAGGGCCCTCGACTCGGGCGATCTGGCCGGCGCGGTCCAGGCGTACCGCAACGTCCTGAGCGACGACCCGGGCAACCCGGAGGCCAAGCTCGGCCTGGCGCAGGCCGAACTGCTCCGGCGGGTGCAGTCGCTCGACCCGCAGCAGGTCCGCAAGGACGCCGCCGAGAAGCCCGCCGATGTGGCGGCGCAGATCGCGGCGGCCGACCTCGATCTGGTCGGCGGTCATGTCGAGGACGCTTTCGGGCGGCTCGTCGAGACCGTGCGGCGCACGTTCGGTGACGACCGCGACGCGGCCCGGGTCCGGCTCCTGGAGCTCTTCGAGGTGATCGGCGGGGACGACCCGCGCGTCTCGGCGGCGCGAACCGCGCTGGCGAGGGTCCTCTTCTGATCCACCGGTGGACGCCTCCGGGCGTTCACCGACCTGTCACCGAATGAGTGCCGAGTCGCGGTACGCGACCGACGATTTGGCGACAGAGAGACAAGAGGCGGCCGCGCTTTACCAAAACTTGGTAAACGCGGCCGCTGTTACTTGCAGTAAGTTGAACCGCTTGTTACGTCCGCATTTCAGCGGCGATTTCCTCTTCTGTCCGGTCGCTCGGCGGCACCCTGCGTGCCCGGCCGATGCCGACCGGTCGCGCTTCGGTTATCGGGCCGTTACTGGCTAGTAACGATCCCCCTTGTGCCCCGGCCCCGAATGCACCACGATCGGCCACGCTCGGTCCAATAACGCACCAGCCCGACAGCCACTCGGCGCTGCCGCCCAATTGGGTCCCCACCGGGCCGTCCGGTGGCAGTGGCACCGGACGTGGACAGGGGGGTCTCTGCTCTCCGGCAGGGCCTGTCCAGCAGGTTGCGCGAACGCGTGGCCAGTGGTTGTCGCTCGGGGGTGATCGCCGGTGTCGGACGAAGTGCGCGAGTCGTACGCGGTCGACCTCCCGTGCGCTCCCCTTCCCGAGGACGTAGCACTTCTCCCATCCCGTGACAGCCCCTGAGGGTCCGTCCCGGAGATGTACGTCCGAGAAGGAGGAAAGTCATGGAGTCCCAAGTACGTGGCGGGACCAGATGGAAGCGGTTCGCGCTGGTCATGGTGCCGAGCGTGGCCGCCACGGCCGCGATAGGCGTCGGCCTGGCACAGGGTGCGCTCGCCGCGTCGTTCAGCGTGTCCGGCCAGGAGTTCAAGGTCCGGGCGGACAAGCTCGTCGGTCACAACCTGATCCAGTACGGATCGATCGCGACCGGCAAGGACCTGAAGGGCAAGGACGCCGCACACCCCGTCGTGGTGTCCGGCTTCAGTGACGCGACGATCAGCAACATGTGCCAGTCGGTCGTGACCCCGGACGTGCCGTTCTTCGGCAGCATCACGCTGCAGCTGAACGCCGGTACGCAGGCCGACAAGCCCGTCGAGGCGACGAACCTCTACCTCGATGTCGCCGAGCTCGACACCGACGCCGAGTTCAAGAACATCGACATCGGCGTGGCCGCCGGAGACCCGAGCAACAAGACGGGCATCCAGCCGAACGCCAAGCCCCAGGTGAACCCGTACGGATTCGCGCAGCGCGCGGAAGTCGCGACGCTGTCGAACGTCAAGCAGAAGGCGTGGGCGACGACCGCCGGCACCTTCAAGCTCAGCGGTCTCAGCCTGCGGCTCTACCAGGGCAGCAAGGAGTGCTACTAAGCACCCCGCCTGACGGCCGGGGGTGCCCCACGCATTCCCCGGCCGCCGGGACCCTCTCCTTTTTCACAGCAACAGCGGTTCCAGGGAGCTGTTTTCCATGAGCGCCGAGACCACGGGTTCCCGCGACTTCCGATACTGGCGGCTCCGTTTCCGGGCCTGGCGAGGCAGCCGCCCGTTCTGGGCGGGCCTGTTCACGATGGCGGGCGGCGTGCCCATCGCGTACTTCCCGTACGCCAACATGCACCTCGGCAACGTCACGCTGGCCATGTCCACGACCGCCGGAGCGGGCTCGCTGATCATCGGCGTGCTGCTGGTGACGCTCGGTCTGACCATGTGGTTCCACAGTGTGGTGCGGACGTTCGCGGGTGTCGCGGCCATCCTGCTCGCGCTGATCTCCCTGCCCGTGGCCAATATCGGCGGCTTTGTCATCGGCTTCCTGCTCGCGATGCTCGGCGGCGCGCTCTCCGTGGCGTGGGTGCCCAGCAAGGCCAAGGGGCGGGCCGCGCCGGCCGCCGGTCCGGCGCCCGAGGGCCCCGCGCCCTCCGAGGGCGACGAGACCGTGCCCGGCCCGCGTGAAGCACAGCCGGGAACCGCCGCAACCGGTACGACAGTTGACGCCAACGGCGGGAGGAACAGTGCGGGGTGACGAGACGCAGCTGGACTCGACCGGAGGCGGCGACCCGCGGGAAAGAAGAGGGCCGCGCCACGCGGCCCCGAGGAAGTCGCTCCTGACCAAGTGGCAGATGCCCGCGGGCAAGGCGATGGCGCTCGCCGCCATGCCCACGGCCGTCCTGGTCGGCATGAGCCTCACGCCCAAGCTCGCGATGGCCGACGACAAGACGGACATCCCGTTCGCCCCCGGCCCCTGTGTGACCCGCTCGGACAGCCCCTCGGGCTCGCCGAGCCCGTCCGGCAGCGCGTCGGGCAAGGCGTCGCCGAGCCCATCGGCATCGTCGAAGCCGGACGGGTCGGAGCCGGACGGCAAGGCGTCGAAGCCGAAGACGCCCACGCCGACGGCATCGGGTTCGGCCTCGGACACCGTCGACAAGCTCCTGAAGCCGGCCCAACCCGCGGACAAGCCGTCCACGGCCGACGCTCCGGCGAAGGCCGCCGAGACCCCGCAGCCCGCAAAGACGACCAACCCGCTGGACCCGCTGGGTCTGGGTGACGCGCTCAAGGGTCTGTTCGGCATCCACGACACGCCGAGCCCACAGCCCACGCAGAGCACGTCGACGGCGGCCCCCGCGCCGAAGCCCTCGGCGAGCACGGCCGCGCCCAAGCCGTCGACGAAGGCGTCCAAGCCCGCCACCACCGGGACCAAGCCGGTCGACAAGACGGCGGACGCGATCAAGAAGGCGGCCGACGAGGCAGGCCAGAAGGTCGCCGAACTCCCGGACGCGGCAAAGGGGTTGGACCCCAAGAAGGACACCGCCATCCCCGACGGTGCCAAGCCCGCCTTCCCGTGCCCGACCGCCGACCCGAAGGCGCTCGCCGCGGCCAAGCAGGACAGCGGCGTCCCGACGCTGCCCACGCAGCCCTGGATCCTCAAGAGCTCGAAGCTCACCCTGAGCGGTCTGAACTACGAGGGCATCGTCGAGGTCAAGGCCGGCGACACCACCAAGAAGGTCCTCAAGTTCACGGCCTCGTCCGTGGACATCGACAACCTCGACCAGCAGGTGTACGGGCCGGTGGTGGACGGCTCGCCCACCACCGCCCACGTCGTGGCCCGATCCGGCTCGCAGTCGACGATCCGCAACGGCACGGTGACGATGTACACGGAGGAGCTGAAGGGCAACCTCTTCGGCCTCATCCCGGTCACCTTCAGCCCGGCCACCCCGCCGCCGCTGAACGTCCCGTTCGCCATCTTCACCAATGTGACGGTCCGTCAGGCAGGTCAGTTCGGCGGCACCCTGACCGTCCCCGGCCTCCACAACTACGTCACGAAGGGCAACCCGACGTAGATCCCAAGTACCGATCCGGGAGCCGCAGTCGAGCCGTGGCCCGCATTCCCCTCGGGGGTGCGGGCCGCGGCTGTGGTGCCGCAAAGAGGGGGCTCCGCAGGCCCGGCGGGGCGGACGAGTCGGCCGTCGTCGCCATCGGACAGGACCTCGGTTTCCTCGACGGCATCGGCCCCGACGCCCGCCCGTATACGGCCCCGCCGACGTCATCGACTGGACGCCGGGCGCCTTGACCCCGGCTCAGCTCACCGCGTCGGTCCGAGGCTTCGCCTTCTTGCGGCGGGTCAGCGCGAGGACGCCCGCGCCGCCCGCCACGACCACCGCCGCGCCGATGCCGGTCCAGCCGAGCGTGCCCAGGCCCGAGTCGGACGAGCCGGCCGCGGCGCCCGTCGCGGCCCCCGCCTTGCCGTCGCCGGAGGCGGGCGGTGCTGCCGGGTCGAGGGTGCCGACCGGGGTGGCCTTGCCGACCGCGGTGAAACCCCAGTCCAGGAGCTGGCGCATCTCGGTGTAGACCTCGTCGCGCTTGTTCTCCCGCGGGTTCATCACCGTCACCACCAGCGTGTGGCCGTCCCGCTGGGCCGCCTCGGCCAGGGTGTTGCCCGCGTTCGTGGTGTAGCCGTTCTTGCCGCCGATCAGACCGGGATACTTGGAGACGCCCTCGATGCCGGACAGCAGGCGGTTGGTGTTGGAGATCCCGAACGGCTTGCCCTTGGTGTTGGGGCCGCCGGGGAAGTCGGCCGAGGCCGTGCCGCAGTACTCCTTGAAGTCCTTGTTCTTCAGGCCCGAGCGCAGGAACAGGGCCAGGTCGTAGGCGGAGGACACCTGGCCGGGCGCGTCGTAGCCGTCCGGGCTCAGTACGTGGGTGTCCTTGGCGCCGAGGCTCTCGGCCTTCTTCTGCATGTCGGCGACGGTCTTGTCGATGCCGCCGTTCATCGCCGCGAGCACGTGCACCGCGTCGTTGCCCGAGCGCAGGAACACCCCGCGCCACAGATCGGGCACCTTGTACGTCTGGCCGGGCACGATGCCGACCGCGCTGCTTCCGTCCCCCATGCCCTTGAGGTCCTCGTCGCTGACCTTGCGGCTCGCGTCGTGCGGCACGCCGGGCAGCACGGTGTCCGCGAAGAGCATCTTCAGGGTGCTGGCCGGGGGGAGCGGCCAGTGCGCGTTCCGTGCCGCGAGGACTTGGCCGGTGTCGGCGTCCGCCACGACCCAGGACAGCGCGGAGAGCCCCGGGGGCAAGGCCGGTGCGCCCGCGCCCAGTTGATCGCCCGGCTTGCCCAACTGCGCGCCGCCCGCCTGTGACATGCCGGCCGGCGGCTCCTTCTTCGCCTCGCCGCCGGGCGCCCCCGGCGTCGCCGACTTGGGCGGCTTCGCGGGGTGCCCGCTCGCCACGGCCGGGCCGACGGCGGTGCCCGCGGTGACCGCGGTGGCGGTGAGCGCCACGAGTGCGCGTCGGACCTGCGGCGATATGGGAAGACGCATGAATGTGAACGTACCCCAGGAGGTGTCACGGAATTGATTCGTCCGCCCGTGGAATTTGCCACGCCTTGTTCATGGAACGGACAAGCGTGCCATCCCGTCCGGTCCCCGGATGCGCCGGAGGGCGGCACCCGTACGCAACGGGATGCCGCCCTCCAAGGACGTACGGCCGACGGCTATTCCTTCTCGCCGCCGCCGAGGTGGTGCACCCGGACCATGTTGGTGGTGCCGGGGATGCCGGGGGGCGAACCGGCCGTGATGACCATGGTGTCGCCCTCGTTGTGGCGGTTGAGCTTGAGCAGCTCGGCGTCGACCAGGTCGACCATCGCGTCGGTGTTGTCCACGTGCGGGACGACGAAGGACTCGACGCCCCAGCTCAGCGCCAGTTGGTTGCGGGTGCTGGCGTCCGTGGTGAAGGCCAGGATCGGCTGGGCCGCGCGATAGCGGGACAGACGGCGGGCGGTGTCGCCGGACTTGGTGAACGCGACCAGCGCCTTGCCGTTGAGGAAGTCCGCGATCTCGCAGGCGGCGCGGGCCACCGAACCGCCCTGCGTGCGCGGCTTCTTGCCCGGCACCAGCGGCTGGAGCCCCTTGGACAGGAGCTCCTCCTCGGCCGCCTCGACGATCTTCGACATCGTCTTGACCGTCTCGATCGGGTACGCGCCCACCGAGGACTCGGCGGACAGCATGACCGCGTCCGCGCCGTCCAGGATCGCGTTGGCGACGTCGGACGCCTCGGCGCGGGTCGGCCGCGAGTTGGTGATCATCGACTCCATCATCTGGGTCGCGACGATCACCGGCTTGGCGTTGCGGCGGCAGAGCTCCACGAGGCGCTTCTGCACCATCGGGACCTTCTCCAGGGGGTACTCGACCGCGAGGTCGCCACGGGCCACCATCACACCGTCGAAGGCGGCGACGACGCCCTCCATGTTGGCGACGGCCTGCGGCTTCTCGACCTTGGCGATGACCGGCACGCGGCGGCCGACCTCGTCCATGACCTTGTGGACGTCCTTGACGTCGTCGGCGTCGCGCACGAAGGAGAGCGCGACCAGGTCGCAGCCCATCCGCAGGGCGAACCGGAGGTCCTCGATGTCCTTCTCGGACAGCGCCGGGACGTTGACCGCCGCACCGGGCAGGTTGATGCCCTTGTGGTCGGAGATGACACCGCCCTCGATGACGATGGTCTTCACCCGGGGGCCGTCGACCGCGACGACCTTGAGTTCGACGTTGCCGTCGTTGATCAGAATCGGGTCGCCCTTGGCGACGTCGCCCGGCAGGCCCTTGTAGGTGGTGCCGCAGATCGACTTGTCGCCCGGGACGTCCTCGGCGGTGATGGTGAACTCGTCACCCCGGACCAATTCGACCGGCCCCTCGGCGAACTTCGCAAGGCGGATCTTGGGGCCCTGGAGGTCGGCGAGCACGCCCACCGCGCGGCCCGTCTCCTCGGCGGCCTTGCGGACCCGGTCGTAACGGGCCTGGTGCTCGGCCTGGGAGCCGTGGCTGAAGTTGAAGCGGGCCACGCTCATGCCGGCCTCGATCAGAGCGACGAGCTGCTCATGAGAGTCGACGGCGGGGCCCAGGGTGCAGACGATTTTGGAACGGCGCATAAGGCGGATCCTATCGGTTTGTTTCGCTAGGGAATATTCCGTCTGGTGGAATGTACAAATGGGCGGGATGACGCTCAGGTGTCGTCCAGGCAAACCGGAAATCCGGTCAGGAATTCAGCGCCGGCGTCACCAGGGCATACGTCTGCTGGGCGATTTCCAGCTCCTCGTCCGTCGGCACCACGGCCACCGCGACCCGGGCGTACTCGGGGGAGATCAGCCGCGGGCTTTCGGAGCGTACGGCGTTGAGTTCGCCGTCCACCGCCAGGCCCAGCTCCTCCAGGCCGGTGATCGCGGCCTCGCGGACCGGGGCGGCGTTCTCGCCGACCCCCGCCGTGAACGCGATCGCGTCGACCTTGCCGAGCACGGCGTAATAGGCACCTATGTACTTCTTCAGGCGGTGAATGTAGATGTCGAAGGCGAGTTGCGCCTTCTCGTCGCCTTCGTCGCAGCGGCGGCGGATCTCCCGCATGTCATTGTCGCCGCACAGCCCCACCAGGCCGCTCTTCTTGTTGAGCAGCGCATCGACGTCGTCCACCGACATTCCGGCATTGCGCACGAGATGGAAGGTGACCGCCGGGTCGATGTCACCGGACCGGGTGCCCATGACCAGGCCTTCGAGGGGGGTGAGCCCCATCGAGGTGTCGACGCACCGGCCGCCGCGGACCGCGGACGCGGAGGCGCCGTTGCCCAGATGCAGCACGATCACGTTCACGTCCTCGGGCGCCTTGCCGAGCAGCTTCGCCGTCTCGCGCGACACATACGCGTGCGAGGTGCCGTGGAAGCCGTAGCGGCGGATGCGGTGCTCGTCCGCCGTCGCCACGTCTATCGCGTACCGGGCCGCCGACTCCGGCATCGTCGTGTGGAAGGCGGTGTCGAAGACGGCGACCTGCGGCAGGTCCGGACGGAGCGCCTGGGCGGTGCGGATGCCGGTGATGTTCGCCGGGTTGTGCAGCGGGGCGACCGGCACCAGGCGCTCGATCTCCGCGAGCACCTCGTTCGTGATCACGGTCGGCGCGCTGAACTTCAGGCCGCCGTGCACGACCCGGTGGCCGATGGCCGCCAACTCCGGGGAATCCAGGCCCAGTCCGTCCGCCGTCAGCTCCGCGGCGACCGCCTTGAGCGCGGCCGCGTGGTCGGCGATCGGGCCGTTCTGCTCGCGGGCCGCGCCCCCGGTCGCCAGCGGGGTGTGCTTCAGCCGCGAGGTCTGCTCGCCGATCCGCTCGACCAGGCCGACGGCCAGGCGCGAGGCGTCGGTCATGTCGAGGAGCTGGTACTTCACCGACGAGGACCCGGAGTTGAGGACGAGGACGCGGGTGCCCTGGTTGGCGGTGGTCATGCGGAGGCCTCCTGCCCCTGCGCCTGGGCCTGGATGGCCGTGATGGCGACGGTGTTGACGATGTCCTGGACGAGGGCGCCGCGCGACAGGTCGTTGACCGGCTTGCGCAGACCCTGGAGCACCGGGCCCACGGCCACGGCGCCGGCCGAGCGCTGCACGGCCTTGTAGGTGTTGTTGCCGGTGTTGAGGTCCGGGAAGATCAGCACGGTGGCCTGCCCGGCCACCTCCGACTCCGGCAGCTTGGTCGCGGCGACCGACGGCTCCACGGCCGCGTCGTACTGGATCGGGCCCTCGATCTTCAGCTCGGGCTGGGCCTCGCGCACCAGCTTGGTGGCCTCACGCACCTTGTCCACGTCGGCGCCCGAGCCCGAGGTGCCCGTCGAGTACGACAGCATCGCGATCCGCGGGTCCACACCGAACTGCTGCGCGGTGGCGGCAGCCTGCACCGCGATGTCCGCGAGCTGCTCGGCGTTCGGGTCGGGGTTGACCGCGCAGTCGCCGTACACGAGCACCTTGTCGGCGAGGCACATGAAGAAGACGGACGAGACGATCGAGGCGTCCGGCTTGGTCTTGATGATCTCGAAGGCGGGGCGGATGGTCGCGGCGGTGGAGTGCACCGAGCCCGACACCATGCCGTCGGCCAGGCCCTCCTGGACCATCAGCGTGCCGAAGTAGTTCACGTCCGCGACCACGTCGTACGCCAGCTCCACGGTGACGCCCTTGTGGGCGCGCAGCTGGGCGTAGCGCTCGGCGAAGCGCTGGCGAAGCTCGGAGGTCTGCGGGTCGATGATCTGGCACTTGACGACGTCGATGCCGAGGTCGGCGGCCTTCTTGCGGATCGCCTCGACGTCGCCGAGCAGCGTCAGCTCGCACACGTCCCGGCGAAGGAGTACGTCGGCCGCGCGCAGCACCCGGTCCTCGCTGCCCTCGGGCAGCACGACCCGGCGGCGGTTCGAGCGGGCCTGCTCCAGGAGCTCGTGCTCGAACATCATCGGGGTGACCCGGCCGCTGCGGGCCACCGAGACCCGGCGAAGGAGGTCGGCGGTGTCCACGTGCCGCTCGAAGAGGCCGAGCGCGGTCTCCGCCTTGCGGGGGGTCGCCGCGTTCAACTTCCCTTCCAGGGCGAAGAGTTCCTGCGCGGTGGGGAAGGATCCGTGGCTGACCGCGACCACCGGGGTGCCCGGCGCGAGCCGGTCGGCGAGCGTCAGGATCGCCTCGCCGGGCCGCTCGTCGAGGGTGAGGAGGATGCCCGCGATGGGCGGAGTACCGGCGCTGTGCGCGGCCAGCGAGCCGACGACCAGGTCCGCGCGGTCGCCCGGGGTCACGACCAGGCAGCCCGGGGTCAGCGCGTTCAGGAAGTTCGGCAGCATGGCACCGCCGAAGACGAAGTCGAGGGCGTCGCGCGCGAGCCCCGAGTCGTCGCCGAGCAGCACCGTGCCGTCCAGGGCCGCCGCGATCTGGGCGACGGTCGGCGCGGAGAGGGCGGGCTCGTCCGGCAGCACGTAGCAGGGCACGGGAAGGCGGGCCTTCAGGCGCTCCTCGATCTCGTGACGGTCGGCCGGGGCGACCCGGTTCACCACCATCGCGAGCACGTCGCAGCCGAGCCCGTCGTAGGCCCGGTGCGCGTTGCGCGCCTCGGCCCGTACGGACTCGGCGGTCTGGCCCTTGCCGCCGACCACCGGTATCACCGAGGCGCCGAACTCGTTGGCGAGCCGGGCGTTGAGCGCCAGCTCGTCGGGGAGCTGGGTGTCGGCGAAGTCGGTGCCGAGGACCAGGACGACCTCGTAGTCGCGGGCCACCTTGTGGAAGCGGTCGACGAGCCGCGAGACGAGTTCGTCGGTACCCTGCTCCGCCTGGAGCGCGGACGCCTCGTGGTAGTCCATGCCGTACACCGTGGCCGCGTCCTGCGCCAGCCGGTAGCGGGCGCGGAGCAGGTCGAACAGGCGGTCCGGTCCGTCGTGCACCAGGGGGCGGAAGACGCCCACCCGGTCCACCTGACGGGTCAGGAGCTCCATGACTCCCAGCTCGATGACCTGGCGGCCGTCTCCCCGGTCGATCCCGGTCACGTACACGCTGCGCGTCACGCGTGCTCTCCTGTTCTGCGTTGCAGGAAATTGTCCATATAGGGCGGTCTTGCCCCCTTGACAATACCTCTGCGGATGGATAGGGCGCCCGCCGGACGAAAGGCCTGGCGGGAGGGTCCGAAGACCCCCCGGTCCATCATGGTCGGAGTAGCTGGATGGGCGGGTGGCCCAGGGTGCGTGGGACAATCTGAATTGCTCACGTTACGGGGGATTCGGGCGTGACGTCCCTGGACCAGCGAAGCAGGAGATTCACCACGATGCGCATCGGAGTTCTCACCGCAGGCGGCGACTGCCCCGGCCTGAACGCAGTGATCCGGTCGGTCGTGCACCGAGCCGTGGTCGGCCACGGCGACGAAGTCATCGGTTTCGAGGACGGGTTCAAGGGTCTGCTCGACGGTCACTTCCGCCCGCTCGACCTCAACGCGGTGAGCGGCATCCTGGCCCGCGGCGGCACCATCCTCGGCTCGGCCCGCCTGGAGCGCGACCGGCTGCGTGAAGCGTCCGAGAACTGCGCCGAGTTGGCGAAGCGTTACGGCATCGACGCGCTCATCCCGATCGGCGGCGAGGGCACACTGACCGCGGCCCGGATGCTGTCCGACGCGGGGATGCCCGTCGTCGGCGTGCCGAAGACCATCGACAACGACATCTCCGCCACAGACCGCACCTTCGGCTTCGACACCGCCGTGGGCGTGGCGACCGAGGCCATCGACCGCCTCAAGACCACCGCCGAATCCCACCAGCGCGTCATGGTCGTCGAGGTCATGGGCCGGCACGCGGGCTGGATCGCCCTGGAGTCCGGCATGGCAGGCGGCGCCCACGGCATCTGCCTGCCCGAGCGGCTCTTCGAGGTCGACGACCTGGTCAAAATGGTCGAGGAGCGCTTCGCGCGCGGCAAGAAGTTCGCCGTCATCTGCGTTGCCGAGGGCGCGCACCCCGCCGAGGGCTCGATGCCGTACGAGAAGGGCGCGATCGACCAGTACGGCCACGAGCGCTTCGCCGGCATCGGCAACCGGCTCGCCGTCGAACTGGAGCGGCGCCTGGGCAAGGAGGCCCGCCCGGTCATCCTGGGCCACGTCCAGCGCGGCGGCGTGCCGACCGCGTACGACCGTGTACTCGCGACGCGGTTCGGCTGGCACGCGGTGGAGGCCGTGCACCGCGGCGACTTCGGCAACATGACCGCGCTGCGCGGCACGGACATCGTCATGGCGCCGCTGGCCCACGCCGTGACCACCCTCAAGACGGTCCCGGACAACCGCATGTACGAGGCGGAGTCGGTCTTCTGAGCCCGCTCGGGCGGGGGACCTGGGGCCTCAATCCTGGGGGCCCAAGGGCCCGGGGGAACTGCGCGACCGGCCCCTCAGTTGTGGGCGAGTTCCCAGAAGCGGTCCACGATGCGGTCGAGGAAGGCTCGGCCCGCGTCGCCCGTGTCGTTGTCCGAGCCCCAGTTCAGCGTGCCCACCATCTTTTCCTGGTACTCCGTGTGCAGCGTGCCAAGCACCTGCTCAAGATGCTGCTTGGAGAGCGGGAGCAGCTTCGCCGTCGGCTTGACGTAGGCCTGCCAGCGCGTGGTGACGGCGCTGCGCAGGAGCTCCGAGAGGTCCGCGTTCTGGCCGGTGGCCGTCACGTAGTCGCGCAGGGGCAGCTGGAGCAGATCGGCAAGCGCCGCGGACTGGCGTTCGTTGCCGCGCCAGCGCCCCGCGTCCTCCATGCGCCGGTACGCCGCGGCGTCGAGCCCGACGCGGCGAGCCATGTCGTCGATGGAAAGCCCGCGCGCCAGGCGGTGCTCGCGCAGGGTCGAGGCGGCCGACATGAGGTCGCCGGGGGAGCACCACAGGACGCCGGCGAGCGCGGTCAGCTCCCGTGCCTCGGGCGCCGCGAGCCCCCGTTCCCACGCCATCACGGTGTCCGGGGAGATCACGAGGCCGTACTGGGCGCGCATGCCGTAGGCGACGTGGCCGGGGGCCATGCCCAGGGCTTCCCGCAGTCGGCGGGCCGCGAGGGCATTGAAGGGTGGGGTGGGGTGCACGCGCACACCGTAGGACGGTAAGTGACATCTGCCTACGGTGTGTTCCACCAAAGAAGGTGAATTGTAGGAAAGTACGGTTTTGGTGGCGTCCGGGTTACTTAAGGGTTCGGTAAGCGTGTGCTCGGCAACGCTAACCCTTCACCGCACCGGCCAGCGCGAAACCTCCTCCGAGCCGCCGCGCGATCAGGACGTACATCAGGAGCACCGGCGTCGAGTACAGGATCGAGAAGGCGGCGAGCTGGCCGTAGACCACCGAGCCGTAGTTCCCGAAGAACGTGAAGATGGAGACCGAGGCCGGCAGCCGGTCGGGGGAGAGCAGCAGCATGAAGGGGACGAAGAAGTTCCCCCACAGCATGATGAAGGTGTAGATCGTCACGACGGTCACGCCGGGACCCATCAGCGGCAGCACCACCCGCACCAGCGTCTGCGGCATCGACGCCCCGTCCGTCCAGGCGGCCTCCTCCAGAGTGATCGGCACCCCGTCCATGAAGTTCTTCATCAGCCAGATGGCGAACGGGAGCTGGGAGGTGGCGAGGAAGAGCGCCGTGCCGTACATCGTGTCGATGAGGTTCACCTGCACGAAGAGCCCGTACACCGGAACCATGATCGCCGTGATCGGCAGACACGTCGTGAACAGGATGGTCAGGAGGTACGGGCGGGCAAGCCGCGAGCGGTAGCGCGAGAGCGGGTACGCCGCGAGCGCCGCGCACGCGACCGTGAGCAGGGTGGAACTCCCGCACAGCAGAAGGCTGTTGAGCATCGGTGTGAAGGTGATGTCCGGGGTCAGGATGGCTGAGAAGTTGTCCAGGGTGGCCGAGCCCGGGACCCGTACGCGCAGATCGGCCTGGGTGTCGACGGAGGCGAGCAGCAGCCAGAGCAGCGGCACCGCGAAGGCCGCCGCCAGCGCGAGCAGGGCCGCGTCCGCGGCGAGCCGCTGCCGGGTGCGCCGGCGCGACCGGCCCGCCCTCGTACGTCCACCTTCATCGGCCCCGCCCTCATCAACCCCCGCCCTCACACGTCCACCTTCATCAGCCGCAGATAGACCACCGAGAACAGCGAGCCCACCAGGAGCAGGAGCAGGGCGACCGCCGTGCCGTAGCCGATCAGGCTCTTCAGGAACGCCTGGTCGTACATGAACACGGGCAGCGTCTGGCTTCGGTCGCCCGGGCCGCCGCGCGTCATCGCCCAGATCAGGCCGAACACGGAAAGCGTCTGGAGCGTGTTGAGCATGAGGTTGGTGCCGATCGAGCGGCGGATCATCGGCAGCGTGATGTGCCAGAACCGGCGCGCCCCGCTCGCCCCGTCGACCTCGGCGGCCTCCTCGATGTCCTTCGGGATCTCGGCGAGCGCGGCCGAGTAGATCAGCATCGAGAACGCGGTGCCACGCCACACGTTCGCGAACGACACCGCGAGCACGGGCAGCGTGAAAAGCCAGTTCTGGGCGGGCAGGTGGAGCCGGTCGAGGATCGCGTTCAGGGTGCCCTCGCGCCGGAAGAAGGCGTAGAGGAGGAAGGCCGCCACGATCTCCGGCAGCACCCAGGCCGTGATCACCAGCGCCCCGGTCACTGTCCGCACCGGGCGCGAGGCCCGCCGCATCAGCGCGGCGAGCGCCAGGCCGAGGGTGTTCTGGCCGACCAGCGAGGACAGGACGGTGAAGACGAGGGTGAGCCAGACCGCGTTGCGGAACGCGGGGTCGGCGAACGCCCGCCGGAAGTTCGCGAAGCCGACGAAGTCGACGGCCGATGAGCCGGTCAGCCGCATGTCCGTGAACGCGATGTACACGCAGTAGCCGATCGGCCCCGCCAGGAACAGCAGCAGGAGCAGGGTCGCGGGCGCGATCGGCAGCCAGCGCACCGCACGCTTTCGCCGCCTGCCCGTCGCTGCCGAGGCGCTCAACCGGCTCACCGGGCCGTCGACTTGAGCTGGTCGTCGTACGCCTTCGCGGCCACGGAAGCCGAGCCGCCGGTCGTCACCGACTCCATCGCCTCGCCGATCGCTGTCGACACCTGCGGATAGACGGACAGCGCGGGCCGGTAGTGCGTGAAGGGGACCAGGCTCGTGAAGAAGGTGATTCCCGGCATGGAGTTCAGGTAGGTCGGGTCTGCCGCGACGTCCTTGCGGACCGCGATCTGCGCGTCCGCGACGTCCCACTTCACCGCGTTCTCCTTCGTCTGCATCGTCTTGACGAAGTCGAAGGCGAGGGCGGGGTTGCCCGCCTTCGCCGGGATCGCCCAGGTCCAGCCGCCCGACATGGAGACCTTGCCCGGTGCCTGGCCGTTCTGGGTCGGCATCGGCGCCTGGCCCAGAACGGTCGACCAGGCCGGCCACTCCTTGGGGCCCTTGTTGATCCAGTTCTGGCCCAGCCAGGAGCCGTCGAGCGCGATCGCCAGCTTGCCGTTCGGCATCCAGTCCGTCGCCAGGTGCGTGCCCACATTGGGGTCGAGGGCGTCCGAGGGATCCGGGCCGAGCTTCTCCGAGTACACCGTCCGTACGAAGCCGAGGGCGTCCTTGAAGCCCTGCGAGCCCGACACCCACTTCTTGCCGGCCGGGTCGTACAGCGGGTTCTCGCCGGTCCCGTACAGGAGCATCTCGAAGCCCTGCATGGCCGCCGCCTCACTGGCCGCCTTGCCCGTGTAGACGTTGAGCGGGATGACGCCGGGGGCCTTCTGCTTCACCGCGCGCGCGGCGTCGAGGACCTCCGTCCAGTTCTTGGGCTGCCAGTTCGCGGGCAGGCCCGCCTTCGCGAAGATCTGCTTGTTGAACCACAGGCCCCGGGTGTCCGTGCCGTCCGGCACCCCGTATGTCTTGCCGTCCTCGGCCCGGGCCGAGGCCTTCGCGGTGTCGACGAACTGGCCCCACATGTCCCACTGGGACAGGTAGTCGTCCAGCGGGCGCAGATAGCCCGCGCCGATGTCGGAGTTGATGCGGAACGTGTCCTCGTACACCAGGTCCGGGGCGGTCTTCGGGGAGCGCATCATCTGCTGGACCTTGGCCGCGTAGTCGTTGTCGGCGGCCTGGATCGGCACCAGCTTGACCTTCTTGCCGGGGTGCTCCCGCTCGAACTGCTTCTTGACGTCCTCCAGGAACGCGTCCTTGAAGCGGATCTTGTTGTCGGTGGAGCGGTTGTACGCGATCTGCACGGTGTTCGCGTCGCTGCCCGAGCCGCCGCCGCAACCGGCGAGCGCTCCGGCGGCGAGGGCGGCGGCGAGGATCAGGGAGAGCCGGTGTCGGGTTCTGGATACGGAGTCTGTGGCGGGGGCGGTGGGGCGCACGGGCACGACCTCCTCTGGCCAGGCGTGCGGCCGTGGCCACGGCCGCACTTGGCTGCCCGGTGAACGTAAGGGCGCCCGGTGGCAGGGTCAACCCCGCGCCCGCGTCCGGCTGACAACCTTGTCAACCGCCTTGGCCGGTCGAGGAGTTGAGCCAGCGGTACTGCAGCTCGGGGCGCCCGATCTGGCCGTACTGCGGGGTGCGCTCGGCGCGGCCGGTGGTGACCAGATGCTCCAGATAGCGGCGTGCGGTGATCCGCGAGATGCCGACCGCGAGACCGGTCTCCGCCGCCGTCACTCCCTCCGGCGCCTCGCGCAGGGTCCGCGTGACGGCCTGGAGGGTGGGCGCGCTCAGGCCCTTGGGGAGTGCTGAGGGCTGCGGGGCGCGCAGCGCGGCGAGCGCCCGGTCGACCTCCTCCTGCCCGCTCGCCTCCCCGGCCGTCGCCCGGAACTCGGCGTACCGCACGAGCCGGTCGCGCAGCGTGGGGAACGTGAACGGCTTCAGTACGTACTGGACGACCCCGAGCGAGACGCCCTCGCGCACCATCGCCAGATCCCGGGCCGAGGTCACCGCGACGACATCGGCGCTGTGCCCGGCCGCCCTGAGCGACCGTACGAGCTGGAGGCCGTGGCCGTCCGGCAGGTACAGATCGAGCAGCAGCAGGTCCACCTCGGTCCGCTCCAGGGCGCGCAGCGCCTCGGCCCGGGAGTGTGCCACCGCGACCGCGGTGAAGCCGGGCACCCGGCCGACGTAGAGCCGGTGCGCCTCGGCGGCGACGGGATCGTCCTCGACGACCAGCACTCTGATCATGCGCGCACTCCCTGCTCCAGGGGCAGCCGTACGGTGAACTCGGCTCCCCCGTAAGGACCTTGGGCCAGCGTGATGGTGCCGCCGTGCCGGGCCGCCGCGAGCCGGACCAGCGCGAGGCCGAGGCCGCGCCCCGGGCTCTTGGTCGACCACCCCCGCTCGAACACGGCTTCGGCGGCGGCCGGATCGATGCCGGGCCCACTGTCCGCGACGCGCACCAGGAGCTGCCCGTCCTCGGTGGTGAGCGTGACGGCGACCTCGGCGACGGCGCTGCCCTGTGCCGCGTCCACCGCGTTGTCGATCAGGTTGCCGAGGACGGTGACCAGGTCGCGGGCGGGCAGCGTGGCAGGCAAGAGGCCGTCGCCGATGGCGCTGCCCTCGGCGAGGACCAGCTCCACGCCGTGCTCGTTGGCCTGCGCCGCCTTGCCGAGCAGCAGCGCCGCCAGGACCGGCTCGCCGACCGCCGTGACCACCTGGTCGGTGAGCGCCTGGGCGAGCTCCAGCTCGGCGGTCGCGAACTCGACGGCGTCTTCGACGCGGCCCAGCTCGATGAGCGAGACCACCGTGTGCAGCCGGTTCGCGGCCTCGTGGGCCTGCGCCCGCAGGGCCTGGGTGAAACCGCGCTCGGAGTCCAACTCGCCTGAAAGCGCCTGGAGTTCGGTGTGGTCGCGCAGGGTCACCACGGTGCCGCGCCGCCCTGCGGAGGACACCGGCTGGGTGTTCAGGACCACGATCCGGTCGGCTGTCATGTGGACCTCGTCCACCCTCGGCCCGGAGGCGAGCAGCGCCCCGGCGAGCGATGCGGGCAGGCCGAGCCCGGCCACCGGGCGGCCCACGGCGTCCTCGCCGAGCCCGAGCAGTTCGCGCCCGCCGTCGTTGATCAGCGCGATCCGCCGCTCGCCGTCGAGCATGAGCAGCCCCTCGCGTACGGCGTGCAGGGTGGCCTGGTGGTAGTCGTGCATGCGGCTCAGTTCGGCGGCGTTCATGCCGTGCGTGTGGCGGCGCAGGCGTGCGTTGATCACGTACGTGCCGAGGCCGCCGAGCGCGAGCGCGCCGCCCGCCATGACGACCAGCGCCACCAGTTGCTTCTGCACCTGCTCGCTGATCCGGTCGACGGTGATGCCCGCGCTGACGAGCGCGGTGATCCGGCCATGATCATTTTGGTCGCGGACCGGCGCCACGACCCGTACGGAAAGCCCGAGCACCCCCATGTGCGTCTCGGTGAACGTCTTCCCGCGCAGCGCGGGAGCGGTGTCGCCGAGGTACTTCTTGCCGATCTCGCCCGGTACGGGATGCGTCCAGCGGGTTCCGTCCGGGGCCATGACCACGACGAAGTCCACGCCGGTCGTGGTGCGCAGCGTCTGAGCGTACGGCTGGAGGGCGGGCGTGGGGTTCTTGGTGCGGGCCGCCTCGACCACCGCGGGGGACGCGGCGACGGCGGTCGCGGTCGCGACCGCCTGGCGCCGCGCGGTCTCCTCGGCCTGGTGCCGGTCGGTGACGTACGAGAAGAGCGCGCACCCCGTCACGATCGCGGCGACCAGGACCACCTGCATGGCGAAGAGCTGGCCGGCGAGGGAGCGGGGTCCGGGGAGACGCATCCGGTAAGTGTGCTGGCTGGATCTGTATGAACGAAATGCACGTAAGGGTGACCGGCGTCACAGTGTGCTGGATAGTCGCGGGGATCGCTGAATCGGCCGTCGGGACATGGCCGCAGCCGCAACCGAGGAGGACCCCGTGGACCCCGTGGCAGAGCCGCCCGCGCGCCGGGAGCGCACCCACTATCTCTACCTGGCCGTGATCGGCGCGGTAGTGCTCGGCATCGTCGTGGGCTTCGCGGCGCCGGGGGTCGCCGTCGAGCTGAAGCCGATCGGCACCGGGTTCGTGAACCTGATCAAGATGATGATCTCGCCCATCATCTTCTGCACGATCGTGCTCGGCGTCGGCTCGGTACGGAAGGCGGCCAAGGTGGGCGCGGTGGGCGGCCTCGCCCTCGGCTACTTCCTGGTCATGTCGACGGTGGCACTCGCCATCGGCCTCCTGGTCGGCAACATCCTGGAGCCCGGCTCCGGTCTGCACCTGACCGAGGCGGCGCGGCACGCGGGAGCCAAGCAGGCCGCGGGCGCCGGCGAGTCGACGGCGGACTTCCTGCTCGGCATCATCCCCAAGACGATGGTGTCCGCGTTCACCGAGGGCCAGGTCCTCCAGACCCTCCTGATCGCCCTGCTCGCGGGCTTCGCCCTCCAGGCGCTCGGCTCGGCGGGCCGGCCGGTGCTGCGCGGCGTCGAACACATCCAGCGCCTCGTCTTCCGCATCCTGGCGATGATCATGTGGGTCGCGCCCATCGGCGCGTTCGGCGCGATCGCGGGAGTGGTCGGCGAGACCGGCCTGGACGCCCTGAAGGCCCTGGCGGTCATCATGATCGGCTTCTACATCACGTGCGCGCTGTTCGTGTTCTTGGTCCTCGGCGCGATCCTGAAGCTGATGACCGGCGTGAACATCTTCAGCCTCCTGAAGTACCTGGCCAGGGAGTTCCTGCTGATCCTGTCCACGTCCTCCTCGGAGTCGGCGCTGCCGCGGCTCATCGCGAAGATGGAGCACCTCGGGGTCAGCCGCTCGGTGGCCGGCATCACGGTGCCGACGGGCTACTCGTTCAACCTGGACGGCACCGCGATCTATCTGACGATGTCCTCGCTGTTCATCGCGAACGCGATGGGCAAGCCGCTGGGTGCGAGCGAGCAGATCTCGCTGCTCCTCTTCATGATCATCGCCTCGAAGGGCGCGGCGGGCGTCACGGGCGCGGGCCTCGCCACGCTGGCGGGCGGCCTCCAGTCGCACCGCCCCGAACTGGTCGACGGCGTCGGCCTGATCGTCGGCATCGACCGCTTCATGAGCGAGGCGCGGGCGCTGACCAACTTCGCGGGCAACGCGGTGGCGTGCGTCCTTGTCGGCACGTGGACGAAGGAGATCGACAGGACCCGGGTCGCGGAGGTCCTGGCGGGCCGGCTGCCGTTCGACGAGCGGATGCTGGCGGCGGGGGAGGAGGCGGTGCCGGAGCAACGCGAGGAGGGTAAGTCGCCGTCGCCGGTGGCCGGTTGAGAAGGGCGCCCGCCTGCTTGAGAATGGTCGCGCCTATTTGAGAATGTTCACGGCGCGAGCGACAACAAGCACAACGGTCAGCAGCGAGACAGCCGACTGCACCATCATCAGCATCTTTGCCCACCGGTTGAGCGGCATGACGTCGGTCGGGCTGAACGCGGTGGCGTTCGTGAACGACAGGTACAGGTAGTCCGGGAAGGCCGGCTCCCAGTGGGGCGGGGCCAGTTCGGGGCTCTGCATCTGCGGGAACAGGAAGTCGGGGAAGGTGCGGGTCGCCTGCATCCGGGCGACCGGGCCGCCCCGGTCCCACTCCCAGTACCAGAGCGCGAACACGATCACATTGGTCAGCCAGATGCCGCCGCCCGTCACCAGCAGGGCGGCGGCATCGGCGCCTTCCTGCCCCCGCACGAGCCCGACGACGAGCCGCACCGCGGACCACCCGTTGGCGGCACTGATACACGCGATCAGCACGAGCCCGGCCAGCCGGTAGAGCCGCGAGGCGCGCTCGATGCGTACGGGGTTGCCCGCGATCAGCGCGACCATGAGCGCGATCTCCAGGGCGGGCAGGAGCCATTCGGGATGGATGCTCAGCCGCTCGGGCAGCGCCCATTGCAGTCCGACGGCGGTGAGCACGGCAAGGGTCGAGGCCCACCGGGTCTCCCCCTGGGTAACCCGCAGCCAGGCGGGCAGCGGCCGGTGCTCGGGGTGGTGCTCGGGCTCGTCCTGGGGTGCGTGTGTCACGGGGTCATGGTGCCGGTCGGGGGTGGGAGTCGCACGCGTCGGGGTCGGCCGGGACCGTGGTCAGCCGATCCGGCTCTCGTAGCGCAGGCGCTGCAACCGGGCGGGCATCGTCATCAGGTCGAACTGGATCGTCCGGTCGTACGAGTCCATGGTGGTGCGGGCGATCCGCAGAACCGGTTCGGCGGGGCCCAGCCGGAGAGCCTCGCGTGCCTCGCTGTCGGGCAGTTCTGCGGAGACGTCCTCGCGCACCCGGACGCCCCGGTGGCCGAGCTCGCGCAGCAGCGTCACGGCGCCGCCGGGAATCTTGCCGACCTCGGCCAGGCGTGTACCCCGGGCGATCTCCACGGGGTAATAGGTGTCGGTCGACTCGCAGGGCATCTCGTCGATGTACATCACCCGGCGCCGCACCACGACCGCGGCCCCCCATGCCAGACCGAAGACGTCCGCGACCTCGCCCGGCGCGGCCACCTCCCCGGCCCGGACGATGCGCTGCCGCCCGGTGCCGCCGCGGGCCGCGGCCTCGCTGCGCCAGGCGTCGGCCGCGGAGGTGTCCTGCGGAGCCAGATACGGCATCGAGGTGCTGACCCACTTGCCGATGCCCATGGCTTTCTCCTATGGATGACTGCGCTTCACGTGTCGGTGGCCTTGCCGCCCTCTACGTTAGGGCGACTGCTTCCGTGGGCCGGACCGGACGGGAAGCCCTGCTCCCCGAGCCCCGGCAGCCGCGTGCTCCGAAGGGCGGCGACGGCGGGCCGAACGCCAGACGTCCGGGCCGCCATGAGGCGACCCGGACGGGGTGGGGGTGCGGAAAGCGAGAGGGGATCAGCTGCCGAGGTTTTTCACTGCTTCGTAGTACGTCCACGCCGTCGCGTTGCACGACGTCTTCTTCGCGCCGCTGTACGCGGTGCAGACGCGCTTCAGGTCCTCGTACAGGGCGCTGTCCAGGCGGGCCTTGTTGGCGGAGAACTGGCCCGCCGCCTTGTAGTTGCGGTAGCCGAAGTCATGGCGTGCACATGACAGCTTAAAAGGGAAGCCGAAGGGGTTGTCGGGGGAGTCCGAGCAGTAGTCCGTCGACCAGTCGAAGCCGTACGCGGACCAGCGGGACTGGTCGTTGCGGGCGTCCTGGAAGGCGTTCGAGCTGGTCGCGCTGGTCTGGGTGAAGGAGGCGAGCACCTGCGCCTTGTCGGCCGGGGCGGCCTGGGCCGGGGCGGCGGCCAGGGCGGCGAGCGCGAGCGCCGCGGCGGCGGTCATGCTCAGAGTGGTACGACGGCGCATTCTGAACCTCCGTGAGGGGAGCGGCAATTGACCTGCCGTCACTCTGGCCTCACGGGCTACGCGGGCGCTACAGATTCACTGGAGCCTGAAAGACGGTGGAGCGGCGCGGCCGCTCGTCCCCGTCGCCATCGATGCCGCGGCCGGAAAACGCCTGCGGCCTCATGCCCTTCGCGGGCCGGGGCTCCTTGGCGGGGGCCTGGTCACCGCGTGAGCGCCGCCGCCACTACTTCCGCCGTGCGTCCCGCCGGGACCCCCGCCGAGAGCAGCAGGGTCGTCGCCGCCGAGCGGCCCGCGTCCGAGGCGGGCAGGGCGCCCTCGTTGACCGCCTCCATCAGGCCGAACAGGGACTGCTCGTGCACATAGGCAAGGGCGGCCGGAGGGAGGGGCGAGGTGAACACGCCTTCACGCAGGCCCAGTTGGAGCAGGTCCACGCACTCCTTGCGCACCGGGGCCAGGCGCTGCTTGATGCCCGCCATCGTGACGCTGCGCTGGGCGAGGGCCACCAGGAGCCGGTAGCGGTCGGCGATCGCCCACACCGCGAGGGTGGCCCGCGCGAGCGCCTCGGCCGGGTCGGTGACGCCTTCGCGCCCCTCGCGGTGCGCGTCCGCGACGGTCTCCGCCGCCTCGTCGACCAGCGCCGCGATCAGCGCGTCCCGGCTGGGGAAGTGCCCGTACACCGTGCGCCGCACGACACCGGCCGCCCGGGCGATCTGGTCCATGGACGCGTCCGGGTCACGGACCAGCTCGGCGAAGGCCACCTCCATGATGCGGCGGCGGTTCACGTCGGCGCGGCCCCCCGAGGGGGCGGCAGGGGTAGTGGTCACGCCCCCATTTTGCACAGCGGCGTGCAGCGGCGTAAATTGCACACCAGTGTGTAGTTGCACAGTGATGTGCAATTGGATCTGCCCCTGTGGGGCCCGGGAGGGACACCAGACCTCCCGGGGAAGCAAGACCGAGGAAGGGTGAGACGTCGTGGGTCTCGTCATCAAGGAGCCCGTCGAGAAGATGGGGGCGCCCTACCGGCGGCGCTGGTGGGCGCTGCTCGTGCTCTGCCTCAGCCTGCTGATCATCGTGATGGCGAACACCGCCCTCACCGTGGCCGCGCCCGACATGACCAAGGACCTCGGGCTCAGCAGCTCCGACCTCCAGTGGGTCATCGACGGCTACACCGTCCCGTACGCCGCGCTGATGCTGCTGCTCGGCGCGATCGGCGACAAGTACAGCCGGCGCGGCGCGCTCGTGCTGGGTCTGCTCGTCTTCGCGGGCGCGTCCGTGGCCGGTTCGCTCGTCGACAGCTCCACCGGCGTCATCGCGTCCCGCGCCGTCATGGGTGTCGGCGCCGCGCTGATCATGCCGGCCACCCTGTCGCTGCTCGCCTCGACGTTCCCGCGCGCGGAGCGCGCCAAGGCGATTCTGCTGTGGACCGCGACCGCCGGTATTGCCATCGCCGCCGGTCCGCTGGTCGCCGGGGCGCTTCTGGAGAACCACGGCTGGGCCTCGACGTTCCTGATCAACGTGCCGATCGCGCTGCTCGCGGTCGTGGGCGCGTTCGTCCTCGTACCGCCGTCGAAGGCCGCCCACCACGACCGCATCGACTACGTCGGCGGGCTGCTCTCCGTCGTCTCCGTCGGCGCGCTCGTCTACATGATCATTCAGGGCCCGCACTTCGGCTGGGACGCCAAGGCGATATCCGGCGCCGTCATCGCCGGGCTCGGCTTCGTGCTCTTCGTGCTGTGGGAGCTGCGCCACCCGCGGCCCGTCCTGGACGTACGCCGCTTCGCGCACCGCATGTTCTCCGGCTCGCTGCTCGCCGTCGCGCTCTTCTTCCTCGCGGTGTTCGGCGCCTTCTACTACCTCACCCAGCACCTCCAGTTCGTGCTCGGCTACACCCCGCTCGAGACCGGCATCCGCATGCTGCCGCTGGCCGGCGCGGTCTTCGTGGGCTCCGCGCTCACCGGGTTCCTCACCCCGCGGCTCGGCATGAAGGTCACGGTCACCGCCGGCATGGTCGCCGGAACCGTCGCGCTCGCGCTGCTCACCCGGGTCGACGCCGGTTCCGGGTACGGCGACCTCCTCGCCCCGCTGATCATCCTCGGCGTGGCCATCGGGCTCGCCCTGTCGCCCTGCACCGACGCGATCATGGGCGCGTTCCCGGAGGCCGAGCTCGGGGTCGGCGGCGCCGTCAACGACACCTCGCTCGAACTCGGCGGCTCGCTGGGCATCGCCATCCTCGGCTCGGTGCTCGCGAGCTCGTACTCCTCGCACCTCGCCGACGCGACCGCCGGCTCCAAGCTGCCCGCCTCCGCGCTCGCCACCGCGCAGGACTCGGTCGGCGCCGGATACGCCGTCGCCCAGGGCATCGGCGAACAGGCCAAGCAGCTCGGCGCCCAGGCCCTGCACGCCAGCACCCCGCAGCAGGCCGCCCAGCTGAAGGCCCAGGCCGAGCAGCTCGGCGCCGGCGCACAGCAGATGAGCCACGCGGTCGGCTCCGCCTTCTCCGACGCGGTCGCCCACACCAGCCTCATCGGCGCGGTGATCCTGGGCGTGGGAACCGTCCTGGTCGCCGTCCTGCTGCCGCGCCGCGACAAGGGCGACGCGCAGCAGGAGCAGGCTTCGGACGGCTCGGAGCGCGAGCCCGTATCGGTGTGACTCAGGGCAGCAGGGCCAGCTCCTCCCCGGTCAGTACGAGGTCGGCCGCCCCCGCCGAATCCCGTATCGACTCGGGGCGGCTGGCCCCCGGGATCGGGATCAGTGTCGGCGACAGCGCCAGCAGCCAAGCCAGTGCCACCTGTTGAGGACTGACGCCCCGCGCTTCGGCCACCGTATGGAAGGCGGACCGGGCTTCCGGACCACCCGGACCGTCAAGGGCGCTGCGCGAGATCCCGCCCAGCGGGCTCCACGGCAGATACGCGAGCCCGAGCTCGGCGCAGAGCCGCAGCTCGGGCTCGCCGTCGCGTACGGCGGGCGAGTAGCGGTTCTGTACGGAGACGAGCAGATCGCCCAGAACCGCCTCGGCCTCGCGGATCCGGCCGGTGTCCGCGTTGGAGATCCCGACCGTACGGACCTTGCCTTCCTCCGCCAACTCCCGCAGCGCGCCCAGGGATTCGGCGAACGGGACGTCCGGGTCCGGCTTGTGCAGCTGGTAGAGGCCGATCGCCTCGACGCCGAGCCGCTTCAGCGAGCCCTCGGCGGCCCGCCGCAGATGGCCCGGGTCGCCCTTCACCGTCCAGCCGCCGTCGTCGGTGCGGCCCCGGCCGCCCTTGGTCGCGACCAGCACGTGGTCGGTGGCGCCGCCGTACGAGGCGAGGGCGCGGGCGACGAGGAGCTCGTTGTGGCCCGGCTCGCCACCGGGCGCGTAGTAGGAGTCGGCGGTGTCGATGAGCGTGACGCCCGCGTCGAGCGCGGCGTGCACGGTGGCGACGGCTCGCGCCTCGTCGGGCCGCCCCTCGATCGACAGCGGCATCGCGCCGTAGCCGACCGCGCCGACCTCGTACGGTCCAAGTGTGCGTGTCCGCATGTCAGTTGACCCCCATGGTCTCGGCCACCGCGCGCGGCAGCCAGCTCTCGGTGTGCGAAAAAGTGAAGCCGAGCGACTCGGCGCGGGCGGTGTCCATCCCGTACGAGCGGGCGAAGGAGAACGGCGAGACCGCGCCGACCTCCACCGGCTGGTAACGCACGGCCCGGTGGTCGGCGCCCAGCGCGCCCGCGACCGCCGCCACGATGTCCTCGGTGGTCAGCGGCCCGTGCGAGGCGGCGTTCACGGGCCCGGTGAAGTCCTGCCGGGTCACCCAGAACAGGAACTCCGCGATCTCCTCGACGTCGATGTACGTCGCCGGATGGTTGGTCGCCGGCACCGCGACCGGCTCGCCGCTGCGGATCCGGTCCGCGTAGTGGGCGAGCCGCCCGGTGAAGTCGTCGGCCCCGCCCAGAACATGCGCCACCCGCACCGCGACGTACGGGAAGTCGGGGCCCGCGGCGAACACCGCCTCGGCCTGCCGCTTGCCCTCGCCGTAGTGCCCCGCGACGAACTCCGGTTCCTGCCAGGGAAGTTGGGGCGTCACGATGACCGTGGCGGGGTCCAGGACATCCTCGCCGACCAGCCCGGCGGAGTCCTCGTACTCGTACACCTCGACCGTCGACGTCATGACATAGCGCGCGGTGCGGCCGGTGAAGACACGGCGGGCGATCGCCGCCTGGCGCGGGGTGTAGCAGACCTGGTCGACCACCACGTCGAAGGTGCGCCCGCCGAGCGCGGCCGCAAGGGACGCCTCGTCATCGCGGTCGGCGATCAGCTGGAGTGCGCCCGGTGGGGGTGGCGCCGAGCCCCGGTTCAGGACCGTCACCCGGTCACCAGCGGCGAGCAGCCGGGCGATGAGCCGCTTCCCGAAGTAGCGGTTGCCCCCGATGACCAATACCTCGCGCATGTCCTCGATCCCCTTCCCACCTGCGGTTTTCCCGGGTACCAGTGTTACGTTGACGGCCCCGGCACTGAAGGGGGAAACGTGGGAGATCTCGCGGCCGTACCGAAAGAACCACGGCATTCGCGCGCCGTCGCCAACGATTCGTCAGGGGGCTTCGATCAGGTCGACCGGCAGCTCCTCGAAGTCGTCCAGCGGGAGGGCCGGATCAAGCTCAGCGAACTGGGCCGGCGGGTCCGGCTGAGCCCGGCCGCGGTCACCGAGCGGCTGCGCAGGCTGGAGGCGAGCGGGGCGATCACCGGGTACGGGGCGCGGGTCGACCCGGCCCGACTCGGCTATGGCATCCAGGCCTTCATCCGGGTCAGCCCGCACGGCGGCTACAACCTCAAGCACCCCAGGACCCTGGAGCTGATGGGGCGGCCGGAGGTCATCGAGGTGCACCACGTGGTCGGCGAGGACTGCTGGATCATCAAGGTGGCCGTCGCCGACACGATCCACCTGGAGGAGATCCTGGAGCAGACCTCGGCCCTCGGCCGCACGACCACGTCGATCGTCCTGTCGTCACCGGTGGGCGGGCGCGAGGGAAAACCGCTGCTGCCACCGGTACGGGACTGAGCCGCTCCGGGCTTCTTGCCTTGACGCCGACGTAAAGGCTTACGTTCTTGGTCATGCGCATCGGCGAACTTGCGGCACGGGCGGGCACGACGACCCGCACGCTTCGGTACTACGAGTCGCGCGGCCTGCTCGCCGCGCGGCGCACCGACAACGGCTACCGGTCGTACGACGAGGCTGACCTGCGGTTGCTCCAGCAGATCAGAACCCTGCAGGACTTCGGGTTCGAGCTGGAGGAGACCCGCCCGTTCGTGGACTGCCTGCGGGCCGGACATCCGGCGGGGGACACCTGTCCGGCGTCGCTCGCGGTGTACCGCCGCAAGCTGGCCGAGCTCGACGCGCTGATCGGCGAGCTCGGTGCCGTACGCGCGCAGGTCGGCGCGGAGCTGGCGCGGGCCGAGGTGATGGCGGCGGCGGAGATTCCGGGCGGTCCGGAACCCCGCTGCGAGTTGAGCCCGGAAGCGACCGGGGGACCGAGGAGTGAGGGGATGACGCGATGATCAAGGCGGCAGGCGTGGACGAGGTCACGGACGAGACCTTCGCCGGCGCGGTGATGGGGGCCGCGCTTCCGGTTCTGGTGGAGTTCACCGCCGACTGGTGTCCGCCGTGCCGGCAGATCGCCCCCGTGCTGAGTGCGCTGGCGGTGGAGGAGGCGGCCCGGTTGAAGATCGTCCAGCTCGATGTGGACACGAACCCGGAGACGACGACGAAGTACGGCGTCCTGTCGATGCCCACGCTCATGGTCTTCGTCGACGGGGAACCCGTGAAGTCGATGGTGGGCGCGCGGCCCAAGCGGCGGCTGTTGCAGGAGCTCGAAGACGTGATCTGACGCCGATCGGACGGCGTTGCCCGACGCGGATCGCGGCAAAGAAAATGCCCCGGATGAATTGACATCCGGGGCATTCCCTTGCGTATATTAGGTGTTTCGCGATTTCGCATAACGAAGTCACGAAAAAGCCTTATGGAAGCACTGTATCGCGTCAGGAGTGGAATTGTCAACCGAGGAATTTCGGAAGGAACAGCAATTCATCACCGACCTCTACGCCCGCCTCGACGATCTGCGGGATCAGGCCGAGGTCGCGGTGCAGTCGGCGTTGTCGCAGGTCGGCACCGGTCTTCAGGCCCGGCTCGAACGGGATGTGATGGTCGCCGAGCAGTCCGGGCTGCTCGGCGCGCTCAACGCGGGCGAGAACGGGCTGTGCTTCGGGAGGCTGGATTTCCAGGACGGTACGGCGCATCACGTCGGGCGTATCGGAATCCGCAGGAATGACCGGGAACGCACTCCGCTGGTGATCGACTGGCGGGCCGATGTGGCTCGCCCGTTCTATCTCGCCACGGGCCATTCCCCGATGGGATTGCGGCGCAGACGGCACATCACCACCGAGGGCCGCACCGTCACCGCGCTCCACGACGAACTCCTGGACCTGACGGACGCGGAGCGCACCGGGCACGAGGGCGCCAACGCCGACGAGGTGCTGCTGGCCGCCCTTGACGCCGCCCGCACCGGCCGCATGCACGACATCGTGCAGACCATCCAGGCCGAGCAGGACCGCATCATCCGGGCCCCGCACCGCGGGGTGCTCGTCGTCGAGGGCGGGCCCGGCACCGGCAAGACCGTGGTCGCGCTGCACCGGGCGGCGTATCTCCTGTACGAATACCGGGAGTTGCTCGCCCGGCGGGCGGTGCTCATCGTCGGGCCCAACCCCGCCTTCCTCGGCTACATCGGCGACGTGCTGCCCTCGCTCGGCGAGACCGGGGTGCTCCTGTCGACGATGTCCGAGCTGTTCCCCGGCGTCCACGCGACCGGCACCGACACCCCGGAGGCGGCCGAGGTCAAGGGCCGCGCAGCCATGGCCGAGGTGCTCGCGGCGGCCGTGCGCGACCGCCAGACCGTGCCCGAGTGGGCCATCGAGATCCCGCACGACGGGTACGGCACGCTCCAGCTCGACCGGGCGATGGCAGAGGACGCCAGGTGGCGGGCGCGCGAGAGCGGGCTTCCGCACAACCTGGCGCGGCCGCACTTCGCGTTCCACATCATCGACGCGCTCACGGCGCAACTGGTCGAGCGCATCGGCGCGGACCCGTTCGGCGGCCCGAACCTGCTCGGCCCGGACGACGCGGCCCAGATGGGCAAGGAGATCGCGACGAGCGGCGAGGTGCACGCGGCGATAGAGGAGCTGTGGCCGAAGCTGACGCCGCAGGATTTCGTGGCGGACTTCCTCTCCGATCCGTCCCATCTCCCTGACGCGGACGCCAAGTTGATCCGGCGGGAGGGCGGCGAGTGGACACCGGGTGATGTGCCGCTGCTCGACGAGGCGGCCGAAATCCTGGGCGAGGACGACAGCGCGGCGCGGGCCGCCGCGGAGGCCGAACGCCAGGAGCGGATCGCCTACGCGCAGGGCGTGCTCGACCTCTCGGCGGGCTCGGAGTCGTACGAGTTCGAGGACGAGGAGTCCGAGGTGCTCGCGGCGCACAACATCATCGACGCCGAGCGGATGGCGGAGCGGCACGAGGAGGCCGACCACCGCAGCGCGGCCGAGCGGGCCGCGGCGGACCGCACGTGGGCGTTCGGCCACATCATCGTCGACGAGGCGCAGGAACTGTCGGCGATGGCCTGGCGGCTGCTGATGCGACGCTGCCCGACCCGTTCGATGACGCTGGTCGGCGACCCCGCGCAGACCGCGGAAGCCGCGGGGGTGGGCTCGTGGGAGCGGATCCTCTCGCCGTACGTCGCGGAGGGGAACTGGGAGCACGTCCGACTCGGGGTCAACTACCGCACACCGGCGGAGATCATGGCGGTGGCCGCCGAGGTGTGCCGGGCGGCGGACCCGTCCTTCGTGCCGCCGAGCTCGGTGCGGTCCACGGGGGTACGGCCCTGGACCCGGGCCGTGGCCCCCGCCGCCCTCGCCCCGGCGGTGGCGGAATCGGTGGCGGCGTGGCGGGGTTCGGGCCGGCTCGCGGTGATCGCGCCGGGCTCCCTGCACGGCCCGCTCCTGGCGGCGCTGCCCGACGCGGCCTCGGGGGCCGCCCCCGACCTGACTCGGGAGGTCGTCCTGCTGGACCCGCGTCAGGCGAAGGGCCTGGAGTTCGACGCGGTGCTTGTGGTCGAGCCGGGGGAGTACGGGGTGAGCGACCTGTATGTCGCGCTGACGCGGGCTACGCAGCGGCTGGGGGTGCTGCACACGGGCGAACTCCCACACGCCCTCGGCGGGTTGGCGTCCTAGCCGCAAAAAGGCCCCGCCACTCCGAAGGACCGGAGAGGCGGGGCTTCGGCGCGAGCAGGCGCGGCTAGGCGTTGGCGCGCCTGGCGAACTCTATGAGCGCGGTGAAGGCCGCCGCGGAGAGGGTGAGTATCGGGCCGTCCGGGTTCTTGCTGTCCCGGACGGGGACCACGCCGTGCGAGCCGGCGAGGTTGGCGGCGACCTCGACGCACTGGCCGCCGTTGCTGCTGTAAGAGGATGTGAACCAGTGAGGGGTGTCGGTCGTCGTCACGGTGTGCCCTTTCGTGCCTCTTCGATTACGGCCACGGATGCCGCCTGCGACAGTGCTTCGGCCTGTAGCTGATGGTAGGCCGTCAACAGGGGCTGCACGAACCGCATATCGCGTTCCAGACGGCCCTGTTGAGCGGACTCCGCGTACGCGATATGGGCACGGTCCGGAAGGGTCAGCAGCGTTACGGGCAGGTCGAAGGCGCGCCGTTCGCCAAGGTCGTAAGGGGCCACCTGCAATACCGTCGAGGGCAGTTCGGCGAAGTCGATGAGCCTGTCCAGCTGAGCCTTCATGATGCGAGGTCCACCCACCGTGCGCCGTACGCAGCTTTCGTCGAGCACCACGTACACCAGGGGAGCGGGAGTCCGATTCAGGGACGCCTGCCGCCGAGCCAGGAGCGACAGCCGTTCCTCGGCCTGATGTTCTGTGATCGCCCCGCGCCGCACGGCACCCGTGGTGATGGCGGCTGCGTACTCGGGTGTCTGGAGCAGCCCCGGGATGATTCCCAGCTCGAAGAGGCGCATTTCCGCCGCGCGCACCTCTTGGGCGACGTACTCCGGAAACCCTTCCAAAATCGCGGTGTGCCACACGGCCCGGCCCTGCCGTTCGAGCTGATCACCGGTGCCCAGCGCCTTGTCAGCACTTGCCGCGAAGCGGGGAGTTGGCGGACGCCGATTAGTTTCGACTGCGGAAATGTGCGTCCCGGAGAACCCCATGTGCTCGCCCAGCTCGTCCTGGGTCCAGCCGCGTGCGTCCCGCAAGGCGCGTAGGCGCTGGCCGAAGCGGGCGCCGGGTGACTGATCGGGGTCCAACTCCCTGCGATTCACCATCGGTGCTCCCAACTCTCCGAGCAAGCCACGCAAGTTGAAGACTGCTTCACTCTAGGCCACGCTCGCTCCTGTCGGTAGTCGTTGCGCTACGGAGGGGAGTCGTTGATGTTCGGGAACCGGGGTGCGCACGAGGTGCCCAGTCCAGACGTGCTCAGGGCCGTACTGGGCGGACTGCAACGGCGGTTGGAGCCCGGGGAGCTGCCCGTGCCCGGGTGTGACATCTGCCAGGCGGCCAGCGGCGCGCGGGCCGGTGCGCACATGACGGGGAATCCTGTCGCCGTGCGCCAGGCGACCCGCATCATCCGCGGCCACCCGCACGGCGCGGGCGCCGGGCTGAATCTGGACGCCGGGGAGCTCGCGGAGTTCACGCGGCCGCGACCGGGGGCGGTCGATCCCCGGGCGTGCGCCGAGTGCGCGCTGATCAAGCTGCTGGCCGTGGAGGTCGTCGCGGCGGACAGCCGGGAGCTGGCCGCGCGCTGGATCGAACTGGCCTACCAGCATGCGGAGTTGGGGCATCCGTGGGACCGGCGTCTGGTGCGGGACTGAGGGGCGGAGCCCCACGGCCTCGGCGCCCGTGCCGAGCGGGGGCCATCGGGGCCGGCTCCAACCCCTACGCGGGAGGCGCGCCCGTACTCTCCCGTGGCTGCAACCGCGGCAACGGATCCTGAAGCTGGCGGGGGGCTCCCCCGTCCAGCAGGGCCAGCAGTTCCCCCGCCGCGCGGTGTCCGAACTCGTCCGCCTTGCGGACCAGCGCCGTGAGTTGGGGATGCAGCGTGTGGCAGATCACCGAGTCCTCCCAGGACACCACCGACACGTCCCGCGGGATGTGCAGGCCCCGCTCGGCCGCGACGCTGACCGCCGCCACCGCCATCACCTCGTTGTCGCAGATGAGCGCGGTGGGTGGGGCTGGGGCCGAGAACAGCCGCCGCGCCGCCTTCGCCCCTTGACGGTCCGTGAAGTCCGTCGTCACCGACACCGCCTGCTCCAGGCCGAGCCGTCGCCCGGCCGCCCGCAGCGACGCGATCCTGCGTGCCGTATGGGCGAAGCCCGGCGTACCCGCGATGTGGCCGATGCGGCGGTGGCCCAGTGCGTACAGGTGGCGGACGATCAGGTCCATCGCGCCCGAGTCGTCGGCCCAGATGTTGGAAAGCCTTGCCCGGCGCGGGAGTTGGGGCGCGTCCGGGTTGCCGGGGGCCTCCATGCCGCCGATGACCACGGCGGGCAGGCCGAGGACCGCCAGGGTCTCGGGGCGGGGATCCGACACCCGGGGGTCGACCACGATCACCCCGTCGACCCGCCCCTCCGCCCACCAGCGCCGGTACAGCTCGCACTCCGCCTGGACGTCCTCCACCATCTGGAACACCAGCGGCTGGTCGCGCGGGGCGAGGCTCGCCTGGATGCCCGAGACGAGCTGGAGGAAGAACGACTCCCCGCCCAGGCTGTCCGCCGGGCGGGCCAGGACCAGCCCGATCGCGCCCGCGTTCTCGCCGGAGAGCGCACGCGCGGCGGAGCTCGGCCGCCAGCCGAGCCGGTCCGCGACCCGTATGACCCGGCGGCGGGTCGCATCGGACACCCCGGGCCGGTTGTTGAGCGCGAACGAGACCGCGCTGGTGGAGACACCGGCCTCTCTGGCCACGTCTTTCATGGTCGGACGGCGGGGCGGCGGCGCATCGCTTTCGATCTCGCTCATGGGCCGATGGTAGCCGCAGCAACGCGTAAGTAACACGGTTTAGTTGATCGCCACTAAACCGTGTTAGTAGGCGTCAAATATTCGGGACTTTAGTCCTTTTTAGCCTCGCTGACCTGTATGTTTAGTAATTCGGCTCACTTATTCGCCATTGACGGCCAATTAATTCACGCTGCATGGTGTGCGGCAACGTCATCGGGACGAGGCGAAGGAGTCAGCCACTCATGTCCATTCATCGCAGTGTCGCGATCCGGACGGCCGTCGGGCTCGGCGCGGCCCTCTCGCTCACCGTGCTCACCGCATGCGGGGGCGGCGGGAGCGGCAAGGGTTCGGCCACCGACGGGAAGGTCGAGGGCGAGATCAAGTTCCAGACCTGGAACCTCCGCGCCAACTTCAAGGACTACTTCGAAGGCGTCATCAAGGACTTCGAGAAGGCGAACCCCGGCACCAAGGTGAAGTGGGTGGACCAGCCCGCCGACAACTACGCCGACAAGCTGAGTGCCGACGCCACCGCCGGCACCCTCCCCGATGTCGTGAACCTCTCTCCGGACCTCGCCTATCCGCTCGCCAAGGCAGGCACCCTGCTCAACCTGGACAAGGACAAGGTCGCCGCCAAGTTCAGGCCCGAATACCTGGACGGAGCCTGGCAGGGCTTCGACATGCCCGGCCTCGACGGCTCGTACGCCTTCCCCTGGTACCTCAACACCGGCCCGCTCTTCTACAACAAGACCATGTTCAAGGACGCCGGCCTCGACCCGGACAAGGCGCCGAAGACCTTTGACGAACTCTTTGCGGATGCAGCCCAGTTGGCGAAGAAGGGCAAGGCCACCCTCGCGCAGCCGCCGACGGTCGAGGACTTCGGACGGTACGGCGTCGACATCATGAGCAAGGACGGGACGAAGTTCACCTTCAACGATGCCAAGGGCGTCGAATTCCTGACCAAGTATCAGGAGATGTTCAAGGAGGGCGGGCTGCACAAGCAGGCCCTGACGCTCACCGCCGAGACGGCCGGGCAGAAGTTCCTCCAGCAGGAGATCGCCATGAACCCGGGCAGCGCCCACGACCTGGAGACCTTCAAGAAGAACGCCCCGACGCTCTACGGCAGCCTCGGCATCACCGACGTACCGACCAACACCGGCAAGCAGAACATGTACCTGCAGGGTCTCTCCGTCAACTCGCAGAGCAAGAACGCCGCGACCGCCCTCGCCTTCGCGCACTTCGTCACCGACCAGAAGAACCAGGAGGACTTCGGCCACAAGGTCGCCGTCTTCCCCAGCACCAAGGGCTCGCTCGACAAGGAGTACTGGACCAAGGCCGACAGTACGGAGGAGGGCAAGATCCGGGTCGCCTCGGCCAAGATGCTGCCGACCGCCGTCAACTACACGCCGGTGCTGTTCAGCGACGAGATGAAGACGATCCTGCGCAACGAGATCGCCAAGTGCCTCCAGGGCAAGGAGTCCCCGAAGGAGGCCCTGGACAGCGCGGCGAACCAGATGACCAAGCTGATCCAGCAGAAGTGACCCGGTGGACCGAGACATGAGCCACTCCTCGGTGCCGGCGACGAGCACCTCCACACCGACCCGGCGGTGCAAGCCATGAGCACCTCGACCACCACCGTCGCCGCGCAGGGGGCCGCGGGCCGCCCGCGCACCGCCGCCCCCGGCCGGCGTACGGGCCGCACCACGGCCCGTACGCACAAGGCCTTCAGCCCCTGGCTGTTCCTGGCGCCCGGACTCCTGATCACCCTCGCCTTCAACCTCTACCCGTTCCTCGCCACGGTGTGGAAGTCATTCACCGACGCCCGCACCCTGACCACCGGCAGCTTCGTCGGCTTCGACAACTTCACCGCGCTCGTCCACGACGACCAGTTCTGGGTCGCCCTGCGCAACAGCGCGCTGTACGTGGTCCTGGTCGTGCCCTGCCTGGTCTTCCTGCCGCTGCTGCTCGCACTCCTCGTGCAGCGGCACATCCCCGGCATCGCCTTCTTCCGGTCCGCGTACTACACGCCGGTCGTGGCGTCCGTCGTGGTCGTCGCCCTGATGTGGGTGTGGATGCTGGACGACCGCGGCTTCATCAACGGCGTCCTGCACATGGTCGGCGTCGACCCGGTGCCGTTCCTGTCCAACGAGTGGCTGCTGCTGCTCAGTTCCATGGCCCTGACCGTGTGGAAGGGTCTCGGCTACTACATGATCATTTACTTGGCCGCGCTCGCGAACGTGCCAAAGGAGCTGCACGAGGCCGCCGAGGTCGACGGGGCCGGGCCGATCCGCCGCTTCCTCTCCATCACCATGCCGTCCGTGCGCTCCACGATGGTTCTGGTCGGCGCCCTCTCCTCGGTCTCCGCCTTCAAGGTCTTCACCGAGGTCTTCATGATCGCGGGGCCGACCGGCGGGCCCGGCGGCGCCGACACCACCCTCGTCATGCTCATCCAGCGGGCCGGCACCGGACTCCAGGGCCGCACCGGCTATGCCTCCGCCATGTCGATCGTGCTCTTCCTGCTGACCCTGGTCCTGATGCTCCTCGTACTGCGGGCCGACCGGAAGGACAAGGACTGATGGCCGACCGGAAGGACACTCACTGATGGCCGCCGCCGCCCACGCCCCCGCGTCCGCCGATTCCCGCATCCCCGCCGGACCCCGCCGCACCCGCGCCCCCCGTTGGCGCAAGGCCCTGCGGTACGCGGCCCTCGTCATCGTGCTGCTGATCATGATCGGGCCGTTCCTGTGGCAGCTGTCCACCTCGCTCAAGGGCACCACCGAGGACATCTACACCTCGCCGCCCCGGCTGCTGCCCGAGCACCCCACCTTCGCCAGCTACCGGGGCGTCGCGGACATCATCCCGGTCTGGGACTTCATCCTGAACTCCGTGAAGGTGGCGCTCAGCAACGTCCTGACCAACGTGGTCGGCGCCGCGATGGCCGGGTACGCGCTCTCCCGGCTGCGCTTCAAGGGCCGCGGCGCCGCCGGAATCGTCTTCGTCCTGGCACTCCTGGTGCCGATGGAAGCGATCATGCTGGCCCAGTTCGCGACCATGCGCTCGCTCGAACTCAACAACACCCTGGTCGCCGTGGTGCTGCCCGGCTGCATCGGCGCGATGAACGTGCTGCTCATGCGCAACGCCTTCGACAACATCCCGTACGAGATCGAAGAGGCGGCCATCGTCGACGGCGCCAACGTGTGGCAGCGCTTCACCCGGATCGCGCTGCCCGCCGTGAAGGGAACGCTCGCGGTCGTCGCGATCTTCTCCTTCATGGGCGCCTGGGACGACTTCCTGTGGCCGCTGATCGTGCTCTCCGACTCCGACCACTTCACGCTGACCGTCGGCCTGAACTTCCTGCAGGGCACGTTCTCCAACAACCAGCGCGTCGTCGCGGCGGGCACCATCATCGCCGTCGCCCCGCTGATCGTGATGTTCGCCTGCCTCCAGCGGTTCTTCTTCCGCGGCGTCGGCGAGGGCGCGGTCAAGGGCTGACCACCTCAACTCCCCTACCGCACGACCGACTTGGAGCTCACCTCATGGCAGCCCCGCGCTTCGGCGTCAACTACACGCCCAGCCAAGGCTGGTTCCACCACTGGCTCGACTACGACCCGGACGCGGTGCGGGCCGACCTCGACTCCATCGCCGCGCTCGGCCTCGACCACGTACGGGTCTTCCCGCTCTGGCCCTACTTCCAGCCCAACCGCACCCTGATCAGGGCCCGCGCGGTCGAGCACCTCGTCGACCTCGCGGACGCCGCCGCCGAACGCGGCCTGGACGTCAACGTCGACGGACTGCAAGGGCATCTGTCGAGCTTCGACTTCCTGCCCGCCTGGACCCGCACCTGGCACCGCCGCAACCTGTTCACCGACCCCGAGGTCGCCGACGGGCAGGCCGCCTACCTGCGCACCCTGGCCGCCGCCCTCGCCGACCGGCCCAACTTCATCGGCATGACGCTGGGCAACGAGGTCAATCAGTTCTCGGCGGGCCCGCACCCCGATCCCGACCGGGCCACCCAGGCCGAGGTCGACGCCTGGCTGGAGAGGATGCTGGCGACCTGCGAGGAGGGCGCGCCCGGGAAGCTCCATCTGCATGCCGAGTACGACGCGTGCTGGTACCAGGACGACATGCCGTTCACCCCGGCCCAGGCGGCCCGGCGCGGCGCGCTGACCGCCGTGCACTCCTGGGTCTTCAACGGCACCGCGCAACGGCACGGCCGGATCTCCGTACCGACCGAGCACCACGCCGCCTATCTCGTCGAGCTGTCCAAGGCATGGGCGGACGACCCGCACCGCCCGGTCTGGCTCCAGGAGGTCGGCGCCCCCGCCCCGCTGGTGCCGCCCGTGCACGCCGCCGCCTTCACCGAGGCGACGGTCGAGAACGCCCTGGACTGCCCCGACCTGTGGGGCATCACCTGGTGGTGCTCCCACGACGTCTCGCGCGACCTGGCCGACTTTCCCGAACTCGAATACGGGCTCGGCCTGTTGACCAACGACCGGCGCCCCAAGGACACCGCCCAGGTCCTCGCCCGCACCGCCGCCGCATTCCGTGACGGCGTACGCGGCTACGCCCCCGCACCCCGCACGACCGCCCTCGCCGTACCCGATGACCCGGCCGCCCGCTCCGTGTGCGCCCCCGGCGGCGCCGTCTTCGAGGCGTTCTTCCGGCTCACCGCCGACGGCGCCCGCCCCACCACCGTCCTCGCACCACGGGCCGACGACGAGGCGCACCTCGCCGCGCGCGGCATCACCGAAGTCGTCACCCCCGACCAGGTCCGGTAACGCTCCCGCCAGGAGGCACCCCGTGAACCCGCACCCCACCAGACGCGCCGTGGTCCTAGCCGGCGCGGCAGCCGCCCTCGCCCCAGCACTCCCCGCTTTCGCATCAACTCCTGGGCAAGGTAACCCAGTTCAGCCGTACGCCTCCTACTGGTACCCGGACTCGCTGCCGTCGGGCAGCCCCGGCGAGGGCGTCACGTGGCGCAGCCTGAAGTCCTGGCGGAAGGCCACCGACGCCGACCTGGCGTTCAATGCGGCGACCGTGCCGCTCGCCCGGCGCTTCACCCCCACCCCGGCGAACCAGACAGCGCGGGCGGGCCAGGCCCGCATCCAGTCCCTGGTCTCCTTCGGCCCCACCGCGTCCAACCCCTCGCAGGGCGCGCCCACCGCCGACTACTACGCGCTGACGCACTGGGCATACATCGACGAGCTGGTCTTCTGGGGAGGATCGTCGGGCGAGGGCCTGATCCTCGCGCCGAACGCGCCGGTGGTGGACGCCGCCCACCGGCACGGCGTACGCGTCCTCGGCAACGTCTTCCTGCCTCCGGCGGCGTACGGCGGGCAGCTCCGGTGGACGCGCGACCTGGTGCAGAGGGACGCCTCCGGCCGCTACCCGCTGGCCGCCCAACTGGTCGCGGTGGCCGCCGCGTACGGCTTCGACGGATGGTTCATCAACGCCGAGACCGACGGCGGGAACACCGCGCTCGCCACCGACATGCTCGGCTTCGTGAAGGAGCTCAAGGCGCTCGGTGCGGCCAGGGGGCAGCGCGTCACCTGGTACGACGCGATGACCGCGAACGGCTCGGTGAGCTGGCAGGGTGCGCTGAACAGCCGGAACCAGGCGTTCTTCGAGGCCGCCGACACCATGTTCCTGGACTTCCGCTGGACGGCCGGAACCCTGGCCGCGTCCGGCACGAAAGCCGGGCAACTGGCCCGCAGCCGCTACGAGTTGTGGGCCGGGGTGGACGTGGAGTCCAACGGCTTGGACTCGTCGGTGGACTGGGACGCGATCATCCCCGCGACCGGGCCTCACGTCTCGTCGTTCGGCTTCTACCGCCCGGAGTGGACCCGCAATCACCTTCCCGCGAACCGCACCCCCGGCGACTTCCACGCCGCGGACGACCGCTTCTGGACGGGCTCGTCGCTCGACCCGTCGCGCCCCGAGGCCGGGTCCGGCTGGCGCGCCCCGGCCGTGGCGGTGGCCGACCGTTCGACGGTGAGCGCACTGCCCTTCGCCACCACCTTCAACACGGGCCACGGACTGCGCTGGTACGAGGCCGGCAAGGTGACGTCGCCCGCCGAGTGGAACCACCTGGGCCTCCAGGACCGGCTGCCGTCCCGGCGCTGGGTCACCCGCACGACCGGTCGACACCCCACCGTCGCCTTCGACTTCGCGGACGCATGGCGGGGCGGCAGCAGCGTGCTGCTCTCGGGAAGCCCGGGCGCGCCGGTCACCCTGGACCTGTACGTGACGCGCCTGCCGTTGTCGAAACGCACGGTCGTGGAACTCACCCACCGGGCCGACGCGGACGTCGTCGTCGAGCTGGCCGTGGCGACCGCCGAACCGGCGAGGCCGGGCGCCCCTCACCCGTACCGCTGCATACCGGCCGGCGCGCTGAAGGCGGGCGGGTGGACCACGACCCGGTTGCACCTGACCGGTCTGTCCGGCACGGCGAGGGCGATAGGGGTACGTCTTACGCCGGCCGGCGCGCTGACCTACCGACTCGGCGCGCTCGCCCTGCACGATGGTCCTCACGTACCCGGATCCCCACGGGAGTTGAAGGTGACCGCAGGGTCGGACGGTATGCGCTTCACCTGGCTCGGCGCCCCCGGCCCCGTACGCCATTACGAACTGCACCGGATCCTCCCGGACGGCACCCGGCGCTTCCTCGGCGGCACGTGCCAGAGCGCGTACTACGTGCCGGGCCTGGTGCGCGAGCAGGGCGAGAAGGCGGCGCGCTTCGAGGTGCGGGCGGTGGGCGAGCTGTACGCCGCGTCCGGTCCGGCCCCGGCCGCCCACACCTGGTAGATCCATCCCACCCCGAAACGGAGTCCCCTCATGCATGACGACCGCGGCCTGGTCGAAGCCCGCCTCAAGCGCGTTCTGGACGAGCGCATCCGCCCCGCCGTGTACCCGGAGTCGGTGCCGCTGGAGGTCGCCGTCTGGAACGCGCCGGGGGAGCCGGTACCGGTGGAGGAGGGCCTGGCCGCCCCGGTGTCGCCGGTCGCGGTCGGCGACATGTGGGGCCCGCCCTGGGGGACCAGCTGGTTCCGGGTGACCGGGACCGTACCGCGGGAGTGGGCGGGGAGGTCGGTGGAGGCGATCCTGGACCTCGGCTTCGACGAGAACATGCCGGGCTTCCAGTGCGAGGGCCTGGTCTACCGCCCCGACGGCACCCCGGTGAAGGGCCTCAACCCGCGTAATCAGTGGGTACGCATCGGAGCCCCGGTGGACGGCGGCGAAGAGGTACGCCTGCACATCGAGGCGGCCTCGAACCCGGTCCTGCTCGACTACCACCCCTTCCTGCCGACGCAGCTGGGCGACATCGAGACGTCGCACCAGGACCCGCTGTACAAGCTGACCCGGATGGACCTGGCGGTCTTCGACGAGACGGTGTGGCGCCTGGTCATCGACCTGGAGGTGCTCGGCGAGCTGATGGAGGAGCTGCCCGTCGAGTCGGGGCGGCGCTGGGACATCCTGCGCGCGGTGGACCGGGCGCTCGACACCCTTGATCTCCAGGACGTGAACGGCACGGCGGGGAAGGCCCGTTCGTGTCTGGTCGATGTCTTTTCCAAGGGCGCCGAGCCGTCGGCGCACCGGATCAGCGCGGTGGGCCATGCGCACATCGACTCGGCGTGGCTGTGGCCGCTGCGCGAGACGGTACGCAAGGTGGCGCGTACGACGTCCAATATGACGGCCCTCCTCGACGACGAGCCCGAGTTCGTCTTCTCCATGTCGCAGGCCCAGCAGTGGGCGTGGATCAAGGAGCACCGGCCGGAGGTGTGGGCGAAGGTGGTCAAGGCGGTGGCGGACGGCCGGTTCGTCCCGGCGGGCGGCATGTGGGTGGAGGCGGACACGAACATGCCGGGCTCGGAGGCGATGGCCCGGCAGTTCGTGCACGGAAAGCGGTTCTTCATCGACGAGTTCGGGGTCGAGAACGACGAGGCGTGGCTGCCCGACACCTTCGGGTTCGCGGCAGGACTGCCGCAGATCATCAAGGCGGCGGGCTCGAAGTGGCTCCTCACCCAGAAGATCTCCTGGTCGCAGACCAACAAGTTCCCGCACCACACCTTCCAGTGGGAGGGCATCGACGGCACCCGGATCTTCACCCACTTCCCGCCGGTCGACACGTACAACTGCGCCATGAAGGGCAGCGAGATCGCCCACGCGGCCAAGAACTTCAAGGACAAGGGGGTCGCCAGGCACTCGCTCGCGCCGACGGGCTGGGGCGACGGGGGCGGCGGCACCACCCGCGAAATGATCGCGAAGGCGGCGAGGCTGCGGAACCTGGAGGGCAGCGCGCAGGTGGTCTGGGAGACCCCGGCGGAGTTCTTCGCGAAGGCGGAGGCCGAGTACGCGAATCCGCCGGTGTGGGTGGGCGAGCTGTACCTGGAACTGCACCGGGCGACCCTGACGAGCCAGGCGAAGACGAAGCAGGGCAATCGCCGGAGCGAGCATCTGCTGCGGGAGGCGGAGCTGTGGTCGGCGACGGCGGCGGTGAGGTCCGAGGAATTCGCCTATCCCTACGCGGACCTGGACCGCATCTGGAAAACGGTACTGCTGCACCAGTTCCACGACATCCTGCCGGGGTCGTCGATCGCGTGGGTGCACAGGGAGGCGGAGAAGACGTACGCGGCGGTGGCCGCGGAACTGACCGCGATCATCGACAGGGCCCAGCGCGCGTTGGCGGGCGAGGGTGAGGAGCCTCTGGTCTTCAACGCGGCTCCGCATGCGCGGCACGGGGTGGCGGCCGGCGGGGCGTCTTCCGTGGCCGGGGATGCCCACTCCGAACTCTCCGCCCGTCCGGGCGGCGGCTTCACCTTGTCCAACGGCCGACTGCGAGTGGAGATCGACGAGCGGGGCCTGCTGGTCTCGGCGTACGACGTGCTCGCCGGCCGGGAGGCGATCGCGCCGGGCAGCCCGGCGAACCTCCTGCAGATCCACCCCGACTTCCCGAACATGTGGGACGCGTGGGACGTGGACGCGTTCTACCGCAACACGGTGACGGATCTGGTGGAGGCGGAGGAGGTGGCGCCGGGGGAGGCGGGCGCGTCGGTGCGGGTGGTGAGGTCGTTCGGTTCGTCGAGGGTGACCCAAACACTGACCTTGACGCCGGGTTCGTCCCGCCTGGACATCGACACGGAGGTGGACTGGCAGGAGACGGAAAAGTTCCTGAAGCTGGCGTTCCCGCTGGACGTGCACGCGGAGCGGTACGCGTCGGAGACGCAGTTCGGCCACTTCTACCGGGCGACGCACACGAACACGAGCTGGGAGGCGGCGAAGTTCGAGGCGTGCAACCACCGCTTCGTCCACCTGGAGGAGCCGGGCTGGGGCGTGGCCCTGGTGACGGATTCGACCTACGGCCACGATGTGACGCGCACGGTGCGCGCTGCCGACTCGGGTACGACGACGACCCTGCGGGTCTCGCTGCTGCGGGCACCGCGCTTCCCTGACCCGGAAACCGACCAGGGCCTGCACCGCTTCCGCCATGCGCTGGTGCCGGGCGCGACGATCGGGGACGCGGTGAGGGAGGGGTACGGGGTGAACCTCCCGGAGCGCAGTCTGCCCGGGGCGGGCCCGGTCGAGCCGCTGGTGGCCGTCGACAACGACGCGATCGTGGTCACCGCCGTGAAGCTGGCGGACGACGGGAGCGGGGATGTGGTGGTCCGCTTCCACGAGGCGGCCGGGGGCCGGGCGCGGGGGAGGCTGACGCTGGGCTTCTCGACGGAGCGGTTCGTGGCCACGGACCTCCTCGAACGCCCGCTGGCGGAGCCGGAGTCGACGGAGGGACTGGTGGAGGTGACCCTGCGCCCGTTCGAACTGCGGACGTTGCGGTTCGAGCGGGTGTAGCGGGAGCGGGCCGTCCCGGCGGCGGGCTCGGGCCCACCGCCGGGGGGTGGCTATACGGGATGGACGGGCTCGGCGAGCAGGTCGTCGACGAGCTGGAGCCGGGTCTCGGGGAAACGCTCCGCGATGGCGTCGCTCATCATGGCGGCCCCCTCGGGATCCGGCATCGCACACCGCTCACGGCTCTCGGCATCGGGCCACCGCGCGTACGCGACCCACGTACCGTCGTCCGCCCGGTGGAGCCGCGATCCGTAACTCCCGCACTGCGCGTGGATCGCCTCGGTCACCCGGTGCCAGCCGTCGGCGAACTGCTGCTCCTTGTCCGGCTTGATGCTCCATCGGTAGATCACGGCGAACATCTCTGGCTTCCCCCTCGTGCGATCGCGACCGGTCCGTGTGAACAGTAAATGATGTCGCGCGACCTGAGGGACCTGCACTGCTTCGGCCCGGCCGCCCTCACCCGGTCCGTTCTGCCGCACCTGCGCCCTCCTCACGACCCCGCCCCGCCCGTGCCGTGAACGGCCGGGCGGGGTTCGTCGTTGGAGCCCAAGCCCCCGCCCTCAAACCCCCCGCAACCAAACCGTCCCCAACGGCGGCAGTGTCAAGGACAGGGACACCGGCTGCCCGTGCGACGGCACCGGCTCCGGCTTCAGGGGGTCCGGGTTGCCCACCCCGCTGCCCCCGTACCGCAGCTCGTCCGTGTTCAGGACCTCCCCCCACGCTCCTACCGACTCCGGCACCCCCAGGCGGTACTCCGCGCGCACCACCGGGGAGAAGTTGGAGATCGACAACAGCGGGGTGCCCGCCGCGTCGTGGCGGAGGAAGGCGAAGACGTTGTCCTCCGCCGCGTCTCCGGCCACCCACGTGAACCCCGACGGGTCCGTGTCCCGCTCCCACAGGGACGGCTGCGCCGCGTACACCGCGTTCAGGTCGCGGACCAGGTCGCGTACGCCCCGGTGGTCCGATTCCGCGCTGTACGACGGGTCCAGGAGCCACCAGTCCGGGCCGTGGCCCTCCGACCACTCCGCTCCCTGGGCGAACTCCTGGCCCATGAAGAGGAGTTGTTTGCCGGGGTGGGCCCACATGAAGCCCAGGTAGGCGCGGTGGGTGGCGCGCTGTTGCCACCAGTCGCCGGGCATCTTCGACACCAGGGCGCGCTTGCCGTGGACCACCTCGTCGTGCGAGATCGGCAGTACGTAGTTCTCGCTGTACGCGTACACCATCGAGAACGTCATCTCGCTGTGGTGGTACTTGCGGTGCACCGGCTCGTGCTGGACGTAGCCCAGCGAGTCGTGCATCCAGCCCATGTTCCACTTCAGGCCGAAGCCCAGGCCCCCGTGATCGGTGGGCCGCGTCACGCCGTCCCACGCCGTGGATTCCTCCGCGATGGTCACGACGCCGGGGCAGCGCCGGTACACCGTCGCGTTCATCTCCTGGAGGAAGGCGACCGCGTCCAGGTTCTCGCGGCCGCCGTGCTCGTTGGGGGTCCACTCGCCGTGCTCGCGCGAGTAGTCCAGGTACAGCATCGAGGCCACCGCGTCCACGCGGAGGCCGTCCACGTGGAACTCCTCGCACCAGTACGTCGCGTTGGCGACCAGGAAGTTGCGGACCTCCTTGCGGCCGTAGTCGAATTCGAGGGTGCCCCAGTCGGGGTGCTCGGCGCGGGCCGGGTCCTCGTGCTCGTAGAGCGTGCGGCCGTCGAACTCCGCGAGCGCCCAGTCGTCCTTCGGGAAGTGCGCCGGCACCCAGTCCACCAGCACCCCGATGCCCGCCTCGTGCAGCGCGTCGATGAGGAAGCGGAAGTCGTCCGGGGTGCCCATGCGCGACGTCGGGGCGTAGAAGCCCGTTACCTGGTAGCCCCACGAGCCGCCGAAGGGATGCTCCGCCACGGGCAGGAACTCCACGTGGGTGAAGCCCAAGTCCTTCACATATGCCGGGAGTTGGTCGGCAAGCTGACGGTATGTCAGGCGTGGCCGCCAGGATGCCAGGTGTACCTCGTACACCGAGAACGGGGCCTCGTGCACCGGGCGCTCGGCCCGCCGGGCCATCCAGGCCGCGTCCCGCCAGACGTGGTGCGACTCGGTGACGATCGAGGCGTTGGCCGGGGGCACCTCGGTGCGCTGGGCCATCGGGTCGGCGCGCAGGGTGTGGCTGCCGTCCGGGCGCATGATGTCGAACTTGTAGAGCGCCCCGTCGCCCACCCCGGGCAGGAACAGCTCCCACACCCCGGTCGCGCCGAGCGAGCGCATGGGGTGCGCGGTGCCGTCCCAGTACGTGAAGTCGCCCGTGACCCTGACCCCTTGCGCGTTCGGCGCCCACACCGTGAAGCGGGTGCCGGTCACGCCCTGGTGGACCATCGGGCGGGCGCCGAGCGCCGTCCACAGCTCCTCGTGCCGGCCCTCGCCGATCAGGTGCAGGTCGAGGTCGCCGAGCGAGGGCAGGAAGCGGTACGGGTCATGCACCTCGATCTCGGTGTCCTCGTAGGTGACGAGCAGGGTGTAGTCCGGGATCTCGCGCAGCGGAAGGACCCCGGAGAACAGCCCGTCGCCGTCGTCGTGCAGCTCGGCCCGCAGCCCCTTCCCGAGCACCGTCACCGCCTGCGCGTACGGGCGCAGGGCCCGGAACGCCACCCCGCCGCGCACCGGATGTGCGCCGAGCAGGGAGTGCGGATCGTGGTGCCCGCCCGCGAGCAGGCGCCCCCGGTCCGCGGCGGCTAGGGCGGGCGCGGGCCGTACGCCGCGGCTCGCGGCCCGGCGCGGCGCGGGCGGCGCTTTGGCCGGCTTCGCCGCCGGGGCCGGCTCGGCGGTGCGCGGGGCGGGTTCGGAGGAGCTGCGGGCGGGGCGGGGGGTCACGGGGTCTGCCTCCTCAAGTGGCGTCATGTGCGGGGGAGTTCACGACTTCAGTCCCTGGCCAGGCGGCGGATGGCCGCCATCGGTACGGGCAGCCAGTCGGGGCGGTGCCGGGCCTCGTAGAGCACCTCGTACACCGCCTTGTCGGTCTCGTAGGCGCGCAGCAGCTCGGGCGACTCGCGCGGGTCCGAGCCGGAGCGCGCCGCGTAGCCCGCGCAGTAGGCGGCCCGGCAGTCCGTGGCCCAGCCCGGGTTCGGCGGGCGCGCGGAGCAGGACGCGTAGTCGAAGGAGCGCAGCATGCCCGCGACATCGCGGACCGGGGGCTGCGGGCGGCGGCGCTCGGCGAGCGGGCGGGCCGGCTCACCCTCGAAGTCGATCACCGACCAGGACCCGTCCGCGGGGCACAGGGCCTGGCCCAGGTGCAGGTCGCCGTGGACGCGCTGGGCCGTGCCCGCCGAGTCGAGGGCCGCGACCGCCTCGAACGCGGCCCGCAGGCCCGGTACGTACGGTGTGAGCGCGGGCACCGCCTGGGCGGTGGCGTCGAGGCGCTCGGCCATCGCGGCCGCGATCAGCGCCGTCTGCGGGCGGCCGAGGGTGACCGGCGTGAACGCCTCGGCGAGGGCCAGGTGCACCTCGGCGGTGGCGCGCCCCAGCTCGTACGCCTCCCGTGTGAAGGGGCGGCCCGCCGCGAGCGAGGCGAGCGCCAGGGTCCAGCCGTCGTCGGCGCCGCGCAGGAACGGCTGGAGCACGCCGAGCGTCGCGTCCTGGGGCTGGGAGGTGCGGAACCAGGCCGCCGGGGCGGGCACCCGCGCACAGCCCTGACGGGCCAGCGCCCACGGCAGCTCCAGGTCGGGATTGACGCCCGGCTGCACCCGGCGGAACACCTTCAGGATGAACGTATCTCCGTACACCAGCGAGGAGTTGGACTGCTCGACGCCGAGCAGACGCGGTGCCAGACCCGGCGGAACATTCACCTCCGGGTCGAGTTCGAAGGACAGCGGGCCCACCGTGCCCGGGGTGCGCAGGCGCTCCAGGAGCAGGGCCGCGGACTGCGGGTCCTGGAGGGCGTCGTACACCGTGTGCCCGGCCAGCGGGCCCTTGTCCGCCCGGCCGATCAGGGCGGGGGCGAGCCGGGGCGGCAACTGGTTTCGCACCCCGATCAGGAGCTGGTAGCAGTCGGCGGGCACCGGCGTGGCGTCGGCGGGGAGCGGCACCGGGGCGTGTTCGGTACGCACAAGCAGGTGCAGGAAGCCGGGCAGCAGCTCCGTCGCGGTGAGCAGGGCGAAATCCGTGACGGGCCGCCCCTTGCCGGCGAACCAGCGCTGCCGGGGCAGCCACTCGTGCAGGAGCGGGGCGAGCGAGGTCAGCAGCCGGGCGAGTGGGAGGCCGGTGGAACGGGGCGGTGCGGCCTTCGGCATGACGGCGCATCCTTTCCCCGGGCACACATCGAGTTGCGCAGAGTGTCCCGGATTGCAACAGAAGCTGTCCGGCGGCGCGCGGGGTTCGGGGTTCAGAGTGCCCCGGGCGGAGCGGCCAAAACCGCTCCGCCCGGGGCTACGGGTCAAGTGACGGCGGGGTCCTTCCGCAGCCGGAACCAGTAGAAGCCGTGGCCGGCCAGGGTGAGCAGATACGGCCACTCGCCGATCGCCGGGAAGCGCACCCCGCCGATCAGCTCCACCGGATGCATCCCGTTGAACGCCCTCAGATCGAGCTCGGTGGGCTGTGGGAAGCGCGAGAAATTGTGCACGCACAGCACCAGGTCGTCGCCGGACTCGCGCAGGAAGGCGAGCACGGCAGGATTCGACGACATCAGCTCGGTGTACGAGCCGAGCCCGAAGGCGTGGTTCTGCTTGCGGATCTCGATCATCCGCCGGGTCCAGTGAAGGAGCGAGGACGGCGAGGCCATGGCCGCCTCGACGTTCGTCACCTGGTAGCCGTAGACCGGATCCATGATCGTGGGCAGATAGAGCCGGCCCGGGTCGCAGGAGGAGAAGCCCGCGTTGCGGTCCGGGGTCCACTGCATCGGGGTGCGCACCGCGTCGCGGTCGCCGAGCCAGATGTTGTCGCCCATGCCGATCTCGTCGCCGTAGTACAGGATCGGCGAGCCGGGCAGCGAGAGCAGCAGCGCGGTGAACAGCTCGATCTGGTTGCGGTCGTTGTCGAGCAGCGGGGCGAGCCGGCGCCGGATGCCGATGTTGGCGCGCATCCGGGGATCCTTGGCGTACTCGGCGTACATGTAGTCGCGCTCTTCGTCCGTGACCATTTCGAGGGTGAGCTCGTCGTGGTTGCGCAGGAAGATGCCCCACTGGGCGTTGCGCGGGATGGCCGGGGTCTTGGCCAGGATTTCCGAGACCGGGTAGCGGGACTCGCGGCGCACCGCCATGAAGATGCGCGGCATCACCGGGAAGTGGAACGCCATGTGGCACTCGTCGCCGCCCTTGGCGAAGTCGCCGAAGTAGTCGACGACGTCCTCGGGCCACTGGTTGGCCTCGGCGAGCAGCACCGTGTCCGGGTAGCTCGCGTCGATCTCGGCCCGTACCCGCTTGAGGAACTCATGCGTTGCCGGAAGGTTTTCGCAGTTGGTCCCCTCCTCCTGGTACAGGTAGGGCACCGCGTCGAGGCGGAAGCCGTCGATGCCGAGGTCGAGCCAGAAGCGCAGGGCGGAGACGATCTCCTCCTGCACGGCCGGGTTCTCGTAGTTGAGGTCCGGCTGGTGGGAGAAGAAGCGGTGCCAGTAGTACTGCTTGCGGACCGGGTCGAAGGTCCAGTTGGACGTCTCGGTGTCGACGAAGATGATCCGGGCGTCCTGGAACTGCTTGTCGTCGTCGGCCCAGACGTAGTAGTCGCCGTACGGGCCCTGCGGGTCCTTGCGCGACTCCTGGAACCACGGATGCTGGTCGCTGGTGTGGTTCATGACAAAGTCGATGATCACGCGCATGCCACGCTGGTGGGCGGCGTCCACGAATTCCACGAAGTCGGCGAGATCGCCGAACTCGGGCAGGACCGCGGTGTAGTCCGAGACGTCGTAGCCGCCGTCGCGCAGCGGGGATTTGAAGAACGGCGGCAGCCAGAGGCAGTCGACGCCCAGCCATTGGAGGTAGTCCAGCTTGGCGGTGATGCCCTTGAGATCCCCGACGCCGTCGCCGTTGCTGTCCTGGAAGGACCGCACGAGCACCTCGTAGAACACCGCTCGCTTGAACCACTCGGGGTCGCGGTCCTTGGCGGGGGTGTCCTCGAAGGTGTCGTGGACGGGCTCGTTGACGATCATGGTGTGGGTGACCCTCCGATCGGCGGGGACGGTCGCAGGACCAGGATGTGCGCGGGTGCCCGGCCCGGCTCCAGACGCACGTAATTGGCCCTGCCCCAGTGATAGGTCTCACCGGTGAGCTCGTCGCGCACCGGGAAGGACTCGTCCCATGCGAGGCCGAGTTCCGGCATGTCCAACGAGACCGTGGCCTCCTGGGTGTGGTGGGGGTCGAGGTTGGCGACCACCAGTACGGTGTTCGACCCCGCGCGCTTGCTGTACGCGATCAGGGCGTCGTTGCCGGTGTCGTGGAAGTGGACCGAGCGCAGCTGACGCAGTGCCGGGTGGCGGCGCCTGATGCGGTTCAGCGAGGTGATCAGCGGGGCGATGGAGCGGCCCTCGCGCTCGGCCGACTCCCAGTCGCGGGGCCGCAGTTGGTACTTCTCGGAGTTCAGATACTCCTCGCTCCCGGGCTTGGCCGGGGTGTTCTCGCACAGTTCGTATCCGGCGTAGACACCCCAGGTGGGGGAGAGCGTCGCGGCGAGCACGGCCCGCACCTCGAAGGCGGGCCGGCCACCCTCCTGGAGGTAGCCGTGCAGGATGTCAGGGGTGTTCACGAAGAAATTGGGCCGCATGTAGGGCGCGGTCTCGCCCGCCAGCTCGGTGACGTATTCCGTGAGCTCGTGCCGGGTGTTGCGCCAGGTGAAGTAGGTGTACGACTGCTGGAAGCCGATCTTGGCGAGGGTGCGCATCATCGCGGGCCGGGTGAACGCCTCGGCCAGGAAGATCACGTCGGGGTCGGTGCCGTTGATCTCGGCGATGACCCTCTCCCAGAAGACCACCGGTTTGGTGTGCGGGTTGTCGACCCGGAAGATCCGTACGCCGTGCCCCATCCAGAACCGCAGCAGCCGCACCGTCTCCTCGATGAGGCCCGGCATGTCCTGCTCGAAGGCGATCGGGTAGATGTCCTGGTACTTCTTCGGCGGGTTCTCGGCGTACGCGATCGTGCCGTCCACCCGGTGGTGGAACCACTCGGGGTGCTTGTCGACCCAGGGGTGGTCGGGGGAGCACTGGAGGGCGAAGTCGAGGGCCACCTCCAGGCGCAGGTCGCGGGCGGCGGCCACGAAGTCGTCGAAGTCGTCGAGGGTGCCGAGGTCGGGGTGGACGGCGTCGTGCCCGCCGTCGGCCGAGCCGATCGCCCAGGGCACGCCGACGTCCCAACGCCCCGCCTTCAGGCTGTTGTTGGGGCCCTTGCGGTAGGTGGAGCCAATGGGGTGGATGGGCGGCAGATAGACCACGTCGAAGCCCATCGCGGCGACCGCGGGAAGCCGCTCGGCCGCGGTGCGGAAGGTGCCGGAGACCGGCGGTGCGCCCTGGGTGACCACCGCCCCCTCCGAGCGCGGGAACAGCTCGTACCAGGACCCGAACAGGGCGCGCTCGCGCTCGACGAGCAGGGGCATGGCCGCCGAGCAGGTGACGAGCTCGCGCAGCGGGTGCGCCGCGAGGGCGGCCACCGCGGCCGGGGCGAGGGCGGCCGCGAGCCGCTTCCTCGGCGTGCGGCTCGTGTCGCGCAGGGCGTCCACCGCGGCGAGCACCGCCTCGCGGCCCTCGGCCTTGGGCACCCCGGCCGCGGCCCGCTCGTACAGCGCGGCGCCCTCCGCGAGGACGAGCTCGGTGTCCTGGCGGGCCGGGATCTTGACGGCGGCGTGGTGGCGCCAGGTCGTGACCGGGTCGCTCCAGGCCTCGACGGTGTACGTCCAGCGGCCCTCGGCGGACGGGGTGACCTCGGCGCCCCAGCGGTCGGTGCCGGGGGCGAGCTCGCGCATCGGTGTCCAGGGGCCCGGCCTGCCTCCCGGGTCTCTCAGGACGACATTGGCGGCGACCGCGTCATGGCCCTCGCGGAAGACGGTGGCGGTGACCTGGAAGCTCTCCCCGGCCACCGCCTTCGCGGGCCTTGTGCCGCACTCGACGGCGGGATGTACGTCGAGCACGGGGATGCGGCCGATTGACGGGTTCGGGTTCACGGGCTCACCTGCGGATGATTGGTAGGGTTTGCCGCGTTTGCGGGAATCTGTCCTTTTTAGCTGCTCCGTTGACGGCTGACCGGCTGCGGGCATGGCCGCTCCTGTCCGCGTTCACTCGAATGGCGTGCGGGAGAGACTGCGGGAATGCGTTACCGGGGGAGCCTTCCACGGTGTACGGGTGGGCATTCCGGCAGTTTGTTAACTACCTGCGCGTAACGGTTCAGACAAGGAAAGCGCCGCGGCTTTCGTCGACAACGGCCCAAACTTTGCCTACCCGTAGGTCATGTGATGCTCCGTCAGGTGACGGCCGAAATCGGTGGGCCCGGGCCGCGAGGCGCTGTGGTTGACGAGGGCGCACCGGCACTACCTTCGGGTGTGAAGGAGGGGCGCACATCGCGGTGTGCCCACCCCGGTACGTAGGTCCCCTGCAAAGGTGGAAGCGTGAAGGCAATCCGTCGATTCACCGTGCGCCCTGTCCTGCCCGACGCCCTCCGGCCGCTCAGCGAACTCGCGCGCAATCTGCGCTGGTCCTGGCACACCGAGACCAGAGAACTCTTCCAGTCCGTGGACCCCGACGGCTGGCGGGCGGCGGGTGAGGACCCGGTGCGGCTGCTCGGCGCCGTCAGCGCCGCCCGCCTCGACTCGCTCGCCCAGGACCGCCGCTTCCTGCGCAGACTCACCGCCGCCGCCGACGACCTCGACGACTATCTGCACGGCCGCCGCTGGTACCAGGAGCAGGGCGGTGAACTCCCTTGCGCCATCGGCTACTTCTCTCCCGAATTCGGCATCACCGCGGCCCTGCCGCAGTACTCCGGCGGCCTCGGCATCCTCGCCGGCGACCACCTCAAATCCGCCAGCGACCTCGGCGTACCGCTCATCGGGGTCGGCCTGCTCTACCGGCACGGCTACTTCCGCCAGTCGCTCTCGCGCGAGGGCTGGCAGCAGGAGCACTACCCCCTGCTCGACCCCAATGAGCTGCCCGTCTCGCTGCTGCGCGAGGAGGACGGCACCCCGGCCAGGGTCTCCCTCGCGCTGCCGGGCGGCCGCGCCCTGCACGCCACCATCTGGCAGGCCCGGGTCGGCCGGGTGCCGCTGCTCATGCTCGACTCGGACGTCGAGGAGAACGCACCCGGCGAGCGCGACGTCACCGACCGGCTCTACGGCGGCGGCAGCGAGCACCGGCTGCTCCAGGAGATGCTGCTCGGCATCGGCGGGGTGCGGGCGGTCCGCACGTACTGCCGGCTCACCGGGCACCCTGCGCCCGAGGTGTTCCACACCAACGAGGGCCACGCCGGTTTCCTCGGGCTCGAACGCATCCGTGAGCTCGCGGGCGAGGGGCTGGAATTCGACGCCGCGCTCGAATCGGTGCGGTCCGGGACCGTCTTCACCACCCACACCCCGGTGCCGGCCGGAATCGACCGGTTCGACCGCGAGCTGGTCGCCCGCCACCTCGGCGACGACGGCGAGCTGCCCGGAGTGCCCGTCGAGCAGATCCTCCAGCTCGGCATGGAGACCTACCCGGGTGGTGAACCCAACCTCTTCAACATGGCCGTCATGGGCCTGAGGCTCGCCCAGCGCGCCAACGGGGTCTCGACCCTGCACGGCGCGGTCAGCCGCGAGATGTTCGCGGGCCTGTGGCCGGGGTTCGACGCGCAGGAGGTGCCGATCACCTCCGTCACCAACGGCGTGCACGCCCCGACCTGGGTCGCGCCCGAGGTCTTCCGGCTCGGCGCCCGCCAGATCGGCGCGGGCCGCACCGAGGACGCCCTGACCGTCGGCGGCTCGGAGCGCTGGGACGCGGTCGCCGACATCCCGGACTCCGAGATCTGGGAGCTGCGCAGGGAGCTGCGCGAACAGCTCGTCGTCGAGGCCCGCGAGCGGCTGCGGGCCTCCTGGCGCCAGCGCGGCGCGGGATCGGCCGAGCTCGGCTGGATCGACGGGGTGCTGAACCCCGACGTGCTCACCATCGGCTTCGCCCGGCGCGTTCCCTCGTACAAGCGGCTCACGCTGATGCTGCGCGACCGGGACCGTTTGATGGAACTGCTGCTGCATCCGACGCGGCCGGTGCAGATCGTCGTCGCGGGCAAGGCGCATCCCGCCGACGACGGCGGCAAGCGGCTCGTGCAGGAGCTGGTGAAGTTCGCCGACGACCCGAGGGTGCGCCACCGGATCGTGTTCCTGCCCGACTACGGCATGGGCATGGCGAAGAAGCTCTATCCGGGCTGCGACGTGTGGCTCAACAACCCGCTGCGGCCCCTGGAGGCCTGCGGGACGAGCGGCATGAAGGCGGCCCTCAACGGCTGCCTCAACCTGTCCGTCCTGGACGGCTGGTGGGACGAGTGGTTCGAGCCCGACTTCGGCTGGGCCATCCCGACCGCCGACGGTGCGTCGACCGACGAGGACCGGCGCGACGAGCTGGAGGCCAACGCGCTGTACGACCTCATCGAGGACCGGGTCGCCCCGCGCTTCTACGACCGGGGCCCGGCGGGGCTGCCCGACCGCTGGATCGAAATGGTCCGCCAGACCCTGGCCACCCTTGGCCCGAAGGTGCTCGCGGGGCGGATGGTGCGGGAGTACGTGACCCGCCTGTACGCGCCCGCCGCCGCGGCCCACCGGGCCCTTGACCCCTCCACGGCAAGGGAGCTGGCGCACTGGAAGGGGCGGGTGCGGGGCGCCTGGCCGCGGGTCGCGGTCGACCACGTCGAGGCCCTGGCCGTGGCGGCAGCGGCCCCCAACGGCACCGCCGAGCTCGGCTCCACCCTCGCGCTGCGGGTCCGCGTCACGCTCGGCGAGCTCGGCCCCGAGGACGTCGACGTGCAGGCGGTGGCGGGCCGGGTGGACGCGGCCGACACCATCGCGGACGCGGCGACCTTCCCGCTGAAACCGGCGGGCGGCCCGGACCTGGAGGGCCGCTGGATGTACGAGGGCCCCCTCGCGCTCGACCGCACGGGCCTGTTCGGCTACACGGTCCGCGTGCTGCCCGCCCACCGCCACCTGGCCACCCACGCGGAGCTCGGCCTGATGGCGGGCCCGACGGAGGCGACCGGGGAGGGCGCGGGCGTGCTCATGCGCTGAGCCGCGTACACCTGCGGACATGGGCGGTGCCCGGAGCCTCGTGGGCTCCGGGCACCTTCACTTTCCGGCCAGCCGCCTGGTCAGAAGGTGAGCTTCCAGAGGGTGAACTTCACCGATTCCGGAGGGAGTTCAGAAGGAGAGCTTGAAGTCGGTGATCGTGCCGACGTCCTGGCTCGCCTTGTCCTGGACCTTCAGCTTCCACACACCGTTCGCCGCGACGCCGGAGGCGTTCACGGTGTACGTCTTGTCGAGGTTCGCCGTCGAGTCCGAGGAGGAGTTCTTCAGACGGAACGACGTTCCGTTCGGGGCCACCAGGTCGATCTGGAGGTCGCCGATGTAGGTGTGGGTGATCTTCACTCCGACCTTGAGGGTGGACGGCGCGTTGCCGGTGATGCCCGAGACGGTGACCGGGTCGGTGACCGCGGCGCCCGGGTAGTCCGGGATGTCCACGCGCGTGGTGGACTCGAAGACCTTGCCACCGGGGTCGCCGCCGCCGGCGCGGGCGCCGACGTTGATGGCCGCCCAGGCGTTGGTGATGTTGGTGACCTCGGCGCTGCTCGCGCCGTACAGCTCGGTCGCCGCGGCGATGGTGCCCGCGCGGGCCCCCGCGTAGTCCGTGCTGGAGTTGAACTTCGTGGTCAGCGCCTTGTACCAGATGAGCTGGGCCTTGTCGCGGCCGATGCCGGTGACCGGCAGGCCGTCGGAGGTCGGCGAGTCGTAGCTCACGCCGTTGATGACCTTGGCGCCGCTGCCCTCGGAGGCCAGGTAGAACCAGTGGTTCGCGGGGCCCGAGGAGTAGTGGACGTCGAGGTTGCCGACGCCGGAGTACCAGCTGTCCGCGGAGCCGCCGTCCTTGCTCGGCTTGTCCATGTAGCGCAGCGGGGTGCCGTCACCGTTGATGTTGATCTTCTCGCCGATGAGGTAGTCACCCGGGTCCGAGGCGTTGTTCGCGTAGAACTCCACCGACGTGCCCATGATGTCGGAGGTCGCCTCGTTCAGGCCGCCGGACTCGTCGGCGTAGTTGAGGCCCGCAGTGGCGGCGGTGACGCCGTGCGTCATCTCGTGGCCGGCCACGTCCAGCGAGGTCAGCGGGTCGTTGTTGCCCGAGCCGTCGCCGTACGTCATGCAGAAGCAGCTGTCGTCCCAGAACGCGTTCACGTACGCGTTGCCGTAGTGGACGCGGGAGTACGCGCCGACACCGTCGCCGCGGATGCCGCTGCGGCCGAAGACGTTCTTGTAGAAGTCCCAGGTCTCGCCGGCGCCGTAGGCGGCGTCCGCCCCCGCGGTCGCGGCGTTGGAGTTGGTGCCGTCGCCCCAGGTGTCGTTGGTCTGGGTGAACAGCGAGCCCGTACCCGACGAACCGTGGTTCAGGTTGTACGTCTTGTGCCCGCCGCGCGCGGCGTCGGTCAGGGTGTAGTTCGACCCGGACTGCGAGGTGCCGAGCGTGACCTGGCCGCTGTAGTGGGTGTTGCCGACACCGGTCTCGATGCCCTGCCACTGGTGCAGCTTGGCGCCCGTCCTGGCGTCCGTGATGACGTGCAGCTGGTTGGGGGTGCCGTCGTCCTGCAGCCCGCCCACGACCGTCTCGTACGCGAGGGTCGGCGCGCCCTTGACCATCCAGATGACCTTGCGGGCGCTGTCGGCCTTGTCCGCCTTCGATCCGGCGGCCTTGGCGGCCTTGACGGCCAGGCCCTCGGCGGCGGCCGGGGCGTTGGCGGGGGCAGCGGTGGATATGCCCTTCAGCGCCGAGTTGTTCGCCTTGAGGACGTCCTTGGTCTTGCCGGCCGCGGTGTCGACCATCAGGTCGCCGCCGAGGACGGGCAGACCGTCGAAGGTGCGCTCGTAGCGGGTGTGCGTGGTGCCGTCCTGGTCCTTGGACACATCGTGGACGACGAGCTTCTCCTGCGCGCTGAGCCCGAGTTCCTTGGCCGTGGCCGCCGTGGTGGCCGTGGCCTGGCGTATGAGCTCGGCGCGCTGGGAGGGGCTGAGGGTTGCAGGCAGGGCGCCCGGGTTGCGTACCGCCTGGGCCTTGAGGGCCGCGGTGGCCGCGGAGTCGTCGGGGCGTGCGCTGGCGCTACCTGCCTGGACGCCGACACTGAGCATGGCGGCTGCGGCGATCAGGGCGCCGGTGGCGGTGGCACGACGACGGTGCGTGGATCTCACGCGAACTCCTTCTGCGAGGGGGTTCCGGTCGACTGGGTGGGGTCGGCCGGGCAGAGCTGTGCGGAGCGAGTGCGGCAACAAAGTGTTGTGCGTGAAAACTTTGTGAGTGGAACGGGGAGAGAGTGCCAGCAGATGAGAACTACTGTCAGGAGCGCGTCAACAAGTTGGCCGAAAAACGTCCGCTGTCCGAAGGTCGCCGTTCGTTAACCGGACGTTTCGGCAATGATGACGGCGATGCCGTCGAGGAGTCGGTCGAGCCCGAAACCGAAGAGCGGGTCCAAGTCCAGCTCGAACGGATCGTGTTCGAATACGGAGGTCGGAACGGGGTGGCCGCCGCCCGGCACGATGGCCGCAAACCGCCCCCGCTCCGGTCCGTCCATTCGTCGTCCCGGACGCCGGTGTCCTGGAGCGCGTGCCCCTCCAACTCCATGGCCACGCCCAGACCTCGCAATGGGGTGGAGTTGCCGCCCGTCCTGATGATCATGGCCGGATTCAGTCTGCCGTACGTGTTCATCCGGCGTCAGTCCAGGCTCGCCCACCCCCTCGGTCGACCTGGAACTGCTGAGGAGGCGCGGCTACGGCGGCGCGGGGAACTGCGCGATCGGCGCCAACCGGCCTGCGGGTGAACGCATCCGCCCCCTCAGGCCCGCGGGTCGATCCACAGCGACGTCGCCACCGCGCAGAGGTCGCCCGAAGCCGAGGCCAGAGCCACGCCCATGTGGTGTTTGCGGCCTTCCTCGGAGCGTAGCCAGGCGTACGAGATGAGCTGCTCGCCCGCCTTCACCGGGCGGAGCAGGGTCGCCGTGAGGGAGGCCGTCACCGCTCCGGGGCGCTGGGTGCCGAGGAGGCGGCCCGCCGCGTTGCCCGGGCAGTCGAGTGCGCCCCACATCAGGGACGGAGGCAACAGGCCGTCCGCGTCGGCGAGTTGGGTGCCGGGGGTCCAGGCCGTGGCCACCAGATCGCGGCCCGGGACCCGCCCGCAGTGCTGGCGCAGGCCCGTGTCGGGCGTGCGCTCCAGGCCGCAGCCGAAGCAGTCGACGCTGCCGGACGGGGGCGCGGCCCGGTAGGCGTCGCCGGCCGCGGACGCCTCGGCCCATGACGGCGCCCCGGGCGCCTCGACGCTCTGCTCGGCCGGGACGGCGAGAGCAAGCACCACCTCCCCGGAGGTCAGTTCGGCGCCGCCGTCCGTGGTCTCGGCGAGCCGCACCGGCACATCCGTCGGCACCGGCCGCCGGAAGTCCACCCGTACCGTCTTCGCCGCGGCCCGCCCGGCGAGCACGCCCGCCACATAGCCGCCGAAGGCCACCCCCGGATACCCCTGGAGGTGGGCCGGAACCGTGATCGTCTCCATGGCTGTCATGCTGACCACCTCATCACACCGCGAGGAGCGCCACCCATGACCGACCACCGCATAGGCCCGCCCCACTTCGGCAGCGAGCGCGAGATGCTGCGTGCCTTCCTCGATTACCACCGCGCGACGCTGGCCATGAAGTGCGAGGGGCTCGGCGACGAGGAACTGCGCAGCCGGTCGATGCCGCCGTCCACGCTCTCGCTGCTCGGCCTCGTACGGCACATGGCCGAGGTCGAACGGACCTGGTTCCGCCGGGTCTTCGAGGACCAGGACATCCCGCTGGTGTGGTCGGACGAGATGGACTTCCAGGCGGCGTACGACGCGAGCGGGTCCACCAGGGCCGAGGCGTTCGGAGCCTGGGAGGCCGAGGTCGAGCACTCCCGGCGGATCGAGCGGGACGCCGGGTCCCTCGACCTCGCGGGCCACCAGCCGCGCTGGGGCGAGGACGTGTCGCTGCGCATGGTCATGCTGCACCTGATCCACGAGTACGCCCGCCACAACGGCCACGCCGACCTCCTGCGCGAGGGCGTCGACGGAACCGTGGGGGCCTGAGGGCCGGGCTCAGCGCCAGGGGATGTTCCGCCAGGGGCTGGCCTCGTGCTCGGTCAGGATCCGGTGCGCGTCGACGTTCTGCTGGTAGTAGCGGCCGTACGACTCCTCGTCGAAACGCAGCACCCGGCCGAGCGCGTACCCCGCGGAGAAGTCCTCCCACGAGCGGTAGGCCGACTTGCTGAGCGCGCCCGCGTGCACGATCGCCTGCTCGGCCTCGTACGGGGTGCAGAACCGGGCCGAGAGCCCCCAGCGCGCCAGGTTCACGGCCCGCCCGTAGTCGTAGGCGACGGTCGTGGTGACGCGGCCGTCCGGCGCGAGCAGCCCGTCCGCCCGGAACCGGGCCTCGTACCGCACGATGCGCCGCACCAGCTCCTCGATGTCCTTGACGGCGCCGTGGCCGACGCCGATGTCCTGGGCGTGCCCGGCGGCCGTCTCGCGCCACAGGTCGACGGGCGGCGCCTCGTCGAGACCGGCCCGCAGCTCCTCGCGCACGCGGAGTACGAAGTCGGGCTCGGCCGGGCTGTTGCGCGCGTCGAGCAGGAAGTCCAACTGCTGCTGCCAGCCCGCCCGGTCGGTGATGTCCCAGGACTCGCGGAGCATCCGGAGCTCGCTGGTGTACTCCTGATAGACCGAGCCCACCTCGTTCCACGGCACGTCGTTGCCGACCGCCAGATGCGCGCCGCAGGCGAGCCCGTACGCGAGCGGACCGCGCAGCGCGCCGTGCCGCAGGCCGATCAGCCGGCCGGGGCGCTCGGCCTCCTCGTGGAGCCGGCGCCACAGGGCCAGGTGGTCGGCGGCGGTGGGCAGGAACAACTGGGCCGGCGTACCGGCGTTGACCGCGAGCAGCGTCCGCCCGTCCAGGAGGCCCGAGTCGGCGATCCACTTGAGCGAGACCCCGTGGAACACCCAGTCCGGATGCCACGGCGGTAGCATCCCCCGGGTCAGCACCGGCTTGCACATCCACCCCGACGCGTCCCGGTAGGCGGGCCAGCGGATCAGGTCGGGCCGCGCGTCGACCTCGGCCTTCGGCGCGGCGATGTAGAGCTCCTCGCGGGCGAGCACCCGTAACTGCGCCGTCACATCGCCGCGCAGCCCCGCCGAGTGCAGCAGCCACTCCGTCTCCGTGGGCGCCGCCCAGTTGGTACCCGTCCCCGTTGCCACGCCCCGATCCTACGAACTCCCTTCCGGCCGCTACCCGGCAGGTACCGGAAACCCGCAGGTCGGGGCGGTGAGTACCGGCTCTGGCGAGTTGCACATTCCCGGACTCCGCTCCCTGACGATCCGGTTCAGGAATCGGCCGAATCCCCAACGCCCGAAGCTCCACCGCTTTCTTCGGCCTCCAAACCGGCCAGGTGCTCGGCGGCACCCATCGCTTCGGCCGCGCCGATGCGCTCGTAGATACCGACGGCTCTCCGAAGTTCCGCCAGGGCGGGTGCTCAGGCCAGGCTGTCCCGCCAGGCGCGGTGCAGGTCGGCGTAGCGGCCGGTGCCCGCGATCAGGTCGGCGGGGGAGCCGTCCTCGACCACGCGGCCGTGCTCCATCACCAGGACCCGGTCCGCGATCTCGACCGTGGACAGGCGGTGCGCGATCACCACCGCCGTACGCCCCTTGAGCACGGTGTGCATGGCGCGCTGCACCGCCCGCTCGCCCGGGATGTCGAGCGAGCTGGTCGCCTCGTCGAGGATCAGGACGGCAGGGTCGGCGAGCAACGCCCGCGCGAAGGCGACCAGTTGGCGCTGGCCGGCCGAGATGCGGCCGCCCCGCTTGCGTACGTCGGTGTCGTAGCCGTCGGGCAGGCCCGCGATGAAGTCGTGCGCGCCGATCGCCTTCGCGGCCTGCTCGATCTCGTCCCGGGTGGCGTCCGGGCGGCCGATCGCGATGTTCTCGGCGACCGTGCCGGAGAACAGGAACGCCTCCTGGGTGACCATGACGACCCCGCGCCGCAGATCCCGTACGGACAGCTCGCGCAGATCCGTGCCGTCGAGCAGCACGCGGCCCGCCGTCGGGTCGTAGAAGCGGGCCAGGAGCTTGGCGAGGGTGGACTTGCCCGCGCCCGTCGAGCCGACCACGGCGACGGTCTGGCCCGCCGGGATGGTCAGGTCGAAGCGGGGCAGCACCTCGCCGCCGGTCCGGTAGCCGAAGCCGACCTGCTCGAACTCGACGCGGCGGCCCGGGAGTCCGGCCGCCCGCTCCGGCAGCGCGGTCGGCTGCGCGGACTCCGGGACGGACGGGGTCTGGGCCAGCAGCCCGGCGACCTTCTCCAGGGAGGCCGCGGCCGACTGGTAGGAGTTGAGGAACATGCCGAGCCGGTCGATGGGGTCGTACAGGCGGCGCATGTACAGCACGGCGGCCGCGAGCACGCCCAGCTCCAGGCTGCCGTCCGCGACCCGCGTGGCACCCCACAACACCATCGCCGCGACGGCCGTGTTGGCCACGAGCCGGGAGCCCACGACGTAGCGCGCCATCTCCAGGATCGCGTCGCCGTTCGCCCGCTCGTGGCGGCGGTTCAGTTCCTGGAACTCGGCGTCGTTGGCCCGCTCGCGCCGGAAGGCCTGCACCGGCCGGATGCCGTTCAGGGTCTCCGCGAACTTGACGATCACCGCGGCGATCGCCGTGGACCGCGCCGCGTACATGGCTCCCGCCCGGCGCTGGTAGAGCCGGATCAGGAAGTGCAGCGGAACGTAGGAGGCGACCGCGAGCGCGCCGATGCCCCAGTCCAGCCACAGCAGCATCGCGCAGATGTAGACCGAGGAGAGGATCACCCCGATCAGCTCCTGCAGGCCCTCGCTGAGCAGTTCCCGCAGCGACTCGACGTCCGTGGTGGACCGCGAGATCAGCCGTCCCGAGGTGTACCGCTCGTGGAAGTCCACGCTCAGCGCCTGCGCGTGCCTAAAGATCCGCCCGCGCAGATCGAGCAGCACGTCCTGGTTGACCCGGGCGGAGGTCTGGATGAACGCGTACTGGAAGAACCCGGAGGCCAGCGCGGACACCAGATACCCGGCGCCCACCGCGAGCAGCGGCCCGTAGTCGTGCGCGCGGAACGCCGGTACGCCCCGGTCGATGGCGTACGCGACGAGCAGCGGGCCCGCCTGGGCCGCGGCCTGCTGCACGACGAGCATCAGCGTCGCGATCACCACGCGCCTGCGCAGCGGCCGCAGCAGGGCCCTGAGCAGCGCGCCGGTCGCCCCCGCAGGCGCGGGCAGCTCGTCGCGATCGAAGGGATCGCCGGCAGCGGGTACCTCGTCCTCCCCGGTGGCGGTCTCCTGCCCGACAGTCGTGGTCATCGCCCGTCCTCCCCCTTGCCGTCATGACGTTCTTCGGCGCCCGACATCAGCCAGGCGTATTCGGCGTTGCCGCGCAGCAGTTCCTGGTGCGTACCGACGGCGGTGATCCGTCCGCCCGACAGCAGGGCGACCCGGTCGGCGAGCATCACGGTGGACGGGCGGTGCGCGACCACCAGCGCGGTGGTGTCCTGAAGCACCCGCCGCAGCGCCGCCTCGACGAGCGCCTCGGTGTGCACGTCCAGGGCCGACAGCGGGTCGTCGAGGATCAGGAACCTCGGCCGCCCCACGACCGCCCGGGCGAGCGCGAGCCGCTGCCGCTGTCCGCCGGACAGGCTGAGCCCCTGCTCCCCGACCTGCGTGTCCACGCCCTGCGGCAGCCGCCGTACGAACTGGGCCTGCGCGATGTCCAGCGCCCGTTCCAGGTCGTCCGGACTCCCGCCGCCCATCAGGACGTTGTCCCCCACGGAGGCCGAGAAGAGGGTGGGCTCCTCGAACGCGACGGACACGAGCCCGCGCAGCCGCTCCCGCGGCATGAGCGCGATGTCCTCCCCGTCGAGAGTGATTCGCCCCCCACTGACCTCGTGCAGACGCGGCACGAGCGCGGTGAGCGTGGTCTTCCCGGACCCGGTCCCCCCGACGAGCGCCATGGTCTCGCCCGCCCGTATGTGCAGATCGATCCGGGAGAGGACCGGTGAGGTTCCGGGGGCCGCGTCGAGATACCGGAACATGACCTCCTCGAAACGGATGCCGAGGTGGGCCGGGGGCGGTTGTGCGGTCCGGTGGTCCGGCCCCCCATCGGTGTCGCTGAGCGTCAATTCGTCCTGGGCCGGTCTTTCGGTGCCGGGCAGCGCGAATGCGGGCCCTCCGGCGATTGAGGAGCAGGGGTCCGGGAGCGGAGCCCCTGGCGCACGGTCCGCGGACGAGGCCGGGCGTTCGAGAACGGGGCTGGGGGCGGAGCCCCGAGCGGGTTCCAGGGGCGCAGCCCCTTGGGGGGCGCCCGGGGGCAGGTCCCCCGAGGGGTGGGTCGTGGAGGCACCCGGCGCCTCCGCCTCCTCCTCCGCGTCCATCGCTTCGAAGAACCGCACCGTCGCCGTCGCGGACTCCTGGCTCATCGCCAGCAGGAACCCGATCGACTCCACCGGCCACCGCAGGGCCAGCGCCGTGGACAGGAACGCCACCAGCGTTCCCGCCGAGAGCTCCCCGTCGGCCACCTGCACCGTGCCGAGCACCAGCGCCGCGCCGATGGCGAGTTCGGGGATCGTGGTGATCAGGCCCCAGAGCCCGGCCAGCAGCCGCGCCTTGGCGAGCTCGGTGCCGCGCAGCCGACGGGAGAGTTCGCGGAAGGCCAGCGCCTGGCTGCGGTGCTGCCCGAACCCCTTGATGATCCGGATGCCGAGCACGCTCTCCTCGACCACCGTCGTCAGGTCGCCCACCTGGTCCTGTGCCTGCCGGGCGACCAGCGAGTACCGGGTCTCGAAGACCGAGCAGAGGACCACCAGCGGGATCACCGGGACGAGCAGCACGAGCCCGAGGCTCCACTGCTGCGACAGCAGGATCGCGAACCCGGCCAGGATCGTCACCCCGTTGACGACGAGGAACGTCAGCGGGAACGCCAGGAACATCCGCAGCAGCATGAGATCCGTCGTGCCGCGCGACAGGAGCTGGCCCGATGCCCACCGGTCGTGGAAGGAGACCGGAAGCCGCTGCACATGCCGGTACAGATCGGCCCGCATGTCCGCCTCGACGCTCGCGAGCGGCCGCGCCACCAGCCACCGCCGGAACCCGAACAGCGCCGCTTCCGCCACCCCGAGCAGCAGCAGGTACAGCGCGCCGAGCCACACCCCGCCGGGGTCGTGGTCGGCCACCGGCCCGTCGACGATCCACTTCAGTACGAGCGGGATCACCAGACCGAGGCAGGAGGCGACGATCGCCACAAATGCCGCACTGAACAGGCGAGTTCGTATGGGGCGTACATACGGCCAGAGCCTCAGGAGCGAGCGCGTGGCCGACGGGTCCTTGGTAGCTGCATGTGTATCGGGCATCGTTGCCGAGCCTACGGACGGCCACTGACAGTGCCCACCGAGTTTCGGACGGGCCCCACTGGTCCGCTGGTCCTAGGACCAACCGGGCGGCTCGGGGGCGCCGTTCCGGGAGCAGGCGTGCAGGAGGTCGTACCGCCCATCAACCGATCGGTTGATGCGGGGTCGAGCGCGATGGGCGATGTGGCGGACCCCCGCCGAACGGGATTCTCGAGCCATGGCAATCATCGAAGTCACCGGAGTGCGCAAGGCATACGGCCGCAGGCCCGCTGTCGACGGCGTCAGCTTTGCCGTGGAAGAGGGCGAGATCTTCGGCATCCTCGGCCCCAACGGCGCGGGCAAGACCACCACCGTCGAGTGCATCGAGGGACTCCGCGTCCCGGACGCCGGGGTGATCCGGGTGGCCGGCCACGACCCGGTCGCCGACCACGACGAGGTGACCCGCATCCTGGGCGCCCAGCTCCAGGAGAGCGAGCTCCAGCCCAAGTTGACCGTGCGCGAGGCCCTCGCGCTGTACGCCGCCTTCTACCCGAACCCCGCCGACTGGCGCCCGCTCGCCGAACGCCTCGGGCTCGGCGAGAAGCTGAACACCCGCTTCGCCAAGCTGTCCGGCGGGCAGAAGCAGCGCCTGTTCATCGCGCTCGCCCTCATCGGCAACCCGCGCGTCGTGGTGCTCGACGAGCTCACCACCGGCCTCGACCCGCGCGCCCGCCGCGACACCTGGGCGCTGATCGAGGACGTACGCCGCAGCGGAGTGACCGTCCTGCTGGTCACCCACTTCATGGAGGAGGCCCAGCGCCTGTGCGACCGGGTCGCCGTGATCGACAAGGGGCGGATCGCCGCCCTGGACACCCCCTCCGGGCTGATCCGGCGTGCGGCCGGCTCCACCGTCATCTCCTTCACCCCCTCCGCCCCGCTCGACGACATCGCCCTCACCGAGCTGCCGCAGGCCGCGGCCGTGGAGGAGAAGCACGGCCGGGTGACCATCCACGGCACCGACGAGACCGTCAACGCCGTGATCACCCTGCTCGCCCGGCACCACATCACCGCCCACCAACTCCGCGTCTCCGAGGCGACCCTCGACGACGCGTTCCTGGACCTGACGGAGGCCTCGGCATGACCACCACCCTCACCCCGCCGCGCCCGGCCCGGGCCGCCCGCACCTCCCGCACGGCCGCCGTCGCCGTACTGAAGACCGAGACCCGGCTGTTCCGGCGCGAGCCCGCCGGACTCTTCTGGATCATGGTGTTCCCGACCGTCCTGCTGGTCGTGCTCGGCTCGATCCCCGGCTTCCGCGACCCCGACAAGGCGCTCGGCGGCATCCGCTTCGTCGACGCCTACGTCCCCGTCGCCGTACTCCTCTCCATGATCATGGCGGGCCTCCAGGCCATGCCGCCGGTCATCACCGGATACCGCGAGCGCGGCATCCTGCGCCGCATGTCGGCCACCCCCGTCCGCCCGTCCGCCCTGCTCGGCGCCCAGATGGGGCTGCACGGCGCGGCCGCGCTGATCTCCGCCCTCCTCTCCCTCACGGTGGGCCGGCTCGCCTTCCACGTGGCGCTGCCGCACCAGCTCTTCGGATACGCCCTCGGCCTGCTGCTCGCCGTCCTGAGCGCGCTCGCCCTCGGAGCCCTGGTCTCCGCCCTCTCCCGTACCTCGAAGGTCGCCAACGCCATCGGCTCGGCGGTGTTCTTCCCGATGATGTTCAGCGCGGGCGTCTGGCTGCCCGTCCAAGCCATGCCCGACACGCTGGGCCGCATCGTCGAGCTGCTGCCCTTCGGCGCCGCCGCCCAGGCCCTCAACGAGGCAGCGGCCGGCAGCTGGCCCGGCTGGGACCACCTCGGCATCCTCGCCCTGTGGACCGTGCTCCTCTCGGCGGCCGCGACCCGCTGGTTCCGGTGGGAATGACAGCCGTGTCCTTCTGGAGCGGCTCCGTGGACAGCTTCGGCGTGGACGAGACTGGGGCCATGAGCAACGGGGCGAGCACGGCGAAGTCGGATCCGGTGGAGGAACGCTGGGAGGCGTTCCACCGCTGGGGCCCCTATGGACTGCTCTTCATCGGCTGCCTCGCCGCCGCGGCCACCGCCGACCTGGTGATGAGCACCGCCGACCGCTGGGCCGCCCTCGCCCTGGCCGGCGGCGCCCTGCTGCTCCAGCTCTGCTGGGGCCATCTGCGCCGCACCCGGCCGGGACCGAGCGTCGCGGGCGCCGTCTACTACTTCTTGCGCTGGTCCATCGCCTTCGCGCTCACCTGGCTCAACCCGTTCTTCGCGTTCTACGCCGTCGTCGGCTACTTCGGCGCCCAGGCGGTGCTGCCCCGGCGCCTGGTGAGGATCGGCCTGTTCGCGACCGCGGTGATCATGGCCGGCTCCCAGTCCGGCGGTCTTCCGCCCAAGGGCTCCATGGGGTGGGTGGTGTTCGGCGCCGTCCTCGCCATCAACTGCGTACTCCTCACCGTATTCAGCCATCTCGCCGCCCAGGAGGACGAGCGGGCCCGGGTGCAGATCGCGACCATCGACGAGCTGGAGACCACCAACGCCCGGCTCCAGCAGGCCCTCGACGAGAACGCCGCCCTGCACGCCCAACTCCTGCTCCAGGCAAGGGAAGCGGGCGTCGCCGACGAACGCCGTCGGCTCGCCGCCGAGATCCACGACACCATCGCCCAGGGCCTGGCCGGCATCATCGCCCAGCTCCAGGTGGTCACCAGCAGCACCGACCCCGACCTCGTACGCGAACACCTCGCCAGCGCCCAGTCGCTCGCCCGGCACAGCCTCGGCGAGGCCCGCCGCTCGGTGCAGAACCTCAGCCCCCTCGACCTCGAACACGACGCCCTGCACAAGGCGTTGAAGAAGACCGTCGCCGAATGGGGCACCCGGCACGGGGTCCGCGCCGACTTCACTGTGACCGGCACCGCCGTGCAGCTCCACGACGAGATCGAGGCCACCCTCCTCCGCATCGCCCAGGAGGCCCTCGCCAACGCGAGCCGTCACGCCCACGCGACCCGTGTCGGCGTCACGCTGTCCTTCATGGGCGACGAGGTCTCCCTCGACGTCCGCGACGACGGCCGGGGCTTCGACCCGCTGAGCCTGCCGGCCCGCTCCGGCACAGGCGGCTTCGGCCTCGACGGCATGCGCGCCCGGGCCGAACGCATCGCCGGCACGGTCACCGTGGAAGCGGAGCCCGGCCATGGCACCGCGGTCTCCGCCCGCGTACCGTTGGTCCCCCATGACCACTGACGCCACCATCACCCTCCTGATCTGCGACGACCACCCCGTAGTGCGGGACGGTCTGCGCGGCATGTTCGCCTCGGCCGACGGCTTCGAGGTCCTCGGCGAGGCCTCCAACGGAGTCGAGGGCGTAGACCTCGCCGAGCAACTCGACCCGGACGTCGTCCTGATGGACCTGCGGATGCCCGGTGGCGGGGGAGTGGCCGCGATCGCGGAGCTCACCCGGCGCGGGCTGCGCTCCAAGGTCCTCGTCCTCACCACATACGACACCGACTCGGACACCCTCCCCGCGATCGAGGCGGGCGCCACCGGCTACCTCCTCAAGGACGCCCCGCGCGAGGAACTGTTCACCGCCGTGCGGGCCGCCGCCGCGGGCCGCACGGTGCTCTCTCCGGCCGTCGCGTCCCGCCTGGTCACGGCGGTCCGCACGCCCGCAGTGCCCGCCGGTGAACCTCTCTCGGGCCGCGAGCGCGAGGTCCTCGCCCTCGTCTCCAAGGGCACGTCCAACCGGGAGATCGCGCGGGCCCTGTTCATCAGCGAGGCCACCGTGAAGACCCATCTGACGCACATCTACGGCAAGTTGGGCGTCAAGGACCGGGCCGCCGCGGTGGCGGTGGCGTACGACCGGAAGATCCTCGGCTGACCGAAGCCTCTCGCGCCGCCCCCGCCGGAGCCCTCACCAGACCCCGGGTATCAGCCGGGGCGTGGTGGCCGCGTACTCCGTGTACGCGGTGCCCAGCGCCTCGGAGAGGAGCTTCTCCTCCACGTGGATGCGGTATCCGAGCGCCAGGGCGCCGCCCGCCGCGAACACCAGGAGCGCCGCCGCGTTGTCGTACGTCACCCCGAGGGCGAGCCCGGCCAGCGCGATGCCGCTGTACGCGGGATGGCGCACCCAGCGGTACGGGCCAGAGCGCACCACCTGGTGGTCCTGCTGGACGTGGACCGTGCCCCGGAAGAAGCGACCCAGGGCGACGATGGCCCAAAGGCGCAGGCCTATCCCGGCCCAGGCGACGATCAGCACCGCCAGGCGGGCCCCCGTCGAGGTCGTCGAATAGTCCAGCGCCGGGGCGGCGTGGGCGACCGGACGGGCCGCCCAGCCTGCCGCGCCCAGCGCCACGACGAAGAGCAGCAGGCTGCGCCACTCGGTGCGCTCGGTGGGCGCGCTGCTCATCAACTGGCGTACCTGGAGGGCCAGTTCGCAGGCCAGCCATGCGTACAGGGTGATCCGCAGGGCCAGCTCGATGTCGTTGTTCATGCCGTACCACTCCCTCGTCGCCCGCCGATGGCTCCGGCACGTTCGACGATCGCAGCCGGGGTGGGTGGAGCGGATCGGCCCGCGGGTGGACCGCGGGTGGAGATTTCCACCGCCGCCCCCCGGTCGGCCCTCTCCCTCCTGTCTCGACCCGGCCCGGCCAGCTCCGTCCGGCGAGCCCGCCCTACCCCGCCACCTTCAGCACAAGCACCGACCGGGCGGGCAGCGTCACCGTCTCGCCGCCCCGGTGCACCCGCCCCGGCGCCTCGGCCTGTTCCTCCTCCGAGGTGTCCACGACCAGCTCGTACGAGGCGGCCCATGGCGGCCCCGGCAGCACGCAGCCCGCCGGGCGGTCCGCCGAGTGCAGCAGGATCAGGAAGCTGTCGTCGGTCACCGGCGCGCCCCGCGCGTCACGCCCCGGGATGTCGCGGCCGGACAGATACAGGCCCAGCGTCGCGGTGGGCGCGTACCAGTCCTGCTCCGTCATCTCCTCGCCCCGCGCGGTGAACCACGCCAGATCCCGCAGCCCGTCCGCGCCCTGCGCCCGGCCGGAGAAGAAGGCGCGGCGGCGCAGCACCGGATGCCGGTGCCTCAACTCGACCAGGCGGGTGGCCAGTTCGAGCAGCCCGCGCGGCCCCGGCTTCTCCAGGAGCGACCAGTCGACCCAGCTCACCTCGCCGTCCTGGCAGTACGCGTTGTTGTTGCCGCCCTGGGTGCGGCCCATCTCGTCGCCCGCGACCAGCATCGGCACGCCCGTCGACACCAGCAGCGTGGTCAGCAGGTTCCGCAGCTGGCGCCGCCGCAGCGCGTTGATCCGGGGGTCGTCGGTCTCGCCCTCCACCCCGCAGTTCCAGGCCCGGTTGTCGTTGGTGCCGTCCCGGTTGCCCTCCCCGTTCGCCTCGTTGTGCTTGCGCTCGTACGACACCAGGTCGCGCAGCGTGAAACCGTCGTGCGCGGTCACGAAGTTGATCGACGCGTACGGGCGCCGGCCGCCCCAGGCGTACAGGTCGCTGGAGCCCGAGAGGCGGTAGCCGAGGTCGCGCACGTCCGGCAGCGCGCCCCGCCAGAAGTCCCGTACGGCGTCCCGGTAGCGGTCGTTCCACTCGGTCCACAGCGGCGGGAAGGAGCCCACCTGGTAGCCGCCGTTGCCCACGTCCCACGGTTCGGCGATCAGTTTCACGCGGCGCAGCACCGGGTCCTGGGCGATCACCGCGAGAAAGGGCGACAGCATGTCGACGTCGTGCATCGAGCGGGCAAGGGCCGCGGCCAGGTCGAACCGGAAGCCGTCCACGCCCATCTCGGTCACCCAGTAGCGCAGCGAGTCCGTGATCAGGCGCAGGACATGGGGCTGGACCACATGGAGGGTGTTGCCGCAGCCCGTGTAGTCGGCGTAGCGGCGGGCGTCGGACTGGAGGCGGTAGTAGCCGCGGTTGTCGATGCCGCGCAGGGACAGCGTCGGCCCCAGCTCCCCGGCCTCTGCCGTGTGGTTGTAGACCACGTCGAGGATGACCTCGATGCCGGCCGCGTGCAGCGCCCGCACCATCCGCTTGAACTCGCCGACCTGCTGCCCCGCGGTCCCGGTCGCCGAGTAGCCGGCGTGCGGAGCGAAGTACCCGATCGAGTTGTAACCCCAGTAGTTTCGAAGGCCGCGCCGCAGCAAATGGTCCTCGTGCGCGAACTGGTGCACCGGAAGCAGCTCCACCGCCGTCACGCCGAGCCGCACCAGATGGTCGATCGCCGCCGGGTGCGCGAGCCCCGCGTACGTGCCGCGCAGCGGCTCGGGGATCTCCGGGTGCAGCCGGGTGAAGCCGCGTACGTGCAGCTCGTAGATGACCGAGTCGGACCAGGGCGTCTTGGGGCGGCGGTCGTCCGCCCAGTCGTCGTCGTCCTGCACCACCACGCCCTTGGGGACGTGCGGCGCCGAGTCGCGGTCGTCGCGCACGGTGTCGGCGACCTGCTGCTGCGGCCAGTCCCGGACGTGTCCGTACACCTCGGGCGGCAGCACGAAGTCGCCGTCCACGGCCCGCGCGTACGGGTCGAGCAGCAGTTTCGCCGGGTTCCAGCGGGCCCCCGTCCAGGGGTCCCAGCGCCCGCGCACCCGGAACCCGTAGCGCTGCCCGGGTCGTACGCCCGGCACGAAGCCGTGCCAGATCTCATGGGTCAGTTCCGTCAGCGCGAGCCGTGTCTCGGTGCCCGCCGCGTCGAACAGGCACAGCTCGACCGACTCGGCGCCGCCCGCCCACAGCGCGAAATTGGTGCCCGCGACGCCGTCCGGGCCGACCCGGAAGCGGGCCCCGAGCGGGGTCGGCGAGCCCGGCCAGACAGGGGGGCGCAGGGCCCCCGGTTCACCCCGGTGGCCGTTCACGGCGGGGTGAAGGGGGCGCTGCCCCTCCGTGCCGGGCGCACCGCCCACGGCACCCCGCACTGCCCTCTGCTCGGCTGCGCTCGACACCTGACGGCCTCCCGCGGCTCGGCGCAGGGCAGCACGCGGCGTCCCGGCCGCGGCTCCCCTTGCGTGTCCCTGCACCTGTTCTTCCCGCAACAGCCCTCGTACTCACGTTTCCCCCGGCGGGGGGCGGTCGTTGGGCGGGGCGTGAGAGACGTACTGAAGCGGGCAGGGGCGGGCGCGGCCGCCGCCCTGGCATGGGCAGGACTGACGGCGGTCCTGGTGACCGCGCTGACCGGGTGCTCGGGCGGCGCCCTGGACATCGGCGACATCGGGGGCAAGCCGTTGACGCCGAAGGAGGCCATTCTGGTGACTCCGGACGACGGGGCCAAGGCGGTCACGGCGGACCAGAAGGTGGAGGTGCGGGTGCCGGCCGGGCGCCTGGAGCGGGTCAAGATGATGAAGACGGAGGACGCGCAGCCCGAGGAGGTGCCGGGCAAGGTCTCCGCGGACGGGATGACGTGGACGCCGAGCGGCGGTGCGCTTCAGCTGGCCGCGCTGTACACGGTGGACACGGTGGCGCTCGACGGCCACGGCCACCGCCAGGCTCGCCACACCAGCTTCACCACGTTCGTCCCGGAGCACCGGTTCATCGGCTACTTCAAGCCCGAGAACCGCTCCACGGTGGGCGTCGGCATGATCGTGTCGTTCAACTTCAATCAGGCGATCAAGGACCGGGCGGCCGTCGAGCGCGCCATCAGGATCACCTCCCAGCCTCCGGTGGAGGTGCGGGGCCACTGGTTCGGCAACGACCGGATCGACTTCCGGCCCGAGAGGTACTGGGCGCCCGGCACCAAGGTCACCATCGACATGCGGTTGCGCGACGTCGTCGCGGCGCCCGGCGTCTACGGCATCCAGGACAAGACGGTTTTCTTCACCGTCGGGCGCGACCAGGAATCCCTCGTGGATGCCGAGGCACACACCATGGAGGTGCGGCGCGGCGGCGAGCTGGTCTCCACCCTGCCGATCTCGGCGGGGTCGCCGAAGAACACCACGTACAACGGGAAGATGGTCGTCACGGAGATGTACGACGTGACCCGGATGAACAGTCAGACCGTCGGCTTCGGGGGCGAGTACGACATTCCGGATGTGCCGCACGCCATCCGGCTGACCAACACCGGCACCTTCCTGCACGGCAACTACTGGGCCCCCTCCAGGACCTTCGGCAACTCCAACACCAGCCATGGATGCGTCGGTCTGCGCGATGTGAAGGGCGGCAGCTCGGACACCCCGGCCGGCTGGTTCTTCGACCGCACCCTCATCGGCGACATCGTCGAGGTCGTCAACTCCCACGACCACCAGGTCGCTCCCGACAACGGGCTCAGTGGCTGGAACCTGGACTGGGCGAAGTGGAAGGCGGGCTCCGCGATCTCCTGAATTCCCCTCACCCCTCGAACGCACGGCCCCTGACCGTTCCCGGTTAACCCACCGGGAACGGTTTCTGTGTTTCACCTGAGAGTTCCAGGACAAGTTGGCACTGAACGGTGACATAGGAGGGGAGGTCGGGGCCCGTCCAGTGTGATTATCTATCGCCGTGCGTGCGCGAGGACGTGCGCGGGGGTGAGTGAGTACGGGCGGTGGCGGGGCCACGCCGTGCGAGGGGAGAAGAAAGTCTTGAACGGGCAGCCTATTTCGGGGGCGCCGGCCGCGGCCGGACGGCGCGGTCGCCAGGGAAGCGCACTGCTGGCCCTCCTCTTCGGGGCGATGCTGCTCCTCGTCACCGCCTGCGGCGGGGGCGACGGTTCCAGCTCCAAGGCCAAGGCGGGCGGCGCAGGCGCCGCCGAGGACACCAAGGCCTCCGAGGCCGTGGTCACCATCGTGCCGGCGGACAAGGCCAAGGACGTGGCCACCAGCGGCGCGCTGAAGATATCCGCCGACAAGGGCAAGCTGTCCGCCGTCACGGTGGCCGACAGCAAGGGCAACGCGGTCGCCGGGAAGATATCCGCGGACGGCCTCGGCTGGGCCCCGGACCAGCACCTCGCCTCCGCGACGCAGTACAAGGTCCACGCGGTCGCCAAGGACGACAAGGGCCGCGAGTCCGCCAAGGACACCACCTTCACCACCCTCGTGCCGACCAACACCTTCATCGGCCAGTACGTGCCCGAGGACGGCTCCACCGTCGGCGTCGGTATGCCGGTCTCCGTCAACTTCAGCCGCGGCATCACCAACCCGGACGCGGTCGAGAAGGCGATCACCGTGACGGCCGAGCCGTCCGTCCCGGTCGAGGGCCACTGGTTCGGCAACGACCGCCTCGACTTCCGTCCCGAGAAGTACTGGGCGCCCGGCACCAAGGTCACCGTCAAGTTCAACCTCGACGGCGTCGAGGGCCGCCCCGGTGTCTACGGCAAGCAGACCCGCACCATCCACTTCACCATCGGCCGCTCGCAGGTCTCCACCGTGGACGCGAGCGCCCACACCATGAAGGTGGAGCGCGACGGCAAGCCCCTGAAGACCATCCCGATCAGCGCGGGCTCCCCGGCGAACACCACGTACAACGGGCAGATGGTCATCAGCGAGAAGTACGAGGTGACCCGGATGAACGGCGCCACCGTCGGCTTCGGCGGCGAGTACGACATCAAGGACGTGCCGCACGCGATGCGTCTGTCGAGCTCCGGCACCTTCATCCACGGCAACTACTGGGGCGATCCGTCGGTGTTCGGCTCGGCCAACACCAGCCACGGCTGCGTCGGTCTGGAGGACGCGCGCGGTGCGGGCGACCCGTCCACGCCCGCCGCCTGGTTCTACAACAACACCCTGATCGGCGACGTGGTCGTCGTGAAGAACTCCAAGGACAAGGTCATCCAGCCCGACAACGGCCTCAACGGCTGGAACCTCTCCTGGGCGGAGTGGACCAAGTAGCCCGGTAAGGCAACTCCGCGACGGGCCCGGTGCCGTGAGGCTGTGAATCCGGGGGGTCGGCCCCCCAAACATCCCACGCACCGGGTCCGTTGTCGTTAGTGACCGTTAACCTGCCTCCATGACTGTGAACCTCGAAGTTTCCGAAGGCGTCGGCACCATCCGCCTGGACCGCCCCCCGATGAACGCTCTCGACATCGCGAGCCAGGACAGACTGCGCGAGCTCGCCGAAGAGGCGGCCCGGCGCGAGGACGTGCGGGCGGTGGTCCTGTACGGCGGCGAGAAGCTGTTCGCGGCGGGCGCGGACATCAAGGAGATGCAGGCCATGGACCACGCGTCGATGGTCGTACGCGGCCGGGCGCTGCAGGACTGCTTCACCGCCGTCGCCAAGATCCCCAAGCCGGTCGTCGCGGCCGTCACCGGCTACGCGCTGGGCGGTGGCTGCGAGTTGGCGCTGTGCGCCGACTTCCGCATCGCCGGTGAGAACGCGAAGCTCGGCCAGCCCGAGATCCTGCTCGGCCTCATCCCGGGCGCCGGCGGCACGCAGCGCCTCGCGCGCCTGGTGGGCCCGTCCAAGGCCAAGGACCTCATCTTCACCGGCCGCCAGGTGAAGGCGGACGAGGCGCTCGCCATGGGCCTGGTCGACCAGGTGGTGCCGGCCGCCGAGGTGTACGAGCGGGCCGTCGCCTGGGCCGCGCGGCTCGCCCAGGGCCCGGCCATCGCGCTGCGTGCCGCCAAGGAGTCGATCGACACCGGTCTGGAGACGGACATCGACACCGGCCTCGCCGTCGAACGCAACTGGTTCGCGGGCCTGTTCGCGACCGAGGACCGCGAGCGGGGCATGCGCAGCTTCGTCGAGGAGGGTCCGGGCAAGGCCAAGTTCCTCTGAGCGCACGGGAGTTGAGGGGGCGGAGTCAACCGCGGCTGTACATGTGAGGGCGGTGTGTACACCCTGTGGGGGGATTAGCACAGCCTTAAGCGCACCTTAAGGAAAACCCCTTCGGAACGCTTGGTGATCAAGCGAATGCATCACGTCATCGCAGGTCAGAGTGGGTGCATTGCCTCATCGACTGCCCCCGTCATATGCCAGAACGAGCCTCCGGAACGTCAGGTTCCGGAGGCTCGATTCCTTCGGAACGGCCCCGGAGCCCGCCCCGGGCCGCCATGATGGTGCCATGGCGGGGCTGGAGGGTGTGGAACAACCGGCGCAGCGCGTGAGTGCGACCGCGGCACGGTGGATGCCGTCCGCCGACGACGAACTGGCGCTGAAGGCGCTGGAGTTGTTCGGGAATCCGACGGAGGAAGAAGTCCGGCTGCCCTCGCGCCCGGAGTCCGCCGCCACGGCCCGCCGGATCACGCAGTCCGTCGTGCTGCGCCAGTGGGCGCTCTCGCCGACGCTCGCGGAGCACGCGGTGCTCCTCGTCTCCGAGCTCGTCGGCAACGCGGTACGGCACACCGGGGCCCGCGTCTTCGGGCTGCGCATGCTGCGCCGCCGGGGCTGGATCCGGATCGAGGTCCGCGACCCCTCGCGCGGACTGCCCTGTCTGATGCCGGTGCACGAGCTCGACATCAGCGGCCGGGGCCTCTTCCTCGTCGACAAGCTCTCCGACCGATGGGGGGTGGACCTGCTGCCGCGCGGCAAGACCACCTGGTTCGAGATGCGGGTCGCGGACCGCTGAGTCACCGAAGGCCTCGCGGAATCACAGAAGCCCCCTGGCTGCCGGGTGCGGCGCCGCGGGGGCTTCTGTGGAGCGCCGTGGATCTGGGGGGGTGTGATCCACGGCGACTGAAGACGACCTGGCCCGGGTCAATGGGGGTCGTGGCTTCGACTATGACAGATGGGCGGCCCATCATCAAAAGTCCCTAGTCGGACATAGTGCCACGAAGTATCACAGTTTAGCTGTGAATCGTAGGTGAGCTAGAGCACGCGCCTTCTAAAGCATGAATAAATATCGAAGGCGATGAGTGAATCAGCGACTCAGACACCTTCGATCGGCTTCGGTCGGCCGCGACCCGCAGAGGTCCTGAAATGGGTCAATCGTTACCAACCGCCCCTCGCCCCACTTAAATGTCCATGTGCCGAATCCATCACCCCATGCGGTCGACCGCCGCAGCGCCCTGCGGGCCGGGGCGGGCGCGGCCATCGTGGGGGCGTTCACGGCGGGCTGTTCGGACGACAAGGCCGGCGAGCAGCCGGCCGACTCTCCGAAGCCCCAGCCGTCCGCCTCCGCGGCGGTCGCCGCCCCCGCCCGCCCCGAAGCCCCCCGCCCCGCACCGGCCCCCCGCGCCTTTCCCGGGCAGCCGGTCCAGATCAGCAGCGGACCCCGGGCCCGCCCGCAGGTCGCGCTCACCTTCCACGGCCAGGGCGATCCCAAGATCGCCACCACTCTGCTCGGCGAGGCCGAGAAGGCCGGTGCCAAAGTCACCGTCCTCGCCGTCGGCAGCTGGCTCGACGAGCAGCCCGCGATGGCCCGCCGCATCCTCGACGGCGGCCACGAGCTGGGCAACCACACCCAGCACCACATCGACATCGGCGCTCTGAACGAGGCGGAGGCGTACGCCGAGATCACCGGCTGCGCGGACCGGCTGCGCCGGCTCACCGGCTCCATCGGGACGTGGTTCCGGCCCTCCCGTGCCCAGCACGCGACGCCGCTCGTTCAGAAACTGGCCCGGAAGGCGGGGTACCCGCACGTCCTGTCGTACGACGTCGACTCGCTCGACTTCACCTCGCCCGGCGCCTCGGCCGTGACCCGCAACGTCACCGGGCAGATCCGCAACGGATCGGTGGTGAGCCTGCACTTCGGCTATGCGGACACGGTCGCCGCGCTGCCCGCCCTACTCGCCGAACTGGAACGCCGCCGACTGCGCGCGGTCACGACCACGGAGCTGCTGACCTGATGCCGACCGCAACGAAGGCCGTAACGAAGAGGATCACCGTGCTGCTCTCGGCAGCCCTGCTCGCGGCGCTGGCCGGCTGCGGATCGGGTGCCGACCACAAGGACGAGGCGATCGGCACCAAGGCGGCGGTCCCGCCGCCCGTCGTCAAGAAGGCCGTGCCGCAGGGCCTGCCCGGGATGCCGCCCGTCCTGGACCCGAAGGACGCCTATGCCGCGGACCGGCCGAACGCCCTCCAGCCGGCCGTCAAGAACTTCCTGCCGCGCGTGTACGTGCCCAACACCAACTCCAACACGGTGTCCGTGATCGACCCGGCCACGTACAAGGTCGTCGAGACGATTCCGGTCGGCCACCAGCCGCAGCACGTCGTGCCGTCCTGGGACATGAAGACGCTCTGGGTCAACAACGACCTCGGCGACTCGCTCACCGCCATCGACCCGGCGACCGGCAAGACCGGGCGCACCGTCCAGGTCTCGGACCCGTACAACCTCTACTTCACGCCGAACGGCAAGTACGCCGTCGTGATGGCCTCGAAGGACCGCGAGCTCGTCTTCCGCGACCCGGTCACCATGAACCGGGTCAAGACCGTCCCGGTGACCTGCGCGGGCGTCAACCACGCCGACTTCTCCATCGACGGGCGGTACTTCATCGTCTCCTGCGAGTTCTCCGGCGAACTGCTCAAGGTCGACACGGAGAAGATGGAGGTCATCGCCCACCAGAAGCTGCCCTTCGACGGGGCGATGCCGCAGGACGTGAAGATGTCCCCGGACGGCAAGACCTTCTACATCGCCGACATGATGGCGCACGGCATGTGGGTCCTGGACGGCGACAGGTTCACCACGCCGACCCTGCTGCCCACCGGCAAGGGCTGCCACGGCCTCTACATCAGCCGCGACTCCAAGGAGATGTACATCTCCAACCGCGGTGAGGGCACCATCTCCATCTTCGACTTCACCAAGAACAAGCTCACCAAGAAATGGGAGCTGCCGGACGGCGGCAGCCCCGACATGGGCGGCGTCTCCGCCGACGGCAAGGTGCTCTGGCTGTCCGGCCGCTACAACTCCGAGGTGTACGCCATCGACACCGCCACCGGCAAGGAGCTGGCCCGCATCCCGGTCGGCTCGGGCCCGCACGGTCTCGCCGTCTACCCGCAGCCCGGCCGGTACTCGCTCGGCCACACCGGCATCTTCCGCTGAGCGCTGAGCACGAGCACGAACGGGGGCGGTGCCCCGGGGTCCGCCGGCCCCGGGGCACCGCCGTGTCACCACAGCACGGGCAGCCGCTCCGGCAGGCGCTTGACGAAGCCCGTACGCCACACCAGCTGTTCGGCCGGGACCGCGAGGCGCAGCCCCGGCATCCGGTCCACCAGGACCGAGAGCGCCGTCTCGGCGTGCAGCCGGCCAAGACCTGTGGCCGGGCAGGAGTGCCGTCCGGCGCCGAACGAGAGATGCGGGTTGTGCTCCCGGTCGAGGTCGAGGCGCTGGGGGTCGGCGAAGACCTCCGGGTCGAAGTTGGCGCCCTCGACCAGGACGAGCACCAACTCGCCCTTCCGGACGGGGACTTCACCCACCTGTACGTCCTCCAGGGCGAGCCGGGGCAGCCCGTCGCCGATCGACAGGTTCCAGCGCAGGAGCTCGTCCACGGCCCGGCCCATGCGCTCGGGATGCTCGCGCAGGTGGCCGATCAGTTCGGGATGCTGGAGCAGGGCCAGGATCGCGAGGGTCAGGAACGCCGAGGTGGAGACCGCGCCCGTGCTGAACAGGGAAACCGCGACCGCGGCCAGCATCTCGTCGGTGAGGTGTGCCGACTCCGGGTCCTCGCGCAGCGCCGCGAGCCGGCCGAGCAGGCTGTCGGGATCCAGGCCGGGCGCGTCGAGGCGCTCCACCATGTACCCGAGGTCCTTGTACCAGTTGAGCCCGGCGCCCTCGAAGGTGTGCGCGCTGGTCATGTGGGCGGTGTCCAGACCCGACATGAGCCGGCGCCAGTCCGCGAACGGCACCCCGGTCACCTGGCAGTGCAGCGCCGCCGAGAAAGGGTCGGCGAACCCCGCCCGGAGGTCGGCCGGCGGGCCCTCGGTGAGCAGCGCGTCGATCAACTCGCTGGCCCGAAGCCGGAGTTGATCAGCGAGCCCGTCGGCGTCCGGGCTGAGGGACTTCATCACGGCGCTGCACAGGCCGGGGCTGTGGATGTCGCCCATGTTGTTGACGACCTCGGGAGGGATCGTCGGCGCGTACTGCCGCGGCACCCCGGGACTCGCGGTGTCCTTGAGGCTGAACCGCGGGTCCTCCAGGACCTGTTGGGCCAGCGCGTGACTGCTCACCAGCCAGGCGTGGTCGCCGGTGAGCGTGCGCACCCGGGCCACCGGCTGCTTCTCGCGCAGCCACGCGCACTCCTCGGGCAGTACGTCGCCGCGGCGTGAGAGCGGGAAGTCGAGCACGGGCTCGGGGGTCATGCGGCGACTCCTTCCGTGCGCACCACGGCGTAGGCCTGATCGCGGCAGGCGCGCGAGCCGCCGCCCTTCGTGGAGAGGGTGTCGTGGCAACTTCGCAGGAAGGGCCGCACGGTGAATGCTTCAGTTGTGATGGTCACAGCTGTAACGCCCCAGCGCCGCTAGTCCCTGGGTGCCCTGTGCTCCCGGTGTGGCGGCGACAGCATGAAGTTATCCATCAGGTGCGGAGAGTGAGGAAGCGGCGACGTCAAGTTGGCGCGAACTTCTCTTTGTGGGGCGGAAAACCGCCCTTTTGATGTTTCGGACGGTCAGGGGCGCGAGCCGCCCGCTCAGTGCGCGACGAGCAGCGCCTCCGAGCCGACCGGCCGGAAACCCGCAGCCTGGAAGGTGCGTACGCTGCGCGCGTTGCCCGGTGACTGCTGGGCCCAGAGGACCGGTTCGGGCGCCAAGTGCCGTGCGGCCAGGGCGAGTCGGACGCCGAGACCCAGGCCGCGCGCGGACTCGTCGACTTCGATGGCGGCCTCCCAGCGTCCCGCGACGCCCCGGCCGAGTATCAGGACGCCGCCGTCCGCCGCCCAGACCCGTACGTCGTCCCGGTACTTCAGGGCCCGCTCCACCCTCGGATGCTCCGGGTCCTCGATCTCGGTCAGCGCCAGCGGCGGCTCGCCCGGCAGGGCGGGGGCGCAGGTCAGCAGGTCGACGCAGTTCATCGAGCGGCCGGTGCGGGCCATCAGGGCGGCCAGGAACCCGGGGTTCATGGACGCGCCGAGCGGGTCGGCGTCCGTCGCGGCCAGCGTGGCCCGGAGCCAGTCCTCGTCCTCGTCCAGGAAGATCACCGAGTGCGCGGTGAACGCCAGCACGCCCGCGTCGCGCGGCCCCGGCTGCGCCACCACCGTCGTACCGCCGTCGGCCGGCGGGAACCGCCCCGTCGCCGCGGCCGCCAGAATGTCGCCGAGCGTGCCATCCATGAGATTCCCCGTTCCTTTCCGTCCAGAGGCCTTGAGTCTCCACCCACTGGAAACCGGACACTCGACACCATGATCGACGACGGCCCGGAAACCTTCACCATCGGGCAGCTCGCCCGCCGTACCGGACTGCCCGTGCGCACCATCCGGTACTGGTCCGACATCGGCGCCCTGCCGCCCGTCGGCCGCTCCCACGGCGGCTACCGGCTGTACGACGCCGAGTGCGTGGCCCGCCTGGAGCTGGTGCGCACCCTGCGGGAACTGGGGTTCTCCCTGGACGACGTGCGCCGTGTGCTCGCCCGGGAGACCACGGTCGCCGAGGTCGCGACGGCTCATGTCGCGGCCCTCGACGCCCAGATCCGGGCGCTCCGGGTCAGCCGGGCCGTTCTGTCGACCATCGCCCGACGGCAGTCAGACACGGAGGAGACGACCCTCATGAACAAGCTGGCCAGGCTCTCCGCGCGCGAGCGCAAGCAGATCATCGACGACTTCACCGACGAGGTGTTCGCCGGCCTCGACGACACCAACCCGCACTTCCGCGCCCGGGTCCGCGGGGTGGCCGCCGAGCTCCCGGACGACCCCACCCCGCTTCAGGTCGACGCCTGGATCGAGCTGGCCGAACTCGTCGAGGACGAGGGCTTCCGGGCGCTGATGCGGCGGATCGCCGAGACCAACTCCGAGAGCTTCCGGGAGCGCTCGCGCGAACCAGGGGCCTACCTCGCCTTCGCGAAGCAGGTCGCCCTGCTCGCGGGCGGGGCCCAGGAGCGCGGGGTGGCACCCGAAAGCCCCGAGGCCGACGCCCTCCTCACCGAGCTCCTCGGTTCGGGAGCGGACCGGGCCGCCCTCCTGGAGCGGATCGGCGTCAGCCCGGACCTGCGCGTCGAGCGCTATTTCCAGCTGCTCGCCGTCATCAACGGCTACGAGCAGCCGCCGAGCGCGGCCGCCGCCTTCCAATGGCTGGCCGCCGCACTGCGCGTCCACGTCGGCAGCTAATCTGACCCGCGTCAGAAACGCATCAAGCAGTAGGCACCAACAAAGGGGTGGACCCAGTGGCGGACATCGAAGAGGCGCGCAAGGCGTTCGCGAAGCTCGACATCGACGGCGACGGACGCGTCACCGCGAGCGAGTACAAGGCGGTCATGGCGCAGCTGGGCGACTTCCACGTCACCGAGACGGTGGCCCAGGCCATCATCAAGGCCAAGGACGCCAACGGCGACGGCAAGCTCTCCTTCGAGGAGTTCTGGGCCTCGCTGAACAAGTGACGCCGATCGGCCCCGGTGGCGTACTCCCGCTCGCGCGGTACGCCATCGGGGCCGGCCCGGAATAACTCCCCGGGCCCGCAAGTTCTCGGAGCGTGCCAACGCGGCACCATCTCCGGAAGGCCAGCTCATGAAGATCGGCATCATCGGCGCGGGCAACATCGGCGGCAACCTGACCCGCCGCCTCACGGCGCTCGGCCACGAGGTTTCCGTCGCCAACTCCCGTGGCCCGCAGACCCTTTCCGCCCTCGCCGAGGAGACCGGCGCGACCCCGGTCACCGTCGCCGAGGCCGCCAAGGGCGCACAGGTCGTCGTGGTCACCATCCCTCTGAAGCGCGTCCCCGAGCTGCCCAAGGGCTTCCTCGACGGTGCGGCCGACGGCCTGGTCGTCATCGACACCGGGAACTACTACCCGAAGGAGCGCGACGGCCGGATCGACGCGATCGAGGACGGCCTGCCCGAGAGCCGCTGGACCGAGCAGCACATCGGCCACCCGGTGATCAAGGCCTTCAACGGCACGTACGCACAGGATCTGCTCGAGCGGCCGCGCCCGCAGGGCGACCCCGAGCGGATCGCCCTGCCGGTGGCCGGCGACGACGCGGCCGCCAAGCAGCTGGTCCGCGAGCTCGTCGACGAGCTGGGCTTCGACACCGTCGACGCGGGCGGCATCGACGACTCCTGGCGCCAGCAGCCCGCGACCCCGGTCTACGGTCTGCGGGGCAGCGTCGCGGAGGTCACCGAGGCGCTGGCGGCGGCGCCCAGGGAGCGCCCGGCGGCACACAGCTTCTGAGCGACTCCACGGACATGCGGCGAGGTCAGTGCCCTGAACGGGCGCGGGGAACTGCGCGCCCGGCCACGGCCGGTCCGCAGCCGGTGGTCCCCACTTCCCGCGGAGCGCTCAGCACTCGATGATGTTGACGGCGAGGCCGCCGCGGGCCGTCTCCTTGTACTTGACGCTCATGTCGGCCCCCGTCTCCTTCATCGTCTTGATGACCTTGTCCAGGGACACCTTGTGGCTGCCGTCGCCGCGCATCGCCATCTTGGCGGCGGTGACGGCCTTCACGGCGGCCATGCCGTTGCGCTCGATGCACGGGATCTGGACCAGGCCGCCGACCGGGTCGCAGGTCAGACCCAGGTTGTGCTCCATGCCGATCTCGGCCGCGTTCTCGACCTGCTCGGGGGTGCCGCCCAGGACCTCGGCGAGCGCGCCCGCCGCCATCGAGCAGGCGGAGCCGACCTCGCCCTGGCAGCCGACCTCGGCGCCGGAGATCGAGGCGTTCTCCTTGAACAGCATGCCGATCGCGCCGGCCGCGAGCAGGAAGCGGACGATGCCGTCCTCATCGGCGCCGGGCACGAAGTTCATGTAGTAGTGAAGGACCGCCGGGATGATGCCCGCGGCGCCGTTGGTGGGCGCGGTCACGACCCGGCCGCCCGCCGCGTTCTCCTCGTTGACCGCCATCGCGTACAGCGTCGCCCACTCCATGGCGTGCGCCTCGGGGTTGCCCTCGGCACGCAGCTGGCGGGCGGTGGTGGCGGCGCGGCGGCGGACCTTGAGGCCGCCGGGCAGGATGCCCTCGCGGGACATGCCGCGCGAGACGCAGGCCTGCATGACCCGCCAGATGTCGAGAAGACCGGAGCGGATCTCGTCCTCGGTGCGCCAGGCCTTCTCGTTCTCCAGCATCAGCGCGGAGATCGAAAGACCGGTGTCCTGGGCGAGCCGGAGCAGCTCGTCGCCGGTGCGGAAGGGGTGCTTGAGGACGGTGTCGTCCGGCACGATCGGGTTCTCGCCCGCGACGGCGTCCTCGTCGACGACGAAGCCGCCGCCGACCGAGTAGTACGTCTTCTCCAGGATCAGCGCGCCGTCGATGTCGTACGCGAAGACCGTCATGCCGTTGGCGTGGTACGGCAGCGCCTTGCGGCGGTGCAGGATCAGGTCGTCGTCGTAGGCGAAGTCGATCTCGTGCATGCCGAGCACGTTGAGCCGCCCCGAGTCCTTGATCCGCTCCACCTGGTCGTCGGCGGTCTCGACGTCGACCGTGCGCGGGGAGGCGCCCTCCAGGCCGAGCAGCACCGCCTTCGGGGTGCCGTGGCCGTGGCCGGTGGCGCCGAGCGAGCCGTACAGCTCGGCCCGTATCCGCACGGTGTGGGCGATGAGGCCCTCGTTCTTCAGGCGCGCGGCGAACATCCGGGCCGCCCGCATCGGGCCGACGGTGTGGGAGCTGGACGGGCCGATGCCGATCGAGAACAGGTCGAAGACCGAGATGGCCACGGGGGACTCCTTGGGGGTTGGTAGACGCCGTTGTCTGCCGGGTGGTGCAGAGCAAAGCTGGCACAGCATGGGATGGGGCACCGCGCTCACTACCAGTGTGCGCGGTGCCCCGGGGCTTCGTCCCGAAATGAACCGGGAACTAAAGCGTACGAAACTACTTCAGGCCGGGGTACAGCGGGTGCTTCGCGGCCAGAGCGGACACCCGGGCGGCCAGGGCGTCCTTGTCGAAGTCGGGCTTGAGGGCCTCGGCGATGATGTCGGCGACCTCGCGGAAGTCGTCGTCACCGAAGCCGCGGGTGGCGAGCGCCGGGGTGCCGATCCGCAGACCCGAGGTGACCATCGGCGGCCGCGGGTCGTTCGGGATGGCGTTCCGGTTGACCGTGATGCCGACCTCGTGGAGACGGTCCTCGGCCTGCTGGCCGTCCAGCTCCGAGTTGCGCAGGTCCACCAGGACGAGGTGCACATCGGTGCCGCCGGTCAGTACGTCGACGCCGACGGCCTTCACGTCGTCCTGGACCAGACGCTCGGCCAGGATCCGGGCGCCGTCCAGGGTGCGCTGCTGGCGCTCCTTGAACTCCGGCGATGCCGCGACCTTGAACGAGACCGCCTTGGCCGCGATCACGTGCTCCAGGGGACCGCCCTGCTGACCGGGGAAGACCGCCGAGTTGATCTTCTTGGCGAGCTCCTGCGTCGACAGGATGACACCACCGCGCGGACCGCCGAGGGTCTTGTGCGTGGTGGTGGTCACGACGTGGGCGTGCGGCACCGGGTTGGGGTGCAGACCCGCGGCGACCAGACCCGCGAAGTGGGCCATGTCGACCATCAGGTACGCGCCGACCTCGTCCGCGATGCGGCGGAAGGCGGCGAAGTCCAGCTGGCGCGGGTAGGCGGACCAGCCGGCCACGATCAGCTGCGGCTTCGACTCCTTGGCCAGGCGCTCGACCTCGGCCATGTCGACCTCGCCGGTCTCGTCGACGTGGTACGGGACCACGTTGTAGAGCTTGCCGGAGAAGTTGATCTTCATGCCGTGGGTCAGGTGGCCGCCGTGGGCCAGGTTCAGACCCATGATCGTGTCGCCCGGCTTGAGCAGCGCGAACATCGCGGCCGCGTTCGCCTGGGCGCCCGAGTGCGGCTGCACGTTGGCGGCCTCGGCGCCGAAGAGCGCCTTGATGCGGTCGATCGCGATCTGCTCGACCACGTCGACGTGCTCACAGCCGCCGTAGTAGCGGCGGCCCGGGTAGCCCTCGGCGTACTTGTTGGTGAGGACCGAGCCCTGGGCCTCCATGACCGCGACCGGAGCGAAGTTCTCCGACGCGATCATTTCGAGGGTGGACTGCTGACGGTGGAGCTCGGCGTCGACGGCGGCGGCGACGTCCGGGTCCAGCTCATGGAGGGGCTGGTTCAGAAGCGACATCAGACGATCCCTGTATCCCTGTGGTCTAGGTGTCAGCTGGCGAAGTCGGTGTACTCGTCGGCGGAGAGCAGGTCGCCCGGCTCGTCCGTGACCCTCACCTTGAACAGCCAGCCGCCTTCGAACGGAGCGGAGTTCACCAGGGCCGGGTCGTCCACGACGTCCTGGTTGGCGGCGACGACCTCGCCGGTGACGGGGGAGTACAGGTCGCTGACCGACTTGGTGGACTCCAGTTCGCCGCAGGTCTCGCCCGCGGTCACCGTGTCACCCACCTCCGGAAGCTGTACGTACACGACGTCACCGAGCGCGTTGGCCGCGTGCTCCGTGATGCCGACCGTCGAGACGCCGTCCTCGGCGTTCGACAGCCACTCGTGCTCCTTGCTGTAGCGCAGCTGCTGCGGGTTGCTCATGACCTGAATTCTCCTGTACGCGGGGGAGTGCTGGTGACGGGGTCTCGAAGAGTGTCTCGGACAGCGAGACGAGAAGGGTGGTGCCGCAGGGAGGCGGGTGTCACTTCTCGCGCTTGTAGAAGGGCAGCGCGACGACCTCGTACGCCTCGTGCGTCCCGCGGATGTCGATGCCGACGCCGGCGGTGCCGGGCGCGGCGTGCGCGGCGTCCACGTACGCGATGGCGATCGGCTTGCCCAGGGTCGGAGACGGGGCGCCCGAGGTGACCTCGCCGATGACCTCGCCGTCCGCCACCACGGAGAACCCGGCGCGGGGCACCCGGCGGCCCTCGGCGATCAGTCCGACCAGCTTGCGCGGCGGGTTCGCGGCGGCCTTCTCGGCGGCGGCCTCCAGAGCCGTACGGCCCACGAAGTCGCCGTCCTTCTCGAACTTCACGACCCGGCCGAGCCCGGCGTCGAACGGGGTGAGCGCGGTGGTCAGCTCATGCCCGTACAGCGGCATGCCCGCCTCCAGGCGCAGCGTGTCGCGGCAGGACAGGCCGCACGGCACGAGGCCCGCGTCCTGGCCGGCCTCGGTCAGCGCGCGCCACAGCTGCTCGGCGTGCTCCGGGGCGACGAACAGCTCGAAGCCGTCCTCGCCGGTGTAGCCGGTGCGGGCGATCAGGGCGGGCACACCGGCGACGGTGCCGGGCAGACCCGCGTAGTACTTCAGGCCGTCCAGGTCGGCGTCCGTGACGGACTTCAGGATGCCGGGCGACGCGGGGCCCTGCACGGCGATCAGCGCGTAGGCGTCGCGGTCGTCGCGGACCTCGGCGTCGAAGCCGGCCGCGCGCTCGGTGATCGCGTCCAGAACGATCTGCGCGTTGCCCGCGTTGGCGACGACCATGTACTCGGTGTCACCCAGGCGGTAGACGATCAGGTCGTCGACGATGCCGCCGTCCTCCTGGCAGATCATCGTGTACCGGGCGCGGCCGGGGCCGATGGTGGCGATGTTGCCGACCAGGGCGTAGTTCAGCGCCTTCATGGCCTCGGGGCCGGTGACGGTGATCTCGCCCATGTGGGACAGGTCGAAGAGCCCGGCGCGGGTCCGTACGGCGTTGTGCTCGTCGCGCTCGCTCCCGTACCGCAGCGGCATGTCCCAGCCCGCGAAGTCGGTCATCGTGGCGCCCAGCGAACGATGCAGGGCATCGAGGGCGGTGAGGCGGGGGGCGTTGCTCATGGATGTGGCTCCAAGGTCCCGGGGCATGACGGTCGAGGACATCCTCCCCATCTGTCATCGGAACCTGAGAGGTTCACCGGCACGCGCTGCGCGTCACGGCTTGCACCTTGGGTGGGGACGCCCGGCAGGGGACGGCCCGCTTTTCAGATCTGCCTCGTCCGCGCGGTACGGGGCCTGAGAGATTCAAGGGAGGAACTTGCTCCTTCGGCGCCCCAGCTCACAGCTGCTGAGGACTCTCCCGCGCGGATTCGAACGGCCGGTATGCAGTTGGCGCGCACATCATTGCACGCATCCCGGAAGCGTCCTATCGCTGGTGACCTATTACCGTCTCTTTACACTTCGTGGGCAGAGGTCGCGGGACCCGAACAGGGGGGAGTGCCATGACGGTTGGACGGAACACGGGGCAGGTGCGGGAGGCGGCCGCGCCGGTGCACAACGAGCTGCCCGAGGCCGGCGACGCGGTGCGGGATCTGCGCGGGCGGCCCGAGCACACCCCGGCGGAGTTGCTCTTCGACGCGGGCGACGTCGTCGTGGTGTCGGGCCTGCCCGGCAGCGGCAAGACGACACTGATGCGCCGCACCGTCACGGACCGCCGGATCGACTCCCAGGACACCCGCCTCGCCTGGCAGCGCCGCCTTCCCGGGATTCCGTACGCCCTGTACCGCCCGCTGACCCGCACGGCGCACTTCGCCAGGACCTGGTGGGCCCTGCGCTCGGGCGACAGCCTCGTCGTGCACGACTGCGGTACGCAGGCATGGGTGCGGCACTGGCTGGGCCGCGGGGCCCGGCGCAGGGGGCGCGCGCTGCGGCTCGTCGTGCTCGACGTGCCGCCCGGCATCGCCCTGGAGGGCCAGGCGATCCGCGGCCGCTGGGTGTCGAAGTACGCCTTCGCCCGGCACCGGGGCGCGGCCCGCCGTCTCATAGCCCAGGTGGAGGCCGGACGGCTGCCGACGGGCTGCGCCGGCGCGGTCCTGCTCGACCGGGAGTCGGCGACGGTGCTGCGCCGGATCGGCTTCTCCGCATAGCACCCCCGGCCGTGCGCCCCGGCGCGCGCCGGGCCCTTTCCCGGCACCCTTTCCCCCGGCCGCGTGCACGGCGCTAGGGTCGTGGGGCACGACAGCAGTCGGGGGAGAAGGACGGCACATGAACTTTCCGGAGCAGGCGTTCGCGCACCCGCACGGCGGCGGAGGCTGGCCGGGCAACGAGCTCGAAGAGGCACTGGCGGCCGCGCTCGGCCACGCCGACGCGGGGCCCCGCCTGATAGAGGTGCTCGGCCGCAGCGTCGTCTGGGTGCCGCTGCCCAACGGCGGCAGCCAGGACAGCGCCGACCTCGACCTGCCCACCATGCAGCTCGACGGCGCCCCCTACGTCCCCGTCTACAGCTCCGAGCAGCAGTTCCTGCAGTGTGTCGGTTCCCACATGTCGTTCGCGGTGGCGCCCGCCGTCGAGTTCGCCCGCGGGCTCCCGCCGCAGCTCGGCGTCGTCGTCAACCCCGAGGGCGCGGTCGGGATGCCGCTGCCGCCGCCCGCCGTGGCCGAGCTGTGCCGTACCGGGCGTACCGCGCTCGACGGACCCGCGTCCGGCGCCCGGGTACGCCTCTTCGAGCCGGACTGGCAGGAGGACCCGGTGGACTTCCTGAGCGCGGCCTCCGAGGAGTTCGAGGCGACCGGTGTGGTGCTCAGCGCCCGCCGCGCGCTCGCCTCCATCGAGGGGGATTCGCCCACGCTCTTCATCGGCGTGGAGTTCTCCACCTGGGACGGGGCGGGCCGAGGCGCCCCCATGGAGGCGCTCGGCCGCGCGCTCGGCCGGGTCCCGGTCGGCTGGCCGGTCAACCTGGTCCTGCTCGATGTGACCCAGGATCCGGTCGCCACATGGATGCGCGAGCGGGTGCGACCGTTCTACGCGCGGGCCCAGTAGCAACCTCCGGGTACGCCGCGAGGGGTCCCCGCCGGGTCGCGGCGGTGTCTGTACGGCGGCTTAACCTGGTTTCATGACCCTTGCATCCCCGCAGCCGCACGCGTGTGCCCGGGGCTGCGGGGCGGCGCAGGCGTCGGCACGGTGGATCGAAGAGGGGCGGGACCCAGGGTGAGCGCGTCAGGCACCGCGGCGGCCGGGCAGGTCGAGCACATGCTGCGCCAGGTGACGCCCGGGCGCTACGACGTGTACGAGGCGCTGCTCCACGCCCTCGCCGACCCCGCCTCCGGCCAGGTCTGGATGCTGCTGTGGAACGGCCGGCCGGGCTCCCCGGACGCCCAGTACGGAAACATGGAGGTCGACGGCGTCGCGTACGCGCCCTGTGTCACCTCCGCGCAGGAGCTCTCCGCCAGCGGCTGGACCCGGGCGCACGAAGTGACCGGCGCCCTCGAAGTCGCCCGCGCCCTCTACCCCGCCCGATACGGGATCTGGCTCAATCCGCACGCCCCCGGCGGCGGCGTCGGCATCCCCTGGACGGATCTGCGGCGGATCGCCACGGGCCTGGACCGGATGCCCGCCGGGCCGCTCAGGCTCTCCGAGCCGGCCGTCGAGATCCCGCAGTTCTACGCCCTGCTCGCGCAGAACGCGCACCGCACCCCGGCGGTCCGCTCGCTGCGTCGCGCCTGGGTGCAGCCCGCGCTCGGCACGCCGTACCTCGCGATCGGGCTCGACCTCTACAACACGAGCCCGCAGTCCGTCGACGCGGTGCGGGCGATGATGCAGCAGTCCGTCGCCGCCGTGCCGGACGGGCTCGCGGTGTCCACGGTCGCGATGTCCGACGAGTACGACCCGGTCGGCATGTGGCTGAAAGCCAACGCCCGGCCGTTCTACGACCGCGAGGCGCACGCCGCCCCGGCCCCCGGGGCCTCCGGCTACGGCTATCCGCCGGCCGCCCCGCGCACGTACTGAATCCGTCCTCGCGCGGCAGACCAACCGGGACAGAACCCGGCAACTTCTCCTTCGCGTAAGGGGAATGTCCGTTCTGATGGGGCGAAGACCGCAATAGTCCTCGGCGCCGCATGCGCCCCAACTTCCCCATGTCCGCCCCTGGTTCACACGCGTCCGGATAACGGAAACCCCCTCTCCGCATCACGTTTGCGCATACATTCGCCGTCAGGTCTGGCGGGTGATCGCGAGGCCATTGAAGACTCCCGGCATGCAGGGCCGTTCGGGCCCTTGTGCGAGCAGCTCGACCCGCTGCTTGGTGTCGCCCCCCGCTCGCACTGCTGATGGGAACGCGCCGCTACAGCGGCAAGTGCGGGCCGGTCACCGCCGGTTGAGAGGGGTCCTTGCCACGATGACGGCACCATTGCACGACACACCCGCCGACGCGGACCCGACCGCGGACATCAGTGTCACGCCCAGTGGCGAGACCAGAGCGGTCGAGGGACGTTCGCTGGGCCGTATCGCCTGGAACCGGCTGAAGAAGGACAAGCTCGCCCTCACCGGTGGCATCGTTGTCGTGTTCCTCGTCCTCGTCGCGATCTTCGCGCCGTTGCTCGTCGACGCGTTCGGCCATCCGCCGGAGGAGTTCCACGAGGACCAGATCGACCCGCTGCTCTCCACTCCGATCGGCAGCTGGGGTGGCATCAACTCGCACTTCCTGCTGGGAGTTGAGCCGGTCAACGGCCGCGACGTGTTCAGCCGGATCGTCTACGGCGCGCGTATCTCGCTGCTCGTGGGCTTCCTCGCGGCCGTCTTCGCGGTCCTGGTGGGCACCGTGCTCGGCGTGGTCGCCGGATACTTCGGCGGCTGGCTCGACGCGATCATCAGCCGCGTGATGGACATGCTGCTCTCCTTCCCGCAGCTGCTCTTCATCATCGCGCTGATCTCCGTGGTCCCCACCCAGATGTTCGGGCTCAGCGGCACCGGGGTCCGGCTGCTCGTGATGATCCTGGTCATCGGCTTCTTCGGATGGCCCTACGTGGGGCGCATCGTGCGCGGCCAGACGCTGTCGCTGCGCGAGCGCGAGTACGTCGAGGCGGCCCGCAGCCTCGGAGCGGGGCGCGGTTACATCCTGTTCAAGGAGCTGCTGCCCAACCTGATCGCGCCGGTCACCGTCTACATGACGCTGATGATCCCGACGAACATCCTCACCGAGGCGGCGCTCAGCTTCCTGGGAGCGGGCGTCAAGCCGCCCACGGCCTCCTGGGGACAGATGCTGTCGACGGCGATCGCGACCTACCAGTCCGATCCCATGTTCATGATCATCCCGGGTCTGGCGATCTTCATCACCGTGATGGCGTTCAACCTCTTCGGCGACGGAGTCCGCGACGCCCTCGACCCGAAGGGCTCCCGCTGATGCGGGACTTCACAGACTCCGGCCCGGCGCACCGCACGGGCCGTGACACCCAAGGCGCCCACTACGGAGGAAGCGAGATCGTGACAACCCAAGGCTCATCAAGGCGAAAGACAGCCGCCGGCGCGGCCATCGTCGTTGCGGCTCTGCTGTCCACCGCGGCCTGCGGCGGGGGCGGCAGCAGCGACAATGGCGGCAAGGCCCCCGGCTTCAACGCCGCGAACAGCAAGGTCGCCAACGCCTCCGCGAAGAAGGGCGGCGAACTCAAGTTCGTCGGCACCCAGGACGCCGACTCGTGGGACCCGCAGCGCGGTTACTACGGCTTCATGTGGGACTACGCGCGCTACTACACGCGCACGCTGATCACCTACAAGCCCGGCCCGGGCAAGGAGAGCGAGACGCTGGTCCCCGACATCGCGACCGGTCTCGCGGACGTCTCGGCGGACAAGAAGACGTACACGTACCACCTGAAGGACGGCGTCAAGTGGGAGGACGGCAAGCCCGTCACCTCCAAGGACGTCAAGTACGGCATCGAGCGCATCTGGGCGCAGGACGTCATCTCCGGCGGCCCCGTCTACCTGAAGGACGTCCTCGACCCCACCGGTGAGTACAAGGGTCCCTACAAGGACACCTCTCCCGACAAGCTGGGTCTGAAGGCGATCGAGACGCCGGACGACAAGACCATCGTCTTCAAGCTGCCGGCGCCCAACGTCGACTTCCAGCAGATGCTGGCGATGCCCTCGGGCTCCCCGGTCCGCCAGGACAAGGACACCCAGTCGAAGTACGGCCTGAAGCCCTTCTCGCTCGGCCCGTACAAGTGGGAGTCCTACTCTCCCAACAAGTCCATGGTCCTGGTCCGCAACTCCAACTGGGACCCGAAGACGGACGACGTCCGCAAGGCCCTGCCGGACAAGATCAGCCTCACTCTGCTGACCAGCGCCGACGACATGGACAACCGTCTGATCAACGGTGACTACGACGTCGACATCAACGGCACCGGTCTCGGTGCGGCAGGCCGCACCAAGGCGCTCCAGCAGCACAAGGGCAACGTCGACAACCCGGACACCGGCTACATCCGTTACGCGGTCTTCCCGCAGACGGTGGCTCCGATGGACAACGAGCACTGCCGCAAGGCCGTCATCTACGCGGCCGACCACAAGTCGCTGCAGACCGCCCGTGGCGGCCCGCAGGCCGGTGGTGACATCGCCACCAACATGCTGCCGCCGATCATCAGCGGTTCGGACCCGAAGTACGACCCGTACGGCGTGACCGCCAACGACGGCGCCGCGAACATCGCGAAGGCCAAGGAAGAGCTCGGCCTCTGCGGCAAGCCCGGCGGCTTCTCGACGACCATCGCGGTCCGCAACAACAAGCAGGTCGAGGTCGCCACCGCGCAGTCGATGCAGGCCGCGCTCGCCAAGGTCAACATCAAGGCCGACATCGACCAGTACGACGGCGCGCAGACGACCGGCATCATCGGCAACCCCGAGGTCGTCAAGAAGAAGAACTACGGAATCATCATCATGGGCTGGGGCCCGGACTTCGCGTCCGGCCAGGGCTTCCTGCTCCCGCTGGTCGACTCCAAGTACATCCTGCCGAACGGCAACAACAACTACTCGATGCTGAAGGACCCGGCGATCGACAAGCTCTTCGACGACGCCATCGCGGCGGGCACCCCCGAAGAGGCCGCCGGCATCTACAAGCAGATCAACCAGAAGGTCTCCGACCACGCCGTCTACCTGCCGTTCGTCTTCGAGAAGAACGTCAAGTGGCGCAGCTCGCGGCTGACCAACGTCTACACGACGACCAACAACAACGGTTTCTACGACTACGCCTCGCTCGGCGTCGAGAAGTGACCGTCGTCCAATCGCTCCGCCGGCGCACCCGCCGCTAGGCACGAAGGGCAGGTGAAGGCCGTCGTGTGACGGGTCGGGGGTACCGCAATCCGGTGCCCCCGACCCGCCGCCGGGCCGAGAGCAGTGCTCGCATATCTCATCAGGCGGTTCGCCGCCGCCATCGTGATGCTGCTGATCGTCATGCTCGTGACGTTCGGCATCTTCTTCCTGGTTCCCAAGTGGACGGGCGTCGACCCGGCCACCATGTACGTCGGCAAGCAGTCCGACGCAGCTGCTCTCGAAGCGGTCCGCTCCAAGCTGGGTCTCGGCGACCCGATCTTCGTGCAGCTCTTCGACTTCGTGAAGGGCATCCTGGCCGGCCGCGACTACACGGGCGGCGGCTCGACGATCCACTGCGACGCCCCGTGCTTCGGCTACTCGTTCAAGAACGAGCAGGCGATCTGGCCGGTCCTCAAGGACCGCTTCCCGGTCACCCTGGCGCTGGTCATCGGAGCGGCCATCCTGTGGGTCGTCTTCGGTGTGCTGACTGGCGTCGTCTCCGCGCTCAAGCGCGGCACGCTGTGGGACCGGTTCTCGATGACCGTCGCCCTGGCCGGCGTCTCGCTGCCGATCTACTTCACCGGCCTGCTCTCGCTGGCGGTCTTCACCTACGGCCTGCACTGGCTCGACGGCCAGTACGTCCCCTTCAGTGACTCACCAGGGGGCTGGTTCAGCGGCCTGCTGCTGCCCTGGATCACCCTGGCCTTCCTCCAAGCGGCGATGTACGCCCGTCTCACCAGGGCCACCATGCTCGAAGTGATGGGCGAGGACTACGTCAGAACCGCCCGGGCCAAGGGCCTCAGCGAATCCACCGTCATCGGCAAGCACGCCATGCGTTCCACCATGGCGCCGATCCTCACGGTGCTCGGCATGGACATCGGCGCCCTCATCGGCGGCGCGATCCTGACCGAGACCACCTACAGCATCCCGGGTCTCGGCCAGGCCGTGCTCCAGGCCATCAACGATCGGGACCTGCCGGTGATCCTCGGTGTCACGCTGATCACCTCGGCGGCGGTGATCTTCGCGAACCTCGTCGTGGACCTCCTGTACGCCGTGATCGACCCCCGAGTGAGGCTCGCATGACCGACCTGAACAAGACCGGCGCCGCGGTCGGCGAGCCGGTCGCGGCGGAGCGGCCTTCGGACGCCTTCCTCGACGTACGCGACCTGAAGGTGCACTTCCCGACCGACGACGGCCTGGTCAAGTCCGTCGACGGGCTCAGCTTCTCGCTGGAGAAGGGCAAGACCCTCGGCATCGTGGGCGAGTCCGGCTCCGGCAAGTCCGTCACCTCGATGGGCATCATGGGCCTGCACACGGCCGGCCAGTACGGCAAGCGCAAGGCGCAGATCTCCGGCGAGATCTGGCTCAACGGCAAGGAGTTGCTCTCCGCCGATCCGGACGAGGTGCGCAAGCTGCGCGGCCGCGACATGGCCATGATCTTCCAGGACCCGCTGTCCGCGCTGCACCCGTACTTCACCATCGGCAAGCAGATCGTCGAGGCGTACCGGGTCCACCACGACGTCGACAAGAAGACGGCGCGCACCCGGGCGATCGAGATGCTCGACCGGGTCGGCATCCCGCAGCCCGACAAGCGGGTGGACTCCTACCCGCACGAGTTCTCGGGCGGCATGCGCCAGCGCGCGATGATCGCGATGTCGCTGGTGAACAACCCCGACCTGCTGATCGCGGACGAGCCGACGACCGCCCTCGACGTCACCGTCCAGGCGCAGATCCTCGACCTGATCCGGGACCTGCAGAAGGAGTTCGGCTCCGCGGTCATCATCATCACGCACGACCTGGGCGTCGTCGCCGAGCTCGCCGACGACATCCTGGTGATGTACGGCGGCCGGTGCGTGGAGCGCGGCCCGGCGGAGAAGGTCTTCTACGAGCCCCGCCACCCGTACACCTGGGGCCTGCTCGGCTCGATGCCGCGCATCGACCGGGAGGAGACCGAGCGCCTCATCCCGGTGAAGGGCTCCCCGCCGTCCCTGATCAACATCCCGTCCGGCTGCGCCTTCAACCCGCGCTGCCCGTACGCCGATGTGCCCAAGGACAACATCACCCGGACCGTGCGCCCCGACCTGGCCGACGGCGGCAGCGGTCACTGGACCGCCTGCCACATGACGCCGGACGAGCGGGAGCGCATCTGGACCGAAGAGATTGCGCCCAAGCTGTGAGCGAGGACAAAGGCGTGACGGACAACGACGTGGCGATTCCCGCGCAGAGCAAGGGCGCGGCCCCGACCGAGGACGCAGCTCCCGGCGAGGTACTGCTCAAGGTCAGCGGTCTGCAGAAGCACTTCCCGATCCGCAGCGGTCTGCTGAAGCGGCAGACCGGTTCGGTCAAGGCGGTGGACGGCCTCGACTTCGACGTGCGCTCCGGCGAGACGCTCGGCGTGGTCGGCGAGTCCGGCTGCGGCAAGTCGACGATGGGCCGCCTCATCACCCGGCTGCTCGAACCGACCGGCGGCACGGTCGAGTTCGAGGGCCGGGACATCACCCACCTCGGGGTGCGCGGCATGCGCCCGATGCGCCGCGACGTCCAGATGATCTTCCAGGACCCGTACTCCTCGCTGAACCCGCGGCACACCGTGGGCGGCATCATCTCGGCCCCCTTCAAGCTCCAGGGCGTCGAGCCCGAGGGCGGGGTCAAGAAGGAGGTCCAGCGGCTCCTGGAGGTCGTGGGCCTCAACCCGGAGCACTACAACCGCTATCCGCACGAGTTCTCCGGCGGTCAGCGCCAGCGCATCGGCATCGCCCGCGCGCTCGCGCTCAAGCCGAAGCTGGTCGTGGCGGACGAGCCGGTCTCCGCGCTCGACGTGTCGATCCAGGCGCAGGTGGTCAACCTCCTGGACGATCTCCAGCAGGAGCTCGGCCTGACGTACGTGATCATCGCGCACGACCTGTCGGTCATCCGGCACGTGTCGGACCGGATCGCGGTCATGTACCTCGGCAAGATCGTGGAGTTGGCCGACCGCAAGTCGCTGTACGCGGCGCCGATGCACCCGTACACCAAGGCACTGATGTCCGCGGTGCCGGTGCCGGACCCCAAGCGGCGCGGCATGAAGAGCGAGCGGATCCTCCTGAAGGGCGACGTCCCCTCGCCGATCTCGCCGCCGAGCGGCTGCCGGTTCCACACCCGGTGCTGGAAGGCGACGGAGGTCTGCAAGACGCAGGAGCCGGCCCTCGTCGAGCTGAAGCCGGGCCAGCAGGTGGCCTGCCACCACCCGGAGAACGCGCCGGACCAGGCGCCGGGCGAGGAGGTGCTTCCGGAGGCCAGGGAGTCGATCGAAGTCGTGACGATCGGCGAGGCGGTGGCGGAGGAGTCGCCTGCTGCTTCCGAGGCGCCCGAGGAGCCTGCCGCGGCAGAGGCGGCAGAGGCGGCAGAGGCGGCAGAGGCGGCAGAGGCGGCAGAGGCCTCCCAGGCCTCCGAGACGTCCGAAGCGTCCGAAGCGTCCGACGCGTCCTCCGGGGCGGCGGGTGCCGAGGGCGAATCCGGACCGGACGACACCGTTCAGGAGTCAACCGACAAGTAGGGCATGACAGTTCGGCAAAGTCATGTTCATGCCGAAGCGGGAGAGTGCAGAGTCTGCGTGTCCGTACCAACGGCATGCGTACGAAGGGCAGACTCATGGCACTCTCCCGTTCGGCACGTCGTACCTCCTCCCGGCTGCTCGCCCTCGCCACCGCGGTGGCCGCCGGGTTGACCATCGCCGCCGCGCCCGCCGCCTCACCGGGTGCCCCGGGCATCGGCGACCCGTACTTCCCCAATCTGGGCAACGGCGGCTTCGACGCCCTCCATTACGACCTCGGGGTGAGCTACAACCCCGATTCCGGGCGCCTGGACGGGCGCACCACCCTGACCGCCCGGGCCACCCAGAACCTCTCCAGCTTCGACCTCGACCTCCAGAAGCTCACCGTCGACTCGATCCGGGTGAACGGCAAGCCTGCCGACTTCAGCAGAACCGGCGACGAGATCGTCATCACTCCGCGCCACCGGCTGCGCAAGGGCGAGGAGTTCGAGGTCACGGTCGCCTACGGCGGGGTGCCGCAGGCCCTGAACGGGCCCATCGTCTTCGGCTCCGACTACGGGTGGATGAAGACCAAGGACGGCGTGTTCGTCGCGTGCGAGCCGAACGCCGCCTCCACCTGGTTCCCGTCCAGCGACCACCCCGGCGACAAGGCGACGTACGACATCCGCATCGACGCGCCCAAGGGCCTGACGGGCGTGTCCAACGGGCGCCTGGTGGACTCCTATGACAAGGGCGGCCGTTCGTACTTCCACTGGCGCGAGACCAAGCCGATGGCGACGTATCTCGCGACCGCGTCCATAGGCAAGTTCGACGTGAAGACGGGCAAGACGCCTGCGGGTACGCCCATTTACGTCGCGATCGACCCGGTCCTGGCCAACCAGAACAAGGTCGACGTGTACGCGGTGACCGCCGAGGCCACCGACTACTGGTCCAAGCTGTTCGGCCCGTACCCGTTCGAGGAGACCGGCGCGGTCGTGGACGACATGCCCGAGGCCGGGTTCTCCCTGGAGACCCAGTCCAAGCCGAGCTATTCGGCGGTACGTTCCGAGTCGACCATCGTCCACGAGCTCGCCCACCAGTGGTTCGGCGACTCGGTGTCGGTCGCGCACTGGGACGACATCTGGCTCAACGAGGGCTTCGCGACGTACGCGCAGTGGCTGTGGGCCGAACACCGCGGGACGGCGACGGCCCACGACTCCTTCCTTGCCGCCTACAACTCGCGCCCGGCCGACGCCGACTTCTGGAAGATCGAGGTGGCCGACCCGCAGCGCGACACGATGTTCGCCTCCGCGGTCTACCAGCGGGGCGCGATGATGCTTCAGGAACTGCGCGAACGCATCGGTGACCAGGCCTTCTTCAAGCTCCTCCCGGCCTGGACGAAGCAGCACCGCTATCAGAACGCCGACACCGAGGACTTCATCGACCTGGCCGAGCACATCTCGGGCAAGTCGCTCGACGGCCTGTTCCAGAAGTGGATCTACGACACCGGCAAGCCCGCGCTCTAGGCCCGGCGTGTGCCGAGGGGCACCTCCGTATGCGTAAAAATGCGGGGTGCTTCACGAACTGTTCAGTCCCTCCGTCCAGCATGCGCTGGACCTCGTCGGAATCTTCGTCTTCGCGATCTCCGGCGCCCTGCTCGCCGTGCGAAAGAACTTCGACGTGTTCGGCATCGCGGTGCTCGCCGAGGTCACCGCACTGGGCGGAGGACTGTTCCGCGACCTCATCATCGGAGCGGTCCCGCCGGCCGCCTTCTCGGACCTCGGGTACTTCGTGACCCCGCTGCTGGCCGCGGTGCTCGTCTTCTTCCTCCACCCCGAGGTCGAGCGGACCCAGACCGCGGTCAACGTCTTCGACGCGGCGGGCCTCGGCCTGTTCTGCGTGACGGGCACGACCAAGGCGTACGACTACGGGCTCGGCCTCACCCCCTCGGCGGCCCTGGGCCTCGCGACGGCGGTGGGCGGCGGCGTACTGCGCGACGTTCTGGCCAACGAGGTCCCCTCGCTGCTCCGCTGGGACCGCGACCTGTACGCGGTCCCAGCGATCGTCGGCTCCACGATGATCGTGCTCTTCATCCGCTTCGACCTCCTGAACGCGACGACGAGCGGCCTGGCGGTGGTCACGGCGTTCCTGCTGCGCATCGCGGCCCTGAAGTACCACTGGCGGGCACCGCGGGCCTGGAACCGGCGGAGTTCGGCCCTGGAGGAGGCGTGAGGGCGCTGAGGGGCGGGGTTGGGGCCGGGGTCGAGGGAGCGGAAAAAGCTACCGCTCAGTAATTTATCGGTGTACGGTGCTGCGCATGGCACAGGCATCGTCACAGGTACTCCCCGCCGCGATCGGGGACAGCGAGTTCGACCGCGACACCGCCGTCACCCTGCGCGAAGCAGGGGTCTATGACGCGGAACTCTCGGCGGGCTGGACCATCATCCACGCCGTCAACGGCGGCTATCTGCTCGCCCTGCTCGGCCGTGCGCTCGGCGACGCGCTGCCGCACCCGGACCCGTTCACTGTCTCCGCGCACTACCTCACGCCGTCCGTGCCCGGGCCCGCGGTCATCCGCACCCAGGTGGTGCGTACCGGCCGCACCCTCTCCACCGGCCAGGCCTCGCTCTTCCAGTACGACGAGAGCGGCGCGGAGGTCGAACGCATCCGGGTCCTCGCCTCGTACGGGGACCTCTCCGCGCTGAGCGACGACGTGCGCACCACGGCCAAGCCGCCCGCGATTCCGCCGCTCTCGCACTGCATCGGCGCGACGGACGCCCCCGACGGCAGCCGGCCGCCCATCCCCGGCAGCTCCGCGATCACCGACCGGCTGATGCTCAAGCTCGACCCGACCACGCTCGGCTGGGCGGTGGGCGCGCCGTCCGGCAAGGGCGAGATGCGGGCGTGGTTCGGGCTCGCCGACGGGCGCGACGCCGACCCCATCTCGCTGCTGCTCACCGTCGACGCGCTGCCGCCGACCTCGTTCGAGCTGGGCCTGAAGGGCTGGACCCCGACGGTGGAGCTCACCACGCACATCCGCTGCCGCCCGGCGCCGGGTCCGCTGCGGGTGTCCATCACCACGCGGAACCTGGCGGGGGGATTCCTGGAGGAGGACGCGGAAGTCTGGGACTCGGCGGACCGGTTGGTGGCCCAGTCCCGGCAACTGGCGCGGGCGCCGCGGGATTGAGGGTGGAGTTAGCCCACCCACCCGCCCATGACTCGGCGTCGAATGGCCCGACCCACCTGGGGCTCCGCCCCGGACCCCGGGGAGTTTGCCTACTTGGCCGCCCGTGACGGGGTTGGTTGGGCCGAGCTCCTGGGGCTCCGCCCCGGACCCTGGGGAGTTTGCCTACCTGGCCGCCTGTGACGGGGTTGGTTGGGCCGAGCTCCTGGGGCTCCGCCCCAGACCTCGGGGGTTTGCCCACCCGCCCGCCCGTGACGGGGAGCTGGTTGGCTCGGCCCCGGGGGCTGCGCCCTTGGCCCCGCTTCGGGGCTCCGCCCCGGACTCTGTGGGGCGTCGGCCCACCCGCCCCGCCAGTTACGGGGGTTGGTTGGGTTGAGCCCTGGGGCTTCGCCCTCTAGAACCCCCACGAGGGGCCCTGCCCCTCCGCGCCCTGGACCCCCGCGGAGGCTCCGCCCCTGTCCCCTCCGCGGGATCTCGCAGTTCCAGCCCGACGAAGGGCGGGGCCCTGCCCTTGCCTCCCTCCGCGGGCTCCGCCCCCCTGCCTTGCCTCGGAGGCCCCGGCCCCTAGTCCCCCCGCGCCCCGCCGGGATGGCTCCGGCTCAGGGGGGCCAGGTCTCGGCGCCGGACCCCACCCCGCCCGGCGTCAGTCCCAGCCTCTCCGGCGTTTGAGGAGCGGGGGTCTGGGGGCGGTGCGCCCAGTGCCGCCTACCGGGGCTCAATCGACACACCCCCGGAGGGTTTCGGGAAGGGGTGGGGTGGGGTGGGGGGACTCCAGGGGGCTGGGGCCGAACCCCTAGTCCAGCCAGTGCCGGCGGCCCAGTGTCACCAGGCGGAGCTGCGCGCGGGCGGTCGTGAGGATCGACTCCTCGTCGGACTCGTCGCCCTCGAGCAGGGCCGACGCCGTCATCACCATGTGGTCGACGTACACCCCCGCCAGCATGCGCAGATCCGCCGAAGTCCACCCCGTCGACTGCGGATCCGCGCCGAGCGCCTCAGCGACCTCGTCCGCGAAGCGCCGCAGCTGGACACCGATGGCCTCGCGGACCGGAGCCACCCCGCCGTGCCGTTCGCGGGCGATGAAGCGGACGTGCGCCGGGTGCGTGCGTACCTGCGCGGCGATCAGGGCCACCGCCCGGTGGATGCGTTCCTCACTCGCCCCGGTCGTCACGATCGCCGCCCGGATCGTGTCGTGGAGGCTGCCCAGCGCCTGCTCGACCAGGGCCACCCCGAGGTCGGCCGTGTCCGTGAAATGGCGGTAGAACGCGGCCGGCGCGACCCCCACGGCCCGGGTGACCTCGCGGAGCCCGAGGCTGCTCAGGCTCTGGTGCTCCAGGAGCTGGAGCGCCGAGTCCATGAGGGCCTGCCGGGTCTTCTGCTTCTGGGCCTGCCGGATTCCGAGAGTGTGGCTCATGCCACTCAGTAAACAGCTGTTTGCTGAAGTTGGGAAGACTAGACTCAGTAGTCAGTGAACAGTCGTACTCCCAAGGGTCGTTGGGGGCCGTCCGGTCCCGTCGCCCCGCCGCACACAGAAAGGGACCCCATGCTTTTCCTCGTCGCAGCCCTCCTCCTGCTGGGGGTCGTGCTGGGCTCAGCGGCGCACCTCCCGCTCCCGGTCACCCTCGCCGTCGCCGGCGTCATCGGCGTCTGGCTCATCGTCTTCGCCGCCCGCGAACGCCTCTCGCACCGGAAGGGCTGACCATGGAACTCGCAGCGATCCGACGCCGCACCCGCCCCCAGGCTCTCAAGGAGCAGGGGGTACCCCGGTCCCGTGACACCGACGGGATGGCCATCGCGGCCTTCGTCCTCGGCCTGCTCGGGCTGCTCGTCATGAACGTCGTCCTCGGCCCCATCGCCATCGTCCTGGCCTCGCTCTCCCTCCTGTACGGGACCAAGCGCCGCGGCCGGGCCCTGCTCGGGCTCGCCCTGGGCGTGGCCGACCTCGCGGTCCTGCTCGGCCTGGTCCTCGCCGACCACACCGTCTCCTGGGGGCTCGGCGGCTGAACCCTGCGGGCCCTGGCCGGAACTGCGGCACGGCCCGCCCGGCGCGGCTCGTAGAATCGGGCCCACCATGGCTTACCTCGACCACGCCGCGACCACTCCGATGCTGCCGGAGGCGGTCCAGGCGATGACCGCCCAGCTGACGGCCACCGGCAACGCGTCCTCGCTGCACGCCGCCGGACGGCGGGCCCGCCGCACCGCCGAGGAGGCCCGCGAGGAACTCGCCGAATCGCTCGGCGCCCGCCCCAGCGAGGTCGTCTTCACGGCCGGCGGCACCGAGGCCGACAACCTCGCCGTCAAGGGCCTGTACTGGGCCCGCAGGGACGCCGACCCGCGCCGCGTGCGCGTGCTCGCCAGCCCCGTTGAGCACCACGCCGTGCTCGACGCGGTGCACTGGCTCGCCGAACACGAGGGCGCCACCGTCGAGTACCTGCCCGTCGACCCGTACGGGCGGGTGCACCCCGACGCCCTGCGCGAGGCCATCGAGCGCAACCCCGACGACGTCGCACTGGTGACGGTCATGTGGGCCAACAATGAGATCGGCACCGTCCTGCCGGTCGGTGAACTGGCCGCGGTTGCGCGGGAGTTCGGCATCCCGATGCACGCGGACGCCGTCCAGGCCTTCGGACAGCTCGACGTGGACTTCGCCGCGTCCGGACTGGCCGCCATGACCGTATCCGGACACAAGATCGGCGGCCCGTACGGCATCGGCGCCCTGCTGCTCGGCCGCGAGTACACCCCCGTCCCCGTGCTGCACGGCGGCGGCCAGGAGCGGCATGTGCGCTCCGGCACCCTCGACGTCCCCGCCATCGCCTCCTTCGCGGTCGCCGGGCGGCTCGCCGCCGAACGGCGCGGCGCGTTCGCCCGGGACATCGGGGGACTGCGCGACCGGCTCGTCGAGGCCGTCCGCAAGGCCGTGCCCGACGCGATCCTCGGCGGCGACCCGAACCCGGCGGGGCGCCTGCCCGCCAACGCCCACTTCACCTTCCCCGGCTGCGAGGGCGACTCTCTCCTCCTGCTGCTCGACGCGCAGGGCATCGAATGCTCCACCGGCTCCGCCTGCACCGCCGGCGTCGCCCAGCCCAGCCATGTGCTGCTCGCCACCGGCACCGACCCCGACCTGGCCCGCGGCACCCTGCGCTTCTCGCTGGGCCACACCTCCACCGAGGCCGATGTCGAAGCGGTCGCCGACGCGATCGGCCCCGCGGTCGAGCGGGCCCGCACGGCGGGGCTGGTCTGAGCCGCCGCCCCCGGAACGCGGCCGCCCCCGCTGATCAGGCCCGGCCGGCCGCCCCGACCAGCGAGAGGTAGCGCGGCCAGTCCCAGTACGGACCGGGGTCGGTGTGATCGGTGCCGGGCACCTCCACGTGCCCGATGATGTGCGTCCGGTCGACGGCTATGCGATAGCGGGCGCAGATCGCGGCCGTAAGGCGTGCCGACGACGCGTACATGGCATCGGTGAAGGACGACGCCTCCTCGACGAAGCCCTCGTGCTCTATGCCGACGCTGCGCTCGTTGTACTTCCGGTTTCCCGAGTGGAAAGCCACGTCCATCTCCCGCACCGTCTGCGCGATGTGCCCGTCCTTGCGCACCACGTAATGGGCGGCGGCCCTGTTCTCCGGGTCTTCGAACGTCTTCAGGGCGCTGTCGAAACTGCCCTGCACGACATGGATCACCACCCGGTCCACCGCGTAGTCGTCCGGCCGGTCGGCCATCCGCCAGTTCGCCGACGCCGCCGCCACCCACTGGGCGCCCGCGTAGTCGATCGCCCCGGCCTTGCGCGGTTTGTGCGGCCGCGCCTGCGGCGCGTTCAGATATCCGATCGTTCCGAGCGCCACCACCGCGCCCCCGATCAGCAGCCCCCTGCGGCTGGTCGCCATGAGCCCCCGCCCCCGTCCCTCCCGTACCGCCCACCGCTCCCCGTGAGGCCCCACCGCACCTCTCGGGCCCCGGGGAATCCCGGATCCGTCCCCTCTGAGATCCACAACGGATACTCCCGCGCCCCGGGTTCCCGATCCCACGTACCCTTACGAGTGCTATGACTCAGACTTCGACGCAGCCCTCGCCGATGACCTCCCCGCGCCCCCTGCGCGTACTCGCCGCCATGTCCGGCGGTGTGGACTCCGCCGTCGCGGCCGCCCGGGCCGCCGAAGCCGGCCACGACGTCACCGGTGTGCACCTGGCGCTCTCCGCGAACCCCCAGTCCTTCCGCACCGGGGCCCGCGGCTGCTGCACCATCGAGGACTCCCGGGACGCCCGTCGCGCAGCGGACGTCATCGGTATCCCGTTCTACGTCTGGGACCTGGCGGAACGCTTCCGCGAGGACGTCGTCGAGGACTTCATCGCCGAGTACGAGGCCGGCCGCACCCCCAACCCGTGCCTGCGCTGCAACGAGAAGATCAAGTTCGCGGCGCTGCTCGACAAGGCCCTCGCGCTCGGCTTCGACGCCGTGTGCACCGGCCACTACGCGACCGTCGTCCTCAACGAGGACGGCACCCGCGAGCTGCACCGCGCCTCCGACATGGCCAAGGACCAGTCGTACGTCCTCGGCGTGCTCGACGAGCGCCAGCTCGCCCACGCGATGTTCCCGCTCGGCGACACCCTCACCACCAAGGACGAGATCCGCGCCGAGGCCGAGCGCCGGGGCCTGGCCGTCGCCAAGAAGCCCGACAGTCACGACATCTGCTTCATCGCCGACGGCGACACCCAGGGTTTCCTCGCCGACCGCCTCGGCAAGGCGGAGGGCGACATCGTCGACGAGTCCGGTGCGAAGATCGGCAGCCACGAGGGCGCCTTCGGCTTCACCATCGGCCAGCGCAAGGGCCTGCGCATCGGCCACCCGGCCGCCGACGGCAAGCCCCGCTACGTCCTCGACATCTCCCCGGTGAACAACACGGTCACCGTCGGCCCCGTCGAGGCCCTCGACGTCACCGCCCTCGGCGCGATCAAGCCCCGCTGGTGCGGCACCGCCCCCGTGGGCCCCGGCACGTACACCGCGCAGCTGCGCGCCCACGGCGGTGAGACCGAGGTGACCGCCGAGCTCGTCGACGGCGTCCTGAACGTGACGTTCGCCGAGCCGGTCCGCGGCGTCGCTCCCGGCCAGGCGATCGTCCTGTACGACGGCACGCGCGTGGTGGGCTCGGCAACGATCGCGACGACCGAGCGGGCCGCGGCGCGCGTCTGAGGCGCCGGTCGTGCGGCGGGCGTCCAAGAGGGCGCCCGCCGCAAAGGAGTCCACCCCCTAAAAGAGGGTCATCCCTGGACGACCCGCAGCACGAGCTTGCCCTGGGTGCGGCCCCGCTCGCCGTACTCGTGCGCCTTCGCCGCGTCCGCGAGGTCGAACACCGAGTCGATCTCGGCACGCAGCCGGCCCTCCTCGACCAGCGCCGCGATCGCCCGCATGCCCGCGTAGTCCGCCTCCACGAGGGTGAAGCCCGCCCGGACGCCCAGGTCGGCCGCCTCCGCGAGCAGCCCGTCCTCGTCCGCGGACGCGATCGAGACCAGCACGCCGCCACGGCGCAGCACCTTCAGGGAGCGGCTGCCGTACGCGTCGCCGATGGGGTCGAGAACGACGTCCACGTCCCGCACCGCCTCGGTGAAGTCGACCGCGGTGTAGTCGATCACTTCGTCCGCGCCCAGGCCGCGGACGAAGTCGTGCTTGGCGGCGCTCGCCGTGCCGATGACGTACGCGCCGTGCGCCTTGGCGATCTGCACCGCGAGATGGCCGACGCCGCCCGCCGCGGCGTGGATCAACACCCGCTGTCCGGCGGTCAGCCGGGCCGTCTCGATCAGCGACTGGTACGCCGTGAGGGAGGCCAGCGGCAGCGCCGCGGCCTGGATGTGGTCGATGCCGGCGGGCTTGCGCGTGAAGTGCCGGGCCGGGGCGGTGACGTACTCCGCGTACCCGCCCGCCTGGTGCGGGAAGCGCGGCATGCCGAACACCTCGTCGCCGGGCCGGTACAGGGTGACGCCGAAGCCCACCGCCTCGACCGTGCCGGAGACGTCCCAGCCGAGGATCGGCGGCGTGCCCATCACCGCGAGACCGCCGCTCGCGCGGACCTTCCAGTCGGCGGGGTTGACGCCGGCCGCGTGCACCCGCACCAGGATCTCGGCCGGGCCCGGTTCGGGCCGCTCGGTCTCGATCTCGGCGAGCACTTCGGGGCCGCCCCAGCTGAGGGGGCTGATGGCGCGCATGGTCTGGGGCATGTCTGATCCTTTTCGGGGTGTTTCCGCTGGTGGGAGCACCAGCCTGCACCCGGGGCGGGCATTGTGGTGCTGGCCGTTTGGCCATGATGTGACAGAATCTGGCCATGGCTGTACGGCGGAAAGTCCACCAGGTGGCGGTGCTCGCACTCGACGGGGTGGTCTCCTTCGAGCTGGGCATCCCGTCCCGGATCTTCGACAGCGCCCAGGGGCCGGACGGGGAGCGGCTGTACGAGGTGACCGTCTGCACCGCCGACGGGCGTCCGGTGCGCACCGAGGCCGGGTTCTCGGTCGCGGTCGACCACGGCCCCGAGGCGCTCGCCACGGCCGACACCGTGGTGATCCCGCCCACCCACGACCTCGGCGCGATGGCCCAGGGCGGCCCGCTGCCCGAGCCGCTGGTCCGCGCCTTCGAGCGGATCCGGCCCGGCACCCGCATGGTGTCCATCTGCACGGCGTCCTACGTCCTGGCCGCCGCCGGGCTGCTCGACGGGCGGCCCGCCACCACGCACTGGTGCGACGCCGCCGCCTTCGCGCGCACCTTCCCGCGCGTCGAGGTGGACCCGGGCGTCCTGTTCGTCGACGACGGCGACGTGCTGACCTCGGCCGGCGCCGCCGCGGGTATCGACCTGTGCCTGCACCTGGTACGCCGCGACCACGGCAGCGCGGTCGCCAACCGGGCCGCCCGGCACTGCGTCGTCCCGCCGTATCGCGACGGCGGTCAGGCCCAGTACATCGAGCGCCAGGTCCCGGAGCCGACCCTCGCCAGCACCACGGCGACCCGTGAGTGGGCCCTCGGCCGGCTCCAGGAACCGCTCTCGCTGGGCGAGATGGCCGCCCACGCGCGGATGAGCCTGCGCACGTTCACGCGCCGCTTCCGTGAGGAGGCGGGCATGACACCCGGCAACTGGCTGACCGCCCAGCGCCTCGAACTGGCCCGCCAGCTCCTGGAGTCCAGCGACCTCCCGGTGGACCTGGTCGCCCACCGGGCCGGCTTCGGCACGGCCAACTCGCTGCGCCAGCACATGCGTTCCGTCCTGGGCGTCTCCCCGGTCGCCTACCGGCGCACCTTCCAGGTCGCCGCGCGGAGCTGAGCCGGGGCCGGGCTACTCGGACACGGTCTCCACTTCGTAGAAGCACAGGTGGTCCTTGATCTCGGCCACGTCCGGCTTCGGATCGGGGTAGTACCAGACGAGGTCGGCCGCTCCAGGCAGCGACCAATAGGAGGCCGTGCCCTTGAACGGGCAGTACGTGTGGGTGTCCGACGGCGTCAGCAGGTCGGTGCGGACGTCCTCGGGCGGGAGGTAGTAGCGGACGGGGAGGCCGGTCTCGCGCAGCAGCAGCGGACGGCTGCTCTCGGCGAGCACCTGCCCGTCGCGAACGACCCGCACGTGCTCGGTGCCCCGCTCGATGGTGATGCGATGTCCAGTCGTCATAAGAAGTGCAGCGTTCGCCGGGCGCCTCTTCTTCCCCGCCGCTCTTTCGTATCGTTGCCGTATGAACATTTGCGTCTTCCTCTCCGCGGCCGACCTCGACGAGCGCTACACCCGACCCGCGAAAGAGTTCGCCGAGCTGCTGGGCAAGGGCGGGCACACCCTGGTATGGGGCGGCTCCGAGAGCGGGCTCATGAAGGTCGTCGCCGACGGGGTGCAGGGCGCGGGCGGGAAACTCGTCGGCGTCTCCGTCGACTTCCTCGCGGAAAAGGCCCGTAAGAACGCCGACGAGATGGTCATCGCCAAGGACCTCGCCGAGCGCAAGGCCCTGCTGCTCGCCAAGTCGGACGCCGTCGTGATCATGGTGGGCGGCACCGGCACCCTGGACGAGGCCACCGAGATCCTGGAGCTGAAGAAGCACGGGAAGACCACCAAGCCCGTCGTCCTGCTGAACACCGCGGGCTTCTACGACGGCCTCAAGGAGCAGTTCCGCCGCATGGAGGACGAGGGCTTCCTGCCCGTACCCCTCACCGAGCTGGTCTTCTTCGCCGAGGACGGCGTCGCCGCGCTCGCCTACCTGGAAGAGTCCCTCGGCATCCAGTAGAGCGAGGACCAGTGGGAGCATGGCGGGTATGGCTACTCATCTGATCACCGGGGCCGGTTCCGGCATCGGCGCGGCCGTCGCGCGCCGCCTGCACGAGCGCGGCGACGAGCTCATCCTGCTCGCGCGCGACGCCGGACGCGCCAAGGAGCTCGCCGCCCGCCACCCGGGCGCCCGCACCCTCGTCGGCGACCTCGCCGACCCCGACCGCCTCTCCTGGGCCTTCGACAAGCAGCCGATGCCCGAGCAGCTCGACTCGCTGCTGCACATCGCGGGCATCGTCGACCTCGGCCCGGTCGGCGAGCTGCGCCCCAAGACCTGGCACCAGCAGCTCAACGTCAACCTGATCGCGCCCGCCGAGATCACCCGCCACCTGCTGCCCCAACTCCGCGCCTCGCGCGGGCACGTGGTGTTCGTGAACTCCGGCGCCGGCCTCAACGCGCATGCCGAATGGGGCGCGTACGCCGCCTCCAAACACGGCCTCAAGGCGCTCGCCGACTCCCTGCGCCACGAGGAGCACGCCAACGGCGTCCGCGTGACCTCGGTCTACCCGGGCCGCACCGCGAGCCCCATGCAGGCCAAGGTGCACTCGCAGGAGGGCAAGGAGTACGACCCGTCGCGCTTCATCGACCCCGAGTCGGTGGCCACCACCATCGTGATGGCCATCGACCTGCCGGCCGACGCCGAGGTCAACGACCTCACCGTGCGCCCCGGCAAGTAGCCGGGACCGGGCGCCGCCCCCGGTTGCGTACGCTTCCGGGGTGAGCGAACAGAACAATTTCCCCTGGGGGCCCGCCACCGGCGTCGGTTCGATGCCGGGCGGCGACGCGCGGGAGACCGCCAAGACCGTCACCGGATCGCTGATCGGGGCAGACGGGGCGAGCGGCGACTTCCCCCACCTCGCGGAGCTGCCCGCGCGCGGGCCCGGCGCCGACATGATCGGGCGGACCATCGGGCTCCTCGTCGAGATGTACGGACATGTGGAGCCCAGCGGCTGGCGCGTCAGCGACCGGCCCGGCCGGGACACCCGGCGGGCCAGGTCCTGGCTCGGCGAGGACCTCGACGCCCTGGAGGAGTTCACCCAGGAGTACACCGGGCCGCTGAAGGTGCAGGCCGTCGGGCCGTGGACGCTGGCCGCCGCCCTGGAGCTGCGGGGCGGCGAGCTCTCGCTCGGCGACCCCGGCGCCTGCCGCGACCTGGCCGGATCGCTCGCCGAGGGCCTGCGCGACCACCTCGCCGACGTACGCCGCCGGGTCCCCGGCGCCCAGCTCGTGCTCCAGCTGGACGAGCCCTCCCTCACCTCCGTGCTGCGCGGGCAGATCCGTACCGCCAGCGGATACCGCACCCACCGGGCCGTCGACCGGCAGGTCGTGGAGGCCGCGCTGCGGGACGTCGTCGCCGTGCACGACGGCCCCGTCGTCGTCCACTCCTGCGCGCCCGACGTCCCGTTCGCCCTGCTGCGCCGGGCCGGCGCAGCCGGAGTGTCGTTCGATTTCTCGCTGCTCACCGAGCGTGATGACGAACAGATCGGCGAGGCCGCCGAGAGCGGCATCAAGCTCTTCGCCGGAGTGGTGCCGGGCATCGACGGCTCATTGTCAGACCCTGCCGGTAGCGTCATGGGTGTCAGGACGCTGTGGCGCAGGCTGGGGCTGAATCCGGGGACTCTGAGCGAGTCCGTGGTGATCACCCCGGCATGCGGCATGGCGGGTGCGTCCCCGGCCTATGCCCGGGCCGCGCTCGCCCACTGCGTCCGGGCGGCGAGATCGCTCGCGAACAACCCTGAGTGACGGGGAAGACGGGAAACGGGAGGACATGACGGTGGCTGGCGAACAGAACGCAGCGGTGCCCGCGGAGGCACGGGAGAAGCACGCGCTCCTCGCCGAGCAGATCGAGGCGCACCGCTTCCGGTACTACGTGAAGGACCAACCGGTCATCAGCGACGGGGACTTCGACAAGCTGCTCCGCTCGCTCGAAGCCCTGGAGGACGAGCACCCCGAGCTGCGCACACCCGACTCGCCGACCCAGAAGGTGGCGGGTGCCTACGAGACGGACTTCGCCTCGGTCGAGCACCGCGAGCGGATGCTGTCCCTGGACAACGCCTTCGACGACGAGGAACTGGCGGCCTGGGCCGAGCGCATCGCCAAGGACGTGGGCACCGCCGACTACCACTACCTGTGCGAGCTGAAGGTCGACGGCCTCGCCGTGAACCTGACGTACGAGCACGGCCGGCTGACCCGCGCCGCCACCCGCGGCGACGGCCGCACCGGCGAGGACATCACGCCCAACGTGCGCACCATCACCGACATCCCGGACCGCCTCAAGGGCGACCGCATCCCCGAGCTCGTCGAGATCCGGGGCGAGGTCTACTTCCCGATGGAGGCCTTCGAGGGCCTGAACGCGCGCCTGGTGGAAGCGGGCGACAAGCCGTTCGCCAACCCGCGCAACGCGGCCGCCGGTTCGCTGCGCCAGAAGGACCCCAAGGTCACCGCCACCAGACCGCTGCACATGGTGGTGCACGGCATCGGCGCCCGCGCGGGCTTCGACATCGACAGGCTGTCGCAGGCGTACGACCTGCTGCGCGAATGGGGTCTGCCGACCGCCCAGCACAACAAGGTCGTCAAGTCCCTCGAAGAAGTACGCCAGTTCATCGCCTACATGGGCGAGAACCGGCACTCGGTGGTGGAGCACGAGATCGACGGGGTCGTCGTCAAGCTCGACGAGATCCCCCTCCAGGGCCGCCTCGGCTCCACCGCGCGCGCCCCGCGCTGGGCCATCGCCTGGAAGTACGCGCCCGAAGAGGTCAACACCAAGCTCGTCAACATCCGCGTGGGAGTGGGCCGCACAGGTCGCGTCACGCCCTACGCCCAGGTCGAACCGGTCACCGTGGCCGGCTCCGAGGTCGAGTTCGCCACCCTCCACAACCAGGACGTCGTCAAGGCCAAGGGCGTCCTCATCGGCGACACCGTGGTGCTGCGCAAGGCCGGGGACGTCATCCCGGAGATCCTCGGCCCCGTCGCCGACCTGAGGGATGGCAGCGAGTACCCCTTCGAGATGCCCGCCCAGTGCCCGGAATGCGGGACTGGCCTGCGTCCGATGAAGGAGGGCGACATCGACCTTCGCTGCCCCAACGCCCAGTCCTGCCCCGCCCAGTTGAGGGAGCGGCTGTTCTACCTGGGCGGCCGCAAGAGCCTCGACATCGAGAACTTCGGATACGTCGCGGCCGCCGCCCTCACCAAGCCCCTGGAGCCGGCCACCCCGCCGCTCCTCGACGAGGGCGATCTCTTCGACCTCACCATGGATCAGCTCCTGCCCATCAAGGCGTACGTCCTCGATCAGGACAGCGGACTGCCCAAGCGCGACCCCAAGACCGGCGAGGAGAAGATCGCGCTCGTCTTCGCCAACATGAACGGCGAGCCGCGCAAGAACGCCGTCTCGATGCTGGAGAACATCGCGGCCGCCAAGGAGCGCCCGCTCGCCCGCATTCTCACCGGGCTCTCCATCCGCCACGTCGGCCCGGTCGCCGCCGAGGCGCTGGCCCGCGAATTCCGCTCCATCGACCGCATCGAGCAGGCCACCGAGGAGGAACTCGCCGCGGTAGAGGGCGTCGGCGGCATCATCGCGGCCTCCCTCAAGCAGTGGTTCGCCGAGGAGTGGCACCAGGAGATCCTGCGCAAGTGGAAGGCCGCCGGGGTCCGCATGGAGGACGAGAGCACCGGCGAGGACGAGGGGCCGCGCCCGTTGGAGGGCCTCACCGTCGTCGTGACCGGAACTCTTGAGCGGCACACCAGAGATGGCGCGAAAGAGGCGCTGCAGAGCCGCGGAGCCAAGGTCACCGGTTCCGTTTCCAAGAAGACCTCGTTCGTCGTCGTCGGCGACAGCCCGGGTTCCAAATACGACAAGGCGATGCAGCTGAAGGTTCCGGTTCTGGACGAGGACGGCTTCGCCATTCTGCTGGAACAAGGGCCCGACGCGGCAAGAGAAGCCGCGATGCCCAACGCTCCAGAGGGGGAATGAGACACAAAGGAGGGTAGTAACAGGGGGCCTGGAGGCTGCGCGGAGTCACCCGTTCGGCGCATAGCAGACCGATGCGGGTGGCTGGGTCGCATTCGGGCAAGAGCTGTAGACCGCTGCCCGACAGAGCCTTCTGCGGCCTACTGTTGAGATGTGCGCCTGTCGTGCACGGCTGATGGCCCCTGCTGGTGGAGCGGTTGGGGTTCAACACCAGTCGTGGTGGCATGACATCGGGGCCATCGCGTGCACGGGCACTGCCGGCTGTGAGAGGGACGGGAATGAAACCGACCGAGAGCACCGCCCCGGCCGTGAGGCTGCGCGGGTTCACGGGATTTTCGTCCAGACTGACGGCCGTCGTCACAGGCCTCGCGGGCGTGGTCCTCGCCACCGGCTTCTACCGGGCCGTCCAGCACGGCGACGCCCTGTTCCCCGGCGGGACGACGGGCTGGTCGCTCGCCGTCCTCACCGGCATCATCGTCGGCCATCTCGTCGCGCTCGGCCGTGAGCGCTGGTGGGGCGGCACCGGTTCGGGAGCCGCTCTCACCATCGCCGTGCTGCTCCTGTACGGCTGGCTGCCGGCCGCGCTGGTCAGCCTGGCCGTGGTGGTCCTGGTCGGCGCCGCGCGGCGCAACCGCTGGCGCCAGGGCGTGCTGCACGGCGCGGTGGACATCCTCGGCATAGGAGCCGCGGGCCTGGTCCTGGCCGCGTTCGACGTGGCCCCGGGCGTGGTCCACCCGTGGTGGCCCACCCAGTGGAGCATCGCCACGGCCCCCGAAATCGTGCTCGCGGCCGGGGCGTATCTGCTGCTCACCAGGATGCTGCTCTGGTACGCGCTCGCGCCCCGCGGCGGCGGGCTGCCCACCGTCGCCCGCACGGCCCTGCTCAGGCAGGGTCTGGTGGCCGTCGCGCTGCTCGGGATCGCCCCGCTGATCTGCGTCGTCGCCATGTCGGTGCCCGTGCTGCTCCCGCTGTTCGCGGTGCCGCTCGTCGCCCTCGACTCGACGCTCTGGATCGCCCGGGCCCGTGCCGAGGAGCAGCTGCGCGACCCGCTCACCGGCCTCCCCAACCGCCAGTGGCTCCTGGAGCGCACCTGGTCGGCCCTGGAGGAGGCGGAGAGCAGCGGCACCCGCTCAGCCCTCGTACTGATCGACCTCGACCGCTTCCGGTCGGTGAACGACACCCTCGGGCACCTCGCCGGAGACCGCCTCCTCCTCCAGATAGCCGAACGGCTCAGGACGGCTCTGCCGCGGGGCGCGGAAGCGGCCAGGCTGGGCGGCGACGAGTTCGCCGTGCTACTGCCCGTCTGCGACTCCGCGACCAGCGCCATGCGGACGGCCCGCGGCCTGGTCGCCGAGCTGTCCTCGCCGCTCGACCTGGACGGGCTGACCCTCGTCCTGGAGGCCAGCGCCGGCGTCGCGCTCTTCCCCGACCACGCGCTGGACGCCGAGGGGCTGCTCCGCCGGGCCGACGTCGCGATGTACCAGGCCAAGCGGGACCGTACGGGCGTCGAGGTCTACGAGTCCAAGCGGGACTCCAACACTCCTGACCGTCTCGGCCTGTTGGGCGATCTGCGGCGCGCGCTGGATGCCGGGGACGTGGAGCTGCACTATCAGCCGAAGGTCCAGTTCGACGGCCAGGTGGCGGGACTTGAGGCGCTGGTGCGCTGGGTGCACCCCGAGCGCGGGCGGGTCTCTCCGGACGAGTTCATCGCGATCGCCGAGTCCAGCGGGCTGATGCCGCACCTCACCGAGTACGTCCTGGAGACCGCGCTCGCCCAGGTGGCGCGGTGGCGGGCCCAGGGTCTCAAGGTCCCCGTCGCCGTCAATGTGTCCCCGCGCGACGTTCACACGCCCGGCTTCGCGGGGGCCGTCGCCGCCCGCCTTGCCCGGCACGGCGTCCCGGCCGGCGCGCTCCAGCTGGAAATAACGGAACACGTCCTCCTGGAGGACCCGCAGCGGGCCGCCGACACCCTGGCCGGGCTGACCGGGCACGGCGTCAAGATGTCCCTCGACGACTTCGGTACGGGCTATTCGTCGCTGGTGCATCTGCGGCGGCTGCCAGTCAGCGAGTTGAAGATCGACCGGTCGTTCGTGGCCCGGCTCGCCATCGACAACGAGGATGCCGAGATCGTCCGCTGCACCGTCGATCTCGCCCACTCGCTGGGGCTGTTGGTGGTCGCGGAGGGTGTCGAGGACGACGAGACGTGGGAGCGGTTGCGGGATCTGGGGTGCGATGCGGTGCAGGGGTGGCTGGTGGCTGCGGCGATGCCGCCCGCCGAGGCGACGGCCTGGCTGCTTGCCCGGGGGGACTCCGGGTGGCATCGGCCTGCCGAGATCGCGGCGGCTGCCGCGGCTGCGCGGGCGGAGGCGGAGGCGCAGGGTTCTGGCCAGCCCGTCCAGTGACCCGGCCCCTGGGGCTCTGCCCCAGACCCCGTTCGCGCCTCAAGGGCGCTCGTCCTCAAACGCCGGACGGGCTGGATAGTGGGCGCACGTCGTATTCCCAAGAGGGCAGGCAGTGGCCTGACGTCCGTGTTCCCGGGAGGGGCCAAGGTGCCCGCATGAGCATCAGCCAAGGCCGACCCCGCCAGGGGCGCGGGGAACTGCGCGACCAGCCATGTACGGCCCGCAGCCGAGAGCGGGTTTAGGGGGCGCGGGGAACTGCGCGAGCGGCACGTGCGGTCCGCGGTCGAAGGCGGGTCAGGGGCGCGGGGAACTGCGCGAGTCCGCTCACGGTCCGCGGTCGAAGGCGGGGTTAGGGGGCGCGGGGAACTGGGCGAGCGGTTGCTCCCCGCGCTCACGGGGACGCGCCTAGGACCCGTGGACCGTGCCCGCGTACCGCTGTGCGAAGCGCGTTCCGCTCGCTGCTGTCACCGTGACGTCGTAACTCCCCTCCCGTACCGGCCAGTTGACCGAGGCGTGGCTCCTCGCCGGGACCCACACCACGCGCGAGGCGCGGTCGTCCGCCACCGTGAACGAGACCTCCGACGGGCCCTCGTTGCGGAGGCCGAGGTCCAGGGTCCTGCCGCGCAGGGTGGCGGTCGCCGAGGGGAGCGGGGCCGGGGCGTCGTGGCGGGTGAGCGTGCCCGAGAAGCGGCGGACGAAGCCGTCGGCGCCGTGGACCGTGAAGTCGTAGCGCCCGTCGGTTTCCGAGGTCTCCCAGATGTATGTCTTCGACGCGCCCGGGGCGACCGTGAACGGGGTGCCGGTGAAAGGCTTCACCGCGTTCGCCAGCACCGTGAAGTGGAAGGCGGCCTTCCCGTGGTTGGCCAGGGTGCAGGTGACCCGGCCCGTCGTGCGGTTCACCGTGACGTCCGCCCAGGGGCGGTACGGCAGGGGGCGGTGCGGGCGGGTGCCCGGCTCCTGGGTGGGCATCGACTGGGCCCCGTTCGGGGGCAGTTTGACGGCGGGCAGGGCGTTGCCCGCGTCCGCCTTCGCCATCAGGGCCACCGTGTCCGGGAGCTTGGGGATCGAATAGTCCGGCTTCGTGAAGTCGAAGCAGGTCGTCAGGTCGCCGCACACGGCCCGGCGCCAGTCCGAGATGTTCGGCTCCCGCACCCCCGTCACCAGCTCCAGGAAGCGGAGTACCGAAGTGTGGTCGAAGACTTGGGAGTTGACGTAGCCGCCGCGTGACCACGGGGAGATCGCCCACAGGGGTACGCGGTTGCCGAGGCCTATCGGACGGCCCGCCGCGAACTCGTCCGGCGTGCCCGGCTCGGGGGACGGCGGCAGTACGTGGTCGAAGTAGCCGTCGTTCTCGTCGTACATCACCAGGAAGACCGTGTGCTTCCACACCTCCGGGTTCGAGAACAGCGACTGGAGCGCCTGGTCGACCCAGTGCGCGCCGTAGTCGGGCCCCGCCGAGGGGTGCTCGCTGAACAGATACGGGGCCACCAGCCAGGACACCGTCGGCAGCGTGCCGTCCTTGCAGTCCTTGTCGAAGGCCGCCGGGTCGAACTTGGTCATCGCGTTGACGTAACGCGGGTCGTCCTTCGGGAAGTTGTGGAACTGCTTGAAGTACGAGAGCGCGTTGTCGTCGTAGTCGCCGTACCGGTCGTCCTTGGACGGGTTGTGGTAGACCCGCCAGCTGACCTTGGCCGCCTCCAGGCGCTCGGCGTACGTCGTCCAGTCCGCGACCGGGTTGTCGGTGACCGGGGTGTTGTCCGTCCAGGGCCCGGTCGTGCCGTCCTTGCCGGGGCCGCAGGTGCCCGTCCACAGGTAGAGACGGTTGGGGTCGGTGGGGCCCGCCTGCGAGCAGAAGTAGCCGTCGCAGAGGGTGAACGCGTCGGCGAGGGCGTACTGGTAGGGGATGTCCTCGCGGGTGAAGTAGCCCATGGTGCGCTCGCCCTTGGCGGCCACCCACTTGTTCATCGCGCCGCCGTTGATCGCGGTGTGGCCGGTGCCCCAGTCGTGCGGGAGGCCGCCCGCGTTCTGGGCGTTGTACTTCGTCGTGTCCATCCGGAACGGCAGCATGAAGCCGTCCGAGCGGCCCGCGTCGGGCTGGCGGAAGACGGAGTCGCCGTTCGGGAACGTCAGCGCCTGGCGGTCGTCGAAGCCCCGGACGCCGCCGAGGGCACCGAAGTAGTGGTCGAAGCTGCGGTTCTCCTGCATCAGGACGACGACGTGCTTGACGTCCTCGATGCTGCCCTTCGGGCGCGGGGCCGCGGTGGCGGGTTCGGGCAGGCCGACGGCGGCAGCGGCGGCGGTCGCGGCGGACGCGCCCACGAAGGCGCGACGGCTGAGCGGAGTCATGACGGAGGAACCCTTCGGGTCAGGATCGATCGGCTGCGGGACAGGCGTGGACTCGGCGGGCGGAGAAGGGACGCGCCTCGGGCTCGGAGCAAGGTGGCCCGGCGCACGGTGGAACGGGACGCGCCGAGGGCTCGGCGGAGGATGAACGGCACTTACCGCGGGCTCGGAGCAAGGTGGCCCGGCGGAAGGTGAAAGGGAGGTGTGGCGGGCTCAGCGCACCGTGAAGGTGACCGCCGGCGCCGCGTGGTCCGACGGCCAGCCGTTTCCGGCGGTGTCCGGCACCGGCTTCGGCCAGCCCGTGACCAGCGCGTACGCGGCCTCCACGTGCAGCGGCCCGGCGTACTGGATCTGGTCGATGCGGTCCTGCGGCTCCCCGGGCCGCACCGGCGACCACGTCGTGCCGGGCTCCCGGGACGGGTTCGGGTGCGCCTCGCGGAAGGCGTCGTGCAGGCCGGACGCGCCGAGCGCCACCGTCACCGGCCAGCGCACCTTGGTGGCCCGGTCCAGGTGCGAGGGCGAGGCGAGCCCGGCCGCAAGGACGACCGGCGTGTTCCGTGCGGCCAGGTCGCCCTTCATCGCGGCGAGCAGCGCGGTCGCCTGCCGGTACCGCACGCTCGCGAGCTCGGCCGCCTCGACCTCGGCGGGGGTGCGCCCGTCCCGTAGCGCATAGGGCCCGTACGCGGCCTCGTCCAGCTGGGCCGTCCACAGGCGCAGCCGCCGCCCGCCGACGAGTTGGAGGGTCGCGGCCGCCGTGCCGGGCAGCGGCGCGGCCGTGTCCGTGAGCGGGAAGCGGCTGACGATGCCGGCCCCGGCCTGGGTGTCATAGGCATGCCATCCCAGCGCGTCGGCCAGCGGCTTGGCCGAGGTGCCGCCCGTCTCCTGGAGCGCGAGGACGTCGAGGCCCTGCCCGAGGACGAGGCGCAGCAGCTTCTCGGATACGCCGTCGATGTGCGTGCCGGCGTCCCAGAGGTTCAGCGAGGCGATCGTCAGACGCGGCCGCGCACCGGCGGCGCACACCGGCACCTGGACGGTGACGACGTCGCTCGTGCCCGCACTGTCCTTGGCCGCGACCGCGATCCGGCCCGGGTGCGCGCCCGGCCGCGCGGGCGCCGTCCCGGTCACCGTGCCGTCGGCGCCGACGCCCAGCCAGGAGTCGCCGGACAGCCGCCGGAAGGACGGGGTCCCGGAGGGGTTGCCCGCAGGCCGCACCCACAGGGGGCCGAGCGGAATCGACACGGGCGACCCGGCCGCGTACTCCCCGGTCGTGAAGGAGTCGACGACGGCGTGCGGCGGCACCACCGGCGGCTTCGCGGTGATCGTGATCGGCGGGGTCTGCGCGAGGATCCCGTAGCCGTCCTTGGCCAGGAGGTAGGCGGTGTACACGCCTTCGCCGAGGCCCGAGGTGTCGAGCGTGAGGTCTCCGGAGGCGGCCGCGACGTACGACCAGACCAGCGAGGAGCCGGTGCCGGGCTTGCGGTCGCCGTCGTAGACGCCGATCCAGTTCTTGGGGTCGGGGGCGTCGGTGGTCCAGTGGAAGGCGAGCTTGTCGCCCTCGCGCGGGCTGGCCGGCGCGACGAGCCGGACCGTACTGAGGGGGGACACGGCGGGTCTGGTCCTCTCTATGGACGACGTGGTGAGGCGAGTTGGCTGGACAACTTCGCCAAGTCAGCCAGTCGTCCGCACACGCGATGTGAACGGAGCATGACCAGATGTGGGAGATTCTCGGACGGCCCGGGAAGAGCCCGGCGACGAGGGCCGGGGGCGGTCACCGAGGGTGAGCGGGTAATCCGTTTCGTGGTGAGGGTGCCGCGCCCCATAGGATTGGGCCCAAACCACACTCACTCACCCCTGAGGATCGCTGCATGCCTGGCATTACGCGCGAGGAGGTCGCCCACCTCGCCCGGCTGGCGCGTCTGGAGCTGAAGGGCGAAGAGCTCGACCACTTCGCCGGACAGCTCGACGACATCATCGGCGCGGTCGCCCGCGTCTCCGAGGTCGCCGACCAAGACGTACCCCCGACCTCCCACCCGCTGCCGCTGACCAATGTCATGCGCGCGGACGAGGTCCGTCCGTCGCTCACCCCCGCGCAGGCGCTCTCCGGCGCCCCGGCCCAGGAGCAGCAGCGTTTCAAGGTGCCGCAGATCCTGGGGGAGGACTAATCACATGACGGACATCATCAAGCTCACCGCCGCCGAGATCGCGTCGAAGATCGCGTCCGGCGAGCTCACCGCCGTCGAGGTCACCGAGGCCCACCTGGCCCGCATCGAAGCCGTGGACGAGAAGGTCCACGCCTTCCTGCACGTCGACCGCGAGGGCGCGCTCGCGCAGGCCCGCGCCGTCGACGCCAAGCGCGCGGCCGGCGAGAAGCTCGGCCCGCTGGCCGGTGTGCCCCTCGCGCTGAAGGACATCTTCACCACCGAGGGCATCCCGACCACCGTCGGCTCGAAGATCCTCGAAGGCTGGATCCCGCCGTACGACGCGACGCTCACCAAGCGCCTCAAGGACGCCGACGTCGTCATCCTCGGCAAGACCAACATGGACGAGTTCGCCATGGGGTCCTCCACCGAGAACAGCGCGTACGGTCCGACCGGCAACCCGTGGGACCTGACCCGCATCCCGGGCGGCTCCGGCGGCGGTTCGAGCGCCGCGCTCGCCTCCTACGAGGCCCCGCTGGCCATCGGCACGGACACCGGCGGCTCGATCCGCCAGCCCGCCGCCGTCACCGGCACCGTCGGCGTCAAGCCGACCTACGGCGCGGTCTCCCGCTACGGCATGGTCGCCTTCTCTTCCTCCCTCGACCAGGGCGGGCCCTGCGCCCGTACGGTCCTGGACGCGGCGCTCCTGCACGAGGTCATCGCCGGGCACGACCCGCTCGACTCGACGTCCATCGACGCGCCGGTCCCGCCGGTCGTCGAGGCCGCGAAGAACGGTTCCGTCGCCGGGATGCGCGTCGGCGTCGTCAAGCAGTTCGCGGGCGAGGGCTACCAGGCCGGTGTCGTCCAGCGCTTCAACGAGTCGGTCGAGCTGCTCAAGTCGCTCGGCGCCGAGATCGTCGAGCTGGACTGCCCGTCCTTCGACCTGGCGCTCTCCGCGTACTACCTGATCGCGCCGTCCGAGTGCTCCTCGAACCTGGCCCGCTTCGACGCCATGCGCTACGGCCTGCGGGTCGGCGACGACGGCACGAGGTCCGCCGAGGACGTCACCGCGCTCACCCGCGAGGCCGGCTTCGGCGACGAGGTCAAGCGCCGCATCATCCTCGGTACGTACGCGCTGAGCTCCGGCTACTACGACGCGTACTACGGCTCGGCCCAGAAGGTCCGCACCCTCATCACCCGTGACTTCGAGAAGGCCTTCGAGCAGGTCGACGTGATCGTCTCGCCGACCACGCCCACCACCGCCTTCCCGATCGGCGAGCGCGCCGACGACCCGATGGCGATGTACCTCGCCGACCTGTGCACCATCCCGACCAACATGGCGGGCAACGCCGCCATGTCGCTGCCCTGCGGCCTCGCGCCGGAGGACGGTCTTCCGGTCGGGCTGCAGATCATCGCCCCCGCCATGAAGGACGACCGCCTGTACAAGGTGGGAGCCGCTGTCGAGGCCGCCTTCGTGGAAAAGTGGGGTCACCCGCTGCTTGAGGAGGCTCCGTCGCTGTGAGTGCACTGACCAAGGCCAAGGGTTTCAAGAAGTCCAAGGCCGGCACGTACCTGTCCATGGGCACCACCGCCTTCGGCGCGATCAGCGTGGCGAAGCAGGTCAAGAAGGCCCGCCTGGAGCACGACACGCTGAAGCTCGTCGACGCGATCGTCTCCGCCGCCGCCATCGCCACCGGTATCGCCCTGCTGTACCGCGAGCTGAAGCGCCTCGGCGACGACGACGTCCTGCTGGGCTGAGAGGGAAAGTTTCACCGTGACTAGCGAACTCCTGTCGTACGAGGACGCGTTGGCGTCGTACGACCCCGTCATGGGCCTCGAGGTCCATGTCGAACTCGGCACCAGGACCAAGATGTTCTGCGGCTGCTCCACCGAGCTGGGCGCCGAGCCCAACTCGCAGACCTGCCCCACCTGCCTCGGCCTGCCCGGCTCGCTCCCGGTCGTCAACGCGATCGGCGTCGAGTCGGCCGTCAAGATCGGTCTCGCGCTGAACTGCGAGATCGCCGAGTGGTGCCGTTTCGCCCGGAAGAACTACTTCTATCCGGACATGCCGAAGAACTTCCAGACCTCGCAGTACGACGAGCCGATCGCCTTCAACGGCTACCTGGACGTCCAGCTGGAGGACGGCGAGATCTTCCGCGTGGAGATCGAGCGCGCCCACATGGAGGAGGACACCGGCAAGTCCACGCACGTCGGTGGCGCGACGGGCCGCATCCACGGTGCCTCGCACTCGCTCCTGGACTACAACCGGGCCGGCATCCCGCTCATCGAGATCGTCACCAAGCCGATCGAGGGCGCGGGCGAGCGGGCCCCCGAGGTCGCCAAGGCGTACGTGGCCGAGCTGCGCGAGGTCATCAAGGCGCTCAATGTCTCCGAGGCCCGGATGGACAAGGGCCAGATGCGCTGCGACGTGAACCTGTCACTGCGCCCGCACGGCGTCGAGAAGTTCGGCACGCGTTCGGAGACCAAGAACGTCAACTCGCTGCGTTCCGTGGAGCGGGCCGCCCGCTTCGAGATCCAGCGGCACGCGGCCGTGCTGTCCTCGGGCGGCACCATCGTGCAGGAGACCCGTCACTTCCACGAGGACGACGGCTCCACCACCTCGGGGCGCATCAAGGACAACGCCGAGGACTACCGCTACTTCCCCGAGCCGGACCTGGTGCCGGTGGCTCCCGCGCGCGCGTGGGTCGAGGAACTGCGTTCCGGGCTCCCCGAGATGCCCCGGGTGCGACGCAACCGGCTCCGCGAGGAGTGGGGCGTCAGCGAGCACGACATGCAGTCGATGCTGAACGCGGGCGCGGTCGACCCGATCGTCGCGACGATCGAGGCGGGGGCGGACGCCGCGGGTGCCCGTAAGTGGTGGATGGGCGAACTCGCCCGTAACGCCAACGAGCAGGGTGTCGCCCTGGACGAGCTGCCCGTCACGCCGGCCCAGGTCGCGCGGGTCGTGGCGCTGGTCTCCGAGGGTTCCCTCAACGACAAGCTGGCTCGCCAGGTCATCGAGGGCGTCCTCGCGGGTGAGGGCGACCCGGATGCGGTCGTCGAGAAGCGCGGTCTGAAGGTCGTCTCGGACGAGGGGGCGCTGGGCTCCGCCGTGGACGAGGCGATCGCTTCCAACGCTGCGATCGCGGACAAGATCCGGGGTGGCAAGGTTGCGGCGGTTGGCGCGCTGGTCGGGGCGGTCATGAAGACCACGCGTGGTCAGGCCGACGCGGCGCGCGTCAAGGAGCTGATCCTGGAGAGGCTGGGCGTCGAGGGCTAGCCCTCACGCCTGGCGTCCCCAAGGGGCGGCCCGTTCCGGTGACTTGACCGGGGTGGGCCGCCCTTTGCATTTCCCCACCCCGCCCCTTCCCGAGACCCGCCGGGGGTGGTGAAGTGTGCGGGCCGTCTTCCTGGGGCTCCGCCCCAGACCCCGTACCGCGCCTTAAGGCGCTCGTCCTCAAACTCCCCCAAGGCCTCAAGGGCCAGGGGGGACCCCATGACGGGCCGGCGTGCCCGCATGGGCAGCACGCAAGTCGCCGGATCGCGTGGGTATCCCGCAGGGGCGCGCTGCCAAGGCCGACGCCGCCAGGGGCGCGGGGAACTGCGCGAGCAACCATGCACGGTCCGCGGCCGGAGACGGGTTGAGGGGCGCGGGGAACTGCGCGAGCAGGTACAGGGGGTCGCAGTTGAGTTGCCAGCCATCCAGCATGGGGGGCGGGGGTGCAGCCCCCCGGGGAGGCCGCACCGTTCGACCTCTGTGCCGGGGGGCCTGGGAGCCGAGCCCCCAGGAGGGCAAGGGGGGTTGGACTTTCGGTGGGGGCGTTTGGACGTTCATCGGGGGGCCGGGGGTGGGCCTTCTGGGGGACACCCGGGGTCACTACCGTTCCCCCCGACGCACCTCACCACGTACAACCCGGGAGGACCACTTGGCCACGGACATCTCACGGCGCCGCCTGCTCGCACTCGGCGGCGGCGCGCTCGGCGCATCCGCGGCCGGGTCGCTGCTGCCGCCCTCGCTGCAGTCGGCGATGGCCGCCGGGCCGCCCGCCGGTGGGCTGAGCGCGGTCAAGCACGTCGTGATCCTCATGCAGGAGAACCGGTCCTTCGACCACTACTTCGGCACCCTGAGAGGTGTACGCGGTTTCGGTGACCGCAATGCCCTCCAACTGCCGGGTGGACGGCCCGTGTTCGAGCAGCCCGGGCCGCTCGGCAGCACCGTCCTGCCCTTCCCCGTGCGTGGCGCCGCCGCCACCCAGCACAAGGACCTCCAGTACATAGGCGCCCTCGACCACTCCTGGAACGGCGGCGCCAAGGCCTGGAACGGCGGCTGGATGGACAACTGGGTCTCCGTCAAGACCTCGGCGACCATGGCCTACTACGACCGCCAGGACATCCCCCTGCACTACGAGCTCGCCGACACCTTCACCGTCTGCGACGCCTACCACTCCTCCATCCACAGCTCCACCAGCCCCAATCGCAATCATCTGTGGAGTGGGAAGACCGGGTTCGAGGCGAACGGCCAGCGGGCTGTCGGCAACGACGCCTACGACGAGGGGACCCATCCCGGGTACGGCTGGGGGACCTACGCCGAGCGGCTGGAGAAGGCCGGGCGCAGCTGGAAGACGTACACCGAGTGGGAGAACTTCACCGACAACCAGATCGAGTTCTTCACCACCTTCAAAGCCATTGCCCGCAAGGCGCTCGCCAAGACCGGTGGGCACACCTTCATGGAGTCCTTCTACTCCGTTGTACGGGATGCCACCGACAACGCCGAGCGCGACCGGCTCTTCGGGCTGCTCGACCAAGGGGTCGCCACGCTCACCAAGGCCGAGCGCAGCCTGTTCGAGCGGGGGCTGAGGCGGGTTCCCACCGGCACGCTCGCCGACGCCTTCGGTAAGGACGTGGCCGCCGGCACCCTGCCCGAGGTCTCCTACCTGGTGCCCTCGGCGCTCGACTCCGAGCACCCCAGCGTCTCCTCGCCCGTGCACAGCGCCACCATCGTCTACAAGGTGCTCGACGCGCTCGGCAAGCACCCCGACGTCTGGCGGCACACCGTCGTCCTCATCAACTACGACGAGAACGACGGCTTCTTCGACCACGTCCCGCCGCCCGTCGCCCCGCCCGAGGTGGCCGACGAGCAGTGGGAGGGCAAGCCCACCGGGCTCGGCGCGCGGGTGCCGCTGCTCGTCGTCTCGCCGTGGAGCGTGGGCGGCTACGTCTGCTCCGAGGTCTTCGACCACACCTCCGTGATCCGCTTCCTGGAACAGTGGACCGGGGTGCGCGAGCCCAACATCAGCAGGTGGCGGCGTACCGTCACCGGCGACCTCACCTCCGCCTTCGACTTCAAGCGGGGCAGGCCGCAGCCCGCCGTGACCCACCCCGGCCCCATCCCGCCGCTGAGCGGACGCTGGCGCCCCGAGCCGCCCGCCCAGCAGCACATGCCCGTGCAGGAAGAGGGCACCCGGCCCGCCCGGCCGCTGCCGTACCAGCCGGACGCCTACGCACGGATCGCCGACGGCGCCCTCCAGGTGCAGCTCAGCAACAACGGCCGGGCCAGCGCGCATTTCGCGCTCTACCCGTACGCCAAGGAGTTCGCCGCGCCCCAGCACAAGGACGTAAGGGGCAAGGCGCAATGGACCGTGCCCCTTACCGGTGGGGCGAACGGCGCCTATAGGTTCACGATTACCGGGCCAAACGGGTTCCGGCGGGAATTCGAGGGCGCCGGAGCCGCGGACTCCGCCGAGGTGACCACGTACCTCGACCACAACGACCGCGACGTCCATCTGACGCTCCGCAACCGCGGCAACAGGCCCGTGACCTTCGTCGTCCGGCCGCTCGGTTACGCCGACGAGGCCGATCTGCGGGACTGGAAGCGGACCGTCACGGTCAAGCCGGGGCGCAGCCGCACCGTGGTCCACTCCGCCGCCGACGCGCACGGCTGGTACGACCTCGAAGTGACCGCGGACGGCGGCGGCTCGTTCCGCAGGCGCCTGATGGGCCACATCGAGAACGGCCGCCCGAGCATCTCCGGCTGACCGGGACCGGCTGTCATCCGGGGGAAGCGCCCTGGGTGGTCGGGGCGGGCTGCGGCGACGAGTCGTCGTTGCAGCCCGCGAGCCCGGCCATCGAGAGAAGCACCGCGAGTGCTGACGCGATCGCCAGGTGCCGGCGTTTGGTTGACTTCATGTCAGCTTCCCGTCGCGAGGATCGTCGCCGAATTGCGCAGTGTGGCGTCCATCTGCTGCTTCACCTTGGCCAGGTCCTCGGCGTGGGACTCGATGTACCGGTTCTCGTAGGCGGTGAGGACCGCGTACCAGATGCCGACGACATTGGTCTGCTGTTTGCAGGCGACATCCGCGCGGGCCGTCGCGATCTCCGTCGGACTCGGCCGGGGGGAGTGCCACGCCGGGTCGTTCACGGCGTCGTCGGGGCTCTTGTACGTGTACCCCTTGCCTTTCATGCACGTACTCCAGGCAGCGAACGCGTCCTGGACCCGGCTGTCCGACTTCGATTGCTGATACGGGCCCATCATGACGTTCGCGGCGTCCAAGATCCCCACTCCCGGTGCGCCGCCCTTGGTCAACTCGGCTTCCACCACGGCATTGCAGCCGCCTTTGGGGACGGAATGGCCATTGATGTCCGGCCCTTTGTAGGTGCCGATGAAGACCGACTTCTCGACCGGGGTCGGATCAGGGCCCGTGCCGGATTTCTTTCCGCCCTGCGAGCCGTCCTTGGAATGATCGTCGGGCGAGTGGTATCCGTACTGCGACGCACGGTTCTCGTCGATGATCAGAAACAGGGTGTCGAGTTTCTGGCCGACGGGCGCCGGGTCGATCACATCGCTGCCGTGCCAGTCGATTCCGTATTGCGTCATGCAGCGCCGGGCGAGTACGCGCTGGGCATTGAGCGTGTCCAGATACTGCTGCTGATTGAGGGTGTACGCGTCCAGCGGCAGCGGCTTGATCTGCGAGGCATCGGTGATCTTGGGAATGGCGCCGGTCTTCGGCTGTTCCGCCTTCTGCGAGGGGCTCGAACAGCCCGCGGCGAGCAGCAGCGCCACGGCCGTCGCCACCGCGAGGGGCGGGCCCGATACCCTGGGGACCCTGGCCGGCGTCGCCGCGCCCGGGCGCCCTCCCTGTGGAACTCGCGCGTCCATGGCCACCTTTCAGACTTCGTGCCCGCAGGGCTTGGGGTGCGGAGCAGCCGGTTCGCCGGCCGGCCGCCGCCGCGGACCGTGCCCTGGTCCGCGGCGGCAGCCGAGTGGATCCGGTCAGCTCCACTCGATGGAGCTGGCGCGGTCGTTCATGGCGTCCCCGACATAGCTGGAGTCACCGACGAACCCGTAGGTCGAGCCCCAGCGGTTGCTGTTCTCGTACAGCTTGGTGTAGCAGTTCGCGTAGCTGCGGAACGAGGAGATGACATCGTTCCAGCCGCTCGGCATGGAGTTGACGTAGAAGTCGACGTCCGAGGTGGTCGCGGTGCAGGTGCCGCCCGTCACGGTGTACGTCGCGCCCTGGTAGTTGGCGTTGACGAACTCGATGCCGATGACGGTGGCGGCCGGGCCGAGCGTGGTGGCGGCCGGGGTGCTCGCGGCCGATGCGGGGGTGGCGAGGCCGGTCAGGGCGGCGACTGCGACACCGGCGACGGCCAACGCGTATCTGGATCTCACAACGAATCTCCTTCAGTTTCCTGAGAAATGACGTGAGGCCGATCTTTCGTGCTCATGTGGTGCACGGTTCCGGCCGGAGACCGCTGTGTCCCGGGATGTCTCCCAGGGCAGGAGAACCGTAAGTGGTGCGGTTCGTCCGGTCAATGGAGAGTTTGCGGACTCTGGGCCTCCATGGGATTAGAGGAACGACAGTGGCGGTGGCGGCCAGGAAATCATGGCCGGATCCCGTGAAGGCCCGCATGAACGAATACTCCCGGAGCGGTGAATTCCATGATGGAGAAGGCCAGTTGAAAAGGGTTGGAAAAGATCGCATGCTTTCCGGCATGCTCTGTGATACGCGTCGGTGACCGCCGCGATTCGGCCACACTGGTGCTCGGACGCCCCGGAAATTCCCTCTTGACGCGGCCGGTCCCGCACATCAAGCTGGCGCCCGATCCCGCAAGCGGACCGGGCGGCTACCTGGCAGGCGGACCGAATGGCAGACAGTTCCACGCCCGAATCGGGTATTCCGACTGCCCTGGACGCCGATAGGCCGGACAAGGACGCCCTGCCGCCGGGTGTGCCGGCACCGCGTGCCCCGGAACCTCGACTCCCGCCCGCGGCATCGGCTCTGATCAGGCGCCAGCGCATCCTCCTGATCGTCACCGCGGGCGCCGCGCTGCTGTCCGTCGGCGGACTCGTCGCCTCGGTCTTCGTCCGTTCCCCCGCCCAGGACGCCGCCGGGCGCCGGGCCCCCGACCCCACCGTGCTCACCGCCCCGGTGCAGCAGCGCGTCCTCACCAAGTCGGTGATCCTGCGCGGCACCGTCACCGCGGGCGGCACCGTCAACTTCACGCCCGTACAAGGCCAGTCCCAAGGGGCGGCGGCCGGTGCGCTGCTCCTGACCGGGATCCGCAAGAAGGCCGGCAGCGCGGTGGCGCCGGGCGACGTCCTGGTCGAAGTCTCCGGGCGGCCCGTCATCGCGCTGTCCGGGCCGGTCCCCGCCTACCGGGACCTCAAGCCGGGCGACACCGGCAAGGACGTCGGCGAACTCCAGGACGCCCTTCGCCGCCTCGGGTACGCCGACAGCGACCCGGCGGGCACCTTCGGGCCGCGCACCAAGACCGCCGTCGCCGCGCTCTACGCCGACCGCGGCTACGACCCGCCCAACACCGGCGGCCCGCACGGCGCCTTGGACCAGCAGCAGCTCACCGCGGCCCGCCAGGCCGTCACCACCGCGCAGCGCGCCGTCACCGCGGCCCGCGCGACCCGCGACGGCGCGAAGGGAGCCGCCGCGATCTCGGCCGCGGCGACCCAGCTCGGTTACGCGGAACAGGACCTGGCGACCGCGCAGAAGGCCCTCGACGACCTCGTCGCGCACACCGGGGTCATGCTCCCGCTCGCCGAGTTCACCTTCGTACCCGCCTTCCCCGCCCGGCTCTCGGCCGTCAACGGAGCCGTCGGCTCCACGGTCGCCGCGCCGCTGCTCACCATCGACTCGGGGCGGCCCGTGGTGACCACCGTCCTCACCCAGGACCAGAAGTCGTCGCTGCGCGAGGGCATGAAGGTCCAGCTCTCCGCCGAGGTGCTCGGCCAGGAGGCCAAGGGCGCCATCACCGCGCTCGGCGCGTACACCACCGGCTCCTCCAACACCGGCCAGCGCAACGGCAGTTCGGGCAGTGGGGGACAGAGCGGCTCGTCCGGAGGCGGCCAGAACAGCGGGGGCGACACTCCGCAGGCCCGGGCCGGCTACCCGCTGACCGTCACCCCGGACACCGAACTCCCCGCGCCGTGGCTCGGCCTCGACGTGCGGGTGACCGTGACCGCGGCGTCCAGCAACGGTCCGGTCCTCGTCGTGCCCGCCACCGCCGTGAGCGCGGGCGCCGACGGCCGCACCTCGGTGTCCGTACGCGCCGCCTCCGGTGCCCAGAACCGCATCCCGGTCACCGCGGGCATGGACGCCGACGGGTACGTGGCCGTGACGGCCGCCCCGGGCTTCCGGCTCGCGGCGGGGGACGCGGTGGTGGTGGGCCAGTGAGGAGGTGGCGGAGGCGAAGCGGGGCGGCGGGGGAGACCCCGGATGGCCCGGAGGCGGAGGTGGCGGCTCCTGCCGAGGACCCCGCCATGCCTGTCCAGGAGGCCCGGGGCGAGGCCACAGTCACCGCCGCGCCCACCGGCACCCCCGCCGTCATCGACCTCGTCGCCGCCGCCCGCACCTACCCCGGGCCGCCCCCGGTGCACGCGCTGCGGCCCACCGATCTCACCGTCCGCCGCGCCGAGTACATCGCCGTGGTCGGGCCCTCCGGGTCCGGGAAGTCGACGCTGCTCAACGTGATCGGGCTCGTCGACCGGCCCACCGGGGGGCACTACCGGCTCGACGGCATCGACACCGGCCGCCTGCCCGAGGCCGACCGCACCGCCCTGCGCGGGCACCGCATCGGGCTCGTCTTCCAGGCCTTCCACCTGCTGCCGTACCGCACCGCCACCGAGAACGTCATGCTCGCCCAGGTCTACCTCGGCACCCCGCGCGCCCGACGCCGTACCGAGGCGGTGGACGCGCTGCTCGCCGTCGGCCTCGGGCACCGGCTCGACGCGCTGCCCTCCGCCATGTCCGGCGGCGAACGCCAGCGCGTGGCCATCGCCCGCGCACTCGTCAACCGGCCCAGCCTGCTGCTGTGCGACGAGCCCACCGGCAACCTGGACTCCGGGTCGGCGGGGCGGGTCATGAACACGCTCGACGCCCTCAACGACAGTGGCATCACCCTCGTCGTCATCACCCACGACCCGGCCGTCGCCGCCCGCGCGCGGCGCATTATCACCATCCGCGACGGCCAACTCGCCGAGGACAGCGGGCAGCCGAGCGTCGGGAGTCCGGCATGAGGAGGCCCGCCCGGCGCCCGCGCCACCCGGGCATCCCCCGTACCCGCATGGTCCTCAGGGACCTCGCGGCCGAATCCGTGGCGGGCATCCTGCAACGCCCGGCCCGCACCGCCCTGACCGTCCTCGGCACGCTGCTCGGCGTCGGCGCGTTCGTGGCCATCCTCGGGCTCACGGCCACCGCGCGCGGCCAGATCAGCTCGGACTTCACAGTGCTCGCCGCCACCCAGGTCACCGTGAAGGACGTCGGAGCGCCCGACCCGGCACAGCAGACCGGCGCGGCCACCCGCTACGACTTCCCCGACGACGCCGACCAGCGTGCCGAGCGGCTGGGCGGCGCCGTCCACGCGGGCACGTACTGGCAGGTGTTCAAGACCCCGCCCGCCGTCTCCACCCGCTCGGGACCCGCCACCGGAGCGGCCGCGGGCTCGCAGGGCGCCGAGGGCCTCACGGTGTACGCGGCGAGCCCGGGGCTGCTCCAGGCCGTCGGCCCCACGCTCAGCAGTGGCACCCTCTACAACACCTTCCACGACAGCAGGCGCATGCACGTCGCCGTGATCGGCTCGGCCGTCGCCCGCCGCCTCGGCATCAGCAATCTGGCGGCCCAGCCCGCCGTCTTCGTCAACGGCACCCCGTACACCGTGGTCGGCATCCTGCAGAACGTCGAGCGGCTGCCCAACCTGCTGCTCTCGGTGATGATCCCCGGCCGCACGGCCCGCGCCGACTACGGCGACCCGGCGCCCGACTACGCGGCCACCATGCTCATCCAGACCCGCGTCGGCGCCGCCCGGCTCATCGCGCAGCAGGCCCCGCTCGCGCTGCGGCCGGACCGTCCCGACCACCTCCAGGCCGTGCCGCCGCCCGCACCGCACGCGCTCCAGGACAGCGTCACCGGCAGCCTCGACTCGCTGTTCCTGCTGCTCGCTGGCATCACCCTGGTCATCGGCACCGTCGGCATCGCCAACACCACCCTGGTCTCCGTCCTGGAACGCACCGGCGAGATCGGACTGCGCCGCTCGCTGGGTGCGCGGCCCCGGCACATCGCCGCCCAGTTCCTCACCGAGTCCGCGGTGCTCGGCACCCTCGGCGGGCTGCTCGGCACCGCCGTCAGCATCGTGGTCACCCTGTCGGTCGCGCTCGCCCACAACTGGACGGCCATCCTCGACCCCTGGACCACGCTGCCCGCCCCGCTGATCGGCACCCTCACCGGCCTGCTCGCCGGCGCGTACCCCGCGCTGCGCGCCGCCAGGATCGAACCCGCGGAGGCCCTTCGGCGCTGAGTCCGGGTCCTTCTACCCCCATGGAGGGAGGGACCCTGTGAGGAAGGCCACGAAAGGGGCAAACGATCTCTATTGACTGCGAGAGTGGCTGACGCGCATCCTGCGCACCGCCGTTCTTTGCGGGCTGTTCCCGGTCAAAGAGCCACAAAATCATCCGGGAGCACTCTGTTGGCCGCCCTCGCGCGCTGGTGTGTCAGGCACCGCCTCGTCGCCGTACTGCTCTGGCTCCTCGCGCTCGGCGCCACCACCACCGCTGCGGCCGTCGCCGGTTCCGCCTACTCGAACGACTACGAGGCCCCCGGCACCGAGTCCGGCCGCGCGAGCACCCTGCTCGACGCCGCCTTCCACGGCCGGGGCGGCGACACCGACTCGATCGTCTGGCACACCGAGTCCGGCTCGGTACGCGAGCGCGGCGTACGGCAGAAGATGCAGCACACGCTCGCGCAGGTCGCGCAGCTCCCCGGCGTCGCCTCCGTGGCCGGCCCCTACGGAGCCGAGGGCGCGGCCCGGACCAGCGCCGACGGACGCACCGCGTATGCGACGGTCACCTTCGACAAGCAGGCCGACGACATCCCCAAGGCGCAGGCCAAGGCCGTCGTCGACACGGCGAAGGCCGCCGCCTCCGACTCCCTCGACGTCGAGCTCGGCGGCAGCGCGGTCGCCCTCACCGAAGCGCCGTCCGCGCACCTCAGCGAGGTCGTCGGCGTGGTCGTCGCGGCCGTCGTGCTGTTCCTCGCGTTCGGCTCGTTCGCCGCCAGCCTGCTCCCGATCGCCACCGCCCTGGTCGGTGTCGGCACCGCGTACGCGGGCATCGCACTGCTCGGCCACGTCATGACCGTCGCCGACTTCGCGCCCATGCTGGGCATGCTCATCGGGCTCGGCGTCGGCATCGACTACGCCCTGTTCATCGTCACCAGACACCGGCGCGGACTGCGCCAGGGCATGGGCGTCGAGGAGGCGGCCCGCACGGCCGTCGCGACCACCGGCCGGGCCGTCGTCTTCGCGGGCGCGACCGTCTGCATCGCCCTGCTCGGCATGCTCATCCTGCGTCTGGATTTCCTCAACGGCGTCGCCGTCGCCGCCTCCCTCACCGTCGTCCTGACCGTGGCCGCCTCCGTCACGCTGCTGCCCGCGCTGCTCTCGTTCATCGGGATGCGGGCGCTCGGCCGCCGCGAGCGGCGCAGGCTCGCCGACCACGGGCCACGGCCCGAGCTGCCCACCGGGTTCGCCGCCCGCTGGGCCGGCTTCGTGGAGCGCCATCCCAAGCTGCTCGGCGTGGTCGCCACCGTGGCCATGCTGGTGCTCGCGCTGCCCGCGCTCTTTCTCCACCTCGGCACCTCCGACCAGGGCAACAACCCCGCCAAGACGACCACGCGCCAGGCGTACGACCTCCTGGCCGACGGCTTCGGGCCCGGCGTGAACGGCCCGCTCACCGTCGTGGCCGAACTCGAAGGCCCCGGCGACCGGCTCGCCATGGAGCGGCTGCCCGACGCGCTGCGCGCCACCGGCGGCGTCGCCTCGGTGAGCCCGGTGACGTACAACGGCAGCGGCAGCACCGCCGTCCTGACCGTCGTACCGGACTCGGCGCCGCAGTCGCAGCGCACCAGCGACCTCGTCGACCGGCTGCGGCACGAGGTGCTCCCGGCCGCCGAGCGGGGCAGCTCGCTCCAGGCGTACGTGGGCGGCGTGACCGCGAGCTACGACGACTTCGCGGCGATCATCGTCGGCAAACTCCCGCTGTTCGTCGGTGTGGTGATCGCGCTCGGCTGCGTCCTGCTGCTGCTCGCCTTCCGCTCGATCGGGATCCCGCTCAAGGCGGCCGCGATGAACGTGGCGGCGGTGGCCTCCGCGTTCGGCATCGTCGTCGCGGTCTTCCAGTGGGGCTGGGGCAGCGAACTCATGGGGCTCGGCCGGTCGGGCCCGATCGAACCGTTCCTGCCGGTGATCATGGTCTCCGTCCTCTTCGGCCTCTCCATGGACTACCAGGTGTTCCTGGTCAGCCGCATGTACGAGGAGTGGCTGGAGACCGGTGACAACCGGAGGGCGGTCCGGGTCGGCCTCGCCGAGACCAGCCGGGTGATCAACTCAGCTGCCGTGATCATGATTTCGGTCTTCCTCGCGTTCGTGCTCAGCGGCGACCGCGTGATCGCCATGTTCGGCATCGCCCTCGCGGCGGCCGTCGCCCTGGACGCGTTCGTGCTGCGCACCCTCCTGGTGCCCGCCCTCATGCACCTGCTCGGCGGCGCCAACTGGTGGCTGCCCGGCTGGCTGGAGCGGCGGCTTCCCCGGATCAGTATCGAAGCCCCCGAATGCCGCCGTGCGAAGATCACGGAGCAGCCGGCGGCCGACCGGGCCGACCAGCTCGTGCCCTAGCAATCACTCAGCAGGAGGAGCGGGGATGTTCGCAGTATCGCTGGGGGACGACGGGGCGGAGCTGCGCCCTCTGGAGCCCTGGCAGGCCGAGGAGTTCCTCGCCCACATGGACCGGGGCCGCGAGTACATCGGCACCCACATCGCCCTGCCCGACTTCGCGACCGACCTGACCTCCGCGCGCGCCTTCCTCCAGGGCTACGCGGACAAGACGGCCGCCGACGCCGGGCGCATCTACGGCATCTGGCTCGACGACACGCTGGTCGGAGCCGTCATCTTCCGGACCTTCGAGCCGGCGCAGGGCAACTGCGAGGTCGGCTGCTGGCTGGAGGAGGCGGCGGTCGGGCGCGGCCTGATCACCCGGGCCATCACGATGCTGATCGACTGGGCCGTGGACGTACGCGGGATGCACCGCGTCGAGTGGGTGGCGTCCGCCGAGAACACCGCGAGCACCAACGTCGCCAGGCGGCTCGGCATGACCAGGGACGGGGTGCTCCGCGAGAGCTACCTCTACCGAGGGGTGCGGCACGACAGCGAGATCTGGGCGGTCCTCGCGGACGAGTGGCGGGCGGCGCGGGTGGGGCGCTGAGGCCGGCGCGGGGCTCGCGCTGAGGCAGGCGGGCCGTTGAAGGCGCGGGAGTTGAGGACGGTGCGGGGCGGACCCCGGGTCTACGCACGGGCCGCGCGTTAAGGAAGCTCTCAGCGGGCTCTCAGAAACGGCACCTAGCGTGCCCGGCATGAACGCCACTCCCGCCACGACGAAGACCGACGCCGAGACCGAGCCCAAGACGGACGCCGAGACCGAGGCCACGTCCGCCACCGGGGGAGAGACCGTCGAAGCGGCCCCCGAAGCCACCCGGGCCACCGGCGTTTCCGACACGCAGGATCCCGAGAAGGCCGCGCTCGAAGACGGCCTCGACGACGAGGGCGACGCCGACGAGCCCGCCGACGAGCCGGCCCCCCGGCCGGCCTTCGGCACGGGCGCCGCGGCCGTCGTCGCCAGTGCGCTCGGCGCCGTGTCGCTCAGCGGCACCTGGATGGGCAAGACGCTCTCCGAACGGGCCACCCTGGTAGGCCAGATCAAGACCTCCCAGAACGGCACCGCCGCCCAGCAGATCCAGGAGATCTACGGCAACTCCTGGCACACCACCGCCCTGGTCAACGGCGTCTTCGCGCTGCTCGCCCTGGTCGTCGGCGCGTTCGTGCTCGCCCGCCCCGCCTTCGGGACGCCGGGCCGTGCCGAGCAGCCGGTGTGGGTCAAGGCCGTCGCCCTCGCCGGAGTCGTCCTCGGCGTGATCGGCCTGCTGATCTCCGCGGGCATGTACCTCGACCTGTTCGCGGCCCTGCCCAGCACCAAGGGCTGAGGTTTCGCAGGGCGCGTCTAAGGCGCCCGCCACCCCGCCTTAGACGGATCGGTCCGGTATCCGGGACACACCCGGCCCGTCTAAGGCAGCACCTCCTCACAGATGCGGCACTCGACCGATGCGGGAGAGGCCCCTGGGAGACGAGAGTTGAGACATCGCAAGGAACCGGAACAACACCGGGACCGGGCGAGGCAACCTCAACCGAGTCAACCCAGGAGTACCGAGATGTTCGAGTACGAGATGCACAAGGTCCACGAGGCCGAACTCCTTCGCCGCGCCGACCAGGAGCGCCTGGTGGGCCGGGCCCGCCGGGCCGGACGCCGCTTCGGCCGCCGCACTGGCGACAACGGGCCGGAGGGGCGGGTGAGTTCACCGCGGAACCGGTTCGTACGGGCCGCCTGAGCCCCGGCCGCCCGCGATGACGACCACCCCGACCCGCCCCGCCACCACCGCCCGGACGCCGTCCCCGGCCGTGGCCCCGACCTCCTCCGGGGCCGCCTCCCCAGCCGGGGACGGACCGTCCGGTCCCGCGTTGTCAGACGTCTGTGCGATGCTCGGCAGCGTGGAGACCAGGTCAGTCAGCCCCGTGTTCGTCGGCCGCGCCGGCGAACTGGCGGTATTGAACGAAGCACTCGCCCGCGCCGCGGCCGGCGGAGAGCCGCAGGCGCTGCTCGTCGGCGGCGAGGCCGGCGTCGGCAAGAGCCGGCTCGTCGAGGAGTTCACCGATGCCGCCCGCGCGGCCGGCGCGGTGATCGCGATCGGCGGCTGCGTCGAGGTCGGCGCCGACGGACTGCCCTTCGCCCCCTTCTCGGCCGCGCTGCGCGCCCTGCGCCGCCGGCTGCCCGACGAGCTCGCCGCCGCGGCCGACGGCCAGGAGGAAGAGCTGGCCCTGCTCCTGCCCGAGCTCGCCAGGACGGGCCGCCCCACCTCGCGCGAGGACGGCACCGCCCGCCTCTTCGAGCTCACCGTACGGATGCTGGAACGGGTCGCCGCCGAGCACACCGTCGTCCTCGTCCTCGAAGACCTGCACTGGGCGGACGCCTCCACCCGCCATCTGCTCGCCTACCTCTTCCGCACCCTGCGGAGCGGCCGGCTCGTCGTCGTCGCCACCTACCGCGCCGACGACATCCACCGCCGCCACCCCCTGCGCCCGCTGCTCGCCGAGCTCGACCGGCTGCGCAGCGTGCGGCGCATCGAACTGCCCCGCTTCACCCGGTCCGAGGTCCGCCACCAGCTGACCGGCATCCTCGCCGCCGAGCCCGAACAGCGCCTGGCGGACGAGGTGTTCGAGCGCTCCGACGGCAACGCCTTCTTCGTCGAGGAACTCGTCGTCGGCCGCGACCCCAACGGCACCTGCCCCGACCTCAGCGACTCGCTGCGCGACCTCCTGCTGGTCCGCGTCGAGGGCCTGCCGGAGGACGCGCAGAGGGTGGTGCGGATCGCCGCCGAGGGTGGCTCCACCGTCGAATACCCGCTGCTCGCGGCCGTCGCCCGGCTCCCCGAGGACAAGCTCATCGAGGCCCTGAGGGCGGCCGTAGGCGCGAACATCCTGCTGCCCGCGTGGGACGGCGACGGCTACCGCTTCCGCCACTCCCTGGTCCGCGAGGCCGTCAGCGACGACCTGCTGCCCGGCGAGTGCTCGCGCCTCAACCGCCGCTACGCCGAAGCCCTGGAGGCCGACCCCTCGCTGGTGCGGCCCGACGAGCGGACCACCCGGCTCGCCACCTACTGGTACCACGCGCACGACGCCGCCAAGGCGCTGCCCGTGGTCCTTGACGCCGCCGTCGAGGCCCGCCGCCGACACGCCTATTCCGAGCAACTCAAGCTCCTGTCGAGGGCGATGGAGCTCTGGGACGCCGTCCCCGAGGAGATCCGCGCCGGGCTGCGGCCCCTGGACCACGCGGGCTCCTACCCGGCCTGCGGCTGCGCCCCCGAGACCCCGGCGTCGCTGCGCTACCTCGACCTGCTCGCCGAATCCGTCGAGGCGGCCCGGCTGTGCGGCGAGCGCGAACGCGCCCTGAAGCTCGCCAAGAAGGCGCTCCGGCTCATCGAGGCCGAAAGCGACCAGCCCTCCGGGGGCGACCCGCTGCGCGCCGCCTGGTTCTGGATCCAGCTCTCCCGCCTGATGCAGAACCTGGGGCGCGGCGACGGCTGGGCCGAGATCACCACCGCCCAGGAGCTGGTGCGCGGGCTCGCGCCGTCCGCCGTGCACGCCGAGGTCCTCGCCACCGCGGCCGGCTGGCGCATGCTGCACAAGCCCGGCGCCGAATCCCTCGCCGCGGCCGAACAGGCAGTGGAATACGCCCAGTTGGTGAAGACGGAGGAGATCGAGCTCAACGTCAAGCTCACCCTCGGCAGCCTCCTGGTCGACTCCGGATCGGTCGAGGAAGGCCTCGCCACGATGCGTACGGTGATCGACCGCTCCCTTGAGCTGGGCCTCGTCGGCGAGGCGACGCGCGGCCATGTGAACCTCTGCTCCGGCCTGGAAGGCGTCGGCCGCTCGGCGGACGCCGTGCGCCTGGCCGACGACGGGGTGCGCCTCGCCCAGAAGTACGGCCTCCTCGACAACGAGGCCTGGGTGCAGGCCAACCGTGCCGAGTCCCTGTTCCACCTCGGCCGCTGGGAGGAGGCCGCCGCCTGCGTCGAGCGGGTCCAGCGGATCGCGGTGAGCACCAAGCCACTCGGCAACGCCCTCATGCGCCGCGCCGATCTCGCCCTGCTCCGGGGCGAGCTGGAGCCCGCGACGGCCGCCCTCGCCGAGGCCCACGCGGCCTTCGGCAAGTACGACCCGATGGCCCAGCACGCCATCCCGCTCGCCCGCATCGCGCTCGGCATCGCGGCCGCCCAGGGCCGCATCGACGAGGCCCGCGACGAGCTGGCCCGCACCGCCGAACCGGGCTTCCCGCCCGGCACCCAGCGCTACGCCTGGCCGCTGCTCGCCGCGGCCGCCTCCATGGAGGCCGACGTAGGAGGCCTTCCCTCGGCCGGGCCCGGCAGGGCCGCCGCCCTCGACCTGATCCGTACCGCGGCCAAACGGCTCCCGACCAGTGTCCCCGTGTGCGAGGCGCTCGCGCTGGTCGTCGCCGCCGAACTGGACCGCGCCGAGGGCCGCGACCGGGCCACCGCGTGGGAAGCGGCCGCCCGTGCCCTCAGGCCTCTCGAACGGCCCCACGACCTGGCCCTGGTCTGCCACCGCTGGGCCGCGGCCCTCCTAGCCGAGGGCGGCGACCGCGAGACCATGGCCGCGCTGCTCCGCCAGGCCCACGCCGAGTCCGTACGCCTGGGCGCCCGCCCCCTGCGTGAACAGCTGGAGCTCCTGGCCCGTCGGGCCCGCCTCTCGCTGACCGCCCCGGACCCCGTGGAGTCCGACGACCGGGCGGAGCCGGTGGAGGCGCTCGGCCTGACCAGCCGCGAACAGGACGTCCTGCGCCTGGTCGCGGCCGGCCACAGCAACCGCCAGATCGCCGAGGAGCTCTACATATCCCCGAAGACGGCGAGCGTGCACGTCTCCAACATCCTTGCCAAGCTCGGGGTTTCGGGCCGGGGCGAGGCGGCGGCCCTGGCCCACCGCCTCAACCTCTTCCCGGAGGCGATCAGCCCGGCCTCCTGACGCCCAGGTGATGTCGAGCCCCATGTCCCCATGAGCCGTGATCCGCCGAGGTCCCTGCGTGACGGTCGTCGCCTACGTGACGTCCAGCTCCAGAATGCGGTCGTCGGCCGGCTTCGGCTTGCCGCGCGAATCGGTGTTGTTCGTGAGCAGCCAGAGCTTGCCGCTGCTCGCGGCCGGCAGGACGGTGCGCAGCCGCCCGTACTGGCCGGTCAGGAAGGCCTCGGGGTCGGCGAGCGGCAAGGCGCCGTCCAGCGGGACGCGCCACAGCCGCTCGCCCTTGAGCGAGGCGATCCACACGGAGCCGGCCGCGAACGCGATCCCGCTGGGCGAGGCCTCCGACGTCTTCCACTGGACGACGGGATCGACGTACCCCGGCTTGTTCCCCTTGCCCTCCACCACGGGCCAGCCGTAGTTCTTGCCGGGCTCGATGAGGTTGAGCTCGTCCCAGGTGTCCTGCCCGAACTCCGAGGCCCACAGCCGGTTCTCGTCGTCCCAGGCCAGGCCCTGCACATTGCGGTGGCCGTAGGAGTAGACGAGCGAGTCCGCCTCCGGATTGCCGTACGCGGGCTGCCCGTCGGGCGTCATCCGCAGGATCTTCCCGCCGAGCGACTTCTTGTCCTGGGCGAGCCCCCGCTCGCCGGTCTCGCCGGTCCCCGCGTACAGCATCCGGTCGGGGCCGAACGCGATCCGCCCGCCGTTGTGGTTGTTGCCCTTGGGGATCCCGCGCAGGATGGTGTCCGGCGCCCCCAATTGCTGGCCCGCCGGCCGCTGCGGGTCGTAGATCATCCGGGCGATGCGGTTGTCGGACTCGGTGGTGAAGTACGCGTAGAGGAGATGGTCCGAGGCGTACGAGGGCGACAGGGCGAGTCCGAGCAGCCCGCCCTCGCCCTGGTGGTCGACGCCGGGCACGCTGCCCACGGCGGTCTTCTTGCCGGTCGCCGCGTCGACGAGCAGGACCGAGCCGTCGTCACGGGAGCCGACGAGGAGCCCGCCCTCGGGCAGCGGCGCGATGCCCCAGGGCGACTTCAGATCCTCCGTGACGGTCCTGGTGACCTTCACCGAGCCCTTGGCGGGCGGGAGCTGGGCGCGCGGCGTCGCCGATGGGGAGGCCTTGGGGCCGGACGGGGCGCCCTGGCCGCGCGGCCCCGTGTCCGGGGAGGAGCAGCCCGCCGCGAGCACGAGCGCGGCTGCGGCCAGGGCGGTGGCCACGGTGGTTCGTCGCACGGTTGAGGTTCCCTTCGACGGGGTCGATGCGCTGGGTTCATTCTGCGGGCAGCGACTTCGGCCGGGGCGTCCAACTCCCTTCCACAGGAGCCCGGGTGGCCCTCACCCGCAGAGACAGCGATGCTCAGTCCCGGGCCGGCGGCAGCGCGGCCAGTTCCGCCAGGTCCCGCGGGGTCAGGGACAGGCCCGCCGCGCGCGCGTTCTCGCGCACCCACTCCTCCCGCTTGGCCCCCGGCACGGGTATCACCTGGTGCCCGAGCCGCAGCAGCCAGGCCAGCGCCACCTGCCCCGGCGTCGCCCCGTGCCGCGCGGCGACCCGGCGCAGGCCCGCCACCACGGGCTGGTTCGCCGCCATCATCTCCGCCGTGAAACGCGGGTGGCGGGCCCGGATGTCGTCGGGCTCGAATCCCTGGCCCGGGGTGAGGGTGCCCGTCAGGAACCCGTTGCCGAGCGGCATCGCGGCGAGGAGGCCGACGCCCCGCGTCGTGCACCACGGCAGCAGCGTGTCCAGCGCCTCCCGTGACCAGAACGACAGCTCCGCCTGCACGGCCGCGACCGGGAACACCTGCTGGACCCGGTCGAGCAGGTGCACCGTCTCCTCGTACCGGCCCACGTGCAGCCCGTGCACCCCGGCCACCGGCGCGGTCCGGCGCACCGCCCGCGCACCCATGGCACTGAGCCCGAGCGCCCGTACCTTCCCCGCCGTCACCAGCTCCGCCATCGCCCCCCACGTCTCCTCGACGGGGACCTCCGGGTCGGCTCGGTGCAGCAGATAGAGGTCGATGACGTCGGTCTGGAGGCGGCGCAGCGAGGCGTCGCAGGCCCGGCGCACGTACCCGGGGCGGCCGTTGGCGACCACATGCTGGTCGACGCCCACGAGCAGCCCGCACTTGGTGGCGACGAACGCCTCGTCACGCCGCTCCTTCAGGACCCGCCCGATGAGCAGCTCGTTGGTGAACGGGCCGTACATGTCGGCGGTGTCCAGGAGGTTCGAGCCGGTGTCGAGGGCCGCGTGAACCGCCCGCAGCGAGCGCTCCAGGTCCTGCTGCGAGCGGGTGTAGCCCCAGCTCATCGGCATGCAGCCGAGTCCGATCGCACCCGCCCGCAGGGCCCCCGCCCCGATTGTCCTGCGCTCCACCTGGCCGGATCCCTCCCTCGTCGCTCCCCAAACTAACCTCTGGCCCCCGGAGCCCTTCGCATAGCCTCCTGACCATGACCGCAGACGTATGGATCCCCTTCGACCCGGCGGATGTCCCGGGCCTGCCCGCCTCCCTCGACTACCGGTTCTGGGACGGCGGCCCCGACTTCCCGGCCGACCCCGCCGACTGCGCCTTCTACGTGGTCCCGTACATGAAGCCGTCCGAGACCGCGATCCGCCCGCTTGCCGCCATGACCGGCATCCGGGTCGTGCAGACGCTGACCGCCGGCATCGACCACGTACAGCCCGGCATCGGCCTGCTGCCGCCCGGTGTACGCCTGTGCAACGCGCGCGGTGTCCACGAGGCGTCCACGGCCGAGCTGACCCTGGCCCTCGTGCTCGCCTCGCTGCGCGGGATTCCCGGTTTCGTCCAGGGACAGGAGAGGCAGGAATGGCGGGCCGGGTTCTATCCCGCGCTGGCCGACAAGTCGGTTCTGATCGTGGGGTACGGGTCGATCGGGGCCGCCATCGAGGACCGGCTCGCTCCCTTTGAGTGCGCGCGGGTGGCGCGCGTCGCGCGCTCATGGCGCACAACGGGGCGCGGTGAAGTGCACGCATTGACAGATCTGCCCGCACTGCTCCCGGAAGCGGACGTCGTCATCGTCTCCACGCCGCTGACCGAGCAGACGTCGGGCCTGGTGGACGCCGAGTTCCTGGCCCGCCTCAAGGACGGTGCGCTCCTGGTGAACGTCTCGCGCGGACCCGTGGTGGACACCAAGGCGCTCCTTGCCGAATTGGAGTCGGGGCGCATCCACGCGGCACTGGATGTCACCGATCCCGAACCGTTGCCCAAGGGACACCCGCTGTGGCATGCGCCGAATGTCCTCATCAGTCCGCATGTAGGCGGTTCGAGCTCCGCGTTCCTGCCCCGCGCCAAGCGTCTGCTCGCCGCTCAGCTCGCCCGCTTCGTGGCCGAAGAACCACTCGCCAACGTCGTTCTGACGACGGATCAGTAACTCTCCGCAGCGGTTCGGGTGCACCCGGTGCCTACATGACTCCAGGCTGTCACTGAGCGTATAAGGGCTATGTCCCTGAGTGACGAGACTGGTGTATCGTCCCGACCGGGGGCCGGCGCCGTGCGTCTACGGCGCGGGGAGCGATCACTGCGAGGGGGGCGACGGGCGATGCACGGCCAATGGACGAACGATCCGACGCGGCGGAGCCGGCTGCGGCAGCCCCGCCGCGCGCATCGCGCAACGATGCACCGCGGTGGAGCGGCGAGCGCCGAGGCGGCAAACGGCACACCGCCGAACGGCACAACGACCAACGGCGCCCAGGAGCACGGCTCGTGGCGCGGCGATACCGGCTCCCGGCCCCGGCCGGCCGGTACCCCGAGGCGGCCCCGCTGGCGAGGAGTCGTCCGGTGAGCGCCCCCGGAGCGGTTCTGACCCGGCCGCCCATGGCCGGAGGCGGCGGGACCGGCATGGTCTCCCAGCTGGTGCTCGCAGTGGTCTGCGCCGGATATGCCACCGGCGCATTCCTGGGCTGGGGATCCGAGGAACTCGCCCTGATCATGGGCGACTTCGGCCTCTCCGCCGCGGCCCTGGTCGCCGCGGTCTCGTGCTTCCGCTACGCGCGGAGCGGCGCGACGGAGGGCGAGAACAGCTTTCGGCCGGCCTGGCTGCTCTTCTCCTTCTCCTCCGCCATGGCCGCCTGCGGCAACGGCGTCTGGGGCTGGTACGAGGTGGTGCTCCAGCGCGGCGTGCCCACCCCCTCGCCCGCCGACTTCTTCTTCCTCTGCTTCGCGCCGCCCGCCATCGTGGGCCTGCTCGTGCTAGCCAAGCGCCCCGTCACCAAGGCGGGTTGGGTCTGCCTCGCGCTGGACTCCTGGCTCATCGGCGGCTCCCTGCTCACCCTGTCCTGGAGCCTCGCGCTCGCGCGCACGGCCCGCGAGGGCGAAGGTGAGGGCGTCGCCCACGCCACCCTCACGCTCGCCTATCCGCTGCTCGACATCGTCCTTGTCAGCATGGTGCTCGCGCTGCACTTCCGGCGCTCGTCGGCCAACCGGTCCGCGGTGAACACCGCGATCGCGGCGCTCGCCCTGACCGTGCTGTGCGACGCCCTGTTCACCTCGCCGCTGCTGCGCGAGCACTACCGCTCCGGGCAGCTCCTGGACGCCGGCTGGTTCGCCGGCTCCCTGCTGCTCGCATACGCCCCCTGGGGCGCCCGCAGGACGTCCGGCCCGCAGCCCCGGGTGCAGACGGCCGCCCCGCGCGACGCCCGCCCGGCGGCCGGCCGCGTACGCCCGAACGCGCTGCCGGTGACGCGGCCGCTCGCCAGCTCGCTGGCCGCGCTCACGCCGTACCTCGCGGCCGCCGTGTGCACCCTGGGGATCCTCTACAACGTCATCGAAGGGCACCGGGTCGACCGGATGGTCGTCCTCACCGGCTGCACCGTCGTACTCGCCCTGGTGGTCCGCCAGGGGATCATGCTGCTCGACAACATCGCGCTCACCCACGAACTGGCCCAGAAGGAGAACCACTTCCGCTCCCTGGTGCAGGGCTCGAGCGACGTCATCATGATCGCCGCCCCCACCGGAATACTGCGGTACGTCAGCCCCGCCGCCGCGGGCGTCTACGGGCGGGACGCGGAGGAGCTGGTGGGCTCCGAGCTGGCCTCGCTCATCCATCCCGAGGACCTGGGCCGGGTGGTGCACGAGGTGCGCCGGTTTCTGGCGGCGCCGCCCGCCGAGGAGCCCACGACGCGGATCGAATGCCGCTTCAAGTCGGGGACCGGCGAGTGGCTCAACGTGGAGTCGACCGTCAACCGCCACCAGGGCGGCCTCATTCTCAACAGCCGCGACGTGACCGAACGGGTGCGTCTGCAGGCGCAGTTGGAGCACAACGCCGAGCACGACCCGCTCACCGACCTGCCCAACCGCGCCCTGTTCACCAAGCGGGTGCGCAAGGCGCTCGGCGGGCGGCGCAACTCCGACCCCGGCACCGCCGTGCTCTTCATCGACCTCGACGGCTTCAAGCAGGTCAACGACACCATCGGCCACCAGGCCGGCGACGAACTCCTCATCCAGGCCGCCCGCAGGCTCCAGGACTCGGTCCGGGCCGGCGACACCGCGGCCCGGCTCGGCGGCGACGAGTTCGCGGCCCTCATCCTGGGCGACGGCACCCGCGACCGCTCGGCCCGCGAGTACCACGTCAGGGAGATCGCCGACAGGCTGCGCCTCACCCTCTCGCAGCCCTACCAGATCGACGGCAACGATGTCCGGGTCGCCGCCTCCATCGGCGTCGCCTTCGCCGAGCCCGGCGTCGGCGCGGGAGAGCTGCTGCGCAACGCCGACCTCGCGATGTACCGGGCCAAGAAGGGCGGCAAGAACCGGGTCGAGCTGTACGCCCCGCAGATGCAGGCCGAGGTCGTCCGCAAGTCGGAGCTCGCGGCCCGGATGCGTACCGCGCTGAACGAGGGCGAATTCGCGGTCCTGCACCAGCCCGTCGTCGACCTCACCACCGGCGAGGTCTCCGCGGTCGCCGCCCAGGCCAGGTGGAGATCAGCCCAGGGCATCCTGTTCACCCCGGCCGAATTCCTACGGGTCGCCGACGAGAGCGAGCGCGCCGCCGAGCTCGGCCGCTGGCTGCTCGAAGAAGCCGTGGAGCTGGCCGCCGAGCGGATGCGGGCAGGCCACGACGCACCCGTCTCGGTACGCCTCTCGGCCCGCCGCCTGCTCGACAAGTCGATGCCGCTCGGCTCCCTCGAAGCCCTCCTGACCAGGCACGGGCTGCCCTCGGGCGCCCTGATCATCGAGCTCGCCGACAGTGACCCCAGGATCTCCTTCGACGAGCTGGAGCGGCGCCTGGTGGGCCTGCGCAGACTCGGCGTAAGGATCGCGCTCGACGGGTTCGGCAGCGGCTACGCGGCGATCAACGCGCTGCGCCGGCTCCCCATCGACCTGCTGAAACTGGACAGGGGCCTCGTCGAGGGCGTCGTCGAATCGGCCCGCCTTCACAAGATCACCGCGGGGCTGCTCCGGATCGCCTGCGATCTCGGCATGCAGTCGGTGGCCGACGGCGTGGACGTACCCGAACAGGTCTTGGCACTGCGCGCCATGGGGTGTACGCATGGGCAGGGCATGGCGTTCTCCGGACCGCTCGACGAGTACCGGCTGCGGCGTGCCCTGGTGCGCGGCGAATACCCGGTGCCCGGCGGGGCCGCGCTCCCCGTGCTCAGTGGCCGGAGCCGGCCCATGCTGAGCTCAAATAATGAGACGCCCGTCCCACCTACTTGACACCACCTGCGCGCCGGGGGGAGGGTCAATGCCATGCGCACCCGAATTCTCGTACTTGGAAAGCGCGTCGGCTGAAGCGGAGCCCCAGCAGGCTCCGCAGACCGCACCCGACGCGCTCCCCTCGCTTGCCTCACGGCACGAGGGGTTTTTTGTTGCACTGGCACCCCTCAAGCACTACCGCGATCTCGATTAAACCACCGCAAAACACCCTCAGCTTCGAGAAGAGAATGCCGATGACCGAGCAGGCCACCGGGGCCCACCATCCGCAGCCGCGGCCCCGTAACGGCGGACACCAGTCCGCGACCGTTGAGCACGTCACGGGCGCGAAGTCCCTCATCCGTTCTCTCGAGGAAGTCGGGGCGGAGGTCGTGTTCGGGATCCCCGGCGGCGCCATCCTCCCGGCCTACGACCCGATGATGGACTCCACCCGGGTCCGTCACGTCCTGGTCCGCCACGAGCAGGGCGCGGGCCACGCCGCCACCGGGTACGCCCAGGCCACCGGCAAGGTCGGCGTGTGCATGGCGACGTCGGGTCCCGGCGCCACCAACCTGGTCACCCCGATCGCCGACGCCCACATGGACTCGGTGCCGCTGGTCGCGATCACGGGCCAGGTCTCCTCCAAGGCGATCGGCACGGACGCCTTCCAGGAGGCGGACATCGTCGGCATCACGATGCCGATCACCAAGCACAACTTCCTGGTCACCAAGGCCGAGGACATCCCGCGCACGATCGCCGAGGCGTTCCACATCGCCTCGACCGGCCGCCCGGGCCCGGTCCTGGTCGACATCGCCAAGGACGCGCTGCAGGCGCAGACCACCTTCTCGTGGCCGCCCACGACCGACCTGCCGGGCTACCGGCCGGTCACCAAGCCGCACGCGAAGCAGATCCGCGAGGCCGCCAAGCTGATCGTGGCGGCCAAGCGCCCGGTCCTGTACGTCGGCGGCGGCGTCCTGAAGGCCGGCGCGACCGCCGAGCTGAAGGTCCTCGCGGAGCTCACCGGAGCGCCCGTCACCACCACCCTGATGGCGCTCGGCGCCTTCCCCGACAGCCACCCGCTGCACGTGGGAATGCCCGGCATGCACGGTGCGGTCACCGCCGTCACCGCTCTGCAGAAGTCGGACCTGCTCATCGCGCTCGGCACCCGCTTCGACGACCGCGTCACCGGCAAGCTGGACAGCTTCGCGCCGTTCGCCAAGGTCATCCACGCGGACATCGACCCGGCCGAGATCGGCAAGAACCGCGAGGTCGACGTCCCGATCGTGGGCGATGCCCGCGAGGTCATCGCCGATCTGGTCCAGGCCGTCCAGGCCGAGTACTCCGAGGGCCACAAGGGCGACTACACCGCCTGGTGGAAGGACCTCAGCCGCTGGCGCGAGACGTACCCCCTGGGTTACGACGAGCCGAACGACGGCACGCTGTCGCCCCAGCGCGTCATCCAGCGCATCGGTGAGCTGGCAGATGCGGACACCATCTACGCGGCCGGTGTCGGCCAGCACCAGATGTGGGCCGCGCACTTCGTGAACTACGAACTGCCCGCCACCTGGCTGAACTCGGGCGGCGCCGGAACCATGGGCTACGCGGTCCCCGCCGCCATGGGTGCCAAGGCCGGCCAGCCCGACCGCATGGTCTGGGCGATCGACGGCGACGGCTGCTTCCAGATGACCAATCAGGAACTGACGACCTGTGCGCTGAACAACATCCCGATCAAGGTCGCCATCATCAACAACGGCGCCCTCGGCATGGTCCGCCAGTGGCAGACGCTGTTCTACAACCAGCGCTACTCCAACACGGTCCTGCACTCCGGCCCGGAGGACGGCATCGCCGAGGAGGGCCGGCCCAGCGGCGGCACCCGCGTCCCCGACTTCGTCAAGCTGTCGGAGGCGATGGGCTGTTACGCGATCCGCTGCGAGCGCCCCGAGGACCTGGACAAGGCGATCCAGGAGGCCAACTCGATCAACGACCGCCCGGTCGTGATCGACTTCATCGTCCACGAGGACGCCCAAGTGTGGCCGATGGTCGCCGCCGGGACCTCCAACGACGAGGTCATGGCCGCCCGCGGAGTCCGCCCCGACTTCGGCGACAACGAAGACGACTGAGAGCTGTAGGAAGAGGTAAGAGGCTCATGTCCACCAAGCACACGCTCTCGGTCCTGGTCGAGAACACCCCCGGCATTCTCGCCCGGATCGCTGCCCTGTTCTCCCGCCGCGGCTTCAACATCGACTCGCTCGCGGTCGGTGTCACCGAACATCCCGACATCTCCCGCATCACCATCGTGGTCAATGTCGAGGACCTGCCCCTGGAGCAGGTGACCAAGCAGCTCAACAAGCTCGTCAACGTCCTCAAGATCGTCGAACTCGAGCCCGGCGCTGCGATCCAGCGCGAGCTCGTCCTGGTGAAGGTGCGTGCCGACAACGAGACGCGCTCCCAGATCGTCGAGATCGTCCAGCTGTTCCGCGCCAAGACCGTCGACGTCTCCCCGGAGGCCGTGACCATCGAGGCGACCGGCGGCGCGGACAAGCTGGAGGCAATGCTGAAGATGCTGGAGCAGTTCGGCATCAAGGAACTCGTCCAGTCCGGCACGATCGCCATAGGGCGCGGCGCCCGGTCCATCACGGACCGCTCGCTGCGCGCCCTGGACCGCAGCGCCTGAGGCTCCCGATACGGGCTCTGACCCGCCCGTATCGCGGACCCACCCCTTCCTTACTCACCCCCACCGATACGGTGGACGCAACACCAGCACACCAAGGAGATATCCCAGTGGCCGAGCTGTTCTACGACGACGATGCCGACCTGTCCATCATCCAGGGCCGCAAGGTCGCGGTGATCGGTTACGGCAGCCAGGGCCACGCCCACGCGCTGTCGCTCCGTGACTCGGGTGTCGACGTCCGCGTCGGTCTGCACGAGGGCTCCAAGTCCAAGGCGAAGGCCGAGGAGCAGGGCCTGCGCGTGGTGACGCCGTCCGAGGCGGCGGCCGAGGCCGACGTCATCATGATCCTGGTCCCGGACCCGATCCAGGCCCAGGTCTACGAGGAGTCCATCAAGGACAACCTGAAGGACGGCGACGCGCTGTTCTTCGGCCACGGCCTGAACATCCGCTTCGGCTTCATCAAGCCCCCGGCGAACGTGACCGTCGCGATGGTCGCCCCGAAGGGCCCGGGCCACCTGGTACGCCGTCAGTACGAGGAGGGCCGCGGCGTTCCGTGCATCGTGGCCGTCGAGCAGGACCCCCAGGGCAACGGCCTGGCGCTTGCCCTGTCGTACGCCAAGGGCATCGGCGGCACCCGTGCCGGCGTCATCAAGACGACGTTCACCGAGGAGACCGAGACCGACCTGTTCGGTGAGCAGGCCGTCCTCTGCGGTGGCACGGCCGCGCTGGTCAAGGCCGGTTTCGAGACGCTGACCGAGGCCGGTTACCAGCCGGAGATCGCGTACTTCGAGTGCCTCCACGAGCTCAAGCTGATCGTGGACCTCATGTACGAGGGCGGCCTGGAGAAGATGCGCTGGTCGATCTCGGAGACCGCCGAGTGGGGCGACTACGTCACCGGCCCCCGCATCATCACCGCCGACACCAAGGCCGAGATGAAGAAGGTCCTCGCCGAGATCCAGGACGGCACGTTCGCCAAGAACTGGATGGACGAGTACCACGGCGGTCTGAAGAAGTACAACGAGTACAAGACCCAGGACTCCGAGCACCTCCTGGAGACCACCGGCAAGGAGCTGCGCAAGCTCATGAGCTGGGTGCAGAACGACGAGGCGTAAGCCTGATGTCAGCGGGGTCGGGCACGGTATCGGTGTCCGGCCCCGCTGGCTGCCGCACGACCATGGACAACCAGTCCAACCCCCATCGGGTGATCCTGCCTTCGAGGCGGAAAACCTCCGGGGGAGCAGCACTACACTGCTCAGCAACACAAACGCGTCAGGCCCACAGCGTCGTGCGTCTTCCACGCGGTCTAGCCCCTCCACCGCCTGCGGCCGTCGGGACGGCCGTCCGCAAAGGATTCAGTGAGGACCCACGTGAGCTCGAAACCTGTCGTACTCATCGCTGAAGAGCTGTCGCCCGCCACCGTCGACGCCCTCGGGCCGGACTTCGAGATCCGGCACTGCAACGGGGCCGACCGTGCGGAACTGCTGCCCGCCATCGCCGGTGTCGACGCGATCCTGATCCGCTCGGCCACCAAGGTCGACGCCGAGGCGATCGCCGCCGCCAAGAAGCTGAAGGTCGTCGCGCGCGCCGGAGTCGGCCTCGACAACGTCGACGTGTCGGCCGCCACCAAGGCCGGCGTGATGGTCGTGAACGCACCGACCTCCAACATCGTCACCGCCGCCGAGCTCGCCTGCGGCCTCCTCGTCGCCACCGCGCGCAACATCCCGCAGGCCAACACCGCGCTCAAGAACGGCGAGTGGAAGCGGAACAAGTACACCGGCGTCGAGCTGAGCGAGAAGACCCTCGGCGTCGTCGGCCTCGGCCGCATCGGCGTCCTGGTCGCCCAGCGCATGTCGGCCTTCGGCATGAAGATCGTCGCGTACGACCCCTATGTGCAGCCCGCGCGCGCCGCCCAGATGGGCGTCAAGCTCCTCACCCTCGACGAGCTGCTCGAAGCCTCCGACTTCATCACCGTGCACCTGCCCAAGACCCCCGAGACGCTCGGCCTGATCGGCGACGAGGCGCTGCACAAGGTGCAGCCGCACGTGCGGATCGTGAACGCGGCGCGCGGCGGCATCGTGGACGAGGCCGCGCTGTACTCCGCCCTCAAGGAGGGCCGTGTCGCCGGCGCCGGTCTGGACGTGTACGCGAAGGAGCCCTGCACGGACTCCCCGCTGTTCGAGCTCGACCAGGTCGTCTGCACCCCGCACCTGGGCGCCTCCACCGACGAGGCCCAGGAGAAGGCCGGCATCGCCGTCGCCAAGTCCGTACGCCTCGCCCTGGCCGGCGAACTGGTGCCGGACGCGGTCAACGTCCAGGGCGGCGTGATCGCCGAGGACGTCAAGCCCGGCCTGCCGCTCGCCGAGCGCCTCGGCCGCATCTTCACCGCGCTCGCGGGCGAGGTCGCGGTCCGCCTCGACGTCGAGGTGTACGGCGAGCTCACCCAGCACGACGTCAAGGTGCTCGAACTCAGCGCGCTCAAGGGCGTGTTCGAGGACGTGGTGGACGAGACGGTCTCCTATGTCAACGCGCCCCTGTTCGCGCAGGAGCGCGGCGTCGAGGTCCGCCTCACCACGTCCAGCGAGTCGCCCAACCACCGCAACGTGGTGACCGTGCGCGGCACCCTGTCGGACGGCGAGGAGGTCTCGGTGTCCGGCACCCTGGCCGGCCCCAAGCATCTCCAGAAGGTCGTCGCGATCGGCGAGTTCGACGTGGACCTGGCGCTCGCGGACCACATGATCGTGCTGCGTTACGAGGACCGTCCGGGCATCGTCGGCGCCGTCGGCCGGGTGCTCGGCGAGGCGGGGCTCAACATCGCCGGCATGCAGGTCTCCCGCGCGGAGGAGGGCGGCGACGCGCTCGCCGTGCTGACCGTGGACGACACCATCCCGCAGAACGTGCTGACCGAGGTCGCCGAGGAGATCGGCGCCAAGTCGGCCCGCTCGGTGAACCTGACCGACTGAACCTCTCTCTGGTCCCGCGGCCCCGTACCCGGTCCGCAGCATCCGACCTAGACGCTTGTCTTAGACGGATGTCTGTGCGCCGGGTACGCTGCTGTCATGGGACACCGTGAGGATTTGCTCGAAGGCGCCAAGCGCTGCCTGCTGGAAAAGGGCTACGCCCGCACCACCGCCCGCGACATCGTCGCCGAGTCCGGCACCAACCTGGCCTCCATCGGCTACCACTACGGCTCCAAGGAGGCCCTGCTCAACCTGGCCTTCGTGGAGCTGACCGGGGAGTGGGGCGAGGCGGTCGCCGCGAGCCGGGAGAAGGGTGCCGCGATCGGGGACCTGCCCCCGTTGGAGCGCTTCGAGCGCGGCTGGGCGGGCGTCATCGACTCGTACGAGCAGAGCCGCCCGGTCTGGAAGCTCCAGATGGAGATCGTCTCCCGGATCGACAGCGACCCCGAGCTCCGCAAAGCCCTCGCCGGGCCGCAGCTGGAGGGGCGCAAGGGCCTCGCGGAGGGCTTCCTCGGCATCGACGAGAACGCCGAACCCGAGCGGGCGCGGCTCGCCGGAACCTTCTACCAGGCGCTGCTCGTCGGGGTGATGGTCCAGTGGATGGTCGACCCGGAGACGGCCCCCTCGGCGAAGGACCTGACCGAGGGCCTGAAGATCATGATGGGGCTCGACGGAGGCGCAGACGGGAGCTGAGGTCAAATCCCGTTTCCGGTACGGCAGTCGAGGGTCACAGCCGTTCCGCCTTCAACGCCATGTGCAGGAGCAGCCGGTCCTCGCCCTGGTCCAGGTCGAGGCCGGTGAGGTGCTCGACGCGGGAGAGCCGGTAGTAGAGCGTCTGGCGGTGGATGCCCAGAGCGGCCGCCGCGCGCCCCGCCTGGCCCGCGTGGTCGAGGAACACCTCGGCGGTGCGGGCGAGTTCGCGGTGGGCCGGGGTCAACAGGGCCCGCACCGCCGGGTCCTGGTCCCGTACGGCGGGCAGCGCGGTCAGCATGCGGTACGGGCCGATGTCCGACCACTGGGCGACCGGGCCGAGCCGGGGTTCCGCAAGTGCCGCACGCACGGCGGAGGTTGCCTCGTGGTGGGCGAGAGCGAGCTCGGCGAGACCGCGGCGGGCCACCGCCACCCCCGCCGCCGCACCGTTCCCGGCATCCCCGCGCAGCCGTTCCGCCGCGGTCCGGGCCGGCGCGAGCGCGTCCGCCGACCGCAGCCGCACGAGGGCGGCAAGGCTCAGCGCCCCGCTCGCCCCGGAAGACGGCCACGGCACCGTGCACACCGCCGCGGCCCCCGGCACCGTACGGGCCGAAGGGGCGTCCTCGCTCGGCCACGGGGCCACACACACCAGCGCGTGCAGGCCCTCCGCGTCCGGGCCGAGCGCCGCCTGCAACGCGGCCGTCGCCGTGTCGCGCTGCCAGTCGCGCTCGGCGGTGAGCGCCGCCCGGAACTCGCGCGAGAGGTCGGCGCCCGCCTGCGCCTCGTCGGCGAGCAGCACGCCGATCCTGGCCGCCACCTCCATGGCCGCGGCCAGCTTGTCCTCGGCCGGTCCCGGCTCGGCGTCGAGCAGCCAGACGTATCCGAGGGCGACGCCCCGGTGGCGTACCGGAAGGCAGACGCGGCTGCGGAAGACCCCGGCGTCGGGGGCCGCCGGGATGCGGACGGGGCCGGTGGCGCGGGTGATGCCGAAGCCCTCGAACCAGGCGCGGACGGCGGGCGTCGACTTCCTGGTCAGGATCGAACGGGTGCGGACGGGGTCCATCGCGAGGTCGTCCTCGGAGTCGTGCGCACCGAAGGCGATCAGCCCGAAATCCCGGTTCTCCAGCGTCGCGGGGGCGCCGAGCAGCGCCGAGATTTCATCGACCAGATCCTGGTAGTCGCCCTTCACAAGAGCCATTCTCGCTCATCCCGGGAGGCGCTTCAGACATGTGTATGAGATCGGGGACACGGATGCGTGACAGCTGTCGATGGCAGAGGATCGGGGAGATCCTTAGGTTTCACGGTGGTTCTCCGTGCCGTCCCCGGTTCGCCCCAAAGACGTCCATCGTCCCCAAGGTCCTGGTCACGGCCCTCGTCTAGTTCTTTCCGTGGAGGTGCCCCGTGCTGGGTCCCGTGATCCTCGCCGCGTCGCGCAGCGACAAGATGCGCAAGCTTGTTTCGGCCGCCCCGGTGACCAAGCCCGTGGTGAACCGTTTCATCCCCGGCGAGACCGTCGACCAGGTCGTCCCGATCGTCGAGGAGGCGGTCGGCAAGGGCCTGGAGCTCACCCTCGACGTGGTCGGCGAGGACATCACCACCCCCGAGCAGGCCGCTCACGCCCGCGACGCCTACCTCGAACTCATCGAGCGGCTGGGGGACCTCGGCCACGGCACCAAGGCCGAGATGTCGGTGAAGCTGTCGATGTTCGGCCAGGCGCTGGAGGGCGGCCACGAGCTGGCCCTCGCCAACGTCCGCCCGGTCGTCGAGGCCGCCGCCGCGATCGGCACCACGGTCACCCTGGACGCCGAGGACCACACCACCCTCGACTCGATGTTCGCCATCCACGAGGAGTTGCGGAAGGACTTCCCGCAGACCGGCTGCGTCATCCAGGCCTACCTCTTCCGCACCGAGGCCGACGCCCGCCGCCTCGCCGCGAACGGCAGCCGTGTGCGTATCGTGAAGGGCGCCTACAAGGAGCCCGCCGAGGTCGCCTACCAGGACAAGAGCGAGATCGACAAGGCGTACGTCCGCATCCTGAAGATCCTGATGGAGGGCGAGGGCTACCCGATGATCGGGTCCCACGACCCGCGCCTGATAGCCATCGGCCAGGAGCTCGCCCGGCGCGCAGGGCGCAAGCTGGACGAGTACGAGTTCCAGATGCTGTACGGGATCCGCAGCGAGGAGCACCTGCGGCTCGCCGCCGAGGGCCACCGGATGCGCGTCTACACGGCGTACGGCACCGACTGGTACGGCTACTTCATGCGGCGCCTCGCGGAGAAGCCGGCCAACCTGCTGTTCTTCGTCCGCTCGATGATCACCAAGAACTAGATTTCGGACAGGCCCCGAGCCTCCGTTCAACCGAACACCCCTCACAAAGGAGTCAAGGAATCATGGACGCTGTGACCCAGGTCCCCGCCCCGGTCAACGAGCCGGTGCACGGCTACGCCCCTGGTTCCCCGGAGCGCGCCCGTCTGGAAGCCAAGCTCAAGGAACTGGCGGAGAACCCCGTCGACCTGCCGATGACCATCAACGGTGAGAAGCGGATGGGCGGCGGCGAGCGCTTCGACGTCGTGCAGCCGCACAACCACCGCGCCGTCATCGGCACCTACGCCAACGCCACCGAGCAGGACGCCCAGGACGCGGTCGACGCCGCGCTCGCCGCAGCTCCGGCCTGGCGCGCGATGTCGTTCGACGACCGCGCCGCGATCATCCTGCGCGCCGCCGAGCTGCTCGCCGGCCCCTGGCGCGAGACGCTGGCCGCCTCCACGATGCTCGGCCAGTCGAAGACCGCCCAGCAGGCCGAGATCGACACCCCGTGCGAGCTCGTCGACTTCTGGCGCTTCAACGTCCACTACGCCCGCAACCTGCTCGCCGAGCAGCCCCCGGCGAACTCCCCGGGCGTGTGGAACCGCATGGACCACCGCCCGCTGGAGGGCTTCGTCTACGCGATCACGCCGTTCAACTTCACGGCCATCGCGGGCAACCTGCCGACCGCCCCGGCCCTGATGGGCAACGTCGTCGTGTGGAAGCCGTCGCCGACGCAGACCCACGCCGCCGTGCTGCTCATGGAGCTCCTGGAGGAGGCGGGCCTGCCCAAGGGCGTCATCAACCTCGTCACCGGTGACGGCCTGGCCGTCTCCGAGGTCGCCCTGAACCACCGCGACCTGGCGGGCATCCACTTCACGGGTTCGACCAAGACCTTCCAGCACCTGTGGAAGACCGTCGGCACGAACATCGAGAAGTACCGCACCTACCCGCGCCTGGTCGGCGAGACGGGCGGCAAGGACTTCGTCGTCGCGCACCCCAGCGCCGACCGCGCCGTCCTGAAGACCGCGCTGACCCGCGGCTCCTTCGAGTTCCAGGGCCAGAAGTGCTCCGCGTCCTCGCGTGCGTACATCCCGGCCTCGATCTGGAACGACGGCTTCAAGGAGGAGTTCGCGGCCGAGGTCGACGGCATCTCCATGGGTGACGTCACCGACCTGTCGAACTTCATCGGCGCCGTCATCGACGAGCGCTCGTTCGCCAAGAACAAGGCCGCGATCGACCGCGCGAAGGCCGATGCCTCCTGCACGATCGTCGCGGGCGGCACCTACGACGACTCGGTGGGCTACTTCGTCCGCCCGACCGTCATCGAGTGCACCGACCCGGCGAACGAGGTCTTCACGACCGAGTACTTCGGCCCGATCCTGGCGATCCACGTCTACGACGACGCCAAGTACGACGAGATGCTGGAGCAGATGGAGTCGGCCTCCGACTACGCCCTGACCGGCGCCGTCATCTCCAACGACCGCGCCGCGGCCGCCCACACGATGGAGAAGCTCCGCTACGCGGCGGGCAACTTCTACATCAACGACAAGTCGACCGGCGCCGTCGTCGGCCAGCAGCCCTTCGGCGGCGGCCGCGCCTCCGGCACCAACGACAAGGCGGGCGCCCCGCAGAACCTGATGCGCTGGACGCTGACCCGCGCCATCAAGGAGACGCTGGTCCCGCCGACCGACTACACGTACCCCCACATGGGCTGACGTCGTAGTCGCACCGAACCCCGCCCCCGTCCTTGGTCCCCCAACCGAGGACGGGGGCGGTTTCCATTCCGCCGGTGTTCTACGGGTGGGTGCGCGCGGTCAGCGGGCCAGGAGGCGCGCGGCGGGGCAGAGGTTCCCTGTGAATTGCCAGGAGTTGAGCCCGGCCCTCAGACCTCCACCAGCACTTGGTCGAGCGACTTGCGGACCAGATCGGGTACTTCGCAGTCGTCGGCGGGATAGCCGACCGGGATGACGGCGAACGCCTTCTCGTTCGCGGGCCGTTCCAGGACCTCGGACAGGAAACGCATCGGGCTCGGCGTGTGGACGAGGGCGGCGAGTCCGGACAGGTGGAGGGCGGAGAGCAGCATGCCCACCGCGATGCCGACCGACTCGTCGACGTAGTAGTGCTTGTGCTTGGTGCCGTCCTCGGCCAGCCAGTAGCGCTGCTGGAAGACGACGAGCAGGGCCGGGGCGTCGGTGAGGTGGGTCTTCACCGCGTCCGTGCCGATCGGCCGCAGCGCCGCGAGCCACTCCTCGCCGAGCCGCCCGTCGTAGGAGATCCGCTCCTCCTCCTCGGCGGCCTCGCGGATCCTGCGCCGTACGTCCGCGTCCTTGACCAGGACGAACGTCCACGGCTGCTGGTGCGCGCCGGAGGGTGCGGTCGCGGCGCAGGCGACCGCGTCGCGGACGGCCTGCTCGGGAATGGGGTCGGGCGAGAACCGGCGCACGGTGCGGCGCTCGTCCATGCGCTCACGCAATTCGGCGGCCCGCGCGAGGGTCTCGGTGCTGGCCATCCGGTCCGGCCGGTAGGGGACGGGGCGGTACGGCTCGCCGTGGATCGGGGTCCAGTGGTGCTCGGTAGGTGTGGGCATGGGGGGAGTCTGGCGGCGGGGCGTGGTCTGGTCCAAGTGGCGTGGGACGTAAGTGACTTGAATCGTTCAGGGGTGGCCGCCGCCTCGGCCCGCAGGGCCGCGTCGGGGAGCCTGACCGCCACCGGCGCAGTGCGGTGTTGGGGAAGTCATTACTATGCAGCTCTCTCTCCGCACGCATGTGCGGATGAGTTGTTCCTTTGGGGGGAACCTTCCATGCGCACCAAGCTTCGCGCTGCCCTGGTGACGGCTGCCGCCGCCCTGGGGCTTGTCGCGACCTCTGTCGTTCCGGCCCAGGCTGCGACCGGCTTCGACCGCTGCCCTCAGGGCAAGTTCTGCGTCTTCGACGGCGCCGACGGCCAGGGCGCGATGGCGTCGTACTCGACTCCGCAGCCCGACCTCGGCGCCTGGCGCTACAAGGCGTCCTCGGTCATCAACCGCACCGCCTACACATGGCTCTGCCTGTACAGCCGGACCAACTACCAGTACCTCGACTCCGTGCACGACATCGTGGCGGGCGGGGCTGGAAGCTACGGCATCAATCTGTCCGACTTCCAGGACGCCAACAGCCACCTGGACAACAACCTCGGCTCCGCCCGCTGGGCGCACACCTCGCGGGAGTGCCAGGGCGGCACCGAGAGCCTCGACTGGTCGACCCCGCACGGGCCCGGCTCGGGCCCGGCCCAGCCGTTCGGCGACCTCAACCGCGACGGCGCGCCGGACCTGCTCCACCGCAGCTACGAGGGCCGGTTGTGGTTCCTGGGCGGCGGCTCCACCGGGACCCTGCTCGGCGCCGGCTGGAACTCCATGACGGCGCTGACCCGGCACGGCGACCTCAACGGCGACCTCGACGAGGACCTGCTGGTCAGGGACACCGCCGGGAACCTCTACATGTACCCCGGCAACGGCAAGGGCTCGTTCGGCGACCGTCTGCTGCTCGGCGGCGGCTGGAACGGCATGAGCCGGATCCAGGCCACGGGCGACCTCAACGGCGACGGCAAGGGTGACCTGCTGGCCCGGGACACCGCCGGGAACCTCTACATGTACCCCGGCAACGGCAAGGGCTCGTTCGGCGACCGTCTGCTGCTCGGCGGCGGCTGGAACGCCATGAAGTCCTTCGCCGGGCCCGGCGACCTGAACGGCGACGGCAGGAACGACCTCGTCGTCAGCGAGAACAACGGCAAGCTGTGGCTCTACCCGGGCAACGGCAGGGGCGGATTCGGCGACCGTGTCATGATCGGCACGGGTGGCTGGGCCGCCTACGACACCCTGATCGGCATCGGCGACTACGACCAGGACGGCCACCCCGACCTGCTCGCCGTCGGCACCGTCGTCCGCGTCTACCGCGGCCTCCAGGGCGGCCGGCTCGGCGAGGGCGAGACCGTCAACTACGTGGAGGACGGCGACAGGCTGTTCTGAGCCGACGGGGCGGCCCGCCGGCGGCTGTTCGAGCAGGGCCGGGGACCGGAATCGGCGCATCCGCGACCGGGCCGGTCCCCGGCCGGTTGCCGCCGGACGCGACGGCACCCCCGGAAGCATGGGCGCTCACGCCCACGACCCCACAATCACCCCAAGCCCCACCGCGAACCCCACACCCAGCGCCCCCACATACACCCCGTACCAGCGCCGCCACCGCCGTAGCAGCAACGCCGCTCCGCCGAAGGCGACGCCCACCGTCAGGGTGCGGGAGCCGCGGGACAGGGCGGCCGCGGCCAGCCACGGGCCCGTGGGGACGTCGGCCCGGCCCGCCTCCGCCGCGTACACCTTGAACGGGATGCCGTTCCACGGCTGGTGGCGGACCGCCGGGGCGCCCTCCGTCGAGAGCTCGTGGCGGACCTCCGCGCGCATCCGGTCCGTCGTCAGCGGGGCGGGCAAGTGCACGCCGGACAAAGCCAGTTGGAGGGCCAGTACGCTGCCTGCCAGGCTGCCCGCCAGCGCCGTGAGGGACAGGACCACCGCCCTGCGCGGGGCCGCCGCACACAGCACGGCCAGGAGCAGTTCCGGCATCAGCGGCCAGCTCAGGGCCTCCGCGAACGCCCAGGCGAAGGCAAGCGCCACCCCCAGCCGCGAGGCTGCAAGTCCGGCCACCCTGCGGCGCAGCGGCGAGTCGCGCAGGGCCTCCGCGTTGGTGCGGGCGTGCAGCGCCGCCACCGCCTCCCGCGCCTCCTGCGGCGTGGCCGACGGCGGCAGCGGCGTACCGATGCGCACCCGGATCAGCGCGTGCCGGAACCGGCCGTGCTTGGGGAGCAGCCGGTCTGTGCCCGCGATGCCGACCGGCACCACCGGCACTCCCGCGTGCTCCGCGAGGACCAGCGCGCCCCGGTGGAACGAGCCGACCTCGCCGTCCCGGCCCCGGGTGCCCTCCGGGAACAGGACCACCGCGCGGCCCGCCCGCAGCCCGTCCGCCATGGCGAGCAGGTCGTCCATGCCGCCGCCGGAGCGCCGCACCGGGAAGCCGCCCGCGAGCCGACTGCAGATCCGGCGCCGCCACGGCGAGGCGAACCAGTAGTCGGCGGCCGCCCCGATCGCGGGGGTGTGCCGTGCGTCCAGAGCGGCGAGCAGCGCCGCGGTGTCGGCGTGCGAGGAGTGGTTGGCGACCACCACGCAGCCGCCGCGCGGCAGATGCCCCCGGCGTTCCACTCCGCCGGACAGCGTCAGCGCGCACCACCACAGAGCGCGCCTCAGCAGCGCGGCCACACGCGGCCGGGTCCCGGTCGCCGGTATCAGGGTCGTCGTCATCGGGTCACCACCGTCGCGAGCAGCAGAGCGAGCAGAAGGGAGTCGATGCGGTCGAGCAGGCCGCCGAACCCGGGCAGCCAGCTCCCCGCGTCCTTCACCCCGGCCTCCCGCTTCACCATGGATTCGAGCAGATCGCCCAGGACGCAGCCGAGGGCGACTCCGGTCCAGAGGAGCGGTGTCCAGGCCCCAACTGCCGTCAACGCCACGGCAGTTGCTGTCACCGCGCCCAGCACTCCCGCCCATGTCTTGTTCGGGGAGAGCGGTGAGAGCGGGCGGGACAGCGCCCCCCGGCGGCCCAGGAACGTACCGCCGCACCACGCGCCCACGTCGCCGAGCGCCACCGCCAGACCCACCGCGACCGCCGTGTCCCCGAGCGTCACCAGGCCGGTCAGCGGGACCGCGATCCACAGCAGTCCGAAGACCGTGCGGGCGGCGGCGGTGAAGCCGGCTTCCGCGTTGCCGCCGAGCAGGGAGGGGAGGGCCGCCGCCAGGAGCAGGAGGCCCGCCGTGCGCAGGTCCGGGAGGGACGGGGACATCCACGCAAGGGCCGGGAGTGCCACCGCCGCCGCGCCCAGCACCGCGTGCTCCGCCCGGCCCAGGCCCGCCATCCGTACGTACTCCGTCACCGCGACCACGCCCAGCGCCGCCGCAAGCGCGAACGCCCCGCCGCCGCCCAGGAACAGCGTCCCGAGATAGACCGGCGCCGCCAGCGCCCAGGTCCGCCACCGCTCGCGCAGCTCGGCCCGCATCCGCATCCGGGCCGGAAGCGCCGCCACCGCGAGCCCGCTCACGCCGAGCACCCCGGCGGTCACCAGGGCCGTACGACCGTAGGTGCTCATGTCGTCAACTCCGGCTCCACAGTGGCCGGTTGAGGCCGCGTCCGGTACGTGTTCATGCCGCCAGCTCCCGCCACAGCCGGCCGCATCGGACCGCTGCCGTCAGTACGGAGCCGATCGCGATCACCATCAGCACCGGGGACACCCATCCCGAAGCCGCCGCCACGGCCACCAGCAGGCAGCGCTCGGTCTTGCCCACCGGGCCGCCGTTGCGGCGCGGGGCACCGGCCGCCGCGCCCGCCAGCGAGATCCACGACGGCAGCGTCGCGGCGAGCGCGGCGGTGGCCACCAGCCACAGCGGGGCCAGCGGCAGGAAGCCCGCGAGCGCGATCAGGTCGGCCGCGCGGTCGCCCAGTTCGTTCAGGAGCGCGCCGCGCCTCGTCGTACGGCCCGTGTCGCGGGCCAGCGCCCCGTCCAGGTTCGCGAAGGCGAGCCGCGCCGCGAGCAGGACCGCGACCGGCAGGGCGGCGAGCGGGGCGGGCAGCAGGGCGAGCGCCGTGGCCGCCCCGGCGGCGGACACCACGCCCGCCGCGGTCAGCGTGTCGGGCGACACCCCGCGGCGGGCGAGCGCCCCGCGGATGCCCGAGAGGCGGTCCGCGTACCAGGGCTTGAGTGCGTAGAGGCCGTTCATGACCTCCACTCTGCTGCCGCGTGACCGGGGCCACATGAGCGCACGTACTCATAAGTAGCCTGAGTTCGTGGGCGGGTGGGGCCTGGGAGAATGGTGCGCATGGATGTGATGCGACGCACGGTGCACACCTGTGAGTTGAGCCCCGCCGAACTGGCCGGGACCCGCGCCCTCCTCGACGCCGCCTTCGACGGGGACTTCAACGACGAGGACTGGGACCACGGGCTCGGCGGCCTGCACGCCCTCGTCCACCACGACGGCGAACTCGCCGCCCACGGAAGCGTCGTCATGCGGCGGGTGCTGCATGCGGGGCGCTCGTATCGGATCGGCTACGTGGAAGCCGTCGCCGTCCGCGCCGATCTGCGGAGGCGGGGGCTCGGCGGTCTTGTCATGGCCGACCTGGAGCAGGTGATCCAGCGCGCGTACGCCTTCGGGGCGCTGTCGGCGAGCGATGCGGGCGCCCCGCTGTACCGGGCGCGGGGCTGGCAGGCGTGGCAGGGGCCGATCGAGGTGCTCGCGCCGGAGGGGGTGGTGCGGCTTCCGGACGAGGAGGGCAGCACGTATGTGTGGGGTCAAGTCCCCTGTGCTGCCCACCCGTTGACCTTCGACTGGCGGGACGGGGACGTGCTCTAGCGCTTCGAGGGGGGATGGGTGCGGGTCGGTGGTGTCCGGTCGCGCAGCTCACCGAGCCCGCACCGCGAACGTCACCCGCTGACCGAAGGCGCCCCCGTCTCGATGTGCCCCGTGTACCGGCGCGACCACGTCGCGTCCGAGTCGGCCGTGATCGTGAAGTCGTACCAGCCGTTCTGGTACGCCACCGCGTTGAAGAAGTCCTCCGTCGAGCCGCCCGCCGGGACGTTGTACGTCCATGTGCCGGTCCGGTACTGGTTCGAGGTGATCGTGAACTTCACCGCCGCGGCAGAGGAGTTGGTCATCTTGAACCACACCGCCATCTTGCCCGTGCCGGTCTCCACCGCGTAGCGCGACGCCACCTCGATGGACTTGCCCGCCTTCGTCGCGTCGCCGACGAACCGGCGCTGGAAGCGGTTCGGGCCGACCATGGTGAAGTCGTACTTGCCCGCGCCCGCGCCCGTACCGATCTGGAAGAAGTCGGTGGCCGTGCCACCCGGGTCGACCGTGTACTGCCACGGCGTGGTGTCGCGGTAGGCGCCCGGGTGCAGGGAGAAGTGCGCGGCGCTGGTGGCGGGGGAGCCCTGGTTGGCCATGGAGAACCAGGCCACGATCTGCCCGGCGGCCTTGAACTCGAACCGGTCGAGGTTGCCGTTCGGCTGGTACGGCAGCGCGCGGGCCGGGCGGGTGCCGGACTCCTGCGTGGGGAGCGCGTTGTTCTGCGGCGCGGGGTTGGGCAGCGGGGCGCACGTGCTGATGCCGATCACCTTGGTGGCCGGGAGCCCGGACGGCATGCCGTACACCGGCGCGGAGAAGTCGAAGACGCCCGTCAGGTCACCGGTGACCTTGCGGCGCCAGGCGCTGATGTTCGGACAGGCGGCCGGGGTGCCGAGGGCGGCTGTCCACTTCTCCATGAAGCGCAGCACCGACGTGTGGTCGAAGACCTCGGAGGAGACCCAACCCCCGCGGGTCCAGGGGGACATGACGAGCATGGGTACCCGGAAGCCGAGGCCGTACGGGACACCGTTGAGGAATTCGCCCGCGGTGCCGGCGGGCGGCGACGGCGGGGGCACGTGGTCGAAGAAGCCGTCGTTCTCGTCGTAGTTGAGGAACAGGACGGTCGAGTCGAAGACGTCGGGGGCCGCGGCGAGCGCGCGGTAGACCAGGTCGACGAAGTGCGCTCCGTCGCCGGGCGGGGCGTACGGGTGCTCGGAGAAGGCCTGGTTGGCGACCACCCAGGACACCTGGGGGAGCGTCCCGGCGAGCGCGTCCGCCTTGATCGCGGCGGCGATGTCGTCGGGGGTGGAGCCGGTGGCCGCCGGCACCGAGCCCATGCCGCGGTCGTGCAGCGGGTCGCCGGCGGGCGCGGAGGTGAACTTGGAGAAGTACGCGAGCCCGTTGTCGCCGTAGTTGTCGTTGGCGTTCTGGTACACCTTCCAGCTGACCCCGGCGCGCTGGAGGGCCTCGGCGTACGTCTCCCAGGTCAGGCCCGACTCGTCGCCGCCGTCGTAGCTGGAGCCGTCGACCTTGCCGCTCCACAGGAAGGTGCGGTTCGGCCCGGTGGCGCTGAGCGTCGCGCTGAAGTACGCGTCACAGATCGTGTAGTTGTCGGCCAGCGCGTAGTGGAACGGGATGTCGTCCCGGTCGAGGTAGCCGAGCGAACGCACGTTGCCGACGCCCGAGACCCAGCTGTCCATCCGGCCCTTGTTCCACGCGGCGTGCTGCGAGGTCCAGCTGTGCGGCAGGTCGCCGTTGCACTGGGCGAGGGTCTCGCCGTCGGCGCCGCCCGAGGCCGGGGTCGAGCTGAGCTTCCACGGGTACTGGCGGCCGAGGCCGCTCGGCTGGTTGAAGACGGGCTGCCCGCCCGAGAGCAGGATGCCGCTCCTGTCGCCGAAGCCCCGGACGCCCTTGAGGCGGCCGAAGTAGTGGTCGAAGCTGCGGTTCTCCTGCATCAGGATCACCACGTGCTTCACGTCCTGGATGGTGCCGGTCGCCGAGGCGGCCGCCGTGCTCGTGACCGCCGTACCGACGGCCTCGGCCACCCCCGAGGGCAGCACGGCACCGGCCGCCACGCCCGCGCCGAGTGCCACGAATCCTCTACGACTGATCGGTGTCATCCGCCCGCCTCTTCGGTCGCATGTGCCCCAGCGGCACATCGAGCGCAAGAGTGGCGTCAGCCAATGGTCTGAAGCTAGACCTCTACAGGGAGGGATTTATGAACACTCGGTCAACGGCGGGGTTTCTTAAGGTCCGGTGAGGCATCGCAGGGCCGATGGCGGAGGTGCCTTTCCCCCCCGTCGGCCGGGGCGGGCCGCACCCCCACCGGCCCCACCGTCAACGGCTCTCGACGCCCCTGGCGATGTCCCGCTTCACCCCGAACCACCCGAGCAGCACGCCCACGGGGGCCGCGACCAGCATGCCGAAGTAGACGGCGGGCCGGTTGAGGTCGAACAGGCCGAAGCCGTTGCCGAGCACCAGCAGCGTCATCGAGACGCCGAACACCGCCATCAGCCCCCAGAACTTGGCGCTGAAGAACACATGCCGCGCCGGCGGCGCCGGGGTCGCGGTCAGTTCGGCGGCCGGGCCCGCGGTGGCGGCGGCCGGGCGCTTGAAGTACGTCATGTGCAGCCAGCGGCCGCACGGCTCCCAGCCGTCCGGTTCGAGCTCGGCGAGCAGCGCCTCGCGGCCCTTCGCGCCCTGCGCGGTCTCGCGGCGGTACTCCCAGCGCATCGCGGCGTCCGGCCGGCGGCACACGAAGCGGCCGACGAAGTCGATCCCCTCGACCTCCCAGCCCTCGGCCCCGTACTGGTTGAGGAGCAGCCGGTCGGTGTAGATGTCGGCGGTCCACTTCCAGGTCTCGGCCCCGGCCTCGGGCGGCTCGGCGGTACGCCCCTGGGTGAGCCGGTCCGCGAAGACGTCCGGTGCGCCGAACTCCTCGCGGGCGTCGGCCGATCCGGACTCCGCGAGGTAGCCGGTCAGGTCGGCGACGGTCGCCGACACCTCCTGCTCCGGCATGCCGCGTGCCGCGAGCAGCCGGCCGAGCTCGGCGAAGTATTCGGTGTTCACGCTGGTCCCCCTGGAGCGGTGCTGGTGAGCATGGTGGTGACGGCCGAGTGGAACTCCCGCCAGGAAGCGCCCTGTTCGGCGAGCGCCCGGCGGCCTTCGTCGGTCAGCCGGTAGTAGCGACGGCCCGGCCCGCGCTCGGCGGCCCGGAACTCGCCGACGGCGAGGCCGGCTTCCTCCAGGCGGTTGAGCACGGGATAGAGCGTCCCGCCCTTGATCTCGCCGAGCCCGGCGGCGGTGAGCGCCTTGGAGATCTCGTACCCGTAGCTCTCACCCCCGGTGAGACAGGACAGGACGAGGAGGTCGAGGACTCCCTTGAGCCAGCTGGATCTGCGGTCTGCGGCCATGCGTGTATTCCACCACCACCTAGGTAGGAATGCAATCTAGATCGCGATGTCGTGTGCAGGGGGGTGCCGTGCTTGGGGCATGTCGCGCCCAGGGGGTGCGTGTTCAGTCGGTTACGTGGATGAGGAGCTTCCCCGTGTTGGAACCGCCCAGCATCCCGATGAACCCGTCCAGGATCCCCTCGAACCCGTCCACCACCGTCTCGTCCGACGCCACCCGGCCGGACCGCAGGTGCGGGACGAGGAAATCCTCCAACTCGCCTTGTACATCACGGTAGTTGCGGACCAGGACACCCTCCAGGCGGAGGCTCTTGCTGACCACGTCGTAGAGGTTGCGGGGCGCGGCGGGCGGCTCGGCGAGGGAGTTGTACTGGGCCACCGCGCCCACCCAGGCGATCCGGCCGCCCTCGCGCAGGCCCGCGATCGCGCCCTCCAGGTGGGTGCCGCCCACGTTCTCGACGACCGCGTCCACCCCGGCGGGGGCGGCCTTGGCGAGCAGTTCGCCGACCGGGCCGTCGTGGTAGTCGAAGGCGGCGTCGTAACCGACCGTCCCCGTCAGGTAGTCGACCTTCTCCGCCGACCCCGCGCTGCCGGTGATCCGGCCCGCGCCGAGCAGCCGCGCGATGCGTCCGGCCGCCGTGCCGACGCCTCCGGCGGCCGCCGTGACGAACAGGTCCTCACCGGGCTTGAGGCGCAGGGTCCGGGTGAGCGCCACATACGCGGTGAGCCCGGTGCCGCCGAGGATTCCGAGGTGGGCGGAGAGCGGGACACCGTCGTACGCCTTGATCCTGCGCACCCCGTCGACGCCCAGGGTGACCAGGGCGTGGGTGCGCCAGCCCTGCCGGTGGAAGACGAGGTCGCCCTCCGCGAGGCCGGGATCGCGCGAGGCGAGCACCCGGCCGAGCGCGCGGCCCTCCAGCGGGGTGTGCAGCGGGCCCTCGTCCATCACCTCGCGGTGGTACGGATCCACGGACAGGTAGAGGTTCTCGACGAGCGCGGTGCCGGGGGCGGGGTCGGGGGCGTCGGCCCGGACCAGCTCGAAGTCGGCCGGGGTGGGGAGCCCGTCGGGGCGGGCGGTCTGCTGAACGGTGATCGAAGTCGTCATGGCCCAGGACGTTAGAAAGGAATGCGCGGGCCCGGCAGGGGGTTGCGTCGATGGAACCGAGTGATCCATCAACTCTCCTCATACGTACAGGTGGGAGCCCCGATGCCCAGCGACCTCGCCCCGCACGAACTACGCGTCCTGGTGGCCGTGGAGCGCGAGCGCGGCTTCTCCGCCGCTGCCGAGAAGCTCGGCATGAGCCAGTCCGCCGTCTCGCACTCGGTGCGCTCCAGCGAGGCCAAGATAGGTGCCGTTCTCTTCGAGCGGGGCAGGCGGGGTGCGACCCCGACGCCCGCCGGGAGCCGGGCTGCCGCCCACGCCCGCCGGGTGCTGCGGCTTCTCGACACCTTGGCGGCCGAGGCGCGCGGGGCCGCGCCCGACCCGGCCGACGACACCGTGGCGGGGCCGCTGCGGATCGCCGCGTTCCGCAGCGCCGCACTCCAGCTGCTGCCCGCCGCGCTGGAACGGCTCACGGCCCGGCATCCCGGGATCGTGCCGGAGGTCAGCCTGGTGCGGGAGGTGGGGGCGGGGACGGCCGGGGAGGTGGCGGCGGGGCGCGCGGACCTCGGCATCGCGACGATCGGCACCACCTCGCCGATCCCGCCCGGGCTCGTCGGCGACGTACTCCTGGAGGAGGGGTATGCGCTGGTGCACCCGGCCGGGCATGCCGCGCCGCGCTCGCTTCCGCTGGTCGACTGGACCGAGAACTGCACGTCGTACACCCGGCGTTGGTGGTCCGAGCAGAAGTGGATCCCGGCCGCTACGGTCCGCGCCGAGGACGACGGAGCAGTGCTCTCGATGGTGAGCAGTGGTTTCGGAATGGCGATCATGCCGGAGCTGTCGCTGGTCGGAGCACCGCCCACCATCGAGATCACTGATCTCGGTCCGGAGCGCCCGACGCGTTCTGTCGGCTATGTGACCACCCCCGAACTCGCCGGATCGGTCGCCGTACGGGGCCTGATCAGAGAACTGCGGGCCCTGCGCCCCGCAGCCGTCCCAACGGCCCCAAGGTGCTCGCCCGGAGGACGCGGTGCGTACGAAGCTCGCGCACCCGTCCGGCCGGACCTCGTAGAGAGGGGCCCGTCTCAGATAGTAGGAAGTCCGAGTAATTGTGGAGACAGACTCCAGCGCAAGGCTTAGCTTTGTAGAAGCCGAACGTCTCGCTGATCCAGCGAATGGCGGTCGTGAGCGCAGTGCCCCTTGGCAGGCAACCCCTGCGGCCGCGCTCCCCGCCCCTTCCGGCACCTCACTGCATCCGCCGGGGCCTGCCCCGGACCTCCCAGCAGAGGAGTCGAATCCCCATGGTCAAGCAGCCCACCCGTCGCGTCCGTCACTCTTCGCGCAGCAGCGAGTCCGACCGCAAGAACGCCGCCGCCGCCCTCCAGCGTGCGCTGGACCGCAGGGACAACGGCGGCGCCACGGGGCACTGAGCCCCTTGCTGGCTAACGCCCGCGCTGGATCTCGAAGTGGTCGATGCGCTCGCCCGTCTCGGCGAGCGCGCTGACCTTCATCCTCGGGTGGCGGCCGGTCTCGACCTCCACCGCGAGGAACGAGTAGTTGGTGTAGCGGACCCGGGACCACTCCACGGTCTCGGTGACCTTCGCGCCGCCCTTGGCCCAGTGGTAGGTGTCCACGCTGTCGCGGTCCGCGACATGGCCCTCGTACGAGTCGGGCACCGGGAAGCTGTACAGGGAGCGGCCCGCCGCACCGGCCGTGACGTACACGATGCCGTCGCGGGTCGGGTCGGTGCGCTCGCCGATCGCGACCTTGCGGCCCACCTTGTTGCCCTTGATGGCGTCCGTGCGCTCGTACACGTGGTTGTGCCCGTTGATCACCAGGTCCACCTGGTGCTTCTCGAACAGCGGCACCCACGCGTCCCGCACGCCCCCCTCCGAGGCGTGCGAGCTGGTCGTCGAGAACGCGCAGTGGTGGAAGAAGACCACGATGAAGTCGACCGCGTGGTCGGCGCGCAGCTCACCGAGCCGCTTGTCCAGCCACTGGGTCTGCCTGCCGCCGCTGATCCCGAAGTTGGCGGGGATCTCGTACGAGACGTCGTTCGCGTCCAGCGCCACCACGCCCACGTTGCCGTGCACGAAGGAGTAGACGCCGGGCTGGTTCACCGGGTCCGGGCCGTTGGCCGGCAGCGACCAGCGGGCGTTCTGGCCGCCGTAGCCCTGCGGCGAGTACCAGGCCTCCATGTCGTGGTTGCCGGTCGTCACCATCCACGGCACCGTCTTGGCGACCGACTCGGTCTGCGCCAGGAACTGGTCCCAGGTGCGCGCGTCGTACTGGTCAGAGGACTGGCCCGAGCCCGACGGGTCGGCGTAGCAGATGTCGCCCGCGTGCAGGTGGAAGGCCGGGTTCTGGCCCAGGATCACCTGGTCGTTGCCCAGTGCGTGGTAGCTGACGCCCTGGTCGCCGAAGGCCGTGAACGTGAAGTTCTCGCAGTGCGCCGGAGCGGTGGTGAAGGTGCCGAGCGTGCCGAGGTTGCGGCGGTCCGCCGGGTCGAAGCCGTCGTGACCGACCCCGTAGTAGTACGTCTGGCCCGGCCGCAGCCGGTCCAGGCCCGCGTGCACGTAGAACTGCTCGGCCGCGGCGATCTTCCCGCCGTTCAGGGCCGGCGTCGTCAGGTGGCGCACCTCGGCGTCGATCTTCCGGCTCAGCGACCACGGGCTCGTACCGATGCGGATGTACGGCTTCTTCACCGCGAACGGGACCTGCCAGGAGACCCGCATCTGCGTCTTGGGGTCGGCGCCGTACGCGAGGTGGCGGCCGAACGGCGCGGCCAGTGAACCGTCAACCCTGGTGCGGGAGTTGGAGGCGAGTGCGGTGGGAGCCGCGTACGCGGGCGAGGCCGCTCCGGCCGTCGCGACGCCGGCCCCGGCGACCGCGGCGGTCGCCACCGTGGTGCGCAGCACCCCACGACGGGTCAGCTTGCTGCGCAGGTACTCGTGCTGCTCGGCCATGCTCATGCGCGCGGCGAGCCGGTCGGGGATGCCGAATCTCGGGATGTCCATGGCAGAAACGTCCTCCTTCGAGTCGACGCGATTCTCACCGGGAGATGAACCCCGGGCATACGCCCGGACACGCGTTTTCGCGGAAGATCTCCATCAGTCCACACTCTGGACATCGGGTGTCAATGGCTGGGACGGCGAGTAGGGTTCCCCCATGTCGGCAAGTTCTCGCAGCATCAATCTCGCAGTGATTCCCGGTGACGGCATCGGCCAGGAGGTCGTGGCCCAGGGCCTGAAGGTTCTCCGTGCCGTCCTTCCGCAGGATGTGAAGCTGGAGACCAGGGAGTTCGACTTCGGCGCCCGGCGTTACCACGCCACCGGTGAGACCCTCACCGACGCCGACGTCGAGGCCCTCAAGCAGCACGACGCGATCCTGCTCGGCGCGATCGGCGACCCCTCGGTCCCGTCCGGCGTCCTGGAGCGCGGCTTCCTGCTGAAGCTCCGCTTCCTCTTCGACCACTACGTCAACCTCCGCCCCAGCAGGCTGCTCCCCGGCGTCGCCACCCCGCTCGCCGGCCAGCCCGAGATCGACTTCATCGTCGTGCGCGAGGGCACCGAGGGCCCGTACACCGGCAACGGCGGCTCGATCCGTACCGGCACGCCGCACGAGGTCGCCACCGAGGTCTCGGTCAACACCGCCTTCGGTGTCGAGCGAGTGGTCCGGGACGCCTTCGCCCGCGCCCAGGCCCGCCCGCGCAAGAAGCTGACCCTGGTCCACAAGAACAACGTCCTGGCTTACGCCGGGCACCTGTGGACCAACATCTTCAACAAGGTGGCCAAGGAGTTCCCCGACGTCACCACCGACTACCTGCACGTGGACGCGGCGACGATCTTCCTCGTCACCGACCCGGCGCGGTTCGACGTGATCGTCACCGACAACCTCTTCGGCGACATCATCACCGACCTCGCCGCGGCCGTCTCGGGCGGCATCGGCGTCGCGGCCTCGGGCAACATCAACCCGAGCGGCGCGTTCCCGTCGATGTTCGAGCCGGTGCACGGCTCCGCCCCGGACATCGCGGGCCAGGGCAAGGCCGACCCCTCGGCCACGATCCTCTCGGTCGCCCTGCTGCTGCGCCACCTCGGTTACGACGCAGAGGCGGCCCGCATCGAGGCCGCCGTCTCCGAAGACCTCGCGGCCCGCGGCGACTCGGTCCGCACCACGGACGAGATCGGCGACGCGCTCGCCGTACGGGTAGCCGGCTGACCCCGCGGCACAGCTACGCAACAGCCGCCGGGTCGCCTTTCGCACCCGGCGGCTTTTCGCATGCGGCCACCGGGTGACACCATCAACCCCGGACCGCACATCACACCGTTGTGTCCAAGGCCCCACCAAGAGCGATAATCGGACGTGGGCCGCGACATGCGGAGCAGCTCGGACGTCCAGGCAGCAGCAGCGGCGTGAGCGCGGTCCGTCACTATCCACCGGTGAAGGACACAGCACTCATGACGACGCCCACGATCGAGCTCAAGCCCACCTCGCATCCGCTGTCCGACGCGGAGCGCGAGGCGATTCTGGCCAGCCCCGGTTTCGGCCGCCACTTCACCGACAACATGGTGACGGTCCGCTGGACCGAGGGCCGCGGCTGGCACGACGCCCAGCTCGTGCCCTACGCCCCGCTGTCCATGGACCCGGCGAACATGACGCTGCACTACGCGCAGACGATCTTCGAGGGCCTCAAGGCGTACCGCCAGCCCGACGGCACGGTCGCCACGTTCCGGCCCGAGGCCAACGCCGAGCGCTTCCAGGCCTCGGCCCGCCGCATCGCGATGCCCGAGGTGCCCGTCGACCTCTTCATCGCGGCCTGCGACGCGCTGATCCAGCAGGACAAGGCGTGGGTCCCGGCCACCGGTGAGGCCTCCCTCTACCTGCGCCCCTTCATGATCGCGACCGAGGTCGGCCTCGGTGTGAAGCCGGCCAACGAGTACCTGTTCATCGTGATCGCCTCCCCGGCCGGCGCCTACTTCCCGGGCGGCGTGAAGCCCGTCTCGGTGTGGCTGTCCGAGGAGTACGTCCGTGCCGTCAAGGGCGGCACCGGCGCGGCCAAGACCGGCGGCAACTACGCGGCCTCCCTGGTCGCCCAGGCCGAGGCCGCCCAGCACGGCTGCGACCAGGTCGTCTGGCTCGACGCGGTCGAGCACCGCTGGATCGAGGAAATGGGCGGCATGAACCTGTACTTCGTGTACGGCCAGAAAGATGGAACGCAGCGGATCGTCACTCCTGAGCTGACGGGGTCGCTGCTTCCGGGCATCACCCGGGACTCCCTCCTGAAGATCGCCCGCGATCTGGGGTACGAGGCTGTCGAGGGGCGGATCTCCACGGAGGACTGGAAGCGGGACAACGAGAACGGCTCGCTCACCGAGGTCTTCGCCTGCGGCACGGCGGCCGTCATTACCCCCGTGGGCTCGGTGAAGTCCGCCCGGGCCAACTGGACGCAGGGTGACGGTGAGCCCGGCGAGGTCACGATGAAGCTTCGTAAGGCTCTGCTCGAGCTGCAGACCGGGCAGGCCCCGGATCCCCATGGCTGGATGCACCAGCTGGGCTGAGTGACGGGCTGGTTGTTCTTCGGCCGCGGGCCGGCTCGGGCCGGTCGCGCAGTTCCCCGTGCCCCTTGGCGGCAGGGGGGTGGCATGCGGTACGGCTTCGGCTAGTTCTCGGCCAGGGCCGTCTCGGACCTCGTGTCCGCGGCGGCCCTTTCCGTTGCCCGGGAGCGGGCTGTCAAGGCCGCGTACGTCACGCCGCCCACCAACCCCGACAGCAGGAAGCTGCAGTCCACTCCGCCCGTCCAACTCAGCAGGGGGCCCTGGTAGTTGGGGAGGGAGACCGAGAGGAGGCCCGTGGCCGCGCCCAGAGCCCAGGAGGTCACCGCGCGGAGGTTCCAGCCGGCGCGGTACCAGTAAATGCCGCCCCGCGAGCGGCGGTTGAAGACCTGGAGGGCGTCCGCGTCGTATGCGCCCCGGCAGCGGACGAAGCCGATCAGGGTGATCACCGCCCAGGGTGTGCCGATCGCCGTGAGCAGCAGGACGAACGAGGTCATCGCGGCCTGCGCGTCCCAAGCGAAGTGACCGGCGAATACGCACACCGTGGCCACGCCTGCCACCGCGAACGTCGCCTGGGTGCGCGAGGCGCGCGGCAGAATCGCGTCCAGGTCGAGGCCCATCGAGTAGAGCATCAGACCCGCGTTGCCCACCGAGCCGGCCGATGCCGCGAGCAGCAGTGGTACCAGGTACCAGCCGGGGGAGGCGGCGACCAGCGGGCCCGCGTAGTCGGTGGCCGCACGGGCCGCGTACGCCGTGAACGTACCGAAGAGCTGAGGCACCAGGAGGCCCGCCGTCAGGCCGAGCCAGGTCGCGTGCAGGACGCGGCGCGGGCGGTGCCGGGCCGGCGAGATGTAGCGCGTGTAGTCGCCGAGCAGCGTGATGAACGCGATCGGGCCGCTCAGCCCCGCCGCGACGAGCGCGAGCAGCCAGGTCGGCCAGAACGAGCCCAGCAGATAGCCGCCCGCGTCCGGCAGCGCCGAGGTGGTGAAGTGGGGTGCGTAGGCGACGACTCCGAGGATCAGCAGCGCCGTCATGCCCACCGCCAGGATGCGCGACAGGCGAAGCAGCACCCGGTAGCCGTACACCGCGCCGATGACGGTGGCCGCGGCGAGCAGCGCGTACACGATGCCGTACGAGATCCCGCCGGTCGGCAGGCCGAGCAGGCGGTGCAGGACGCCCGTCATCGCGTCCCCGCCGATCCACACGGTCAGCGCTGTGTAGCCGAGCGAGAGCAGCAGGCCCACCACTGAGCCCACCAGCCGTCCCCGTACGCCGAATTGGGCGCCGGAGGATGTGGAGAGGTTCGTGGCCGTACGCAGTGAGACGAGCGCGAGCGGGGCCGTCAGGAGGGTGCCGACCACCGTGCCGGCGATCACCGCGCTGACGGAGGCCCACCAGCCGAGGCCGAAGGAGACCGGCAGCCAGCCGAAGACGATCACCCCGAGGCACAGGTTCGAGCCGAGCAGGATCGACACGAGATCGCGCGGCCCACTGGTGCGTTCCGCTTCCGGGACCGTATCGACTCCGCGCTGTTCTATGGGCATGCCGACGCCTCTCACTCTCGGGGGGTTTGAGTGGCGCTCAATGTGACTCATGCCAAGCAGTGCCGTCAATGCTTCCACTCCATGAAATCTCTGGTTAGAGTGACGTTCAAACAGGAGGTGTGGTGGCGTGCGACTGACCCCGACGGAGCGTGACCGGCTGCTGCTGTTCGGCGCCGCGGAACTGGCCCGGGCCCGCAGGGCCCGCGGGCTCCGCTTGAACGTGCCCGAGGCGACCGCCCTGATCGCGGACACCGTCTGCGAGGCGGCCCGCGACGGCCGGCGGCTCGCCGAGGCCATCGAGGCGGCCCGCGCGGTGCTCGGGCCCGACGACGTGCTGCCCGGCGTGTCCGACGTGGTCACCGAGGTCCACGTCGAGGCCGTCTTCGACGACGGCTCCCGGCTCGCCGTGGTGTCCGACCCCATCGGCGGCACGGCCGGCGAGGCCGCCCCCGGCGCCCTGCTGCCCGGCGACGGCTACCCGGAGGCGGCTCCCGAGGTCCGGCTCGCCGTGACCAACACCGCTTCGGTGCCGATCAGCGTCACCTCGCACTTCCACTTCTTCGAGGCCAACCCGCGGCTCGACTTCGACCGCGCGGCCGCCTACGGCATGCGGCTCTGCGTGCCCGCCGGGTCCTCGGTGCGGTTCGGGCCCGGCGAGAGCGAGGAGGTCGGCCTCGTCCCGATCGGTGGCGACCGCGTCGCGATCGGTTTCGCGGGCCTGGTCGACGGACCGCTCGACGCACCCGGCGCGAAGGCAGAGGCCCTGCGCAGGGCCTCTGCCTGCGGCTACCTGGGAACCGCCGCGCGCGAGGGAGACAAGTGATGGACCCGTACGAGTACGCCTCCGTGCACGGCCCCCGCACCGGCGACCGGATCCGGCTCGGCGACTCGGGCCTGACCGTCCGAGTCGAATCCGACGCGCAGGCTCCCGGCGACGAGTTCCTGGCGGGGTTCGGCAAGACCGCCCGCGACGGGCTGCATCTGAAGGCCGCCGCTGTCCGCGAGACCTGCGACGTCGTGATCAGCAACGTCGTCGTGATCGACGCGGTGCAGGGCATCCGCAAGGTGTCCATCGGCATCCGCGAGGGACGGATCTGCTCCATCGGGCGGGCCGGAAATCCCAACACCCTCGACGGCGTCGATGTGGTCGTCGGCACCGGCACCTCGATCGTCTCCGGCGAGGGGCTCATCGCCACCGCCGGAGCCGTCGACCCCCACGTCCATCTGCTGTCGCCGCGCATCATGGAGGCCTCGCTCGCCTCCGGTGTCACCACGATCATCGGCCAGGAGTTCGGCCCGGTCTGGGGCGTCGGCGTCAACTCGCCCTGGGCGCTGCGCAACGCCTTCGCGGCCTTCGACGCCTGGCCCGTCAACATCGGCTTCCTGGGGCGGGGATCGTCCTCGAACGGGGCCCCGCTGGTGGAGGCGCTCGCCGAGGGCGGCGCCTGCGGGTTCAAGGTCCACGAGGACATGGGCGCGCACACCCGCGCGCTCGACACCGCGCTGCGCGTCGCCGAGGACCATGACGTCCAAGTCGCCCTGCACAGCGACGGGTTGAACGAGTGCCTCACCGTCGAGGACACCCTCAAGGTGCTCGAAGGCCGCACCATCCACGCCTTCCACATCGAGGGCTGCGGCGGCGGACACGTACCCAATGTGCTGAAGATGGCGGGCGTCCCGAACGTCATCGGCTCGTCCACCAATCCGACCCTGCCCTTCGGGCGGGACGCGGTCGCCGAGCACTACGGCATGATCGTCTCGGTCCACGACCTCAAGACCGACCTGCCGGGCGACGCGGCGATGGCCCGCGACCGCATCCGTGCCGGGACGATGGGCGCCGAGGACGTGCTCCACGACCTGGGCGCGATCGGCATCACCTCCTCCGACGCGCAGGGCATGGGCCGCGCGGGCGAGACCGTACGCCGCACCTTCGCCATGGCCGGGAAGATGAAGGCCGAGCTCGGCCCCCTGGAGGGCGACGGGCCCGGTGACGACAACGCGCGCGTCCTGCGCTACATGGCGAAGCTGACCATCAACCCGGCCATCGCGCACGGCCTCTCGCACGAGATCGGGTCCATCGAGGCCGGCAAGATGGCCGACATCGTGCTGTGGCGCCCGGCCTACTTCGGCGCCAAGCCGCAGATGGTCCTCAAGTCCGGCTTCCCCGCCTGGGGCGTCACCGGCGATCCCAACGCGGCCACCGACACCTGCGAACCGCTCGTGCTCGGCCCGCTGTTCGGCGCCCACGGCGGCACTGCGGCCGAGCTGTCCGTCGCCTTCGTGGCGAAGGCCGCCCTCGACCAGGGCGGCGACCAGCTGCCCACCCGACGCCGCCGGGTCGCGGTGCGCGGCACGCGCGGCATCGGCCCCGCCGACCTGCTGCTCAACTCCCGTACCGGAGCCGTCGGCGTGGACGGCCGCACCGGGCTCGTCACCCTCGACGGCGACCCGCTGCGCTCCGAACCGGCCGACTCCGTCTCCCTCAACCGCCTCTACTTCCTGTAAGGACCACCCTGATGTCTGCTGCCGCCGACGGCTTCCGCATGCCTGCCGAGTGGACCCCGCACGAGCGGACCTGGATGGCATGGCCGGGCCCCAACGTGACGTTCCCGAACGACGCCGAGCTCGCCGAGTCCCGCGCCGCCTGGGCCTCGGTCGCCCGCGCGGTACGCCGCTTCGAGCCGGTCACCATGGTCGTCGGCCCGGGCCAGGCCGACAGCGCCCGCGCCCTGCTCGGCCCCGACATCGAGCTCGTCGAGCGCGAACTCGACGACGCCTGGATGCGGGACATCGGCCCCACCTTCCTCACCGACGGCAAGGGACAACTGGCCGCCGTGGACTGGACGTTCAACGGCTGGGGTGCCCAGGACTGGGCGACCTGGGAGCACGACGCGAAGATCGGCGCCCATGTCTCGGACCTCGCCGGGGCGCGTACGTACACCTCGCGCCTCGTCAACGAGGGCGGCGCGATCCACGTCGACGGCGAGGGCACGGTGCTGCTCACCGAGACCGTCCAGCTCGGCCCCGAGCGCAACCCGGACTGGACCCGCGAGGAGGTCGAGACGGAGATCCACGCCATGCTCGGCACCCGCAAGGCCATCTGGCTGCGCCGCGGCCTCACCGGCGACTACCCGCCGCACGGCTACGGCACCCTCGGCCATGTCGACATCGTCGCCGCGTTCGCCCGGCCCGGCGTCGTGGTCGCCCACACCCAGCCCGACCCGGCCCACCCCGACCACGAGCTCTGCAAGGAGAACGTGGCGCTGCTCCGCTCGCAGACCGACGCCCGCGGCCGCTCGCTCGAAGTCGTCGAGATCCCCGCGCCGACCGTCCTCAAGGACGACCACGGCTGGGTCGACTACTCGTACATCAACCACTACCTCTGCAACGGCGGCGTGGTCCTGTGCGCCTTCGACGACCCGCGCGACGAGAACGCGGCCGGCATCTTCCGCCGGCTCTTCCCCGAGCGCACGGTGACCCTCGTCGACGCCCGGACGATCTTCGCGGGCGGCGGCGGCATCCACTGCATCACGCAGCAGCAGCCGAGGGTGTGACCCCGGTCGACTCCGCGGGCCCGCGATTTCCGGCGAGGCCGTGCGCCACCCGCCGCCTACCGGCCACGGCCCCGCCCGTCATCGCCGCGACCGGCATGCGGGATCGCCCTTGACGTGCCGGTAGTCGTCCCCCCCGGGCACCGCTGGGTGCGGCCAGCTGATCCGCGCCGGTGACTTTGATGGCCGCGCCCTCGATGGGGCGGTCGCAGTGGAGGCAGAACTTGATGGGGCTTGTGGGTGTCATGGGGCGTCCTCCCTGAGACCGGTCTGTACGGGGGCGGCGAGCATGTGGGCGATGCGTTCGGCGCAGCTTGCTTCGTGGCCGCGTTCGCCGATCTCGTAGCCGAAGGGGGTGACGTAGTGGTTGCCGTTCATGGCAATGTGCTCGGCGAGGTCGTTGACGGAGTTGGTCGCCCTCAGGGATCCCGTGTCGTCGAGATCGACGTGGAGTCCGCGCTTCCGCAGGTGGTCGGCGAGTTTCCGTAGCTCGGTGTCCATGCAGAGACGATCTCAACGCGGGGGGCTGGGCGGGATATGACAACCTATGACACGGAGTTGATCATGCGGGCGGTGGCGATTACGGGGACCCGCGCGACCGGACATCGCCCGCTGGACGACTACGCCGCACTCTTCGCGGCGTACCTCGCCCCCTTCGCCGACGGGCACTTTTACCTCGGCGGCGCCAAGGGCATCGACAGCCTGGCCCTGGTCTGGCTGGCCAGGAACACCGATGCGCACATCACCGTCGTGGCGCCCGGCACCGTCGATCAGCAGCCGGCCGAGGCGCGCCAGGCCATCACCCGCACGAGGGGCCGCATCAAGGACATCGTCGAGCTAGGTGCGGCAGAACTGGGCACCCCGGCCTACCACGCGAGGAACCGGTGGATGGTCGATCACGCCTCGATGACCATCGGATTCCCGCACGCCACCGAACCCTCGACCGGCACGTGGCAGACCCTCAACTACACGGCGGAGAAGGGGAAACCGCGCCTAATCGTGCCCGTGTAGACGCGGGTTGCGTCACGATGGCGTCATGGACGACAGGACGATCGGTGCGGCGATGCTCAAGGCCCTGCGGAAGCGCCGCGGCCTGTCGCTGGCTGACGCCGCCCGTGCCCTGATCGCGATTGCGAGGGAACTTGGGCAGCCCTGCAATTCCCTGCCCACCGCCACCGGGCTGCAGCGGTCCGTGGCCCGTTGGGAAGCGGCCAGCCCGACTCGCCCGGACGCCCGCCATCAACTGCTCCTCGCGCACCTCTACGGCCGGACGCCAGGGGGAGCCGTCGCTCTCGGGATGGGCTCGGACTTCGCGGCGCTCATCGATGCTCTCGCTCATCTCGGCGAAAGCGCCGCGCAATTGGCGGAGCTGGGTGCCCAACTGGCCCGGACCGCCACGGATCAGGGCGGCGGCATGCTCACGCTGTTGTCGCCGAGCACGCGTGCGGGGCTGGCCGCAGCCTTGGCGGACCCGTCACACACTGACGAGAACCTCGTGGCTGGGCTCGCGGCGGTTGTGTCCGACGTGAATGCCCGGGTGGGCTCGTTGCCGTTCGTGCGCCTGCAGTTGATGCTGACTCCGGCGGTGGAGGCCTGCCGTCAGCTGATCGCCGGCCCCGTGCCGGAACCGCTCCTCGCCCGGCTGCGCGGAGTGTCCGTGGCAGCCCATACCCTGGCGGGCCGCCTGGCGTTCGAGACCCGTGACGATGTCGCCTCCCAGGCCCTGTATGCCACAGCGACGCGAGAGGCCGGTCTGCTGCCGGATCCATGGCGTCGCGCAACCGTCCACATGAGCCACGCTCTGGTGACCCTGTACTCGACGCACGGTCTGACCGGGGCGCGGGCGTTGGGGGACGCGGCGGTGCGGGACGCCCAGACCGGTGACAGCATCGTGGTGCGTGCGCGAGCCCACGCGCTGCAGGCGGAGATCGCCGCCCGCGCCGGTGCGGGCCGACAGGCACAGGCGGCCCTTGACCTGGCCTGGTTCGACATGGAGCGCAGCCATGGCGGCGACCCGTCGAGCAGCTCCTTCACGGCGGGGCATCTGCGTGGCTTCGAGGGTGTGTGTGAACTGTACGTCGGTGACGCGCAGTTGGCTCATGACCGGTTTGCCGCGTCCGCGAGCGTGCTGGTGGCGCCACGGGAACAGGTGCAGCGTGCGATCGTGACGACGGACCAGGCGCTGGCCCGGATCCGCATGGGCGATCCGCAGTCGGCGGCCGGTCTGCTGCACGAGTGTGTGCGAGCCGCCGCGACAACGGGCGGCAGAGTCCCGGCGATCAGGTTGCGGCGTGCTCGGCAGGAGCTGCGGCCGTGGCGCCAGGAGCACTGGGTGGCCGACCTTGACGACCACTTGATGGATGTCCTCGGGGCTTGACGGTTTCCGAGCACCAGCGTACGGACGATCGCCCCCCCGATTTCCGCCGGTTCGAGGGCGGTTGGACGTCATGTGATCGACTGGCGGCATGACTTCAAGGACCGTGTACGTGTTCTGCTCGGCGGCCCCGCCCGTCTTCGAGGTCGCCGCCGTGATCGAGTCGCTGCAGGCGCGGGGCTGGGACGTGTGTCTGGGGCTGACGCCGGCCGCGGCTTCCTGGCTGGAGGAGTCTCTGCCGGGGCTGGCCACCTTGACCGGGCATCCGGTGCGCTCGCAGTACAAGAGGCCGGGCGATCCGGACGTGTGGCCGCCCGCAGCCGCCATCCTGTTCGCGCCGGCCACTTTCAACTCGGTCAACTCATGGGCGTTGGGGCTGACTTCGGCCCTCGTGATCGGTGTGGCCGCAGAGGCGATCGGCAAGCAGATTCCCACCGTGGTCATGCCGTGCGTGAACGCCGCCTATGTCCGGCATCCGCAGTTCGAGCAGTCCCTGGAGGTCCTGCGCTCGGCCGGGGTGACGGTGCTGTACGGCGACGGCGGTTTCGTACCGAATCGGCCGGGCGAGCGAAGGCCCGGGGGGTATCCGTGGCAGATCGCGCTGGACGCGGTCGAGGCGGCTGTCGGGCCCTGATGGCAGCCGTGACGACGGCCGAACGCTGTGGACTCCGGACATGACACGAGTCCTCTATCTGATCGCCTGCGCCGCCGGACCCGCCGAATGCGTCGACGAGGCCGTGCGGCAAGCCCAAGGGAGGGGTTGGGACACGTGCCTCGTGCTCACTCCGTCGGCGGCGAGATGGTGGGAGCCGCGTCTCGGCGAACTGGAGCAGCTGACGGGCGACCGCGTGCGCTCGCAGTACAAACTCCCCGGCGAGGCAGACGCGTTGCCCAAAGCCGACGCCATGCTGGTGGCCCCGCTGAGCTGCACGAGCCTCAACGAATGGGGCGCAGGGATCGCCGATACGCTCGCGCTCGGCCTGGTCTCCGAGGGCGTCCACCTCGGCGTGCCGGTGGTGGCGATGCCGTACTTCAACCAGGCGCAAGCCGCGCAACCGGCGGTGGCCCGTAGCATCGCGGACCTGCGGGCGCAGGGCGTGGTCTACCTCGACGGCGAGGCCGACGGGTACGCGTCGCACCCGCCCAAGCAGGGGAACCCCACCGCGTTTCCCTGGCATCTCGCCCTGACCGCGGTCGAGGCGGCGGCAGGCTCCCGCTCGTAGGCCCAAGAGCAGCTGAAGATGTCGAGGCGGGGCTTGCGAACGGGGTCCGGGTCGTTGCTGTCGCCTCGGGCCGGAGCAGCGAGGCCGAACTGCACGCTGCCGGGCCGTTCGCGGTCCTGTCCGATCTGCGCGACACGGAGCGGCTGGTGGAAGTTGGTCATGGGTGTCGACTCGTAGCAGGGCCGCTCCCGTGCCCGCCCCCACGGGAGCTTTGGCTCCACTTCCACTTCGATTCCCTCGCCTGACGGCCCGCCGTGTCCGTCGCCATGCCGTGGCCATGGGGTGAAGGCGACGGCTCGGTCGTGGGGAGGGGAGAGCGGTGTGTCGCTGGCAAGGAGTGTCCGGGTGCTCAGCTGCCCATTAACGTACTGACCGCCGTGGGGCGCGTGAGTAGATGTAGCTGGGTTTTGCCGTGTTTGTGGATCTTAGATTGGAGCAGGTCGCGGCATGGCAGGACGTGCTGGCCGGGCTGCATGCGAGCTTCGCATCACGTTTCGCTGGGGCGGATCCGCGCGGGTGGGTGTCGACTCATGTGGCGAGGTTGATTTCGCCGGTCGAGTGGAAGAACGGGTGGTCGCTGGCGGAGCGTGTCGGGGAGACATCTGCCGGGCGTGCCGCGGTCTCAAGGTGAGGGGGTCTGCTGCGACTGTCGGCAGGTCATTCCGCGCGACGTGCGGATCGTGATCGAAGGCTGTTCCGCGCATGCCTGCAGGGCCAGATCACTCCAGCCGTCAGCCCGGCTCACCTCGACTCAGTGGCTCCGGCACCGGCTTCGAAGCTTGGGCGACGGGTTGATTGGCGTGGGCTCGTAACCCAACAGGCCGATGGGCCACGCGGCAGGAGGCCGCATTGTGAACAGGGCTGTGTACGGCAGCTGTTGGGGAATTCACGGGGCGCCCGGCGGCAAACAATGCCCCGGTCCTGCCGAAGCCTCATCGGATGGCCTGCTAAACCGAGCCTGACAGGCCGGAATACTCGGCTTGACATGGACTTTATCTCGGCTGACATGATCGTTGGATGGGGCGTCGGGGAGGCGCCCCACTTCTTGGGGAGGGTTTTGTCATGCGCTGGTCTATGCGCAGATCAACTCGACGGCTGTGGTGGGGGCGGTAACGCTGTCCCTGCTGGGCGGTGGTGTCGCCGTAGGGGCGGTTCCGGGGCGTGATGGTGAGGCCTCGCTCGGGGCTCCAGCTACATGGTCTGGAAAGTCCCGGACGTCTAAGCCGCTGGTGCCGGCCAAGCCCGCGACGCGCGCTGAGCGGCAAGAACAGGTGGCGGGAGACCGATTGCTGGCAGGGTCGCCAACCAGCGTGCGGCAGTCACAAGCAGCACGAGAAGCGGCTGCGAAAGCTGCGAAAGCCAGTGGGCATCCTTCGGCCCCGGGAGCGGATGCCAAGGACCTACTCAAATCACAGCAGCTCACACAACCCGGATTTCAGTCGCTGCCATCTCGTGGTGCTGCGCCCTCGGCGATGGCTGCTCCACCCGTTGGCGCGACAGGGCCCCAGTTCGAAGGGGCAGTCTGGAGCACCATCGACATCACCCCTGATCCAGGTACGAATCTGCGGCCGGATGGGGTGGCCCAGGCGATTACAGCCAATCCGCCGACGGACCCGCAGTTGACGATGCCGTACGTGCGTCCCGGGCGGACGACATTTGCGGTTTCGGCGGGTTGGGCTGGGCCCAATCAGTCCGATCCGATGATGACGCGGATCGAGTTGTATCGGGCCTCGGACAATCAATTGGCCATCACCAGGCTTAGCAGCAAGGACTCGGTGGGACCAGGTGGGACCGGTGGGATGTGCCTGCAATGGCTACCGAAGCTGCCGGGACTCCCGGAGTTCCCGCACCTGTGTTACTGGGCGATGCACGACGGCGGGCTGCAGGCCGGCACGCGTTACTACGCCAAAGTGTCCTACGCCACGCAGATGACGAACCACTGGTACAAGGTGCCGGGAACGGAGCGCACCTACCGGGAGTACTGGCTGCCGACAGCGTGGAGCGCTTCGGCTACCACCGCCGCGACCGAAGCCCTGTACACCCCCGGCGTCCCGGATGACATGGGCGGTTCTTGTACGTGCTCGTACCAGAACTATGCAGCTGATCCCGTCAATACAGCATCAGGTGCTGTGACCGAGTCGGCCACGGATGCCAGCGTGCCGGGCCTGGGTCTGCCGTTCACACTCTTGCGTTCATACCGGTCGAATTCCAGTGGGGCGGGCGGTCTGCTAGGTAAGGGCTGGGCGCTGTCATTTGAATCCCGGCTCAGCGTGGAGAGCAGCAAGGCGACACTGGTCGACAGTGACGGTGCGCAGATCGTCTTCGCCAAGAACGCTGATGGGTCGTTCACAGCGCCGAAGCCGGTTCGATTCACCCTGGCGTCGTCATCCGGCGGTTACACCGTGACGGCACTGGACGGCAGTAGCCGCGGCTTCGACGGTTCAGGGCGCCTCACCTCTGTGCGCGACAGCGATGGTCGTGGCCTCGCGCTCACTTACGACGGCTCTCGCCTGGGCACCGTTGTGGACGCGGCGGGGCACCCCGCGAAGTTCACAATCGACGGTGTGACCGGACGGCTGTCGCAAGTGACCTTGGACGATGGCCGCAAGGTCGTCTACACCTATGCGAACGGCCAGTTGGAGACCGCGACCGGTGTGGACGGGGGTGTCACCAAGTACACCTACGACGCAGGTGGCCGACTGGCCACGATCGTGGATCCGAACGGAAACACGGTCGCCCGAAACACCTATGATGCCGCGTCCGGGCGCATCACCCAGCAGCTCGATGCAGCGGGTAAGAAGTACACCTTCGCCTGGACTCCCGAGGAGAGCGCACCGGCTGGCTCCGGTCAGTCCGACATGACCGACCCCTCAGGCGGCGTCTGGACCGACGTCTATGAGGCCGGGGTGCTCACAGGGCACTACGACCCGGTGGGTAACCGGCCAAGCCGTGGCTACGACCAGCAACTCAACCCGGTGACCATGACAGATGGCAACGGCAAGAAGACGACCAGTGCATATGACGCTCGGGGCAACGTAGCTTCCTCCGTTTTGGACGGAGTCACCGAGAAGTGGTCGTTTGACGGCAATGATCGGCTGACGTCGCATACTGATGGCAGGGGCGGCACCACGTCGTACGAGTACGACGGCGCCTCCAGCCGTGTCACCTCAGCCAAGTCGCCTGCCGGAGAGACCCGGGCGGCCTACACCTCCAGCGGCCAGCCAGAGAAGGTGACGTCCCCCGATGGCCGTATCGTCACCTACGCGTACGACGCAGCGGGGCATTTGACCTCGGCAACCAATGCCACGGGTGACAAGACCACGTACACCTATGACGCGCAGAGCCGACTGAAGACTCAGACGGACCCGCGGGGCAACGTCAGCGGTGCCACTCCGGCCCAGTACACCACGACGTACGACTACTGGCCCTCGGGCCAGCTGAAGACGGTCACCGATCCGCTTGGTTATGTCACGGCGTACACGTATGACGCCAACGGCAACACGAAGACGGTCACTGACGCCCTGAAGCAAGTCGTGGCCTACGAGTACGACGCTTTCAACCGCGTCACCAAGGTGACGGCTCCTGGTGGACGGACCACGGTCACCACGTACGACGACCGCGGCAACGTGGCTTCGACCACTGATCCGGCCGGTGCGAAGACGACGTACGTCTATGACGCAGCCAATCGGCTCGCTTCCCAGACCTCGCCGCGCGGCAATGTGCCGGGGACCGATGCCGGCAAGTTCACTACCACGTACGGCTACGACAAGAATGGCAACCTGACCCAGACGGTGGACCCGACGGGTGCCGTCACCTCGACTGCCTACGACGCGTTCAACCGGCCCACCCTGGTCACGGACGCTCTCGGGCAGGCCACGAAAAGCGAGTACGACGCCGCCGGCAACCTCCTCCGGTCCACCGACCCGCTCGGCAAGACCACGGCCTACACGTACACCACGTCCAACCTGCAGGAGACGGTGACCAATCCGCTGGGAAAGACCACGCGGTACGGCTACGACGGTGACGGCCACCGCACCAGCGTCACCAGCCCCAGTGGAGCCAAGAGCACCTGGTCGTTCGATGCCAACGGACGTTTGAAGTCGCAGACCGAGGCACGTGGCAACGCCACCGGTGCCGATCCGGCCAAGTTCACCACTACCTACGGCTTTGACGCGGCTGGTAACCAGACCACTGTCACTAACCCGCTCGGCGAGCGCACCACCACCGCGTACAACGCACTGAACCAGGCTGTATCCGTCACCAATCCGCTCGGCCAGGTCACCGCGACCGGCTACGACGAACTCGGGCGCATCGCGAAGGTCACCGCGCCGGATGGCGGAGTGACCAGCTACAGCTACAACGCCACAGGCGAAGTCGCCACCCGCAAGGACCCCAACGGACACACCACCACCTACGACTACGACGACGCCGGCCGACAAGCCGCTGTCACCGACCCGCTCGGCCGTAAGCAGACCATCGGCTACGACCCGGACGGCAACCCCATCACCCGCACCAACGCGCGCGGGATCACCGTCACCACCACGTTCGACGCCCGGAATCTTCCGGCGGGCACGAAGTACAGCGACAACACCCCGTCCGTGTCGGAGGCTTACGACGCGATCGGGCAGCGGCGTTCGATCACTGATGCCACTGGCAGCCGCACCCTGGACTACGACAAGGCAGGCCGGCTGACCGCCGTTACGCCGGCCAAGGGCAAGGGCTCCTTCGGCTACACCTATGACGACGCCGGGCGCTTGACTTCCACCACCATGGATCCCGTCACGCCGGCAGCGCTGGACTGGAGCGGGGCTGCCCAGACGGCTTCTGGGGATCTCAACGGTGACGGCATCACCGACGTGATCCGCACCGACGCGAAGGGGGGGTTGCGGACCTTCCTGGGGCGCCCCGACGGCACCTTCACTGAAGGCTCGACCCTGGCTGGATCCGGAACCGGGTTCCAGCAACTGTTCGTCGGTGAGTACACCTCGGACGGCAAGCCCGACCTTCTGGCTCTCGACAAGGCGGGGCGCCTACTGCGCTTCAGCGGTGACGGCAAGGGAGGCTTTGCCGCCCCCTCGAACCTGGGTGCCGGGTGGGGCTCCTTCTCCCTGAGCCCGGGAGACTTCAACAACGACGGCAAGCCGGACCTCATGGCCGTCGACACCGTCGGCAACCACCTGTTCTTCTACCCTGGCAACGGCGCCGGCGGATTCGGCGACCGCAAGGACCTCGGTAACGGCTGGGGCTCCTTCCGGCTCACCCTGATCGATGTCAATGCCGACAACAAGCCCGACGTCCTGGCCATCGACCCCTCCACCGGCCACTTCTACCTGTACCCCGGTACCGGCGCCGGCGGATTCGGTGACCGCAAGGACCTCGGCGGCGGCTGGGGCGCCATGCGCCTGGTGTCCGGCGAGTTCAACAACGACAGCCAGCCCGACCTCCTCGCCCTCAACACCAGCTCACACCGCCTGTACGTCTACCCGGGAGCCGGCAACGGCGGCTTCAAGGACCCCATCCAGCAGACCGACGACTGGACCCCCTACGGCGACCCGGCGCCCGGCAAATTCGACGGCGACAAGAACCTCGACATCGCCGCCGCCGACACCAGCGGCAAGCTCCGCATCTGGAAGGGCGACGGCCAGGGCCACCTGACCGGTGCCGCCGTCGCCACCACTCCCGCTGGCGGCTCGAAGACCAGCTATGCCTATAACGACGACGGCCAGCGCATCTCCGAGACAACCGCTACGGGCACCATCAACTACAGCTACGACCCGGCCGGCAACCTGACCACGACCCAGCTCCCCGCCACCAATGGCTATACGGAGCAGCGCTCCTACGACAATGCCGGCCGCCTTGCCGCCATCAGCAGTGTCAAGGGAATGTCGACGCTGGCCAGCTGGTCGCAGGTATTCGATGGTGCGGGGCAGCCAGCCCGGATCGACGTCACCCGCGCCGGGAAGCCCGCCAGCTACCAGTACTACACCTATGACCCGGCAGGCCGGCTCCTCACCGACTGCTCGTCCGTCACGAAGGCGGACACGTGCCCGGACGCCGGTTCGGCCATGACGTTCAGCTATGACCCCGTCGGCAACCGCAAGACCCAGAACAAGGCCGGCGCCACCACCACCTACACCTACGACAACGCCGACCAGCTGACGCAGACGGTCACCGGCTCCACCACCCGCGCATTCACCTACGACGCCGACGGCAACCAGACCGGCGCCGGGGGCGACACGTTCGCCTACGACGCCAACAACCGCCTCACCGCCGCCGCTTCAAACGGCGCCAGCTACTCGTACACGTACGACGCGGACGGCAACCGGGCCACAGCCTCCAAGGACGGCAGCGGTCTCCAGCGCAGCACGGTCTGGGACATCAACCACTCCCTGCCCCTCGCGGCCGCCGACTACAACAGCAGCGGCGCCCTGAGCGCCCAATACCAGTACAACCCGCTCGGCCAGATCCAGGCTCAGACCACCGACGCCGGGACCTACTACCACCACCGCGACCTGATCGGCTCGGTCACCGACCTCACCGACACGAACGGCGCTCTCCAGACCAGCTACAGCTACACCGCCTTCGGTGAAGTCACCCAGGCCAATACAGCCGTTGCCCCGCCGGCAAACCCCTTCACCTACACCGGCGAATACCGCGAACCGACCACCAGCGCCGCCGGCTACTACCTCCGCGCCCGCAACTACAGCCCCGACACTGGCCGCTTCACCAGCCAGGACCCCTACAACCCGAGCCAGGAAACTCCCTACGGCACGCCCTACGGATACGTTGAAAACGCCCCGACCAACCGGACCGACCCCAGCGGCATGTGCAGCGTCTGGGCAGACGTCAAGGACTTCTTCAACGGAAGAGTCGGAACCAAAAGCGACTGCAGCAAGGAAGACCACAAGAACGCCCAGCAGGGCGGCACAGGCGCCGTAGCAAAGGGATCCGCCGACGCCCTGAGTAAGGATCTCATCCAGCAGTTCGGCGGCGCAGGAACCGGAATAGTGGACGGAATGTCCTTCGGGGCATTCAGCTACATGGATCCGTATGCGGCATGCCTCAGCCAAACTGATGGCTACAACTATGGTCTGTACGGCTCCATGGTGCCCTTCCCTTTGAGCGGCGGGCCCAGGGCGGCGACGGAAGGTGGACTGTGGGCAGCCGCAAGGGTCAACCTACCCTCATGGAAGGCAGTCGCTGTTGATATGGTGCATGTCTTGGAGAGGCACACCGCGAACGGGAAGATATACAAGCAGAGCGGGATAAAGACGAAGTTCCCCGATTCGTGGTCTCCGGCAAAGATCGAAAAGGCAGTCCTCAACGCCTACCGGTTCGGCCGCAGCGTAAAGACCCAAGGGTCGCGAATCCAACTTCAAGGCATGACCGACGGTCTGATGATCGAAATGTGGTTCGACAGGGCCACAAATTTGATCGAGACGGCATATCCGATTTGGCGGTGACCGTGAGATTCGAAATCTGCCACACCGAAGAGTCCATGGAAATTTCAGCAGCCGCAACAGTGTGGGGCGGGGTTTGGGTAAACCTGGACGGGTGCGGGTTTCCCGAAGCTGACTGGAACGACCTGCCGGTGGCGCTGGCTTGCGAATTTTTGCGAGTGAGTGACAGGATCCGGCGCGCCGAATTCAAGTCCCATCGAGTCCACTTTTTCGATGGTCCGTTTTGGGTGGAATTCGAGAGGGTGGGTGAGGGAAAGGTTGAGGTATCTGTCGGAGGGGGCAGCCCCCGGAACGTCGTACTGCCTTCCGGTGATGTGGTAGCGGCTATAAGGTCGTATTCCGCTGCAATTCTTACCTCGTGCCTACGTAGAGGTTGGGGCGATACTGCGGATGTGCGGGACCTGAAGGCCCTTCATGGGGATTCACCAGGAATCTGAGGGGTAGCTCTTCGCCGGTTCTTTCCGTACCGAAACGTCGAATGGGCGCTGGTCCGTTCGCGAGTTCGCGTCGTTGAACAACTGCCATCATGGAGCCTCCGCCTCTCAAGGTGGAGGCTCCATCGGCTTTCCAATGGTAGCTCAGCTGCCCTTCACGTCGACGCGGCACGCACCTTGTCCGTGCGCAGGTTCGTTGGTATCGCCGTATCAAGTTCTCTTGGCTCCGACAGTCGTTCGATCGGAGTCGACGGTGACCTGCTTCAAGCGGCTCAGCGGCGGGGAATAGGACGTCGGGAGCCCAGGTGGGTCCCCGACCGCAGATTCGAGCTGGCGCCAAAAGACCTTGGAACCGTGGATCTCCGTGCGTGCCTCCCACCCCGGTGCTGCTGTGCCCGCCCGGGCATGTCCCCACGAATTGACGGAGTCCGGGGCCCGGTAATCTCACCGGGAAATATCTACCGGCAGCGGGTAGACCTTCCCCTGTTTGAACAGCTTCGTGAACGCCGCCGCGTCATAGTTCCACTTCGTCCCGCTGATCCGCTGCGGGTTCTCCAGGGCTCGGCACCGCCGGTCACGGAAGTCTGCCAAATCCTGCTCAGTTGCCTCCCGCCACAGCACCCACGCGACGACAAAGACTCAAGAAGCATTCGGATGTCCCTGATTTAATTACGCTCCGATTCCCGTTCCGGATTCCGGAATTCTCTGGACCGTGCGAGATCCGGCAGACTCGTGTCGATCATGCCGTCCGGTCTCAGGTAGACAGGATCACCTGGCTTCAGGTCGATCCGGGCCACTGCTTCCGGCGGCTCCCGGTATCCCGAGTACACCCTCAGATGGCAGGCCCCACTGCGCCGCCTCCGGCATTCTCGCCACTCGCCACATGCTCTACTCGGGCCCCTTCTGGAATGCGCTCAATCATCAGGCGAAGGAGACATGCCGTGCGTGAACGCTGCCTATGTCCGGCATCCGCAGTTCGAGCAGTCCCTGGAGGTGCTGCGCTCGGCCGGGGTGACGGTGCTGTACGGCGACGGCGGTTTCGTACCGAATCAGCCGGGCGAGCGAAGCCCCGGGGGCTATCCGTGGCGGATCGCGCTGGATGCGGTTGAGGCGGGGGCCGGACCCCGCTCGTAGTGCGGAGGCCTCCGCCCCGCCCCGCCCCCGCGGCCCCGGAAAGCCGGGCGGAACCGGCCCCCAGCGCGCCCCGCATGGCCAAGGCGCCCCGGCCGATCGGGTAGAACATACGGGTGAACGCACCCCGCCGCCGCAACACCGCTCCGCCCCGCGAGGAGGTGCTCGTCGCCGCCATGGCCACGATCGCCGAACGCGGACTCGACGGGCTCACCATGGCCGGGCTCGGCCGCGAGGTCGGCATGTCCAGCGGGCACCTCCTCTACTACTTCCGCAGCAAGGACGAGCTGCTGCTCCAGACCCTGGAGTGGAGCGAGGGCCGGCTCGGCGAGGAGCGCCGCGGCCTGCTCGCGCGGCCCGGCACGGCCCGCGAGCGCCTGGACGCCTACATCGACCTGTACGTCCCCGACGGGCCGCGCGATCCGCACTGGATCCTGTGGCTCGAGGTCTGGAACCGCTCGCAGAACGCCGACCACGCCGCCCGCGCCCGCCAGGCCGCCATCGAGGGCGCCTGGCACCGCGACCTGGTCGCGATAGTCGCCGAGGGCGTCTCGCGCGGCGAGTTCCGCCGGGTGGACGCCGACCGCTTCGCGGCCCGCCTGCGCGCCCTGCTCGACGGGTTCAGCGTGCACGTCGCGGTCGGCCTGCCCGGCACCGGACGGTCCCAAGTCCTCGACCACGTGAGGGAGTTCGTGGACGAGTCGCTGATGCGGGGAACACAACGCACGTAAGTAGGCCCGATCGTTGCGCCCGCACGCCTTGTCGGCCGTGCGGGCCTGCGCCAAGGTCAGCGTCCATGGGACGAGAGCACTGGAAGAAGATCTGGGTCGGTTCGGCCGGCAACATGGTCGAGTGGTTCGACTGGTTCGTGTACGCCACGTTCGCCGTGTACTTCGCGGACGCGTTCTTCCCGAAGGGCAACGAGACCGCCAACCTCATGAACACCATGGGGATCTTCGCGGTCGGCTTCTTCATGCGGCCGGTCGGCGGCTGGCTGCTCGGCCGGATCGGCGACCGCAAGGGCCGCAAGGCGGCGCTCACCCTGACCGTCACCCTCATGTCGGCCTCCGCGATCCTGATCGCGGTCGCGCCGACGTACGCGGTCGCCGGATACGGGGGAGTGGCCGTCCTCCTGGTCGCCCGGCTCCTCCAGGGCCTTTCGGTCGGCGGCGAGTACGCCGCCAGCGCGACCTACCTCACCGAGGCCTCCGACCCGAAGAAGCGCGGCTTCGCCTCCAGCTTCCAGTACGTGTCGATGACCGCGGGCCAGCTCCTCGGCCTCGGCCTCCAGATCGTCATGCAGCGCAACCTCTCGGACGCGGCCCTGCACAGCTGGGGCTGGCGCGTCCCCTTCATCGTCGGCGCGCTCGGCGCGGCCGTCGTCTTCTACCTGCGCCGCTCCATGCTGGAGACCGAGGTGTACGAGGACTCGGGCGCCGCCCACGACGCGGACCGGGGCACACTGAAGGCGCTGTGGGCGCACAAGCGCGAGGCGCTGCTCGTCATGGCGCTCACCATGGGCGGCACCGTCGCGTACTACACGTACACGACGTATCTGACGAAGTTCCTGTCCAAGAGCGCGGGCATGGACAAGTCGACCGCCTCACTCGTCAGCTTCTGCGCGCTGTTCGTGTTCATGTGCATCCAGCCGCTGGCGGGCGCGCTCTCCGACCGGATCGGGCGCCGCCCGCTCCTGATCACCTTCGCCGGCGGCTCCACCTTCCTGACCGTGCCGATCATGACCATGCTCAGGCACGCGGGCACCTTCTGGCCGGCCTTCGGCCTCGCGCTGCTCGCTCTGGTCGTCGTCACCGGCTACACCTCGATCAACGCCTGCGTGAAGGCCGAGCTCTTCCCGACCGGCATCCGCGCGCTCGGCGTCGCCCTGCCGTACGCGATTGCGAACGCGCTGTTCGGCGGGACGGCCGAATACGTGGCGCTCTGGTTCAAGCAGGCGGGCATCGAGTCCGGCTTCTACTGGTACGTGGCGGGATGTGCGGCGGTGTCCCTGGTCGTCTACCTGACCATGCGGGAGACCCGCGATATCGATCTCAACCGGGTCAAAGACGAACCCGGGCGAACGCAAGCGGAACCGGTTCCTTCGAATTAGTGCAGGTCGGGGGCGCCCGGATGGTGAGACCCCCCCTCCGGGTGCCGGACCCGTATGGCAGACTGCGAGCGTGCTCGCTTCCCGCATGATTATGGACAGCAGCGCGCCGGTCCGCAGTGATCGCTGAACCGTGGCACAACCCGCGGCAGCGGCCATCGTGCCCCAGACCCGCGCGCAGACCTCTCGCACCCGCGAGGGGTCTTTTCGTTTACCGGCCCCACCACGGCCGGGGCGAGGAGCGCGGCGACGGGGGCAAGTGGAGCCATGAGTTCGGAGCCACTCACCCGACAGGAGTCAGATCAGCATGACGACCAACGAGGCGAACGAAGCCGCCGAGGAGAGTCTGCTCGCCGGCCTTCGGGTCGACGACAGTTTCCATGTCTTCGACACGACGCTGCGCGACGGCGCCCAGCGCGAGGGCATCAACCTCACCGTCGCGGACAAGCTGACGATCGCCCGGCACCTGGACGAGTTCGGCGTGGGCTTCATCGAGGGCGGCTGGCCCGGCGCCAACCCCCGCGACACGGAGTTCTTCGCCCGCGCTCAGCAGGAGATCAGCTTCCGGAACGCGCAGCTCGTGGCCTTCGGCGCGACCCGCCGCGCGGGCGGCAGGGCCGCCGAGGACCCGCAGGTGCGGGCCCTGTTGGAGTCCGGCGCCCCGGTGATCACGCTGGTCGCCAAGTCGCACGACCGGCACGTCGAGCTGGCGCTTCGCACCACGTTGGACGAGAACCTGGAGATGGTCCGCGACACGGTGGCCTACCTGCGCGAGCAGGGCCGCCGGGTCTTCGTGGACTGCGAGCACTTCTTCGACGGGTACAAGGCGAACCCGGAGTACGCCAAGGCCGTCGTACGGGCCGCCAGTGAGTCCGGCGCCGACGTCGTCATCCTGTGCGACACCAACGGCGGCATGCTCCCCGCCCAGATCCAGGCCGTCGTCGCCACCGTGCTCGCCGACACCGGCGCCCGGCTCGGCATCCACGCCCAGGACGACACGGGATGCGCGGTCGCGAACACCCTGGCCGCCGTCGACGCGGGCGCCACCCACGTCCAGTGCACCGCCAACGGCTACGGCGAGCGCGTCGGCAACGCCAACCTGTTCCCGGTCGTCGCCGCCCTGGAGCTCAAGTACGGCAAGACCGTGCTGCCCAAGGGCGCGCTCGCCGAGATGACCCGGATCTCGCACGCCATCGCCGAGGTGGTCAACCTCGCGCCCTCCACACACCAGCCGTACGTCGGTGTCTCCGCCTTCGCCCACAAGGCGGGCCTGCACGCCTCCGCGATCAAGGTCGACCCCGACCTGTACCAGCACATCGACCCCTCGCTCGTCGGCAACCACATCCGGATGCTGGTCTCCGACATGGCGGGCCGCGCCTCCATCGAGCTCAAGGGCAAGGAGCTCGGCGTCGACCTCGGCGACGACCGCGCGGTCGTCGCCCGCGTCGTCGAGCGGGTCAAGGCGCGCGAGCTCCAGGGCTACACCTACGAGGCCGCCGACGCCTCCTTCGAGCTGCTCCTCCGGGACGAGGTCGAGGGTGGCCCGCGCGACTACTTCCGCATCGAGTCGTACCGGGCGATCATCGAGACCCTCAAGGACGGCACGCACGCCAACGGCGCCACGGTGAAGTTCTGGGTCGGCGACGAGCGCATCATCGTCACCGCCGAGGGCAACGGCCCGGTCAACGCGATGGACTCGGCGCTGCTCCAGGGCCTGGAGCGGTTCTACCCGCAGGTCGCCAAGTTCGAGCTGGTCGACTACAAGGTCCGCACCCTGGAGGGCAAGCACGGCACCGCCTCCACCACCCGCGTCCTGATCACCACCACGGACGGTACGGGCGAGTGGACGACGGTCGGCGCCGGTCCCAACGTCATCGAGGCGTCCTGGGAGGCCCTCCAGGACGCGTACACCTACGGCCTGCTGCGGGCCGGGACCCGGCCGCCGCAGTAGACACGCGCGACCCGGGGGACGGGGCCCGTGCCCCCGGGATGTGTCCACTGTGGAGCACGCCGACTCACGACCGCTCCACCCCGTATGTCCGTTTTCGTGCGGCCTCGGGTAGCGTCGGGGCCATGAGGCTCAGGGTTTTGACCGCACTCTCCGGCGTAGCGCTCGCCGCACTGGCCATGGCGGGCCCCGCCATGGCCGCCACCGGCGCGTCCGACGTGGCCGACCAGCTCAAGAAGAGCCCGGTCTACGTGGATCCCGGAGCCGCCGGCCAGCTCAGTCCGGCCCAGGCCGACGCACTGGCCAAGAAGATCAAGGACGCGGACAAGCCGCTGTTCGTGGCGGTCCTGCCGAACAGCGCCGCGTTCCCCAAGGGCACGATCCTGAAGAACCTGCGCACGGACACCGGAGTCACCGGTCTGTACGCGATCCGGCTCGGCGACGCCTTCACCTCCGGCGCCGACCGCAAGGTCCTGTCCAGTCAGTCCGTCAAGAACCTGAACGACGCCGTCCGCGCTCCCGGCACCAACACCGACGCCGCCACCCAGCTCAACGCCTTCGTCGACAAGGCGCTCCCGCAGATGAAGGGCCACGCCCCCGCTTCGTGGGGCGGTGGTTCAAGCTCCGGCGGCGGGGTGGACACCGGCGCGCTCGTCGGCGTCGGCGCGGTGATCGTCGCGGGCGGCGCGGGCGCGTACGCGCTGGTCCGCCGCAGCCGCAGGAAGAAGGCCGAGGAGGAGCGGGCCGCCCTCCAGCGCCTCCAGGTCGTCGTCGACGAGGACATCACCGCGTTCGGCGAGGAACTCGACCGGCTCGACTTCCACCCCGCGGAGGCCGGCGCCGACGACGCGATGCGCGCCGACTACGAGCGCGCTCTCGACTCGTACGAGACCTCCAAGACGCTGATGGCGAAGGCCGAGCGGCCCGCAGACGTGACGGGCGTGACACAGGCCCTGGAGGACGGCCGGTTCTCGCTCGCCACCCTCGCCGCCCGCCGCGAGCACAAGCCGCTGCCCGAGCGCCGCGCCCCCTGCTTCTTCGACCCGCGCCACGGCCCCTCCGTCGAGGACGCCGCCTGGACCCCGGCCGGCGGCGCCCCGCGCCAGGTCCCGGTGTGCCAGGCCGACGCGACCCGGCTGCGCGACGGCCAGGACCCGATGGTCCGCGAGGTCGACACCGACCAGGGCCGCCGCCCGTACTACGACGCGGGCCCGGCCTACGGACCCTGGGCGGGCGGCTACTTCGGCGGCGGCATGCTGCCGGGCCTCCTGATGGGCACCATGCTCGGCTCGATGCTGTCGAGCCCGGCGTACGCGGCCGACTACGGCGCCGGGTCCTACGACGCGGGCTCCGGCTTCGACGGCGGCGACGTGTCGGGCGCCGACTTCAACTCCTCGGACTTCAGCGGCGGCTGGGGCGACGGGGGCGGCAGCGACGGCGGAGGCTTCGGCGGCGGGGACTGGTAACCCCGCCTGACCTGCCGCTCAGCTGTTGACCCGCCCCGTTCCAGCGGGTGATAGTTGCGAGCCGCACATCCAGGGTTGGGGACACATTGCAAGCCGGGCACAAAGACGTCATGGCGGCCTGCGCCGACGCGGAGGCGCTGCTGCGGGCAGGCCGCACCAGCGAGGCCCGCAAGGCCGCGCGGGCCGCGCTGTACACGGACGGGCCCGACCCCTGCCTGTACGCGGTGCTCGGCCGCGCGCACGCCGCCGAGGGCGGTCCCGAACACGCCGACCGCGCCGAAGCCGTCTTCCGCGAGGGCCTCGACACCTTCCCCGACGACCCGGTTCTGCTCGCGGCGTACGCTGCCTCGTTCAGCCCTCGACCCGCCTCGAATCAGGGCGGGTCGGAGCCGTCGGCGAGGGTGCAGCGGCACGACGCGCGCCTCGTGCTCGCCGTCGTGGGGCACCCGGCCGGCGCCGCCCAGCAGGCGTGGGCCCAGACCCAGGCGCACCCCGCCGACGACCGGGTCGCCGTCCTCGCCGAGACCCTCACCGCGCTCGCCCGGCCCGGCCGGGCCCCGCTGAGGCTCCTGGTGCGGGCGCCGCTGACGGCCGGGTCCGCGTGCTGGGTGTGGTTCGCGGGCTGGCTGCTCGCCGTGGCCGCCCTGCACCTGCCCGTGGGGGTGGCGGTGGCCGCTCTGCTCGGTCCCGTGCTGTTCCCGCTGCTGTACGGGGTGCTGCGCGGGGCCCGCCGCCGGGCGCTCGGCCGTACTCCGGCCGCGCTCGCGGTGCCGTCCCCCTACGACGCGTTTCCCACGCTGCCGCAGGTCCCGCCGTACACGACCCGCGAAAAGGCGACCGCGGCCGTGGTCCTCGGCCTGGTCGCCCTCGCGCTCGTGTCATTCGTGTCCTACTTGCCGCGCCGGTAGCTGCTGCCGTCCCGGGTGCGGCTGAGGTGGCCGCCGATCACCAGGTGGCGCCGCAGCGCCGAGAAGTCGTCGTGCACGGTGAGCAGCGCGTCGTTCACCTCGCGCTCGCTGTAGTCCCGGTCGCGCTCGAAGAGCGTCTCGGAGAGGTGGACGAGCACCTGCTCGCGGCGGGCGGTCTTGCGGGGGATCGCGGTCAGGCGGCCCCCCGGGAAGAGGGCGGTGACTGCTCGGGGGCCGGTGGCCGCGTTCTCGGACATGCCGGGCAGCCTCGCTCACCAGGGCTTTCGCGGGCAACGTATTTTGCGGCGAGGGCCCCGGCGGGTGTCAGGCGGACTTGATCGCGGAGATGTCGAAGGTCAGCTTCACCTTGTCGCTGACCATGACGCCACCGGTCTCCAGGGCCGCGTTCCAGGTCAGGCCCCAGTCGGAGCGCAGGATCTCGGCGCTGCCCTCGAAGCCGATGCGCTGGTTGCCGTAGGGGTCGGTGGCCGAGCCGTTGAACTCCAGGTCGATGGAGAGCGGCCGGGTGACGTCCTTGATCGTCAGGTCGCCGATGATCCGGTACTTGTCGCCGCCGAGTTCCTTGGCCCCGGTCGAGCGGAAGCTCATCAGCGGGAACTGCTCGGCGTCGAAGAAGTCGCCACTGCGCAGGTGGCCGTCGCGGTCGGCGATGCCGGTGTCGATGCTGGCGATCTTGACGTCGATGGAGGCGGAGGAGGCACCCGGGTTCGAGCCGTCGAGGGTCAGGGTGCCCTCGTGGTCGGTGAAGGATCCGCGGACGTTGGTGACCATGGCGTGCCGCACGGTGAAGCCGATGCTGCTGTGCGCCGGGTCGATCGTGTACGTACCGCTCAGCGCGGCGAGCGCCGGGTCGACCTCGACGGGGGCCGCGGTGTCGAGGGTGGCGGTGCTGCTGTTCTTACGGCCGAAGAGACCCATGACCTGCTCCTTGGGGACGCGCCGCGGCCTTGCGCCGAAGCGGTTTAAGTTTCAACGAGATTCACTGTAGGACGATTCCGTTCGGTTTTCAACTACTTCACTCGTTCGGGCGCGCGGCGCTTCGGCGGGGCCGGACGTAGGGGGCCGGTCGGCCTCGGACGCGGGGCGGCAGCGGAGGGCTGGGGGCTGGGGGCTGGGGGCGGCGCTAAATGCGGGGCGGCAGCGGGGCCGGGCCCAGGGTGGTCGTGCCCGGGGCGGCGCGGTGGCCGAGGCCGGTGCGATAGGCGTCCAGGGCCGCTTCGACGCGGCCGGTGCGGCGCAGCAGGTCGCCCAGCAGCCGGCACAGGTCGGCCATGTCGCCGCTCGCGCCGCTGCGCTCGAGGAGCCCGAGCGCGGTGACGTAGTGCTCCTCCGCCGACTCCGTCTCGCCCCGCTCCTCGCAGATCAGGCCGAGCAGCCGGTGCGCGCCGCCCGCGTGCACCGCGCCGTGCTGGTCGCCGAGCTCGGTGAGCGGGGTGAGGAGCTCCATCGCCTCCGCGTGCCGCCCGAGGCGCCGCAGTACGTCCGCCAGCTCCACCTCGACCTGCGCGGTGAACAGCGCGGCCCGCTTGGCCGCGAGCATGTCCCGCGCGGTACGCAACTCCTGCTCCGCGGCATCGAGTTCGCCCTCCTGGGCGTACACATAGCCGCGCATCCAGTGGCAGTGCGCCAGATCCGTACGCAATCGCAACTGGCGGTAGATCGACTGGGCCTTGGCGAGCGAGGCGTCCGCGTCGGCCAGGCGGCCTTCCGCGAGGAACGTCCGCGCGACCTGGCGGTGCATGCCGGCGACCAGCGCCGGGTCCGAGACCTGCGGTGCGAGCGCGAGGGCCAGCTCGGCGGCGCGCGCCGCGCGGGCCTGGGCGCCCATGTCCAGATACGGGCCGATGACCGCCGCGTACAGGAGGACCAGCGCCTCGGGGTCGGCGAGCCCGCTGGTGCCGAGCTCGTCGATGGCCGACTCCAGGAGGTAGCAGGCGTAGCGCAGCTCGCCCGCCAGGATGTGGGCGACCGCCCGGCCCCGGACCGCCCGTGCCCGGCGCGGCAGAGGCTCGGCGGCCAGGATCCGCTCGCACGCCTCGAAGTGGCGTACGGCGTCCTCGAGTTCGCCGGTTTCGAGCGCGCAGTCGCCTAGCCCGAGCAGCGCCTCGGCGCGCTCCTCGTCGAGACCGTGCAGCTCGGCCTCGGTGAGCAGTTGGCGGTAGTGGACCGCCGCCTCGTCGGCCTCGCCGGTCGCCAGTGCCCGCTGCGCATCGGTGAGGCCGAGCCGCAGCTCCGTGACGAGGCGGGCCGGGCGGCCCGTGGCGAGTTCCTCGTACGTCGTGCCGAGCCGCCCGGCGAGATGGCGCAGGGCCGCCTCGGAGGGGCGGACCTTGCCGGACTCCAGGGTCGAGACATAGGCGGGCGTATAGGCGGGCTCCGCCAACTGGCGCTGGGTCAGGCCCAGTTGGGCGCGCAGTCGCTGAACTCGGCGGCCGATCACTGCAGGTTCATCCATGGCATCCCCTTGGCCCCAGGGCATTGCGCACGCCCCGTGCGCCCCCTAATTTAAGCAGGCCGTTCAACGCATTTACCCGACTGCTTAACTTCCGTTACAGAGGGAGTACTTCATGCGCCCACCCCTGCGCAGAGGCATCGTGACGGCCGCGCTCGCCGCCACCGCCGTCATGGCCGCGCTCGCCGCCGGACCCGGCACCGCGGCCGCCGCCGACCCACCGCCGCCGCATCCGAAGGTCCAGGTCGAGATACCCGGCCCCGAAGCCGCCTCGGGGCAGACCCTCGCGGGCTCCGGCCACACCCTCGTACCCGCCAACGGGCAGGGCAGACCCGCGCCGCACCTCTCGGCACCCTCGGCCGCCGCCGACGGCGAGGTCGGCAAGATGATCGACAACGGCTCGACCGCGGACCGCCTCGACATCGTCATGGTGGGCGACGGCTACACGGCCGACCAGCTGGACCAGTTCCACGCCGACGCCAAGGAGAAGTGGGGCGAGATCACCGGCGTCGAGCCGTACGCCACGTACCAGAACCTCTTCAACGTCTGGACGGTGGACGCCGTCTCCGCCCAGAGCGGCGTCTCCGGCGACCCGGCGCAGGGCGACGTGAAGGACACCGCGCTCGGCTCGTACTTCTGGTGCGACGGCATCGAGCGGCTGCTCTGCATCGACCAGAACAAGGTCGACTCGTACGTGGCGAAGGCACCCCAGGCCGACCTGGTCATCGTCCTGGCCAACAGCGCCAAGTACGGCGGGGCCGGTTACAACGAGCCGTCCAAGACGCTCGGATACGAGGGCATATCCACCGCGTCCGCCGGGAACGCCAAGTCCGGACAGGTCGCCATCCACGAGACCGGGCACTCGCTCGGCAAGCTGGCCGACGAGTACTTCTACCCGGGCACCCCGGGCTACGAGCACTACTCGGGACCCGAGGCCGGCCAGTCCAACATCTCCGTCCTGACGGCCGATCAGATGGCCGCCGACCGTACCAAGTGGTACCGCTGGCTCGGCGAGACGTCGCCGGACGGGGGGACGGTCGGTGCGTACGAGGGCGGCGGCTACTACGTCACCGGCCTCAACCGGCCCACCGACGGCTCGATCATGCGCATCCTGGGCAAGCCGTTCAATCTGCCGGGGGTGGAGGCGATGATCGCGGGCTTCTACCGCCACGCGTCGATCGCGACGCCGGCGACTTCGACGGCGAGCACGTTGCGGCCGTCCGACACGGCGCGGGTGGTCGTGCCGCGCCTCGCGGGCGCCCGGCAGCTGACGGTTCGCTGGTACCTGGACGGGCGGGAGCTGCGGCGGTACGAGGGCCGTACGGCTGTGCCGGTACGGGGGCTCGACCTCGGGCGGGGCACCCACGCCCTGACGGTACGGGTGGTGGACCGGACCCCCTCGGTCCGTGACCCCGGCATCGCGGCGGGGCTGCGGGGCGCGGTGACGTGGGCGGTCCGCCGCTGACCCCGGTGGCGGGGGGTGTGTCCGGGGCTCCGCCCCGGACCCCGTTCGCGCCTTGAGGGCGCTCGTCCTCAAACTCCCCCAAGGCCTCAAGGGCCAGGGGGGACCCCCATGACAGGCTGAAGTGGGCTGACACATGCCCGAGTTCACCTGACGGCCGGGGATGCCCCTGCCAGGACCGACCCTGATGGGGGCGCCACCAAGGTGTGCCGGGTGCCCTACAGGGGCGCGGGGAACTGCGCGACCGGCCGTCCACGGTCCGCGGACGATCGACAACCCGGACAGCCCCTGCGGCGTTTGGCAGCCGGGGTTCGGGGGCGGAGCCCCCGAGGGGCCCGGTCAGCTGCTCGATGCCCGGATCTTCAGCTCCGGCAGGATCGACACATGGTGCCTCGCCCGCCCGGGGTCACCGACACGCAGGGTCAGAAGATCCACCGCCGCCACCCCCACCGCCCGCTTCGGCGGAGCCACCGCCGTAAGCGGGATGTCAGCCAGCGCAGCGACCTCGTCGTCGTACGCCACGATCGCGAGGTCGCCCGGCACGGAAAGCCCGCGGGCCCGCAGCCGGGGGAGCAGCACGATCGCGTCGTGGTCGTTGTGGACCAGGACCGCGTCGAGCAGCCCGGCACCGACTGCCGCCACGAAGTCGTCCAGTTGGGTGTCGCGGCGTACCGGGTCGGTCTCCGGGGCCGTGATGGTGAAGCGCAGCGCATCCGGCGCCGGGAGGCCCTGCGACGCGAGGCCGGCCTCGTAGCCCTCCTCCACCAGCGCGCTGTGCGGGCTGTCCGCCCGCAGGAGCAGCCCGATCCGCTCGCGGCCGGACCGGGCGAGATGGCGTACGGCGAGCCGCGCCCCGTACGCGTGGTCGGTCACCACCCGCTCCGCGCCCGGCACGTCGTCCCCGGAACGCCGCTCGACCAGCGCGAACGGCACGCCGAGCGCCGCCAGCCAGTCCTGGTCGCCGGCCGGGCCGCACGGGGCGATGAGCAGCCCGTCGATCCCGTGCCCGATCAACTGCCGTACCTGCGCCCGCTCTTCGGCGGGCCGGTACTGCGAGATGCCGAGCACGAGCCGGATGCCCCGGGCGGCGGCCGCCTCCCTGGCCCCCTTGATGACCTCGGGGTAGTAGTAGTCGGCGGCGGGCACGACGAGGCCGAAGACCAGACCCGGGCCGGGTGCGGCGGGCGGCGGAGGCGAGGGGGCCGTCGCCGTCTCGGGAAGCAGCGCCCCGCCGTGCACCCGGGCCACCAGACCGCGCTCGGCGAGCGCCTCCACGTCCCGCCGCACGGTCACCGCGGAGACCTTCAACTCCTCGGCGAAGTCGGTCACCCGGAGCGAGCCGCGCTCGCGCAGCCGCCGCAGTATCGCCCGGTGCCTGTCCTCGGCGTGCACGTGGTTCCGCCCCTCCCCGCCGGCTCCCGCCGACCGTCGTCAACCGCTGACCAGGAGCGTAACCCTCGTTAGATCGTTCGTGCACGATTCTGCGCGAACGATCAATTTCCTTGATGAATGTGCGAAGTCTTGCGCGTTCTTTCGACGTTATGAGAGAAACCGCTCAATCGAGCCTCGTTCACCCCGGGCCCCCGGCCCGCCTACCACCTCGCTCGTCCCGGGCCCCCGCGCCCACCCCGTGCCCCTCCTCGTTCGCCCACGCTCCGGAGGTCCCGCCACCATGCCATCCGCTCAGGGCAGTTCACGCCGTACCTTCCTCGCCGCTTCCGGCACCGGCGCCGCCGCCGTCGCGCTCGGCCTGACGCTGCCCGCCCAGCAGGCCGCAGCGTCCCAACTCGCCCCGGCTGCCGATGAGTTCGACACCCTGCGACTGAGGTGGCGCGAGCTCATGCTCGGCTCCGGGTTCGACGCGACCGCCGAGCCGTACGCCACCAAGCTCGCCGCGCTGGGCACTTCGGCCCGTACCGCACTCGCGACCATGGCTCCCGCGTCCGGCTCGCTCTGGCCCGACCTGCCGCTGACCGACGCCGCCACCGGCTCCGCCGGCATGAGCACCAGCTACGGACGGCTCAACACCATGGCGCAGGCCTGGGCCCAGCCCGGCACCGGATCCACCGGCGACGCCACGCTGATCGCCGCCGTCGGCAAGGGCCTCGACCACCTCTACACCCAGATCTACAACGAGAACACCAAGCCGTTCGGCAACTGGTGGGACTGGCAGATCGGCAGCTCCCGGCTGCTCATGGACACCGCCGTCATCGTCTACGACACCCTCACCGCCGACCGGCTCGGCCACTACACCGCCGCCATCGACCACTTCGTTCCGGACAGCGCGGTCGCCGTCTACAGCGGCACCTCCACCGGCGCCAACCGCACCGACCTGTGCCGCGTGCTCGCCACCCGCGGAGTGCTCGGCAAAAACGCCGCGAAGATCGCCCTGGCCCGCGACGCCCTCTCGCCCGTCTTCCCGTACGTCACCGCGGGAGACGGCCTGTACGCCGACGGGTCGTTCATCCAGCACACCTGGATCGCCTACACCGGCTCGTACGGCGAGGTCCAGATCGACGGCCTGTCCAGACTCTTCGCACTGCTCGCCGGCTCCACCTGGGCGGTCACCGACCCGAACCGGCAGATCATCCTCGACTCCGTCGAGCGCAGCTATGCACCGCTCATCCACGACGGCCTGATGATGGACTGCGTCAACGGCCGCGCCATCTCCCGCCAGACCACCGACGACCAGCTCATGGGCCGCACGATCATGGCCCACATCGCCATGCTGGCCCTCGGCGCGTCACCCGCCGAACGCGACCGCTGGCGCGCACTGATCAAGGGCTGGACCGACCGCGCCCAGACCACCCCCGTCCTCGCCGACCAGCGCCTCTCCGTCGCCAACCTCGCCCTGCTGCGCGCCGCCGTCGACGCCGCCCCCACCGCGGCCCCCGCCCCGGTCGGCCCGCATCTCTTTCCCGCGATGGACCGCGCGGTCCATCGCGGCTCCCGCTTCGCCGCCTCGCTGAGCATGTCCTCCAGCCGGATCGCGTACTACGAGAACGGCAACGGCGAGAACCTGCGCGGCTGGCACACCGGCTCCGGCATGCTCGCCTGGTGGGGCGACGGCTTCGCGGGCGACCAGTACAGCGACGGCTTCTGGCCCACCGCCGACCCCTACCGCATGCCCGGCACCACCGTCTCGCGCAAGCCGCTCGCCGACGGCGAGGGCGGCGCGTGGGGCGCGGCAAGACCCGCCGTGACCTGGGTCGGCGGCGCCGGCGACGGTACGTACGCGGCCGTCGGCCAGCACCTCAAGGGGCTCTCCTCCACCCTGACCGCCCGCAAGTCGTGGTTCTTCGTGGGCGACGAGATCGTCTGCCTCGGCGCCGGGATCACCGCCGCCGACGGGATGCCCGTCGAGTCGGTCGTCGACCACCGCAACCTCGGAGCCACCGGCACCAACGCCCTCACCGTCGACGGCCGCCGGCTGCCCACCACCCTCGGCCGGCACGACACCTTCCCCTGGGCCCGCTGGGCGCACCTCGCCGGCCACGGCGGCTACGTCTTCCCCGGCGGGGCCGCCGTCCAGTCCCTGCGCGAGGAGCGCACCGGCACCTGGAGGGCCATCAACACCGGCGGCACCGCCGACCCGGTCACCCGCCGCTACCTCACCCTCTGGTTCGCCCACGGCACCGACCCCGCCGACGCCACCTACGCCTACGTCCTGCTGCCCGGCGCCCGCCAACTGGAGACCGCGGTCCGCGCCGCCGACCACGACAAGGTGCGCGTCCTGGCCAACTCGCCCTCCGTACAAGCCATTTCGTCCCATCGGCTCGGCCTGCTCGCCGCGAACTTCTGGACGGCGGGCGCGGCCGGCGAGCTGGCCGTGAACGGCCCGGCGAGCGCCCTGGTCCGCACCGCCCGCCGCACGGCGACGCTGTCGCTCGCCGCGCCCGAGCGCACCGGAGCTCCGGTCGAGCTGATCTGGGACCGGCCGGTACGCTCGGTGGCCTCGCGCGACCCGAGGGTGGAGGTGCTCGCCACCGGCCGGTCGCTGCGGCTCCGCATCACCCCGGACACCGCCTGTGGCACGGTCCGTACGGACGTCGTCCTTGGCTGACACGGCGCTGACACCGCTGACACCGGGCTGACGGCACGCTGACGCGACGCGGTCCCCGGGTCGGCGTTCGTTGTCGGGACCCTACAGAGGACGGGGCCCCTGAGCTGTCGAGTCGGGCGTTTGGTGCAGGTCTACTGTCAGCCTCCACTAGGAAAGCGGTCCGGAGACTGTGTGGAGTCGACGGAGGAAATCCTTGGTCGCTTTCGTAGGGTCGATACATGACCGTTGTGGACGAGACCCCGGGCGAGCCGAGCGACACGCGTGGACGCGTGGCAGAACTTCACGCCCTGCGTGAGGAGGCCCGTCGTGGGCCGAGCGAGCGTGCGACCGAGGCGCAGCATGCGAAGGGCAAGCTGACTGCGCGTGAGCGGATCG